>NZ_JAKKDO010000003.1:0-4800000 GCF_021728735.1 Pseudonocardia sp. WMMC193 | reverse complement strand
CGCTCCGGAGAGGTCACTGACCGACGCCGGCGTAACCTCCGCGTGTCGTTCCCACGCGATCAACGGTCGGTGTGCATCCGCTCGCCGACGGTGTGCGGGAGCGCCGCTCGGCATGATCGCCACCGACGGTGCCGAGGGGCCCGGAACGCCACGAGGGCGGGTTCTCGGCCTCTCGACCGGGAACCCGCCCTCGTGACGCAACGTGACTGCGCGTCAGCTCGCGACGACCGCGACCTGAACCTGCGCGGTGACCTCCGGGTGCAGGCGCACCGACACCGGGTGGGTGCCGACGCTCTTGATCTGCTCCGGGATCTCGATGGCGTGGCGGTCCAGAGCCGGGCCGCCCGCCTTCTTCACGGCCTCGACGACCTGCGCCGGGGTGACCGACCCGAACAGGCGGCCGGAGTCGCCCGCGGCCTTGGCGGTCACGGTGACGGACAGCTGCCCGATCTGGTTCGCGACCTCCTTGGCGTGCCCGAGGTCGCGGATCTGGCGGGCCTTCTGGGCCCGACGGATCTGCTCGACCTGCTTCTCGGCGCCACGGGTGGCGACGATCGCGTAGTTGCGGGGCAGCAGGTAGTTGCGGCCGTAGCCGTCCTTGACCTCGACGATGTCCCCGGGCGCACCCAGGTTCTGCACGTCCGTGGTGAGGATGAGCTTCATGTCGATCCCCTTCCTCAGCGCGCGGTCGAGGTGTACGGCAGCAGGGCGACCTCGCGGCTGTTCTTCACGGCCACCGCGACGTCACGCTGGTGCTGCCGGCAGTTGCCGGTGACCCGACGCGCGCGGATCTTGCCGCGGTCGGAGATGAACTTGCGGAGGAGGCCCGTGTCCTTGTAGTCGATGTCCTGGGCCTTGTCCTTGCAGAATGCGCAGACCTTCTTCTTGGGCTTGCGCAGAACTTGCTTGGGCATTGCTGATGCTCCTGGATGTGCACCGCGCTCACGCGCGGAGGGTGGAAAAGATCAGAACGGGGGCTCGTCGTCCGCCGCCGGGCCGCTGCCCGCGGGCGGGGCCGAGCCCCAGGGGTCGTCGTAGCCGCCGCCGCGCTGGCCGCCGCCGTTGCCGCCGCCACCGGAGTTCCCGCCGCCACCACCACCGAAGCCGCCGCCACCGAAGTCCGAACCGCCGGAGCGGCTGACCTTGTTGACCTTGGCCGTGGCGTACCGCAGGGAGGGGCCGACCTCGTCGACCTCCATCTCGATGACGGTGCGCTTCTCGCCCTCGCGGGTCTCGAAGCTCCGCTGCCGCAGCCTGCCCTGCACGATCACGCGCGCGCCGCGGGTGAGCGTCTCGGCGACGTTCTCCGCGGCCTGGCGCCAGATGTTGCAGCGCAGGAACAACGCCTCGCCGTCCTTCCACTCGCCGGACTGGCGGTCGAAGGTGCGGGGCGTGGACGCCACCGTGAAGTTGGCGACGGCCGCCCCGGACGGGGTGAACCGAAGCTCCGGATCGGCGGTGAGGTTGCCGATCACGGTGATCACAGTCTCGCCGGCCATGCGGCCTCCTCAGGTGTGGCTGCGTGCGGGACGGGGTGTCAGCTCGCCGCTGCGGGGGCGGGCGTGCGCTTGGGGTCCCGGCGCAGCACCTTCGTGCGCAGGACCGACTCGTTCAGACCCAGCTGACGGTCGAGCTCCGCGACGGTGGCGGGCTCGGCCGTGACCTCGAGCACCGCGTAGATGCCCTCGGCGTTCTTGTTGATCTCGAAGGCCAGCCGACGCTTGCCCCAGACCTCGATCTTCTCCACCGAACCGCCGTCGGACTTCACGACGGTCAGGAACTGCTCGAGCGACGGCTGCACCGTGCGCTCGTCCAGGCTCGGGTCGAGAATCACCATGATCTCGTAATGACGCATGAGAACCACTCACCTCCTGTGGACTGGAACGGCCGCGGCGCTTCCGCGGCAGGAGGTTCTCACCCCGCCCCGACAGAATCGGGCCCTCGGGCTCGTCGCACGGCGCCCGGGTGGGCACCGGCCGGAGCGGTTGCAGGCGAGATTACCAGCGCGTTTCCCCCGGTCCGCCGCCGCCCCGGTGCCCTGTGGACAACTCGGCGGGACGGCGCCGGACACGAGACCTGTCGGGGGTCCCCTCTACGCTCGGGCCATGCTCATCGGTGCCCACGTCCGGGACGACGATCCGCTGGCCGCGGCGGCCGAGCGCGGCGCGGAGGTCGTCCAGTTCTTCCTCGCCGACCCCCAGGGGTGGAAGAAGCCGCAGCCGCACCCGAAGGCCGCCGAGCTCGCGGCGTCGGACGTGGTGACGGTCGTCCACTCGCCGTACGTCGTGAACGTCGCGAGCCCGAACAACCGGATCCGGATCCCCAGCCGCAAGCTGGTCACCCAGCACGCCGAGGGGGCCAAGGAGGTCGGGGCGATCGGGCTGGTGGTCCACGGCGGGCACGTCACGAAGGACGAGGACCCGGCCGTCGGTGTCGACAACTGGCGCAAGTTCGTGGAGCGCCAGCACGCCGAGGGCGGCTTCGCGGTGCCGGTGTTCATCGAGAACACCGCGGGCGGGGACAACGCGATGGCCCGGAAGTTCGATGCGCTGGCCCGTCTGTGGGACGCGGTGGGCGAGTTCGGCGTGGGCTTCTGCCTCGACACCTGCCACGCGTTCGCCGCGGGCGAGGAGCTGGTGGGCGTCGTGGAGCGGGCCAAGGCGATCACCGGCCGCATCGACCTGGTGCACCTGAACAACTCGCGGGACGAGTTCGACTCCGCGCGGGACCGCCACGCGAACGTCGCGGACGGCACGATCGAGCCCGAGGTGCTCGCCGCCGTCGTCGCCGCGGCACAGGCCCCGGTCGTGGTGGAGACCCCGGCGGAGGGGCAGGCGGCGGACATCGCCTACCTGCGCGCGAAGGCGTGAGACCGGCCCGGTTCGGCACGGCCGGGCTGGTCCTGGTCGTGCTGCTCACCGGGCTGACCCTGCTGCTCGGCTACGCGAACAAGGCCCGCTGCGCGGGTCCGGAGTTCGACGCGTCGGGCCGCACGCTGGACTTCGGCACCCGCCAGAACCGGGACGTCTGCTACTCCGACATCCAGTACCTGTGGATCGGGCGGTCCATCGACACCCACGTGTTCCCCTACGTCGAGGGCGGGATCACCGAGGACGGGCGGCTCACCGGGGGAGCGGTCGAGTACCCGGTGCTCAGCGGCGTGCTGATCTGGCTCGGAGCGCTCGGCGCCCACACCGACGCCGGTTTCCTGCTCGGGTCCGCGCTGTTGCTCGCCCCGTTCGGCCTGCTCACGGGCTGGATGCTGGGCAGGCTCGCGCGGTGGCGGGCGCTGCTCTGGGCCCTCGGCCCGCCGCTGGTGCTCTACGCCTTCCACAACTGGGACCTGCCCGCGGTCGCCGCCGCCGTGGCGGCGGTGCTGGTGATGCACACGCGCCGCGACTCCACGCTCGCCGCGCTCCTGCTGGGCCTGGGCTGCGCGTTGAAGCTCTACCCCGGCGCGTTCCTCCTCCCGCTCGCGCTCTACGTCCTGTCCCGCGGGCCGGACGGCGCCGTGCGGGGCAGGGGCCTGGACTGGCTCAGCGCGCTGCGGGTGCTCGGGGTGGGCCTGGGCACCGTGGTGCTGGTCAACCTCCCGTTCGCGCTCGCGGGCTATGCGGGCTGGCGGGCCAGCTTCACGTTCCAGGAGAACCGCGCGGTCGACGTCAGCACCAACTCGATCTGGTTCTGGGGCCTGCGCCCGCTGCTGGACGGGGCGGACTTCGGCCCTCTCGTCGACGTGCTCTCCCCGGTGCTGGTCCTGGTGAGCTTCGCGGTGGCCGCCGCCGTCGGGTGGCGGATCCACCGCCGCGGCGCCGAGTACCCCTGGATCGGCGTCAGCGCGGCGATGCTCTGCGGTTTCCTGCTGCTGCACAAGGTGCACTCCCCGCAGTACACGCTCTGGCTGCTGCCGTTCTTCGTGCTGCTGCGCGTCCGCTGTGGGTGGATCGCGGGGTACCTCGCGGCCGACCTCCTGATGGGGATCGGGATCTTCCGCTGGTTCTACGTGCTCAACGCGGGGCTGGACGGCGGCATCGCGGGCGGGCTCGCGGCGCAGGCGGTGGTGCTCGGCGTGTGGGGCCGCGCGGTGTTGCTGGCGATCCTCTTCGGCCTGTTCCTGCGGGCGCCTACCGCCATGCGAACACCGGCTGCTCCAGATGGTCCACCCGCGTCCCGCGACCGTGCAGCAGCACCTCCCGCAGCTGGTACATCACCGCTCCCGTCGGGGCGTGCACGAAGCGGTCGAACAGCGGGACCTGGATGACCGGCGCGTCGGACTCGGGGATGGAGATGAACCGGGGCTCGACGTCGATGTCCGCCAGCCGAATCCGGTACACGTGCGCCACCTCGTCGGGGTTCGGGGTGAGCTCGCCGACCTCGCCCGCCCACAGCACCACCGGGGTGATCACGTACCCGGAGCGGGTGGGATAGTCGTCGAGCAGGCCGAGGACCGCGTCCTCGCCGAGCTCGAGCCCGACCTCCTCGGCCAGCTCCCGGCGGCCCGTCTCGGTGATCGTCTCCCCGGCGTCCGTCCGGCCACCCGGCAGCGCCCACTGACCCGCGTGCCTGCGCAGGGTCGCGGCGCGGCGGGTCAGCAGGAAGGCCAGGCCGTCCGCGAGACCCGGCGCGCCCGTGGTGACCAGGGTCAGCGTGACGGCGGAGCGCTTCAGGTCCGGTCGGTCCACGCCGCGGCGCTCGAACGCCGCCAGCCGAGCCTCGACGATCCCCCGCAGGTCACCGGCGTCCATTCTGCGGACTCTGCCCCACCGGAACCGGACGCGCGGCCCGGTGTGACGGGCGTCGCAGCGGCCAGTCGGGGTCGGCGTCGAGCACCGCGGCCGCCGCCTCGCCGTCCGCCTCCGGGTCGGGGGCGCGGAGCGGGTCGGTCTGCGGCCTGAGCACGGAGCGGACGACCAGCACGGCGACCAGCACCACCATCGCGTCCCGCAGCAGGACGGCCCCGAGGAACCAGTCCGGCGGGAGTCCCTTCTGGCCGGGGCCGACGTAGTAGAACATCCGCGGCACCCAGACCAGGGCGTCGATCGCCATCCAGGCCAGCAGCAGCCGCCAGCGCGGCAACGCCAGCACCGCCAGCGGCACCAACCACAGCGAGTACTGCGGGCTCCACACCTTGTTGACCAGCAGGAACGCCGCGACGATCAGGAACGCCAGCGAGGCCACCCGGGGTGGGCGCGGTGCCTTGGCGGCCAGCACCACCAGCCCGGCACAGGCCGCCACCAGCAGGGAGGCGCTCACCGCGTTCAGCGTGTTCGGCGCCTGGTCGGGGCCCAGCGGCCCGTCGAAGCCACTCCAGCCGGTGAAGTAGGACAGCGCGTAGTACAGCGAGTCCGGGTCGGCGGGCCGGGTGCGGTTGAGCCGGATGAACTCCCACCACCCCGGGGCCCAGGCCAGCAGGACCGGGACGTTCACGGCCAGCCAGGCCACGGCCGCGGCCGCGACGGTCCGCACCGCGACGCCCACGTCCCGCCGCCGGACCGCCACCAGCACGATCGGCAGGAGCAGCAACAGCGGGTACAGCTTCGCCGCCCCGCCCAGGCCGAGCAGGATCCCGGCGAGGACCGGTCGTCTCCGGGTCAGGGCGAGCATCCCCGCGCAGGCCAGGGCGACGGCCAGCGCGTCGAAGTTGGTGAAGGCGTGCACCGCGACGAGTGGGGAGATCGCCACGAGCGCGGCGTCCCACGGCCTGCTCCGCCCGGCGGCGGTGAACGCGTCCCCCGCGGACCGCATCCGCACGACCGTCCACACCACGACCAGCCAACAGGCCGCCAGTGCGGACGCGACGATGTCGAAGTACACGACCACCGACAGCGCCGACGGCAGCGGGAGGCTCTGCCAGACGTCCGTCAGCCGGGCGGCGCCCCACTGGAAGAACCCGGTGAGCACCGGGTACTCCATGTAGCGCACGGCGCCGTCGCCGTCCTGCCAGGAGTCCCGGTAGGGGATCGCGGTGGGGTCGTCCAGCCGTTCGATGGAGTAGAGCGGGACGGTGTCGGAGTAGCACATCGCCACGTACTGGCGGTTGTTCTGCCAGTCGAGCGCCAGCGTCCCGTCCTCGGCGCGGTACTGCTGCAGGCACGGCGCCTTCGCGAACCAGCCCAGAGCGAGGGTGACGACCGCGAGCAGCAGCACGACGCGCAGGGGCGTCCAGAACGCGGCGCGCCCGACGAGGGCGTGGCGGCCCAGCGGGCCGCCGACCAGCCTACTGGCCGAGGCGACGAGCGGCTCGGTCCAGCTGGGGACGACCCGCCGCGGGGGACCGGGCAGCCTAGTTCCCATCCCGGCCGCGGTCGAAGAACTGGTCGGTGAAGCCCGCGGGGTTGCCGTTGCCCCCGCCGCCGTTCCCGCCGTTGCCGTTCCCGCCGCCGCCGTTGCCGCCGTCCCCGTTGCCGCCGCCGCCGTTGCCGCCGCCGTTGTTCCGGTTGCCGTTGTCGCCGTTGTCGCCGTTGTTCCCGTTGCCGCCGTTGCCCCGCTCGTGCGGGTCGACCTGGCCGTTGCCGTCCGCGTCCTGGCCGCCGTTGCCGTTGCCGTTGCCGTCCTGCTGGTCCTGGCCGGCGTTGTCCGACACCGGCGCCTGGCCGAGCGGGGTGAACTTCGAGAACTGCTCGGTGGGCGTGCCGCGCAGTGCCGTGGTCATGAACTCCTGCCAGATCGAGCCGGGCAGCATGCGGCCGTAGATCGGCCTGCCCGCCGAGTTCTTGATCGGCGAGTTGTCGTCCGTGCCGACCCAGACGGCGGTGGAGATCGACGGGGTGTAGCCGACGGTCCACGCGTCGTTGTTCTGGCCCTCGACGCTGCTCTGCACGGTGCCGGTCTTCGCGGCGACCGGGCGGCCGCCCAGCCCGATCCGCGACGCGCTCGCCACGTCGGTCATGGACTCCGTGACGTTCCGCGCGACCTGCTGGCTGAAGGCCTGCGTGCCGCTCGCCGCGCCCGCGGTGTGGTCGAAGATGACCCGGCCGTCGCTGGTGGTGACCTTGCGGACCATGAACGGGTCGTGCCGCACGCCGTCCGCCGCGAAGGTCGCGTACGCCGCGGCCATGTTCTCGGTCGTCAGGTTCTTGTCACCGAGCGCGATACCGCCGGTGGGGTTCTTGAGGTCCTCGGCGGGGATGCCCGCCGCCGCGGCCGCGTCGGCGACCTTCTGCGGGCCGACATCCAGCGCCATCCGGTAGAAGACGGTGTTGATCGACTGCGTCATCGCCGTCTTCACCGAGCACTGGTTGCAGCTCACGCCCTCGGAGTTGCTGACCTTGACCCCGGCGAGCGTCTGCGGGGACGAACCGTCGTACTGGGTGCCCAGGCCGATCGGGTCCGGCTGCTGCAGCCCGGCGGCGAACACGAACGGCTTGAAGGACGAGCCGGGCTGCTTCGAGGCCTGCGCGTAGTCCAGCCCGACGCCGTCGTTGCCGCCGAAGTAGGCCAGCACGGCCCCCGTCTTCGGGTCGATGGAGACCAGCGCCGTGCGCAGGTTGTCCGGCTGGCCCTTCATGACGTCGTTCGCCGCGTCGACGGCCGCCTTCTGCGCGGCGGGGTCGATCGTCGTCTCGACGGTCAGGCCCTCGGTGTTGATCTCCGACTCGGAGATCCCGTTCTCCTCGAGCTCGGCGCGCACCTGGTTGTAGATGTGGCCGTTGGCGTCCCCGGGGATGCCGCCACCCGAGGCCGAGGCCTCCTGCCACTGCGGGAAGACCTGCTGGGCCCGGTCACTCGGGCTCATCCAGCCCTGCTGCACCATGCCGTCGAGCACGAAGGCCCACCGCTGCTGGCTGCGGTCCAGGTTCTTCGCCGGGTCCCAGCGCGAGGGCGACTGGATCAGCCCGGCGATCATCGCGCCCTCCGACGGCGTCAGGTCGCCGACGTCCTTGCCGAAGTAGGCCTGGCTGGCCGCCTGGATGCCGTACGCGCCGCGGCCCAGGTAGATGGCGTTGAGGTAGTTCTCGAGGATCTGTTCCTTGGTCTGCTCCTTGGAGATCTTCGCGGCGAGCACGATCTCCTTGTACTTGCGGAGCAGCGAGACCTGGTCCTGCCCGGTCGTCACCTTGATGTACTGCTGGGTGATCGTGGAGCCGCCGCCGATGCCGCCGGTGAGCTGGTTCCACACGGCGCGGCCGATGCCGGACACGTCGAAGCCGGGGTTGGTGAAGAAGGAGCGGTCTTCCGCGGAGAGCACGGCCTCCTGGACGTGCTTCGGGACCTGGTCCAGGGTCACGTTCGTCCGGTTGATGTTGTTCGGCCGGACCGTGGCCAGCGGGCTCCCGTCCGCGAACGTGAACGTGGCGACCTGGGTGTTCGCGGCGTCCTGCGCCGTCGGCACCGGGAAGATCATCCAGCCGACGGCGAACGCGACGAACGGCGCGAGGATCAGCACCCCGAGGGTCCAGAAGGCGATCCGGCGCACCCGCTTCCCCTTCGGTCGCCTGCCCTCCCCGTCGCCGCCACCGCCGCGACCTCGGGGAGGCCCGGCCGAGGGCGGGCCCGGGGGCTCGGCCACGGCCAGGGACGTGGGCCGGTCGTCCGGACCCGAGACGCCGGCGTCGTGCGTGAGCAGGGGCGCCTCCCGCCCGGGCCCCGGCGGGCCCATCGGCCCGGGCCGGTGCGGCGGCGGGCCGAAGCGCTGCGGGGCGGGCCGCCCGGGGGGCGGGCCGTAGCCGGGTCGAGCCCCCGGCGGCGGGCCCGCAGGCTGCGGAGGGGGCGGGCCGCCGTTGCGGCCGTTCCAGGGCGGCGGTCCGCTCTGCGGACGCGCGGGGGCGACGTTCCAGACGTCCGGCACGGGGGCGCGCGGGGGCACGCCGGATCGGCTCGGGTCGCTGCGCTGATCGGTCACCGCGGGCTCCGTGCTTCTCCGCCTGCCGGTGGGGAGCAACGGCGGGCCGGGACGGGGAACGTGGGTTTCACAAGTCTTCTCGGGGGTCGGGGATCACGCTGGGGTCATTCGGCGGCGGTCCTGCGCCTGCGCGGTCGGTCGGGACGGGCGCCGGTGCCCAGCACCGACGATTGGACCAGATGGTTCCAGCCGCACGTTCGGCAGACCTCCACGAGGTACACCGAGAACTCGCCGTGCCTGCCCGCGAGCTCCTCCAGCTCCTCGGGACGCCGGGCCGATCCGGAGGCCTGCCGCAGCTCCTCGCCGAAGACCCACCAGACGTGGGTCAGCCGGTCCCGCCGACAGACGGGGCACTGCTGGTCGGTCTGCGTGCCGTGGAAGCGCGCCGCACGCTGCAGGTACGGGCTCGCGTCGCACACCTCGGCCTCGCCCACCCTCGTGGCGTAGACGTCCGCGAGCAGCGCACGGCGCTGCAACGCGTAGTCGACGACCTGCCGGTGGGTGAGCACGGCGACCAGGGTACTCACCCGACCCGACGATTCGGTGACACGACGGTGACGCGGGTCTCGATAGCCCGTCGAGATGTATCGCGCCGATATAGTGAGATCCATCGATCCGTCGGGGACAGCGGGGTCCCCGGCGCCGGACACGGAGGGGAGGCGGCAGTGCTCGAGTTCGCGATCCTGGGCCTGCTGCTGGAGACTCCGATGCACGGGTATCAGCTGCGCAAACAGCTGGGTCTGCGGCTCGGCGGGTTCCGGGTCTTCTCCTACGGCTCGCTGTACCCGGCCCTGCGCAGGCTGCAGCGCGCCGGGCTCATCGCCGAGGAGGAGGCCGAGACCGGCTGGTCCAAGCGGTCTCGCCGGACCTACCGGATCTCGGCGGAGGGCAAGGAGCGGTTCGCCGAGCTCTTGGCCGAGTCGGGCCCGCAGTCGTGGGACGACGAGGGGTTCGGGGTACACCTCGCCTTCTTCTCCCGCACCCCGGCCGAGACCCGCATGCGGATCCTCGAGGGGCGCAGGCGCGCCGTCGAGGAACGTCGCGAGGGCATCCGCGCGGCACTCGCGCGGGCGGGCGAGCAGATCGATCGCTACACCCGCGAGCTGCACGAGCTCGGGCTCGACACCACCGAACGCGAGGTCCGGTGGCTGAACGAGCTCATCGAGCGGGAACGACATCCCGGCGACGAGGCCGGACCCACCGGACACAAGGGAGAACCTGCATGAGTGAGGTGCGAGTCGCCGTAGTCGGCGTCGGCAACTGCGCCGCGTCGCTGGTCCAGGGCGTGGAGTACTACAGGGACGCCGACCCGGCCGCCCGGGTCCCGGGCCTGATGCACGTCGACTTCGGCGGCTACCACGTCGGCGACGTCACCTTCGTCGCCGCGTTCGACGTCGACGCCAAGAAGGTCGGCACCGACCTGTCGGAGGCCATCTTCGCCAGCGAGAACAACACGGTGAAGATCGCGGACGTGCCGCCGCTCGGGGTGACCGTGCAGCGCGGCCACACCCTCGACGGGCTGGGCCGCTTCTACCGCGAGACGATCACCGAGTCCGACGACGAGCCGGTGGACGTCGCCCAGGTGCTGCGCGAGACGCGCGCGGACGTCCTGGTGTCCTACCTGCCCGTGGGCAGCGAGGCGGCGGACCGGTTCTACGCGCAGGCGGCGATCGACGCGAAGGTCGCCTTCGTGAACGCGCTGCCCGTGTTCATCGCCTCCGACCCGGTGTGGGCGAAGAAGTTCGCCGACGCCGGCGTCCCCATCGTGGGCGACGACATCAAGTCCCAGGTCGGCGCGACCATCACCCACCGGGTGCTGGCCAGGCTGTTCGAGGACCGCGGCGTGCAGCTCGACCGCACGATGCAGCTCAACGTGGGCGGGAACATGGACTTCCTGAACATGAAGGAGCTCGAGCGGCTCGAGAGCAAGAAGGTGTCCAAGACCCAGTCGGTGACCAGCCAGGTCGACCGCGACATGGGCAAGGACAACGTGCACATCGGCCCGTCGGACTACGTGGCGTGGCTCGACGACCGCAAGTGGGCCTACGTCCGGCTCGAGGGCCGCGCGTTCGGCGACGTCCCGCTGAACCTCGAGTACAAGCTCGAGGTCTGGGACTCCCCGAACTCGGCGGGCATCATCATCGACGCCGTGCGGGCCGCGAAGATCGCGCTGGACCGCGGGATCGGCGGCCCCATCCTGTCCGCGTCGAGCTACTTCATGAAGTCGCCGCCGGAGCAGTACAGCGACTCCGAGGCCCGCGAGGCCGTGGAGGCGTTCATCCGCGGCGACGCGTAGCCGTCGTCACTCTCGGGCCCCGACCGGTCACTCCGGTCGGGGCCCGATTTATTTGTGGACCGGAAATGTTCGCGCTCCTTCCAAACCGGAAGGTGTTTCACTCGTCCGGCCCAATAACGGTTCCATCACGAGGCCGCGCAGGGCCCGTACCACCTGCCCTGCTGTGGACAGACCGCCGATCACGCGAACATCACGGTTGCAGTTCGGCCAAATGAGTGGCCACCGTGGTGAGCGGCCTCACCCCAATTGACACCGCCGAATGCGATATGCGTCATAGCGACGCGGTTAATCCGTTCGTAATTTGGCCGACGGCCTCGCTACACCGCACACCACCCGGGTGTTCGGGATCGAGGTCACCGCCCGGAAGACGGGCGGGTGCCGTTCCCCGCCCGGGCTCCCCGGCGTCGGCGGGGACATCCCCACCGCACCCGCCACGTGGACCGGCGCTCTCCCCCGAGCGCTCGTCCGCGGTCGTCCGGCGGTGCGACCAGAGGATTCACCGAGTGCCTTCGCACACCCCCGCGCTCCTGCGCACCACCGTCGTCGCCGTCACCACCGCGGCAGCGGCGTTCTTCTCGCTCGCCCCGGCCGCCACCCCGGCCGCTCCCGCCGCGCCGACCGTCGCGGCCGCCCCCGTGGAGGTGGCCCAGCGGACCGTCGCCCTGGCGGCCCCCTCCAACGCCGTCGCCGCGGCCGCGCTGAACGCCTCCCCGGCCGCCAAGCGCGCCGCCGCGCTGGAGACCGCGCTGGCCCAGCTCGGCAAGCCGTACCGCTACGGGGCCACCGGCCCGTCGTCCTTCGACTGCTCGGGTCTGACCTCGTTCGCGTTCAAGAACGCGGGCGTCTCGATCCCGCGCACCAGCCGCGCCCAGTCGACCGTCGGCACGCCGGTCTCCAAGAGCGACCTGCAGCCCGGCGACCTGGTCTTCTTCTACAAGCCGGTCAGCCACGTCGCGATCTACATCGGCAACGGCCAGGTCGTGCACGCGAGCACGAGCGGCCAGCCCGTGAAGATCAGCAACGTCGACAACATGCCCTTCAGCGGGGCCCGTCGCGTCTGAGCACACCGGGCACCCGCGAGCATGCTCTCGACGGGGCACGCGGGTCCCGGTGCCCTTCCTCTCGCTCGATCATCGGGCGGTGAGGGTTGTCGGTGGCCGTCCTGAGTGATCATCAGGCGCTGACGGCTGTCTCCTAGGGTGCACGGCATGAGCTCCAGGCCCCTCGCCCTCGTCACCGGCGCCTCGCGCGGGATCGGTGCCGCCACCGCGCGTGCCCTCGCCCCCACCCACGACCTGCTGCTGGGCGGGCGGGACGCGGTCGCGCTGGAGAAGCTCGCCGTCGACCTGCCCGGCGCGACCCCGTGGCCGGTCGACCTGACCGACGACGGCTCGGTCACCGCCGCGGTCACCGCGTTGGACCTGCCGCGGCTCGACGTCCTGGTGCACTCCGCGGGCGTCGCGCTGCTGGGGCGGGTCGAGGACACCTCGCCGGAGACCTGGCGGCGGCAGTTCGAGATCAACGTCGTGGCGGTCGCCGGACTCACCCGGCTGCTGCTGCCGGCGCTGCGAGCCGCGCGCGGGACGGTGGTCCTCGTCAACTCCGGTGCCGGGCACACCGCCCGTCCCGGCTGGGCGTCCTACGCCGCGAGCAAGTTCGCGTTGCGCGCGTTCGCCGATGCCCTGCGCGGCGAGGAGCCGGACCTGCGGGTCGCCTCCGTCCACCCCGGACGGGTCGACACCGAGATGCAGCGGTCGGTCGTCGAGCAGGAGGGTGGGCGCTACGAGGCGGACCGCTACCTGCGGGCCGACTCGGTGGCGGCCGCGATCGTGTCCGCGGCGACGGCGTCGGCGGAGGCGCACGTCTCCGAGATCGTCATCCGGCCGCGGTAGCTCGATCCGGGACACCGGAGCCCCCCGCCGGATACGCTGCGGGGATGCTGGACCCGGCCCGAGTCGACCTCGCCGAGCTGGTCACGGCGCTCGACGACCGGACGCCCGAGGTCGAGTGGTTCATCGACCCCGCCACCGGGCGGATCGTCCCGGTGATCCCGGAGGCCGTGTGCGGGGAGCCGGAGCCGGACGTCGAGGGCTGGGTCGCGATCGCCCCCACCAGCGCGCGGGACGGGTACCAGGACATGGCGGACTTCACCGCGGGCGTTCAGCACCGCCGGGCCGCCGAGCTGCTCGACCGGGCCCTGAACGGGCGCGGGGCCTTCCGCCGGTTCAAGAACACGCTGTTCGACTTCCCCGAGGTCCGCGACCAGTGGTTCCGCTTCCGGGACGCACGGGCCCGCCGCCGCGCCCTGGACTGGCTGGTCGGCGCCGGGCTGGTCACCGGGGAGGACGCCGCGCTCGCCGCGACCGCCTACCCGGACCCCGAACCCGAGAACGAGGACCTGCCCGCGGTCGTCGCGGTGGAGCTCGCCGCCGCCTACGGCGACCGCTTGAGCCAGGTGCTGCTGGTCGGGCCGTGGGCCAGCGGCGAAGGCTCGGTGGAGTCGCCGCTCGAGCTGCTCGTGGTGCTGGGGGAGCTGGACTCGCCGTGGACCGAGCTGCGTCGGATCGACGAGGTGCTGTGGCGGCACACCGAACGCTCCGGCATCACGGTGTGCGCGTACCCGGTGTCCCAGGCGGCGCTCTCCCGGCCGGTCGAGCCCTGGCTCGTGCGCGCCCGCGCCGAGGCGGTGCGGCTGCGGTGAGGCCCTCCCGACCGACGCGGCGGGAGCCCGGGCCCGCGGCGGGGCGGCGCCCTTCAGCGGGCGCCGGTACCGATCCCGGTCCCGCGGCGAATCTGCCCGGAGTGGAACGCGGCGGTTCCCGGTGGGACGCCGCCACCTGTCCCCATGCCACGGCGGCGTCTGCCGCGGCGGTCCGCGCCGGTTCCGAGTGGGACGCTGCCGCCGCCCCCGATCCCAGGGCCGGCTTCCCCGCGGTGCAACACGACGACTCCCGGTCAGCTGCCGCCGGTCTCGCGGCCGGGCGTCGCCGTCCACTGGTGACGGACGCACCCGGCGGTCATCGCCCCGCGGCGCGGCCCGGCGGCCGGACGGGTGGGCGATGAGCGCCGCCGAGAGTGTGCCGCGCCCCGCGTCCAGCCGGGCCCGGCAGGATCTCGCCGCCGCGGAACTCCTTGCCGCACACGGCTTCTCGGCCCAGGCGGTGGAGGCGGCTGCCCGTTCGGCGCTGGGGGCCGCACAGCTCGCGTTGGCGGCGTTGGACGAGTCGCGCGACCACCCGTCGGACGTCGTGTCGGCCTACGTCCGCCGGGTCGTGCGCGAGCGGGCCATGGACCCGGACACGGGGCGGCGGCTGCGGTCGCTGCTCAACCGCGCCGAGCTCGCCGCCCGCACTCGGGCCGAGACGCCGGCCGCGGAGAGCACCGACGCGCTCGCCGACGCCCGCGCCGTCCTCGACGCGGTGGAGCAGTGGCTCGCCGACCCGGCCCGCAGTGCCCCCGGCACGGTCGAGTCCACCCGACACCGGGTCCGCCCGCTCCCGCGCCGCCGGGCGTCGGAGACGTAGCGGCCCCCGCCCGGCACCCCGGCGATGATCCACCGTCGGGGAGCCGGGCGGTCGATCTCCGACCGCCCCACTCCCGACGAGTGGATCACACCCCTCAGCGGACGATGTTGACCAACCGGCCGGGCACGACGATGACCTTCTTGGGCGCGACCCCGGCCAGGGCGGCGACGATCTTCTCGTCGGCCAGGGCGGCGGCCTCGACGGCGGCCCGGTCGGCGTCGGCGGGGACGGTGATCCGGGAGCGGACCTTGCCGTTGACCTGGATCGGGTACTCGGCGGTGTCCTGCACCAGGTACTGCTCGTCCGCGACCGGGAAGTCCGCGTAGGCCAGCGTCTCGGGGTGGCCGAGGATCGACCACAGCTCCTCGCTGATGTGCGGCGCCAGCGGGGCCAACATCAGGACCAGCGGCTCCGCGACGGACCGCGGCGCCCCACCCGGGTACTGCTTGGTCAGGTGGTTCGTCAGCTCCATCAGCTTCGCGGCCGCGGTGTTGTAGTGCAGGGCCGGGTAGTCCTCGCGCACGCCCGCGATCGCCTTGTGCAGCGCGCGCAGGGTGTCCGCGTCCGGCTCCTCGTCGGTGACCCGCGACTCGCCGGTGTTCTCGTCGACCAGGTTCCGCCAGGTCCGCTGCAGGAAGCGCTGCGGACCCACGACGTCCCGGGTCGACCAGGGACGGGACGCCTCCATGGGCCCGGTGTACATCTCGTAGAGGCGGAAGGTGTCCGCGCCGTACCGGTCGCACATCTCGTCCGGCGTGACGACGTTCTTCAGGGACTTGCCCATCTTCCCGTACTCACGGTTCACCGGCTGGCCGTTCCACGTGAAACGCCCCTCCGACTCCTCGACCACCTCTTCGGCCGGGACGTAGGTGCCGCGCGCGTCGGTGTAGGCGTAGGCCTGGATGTAGCCCTGGTTGAACAGCTTGCGGAAGGGCTCCTCGCTGGTCACGTGGCCCAGGTCGAACAGCACCTTGTGCCAGAAGCGCGAGTACAGCAGGTGCAGCACCGCGTGCTCGACGCCGCCGACGTACAGGTCCACGCCACCCGGGTCGACCGGCGAGATCGAGAGGTCCTTGCCGACCCAGTACTTCTCCGCCTCGACGCCGGTGAAGCGCTCGGTGTTCTCCGGGTCCAGGTAGCGCAGGTAGTACCAGCAGGAGCCCGCCCACTGCGGCATCGTGTTGGTCTCGCGGCGGTACTGCTTGGGCCCGTCGCCCAGGTCCAGCTCGACGTTCACCCAGTCCTGCGCGCGCGACAGCGGCGGCTCGGGCTCGGTGTTCGCGTCGTCCGGGTCGTAGGTCTTGGGGGAGTAGTCGTCGACGTCCGGCAGGACGACGGGCAGCTGATCGTCCGGCAGGCCGATCGGGCCGTGCTCGTCCCACACGATGGGGAAGGGCTCGCCCCAGTACCGCTGCCGCGAGAACAGCCAGTCCCGCAGCTTGTACTGCACGACGCCCTCGCCGAACCCCTTGTCCGCCAACCACTCCGTGATGGCGCGCTTGGCCTCGGCGACGCCCAGCCCGTTCAGGCTGATCTCGTCGTTGGCGGAGTTGATCGCGGGGCCGTCACCGGTGAACGCCTCGCCGTCCCAGTCGCCCGGGTCGACGGTCCGGACGATCGGCAGGCCGAACGCCGTCGCGAAGTCCCAGTCCCGCTGGTCCTGCGCCGGCACGGCCATGATCGCGCCGGTGCCGTAGCCCATCAGCACGTAGTCCGCGACGAACACGGGGACGGACTCGCCGTTCACCGGGTTGACGGCGAACGCGCCGGTGAAGACGCCGGTCTTCTCCTTGTTCTCCTGCCGGTCCAGCTCCGACTTGCGGGCGGCGGCGGCGCGGTACTCCGCGACGGCCTCGGCGGGCGTGGCGGCGCCGCCGGTCCACCGGGGATCGACCTCCGCAGGCCACGACGCGGGGACGAGCTCGTCCACCAGGGGGTGCTCGGGGGCCAGGACCATGTAGGTCGCGCCGAACAGCGTGTCCGGACGGGTGGTGAACACCTCGATGTCGCCCGCAGGGGCGGAGAACCGGACGCGCGCACCCTCGGAGCGCCCGATCCAGTTGCGCTGCATGGCCTTCACCGACTCGGGCCAGTCGACCCGGTCCAGGTCCGACGCCAACCGGTCCGCGTACGCGGTGATCCGCATCTTCCACTGCTTCAGGCTGCGCCGGAACACGGGGAAGTTGCCGCGCTCGGAGCGCCCGTCCGCGGTGACCTCCTCGTTCGCCAGGACCGTGCCCAGGCCGGGGCACCAGTTCACCGGCGCCTCGGAGATGTAGGCCAGCCGGTACGAGTCGATCAGCGCGCGGCGCTCGCCCTCGGCCAGCTCGCCGTACGGACGTCCGTCCGGGGTCGGCCGCGCGCCGGACTCGAACTCCGCCTTCAGCTCGGCGATGGGGCGGGCCCGGTCCGCCTCGGTGTCGTACCAGGACTCGAAGATCTGCAGGAAGATCCACTGGGTCCAGCGGTAGTACGTGACGTCCGTGGTGGCGATCGACCGGCGCGGGTCGTGGGCCAGCCCGAGCTGCCGCAGCTGCTGCTTGTACCGGGCGATGTTCGCCTCGGTGGTGGTGCGCGGGTGCGTGCCCGTCTGCACGGCGTACTGCTCGGCGGGCAGACCGAACGAGTCGAAGCCCATGGGGTGCAGGACGTTGCGGCCGTTCATGCGCAGGAACCGACCCAGCACGTCCGTCCCGATGAAGCCCAGCGGGTGCCCGACGTGCAGCCCCGCGCCCGAGGGGTACGGGAACATGTCCATCACGTAGGCCTTCGGCCGCTCCGAGCCCGGCTCGCCGGGGTTGGGGGCGTGGAAGGTGCCCTCGGCGGCCCAGCGGTCCTGCCAGCGGCGCTCGATCGCGTTGGCGAGCGTGGCGTCGTACCGGAAGGGCGGGGCTCCGGCCGACCCGCCTTCGCTGGGTGCGATCGTCGTGCTCTCCGTGCTCATCGTCCCGCTCACCTCGAGGAATGGCCGTGTCCGGCCTGCTGATCCGTGTGCCGCCCGGCGGCCCGGGCCGCATCGGTCGCGGCAGCGTGCGAGGGGCCGCGGAGCGCTTCCTCCCAGGGTAACGCCGCTGCTCGACGGGCGGTGACGGGGTTCCGAGGACACGGGACGCGGTGTCTACCCTGGTCCTGTGCCGACGACCCTCCGCCTCGTGCTCGCCGTGCTGTTCCTGCTCGTCGGGATCGCCCTGGTCGCGATCGCCGTGCTCGGCGCGCGGTCCGCGCTGCGGCGCAACCGCTGGGTCGGGGTGCGCACGGCCGCCACGCTGGAGTCCGCTCCGGCCTGGGTCTCCGCCAACCGGGTCGCCGCCCCGCCGCTCGGCGCGGCGGGCGGGATCGCGCTGCTCGCGGGGATCACGCTGGTCGCGGGTCCGCCGACCGCCTTGGCCTGGGTGGTCACGGCGGTGGGTCTGGTCGGCGCGTTCGTGCTGGCCGGGATCGGCGGCGCGCTCGGGGACCGGGCCGCGCAGCTCGAGACCGCCTCCCGCGCCGCCGAGCCGCAGGCTGCGGCGTGTGCGGGCACCTGCGCGGGCTGCGACCTCATCGCCGGGTGCCGACCCGCGCAGGCGTGATCGTCTAGACGTTCGTCTGGGACGGACGTCAGAACGGCTTGTCGATCCGGTAGTCGCCGCGTCGGTCCAGGACGGTGACCGGCACGGACCAGACCCTGCCGACCCCGGTGATCTGGCAGAACAGGACGACGTCCGGGTCGATCGCCGCCGCCGGTGGGCACTGCACCCGCCCGGCCGCCAAGGGGGCGAGCGACGGATCGGAGCGCAGGTAGTCCTGCACGTCCTGCTCCAGGCGGGCGCCGTCGATCGTCGTGGGCGCCTCCGGTGGTGCCGGGGCGGTGACCGGGGCGGAGCAGGCTCCGACCACGAGCAGTGCGGCGACCGCGAACAACGGTCGAGCCCTCATGCGTCCTCCCTCGACCGGCGAGCGGTATTCATACGATCGTCTAAGACGTTCGTATGTACGGTCAGTTCAGGCCCATCTCCACCGGGAAGGTCGCCAGCAGGGCCAGCGGCGGGCCCTGCCTACGCAGCACCCGGCCCCACAGGTCGGCGTGCCGAGCGGTGGTCACATCGTCCGGCAGACCCGGGACGACGTACCAGTCGCCGCGGGAGATCTCGCCGTCGAGCTGGCCCGCGTCCCACCCCGAGTAGCCCGCGAAGATCCGTAGACCGCGCACCTTCCCGGTCAGTGCCGCCGGGTCGCTGTCCAGGTCGACCAGCGCGACCGGGCCGTTCACCGCCACGACGCCGGTCAACCCGTCCGGCCGCTCACCCGGCCGCAGGATCGCCAGGCAGAGCGCGGTCGTGCCGTCGACCGGCCCGCCGACGAACACACCGCCCGGCTCCGCCGCGAAGGACGCCCACTTCGGCAGCACCTCCCGCACCGACGCCTCGGACGGCCGGTTCAGCACCACACCCAGGCTCCCCTGCCCGCGGTGCTCCACGATGTAGACCACCGTGCGGGAGAAGTTGGGATCGGTGAGGCCCGTCGCGGCCACCAGAAGGGTTCCGGGTCCGACCGGGGTGGCGGCCTGCCGGCCGGGGCGCTCGTCCCTCACTCACCCATGTTCGCACCCCGGTCGGGGGACGTACCCTCCAACCCGTGCCGCTCGCCGAACCGGTCTCCGAGACCCGCAAGGTCGGCGTTCGCGCCCTCCTGCGCGGTCGCGGGTTCCGCCGGTTGCTGGCCTCGCGCGTCCCGGCGCAGTGGGGGGACGGCTTCTTCCAGGCCGCGCTCGGCGGCGCGGTGCTGTTCAACCCCGAGCGGCAGGCCGAGCCGTTGGCCGTCGCGGCGGGCCTGGCGGTCATGCTGCTCCCGTACTCGGTGATCGGGCCGTTCGCCGGAGCGTTGTTGGACCGCTGGGACCGCAGGCGGGTCCTGCTCGTCGCGAACCTGCTGCGCGGGGTGTTGATCCTGCTCACCGCGGCGGCGGTCGCGTCCGGTGTCGACGGTCCGCTGCTCTACCTGGGCGCACTGGCGGTGGTGGGGGTGAGCCGGTTCGTCGGCGCGGGGTTGTCGGCGGCGCTGCCGCACGTGGTGGAGCCCCGCAACCTCGTCGAGGCCAACGTCGTCGCCTCCACGGCCGGGGCGGCCTCCGCCGCGCTCGGCGGGGCGATGGCGATCGGGGCGCGCGCCCTGCTCGGGTCCGGCGATCTCGGTTCCGGGGGCACGGCGGCGCTGTCCGTCGTCGGCTCGCTGGTGGCCGCGGCGGTCGCGGCCGGGTTCGCGGCGGGTGCCCTCGGCCCGGACAGGGCGCGCCTCCCGACGTCCCGGGCGGGCGTCGCGAGCTCGGTCTCGGCCGTCGCCCACGGCTGGGCCGACGGCGCGCGGGCCGTCGTGCGGGTCCCCGCCGTCAGTGCCGCCTTCCTCGCCGTCGGCGCGCACCGGCTGGCCTTCGGGACGAGCACCCTGCTGTCGCTGCTGCTGTTCCGCTACGCCTTCGAGGACATGGGGCCGCTGAAGGCGGGGTTCGCGGGCGTCGGGCAGGTGGTCGTCGCCGCGGCGGCCGGGATCGGCGTCGCGGCGCTCGTCACGCCGTGGCTGACCCACCGGTTCGGGCGCTCGCACACGATCCGGCTGGGGCTGGTCATCGCGGGCCTCACGCAGGTGGTGGTCGCCTGCTACATCACGCTGCCCACCGTGCTGGCCTGCGCGTTCGTGCTCAGCACGGGCGGCCAGATCGTGAAGCTGTGCGCCGACGCGGCGATCCAGGAGCAGACCGCGGACGCGACCCGCGGCCGCGTCTTCGCGCTCTACGACGCCCTGTTCAACACCTGCTACGTGCTCGCGGTCGCCGCCGCGGCCCTCCTGAGCCCGCCGGACGGGTACTCGCACTGGCTCCTGGGCGGCGCCGCGGTGCTCTACCTGCTGGGTCTTGTCGGCCACGACCTGGAGCTGCGCCGCTCGGGGTCGTGAGTGGTAAGTGGTGCTCTGG
Organism: Pseudonocardia sp. WMMC193; assembly: GCF_021728735.1. NCBI lineage: Bacteria > Bacillati > Actinomycetota > Actinomycetes > Pseudonocardiales > Pseudonocardiaceae > Pseudonocardia > Pseudonocardia sp. WMMC193. The sequence continues at coordinate 4,779,388 of NZ_JAKKDO010000003.1, read as the reverse complement.
CACCACTTACCACTCACGGGCGCGTCAGCGCAGGTTCTCCGCCGCCCAGCTGCGCAGGGCCTCCTCGGCCTGGTCGCGGGTGAGCGGGCCCTGCTCCATGCGCAGCGCCAGCAGGTGCTTGTAGGCCTTGCCCACCTGCGGGCCCGGGGGGATGCCGAGGATCTCCATGATCGCGTTGCCGTCGAGGTCGGGGCGGATGGAGTCGAGCTCCTCCTGCTTGCGCAGCTCCGCGATCCGGTTCTCCAGCGAGTCGTACGAGCGCTGCAGGGCCGCGGCGCGCCGCCGGTTGCGGGTCGTGCAGTCCGACCGGACGAGCTTGTGGAGCCGCTCCAGCAGCGGGCCCGCGTCCGTGACGTAGCGGCGCACGGCCGAGTCGGTCCACTCGCCCTTGCCGTAGCCGTGGAAGCGCAGGTGCAGGTAGACGAGCTGGGCCACGTCGTCGATCACGGCCTTGGGGTAGCGCAGCTCGCGCAGCCGCTTGCGCACCATCTTCGCCCCGACCACCTCGTGGTGGTGGAAGCTGACCCGGCCGTCCGGTTCCTTGCGGCGGGTGGCGGGCTTGCCGACGTCGTGCAGCAGGGCGGCGAGCCGGAGCACGAGGTCCGGGGACTCCTCCTGCTCGATCGCCTGCTCCATGACGACCAGGGAGTGGGTGTAGACGTCCTTGTGCTGCATGTGCTCGTCGATCGCGAGGCGCATCGCGGGCACCTCGGGCACCACGTACTCGGCCAGCCCGGTGTCGACGAGTAGCTCGATCCCCCGGCGCGGGTGGGCCCCCAGCAGCAGCTTGGAGAACTCGGCCTGCACCCGCTCGCGGGTGATCCGGGTCAGCTCGCCCGCCATCGCCTGCATCGCCTCGACGACGCGGTCGGCCGGGGTGAAGCCGAGCTGGGACACGAACCGGGCCGCGCGCAGCATGCGCAGCGGGTCGTCGGCGAAGGACTCCTCGGGCGCGGCGGGGGTGTCCAGCACGCCCGCGTGCAGGGCGGCCAGCCCGCCGTAGGGGTCCACGAAGCGCCGGTCCCCGCGCGGGGCGTGCACCTCGACCGCCATGGCGTTCACGGTGAAGTCGCGGCGGACCAGGTCCGCCTCGAGCGTGTCGCCGAACCGCACGACGGGGTTGCGGGACCGGCGGTCGTAGGCGTCCGCCCGGAACGTGGTGATCTCGAGGGTCTCGTCCCCGCGCCGGACGCCGACGGTGCCGAAATCGATCCCGGTGTCCCAGGTGGCGTCCGCCCACCCCGCGACGATCTCCAGGACCGCCTCGGGCCGGGCGTCGGTCGTGAAGTCCAGATCGGACTGGCCGCGGCGCAGCAGCGCGTCCCGCACGCTGCCACCCACCAGGTAGAGCTCGTGCCCGGCCGCGCGGAAGCGCTCGCCGAGCTCGTCGGCGACAGCGGGGATGTCGAGCAGCTCCACGAGGGCATTCTCCTGGGCACGCCGGAGAGCGGCGGGGTCGACATCGGTGATCACGGGCGGGGCAGACACGGCGGGCCAGTGTACGTGGGCGTGACGCACCCGGGTCGCCGGGAACCCACCTGCACGCCGCGGGCTCGTTACCATCGCCACATGTCCTCCTCCCGCGGCCGCTCCGGAGGGCGCCGCGCAGGACGACCGCCCGAGCGGCGCCGCCGTCTGCGGACCGTCGACGAGACGTCCGCGGGCGGGCTCGTGGTGGACCACGTGCTGGGCCGCGCGGCGGTGATCGGCAGGCTGGACCGGCGCGGGCGGCTGCTGTGGTCCCTGCCCAAGGGCCACATCGAAGCTGGTGAGACGGCCGAGCAGGCGGCGGTGCGCGAGGTCGAGGAGGAGACCGGCATCATCGGGCGCGTGGTCGCACCCCTGGGCACCATCGACTTCTGGTTCGTCGCCGAAGACCGCCGCGTGCACAAGACCGTGCACCACTTCCTCATGCGCGCGCTCGGCGGCGACCTCTGCGACGACGACGTCGAGGTCGCCGAGGTCGCCTGGGTGCCGCTGGGGGAGCTCGAGTCCCGGCTCGCCTACGCCGACGAGCGCAGGCTGATCCGGCGGGCCACCGAGCTCCTGGAGGAGACCGCGTGAGAGCGCTGCTCGCGCTCGTCGCGGTCGTCGCGGTCCTCCTGCTCGGCGCCGCGCCCGCGTGGGCGGAGCCGGGCGCCCCCCTCCCGGAGCGGGACAGCGGACTGCAGCTCGATCTGGCGGGCATCGGGCCGCGGGTCGTCACCTCGGACTCGAGCAGCCTCGTGGTGTCGGGCCGGTTGACCAACACCGGGACGTCCCCCGTGACCGGCATCGGGGTGCGGGTGCAGCGCAGCGACCCCCTGCGCACCGAGGCCGCCGTGCGCGAGGCCCTCGCGGGAGACGACGCCGCGGACGCCGTGACCCCCGCCTTCACCGACCTGCCCGACCTCGCGCCCGGCGCGTCGACCCCGGTCAACCTGAGCATTCCGCTGACCGGCCCGCCCACGACGAGCCTCGCGCTGAACCGGACCGGGGTGCACGCCCTGCTGGTCAACGTCAACGCGACGCGGGACGGCGTCCGGGCCCGGATGGCCGCGACCCGGATGCTGCTGCCGGTGCTGGCCGTCCCGGGGCAGCCCGCGCCCCCCGGGACCCCCGGGCCCGCCCAGCCCGCCACCCTGCTGTTCCCCATCGTCGACCCGCCCCACCGCCTCCCGACCGTCCCCGGCGAGCCCCTCACCCTCACCGACGACGACCTCGCCGCCTCCTTCGGCCGCGGCGGCAGGCTCGACGGGCTGGTCGACGCCCTGGCCACCCGCGCGCCCGTCGGGTCGCCGCTGCGGGCCGGGGTGTGCGTCGCGGTCGACCCGGACCTGGTCGAGACCGCCGCGCAGATGGCGAACGGCTACCAGGTCCGCGCCGCGGACGGCACCCTCACCGCGGGGGCGGGCGCGGACGCCGCCCGCGCCTGGCTGGCCAAGCTCGCGGGCACGGTCCGCGGCGGCTGCGTGCTCGCCCTCGCCCAGTCGGACGCCGACCTGGTCGCCCTGGCCCGCTCCGGCGCGTCCGACCTCGCCGCCCGGGCCGTCGCGGACGGGCGGCGGATCGCGGCCGAGCTGCTCGACACCCCGGTGCTGGCCGACACGGTCTGGCCGATCGACGGGGCCCTGGACGAGGCCACCCTCGCCGACGTGGGCGAGGCCCAGGACGGCTCGTCGGCCGTGGTGTTGTCCGTGGACTCGGTGGAGCGCAGCCGCGGCGGGGTCGTGTCGCTGGCGAACGGGAACACCTCGACGACCGCGGTGCTCACCGACCCGCTGCTCACCCTCGCCGCCACCGGGCTCGGCGACACACCCGCCAGCGGCAGCCCCGCGGGCGGCCCGGGGGCGCTCGGCACGCAGGACGCGCTCGGCGCGCTCGCCTTCCGCGCCCTGACCGGCGACCCGGCCGCCGGGCCGGTCGCGCTCGCGCCGCCGCACCAGTGGCGGGTCGACGGGCCCGGCGCGATCGCGTTGCTCGACGGGATGAACCGGCTGCTCACCGCGGGTGTGATCGAGCCGCGGGCGCTGGGGTCGTCCATCGCGGCGGGCCCCGCGCCGGGCGCCGACCAGGGTCGACTGGTGTACCCGGTGCGCGCCGGGGCCGAGGAGATCCCGCCCGCGGTCGTGTCGAGCCTGGTGGCCGCGCGGGACGACGTCGAGCGGCTGCGCGCCGCCGCGGACTACGAGACCGGTGTCGGCGCGCCGCCCGAGCAGGTCTTCGACCCCCTGCTGCGCGGGCTGCTCCGCGCGGCCTCGGGCGCCTGGCGCGGCGACCCCGCCGCGGCCCGGGCCCAGGCCGACCTGGTCGACGGGCGGATCGGCGAGCTCGTCGGCTCGGTGAAGGTGTTGGAGCCGCCGGGGCCGTTCTCGCTGGGGACCCGGGACGCCCCCGTCCCGCTGACCGTCGCGAACGGGCTGCCGATCACGATGACGGTTCGCGTCGAACTGACGAGTACTGCCGGCCTGCGGGTGGCACCCATCCCCGTCCAGCGCGTGCCGCCGCTCGGCCGGGTTCAGGTCCGGGTCAGCACCGAGGTGCTGCGGGCGGGGCAGTTCACCGTCGAGGCGGCCGTCCGCACCCCGGACGGCGGCGCCCTCGGCGAGCCGACCCGGCTGCAGGTCCGCTCGACGGTCTACGGCACGGTCACGGTCTGGCTCACCGCCGTCGCGGGCGGGTTGCTGGTGCTCCTGGCTGCCCGCCGGATCTGGCGCCGGATCCGCGGCGACAGGAAGGGGTCAGGTCCGGACGGGGGAACCGGCGGCACTCCGCCCGCGCCGCCGCCCGTCCCGCCGGTGCAGGCGGACCCGCCGAACGGTGCATCCGCACAGGTCCGGCCGGTGGTCGGGGCCGCCGGAACGTCGGGTCGGGGCGGGAAGTTCCCGATGGCTCGGCCCGCGTCGTCACGGCGCGGGGTGTCGTCTGCGGGCGGAGATCTGCCGTAGGCTGACGACCTGGGGGAGTCGTACGGGGTGGAGGCGCGGGGCGTGAGCGGAGTGTCGCCGTGAGCCGGTCCGAGGAGATCGCGGACACCGCCGCCGAGCCTGCGCCCGCACCGATCCCCAGCCCCGCCGAACCGCCGGACGACCGGCCCAGGGTGGTGCGCTCGATGGTGGGCACCGGGCCGGGGACCGTCCTGGCAGGCCGCTACCGGCTGGTCGCGCGCGTCGGCTCCGACCTCAGCGCGGGGGCCGAGTTCTGGCGGGCCGAGGACACCGTGCTGCAGCGGGACGTCGGGATGACGGTGCTGCGCCGCCGTCCCGCGGACGAGTCGGACTCCGATCCCGAGGGCACCGCGCGGGCCGCCGAGATGATCGTGCGGGCCCTGCGGGCGGGCGGCTTCGAGCACGCGGGCTGCGCCCGGCTGCTGGACGTCCTGGCCGCCGGCTCGCCCGGCGTGCCGGAGGACGTGCTGGGCGCGGCCGTGACCGAGTGGGTCGCGGACCTGAGCCTCACCGAGGCCGTCGCCGACGGGCTGCTCAAGCCGCCGCGCGCCGCCCGGATGGTGCAGTCGCTCGCCGCCGCGGCGGAGGAGGCCCACGGCCGTGGGCTGGTGCTGGGCACCGATCACCCCCAGCGGATCCGGGTGGCCGAGGACGGCCGCGCGCAGGTCGCCTTCGTCCTGCCCCGGCCGGGCACCCGGCCGGAGGACGACGTGCGCGGCCTCGGCGCCGTCCTCTACACCCTGCTGACCTCTCGCTGGCCGCTCTCCGGCTCGGACGCGGCCCGCGCGGGCCTGCCCTCCCCGCAGCGGGACGGCGACGGGGCCCCGGTGCCGCCGTCGAGCCTGCGGCCGGGTGTCCCCGTGGAGCTCGACGCGGTCTGCACGGCGGCGCTGAGCCCCGGGGCCGATCGCGTGCACACCGCGGCGGCGGTGCACCGGATGATCGCGGACGTCGTCGCCGAGGAGGACCGCGCCGCCCTGTTCCCCCCGCAGCACGACGGGGTGACCGCCGCGCCGGACGACGTCTGGCAGGCCAAGACCCGCAGGCCCCCGCCCCGGGACCCGCGCAGCAGGCGCAAGCTCGCGATCGGCGTGGGGGTGCTCGCCGCGCTCGTCCTGGGCGTGCTGGGGTACCTCGGCGTGCAGGTCGGGGCGATGTTCCGCGAGCCCACCGCGCCCGCGATCGTGGTCGGCGGGTCGAACGCCGCGAGCGCGGTGCCCGGCGGCCCTGCGGGCAACGTCGCCATCGGCGGGGTGTCGGTGGAGGTCTACGACAAGACCGGGGACCGGGACAACGCGGACGAGGTGGACCGCGCCGTCGACGGCGACCCGGCCACCACCTGGTCGACCTACACCTACAAGCAGCAGCTGCCCGCGCTGAAGCCGGGTGTGGGGCTCATGGCGTCCTTCGTGGGGGCCGAGCAGCTCTCGCAGCTCGCGATCAGCTCGCCCAGCGCCGGGACCGTCGTGGAGATCCGCTCCGCGCCCAGCGCCGACGCCGATCTCGACGACACCACCCTCCTGACCCGGGAGACCCTGCGCTCCGGCACCACCACGATCTCGCTGGCCGACAGCCAGCCCGTGCAGCACCTGCTCATCTGGATCACCACGCTGAGCGGGAGCGGGGACGCCCACGTCAGCCAGATCGACGAGGTCGTCTTCTACCGCGCGGGCGACTGACCGGGAGCCCATCCCGTTCACGATCGCAAAGGACTCCACCGCATTCGGCGATGAGGGACGCGGCACGCTCCTACCGTCCGCCCCGTGCCCCTGCTCGACGCCCGGTCCGACCGGCAGCTGCTGGCCGCCCACCGGGCGGGCGAGCGCGGCGCGTTCGACGAGCTGGTGCGCCGCCACGGCGACCGGCTCTGGTCGGTCGCGCTGCGGGTGGTCCGGGACCCGGACGACGCGGCGGACGTCGTGCAGGAGGCGTTGGTGGCGGCCTACCGCCGGGCGTCGAGCTATCGCGGCCAGGCCGAGGTGGGCACCTGGCTGCACCAGATCGTGGTGCACAAGTGCGTCGACCGGATCCGGCACGACCGGGCGCGGCCGGGGCTCGTCGGGCGGCGCCACCACGTGCTCCCCGCGCCGGACGATCCGGCCGACCGGGCCATGACCCGGCTCGCCGTGGTCGACGCGCTGGCCGAGCTGCCCGTCGAGCAGCGACTGGCCGTGGTTCTCGTCGATGTGGAGGGATATCCGGTGGCGGAGGCGGCGAGGATCCTGGAGGTGCCGGTCGGCACGGTGAAGAGCCGCTGCGCGCGGGGCAGGCTCCGGCTCGCCGGGCTCCTCGGGCACCTGCGGGAGGGCGGATGACGAGCGGGGGCTGGCTCACGCGGCTCGCCGAGGCCCACGCAGGCCTCCCCGACGAGGCGACCGCGGCACGCGTCCTCGCCGCGGGCGGCGCCGGCACCGATCACGTCCTGCGCGCGCTGGACGCCACCCGTGCCGACCTGGGCACGCTCGGGCGGGAACGGATGCCCGTGGCGCTCGCGGGGTCCCTGGCGGCCGCGCTCGACGCCGCGGACGCCGAGACGGAGCGGACCGAGCGCGGCGGACCCCCACCCGGTCCGCCCGTGGGCGGACGGCGGCGTCGGCGGCGTCGGGGGCCGCTGCTCACCGCCGCGGCGGCGGTCCTGGTCGGGGTCGTCCTCACCGGCCCGGGCCCCGGGCCCACCGACCTCGCCGGGGCGAGCGGTCGGGTGCTCGCGGAGCGGACCCGGGCGGTCGGGCGGCTCGCGGACCCGGCCGCGCTGGCGTCGTGCCTGCTCCAGGCCGGGGTGGCCTCGCCCACGGGCGCCCTGCTGGCGGGGCGGCCGCTGCGCCTGAACGGGCTCGACGGCCTCCTTCTCGTCCTCTCGACGGGAAAGAAGGGCGTGGTGCGGGCGGTCGTGGTCACCCCGGACTGCGGACGACTGCTCGCCGACCAGACCGTCGGAGGGTGACGCACCCCACACGTCGAACGGATGCCCGGGCGAGCAGGGGAATGCCCGCTCCTAGGATCGTGTTGAGCAGGCCGGACACGTCGGACGAGGAGTGAGGCATCGGTGAGCACCGAGCAGAAGATCCATGAGCTGATCATCGTCGGCTCCGGACCGGCCGGGTACACCGCCGCGGTCTACGCCGCGCGCGCCCAGCTCGCCCCGCTGGTGTTCGAGGGCAGCCAGTTCGGTGGCGCGCTCATGACCACCACCGAGGTGGAGAACTTCCCCGGTTTCACCGACGGGATCATGGGCCCGGTCCTGATGGAGCAGATGCGGGGCCAGGCCAAGCGCTTCGGCGCGGACCTGCGCTCGGAGGACGTCGATTCCGTCAGTCTGACGGGAGAGGTCAAGGAGGTCGTCGCCAACGGCGTGACCTACCGGTCCCGGGCGGTCATCCTCGCGATGGGCGCCGCGGCGCGGTACCTGGGCATCCCCGGCGAGCAGGAGCTGCTCGGCCGCGGCGTGTCGGCCTGTGCCACGTGTGACGGGTTCTTCTTCCGGGACAAGGACATCGCCGTGATCGGCGGCGGCGACTCCGCCATGGAGGAGGCCACGTTCCTCACCCGCTTCGGGCGGACCGTGACGATCGTGCACCGCCGGGACGAGTTCCGCTCCTCGCGGATCATGCTCGAGCGCGCGCAGAACGACCCGAAGATCCACTGGCAGCTGAACAAGGCCGTCGAGGAGGTCGTCGGGGAGAACGGCGTCTCCGCGCTCCGGCTCAAGGACACCGTGACCGGCGAGGAGAGCACCCTCGAGGTCAGCGGCATGTTCGTCGCGATCGGGCACGACCCGCGCAGCGAGCTCGTCCGCGGCCAGGTGGACCTGGACGACGCGGGCTACGTGAAGACGCAGGCCCCGACCACGTACACGAACATCCCCGGCGTCTTCGCCGCCGGTGACCTGGTGGACCACACCTACCGGCAGGCGATCACGGCGGCGGGCTCCGGCTGCTCCGCGGCGATCGACGCCGAGCGCTGGCTCGCCGAGACCCCGATCGACGCCGAGCTCGCGGGCGGCGGCTACGGGACGGACTCGGCGGACGTCGCCGCAGCCGTGCACTGAGTTCGACAGCTGAGAAGGAGATACCCCGGATGGGCAACAACACCGTGGACGTCACCGACGCCACGTTCGAGAACGACGTCCTGAAGAGCGACAAGACCGTCCTGGTCGACTTCTGGGCGACCTGGTGCGGGCCGTGCAAGATGGTCGCCCCCGTGCTGGACGAGATCGCGGGCGAGCACAAGGACGACCTGACGGTCGCCAAGCTGGACATCGACGCGAACGGCAAGACCGCCCAGGAGTACCAGGTCATGTCGATCCCGACGATGATCCTGTTCAAAGACGGCAAGCCGGTGAAGACGATCGTCGGCGCCAAGCCGAAGGCCGCGCTGCTGAACGACCTGTCCGACTACCTCTGATCCTCGGATCCTCGGGGAGCCTCGAGGATACGGCCGGTCACCGATCCGTCGGTGCGTCCGGCGATGATCACCGAGCGGCGTCGAGCCGCTCGCCGCGTGTCCCCGCCGTTCGCGGCGGGGACACGCCCGTGTCGGGGGCGCTGTGCCTCGAATGGGACCCCGCGGTGCAGAATGGTCGGCGGCCTGAAGGACGTCGAGATCGAGCGAGGGGTGCATGCAGCTGCTCCGCCGCGGGGACCGTGGAAGTGCGGTCGTCGAGATCAGGGACACGCTGCGTCGGTTCGGCCTGCTGGCCACCGCCGCCCCGGGCGCCACTCCCGACCAGTTCGACGTCGAGCTCGAACGTGCCGTGCAGGCCTTCCAGCAGCGTCGTGGGCTCATCACCGACGGGATCGTCGGGCCGGACACCTACCGCGCGTTGCGCGAGGCCGGATGGAGCCTGGGCGACCGGATGCTGGCGCTGCTGGTGTCCGCGCCGATGAGCGGTGACGACGTCGGGCAGCTCCAGACCCGGCTCCTCGAGCTGGGCTACGACCCCGGCCGCCCCTCCGGTGTGTTCGACGAGCAGACCGAGGCCGCCCTGCGCCGGTTCCAGCGCGAGTACGGCATGGCTGCGGACGGCGTCTGCGGGCCCGCTACCCTGCGCGCGCTGCGCCAGCTCGGTCGCAAGGTCACCGGCGGCAGCCCGGGCCTGCTGCGCGAGCAGGAGCTGCTCCGCCGCGCCGGGCCCCGGATGCGCGGCAAGCGGATCGTCATCGACCCGGGCCACGGCGGGCTGGACCGGGGTGTCCAGGCTTCCGGTGTGTGCGAGGCCGACCTGATGTGGGACCTGGCCCGGCGGCTCGTCGGGCGCATGTCGGCCACCGGCATGGAGGCGCTGGTGACCCGGCGCGAGGACACCTGCCCGTCGGACGCCGAACGCGCCGCCTTCGCCAACGAGGCGAACGCGGACCTCGTCCTTTCTCTTCACTCCGACGCGAACCGCAGCATCCACGCGCAGGGGCTCGCGACCTTCCACTTCGGCAACGGGACCGGCGCCACCTCCACCGTGGGGGAGGCCCTCGCCGGGCTGATCCAGCGCGAGCTGCTCACCCGCACCGCGATGCTGGACTGCGGCATCCAGGGCCGGACGTGGGAGCTGCTGCGGCTGACCCGGATGCCCACGGTCCGGGTGGAGCTCGGCTACCTCACGCACATGGGCGACCGGCGCAAGCTGATCGACTCCGGCTTCCGGGACGTCGTGGCCGAGGGGATCCTCGTCGCCGTCAAGCGGCTGTACCTGCTGGGTCAGAACGACCAGCCGACGGGCACGTTCACCTTCTCGGACGTGCTCGCCCACGAGATCCGGAACCAGGCGCAGGCGATCTGAGCCCGTGCGGGCCGAGGAACTGCGTGCCCGCCGTCCCGCGCCCCTGACTCACACCTGTGTGATTCGGGGCGTCTGGAGCCCGTACAGCGGGCCCTCAGATCGCGTGTACGCGCGCGGGGGTGCGAGGCGCGGGTGGTGCGGCGGCCTGCATCGGGATCGTGATCGTGCCCAGGAGTTGCTCGAGCGCGTGCTCGACGTCCTCCTTCCACTCCAGCCCCGAGCGCAGCTCCATCCGCAGCCGCGGCCACCGGGGGTGGGGACGGACCGTCTTGAATCCGACGCTGCGCAGGAAGTCCGCCGGGATGATGCAGCCGGGCTCGGTGCCGGGCTTGGCCTCGCCGAAGGCCTCGATCGCCCGCACGCCGCGGCGGGTCAGGTCCTTCACGACGGCCTGGGCGAGCATCCGCCCGAGACCCTCGCCCGCGAACTCCGGCATTACCTGCAGGGTGGTCAGCAGCACCGCGTCCGCACTCACCGGGCCGGTGGGCATCTCCGTGGCGCGCGGCACCGCGTCCGGCGGCGCGTACAGGACGTAGCCCGCGGGCGCACCGCGCATGTAGACGATCTTCCCGCACGAGCCCCACTCGAGGAGGATCTCCGAGACCCACGCCTCCTTCTCGAGCTCGGTGGTGCCGAAGTCCTCGGCCTGCTTCGCGAGGTGCGGTGCCAGCTCCCAGAACACGCAGGAGCGACAACGCTTCGGGAGATCTCCGAGGTTGTCGAGGTTGACCGCCGTGACGTGCCAGGACAACGTGCTACCTCCGGCGGGGACCCTGGGGTTCCGCGAGTCGTGAACCCCCGCGTGATCACGAGGGCTGCTCGATGGTAGGTCGGCAGACAGGTCGCGCGACACCCCGACGACGACGACCGGTCACCCGGCCTCGCCGAAGGGCAGGCCGTACACCCGTCCCGGTTACACTCAACTGCCGTTTCCCAGCGCCCGAGTGGCGCTGCCGTGTCGATCTGGAGGATCCGTCGTGACGATCCCGCCCTCCCCGCACCGCCCCGACGTCGTCGAGCGGACCGCGGCGGCAGCGGCGGCCCCGACGGAACGCTTCGCCGTTCGCACCCAGGGCATGGTCGCCTCCGAGATCCGCGCGCTGTTCGCGGTCGCCAGCCGGCCCGAGGTCGTCTCGCTCGCGGGCGGGATGCCGAACCTCGCCGCCCTCCCGCTGGACACGCTCTCCGCCGAGATCGGGGACCTCGTCGCCCGCGAGGGGCAGGTCGCGCTGCAGTACGGGTCCGCCCAGGGCGTCCCGGCGCTGCGCGAGCAGATCTGCGACGTCATGCGGGAGGAGGGGATCGAGGCCGACCCGAACGACGTCGTGGTGACCGTGGGGTCGCAGATGGCGCTCGATCTCGTCACCCGGCTGTTCTGCGACCCCGGAGACGTCGTGCTCGCCGAGGGGCCCTCGTACGTCGGCGCGCTGGGCAGCTTCGCCGCCTACCAGGCCCGCGTGGTGCACGTCGCGATGGACGCGGAGGGACTCGTCCCCGAGCTGCTGGAGGAGGCCCTGCGCACCCTCGCCGGGCGTGGGATCACCCCCAAGTTCCTGTACACGATCCCGAACTTCCACAACCCGGCCGGCGTCACGCTGGCGGTGTCGCGGCGCAGGCGGATCCTCGAGCTCTGCGCCGAGTACGGCGTCGGGGTCGTCGAGGACAACCCCTACGGCCTCCTCGGCTTCAGCGGCACGACGTACCCGGCGCTCCGGTCCATGGACCGCTCCGTGATCTACCTCGGGTCGTTCTCCAAGACGTTCGCCTCCGGGCTGCGGGTCGGCTGGGCGCTCGTCCCGCCCGCGGTCCGGGACCGGCTCGTCCTCGCCGCCGAGTCCGCGACCCTCTGCCCGCCGAGCTTCACGCAGATGATCGTGTCGCGGTACCTCGAGAAGCACGACTGGCGCGCCCAGGTGAAGACGTTCACCGAGCAGTACCGCGAGCGCCGGGACGCGATGCTGGCCGCGCTCGAGACCCACCTCCCGGACGGCTGCACCTGGACCGTCCCGGACGGCGGCTTCTACGTGTGGGTCACCCTGCCCGAGGGCGTCGACGCCAAGGCGATGCTGCCCCGCGCCGTGACCGCCCGGGTCGCGTACGCCTCGGGCACCGGCTTCTACGCCGACGGTCTCGGCAGCCGCCAGCTCCGCCTCTCGTACTGCTACCCGACGCCGGAGCGCATCACCGAAGGCGTGCGCCGGCTGGCCGCGGTGATCGAGGCCGAGATGGACGTGCGCCGCACCTTCGGCCTCCCCGCCGCGCCCGCGCCCGAGGTGCGCAGGGGCGCGCACACCCCCTCACCCGACACGGCGTGAGCCACTGACGCCTTACCCACTGACGCCCCGCGGCCCGATGGCCGCGGGGCGTCGATGTTTCACGTGGAACGGCGGCTCGGCTCGGCTCGGCTCGGCTCGGCTCGGCTCGGCTCGGCTCGGCTCGGCTCGGCTCGGCTCGGCTCGGCTCGGCTCGGCTCGGCTCGGCTCGGCTCGGCTCGGCTCGGCTCGGCTCGGCTCGGCTCGGCTCGGCTCGGCTCGGCTCGGCTCGGCTCGGCTCGGCTCGGCTCGGCTCGGCTCGGCTCGGCTCGGACGATGATCCACCATCGGGGCGCCCAGAGGTCGATTCCCGACCGGCTCGCTCCCCAATGGTGGATCGTGGCCCGCGTCCTGCGCTCCGCCTGACCCCGATCGCACACCACCGCACCTCAGCACTGCCCGCGTACACGCACCACCAGCCGACCACCCACCGTCGGAGCGACCAGAGTTCGGCTCCGACCAGCCATCTTCCAGACGGTGGATCACGGCCCACGTCCTTCGCCCCACCTCACCCCGATTGCACGCCGCCACATCTCAGCTCTGCCCGCGTATACGCATCACCGGCCGATCACCCCCACGCCCGTTCCACGTGAAACATCCCCGCCGACGCGCCCGCCTCGGCGTGGCGGAGAATGCGCGGGTGAGCGATCGAAGCGTGGCGGTACTGGCGGGCGGACTCTCCCACGAGCGCGAGGTCTCGCTACGGTCCGGCAAGCGGCTCGCCGGCGCGCTGCGTTCGGTGGGCGTGGATGTTCGCGAGTGGGACGCCGACGCGTCCCTGATCGAGCGTCTGCGCACCGACCGCCCGTCGGCCGCGATCGTGGCGCTGCACGGGGGAGAGGGCGAGAACGGCGCGATCCACGCCGTCCTGGAGCTCCTGGGGGTGCCTTACGTGGGCACCGCCTCGGCCGCCTGCCGCCGCGCGTGGGACAAGCCGACCGCGAAGGCCGAGTTCGCCCGCGCAGGCCTCGACACTCCCGACTGGATCGCGCTCCCGCACACGACCTTCCGTGAGCTCGGAGCACAGGCCGTGCTCGACGCGATGGTCGAGCGTCTCGGTCTGCCGCTGATGCTCAAGCCCGACCAGGGCGGCTCGGCACTCGGCGCCCAGGTCGTCCGGGCGGCCGCGGATCTGCCGGCCGCAATGGTCAGCTGCCTCGCCTACGCCGACACGGTGCTCGCCGAGCGTTTCGTGACGGGCACGGAGGTCGCCGTCTCCGTCGTGCACGACGGCGCCCTTCCGCGAGCCCTGCCCCCGGTCGAGGTGGAGGCTCCCGGTGGCGTCTACGACTACACCGCCCGCTACACGCCGGGCGCGACGTCCTTCCACTGCCCGGCGCGGCTTCCCGCCGACACGATCGCCCTTCTCGAACGCACGGCGCTCGAGGCGCACGCGCTTCTCGGCCTCCGGGATCTCTCGCGCATGGACGCCGTCGTGGACGGGGAGGGGCGGGTGCAGATCCTGGAGGTGAACGTCTCGCCCGGCCTCACCGACACCTCGCTGCTGCCGACCGCGGTCGCCGCGGACGGGGGAGATCTCGGCACCGTCTTCGCCGCCCTCGTGGAGAAGGCGATCGAGCGGGGCTGACACCCGCGAACGATGCTGTTATGACACGTCGGCGAGTGCGCCCACATCCCGCCGTACCGGATCCACCCGAGATCAGCCAGCGGCGCACAGGGGGCCCGTGAGCGGCATGTCTGGCTCAGGGCCTCGACGGAGGAGTCGGGGCTCAGCCGCCCTGTTCGATGATCCGCGCGATGCGCTCGAAGTCCTCCGCGGAGCCGAACTCGACCACGAGCCGGCCCTTCCGGGAGCCCATCTCGACCTTGACCGTCGTGTCGAAGCGGTCGGACAGGCGGTCGGCGAAGGCGCTCATGCCTTCGCTCACCGCGGGGCGCCCACGGGGCTTGCGCGTCTTCGCGGCGGGGGCCTCGTTGCGGGCGAGGACGACTGCCTCCTCCGTCGCCCGCACCGACAGTCCCTCCGCGACGATGCGGGCGGCGAGCTCCTCCTGGGCGGCGGCGTCGTCGAGCCCGAGCAGGGCTCGAGCGTGACCGGCCGAGAGCACTCCCGCCGCGACCCGCCGCTGCACTGCCACGGGCAGGCGCAGGAGCCGGATCATGTTCGTGACGACGGGTCGGCTGCGGCCGATCCGGTCGGCGAGCTCGGTCTGGGTGACGCCGAACTCCTCGAGCAGCTGCTCGTAGGCGGCGGCCTCTTCGAGCGGGTTCAGCTGAACGCGGTGGATGTTCTCCAGCAACGCGTCCCGCAGCATCTGGTCGTTGGTCGTGCCGCGCACGATGGCGGGCAGCTCGGTCAGCCCGGCCCGCTGGGAGGCGCGCCACCGACGTTCGCCCATGACGAGCTCGTACTGGCCGGCGACGAGCTCACGCACGACGATCGGTTGCAGCAGCCCGAACTCGCGGATGGAGTGCTCGAGCTCGGCGAGCTGCTCGTCGTCGAACTGGGTGCGGGGCTGCTTCGGGTTGGGCCGGATCGCCCCGACGGGGATCTCCCGGTACTCCGCGCCGACGCTCGTCATCGGCTCCGGCGCACGCATCCGTGAGGGCAGCATGTCCGTCGGCGTCAACGCCATCGGCCCGGTCCGGATCCCGGTCTCCGGCCCCGTGGGAATCAGCGCGGCCAGGCCGCGGCCCAGTCCGCCCTTGCGCTCCGCCATCTATGCCCCGTCCGTCTGCTCATCCATGTGCGAGCCGTACTCCGCGATCTCCCGCGCCGCGTCGACGTAGCTCATCGCCCCGCGGGAGCCGGGGTCGTACGCGAGGACGGTCTGGCTGTAGCCCGGCGCCTCGGAGACCTTCACGCTACGCGGGATGACCGTCCGAAGGACCGTATTGCCGAAATGCTGTCGCACTTCCGAGGTGACCTGGTCGGCGAGCTTCGTCCGGCCGTCGTACATGGTCAGCAGGATGGTCGACACGTGCAACGCGGTGTTGAGGTGCGAGCGGACCAGGTCGATGTTGCTCAGGAGCTGCCCCAGGCCCTCCAGCGCGTAGTACTCGCACTGGATCGGGATCAGCACCTCCTGGGCGGCCACGAGGGCGTTGACGGTGAGCAGGCCGAGCGAGGGCGGGCAGTCGATCAGGACGTAGTCGACGTTCAGCTCGTCGAGCGCGTCGTCGTTGAGCGCCTGACGCAGCCGCGACTCGCGGGCGACCATGCTGACGAGCTCGATCTCGGCACCCGCCAGGTCGATGGTGGCGGGCACGCACAGCAGGTTGTCCGACGCCGTGCTGACGGCGGCCGCCTCGACGAGGCCGATCTCGCCGATCAGCGCCTCGTAGACCGACGGGGTGCCCGTCCGGTGCTCGACGCCGAGGGCCGTGCTGGCGTTGCCCTGAGGGTCGAGGTCGATGACCAGGACACGCAGTCCGTGCAGGGCGAGCGCCGCGGCCACGTTGACCGTGCTCGTCGTCTTGCCGACGCCGCCCTTCTGGTTGGCGATCGTGAGGATGCGGCGGTGGGCCGGCTTCGGCATGCCGTGGCGGTCGGGGTGCCGCAGACGGGCGGCGCGCTCCGCCTCTTCGGCTATCGGGGTCCAGCCGAGGCTCATCGCTGGGGACCTTCCTGGGGATGTTTCACGTGGAACGCTTCTTCCGGGGTCGACCGGCGAGCCGGGCCTGACGTTCGACGGACACCACTGTGCTCGGCGGGTCGACGACGCCGGTGCCGCACAGCTCGATGACGGGAATGCCGCCGCCCAGCCTGCGGACCTCGGCGGCGTCCCGCTCGATCTCCTGCGGTGCGGACGCGCCCTTCACCGCGAGCATCCGGCCCCCCGTGCGGAGGAGCGGGAGCGACCAGCCGGCGAGCCGGGCGAGCGGAGCGACGGCGCGTGCAGTGACCACGTCAGCACCCTCCCATCGCCGTCGGATCGCATTCTCCTCTGCTCGCCCGCGCTCGACCGTCAGCGACAAGCCGAGATCCGCGATGATCTCCTCCAACCACTCCACCCGGCGGGCGAGCGGTTCGACGAGCACGATCCGGAGATCCGGACGGGCGAGGCACAACGGTATCCCGGGAAGGCCCGCACCCGAGCCCACATCCACCACTTTCGCGCTGTCCGGCACGAGTTCCGCGACGACGGCGCAGTTGAGGACGTGGCGGTCCCACAGCCGGTCCGCCTCGCGCGGCCCGATCAGACCACGTTCGACGCCCGAGGTCGCGAGGTGGTCGACGTAGCGGGCGGCGAGCTCGAGCCGGTCGCCGAAGACCTTCTGCGCGGCCGGGGGAGGGGGATGTTCCACGTGAAACCGTCCTGGGGAGGAGACGACGGCGCCCTCCGGTCCGAACTGGACACGGAGGGCGCCACCGCGGGGATCTACTTGTCGCGGAAGACGACGACCTGCCGGCGGGGCTCCTCGCCCTCGCTCTCGCTCGAGACGCCCTTGACCGCCGCGACGGCGTCGTGGACGACCTTGCGCTCGAACGGCGTCATCGGCCGCAGCCGGGCGGGCGTGCCGGTCTCCTTGACCTCCTCGGCGGTACGGGTGCCGAGCTCGGTCAGCTCGTCCCGCCGACCCTGCCGCCACCCGGCGATGTCCAGCATCAGCCGGCTGCGGTTGCCGGAGGCCTGCTGCACCGCCAGGCGGGTCAGCTCCTGCAGCGACTCGAGGGCGGCACCCTTCTCGCCGACGAGTCGGGCGAGGTCCTCGCCGCCGTCGATGCTGACGATCGCCCGGCCGGCTTCGACGTCCAGGTCGATGTCACCGTCGTAGTCGAGGATGTCGAGCAACCGCTCGAGGTAGTCCCCGGCGATGTCGCCCTCTTTGATCAGCTGGTCCTCGGACCCGCCCTCCGCCGTCTTCGGCACGCGTACTCCTCTCCACGTTGCGCTCGTCCGGTCGCCAGGCGACCGGACGAGGTGAGCGGGCCGCGACCCGCTCGAAGGTCTGCTACCGACGCTTCTTGCCCTTGCGGGCCTGCGTCCGGTTACCGCCGCCCGGGCGCCCGCCCGACCCACCGGATCGGTTGACGGGCTTCGCGCCGGGCTTGGGCTTCGTCACCGGCTTGGCCCCGGGCTTTTTCTCCGGAGCGGACTCGGTGGTCTCGGTCTCGGGCTCCTCGACGGCCTCGGGCTCGGCCGGGGTCGAGCCGTTCCGGTTCGGCTTCTGGCCGGGCTTGGGCGCCAGGGCGTTGCGGTTCTGCGCCGCCTTGTCCTTCTTCTCGGCCTCTTCCGCGTCGATCCGCTTGTAGACGACGTACTGCTGGCCGAGCGTCCAGAGGTTGTTGGAGACCCAGTAGAAGAGGATCGCCAGGGGCAGGAACGGGCCACCGACCACGACGCCGATCGGGAACACGTACAGCATCAGCTTGTTCATGATCGCGGTCTGCGAGTTCGCCATGGCGGCCGGGTTGGCGGCCTGCCGGGCGACCGAGTGCCGCGCCGTGATGTGGGTGAAGATGCCCGCGAGGATCATCAGCGGGATCATCACGATCAGCTGGCTGGTGAGGTTCCCGCCGAGCTCCTGGAGCGTGACGGTGGAGTACTGGGTGTTGACGACGGTCGCACCCAGCTTGGCGCCGAAGAACGACGAGTCGACGAACGAACGCACCTCGTCCGCGCCGAAGAAGTAGTTCTCGGTCTTGCCGGGCTTGAACTCCCGCAGCACGTGGAACAGGCCGATGAACACCGGCACCTGCACCAGGACCGGCAGACAGCCGCCGAGCGGGTTCGCCCCGTTCTCCGCCTGGAGCTTCTGCATCTCCTGCGTGAGCTTCTGCCGGTCGTTGGCGTACTTCTTTCGGAGCCGCTGCATCTCCGGCGCCATCTCCTGCATCTTGCGCATGGAGCGGACCTGGCCGACGAACGGCTTGTAGAGGATCGCGCGGAGGGTGAAGACCAGGAAGATGACCGACAGGACCCAGGAGATGCCGGCGTCCGCGCCGAAGATGAAGCCGAACGCCTTGTGCCAGACCCACATGATGAACGACACGGGGTAGTAGATGAAGTTCAGCACGGGGCTTGCTCCTCGCACTTCTCAGTGCTGTGGTCGGATCGGGGTGGGACCGGGTCTACTCCGCCAGGGTGCCACGGGTGGCAGCGCAGGAGTCGCCGCAGCGCGAGCCAACACCCGCGCAGCGCGCCGTGGACCTGGATCGCCTCGACGGCGTAGGCGCTGCAGCTGGGGTAGAAGCGACAGCTCGGGGGCAGGTTCGGGGAGATCCAGCGCTGGTAGAAGCGCAGGAGCGCGAGGAGGACGGTGCTCATCGCGTGGCCTTCCGCAGGCCCGAGTCGAGGTCGGCGGCCAGCTCGCTCGACGTGGCGGTGGCCGCGGGCGGCAGGGCCCGGACGACGAGCAGGGCGCCCGCGGGCAACGTCGCCAATCGGTCCGCCACGAGATGACGGAGCCGCCGGGCCACGCGGTGGCGGACCACCGCGTTCCCGACGGCCTTGCTCACGACGAATCCGGCCCTCGGACCGAGGACCGGATTCGGGGTCGTGTCCAGATGCACGACGAGACGGGCGCGCCCGGCGCGGCGACCTCGGCGGATCGTCGAGGCGAACTCGTCCCGACGGGTCAGCCGGGCGCCGGCGGGCAGCACTCCGACGTCGCGGCGATCAGGCCGAGAGCGCGGCGCGGCCCTTGCGGCGGCGCGACGACAGGATGGCGCGGCCCGCGCGGGTCCGCATGCGCAGGCGGAAGCCGTGCGTCTTGGCGCGGCGGCGGTTGTTCGGCTGAAAGGTCCGCTTGCTCACGGTCGTCTTCTCCCGATCGACGACACGCTCGGGCCGTCGGTAGCTTCTGGTTGGTCTGCGCACCACAGGGCGCGCCTCCGGATAAGGGTACGCAGCGGCGCGAAGGGCCTGCACACCACCCCCCGCCACCGCGAGGTCGAGTGACAGCGAGGTCGCTCACCGTCATCCTCGCAGGCAGGCGCACGTGGGCCGGACCGGCCTCCACCTGCGCGTCTTGTGGTCGCCCGGCGGTCGTTGTTAGCGTGCGGGCTTCACGTTCCATCCGGGGGGATCGGAACATCCGCACGCGCCGTCGGCTCCGTCGAAGGCTCTGCGGGTCGCGGTGGCCGAGGGGCCGGGCGCGATCCGCCGAACTCCCCTGCGTACGGTCATACACATGTGTGGATAAGTCTGGGGATGTCTTCAGACCCGCACGAACCAGAACGACGAAACTCCGACGGCGCGCGCCCGCCCCCAGCCGGTCGCGCGGAGAGAGGGACCCAGCGGTGGCGGAAAACGGTGACCTCGCCCAGGTGTGGGATCTGGTCATCGCCGACCTCGCCGCCCCGCCCGAGAACGGCGCGCCGACCCTGTCGGCGCAGCAACGGGCCTTCCTCCGGCTGACCCGCCCACTCGGGCTGCTCGACGGCACCGCGCTCCTCGCCGCGCCGAGCGAGTTCGCGAAGGACGCCATCGAGCGGATCCTGCGCCGCCCGATCAGCGAGGCGATCGGCCGGCACCTCGGGGTGCAGGTGAACCTCGCCGTCGTGGTCGACCAGAGCGCGTCCGCGGGCGGGACCGCCGTGCCGGACCCGCCGTCGCGCAGGCCGGTGGGCGCGCCGTCGCTGGGCGCGATCGCGGAGTCGAACGCGCCGAGCCCGCTGCCGCTCGGCACGGACGGCGCCACCGCCGACGTGCCGACGCCCCCGTCCGGCTCTCCGCTCGTGGACCCGTCGGCCGCGGCCGCGCTCCCCGAGCCCGCGGGCGTCGAGGGCGCCCCGCCGCCCGCGCCGGAGCCGTGGCCCACCTACTCCGCCCCGCAGCCGGGTGACCCGGTGGCGCCGCGCTCGCAGACCCGACTGAACGAGAAGTACATCTTCGACACGTTCGTCATCGGGGCGTCGAACCGCTTCTCCCACGCCGCGGCCGTCGCGGTGGCCGAGGCGCCCGCCCGCGCCTACAACCCGTTGTTCATCTGGGGCGAGTCCGGGCTGGGCAAGACCCACCTGCTCCACGCGGTCGGGCACTACGCGCAGCGGCTGTTCCCCGGCATGCGCGTGCGGTACGTCAGTACCGAGGAGTTCACCAACGACTTCATCAACTCCCTGCGTGACGACCGCAAGGTCGCCTTCCAGCGCCGCTACCGGGACGTCGACGTGCTGCTCGTCGACGACATCCAGTTCCTGGAGGGCAAGGAGGGCACGCAGGAGGAGTTCTTCCACACCTTCAACACCCTGCACAACGCCAACAAGCAGATCGTCGTCTCCTCCGACCGGCCGCCGAAGCGCCTGGAGACCCTCGAGGACCGGATGCGCACGCGGTTCGAGTGGGGGCTGATCACCGACATCCAGCCGCCCGAGCTCGAGACCCGCATCGCGATCCTCCGCAAGAAGGCGGCGCAGGACCGGCTCGCCGTCCCCGGTGACGTCCTGGAGTTCATCGCCGAGCGCATCGAGCGGAACATCCGCGAGCTCGAGGGCGCGCTGATCCGGGTGACGGCCTTCGCCTCGCTCAACCGCCAGCCCGTCGACACCCAGCTCGCCGAGATCGTGCTGCGCGACCTCATCCCGGACTCCGCCGCCTCGGAGATCACCGCGCCGACGATCATGGCGGTCACCGCCGAGTTCTTCGACGTGACGATCGAGGAGCTGTGCGGGCCCGGGAAGACCAAGGCGCTCGCCCAGGCCCGCCAGATCTCCATGTATCTGTGCCGCGAGCTCACCGATCTCTCCCTGCCGCGCATCGGCCAGACCTTCGGCGGCCGCGACCACACCACGGTCATGCACGCGGACAAGAAGATCCGCAACGAGATCTCACTGCGCCGCAAGACGTTCGAGCAGGTTCAGGAGCTCACGGCGCGCATCAAGCAGCGCGCCCGGCACTGACCGCGCATCCGCACGGGCGACGCACCACGATCGCTCTCTCGGTGCCCCGGCTGCCGTGCGCACCGCACTGAGCGCACGCAATTGGTGATCATGCAGCACTGAGCGCACGACACGTGCGAACCCGCCCGCCGCCGGCCCGTTGTCCCCAGCCCGCCCCCACCCTTCCTCACCGGAAGGACGCAAGTCGCTCCGTGACCACGTGCACACCCACATGGAGCAGCCGAGTCTCGACGCCGTCGGACACGGCGAGGGCGAGAACAATCATGTGGACACGAGCGACCATGATCGAGACGCCTCGAACGAAGATCAACGAGCCGTCATCGCGTCGTGACCGAAGAGAGATCCACTCCGAGCGCGTGTCGCTCCCGGCCCGACCGCTCGTCGTCTGCTAAAGGACGCTCGCCGCATCGACGGGCGCGGGCGCCACGCGAACAGTGACCCGGACGGTCACCGTCCGTTGCAGCTCGTGTGCAAGGCGGGACTCCTGAGGGTCTCGACCGCCGCCACCGGGTCCTGGCAACGGCGCCGACCGGTCGCACAGCGTGGACGCACGGCCACGCTTCACCCACATCTGGGGACAACTCTGTGGATTGCCGGCCCGTGGGCGGTGGACGGATCACCCCCAGCCGGTGGACAACTCACCTCGAACCCGGGGACAGCGGCCGGACAACTCCGCCCGGACGCCGGCTGTCCACCGTCCTGCGCAACCCTCCCGAGTCCGTCCGCAGGCCCGGTCCCCAGATCGCCGCACCGTCCCACCTGCGACGACGCACTCCATCCACGTTGTCCACAGGACCTATCTCTACGTCTGGAGTCCTCTCTTGGAAGAACTACAAGAGAAAGAGGGCCGTGGATGGGGACACGGACGGGGACCTCGTCGGTGCGTTCGGACCGCTCGTCGGGCGACGGACCCGCGACGTGACACCCGGGCTCGGGAGGCTCTACGGTGAGTCGGTCGAACCCGGATTGCCGGGACGTCGGCGCAGCGCCCTCGGAGAACGCCGGTCGGACCTCGGGGCCCGCGCCGCCCGTCCTCCTCCGGGGCCCAGTCACGAGTCACTTCGAATCACTCCGAGCGCGGTCACATCCAGTGACCACCGGTGAAAGGTCCTCTCCGCGATGAAGTTCCGGGTCGAACGCGACGTGCTCGCCGATGCCGCTGCCTGGGTCGCCCGCAGCCTCCCTGCGCGACCGCCGGTGCCGGTCCTCGGTGGCGTGCTGATCGACGCCGGAGCCGAGGGGGACCGCCTCACCGTCTCCGGGTTCGACTACGAGACCTCGGCCCGCGTGGAGCTCGACGCGACGATCGGTGACCCGGGCAGGCTGCTCGTCTCCGGCCGGTTGCTCGCCGACATCACCCGCGCCCTGCCGAACAAGCCCGTGGACCTCGTCGTCGACGGCTCCCGCGCCACGATCAACTGCGGCAGCAGCCGGTTCTCGCTGCCGACCATGCCGGTCGAGGACTACCCGCAGCTGCCGGGCATGCCCCAGCGGGCGGGCGCGGTCGACGCCGCGGAGCTGGCCGGGGCCGTCGCCCAGGTCGCCGTCGCCGCGGGCCGGGACGACACGCTCCCCATGCTCACCGGCATCCGGCTCGAGATCGAGGGCACCCGGCTCACGCTCGCCGCGACCGACCGCTTCCGGCTCGCCGTGCGCGAGCTGGACTGGCAGCCGGAGGACGCGAGCGGGTCCACCGCCGTGCTCATCCCGGCGAAGACCCTCTCGGACGTCGCGAAGACCCTCGCCGGCGCCGGTTCCGTCGAGATCGCCCTGTCCGCAGGGGACGGCATGCTCGGGCTCACCGGCGGCGGCCGCCGGGCCACCACCCGCCTGCTCGACGCGGAGTTCCCGCGGTTTCGCCAGCTCATCCCGGCCGAGCACACCACCGCCGCGGAGCTCCAGGTCAGCCACCTCGTCGAGGCGATCAAGCGGGTCTCGCTCGTCGCGGACCGGGTCGCGCAGATCCGGATGGAGTTCGGCGAGGACGGGCTGCGGCTCGCGGCCGGTGGCGAGGACGTCGGCAGCGCCGAGGAGGAGCTGCCCTGCACGCTGGACGGCACCCCGCTGACCATCGCGTTCAACCCGGGCTACCTGCTGGACGCGCTCGGTGCGCTGCACACCGAGAAGGCCCAGCTCACGTTCACCACCCCGAACCGGCCCGCGCTGGTCCGCCCGGTCCTGCCGCCCGCCGAGGGGGAGGACACGACCCCGCCCGCCTCGGGTTACCTCCACCTGCTGATGCCGGTGCGCCTCCCGGGGTGATCGATTCACCCGCGGCCGGCACGATGAGCGCCGACACGTGAGGGCCAGGAGTGGGGAGCGGTTGTGCAACTCGGACTGATCGGCCTGGGCCGCATGGGCGGCAACATGCGGGACCGGGTGCGGGCGGCGGGACACGAGGTCGTCGGGTTCGACCCGCGGCCGGAGGTCACCGACGTGGCGTCGCTGGCGGACCTCGCGGCGGCGCTCGAGGCGCCGCGGGTGGTCTGGGTGATGGTCCCCAGCGGTGAGCCGACACGCTCCACCGTCGCCGCCCTGGCCGACATCCTGGAGCCGGGCGACCTGGTGATCGACGGCGGGAACTCCCGCTACACCGACGACGGCCCGAACGCAGAGCTGTTGTCCGCCAAGGGGATCGGCTACGTCGACTGCGGCGTGTCCGGTGGCATCTGGGGCAAGGACAACGGCTACGGCCTGATGGCGGGCGGGGCGAAGGAGCACATCGAGCTCGCCATGCCGATCTTCGACGCGCTGCGCCCCGAGGGTCCGCGCGAGGAGGGCTTCGCGCACGCGGGCGGCGTCGGGGCCGGGCACTTCTCGAAGATGGTGCACAACGGCATCGAGTACGGCCTGATGCAGGCCTACGCCGAGGGCTTCGAGCTGATGGAGGCCACCCCGCTGATCGAGGACGTCCCGGCGGTGATCCAGGCCTGGTCGCGCGGCACCGTGGTGCGGTCGTGGCTGCTGGACCTGCTGGTCAACGCGCTCAAGGAGGACCCGCACCTGGCGGACCTCGAGGGCTACGTGGATGACTCCGGCGAGGGCCGGTGGACCATCGAGTCCGCGATCACGCACGCCGTGCCGCTGCCGGTGATCTCCGCGGCGCTGTTCGCGCGGTTCGCCTCCCGGCAGGACGAGTCCCCGGCGATGAAGGCCGTCGCGGCGCTGCGCAACCAGTTCGGCGGGCACGCGGTGAAGAAGGCCGCCGGCCCGGCGGGCGCACCGGGCGACCACGCCGGACCCAGCTCGGGCGCCGGCAGCACCCACTAGTGCACCTGCGGCGACTGGCCGTCGAGGACTTCCGTTCCTGGGAACGCGCCGAGCTGGATCTCGAACCGGGCGTCACGGTGCTGGTCGGGTCGAACGGCGTCGGCAAGACCAACCTGGCGGAGGCGATCGGCTACGTCGCCACCCTGGGCTCGCACCGCGTCGCGAACGACGCGCCGCTGATCCGCCGCGGCGCCGAGCGCGCGATCGTGCGGGCCCAGGTCGTGCACCAGGGCCGCGAGCTGTTCGTCGAGCTGGAGATCACGGCCGGGCGGGCCAACCGGGCGCGGGTCAACCGCGCGCCGGTGCCGCGCCCGCGGGAGATCCTCGGGATCCTGCGCAGCGTGCTCTTCGCTCCGGAGGACCTCGCGCTCGTCCGCGGCGACCCGGGCGAGCGGCGGCGGTTCCTCGACGACCTGCTCGTCGCCCGCTACCCGCGCTACGCCGGCGTCCGCAGCGACTACGACCGGGTGCTGCGGCAGCGCTCGGCGCTGCTCAAGACCGCCCGCAACCGGCAGGCCGACCTGTCCACGCTCGAGGTGTGGGACGGGCACCTGGCCCGGCACGGCGCGGCCCTGCTCGCGGGCAGGCTCGAGCTCGTCGACGGGATCGCACCGCACGCGGAGAAGGCCTTCTCCGAGGTGGCGCCGACGTCGGATCCGCTGTCACTGCAGTACAAGTGCTCGATCCCCGGCGAGCTCGACCGGGCGGCGTTGGAACCCATGCTGCTCGACGAGCTGGCCCAGGTCCGCCGCCAGGAGATCGAGCGGGGGGTCTGTCTCGTCGGCCCGCACCGGGACGATCTCGTGCTCGGCCTCGGGGAGGGCCCGGCCAAGGGGTACGCCAGCCACGGCGAGTCGTGGGCGATCGCGTTGTCGCTGCGGCTGGCGTCCTACCGTCTGCTCAAGGCGGACGACGTCGAGCCGGTGCTGATCCTCGACGACGTCTTCGCCGAGCTCGACGCGCAGCGGCGCCGCGCGTTGTGCGCGGTCGCCGCAGAGGCGGAGCAGGTCATCGTGACCGCGGCCGTCGCCGAGGACGTCCCGGCGCAGCTGACGGGCGCCCGGTTCGCGGTGGGCGGCGGGACCGTCGTCCGGACGACGACCGGTGACGACCCGTCTGACGTGCAGGAGAACGGATGATGACGAGCCGCCCCCGAGCTGGGCGTTCCTGGGGACAAGGTTGTGGATACTGTGGATAACCCCCGCTCCTCCGGTGACTCCAGTCACAAGGCGCCGCCCGCCGCGACGGATCGACCGTCGGACCCGCCCGCGGTCCCCAAGGATGTCCACACCCCTGGGGACACCGCTCATCGCGCCGAGCGGCGCGGTGCCGATCTGGCCCGGGACGCGCTCGCCGCGGCCCGCGAGGCGACGGCGGCGAAGCGGAAGGAGCAGTCCGCGGAGCAGCGGGGCGCGCGGCCGAAGGGCTTCGGGCGGGGACGACGACGTCGCTGGTCCGGCCCGGGCCCGGACAACCGGGACCCGCAGCCGTTCGGCCGTGCGGTGTCGCGGGTCTCGATGGACCGGGGCTGGTCCTCCCGGCTCACGGACGCCACGGTGCTGGGCCGCTGGCCCACGCTGGTCGGGCCGGACATCGCCGACCACTGCACCCCCGTCTCCCTGCGGGACGGCGAGCTGGTCCTGAAGGCGGAGTCCACGGCGTGGGCCACGCAGCTGCGCACCCTGCAGCGACAGATCCTGCAGCGCCTGGCCGCCGCGGTGGGCCCGGACGTCGTCAAGCGGATCCGGGTCACGGGGCCGCAGGGCCCGAGCTGGCGCCACGGTCCGCGGCACGTCCGCGGCCGAGGCCCCCGGGACACCTACGGGTGAGCCTCCCGCGCCTCCCACTCTCGGGTGACCGTTCGCACCCGCCAGAGGCCCGCTGAGCGCGACGTGACGGGGCGTGAGCGCCGTTCGACCCCGTTTTCGGGCGGCCGGACCCTGTTCGCCGCGCGATCGCGCCGCTGTGACGCTTTCAGACGTGTCCTAGCCACAGTTCTGTCCGACCGGACCGGTAGAATCATCAGTGAGTGCCGCACGTGTGCGGCAGCACTGCCGGCATCCGCCGGCTCTCGTGGCGAGGAGAACATCAGCCCGTGGCGGAGAAGAAGAGCGGCTACAGCGCGTCGTCGATCACGGTCCTCGAGGGCCTGGAAGCCGTCCGCAAGCGCCCCGGCATGTACATCGGCTCCACCGGCGAGCGCGGTCTGCACCACCTCATCTGGGAGGTCGTGGACAACGCGGTCGACGAGGCGATGGCGGGGTACGCGACGAAGGTGGAGGTCACCCTGACCGCGGACGGCGGCGTCCGCGTCGTCGACGACGGTCGTGGCATCCCGGTCGACATGCACCCGGTGGAGAAGAAGCCCGCCGTCGAGGTCGTGCTCACCGTGCTGCACGCGGGCGGCAAGTTCGACGGCAAGTCCTACGCGGTCTCGGGTGGCCTGCACGGCGTCGGCGTCTCCGTCGTGAACGCGCTGTCCAGCGCGCTCGACGTCGAGATCCACGTCGACGGTTTCACGTGGAACCAGCACTACGACCACTCGGTCCCCGGCACGCTGCACAAGGGGGCGCCGTCGAAGCGGACCGGCACCTCGATCACGTTCTGGGCCGACCCCACCATCTTCGAGACCACCACGTACAGCCTGGAGACGATCCAGCGCAGGCTGCAGGAGATGGCGTTCCTCAACAAGGGCCTCACGATCGTCCTGCGGGACGAGCGGGTCTCCGACACCGAGGTCGACGACGAGCCGGACGCGGAGGGCTTCGTCGCCAAGGTCAAGGAGCAGACCTTCCACTACCCGGGCGGTCTCGAGGACTTCGTCGCGTTCATCAACCGCAGCAAGGACGCGATCCACAAGAAGATCATCAGCTACACCGGCGAGGGCCCCGGGCACCAGGTCGAGGTCGCGATGCAGTGGAACTCGGGCTACTCCGAGTCGGTGTACACGTTCGCGAACACAATCAACACGCACGAGGGCGGCACCCACGAGGAGGGCTTCCGTTCCGCGCTGACCACCACGGTCAACCGCTACGCGCGGGACAAGAAGCTGCTCAAGGACAAGGACCCGGCGCTGTCCGGCGAGGACATCCGCGAGGGGCTCGCCGCGATCGTGTCGGTCAAGGTCGCCGAGCCGCAGTTCGAGGGCCAGACGAAGACCAAGCTCGGCAACACCGAGGTCAAGTCGTTCGTGCAGAAGATGAGCAACGAGTGGCTGTCGGACTGGTTCGAGCGCAACCCCGCGGACGCGAAGACCATCGTCACCAAGGCGGTGTCCAGCGCGCAGGCCCGGCTCGCCGCCCGCAAGGCGCGGGAGCTGGTGCGCCGCAAGAGCGCCGGTGACATCGGCGGTCTGCCGGGCAAGCTGGCGGACTGCCGCTCCACGGACCCGAGCAAGTCCGAGGTCTACATCGTGGAGGGCGACTCGGCAGGCGGCTCGGCCAAGTCCGGCCGGGACTCGATGTACCAGGCGATCCTGCCCATCCGCGGCAAGATCATCAACGTCGAGAAGGCCCGGATCGACCGCGTCCTCAAGAACACCGAGGTCCAGTCGATCATCACGGCCCTCGGCACGGGCATCCACGACGAGTTCGACCTGTCGAAGCTGCGCTACCACAAAATCGTGCTGATGGCGGACGCGGACGTCGACGGCCAGCACATCCGCACCCTGCTGCTCACCCTGCTGTTCCGCTTCATGCGGCCGCTGGTCGAGGCCGGGCACGTGTTCCTGGCGAACCCGCCGCTCTACAAGATCAAGTGGGGCGGCCGCGGGTCCGAGCCGGAGTTCGCGTACTCGGACGCGGAGCGGGACGGGCTGATCGCGGCGGGCCGCGAGGCCGGCAAGAAGCTCCCCAAGGACGAGGGCGTGCAGCGGTACAAGGGTCTCGGCGAGATGAACGCCAAGGAGCTGTGGGAGACCACGATGGACCCCGAGGTCCGGATGCTCTCCCGGGTCACCCTGGACGACGCGGCGACCGCGGACGAGCTCTTCTCCGTGCTGATGGGTGAG
The DNA here is from genome assembly GCF_021728735.1 of Pseudonocardia sp. WMMC193. Lineage (NCBI taxonomy): Bacteria > Bacillati > Actinomycetota > Actinomycetes > Pseudonocardiales > Pseudonocardiaceae > Pseudonocardia > Pseudonocardia sp. WMMC193. The sequence continues at coordinate 4,750,791 of NZ_JAKKDO010000003.1, read as the reverse complement.
GACGTCGAGTCCCGCCGCTCCTTCATCACGCGGAACGCCAAGGACGTCAGGTTCCTGGACGTCTGAGAGATAGAGGACCTGAACAGTGACTGACACCTTGGACCCGGCCCTCCCCGGCGCGGGCGGCGGCGACCGGATCGAGCCGGTCGACATCCAGCAGGAGATGCAGCGCTCCTACATCGACTACGCGATGTCCGTCATCGTGGGTCGGGCGCTGCCGCTCGTGGAGGACGGCCTCAAGCCGGTACACCGGCGCGTCCTGTACTCCATGGGCGAGAACGGCTTCCGGCCGGACCGCTCGTACGTCAAGTGCGCCCGCGTCGTCGGCGAGGTGATGGGCAACTACCACCCGCACGGCGACTCGGCGATCTACGACGCGCTCGTCCGGCTCGCCCAGCCCTGGTCGATGCGCTACCCGCTGATCGACGGGCAGGGCAACTTCGGCTCGCGGGGCAACGACCCCGCAGCGGCCATGCGGTACACCGAGTGCCGGCTCACGCCGCTGGCCATGGCGATGCTGCAGGACATCGAAGAAGAGACCGTCGACTTCGCGGACAACTACGACGGCAAGACCCAGGAGCCCCTGGTCCTGCCGTCGCGGGTGCCGAACCTGCTGATCAACGGCTCGGTCGGCATCGCCGTCGGCATGGCCACGAACATCCCGCCGCACAACCTGCGCGAGGTGGGCGAGGGCGTCGTCTGGGCGCTGGACAACCACGAGGCGAGCGACGAGGAGCTCCTGGACGCGCTCATGGCGCGGATCAAGGGCCCGGACTTCCCGACGGCGGGTCTGATCGTCGGCCGGGACGGGATCGAGTCCGCCTACCGCACCGGCCGCGGCTCGGTGCGCATGCGCTCGGTCGTCGAGGTCGAGGAGGACGCCAAGGGCCGCACCATCCTCGTCGTCACCGAGCTGCCGTACCAGGTCAACCCGGACAACCTCGTCGAGTCCATCGCGAGCATGATCCGCGACGGCAAGATGACGGGCATCTCGGAGATCAACGACGAGAGCTCGGACCGCGTCGGCATGCGCATCGTGTTCACGCTCAAGCGGGACGCGGTGGCCAAGGTCGTGCTGAACAACCTCTACAAGCACAGCCAGCTGCAGACCGGCTTCGGCGTGAACATGCTGGCGATCGTCGACGGCGTGCCCCGCACGCTGCGGCTGGACCAGGTCATCCGGAACTACATCCGGCACCAGATCGAGGTCATCGTCCGGCGCACGCGCTACCGGCTGCGCAAGGCCGAGGAGCGCGCCCACATCCTGCGTGGTCTGGTCAAGGCGCTCGACGCGCTGGACGAGGTCATCGCCCTCATCCGGGCGTCGCAGACGGTGGACGTCGCGCGCCAGGGCCTCATCGAGCTCCTCGAGGTCGACGAGATCCAGGCCCAGGCCATCCTCGACATGCAGCTGCGCAGGCTGGCGGCCCTGGAGCGGCAGAAGATCGTCGACGAGCTGGCCGAGATCGAGCTCGAGATCGCGGACTACGAGGACATCCTCGCCCGCCCCGAGCGGCAGCGGCAGATCGTCAAGGACGAGCTCATCGAGATCGTCGAGAAGCACGGCGACGAGCGGCGCACGCGGCTCATCGCGGACGACGGTGACGTCACCAACGAGGACCTCATCGCCGTCGAGGACGTCGTCGTCACGATCACCCAGACCGGCTACGCCAAGCGCACCAAGACCGACCTGTACCGGGCGCAGAAGCGCGGCGGCAAGGGCGTGCAGGGCGCCACGCTGAAGCAGGACGACATCGTCGCCCACTTCTTCGTGTGCTCCACGCACGACTGGATGCTGTTCTTCACGAACAAGGGCCGGGTCTACCGGCTCAAGGCCTACGAGCTGCCCGAGGCGAACCGGAACGCGCGCGGCCAGCACGTCGCGAACCTGCTCGCGTTCCAGCCGGACGAGCACATCGCCCAGGTCATGCAGATCAAGGACTACCAGGCCGCGCCGTACCTCGTGCTCGCCACGAAGAACGGGCTGGTCAAGAAGTCCCGCCTGGAGGACTTCGACTCCAACCGCTCCGGCGGCCTGATCGGCATCAACCTGCGAGACGAGGACGAGCTCGTCGGCGCCGTGCTCTGCAGCGCCGAGGACGACCTGCTCCTGGTGTCCGCCGAGGGCCAGTCGATCCGGTTCTCCGCGACGGACGAGACCCTGCGCCCCATGGGCCGCGCCACCTCCGGCGTCCTGGGCATGCGGTTCAACTCCGGCGACCAGCTGCTGTCGCTCGCCGTGGTGCAGAACGACAAGTTCGTGCTGGTCGCGACCGCGGGCGGCTACGCCAAGCGGACGCCGATCGAGGACTACCCGGTACAGGGTCGCGGCGGTAAGGGAGTGTTGACGCTCCAGTACGACCGCAGGCGTGGCACCCTGGTCGGCGCGCTCATCGTCGGGATCGACGACGAGCTGTACGCGATCACGTCGACCGGCGGCGTCATCCGGACCTCGGCACGCGAGGTGCGGAAGGCGGGCCGGCAGACCAAGGGGGTCCGCCTCATGAACCTCGGCGAGAACGCCACACTGCTGGCGGTCGCGCGCAACGCCGAGGACGATGACGAGGCCCCCGAGGAGACCGGCTGATCCCGGCCACCTGACCTGCACGCCGAACGCCGAGGAGTGCTCCACCTCGTGAGCGAGAACGAAGAGAAGCCGGCGACGGGGCCGGTGGCCACGGACAGCTCTGCGGCCGCACCGCCGCTCCCCACGGACGGTGCGGCCGAGGCCCCGGCGGACCCCGCCGAGGCCGCGGAGGACCGGACCACGCCCGCGAACGGATCGACCACCAACGGTGCGGGGGTGAGTGCCGGGCCGAGCGCCGCGTCGAAGGACGACGGCGCGGCCGCCCCGGCCGCCCCGGCCGCGCCGGCCACCGAGGCCCCCGACCACGCGTCGGCCCCGAAGAACGGCACGAGCCCGGCGGCCGACCAGACCGCGGTGTTCGCCACCCCGACGCCGGTGCCGCGGCCCCGGCCGGACGCCCCCTCGCCCGGGGCGGCGGACCAGCCGACGGGGACCCCGCTGCCCGGCTCGGTGCCCACGCCGCCGCCGTGGCGGCGGGCGTCGGGCTCGGACGCGACCGAGACCGCCGTCCCAACCTCGCGGCCCGCCCCGCGGCAGGCCCCGGTGGACTCGCTGCTCAGCGAGGCGCCCACGGCGTACATCGACCCGGGCGCGGCACCGCGCACGGCGTCGGTGGGCCCCGCGCGGGGCGAAGTCCACGCCGGCGTCCCGTCGGTGGGGGAGCGGGCCCCGCGCCAGGCGTTGCTGCAGCTCAAGCGGTTCGACCCGTGGTCGGTGCTGAAGCTCGCGCTGGTGCTCGCCGTCGTCCTGTTCTTCATCTGGCTCGTGGCGGTCGGCGTGCTCTACGGCGTGCTCGACGGCATGGGCGTGTGGGACCGGCTCAACGGCACCTACGCGGACCTCGTCTCCGGCGGCGGCCAGGGTGGCGGCGGATCGCTGATCAGCGCGGGCAGCGTCTTCGGCTTCGCCGCGGTCATCGGAGCGATCAACAGCCTGCTCTTCGCCGTGGCGATGACCGTGGGTGCGTTCGTCTACAACGTCTCCGCCGACCTGGTCGGCGGCGTGGAGGTCACGCTGTCCGAGCGGGACTGACCCCCCGCGAAGGCGGCGTGCGGGGTCCTGTAGAGTTCTGCACGCCGCAGGGGCCTATAGCTCAGTTGGTTAGAGCGCATCACTGATAATGATGAGGTCGCTGGTTCAACTCCAGCTAGGCCCACTCCATCGGCTTCGAAGGTGATCGACGTGAAGAAGCTCCTCGCTCTCGTCGCCGCTGTCGGCGCCGTGATCCTGGTGCTCGTCGGCCTCAAGTCCCGCAGCACATCCGATCCCTGGCACGAGGCGACTACCCGGTAGTCTGTCGCCCACGGGGACGTAGCTCAATTGGCAGAGCACCGCCTTTGCAAGGCGGGGGTTAGGGGTTCGATTCCCCTCGTCTCCACCATTTCCGACCGGCGACGGCATGCGCTGCGCCCGTCGTGTCAGGTTGTGGGCGTGAGGACGACGATCTTGCCCGCCAGCGTCCCCGCGGCCGCCCGGGCATGGACCTGGGGCAGGTCGACCAGTGGGACGCGCTCGGCGACGTCGACGGTGAGCTCTCCGCGGTCGACGCGCGCCACGAGCTCCGACAGCTGGGCGACGTCGCTGCGGACACACATGTCGATCGCGCGCACGCCGCGTTCCTCGTCGGCCGGGGCGGGCATCCACACGGTGGCGCTGACCACGACGCCACCGTCTCGAACGAGGGCGGCCAGCGCCGTGAACTCGTCCGGGTCGAGGGGGGCGAGGTTGAGCAGGACGTCGTCCGGCGCGGTGACCGCGGCGGCCACCGCGGTGGTGGTGTGGTCGATGATCTCGTCGGCACCGGCGGCCGCCAGGTTGCGGCTGCTGCGCGGGCTGCCGGTGGCGATCACGTAGGCGCCCGCGGCCTTGGCCAGCTGCACCGCGTACCCGCCCACCGCTCCGCCTGCCCCGCTGATCAGCAGGCGCTGCCCCGGCTTCAGCTCGGCGTGGTCGAAGAGGGCCTGCCAGGCGGTGAGGCCGACCAGCGGCAGTGCGGCGGCGTCGGCGAGCGGGACGGCGGTCGGAGCCGGGGCCAGGATCTCGGCGGGGGCGACGACGTACTCGGCGGAGGCCCCGTCGACGACGAAGGGGAGGAAGCCGATCACCTGATCGCCGACGGCGAGATCGCGCACACCCTCGCCGAGCGCGTCGATCGTTCCCGCGACGTCCAGCCCGGGCACGTGCGGCAGGGTCAGGGGCATCGGGCCCTGCATGAGCCCCGCCCGGATGGTGCCGTCGACGCTGTTGAACGTCGTGGCCGCGACCCGCACCCGCACCTGTCCGGGACCGGCGACGGGCTCGTCCACCTCCTCGTGACGCAGGACTGTCGGGTCGCCGTACTCGTGGAATCGAATGGCCTTCATCGCCGAGCCTCCGCTCTCGCGTGGATGTGCTTCGAACTCGAAGCATGGCGGAGACGCTAGCAGTGCTTCGGAGTCGAAGCAAGTGCTCAGAATGTGAAGCAACTGTTAGGGTCTGCGCGTGACCGACCCGGACCCGTCCCTCGATCCCGCCCAGCTGGGCGCTTACCTGACGCTCATGGAGGTGGCAGGCCTGCTCCGCCACGCGGTTGAGCAGCAGCTCCGGGAGGCCGGCGACCTCAGCTACGTGCAGTTCCAGATCTTGGCGCGGCTGGGTCTCGACCCGCGGACGGGCAGCGCACGCATGACCGACCTGGCCGACGGCGTCGTCTACAGCCGCAGCGGTCTGACCTATCAGGCCAGGCTCCTCGAGGAGGCAGGCCTGGTCACGCGCAGCCCGTCGGAGACCGACGAGCGGGGCGTGACCGTCACGATCACCGAGGCCGGGCGGGCGCTGCTGGCCACGGTGCTCCCCGGCCACACCGAGGTGGTCAGCCGGCAGCTCTTCCAGCCGTTGACCCGCGAGGACACTCGAACCCTGGCCGACCTGTTGACGCCGGTGCGCGACCACATGCGCTCGCTGCCGCCCCGGTCCGCGGTCCCTCGCCGCCGGCGCTGACCGCCGGCGCTCGGGCGTGGCAGTCTCTGCCTCGTGAGCCGCACCTTCTCCGTCGTCTGCGAGATCGAGCCGCCGACCAGGCCGGACCTGACGCGGGCGCGGCACCAGATCGGCATGCTCGCCCCCGTCGTCGACGACTTCCTGATCCCGGACAACCACATCGGCCGGGCCACGGTGTCGAGCATCGCGGTGGCGAACGAGGTGCACGCGATGGGGCGGCGGAGCATCGCCTGTCTGAACTCGCGGGACCGCAACCTGCTCGGCCTCCAGCGCGACCTGCTCACGGCGGCGGCGTACGGGGTCGACCGGTTCCTGTTCGTCGCCGGGGACAAGCCGACGGCGGGCGACCGGGCGGGTGGGCTCACCGTGCGGACCATGATCGAGGAGGCGCGGGCGATCACCGGTCGGCGCGAGTTCGCCGGGGTGGAGCCGTTCGGGATCGGGGTGACCTCCGGCAGTCGTCGTCGGCTCGCGCCGTGGAAGCGGGCGGCGGACTTCGTCTTCCTGCAGGTCGGGTTCTCGGTCGAGGAGGTCGTGCGCTGGCGGGAGGAGAACCCGACCGACCAGCCCGTCTACGCCGGCGTCATGGTGCTGGCCAGCGCCGGGATGGCCGACCGGCTGCGGGCGAGCGTGCCGGACATCGAGATCCCGGCCGCGCTGGTCGAGCGGGTCCGCGCCGACCCGGATGCCGGGGTGGCCGCGGCGTGCGAGCAGGTCGTGGCGCTGCGGGACAGCGGCGCCTGCGACGGCGTGCATTTCGTTCCGGTCAGCAGGTACCGGCAGGTGGCGATCGAGCTGGAGCGGCTGCATCCTCGGCCCCGGTGATCCACTCGTCGGGAGCGGAGCGGTCGGATACCGACCGCCGCGCTCCCCGAGAGTGGATCATCCGCATTGTGGAGCCACACTGCGGTGCTCGAGTCGGGCTCGAACTCGCGGGCTTGACCTTCACACTGTGACAAGGTCTTTCCTGGGCTCATGAGGTTCGACCACCCCGACACATCGGCCCGGCTGCAGGCGGCGCTCGCGGCGGGCACCCGTCCCGACCCCGCGCAGCTCGACGCGCTGGTCGAGCGCTGCGCCGTGGAGCCGGACTTCTTCGTCCGGGACATGCTGACCTGGGCGCTGACCCGCCAGCCCGCCGCGCTGCCCCGGGTGCTCCGGGAGCTGCACAGCGAGATCCCGCAGGCGCGCAGCCAGGCCCTGCATACTCTCTCGAAGATCGGTGACCCGGGCGCGTGGCCCGCGATCACGAGGGAGCTGCTGCATGACCCGGACGACGAGGTGGCCCGGGCCGCCTGGCGGACCGCGGTCGGGCTGGTGCCCGAGGGCGAGGAGCAGGCGTTGGCCGCCGAGCTGATGCACGAGCTCGGGCGCGGCGGTCGGGACGTGCAGCGCAGCCTCACCCGGGCGCTCCTCGCGCTGGGCGACGCGGCGCGCCCGGCGCTGGAGCACGCGCAGGTCACGCTCCAGGTCCTGAACGACCCGGAGCTCAGCGTCGACGACGCGCTGCACCACGCGAAGCGTCGGGTCGCGTTGGGGCCCGATGCGGATCGGTGAGCTGTCGCGGCTGGCGGGCATCAGCACCCGCATGCTGCGCCACTACGACGCCATCGGGCTGGTCTCGCCGCGGCAGCGCACGGCGAACGGCTACCGCGACTACACCTCCGCGGACGTCCGCAGGCTCTTTCAGGTGGAGAGCCTGCGGACGCTCGGGCTGTCGCTGCAGGCGATCCGGGAGAGCCTGGCGGACGCCGACGTGCCGCCGACCGCGCTGGTCGACGAGCTGATCGCGGCCACCGGTGAGCGCATCGCGCGCGAGCAGGCGCTGCTCGCGCGGCTGCGGAGCGTCCGGGAGAGCGGCGTGACGTCCTGGCGTGACGTCCTGGGGCTGGTCGCGCTGATGCAGGAGCTGGACTCCCCGGACCCGTCTCGGCGTCAGCGCGCCGCCCTCGCCGAGGGCCCGCCCGCGCCGCTGCTCGACGCGCTGTTCGGCGAGCAGGACCCGAACGTCGCCGGGGCCCTGCGGTGGGCGGTGGTCCGCGCGGGCGACGAGGTCCTCCCGCAGCTGGTCGCGGCCCTCGACGGGCCGGACGAGCAGGCCCGCCACCAGGCCGTCGCGGCGCTCGTCCGGATCCCGGGAGCGGAGTCCGCGCTGCGCCGGGCGCTGCGGCACCGCGACCCGTACGTCCGGGAGCGGGCGGCGCTCGCGCTGGGCGACCGGGACGCCGTCCCCGAGCTGGTCGCGATGATCGTCCGGGGTGCGGACGACGTGTCCGCCGCCGAGGCGCTCGGCCGCCTGGCCCGCAGCGACGACCCGGCCGGCGACTGGGCCGACGACCTGGCGGGTCGCCTCGTCGCCCGGCTCGACGACGACGTCCGCGCGCGGGGCCGGATCACCCAGGCCCTCGCCGAGATCCCCGGCCCCGCGGCCCACCGCGCCCTCACCGCACTCGTCGCGGACCCCGACCCGGCCGTCGCCGCGACCGCGCGCTCCCTGCTCGCCCGCCGCGCTGTTTGACGGTTGTGTTTCGAATGTCCGTCTCGTGCGGTGATCAGTGGTGAACGGTGTCAGCATCCCGGAATGGCCGAATCGACCGCGACGAGCGGGTCCACCGCACCGAGCACGAAGCTGAAGCGCACCGTCGGCGTCACCCTGCTGTTCTTCTTCATCGTCGGGGACACCCTCGGGGCCGGGATCTACACCCTGGTCGGGACCATGGCCGAGGACGTCGGCGGGATGCTGTGGCTGCCGCTGACGATCGCGCTGGTCGTCGCCCTGCTGACGGCGGGCACCTACGCCGAGATGATCACCAAGTACCCCATGGCGGGCGGGGCCTCGCGGTACGTGCAGAAGGCCTTCGACAAGCCGTACCTCACGTTCGTGATCGGCTTCCTGATGCTCTCCTCGGGCATCACCACGGCGGCGCTGCTCGCCAACGCGTTCGCCGGTGACTACCTCAGCACGCTCATCGACGTCCCGGCCGCGCCGGTCACGATCGTCTTCCTGCTGCTGCTCGTCGCGATCAACCTCCGCGGTGTGCGGGAGTCGCTGTCGGCCAACGTGGTGATGACGTGCATCGAGGTCAGCGGCCTGGTGATGGTGATCGTGGTCGCGGCGATCGTGTTCGGCAGCGGGGCGGGCGACCCGGCGCGCATCCTCACGCCGTCGCCGGACCAGCCGCTGCTGGTGGGCGCGTTCTCGGCGTCGGTCGTGGCGTTCTTCTCGTTCCTCGGGTTCGAGGCCGCGGCCAACATGGCCGAGGAGGTCAAGGAGCCGTCGAAGGCCTACCCGCGGGCCCTGTTCGGCGCGATCTGCACCGCGGGTGTGGTCTACCTGTTGATCGCGCTCGGCGCGGCGATCGTCGTGGATCCCGCGACCATGGCGAACTCCAGCGGGCCGCTGCTCGAGGTGATCACCGCCTCCGGCCTGCCGATCCCGGAGTGGCTGTTCTCGCTGATCGCGCTGGTGGCGATCGCCAACGGCGCGCTGCTGTTCATGGTCATGGCGAGCCGCGCGACCTACGGGCTGGCCGAGCAGAACCTGCTGCCCTCCTTCTTCGGCCAGGTGGCGCCCACCCGTCGGACGCCGTGGGTGGCGATCGTCGCCGTCGGTGCCGCGACGATCGGGATGAGCTTCGTCGGCAACATCGGCCAGCTCGCGGACACCACGGTCCTGCTGCTGCTCTTCGTGTTCATCGCGACGAACGTGTCCTGCATCGTGCTGAAGAAGGACGACGTGGGCCACGAGCACTTCTCGGTCCCGATCGTCGTGCCGATCATCGCCATCCTGGCGAGCATCGTCCTGCTCACCCAGCAGACCGCGGACATCTGGCTGCTGGGCGGTGGCTACCTGGTCGTCGGCACGATCCTGTTCCTCATCGCCCGCTACAGCAGGCGGAGGCTAGACGCGGGCGCGGACCAGCCAGCAGGCTGATCCGTACGCGACGCCGCCGGGCCCGGCGTGGGCGGTGAGGTCGGTGCGCAGCGCGCGGAGGGCGGAGGCCCGGTCGGCGGGCGGGAGCGGCGCGATCAGGTCGCGCTGCATCCCGGCCACGTAGGCCACGGCCGCGTCGACGTCCGGGCCGACGACCATCGGCTCGCGGCGGGACTCGAGGTGGACCTCGGTGAATCCGGCCCCGCGCAGCACCGTTCGCACGTGGTCGGGATCGCCGAGGGAGAAGGGGCCGCCGGGCATCGGGTCCCCGCCGAGGAGCCGGCGGAAGGTCGGCATCCACTCCTGCTCGGCGTAGCCCTGCCAGAACAGCAGCACCATCCGCCCGCCCGGTCGCAGCGCGCGGGCGAGGTTGGCGAACGCGGCGGGTGGGTCGCCGAAGAACATCACGCCGTTGCGGCTGACCACGAGGTCGACGGGGCGGAAGGGCTCCACCTGCGCGTCCGCCTGAGCGAACCGGGCCCGCGGGACCCCGGCGGCCGCCGCCCGCTGCCGGGCGAGCGTCAGCATCCGGCTGGACAGGTCGACGCCGAGGGCGCAGTGGGCCGTGCGGGCGAGCTCGCGGGTCAGCAGACCGGTACCGCAGCCGACGTCCAGCACCCGGTCGCCGGGTCCCGGTGCCGCCGCGGCGACGAGCGCGGGCTGGTAGGCCGCGATGCCGGCGTCGAACCGGTCGGCGTTGTCCGCCCAGAATGCGCCGCCCGGACCGTCCCACCCGGCCAGTTGGTCGCGGTTCGACTCCGCTGTCCACATGGCGGTGACCCTATTCTGGTGTCGTGACGCACGACGAGCTCGTCGTCCAGTTCGCCCTGACCCGACTGGACAATCCCGGGCTGGAGCTCGAGGAGGTCGCCGCGCTGCTGGTGCGGCGGGTCGGGCCCGAGCGCATGCTGCAGTTCGCGGCCGCGAACCTGGCGGACCGCGGTGAGCTGCGGGGCGCGTTGTTCGACTCCGCCGTCGAGCACGTGATGCGCGTGGTGCTGAGCCTCCGGGAGGACACGGCCTGACAGCGGGCTCGATGTCGGGCCTGATGTCGAGGACGTGCGCGCGGCTCCGACCCGTGGGTATGAGCGACACGACCTTCACCCGACACTGTGCCGAGATCGTCGGACAGACCGCCCAGCTGGTGCGCGAGGTGTCCGGCGCGGATCCGGACGCCCGCGTCCCCGGCTGCCCGGACTGGACGCTCGGGATGCTGGTGCGCCACCTCGCGGCGGGGCACCGGTGGGCGACCGAGATCGTTCGTACCCGGGCCTCCGAGTTCCTCGACGACACCGAGCTCCGCGTCCTGCGGCCCGGTCCCGTCGCCTGGGACGAGCTGGTCCCGGGGGCCCGGGCGCTGGCGGACACCCTGCGAGCCGCAGGCCCCGACGCCGAGGTCTGGACGCCGTTCATCGCCGACGGCACCCGGTTCTGGGCCCGCCGCTTCGCCTTCGAGACGCTGGTGCACCGGCTCGACGCCACCCAGGCCGCGGGGCTGCCGGTGACCGTCTCGCCGGACACGGCGTCCGCCGCGCTCGACGAATGGTGCGAGCTCGACGCCCATCCCTTCCACCTCGAGGTCCACCCACGCCGCAGGGAGCTCTCGGCCCCGGGCCGCACGCTGGCCCTCGAGGCGCCGGGGCGGCGGTGGTTCGCCGACCTCACCGGGGCGGCGGTCGTGTGGCGGCACTCGGCCGAGCCCGCGGCGGTGACCGTCCGGGGCTCGGTGCCCGATCTGCTGCTCTTCGTGTACGGACGTCCGAACACGGTGTCGGTGAGCGGCGACCGTTCGCTGCTCGGGTTGTGGCGCGAGCACGTCGCATTCGCCTGATCGGACCGTTTCGTGGGGCCGTTCGGCGCCCGCTGTCGACCGGTGACGGTCGAGACGGTGTCGACCCACCCGTGTGGGCGTTGGACGGGTGCGTGGTCACGCACGGTGTTTCACGTAGAGTGATCGAGCAACTACGGAACGACGCGAGGAGTGGGCTGTGGGCACACGGCGGTTCGGGACCGCGAACGGCACGCGCAGGACGGTCGTCGCACTGATCGTGGCCGCCGTCGGCGTGGGTGGCGCGGTCGTCGCCGGGCCCGCCTTCGCGGAGTCCCCCGCGGCCGCCGCCGCGCACACCGAGCCGCTGGTGCCGGGCACCCCCTGCTCGGTCTCGGCCAAGTCGTGCGTGGACCTGGAGTCCCAGCAGGCCTGGCTGATCCAGGACGGCAAGGTCATCCGGGGCCCGGTGCGGATCGCCTCCGGCGGCAACGGCCAGGAGACCCCGGTCGGCCACTCGCTGCGGGTGTACCGCAAGGACCAGAACCACCTCAGCCAGGAGTCGCGGCTGCCCAACGGGAACCCGGCGCCCATGCCGTGGTCGGTGTTCTTCGAGGACGGCGGGATCGCCTTCCACTCCGGCAGCCCCGACCGCTCGTCCGGCGGCTGCATCCACCTCGAGCCCGCCGACGCCGAGGCCTGGTTCAACTACCTGCAGATCGGCGACATGGTGCAGGTGGTGAAGGCGTCGGAGGAGATGGCGGCGCGCGGGATGGCGCCGCCGCCCGCCTGAGAGGCTCCCTTGACATGGATAGCCAGACTCTCCACTATTGGAGAGTCTGACTATCCAAGGGAGTGGGCGCGATGAACCGCACGACGCACCGGCACGAGGGCGAGCTCGTGGTCTTCCTCATCGGCATGACGATCAACCGGTGGTGGCGGATCGACCAGTGGCTCCCGACGGCGCTGGCCATGCCGCGGATGCTGCGGGAGCTGGCCGCGGACCCGGAGTCGGGGATGCTCGGCTTCCGGCTCACCCTGGAGGGCGCGAAGCCCACGGTCATCCAGTACTGGGACTCGGTCGAGAAGCTGTACGCCTACGCCTCGGACCGCGAGGCCCTGCACCGACCGGCCTGGTCCGCCTTCAACCGGCGGGCGCTCAAGGCGCCCGGCGTGGTGGGGGTGTGGCACGAGACGTTCCACGTGGAACGCGCGGAGAGCGTGTACGTCGACACCCCCGAGATGGGACTGGCCGCGGCGACGGAGAGCGTCCCGGTGGCGCGCCGCGGCGACGGCGCGCGGGAGCGCCTGGCGGTCGGGCGGACCGCCGCGTCCTGACCTCGGTCGTGGCGGTGAGGTGGGACTAACATCGACGCCGTGGGGACCATGACTCCCGCTGTCGAGGACTACCTCAAGACGATCTTCCTGCTGGTCACGCGCGGGGAGACCGTCACCACCGGGCTGCTCGCGAAAGAGCTGCAGGTGTCCTCGCCGTCGGTGTCGGCCATGGTCAAGCGGCTGGCGGACGGCGAGCTGGTGCACCGCGGCCGTGCGCTCACCCTGACCGACGCCGGGGAACGGGCCGCGCTGCGGGTGGTGCGCAGGCACCGGCTGCTGGAGACGTTCCTGGTCAAGGTCCTGGACATGCCGTGGGACGAGGTGCACGAGGAGGCCGAGGCGCTCGAGCACGCGCTCAGCGACCGGCTGGAGGCCCGGATCGACGCCGCCCTGGGCCATCCCACGCGGGACCCGCACGGGGATCCGATCCCGACGCCGTCGGGCAGTCACGACGAGAGCTGGGGGCAGCCACTGACCTCCGCGCCCGAGGCCTGCCGGTTCCGGATCGAGCGGGTCTCGGACCGCCACTCGGACGCGCTGCGCTACCTCGGCGATCGCGGGTTGCGGCCCGGAGTGGTGATCGACGTGGAGACCCAGGAGCCCTACGGCGGGCCGCGGTGGGTGCGGGTCGAGGGGGAGCGGATCGCGCTGGCGCCGCTACTCACGGGGCTGGTGCACGGTCGCGTGGTGCGCTGACGTGCGCTGAGGTGCGCTGATCGGTGCACACGCCGAAGCGCCGGCGGCCTCGTGGGCCTGCCGGCGCTTCGGGTGGACGCGCCCGTGGGGGCGCGGGGGAGCGGATGAGGTCCGTGATCAGCCTGCGAGGGCCACGATCTGCGAGACGATGTCGCCGGTCGACGGGACGGTCGTCGCGCCGGTGGTGTCGACGTCCTGGCCGGTCGTCGACGGCAGCTCGGGGGCACCGGTGGGCAGCTCGGGCGCGGCGAAGGGCAGCTTCGGCGCGGCGGGCAGCTCGGGAGCCGCGAAGGGCAGCTCGGGGGTGGCGAACGGGAGCTCGGGCGCGGCCGGGGCGGCCTCGTGCGACGCGGTCGGGACCTCGGTGGGGACCTCGGTCGGCAGCGCGGTGGGCAGCTCCGGGGTGGCGGGCAGCGCGGTCGGCAGCTCCGGCGCGGCGGGCAGCTCCGGGAGCGTGCCGAGCGGGAAGGTGCCCAGCGGGGTCGCCAGCTCGCCGTTGAACTCCGGCGCACCCGGCAGCTCGGGCAGGCCCGGGGCCTCGGCGGCCTCGTGCGAGGCGGTGGGGACGGCGAACGCGTCGGAACCCGCGTCCTGCGCCACGTGGCTGTCGACCGGGGCGATCTCCGGGGCCGGCGGCGCCTCGTCGGTGTTCTCGACGGTCACGTCGGGCTTCTCGAAGTTGAGGATGCCGGGGATGTTGACGGAGTCCGGGACCTCGGGCACGGCGGGCAGCTCGGGGACGGCCAGCTCGGGCGCGGCGGCGTCGGGCAGCGCGGGCGCGCCGACGGGCAGCTCGGGGGCGGCGGGCAGCTCCGGCAGGTCGGCGGCGAACGCCTGTCCGGCGAAGCCCGCGCCGAGGGCGGCGATGCCGGCGACGGTCGCCGTCGTGCTCAGCGTGCGCCTGGCGAGACTGCTCATGGCTGGGGTGGTCCTTCCGATCGGGGGAGATCGCATCTGTGCGGACGCTCGCGCTGCACGAGGCGGCCCGAGCGATCTGCCGGGCCAACGAAGCCGTCGTGACCTGGTTGTGCTCCACAGTTCGCGTTCACCCGAACTGATGGCGGCAAAGATGCAGGTCACACACGGTTCACCGGGACGGGCGACCCGCCGGTGCTTGACGCCGCGACGATCACGGTTCCGTCACGAAGCCCGTCGACTCGACGGTGACGCCGCCCGCCGGGGATGATCCGTGCCGTGGGGGAGAACGCTCGGCGGGAACGCGCACTGATGGCCGCCGGGGTCGGCGCGGCGGCCGGTCTCGGGGTGCTGGGCGCCGGCGCTCTGGGCATCGGCCACCACTACGCCACGGTGCTGCTGGATCCCGCGCGGGTCGTCGCGTTCCCGGAGCGGGTGCTGCGCGCGGACGCGGACTCGGTCACCCTGGCCACGAGCAGGCTCGTCCGGCAGCCGGGGGTGTGGGGGCTGCGGTGGCCGGAGGGGCTGGCCGTCATCGGCCCGATCCTGTCCGACGACCGTCACGGCGTCCGGCGCGCGCTGCTGGGGGGACCCGTCCCGCGCGAGGGGGCAGCGGTGATCGACGCCGGGCCGTTCGATCCCGACCCGGCGGCGCGCGGGCTGCCCTTCACCGAGGTCGCCATTCCGACGCCGCTCGGTCCGGCGCCCGCATGGCACGTGCCGGGCGGGTCGGACACCTGGGTGATCGCGGTGCACGGGCGCGGGGGGCGCAGGCGGGAGGCGCTGCGGATCCTGCCCGCGCTGCACCGGCTCGGGCTCCCGACCCTCGTCATCAGCTACCGCAACGACGACGACGCCCCGCCGAGCCCCGACGGCCACTTCCACCTCGGGGACTCCGAGTGGGAGGACCTGGAGGCCGCCGTCCGGTGGGCGTGCGCGCAGGGGGCCCGCCGGATCGTCGTCGTCGCCTGGTCGATGGGGGCGGCCATCACCGGAGCCTTCCTCGACCGGTCCGCGGCGGCGGACCTGGTCGTGGCGCAGGTGTGGGACGCCCCCCTGGTCGACTGGCGCGCCACCCTGCGCAGGCAGGCCCGCAACCGGCTGCTGCCGCCGCAGCTCGTCGGGATCGCGACGCTGTCGGCGCGGCGGCGCATCGGCATCGACTTCGACCGGTTCGACCTGCTCCGCACGCCGCCGCGGCGCCGCCCGCCGACGCTGATCGTGCACAGCACCCCGGACACGGCGGTGCCGATCGGCCCGAGCCGCGCCCTCGCCGCGGCGGGCCCGGGCCTCGGCTGGCCGATCGAGCTGGTCGAGGTCGCCGGCGTGGAGCACACGGCGGCGTGGAACGCCGACCCGGACCGCTACGAGCAGCTCGTGACGGACTTCCTCGACGACCGGCTCTAGCGGGTCAGCTGTGGCCGTTGCGGGCGGCGTGGGCCGGGGTCTCGGGCGCGAGGTCGACCGTGCCGGGCGGGGCGGTGCTGGGTGCCTCCTCGTGCGGCAGCTCCTGCGGCCGGCGGGAGAGCACGAGCCAGCCGACGACGGAGGCGACGGTCAGCGCGATGCCGGCGCCGATCCACCACCAGCGCTTCGGGGCGCGGGGGTCCGGGTCGAGGCGCGCGGCGAGCTCCTTGCGGGCCGCGATGACGCGATCCGAGCTCGCCAGGTCGCTGACCCGCCCTTCGGCGCGGTGCGCCAACTCGCCGACGGCCTCGCCCGCCTTCTCCGCCAGGATCGGGAGCTCGCGGTCGAGCAGGTCCTTCGCCTCGTGGGCCAGCTCCTCGGCGGCCTCGCCGAGGGAGCTCAACGCCGCTCCGGCGTGGTCGCGGGCACGGGTGAGAGCGCTGGTGGTGCTCATGTCGCCTCCATAGAGGTGTGGGCCGGGTGGCGTCCAACCTCGACCCTGGCACGATGGGGTACGTGACTGCACCAGGCAACTCGAAGCAGACCGCGATCCTTCACACGTCCGAGGGCGACATCCGGATCAACCTCTTCGGCGACCACGCCCCGAAGACGGTCGAGAACTTCACCGGTCTCGCCACGGGCGACAAGGCTTACTCGCAGCCGAACGCGTCGGGTGGGGACAGCGGTCCCTTCTACGACGGCTCGGTCTTCCACCGCGTGATCAGCGGCTTCATGATCCAGGGTGGGGACCCGACCGGCACCGGCCGTGGCGGCCCGGGCTACCAGTTCGGCGACGAGTTCCACCCGGAGCTCAAGTTCGACCGCCCCTACCTGCTCGCGATGGCGAACGCCGGGCCCGGCACCAACGGCTCGCAGTTCTTCATCACGGTGGGCCCGACGCCGCACCTCAACCGCCGCCACACCATCTTCGGTGAGGTCGCGGACGGCGAGTCCCGCGCCGTGGTCGACGCCATCGCCGGCACCTCGACCGACCGCACCGACCGGCCGCTGACGGACGTCGTGATCCAGAGCGTGGAGATCGTCTGACGCCATGACGGCACCGCAGCTCCCCGGGTGCGTCCGGCACCCGGACCGGCCCACCGGCCTGAGCTGCACCCGCTGCGGCCGCCCGGCGTGCCCGGAGTGCCTCCGGGACGCGCCGGTGGGCCGGCAGTGCGTCGACTGCGTGCACGAGGGGCAGCGCACGGTCCGGCGGGGTCGGACGGTGGCCGGTGCCTCCCGCGGTGGCCGCCGCCCGGTGGTCGTGCCGGTCCTCACGGCGCTCAACGTCGCCCTGTTCGTGCTCACCGCCGCGCAGGCGGGCAGCATCGGCTCCAACAACCGCTCCGCGCTGTTCCAGGAGTGGGTGCTGGTGCCGGGCCTCGTGGCGGGCGGTGACTGGTGGCGTCCCCTGACCTCGGGCTTCCTGCACTACGGGCCGCTGCACCTGGTCTTCAACATGCTGGCCCTGTGGTGGCTCGGCCGTGAGCTCGAGCCGGTCCTCGGCCGGGCCCGGTTCCTCGCCGTCTACCTCGTGTCGCTGCTCGGCGGCTCCGCGGCGGTGATGCTGTTCTCGCCCGCGAACTCGCTGGTCGCCGGTGCGTCCGGGGCGGTGTTCGGGCTGATGGGCGCCATGTTCGTGATCATCCGACGGCTGCAGCTCCCGGCCGGGCAGATCGTGGGCCTGGTCGTGGTGAACCTCGTGATCAGCGTGGTGGTGCCCGGGATCTCGCTGATGGGCCACGTGGGCGGGCTGCTGCTCGGCGCCGCCGCCACCGCCCTGCTGGTCTCCCTGCGTGACCGCCGGACCCTGCAGCTGTCCGGGCTGGCCGTGCTCACCCTGGTGGTGCTCACCGTGATCGCCACCCGGGCCGCGGCCGTGTCCTTCGTCTGACGGCCCACGGCGGGTGGCCCGGGGAACGACGGCGGTCCCCGGCCCCCGAGGGTCACTCCGGCTTGCTGCACCCGCAACCGGTCGAGCAGCCGTCGGTGCCGCGCATCGGACTCCTGGCGATCATGATGATCTCCTCTCGGGTCGGTCCTCCGAGCGTAGGAAGCCGGGTGGGCGCGGGGCGATACCCCGCCCAGGGCACCGGCGACCGCAGGCGGTGAGGCCGGCTAGGCCGAACGGGTCGGCACGTACGGGAGCAGGACCTCCGCGACGTCCTCGGGGTCCGCGTCGAGGTCCAGTCGCCCGAACACCGCGAGCCGCTCGTCGCCGCCGACGAGCATGTCGATCTCGAGCTGGCTCGTCTCGCGGCCGAACCGGCGGGTGCGGTAGACCCGCACCCGCTGCACCGCCGTCCAGTCGACCGCGCGGGTGCCGGTGAGCCCGCGGATCTCCAGGCCGTGCCCGTGGACGGCGAGCCGCGGCCGCACGATCGTGCCGTGCAGCGCCATGAAGCCGAGCGCCGCCGCCGCGACCCCGGCCAGCAGGCGCCCGGCCGGATCCCCGCCGCCCACGAGCAGCGTGACGAACCAGGCCGCAGCCCCGGCGAAGAGCACCCAGGCGAGCCCGACGAGCCCGCGGCGCGGCGCCCACGATCGGTCACCCATGGTAGCTGAGAGAGTTATCCACAGAGTCTGTCCACAGTGGGGATGAACTACACCGTTGTCATTAGAGCTGGTCAGCGAGCTGTGGCTCGACAAAAGCCCAGGATCACCCTCAGTTACCGCCAGCGCATCGACATGAGCAGCGCGATCACGATGAGGCCGAAGCCGATGAGGAAGTTGAAGCCGCCGAGGGCGCCCATGAACGGGATCGAGTCCCGGCCGAGGTAGTCCGTGATGAGCCAGGCCAGCCCGAGCAGCCCGACCCCCAGCATGATCCCCACGTACGCGGGATGGGTGGGGCCCTTGACCTTCACCGGGCGCCGGTCCTGCGTCGGCGGGGTGTAGGCGGCCTTCTTACGAACCTTGGACTTGGGCATCAGGACCTCGCGAACGGAGACGGGACCCGCCCACGATATCGCGCGCCACCGACTCTCTCGGCATTGTGGAGCCACCACTGTCGTCCGAGAGGCTCAGAACGACAGTGGTGGCTCCACGATGCGGGCGGGCTAGACGCGTGCGGTGAGGGCTGCCACCTCGGCGGAGAGCGCCTCGACCGTGGCCTCCGGGACCTCGTGGCCTGCCGTGGCCAGCCAGTTCGCCAGCATGCGGTGGCCGCCCTGGGTCAGCACGGACTCGGGGTGGAACTGCACGCCCTCGATGGGCAGGTCCTTGTGCCGGACCGCCATGATCAGACCGGAGTCGGTGCGCCCGGTGACCTCGAGCTCCACCGGCAGCGTGTCCGGCCGGATCGACAGCGAGTGGTAGCGGGTGGCGGTGAAGGGCGAGGGCAGCCCGCGCAGCACGCCGACGCCCTCGTGGCTGACCTGCGACGTCTTGCCGTGCAGCAGCTCGGGGGCCCGCTCCACGACCCCGCCCCACGCCACCCCGATGGCCTGGTGGCCGAGGCACACCCCGAGCAGCGGGAGGTTCCGCTCGCCCGCCGCGCGGATCACGTCGATGCTGCGGCCCGCCTCCTCCGGCGTGCCCGGACCGGGGCTGACCAGCACCGCGCCCACCTCGTCGAGCTCCGTGAGCTCCGGCGACAACGCGTCGTTGCGGAGCACGACGGGCTCCACCCCGAGCTGCGCCAGGTACTGGACGAGGTTGTAGACGAAGCTGTCGTAGTTGTCGACGACGAGGACGCGCATCAGTTGTTGTTCCCGAATCCGTTGCCGCGGAACTGGCCGACGACGACCGTGACCTCGTCGTCCGGGTCCATCGAGGAGCCTGCGGACGGGCTGGTCGAGATCACGACGTTGTTCTGGGACTGGTCCTGCACCTGCTGACCGGTCAGGTTGTAGTTCCGGAGCCCCGCGGCGTTCAGCTCCTGGACGGCCTCGGAGGCGGACTTGCCCACCACGTTCGGCACCTGGACCTGGTTGCCGCGCGAGAGCGACAGCGTGATCGTGGTGCCCGGCGCGACCCGGGTGCCCGCGGACGGGTTGGTCTGCACGACCGTGCCCTGCTGCCCACCGCCGTCGACCTGCTGGGTCTGGACCTGCGTGAACCCGGACTGGGCGAGCGTCTGCTTGGCCTGGTCCTCGGACTGGCCGGTCACGTCCGGCACCTGGACCGTGGTCTGCTTCGTCCCGACGACGACGGCGACCGGGCTGCCACCCGGCGCGTCCACCCCGGCGGCGGGCGTCGACTGGATGATCTTGCCGATCTGGCTGGAGTCCGAGGTCTCCTGGGTGCTCTGCTCGCCGAGCTTGAGGCCGCGCTGCTCCAGGAGCGTCTGCGCCTCCTGCACGGTCTTGCCGGTCAGCGCGGGGACGGTGGCCGACGCGGGCCCGGTGCCGACGTAGATGGTGACCCGGGTGCGCTCGGCGACCTGGACGCCCGACCCCGGGTCGGTGCGGGTGACCTTGCCGGTCTGCGCCACCTCCGAGGGTTCCTGTCGCAGGTCGGCCAGCAGCCCGGCGTTCGTGATCGCCGCCCGCGCGGCGTCGGGGTCCTGCCCCGCGACCTGGGGCACCGCGACCTGGGCGGGCTGGGCGTTCGGCCCGAACAGCGCGTAGGCGCCGAACCCGAGCAGCCCCAGCACCGCGAGCACGGCCACGACGATCCCGATCGTGCGCCCGGTCCGCTTCGGCGGGTCCTCGTCCTCCCAGGACTGGACCGCGGCGGGCGCGTGCCGGCCGCCGCCGGAGATCCGCCGCGTGGCGGCGGTCTGCTCGGCGAGCAGCGCGGTGCGCTCGTCCTCGCTCATCACCATCGGCGCGAGCGGCTGCTGCCCGTTCCGCACCCGGATCAGGTCGGCCCGCATCTCGGCGGCCGACTGGTACCGGTTGACCGGGTTCTTCGACAGCGCCTTGAGGATCACCGCGTCGAGCGCCGGGGGGATCTGCGGGTTGACGTCCGACGGGCGCCGGGGGTCCTCCCGCACGTGCTGGTAGGCCACCGCGACCGGGGTGTCACCGGTGAACGGCGGCTCCCCGGTGAGCAGCTCGAACAGCACACAGCCCGCCGCGTAGACGTCCGACCGGGCGTCCACCTGCTCGCCGCGCGCCTGCTCCGGGGAGAGGTACTGCGCGGTGCCGATCACGGCCGCGGTCTGCGTGACGTTCTGCCCCTCGCCCAGCGCGCGGGCGATGCCGAAGTCCATCACCTTCACCGCGCCGTTGCGGGTGATCATGATGTTGGCGGGCTTCACGTCCCGGTGGATGATGTTGTGCCGGTGGCTGAAGTCCAGCGCCGCGCACACGTCCGCCATGACCTCGATGACCCGCTGCTGCGACAGCGGACCGGTGCTCTTGACGATCTCGCGCAGGGTCTGCCCGTCGACGAACTCCATCACGATGTACGGCAGCGGCCCGAACTCGCTCTGGGTCTCGCCGGTGTCGTAGACCGCGACGATCGCCGGGTGGTTCAGGGCGGCGGCGTTCTGGGCCTCACGGCGGAAGCGCAGCTGGAACTGCGGGTCGCGGGCGAGGTCGGCGCGCAGCACCTTGATCGCCACGTCGCGACCCAGACGCGTGTCCATCCCGCGGTGGACCTCGGACATGCCGCCGTAGCCGAGCGTGTCGCCCAGCTGGTAGCGCTCGGAGAGCAGCTTGGGGGTGGTCATCGAGTCCGGTTCCTGAGGGGGCGGGGGGTGTGGCTCATCATGCCGGTATCCGATGTGGTGGCGCTGCCCACCCACCCCCGCGCTGCGCCGGATCGGCCGCTCCGAGGGCTCACCGGACCTCCTCCGTGTCGTGGGACGTGTTGTCGAACGCGATCGTGCGACCGTCCGGCCCGACGGTGTCCGCCGAACGGGCGAGAACGACCCCCCGGCGCGTCACGCTACCCGCCGCGTCCTCCGGGCGTGCCCCCGATCCGAGGGACTGCGCGGCGGGCGTCGCAGGCACCTCCGTGCCACCCTCCGCCCGGTCGCCGAACAGGGCCGGGATCGTGAGCACCGCCACGACGATGGCGGCGACGATGAGGACCACGAACGCGACGAGCAGCGCCGTGCCCCCCGCCCCGCGCGTCGGTTTGGCGACCAGCCGCAGCGGTTCGGTCGGCGGGGCGGGCGGGACGTTGTGGTAGGTCGGGCGCATCGGCCGGGGCGGCAGGGGCGGGCCGGGCGTGGGCCGGGGGCGCGGAGCCTCGGCCGGGCGCTCCGGGCGCTCGGCCGCCGTGGTCCGGACCGTCTCCTCGACGCCGGAGACGTCCGGGACACCGGAGACCCCGGGGACCTCGGAGGCGCCCGAGACGTCCGGCGGGTCGGTGGTCCGCTCCGGTCCGGGAGTGGGGGGCCCGGTCGGCGGCGCGACGCGGGCGGGCCCGGAGTCGGGCGTCTCGGTGCGGGGCCGGCCGACCAGCGGGGACACCGGTGGCGGTGCGGGGCGGCTCGGGGTGCCCGTGGCCCGCTGCTCGCCCGAGACGGTGCCCGGCGCCTCGACGGCACCCGCCCGGGTCGAGCGCGCCGGGCCGGACCGGGTCGGGGTCGACTGGCCGCGCCCGTCGGAGCGCCCGCGGCGCTTGCGCTTGCGCGGCGGGGTCTGCTCCCGTTCCGGCGCGGGCGGCGCGGCGTCCGGCAGCTGGAGGCCCTGGGCGACCATCCGCGCGGGGGTGGGGAGGTCCTCGTCCCGCCGGATCGCGGCGACGGCGGCGGCCAGCTCGGCACCGTCGGCGTAGCGCTTCTCCGGGTCCTTGACCAGGATCGTCTCGATTAGCCTGCGGACCTTCCACGGCACGCTGTCCGGCAGCGGCGGCGGTGCGTCCCGGACCTGCATCATCGCGACGGCGACCGCGTTCTCCGCGCGGAAGGGCCGGTGCCCGGCCAGACACTCGTACCCGACGATGCCCAGCGAGTAGACGTCCCCCTCGGGGCCGGCCTCCCCGCCGCTGGCCTGCTCGGGGGCGATGTAGTGCGCCGTGCCCATCACCATTCCCGTCCGGGTGACGGGAACGGCGTTGGCGGCCTTGGCGATGCCGAAGTCGGTGAGCTTCACCGTGCCGTCGACCCGGATGAGGATGTTCCCGGGCTTGACGTCCCGGTGGACGAACCCGCGCTCGTGCGCCGCGTAGAGCGAGTGCGCGGCCTGCTCCATCACCCGCAGCGTCTCGGCGGGCTCCATCGGCCCGCGGGCGATGACGGCCGAGAGGGGCTCGCCGCGGACGAGCTCCATCACCAGGTAGGCGGTGCGGCGGCCGTCCGCGGTGACCTCGTCCTCGCCGTAGTCGTGGATCGCGGCGATGCCGGAGTGGTTCAGCGAGGCCACCGTGCGTGCCTCGATGCGAAAGCGGTGGAGGAACTCGTCGTCGTCGGAGAGCTCGGCCCGCAGCACCTTGACGGCGACGGTGCGGCCGAGCCGCTCGTCCACGGCCTCCCAGACCTCGCCCATGCCGCCGACGGCGATGCGCCGCTCGAGCTCGTAGCGCCCGGCGATCCGCCCACCGGCGGTCAGGCCTCCCGTGTTCGCGGCGGTCACTGGCCCCCCCGCAGCGCCTCCGCGATGACCGCCCGGCCGATCGGGGCGGCCACGGACCCACCGGTCGCCTCGAGCGCCCGGTCGCCGCCGTTCTCGACCAGCACGGCCACCGCCACCTGCGGGTTCTCGGCCGGGGCGAAGGCCACGTACCAGGCGTGCGGCGGGGTGTTCTTCGGGTCGGTGCCGTGCTCGGCGGTGCCCGTCTTCGAGGCGATCTGGACGCCGGTGATCTTGCCGCCGCCGGACGTCCGGTTCTCGGAGCCGATCATCAGGTCGGTGAGCGTGGCGGCCACGCTCGCGGGCATGGACGTGCCGATCCGGTCCGGCTCCGTGGTGTCGATGACGTCGAGGTCCGGGCCCTGCACCTCCTTGACCAGGTGCGGGGCCATGGTCTGGCCGCCGTTGGCGATGGAGGCGACGATCATCGCGTTCTGCAGCGGGGTGAGCCGCACGTCCCGCTGGCCGATGCTCGACTGCTGCACCGCCGCGGTGTCCGGCAGGTCGCCCACGCCCGAGGCCGTGACCGGCATGGGGATGGACAGGTCCGACCGCCCGATGCCGAAGGCGTCCGCCTGGGCGCGCAGCTTGTCCGCGCCGAGCTCGCCGCCGAGCTGCGCGAACGCGGTGTTGCAGGAGCGCGCGAGGGCCTCGCGCAGCGATGCGGTCTGGCCGGTGCCGCACTGGGTGCCCGCGTAGTTCTCCAGGGTGGTGTTCGTGCCGGTCAGCGTGATGTTCGGGGCCGCGGTGAGCTGGCTGTCCGGGGTGTAGCCGTTCTGCAGCGCCGCCGCGGTGTCCACCAGCTTGAACGTGGAGCCCGGGGGGTAGGTCTGGTCGATCGCGCGGTTGGTCAGGGTGGCGGGGTCGGCGGCGTTGTCCGCCTTCCAGGCCTCCTGCTGGGTCGCGGTGTTGTGGCTGGCGAGGGGGTTCGGGTCGAACGACGGCGTGGACGCCATGGCCAGGATCTCCCCGGTCTTCGGCGCGATGGCCACGACCGACCCGGTGTAGCCGCGGCGGCTCAGCTCGTCGTAGGCGCGCTCCTGCACCGCGGGCTTCGTGGTGAGCACGACGTTCCCGCCCGCCGGGTCCCGCCCGGTGATCAGGTCCGAGAGCCTGCGGGCGAAGAGCCGGTCGTCGCTGCCGTTGAGCACGGGGTCCGCGTAGCGCTCCAGGCCGCTGGAGCTGTAGATCACCGAGTAGTACCCGGTGATCGGCGACCAGACGGGGCCCGCCGGGTACTGGCGCTGGTACTGCAGCCGGTCGTCGGTCTCGACGCTCTGCGCCACGACCTGCCCGTCCGCGGAGATCTGGCCGCGCTTGCGGGCGTACTCGGCGAGCAGCACGCGCTGGTTGCGCGGGTCGTCCCGGTAGTCCCCGGCCTTGACGACCTGCACATAGGTCAGGTTGCCCAGCAGCAGCAGGATCAGCGCCATGACGGCGACGGCGATGCGCCGGATCGGGGTGTTCACGCGCCGGGCCCCTGGGTCGGACGGGGGACGAGCTCCGTGCCCGCGTCCGCGATCGGGACCGCGGGCGCGGCCGGGCGCCGGGTCAGGGGCGCGCGGGCGGCGTTGGAGATCCGCAGCAGCAGCGCCACGAGCGCGTAGTTGGCGAGCAGCGAGGACCCGCCGTAGGACAGGAACGGCAGCGTCAGCCCGGTCAGCGGGATCAGCTTGGTGACCCCGCCGATGACGACGAAGCACTGCAGCGCCACCGAGAACGCCAGGCCGGTGGCCAGCAGCTTGCCGAAGTTGTCCCGCACGGCGAGCGCACTGCGCAGGCCACGGGTGATCAGCACCAGGTAGACGATCAGGATCGAGGCCAGGCCGATCAGCCCGAGCTCCTCGCCGAGGGAGGAGAAGATGAAGTCGCTCTCCGCGAACGGCACCAGGTCGGGGCGGCCCGCGCCCAGCCCCGTGCCGCCGACGCCCCCGGTGCCGAGCCCGAACAGGGCCTGCGCGATCTGATAGCCGCGGTTGTCGTAGTCGCTGAACGGGTCCAGCCACACCTCGACGCGCACCTGGACGTGCCCGAACAGCTGGTAGGCGATGAACGCGCCCACCGCGAAGATGCTCAGGCCGATGACCAGCCACGACACCCGCTCGGTGGCCGCGTAGAGCAGCACCAGGACCATGCCGAAGATCAGCAGCGAGGAGCCCAGGTCCCGCTCGAAGACGAGGATGACGACCGAGAGGCCCCAGGCGACCAGCAGCGGCGCGAGGTCGCGCGCCCGCGGCAGCTCCATGCCGAGGAACCGGCGCCCGGCGCCCGCGAACAGGTCCCGCTTCTGCACCAGGTACGCGGAGAAGAAGATGATCAGCAGGATCTTCGCGAACTCACCGGGCTGGATGCCGGCGCCGCCGATCCGGATCCACAGCTTGGCGCCGTTGACCTCGGAGATCGACGACGGCAGCACACCCGGCAGGGCCAGCAGGACCAGGCCCGCGAGCCCGCAGGTGAAGCCGTAGCGGGCGAGCGTGCGGTGGTCCTTGACCCGCCACAGCACCGCGATGAACAGCGCCAACCCGAGCGCCGTCCACAGGATCTGGCGGAAGACCAGGGAGTCCGGGGGGTCCTGGCCGAGCAGCGCGGCCCGGTCCGCGTCGGCCAGGTCCAACCGGTGGATCATGACCAGGCCGAGGCCGTTGAGCAGGCCGACCGACGGCAGGATCAGCGGGTCCGCGTACGGCGCGAACCGCCGCACCGCGAGGTGCGCGAGCCCCAGGACGACCAGGTACGCCAGCCCCACGTAGAGCAGCGTGGGGGTGAGCTCCTGCTCCTGGTTCGCCTCGACCAGCACCAGTGCCGCGGTGACGATCACGACCGAGAACACGAGCAGCAGCAGCTCGATCGTGCGCCCGGTCGGGAGAGCGGGCGGGTCCGCGCGGTTGCCGGCGCCTGCGGCTCGGCTGATCTCGGGGGCCGCCATCAGCTCGCCGGCCGGCAGGTGATCCCCGGTTCGGGGGTCACGGTCGGGAGCGGCGTGCTGTCGACGGGGGGAGCGTTCGGGTCGACCGGCGCCTGCTCGGTCGTGGGCTGCGTGGGCTGGGTGGGCTGCGTGGGCTGGCAGACGGGGAGCATGCGGGCCTCGAGCC
Source organism: Pseudonocardia sp. WMMC193 (assembly GCF_021728735.1). Classification (NCBI taxonomy): domain Bacteria; kingdom Bacillati; phylum Actinomycetota; class Actinomycetes; order Pseudonocardiales; family Pseudonocardiaceae; genus Pseudonocardia; species Pseudonocardia sp. WMMC193. Next base: position 4,724,603 of record NZ_JAKKDO010000003.1, on the reverse strand, counting down.
TGCGGACGGTGGCGTGCGCGCCGTCGAGCCCGTCGCTGGCGGGGATGCCGGTGCGGACCTGGTTGCGGGTGTCCTCCGGCAGGTCGGAGAGGGTGATCGGGGCGCGTTCGGCCACGGTCTGCAGCGGGATGCCCAGCACGCTGCCGCGCACCCCCTGGTAGACGACGACCTGGTCGTCCTCGGTACCGACGTAGTACTGCTGCAGCACCCAGCTGCGGGCCAGGAACCCGCCGACCACCAGCAGCGCGACGATCCCGGCGACGACCAGCCCGACGCGCAGGCCGGTGCGGCGGCGCGGCCCGTCCGGCTCGGCCGGGGCGGTGGCCTGCACCCGCTGGGGGAGCGCGCGCGGAAGCGTGGTCGCGGACGCGCGGCCCGCGGAGGTGTCCTGGCTGACCAGCCCGTCGTCGCTGCCGTCGCCCGCGGCGCCGCCGATGATCGGGTCGTAGTCGCCGTAGTCCACGTCCAGGACGTCCGCGACGATGCAGGTGATGTTGTCCGGCCCGCCGCCGCGCAGGGCCAGCTCGATCAGCCGGTCCGCGCACTCGCGCGGGTCGGCGTAGGAGCGCAGCGTCTCGGCCAGGGTCTCGTCGCTGACCGGGCCGGACAGCCCGTCCGAGCAGAGCAGGTAGCGATCGCCCGCGCGGGACTCGCGGATGGTGAGCGACGGCTCGACCTCGGCACCGGTGATCGCGCGCAGCAGCAGGGAGCGCTGCGGGTGGGAGTGCGCCTCGTCCTCGGTGATCCGGCCCTCGTCGATCAGCGACTGGACGAACGTGTCGTCCTTCGTGATCTGGGAGAACACCCCGTCCCGCAGCTGGTAACAGCGCGAGTCCCCGACGTGGACCAGACCGAGCCGGGTGCCCGCGAACAGCATCGCGGTGAGCGTGGTGCCCATCCCCTCGAGATCGGGGGACTCGGCGACGTGCCGGGTGATGGCGGCGTTGCCCGCGAACGTGGCGTCCCGCAGCTCGGCCAGCAGGTCGTCGCTCGGCTGGTCCTCGTCCAACGGGGCCAGCGCGGAGATCACCAGCGACGAGGCGACCTCGCCCGCGGCGTGTCCGCCCATCCCGTCGGCGAGCGCGAGCAGCCGCGGACCGGCGTAGACCGCGTCCTGGTTGTTCTGCCGGACGAGCCCGCGATCGCTGCGGGCGGAGTAGCGCAGGACCAGCGTCATGAGCGCAGCTCGATCACCGTCTTGCCGATACGGACAGGGGCGCCCAGGGGCACCCGGGTGGGTCCGGTGACCTTAGCCCGGTCCAGGTAGGTCCCGTTCGTCGACCCGAGGTCCTCCACGTACCACTCCTCGCCCTGCCTGCTGATGCGCGCGTGCCGGGTCGAGGCGTAGTCGTCGTCCAGCTTCAGGGTGGAATCGTCCGCCCGGCCGATGAGGATCGGCCGCGCGTCCAGCGTGATCCGGGTACCCGCGAGGGGGCCCTGCGTGACGATGAGCTGGCGGGGTGTGCGGCTGCGCCCGGACCGGGCGGTCACCCGCCCGCCGCCCGGCAGCACCGCCCGCAGCCCGGAGGCCGCGTAGAGGTCCGACCGCACCACCCGGAGGGCGACCAGCACGAACAGCCACAGCAGGGCGAGGAATCCCGCTCTGGTCAGCTGTAGCACCAACTCGGGCACGCGCCGGTGACTCCTTCTTCAGGCATGGGGACGGCAGGGTCGGTGCAGAGTACCGACCCCGTGCACGTCCCCCGGTCGGGCGGTCAGCCCTGGGTGCGGAAGACCAGGCTCGAGTGGCCCACGCGGATGACGTCCCCGTCCGTGAGCTGCCACTGCTGTACCGGGTTGCCGTTCACCGTGGTGCCGTTGGTGGAGCCGAGGTCGGACAGGGTGGCGCCGCGCCCGTCGAACGAGACCTCCAGGTGCCGCCGGGACACACCGGTGTCCGGGAGGCGGAAGTTGGAGTCCTGCCCGCGGCCGATGACGTGGGTGCCCTCGGTCAGCTGGTAGCTGCGGCCCGAGCCGTCGTCCAGGGTCAGCGAGGCCTGCAGCTGCGGCTGGCCGTAGCCGGGCTGGCCGCCCCAACCCTGCTGCTGGCCGTAGCCGCCCTGGTCGTAACCGCCGTCGTAGCCCTGGTCGTACTGCTGGCCGCCGTAGCCCTGCTGGGCGCCGCCGTAGCCGCCGCCCTGCTGGTAGCCCTGGTCGTAGCCCTGGGGCTGGCCGTAGCCGGGCTGGCCGTAGCCGCCCTGCTGGTAGCCCTGGTCGTAGCCGCCCTGCTGACCGCCGTAGTTCGGCTGGCCGCCGTAGCCCTGCTGGTCGTACCCGCCCTGCTGCGGCTGGCCGTAGCCCTGCTGGCCGTAGCCGCCCTGGTCGTAGCCGCCCTGCGGGGCGCCGTAGCCCTGCTGGTCGTAGCCGCCCTGCTGGGGCTGGCCGCCGTACTGCTGGCCGTAGCCCTGCTGGTCGTAGCCCTGCTGCCCCGGCTGCCCGTAGCCGCCCTGCGGGGGCTGCTGGCCGTAGCCCTGCTCGCCCTGCTGGGGCGCGTAGGTCTGCTGGCCGTAGGGGGCGTTGCCACGGTCGTAGCCGTACTGCCCGTTCTCCTCGGGGTGGCCCGGTTGCTGGCTCATGGGTGCATCCTCTGCGTTGCGTTCTGGTACGGCGATCCGACGGGAGGCGTCGGGGTCGACGGCCGAGCGGGTGCGGAACTGTCCCGTGTGCAGCGCCTCGGAGCGCTCCAGGAAGACTACGACCTCGCCGTAGGTGTCCCATCCCTGGTCGGCGAGTTGTGCGGCGACGTGCGCGGAGAGCGAGTCGACGACCCCCGCGGTGTCCCCCGCCATGCGATCGAGATCGGCGGGGCTGAGCTGGACGGTGTAGCGGTTGGGGGCCAGGATCCGGCCGCCGGCCAACTGCCGACGGTTGTCCTCGGCCTCCTGCAACAGCGCCTGCGCCACCTCCTGGGGGACGACACTGCCACCGAAGACCCGTGCGAAGGCATCGCCCACCATCCCTTGCAGACGGCGCTCGAAGCGATCGACAGGACCCACTCGATCTCCCTTTCCTCACCGCGCGGCGTGTTACCGGCTGCCCCGATCGTATCCGTGGTAGGTCGCGGGCCGGTGACACCCGACCCGGTGGTGCGGTGACCGTCCGCCCGCGCGCGGTGGACGATCACGCCGTCGGGGCCGGGGGGACCCCCCTGCTCGGGGTGATCCGGTGGTCGTGCTAGCTTTCCCCCGTCGCTCGGGCGAGTGGCGGAATGGCAGACGCGCACGGTTCAGGTCCGTGTGTCCGAAAGGACGTGAGGGTTCAACTCCCTCCTCGCCCACCAGATCCCCCGGATCAGCTCTGAAGGCCCGCCGCGTGCGGGCCTTCGGTCGTTCAGGGGCCCCCTCGCTGCGCCGAATGGTAGGTGCCGCGTCGCGGCACCACCCGCGCACTACCCGCGCATGGCGGGCCGGTCGGGATGGTCGGCCATGACCAGCACGTCCGCCTCGCCGGAGGGGTCCCGCTCCCGCTCGTAGCGCTCGAAGACGGGCAGGGTCCAGCGTTCCGCGGGCGGGGTCCGTCGCCCGAGCGCGGCCCGGCCCATGTGCAGGTGCGCGACCAGCTCGACCGGCAGGCCGCGGCCCAGCAGCAGGGACCCGCTGAGCACCACGACACCCTCGTCTCCCAGATCCGCGTACTCCGCGCGGTAGGCGCGGTCCCGCTCGGCGTCCCAGAGCCGCGGCAGCACCGGGCCGTCCCCGAGGACCTCGCGCAGCAGGGCGCCGACGTCCAGCCAGCCGTCGAGGAACATGTCCTCGTCGTGGTGGCCGTACTCCAGCCGCAGCGAGGCGGGGCGCAGGAAGTCCCGGGCGCGCACCGCGACCGCGGCGCGCCCGCGCAGCCGCAGCTCCTCCGCGACCGCCGCGCCGAGCCCGTCCGGGTCCGCGGGCGGCGGCCCGTCGACGATCACCCGGACCCGCCCGGAGAGCTTCTCGGCGCGGGCCGCCAGCTCGTCGGCGAGGGACTCCCGCGTGGTGGGGCGGAAGCTCACTCGGGGCTCCTCAGGCTCACTGCCGGTAGTTCTCCACCACCGACGCGTCCCGGGTGTGCGCCTCGTCCGGGTCCTGGCCCGCGGCCCGGCGGGCGTCCCGCTGCCGGAGCAGGTCCCAGCACCGGTCGAGGTCCACGTTGATCTGGTCGAGGCGGGCCTTCTCCTCGTCGGACAGCGGGGTGCCCACGTGCGCCCGCTCCAGCCGGTGCTCCTCGTCGACCAGTTCGGTGATCCGGTGTCGAAGCCCTTCGTCTGCCATGTGGGCCACACTAGCCCGGTGACCCCAGGCGCAAACCGTCGTTCACCGGGCTGACCGCATGGAGCAGGGTGGCTCGCTGGTGCGGGCGCTGCGGGTGCTCGAGGCCGTGTCGGCGCTCGGCGACGGGGTCACGGCCAAGGCCGTCGCGCGGCGGCTCGGCTGCCCCCTGCCCACGGCCTACCGGACCCTCGGCACCCTGGTCGAGGAGGGGTACCTGGTGCGGCTGCACGAGGTGCGCGGCTACGGGCTCGGCTACAAGGTCGCCGAGCTGCACCGCGGGCTGGTCGGGCAGGTGCGCCCCGCGCCGGAGGTCCGCGCGGCGGTGCACGCCGTCCACGAGGAGGCCGGGGCCGCGGCCTACCTCGCCGTCCTGCGGGACGACGCGGTCGTCGTCGCCCACGTCGACCTGTGCACCGACCATCCCGGCAGGCTCGGGCTGCGGGTCGGCGAGCCCGCGCCGCCGCACGCCACGGCCCTGGGTCGGGCCCTGCTCGCGGACATGACCGCCGCCACGGTCACCGCGATCGTCGGCAGCGGCGGGCTGCCCGCCTTCACCCCGCGGACCGTGGCCCACCGCTCCGGGCTCGACCGCGAGCTGCACCGCGTGCGCAGCGCGGGGGCGGCCATCGCGGTGGAGGAGTTCCACCGCGAGGTCGCGGAGATCGCCGTCGCGCGCGGCACGGCGGCGGTGGGGGTCGCGGTGTCGCGGTCGGACTTCACGGCGCGCCGGGCGCGGCTGGAGGAGATCGTGCGCGCCGGGGCCGACCGGGTCGGCGAGGCCCTGCGCGCGCGTCCCGTTCCCTGAGCGCGGCCCGGCCCTCCGGCGCTACGGTCTGCCCATGGCGCCCCGTACCGAGCCCCCGTTCCGCGCCGACCACGTCGGCTCCCTGCTCCGACCGAAGGAGCTCCTCGACGCCAGGGCGGCGGGATCGCCCGACCTGCGGGCGATCGAGGACGCCGCCATCCGGGACGTCGTGCGCATGCAGGAGGACCTCGGCCTGCGCGCCGCCACGGACGGCGAGTTCCGCCGCACGTCGTGGCACATGGACTTCATCTACGGCCTCGGCGGCGTCACGCAGACGGACGAGCAGATCCGGGTCCGCATGGTCAACGCCGAGGGCGAGAACTCGTTCACCAGCGCCGGGCTGGCGATCACCTCGCCGATCGAGCTCCGCGAGCCGATCTTCGCGGACGCCTTCACGTTCCTCCGCGACACCGTCACCACCGCCACGCCGAAGCTGACGATCCCGAGCCCGAGCATGGTCCACTACCGCGGCGGCACGGCCGCGATCGACCCGACCGTCTACCCGGACGTCGAGCAGTTCTGGGCCGACCTGTCCGCCGCCTACGCGGACGAGGTGCGCGCGCTGGGCGAGCTCGGCTGCCGCTACCTGCAGCTCGACGACACCAGCCTCGCCTACCTCAACGACCCCGCCCAGCGCGCCGCCCACTCCGACGCCGACCACCTGCGCTACATCCGCCAGATCAACGCGGCGATCGCCGACCGGCCCGCGGACATGCGGGTCACCACGCACATGTGCCGCGGCAACTACCGCTCGTCGTGGGCGGCGGAGGGCGGGTACGACTACGTGGCGGAGGCCCTCTTCGGCGAGCTCGCCGTGGACGGCTTCTTCCTCGAGTTCGACGACGAGCGCTCCGGCGGCTTCGCCCCGCTGCGGTTCGTGCCGCCGGGCAAGCAGGTGGTGCTGGGGCTGGTCACCACGAAGAACGGGCGGCTGGAGTCGGCGGACGCGCTCAAGCGCCGGATCGACGAGGCGGCCCGCTACGTCCCGCTCGACCAGCTGTGCCTGTCCCCGCAGTGCGGCTTCTCGTCGACCGTGGAGGGCAACGCGTTGACGATCGAGGAGGAGCAGGCCAAGCTGCGGCTGATCGTGCAGGTCGCCGAGGAGGTCTGGGGTGCCCTATGACGAGGGTCTGGCCGAGCGGCTTCGAGACCTCGTCCCCGACGCGGTGGAGAAGCGGATGTTCGGCGGGCTCGCGTTCCTGGTGAACGGGCACATGGCCGTCTGCGCCTCCGGCCGCGGCGGGCTGATGGTGCGGGTGGACCCGAAGGAGGCCCCCGCGCTGCTGGAGCGGCCGAACGCGTCGCGCATGGTCATGGGCGGCCGGGAGATGGACGGCTGGCTGCGCGTGGTCGGCTCGCCCGAGGCGGACGAGGTCCCGGATCTCGCGTTCTGGGTGGACGAGGGCGTGGCCTACGTGCACACCCTGCCGCCGAAATGAGCTCCCCGGAGGGCTGGGGCGCCCCGTTGTACGAGGTGGTCCTGCGCGGGATCCCGGAGGGCTCCACCGTGCTGGACGTCGGGTGCGGGCCCGGCGTGTTCGCCGCGTTCGCCGAGTCCTGCGGCATGCGGGTGACCGGTCTGGACTCCAGCCGGGCGGCGTTGGCGCAGGCCGAGAAGACCGCGCCCACGGCACGGTTCGTGCTCGGCGACGCCCACCAGCTCGAGGGTGCGTACGACCTGGTCGCGCTGGTCCAGGTGCTCGCGCACGTCACCAACCCGGTCAAGGTGCTGCAGGAGGCGGCCCGGGTCGGGGGCCGGGTGCGGGCGACGGTCTGGGGCCGCGAGGAGGAGTCGGACATCCGCCTGTTCGGCGAGGCGCTCGAGCCGTTCCTCCCGCCCCGTTCGCAGCGCCGCACGCCCGCGGGCCCGCCGCCGTTGACCGAGCCGGACCGGTTCCGCAAGGTGGCGGGCCTGGCCGGGCTCGAGGTCCTCGCCCTCGACGAGGTGCGCAGCCCGTTCGCCTACCCGGACGAGGACGCCCTGGTCGGACCGCTGCTGCAGTCCGATCTCGGCCGGTTCGCGGCGAACCGGGCGGGGCCCGCCGCCGTCCGGGAGGCCGTCCTGGCGACCTTCGCGCCGCGGCGGGTGGGGGCGGGCTACCGGCTGGAGAACCTGTTCCGGGTCATGGACGCCGTCCCGGCCCGTGCGCGGTAAGTGGTGCTCTGGCACCACTTACCACTCACGAGCCCGGTACGGCGGCGGCCTGCTGCGCGCCGCCGTACCGGTCGCCGTCGTCCGGGCCCCTCGCGACCGGCGAGTGGTGGACCCGGGGTCGTGCGTGGCGAGTGGTGCCAGAGCACCACTCGTCACGCACGGGCGGCGGAGCCGCTCCGCTCGGGGTACCGGACCTTCAGCAGGCTCTTGCAGTACTCGCCGTTGGTCTCGATGCCGACCCGCTGCAGCCGGGCCCGCCGCAGGTGCAGCGGGACCTGGGCGGCGGTGACGCGGGAGCCGTCGCCGTGGATCAGCAGCGGCGCCTCGTCGCCGTAGGGCAGGCCGATCGCGGCCCGGCGGTCGCGGAGCCTGCGCAGCTCCATCGAGTCCGGCACCTCGGACAGGGTGAGCCCGGCCAGCTCGTCCGGCCCCATGCCCTCGTCGACGAACGGCCTGGCCAGCCGGTCCTGCCCGGCCAACGCGGCCTTCGACAGGAAGGTGTGCCGCAGCTCGTCGAGCTCGGCGGAGGCCTCCCCCTCGAAGGACCCGACGAACCCGGAGTGCGCCGCCACGCCCCCGTTGATCTCGTCGGCGTGGGCGTGGTCGGCGAGCGTCACCGCCGCGTGCGTGACGCCGGGGACCGCGGACACCGCGTCGTAGGCGTCCGCGACCATCAGGAAGGAGAAGTTGGGGGCGCAGAAGAAGGTCGGCAGGCGCAGACCCACGGAGACGTCCCCCGAGGGGGAGACGGTGCACGACTCCACGAACTCGAGATCCGTGATCGGTTCGTCGAGCTCGGGGTCGAGCACCGTCCCCAGCGCCCGCCAGACCTCAGCGGGCAGATCGGTCATGCCTGGGCACCCGCCCGGTCCTCGACGAGGTCCTCGCCCGGCGCCTCGGCGTCACCCGCGGTGGTCGGGAGCTGCAACTCCGCGGGCACCGGGATGTCGTAGAGCTTCGCCGCGTTGAGCCCGAGGATCTTCTTCTTGGACGCGGTGGTGAGCCGCGGGTAGTCGGCGAACTGGTCGTCGTCCGGCATCTGCCAGTCGACCAGGCCCTCGACCTGCCACTTCGGTACCCAGATGTTGTAGTCGCCGCCGAAGAGCATCTTGTCCTCGCCGACCCAGAACAGCAGCTCGCCCATGACCTTCGCGAAGAACTTCGGGCGGGCGTGCATGAGGCCGCCGACCACGACGGAGAGTCCGGCGTAGACGTTCGGCTCCTGGACCGCCATGAAGCAGAAGTCCTCGATGCGCGGCAGACCCACGTGCTCGACGATGAAGTTGAGCCCCTGGAAGTCCGTGGCGGCGTGGTCGACGTCCGCGACGTCGAACGCGTCCTTGTCCAGCGGCCAGATCGTGGGGCCCTTGTGGACGTGGACGTTCTTGATCCCCAGGTCCTGCGCGGCCTGCAGGAAGCGGTACGCCTCGGGGTCGGTCAGCTTGTAGCCGCGGGAGTCGCCGTTCCACTCCGCGGTGTAGAGCTTCACGCCCTTGTGCTTGTACTTCGCGACGTCCGCCTCGAGCTGCTTGAGCCCGGCGTCACCGTCTCGCGGGTCGAAGCGCCCGTTGACGATCAGTCGGTCGCCCCACTTCTCCAGCAGCGCGGCGTTCTGGTCGACGGTGTTGAACCCGTCCTTGTACCACTCCTTCAGATAGGTCGACTGGAAGATCGCGTAGTCGACGTGGCCCTCGACGAACATGTCCCGCTCGAAGTCCTCGGGCGACACCTTGAGGTAGTGCTCCCAGTCCCAGTGGGTCTCGGGCGGGCCGAGCTGGTGGTAGCCGTAGAAGCAGTCGATCCATCCCTTGGCGAACTGCTCCTTGCCCTCGACCCAGTTCTCCTTGGACGCGTCCCAGAAGTGACTGTGGGAGTCGACGACGAAGTACTTCTCTCCGTCTTTCTCGTACATGTGGTGGTGTCCTTCCGTCAGCGCTTACGGAACCAAGATCGCCCGGCCCCGGACCCGGCCGGCGTCGAGATCGTGGAGGGCGTCGAGGGCCGCATCCAGCGGGTACTGCTTCGTGTGGAGCGTGACCTTCCCGGCCTGGGCCAGGACCATCAGCTCGGTCAGGTCGGCGTAGGTGCCGACGATGTTGCCGATCACGTTCTTCTCGCCGCCGACGAAGTCCAGCGTCGGGGCCTTGAACTCACCGCCGTAGCCGAGCACGTACTGCGACCCGGCCGGGGCGGTCATCTGCCAGGCGTCGAGCTCGGCGCCCTGCTCGGCGACGAAGTCGAACACCACGTCCCCGCCGCGACCGTTCGTGAGGTCCTTGACGGCGTCGATGTGGGTGCCGTCCGCGAGCACGGTCTCGTCGGCGCCGATCTGCTTGGCCAGCGCCAGCGCATCGGGGTTGCGGTCCACCACGACGATCCGCGTGCCGGTGATCGCCGCCAGCGCCTGGACCGCGATGTGGCCCAGACCGCCGACGCCCTGGACCACCGCGGTGGTGCCGGGGAACAGGTCGGGGACCGCCTTGCGCACCGCGTGGTAGGCGGTGATGCCCGCGTCCGCCAACGCCGCGACGTCCGCGGGGTTGGTGCTCGGGTCGAGCTTGATGCAGGCCCGGGCGGTGGTCCGCAGGTACTCGGCCATCCCCCCGTCGTTGTTCGACAGGCCGGGGAAGAACGCGGCCTCGCACTGCATGTCCCGGCCCCGGCGGCAGGCGAGACAGAGCCCGCACGACGGCTGCGGGTGCAGGATCACCGTGTCGCCGACGGCGACGTTGGTGACCCCCTCCCCGACCGCCTCGATCCAGCCCGCGTTCTCGTGGCCGATCACGTACGGCAGCTCGGGGTTCTGCGCCTCCGCCCAGTCCCCGTTGATGATGTGCAGGTCGGTTCGGCAGACCCCGGCTCCACCGATCTTGACGATGACGTCCAGTGGGCCCTGGAGCGTGGGCTCCGGAATGTCGTCGATCGTGGGATCGGAGTGATAAGCGTGCACCCGGACGGCCTTCACGCCGCACCTCCTCGCGAGTCGATGTGGTCGCGATCACCGTCTATCCGGGTGTGCGGAGTCACAAGACGAGGGATTCCAGTGGGCGAGAAAAAGGACTAATCGGACTCCGGCCGTCGCGACGGTTCGGAACGGAATGATCTTGCAGGACGTCCTGAGACGGCTCTGACCTGGGCCGGAAGCGGGTCTGCGCGACCGGCCTGATCGACTCGTCGACCTGTCTCATCCTGCGACAACCCACCCGTCGGGAGGGGGAGTCGCGCGCGAGTCGGGCGACGGGCGCGGGTCCGCGAGTGTCAGTAGCGTCGGTCCCATGCGGACTGTCATCGCCGGGGGACACGGCAAGATCGCGCTCCGGCTCGCCACGCTGCTGGCGAACCAGGGCCACGAGGTGGTCGGGGTGGTGCGCAACCCGGACCACCGGGCGGACGTCGAGCAGACCGGGGCGTCGGCCGTCGTGCTGGACCTCGAGTCCGCCTCCGCGGCCGATCTCGCGCCCGTGCTGAAGGGGGCGGACGCGGTGGTGTTCGCGGCCGGCGCGGGTCCGGGGAGCACGGCGGCGCGCAAGGACACCGTCGACCGTGCCGCGGCCGTGCTGCTGGCGGACGCGGCCGCGCAGGCGGGGGTGCGCCGGTACGTGCTGGTCTCGGCGACGGGGGTGGACCAACCGGTCGACCCGGCGCGCGGGGAGGTGTGGGCGGCCTACGTCGCGGCGAAGAAGGCCGCGGAGGACGCCCTGCGGGGCCGCTCGGACCTGGACCTCACGATCGTGCGCCCGGGCACCCTGACCGACGACCCGGGCGTCGGCAAGGTGGCGCTGTCCACCGGGCCGCTCGATCGGGTGGACGTGACCCGGGACGACGTGGCCGCCGTCCTGGCCGCCGTGCTGGAGGCGCCGGGCACGGCGGGCCTGACCCTGGAGCTGATGGGCGGCACGGACGACATCGTCGGTGCGGTGGCGGCGGTGCAGAAGTGAGCGCGGCACGTTTCGTGCGCTGAGTGCTGTTCGCGGAGCACCCGGTGCACGGAATTCGCGATCATGCAGCAGGGTGAGCACGAAACGTGCGCCGAGCGCACTCGAACGAGCTGGAGCGAGGCAGCGTGAGCGAGTACGACGTGATCGTGATCGGCGCGGGTCCGGTGGGGGAGAACGCCGCCGACTACGCGCACCAGGGCGGGCTGTCGGTCGCGTTGGTGGAGGCGGAGCGCGTCGGTGGGGAGTGCTCCTACTGGGCGTGCATCCCGTCGAAGGCGCTGCTGCGCACCCCGATGGCGGTAGCGGCGGCGCGCAAGCTGCCCGGCGTCACCGCCGAGTTCGACCCGAAGGCGGTGTTCGCCCGGCGGGACTACTTCACCTCCCGCGGTGACGACTCCGGCCAGGCCGAGTGGGTCGCCTCCGCCGGGATCACGCTGGTCAGGGGCCATGGGCGGCTCGTGGGGGAGAAGCGGGTCCAGGTCGGGGACCAGACGCTGACCGCCCGCCGCGCCGTCGTCCTCGCCACCGGCAGCTCCCCGGTCCGCCCGCCGATCCCCGGGATCGACTCCGTGCGCACGTGGGGCTCGCGCGAGGCGACCTCCGCGGACGCGGTGCCGCCCCGGCTCGGCGTGCTCGGCGGCGGGGTCGTGGGGTGCGAGATGGCGCAGGCCTACGCCCGGCTGGGCGCGCAGGTCACGATGCTCGTCCGCGGCCGGCTGCTGCCCGCGTTCGAGGAGGTCGTGGCCGAGAAGGTCGAGGCGGGCCTGCGCGCCGACGGGGTGGACGTCCGGTACGTGGGGCTCGACGCCGTCGCCCCCGGGATCCTCCTGACGGTGGGTGCGGAGACGATCGAGGTCGACGAGCTGCTGCTGGCCACGGGCCGCCGGGCGAACACCGCGGACCTGGGGCTGGAGTCCGTGGGGCTCGACGGGATCGAGGCGGACGACTCCGGGCTCGTGCTCGGCGACTGGCTGTACGCGGTCGGGGACGTCGCGGGCAAGGCGCCGCTGACCCACCAGGGCAAGTACGAGGCGCGCATCGCGGGCGCGGCGATCGTCGCGCGCGCCGCCGGGCGGTCGGTCGACCCGGCGCCGTGGAGCGAGTACGCCGCCACCGCGGACCACGTCGCCGTGCCGCAGGTGGTGTTCACCGATCCCGAGGTCGCGCACGTCGGACGGACGGCGGGCCCCGGCGACCGCGAGATCGTGATCGACATCGCGGTGGCCGGGTCCTCCCTGGAGGCGGACGGCTACGACGGCAAGGCGATCATGGTCGTCGACCCCGCCCGCGAGGTGATCGTGGGCGCGACGTTCGTGGGCCAGGACGTGGCCGAGATGCTGCACGCGGCCACGATCGCGATCGTGGGCGAGGTGCCGCTCGGGCGGCTGTGGCACGCCGTGCCGGCCTTCCCCACGATCAGCGAGGTGTGGCTGCGGCTGCTGGAGGCCTACCGGGCGGGCTGAGCGTAGCGTCGGGCCGGTGATCGAGCTCGAGGACCTGCGGGCGGACTGCACGCGGTGCACCGGGCTGTGCTGCGTGGTGCCCGCGTTCGAGCGCTCCTCGGACTTCGCGTTCACCAAGCCCGCAGGCACCCCCTGCGCCCACCTGACCACCGACGCCCGCTGCGACCAGCACGCCGTGCTGCGGGAGCGGGGGATGGTCGGCTGCACGGTGTTCGACTGCTTCGGCGCGGGTCAGGCGCTGACCGCGCGGGTCGAGCGGCGCGAGGACGCGTTCGCCGCCTTCCCGCGGCTGCGTGACCTGCACGAACTGCTCCGCTACGTCGTCGAGGCCGAGGGCCTGATGGACGGGGTGGCCGGGGAGGAGGACCTGCTCCGGCGGCTGCGGGCGGCCCGCCGGGACCTGGAGGGCGTGGTCGCGCAGGGTCCGGCGGAGCTGGCCGGGGAGGACGTCGACGCCCGCCGGGGCGCGGTCAACCCGCTGCTCACCGAGGCGAGCGCCCGGGTGCGGGGAGGCGGTCCGGACCACCGGGGCGCGCAGCTGGTCGGGGCCTCGTTGGGGGGCGCGGACCTGCGCCGGGCGTCCCTGCGCGGTGCGCTGCTGCTCGGCGCCGACCTGCGGGGCGCGGACCTGCGCGGCGCGGACGTCACGGGTGCCGACCTGCGCGGCGCGCGACTGGAGGGCGCCGACCTCCGGGACGTGCTCTTCCTGACCCCGCCGCAGCTCACCGCCGCCCGTGGTGACGCCACCACCCGGCTGCCGCGCGGGTTCGCCGCGCCCGCGCACTGGCTCAGGGCGCGGTCTGGCTCAGCGCCGCGGCGACGCCGATCGTCACGGCCATCACGGTGACCTCGATCCCCGCCCAGCGGAGCACGGGCAGGGTGCCGCGCTGCAGCCGTCCTCGGGCGAGTGCACCGAGCAGGGCGAGCAGGACGATCAGGCCGGTCTTGGTCAGCAGCAGCGCGCCGTAGCCGCTGGTCACGAGCGCGCCGAGGGTGGGGAGGCGGAGCACCGCGTTGGCGATGCCGGTGAGCCCGGTCCCGACCACGCAGACCGTCGCGATCCGGGAGAACCGCGGGATCGCCTTCTCGCGCAGTCGCCGGTGCGGCGCGATCAGCACCAACAGGACGGCCAGCCCGCCGACCCACAGCGCCGCCGCCCCCACGTGCAGCGCCACCGTGACGACCGCGAACTGGTGGTCCGGCGAGGTCCCGGTGTGCCCGGTGACCCCGGGGGTGAGCGCGCCGAGCAGCGCCGCGACCAGCACGACCCGCCCGGGCACCGACTCGGGCGCGCGCAGCCGGGCGATCGCGCAGCCCAGCACCACGAGCGCGCAGAGCGCGGTGAGCAGGATGCCGCGGCCCGCGGCGACCCGGGTGCCGAACGCGACCACCTGCCCCCCGGTGAGGGCGGCGGGGGAGACCCCGAAGGCCTCGGCGCTGCGCAGCACCGCCGACACCAGCACGGCGACCAGCCACAGGCCCGCCGCGGGCACGGTCCACCGGTCGCCGCGGCGGATCACGGCGAGCCCCGCGGCGTCCCGGGCGCTCGTCGGGACCAGCACGGTGACCAGCCCCAACCCGACGCAGGCGACGGCGACCGCGTCCGTCAGCCCGCGGGCCCCGGTGGCGGCGAGGGTGACCCCGCCCGCCGCCACCAGGGCTCCCGCGGCGAGGGCGACGCCGACCGCGATCAACGCCCACACCAGCGGCAGGAACCGCTCCGTGGAGCGGGCCGCGGTCGGCGCCCCCATCAGCGGGCGGTCCCGGTCACGAGGACCTCCCGAGCCGCATCGCGACCACCACACCGGCGGCGACCAGCACGATCGCGCCGACGATCCACGGCCAGACGGGCATGCCGCCGGACTCCTGGTCCTCCTGCGCCGCCTGGGCGACGGGTGCCTGCGAGGTGGGCGCCGCGGCCGTCGGGGCGGCGGCCTGCGTGCCGGCCCCGGGCCCCGGCTGGGTCAGGGTGAACCCGATCTGCCCCGTGATGGGGTGGCCGTCGTCGGACAGCACGCGGTAGCCGATCTGGTAGACCCCGGCCGGGCCGAGCGGGTTCACCCCGATGCTGACGGTGGTGTCCTGTGCCTTCGGGTCGCCCGCGGCCTGGTACTGCGCGCCGTCCGGGCCGGTCACCGTGATCGTGTTGAAGCCCTGCTGCATGGTGTCGCTGAAGGTCAGCGTCACCGTCTGCGGCCCGGTGGCGAGGCTGGCCCCGTCCGCGGGGTCGCTGCCCTCGAACTGGGCGTGGGCGAAGGCGGGCGCGGCACCCACCAGCATCGCGAGCGTGGCGAGCACGGCGAGCGCACCCGCCGCGACGAGCCTCCTCATGCGTCCACCTTCTCCTTCGGCTCGGCGCCCGACCGCCTGCTGCGCAGCAGCGCGCCGCCGCCGAGCCCGAGGCCCAGCGCGCCGAGCAGCAGCCCGACGCCGCCGAGCCAGCGCGCGGTCGTGTCGGTGGTGCCCGCGGCGGCGGCGGTGTCACCGCCCCCGTGCGCGCCGTGTCCACCGCCGGTGGCCGGCGTCAGCGTGACGGTCGGCGCCGGGTGCTCCGGCTCCTCCGCCCCGGCGACGGTCGGCTGGTCCCACGAGACGACGCGGCCGTCGTCGTAGGTCTGGACGGCGGGCAGCACGATCTCGTCGACCCCGGTCGGCAGCGGCCCCACCGACAGCGGGAAGTCGACGTACTGGCCGGGCCCGATGCGGGTGCCCGGCTGCGCGGTCCAGGTGACGGCGGTGACGGCCTCGGTCACCTGGGTGCCGTTCACGTCCACGGGCGTGGGCAGCGTGCCCTTGGTGACCTCGGCCGTCCAGCCGGGCTGCGGCGTGGTCCGCGCGGAGGTGATGGGGTGGTCGACGGGCAGGTTGACCTGCAGCTTCGTGGTGCCCGCTGTGCTCGACTCGTTGGGCACGCGGAAGGTGATCACGGTGTAGCCGCCCTGCTCGGCGGTGCCGGGCTGGGCGGTGACGTGCGCGAACGCGGGCACGGTGCCGGCGAGCAGCAGCCCGCCTGCGACGGCGGCCACGGCGCTCGCGCGCAGGGCGGTACGACGAACGGTGAACATGGGTGTCCTCTGTGAGGTGGGTCCGGATCCGGTCAGGGAGCGGACGCCACCGGAGGACCGCGCAGGCCGAGCGCCCCGACCGCGGCCCGCCGGACGTGCCCCGAGGACGCCTGGGGCGTGACCCACGTCCGCACCCGCGGCGCGACGACCGGGGTGCCGGGACGGCGGGGGACCACCCGCCGCAGCGCGTGGCCGACCGCGGCCAGCAGGGCGTCGACGTGCACGAGCAGCAGCCCGGACAGCACGGTGGCCACGGCGTGCATGGCGAGCATCCGGGGAGCGTCGACCGGGCCCGCGTGGTCGTGGCCGAACAGCACGAGGAGCTCGTGCAGGACGAGCTGGCCCGCACCGAGCGTGCCGAGCACGGCGAGCCGGCCCCGGATCCGCTCGGCGAGCGAGGTGACGACCAGCGCCAGCAGGGGGAGCAGCACGAGCAGCAGCCCCAGATCGGGCAGGGTGCCGCCACCCGCCAGGTGGCCGAGCGCGCTGAGCAGCGCCGTCAGCGAGACCAGGGCGAGGCCGCGCGGGACCGGGCGGGCGTGCGGACCGCCCCCGGACGGGGGACGGGTCCGTGCTCGATCGGCCGACGACACAGCCACAGACCGTAGCCCGTGGCCGAGACGATCAGTGGCGCAGGTGGCCGCCGACTCAGCCGCCCACTCAGCCGCCCACTCAGCCGCGCAGCCCGAGCTGGTCCAGCAGCCGGTCCTCGATCCGGTCCAGCTCGCTCCCGACCGCGCGGAACGCCGTGCGCCGCCGCGGGGTCGGCATCTGCTCCGCCGCGCGCACCGCGAGCGCCAGGTCCGCCAGCCGCGGCCGGGTCTCCTGGGCGAACGCGCGGCCCGCCGCGTCGCCGGTCGCCTCGACCTCGGTCAGCGCCTCGCCCGCCCGGGACAACCGGGCGTGCAGCGCGCCGCCGCGGCCGGTGAAGCGACCAAGCTGGTCGGCGGGGACGCCGAGGCGCCGGGACCGATAGGTGTCCCAGGACGCGCGGGCGACCCCGGCCGCGGCGATGCCGTAGGGCAGCAACAGCGGGGCCACCGCCTTGCCGACCGCGAGCACCCGCTTGGTCTGCGCGCTGGTCAGGTCCTTGGGTGCCGCGGTGCCCGCCTCCTTGGCCAGCGCCTTCTGCGCCTTGGTCGCCGTCCGGCGCGCCTTCTTGTTCGCCTTGCGGCCGACCTTGTCGCTGGTCGCGGCCTCGACGGCGGCGAGCGCGGTGCCTGCCGCCCGGCTGACCCGGTCCCCGGCCTGCTCGGCGGTCTTGCGTGCCTTGGCCGCGCTCTTCGCCGCGGCCTTCTCGGTGCGGGCGGCCGCCTTCGCCGCCTTCCGCCTCGCTCGGTCCGACGAGCTCCGCGCCATGGTGTCCCGTGCCTCCCGCTCCGTGACCGTTTCCGGTGATCGGGGCGAGACTAGTGCCCCGTCGCAGAAGGGTCGTGCCGGAACCGGCGGATCCAGCCGCTCGTGGCCGAGCCGCCGCCGAGTGCGGTGCCACCCTCCCGCGACGAGGCACCGCGGCCTGGCTCGTCGTGGCCTGCGCGGAGTTGTCGGTGTCGGTCTCTACCCTCCAAGGCGTGACGGTGTCGATCAGGGGGACGATCAGCGGGTCGGGCCCGGGCGCCCCGGTGGGGGTCCCGGTGCTCGATGCCGCGGCGACCACCCGCTGCCGCCGCCGGGTCCACCTCGACCACGACCCCGCGGCGGGCGACTCGCCGCGCGCGCTCCCGGACCCGGCGATCGAGCAGCGCCGGGCGGATGCGCGTGAGCACCGCGCCCGCATCGCCACCGCGCTGGCCGCGGATCAGCCGCAGGCCTGGCACTCCGTGCCGGAGGAGGGCACCTCCCGCGAGCGCGCGCGCCGCACCGAGGAGCTCGTCGCGGCCGGTGCGGGCCTGATCGGCGGGGCCGTGCTGCCGCTGGACCGGGCGGGGCGGCGCGGCTCGGCGGAGCTGCTGGTCCGGGTGCCCGGCGGGTACCTGCCGGTCATCGTCGTGCGGCACCGGATCACCGATCCCGGCACCGGCGCGCTCACCGCGCCGCTGGCCACGCCCTTCCCCGCGGCCGCACGGCCGGACACCGAGCGCAAGGTCCGGTCCCAGCCTCGCGACCTGCTGCGGCTGGCACACCTGCTGCGCATGCTGCAGTCCGCGGGCTGGGCCCCGGAGGGCGCAGGCCTGGGCGGCGTGATCGGCCTGGATGCGGACGTCGTGGTGTGGCACGACCTGCGGGCCGGGCACTGGCCGGGGGAGCGCAGCACCCTCGGCGAGTACGACGAGCGGTTCGCCGACCGCGCGGCCGTCGCGCTGGCCGCGGCCACCGGCGCCGCGCCGCTGGCCGAGCCCTCCCGGATCCTGGAGTGCCGGCGTTGCCCGTGGTGGCCGACCTGCGAGGCCGTGCTCGAGGAGCGGCGGGACGTGAGCCTCGTCGTGCGCGGGGACACCGCCACGGCGCTCAAGGAGATCGGTGTCGGCACGGTCGACGAGCTGGCCGCGCTGGACCCGGCCCACGAGCCGGTGCCCATGCCCGGCATGCCCTTCGCGGACGCGGTGGCGCTGGCCCGCGCCCGGCTGCGCGGGCTCGCCGTGGTGCGCCGGGTGCCGCAGGTGCCGGTCCTG
Source organism: Pseudonocardia sp. WMMC193 (assembly GCF_021728735.1). NCBI lineage: Bacteria > Bacillati > Actinomycetota > Actinomycetes > Pseudonocardiales > Pseudonocardiaceae > Pseudonocardia > Pseudonocardia sp. WMMC193. The sequence goes on along the minus strand of NZ_JAKKDO010000003.1, from coordinate 4,706,318 downwards.
CGGGCGGACGTCGAGGTGGACGTCGACATGGAGAGCTTCGGCGAGTCCGGCGCCTACATGTGGGGGGTGCAGCTGTCCTACCCGGGCGGGATGCGCCCCGGGGACACGCCGGAGGGCTACCGGGCCTTCGCCACCTGGGACCCGGTCCCCACCCCGGACGAGGGGCGCTCGTTCGGCGAGTTCTGGACCTGGCTGTCCGGGGTCCGGGCGGCCGCCGCCGCGAGCGGTCGCACCTTCGCCGCCTACTGCTACAACGAGCAGGCGGAGAACCGCTGGCTGCTGTCCTCGGCGCAGCGGTTCGCGGGCATGCCGGGGGTGCCGCCGGTCGCGCAGGTGCAGGAGTTCATCGCGGCGGACACCTGGGTGGACCTGTTCGCCGTGGTCAACGAGTGGTTCCTGTGCGCCCAGGGCAAGGGGCTCAAGAAGATCGCCCCCGTCGCGGGGTTCACCTGGCGGGACCCGGAGGCGGGTGGGGAGAACTCCATGCGCTGGTACCGGGACGCGGTGGGCATGGACGGGGCCGAGCCGGACGCGGCGCAGCGCGAGCGGCTCATCGGCTACAACACCGACGACGTGCTGGCCACCAAGGCCCTGCGGGAGTGGATGACCGGCGCGGCCCTGACCGAGGTGCCCCTGGCGAGCGAGCTGTGACGCGGCTGAGCTGGTCCGTGGTCCCCGCCCCGAGCCCGCTCGGGGCGCTGACGGTCGGCAGCTCACCGACCGGGCTGTGTCTCGTCACGTGGGGCGCCGATCCCGAGCGGGTGGGCGTCGCGGCCGCACGGCTGGAGCTGGAGCCGGTCGAGGGCCCCAGCGCCGCCGCGGAGCAGGTCGCGGAGTACCTCGCCGGGGAGCGCAGGCGGTTCGACGTGCCGCTGGACTGGCGGCTCACCCACGGCACCCAGCGCACGGTGCTGCAGACCCTGTTCCGGGCCGTCCCGTTCGGCAGCACCACGACCTACGCCGAGCTCGCGGACGCGAGCGGGGCGTACGAGGGCCACGGCTACACGGCGGCCCGGGGGGTCGGCTCGATCATGGGCTCCAACCCGATCCCGGTCGTCGTGCCCTGCCACCGGGTCATGGCGGCGGGCGGTCTCGGCGGGTTCGGCGGCGGCCTGCCCACCAAGGAGTGGCTGCTGGCCCACGAGGGCGTGCTGGCTCCCACCCTCTTCTAGCCGAGATGAACCTCAGGGCGATTCCGGGCGCCCTCGGATCGCCCTGAGGTTCATCTCGGCCGGACGGGGTCGCTACCCGCGGACCGCCTGGATGTCGATGTCGATCCGCAGCGTGCGGCCGATCGCCAGGACGCCGGCGAGGACGCTCTGGTTCCACGCCATGGTGAAGTCGTCCCGGGAGATCTCGGTGGTCGCCTCGAAGGCCGCCCTGGTGCCGCCCCAGAGGTCCGGGCCGGTGCCGCGGTAGCGCACGTCGAGCGCGACCGGCGCGCTCACCCCCTTGAGGGTGAGCACCCCGTCGACCCGCCAGTGTCGGGTGTCGAGCCTGGTCAGGCCGTCGGACTTGAAGGTGATCTCCGGGTAGGCCGCCACGTCGAGGAAGTCCGGGGAGCGCAGGTGCGTGTCCCGGTCGGCGTCGTCGGAGTCGACGGCGCTGGGGTCGATGACGACCTCGACCGAGCTGTTCTCCAGCGGGTCCGCCACCTGGATGTGCCCGGAGAAGGACCGCAGCCTGCCGTGGATGCGGCTCATCCCCAGGTGCAGCGCGGTGGCGCGGATGGACGAGTGGTGCGGGTCGATGGCCCAGGTGCCGGGCGCGGGCAGCACGTCCCCGCCCACCCGGGCGAGCTCCAGCACCCCGAGGGTCGCGCGGCCGCCGGAGGCCGCGACGGTGCGGGCCGCGGGCTCGTGGCCCGCCGCCGCGGCGATCACCGTGTACGGGCCGTCCGCCAGCCCCGCGAGGACGAACCCGCCGTCCTCGCGGCTCGTGGTCCGCCCCTGCTGCACGCCGGTCGCGTCGACCGCGGTCAGGGTGCCGCCGGTGACGGGCCATCCGTCGGGGGTCATGAGCCTGCCGGTCACGTCGGTCATGAGGCCGCCTCCGCAGGAGGGAATGCGTGGGCGGTCATTTCTGCACGACCTCCTGCGCGGGTGCCGGGAACTGGACGTCGGTCTCGGTCACCCCGCCCGCACCGATCTGCACGACGGTCGCCACCGGCGCGTACCCGCTGGCCGTGAGCGTGTAGGTGCCGCCGGGCAGGTCCTCGAAGGTGAACGTGCCGTCCGGCGCCGTGACGGTCGAGGCCACGACCGCGCCGTCCGCGTCGATGAGGGTGGCGAGGGCCTCGGGGACGCCGCGGCCGTCGCTGGCCGCGACGACCGTCCCGGTCAGCCGGGCCCGCTGCGGCAGCGCGATGTCGTGGTCGGTGGTCGCCCCCGTCCGCAGCTCCACCGACGAGGCGACGGGTGCGAACCCGGGCCCGGTCGCGGTCAGCGTGTACCGGCCCTCCGGCACCCCTTCGAGGCGGTAGCGGCCCGCCTCGTCCGGACGTCCGGTGGCCGCGACGTCTCCGCGGGCGTCGATCAGGGCGAGGGTCGCCTCGGAGACCGGGGCGCCGTCACCCGCCCGCACCGTGCCGCGCACGGCGCAGGCGCCTGCGAGCGGGACGTCGTGGCGGACGGGACGGTCCGCCACCGCCACCATGGACGCGTAGGGCGGGAACGCGCCGCTGGTCGCGACGATCAGGTAGGTCCCGCCGTGCTCCAGGGGGATCCGGTAGGCGCCGTCGGGCCCGGTGACCGTGCGGCCCTCCTGGTGGCCCGCCGGGTCGGTGAGGGTCACCACGGCGTCCGCGAGGCCGGTGCCGTCCGCGCGGTGGACGATGCCCGTCACCTCGGGGCCGTCCCCGGTCACGGCGCCGGGGCCGGGCTGCGCGGCAGGCAGCCCGCCGCCGAGCGCGTGGCGCCCGCGGATCGTCGCGGAACCGTTGCTGGTGCCGTTGGTGGCGGCCCCGACGGGTGCGGCGAAGGGGTCCGGCGCCGACCGCGGGGTGGGCGAGGGCGGCATCGGTGCGGCGGGCTCCTGGGGGTCGAACGGCGAGGCCGCGGCCGCCGCCTCCGCGCTCTCGACGGCGGGCATCGCCGCGGCCTCCTCGGCCAGCCGGGCCTGGGCGCCGGACATGGTGCGCAACGGCAACTCCTTGATGAACAGCACGAACACGAACGCCAGGAACATCACCATCGCCGCCACGAGGAAGGCGAGGGTCATCGAGTCGGTGAAGCCGACCAGGAACGGCCGGGCCAGCCCGGGGTCGATCTGCTGCAGGAACGCGGAGTCGCTGAGCACGCCGGACGCGGCCGACAGGTCACCGGACTGCGCGCCCTGCAGGACCTGGGCGTTGGCGGGGTTCGCGAGCACCGCGGGATCGGCGGCCGCGGCCCGGAAGACCTGGCCCGCGTCGCCCTGGAACGCGGCGGTGATCTTGTCGCCCACCGTGGAGAACAGGATGGACAGGAAGATGGCCGTGCCGAGCGTGCCACCCATCTGCCGGAAGAACGTCGACGACGCCGTGGCCACGCCCATGTCGCGCGCGGGCACCGCGTTCTGCACGGCCAGCACCAGGGTCTGCATGCAGCAGCCCAGCCCGAGGCCGAACATCGCCATCAGCAGGTCGAGCTCCCACAGCGGGATGTCCCAGGTGACGAGGAAGTGCAGCAGCAGCATCGCGCCGACCATCAGGGCGGTGCCGATGATCGGGAAGATCTTGTAGCGCCCGGTCCGGGAGGTGACCTGGCCGGACACGATCGACGCCACCATGATCCCGGCGACGAGCGGCAGCATGAGGAAGCCGGACTCGGTGGGGCTCGCGCCGCGCACGATCTGCAGGAACTGGGGCAGCAGCGCGATGCCGCCGAACATCCCCATGCCGAGGATGATCCCGGCCGCGCTGGTCAGGCTGAACACGCCGTTGCGGAACAGCCGCAGCGGGATCAGCGCGTCGTCGCCGATGCCCCGCTCGCAGAAGTAGAACAGGATCAGCCCGATGGCGCCGATGATGTAGCAGCCGATGGCCCGGTCGGAGTCCCAGCCCCACTCGCGGCCCTGCTCGGCCACGATCAGCAGCGGGACGAGGCCGATGGCCAGCGTCAGGGCGCCCGGCCAGTCGATCTTGTGGGGCCGCTTGACGTGCGGGACGTTCAGCACCCGGGCCACGACGAACAGGGCCACGAGCCCGATCGGCACGTTGACCAGGAAGATCCAGCGCCAGCCGTCGATGCCCGCGATCTCGGCCTGGCCGGAGAACAGCCCGCCGATGACCGGGCCGAGCACGCTCGACGTGCCGAACACGGCGAGGATGTAGCCCTGGTAGCGGGCCCGCTCGCGCGGCGGCACGATGTCGCCCAGGATCGTCAGGGCCAGCGAGAACAGGCCGCCCGCGCCGAGGCCCTGTACGGCCCGGAAGCCCGCGAGCATGTACATCGAGGTGGCGAACGTGCAGAGCACGGAGCCCACGATGAAGATCGTGATCGCGGTGAGGAACAGCGGCTTGCGGCCGTAGATGTCGGAGAGCTTGCCGTAGAGCGGCGTGGTGATCGTGCCGGTGATGAGGAACGCGGTGGTGGCCCAGGCCTGCTGGGACAGCCCGCCGAGATCGTCGGCGATGGTGCGGATCGCCGTCGCCACGACCGTCTGGTCGAGGGCGGCGAGGAACATCCCGAGCGCGAGTCCGACCAGGATCGTCACGATCTGTCGATGGGTCAGCTCACCGCCTCGGTCCGGGGCGACGGTGGCTGTACTCGGTGCAGTCAACGCAGGGTCCTTTACCTTCTCTTTGCATGTAGCACGCAATGAGTATCGGTGGCCAGGATGCGCCTTTGCGGGGACGGTGCGCAAACGGGTTCCGGGTGATCCGGACGACCCCGCGTCTGTGGGAGAGTGGGAACCCGCCGAGCGAGGAGGGGCCGAGGCATGGTGCGCAAGACCGTCACCGCGGGCGACGGGCGGACCTGGGAGGTCTCGCGGCACATCGAGTGGTCCGTGCCCGCGGTCGGCGACGAGTTCGAGCACGACGTCGACGGTGGCCGCGGAGCCGTCGTCATGGTCGTCTGCGCGCTGATCGTGTTCGGCGTGGTGATCGTCGCCTGGCCGCTGCTCACCCAGTCCCGGCTGCACGTGCCGCTGTTCTACTGGCTGTTCGCCCTGGTCATCCTGGGTTTCTTCCCCGTCCGCTGGTACCTGCGCAGGCCGTGGACGATCGTCGCGAAGACGGACGGGCACTACAACACCGACGCCAAGCAGGAACACTGGGTCGGCAAGGTCCGCGGGATCGGCAAGGCCCAGGAGGAGATGCGCGTGGTGCTCCTGTCGCTGCGCCAGCGCGGCACTCCGGGCCACGCCGACACCCCCCTGCAGCCGGACACCAACTAGGGGGACCGACATGCCCGAGCTCCCCGAGGTCGAGGCCCTCGCCCAGCACCTGCGCGACCACGCGCTCTACCGGCCGGTCGCACGGGTCGACGTGGCGAGCATGAGCGTGCTCAAGACCTTCGACCCGCCGGTGTCCGCGCTGGTCGGGCGGGTGGTCACCGGGGCGTCGCGGTTCGGGAAGTTCCTCTCGGTGGACTTCGAGGACCGGCCGGACGCGGGCCCCCTGCACCTGGTCACCCACCTCTCGCGGGCGGGATGGCTGCGCTGGCACGAGCAGGCGTCGAGCACACCGCCGAAGCCCAGCGGGCGCGGCCCGCTCGCGCTGCGGGTGCACCTCGACGCCGTCGGCGGGCCCGGGTTCGACCTCACCGAGGCGGGCACGCAGAAGCGGCTCGCCGTCTACCTGGTCCCGGACGTCTCGCAGGTCCCGGGCATCGCCCGCCTGGGGCCGGACGCGCTGGACCTGTCGCGGGAGGCGTTCGGGGAGCTGCTCGCCGGGCGCTCCGAGCGGATCAAGAACCTGATCGTGGACCAGAAGGTGCTCGCCGGCATCGGCAACGCCTACTCGGACGAGATCCTGCACACCGCCAAGCTCTCGCCCTACGCCGTCTCCGGGCGGCTCACGGCGGAGAAGGTCGACGCCCTCTACGCGGCGATGCGCGGGGTGCTGACGGACGCCGTCGAGCGCTCCGTGGGGCAGGGCGCGGCCTCGCTGAAGGGCGAGAAACGCTCGGGGCTGCGCGTGCACGCCCGCACCGGCCTGCCCTGCCCCGTGTGCGGGGACACCGTGCGGGAGGTGTCCTTCGCCGATCGGTCGTTCCAGTACTGTCCGACCTGCCAGACCGGCGGCAAACCCCTCGCCGACCGGAGGCTCTCCAGACTGGTGAGGTGACGCGCGGTGGCCGAGGTCCTCTCCTCGCCGTTGGTGCTCATCCTCGCGGCCGTGATCCTCGCGCTCCTCGTGGTGATCGTCGTGCTGCTGGTCCGGCGGTCGCGGCGGCACACGTTCGCCAGCCCGCTGGAACGCGCCACGTTCTCCACGCTGCACACGGTCGCGCTCGCCGCGCCCGCGCTGCGGGACGGGCTGAACCCCAACTCGGCCAACTACGCACTGCCCTACCTGCGCACCCTGCTGGACACCAGCGCCCTGACCATGACCGACGCCCGCGGCGAGGTCCTGGCCTGGGACGGCGAGGCGGACCAGCACAAGCCGGACGTCGTCGGGCTGGCCGACCAGGTCATCACGACCGGGCGCCAGCAGGTGCTCTCGCACGGCTCGATCGCCTGCCACTACCCGAACTGCGACATCCGCGGCATCGTCGCCGTGCCGCTGGAGAGCGACGGCACGATCATCGGCACGCTCGCCGCGCTGACCAACGCCACGGCGGGCCCGGTCCTGCTGCGGGCGACCGCGGAGGTCGCGCGGTACGTGTCCTCGCAGCTGGAGCTCGCCGAGCTGGACGAGTCGCGGGCCCGGCTCAACCGCGCCGAGGTGCGGGCGCTGCGCGCGCAGATCTCCCCGCACTTCGTCTACAACGCCCTGACCACCATCGCCTCGTTCATCCGCACCGACCCGGTCCGGGCCCGTGACCTGTTGATCGAGTTCGCGGACTTCACCCGGTACTCCTTCCGCTCCGCGGGTGAGTACACGACGTTGTCCGACGAGCTGACCAACATCGAGCGCTACATCGCGCTGGAGAAGGCCCGCTTCGGCAACCGGCTCAACATCAAGCTGCAGATCGCGCCCGAGGTGCTGAACGTGGTGCTGCCCTTCCTGGCGCTGCAGCCGCTGGTGGAGAACGCGGTGCGGCACGGCCTGGCCAGCAAGCCCAACGGCGGCACGATCACCATCACCGCGGAGAACGCCGGCGCCGAGTGCGTGATCATCGTCGAGGACGACGGGGTGGGCATGGACCCCGCCCGGCTCACCGAGGACCTCGACGACGCCCATCTCTCCGGCGCGCACGTCGGCCTCGGCAACGTCGACGACCGCATGCGCAGCGCCTTCGGAGACGACTTCGGCCTGGTGGTGGACACCGCCGTCGGCGCGGGCATGAAGATCACCCTGCGCGTCCCCAAGTTCCGGGCAGGCATCCGAGCCTGACCCGTGAGCGGCGATAGTCGTGATAGCGACTATCGCCGCTCACGGGTGGTGGTCGGGCGGCCTGGTCAGGCGTTCTTGCGTAGGGTGGCGGCATGGAAGCCCTGCGTATTCCTGATCGGCTGTCGTCCCGCCTGCCCGGGCGGTTGGGGGGCGAGAAGGCCGAACAGGACGTCGTGCCGTTGGTGCGCCTGACCGGGGTGATCGCGCCGCAGATGGGTGGACCCGTGCCCCGCGCGGTGATCAACTCGGTGTCCACCGACAAGGTCCTCGAGCGGGCGTTCGCCACCGAGCACGCCGTGGCCGTCGCCGTGGTGATCAACTCTCCTGGCGGGTCCGGCACCCAGTCCGCCCTGGTCGCGGACCGCATCCGGGGGCTTGCCGAGGAGCACGATCTGCCGGTCCTGGCCTTCTGTGAGGACGTCGCCGCCTCCGGCGGCTACTGGTTGGCCTGCGCCGCGGACGAGATCTACGCCCACCCGACGTCGACGGTGGGCTCCATCGGCGTCGTCAGCTCCGGCTTCGGGCTCGAGGGGCTCATCCAGCGCTTCGGCATCGAGCGCAGGCTGCACACCGCGGGCACCTCCAAGGCGCGGTTGGACCCCTTCCTCCCGGAGAAGGAGGAGGACGTGGCGTGGCTGCGCAGCTTCCAGGACGAGTTGCACGGGCAGTTCGTGGACTGGGTGAAGGCGCGCCGCGGGGACAAGCTGGCCTCCGACACCGACCTGTTCACCGGCGAGGTCTGGTCCGGGGCGCGGGCGCTGGGCCTCGGCCTGGTCGACGGGTTGGGTACCCCCCGCTCGATTCTCACCGAGCGCTTCCCCGAGGCGAAGCTCGTCACGGTCGAGGGACGCAAGCCGCTGCTGGCGAGGCTGGGCATCGGGGCCCCCGCGGCGGCGGCCGGGCTCGGATGGTCGCAGGTCACCGCGGCCGACGTCGTCCTCGGGCTCACCCAGGCGGCTGACATCAGAGCGAGCTGGGCGCGCTACGGTCTGTAGCGTCGCCGGCGGTGGTCGAAAGGCCGGACGCGGGAACGCGTCACCCGTTCGAGGTGTAGCCGATCGGTCGCAGATTGATGAGATGCCCTGGCATCCGGCCCCGATCACCGTCACCATGGACTCCGGGCTCCGGTGACGTCGTGAGGTGACGTGATCGGAGGTCGTGCCCCGGGAACGCAGGATGAGGAGATCGTGGACAGCACCGACAGCTCCGGAGGTCTGGTCGTCCTGGCTGTGGACGACGAACAGCCGGCCCTCGAAGAACTGGCGTTCCTGCTGAACGAGGACCCCCGCGTCGCGGAGGTCCTGATGGCCGGGGACTCCACCGAGGCGCTCCGACAGCTCAGCGCCCGCAGCACGCGCGAGCACACGCACGCGTCCATGTCCGCGACCCGCGCGGCCGGGGGCCAGTTCCCCCCGCCGCCGCAGTCGCCCGCCCGGCTGGCGGACCGCACGGACATCGACGTGGTGTTCCTGGACATCCGCATGCCCGGCCTGGACGGGCTGGAGCTGGCGCGGGTGTTCTCCACGATGCTGCAGCCGCCGGAGGTCGTCTTCGTCACCGCGCACGACGACCGCGCGGTCGACGCGTACGAGGTCGGCGCCAAGGACTACCTGCTCAAGCCGCTGCGCACCGAGCGCCTGGCCGCCGCGCTGGACCGGATCATCGCGAACCGCGCCACGGCCGCCCCCGTCGAGGCGGCGGCGCCGGAGCGGGACGAGGACGAGGTCATCCCCGTCGAGCTGGCGGGAACCACCAAGCTGGTGCCCCGGTCCGCGGTCCGGTACGTGGAGGCCCAGGGCGACTACGCCCGCCTGCACACCACGGACGGCAGCCACCTCGTCCGCATCCCCCTGTCGGTGCTCGAGGACCGCTGGCGAGACGCCGGGTTCGTGCGCATCCACCGCTCGTTCCTGGTGGCGTTGCCGCTGGTCACCGAGCTGCGGCTGGCCGGGTCGGGCTACGTCGTGCGGGTCGGGTCCGGCCCGGACACCGCCGAGCTGCCGGTCTCCCGGCGCCACACCCGGGAGCTGAAGGACCGCCTGGTCCGCGCGACGAAGCAGGCGTGGAGCCAGCGATGACTCCTCGAGCGACCCGCGGGTGAGCACCTCGCTCGACGGTTCGCCACCACCCGCCGACCCGGGGGACGGTCGGGTGGGCGACGACGCGGACGCGGACCGCCCCGCACCGGGCGGCCCGCGCCGGCGGCGTGCGCGGGAGGGCGGGGACCCGCGAGCCGGGTCGGGCACCGGCCCGGAGGACTCCGGACCGCTGTGGCTCCAGGAGGAGCTGCGGCGGCGCATGGAGGCCCGCGCCGCGCACCCCGCGCGCGGGCGACACGCACGAGACGACGCGGACACCGAGAAGTTCGGCGTCGACGCCCTCGCCGCCCGGCTGCGCACCGGGTCCCGGGGACCGCAGACGCCGCCCGCCCCGGGTCCCCGCGGTCAGGCCCAGTGGCAGAACGGCGCCGGTCAGGGGCAGGGCAGCGCCGGTCAGGGGCAGGGTCAGGGCGGCGCGCCGCCCCCCAGCTACCAGGCCTACGCGGGCCCGGCACCGAGCGCACCCGAGTCCTACGCCCCGCCCGCCCCGCCCGCCCCGCCCGCACCCCGGCCCGCCGGACCGCCGTACGCGGTGCCGAACGGTGCTGTGCCGAACGGCGCCGTGCCCACCGGAGCGGCGCCCAACGGTCCCGTGCCCACCGGTGTCCAGCCCGGCGACGGTGCCGCGGCCCGGCCGACGTCCGGCCCGCTCCCCGGCTCGTCGCACGCGCCCGCCGACCCCGCGGCGTCGACCCGGCCCGATCCCGGGCCGCAGCCGGACTACCTCGCCTACGCGGACTACGACGACGAGGACGACCTCGAGCTCGACGACGGCGAGGACGACCAGGCCCCCTTCGAACGCGTCCTCGGCCCCGCCAGCGTCCCGCTGCGGCTCCCCCCGCCCGAGGGGTACGCGGACCCGCGAGAGGTCACCCCGCCGCCCGGACCCGGCGGGATGCGCCAGGCGGGCAACCCGATGGACCGTGCGGGCAGGCGCGCCCCCGCCCCGGCCACCCTCGCCGGCCCGCTCGTCGCCCGCGAGCCCGCCGGGCCGAACTCGGCGTCCGCCTCGGTGTCGACCACGCCGACCGGCGTCCCCGGCCCGCACTCCTGGCCCGGGGCGACCCCGCTGGACCGCGCGGACCTCGAGGCGACGGACGTCGGCGGGATGGCGCCGTACGCCGACCCGTCGCGGGACGAGGCGCCACCGGCCGCCGCGGCGACCGCCGTGCCGGAGGTCCTGCCGCCGAGCAGACCGGTCGGCGCGCGCTTCGACGCCCGGGTGGCCGCCGACGACGACCCGGACGTCCCCAAGCGCGTGCGCGTGGTCCTCTCCGAACGCAAGGGCGTCGCCCGCACCGTGCGCACGGTGGTCGACGTGCAGGAGGGCACGCCCGTCGGCGAGCTGCTGCGCGCCAACCTGATCCGCGGGCAGCTGGGCGTGGCGCTGCGGGTCGGCCTGGTCGCGCTGCTCGTGCTCGGCGCGCTCCCGATCCTGTTCGCCTACTACCCGGAGCTGGGCCGCCTGGAGGTGCTGGGCCTGCGCCTGCCGTGGCTGCTGCTCGGCGTGCTCGTGTACCCATTCCTGCTCGGCCTGGGCTGGTGGCACACCCGGGCCGCCGAACGCGTCGAACAGAACTTCGCCGACCACGTCCAGGACTAGTCGGGCCCAGGCATGGACACGCCCTCCCTGATCGCGCTGGTCGCGATCGGCCTCGTCGGCATCGCCTCGGTCGTCATCGGGACCCTCGGGGTGCGGGTCGCGCGCAGCACCTCGGACTTCCTCGTCGCCTCCCGCACGGTCGGCGCCGTCCCCAACGCCGCCGCGATCTCCGGTGAGTACCTGTCCGCCGCGACGTTCCTCGGGGTCGCCGGCATCGTGCTGCGCGAGGGCGTGGACGGGCTCTGGTACCCGATCGCCTTCTGCGCCGGCTACCTCGCGCTGTTGTTGCTGGTCGCGGCGCCGCTGCGGCGCTCGGGCGCCTACACGATCCCGGACTTCGCGGAGGCCCGCCTGCACGCCCGCGGCCTGCGCAGGCTCTGCACCGGGCTCGTCCTGCTGATCGGGTGGCTCTACCTGCTCCCGCAGCTGCAGGGCGCGGGCCTGGCCCTCACCACCTTGACGACGCTGCCCGGCTGGGTCGGTGTCGTCGGCGCGGGGGTGCTCGTGATCCTGTCCGTCGTCGGCGGCGGCATGCGGTCCATCACGTTCGTCCAGGCCTTCCAGTACTGGCTCAAGCTCACCGCGCTCACCGTCCCCGCACTGATCGCGCTGGCCCTGTTCCTGGGCTCGGACCGCGAGCTCGACCGCCCGACCGCGCCGGTCTTCGCGGAGGAGACCACCGTCTCCGTCGAGACCCCCGTGCGCCTGGAGGTCGCCGCCGACACGGCACTGCAGGCCCGCGGCACGGTCGACGGCGCCGCGGTCGACGGCCCGCTCGTCTGGGCCCCCGGCGTGCACGACGTCCAGGCGGGCACCGAGCTGCGCTTCGCCGCGGGCTCGGGCGTGCCCGTCCCGGCGGGCACCCCGCCGACCGACCGCGAGTGGCTCGAACCACACCCCGGTGGTGCCACGCTGCTGGAGATCTACTCGATCATGATCGCCGGCATCGCGGGCACCATGGGGCTGCCGCACGTGCTCGTCCGCTTCTACACCAACCCCGACGGGCGCGCGGCCCGCCGCACCACCGTCGTCGTGCTGGCGATGATCGGCGCGGTGTTCGCGCTGGTCTCGCTGCTGGGGCTGCTGTCGCGGGCGTTCACCCCCGAGCTGCTGGTCGACGGGCGCACGGACGGCGCGGTGCTGCTCGTCCCGACCGCGGTCCTCGGCGACGGCTGGGCGGGCTGGCTGCTCGGCGGACTGGTGTCCGCCGGGGCCGCGGCGGCGTTCCTCTCCACGTCGTCGGGCCTCGTGGTGAGCCTCGCCGGCGTACTGTTCACCGACGTGCTCTCCGGACGGCTCCGCGACTTCCGCATCGCCGCCGTGCTGTCGGCGATCGTGCCCGTGGCGCCCGCCCTGCTGGTCGGCCGGATGGACTTCGCCCTGACCGTGCCGCTGGTGTTCGCGGTGGCGGCCGCGACGTTCTGCCCGCTGCTCGTGCTGGGCGTGTGGTGGCGCGGGTTGACCCCGACGGGCGCGGTGGCCGGGCTGCTGGTGGGCGCGCTGCTGTCCTGCGTCGGCGTGGCGTCCACGCTGGTCGGGAGCGTGCCCGAGGGCGCGTTCGGCGTGCTGCTGCTGCGGCCCGCCGCCGTGGCGGTGCCCGCCGCGTTCCTGACGATGATCGTCGTCAGCAGGCTGACCAAGGCCACCGTCCCGGCGGACGTCGACCGCACCCTGCTGCAGCTCCACGCCCCCGAGCGCCTCGGGCTCTCCCGCGAACGGCTGGACTCGAGCGGGCGAGAGCGATGAGCGCCACGGCCGTCGCGGCGCTGACCGCGATCCTGCTGGTGGCCGTCGCGTCCACCGTCATCGGGACCATGGGCCACCGGGCCCGCCGCACGTCGGACTTCCTGGTCGCCTCCCGCAACGTCGGCCCGCTGGCGAACGCGGGCGCGATCTCCGGCGAGTACCTGTCGGCCGCCTCGTTCCTCGGGGTCGCCGGGCTGGTGCTGCGCGAGGGCGTGGACGGGCTGTGGTTCCCGGTCGGCTACACCGCGGGCTACCTCGCGCTGCTGCTGTTCGTGGCCGCCCCGCTGCGGCGTTCCGGCGCGTTCACCGTGCCGGACTTCGCCGAGCTGCGGCTGCGCTCGCGCGGCCTGCGCACGCTGTGCAGCGTGTTCGTGCTGGTCATCGGCTGGTTGTACCTGCTGCCGCAGCTGCAGGCCGCCGGGCTGACCGTGCACATCGTGACCGGGCTGCCGATCTGGATCGGGGCGCTGGCGGCCGGGCTGATCGTCGTGTTGACCGTGATGTTCGGCGGGATGCGGTCCGTCACCTTCGTGCAGGCCTTCCAGTACTGGCTCAAGCTCACCGCGCTCGCGATCCCCGCGATCGTCGCGGTGATCTTCTTCTTCGGCAGCGGGCACACCTTCGACCGGCCCGCGCCGCCGCAGTTCGCCGAGCTGACGACGGTCCAGATCACCGCGGGCGTCGAGCTCGAGGTCCCGTCGGACACGGTCGTCACGGTGGGACCCGACGGTGCGACGGTCGACGGCGCGGCGGCCGACCCCGGCAGCGTCCTGCGCTGGCCCGCGGGCACCACGCACCGGGTCGAGCCGGGCGGTGACCTGGTGTTCGAGGCGGGCACGGACGTCCCCGTCCCGGTCGGGAAGCCCGCGACGGACGACCGCTGGCTCAGCCCGCTCGCGGGCTCCGGCGACCACCAGCTCGTCGCGATCTACTCGCTGATCCTCGCCACCTTCCTCGGCACCATGGGGCTGCCCCACGTGCTGGGCCGCTTCTACTCCAACCCCGACGGCCGGGCCGCCCGGCGCAGCGCGGTGATCGTGCTCGCCATGCTCGGCGCGTTCTTCCTGCTCGTGACGCTGCTCGGCGCGCTGTCGCGCTTCTACACCCCGCAGCTGCTCGTATCCGGCCAGACGGACGCCGCCGTGCTGCTCCTGCCGACCGCCGTGCTCGGCAGCGGGGCGGCCGGGGCGGTGCTGGGCGGGGTGGTCGCGGCGGGGGCCTGGGCCGCGTTCCTCGCGACGGCGTCGGGGCTGCTGCTCAGCCTGGCCAGCGTCCTAGCCTCGGACGTCCTGCCCGGGCGGGCCGTCGCCGACCTGCGGATCGCGGCCCTGCGGCTGGCCACGCCGCTGGCGGGGGCGGTCCCGATCGTGCTCGCCCTGTTCGTGACACAGCTGGACTTCGCCGAGTCGGTGGCCCTGGCGTTCGCGGTGGCCGCGTCCACCTTCTGCCCGCTGCTGGTGCTGGGGATCTGGTGGCGCGGGCTCACCGCGCGCGGCGCGATCGCCGGGATCCTGGTGGGCGGCGTGCTCGCGGCGGGGGCCGTGGCGGTCGGTCTCGCGGGCGTCGCCGGGGAGGGGCTGCCGGGCGTCCTGCTGCACCGGCCCGCCATCGTCAGCGTGCCCGCCGCGTTCCTCACGATGATCGTCGTCAGCCTGGCCACCCGGAAGAGCCGCCCGGCCAACACCGACGCGCTGCTCCTGCGCCTGCACGCCCCGGAGCGCCTGGGCCTGTTCCGGGACCGCGTCGAGCGCAACGACGATCCCGTCGACGCCTCCTGATCCTTCCCCGACGAAACCGTTGCGCCGCGTGCTCGTTCGTCTCTGAGGGAGTCCTCGGCGTCGGAGGGGCGTCGGGGAGCCCACGGAGAGGAGCCCCATGTCTGTCGGCGACCGCTACGGACCCACCGTGTACGAACGCGTGCAGGCGACCCCGGAGTTCGGCGACCTGCGTCGCCGCCGCCGCCGGTTCGTCTTCCCGATGAGCGCGTTGTTCCTGGTCTGGTACCTGGCCTACGTCCTGCTCGCCTCCTACGCGCCGGAGTTCATGGCGATCCGGGTCGCGGGCAACGTGACCCTCGGCCTGGTCATCGGCCTGCTGCAGTTCGTGACGACCTTCGTGATCACCACGGCGTACGTGCGGTTCGCCGCCCGGAAGCTCGACCCCGCCGCGGCGGCCATCCGCCAGGAGATCGAGTCGTGAACGTCGGCAACGTCGGTCTCAACGTCGGGATCTTCGCCGCGTTCGTGCTGGCCACCCTGGTCGTCGTCTACCGGGTGAGCCGCACCAACCGCACGGCGTCGGACTACTACGCCGCGGGCCGCTCGTTCACGGGCGCGCAGAACGGGATCGCGATCTCGGGGGACTACCTGTCCGCCGCGTCGTTCCTCGGCATCGCGGGCGCCATCGCGGTCAACGGCTACGACGGCTTCCTGTACTCGATCGGCTTCCTGGTGGCGTGGCTGGTGGCGTTGCTGCTGGTCGCCGAGCTGCTGCGGAACACCGGCCGGTTCACCATGGGAGACGTCCTGAGCTTCCGGATGCGGCAGCGCCCCGTACGGGCCGCGGCGGCCACGTCCACGCTGGTGGTCTCGTTCTTCTACCTGATCGCGCAGATGGCGGGCGCGGGCGGGCTGATCGCGCTGCTGCTGCAGATCCCGAACTCCGACCGCCTCGGGCAGTCGATCGTGATCGGCGTCGTCGGCATCGTCATGGTGATCTACGTGCTGGTCGGCGGCATGAAGGGCACGACGTACGTGCAGATCATCAAGGCCGCGCTGCTGATCGCGGGCGCGTTCGTGATGACCTTCTGGGTGCTCGGGGAGTACGGCCTGAACTTCTCCGCTCTGCTGGGCGCCGCGGTGGACGCCTCGCCGAAGGGGGAGGCCCTGCTCGCGCCCGGGCTGCAGTACACGAACAAGGCGGACTTCCTGTCGCTCGGCCTGGCGCTGGTGCTCGGCACCGCGGGCCTGCCGCACATCCTGATGCGCTTCTACACCGTCCCGACGGCGAAGGAGGCCCGCAAGTCCGTCGTCTGGGCCATCTGGCTGATCGGGATCTTCTACCTGTTCACGCTGGTCCTGGGCTACGGCGCGGCCGCGCTCGTCGGGCCGGAGGCGATCGCCGCGGCGCCCGGCGGGGTCAACTCGGCGGCGCCGCTGCTGGCGTTCGAGCTGGGCGGGGAGATCCTGCTCGGGATCATCTCCGCGATCGCCTTCGCCACCATCCTGGCCGTCGTCGCGGGGCTGACGATCACGGCGTCGGCCTCGTTCGCGCACGACGTCTACGCCAACGTGATCCGCCGCGGGCGGCCGGACCCGGTCCGTGAGGTCCGGGTGGCGCGCACGACGGCGCTGGTCATCGGCGTCGTCGCGATCGGCGGCGGGATCCTGGCCAACGGGCAGAACGTGGCCTTCCTCGTCGCGCTGGCCTTCGCCGTCGCGGCCAGCGCCAACCTCCCGACGATCCTGTACTCGCTGTTCTGGCGGCGGTTCAACACCACCGGCGCGCTGTGGAGCATCTACGGCGGCCTCGCGGTGTGCCTGCTGCTGATCGTGTTCTCCCCCGCGGTGTCCGGGGCGAAGAACGCGATGATCCCGGGCGCGGACTTCGCGTTCTTCCCGCTGTCCAACCCGGGCATCGTCTCGATCCCGGTGTCCTTCCTGCTGGGCGCGATCGGCACCTACGTGGGGCGTCGCGAGCCGTTCGACAGCGAGAAGTACGCCGAGATGGAGGTCCGGTCCCTCACCGGGGCGGGCGCGGAGAAGGCCACGGTGCGCCACTGACCCTGTGAGCGGCGGCCGGGGTCGGCAGGAGCGGAGCGACGGGGCGGGTGAACGGAGTCGCTATGGCGACCATCGCCGCTCACAGGTAGGTCACGGGGGCGGTGGCAGGATGACCGTCATGAGTGTTCCGTCCGTGCCCGTCGCCGACCTCCCCGCCTCCGCCCCGATGCTCGACGTGCGCGAGGACGACGAGTGGGCCGCCGGTCGGGCCCCGAGCTCGCTGCACATCCCGATGTCGCAGCTCACCGAGCGCATCTCGGAGGTCCCGGACTCCGACCCGCTCTACGTCGTGTGCCGCTCGGGCGGGCGCTCCGCCCGCGTCGTGGCCTACCTGGCGCAGCAGGGCTACCCGGCGGTGAACGTCGACGGCGGCATGCAGGCCTGGGCCGGTTCGGGTCGCGAGATCGTCGGCGACTCGGACACCCCCGAGATCATCTAGGCCGACCGTGCAGTGCTCGCGGTGCGGACGGACCCCGCCTCCGGGCGCGGGTCCGTTCTGCCCGTACTGCGGGCGCTACCTGGCCGCGCTCACCTGGGTGGCGGAGCCGCCGCCGGATCCGCGGCCGCCGCTGCCCGTCCGGCCGCGCTTTCGCTACACCGGCCCGCCGCGGTACCGCGAGATGCCGCGGTGGGGGTTCCCCGCGCTGCCCTGGCAGGAGCCCGACCAGGACGGACCGGCGCCCGCGGTCGAGCGGGCCCGCGGCTGGGCGCTGGTGCTGGTCCCGCTGCTGTGGACGCTCGCGGCGGTCGCCTTCGTCGGGTTCGCCGCCGAGGTGCTGCGCTACGTCCTGCTCGTGCTCAGCCGGGACGACGCGCTGCCCGGCGGGCTGGTCGCGTTCTCCGACGCCGCCGTGGCGTTCGGCGGCTGGGCCTCGGTGGCCGGGTCGGTGGGCTGCGGGATCCTGGTCGTCCTGTGGTGTCTGCGCATCCGGGAGGCGGCCGCCGAGCGGTCCGGCACGGTGCCCGCGCGGTCGACGCTCGCCGTCGTCGTGGGGTGGGTGGTGCCGGGCCTGAACCTGGCGGTGCCCGGCGGGGTGCTCGCGGAGGTCGAGCACCTGGGGCTGGACCGCCCGCCCGGGGCGCGCCCGCGGCCGAGCAGGCTGCTGCTGCGCTGGTGGGCCGCGTGGGGCGTGTCGGTCGTCCTCGGGGTGGTCGTGTTCCTGTGGTCCTTCCGCAGCGGGGTGCAGGCGCTGGCGGACGGTGTGCTGCTGCACGCGGCGCTCGACCTGTCCTGCGCCGTCACCGCCGTGCTCACCGTCGGGGTGGTGCGCCACCTCGCCGCGCTGGTGGAGCCGACCCGGGCGGTGCGCCGGGAGATTCTGGTTTCGCTACCGTCATCCTCCTGATGGCCAAGAAGACGCGCGAGAAGAGCACCGTCGCCGGGGAGAACCCGCGGCGGCCCTGTCCCTGTGGGTCCGGCAAGCGGTTCAAGGCCTGCCACGGCGCGGGGGACGACGTGATCGTCACCCGGCCGTTCGCCGGCCTGGCCGTGGAGCCGGACCTGGTCGCCATGCGGGAGTTCCTGCCGTCCGCGTTCGCGCCGCTGCCGCTGCGCGAGCCGGGAGACGTGCCGGTCCGGATCGCCACCGTGCTGCCGGGCGCCTCCGCCGCGATGGTCCGCCAGGACGGCGAGATCCTGCTGGGCATGCAGGTCCAGACGCGGTCCGGTGACCTGTCCGCGGACCTCGCGAAGGCGCTGCGGTGGGCGCAGTCGGCGGAGCCGGGGTCGGCGCTGCCGGTCGTCGGGCCGGGGTTGGGCGGCTCGGACGGCGCTGTCGTCCGGCTGCAGGACCTGGTGGCGGCGGACGCCGAGCTGGACCTGGAGCTGCACCAGGACTTCGGCTGGTGGATCCCGGAGGACGGGGCGGACTCACCGGAGATCGCCGCGACCCTGGAGCGGGCCAACTCGGTGATCATGCCGACGGAGGCCGTCGAGGGCGTGCGCGCCGCGTACTGGGTGGACACCGGCACGAAGGCCCACCTGCGCTGGGTCCGCCCGGAGGCCGAGGACGTGCTGATGGCCGCCCTCGCCCGCCTGCACGCCGCGGGCGAGCTCGAGCTCGGCGAGGGCACCCGCTACGCGGGGGCCTTCCGTGCGCACGGCCTGCTCGTCCCGGTCTGGGACCTGGACCGGGAGATGCACAGCAAGGAGTGGGCCGAGCCCGCGCAGGCCTTCGCGACCCGCCTCGACCGGGCCCTCGCCGCGGGCGGGGAGCTGACCACGGCCGAACGCGTCGCGAGAGACGCCCTGGCCGGCAAGCAGGTCACCCTCCGCTAGCGCAGTATGGAACCGTGATGCGGTTTTGAAGCGCTTACCTGCGCATTAAGGTTCCATAGTGCGTCCGGGGCGGCTCAGACGCGGCCGCCCGCCACCGGCGGGGCGCTCGGGTCGGCGGTCCCGCCCTTGGCCAGCTCGCGGTTGACGAAGTCCTCGATGTGGAACAGGTTGTCCCCGGCCCGCTGGACGACCGTGAGCAGGGTGGACATGCTCGCGACCTCCTCGACCTGCTCCTTGAGGAACCACTGCATGAACTGCTCGCCGAGGTAGTCGCCCTCGTCCCGGGCGGTGCGGGCGAGGGTGGTGATCTGCTCGGTGACCTGCTTCTCCTGCTTCAGCGCGAGCGCGACCACCTCCTCGACGGAGCCGAACTCGTTCTGCACGGCGTCGACGCCCGGGATGATCGGCCGGACGTCGGTGTCCAACAGATACTGGACCATGCTCATGGCGTGGTTGCGCTCCTCCAGGGCCTGCGCGTAGAAGTGCGCGGCGAGCTGGGGGAGGTCCTCGTCGTCCAGCCACACGGCGACGGCCGCGTACTGCTGGGAGGCCGTGAACTCGTTCCGGATCTGGTCGCGGAGCAGGGCGAGGAACTTGGAGTCGGACACGACCCGCAGTTTACGGTCGCCATCCCGCCGGGAGCAGGGCATACCCGACGAACGCCACGACGTCGATGAGCGCGTGCGCGAGCACCAGCGGCCACAGCCTG
The DNA here is from genome assembly GCF_021728735.1 of Pseudonocardia sp. WMMC193. Classification (NCBI taxonomy): domain Bacteria; kingdom Bacillati; phylum Actinomycetota; class Actinomycetes; order Pseudonocardiales; family Pseudonocardiaceae; genus Pseudonocardia; species Pseudonocardia sp. WMMC193. Next base: position 4,686,618 of record NZ_JAKKDO010000003.1, on the reverse strand, counting down.
CCGGTGCGCTGCCAGTACCGGCCGTAGACCAGGCCCATCACGATGTTGCCGACGAACCCGCCTATCCCCTGGTAGAGGTGGTAGGCCCCGCGGACGACGGAGGTCGCCACCAGCGCCCGCTCGGCCGACCAGCCCAGCTGCCGCAGGCGGGTCAGCAGGTACGCGACCCAGATCACCTCCTCCGCCCAGGCGTTCGCCAGGGCGGACAGGACGAGGACGGGGGTGCGCCACCAGACGTCGTCGAGCGTGGTGGGGGTGACGTCGAGCGCCACGCCGAGGGCGCGGGCGACCAGGTAGAGCCCCAGCCCGGGGATGCCGATCAGCGCGGCGAGGCCCAGGCCGTCCCGGACGTCCCGCAGGCGGCGGGTGCCGTCGAGCCCGAGGCGCCGCAGCGCGAACCCGGCCCGCAGCAGCAGGTAGGCCCCCAGCGCGCCCCACCCGAACAGCTGCAGGGCCCGGACCAGCTGCAACGCCAGGTCCACCAGGTCCGCCTGCGCGGCCGGGGCGTTGAGTGCGACCTGCTGGTCCGCGAGCGGGACGGGGGCGAGCAGCGAGTCCAGCAGGGACAGGGCGCTGCGCAGCGCGGAGAGCCCGACGGTGACCGTCAGCACGACCGCGATCTCGAGGCCGATCAGCCTGCGGGCGGCCGGGTCGCGGACCTCGGGGACGGTCGACGGGGGAGCCGACAGCCAGGCGGGGAGGCGCACGGCGGCAGAACGTACCCTGGACCGCGTGTGGCGCGTGGTCCTGTCCCCGAAGTGGATCCTCTGGCACCTGCTGGCGATCCTCGCGGTGGCGACGTGCGTGGTCGCGGCCGTCTGGCAGTGGGACCGGGCCGGGTCCGCGCTGGGGTCCGCGCTGAACGTCGGGTACGGCGTGCAGTGGCCGATCTTCGCGGTGTTCTTCGCCTACATGTGGTGGCGGTTCCTGCGGATGGACCTGCAGGAACACCGGGCGGCCGCGGTGGCCGTGGAGCCCGAGCCGGAGACGGTGACCACCGTGGCCCCGCCCTCGCAGGCCCCCGAGGGGCCCGCGCCGTGGGAGACCCGGCGCACCGTGGCCCCGATCGACGAGTCCGACTCCCCGGCGCTGACCGAGTACAACCGGATGTTGGCCGCCCTCGCCGCCGACGACGTCTCCGACAAGCGGTAGAATTTCCGCCGTGAGCAGCCCCATCAGGTCCTCGGCCGCCCCGCGTCCCGCCGGGTTCCGGCTGCCGCTCTACCGGGTGTGCGCCTGGGTGACCGGCATCGGGCTGATCACGCTGGTGTTCGTGGCGATGCCACTGAAGTACATCTGGGACATCCCGGGCCCGGTCGCGGTCGTGGGCATGCTGCACGGCTTCCTCTACATGGCCTACATCGTGGCCACGCTGATCCTCGCCGAGCGTGCGCGGTTCACGCCGGTCTTCGCGGTGCTCGTGCTGCTGGCGGGCACCATCCCCGTCGCGAGCTTCGTCGCGGAGCGGAAGGTCACCAGGCTCGTCGAGGAGCGCGAGCGTCAGCTCGGGTCCGCCACCTGACGGAACGGGCAGCCGACCAGCAGCCCCAGCTGCACACGCAGCTCCTCGGCGGTCGTCGCCTCCTGCTGCCAGGCCAGCCGCACGTCGTGGTCGCCCTCGGTGGTCTCCACGCGCAGCCGCAGCCCGCAGCGGTCCACACCCAGCGGCCGCACGCGCGCGCCCAGGGTGTGTCGCAGCGGCGCCGGGAGGTGGCGGGCCAGGGCGTCGAACACCTCGGGATGGGCGTCCTCGAGGTGGGAGAGCCAGTGGTCCTCGATGCGGCAGAACGGGTCCGGGCGCGCGGCGGCCAGGTCGACGGGGGCGAGCGCGGCGGTGCCCTCGGCGTCCGCCAGCACGGCGGAGCTCGGGCAGAGCTTGACCAGCGTGGCGCCGTGGCCCAGGTCCAGCAGCGCGGGGTGCGGCGCCGCGTCGGCGACCTGCAGGGCCGCGCGCTTCGCCGTGCCCGCGTCCGGGATCCGCAGCCAGCCGCTGACCCAGAGCAGGGCGCGGATCGGCTCGCGCAGCGGCACGGGCGCGTGGTCGGACACCTCGAGCATCACCGGCAGCTCGCCGCGCTCGGACCCGCGGATCGCGGTGAGCACCGGGGAGTCGTCCGGCAGCAGCAGCACGGCCGAACCGTCCGCGTGCAGGTGGTGCACCAGCGGGACGACGGGTTCCGGGGCGCCCGTCCCGACGAGGGCGGCCTCCCCGCCGCGGGTCGCCACGCTGCGCGCGCGCTCCGCGTCCGTCGGGGCCGGCGGCCGCCGGAGCCGGGTCTGTCCCACTGGGCACCTCCTACTTAGGTGAGGCTAAGTTAGCTCGTGGGGAGGCGACCTGTCCAGAGGCCGGTGGCGGGGCCGTGTGAACGGCGGGTTAGCGTCTCCGTCGTGACGACCGTGCCCTCGGGATCCTCCGCAGACCCGTGGCCGATCCGTCCCCTGCTGGCCGGCCTGGTGGACGACGCGAGCCTCGTCCAGCCGCGGTTGACCGCACCCAGCATCGACGCGGTGGTGGCCCGCTACCTGTCGGCGCGCGACGGCGGCTACGGCGGGATGATCGGCCACCTGGTGTGTCCCGTCTCCCGGCTCCCGCAGCTGGTCACCGAGCTGGCGCGGTCCGCGCCCGCGCGCCCGGTCGAGCTCGCGCTGGTCGTCGACACCGGGCTCGGCGCGGTGCCGAAGGCGCTGTCGACTGTGTTCTCCCGGTCCAGCCTGCTCACCCCGCGCACGGTCGAGACCGCCGCGCCGCCGGACGTCGACGCCGTGTGGCTGGAGCGCGTCTCGGAGTTCGTGCCGGACGACGTGACCGCGGTCGTCGAGCCGCGCCGCCCGCACGACGGGACGGACGTCGAGGCCTGGCTGGAGGCCGTCCAGAAGGTCGCCGAGCACGGCTGCACGCCGAAGCTGCGGGCGGGCGGGCAGCGCGCCTCGGACGTGCCGACGGTGGACGAGGTCGAACGCTTCCTCGAGGTCACCGTGGGCGCGGGGCGCGGGTTCACCGCGATCGGGCTGCGCGAGGCCGTCCGGCCCGCTCCCGAGACCGCGGGCGACCGCGGCAGGCACGGCGTGCTCAACCTGCTGCTCGCCGTCGCCCGGATGCTGGGCACCGGCGGCGAGGGCACGGTCGCGGAGGCCCTGCACGAGACCGATCCCCGCAAGCTCGCCGCGGACGCCGAGGCGCTCTCGGACCGCACGGTCGACGAGGTGCGCGGCCGCTTCAGCTGCTGCGGTCTCGACCCGGACCCGATGTCGGTGAGCGAGTTCGCCCGATTGGGCCTGCTGTGACGCGGATCGGCTTCCTCGGCCCGCACGCGACGTTCACCGAACAGGCCCTGCTGTCCCTGCCCGAGTCCGAGGGTGCGGAGCTGGTGCCGCTGCCGGGCAACCCGGCCGTCCTCGCCGCCGTGCGGGAGGGCACCGTGGACGCGGGCTGCGTGCCGATCGAGAACAGCGTCGAGGGCGCCGTGCCCCCGGTGCTCGACGGGCTGGTGCTCGACCCCCCGTTGGTGATCACCCGCGAGGCCCTGGTCGGGGTGCGGTTCGTGCTGGTGGGGCGGCCGGGCACGGCGTTGGCCGCGGTGCGGACCGTGGCCTCGCACGGGCACGGGATCGCCCAGACCCGCGGCTGGATCGCGGCGCACCTGCCGCAGGCCGAGGTGCTGGTCTCCACGTCGACGTCCGAGGCCGCCGCCCAGGTCGCCCGCGGCGAGATGGACGCCGCCGCCTGCTCGCCGCTCGCCGCGGAGCAGCACGGGCTCGAGATCCTGGCCGACGACATCGCGGACAACCCCGGCGCCGTCACCCGGTTCGTGCTGGTCGCGGCCCCGGGCCGGGTGCCCGCGCCGACCGGGCACGACCGCACCACCCTGGCGCTCACCACGGAGAACCGGCCCGGGTCGCTGCTGGGTCTGCTGACCGAGCTGGCCGTACGCGGGATCGACCTCACCCGGATCGAGTCCCGGCCGATCAAGGACCGGCACAACGACTACTGGTTCCACCTGGACTGCAGCGGACACGTCGCGGACCCGGCGATGGGCGAGGCGTTGGCCGCCCTGCACCGCCGCGCCGACCGGGTCCGCTTCCTCGGGTCCTTCCCGCGCGCGGCCGGAGCCGCCGGGCCCGCCACCGGCGCGGGCGACGGCACGGTCCCGTTGAGCGGGGCGTCGTCCGCGGCCTACCGCGCCGCGGAGCACTGGTTGGCCGACGTGCGGAACGGAGTGCAGGTATGACCCCGGAGGAGCCCGAGCTGGACGAGCTGCGGCTGGTCCTGCTGCGCCACGGGCAGACGGACGCCAACGTCGCGAAGGCGCTCGACACCGTCCCGCCCGGGGCGCCGCTGAACGAGACCGGCCGCAGCCAGGCCTCGGTCGTGGCCGAGCTGCTCGCGGACTGGCCGGTCCGCGCCGTGCACGCCTCCCGCGCGATCCGGGCACGGCAGACCGCCGAGCCGGTCGCGCAGGCGCACGGGCTGGCCGTGACCGTCGTCGACGGGGTGCACGAGATCTTCGCGGGCGAGCTGGAGGGCCGCTCCGACAAACCCGCCCGCCGGGACTTCGACGAGACCTACGACGCCTGGTGGGGCGGTGACCTGTCCCGCTCCCTCCCGGGCGGTGAGTCGGCGCTGGACCTGCGCGCCCGGTTCCTGCCCGCCGTCGAGCGGATCGTGGACCAGACCGAGCGCGCCCACGGCCCCGGCGGCGCGGTCGTGCTGGTCAGCCACGGCGCCGCGATCCGGCTGGCCGCCGCCGCGCTGATCGGCGACACCGCCGAGACCCGCTACGTGCCCAACACCGGCCGGGTGGTGCTGCGGCGGGACAAGGGCGCGGACACCGGGTGGGCGCTGGAGCTGTGGGACAGCGGCCCGAGCCTGGAAGGCGACGTGACGGCGGGCGCGGCCCCCGAGGCGCACTGAGCCCGTTCGGCCCACTGCGCGCGCTGAGCCCGTTGACGCTTGGGACGCCCAAGCGCCACTGAGCGGTGCTTGGGCGTCCCAAGCGTCACGGGGCGTGGTGCTTGGGCGTCCCAAGCGTCGCTGAGCGGTGCTTGGGCGTCCCAAGCGTCACGAGGTGGGGTCGGCCCCGCCGCGCAGGTCGGGCGGCGGCGCGGCTCAGCCCCAGCCGAGCTCGTGCAGTGTCTCCTCGTCGATGCCGAAGTGGTGCGCGATCTCGTGCACCACGGTGATCGCCACCTCCTCGACGACCTGCTCCTCGGTGTCGCAGATGTCGAGGATCGCCTCGCGGTAGATGGTGATGCGGTCCGGGAGGACGCCGCCGTAGTCGCTGTGCCGCTCGGTCAGCGCGATGCCCTCGTACAGGCCCAGCAGCGCGCCGTCCTCGGGGTTGCGGTCCTCGACCAGCACCACGACGTTGTCCATCGCCCGGGTCAGCGCGGGCGGGATCTCGTCCAGCGCGTCCGAGACGAGCTCCTCGAACCGCGCCCGCCCGATCACGGGGCGACGGGCGGCGCCGGAATCTCCGGGATCGCGGGCGGGGCGGGGGCCTCCGACGGCGCCGGGCCCGACGTGGGCGCCGGGCTCGGCGTCTCGCTCGGCGCCGGGGTGGCGCTCGGGTCGGCGGTGGGCGCGGGGGTCGACGTCGGCGGCGCGGGCACCCCGGCCTGCGGCGTCGAGGTGGCGGGCGGGGCGGCCTGGTCGCTCACCGCGACATCGCCCTTCGCGGTCCCGGTGACCGGCGCGAACCCGCTGCGGTCCGGCAGCAGCGCGGCCAGGTTGCAGTTGACCCGTCGGGTGCCGGCGTTCCAGGAGTCCTCGGTGACGTTGTCCCAGTACACGGTGAGCTTCTTGTCCGCGATGGCCTGGGCGCCGCCCGCGTAGTCCGCCGCGATCCGGCTGCACTCGGGCTGGAGGAACCCGTCCTGGTCGCCGACCGCCGGGAAGCCCTCGGGGAACTTCTGGGACAGGTCCACGATGCCGACGGCCTCGACCGCGTGCGGTCCCGCGCAGTCGATCGGGTCGCCGACGCGGCGCTCGTCGATCGCGAGGCAGGTCCCGGGCTCGAACACCCCGGACTGGTCCTGGTCGACCGCCTTGCCGGTGAGCGGGTAGAGCGCCCCCGACCGGGACGCGGACTGGACGCCGCAGCGGAGCTCGCGATCGCCCGCGTCCCACTTCTTCTGCGACGGCTTGAGCGCGCCGACCCGGAACCGACCGTTCGGGTCGAACTTGCCGCCCAGGTACTGCAGCACGACCGGCGAGCACCGCTCGTTGACGAGCCTGCGCATGGTCGCGTCGTCCGGCAGGGCCTGCTGGTCGGCCAGCTGCGCGGTGCCCGCCTGCTCGAACAGGTGCGGCTGCGCGCAGTCGACGACGGTGGTGTCCGCCGCGTCCGGCCGGGACCAGTTCAGGCAGGTGCCCGGTGTGGTCGGCGGCGGCGGGATGTCCTCGATGTCCGCGGACGTGCCGTGCGGCGACGGCAGCGCGGCGATCGTGCCGAGGACCGGGACGGTGGCACCGGCGACCGTGTCCAGGGTCGCCACCCCGAGCATGACCGCGGCGCCCACCAGCACGGCCCCCACGATGCGTCGCGCCTGGCGGCGTCCGGGCAGTCGGGGACCTTCCGGAGGCCGTGGCGCTTCTTCCGTCTCGGCGACGCGATGGGGGGAGCGGTCGCGGGACGGGGTGAAGAGCTCGTCCATGTCGGCGCTCATCTTGCCTGCCCCGATCGAGCGATCTTGGGAGGGTGGGGGTGTGGCGCGGTCGCCGGTCGTGCCGGCGCGGCGAGCGTTCGTTGTCGACCCGTTATCGTGGGCCGACACGCCGGGAGGATACGGTGCCCGCGTGGGGGGAGAGCGATGAGTGTGAACGGCGGGGACGACGGGGACACCGGTCCCCTCGAGTCGGTCGGCTCGGCCCCGCAACGCGGCCGGATGTCCCAGCAGGACGGCACGACCGCGCCCCGTGAACCCACTCTCGCCGAGAAGCGCGCCCGCGAGCAGGGCGCGCGCCGCCGGGCGGAGGAGGCCCGCCTCGCCGAGGAGGAGGCCGCGCGCAAGAAGAAGCGCAAGCGGATCCTGATCGGCTCCGGCGTGGTGGTCGGGGTGGTCGCGCTGATCGCCGTCGGCTACGCGGTGTCGTCGGACGACGAGGACATCGAGGCGCGCTGCGTCGACGAGAACAACGTCGTGGTGGACGACTCGAACTGTGTCACCCCCGTCTCGAGCAGCGGGAACACCTACTACGGCGGCGGCGGCTTCTACCCGATCTTCATCGGGAGCGGCGGCGGCCAGTACCACTACAACTACGGCGGCTCCGGCAACGTCGGGCAGGTCGCCTCCGGCGGCACGACGACGGTGCCCAGCACCGGAAACGTCCGCACCCCCTCGGGTAAGTCGATCTCGCGCGGCGGGCTCGGCGTGTCGAGCGGGTCCTCCTCCAGCGGGTCGAGCGGCACGTCGGCCGGGTCGGGTTCGTCGTCGTCGGGGTCGTCGGGTTCCTCCAAGGGAAGCAGCGGGAGCTGAACGGTGCGCCGTGAACGCGGGGCCGCGCGCCCCGGCTGGCAGCAGACCGTCCGCGAGCAGGGGCTCGTCTTCGACGCCCCCGGTCGCTACGGGGACGGCGGGGCGCGCCCGTACTGGGACGAGTCGGTCCACTACGTCTTCGAGATGGACGAGATCCTCTCCCTCGAGGCGGACGTCGAGCTGCTGCACTCCATGTGCCTGGAGGCGGTCGACCACGTCGTCACCACCGAGCGGTTCCGCGACTTCGCGCTGCCCGAGTGGTGCTGGGAGCAGGTCGCGGCCTCCTGGCGGCGGCACGATCCGCACGTCTACGGCCGCTTCGACCTGCGCTACTCCGGGGACGGCCCGGCCAAGCTGCTCGAGTACAACGCCGACACCCCGACCACGCTGCTCGAGGCGTCGATCCTGCAGTGGTACTGGCTCAAGGACACCCACCCGGACGACGACCAGTGGAACTCCCTGCACGAGCGGCTCGTGGAGCGGTGGGGCGAGATCAAGTCGTCGCTGCCGAGCACCGAGGTGCACTTCACCTGGTCGGGCGGTGACTCCACCGGCGAGGACCACATCACCGTGGGCTACCTGCAGGAGACCGCGGCGGAGGCCGGCCTGGACACCGTCGGGCTGCGGATCGAGGACCTGGGCTGGGACGTCGACCTGGACCGCTTCGTCGATCTCGCCGAGTCCTCCATCCAGTCGGTGTTCAAGCTGTACCCCTGGGAGTGGATCCTCACCGAGGACTTCGGCAAGCACGTGGTCCGGAGCATCCCGGACACGCTGTGGATCGAGCCGCTGTGGAAGTCGATCCTGTCGAACAAGGCGATCCTGGCGATCCTCTGGGAGATGTACCCCGGGCACCCGAACCTGCTGCCCGCCTACCTGAACGATCCCGGGCTGCTCACCGAGTACGTGCGCAAGCCGCTGCTGGGCCGTGAGGGCGCGAACGTCGACATCGTGGCGCCGGGCTCGCAGGTCTCCACCGGCGGCGTGTACGGCGACGAGGGGTACGTCTACCAGCTGTTCGACCCGCTCCCCGAGTTCGACGGCTTCCGCCCCGCCCTCGGCGCCTGGCTGGTCGGAGACGGCTCGGCGGGTCTGGGCATCCGCGAGACGGCGGGCCTGGTCACCGACGACGGCGCCGCATTCGTCCCCCACCGCATCCCCGACTAGCTCCCCGGACCCGTGAGGAACTCATGACGCTCGCCCTGGACGCCACCTACTTCGGCCTGCTCGGTCGCGGGGTCGGCGCGATCCTGCTGTACGCCCTGCTGGGTGCGTTGCTGATGCTGCTCGGGTTCTGGGCCATCGACATCACCACGCCGGGCGCGCTCAACCGCCTGGTCCGCGACGGCAAGCCGGGCGCCGTGGTCGTGACCTCGGCCGGGATGATCTCGATGGCGTTCATCGTGGTCACCGCGATCTGGACCTCGTCCGGGCTGCTCGCCGAGGGCCTGCTGTCCTCGCTGGTCTACGGCCTGGTCGGGATCATCGCGCAGGTCGGTGGCGTGCGGCTGCTGGAGTGGGTGACCGGCATCCGGATCGGCGAGGTGCTGGCGGCGGACGAGCTCAAGCCCGAGGCCTGGGTCGTCGCCGCCACGCACGTCGCGCTCGGCCTGATCGTCGCGGTCGCCGTCATCTGATCCGCGGCTGCGCCGCCCGTGCGCGGTAAGTGGTGCCAGAGCACCACTTACCACTCACGACGGAGAGCGGCGGCGGGCTACGACCACGACCAGGGCCGCCGCCACGCCGACCACGGTGGCGAGGATCCGGTCGGCCAGCAGGTCGCCCGTCGGGGCGGGGTGCATGATCGCCCCCACGACCAGGGCCAGCGGCGTGACGCAGACGAGCGCCAGCCCGTAGTTGCGCAGGATCAGCAGCTCCGCGGCGGTCTGCAGGAGCACCGCGGCGAGCACGACCGCCCAGGGGGGCAGGTCGGCGGCGAGCAGCGGCCAGGCGACGAGGAGCCCGACCGCCGTCCCGGCGACCCGGTGGACGCCGCGGGCCAGCCGGTGGGTCGTGTGAGCGGCGGCGAGCGGGACGACCGCGCCGATGAGCACCCAGTACAGGTGCTCGACCCCGACCAGGACGGCCACCGGCGCGGCGAGCGCGCAGGCCAGGAGCACGTCGAGGAGGTCCTCCCGGGTGGCCCGGGCGGCCCGGACGACGAGTGGCCTGCGGGCCCGGACGTGGGTCGGGAAGACCGCACCCGCGCTCCCGACCAGCACCGAGAACGCGGCGGTGCCCGCGGTCGTCGCGAGGATCGCGGCGGCGGCCCCCGCGGACTGCGCCGGTGCCCCGGCGAAGGCGCCCGCCGCGAACACGAAGAACAGCGGCCCGCCCGGCTTCCAGTCGACCATCCCGCCGATGACGGTCGCGGCGCAGGCGAGGGCGACGAGCACGGCGAGCTCGAGCCACGGGGCGCCCGGCAGGTGCGCGGCCACCAGCCCGATCCCCACGCTCGCGGTGAGCAGGGTCCCCGTGAGCGCCTGCACGGCCGAGCGCGCCGGGACCGTCAGGTCGCGGCCGTAGATCGCGGTGAACGCGCCGAACGCCGCGGCCCCCAGCAGGTCGACCCGGCCCAGACCGAGCAGCACGAGCATCGGCACCCCGACCGACACCGCGCAGCGCAGGGCGGGCCGGTGGGCCCCGGCGTGCGGGGCGACCCGGACCAGCTCACGGACGAGCGTCACGCCATACTCCTTTCACCGGTGTATCAAAGTAGTACACCGGTGAAAGAAGGTGGAGGATGGGTGACGCAGTCGACGTCATCCGGGTGGCGTGGGCGCGGCGGCGACCCGACCTGGACACCGAGCCGATCGCCGTCGTCGGACGGATCATGCGGGCCGCCCGGTACCTGGAGGCCGCCGCGGACGAGCGGCTGGCCGCGGTCGGGATCACGCGCACCGAGTTCGACGTACTGTCCCAGCTGCGCCGCAGCCCGGTGCCGCTGCGACCGGGCGACCTGACCGCCGGGGTGGTGGGCTCGCCCGCCGCGACCACCAAGCGGCTGCACAAGCTGGTCGGGGTCGGCCTGGTGACCCGCTCGACCGACCCCGAGGACGCCCGTGCCGCCCGGGTCGGCCTCACTCCGGCGGGGGAGGCGCTCGTCGACGCCGTGCTCCCGGAGCAGTTGGCGGCCGAGGCCGAACTCTTGTCGATCTTCACGCCCGAGCAGCGCGGGGCACTGGCGGACCTGCTGCGGACCGCGTTGGCCGCCTGGGAGTCGTGACCGGATCGGCTAATCTGGTCACGTGGTCATGCCGGCGGGAAGCACCGAGGAGTTCGTCGACGGCGTCCGGCTGCTGCGGTCCGCCGCGGCCGCGGAGGGCACGCCCCTGCTGCTGATCCACGGCGGCGGGACGGACGACGCGGCGATCTCCTGGTTCCACGCGTTCGCCGAGTTCGGGGGCGAGCGCCCGGTCGTCGCGCCGGACCTGCCCGGGTTCGGCCGCACGGCCCTGCCGCCGGTCGGGGGCCCCGCCGCGCTGGCGGACGTCGTGGCCGGGATGGGCCTGGGGCGGGCGGTGGTGGTGGGCGTGTCGATGGGTGGCGACGTGGCGCTGAACCTCGCGCTGCGGCACCCGGAGTCGGTGGCGGCGCTGGTGCTCGTCGCCCCGGGCGGGCTGGTGCCGATGCTGCGCAACCCGGCCGTCCAGCTCGCGGCGTGGCTCGCCGCCCGGCTGCCCGACGCCGTGCTGGTCCCGCTGGCGCGGCTGGCGGGCCGGTTCGCGCGGCAGGCGGTGCGGGGCATGGTCGCCGATCCGTCCACCCTGCCGCCCGAGGTGGTGGACGAGTTCGTCCGCCGGGCCCGGCGCCCGGGCCTGGGCTACGCCCGCTACAACCAGGCCACCCTCGGGCCGCGGGGGATGCGCAACGACCTGTCCGCGCAGGTCTCGGCGATCACCGCGCCCACCGTGATCCTGCACGGCACCGCGGACCCGATGGTGGACATCGACGGCTCGCGCCGGGCCGCGGCCGCGATGCCGCACGCCCGGCTCGTGGAGGTCGAGGGCTGCGGGCACTGGGTCCAGCTCGAACGCCCGGAGGTGTTCGCGCGCGAGGTCCGGGCCCTCCTCGCCGAGCTCGCCTGACTCAGTCCAGCGCCGCGATCGCCGGGACGTAGGCCTCCGGCGGGGGCATGCGCTCCAGCTCCGCGCGCACCTCGCGGGCGTTGGCGGCGAGCTCGCCGTCGACCACCAGCCGGTGCAGCGCCTCGGCGGTGACCCGCCCGGCCAGCCCGGCGCCGCGGCGCGCGATCAGCTCCGCGTTGTGCCTGCGGTCGCCTGCGCCGGGCACCGCGAGCTGGGGGACGCCCGCGCTCAGCGCGCCGACCGACGTCCCGGCGCCGCCGTGGTGCACGATCGCCGCGCACAGCGGCATGACGTCCGTGAGCGGCACCCAGCCGACGGTCCGGACGTGCGGTGATCCCTCGGCGCGGCGCGCGGTCCGGGGATCGGGGCGGACCAGCACGATCTCGGCGTCGACCTCCGCGGCGGCCGCCACGGCGGCGGGCATCGGGTCCCCGCCCGGCCCGGCCACGGTGGAGCGGGACACGAGGATCCGGGGCGGTCCCGAAGGCACCTTCAGCCATTCCGGGATGTCCCCGCCGCCGCGCTGCACCGGTCGCATCGGCTGCCCGGCCCGTTCCCCGACCACGCTCGGCGGCCCGGTCGTGAGCAGGACCTGCGGCGCGGGCAGCCCGCGGTCCTCGAGCCCGTGCCTGCGCAGCGCCCGCTGCATGATCTTCGACCCCGCCGTGACGCGGACCAGCGCGGGCCCGTCGAACAGCGAGTTCTCCAGCAGCACGGTCGGCAGGTCGTGCCGGGCCGCGGCCAGGGCGCCCGCCACGGCGAGGGGCTCGTGCACCACGACGTCCGGCCGCCACTGGTCCACCACGGTCACCAGGGAGTCCGCGAGCTCCTCGTTCACCGCACCGAACAGCCGCGCGACCATGCGGGTGCCCGCGCGGCCTGCGAGCTCGGCGCGGGCGTCGAGCGGGTGGGCGGCCATGACGCGGGCGGCGATCCGCGGCAGCGACACGTCCCGGGCCACGTCGATCACCGGGAGCTCACCGGTGTCCGCCCCCATCGCGTCCCCACCGGTGGCGACGAGCACGTCGTGACCGGCCTCCCACAGCGCCTCCGCCAGCGGCAACATCGGGAGCAGGTGCCCGGTGAGGGGCGCCGACACCACGAGCACGCGCATGCTCCGTAACCTACCCGTGTGGAGGCGCCGCGACTGGTCGCCAGCGACGTCGACGGCACGTTGCTGGGTCCCGACCACACCGTCAGTGCCCGCACCGTGCGCGTCGTCGGTCGCGTGGTCGCGGCCGGAGTGCCGTTCGTGCTGGTCACCGGCAGGCCGCCGCGGTGGATCCCGCCCGTGGCGGCGCAGCTCGGCGTGGTCCGCTACGCGGTCTGCGGTAACGGCGCCGTGCTGTACGACGTCGAGGCGGACCGGATCGTCTCCGCCCGCACCCTGGGGGTCGACGACCTGGAGCGGGTCGCGGCCGCGGTCGCCGAGGCGCTGCCGGGGGCGACCATCGGCGTGGAGCGGGTCGGGTCGGTGGCCGAGGACGACCACTTCGTCGCCGAGCCGACCTACGAGCACGCCTGGCCCGGGGCGGGCCCACCGACCGAGGAGCGGCACCTGCTGCTCGGGCGGCCCGCCGTGAAGATGCTGGTCCGGCACCGGGAGATCGGCAGCGACGCCATGCTCGCCGCACTCGAGCCGCTGGTCGGCGACTCGGTGGACCTGACGTTCTCGCACCCGGGCGGGCTGATCGAGGTGGCCGCCGCGGGCGTCACCAAGGCGACCGGCCTGGCGGAGGTGGCGGCGCTGTACGGCGTCGCGCAGGCCGAGACCGTGGCGTTCGGCGACATGCCCAACGACCTGGCCATGCTGCGCTGGGCGGGCCACGGCGTCGCGATGGGCAACGCCCATCCGGAGGTCGCGGCGGCGGCCGACGAAGTCACCGCGACCCACGGCGACAACGGGGTGGCGTTGGTGCTGGAGCGGTGGTTCTGACCTGGGTCGAGAGCCCGGGACGGGGCGTCGCGGCAGGTGCGCGGGTCGACCCCGCGTAGCATGACGCGCCGTAACAGCCCGCAGACCGGCGCCCGCGACGCCGAGCCGTCGCCGCGCGAGGAGGCCCGTGTGACCGAGCGGACGCTCGACGAGCCCGCCGTGGTCCCTGGTTCCGCCCCTGGTTCCGCCGCACCCGTCGAGGTGCGGATCCTGGCGGGCGTGCAGGAGGCCGTGGGACGGCCCGAGGCGGTGTCCGTCGCCCGCGGCATGTCCCATTTCGGCGAGCACGCGCTCGGTTGGTTGGCGATCGGTGCCGTGGGCGCCGCCGTGAACTACCGAGACCGCCGCCGACGACGCGAATGGGTGCTGTCCGCGGCGGCCGTCGCGTTCGCGCACGGCGCCTCCATCGGGGTCAAGCGCGTGGTGCGCAGGCCCCGCCCCGACCACCCGTCGGTCCGTGTCCTGGTGGGCACGCCGAGCCGGCTCTCGTTCCCCTCGTCGCACGCCACCTCCACCACCGCGGCCGCCGTGCTCTACAGCGGCCTGCTGAGGTCGAAGGCCCCGCTCGCCGTCGTCCCCGCGATGGCGTTGTCCCGGCTGGTCCTGGGCGTGCACTACCCCACAGACGTCGCGACCGGCACGGCGCTCGGCGCCACCGTCGCCCTCGCCGCCCGGCGGCTGATCCACAGGAGCAAGCACTGATGACGAGCACCGACGTGCCCCCGACCGTCGAGCAGGTTCCGGAGCGCTCGCCGCTCGGCCTCGCCCGCGGGGTGCTCAAGACCATGCGCCCGCGCCAGTGGGTGAAGAACGTCCTGGTCCTGGCCGCGCCGTTCGCCTCCGGAGACCTGTTCCAGGGCGCCGTGGCGATCAAGCTCGTGATCGCGTTCGCCGCGTTCTCGCTGGCCGCCTCCGGGGTCTACCTGGTCAACGACGCCAAGGACGTCGAGGCCGACCGCGCCCACCCGACGAAGCGGAACCGGCCCATCGCGGCCGGGATCGTGCCGGTCCCGGTCGCCTACGCCGTGGCCGTGGTGTCGTTCGTGGCCGCGATCGCACTCGCGCTGCTGGCCTCGCCGCAACTGCTGATCGTGCTCGGCGTGTACGTGGCGGTGCAGCTGGCCTACTGCTTCTGGCTCAAGCACCAGCCGGTCCTCGACATCTGCATCGTCGCCTCCGGCTTCCTGATGCGGGCGATCGCCGGTGGGGTCGCCGCGGGCATCCCGCTGTCGCAGTGGTTCCTGCTGGCCGCCGGGTTCGGCTCGCTGTTCATGGTCTCCGGCAAGCGCTACGCCGAGATGCTGCTCGCCGAGCGCACCGGCGCGAAGATCCGCAAGTCCCTGGAGGCGTACTCGCCCTCCTACCTGCGCTTCGTCTGGGGCCTCTCGGCCACCGTCCTGATCATGACCTACGGGCTGTGGGCCTTCGAGATCCGCGAGGCCCACCACAACTCGATCTGGTCGATCATCTCCATCGTCCCCTTCGTCGTGGCCGTCCTGCGCTACGCCGTGGACGTCGACAACGGCGACGGCGGGGAGCCCGAGGACATCGCCCTCGGCGACCGGGTCCTGCAGGTGCTGGCGCTGGCCTGGGTGGCGATGCTGACCCTGGCCGTCTACCTGTAGCGGCTCAACCCGCGAGGAGCGCGGGTGCGGTGAGCTTGCGTGCTCCCGACCGCACGCCCACGAGCATCAGCGCCACCACCACGGCCGGGGCGACGACCTGGGCGATCGTGGCGGCCAGGACCGGGGGCAGCGGGAGGAACAGGATCGGGACGTAGAGCGCGGTGCCGACCGCCCACGCGAGCGTGGCGGTCCGGCTCGCGCGCAGGGCGACCAGGACGGCCTGCAGGATCTGGGCGGCCATCATGCCCAGGGTCCCCGCGCAGAGGGCGGCGGCGTACCCGCCCGCGATGGGGACGGGGGCGTCGAAGAAGGTCTGTGCGGCCCAGGACCCGCCGATCCACGCGGCGAGGATCCCGAGCCCGCCGACGACGCCGACCAGCCCCAGCGCGATCCCGGTCTGCCGGCGCAGCGAGCCGCGGTCACCCGCGGCGGCCGCGGCGGAGAGCCCGGGGATGAGGAGTGCCTGCACCGGGCCGAAGAGGAACAGCGGGGTGCGGGCCAGCACGAAGAGCGAGGCGAACGCGGCCGCGGTCGCGGCGTCCGTGACCAGCCGGGACGTCACGACGACCGGGGCGAGGTTCGCTACCAGCAGCGTCAGGCCCGAGGCGGTGGCCAGCAGCCCGACCTCGCGGCCCAGCCCGCGCCGGTCGACGGGCGGCGACGGCAGGTCCGCCCCGGTGTGCCCGCGCATGCCCGCGACCGTGACCAGCGCCGCGAACCCGGCCCCGACCACGAACGCGAACCCGAAGAGCACGGGCTCCGCGGCCCCCGCGAGCACGAGCGCGGCGCACGGGAGCAGCCTGCCCAGACCCTCGGCGCCCAGGGTCGCGCTGTACCAACCGAACCGACGGGCGCCCGCGTAGAGCCCCCGCAGGGTGTAGACGGCGGCCGCGCCGACCACCGAGACCACGACCGCGACGAGCAGCGCCCACGACCCGGCGAACACCCGGTCGACCAGCACCGGGGACAGCAGAAGCAGGGCGGCGGCCACCACGACGGCCAGCCCCGCCGCCACCTGGGACGCGGACCGCACCACCGGGCCGATCCCGTGCCCGGCGGCCTGCCGGGCGCTCACCTCGCGGTTCGCCGCCTGCTCGACGGCCACGAACAGCCCCGGCCCGACGATCGCGACCACGAAGTACACCGACGACACCGCGGTGAAGCCCTGCGGATCGAGCGCGTGACCGGCGAGGGCGAGGAAGACGTAGGCGGCCGCCCCGAGCAGCAGCATGCCGACCCCGACGACCGCGGCACCCGAGAGCCGCGTACGCATCCGGGCCAGCCGATCCATGCGCCGCAGCGTACGGGGCTGCGGGCCGTCCTCGGGCAGCGGCTACTCTCCCCCGGTGACCACGGACCTCGACGTCGTCATCCCGGCCTACGGGGACGACGCCCTGCTCCGCGAGGCCGTCGAGAGCGTCCGCGCGCAGGACGACCCGCGCTGGCGGCTCACCGTCATCGACGACGGCGCCGACCGTTCCCCGGAGCTCGGCTCCTGGCTGGGGGAGGATCCGCGGGTCCGGTATCTGCCCAACCCGGTCCGCCTGGGCATCAACCGCAACTTCCAGCGCTGCCTCGACGAGGCGACCGGCGACTGGGTCATGCTGCTCGGCGCGGACGACCGGCTGCGTCCCGACCTCGTCGGCCGTGTCCACGCGATCACCGCCGAGCACCCGACGGCGGCGTGGCTGCACACCGACGCCCTCGTGATCGACGGCGCCGGGGAGCCCGTCACGCCGCTGGCCGACCGGGTGAAGGCCCGCACCAAGCTCACGGTCACCGGCGAGACCCGGGTGACCGGCGGCGAGGAGCTGGCCACCTCCCTGCTCCACGGCAACTGGATGTACTTCCCGAGCTGCGTGTTCCGCCGGGGGTTCGTCGGCGCCCACGGCTTCCGCGAGGGCTACGACATCGTCCTCGACCTGGACCTCTACCTGCGCATGCTGCTGGCGGGCGGGGAGTGCGTGCTGCTGCGCGAGCCGGGCATCGAGTACCGCAGGCACGCCGCGAGCCTGTCGAGCTCCGGTGCGGTGGACGGGACCCGGTTCGCCGAGGAGACCGCGTACTTCGCCGAGGTGGCGGCCGAGCTGGCCGCGCGCGGCTGGAACCGTGCCGCGCGGGCGGCGCGCTGGCACTGGACCTCCCGGGCACACGGCGTGGCGACACTGCCCGGGTTGCTCCGTGCGGGAGAGTTCGACACGGCCCGGCGCATCCTGGGCCTGGCCGTGAGCACCCCACGAGTCGCCGCCGAGGCACGGAGGAGCACGCTGACATGACGACCTCGTCGACCGTCGAGGCCGAGCCGGAGGCCGCACCGCAGGCCGTCGAGCTGTCGGTCGTGCTCCCGTGTCTCAACGAGGCCGAGACCCTCGAGACCTGCATCCGCAAGGCGCAGCAGTCGATCGCCGAGCTGGGCGTGGCGGGCGAGGTCGTCGTCGCGGACAACGGGTCCACGGACGGCAGCCAGGAGATCGCCCGCGGCCTCGGCGCCCGGGTGGTGGACGTGCCGCGGCGCGGGTACGGCGCGGCGCTCATGGCCGGGATCGAGGCCTCGCGCGGCGAGTACGTGCTGATGGCGGACGCGGACGACAGCTACGCGCTGGAGAACCTCGGCGGCTTCCTCGAAGGCCTGCGCGGCGGCTCCGACCTGGTGATGGGCAACCGGTTCAAGGGTGGGATCGAGCCCGGCGCCATGCCGTTCCTGCACAAGTACCTGGGCAACCCGGTGCTGTCGATGCTCGGCAGGCTCTTCTTCCGGATCCCGGTCGGGGACTTCCACTGCGGGATGCGGGCCTTCCGCCGGGATCGGCTGCTCGAGCTGGGCCTGCGCACGTCCGGCATGGAGTTCGCCTCGGAGATGGTGGTGCGCGCCTCGCTCGCGCACTTCCGCATCACCGAGGTCCCCACCACCCTGCGGCCGGACGGCCGCACCCGGGCCCCCCACCTGCGCACCTGGCGGGACGGCTGGCGGCACCTGCGCTTCCTGCTGGCCTTCTCCCCGCGCTGGCTCGTCTACTACCCGTCGCTGGCCCTGCAGATCATCGGGCTGATCGGGATGGTGTGGCTGGCCGTCGGGCCGGTGACCCGGATGGTCGGGGACGTCGGGTTCGGCATCCACTCCATGCTCGCCTTCGCCACCATGTTCGTGGTCGGCACGCAGGGGGTGGGGCTCGCCGTGATCGCCCGCTCGTACGCCGCGCACCTGAAACTGCTGCCCCCGCCGTCGGAGAAGTTCGAGCGCATCTTCACCCGGCTCTCCCTGGAGAAGGGCCTGGTCATCGGCGGTCTGCTGATGCTGCTGGGCATCGCGGCCTTCATCGCGGCCGTGACCTCATGGGGTGCGAGCGGTTTCGGCGCCCTGGACGTGGTGCAGTCCATGCGCATCCCGATCGTGGGCATGGTCCTGTGCGTGACCGGCTTCCAGCTGGTCATCGTCAGCTTCACCCTGAGCCTGACCCGCATCGGCGAGGACTGAGCCCGGGTCCGCCGGTTCCGCAGCGGACGGCGCCCCCCCGACGGGCGGGCGACCCGGCGCTCGTCGAGCTCAGGTGCGGCGGTATCCGAGCAGGTAGTTGTTCCGGTGCGGCGGGATCCGGGCCTCGAGGACGAGCTCGTCGGCGAGCCGGGCCTTCATCGCCGCCGGCGTGACGTGCGAGATCCGGTCCCCGGTGATGTAGCGGTCCGCGAGATGGCAGGCCAGGTGCACCGGCCCGCGGGTCGGCTCCCACTCCTTGATCGCGTAGTGCCCGCCCGGTGCGGTGAGCGCACGGACGTCGGCGAGCACCGCGTCGCGATGCTCCGGCGGCACGTGATGGATCACGTCCACGACCACGACCAGGTCGAACGGCTCGGGCTCGGTGGCGAGGAAGCTCGTGGAGTCGATGCCGGCGAACCGAGCCCGCGCGGCATCACCGCGGAACAGCCGACCGGGCTCGGCGGAGACGTCGATGCCGGTGTACTCGGCGTCCGGGTAGCGCTCCAGCAGCCGCTGCGCGGCGCTGCCGTCCCCGCAGCCGACCTCGAGGATCCGCTTCGCGGGGAAGGCGCTGGCCAGCACGGCCGCGCAGTCGTCCAGGTTGAGGAACAGCGACCGGTAGGCGTCGGCGGCCGGGATCTCGAGGCGACCGAGGCGGGTGCGGACGGCAGGACCCAGGGGCACGGTCCCGGACAGTAGTCACACCATCAGGTGACGCGCGCCACCGACACGAACTCGTTGTAGGTGAACACCTTGCCCGCGGCGCGCGGGAACGGGAACGACTGCTCCGCCTCGACGGTCAGCCCGAGCTCCTCGGCGAGTGCCCGCAGCCGCGCGTGGTCGAAGAACACCGTGTGCGTGGCGTCGGAGGCGTACCCGCGCTCCTGCGGACAGATCAGCACCACCCGGGCGCCGGGGGACAGGAACCGCAGGTAGGGCCGCAGGATCGGCGCGGCACCCGCGGGCGGGAGGTGTTCGACGAGGTGGGCGGCCAGCATCCCGTCGAAGGTCGGGGCGTCCTCGAGGGCCAGGAACTCGTCCACGGTGTAGGCGGTCAGCCCGAGCGCGCGGCAGTGGTCGACGGAGTGCTGGTTGTGGTCCACCCCGACGCTGCCCGCCGGGAGGTTGGCCAGGTTGCGCCCGATCCCGCACCCGACGTCGAGCACCCGGCGGTCGCCCAGCAGCCGACGCAGGTTCCACCGGTAGGGGGCCTGGACGTCGAGCACCTGCTTCCACCGGGCGGTCTGCAACCGGCTGAGCCGATCGGTGTAGGAGCCTGCGGTCGTGTCCGGTCCCGGTTCCGCCATGTCCGAATCGTAGCGGCGGCCGCGGGCGGGTCACCGTGGGTGTCGGTTGCCGCGCCGCTAGCCTCAGTCCGTGTCCGACGTGGTCCTCCTCCTCGTGGCCGCGCTCGTCGCCTACGTGCCCGGTCTCGCGGTGCTGGCCGCGCTGCGGGTGGGGTCGCCGGTCGTGGCGGTCGCCGTGGCGCCGCCGCTGACCGTGGCGACGTGTGGGCTGACGGCCGTCGTGGCCGCGGTGGGCGGGTTCGGGTACGGGCCGGTGCCGGTCCTGGTGGTGGTCGTCCTGCTGCTGGTCGTGGCCTGCCTGCGCGGGTACCGCGCGCGGCGCAGGCGGCTCGCCTCGCTGAGCTGGAAGTACACCCCGCCGCCCGCGGAGCGCCGACGGGACCGGACGGAGGCGGTGCCGGTCGCGGTGGGGCTGGCGATGACCGTCGTCGCGCTCGGGTACGGGCTGTGGGGCTGGCTGCGCGGGCTCGCCGGCCTGGCGACCGTGCCGCAGGAACACGACATGATCATCCACGCGATGCAGACCGCCTACATCGCGCGGTCCGGGCGGGCGGCGCCGTGGGAGCTCGTCCCGGCCGACGTCCTCACCGGCGGCCCGGTCTCCTTCTACCCGAGCGGCTTCCACCTGCTCGCGGGGCTCACCGCCCAGCTCGACGGCCTGGAGGTCGTCCGCGCGCTGAACGCGATGACGGTCGTCGTCCTGGTCGGCACGATGATCAGCGGGACGGCCGCGCTCGCCGTCGTGGCCGCCCGCCGGGTGGGCCTGGGCCGCGGCGCGGCGATGCTCGCCGCCGGTGTCGCGGCGTTGGTCATCGCGGGCATGTACCGGCCCGTCTACCAGCTCACGCACGACGGCGGCATCCTCGGCCAGGCCGCGGCGTTCGCGATGGTCCCGGGGGCCGTCGCCGCACTGGTCGCGCTGCCCGGGCGGCGGATGGCGTACGGCGTGGCGGCCGGGATCGCCACGGCGGGCGCGGTGTGGGTGCACCCGTCCGTGGCCGTGTCGATCAGCCTGACCACGTTCTTCTGGGGTGTGGGCGAGCTGCTCACCCGGTACGGGAGACAGCGGCTGCGCGGGCTGCTGAAGCCGCTGGCGGTGGCGGTCGGGACGGCCGCGGTGCTGCTCGTCCCGGCGGTCGGGCCGGGCCTGGGCGCCACCGGCCGCACCGGGGCGTTCCCGCCCGACAGCGGCCCCGTCGACTTCGGCACGGCGCTCGAACGGGTCCTCGCCCTGCCGTACACCGGCTGGCTCGATCCCGACAACCTCGCCTACCAGCGCTCGGCCGCGATCCTGGCGGGCATCGGGGTGGTCGCGCTGCTCGTGCGGTGGCGCGGGCTCGGGCCGGTCGTGGCCTGGCTCTTCTGGGTCGTGATCCTGATCGGGGCCTGGCTGAGCCCGGGGACCGGCTACGAGGCGATCGTCACCGGCTTCTTCTACAACGCCATGCTCCGCACCTGGTCGCACACGTCGATGCTGGTTCCGGTGCTCGCCGGACTCGGGGTGGTGCTGGTGGGGGCGTTGCTCGCGAGGATCGCGAGCCGGCTGCCGGGGTGGGCGGTGGTGACCGCGGTGGCGGCGGGCGTCTTCACCCTCTACGCCGTGGAGCCCGCCCGGAACTACGCGACCATGAACGAGGAGGCCGTCGCCACCCGGTACTCCACCCCGGACTTCGTGCGCGTCGGCCCGGACGACCAGGCCGCGATCGCCTGGCTCGCCGACCGCGTCCGGCCGGGGGAGCGGGTCTTCAACTCCCCCAACGACGGCTCCACCTACCTCTACGTCGAGCGCGGCGTCCCGGTGGTGAACGTCTACACCCTCGGGCTGCCCGGCGTGCCGTACAGCTACGAGCTGCTCGAACACTTCAACACCTACCCGACCGACCCGGCGGTGCGCCGCCAGCTCGAGGACCTGGACGTGGCCTGGGTGTACGTCGACGAGTCCGCCCCGGGCATCGGCTCCAACGGCTCGCCGGACGGCTGGGCGGGCAGCGCGGGCTTCTCCCTCGCCCCCGGCCTCGCCGACCTCGACGGGCTGCCCGGTCTGGACCTGCGCTTCCGCAGCGGCACGGTCAGCGTCTACTCGCTGGACCTCGGCCGGGTGGTCCCGACCGCCTGAGCGCAGCCCGCTACCCTCGGTGCCCGTGACTGACGCACAGTTCGATCTGGTCGTGGTCGGCTCCGGCTTCTTCGGGCTGACGATCGCGGAGCGTGCCGCCGCCGAGCTGGGCAAGAAGGTGCTCGTCGTCGAGCGTCGGTCACACATCGGGGGCAACGCCTACTCCGAGCCCGAGCCCGAGACGGGCATCGAGATCCACAAGTACGGCGCGCATCTCTTCCACACCAGCAACACGCGGGTGTGGGAGTACTGCAACCGGTTCACCGAGTTCACCGGCTACCAGCACCGGGTGTTCGCGCGCGTCGGCGAGCAGGTCTACGCGTTCCCGATGAACCTGGCGCTGATCAACCAGTTCTTCGGCAAGGCCCACACCCCGGACGAGGCGCGTGCCCTGATCGCGGAGCAGTCCTCGGAGGTGGAGACCGCGAAGGCGGAGAACCTCGAGGAGAAGGCGATCTCGCTGATCGGCCGCCCGCTCTACGAGGCGTTCGTGAAGGGCTACACCGCGAAGCAGTGGCAGACCGACCCCACGCAGCTGGGCGCGTCGATCATCACCCGGCTCCCGGTGCGCTACACCTACGACAACCGCTACTTCAACGACACCTACGAGGGCCTGCCCGTCGACGGGTACACCGCGTGGCTCGAGAAGATGGCCGACCACCCGAACATCACCGTCCGCCTCGACACGGACTACTTCGCGATCCGCGACGAGCTGCCGGACGTCCCCGTCGTCTACACCGGGCCGCTGGACCGCTACTTCGACTACAGCGAGGGTGAGCTGTCCTGGCGCACCCTGGACTTCGAGATGGAGGTCCGCACGGACACCGGCGACTTCCAGGGCACCCCGGTCATGAACTACAACGACCAGGACGTCCCCTTCACCCGGATCCACGAGTTCCGGCACTTCCACCCCGAGCGGGACTACCCGAAGGACAAGACGGTCATCGTCCGGGAGTACTCGCGCTTCGCCGAGTCCGGGGACGAGCCGTACTACCCCGTCGGCACGCCGGAGGACCGGGCCAAGCTCGAGCGCTACCGCGAGCTCGCCCGCAAGGAGACCGCGAACCGGAACGTCCTGTTCGGCGGCCGCCTGGGCACCTACAAGTACCTCGACATGCACATGGCGATCGGGTCCGCGCTGACCATGTTCGACAACCGGATCACCCCGCACTTCACCGAGGGCACCCCGCTGTCGGGCACCACCGCCGAGGACTGACCGCCTCGCGCTCGAACCGGATCACCTGGGACAGGTTCAGCGTGGTCCGGTCGGTCTCGCGCAGGCCCGCCGAGACGGCCGCCGCGTACTCCGGGGTGTCGGCGGCGCGGCCCGCGCCCATGGTGAACACCTCGCCGGTCGGTCGCTCCACCAGGCTCGTGGTGTCCCGGTCGGCGTCGGTGACCAGCCAGGCGGTGGCGCACCCGTCGAGCCGCAGGGCGTCGACGGGGAGGGGTTCGGCCCAGAACGTGCCGGCGTCCGCGGCGCTGCGGGCCAGCCCGACGTCGACGAGCCCGGCCACGGCGTCCGGTCGGGCGGCGCCGACGATCCGCAGGGTCGTCGGGTTCCACGAGGCGGCGCCGTACAGCACGCAGTCACCGGGCCGGGCCCGCGCGGCGAGGACGTCCGCGGCGGCGCTGTAGTCCATCCCCACCGGCTTGGCGTACGCGGTGCGCTGGCCCAGGTAGGCGGGCAGGAACGCCACGGCGAGCACCCCGACCAGCACCGCGGCGCGCCGCGGCCGGCGGGCGAGGGCGAGCACGGCCGCCGCGAGCAGCATCGCCGCGAACGGGGTGCTGAACGCGACGTAGCGGTCCAGGTACGACGGCGTCGTCCCCAGCGACCAGGCGATGAGCAGTGCCGTCGGGAGGACCGCGCCGCAGGCGGCCACCACCGTCGAGGCCGCCGGGGCATGCGGCCGCGCGCCGTGCCAGAGCCGCCGTACGGCCGCCCCGAGCGCCGCGAGCACGACCAGCCAGGCGACCGCGGCCCCCACGGTCGAGTCGACGAACCACTGGTCCCGCAGGACGTTGCCGACGGCCCGGCCGTCGAGCGGCGGGATCCACTGGACCTGGGCCCGCTCGGCGACCGTCAGCAGCGCGAACGGGGTCGTGGCGGCGAGCCCGGCGGCGGCCGCGAGGGCGGCGGGCCCCAGCCGGCGTCGGGCGATCAGGGCGACCGCGAGGAGGTGGGCCGCCACCAGCGTGGCCGAGTAGAGGAACAGCACGACCGAGCAGGCGACCCCGAGCGCGTAGCAGGCCCACCGCGCCGGTGACGGCCTGCGCAGGGTCGTGACCAGCAGGACCGTGAGCCAGACCGCGACCGCCATGGTCCAGGCGGACGAGCGCGCCTCGGTCGCCGCCCAGGTCGTGCGCGGGAGGATCGCGAACACCACCCCCGCGGTGACCGCGAGCCGACGGTCGCCGAGCAGGTACCCCAGCACGACCAACCCGCTCGCGGCCACCCCGACGCCCACCACGCTCGGCAGCCGGGCCGTCCACTCGCCGATGCCCACCACGCCGAACCAGACGTGCAGCAGCAGGTAGTAGAGGCCGTGGACGGCGTCGACCGTGCCGAGCAGGCGCAGCAGGTCCGGGATCGGGCGGTCGGCGGAGGCCACGGACGCGGCCTCGTCGTACCAGAACGAGGGGACGCCGCTGCCGAGCGCGGCGAGGAGGGTCGCGCCCAGCCCGACCACGACGACGTCGACCCGGCGGATCCAGAGCCGGTGCGACCGCCGCGCGCGGACCTCGGCGAACGACGTGGGCCCGGCCGCCGAGGCCCCGGACCGGGGCGCCCGGTGCGCGAGTGTGACCACGGTGTTCCCCCAGGACGGTCGGTCGAACACCGAACGTAGTCAGGGCGCGCGTGTCGGACGGGCGACACGCCGACGGCCGGGCGCCCGCGGGTGACCGGCCCACCTCCGGGCGGGCCGGGGGACGCCGATACGCTCGGGTGCCGCCCCCACCGTCGACAGATCGAGGCCGCAGCCACGATGACCACGACCACCGGTCCCGATGCCGCACCCGCCACCGCGATCGACACGCTGCTGCAGCGGATCATCCTGCCGCGGCAGGCGGATCCGCTGTCCGTGCGCGCCCTCTACGTCGACGAGCGCACCGGCACCGCCCTGGCCCCGACCACGCCCCAGCCGGGGACGCGGGAGAAGCCGATGACCCTCACGGTCTCGGCCTCCAGCGGGCGGGCCCTGCGGGTCACCTCGCGGACCAGCGCGGTGTTGCCCCCGCAGAGCGAGGTGAGCTTCGGCGCCTACTTCAACGGGTTCGCCGCCGGCTACTGGCGGCACTGGTCGGCGCTCACCGAGCTGCGGCTGAAGCTGTCGCTGGAGGGCGAGGGCCGGGTGGACGTCTACCGGTCCAAGGCGGACGGCTCGCACATCTACGTCACCGGCGAGGTCGTCTCCGGCGAGCAGGACCTCGATCTCGCACTCGACCTGCGCCCGTTCGAGGACGGCGGCTGGTACTGGTTCGACCTGACCAGCGCGGACGCCGAGCTCACCCTCCACGGCGGCGGCTGGCACGCGCCGACGGCCGCCCCCGGGCGCGCGGCGGTGACCATCGGCATGCCGACCTTCAACCGGCCCGCGGACTGCGTGGCCACGCTGACGGCGATCGCGTCGGACCCCGAGGTGCTCGCGACCGTCACCGCGGTGATCCTGCCGGACCAGGGGACCCAGAAGGTCCGCGACGCCGCCGGGTTCGCGGCCGCCGCGGACGCGCTCGGCGACAAGCTGCGCATCATCGACCAGCCCAACCTCGGCGGCTCCGGCGGCTACGCGCGGGTCATGTACGAGGCGCTCGGCAGCACCGACTGCGAGCAGATCCTCTACATGGACGACGACATCCTGCTCGAGCCGGACTCCATCCTGCGGGCGGTCGCGTTCTCCCGCTTCGCCCGCGAGCCGATGCTGGTCGGCGGGCAGATGCTGTCGCTGCAGGCCCGCTCGCAGCTCTCGACCATGGGCGAGGTCGTCGACCGCAACCAGTTCATGTGGCGCGTCGCGCCCGAGACCGAGCCGCACCACGACCTGGCCGCGCAGACCCTGCGCCAGACGCCGTGGCTGCACCGCCGCGTGGACGTCGACTACAACGCCTGGTGGATGTGCCTGATCCCGCGCGTCGTCGCCGAGGACCTGGGCCTGCCGCTGCCGCTGTTCATCAAGTGGGACGACGCCGAGTACGGCCTGCGCGCCCGGGGCCGCGGCTACCGCACCGCCACCGTCCCCGGCATCGCCATCTGGCACATGTCCTTCATCGAGAAGGACGACAGCTCGGACTGGCAGGCCTACTTCCACTACCGCAACCGGTTCATCGCCGCGGCGCTGCACGGGCCCGAGTCGCCGAAGGCGATGCTGCAGGAGTCCTTCAAGCGCACCCTGCGGCACCTCATGCTGATGGAGTACTCGGCGGTCGCGCTGCAGATCAAGGGCCTCACGGACTTCCTGGCGGGCCCGGAGTCCCTGTTCGCCACGCTGCCGGGCGTGCTCGGCGAGGTCCGGGCCGAGCGGGCGCGCTACGACGACGGCCGCCCCCTCCAGTCCGCCACCGAGGTCCCGCTCTCGACCCTCGACGCCCTGGGCGCCCAGCTGTTCCCGGAGCCGCCCGTCGGTCGGCTCAAGGCCGGTCTGGGTCTCGCGCGCGGGATCGTCCGGAACCTGAAGGCGCCGGACCCGGCCGCGGCCACCGTCCCGCAGCGGAACGTGCCGTGGACGAAGGCGCAGTGGTTCGTGCTGTCGAACCTCGACTCGGCCACCGTGTCCACGCCGGACGGCCGCGGCGTGACCTTCCGCCGCCGTGACCCCGAGGTGTTCAAGCAGCTGGTGAAGCGCTCCGCCGAGCTGCACCGCCAGGTCCAGAAGCGCTGGCCGGAGCTGCGGGCGAGCTACCGCGAGGCCCAGCCGTGGCTCACCAGCCGCGAGGCCTGGCGGGACGAGATCTTCGAGCACTGAGCGATCTGAGCGATCCCAAGCCCAGCGAACGGCGCGTTCGCTCACACCTCGTGAGCGAACGCGCCGTTCGCCGAATCAGTCCTGGAGGCCGTAGAGGCGCGCCCAGTTCTCCCGGCTCGTGAGCTCGGGCACGGCGGCGCGGTACTGGTCCCGCACCGCGGGGCCCTCGGCCTTCAGCCGCCGCATGGCCTCCAGGCCGCGCCGGCCCAGGGCGAGGGCGAGGTCCTTGTCGCGCTTGCGCACCCGGACGCCGGTCTCGCCCATGTCCGTGACGACGGCGCGGTCGAACAGGGCGACGTGCCACCAGTGCGCGTCACCGGCGGGGATGAAGCCGGTGCGGTGCACCGCCTTGCCCAGGAGGTGGTAGGCCGCGCGCTTGGCCAGCGTGAGCCCCTCGAGCGACGGGTCGGGGCCCGAGCGGACCACCGTGAGGTCGGTGAACTCGTCCGGCAGGTCGGACATCGGCACGACCTTGGTCTCCGGGAAGTCCGAGCGGATCCGCCGGATCTTCGTGGCGGCCTCCGCGGACCCGTCGGCCAGGATCTCGGGGCCGTCCAGGAAGTCCTCGACGGCCTGCAGCAGGGTCGCGGCGAGCCCGTAGTGCATGCCGACCAGGTAGATCGACAGCAGGTGCGCGATCCGCTTGTTGATGGTGCGGGTGGAGAACGGGGTGCGCAGCGCCGCGGTGATCAACCCGTTGCGCAGGTTGAAGTACCGGTGCCACTCGTCCCAGTCCTTCCACCCGAAGTCGCCGTGCCACACGCCGGCGCCGGGCAGCGAGACCGTGGGGAACCCGGCGTGGCGCGCGCGGTAGCCGAACTCGATGTCGTCCCACTGGAAGAACAGCGGCAGCGGGTAGCCGATCGCCCGCACGATCGCGGCCGGGATCAGGCAGGACCACCAGCCGTTGTACTCGGTGTCCGCGCGGCGCTCCTGGTTGATCGGCAGGTCGCGCTCGTCCTTCCCGAGCAGGTAGGCCTCCTGCAGCGCACCCTCGACGGGGATGCCGACCTTCAGGTTCTCGGGATCCGCGTACTCGGCGGAGATGTGCAGGTGGCCGGGGTGCAGCAGGTTGAGCATCTGCCCGCCGACGATCGTCGGCTGCGCGGTGCACGCGCCGAACGTGGTGAGCCGGAACAGCAGCTCCGGCTCGAGCATCACGTCGTCGTCCATGAACAGGACGTCACGCTGCTCCTCGACCGGGCCCGCGGTGGCCTCGAACAGCCCCCGGGTGAACCCGCCCGCGCCGCCCAGGTTCGGCTGGCGCAGGTAGACCAGCTTGTCGCCCAGCTCCTTCGACACGGCCTCGAACCGCTCGCGGGACTCCAGGGGGTCGCTGCCCTGGTCCACCACCCGCACCAGCCCGACGACGGCGAGCGCCTCCGGGTCGTCGATCATGGCCTGGAGCGTGTCGAGACACTCCTCGACGCGGTTGTACGTGCAGATCACGACGTCCGTGGTGGGCACCGCCCGCGGCGCGAGCACGGTCCACCGCACGTCCGAGACGCTCAGCTGGCCGAGCTCGGTGGTGATCTCCAACCACATGCCGCCGCCGTCGAGGAAGCGGTCGATCGGCCCGACGAGGCGGATCTCGCGGGTCTCCGGCCCGGCCGAGGTCCCGACGTCCACCGAGTCGACGATCCGGGAGACCTTGTTCGTGTCCGAGGCCAGCAGCCGCACGCGACCCTCGCCGGACGCGACCGCGGTGACCTCGACCTGCTCGACGGCGGTCCAGCGCTGCCAGTACGTGGCGTAGAACCGGCCGAAGTAGGTGTTGGTGCCGACCCTCGACCCCGGCGCGAGCGTGACGCGCCCGCGCTCGCGGCGGGCCACGCCCCGCTCGACGACCGAGTACAGGTCCTCGGGTGCCCGCCCCGTCGGGCCGAAGAACAGCCCGCGCTGCGCCGTCAGCCGGACCGGGCCACCGGGCGACCGGTCCGACCTCCCCCGGGCGGCCGCGGGGGAGTCCGAGGTCTCGGCGGTGCGCAGCATGACGGCGGATCGTCCTCCGGGGTCAACGGGGTGTCGGTCGGTCTCATTGTGCTGTATGACGCCGATCGCTCCCGATCAGCCCACGCCGTCAGCCGACGGGATCCAGGCCGGGCACACTCGCGCGGCCCGTGCGCGTCCAACCACTCTGCGTCACCTCGGTGACCTGGGGCGACGCCGTGGCGTACGGCCGGATCGGCACCCAGCGGTAGAGCTGGGCCGGGTCACGCAGCGGATCGCCGTCCAGGTAGCCGGGCATCCGCTGCTCGGTCACGAGCAGCCGGGATGCGGCGAACGGTCCGCCGAAGCCGGGGGCGTAGGTGATGCCCGCGGCGCCGTCGGCCTGCGGCGGGGCCACCCGCCAGCGCGGCAGCACGGTGGTGCCGAGCGGCAGCGGGGCCGGGGTCAGGCACGGGAAGACGAACGCCACCGGCCAGTCCAGGATCGCCTCCGTGCCCGGCGGGACGACCTCGTCGAGCGGGGTGAGGCGGGGGATCCGGGGCAGGGTCGCGGTCGCGGGTGAGTCCGCGGCCTGCGGTGCGTCGACGACGAGGCGCACCCGGGTGGCCCCCGAAGGCGCGATCATCCGCTGGTCGCGGGGGGTGTCCCCGCTCGCGCCGAGGGCGACGGCGCCCAGCACCTCGTCGGTCGGGCCCGCGAACTCGGCCCGGAGCGAGTCACCGGGGCGGAGGTCACCGGCCGTGGTCACGACGACCGGGAGATCGTTCCGCTCGACGGCGAACCAGTCCGTGGCCCCTTCGCCCGCGACGCGGATGCCCGGCAGGGTGGTGCCGCCCGCGTCGGTGGGCAGGATCGGGAGTGCGGATCCGCTGTCAGTGCCGGCGCTGCCTGCGGATGCGCTCCCAGTGCGGCCGGCCGCGGATCCGCCGTCAGTGCCGGCGCTGCCTGCGGATGCGCTCCCGGTGCCGCCGGCTGCGGATGCGCTGTCAGTGCCGGCGCTGCCTGCGGATGCGCCACTCCCCGCCCCCGCCACCACGGGGAGCAGCCCCGCTGCCATGTCCGTCTCCACCGACATCCGCTCCTGCAGCCCGCAGGGCGCGCCCCGCAGCGTGGAGACGGCGTCGGAGGCGAGGGTGTAGTCGTCCCGGTGCTGCCAGCTCGTGCGGGCGAAGGTGAGCACCTGCAGCCCGACGACCGCGGCGACCAGCACCGTCGCCACCACCGCCGGGCTCGGCACCCGGGGTGCGACCGAGCGGCCGCCCGAGCGCCGCCACGCGTGCAGCAGCAGCGCCCCGCCGACCACGACCACGCCGGCGACGAGCCAGAGCAGCGCGACGTCCACCCCCGCGACGAGCGGCGGCACCGTGCTCCAGGTCAGCCCCCACCAGTCGGACACGAACGGCCAGACGTTCTGCCCCGCCCAGATCAGCGACCCCGCCACGGTCAGCGCGGCCAGCGCCACGACCCGCGCCCAGGCGGGCGCCCGCCGCCCGACCACCACGATCCCGACCACCAGGACCCCCGCGCCGACGCCCGCGAGGTCGCCGAAGTGCTGGGTCCACTTGGTCGGGTTCGTGGTCATCGACGCGAGCCCGACCAGGAACGTCAGCGCCAGCCGCACCGACGGCGAGGTGCGCCGCGCCCACAGCACCGCGACGGCGGCCAGGATCGTCAGCAGCACCGGCGCCCGCTTGGCCAGCGAGCCCTGCAGGTCGGTGGAGAGCAGCAGCGCGTAGCGGTGGTACTCGTCGTACCAGGGCTCGCCGCCGCCGATGAGCGCGCGGACCCGGGTGGCCTCGAGCAGCCCGCCGAGGCTCTGGTCGGACACCATCAGGAACACCGCCGCGGCGGGCGCCGCGAGCAGCACCGGGAGGATCGCCACCCCGCTGCGCCGCACGATCCGCAGCAGCGGCACCGCGGCCGGGACCAGCGGCGCGAAGGCCATCAGGCCGCCCGGGGTGACCGCGGTCGTCACACCGGCGACGAGCAGGGCCACCACGAGCGGCCGCACCGCACCCAGCGCCACCGCCCGCTCGACGAGCAGCCAGGTGACCAGCATCCCGAGCGCCACCCAGGGCTCCGGGCGCAGGCCCAGCGTCAGCGGGAGCCACCAGAGCAGGAAGCACGGCGCCGCGAGCCAGGCGTTGGCGCGCGGCAGCAGCCGGGGCAGGGTCAGCCGGGCGAGGAGGAACCACGTGACCAGCCCGAACAGCACCGACGGCAGCCGCATCCAGGCCGTCGAGGTGGAGACCTGCGCCCACACCCAGTACAGGTCGTAGAACCAGCTGAAGGGTGCCTCGGGGGCGTTGAGCCAGCGGTAGACGTTGCCGATGAACCCGCTCGACTCCCGGTCGCGGACGATGCCGGCGATGTAGCCGTCGTCCACCGTGATCGGGCCGATCACCCACCAGACGGCCAGCGTCGCCGCCACCCCGAGGTCGGGCAGGCGGGGGCGCCACCAGCCGCGCGGGAGCAGCCGGACCCGCCTCGACGGCCGCACCGCCACGAGCATGCCGAGCAGCGCCAACACCCCGACGACGGCGATCGCGGCCTTGAGCGGGCTGATCGTCGTCTGGAAGCGGGTGTCGGCCACGAGGTGCACGGACACCAGGTCCGGGCGGTCGGACTCCAGGGCGGCGACGGCGGGTCGCAGGTCGCCGGTGCGCGAGGCGACGGGGGCGCCGTCGAGCAGCACGGTCGTCTCGGTCGGCGTGCTGCGCACCTCGACCGCGCAGTCCCCGGCGGGCAGGGTCGCGATCTCGACGCCGGCGCTGGTCACCCGCAGCTGGTCGGAGACGGCGATGGTGAGCCCCTGCAGGCGGGCGGCCGTGGGGTCCGGGTCGGCGGGGACGGTGCGCAGCAGGGTGATCCCGGCGGCGGGCGCCTGCGCGCAGCGTGCCGTCGCGGTGAGCTCGACGGGCTGGTAGGGCATCAGGGGGATCGCGGTCGGCACCGCGCCGGGCCCGCCCCAGGTGTACTCCGCCCGCGGCTGGATCACCGGGGCCAGCGGGAACGCGACCGCGCACACCAGCACGAGCAGTCCGAGCAGGCCCGCGAGCAGCCCGCCGCGCCGCCGGGGCGCGGGCGGATCCGCGGGCAGCACGTCGGGGGCCGGGCGGACGGGGGAGACCACGGGGACAGGCTGCCGTACCGCCCCGGACCGGCCGCGCTCCGGGGTGTCGACCGCGCCCGCGGGGGACACGGGTCACGATCCGGTGTCGACCGGCGACTACACCGGGTAAGCCTCCCCCCGTGGCCCCGGTTCGTGCTGGATCATCGGGCCGTCCCCACCTCGTTGGAGTGCATCGTGTCCACAGCGGCGCCGCCCCGCGTCCGGCCCGCCCCGCCTGCCGCGCCCGACCGCCGAGGGTGGAACGCCGCGGTCCTGGTCGTCCTGGCCCTCGCGTTCGCCGCGTTGATCTGGAACCGGCGCTGGGTCAGCGACGACGGGCTGATCGTGCTGCGGACCGTGCGCAACCTGCTCGCGGGCGACGGCCCGGTGTTCAACGCGGGCGAGCGGGTGGAGGCGAACACCTCGACGCTCTGGACCTACCTGCTCGCACTGCCGAGCCTGGTCATGTCGGCGAACTGGGCCGCGGTGCTGCTCGGGCTGGTCCTGTCGGTGGCGGGGCTGGTGCTCGCCGCGGACGCCGCGCGCAGGCTGTGGGGTGCCCGCGCCATCGCGCCCGCCGGGGCGCTCGTCGTGCTCGCCCTGCCGCCGTTCTGGGACTTCGGGACGTCCGGCCTCGAGACCGGCCTGATCAGCGGCTGGCTGGGGCTCACGTTCTGGCTGCTGGTCCGCCTGCACCGCGGCGGCGGGTCGCCGTACCCGCTCGCGGTCGTCGCGGGGCTCGCGCCGCTGGTCCGCCCGGACCTGGCGCTGCTGTGGCTGCCCGTCGGGGTCGCGCTGCTGGTGCTGGCCTGGGGTGGTGTGCGGCGGATCCTGGGTCTGGCGGCCGCGGCGTTCGCCGCGCCGGTGGCCTACGAGGTCTTCCGGATGGGGTACTACGGCCTGCTCGTCCCGGAGACCGCGTTGGCCAAGGAGGCGTCGGTCACCCGCTGGGAGCAGGGCGGCTACTACCTGCAGGACCTGCTGGACACCTACGAGCTGTGGTGGGCCGGCGCGGGGCTGCTGCTGACGGTGGTCGTCCTGGCGTTCCGGCGCCCCCCGTTCCGGGCCCGGACCGCCCTCGTCGCCGCGGTACCGATCGTCTCGGGCCTCATGCTGGCCGTGTACGTCACCCGGGTCGGCGGCGACTTCATGCACGGCCGGATGCTGCTGCCCGCCCTGTTCTGCCTGCTCACCCCGGTCATGGTCGTACCGCTGACGCGCTGGACCCTGGTCCCGCTCCTGGCGACCGCCGTCTGGGCCACGGCCAGCCTCACCTCGTTCCGCCCGGCGTACGGCGAGTCCCTCGGCCCGCACCAGATCGCCAACGAGCGGCTCTACTACGTCCTGCTGCTCGACAACCCGCACCCGGTGACCGCCGAGGACTACCGCTCGCACCCGATGGTCGCCGAGGGCGTCGAGCGGCTGGCCCGCTCCAGCGAGCCGTCGCTCGCGATCGTCGGCGGCGCGAGCTGGTACGTCTACCCGTCGACCATGGACCGGGACACGCTGGTCTGGCTCAACCTCGGCGTCGCGGGCGAGCTCGCGCCGCTGGACACCCGGGTGCTCGACGGCGTGGGCCTGGTCAACCCGATCGCCGGGCACGCCACCGGGCTGCCGGACGGCCGCATCGGCCACGACAAGGACCTGCTGCCGGAATGGTTCCTCGCGGACGCCGGGGTCACGGGGGACACCGGGTTCGTCGGCCCGCAGTACGTCGAGGCCGCCCGCCGGGCCCTGGCCTGCCCCGCGACCGTCGAGATGATCGAGTCCTACCGCGCCCCGCTCACCGCGGAGCGGTTCTGGCAGAACCTCACCGGCGCCGTGGAGCGCACGAGCTACCGCTACCCCCGCGAACCCGCCCCCTGCGCCCCCTGAGCACGCACCCCCGACGAGCGAGCGGCGCGCTCGCTCTCACACCTGGTGAGCCAACGCGCCGTTCGCCCTACGGGCGGTCCAGGGGTGGGTCGGCGGGAGCCTCGCCGATCGTGCCCTCCTGCTGCCAGCCCCACATCGTGCGCGTCCCGGGCTCGACGTCCGGGGCGCCCGCGGGGGCGTACGGGTCCAGCATCCGCAGCTGGCCCCAGTCGAAGTCCCAGGCGCCCTGCAGGTACGTCGGCACCACGCGCTCGACCGCGATCTGGTCGATCCACCCCTGCGGCCCGCCCGTCGACGGCGCACCCCAGTTGTCGCCGACCTCGCGTTGCTGGGTGTCGGCGAGGATCCGGTAGGCGGGCTGCTCGGCCACGCCGCGATGGATCCCGTAGGGCCGCAGGCACGGGCTGGGGAAGGGCGTCGGCCAGTCGAGGTAGCCCGCCTTGCCGGCCACGACGTCGGTGAGCGGGGTCAGCCGCGGCACCCGCGGCTCGGCGACGGCGATCCAGCCGTTCTCCCCGAGCGCCTGGTCGGACACGACGACCCGGACGGCGTCCGCGGTGGCCGCGGGCCTCCCGACGAGGTCGAGCCGCACGTCCCGCCAGGCCGCACTCGCCGCGGCCGTGCCCTGCGGGTCCGCCACCGCGGTGACGGCGCCCGACGACCCGTCCGGTGAGACGGTGTCGACCACGGCGTCGCCGCGGCGGAACTCCAGCGTGAGCGACGTCCCGGACCCGACCTGCCCCGCGATGCCCAGCACCAGCGGGGCGGAGCCGTCCCGGGCGGCCTCGGGCAGCCCGTACCAGGGCGAACGGAACTCCCCGGTCGCCTGGGGGTCGGGGCTCCAGCTGCCCATGACCTGCCCGCCGTGCGGGCCGGTGCCGGTCACGCCGGGATCGTGGTTGCCCTGGCCGTCGGAGTCCCGCAGCGACCCGGGGCCCGTCGGCGGCAGCCCGAACGGCAGGAAGCCCGAGCCCTCCCCGGCGCCCGAGACCGGACGCAGGGTCCCCGCCTCCGGATCGGTCTCGACGAGGATGCGCCCGGCGAGCCCGCAGCGCGAGCCGGTCGGGTCGGCCACGACGTCCGCCGCGAGGGAGTAGCTGCCCCACTGCTTCTGCACGCCCTTGGCCAGCGACGCGATCTGGAACACCACGACCAGCGCGCAGAACACGGCGATCGGGGCGCTGTTCAACCGGCGGCCCCGGCGGTCCAGCGGACGCGGGATCGCCGGCCCGCGCAGGTGCTCGACGGCGGCGTAGACCAGCGTCGCCGCCGCGGCGAGCAGCAGCAGCGAGGTCAGCGAGACCGACTCGACCGACACCGGCTTGTCGAACCACGGCACGCCCCAGTTGGACACGTACCACCAGCTGTTCGGACCGGCGAAGGCCAACGCCGTGACCGTCAGCAGCGCGGCCACGAGCAGCGCCTGGTTGCGCCGGGAGCGCAGCACGCTCGTCGCGGTCGCCAGCGCGGCCACCGCCGCCATGCCGGCGCCGAGAGCGGCGAAGGCGCCGAAGTGGTGGGTCCACTTCGTGGGGGTCAGCGCCAGCACGACGAAGGCGAGCAGGCTCGATCCGATCAGCCTGCGGGAGACCCCGAGCGCCGCCCCCGGGATGCGGCCGCGGCGCAGCAGCACCGCGATGCTCACCCCGAGGCACAGCATCAGGACCAGCACCGGGAACCGGCGCATCAGCGAGCCGTCCCGGGTGTTGGAGAACAGCAGCTGGTAGCGGTAGAGCTCCTGGTACCAGGGCTGGTTGGGGCCGATCTCGGTGCGGACCCGGGTGGCTTCGGCGATCGTCTGCCAGGTCTGGTCGCCGAACACCGCGACGAGCACGACGACGCCCGCCGCCACCAGCGGCGCGAGCACCGGGACCCAGCCGGCCTGCCGGGCCCGCCGCGCGAGCAGCCGCAGCAGCGGCCGGGCCGCGGCCAGCAGCGGCGCGAACGCGATCAGCCCGGTCGGGGTCGCCGCCACGGCGAACGCGCCCGAGACCAGCGCCAGGGCCACGGGCAGCAGCCGCTGCATCGCGAGCGCGCGCTCCAGCAGCACGAGCGACACCAGCGCGGCGATCACCACGACGGGCTCGGGGCGCAGGCCGTTGTTGAACGGGATCCAGAAACAGAGGAACACCCCCGCGGCGGCCCAGCCCGCGGACCGGCTGCGGCGCACCGTGGTGCCGATCCGGGGGAGCAGCGCGCGGCTGATCAACAACCAGCTCGCCAGACCCATCGCGAGCGCGGGCAGGCGCAGCCACAGCACCGAGTCGCTCACCTGGATCCAGAGCGAGTAGAGCTCGTAGAACCAGCCGAACGGTGCCTCCGGGACGTCGAACCACCGGTAGTAGTTCCCGACGTACCCCGAGGTCAGATCGCCGCGGGCGATCGCGAGGATGTACCCGTCGTCGGGGGTCATGCTGCCGAAGACGGTGCCGCCGAGCAGCAGCGCGGCCACGCACCCGTCCCGCCACCAGTCCTGTCCGCGCAGCCGGGAGGCGAGCCTGCCGGTGGGGACGAGGCGGCGGCCGTCCCGGTCGTCGAGCCTGCGCAGGACGACCAGGCAGCCGAGCAGCGCGATCACGGCGAGTGCGCCCGCGCCGATCTTCAGCGCGGTCGGCGAGCTGTCGAATCGGTTGTCGCTCGCGAACCGGACCTCCGTGCCCGCGATCGGGTCCCGGGTCCCGTCGAGGTCCGACCAGACGCCGGTGACCTGGGGGCGGGCGTCGCCGTCGAGCGCGGCGAGCTGCGCGCCACCGAACGTGACGGTCGTGGTCGTGGAGGTCGAGTCGATCCGCAGCGTGCAGTCGCCCGCGGGGAGCAGCGGGTCGGCCAGGCGTTGCCCGCGGTCGTCGACGACGAGCCGCCCGCCGTCCACGCTCACCCGCATCCCGACGGCGGCCCCGTCGGGCGCGCCGGGCGCGGTGGTGGTGAGTACGGTCGCCTCGGCGGGGGAGCGGGCGTCGAGGCTGCGGATCGAGGCGCAGGAGACGGTCGCGTCGAACCGCTCCGGACGCAGCGCGACCAGCGGCGCCACGACGGGCGCGGTGCCGTTCGCCGCGGTCGGCCAGCTGAGCTCGGCGGTGTTCTGCGTGACGGGGAGGAACGGGATCGACAGCGACAGGACGGCGGAGAGCAGGCCGAGGGCCGCGGCGAGCGCCCGGGTTCTGCTGGGGGGAGCGGAGCCACCACGGCTGTCGGGGGCCGGGGGAGCCTCGTCCACCGTGTCGGTGGTCAGCACGCTGAGCCACGGTAGCTGTACGCCGATCGGCCCGCTGAGCCCGGCCCCAAGGGGTGATCCGGCTCGCGTCACCCGGGTGAGGGATCAAGAACTACAATCATGTGATTCGTGCACTCAGCGTAGGTCGCTAGGCCATACGGGCGCACTGTAGGTGACACCCGTGACGGCTACACGGCGGATGCGTTGTGGTCCATGTGACGACCACCGCTGAGCTTGCGCCGATCCGCACGACGGATTCGGCTCCCGCTTCGCCCACTGGCGAGCTGCGTGCCCTGACCGGTCTGCGCATCGTCGCCGCGGCCTGGGTGGTGGTGTTCCATTTCCATTTCACCGCGCTGCCGGGCGTCGCGCTCGTCGTCGCCGCGCTCGGGCCGGTGGTCACGGCGGGTGCGCTCGGCGTCGACCTGTTCTTCGTCCTCTCCGGGTTCGTGATCGCCTACACCTACCTGGAGAAGCTCGGCCCGAAGCTCACGGCCGAGGCGACCGGTCGGTTCGTCTGGGCGCGCGCCTGCCGGATCTGGCCCGCCTACGCGCTGGTCTTCCACATGTTCGGGATCTGGCTGCTGGCCCGCGCGGTCTACGGCGTGGACTCCGACATCGCGTTCCAGAGCGTGCAGCCGGTGCTGAGCCCCGGGGAGTGGGTGGAGCAGCTGTTCATGGTGCAGCTGTGGGACCAGCCCTACTTCGACGGTGCCTCGTGGGTCGGCTCGACCTGGTCGATCAGCGCCGAATGGCTGGCCTACCTGCTGTTCCCGCTGGTCGCCACCGTGTTCTACCGGATGCGGAACCTTCCGTTCACGGTCCTCGCGGGCGGTGCGGTCGCCCTGATGACCCCGATCGCGCTGGCGTACCTGGAGACCGGCAGCCCCTACTACCCGTGGAGCTGGCTCGTCCGGATCCTGTGCGGCTTCGGCGGCGGCGTCCTGGCCTACCTCGCGGTGCGGAAGCTGAAGTCCCAGGGCACCGACGTCCGACGCCAGGCGTCCCTCGTCGCGTCGGTCACCCCGGTGCTGATCGTGGTGGGGCTGGTCGCCGGGGAGCTGGTCGGGCCCGGTCGCGGCGGCGCGGTGATCCTGCTCTTCCCGATCCTGGTCGGCGCGCTCGCCCTGGCCGACCGCGGCGTCGCCCGCGTCCTCTCCCGGCCCGCGATGGTCCACGGCGGCCGCATCTCCTACGCGCTGTACCTCATCCACATCCCGATGTTCGAGGTGTACTGGCTGGCGATGGCGTACGTGCCGGAGCTGACGGGGTCGACCGTGGTCGCCCACCTCGCCGGGCTCGCGGTGCTGGTCGCGACCGTCCCCGCCGCCCAGCTGCTCTACCGCTGGGTGGAGGAGCCCGCGCGGCGAGCGATGAAGAAGGTGCCCGCCCAGCTGCACGGCATGGACACCCCGCGCCCGGTCGTGCCGCTCCCGACCTTCTGCCGCGGTCCGCTGACCAGCCCGCTCCCCGTCGTCCCGCTCGACGACCGGCTCCCGCTCGGCATCCCGCTCGACACCGACGTCGCGCGCCGCGACCCGTGCACCACCGAGCTCCCGGCGCTCGCGACCCCGCTCGTGGCGGAGAAGGCGATCGGGCTGCGGGGGGCCGCGTGGCCGACCCGCGTGGCGGTCCAGCGCGAGCCGATCCCGAACGAGGTGGCGCGCCGCGACCCCGAGACCCACGCGCTGCCGCTGGTCGCGAACCTGCCGCAGGCGCCGGAGGTCCTCGACCTGCCGGACTTCGACGACCCCTGGTTCGCCCGCCCGCGACCCGCGCAGCAGGACCGGCGCTCGGGAGCACCCGGGGACGCCCGACCCCTTCCGGACCGGCTGCTCCCGGGCAGCGGGGCCCCGGGTCCGGCGCCGAGCAGGCCCGCCCGCCCCGCCCCGGTCCCCGCACCGCCCGCGGACGCGGCCGCCGAGGTCGTGCCCGCCGGGGCGCCGATGCTCCCCGTGATCTCGCCGCTGCCCGTCCCGCGGCCCGTGGACCGCGTCCAGGCCGCCCGCGGCGCGGAGGTCCGCTCGCCGCACCCCGAGCTCGCCGAGAAGCTCGTCGCGGCGGGCCTGAACCGGGGCAGGCACCGCGCCCGCAACGCCCGGCCCCACGCGGCCCCGCACATCGCGGGCCAGCGCGGACCCGAGCACCGCTGACGGGCCGGATCCCGGCGCGCCACCCCGTGCGCCGGGCTCCGGACGGGGTGCGACGATCGCACCGTGCACGCCGCCCCCGACGCGACGGCCGACACGGCCCCGCTGAGCTGGTACTCGCGCCTGGTCCTGCACTACGTCGGCCGCGGCCCGTTCCTGGTGGCCGAGCACGGTGAGCTGTTGCGCAGACTGGTGGACCACGGACCCGCGTCCGGGGTCGCGGAGAGCGAGCGCGCGGCCGCGCGGATGCGTGCGCAGGCCCCGGGCTGTCCGGTGTTCCTCGGCCCCGGTGCGGTCCCCAGCGGCGCCTTCGGCGGGATCGCGGCGTTCGACGTCCTCGCCCGCGGCGGGGACGACGAGAAGACCGTCGTCGAGTGGGTCCGGATCCTGGCCCCGGGCGGGCGGGCGATCGTGCTGGTCCCGGACCCGGCGGGGCGCGGGCGCGCGCTGACCGACGGCGAGTGGGCCGGTGAGCGGCCCGGCAACCGCAGCCACGACGACTGGCGACAGGTCTTCACGGCCGCCGGCCTGCGCGTCCACCGCGAAGGCTCGGACGGGCTGATCCGCGGCCCCTACGGCAGGATCCCGCCGCTCCTGGACCCGCGCACCGCCCCCGCCCGCACCCAGCAGGCGATCGGCACCCTGTTCCTCAACCCGGGCGAGGGCGAGAACGCGGTGTTCGTGCTGGAGAAGCCCGCCGGCTGACGCTTGGGCGTCCCAAGCGTCAGCCAGCGACGCTTGGGCGTCCCAAGCGTCACCAGCCGTCGATGTGGAGCACCTCGTCCAGGGGCTGGCGCGGGGCGGGCTTGAACGTCTCGCCCGTGTAGTAGGCGACCGGGAACAGCACGCCCTGGCGGATGTTCGGCGGGATGCCGAGCAGCTCCGCGACCTCCTTCTCGTACGGCAGGTGCAGCGTGGTCCACGCGCTGCCGAGGCCTCGCGCGCGCAGGGCGAGCTGCAGCGACCAGGCGGCCGGGAGCAGCGAGCCCCATAAACCGGCCTGGTTCCCGGCGGGCAGCTCCCCGCCCGGCGCATGGATCGCACCGATGACCAGCACCGGGACCTCGGCCAGGTGGTCGGCGAGGTAGTCCGCGCTGGACTGGACACGACTCTGGGTGGCGTTCCGGTCCGGGTCGTCGTACTCCTTGCGACCGGCCGCCCGGTAGGCGCTGAAGGACTTCGCGTAGTAGTCCGCGACGGCCTTCTTCTTCTCCGGGTCGGTCAGCACGATCCAGTGCCACCCCTGGGAGTTGCTCCCGGTGGGCGCCTGCAGCGCCACCTCCAGGGCCTCCCGGATCACCTCGAGGGGCACCGGCTTGTCGAGATCGAGGCGCTTGCGCACCGAACGCGTGGTCGTCAGCAGCTGGTCGGGGTCCAGCGGAAGCAGCTCTGCCATGACCCCGACACTAGTGCAGTCGCCTTAAACGGGGAGCCGCCGAAAGATCGGTCGCGGGACGTGGCGGAGCGCGCTCATCACGAAGCGCAGCGGCGCGGGCGCCCACACCAGCTCGGTCCTGGTCCGCACCGCGTGCACGATCACCTCGGCGACCGCCTCGGGGGTCGTCGAGAGCGGGGCGGGGGTGAGGCCCTCGGTCATCTTCGTGTGGACGAAGCCGGGGCGGACCACGGTCACGGTCACCCCGGCAGGCCGCAGCGCCTCGGTGAGCCCGGTGTAGAAGGCGTCGAGCCCGGCCTTGGTCGAGCCGTAGACGAAGTTCGACCGCCGCGCCCGCTCGCCTGCGACGGAGGACAACGCCACGAGGGAGCCGTGGCCCTGCGCCGTGAGGCGCGTGCCGAGCAGGACCCCGACCGACACGGCCGCGGTGTAGTTGACCTGGGCCAGCTCGACGGCCTTGGCTGCGTCCGTCCAGGCCTCCTCGTTGTCCCCGAGCAGGCCGAACGCCACGATCGCGACGTCGACGTCCCCGCCGGCGAACGCCTTGTCGACGACCGCGGCGTGGGTGTCGAAGGCCTGCGCGTCGAAGTCGACGAGCTCGACCGCGCAGCCCTTGCCCTCCAGCCGGGTCTTCGCGTCGTCCAGACGAGAAGAGGCCCGCCCGGCCAGGACCACGCGCAGCGGCCGGTCCCCGGCGAACGCCTCGACGGTGGCCAGCCCGATCTCGGACGTGCCGCCCAACAGCAGGATGCTCTGCGGGTTGCCCACGGCGTCGATCACGTCAGATCAGCTCCAGTCGTCGTGCCATGTCGGACGCGAACACGCCCTGGGGGTCCACCGCGGCGCGGACCTTGCGCCACTCGTCGAGCCGCGGGTAGCCGCGCCGGATCGCCTCCGGCGTGGTCCGGGACTCCTTGGCCAGGTAGTGGCGCCCACCCGCGTCGAGGACCACCCGGTCCAGCTCGTCGCACAGCTCGCCCAGGCCCGGGCCGATGGGGATGTCGAGGCAGAGCGTCCAGCCCGGCTTCGGGAAGGACAGCGGCGCCCGGTTGCCCTCGCCGAACTGCTTCAGCACGTTCAGCGCCGAGACCTGCCCGGCCTCGGTGACCAGCGACAACACGGTGCGGATCACGTCGCCGCGGTCCTTCGGCACCACGAACTGGTACTGCAGGAACCCGTGCGGGCCGTAGCCCCGGTTCCACTCGCCCGCGATGTCCAGCGGGTGCAGGAACTGGGTGATGTTCTGGATCGCGCCCAGCCTGGTGGGCGACTTGCGGTACCAGAGCTCGGAGAACAGCCTCCCGGTCCAGCGGTTGAGCATGCCGGGCGGGAAGACGTCCGGCACCGTGAGCAGCTGCGGCGCGTCGAACTTCAGCGGGTCCGTGCGCTGCTTCGGGGACAGGTCCTCGAGCGTGGCGTGGTTCGCCCTGGTCAGCAGGCCGCGGCCGAAGTGCTCGCCGGTGGTGACGGCGTCGAACCAGGAGACCGACTCGGCGTAGCGGTCGTCGTCCTCGGTCTGTCGGCGCATCAGGTCGTCGAGGTTGTCGATCTGCTCGGTGTCGACCTTGAAGTAGGCCGTCTCCACCGGGTGCAGCTTCAGCCGGGCCCGCACCACCACGCCGGTCAGACCCATGCCGCCGACGGTCGCCCAGAACAGCTCGGACTCCGGCCCGTCCGGCGTCAGCTCGTGGATCGACCCGTCCGCCAGCACGATCGTCATCGAGACGACGTGGTTGCCGAACGACCCGACGACGTGGTGCGCCTTGCCGTGGATGTCCGCGCCGATCGCACCGCCGATGGTGACCTGGCGGGTGCCGGGCAGCACCGGGATCCAGAGGCCGAAGGGCAGTGCGCGGCGCATGAGGGTGTCCAGGGACACGCCCGCGTCGACGTCCACGATCCCGGAGTCGACGTCGATCGAGTGCACGGTGCCCAGCCCGGTCATGTCGAGGACCGTGCCCCCCGCGTTCTGCGCCGGGTCCCCGTAGGAGCGGCCGAGCCCGCGGGCGATGATCCCCCGGGGGCCTGCGGCGGCGATCGCCGCGGCGACCTCCTCCGGGGCCCGCGGCGTGACCACCGTGGCGATCGTGGGCGCCGTGCGCCCCCACCCGTGCAGGGCCCGTTGCTCGCCTGTACCCATGGTCGACTCCGCAGGCTCGGTCTCCGTGCTCGTCATCGCCGACGAGGCTACCGAGGGGCCGATGAGTTTCCGCGGGCGGTGCGGTCTACAGGGGCATGGAGACCCACACCCTCGCGCTGCCCGCCGTCGACCTCGTCTACGACGTCCGCGGCCCCCTGCCGACGGCGGACGGCCGCCCCGCCCTGCTCCTGATCGGTCAGCCGATGGACGCGAGCGGGTTCGCCGCCCTCGCCGGGCTGCTGCCCGACCGCACGGTGATCACCTACGACCCCCGCGGCCTGGGGCGCAGCGTCCGCAAGGACGGCCGGACGGACTTCACGCCGGAGGACCACGCCGCCGACCTGCACGCTCTGGTCACGGAGCTGGGGATCGCGCCGGTCGAGGTGTTCGGCAGCAGCGGCGGGGCGGTCACCGGGTTGGCCTGGGTGGCGGCGTACCCGCAGGACGTCCGCACCCTGGTGGCGCACGAGCCGCCGCTGAACCCGGTCCTGCCGGACGCCGCGGCCGCCGACCGGGCCCGCCTGGGCTTCGCGGAGGCGTACGAGGCCAAGGGGAGGGGCGCCGGGATGGCCCAGTTCATCGCGATGACGAGCTGGGTCGGCGAGTACACCGACGAGTACTTCGCCCAGCCGCCCGCCGATCCGGCGGCGTTCGGGCTGCCCACCGAGGACGACGGCGACCGCTCCGACCCCCTGCTCTCCCGCCGCTCCTGGGCGGTCAGCGACCACGACCCGGACATCGCCGCCCTCCGGGCCGCCCCGACCCGCGTGGTGGTCGCGGTGGGTGAGGAGACCGGGAACACCTACACCGGCCGCACCGCCGTCGCCCTCGCCGCGAAGCTGGGCCAGGAGGCCGCCGTGTTCCCCAGCCACCACGGCGGCTTCCTCGACGGCACGTTCGGCTACCCGGGCAAGCCCGCCGAGTTCGCCGCGCGGCTCGAGGAGATCCTCGCTCCCTGACCCACCCCCGCGAGTCCCCCACTCCAGCCCCGCGATTCGGCCTCCGAGCGTCGGGTCGATCCTCCGTGTGACACCCTCCGCCCCGTGCCCGCCCGCCTGCTCACGGTCGCGAGCTACCTCGCGGTCTCGCTGTTCCTGCAGCGGCGGGTG
The DNA here is from genome assembly GCF_021728735.1 of Pseudonocardia sp. WMMC193. Classification (NCBI taxonomy): domain Bacteria; kingdom Bacillati; phylum Actinomycetota; class Actinomycetes; order Pseudonocardiales; family Pseudonocardiaceae; genus Pseudonocardia; species Pseudonocardia sp. WMMC193. The sequence continues at coordinate 4,642,685 of NZ_JAKKDO010000003.1, read as the reverse complement.
CTGGGTGATCTCACCGGCACGGCGGTCGGTCGCGTCTCGGGGGACGCGACGGGCTTCACCTGGTGGCTCGCGCACACCGCCCACGAGTTCTCGCTGGTCACCGACCTGCAGAACTACCCGACGGGCGTCAACGCGCTCTGGAACACCTCGGTCCCGCTGCTCGGCCTCCTCCTCGCCCCCGTCACCCTGACCGCGGGTGCCACGGCGGCGTTCAACGTCGGGATGATCCTCGGTCCCGTGGTCTCCGGCGCGGCGACGGCGTGGGCGCTCGGCGGGATCGTCCGGTCCCGGATCGCGCGGGCGGTGGCGGGCGGTCTCTACGCCTTCTCCCCGTTCGTGCTCGCCCACTGGCAGGCCGCGCACCTCAACCTGGTCTGGGCCGTCCTGCCGCCGGTGCTGCTCGGTCTGGCCCGTCGACTCCTCGTCCGCGAGCCCACCCGTCCCTGGCTGCTCGGGGCGCTGGCCGGGCTCGCGCTCGGGCTGCAGGCCTGGCTCTACACCCAGACGCTGGCCGTCGGCGTGCTCGGGCTCGTGGTCCTGGCCGCGGTGCTCGCCGCCCGCTTCCCCCGTCGGGCGCGGCGGCGGCTGCCCGCCCTGGTCCGCGCCGGGCTCGCGTGCGTCGGGACGTTCCTGCTGGTCGCGGGCTATCCGCTGGACCTGGTCCTGGCCGGCCCGGCCCGACCGCAGACGCCGATCCGCTCACCGGACTACGGCAGCGCCGACCTCGCCAACACCCTCACACCCACCTGGGTCACCGCGCTGCACGGCGCCACCCCGACGATGCAGGGCAACCTGGGCGAGCAGGGCGGCTACCTGGGTCTGGCGGTCCTGGTGCTGGCCGCGGTCGCCCTGGTCCGCGGCGGGACGGCGGCCCGGATCACCGTGGCCACCGGCGCGATCCTGTGGGTCCTCGCCCTCGGTCCGCGCCTGTACCTGCACGGCCGGGCGCTCGGCGTCGACCTCCCGTGGCAGGTGCTGCTGCACGTCCCGCTGGTCGCCGAGGTCGAGCCCGCCCGGCTGCAGGTCCTGGTCACGCTCGCGGTCGCGGTGCTGGTGGGTCTCGCCCTCGACCGGGTGCGCGCAGGGGCCGGTGTGGTGGGGCTCGTGGTGGTCGCGCTCGTGGTCACCTGGCTCCCCGCGGACGCCCAGCGCACCACCCCGGCGCCCGCCCGCGCGGTCCCGGAGGCGGCGGGGCAGGTCGTCGAGACCTGGCCGCGGATCACCGGCGACTGGTACGGCGGCGCGGACCCGCTGCGCGCCCAGATCGCCTCGGGTTTCGCGTACCGCCTGGTCGGGGGCTACTTCATCGGCTCGGACCCGGAGCACCCCCTGCTGATCGAGTCCGCCTGGAACCCCTACCAGCAGGGGGCGGCGGCGATGGAACTGTGGGGCTCCACGGCCACCGACCCGGGCGCCGCGGCGGCCGACCTGCGCGCCCGCGGCGTGACCATGGTCCTCGTGACGTCCGACGACGCCGCCGTCCTCGACTGGACCCGCCGCGTCACGGGGAGCTCCGGCACCCGGCTGGACGGTGGGTGGGCCTTCGCTCTGCCCGCTACCCTGCAGCGATGACCGTCCCACCGCGGCCGGAGATCAGGATCTCCGACGCCGACCGTGAGCGCGCGGCCGCCAAGCTGCGCGTCGCGCTCGGCGAGGGTCGGATCACGATGGTCGAGCTGGAGGAGCGCCTCGCCGTCGTCTACGCGGCGCGGTTCGCGAGCGACCTGCTGCCGCCCTTCGACGACCTGCCGGGCGATCCGCGGGACGTGCTCACGGACGTGCCGCTGACGACGCCGGTCGGCCCACCGCTGGTGCTCCGCGCGGGCCGGGGGACGCTGCGCCGGGTGGGGCAGTGGCAGGTTCCGGCGCGGCTGCGCGTGCAGAGCACGATGGGCGCGGTGCTGCTGGACTTCACCCAGGCCGAGCTGACCCACCCCGTCGTCGAGATCGAGCTGGAGCTGGGGGCCGGACCCGCCCGGCTGCTGCTGCCGGACGACGCGACCGCGGACGTCGAAGGCCTGCACGCGGGGGTGGGCCTGGTCCGCAGCCGGGTCGAGTGCCGCCCGGGCCCGGGTCCACACTTCCGCATCTACGGCCGCGCCGGAGTCGGCTCGGTCGTGGTCCGCCGTCGCTACCGCGTGGCGGGCCTGCGCCTCTGACCTGCGCCTTTGGCGCTCGTGAGTGGTCAGTGGTGCTCTGGCACCACTGACCACTCACGGTCAGCGGAATCGGCGGCCCTCGTCCCTGCGGTAGGCCCAGACGGCGAGGGCGGCCGTCAGTACCGTCCAGCCTGCGAGGACGACCAGGGCCAGGGTGTCCGGGGCGGTGTCCTGCACCGCCCACACCACCAGCTCGCGCGCACCGCGGGCGGGCGTGACCAGCGAGATCGCCTCCAGCCACCCGGGGAACAGCTGCGGCGGCAGGAGCAGCCCGCCCGCGAACGCGACCGGGAAGAAGATCAGCTGCGTGACGGGCAGGGCGGCCTTGACCGGCAGCGAGTAGCCGATCGCGAGCCCGCCCAGCAGGAACGGCAGCCCGGCGACGACCAGTGCCACGATCCCCAGCACCAACCGCGGGACCGTGGCCGTCGCCTGGGTGAACAGTGCGCCGACCACGATCACCGGGATGATCGCGACGAGGGCGAACGTGGCTCCGGACAGGATCCGGCCCGCGATCCGCGGCCAGGCCGCCACCGGCAGGGTGCGCAGGTACGGGTCCCAGGACCGCTCCCGGTCGTCCGCCACCCCGACCCCGAAGGTGAACAGGAAGCTCGACATCACCGCGAACACGGACAACCCGACGACGGCCGCGGTCTCGTCCGCGGCGCCGTAGTCGAACGGGACCACGAAGAACAGCAGCGACAGCGCCGGGAACGCCGCCGCGGACACCAGCCCGATCGGTACGCGGACCTGTTCGAGCAGGAGGTAGCGCCAGTGCAGGACGGTCATGGACGGGGCGCTCACGGCGCGGTCATCGACACGAAGGCCTCCTCCAGGGACGCGGGCCGGACCTGCAGGTCGGTGAACGGGACGTCCGCGTGGACCAGGGCCCGGACCAGGGCGTCGGCGTCGGGGGTGTGCAGCTCCCAGCGGTCGCCGTCGCGCGTGCTGTGCACGGTCCCGTCCAGCGGCGGCGCGATCGCCGACCGCAGCGAGACCCGGCTCACGGCGACCTTGTCGCGGACATCGGCGAGGGGTCCGTCGGCGAGCACCCGCCCGCGGTCGACGACCACGACCCGCCCGGCGAGCGCCTCGATCTCCTCGAGGTAGTGGCTGGTCCGCAGGACCGTGCCGCCCTCGGCGTGGAAGCTGCGGACGCCCTCCCACAGGGTCCGGCGTGCCTCGACGTCCAGTCCGGTGGTCGGCTCGTCGAGCACGACCAGCCGGGGCCGGCCGACGAACGCGAGCGCCACCGCCAACCGGCGCTTCTGCCCGCCGGAGAGGCCACCGGTCTGCCGGCGTTCCAGTCCGGTCAGTCCGAAGCGCTCCAGCACGTCCGGCGCGGGATCGGGGTAGTGCGCGGACACGAAGTCCAGCACCTCGCCGACGCGCAGGGTCTGCGGGAGACCGGTCTCCTGCGGGGTCGTCCCGAGCGCGCGCCGGTTCGCCGCGACCCGTGGGTCGCCGCCGAAGAGCGTGACCTTCCCGGAGTCCGGCCTGCGGAGTCCGACGAGCAGGCTGATCAGCGTGGACTTGCCCGCGCCGTTCGGCCCGAGCAGCCCGACGAGCTCCCCGGGGGCCACGTGCAGGTCCACCCCGTCGAGCGCCGTGGTGGTCCCGAAGCTCTTGCGCACACCGGACGCCGTCGCGATCACGGCGTGCCCCCCAGCAGTGCGCGCAGCGACTCGGTGTACTCCTCGAACGCCCGCCTGCCGCGCCGGGTCAGCTCCACGTAGGTGACCGGCGTGCGGCGTTCGTGGGTCTTGGTGATCAGCACGTACTCGGCCTCCTCGAGCTTGCGCAGATGGGTCGAGAGGTTGCCCGCGGTCATGTCGAGCAGCTCCTGCAGCCGCGGGAAGGTGATCCGGTCCCCCTCGGGCAGGGTCGCGAGGGTGGCGGTCACCCGGAGCCGGGCCTGTGCGTGGATGACCGGGTCGAGCTGCGGGACGCCGGTCACCTCCGCAGCTCCCACACGCCGACGACGAGCAGCGCGCCACCCACGCCGACGCCCAGGACCAGCGCGTTCCCCGGCACGCCCACGAACGCGGACGCGACCCCCACCGCCAGGATCCAGACGCCGGTGACGAGGTTCGCCACGTAGTTCCACACCGCGCCGCTGACCGCGTAGAGCGCTCCGACGGTGAAGGCGAACAGCGCCGGGGCCAGCGCCCCGACCGCCTCGGCGGGCAGGTCGAGCGGCCCGGCCATCGCGCCGACCAGGGCGCCCGCCCCGAGCATCGCGACGGGGAAGGTCAGGCCGTAGAGCCTGCCCTGGCGCGCCGAGCCGCCCGCGATCCCCCGCCCGCTCCGGATGCCGACGGCCGCGCTGAGGGCGCCGCCGACCGCGACGGCGCCGATCGTCCCCCACGTCGCGACAGCGCCGGGGGCGAAGAAGTACAACAGCCCGCTGACCAGCCAGGCCGCGCCCCAGATCAGGAAGAAGTAGGCGACCTTCGGTTCGATCCGGGTCGCGGTGTCGGCCTGTTGACTGCGGATGATCTCGAGCGCGTCCGCGGCGGACATCTCGTTCACGGTTCCCCCAACAACTCTGCGGTGATAGCTACTTTGTAGCGCAAAGTCATTGGCAGTGGAAGAGGGAGGCCGGAGCCCGGAGGCTCACCGAGCCCGGAAGACCACCCAGCGCAACATCACGAAGTTGATGGCGGTGGCGGTGCCCTGCGAGATCACCCAGGCGATCGACGCCTTGAACGCGATGTCCGGCAGCAGGTACAGCGCCAGCGCGTTCGCCCCGACGGCGATGCCGAACGTCGTGCCGTAGAGCAGCACGAACCCGGCGAGCCTGCCCCGCCCGCCCGCGGCCTCGCCGAAGGTGAACCGCTTGTTGAGGAAGTACGCCGTGGTGGTGCCGCAGATGAACGAGATCGCGCGGGCGAGCCAGGTGGGCGCCTCGAGCGCGAGGATCAGGTGGTAGACCGCGAAGTCGACCACCGCCGAGACCCCGCCGACCGCGACGAACCGCAGCAGCTGGGCGACGAGCCCGCGCTGCGCCGGGGCGTTCTCGGTGGCCGTCACGGTGTCAGAGGGTATCGGCCCGGTGGAACCGCTCCGCGCGCCCCCGGTTGAGCAGCCGGAGCCACCCCAGGAACTCGCGCGGCGAACGCTTGGTCACCAGGAAGTACCAAGCGAACCGCGGCACCTCCAACAGGCCGATCCGCCGCATGCCCGGCTGGCTCATCAGATACCCCCGGTTGCGGTAGGTGTAGTACCGCTTCGTGGCGTCCTCGGGGTCCTGGGCGTGGAGCCGCCCGCCCAGCATGGGCTTGAACTCCTCACCGCCCTGCGGGTGCAGGTAGGTGGGCTCCAGCGCGGTGCCGAACGGCAGACCGGACCGCACCAGCCTGCGGTGGAACTCCACCTCGTCCCCGCGGACGAACAGCCGCAGGTCCGGCACGCCGATCACGTCGAACGTGGACGCCCGCAGCAGCGCCCCGTTGAAGAAGGACGCGATGCCGGGGAGGAGCTCGGGGTCGCCGTCCCCCGCCATGAGGGCGCTGCGCGTGCGGTGCCAGGTCAGCCCGCGGCGCAGCGGGAAGGCCAGCCGCTCCGGGTCCGCCTTGTCCGCGACCACCGGGGACACGGCGGCCAGGTCGCGCCGGATCGCCACGTCGAGGAGCGACTCCAGCGCGGTCGACGAACCGGCGTGCCCGTCGTCGTCACCCAGCCAGACCCAGTCCGCGCCCAGGGCGAGCGCGTGCAGGATGCCGAGCGCGAACCCGCCCGCGCCGCCGAGGTTGTGCCAGGACGGCAGCCAGGTGGCGGGCACCCCGCAGGACTCGACGACCTCGCGGGCGGGCTGGTCCGGCCCGTTGTCGACGACGATGAGGTGCGCGACCGGGTGGGTCTGCTTCGCGATCGCGGCGAGCGAGTCGACCAGCAGCTCCGTGCGGTGCCGCGTGACGACGACCGCCACCACCGAACCCTGGGGCAGAGTCACGCCAGGACGTCCCGGCCCTTGTAGTGGTGCAGCACCTCGCGCAGCGGGCCGAACTCCTTGATCGTGCCGTGCTCCATCCAGATCGCCGTGTCGCACAGGTCGGCGAGGAACTCGTCGGAGTGCGAGGCGAACACCAGGATCCCGGAGCGCTCGACCAGCTCGTTCAGCCGGCCCCTGGCCTTGGCGAGGAACTCCGCGTCGACGGCGCCGATGCCCTCGTCGAGCAGCAGGATCTCCGGGTCGATGCTGGTCACGACGCCGAGCGCGAGCCGCACCCGCATGCCGGTGGAGTAGGTGCGCAGCGGCATCGACAGGTAGTCGCCGAGCTCGGTGAACTCCGCGATGTCGTCGACCCGGGCCTCCATCTCCTTGCGGGTCATGCCCAGGAACAGCCCGCGGATGATGATGTTGTCCAGGCCGGAGATCTCCGGGTCCATGCCCACGGCGAGGTCGAAGATCGGCGCGACCTTGCCCTGCACGCGGGCGCGGCCGCGGGTGGGCTCGTAGATGCCGGCCATCAGCCGCAGGATGGTGGTCTTGCCCGCGCCGTTGTGCCCGACGAGCGCCACCCGGTCGCCCTTGCGCAGGCCGATCGAGATGTCGCGGAGCGCCTCGATGATGGGCACCTTGGACTCGGTGCCGATCCGCCCGCCCGCCCGGCCCAACACGGACTTCTTCAGTGACCGGGTCTTCGCGTCGAAGATCGGGAAGTCGACGCAGGCGCCGTCGAGGTCGATGCTCGGTTCTGTGCTCAGGAGACTCACACCCAGTACGCCACGCGGGCCCGGTAGTTGCGCATGCAGAGCAGGCCGACACCCCAGCCGACCACGGTGATCACGCCGACGACGATCCAGGACCGCCACACGATCTCCTGGCCGAGCAGCGGCGCCCGCACGATCTCCAGGAAGTGGTAGAGCGGGTTGATCTCCACCAGTCGGGCGCGCTCGCGCACCGCCGCGTTGCCGGACAGGATGTCGACGGACCAGACGATCGGCGTCATGTAGAAGGCCAGCTGGACGACGCTCGCGATGATCGGCGGGATGTCCCGGAAGCGGGTGGCCAGGATGCCGGAGAGGATCGAGATCCAGCCGCCGTTGATCGCCAGCAGGGCGAACCCGGGGATCGCCAACAGCAGCGACCAGCCCAGCGGGTGCGGGAAGACGATCATCAGGATCGCCCAGATCACGAGGTTGTGCAGGAAGAACAGGGTCTGCCGCCACACCAGGCGGTAGACGTGCAGCGACAGCGGCGCCGGCAGGAACTTGATCAGTCCCTCGTTGGCGATGAAGACCTCGCTGCCCTCGAGGATGCAGCCCGAGATGAAGTTCCAGATCAACAGCCCGACCGCGACGTGCGGCAGGAACGTCTTGATGTCGGTCTGGAACAGCAGCGAGTAGAGGATCCCGAGCCCGAGGGCGATGACGCCCATCGAGATGGAGATCCAGAGCGGCCCGAGCACCGAGCGGCGGTAGCGCTGCTTGATGTCCTGCCAGCCGAGGTGACCCCACAGCTGCCGCTGCCGCCACCCCGCCGACAGATCGCCGAACGCCCGCGCCCAGCTGCGGGAACCGGGTGCGTCACCCCACGCCGAGCGCTCACGCCCGGCGGTGCTGTCGTCCACGGTCACGGCCACCCGACGAGGGTACCGACGGGTGCGTTACAGGTACTGACCGGTGCCCCTGCCGCCACCCTCCGGCATCCCGCCGGGCACCTGCGCGCCGCCGATGCCCGGAGGCAGGCCGCGGCGCATCTGCTCGAGCTGCGCGCGGGCGGCCATCTGCTGGGCGAACAGCGCCGTCTGGATGCCGTGGAACAGCCCCTCCAGCCACCCGACGAGCTGGGCCTGCGCGATCCGCAGCTCGCCCTCGCTGGGGGTGGAGTCCTCGGTGAACGGCAGCGACAGCCGGTGCAGCTCCTCGCGCAGCTCGGGCGCCAGGCCCTCCTCGAGCTCCTTGATCGAGTTCTCGTGGATCTCGCGGAGCCGGGCGCGGGAGGCCTCGTCCAGCGGCGCCGCGCGCACCTCCTCGAGCAGCTGCTTGATCATGGTGCCGATCCGCATGACCTTGGCGGGCTGCTCGACCATGCCGCCGATGCCCTGGTCCTCGGACTCCTCGGACTCCGAGCCCTGGGGCACCGCGGCCATGCCGACCGGGCGCCCGTCCGGCCCGATGACCATGACCTGGTGCTGTCCCTCGTTCTCGTCCTGTGGTGCCGTCATGTCCCCATCATGGCGCGAGCAGCAACAACTTGCCGATGACGCCCCCCGCGGCGAGCGTGCGGTGCGCCTCCGCGGCGTCGGACATCGGGAAGCGGGCGTGCACGACCGGGCGCACGCTGCCCTCGCCGAACAGCGGCCAGACGACGTCTCGGGTGCCGCTGACCACGGCCCCCTTGCCCTGGGGTCCGTCGACGGGCCGCCCGCGCAGCCCCATCGCGGTGACGCTCGCCCGCTTGACCAGCAGCGCGCCGATGTTCAGGTCGGCCTTCACTCCACCCTGCATCCCGATGATCATCAGCCGCCCGTCGACGGCCAGCGCGGAGACGTTCGCCGCGAGCCCCTTGGCGCCCATGTTGTCGAGGATGACGTCCGCACCGTGGCCGTCGGTCGCGTCCTTCAGCCCGGCCGGGACGTCGCCGTCGTAGTCGAGGACGATGTCCGCCCCGAGCTCCCGGCAGACGTCGAACCGTGTCGGGCTCGCCGTGGCCGCGACCCGCGCGCCGAGCGCCTTGGCGACCTGGATGGCGTGGGTGCCGATGCCGCTGCTGCCGCCGTGCACCAGGAAGGTCTCGCCCGCGGCGAGCCCCGCCTTCATCAGGACGTTCGAGTAGACGGTGCACGCGACCTCGGGGATCGAGCCCGCCGTCGTCAGGTCCACGCCGGGGGGCACGGGGAGGAGCTGCGCGGCGGGCACCGCGACCTTCGTGGCGTACCCGCCGCCCGCGAGCAGGGCGCAGACCTCGTCGCCCACGCTCCAGCCCTCGACCCCCGGTCCGAGCTCGGCGACGCGGCCCGAACACTCCAGGCCGATGATCTCCGACGCGCCGGGCGGCGGCGGGTAGTTCCCCTCCCGTTGCAGCAGGTCGGCGCGGTTGACGGCCGAGGCGACGACGTCCAGCACCACCTCGCCCGGACCCGCCTTGGGGTCCTCGACCTCGGTCCACCGCATGTTCTCCGGGCCGCCCGGCTCCGCCACCGTGATCGCGTACATGGTGCGGACGCTATTCGCTCGCGCGGTGGTGTGCACTGGGACGATGCATTGGCCCCAGTCGGCACTGGTCCTGCGCACCCCACGGCTCGAGCTCCGCCCGGACGACGACGCGGGCCTCGCCGAGCTCGTCGACGTCGCCTACCGGGGTGTCCACCCACCGGACCGGATGCCGTTCCTGCAGCCCTGGACCGACGCCGACCCGCGCTACCTGGGGCGCGGCGCGCTGCAGTACTTCTGGGGCGAGCGTGCCCGGTTCGCGCCGAGCTCGTGGGCACTGCACTTCCTGGTGCGGGTCGACGGCGCGGTCGTCGGCGTGCAGACCCTGCGGGCGGACGAGTTCGGCGTGTGCCGCGAGGTGGCCTCCGGCTCGTGGCTCGGCCTCGCCGCCCAGGGGCGGGGGATCGGCACCGAGATGCGGGCGGCCGTGCTGAGGTACGCGTTCGACCTGCTGGGCGCGCGGCACGCGCGCTCGGAGGCGTTCTCGGACAACGCCGCGTCGCTGCGCGTGTCGGAGAAGCTCGGGTACGTCCCGGACGGCTTCGAGATCCACTCCCCGCGCGGCGAACCGGCCCGCAACCTGCGGCTGCGGCTCACCCCGGCCACGTTCCGCCGCCCGGACTGGCCGCTGGAGGTCGAGGGTCACACCGCGGAGTTGGCGGGCCTGCTCGGGGCGGGGTGAGGGGCCACGACGGCACGTTTCGTGCGCTCAGCGTCGCGTGATCGCGGTTTGTGTGCCGTGAGCGTGGTGCGGACAGCACTGCGCACACGAAACGTGCCGGCTCGGGCTCACCGAGCACCCGCGGCGACCCTGTGGACAGCTCGGCCGCCCCAGCGCCCGTGACCACCGGAACCGTCGGTGCTCCACCGGACCGTCGCCCCCATGACCACCGACTCGGACCCCGACCGCCCCGCGAGCTGGCCGCACCTGCTGTCCGTCGCCCTCGGCGCGCACGCCGCGGACCTGCACCGCCACCTCGCGGGCGCGCTGCGCAGCCGGGCGTGCACCGGAACCCTGCGGGAGAGCGCGCGGTGGGCCCGCGGGCGCCGGGTGCCCTGGGACCCGCTGGCCGCAGGGCTGCGGGCCCTGGGCGCGCGCTGCGACTGCGAGGCGCTGGAGCTGCTCAGCCGAGATTGTTCGTGCTGAAGGTGTCGCAGCGCGCGGGGTCGCCGGTCTGGAAACCGGTGGTGTACCACTTCTCGCGCTGCGCGGAGCTGCCGTGGGTGAACTGGCTCTGGTCCACGCGGCCGCCGCCGAGGTTGGACTGGATGAAGTCGTCCCCGATCCGCTCGGCGGTGTCGAGGGCGGCGTTCACGTCGGCCTGGTTCACGTCGACGATCAGGGGCCGTCCCGAGGCCGTCGGCGTGCTCGTGGCGTGGTTGCCCCACACCCCCGCGTAGCAGTCGGCCTGCAGCTCCAGCCGCACGGAGCCGGACGTCGGGCCCGAGTCCCCCGCCCGGACCTGCCGGTTGGTGCCCAGCAGGTTCTGGATGTGGTGGCCGTACTCGTGCGCGATGACGTACGCGCGGGCGAAGGGGCCGCCCTGCGCCCCGAACCGGGACTCGAGCTCCTGGAAGAAGGAGAGGTCGATGTACACCTCGGAGTCGGCGGGGCAGTAGAAGGGGCCCACGTCCGAGGTGGCGCTGCCGCAGCCGCCGGTGTTCACCGAGCCGGAGAAGAAGTTGGTGCGGGGCGGCTGGTAGGTCTGGCCCGCCCGGGCGAACGCGTCGGACCAGTAGCCGTCGAGCGAGTTGACCACCGCCGTCACCTCGCAGTCGATGCTGCGGTTGGCGTCCGCGCCGGTCCGGCAGGACTGCGCGATCTCGGTGGTGTCCGCCGTCTGCCCCTGGGAGAGCCCGGACAGGCCGTCCGGCAGCGCGAACCCGCCGCCGTTGGTGCTGCCGCCACCACCGAGCGCGGAGACGAGGAAGAAGAGGATCAGCCCGACGATGCCGAGGCCGCCACCGCCCATCGCGACGCGGCCACCGATGCCTCCGCCTCCGCCCCCGCCGCGGCGGAGGTCGTCGATGTTCGACGTGTCCAGCTCGGCGTTCTCGTCGAACCGCATCGTGCTCCTCCTCGCAGTACCCGGCCGGATCACCGGCGGGCGGACGACGAGATCCCACCACACCGGGGCGATCAGGTCGACACGACACGATTACGCTACGGAGCGTGTCGGAAGGAGCAGCGGCGTCCCCCCAGTGGCTCGACGAGGGCGAGATGCGTTTCTGGCGCGCCTGGGTCGTCGCCTCCACGATGCTCGACCATCGGCTCAACCGGGACCTACAGGTCCGCCACGGCATCTCGCACATGGACTACGGAGTGCTCGTCGTGCTCTCCGAGCAGGAGGACAGCCGCCTGCGGATGAGCACGCTGGCCGACACCCTCGCCCTGTCCAAGTCCCGGCTCTCCCACCAGGTCTCCCGCATGGAGAAGAACGGCCTGGTCCGCCGCGACGGGGACGTCTCCGACGGCCGCGGCATCTTCGCCTGCCTCACCCCCGAGGGCCGCACCCGCCTGGAGCAGGCCGCCCCGACCCACGTCGAAGGCGTGCGCCGCTACATGGTCGACCTGCTGGACGAACGCGAACGCGCCCAGGCCGCCGACTTCCTGACCCGCGTGGTCGACGGTCTCCGCACGATCACCTGAGCGGTAGGCTCCGCCCCGGAAGCGTGGCAGAGCGGCCGAATGCACTCGCCTTGAAAGCGAGCGTCACGAAAGTGACCGGGGGTTCGAATCCCCCCGCTTCCGCCAGGTCAGAGGCATGATTACTGATCTTCAGACCTCTTATAACGCAGCGTTGACAGCAACCGTTGACAGCAACCCCATCTTCAGCCCCGCGTACACGCCGCGGGTCATGGCTTGGCTGCTGAGCAGGCATGTGATCAGGCTAGCGGCGGCCATACGGCTGGGGATTATTTACCTCGCACTTATCGCCGGCTGAGAGTACGTCCGGCCGACTCAGCGGTCAGGCTGCTGTCGTCTGTCGCCTTAGGCGGCGCTCAGTTCGTGCCCGATGTGCGGTGAGAACCGCCCGCCTCATGCGCGGAAGCAACTCGATGTACGCTCGTTTTCCAAGCAAGAATCTGAGCGTAGTTCCCGTAAAAATCAGGCCTACATATCGCGCCGCTGCTATGCCGTTACCGACCTTCACAGGAAAGTCGCGTAGGTCTGCATAGGTTGCAGCAGTGAAGTAAGTAAAGATTATGACCGGCGCTGCAGCGAGGATTGACGCAGAAAGCCAGATCCAGTCGGCCGGGAACAAGAACATATTGATCACAAATACCGCGACGACTGCGGCAGCGGCTGCTATCCAGCGCTTCTTTCCGTCATGCGTGAAGATGTTTAGGGAAAGAAAAAGCAGAGTGGGTGCTACCGTGGCGACCGCCGCTGCCGAGGCGCTTTCATGTAGTAGAGTCGAGAAGGTGGCGGCTGCAATCGCGACAACCGTTGCCACCGTCCATGGCGTCAGAACTTTTCGGCTGTGCAACAGAAATCGGATCTTGTCGGCTTGGATATCAGAAAATTTACCTAATGGTGGTTCTGCGACCCCGATCCTGGCACCAGCCAAGGTGGGCAGGAAGTAGAGGTGAGCTTTCGAGGTCAGCGCCCGACTTGGGTGGCTCGGAAACTTAAGCGTTGCGACGAAGTATGCGTTCCCAGCCTGCCATGTATGGCCGATCGCTTCTAACGTCCAGCAGATTGTGACGAACTGTATGCCCAGGGCCCATGTCGCAATAACCAGTAGGATTGCAGTAGGCGATAGAAGGCTGAGGCCGGCCAGGCTCAGGCCCAGGCCAACGCGAATGGCATAGCCAGCCCCTGACAGCAGCCAGACTATGCTGCTACGCAGCTTGAGCTGGGGTCCTGGAAGGCCATCCGAGCTAGGGGCAAAGCGCCTTAGTCTTTTCGGGGTGGTTCGGGCGGCCTCATACAACAGGCCCACCGCCCATGCCGCGCCACCGCAAATTGCTAATGGCGCACCGACGCTGCTCGGAGCCAAAACGCAGAAGATCACGAATCCACCGACTCGTGCAAGAATGACAAGTATGCTCGCCCTCAATGCCCGGCCCGTGCCGTAAGTATCCGCCGGCAATCGCCCGCGGACTCTGCTATTGGGGTGGTTGAGGTCCGCCTCTAGGCCACGAATATCGTTAACTTGATACCGAGCTTGGTAACATAGATACTCGAATGCGAGCCATGCCAAGAAGATCCACCACCCTGATACTGACAGAGGGTTGGTGGTCACATCGGGGTTTAGTCGAAGCAAAAGCCCTAGGCTGAACGCAAAGGGCACGAATAGGAACTTGATAATTTCCTGAGTTCGTGGCAGTGCGAGATAGCTCGCGAGTGATCTCCCCGGTCGTTGCACTCTCGTGCGGATGGTCTGGCGAGGGTCAAATCGGGGATACCCGTTGGTTGTCGCAGCGAGTACACCGCGGTCGAAGAGGCGACGACCGCCGGTATTCGCTATGCGTGTCTCACGCGCAAGTAGAATGAGCGCTAATGCGTATACGGGCGCAGTCGAGAAAAGCCAGGGAAGGCTAACATTAGCAAGCAGTACAATTGTTAGGCCAGCATATGTCAGAATGCAGCCGCCGATCGAAAGAATCAAGAGCGCCCTGTATCCGCTGCGGCCGCGGGACGGGCTAATCACACCCTGCGTAATCTCGATTGCCGAGGGGACCAGGATTGTGGGAGTGCTAGTCAAAGGCGTAGATGCGAGGAGCCGGATTTCCCCTTCCAGGCTGCGCATATAGAAGCTGCGGGTCGTTGAAATTATGCTAAGCATGAGAACGAACGCGATCACAATAAGTGGCAGGATCGGGAGGAATGCCAGGATCGGATCTGCCAGAGTGAAGCACTGGAGCTTATCCCCACGGAACCTACAGTCGCCAGCGACCACAGCGGCCAACCCGGCAAGAAGCGCTACAGCCAGACTCCCGAGCGCGACGACTGATCCGTAAGATGTTCGGTCGTCCTCGCGGGCAATCTGGTAGTCGGTGAGGAGCAGTGCCAGCCTGTCTGCTTCGCTGACGGGCCCGCCGCGGTCGTCGCCATGTGGCCCGCCTAATCCAGCGCTGCCTGCCTGTTCGACCGCCACTACCGAGGGAAGGCTCGGGGGTCTCGCCGTGTGCGAACTCGTCTGTGGCCTGTCCACCTGGCTCCTCGGCTGCCGCGATTCGAGTCTGAGAGGCGAACGCTAGCAGCCAACTCCCGATCCTCCGCCTCAGAGCTTCGGAGATGTCGGTGGAGCAGTTCAAGCCAGAGTGGATCCGGACCAGCCGCGGGTGCTGGACAACCGTCCAGGCGATCAACGCATGATCATCCTGTACCGCCCGTCTAGAGCGCGTTGACGGCAACCCTGGTCCCATGCGTGTCGCAACGTCGGGTGAGTAGACGTGCGGGAACCCGCGTCGTCTGTGGTCGACACCCGTAACGTTGACTGCCCGACAATAAGGCAGAATTTGTATAATTCCTCATATTAAGGTGAAGTCAAATATCAAGGTCGCTTGTTCCAGGAAGCACTGTAGTCGCGATGCCACTAGTACTATCTTTAAAGAGCCTGTCTAGCCGTGACAGCGCGTCAGCCCTTTCCGCAAGTTGACCATGTGCGTAGACGGTCATCGTCACCTTGATGTCGCTGTGTCCTGCAATTTCCCGGACGATATGAGGAGGCGTGCCGAGCGCGAGGAGAAGGGACACAGCGGTGTGGCGGAGGTCATGGAAGCGGAGCGTTCCCAGGCCCGCGGCGTCCCGCAGGTCCCGCCAGTACTTCCCGAGCGTGTAGGGCGACATGGCGGCGCCGCGGCGGGTGGTGAAGACGAACCCGGTGTCCTCCCAGGCGTCACCAGCGGTGACCTTCTCCTCCTCCTGCTTCTTCGCGTGATCGCGCAGCGCAGTCACGACCACCTCCGGCAGTGGGATCACCCGGCGCGAGGCGCGAGTCTTCGGCGGCAGCAGGACGGCGCGGCCGCGCACCCAACTCAGCGACTGCCTAACCACGAGCCGGTGCCCGTCGAGGTCGACCGCATCCCAGGTCAGCCCAAGCAGCTCCCCCCGCCGCATCCCGAGCACGGTCGCGCAGAGGTAGAGCGCGAACAGGCGGTCGTCGGCGATGTGCTTGAGCAGCGCGCGGGCGGCGATCGGGTCGAGGCCGGCGCCGACGTCGTACTCGGGGTTCGACATCTTGACCAGCTTCGCGGCGTTGCGGCCGACCAGCTCCTCGCGGACGGCGTTGGAAAGCGCGTTACGCAGGACTGCGTGGGCGAACTGGACCATGCGCGGCGAGAGCTTCCGGGGTCCGCCCCCGCGCCCCGTGGTCTCCTTGTCGCGCAGCACGGCCAACAGCTTCCGGACCTCCGCCGGTCCCACCTCGTCGAGTTTCTTCGTGCCGAGCACGGGCTTGATGTGGACCCGGACCATCGTCTCGTAGCCCGCATAAGTGGTGGGCCGCCGCTCGGGTTTCACGACCTCTTCGAGCCAGTAGTCGAGGTACTCGCCGAGCGTCTGCCGCTTGAGCGGACGTCGGACGCCTGCTTTCGCGTCGCGGAGCAGGTCGTCGAGCGCTTCTCGGGCGTCTGCGCGGGTATCGCGGTAGACGTAGCGGCGGCGGCGACCACCACCCGAGACCGGCACGACTGCCGACCCGACGAAGCGGCCATCGGCGCGCTTGTAGATCGAGCCTTCGCCGTTCGCGCGCTTCTTCCCAGCGGACATCAGCTCGCCTCTCGTTCGAGCTGGACGAGGCGCATGGCGTACTCGTGCACGGCGTCGACCGGGATGCGGCGCAGGTTGCCGATCTTCACTGAGGTGATCTCCCGGGCGGCGAGCAGCGTGAACACACGGGTCCGGCCGATCTGCAGGGCCTCCGCGACCTCCTCGACGGTGAGGAAGACGCGCGCGATAGCCGGGCTGCTCTGCTGACTCATGACGTCCCCCTCGTGGTCCTGCGCTGCTCTCGGATGCGTTCGGCGTGTGCGATGGCGAGTTCGCGGTCGGTGTCGGTGTGGTGGCCGATCCCGACCAGCGCCCAGGTGTTGACGACGATCACCGGTTCGTCGGCGGGGTGGCCCAGCTCGGCGAGCTGCTCGGTGAGCCGCCAAGCCCGACGCTCGCCGCGGATCACGCGGAACGTCGTGGAGTACGCGCGGGACTTGGTGAGGAAGTGGCCGCGGAATCCGAGCATGTGGGCCCACTTGCGCAGGTTGAGTTCCCGGTAGGCGTCGAGGCCGCCGAGGTGCCAGGCGGTCTCGATGAGCCGTCGGTGGTGCTCGGCGAGGCTCAGTTGCTCGAGGTGGGCCAGCGACCGGATGGGGCGGTCGGGGTGGCCGTCGGTCTTGCCGGTGCCCTTGGTGGCGTACTTGGCGATGTAGCCGGCGAGGCGGGAGTCGGTGATCTCGCCGTGTTCGTCGGTGACGGCGTCGTGGGCGGTGGGGGTGATCTCGCGCAGGTCGAGCTGGGCGCCCCAGCGCAGTGCCAGGGCGGTCCCGTCGGGCCGGACGACGTCCAGGACGGTCGCGGCCGCTGCCTCGCGCACGGCGTCGTGCAGGGCCTCGGCGGTCAGCCCGGCCGGTGGCGGATCAGCGGGTCCGTCGGGGCCGTCGATGCGGATCGCGGCGTGGAAGTGCACGAGCCCGCGCCGCTGGTACTCCGCGACCTTGGCGTAGGACAGCCGGGCGATCTTGCCGAACTCCCGGCCGGAGACGCCCAGCCGTGCGGCGAGGGCCCGGCGCAGAGCGATGGCGAAGCGGGCCCAGAGCTTGCCCGCGTGGGCCTGCCAGAGCACCGCGCCGACGTAGTCGTAGGAGTCGTGGTCGATCGCGCCCCCGAGCCGCGGGTCCGGTTCGCGGTGGTACTCCCCGCAGGCGCAGGGGATGACCTTGCCGCGGGTGGTGAGCCGTCGAGTGTGGACCGGCCCGAACGACGGGGCGGTGAGGGTGAGGAACGCCCGGGGCCGGTCGGTCACGGTGGCGGGGATGCCGCGTTCCTTGCCGGAGAGTCCTGCGCGGATGAGGTGGAAGGCGTCGGCGGCGTAGCGGTCTGAGCAGGCCGGGCAGACGGTCTCGCGTCGGTTCCCGCACGGCGCCCACACCTCCCCGGAGCGCTGGGTCAGGACCGTGCCGTCGGTGGTGGTGATGGTGGAGGAGCCGCGGAGCCGGACGGGGTGGGCGCAGCCGCCGGTGGCTTCCATCCGGGCGCGCCAGGCCGGGTAGTCGAACCCGCGCAGCCGGGTGGTGAGGTCGAGGTCGCTCATCGTGCGTAGTCCTTGTGTTCGTGGTCGATCTCGACCGAGTCCGCCCGCAGCCCGTGGTGGCGGGCGAGGCGTTCGGCGCCGGCGCGGAAGGAACGGGCCCGGCCGATGACGTGCCCGGTGTCGGTCTCGACGAGGTACGCGCTGCCGTCGCGGACGATGGCGCCGGTGAAGGCGTCGGCGGTGACCAGGCCGTGTCCGGGGCGGACGACGTCGACGAACACCCGCACCGGCCCCTCAGCGGCCTCCCCGGTGGCGGTGGAGGCGACGTCGACGGTGACGGCGGGTTCGGGTTCGGCCCGGCCGTCGAGGGTGACCGAGATCCGCGACCCGTGGACGAGGCGTCCGGCGGCGATGAGCTGGTGGACGGTCGTGGCGACGTCGGGGCGGACGGGGATGGCGTGCTCGGCGGCCCGGGTGCCGACGTGGCGGGTGTGCACCGACTCCGACACTCCGACCAGGACGTAGCCGGGGTCGTGGGCGTCGCGCAGAACGCGGTCGGTGGTGTCGTCGTCGAACAGCAGGGCTTGGCCGTCGACCTCGCGCCGCTGCTTGGGGAGGCGGGTCATCGGGTCCACCACCAGGTGTAGCGGGCCTCAGCGCCCCACTCAGCGGCCAGGGCTCTCGTCGCCCGGTACTCGACCAGGACCGCCCCGCCGACAGCGATCCAGAACCATCCGGAGCCAGTGCCGAGCACGAGCCACAGCACTCCGAGCAGGGCGGCGAGGGCGAGGTTGACGCGCAGCCAGGTCGCGGCGGCCCATCCGGTGACGGCCCACATTCAGGCCACCTCCCCATCCACCGCGCGCAGGGTCGGCGGGGCGGGCGGAGCGCATCGCTGGACGAGCTGGTCGATGTCGTCGTCGGTGACTAGGCAGGCGCGGAACCGGATCGGGAGCCGGGAGGCTTGGTCGATCACGTAGCCGATTCCGGCGTGGTCGGGGTCGCCGGGGATCTGGTCGGCCAGTGCTCCGCGTTCGCGGGCGCCGTCGCCGAGGAGCATGTCGACGTGGGAGGAGGCGGTGACGCCGAGGCAGATGCGGGTGGTGAACAGCTCGCGGACGTCGACGACGTCCTTGGTGGGTTCCTGGACGTAGCCCATGACGCTGGTGAGGCAGGCGCGGCCTTGGGTGAGGATCTCGGCGAGCAGTCGCAGGGCGTCGCGGACGTCGGTGCGTTCGCCGTAGGCGGTGAGCATCGCCATTTCGTCGATCATCACCACGTCGAGCGGGAACTCGGCGCTGACGTCGAGGCGGCGCAGGCCGTGCTCGGCCATGTGGGCCTGGCGGGCCTTCATCTCGTCGCGGACGTCGGTGAGCAGGGCGATGGCGTCGGCCGGGGTGGTGGCGTGGCGGTGGAACAGCGGGGCTCCGCGTTGGGTCTCGGCTCCGCCTTTGAGGTCGATGACGTGCACCCGCACGAGACCGTCGCGGATCGCGGGGCCCATCGAGCACAGGGGTGACCAGATGAATCCGCTCTTGCCCGAGCCGGTGCCGCCGCCGACGATGACGTGCCGGCCGGGCAGGCGCAGGGTGAACCCGTGCCCGTATTCGTCCTGGCCGACGAGCAGCGCGCCCAGGTCGACGGACTCGACAGAGTCGGGAATGGGTGGGGCGGGGATCGGGAACCGGAACGGCATCTCCCGCTCCACCACGACGGTGAGGACGCCGGGCTTGTGTCGGGCCACCGCGACCCGATGCGCACGCAGGGCGTCAGCCAGGGGCTCTGTGCGTCCCGCCCAGAGCGTCAGGTCCTGCCCTCGGGTGATCCGTACCCGCAGGGTGTCGATGGACGGGGTGGCGGAGCGGACCCGCAGGATGCGGGGTGCGTTGATGTGGCCGGTGTGGTGGTTGGTCTGGGCGAGACCGCAGTCGGCGAGCAGCGTGGCCCAACGCCGGCCCCGGTAGGCGGTCCAGCGCCGCCAGAACGCCCGCAACGTCGGTGCCGCCCACCGGTCGAAGGAGGGCGGGTGCAGCCGCCCCCACACCACCACGACGAACGCGAGGAGCCCGAGCGCGGCCGCCGTGGGCATCGCCCCGATCATCACCGACACGGCGATGAGGGCGGTCGGGACGAGCGCGAATAGCGGATGCCGGACCAGCCAGGCCAGGCCCCGGAACTCGCCGCCCACGGGCCGGGACGAGTGGCGGACGACCTCGCGATGATGGCGCAGGGACGGGCGGTTGCTGGGACGGTGCATGGTCAGACTCCCTTCCGGATGGCGAGCTGCGCGAGTCGCAGCCCTTCGGCGACCCCGGCCCGCCACGCCTGCTCGGTGGGGACCTCCGGGGCGGTGGCGTGCAGGAAACGGCGGCGCTCGCGGTCGAGGCGGCGCACGAGTCGCCCGACGCCGTGAGTGGGGCGGCGGCCGTGCTGAGCGCGAGGGCCAGTGCTGGTCAGTGGCATGACGTCTCCATGGGAGTGGTTGCGGTGCAGGGGGTCCCGGTGCCGTGGCAGCCCGGGCAGACGCCGTCACCGGGGCAGGTCGGGCACGTGTGGCCATCGCCTGCGCCGGGGTGGGTGTCGGGGGTGGTGCCGTAGCCGTCGCAGGTATCGCAGGCCCCGGACCCGGTGCAGTCCGGGCAGAAGTTCGTGGCGTTCATGCGGGTCTCCTGGTGGTGGGCGGGCTGTTTCGGGCAGGGGGCAGCCACTGCGGAATTGCTGCTGGTTTCGCCGAGAGAAAGGGTCGGCTGCCCCGTGCCCGAGACCGGCCGGTCAGGCCGCCGGGATGCCGGGCCGTGAGGCCCGGGGTGGTGCTACTTGTCGCCCTGCGGGCGCGGTGCCGGGGCGGGGGCGTGCTTGAGGCCCATGGCCCGCCAGGCCAGCCCGGCGTTGACCCGCCCGGCGGTCTCCATCTGGTACGGGGTCACGCGGGCGTCGATCAGCTCCACCCGGGCGTCCTCCCCGAAGTCGGGGCCGGGGTCGGTCCCGAGGGTCACCTTGATCTCCTCGCCCTTCGGGGCCTTCTCACCGGGCTTGACCCGCAGCTTCGCGAACAGTGACACCGTGAACTGCGTGGCCCCATCGCGATCGGTCACCGGCACCTGGGCGCCGTTGGCGTCCTCACGCATCTTCGGGGCAGGGGGCTCGACCACGGTCAGCTTGTAGCCGCCAAGGTTCACCGGGATGTCTCGCATGATCTGGCCTCCGAGTCAGTTTCAGATAGCTCTATCTGAGCTGACGCCATGAGAGCACGGCAGTGCAGTGGCTGTCAAATAGAGATAGAGGTAAGACTCGACGGCGTTAGGGCTAGCCTTGACATCTGCCAGCGGTCAAAGTGACCGCTGCGAGATGACAGCGCAGGTCAGCGCTGGATGGAGGTGTGGTGGCGAGCGGCTACCGGGACGTCGCCGACGCGCTGCGGGCGGCGATCGAGGCGGGGGAATACCTGCCGGGCTCGACCCTGCCCAAGCAGGACGAGATCGCCGCACGCCACGACGTCAACATCCACACCGTGCGCAAGGCCGTGGCACTCCTGGAGTCCGAGGGCCTGGTGACCCCGATCCGCCGTCGCGGCACCGTGGTGCGGGCGCGGCCGCCGATGCGCCGGCTCGGGACCGAGCGGTACGCCAAGAGCCGTTGGAAGGCCGGGATCATCGGCTTCTCGGCCGACCGTGAGGCGTCCGGTGTGCCGTGGAAGCCCGGCGACCAGACTCAGACCGTCGCCAAGGTCCCGGCCGACGATGCCATCGCCAAAGCCCTTGACGTCGAGCCCGGCGCCGAGGTCTACGAACGCGCCCGCCTGGTCAAAGACGACGGGCAGCCCACCCACACCCTCGCCAGCTACTACCGGCCCGAGGACGTCGAGGGCACCCCGATCGTCGACCCCACGCCCGGGCCCATCCCTGGTGGCGGGGGATTCGGCGTTCTCACCTCGAAGGGCATGGAGCCCGAGCGGATGACCGAGACCATCCACTCACGCATGCCCACCCCCGACGAGATCGAGACCCTCGAACTGCCCGCGGGGGAGCCGGTGATGATCCTGGAACGCCTAACCTTCACCGCCGACGGCCGCTGCGTCGAGTTCGCCCGCGGAGTCCACGCCGCCAGCCGGTTCGCCTGGACCTACACCTTCCAGATCCCCAACTGAGCCATGCCCCGCACCAGCTCCGCCCTCGACGATCCCGAGATCGCCCACGCCGTCGAGGTCCTGTGGAACTACCACCGCCTCGACACCGGCACCGACACCCGGACCGACGTCGGCATCGGACTCGGCAGCCACGACCTCTCCGTCGCCACCACCACCGCCGAGCTCTACCACCGCGGCCTGTTCCCGCTGATCGTGTTCACCGGTGCCAACGCCCCGACAACGGTCGACCGGTTCCCCCGCGGCGAGGCCGTGCACTACCGCGAACACGCCATCGAGCTGGGCGTCCCCGCCGATGCCATCCTCGTCGAGGACCAGGCCACCAACACCGGCGAGAACATCACCTTCACCCGCGACCTCCTCGCCGCCACCGGCCGCCAGGTGCACACGGTGACCCTCATCAGCCGGCCCTACCAGCAGCGCCGGGCCCGAGCCACCTGCCGCAAACTCTGGCCCGAGGTCGAGCCCGTCACCGCCGGCGCCCAGATGAGCCTGCGCGACTACATCGCCAGCATCGGCGACGAGCACCGCGTGATCTCCATGCTCGTCGGCGACACCCAACGCATCGAGGTCTACGCCGCCCGGGGCCACGCAGCACCCGAACCCATGCCCGCCGAAATCCGCGACGCCATGACCCTGCTCGCCGCCCGCGGCTTCACGGACCGCCTTCTCTAACTGCCGGTCACGCACGCCGTCAGGCCGCGGGGTTCAGACTTTCTCTACTTGTTCAAGCGCGCCTGCGGCGCTGTCCCCGCGGGGCTGCGGCCTCCGGCCGGTCCCCGCGGGCAACCAGTCGCTCGCCCAGAGTGACCGTCCTACCGCTAGCCTCACTCGCATGGCTGATCCAACCCAGTTCAACCACGACCGGCTTGGGCACCTGCTCTCAGATCGACTGCTGAAGATCCCTCGCTTCCAGCGCAGGTACTCCTGGCAGGACGAGCATGTAGCTGAGTTCTGGGCTGATATCCAGCGCGCTCGCACATCCGGTCACTCATACTTCATGGGTACCGTCGTTCTGACTCGCGATAGCGATGATCCCAAGCGGGCACTAATCATTGATGGACAGCAGCGAATCACGACTACTGCAATTCTCTTTATTGCGATCCGTGATCGACTCGCCGAGCTCGGCAAGGAGAAGCTGTCTCAAGGCGTCGAGTCTGACTATCTCTCGAACTATGTATTGACCGAGGAGGAGACAATCGCCAAGCTCATCCTCAGCCCTGATGATCATGTTGTGTTTGCTGCTCTTCTTGAGTCTCGCAGTCCCGAAAACGTCAAGAGTCTCGTCTACCAGACATATCTGAAGTTCAAAGCCAATGTCGCGGGCTTGGCGCCTGCTGAAGACGATTACAAGAAGCTGATCGATCTAGTCAAGTATCTTGAGGAGGACGTACAGGTTCTGTTGGCCGT
The DNA here is from genome assembly GCF_021728735.1 of Pseudonocardia sp. WMMC193. NCBI lineage: Bacteria > Bacillati > Actinomycetota > Actinomycetes > Pseudonocardiales > Pseudonocardiaceae > Pseudonocardia > Pseudonocardia sp. WMMC193. The sequence continues at coordinate 4,619,613 of NZ_JAKKDO010000003.1, read as the reverse complement.
GGCCGTCAACATCGCAGAGGCATACGTCATCTTTGAGACGCTTAATGACCGCGGTGCGGACCTCACTACTGCTGACCTCCTGAAGAATTACCTCTTTAGCGAAGCGGGAGATAGTGGGATCGCCCACGCAGAATCTGTATGGACCCGCATTACTGGCCACTTCGATAAAGCCGACGACATTGTAAAGTTCTTGCGCTATGAATACATGTCGCGGCGCGGGCGCGTGACGAACCGGGGCCTGTACAAGGCTCTGCAGTCAGACATCGGTCGGGGTTCGGCGGCTGTCCGTCGCTACATGGAGGGGCTCGAACGGTCTCTGAGTCGGTACGTTGCGCTGCGAGAGCCGGATGACGCTAGCTGGTCCTCGCAGGCTGTGGAGGTGAAGGACTCGCTGCTTGCGTTCCGTCGATTTGGTTTCGAGTCGAGCATGCCTCTGCTCTTGGCGGCTTTTGATAACTGGACCCATACAGAGGCCACACGATTCGTCGATGTAGTAGCCGGCTGGTCCGTTCGTGCATGGATTGCTGGGAAGATTGGCGGAGGCGAATCGGAGGGTGCATTTTGTGCTGCGGCGACAGCTGTAGCTTCGGGGAGCGCAAAGACGGCACAGGACGTGCGCGGTTACATGACCGATCTTGTGCCAAACGACGAGCAATTTAGACAACAGTTTATCGAGTACGGTGCGATAACGACGACTCGTGCGAAGTACTTGTTAGCTCGATTGGAGCGCCAGCGAATCTTACGCGACGAGGATCAAGCCGACGCCATGCCAGACTGGAGTAGTAAGAGCGTCACGGTCGAGCACATATTCCCGAAGTCGATGAAGCGGGCAAAGTTTGCGAGCGACCAGGACTATGGAGATTTCCTTGGCATGAAAGAAAAGCTACAGAACCTTACTCTGCTTGAGCGTACCCTCAACAATGGGCTTGACGACAAGCCCTATGACGAAAAGCGTGCGACTTACACCAAATCTGCCTTTATGCTCACGCGCGAGGTGGGGGATCTTGGCGAATGGACCTTTGCGTCGGCTTCGACTAGAGCCAGGGAGCTAGCAGATCTGGCAGTGAAGGCGTGGCCCTTGTAGGTCGTAGTGTCGATGCCGCAGATGACCTGACTCTCGGTCTCTCAGATCTTGGCGGAGGTCGCGCCATTACGCACTAGCCGTTCGGACGATCATGCCCGTATAGAAGAAAGGGTCATTCGGTTAGAGTGCAGGGGTCTTGCTGACGACCTTGACCGGGCCGCTGTCGTTGCTGAGATCGACGATCGTGAGCCTGATGCCGTCGAAGCCGACCTCGAAGTGGTCGCGTCCCTGGACAGGCAGCTAGGCCGCCGTTAGTTTGAACTTGTCAGGGCCAAATAGCCTATCCGCTCGTCCGCAGGTGGGCTCGAACAGTCCGTTTAACCCCAGCTGCCCGCTGCCGGGCGACCGGCTCGAAGTTGAGGTTACTGGATGCAACTTTCCTGACTATCGTCTGATTGTCGGGCCAGTGTTGTCTCCGACTCGGGGGTTCCGATTGGTCCGGGGGTTGAAGTGGCGACGACGGCTGAAGTCAGAAGTTGGACGACGCCTGGGGCTCAGGCTGCCGCACAGGCGACTTACCAGTCTGTCCGCACCGCCCTTGAGCGCGGCGGGATTTTTCGCTCGTATGATGTTGATGTCTTCCTGCAAGGTTCGTACGCGAACCACACAAATACGCGCGGCGACTCGGATGTCGACGTTGTCGTTATGATGCGGGACTCGTACATGCCGGATTCGTCTAGACTGTCCGTGCAAGAGCGCGACCGATATGAGTCATCAAGTATTCCGGCTACAGTGTTTGTTGATGATTTGAGGCGTGATGTCGAAAGAGCATTGCGCGACTACTATGGGTTCGGACGAGTCCATGCTCGCAATAAGTGTCTGAAAGTGGATAAACGTGACGGCTATGTTGATGCCGACGTGGTTCCCTGTCAGCAACATAGGCTATTCACTAACTTCGGCCAGTATGGATACGGCGACTACATCGAGGGCATCTCCATTAAACCCCTGAGTGGACCGCGTATCACCAATTACCCAAAGGAGCACATCAAGAATGGCGCTCGAAAGAACGAGCGCTGCGGGGAGTTCTACAAGCCGACTGTTCGCCAGATGAAACGGTTGCGTAGGCAGCTGGTTGACGCTCGCCTGATTGGGAAGAAGGATGCACCCGGATACCTTCTTGAGTGTATGACTTTCAATGTCCCCGACGAGATGTTCGTTGCAGACGACCTCTCACGGCTTAGAACGGTTCTCTATTGGATGAACCAGCGGGATGCCCCGGAACTTGCGGCAAGCTTTATGTCGTGCGATATGGTTCATCACCTCTTTAAGGATGATCCCGGTCAGCATAACGAGTACACAGCCAAGCGTGTGATCGAAGCACTGTGGAACGGTGTGCCGTAATTGCATGCGTATGCTGACGGTGGCAACCGGCTTAAAGTGTTGGGGATACTGGGCTTCCTCGCGGTGCTTGTTGCCATAGGGACCAACGCGATCTTCGATGCGGTCGGTCTGGGTCCAGCCTGGCTCATCAGTTCGCCAGCCGTCGCAGCAGCTTTTGGGATCCTATATGGCCTGCTGGATCGTTTCGCTTGGAGATGGGCAATCCTGCGAAGGTTAGGCCTTATCGAGACTCCCGATGCTTCGGGTTGCTATGAGGGTTCCCTGTGTTCAAGCTATAACGGCACGACGCTTCCGGTCGAACTCGTAATTGAGCAAACGTGGACTCGGATAGTGGTTCGGTTTCGAGTAGTGTCTCCGGCGACATCGGAGTCTATCTCGTTTTCGGCGAGCATAGTCAATGTAGGGCATGATGTTGCTCGAATTACGTACGCTTATCGAAACGCTGTAAGGGCGGGATTCGCCGATGCCGACATGAATGATCATGACGGCACGGCGGAGTTGACGATTGATAGGTCGAGTGAGATTGTATCGGGGCGATACTACAACTATAGAGGTCGGCAAGGATCGCTCGATCTTCGCCGAGTTGAGTGCTGACACTTAATCATGCATGTGGATATGGAGTCAGCGGTGACTATCGCCGCTGAGGGAAGGTTCTGGGCTTGAGATCAACGCCCTCGCCGGGCGGGCAGATCAACAGGATGGCGGCCCGCGCCGTCCCGACGACCTCCCCGAGGGCTACCACCCGTCCGCTCGTGGGCGGAGCTGCCGTAGGTCGGCCGGCGGCGGGGTCGAGGGCCGCCCACGAGCGGACGGGCGGTCGGGCTGCGCCAGGTCGACGGGACGGCGCTCGGAGGGCAGTGTGAGGGCGTGGCGGGGCCACGCCAGCAGACAGCAACTGACAGCAACCCGTGCCGCAACCCGGTCCGCTCAGGCGGTCCGAGCCCGTACCCCGATGAACGGCTGAGCAGCCGAAACCCAGCGTGACCAGCGGCTCAGCACACCTTGAAAGCGAGAGCCCTTAACAGGGTCGGGGGTTCGAATCCCTCCGCTTCCGCCAGGCCGGGCGGACGGGTGAGGCGTCGGAGCCGGGTGGCCTCAGCGCCACGACAGCAACGACTGCAGCAGCGCGCCTGCAGCTGATCCAATCCGGGGGTCGGCGGGGCCTCGTCGTGCCAGACTGCCGGCGTGACCGCAGCCGTCGAAGCAGATCGTCGCTTCGCAGTCCCGCTGTACTCCGTGACCGATGCGGCGCGACACATCAACGTCTCGAGGAGCACCTTCACCACATGGGCTCGTGGGTACGAGCACCGGCCCGTCGGGCGGGCACCCGTGACCGGTGCGCCTGTCATCACGTCGATCCCGCGCGACGACAGCGGGCCGACGATCCCGTTCATCGGACTCGCGGAAGGCTACGTCCTCTCCGCGTTCCGCAAGGCCGGCGTCCCCCTCCAACGCATTCGCCCCGCCCTCGAGCGGCTCCAGGAGCAGCTCGGGATGGACCACGTCCTCGCGTCGCGATCGCTGTACACCGACGGTGCGGAGGTGCTCTACGACTACGCGGAGAGCGAGGGGGACACGCCCGAGGCCCGGTCGGCCCGGAGCCTGGTCGTGGCGCGCAACGACCAACTCGTGTTCCGCGAGGTCGTCGACTCCTACCTCCGCAGGATCGATTTCGCCGACGACAGGTACGCCCGCGTGATCCATCTGCCTCAGTACGGCTCCGCCGACGTGGTCGTCGATCCAGAGCGGTCCTACGGGATCCCCATCTTCGCCAAGGGCGCCGTACGCGTGGAGATCGTCCTCCGCAGGTTCAAGGCGGGTGAGTCGTTGGCAGACCTCAGCGCAGACTTCGGAGTGCCGGAAGACCAACTCGTCGACGCCCTCCGTGTCCACACCGCAACCGCCGCCTGAGGGCTTTCCGCGGTTCTTCCTCGACCGCAGCGTCGGCAGGAAGATCGTGCCCGCCGGTTTGCGTCGGGCAGGCATCGAACTCGTGACGGTCGCCGAGCGATACGGGATAGCCGAGGACGAGCAGGTGATCGACGTCCAGTGGAGGCGGGACGCCGCGGCGCATGGTGAAGCCGAGGTGGTCGCGCGCTTCGTCTCGAACCTGCCTGCGATCGAACGGGCCTGCCGGCGGGACGGCCCCTTCGTCTACCGCATACACCCGGACCGAATCGAACGCCGGGCTCTGCGTTCGGGCTCCTAGTGGTCAACCCGGCGCCCGCGCCGGCGACTCTCGTGCCTGAGCGTGCACATCGCCGGCAGCGAGGCTCACACGTGGACCTCCGCCTCGTCCGGGACCCAGCGCAGCACCTCGCCGGGTTGGCAGTCCAGGACGCGGCAGACGGCGTCGAGGGTGGAGAAGCGCACTGCCTTGGCGCGGCCGTTCTTGAGCACCGCGACGTTGGCCGGGGTGATCCCGACGGCGTCGGCGAACTCGGCGACGGACATGCGGCGCCGGGCGAGCAGGACGTCGATGTCGACGACGATCGCCACTAGACCACCGCCTCGAGCTCGCGGCGCAGCCCGGTCGCGGTGCGGAGCAGCCCCAGCATCACGGTCATGAGCAGCGCGAACGCCACACCCAGCAGGCCGATCCCGCCGCCGACGAGGATCAGGCCGGGCGCGTCGTCCAGCTCGCCGACGAGCGCGGCCATCCCGGCCACGAGCAGGGCGGCGAGCAGACCCGAGGCCGCGATCACCCACACCCACCGGTCCGCGGACTCGTCGAAGATGACCTCCCACTCCACCCGGGTCAGGAGCACCCACAGCGCGACGAGCCCCAGCTCCAGGCAGAGCAGGGCGAGCACGGGAGCCACCATGAAGACCACGTCGAGCCCGTCGACCGGCCGGGTGAGCTGGGTCAGCGGCACGACGACGAGAAGCACCTGGGCGGCCAGCGCGGCGAGGCCCAGGGCGACGAGCACCACGCGCAACGCGCGGATCACGACGGGAGTCATGTATCGACTGTCGAGCGATACCTATCGAAAGTCAATAGACAGCGGGCACGAAAAAGCCCGCACCGTGCGGTGCGGGCTGGTTCGCGGGCTCAGTTGCGGCGGGCGCCGTCGAGCTCGGCCAGGTAGCCCTGGACCGACGAGCCGGAGGTGGCGGAGAGCGAGCTGCCCAGGACCTTCTCGGCCAGCTGGGTGGAGAGGGTCCCGACGTCCCCGCGCAGGCTTTGCTCGGCGGCGGCACGCTGCGCGGCGATCTGCTCGGCGGCGGCGGCACGGATGCTCGCGGCGTCCTGCTCGGCGGCCGCACGGAGCTCGGCACGCACCTCGGCGCCCTCGGCGCGGGCCGCGTCCCGGATCGAGGCGGCCTCGGCGCGGGCCTCGGCGACCTGGGACTGGTACTGCTCGGTGAGCCGCGCGGCCTCGGCCCGGGCCTCCTCGGCGCGGGCGAGCCCACCCTCGATCCGGTCGGCGCGCTCGGCGTAGATCTGCTCGAACTTCGGCAGGATCATGCGGGAGAGCAGGACGAACACGGCCGCGAAAGCGACGAGTCCGACGATGATCTCGGTCAGGTCGGCGCCCAGCGGCGCCTCGATCCCGGTGAAGACGTAGAGCAGGTAGGCGAGCAGGACAGCCCCGATCACCACTGCGACGAGGGCTGCACCCTTCGCGTTCTTGCCACCGGACCCGTGCTCGGCCATCGAACCCTCCTTCTCTCCGCTGTAGAAGATATGTGGTCGGGTGTCCGTTGCGCCACCGACCCCGGCACGATGGTCTCGTGCTGACCGACCGGACGGGCCATCGCTACCCGCTGGACACCCCGCGGTGGCGTGGCGAGGACGGTTCGCCGCTGGCCGTGGAGCCGGGGCCCGGCCTCACCCGCGAGCAGGTCGACACGAGCGTCCGGTCCCAGTGGCGCTACGCCGCGGCGCTGCCGCTCGCGGTCCCCCCGGTGTCCCTGGGTGAGGGCTGCACACCGCTGCTGACCAGGGAGTTCGACGGCCTGCCGGTCCACCTCAAACCGGAGTGGTTCAACCCCACGGGCAGCTTCAAGGACCGCGGCAGCACGATCATGGTCTCGGTGCTCAAGGCCCAGGGCGTCGACGCGATCCTGGAGGACTCCAGCGGCAACGGCGGCTCGTCGGTGGCCGCCTACGCCGCCGCGGCGGGGATCACAGCGACGATCCTCGCCCCGGCGTCGACCTCCCCGGCCAAGATCCAGCAGAGCCGCGCGCACGGCGCGACCGTCGAGCTGGTGCCGGGCGACCGGCAGGCCACCGCGGACGAGGCCGTCCGGCGCGCCGCGACGACCCGCTACGCCAGCCACAACTGGCACCCCTTCTTCCTCCAGGGCACCAAGCTGCTGGCCTACGAGATCTGGGAGGACCTCGGGTTCACCGCGCCGGACGCCGTGCTCCTCCCGTGCGGCGCGGGCAGCCTGGTCCTCGGCTGCCGCACGGGTTTCGACGAGCTGGTCGCCGCCGGGGCGATCCCGCGCGCGCCGCGGCTGCTCGTCGCCCAGCCCGAACACTGCGCCCCGCTCGTCCGGGAGTTCCACGCGCAGCCGCACCGCGACCCGCTGCCCACGATCGCCGAGGGCACGGCGATCGCCCGCCCCGTCCGGGCGGCCGAGGTGCTCGACGCCGTGCGCGCGACGGGCGGGGACATGGTCGCCGTGCCGGAGGGGGCGATCGGCCCCGCCACCCTCGAGCTCGCCCGCACCGGCCTCTACGCCGAGCCGACCAGCGCACAGGTGCTCCCCGCGCTCCGGGCCTTCCGGCGTCGCGGCTCGCTGCGGGAGGACGACCGGGTGGTCGCGGTCCTGACCGGCTCGGCCCTCAAGGCGGCCGACGCGGTCGCGGCGCTGATGGTGCAGGACGTCCCGTAGGTGCGGTCGTCTCCACAATCCTGAGTACGCAGTTCTGCCACCTGGTGCCGGCTCCAGGTGGGGGTCATGCTGGTGCGGCTCAAGGACCTACGCGTCGGGGGGAGCCGACGCGTGCCCTCGGTCCCCGGCGCCCTCCTCAGGGCGCCGGGGGTCGAATCGCGTCGAGCACCCTGCCGATCCGGCGCTGGCGGGTCGTCTCCGTCTTGGCGTCCACGACCGCCCGGACGTGCTCCTTGCGGTGGCTGAAGGCCAGGGCGTCGAACCGTTCGCGCAGACCCTCGGCCGCCAGCACGGCCGCGAGGTCGCTCGGGACCTCGACGGTCCGCGGCGCGGTGTCCAGGGCGATGTCGACCTCCACCTCGTCCCCGGCGGCCACCCCCGCCGCCGCGCGGTGCTCGGCGCTGAGCGGCACCAGTGCGCGGCCGCCCATGACGCCGACCGTGGTCCGGTAGGTGTGGTCGCCGATCGTCACGGTCACCGCGGGGCGCTTCGCGGACCCGAGCTCCGCCAGCACGGCGGCCGGGATCTCGAGGCCGGTGGCGGTCTTGCCCCCGAGCTCGACGGTCGTCCGGAATCTCATGGCGCGAGTATGGGCCTGCGCTCCCCGAATCGGGTCGCCTGCTCGAAGCCGTAGGCCGCCTGGAGCAGCGCGAGCTCGCCGCGGTGTCGTCCGACGAGCTGCAGGCCGATCGGCAGCCCGTCCGGGGTGAACCCCGCGGGCACCGACAGCGCCGGGTGCCCGAACGCCGAGATCAGGTACGCCGAGCGCATCCAGTCGATGTAGGACCCCTGCGCGACGCCGGCGATCTCCGTCGGGTACTCCATCTCGACGGGGAACGGGGGGACCTGCGACACCGGCAGCGCGAGCAGGTCGTAGGTCTCGAAGAACACGCGCATGCGCTGGTAGAGAGCGGAGTGCAGGATCTCGGCGCGGGCCACGTCACCCCCGGACAGCCGCCGTCCCTCCTCGATGTTGCCGACCAGCGTGGCCTTCATCCGGTCCCGGTGCCGGGTGAGCAGCGAGCCCATCGACAGGGCGAAGTACCAGGCGCGCAGGGTACGGAAGACCTCGTCGGCACCCCGCAGATCGGGGTCCGCCCGCTCGACGACGGCGCCCAGCTCGGTGAACGTGTGGACCTGTCGTTCGAGGACGGCGGTGACCGCGGCGTCGACGGGGATCGTGCCGCCGAGGTCGGGGGACCAGGCCACCCGCAGGCCGCGCAGGTCGCGCTCCAGGGGGACGTCGAACAGCGTGCCCGGGGCGTCGATCGCGATGGGGCTGCGCGGGTCCGGCCCCGCCATGACCGACAGCAGCAACGCGACGTCGGAGACGGTGCGCGCCATGGGACCGCGCACGCTCATCGTGGAGTAGGCGGCCTCGTCCGGCCAGTTCGGTACCCGCCCCGGGGCGGGCCGCAGGCCCACGACGTTGCAGAACGACGCGGGGTTGCGCAGCGACCCGCCCATGTCGCTGCCGTCGGCCAGCGGGTGCATGCCGGTCGCCAGCGCTGCGGCGGCGCCCCCCGAGCTGCCCCCGGCGCTGCGGTCGGGCGCGTAGGGGTTGCGGGTCACGCCGAAGACGGGGTTGAACGTGTGCGACCCGGCAGCGAACTCGGGCACGTTCGTCTTCCCCAGCGTGATCGCCCCGGCGCGCTTGAGCCGCTCGATCACCAGCTCGTCGGTGTCCGGGACGTGGTCGGCCAGGATCGGCGAGCCCTTCGTGGTCCGGATGCCCGCCGTGGCGTGGGTGTCCTTGTGCGCGATGGGGATCCCGTGCAGCGGCGGGAGGTCCTCGCCCGCGGCGAACCGGGCGTCGGCGGCCGCCGCCTCGGCCAGCGCCCGCTCGGCGGTCAGCGTGACGACGGCGTTGACCCGCGGATTGGCCGCCTCGATCCGGTCGAGGTGGGCCCGGGTCAGCTCGCGCGCCGAGATCTCCCCCGCGCGCAGGGCGGCGGCCATCTCGCGGGCGGTCGCGAAGCAGACGTCGTCCATGGATTGGACCGTATCGCCCATGCGGGCCCGATCGTCGCCGTCAGGTCGGGTCGGCGAGGAACGCCCTCCCCGCCGCGGCGAGGTGCGCCGGGTCGTCCACCCCGCACAGCTCGCGGGCGGAGTGCATCGACAACACGGGGATCCCGACGTCCACGGTGCGGATCCCCAGCCGGGTGGCCGTGATCGGGCCGACCGTGGTGCCGCAGGGGACGGTGTTCTTCCCCACGAACACCTGCGTGGGGACGCCGGCGGCGCGGCAGGCGCGCTGCCAGGCGGCGGCACCGGGGGCGTCGGTGGCGTAGCGCTGGTTGGCGTTGACCTTGAGGGTGGGCCCGCCGTTGGGGACGCTGCGGTGGTCCGGGTCGTGGCGCTCCAGGTAGTTGGGGTGCGCCGCGTGCGTGACGTCCACGGACAGGCACCGCGACCCCGCGAAGATCCGGTCACGGACGTCGAAACCGCCTGCGAGATGGGTCAGCAGCGTCTCCAGCAGCGGGCCGGCGGCGCCGGTCGCGGAACCGGAGCCGATCTCCTCGTGGTCGAAGCCGACGAACACCGGGGTCGTCCCGTCGGCGTCCGCGCCGGTCAGCGCGTCGAGGCCGGCGTGCACGGAGGCCAGGTTGTCCAGGCGGGGGCAGGCGAGCAGCTCCTGGTCCCGACCCAGCCGGGCGGGCGGGGTGAGGTCGAAGACGACGAGATCGTGGGCGGCCACCTCGCCCGGGTCGACGCCGACCTCGGCCGCGAGGAACTCGACCAGGTCGCCCTCGCGGGCGGCGCCGAGGCCCCAGATCGGGAGCATGTGGCGCTGGGCGTCGAGCTCGAGACCCTGGTTGACCTGGCGGTCCAGGTGGATCGCGAGCTGGGGGACCCGCAGCAGCGGGCGGTCGACGAGGACCGGGACGAGGCTGCCGTCGTAGAGCGCGAGCCTGCCCGCCAGCCCGAGGTCGCGGTCCAGCCAGGAGTTCCACAGCGCGCCGCCGTAGATCTCCACGCCGACCTGGCGCCAGCCGCCCGCCCCGGTGTCCGGGCGCGGCTTGACCTTCAGCGTGGGCGAGTCGGTGTGCGCGGCGAAGATCCGCAGGGGGCTCGGGGCGGCGCCCTGGCGCCAGGCGAGCAGCGTCCCGTCCCGGACCAGGTAGCGCCCGCCCGGGGTGGGGTCGAACTCCGCCGACTCGACCTGCTCGGTGAAGCCCGCGGCCCGCAACCGGCGGACCCCCTCCGCGACCGCGTGGTAGGGCGTCGGCGACGCGGTGACGAAGGCGGCGAGGTCCTGCGCACGGTCGGTCACGTCCGCATCCTCGCATCCGGCGAGGCGCGGCTCGCACGGTGACGCTCGGGACGCCCAAGCACCGCTGAGCGACGCTTGGGACGCCCAAGCAGCATTCGCCCGGCCGGTGACGCTTGGGACGCCCAAGCACCGCTGAGCGACGCTTGGGACGCCCAAGCAGCACCCGGCCCGACGCGTGACACCCGCCCTCCCGGGTCAGGGGAACAGCGTGCGCAGTTCGGGGCGGTTGAGCTTGCCGCTCCCGGTGCGGGGGAGGGCGTCCACGATCTCGATGCGCTTCGGGTTGTGCATGCCCCGCAGGTCGGGGTTGGCGGCGCACCAGGTGGCGATCTGTTCCACGGTGACGCCGTCCTTGTTGGGCACCACCACGGCCGTCACCTGTTCCACCCAGCGCTCGTGGGCCGTCCCGATCACCGCGACCTCGGCGAGGTCGGGGTGGTTCGCGAGGTGCTCCTCCACCATCTGCGGGAACACGTTCTCCCCACCGGAGACGATCATGTCGTCGATCCGGTCGACGTAGTAGAGGTAGCCGTCGGCGTCCTGGGACATGAGGTCGCCGGTGCGGAACCAGCCGTCCTCGGACCACTTCTCGGGCACGTCGATGTTCCAGTAGCCGGGTGTCACGGCGTCTCCCTGCACCCACAGTTCGCCGACGCCGTCGTCCCCCGGTCGCAGGTCCGGGCCCCCGTCGACCGGCACGAGCCGGGTCCGGACGATCTGCTCCAGCGGGGTGCCCATCGAGTCCGGTCGCCGCTGCTGTCCGGGGCCGTAGGTCACGACGAGGCCGTTCTGCTCGGTCTGGCCGTAGATCTCCACGCCCTTGATCCCGGTCCCCGCCTCGAGCCGGTCGATCGCGGCGGTGGGCGTGCGGGAGCCGCCGAACATGCAGATCCGGAAGGAGTCCAGGACCACCGGGGCCTGCACCGTCCGGTTGCCGACGTCGATCATCATCGTGGAGATCAGGCCGCCGAAGGTCGGGCGCAGCCGCTGGGCGAGTTCGAGCCAGCGTGTGACGTCCCAGCGCGGCATGAAGGTGATCTGCCCTCCGAGCAGCAGCAGTGGCAGGCTCGCCAGCTGCAGCCCGCCGACGTGGAACAGCGGCATGCAGTTCAGCACGTGGTCGGCGCCGGTCAGTTCGTAGCGACCGATCGCGCCCTCCGCCTCGGCGACGAGGTTGCGGTGGGTCTGGCGCACCCCCTTCGGGACCCCGGTGGAGCCCGAGGTGTACATGATGCAGGCGTCCTCGCGGTCCAGGCGGGGCACGACCTGCGCGGCGGGCTCGCGGGCCGCCAGGGCGTCGGCGAGCTCGGCGGTCGTGAGCAGGTCGGGGCCCTCGTCCCCCAGCACCGCCGCGACCCGGTCGCGGTCGGTGGGGAGCACCACGAGCACCCGCACCCCCGAGTCCAGCACGGCGTGGCGCAGCGGTGCGTCGGGGAACATGTGGTTGAGCGGGACGCCGACCGCGCCCGCCTGCCAGGTCCCGAGCAGGCCGATCAGGTACTCGAGGCAGTTGGGCAGGAAGAACCCCACCCGCTCGCCCGGCGTCACCCCGGCGTCCCGCAGGTAGGTCGCGAAGCGGGCCCCGCGGTCGGCGTACCCGGCGTAGTCGATCTCGACGTCGTCCAGCCGGAGTGCGACCTCGGCCCGGTGGGCCGCCGCGCTGCGGCGCAGGAGCGTGGCGATGTTCATGGCGGTCCTCCTCAGCCGGACCGCGCGCCACGTGCTCACGCCGTCGTGAGGTGATCAGGGATTCACTACGGGAACCTACCGGGCCGGACCGGGGGCGTCACGCATCGCTTCGGGCGACCCCGGCGCGGGCAGTGCCCCGGCCCCGCGGGGCGAAGCCGCGGCGGCGTGTGGGGCCCGGGAGGTGGAGGCGGGTGTCCGGGGCCCGCGCCATGATGGGTGGGACCGCGTCGACGACCGGAGGTGGAGATGACCACGAGCACGGGCGCCCGCACGGTGGCGCTGCCGTCGGGCGAGCGCATCGCCGCGCTGGGCCAGGGCACCTGGTACCTCGGGGAGGACCCGGCGCGGCGGGCCGCGGAGATCGCCGCGCTGCGCACCGGGCTCGACCTGGGCCTGACCGTCGTCGACACCGCCGAGATGTACGGGCGGGGCGCGTCGGAGGTCCTGGTCGGCGAGGCGATCGCGGGCCGGCGGGACGAGGTGTTCCTCGTGGACAAGGTGCTGCCCGGCCACGCCACCGCGGCGGGCACGGTCCGAGCGTGCCGGGAGAGCCTCGCCCGGCTCGGCACGGACCGGATCGACCTCTACCTGCTGCACTGGCGGGGGTCGGTCCCGCTCGCGGACACCCTGGCGGGGTTCTCCGAGCTGCTCGAGGCGGGGGCGATCCGCTACTGGGGGGTGAGCAACTTCGACGTCGACGACATGACCGAGCTGAGGGACGTGCCGGGCGGGGCCGCCGTGTGTACGGACCAGGTCCTCTACAACCTCACTCGGCGCGGTCCGGAGTACGACCTGGCCCCCTGGCTGCGGCGCCACCGCGTCCCGCTGATGGCCTACTCGCCGGTGGAGCAGGGCCGGCTGCTCCACGAGCCCACCCTCGCCGCGATCGCCCGCCGACACGGCGCGACACCCGCGCAGGTCGCCCTCGCCTGGGTCCTGCGCACGGACGGTGTCATGGCGATCCCGCGCTCGGGCGATCCCGAGCACGTGCGGGAGAACGCCGCCGCCCTGGACCTCCGGCTGACGACCGAGGACCTCGCCGCCCTCGACAGCGCGTTCCCGCCGGCCCGGCGTCCGACCCCACTGGAGATGCTCTGACCCAGGCGGGTCGGGCCGGCATGCTCGACCGCGATGGTCGACGTCGTGGTGGTGGGGGCCGGGTCCGCCGGATGTGCGCTGGCCGGGCGGCTGGCGGCGCGCGGGGATCGCTCGGTGTGCCTGCTCGAGGCGGGGCCCGCGTCCACCCTGCCGGACGTGACCTCGGTGGCGTCCCTGGCCGCGACGGCGCCGGGGCACCCGCTGAACTGGGCGTACTCGGCGGAGCTGGTGCGCGATCGGGTCGTCGCGGTGCCGCGCGGGCGGGTCGTCGGCGGCTCCGGGGCGATCAACGGCGCGTACTTCGTGCGGGCCGTGCCCCAGGACTTCGCGGACTGGGCGGTGCCGGGCTGGGCCGCGGCGGACGTCGCGCCGTTCTACACCGCGCGAGACCTGGACTTCGGCTACGGCGAGGGTCCGTTGCGCCTGCGCAGGCCCGCGGGTGACCTGCTCGCTCCGGTCACCCCGGAGTTCCTGCGGGCGTGCGGAGCGCTCGGCTATCCGGCGGAGCCCGACAAGAACGCGGGCGGCCCCCCGGGCGCGGGCCTGATCCCGAGCAACGCCGCCGACGGCGTCCGGATCAGCACCGCGACGGCCTACCTCCCGCCGCCGTGGGGGGCCGCCCCACGGGCCGGGCTGGACGTGCGGACGGACGTGCGGGCCCTGCGCGTGGTCGTCGAGCGGGGGCGGGCGGTCGGCGTCGAGACGACCGCGGGGATCGTCGCCGCGGGCGAGGTGGTGCTGTGTGCGGGGGCGGTCGGCTCGCCGCACCTGTTGCTGCACAGCGGGATCGGGCCCTCCGAGGTGCTGCGGGCGGCGGGCGTGCCGCAGCGGGCGGAGCTGCCGGTGGGGCAGGGGTGGTCCGATCATCCGAGCGTCTATCTACCCTTCCGGTGGCCGGGCGCGCCACCGCACCCCGACGCCGTCGCCGGACAGGCGGCGCTGCACCTCGACTCCGGCTCGGACCCCGCGGGCGACCTGGAGATCCTGCTGTTCGCCCGGCCCTTCACCACCGACGGTCCCGTCCACCTCATGTGCGCGCTGCAGCGCCCGGAGAGCCGCGGGTCCCTGACGATCACCTCCGCCGATCCGCTCGCGCCGCCGCGGCTGGACTACCGCTACCTGCGCACCGAGGCCGACCGCCGACGGCTGCGCGCCGCCGTCCGGATCGCCGCGGACCTGCTGCGGGTGGCGGGCCTGCACCGCGAGGGGCCGGACGGCGCGACCCTGGGCGTCGACCGCCGCCTCGACGGCTGGATCAAGGAGGTCCTGACGACGTCGGTGCACCTCTGCGGCAGCGCCGCCCTCGGCCGGGTGGTGGACCCCGAGCTGCGCGTCCTGGGCGTCGAGGGCCTGCGGGTCGCGGACACGAGCGTGCTGCCCGTCGTCCCCCGCCGCGGCCCCGCCGCCACCGCGGTCATGGTCGGCGAACGCGCCGCCGCCCTGCTCTCCTCGTGAGCGGCGATGGTCGCCAGGGCGACCATCGCTGCTCACGGGGGCTCAGGGGCGGGTGCCGAAGGCCGGGCGGCCGAGCTGCTCGGGCAGCAGGCGGTAGGCGTCCCGGACCCACTCGCACAGCACGGCCCGGCTCTCCCGCGGGTCGATCAGGTCCTGCACGCCGAACCGCTCGACGGTCCGGAACGGGGACGCCAGCGTCTCCAGCTCCCGCTCGATCCTGGCGATCTCCGCGGCCCGGTCCGCCACGCCCGCCAGCTGCGCCCGGAACGCGGCCTCGACACCGCCCTTCGCCGGCAGCGAGCCCCAGGTCGCCGAGGGCCAGGCCCACGTCCGGTTCGCCCGGTGCCGGTTGACGATCCCGGCGCCGCCGACGCCGAACACCCGCCGCACGATGATCTCGGCCTGCGGGATCCGCGCCTGGTAGACGGCCGCGATGGCCCGCACGCCGAAGCGGATGGTGGCCTTGCGCTCGGCGCCGGAGCCGATCGACGCGCCGCCCTGGTCGGTGAGGCTGACCAGCGGCAGATGGAAGGTCTCGCAGAGATCGACCAGCCGGGTGATCGCCTGCGCGCCCTCCGCGGAGATCGTCACGCCGCGGGTCGGGTCGGTGGCCACCACGCCGACGGGGTGACCGTCGAGCCTGGCCAGCGCGGTGACCGTCGCCCCGCCGTACTCGGCGTAGCGGAAGACCGAGCCCCGGTCGAAGACCGCCTCCAGCAGCGCGTCCACCGCGTAGGGCTCGCGCGGGTTGCGGGGCACCGCGTGCAGCAGGCCCTCGTCCGCGCGGTCCGCCGGGTCCTCGGTCGGCACCACGGGCGGCACCTCGAACACGCTCGACGGCAGGTAGGACAGGAAGCCGCGGATCACCCCGAACGCCTCGGACTCGGTGCGGACGAACCGCTCCACCAGGCCGTTGTCCCGGTGCACCGCCGCGCCGCCGAGCTGTTCCTTCGTCAGGTCTTCGCCCGAGCTGCCCTGCACCACCGGCGGCCCCGCGGTGAACACCTGCCCGATGCCCTCGACCATCAGTGCCAGGTGCGACATGGCAAGGCGGGCGGCGCCGAGCCCCACCGTCGGGCCGAGGCAGGCGGACACGACCGGGACCAGCGACATGTTCTCGACGACCGCGTCCCACCCGGGATTGACCGGCAGGTAGTGGTAGCCGTTGCGCTGCGCGGTGACCACGCTGCCGCCGCCGCTCGCGCCGTCGAGCAGCCGGACCACGGGCAGCCGCATGGCCCCCGCGTACTCCTCGGTGAAGACCTGCTTCTGCCAGATCGCGGCGTCCCCGGAGCTGCCGCGGATGGTGAAGTCGTCCGCGCCGACGACCGCGCGGCGTCCGTCGATCCGCGCCGTGCCGGACACGAAGTTGACCGGGAGCAGCGCGGTGAGCTCGTTGTCCTCGGAGTAGGTCGCGAAGCCGGTGAGCGGGGCGATCTCGGAGAAGGACCCCTTGTCCACCAACGCGTCGATCCGCTCGCGGACGGTCAGCCTGCCCGTCTCGTGCTGGCGGGCGACCTTGGCCGGGCCGCCCATCTCGCGGGCCAGGGCGCGGCGGGTGTGGACCTCCTCGGCCTCCCGGGCCCAGCCCTCGTCCGCGGCGATCTCGGGGGCCGAAGCGACCTCGTCCGCCTCGGCGGGCTCCAGCACCAGCAGCGGCGCCCCCTCCTCGACGACGGCCCCGACCTCGGCGAGCAGGGTGCCCACCGTTCCGGCGGTCTCGGCGCGGACGGTGAACTCCATCTTCATCGCCTCGATGACCAGCAGCCGCTCGCCGCGCCGGATCCGCGCGCCGGGCTCCACGGCGTACTCGAGGAGCACCCCGTCCATCGGCGCGGTGACCCCGTCGGGCGGCGCGGTCGCGACCTCCGGTGCCGGAGAGGTCGCGGGGAACCGTCCGGGGAGCGTGGTGCTCCGCAGCTCGGCGAGGTGTGCCGCCACGAACCCCGTGTCCGCCGGGCCGCCGGTGAAGTCCGGGTGGGTCAGGACCGCGCGCAGGAACGGGATGGTGGTGGCCGGGCCCTCGATCCGGAACTCGGCCAATGCGGCGTCGACCCGCCGGGCCGCCTCCGGGAAGGTGGCGCCGCGCGCGATCACCTTGGCGAGCAGGGAGTCGAAGCGCGGGCTGGTGCGCAGGCCCGCGTAGCCGTAGGTGTCCACGCGGACGTGCGGGCCCGCGGGCGGGTCGAACGCGGTGAGCAGGCCCGCGCGGGGTCGGGGGGTGCCGTCCGCGTCGAGCTCCTCGGTGTTGACCCTGGCCTGGATCGCGAACCCCCGCGGCGCGGGGTCGACCGCAGGCAGCGGACCGCCCTGTGCGAGCCGGATCTGCGTGTCGACGAGGTCGACCCCCGTGACCTCCTCGGTCACGGTGTGCTCGACCTGCAGGCGGGGATTGAGCTCGAGGAACCAGACGTCGTCGCCCTCGACGAGGAACTCGACGGTGCCGAGGCTCTCGTAGCCGACGTGCTCGCCGATCCGGACCGCGTGCTCGTGGAGCCGCCGTCGCACGGCGGGATCGAGGAACGGCGCGGGCGCGATCTCGATCAGCTTCTGGTGGCGGCGCTGGATCGAGCAGTCCCGTTCGCCGAGGTGGTGCACCCGCGTGCCGTCTCCGACGATCTGCACCTCGACGTGCCGGGCCGCCCCGAGCAGTCGCTCGACGTACACCTCGCCGATGTCGGCCTCGGACCGGCAGCGGGCGTACGCCTCCGCCAGGTCGGCGGGGTCGGTGACCTCACGCATGCCGCGTCCGCCGCCGCCGGACAGCCCCTTGACCATCATGGCGCCGTGCTCGGCCAGGAACGCCGCGGCCTCCGCCAGGGAGGTGGGGCCGAGTGTGCCGGGGAGCACCGGGACGCCGGCGTCGGACGCCGCGGCGCGGGCGCGGACCTTGTCCCCGAACAGGTCCAGCAGCTCGGGGCGGGGGCCGACGAAGGTCAGACCCTCCGCCGCGCAGCGCCGCGCGAACGCGGCGTTCTCGCTGAGGAAGCCGTAGCCCGGATGGATGAGGTCGGCGCCCGCGCGCCGCGCCACCTCGACCAGCGCGTCCTGGTCCAGGTACCCGGGGATCTCGTGCGCCTCGTCGGCCAGCGTGACGTGTGGTGTCGCCGCGTCCTCCGCGGCGTACACGGCGACGGTCCGCAGTCCCCGCTCCCGGGCGGCCCGGACGAGCCGGACGGCGATCTCGCCCCGGTTGGCGACGAGCAGGGTCACGAGGCCTCCAGGACGTGCGGCGGGCCTCGGTTGTACCCACGCCCACGAGAACCGGTCAAGCGTTCGTCCAGCACCCCCACCACCCCGTGAGCGGCACTAGTCGCTGGAGCGACTAGTGCCGCTCACGAGTCAGCCGAGGGTCAGGAGTGCGTCCCCGGCGGTGTCGAGGACGTGGATCCGGTCACCTGCGGCGGCGATCTCGGTGGGGGCGCCGCCGACGTTCACCGCGCCGATGACCTGCATGGACGCCGCATCGAGGACGTGCACGACGCCGTGGTCGGTGTCGGCGACGTAGAGGCGGGTGCCGTCGGGGGAGACCGCGAGGCCTGCCAGTCCGGTCTGCAGGGCCGTCGGCCGCGCCTCGGTCGTCGCCGCGTCGAGGTCCACCGCCGTGACCGAGCCGGAGAGGCCGGAACTGACGTAGAGGCGGCTCCCGTCGGGGGAGAAGGCGGTGTGGGTCGAGCCCTCGCCCGCGGTGATCGCGCCGGTGGCCCGGCCGGAGCGGGCGTCCAGCAGCGAGACCACGGAGGCGCCGTCGGCGAAGGCGAGGGTGTCCCCGTCCGGGGACAGCGACAGGGTGGCGTTGCCCCGACCGAGCGGGTACGGGCCGCCGATCACCGCGTCCCTGGTGGTGTCCACGGTGACGACCGAGCTCAGGCCGCCCGGCCCCAGCTGGACGACGTGGGCGAGGCCGGTCCTCCGTTCGAGGACCATGTTCGTGGGCACGCGGTCGATCGGGGCGCCCGCGATCACCTTGCCCTCGCGTTCGATGAGGTCCAGGCCGCACACGCCGCCGCCGGGGGCGCAGCGGGGCACCCACATCTGCCCGAGGTCGTCCACACCGACGCCCCCGCCCGCTTCGGAGACCGTGTACGGCGGGCTCGCCGTCCCGCTGGGCAGGTCGACGATCACGAGCTGGTCGGTGTAGCGCTGCGGCACGGTGACCACGTACGCCTCGGTGCCGTCGACGACGAGCGAGCGCGGGTCGCCGCCGAGCGCCACGCGCGACAGCAGCCGCGGCAGGGTTGGCTCCGGGGCGGCGGTGGGCGGCCCGATCGTGGGGACGGCGATCGGCTCCGCACCGCCTGTCGAGGCCCAGGGCCGGGCCACGAGCAGGGTCGTGGCCAGGCCCGCGACCAGGAGGAGGGCGAGTCCGGCGAACCAGGGGAGCCGAGAGTGCCGCGGCCGGGTGGCGACCGGCGGGTTCGAGCCGCCGTGGGGGACGACGCCGGGGAAACCGGGGGGCCCCGCCCCGCCGCCCCACGGCGGTCCGGGCGGGCGCACTCCGGCGAGCGGGACGACCGTGTCCGGTCCGCCGCGCAGAGTCCGGTCCGGTCGCCGCAGCCCCACCTCGGTGTGCGGGACGTGCCCCCGCAGCGCCTGCGCCGCGAGCCGGGCGAACGCCCCGGCCGACGGCGGGCGGTCCGCCGGGTCCTTCGCCATCCCGGCCGCGACCACGGCGTCGAACGGGCGCAGCCGCGGGTTCGCCGCGCTCGGCCGCGGGACGGGGGCGTGGACGTGGGCGGCGAGGACCGCCGCCGCCGTGGTGGCGGTGTAGGGCCGCTCGCCGGTGAGGCACTCGTGCAGCACGCAGGCGAGGGAGTAGACGTCCGAGCGGTGATCCTCACCGGCGCCGAGGATGCGTTCCGGGGCGAGATACCCCACCGTGCCCACCACGCCGTTCGCCGTGGTCAAGACGGTGTCCGAGGCCAGTGACCGGACGATGCCGAAGTCCACGAGGTACACGAAGTCACCCTCGGTGAGCAGCGCGTTCGAGGGCTTGACGTCCCGGTGCACGAGCCCGGCGGCGTGCGCCGCGTCGAGGGCGGCGGCGAGCTGCTCCACGACCCGGACGGCGGCCGCGGGCGCCAGGGGGCCGTGGCGCAGCCGGGCCGCGAGGTCCTCGCCCTGCACGAACCGCATGTCCAGGAACAGCCGGCCGTCGATCTCGCCGTAGTCGTGGATGGGGATCACGGTGGGGGCGTGGAGCCGCGCGGCGAGCTCGCACTCGCGGCGGAAGCGGGCCTCGAACTCGGCGTTGCCGGACTGCTCGGGGCCGAGCCGCTTCAGCGCGACGACGCGCTTGCGGCGGGTGTCGTAGGCGCGCCAGACCTCGCCCATGCCCCCGCGTCCGACCAGCTCGTCCAGCCGGTACGGCCCGAAGTCTTCCGTCACCCGATGTCCCTTTCGTGCCGTTCGGCGACGCTAGCGGATCACGGCGGACCCGGGATCGGTAGAGCTACGGTGAAGCCGTGACGAACCCGTTCCTCGTGCCGAGCGTGCTCCCGTACGGCCTCCCCGACTTCGCCGCGATCCGCGACGAGCACTACCTGCCGGCGTTCGAGGCGGGAATGGCCGAGCAGCGCGCCGAGATCGAGGCGATCGTCGCGGCGGGTGAGCCCACCTTCGCGAACACGATCGAGGCGCTCGAGCGCTCCGGGCGGATCCTCGACCGGGTGTCGCGGGTGTTCTTCACCCGCGCGGGCGCGGACACCACGCCGCGGATCGAGGAGGTGCGGTCGGTCGTCGCGCCGCTGCTGGCCGCGCACGCGGACGACATCGCGCTGGACCCGCGGCTGTTCGCGCGGATCCGTGCGGTGCAGGACGAGGCGCTCGACCCCGAGTCGGCGCGGCTGGCGCAGCGCTACCTCACCGACGCCGTCCGAGCGGGCGCCGAGCTCGGCGACGCGGAGAAGGAGCGGCTCAAGGCGCTGAACGCCCAGCTGTCCCGCCTCTCGACCACGTTCTCGGCCCGGCTGCTCGCGGGCGCGAACGCGGCGGCGGTGCACGTCCACGACGTGGCGAAGCTCGACGGGATGTCGCCCGGCGCGATCTCCGCCGCCGCGGCGGCGGCGACCTCCCGCGGGCACGAGGGCGGGTTCCTGCTGACCCTGGTGCTCCCGACCGGGCAGCCCGTCCTGGAGTCGCTCACCGACCGCGAGCTGCGACGACAGGTGTTCGAGGCCTCGATCCACCGCGGCCTGGGTGGGGAGCACGACACGCGAGACGTCGTCCTCGAGATCACCGCCCTGCGCGCCGAGCGGGCCCGGCTGCTCGGCTACCCGACCCACGCCGACTACGTCATCGAGGACGCGACGGCGGGCACGGTGGACGCCGTCGCCTCGATGCTCGCCGACCTCGCCCCGCCCGCGATGCGCAACGCCGACTCCGAGGCGAACGAGATCGGCGCGCTCGAGCCGTGGGACTGGACGTTCGCCGCGGAGCAGGTCCGCCGCGAGCGCTTCGAGGTCGACGCCGCCCTGCTGCGGCCCTACCTGGAGCTGGAGTCGGTGCTGCAGCACGGGGTGTTCCACGCGGCCGAGCAGCTCTACGGCATCCAGCTGCACCCGCGCCACGATCTCGTCGGCTACCACCCGGACGTCCGCTTCTGGGAGGTGTTCGACGTCGACGGCACGCCGCTGGGCCTGTTCGGCGGCGACTACTACGCGCGGGAGTCCAAGCGCGGCGGGGCGTGGATGAACGCGCTGGTGGGGCAGTCGTTCCTGCTCGACGAGAAGCCCGTCGTGATGAACACGCTCAACATCACCAAGCCCGCCGAGGGCGAGCCCACGCTGCTCACGATCGACGAGGTCCGCACCCTGTTCCACGAGTTCGGGCACGCGCTGCACGGGCTGTTCTCCGCCGTCCGCTACCCGACGTTCTCGGGCACGTCCGTGCCGCGGGACTTCGTCGAGTTCCCGTCGCAGGTCAACGAGATGTGGCTGGCGCGCCCGGAGATCCTGGCCCGGTACGCGCGCCACCATCTCACCGGGGAGCCCCTCCCGGCCGAGCTGCTGGAGAAGCTGCTGGCCAGCCGCACGTTCGGCGAGGGCTACCGGACCACCGAGTACCTGGCCGCGGCGCTGCTGGACCAGGCGTGGCACACGATCACGGTCGACGACACGGTGACGGACGTCGAGGCCTTCGAGGCCGAGGCCCTGCGCAAGGCCGGGATCGCCCACCCGCTGATCCCGCCGCGCTACCGCAGCACCTACTTCAACCACGTCTTCGCGGGCGGCTACTCGGCGGGCTACTACTCCTACATCTGGTCCGAGGTGCTGGACGCCGACACCGTGGCCTGGTTCGCCGAGAACGGCGGCCTGCGCCGCGAGAACGGCGACCACTTCCGCCGCACCCTGCTCTCCCGCGGCGGTGCGGTCGACGCCATGGACGCCTACCGCGCCTTCCGGGGCCGCGACCCGCAGATCCGCAACCTCCTCGAACGCCGCAACCTCACCTGATCCGCGCCTCCGGCGCCTGTGAGTGGTAAGTGGTGCCAGAGCACCACTTACCACTCACGAGCGCCGGAGGCGCAGGGCGTCGAGGAGGGGCTCCGGATCGGGGGTGTGCTCCGGGGCCTGCAGGACGACCGTGTCGGCGCCCGCCTCGGCGTAGCGCTCGACGGCCGCGCGGGCATCGGCCGGGGTGGTCTCCACGAACACGACCACCCGGGTCGCGCCCTCCAGACCCGCCGCCGCACGGGCCGCGTCCGCCGTGTTCCGGGCCGCGCGCACGGCGTCCGGGGTGGCGACGGCGTCGAGCAGCACGCCGTCCGCGATCTCGCCCGCGAGCGCGACCGTCCGGGGGCCGCGGGCGCCGATCAGCAGCGGCGGGACCTCGGGGACCGGGTCGTCGAGCGCGACGTCGGTGAGCCGCACGTACCGGCCCTCGACGGTCAGGCGCTCGCCGTCGAGGAGGCCGCGGACGGCGTCGGTGTACTCGCGCAGCAGCGTCATCGGCGACTCGACCCGCGCCCCGACCTGCCCCATCCACTCCAGCACGCCGTGCCCCAGAGCGGGCACGACGCGGCCGGGGAACAGCCGGGCGAGCGTGGCGATCTCCATGGTCGCGGCCGCGGCGTTGCGCAGCGGCACGGGCAGCAGCCCCACCCCGACGGTCAGCCGCTCGGTCCAGGCCAGGGCGGCGGTGGCGGCCGGGACCGCGCTGTCGAGGAAGCAGTCCTCCCACAGCCACAGCTCGTCGATCCCCGCCTGGTCGGCGGCCTCCGCCACCGCCCGCAGCCGCCCGATCGGCGACTGCGGGCGGAACACCACACCGGTCCTCGTCACGGGACCCACCTCACCGGATCAGGCCGCCGGGCGCACCTCAGATCCGGCCTGCGAAGGCGCGCAGGGTCTCCACGACGTCGTCGAGCGGCTGGATCGCGACCCGGTTCGCCCCGGCCGCGAGGTGCTCGCGCAGCTGGGCGGCGACCGTGTCGACGTCCCCGCGCAGCACGAGGGCGTCGACGACCCGGTCGCTGCCGGGCAGCGCGAGCTCCTCGTCGGTGAAGCCGAGTCGGCGCAGGTTGGCGACGTAGTTGGACAGCCGCAGGTACCGCTGGACCATCGTCCGCGCGGACTCCGCGGAGTTGGCGACCTTGTGCTCGGCCACCAGCAGCGCGTCCGGGCCGAGGATCTCCCGGGCGGTCCGGGTGTGTTCGGGGGTGGTC
The DNA here is from genome assembly GCF_021728735.1 of Pseudonocardia sp. WMMC193. Lineage (NCBI taxonomy): Bacteria > Bacillati > Actinomycetota > Actinomycetes > Pseudonocardiales > Pseudonocardiaceae > Pseudonocardia > Pseudonocardia sp. WMMC193. The sequence goes on along the minus strand of NZ_JAKKDO010000003.1, from coordinate 4,596,159 downwards.
AGGTAGGGCAGTGCGCCCGCGGAGCGGTCGCGGGCGAGCTCCAGCACGCGGGGTCCGAGCGCGGCGAGCGCGCGGCGCTCCTTCGGCACCCCGGCGTCGTCCAGCGCGTCGAGGTAGTCGACGAGGGCCTGGTAGGGCTTGCGGTAGTCCGCCGTGGCCTCCTTGTGGCCCGCCCCGATACCCAGGATGAACCGCCCCGGGAACGCGCTCTCCAGGCGGTGGAACGACTCCGCGGTCTGCTTCGGGTCGGCCGTCCAGATGTTGACGATGCTGGTGCCGACCGTCAGCCGCTCCGTGGCGGCCAGCAGCGGGTCCACGGCGAGCTCCGCGGCGGGTGACCCGCCGAGCCAGACCGCGTCGTACCCGAGTTTCTCGATCTCCTCCGCGAGGTCGGGGGTGACCGCGGGCTGTCCGAGCCAAACGTCCGTCATGGTCAGGTCAGCGACTCCTCGCCGCGGGCTATTCCGGTGAGGAGCCACCCGAGGCTCGTCGCGAACACGGCGCGGGGCTCGTCGAAGGACGCGAACCCGATGGCGTGGACGATCAGCGTGATCCGCGCGCCGGGGATCGCGGCCGGATCGACCCCCGCCCGCGCCAGCAGGGCGTCCATGTGCGCGCCGAGCGCCTGGGCGTTCGGCCCGCGCGCACCGCGTCGGGCCAGGTAGAGGGGCACGAGGTCGGGCGCGGCGAGGAGTACGTCGTAGGTCGACGTCATCATCCGCGCGACGGCGGCGAGCGGGTCCGCGGCGTCGACCGGCGGGTTCTCGACGGCGCCGAGATGCTCGTCGAGCAGCGCGTCGACCAGCTCGTCCTTGCCGGGGACGTGGCTGTAGAGCGCATTGGGTGCGACGTCCAGGCTGCGGGCCAGCGCGCGCATCGTCAGGCCCCGCAGCCCCGCCTCCGCGAGCAGCTCGCGCGCCGCGCCGAGCACCGCCTCGCGGGTGAGCCCGGCCCGTTCCCCTGGTCCTCGCACTTGTCGAACTGTACACCGTCCAGTTATATTGGACGCCGTACAGTTCAGCTCTCGGAGGTTCACCATGCACACCGCCGCCGGCATCGACTACCTCGCCGTCCCACCCGCGGGGGACCCGGCCACCGCGCCGGTCGTGATCGCGTGGCACCTGCTCAGCCCGCCGTCCACGCCGCGGTCCTTCGCCGACGCCGTCCCGCTCGCGGGGTTCGACGCGTGGCGCATCTATCCCGCGCTGCCGCTGCCGGAGGGCGACGTGAGGCAGCTGGGCTACGCGGACGCGGTGCGGAACCTCCAGTACCCCATCCCGCGCACCGCGGCGCTCGCGTTCCCGGCGATGCTCGACGAGCTGCGCGCCCGGCTGGGCTTCGGGGACGTCCCGGTCGGGCTGGTCGGAGGGTCCGCGGGGGCGGCTGCGATGTTGTCGGCGCTGGTCGGCGGCGCGGACGTCGCGGCCGCGGTCGCCATCAGCCCGGTGGTGCAGCTCAAGGCGGCCACGGACGCGACCGGGCGGGTGTTCGGCGTCGAGTACCCGTGGGACGCGGAGACCCTCGCGATGGCCGCCGAGCTGGACTTCGTGGCGCGGGCCGCGGAGATCACCGCGCCGCTGCGGCTCATCGTCGGCGACCAGGACGACGCCGAGGGGTTCCGGCGGCCCGCCGAGGCCCTGCACGCGGCGCTGCCCGGCTCCGACCTGGTGATCGTCGAGGGGATGGGACACGCGCTCGCGGACGCGCAGCTCGTCCCGGTGCCGCAGGCCCCGCAGGTGGACGCGCTCGCGGTCGACTGGCTGCGTGCCCACCTGACGTGAGCCGGAATCCCGCGGCCGGTCCCACCGGTTGAACCCGACGTGCGGCTGTCGCTGCTGGATCGGACGCGGACCCGGGTCGGCGAGCCCGACTCGGCGGCGGTGCGCGGCACCGTCGAACGGGCCCGACGCGCCGAGGAGCTGGGCTTCCACCGCTTCTGGGTCGCCGAGCACCACGCCGTGCCGGGGATCGGGTCGGGCGCGCCGACGGTCCTGATGGCCGCGGTCGCCGCCGCGACGAGCCGCATCCGCGTCGGCTCCGGCGGCGTGATGCTGCCGAACCATCGACCGCTCGTGGTGGCGGAGCAGGTGGGCGTGCTCGCGGCGTTGCATCCCGGGCGGATCGACCTCGGCGTCGGGCGGTCGCTGGGGTTCGCCCCGCCCGTGCGGCGTGCCCTCCAGGCCCGGGACTCCTTCAGCGAGGACCTCGAGGAGCTGCGCGCCTACCTCGACGGCACCGCGCCGATCACCGCCCGCCCCCAGCTCGACGAGCCCGTCCCCCTGTTCGTGCTGGCCACCGGCAAGGGGCTCGCGGTCGCCGGTGAGCTCGGGCTGCCGGTCGTGGTGGGTGGTCCGGTGCTCGACGACGCCGGCGCCCTGGCCGACTACCGCGCCCGCGGCGGACCGTCGGTGATCGTCTCGGTGGACGTGCTGGTCGGCGATCCCGTCCTGGCGCTCCCGGAGGCCTGGGCGCTGGCCGCCGCCCGCACCACCGGCGAGTTCCCGCCGCTCGAACCCCCGGACCCGGACCGCCCGCTGACCGACCGACAACGCACGACCGTCGAGAACGCCCTGGCCAGGACCATCGTGGGCGAGGCCGACTCGGTGCGGGCCCAGCTGGCCGACCTGGTCGCCCGGACCGGCGCCGACGAGCTCCTCCTGACCTCGTCGACCTGGGACCGCGCGGCCCTGGCCCGCTCCGACGCCGCCCTGTCCACGCTCCTGCGCTGAGGCCGTCGCGAGTCGGACGGCTCAGGGGGTGCGTGTGCGTCGGCGGTGCAGGAGGAGCATCGCGCCGCCCGCGAGGAGGCCCCAGAAGGCCGAGCCGATCCCCAGGAACGACACGCCCGCCGCGGTGACCACGAACGTCACGATCGCCGCCTCCCGGCCCTCGGGCTCGGCGACGGCCGAGGTGACCGCGCCCGCCAGCGCGCCGAGCAGCGCGAGCCCGGCCACCGCCTCGACGAGGATCGGCGGGGAGAGCAGCAACAGCGCCGTCGCGAGGCCTGCGCCGAGGCCCAGTACCGCGAGGCCGATCCCGGCCGTGACGGAGGCGATCCACCGGCGGTCGGGGTCCGGGTCGGCGTCGGGGCCCGCGGCGAGGGCGGCGCTGATGGCGGCGAGGTTCACCGCGTGCCCGCCGAACGGGGCGACGGCGAGCGTGGCCGCACCGGTGGCGACCAGGATGCCGCGCAGCCTCGGCCGGAACCCGTACTGCGCCATCACGGCCATGCCCGGGACGTTCTGCGAGGCCATCGTGACCAGGAACAACGGGAGGCCGATCCCGATCAGCGCCGCGGGCTCGAAGGTCGGCGTGGTCCAGACGAAGGCGGGTGCCAGGTCGACCCCGCCCAGCCCCGGCCCGGTCACCGCGATGGCGACGATCGCCACGACCAGCGCCGCGGGCACCGCCCACTGCCGCGCGAACCGCGCCGTCACCGCCCAGACGACGATCACCGGCGCGGCCAGCAGCGGCACCTCGTGCAGCGCCTGGACCGGTGCCAGGCACAGCTGCAGCAGCACCCCGGCGAGCATGGCGCCCGCGATGGGCCCGGGGATGGCCGCGATCAGCCGCCCGAGCGGCCGCACGAGCCCCGCGATCACGATCAGCACCCCGCAGAGCAGGAACGCCCCCTCCGCGGCGGCGAACCCGCCGTCGGGCACGCCGGAGGAGATCAGCAGGGCCGCGCCGGGCGTGGACCAGGCGATGCTGATCGGCATCCGGGTCCGCAGACCGAGCACCACGGCGACGATCCCGGAGCCCACGGCCACCGCCAGCAGGCCCGACGCCGCCTGGCCCTCGTCGGCCCCCGCGGCGCGCAGCCCCGTCAGCACCACCGTGAACGACCCGCCGAACCCGACGATCGCCGTGACGACCCCCGCCAGTACCGGCCGAGCGATCCCGCGCACACGTCCTCCCGCACCCACCGGCCATCGTTCCGTTTACGGAACGATGGCAGGATAGCCCACGTGGAGGCCCTTCCGGACGGTGCGGCGCACGTCGGCCCGCGGGTACGGGCGCTGCGCACCGAGCGGGGCCTGTCGCTCTCGGAGCTGGCGCGGCGCGCGGGCGTCGGCAAGGCCACGCTCTCGGGCCTCGAGACCGGCACGCGCAACCCCACGCTGGACACCCTGCACTCGGTCGCGGCCGCCCTCGGCGTGGCGCTGACCGCGCTGGTCGAGGGCCCACGGATCCACGGCGCGGCCGTGCGGATGGACCTGCTCCGGGTGTTCGAGGAGGGGCCCGCCACCTACGAGCTCTACCGGATGCGGATCCCGGCGGGCGCGGCGCAGACCTCGCCGCCACACCACCCCGGCGTCACCGAGCACGCGACGGTGTTCGCGGGGGAGCTCCGCGCCGGTCCGCTCCACGATCCCGCGACGGCCGGCCCGGGCGGGTATCTGGAGTGGGCGGCGGACGCTCCCCACGGGTACGCGGCGGTCGGGGAGCGGGACGTGCACGCGTCGTTGCTCATCCGATACCCGCGGTGACCGTGTCGACGCGTTGGGCCACGGATCGATCACCCTGCGGTGAAAGTGCGCCGTTCGGCGTAGCAGATTGCTAACGCCGCAGGTCAAGTGATCGACAATCCGGGTGACAGCGCACCCCGCCGATCGGACCGCCGATGACACTTCAACAGAGCTGGACCCTCGACGCCGAGACGGACCCGTTCGCCCGTGTCCGTGAGCGGCGTGCCCTCACCAACGCGCCCCGCCGCACCTGGCCGTCCGGGCCCACCACCTGGGCGGAGTCGGCCGCCCGCACGCGGCGCAGGCACCGCCGCGCGCGACTGAGCCGGTGGCTGACGGTCCTGGTGCTCCTCGCGGCCCTCGCCGCCGCGGGCGTGATCTGGCAGCTCGCGGACGGCACCCCGCTGGTCCTGCTCCGCGAGGCCCGCGACCAGGTCGAGCCCGCGATCGAGTCCCTCCGCAGGCTGATCCGGTCGTGAGGGCGATGGTCGCCGGAGCGACCATCGCCACGCACGGGGTGCTCAGGTCGCGTAGATGCGCATCCAGTCGACCTGCATCTCGGCGTTGCCCGCGGGACCGTCGCCGGGGAAGTAGTCCAGCTGGATGGTCGGGGCCATCTTGCCCGGCGGGAGGGTGTTGCCGTCGGTGCTGCGGAACCACTCGACGCCGTCGATGTAGCCGACGATCCCGTTGTTCGTCCACTCCACCGCGTAGTTGTGCCACTGCGTGATGTCGAGGTTGCGGGTCTCGGACACCTGGTTGTTCGCGGCGCCGTAGTGCAGGAAGAACGACACGTCGTCCGCGGCGCTGTTGGTCTCCGCGAAGTCGACCTCGCCGCCCCGCGGCCACTCGACGTCCGTGGGCCACAGGATCAGCACCGGGTGGTAGGCCGAGGTGCCCTTCGGGAACTTGGCGCGCATCTCGTAGCGGCCGAAGCGCTGCGAGTCGTTGTACATCATGCCGCCGGAGTTGCCGTTCGCGTCCCCGCGGATGGTGAGCACACCACCGTTGGTCGACACCGCGTCCGGGGTGCGCCGGCCGTTGCCGCCGTGACCCGCTCCGTCGTAGACGCCCCACTTGCCCAGGCCGCCGTCGAACTCGTCGCCGCCGACCTGGCGCCAGCCCATCCGCCCGGCGGCGGTGCTGCCGTCGCCCGCCGGTACGGCGACTGCGGCGCGCCCGGCGTTGCGCCCCGGCTGGGGTGCGACGACGGCGGCGGGCGGGTTCGTGGTCGTCGTCGCCCGGTCCTTCGCCGAGCCGACGACCTCGGCGAGCCCGCCGGGCGCCGGGATCGGCGCGACCCCGGTCGACGACGTCTCCGGCGCACCCTGCGCGGTGTCCGAGGACACCAGCGACGCGGAGAGGTCCGGGCCGTCGTCGGAGACCGGCTGCAGCAGCACGACGACCATGGTCGCGACCAGTACGGCCGCGGCACCGACGGTCAGCGGGGCGAGCCGCCGCAGCGTCGACCGCGGGGCCCGGCGGCGACCGCGCCGCGGGGGCTCGGGGGCCTCCCGCTCGATCACCGTGTCGGGTGTGTCCGTGTCGGGTGCGCCCGGGGCGTCGGCGGCGGCCGAGTGGCCCGCCACCAGGTCCGCGACCGCGATGACCGGCATGCCGGTCATCGGGCTCAGCGGGGGCGGGCCGTCCCCGTCGGGGTCCAGCTCGGGCAGCCCGTGCGGGCTGGTGTCACTGCCGAACTCCGCCAGCGGATCGGGGTCCGACAGCAGGGTGGAGTGGGTCAGCAGCGCGGGCTCACGCGGGGAGTCGTGGTCCGGCTGCAGGGTGGCGAGTGAGGAGGGGAGGGTCGACGTCGATTCCGCACGATCTTCGGCACGACGACGACGGCCCGTCCGCACAGTGGGGAGGCTGTGCTCTGCGGTGTAGCGTTCGACCAGCTCTCGGGGGTCGAGCCGATCCTCCGCAGCGGAGGGTTTCCGTCGCATGATGGTGAACCCTAAGTAGTCACGGGTGTGGTCACGGCCGAACCTGAGAGGTCGGGTTGCGCCAGCGCGCCGACAGGTCGTCGAACGGCGCCCGAGCGGCCCGACGTCCTCGCTTCACGAGCGCAGGCTACTCCATTCGGGCTATCGAGGCTCTCAGGCAACGCCGTTCGTCGCCTCCATCGGTGCCGCTCGAACCGTTGGCAGATTGTGATCGTGGGGGTTTCGGGCCACGCTGTCGGAGATGCTCCCCGCCGCTCCCCCGGGGGTCACCGTGTTCGTGCCGTCTCAGGCGACGGCCCGATCGTCCGTGCCCCCCTACGCCCCTGTCCTCGTGGCGCTGCCACCGACGGCCGCCTCGGCGTCCGTCGTGCGCTCCCTGCGTGCCGAAGGCATGCGGGCCGACCCCGCGGGCGACGGGATCGCCGTCCTCGACGCGATCCGCGCCGCGCCGCCCGCCCTCCTGGTGCTCGACGTCGACCTCCCCGGTCCCGAGCACGCCGCCGTCCTGGCCGCGGTGCACGCCGAGGCACCCAGTGTCCCCGTCGTGGTGCTCACCCCCCGAGAGCGCCGCAACGCCGTGCTGGCCCAGCTCCGCAGCGATCGGGACGACTACGTGGTCCGGCCCTTCGCCGTCGACGAGCTGAGCGCGCGGATCCGGCTGCGGCTGCGGCTCACCGGTTCCGTCGGACACGCGCTGATCCGCCGCGGCGAGCTGGTGGTGGACACCGAGCTCGGCGAGGTGAGTGTGGACGGCGTGCCGGTCTCGCTGTCCCCGACCGAGTTCGCGCTGCTCACGGCGCTGCTCGCCGAGCCGGGGGCGACCGTGTCGCACGAGGAGCTGGCCACCCAGGTCTGGTCCGAGCCCGCCTCGGCGAACCTGGTCCAGGTCTACATCTCCTACCTGCGCCGCAAGATCGGCGCGGAGCGCATCCGCACCGTCCGCGGCGCGGGCTACGTGCTGGAGGGATAGACGCGACGAGGGCCGCCCCCATCGGGAGCGGCCCTCGTGTGGTGTCGGTGACTACGCGTGCGAACGCGAGCGCCGGCCGACGATCAGGCGGTAGATGCCGAGCAGGATCAGCGCGCCGACCAGGGCGATCAGCCACGTGCGCAGGTCGAAGAACCCGCCCGTGCTCACGCCGAAGATCATCGAGCTGAGCCACCCGCCGAGCAGGCCGCCCACCACGCCGATGATGCAGGTCACGATGATGCCGCCCGGGTCCTTACCCGGCATGATCAGCTTCGCCAGCGCGCCGACGATCAGGCCGACGACGATCCATCCGATGACACCCATTGCTGCCTCCTACATGGTCGCACCGGGTTGTCCGGGCAGGCCGTTTCTGGTTCTGCCGAGGAATCCCCGGTCGACGCGTCGGCCAAACGGTCCGTGACCGAACTGCGATCTGACGGCCCAACAGCGTCGATCATGTGGCCGTGTCCGGTTCGCTCGGACGGGTGCATCGGCTGACCTGCGGGGGAATCGTCGGTAACACTTCGGCGGCAGACGCGTCGGCGGTGGTACGCGCAGCGCCGATCTCTGCTAGTCAGGTGCCCCGCGAACAGCCGTGGGGAGCTGTTCGCCGTTCCCAAGGAGCATCGTGACCCTCTCGTTCTGGGGCATCATCTGGACTCTGCTGATCGGCCTGGTGCTCGGCGTCCTCGGACGCCTGATCCTGCCCGGGAAGCAGAACATCCCGATGTGGCTCACCATCCTGGCCGGCGTCGTGGCGTCGATCGTCGGTTTCCTGATCGCGAACGCCCTCGGCGTGGCGACCACCAACGGCGTCGACTGGATCGAGCTGATCATCAAGATCGTGCTCGCCGTGGTGGCCGTGTGGGGCGCGACCAGGCTGTACGGCAACCGGGGTGCCCGGGCCTGACCCCGACCACACCGACTGCCCCGGACCACGCAGGTCCGGGGCAGTCGTCGTCAGGGGGCCGTCAGCGGGTCAGCTGATGAGGCGCAGGGTCAGGGGGTAGCGGTAGTCGACCCCCTGCGACGCCCGCACGGTCCCCGTGATCACGCAGACCACGTAGAAGACGCCGTAGAGCGGCAGCAGGACCAGCCCGATCCCCAGGAAGATCAGCAGCCCGAAGACGACGGTGTAGACCAGCGCGTTGATCTGGAAGTTCAGCGACTCGACCGCGTGCCTGCGCACGAACGGCGAGCTGCCGCCCTTGACCAGCATGACGATCAGCGGCGCGAACAGGCCCAGCGCGAACCACGCGGACACGAAGCTGAGGACATGGGAGGCCATGGCCCAGTTGCGCTCGTCGTCGCGCGGAACGAGCGGGGCCTGACCGGTGGGGAAAGGCTCGTAGCTCATACGTCCAGTATCCCGATCCCGCGGCCCGCCGCCTCAGGGTTCACCCCGAGAAACTGCGAGCGGCCGCGAGGAACCGGTCGTCCTCCTCCGCCGTGGTGACCGTGACCCGCACGCCGTCCGGGTGGAAGGGCCGCACGATCACGTTCCGGTCGGCGAGGCAGTGCGCCGCGAAGTCCGCGGTGCGCTCGCCGAGGGACACCCAGACGAAGTTCGCCTGCGTCTGCGGCACGGTGTACCCGGCCTCGAGCAGCGCCTCGCGCACGCGGACCCGCTCCGCGACGGCCTCCTTGCAGGCCGCGAGCAGCTCCCCGGCGGCGTCGAGCGCCGCCATCGCGGCGGCCTGGGCCAGCGAGCTGACGCTGAACGGCGCGCACACCTTGCGCAGTGCCGTCGCGATCTCGGGCGCGGTGATCGCGTACCCGACGCGCAGGCCCGCCAGCCGGTAGGCCTTCGAGAAGGTCCGCAGCACCACCAGGTTCGGGTGGCGCTGCAGCAGCGGGAGGCCGTCCACGGCCTCCGGGTCGGTGACGTACTCGTGGTAGGCCTCGTCGAGCACCACCAGGACGTCCGGCCCCACCGCGTCCAGGAACCGCTCGAACTCCGCGCGGTGCACCACCGTGCCGGTCGGGTTGTTCGGGCTGCAGACGAAGACCAGCCGCGTGTGCGGCGTGACGGCTGCGGCCATCGCGTCGAGGTCGTGGCGGAAGTCCCCGTCGAGCGGCACGGTGACCGACCGGGCGTTCCCGATCTGCGTGACGATGGGGTAGGCCTCGAAGGAACGCCAGGCGTACACGACCTCGTCGGTGGTCTCGCGGCAGCTGATCTGCACGAGCTGCTGGCACAGGCTCACCGACCCGCACCCGACGGCGATGTTCTCGGGCGCCACGTGCAGCTCGGTCGCGAGCCGCTCCGTCAGCGCCACCACGCCCAGGTCCGGGTACCGGTTGCCCCCGGCCGCGGCCTCCGCGATCGCCGCCAACACCGACGCCGGCGGCGCCAGCGCGACCTCGTTGCTGGCCAGCTTGAGCGCGCCGGGGAGGGCGCGCCCGGGCACGTACGCCGGCAGGGAGTCGAGGTCGGGGCGGATGAGGGTCATGGGCGTCACGGTAACCCGGACCACATCGGCGCCCCACACATGGAAGGCTCATGGTCATGAGCGAGATCCGCACCGAGGCGGTCCCCCTGGTCGACGGCAGTGATCTGCGGCTCACGGTGGCGGAACCGGACGGACCCGCCCGGGGCGGGATCGTCGTGCTGCACGAGGCCCGCGGGGTGACCCAGATGGTGCAGCGCCTGGTGGAGGGGATCGCCGGGGACGGCTGGCTCGTCGTCGCGCCGCACCTCTACCACCGGGACGGCACCGAGGACCTCGACACCGCCGAGCACGTGGCGCGCCTCGAGGGTGACCAGGTCATGGCGGACACCGACACCGCGTTCGGCTGGTTGGCCGAGCACGACATCGAGCCCGACCGGATGGGTGTGATCGGGTTCGACCTCGGCGGGAGCGTGGCGCTGCTGGTGGCGGCGCGGCGGACCCTCGGTGCCGCCGTCACCGTCGCGGGCGGCGGGATCTCCGAGCCGCTCGGTCCGCTCCCCGCGCTGATCTCGGCGGCCCCGGGGCTGACCTGCCCCTGGCTGGGCATCTACGGCGACCGGGACGACGTCGAGGAGCTCGACGGGCTGCTGGCCGCCGCCCGCGAGTCCGAGGTCGCCACCGACCTGGTCACCTATCCCGGGCGCGGCCACCGCTTCGACGACGACCCGGCCACCGCCGAGGACGCCTGGCAGCGGATGCTCAACTGGTTCGACTCGCACCTGCGCTGACGGGTGCCCGGGATCACTTCCCGGCGGGGGTGTCCTCCGACACGATGACCCCATGACGCTCGACGCCACCGACCCCGAGGTGCTCTGGACCCCTCCGGCGGGGCGGGACACCGCCATTGCGGAGTTCGCCCGGCGCAACGGGATCGACCCGAGCGACTACGCGGCCCTGCACGCCTGGTCGGTGACGGACCTGCCGGGTTTCTGGGCCGCGGTCGCCGAGTTCTGCGGGGTGATCTGGCGGACCGAGCCGACGGCCGTGCTCGGCTCGCGGGAGATGCCGGGAGCGCGGTGGTTCCCCGGCGGCACCCTGAACTACGCCGAGCACGCGCTCACCCCCGGCCCCGGGCGGGCGGACGCGGACGTCGCCGTGCGGACCGTGCGGGAGGACGGGCTCGAGCGCATCGTCACGCACGCCGAGCTGCGGGACCTGGTGGCGCGGGCGCGCACGGGGCTGGTCGCGGCGGGCGTCGGGATCGGTGACCGGGTGGTGGCCCTGGCGCCGAACTGCCTCGAGACGCTGGTGATGTTCCTCGCCGCCGCCTCGCTCGGCGCCGTCTGGTCCAGCTGTTCGCCGGACTTCGGGGCGCGCGCGGTGCACGACCGCTTCGCCCAGACCGAACCGTCGGTCCTGCTCGCCGTCGACGGGTACCGCTACGGCGGCAAGGGCTACGACGTCCGGCCCACGGTCGCGGCGTTGCAGCAGCAGCTGCCCACGCTGCGCCAGACCGTCCTCGTGTCCTACCTGGACCCGGCGGCGACGCTCGCCGACACCACGCCGTGGGCCGAGTTCACCGCGGCCACGGGCCCGCTGGAGTTCGAGCCGGTGCCGTTCGACCACCCGCTGTGGATCCTGTACTCCTCCGGGACCACCGGGCTGCCGAAGGGCATCGTGCACGGCCACGGCGGCATCGTCGTCGAGCACATGAAGGCGCTGCGGCTGCACAACGACCTGGGCCCGGGCGAGCGGTTCTTCTGGTTCACCACCACCGGCTGGATGATGTGGAACCTGATCATCGGCGGCCTGCTGGTGGGCTGCGAGATCGTGCTCTACGACGGCAACCCGGGCTTCCCCGACCTCGGCGCGCTGTGGGCCATGGCGGAGCGGCACGGCATCACCGTGTTCGGCGTCTCGGCGCCCTACCTGCAGTCCTGCCTCAAGGCGGGTCTGCGCCCGCGGGACTCCCACGACCTGTCGTCGGTGCGGGCGCTCGGTTCCACCGGCTCACCGCTGTCCCCGGAGGGCTTCCGCTGGGTCGCCGACGCCGTCGGCGAGCACATCCAGATCTGCTCGACCTCGGGCGGCACGGACGTCTGCGCGGCGTTCCTCGGGTCGGCCCCCACCGTGCCCGTCTGGCTCGGGGAGCTGTCGGCCGCGGCCCTCGGTGCGGACGTTCACTCGTTCGACGAGCAGGGCGCCGACCTGCAGGACGAGGTCGGCGAGCTCGTGATCACCCAGCCGATGCCGTCGATGCCGGTGATGTTCTGGAACGACCCGGACGGCGCGCGGTTGCGCGAGGCCTACTTCGAGGACTACCCGGGGCTGTGGCGCCACGGCGACTGGGTGCGGGCCACCCCGCGCGGGTCGTACGTCGTCTACGGCCGGTCGGACTCGACGCTCAACCGCGGTGGGGTCCGCATGGGCACCGCGGACTTCTACGCCGTGGTCGAAGGCTTCGACGAGGTCGCCGACTCGCTGGTGATCGACACCACAGCGCTGGGGGCGAAGGAGGAGGGCGCGCTGCTGTGCTTCCTCGTCCTGGCGCCGGGGGCGTCGCTGGAGGCGGTCGAACCGGTGCTGCGCAAGGCCCTGCGCTCGGAGCTGTCCCCGCGGCACGTCCCGGACCGGTTCGTCCTGGTCGAGGCGATCCCGCGGACGTTGAACGGCAAGAAGTGCGAGGTGCCGGTCAAGAAGATCCTGGCGGGGGTGGACCCGGAGAAGGCGGTGTCGCGCGATGCCCTGGCCAACCCGGACGCCCTCGCCCCCTTCCTCGCGATGGCGGGGGTCGGGTGATCCGGCTCCGCGGCCGTGTGTACTCTTGTCCGTGCTGAGGCCGAGAGGCCCCGGGAGGCTTCGCCTAGTCTGGTCTATGGCGCCGCACTGCTAATGCGGTTTGGGGTAACCCCCCATCCCGGGTTCAAATCCCGGAGCCTCCGCACCGGTCAGGTCGACTCCCGGGTCGATCGGGCCAGTTGATATAACTGAAGAGCACGCGCCCGTAGCTCAACGGATAGAGCATCTGACTACGGATCAGAAGGTTAGGGGTTCGAATCCCTTCGGGCGCACAGCACAGAATCAGGCCCTGACCAGCAAGTATGGTCAGGGCCTGACTCGTAGCTCGATCTCCGTGCTCCCCGTTCGGCGGCGCGGTGGTGGCAGGCGATGATCGTCCGCCACCGTGCCCGACCGGTCGTTGCTCCCGATCATCGGCTCGCGGCCACAGGCAGGCCGAACGGGGAGGTCGCGCGCCGGGAGGGGGCCGGTGAGGCCCTCGTAGGCTCGGGCCGTGAGCCCCCGCCGGTGGACGTCCGACCATCTCGTCGCGACGGTCGAGGCGCTCTGTGCGGTCGTCGTGATCGGGTACTGCGTCTCGATCGCCCTCACCCCGGGGACGAGCCCGGTGTTCCCGCTGCTCCTGGCCGCCGTGGTCGGCGGCGGCCTGCTGACGATGGCGGTCATCAGCCGGCGCAAGGGCTCCCGGACGCCCCCACCTCCGCCGACCCCGGTCCCGCCCCCGATGTCCGGGCCGACGCCCGGGCCGGGTCCGTCCGCAGCGTCAGGTCCGGATCCGATGCCGAGCGGCAGCGGGACGCGGGTGCAGGCGGGGGAGTCGGCCGAGGTGCGGCGGATCGTCGACGCGCTCGTGAGGGCTGGGGTGCTGACCGTGGCCCTCGAGCTGCCCGATGCGGAGCTGCCCGGCCACGACATCACCCCTGCCGACGTGCTGTCGGCGTTCGACGAGCAGCTGGGTCTGCGTGAGCCGCCCGGCTCGCTCCCCCTGACGGAGTTCGGGCCCCTGGCCTTCCACGACTCGCACACGGAGCAACTCGGCGCCACGCTGCGCGAGCAGGTCGCCGACCTGATCCGGCTCGGTGGGCTGACCGACGTCGCCGTCGAGGTGGAGCTGGAGTTCGACTCGTCCACCCCGGCCGTGCCCACCACTCTGGTCATCACCGACGGCAGGAGCACCGACGGCCCGCGGACGGTGGCCTACGTCGGTGCCACGAAGTACCTCAGCACCGTCGTGCACTCGGAGCTGGCCCGGCTGCTGCGCCGCCGGGCGACCGGCACCCGGCTGGCGTGGACGTGGAACGACCAGGGCGTCTGGATCACGGCGCTGACCGGGGTCGGGGTCGACGAGCTGAACGCGGATCTCGGGTCTGCTGCGGGCGCCCGGTTCACCTGGGTGGACGAGGAGGAACCGATCGCGGCGGGCGAGAGGGACGGCCGGCGCCGCGTGCACGACGAGCCGTCCTGACAGGTGACGCGGGTCGCGGAGACCCGGGCGGCACGCCGCAGCGGGGTCCGGGCAGCGGCTGCTGCCAGACCTGGCTCGGGCGTCGATCGGGCGTGAACGGGTAGCGGGGAGGTGTGCCGACCCAGGTCCTGTTGATCGTCGTCGTGCTCGCCGCGGGTGTCGTGGTGGGCAGACTCGTGAGCGCGAGCACGGGGCTGCCTGACGCCGCGGTGTACGTCCTACTGGGGGTCGCTGCGGCGTTCGTCCCGGGCGTCGACCAGGTGCGCTTGTCCCCGGACCTGGTGCTGTTGTTGTTCCTCCCGCCGCTGATCTACTTCGCGGGCTTCTTCACCGATCCCCGGGAGGGGCTGCGGCACCTGGTGCCGATCGTGGGGCAGTCGGTCGGTCTGGTGGTGGCGACCGCGGCCTGTGTCGCGGCGGCGTTGCTGTGGGTGGTGCCGGACCTCGGGTGGGCGGCCGCGATCGCCTTCGGGGCGGCGGTGGCCCCGCCGGACCCGGTCGCGGCCGGTGCGGTGCTGGAGCGGGTCGGGGCGCCACGTCGGCTGGTCACGGTGTTGGAGTCCGAGGGGCTGGTCAACGACGGCGTCGCGTTGACCCTGTTCGCGGTGGCCGTGGCCGCGGTCGGGGCGAGCACCTCCGCGGGAGAGATCGGGCTGACGCTGCTGCTGGAGGTCGGCGGCGGGATCGGGTTCGGGTTGGTGGTGGGCGTGCTCGCCGGTCTGCTGCGGCGGCGGGTGCGGGACACCGCGAGCCACGTCCTGCTGTCGCTGCTCACCCCGTACCTGGCGTTCGTGCCCGCGCAGGAGGTGCACGCCTCGGGTGTGCTGGCCACGGTGACGGCGGCGGTGTGGCTCGGCGTGCGCGGGCGCGGGTTGGTGGAGCCGACGGTGCGGCTGCACTCCGAGACGTTCTGGCGGGTGCTGAACACGCTTCTGGTGGCCGTGCTCTTCGTGCTGCTCGGAGTGCAGGTGCCAGAGCTGGTCCGTGCGGTCGGTGACTACTCCGTGTGGCTGCTGGTGGCGGCGGCCGTGGCGGTCGTCCTGGTCGCCGTGGTGGTGCGGCTGGGGTGGGTGATGGGCGCGACGCCGCTGAGCGGGCTCGTCACGGGCGGCCGCGATCCCGCGGCGGACATGCCATGGCGTGAAAGGCTGCTCGTGGGCTGGTGCGGCCCGCGTGGTGCCGTGTCGCTGGCGGTGATCCTGTCCCTGCCCGCGGTCGGTGCGGACGGCCTGGAGTTCCCCCACCGGGACCTGCTGCAGTTCCTGACCGTCGTGGTGGTGCTCGCGACCCTGGTCGGTCAGACCGTGCCGCTGCCCTGGCTGGTCCGGCGCCTTCGGCTGGGCCCGAGCCCCACCGAGCGCACCGAGGCCATGCGGGCACGGCGGGTGGCGGTCGAGGCTGCGCTGCGCGAGCTCGACGGCATCGAGCAGCGGGAGGAGCCGACCGCCGGGGTCGACGAGCTGCGGCAGGTCCTGCAGCTGCGCCGCGACGACCTCCACGGCCGGGCCGACTCCGCGGGGGAGAGCCGCACGGACGTCGCGGACCTGCGGCTGCGGCTCGTCGAGGTCGAGCGGGCCGCCCTGCGAGAGCTCCACGAGCGTGGCGAGATCTCCCGCCGCACCGTGGTCGCGCTCAGCCAGGACCTCGATCTCGACGAGACCCAGGTCCGACGACGCCGGCAGGTGTGATCGACCCGTGACGATCGGGTCGACGGTTCAGGGGCGGGCCGAGGGTGCGGGTTCGTCGTACTCGTCGTGGCGGCGCATCCAGAAGGAGAAGGGTGCCTGGGGCCAGCCGTCGGGGACGGCCTCGCCCACGATCTGCCCGCCGTAGGGGGTGAGGTCGAGGAGGCTGGACACGCTCGGCGTAGGCGGCGAGCGCGCGTGCCGCAGGTCAGCCCGGCCTCTCGAGGTCGATCAGCGAGCGGTGGGGCCGCCTTTCAGAGGCGTTCGACGCGGTCGGCCTGCGGGCCGCGGTCGCTCTGGCGCACCGCGTACCGGACCCGGTCACCCTTCTGCAGCGGCTCCGACCCCACGACGACGGACACGTGGGCGAAGAGGTCGTCCCCGCCTGCGTCCGGGGTGATGAAGCCGAAGCCGCGGTCGCCGTCGTAGCGCGCGACGACACCCTCACCGCCGCGCACGGGCGCGTTCCGCGCCGCCGGGGCGGGTGCCGACCGCCGCGGGGCCGTGGGGGGCTCGGGGTCCCGGACGAGGTGTACGTCGCGGGCCTGCGGGCCCTTGTCCCCGCTGACCACCTCGTAGGCGACGCGGTCGCCCTCCGCGAGCCACGTCAGCCCCTCGACCAGGGCCCGGGCGTGGACGAAGACGTCCCCGTCGCCGGAGTCGGGGGTGATGAAGCCGAAGCCCTTGTCCTCGTCGTACCAGGCCACCGTGCCGTCGGCGCCGTCCGCGGTGCCGGCCGCGGCGGGGGCGCCTGCCTCCGCACCCAGCGGGATCACGTGCCCGGCCTGCGGGCCGCGCTCGCCTTCGACGATCAGGAAGGCCACCCGCTGGCCCTCGGTGACCACGCCACCGGTCACGATGGCGGAGCTGTGCACGAAGACGTCGGCGCCGCCGCCGTCCGGGGAGGCGAAGCCGTAGCCCTTCGCCGGCTCGTACCAGGTGACGGTGCCGAGCAGTCCCACGGCGCTGCCGCTGGCGGCCTCGGCGGTGACGCGGACGCGCAGCGCCTGGGGCCCGCGGTCGTTCTCGCCGACATCGAACACGACGGCCTGACCCTCGCGGAGCACCGTGGCGCCGCCGCCCCCGACGATCTCGGAGGCGTGCACGAACACGTCCGGCGAGCCGTCCTCGGGCGCGAGGAAGCCGAATCCCCGTTCGGCGTCGAACCAACGGACGGTTCCCTGCGGCATCGAAGGCTCCAGGTCGAGAGGGCGGGCACTGGCCCCCAGTCTCTCTGACGGCCCTCACGGTCCGTTCGGGCGGGCCGGTGGCCGGCGTTCCGCGGGTCAGGCCGTCAGCAGCTGCGGTAGCAGGTAGACGACCGAGAAGGCCTCGTAGTAGGCGCCGATGACGAGGATCGCGACCGTCGGCAGGGCGAGCGCGGCGAGGCGCCGCAGGCCGATGAGGTAGGCGTGGCGGCGGGTGGACGCGCCGAGATAGGCGGGTCGGAGCCAGCCGCGGCCGAGTTGGTAGGCCCCGAACATGGCGAGGGCGTATCCCGTGAGTTCGATGATCAGCGTCAGGGAGTGCGGGATGAGCACGATCGCGGCCGTCCGGTCGGACGGAGCGATCGAGACGCCGACGTTGAACATGTAGACGGCGATGACCGGGATCCCCAGGAAGGGCACGACCAGCGACGGCAGGACGATGCCGGCGAGGGCGGCGACGAACAGGTTGATCAGGAGGATCACCGTTCCGAAGAGCCAGGGATTGGTGACCATCGTGGTCACGAGCTCGTCGGACACCCCGCCCGCGACGAGGGTGGGCAGCTCGAGACCGGGGAACAGCAGACCGGTCCCCATGCCCAGCAGGAGCGCCCCGAAGATCAGCACGAGAAGGAGCACCAGTGCGCGCGGGTCGGAGCGCAGGATGTCGAGGGGTCGACGGAACAGGGTCATGGCGTCCTCTCGGAGGGTCGGCTGTCGCAGCGCAGCACACCAGCGACCCGCACCGCCGGTGTAGTGGCGTGGTGTCACCGGAGGAGGTGACACCACGTCACTACCGTCGAGGAGCGATGTGGCCGATCGTTGACCGACATGGGGGTCGTGGAGGGCGTCGAGGAGAGCCTGGAGGTCACGCGCGCGCGTCGGGCCGCGCTGGTCACCGCGGTCGCCGCGATCGCTCCACTGTGTCTGGTCGGGGTGGCGCTGACCGTCGACAGCTGGTGGGAGGGGCTCGTCATCGCCGCCGGCCTGCTCCTGGCCCACGGCGTGCTCCAGGAGTGGAGCCTGGACGGCTATCGGCCGCGTGCGGTGTTCGCGCTGGTGTTCACCGGGGCGAGCTGGGTGGTCGCCGCCCTGACCGCGAGCAACCCGCTCAACTTCGTGCCCTTCGCGCTCCTCGGATCCCTGTTCCTGGTCCGCCGCCCCCGGCATCGGGTGCGCTGGCTCGGCGCACTCGCGGTCGCCGTCGCGGCGGTGGGGGCCGCGGCGCTGCTGTTCCGGCCACCGACGCCGGCCCTCGCCGCGGTCTACGTGCTGCTCCCGCTCGTCGGCACGGTGTTCGTCGCCGCGGTGATCGTCGTCAGCGAGTACGCGTGGGTCGTGGTGCGGCGTCTGGAACGGGCACGGGAGACCGAGCACGAGTTGGTGATCGCCCGCGAGCGGACACGCTTCGCAGGCGACCTCCACGACATCCAGGGGCACTCGCTGCACGTCATCAAGCTCAAGGCCGCCTACGCCCAGACGCTGATCCGCGGCGGCGACACCGCCACGGCCGACGCCGAGCTCGGCGAGATCCGCGGGCTCGTCGACGACGCCCTGACCAGGACCCGCGAGCTCGCCCACGCCCGGCACCGGCTCAACCTGGCCACGGAGCTGGAGAACACCCGCCGCCTCGGTGAGGCCGCGGGGATCGCGGTCGAGATCCGGCACGACACCACCGACGACACGCCCGCCCACCCGCTGTTGGCGCAGGTGTTGCGCGAGGCCACGACCAACCTGCTCCGCCACGCCCGGCCGGGCACGGTGCGCATCACCGCGTCGGCGACCGGCGTCGACATCACCAACGACGGTCTCCCCGCCGATGCGCCACCCGAACCGCGCCTGCGCGGGCTCGCCCGGCTGCGGGACCGGATCGAGGCGGCGGGCGGCACGATGCGGGTGGTCAGGACGGCCGAGACCTTCGGCGTCCTCGCCCACCTGTCCACCCCACGACCCGTACCCGCGGGTCCCGAGGCTCCGGAGGGCCGGACCGATGTCCGACGGTGAGGTCGCCCGCATCGTCCTGGCGGACGACGAGCGACTGCTGCGTTCGGCGATGGCGGCCCTGCTGCCGCTGGACGGCACGGTCGACGTCGTCGCCCAGGCCGAGGACGGGGCCCAGGCGGTGCGGCAGACCCTCCTGCACCGCCCCGACGTGCTCGTCATCGATCTCGAGATGCCCGGCACCCACGGCCTCGACGCCGTCGCGCAGGTTCGGGAGCACCATCCCGAGCAGGCGATCCTCATGCTCACCCGGCACGCCCGGCCGGGGGTGCTCCGCCGGGCGCTCACGCTCGGCGTGCAGGGTTTCATGAGCAAGAGCGCCGATCCCGAGGACATCGTCCGGGTGATCCACGAGGTGCGGGCGGGCCGACGCTGGATCGCCCACGAGGTCCTCGAGGCGTCCGTGAGGGATGACTGCCCGCTCACCGATCGCGAGCTCGACGTGCTGGCCGAGACCCGGGAGGGCTACTCGGTCGAACGCATCGCCCGCCGGCTCCACCTCGCCCAGGGCACCGTGCGCAACTACCTGTCCAGCGCGCTGCAGAAGACCGGCACGCGTACCCGTCACGACGCGGCACGCCATGCGCGAGAACGCGGCTGGCTGTAGGCCCGATCAGCGAGCCAGCCGATCGAGCAGCTCGGTCAGCAGGGCGTGCTCGCCCCGGGTGAGGTCGCCCGTGTCGTCGTCGAGCATCGCGCGCAACCGGAGCGCGGCACTGGCGCGGGTCGTGGGGGCCTCGGCCGCCGTCAGGTCCAGTGTGCCCGCCAGCGCGGCCTCGCGGACGCGGTCGGACAGGGCGAGGTCGGGCTCGGGCTGGGTGATCAACGTGAGCGTCACACCCACGTTCGCGGCGAGGACCTGTTCGGCGGCGTCCTCCGCGGGCACCTTGAGCAGGCCCTTCACGGCCGCCTCGCTGAACCTCTCGCGCAGTGCGGCGTGGGCGGGCGCGGTGACCGCACAGGGCCTTCCCGGCTCGGCGCGGCCGTAGAGCAGGGCGTAGAACGCCGGGTGCTCCAGCCCGAACCGCACGTGCCGGTCCCAGCCCTCGCGCAGGTCGTCGAGCGGGTCACCGGAGCTCTCCATGGCCGTGTACTGGGTGAAGCCGTGGTTCGCCACGGCGTCGATCAGGCCCTGCTTGCTGCCGAAGTGGTGATACAGCGTCGGGGCCTGGACGCCCGCGCGCTCGCACACGGCCCTCGTGGACACCGTGCCCCCGCTCTCCAGCAGTTCTGCTGCGGCGAGCAGGAGACGGTCGCGTGCGTTCTGCATACCGCTATGGTAGACCATGTAGCGCTACATAACCTCCTATAGCGATCGGAGAGATCATGAGGACCTGGTTCATCACGGGTGGCACGCCCGGCGGATTCGGGCTGACCTACGCCGAGGCCGCGCTGCGGGAGGGCGACCGCGTGGCGGTGACCGCGCGTCGTCCCTCCGAACTGCGGGACTGGGCCGAGCGGTACGGCGACCGGGTGCTGGTCCTCGAGGTCGACGTGACCGACGCGGACCAGGTGCGCGCGGCGGTCGCGGCGGCGGAGGAGCGGTTCGGCGGGATCGACGTGCTCGTCAACAACGCGGGCCGCGGATGGTTCGGCTCCGTCGAGGGCGCTCGGGACGAGCTGGTCCGCCGCACCTTCGAGCTGAACCTGTTCGCGGTGGTCGAGGTGGTCCGCGCGGTGTTGCCGGGCATGCGGGCGCGCGGGGACGGCTGGATCGTGAACATGTCGTCGGTGGCGGGCTTCGCGGGCGCGGCGGGGTTCGGCTACTACTCGGCGGCGAAGTTCGCCCTCGAAGGCTTGTCGGAGACCCTGCGGGAGGAGGTCGCGCCGTTCGGGGTGCGGGTGCTCGTCGTCGAGCCCGGAGCGTTCCGTACCAGGGCCTACGCGAGCTTCGAGGGCGAGCCCGTCGACGAGACCGTCGACGCCTACGTACCGCTGATCGAGGGGGTCAAGGCGGCGTTCGTGGAGCAGGACGGCAAGCAGGCGGGTGATCCCGTGCGCGGTGTGCAGGCCGTGCTGAGCGCGATGAACGCGCCCGTTCCGCCGCACCGGATCGTCCTGGGCGACTCCGGGTACGAGGTCGCGATCGCCGTGCACGAGAACGCCCTCGCGGAGCTCCGCCGGAACGAGGAGCTCTCGCGCAGCGCGGACCTGCCGTCGATCGACCTGCCCGCGGCCGTGCAGACCTTCGTGGCGGCCACGAACACGCACGACGCGGAGGCCCTGCTCGCCGTGTTCGCCCCCGGAGCGACCGTCGCGGACGACGGCGCGACCCACAGCACCGCCGCCGCCATCCGCGGCTGGATCCAGAGCCACCTGATCGACCCCCGGATCGTGATCACCCCGATCTCGTTCGGCGGCGACCGGATGGTGGCCTCCGGCGACGGGGACTTCCCGGGCGGTCCGCTGACGTTCGTGTTCGACTTCGCGACCGACGGCGAGCTCGTCACGAGCCTGTCCATCGCCCCGGTCTGACCCCCCTCACGCCGCACTGGCCGCCCGCTCCACCACCTCCACGTGCACTGCGGCGCGCACACGGGCGATCAGCGCGGCGAGCCGGGTGTCGTCGGGTGCGGCGAGCCGGACCTTGGCGATCTCGGCGCCCAGGGCCGTGGTGGTCCCGACGGGGCCGCCCGGCGGCGCCGCGGTGACCCCCTCGACACCCGTCCAGGTCCGCACGGCGTCCAGGCCGTGGACGGCGTGCAGGATCCCGGCGGGGCCGTCGTGGCGGATGAAGCACATCCCGAGCCGGGCGTCGAAACCCGGCTCGAGGGTGCTCGGGGGTTCGCCGAGGTGGACGGCGAGGGTGTCGGCGTAGGGCCGCAGGGCGCTGTGTCGTTCCCACTGGGACGGGATGCCGGCCCCGGGCAGCCGGGCGCCGAGCTCGATCAGCACGGGGTCGCCGTCCGCGGGCAGCTTGATCTCGATGTGGGCCGGCCCGAGCGCGATCTCGAAGGCGTCGAGGACCTGCTGCGCGAACCGGGCGACGGTGGCGTGACCCGGCACGTCCGCCCCGATCTGCACGAAGTCCCAGTAGGGGTTGTCGTAGTCGCCGGGGCCCGGTTGCCGGTACTCCCAGACGTCGAGGACGGTGTGCCCGCCGTCCACGGTGAAGGTGTTCACCGCGAACTCGCGGCCGCGGACGTACTCCTCGACCAGCCACTCGTCGATGGCCCCGCCGAAGAGGTCGTGGCGGTCGGCCCTCGCCACGCGCTCCAGGTCGGCGGGCTCGCGCACCAGGAACACGTTGTGCGCGCCCGCGCCACCGGTCGGCTTGACGATCGCGGGCAGGCCGGTGTGCCGCAGGGCATCGCCCAGGCCGTCGGCGGCGGTGGTGAAGCGCGGCACCCGGACGCCGCGGGCGCGGGCGTGGCGGCGCATGAGGCGCTTGTCCCGCAGCGCGGGCGCGAGGGCGGGCGGCTGCCCCGGGAGGCCGTGCCGCCCGGCGAGGCGCGCGGCGGTCAGCACCCCGGGTTCGGTCGCGGGCACGACGGCGGCGGGCCTGCCGCCGACCGCGGGATCCCGCCCGTAGACGCTGCGGGCGTCCCCCGCCGCGTGGGTCGGGTCCATGGCGGTCACCACGGCGCGGTCGATGGTGTAGACGCCGAGGACGTCGAGCCCGCGGTCCGCGCAGGCCGCCTTGAACGGGGCGCCGTTGAGGACGGGGTCGACGAGGACGACGGAGTCGCGTGTGGACACGGGGGTCTCCCCTCTCACAGCAGTCGGGTGGGGCGGACCGGGGCGAGGTCGACGAGGGCGCGGACCGACTCCGCGCGCCGCCGCGCGACCTCGAGCGCGTCCGCCCCGCCTGCCAGGGCGTACGCGAGCCGGGAGTCGGAGTTGAGCGGCTCGGCGATCGGGTCCCCGGGGTCGAGCAGCGGCACGGCGTCGCCCGCCGACAGCGCACGCAGGGTGCCTCCCGCGGGCGGCAGCGCGAACCAGACCGCCGCCCGCGGTCCGGGCCTGCGGGCGGCCCGGATCTCCGGCAGCACGGTGTGGCCGACGGCGTGACGGGCCGTCGCCTCGGCCAGGTCGACGCCGGTCGCGATCCGGACGAGCTCGGGGATCTCGTCCCCGGCGAGGCGCACGTGGGTCTCGACGACCCGCGGCCCGTCGACCGTGAGCACCAGCTCGGTGTGGGTGGGGCCGTCCCGCACGCCGAGCGCGTCGAGGACCCCGCGCACGAACGGGGGGACCTCGGGACCCACCGGCTCCGGCGGCGGCGTCACGTGGCCGAGCTCGACCGCGGTGGCCGGGTCGGAGAACTTGCGGACGACGGCGACGATCTCGTGCTCACCCGCCGCGGAGAAGGACTCCACGCTGTACTGCGGCCCCGTGTGGAACCGCTCGACCAGCACGCCGGCGGGCGGGATCCCGTCGAACGGGGTGGTGGCCAGCGCGTAGGCCGCCTCGGCGCGCTCCGGTCCGTCGACGACCGCGACCCCGGCACTGCCCGCGCCCTGCACGGGCTTGACCACGCACGGCCCGCCGTGGCGGGCGAGGAACGCGACGATCCCGTCGGGTCCGTCCACCAGCTCCGACGGCGTCGGGTCCACCCCGGCGGACCGCAGCCGCGCCCGCATCGCGGCCTTGTCGTGGACGAGGGCGACCGTCTCGGGGGCGGTGGCGGGCACGTCGAGGGCCCGCCCGATCGCGGCGGCGTGATCCTGGTCGAGCTCGCCGAAGGCGGCGACCCGGGTGACCGGGTGCGCCGCGTGCACGGCCTTGGCGAGCCGCATCCAGTCCTCGCCCGCCGACCCCGGTGTCACCTCGACGATCTCGGCGACGAGGTCGGGGTTCTGCACCCGAGCGGCGCCACCGGCCCGGCACAGGACGCTGATCCGCGCGTCCGGCGCGGCGGTGCGGATCCGGGCCGGGAAGTCCTGGCCGGTCCCCACGACGAGCACGTGCGGGGCGGTGGTCGGCACGGTGGTCAGCATCGGTGGGCCTCCTCGGCGCGGGTCCGGGCCGCGACGTACTCCTCGCCGCCGACGCCGAACGGCACGTAGGTGCGCACGGGCCCGCGCCCGGCCAGGGCCGTGGCGCGCTCGGGGAGGACGCCGTAGAGCGTCTCGATCGGCGGGGTCGGGTCCAACCCCGCACACCAGTCCTGCAGCTGCGGGTCGTGGGTGGCGACCGTGAACTCCGCCCCGCGGACGTGCAGGACGTAGGTGAGCGACCGGATGCGCCGGTCGACCGCGTCCGGGTCGACCAGCGCGTCCGTCGCCGACTCCCGGAACCCGCCCTTGACCAGCCGGATCGGCACGCCGTCGGCCACGAGCACGTCCACGTCGAGCGGGCTGCGCCGCAGGTTCGCCTGGACGGTGGCGCGCACCGGAGCGCCCCGTCCGCGCGCGGCCAGGACCGCGCCCAACACGGCGTCCGTGCGCCACGCCTCCTCCGCGCCGCACTGCACCGCCGAGCCGGGCGGCAGCGCCGCGGCGATGTCGCACAGCAGGTCCGCGGCGAGGTCCGGGTCCCCGTCCACCCCGAGGTGGGGGAGGTCGACCTCCAGGCGGGTGCCTGCGGGGAGCCCGCCGAGCCTGCGCGCGCAGGCGGTGTAGGCGGCGGCCGTGGCCCGGGCGGTGGCCCCGTCCGCGGCGACCGGGGCGAACCGGCCGACCACGGCGGCGATCCCGGTGTCGTGCAGCCCCCGCACCGCCGTCTCGACGTCGGCGAACCGTTCGCCCGCGACGTAGCGGGTCCCCAGCGCGAGCGTCATCCCGCTCACCCGGCCTTCGCCAGCGACCCGCAGCCGGTGCCGCAGCCCGCCCCCTGGTCGACCAGCGGGAGCAGCGGCCTGCGCTCGCGCGGACCCGCCGGCCGGACCGGGGTCATGGTGCGCACCCCGTCGTTCAGCCCGGGGTTGGTGTCCCGCGCGGCCACGAACTCGTCCAGGATCCGCTGGTCGGCGGCCGGGCTGAGGTAGTACATCATGTTCACGTACCAGGTCCAGCCCAGCTCCGTGAGGGCGTACTCGTGACCCCGGTCCACGACCATGCCCTCCCGCACCAGCTCGTCGAGCCTGCCGAGGATCTCCGGGGAGATGCGCTCGAACGGGATCCGGTCCTTGGCGATGGAGCCGTGGTAGGGCAGCCCGAGGACCAGGCCGCGCTCGTAGGGCACGCCGTCCGCCTCGGTGACCTTGACCTTGACCGTGCGGTCCCGCTCGATCGAGCGGACGTAGCTCGCGCGGGCCTCGTCGTTCATCACGGTCCACCGGCCGGTCTGGGTGACCGCGCTGGACCCGAACCCGACCAGGTCGTCGTCCCAGTGGGCCCAGCAGTACTCGTGGTAGGCGTTGGTGTACCGCTTGGAGACGAAGGTCGGCTCGGTCCCGGGGTCCGGCAGCCGGACGTAGCCGTGGCCGTTGTAGAGCTGGAAGCCGGACGAGCGCATGTAGTGGTTGAGGAAGACCGTCAACCCCATCTTGTCGGTGTAGGACAACGGTTCCCGGCCCGCGTCCCGGTAGTTGGTGTGCAGCGTGTTGGTGGTGACGAGGTGGTTGACCGGGTAGAACTCGCAGGTCTCGGTGCCGAGGTCGATCGCCTGCTGGATGTCGCTCGCGAACTCGCTCACGGTCTGCCCGTGCATCCCGTAGAGGATGTCGAAGCTGCGGTGGTCGAAGTACTCGCCCAGCATCTCGGCCGCGGCGTGGGTCTGGTCCAGCGTGGCGGTGATGTTGAACAGCCTGCGGTACTCGGGGTCGAAGGTCTGCAGGCCGAACCGCGCCTTGGTCACCCCGATGTCGCGGAACGCCTCCGCCTTCTCCCGCGTGGTGCTCTTGACCTCGAACTCGACGGTCCACTCCTCGACCTGGGAGAGGTCGAAGTGCTCGTGCATCGCGGCGCCGATACGGCGGATCTGGTCGGCGGTGAGGATGGACGGGGACCCGCCGCCGAACCACACCACGCGCGGCGGGACCGCGGCGACGGCCGGGATGCGGGACTTGATCGCGAACTCCGCGCACAGCGCGTCGACGTAGCGGTCGATCGCCTCGTCGCCCTCGCTGCCGAGCCCGCGGTTGAGCGAACAGAAGGTGCAGATGGTCTCGCAGAACGGGATGTGGATGTAGAAGGCCCGCGAGCGGATCGCGGACACGTCGAACAGGTCGTGGGCCTCGTGCAGGCTGAACCGGTCGCTGTCCTGGCCCTTGAGCGGGTAGAGCCAGTTGTAGACCGGGAGCTGGCGGTCGAACTTCATCATCGTGCGGCCGGGGTTGAGCTTCATGCGGGGGTCTCCTCGGAAGGTCAGGCGGACAGCAGCCGGGGGGCGCTGATCCGGGCGGCGTGGTCGCCGCGGCCGACGACCTCCGTGCGGTGGGTGCAGTCGCCGAGGTCCGCGAGCAGCTCGTGCAGGATCCTCTGGGGCGTGCAGTGGTCGCCGCAGGTGAAGGCGTCGAAGAACAGCGAGCGCTGCTCGGGGTAGGTGTGGATCGAGACGTGGGACTCCGCGAGCAGGAAGAGCGCGGTCAGGCCGGTGGGCTCGAACCGCTTGGTCTGCATGCCGCACAGGGTGGCGCCGGAGCGGGCGATGCCGCGGAGCAGCCCGTCGAGCAGGAGCTGCTCGTCGCTCAGCGTGGCGAGGTCGATCTCCGACACGTCGGCGATCACGTGGGTGCCCGCGAAGGCGAACCCGCTCACGCCGCCCACCTCGTGAGGTGCTCGGTCAGGTCCAGGCAGGCTTGCAGGTTCTTCTCGACGTCCATGCTGTCGGTCCCTTCGACGACGTATCCGATGATCGAGTCGGTGCTGCCGTGCGCGCCGTCGAAGTCCCGGGGGACCGGGGTCTTGACGACGAAGTCGGTGAGGAAGTCCGGTCGGTCGGCGCCGGGGTGGCGCAGGTCGAGGAGGCGGCCCCGGCGCGGCGGGACGAGCAGCCAGCCGTGCCTGCGTTCTCCCGCGGCGATCGGGGTGCCGGGCCCGTCGGCGAGCCCGAGCTGGTCGCGGATCCACAGCCGGGCGGGGTTGACCCCGGTGGTGCGGGTGAAGGACTCCATGATGTGCGCGCCGCCGAGCCGGCAGGCGATCTCGCAGAACACGAGCTCGCCGTCGGGGCGGCGGAACACCTCGAGGTGGTACGGGCAGAAGTCCAGCGGCGGCAGGGCGGCGACCACCGCGCGGGTCAGCGCGGCCAGGCGGGGGACGAGCTCGTCGCCCGCGTCCAGCTGGACGCTGCCGAGCGGTTCGCCGTCCTGGAACGCCAGGCAGCCGTTGAGGTAGCGCGAGGGCAGGACGTGGAGGGTCTCACCGGCGCGGGCGAACCCGTCGACGTGGTGGACCTCGCCGGGGACGAACTCCTCGACCAGCACGTCCGCGGGGTCGCGGCGGGCGACCTCGGCGGCGAGGGCCGCGGCGTCCCGCACGACGGCCACGCCGTGCGAGGAGAACCCGAAGCGGGGTTTGACCACCAGCGGGAAGCCGTGGGCCGCGGCGAACGCCGCGAGGTCCGCGTCCGGCCCGGCGAAGGCGGGGGTGGGTAGGCCCGCGGCGGCGACCCGCTCCTTCATGCGGAGCTTGTCCCGCCAGGGCAGCACGTCCGCGTGCCGGGGGCCGGGCAGGTCGTACCGGTCGCGGGCAGCGGCCGCGCGGAGCACGTCGTCCTCGGTAACGTGGACCAGCGTGGACACCTCCCCGCCGCGGCAGGCCGCGTCGATCGCCTGCGGGACGCCGGGGCCCTCGGCGTAGTCCGGCACCCCGACGACGCGGGGGAACCGGCCTGCGTAGCCGGGCTCGGACTCGACGGAGGTGATGAGGGTGACCCGGTCGGCGACCTCGGCGAGCCAGTCGTCGAGCGGGGTGACGGAGTGGGGGATGCGGTGCAGGACGACGAGATCGGGTGCGAGATCGGTCATGATGCCTTCCCGGCCCGGATGTGCCTGCTCGCCGCGGCGAGCGGCGGCCAGGCGGCGAGCACGACGACGGCGAGCACGCCGAACCACGCGACGCTGCTGTGCGACAGCAGCGCCCCGCCGACGACCGGGCCGAGGAAGAACCCGACGTAGCGCAGCTCCGCCAGCCCGAAGGAGGCGCCGGCGCGGGCGGGTGGCACGTGCTCGTGGATGAGGACGTCCGGGAGCGGGAGCAGGACGGCCTCCCCGACCGTCCACGCCACCACCCCGGCGAACAGGAACAGCGGCGACACGGTGAGCAGCCCGAACAACGGCAGCGCCACCGCGAACCCGCACACCCCGATCGCGGCCATGGTGCGCGGCGACCAGCGCCGGGACAGCCGTTCGACGGGGAACTGGAAGAGGATGCCGAGTGCCGCGTTCGCCGCGAGGAGCACGGAGAACCAGCCGACGGCCGCCGCCCCGCGCTGCTCCTTGACGAACAGCGGCAGGATCGACTCGAACTGCGAGAACACGAAGAACACGACGAACCCGCCCGCGACGACGAGCAGCAGGGTGCGGTCCCGCAGGGCCGCGGACCAGCCGCCGGGGCCGTCGGCGGCGTCGGTCGGAGCGTCCAGCCTGCGCAGCCGCGGGGCGTGCACCGAGAAGAAGACCAGGTAGCCGGTGAACACCAGCGCGGGCAGCACGAACAGGGCTTCTCGGGCGACGGTGTAGAGCCCGGCGCCGATCAGCGGCCCGATGATCGCCCCGAGACACAGCGTGACGTACCGGATGCGGAACACGGCGCTGCCGGTGCCCGCGGCGGCGAGCGAGAGCAGCTTCTTCATCGACGGTTCGACGAGGAGCCTGCCCACCCCGAGCAGCAGGATCAGCGGGATCACCAGCGTGACGCGGTCGGTCACCGTCAGCAGGACGTAGAGCACGATGTAGAGGGCCAGGCCCGCGCGGATGAGGTGCACCGCGCCGAACCGGTCCGTGAGGACCCCGCCCAGCAGCCCGCCGACCGCCGCGATGAGGGCGACCGCCCCCACCACGGCCCCGATGGCGGCGGGCGAGAGCGTCGAGATGTCCGACAGGTACAGGGTGAGGAACGGCAGCGTCGCGAAGAACGCGATGCTGTTGAGGAGGGCGCCGGCCACCAGCAGGCGCAGCACCGGGTCCCGCAGCCAGGAGCCCGCGGCCGGGCTCGCGGTGGTCGTCATCTCGGTCTCCTCGTCCGTCATGGGTCGTTCCCGGGGCGGTCAGGCGCCGACGGTGGTCACCAGGCCCAGCTGCTCGGCTGCTCGACGGGGTCGGGCTCGGCGAGGACGGACGTGGTCGGCGCGGTGGACGTGGTCGCTGTGGTCGCTGCGATCGCCGTGGTCGCGGGGGCGACCAGCGCGGCGACGGCGGTGACCGCGGCGAGGACGGTCAGGACGGTGTGGTGGACGCGGCGAGGCATCGGGACTCCCGGAGTAGGCGGTGTCACGGCTCGGACCTCACCGAGAGTGCCGATCCGCCCGGCTCCGGGGAAGCGCCTGGCCGTGTCCGGATGGTGCCTGGCAACAAGTGGCCGGCGGCGCCGACGGCCCGGTCAGGGGCGGTCCGGGCCGGGCAGCTCGTCGACGGTCCAGCCGCGCGCCCCCAGCTTGAGCCCGAGCTCGAACCGGCTGCTCGCGCCCAGCTGGCCCATCAGCCCGGAGATCGCCCGCCGCACCGTGCGCACCGACAGGCCGAGCTGGCGGCTCACGGACTCGTCCGTGGCCCCGGTGGCGAGGATGCGCAGGATCGCGGTGCCCACGTCGTCCAGCTCGACGGGCTCGGGCGGGCGCGGGACGTCGATCGGCTTGGCGCCGCGCCAGATCGTCTCGAACAGCGCGACCAGCGCGGTGAGCAGGCCTGCCGCGCGGACGACGAGGGCGCCGTCCCGCGGGGACTCGGCGTCGATCGGCAGGATCGCCATCACCCGGTCCGAGACGACCAGGCGCAGCGGCAGCGCGGCCACCGTGCGGATCTCGGCTCCCTGCTCGGAGAGCCAGCGCAGGTACCCGGCGGTGGCGGGGCGGCGCATCGCGCTCTCCACCACCACGGTCCGCACGGCGACCCCGCGGCCGAGGGTCTCGGCGTCGAGCGCCCGGCTGGACTCGATGGACTCCGGGGTCAGGACGTGGGCGGGCAGCAGCGAGAGCGTCTCGCGCAGGGTGCCCGCGGCCATCTGCTCCAGCCGCCCGCGCAGCACGTCGATCCCGCTGATGTGCTCCATCACCCGGGCGGCCTGGGAGTCCCGGGCCTCCGACCAGCGGTCCTGCAGGCCCGCGAGCATCGCGTCGGCGTGTTCGAGCCGCTGCTGGTTCTCGACGAGCTCGGTGCGGCACATGACGAGCCGGGCCCGCAGGGCGAGCGCGGGCGGGACGACCCGGATGCCGCCCGCCTCGCCCTCGGCCTCGCGCAGCACGTCCGCGGCCAGCAGGCCCGCGACGCTCGCGGCTGCTTGGTCGGCGGTCAACGAGGTGGAGCGGGCGACGGCGTCGACCAGCTCGGCGCGTGGCCACACGACGCGGCCGACCGCCACCCCGTAGGCCTCGACGAGCTCCGGACCCAGGCCCAGAACGTCCAGCACAGGCACCTCCGAACCGGCGCCCACACCCGCGGCAGCATCCTGCCAGGACACAAGCGGCCGGCCGCTAGGACTGACACGACCGGGACGAGAAGGCGATGCTCGACCGCGTGCCCGAAGTTTATCCGCAGCCCGGCCCGTCGGCCGGCTTCGTGATCCGCGTCCGACTGTCGGCCCCCGGCTTCGCCGCCGCGGCCGATCTCGACGACGTCGTGGATCTGCTGCTGGGCGCCGGTGCGCCGATGGTGCGGGTCGCCGCGGCCCGGATGTGCCCGGGGGAGGCCGGGATCGAGCTGGACTTCGACACCGCCTGGTCCGAGCCGGACCGGGCGCGCGACCGCGTGGTCAACGCGGTGCGGGAGCGCACGAGCATGGACGCCCGGTTCGCCCGATGGGTCATCCAGGCGACGGTCGTCCCGGCCGTGGGGGGCCGGTCGAAGGGACGCTGAGGCGACACTGAGGCGACATTGAGGCCGGGAGACCCCGGCTACGGGGTGAGGACGATCCGCCGGTCGGCGGGCTCGGTCCACACCCGCTCGATCTCGCTGAGCGGGCGCGGGTCGGCGTCCACCTGCAGGTCTCCCGCGCTGAGGGCGGCCGCGATCGCCGGCAGCTCCCCGACGATGTCCGCGGTGGGGACGGAGCCCTGGCCGCTGCCGACGATCCGCAGGCCGGACGCCCGCAACGCCGCCGACGGCACCTCCGCCGACGCACCGGCGACGGAGCCGATCTGCACCCAGTCCAGCGGGCGGCCCCGGTCGCTGCGCGCGGTGACCAGGCCGACCATCGCCCGGCTCGCAGGCGCACCCCAGACGTAGTCCAGCACGACGTCGACGTCCCCCGCCTCGGCCCAGGCGGAGCCGTCCGCGGCGGCGAGGTCGACCACGGCGTCGAGCCGCAGGTCCGCGAGACGCTCGGGTCGGCGGGCGGCGCCCGTCACGCGGCCGGCGCCGAGGAGCCGCGCCACCTGCACCGCGAGTCGCCCCGCGCTGCCGGCGGCACCCAGGACCAGCACCGAGGCGCCGGGCTCGAACCGGATGCGCCTGCGCAGCGCCAACCAGGACGACATCGCCGGGTTCATCCCCGCGGCCAGCGCCGCGACGTCCGCGTCGTCCGGGAGCGCGACGCTCCGCCGCGGGTCGATCATCGTGGACTCGGCCATCGACCCCTGCGGCGTGTCCGGCAGGACGAAGTAACGCAGCACGCCCTCGCCGTCTCGCCCCACCCCGTCGAGGCCCGGGACGAGCGGCAGCTCGCCGCGGTCGGCGTAGTGGGTGCCCGCGGCCTGCGAGCGCACCCGCGGGTGCAGGCCCGCAGCCAGGACGGTGACCGCGACTCCGGGCCCCGTCGGCGCGGGGACCTCGGCGTAGCGGGGTGGGCGGGTGAAGTCGGTGACCAGTGCGGCCTTCATGTCGGCTCCCGAAACTAGTTGGTATTCCACATCAGATTAGGTGGTGATCCCAACTATGTCTAGGATGGCGGCGTGGATGGGGAGACCGAGCTGCTCGACGGGCTCGTGCAGGTGTCGTTCACCATGACGGCGATGCTCAGCAGGATCGCGTCCGCGCACGACCTGTCGCTGACCCAGCTCCGGCTGCTCGCGATCCTGCGCGACCGCGAGCCCCGGATGGCCGACCTCGCCGAGCACCTCGGGCTCGACCGCTCGTCGGTGAGCGGGCTCGTCGACCGCGCCGCGCGCGCCGGGCTCGTCCGTCGCTCGGCGAGCAAGGAGGACGGACGCTCGGTGCGGGTCGCGCTCACCGCGGAGGGGATGCGGCTGGCCACGGCCCTGCACGCCGAGGTGACCTCGTCGGTCGATCCGCTCACGGCGGGGCTGTCGGCCGCCGAGAAGAACCGACTCGCCGCCCTGCTGGGGCGGATCGTCGACCGGCGGGGCTGAGGGGTCAGCGCATCTCGCCCGCGCCGACGTAGGGGTGGGGGCTGCGGAGCAGGGCGCCCTCGGCGAAGCGGGACAGGCGGAAGTCGGACTCCGGGATGTCGGGGTGGCTGCTCCTGCCCTCGATCACCAGGTCGGCGACGAGCCGGCCGACCGAGGGGGAGATCTTGAACCCGTGGCCGGAGAACCCGGCGGCGACGATGAGACCGTCGACGCCGGTCGCGGAGACGGCCGGGTTGAAGTCCGGGGTCACGTCGTAGCAGCCGGCGTAGGAGGACGCGATGGACGCGTTCTGCAGCCCGGGGAACCGGGTGCCCACCTTCTCGACGGTCAGCTCGAGGAACGCCTCGGTGGCCTGGTCGGAGTAGTGGTCCGGGTCGGCGACCTCGAGCTCGGCGAGGTCGGAGTTGCCGAAGAGGATCTCCCCGCCGGTCTCCGGGCGCACGTACTGCAGCGACACGAGGTCGGAGAACACCGGCACGGGGCCGAGATCCAGGCCGGGGTCGATCAGCACGATCTGCTCGCGGTGCACGGTGATCGGCAGGTCGACGCCCTGTGCGGCGAGCAGGGGCACCGACCACGGCCCGGCGGCGACGACGACGGCGTCCGCGCCGATCTCCGTGCCGTCGGTCAGCCGCACGCCCGCGGCCCGGCCGCGCTCGACGAGGATCTCCGCGACGGTCGCACCCTGGCGCAGGGTCGCCCCGGCCCCGCGGGCGACGCCCGCGAAGAACTGGGCGGTCCGGTAGGCGTCTCCGTAGCCGCCGCGGTCCTCCCAGGCGAAGGCGCCGAAGGGCGCCAGGTCGGCGAGGGGCCAGAGCTGGTGCACCTCGTCGGCGGAGAGGTCCTCGGTGCGGACCCCGACGGCGCGCTGGTCGGCCATCGAGGCGTGCAGGGCGGCCACGTTCTCGGGCCCGACGCCCACGACGTAGCCGGTCTGGCGGAACCCGACCTCGGTGGCGTGGGCCTCGAAGAACTCCAGGGCCTGGGTGGCCATCGCGGCGAGCGAGGAGACCCCGTAGTGGCAGCGCACGATGCCGGAGGACTTGCCGGTCCCGCCGGAGCCGACGGTGTGCCGCTCCACGATCACGACGTCGGTGATCCCGCGCCGGGTCAGCGCCCAGGCGGTGGCGCAGCCTTCGAGGCCGCCGCCGACGACGACGACCTCAGGCACCGGGGATCCAGGAGGTGCCGGCGAGCGGGACCCGGGCCATCGCGGCGGCCTCGATGGTCAGGGCGACGAGGTCCTCGGGCTCGAGGTGCTGCAGGTGCGCCTTGCCGCAGGCACGGGCGATGGTCTGGGCCTCCAGGGTGAGCACCCGCAGGTAGTTCGCGAGCCGCCTGCCGCCCTCGACCGGGTCGAGCCGCGCGGCCAGCTCGGGGTCCTGGGTGGTGATGCCCGCGGGGTCGCGCCCGTCCTGGAAGTCGTCGTAGAACCCGGCGTCGGAACCGAGCTCCCGGTACTCCTCGGCGTACCGGGGGTCGTTGTCGCCCAGGGCGATCAGGGCGGCGGTGCCGATCGCGACGGCGTCCGCGCCCAGGGCCATGGCCTTGGCGACGTCCGCGCCGGTGCGGATCCCGCCGGAGACGATCAGCTGGACCTTGCGGTGCAGGCCCAGCTCCTGCAGGGCCTGCACGGCCTGGGGGATCGCGGCGAGGGTGGGGATGCCGACGTGTTCGATGAACACGTCCTGGGTGGCGGCGGTGCCGCCCTGCATCCCGTCGACGACGACGACGTCCGCGCCGGAGGCCACGGCCAGCTTCACGTCGTAGTAGGTGCGGGAGGCGCCGATCTTGACGTAGACCGGCTTCTCCCAGTCGGTGATCTCGCGCAGCTCGAGGATCTTGATGGCGAGGTCGTCCGGGCCGGTCCAGTCCGGGTGCCTGCAGGCCGAGCGCTGGTCGATGCCCGCGGGCAGCGTGCGCATGCCCGCGACGCGCTCGGAGATCTTCTGGCCCAGGAGCATCCCGCCGCCGCCGGGCTTGGCGCCCTGGCCGAGCACGATCTCGATGGCGTCCGCCTTGCGCAGGTCGGTGGGGTTCATGCCGTACCGGCTGGGCAGGTACTGGTAGACGAGGTGCGTGGACTGGCCGCGCTCCTCGGGGGTCATGCCCCCGTCGCCGGTGGTGGTCGAGGTGCCCACCTCCGACGCTCCCCGGCCGAGGGCCTCCTTGGCCTGGGCGGACAGGGCCCCGAAGGACATGCCCGCGATGGTCACGGGGGTGGCGAGGTGCAGGGGGAACCGCGCGTTGCGGTCCCCGAGGACGACATCGGTGTCGCAGCGCTCCCGGTAGCCCTCCAGCGGGTACCGGGACATCGACGCCCCGAGGAAGAGCAGGTCGTCGAAGTGGGGGACCGGACGCTTGGCGCCCCAGCCGCGGATGTCGTAGACGCCGGTCGCCGCGGCGCGCTGGATCCCGGCGATCGTGGCGCGGTCGAAGGTCGCGGACTCCCGCAGCCCCCGTGAGTGGCGATAGTCGCTCCAGCGACTATCGCCACTCACGGGGTGGGTGGGTTCGGTGCTCATCAGTACGTGTTCCCCGAGGTGAAGTGGTAGAGGCGGCGGGCGGAGCCGTAGCGGCGGAACTGCGCGGGATCGTGGTCCAGGCCCGCCTCGGCGAGCAGGTCGCGCAGCTCGGTCAGATGCTCGGGCCGCATCTGCTTCTCGACGCAGTCCGCGCCGAGCGAGCCGACCGTCCCGCGGACGTAGATCCGGGCCTCGTAGATCGAGTCGCCGAGGTCGTCCCCGGCGTTCCCGCAGACGACGAGCCTGCCCGCCTGGGCCATGAACGCCGACATCGGCCCGATGTCCCCGCCGACGACGATGTCCGCGCCCTTCATCGAGATGCCGCACCGCATCGACGCCGAGCCCTCGATCACGAGCAGCCCGCCGTGGGCGGTGGCGCCCGCGGACTGCGAGGCGTCGCCGGTGACCCGCACGGTGCCGGACATCATGTTCTCCGCGACCCCGGTGCCGGCGTTGCCGTGCACGGTGATCCGCCCGCCGTCGTTCATGCCGGCGGCGTAGTAGCCGACGTGCCCGCGCACGTCGACGGTGATCTCGGTGTCCACCCCGGCGGCGATCGCGTGCGCGCCCTGCGGGGAGCGGACCTCGTAGGACTTGGCGCCGGGTGCGTGCAGCTCGGCGTTCAGCGCGCGCACCGAGCTCGTGGCGAGATCGACGACGACCGGCTCGTTCACAGGGCCATCCCCTCCCGGGTCCAGTGGTAGACGCGCTCGGGATCGGGCTCGTAGAGCCGGGCCTCGGCGATGCCGGGCAGCCCGGCCAGCGCGCGGAACTCACTCGCCATGGCCACGTACGCGTCGGTCTCGGCGATGATCGCCGGCTTGCAGGCGATGGCGTCCCGGACCACGGCGAACCCGTCGCCGCTGGTCACGAGCAGGGTGTAGAAGCCGTCGAAGCGCTCGCACAGCAGCCGAAGCGCCTTGTCGAGGTCCTCGCCCTGGGCGAGGCGGTCGGCGACGAAGCGCGCGGCGACCTCGGAGTCGTTCTCCGAGTCGAACACGTGCCCGGCCGCGGCCAGCTCGCGGCGGATCGTGGCGTGGTTGGCGAAGGACCCGTTGTGCACCAGGCACTGGTCCGGCCCGACGGAGAAGGGGTGGCAGCCCTGCGGGGTGACCGCGGACTCCGTCGCCATCCGGGTGTGCGCCAGGCCCTGCCAGCCCTGCGCGTGCACCAGGTCGTAGGTCTCGGCCAGCGTGCGCGGATGGCCGATCCCCTTGTAGACGGCCAGGTCGTGCCCCGCCCCGATCACGGTGGCCGCCGGGTCCGCCGCCCGCACCGCGGCGACGAGCTCGGCCGGCTCGACCGGGGCCGCGACCACGACCGTGTCCCCCGCCTCCGTCACCACGGCGCCGGGGATCGCCCGCAGCGCCTCGCGCTCGCGGCTGAGCACCGACACCGCCGCGTGGCCCTCGGGGACCCGGCGGCGGTCGCCGTACACGGCCACCCCGGCCGAGTCGGGCCCCCGCTCGACGACCTGGCACAACATGGTCTCCAACAGGCGGCCGAGCTGCGGGTACAGCTGCGGGTCACGCAGGTGGAGTCCGACGATCCCGCACACGGGCCGTCTCCTCTCTAGAACGCGGTCAGGTAGCGGTCGTGCTCCCACGGCCCGACGCTGCCGTGCCAGTCGAAGAACTCCTCGCGCTTCTGGGCGGCGAAGTACTCCGCGACGCCGGGGCCCGCGGCGTCGAGCCCACCGGTGACGACGGGGTCCGCGGCCAGGGCCTCGACGGCGTGCAGCAGGGTCGGCGGCAGCTCGGGGCGCCGGACCCCGTCCGCGCCCGGTGCGCCCGGGTCGACCTCCCGCGCGATGCCGTCCAGCCCGGCCGCGAGCACGGCGGCCAGGGCGAGGTAGGGGTTGGCCGAGCCGTCCCCGCCGCGCAGCTCGATTCGGTGGTGGTCGGGGATGCGGACGAAGTGGGTGCGGTCGTTGCCGCCGTAGGTGGGCCGCCGCGGGGACCAGGTCGCGCCGGAGCGGGTGGAGGTGGCGCCGGTGCGCTTGTAGGAGTTGACCGTCGGCGCCAGCACCGCCTGCAGGCCCGGGGCGTGGTCGAGGATCCCGGCCAGGAAGCGGTAGGCGAGCGGCGAGAGCCCGAACCCGCGGGCGTCGGCCGCGTCCGGGAACTGCGCCGCGCCGTCCCGCCACAACGACAGGTGCAGGTGCATGCCGGAGCCGGTCCGGTCCGCGAACGGCTTGGGCATGAACGTGGCGGTCATCCCGCGCTGCTCGGCGAGCACCGAGATCAGGTAGCGGGCGGTGATCACCCGGTCCGCCGTGGTGAGGGCGTCCGCGTAGGCGAAGTTCTGCTCGAACTGCCCGTTCGCGTCCTCGTGGTCGTTCGCGTAGTTGCCCCAGCCCAGCGCGTTCATCGCGGTGGAGACGCCGGTCAGGTGGTCGTACATCCGGGTCAGGCCGCGGGCGTCGTAACAGGGGCGGGCCTCGGTGTCCTTGCCGTCCGCGGGGGCCAGGGTGCCGTCCGCGGCGCGCTGGACCAGGAAGTACTCGACCTCGGCCCCGGCAAACAGCTCCAGGTCCCGCGCCGCCGCCTCGGCCAGGACCTTCTTGAGGATGACCCGCGGGGCGTAGTGCCACGGCACACCCTCGACGTGCGGGTCGCAGTGCACCAGGGCCAGCCCCTCGCGCACCCACGGCAGCGGGGTGTAGCTGTCCACGTCCGGGATCGCGATGAGGTCCGGGTCGCACGGCTGCTGCCCGATCGCGCCGACCGCGTACCCCGCGAACCCGACGCCCTCGTGCTGCAGCTCGTCGGCCGCCTCGACCGGGACGAGCTTCGCGCAGGGCTTGCCGTTCAGGTCGACGAACATGGCCAGCAGGAACCGGACCCCGTCCGCGTGGGCGCGCGCCTTCAGGTCCGAGGAGGGCGCCGCCGGCTGCTCCACCGTCGTGGCGGGCGACATGTCGAGGGTCATTCCTGTGCTCCTACCGGGATGAGCGACGACCGGTGTCTCATTGGGAAACAGGATATCGCCAGAGGATACCTGCTGGCGGCGTCCGTGTGAACGGTGGTTTCCTCGGTGTTACGACGGCAGGGATCGCGTCGAGTCGGCCCTCTACTGTGGGCGCCGTGCATCCCGTCGGCGACGCGACCCCCGACCACGGCCCCGCCAGCCGAGAGGTCTCCGAGCCGGCGCCGACCGCGGGGCGCCTGGAGCAGGCGATCGCCCGCCAGGTGCGCCGACTGCGCCAGGCCGCCGGCCTCACCCTCGCCGACCTCGCCGCCCGCACCGGTGTCTCCAAGCCGATGCTCTCCAAGATCGAGAACGCCCAGACCTCCTGCAGCCTGACCACCCTCGCCCGCCTCGCCGACACCCTCGACGTCCCGGTGACCGCGCTCTTCCGCGACGCCGACGGTCCCCGTGAGGCCGTCTTCACCCGGGCGGGCTCCGGTGCCCGCATCGTCGCCCGCGGCACCCGGGTGGGCCACGACTACACCCTGCTCGGCGCGCTGCGCGGACCGCACAAGCGGATGGAGGCCCATCTCGTCACGCTCACCGAGCGCAGCGAGGAGTTCCCGCTCTTCCAGCATCCGGGCACGGAGCTGCTCTACATGCTGGAGGGCGAGATGGTCTACGGCCACGGCGAGAGCAGCTACGAGCTGCGACCCGGAGACGCGCTGCAGCTCGACGGTGAGGGCCTGCACGGTCCGCGGGAGCTGCGGGCGCTGCCCGTCCGGTTCCTGTCCGTGGTCGCCTACGGGGACCTGCGGGACTGACGCCATAGCGGTCAGAACCTGTCCGCTGGTCGCGCCATGGTGTGCCCATGACCCGGTTGTCCGCCCGCGCCCTCAATCGTGCCGCGCTCGCCCGGCAGTTCCTGCTGGCGCGGGCGGACGTGTCGGTGGCCGCGGCCGTGGCGCACCTCGGGGGAGTGCAGGCGCAGGAGCCGCAGGAGCCGTTCGTCGGGCTCTGGTCGCGGCTGCGCGGTTTCGACCCCGCCGACCTGGACCGGCTCCTGGTGGCGAAGGAGCTGGTCCGGACCGTCCTGATGCGGCGGACGGTGCACCTCGTGACCGCGGCGGACGCGCTGGCCTGGCGTGCGCGCCATCAGGCGCTGCTGCGCCAGCGCGTCTACGGCGCCTACCGGGCGGAGCTGGCCGGGGTGGATCCCGAGCAGGTCACGGCCGCCGTCGAGGAGCTCTTCGCGGACGGCGTCGCGCGCACGATGCCGGAGATCGGGCGGATCCTCGCCGAGCGCTGGCCCGACGCCGGGTTCCGGCCGCTCGGCGAACTGGCGGTCGCCGCGGCCGTCCCGATGGTGCAGATCCCGCCGCGCGGGCTGTGGAAGCAGGCGGGCGGTGCACTCACCCTGCCGATGGCCACCTGGCTCGGCGCGCGACCCACCCCGCTCGCGGCGGACGGGGACCCGGTCGGCGAGGCGCTGGTCCGGCGCTACCTCGCCGCGTACGGGCCCGCCGCCCCGGCGGACCTGCGGTCCTGGTGCGGGCTCGCCGGGCTGCCCGCCGCGGTCGCGGCCGTGCGCCCCGAGCTGGTCTCGTTCACCGACGAGCGCGGCCGCGAGCTGCTCGACCTCCCCGACGCGCCCCGTCCCGACGAGGACACCCCGGCCCCCGTCCGCTTCCTGCCCGCCTTCGACAACGCGATCCTGGGCTACGACGACCGCAGCCGGATCGTCGACGACGCCCACAAGGGCCTCTCCGTCGCAGGCGACCGCGCCGTGCTGCTCGACGGCCGGGTCGCGGCCCTGTGGACGGTGCGGCCCGTGCGGTCCCTGACGCTCGAGGTCACCCCGCTCCGCCGCTTCACCAGGGCCGACCGTGCCGAGGTGGGTGAGGAGGCACGCACCGTCGCGGACTTCCTGGGGGCCACGGGGGTGCGGATCCTGCGCTCCCCCGCCTGACTCGGGCGAGCCCGGGTCACCCCCGCGACGAGATCTGCTGCACCGCCCACTCGTTGCCGTCCGGGTCGGCGAAGAACACGAACCCGACGTTGTCCAGGGCCTTCCCGCCCTCGGCGACCTTCGCGGCGTCGCCGTCCACCGACGTCACGTCGCTCACCGGGACGCCGCGCGCCACCAGCTCGGCGTGTGCGGCCACGATGTCGGTGACCACGAGCTGCAGGCCCTTCAGCGAGCCCGGCGGCATGTCCGGCACCGCCCCCCCCCGGCCGATCACCACCGAGCACCCGGAGCCCGGCGGGGTCAGCTGCACGATCCGCACTCCCGGCGCGGGCGCGACGTCGTGGTCCAGGGTGAAGCCCAGCTGCTCGTGGTAGAAGGCCTTGGCCCGGTCGATGTCCGCCACCGGGACGACCACGACCTCCAGCGTCCAGTTCATGATCTGTTCCTCTCGTCGGGGGAGTGACCCGGGCGGACCGCGGAACCCGTCGGCCAGCGGTCGCGAAGGTCGTCGGAATCCACGAACCTAGGGGCATGGCGGACGACGCGGGCTACTACAGCATCCGGTTCGGCGCGGATCCGGTGCAGCTCGCCTTCTTCCGCGCCGGGCTGGACCGCTGGTTGCAGGGTCTGTCCTGGCCGGAGGAGGCGCGGGTGGACGCCATCCTCGCGGTGAGCGAGGCCTGCACCAACGCCGTCAAGCACGCGTACGTGGGCGGCGTCCCCGGAGACGTCGAGGTCGTGGGGCGGCTGGTGGCGGGCCCGTCGAGCAGGCAGATCGTGGTGACCGTGCGGGACGAGGGCGTCTGGCGGCCGGACCAGGGCGCCACCGGCTACGGCATGAGCGTGATGAAGGGCTGCATGGACCGGGTCTCCATCCGCCGCGACGACGCCGGCACCACCGTCACCCTGCGCAGCGTCCCCGTTCCCCTGCCGCACTCCTCACCGGAGGGCATGGCCGCGGTCGAGTGACGCTCACCGGTCGAGCCGCCAGATGTCGCAGCCGTTCGCGGCGGCCGTCCTGACCTGGGTGGCGTGCTCCTGCAGCCACGGCTCGAGCGGGGCGATCTGGGACGGGACCGGGTTGACGAACCAGCGCGCGCCCTGGGAGGCGTCGGCGGCGAGGGCGTGTCCGGTGTACTGGTCGGCAGCGAGCACCCAGCCGTAGCGGTCGGCCCGGTAGAGCACGACCGGCTCCTGGAAGTTGTTCGCGACGCCGTTCATCGTGGTGGTGCTGTCCGTGCCCACGACGACCAGGTCCTCGGGCGTCGAGACCGCGGCCAGCTGCGTGGCGCAGGTGCCGAGCACGCCGGCGTCGGGGTTCAGGGACTGGCGGAAGACGTTGAGCGACTGCAGGCTCAACGCGAGCACCGTGACCACGCCGAGCGCCGCGAGCGTCCGGGTGCCGAGGCGCTTCGGCAGCAGCCTGCGCGCCCCGACCACCCCGATCCCGACGGCGATCGCGGCGTAGGGCAGCGAGTAGACGTGGTACTGGATCCCCATGTCGGAACCGCTGTAGCGGCCCAGCATCAGGTAGTAGACGCCGAGGCCCAGCGCGCCTGCGAGCAGGAAGGGAGCCGCGAGCGCCCCACGCCGGTGCTTCCACAGCCAGGCGGCGCCGAGCAGGGCCAGCGGCACCCCGAACACCCCGTAGATGAACAGCACCTCGGAGCGCAGGTTGCCCAGGTACATGTCCGGGCCGAGCAGCATCTGCCAGGTCGAGAACTTGCTGTCCCCGCCCGAGAGCACCCCGAAGGTGTTGCCGTAGGTCTCGTGGATCCACGCCGCGTGCCGCAGCCACAGCACCGGCGCGACGAGCCCGGCGAGGCCCGCCAGGTAGAGCGTCGGCCTGCGCAGCCGGTCGCGCGCGGCGAACACGAGCCACAGCGCCATGACCAGGCCGACGTGCAGCGCCGTCGGCTTGGCGAGGCCGGCGAACGAGATCGCGACGGCGGTCGCGGCGAGCCAGCGGCCGCGGTCCTCCTGCAGCCAGCGGCAGAAGAACAGCAGCGCCAGCATCGTGAACGCCAGCACCGTGGCCTCGGGCATGAACGCGGTGCCCCAGCGCAGGAAGGCGGGCGACACCGCCCAGGCGATCAGGGCCCAGCGGGCCGCGGTCGGCGGCAGGATCCGCTTCGCCAGGCCCCAGAACGCCCACGTCGCGAGCAGCATGAACGCCAGCGAGACGAGCCTGCCGAGGAACTCGTGCTCGCCGAAGACCGTGTACAGCGCCCCGGTGATCCAGGGCATGATCGGCAGTTCCATCTCGACGTACCCGGGCCCGCTGCCGCCCCAGTTGATCTGCGGCAGGAACAGGTTCAGGCCGTGCTCGGCGTAGTTGCGCGCGATCGAGGCGGTGTCCGACTGCCGCCAGATGTCCCCCGGGTAGGTCAGCGGTCCGAAGGCCCGCACCACCGACAGCGCCGTCATCACGCCGAGGACGACCAGGGCGGCCCGGCCGAGTCGGTCCGGGCGGATCCGGACGGGCGGCGGGGTCACCGTCCCGCGGTCGATCACCGAGTGCATGGGACCGATACTCCGCATCCTCACTGTGGCCCCACTGAGGAACTGTGGCCCCGCTGAGAAGCGGTGTGCGGCCGCAGTGTCACGGGCTCGCAACACGCCACGTCTTGACGGACGGTCCCCGATGACGAATCGTCAGTGTTCGGACTATCTCGGGAGGAGAGAGCGCCATGGACCAGAACCTGTTCAACGAGATCTGCCTGCAGCAGCTGACCCTGTCGGCGGTGCACGAGGGTGAGACCGTGGCCGTGCTGACCCGCGGGGACGAGCGGGCGGAGTACGCGGACGCCTTCCTGTGGGCGATCGGGAAGTTGGGGGCGCAGGGCTTCCACCTGCGGCTGCCCGCGCCGACGAGCGCCTCCGGCGCCTGGGCGGTGGGCGACTCCGGGCTGGCGCAGAACCGGCTCGCGGTCGAGGCGCTCAAGAGCGTGGACATGGTGGTGGACTGCACGTTCCTGTTGTTCAGCCCGGAGCAGTTCGAGATCCAGGGGGCGGGGACGCGGATCCTGACCGCGGTGGAGCCGGCGCCGTTGTTGGCCCGGTTGATGCCCACTCGTGAGCTGCGGGAGCGGGTGGAGATCGGCGCGGAGCTGTTGGCGAAGGCGCAGACGATGCGGATCACCAGCCCGCACGGCACGGACGTGACCTACCGGCTGGGCGTGTACCCGACGTTGAGCGAGTACGGCTACACCGACCAGCCGGGTCGGTGGGATCACTGGCCCGCGGCGTTCGTGTTCACCGGTGGGGCGGACGACGGGGTGGACGGCAAGATCGTGTTGGCGCCCGGGGACGTGTTGTTGCCGTTCAACACCTATGTGCAGGCGCCGGTGGAGCTGACGATCGAGCAGGGGTTCATCCGCGACATCCGGGGTGGGCTGGACGCGGATCTGCTCAGCTCCTACATCCGTTCGTTCGACGACCCGCGTGGTTACGGCATGTCGCATGTGGGGTGGGGTCTGGACGAGCGTGCGCACTGGCACGGGTTGACCCAGTTCGGGGGTGGGATGGGGATGGAGCTGCGTAGTTTCTACGGCAATGTGATGTTCTCGATCGGCCCGAACAACGAGCTGGGTGGGCCGAACGACACGGCGTGTCACTTCGACATCCCGATGCGGGGCAACAGCCTCTACCTCGACGACGAGCTGATCGTCGACGCCGGCGAGCTCACCGTGGCCGACATGCGACCGGTGGAGAAGCGATGACCGACCATCACATCGGGATGATCGTCCCGAGCTCCAACCTGACCATGGAGACCGAGCTCCCGCGGATGCTGCGCGCCCGCGAGGACGCCCACCCGGAGGACCGGTTCGTCTTCCACGCCGCCCGGGCCCGGATGCAGCACGTCACCCCCGAACAGCTGCGCGCCATGAACGCGCAGGCCGAGCGGGCGGCGGCCGAGCTCGCCGACGCCCGCCCGGACGTCGTCGCCACCGCCTGCCTGGTCGCGATCATGGCCCAGGGCCCCGGCTACCACTGCACCGCCGAGGACTCGATCTCGACGGCGCTGCGGGCTGAGGGCGCGAAGGCCCCGGTGATCTCCAGCGCGGGCGCGCTGATCGCCGGGATCGAGGCGCTCGGCGCCCGGCGGGTCGCGATCGTGACGCCGTACCTGAAGCCGCTCACGCAGGCGGTCGTGGACTACCTGACGGACGCCGGGATCGAGGTCGTGGACGCCCTGTCACTGGAGGTCTCGGACAACCTCGCGGTGGCCCGGCTCGACCCCGCCGACCTGCGCGACCACTACACGCGACTGGACCTGAGCGGGGCCGAGGCACTCGTCCTGTCCGCCTGCGTGCAGATGCCGTCCCTGCCCTCGATCCAGCCCGTGGAGGACGAGCTCGGCCTGCCCGTGCTCTCCGCGGCGACCGCGACGACCTACCGCATCCTCCAGGAGCTGGGGCTACCCCCGGTCGTCCCGAACGCCGGGCGGCTCCTGGCCGGCTGACTCCAGCACCGCGCGGCGCAGCGCGACCACGGGCGGCGCCCGGTCGCCTGCGCGCGTGCACAGCGAGATCGGGCAGGGG
This sequence comes from Pseudonocardia sp. WMMC193, assembly GCF_021728735.1. Taxonomy (NCBI): domain Bacteria; kingdom Bacillati; phylum Actinomycetota; class Actinomycetes; order Pseudonocardiales; family Pseudonocardiaceae; genus Pseudonocardia; species Pseudonocardia sp. WMMC193. The sequence continues at coordinate 4,551,928 of NZ_JAKKDO010000003.1, read as the reverse complement.
GCCACGTCCTGCACCGGGACGAACGCGACGCCGGGGTGTCGGTGACCGTCCGGCACCGACCCTCCGGTGATCGCGACGGCCTGGTCCGCGGCCACGACCTCGAGCAGCTCGTCCATGGTGTGCACGACGGGCCCGTAGCGCACCGGCACACCGCTCGGCCGCGGGTCGCACGCCCACCATCGCACCCAACGCTGGTCCACCTCGTCGTCCGCGACGTGGGGCAGCCCGTCGAGCTCGGCGAGGCACACCGAGGCCCGCGCCGCGAGCCGGTGCCCGACGGGCAGCGCGACGACACGCGGCTCCAGCCGGAGCACGTCCAGCCGGAGTCCCGAGGTGTCGGCGAAGGGCGGCCGCACCACCGCCGCGTCGACCCGGCCCGCGCGGACCGCCTCGACCTGCTCGGACCACCCCAGCTGGACGAGGCGGACGGTGCACTCGGTGGCGCGCCGGACCTGGTCGAGCACCTGTTGCACGGCCTGTCCGGCCGAGGCCGTCATGAACCCGAGCCGGAGCGTGCCCGCCCGTTCCTGCCGGTGTCGGCGCACCGCGGCGATCGCGCGGTCCGCCGCGGCGAGGGCATCGCGTGCCTCGGCGAGGAAGAGCTCGCCCGCGGCGGTGGGGCGGACCGGGTGCGCGGTGCGGTCGACGAGCTCCGCGCCGAGTGCACGCTCCAGCGCCCGCACCTGCTTGCTCAACGCGGGCGGGCTCACGAACAGCCGCTCGGCCGCGCGCCCGAAGTGCCCCTCGTCGACCACCGCGACGAGGTAGCGCGCCTGGTGCAGGTTGAGGTCCATCGCGACCAGCATAGTGGCCCGCGTCACGTCGGGGCGACCTTGTGACCTGCGGCGTTAGCCGATCGGTTCACGCCGCGGCCGGTTCGTGTCATGGACCGCGGCGGCGGGGACGGGCGACCGTGGTCGGCGTCCCGAACGCTCGACGAGGAGCCCGCATGAGTCGCTACGACCACGAGTTCACCACCATGTTCGCCGGTCTGGAGAAGCAGCTCGAGAACACCGAGAACCCGCGCCACCGCGCGATCTTGAAGAACTACCGGATGCACGGCCTGCTCGAGGTCGCGGGCCGCTACCACGAGCTGCTCGCCCCGACCATGACCGTCGAGGAGCCCGTGTACCGCCTGCACGAGGGCGGCCAGTCGCTGGTGATCGACGGCATGGCCGAGGTGACCGCCTTCTACGAGTCCCTCGTCGCGGCGGACGCACTGGTCATGTGGGTCGTCGAGCAGGACATCGCGGTCAACGACCGCGGGTTCTCCGGCGAGGTCGTGTTCCGCCAGTTCGTGCCCAGCGCCATGCTCGGTGAGAGCGTCTTCGGCTCGGTGCGGTCCGGCGGGGACGTGGTGCTGCTGCAGCGGACCCTCGCGTTCGTCTGGCCCTACGACGAGCACGGCAGGCTGGTCGGGGAGCACGTGTACGAGGACGGGGCCTCCCGCCAGGTCACCGAGGTCGACTCCGCAGACGTGATCACCGCCGCCCGCGCCGCCGAGCTGCTGGCCCCGGAGATCGCGCGGGAGATCCCGTGACCGTCCTCGTCACCGGGGCCGCGGGCGGGCTCGGGTCCGCCGTGGCCGCCCGCCTCGCCACCGAGCAGCCGGTCCTCCTGACCGACCTCGACGGCGACCGGCTCGCCGAGATCGCCGGGAAGCTCGCCGCGGAGGGTGCCACGGTCGCCCACGCCGTCTGCGACGTCCGCGACCGGGCCTCGGTCCGCGCGGCCTTCGACCAGGCCGACCGGCTGCCCGGCGAGGTCACCGCGGTGGCCACGGTGGCGGGCGTCGGGCTCTTCGTGCCGTTCGCCGAGCTGTCCGACGAGCAGTGGGACCGCACGTTCGCCGTGAACACCCGCGGCACGTTCGTGACCTGCCAGGAGTTCGTCCGGCGGCGGGCGGGCAGGCCCGGCGCCATCGCCACGGTCGCGTCGATCGGGGCGCGGCTCGGGATGGAGATGCTCGCCGACTACGGGCCGTCGAAGGCGGCGGTGATCGAGCTGACCCACGTCCTCGCCCGCGTCGGCGCGCCGACCGGGATCCGGGCGAACTGCGTGATGCCCGGTCTGGTCTGGACGGACATGTGGCGCACGACGAGCGAGTGGCTGCGCGCGAACGACCCCGCCTACGCGGACGCGACGCCGCAGCAGATCTTCGACGGGTTCGTGGGCGCGATGGTGCCCATGGGCAGGCCGCAGACTCCCGGGGACGTCGCGGAGGCCGTCGCCTTCCTGCTCTCCGACCGCGCCGCGAACGTCACCGGCCAGACCCTCTCGGTCGACGGCGGCGTGGTGATGACCTGATCACCAGGTGACGGGGAGGGCGTCCAGGCCGCCGGTGAGGAGGTCCGCGCGCAGGCGGAGCTCGCCCGGGACCACCTGGAGGGTGGGGAAGCGGGCGGGCAGGGCCGTGAACACGGCCTGCAGCTCCACCCGGGCGAGGCTCGCGCCGATGCAGAAGCGCGGGCCGTAGCCGAAGGACAGGTGCGCGGTGTCCCGGCCGGGATCGAACGCCTCCGGCGCGGCGAAGGTGCTCGGGTCCCGGTTCGCCGCGGCGGGGGCGAGGACCACGCAGTCCCCCTGGCGGATCGTCACGCCCGCGATCTCGACGTCGGCGTGCGCGTAGCGGGGCAGCCCGCTGCCGCCGGGGGCGGCCAGGCGCAGGATCTCCTCGACGACCTCCGAGCCCGCGGGCTCCCACCGCTGCTGTCGCAGGAGCAGGAGGGTCCCGACGTCGATGCGGGTCACCGTGGTCTCGTGTCCCGCGAACAGGAGGGCGGCGGCCAGCCCGGCGCTGCGGCCGTCGTGTTCGGGGCCCGCGGCGGCGAGGTCGGTCAGGACGTCCTCGCCCGGCTCGGCGCGCTTGCGCTCGATCAGCCCCTGCACGTACTGGACCAGTGCGTACAGCGACTTCTGGGCGAACGCGGGGTCGTCGAGCCGCCCGGCGCCCTCCGACCAGGCGCGGAACCGGTTCCGGTCGGCGTAGGGCACGCCGAGCAGCTCGCAGATGACCAGGATCGGGATCGGCAGCGAGACGAGCTCGTGCAGGTCGGCGGGGGAGCCGTGGGCCTGCAGGTCGTCGAGCGCCGCGGCGACGAGTGCGTCCACGTGCCCGCGCAGCCGCTGCATCCGCCGCGCCGAGAAGGCGGGCGCGAGGAGCTTGCGCATGATCTGGTGCTGGGCGTGCTCGGTCTCGGGGTCGCCCATCATGGGGCCGCCGAGGATCGCGGAGCCGGACACCCGGGAGGCGTTCGCGGGGTCCGGGTGGCTCCGGCCGAGCCGCGGGTCGGCGAACAGCGCGCGACACTCCGCATAGCCGGTGACCAGCCAGGCCGGGTCCCCGGTCGCGGTGCGCACCGCGGTGACCGGGGCGCGTTCGCGCAGCTCGGCGTAGAGCGGGGCGATGTCCAGCACCCCCGGACGATCGAACGGCAGTTGCGGGAGGGTGGTGGTCACGGCTCGATGGTGCGCCTCTCGACGCGCCGACGCACCCCGCGACCTGTCCGCGGGCTCTAGGGCCGCAGGGTGTAGCGGCGGCCGGTGGGGGTCGTGGTGGTGTGGTCGGTGAGGTGCCAGCCTGGTTGTTCGCGGAGCTGGTTGTGGAAGGCGCAGGTGCCGCGGCCGTTGCCCAGGCTCGTCGGGCCGCCTTCGGACCACCGTCTGCGGTGGTCGAGGTGTTCGATCGGGGCGTCGCAACCGGGTTCGGTGCAGCGGCCGCGGTCTCGGGCGCGGATCCAGTCGGCGAGGACTCCGCCGAAGGCGCGGCGGCGGGAGTCGCCGCCGATCACGATGCCGTCCCGGGTGACCAGTCGCCGCCACCCCACGCAGGTGGCCTCGTCCAGCAGAGCGGTGGGTCCGAACCCGGGGATCTCCGCGGGCAGCGGGGAGTCGGGGTCGAGGAGGGACTCGACCGGTACGAGGACGTGGATCTCCACCTGCGCCGGTGTGGCTGCAGACTCTCCGGTGAGGCGGGCAACAAGTGTGTCGGCCATGATCTGTCCGCGGGTGCGGGTCACCGGCTCCGGGGACACCCAGTGTTCGGTGACCGCCTTGCGCAATGCCGCGTAGCAGGTGATGGCCTGCTCCATCGGCAGCAGCGCCCGCAACACCGCCATCCCGTCCTCGGCGGGGGAGATCGTGACGTGCCGGTCCCGGCGGGCGGCGCGGGCTCGTTCGGCGAAGGTCTCCGGTGCCACCGCCGCCGCGATCGTCCGGGCGAGGTCGGCGATCCGCCGCACCCCGAGCAGGGGCAGGTCGTGGGCGGTGAGTCGACGGTCCAGCTCGGTCCGTTCGTCAGAGCTCAGGTGTCTGGCCGCGGCGACGATCGCGGCGACCCGCCGCTCGTCGAGCTCCCCCGCGGAGAACGCCTCCCGGATCGTGTCCAACCCGGCGTGCAGGTCCCGGGCGAGTCGCAGCTGGGTGCGTGCCCGTGTCGGCGAGATGCGCAGGGCGAGCCCGAGCTGTCCGACGATGCTCGCCTCGACCCGTTCGGGATCGACCAGTGCCTCCTGAAGACGGGCCTCGACCTCCCGCTGTGCGGCGGCCCGGACCTCTTCGGCGATCTCGGCGTCGATGCGGTTCCGCAGCGCGACCAGCCGCTCGATCCGGGCGAACCCCGCCGCCCGCTCCTCCCGCGACGGCACGGTGCCTGTCGCTGTGGGAGGGTCTTCGAGGGTCGTGGCCATACGGACATCATAGCAGCTCATAGCCCTCAAAGCGAACAGATGTTCGATCTGTGGGATTGGTCGCCGCCTGTCGCGTTGTGATGTCCCAGGGCATGGGTGGCGAGTCCGCGCCGCACATGTCACGCGCCGCCTCATGCGGGGCGGTCCCGACGTCCTGTCCCGAGCGCGACGGCCGTTGACCGACTACCGGCGCGCGCTCCACCCCTCGCCTCGCGACCTGGCCGACCGGCTCGTCTCCTGCGTCTCTGCTGGGCGCCGACGTGCTCATCGGCAGACCGGACAGGGGGGCACTCCGTCCGAGGCGTACCAATCCGTCTGTCGGCTACCGATCCCTCCACCGACAGTAGACAGGTATGAACAGGTTCATGTACAACGGAGCCGTGCCCGAACAGGTCCGCCACTCCAAGCGCTCGCGGCTGGTCTCCGACCTCGCCGCGCACATCCGCTCGGGGCGGCTCTCCCGCGGCGACCGCCTCCCGGGGGAGAACCAGCTCGCCGCGCGGTACAGCGTGTCCCGCGGGACCGTGCGCAGCGCACTCGCCGAGCTGCAGAAACAGGACCTGATCACCACCGAGACCGGGGTCGGCTCGTTCGTCACGTTCGACGGCGCGCCCCTCGACCAGGAGATCGGCTGGGCGCGGGCACTGGCCGACAGCGGCGCGGACGCCACCGTGGAGCTGTTGGGCATCGACCCCGCCGAGGCGGACGGTCTCGTGGTGGTCCGCCGCCGCCGCAGCGCGGCCGGGCGGCCCGTCTCGCTGGAGACCGCGCTGATCCCCGCCTCGGCGGTGTCCGCGACCGGGCTCGTCGACGACTCGATCACGGCGACGCTGGCGGCCGCGGGCCTGCGCGGGGTCGAGGGCGAGCAGACGATCTCCGTGGTGCCGCTCGACGCCGCGGACGCCGCCCTGCTCGACCGCGCCCCCGGCACGCCGTTCCTGCAGGCCGTCCGGGTCACGCGGGCGGCGGACGGCGCCCTCGTCGAGCGGGTCACCAGCCTGCTGGACCCCGAACGGTTCCGCTTCCACCTGCGGTTCTCGTCATGAGGGACCGTGCGCTCGGAGCGCTGTGGGGACTCGCGATCGGGGACGCGCTGGGGATGCCCACCCAGTCGTTGTCCCGCAGTGAGATCACGGCCCGGTACGGCGTGGTCGACCGCCTGCTCGACGGCGCCCCCGACCAGCCGATCGCCCCGAACATGCCCGCCGGGTCGATCACCGACGACACCGAGCAGGCACTGCTGCTGGCGCGGCTGCTGATCGAGGGCGAGGGGACCGTCGAGCCCCACGCCTTCGCCGCCGCGCTCGAGGAGTGGGAGGCGGACATGATCCGCCGCGGCTCGCTCGACCTCCTCGGCCCCTCCACGCGCCGCGCGCTGACCCGGCTGCGTGAGGGCGAGGCCGTCGAGAAGACGGGGCGGGACGGCACCACCAACGGCGCGGCCATGCGGGTGGCGCCGGTGGGGATCGCCTTCGCGGAGCCGCACCTGCTGGACGCGGTCGTCTCGTCCAGCGTGGTCACCCACCACACGACCCTCGGCATCGCCGCGGCGGCGGCGGTGGCCGCCGCGGTGTCCGCAGGCGTGTCCGGCGCGGGGCTCCCTGACGCGCTGGACGCCGCCGAGCGGGCTGCCGCGGCCGGAGCCGCGCGTGGTCACTGGGTGGCGGGCGGCACGATCGCCGCCCGCCTCCGGTGGGTGCGCGCGACCCGCCCGCCCGTCGACGACATCGCCGGCGTGGTGGGGACCTCGGTGGCCGCCAACGAGTCCGTGATCGCCGCGTTCGCGCTGATCGAGGCCTACGGCGACGACCCCCGCACCGCGCTCACCACGGCCGCCTCGCTCGGCGGCGACACCGACACCGTCGCCGCGATCTGCGGCGCGATCCTCGGCGCACACCACGGCGCGTCCGGGCTGCCCGCGGACCTGCTCGCCCAGGTCCGGGACGCCAACGATCTCGACCTCGAGCCCGTCGTCGACGGCTTGCTCGCCCTGCGCACCCGACCGTAGAGGGAGAACGACGATGACGACTCCGCCCACCCACCCCGGCGGCTCCGCCGCCGACCGTCCCCCGGTCTCCACCCGGTCGCCCCAGAACCCGGCGGCATCCGACTCCACACTGGAGACCCGCGGTATCGAACCCGTGCCCGCCGGGGAGCGGGAGGGGCGGCCGGGCCAGCTGTTCTGGGTCTGGTTCGCGGCCAACATCTCGATCCTCGGCCTGCCGCTGGGGGCCACGCTCGTCGCGATGGGGATGACCGTCTGGCAGGCGGTGATCGCCGCGGTCGTCGGTGCGGTCGGGTCCTTCGCGATCGTCGGGGCCGTCTCGATCACCGGCAGGCGTGGTGGCGCGCCGGGACTCACCCTGTCCCGGGCGGTCTTCGGCGCCCGCGGCAACATCGGACCGACCGTCGTCTCGCTGCTCTCGCGGCTCGGCTGGGAGACCGTCAACACCACGACGGCGGCGTTCGCCCTGCTCTCGCTGGCCACGATCCTGTTCGGGACCAGCCCCGAGGCCAAGGACCACCCGGTGCTGACGATCGTCTGCATCCTGGTGTTCGTGCTGCTCACGGTGGTGGTCGCGGGCCTCGGGCACGCGTTCCTGGTGTCCGTGCAGCGCTGGGCCACCTGGGTGTTCGGCGCGCTGAACATCGTCGTCGGCGGGTTCCTCGTGGCGACGATCGACTGGTCCGCGGTGGGCGCGGCCGTGCCCGCCCCGATCGGCGTCGTCATCGCGGGGATCGGTGTGATCGCCGCCGGGACCGGCATCGGGTGGGCCAACGCGTCCGCCGACATGTCCCGCTACCAGGCACCGGCGGTGCGCGCCGGGCAGCTGGTGCTGAGCGCGGCCGCGGGCGCGGGCATCCCGCTGGTCCTGCTGATCTCGCTGGGCAGCATGCTCGCCGCGGGCGACCCGAGCCTGGCGGACGCGGGCGACCCGGTCGCCGCGATCCGCGCCATGCTCCCCACGTGGATGGCCGTGCCGTACCTGATCGCCGCGTTCGGCGGGCTGCTGCTGAGCAACCACCTCTCGGTCTACTCGGCGGGCCTGACCACGTTGACCCTCGGGATCCGGGTCCGGCGCGTCTACGCGGTGGTGGTGGACGTCGTCGTCACGTTCGTCGGCGCGATCTACTTCATCCTGATCGCGGACGGCTTCTACGGGCCCTTCATCGCGTTCATCAGCGCGCTGGCGGTGCCGATCACCGCATGGGTGGGCGTGATCGCCGTCGACATGCTGCGCCGGCACCACTATGACCCCGTGGCGTTGATGGACACCTCCCGCAGCAGCGGTTACTGGTATCGCGCGGGCGTCGAGCCGCGGGCCTTCCTGGCCTGGCTCCTCGCGATCGTCGGCGGGTACCTGTTCGCCACGCTGGGCCCGTCGTCCGCGCCCTGGTTCACCGGCCCGCTCGCGGGCACCTGGTTCGGCGAGAACGGCCTGGCCTGGGTGATCACCTTCGTCGTCGCCGCCGGGGTCTACGCGGCCCTGGGCGGTGCGCGGCGCACCGAGTCCATCCCGCTCGCGTGATCGGCAGGCTCGTCCACACCGGACAGGTCGTGATCGACCTGGTGCTGCGCGTCCCCGCGCTCCCGCCCGCGGGCGGGGACGTCATGGCCTCGTCGACCACGCTCGCCGCGGGCGGCGGGTTCAACGTCATGGCCGCCGCCGCGCGGGACGGCGCGGCGGTCGTCTACACCGGCGGGCACGGCACGGGCCCGCACGGCGACCTGGCCCGGGCGGCCCTGGCCGCCGAGGGCGTGACGACGTCCGCGCCGATCTCGGCGGTCGACACCGGGATCTGCGTGGTCCTGGTGGACGACTCCGGCGAGCGCACCTTCGTCACCGGCAGCGGCGCGGAGACCGCGGTGTCCGGCTCGTTGCCGCAGGTCAGCGCCGCGGACCTGCTGTACGTCTCGGGGTACAGCCTGCTCGTCCCGGAGAAGGCCGAGCAGATCCTCGCCGTCTCCGGCGGCGCGGTGCTGCTGGACCCGGGCCCGCTGGTCGCCGACATCGACCCGGACCTGTGGTCGCGCGCCCTGGCCCGCACCTGCGTGCTGAGCACGAACGCCCGCGAGGCCCGGCTGCTCACCGGCCGCTCCGACCTGTCCGCGGCGGCGCTGGAGCTGGGCACGCGGCTGCACGAGGGCGCGATCGTGCTGGTCCGAGACGGCGCCGCGGGGTGCCTGGTCGCCCGGAGCGGCGCCGTCGAGGTCGTCCCCGGGTTCGCGGTCGAGGCCGTGGACACCAACGGCGCGGGAGACGCCCACTGCGGCGTCCTAGCAGCCGCCCTCCTCCGCGGCGAGGACGTGCTCGAGGCGGCGCGCCGCGCCAACGCGGCCGCCGCCCTGGCCGTCACGAAGGCGGGCCCGGCCACCGGCCCGACCGCGGCGGAGATCGACCGCTTCCTCGTGCGGTGACGCGGCGGAGCGGGGAAGCTCGGGCGGTGCGTCCGCTCGTGGTGTCCGCGGTGTTGGCCGAGCCGGTGCAGTCCGAGCTGAACGCCCTGCGCGCCCGGCACTTCCCGCCGGAGCGCAACCACCTCGACGCGCACGTCACCGTCTTCCACGCGCTGCCGGGCGAGCTCGGAGCCGAGGTCGCGGCGGAGCTCGCCGCGGCCGTGCGCCGCGATCCGCCGCACGCGTCCGTCGGACCCCCGCGGCTGCTCGGGCGCGGGGTCGCCCTCCGGGTCGACGCACCGGACGTGCTCGGCTGGCGGGCCGCCGCCGTCGAGCGGTGGGCGGCCCACCTGACCGCCCAGGACCGCGGCAAGCGGGAGCTGCACGTCACGGTGCAGAACAAGGTCACGCCCGAGGCGGCGCGGGCGCTGCACGCCGCGCTCGCCCCCCGACCCGAGGTGGAGACACGGGTCGTGGCGCTGGCCCTGTGGCACTACGACGGCGGCCCCTGGAGCCCGGCCGGGCAGTTCACCTACGGCGCGTGATCAGGGTGCGGTGGTCGTGGTCGCGGAGGTGGGGGCGACGACGGGCGGAGGCGAGGACAGCGCGGACACCAGGCCCGTCACCGCGGTGAGCCCGATCAGCGCCGCGGCGACACACGCGCCGATGACGAGCACCGGCCGTCGGGAACCCTTGCGGGGCTGCGGCCCCCGCTGGCCGGGCACGACGAGCTTGGTGGGGCGACCGACCGGCGGGGGCGCGGAACGCTGGCGCGGCACGACGACGAACGGGACGGTGGCGGGCTCGGCAGGGGGACGGGGACGACCTCGAGAGGCCCCGATGGTCCGGTTCGGGGCGCGGTCCGACGGCGGGCGCGACGACATGACATCTCCGATGCGTGGGGAGCGCGAGACATCAGGTACGTCGGCCCTGACCACGCAGCGTTACGGCCATCACCCATTCGGCCGGACCGACGCTCAGAGCAGGGGGACCAGGGCCGTGCGGAGCAGGTCGAGTGCGGCCTGCGGGGCGTCCCAGAACACCATGTGGCCGGCGTCGGGGATCTCCACCAGGGCCGCGGCCGTGTTCGCCTCCGCCGCCTCCTTCGCCCCCGCGGCGGTGACGACGGGGGAGTCGGCACCGTAGAGGAGGGTCGTGGGGGCGGGGACCTGCGGCCAGGTCGCGAAGAAGTCCTCGGTCTCGAAGCCCCGGTGGGTCTCGGCGACGGCCTCGCGGTCGCAGCTGGAGAGCCACCGCGCGCGCAGCTCCTGCTCCCGGCGGGGCCAGCGCGGCCAGGACAGCGCGACCTCGTCCGCCGTCGTGCCGGCCACGGCCTGGTCGAGCTGGCCCAGGAACGCCGTGAGGGTCGTGGGGTACGGGCCGCGGTCGGGCCCGCTCATCGGCGGGTCGACGAGGACCGTGCCGCGCAGGGGCCTGCGCGCGGCGGTGACCGCGGCGATCCGGGCGCCCATCGAGTGCCCCAGCAGCAGCGGGTCCTCGAACAGGTCGAGGACGGCGAGGGCGTCTCCCGCGTAGTCCGCGAGCGTGTACCCGGGGCCGGAGTCCGACAGGCCGCGCCCGCGGACGTCGACCACCACGGGGCGGACGAGGTCGGTGAGCGCGCGGGCCACGAAGTCCATGCAGATCGCCGGGCTGGTGATCCCGGGGAGGATCACCAGCGGCACGCCGTCCCCGCCGTAGTCCAGCAGGTGCAGGCGGACCGCACCGTTGCGGGCCCAGCGCGAGGTCGCCGGGACGTCCGCGAGGTCGGCCAGGGCGTCCTGCCGCACGACCCGGGTCACTTGAGCCCTCCCACGTAGGCGAGCGCGTCGTCGAGGGAGATCACGTCGCCGTACTTCGCCTGGATGTCGAACAGGTTCGCCTGCGCGGGCCCGTCCGCCCGGTCCCCGACGCACTCCCGCGGGACCAGCACCGGGTAGCCGGACTGCATGGCGTCGACCGCCGTGGCCCGCACACAGCCGCTGGTCGTGGCGCCGCAGACGATCACGGTGTCCACCCGGAGCGCCGCGAGCAGCGCCGCCAGCCCCGTCCCGAAGAACGCCGACGCGCCCTTCTTGACGATCAGGTGGTCGGCGTCCGTCACCGGCAGCCGGGAGTCGATCTCCACCGCCTCGGAGCCGACCTCGAGCGCCCGCATCCCCGGCGCCTTGTGCAGCCACGCGACCGTGTCCAGCTCGGCGGGCGTGTACGCGATCGTGGTGTAGACGACCGGGACGTCCGGTGCGGTGGTGACCAGCCGGGTCGTCGCCTCCACGACGTCCGTCAGGTCCGCGCCCGTCGGGAAGGCCGGGTCGGTGAAGCCCGTCGTCAGGTCCACGACCACGATCGCGGGCCGCTCCCCGCGCCGCACCGGCGCACCGAAGCCCGCCTGGTCGTAGGTCGCGTCCGTCGACGATCCGTGCACGCTCACGACGCACTCCTGTCCAGCCGGTCCTGCAGCGCCGCCCGACGGCGGGAGGCGCAGTCGTCGATCGCCTCGACGATGGTCTGGTACCCCGTGCAGCGGCACAGGTTGGACGCCACCACCTCGCGGATCTCCTCCTTGGTGGCGTCCGGCTCGTCGGCGAGATAGCCCTCGGCGAGCATCAGCATCCCCGGTGTGCAGAAGCCGCACTGCAGGCCGTGGTGCTCGGAGAAGCACTGCTGCAGGTCGTTCAGCGCGCCGCCCTCCGACAGCGACTCGACGGTGCGGATGTCCGCGCCCTCGACCTGCGCGGCGAACAGCAGGCAGGCCCGCGCCGGCTGCCCGTCGACGAGCACGGTGCACGCGCCGCAGATGCCGTGCTCGCAGCCGACGTGCGTGCCGGTGAGCCGCAGGTCGTGGCGCAGCACGTCGACCAGCGTGCGCCGCGGCTCGATCGCGAGGTCGTGGCGCACGCCGTTCACGGACAGTTCCACCAGCTGGATCATGAGGCCTCCAGGGCTCGGAAGATCGCCTCGCGCGGGATCGGGGTGTCGTCCAGCTCGACCCCGGTGCGGCGCAGGGCGTCGTTGATCGCGTTGAGCACGGCGGCGGGGGCGCCGATCGTGCCGCCCTCCCCGGCGCCCTTGGCCCCGTTCTCGGTGAAGGCGCAGGGGGTCTCGAGGTGCTCGATGCGCACGTCCGGGATCTCGGCGGCGGTGGGCACCTTGTACTCCATGAAGGACGGGGCGAGGGGCTGGCCCGCGTCGTCGTAGCGGACCTCCTCGAACAGCGCGCCCGCGATGCCCTGCGCGATCCCGCCGCGCGCCTGCCCCTCCACGACCTGCGGATGGATCGCCACGCCGCAGTCCTCGACGCAGACGTAGCGCAGGATCTCCACGCCACCGGTCCCCGGGTCCAGCTCGACGACCACGCCGTGCGTCGCGTTCGAGAAGGTCCCGTCCCCGGCGACGTCGAAGCTCGCGGTGGCCGCGAGCCCCGGCCCGACGCCCTTCGGCAGCAGGTGGGATCTCAGGTAGGCCACGTCCGCGATCTCGGGGAACGAGAGCCGCTCGTCCCCGAGCCGCACCCCGCCGTCCTCGAGCACCGCGGCCGCCGGGTCGCCGCCGAGCAGGTGCGCGGCGATCTCGCGCAGCTGGTCCCCGAGCTTCACCGACGCCGCCGCCACGGCGCTGCCGCCGATGGTGATGGAGCGGGAGGCGAAGGAGCCCCAGCCGTAGGTGATGCGGTCCGTGTCGCCCTGCACGATCTTGACGCGGTCGTAGGGGATGCCGAGCCGGTCCGCGACGATCTGGGCCATCGTCGTCTCGTGGCTCTGGCCGTGCGACAGGGTGCCGGTGGTGACGGAGACCGTCCCGTCCAGGTCCATCCGGATCTCGGAGAGGTCGAAGCCCGGCACGACCTGCATCCGGCGCTGGGCGAAGGCGCCCGAGCCGTAGCCGGTGCGCTCGGAGAAGCAGGCGAACCCGATGCCGATCACCCCGTCGGAGCGGCGGTCGAACCAGCCCTCGTCCCGCAGCGTCTGCTCGCACAGGTCCAGCGACTCCCGGTAGGAGCCCGGGTCGTAGGTGATGGCGTTGACCCCGGTGTAGGGGAAGACCGTGATCAGGTTGCGCCTGCGCACCTCGAGCGGGTCGAGGCCCAGCGCGCGGGCGGCCTTCTCCATCACCCGCTCCATCACCATCACGTACTGCGGCCTGCTGACCCCGCGGTAGGGCGCGGTCGGCGCCTTGTTGGTGGTGACGGCGCGGCCGCGCACCCGGTAGGCGGGTACCGTGTAGACCGACGGCATCTCGGCGGACGCCATCAGCGGCTCGATCCCGGCCGTGAAGGGGTAGCAGGAGTAGGCGCCCATGTCGCACACGACGTCCGCGTCCAGCGCCAGGATCTCGCCGGTCTCGGAGAAGGCGGCCCGCACCGCGTACCGCTGCTCGCGGGCGAGGAAGGCCGCGGTGAGCGCGTCCCGCCGGTCCTCGATCCACTTGACGGGCCTGCGCAGGCGCAGCGCGGCGGCCGCGGCGACGATCTCCTCGCGCCCCACCACGCACTTCTGCCCGAACCCGCCGCCCATGTCGGGCACGGTGACCCGCACCTGCTTCTCGGCGAGCCCGACGCAGGCGGCGAGCACCGTGCGGACCTGGTGGGGGACCTGGGTGCAGGTCTGCACGCGCAGCTGCTCGTCCCGGTCGTCCCAGTCCGCGACCACGCCGCGGGTCTCCAGCGGCAGCGCGTTCTGCCGTCCCGTCTTGGTGCGCACCTCGACGACGGTGTGTGCCGCCTCGAACACCGCGTCGATCCCCTCGGTGGCGAACAGCGACACGTCGACGAGGGTGTTGCGGGGCGCCTCGGGGTGCACGAGCGGGGCGCCCTCCGCCAGCGCGCCCAGGTCGCTGACCACCGGCTCCCGCGGCGCGTACTCGACGACCGCCGCCTCGACGCCGTCCTCCGCCGCGTACGGGTCCTTGGCGACGACGATCGCGATCGGCTCGCCGACGTAGCGCACCGTGTCCCGGGCGAGGACCGGCATGGCGGTCGGCACGAACTCGTGCGCGGGCCGGTCCAGCAGCGCGGTGATGTCGCGCAGGTCCAGGTCCGCGGCGGCGTAGGCCGCCACCACCCCGGGCACCGCGCGCACCTCGGAGAGATCGACGGACACGATCTCCGCGAAGGCCTCCGAGCTGCGCACGAACTGTGCGTGCAGCATCCCCGGCAACGCGATGTCGTCGACGAACCGCCCGCGCCCGGCCAGCAGCCGCGGGTCCTCCCGCCGCGGCACCGAGGCCCCCAACACCCGCTCAGCCATTCGCGGCCTCCTCGTACGCGCGCTCGACCAGCGTCCGGACCAGCCCGCGCCGGTAGTGCGCGCTGATCCCCGGCTCGTCCCGCAGCTCCAGCGACCCCGCGGCTGCCGCCGCCCGTGCGCGGTAAGTGGTGCCAGAGCACCACTTACCACTCACGAGCGCCGGGACGGCGCCGACGCCGCCGAGGACGACCCGGTCCGCGTCGAGGTCGACGGCGGCCGCGACCAGCGCGAAGTCGCCGCGGCGGTCCGCGTACTCGGTGAGTGCGGCCCGGGGCAGCGGAGCCGGGAAGACCAGGGCGGTGATCAGCTCGTCGGGTCCCAGGGCCGTGGTGAACGGGCCCAGGAAGAACTCCGACGCCCGGATCTCGCGAACCCCCGACGGGCCCTCCACGACGATCCGGGCGTCGAAGAGGACGGCGAGCAGACACCACTCGGCGGTGGCGTCGGCGTGCGCGATGCTCCCGCCGACCGTGCCGCGGGTGCGGATGGGCAGGTGCCCCACCCAGCGCATGGCCGCGGAGAGCACCCCGAGCCCGGCCTTCTCGACCTCGCGGTGGGTGGTGAGCGCGCCGATGCGGATCTCGCCCTCCGACACCGCGATCCCGCGCAGCGAGTCCACGTGGGTGATGTCGACGAGGTGCTCCGGCCGGGCGAGCCGGAAGTTCATCATGGCGACGAGGCTCTGGCCGCCTGCGATGATCTTCGCGTCGTCCCCGAGCTCGGTGAGGAGCCCCACCGCGCCCGCGGGCGTGCGGGCGCGGTGGTACTCGAAGGCGGCGGGCTTCACACGACCTGCTTGTCGGCGGCGGCGGGGACCTCCGCACCGGCGATCCGGTCGAGCTCCCGGCCCTTCGTCTCCGGCGCGCCGAAGGCCATGTAGGCGACGGCGGCGAACACGACGACCGCCATCAGCGCGAACGTCAGCGGCAGGCCGAGCACCGGCCAGAGCAGCGTGCCGAACACCAGCGGCACGAAGCCGGTCACCGCGCGGCTCATCGACGAGGCCCAGCCGAAGCCGGAGGCCCGCAGCTCGGTCGGGTACAGCTCGGAGACGTAGGCGTACATGACCGGGATGACGACGAGGGCGAAGAAGCCGAACACCGCGATCATCACGATCGCTGCCGTCGACGAGCCCAGGACCAGCGAGAACACGACGAGCGAGACGGCGGCCAGCGGCGCGGCCACCCCGATCACCCACTTGCGCCCGACGACCTCGACCAGTAGCACCGAGGTGAGCACGCCGAGGATGCCGACGGCGTTCATGACGGTCGTGGAGCCGAACGCCGCCACGTCGCCCATGCCCTGGGCGCGCAGGATCGACGGCATCCAGGACAGGGCCGCGTAGTAGACGACCATGACCGAGACGAACAGCGCCCAGGCCACCCCGGTGATCCGCGGGTTGAACGCCCACACCAGCTTGAGCTGCTCGAACGCGGCGGCGATCCCCCGCGACCGCTGCTTCTCGACGGCGACCGGCGCGGGGATCTCGTAGGGCTCCGGCGTGGCCCCGGTCCGCATCACCATGTCGTCGATGACGGCCCGGGCCTCGGCCTCGCGGCCGGTGCGGGCCAGGTAGAGCGGGGACTCCGGCACGCCGCGACGGATCCAGAACAGCAGGATCGCGGGCAGCACCATCAGCGCCAGCATCCAGCGCCAGTTGCCGGTGACGGGCACCAGGAACGTGGCGCTGACGCCCGCCAGCGTGGTGCCGATCGGCCACCAGCCGTCCATCGCGGCCAGCACCCGGCCGCGCTGCTTGCGTGGCGAGAACTCGGACACGATCGCGTAGTCCACCGGGATGCACCCCCCGAGGCCGACGCCCGCGAGGAACCGCAGCACGAGGAAGACCTCCCAGCTCGGCGACAGCGCACCGAGCACGGAGAACAACGCGAAGATCATCAGCGTGATCGAGAAGGCCTTCTTGCGGCCCATCCGGTCCGCGATGGTGCCCCAGGCGATGGCGCCGACGGCCATGCCGATGAGGTTGGCCGTCGCGACGAGGCCGCGCTGGCCGGTGGAGAGGCCGAACTCGGTGCCCAGCAGCGGGGTGAGGAACCCGTTGAGGGAGACGTCCCAGGCGTCGAACATGTAGCCGAGGCCGCCGATGACGAAGATCCTGCCCTGGACCCCCCACTTCCACGGGAGGTCCTGGACGACCTGGTCGCCAGTACGCATGGGGTGCTCCTTAACGAGCGAAGGGGTAGGTGAGGGACTCGGTGTCGGGGTCGTGGAGCGGCGAGCCGCCCCACAGCCAGTCGTAGGACAGGTCGGACTCGCCCCGGAAGTCCCGGAGGAGCTCGTCGCGTTCCCGCTGCTCGGGGCCGTCGGGCAGGTGGTAGAAGCGCATGTTCTCGAGCGACGCATCCTGGACCATCCCGGCGTGCGTCGCCCGGCGGGAGACGTACCGGACCAGTGCGCCGTCGATCCCGTCCCGGGTCACGGCGCCCAGCTCCTCGGCCAGCACCGCCGCGTCCTCCATGGCCTGGGACGCGCCCTGGGCCTGGTAGGGGAGCATGGCGTGGCAGGCGTCTCCGAGCAGGGCGACCCGCCCGTCCACCCACACCGGGTCCCGACGGCGGCGGAACAGCGCCCACTTCGACGCGTCGTCCGCCTTGGCCAGCACGGCGGCGACGCGGTCGTCCCAGCCCGGGAAGGCGTCGACCAGTTCCGCGGCGGTGGCGGGCAGGGTCCAGGCGTCCGTGGTGTCGAGGGTGTTCGGCACCACGGCGACGACGTTGAGGTACTCCCCGCCGCGGACGAAGTAGTGCACGAGGTGGCGGTCCGGGCCGTACCAGATCGTCGAGTGGAACCGGTCGGCCAGGAAACGCGTGGTGGGATCGGCCCGGATCTTGTCCCCGGGGATCAGCGCGCGGAAGCACATCTCGCCGGAGAAGACGAGCGTGTCGTCGAAGTCGCACGCGTCGCGGACCCGCGACCGGATGCCGTCCGCCCCGATCAGGACGTCACCCGCGAACCGGCGCCCGTCCGCCGTGACCGCGACCGGGCGGTCGGGCGCGGACCGGTCCACGTCGACCACCCCGGAGTCCGTGTGCACCTCGGTGACCGGGCCGGGGCCGTCGGGGTCGGTGCACGCCGCGAGCAGGATGCGGTGCAGGTCGGCGCGGTGGTAGTGCCAGTACGGGGCGCCGTACTCGCGCTTCACCCGGTCCGCGAGGGGGAGCGAGGCGATGATCGAGCCGTCCGCCCACCGGCGCCGGACCTGGTCCGTGGGCTCGGTGTGGATCGCGGCCATCTGCCTGCGCAGGCCGAGGCCGAACAGGATGCGGCTGGCGTTCGGCGCGGTCTGGATGCCCGCCCCGACCTCGCCGAGCTGCGGCGCCTGCTCGAGCACGACGGTCCGCAGACCCTTCCGCCGCAGGGCGAGCGCGGTGGTGAGACCTCCGAGCCCACCGCCCGCGATGGTGACGGTGAACGACTGGCTTGCCACGTGAACCTCCCGCGTCCGGATGACGACGGAGATAATCCGAACACTGACTATCTCCGAGCGCAAGGGGTGCACGCAGCTTTAACGCTCCGGAAACGCGGCGACCGCCGCTAGTCCTCGACGAGCGACTCCCAGTGCTCCGCGATGCCGTTCAGCCTGGTCAGCAGGGTCGTCTCATCGGCCTTGGCCATGTCGCGCATGAGGAGTCGGTCCAGCTCGCGGGTCTTCTCGTAGGCGGCCCGCAGGACCTCCGCGCCCTCGTCGGTGAGGTGCAGGAGGCGCTTGCGGCCGTCCTCGGGCGGCGTCACGCGGCGGATCAGCCCGCGGTCCTCGAGGCGCTTGACGATGCTCGCCATCGTCGACCGGTCCAGGGCGACGGCGCGGGCGAGCGAGCCCTGCTCGACCCCGGGATAGGCGTCCACGGCGGTCAGCACGGCGAACTGTGGGCCGGTCAGGACGGGGTCGACGTAGCGCTGCCACGCGGCGGTGTACGCGTGGTGCAGCCGCCGCGCGACGTACCCGGGCGCGGTGAGGAGGGCCTCGGGTGCAGGAAGCTGTTCCGGTTCGGCCACGGTCGCTATTCGACCACGGCGAGCGGGTGTGCGATCACACCGCGTCGGCCCCGCGCTCCCCGGTGCGGACCCGAACCACGTGCTCGACGGCGGTGACCCAGACCTTCCCGTCGCCGATCCGGCCGGTGCGCGCCGCCGCGGCGACGGCGTCGAGCACCTTGTCCGCGAGCTCGTCCGGGACCACGACCTCGATCTTGATCTTCGGGATGAGGTCGACGTCGTACTCGGAGCCGCGGTAGATCTCGGTGTGCCCCTTCTGGCGGCCGTAGCCCTTGGCCTCGGTGATGGTCATGCCGAGCACGGCCAGGTGTTCCAGGGCCTCTCGGACGTGGTGGAGCGTGAACGGCTGGACGACGGCGGTCACCAGCTTCACGGGGCGTCCACCCGGGTCGGGGCGTTCGCGTGGGCGATACCGCTGCCGCCGCCGAGCGAGCTGTAGTCGTAGCCGGTCTCGGCGTGCTCGGTCTCGTCGACGCCGGTGACCTCGTCCTCCTCGGCGACCCGGAAGCCGATGGTGGACTTGATGATCAGGCCCAGCACGGTCGCGATGACGAACGAGTAGAGCAGGACGGCGCCCGCGGCGAGGGCCTGTCGGCCGAGCTGGATCGCCCCGCCGCCGTAGAACAGGCCGTTGTCGCCCAGTGCCGCGGAGTTCACGCTGTTGTCGCCGAAGAAGCCGATGAGCAGGGTGCCGATGATGCCGCCGACGAGGTGGACGCCCACGACGTCGAGCGAGTCGTCGAAGCCGAAGCGGTACTTGAGGCCCACGGCGAGCGCGCAGACGGCGCCTGCGATGACTCCGATCGCCAAGGCGCCCATGGGGTCCACGTAGCCGCAGGCCGGGGTGATGGCCACCAGCCCGGCCACGGCGCCGGACGCCGCGCCGAGCGTGGTCGGTCGGCCGTCTCGGATCTGCTCGACCACCAGCCACCCGAGCACGGCGGTGCAGGTGGCGAGCGTGGTGTTGGTGAAGGCCACCGCCGCGAGGTCGCTCGAGCCGAGTGCGGACCCGGCGTTGAACCCGTACCAGCCGAACCACAGCAGGCTGGCGCCGAGCAGCACGAACGGCAGGCTGTGCGGGCGCATCCGCTCGCGCGGCCAGCCCTTCCGCTTCCCGAGCACGATCGCGAGGGCCAGGCCCGCGGCACCGGCGTTGATGTGGACCGCGGTGCCGCCCGCGAAGTCCTCGGCCTTGAGCGTGTTGGCGATCCAGCCGCCGACGTTGTCCGCGCCGGTGAAGCCGTCGAAGGCGAACACCCAGTGCGCGACCGGGAAGTAGCACAGCGTCACCCAACCGGCGACGAACAGCGTCCAGGCCCAGAACTTCGTGCGGTCCGCGATGGCTCCGGAGATCAGTGCGGGGGTGATGATCGCGAACATCAGCTGGAACATCACGAAGGAGAGTGCGGGGAGCGCGTCACCTCCGGGCCAGGGTGCGGAATCGGATCCGACGCCGACGAAATGTCCGATCGTGTTCGCGAGTCCGGCGAACTCCCCATTTCCGACGAGACCGCCGAACGCGTCGTCGCCGAAGGCCCAGCTGTAGCCGAACAGCGCCCACAGCACGCCGACGACGCCCAGGCAGATGAAGTTCATCATGAGCATGTTCAGCACGCTCTTGCTGCGCACCATGCCGCCGTAGAAGAAGGCCAGGCCCGGCGTCATCAACATGACGAGCGCCGCGCTCGCCAACACCCAGGCGGTGTCCCCGGTGTTCACCACGATGTGCCTCCCGCTCGGTCGCGTCGTGGCGGGAATGCTCGGGCCGATCTGTTTCACCCAGGAGTGCGACGCCGTTTCCGCGCGGTGAACGGGCCTCACAAATAGCAATTACGCCCTGAAACGGTCGGGACGAAACGGCGATTCCGGAACCGACGATAGCCGATCTTCGGCGGGCGGGCCGGGCGGCCTAACGTTCTACGCAAAGTTGACGCTGGTGGTTGATGTTGTAGACTGTCGGCTACTCCCGCCACCTCTGTGACAGCGACGACAGGAGCGACCGATGGAGGTCTCGTTCGGCACCTCGCCGGAGACGTACCGGCACTGGCGACTCGACGTCGACGGGCCCGTCGCCACCCTGACCCTGGACATCGACGAGGCGGGCGGGATCGTCCCCGGCTACGAGCTGAAGATGAACAGCTACGACCTGGGTGTGGACATCGAGCTGTACGACGCGTCCCAGCGGCTGCGCTTCGAGCATCCCGGCGTCCGGGCCGTGGTCGTGACCAGCGGCAAGGACAAGAACTTCTGTGCGGGCGCGAACATCCGGATGCTGGCCCAGAGCTCGCACCCGTGGAAGGTGAACTTCTGCAAGTTCACCAACGAGACCCGCAACGGCATCGAGGACGCGACCGAGAACTCGGGCCAGACGTGGATCGCGGCGGTGAACGGCACCGCGGCGGGCGGCGGGTACGAGCTGGCGCTGGCCTGCGAGCAGATCCTGCTGATCGACGACAACTCCTCGGCCGTCTCGTTGCCCGAGGTGCCGCTGCTGGGCGTGCTGCCCGGGACCGGTGGGCTGACCCGGGTGATCGACAAGCGGCGGGTGCGCAAGGACCGGGCGGACGTGTTCGCCACCCGGTCGGAGGGGATCCGCGGCAGGCAGGCCGTCGAGTGGAAGCTCGTCGACGAGGTCGTCCCGAAGCGGGTGTGGTCGGAGACCGTGGCCGAGCGGGCCGCCCAGGCGGCCGCCGGGTCGACCCGGTCCGGGGAGCGGGGGATCACCCTGCGGCCGCTGGCCCCCGAGGGCTACCACTACCGGCACGTCAAGGCCGAGCTCGACCGGCAGAACGGTCTGGTCGAGATCACCGTCCTGGGTCCGGAGGGCGGAGTCCCGGAGTCGCTGGAGCGGGTGCACGAGCTGGGTGACGAGTTCTGGCCGCTGGCCATGACCCGCGAGCTCGACGACCTGATCCTGCGGCTGCGCGCCAACGAGCTCGAGCTGGGCACGTGGATCATCCGGACGAAGGGCGACGTCGAGGACGCCCTGGCGTTCGAGCGCGTCATCGAGCAGCACAGCAGGGACGACTGGCTGGTCAACGAGATCCGGCACTACTTCAAGCGGGTCCTCAAGCGGCTCGACGTGACCTCGCGCAGCCTGATCGCGCTCATCGAGCCCGGGTCCTGCTTCGCGGGTGCCCTGCTGGAGCTGGCGCTGGCGTGCGACCGCCAGTACATGCTCGACGGCACCATCGAGGGTGACGAGCAGGGCGACGAGGCCCAGATCATGTTGTCCGCCAGTAACTTCGGCACGTTCCCGATGGCGAACGGGCTGTCCCGGCTGGGGAGCCGGTTCTACGGCGACGACGACCACGTCGCCAAGCTGCGCCAGGAGACCGACCGGCGGATCACGGCGTCGGAAGCCCTGGAGATGGGGCTGGTGACCGACGCCCCGGACGACATCGACTGGGAGGACGAGATCCGGATCATGCTCGAGGAGCGGGCCTCGCTCTCCCCGGACGCGTTGACCGGGATGGAGGCCAACCACCGGTTCGTCGGGCCGGAGACGATGGAGTCGCGGATCTTCTCCCGGCTCACCGCCTGGCAGAACTGGATCTTCGTGCGGCCCAACGCCTCCGGTGAGGCGGGCGCGCTGCGCAGGTACGGCACGGGACGCAAGGCCGAGTTCGACCGGAAGAGGGTCTGACATGTCGATCGACTACAGCGAGAAGATCCCCAACAACGTCGACCTGGCGAGCGACCGCAGGCTGCAGCGCGCGCTGGAGTCCTGGCAGCCCAACTTCCTGAGCTGGTGGAAGACCATGGGCCCGGCCGTCCCGACGCAGGACGTGTACCTGCGTACGGCCGTGGACGTGGGCAAGGAGGGCTGGGCGCAGTTCGGGCACGTCGCGATGGAGGAGTACCGCTGGGGCGTGTTCCTGGCCGAGCGGGGGGACGACCGGCGGATCGCGTTCGGGGAGCAGAAGGGCGAGCCGGTCTGGCAGCAGGTGCCCGGGGAGTACCGGGCGGACCTGCAGCGGCTGATCGTGATCCAGGGCGACACCGAGCCGGCGTCGGTGGAGCAGCAGCGGCGGCTGGGGGAGACCGCGCCCTCGCTCTACGACCTGCGCAACCTCTTCCAGGTCAACGTGGAGGAGGGTCGGCACCTGTGGGCGATGGTGTACCTGCTGCACGCCTACTTCGGCCGCAACGGCCGCGAGGAGGCCGAGGCGCTGCTGCACCGCAACTCCGGTGACCTGGACAGCCCGCGGATCCTCGGGGCGTTCAACGAGGAGACCCCGGACTGGCTGTCGTTCTTCATGTTCACCTACTTCACCGACCGGGACGGCAAGTACCAGCTCGGCACGCTGAAGGAGTCCGCTTTCGACCCGCTGAGCCGCACCTGCGAGTTCATGTTGAAGGAGGAGGCGCACCACATGTTCGTGGGCACCACCGGCATCGACCGGGTGGTCACGCGGACCTGTGAGCTGATGCGCGAGCACGACACCGCGGACATCGCCCCGCACGGCGGAGTGCCGCTGGACGTGATCCAGAAGTACGTGAACTTCCACTACACGGTGTCCCTGGACCTGTTCGGCTCCGAGCAGTCCACGAACGCGGCCAACTACTTCACCGCCGGGCTCAAGGGCCGCTGGCAGGAGGAACGGCGCAAGGACGACCACCGCCTCACCGAGGACGCGTTCACCATCGACACGGTCAAGGACGGCCGGGTGGTCACCGACGAGGTGTCCGCGTTGCTCGCGCTGAACCTCGACCTGCGCAACGAGTACGTGAAGGACTGCCAGTCCGGGCTCAAGCGGTGGAACCGGATCCTGGAGAAGCAGGGCTTCGACGACCGGCTCTACCTGCCACACGTCGGGTTCAACCGGCAGGTGGGGTTGTTCGCCGAGCACCACGTCACCCCCTCGGGGGAACTCGTGGGTGCGGACGCGTGGGAGGCGCGCAAGGACTCCTGGCTGCCGTCGGAGGCGGACAAGGTCCACGTCCAGAGCCTGATGCGTCCGGTCTACGAGCCGGGCAAGATCGCCGGCTGGATCGCCCCGCCCACCAACGGGATCAACGGCAAGCCCTTCGAGTACGAGTACGTCCACCTCGCGTAGGAGGATGCTGGAGGTGTGAGCATCCGCATCGGGCTGCAACTGCAGCCGCAGCACGCCGAGTACTCCCAGATCCGCGACGCCCTCCGGGCCGCCGAGGACGCGGGCGTGGACGTGGTCTTCAACTGGGACCACTTCTTCCCGCTCTACGGCGACCCGGACGGCAAGCACTTCGAGTGCTGGACGATGCTCGGCGCCTGGGCCGAGTCCACCAGCCGCGTCGAGATCGGCGCCCTCGTCACCTGCAACTCCTACCGCAACCCCGAGCTGCTGGCCGACATGGCCCGCACGGTCGACCACATCTCGAACGGCAGGCTCATCCTCGGCATCGGGTCGGGCTGGTTCGAGAAGGACTACGACGAGTACGGCTACGACTTCAAGACCGCGGGCAAGCGGCTCGACGACCTCGGCGCCGCCCTCCCGCGCATCCGGGACCGCTGGACCAAGCTCAACCCGGCGCCGACCCGCGACATCCCGATCCTGATCGGCGGCGGCGGGGAGAAGAAGACCCTGCGCCACACCGCCGAGCACGCCTCGATCTGGCACGGCTTCGGCGAGGCGGAGACCATCGCGCACAAGTGCTCGGTGCTCGACGCGCACTGCGCCGACCTGGGCCGGGACCCGAAGGAGATCACCCGCTCGGCGGGCGTGAGCGGCAAGCCCTCCGAGCAGGCCCAGGGCTTGCTCGACGCCGGCGTGGAGCTGTTCACCGTCGGCGTCGGCGGCCCGGACTACGACCTGTCGCTGCTCAAGGAGTGGATCGCCTGGCGCGACTCCCGCTGAACCCCCGACCGCAGTGTGGAGCCACCACTGTCGTGTGGAGGGCCTGACCCGACAGCGGTGGCTCCACACTGCAGCGTCAGTCGCGGTAGACCGGGGGGCGGCGTTCCTTCAGTGCCGTGAGCGTCTCGGTGAGCTCGTGCGAGGCGAGCATGCCCGCGTTCCAGGTGGCGACCTGCTCGAGGCTGTCCGCCGTCGTGTGGTCGCGGGCGTAGGTGATCGCGTACTTGGTGCCGCGCAGCGTGAGCGGGGGCTTCGCGGCGAGCGCGGCGGCCAGCTCGGCGACGCCCGCCTCGAGCGCGTCGGTCGAGTCGAACACGCCGTTGACCAGCCGCAACGCGTGCGCCTCGGTGCCGGACACGGTGCGGCCGGTGTAGGCCAGCTCCCGCGTGACGCCCTCGCCGACGATCCGTGGCAACCGCTGCAGCACCCCGACGTCCGCGACCACGGCCATGTCGATCTCCTTGATCGTGAACCGGGCGTCCGCGGTGGCGTAGCGCAGGTCGCACGCCGCGGCGAGGTCCAGCCCCGCCCCGACGCAGGCGCCGTGCACCGCGGCGATCACCGGCACGCGGCACCGCTCGACGCTCGTGATCACGTCCTGCAGGTCCAGGATGGTGCGGCGCAGGTCCTCGGTCGCCCGCGCACGGTCCTCCGGGCCCTGCAGCAGGCTGCCGAGCATCGACAGGTCGATCCCCGCACAGAAGTGCGCCCCGGTCCCGCCAAGCACGACCACCCGTACGGTCGGGTCGGCGTCCAGCGCGTCCACGGCCTCGCGGAGCTCGCGCCATGCCGTGGCGTCGAGCGCGTTCGCCTGCTGAGGTCGGTTCAGGCGCAGCCGGGCGACCCCGTCCTTCGTCTCGACGGTGAGCGTCTCGAAGTCCATGCCGGCGAGATTACTCAGGAGTAGCCAGGAGTCGGCGCGCCGTGCGCTTCCACAGCGCGAGATGGGGGTCGGTCCGCGGGTCCCGCGGGTCGAGCGCGTAGGTGAGCGCGACGCCGCGCATGCCGGTGAACAACAGCTCCCGGACGTCGTCGAACGCGGGGTGGGCGGCGTGCTCGGCGCCGAAGAGGGTGACCACGACCCGCTGGATGGCCGCGCCGAGCCCGCGCTCCTGGGGCAGCAGCTCCGCCCGCAGCGCCTCGTCGTTGCGCGCCGCGATCCACAGCTCCATGGCCGCCCAGAAATAGGTGGTGCAGAAGGTCGACCACAGCTGCTCGACGGCCCGGTCGATCCGTTCCGGCCCCGTCGTGTCCGCGTGTGGCCAGGTCTCCACGTCGATCAGCCGCTCGACGGCGAGGTGCTGGGCCGCGGCGACCAGCAGGGCCGAACGGGAGGGGAAGTGGTGCAGCAGCCGTCCGCGGGACACCCCGGCCCGGGCCTGGATCGTGACCGTGGTGGCACCGGCGTACCCGTCCTCGACCAGGCTCTCCACGGCGGCGTCGAGGATGAGCTGGTGGCTGCTCGCGCGGCGTTCGCCCTGGGTGCGCCGGGTGGGCGGGATCGGGGCGGCCATCGGCCCAGCCTACTTCCCGACAGGCCAGACTGTTTTCGGCGGGCACGGCATACTTCCGGGGTGCAGTCGGTCCGGGTCGCGGTCCTCGGCCCCGTGCGGGCGGAGGTCGCGGGTGCCCCCGTCGACCTGGGGGGTCGCGGCCGGCGTGCGGTACTGGCCCGGCTCGCCGTCGCGGACGGGGAGGTCGTCTCCACCGACACCCTGATCGACGACCTGTGGCGCGGCGAGCCGCCGCCGCGGGCACTCGGGGCGTTGCAGGTCCACATCTCGCACCTGCGCCGGATCCTGGAACCGGACCGGGTGCCGCGGACACCCGCGTCGGTCCTGGTCAGCGAGCCGCCCGGGTACGCGTTGCGGCTGCCGCGGGACGCGGTGGACAGCAGGCGGGTGGCCGCGGTGCTCGCCGGGGCGGACCAGACCGAGGAGGCGCTCGTCGAGGTCCTCGCCGCCTGGACCGGGCCGACACTCGCCGAGTTCGCGGACGAGCGGTGGGCCGCCCCCGAGGTCGCGCGGCTCGACGAGCTCCGGCTCGTCGCCACCGAACGCCTCGCCGAGGCGCGGCTCGCGCGCGGCCGCCCGGCCGACGCCGTGCCCGGCCTGGAGGTGCTGCTGCGCGACCATCCGCTACGGGAGGGCGCCGTGCGGCTGCTGGCCCTCGCGCTCTACCGGAGCGGGCGGCAGGCGGACGCGTTGGCCGTGCTCGCCCGGGCTCGCAAGCGACTCGCCGCGGAGCTGGGTGTGGACCCCGGCCCCGCGTTGCGTGCGCTCGAACAGGACGTGCTGCGCCACGCCGAGCACGTCCTGGGCAGACCCGATCCCCCACCCGTCGCCGCGGTGGCGCCGACCTCGGCACCGACGATCGTGGGCCGGGAGCGCGAGCTGGCGCGGCTGCGGGCCGCCGCCGCGCGCGGGCACGGGCTGGTGCTGGTCGAGGCGGAGGCGGGCGGCGGCAAGACGGCCCTGGTGGAGGCGTTCCGCGCGGAGCTGACGGGGTGGACCACGGTCGTCGGTCGCTGCCCGGAGGTCGACGGCGCGCCGCCCGCGTGGGCGTGGTCGGAGATCGTCGAGGGGCTGCCGGACCCCGGCCCGGACCTGGCGGGCAGGCTCGCCCCGCTGCGCGGCGAGCGGCGCGCGGTGGGGGAGACGTTCTGGCTGTCCCGCGCGGTCGTCGAGCTGGTGGCGGCGCACGCCCCCGTCCTCCTCGTGCTCGACGACCTGCACCGGGCGGACGAGGAGACGTTGCAGCTGCTCCGCGCCGTGGTCGGCACCCGCTTCGAGGCCGGGTCGGTGCTGGTCGTCGCCACCGTGCGGCCCGCGGAGATCGGCCCCGACCTCGCGGCCACGCTCGCCGCGCTGGCGGGCCCGATCGCCGACCGGATCCCGTTGCCGGGCCTGACCGGGCCGGACGTCCGCGCCCTGCTGCGGCGACACGGCGTCGCGGAGCCGGACGCCGCGACGGTCGCGCTCGTCGCCGACCGCACCGACGGCAACCCCCTGTTCGTCCGCGAGACCGCCCGGCTCATCGCCGTCGAGGGCCCGGCCGCGGCGACGGACGCCGTGCCCGCGGGCGTGCGGGACGTGCTGCGCCGCCGGGTCGCCCGGCTCCCCGCGCCCGCGCGCACCGTGCTCGGCCAGGCGGCGGTGCTGGGGCGGGAGTTCACCGTCGACACGGTGGTGCGCCTGGCCACCGCGGACGAGGACACCGTGCTCGACGCCCTCGAGCTGGGGGTGCTGTCCGGCCTGCTGACCGAACCGGCCCCCGGGCGCGTCCGGTTCACGCACGCCCTGGTCCGCGACACCCTCGACGCCGACCTCCCCCGGCTGCGCCGCACGAGGCTGCACGCCGCCGCGTTGACGGCGGTCGGCCCGGCCGACCCGGCGGTCCTGGCCCGCCACGCCCTGGAGGCCGGTCCCGCGGTGGCGCCCGAGGTGGCGTGGGGGCACGTGGAGCGGGCCGCGCGGGAGGCCGTGGCCACGGGCGGGTACCGCGAGGCCGCCCGGCTCTGGCGGGCCGGGCTGGACCTCGCGGGGCCCGAGCGGGAGGTCGAGCTGCGGTGCGCGCTGGTGTCCGCGCTGGCCCACTCCGGACAGATCGGCGCCGCGGTCGACGAGCGCAGGCGGGCGGTCGCCGCCGCCCGCGGCACCGATGCGCTGGTCGCCGCCCTGACCAGCTACGACGCCCCGATCTCGTGGACGATCCGGCAGGACGTCGCGGTCGACGCCGAGCTCGTCGCCGTGCTGGAGGGGGCCCTCGCCGTGACCCACGACCCGGTCGCGCGGTGTCGGCTGCTGGTCGCGTTGTGCTTCGAGGTCGAGTCCGCGGACGACGACCGCGCCGCCGAGGTCACCGCCGAGGCCATGGCGCTCTCGGCCGAGGTGGGGGACCCGCTGCTGCGGTGCGTCGCGCTCAACGCCCGGTCCTTCACGGCGCTGGGCCCGGACCGGCGCGGCGAGCTGGCGGGCATCGGCCGCGAGCTGATCGACACGGCCGCGCGGACCGGGCTGACCGGGTACGAGTCCGAGGGCCATCACCTGCTGTTCATGGTCGAGGCCGAGCGGCTGGACCTCGACGCCGCGCAGCGCCACGTCGACTCGGCGATCGCGCTGGCCTCGAACGGGCAGCTCGGTCAGTCCCTGGGCTGGGCGGCGATCTTCGCGTCGCTGCGCAGGCTGGTCGCCGGGGACATCGCGGGCGCGGAGGCGGGGTACGCCGCCGTGCAGGCGGCGCTGACGGCGGCGGGCGCGGTCAATGCCGAGGTCATGGGCACGTTCACCCGCTTCGGGGTGCGCCACGTCGCGGGCGCGCTGGCGGACATCGCCGAGGAGTACCTCGCCGTCGAGGTCGTACCGGACGGGATGGCCGATCCCACCGCGCGGGCGCTGCTCGCCCTCGGCCGGGTCGACGAGGCCCGCGCGGTGTGGCAGCGCGACCGACAGCCGCCGCGCAGCTACTACTGGCAGATCTTCATGGCGCTGCGGGCCGAGGTGGCCATCGCCCTCGACGACCGGGAGATCGCCGAAGAGACCTACCGCGAACTCCTCCCGTTCGCCGACGAGATGGCGGGGCTCGGCAGCGGCACGCTCACCCTCGGTCCGGTCGCCCACTTCCTCGGCGAGCTGGCGCAGTTCCTGGGCGGGCCCGCCGCGGAGCATCGCGCGCGGGCCGCGGCGGTCGCGGCCCGCGTCGGCTGGGTCAGCCCCCGAACACCAGGCGCTCCTTCCGCTTGAACCCCGGTCGCAGCAGGGCGAGCAGGGCGAACATGACCCGACCCGCCGCGGCCCGGACCTGCGCGCGCTCCTCGGGCCGCATGACGGCCTCGAAACGCGGCAGGACGAACCCGATCGGCGGCCCACCCTTGCGGATCGCCTTCTCCAGCTCCGCCCAGTCCTGCGCCGACACGTACCGCTCGACCACCGGGAACACCGAGGCCTCCTCGGACTCGATGTGCTCGTCGAGCTCGTCCCGGATGGTCGTCAGGATCGCGAGCAGGGGCCCCGCCGCGGCCCGACGATCGGGCCCGGCCGCGAACGCGCTGGTCGCGGCGTGCAGCTGGTCGAGCAGCGGGTCGAGGGCGCGGTGGTCCTCGCTGAGCACCTCGAGGTCGATCTCGGCGCCCGCGCTGCGCTCGATGAGCGGCCAGCACAGCTCGTCCTCGACGGTGTGGTGGTGGTGGATCTCCTGGCGCAGCGTGCGCAGCCAGGCGACGATCGCCGCGGCCCGGCGGTCGTCGCACGGCTCGCCCGCGGCGAGGCGGCGGGCGAGATCGGTGAAGCGGTGCAGGTCGAAGCGCATCATCCGGTGGGCGTAGCGCATGCCGAGCAGGTCGGGCGTGGTCTCCGTGGTGGTCATGGCAGCACTGTGCGCGGCGCCGCTTAAGCGCGACTTGCGCCTCCGGCACTCGTGCGCGGTAAGTGGTGCTCAAGCACCACTTACCGCGCACGGGCGGCGGAGCCGCAGATCAGAGCAGCGCGAGGGCGCCGTACAGGTACGCGGCGCCGCCGATCAGCACGAAGAGCACGGCCAGGGCGACCAGGGTCGCGGTGCCGCCCGGGGCGCGCTCCGCGGCGGTCGGCTCACCGGTGTACTGCGGCGGGGCCCACGGCTCGCGGGCGTTGTAGCCGAACGGTGCGTAACGGTCGGACACGGCGTGCTCCCTCGAACGGGTTACTCGCCCGAGATGTCGTCACGCAGCGCCAATCGTTACGCCGTCCGGCCCAGCCGTCGTCATTATTGTTGAGGAACCTCGCGGCGGATCTCCTCCAGCCAGATCCGCGCCGACATGTCGCTGGGCGCGCGCCAGTCCCCGCGCGGGGACAGCGACCCGCCCGCGGACACCTTCGGGCCGTTCGGCAACGCACTGCGCTTGAACTGCGCGAAGGAGAAGAAGCGCTGCGCGAACACCTCGGACCACTTCCGGATCTCCGCCATCGTGAACACCCCGCGCTTCTCCGGCGGGAAGCCGACTGGCCAGTCGCCGCGGTCGACGTCCCCCCACGCGTGGTGGGCGAGGAAGGCGATCTTCGCGGGCCGGAACCCCCACCGCAGGTAGTGGAACAACGTGAAGTCCTGCAACGGGTACGGCCCGACCTTGGCCTCCGACGACTGCACCTCGCCCGCGTCCGAGGGCACCAGCTCGGGGGTGATCTCGGTGTCCAGCACGGACTGCAGGACCTCGCCCACCTCGTCGTCGAACTGCCGGGAGCTGATCACCCAGCGGATGAGGTGCTGGATGAGCGTCTTCGGCACGCCGCCGTTGACGTTGTAGTGCGACATCTGGTCGCCGACGCCGTAGGTCGACCAGCCCAGCGCCAGCTCGGAGAGGTCCCCGGTGCCCAGCACGATCCCGCCGCGCTGGTTGGCCGCGCGGAACAGGTAGTCGGTGCGCAGCCCGGCCTGGACGTTCTCGAAGGTGACGTCGTAGACCGGCTCGCCCGCGGAGAACGGGTGCTTGAGGTTGGCCAGCATCAGCCGGGCCGTCTCGGTGATGTCGATCTCCTCGAACGTGACTCCGAGGGCCTTCCCGAGCCGGTAGGCGTTGCCCTTGGTGTGGTCGCCGGTGGCGAAGCCGGGCAGCGTGAACGCGAGGATGTCGCTGCGCGGCCTGCCCTGCCGGTCCATCGCCCGCGCGGCCACGATCAGGGCGTGCGTGGAGTCCAGGCCGCCGGACACCCCGATCACGATCTTGGGCTGCCCGATCGCGCGAAGCCGCTGCTCCAGGCCGCTGACCTGGATGTTGTAGGCCTCGTAGCAGTCCAGCTCGAGCCTGCTCTCGTCCGCGGGGACGAAGGGGAAGCGTTCGATCTCGCGCTTGAGCCCGATGTCCGACGACGGCGGGGACAGCGTGAACGAGACGCACCGGAACTCGGGGGCGTGGTGGCGGCGGTTGTCGTCGAACGTGCCCATCCGCAGCCGCTCGTTGGCCAGCAGGTCCAGGTCGACGTCCGCCACCGAGGCGCGGGGCCCGTTCGGGAACCGCTCGGTCTCGGCGAGCAGCACCCCGTTCTCGTAGATCATCGTCTGGCCGTCCCAGGCGAGGTCGGTCGAGGACTCGCCCTCACCCGCCGCGGCGTAGACGTAGGCGGCGAGGCAGCGGGAGGAGGCGCTGCGCGCCAACAGCTTCCGGTCCTCGGCCCGGCCGACGGTGATCGGGCTGCCGGAGAGGTTGGCCAGCACCGTCGCGCCCGCCAGCGCCGCCTCGGCGGACGGCGGGATCGGCACCCACATGTCCTCGCAGATCTCGACGTGCAGCACGAACCCGGGCACGTCGGAGGCGGTGAACAGCAGGTCGGGGCCGAACGGGACGTCCTGGCCGCCGATCCGCAGGGTGCCGGTCACGTCGTCCCCGGGGGCGATCTGGCGGCGCTCGTAGAACTCGCGGTAGGTCGGCAGGTACGACTTGGGTGCGACGCCGAGGACCCGTCCCCTGTGGATGATCGCCGCACAGTTGTGGATGCGGTGCCGGTGCCGGATCGGCAGGCCCACCACCAGGACGGGGAGCAGGTCGGCCGAGCCCGTGACGACGTCCTCGAGCCCGGCGAGGGCGGCGTCCAGCAGGGTGTCCTGCATGACGACGTCCTCCAGCGAGTACCCGGTCAGGGTCAGCTCGGGGAACACCGCCACGCCGACCCCGTCTGCCGCGAGCTCGCGCGCCGACTCCAGGACGGCGGCGGCGTTCGCGGCGGGATCGGCGAGCGTGGTGCGGATGGTCGCCGCCGCCACGCGCAGGAAGCCGTGTCGGTAGGCCGAGTAGAACTGGTCCACGGCCGCATTCTGCACGGGGCCGGCCGCGCGTGCTGCGGCGTTCGGGTGATCGACACGCCGGCTACGCTCGACTCGGCGGAACCCTGTGGAGGTCAGCGTGCCCGGAACGCCCGTCGTCTTCGTCCACGGCCTGTGGTTGCACGCCTCGAGTTGGACCCCGTGGGTCGAGCTGTTCGCGGAGAAGGGCTACGCGCCCGTCGCGCCGGGATGGCCGGGGGAGCCCGGCACCGCCGAGGCGGCCAGGGCCGATCCGGACGCCGTGGCCGGGCAGGGCATCTCCGCCGTGACCGACCACTACGCGGCCCTGATCGAGGAGCTGCCGGAGAAGCCGATCGTGATCGGACACTCCTTCGGCGGGCTGATCGCGGAGAAGCTGATCGGACAGGGCTGCGCCCGGGCGTGCGTCGCGATCTCGCCCGCGCAGTTCAAGGGCAACCTCGCGCTGCCGCCCGTCCAGCTCAAGACGGCCTTCCCGGTCCTGAGCCGACCCGGGCTGCGGACGAAGAGCTGGATCCACACGAAGGACTCGTGGGCCGCCGGCTTCGCCAACGCGGTGCCGCGCGCGGAGGCGGACGCGCTGTACGACTCCTACGCGGTCCCGTCCCCCATGCGTCCGCTGTTCCAGGCCGCGCTGGCGAACTTCGCGCTGCACAGCGAGGCCACGGTGGACGTGCACCGCGCGCGGGGTCCGGTGCTGGTGATCGGCGCGGGCCGGGACCGCACGGTGCCCGAGGCCACCAGCAGGGCCGCCTACACGATCCTGGCGAAGAGCCCGGGGGTGACCGAGTGGGCCGCCTTCCCGGACCGCGGCCACTCCTACGCCGTCGACAGCAGCTGGCGGGAGGTCGCCGACCGGGCCCTGGACTTCCTGTCCCGCCACGGGCTCTGAGCCGTCCGGAGGTCGGGCCGCACTCAGGCGCGCAGGGTCGCCACGGAGAGGTCCCAGAGCCGCTCGGCGGCCTCGGGGTTGAGGGCGTAGGGGGCCACGCCGCGGCCGTACACACCGGTCGCGGGCAGGGCCTCGGCGCAGTCCTCGAAGTACCGCCCGCCGATGCCTTCGACCAGCGGTGACGCCGCGAGCAGCACGCTCGTGGCCGCGCCCTGCTCGGCGGTCTTCCAGAGGTCGCCGGCCCGGGCGTCCATCGCGGCGAGCTCGCGCGCGTCCAGGTGGCGCTGCAGGCCGGTGCGGATCCCGCCTGGCATCACCGCGTTGACGTGGATGCCGTCGCCGGACCAGCGCCGGTTGGCCTCGACCGCGAACAGCACGTTCGCCGTCTTGGACTGGGCATAGGCGAGCCACGGGTCGTAGGGGCGGCCGTGGAAGTGGACGTCGTCGAAGTCCACCGGGGCGCGCAGGTGGGCGCCGGAGGACACGGACACCACGCGGGCGTCGCCCGCGGCGAGCAGCGCCGGGAACAGGCCGGTGGTCAGCGCGAAGTGGCCCAGGTGGTTGGTGGCGAACTGCAGCTCCCAGCGCTCCGCGGTGCGGGTCAGCGGGGTGGCCATGACACCGGCGTTGTTCACCAGCATGTGCAGCGGGCCGTCCCAGGTGGAGACGAAGGCCCGGATCGAGGTGCGGTCGGTGAGGTCGAGCGGCGCGACGGACACGAGCTCGTTGCCGGTCGCGGCGGTGAGCGCGGTCGCGGCGGCGGCACCGGCGTCGACGTCGCGCACGGCGAGCGTCACGCACGCTCCGGCGGCGGCCAGTGCGCGGGCGGTCTCGAGCCCGATCCCGGAGGCGGCGCCGGTGACGACGGCCCGCCGTCCGCCCAGGTCCAGGCCGTGGACGACCTCGGCGGCGGTGGTGCGGCGGTCGAACGGGCCGACGAAGCGGCTGGTGTTGGGGTGGACGATCGGCGGGGTGAGGAAGGTGGTCATGGCGCTTCTCCTCAGGGCTGAGATCGCTCGGCGCGTAGACTCGCATCCGGAGCTGCCTCCGATCCCAACCCCGGGTAAACGGAGGCGATTCCGTTTGAGGTGGTGAAGTGGCGTGGGTCACACTGACGAGGCCGTGACCAAGCCCCTCCGCGCCGACGCACGCCGAAACCGTGAGCGGCTGGTGGAGGTGGCGGTCGAGGCCTTCTCGACGCCGGGGCGAGACGTCTCCCTCGAGGCGATCGCGAAGGCCGCAGGCGTCGGCATCGGCACCCTCTACCGGCACTTCCCCACGCGGGAGGCGCTGGTCGAGGCGGCCTACCGCAGCGAGGTCGCGCGGCTCTGCGACGCCGTCCCCGGCCTGCTGGAGAACGCGCCGCCCGAGGTCGCGATGCGGGCCTGGATGGACCGGTTCGTCGAGTACATGACCGCCAAGCGCGGCATGCTGGACACGCTGCGCGCGATCATCGCCTCCGGCGGGGACCCCTTCACCGAGACCAAGGGTCGGCTGCGCACGGCCGTCGGGGAGCTCGTGGGCGCGGGCGCCGCGGCGGGCACGCTCCGGGCGGACGTCGACCCCGCGGACGTGCTGGCCGCCGTCTCCGGGGTCACGCTCACCACGGCCGACCGCGAGCAGGCGGGCCGCCTGCTCGACCTGATCATGGACGGGCTCAGGGCGCCAGGGACTCGATGACCCGGGCCGCGCTGCCGCCGAGCGGAGCGAGGACCGGCGTGGTCACGCCCGCCTCCACATAGGCCCGTACCTGCTCGCGCACGGACTCCGCGGGGCCGTGCAGCACCAGGGCGTCGACGACCGAGTCGGGGATCGCGGCGAGCGCCCCGGCCCGGTCCCCGGACGCCCAGGCCCGCCACATCGGCGTCAGCTCGGTGCGGCCGAGCCATTCGTGGAAGGCCCGGTAGACCGGCACGTTCAGGTAGGCCGCGATCGCCCGCCGCGCGATCGCGCGGGCCTCGTCGGTGGGTACGTCCGGCAGCACGAAGATCCGGGCGACGATCTCGGCCCCCGGCTTGCCGTAGTCCCGGACGTGTGGGGCCACGGCCTTGACGTCCGCGCTGGTCAGCCAGTTGACGATCGCCCCGTCGCCGTGCCGGCCCGCCAGCGTGAGCATGCCCGGCCGCAGCGCCGCGACCAGCACCGGCGGCGCGGGCTCGGGGGCCTCGGCGAGCCGGAAGCCTTGCACGGAGAAGGAGTCCCACTCGCCGGTGACCTTCTCGCCGGTGAAGGCCCGGCGCAGGAAGTCCAGCAGGTCCCTGACCCGCTTGTAGGGCTCCACGAACGGGATCCCGTTCCAGCGCTCCACGATCACGTCCGAGGACGTGCCGATCCCGAGCGCGAACCGGCCCGGTGCCAGGCTCGCGAGGGTGGCCGCGGACTGTGCGAGCAGCGCCGGGCCGCGGGTGAAGGCGGGCACGATCGCGGTGCCGAGGCGCAGCGTCGGGGCCCACTCCGCCGCCAGGGTGAGCGGGGTGAACGCGTCGGCCCCGTCCGCCTCGGCACTCCAGACGTCCGTGTACCCCAGATCGGGCAGCGCCCGGATCAGCTCGCGCTGCTCCCGCAGCGGGACACCGGACAGCGGAACCGTGATACCCCAACGCTGTGGCACCCGGTCACCGTAGATCAGGACCGCCCGACCTGGCGGCCCGCCACCGCGCGACCACGTCCTCGGGGTCCGCCCGCCGCAGGGGCAGGACCGGCCCCCGCGGGGTTCGGACGTAGTCCACGACCCGGCCGTTCAGCTCGGCCACCACCTCGCGCACCGCGCGCTCGCTGGGCAGGTCCCGCACGGTCTCCGGGAGCCGTTCGAGCTCCTTGCGCAGCTGGAGGCCGACCGGCAGCAGCGCGTCCGACGGGACGCCCTCGCGGCGGACGTACCGCCGCACCCACCAGTCCTCGGAGGTGTCCGAGAGGCCGGTGAGCGGACGGCCCTTGCCCGGCAGATCGTCGAACTCGCCCCGCTCGACGGCCTCGCGGATCGCCTTCTCGACCGCGGACTCGTACGCCATGCCGCCGACGATACGACTTCTCGCCCCATAGTCGACACGCTAATGTCCTGCTCATGAGCCCTGTGGACGAGATCCTCAGCCAGGTGTCGCTCGGCGATCTCGCCGCCCGACTGGGCGTCGACGAGGCGACCGCGGAGTCCGCCGCACGTTCGGCCCTGCCCGCCCTCCTGGGCGGCATCCAGGCCAACGCGGGCGACCCCGCCCGGGCCGCCTCGTTCGCCGCCGCGGTCCAGCAGCACGACGACACGCTGATCGACGGCGGGGTCGACCTCGCCGACGTCGACACCGCGGACGGCGAGAAGATCGTCGGCCACGTGTTCGGCGACCAGCGCTCGCAGGTCGTCAACCAGCTGGGTGGCCTGGGGCCGCTCGGCGGTGCGGCGGGTGCCGCGCCCGCCCAGGCGCAGGGCGCGCTCGGCGGCGAGGGCGGCTCCGGGCTGATCGCCAAGCTCCTCCCGATCCTGGCCCCGATCGTCATGTCGTACCTGGCCAAGAAGCTGGCGGGCGGCGCGCAGGGCGGCGGCGGCCTGCCCGGCGCCGGGGGCGGCGCGGGCGGCGGCCTGGGCGACCTGCTCGGCGGGATCCTGGGTGGTGCGGGCGGCGGCCAGCAGGGCGGCGGTGTGCTGGGCGGCGGCCTGGGCGATCTCCTCGGCGGCCTGCTCGGAGGCGGCCGCAAGTAACCGCTCCATGACGTCTCGTCAGAGGGTGATCGCCGCGTCGCAGGCGATGCCGTAGAGGGCTGCGCGGATGTCCGCGGCGCGGGTCCAGCCCCGGTGCTCCCACTCCTCGCCCGCGAGCGAGTCGCCCGCGAAGAGCAGGTGCGCGAGGCGGACGCCGCGGTGGCGGGCCACGGCGATCAGGGCGGACGCCTCCATGTCGACGACCACGCAGTCCTCCGCGACCCGCCGCTCGACGCGGCTGCGGGTCTCGCGGAAGACGGCGTCCGTGGTCCAGGTGCGGGCCACGACGTGCGGGACGTCCCCGAGCGCCGCGACGAGTGCCGCGATCCCGGCGGGGTCGGCCTCGACGACCCGGCCCGCGGGCAGGTAGTGGAAGGACGTGCCCTCGTCCCGCAGCGCGGAGCCCACGACGACCGCGTGCCCGACCGTGAGCTCCGGGACGAGCGATCCCGCGCCGCCGACCGCCACCGCGGCGCGCACCCCCAGCGCGACCAGCTCCTCGAAGAAGATCACCGACAGTGGGGCGCCGACGCCGGGCTGCACGACCGCGATCTCCGTGCCGTCGACCTCCACGACGTGGACCGGCCACGGGCCGAGCTCGGAGGACAGGTGGACCGTCCGGACCGGGTCCACGGCCGCGACGACCTCGGGGAAGAAGCAGAGCACCGCCCGTTCGGGCAGGGTCACCCCGCGCGGGACGACGCGGTGCGGGTCGAGCAGGGCGGGGCGGCCCAGGTCGTCCTCGAGCAGGGGGAGGTCCACGCGGAGATCGTCGCATCCGGCGGGCTCGGGTGACGGTCTCGTGCGCGAGCCGGCACGGTGGGTCGTCGACGTCGGGCGGAATGTTGCGCGTGCAACTACCGTTGACGACGACACCACGACCGAAAGGGGAGTCCGATGCCGCAGCCCGAGGGAGCCGAGCTCGAGGCGGTCCGCGCCCGGCGCAAGGACCTGCGCGACAAGTACCTCCAGGCGCCCGCCGACCGCGCGCCGACGACGGTGCAGGGTGTCCACCACATCGCGCTGATCTGCAAGGACGTCGAGGAGACGATCCGGTTCTACCAGGAGGTGCTGGGCTTCCCGCTCGTCGAGCTGGTGGAGAACCGGGACTACGCGGGGTCGAGCCACTTCTTCTTCGACATCGGGGCGGGCAACCTGCTCGGGTTCTTCGACTTCCCCGGCCACGACCACCCGGCGTTCAGCGAGACGATCGGGGCCGTGCAGCACCTCGCGCTGTCCACCTCGCCCGAGGAGTTCGAGAAGGCCAAGGCCCGGCTCGACGCGGCGGGGATCGAGTACCTCGGCCCGGACCGTGGCGTGGACAACAGTCTCTACATCCGGGATCCCAACGGGGTGGGCCTGGAGTTCTACCGGGAGGAGCTCGGTCGCTTCGAGGGCGAGCCGCTGCTCGGCTGAGCAGCGGGACCGGCGGGCGCTGATTCCGACACACCGGGCAACCGGCGGGTGGTTCAAGCGTCCTAGGGGTGAGGGACGGGTACGGCCGTCTCGCTACCGTGGGCTCGCACCGGGACCACCAGACGTCGGGAGAGGGCGCCATGACCGGACCTCGCGGACCCCAAGGCCCGCCGCCGCGCCGTGGCGGGGGTCCGGGGTGGACGAACCAGCCGCCCCGCCGCCCCGGCCCGCCGCCCGGGTACCAGGGCGAGGGCCCGACGCGGCGGATCCCGTCGAACCAGCTGCCGCCCCACACCCGGGTGATGCCCTCCGGCCCGCCGCCGCGCCAGGAGTACCGGCCGCCGGTGCAGACGAGGGCGCCGAAGGTGCGCAAGCCCCGCCGCTGGGGGCGGCGGATCAAGTGGATCGCGCTGGCGCTGCTGGTCGCGCTCGTGGGCTGGGGCGTGTACCTCGACCAGAACATGAACCGGGTCGAGGCGCTGCCCGCGGGGTCGACGGCGGAGTCGTCCGGCACGAACTGGCTGATCGTGGGCTCCGACAGCCGCGCGGACCTCTCCGCCGAGGACGAGGAGCGGCTCGGCACGGGAGACGCCGCGGGCCAGCGCACCGACACGATCATGCTGCTGCACTCCGGCAGCTCGGGATCGGTGCTGGTCAGCCTGCCGCGGGACTCGTACGTGCCGATCGACGGGCACGGGACGAACAAGCTGAACGCGGCGTACGCCTTCGGCGGCCCGCAGCTGCTGATCTCGACGGTGGAGGCCGCCACCGGCCTGCACATCGACCACTACGCCGAGATCGGGTTCGGCGGGTTCGTCGACGCCGTGGACGCCATCGGCGGGGTGGACCTCTGCGTGCCGCGGGCGATCAAGGACCCGAAGGCGGCCCTGGACATCCAGGCGGGCTGCCAGGAGCTCGACGGGCAGACCGCGCTCGGCTACGTCCGCACCCGCGCGACGGCCGGCTCGGACTTCGACCGGGTGCAGCGCCAGCGGGAGTTCCTGTCGGCGCTGATCGCGAAGGCCACGAGCCCCACCACGCTGGTCAACCCGTTCCGCGTCGTGCCGCTGGCGGACGCCATGACGGGCCTGATCACGGTCGACTCCAGCGACCACATCTGGAACATCGCGCAGCTCGGCCTGGCCATGCGCGGGGTGACGAACGGCGGCGTCGCGACCACGGTCCCGGTCGGCGGCACCCCGACGATCGGCGGCCAGTCGGTGGTCAGGTGGGACCGGGACCGGGCGAGCCAGCTCTTCGACAGCCTGCAGAAGGACCAGACCCCGCCGGAGTCCGCCCACGGCCCGTGAGTGGCGATAGTCGCTCTAGCGACTATCGCCACTCACAGGGTCAGGCGGTGCGGCGTTTGCGGGTCGTCGCGGGCTTGTCCTCCTCGGAGGACTCCTTCTTCCGGCGCGCCGCGGGCTTGCGCGCGGGCTTCTTCTCGGGTTCGGGTTCGGGCTCCGGGTCGGCCTTCGCCCCCGCCTTGCCCTTGGCGGCCTCGACGCTGGCCTGGAGGGCGGAGAGCAGGTCGGTCATGGAGTCGCCCTCGTCCTCCTTCTTCGCCTCGACGGGGGCGGGGCGGGCGTCGCCGTGCTCCTTCTTCGACTCGATCAGCTCCAGCACCGCGTCCCGGTACTCGTCGTGGAAATCGGCCGGGTCGAAGTCCGCGCCCATGCTCTCGACCAGCGAGGACGCCATCTTGAGCTCCTGCGGCTTGAGGTCGACGTCCTGGTCGAGGATGTCGAACGCGGGCTCGCGGACCTCGTCCGGCCACAGCATGGTCTGCAGCACGATCACCTTGTCCCGCACCCGCAGCAGGGCGAGCGACTCCCGCTGCCGCAGCGCGAACCGGACGACCGCCATCCGGTCGGTCTCGGCGAGCGCCTCGCGCAGCAGCGCGTAGGGCTTGGCGGCCTTCGTCTCGGGCTCGAGGTAGTAGGCCTTGTCGAACAGCATCGGGTCGATCTGGTCCGCGGGCACGAACTCGATGACGTCGATCTCGTGGCCGGAGGCGACCGGCAGCGAGTCGAGGTCCGACTCGTCCAGCGTGATGAGCTCGCCGTCCTCGGTCTCGTACCCCTTCACGATGTCCGCGTACTCCACGACCTCGCCGCACACGGTGCACGTGCGCTTGTAGCGGATCCGGCCGCCGTCCGTGCCGTGGACCTGGTGGAACCGGACGTCGTGGTTCGTCGTGGCCGAGTACAGCTTGATGGGCACGGAGACCAGCCCGAAAGACACGGCACCGCTCCACATCGCACGCATGGTGACAGCATGACGGGGTGCAGCCCATGCTCGCCACTCCCGGCACCCTCCCGACGGGGCCGGAGTGGGTCTACGAGGTCAAGTGGGACGGCATGCGGCTGCTCGCGGACGTGGCCGACGGTGTTTTGCACCTGTTCACCCGGGGCGGGCGGGACGTCACCGCGAGCTTCCCGGAGCTGGCGGCGCTGACCACGATCGCCCCGGACGTGCTGCTCGACGGCGAGGTCGTCCTCCTGCAGGACGGCGTGCCGAGCTTCGCCGCCCTGGCCGACCGGCTGCACCGGCCGGTCCCGCGGCCGCGCACGCCGGTCACCTTCATGGTGTTCGACGTGCTGCGGCTCTACGGGGTCCCGATCGGCGAGCGTCCGCTGCACGAACGCCGGGCGACCCTCGAGCGGCTCGACACCTCGGGCGTCCCCACCCTGGCGTTGTCGCCGACCTATACCGACGGACGGGCGTTGTGGGAGGCGACCGCGCGGCGCGGCATGGAGGGCGTCGTGGCGAAGCGGCGCGACGCGCCCTACGGCGGCCCCGGCTGGGTGAAGGTGACCCACCGCCACACCCAGACCTGCCTGGTCGGCGGGTGGCGGCCGGGGCGGGGCGTGCTGCTCCTGGGCGTGCCCGACGGCGACGCGCTCGCCTACGTCGGCCGGGTCGACGCCCGGACCGCGGAGCAGACCCTGTCCGACCTGCTCAGCGGCAGTGAGCGGGCGTCCGCGCCCTTCGTCGAGCGTCCGCCGCGGGCCGACGCGGCGGGGGTGCACTGGTGCGAGCCGGTCGTCGCCGTCGAGGTCGCGCACCTGGGCTGGACGGCCGAGGGCAGGCTGCGCGAGCCCGCCTTCCGGGGGGTGCGGGCGGACGTCGAGCCGGAGGAGGTCCGCCGGGAGGGCTAGTGCCTCGGGGGCGCCGGGGTGTTTGATGGCGCACGATCACGAATGCTCGAGAAGGGGGCACCACCGTGGTGGATTTCGACGCGCTCAAGGGTCAGGCCGAGAAGCTGGTGAACGAGCACGGCGAGGCGATCGAGCAGGGCGCCGAGAAGGTGGGCGAGATCGTCAAGGAGAAGTTCGGGCACGCCGAGCAGGTCGACGCGGTCGTCGACAAGATCAAGGACTTCGTCCCCGACCAGCCCGCGTCCTAGCCACACTCGGCCGATCCCGGGCGGTGCGCCCGGGCCTCCCGCTCCCTACGGTGGTGTCGATGACGACCATGCTCACCTGGCAGGCCGAGGGCAGGCCGGGCCTCGAGGGGGTCCGGGTGCACTTCGGTCCCGGCCCGCTCGGGTTCCGGGCGCTCGGCCGGATCGTGCGCCCGGATCCCTCCGGCGACCTCACGGCCTCCTACAACCTCGTCGTGCGCGAGGACGGCACGCTCCTGCGGCTGTCCGTCACCGCGGCCACGATGGCCGCCGAGAAGCACCTCACGATCCAGCGCACCGACGACGGCTTCTGGCTGCTCGACGACGGGTCCGGCTCGACCCGCGCGGACTTCGACGGCGCCGTGGACCTGGACCTGGAGTTCAGCCCGCTGTTCAACTCGCTGCCGATCCGCAGGCTGGGCCTGCACCGGGAGGCGGGTGCGGTCGAGGTGCCGATGGTGTTCGTGTCCTTGCCGGACCTCACGGTCACCACGGCCGTGCAGGAGTACCGGACGGTGCGGGTGGGGGCGGGTGACGTCCCGGCGCAGGTCGGGTTCACCTGGGAGGACTTCTCGGCGGACCTGGCGGTGGACGTCGACGGCTTCGTGATCTCCTACCCCGGCCTGGCCGCGCTCCTGTCCAGCGAGCGGGTGGACGCGGCCACGGCGTAGCCCGCGCGGCCGCCCGGGTCAGCTCCGCACCGCCGCCACGGCCTGCGCGAAGTGGGCGGCGAGGACCCCGCCCTCGGCGACCCACCGGTCGGTCGCGACGTCCAGGCAGGCCAGCGCCGCGGCGGCGATGGCACCCGCCGCCGACTCGCCCACCGGCGCGCTCTCCGGGCGGGCCGCCAGCTCCGGGATGAACAGGTCCACCCAGCCCTGGTGCTTCTCGGCGCGCCGGGCCCGCAGCGCCGGGGTCTCCACGCACATCCGGCCGATGGCCCGCTCCCGCGCGGGGTCCCACTCCGGCGCCGACTCCAGTTCGTCCGCCACGGCGAGCACGGCCGCCCACGGCCCTTCGGTGCGCGGGCGGGCGCGCAGCGCCGCGGCGATGCTCTCGCCCGTGCCCGCGACGGAGCGCAGCACGAGGTCCTCCTTCGTGCCGAAGTACCGGAACAGCGACCGCCGCGAGATGCCAGCGCGTGTCGCGATCTCGTCCATCGTCACCGCGTCGAACCCGTGCTCGACGAACAGGTCCATGGCGGCCGCCGCGATGTCGTCCTGCACGGTCCGCCGGGTCTGCTCCCACAAGCTCACGACCCCAGCGTAACTCACGATGCCAACCTGGCACTCAGTGTCAGGTGGGCATACAG
Organism: Pseudonocardia sp. WMMC193; assembly: GCF_021728735.1. Classification (NCBI taxonomy): domain Bacteria; kingdom Bacillati; phylum Actinomycetota; class Actinomycetes; order Pseudonocardiales; family Pseudonocardiaceae; genus Pseudonocardia; species Pseudonocardia sp. WMMC193. Next base: position 4,509,248 of record NZ_JAKKDO010000003.1, on the reverse strand, counting down.
TGCATACATGGATCACCGCAGCCAGACCGTCCTCATCACCGGCGCCAGCTCGGGCATCGGCGCGGCCTTCGCGCGCGAGGTCGCCCGTCGCGGGTCGGACCTCGTGCTCGTCGCGCGTCGGGCCGCGCGCCTCGAGGCCCTCGCCGCCGAGCTGCCCGACGTCACGGTGCACGTCATCCCCCTCGACCTCGGCCGACCCGAGGCGCCCGCGGAGCTGCTCGCCGAGGTCGACCGGCGCGGCATCGAGGTCACCGCGCTGGTCAACAACGCCGGGTTCGGCGACCACGGGCAGGTCCACGCGCAGGACCCGGACCGGCTGCAGCAGATGGTGCAGCTGAACGTCGGGACCCTGGTGGGCCTGAGCCGGGCGTTCCTGCCGCGGCTGCGGGCGGGCACGGGCTACCTGGTCAACGTCGCGAGCGTGGCCGCGTACCAGCCGATCCCGAACATGGCGGTGTACGCCGCGTCGAAGGCCTTCGTGCTGAGCTTCACCGAGGCGCTCTGGTACGAGACCAGGGGAACCGATCTGCGGGTGCTGTGCCTGTCCCCGGGGCTGACCAGCACCGAGTTCCTCGACGTCGCGGGGGACGCCGCGGCGGGCCGGGCGACGGCGATGCAGACCCCGGAGCAGGTCGTGGCCACCGCCCTGCACGCCCTGGACGGCCGCTCGACCCCGAGTGTGGTGTCGGGTCGGGTCAACCGGGTGACCTCGAACCTGCACCGGCTGTTCCCGCGGCGGCTCGGCGTCGAGCTGACCGCCCGGGTGACGGCGAGCGGGGAGCCCGCTACTTCCAGCCGCTGACCACGTCTCCCCGGCGGCCGAGCTCGCGGAGCTCGGCCAGGGCGTTCGGGCCCTCGAGCGACACGGCGAGCCCGAGCGGCTCGCGGGTGGACTTCCAGCGCTGCCGCGCGAGGTAGCCCGCCTCGACGGTCGCCTTGAGCCCGCCCGTGGAGGCCAGCGCCCCGCGCATGACGCCGAGGCGGCCCAGCGCCTCGTCGACCGCGGCGAGCAGGGCGGGCCGGTTGCCCTCGCACATCGCCAGGGTCAGCTCCGGCCGCGTGCCCGCCACCCGGGTGCCGTCGGCGAACGAGCTCGCGGACAGGGCGAGCGCCAGGTCGTCGTCCGGGTCCCCGGCGCCGACGCTCGCCAGGACCGCCGCGAGCAGGTGCGGCAGGTGCGAGATCCGCGCGACGGCGAGATCGTGCTCGTCGGACGCCGCGGGCACGACCCGGGACCCGCAGGCCCAGGCCAGCTCGGCGACGTCTCGCCACACCTCGAGGTCCACCCCGTCGTCGGCGATGACGACCCATGCGGCGTCCCGGAACAGCGCGCCGTCCCCCGCGGCCCAACCGGACTCCGAGGTCCCGGCCATCGGGTGCCCGCCGACGTACCGGGCCCGCGGGGCGTAGGTGGTGACCAGGTCCTGCACCGCGACCTTCACGCTCACGGCGTCGGTGAGCCGGACCGTCGGGGCGACGGCGTCGACCCGGGTCAGGATCTGCTCGACGGCCGGGAGCGGCACGGCGACGACGACCAGGGCGTCGGCGTCCGCGGCCTTGCGCAGCGCCGCGTCCAGGTCGGTGTCGACGTCGAACCCGTCCGCCTGCGCGGCGGCCGCCGTGCCGGTCGACCAGGCGACGCCCCACACCTCCCGACCCGCCGCGGCCGCGGCCCGCATCAACGATCCGCCGATCAGCCCGGTCCCGACGACACACAGCGCCCGCATGGCGGAGCAGCGTAGCGCCCACCCGTCATCGAGCCGTGAGCGGCGATGGTCGCTAGAGCGACTCCGCTCGCCCACCCCGCCGCCTCCGGCGGCTGCCGACCCCCGGCCGCCGCTCACGGGTTCAGGTGAGGTCGAGCTGCACGTCGTAGTCCCGGAGCCAGGCGTCCAGGTCGAGGACGCGTTCGAGCTGGGTGCGGGCGCCCATGTCGTGGGTGCCCGTCATCGGGCCGTCGATGCGGGCGGCGACCCGGGCCCGGTCGATCAGCGGCTCGACGGGGGACCCGCGGCGGAGCAGGTCGGCGGCGCGTTCGCGCAGCGCCTTCTCGTAGGTCTCGTCCTGGGTGGACGGGTAGGGGCTCTTCACCCGCTGCACCACCGACTCCGGCAGCAGGTCCTTCGTGGCGTGCCGGAGCAGGCTCTTCTCGCGGCCGTCGAAGGTCTTGTGCGACCAGGGCGTGCCGAACACGTACTCGACGAGCCGGTGGTCGCAGAACGGCACGCGCACCTCCAGGCCCACAGCCATGCTCATCCGGTCCTTGCGGTCGAGCAGGGTGGGCAGGAAGCGGGTCAGGTAGAGGTAGCAGATCTCGCGCATCCGGCGTTCGTGCGGATCGTTCGCCGCGGGACCGGTCAGCTCGGGGACCTCGGACAGCGCGCGGCGGTACTGCGCGTCGACGTAGTCGTCGAGGTCCAGATCCACCGCCAGCAGGCTCGGGCCCTGCTTCATCATCCGGCCCGCGATCCACGGGAAGGTGTCCGCGGCGACGGTGTCCGCGTCGTGGAAGTCCCGGTAGCCGCCGAAGACCTCGTCGGCGGACTCTCCGGACAGCGCCACCGTCGACTGCGCGCGGACCGCCTTGAACAGCAGGTAGAGCGAGGAGTCCATGTCCCCGATGCCGGCCGGGATGTCGCGGGCGTGCAGCGTCGCGGACCGGACGGCCGGGTCCATCAGCTGGTCGGTGGTCAGGCGGATGTCGGTGTGGTCGGTCCCGACGTACTCGGCGACCTCGCGGACGTACGGGGCGTCCGGCGTGCCCCGGACGTCGTCGGGGGTGAAGTCCTCCTCGTAGCCGGTGAAGTCCACCGCGAACGACCGCACGGCGCCGTCGGTGTACTGCTGGGCGAGCGCGGTCAGGGCGCTGGAGTCGAGGCCGCCGGAGAGCAGCGTGCCCAGCGGGACGTCCGCGATCAGCTGGCGCTTCGCGGTGTCGTCGAGCAGCTCGCGCACCCGCCGGACCGTGGTCGGGACGTCGTCGGTGTGGCCGGTGTCCTGCAGCTGCCAGTACCGCTCCTCCCGGACGCCGGCGCGGGACACCCGCACGACGTGACCGGGCGGGACCTCGCGCAGTCCGGCGAACACGGCGTTCGACGGGTCGTGGACCCAGCTCAGCAACCGGCGCAGACCGTCGCGGGTCACCCGCCGCTCCACCGCCGGGTCGGCCAGGATCGCCTTGGGCTCGGAGCCGAACCGGACGCCGTCGGCGGTGGGCAGGTAGTACAGCGGCTTGACGCCGAGTCGGTCCCTGACCAGCAGCAGCTCCTCCGCCTCCGGGTCCCAGACGGCGTAGGCGAACATCCCGTTCAGGCGGCGGACCGCGTCGGCACCCCATTCGCGGTGCGCGCGGAGCACGACCTCGGTGTCGCTGTCGGTCCGCCACGGGCCGCCGAGCTCCGCGCGCAGCTCGCGGAAGTTGTAGGTCTCTCCGGAGTAGACGATCGCGAGCTCGGGCTCACCGTCCCGGCGCGCGTCGAGCCGCATCGGCTGCGCGCCGCCGGGGAGGTCGATCACGGCGAGCCTGCGGTGCCCGAGGGCGGCGTGCCGGTCCACCCAGGTGCCTTCGGCGTCCGGGCCCCGGCAGGACATCGTCGCCGTCATCGCGTCGAGTACCGCGCGCCGCTCCGGCGCGCGCTGGTCCGCTCGGAAGTCGATCCACCCGCAGATGCCGCACATGTCTGCCGCCTTTCGTCGCAATCTGTTACGCCTGTGTTACTCGATTGCAAGACGAAACGTTGCTCGACGCAACAGCAGCAACGGTGTTACGCGGTGAGGTCGATCACTCGCTCAGCGTTCGAGCACGCCGGCGACGCGCAGGATCCCGCGCTCCTCCAGGCGGCGGCCGACGATCTGGACACCGGCGGGCAGGCCCTCGTCGGGGGCCGGGACGGAGATCGCCGGCCAGCCGGTCAGGTTGAAGGGGCAGGTCAGGTCCAGCAGGTCCGTGCGGACCGGGTGGCCCTGCGGGGTCCGCCGCTCGCCGATCGGGGTCGCGCGCAGCCGCGTCGTCGGGGCGATCAGCACGTCCATGTCGGCGGTGGCCGCCGCGAACTCGGCCGTCAGCCGACGACGGGTGCGCTGGGCCGCCACGTACCGCCAGGCGGGTGCGTCCGCGACCGCACCGAGCCGCTCCGCCGTCTCGGGCTGGTAGGGGGCGCCGTCGGCGAGCCACCGGCGGTGCGTGGCGTAGGCCTCGGCGCTGACGATGTCCGCATAGACCCCGGCGAGCTCCGCGACGAAGGGCGTCCGGATCTCGACGATCTCCGCACCCGCCTTCTCGAGCAGCCGGATCGAGGCGTCCAGCGAGACGTCGTGCGCGTGCCAGTACTCGTCGACCAGCACGCCGACGTGCGCGCCGGAGATCCCGGGCGGCTGGATGCCGCCGCCGGTCCCGTCCGGGCGGGACAGCACGTCCCACGCGACCGCGGCCGAGTGCGTGTCGGCGGCCAGGACCCCGACGGTGTCCAGGGTCTCGGCCAGCGGGAACACCCCCTCGGTCGACAGCACGCCGAACTCGGGCTTGAGTCCGACCACCCCGCAGAGCGCGGCGGGGGTGCGCACGCTGGCGCCGGTGTCGGTGCCGAGCGCGAGCGGCACGTACCCGGCCGCGACGGCCGCCGCGGACCCGGAGGACGAGCCGCCGGTGATCCGGGTGGGGTCGTGCGGGTTGCGCGTCGGGCCCGCGGCCGAGACGTCCCCGGTGGTGCCGTAGGCGAACTCGTGCGTCGCGAGCTTGCCGACGATCACCGCGCCCGCCTCGCGCAGCCGGGTGATCACGGGGCCCTCGCCTGCGGCGGGGGTGTCCGCGGTGACGGCCGAGCCCGCCCGCGTGGGCAGCCCGACGACGTCGAACAGGTCCTTCACCCCCACCGCGACCCCGTGCAGCGGGCCGCGCCACTCGTGGCGGGCCAGCTCGGCGGCCCGCTCCTCGGCCACCCGCTCCGCGTCCGGCGCGATCGCGACCACGGCGTTCAGCGGGTCGTCGCGGAGCCTGGCCAGCGTCTCGCGCACGTGCTCGACGGGGGAGAGCTCCCCGGAACGCAGGGCCAGGGACAGATCGCGGACGCTCAGCACGCCCCCGATCTCACCCCATGGCGAGGGCGGCGTAGAGGGCGACCCCGGCGGGCATGGCCGACTCGTCGAAGCGGACGCGGGCGGAGTGGTTGGGCGCGGCCTCGTGCGGCGCGGTCCCGGGCGGGCAGGCGCCCAGGAACGCCAGCGCGCCGGGCACCTTCTGCAGGACGTACGCGAAGTCCTCCGCGCCCATGATCGGGGTCGGCATGGTGTGCACCCGGGTGTCGCCGAGCAGCCGCCTGCCGGTGTCCGCGAGCCGCGCGGTGGCCGCCGGGTCGTTGACCGTGACGGGGTAGCCGGGCTCGATCGCGACCTGCGCCGTGCAGTCGTGGGCGAGCGCGGTGTGGGTGCAGACCCGCTCGATCTCCCGGCACACTGCCCGTCGGACGGGCTCGGACATCGTCCGCAGCGTGCCCTCCAGCTCGGCGGTCTCCGGGATGACGTTGTCCGTGGTCCCGGCCGTGATCCGGCTGACGGTGAGCACGGTGGGATCGTGCGCGTCCACCTTCCGGGTGATCATCGTCTGGAGCGCGCCGACCATCGCGGCGGCCGCCGGGACCGGGTCGACGGCGTGGTGCGGGGCCGAGGCGTGCCCGCCGCGGCCGGTGACCGTGACCCGCAGGACGTCCGCGGCCGCCATGATCGGGCCGGGCCGCAGGTGCAGCTCGCCGGTCGGCATGGTCGCGCTGACGTGCAGCGCGAACGCCGCGTCCGGACGTCCGCCGGGACCGTGCCGCGCCAGCAGCCCCTCGTCGATCATGTGGCGGGCGCCGTGGAAGCCCTCCTCGCCGGGCTGGAACATCAACACGACCCGGCCGGAGATCTCCTCCCGCCGCTCGCAGAGCAGCCGCGCCGCGCCCGCCAGCATCGCGACGTGCAGGTCGTGGCCGCACGCGTGCATCCGGCCCGGGACCTCCGACGCGAACGCGACGCCCGCGCCCTCCTGTACCGGCAGCGCGTCCATGTCCGCGCGCAGCAACGTCGTCCGGCCCCGGCGCGCGCCGTCGAGGACGGCGACCACGGAGGTGAGGTCGCGGCCCCGGTGCAGGGTCAACGGCAGGTCCGCCAGCTCCGCGATCAGCAGGTCGCGGGTGTGCGGCAGCCGGAGCCCGAGCTCGGGGTGTCGGTGCAGCGCCCTGCGGAACGCGACCGTGCGCGGCTGCAACGCCCGGGCGGCGCCGAGGAGAGCGGCCGGTGAACTCGGCAGCGCGCGCTGGAGGTCGGGCATCCCTCGATCCTGTCACCGCGGTGACGTCCACCCGAATTGTGGTTTGTACCACACCGGAAAGCGGCCTACCGTGGGGACATGCCCGTGCAGAGCGTCGAGGCGCCGACCCAGGTGAAGGGTTCGTCGCTGCCCGGATACGCGGTCGCCGCGATCCGCGAGGAGGGGCGCTGGCGCTGTGTCCGCCTGGAACCGGACGCGCTCGTCGACCTCGACGCGGCGATCACCGAGCTGCGCGGGCTGCGTTCCACCGGCGCGGTCGTCGGCCTGCTGGACGTGGACGACGAGTTCTTCGTGCTGCTGCGCCCGGTCCCCGGCGGCGTCACCCTGATGGTGTCCGACGCCGCGGCCGCCCTGGACTACGACGTGGCCGCGGACGTGCTCGACCTGCTGCGGATCGACCTCCCCCCGGACGAGGACGCCCTCGACGACGACCCCTGGCCCGAGGGCGACCTGGCGATCCTCGCCGACTTCGGCCTGCCCGCCGAGGAGCTGCACATCCTCGCGGGCGAGCTCGAGCTCTACCCGGACGAGCAGCTGGCCGTGATCGGCCGCCGCTGCGGGTTCGGCGACCAGCTCGCCGCCCTCGTCGGGCGCTGACCGCGACTCCCGCCCGCGCGAGTCCGCCTCTCGGACACGCGAGTCGGACATCGGGGCGGTGCGAGTCGGACGCGCGGCATCATGGGCGCGTGCACCCCATCCCGACCGACGTGGCGCTGCTCGGCCGCGCCCTCGACGTCGCGCGGGGGGCCCTCGCCAGTGGTGACGTGCCGATCGGGGCCGTGGTGGTGGACGCCGACGGCCGCGAGCTCGCGGCCGCGGCCAACGCCCGGGAGGCCCTCGGCGATCCCACCGCCCACGCGGAGGTGCTGGCCCTGCGCGCGGCGGCGGCGGTGCGGGGGGAGTGGCGGCTGTCGGGTTGCACCCTCGCGGTGACCGTCGAGCCCTGCACGATGTGCGCGGGTGCGCTCGTCCTCGCCCGGGTCGAGCGGGTGGTGTTCGGCGCCTGGGAGCCGAAGACGGGCGCGGCGGGCTCGCTGTGGGACGTCCTGCGCGACCGGCGGCTCACCCACCGACCCGAGGTCGTGGGCGGGGTCCGGGCCGAGGAGGCCGCCGACCTGCTGCGCGGGTTCTTCGCGGGGGGCCTGCGGGACTGAGCGACCGGGCTTGTAACCTTGTCGGCGGTAGCGTGTCCGAGCGGCCGAAGGAGCGCGCCTCGAAAGCGCGTGAGGTGCAAGCCTCCGTGGGTTCAAATCCCACCGCTACCGCCAGCCCTGCCAGGGCGAACGCCGGGCCTCCCCTGAGGGAGGGCCCGGCGTTCTGGTCTGCGGTCTCGGTCCGCGCCCAGGAGGCGCGCCGAAGGGGGGCCTGTGTCTCGGCGCGTCATGCAGCTCCCGCAGTGGCGCGCACCGGGGTCGGGAACGCCGGGTGGGCGGTCAGTGCGGTGATCTCGATCGAGTGGTAGCGGAAGATCGGCAGTGTCCGGAGTGACGCATCGAGCGCCTCGGGGCTCTCGGCGTTCCAGATCCCCACGCTGGTGCCGCTGTCGGGGAGCCGCCACAGCCAGGCGATCGTGCCCGCGCCGATGAGGGCCGTCGCGACCGCGCGCTCCCGCGCCATCAGCTCGTCGCGTTCCTCGGCGGACAGCGTGGACAGCTCTCCGGTCGGCGTCGCCTTCACGAGGTAGTTCACGGTGACCCCCAGAATCGTCGAGCGACAAGGCACGCAGGATGTGATGTCGTGCTGTGACATCAGCGTAGCGCTGATGTCGCGGTGTGTCATCACCCTGTATCGTCGACGCGTGCCACGGTGGGAGCAGGGCAGCGAGGAGCGACTGAGGGCGGCCGCCCTGCAGCTGTTCCGCGAGCAGGGGTTCGAGAACACCACCGTCGTCGAGATCGCGCGGCAGGCCCGGGTCACCAACCGCACGTTCTTCCGCTACTTCTCCGACAAGCGCGAGGTCCTGTTCGCCGACGCGGACGGCCTGCGCGCGGCCCTCGTGGAGCGGCTCCTCCAGGTGCCCGATGTCGCGGATCCGCTCCGGGTGGTGGTCCGGGTGCTGGCCCGGCACGACTGGGAGGGCCTCGCTCCGCGCCGTTCCCTACGGGAGCGGCAGGCCGTCATCGCGGCGAACCCGGAGCTCCTCGAACGCGACCTGGTCAAGCAGCACGCCATGGCACTCGGGTTCGCCGAGGCCCTCGCGCGGCGGGGGGTCGACGAGCGCGCGGCGCGGATCGCGGCCCGGGTCGGGGTCCAGGTGTTCCTGACGGCCTACGAACAGTGGCTCGAGGCGCCCGAGGGCGGCGCGGACCTGGCGCAGATCAGCGAGGACCTCCTGTCGACGCTGGGTTCACGGACGGCCGCTCGTTGACCGTGCCGGTGCGGCATGGTGTGAACTGGTCCGCATGACGGGGAGAAGGCGGCGCAAGGACTACTCGCCCGAGGAGATCGAGGAGGCCAAGCGGGCGTGGCGAGAGGCCATGCCCTGGGAGCACCCGATGTCGCGCGGCGACAAGGTCCTGGTGTTCTCGACGCTCGCCGTCCTGGTGCTGATGCTCGGCTCGATGCCGTTCCGCCCCTTCCTGATCGCGGAGCACCCCATCGCGCTCAGCGCGGTCACCGGCAGCCTCTCCGCGGTCGGCGCGGGCGCGGCGTTCGCCCGGATCGGCGAGGGCGATTTGTGGCTGGTGGTCGCGGCGGGCGTGTTCGGGATGGTCAAGTTCGACTGGCTGTTCTGGTTGGCGGGGCGGCGCTGGGGCGAGAAGATCGTCACGCTGTGGGCGCCGGGCGCGTTCGCGCAGCGGTTCGTCGCGCGGGTGCGGTCCTGGCCGCGCTGGGCGATGCCGCTGGCCGTCGCGGCTTCGGCCCTGCCGGGCATCCCCGCACCCGCCGTGTTCGCCGTGGCAGGGCTCTCCGGCATGCGGGTGATCCCGTTCCTGCTGGCGGACGCGCTCGGGGCCCTGGCGATGACCGGCCTGGTCGCCGGGCTCGGATACGGGATCGGGCAGCACGCGGTGGACGTCGTGCTGCTCGTGGACCGGTACGCGCTGTGGATCACCCTCGGCCTGATCGTGCTGGTCACGGTGCGGGCGACGATGAAGGGCGTCAAGCAGGACAAGGCCCGCAAGGCCGCGCAGGCCGAACAGGCCGACGCGGAGAAGTAGGCCACCCGAGGTCGTGCGTGGTAAGTGGTGCTCTGGCACCACTTACCACGCACGGGCGCCGTCAGGCGCGGGTGCGCCCGCCCACTCCCGACGGGACCAGGGCAGGGCGAGGCGGTCCTCGTGCGGGGCGAGGTGGTCCAGCGGGACCGCCTCGGCGTGCCGCGCGAACACCGCCTCGACGTACCGGTGGCCGGTGTCGGGGGAGACGAACACGGTGGTGCGCGCGGCCGAGCGTTCCCACCGGGCCGCCAGGTAGGCCGCCCCGGACGACAGCCCCGCGAACACCGCATGCTCCCGCAGCAGGGCCACCACGCCGGACAGTGCGGCGCCGAAGCCCGTCCAGTGGATCACGTCGTACGCGCGGTGCCGGACGTTCCCGAACGGGATCGAGCTGCCGATGCCCGCGATCAGGATGTCCGGGTCGGCCACGCTCTCGCTGCCGAACGTCACGCTCCCGAAGGGCTGCACGCCCACGAGCCGGACCGGCCCGGTCTCGCGCAGGTAGCAGGCCAACCCGCCGGTCGAGGCGCCCGACCCGACCCCGCCGACCAGCGTCAGCGGGGTCGGGCCCAGCGCCGCGCGGACGCGCTCGGCGACCGCGCGGTAGCCCAGGTAGTGGATCTCGTCGTGGTACTGGCGCATCCAGTGCAGCCGCGGGTCTGCGGCCAGGAGCTCGCGGATCCGGGCCACCCGCCGGGACTGGTCGAGCTTGAGGTCCGTCGAGCGCGGCATCCGCTCCAGGGTCGCGCCCAGCAGGCCGAGCTGGAGCTCCGTCGGCCGGTCCACCGTGGTCGACCCGACGATGTGACAGCGCAGCCCGTGGCGGTGGCAGGCCAACGCGAGGGCCACCGCGTAGATGCCCGACGAGCTGTCCACCACCGCGTCCCCGGGCGCGACCGCGCCGGTGTCCAGCAGGTGCCGCACGGCGGCGTCCGCACTGAGCACCTTCATCGTCTCGAAGCGCAGGCAGAACAGGTCGGGGGCGAGGCGGATCAGGTCGGGGCGGCCGAGGGCGTCGGCCGCGTGGTCGTCGATCATGCGGGCACCAGGTCGCCGACCAGGAACGCTCCGGTGACGGGCAGGCCCTCGGCCCGCAGCGCGGCCGCGGCGGCTCCCGGGTCGTCGGCCGGGTCGAGGAGCAGCCCGGCGACGTTCCCGCTGTGCGCGACCTGCACGCCCAGCGCCCCCGCCCGCTCCGCGGCCCGCAGCAGCGGACCGAGGTCGGAGCGGTTCAGCCGGGCGCTCGCCGTGGCCACCCGCGCGACGCCCGCCGCGTCCCCGCGGTCCAGCGCGGCCCGCAGCCGGGCCAGCAGGATCGCGTAGGCGCGCTCGTGCCGCAGCGGCGGCGCGGTCGCGGGGGTGTCCACCGGCCCGCCCAGCACCGACCCGACGACCCGCAGCGGCGGCAGCGCGTCGGCCAGGGTCTCCAGCACGTGGCCGTCGCGGGGGGCGAACAGCCGGACCCGGACGTCGTCGAACATCAGGGGGTCGCTCGCGGCCTCCGCCGCCACGGCGATCCGGGCGATCTCGGCGGCGGCGAGCTGGACGCCGTGGCCGCAGGCCACCGCCCGGATGGTCGCCACGACGTCCGCGGTCGAGGAACCCATCCCCAGCCCGGGGGCCACGCCGCCGGACAGCACGACCCGCCCCCCGACGCCGTCGGCGAGGCGGGCGCGGGTCAGCGCCGCGGCGCGCGCCGCCTTGGGACGGTGCCCGGGGCCGACCGTGATGCTGGGGCCCGGCCCCGGCTCGAAGCGGGCGTGCACCCGGCGGCCCGGGTACGGGAGCGTGACCAGGCCGGGGCGGAGCACGCCGTCGGTACCGCGGAAGGCGCCCTGCAGGAGCTCGCCGTGGTGACACGGACAGGACCCGCTCACGGCTGGGCCCGGTAGCGGTAGAGCACGGTCGGGTCGGCGCTGAACTGGGAGAACGGGAACGGCTCCGCCGAGAGCGCGGTGACGCCCCGGCCGAGGAACGCCCGCGCGACGGCCGCGCCGGTCTGGGCGTAGATCGTCAGCGGTATCCCGCGCGCCCGACACTGCGCGACGATCCCGTCGAAGGTGCCGTTGGCCAGCGTCATCCCGGTGGCGACGACGGCGTCCGCCCGGTCGATGACCTCCTCGGCCGAGTCCGAGACGACGTCTCCCCACTGCGTGGTCCGCAGGTCGAGATCGCACGGCAGGCACTCGGCGCCGCGGTCGCGGATCGCCGCGACCAGCGGGTTCACCACGCCGATCAGCGCGACCCTGGCCCCTTCGGGCACGTCGAGCAGGCCCGCGACGGCGGCGTCCCGCGCCACGGCCCGCTCCTCGGGCGTCCCGTCCGGCAGCGTGACGCGTTCGGGCACCGGGTCGTCGCGGAAGGGCAGCTCGGCGGCGAGCAGCGCGTCCAGTGCGGCGATCCGCACGGGATGGGGCGCGGTCTCGAGCAACGTGGTGATCGGGCTGCCGGAGAGGTCCTGGCAGGCCACGGGATCGAGCTCGCCGGCGCGGACCGAGGCGGCGCCGAACGCCCGGCCGCAGCGGACCAGCACGTAGTGGTTGCGGTAGGTCACCGCGCCGCCCGCGAGCCGGGTGCCGTGGCCGATCCAGAACACGCTGGTGGCGACCCGGTCGGTCGACTGCGCGAACAGGTCGGCGACGGAGGGGACGGTCAGGGGGGAGGGCATGGCTTAAATGGGTATCATTTTCATTAAGCGGACGACAGGGTGCCGACGGTCACGCTGGCTTTCGTGAGGTTCGTCCGGTAAACGTTCATGACAATCATGTTCACCAAGTGCGCCTTCGGGCTGAGCCTCGCGTTGCTGCTCTCGATCGTCGTGGCGATCGGGCTCGGCCCCGCCGCCGTCCCGCCGCAGGACACGCTGCGCTACCTCGGCGCCGCGCTGACCGGCGGCACGATCGCCCTCGACGAGGTGCCCGTCTACGAGATCATCTGGCAGCTGCGCACCCCGCGCGTGCTGCTCGCGGCCGTCGTCGGGGCCGGACTCGCCGCCGTCGGGGTGGGGGTGCAGGCCCTGGTGCGCAACGCCCTCGCCGACCCGTTCGTCCTCGGGATCTCCTCGGGTGCGTCGGTCGGCGCGGTGACGGTGCTGGTCACGGGTGTGGTCGTCGGGGTGTACGCGGTGTCGCTGGGGGCCTTCCTCGGCGCGCTGACCGCCGCGGCGCTGGTCCATCTCGTGGCCCGCACCGCGAGCCCGCTGCGCCTGGTCCTCACCGGGATCGCCCTCGCCTACGCGTTCCAGGCCGCCATGGCCCTGCTCGTCTACCTCGTCCCGCAGGGCGAGTCGACCGCGACCGTCCTCTACTGGACCCTCGGCGGGTTCGGCGCCGCCACCTGGGGCGCCCTGCCGGTCGTCGCCGTGCTGGTGGTCGCGGGCCTGGTCCTGCTGCGGCGGTGGGCGGGCGATCTCGACCTGCTCGCCCTGGGCGACGAGACCGCCGTCAGCTCCGGGCTCGACGTCCGCGCCCTGCGCACCCGCCTGTTCCTGCTCACCTCCCTGATGACCGGCGCGATGGTGGCGGTCAGCGGGGCGATCGGGTTCGTGGGATTGATCGTGCCGCACCTGGTCCGCATGGTCACCGGCGCCGTGCACGGCCGGGTGCTGGTGCTCGCCCCGCTGGTCGGCGCGGTGCTGGCGGTGTGGGTGGACCTGCTGGCGCGCACCGTCGTCGCGCCGCGGGAGCTGCCGCTCGGCGTGGTCACCGCGCTGGTCGGGGTGCCGGTCTTCCTGGTCCTGCTCCGGCGCCGGGCGTACGTGTTCGGGAGCGCCCGATGACGCTGTCCCTGCACGGGATCTCGGTCGCGCTCGGCGGCCGGGAGATCGTCCGCGAGCTGTCCCTGGACGTCGCCACCGGCACCGTCGTCGGGCTCGTCGGGCCCAACGGCAGCGGCAAGTCGACGGCCCTGCGCTGCGTCTACCGGGCCTTGCGGCCGGTCCGCGGCACCGTCCGGCTCGACGACGCCGACCTGAGCACGCTCCCGTTGCGGCACAGCGCCCGTCGGATCGCGGCCATGACCCAGGACAACGGTTCGGACCTCGACTTCACCGTCGCCGAGCTCGTCGCGTTGGGTCGGGCGCCGCACGGCGACCGGGACCCCGCGATCGTGCGCGAGGCCATGAAGCGGGTGGGCGTGGACCACCTGGCCGACCGCGGCGTGCTGACCCTGTCCGGCGGCGAGCGCCAACGCGCGCTGGCCGCCCGCGCGCTGGCCCAGACGCCCGAGGTCCTCGTTCTCGACGAACCCACCAACCATCTCGACATCGCCCACCAGATCGGCCTGCTGGCGGCCCTGCGCGACACCGCGCTCACCGTCCTGGTCGTGCTCCACGACCTCAACCTCGCCGCAGCCGTCTGCGACCGGATCGGCGTGCTGGCGCACGGCCGCCTCGTCGCCGTCGGGCCGCCCCGCGAGGTCCTCACCCCGACCGTCCTGCGGGAGGTGTTCGGGGTCGAGGCGGAGATCGTCGCGCACCCGACCACCGGCCGCCCCCAGCTGCTGTACACCTTCTGAGGAGATCCGTTGCGCCGCTTCGTTCCCGTGTTGTTGATCCCGCTGCTGGCGGGCTGTGGCGCGCAGGTCGCCGCCCCCGTGGGCGACACCGTCACGGTGGCCCGGTGCGGGGAGCAGGTCGAGTACCGGATGCCCGAGCGGGCCGTCGCCTACGAGGGCGGCAGCGCCGACAAGCTGTTCGCGCTCGGGCTGACCGACCACGTCCTCGGCTACGTCATGCCGCCCGCGAACCCGCCGGTCACGGAGTCCCCCTACGCGGCGGAGTACGGACGAGTCGAGATGCTCAGCGACGACCTGCTCAACCGCGAGCTGGTCGTCGACGCCCGCGCCGACCTCGTCGTCGCCGGATGGCGCTCCGGGTTCTCCGACGAACGCGGCATCACCCCCGCCCTGCTCGACGGCCTCGGCATCCAGTCGGCCATGCACACCGAGAGCTGCTGGAACTATCCCGGCTTCCCCGAGCGCGTGCCGCCGATCGAGGGACTCTACGAGGACCTGCGCAGGCTGGGCGCGATCTTCCGGGTGCCCGAACGGGCGGACGCGCTGATCACGGACATGCGGGCGCGGATCGCGGCGGTCGAGGCGGCCGCACCGGACGGGCAGATCCCGGTCTTCCTCTACGACTCGGGCACCGAACGCCCGGCCACGGCGGCGAACCAGGTGCCGCCCACGGACATCATGCGGGTCGCGGGCGGGCGGAACATCCTCGCCGACGTCGACGGCCGCTGGACCGACGTCGGGTGGGAGACCGTCGTGGAACGCCGACCGGAGGTCATCATGATCATGGACTACGGCACGCAGAGCGCCGAGGACAAGATCGCCTTCCTGAAGTCGCTGCCCGCGCTGCGCAGCGTGCCCGCCGTGCAGAACGACCGCTTCTTCGTGCTCGACTACAACGAGGCGATCAGCGGACCGCGCGTCATCGACGGGGCCGAGCGCTTCGGCGCGTACCTGCGGGGGCTCGCGTGAGGTTCGCTCGACTGTGGATCGGGACGACGGCGTCCGGGCTCGCGACCTGGGCGTTGCCGTTCGTGCTCGGGCTGGGCGTGGTCGACGGGTCGCTGTCCGCGGTGGAGCTCGGGCTCGCGCTGGGGGTGCGTACGGCCGGGTTCCTGGTGGCGGTGCCGATCAGCGGCGTGCTGGCGGACCGGTACTCCCGCCGCGCGACGGTCGGATGGTCCGGCGCGGCCGCGGCGCTCGGGACGGTGCTGGTCGCCGCCGGTCTGGGACAGCTCGCGGTGCTGCTGGTCGGCGCGGCGCTGGCCGGGGCCGGGCAGGGGGCGTGCAGGCCCGCGTTCCAGGCGCTCGTCGCGGAGGTGGTGCCGCAGGAGAAGCGGCAGTCCGCCAACGCGGCGATCACGGTGGCCGTCCGCGCCACCACACTGATCGCCCCGGCCCTGACCGCGCTGCTCGCCACCCTCGTCGACGTCCGCTGGCTCGCCCTCGGCATCGCCGTGCTCTGGGTGGTCGCAGCGGCGGTCCCGCCCCGCGGCGTCGTGCGGAGTCGGGACCCGGAACGTCTCGAGGGTGCCGCTCGGGACTCGGCCGGAAGGGCCACCGCGCGGTTCGTCGCGGACTTCCGGGAGGGACTCGTCGAGGCGCGCAGGCACCCCTGGTTCCTCGCCGGGCTGGGCGCCCTCACCGCGGTGATCGCGACCGGGTACTCGGCGACCGGCGTGGCGTTGCCGCTGGTCAGCGCCGAGGTCTACGGCGGCGCGACCGTCCTGGCCGCCGCGCTGACCGGGTACACCGTCGGAGCGCTGCTGGGCGGGCTGCTCATCGCGCGGATCCGTCCCCGCGCCCCCGGCTGGGCGGCGCTCGCCGGGCTGGCGGTCTACGCCGTGGCTCCACTGGCGCTGCTGTCCGAGCTGCCCGTGTGGGTCGTGGTCGGCGCGTACGTGGTGTGCGGCATCGGGATCGAGCTGTTCAACGTCCCGTGGTTCACCGCCGTCCAGCGCGAGGTGGCGCCGGACAAGCTGGCCCGGGTGTCGTCGCTGGACTTCCTGTTCTCCTACGGCTTGGCGCCACTGGGCCTGGCCCTGATCGCCCCGGCCATCGCGACCTTCGGCGTCTCGCCGGTGCTGGTCGCCTGCGCGGTGGTGTGCGTGGTCGCCCCCGCCCTCGCGATGCTCGCCCCGGGCGCGCGCGGCTTCGCGACCGCGGAGGTGGTGGGGCGGCGGTCGTGACCGCGCGGGTCCTGCTATTCCGTTGAGTGGGCGCCCCGAAGGGTGCGAGCCTGTCGTCGTGCCCGACGCATCTCGACTGGTGGTGACGCCCGAACCCCCGTACGTGGCGGTGATCTTCTCCTCCGTGCGGACCGAGGGGGACGACGGCTACGAGAACATGGCGCGATCGATGGTCGAGCTGGCCTCGACCCAGCCCGGTTTCCTGGGCGTGGAGAGCGCCAGGGAGGGGGTCGGTCTCACCGTCTCGTACTGGCGGGACGAGGATTCCGCCCGGTCGTGGAAGGACGTGGCGGCGCATCTCGCTGCGCAACGTCGCGGCCGGTCGACCTGGTACTCCGACTACCGGGTGCGAGTGGCGAAGGTCGTCCGGGAGTACGGCCTCGCCGACTCCGCGTTGAGCGAGGAGGGCGAGGTCCGCAGCGGATCGTCCTGACCACGGCGGTCCGTCGGTCTCCGGGACGCCCGACACACCGCCGAACCGAGGCCGAACGCGGCAACGCCGGGTCGACCCTCGACGGGCCGCCCGGCGTTGCTGCTGCTCAGAAGCGCGGAGGATAGGGGATTCGAACCCCTGAGGGCTTGCGCCCAACACGCTTTCCAAGCGTGCGCCCTAGGCCACTAGGCGAATCCTCCGGCGAGAACCTTACGGGACCGGGTTCGGGACCCCCGAGGCGGGACCCGGGTCGCCGACGTGACTACACTCGTCCCCGGATCCCGCGCGGCGTCCATCCTGTGAACTCCCCCAGGGCCGGAAGGCAGCAAGGGTCAGCGGGCTCTGGCGGGTGCGCGGGGTCCCCTTTCTTCTCCCCCTCCCGGTCCTGTCGGGGGCGGTGGGTAGCCTCGGATCCGTGGCGCTGGCTCTGTATCGCAAGTACCGCCCGGCGAAGTTCGCCGAGGTGGTCGGGCAGGAGCACGTCACCGAACCGCTGGGCACGGCGCTCGCGGCGGGGCGGATCAACCACGCCTACCTCTTCTCCGGTCCCCGGGGCTGCGGGAAGACGTCGTCGGCGCGGATCCTGGCCCGCTCGCTGAACTGCGTCGAGGGGCCCACGCCCGATCCGTGCGGGGTCTGCAACTCCTGTGTCGCACTGGCCCCGGAGGGGCCGGGGAACATCGATGTCGTCGAGCTCGACGCGGCGTCCCACGGTGGTGTGGACGATGCGCGCGAGCTGCGGGACCGGGCCTTCTACGCGCCGGCCGAGTCGCGCTACCGGGTGTTCATCGTCGACGAGGCGCACATGGTCACCACGCAGGGCTTCAACGCCCTGCTCAAGATCGTGGAGGAGCCGCCGGAGCACCTCGTCTTCGTGTTCGCGACCACCGAACCGGACAAGGTCCTGCCCACGATCCGTTCGCGGACCCACCACTACCCGTTCCGGCTCATCCCGCCCGGCACGCTGCGCTCGCTGCTCGAGCGGATCTGCGCGGACGAGGGGGTGCAGGTCCAGTCCGCCGTCTATCCGCTGGTCATCCGGGCGGGCGGTGGTTCGGCGCGCGACACCCTGTCGGTCATGGACCAGCTCCTCGCGGGCGCCGGGCCGGAGGGGGTCACCTACGAGCGCGCCATGGCGCTGCTCGGGGTCACCGACGTCGCCCTGATCGACGACGTGGTGGACGCCCTGGCCGCGGGCGACGGCGCGGCCGTCTACCAGGCCGTCGACCGGTTGGTCGAGGCGGGCCACGACCCGCGCCGGTTCGCGCAGGACCTGCTGCAGCGGCTGCGGGACCTGATGTTGGTCCAGGCGGTGCCGGAGGCGGGCAGCCAGGGGCTGGTCGAGGCGGCGTCGGACGAGCTGGAGCGCATGGTCGAGCAGGCGGCGCGGCTCGGGCCCGCCACGCTCGCCCGCTACGGCGAGATCGTGCACGCGGGCCTCACCGAGATGCGGGGCGCCACCGCGCCGCGGCTGCTGTTGGAGCTGCTGTGCGCGCGCATGCTGCTGCCCGCGGCCACCACGTCGGACGCCGGGTTGCTCGAGCGGCTGGAGCGGGTCGAGCGGCGGAACGCGATCTCCGCGGAGCCGCTCGCCGCGGGGGCGTCGGGGGCGGCGGGGGTGTCCGAACCGGCGAAGCCGCAGTTCGTGCGGCCGTCGCAGCGACAGGACGAGCCTGCGCCGTCGGCCCGCGCTGCGGAGCCCGCGGCAGCGCCGTCGGGCCGGGTCGCCGAACACGTCGGGGCGCCCGCGGGCGGGGTGGCTGAGCCTGCGGCTGCGCCGTCGGGCCGGGTCGCCGAACCCGCCGGAGCGCCGTCGGGTCGGGTGACGGAGCCTGCGCCGCCGGGTCGGGTCGCCGAGCCGGCGGGACAGCCTGCCGGACCGGCAGCCGAGCCCGCGGAACAGCCTGCGGGACAGGCGACCGAGCCTGCCGCAGGGCCGTCGCGCCCTGCCACCGATCGTGCCGCTCCGCCCGCGGACGCGCCGCAGCGCCCTGGCACGGAGCCCGCCACCGAGCGTCGTGCGGCCGAGTCGCAGGCTGCAGGCGTCGCGACCCCGTCGGACACCGTGGACCCGGCGCAGCCCAGGTCCACCACCGACGGGTCGGAGTCGGCCGCCGGCCGCGCGGCACAGGCCGACGCCTCGGGTGCCGCGGGCGCGCCGGGGTCTGCCGAGCAGCCGCCGGCCGCCGAGGAGTCCGGGCAGACCGCTCGTGGGCAGCGGCCGGATCCCGTGCGGGAGCCCGAGCGTGCGGCCGAACGCCCGTCGCGGGAGCCGCAGCGGGCCTTCGCGGCCGAGCCCGAGAGCCCCGCGGTGGACGCTGCGCCCGAGCCCGCCGCCGCGCCGGAGCAGCCCGCGGCGGAGGAGCAGGAGCCCGTCGCCGCCGGGCTCGACGCGAGCGCGGTGCGCCGGGTCTGGTCGGAGATCCTCGCCGCGGCCCGCGAACGCAGCCGCAGCACCGAGGCGTTGATGGTCAACGCCACGGTCCGGGCGGTCGAGGGGGACACGCTGGTCCTCGCCATCGGGTCGCCGCCGCTCGCCCGCCGGTTGCAGGACACCCGGAACACGGACGTCATCAGCGCCGCACTGCACGCCGTGCTGGGGGTGCAGTGGCGGGTCCGCGTGGAGACCGGCGAGGGCGGGGGAGCGGGTCCGGCTCGCCAGGCCGCCCCCCGGCAGGCACCGCAGCGCCCGGCGCCGCAGCGGCCCTCCCGTCGTGAGGATCCGGCCCCGGCGGAGCGGCCCGAGCCCGATGCGCCGCGGCAGGCCCCGCAGCGGGGCGAGTACCAACGACCCCAGCGGGCCGAGCAGCCGCGCCCGCCCGCGGACGATCGCGGTCCGGGCCGGCCCGAGTCCGGCGGGTTCCGCCGTCCCTCGGGTGGTCGCGGCCGCGGCGACGAGGGCGTTCCGCTGCCCCCCGAGCCGCCGGACGAGGAGCCGCCGCCGGACGACGAGGAGGCCATGATCGCCGAGGCGGACGCCTCCCGGGCGGAGCGCTCGGTGCGCCGCGATCCCGAGGAGGTCGCGATCGAGCTGTTGTCCTCCCAGCTCGGCGCGAAGGCGCTCGACCAGCGCTGACCCTCAGCTGAGGAAGCGCTCGATGCCCTGGGCGATCGCGGCGGCGTACCGGTCCCGGCCTTCCGGGCTGGACAGGACCGCGGCCTCGTCGGCGTTGCGCATGTTCCCGCACTCCACCAGCGCCGCCGGGACGGTGGCGAGGTTGAGGCCCGCCAGGTCGGGGCGGGGCGAGAGACCGGCGCGGCCGATGTAGTCGCTGACCGGGAAGCCGCCCGCGACCAGCCCGTCGCGCAGGTCGGTCGCCAGCGTCACAGCCGGGCCCGCCTGGGCCGGGTTGAGCGGCGGCGAGCTGTACGCCACGTGGAAGCCGTGGTTCGGTGCGGCCGAGCCGTCGGCGTGCAGCGACACCATCAGGTTGGCGCCCGCCTCCTGCCCGGCCCGGCCGCGGACGTCGACGCAGGGTCCCACGCCGTCGTCGGAGGGGCGGGTCAGGACGACCCGCGCGCCCGCGGCCTCCAACCGGGTCTGGACCCGTCGGGCGAGGTCCCAGGCGAAGGCGTGTTCGGGGTAGCCGGCGTTCGTGCTGGTCCCGGTGGTGTTGCAGGCCTTGGTGCCGCCGCGCCCGTCGGGCACCTGCCTGGTGACCTCGGCGCGGGCCGCGGCGGAGCCGTTGCGGCCGTTGTGCCCGGGATCGAGGACGACGGTCCGTCCGGTCAGCGCGGGTGCGGGCGGTGCGGGTGCGGGCGGTGCGGACGTCGTCGCGACGGGGACCGGGGCGGACGACGCCGGCGCGGCCACGCCCCCCGCCGAGCAGGCCACGAGGACGAGCCCCGCCGCGAGGGTGACGAGGACGCGGCGCGGGGCGGACACGGCGCCCACCCTGACACGGCTACGCTGGGTTCGAGTGGGCGACACGGCGAGGAGTCTTGTGGTGCAACCGGGTGGTCAGCCTGACATGGCGATGATCCTGCAGCAGGCGCAGCAGATGCAGGAGCAGCTGATGCGGGCCCAGCAGGAGCTCGCCGAGGCCGAGGTGACGGGGCAGGCGGGCAACGGCCTCGTCACGGTCACGCAGACCGCGGCGGGTGAGGTGCGCGCCGTCACGATCGATCCGAAGGTCGTGGACCCGGAGGACGTCGAGACGCTGCAGGACCTCATCGTCGGCGCGATCCAGGACGCGGCCCGCGCGGCGCAGCAGCTGCAGGCGGACAAGATGGGGCCGCTCACGGGCGGGTTCGGGGACCTCGGCGGCAGCCTGGGCCTGCCGGGCGCCTGAGTTGTTCGAAGGACCCGTTCAGGACCTCATCGACGAGCTCGGGCGGCTGCCCGGGGTCGGGCCGAAGAGTGCCCAGCGCATCGCCTTCCACCTGCTCGCGGCCGACGCGGCGGACGTCACCCGGCTGCAGGAGGTCCTGCAGAAGGTGAAGGAGGGCGTGCAGTTCTGCGAGGTCTGCGGCAACGTCTCCGAACGCGAACGCTGCCGCTACTGCGCGGACGCCCGCCGCGATCCCACGATCGTCTGCGTGGTCGAGGAGCCCAAGGACGTCCTCGCCGTGGAGCGCACCCGCGAGTTCAAGGGCCGCTACCACGTGCTCGGCGGCGCGCTCGATCCGCTGGGCGGCATCGGTCCGGACGCGTTGCGCATCCGCGAGCTGCTGGCGCGGCTCGGGGGCACCGGCCCCGCGAGTGACGAGGGCGACATCGGCGAGGTCATCATCGCCACCGATCCGAACACCGAGGGCGAGGCCACCGCGACCTATCTGGTCCGGCTGCTCAAGGACTTCCCCGGCCTCTCGGTGACGCGCCTGGCTTCCGGGCTGCCGATGGGCGGCGACCTGGAGTTCGCCGACGAGATGACGTTGGGACGCGCGTTGGCGGGGCGCCGCGCCCTGAGCTGACCGGTACCTCCGGGTCTCCCCGGAGGTACCGCTCTCAGGCGGGCGGAGCGGACTGGAGTTCCGCGCGGGCACGCAGCAGCGCACAGCACGGGCACCCGGTCATCTCGGCCACCCCGATGATCTCGTGCTCGCGGAGCCACACGGTCCACTCGCGCTCGACGAGCTTCTTCCGGTCGGCCTCGACGCGCTCCGCAGCGATGCTGAAGCCCATCGAGACCGACAGCCCGATCAGCCCGACGAGGCCGATCGCGACGATCACGGCGTACATGGTCCCTCCCCTTCGTGGTCGGGCCGGGGACGGCGCAGAAACCCCCCGGCACTGCGCGGTCAGTCGCTGTCGTCGTCGCCCCAGGAGTCGTAGTACCCGCCGCCGTGGCGGACCTCCCAGCTGCGACGCCGCTCTGCGGCGACCCGCCGCCACGCGCGGGCCTGTGCGGCGTCCATGACGCCCACGACGACCCCGATGACGGCCAACAGACCCAGCCCGACGACCAGGGCGACAACCAGGACACTCACGGAGACCACCTCCCCGATCGACGACGGGCGACCTTGCTGGACACGGATCCGGCAGGCCGAACAGCTCGAATCGAGCTCATCTGGAGACACCTTCCTGTGTGTTCCTCGACGGCGGTTCGCCGTGAGCTGAGTGGACCCGAAGAATTCGGGTGGGGGTGCGGACGCGGGCGGGGGCGGCTGCCGTTCCTGCTGGTCACGGGCGCCCTCCTCTCCCTGGACCCCGGGTGGAGGTGAGGCGAACCACTCGGGGTCTCGCTGAACTCAGTGTGGGGTATGGATTCCCGTGGTGCAATTGCAGCAACTCAAATCTTGCTCAAACTTCGGAGCGTGACCGGGGTCAGTGCGTGCGACGGACGTGCTCGTCGAGCACCACGGTGGGGGTGCGACAGGTGCGGCACTCCTCGGGGCGGGCCCGCGGCGGTCGCTCCCGGCGGGGCGCGGGGGACTCGCCGAGAATCGACCGCCACGCCTGCCGCTGTGCATGCGCCTGCAGGACGCCGACCCCGACCCCGAGCAGCACCAGTGCCGCGAGTCCGAGCGTGATGATCCAACCGGTAGCCATGCCGGGCCCCCTCCGGCGGTTCGCGAGGTCGCCGCGACACGCCATGCCGAAGGGACTTGCACCGTGCAATGTCAGGGGCTACGTTCGGGCGCTGTCGATCTGTGACAGCCTCCGTGCCGGTTCCCGACGTCCAGACGTGGACGCCCAGTTCCTGCCGTGCTCCGTGACACTGCTGTCGCGCAGCGCAATTCGATGATGCAACGCCGTGGTGCAATTGCACAAGGGGATGAGTGGGATGAGCCAAGGCCCCGCGACCTCCCGCCGCCGTCTCGGCGCGGAGCTGAAGCGGTACCGGGACGAGGCGGGGATGACCTTGGAGCAGGCGGCGGAGGCCCTGGAATGCTCAACCTCCAAGATCTCAAGGCTGGAGAACGGCAAGGGGCTCCCGAAGCAGCGTGACGTGCGAGATCTGGTTCGGCTCTACGGCAAGCGCGCCGAGTCTCGACTGGAGCATCTGCTGAGGCTTGTACGCGACGGGTCCCGGGCTGGTTGGTGGCAGGATTACACGAAGTTGATCGCCCCCGATCCCTTCGTGCTAGATAGCCCGGACCGCTATGTGGCGCTGGAGTCCGACGCCTCTCGGATCAAGAGCCTTGAGCTTGCGGTCTTCCACGGATTGCTGCAGTCTCCCGCGTACGCGAGAGCGGTGGTACAGAGCGCTCTTCCCTTCCACGATCCTGTCGAGATCGAGCAACTCGTGGAGTTTCGTGTGCGTCGTCAGCGCGCACTCCGCCGGCTCGAATCTCCATTGCAGTTGCACCATATTGTGGACGAGGCAGTTGTTCGGCGGACAGTCGCTAGCAATGGCGAGATTGCGCGTCAACAATTCTTGCATCTCTTGCAATGCGTCGACGAGTTCGGGGTCGTTCTACAGGTCCTTCCGTTTAGCTCAGGTTTCTCACGTGCGCTTGGGGGGCCGTTCGCCGTCATAGAGTTCGAGGACTCACAAGACCAGGACGTCGTCTTTGTCGAGGCGCAGTCAGGAGGCTCATTCCTCGACGGTGACTTCGGCGTCGAGACCTTCAAGCGGGTCTTCAGCGACACTGCTTCGGCAGCGTTGGGTCCTGAGGAGACCCGTGCAGTGATCGAGGAGGAGCTTCATCGAATGGGTTAACCCGCGCTTTGCGACGAGCGGTGCTCTTCATGCGGTGAATGGCCCTGAGAGGCCTTCTGGCCGAGCGGATATGCCGCTTGTCTCGCTGTGGGGCCGGAAGTCGCACCTCCTGTCCGGTGATCGCTCCGCTTGGCGCCTCTGATGGGACTGCTTCGAGATGTGACACTTTGGACGGGACGCGACCGGTCGATACCGTCCGCTCGTGGATGAGTCGACCCGTCTCGGGCAGATCAATTTTGTGCGAAGCTCGAAGTGCAGCATCGGCAATTGTGTCGAAGTCGCCAAGGATCTCGACGGGTCCATACTCGTTCGCGACTCCAAGTCGCTTCCTGGGGGACCGGTCCTCTCCTTCACGAGGGCGGAGTGGGCTGCGTTCCTGAGTGGTGTACATGACGGAGAGTTCGACCTGCAGTGATCATGATGCCCTAGCTGCGGCTCATCTCCGGCCTTCCGCCCTTCGTCTCCGTCATGCACCATGGAGTCGGAGGGTGATTCTTTTGCCGCGAGAGACCGAGTTGACTTTCCACCGCAGTAGCTTCTGCTCGGTGGGTACATGTGTGGAGGTCGCCCGCGACGTCGATGGTTCAACCGTCGTTCGGGACTCCAAGCTGAGTAAGGGAGTCCTGCTCCGCTTCACTGCGGACGAGTGGGCGGACTTCGTGGCGGGGGTGAAGGCGGGGGAGTTCGACTTCCCCACCCCGTGACACAGCGTGAGCATGTTACGTGCGGTTCACGCATTTGAGGTCCACTTGAGCTAGCTGTGCCCCAAACGTGACGTCTAGGGCTACCCGTGGGTAGGTGGGATGCGTAGCGTGTCCCACCATCTGAAACCCCGACGACCTCGAGGTGTCACAGGAATGCCCACCACACGACGTCTGCTCGCCGTCATCGCCGCCGGCGCGCTCTCCGTCTCGCTCGCGGCGTGCGCGACCTCGGAAAGAGGCGGCGACGCGCAGGCCGGAGCGACCGGCGGAACGATGGTCTTCGGTGCCGCAGGCGCACCGAAGAACTTCGACCCGATCTTCAACGACGACGGCGAGAGTTTCCGCCCGATCCGGCAGATGTACGACACGCTGATCACGTACAAGCCGGGGACCACCGAGCTGACCCCCGGTCTCGCGACCGCCTGGGAGTCCACGCCGGACGGCAAGCAATGGACCTTCACGATCCGTGAGGGGGTCACGTTCACCGACGGCACCCCGCTCGACGCCGCCGCGGTCTGCGCGAACTTCGATCGCTGGGCGAACATGCAGGGCGATGCCGCGCAGTCGAACATGATCTATTACGCGGACGTCTTCGAGGGCTTCAAGGGCAACGGCGGGATCTACGACAACTGCCAGGCGGCCTCGCCGACCAGCGCCGTCATGACGCTGACCAAGAACAAGGGCGCGTTCCCGGCCGCCTTCGGCCTCACCGCGTTCTCGATCTCGAGCCCGACGGCGCTGAAGCAGTACGACGCGGACAACGTCACGCAGTCCGGGGACTCCTTCTCGTACCCGGCCTACGCCACCGATCACCCGACGGGCACCGGTGCGTTCAAGTTCGAGTCCTACGACCGGACGGCCAACACCATCACGCTGGTCCGCAACGACCAGTACTGGGGTGAGAAGGCCAAGCTCGACAAGCTGGTCTTCCGGGTGATCCCGGACGAGAACGCCCGCAAGCAGGAGCTGACCGCGGGCACGATCGACGGCTACGACCTGCCGAGCCCGGCGGACTACGCGTCGTTGAAGTCGTCCGGCCAGCAGGTGCTGATCCGCGACCCGTTCAACGTGCTCTACATGGGTATCAACACCAAGAACAACCCGGCGCTGCGGGATCTGCGGGTGCGCCAGGCGTTGGCCTACGCCATCGACCGCCAGGCGCTGGTGCAGACCAAGCTGCCCGAGGGGGCCGAGGTCGCCACCCAGTTCATGCCGCAGACGGTCGCGGGCTACGCCGCCGACGTGCAGCAGTACCCGTACGACCCGCAGAAGGCGAAGGACCTGCTGGCGCAGGCCGGCGCGTCGAACCTGACGCTGAACTTCTACTACCCCACCGAAGTCTCCCGGCCGTACATGCCGAACCCGACCGACATCTTCCAGCTGATCGCGGAGAACCTGCGTCAGGTGGGGATCACGGTCAACCCGGTGCCGCGGCCGTGGAACGGCGGCTTCAAGGACGACGTGCAGACCGCGGGCAAGCAGGACCTGCACCTGCTCGGCTGGACGGGCGACTACAACGACGCCGGCAACTTCATCGGGACCTTCTTCGGTCGCGAGAAGCCGGAGTTCGGCGCGGAGGACCCGGCCATGTACGCGGAGATCAACGCCGCGGACGCCAACCCGGACCAGGCGCAGAAGCAGGCACAGTACGAGCAGGCCAACCGGGACATCATGGCCAAGTACCTGCCGGCCGTGCCGATCAGCAGCAGCCCGCCCGCGATCGTCGTGGGGCCGAGCATCCAGGGTCTGGTGCCGAGCCCGCTGACCGACGAGCGCTTCAACACCGTCAGCAAGACCCAGAGCTGACACCGGCCACGGGCCGACGGCGCACCCCGCCGTCGGCCCGTGGTGTGGAAGGACCCCCACCATGCTGCGCTTCATCGTGCGGCGGTTGATCCAGGTCGTCCCCACCCTCCTGCTGTTGTCCGTGCTGTTGTTCGCCTGGCTGCGTTCGCTGCCGGGCGGGCCCGCGGCGGCGCTGCTGGGGGACAAGGCGACCCCGGAGAAGATCGCCGAGCTCAACACCGTCCTGGGGCTCGACCAGCCCATCCCGGTGCAGTACGTGAAGTTCCTGGGCCGGGCGATCACCGGCGACTTCGGGAACTCGCTGATCACCGGTGAGCCCGTCACCACCGAGATCGCCCGCGCGCTGCCCGCGACCATCGAGCTGTCGGTCGCGGCCCTGCTGATCGCCGTCGTGCTCGGCATCCCGCTGGGCTACCTCGCCGCCCGCTACCGCGGTCGTCCGCTGGACACCACCACCATCATCGGGACACTCGTCGGCGTCGCGGTGCCGGTGTTCTTCCTCGGTTACCTGCTCAAGCAGTGGTTCGCCGTGGACCTCGGCTGGTTCCCGCCGTCCGGCAGGCAGGCCGTCGACATCGAGGCCACCCACGTCACCGGGTTCGCCGTCCTCGACGGGCTGCTGACCAGGGAGTTCGACGCCAGCTGGGATGCGTTGACCCATCTCGTGCTGCCGGCGATCGCCCTCGCCACGATCCCCCTCGCCGTGATCGTCCGGATCACCCGGGCATCGGTGCTCGACGTCATGGGCTCCGACTTCGTCCGGACGGCCAACTCCAAGGGCCTCGCCCCCGGCACCGTCCGGCAGCGGCACGTGCTGCGCAACGCGCTGCTCCCCGTCTCCACCACCATCGGCCTGCAGACCGGTCTGCTCCTGGCGGGCGCCGTGCTCACCGAGAAGGTGTTCGTGTGGGGAGGGCTCGGGACCCTGCTCGCGCAGGCGATCGAGCGCCGCGACTATCCCCGGCTGCAGGCCGTCGTGCTGCTCGGTGCCCTGGTGTACGTCCTGGTCAACCTGCTCGTCGACCTCTCCTACGCGATCATCGACCCGAGGGTGAGGGTGCGATGACGAGCCTGCTGACCCGCCGTCGGGACAAGATCGACGACCTCGGCGGGCGCTCCCTGACCGCCGACGCGCTGATCCGGCTGCGCCGCAACCCGGTGGCGATCGTCGGGGCGGTGATCGTCGGGCTGTTCGTGCTGGTCTCGATCTTCGCGCCGCTCCTCGCCCCGCACGGCCCGGCCGAGGTGTTCCCGGAGCTGCAGCGCAACCTGCGGCCCGACTCCATCCCCGGCGCCCTGCCGGGCTTCCCGCTCGGCTCGGACCAGAACGGCCGGGACTTCTTCTCCCGGCTGCTCCTCGCCTCGCGCCAGACCCTGTTCGTCGGCGTCTTCGCCACGCTCATCGGGCTGGTGTTCGGCGTGCTGATCGGGGCGATCGCCGGGGCCTTCGGCGGGTGGGTGGACACGGTGCTCATGCGCGTCACCGACGTGCTGTTGTCCATCCCGTCGCTGCTGCTCGCGATCTCCATCGCGGCGCTGGCCGCGCGGCCCAGCCAGACCACGGTGATCATCGCCGTGGCGCTGGTGAACGTGCCGATCTTCGCCCGGCTGCTGCGCGGGGCGATGCTCGCCCAGCGGGAGTCCGACCACGTCCTCGCCGCGACCTCGCTGGGGGTGCGGCGGGGTGCGATCGTGGTGCGGCACATGCTGCCGAACGCGATGGGGCCGGTGATCGTGCAGGCCACGCTGACTCTCGCGACGTCCATCCTCGACGCCGCCGCGCTGTCCTTCCTCGGGCTCGGGGACGGCGACCCCGCCCGCGCCGAATGGGGGCTCATGCTCGCCAACGCCCAGTCCTACCTCGACGTCCGGCCCGCGCTGGCGTTCTACCCGGCCATCGCGATCATCCTGGTCGCGCTCGGGTTCACGCTGCTCGGCGAGGCACTGCGCGAGGCGCTCGATCCGAAGGGGAGGCGCTGACATGAGTGCGCTGCTGGAGGTCGAGGACCTCAAGGTCGCCTTCACCCGGCGCGGCGAGCCCGACTCGGTGGCCGTGGACGGGGTGAGCTTCGACGTGCAGCCCGGCGAGATCGTCGGGCTGGTGGGGGAGTCCGGCTGCGGCAAGTCGGTCACCTCGCTGGCGATCATGCGGCTGCTGCCGGAGCGTGGGAACCGCGTGACGGGCTCGATCCGCATGGACGGCGACGAGCTGACCGCCCTGTCCGACAGCCAGCTCCGGGAACGCCGGGGCCGGGACCTGTCGATGATCTTCCAGGACCCGCTGAGCTCGCTGAACCCGGTGATCACGGTGGGCCTGCAGATCACCGAGGTGCTGACCCGGCACCGGGGGATGGACAAGAAGGCGGCGCGCGCCGAGGCCGTCGA
The DNA here is from genome assembly GCF_021728735.1 of Pseudonocardia sp. WMMC193. Lineage (NCBI taxonomy): Bacteria > Bacillati > Actinomycetota > Actinomycetes > Pseudonocardiales > Pseudonocardiaceae > Pseudonocardia > Pseudonocardia sp. WMMC193. The sequence continues at coordinate 4,480,648 of NZ_JAKKDO010000003.1, read as the reverse complement.
GCTGCTGGACCGGGTGGGGATCCCCGACCCGCGGCGGCGGCTCGACGCCTACCCCCACCAGCTCTCGGGCGGGATGCGCCAGCGGGCGCTGATCGCGATCGCGCTGGCCTGCTCGCCCCGGCTGCTGATCGCCGACGAGCCGACCACCGCCCTGGACGTCACCATCCAGGCGCAGATCCTGGACCTGCTCAAACAGCTCGTCGCGGAGACCGGGACGGCGCTGGTGATGATCACGCACGACCTCGGCGTCGTCGCCGGGCTGTGCGACCGGGTCAACGTGCTCTACGGCGGCCGGATCGTGGAGCGCGCGGAGCGGCACGAGCTCTTCCGTGCCCCGCGCCACCCGTACACCCACGGGCTCCTCGGCTCGATCCCGCGACTGGACGGCCCGCCGGGCGAGGACCTCGCCGCCATCAAGGGTTCGGTCAACGACAACCTGCCGTGGACGTCCGCGTGCGCCTTCGCGCCGCGGTGTCCGAACGCACTGGAGGTGTGCACGTCCGTGACGCCCGCGCCGGTCGAGGACGGCCGCTTCCTCCGCTGCCACAACCCGGTGGGGGCGTCGTGAGCGAGCTTGCGAGCGAACCATCGACACAGCGCCCAAGCGAAGCGCCGAGCTCGCGCAGCGAGGGAGAGCGATGAGTCTCCTGGAGGTCGAGGATCTGGCGGTCCACTTCCCGATCACGCAGGGAACGCTCGTCAGCCGGACGGTCGGGCACGTCTACGCCGTCGACGGGGTCTCGCTGACGATCGAGAAGGGCGAGACGTACGGGCTGGTCGGGGAGTCGGGCTGCGGCAAGTCGACGCTCGGCCGGGCGATCCTCAAGCTCACCGAGCCGACGCGGGGATCCGTGCGGTTCGACGGGCGGGACGTCGCCGCGCTGAAGGGCGAGGAGCTGCGCAAGGCGCGGCGCCGCTTCCAGATGGTCTTCCAGGACCCCCTGTCCTCGCTCGACCCGCGGCAGTCCGTGGAGTCGTTGCTCCAGGAGGGCATGAAGGCCCACGGGCTGACCGGCGGGCACGCCCGGCTGCAGGAGCTGGTCGACGCCGTCGGCCTACCGAAGGGGTCGCTGCGCCGCTACCCGCACGAGTTCTCCGGCGGGCAGCGGCAGCGGATCGGGATCGCACGGGCGTTGTGCGTGGAGCCGGACCTGATCGTGGCCGACGAGCCGGTCTCCGCGCTCGACGTCTCGGTCCAGGCCCAGGTGCTCAACCTGCTGTCGCGGCTGCAGGCCGAGCTGGGCCTGACATACCTGGTCATCGCGCACGACCTGGCCGTGGTCCGGCACGTCAGCGACCGGGTCGGGGTCATGTACCTCGGCGGGATCGTGGAGGAGGCGCCCGCCGGGGACCTCTACGCGGACCCGCAGCACCCGTACACGAAGGCGCTGCTCTCGGCCGTCCCGACGCCGGATCCCGAGGCCGAGGACCGACGCGAGCGGATCCTGCTGGCCGGTGACCTGCCGTCTCCCGCCGCCCCGCCGAGCGGCTGCCGCTTCCACACGCGGTGCCCGTGGAGGCAGGCGGACCGCTGTGCCACCGAACGCCCGGAGCTGCGGCAGCTCGAGGGCGCACCCGCCGGGCACCGGGTGGCCTGCCACCACGCCGAGGCGATCAAGGCGGGCACGATCCGCCCGCACGAGGTGGACGCGACCCTGGTGGACGAGGCCGCGGGGTTCCCGGTGGACGGGCCCGATCACGCGTCGAGCGTGCAGGAGATCTTGGGCAGGTGATCGCACGTTTCGTGCTCTCAGCGCGGTCCCCACGACACTGAGCGCACACGATCAGTGATCATGCAGCACTGAGAGCACGAAACGTGCAGGTTCAGGCGGCCTGCGGGCACGGGGCCGCGTGCCGGTCGGGGGCGCAGGTGCACTCCCGGGCGACGCGGCGCTTGGCCAGCAGGCCGATGACCAGGGCGGCCGGGGCGGCGATCGCCAGGCCGAACCACGGGTTGCCGGTCACCGCGGTGCCCACGAAGCCGAGGCCGAGGAACACCGTCGCCCAGACCAGCGCCCCGACCGCGGAGGCCAGGACCACGCTGCGCCACGGCAGCCGGAGGGCGCCGGACAGCAGCGTGGCCGTCACGACCCCGAACGGGACGAAGTAGGACGGCGCGATCACCCACGCCCCCGACGCGAGCATGCGCGACTCGATCCACCGCACCGCCCGCGCCCCTGCCGGGTAGCGGGAGAGCCTGCGCAGCAGGGCCGGACCGGCGCTGCGCCCCAGCGCGTACTTGACCAGGTCGCTGACCAGCGACCCGAGTGCCGCCGCGCCGATCGCGACCGGCAGCAGCAGGCCACCCGCCCCGGCGACCGCGCCACCCGCGAGGAGCACGGGCTCCGCCGGTGCGAACGGGATCGCCGACCAGCACAGCAGGAACAGGTAGGCGGCGAGGGGAGCCACGGGCAACACCACGGCTCGACCGTACGCGACCCCGCAGTCCGGTCACTGCGGGTGACCCGCCGTCGCCCGGTCGGAGTCGTATCGCCCCGGGCCCGGATCGCCTCCTCACGGCAGAGGCGCGTCGGGGAAGGTCTGGGATGGTCGGCAGTGGGTCGGATAGGTTCCTCCTCACCACATGGGGTGACCGAGGAGGAACGGGCGAGCGTGGACCGAGAGGACGTCGCGGACGTCGTCCGTCGCGCCGCGGACGGGGACGAGGCGGCCTGGCACCGCCTGGTCGAGGACTTCTCCTCGCTGGTCTGGTCGGTGGCCCTGCGGCAGGGTCTGGGCAGGCCGGACGCGGGCGAGGCCGTGCAGATGACGTTCCTGCGGCTGGTCGAGAACCTGGGCACGCTGCGCGAACCCGAGGCGATCGGCGGCTGGCTGGCCACCACCGCCCGCCGGGAGGCGTGGCGGCTGGCCCGGCGGGCCGGTCGGGAGTCGCCGACGGAGACGGAGCTCGACGCCCCGGCGACCGAGCCGGGGCCGGAGGAGCGCGCGCTCGACGGGGAGCGGGCCCGCCTGGTCCGGGCCGCCTTCGAGGCGCTCGACGAGCGCTGCGCCCGGCTGTTGGAGCTGGTCGTGGTGCTCGCGCTGCCGTACGCGCAGGTCTCGTCGGTGCTGGACATGCCGATCGGCAGCATCGGGCCGACCCGGGCGCGGTGCCTGGACCGGTTGCGCGCGCTGCTGCCGGAGGGGGTGGGCAGCGATGACTGACGACGAGCTGGCCGCCGAGCTGGCCGCGGCCCTCGCCGACCGCCGGGCCCCCCGCGAGGTGGTGGAGGCCGCCAAGGGCCTGTTCGCGTGGCGGACCGTCGACGCCGAGCTCGCCGCACTCACCTACGACTCCCTGGTCGACGGGCTCGAGGGTGTGGTGCGCGGAGCCGCCGGACCGCGGGCGCTGGCCTTCGAGGCGGGCGACGTGGAGATCGAGATCGAGGTCGTGCCGGGGCTGGGCGGCAGGCGGCTCGTCGGGCAGCTCGCGCCCGGCGGCGGGGCCGCGGTGGAGCTGGTCCTGGGGGGCGAGTCGCTCTCCCTGACCGCGGACGAGCTGGGCCGCTTCGCCGCCGACCTGCCCGCGGAGACGGTGGCGTTGTCGCTCACGATCACCCTGCCGGGCGGCCGGGTGATCGTGAGCGGACGGATCGCGGTCTAGTCCCGGGCCACTAGGTACCGGGCAGGATCTGCAGCGCACGGCCGTAGTCGGGCAGCCGCACCGCGTGGCGCGTGATCTCGGCCAGCGCCGCGTGCGGGCTGCCGCCGCACTGCGGGGTGAGCCGGCTGATCAGCCCGGCGAGCTGGGGCGCCGCGAAGGACGTCCCGCTCCAGACGGCCCAGGCGTCCGGGCCGAAGGTGTCCGGCTCCGGGTCGATGAACGCCGACTCCGTCCCCACCGGGTAGGGCGCGACGACGCCCTCGCCCACCACCGAGAAGTCCACCCAGAAGCCGCGGGTGGACCAGGGCGCGCCGTGGCCGGTCGAGGTCAGGGCCGCGACGGACACGACGCGGCTGAAAGCGGCGGGCCAGACCGGGCGTTCGTCCCCGTAGTTGCCCGCCGCGGCGACCACGACCACCTCGGCGGGCAGCGACTCCAGGGCGACGTCGATCGCCACGGGGGGCTGGTCGTCGAGCGTGCGGGTGCCGAGGGAGAGGGAGATCACCGTCGCGCCGTCCGCGGCGGCCCGGACGATGGCCTCGGCCACCTCCACCTCGGTGCCGATCCCGTCGGAGTTGAGCGCCTTGTAGGCCCGCACCCGCGCCCCCCGGTCCACCTGCAGCAGGGCGCCGACGCCGAACGTGCCGTGCCCGGCGGCGAACCCGAGCGTGCGGTCCTTGCCGAACTCGGTCAGCAGGTCCTTCTCGGCGAGCTCCAGGCGGGACAGCCAGCCGTCGGTGCGCTCGTCGGTGTTCACCCCGGTGTCGATCACCGCCACCAGCGGGCGGTCGTCGACGGGCACCGGCGGCGGCTGCACCCGACCCGTGGTGTTCTCGGGTCCGCCCTGCCCCTTCGCCCAGGGGCCGAGCGGGGTCAGGTGGTTCAGCGAGGCCGGGACGCCGCGGCTCTGCAGGACCAGCAGCACCTCGTCGAGCCGCTCGACCGGCAGGTTCGACACGAGCGAGCGCAGCCGGGTCACCCGGCCGTCGAGCGCGGTGTCGCCCGCCTCGAAGTCCAGCTCGGTGAGCAGCGCGCGGACGTTGGCGTCCAGTTGGGTGGTGCGGACCAGCAGCTCGTCCGGCGCGGCCAGCACCGAGCGGTCCCCCCGGCGGACGGTGCAGGTGCACGGCCCGCGCTCGCCCGCGCGCTCGTCGATCTCCCGCAGCAGCGCGTTCTGGTAGGCCTCCGCGCCGGGACTCGCGAAGTAGGCCGCCTGGGCGGTGACACCCTGCCGGTCGATCAACCGCTGCTCCGCCGTCCGGACGTATCCGGTGTCGGTGTCCGCGATCGCGAACTCTTTTCCCCAAGCCATGGGTGCCTCCTGCGTGCGCGCCGTCGTAACCTGCCTCCACCCCGGGGCGGCAGGCGGTGTCATGAATCAGGACGTGTCCACTGATCTCGTGATACGTGCTGTGGCGTTGCACGCGGAGGTCGTGGCGGACCCGCGGAGCGCGGGTCCGGCCGTGCCCGCGCTCGTCGCGGAGGCCCGCCGGGCCGCGGTGGCGCGGGAGGCGCTCGTCGTCGCGCTGCGGGCGCAGGCCGCCTACGAGCGGTCCCGGACCGCGCACGACTCCGCGAAACGGCTGCTCGACGAGGCGGTCCGGTTGGCCAGGGCGGCCGGGCTGGCCGAGCGGTTGCACGAGGTCCTGGTGTCCCGCGCCGTCGTCCAGCTGGAGCGGGGCCGGTTCGCGCCCGCCGCGCGCGATCTCGACGCCGCCGCGCAGGCGGCGCCGGGCGGGGACACGGAGCTGGAGCTGCAGCGGGCGTCCGTGCTCTACAACGTCGGCAGGCTGCCCGACGCCGCCCGCATCTGCCGCCGCGTCCTCGCCGACCCCCGGACCACCCGTGAGACCGAGGCGAAGGTGGCCAACAACCTGGCCATGATCGAGGCGCAGCTGGGGCGCCCGGAGGTCGCGCTGGGCCTGCTCGACCGCGCCGACGCCCTCGCCGGGCCGGCACTCGGGGCGCTCGTGGCCTGCTCCCGCGGGTGGGTCCTCGCGCGGGCGGGCCGCCTGGCGGACAGCCTGCGCGCCTTCGACGCCGCCGAGCAGCGCTACCGCGCGGTCGGGCTGGCCGAGGGCGAGCTCCACCTCGAACAGCTCGACACGTTCCTCGACCTGCGGCTGACCGCCGAGGCGCGCACCTCCGCCCGGCGCGCCCAGGAGACCTTCGCGGCGGGCGGGGCCGGCCTGATGGGGGCCGAGGCCCTGCTCCGGCTCGCGCAGGTGGAGGCCCGCGGGCGCGACCCGGAGGCCGCGCTCGCCCCGGCCGCCGCGGCGACCGCCGCGTTCCGGGCCCAACGGCGCCCGGCCTGGGTGGCCCGGGCGGAGATCGTCCGGGTGACGGCGCTGCTCGCGGTCGGCCGGGTCGAGCCGATCGACCTGGCAGCGGCCCGCCGCGCCGTCCGCACCCTCGCCGCGAACGGGCAGCGTGCCGCGCTCGTCGACGGCCACCTGGCCGCAGGCCGCGCCGCACTGGCCCTGGGCAGACGGCCCGTCGCCCGCGCCCACCTCGCCGCCGCGCTGACCGAGGGGAGACGCGGATCGGTGCTGGTCAGGGCGCAGGCCCGGCTCGCCGGGGCGCTGGCCGCCCACGCCGAGGGGGACGACGCCGGCGTCGTCCGCCACGCCCGCGGCGGCCTGCTGGACCTCAACCGGCACCGCGACACCCTCGGCTCGACGGAGCTGCGCGCCCTCGCCTCCGGGCACGGCGTGGAGCTCGGCAGGCTCGGCCTGCGGGCCCTGCTGCGGTCGGCGCCGCCCGCGGACGTGCTGCGGTGGCTCGACCGGATCCGGGCGGCGGCCCTGCTGACCTCGGCGCCGCCGCTGGAGGAGGAGGTCCGCGCGCCGCGCGCCGCGTTGGCGGCGGTGCAGGCCGAGCTCGCCCAGCTGCGGCGAGACGGTGCGGCCGAACCCGCGACGCTGCTCGCCGAGCAGGCCACCCTGGAGGTCCGGGTGCGCAAGGCGGCCTGGCGCAGCCGTGCGGGCGAGCCGGGGCGGGGTGGCACCGCCTCCCTCTCCGAGGTCCGACGGCTGCTGGCCGGGCGCCCGCTCGTCGCCTACGGCACCGACGGGGGCCGGGTCTTCGCGGTCGTGGTCCGGCCCCGCCGCACCGAGCTGGTGGGCCTCGGCGCCCGGGCGGACGTGGCGGTCGAGGCGGAGGCGCTCGGTGCCGCGCTGCGCAGGCTCGGGCGCCCCGGCAGGCCCTCGCGGTCCGCCCCCGCCGCGGTCCGGCACGCGGTGGGCCGGTTGCGGGAGCTGCTCGTCGCGCCGTTGGGGCTGGATCCGCAGGCCCCCGTCGTCGTGGTGCCGGACCCGACCACCCGGGAGGTGCCGTGGTCGGCCCTGCACCCGGGGCCGGTCTCCGCCGCGCCGTCGATGTCGCTGTGGGCGCGGACGGCGGGCACCCCGGCCGCGGGCGGCCGGACCGTCCTGGTGGCGGGGCCGGGGCTGCCCGGCGCGGTCGAGGAGGTGACCCGGTTGCGCGAACTCCACCCGGACGCCGACGTGCTGGTGCCGCCCGCGGCGAGCGTCGCCGCCGTCACGGCGACCTTGGCGGGGGCGGAGCTCGCCCACCTCGCCTGCCACGGGCTCGTCCGGGCCGACAACCCGATCTTCTCCGCGGTCCGCCTGGCGGACGGGGACATGACGGTGCACCGCCTCGACCTGCTCGGCGCCGCCCCGCGCCGCACGGTGCTCGCGGTCTGCGAGTCCGCGGCCGGGGTGCCCGTCGAGGGTGACGAGGTGTTGGGCCTGGTCGGTGCCCTGATGGCCCGCGGGACGGCCGCGGTGGCGGCCAGCATCGCGCCGATCGGGGACGCGGTGACCGTCGGGTTCTCCCTCGACCTGCACCGGGCGCTGGCCCGCGGCGAGACGATGGCGGACGCCGTGCACGCGGCCCGCGCGGCCGTGGACGTCGAGGACCCGCACGGCCTGGTCCTGCACACCGCGTTCACCGCGTTCGGTGCCGCATGAGCGGGACCAGGCACGCGTTGCACGGGGTGGCCGAGCTGCTGCTCGCGGGCCCGCAGTTCCGGGCGGCCGGGACCATCCGGCTGCGCGTGGTGCCGAGTGGGTTCGGTCAGGTCAGCGGGTCACTGCGGGTCTCGGGGACCGAGCTGGTGTGGGAGGGCGGGCGGGCGCCGCTGCGCGGCACCTACCGCGACCTGGCGGCGCGGGCGGGAGTGGAGCCCGGGGTGCCGGAGGGGGTGTACTCCGACCACTCGGGCGCCGCACTCGACGACGAGATCGTCGTCGACGAGGCGGCCACCCACCTGCTCCTCGGCTGGTTCGGCACCGGGGAGCGGGCGTTGCGCGCGTTCGCGCCGGAGAGCGAGCCCGTGCTGTGGCCCGAGCACTTCGATCTCGCGATCGCGAGGGACGAGGTGAACTACGGCGTGTCACCGGGGGACGCCGGGCACCCGGAGCCGTACGCCTACGTGGGGCCCTGGACGCCGCGGTCCGGCCCGTTCTGGAACGCGGACTTCGGCGCCGTGCACGAACTCACGGACGAGGCGACCCTGCGGACGTTCTTCGAGGCGGGCAGCTCCGCCGCTCGTGCGTGGTAAGTGGTGCTCTGGCACCACTTACCACGCACGGGTGCGTCAGCGCAGGGCCCGGTTGATGGCCGAGACCAGGGCCTTGAAGCTGGCGGAGACGATGGAGGAGTCGATGCCGACGCCCCAGAGCACCTTGTCCTCGACGGTGCACTCGACGTAGGCCGCGGCCCGGGCGTCGTCGCCCCCGCCCATGGCGTGCTCGTGGTAGTCGAGGACCCGGACGTCGAAGCCGATGCCGGCCAGCGCGTCCACGAACGCGGCCAGCGGGCCGTTGCCGCTGCCGGTGATCTCGTGCAGGTCGTTCTCCACGCGGACGGTCGCGACGATCTCGTCCCGGCCCTCGCCGTCGCTGGTCAGCCGGTGCCGGATCAGCTTGAGCGGGGTCTCGCGGCTGAGGTACTCGGTCTCGAAGACGTCCCGGATCTCCTTGGGGGAGACCTCGCCGCCCTCGGTGTCGGTCACCTCCTGGATGACCTTGGAGAACTCCATCTGCAGCCGACGCGGCAGGTCCAGGCCGTGCTCGGTCTTCATGATGTAGGCGACGCCGCCCTTGCCGGACTGGCTGTTCACCCGGATCACGGCCTCGTACGTGCGGCCGATGTCCTTCGGGTCCACCGGCAGGTACGGCACCTCCCACGGGTGCTCGTCCACCTCGTGGCCCGCCGCCTCGGCGTCCGCCCGCATGGCGTCGAAGCCCTTGTTGATCGCGTCCTGGTGCGAGCCGGAGAAGGCCGTGTAGACCAGGTCGCCGCCCCACGGGTGCCGCTCGGCCACGGGCAGCTGGTTGCAGTACTCGACGGTGCGGCGGACCTCGTCGATGTCCGAGAAGTCGATCTGCGGGTCGATGCCCTGGGTGAACAGGTTCATGCCCAGGGTGACCAGGTCGACGTTGCCGGTGCGCTCGCCGTTGCCGAACAGGCAGCCCTCGATGCGGTCCGCGCCCGCCTGGTAGCCCAGCTCGGCGGCGGCGACGCCGGTGCCGCGGTCGTTGTGCGGGTGCAGCGACAGGATGATCCCGTCGCGGCGGGCCAGGTTGCGGTGCATCCACTCGATGCTGTCCGCGTAGACGTTCGGCGTGGCCATCTCGACGGTGGCGGGCAGGTTGACGATCATCGGCCGCTCCGGCGTGGGCTGCCAGATCGCGGAGACGGCGTTGACGACCTCGACCGCGTACTCCAGCTCGGTCCCGGTGTAGGACTCGGGCGAGTACTCGAAGCGCCAGTCGGTGTCCGGGTACTTCTCGCTGACCTGCTGCACGAACTCGGCGCCGTCCGTGGCGATCTTGGTGATGCCCGCCCGGTCCTGGCGGAAGACCACCCGACGCTGCAGCGCGGACGTCGAGTTGTAGAGGTGGACGATCGCGCTGTGCGCGCCCTCGCACGCCTCGAAGGTGCGCTCGATCAGCTCCGGACGGGCCTGGGTCAGCACCTGGATCCGGACGTCCGAGGGGATGGCGTCCTGCTCGATGATCTCGCGGACGAAGTCGAAGTCCGTCTGCGAGGCGGCCGGGAAGCCGACCTCGATCTCCTTGTAGCCCATGCGGACCAGCAGGTCGAACATGCGGCGCTTGCGCTGCGGGCTCATCGGGTCGATCAGCGCCTGGTTGCCGTCCCGCAGGTCGACGGCGCACCACAGCGGCGCCGTGGTGATCCGCTTGTCCGGCCACGTGCGGTCCGGCAGCGACACCGGCTCGACCAGCTCGTGGAAGGGCTTGTACCGGCCGAAGGGCATATGGCTGCCCTGCTGGCGGTTCCACGGCGCCTGGCCCGCGGGCGCGGGTACCGAGGGCGTACGGATCTTCGACGACGACGAGGCGGTGTAGGCGTCGGGAGAGAGGGACATCGCGGTGCTCCTAGCGTGGTCTTCAGGGTGAGACCGGCGCACGCCAGAAACCCGCGACGAGGGGCCGGTCGGTCAGACCCCGCCGCGGCGGCGAAGGAGCAGGCGCGCCATGCCCCGACTCTAACCCCCCGACCCCGGTCCCCCGCAACCGCCACTCGTTCGGGCGCGGCGCGGGACCCGGTGGGCCGGGCCGGTCGATGCCATACTCCTCGGTAACTGCGGGGTCGTGGAGGACAACATGGCGGTGGGGACGAACGTGCGACGGGGTGCGGGTCTGCTGGCCCGGGTGCTGAACCTGGTCGGCATGCTGATCGTGGCGGTCCTGGTCGTCCACATCGTGCTGACCCTGCTCGACGCGAACCCGGCCAACTTCCTCACGGAGTTCGTCCGCGACCTCGCGACCTACTTCAACCTGGGGCTGGACAACCTGTTCCTGCCCGCGGAGCCCAAGCTCGCGGTGACCCTGAACTACGGCACCGCTGCGATCATCTGGCTGATCATCACGGCCGTGGTCGTGCGGCTGGTGCGCCGCATCGGCTGACCCCGGGCGCGGCCCCGTCAGGGGGAGAGGGCCCGCCGCCCCTCGGCGCGTCCCGCGCGACCCGCCCGGTACTCGGACGGCAGGCAGCCGCGGTGGGCGCGGAACACCCGGTTCATGTGGGAGAGGTCGCTGAAGCCCCACCGGGCCGCGAGGTCGCTCAACGAGTTCCGGTCGCCCGCGGCGAGATCCCGCGCGCAGCCGGTCACCCGCATCGCGAGCACCGTCTGCGCGTAGGTCAGGTCGGCGCCCTGGTAGATCGCGTGCAGCTTGCGGGTCGACATCCGGAACCGCCGGGCGACCGCCGAGGACGACAGGTCCGCGCCGCTCTGCAGGTTCGCGGCGACGTACCGGTTCACCGAGGCGCGCAGGGACGACTCGAGCGACTCGCGGCCGGTGTCCCGGAGGGCCTCGCTCGCGCCCGCGGCCGCGGCGAGCACGACGTTCAGCGCGGACTCGGCGGCGTCGGCCTCCGCCGGACCGAGCCGCCCGACGTTGCCCCAGGTGGAGAGCACGGTGGACGCGGCGACGCTCGCGATGCCCCCGGCGGTCCCGTCGTGCGCGACGGCGGTGAACCGCTGCGGGGCGGCCAGGAGTGGCACGAGGTGCCCGCGCGGGATGCGGAAGGAGACCGCGCGCCACTCGCCGTGCGCCTCGTCCTCGAGGTAGGTCTGGGTGTAGGTCTCCGTGGTGTCGACGAACGAGAAGCCGCCCGCCTTCACGTGCGCGGTCCGCCCGCCCTGGTTGACGATGCAGGACCCGCGCGTCACCAGGTTCATGAAGACGTCCTCGGACTCGGTCCGCCGCAGCTCGGCGTCCCCGTGCGAGATCGTCTGGGTCTTCGACGACACCTCCGCGCAGTTGGTCGAGGTCAGCAGGCTCGACCGGACCCAGCTCGCGAGCCCGGGCTCCGCGGCGCTCGGGCGGCCGGACGCGGTTCCCCGGTCGGTCGCCAGCGGGGTGAAGGCCTGGCAGATGACCTCGCGCCAGTAGCTGAACTGCTCGCCGACCGGGCGGCTGGTGGTCGTCCAGTACTGCACCGTGTGCTCCTCCCGGTCCGCAGGTCCCCATGCTGCCGATCGGGCTGGGCGGTGGGGTTGCCGACGTGGAGCCGGTTCATCACGCGCGCCTCACCGGGCGGATGCCGGGGCTGTGAGGTCGGGCTGCGAGGTCGGACCGTGGGCCCCGGACCGCGGGCGGAAGGGGACGGGCCGAGCTCGCCGGGCGTGGCGGCTCGGCCCGTCGGTCACGATCCGGCGACCGGGGTCGGCGCCGGGTCCCAGCCCGCCGCCGTGCCGTTCGCGCTGCGGGCCGCGGCGTGGGTGAAGCTGCCCCGGTACCGGGCGGCGGGGTGTCGGGCGGGGAGTCTGCCGCCGCTGCCGGGGAACAGCTTCTCCCGCAGCGATCCCGGGGCGTACTCGCGCTGGGCGAGCCCCCGCTCCTGCAGGACGGGCATCACGTGGTCGACGAAGTCCTCGTAGGACTGGGGGAAGAACTGGCAGATCATGTTGACGCCGTCGATGCCGGCGTCCTGCCACTGTTCGAGCTGGTCGGCGATGGTCTCCGGGGTGCCGACCATCCGGCTGGCGTAGGACAGCGCCTTCACGATGTCCGCGACGCGCGCCTTCTGCCCGGGGTGCGAGGCCTCGAACATCCGGGCGTAGCCCTGGACCCCGGAGATGTCGGTCTGCTCGATCGGCATGTCCGGGTCGTAGTCGGCGAGGTCGATGCCCATGTCCCGGCTGACGTGCGAGGCGAGGCCGCGGTAGCTGACCCACTCGTCGATCTCCGCCGACTTGCGCCAGGCCTCCTCCTCGGTGCTGCCGACGACGAAGGAGAAGCCCTGCATGATCTTGATGTCGGTGGGCTCGCGGCCGGCCGCGACCACCAGCTCGCGCATCGAGGGGATGTCCGCGCGGGCGCCCTCGATCGTCGGGTAGATCGCGATGGTCTCCTCGGCGTGGCGGGCAGCGAACTCGCGCCCGACCTTCGACGCGCCCGCCTGGTAGAGCAGCGGGGTCCGCTGTGGCGACGGCGCCACGATGTGCGGCCCGAGCACCTTGTACCAGTCGCCCTGGTGGTAGATCCGGTGGATCTTGCTCTTGTCGGCGTACACGCCGTTCTCGCGGTCGATGAGGATCGCGTCGTCGTCCCAGGAGCCCTCCAGGAGCTTGTAGACGACCTGCATGTACTCCTCGGCCCACTGGTAGCGCTTGTCGTGCTCGACGAGCTGGTCGTAGCCGAAGTTCTGGGCGGCGTTGTGGGTGGCGCCGGTGACGATGTTCCACCCGATGCGCCCGTTGCTGAGGTGGTCCCAGGTCGCCATCTTGCGGGCGAAGGAGAACGGGTGCTCGCTCACGATCGAGCTCGTGAACGTGAGGCCCAGGTTCTCCGTCACCCCGATCAGCGCGCCGCACAGCGCCGCCGCGTCGTGGCAGGGGAAGTGCATCCCCTCCTCGATGTAGGCGTCCCACTCCCCGCCGTAGGCCGGGTCGATCCCGAGGATGTCGGCGAAGAAGATGCCGTCGAACTTGCCGCGCTCGAGGGTCGTGCACAGGTCGACCCAGGTCTGGAGCTCGTTGAAGTGCGCCTGCGTGGTGTCCGGCCTGCGCCACAGACCGTGGTAGATGTGCGACGGGACGTTCATCGTGAAGGCGTTGAAGATCAGCCGTGGTCGGTCCACGTGGGTCCTCCTGACGGGGTGCGTGGCTGGTGGGTGGCTCAAGCCTGGCCACGTCCGCGCCGTCTCACTTGAACGATCGCGCACGGAAAACCGGGAATCCTGCGCACCGACCCCCGCAGATCCGCGCTCCGGCAACAGCGGCGTCATCCCCCCGTGACACCAGACCGCGACGGGCCGGTCCCCTTCCCCGAACGGCTCGATCCCTAAACACCCCTGTGGTGTCGGTCAAACGGGTTAACTCGGCAGCTCAGTCCGGGTAGCCTCGACTTCCGACCACAGAGAGCCGAAGGCAGTAGGAGGTCGGAGTGGCCCTCGTCGTGCAGAAGTACGGCGGATCGTCGGTCGAGAGCGCGGAGCGGATCAAGAAGGTCGCGGAGCGCATCGTCCGAACCCGCAAGGAGGGTCACGACGTCGTCGTGGTCGTGTCCGCGATGGGTGACACCACGGACGAGCTGACGGACCTGGCGGAGCAGGTCTCCACGGGGGCGCCGCCGCCGCGGGAGATGGACATGCTGCTCACCGCGGGCGAGCGCATCTCGAACGCGCTCGTCGCGATGGCGATCCACTCGCTGGGTGCGGAGGCGCGCTCGTTCACCGGTTCGCAGGCGGGCATGCTCACCACGAGCAAGCACGGGGACGCCCGCATCGTCGAGGTGAACCCGTACCGGCTCAAGAACGCGCTGGCCGAGGGGCAGATCGTCCTCGTCGCGGGCTTCCAGGGGATGTCCGAGGACTCGAAGGACATCACCACGCTGGGCCGCGGCGGGTCGGACACCACCGCCGTCGCGCTGGCCGCCGCGCTGAACGCGGACGTCTGCGAGATCTACACCGACGTGGACGGCATCTACTCCGCGGACCCGCGCATCGCGCCGAAGGCACGGCACCTGGACACCGTGACCTACGAGGAGATGCTCGAGATGGCCGCGTGCGGCGCCAAGGTGCTGCACCTGCGGGCCGTCGAGTACGCCCGCCGCTACAACGTCCCCCTGCGCGTCCGCAGCAGCTACAACGACAAGCCCGGCACGCTCGTGGCCGGCTCGATCGAGGAGATTCCGTTGGAGAACCCCATCATCACGGGGGTGGCGCACGACCGGTCCGAGGGCAAGATCACCGTGACGGGCGTGCCGGACACCCCCGGCATGGCCGCCCGGATCTTCCGCGTCGTGGCCGACGCCGAGATCAACATCGACATGGTGCTGCAGAACATCTCCAACGCCGCGGACAAGAAGACCGACATCACGTTCACGCTGCCCCGCGCGGACGGCCCCGCCGCCGTCGCCGCGCTGGAGCGCTCGAAGGCCGAGATCGGCTACACCGAGCTCATCTACGACAACGAGGTCGGCAAGGTCTCGCTGGTCGGCGCGGGCATGCGCAACCACCCGGGCGTCACGGCCAAGTTCTGCGAGGCCCTCTCGGACGCCGGGATCAACATCGAGACCATGAACACCTCCGAGATCCGGATCTCCGTGATCTGCAGGTCCGACCAGCTGGACGACGCGGTGCGTGCGCTGCACGAGGCCTTCGAGCTGGACTCCGAGGAAGAGGCCGTGGTCGCGGCCGGGACGGGACGGTAGGCGATGGCTCCGGTTCTGGCGATCGTCGGCGCCACGGGCGCCGTCGGCACCACGATGATCGACATCATCAACGCCCGCGAGACGGTGCCGTGGGCGGAGATCCGGCCCATCGCGTCCGCGCGCTCGGCGGGCAAGGTCCTGCAGATCCGCGGCGCGGACGTCGAGGTCCAGGTCCTCTCGCCCGAGGCGTTCGACGGCGTGGACATCGCCCTGTTCGACGTCCCGGACGAGGTCTCCGCCGAGTGGGCCCCGATCGCGGCGGCGCGCGGCGCGGTCGCCGTGGACAACTCCGGCGCCTTCCGGATGGACCCGGACGTGCCGCTGGTGGTCCCCGAGGTGAACGCGGACAAGGCCGCCGACCGTCCGAAGGGGATCATCGCGAACCCCAACTGCACCACGCTGTCGATGATGGCGGCCATGGGTGCCCTGCACCGCGAGTTCGGGCTCGAGGCGCTGGTCGTGGCCTCGTACCAGGCCGCGTCCGGGGCGGGGCAGGCCGGCGTCGACCGGCTGCAGGCCGAGCTGTCCGCGGTGGCGGGCAAGGACCTGGGGGCCGTGTCCGGGGACGTGGCCGCCGCGGTCGCGCCGCTGGGCGACGACTCACCGTTCCCCGCGCCGCTGGCCCTGAACGTGGTGCCGTGGGCCGGCTCGCTCAAGGACGACGGCTGGTCGTCCGAGGAGCTCAAGGTGCGCAACGAGTCCCGCAAGATCCTGGGCCTGCCGGACCTCAAGGTGTCCGCGACCTGCGTCCGCGTCCCGGTGGTCACCACCCACTCGCTCGCGGTGCACGCCACCTTCGCCCAGGAGGTGTCGGTCGAGGCGGCCCAGAAGGTGATCGCCGCGCAGCCGACCATCGAGCTGGACGACGACCCGGCCGCCGGGGTCTGGCCGACCCCCGCCGCGGTGGTGGGCAAGGACGCCACGCACGTCGGGCGCATCCGGCAGGCGCTGGACTTCCCGAACACGCTCGACCTGTTCCTCTGCGGCGACAACCTGCGCAAGGGCGCCGCGCTGAACACCTACGAGATCGCCGAGACCATCGCGGGCGAGTTCTGACCCCGTGAGTGGCGGCCGGGGGTCGGCAGTCGCCGGAGGCGGCGGGGCGGGTGAGCGGAGTCGCTGGAGCGACTATCGCCACTCACGGGTGGTTCGTGCCGGTCTGGGCGTGACGTGGGACCCATGCGCGCGTCTGCACCTGCGGGTGTCCGATTCGTCCGGGATCATGGGGGCCGTGACCGACGAACTCCTCATTCGCCATCAGGACGGGGGCGCCGCCTCGGCCGCCGAGGCCGCCAAGGGTCTTCCGGCGCCGCCCTCGTTGCACACCCTGATCGTCACCTGCATGGACGCCCGGATCGACCCCGTCGCGCTGTTCGGGATCAAGCCCGGCGAGTCCCACGTACTGCGGAACGCGGGCGGCATCGTGACCGACGACGTGGTGCGATCGGTGACGATCAGCCAGCGCGAGCTGGGCACCCGCACGGTCTACGTCGTGCAGCACAAGGGCTGCGGCATGGCGACCTTCACCGACCCCGAGCTCGTCGCCAAGCTGGAGTCGGAGTGCGGCGCCACCCCGGAGTGGGCCCCCGGCTCCTTCGCGGACCCCGCCGACAGCGTGCGCGCGGGCGTGGCGCGGCTGCGGGAGAGCCCGTTCACGGTGCCGGACATGGAGGTCAAGGGCTTCGTCCTCGACCTGGACACCTTCGCCCTCGACCCTGTCTGACCCTGCCGACGGACGGCGCGTCCGCTCACCCCTGGGTGAGCGAACGCGCCGTTCAGGCGAGCCGCAGGGTGGTCAGGACCGCGCGGTGGTCGCTGCCGGGCAGGTCCAGGACCTCGAAGGACTCGGCGGTTCCGGTGGTGGAGAAGACGTGGTCGATCTCCGACCCGAGCCAGCGCGGCAGCGAGGTGGGCCACGTCGCCGTCAGCGCCGATCCGCGTTGCGAGGCCGCGTCCCCGCAGGACGCCATCGCCTCCCGGAGCACGGAGTGGTCGAGGCTCGCGTTGAAGTCGCCCGCGACCACGGTCGGGGTGTCGCCGCGGCACCACTCGCCCGCCCCGGCGAGGTCGGTCCGCCACTGCGCCACCGAACCCGCCGTCGGCGCCACCGAGTGGAAGGCCACGAAGCGCAGGTCGCCGAGCTCGCCGCCGGTCACCACGACGTAGGGGAACGGGGAGTTCTCGTCGACCCGTCCCACGGTGAAGTCGACGTCGCCGAAGCGGGGTGAGACCAGCGCGACCACGCCGTTGACGTCCTGGGAGCGCTCGCCGACCGACGCCCGGCTCGTATAGCCGAGATCCTCGATCAGCGGCATCAGCCGCTCCCGGTACCGCTCGCCCGCCTCCGGCAGCGACACCACGTCGGGGCGCTCGCGGCGGATCGTGTCGGCGAGCGCGTTCACGTCCGCGTCCCCGGTGTAGACGTTGAACGACAGGACCTTCAGGGCCTCGCCGCCCGTCGGGAGCGGGTCGGCCAGCATCCGCGGCACCAGCATCGACACGCCGATCCCGAGCACCACGAGCATCGCCACCGGGAACGGCCAGGCCCGTCGCATGCCCAGGGTGACCAGCCCCAGCACGACGACGACCACCGCCACCCCGACCACCAGGACCGGCCGGAAGGCGATCAGCTGGGTGAACGGGCTCCAGCGGTCCAACCCGAACCACAGGTCCGGGAGGAGGAACACCGACACCATCAGGGCGAACGCCACCGCGCCGACGATCCGCCCGGCCAGGCCGCGGCGCGGACGCCGCGGGGCCGGAGGCGGGGGGACGACCGGGAGGCGCTCGGTGGGGGGCTCGATGCTCATCGAGGACGAGTCTGCCCGAGCGCGGGGTGCACCCGGCCGCGTCACTCAGCGTGGCTTCAGCTCCGGGGGTCGGCCGTCGGGGCGCAGGCCGCCGGGTAGCGCTCGCACCAGGGGGTCATGCCCGGGAGCAGGCCGCGGTGACGCGCCACCCACTCGTAGACCCGCTCCTGGGTGCGCGCCGTCCGCGCGTAGAGCCACTCCGGGAACCCCCGCTGCAGGGCCACCGCCAGCGCCCCGTTGACGGCGGCGGCGCCGGTCCGCACCCGGCCGTCCGCCGCGAAGTGCAGCGCCTCCTTGCAGGCCGCCGGTGTGGCCCCCACCCGGGCCGGCACGCCGGGGCCCTGCAGCGGGAGCGTGACGAGCCGGGCCTCGCGGTCGAGCAGCCGCAGCCAGCCGAGCGCGCGGGTGCAGAAGCCGCATTCGCCGTCGAACACGAGGACACCGGAGGTCGGGACGGTCACGGGCCTAGTGTCGTCCCGTGCCCCACGTCCCGCAGGAGGAACGCCGACCGCAGCTCGTCGCTGCGGGCGATCCGGCCGATCACAGTCAAGTGACCAAGTCGAGGAGGAGTCATGCTGACCGACGAGGACCGGGACCTGCTGAGCCGCCCGCTGCACGGCTACCTGACCGTGGCGCCCCGCCCGGGCGCGCGCCCGGTGACCCGGCCGGTCTGGTTCGGGCTCACCGACGCGGGCGTGGAGGTGTTCAGCCTCGCCCGCTCGCCGAAGGTGCGCCGGGTGCAGGAGGACCCGTGGGCGTCGCTCGTGGTGGCGGCGCCCGAGGGCGAGGCCGAGCGCTGGGTCGCGGTCTCGGGGGTCGTCACGGTGCAGACCGAGGGGGCCGCCGACCTGGCCCGCGACCTCGCCGCGACGTACTGGGACCTCGCCGAGCCCGACAAGGCGGCGGCGCTGGCGGCGATGGTCGCGGAGCCGCTGGTCCGGCTGGTGATCGCGCCCGACGACGTCCGGCGCGGGGCTTAGGCTGCTGCGCATGAGCGACGTCACGATCTGGCACAACCCGCGCTGCACCAAGTCCCGGCAGGCCCTCGCGCTGCTGGAGGCCGAGGGCGTGGACGCGGAGGTCGTGCGCTACCTGGACGCCGCGCCGGACCGGGCGACCCTGGAGGCGGTGCTGGTGAAGCTCGGCACCGACGACCCGCGGGCGATCGTGCGGAAGGGCGAGAAGCTCTACACGGAGCTCGGCCTGGCGACCGCGGACCGCGGCGCCCTGCTCGACGCGATGGCGACCCACCCGATCCTGATCGAGCGCCCCATCGTGATCCGGGGTGACCGCGCGGCAGTGGGCCGCCCGACGGAGGCGGTCCTCGACCTACTCGACTAGCGCAGTGTCAGAGGGTGGCGTGCGTCGCGGTCAGGGGGGCGCGGACGTGGAGCATGCCGCCGCTGATCTCGGCGGTCGGGCGCAGGCCCGCCCGGCGGAGCAGCCGGGTGACCTTCATGTTCTGGGTGTGGGTGACCGCCGTCAGCTCGGAGGCGCCCTGATCGGCCGCCAGGTCGGCGACGCGCCGGACCAGGGCGGTACCCAGGCCGCGCCCCTGCCAGGCGTCCTCGACCATCACCGCGAACGCGGACCGACGCGACAGGTTGACCATCCCCACGGCGCTGCCGCCGTCGATCGTCAGGGCCAGCACCGAGTGCGGGCCGGTGAGCTCGTCGAGCTCCTCGGGCTCCAGCCTGCGGGCTGCGGTGAGGAACCGCGCGCTGCGGCTCTCGGGGGAGGAGCGGGCGTGCATCGCCGCGATCAGCGGGACGTCCGCCGGGGTGGCCGTGCGCAGCCGGACCTCGGACCCGTCCCGCAGCAGGAGGATCGGGTCCAGCCGGGACGCCGCCGGCGACGGGGCCCCGGCCAGCGACAGCTGCGCCGCCAGCTCGAGCAGCGCCGCGGCCCGCGAGAGCTCGGTCGCCGTGAACGGCCAGGTGCGCGTGAGGTGCACCTGTGCCGTGCCGACCCGCAGCGTGTGCACGCCGGGGGTGCCCGGCTCGACGATCCGGGCCCGCAGCAGGGTCGCGACGGCCTGCGGCGCGCTGCCCGGGTCCGCGGCCACCATGCGCGCCAACGCCAACGCCGTGGTGGCGGTGTCCGCGAGCTCCGTCGCGTCCGCCCGCACCAGCAGCGAGCACGGGATCCCGGCCTGCTCGACCGCGGCGACCATGCCCGCGGGCTCGATCCCCTCCGGCACCTTCACCAGCAGCTCGTCGGTGACCGACCCGTCGTCCGCCGGTTCCCCCACCACGTGCAGCGAGAGGATGTTGCACCCGGAGCGGCCGACCGCGGTGGCCAGCTCGCCGAGCCGGCCGGGCCGATCCTCCAGCTCCACGTGCACGCGCCAGAGCGCCACGATGACCGCCTCCTTGCCCAAGTCCTCACCCACACTGGCCCCGCCGCGTTACGGGATCGCTACGCGGAGGTGACGCCTAGGTGCTGGGAACTGTGATCCGCGCCAGGCTCCGCCGCACGAAGTCGATCTCCGTGGCCATGTGGCGCAGGGTCTCCGCGACGACCAGGCTGCCGTGGCCCGCGTCGAAGCGGGCGACCTCGTACGGCAGGTCCGCCCGGTCGGCCAGGGCGTCCAGATAGGTGTCGACCTGCCGGATCGGGCAGCGCGGGTCGTTCTCGCCCGCGAGGATCAGCACGGGTGCCCGCACCCGGTCGACGTAGGTGAGCGGCGAGGCGACCCGGTAGGTCTCCGGCACCTCCTCGGGCGACCCGCCGAACAGGGCGCGGTCGAAGGCGCGCAACTGCTCCATCTCGTCCTCGTAGGCGGCCACGTAGTCCGCGACCGGCACCCCGCCGATCGCCGCGGCCCACCGGTCGGGCTGGGTGCCCGCCGCGAGCAGCGCGAGATAGCCGCCCCAGGACCACCCCTCGACGACGCACCGCGCGGGATCGGCGAGCCCCGACGCCACGACGGCGGAGTGCACGGCCGCCACGTCCTCGAGCTCGGTGAGCCCCGGCCTGCCCTCGATCGCGTCCCGCCAGGCGGAGCCGTAGCCCGTCGAGCCGCGGTAGTTGACCTCGACCACGGCGAAACCGGCGTCCACCCAGGCCGCGCGCACGGGCGAGAAGCGGTCCTCGTCCGCGGCGTGCGGGCCGCCGTGGAGCGTGAAGATCGTGGGGAGGGGGCCGGTCTGCGCGGGCGCGGCGACGAGCGCGTGCACGTCACCGACCCAGAGGTCCCGCACCGGGACCGAGTCCGGCGCGGGCTCGCCGAGGCTGACCAGCACGCGGTCGCCGTCCGGGCCGAGCGCGCGGACCGAGGACGGGTGCGCGGCGGAGGTCACCGTGTACTCGAGGACGCCGTCCGGTCGGACGTCCGCCGACCCGATGCAGCCCGGCGCCGTCGGCAGCTCGGCGAGCTCGCCCGTCGTGAGGTCGTAGCGGTGGAGCCGGGTGCGGGCGGCGTGGGTGTGCCAGACCAGCAGGGCCGAGGCGTCGGGGTAGAAGTCCGCCTCGAGCTCGCCGGGCAGGTCGAGGTCGAGCTCGGTCTCGGTGTCCGTCGCGACGTCCCAGAGCAGCAGCTCCTCGCGGCCGCGGCGCTCGTGCCCGACCAGCAGCCGCTGGTCGCCGCGGACCGGGGAGAAGGCGATGGCGCCCAGGCCCTTCCCCGGACCGTCCCACTTCTCGGCGACGGTCTCGCCGTCCCGGGTGAGCACCCGCAGCGCCGGGTGGCGGGAGTCGCCGTGCTCGGAGTGGCTGATCGCGACCAGCGTCTCGTCCTCGCTGAGCCCGCCGACGCCCGCGTCCTCCGGGTGGCGGTAGAGGACCCGCTCGTCCAGCCAGATCGTGGTGCCCTCGTCCGTGGACGTGCCGACCACGACGTGCTCGCGACCGATGTCCAGACCGGCCGAGTAGCCGTCCTCGACGGCGGGCAGCGGCGTGCCGACCGGGCCACCGGTGAACGGCTGGGTCACCCAGTGGCCGAACTCGTCGCCGTCGGTGTCGGCGAACCACCACACGTCCTCGCCGTCCGGGGACAGGGTGGCGAGGAAGGTGCCCGCGGGGCGGTCGGTGAGCTGTCGGTGCTCGTCGGAGGCCCGGTCCCACAGGTGGATCTGCGTGGTGCCGCTGGCGTTGGAGGTGTAGACGCAGCGGTCCGGGGCGTCGAGCGCCCAGTGCGGCCGAGACATGCGCACCGCGGTGAACCGGGCCCGCCAGCGCTGCTCGCGCTCGTCGTCGAACAGGGTCTCCGGGACTGCCGCGGCGGGGTGCGTGCTCACCTCACCGATCCTGCACGATGAGCCCGGTCAGCCGCAGACGGTTGATCGCGGTCAGCTCGCGACGGGTGCGCGCGGCCTCCTCCTCGGCCGAGTTCTGCAGGCGTTCCCGCAGGACGGCGAGCAGGTCGTCGGCGCTGCGGCCGGAGGCGCAGACCAGGTAGACGTGACCGAACCGACGCTCGTACTCGGCGTTGCCCTCCGCCATCGCGGCCCGCACCGCGTCCGACGCGGTGGCCATGCCCGCCTGCTCCTTCGCCGACGACCCGCCGTGCACCCGGTCGCCGATGCGCGGGTGCCCGGCCAGCGCGTCGGCCAGGTCGACGGGGGCGGCGTCGGCGGCGGCCAGCAGCGCGTCGAGGTCGGCGTAGGGCCTGCCCGCGGCGACGGCCTCCGCCCAGGTGGTCGAGGCGCAGACCGGCAGGAGGACGGCGACCGCGTCGGGCAGGGCGTTGAACTCGGCCAGGGTGGGCATGCAGGCACTATCGGGGATGACCCGGATCCGCCGCACCGTGGCGGCCGGCACGATGGGCGTCGTGACCGAGCCGATCCGCCCCGAGGACATGCGGGTCTCCGACGCCGACCGGGCGGTCACCGCCCGGCACCTGCAGTGGGCGCAGGGCGAGGGCCTGCTGGACCTCGGCGAGTTCGACACCCGCTCCGGCGCGCTCTACGCCGCCACGACCCGGGGAGAGCTGGACCGGCTGGTCCGGGACCTCCCCGCGGTCCCCGCGGCCGTCGCGGCGCGCAGGCCGGGCGTCTTCGCCGACACCGGCGGCGGCACCGCCATGCGGGTGCTGACGATCGTCTTCACCTCGATCGCCGTGGTGAACCTGGTGGTCTGGGGCCTGGTCACGATCACGAACGGCGAGGCCGTCTACCCCTGGTTCCTGTGGACGGGCGTGCCGCCCCTGGCCGTCCTGGGCACCCTGTACGCCTTCGGCATCGGGCGCCCGAAGCGGGACTGATCAGGCCAGCTCGGCGGAGCCGACGAGCATGCGGAGGGCCTCGGCGACGTCGTCACCGGTCGGTGCGGTGTCCGGGTCCACCACCCACTGGACCATCAGGCCGGTGAGCAGGGCCTGGTAGAAGCCGCCGAGGACGCGGCTGCGGTGGTCGGCCTCGCGCGGGTCGTCCGGCAGCGCGTGGAACATCGAGGCGAGCTCCTCGCGGGTGTCCCGCTGGGCGCCGACCAGTGCGTCGTGCAGGCGGGGCGAGCGGGCGGCCTCGGCCAGCGACTCGACGTAGCTGATCCACAGCTTGTGCTCGCTGTGGAAGAGGTCGACCACGGACCTCCAGGTCTGTTGGACCCGCTCGTCCGGCGTGGCGGTGGGGTCCACCCGGCCCAGGGCGGCGTCGAGCACCCCCGCCCACTCGCCCGCGCTGCGCACGGCGGCCTCGGTCAGCAGTGCGTCCTTCGACCCGAAGTGGTAGCCGATCGACGCGAGGTTGGTGCCGGACACGGCGACGACGTCCCGGGCGGTCGTCCGGCCGAAACCCTTGGTGTACAGGCAGTCGGCGGCGCCGTCCAGCAGGTCCTCGCGATGTCCCATGGGCGGCGACCCTAACCCATCGCAAGATCAAGACGAGCGTCTGGGACGGGCGTCCGGAATGACGTCGGACACCAGGTGCTCGTAGACCACCGCGGTGCGCACGTCGGCGATCTCCGGGCGCTGGGTCAGCTTGTCGATCACCAGGGAGTAGAGGGCGTCGTTGTCCGGGACGGCGACGTGGAGCAGGAAGTCCTCCGTGCCCGTCGTCACGAAGACGCCGAGGGTCTCCGGCAGCCGTACGGCCCAGTTGCGGAACGTCTCGATCACCTGCCGGTTCGGCGGCCGGACGCGCACGGCGATGAGCGCCTGCACCGGGCGTCCGACGGCGGCGAGATCGAGGTCGAGCCGCGCGCCGCGGATCACCCCGCGGCGCCGCAGGGCCCGGGTGCGGTCCAACGCGGTCGTCGGCGAGACCCCGACCGCCGCCGCGACGTCCCGGTTCGTCCGCCGTGCATCGCGCTGCAGCTCCCGCAGGATCGCCGTATCAAGTTCGTCGAGATCCTCCATTGCGGCAGCTTATCCGTACTTCGTACGGCGATCGTTGCCGAAGTTCGTGACTCCACTTAGCTTTCGCCTCATGAGTCGTACGACAGTGGGCTATCGGCCCGAGGAGATCGAGACCGGGGTGCCGACGCGGTCGGCCCGGCTCAAATGGGTCGTCGTGCTCGACGAGTCGCTCCCGGCGGGGCGCGCGGCCAACGCGGCCGTGTGCGTCGCGGCGGCCACCGCGCGCGAGGTCGAGGGTCTGCTCGGGCCGGAGGTGAAGGACTCGACCGGCGCGGTGCATCCCGGTCTCCCCTGGAGCGGGTGCACCGTGCTGACGGCGTCCGCGGCCGATCTCGCCGTCCTGCGCGGTCGGGCGGGTGCGGCCGAGGACGTGTTCGTCGCCGACATGCCCGGGGCGGGGCAGCGGCTGCGCGTCTACGACGAGTACGTCGACGAGATCGGCCGGACCGAGGAGCCCGACTACCTCGCGGTGAGCGTCGTCGGGCCGCGCAACCGCGTGGCGAAGTGGGTCAAGGGCTTCCCGCTGGCCTGAGGTCTCTCGGAGCTCAGGTCGCGTACGGATCGGTGATCTCGCGCAGACGGGTCAGCGCTCGGCGCAGCGCGGGCATGTCGTCGCCGAGGTGGTCGGCCCAGCGCGCCTCGATCTCGGCGACCGTGTCGTTCGCCACCGCGCAGGCCCGCCATCCCAGGTCGGTGAAGGTGACCAGGCGGGCGCGGCCGTCGGAGGGGTCCGGGACGCGCTGGACGTAACCCGCGCGCTGGAGCTGGTCGACGAGCACGCCCGCGGTCTGCTTCGTGACCTGCGCCTGGTCGGCGAGATCGGTCAGCCTGCTGCCGCCGGGCGCGATCCGCTGGAACACCCGGGCCTGGGCCAGGGTGAGCACACCGTGGCCCGCCTCGGCGAGCGCGTCCATCACCTCGGTCTCCATCGCCCGGTAGGGGATGAACAGCAGGGTTCCGACGTTCACGGGTTGAGTGTAGTCAGTTTTCCTGACTACTATTGGTCAGGGAAGCTGACTAACTGGGGGTCGTGATGGATGCCTGGATCGACACCGCCCGCGCGGAGCTGGCCGATCTGCTCGCGGGACTCACCCCCGCGCAGTGGGAGCAGCCGTCGCTGTGCGCGGGCTGGCGGGTGCGGGAGGTGGCGGCGCACGTCGCGCTCACCGCAGAGTCGCCGTTCACACAGGTCGCCGCCATGGTGCGCAGCGGGTTCCGGTTCGACCGCATGGTCGACGCGACCGCCAGGGCGCACGCCGCGGTGCCGACGTCTCAGCTCGTCGACGAGGTGCGGGGCCTGGTCGGGGTCCGCCGCCGCCCGCCCGGCACCGTGCCCGCCGACCCGCTGAACGACGTGCTGGTCCACACCCAGGACATCGCCCGCCCCCTCGGCCTCGACATCGCGATCCCGGCCGAGCCCGCCACCGTCGCCGCCGACCTGGTGTGGCGCCGCGCCTTCCCCTTCCGTGCCCGGGACCGCGTGCGCGGCCGCGAGCTGGTCGCCACGGACGTCGAATGGCGACGGGGTGCGGGCGAGCCCCTCGAGGCCCCGATCGGCGACCTCCTGCTGATCCTCACCGGCCGGATCCCGGTGCCCGCTCGTCAGAACTGACGATGCCGGGTAATGCCGCCGGCGTCCCTCCGATAGGCCGTTCAGCTCACTGAACCGCCACGAGGGGAACCGATGACCGCCACGCAGCACTGGACCTCCACCGTCCCGCCCACCCCGCCCACGGGCAACCGGCCGGCGACGACCGGGTTCGTGCTGGGCGTGCTGGGCCTGGTCGTGGGCTGGATCCCGGTGGTCGGGCTGATCGTGACGGTGCCCGCGCTGCTGATCTCCCGCGCCGGACGCCGCCGCTTCCGCAGCGGAGCCGCGGACACGGCCGGACGCAGCACGGCGGGGATGGTGCTCGGCCTCGTCGGCACGGCGATCTGCGTGGTGATGACCGTTGTCGCGATCGCGGGCGGTGCCTCGGCGGAGCCGCGGCCGGTCGCTGTGCCCGCCCCGGTCGCCGCTGTTCCGCCCGCGCCGGTCCTGCTGGTCGTCCCCAACGTCGTCGGGATGAGCGACGCGCAGGCTCGGGAGACCCTTCGGGCCGCGGGCTTCTCGACCGTGGTGGTGGGCCCGTCCACCGGACCGCAGCCCGGGGTCGCGGCCGGGACCGTGACCGCACAGCTCCCCGGAACCGGTGCGCGGGCCTCGGCCACCGACCCGATCACGCTGGGCGAGGCGGCCGAGCCGCCGGTCGTCGCGCCCGCTGCCGTCGCGCCCGCCCCCGCGGTACCCGCCGCGGCACCCGCACCCGCCGCCGTGGCCCCGGCCACCCGGGCACCCGCGGCCCAGGCACCCGCCGCCCGCGCCCCGCAGCCCCTGGTCGCCCCCGCCCCACGGGCCGCGGACCCCGCCCCGGCCTCGTCGGGCGGCGCGTCCTACAAGAACTGCACCGAGGCACGGAACGCAGGCGCCGCCCCGCTCCGCCGAGGCGAGCCGGGCTACAGCACCAAGCTGGACCGAGACGGCGACGGCATCGCCTGCGAGTAGGCCGGACGACGGGCCCGCCCGGCATGCCCTGAGGCGCAGCACCCAGGTTCCTGATGGTCGGGTGCCCGGGCGATCCGGCGCCGGTCGGGCGTGGCGGGCGGGCCGGCGTGCGTGGCTCAGGTTTCTGATGGTCGGGTGGCCGGGCCATCCGGAGGCCCTCGGACCTGGCTGGTGGGTCGCCCGGCGTGGCTCAGGTTCCTGACCGTTTGGCGCCCCGGTCATCCGATGGCCGGGAGACCCCGCGGGGACTTCGCCGTACCTTGCGTAGGTTCCTGACGATCCGGTGGCCGGGCCATCCGGCGCCCCCTGGACCTGACGGGCGGGCCGGCGTGCGTGGCTCAGGTTTCTGATGGTCGGGTGGCCGGGTGATCCGGCGCCGGTCGGGCGTGGCGGGCGGGCCGCTGTGTGGCTCAGGTTCCTGATGGTCGGGTGGCCGAGCGATCCGGCGCCGGTCGGGCGTGGCGGGCGGGTCGGCGTGCGTAATTCAGGTTCCTGATGATCCGACGGCCGGGCCATCCGGCGGCCCTCGGGGTCTGGGGGGTCTGTCGCCTCGAGAGACTCAGGTTCCTGATGATCAGGTGCTCCAAGGATGCGTCTCCGGAACATCCGGGCCCCAGATGGTCCGAGCCCCGGATCATCCGGAACCCGAGCCACGCCGGGTGGATCCCCTGTCGCGTCTGGCGCCGCTCGGATCGTCGGGGACGTGGATGGTCAGGAAGCTGATCCACCCGCGGTGGAGCCTCCTGCGAGTCCGGCGCCTTTCGGATGGCCCGGCCGCCCGATCATCAGGAACCTGAGCTGAGCGGGGCGGAGCCCCCGTCGGGTCCTGCGTCTCTCGGATGGTCCGCAATCTGGACGGTCTGGAACCTGAGCTACGCGGACTGGAGCCCCCGTCGGGTCCAACGCCCTTCGGACGGTCGGAGATCCGGACGATCCGAAACCTGAGCCACGCGCGATGGAGCCCCCGTCGGGCTCAAGGCCTCTCGGATGGTCGGGCGCCCGGACGATCAGGGACCTGAGTCGCACGCATCGTGCAGGCATGGGCCGCCAAGCCGACAATGCCGACCCGCACTGCCGGTCCCACGCGCCCGGCGCGGCGTCTCCGACCCGGTGCGCCGGGCCCGGACGGCAAGAAGGCCCAGGTCGGAGCGACCTGGGCCTTCTGTGATGGTCGGGGTGACAGGATTTGAACCTGCGACCTCTTCGTCCCGAACGAAGCGCGCTACCAAGCTGCGCCACACCCCGATGAACCGTGGAGAACTCTACCCGACCGTTTCCGACGCCTGCGCGGGGGTGGCCTTCGACCGCGCGGGGGCCACCGGGCGGGGCAGCAGGGTCAGCAGGCTGACCTCCGGCGGGCAGGCGAACCGGACCGGCGTGTACGGCGAGGTGCCCATCCCGGCGGACACGTGCAGCCAGGTGTGTGTGCCCCAGCGCGACGCCCCGCGGGCCCGGGACCGGTCGATCCCGCAGTTGGTGACGATCGCGCCGTATCCGGGCAGCCGGAGCTGACCGCCGTGCGTGTGACCGGCCAGGACGAGGTCGACGCCGTCCGCCGCCATGCCGTCGAGCACCCGCGGCTCCGGCGAGTGGGTCAGCCCGAGCCGCAGGTCCGCCGTCATGGGGCCCGAGACGCTCGAGTAGCGGTCGAGCGAGAGGTGCGGGTCGTCCACGCCGACGACGCCGATCCGGCGCCCGTCGACGTCGAGGAAGAGGCGCTGGTGCGTCGCGTCCTGCCAGCCGTGCTCGACGAACCCGGCGCGCAGGTCCCGCCACGGCAGGGGTGCCCCGTGGATCCGGCGCTGCGAGGGGCGCAGGTAGCGGGCCGGGTTCTTGGGGGTGGGGCCGAAGTAGTCGTTGCTGCCGAAGACGAACAGCCCGGGCCGGTTCAGCAGGGGGCCGAGCGCGGTGAGCGCCGCGGGCACGGCCTTGGGGTGCGCGAGGTTGTCGCCGGTGTTCACGACGAGATCCGGCTCGAGCGCGGCGAGTTCGGCGACCCACCGCTTCTTGCTCTCCTGCCCCGGTGTGAGGTGCAGGTCGGAGACGTGCAGGATCCGCAGCGGCCTGCTGCCCTCCGGCAGCACCGGCAGCGCGACCTCGCGCAGGGTCCACCGACGCGACTCGTACCCGGCGGCGTAGGCGACGCCCGCCAGGCCCGTGGTGGCGGTGCCCAGGGCGAAACGCGCGAGAGGATGCACGGCGGCCAGGGTACGTTGCTGCCTTGTGAGCACCTTGAAGGAGCGGCTGCGCAGCGACCTGACCGCGGCCATGAAGGCCCGGGACGAGCTGGTCAAGGCAACCCTGCGGCTGACCCTGACCGCGATCGGCAACGCCGAGGTGGCCGGGACCGAGCACCGCGACCTGTCCGACGAGGAGGTCCTCAAGGTCATCGCGAAGGAGCAGAAGAAGCGCGAGGAGTCCGCCGAGGCCTTCGCGGCCGCGGGGCGCACCGAGCAGGCCGCGCAGGAGCGCGCCGAGGGCGAGGTGCTGGCCGGCTATCTGCCCACGCAGCTCACGGATGCGGAGCTGAGCGAGATCGCCGCCGCCGCCGTCGCCGAGGTGACGGCGGAGACCGGCGAGGCCCCCGGCCCCCGTCAGATGGGCCTGGTCATGAAGAAGGCCACCGCCGCCGCAGCCGGTCGCGCGGACGGCAAGCGCCTGAGCACCGCGGTGCGGTCCCTGCTCTGAGCTCGTGAGCGGCGATAGTCGCCAGGGCGACTATCGCCGCGCACGGGTTACTTGGCCGGGGCCTTCTTCGCCGCGGGCTTCTTCGCGGGGGCCTTGCGCTTGGCCGGGGCCTTCTTCACCGGGGCCTTGGCGCGGCGTTCGGCGAGGAGTTCGCTGGCGCGCTCGTCGGTGATCTCCTCGACGCTGTCGCCCTTGCGGAGCGAGGCGTTGGTCTCGCCGTCGGTGACGTAGGGGCCGAAGCGGCCGTCCTTGATCACCATCGGCTTGTCCGTGGCGGAGTCCTTGCCCAGCTCGCGCAGCGGCGGGGTGGCCGCGGCGGTGCGGCGGCCGCGCTGCTTGGGCTGCTTGTAGATCTCCAGCGCCTCGTCGAGGGTCACTGTGAACAGCTGCTCCTCGCTGGTCAGCGAGCGCGAGTCCGTGCCCTTCTTCAGGTACGGGCCGTAGCGGCCGTTCTGCGCGGTGATCTCCTCACCGGACTCCGGGTCGGTCCCGACGATCCGGGGCAGGCTGAGCAGCTTGAGCGCGTCGTCGAGGGTGACGGTCTCCACCGACATGTCCTTGAACAGCGACCCGGTGCGCGGCTTGGTCTTCGCCTTCTTCGCCGCGGCCGCCTCCTCCTCGGACAGCAGCTCGGTGACGAACGGGCCGTAGCGGCCCTCCTTGGCGACGATCTCGTGCCCGGTCACCGGGTCCGTGCCCAGCGTGCGGCCCTCCTGCGGCACCGAGAACAGCTTCTCGGCGATCTCCTCGGTGAGCTCGTCCGGCGGGAGGTCCTCGGGCAGGTTGGCGCGCTGGGTCTTCGGCTTGCCCTCGGCGTCGACCTCGCCGGTGGGGCGCTCCATGTACGGCCCGTACCGCCCGACGCGCACGACCGCCTCGCGGCCCTGGCTGTCGGTGAACAGCGGGATCGAGTTGATCGTGCGGGCGTCGATCTCCTCGAGGTTGACGCCGACGAGCTTCTTCAGCCCGCCCTCGCGCGCCACCGACCCCTCGGCGGATGTGCCGTCGCCGAAGTAGAAGCCGGTGAGCCACGCGTTGCGGGTGAGGTTGCCCGAGGAGATGGCGTCGAGCTCGTCCTCCATCGCAGCGGTGAAGTCGTAGTCGACGAGCCTGCCGAAGTGGTGCTCCAGCAGCCCGACCACCGAGAACGCGACCCAGCTCGGGACGAGCGCGGAACCCTTCTTCCACACGTACCCGCGGTCCTGGATGGTCTTGATGATCGACGCGTACGTCGAGGGCCGCCCGATCCCCAGCTCCTCGAGCTGCTTGACCAGGCTCGGCTCGCTGTAGCGGGCGGGCGGGTTGGTCGAGTGCCCCTCCGGGCTCAGCTCGGCCGCGGTGAGCGCCTGGCCCTCGGTGAGGTTCGGCAGCCGGGACTCGGCGTCGTCCGCCTGCTCGTTCGAGCTCTCCTCGACGGTCTCGACGTAGGCCTTGAGGAACCCGGGGAACGTGATCGTGCGGCCGGAGCTGGCGAACACGACCTCCTCGCCGGTGGCCGCCGTGCCGTTGATCCGGATGGAGACGGTGGTGCCGCGCGCGTCCGCCATCTGCGAGGCGACCGTGCGCTGCCAGATCAGCTCGTAGAGCCGGAAGTCGTCCCCGTCGACCTCGCGGGCGATCTCGCCCGGGGTGCGGAAGGTGTCGCCCGCGGGGCGGATCGCCTCGTGGGCCTCCTGCGCGTTCTTGACCTTGCGCGTGTACTGCCGGGGGGCCGACGGCACGTAGGAGTCGCCGTAGAGCTCCCGGGCCTGCGCGCGGGCGGCCTGGATCGCGGACTCCGACAGCGTGGTCGAGTCCGTACGCATGTAGGTGATGTAGCCGTTCTCGTACAGCCGCTGCGCGCTGCGCATGGTGCGCTCGGAGGAGAACCGCAGCTTGCGGCCCGCCTCCTGCTGCAGCGTCGACGTCATGAACGGGGCGTACGGCTTGCGGGTGTACGGCTTCGAGTCGACCGACGCGACCGTCAGGTCGCGGCCCTCGAGGCTCTCCGCCAGCCGGCGGGCGCTCGCCTCGTCGAGGACGGTGACGTCACGCCCCTTGAGCTTGCCGTCGGCCCCGAAGTCTCGGCCGGTCGCGACGCGGCTGCCGTCCACGCTGACCAGCCGCGAGCCGAACTGGCGCGGCGTGGCCTCGGCGCCCGCGTCCATGGTCGCGGCGATGTCCCAGTAGCCCGCGGAGACGAACGCCATCCGCTCGCGCTCGCGCTGCACGATCAGCCGGGTCGCCACCGACTGCACGCGCCCGGCCGAGAGCCGCGGCATGACCTTCTTCCACAGCACGGGGGAGACCTCGTAGCCGTAGAGGCGGTCCAGGATGCGCCGGGTCTCCTGCGCGTCGACCAGGTCCTGGTCCAGCTCGCGGGTGTTCTCCGCGGCCGCGCGGATCGCGGGCTCGGTGATCTCGTGGAAGACCATCCGGCGGACCGGGATCTTCGGGCGCAGGGTGTCCAGCAGGTGCCAGGCGATCGCCTCGCCCTCGCGGTCGGGGTCCGTGGCGAGGAGCAGCTCGTCGGCGTCCTTGAGCAGGTCCTTGAGCTCGGAGACCTTCGACTTCTTCTCCGGCGTGACGATGTAGAGCGGGTGGAACTCGTTGTCCACGTCCACGCCGAGGCGGGCCCACGGCTCGCCCTTGTACTTGGCGGGCACGTCCGCTGCGCCGCGAGGCAGGTCGCGGATGTGCCCGACGCTCGACTCCACCACGTAGTCGTTGCCGAGGTAGGGCTGGATCTTCTTCGCCTTGGTCGGCGACTCGACGATCACCAGGCGGCGCACCCGGCCGCCCGCGGCCGTGGTCGATCCCGTCCCGTTGCGACGACCACCCCCGGCCGCGGCGCTCTTGCGACGCGTCGAGGTGCCGGCGGCCTTCTTCTCGGTCGGCTCGTCGGTCTCGGTGCTCGTCGTTCCGGTTGCCACGTTGGTCCTACTCCATCCCTCCGGCAGCGCCGCCGGTCTCGTACCGGCCGCCACCGTCCTCCGGGTCTGTCATGTCCGGAGCGTCACCTACGGTAACTCCCGGTTCGACCCTGGGCCGACAGTATTGCTCTCCGTCGGCCCCGCGCCGCCACGGTCGCACATCGACGACCGCTGTCGCATCCCTCACACCCTCCCGCGGTGTCGGGGAGCGAGCGGAGCGTAGCCCGATGGTCAAGTGCGGCTTCGACCCCAGTACCGCGGCCATTCGGCCGCATCGACCCCCTCCGGCGGGGGGCCGACCAGCTCCACCAGGCGGTGCATCCTCCGGGCTCCTGTGATGCGCAACGCCGGTCCGGCCGCGCGGCATTCCCCCGTCCGGTGGTGGGTGCGGCAGGTCGTGACGGGCTCCGGGCCGGGGAGCTCGGGGAGATCGTGCAGGTCGTGGAGGTCGACGACGGGGAGGTCGTCGGGATCCAGGAGGGTGTCCGGGTCCGCCGGATCCCGACGCTCCCGGCGCACGGGAGCCGGGGGCGGGACCCGCTCGACCGGTTCCTCGGGTGGCTCCGTCTCCGTGTCCGCGCGCGCCGTGCAGGCCGGGCACCGGGGCAGCTGGACGCGAGCGGGCGGCAGCCCGAGCCGCGTGGTCCCGGCGATCAGCCGGTCGTGGGTGCCGGGCGCCCCGCCGTCGAGCGGGAGGAGGTAGCCGCCGCGCCCGTCGGGGCGACCCGCGGCGAGCACCCACAGTCGCAGCGCCGTGCCGTCGAGCTGGAAGTCCGCGGGCACCCGCTTGTGGTCCGGTCCCGTCGGGTCCGTCCAGGCGCCGGCCAGTCCGGCGAGGTCGCGCCGGTAGGCGGTCCGCAGCTCGCGGCCCACGCAGCTGTGCCCGCCCGCCTCGAACGTCAGCCCGAACGGCGCCGCCGCGGCGCGCAGCGCCCGCTCCCGACCGGGGTCGGCGGCGTCCAGGCTGATCCGGGCGGTGACCCCGCCGCCGAACCGCAGCACCCGCGCCGGCCCGCAGAGCAGCCCGCCGAGGTCGGCGAGCGACGTCGGCCGGGCCTCCGCCGAGAACAGCGACAGCTGCGACACGTCGCGCAGACTAGAACATCTGTTCGATCCGTGTCGCGGGACTCGCTCGAACGAGCGCTACCGGGGGGTGCTGGCCGCCTGCAGCTGCCCACAGGCCGGGGCCTGGTCGACGGCCTTGGCCAGCCGCGGGGAGGTGCGCAGGTCACCGAGCACGTCCGGCGCCGTGACCTGCGCGAGGCTGGTCTGGGTCTCGCCGAGCGCGGCCTGGAAGGCGGGCACGTTGTTCGGGTCCGACGCGTCGACCTTCGCCTTCGCGGCGCTGATGTCGCTCTGCAGCTTCTCCAGGCCCGCCGTGGCCCGGGCGACGATGTCGTCGCCGCCGCCGACCGGCGCCGACCCGACCTGCCCGAGCTGGTCGCGGCTCTGCTGCAGGCCGGTCTCGGCGCCCGCGAGGTAGTCCGACAGCCGCTGCTTGATGCCCGGCAGGTCGGCCCCGTCGAAGTTCGGCTGGGCGAGCACCGGTCCGGTGAACGTGAGGACCGCGCCGCACACCTTGTCCACCCAGGCCACGGGGTCGGCCCCGCGGCCCGCGGTCGGCTGGGGTGCCGGATCGGCCTGCGGCACACCGGCGACGGCGCTGGCGCACCCGCCGACGGACAGCAGCCCGCCGAGCAGGACTGCGGCGACGAGCCGGGACGGGCGCTGCACGAGAACCTCCGGTGACGAGTGGGCCGCCCGACACTAGGGCACGGCGGGCGGCCTTCGCGAGCGCCCGTCGGCTCAGCCGCCGCTGAGCCGGGAGAGGTCCTGGCAGGCGGGAGCCTTGGCCGCGGCGTTCGTGACCGCCGAGTCCAGGCCGGCGAGGGGGTCCTGGTCGGTGTCCTGCAACGCCAGGACGGGCGCGACCGCGCCCTCCATGTCCCGCGGCAGCGTCCGCGAGTCCAGGTCCAGTCCCTGGACCTGGGTGTGCGCCTGGCGGAACGCGTCCCGGTAGCGGGTGAGCTGGTCGCGGAACTTCGTGACCGCCTGGTCCCCGCCCTCGACGGGGGAGGCGCCGAGGCCGTCGAGGTCCGCGAGCGAGGTGTCCAGCGCCGAGGCCGTGTCGCCGAGGTAGGTCGCGAGGCTGCGGGCCTGGCCCTCCGGATCGGTCGCCGGGGCGGGCCCGACGAGCGCGGCCTCCCGGAACGTCGCGTACGAGCCGCACAGGCCGTTCGTCCAGTCGATCGTCGCCTGCTCGTCCGCGCCGCCGCAGCCCGCGACGAGCAGACCACAGGCGACCACCGCCGCCGTCGCGGTCCTACGGGCCCACCGTGTCGTCATCCGTCCTCCGAGTCCGCCCCCCGCTGTTCGGCACCCGGACGGTAGCGGGGGCGACCCGGACGAACGAGGCCGCCCGCCCCGAAGCGGGACGAGCGGCCTCATCGGTCGCCGAACGGGCAGGTGTGATCCGCCTAGGCGACGGGGCTGTCCGCCGGGGTCTCCTGGATGGAGGAGGTGCGGCGCTTGGACACCGTGATCGCCGCGACGATCACCGCGACGGCCACGAGCGCGATGATGATCCGCACCGGTGCCGAGGCGCTGTCGCCGACGCTGAACAGCACGACGGCGGGCGCGATGAGCACCGAGACCAGGTTCATCACCTTGATCAGCGGGTTGATGGCCGGGCCCGCGGTGTCCTTGAACGGGTCGCCGACGGTGTCGCCGATGACCGTGGCCTCGTGGGCCGGGGAGCCCTTGCCGCCGTGGTTGCCGTCCTCGACGAGCTTCTTCGCGTTGTCCCAGGCACCACCGGAGTTGGCGAGGAAGATCGCCATCAGGGTGCCGCAGGCGATCGCCCCGGCCAGGTAGCCCGCGAGCGGGCCGACGCCCAGGCCGAAGCCGACCGCGATCGGCGCGAAGATCGCCAGCAGGCCGGGGGTGGCCAGCTCGCGCAGCGAGTCCCGGGTGCAGATGTCCACGACGCGCCCGTACTCGGGGCGGACCGTGCCCTCCATGATCCCGGGGTTCTCCCTGAACTGGCGGCGCACCTCGAACACGATGGCGCCCGCCGCGCGGGTGACGGCGTTGACCGCCAGCCCGGAGAACATGAAGACGACCGACGCGCCGATGATCACGCCGACCAGCGTGTTCGGCGAGAACACCTCGTTGGCGAACGCGGTGCCCGCGTCCTCCAGGGCCACGCCCGCCTTGCTCAACGCCTGGCTGATCGCGTCCCGGTAGGACCCGAACAGGGCGGTCGCCGCGAGCACCGCCGTGGCGATCGCGATGCCCTTGGTGATCGCCTTCGTGGTGTTCCCGACGGCGTCGAGCTCGGTGAGGATGTCGACACCCTCGCCCTCGACGTCCCCGGACATCTCCGCGATGCCCTGCGCGTTGTCGGCGACGGGGCCGAAGGTGTCCATCGCGACGATCACGCCGACGGTGGTGAGCAGGCCCGTGCCCGCGAGGGCGACGGCGAACAGCGCCACCGTGATCGACCCCGTGGCGAGCGTGAACGCCCCGAAGACGGCCGCGCTGATGACGAGGGCGGTGTAGACCGCGGACTCGAAGCCGATCGAGATGCCGGACAGGATGACGGTCGCGGCGCCGGTCAGCGAGGACTTGCCGACGTCCTGGACGGGCTTGTCCTCGGTTCCGGTGAAGTACCCGGTCAGCTTGAGGATGGCCGCGGCCAGCACGATGCCGATGATCACGGCGATGGTCGCGATGATCCGCGGGTCGGCCCCGCCCATGTCCGCGACGACCGAGGAGTCGGTCGGGTTGCTCAGCCCCGCCCAGGTGCCCGGCAGGTAGACGAACGCGGCGATCGCGCACAGCACCGCGGACACGCCCGCCGAGATGTAGAAGCTGCGGTTGATCGTCGTCAGGCTGCCCTCGCCGACGCGGGTCCGGGTGATGTACACGCCGAGCACCGCCGTCAGCACCCCGATCGCCGGGATGATCAACGGGAACAGCAGCCCCTGCAGGCCGAACGCCGCGGTGCCGAGGATCAGCGCCGCGACCAGCATGACCGCGTAGGACTCGAAGAGGTCCGCCGCCATGCCCGCACAGTCGCCGACGTTGTCACCCACGTTGTCCGCGATGGTCGCGGCGTTGCGCGGGTCGTCCTCCGGGATGCCCTGCTCGACCTTGCCGACCAGGTCGGCACCGACGTCCGCGGCCTTGGTGAAGATGCCGCCGCCGACTCGCATGAACATGGCGAGCAGCGCCGCGCCGAAGCCGAAGCCCTCCAGCACCTTCGGCGCCTGGCCCGCGTAGACGAGCACGACGAGCGCCGCGCCGAACAGGCCGAGGCCGACGGTGAACATGCCGACGACGCCGCCGGTGCGGAACGCGATCCGGGTCGCCTTCTCGCGGCCGCCCGCCTCGCGCGAGGCGGAGGCGACGCGGATGTTGGCGCGCGTGGCCAGCCACATGCCGAGGTAGCCGATGGCGGCCGAGAACCCCGCACCGATCACGAAGAAGATCGACCGGCCTATGCGTTCGCCGATGTCGTCGGCGGGGAGCGCGAAGAGCAGCAGGAAGACGATCACGACGAAGATGCCGAGCGTCTTGAACTGCCGTCTGAGATAGGCCTGGGCGCCCTCCTGGACCGCCTCGCCGATCCTCTGCATCTCGGGGGTGCCGGGGTCGGCGCTGAGTACTTCTCGGAGCAGCTTGTAGCCGATGGCCAGGGCCGCGAGGGCGACGACGGCGACCACGCCGACGACGATCCGATCCCCCGATCCCAGCTCGAGCCCCAAAGCGGGCACGGTCATCCGACCTCCTGTTGCGTCGCAGTGCGTCAGTGAGACCTGTCGAGCCGTGGAGATCGCGCGACGGCAGCCCTGACGTCGTCGGCACCCGACCGCCGCGACGGTGCGGCCGCCGGATGCACACGCAGAGTGTGGCCGATGTCGCAATTGAGATCCACACCACTCCCCCCGCCGACAGGGTGAGGTGATCGACAACACAGTCGTGCGGTTGCCGGGTGTCGGTGCCTGCCTGATGCTTGAGAGATCTACCACCGAGGCCGCACCGTCAGCGGGACTCGCCGGATCGGCCTCGTGGCCGTCGGGGTCGTTCTGGCGATGGGCCCGCTGTTGCTGAGCGCGCCGGCGACCTCCGCGCCGGCGCCCCTCGGGGCGCCACCCGGCGATCCGGATGTCGCGGAGCTCTCCGTCGTGCTGGCCGCGGTGCCCGAAGCCGAGCTCGCGGGGCTGCTCGCGCTCGTCCCCCGGGAGCCGGAACCCGAGCCGGAGCGGGAGCGGGGGATCGCCGCGGCCGCCGTCCTCGCAGCCACCACGGCCGCCGCGGTCGTGCAGGGCCTGGACCTGCGGATCGCGGTGCTGGACCGGGAGCTGGGGGAGTGGGCCTCCGCGGGTGCCGCGGCCGAGCCCACCTACGCCGCCTCGCTGTCGAAGCTGGTGGTGGCCGTCGACGTGCTCGACCGCCGCACCGAGGGCCTGGAGGTCGGCGACACCGACCTCGACCTGCTCCGCCGGGCACTCGGACCCAGCGACGACGCGGCGATGAACGCGTTGTGGTCGCGCTTCGACGGCGCGCACGCCGCCTCCCGGCTGGCCGGGCGGCTCGGGCTCGCGGCCACCCGCGATCCCGCCGACCCCTCGCAGTGGGGCGAGATGCTCGTGTCCGCGGAGGATCACCTGCGGCTCTACGACCACGTGCTGGCCATGCCGGCGCCGGACCGCGACTTGATCATGGACGCACTGGGGTCCGCGCCCGCGGTGGCGCGCGACGGGTTCGCCCAGGACTTCGGGCTGCTCGCGCCGGGACTGGCGGACGGCGCCGGGCCGGTGGCGGCGAAGCAGGGCTGGATGTGCTGCTTCGCCCAGCGGTACTACCTGCACAGCGCGGGGGTGGTCGGCGTCGGGTCGCGGTTCGTCGTGTCGCTGCTCAGCACCCGGCCCCGCGCCGCGGGGTGGGTGGACGCCCGCGCAGGCCTGGACGGGGTCGCCCGCGCGCTCGCCGCGACGCTGGCGGGCGCGATCCCGGTGGGGTGAGCCCGTGTGCACAGCCTGTCGGGGGTGTGTGCGAGCCTCGACGACGTGCATGACCAGCGGATCGTCGAGCCCGCCGCGCCGGCGGTCCGCTCCGCCCGCGGCCTGGAGCTGCTCGGGCGGGTGCTCGCGGGATCCGGGGTGGACCCGGCCGCGCCGGTCCTGGAGCTGGGGCCCTCGGGCGAGCTGCCGCCCCTGGACGGACTCGACCCCGCGGGCGACCCCGCCGACCCGCTGAACCCGCTGCGCCACGCCGTACGGCTGCCGCCCCGCCCGGGCCGAACCGTGGACTGGCCGGGGTGGGCGCCGCCCGAGGTCGTCGAGGCGTTCGGGCGGATCGGCGTCGCGCGGCCGTGGAGCCACCAGGTCGAAGGGGCGGAGCTGGCGCACGCCGGGCGGGACGTGGTGGTGGCGACCGGCACGGCGTCCGGCAAGTCGATGGTCTACCAGCTGCCGGTGCTCACCCGGCTGGTGACCGACCCGCGGGCCACGGCCCTCTACCTCGCACCCACGAAGGCCTTGGCCGCCGACCAGCTCCGCACCCTGCGCGAGCTCGACCTCCCCGCGGTGCGCCCGGCGACGCTCGACGGGGACACCCCGATGGACGAGCGGGACTGGATCCGCCACCACGGCCGCTGGATCCTCAGCAACCCGGACATGCTGCACCGCTCGGTGCTGCCCCGCCACGGTCGGTGGGCGCAGTTCCTGCGCAGGCTCAGCGTGATCGTGGTCGACGAGTGCCACACCTACCGCGGGGTGTTCGGCTCGCACGTCGCGCTGCTGGTGCGCAGGCTGCTCCGGGTGGCCCGCCGCTACGGCGCCGAACCCGTGATCGTGCTGGCCTCCGCGACCGTGGCCCGGCCCGCCGAGCACGCCTGTGCGCTCACCGGCCGCTCCGTGACGGCGGTGACCGAGGACGGCTCGCCCAGCGCCGGTCGGACCGTCGCCCTCTGGGAACCCCCGCTGCTCCCCGAGCTGACCGGCGAGAACGGGGCACCGGTGCGCAGGCCCGCGTCGACCGAGTCCTCCCGGATGCTGGCCGACCTGGTCCTGGAGGGCGCCCGCAGCCTGGCCTTCGTCCGCTCGCGCCGCGGCGCGGAGACGACCGCGCTGGGGGCGCAGCGGCTCGTCGCGGACGTCGACCGCGACCTCGTGGAGCGGATCTCCGCCTACCGCGGCGGGTACCTGCCCGAAGAGCGGCGCGAGCTGGAGGCCGCGCTGATGAGCGGCGAGCTGCTCGGGGTGGCCACCACCAACGCCCTCGAGCTCGGCGTGGACATCGCCGGGCTGGACGCGGTGATCGTCGCCGGGTTCCCCGGCACCCGCGCCTCCTTCTGGCAACAGGCGGGCCGGGCGGGCCGGGCGTCGGACGAGGCGTTGGTCGTGCTGGTGGCCCGCGACGACCCCATGGACACCTACCTCGTGCACCACCCGCGGGCCCTGATCGGCGCCCCCGTCGAGAGCTGCGTGCTGGACCCGACCAACCCGTACGTGCTGGCCCCGCAGCTCGTGTGCGCCGCGGCCGAGCTGCCGATCACCGAGGCGGACGTGGCCGCCGTGTTCGGCGGCCGACCTGCGGCGCAACTGCTCGACGAGCTGGTGGAGGACGGCGTGCTGCGCCGCCGCCCGACGGGGTGGTTCTGGCCCTCGACGCGGGAACAGCCCGCCGCGTCGGTCGACATCCGGGGCTCCGGGCTGGGTCAGGTCGCGCTGGTCGAGGCGGGCACGGGCCGGATGCTCGGCACGGTCGACGGTGCCTCCGCCCCCGGGACCGTGCACCCCGGCGCCGTGTACCTGCACCGCGGTGAGAGCTACGTGGTCGACGATCTCGACCTCGACGCCGGGGTGGCGCTCCTGCACCAGGAGGAGCCGGACTGGCGCACCGACGCCCGGTCGACCGCGGACGTCGACGTCGTCGCGGTCCGGTCCCGCAGCGACCACGGGCCGGTGTCGGTGTACTTCGGGGACGTGCGGGTGACCGGGCAGGTCGTGGCCTACCAGCGCCGGGCCGCAGACGGTGCCGTGCTGGAGACCGTGCCGTTGGACATGCCCGCGCAGGAGCTGGAGACGCGGGCGGTCTGGTACACGGTCGACGACGCCGCGCTCGCGGACGCGGGTCTGGACCCGGCCCGCATCCCCGGCGCCCTGCACGCGGCGGAGCACGCGGCGATCGGGCTGCTGCCGCTGTTCGCGATCTGCGACCGCTGGGACATCGGCGGGCTGTCCACGGCGCTGCACCCCGACACCGGGCTGCCCACCGTGTTCGTCCACGACGGACACCCGGGGGGCGCCGGGCTCGCCGAGCGGGGGCACGCGGTCCTGGAGCGCTGGCTGCGGGCGACCCGGGCGGCCATCCAGGACTGCGGCTGCCGCACGGGCTGCCCGTCCTGTGTGCAGTCGCCCAAGTGCGGCAACGGCAACAACCCGCTGGACAAGGCGGGCGCGGTGCGGGTGCTGGACATCGTGCTCCGGGCGCTGGCGACCCACTGACCCGCCGCGAGGGCGGTCCGGTGGGCTGCCGTCGCACGCCGAGCCCGTCCGCCCCGCACCGCCCGGGACGCCCGCGCCGCCCGGGACGCCCGGGACGCGGTCCATGATCCGTTCGTGGGGAGGAGGGCGGTCGATTTCCGACCGCGCGGCTCCCGGAATGTGGATCAACCCTCGGTTCGGGGCGGCGGAGGTGGGCCGGGCCCGGCGGGCCCGGCGCAGTGCGGGCCCGGCCGGGAACGCCGCGGCCGGGGCCCCGCCGCTCTCCGGCTCGGGTCCTGGTTCCGGCTCGGTGGGCGCACCGGGGGTCGGCGGCGGCGCCGGAGCCGGCGGCGCCGACGGGTCGTCGACCGGTCCGGCGTGCGCCCTCGCAGTCGCGGCGGAGCGGGTGAGCAGCGACCAGGAACGTTCGACGCGGACCTCGACGAGGGCGTTCCAGCCGTCGAGGGCGCAGGCGGCGAGTCGCCCGTCCATGCCGCTCGCCACCCGCTCCGCCGCCGCGCACGCGACGCGGTCACCCTCGACGGGGTCACCTGCGGCCGCGAGGGCGGCGAGGTCCGCTGCGGCCTGGGCGCGGTGGCGGGCCACCACCGCGGAGCCGACGTCCAGCAGCAGCGCGGTGACCGCGAGCAGGAGCGCCGTGGCCGTCGCCGCCCACACCGTCGCCGCGCCGCGGTCGGCCGCTCGCGGGGTCACCGGAACCCGGCCGGGTCGAGGGTCCCGGGATCGGATGCACTGGGATCCGGGGGTCCGGGGTCGAGCGGGTCGGGATCGAGGGCTCCGGGCCCGGAGATCCCCGCGTCGAGGACGCCGGGCTCGCGGATCGCGAGGGCCGAGCCGCTGATCCGCACGGGGAGCACATCGACCGGGGCGGCGGTGACCCGCGCGCGGATCTCGTCGCCGATAGTGCTCACCTCCAGCGTCGCGCCCGTCGGGGCGATCGCCGCGGCGGCCTGGTGGGCCCTGCCGTCACCGCGGGCGGTGAGCCGGGCGAGCTCGCGCGCCGCGTCCTGACAGCGCACCGCCGCCGCGACCGCGCTGAGCGAGCCGAGCGCGGCGAGGAGCACCAGGGTCAGCGCGGCGAGGGCGATCGCCGCCTCGACGGTGACCGCGCCGCGCTCGGCCGGGCGCATCAGAACGTGACCTGCAGTGCGCGCTCGACCAGCCCGGTCAGCGCCGTCACCACCGACTCGCCGCTGACCACCGTGTAGAGCACCGCCGCGAACGCCGCCGCGGCGAGCGTGCCGATCGCGTACTCCACCGTGGACATGCCGCGGTCGTCCCGCCGGGCGCGGTCCGCCAGCGCCCGCGCCCACGCGGCCAGCGGGCCGAGGAGCGCGGCCAGCGGGCCGAGGAGCGCGGCGAACAGGCGGGTCGGGGTGGCTCGCCGGCCCGGCGGGCTGTCGGGTGCCGCGCGCGGCCCGGGGTCGGGCGGGCCGGTCTCGGCACCGCGCGGGGCGGGTCCGGTGCGCTGGTCGGTCCGGGCGGGCGGGTTCGGGCAGGTGCGCAGGGCTCGGCTGCGCGGGCCGCGCGAACGCTCGGGGCCGGGGTCGACGAGAACGGTGGCGGTCATGGGGTTCCTCCTGGGGACTGGGGTTCGGATTCGGGGAGCGGGCGCTCCCCGGGGGGTGATCGGGCGGGTGGGGTCACCATCGGCTCAAGGCCTCACCGGCCAGACCGAGGACGACCGGGGCGATCCCGAGCGCCAGGAACGCGGGCAGGAAACAGAGCCCGAGCGGCGCGGCGACCAGCACTGCAGCGCGTTCCGCCCGGGCCTCGGCCGCGTCCGCCAGCCCGTCCCGCAACCGGGCGGCCTCGCCCCGGGCGACCCGGGCGAGCCCGGTTCCGGTGTCCGCCGAGCGGCGCGCGGCCCGACCGAAGGCGACCAGTTGCGGGAGCTCCGCGGCGGCGGCCCAGGCCTGTTCGCCCGGCGAGCCCAGCTCCAGGAGCCCGGCCACCCGCCGCAGGGCGACCGCCGTGGGCCCGTCGATCCGCTCCGCCGCCACCTGGACGGCGGTCGGGACCGGGAGTCCGGCGTCGAGACAGGTCGCGAGCAGCTCCCAGCCCGCGGCCAGCCCGCCGGCGTCGACGCGACCCGCCGCCCGGGTCCCGAGTCGGCGGAACGCGGTGGAGACCCCCAGCGGCAGCAGACCTCCGAGGAGCACGCCCGCGAGGACCGCGGTCGGCCCACCCGCGGGCCCACCCGCCAGGACCCAGACGATCCCGGCGACCCCGACACCGGCGACGACCAGCAGCCGCGACCGCCCGCCGACACCCGATCCCGGGTTCGCGGACTCGGCCGGCGGGCGCAGGCCGCGTAGCCGTGACCGGGCGGCACCGTCGCCCGAGACGGCCGCCGCCAGCGCCACCAGGGCACACGCCGCGACGAGACCGGGGCCCGCGCTCTCCGGGCTCATCGCGCGCACCGCCGCACCGACCCGGACCACCGGCAGCGAGCCGTCCGGGCGGTCACGGCGCCGCCGCCGTGGTGAGCCGGTCGCTCCAGCTCAGACCCGCCCACACCAGGCCGGTACCGACCAGGAGCAGCGCCTGGCCGAGGATCCCGGACCGCAGCACGCCCAGCGGGTCGGCTCCCAGCAGATGGCCGAGCCCCAGACCGAGCACGGGCAGCGCGGTGAGCACGGCCGCGGTCGCCCGCGGACCCGCGGAGCGGGCGTGGGTGCGCGCGGCGAAGGCGAGCCGCCACCGCAGGTCGGTGAGCACCCCGTCGAGCAGGTCGGCCAGCGGCGCGCCGTGCCGGTCGCTCAACGACCAGGCCGCCGCGATCCGCTGCAGCTCGGCCCGGACCGCCGCCGGACCGCGGGCGGCGGTGCGGGCCAGCGCGGCGGGCACGTCGTCTCCCAGGCGGGCGGCCGCCGCGGCGGGGCCGAGCGTGCGGTCGGCGAGGGCGCCGTCGGAGCGCACGCCCTGCAGGGCCGCGGCGGGGTGCGCGCCCGTACGGAGCTCCTCGACGATCCGGGCCAGGGACTCGGCGAGCTCGGTGGCCTCGGCCCCGGCCCGGGACCGGTCTCGTGACCGGGCCCGCCGCCTGCGGACCGTCGTCGCCACCAGGCCGCCCGCCAGGCTCCCCGCCACCCCGCAGGCCAGCCCGCCGAGCACGGCTCCGAGCAGCGCCACGGCGAGGGGAGCGGGTGGCACCGGCCACCGGCGCGCCACCTCGGGCCGGACGGTCCCGAGCCGCTGCCGGGCCGGCGGGCCGGGTGCGATCAGCAGGCCCGCCGCCACCGCGGCGCACACCGCCCAGCCCGGTCCGGCGGCGCTCACGACCCGCTCCGCGCGGAGGTGGGGAGCCGCAGGTGGAACGCGACCGGTCGGACACCGGCCGGGCCAGCCCCGCCCCGTCCGTGAGCACCCTCGACGCGGTGCCCGACCCGCTCGACGACCCCGCCCGACCGAGCGACCCGCGCGCCGGCCGCCACGGCCCGCTCCGCCCACGGTGGCTGCACACCCCGTTCGCGGAGCAGCGCGTCGAGGCGCGGCCGGTCGGCGGTCCAGCCGGTCCGGTGCTCCCAGACCGGGGCCACCCGCACCTCGCCGGACGGCGCCCGCTCCAGGACCCCGACGGCCGCGAGCACCCGGCCCGCGGGCCCACGGTGCATGTGCAGGACCACCTGGACCGCCGCCGCCAGCTGGCTGTGCAGCGCGGCCCGGTCCATGCCACCCACCGCGGCGAGCGCCTCCATGCGGGCCGGGACCTCGCGGGCGGAGTTGGCGTGGACGGTCCCGGCGCCGCCGTCGTGTCCCGTGTTCAGGGCGGACAGCAGATCGCAGACCTCGCCGCCGCGGACCTCACCGACCACGAGCCGGTCCGGGCGCATCCGCAGCGCCTGGCGCACCAGGTCCCGCAGGGACACCCCGCCCGCCCCCTCGATGTTCGGTGGCCGCGCCACCAGCCGGACCACCTGGGGGTGTCGGGGTTGCAGCTCCTGGG
The DNA here is from genome assembly GCF_021728735.1 of Pseudonocardia sp. WMMC193. NCBI lineage: Bacteria > Bacillati > Actinomycetota > Actinomycetes > Pseudonocardiales > Pseudonocardiaceae > Pseudonocardia > Pseudonocardia sp. WMMC193. The sequence continues at coordinate 4,436,134 of NZ_JAKKDO010000003.1, read as the reverse complement.
CGTCCTCGACGGTGAGGATGCGCTCGGCGGGGTCGACCTCGCCCAGCAGCGCGGCGAGCAGGGTGGTCTTGCCGGACCCGGTGCCGCCGGACACCAGCACCGCGAGGCGGGCCGCCACGATCGCCTGCACCACGTCCCCGGTGGGGCCCGCCAGGGTGCCCGACCGGCGCAGGGCGGCGAGATCGTGCGCCGCGGGGCGCAGCACGCGCAGGGACAGACAGGTGCCGTCCGGGGCGACGGGTGCGAGGACGGCGTGCACCCGGATCCCACGGGACCCGTCGAGCGCGCCGGCGAGGAACCCGTCGACCGAGGGGCTCGCGTCGTCCAGCCTGCGCCCGGCGGCCTGGGCGAGGCGCTGCGCGAGCCTGCGCACCGCGGCCTCGCCGTCCAGACGGACCGGGGAGCGCTCCAGACCGGCTCCGCGGTCGACCATCACGGTGCCGCCGCCGAACACGAGGACGTCGGTGGTGTCCGGGTCGCGCAGCAGCGGTTCGAGCGGGCCGGCGCCCACCAGCTCCTCGCGCAGGGAACGCAGGGCGACCAGGACGTCCTGGTCCGACGCGACCCCGCCCGACTCCGCCCGGAAGGCCGCCGCGACCGCCGCCGGGGTCGGTTCCCGACCCTCCTCGGCGAGCCGGGACCGGATCCGCTCGGCGAGCTCGCTCACGACACGCTCCGCAGCGCCGGGCCCGGCTCGAGGATCGCGCGGGCCGCGCTCGCCAGCGGCCCCCGGCGCCGTCCGGGCGGGACGCCCTGCTCGAGGGCCCGCGCGATCCCCCTGTCCGGGGCCATCTCGGCCACCAGGGGCAGGTCGAGCGCCTCCGCGACGTCCGCCGGGGTGAGCCCGCCTGGGGAGGGCCCGCGCACGACGAGGCCGACCTCGCGGGTCTGCTCCGCGAGGACGGCCGCCACCCGCCCCGCGGCCGCACACGACCGGACGTCCGCCGGCACGACCAACAGCACCCGGTCGGCCAGCTCCAGGGCGGCCAGCGCGGGATCGGTCGGGTAGCGCGGCAGGTCGCAGACCACGGTCTCGCCCGCCTGGCGACCCGCCTCGACCACGGCGGTGACCGCGGCCGCCGACGGACCCGACGGCTCGCGCCCGCAGGAGAGCACCCCGAGCTCGCCGGAGCGGCCGACCGCGGGCGCGGGCAGCGCGGCGTGCAGGGCCGAGGCGGCGACCCGGCCGTCCGCGATCCGCAGGTCCGGCCATCGCAGACCGGTGACCTCCTCGGCCCCCAGAACCAGGTCCAACCCCCCACCGAGCGGATCGCAGTCCACGAGCAGGGTGCGCTCCCCGGACCGGGCCGCGACCACCGCGAGCGCCGCCGCGAGGACCGAGGCACCCGCCCCGCCCCGCCCGCCCACGACCGCCAGCACCCGCCCCGCCCGGCCCGGGGAGCCGCCGCGTTCGACGGCGGCGGCCAGCCGTGAGAGCAGATGTTCCTCGGCGGCGGGCAGTTCGAGCGCCTGTTCCGCGCCGAGCGCCACGGCGCTGTGGAGGGCCTCCATCGACGCCGACCCGAACCCGACGAGCACCAGGTCGGCGCGCCGGGGCAACCCGGCCCGCAGACACCGCGCCGCCGACCCCTCGTCCAGCACGACGAACGGCGCCCGCGACCAGTACGGGCGCGCCTCGGCCGGGTCCGGGCTCCGATGCACCTCGCACCCCGCGGCCGCCGCGATCCGCAGCACCGCGTCGAGCAGGTCGGGGTCCTCCACCATCAGCAGGGTCCGCTCGCTCATCCGGGCCTCCTCCACTCGGCGTCCGCGACCCGCCCGGCCGCGAACCGACTCGGCCGCGGGACCCCGTGCGGCCCCACGCCCACCCGCCACGACCCCGGTCGGTGCCGTGACGACGTCGAGCCTGCGGCCTCCGCGGCGCTTCCGGACGGCGAACCGCGAACCTGTGGATGGCCGACCCCGCCTGTGGATGGATGCCCCGTCGCGACGCCGTCCGCGCCGCCGGCGTCGGTCCGACCGGGCAGAATGAAGATCGGGGGTCCCCGAATCGCGCGCGGGCACGAGGGCGGGCGACGGCCCTACCGCCGCCTCCGCGCCGTGCCGATCCGGTCGCGGTGCGTGATCACCGCCGCGGGTGTACGGGCTGTACGAGGGCGTGGTCGGCGCCGTCCGCCGGCCGCCGCACACCGCAGCGACCGCCCGGCGAACACCTGACGTGGAGACGTGGTGGTGTGGCGGACTTGCGGTTACAGTTGAGTCGGCTCGGGTGTGCGTTTTCGCCTGCCCCGGCCCGGGTTCAGTCCGACCCCCCGGGGCTGAACCGCCTGACGGCCCTCGCCAATCCCCCCTGGCGAGGGCCGTCCCTTCTCTCGGCGCCGGGTGCCGGTCTGGCAGGCTCGTCCCGTGCCCGGACCGTCCGCCTCGCCCGACCGTCTCCCCGGCGACGGAGCGGTTCCCGGGTCGCCGCGCGCCGCCGCGTTCTTCGACCTCGACAAGACGATCATCGCGGGGTCGAGCGCGCTCGCGTTCTCCCGCCCGTTCCGCCGCGAGGGCCTGATCACCCGCCGGGCGGTGCTGCGCAGCGGTTACGCGCAGTTGCTCCTGCTGCTCGCCGGCGCCGACGCGGACACCATGGACCTGCTCCGCAGGCGGATCACCGCGCTGGCGGCGGGGTGGGACGTGGCGCAGGTGCGGTCGATCGTGGCGGAGACGCTGCACGAGATCGTCGAGCCGATGATCTACGCCGAGGCGGCGGCGCTGATCGCGGAGCACCGGGCGCGGGGCGACGAGATCGTCGTGCTGAGCGCGTCGGGGCTCGAGGTGGTGGAGCCGATCGCGGCGATGGTGGGCGCGGACCGCTGCGTCGCGACCCGGATGGAGGCCCGCGGCGGCCGCTACACCGGGGAGATCGAGTTCTACTGCTACGGCGAGGAGAAGGCGGTGGTGGCGCGGCGCATCGCCGCCGACCGCGGCTACTCCCTCGCGGACTGCTCCGCCTACTCGGACTCGATCACCGACGAGCCGTTGCTCGCCGCCGTGGGGCACCCGACGGCGGTCAACCCGGACAAGGCCCTGCGCGCGGTGGCCCACGCCCGCGGGTGGCCCGTGCGGACGTTCACCGCGCCGGTCTCGCTGCGCACCCGGTTGACCGGGCGCTCGCCGCTCGTCGCGGGGGCGCTGGTGGGGGTCGCCGTGGCCTGCACCGCAGCGTGGCTACGTTTCCGCAGGTGAGATCACTGCGCGACCGCCGGACGGGTCCATTCCGGCCCGGTGATCGACACCCTCCGCAGCTGAACCGGTGCACCCGACCGACCCCCTTGCTGTGGCCCCGGTCACGGAGTACGAATGGTGTCACGGACCTCCGGAAGGCCAGGGTCGGTGCGGTGGAGAAGCACCCGGCTCCCCCTCCCAGAGCTCCGTGCGCGATCGCCGGGCACTCCACGCACAGCACGCCGCGGGAGGCATGTCGTCGTGGGCCTGCGGACCGGGACGCCGGACGCCGAGGCCGGATCACGACACGTAGTGCACGCCTGGACCCCGGAGGGTCGCGCGAGACGGGCGGTGCCCCCACTGCAGACGGGGCACCGCCCGTTTCTCGCGTCCGGCCGGCGTTCAGGCCTGGGCCTCGGCGATCCCCATCCCCTCGCGGGCCCCGGTCTCCCACGCCGCGCACACGTGCACGATCCATTCGCGCAGCCCGTCCGGCGCGCCCGTCGCGAAGGCGACCGCGGCGGCCCGGTACTCCGCGGCCCGGCGCAGGTGGCCGACCTCGGGGACGGCCAGCGACTTCGGGTCCAGGCCGGTCGCGACGGCGGTGAGCCGGGCCGCCGCGCGGGCCACCACGCCGTCGGCGGTGCCGAAGGGGCGCAGGGCGAGCAGCTCGCCGTGCACCACCGCGACCAACACCGGCGCGGGCACCGCCGTGCCGCCGGTGACCATGTCGGCGAGCAGGCCGAGCCGGGCCGAGGCACCCTCCCGGGGGCGGCCGAGCACGGACGAGTCCTCGACGAGGTCGGTGGCGGCCAGGACGTGCAGCCGGGCCAGCGCCTGCAGCGGCGCCCCCTTCCAGGTGGCCAGCAGCTTCCCGGCCTCGTCCGCCACCCGCACCGCCCCCGCGAGCACGGGGTGCGTGACGTGCTCCTCCCGCGCGGGGGTGAGCGGCGCGCCCTCCAGCGCGGCCGACGCGCGGGCGGCCCGCAGCGCGGCCTCCGCGGCGGTCGCGGGCCAGCCCCGGCGGTTGACCGTGTGGTTGTGCACCGGGACGAGGGCGTCTCGGGCGGCGGCGACCGCGTCGGCGACGCCGGGGAGGTCCAGGAGCGGGGCGAGGGGATCCGGCACCCCGCCATGCTGCCGCACGGGGGTCGTCCTCTCCGTACTGACGGTGCATACGCGGTGGCGGAGCACTAGGTTCAGAGACCAGTAGCACCGGTGCCTGAGGAGGACACGAGGACATGGCCGAGTCGGGAGCGACGCTCAGCAACCTGTCCACCGAGAGCCGCAGCTTCCCGCCGAGCGAGGAGTTCGCGGCGCAGGCCAACGCGACGGCGGACTGGTACGAGCGGGGGGACACCGATCGCGAGGCCTTCTGGGCCGAGCAGGCGGAGCGGCTGTCGTGGGGCGAGCGGTGGACCGAGGTCCTCGACTGGCAGCCGCCGTTCGCGAAGTGGTTCGTCGGCGGGAAGCTCAACGTCGCCTACAACTGTGTGGACCGCCACGTCGAGGCGGGCAACGGGGACCGGGTGGCCTTCCACTGGGAGGGCGAGCCGGGTGACACCCGCACCATCACCTACGCCGACCTGCAGCGCGAGGTCTCGAAGACGGCGAACGCGCTGACCGAGCTGGGTGTGCGGGCCGGGGACCGGGTGGCGATCCAGCTGCCGATGATCCCCGAGGCCGTGTTCTCCATGCTCGCCTGCGCGCGGCTGGGCGCGATGCACAGCGTGGTGTTCGGCGGGTTCTCCCCGGGGGCGTTGAAGGCCCGCATCGAGGACGCCGAGGCCAAGCTGCTGATCACCAGCGACGGCCAGTTCCGCCGGGGCAAGCCCGCCCCGATGAAGGAGAACACCGACGAGGCCGTCGAGGGCACGACCATCGAGCACGTGCTGGTGGTCAAGCGCACCGAGTCCGACGTCGCGTGGACCGAGGGCCGGGACGTCTGGTGGCACGACGTGGTCGACGCCGCCTCCGACCAGCACACCCCCGAGCTGTTCGACGCCGAGAACCCGCTGTTCATCCTCTACACCTCGGGCACCACCGGGAAGCCGAAGGGCATCCTGCACACCTCGGGCGGCTACCTGACCCAGGCGGCGTACACCCACCACGTGGTGTTCGACCACAAGCCGGGCGAGAGCGTCTACTGGTGCACCGCGGACATCGGCTGGGTGACCGGGCACTCGTACATCGTGTACGGCCCGCTGGCCAACGGCGCCACCTCGGTGATGTACGAGGGCACGCCGAACACCCCGCACGAGGGCCGGCACTGGGAGATCGTGCAGAAGTACGGCGTCACGATCTACTACACCGCCCCCACGCTCATCCGCACGTTCATGAAGTGGGGCCGGGAGATCCCGGAGAAGTACGATCTCTCCTCGCTGAAGGTGCTCGGCTCGGTGGGCGAGCCCATCAACCCCGAGGCCTGGATGTGGTACCGCGAGGTCATCGGCGCCGAGCGCTGCCCCATCGTGGACACCTGGTGGCAGACCGAGACCGGGGCGATCATGATCTCGCCGCTGCCGGGGGTCACCGCCACCAAGCCCGGTTCGGCGATGCGCAGGCTGCCGGGGATCGGCGCCGCCGTGGTCGACGAGGGCGGCACCCCGGTCGGCAACGGCGAGGGCGGGTACCTGGTGCTCGACAAGCCCTGGCCGTCGATGCTGCGCGGCATCTGGGGCGACGAGGAGCGCTACAAGGACACCTACTGGTCCCGCTTCGCCGAGCAGGGCTACTACTTCGCCGGTGACGGCGCCAAGTACGACGACGACGGCGCCATCTGGCTGCTCGGCCGCGTGGACGACGTGATGAACGTCTCCGGGCACCGGATCTCCACCACCGAGGTGGAGTCCGCGCTGGTCAGCCACCCGACGGTGGCCGAGGCCGCGGTCGTCGGCGCCTCCGACCCGACGACGGGTCAGGGGATCGTCGCGTTCGTGATCCTGCGCGGGAACGTGGCCCAGGACGAGGCGAAGGGCGCCGACGCGATCGCCGCGCTCCGCAACCACGTGAGCAAGGAGATCGGGCCGATCGCGAAGCCGCGCCAGATCATGGTCGTGGACGAGCTGCCCAAGACCCGCTCCGGCAAGATCATGCGGCGGCTGCTGCGGGACGTCGCGGAGAACCGCGAGGTCGGGGACGTCTCCACGCTGGCCGACTCCAGCGTCATGGACCTGATCAAGACGGGTCTGGGCGAGGGTAAGGAAGACTAGGGGCATGACGGACGACCCCGACGGCGTGCTCGTGCGCCGCGGGGTCGTCATCCCCGCCCGGGAGCTGCACTGGCGGTTCTCCCGCTCGTCCGGGCCGGGCGGGCAGGGCGTGAACACCACGGACTCGCGGGTGGAGCTGAGTTTCGACGTCGCGAACTCGCCCAGCCTGCCCGACGACGTCCGGGACCGCGCCCTGCGCAACCTCAGGCTGGTCGACGGGGTCCTGACCATCACCGCGGGCGACTCGCGCAGCCAGCTGCGCAACCGCGAGTCCGCCCGCGAACGGCTGGCCCAGGCGCTGCGCGAGGCCACGAAGGCACCCCCGCCCACCCGTCGTCCGACCAAGCCCACGAAGGGCTCCCAGCGCCGCAGGCTGGACCAGAAGACCCGCCGCGGGAGCGTCAAGCGGCTGCGCGGACGGGGTGGGTGGGACACTCCCGAGTGATCAAGGGTTGACCGGCCCGGTGCGGGGAAGCCCGTCGTGGAAGGATGCCCGAGACCTAGACCCTGCAGGAGGGACCCCGGTGGCCACCCCGACCAGCTCCGGCGGCACGGACGTTCCGCCCGTACTGCCCTCGATCCCGCTGTCGAAGGAGCCGGCGCCCGGTTCCTCGGAGCAGTCGATCGGCGATCTCGTCCGCGACGTGACCTCGCACGTCTCCACGCTCGTCCGCTCCGAGGTGGAGCTGGCCAAGGCGGAGGTGACCTCCGAGGTCAAGAAGGGTGTGCAGGGCAGCGTCTTCTTCATCGTCGCGCTCGTCATCGCCCTGTTCAGCCTGTTCTTCCTGTTCCTGGCGATCGGCGAGGTGCTCGACATCTGGCTGCCCCGCTCGGCGGCGTTCGGGATCGTCTTCGGCACCATGATCCTGGGCGCGGCGTTGTCCGCGCTCGTCGGCTACCTGCGGGTCAAGAAGATCCGCAAGCCGGAGCGGACCATCTCCTCGCTGAAGGACACCGCGCAGGTGCTGCAGAACCGCGGCCGGTCCGAGGAGCCCACGGCGCCCCAGCTCAACGGGCACGCCCGCTGAGACCAGAACCGTCCTCGGTCCGGGTTCCGGGCCCGTGGACGCACCGTTCGGTGTCCGCCAACGGGATCCGGCTGCACGTCGTCGAGGCGGGCGAGGGCCCGCTCGTCGTGCTGCTGCACGGGTTTCCCGAGTTCTGGTGGTCCTGGCGCCATCAGCTGCGGGCGCTCGCCGAGGCCGGGTTCCGGGCCGTGGCGGTCGACCTGCGCGGCTACGGGGACTCCGACAAGCCGCCCCGCGGCTACGACCTCTGGACGCTGGCGGGGGACGTCGACGGTCTGATCCGCGCGTTGGGCGAGCAGCGGGCCCACGTGGTCGGGCACGACTGGGGCGGCGCCGTCGCGTGGACCCTGGCCGCGCTGCACCCGCGGCGGCTGCACACGCTGACCGCGATCGGCATCGCCCACCCGCTCGCCTTCCGCAGTGCCCTGCTCCGGCACCCGCTCGGCCAGGGCCGGGCCTCCCGGTACATGGCCGGGTTCCAGCTCCCGCGCAGGCCCGAGGCCACGCTGCGGCGGGACGACGGCGCCCGGGTCGAGCGCATCATGCGCGCCTGGTCGGGGCCGGGGTGGACCGACACGGCGGATTTCGCCGAGGCCGTCGGCCGCAACCGCGAGGCGATCCGGATCTCGACCGTCGCGCACTGCGCCCTGGAGTACTACCGCTGGATGGCGCGCTCGCAGGTCCGCGCCGAGGGCCGCCGCTTCGCCACCGCGGTCGCCCGGCGGGCGGAGATGCCGGTGCTGCAGGTCCACGGGACGGGCGATCCCTGCGTGCTGGAGAGCACGGCCCGCGGGTCGGCCCGCTGGGTGGCGGGGGAGTTCCGCCACGAGACCCTCGACGCGGGCCACTTCGTCCACGAGGAGCGCCCCGCCGAGACGACCGCCCTCCTGTTGTCCCACCTCAAGCCCCGTGAGCGGCGATAGTCGCCAGAGCGACCATCGCCGCTCACGGGTCTCGCGGGGCTCACAGGGGGAGGAGGCTCAGGGCGGTGACCGCGGTGTCGGGGTGGTCGGTGAACAGGCCGTCCACACCGGCCTCGACGAACGTGCGGTACTCGGCGAGGGCGTCCCCGTACTCGTCCGCGCGGGTCCCCCGGCGCCACGGTGCGGCCAGGAAGGCGTTCTCGTTGCGCAGGGTCCAGACGTGGACGAGCAGCCCCGCCGCGTGCGCGTCCGCCACGAGGGGCGACGGCGGCGCCGCGAGGGACTTCTCCGGGCCGATCCCCGCCGCGTACTCCGCGATCGCGGCGAGCCCGTCCGGGGTGCACAGCGCGGCGTAGGACGGGCCGCCGTCGGCCGGCCCGCCCTCGGCGTCGAGGAGCTGGATCAGCCGCACCGGCGTGGCGGCGTGCAGCGCCCGCAGGTTCCCCACCTCGAAGGACTGGACGAACACCGGGGCGTCGGCGCGGTCCAGGCCGTGGGCGCGCAGGGCCGCGACCAGGGCGTCCTCGCAGGCCAGGCCGCGGGACGCGTGGTAGCTCGGATGCTTGGTCTCCGGGTAGACGCCGATCTCGCGGCCGAGCTCGGCGGACAGCCGGGCCCGCAGCTCGAGGATCTCGCCGAACGTCGGGACCGGGAACAGCCCGTCGTAGACCGTGTTGCCCTGGCGCAGGCCGGGGAGCCGCTCGACGGCGCGCAGGGTGCGCAGCTCGGCGAGGGTGAAGTCGTCCGCGAACCAGTCCTCGACCTGCGCGCCGTCGAGCGTGCGGACCGTGCGGCGCGCGGCGAACTCGGGGTGCGCGGCCACGTCTGTGGTCGCGCCGATCATGGGCTCGTGGCGGGCGACGAGCACCCCGTCGGCCGTGCTGACCAGGTCGGGCTCGAGGAAGTCCGCCCCCATCCGCGCGGCGAGCTCGTAGCTCGCGAGGGTGTGTTCGGGGCGATAGCCGCTCGCGCCCCGATGGGCGATGACGAGGGGGGTCACGGGTGTCCAGTGTCCCGGGCGGGGGAGTCGGACGGCCGGCGGGGGCCCGTCCACCGGGTGAACGCCCGACGACCGGTGCGGTGGGGTGCGGTGCGCGGAGCTGCTGTTAGCCCAGGTAGGTAGGGTGGCGCACCGTGCGCGTACTGGTCGTCGGGAGCGGTGCCCGAGAACATGCCCTCGTCCTCGCCCTGGCGCAGGACCCCCAGGTGACGGCGCTGGCCTGCGCCCCCGGCAACGCCGGGACCGCGGCCGTGGCCGAGCAGCGGGGGGTGGACGCCCGCGACGGTGCCGCCGTCGTCGCGCTGGCGCGTGACTGGCAGGCCGACCTGGTGGTGATCGGCCCGGAGATCCCGCTCGTCGCGGGCGTGGCGGACGCCGTCCGCGCCGCCGGGTTCGCCTGCTTCGGCCCCGGCGCCGACGCGGCCCGGATCGAGGGCTCCAAGGCCTTCGCCAAGGACGTGATGGCGGCGGCGGGCGTGCCCACCGCCGCGTCGGTGATCGTGGACAACCCCGCCAAGCTCGACGAGGAGCTCGCCCGGTTCACGCCCCCGTACGTCGTCAAGGACGACGGGTTGGCCGCGGGCAAGGGCGTGGTGGTCAGCGCGGACCTCGAGCTCGCCCGCGCCCACGCCATGCACCTGCTCGACGAGGGCCACCCCGTCCTGCTCGAGTCCTACCTCGACGGGCCGGAGGCCAGCCTGTTCTGTCTGGTCGACGGCGACACCGTGGTGCCGCTGGTGCCCGCTCAGGACTTCAAGCGGGTCGGGGACGGTGACGCGGGCCCGAACACCGGCGGGATGGGTGCCTACGCGCCGCTGCCGTGGGCGGGCGAGGGCCTGGTCGAGGAGCTGGTCGCGACCGTCGTGCAGCCGGTGGCCGACGAGATGGTCCGCCGTGGCACCCCCTTCACCGGGCTGCTCTACGCGGGCTTGGCGCTCACGTCGAACGGGCCGTCGGTCATCGAGTTCAACTGCCGCTTCGGCGACCCCGAGACCCAGGTGGTGCTGGCGCTGCTCCGCACGCCCCTCGCGGGCCTGCTGAACGCGGTCGCCACCGGCACGCTGGCCGCCCACCCGCCGCTGGAGTGGTCCGACGGCGCCGCGGTGACCGTGGTGGTGGCCGCCGAGGGCTACCCGGCCACCCCGCGGCTCGGCGACGTCATCACCGGGGCCGAGGGCGAGGGCGTGCTGCACGCGGGCACCCGCCGTCGGGACGACGGCGCCGTGGTCTCCGCGGGCGGTCGGGTGCTGTCGGTGGTGGGGACCGGCCCGGACCTCGCGGCGGCCCGCGAGGAGGCCTACCGGCGGGTGGCAGGTGTCCACCTGGCGGGTTCGCACCACCGCACGGACATCGGGCTGAAGGCGGAGAAGGGCGACGTGACGGTCCCGCGACGGTGATCTCGGGCTCACGCGATCGTGTCCCGTGTTACGCAGATGTTTCGTGCACGTTGACGATCGTGTTTCGCCTTGTCGCGAATGCGGCAATGGTGCGTGTCGCTCGATGACCAGGCATGACCCGTTCAGAGCAGCGTGGTTAGGCCAAGTGGGCTACATGATCTTCGTGCAAACAGCGTGTAAACCGGTTCGTCGTCGGTTGAAGCCGGGGTTACCCGCGGGTCAGGGTGTGCATCACCCGCGGCCCACCGACGTGCGGCGGGGATGACAGGACTTCCCCTCTCGACCTTCGAAAGTGAGATCCCCATGGGTTCGCACGCTCCCCGCAAGGCCACCCTGCTCGCCGCCGGTCTGGCCTCCCTGGTCGCCCCCGCGGCCATGATCGCCGTCGCCGGGCAGGCCTCGGCCGCCGAGCTCGCCCCGGTCGGCGCCTACCTCGACGAGAACGTCACCTACGGCACCCCGCCGCTGGAGCCGGTCGGCGCGTACGTCGACGACGCGGTGGCCGCCACCGACAAGCAGATCTTCGACGTCGTCGGCGTGCTGACGGGCCAGTTCGAGAGCTGATCCACCCCCCGGGCGGCGGGACTCTCCTGCCCGCCGCCCGGGTCGGTCGACGCCGGTGGCGGTCCGGGCTCCCCGAAAGCCTCCCCCGCCCCCGGTGACCGGACCCCCGCATCCGCGCGCAGAGGGGGCCTCGGGCGGATGCGGTGCTTCGGAGCGGGGTCGTCCCGGACGGCCCCGCTTCGCCGTTTCGTACGCTCGCGAGGTGAGAGTCTCCGACCGGTCCGGCATCGCACCCTTCCACGTGATGGACGTGTGGTCCGCGGCCGCCGAGCGTCAGCGCACCAGGGGCGACCTGATCAACCTGTCGGCGGGGCAGCCGTCCACCCCCGCCCCGGCGCCCGTGCGGGCCGCCGCGGCCGCCGCGCTGGAGACCGAGGTGCTCGGCTACACGGTGGCGCTGGGGATCCCCGAGCTGCGCGAGGGCATCGCCGCCCACCACCGCCGGATGTACGGGATCGAGATCACCCCCGACGACGTCGTCGTCACCACCGCCGGGTCCGGCGGGTTCCTGCTCGCCTTCCTCGCCGCCTTCGACGCGGGCGACCGCGTGGCGATGGCCCGCCCCGGCTACCCGTGCTACCGCAACATCCTCACCGCGCTCGGCTGCGAGGTCGTCGAGCTGCCGTGCTGGCAGCCCGCCGTCGAGATGATCGAGGACCTGGACGTCCAGGGCCTGATCGTGGCCTCCCCGGCCAACCCGACCGGCACCGTGGTGTCCCCGGACGAGCTGGCCGCGCTCACCGCACACTGCGCCGAGCGGGGCATCCGGCTGGTCAGCGACGAGATCTACCACGGCATCGGCTACGGCCGGGCGGTCTCGTGCGCGTGGGAGACCTCCCGCGAGGCGATCGTCGTCAACTCGTTCTCCAAGTACTTCTCGATGACGGGCTGGCGGCTCGGGTGGCTGCTGGTGCCCGAGGACCTGCGCCGCGCCGTCGACCGGCTGGCGGGCAACTTCACCGTCTGCCCGCCCGCACTGCCCCAGCACGCGGCCGTCGCGGCGTTCACCCCCGAGTCCTACGCCGAGGTCGACGCCCACGTGGAGCACTACGCGCGCAACCGCGCCCTGCTGCTCGAGGGACTGCCGACGCTCGGCATCGAGCGGCTCGCCCCCGCCGACGGCGCGTTCTACGTCTACGCGGACGTCGGGCACCTCACCGACGACTCGATGCGCCTGGTCTACGAGCTGCTCGGCGAGACCGGCGTCGCGGTCGCCCCCGGCGGGGACTTCGACCCCGTCGACGGGCACCGGTTCGTGCGGCTGTCGTTCGCGGGCGCCACCGCGCCCATCGAGGAGGCGCTGGAGCGGATGCGACCGTTCGTGGAGCGCCGGGCATAGTGCGCCCATGCCGGACACGAGCACGGACGAGCCGCGGATCGCCGCCTGGGACCGTCGGCTGGACTGGCCGCTGACCGGCCTGGCCGCCCTGTTCCTCGCGCTCTACGCCTGGGACGTGCTCGACCGCGCCTCGCCGGACTGGATCGACGGCGGCCTCACGGTCATCTGGCTGCTGTTCGCCGCGGACTACCTGGTGCGCCTGGCGCTGGCCCGCCGCAGGCTGCGCTTCGTCGGCACCCACGTCCTGGATCTGGTGATCCTGCTGCTGCCGATGTTCCGGCAGCTCCGCGTGCTGCGGGTGGTCACGGTGATCAGCGTGCTGAACCGGCAGCTGCGAGACGACTTCCGCGGCCGGATCGCCGTCTACGTCACCGGGACCGTCGGGCTGGTGGCGTTCGTGGCGGCCCTGTCGGTGCTGCAGGCCGAGCGGGACGCCCCCGACGCCACCATCACGACCTTCGGCGAGGCCCTGTGGTGGACGATCACGACGATCTCCACCGTCGGCTACGGCGACCGCTACCCGGTCACCGTGGAGGGGCGGATCGTGGCGGCGACGCTGATGGTCGCCGGGATCGCGCTGCTCGGCGTGGTGACGGCGTCGATCGCGAGCTGGTTCGTGCAGAACCTGCGCGCCTCGTCCGAGCGGACCGAGACCGAGCTGGCCGAGGCGGAGCAGAAGATCGACGTGCTGGTGGCCGAGGTCAGGAGGCTCCACGCACGGCTGGACGCCCTGCCCGCCCCTGCTCCAGGGGGCCGATCCGATCCAGCGCCGCGGTGATCTCGGCATCCCCGACGTCCGCGTGGGTCATCAGCCGGACCTTGCCGGACATGGCGCTGGCCAGGACGCCGGACTCGCGGAACCGGGCGAGCGTGCCCGGCAGGTCCGCCACCGCGACGAGCACGATGTTCGTCTCCGGCTCCGGCGCGCGCCAGCCGCGCTCGCGCAGGCCCGCGGCCAGCGTCGCGGCGCGGGCGTGGTCCTCGGCGAGCCGGTCGACGCGGTCGAGCGCCACGAGCCCCGCCGCCGCGAGCACCCCGCCCTGCCGGACCCCGCCGCCGAGCATCTTCCGCAGCCTGCGGGCCTGCTGCACGAACTCGACCGATCCCGCCACCACCGACCCGACGGGCGCGCCGAGCCCCTTCGACAGGCACACCTGGACGGTGTCGGAGCCGACCGTCAGCGCGCCCAGCGGCACGCCCAGCTTCACCGCCGCGTGCCACAGGCGGGCGCCGTCGAGGTGCACGGCCAGCCCCGCGGCCTTCGCCGCCGAGGCGACCCGGGCGTGGTCCTCGGGCCGGGTGACGGTGCCGCCCGCCGCGTTGTGCGTGTTCTCCAGGCACAGCAGCCGGGTGGTCAGCGCGTAGTAGGGCGCGTCCGCACCCGCGGCCCGGCGCACCGCCGCCGCGGACACCCGGCCGGGGCCCGCGTCGTGCTCCAGGGGGCGGGGCATGCCGCCCGCCAGCCACGCCGCCGTGCCCAGCTCGGCGTCGAGCACGTGGGAACCCGCGGGGGCGAGGAAGGAGTCGCCGCGCTGCAGGTGCGACATCAGCGCGATGAGGTTGCCCATCGAACCGCTGGGCGTCCAGAGGGCGGCGGAGGCGCCGAGCAGCCCGGCGACCCGCTCCTCCAGCTCGGCCATGGTGGGGTCGTGGTCGAGGACGTCGTCCCCCACCTCGGCGTCCGCCATCGCCTTGCGCATCTCGGGCGTGGGCCGGGTGACGGTGTCCGAGCGCAGGTCGATCGGGGCCGTGTCGGCCTTCGCCGTGCTCAGTCGCCGCGCCGGTCGTCGGGTTCGAGTCCGCATCGAGTGCGCATTGTGTCAGGCGCGGGCCTCCGTGGAACGCTGGGGTCACGGAATGGTCACGACATTGGGCCGGTCGGGTGATGCCGGCCGCGGCGTGCAACCGTGTCCCGCGCCCGTTGCGTCCGATGTGCGACAGGGTCGGAGGGGGACGAATGGACGACGCCGAGGAGGCCGCGTTCGCGGAGTACTTCCGCGCGCGCCGCGACACCGTGCGCCGCACCGCCTACCTCCTCTGCGGGGACTGGCACCGGGCGGACGACCACGCGCAGTCCGCGTTCGTCGCGCTGCACCGGCACTGGCGGCGCATCCGCGACCACCAGGCCCTCGACGCCTGGGTGCGCCGGACCCTCGTCCGCGCGGTGGTCGACGAGTCGCGCCGGCCGTGGCGGCGGGAGCGCTCGACCGACCGCACGCCGGAGACGAGCACGTCGGAACCGGACGTCGCGACCCGGACCACGCTGGTGGCCGCGCTGCGTTCGGTGCCCCCGCGGCAGCGCGCGGTGCTGGTCCTGCGGTACCTGGAGGGGCTCGACGTGGCGGGCACCGCCGCCGCGCTCGGCTGCTCCGAGGGCACGGTGAAGAGCCAGACCGCGCACGGGCTGGCGGCGTTGCGCGCGGTCCTGGGGGACTCGCTGGGTGATCTGAGGGAGGCGGGATGAACGGCGGACCGAACGCGGACGAGCGACTGGCGGCGGCCTTCCGCGCCGCCGCGGACACCCCGCCCGAGGCGGGGTTCTCGGCCGACGACGTCCGGCGCGAGTCGCACCGGATCGGCAGGCGGAACCGGAACCTGCTGGTCGGCGGGGTCGCGGCGGCGGCGATCGTGCTGGCGGGCGGGGTGTCCACGGGCGTGCTGCTCGCCCGTTCGGGCGGGGAGACCTCCGCGGCGGCCCCGGCCTCCGATGCGGGCGCGCGCTCGCTGGGGGCACCGGAGATGGCCCGCGAGGCGCCCGCGGTGCCCCCGGCCCCGGTCGGTGTCCCGCTCGGGCCCGCGGCCGGGGACTGCGTGAACCCCCAGGACCCCGAGCTGCGCGCGGTCGTGGACGAGGTGCTGCCCGAGGTCGCCACCGCGTCCCCGGCCCCGACCACGATGATCTGCCGCCCCGGCGGCGGCCGCGAGGTCAACCTGCAGGTGGCCGACGGGGAGCTGACCGGCCTGTTCTCGGTCGTCTACACCGCGCCGGGCGAGGAACCGAGCCAGACCGCCTCGGCGGTGGGCTGGGCGACGGCGGAGGTGCCCACCGCCTCCGGCGGCCTGGTCACCGTGACCAGCCGCGCCGAGTCGGACAGCGGCGGCGTGCCCTTCGGCGACCGCGTCCCCGAGATCGCCTCCGCCCTGGCCCCCCACCTGTGAGCGGCGATCGTCGCCATGGCGACGATCACCGCTCACGACCGCGGGGCCGGCCTGATGGGAGACTGCGCCGGTGGCGACGCAGAAGGGGGAGCGGCGGCGGCAGGCGCTCACCGAGGCGGCCGGTGAGCTGCTGCGCGAGGGCGGGTTCGACGCGCTGCGCCACCGCGCGGTGGCCGAGCGGGCCGGGCTGCCGCTGGCGTCCACGACGTACTACTTCGACTCCCTCGACGACCTGATCACCGCCGCCGTCGAGCACACGAGCCGCCAGGACCTCGCCGCCGGGCGGGCGGCGCTGGAGTCCGCGGCCGAACCGCTCGACGTCGTGCTCGACCAGCTGCTGGGCAGCGCCTCGCGCGACGGGGGACTGGACGCGGTCCTGCTGCGCTACGAGCAGCTCGTCGGCGCGGGCCGCAGGCCCTACCTGGCTCCCCTGATGCGCAGGCTCCGCGGCGAGCTCGACGGGCTGCTCGCCGAGGCCTTCGCCCGCGCGGGGCACCCGCTCGATGCCGACGGGCTGCGCCGGGTCGTCGAGACGGTGGACGGCGCCGTCATCTCCGCGCTGATCGAGGCCGCACCCGATCCGCGCGCCGTGGCCCGGGCCGCGCTGCTCCGCAGCCTGTGAGCGGTAAGTGGTGCCAGAGCACCACTTACCGCTCACGACCGCGCAGCGCATACCATCTGTGCACGTGATCCCCAACGTCCTCGCCGCCCGCTACGCCAGCCCGGAGCTCGTCGAACTCTGGTCGCCCGAGCACAAGATCGTGCTGGAGCGCAGGCTCTGGATCGCGGTGCTCAAGGCGCAGGCCGACCTCGGGGTGGACGTCCCGGCGGAGGCCGTCGCGGACTACGAGCGGGTCGTCGAGCAGGTGGACCTGGCGTCGATCGCCGAGCGCGAGCGCGTCACCCGCCACGACGTGAAGGCCCGGATCGAGGAGTTCAACGCCCTCGCCGGCCACGAGCACGTGCACAAGGGCCTCACCAGCCGGGACCTGACCGAGAACGTCGAGCAGCTGCAGATGCGGCTGTCCCTGGAGCTGGTCCGCGACCGGACCGTGGCGATCCTCGCCCGGCTCGCCCGCCGCGCCGCGGAGTACTCGGACCTGGTGATGGCGGGCCGCTCGCACAACGTCGCCGCCCAGGCCACCACCCTCGGCAAGCGTTTCGCCTCCGCGGCGGACGAGCTGCTCGTCGCCTACCACCGCCTCGAGGAGCTGCGGGCCCGCTACCCGCTGCGCGGGATCAAGGGGCCGGTCGGGACCGCGCAGGACATGCTGGACCTGCTCGACGGGGACGCGGGCAAGCTCGCGCAGCTGGAGACCCGGGTCGCCGAGCACCTGGGCTTCGCCGGGGTGTTCACCAGCGTCGGTCAGGTGTACCCGCGCTCGCTGGACCACGAGGTCACGAGCCTGCTGGTGCAGCTCGGCGCCGCGCCCTCGTCGCTGGCCACCACGATCCGGCTGATGGCGGGCCAGGAGCTCGCCACCGAGGGCTTCAAGCCCGGCCAGGTCGGATCGAGCGCCATGCCGCACAAGATGAACACCCGCTCCGCGGAGCGGATCAACGGGCTGCAGGTCGTGCTGCGCGGCACCGCGAACATGGCCGCGGAGCTGGCGGGCGCGCAGTGGAACGAGGGGGACGTGTTCTGCTCCGTCGTCCGCCGGGTCGCCCTGCCGGACGCGTTCTTCGCCCTCGACGGCCTCTACGAGACCACTCTGACCGTGCTCGACGAGTTCGGCGCCTACCCCGCCGTCATCGCCCGCGAGCTGGACCGCTTCCTGCCGTTCCTGGCCACCACCAAGGTGCTGATGGCCGCGGTCCGGGCGGGCGTCGGCCGCGAGACCGCCCACGAGGTGATCAAGGAGCACGCGGTCGGCGTCGCGTTGGCGATGCGCGAGCAGGGCCTGCTGGAGAACGACCTGCTGGAGCGCCTGCAGCACGACGCGCGCCTGGGGCTGCCCGAGGGCCTGCTCGACGGGCTGCTCAAGGACCCGCTCTCCTTCACCGGCGCGGCGACGGCGCAGGTCGCCGCCGTGGTGGCGCAGGTCGCCGAGATCACCGACGCCCACCCCGAGGCCGCCGCCTACACGCCCGGAGCGATCCTGTGAAGCTGCTGCACTCGGGCAAGGTCCGAGACGTCTACGAGGACCGGGGCGACATCATCCTGGTCGCCTCGGACCGGCTCTCGGTCTACGACGTCATCCTCCCGACGCCGGTCCCGGACAAGGGTGCCGTCCTCACCGCGCTGTCGCTGTGGTGGTTCGAGCGCGTGGCGTCGCTGGTGCCGAACCACGTCCTCTCCGCGACCGACGTCCCGGAGGAGTTCGCAGGCCGCGCGGTGCGGTGCCGACGGCTGGAGATGCTGCCGGTCGAGTGCGTGGCCCGCGGCTACCTGACCGGCGGCGGGCTGACCGAGTACCGCGCGACGGGGTCGGTGTCCGGGGTGCCCCTTCCCCCCGGCCTGCAGGACGGCTCCCGGCTGCCCGAGCCGATCTTCACGCCGTCGAGCAAGGCGCCGATGGGGCAGCACGACGAGGCCATCACGTTCGCGCAGGTCGAGGACCTGGTGGGGGCGGAGACCGCCGCCCGCCTGCGCGACCTGACCCTCGAGGTCTACCGGCTGGGCGCGGAGATCACCGAGAAGAACGGGATCCTGCTCGCGGACACCAAGCTGGAGTTCGGGCGGGACGCGGCGGGGGAGATCGTCCTCGGCGACGAGGTCCTCACCCCGGACTCCTCCCGGTTCTGGCCCGCCGACGACTGGGAGCCCGGCCGCCCCCAGCACAGTTTCGACAAGCAGTACGCCCGCGAATGGGCGGTCTCGACGGGGTGGGACAAGACCGAGCCCGGCCCCGAGGTGCCGCCGGAGGTCGTGGCCGCCGTCCGGGCCCGCTACATCGAGGTCTACGAGCGCATCACCTCCCGTGAGTGGCGATAGTCGTCAGAGCGACGATTGCCACTCACGGGGGTTTTGCGGCTCGTTCATCTCCGCAGCGTTCGCTGACGACCATGCCCGCTCGACTGGTGGTCTCCCTGTCCGGGCTCACCGACGCCCGCTCCGACGCTCTCGTCACCGCCCGCACCCTCGCCGCCGACCTGGACGCGCGGGGCGTCCCGTTGACGCAGCTGGTCCAGCCGGCCTCGCCCGCGGGTCCGCCGTCCGACGCGCTGCTGGACTGGGTCGGCGAGCGGGGCGACACGATCGCGCTGCACGGCTACGACCACACCCCGGACCCGGCACGCCGCGGCGGCGTCGGGCGGAAGGGCGAGTTCTCCGCACTGCCGCGCCATGAAGCCGGCCTGCGCCTGGTCGCGGCCCGCCGCGCGCTGAGTGCGCTCGGGCTGACCACCGAGATCTTCGCGGCGCCGCGCTGGCTCGCCTCGCCCGGCACCGTCGACGCGGCCCGGGAGCAGGGCTTCCGGATGTGCCTCGACGACACCGGCGTCCACCTGTTCGACGACGGCGTGGTGCTCCGCGCCCGCGCCCTCGGCTTCCGCCTCGACCAGGCCGTGTCCGATGCGGCCCGCAGGCGCGCCGAGTCCTGGCGCGCGCGGATCCTGCACACCGAGGCCGTGCGGATCGCCCGCCGGGCGGGCGTGGTGCGGATCGGTGTGCGCGCGAAGGACCTGCGCCGCCCGGCCCGGGTCGCCGCGGTGCTGGAGACCGTCGACGCCGTCCTCGCCGCGGGGGCCTGGCCCACCACGTACGCGAGCCTGTCCGCGGTCGCTCCGGGCACCCGCATCGCCTGAGCCGAGCCCGACTCGCGGACCCGGTCAGGGCAGGAGCAGGGCCTTACCCGCGATCTCGCGGTTCTCCAGCGCGGCGTGGGCGTCCGCGGCCTTCTCGAGGGGGAACTCCCTGCCGACCACGGGGTGCAGGCGCCCGGCCGCGGCCTCGGCGAGGACGCGTTCCTGGCGGGCGCGGCGGCCGTCGGCGAAGTCGGCGAGCTGCGCCACGCCGCGGACCTCCACGTCCGGGGTGGAGCGGGTGACGGGCGCTCCGCCCGCGGTGCCGTAGCCGGAGTACCGGCCACCCTCGGCGACCAGCCCGAACGCCTCGGCGCCCAGGGTTCCGCCGACGCCGTCGAACACCACGTCGACCTGGCCGACGCGGCGCCGGACCGCGTCCGCCCAGCCGGGCTCGCCGTAGTCGACCGCCAGATCCGCCCCGAGCGAGCGGACCAGGCCGAGCTTGGGTCCGCGGGCCGCGCCGACCACCCGGGCCCCCGACCGGCGCGCGAGCTGCACGAGCACCGAACCGGCCCCACCCGCCGCGGGCAGGACCAGCACGGTCTCGCCCGGGCGCACCCCGACCGCGCCGACGAGCGCGAGCGCCGTGCCGCCGTCGTGCAGCAGGGCCATCGCGTCGGCGAGGTCGAGCCCGTCGGGCACCGGGACCAGCGACGGGACCGGCGCCGCCACCTCTGCGGCGTAGGTGCCGGGCCCGTCGACCAGCACCCGCCGCCCGACCCACGACGGCTCCACGTCCGGCCCGACCGCCAGGACCCCGCCCGCGGCGCCGCGGCCGGGCACGTAGGGCGGGGTGATGCCGAACGCCGGCGCCCCACCCCGCCGGATCAGGGTGTCCAGGAACAACACCCCGGCCACCTCGACCCCCACCAGCACCTCGCCCGGCCCCGGCACCGGCGTCGGCAGCTCCACGGGCCGCAGCACCGACGGTCCCCCGAACTCGTCCACCCTGATCGCACGCATGCGAACAGGGTCCGACCTCAAGTCGACTTCAGGTCAAGGGCCTCGCCGCGGGGCGCCACCGTCACGGCTGTCCCGGCCGGGGCCAGCGCCTCGAACATGCCGTAGTGCAGGGCGGGGTTCGCCAGCACGGCCTCGTGGATCGGCACGGCCTGGCGCGGTGCCACGGCACGCAGGTAGTCGACGGCCTCGGAGACCTTGAGCCACGGCGCCCCGGTGGGCAGGAGCAGCGTGTCCACCGGCCGGTCGACCGGGGTGTAGGAGTCGCCGGGGTGCAGGAGCGAACCGTCGATCAGGTAGGCGTTGTTGCGGACCACCGGGATGTCGGGGTGGATCACGGCGTGGTCGCCGCCGAGCACCTCGACCGTGGCGCCCGCCACGGTGAGCGTCTCGCCCGGGGTGACGGTCTCGGCGTCGACCGAGAGCTGCTCGGCCGTCTGGGAGTCCACGATCAGGCGGGCGGCGGGGTTGCCGCGGCGCAGGTCGTCCAGCCGCTCCGGGACGACGTGGTCGAAGTGCTGGTGGGTGACCAGGATCGCGTCGAGCCCGGTGAGGCCCTCGAAGTCGGACGAGAAGGCGCCGGGATCGAGGAGGATGCGGGCCGCGCCGGTGTCGACCAGCACACACGCGTGCCCGTAGTGGGTGAGCTGCATGGACGACACCGTAGGCTGGAAACGTGGCGAGAGTGGTCGTGGACGTGATGCCCAAGCCGGAGATCCTGGACGTGCAGGGCCAGGCGGTCTCCCGTGCGCTCACCCGAATCGGCGTGTCCGGCATCGAGGTGCGGCAGGGCAAGCACTTCGAGCTCGAGGTGGACGACTCGGTGGACGACGAGACGCTGCACCGCATCGCCGGTGACCTGCTCGCCAACCCCGTGATCGAGGACTGGAAGGTGACCCGGCTGTGAGGATCGGGGTCATCACCTTCCCCGGCACGCTCGACGACGTCGACGCCGCCCGCGCCGTCCGTTACGCGGGCGCCGAGGCCGTGTCCCTGTGGCACGGCGACCACGACCTGCAGGGCGTGGACGCGGTCGTCGTCCCCGGCGGGTTCTCCTACGGCGACTACCTGCGCGCCGGGGCCATCGCGAGCCTCGCGCCGATCATGCGCGAGGTCGTCGACGGCGCCGCGAAGGGCCTGCCGGTCCTCGGCATCTGCAACGGCTTCCAGATCCTCTGCGAGGCGGGCCTGCTCCCCGGCGCCCTGACCCGCAACGAGAAGCTGCACTTCGTGTGCCGCGACCAGGCGCTGCGGGTGGAGAACGCCGACACCGCCTGGACCTCCGGGTACGGCGCGGGCGAGGAGATCGTCGTCCCGGTGAAGAACGCCGAGGGCCGCTTCGTCGCCGCCCCCGAGACGCTCGCCGAGATCGAGGGCGAGGGGCGGGTCGCGTTCCGCTACGTCGGCGGCAACCCGAACGGCTCCACGAACGACATCGCGGGCGTCACCTCGGCGAACGGTCGGGTCGTCGGGCTGATGCCGCACCCCGAGCACGCGATCGACCTGCTCACCGGCCCGTCGGTCCAGGGGCTGGGCCTGTTCACCTCGGTCCTCGCGGCGGTCTGAAGGGGCCTGCCGGCGCAGCGGGATCACCCGGCCCGGCGCTGCCGCGTGCGCGGACACGTCCTAGGCTGACTCTCTCCCCGACGAGAGGTCGTCCGTGTCCCGAGACCTACCCGAAACGGCCGGTCAGCGGGTCCTGCTGGTCGAGGACGACCCGGGGGACGTCTTCCTCGTCCAGGAGCTGCTCGCCGAGGTCGACCCGTCGGTGCGGGTGTCGGTGGCGCAGTCGGTGCCGGCGGCGATCGAGCTGCTGCCGGGCGTCGACTGTGTGCTGCTCGACCTGAACCTCCCCGGCAGCAGCGGCCTCGACGGCCTGCGCGAGCTGCTGCTCGCCGATCCCTCCGCCGCGGTCTGCGTCCTCACCGGGCTGGACGACGAGTACCTCGGCATCGCCGCCGTCGGCGCCGGCGCCCAGGACTATCTGGTCAAGAACAAGGCGGACGGGGCGGTGTTGATCCGGGCGATCCGCTACGCCGTCGAACGCCGCCGGTCGGAGGCCAGCATGGTCCGGCTGCGCGAGGAGCAGCTGGTCGCGGCCGAGTCGGTGCGCCTCGAACGCGGCCTGCTGCCGAACCTGCTGCTCGAGGGCAGCGCCGTGCACGGCAGGCAGTTCTACCGCTCCGGACGCACCCGCGCGGTGATCGGCGGGGACTTCTTCGACGCCGTCCGCGGCCCGTCGGGCACCGTGCACGCGATCATCGGAGACGTCTCCGGCCACGGACCCGACGAGGCCGCCCTCGGCGCGTTGCTGCGGGTCTCCTGGCGGGCGCTGGTGCTGGCCGGGGTCGACGAGCCGCAGGTCCTGCCGAAGCTGCAGGAGGTGCTGGTCAGCGAGCGCCACGAGAGCATGCTGTTCACCACGGTCTGCACCGTCGTGATCGAGGGGTCGCGGGTGCTCGTCCGGTCCGCGGGGCACCCGCCGCCGATCTCGCTGAAGCCGGGGCCGGTGCCGCTCAGGCCGCGCATCGGCGTCCCGCTGGGGGTGCTCACCGACACGAAGTGGGAGCCGCAGACCATGGAGCTCGGGCCCGGCTGGAGCCTGCTGCTGTACACCGACGGGCTGATCGAGGGCCGCGGGCCGCGCCCGAACGAGCTGCTCTGGCAGGAGGGTCTGGTGGAGCTCCTCGCCGAGGAGCGGGACGTCCCACCCGCCGAGCTGCCCGCCCGGCTCGTCGAGCGGGCCGAGGAGACCAACGGCGGCCCGCTCGCGGACGACGTCGCCATCCTGCTCCTGGCGGACCTGGCATGAGCGAGGTCCGCCGCTTCCCGCTGCGACTGCACCCCGCCGCGCTCGGGGACGCCGAGAACCGCTGGACGCTGCGGCGCTGGTTCACCGTCGGGGCCACGGTCGTCGGGGTGCTCTCGCTGATCGCCGTCGGGCTCGGGACGTGGGCCGTGGTGCGCATCGGCGAGGCCCGTGACCTGCTGTTCGACCAGGTCTCGCCGGTGGTGACCGCCGCGCAGACCGTCAACGCCGCGCTCGTCGACCAGGAGACGGGCCTGCGCGGGTTCACCCTCTCACCCGAGCCCGTGTTCCTGGAGCCCTACACCACGGGGGTCCGGGCCGAGCGGGATGCCGCCGCCGCGCTGCGGGCCGTCGACGGGCTGCCCGCGCAGCAGGAGTACCTGGACGCGCTGGACCGGACCGAGCAGCTCGCGCAGCGGTGGCGGGCCGAGTTCGCGGAGCCCGCGATCGCGGCCGCCCTCACCGGGCAGCCGGGGCCGGACCAGGCCGCGGGTCGGGTGCTGTTCGACCAGGTCCGGGACGCGGGCGCCGACCTGAGCGCAGCGGTCGACGAGAGCCGCCGGACCGCCCGCGGCCAGCTGGACGGGGCCATCGCGTTCGTGGCGATCGTCGGGATCGCGATCACCGTGATGGCCGCGCTGTTCGTGCTGCTGGCCTCGCTGGGGCTGCGCAACGTCATCCTCCGGCCGCTGCGCAGGCTGGCCGCCTCCACGCGGGAGGTCGTCGACGGAGACGTCGGGACCGAGGTCCGGGGCAGCGGGCCGCGCGAGATCGTGGCGCTCGGGGCGGACGTCGAGGCCATGCGCGCGCACATCCAGCGCGAGGTCGACCAGCTCCACGACGCCAACGCCCGGCTCGACGAGCAGACCCGCGACCTGGCGCGCTCCAACCGCGACCTGGAGCAGTTCGCCTACGTGGCGAGCCACGACCTGCAGGAACCGCTGCGCAAGGTGTCCAGCTTCTGTCAGCTGCTGCAGCGCCGCTACGGCGGGCAGCTCGACGACCGCGCGGACCAGTACATCGCCTTCGCCGTCGACGGGGCCCAGCGCATGCAGACCCTGATCAACGACCTGCTGGCGTTCTCCCGCGTCGGGCGGACCACGTCCGGCTTCGAGCCGGTCGACCTGGGTGCGGTCGCGCGCACGGCCGCGGGCCAGCTCGCCGCCGCCCTCGAGGACACCGAGGGGGAGATCGTCGTCCCCGAGGACCTGCCGACGGTGCCGGGCGATCCCGGGCTGCTGCAGGCGCTGTTGTTCAACCTGTTCGGCAACGGGCTCAAGTTCCACCGCGCGGACGTCGCCCCGGTGGTGCGGCTGTCCGCCACCCGGGTGGACGACGAGTGGGAGCTCGCCGTGTCGGACAACGGGATCGGCATCGAGCCCGAGTTCACCGACAAGATCTTCGTCATCTTCCAGCGGCTGCACGGCCGGGACGTATACGGCGGCACCGGCATCGGGTTGGCGCTGGCGAAGAAGATCGTCGAGTTCCACGGCGGGCGGATCTGGGTCGACCACGGCACGATCGACGAGCCCGGCACCACCTTCCGGCTGACCCTCCCCACGGTCCAGCCGGCCGCATCGACCCCGCTCGTGAAGGAGCCCGTGTGACCTCCGCAGCCCTCACCGATCCGGCCCGGATCGTCAACGTGCTCCTCGTCGAGGACGACCCCGGCGACGTCCTCATGACGCGTGAGGCGTTCGAGGAGCACCTGCACAACCGGCTCGACGTGGTGACCGACGGCGACGCCGCGCTCGCCTACCTGCGCTACGAGGAGCCCTACACCGACCACCCGCGGCCGGACCTCATCCTGCTCGACCTCAACCTGCCGCGCCGGGACGGGCGCGAGGTGCTGGCCGAGATCAAGAACGACGAGCAGCTCCGCTCGATCCCGGTCATCGTGCTCACCACCTCCCAGGCCGAGGAGGACGTGCTGCGCAGCTACCAGCTGCACGCCAACGCCTACGTGACCAAGCCCGTCGACTTCGACGGCTTCATCGAGGCCATCAAGCAGATCGACCACTTCTTCGTCAGCGTGGTCAAGCTGCCCAACTGACCGTGAGCGGCGATCGTCGCCGGGGCGACGATCGCCACGCACGTGGCAGTCGTCTGTGATGTCTCAGGACATGGGTGACAGTTCTGCATCAGGACATCGGTGACAGTTGGTGTGTCAGGACTTCGGTGACACTGCCGGGTTCTTGGGTCGTCGTCCGCGTGGGCGGCCGTTCCCGACGTAGCTGATGCCGGGGGCGGGTCTGGTGCGTTCGGCGAGGATCTCGCCGTCGAGGTCGGTGATGATGATTGTGTCGCCGGGCTGGTCACCGTCGCTGACGGCGAGGACTTGCTCGAACGCACGCTCGCCGCCGATCTTGTAGAACACCTTGTCGAGGTGGATGACTCCGGCGGAACTCACCGTTCTCAGCCGTGTGCCGGCGGGTAGAGCTGCGGGCGGAGTAGGCCGGGGCGTCGCCGAGGGCAGCGGCGGCCGATAGACGGGACGGTCGGGTTTCGGGCGGGGTGGATCGGCTTTCGGGGTGGCCTCCCACGCGGCCGCCGGTGTGGTTCGCCCGGGCAGTCCCTGGTGAGGGCGTTCGGTGTTGTAGATGTGGTCGAATGCGTCGATCTGGGCCTGGAGCTGGGTGAGCGTGTCGGCCAGGGGTTGCTTGTCGAGGTAGCGGAACAGGGTCTGGTGGAAGCGTTCGTTCTTGCCCTGGGTGGTCGGCTTGTACGGCTTGCCGGTGATCGCCTCGGTACCCAGCGCGGTGACATGTGAGACGAGTTGCCCGACCAGGCCGCGTCGCGTCGGGTTGAGCGCGAGCCCGTTGTCCGACAGCAGCCGTTGCGGGACGCCGTGTGCGGCCACGGCCTTGTCGAAGACCGCGATCGCGTCGCGGGCGGTCTCGCCGGGCGCGGCGTGAGAGGCGACCGCGTAGCGGGAGTGGTCGTCGATGAGCTGGAAGATCACACACCTTCGTCCGCCCGTGAGGACGTACTCGGTGGCGTCGAGCTGCCAGCAAGCGTTCGGTGCCGGGTAGACGAACCGCCGCCACGCCGAGCGGGGCTTCTTGCGTGGCTCGCGGCGGGCGACACCGGTCTCGCGGAAGATCCGCGCCAACGACGCCGTCGAGGGCACCGAGGCCAGGCCCATCGCGGCCATCTTGTCGTGCACGCTGATCGGGCCGTGGTCGAGCCCGGACGCCTCGAGCGCGGCCCGCACCGCGACCGCCTGGGCTTTGACCTGCTCGGTCAGCGTCGACGGACTCGACCGCGGCCGCCGCGACCGGGGCTCCAGCACGGCCGCTGGCCCCTCGGCTCGGACACGCTTGCGCAGCGCGTAGAACGACTTGCGGGAGATGCCGTGCTCGAGGCAGAACGTCGAGACCGCCCCGCGCGGCGCGTCGTCGGGCCACTGCGAGATCGCAAGTCGGACACGGGGATCGATGGGTTCCTGGGCGGGCACCGCCGCAGCCTCGCGGCCGAAGTGTCACCACCAAGAACACCCACAGTGTCACCGATGTCCTGATGCAGACTCGTCACCTATGTCCTGAGACATGGCACACGTGGCAGTCGTCCCTTCTCGGCTGGATCGAACATGTGTTCGATTTAAGGCTGTTGAGCTGCTATGATATCCGCATGACCACCACCCTCGCGGACCTTCCGACGGCGACACGTGTCGTGCCGTCGCGGGAGGAGCGGGCCGCGGGGTTCGGGCGGATCGAGCGGCTGGTCGCGTTGCGGAACCGGATCGACGCCGAGATCGCCGAGGAGGTGCGGGCGGCGGCGCAGCGGGAAGTCGAGGCCCGTCTGGAGGAGGCGCTGGCCGATCCCGAACGGGTCGAGGCGAGCATCGTCGGGCAGCTCGGGCTCGCGTTGCGGGTCTCGCCAACCCGGGCCCGCACCCAGCTGCGACTCGCCCGGGACCTGCACGCCGGGTTGGACACGATCCGGGAGGCGTTCTCCGCGGGGGAGCTCGACGAGCGGCGGGTCGCCGCGATCGTCGCCGCGGCCAGACACCTGAGCTCTGACGAACGGACCGAGCTGGACCGTCGACTCACCGCCCACGACCTGCCCCTGCTCGGGGTGCGGCGGATCGCCGACCTCGCCCGGACGGTCGCGGCGGCGGTGGCACCGGAGACCTTCGCCGAACGAGCCCGCGCCGCCCGCCGGGACCGGCACGTCACGATCTCCCCCGCCGAGGACGGGATGGCGGTGTTGCGGGCGCTGCTGCCGATGGAGCAGGCCATCACCTGCTACGCGGCATTGCGCAAGGCGGTCACCGAACACTGGGTGTCCCCGGAGCCGGTGACCCGCACCCGCGGACAGATCATGGCCGACACACTTGTTGCCCGCCTCACCGGAGAGTCTGCAGCCACACCGGCGCAGGTGGAGATCCACGTCCTCGTACCGGTCGAGTCCCTGCTGGACCCCGACTCGCCGCTGCCCGCGGAGATCCCCGGGTTCGGACCCACCGCTCTGCTGGACGAGGCCACCTGCGTGGGGTGGCGGCGGCTGGTCACCCGGGACGGCATCGTGATCGGCGGTGACTCCCGCCGCCGCGCCTTCGGCGGAGTCCTCGCCGACTGGATCCGCGCCCGAGACCGCGGCCGCTGCACCGAACCCGGTTGCGACGCCCCGATCGAACACCTCGACCATCGCAGACGCTGGTCCGAAGGCGGCCCGACGAGCCTGGGCAACGGCCGCGGCACCTGCGCCTTCCACAACCAGCTCCGTGAACAACCCGGCTGGCACCTCACCGACCACACCACCACGACCCCCACCGGCCGCCGCTACACCCTGCGCACCTAGATCGGGCGGCCGAGTGAGTCTCAGAGCATCGCGTCGATCTCGGCGCGGTGGTAGCGCAGCGGGGTGGTGGGGAAGCCGTACTCGTCCTTGTGCAGCTCGGCCTGGCCGCACCAGCCGCAACGGCCCGAGGCGTCCATGACGGCCCGGGACTCCAGCTCGGAGCGGCGGTCGCCCGCGCCCTTGGTCAGGGCCTTGGCCTGCGGCGCGGCGACCACCGGGGGTGCCTGCTTCTTGCCGCTCACCTGCTTGTAGATCCAGTAGCCGCCCACCGGGATCGCGACGATCACCGCGAGCCCGATCACCCACTGCAGGAGCCCGACGACCACCGAGACGGCGATCCCCGCGAGCACCAACACCCCGACGATCTGCGCCACGCGCAGCAGGACCTTCGACATCTGCAGACCTCCCGGCTCGCCCTCGACGCTACCGAAAACCGGAGGTCGGGGACGGGGCCGTTCGGCTCACCGCCGGACCGCGTCCTCGATCTCGGCGCGGTGGAAGTCGGCAGGGCCCACGAGCATCCCCAGCCGGTCGCGATGGGCGAGCCGGGAGCCACACCATCCGCAGCCACCCGCGGCATCGACGACGGCGAGCGACTCGATCTCGCGGCGGCGGTCCGCCGCGCCCTGCACGGCATCCTGCTCGGCGGCACGCTTCTTCGCCGCGGAGACGCGGTCGTAGACGAACCAGATGCCGAACGGGACCGCCAGGATCGCGATGGTGATCAGCGCCCACTTCACGATCATCAGTACGAGCCCGATCAGGAGCAGGATCCCGACGAGCTGCCCCAGCCCACCCTTGCGCATGTCAGCACCACCACTTCTTCGCGCAGTATCCGCCGGTGAGCAGGCCGTCCGGCAGTCCCTGGTCGCCGGGACGGGGCAGCGGGAGGTCCACGTCGGTATCGATGTCGACGTCCGTGTCCCCCGATGCGGAGGACGTCACGGGATACGGATCGGCGCAGCTCTGTGGGCCGTCGTCGGCACTCCGCAGCGCAGCGAGGCGTGCCGCGGAGGCGCCGTGCTTCTCGTACACCGTGGTGTCGGGGTAGATCACGGCGTACTCGCCGAGGTCCCCGGTCGGGGTGGCGACGTAGGCGAGCTCGTTGCCGTGTCGGTCCGTGGTCACGCCCGGCTCCGTGGTGAGCGTGACCTGGGCGCCCGACAGCAGACCGCGTGCACGCGAGGTGGCCTCATCACCGCCGTAGGTACCGGGCTCGCAGGCATCGATGCCGAGGACCTGGATCGTGCGGCCGCCCGTCGTCTCGAAGGTGTCTCCGTCGACGACCCGGGCGACCGTGACCACGTCCCCGGTCGGCTGTCGGGCGACCGGGGCGGCGGCGCGCCCCGTGGTGGTCTGAGGAACCGTCGTCGCCGTCGAGGACGACGCCGTCGTCCGGGAGCTCGAGGAGGAGGACGTCGTCGCCGACGACAGGTCCGAGATCGCCACGATCACGAAGACGCCGGCGGCGATCCCCGTCCACACCTTGTAGGCCGTTCGCACGCCGACTCATCGCGGCTGTGGCGCCGAACGTGACCGCCGCTCCCCAGTTCTGATGACCTCAGCGGGTCTCGGGGGCGTAGACGAGGTGCAGCGTGCCGTTGCGCAACGTGGTGGCGGACTTCAGGGGGAGGGGGAAGGAGCCCGAGCCCTCGGGGAAGAGGCGGTCGCCCTTGCCGACGACGACGGGGTGGACGAGGAGGTGGAGCTCGTCGAGCAGGCCTTCGCCGATCAGGCCGCGGATCAGCGCGACGCTGCCGCTCATGCCGAGGTCCGCGCCGTCGCCCGCCTTGATCTCCCGCAGGCGCTCCACCCAGTCCGTGCCCAGGACGGTCGCGTTGCCCCACTCGGCGGACTCCAGCGTCGAGGACACCACGAACTTCGGCGGGGCCGCCATCTGGTCGGCGAACTCCTGGCCCGCGAGCGGGGCGAAGTGCTCCGCGAAGCCCGCGTAGGTGACCCGGCCGAGCAGCATCCGCGGCTGCATGAGCGAGCCGACGACGGCGCCGACCTCGTCGTCGAAGTAGGGGAAGTGCCAGTCCTGCGGGTCGGAGATGACGCCGTCGACCGACGTGAACAGGCCCGCGATGATCTTCGCCATGATGTGCTCCGGGGTTCGTGAGTGGATCGTCGAGGTGTGAGACCGGGCGGCCGGGCCGAACTCATCGGTGGGGCCGTTTACGCTGGTACCCGTGACCGAGCTCGACTCCCGCCCCGCCGTCGACACCGTCTCCCAGGCCGCCGCGACCCCGGACACGGTGCAGCCGTGGAAGGAGCTCGGCCTCAAGGAGGACGAGTACGCGCGCATCCGCGAGATCCTCGGGCGCCGTCCCACGGACGCCGAGCTCGCGATGTACTCGGTGATGTGGAGCGAGCACTGCTCCTACAAGTCGTCCAAGGTGCACCTCGCCTACTTCGGCGAGACCACCACGGACGCGATGCGCGAAAAGATGCTCGCGGGCATCGGGGAGAACGCGGGCGTCGTCGACATCGGGGACGGCTGGGCGGTCACCTTCAAGGTCGAGTCGCACAACCACCCGTCGTACGTCGAGCCCTACCAGGGCGCCGCGACCGGGGTGGGCGGCATCGTCCGGGACATCATGGCGATGGGCGCGCGCCCGATCGCGGTCGGCGACCCGCTGCGCTTCGGCCCGGCGGACGCGCCGGACACCGCCCGGGTGCTGCCGGGCGTGGTCGCGGGCGTCGGCGGGTACGGCAACTCCCTCGGCCTGCCGAACGTCGGCGGCGAGGTGGTCTTCGACGCCTCCTATGCGGGCAACCCGCTGGTCAACGCCCTGTGCGTCGGTGCGATGCGCACCGAGGACCTCCACCTGGCCTTCGCCTCCGGCGCCGGGAACAAGATCATCCTGTTCGGCGCGCGCACCGGGCTCGACGGCATCGGCGGGGTCTCCGTGCTCGCCAGCGAGACGTTCGGGGAGAGCACCGGCCGCAAGAAGCTGCCGTCGGTGCAGGTCGGGGACCCCTTCACGGAGAAGGTCCTGATCGAGTGCTGCCTGGAGCTGTTCCACGCCGGGTTGGTCGTGGGCATCCAGGACCTCGGCGGCGCGGGCCTGTCCTGCGCCACCTCCGAGCTGGCCGCGGCGGGGGACGGCGGCATGCACATCGACCTGGACCGGGTCCCGCTGCGCGCCGCGGGCATGACCCCCGCCGAGATCCTCTCCAGCGAGTCGCAGGAGCGGATGTGCGCGGTCGTCACGCCGGAGAACGTCGACGCGTTCCTGGCCGTGTGCGCGAAGTGGGACACCATCGCCACGGTGATCGGCGAGGTCACCGAGGGCGAGCGGCTGGTCATCGACTTCCACGGCGAGACCGTGGTCGACGTGCCGCCACGCACGGTCGCCCACCACGGGCCGGTCTACCGGCGTCCGCTCGAGCGCGGCGCCCACCAGGACGAGCTCGCGCGGAACACCCCCGACACGCTCCCGCGCCCGGAGGCCCCCTCCGAGCTGCGCGCCGAGATCCTGCGCATGGCGGCCAGCCCCAACCTGTGTTCGCGGGCCTGGGTCACCGACCAGTACGACCGCTACGTCCGCGGCAACACCGCCGCCGCCCAGCCCGCCGACGCGGGCGTGGTCCGGGTGGACGAGGAGACCGGCCGGGGGATCGCCGTCGCCACCGACTGCAACGCCCGCTTCGCCGCGCTGGACCCGTACGCCGGCGCGCAGCTCGCGCTGGCCGAGGCCTACCGCAACGTCGCGACCAGCGGTGCCGTGCCGCTCGCCGTGACCAACTGCCTGAACTTCGGCTCGCCCGAGGACCCGCACGTCATGTGGCAGTTCGCCCAGGCCGTGCGCGGTCTGGCGGACGGCTGCGCGCAGCTGGGCATCCCCGTCACCGGCGGGAACGTGTCCTTCTACAACCAGACCGGCACCACGGCGATCCTGCCGACCCCGGTCGTCGGCGTGCTCGGCGTGATCGACGACGTCGCGGCGCGGATCCCGTCCGGGTTCCGGAACGCGGGAGACGTCGTCGTCCTGCTCGGGCGCACGCACGAGGAGCTGGGCGGCGGCGAGTGGGCGCACGTCGTCCACGGCCACCTCGGCGGCACGCCCCCGACGGTCGACCTGGAGGCCGAGCGCAGGCTCGCCGAGCTCCTCGCCGCGCAGACCCCGACCGGCACCCACGACCTGTCCGACGGCGGGCTGGCCCAGGCCCTCGTCGAGGCGTCGCTGGTCGGTGGCCAGGGGGCGCGGGTGACCCTGCCGGGGCACGATCCGTTCGTCGCGCTGTTCTCGGAGTCGACGGCCCGCGTGCTGGTCACGGTCGCGCCGGAGGCCGCGGACGGCTTCCTCGCGGCGGCCGCGGCGGCCGGGGTCCCGGCCGAGCGCCTGGGCGAGGTCGGCGGCTCCGTCCTGGAGATCGCGAACGTCGGTGAGCTCCCGCTGGACGAGCTGCGCACCGCCTGGGAGGGCACCCTCCCCGCCCTCTTCGACGCCTGACGCGGCGATGACCGACCTGCTCGACGCCTGGCTGGACGGGGGCGCCGCCCCACCACGCTCGGTGATCAAGGAGGCGGTCAAGGAGTCCCTCGCGGCACTGGCCGAGACGGCCCCCGGACACAGCGTCGAGGTGCGGGTGGTGCCGTACGCGGCCATCCAGTGCATCGAGGGGCCGCGACACACCCGCGGCACCCCGCCGAACACCGTCGAGTGCGACGCCCGCACC
The DNA here is from genome assembly GCF_021728735.1 of Pseudonocardia sp. WMMC193. Lineage (NCBI taxonomy): Bacteria > Bacillati > Actinomycetota > Actinomycetes > Pseudonocardiales > Pseudonocardiaceae > Pseudonocardia > Pseudonocardia sp. WMMC193. Next base: position 4,403,333 of record NZ_JAKKDO010000003.1, on the reverse strand, counting down.
TGGCTCGGGTTGGCCACCGGCCGTCTGAACTGGACGGACTCGGTCCGATCGGGCACGGTGAACGCTTCGGGATCGCGAGCCGCCGAGGTTGCCGACCACCTGCCGTTGCGCTGACGGGACACCCCGAAAGGGGGATCGTGGTGCACTCCCGGTGGAAAATCGCCTTCCCGAGGCAGAGGATTGACCACGATCGGGACAGTCGGACGGTCTCCGCGGGCGACGGGAGGTGCTGCGTGGTGGCAGCGAGTGACCTCCCGGGGCGCCCGGTGCGGCTCGTCGGGCTCGGCGAGCGCGCCGGGCCGGAGGTGCGGTCCCTGGCCCAACGCTGGATCGAGCTCCTCCCGAACGCCACCGTGACCGACGCGGGGGTACTCGCCGGGCTGCTGCTGCGCCTGCGCTCGGCCCTGCGCACCGAGCCCTTCTGGCCGCTCGCCGCCCGCGGGATCGGGGCGGACCTGGCCGCGTCCGGCTTCTGCGGGGACCGGGCCGGGATCGTCGGGTCGGCGCCGGAGGACGTGCTGCCCGGCTCGATCCGGCTGCTGCGGGAGGCCGCACCCGGTGCCCTGGACCTGACCGTGCAGGAGCACCACCGGCTCGTCCCCGCGCTCGACGAGTTCGCCGCCGGCTTCGCGGGCGGCCTGCGGTTCCGCGCCCACCAGGCCCAGGAGGACCTGCTGCGCTCCACGCTGCGGGCCCGCCGGGAGGTGGAGCGCGAGCTCGCCGAGAGCGAGGCCCACTACCGCACGATCTACACCCAGGGGCCGGTCGGCATCGCCGTCGCGACGCTGGACGGGGAGCTGGTCGACCTCAACCCGGCCGGGGTGCGGATGCTCGGGATGGTGGAGCGCCCCGCTCTGCCCGCGCCGGTGTCGGACTTCGTGCACCCGGACGACCTGGAGTCCTTCCTCGCCGCCTACGGGCGGCTGGCGTCCGGTACCGCGGAGACGGTCAGCCTGGACATCCGGTTCGCCGGGCCGACCCGGATGTGGGTCTGGGGGCACGTCACCGGGTCGCTGGTCCGGGACGACTCCGGACGCCCCAGCCACCTGATCGGCGTGATCGAGGACGTCTCGGAGCGGTACCGGCTGCGGTCCTCGCTGGTGGAGGCCTCGTCCCGGGACCGGCTCACCGGGCTGCCGAACCGCCACCTGACCGAGGTGGCCGTGCGGCAGGCCTTCGGCGGGTCCGCGGTGCGGGTCGGGCTCTGCGCGCTGGACATCGACGAGTTCCGCCGGGTCAACGAGATGCACGGGCACGCGGTGGGCGACGAGCTGCTCGCCGCGCTGGCCGACCGGCTGCGCACCGCGGCGGGCCCGCACCTGCTCACCCGCACCGGTGGGGACGAGTTCGCCGTGGTGCTCACCGACCCCGAAGGCGTGGGGGAGGTGCTGGCGGTGGCGGACCGGCTGCTCGCGGTCCTGGCCGCGCCCTTCCACCTCGGCGGGGCCTGGATCGCGGTGACCGCCAGCGTCGGGGTGGCCGAGGCACTCACCTCGACCGAGTGCACCGCGGAGCTCCTGCGGGCCGCCGGTGTCGCGCTGACCTGGGCGAAGGGGCAGGGCGGCGGCACCCGGGCGGTCTTCGACCCGGAGCGGGACGCGGGCGAGGCCGCCCGCTTCGCGCTACTGGCCAACCTGCGCGGCGCGGTGGACCGGGAGCAGTTCCGGCTGGTCTACCAGCCGCTCGTCCGGCTGTCGGACACGACGCTGCGCGGCATGGAAGCCCTGGTCCGCTGGGAGCATCCCGAGCACGGGCTGCTCGGCCCGGGTCGGTTCATCGAGCTCGCGGAGCGCTCGGGCGCGATCGTGCAGCTCGGCCGCTGGGTGCTCACCGAGGCCTGTCGGGAGGCCGCGCGCTGGCAGGCCGAGCTGGGTCGGGACGCGCCGTACGTGAGCGTGAACGTCTCGCCCGTGCAGCTGCCCGAGCAGGGCTTCGTCGACGAGGTCGTGGCGCTGCTGGACGGGACCGGCCTGGACCCGGACAAGCTGCAGCTGGAGATCACCGAGCAGGCCGTGCTGGCCGACGAGGCCGCCTCGATGGACGCCCTGTCGGCGCTGCGGTCCCTCGGCGTCCGCCTGGCGTTGGACGACTTCGGCACCGGCTACTCCAGCCTCGCCTGGCTGCGCAGGCTCCCGGTCCATGCGCTCAAGATCGACGGCTCGTTCATCGACGGCCTGCGGCACGAGCACCCCGACCCCGTCGACGAGAGCATCGTCGGTTCGTTGGTCGCGATGGCTCACGCCCTGGGGCTGGAGGTGACGGCCGAATGGGTGGAGACGCGCGTCCAGGCGGACCGGCTGGAAGCGCTCGGCTGCGACCTCGGGCAGGGGCGATGGTTCGGTGACGCCCGTCCCGCGGGATGGGTTCCCGCGGATTCGCCGCGTACCATCGGGTAAGCCCGCGCGCTGTCGACACCCCTGGAGCGAGTGCGTTGAGTTCCGACCGGAACCCCTCCGCAGCTGAGACCGACGACTCGCCCAAGGAGGAGTGCGGCGTCTTCGGCGTCTGGGCTCCCGGTGAGGACGTCGCCAAGCTCACCTACTACGGCCTCTACGCCCTGCAGCACCGCGGGCAGGAGGCGGCGGGCATCGCCGTGTCGGACGGCCGCCGCATCATCGTGTTCAAAGAGCTCGGGCTGGTCAGCCACGTCTTCGACGAGCAGACGCTCAGCTCGTTGAAGGGCCACCTCGCCGTCGGGCACTGCCGCTACTCCACGACCGGGTCCACGACCTGGGAGAACGCGCAGCCCGTCTTCCGCACCACCGCGTCGGGCAGCGGGGTCGCGCTCGGGCACAACGGCAACCTCGTCAACACCGCGGAGCTGCGGGACGAGGTCGCGGCGCTGGGCGGCAAGGCCTCCCGGATCCTGTCCACCACCGACTCCGACCTGATCTGCGAGCTGCTGGCCGCCACCGCCGCGGACACCGGGCTCGAGGAGGCCGCGATGCGGCTGCTGCCGCGCGTGCGCGGCGCGTTCTCACTGGCCTTCGCCGACGAGAACACCCTCTACGCGGCCCGCGACCCGCACGGCGTCCGGCCGCTGGTGCTGGGCCGCCTCGAGCGCGGTTGGGTGGTCGCGTCGGAGACGGCGGCGCTGGACATCGTCGGTGCCTCGATGGTCCGCGAGGTCGAGCCGGGCGAGCTCCTCGCGATCGACGCGGACGGTATCCGCAGCTCCCGCTTCGCCAGCCCCGAACCCAAGGGCTGCGTCTTCGAGTACGTCTACCTGGCCCGCCCGGACACCACGATCTCCGGCCGCTCGGTGCACGCCACCCGCGTCGAGATCGGACGGCGGCTGGCCCTGGAGTCCCCGGTCGAGGCCGACCTGGTCATCCCGGTCCCCGAGTCCGGCACGCCCGCCGCGATCGGCTACGCGCAGGGCTCCGGCATCCCCTACGGCCAGGGCCTGGTCAAGAACGCCTACGTCGGCCGGACGTTCATCCAGCCGTCGCAGACCATCCGCCAGCTCGGCATCCGGCTCAAGCTCAACCCGCTGCGGGACGTGATCCGCGGCAAGCGGCTGGTCGTGGTGGACGACTCCATCGTGCGCGGCAACACCCAGCGCGCGCTCGTCCGCATGCTGCGCGAGGCCGGGGCGCTCGAGGTGCACGTCCGGATCGCGTCGCCGCCCGTGCGGTGGCCCTGCTTCTACGGCATCGACTTCGCCTCGCGCGCCGAGCTGGTCGCCTCGGGGCTCGACGTCGAGGGTGTGCGCCGCTCGATCGGCTCGGACACCCTCGCCTACGTCTCCGTCGACAACATGGTCGCGGCGAGCGAGCAGCCCAGGTCGCGCCTGTGCTGTGCCTGCTTCGACGGGGAGTACCCGATCCCGCTGCCCGAGGAGGCGCGGCTGGGCAAGCACCTGCTCGAGACCCCCGCCCTCGACGCGAGCGGCGCGGCCTCCGGCGACCCCGGCCCCGTCCGGGAGGCCCCCGCGCCGCTGTCGGTGGGATACGGTGCTTCGGACGCCCTGAGCAGGCCGTAGGACCTCGGGCGCTTCTCCACACCGGGCGGGGACCACCGCCGCGAACGAGCAGGAACGAGAGCGATACACCCATGTCGAGCCCCAGCGACCAGGACCCGCGCGCCAGCTACGCCGCCGCAGGCGTGGACATCGAGGCGGGTGAGGCCGCCGTCGAGCAGCTCCGACCGTATGCGGAGAAGGCGACCCGGTCCGAGGTGCTGGGCGGCATCGGCGGGTTCGCCGGGCTGTTCGCCCCGAAGCTCGGCAAGTTCACCGAGCCGGTGCTCGCCGCCTCGACCGACGGCGTCGGCACCAAGGTCGCCATCGCCCAGGCCATGGACAAGCACGACACGATCGGGCTCGACCTGGTCGCCATGGTCGTGGACGACCTGGTGGTCTGCGGGGCCGAGCCGCTGTTCCTGCAGGACTACATCGCCGTCGGCAAGCTGGTGCCCGCGCAGATCGCCTCGATCGTGAAGGGCATCGCGGAGGGCTGCCAGCAGGCCGGGTGCGCGCTGCTCGGCGGCGAGACCGCGGAGCACCCCGGGCTGATGGAGGCGGGCGGGTACGACCTGTCCGCCACCGGCGTCGGGATCGTCGAGGCCGAGTCGATGCTGCGGCCCGAGCGGGTCCGCCCGGGAGACGTGCTGGTCGCGATGGGCTCGTCGGGGCTGCACTCGAACGGCTACTCGCTCGCCCGGCACGTGCTGCTGGAGATCGCCCGCATGCCGCTCGACGGGCACGTGGAGGAGTTCGGCCACACCCTCGGTGAGGAGCTGCTCATCCCCACCCGCATCTACGCGCGGGACTGCCTCGCGCTGGCCGCGGAGACCGGGGTGCGCACGTTCTCCCACATCACCGGCGGCGGACTCGCGCGCAACCTGGAGCGGGTGCTGCCCCAGGGCGTGGTCGCGGACGCGGACCGCGGGTCCTGGACCCCCGACCAGGTGTTCGCGCTCATCGCGGCCCGGGGGCGGGTGGAGCGCGCCGAGATGGAGAAGACGTTCAACATGGGCGTCGGGATGGTCGCCGTGCTCCCGCCGGACGACGTCGACCGCGCCCTCGCCGTCCTCACCGCCCGCCACGTTCCCGCCTGGGTCCTCGGCGAGGTCAAGCGGGCCACCGGCGACGAGCCCGAGCACATCGGCGGCCGCGTCACCCTCCGCGGCACCCACCCCCGCTTCTGACGACCCCTAGACACCGCCCCTAGTGAGCGAGCGCGCCGTTCGCCGGTTCCCGGGTGGGCTCTCTGAGCATGGGTGGGTGCAGGGTGGTGGCCTCGCCCCTGCGGAAGAGCTGCGGGGGGCGGCCCCGTCCGCCGGTGACCCGGGTCGCCGTGGGGATCAGGAAGCCCGGGGTGCTGGTGACCTTGCGTTGGAAGTTGCGCGGGTCGATCTCGGTCCGCCACACCGCCTCGTACACCCGGCGGAGGTCGGACACGGTGAACTCGGCGGGACAGAAGGCCGCCGCGAGCGTGGTGTACTCGAGCTTCGCGCGGGCCCGCTCGACCCCGTCGGCCAGGATCCGGTCGTGGTCGAAGGCCAGCCCGTAGACGTCCTCGACCGGCAGGAACGCCGCCGAGCCGGACGCGGGACCCTCCGGGTCCGGCAGGTCGGGCAGCAGCGCCAGGTAGCCGACGCTCAGCACCCGGCCGCGCGGGTCGCGGTCCGGCGCGGCGTACCCCGCGAGCTGCTCCAGGTGGCCCTGCACCGCACCCTGGGTGGCGGCACCGGTCTGCGCGGCCAGCTCGCGCGCCGCGGTGTCCCCGAGGTCCTCGTCCGCCTGGACGAACCCGCCGGGCAGGGACCAGTGGCTCTCGTACGGTCGTTCGCCGCGCTTGACCAGCAACACGCAGAGCTGGTCCCGGCGCACCGTGAGGACCACCAGGTCCACGGCCACCGCGAACAGGTTCCCGCGCATGCCGCACTCCTTCTCGTCGGCGTGAGGCTATCGGGTGAAGATCGCGGGCGCGCTACAGGGCGGTGCGCGGCAGCTCGAGAGGCTTCGTCGCGCAGCGTGCGGCCACCGGACGGCACGGGTGCGGACGCTCACGCCGAGCGATACGGTCGGGCGGTAGTCGATCACCCGCGGTGACCCCCGGCGATCCCGCGCAAGCCGCCGCGACCTGGTCGCCGAGTCGCAGGGCGAGACGCGAGCAGGCGCGGTTCAGCGAGGCCTCGCGCGAGGCCGACTCGTACCCGAGCAGCAGGCCGCGTGTCACGGTGTCGTCGGCCTGCCCGGTGAGGGAACAGTGTGACGCCACGAACTCGGGTCGGTCGGCGGGCCCTGACCGCCCGCCCCTCGTCACGGAGGAACCAGGACGAGCGGTCAGGTACGCGTCGGTTCCGAGTGAACCCGCCGGAGAAGACGAACGCCCGACCAGTCAGACGGCCGGGCACGGAGGACGACCCCTACTTGCGGTCGTCGTCCTCGTCGTCCGCGTAGGACCCGTAGCGCGCGGAGTACTCGTCGTACTCCTCGTCCTTGTCGTCCACAGCCGTCCCGCTACCGATCTCGCGCTGGAGCGCGTCGAGATCCATCGTGTGGGTGCTGTACTTGAGCTCTCGGGCCACCTTCGTCTGCTTGGCCTTGGCTCGTCCGCGCCCCATGGCTGGTCCCCCTTACACAAGGGAAGGGGCGGCCGATAGTCACGGCGGCCCCTTTCAACGTCATCACTGTCCTGGCGACAACAATACCGTGTGATCCCACGAGCGTGCGACGTGGCATCGATGGTGTGACGAGTCCCCCGTCGGGCAGTCGTCCGCGCGGGCTGCCCGGCCGTGTCCCAGGCCGCTCCGGAGGTTGTGTCGCGGAGCGGGTGCGGTGCGAGAGGATCACTCATCATGCCGTCGCCGTTCGTGTCGTACCTGCGGGTCTACGAACCCCTCCGGGCCTTCGAGGGCCCGGCGGGTGCCGCGGTGCGCGCCGGGTTGGCCCGCGGCGCGGTGCGACCGGACCGGATGGGGCGCCGCGAGCGCGAGCTGTGCCTGCGGGCCACCGTCCGCGGCCGGCTGCTCCCCGGGGACCTCGGCGCCGCCGACGCCCCCGTCGACGTCCTGGTGCTCGGCGGGGAGGGCGGCGAGCCCTACGTCTGCCCGCTGGACACCCGCCCCCGCGCCGCGGCGGCGGTCCTCGGCTTCCTCGCGGAGGAGGACCCGCTGCTGCGCGCGGCGGCGCTGGTCGTGCCGGAGGCGTCGGCACGGCGCCGGGCCGAGCGCGCGGTCGCCGAGCTGGGGGAGGCCGCGGCCCACGTCGTGACGGCGGGCTGGACCGTGCCGCTGCCGTGGTTCGCGCTGGTCGACCCGGAGGAACGGCAGGTCAAGCTCGGGGCCCAGCGGCGGATCTGGTGGCGGCTGCCGATCGAGAAGGCGCTGAGCCGGGCCGCCCACGCCGAACGCGTGGTGCGGGGCGCACTGGGGGACGGCGGCGCGGCCGAGGTGCTCGCCGAGACGCGCGGCTGGCTCGGGCGCTTCGACCGGAACTCGATCGTCGAGCTGGACTACGGCGGCCTCGTCGAGCTGCTCGACGACGCGACGATCGAGGCGGACGACTCCGCCTCCCGGGTGCAGCGCGCGCTGCGCCTGCTGCGGGCGGGCGACACCGACGGCGCCGCCGAGAACTACGCCGCGCTGCGCGAGTTCTGGGGCGCGGTGGCCGCCCGCAGGCAGGAGGGCTAGCGCGGGTCAGCGGATCCGCAGCTGGGCGGCCCGCCCGGGCGGGGGCGCCTCCTCGTCCGGCACGTAGGAGTCCGAGTCGACCACGGCGGGGGAGATCCGGTCCTCCGCGCCCGCGGTCAGCGGCGCGTCCACCGGGACCGACCGCTTGAGCAGCGCCAGCGCCACCGGCCCGAGCTCGTGGTGCTGTGTGACACTTCCCACACGGCCGACCGGACGCCCGTCCCGCAGCACGGGATCCCCGGGCAGGGGCAGCTCCTCGTCCCCCGCATCGAGCAGCAGCCGGACGAGCCTGCGCGGCGGGCGCCCCATGTTGGCGACCCGCGCGACGGTCTCCTGTCCGCGGTAGCACCCCTTGGTGAGGTGGACGGCGCTCGGGATCCAGTCGACCTCGTGCGGGATGGTGCGCTCGTCGGTGTCCAGGTGGACCCGGGGCCTGCGGGACTCCACCCGCAGCGCCTCGAAGGCCATCGTTCCCGCCGGGCGGGCGCCCGCCGCGGTGAGCCGCTCCCACCAGGTCGCCTGCTCGGCCCGCGGGACCAGCAGGTCCGCCGCATCCGGCCCCGGCCACGGCATCCGCCGGACGACACCGCCCCCGGGCAACGCGGCGCTCGCATGGGCGCCCTCCGGCACGGGGACGCCCGCCTTCGCCAGCACCGACGCCGTCTCCGGGCCGACGATCGAGAGCACCGCCAGCTCACCCGTGGCGTCCCGCGGTTCGACCTTCGACCAGAAGACCATCTTCTGCAGGTAGGCGAGCAGCTCGGGCAGATCGGCCTGGTCGGTGTCCAGCCACACGGTGTCCCCGACGTGCGACACCACCATGTGGTGCAGCACGCGCCCCTGCGCGTCCAGGATCAGCGCCTCGGTCCCCGAGCCCTCCGGCAGCGCGCTGACGTGCTGGCTGAGCAGCAGGTGGAGCCAGCTCAGCCGCTCCTCGCCGGGCACCGCGATCACGCCGCGGTGCGAGCGGTCCACCACCGCGGCGGTCCGTGCCATCGCACGCTGCTCGGCGGGCGGGTCCCCGCGGTGGGCGGGCACCGCCTCGTCCGGGTCGGGCACGACGACGATCTCGGCCTCGGTCATTCCGCCTCCTCGGCGGTGGCGCACTCGGCGCACCGCCCCGACAGCGCCACGTGCGTGACGTCCAGTACGAAGCCCTGCTTGGCCCGGAGCTGGGCCGCGAGCTCCTCCATCACCTCGGTGGGCGCCTCGACGACCGACCCGCAGGAGTGGCACACGAGGTGGACGTGTTCGTGCTCGCGCTCCGAGTACTTCGGTGCGCCGTGCCCGAGGTGGGTGTGCCGCACCAGCCGGAGCTCCTCGAGCAGGTCCAGCGTGCGGTAGACGGTGGTGATGTTCACCGCGGGCGCGGCGCTCTGCACGCGGGCGCAGATCTGCTCCGGTGTGGCGTGACCCAGCTCCCGCACCGCCTCGAGCACCAGCTGGCGCTGGGGCGTCATCCGCAGGCCCTTGCGGTGCAGGGTCGACTTCAGCGTGGTGTCCACGGCTCGATGGTAGGCCTGCGGGCAGACCCGGGGTCCCTGGTCGGGACGCAGGAGGAGGAGTTGTCCACAGTTCGCGCTCAGCCGGGGAGTGGCCCCGCACGAACATGCTCCGTTAGGGTGAACGCTCCTCATGGAGAGTACGGATCTCCCTACCCTCGGCGAGATGAACGGGTGGGGCGGCGACGGAAGGTGCAGGTCATGACCACCGCAGATGGGGGAGAGCGCGCGCTCGGAGCCCCGCGGTTCGACGTCGTCCTCCGCGGCTACGACCGGAGGCAGGTGGACGAGCACGTCGCGCGGTTGCAGCGCGTCCTCGCCCGCATGCGCGCCGATCTCGATGCCGCCCGCAGCCAGCCGTTCCCCGTGGTCGGCCCGCCGCCGGGCATGGGGCCCGGGCCGATGCCGCCCGGTGGTCCGCAGCCCGGGGGGCGTCCGCGCCCCACGCCGCGCCCGCGCCCCGGCGCCCCGGCGGAGTCGCCGGACATGATCGGCTCCTTCACCGACCGCATGCAGAGCATCCTGCAGGCCGCCGAGGAGGAGGCCGCGGAGATCCGCGCGGCCGCCCGGCGGGACGCGTCCGCGATGCACGACTCGTCGCGCCAGGAGAGCGAGAGCCTGCGCACCGAGCTGAGCGAGCTGCACCGCCAGCGGGATGCCGTGGTGGCCGAGCTGACCCGCCTGCGTGGACAGCTCGAGGGCATGCTCGCCGCGCCGACCGCCCGGTTCGCCGTGACCCCGCCCGCCTCGGGGGGCGGTGCCGCCGGTACGCCGCGTCCGCGCCCGGCGGAGCGGCAGGCGGAGGCGCGCGAGGGCGAGCGCGCCCCGCGGGACGAGCAGCCCCGTCCGCGCCCGCGTCCGAAGCCCGTGTCGGAGGCGTCCGGCAGCAGCGACGAGACCACCGCCGTGCGCCGTCCGGACGCCGGTGACCTGTTCCGGCCCGCGGACGACGAGGCGCCCACCGCCCGCTCGGTCGAGCCGGACCGCACCATGGCGGTGTCCACCGTGCAGCGATCCGGGGACACCGAATCGGATGAAAAGTCCGGCCCCGCCGGGAAGAACACGCCGCGCGACACGCCGGACACGAAGAGTGACAGCGCGGCCGCTCGACCGGCCGACGGCGCGTCGGAGACCGTCCGGGTGAGCGCCGTGCGTCCCACCCCGGCGCCGTCCGAGGGCGGCTCCACGCCACGAAACGGCAGGTCAGGGCAGTCGGACGAAGGTCGCGGCGGTGCCCCGTCCGGCGATCGTTCCGGATCGGCGTCCGCCGAGGCGGGCGCGCGCACCGACCGGTCGTCCTCGGGGTCACGCTCCGGATAAGACTAGTTGCGCACTGTGACATAGGTCGGCGTAGCGTTCCCGGCCATGCAGCAGGCGTTCTCGGCCGACGTCCTCGTACCGCTGGGTGTCGGGGCCGCGGCACTGGTCATCGCGATCCTGATCGTCGTGGTGCGCGCGGCGCGTGCTCGGAAGCGGCCGGCGGCGGCGACCGAGCCCACCCACGCGGACTGGACCGGGGAGTCCGTCGACGGCCCCGAGCCCGCGCTCATCGGCGCGCCCGCCCCCGCCGCGTCCGCGGTGCCGCTCGCGCAGAGCGGGAGCCGCCCGGTGACGGTCGCGGACATGGTCGCGGTGCGTGAGGCGGACACCGCGCCGCTCCCGGTGCAGTCCGACGTCCTGCTCGCCCGGGCCCGCGCCCACCGCGCGGCCGCCGAGGAGGCGGCCCGGCAGGCCGCGCTCGCCGCCGACCCGCCGCCCGCCGAGAAGGGGAGCGCGACTCCCGACGCCGAGCCGGTGCGGGCGGCTGAGAGCGCCCCTGCGGTCCCGCAGGCCGCGTCTCCCGCTCCCCACCCCAGCCCGACACCGCGGGCCGCGCAGGGGGGCTCTGGGGCTCCTGTGGGTGACACTCCGCCGAGCACTCCCCACGCCGCGGCTGCGGAACCCGTCGCCGACCGCTCGCCCGACGCCGCGCCCGACGTCTCGACCGATGTCCCGACCGAGGGCACGGCCCCGGCCGACGAGCGCCCCTCCGCGGCGCAGCTCGCGGCCCTGGGGGCCGCGGGCGCGGCCGGTGCCGCCGGTCTCGCCGCCGCGGCGGGCCCGTCGGTCGCCGCCGCGCAGAGCCGGCAGGCCGAGCCCGCCGACGACACCGCGTCCACGGAACCGAGCGAGCCGAGCGAGCCCGCGGGGTCCACCAGGTCCGCCGAGAACACGGGGTCCGCCGGGCCCACCGAGAACACCGGCTCCGCCGAGCACGGTGAGCCCACGGTGTCCGCCGAGTCCGCCGAGTCCGTCGAGTCCGCAGCGCCGAGCGAGTCCGCCGGGTCCAGCGAGAAGAGCGAGTCCACCGGACTCACCGGGTCCGCCGAGCCCACCACCCCCGCCGCGGACCAGGCCCCCGCCGACCGCGACCGGCCCGCGGCGAGCACACCCGACCCGGACCGCACTCCCGACGCCGCCGGGGACGCCTCGGCGGCGACCCCGGCCCGGGCCTGGCCGGTCGTCCCGCCCCGCGCCGAGGAGGACCGCACCGGCTCCAGCCCCGCCGTCGCGAACGCCGTGCAGCAGGCCCTCGCGGCCCGCGCCCGCGCCGCGCAGGCCGGTCAGGCGGTCGACCCGCGCCGCGGCGACGCCCGCGACCGGCTGCTCGCCGTCCTGCTGGACGACCCGGTGCGCGCGGTCGGCGCCGCCGTGGACCTGCAGTCGCAGCAGGAGGAGCTGGCCAGGATCGCCGAGGCCATGCGGGTGCAGCGCGCGGAGCTCGGCGCCGTCGTCCGCAGGCTGGCGGACGCGGGCCTGTCGTGCGACCAGGTCGCCCGGCTGGCGGGCCTGGAGCCCGGCGAGGTCACCGAGCTGCTCGGAGACCCGCGGTAGGGCCCTAACCCACCACCCGGTGCAGCAGCGCGGACATGTGCGGCTGCATCGGCTGGCCCTGCATGGCCCGCTCGTCCACGTAGGCGAGGTCGCCCTGGTTGACGAGCCCGTAGAGCCGCTTCGCCGCGGTGACGTCCTTGGCCGACGGGGTCCGGACGACCGCGTCGGTGGCGATCTCCCAGGACCGCAGGTCGCCCTTGTCCCCGTACCAGGCCTCGATGATGCCGGTGTGGTGGGCGATCAGGACCTCGAGCGACCCGTCCTCCTGCGGCCGCCAGAACCCGGTCTCGCGGGCGGCCTGGCGGATCACGCCGCCGTCCTCGTCGAGTAGCCAGGCCCGGGCCTCGTAGGACACGAAGGGTCGCCCGTCGTGGGCGAAGACCAACTGCTGCCCGAAGTGGAACGGGCCGTCGATCGTGGGGTAGACGACCTCGCCGGTGCCGCGCCACACGCCGATCAGCGGCAGCAGCGGCAGGCACTGGTCGTGCAGGCTCGGGCCCAGCCGCAGGTTGGCGGTGTCGTCCTCGACCGGCAGGTCCGTCCACTGCGGGCGGTTGCGCTGCGGGGAGTCCGGTGCGGCGTTGGCGGGGCCGGTGATGGTGGTGGGCACGTCGGGTTCGGTCATGCGGAGGGCTCCTCCGGGGGATCCTCGGTGGGGTGGGCCGCGAGCGCGGCGGCGGCGTCGGGCGCGGTGGTGAAGAGCCGACGCAGGAGGGCGCCGGTGAACGCCACGGTGCCGAGACTCGCCGCGATCAGCAGCACGGTGTAGAACCAGTGCACGGCGGGCGAGCATAGTGAAACGCCCCGGCGGGAGCCCGCCGGGGCGTGTCACGAGGGTGGTGTCAGGCGACCGCGATCTCGGTCTGGTGCAGGCCGGGGGCCTCCGGGGTCAGCACCGACTCGCCGTTGCCCCGCCGCGACAGCGCGCGGACGGTCCAGGTGCCCGGCGCGGCGAAGAACCGGAAGTCACCGGACGCCGAGGACACGACCTCGGCGGTGAACTCGCCGGTCCCGTCGAGCAGCCGCACGAACGCGCCGCCCACCGGGCTGCCGTCCGCCACGACCCGCCCCGCGAGGACGGTCTCCTTGGTCAGGTCCGTGCCCGCGGGCAGCGCCACGGCCTGGTCGGGAGCGCCGCACATCAGCGCGCACCCAGCTCGATCGGGACGCCGATCAGCGAGCCGTACTCGGTCCAGCTGCCGTCGTAGTTCTTGACGTCGCTGTGGCCGAGCAGCTCGCGGAGCACGAACCACGTGTGCGAGGAGCGCTCGCCGATGCGGCAGTACGCGATGGTCGACTTGCCCGCGTCGAAGCCGGCCTCGCCGTAGAGCGCGGTGAGGTCCTCGTCCGACTTGAACGTGCCGTCCTCGTTGGCCGCCTTCGACCACGGGATGTTGATCGCCGACGGGATGTGCCCCGGCCGCTGCGACTGCTCCTGCGGCAGGTGGGCGGGCGCCAGGATCTTGCCGGAGAACTCGTCGGGCGAGCGGACGTCGACCAGGTTCTTGTTCCCGATGGCGTCCACGACCTCGTCCCGCTTGGCGCGGATCGAGTCGTCGGCGGGCTTGGCGCTGTAGGTGGTGGCCTCGCGGGAGGGGACCTCGGTGGTCAGGGTGCGACCGTCGAGCTCCCACTTCTTGCGGCCGCCGTCGAGCAGCTTGACGTTCTCGTGCCCGTAGAGCTTGAACTCCCAGTACGCGTAGGCCGCGAACCAGTTGTTGTTGCCGCCGTACAGGATCACCAGGTCGTCGTTCTTGACGCCCTTGGCGGACAGCAGCGCGGAGAACTGCTCCTGCGTCGGGATGTCGCGGCGGACCTCGTCCTGCAGCTCGGTGGTCCAGTTGATCTTGACGGCACCCGGGAGGTGGCCGCCGTCGTAGGCGGTGGTGTCCTCGTCGACCTCGAGGAACACGATGCCCTCGGTGCCCAGGTTCTTCTCCGCCCAGTCGGCGGTGACCAGGACGTCCTCGCGGCTCATGGAAATGTCACTCCTGTGTGTCGATGTGTGGTGCGAACGAAGTGGGGGTGATCAGGCGCGGGCGCGGGCCAGCAGCCCGTACATCTCGCAGCCGAGGCAGTACCCGAACGCCGCGTTCAGGAACGCGGCCGCCAGCGCGAACGCGATGGCGACGATCCCCAGGACGGGCAGCCCGGCGAGGTAGCCGACCGTGCCGACCGCGGCGAACACGAACCCGACCAGTTGGCTGAACCGGACCGGGGCCGCGGGCTCCCGCTCGGCGGGCGGGCCCAGGCGCGGGGCCACGACGAGCCGGTAGAGCACGCCGTAGGGGGCGAAGCGCATTCCGGCGAACGCGCCGAGCGCGAACACCAGCGTCTGCGCCAGGGCCAACCAACCACTGCCGCTGAGCAGGACGAGCGCGAGCACGACCGTGGTCACGATCGCGGCGAAGCGCACTCCACGTGGGTCCAGCGGCCCGTCGGGTGCGGACATGGGGAACTCCTGAAGAAGGTGAGGGGTACCGGGTTCTTCAGGAACGACACAGGCAGCCGGCCACGCGGCACAGGTCCACTGCGCGGCGTTTGGTCAGCGGCCAGTTCACGGGGGCGAGGGTAGCCGAAATGTGCGCGTCACATCCCACCGATCCCACAAGGTGGGCGGGAGATCACCTTTCCAGGGCCGTGACCAGCTCTCCGCGGCGGGGCACCCCGGAGATCCGCAGCACCTCGCGGCCGGTCCGGTCGAACCCGATCGTGGTGGGGGTGCGCATCACGGACAGCTCGCGGGCGACGTCCGGCCGGTCGGCGACGTCGATCTCGACGTGCCGCACACCGGGGTCCTCCGCGGCCACCCCGGAGAGCAGGACGGCGGTCTGCCGGCACGGCGTGCAGATGGGCGAGGACAGCTGCAGCAGGAGGAACCGCGCGTCGCCCGCGGGCGTGCCCGCCAGGTCCCACCCGTTCGGCGCGGCGGGGCGTGTGGTGGTGCGCACCCGACCCGCGCGCGACCGCAGCACCAGGCCCACCGCGGTCGCCGCGGCGAGGACCCCGACCAGGACGAGGAGACCGACCACGGGATCAGCCTACGACGGTCCCCGGCGCCGCGCCGATGACGACGTCCGACGCCTCGCCCGCGATCTCCAGCGTGCCGTCCCGGACCTGCAGGGTCGTGGGCACCACCCCGAACGGCAGCCCGCCCGGGTCGACCCGCAGCGCGAAGGTCTGCCGCACGATCGACGCCACGGGCTCGGGCAGCTCGTCGCCCGAGGAGTCCCGCACGACCCGCGGGACGACGCGCATCGCGCCGTCGGCGACCTGCAGCTCCGCGAACACGACGACGGACTCGGTCCGGCCGCCGCCGACCGGTACGTCCCCGGAGATCCGGGCGACCGACTCGGGGTCCAGGGCGCGCAGGGAGGGGTCCGCGCCGTCGGTGATCAGGTCCGCGATCGCGTTGGCGTCGACGTTGCCCAGCGAGAGCCGGTCGATCCCGGGCAGCATCCGGTTGATGTCGTCGGCGCCCACGCGGGCCGCGCCCTCGGCGGTCCCGACGCGCAGCCCGGGGGTACCCGAGCCGAGCAGGCCGGACAGCGGCGCCTGCACGTCGTGCAGGTTGGCGCGCAGCTGCACGTTCTGCAGGTCGCCGACCTTGAGCCGGTCCGCGGTGAGCTCGATCGAGCCGTACTCGCCCGCGACCGCCTGGGTCAGGAACGGGAAGCCGTTGATGCGGACGTTCGGGTCGTCCGCCAGGTCGAGCCGCTCCCGCAGCTGGCGGGAGACGACCGACTCGGCCGCCGCCGCGGCGGCGTAGTCGGCGGCCACCAGGACCCCGGCGAGCACCAGGACCGTGATGATCAGGCGTTTCAGCACGTGGGACCTCCGGTCGGAACAACCGGTGAATCTAGAGTCCGCGCTGTCGGGGCCCGTCACCGGGACCGGGGGACACCGGTCGCGCCGCAGGTCAGGACGCTCGCGAACGGGTGACGGGGGTGCTGACGCTCCGGCGTTCCCGCAGCGCACGAGCCTGCCGTTCGGCGTGAGACGAGTCGCTTGTCTCGTGCTCGGCGCGTCCTGTTGTCTATCCTGACCCGATCCGCGTGACGGACCCGCCGGGTCGCGCGGAGCGAGCGGACGGTCACCGTCGCCCACCCGCGCACAGTTTCGACGGACGCCGGGCGTGGCGTCCGCGACACTTCCGGTGGAGAGGAGGCGGCGGTGGAACTGCTCCTGCTGACTGCGGATACGGACCCCGGCACTGTCCTGCCCGCGCTCGCCCTGCTCCCGCACGGCGTCCGGACGGCCGCGCCCGAGGTCGCCGCCCTGCTCGACGCGGGCCCGCACGACGCGGTCCTGGTCGACGCGCGGACCGACCTGGTGGCCGCCCGCAGCCTGTGCCGCCTGCTCGGCAGCACCGGCACCGACGTTCCCGTCATCGCCGTGCTCAACGAGGGCGGCCTCGTCGCCGTCTCCGGCGAGTGGGTGGTCGACGAGATCCTGCTCCCATCCGCCGGGCCCGCGGAGGTCGACGCGCGGCTGCGGCTGCTCAAGTCCCGTCCCGGCGCGGACGCCGCCAGCTCCGGCGGCGCCCTCGTGCTCGGCGAGCTCGTGATCGACGAGGCGACCTACGCCGCCCGGCTCAAGGGCCGCCTGCTCGAGCTGACCTACAAGGAGTTCGAGCTGCTCAAGTACCTCGCGCAGCACGCGGGCCGGGTGTTCACCCGCGCCCAGCTGCTGCAGGAGGTCTGGGGCTACGACTTCTTCGGTGGCACCCGCACCGTGGACGTGCACGTGCGGCGGCTGCGGGCCAAGCTCGGCCCCGAGCACGAGCAGATGATCGGCACGGTCCGGAACGTGGGCTACAAGTTCGTCCGCCCCGGCCGCGCCGGGCTGGGTGTGCCCGCGGGCGGCGTCGCCGAGGACTCGGACGACGGGGACGACGACCGAGCGGGTGACCGCGCGGTGGAGCGGGCCGGTCTGCGCCGCTCACCGGTGCAGTTCCACTGATCCGTTGCTGATCCACTCCTGATCCCCCTCTCACCCCGGCGGGCCGCGTAAGGTCGCCGGGGTGAGTGCTGTCCGGCGGGTGGCCGAGGTGGATCCGACGAGTGCGGCCGCGGTTCGTGCCCTGGCCGAGGCGGCCACGGCCGCCGACGGGCGGGAGCCGCTCTCCGAGCAGTTCGTGATCAATCTGAACGGCCGCGCCCGGCCCCGGGTGGCGCACCTGCTCGCCGAGGAGGACGGCACGGTCGTCGGGTACGCGCAGCGGGACCGGGATGCCGCCGAGCTCGCGGTCCACCCCGACCATCGCGGCCGGGGCGTCGGCGCCGCCCTGCTCGAGGGGCTGCTGGGCATCGGCCCCACCCTCGACGTCTGGGCCCACGGCGACCTCCCCGCCGCGGCCGCGCTCGCCGCGTCCCACGGCCTGACCCGCAACCGGGTCCTGCTCCAGATGCGCCGCACCGGCGGGGCGCTGCCCGAGCTGGTCGTCCCCGAGGGGATCACGATCCGGCCGTTCGTCGTGGGGCAGGACGAGGACGAGTTCCTCCGGGTGAACAACGCCGCGTTCGACTGGCACCCCGAGCAGGGCGGCTGGACCACCGCGCAGGTGACCGAGCGCGAGGGCGAGAGCTGGTTCGACCCGGCCGGGTTCCTGCTCGCCGAGGACGAGCAGGGCACCCTGCTCGGCTACCACTGGACCAAGGTCCACCACGAGACCGATCCCGTCATGGGTGAGGTGTACGTCCTCGGGGTCGATCCCGCCGCGCACGGCCGCGGGCTCGGTCGTGTGCTCACGCTGGCCGGCCTGCACCATCTCGCGGAGCGCGGGCTGGACACCGTGCTGCTCTACGTCGAGTCGGACAACGCACCCGCCGTGCGGGTGTACGAGAAGCTCGGGTTCGTCGTCCACACCTCCGATGTGATGTACCACCGCGGCTGAGCGCGATCGCCCGGGCACGGGGCGTGTCCGCCGTGGTCGCGGCGATGTCACGCTCCGGAGACGGGAGAGTGGCCATCACCCGACCGGGGAACCTGTTCATTCCCCGTTCATCTTCCGTGGGGGGTCCGTCCACCGGGTCCGCTTAGCGTCTCCCGCCGAGAGGCCGCAGACGCGGCCGTTCGCTGCGGCGCCGACGACCCCGGGCGCCGCACCCGAACCTCGGAGGAACCAGTAGTGAAGACCATCAGCCGCTCGCGCGTCGCCGCCGTCGGCGCCCTCGCCACCGGCGCCCTCTTCCTCGCCGGCTGCGGCGCGGCGAACGAGGGCGGCTCGTCCTCCGGTGGGGCCGCGGAGTCCAGCGTCTCCGGCACCATCTCCGGCGCGGGCGCCAGCTCGCAGCAGGCCGCGATGCAGGCCTGGATCGCCGGGTTCACCGGCGCCAACTCCGGCGCCACGGTCAACTACGACCCGGTGGGCTCCGGCGGTGGCCGCACCCAGTTCGTCCAGGGCGGTGTCGCCTTCGCGGGCTCCGACGCCTACCTGAAGGACCAGCAGCTGGCCGACGCCAAGACCCGCTGTGGTGGCAATGTCATCGAGGTCCCGAACTACGTCTCGCCGATCGCCGTCGTCTACAACCTCCAGGGCGTCTCGAACCTGAACCTCTCGCCCGCCGCGGTCGCGGGGATCTTCGCCGGCACGATCACCACCTGGAACGACCCGGCCATCGCCGCGGACAACCCGGGCGTGGCCCTCCCGGCCACCGCGATCACGCCCGTGCACCGCTCCGACGAGTCGGGCACCACCCAGAACTTCACCGAGTACCTCAAGGCCGCCGCGCCGGACGCCTGGTCGTACGACGCCAAGGGCGAGTGGCCGATCCAGGGCGGCGAGGCCGCGCAGGGCACCTCCGGTGTCATCGGCGCCGTCCAGGGTGGTCAGGGGACGATCGGCTACGCCGACGCCAGCCAGGCCGGTCAGCTCGGCAAGGCCAACATCAAGGTCGGCGCCGACTACGTGGGCCCGACGCCCGAGGCCGCCGCGAAGATCCTGGAGGAGTCGGAGCGGGTCGCCGGTCAGGGCGACACCTCGTTCGCCTACAAGCTCAACCGCACCACGGACTCCGCGGGCACGTACCCCGTGGTCCTGGTCTCCTACCTGCTCGCGTGCCCGCAGTACCCGGACGCCGCGCAGGCCGACCTGACCAAGGCGTTCCTGTCCTACGTGATCAGCCCGGAGGGCCAGCAGGCCGCCGCGCAGGCCGCGGGCTCCGCGCCGCTGTCGGACACGCTCCGTTCGCAGATCACCCCGGTGGTCGACGGCATCAAGGCCGCCGGCTGAGCCGACGCTCCGGAGCCCCGGTCGTCGTCACGCGCCCGTGACGACGACCGGGGCTCGAGCCCGTAGTCGCCCCCGTCCGCCCAGCCCCGAGGGAACGTCGTGACCACAACCGAAGTGACGCCCACGCCGCGCACCGCCAGACCGGTCACGCAGCTGGGTGACCGCGTCTTCGCCGGATCGGCGAAGGGTGCGGGGATCCTGATCCTCGTCGTCCTCGCGGGCGTCGCCGCCTTCCTGCTCACCGAGGCGTTCCCGGCGCTCGTCGCGCCCGCGTCCGCGCTGCCCGGTGAGCACAACCTGGCCGTCTACATCTGGCCGCTGCTGTTCGGGACGCTGCTCAGCGCCCTGATCGCGCTGGTCATCGCCACCCCGCTGGCGATCTGCGTCGCCCTGTTCATCAGCCACTACGCGCCGCGCCGGATCGCCCAGGGGCTCGGCTATATCGTCGACCTGCTCGCCGCGGTGCCCTCGATCGTCTACGGCCTGTGGGGGGTCGGCGTGCTCGCCCCGGCCTCCGTCGGCCTGATGACCTGGCTGAACGACTACCTCGGCTGGATCCCGCTGTTCGCGGGCCCGGTCTCGGCGACCGGCCGCACGATGCTCGTCGCGGGCCTCGTGCTGGCCGTCATGATCCTGCCGATCATCACCGCGGTCGCCCGCGAGGTGTTCCTGCAGGCGCCCCGGCTGCACGAGGAGGCCGCCCTGGCCCTCGGCGCCACCCGCTGGGAGATGATCAAGATGGCGGTGCTGCCCTTCGGCCGGTCCGGGCTGATCTCGGGGGCCATGCTCGGTCTGGGGCGCGCGCTCGGCGAGACGATGGCCGTCGCGATCGTGCTGTCGGTGTCCGGCGTGGTCACGTTCAACCTGGTCAGCTCGGGCAACCCGTCCTCGATCGCCGCGAACATCGCGCTGCAGTTCCCGGAGGCCTCGGGCCTCGGGGTGAACGTGCTGATCGCCTCCGGCCTGGTGCTCTTCCTGGTCACGCTGGCGGTCAACATGCTCGCCCGCTACATCGTCAACCGCCGCAGCGAGTTCTCCGGAGCGAACTGACATGTCCACCGGAACCGAACGCACCGACACCGTGACGCAGGGCCCCGAGCTCGACCTTCCCGCTTCGCCCGATCTCCTCCCGAGGGCCAAGGGCACCCTGCCGAAGGGAACCGCCTGGGGCGTCTTCGTCGCCTCCGCCCTGGTCGTCGGCGGCATCCTGGCCGCGACCGGCTTCAGCATCGGGCTGTGGGTCGTCCTCACCGTCGTGCTGTTCGCGGTGGCGACCTACGTGCTCTCCCGGGTGGTGGAGGGGGCGCGCAAGGCGACGGACCGGCTGGTCACGGTCGTGGTCAGCGCGGCCTTCGGCGTGGCGATGATCCCCCTGGTCTCCGTGCTGTGGACGGTCGTGTCGAACGGCATTGCCCGGTTCGACGCCCAGTTCTTCACCTACTCCATGCGCGGGGTCGTCGGCGAGGGCGGCGGTGCCTACCACGCCATCCTCGGCACGCTGATCATCACCGGCCTCGCGGCGGTGATGTCGATCCCGATCGGCATGCTGACGGCCGTCTACCTCGTCGAGTACGGCAAGGGCAGGCTGGCGAAGGCGATCACGTTCTTCGTGGACGTCATGACGGGCATCCCGTCCATCGTCGCGGGCCTGTTCGCCTACGCCCTGTTCGCGCTGATCGTCGGTCCCGGCGTCCGGATGGGCTTTGCGGGCGCCGTCGCGCTGACGGTGCTGATGATCCCGATCGTGGTGCGCTCCACCGAGGAGATGCTCAAGATCGTCCCGAACGAGCTGCGCGAGGCGTCCTACGCGCTGGGCGTGCCGAAGTGGAAGACGATCCTCAAGATCGTCATCCCGACGACGGCGGGCGGCATCGCCACCGGCATCACGCTGGCCATCGCCCGGGTCATCGGCGAGACGGCGCCGCTGCTGATCGCCGTCGGCATCACGACGGGTGTGAACCTCAACCCGTTCGACGACCGCATGGCGACGCTGCCGGTCTTCGCCTACTACAGCTACGTCGCGCCGGGCATCCCGCGCGAGCCGTTCCTCGACCGCGCGTGGACGGCGGCGCTGGTCCTCATGGTCATCGTCATGCTGCTGAACATCATCGCCCGGATCATCTCGCGCGCGTTCGCGCCGAAGACTCGCTGAGGACTGGACACATGAGCAAGAACATCGAGGCCAAGGACCTCAACATCTACTACGGGTCCTTCCGCGCCGTCGAGGGCGTCAACATGTCGATCAAGAAGAAGACGGTCACGGCCCTGATCGGCCCGTCCGGCTGCGGCAAGTCGACGTTCCTGCGCTCCATCAACCGCATGCACGAGGTCATCGCCGGGGCCTACGTCGAGGGCAAGCTCGAGCTCGACGGCCAGGACCTCTACGGCGCGGGCATGGACCCGGTGATCGTGCGCCGCCAGATCGGCATGGTGTTCCAGCGCCCCAACCCGTTCCCCACGATGTCGATCTACGACAACGTGATCGCGGGCATGAAGCTGAACAACAAGCGGGCGAGCAGGAAGGAGTTCGACGAGACCGTCGAGCGCTCCCTGCGCGGCGCCAACCTGTGGAACGAGGTCAAGGACCGGCTGGACAAGCCGGGCTCGGGGCTCTCCGGCGGCCAGCAGCAGCGGCTCTGCATCGCCCGGGCCATCGCGGTGCAGCCGGACGTCCTGCTCATGGACGAGCCCTGCTCGGCGCTGGACCCCATCTCCACGCTCGCGATCGAGGACCTGATCAACGAGCTGAAGAACGACTACACGATCGTCATCGTCACCCACAACATGCAGCAGGCCGCGCGGGTCAGCGACTACACCGGCTTCTTCAACATCGAGGGCACGGGCAAGCCGGGCAAGCTGGTCGAGATGGACGAGACCAAGACGATCTTCAGCCAGCCCACGCAGAAGGCGACCGAGGACTACGTGAGCGGCCGCTTCGGCTGACCCCCGACCCGTGAGCGGCGATAGTCGCCATGGCGACTATCGCCGCTCACGGGTTCAGAGCTGCAGGGATTCGGGATGGCGCCCGGTCACCTCGTAGACCGTGCGCTCCGACAGGGCGACGGCGTGGTCGGCGATCCGCTCGTAGAACCTCGCCAGCAGGGTGACGTCCACCGCGGCGGGGATGCCGCAGGTCCACTGCTCGCCGAACATCAGGGCGAACAGCTCCCGGTGCAGGGCGTCCACCCGATCGTCGTCCTGTTCGAGCTCGAGCGCGAGGATGACGTTGCGCGTGCGCAGGACCTGCGCGGACTTGGCGACCATGGCGATGGCCTGCGCGCTGAAGTCCCGGAAGAGGTCGTGGGCCACCGACGGGACGGCCGGCTCCGGCGCCCGGCGTTGCGCGATCTCGGCGACGTGCTGGGCGAGATCGCCCATCCGCTCCAGCTCGTGGGCCGACTGGATGGCGGACACCAGGATCCGCATGTCCGGCCCGACGGGCGCGAAGATCGTGATGGTCTCCGTGGCCAGCGCCTCGATGCGGGCCCGGAGATCGTCCAGCTCCGGGTCGCCCGCGATCACGCGATCGGCCACGCGGGGCCGTCCGTCGAGCAGTGCGGTGGTGGCCCCGCGGAAGGCGACGACCACCGAGTCCGCGAGCTCACCGAGCATCGCCTGCAGGGCGGCGATGTTCTCCGCCATGGTCTCCCGCCGCACGGGCCCAGCGTACGGAGCGCCCGGCCAACGGGCGGGCGAGACCGGATGAACGGTCGGTGAACGCCGGGAGGTGCCTACTCCTCCAGGCGGAAGCCGACCTTGAGCCCGACCTGGAAGTACTCGACCGCGCCCTCCTGGAGGTGTCCGCGTATCTCGGTCACCTCGAACCAGTCCATCTCCCGCAACGTCTGCGACGCCCGCTGCACCCCGTTGCGGATGGCGTCGTCGACGCTGTCGGGGGAGGTGCCCACGATCTCGGTGACCCGGTACACGTGACTCGACATGCGACCGGAGTGCCCCCGGCGCGATCCGCTCAAACCGCGAGCGGACCCGGCATCTGTCCGGTGATCACGTAGACGATCCGCCGCGCGACGGCGACGGCGTGGTCGGCGTAGCGCTCGTAGAACCGGGCCAGCAGGGTGACGTCCACGGCCGCCTCGACGCCGTGGTCCCAGTTGCGGTCCATCAGCACCGTGAACATGTGCTTGTGCAGGTCGTCCATCGCGTCGTCGTCCGACTCGAGCTCGGCGGCGGCGGCGAGGTCGCGGGTCTCGATCACCGAGACGGCCTTGCGCGCCAGCTCCACACCGATCCGCCCCATCTCGGCGAAGTACGGGGCGATCTCCGCGGGCAGGACGGGCTGCGGGTGTCGGCGCCGCGCGGCCTGTGCCACGTGCAGCGCCAGATCGCCCATGCGCTCGATGTCCCCCGCGCCGTGGATCGCGGACACGACGATCCGCAGGTCGGTGGCGACCGGGGCCTGCAGGACCAGCAGGGCGAAGGCCTTCTCCTCGGCGGCGTGCCGGATCTCGTCGATCTTCAGGTCCTCGTCGATGACCTGCTCGGCCAGCTTGAGATCCGCCTCGAGCAGCGCGCGGGTGGCCTTCTCCATCGCGGTCGCGACGTCCTCGCACATGCCGGCGAGGGCCCCCGCCAGCTCGTCGAGTTGATCCGTGTACGCGTCGCGCATAGGCCGAGGGTAGAGGGGTGGGCCGGGACGCACAGCGCCAGGACGTGAACCGCGGATGAACGGTCGGTGCGCCGTACGCCTCAGGCGCAGCTCACGGGATCGGCGGCGGGCCCGGCGGCGGTGTCGTCCGCGGCGGGCGCGCGCACGGTGCCGTCGAACGAGGTCCCGAGGACCAGCTGCAGCGTGCTCGTCCCGGCGGGGTCCTGCAGGAGACGCGCGGCGGGCACGACCCGGCCGAGCAGGCCCGCGGCGTCCGCCCGGTCGGGTGAGAACCGCAGCACCGTGTCGGTGGAGGGCTCCGCGGCGTTCCCGACCTCGCCGACCCCGAACCCCAGCGCGCGCAGGCTGTCGCCGACCTGGCCCGCGAGGCCGGTCCGGTCGGCCGCGTTCAGCACGTTGACGGTGACGTCCGCGGGCTCGGGCCCCGAGGCCGTCGCGACCGGGGTGGTGACCTCCGGCAGCGGCGCGTGCTCGCGCAGCGCCTTGAACAGCCGGTTGGCCTCGGCGTCCTGCAGGTCGAGGTTGCCGCGGGTGTTGGGCACGGAGCCGACCGGCAGGGGGACCACGGTCCGCTCCGCCTCCCCGGTCAGCAGGCGCAGGGCGTCCTGGACCCCGGCCCCGTCCGCCAGCATGCTGCGGCCCAGGGCGGCCGCGAAGTCCCGGGTGGCGGTGGGGGAGAGCAGCGTCGACGCCGACAGCGCCTCCCCGAACGTCGCCGCGAGCAGCCGCTGCCTGCGCTCGACGAGCACGGTGTCCGGCTCCGGCGGGCTCCCCGCCGCCTGGGCGACGAGGGCGGCCTGGGCGCCGTCCAGTCGGGACGTCCCGGCGGGCACCGTGCCGATCGGCCGTTCCACGCACATCTCCACGCCGCCGAGCGCGTCCACCATCCCGGCGATCCCCGGCACGTCCAACGCGATGAACTTGGTGATCGGGATGCCCGACATCTGCTGCACCGTCCGGACCAGGCAGCCGGGACCGCCGACCCGGTACGCGCTCGCGAGCGACGTCCGGGTCTCGGCCGGGACGGTCTCGTCGAGGTAGGTCGCGGCCGCGGCGTCCCAGCGCGGACACGGCGGACGGTTGATCTCCAACGCCGTCGGGAACGAGACGGCCACGGCCCGGCTCCCGTCCGCGGGCACGTGCGTCAGCACCACGGTGTCGGTCCCGTTGCGGGCCCCGGGCGTGCCGGACGTCCCGGAGGTGGTGCCGAGCATCAGCAGGTTCTCGTCACCCGCCTGGGCGGCGGCGTCGACCACGCCGGTCGAGGGCTCCAGCGCGGAGACGGTACGGACGGTCGAGTCCATCCAGCGCTGCGCGCCCCACCCGCCGGCGACCAGCAGGAACACCAGCGCCGCGACCGCCGCGACCGCGACCCGGCCGACGGTCCGCACCCGCGAGGGCCGAGGCGGGGCGTCGGCCCGTCGGCCCACCCGCCGCACGGGCGGCTCCTCGTCCGCACTCGCGTGCGCCGCGGTGAGTCGGGTGAGGCTCGCGTCGATCGCCCGGGTGCGCTCGGCCCGCTCTCCCTGCTCAGATCCCGCCGGCTGCTCGGACGATCCAGCCCGCTCGGACGGCTCGGACGGCTCGGCCTGCCCCGACGGCGCCCGTCGCTCGGCTCGCTCTGCCCGCGCGGGCGGGGCAGCCTGCTCCGCCCGCGCGGACGGGGCGGACGGCTCAGCCCGCGCGGATCGCGCCGATCGCTCGGCCTGCTCGAACCGCCCCGGCTGCTCTGCCCGTTCCCCCCGCCCCGTTTGCACTGCCCGCGTATCCGCACCCGGCGGCCGCGGTTCCCCCATCGGCCTCCGCACATCCGGACCGGCGGTCTGCGCCTCGGTTCCCGGCGGCCGGGCGTCCGCACCCGGTGGCCGGGCATCCGGACCGGGCTGCCGCGAGTCCGCTGTCGGCGTCCGCGCCTCCGCAGCCGGCGCCCGCAGATCGCCCGGTGCCCGCAGATCGCCCGGTGCCCGCAGATCGGCTGGCGTCCCTGGATCGCCCGGCGCCCGCAGATCGCCCGGCCCGCTCCTCGGCGCGGCCCCGCGCTGACCGCGGTTCCGCACCTCCAACGGCACGCCGTGACTCGGCGGGGGAGCCGGGACGCGTGGACCGACCGGCGGGGACGCCGGAGCGCGCCCACCCGGCGTCCGCGGCCGGGCGCCGGGCGGCGGAGCCACAGCCGGCCCCGCAGCCGTGGGCCCAACCGGGTGCGGCGGGACCGGCGGATGGCCCTGCACCTCGGTGATCGGGTCGTCGTCCCGGTCCAGCCAGGGCGCGGGGGACTCCTCGGTGGGCGCGCGGATGCCGAGGCGGGCGAGGACGTCGTCGGACGGCGCCTCCCCGCGGGCGCGCCGTGCCGCGCGGGAACGCCGACCCTGTTCCCGGTCCCCGTCGTCCGCCACGCCACCTCCACCCGTCGACAGCGGAGGGCGGCATGACCGTCACCAGCCGTGTCCGCCCCCGGCCGCGGAGTTTACGGAGCCGCAATACTCCACCCGGCGGAGGGTCAGCCGGTCGTGCGGACCGGCTGGGGGATGGAGCGGCGCGCCCCGGCGGCGCCGGCGAGTCGCACGCGGCCACCCCGGGCCGCGCGGTAGGCCACGGCGTTCCGTCCGGCGGCCTTGGCCGTGTAGAGGAGCAGGTCGGCCTCGCCGATGAGCCGCTCGACGTCCGCGATCCGCCCCGCCGCGTGCGCCACCCCGATGCTCACGGTGACCCGCAGGTCGGTGTGCAGCTCCGACCAGTCGAAGCGGGCGATCCGCTCCCGGGCCTGCTCGGAGATCTCGACGGCCTGCGCCAGGTCCCGCCCGGGCAGCACCAGTGCGAACTCCTCGCCGCCGTACCGCGCGCAGAAGGCGGCCTCGGGCAGCGCGGCGTCCAGCTCGGACACCATCGCCTGCAGCACCCGGTCACCGAACAGGTGCCCGTGGGTGTCGTTGACCAGCTTGAAGTGGTCGATGTCGACCAACGCGAGGCACAGCCCGGACCGCAGCTCCACCTCCGAGAGCAGGGCGGCGAGCCGCTCGTCGAGGTAGCGGCGGTTGTAGCTGGCGGTCAGGCTGTCGCGGCGGCTCTGCTCGCGGGCCTCGGCGTGCTCGCGGCGCAGCCGGTCCAGCTCGTCGTGCGCGGAGACGCCCTGCAGCAGGCGGACGGCGGCGTGCAGATGGTCGTACGCCTGCTCCCACACGCCTTCCGCCGCGAGCCGCTCGGCCGCGGCGGTGTGCAGCGCGGCGCGGGCGTGCGGCGACGTGGGCGGCGCCTCGATCTCTCCGGACGCGGGCGCCTCGTGCACCAACGTCCGGACCGTCCCGGTCTCCATCGCGTCCACCTCCCCCGACGCTCTTATTGTCGTCGTGACGGATGGGGTTCTTGAGACGCCAGGGGCGTTCCTACCCGTTCGCGTGCCCGCCCACCCGACCGGGCGAGCGGGTGTGATCACCCGCCGGAGTGGTCGAGCTCCGCGCCGAAGGGCACGGACGGGTCGTCGGCGTCCTCGAGCCAGTGCTCGGGGAGGACCACCTTGCCGGGCGAGCCCTGCCTGCCGCGCGGACCCTCGGCGTCGGCGGGGAACTCCTGGTCCAGGTCGAGCTGGGCCAACAGCTCGTCGAGCTGGTCGATGCTCTCGACCATCCCCAGCGCGCGGCGCAGGTCCCCGCCCACCGCGAAGCCCTTGAGGTACCAGGCGATGTGTTTGCGGACGTCCCGGATGCCCTTGTGGTCACCCATGTGCTCGCACAGCAGCACGGCGTGCCTGCGCAGCGTGGCGGCCACCTGCCCCAGGTTCGGCGGCGTCGGCAGCGGGCGACCGGCGAACGCGGCCTCCAGGTCCCCGAACAGCCAGGGCCGCCCGAGGCACCCCCGCCCGACGACCACCCCGTCGCACGCGGTCTCCCGCACCATCCGCAGGGCGTCCGCGGCGGAGAAGATGTCCCCGTTGCCCAGGACCGGGATGCTCGACGGCAGGTGGTCCCGCAGCCGCGCGATGGCCGTCCAGTCCGCCTGGCCGGAGTAGCGCTGCGCAGCGGTGCGGGCGTGCAGCGCCACGGCCGCCACCCCCGAGTCCACGGCGATCCGGCCGGCCTCGAGGAAGGTCTCGTGCTCGTCGTCGATGCCGATCCGCATCTTCACCGTGACGGGCAGGTCGCCCGCGTTGTCCACGGCCGCGCGGACCAGGCGCTCGAAGAGCCTGCGCTTGAACGGCAGCGCCGCCCCGCCGCCCCGGCGGGTCACCTTGGGCACGGGACAGCCGAAGTTCATGTCGATGTGGTCGGCCAGGTCCTGCTCGCGGATCATCGCGACGGCCCGCCCCATGGCGGCCGGGTCCACGCCGTAGAGCTGCATACTGCGCGGCTGCTCGTCCGGGTCGAACGCGATCATCCGGAAGGTCAGCGGGTTCTTCTCCACCAGCCCGCGGCTGGTGATCATCTCGCAGACGTAGAACCCCGCGCCCTGCTCCCGGCACAGCCGCCGGAACCCCGGGTTGGTGATCCCCGCCATCGGCGCGAGCACGACGGGGGTGCTCACCTCGTGCCGGCCGATGCGCAACGGCGGCAGCACCGGTCGAGTGGTGGGGGCGGAGTCCAGCAGTGTCACGGCTCCCCATTGTCCACGCCCGGGTCGCCACAGGCTCGACCCGCCCCATGATCACGGCGACTGGAGCGGAACCCGCGCTCAGCGCGGATCCTGCTCCAGTCCCCGCGATCTCCGCCCGTCCGACCAGTAGGCTCGACCCCACGCGCCGGCCCGCCGGCGACGGGGCCTCTAGCTCAATCGGCAGAGCAGCGGACTTTTAATCCGCGGGTTCAGGGTTCGATCCCCTGGGGGCCCACAACCGGGACTACGGAACGCCGCCCCTCGGGAGAGTGATGGCGGGCAGGGATCTCCCCTCCCGCTGCGGCTGAACATCGCATCCCGCCGTCGTGGGTCGTATGCTCTTCGCCAGCTCGGACGTGGGAACGGGCGGGCGGCCAACGGAGGTGATGCCCGGTGACGTACGGCCGAGACCGGGTCTCGTCCGCCGACTCCATCCGAGTGGCCAGCTCCGACGTCGAGGAGGCGACGGAGCAGGTGGGGAGGGTCTTCCACCCCCACCGGCTGACCAGGGTCGGCGCGGTGGACCACTTCCACGCGGACCTCGACGCCGTCGCCGTGGGTCCCATGGTGAGCGGGCGGTTGCGCTACAACAGCAGCAGCGACCTGTACTGCCCCGTCATCGACGGCTACCACGTGAACGTCCCGCTGACCGGCAGGCTCCTGTCGATCTCCGACGGCCGACCGACGACCGTGCTCCCCAGCTGTGCCGCGCTGTACGGGGCGGGCGCCGATGCGCGGATCCTCAGCCCGGAGCACAGCAAGCTCAACATCTTCGCGGTCAAGATCGAACGGCACGCCCTGCACGCGACGCTGCAGAGCATGCTGGGTCGGCAGGTGGGCGAGCCGATCCGGTTCGTCGGCGGGCTGGACCTGTCCGGACCCGATGGCCGGGCGTGGTGGACGCTGCTCGCCAACACCCACCGCAGCCAGTTCCTGGGATCGATGATGCGGGACCCCAGGATGGCGGGCCCGCTGGCGTCGTCGCTGATGACGGGGCTGCTCGCGCTCGCCGACCACCAGTTCTCCGACGAGTTGCGGGCCCCGGTCACGGCGGCCGCGCCCGCCGTCGTGGCGCGCGCGAACGAGTACATCGAGGCGCACCTCGCCGAGCCGCTCACGATCGCCGACATCGCCGCCGCGGTCGGGCTCAGCACACGCGCCCTGCAGCGCACCTTCCAGCGCCACACGGACACCTCTCCGATGCAGGTGTTGCGCACCATGCGGCTGCGCCGGGCCCACGAGGACCTCTGTGCCGGCGACCCGGGTACGACGTCCGTCACGACGATCGCGACGCGCTGGGGCTTCACCAACCACGGTCGCTTCGCCCAGGACTACCGCAAGACGTACGGCACCAGCCCCTCGGAGACGCTGCGTACGTGCCGGTGAGGGCCGTCCGGCCCGGACCGCTGTCGCACACCGGCCGGATCGTGTCGCGGAACGGGTGTCGGCGCCCTGGTCGGGCTCCCTAACGTCGTCGACGTCACAACGTGCCCGCCACTCCCGGGAGGCCATTGGTGTCCGCCGACGAGACCGCACAGCCGTCTCCGACCTTCGAACTCATCGTGGACGAGCTGCGCACCGAGGCCGACGAGGTCGTGGTCCTGGCCCTCGTGGACGAGTCGGGGGGCGAGCTGCCCCCCTGGGCGGCCGGGGCGCACATCGACCTGCACCTGCCGATCGGCCTGATCCGCCAGTACTCGCTCTGCGGTGACCCGGGCGATCGGCACCGCTACGAGGTCGCCGTGCTGCGGGACCCGGAGAGCCGGGGCGGCTCGGCCTGGATCCACGACGAGCTCGCGAAGGGCGCCAGGATCTCGGTGTCGTTCCCCCGCAACAACTTCGAGCTGGTCGACGCCGAGGAGTACCTGTTCGTGGCGGGTGGCATCGGCGTCACGCCGTTCCTCCCGATGATCGCCGCCGCCCGGGCCGACCACCGGCCCTACACCCTGGTCTACGCCGGTCGCACGCGATCCGGGATGGCGTTCGTCGAAGCCCTCGCGGACGACGGCGCGGTCCGACTCCACGTGTCGGACGAGGGCACCCGTGCCGACCTCGGCGCGCTGCTCGACGGCGTGTCCGAAGGGGCCGCGATCTACGGCTGCGGACCGACGCGGCTGCTCGACGCCCTGACCGGACTCTGCGCGGACCGCGGCCTCTCCCGTCGGCTGCACGTCGAACACTTCAGCGGCACGGTCGTCGAGCTCGACCCGGACCGCGAGCACCCGTTCGAGGTGGAGCTGGCGAAGACCGGCATGGTCCTCACGGTTCCCGCCGACCGGACCGTTCTCGAGGCCCTGCTCGACCACGGGGTCAAGACCACGAGCAGCTGCGCGGAGGGGGTGTGCGGATCGTGCGAGACGGTCGTCCTCGAAGGCGAGATCGACCACCGGGACCAGATCCTGGACGACGACGAGCGGGCGGAGAACGAGGTCATGATGATCTGTTGCTCCCGCGCCCGGTCCGCCCGTGTCGTCCTCGACCTCTGAGGACCCGCGCGATCCCGACACACCCCTCCCGAACCCCACCGCCCACTCGCCTCTCCGGCGAGTAGTCCCCTCCCGCCCGACCCGACGACAGTCCCAGAGGAGTCGATGATGACCCAGACGGATGACCGTGCGGACTCTCCCGCATCGCGCTGCCCGATCACCCAGTTCGCCGCGGACTTCAACCCGTTCGACGAGGACTACCTGCAGGACCCGTACGCCGTGTTCACCCGCGCCCGCGCGGAGGAGCCGGTCTTCTACAGCCCGGAGATCGACTACTGGGTCGTGAGCCGCTACGAGGACGTCCTGGCGGTCTTCAAGGACACCGCGTCGTTCAGCGCCACCGCGGCGGGCGAGCTGATCAAGCCTCCGTGCCCGGCCGCCATGGAGAAGCTCGCGGCGGTGGACTTCGTCCCCTCGACCATGCTGGTCGACGAGGACGCCCCGCTGCACACCAAGCGCCGCCGCGTGCTCCGCAAGGGCGTCACCGACGCCAAGGTCGCCGAGATCGAGCCCCTGACCCGGCGGTTCGTCTCCGAGTGCCTCGACGCCATCGTCCGCGAGGGTCGTGCGGACATGGTCGCCGACATGACCTTCGAGGTGCCGGCGCTGACGGCGTTCGTCCTGATGGGCGTCCCCGAGGCCGAGGTCGCCAGGGTCCGCGGCTACGCCTCCCGGTTCGCGCTGTGGATCTGGGGCCGGCCCAGCGACGAGCAGCAGGAGGCGCTGGCCGAGGAGTTCGCCGCCTACCTGGTCTATGCGCGCGAGCACATCGAGCGGCTCATCGAGAACCCCGGCGACGACTACATGTCCAACGCGATCCGGGCCTGGCAGAGCAACGGTGGGGACAACGAGGTGTGGGACCGCACCTACCTCGCCTCCATCATGCAGAGCCACCTCTACGCCTCGCACGAGACGACGACGAACGCCGCGGCCAGCGGGTTCAAGGTCCTGCTCGAGCACCCCGAGCAGTGGGCGGAGCTGTGCGCGGACCCGTCGCTGATCCCGGGGGCGGTCGAGGAGATCCTGCGCTACGCCTCGTCCGTCCCGACCTGGCGCCGCGTCGCGACCCGGGACGTCACGGTCGGCGGGAACGACATCCGCAAGGGCGAGCGCCTGCTGTTGCTCACCGGTTCGGCGAACCACGACGAGGAGGTGTTCCGGGACGGCGACACCTTCGACATCCACCGCGAGAACGCCGACGAGCACCTCGCGTTCGGCTGGGGGATCCACCACTGCCTCGGGCAGGCCCTGGCGCGCATGGAGATGCGCGTGATGCTGGAGGAGACGGCCAGGCGGCTGCCGCACCTGCGGCTCGTCCCGGACCAGCAGTGGTCGTACTCGCCCAATACGTCGTTCCGGGGACCGGACGCGGTGCTGGTCGAGTGGGACCCGGCGGCCAACCCGGTCGACGCCGACCGACCCTGACGACCCCCCCCCACCGGCCAGGAGCACACCGTGTACGTCCTCACCGTCGCCTACGCACATCCGACCGACCCCGCCGCCTTCGACGCCCACTACGCGTCGACGCACAGCCCGCTCGCGCGCAGCATCTCCGGTGTCCGCGAGTTCACCGCGCGGCGGTGCGCGTCGCTGGACGAGACCGCGCCGCCGTACTACCTGATCGCCCAGCTCGGCTTCGACTCGCTGGAGGACCTCCAGGCCGGGCTGGCCTCGCCGGAGGGGCAGGCGGCCGCCGCCGACCTGGCGAACTTCGCCGACGGCGGCGCCTCGCTCTTCGTCCAGCACGACTGACCACAGATCATCAGGTGAGGAGGGGGCAGATGGCCGTCCCATCCCGTGAGCTCCGCACCGCGTTCGGCCGGTTCGCCACCGGGGTGACGGTGGTGACCTGCCGCAACGACGAGGGCCTGCCGCACGGCGCGACCGTCAACGCGTTCACCGCCGTCTCGCTCGAACCGGCGCTCTGTCAGGTGACCCTGACCCGCAGGTCCAAGGCGTGCGGCTACCTCGACGACGCCCCGTTCGCGGTGAACGTGATGGGAGCGGGCCAGGTCGACACGGCCTGGCACTTCGCAGGTCGCCCGGCCGACCCCGGCCCGGAGTGGGTGGAGGGTCCGACGGCTCCGGTCCTGGCCGGGTCGGCCGCCGTGTACTCGTGCCGCCCGTGGCGCACCTACGACGGCGGGGACCACCTGATCGTCGTCGGGGAGGTCGTACACATCGACGTCACCGACGCGGAGCCGTTGCTGTTCTACGCGGGCGCGTTCCGCGAGATCGGCGCGATCGAGACCGGGGCGCATTGGACCGGCTCGCTCGACTGCCCCGACGCGGGCTGGTTCGACGCCACCACCACCTTCACCCGGCTACCCCCGCACGCTGCCTGAGTCACCGAAGAAGGGTTCGAGAATGACGATCCAGCAGGACCGCCCGGCTGATGTTCCCACCGCGACGGCGCCGATGACCGGTGACGAGTACATCGCATCGATCCAGGACGGGCGGGAGGTGTGGGTGTACGGGGAGCGGGTGCAGGACGTGACCACCCACCCGGCCTTCCGTAACCCGGTCCGGATGACCGCGCGGCTGTATGACGCGCTGCACGACCCGGCCACCAAGGACAAGCTGACCGTGCCGACGGACACCGGCAACGGCGGGGTCACCCACCCGTTCTTCCGGTCCCCGCACTCGGTCGAGGACATCCTCCAGGACCGCGAGGCCATCGAGACCTGGGCGCGGATGTCGTACGGCTGGATGGGCCGCTCACCCGACTACAAGGCCAGCTTCCTGGGGACGTTGGGGGCGAACTCGGAGTTCTACGCACCGTTCGAGGACAACGCGCGCCGCTGGTACCGCGAGTCGCAGGAGAAGGTCCTCTACTGGAACCACGCCATCATCAACCCGCCCGTGGACCGCAACCTGCCCCCGGACGAGGTGGGCGATGTGTTCATGAAGGTGGAGAAGGAGACCGACGCCGGACTCGTCGTCTCCGGCGCCAAGGTCGTCGCCACCGGCTCGGCGATCACGAACTACAACTTCATCGCCCACTACGGACTCCCGATCAAGAAGAAGGAGTTCGCGCTGATCTGCACGGTGCCCATGGACGCACCGGGGGTCAAGCTGATCTGCCGCACCAGCTACACCCAGCAGGCCGCCGTGATGGGCAGCCCGTTCGACTACCCGCTGTCCTCGCGGATGGACGAGAACGACACCATCTTCGTGTTCGACAAGGTCCTCGTGCCGTGGGAGAACGTGTTCCTCTACGGCGACATCGACAAGATCAACGGGTTCTTCCCCGTGTCGGGGTTCATCCCGCGGTTCACCTTCCACGGCTGCATCCGCCTCGCCACCAAGATCGACTTCATTGCGGGGTTGCTGCTCAAGGCCCTGGAGATCACCGGCAGCAAGGACTTCCGCGGCGTGCAGACCCGGGTCGGGGAGGTCGTGGGCTGGCGCAACACCTTCCACGCCCTCGCCGACGCCATGGCCCGCAACCCCGACGAGTGGACCAACGGCGCCCTGTTGCCCAAGCTCGACTTCGGGCTCACCTACCGGATGCTGATGATCCAGGCCTACCCGCGGATCAAGGAGATCATCGAGTCCGACGTCGCCTCCGGGCTGATCTACCTCAACTCCCACTCCATCGACTTCAAAACCCCCGAGGTCCGCCCCTACCTGGACAAGTACGTCCGCGGCTCCAACGGCTACGAGGCCGTGGACCGGGTCAAGGTCATGAAAGCCCTCTGGGACGCCGTCGGATCCGAGTTCGGCGGCCGTCACGAACTGTATGAACGCAACTACTCGGGCAACCACGAGAACGTCAAGGCCGAACTGCTCTTCGCCGCCGAAGCCCAAGGCCACACCGCGGCCATGAAAGGCCTGGCCGAGCAGTGCCTGGCCGAGTACGACCTCGACGGCTGGACCGTGCCCGACCTCATCGGCAACGACGACGTCTCCTTCCTCAAGAACAGGCGCTGACCGTGCCGGGCGTCGTCAGTCGGGCTCGTCGATGAGTCGCTGGGCTCGGCAGCTGAGGTGGAGGAAGAGTCGCTGGTCGACGTCGTCCTCGTCGATCCCGAGGATCTCGAAGGCGCGCTGCACCCGATACCGGATGGCATTGCGGTGCAGGTGGAGGGCCTCCGCGGTGCGGGCGGCGGATCCGTGCAGGTCCAGGTAGGTGCCGACGGTGTCGATCATCGCTTGGCGCTTGGCCGGGGGGAGGTCGGCGATGGGAGCGAACAGTCGATCGATGGACTGCTGCACCGTGGGCGAGCCGTACCACTCCAGGAGGGTCGCCCGCATCCCGACGGCGTCGAAGTGCACCGGTACGTTGCTGCGCCTGCGGAACCGGGCCGAGGACACCGCGAGCCGCGCCTCGGTGGCGCTGCTGGCGAGCCCGGCGATCCCGGGTCGTGCGGTCCCCGCCCCGCAGAAGATCCGTAACCCGGTCGCCCGCCCGGAGAGCGCCTTGGTCACGAAGTCCAGCTGCCTGCGCAGCCGGGCGTGTTCCTCCGGGCCCGGCGCGGTCTCCGCGGTCCACAGCAGCAGGAGTACCGCCGGGTCGTGCCCCACGTGCCACGTGCCCGGGAGGCTGCGGGCGGTCCGCAGGGCCAGCGCGGCGAGCTCGTCCCGCAGCTCGAACGCGGCGAGGTCGCCGCCGGTCACCTCCAGCAGGTTGTCCGGCTCGATCCGAGCGACCACGTGCCAGCCGTCCACCGGGATGCCCAGCCTGCGTGCGGACGGGGCGATCGCGGCCCGCTGGGAGCGGTCCGCCTCGACGAGCTGGACCAGCACCTCGCCCGTCGACCGGCGGCTGACCTCCTCGGCTCGGGTCCGCTCGGCGGCCAGCCGGGTCGTCTCGGCGGCGACTCGCCACAGCATCATCTCCAACAGGGCGTCCGCGTCCGGGTCACCGGGGCGGTCGGTCCACAGCTGGTCGGAGCGCTCCGGTCCGGCGGGCACCGCCAGCGCGTCGCCCGCCGGTACCCCGAGCTCGACGGTCCGTCCGAGCAGCAGCCCGACCCGTTCCAGCAGCTCGCCGACGGTACCGAAGGAGCGGCCGTCGATGGCGTCGCAGACCGCACGGGCTCGGTCCACGGTCACGCTGAGGCGGTCCGCCGCCTGGCGGACCAGCGTGCCGACCGCGTCGGTCAGGTCGACGTCCGGGGACAGCCGGACGAGCGCGATGTCCGCCCGCCGGGCCAGGGCCATGGCGGTCAGTGAGATCTTGGCCGCGGCGGGCAGCAGGACCACCAGCGCCGTGACCTCCCGGGCCGCGGCACGTCGCACGACCACGTCGAATCGGTAGTCGCCCGCCAGCTCGGCCAGGCCGCGGTCGAGGACCAGCAGGGCGTCGGCCGGTGCGCTGTCGACCTGACGGGTGTCCTCCACCAGCCGCACGTCGGCCACGGGGCGTTGGGTGGGCCCGGTGAGGACCTCGACCTGGCCGGGGTGTCGGAGTGCGAGCTGATCGACGACGGATTCGAGCGTGCTCACTC
This sequence comes from Pseudonocardia sp. WMMC193, assembly GCF_021728735.1. NCBI lineage: Bacteria > Bacillati > Actinomycetota > Actinomycetes > Pseudonocardiales > Pseudonocardiaceae > Pseudonocardia > Pseudonocardia sp. WMMC193. The sequence continues at coordinate 4,366,929 of NZ_JAKKDO010000003.1, read as the reverse complement.
GCGCAGTATGACGCGCCCAGCTGGTGAAGGTGCACAAGAAACACTCTTGACGCCGATCCGACACACTTCGTCGTTCTGCACAGTCTGCGGGCCGACTTCAGCGAATCGCCCATGGAACCCGGCCGGGGGCGCGGCCTACGTTTCCGGTATGACGAACGACCCCCCGACGCTCGACGAACAGGATCTGCTGGACCTGTCCGTCGGCTGCACGGTGCTGGCGGGCGGCGGCGGTGGCGACCCGCGGATCGGGTTGCTCATGGCACTCAACGCCGTGCGGCGCACCGGGCCCGTACCGTTGATCGACCTGGAGTCGCTGGACCCCGACGACATGCTCGTCTCCGCGGGCATGATCGGCGCCCCGACCGTGATGGTCGAGAAGATTCCCAACGGCAACGAGGGGGACGTCATCCGTGCCGCGCTCGAGGCCCGGCTCGGTCGCCCGCTCGTCGCGCTGATGCCGATGGAGATGGGTGGGCTCAACGGCATGCTCCCCGTGGCCTGGGCCGCGAACGCCGGGCTCCCCCTGGTCGACGGCGACTTCATGGGCCGCGCGTTCCCCGAGCTGCAGATGTGTACCCCGCACCTGTACGACATCCCGTCCTGGCCCGCCGTGGTCGTCGACGAGCGCTCGCAGGTGCTGACCTTCGAACCCCGGGACAACGTGTGGCTCGAGCGGCTGGCCCGCAACGCCGTCTCCACGTTGGGCGGGTGCGCCTGCGCGGGTCTGTATCCGATGGACGCCCGCACCGCCGCGACCCCGCTGCTGCGCGGCACCGTGTCCAAGGCGGTCGCGATCGGCCGCACCATCCGGACGGCGACCGAGGACCCCTTCCGGGCCCTCGACGCCCAGGTGGGGCTCTACCCGCTGCTCACCGGCAAGGTGATCGACGTCGACCGGCGCACGGCAGGGGGGTTCGTGCGCGGGTCCGCGGTCCTCGAAGGCATCGAGGGCGACGCGGGTCGCCTCGTCCGAATCGAGTTCCAGAACGAGAACCTGGTCGCCATGGAGGACGGGGAGGCGCTGGCCACCGTGCCGGACATCATCACGCTGCTGGACCGGCACTCCGCGCACGGGATCGTCACCGAGCACATCCGCTACGGCCAGCGGGTCGTGGTCGGGGTCTTCCGGGCTCCCGACCAGTGGCGGAGCGAGCGCGGCCTGGCCACCGTCGGACCGCGCGCCTTCGGCTACGAGCTCGACTACGTGCCCGTGGAGGACCGCCATGCCCGCGTCGGTTGACCTGCGGATCGGGATCGACGTCGGCGGCACCAACACCGACGCCGTGGTCCTCGACTCCGAGAACCGTCTGCTCGCCAAGCACAAGACGCCCACGACACCGGACCTGACCAGCGGCATCACCACGGCGCTGCAGGCCGTGCTGGGGCAGATCGACCAGCCGGTCGAGCGCATCACGCACGTGATGCTGGGTACCACGCACGCCACCAACGCGATCCTGGAGCGCCGGGATCTGCTGAAGGTGGCGGTGATCAGGATCGGTGCCCCCGCGACGGTGTCGATCCCGCCGTTCTCCGACTGGCCGGACGACCTGCGCCAGGTCGTGTCGGCGGGCGAGGCCGTGGTCTCCGGCGGATCGGAGGTGACGGGCCGAGCGTTGGTCCCCTTCCAGCCGGACGAGGTCGCGGCCTTCCTGGAGAAGGTCGCGGGCACCGCGGAGGCGGTCGCGATCTCGGCGGTGTTCTCGCCGGTCTCGGGCGAGCACGAGCGGCTGGCCGAGGACGTCGTGCGGCGGGTCCTCGGGCCCGAGATCCCGGTCAGCCTCTCCCAGGGCATCGGTGCGCTCGGGCTGCTGGAGCGGGAGAACGCCTGCATCCTCAACGCCGCCCTGGTGGGCGTGGCCCACAAGGTCGTCCACGGGCTCACCGCCGCGCTGGTGCAGAACGGCATCGACGCGGTCGCGTTCCTGACCCAGAACGACGGCACGCTGATGGGTCTGGACTACGTCCTGCGCTTCCCGGTGCTCACCATCGGCAGCGGCCCGGCCAACAGCATGCGCGGTGCCTGCTACCTGGCGGACGTCTCGGACGCAGTGGTGGTGGACGTCGGCGGGACCTCGAGCGACGTGGGCATGCTGCTCAACGGGTTCCCCCGCGAGTCCTCCACCCCCACCGACATCGGCGGGGTCCGGACGAACTTCCGGATGCCGGACCTCGTCGCGATCGCCGTCGGAGGAGGGACCCGGGTGAGTGGGTCCCCGCAGGCGGTCGACGTCGGGCCGGAGAGCGTCGGGTACCGGCTCCGGGACGAGGCCCTCGTCTTCGGGGGAGCCACCGCGACCCTGTCCGACGCCGCCGTCGCGAGCGGGCGCGCCGCGTTCGGCGACCCGGCGGCGGTGGCGGGCCACGAGGACCTGCTGGCCGCGGCGCTGGCCAAGGCGGACGATCTCGTGACGGTGGCCACCGATCAGATCAAGACCGCGCGCGGCCCGGTTCCCCTGGTCGCCGTCGGCGGCGGGAGCGTGATCCTCCCGGCCACCATCCCGGGTGTCGAGCGGATCATCCGGCCTGAGGACTACGACGTGGCCAACGCCATCGGGGCGGCCATCGCCTCGGTGTCCGGGCAGGTCGACAAGGTGTTCAAGCTCGCGGGCCGGGAGCGCCAGGAGGTCCTGGACCTCGCCTGCGCCGCGGCCCGGGACGAGGCGATCAGCGCGGGGGCCGACCCCGCCGCAGTCGAGATCGTCGAGGTCGAGGAGGTCCCGATGGCCTACCTGACCGAGCCGGTGGTCCGGATCCGGGTGAAGGCCGCGGGTCCGCTCGGCCGGATGTGACGGGCACGACCCCATCCCCACCCCGATACGGAGACCCCATGCGTCCCACCCGTGCCTGGCGCGTCCTCGCGCCCCTGACCGCGGCCGTCGCGCTCGTCGCCGGCTGCTCGTCGGGCACCGAGTCCGACGGCTCGGACGGTACCGAGCCCATCGTGATCGGCCAGACCGCAGGCCTCACCGGTTTCATGAGCGTGTTCGACATCCCGGTCCAACAGGGCATGCAGCTCGCCGTGGACGACATCAACGCCCAGGGCGGGGTGCTCGGTCGCCCGCTGAAGATGATCACCACGAACAACGAGACCGACACCTCGAAGATCCAGACCGCCGCACAGGACGTCCTGGACCAGGGCGCCGACTTCGTCGTCACCTCGTGCGACTTCGACATCGGCGGCCCCGCCGCGCGGGTCGCCAACGACGCGGACACGATCGCGATGGGGTGTGCCGGTGGCCCGCTCTACGGCGTGGACGGCATCGGCCCGCTGACCTACAACCTCTACCCCGGCTCGCCGACCGAGGGCGCGATGCTCGCGGAGTACGCCAAGGAGAAGGGCTACACGCGGCCGTTCGTGATCACCGATCAGACCCTCGAGTACACCCAGGTCGTCGGGGACTTCTTCGAGAAGCGCTGGGCCGACCTGGGCGGCACGACGGTGGGCGAGGAGACCTACCAGAACGGCGACGAGTCGGCGGCCGCCCAGATCGCGGCGGTGCAGCGCGCGAACCCGGACGTGATCCTGGTGGCCAGCTACCCGCCCGGCGGTGCGACCCTGCTCCGCCAGCTCCGCGCGGCGGGCCTGACCCAGCCGTTGCTCGGCGCCCAGGCCTTCGACGGGACCTACTGGACCGAGGCCGTCCCCGGCCTGTCGGACTTCACCATCCCGGCCGCGGGCGCGTTGACCGGCGACGACCCGGTCGCCGCGAAGAACGACTTCTTCACCCGCCTCGAGGCGGCGACCGGGCAGCCCGCGGCGAGCGCGAACTACCCGCTGCAGGGCTACTCCATGGTGCAGGCGATCGCCCGGGCCGTGGAGCGGGCCGGCTCGACCGACACCGCCGCCGTCCAGGCCCAGCTCGACCGGTTCACCGACGAGGACCTGCTGATCGGCCCGACCACGTTCACCGCGGACTGCCACATCCCGTCGGGTCGCCCGCTGCTGCTCAAGACCTACACCGACGGTGTTCCCGCCGTCGTCGGGGAGCGCGCGGTGCAGTCGCTCATGGGTCAGGCGCCCTGCTGATGGACATCCTCACGGCGTCCGGGGTGACGGTGGCGTTCGCGGGCCTGACGGCGCTCGAGGACGTCGAGCTGAGCGTCCGTCCGGGCGAGATCCTGGGCCTGATCGGGCCGAACGGTGCCGGGAAGACGACGCTGACCAACGTGCTCACCGGGTTCCAGCGCCACTCGGGCGCCGTGAGCGTCGACGGACGGGACGTGACCGGCTGGTCCCCGCAACGGCTCAGCCGGGTCGGGGTGCGGCGCACCTTCCAGAACGTCCGGCTCTTCGGCGGGATGACCGTCGCCGAGAACCTGCACGCCGCGGCGCTGGGCGCGGGTCTGCGTCGCCGGGCGGCCCGCCGTGCCACGACGGAGCTCCTCGACCGCGCCGACCTCGGTTCGCTCGCGGAGGTCGAGGCGACCTCCCTGCCCTACGGGCTCGAGCGTCGGCTCGGCGTCGCACGGGCTCTGGTCGGCGACCCGCGCTACGTGGTGCTCGACGAGCCGGCGGCGGGGCTGAACGAGGAGGAGAGCGACGAGCTGCTCCGGTGGCTGAGGGCCGTGCCCGAGCAGTACGGCTGCGGGCTCGTGGTGATCGAGCACGACATGCGGCTGATCATGCGGCTCTGCGATCGGCTGCACGTCATCGACCACGGCCGCACCCTCGCGGTCGGCACCCCCGCGCAGGTGCGGGCCGATCCGCTCGTGATCGAGGCCTACCTGGGGGCGGGACATGCCTGAGCCGCTGCTGTCCGTGCGCGGCCTGACCGTCCGGTACGGGTCCGTGACCGCCGTGCACGGCATCGACCTGGACGTGGCCGAAGGGGAGCTGGTCGCCCTGGTGGGGCCCAACGGCGCGGGCAAGTCCTCGACGTTGGCCGCGATCACCGGCGCGGTGCGCCCCGCGCGCGGCACCGTGGCGCTCGGCGGTGAGGTGCTCTCCGGGCTCGCGCCCGAGAAGGTCGTCCGCCGCGGGGTCGCGCTCGTCCCGGAGGGCCGCCACGTCTTCACCGGGCTGAGCGTGGCGGAGAACCTCGCGCTCGGCGCCACGATCCGGCGCTCGGGGGTCGCCGAGGACCTCGAACGCGAGCTGGAGCGCTTCCCGATCCTGCGCGAGCGCTACCGGCAGCAGGCCGGGCTGTTGTCCGGCGGCGAGCAGCAGCAGCTGGCCATCGCCCGGGCGCTGATGTCCCGGCCGCGGCTGCTCCTGCTCGACGAACCGTCGCTCGGGCTGGCGCCCAAGATCGTCGACCTGGTGTTCGAGACCGTGGCGCGGCTGCGCCGGGAGGGACTGACGATCGTGCTGGTCGAGCAGAACGCGACGCGCGCCGTCGAGCTGGCCGACCGCACCTCGGTGCTGCGCACGGGGCGGATCGTGCGGTCCGGCACGGCCGCGGAGCTGGGCGGTGCGGCGGCGATGGCTGCCGAGTATCTGGGGGAGGCGGTGTGAACCAGGTCGTGCAGGCGCTGGTGAACGCGCTGAACCTCGGTGGGCTCTACGCCCTCTACGCGCTCGGCGTCGCGCTCGTCTTCGGCATCCTGCGGCTGGTCAACTTCGCCCACTCCAGCCTGATCATGGCGGGCGGCTACACCCTGGTGTTCACGGCCGGGCTGCCCCTCGTCCTGCGGCTGCTGCTCACCGTGGCGGTGTGCGTGGGGCTCGCGGTGGTGTTGGAGCTGGTGGCCTTCCGCGGAGTCCGCGGCGCCGCACCCGAGACGATGCTGGTGACCTCGTTCGCGGTCAGCGTGCTGCTGGCCAGCCTCGCCGAGACCGTGTTCGGGGCGCTGCCGCGGGCCACCGACCTCGGGCCGGTGTTCCGGGAGAGCTGGACCTTCGGGGCGATCTACCTACCCAAGATCAACGTCGTGACCGTCGTCGTGGTGGCGGCGCTGATCGGCGGGCTCGGGCTCTTCCTCACCCACACCCCGGCCGGGCTGCGGATGCGCGCGGCCGCCGAGGACTTCGGCACGGCCCGGCTGCTCGGCGTCGCCGCGAACAGGGTCATCAGCCTCGCGTTCGCCCTCAGCGGGGTGCTCGCCGCGGCGGCCGCCGTGCTCCTGCTGGGGGCCAACGGGTCCGTGACACCGTCCTTCGGGTTCAACGCAGTGTTGTTCGGCCTGATCGCCGCCGTGGTCGGAGGACTGTCGAGCCTGCGCGGCGCCGTGCTCGGTGGCTTCGTGCTCGGCGCGACCGGCCAACTGCTGCAGGAGGTACTGCCGGTCGGTCTCGCCCCGTTCCGGGACGCGATCGTCTTCGCCGGGGTGTTCCTCCTCCTGGTCGTCCGGCCGCAGGGTCTCGTCCGGAGTGGTCAGGGGGTGCGGGTGTGAGCCGGCTCCGGAGCCTCGGTGTGCCCGCGGCGCTGTTCGCCGCCGTCGTGGCGGTGGCGCTGCTCGCCACCCTGGGCCCGAGCGCGGTCGAGCGGCTCGCCGTCACCGGGCTGGTCAACCTGATCCTGGTGATCGGCCTGTACGTGTTCGTCGGCAACTCGGGCGTCTGGTCGTTCGGGCACATGAGCTTCGCGCTGGTCGGCGGGTACGTGGCCGGGCTGCTCGCGCTGCCGACCCGGCTGAAGGGCCAGCTGCTGCCGGACGCGCCGGCCCTGGTCCGCGAGCTCACCGCGCCCCCGTTCGTGGCGGTGCTGGTCGGCGGGTCGGTCGCGGCGGTGGTGGCGGTCGCCGTGGCGGTGCCGCTGGCGCGGATCAGCGGGCTGTCCGCGGGCCTGGCCACCGTGTCACTGCTGATCGCGTGCTCCGTGGTCGCGGCGCAGTGGCAGTCGGTGACCCGCGGGCAGAAGGGCCTGTCGTCCATCCCGACCAGCACCACGCTGTGGACGGCGCTGGGCTGGGTGCTCGTGGCGCTGGTGCTGGCCTGGGGCTATCAGCGCAGCTCCTTCGGGGTCCGGCTGCGCGCCTCCAAGTCCGACGAGGTGGCCGCGGCCGCCGCGGGCATCTCCGTCCCGGTACAGCGTGGGATCGCGTTCGTGCTCTCGGCGTTCCTCACCGGCGTCGGTGGGGCGCTCTTCGCGCTGCAGCTCGGGTCGATCAACCCGGACGTGTTCTACCTCGACGCCACCTTCCTGATCATCACGATGCTCGTGCTGGGCGGCGCCGGCTCGCTGACCGGGGCGGTGACCGGCGGAGTCGTGGTCTCGGTGCTGGCCGAGGTGCTGCGCCGCGTCGAGGGCGGCTCGCTGTTCGGGATGGACGTGCCCGCCCGACCCGGTCTCGCGGACGTCGTCCTGGGCGTGGTGCTCGTCGTGATGTTGTTGTGCAGGCCGTCCGGGCTCACCGGAGGCCGTGAGCTGCGCCTGACTCGACGTGGCACCGGCCGCGGCGACCCGACTCGAGAGCCGTCCGGCCGGCTGACGCCCGTGGGGGCCGCAGGCGGCCCCGGAGAGGACCGATCATGACCGACCGTTCGCCCGTGGGGGTGCTGGTGCACGGCACCACTCCGCCCGACCAGCTCGTGAGCGTCTGCGTGGGAATCGAGGACGCGGGCTTCGGGGAGCTGTGGCTCTCCGAGGACTACTTCTTCCTCGGTGGACCGACGAGCGCCGCGATGGCCCTGCAGGCCACCCGCGAGATCCCCGTCGGCATCGGCATCCTGTCCGCCGTCGTCCGGCACCCCGCGGTCACGGCCATGGAGGTCTCCACGCTGAGCCTCGCCTACCCGGGCCGCCTGATCACCGGGATCGGACACGGCGTGCCCTTCTGGACCCGGCAGATGGGCCTCTACCCCAAGTCCCCCATGCGGTCCCTGCGGGCGGTGATCGAGACGACGCGGGCGCTGCTGGCCGGCGAGACGCTCACGATCGACGACGGCCCGTTCACCTTCGACCAGGTCTCGCTGGTGCACCCGAACCCCGCGGGCGTGGACCTCTACGCCGGTGTGATCGGGCCGAAGTCCCTCGAGCTGGCGGGCGAGATCGCAGACGGCACGGTCATGTCCGTCATCGCGGCGCCGAAGTACCTGGAGTACGCGAAGCAGCACATCGCGGCGGGCGCGGCGAAGGCGGGCCGGGACCCCTCGACCCACCGGATCCCGACCTTCGTCATCTACAGCACGGATGCCGACGGGGACGTCGCGCGGGCCGCCGCCCGCGAGGGCCTGGCCTTCTACCTGCAGGCGGTCGGCCCGACGCCGATGACCGGCGTGTACGGCATTCACGATCGGCTGGGCGAGATCCTGGCCCTCGGTGACCTCGCCGCGATCGCCGAGGCGCTGCCGGAGGAGTGGGTCGAGGAGTTCACCGTCTCGGGTACACCGAAGGAGTGTGTCGGCAGGATCCGCAGGTTCCTCGAGGCCGGCGCCACCTCGGTGGTGCTCGCCCCGTTCCCCGCCGAGCGCAACGCCGAGATCCTCGCCCTCACCGCCACCGACGTCCTGCCCCACCTGGAGGAGCACCTGTGAGTGAGATCGTCTTCTTCCTGACCACCCTGCACTCGGAGGACGTCCGCGAGGCGTACGAGGCCTGGGTCCGCGAGGTCGACCAGCCCACCGCCGAGGCGCTGCCCGGGGTGGAGCGGTACCGGGTCGTGCGGCTCGAGGGCCCCGTCATGGACGGTGTGGACGTGCCACCCCACAGCTACATCGAGATCATCGAGGTCAGCGACCTGGCCACCTACCAGAAGTCGATCGGAGAGACCCCGGCGAGCTTCTTCGACCAGTTCCGCGCCTACATCTCCGGCTTCGACGCCGTCGCCGGACGGGTGGTGCAGTGACCGCGCCGGCGGCGAGCCCGCGCGTCGAGGTGCCGGGCACCGTCGACGAGGCCGTGGATCGCCTCGCCCAGCTCGGCCCGGACGGTGCCGCGCTGGCGGGAGGCACCTGGCTCATGCGGGGCACCCCGCCCCCGGTCCTCGTGGCCCTGCACCGGATCCCCGAGCTGCGGGGCCCCTTCGGGGCGCTGGCCACCCACACCGAGCTGGGCCGTCTCGCCCTGCCCCCCGCCCACCACGCACTCGGCCGCGCGGCCCGGCTGTCGGCGTTCCCCCAGGTCCGGAACGTCGCGACGCTGGGCGGGAACCTCTCCGCGCCCGGCTTCGCCGAGGCCGACCTGGTCCCCGCCCTGCTCGCGCTCGACGCCACCGTCGAGGTCGCGACCCAGCAGGGCAGGCGGCGCGAACCGGTCGAGGCCCACCTCCGGGACCGGGGCGGGCTCGTCGTGTCCGTGGCCGCTCCCGCTCCGGTGGGTCGGCGGTCCGGGTACGCGCGGCTCACCGTCCGCGGTGGTGGGGAGTACGCGCTGGTCTCCGTCGCGGTGTCCGCCGGACTCGACGCGCAGGGGGTCGCGACCGGGGTGCGCGTCGCCGTCGGGTCGGTGGAGGAGCGGGCCCGCAGGGTGCCCGACGCCGAGGCCGTGCTGGAGGGCACCGCGCTGGACGAGGCCACGGTGCGGCGGGCCGGGGCCGCCGCGGCCGCCGTGCTCTCCGCGCGGGACGACCTGCTCGCCCCGGCCTGGTACCGGCTCGAGGTGCTGCCCACCGTGCTGCTGCGCGCGGTGGCCGACCTGCTGGAGGCGCGATGAGGCTCACGGTGAACGGCCGGACGTCCGAGGTGGACGTCCCCGGCGGCACCCCGCTGCTCGAGGTCCTGCGGGAGCACCTGCACCTGCGCGGGGCGAAGCTCGGCTGCGGCACCGGCCGCTGCGGGAGCTGCACCGTCCGGCTCGGCGATCGCACCGTCGCTTCCTGTCTGCTCCCGGTCGCGCTGGCCGAGGACGAGGAGGTCACGACCGTCGAGGGACTCGCGGCCCCGGACGGCCCGCCCCATCCGGTGCAGGCCGCCATGGTCGCCTGCCACGGCGTGCAATGCGGGGCCTGCACGCCCGGCATGGTCATGACCCTGGCCACCTATCTGGACGCCGAGCCCGAGCCGCACGCCGAGGGCGTCCGCGAGGCGTTGACCGGCAACCTCTGTCGCTGCACCGGCTACCACACCATCGTCGACGCGGCGCTCGCCGCGGCCCGGTCGGTCCAGGAGGGAACGGCATGACGGCCCTGTCGGAGAGGCCCGCGCCCACGGCCATCGGCAGGTCGATCCCTCGGCCGGATGCGGACGCCAAGGTCCGCGGAACGGCCGTGTACGCGGTGGACCTGGCCGAGGCGGGTCTGCTGCACGCCGCCGTGTTGCGGGCGCCGCTCCCCGCGGCCCGGATCACCCGGCTGGACGCGACCGTCGCGGCGACCCTGCCCGGCGTCCACGCCGTGGTGACCGGGGCGGACGCGCCCGCGCGGTCCGGGATGCTCGTGATCAAGGACCAGACCGTCTTCGCGATCGACGTCGTGCGGTACGTCGGCGAGCCGATCGCCGCCGTCGCCGCCGAGACCCCGGCACAGGCCGCGGCCGCGCTGGCCGCGATCGAGCTGGAGCTGGAGGCGCTGGAGCCCGTCCTGGACCTCGACGCCGCGCTGACCGGCCGGGTGATCCACCCGGACTGGGCCGAGTACGAGGCGCCCGACGGCAACCGCGGCGGCAACGTCGCCTGGGACTCCGGCCTGGTCAAGGGCACGGACGCCGAGTGGGAGGCCGCGTTCGCCGCCGCCCACGCGGTGGTGAGCGACGAGTTCAGGGTGCCGCGCCAGCACCAGACCCCGATCGAGCCGCACGCCTGCGTCGCCCGCTGGAGCGGCGACCGGTACGTCGTGCACACCTCCACGCAGTTCCCGCACTCCGTCCGCACGCGCACCGCCGAGCTGCTGGGGACGCGGCCCTCGGCCGTGCGCGTGGTGGTGCCGACGGTCGGCGGCGGGTTCGGCGGCAAGCTCGACGCCATGCTGGAGCCGATCGCCTGTCTGCTGGCCCGCCGCTCCGGCCGCCCGGTCCGGCTGGTGAACAGCCGGGCCGAGGAGCTGGCCACCGCGGGCCCGCGGGAGAACGCGATCCTGCGGTTGCGCACCGCCGTCGACGCCGAGGGCCGGATCCTGGCGCAGGAGGCGGACGCGCTGCTGGACAACGGCGCCAACTCCAGCGGTGAGACCGTGATCTGCGGTGGGCTGCCCCCGCTCGCGCTGGGCGCGACGTACCGGGTCCCGCTCGCGCGCTACCGGTCCCGGGTCGTCTACACCAACACTCCGCCCACCGCGGCGTTCCGCGGGGTGGGCGGCCCGTACGTCGTCTTCGCGCAGGAGTCGCACCTCGACCACGTGGCTCGGGAGATCGGCGTCGACCGCCGCGAGCTGCGGCTGCGCAACCTGCTGCGGGCGGGCGAGAAGATGATCAACGGGCAGGTGCTGACGGACGCGGTCCTCACCGAGGCCATGGAGTCCGTGGAGCGCCGAGCCCCGTGGGCCCGCCCGGCAGAGGTCACCCCCGGATGGCTGCGCGGCCGGGCGGTCGTCCCGCTGACCTGGCTGACCAACCCCGGTCCGGGGGAGGCCTCGGTCTCGCTGTCCGACGACGGCACGATCCTGGTCACCACCGCCGCCACGGAGATCGGCACCGGCGCGGTGCAGACCGGCGTGCGCCAGATCGTCGCCGAGCGACTCGGCGTGCCGGTGGAGGATGTGCTCGTCTCCACCCCGGACACCGACGCCGGAGGCTTCGACAACGGCGCCCAGGGCAGCCGCACGACCTACGGCTCCGGTGCGGCGGCGGCCGAGGCGGCCACCGAGCTGCGCGCACAGATCCTCCGGGCCGCGGCCGGGATGCTGGAGGCGGCCGAGTCCGACCTCGAGATCGCCGACGGGGTCGTCGGGGTGGCCGGCAGCCCCGGGGCCACCGTGACCCTCGCCGCGGTGAGCGCCTCGGCCATGTGGACGACGGGTCCGTTGTCGGCGACCGGCAGGTTCGTCTCCCCCGCTCCCGAGTTCGACGGCGGCTGTCTCGTCGGCGCCCTCTTCACGACGATCAACGGCACCTCGTCGCACGCGCACACCGCAGACGTCGAGGTGGACCCGGCCACCGGCGAGGTGCGGGTGCTCGACTACACCGTGGCGCAGGACGTCGGCCGAGCGATCAACCCGGCCATGATCCGCGGTCAGGTGAACGGCGCGGTCGCCCAGGGCCTGGGTTACGCCCTGTACGAGGAACTGCGGATCGGGGCCGACGGGCGGGTGCTCGACGACAGCCTCGAGGGCTACCGCGTCCCCACCGCACTGGACGTCCCGCCCATCGACCTGGAGATCCTCGAGAGCCCCGGCTCGAACGGGCCCTACGGCGTCAAGGGCGTGGCCGAGCCGCCGATCGTGCCCGTCGCCGCGGTCGTCGCCTGCGCCGTCGCCGACGCCATCGGGGCGACCGTCACCGCGCTGCCCCTCACCCCCTTCGCCGTGCTCGCCGCCCTGCGGGGGAGGCGGCCGTGACGCGGTGTCCGAGGTCATCGCCCCGGTGAGCGGAGTGGCGGTGTCCGTCGATCCCGTCCTCGCCGCGGTCTCGTCGGAGCCGTGGCCTGCGACACCCTGTCGAATCACGGCCGAAACAATTCGTCGTCGTGCACTGGGAACGCGAGAAGTCTGGCGAATGGTCCATGGCGACGGCCCCCGAGGCCGCATAGCGTCCGATCCACCGTCCGGGTACACGAGGAGCAGCAGCGAACATGACCACCACCGCTGAACCGGTCGAGCGCCGGACCAGGTACACCGGGGCGCGAATCCGGCGCACCGAGGACCCGCGCCTGCTCGCGGGCCGAGGCCAGTACATCGACGACATCGTCGTGCCGAAGATGCTCGAGGCAGCCGTCCTGCGCAGCACTCACGCGCACGCGCGGATCCGGAGCATCGACGTCAGCCGGGCGCGCGCGTTGCCCGGTGTCTTCGACGTGATCGTCGGCGCGGACCTCGCCGAGCTGGCCGAACCACAGCCCGTGATCTGGTTCCCGATCCCCGAGCAGCGCATCGCCCGTGCCCACGCCCTGGCCGTGGACCGGGTCCGCTGGGTCGGCCAGGCGATCGCCGCCGTCGTCGCCACCGACCGCTACGTCGCGGAGGACGCGCTCGAGCTGATCGAGGTCGACTACGAGCCGCTGCCGGTGGTCGCGGACCTCGACGCGGCCCTCGCCCCGGGCGCCCCCCGGTTGTACGACGACTGGCCGGACAACGTCAGCGGCACCCTCACCTATCGCAACGGCGACGCCGACGAGGCGTTCGCCACCGCGGACGTGGTGGTCGCTGGCACCTTCGACCACGGTCGCACCTTCGGCTGCCCGCTCGAGCCGCGGGGCTGCATCGTGAACTGGGACGCCTTCGAGGGCACCCTCGACGTCTGGCTCGGCACCCAGTCACCCAACCTGGCCCGGGACCTGTTCGGGGAGGTGTTCGGGCTCCCGGTCCACAAGATCAGGGTCCGCACCCCGAACCTGGGTGGCGGGTTCGGCAACAAGTTCGACTTCTACGGCGAGGAGGTCATCGCCGCCGTGCTGTCCCGGCGCACGGGCAGGCCGGTGAAGCTGCTCGAGAGCCGGGCCGAGAGCTTCGTGGCCACCGGGCACTCCCGCGACCAGCGCATGGACTTCGAGATGGCGCTGCGCAGCGACGGGACGATCCTCGGATTGCGCGGCACGGCCTACGGCGTGCTCGGGGGCGCGCTGGGCACCGTCGGCTCCGGGCCGCCCTGGGCGTCGGTGCTGACCTGCATGGGGCCGTACAAGATCCCCAACCTCGAGCTGAACCTGAAGGCCGTGGTCACCAACCGCTCGCCGTACGGCTCCTACCGGGGCTGGGGTGCGCCGAAGGGCAACCTCGTCCACGAGCGGCTGATCGAGATGGCCGCCCGTGAGCTGGGGATGGACCGGGCCGCCATCCGGCGCAAGAACTTCCCCGCACCGGAGGAGTTCCCGTACTTCACCGGTGCCATCTTCACCTTCGACAGCGGTCGCTACGCCGACTGTCTCGACCTGGCGATGAGCAAGGTCGACGAGCTGGGCTGGCGCGAACGCCAGGCGCAGGCCCGCGCCGAGGGGCGCTGCGTCGGGATCGGGTACTCCTTCCACATCGAGCCGAGCGGCTACGGGCCCAGCCGGATCCTCAACCTCGCCGGGCTCACCCACTCCGGTTTCGACGAGGCGACCGTGCGGATGGACTCCACGGGCAAGGTGACCATCTACACCGGACAGATCAACATGGGGCAGGGCACCCACACGGTGTACACCCAGCTCGCCGCCGACGCTCTCGGCATCCCGATGGACGACGTCCTCGTCGTCACCGGTGACACCGACTCCTGCCCCTACACCGGATACGGCACCGGGGGCAGCCGGGCGACCGCACTCGGGGGCGCCGCGATCCTCCGGGCGGGGGAGCGGCTGCGCGCCAAGATCCTCAGGGTCGCCGGGCAGCTCCTCGAGGCGTCGCCGGACGACCTGGACATCGAGGACGGCACCATCTCGGTGCGGGGCACCACGGGAGCGTCGGTGACCACGCGAGACGTCGGAGACGCCGCCTACCGGCGGCTGCGCGACCGGCTCCCGGAGGACGAGATGCCGACCCTCGAGGAGGTCGACGTCTTCGACCCGGTCAACATGGCCACCTCGTTCGGCTGCGCCGCGCTGCTCGTGGAGGTCGATCCGGAGACCGGGACGGTGACCCTGCTGGACTGCCTGCAGGCCCACGACTGCGGCACGGTGGTCAACCCGATGCTGGTGGACGGCCAACTGGCCGGAGGCCTGGCCCAGGCGATGGGCGGTGCGCTGCTGGAGGAGCTCGTCTACGACGAGAACGGCCTACTGCACACCGGCAGCTTCCGGGACTACCTGCTGCCCACCGCCAGTGACATCCCGCCGTTCCGGTTCTTCCACCAGGAGACGCCCGCCCCGGACATCCCGGGCGGCATGAAGGGGGTCGGCGAGGCGGGCACGATCGCCGGGGTGTCACTCGTCGCGAGTGCCATCGACGACGCGCTGCGTGACCACGGCGTGACCGTGACGCGTTTCCCCGTCACGCCACCCCGCCTGCTCGCCCAGATCCGCGAGGCCGCGACCGGGAACGGAGGGGAGCGATGAAGCCGCCCGCGGTGGGATACGCCCGGGCCGGGAACGTCCAGGAGGCCGTCGCCATGCTCGTCGAGCACGGCACGGACGCCACGGTGCTCGCCGGCGGGCAGAGCCTGGTTCCGATGCTGTCCTTCCGGCAGGCCCGGCCGTCGTTCCTGGTCGACATCAACCGCGTCGCGGAGCTGGACTTCGTCCGCGACGAGGGGGCGAGCCTGCTGCTCGGCGCGACGGCCCGGCAACGCGACGTCGAGATGAGCCCGGTCGCCGCCTCGGCGGTCCCGGTGCTGCCCGAGCTCCTCGGCCACGTCGGGCACGTGACCAACCGCAACCGCGGGACCGTCGGTGGCAGCCTGGCGCACGCCGATCCGGCGGCCGAGCTGCCGACCCTGGTCACCGCACTGGGTGGTGAGCTGCTGGTGGAGGGACCGCGCGGCGCGCGCACCGTCGCGGCCGAGGACTTCTTCGTCGCACCACACCGGACCTCGCTGGGGTTCGACGAGCTGCTCACCGCCGTCCGGCTGCCCCGGTTGCCCGCAGGGGCCGGGATGGCGGTCCAGCAGATCGCCCGTCGCCACGGCGATCTCGCCCTCGTCGGAGTCCTCGCGGCAGTCCGGCTCGGCCCGGACGGGGCGATCGACCTGGTCCGGCTCGCCGCGAGCGGAGTCGGCCCGGTCCCGGTCCGGCTGCACGCCGCGGAGGCCGTCCTGACCGGGGTGCCCCCCACGACGGAGGCCCTCGACGCCGCGGCCGACGCGGTCGCCGCCGCCGTCCAGCCGCCCGACGACGTCCACGCCCCCGCGTCCTACCGGCGCGACATGGCCTGCCTGCTGCTCAAGCGGGCGGTCGGGGCGGCCCTCCGACGCAGCGAGGTGAACGCATGACCGACAAGCAGGCCGTGACGGTGACCATCAACGGGCACGTCTATACGGACGAGGTCGAGCCCCGGCTCACCCTGGCCGACTTCATCCGCCACCGCTGCGGGCTCACCGGTACCCATCTCGGTTGCGAGCACGGTGTCTGCGGGGCGTGCACGATCATGCTGGACGGCCGGACCGCGCGGGCGTGCCTGATGCTCGCGGTGCAGGTCGACGGATGCACCCTGACCACGGTCGAGGGCCTCGCCGAGGGGGACCGGCTCTCGCCGCTGCAGGAGGCCTTCTGGAACAACCACGGCCTCCAGTGCGGCTTCTGCACCCCGGGCATGCTGATGTGCGCGACCGAGCTCCTGCAGGCCGACCCCGATCCCACGGCCGAGAAGGTGCGGACGTGCCTGTCCGGCAACCTCTGCCGGTGCACGGGATACGACTCCATCGTCACCTCCGTCCTCAGCGCGGCGGAGCGGCTCCGGAGCTGAAGCCCGACCGGCGTGGGTCGAGGCGTGAGGCGTGTCACCCGGCCCGTAGGGCTTCGGCCAGGACCTCCACGCCGCGGCTCATGTCGGTCGGGGTGGTGCCCGCGTAGCCGAGCAGCAGGGCCGACCTGCTCTCGGGTCCCAGGTAGTGGATCGACAGCGGCCAGACGTGGACGCCCTGGCGCAGCGCGGCCTGGGCGACGGCGCGGTCGTCGTGGTCGTGGGGGAGCCTGCCGACGAGGTGCAGCCCACCGTCCGACGGCTCCAGCCGGATCTGCTCGCCCAGCGGCTCCATGCACCGGAGGAGCTCGACCTGGCGTTCCCGGTGCAGCACCCGCATGCGGCGCAGATGGCGGGTGAGGTGGCCCTGCTCGATGAAGTCGGCGACGACGGCCTGGTCGACGAGGTGGGCGTGCATGTCGGTGCTCAGGTGGGCGGCGAGGAAGCCGTCGACCAGGTCCGGTGGCGCGATGATGTACCCGAGCCGCAGCGCGGGGAACAGCACCTTGCTGAAGGTGCCGACGTAGATCACCCGTTGCCGGGTGTCGATGGCCATCAGCGCGGCGTGCGGCTTGCCGTGGTAGCGGAACTCGGCGTCGTAGTCGTCCTCGATGACCCAGGCGTCGGCGTCCCCGGCCCAGTCGATCAGGGCCAGCCTGCGTTCGAGCGACATGGTGTGGCCGAGCGGGAACTGGTGGGAGGGCGTGACCGTGGCGAGCCGGGCCGCGGGCTCGAGGGCGATGCCGGCCCCGACGTCGAGACCGTGCCGGTCGACGGGCACCGGGACGATCCGCGCGCCCGCGGAGATCAACGCGGCGCGGGCCCCCAGGTATCCGGGGTCCTCCAGCCAGGCGGGGTCGCCGGGGTCGAGCAGGATGCGGGCGCAGAACTCGAGAGCCTGCTGCGAGCCCGTGGTGATGATGACCTGGTCGGGGGTGCAGTGGATGCCGCGGGCGGTGCTGATGTGCCCGGCGACGGCCTCGCGCAGCGGCCGGTAGCCCGCGGGGTCGTCGTAGCGCATCAGCTGCGGCCCGGACTTGCGGAACCGCTCGCGGTGCAGCTTGGCCCAGGTGTCGAAGGGGAACGCGTCGAGCGCCGGGAGTCCGATGAGGAACGCCGTGCCGTGCGGACGACGGCCCAGGACCGACGGCAGCGGCACTCTCCGGGCCGCGGCGAGCCGCCTGCCGCGCGCCGAGAGGTTCGCACGACCGGTCGACGTCGACGGCCTGGCCTGCTCGGTGGCCGGCGGCGGGAGGACCTGCTCGGGCAGGACGGACGCGACATAGGTCCCGGAGCCCTGCCGACCGGTGATGTACCCCTCGGCCTGGAGCTGCTCGAACGCCGCGAGCACCGTGTTGCGGGACATGCCGGTCTCGGCCGCCAGGCTCCGGCTGGGCGGCAGGCGGGTACCCGCGGGCAGCTGACCGGTGAGAATGCTGGTGCGGAGCTGCTCGTAGAGCGCCTTGTACGCGGGCGCGGCCTTGGCCCGTGCGGAACCGGGACCGCCGTCGACGGGGACCTCCGTGTTGCGTGCAGATGTCACGTGGCCCCCCACGGCGGCGGTGAATTGGATCTGGTGGACCCGCTGATCTCGGCTAATCTCTGGAGCCAACAGGTCGCGGTCAGGATAGCCCCACGCGGGTCGTCGGCGAATGGTCACGCCGCCGCCTGAATCCGGTTCTCGCGATCTGCCGCTCGATCCCGACGATCGCCCCGAATCCCACCCGAGGAAGGCGCTGCCCGTGCCGATCTACCTGAGCATGCAACGCGTGCGGTTCTCCAGCCCGGACGCCTACGAGAAGTTCAAGGTCGTGTTCGGCGACACCCGACACCACCTGATGAAGCTGCCCGGATTCCTGCACCTGACCTGGTGGGAGCACCCCGACGACCCGGGCTGGTTCAACGAGTGCAGCTTCTGGACCAGCAAGAAGGCGCTCTACGACTGGCACACCGATACCTATCACAAGCACGCGAAGGCGTGGGCCGCCAATGGCGCCATCATGGAGGACATCATCACCAACTTCGAGTTGGTGGGAACGCGTCTGCTGCGCATCTGTCCGACCTGCGGGGAACTGCAGGACAAGGTCTACGAGCTCGCTCAGGAACAGGCGGTGCTGCGTGAGCAGTGCCCGAACTGCGGATTCCACTTCCCCTACCTGACCGAGCAGCCGTCCAGTTTCGCGGTGTTCAAGGACGTTCCGCTCGACCAGCTCGACGACGTTCCCGGACCGGACACCGAGGCGGCGACGAACGGGACGGCGCCGGTCGGGGACGACCGGCAGCCCGTCGACGCCTGAGTCCCGAGGACGCACGGTGACCGCGCCCACGCTGACGCGCTCGGACCCCCGGGCGCACCCGGGGATGACCCCCGAACTGGCCTCGCGGATCGTCGACGGCGTGCTGCTCACCTTCGCGTCGGGCCGGGTCGACCTGATCCTCCAGGGCTTCACCGAGGACGCCGAGCTGCGGTTCGGCCCGGCCGCCGTCCTCCGGGGCCGGACGAGGATCAGGGCGTTCCTCGAGCACCGGTTCGCAGAGCGGGTCGACCAGCGCCTCGAGAAGCGCCTGCGCGCCGTGGAGGGCGACGCCCTCGTCGTCGACTGGTGCGACCGATGGACCGACACGAGGACCGGCAGGGTCATGCGCAGCGAGGGCACCGAGGTCTGGACGCTGCGCGACGGCCTGCTCCGCACCTGGGAGGTCGACCCCCGCACCTGACCCGCCACGATGCCGGGTCAGGTCTCCGCGGCCAGCCGCTGCAGCACCTCGGAGGTGGGGAGGACGGCGCCGTGCCTGCGGCGGATCAGGTCGACGACCAGCCCGGTCCAGCCCGTCTGGTGGGAGGCGCCGAGCCCGGCGCCGTCGTCTCCGTGGAAGTACTCGTGGAACTGCACATTCTCCCGCCAGCGCGGGTCGGTCTGCATCCGGTCCACGGCGCCGTAGCAGGGCCTGCGGCCGTCCGCGCCGGGCAGGAACAGCGAGATCAGCCGGACCCGCAGGTCCGCGGCGATCTCGTCGAGGGGGAGGGTGCGGCCGGACCCGGTCGGGTACTCGACGGCCAGCTCGTCGCCGTAGAAGCGGTGGTAGCGCTCGAGGGCCGAGATCACCAGGGCGTTCACGGGGAACCACACGGGTCCGCGCCAGTTCGAGTTGCCGCCGAACATCGGGCCGGTGGACTCGGCGGGCTCGTAGTCGACCTGGGCGTGCAGGCCGCCGACGTCCAGCACCGCGGGGTGCTCGCGGTGCCGGGCGGACATCGACCGCAGCCCGTGCGGGGAGAGGAACTCGGCCTCGTCGAACAGCGCGGTGAGCAGCCGCCGCACCCGGGGCCCGTCGACCACGCCGACGAGCAGGCGCCGCTCGCCCTCGGGCCCGCGCAGCAGCCCGGCGGCGGCGAGCGCGTCCGGCTCGGCGACGCCGTGGCGCTGCAGGAACCGCGCGAACCGCTTCCCGACGACCAGGGACCGGTCCAGCCCCTCCTCACCGACTACCCCGCCCGCCAGCATCGGGATCATCCCGACGACCGAGCGGACCGGCACCGGCGCCGAGCGGCCGTCGGGCAGGGTGATCCGGTCGTGGAACATGCCGGCGTCGTCGTCCCAGAGCTCGGCGCCGTCGAGCGCCTCGCGGATCAGCGCGAAGTGCTCCAGGAACTTCTGCACCAGGTCCACCGCGGGCCGCCGCCCGGAGCGGTGCAGGATCGCGGCCATCGTGGCCATGGCGGCGGCGTAGCCCGCCATCCACCCGGTGCTGTCCGCCTGCTCGAGCCGCCAGCCGGGAGGGAGGTGGGAGCGGTCGATGGGGCCGATGTTGTCCAGACCCATGAACCCGCCCTCGAAGAGGTTCGAGCCGTCGGCGTCCTCACGGTTGACCCACCAGGTGAAGTTGACCAGCAGCTTGTCGAACACCCGGGAGAGGAAGTCCAGGTCCGTGCCGCCGTCGAGGGCGAACACCTCGAGCGCGGCCCAGGCCTGCACCGGCGGGTTGACGTCGTCGAAGTCCCACTCGTAGGCGGGCAGCGCCCCGTTGGGGTGCTGGAACCACTCCCGGCACAGCAGGCCGAGCTGGTACTTCGCGAAGGCCGGGTCGACGTGCGCCAGCGCCACGCAGTGGAAGGCCAGGTCCCAGGCGGCGAACCAGGGGTACTCCCAGGTGTCCGGCATGGACATCAGGTCGAAGGCGTTGAAGGTCCGCCAGCGGGCGTTGCGCCCCCCGAGTCTGCTGGGCGGCGGTGGCGGCTGATCCGGGTCGCCGTCGAGCCAGCGGGTGACGTCGTAGGAGTAGAGCTGCTTGCTCCACAACAGACCGGCCACCGCCTGGCGCAGCACCGCGGCCTCGTCGGCGGACGCCGCGGCCGGCGCGAGCTCGGCGTGGAACTCGTCCGCCTCGGCCCGGCGCAGCGCCACCACCTCATCCGCATCGGTGGGAGTGCCTCCCGGCGGGCGCAGCCGGAGCCGGATCTCGGTGGTCGCCCCGCCCGGCACGGTCAGCCGGTACCAGGCGGCGCACCGGCTGCCCCGACGCTCCGGGTTCACGGTGGCCGCCTTCTCGACGACGTGGTCCCCGATCCCGTCCTTCGGGTACCTCGGGCCGGGGCGATGGTAGAGCCGGTCGGTGTTGGTCTCGTTGTCGCAGAACAGGAACTCGTCCGGCGCGGGCTCGGCGGTCAGCTCCAGCTCGCCGAGGAACGGGTGGGTGGTCCGGACCCGGTCGTCGGTGCCGACGAGCTCGTCCGGCTCCTCGCCCCGCCACGACCAGGTGTTGCGGTACCAGAGCTGGGGGAGCACGTGCAGGGTCTCCGGCTCGGGCCCGGCGTTGGTGACGCGCACCGTCATCAGCAGGTCGGTCGGGTCCGCCTTGGCGTAGTCGACCTCCACCACCCAGTACCGGTCGTCGTCGAACACGCCGGTGTCGAGCAGCTCGTACTCGGGCTCGGCGCGGGTGCGGGCGGCGTTGGTCGCCCGCAGGTCCTCGTACGGGAACGCGGCGTGCGGGTAGTGGTAGCGCCAGCGGTTCCAGGCGTGGCTGGGCACCGCGTCGAGGAACCACCAGTACTCCTTGGCGTCCTCGCCGTGGTTGCCCTCGTCGCCGGTCAGCCCGTAGATCCGCTCCTTGAGGATCGGGTCCCGGCCGTTCCACAGGGCCAGGCCCAGGCACAGCCGCTGCTCGACGTCGCTGAACCCGGCCAGTCCGTCCTCGCCCCACCGGTAGGCGCGGGAGCGGGCGTGGTCGTGCGGCAGGTGGGTCCAGGCCTCGCCGTCGGGGCTGTAGTCCTCGCGGACCGTGCCCCACTGCCGTTCGGCCAGGTAGGGGCCCCAGAGGTACCAGTCGCTCGCCTGCCGCAGGCCGAGGTCCAGCCGCCCGAAACCGGCTGCCCGCTCCCGTTCCGCACCCATCGGCTCGTGCCCCTCCGCAGACAGCCCACGTCGATCACCCCGACTATGCCCACTTCCGGCGCGGAGCTCCATCCTCGGATGGCAGGACGGTCGTATGGTGAAGGCGTGCCGAAGCGGGTGGACCACGCCGAGCGGCGGGCCGTGATCGCGGACGCGGTGCTCGCCGTCGTCGCGCGGGGTGGGATCGAGCAGGCCAGCGTCCGGCACGTCGCGGCGGAGGCCGGGGTGTCGGCCGGGATGGTGCAGCACTACTTCCGCACCAAGGACGAGCTGATGCGGGCCGCGATGGAGCGGGTCGGCGCGGCGGTCGAGCGGCGGCTGTCCCTGCTGCCCGCGGACACCCCGCCGCGCGAGCTGCTGCGCGCGCTGTTCCGCCAGCTCCTGCCGCTCGACGACGAGCGGGCGCGGGAGGGCCGCGTGGCGCTGGCGTTCCTGGCGCACGCCGCGGTCGATCCCGCCGCCGCGGGCGAGCTGCGGGACAACGGCAGGCGGATGCGGGCCTACGTCGCGGGGCAGGTGCCGGGGGGTGTGGTCACCGCGGTCGCCCTGCTCGGCCTGATCGACGGCCTCGGGATGCAGGTGCTGACCGGGGATCTCGACGCGGCCACGGCGATCGCCGTCTTCGACGCCCAGCTGGCGGTGGCCTTCGGCGCGGAGCTCCAGGAGACCGGCCCGGGGGAGTGAGAGCGGACGACGGGATTCGAACCCGCGACCCTCACCTTGGCAAGGTGATGCGCTACCAGCTGCGCTACGTCCGCACTGCGCCCCGAAGAGCGCCCGTCGACTGTAGCAAGCTAGCGCAGGCGCTCGCGCACGTGCCCGGCGATCGCCGCCGCCAGCCCGACGGGCACGGCGTTCCCGATCTGCCGCGCGATCCGGATCTTCGAGCCGCACCAGGCGAAGTCCTCCGGGAACCCCTGCAGCAGCGCGGCTTCCAGGTGCGTGACCACCCGGTCCTGGTCCGGGTGCAGGTAGCGGCCCTTCTCCGGCTTGAAGAACTCGGTGCGGATGGTCAGGGACGGCTGGTCCCAGTGCATCCGCCCCATGACGTCCGTGGTGCCGGTCCGCTTCTCCCGCCAGCAGCGGGGGAGCAGCTCGTCCGGCAGGTCGAACCGGCCGCCGCCGGGCGGGATGTGGGCGTAGCGCTGCAGGGACAACGGCGTCGGGGTCCGCCCGAAGTGCAGGTCCAGCCATTTGAACGTGCCCGGCACCGACTCGCCGAAGACGGACGTCCGCGCGTCGGGCAGCGCGGTGGTGGCGGTGCGGGCCGGGAGCGCGCCGATGGTCTCGCGGACGGTGCGCCACCGCCCGCGCGCCCGCGTCGGCGCCGGGTGGTCGACGGGCCCGATCCGCGAGCCGATCACGATCGTGCGCGTCCGCCGCTGCGGCACCCCGTAGTCCGCGGCGAGCAGGTGGGCGTGCGCGAGCTCGTAGTCGGCGATCATGCCGCCCGCCGCCTCGTCCAGGAGCAGCGCGAACTCGGGGCTGCTGCGGAACCGGTCCACGTTCTCGATCACGAACACCTGCGGGCGCGCGACCTGCACGAACCGCAGGAACTGCTTCCACAGCTGGTTGCGGGGATCGTCGACGTCCTTGCTGCCGAGGTTGGAGAAGCCCTGGCAGGGTGGCCCGCCGATGACGACGTCTGCCCGCGGGATCCGCTCGTCCGGCACCTCGGCGATGTCCCCCCAGTGCACGTGGTGCTCGCCGAAGTTCGCGGCGTACGTCGCGGCGGCGTGCAGGTCGTGCTCCACCGCGAACACGGGCGTGAATCCCGCGCGGACGAACCCCGCCGTCATCCCTCCGCAGCCTGCGAAGAGGTCGATCAGCGTGGGCACGGTGGTCAGCCTAGCCGGCCGGGCTCCCGCGGCTCCGCAACCGCGCCGGCGAGTCCGCGCTGGTACCAGGCCACGTCCCACCAGGTCCCGAGCTTGTACCCGACGGCTCGGTAGGTCCCGACGAGCGTGAACCCGAGCGCCCGGTGCAACCCCTCGGACGCCGCGTTGGGCAGGGCGATCCCGGCGAACGCCTGCGTGTACCCGAGTTCGGTGAGGGCGCCGAGGAGCTCCTCGTAGAGGGCGCGGCCGACCCCACGGCCCCGGGCCGCGGGGTCGAGGTAGACGCTCACGTCCACACACCAGCGGTAGGCGGCCCGGCTGCGGTGCGGGCCTGCGTAGGCGTAGCCCCGGACCTCCCCGCGGTCGTCGCAGTCCACGAGCCAGAGGACCGAGTCGGACAGGCGTGCCGCCATGTCGGCGGCGGTCGGCGGCGTCTCCTCGAACGAGATCGCGGTGTCCCGGACGTACGGGGCGTAGATCGCGGCGACGCGCTCGGTGTCGGACGCGGTGGCGCGGCGGATCACCGGGGCACCAACACGTAGCCGGTGTAGCCGTAGTCGGACCCGTGCGCGGTGCGGACGTCGATCTCCTCGCGGGCGGGCGCGGCCTCCGGGCCCAGGGCCGCGAGGGCCGCCGCCAGCGGCTCGTAGTACTGCGCCCAGTCCGAGTCGGGCAGGACGTAGGTGGCCGCGACCCGCCAGCCCGCGGCCGTGGCGGCGGCGACGTTCCCCGCGGTGGTGCGCATCCCCGGGTAGCCGGCGTCCCAGAACGCGCGGGCACCCGCCGCCGGGGTGTCGGTGAGCCACTCCGCCTCGGTGAGCACGATCGCGCCGCCGGGTGCGAGCAGCCTGCGCCACAACGTCAGTGCCCGGTCGAAGCCCACGAGGTAGGCGGAGCCCTCGGCCCAGACGAGGTCGAACGCGCCGTCGGGGAAGGGGAGGTCGTCCATCGAGGCCCGCACCGGCTCGACGCCGGTGCCCGCGAGCGCGTCGAGGAACGGCTGGTGCAGGTCGACCCCCGTGACGTGGGCGCCGGTGAGCCGCGCGAGCGGGATAGCCGAGGCCCCCGTCCCGCAGCCCAGGTCCAGGATCCGGCGCGGCGTGACCCCGCTGAGCCGCAGCAGCAACGCGGTCGTCTCGGCCGATCCGGGCGCCTGGCGGGGCAGCCCGGCGTGGACCCGCCAGAAGATCTCCTCGTCCATGGGCCGATTCTCGCCTGGGAGACACGCCCTCGGGCTCATGGTCGTCCTCGGGGAGTCGGTTCACCCCGACGACGAACCGGACCCGCCCGGATCGACCCGCTGCCCCAGGAAGGTGTGGACGATCCCGCGCTGCCAGCCGGTCATCGGCTCGACCCGCACGTCCGCGAACCCCGCCGACCGCATCCGCGCGCTCAGTGCGGCGGCGCCGTCGAAGTCCAGGACGCTGCGCCAGAGGTAGCGGTAGAGATCGGCGCTGCCGGTGGCGCGCTTGCCCATCGGGATGATGATGCCCCAGCTCACCGCCGTCCAGACGGCCTTGGCGGGCAGGCTGTCCGCGACCGAGTACTCGTGCACGGCCACGGGAGCGCCGGGGGCGAGCAGGTCGTGGATCGTCCGCAGCCCGCCGTCCGGGTCGGCGAGGTTGCGCACGAGGTAGGCGGCCAGGATCCCGTCGAACGGGCCCTGCTCCTCCAGCTCCTCGAGGCGCGAGTGCACGAACCGCACCCGGTCCGGCCACCGCTTCCCGCGCGCGACCGCCAGCATCTCCGCCGACCCGTCCACCGCGGTGATCTCCGCGTCCGGGTGGGCGGCCAGCAGGGCCGCCGTCGAGGCACCCGTTCCGCAGCCCAGGTCGAGCAGCCGGGGGCCGGTGGGCCGCAGCCGCTCGGCCGAGCGGCGCAGGTGCTCGTGGTACCCGGGGTTGCGCCCGACGAGCGTGTCGTAGGAGGGAGCGTGGTCGTCGAAGGCGCGAGGCACGCCGGTGGGCTCGATCCGCACCCGCAGAATGATGCCGTGGCGCCCCGCCCCTCGCCGATCGGCTCGGGGCGTGGCGCACGTTCTGAGGGCTAGGACCGCAGCCGGTACCAGGTGCCCTCGTCGCTGGTCCGGTACTGCACGTAGTCCCGGTCCAACACCTCGCGGACCTGCGGCCCGCGGTCGGTGACCCAGCCGGCGGCGTCCGTGCTCACCATGATCACGGAGGGGTGGACGGCGGCGACCTCGCGGGCCACCTCGGACCACTGGTCGTCGGACATGAGGTCGTAGGTCCAGCCGTCGAAGCGGACGGACAGCGGCGTGCCGGAGAGCCGGTTGTAGAGCGGGTCACCGAGCACGTAGAGGCTGTCGGTGGGCTGCACGTCGGCGGCGGCGAGCTCGGCGCGGATCGTGGAGTAGTCCGCCACGCGCTCGTCGATCCGCTCGCGGCTCGCGGCCGTGAGACCTCCACCGTCGAGCACGGTGGGCAGTGCCCAGCTGCCGGCGTGGGCCAGCATCGGCAGGCAGACCAGGCCCAGGACGACGGCGGTGCGCGGCTGCCACCGCACGACGTCCAGCTGCCGCAGCGCCAGCACCACCAGCGGCGCCGACGCGAAGTACCACTGGTACCACCAGGCGAACTGGGTGGCGATGGCCACGACGTCGAGCAGGACGAAGGCGATCATCGCCAGGTCGAGGGCGTCTCGCCGGCGCCAGGCCGTGGCCGAGCGCCACGCCGCGAGGACGACCACCGGGAACATCCACGCGAGGTAGCGGCCCAGTCCCTCCGCGACGCGGGCGGGCGAGCGCGAGCCGGGTGCCGCGCCCATCTGCGCCGCCTCGACGATCCAGACGTGCAGCGTCTCGCGCAACGCACCCTGGGCGGCGAGCCACGCCAACACCGCGAGGACGGGCACGAACGCGGTCGCCGTGAGCACCACGCCCGCCGCGATCCGGTGCCGCCGCAGCGCGAACCCGAGGTAGACGAGCAGCGCCACCCCGGCCACCGCGGCCAGCAGCAGCTTGAACACCCCGATGATCCCGACGCACAGTCCGGCCAGCACGATCCGGCGGAAGGCGATCTCGGGCCCGGGCGTCGCGGCGACGAACGCGAACGCCCCGACGGCCGGGACGAGGCAGAGCATCTCGAGCTGGCCGAAGTCGCCCGGTCCGGCCGCGAGCAGCAGGGTGCCCGTGGCCAGCACCGGCAGCAGCCTGCGCAGCCGCGCCGACTCGGTCCGCCTGCGCAGCAGCGCCCAGACCGTGGCGCCGAACCCGAACGCCATGAGGACGTCCAGGGCGCGCATCCCGATCTCGCCGAACCCGAAGAGGCCGTACCAGAGGAAGATCCCGGGCTGCTTCACGTCCCAGAGGTCCACGTACAGGGTCTGGCCGTGCAGGATCTGCCGCCCGATCGCCGCGAACACGGCCTGGTCGCCGCGGAAGGGCCAGGTCAGCACCATGCCGCTGAGCGCGGCCAGCACCAGCCCGGACACCCACAGCTCCCACCGCCCCGTGTGCGGCGCCGGGGTGG
Source organism: Pseudonocardia sp. WMMC193 (assembly GCF_021728735.1). Lineage (NCBI taxonomy): Bacteria > Bacillati > Actinomycetota > Actinomycetes > Pseudonocardiales > Pseudonocardiaceae > Pseudonocardia > Pseudonocardia sp. WMMC193. The sequence continues at coordinate 4,339,926 of NZ_JAKKDO010000003.1, read as the reverse complement.
TGGACGCCTCCTGCACCGCGATGGCCGAGGTCTCGGGCTCGACGGTGCGCGCCCGCTCGGCGCGCGCCGACTCCAACAGCGGCGTGGGCGCCCGGGTGGGCTCGGGGGCCGGGATCGCCCGGATCGTCGGGATGGGCTCGGTCTGCACGGTCGCGAACGGCCCGGTCGGTGCCTCCAGTGCCCGCGACGCGTGCCGCGGCAGCCCGGCCCGGCCGTCGGTCACCCGCACCCGCAGCGCCCCGGTGTCGGGGTCCCGGAACAGGGTCGGTCGATCGTCGGACGCAGGTGGGGCGGGGTCCGACGTCCGCGGAGCGGGGATGGCCGGCCGGAGCGTCACCGCCGCGCTCCGCCCGCCACCGGAGCCGACGCCCGGGTCTGCGCGCAGCCCGTCGGTCGGCGCGGCACGGTCTGGCATGGGTCCCCTCGTCCTGCGGGTCCGGCCGGCGGTCACCGGCTCGCCGGTGTCATCGCGGGATGCCCCCGTCCCGTTTCGTGTTGCGGCGAAATGCCCGACACGTCACAGGGCCGAACGGACGAGCGCGATGGTCGTCGGGTTTGTCCAGCTTGGTCCGATCGGCCCTGGTCAGGTGTGCGCAGATGTCGCTTCGGACACGATCGGGGTGGCGGGGCAACCTGAGAACGGCCGTTAAGGGTGCACCACGCCCACCGGGGCGCGGGTGTCGACCGGTGCGCCGCTTCCGGACGATCCTGTCCGGTTCACGAACCGCCGGAACCGGACGTCATCCGGCCTTCGAGGAAGAGTCGTTCGCCCTCGGTCGGGGCGAGCTCGGCCGCCCGGGCGTAGGCCGCGTCGGCCTCGGCCCGCCTGCCGAGCCTGCGCAGGAGATCGGCGCGGACCGCGTGCCAGGGCGGATAGTCGCCGAGCTGCAACCCGTCGACCAGGGTGAGCGCGGCCGCGGGGCCCTGCACCTCGGCGACGGCGACCGCCCGGTTGAGCGCGACGACCGGGGTCGGCAGCCGGCCGAGGAGCTGGTCGTAGAGGGCCAGGACCTGCGTCCAGTCGGTCGGCGGGTCGGTGTGGACGGCCTGGATCGCGGCCTGGAGCTGGTAGGGGCCGGGCCGGTCGCGCCGCAGGCACTCCCGGACCAGCGCGTGGCCCTCCGCGATCAGCGCGGCGTCCCACAGCGCGCGGTCCTGTCGGTCGAGCGGCACGAACCCGCCCGCGGTGCGCGCCGCCCGTCGGGACTCGGTGAGCAGCATCAGCGCGAGCAGGCCGCGCACCTCGGGCTCGTCCGGCATGAGCTCGAGCAGCTGGCGCCCGAGCCGGATCGCCTCCGCGGCCGCGCCCTGGTTGAAGATCAGGTAGACCACCGCGAGCACGGACGTCACGCGCTCGGGCAGATCGGCGTCGTGCGGCACGTGGTAGGGGATCCGGGCCCGGGCGATCTTGCGCTTCGCCCGCACGATCCGCTGGGCCATCGTCGGCTCCGGCACCAGGAACGCGGCCGCGATCTCGGCCGTGCTCAGCCCGCCCAGCAGCTTGAGGGTCAGCGCGACCTGCGCCGCGCGACCCAGTGCCGGGTGGCAGCAGGTGAAGATGAGCCGCAACCGGTCGTCCTGCACGGCACCCACCTCCTCGGGGGGCTGCGGGTCCCCCGCGAGCAGGTGGGCCTGGGCGTGCCGGGCGTCTCGGGTGGACTCCCGACGGTGCCGGTCGACCGCCTTGTTGCGGGCGGTCGTGATGATCCAGCCCGCCGGGCTCGGCGGCACCGGCGGCCAGCGCCGCACGGCCTCGGCGAACGCCTCGGCCACCATCTCCTCGGCCAGGTCGATGTCGCCCAGCTGTCGGACCAGCACCGACACGGCCCGCCCGTACTCCTCGCGGAAGACCCGCTCGACCTCGGAGGTCATGCCCAGTAGAAGGGGCGGACCTCGATGGGCAGGGTGGTCGCCAGCGTGGCCCGCCGCCCCCAGTGCAGGGCCTCGTCCAGGTCGGCGCAGTCGATGATCGTCAGGCCGCCGAGGTACTCCTTGGCCTCGGCGAACGGCCCGTCGGTCACCAGCACCTCGTCCCCCTGGGCGTGGACGACGGTCGCGGTCTCCTGGCCGTCGAGCCCGCCGGAGAACACCCAGACGCCCGCGGCCTTGGCGTCCTCCTCGAAGGCCGCGACCCGCGCCATGATCTTCTCGAGCTCCTCGGGCGCGGGCGGGGTGCCCTCGGGCTGGTAGACGCTGAGCAGGTACTTCGCCATCACGACCTCCGATGTGGGGTGGGAACACCTCCTACACGAACGCGGCCCGTGGATTCGACACCGCGACCGAGAAGAAACCGAGGGCCCCCGCGCGTGGCGGGGGCCCTCGGTGTGGTGGGAGCGGTGGCTCCAGACCTGACGGTCGTGCAGGGGACTCAGACCCGGCGGTTCTCCGAGCCGATCAGCCAGGCCTGCTTCTCCAGGTCGTGGATGATCTCGTGCAGCAGATCCGCGGTGGTGGGGTCCTCGGCGTCCACCGCGTCGTGCACCGCGCGGGCGGTGGCGGCGGTGCGGCGCGCCAGCTCCGCCATGTTGTTCGTGGCGGCGGTGGTGTCGATCTCGCCCGCGGGCTGCAGCGGCAGCGACGTGGTCTCGGCGACCGTGGTGGGGCGACCGTCCGGCACGGCGTACAGGGCGCGCATGCGCTCGGCGATCGTGTCCGCGTGGTCGCGGGCGGTGTCGATCAGCTCGTCGAGCTGCAGGTGCAGGTCGCGGAAGTTCGCGCCGACGATGTTCCAGTGGGCCTGCTTGCCCTCGAGGTGCAGGGCGGTCAGGTCCACGAGGACCTTCTGCAGGTTGCGCTCGAGGTCCGGGCTGGCGACGACGCCCTGGAAGCTGGGCAGTGCGCTGGTCTTGCTCTCCGTCGTGGTCATGACACCACTGTACCCCCACACTTGACTCGGTCTAACTATGAGGTGCGTCAACTTAGTGACGCTTTCAAAGGTATTGGGGTAGCCTCACCTGCATGAGCGACCTGACCGCACTGCTCCGGGAGCGGGGCTTGCGCAGCACGCCGCACCGGCGCGCGGTGCTGCACGCGCTCGCGGAGCGTCCGCACGTCACGGCGAACGAGGTGGCCTCCGCGGTCGCACGCACGGCATCGGGCCCGGGCGCGGTCACCGAGCTCTCCCGGCAGGGCCTCTACAACGTGCTGGAAGACCTCCGGCGGGTCGGCCTGGTCCGCAGCATCGAGCCGGCGGGCTCGCCCGCCCTCTTCGAGCTGCAGGCCGGGGACAACCACCACCACGCGATCTGCCGGTCCTGCGGGGCGGTGCAGGACGTGCCGTGCTCCATCGGCGCGGCCCCCTGCCTGGACGCGCCGTCGGTCGGCGGGTTCGTCCCGGACGAGGCGGAGATCGTCTTCTGGGGTCGCTGCGCGGCCTGTGCCGCTTCCCTCTGAGGGCAGGCTCGCCTAATCTTCGGGAGTGCGTCGCTTCCTCCCGTTCATCCTCCTCTGTGGACTCCTGCTCGCCGGCTGCGCGTCCGCGCCCGAACCCGGGCAGGGCTCGGGCGGGGTGACCATCGAGCACGTCTTCGGTCGCACGACCGTGCCCCCGGACCCCGTCCGCGTCGTCACCCTCGGCGTGACCGACGCGGACGCGGTGCTGGCCCTGGGGGTCACCCCGGTGGCGCTGACCGGCTACGGGTTCTACGGGGAGCAGGGCGGTCTGGGGCCGTGGGCGCGTCCGCTCGTCCAGGGCAGCCCCGTCCTGCTCGACTCCACCGAGCCGGACCTCGAGCAGATCGCGCGGCTGGCGCCGGACCTGATCGTGGGCGTCAGCGCCGGCTTCGAGCAGGACGTCTACGACCGACTCTCCGCCATTGCCCCGACCGTCGCGCGCCCGGTCGGGACCGTCGCCTACGCCGTCCCGCGGGACGACCAGACCCGTGTGATCGCGCGGGCACTGGGTCGGGAGGCCGACGGGGAGCGGCTGATCGCGCAGGCGAACGCCGCGTTCGCCGAGGCGGTCGCCGCGAACCCCGGGTTCGCCGGGAGGACCGGCACCGCGGTGCTGCCCTACGACGGCAAGTACGGCGCCTACACCCCCGGGGACAGCCGCGGGCAGGTCATGGCCGCCCTCGGGTTCTCGCTGCCGCCTGCCGTCGCGGCCCGCGACACCGGCGAGCGGTTCTACGTCGAGGTCGCGCCCGAGCAGGCCGGGATCATGGACGGGGACGTGCTGGTGATGCTGGCCGACCAGCCCGCCGCCCGCGCCGCGGTCGACGCCGACCCGGTCCTCCAGCAGCTCCCGGTGGTGACCGACGGCCGCATGGTCGTGCCGGACCTGGACACCCGCGGCGCCATGACCTACAACTCCGTCCTCTCCGTGCCCTACGCGCTGGACAGCCTCGTCCCCCAGCTCGCCGCGGCGGTGAGCAAGGCGGGCTGACCGCGCGGGGCCCCGTGGGGTGACGACGCCCGCGTCGGCGGCGCGGGGCCTGCCCGGGAGGATGCGGTGGTGACGACTCCCGGCCCGCCGCCCACAGGTCCCGGATCGGTCGCCGTCCTGCTGGCGATGCTGGGCCGTCGGGTGCGGGAGGAGATCGACGCCGCCCTGGAACCCCTCGACCTGTCGATGCGGCACCTGTCCGCGCTGGGGCACCTGGCCCGTCGGCCGGGGGTGTCCTACAGCGAGCTCGCCCGCCGGGCGGGGATCACCGTGCAGAGCCTGCAGGCGACGCTGCGCCGGCTCGAGGAGCTCGGTGCGGTCGAGCGGCGCGGGGAGCCGGGGCGCGGTCGGGTGGCCGAGCTGCACGTCACACCCGCCGGACGCCGTCTGCTCGGCACCGCGGAGAAGGCCGTCGCCGGGGTGGAGCAGGTGATGCTCGCCTCCCTCCCCCGTCCCGAACGGGCGCTGCTGACGCGCACGCTCGTCGGCATGGTGGGGCGCCTGGGCGACGGCCCCGGCTGAGTCCGGGGGCTGGTTTCAGCCTGACTGATGCTTGTCGCGGTTCCCGTGGGGGAGGGATGCATCCATGGTTTCAGTCGGACTGAAGGATTCCCGGTGGATCTGCGGGGCGGGAAGGGGGCTGCGAGGACCGCGGTGCTGCTGTCGGTCCACGTGCTCAGGGCGATCGTCGTCATCGGATCCGTGACCGTCGCCACCCCGATGCTCCCCCGAGCGGCCCGCGGGGCGCTGGACGGCAGCCGATCGGTGGCCGTCGTGCGGGTGCTGCACCGGATCAGCCGGGTCTACGCGGTGCTCGGGGCGTCGGGTATCGGTCTTCGGGTTCGCGGCGGGCGCGGCCATGGGTCTCCCGGGTGACCCGTGGCTCGTGGTCTCGACCGCGCCGACCCTGGTGGCCGCCCTGCTGCTCGGGCTCCGTGTGCTGCCGGGACGGGCGGCCGCGCTCTCCGCCCTGGAGGGAAGCGTGGTCCGGAGACCGCGCGGGCGATCCGGACGCTGCCGATGAGCACCGGGGTGTCCGCCCCTGCTCTGGGCGGTGGTCGCCGTGCTCGTGATCGTGCGTCCCGGGTCGACGACCGGGGCCTGACGTCGAGCGGGGCCTGCACCGGGCAGGAAAGAGCGCCTCCCACCGTAGGCCGCGGAATTGCTTCGCCCCCGCGTTCGCGGCACTCCGGTGAGAGGCGCTCAGTGCGTACAACGCGCGAATCGGGCCGGAGATGCACGCCCGAACGGGTGGTCGCAGGCTCGCTGCCTGCGACGACGCGTCGGGGGATCGCGATGTCGCGAAGTCGGGCCGCCTCCCGCGAGAGAAGGGGCCGCGTCGCGGGCAGGCGGGCACGCGGGTCGCGCCGGGGACCCGTCGTCGCAGTTGAGAGGGGTCGCGGCCGCCGTCCGTGACCTGGCCGAGACCGCGCCACGCAAGTCGGGGGCGCGAAGTGTGACCGCCGTCATGATCCCCGAAATCTGCCGTTAACCTGGCTCCGACGCGCACTGTAGGCCGCTCACCTGCGGAAACGGGCGCGCAACACCGCTGCGGACCCCGATTTGACCCACCCCGACCCCACCGCGTAACTTTCTCGTTGTCAGCGACGAGCCGGACAGAACGAGCCCCTGAGGCCCGGTCAACAGGCCCGCTGGCCGCCCCCGAGTCGGACCCCCGAGATCCTCTGGATTTCTGGTGGGTGTACGGTTCGGAAACAGCCCCGGAAGTTCTCCGACAGGAGAGCCATGGTGTGCGGGTGTCTTTTGAGAACTCAACAGTGTGTCGAGCTAGATTATCGGGACTGGCGGTTTGTGCCAGTTCTTTTTTGGGACTCGTTCCTCCGACCCCGTCGGAGGCGAGCCCGTCAGCTAGAGCCAGTTTTTGTTGGAGAGTTTGATCCTGGCTCAGGACGAACGCTGGCGGCGTGCTTAACACATGCAAGTCGAGCGGTAAGGCCCTTCGGGGTACACGAGCGGCGAACGGGTGAGTAACACGTGGGCGACCTGCCCTCCACTCTGGGATAAGCCCGGGAAACTGGGTCTAATACCGGATATGACCTTCCCTCGCATGGGGGTTGGTGGAAAGTTTTTCGGTGGGGGATGGGCCCGCGGCCTATCAGCTTGTTGGTGGGGTGATGGCCCACCAAGGCGACGACGGGTAGCCGGCCTGAGAGGGCGACCGGCCACACTGGGACTGAGACACGGCCCAGACTCCTACGGGAGGCAGCAGTGGGGAATATTGCGCAATGGGCGAAAGCCTGACGCAGCGACGCCGCGTGGGGGATGACGGCCTTCGGGTTGTAAACCTCTTTCGCCAGGGACGAAGCGCGAGTGACGGTACCTGGATAAGAAGCACCGGCCAACTACGTGCCAGCAGCCGCGGTAACACGTAGGGTGCGAGCGTTGTCCGGAATTATTGGGCGTAAAGAGCTCGTAGGCGGTCTGTCGCGTCGGTCGTGAAAACTTGGGGCTTAACTCTGAGCTTGCGGTCGATACGGGCATGACTGGAGTTCGGCAGGGGAGACTGGAATTCCTGGTGTAGCGGTGAAATGCGCAGATATCAGGAGGAACACCGGTGGCGAAGGCGGGTCTCTGGGCCGATACTGACGCTGAGGAGCGAAAGCGTGGGGAGCGAACAGGATTAGATACCCTGGTAGTCCACGCCGTAAACGTTGGGCGCTAGGTGTGGGGGCCATTCCACGGTCTCTGTGCCGCAGCTAACGCATTAAGCGCCCCGCCTGGGGAGTACGGCCGCAAGGCTAAAACTCAAAGGAATTGACGGGGGCCCGCACAAGCGGCGGAGCATGTGGATTAATTCGATGCAACGCGAAGAACCTTACCTGGGTTTGACATGCACCAGACATCCCTAGAGATAGGGCTTCCCTTGTGGTTGGTGTGCAGGTGGTGCATGGTTGTCGTCAGCTCGTGTCGTGAGATGTTGGGTTAAGTCCCGCAACGAGCGCAACCCTTGTTCCATGTTGCCAGCACGTAGTGGTGGGGACTCATGGGAGACTGCCGGGGTCAACTCGGAGGAAGGTGGGGATGACGTCAAATCATCATGCCCCTTATGTCCAGGGCTTCACACATGCTACAATGGCCAGTACAGAGGGCTGCGAGACCGTGAGGTGGAGCGAATCTCTTAAAGCTGGTCTCAGTTCGGATTGGGGTCTGCAACTCGACCCCATGAAGTTGGAGTCGCTAGTAATCGCAGATCAGCAACGCTGCGGTGAATACGTTCCCGGGCCTTGTACACACCGCCCGTCACGTCACGAAAGTTGGTAACACCCGAAGCCGGCGGCCCAACCCTTGTGGAGGGAGTCGTCGAAGGTGGGACTGGCGATTGGGACGAAGTCGTAACAAGGTAGCCGTACCGGAAGGTGCGGCTGGATCACCTCCTTTCTAAGGAGTCTCACCGTGTTGGTGGGATGAGGTCGGCGGCTGTTGTGGTTGTCCGATCCTCCTTATCACTGAATCATCCTTCGGGATGCTGGGTGGAACACGACCGTTGTGGTTCTGGTGATCGTTTGATGGTTCGACACACTGTTGGGTCCTGAGAGGACACCGTGTTGGTGGTGTTTTCTTCGGATCGCCTCGCGTGGGGATCGCTTAACGCCTGCTGTGTGTGGGTGGTGGCTTTCTGTGAAGCGCGGGTGTGGTTGTGTGTTGAGTGTTGCATAGTGGATGCGAGCATCTTGTTGTGGTCAAGTGTGTAAGGGCACATGGTGGATGTCTAGGCATCAGGAGCCGATGAAGGACGTGGGAGGCCGCGATAGTCCTCGGGGAGTTGTCAACCTAGCTGTGATCCGAGGGTGTCCGAATGGGGAAACCCAGCGCCCGTCATGGGGCGTTACCGTGCGATGAATTCATAGTCGTACGGGGGGAACGTGGGGAAGTGAAACATCTCAGTACCCACAGGAAGAGAAAACAACCGTGATTCCGTGAGTAGTGGCGAGCGAAAGCGGAGGAGGCTAAACCGTGTTCGTGTGATACCCGGCAGGGGTTGCGGATGCGGTGTCGTGGGTTATGGTCGTCGAGGTTCTGCCGGATCTTGGATCGTGTTGTCTGTGTGTTAGTGGAAGACGTCTGGAAAGCGTCACCGTAGTGGGTGAGAGTCCCGTACGCGAAAACATGCAGGGCATGGTGGACTGTGTACCCGAGTAGCAGCGAGCTCGTGGAATTTGCTGTGAATTTGGCGGGACCACCCGTTAAGCCTAAATACTCCCTGATGACCGATAGCGGACTAGTACCGTGAGGGAAAGATGAAAAGTACCCCGGGAGGGGAGTGAAATAGTACCTGAAACCGTGTGCCTACAAGCCGTCAGAGCCTTTCGGGGTGATGGCGTGCCTTTTGAAGAATGAGCCTGCGAGTTATGCTTCGTGGCGAGGTTAACCCGTGTGGGGTAGCCGTAGCGAAAGCGAGTCTGAATAGGGCGTGTAGTCGCGGGGTGTAGACCCGAAGCGGAGTGATCTACCCATGGCCAGGGTGAAGCTACGGTAAGACGTGGTGGAGGCCCGAACCCACCAGGGTTGAAAACCTGGGGGATGAGCTGTGGGTAGGGGTGAAAGGCCAATCAAACTCCGTGATAGCTGGTTCTCCCCGAAATGCATTTAGGTGCAGCGTCGCGTGGTGGGTACCGGAGGTAGAGCACTGGATGGTCTAGGGGGCCGACAAGCTTACTGAAATCAGCCAAACTCCGAATGCCGGTACTGTTAGCGCGGCAGTGAGACTGTGGGGGATAAGCTTCATAGTCGAGAGGGAAACAGCCCAGATCACCAGCTAAGGCCCCTAAGCGTGCGCTAAGTGGGAAAGGATGTGGGATCGCCGAGACAACCAGGAGGTTGGCTTAGAAGCAGCCACCCTTGAAAGAGTGCGTAATAGCTCACTGGTCAAGTGGTCCTGCGCCGACAATGTAGCGGGGCTCAAGCGCACCGCCGAAGCTGTGGCAATCCAGCAGAGATCCGCTTACCGGTTTTTCCGGTGGGTGTAGTCGTTGGGTTGGGTAGGGGAGCGTCGTGCATCCGTTGAAGCTGCGGGGGAACCCAGTGGTGGAGGGTGTGCGAGTGAGAATGCAGGCATGAGTAGCGAATGCAGAGTGAGAATCTCTGCCGCCGGATGACCAAGGGTTCCTGGGCCAGGTTGTTCCGCCCAGGGTGAGCCGGGACCTAAGGCGAGGCCGACAGGCGTAGTCGATGGATAACGGGTTGATATTCCCGTGCTCGTGATAGTGCGCCCATGCTGAGGTCGTTGATGCTAACCATCCGAACCTGGCTCTGTTGTCCCTTCGGGGGCTTGAGTTCGGGGGAGCGTGGGAACCGATTCGGTAGTAGGCAAGCGATGGGGTGACGCAGGAGGGTAGCTCCGCCACGCGGTGGTTGTCGTGGTGTAAGCCTGTAGCCTGATTCCTAGGTAAATCCGGGGGTCGTGAAGGGTGAGAGGTGATGCGTAGCCGATTGAGGCGAAGTAGAGTGATCCCATGCTGTCGAGAAAAGCCTCTAGTGAGTGCTGTTGCGGCCCGTACCCCAAACCGACACAGGTGGTCAGGTAGAGAATACCGAGGCGATCGAGTGAACTCTGGTTAAGGAACTCGGCAAAATACCTCCGTAACTTCGGGAGAAGGAGGGCCGGTTGTCTTGAAGCCCCTTTGCGGGCTAGGGGCGGCCGGTCGCAGAGACCAGGCCCAAGCGACTGTTTACTAAAAACACAGGTCCGTGCGAAGTCGCAAGACGATGTATACGGACTGACGCCTGCCCGGTGCTGGAACGTTAAGAGGACCTGTTAGTCCTTTCGGGGGCGAAGCGGAGAATTTAAGCGCCAGTAAACGGCGGTGGTAACTATAACCATCCTAAGGTAGCGAAATTCCTTGTCGGGTAAGTTCCGACCTGCACGAATGGCGTAACGACTTGGGCGCTGTCTCGACCAGAGACTCGGCGAAATTGCACTACGAGTAAAGATGCTCGTTACGCGCGGCAGGACGGAAAGACCCCGGGACCTTTACTATAGCTTGGTATTGATGCTCGGTTCGGCTTGTGTAGGATAGGTGGGAGACTGTGAAGCGGTCACGCTAGTGGTTGTGGAGTCGTTGTTGAAATACCACTCTGGTCGAATTGGGTGTCTGAACCTCGGGCCATGATCTGGTTCAGGGACAGTGCCTGGTGGGTAGTTTAACTGGGGCGGTTGCCTCCCAAAGAGTAACGGAGGCGCCCAAAGGTTCCCTCAGCCTGGTTGGCAATCAGGTGTTGAGTGTAAGTGCACAAGGGAGCTTGACTGTGAGACTGACGGGTCGAGCAGGGACGAAAGTCGGGACTAGTGATCCGGCACCGCCTTGTGGAAGGGGTGTCGCTCAACGGATAAAAGGTACCCCGGGGATAACAGGCTGATCTTGCCCAAGAGTCCATATCGACGGCATGGTTTGGCACCTCGATGTCGGCTCGTCGCATCCTGGGGCTGGAGTAGGTCCCAAGGGTTGGGCTGTTCGCCCATTAAAGCGGTACGCGAGCTGGGTTTAGAACGTCGTGAGACAGTTCGGTCCCTATCCGCCGCGCGCGTAGGAGACTTGAGGAAGGCTGTCCCTAGTACGAGAGGACCGGGACGGACGAACCTCTGGTGTGCCAGTTGTACCGCCAGGTGCATGGCTGGTTGGCTATGTTCGGAAGGGATAACCGCTGAAGGCATCTAAGCGGGAAGCTCGTTCCAAGATGAGGTCTCCCACCACCTTGCGTGGTTAAGGCTCCCAGTAGACGACTGGGTTGATAGGCCAGAGATGGAAGCCCTGTGAGGGGTGGAGTTGACTGGTACTAATAGGCCGAGGGCTTGCCACAACATGTTGTTCGCATCCACTGTGTGACCCTGAGCACACGACTGCTCTGTTCAAAGAATGTTTCACATTTGAATAGTGTTGTCGGTGGTCATGGCGGAGGGGGAACGCCCGGTCCCATCCCGAACCCGGAAGCTAAGCCCTCCAGCGCCGATGGTACTGCACTCGCCAGGGTGTGGGAGAGTAGGTCGCCGCCGACATCAAACATCGGAAAGGCCCCGCAGCATTCGCTGCGGGGCCTTTCTGCATTCCCGGTTCTGTTTACCGTCAGGTGGTGCCGACGGCCGCGGCGACCGAGCGGTGACGATTCCGGTGGAGCAGGACGGCGAGTTCCTGGTTGACCTTCTTGGGCCAGGTGGCGCCCCCGTAGATGAAGCCGGTGTAGCTCTGCACCAGCGAGGCGCCCGCGGTGATCCGCTGGTAGGCGTCCTCCCCGGTGAAGATCCCGCCCACGGAGATGATCGTGCGCTCGGGGCCGAGCTTCGCCCGCAGCGTTCCGACGACCGCCTGCGCCGCCTCGCGCAGCGGGAGACCGGAGACCCCGCCCGCGCCGAGGGCGTCGACCTCCGCCCGAGGCGTCCGCAGACCCTCACGGGAGACGGTGGTGTTGGTGGCGACCACGCCGTCGAGCCCCAGGCGCACGGACATGTCGGCGACCGCGTCGACGTCCTCCCCGGCCAGGTCGGTCGTGATCTTGACCAGCAGGGGGACGGTGCGTCCGGGCACGGCGGAGACGAGCTCGTCCCGCACCGCGCCGAGCAGCGGCTCGAGGACGCTGACCTGCTGCATGTCCCGCAGACCGGGGGTGTTGGGCGAGCTGACGTTCACCACCACGTAGTCGGCGAACCGGCCGAGGGCGCGGGCGCTGTAGCGGTAGTCGTCGACGGCCTCGTCCGGCGTCGCGGCCTTGCTCTTGCCGATGTTGATGCCGAGCACGGGACGACGCTCGGGCAGCGTCGCCAGGTGCGCGGCGACGGCGTCCGCACCGGAGTTGTTGAACCCCATGCGGTTCACGAGCGCCTTGTCGGCGGGCAGGCGGAACAGGCGGGGTTTGGGGTTGCCCGGCTGGGGCCGAGCCGTGACCGTGCCGATCTCCACGAACCCGAATCCGAGGTTCCCGAGTGCGACCGGCCCGCGCGCGTCCTTGTCGAACCCCGCGGCGAGGCCGAGCGGGTTCGGGAAGTCGACGCCGAACACGCGGGTGCGCAGCACCGGGTCCGGCGCCGTGAGCACCGAGCTCAGCCGCGGGCCCACGAGCGAGGAGCCCGCCACCCCTCGGATCGCCCCGAACGCGACGCCGTGGATCGGTTCCGCCGGGATGCGGCGCAGGACGTGCTGGAACAGCAGGTCGTACATGCCTTCATCATCGCCCACCCCGACGACCGCTCCACAATGCCGGGGGTCAGTGGGGGGAGCGGAGGGCGTCCATGGCGCGGCGTTCGCGTTTCGTCGGGCGGCCGGTGCCGCGCTCCCGGACGGCGAAGACCGGCCGCGCCTCCTTCGGCGGGGGCGGCGGCGTGTGGTCGATGTAGCAGGCCTGGGCGTCCGGCGCGCCGACGCGCTTGTCGATCACCTTGGCGACCTCGACGATCCGGGTCTGCTCGTACACCCGGGCGCGGACCCGGTCACCGGGGTGCACCGTGGTGGCCGGCTTGGCGGAGCGGTCGTTGACGCGGACGTGTCCACCGCGGCACGCCGCCGCGGCGTCCGACCGGGTCTTCGCCAGCCGCACGGACCACAGCCACCGGTCGAGGCGCGCGGACTCCATCACCCCAGCCTGGCATAGATGCGCGGCGACGGGGGTTGTCACCGACCATGGCACGTGACCGGACCTGGCTCGTGGCGGCCGCGGCCGCGCTGTGGGGCACCGACGGGTTGCTGCGGGCACCACTGGCAGGCGCATTGCCCGCGGCGACGGTCGTGTTCTGGGAACACCTGCTCGCCATCGTGGTGCTGATCCCCTTCCTGCCGTCGGCGTTCCGCGCGTTCCGGGCTGCGTCCGTCCGGGACCGCACGGCGATCGTCGTGATCGGGGCGGGCTCGAGCGCACTCGCCACCGCGCTGTTCACGGCGGCCTTCGCGACCGGGGACGCGTTGACCCCGCTGGTGCTGCAGAAGCTGCAGCCGCTGGTGGCGGTCGTCGCCGCCGCGCTGCTGCTCGGGGAGCGGGTGCGGGGGAGGTACTGGCTGTTCGCCGTGCCCGCGCTGGTCGGTGCGTGGCTCGTGGCGTTCCCGGACCCGTTGAGCGCGCAGCTGCGCGAGCTCGGGGCGGCGGGACTGGCGATCGGCGCGGCCGTGCTCTGGGGGCTCGGGACGGTGCTCGGCCGGATGGTCGGCGTGCAGACCGCACCCCGGGACGTCACCGTGCTGCGGTTCGCGATCGGGCTGACCGCGTCCGCGATCATCGTCGGGGTGCAGGGTGCGCCGGTCGCCATCACCGGATCCCAGGTCGTGCCGCTCGCCCTGTTGGCGCTGATCCCGGGGCTGCTCGCGCTCGTCCTCTACTACATCGGCCTGCAGCGGACGCCCGCCGCGCGCGCCACCCTGGCCGAGCTCGCCTTCCCCGCGACGGCCGCGGTGCTGGGCATCGCGTTCCTGGGCGTCCACCCCAGTGCGACGCAGTGGCTCGGGCTGGTGATCGTCGTGGCGGCCATCACCGCGCTCGGGCTGCGGGAGCGGGGTACGGAACCGGTCGTTCTCGCCCCAACCGGATAGTCTTCGCGGGTGGCGCGTTCCTACGACCGGGTGGTCGTCGTCTTCAACCCCCATTCGACCGGGGACGCGCAGGAGCGTGCCGAGGAGCTGAAGTCCGGGCTGGCGGAGCGGGCCGCGGACCTGCCCGTGGAGCTGCGGCCCACGGAGTACGCCGGGCACGCCCGCGTCATCGCCGGGGAGGAGACCGGAACTCCCCTCATCGTCTCGGTGAGCGGCGACGGCGGGTACAACGAGGTCGTCGACGGCGTCATGAAGTCGGACAACGACGCCGTCGCCGCGGTGCTCGCCGCGGGCAACGCGAACGACCATCGCCGCGTCGTCGGCAGGCGGCCCCTGCTCGACGCGATCGTCGACGGCACCACCGAGAAGCTGGACGTCCTCCGGATGACCGTCGACGACGAGGTGCGCTACGCCCACTCCTACATCGGCCTCGGGATCACCCCCGTCGTCGCGCTCGAGCTGGAGCGCGGCGGGAAGGGGTCGATCCGGGAGGTCCTGACCACGGTGCGCGCGTTCTCCCGGTTCCACCCCTTCGCGATCGACGTCGACGGCCGCACGCAGACCTTCGACAGCCTGGTCTTCGCGAACATCGCCGAGATGGCCAAGGTCGCGACGCTCGCCGAGGGCGCGGAGCCGGACGACGGCGTGTTCGAGGTCGTCCTCATCCCGCACCGCTCGAAGCTGCGCACGGCCCTGTCCGCGGCCCGGGCGGCGCTCGGCGGGCTCGGCCCGCAGCCGAGCGTGCGCGAGTACGCCTTCACCACGATCGACCCGATGCCCGCGCAGATCGACGGTGAGGTCCTCGAGCTGGAGGCGGGCGCGCGGGTCCGGGTGGACATCGTGCCCGGAGGGCTCACCACCGTCCGATAGCGGAGGATGGGGCCATGTTGCTCGAGCGGCTCCGGAACGTGCAGGTGTCCTCCCTCTGCGACGCCGACAAGGGCCTGGCGGTCGTGGACCCGGCGATCCGGGCGATGGTCCCGGACGTCTCGTTCGCCGGTCCCGCCTTCACCCTCCTCGCCTACGACGACCACCTGCCCGTGCTCGTCGCGCTGCGGGAGGCGGAGCCCGGGTCGGTGCTGGTCGTGGCCACCAACACGCTGAGGAAGGCGGTGTCGGGCGAGCTGTTCGCCACCGAGGCCCGGCGCCGCGGGATCGCCGCGATCGTCATCGACGGCTACTGCCGGGACCTGCGCGGCCTGCGCCGCATCGGACTGCCCGTGCACGCGCGGGGCACCACGCCGATGTCCGGCACCACCCGGGACCCGGGCACCTTCGGACGGGAGGTGCTGATCGGCCGGGTCCGGGTCGCGCCCGGTGATCTCGTCGTCGGGGACGACGACGGCGTGGTCGTCGGGAGCCGGGAGCGGTTCGAGGCGGCGATCGACCAGGCCGAGGAGATCGAGCGCGCCGAGCAGGCCCTGCTCGCGGGCATGGCGCGGGGCCGGCCGTTGCACGAGATGACGAACGTCGACGAGCACCTGCACGCACTGGAGGCCGACGTCCCGACGTCCCTCACCTTCCGCGTCTAGCCAGGCATTGTGGAGCCACGATGCGGCCCGGGCCTCAGGTGAAGGTGACGTCCACCTGGCCGAGGGGGCCGAAGTCCGCCCGCACGTGGTCGCCCGCCTGGATGCTGGGGACCTTGGTCGTGGAGCCGGTGGTGACGATCTCGCCCGCCTTGAGCCCGGAGCCCAGGTGGACCAGCTCCTCGGCGAGCCAGACCAGGGCGGTGCGCGGATCCCCCATGACGACGGCGCCGTCCCCCTCCGCCGTCCGCTCGCCGTTGATCCACAGGGCGGTCCCGATCGTCGCCAGGTCGTCCGGGACCGCGGAGAGCTCGGGGCCGAGCACCAGGTGCCCGGCGCAGGCGACGTCCGCGAGCAGCAGCGAGCTGCCCGCGTGCGCGTAGTCGGCGAGGCGGGAGTCCGGGACCTCGATGGCCAGGTGCATCCCGCCGATGGCGGCGAGGACCTCCTCGCGGGTCGGCTCCGGGCCGATGTCTCGCGCGAGGCGGAACGCGTACTCCGCCTCGACCGCCCGCATGTGCAGGCCCGCGAACGGGATCCGGTCGCCCGAGGCCACCCGCCCGCTCTCGAACAGCCGCCCCGGTAGCGGGGTCCCGATCCCGATCACGGCCTGGCTCGGCGCGGACGTCGCGGCGATCTTCCAGCCGTAGCTCGCGCCCGCTCGCTCGGCGACCCGCCGCTGGATGGCCCAGCCCGCCTCGTGGTCGTGCGGGTGGAGGTCCTCCGGCAGCCCGTCGAGCACCTCGCCCGTGGTCCACGCGGTCCACAGGAGGTCGGCGGCGCGGTCGGCGAGCGTCTCGGCAGTGAGCGGCATGGCTGTGATCCTCGCCTCAGCGATCCCCCGAGCGCAATGCCGCCACGACCTCCTTCACCCGAGGGTCAGTCCGCAGCTCCTCCACCGACACCGGGAGCGGCAGCCGCCAGTTGGGGTACTCGTCGACGGTTCCGGGCAGGTTGGGCTGCCGGGTCTCCCCGACGACGTCGTAGGGGCTGGCCAGCACGAGTCGGCACCGGCTGCGCGCGAGCAGGGCGTGCAGGGCGGGCACGATCTCCGCGTCCGACGCGTCGGCGGCGACCAGTCCCTCGGCGACGAGCAGGTCCACCAGCTCGGCGCGCTCCGCGGCGGCCTTGCGCTCCTCAGCGGGCACGTCGTCGAGCAGGTCCAGGTCCGCGCGGGCCCGGACGTGCTCGCCGCCGAGGAAGCCCGCCGCCGTCGGGAGGTCGTGGGTGGAGATCGTCGCGACCGCCTCCTCCGGCCACTCGTCCGGCGGCAGCAGCCTGCCGGTCTCGGGGTCGCGGACGAACCACAGGACGGTGGAGCCGAGCATGTTCCGGCCGTGCAGCGCCTCGGTGACCTCGGGCTCGACCGTGCCGAGGTCCTCGCCGATCACGGCGGCCCCGGCGCGCGCGGCCTCGAGGGTGAGGACGGCGAGCATCGCCTCGGCGTCGTAGTGCACGTAGGTGCCGCGGTCGGGCGAGCGGCCCGGCGGGACCCACCACAGCCGGAACAGCCCGGCGACGTGGTCGATCCGCAGCCCGTCGGCGTGCGTGAGCAGCGCGCGGAGCATGTCGCGGTAGGCGGCGTAGCCGGTCGCGGCGAGGCGGTCGGGGCGCCACGGCGGCAGGCCCCAGGCCTGTCCGCGCTGGTTGAAGGCGTCCGGCGGGGCGCCGACGGTCACGTCGAGGGCGAGCACGTCCTGCAGCGCCCAGGCGTCCGCCCCCTCCGGGTCGCAGCCGACGGCGAGATCGTGGATCACCCCGAGCGGCATGTCGCGGGCGGCCTCGCGGGCCGCGGCCAGCTGGTCGGCGACGCGCTGCTGCAGCCACCCGTGGAACGCGACCCGCGGCGCCAGGGCGCGTCGGGCCTCGGCGACGGCCGGGTTCCCGGGATGGCGCAGCTCCGCGGGCCACAGCGAGAACCGGCCGCCGTAGCGCTCGGCGAGGGCGCAGTAGGTCGCGAAGTCCACCAGGTCCGCGCCGGGGTCGACCGGCTCCGGGCGGCCCGCGGCCCGCCAGAGCGCCTCGGCCGCCGACTTCTTCGCGGCCCACACGCGGTCGTGCGGGATCCGGTCGCCGACGATCTCGGGCCGCAGCGCGTCCACCTCCGCCCGGGTGGCGGGGTCCGCCGCCGCGTACTCGGGCAGGTCGGTGACCCGCAGCGCGAGCGGCGTCGAGAACCGGCGGCTCGACGGCGTGTACGGACTCGGCTGCACGGGCGAGAGCGGGGTGATCGCGTGCAGCGGGTTCAGCAGGATCGCCGAGGCGCCCTGCCCGGCGGCGTGCTCGGTGAACTCGCGCAGGTCACCCAGGTCGCCGATCCCCCAGCTCTGCGCCGATGTCAAGGCGTAGAGCTGCAGCATCCAGCCCCAGGAGCGGGGCGCGGCGGGCAACGCCGCGGGCGACACGACGACCGTGACCTCCTGCTCCGCCGTCCGCAGCCGGTACCAGCCCGGCTCGAGCCCGGCCAGCTCGGTGACCTCGCGGGACGTCCCGTCCTCGGCGGTGAGAGTGCCCGCGCCGCGCCGGGTGTCGCTCGCGCGCATCCCGATGGTGCCGGGGAGCAGGCCGCGCGCCGCCTCCTCGCGGGCCGCGGCGAGCGCGGCGGCCCGGGCGGCGGGCGTCGTGGCGTCGACGTCGAGCAGGCCGAGGACTTCCACGACCACCTCCTCGTCGACGGTCACGGGCCTGCGGTCGCCGTCGTGGTAGCCGGTGGCGACGCCGTGCGCCGCGGCCAGCTCGGAGAGGTCGGGATCGATCGCCACGGGGGAATGCTTCCCCATCGGCCCGGGTCCCATTCGTCCGGTCGACTGAATCGCGCTGAGCTGCGACATCGACACCGGCGTGGGCGCAGCGGCGTGCGGCGTCCCCGGTGCTACGGTCGCGGCCACGAGTCCGGGCGGGCCCGTACCCCTGTGTGCGTACTCGGCCCTTCGGTCGTCCGCACGAGGAGTGAAGCGATGAGCACGTGGGCCCTGCTGGTGATGGTGCTGCTCGTGCTGCTCGCCCTGGGGATCGTCCTGGTGGCGTCCCGGCGGACGCGCACACCGGCCGCGGTGGCGGCCGATCCGCAGCCCGTCGGGCGCACGGTGGGGGACCTGGTGCGCGACCGCGCCCCGGCCGCGCCCGCTCCGGAGCAGCCCGCGGACGAGGTGGTCGCCCCGGCCCCCGAGGCGGTGGCTCCCGTCGAGAGCGGCGCGGAGGAGGACGGGCCCGCGCGGGGCTCGGAGCCGGCGCTCGAGCGCCGCGCGGGCACGGGTGTCGACGCCGGGCCGGTCGGGCCGCCCTGGACGCGCGGCTTCGTGGACGGGGTGCCGGTCGAGGGTCCGCCGGTGCCGAAGCCGCCGCGGCGCACCGGTGTGGACCCGGCGCTGGTCGCCCGGGTGACCTCGGTGTCCCCGCCGGTGCGGCCCAGCGAGGAGCGGGTGGAGCGCGGGATCGTGAGCCCCGCGGTCGCGGACGCCGTGGCCCGCGCCGAGGCACGTCGGCAGGGCGAGCGTCCGGTGCTCACCGCGGTCCCCGACCTGCCGCCCCGCCCCGCCCCGCGCCGCGGCACGTTCGTCGCCAGCGGAGCCGGTGTCGCGGGGCTGGCGCTCACCGGGTTCGTGGGCGGGCGCCGGGACGAGCCGGTCGAGGCCGACGCCGAGCCCGAGCCGCCCGCCGAGTCCGAGCCGCCCGCCGAGCGCACCGCCGTCGAGGCGGCGGCCGACGCCACCGACACCGCTGGCACCGCGCCGGAGGAGTCCGCTGGGGACGCCGAGGCCGCGGACGAGAGCACGGCCGAGGCCACGGTGGACCCGGCGACGGCACCACTCGACGGCGAACGGCGCGTTCGCTCACTGGGTATGAGCGAAGGCGCCGTTCGCCGGGACGCGGAGCCCGAGGGGGCTGACGCGGCTGCGGGTGACGCCGAGGCCGCGTCCGCCGACACCGCCGGGTCCGCCGACACCGGCGCCGCGTCCGTCGAGACCGTGACACCCGTGGTCCCCGTCGCTCCCGTGGCCCCGCTGCCCAGCCCGCGGGACGGGGCGGGCGCCGCCCCGCGGCCCGTGGCCGTCCCCGCCGCGGCCGTGCGCCGGCTCCAGGCCGTCCCGACCAGCGCGGACACCGCGATCCCCACCCCGGCTGTGACCGCCTCGTCGCGGCCCGTCACGCTGAGCGCCGTGACCTCCCCGCACTCCACGGCCGCCCCCGCTCCGGCCGTCGACGCGCGTGCCGCCGAGCACGCCGCTGTGGACCTCGCGCTGCTGCGCACCCTCGGCTTCGCCGACCCCAACCCGCGCAAGGGGGCCTCGCCGGTGGTGGACATGTCCGTCGAGCACCCGGACGACACACCGGAGCCGCCCCGCGACCCCGTCGCCGTCGCGTTCCGGGTGACCGGCCGCGACCACGCGCCGCTCCCGGACGCCACGGTCGCCCTGCTCGACCACCGCGGGCGGGAGGCCGCCTCCGCCCACGGCGACGCGGCGGGCCACGGCTCCGTCGAGGCCCCGCGCCCCGGCGGATATGTACTGGTCGCGTCGGCGGACGGGCACCAGCCCGGGGTCGTCGCGGTGCGCGCGGAGCACGCGGGGGCGTCGGTCGAGGTCCCGCTGGTCCGTTCGTCGGCGATCGCGGGCCGCGTCACCGACGCGGCGGCCGAGCCGGTCGCGTCGGCGGCGCTGGACCTCCTGCAGGACGGCGAGCTCGTCGCCTCCGCCACGACCGGCGCGGCGGGCGACTACCGGTTCGCCGACCTCGCCGCGGGCGAGTACACGATCGCGGTGCAGTCCGGCGGCCACGCCCCGGCGCTCGCCGCGGTCCGGGTCGGCGAGGAGGCCGACGTCGAGCAGGACGTGACCCTGCCCGCCGCGGTCCGCGGCTGATGCGACGGGCGGAGGGGCGCTTTCCCGGCGTCCTCGGAGAGCTGTTCTGGCAGGCCTGGCTCCCGGAGCCCGCCACGGGGATCGTGCTGGTCAGCCACGGTCTCGGGGAGCACTCGGGTCGCTACAGCCACGTGGCGGAGGCCCTCGTCGAGGACGGCTGGGCCGTGTACGCCCTCGACCACGCCGGGCACGGTCGCTCCGAGGGCCGCCGGGTCGACGGCGGGCACGCCAACTGGGTCCCGGACCTCGACCTCCTGCACCTGCACGCCGCCGCCCGACACCCCGGCCTGCCGGTGTTCCTGGTGGGGCACAGCATGGGCGGGCACATCGCGCTGGCCTACGCGCTGGAGCACCAGACCGACCTGGCCGGGCTGGTGCTGTCGGCGCCGGGGCTGTCGAAGCAGGCTGTTCCCGCGCCCGTCGTGCCGGTGCTGCTGGCGCTCGGCAGGCTGCTGC
Organism: Pseudonocardia sp. WMMC193; assembly: GCF_021728735.1. Taxonomy (NCBI): domain Bacteria; kingdom Bacillati; phylum Actinomycetota; class Actinomycetes; order Pseudonocardiales; family Pseudonocardiaceae; genus Pseudonocardia; species Pseudonocardia sp. WMMC193. The sequence goes on along the minus strand of NZ_JAKKDO010000003.1, from coordinate 4,319,165 downwards.
CGACGCTGCGCCCCGCGGGGATCGACCTCACCGACATCAGCAAGGACCCGGCCGTCGTCGCGGCGGTGCGGGCGGACCCGTTGTGCTACTCGGGCAATCCGACGCTGCGGCTCGGCGCCGCGATGTTCGGCGCGATGGACGACCTGCTCGCCCGCTCCCGCGAGCTGACCCTGCCGGTGCTGCTGCAGCACGGCGAGATCGACGCGATCACCACCGTCGAGGTGACCCGGACGCTGGCGCGCACCATCGCCTCCGACGACCTCACCGTCGAGATCTATCCCGGCCTGTGGCACGAGATCTACAACGAGCCGGAGCGGGACCGCCCGATCGGTGATCTCCGGACGTGGCTCGGGGCCCACCGGGAGTCCGTCCACCCGGCGTGATCACCTCGCCGGGTCCATGTCGAACGCCAGGTGGGCCACGCTCGCGGTGAGCAGCGGGCGGCGGGACAGGGCCCGCAGCTCGTCGGCCATGGGGTGGCCGTGGCCCGGGACGAGGGCGGCGCCGCGCCCGATGCGGATCCCGCGCAGGCGGGCGTGGACCGGGGAGGCGAGGCGTCCGTCGTCACCGAAGGCCGTCACGCTGCCGCGGACGGGGAACGGCAGGGGCAGGGCCGCGGAGAGCGCCAGGGTCAGGACGTGCCTGCCCGCGTGCGCCAGCACCCCCGTCGCGCGGGTGGGCGTGAACTCCAGCGACGCCTCCCCGACCCACTTCGGCAGCCCCCACAGCGCCGCGCCCGCCTCCCGGGTGAACTCCTCGGTCACCGGCAGCTCGCTGATGTGGATGCCCGTGTCGGCCCCGCGGCGGACGGGGTAGGCGAGGGCCAGCTCGTCGTAGGTGCCGAGGTCGTTGACCCGGTACCGCACCAGCCCGACGACGGCGACGGTCCAGCCGGCGACCGCGACGGGCCGCAGCGCCGGGGGCAGGGCCACCCGGGACGCCCGGACGGGGTAGACCGCGCAGGCCGCGGCGGCGTCGCCGATCCGGACCGGGAACGTGAGCCGCTCGCCCCGGATCTCCCAGCTGCCGTCCTCGAGCCGCGTCGCCATGCCCCGATCCTGCCGGGTCGGCGGCGCGGCGCGGGGGCCGCGCCCGGCCCGCGCGGGTCACCGGTCGCCGGGTCGGGCGGGACCTGGCAGGCTGGTCCGCGCTGAGCCGCGAAGGCCTCGACGGACAGGAGCGGAACGTGAGCGACCCGGGCGACTCCGTCCGGCGCGACGACGGCGAGCAGGCCGACCACCACGCCGACCACGTCGACGCGGCCCGGCGCTCGGCGCTGCTCGACGGCACGATCACCGAGTTCTTCACCGGTGTGAGCCACGAGTTCCGCACCCCGCTGTCGCTGATCATGGGCCCGTTGGAGGTGCTGCTCGGCTCGTCCGATCCCGTCGTGCGGGAGGAGGCGGGCGTCGCGCAGCGCAGCGCGCAGCGGATGCTCAAGCTGGTCAACACGCTGCTGGACGTCTCGCGGCTCGAGGCGGGCCACACGGACGCCGTGTTCGCCCCGATCGACCTCGGTGCCCTCACCGGCGAGCTCGCGGCCCTGTTCACCGCGCCGACCGAGCGGGCCGGGCTGCGCCTGGACATCGACTCGCCGCCGTCGGGCCGTCCGGTGTGGGCGGACCAGGACATGTGGGAGAAGATCGTCCTCAACCTGCTGAGCAACGCCCTGAAGTTCACCTTCGAGGGCGGCCTGCGGGTGCGCACCCACCTCGCCGACGAGCACTTCGTGCTGGAGGTGGCGGACACCGGCACGGGGGTCCCGGAGGCCGAGGTGCCGCGGCTGTTCGACCGCTTCCACCGGGTGCCCGCCGCCCGCGCCCGCTCGCGCGAGGGCAGCGGGATCGGGCTCGCCCTGGTGCGCAACCTGACCGAGGTGCACGGCGGCACCGTCGAGGTGTCGAGTGTGGACGGTGAGGGGACCCGGTTCACGGTCCGGCTGCCGCTCGGGTTCGCCCACCTGCCCGCGGAGAACATCACGCTCGGCAAGCCGCCCACGGCGCCGCACCCGCGTCCGGAGACGTTCGAGCCGTTCGTCGCCGAGGCCCTGCGGTGGACCCCGGCGCCGGTGGAGGAACCGGGCGGGTGGGTCAGCCCCCTGCCGCCCGAGGTGCCGGGCCCGCCCAGCGGTCGGGTCCTCGTCGTCGACGACGACCCGGACATGCTCGACCACCTGCGCAAGCTGCTCAGCGCGCACTGGTCGGTGCAGGCGGTGGCGAGCGGTGCGGCCGCGCTGGAGCTGGCCAGGGTCGACCCGCCGGACCTCGTCGTGGCGGACGTGATGATGCCCGAGCCGGACGGCATCGCCCTGCTGCGTGCCCTGCGCGCGGACGCGCGCACCGCGGGGCTGCCCGTGGTGCTGCTGTCCGCGCGGGCGGGTGAGGAGGCCGCGGTCGAGGGTCTCGCGGCGGGCGCGGACGACTACCTGGTCAAGCCGTTCTCCGCGCGCGAGCTGCTGGCCCGGGTGGCCAACCACCTGCAGCTCGGCCGCGTGCGCCGGGACGCCGAGCTGCGCTTCCGGGCCATGGCGAACTCCACGCCCGCCCTGATCTGGGTGGACGACGCGGGCGGGCACCGTGTGTTCGTCAACCGCGGCTGGCTGGACTTCACCGGCGCCGACCCCGGCTTCGAGCTGGGCCTGGACTGGCGGGACCGCATCCACCCGGACGACCGGGAGCGCTACCGCTCGGTCGTCACCGCGGCGACGCGCGCGGGAGCCCCGTTCGAGGTGGAGTACCGCCTGCGCGGCGGCGACGGGCGGCACCGGTGGGTGCTGGACCGCGGCGCCCCGGTCGGCGAGGGCGACGGGCGGACCGGCGGGTACGTCGGCGGCTGCCTGGACATCGACGACCGGCACGCCGAACAGCGCCGCCACCAGCTCTACGCCGACCTCGGCGAGATCCTCGACCGCGAGGTCACCCGGGCGGACCGGTTCGCCGCGCTCGCCCGCGCCCTCGTCGACGAGGGCCTGGCGGACCTCGTGCGGGTGTTCGTCGACGACGGCCGCGGGGGCCGGTCCGGCCTCGAGGTGCACACCTGCGCGGCCGCCGACCCGGGGCGGGAGGCCGCCCTGGGGGACCTGCCCGGCCTGCCGGTCCTCGACGAGATCTCCGACGAGCCGGTCCTGCTGGACCCCTCCGCGCTGGCCGCGATGCTGGCCCGGATGCCCGCCGACCAGCGCGAGACGTGGGAGCGCACCGGGGCGCACTCGGCGCTCGTGCTGCCGCTGCAGGCCCGCGGCAAGATGCTCGGCCTGCTCGGGGTCGCCCGCTGCGGCGACTCCCCGGTGCTCGACGGTCCCGATCTCGCCGTGTTCGGCGAACTCGCCCGCCGTGCCGCCGTCGCCATCGACAACGCCCGGCTGCTGGAGCAGGAGCGGGCGGCCGCGACCCGGCTCGGGCTGCTGCACACCGCGACCGCCGAGATGTCCGCCGCGGCCACCCCGGAGGAGGTCGCCCGGATCGCCTCCAGCCACCTCGTCGCGCTGCTGGACGCGCCCACCGCCGGGGTCTGGCAGTCCGCCGGGCGCGGCCTGCGGCTGCTGTCGCTGCACGGGTGGGTCGGCGAGGTGCCCGAGGAGCTGGACCGGATCTCGCTGCTGCAGCCGAGCCCGGCGGACGCGGTCCGCTCCCGCCGCCCGCTCTGGGCGGAGTCGACCGCGCAGCTCGCCGCCGAGCACCCCCGGACCGTCGAGTGGATGGGCCGCTTCGGGCTGCGCGCGGCCTGCTGGCTCCCGCTCGTGGCGGGCACCCGGGACCTGGGCATGGTCGCGGTGGGATTCACCGAGCCGCGGGTGTTCACCGCGAGCGACCGCGAGGCCGCGCTCGCCGTGGCCGAGCTCGCCGCGCAGGCCCTGGACCGCTCGCTGCTGCTGGTCGCCGAGACGGAGGGCAGGCGGCTCGCGGAGCGGCTGGGGGCGGTCGCCACGGCGCTGTCGCGCGCGACCGACATCGAGTCCGTCGCCGACGTGATCCTCGCGCACGGGCGGTCCGCGATCGGCGCGGACGCCGTGGTCGTCCTGCTGGCGGACGACGAGCGCGCCCTGCACGTGCTCGCGGCCGAGGGCTGGGAGACGACCGGGTTCGGGCCCGTCACCGGCACCCACCCGTTGGCGCAGGTCGTGCACTCCGGCGAACCGGTCTGGGAGTCCACCGGGCTGCCCGATCCCTACCCGGCGGGCACGGCCGTGCCGCTGCTGGTGGCGGGCACGGCGATCGGTGCGGTCGGGCTCGGGTTCGGGTTCGCCGAGGAGCCCGCGTTCGGCCCGGACGAGCGCGGGTTCGTGCTGACGTTGGCCAGCCAGTGCGCGCAGGCGATCATGCGCGCCCGGCTGCACCAGGCCGAGCACGAGGTCGCGGTGACGCTGCAGCGCAGCCTGCTGCCGTCCGAGCTGCCCGAGATCGAGGGGCTCACGGTCGCCACCCGCTACAACCCCGGCACCGAGGGCACCGAGGCGGGCGGGGACTGGTACGACGTGTTGGACCTGCCGGACGGGCGCACCGCGCTGGTCGTCGGGGACGTCGTCGGCCGCGGCCCCGGCGCCGCGGCGGTGATGGGCCAGCTGCGCAGCGCCCTGGCCGCCAACCTGGTCAACGGCGCACCGCCCGCGACCGCGCTCGAACAGCTGGACCTGTTCGCCCGCCGGGTCGCGGGGGCGCGGGCCAGCACGGTGGCCTGCGCGATCGTCGACACCTCGACCGGGGCGCTGCGCTACGCGTGCGCCGGGCACCCGCCGCCGATGGTCGCGGGCGACCACGGGGTCCGCGCCCTCGACGGCGGCCGCGGCACCCCCCTCGGGGTCGTCGGGCGCCCGCCGTACGTCGAGGCGGACGGCCGGATCGACCCCGGCGAGACGATCCTGCTGTGCTCGGACGGGCTGTTCGAACGGCGCACCGAGGTGGTCGACGACGGGCTCGACCGGCTGGCCGCGACGTTCGGCGAGCTCGCCCACCACCGTCCGCCGGACATGGTCGACGCCCTGCTGGAGCGGATGCTCGACGCCGCGGGCGCCCCCGACGACACGGTGGTGGTCCTGGCCCGCCGGGTGCCCGAGCCGTTCACCCGGTCCATGCCCGCCGCCCCCGAGGTGCTGGCGCCCATGCGCCGCGCGATCGCGGAGTGGGCCGCCGGGTGCGGGCTGGACGTGGACGCCGTCACGGACCTGCAGCTCGCGGTCGGCGAGGCCGTCACCAACGCGGTCGAGCACGCCTACACCGGCGGGCCCGAGCCCGGCGCGGACGCGGTCGCGCTGTCGCTGGAGCTGCGGCCGGACGGCTCGGTCGCGGTCCGCGTCGCCGACCACGGGCTGTGGCGGCCGCCGCCCGCGGATCCCGGCTTCCGGGGCCGGGGGCTGGCCCTGATCCGCGAGCTCGCGGTCGACGTCGAGGTGCTGGCCGCGGACGACGGCACCGAGGTCTGGTTCCGCATGCCCGCGATGCCCGTCGAGATCTCGGTGCGGGCGGGGACGGCCCCGCTGCCCGGCGGCCCGGCGGACGTCCCCGCCGGCGGCGCCGACAGCGCCGGCAGCGCCGGCAGCGCCGGCAGCGCCCCGCCGCGGGTCACCCGGCTGCGCCGCTGGGCGGACGAGCACGCCGTGCGGCTGCACGTCGAGGGCGACCTGGACCTGGCGGGGGTCGCCGCGGTGCGCGGCGACCTGCTGGCCGCCCTCGAGCGCGGCGGCACGCTGGTCCTCACCCTCGCCGCCGACTCCTACGTGTCCAGCGCCGGGATCGCGGTGCTGTCCGAGCTGGCCCAGCGCGCGCGGACGGCGGGCACGGACCTGTCGGTCGTCACGGCGTCCGAGAGCCCGGCCCGTCGGATCCTGGTGCTCGCGGGCCTCGACACCCTCGTGGGCAGCTCCGGCTAGACCGCGCACGGACCGGACATTTACCGGACATTGTGCGGTGCGTCCCTCCCGGCGGGAGAGGGCTGGGATTTCCGCGACGGCGTGTGTACAACGGTGGAGTGATGCCCGCCTGGAACCTCGGCCCCATCTGGGAGAGCCGTCGCGGGTACGTCTTCGACGAGTGCTGTCGCCCCGGGAACTGACTCCCGGCCCGACCCCCTCGCGAGACACTCTGGAGTACTGCCGTGCGTGCGCCCACGCCGCTGTCCCTGCACGACCTCACCGCCCTCACCCGCACCTACGCCGCCGAGGTCGCGGCGGGCCTGCACCCGGTCCAGGAGGACCCGTTGCACCGCTGGTCGCGGCGCCTCGTCGCGGACGACGTCGTGGACGTCTGGCTGATCTCGTGGACCACCGACCAGATCGCCGAGCTGCACGACCACGCCGGGTCGCTGGGTGCGCTGACCGTGGTGCGCGGTGAGCTCGTCGAGCAACGGTGGGTGGCGGGCCGGGGCCTGCGGTCGCGGACGCTGCACACCGGCCGCGGGGCGTCGTTCCCGCTCGGCCACGTCCACGACGTCGCGAACACCCGCGCGGAGACGGCCGTCAGCGTGCACGCCTACTCGCCGCCGCTGACGGCGATGAGCTACTACGACGTGAGCCCGGCCGGGATCCTGCGGCGCACCCGCACCGAGCTCACGACCGAGCCGGAGAAGGCGCCTGAGACGGTGTCCGTGTGACCGTCGACGAGATGCTGGCCGCCGCCCGGGAGAAGCTCGACCGCGTGGGCCCGGCGCAGGCCGCCGACCTGCTGCGCGCCGGCGCCCGGCTGGTCGACATCCGGCCCGGCTGGCAGCGCGTGCGGGAGGGGGACTTCCCCGACGCGGTGGTGATCGAGCGCAACCACCTCGAGTGGCGCCTCGACCCCACCTCGGCGGCCCGGATCGCGGAGGCCGACTCGCACGACGTCCAGTGGATCGTGGCGTGCTCCGAGGGCTACACCTCCAGCCTGGCCGCGGCCGCGCTGCAGGACCTCGGCCTGCACCGGGCCACCGACCTGGTGGGCGGCTTCCGGGCCTGGCAGGCCGCCGGACTACCCGTCCGGGAGTCCGACGGGGCGCCGCCCGACTATGCGGCTGCGCCGCCCGTGCGTGGTAAGTAGTGCTCTAGCACCACTTGCCGCGCACGAGCGGCGGCGCCGCAGGTCAGGCGAAGGCGCCGATGCCCGTCACGTCCTTGCCGACGATCAGGGTCTGCATCGTCTCGGTGCCCTCGAACGTGTGGATGGCCTCGATGTCCGCCCAGTGCCTCGCGACGTGGTGCTCCAGGAGGATCCCGTTGCCGCCCAACATGTCCCGCGCCGTGGAGAGGATCCGCCGTGCGGCGCGGGTGTTGTGCATCTTGGCCAGCCCGGCCACGGTCGGGGACAGTCGCCCGGCCTCGGCGAGGCGCCCGATCTGCATGCAGTAGAGCTGCATGCCGGTGAGGTCGGCGAGCATGTGCACCAACCGCTCCTGCACGATCTGGAAGCTCGCGAGCGGCTTGCCGAACTGGCTGCGCTCCGTCGCGTACCGCAGGGCGGCGTCGTAGCCCGCGGTGGCGTGGCCGAGCGCCATCCACGCGCAGATCCCGCGGGTCGTGGCGAGCACCCGCGCGCAGTCCGCGAACCCGTTCGCCTCGGCGAGCCGGTTCTCCTCCGGCACCCGGACCCCGGTCAGCACGATGTCGGCCTGGTGGATCGCCCGCAGCGACACCTTGCCGCCGATCACGGTCGCCGCGTACCCCTCTGCGGGGGTCTCGACGACGAACCCCTTCACCTCGCCGTCCTCGGTGTCCCGGGCCCAGACGACGACGAGATCGGCCACCGCGCCGTTGCCGATCCAGCGTTTGCGCCCGTCGAGCACCCAGTGGTCGCCGTCTCGCCGGGCGGTCGTCTCCAGCGCGACGGAGTCCGAGCCGTGGTCCGGCTCGGTGAGTGCGAAGGCCCCCAGCTTGTCCATCGTGGACATCGCGGGGAGCCAGCGCTCCCGCTGCTCCGCGCTGCCGCACATCGCGATCGACTGCATCGCCAGGCCGGCGTGCACACCGAGGAACGTGCCCAGCGACCCGTCGCCCCGGTGCAGCTCCATGTGCACCAGGCCGCAGGCCAGCGGGCTCATGCCCGCCGCGCCGTACCCGGTGATGGTCTCGCCGACGATCCCGAGCTCGGGGAGCCTGCGGACCAGGTGCCACGGCACCTCGGCCCGCTCCCAGTAGTCCCCGATGTCGGGCAGCACCTCGGTGTCGACGAACGTGCGGACGGTGGCGAAGCGGGTCCACTGCTCCTCGGTGAACTGCTCGCGCACCGAGAAGAAGTCCGTGCCCAGCGCCTCGCCGAGATGGGCGTACTCCATGGGGACAGCCTGGCAGGTCGGGCCGCGTGGCGCCCGCCCACTCACAGGGCGTCGAGGGCCTTCTGGATCCGCTTGACGCTGACCGGGTAGCGCGTCTTCATCGGCTGCGCGTAGAGGCTCACGCGCAGCTCCTCGATCATCCAGCGGATCTCGACCAGCGGCGGGGGCGGGTCCACGCCCGGGGGGAGGGCGGCGAGCTCGGCCGCGTACTCGTCCTGGACCTCGTGGACCTGGGTGGTCCACTCGGCGTCCCGGGCGGGGTCGACGCGGAGCTTGTCGATGCGGACGGCGAGGGCCTGCAGATAGCGGGCGACGTCCGCGAGCCGGGCCGCGCCCGCCTGCTCGGCGAAGTGCGGACCGGTCAGCTCCTGCAGCTGGGCGCGGATGTCCGCGGGCGGGTTCCGCAGCTCGGCCAGCGCCGCCTGCACGGGGTGCCAGCGCTCCAGGACCGCACGGACGGCCTGCAGGACCTGCATCGTGGCGCTGCCGAGGTGCTGGGCGAAGACCCCCGAGAGCGAGGCGAAACCCGCTGCGTCCCAACAGGGTCCGCCCGCGCGGGCGATGAGGTGGTCGGCCGCGCACAGCACGCAGTCCGCGATCAGCGCGTCGAGGCCGCCCTGGGGGTTGCGGGCGATCGTGAGCCTGGCCCGGGGGTCGAGGCCCCGCTGCACCTGCTTGGCCGGGCTGGGGGTGGCCAGCAGCAGCAGTCTGCGGACGCCGCGGCGGTGCGCGGAGTCCCGCTCGGCCTCGGTGGCGAACACGCGCACGTCCACCGAGTCGCCGCGGTCGACCAGGCCCGGGTAGCCGGTCACGACGTGGCGGCCGCGGCGGATGGCGTGCTCCCGGGGCAGGTCGCCGAGGTCCCAGGTGGTCAGCCCGGTGCGTTCGATGTCCCGCCCCGCGGCGGCGATCTCCTCGCGCACCTTCGGCGCGAGCTGCTCGCGCAGCGCCTCCAGGTCGGTGCCGCGGGCGACCTCGCGACCTTTCTCGTCGAGGACGCGGAAAGTCACGGTGAGGTGGTCCGGGAGCCGGGCGAGCTCCCAGTCGTCCCGGTGGATGACGACGTTCCGCATCCGGCCGAGCTCGCGCTCCAGCCCGTCGAGCAGGGGCTCGTCCTGGTCGCGCAAGCGGGACAGCACCGCGCGGGCGTGGTCGGGGGCGGGGGAGAAGTTGCGGCGGAGGGTCTTGGGCAGCGTCTTGATCAGCGCCGTGACCAGCTCCTCGCGCAGCCCGGGGACCTGCCAGGTGAACGGCGTCGGGTCGACCTGGTGCAGCGCGGCGACCGGGACGTCGACGGTCACGCCGTCCGTGTGGTGGCCCGGCTCGAACGCGTACGACAGCGGCAGGGACAGCCCGCCCGCGGCGACGTGGTCCGGGTAGGCGGCGCGGTCGATGCCGCGGGCCGCCTCGGTCTCCAGCATCTCCGCGGTGAAGTCCAGCAGGTTCTTGTCCGGCTCCTTCCGCCACCAGGAGTCGAAGTGCCGCCCGGACACCACCGAGGCGGGGATCCGCTTGTCGTAGAAGGCGAACAGGGTGTCCTCGTCCACGACCAGGTCCCGGCGCCGGGCGCGGTGCTCCAGCTCCTCGGCGTCCTCGAGCAGCGCACGGTTGGCGCGGAAGAAGCGGTGCCGCGTCTCCCAGTCGCCCTCGACGAGCGCGTGCCGGAGGAACAGGTCGCGGGAGACCTCGGGGTCGACCCGGCCGAAGTCCACGGTGCGGTCGGCCACCACGGGGATGCCGTACAGCGTGACCCGCTCGGTGGCCACCGCGCTCGCGCGCTTGCGCGACCAGCGCGGCTCCGAATACGTCCGTTTGACGAGATGTCCGGCGAGCGGCTCGATCCACTCCGGCTTGATCGACGCGACGGTGCGCGCCCAGAGCCGCGAGGTCTCGACGAGCTCGGCGGCCATGACCCAGTGCGGCGGCTTGCGCGCCAGCGCCGACCCCGGCCAGATCGCGAACCTCGCGTTGCGGGGGCCCAGGTACTCGCGGGCGCCGCGCTTGTCCCCCTTCTTCTCGGTGCGCTCCTCCAGCAGCCCGACCTGCGAGAGCAGCCCGGACAGCAGCGCCTGGTGGATCCGGTCGGGATCGGCGGGGGCGTCGTTCGCGGTCATCCCCGCGGAGCGGGCGGCCTGGCGGAGTTGGCCGTGCAGGTCCCACCACTCGCGGATCCGCAGGTAGTGCAGGAACTCCTCGCGCAGGGTGCGCCGGAACCGGCTCCCGCTCAGCTCGGCCCGGCGCTCGGCCAGGTAGTCCCAGAGGGCCGTGTAGGCCAGGAAGTCCGAGCCCGCGGCGGTGAAGCGCCGGTGCTGCTCGTCCGCGGCCTGGCGCTGCTCGGTGGGCCGCTCGCGCGGGTCCTGCACGCTCAGCGCCGCGGCGATCACGAGCACCTCGCGCAGGCACCCGGTCTTGTTCGCCTCCACCAGCATCCGGCCCAGGCGGGGGTCGACGGGCAGCCGGGAGAGGGCCTGGCCCACCGCCGTCAGCCTGCCGTGGTCGACGGCGCCCAGCTCGTGGAGCAGGGCGAGGCCGTCCGCGACGTCCCGGCGGTCCGGCGGCTCGACGAACGGGAACGCGGAGATCTCGCCGAGGTCCAGCGCGATCATCTGCAGGACGACCGAGGCGAGGTTGGTGCGCAGGATCTCCGGGTCGGTGAACTCCGGGCGGGCGTCGAAGTCGTCCTCGGCGTAGAGCCGGATGCAGATGCCGTCGCTCGTCCGGCCGCACCGGCCCGCGCGCTGGTTCGCCGACGCCTGGGAGATCTTCTCGATGGGCAGCCGCTGCACCTTGAGCCTGCGCGAGTACCGCGAGATGCGCGCCGTGCCGGTGTCGATCACGTACCGGATGCCGGGCACGGTTAGGGACGTCTCGGCGACGTTGGTGGACAGCACGATCCGGTTGCCCGGGTGTGCGCTGAAGACCCGCTGCTGCTCGGCGGTGGTCAGGCGCGCGTACAGCGGGAGGATCTCGGTGTTGCGGAAGTCCCTGCGCTGCAAGGCTTCCGCGGTGTCCCGGATCTCGCGTTCGCCGGGGAGGAAGACCAGGATGTCGCCGGGGCCCTCGCGCTGCAGCTCCGCCACCGCGTCCGCGATCGCGTCGATCTCCTCGCGGTCCGGGTCGGCGTCCGCGTCGTCCGGGTCGACGACGGGCCGGTAGCGCACCTCGACGGGGTACGACCGGCCGCTGACCTCGACGATGGGGGCGTTCCCGAAGTGCCGGGAGAAGCGCTCCGGGTCGATCGTCGCGCTGGTGATGATGACCTTGAGGTCCGGGCGGCGCGGCAGGAGCTGCGTGAGGTAGCCGAGGATGAAGTCGATGTTGAGGCTGCGCTCGTGGGCCTCGTCGATGATCAGTGTGTCGTACTGCAGCAGGTCCCGGTCGCCGGTCAGCTCGGCGAGCAGGATGCCGTCCGTCATCAGCTTGACCATGGTGCGGTCGCCGACCTGGTCGGTGAAGCGCACCTTCCAGCCGACGACGTCGCCGAGCTCGGTGTGCAGCTCGTCCGCGATCCGGGTGGCGACGGTGCGCGCCGCGAGCCTGCGCGGCTGGGTGTGCCCGATGATCCCGTCGACGCCGCGGCCCAGCTCCAGGCAGATCTTCGGCAGCTGGGTGGTCTTGCCGGAGCCCGTCTCGCCGGCGACGATCACGACCTGGTGGTCCCGGATCGCGGCGGCGATGTCGTCCTTGCGCTGGGAGACCGGGAGCTGCTCGGGGTAGCTGATCCGGGGGACGGCGGCGCGGCGGCGCTCGCGGCGGTGCTCGGCCGCGGCGATCGCGTCGGCCACGGCCTGCTGGGCGCGGCCGTCTCCGGAGCGGCGGGCGCCGTGCAGGCGCCTGCGCAGGCGCTCGGCGTCCGTGCTGCGCAGCTCCGCGACCCGCTGCTCGAGGTCGGCGAGCACGTCGTCCGGCAGAGCGGGGAGCGCGGGCTCGGTCCGGCGGCGGGGCGCGCCGTCGGTCGGGGAGGACGTGCTGGTGGGGCCGGGCGCGTTGCCCCGCTGTGCGGGTGCGCTCCGGCCCCGGGAGCCGCGCCGGCGGGGTCGTCGGCCGCGGCTCCCGTCGCCGCTCGCGGCGCTGCCGGTGGGTTCGGCTGCGGCCTGCGAGGCGGCGGGTCCGGTCGCTGTGGTGGGAGCACCGGACTGGGCGGGGGAGTCCGCGCGGGAGCCGGGGTCTCCGGCGCGCACGTCGTCCCCGGTGGATCGGGAGGAGGTCATCGTGAGGTCAAGTCTGCCAAGTCGGGGCGAGAGAGGTGCCCGGCGGGCCTTCTCTGCAACGGGACGGCTGCCGGAGTTGTTCCCGCGAGCCCCGAGCCCGCCGAGAGGAACCTGAGGGCGATTCCGACCCGTGCGGAATCGCCCTCAGGTTCATCTCGGCAGCATCTTCTCGAAGGCGGACCAGGCCTGCTCCAGGGCGGCCTCGCGGTCCGGGGCCGCGGCGATCCACAGGGCGGCCTCGTTCAGGGCGCCGTTGAGCAGGGGGGTGAAGGCCGGGGCGAGTCCCGCGGCGGCGACGCCCTCGGCCAGGAGCCGGGTGCCTGCGGCGTCGTGCGCCCGCCAGACGGCCCACCCCAGGACGGCGGGGGCGTCGACGAGCAGGATCCGGCGGACCTCCGGGGCCACGGCGGCGGCGAGGAACGCCCGGCAGCCCCGTTCGAGCTGCTCGCGGGCGTCTCCGGTCGCCGCGGCGGCAATGGCCTCGGCCACCTCGCGCTGCACCTCGGCCAGCACGGCCTCGAACAGCGCCTGCTTGCTGCGGTAGTGGTGGTAGACCGCCCCGCGGGTCACGCCCGCCGCGGCGGCGACCTCCTCCAGCCCGACGTCGGCGTAGCCGCGGGCCACGAACAGCTCGCGCGCGGTGGCCAGCACCCGGGCGGCGGTGGCCTCGGCCTGCGCCTTCGTCGCACGTGCCACGGGGCCCCTTCCACTTACGTACAGGATGCATGTATAACATACGTACAGTCTGAATGTATGGGAGTGTGGCGATGACCCCGACCAGCGTGTACCCGGTCCTGATGAGCGCGGACGTGCCCGCGGCGGCCCGGTTCTACCGGGAGCGGTTCGGCTTCGAGACGACGTTCGAGGCGGACTGGTACGTCAGCCTGCGGAACGGGTCGTGGGAGCTCGCGATCCTCGATCCCGCGCACGAGACCGTCCCCACCGGCTACGGGCGACCCGTCGCGGGGATGCTGCTGAACCTGGAGGTCGAGGACGTGGACGCGGAGTACGCGCGCCTGCAGGACCTGGAGATCGTGTTGCCCCTCCGGTCCGAGGCGTTCGGCCAGCGGCACTTCATCGTCGCGGCACCCGACGGGGTGCTCGTCGACGTGATCACGCCGATCCCGTTCACCGGCGCGTACGCCGCGAAGTAGGTGTCCGAGCCGAGCGCAGGTCGCCTCGCGGCGAGTGGCACACCGCGGCTCCAGCCTGACGGTATTCCGCGGCGGCGGTTATCTATTGCGGCCCGGGGACACTGCATCGCCCGGCTCGGACAGGTGGTTCAACGGGTGACCCCCGGGAGATGTTCCCGAGGCCCGGTTCCGTGTGCTGCGTCACGATCGCAGCGCGGCGACCAGCCCGTCGTTGTAGGGGGTCCAGGCCTGCACGGCCCACTCGCCGAACGTGCGGTCGGTCAGGACCACGGCCGCCGCGCCCAGCTCCGGGTCCACCCAGAGGAACGTCCCGGCCTGGCCGAAGTGGCCGAACGTGCGCGGCGAGTGCGTGGTGCCGGTCCAGTGGGGCGACTTGCCGTCCCGGATCTCGAAGCCCGCACCCCAGTCGTTGGGCCGCTGGGAGCCGTAGCCGGGGAGCACGCCGTCGAGCCCGGGGAAGACGACGGAGGTGGCCGCGGCGAGGGTCTCCGGGGCGACGAGGGTCGGCTCGAGCAGCTCGGCGGCGAACCGGGCGAGGTCGGTGGCGGTGGAGTACGCGGCGTGCCCGGCGGGCCCCCGCAGCTCGGTCGCGGTCATGCCCAGCGGTGTGCAGACGGCCTCGGCCAGGTACTCCGGGAACGGGATCCCGCTGGCCTTCTCCACCGTCTCGCCGAGCACGGCGAACCCGGTGTTGGAGTAGATCCGCCGCGTGCCTGGCTTGGCCTGGACCTGCATCGAGTCGAACGCCAGGCCCGAGGTGTGCGCGGCGAGGTGCCGGACCGTCGCGCCCTCCGGGCCTGCCGGGTCGTCCCACTCGACGGCGCCCTCCTCGACGGCGACGAGCAGGGCGTAGGCGGAGAGCAGCTTGGTCACCGAGGCCAGCCGGAACTCCCGGTCCAGGTCCCCGGCCGTCGCGACGACCGCACCGCCCCGGACGACGGCCGCCGCCACGTGGTCGACGGGCCAGTCCAGCAGTGCTCGGGTCGCGCGGGGGAGATCCATGGACCCATCCTCATCTGAAGAAGGCCGGGACGTCGACCGGGCCTCCCTTCGCGGCGAACTCCTCGTGGACGGCGGCGCGCAGGGCGTCGTCCACCAGGTAGTCCAGGGCGGTCAGGGCGAGGCCGTCGGCCCCGTCCCGGACCCCGCGATCACCCGTCTCGCTCCCCGCCGCCGCGGCGAACCCGACGGTGTGCAGGGCGGCGGTCGGGCCGGCGATGGCGAGCATCGGGTGGATCGCGGGCATCCGGTAGGAGAGGTTGCCCAGGTCGGTGGATCCGGTGAGGAACTCGGGGACGACGCCGGGTGCCAGCGGTGTCCGCCCGCGTTCGACCTGGCGGGCGGCCCACCGCCCGGCCAGCGCCGCGTTCTGCCGGATCGGCAGGTAAGGGGGCTTGTCGTCCCAGGTCACGTCCACGGTGCAGCCGTGCATCCGGGCGGCGCCGTACGCGATCTCCGCCACGCGGTGGGCGAGGTCGCGCAGGGTCTCGGGCTCCATGGAGCGGACGTAGAACAGCAGCGCGGCCCGGTCGGGGACGACGTTGGGGCGCGCGCCGCCGTCGGTGAACGTGCCGTGCAGCCGGTCGCTCGGGGGCAGGTGCTGGCGCAGCGCGGCGACGGCGGTGTAGGCGGCGACGGCGGCGTCGAGCGCGTTGCGGCCCATGAACGGCTGGGCCGAGGCGTGCGCGGCCACCCCGTGGAACACCATCTCGACCTGGCGGCGGCCCAGGAACGGGTGCATCGCGACGTCGTGGCTGAAGGGGTGCAGCATCACGACGGCGTCGACGTCGGCGAACAGGCCCGCGCGGGCCATCGTCTCCTTGCCCCCGCCGCCCTCCTCGGCGGGCGTGCCGAACAGCGTGACCCGGCCGGGTGCCCGGCCCGCGAGGCCGAGGAAGGCGCCGACGGCGGTCGCGCAGATGACGTTGTGGCCGCAGCCGTGGCCGATGCCGGGGAGGGCGTCGTACTCGGCGAGGATCCCGATGTGCGGGCCGTCGTCCGAACCGGTGGTGCAGCGCAGGTCGGTGGGCAGGGCGGTGCCGATCTCCGCGGTGTGCCCGTGGCGCGCGAGCAGGTCCGCGACGGCCCGCACCGAGCGGTGCTCCGCGAAACCCGTCTCGGGGTGGGCGTGCAGGTCCCGGCTCAGCGCGACGAGCTCGTCCCCCAGCGCGTCGACCGCCGCCCGCACCGGTGCGCACAGCTCGGCCGGTGCCCCGGTGAACGCGCTGGTCAGCGGCTCGGCGCGGGCGACGGCCGCCTCGGTGGCGGCGACGAGGGCGCGCAGGTACGACTCGTCGGGCTGGGCGGGACCGGTCATGGGGCGGAGGGTAGCGCCGCGAGCCCCGGGTTCCGTGCTCGCGAGTCCTCGCGGCTCAGTCCGAGGAGGACGAGGAGGACGAGGAACCGGAGTCGGAGGAGGACGAGCCGGAGTCGAACGAGCAGCTGGCGCCGTCCGCGGACCACGAGTCCCCGGAACCGCAGGCCCCGGCGTCCGACCACGTGCTCTGCCCCGTCCAGTCCGGGTAGGAGTCCGTGCTGCTGCTCGACCACCGGTGGGGCTCCGACCCCGCCACCCGGTACGGCCCGGCGGGGATCCGCAGCTGCGACACCGCCCGCCTCGTGCGCGTCGTGATCGTCAGCACGACCAGCGCGATGATGCTCCCCGCCACCACCGGCACGGCGAAGAACACCGCGGGCCAGCCCAGGACCAGCGACAACAGGACGATCACGGCCGCGTCCGAGGCCACGACCAGCGGCACGATCCACCGAGGCATCACGGGTCCTCCCTCTCTCGCCCCGTACACGAACGAGCGGGTCGGCACGTCACAGGTCGTGAGTGGGCCGGGGGACGGCAGCGGCGGAGCCGCGGGGTGGGTGAGCGCAGTGGTGCCCTGGCACTACTTTCCGCGCACGGGCGCGAAGCGCGTGTCCTCGATGCCCAGGGCGCGCATCTTGCGGTAAAGGGTCGATCGGGCGATGCCGAGGCGTTCGGCGGCGGCGAGCTTGTTGCCCCGCGCGTCCCGCAGGGCTTCGAGGATCGTCTCGCGTTCGGTGCGGCGCAGCGTCGGCAGCGACGGCGACGCGGCGCGCCGGTGCTCGGCGGGCAGGTGGGCGAGCCCGATGTCCCCGCCCAGCGCCCGCAGCCGCGCCGACGCCAGGACGGCGCCCAGCTCGCGGACGTTGCCCGGCCAGCCGTACGCCTGCAGCGCCTGCAACGCCGCCGGCTGCAGGCGCGGCGCGGGGGAGGGCGTGCGGAGCAGGGCCGCCGCCACGTCGGGGAGGTCCTCGGGGCGCTGCCGCAGCGGTGGCAGCTCGATCCGCGCGCCGAAATGGTCGAACAGGCGGGCGGCGGGGTCGCTCGCGGTCGCGACCACGCGCGAGGTCCCCAGCAGCGCGGCCACGACCGGGGCCAGGTCCGCAGGCAGCGCGTCCAGGTGTCGCAGGATCACCGGCCCGCGCCGCAGCGCGTCCTGCAGCTCGGCGGTCCAGGTCGGCGAGACCGCCGCCAACGCCGCGTCGAACACGGCGGCGCCCGGCAGGATCCGCGCGGCGACCCGGGTCTTGCCGGTCCCCGGCTCGCCGGTGACCAGGACGTCGAGCCCGGAACGGGTGGCGGCGCCGACCTCGGCGAGGGCCCGGCGCCAGGCCGCGCTGCGCCCGGGCAGCTCGGGGTCGGACGTGGCGGGCCTGCGGTGCGGGGAACCGGCGCGGTCCCCGCGCAGCTCGATCAGCACACCCGCGTCGGGGACCATCCGGGCGCGCGCCGAGACGACCGCGCCGCCGTGCAGCCGGACGTCTCCCGCGCACTCGCCCCGCCGCGTCATCGCGTCCGACGCCCACTCCCACAGCAGGGCGTGGTCGCTCGGGTCGAGCAGCGTGGCGGCCGCGGTGGTGGTGATCAGGAAGTCCTGGTTGAGCGTGACGACCGCGGCGGACGTGCGGCGGGAGGCCTTCAGGAACTCCTCCAGGAGCATCCGCTCGCGCAGCGACGACTCCGCGTACATCCGCGACTCGATCTCCCGCGCCGCGGAGAGCATGAGCGGGGTCATCAGGTCGTTGGTGTCGTCGTAGCGGCAGCAGACGTCGAGCACGCCCATCAGCCTGCGGTGCACGGGATGGCGCAGCGGCGTCCCGACGCAGGTGAAGCCCTGCAGGTTGTCCCGGTAGTGCTCGGCGCCCGCGATCCGCACCGGACCGGACGCCTCCAGCACGCTGCCGATGCCGTTGGTGCCGATGTGCTCCTCGCCGAACTGGGAGCCGGGTACGCACAGCACCGTGTCCAGGTGGCGGGAGAGGGTGCGGCCGTCCGCGCGGCGGTCCAGGATGCGGGCGTCCGCGTCGGCGAGGATGACCGCGGTCCCGCCGGTCAGCTGGTCGGCGAGCCAGTCCAGGACGGGTGTGGCGGCGGCCGTCAGCAGCCGGTTGGCCCCGTCGAGCAGCGGCGCGTAGGGGACGCTGTCGTCGCTCGGGGCGACCCGGGACAGTCGGCTGCGACGCCAGGACGAGGCGATCTCCGGGCGCAGCCGCGCGTCCGGGCGGTCCCCGGATAGGAACCCCTCCCGGGCGGCCCGGACCAGGCGTTCCCGCTCGTCGACGGTCATGGGCACCTCCGCGTCGTTGCGGCGTCCCCCGAGTCAACACGTCCCGGGTCCCGTCCGACTGTCCCAGAACGCGACAGACATGACGACCGTTCGGGTGGTGTCGCGAAGTCGGACACTCTCGGCGGGCGCCCGGCCGCATGCTCCTCGGCCATGGCGAGCGCGGAGTCCGCGGAGCTGCGGACGATCTACCAGAGCTGGAGCGACCGGATGGCGGCGGCGCCGGACATGGACCTGCCGACGTTGCGGGACCTGTTCGAGGAGTGGCACCTGCCCACCGCCGAACCGACCGGGGTGACCTACGAGGAGGTCGACGCGGGCGGACGGCCCGCGCTGTGGTGTCTGCCGCTCGACGCGGCCGACGACCGGGTGCTGCTGTACCTGCACGGCGGCGGTTTCGTCGTCGGGTCGATCGCGACGCACCGCAAGCTGGCGGGCCATCTCGCGAAGGCGGTCGGTGCGCGGGCGCTGGTGCTGGACTACCGGCTCGCGCCCGAGCACCCGTTCCCGGCGCAGGTGCAGGACGCCGTCGCGGCGTACCGGTGGCTGCTCGCGCAGGGCTACGCGCCCGAGCACATCGCGACGGCGGGCGACTCCGCGGGCGGCAACCTGGCGATCAGCACCGTCCTGGCGCTGCGCGCGGAGGGCGTCCCGCTGCCCGCCGCGATCCTGCCGATGTCGCCCTGGCTGGACATGGAGCACGTCGGGAAGACCCTGGAGGCCAACGCCGACACCGACGCGCTGGTGCAGCGCTCCGTCGTCGAGGCGATGTCCGGGATGTTCCTCGGCGAGGACGGGGACCGGCGCGACCCGCTGGCCAATCCGCTGCACTGCGACCCGACCGGCCTGCCGCCCTGCTACATCGCCGCGGGCGGCCACGAGACCCTCCTGGACAACGCCGAGCTGTTCCACGAGAAGGCCCGCGCCGCGGGTGTGGACGCGACGCTCGAGATCACTCCGGAGATGCAGCACGTCCACCCGTTCTCCGCGGGCCGCGCGCCCGAGGCGGACGCCACGATCGCGGCGATGGCGGCCTGGGTCCGCCCGCGCCTGGGGCTGGAGGCCCGATGAACACCTACGACGTCCTCATCGTCGGGGCCGGGTTCTCCGGCCTGGCCATGCTGAACCGGGTCCGCGAGTCCGGGCTGTCCGCCCGGGTGATCGAGGCGGGCGCGAACGTCGGCGGGACCTGGTTCTGGAACCGCTACCCGGGCGCCCGCACCGACAGCGAGTGCTACTACTACTGCCTGTCCTTCAACAAGGAGCTCGTCGCGGAGTGGACCTGGTCCGAGCGCTACCCGGGGCAGCCGGAGATGCAGCGCTACCTGGAGTTCGTGGCCGACCGCGCCGACCTGCGCAAGGACATCACGTTCTCCACGCGGGTCACCGCCATGGAGTACCGCGACGAGGGCTGGGACGTCTCGCTGGACTCCGGTGAGCAGCTGCGCAGCCGGTACGTCGTGACGGGGCTGGGGTTCCTCACCGACCCGCACGTCCCCGACTTCCCCGGGCTGGACACGTTCTCGGGCGACCTGCACCTGACGTGCCGGTGGCCCGCCGAGGGCGTGGACCTGCGGGGCAAGCGGGTGGGGGTCATCGGCACGGGGGCGACCGGGGTGCAGGCGATCCCGGTGATCGCGCAGGAGGCGGCGGAGGTGGTCGTCTTCCAGCGCACGCCCAACTACGTGGTCCCCGCCCAGAACCGGCCGATGGACCCGGACGAGATCGCCGACCTCAAGGCCCGGCACTACGAGATCCTCGCCAAGGCCCGCGCGCACTCCTTCGCCATGCCGTTCGACGCGGGCCACGGCGCGGCCATGGCGGTCGACGAGGACGAGCGGCGGCGGATCTTCTCCGACGGCTGGGCCCGCGGCGGCTTCCGGTTCCTCTTCGAGACCTTCGACGACCTCATCCTCGACCCGGCGGCGAACGAGGCGGCCGCGGAGTTCATCCGCTCCAAGATCCGCGAGATCGTGCACGACCCCGCGACCGCGGAGCTGCTCTCGCCGCGCGGCTACCCGTACTCCGGCAAGCGGCCGCCCGCGGGGCACGACTACTACGAGGCCTACAACCGGGACAACGTCCGGCTCGTCGACGTCTCGGCGAAGGGTGCGCCGATCCAGGAGATCACCCCGACCGGGCTGCGCACCGCGGACGCCTCCTACGAGCTCGACGTCCTGGTCCTCGCCACCGGCTTCGACGCCGTGACCGGTGCGCTCACGGCCATCGACATCCGCGGCCGGGACGGGATCACGCTGAAGGAGAAGTGGCAGGACGGTCCGCTGACCTTCCTGGGCACCACCACGGCGGGCTTCCCGAACCTGTTCATGATCACGGGTCCGTTGAGCCCGTTCGCGAACCTGCCGGTGTGCATCGAGAAGAACGTCGAGTGGATCGGCGCGGCGCTCGACCACGCGGCCGGGCGGGTCGTGGAGGCCACCGAGGAGGCCGAACAGGACTGGGCGCGGCAGACCCGCGAGGCCGTCGAGCCGACCCTGCTGACGGAGGGCGAGGGCGTGCACACCTGGTTCCTCGGGGCGAACATCCCGGGCAAGGCGCGCGGGGTGAACGTCTGGTTCGGCGGCGCGAACAACTACTTCCGGATCTGCGACGACAACGCCGAGCAGGGCTTCCCCGGTCTCACCCTGCGCTGACGCACCCGTGCGTGGTAAGTGGTGCCAGAGCACCACTTACCACTCACGAGCGACGGAGTCGCCGATGGCGAGCTGGAGGACCGGCACCTCGGGCTGGCGGTATCCGCCGTGGCGCGGCACCTTCTACCCGACGGGGCTGGCACAGCGCCGCGAGCTGGAGTACCTCTCCCGCGCGGTGTCGTCGATCGAGATCAACGGCTCGTTCTACTCCATCCAGACCGCCTGGCCGAGCTGGCGGGACGAGACGCCGGAGGACTTCCTGTTCTCGGTGAAGGGCCCCCGGTTCGTCACCCACATGAAGCAGCTCAAGGACGTCCGGGTGCCCGTGGCGAACTTCCTCGCCTCGGGCGTCCTGGCGTTGGGCCCCAAGCTCGGGCCGATCCTCTGGCAGCTCCCGCCGCGGATGCTGTTCAAGCCGGACCGGATGCGCGAGTTCCTCGCCCTGCTGCCGCGCACCACCGCGCAGGCCGCGGAGCTGGGCACGGAGCACGACGAGCGGATCGCGAACCCCGTGCTGCACACGGACGACCGACCGCTGCGGCACGCGATCGAGGTGCGCCACGAGAGCTTCCGGAACCCGGAGTTCCTCGGGCTCCTGCGTGAGCACGGGGTCGCCCTCGTCGTGGCCGACACCGCGGGCAAGTGGCCCTTCCTGACCGAGGTGACCGCGGACTTCGTCTACTGCAGGCTGCACGGCAGCGAGGAGCTCTACGTCTCCGGCTACACCCCCGAGGCGCTCGACGCGTGGGCCGAGCGGATCCGCGGCTGGCTCGCCGACGGCCGGGACGTGCTCGTCTACTTCGACAACGACGTCAAGATCCGGGCGCCCTACGACGCGATCGCGCTGGCCGAGCGCCTCTCCTGAGCCACCCGGTGGGCGACCAGCATCCGCCGCCCCACCAGCACCCCGGCGCCCGCGACCAGCATCGCCGCCGCGGACACGAACCACGCCACCGTGAACGACGCGTGCGTGGCGAGGAACCCGAACCCGATCGGCCCCACGAACCCGCCCGCGTAGACCCCGACCTGCACGATCGCCGTCGCCGCGGCGGGGGCCGAGGGGTTGAGCCGCACGACCGCGTACTGCAGCAGCCCGGGCCACGACCAGCCCAGGCCGAACCCGAGGACCACCCCGGCGATCAGCGTGACCGGGCCGGGGACGGCGAGGAGCGCGAGCCCGACCGCACCGGAGAGCAGCGAGCCCGCGACGAACGCGATGTGCGCGCCGCTGCGTCGGTCCGCCAGATAGCCGTGCAGCATCCGCATGACCAGGCCGACGACGCTGCCGAGGGTTAGGACGAACCCGGCCGTCCCGGGATCCACACCTTGATCCACAGCTGCGGACACCAGGAAGATGCCGAGGCCGGTGGCGGCCGCGGCGCCCAGCCCCGCGGCGGCGCCGATGACCGCCAGCGCACCCGTCGCGCGGTCCTCGGGGACGGCGCGGTCCCGCGTGGCGGGCCCCGAACCCCGCGGCGCCGCGGCCAGCGCGGTCAGCGCCAGCCCGGCGGCGATCACGAACGCCCACCGCCATCCGACGGTCAGTGCGACGGCGGGCACCGCCACCCCGGCCAGCAGCGTGGCCAGCGGCACCGACGCCTGCTTGACCCCGAACGACAGCCCCATCCGGTGCTCCGGCATCGACCGCGCCAGGGTGAGGTTGGAGGAGAGCTGGCCCATCACGTTGCACCAGGCGCCGCACAGCAGGATCGCCACGAGCGACGCGTAGTTCCACGGCACCAGGCCCGTGAGCAGCATGAACCCGGCCGCGCCGCACACCGCGACCCGGCTCGTGCGCCGCGACCCCCACCGCTCCACGAGCTTGCCGACCGGCAGCGACGCCAACGCCGACACGCCGAAGTAGAGCGCCACCACGAGCCCCAGCGCCGCCGGGTCGAAGTGCAGCTCCGCCCCGATCTGGACGCTCAACGCGCCCAGCAGGAACACCGGCAGGACCGTCGAGGTGGTGATCGCGACGGCCCCCGCCCCCACCCGCACCGCACTCTGCTCAGCCATCGTGAGCAAGGCTAAACGGCTCGTGAGTGGCGATGGTCGCCAGAGCGACCATCGCCACTCACGGGCGCTTGCGCAGCTCGAACTTCTGGATCTTCCCGGTGCTGGTCTTGGGGAGGGACTCGACGATCTCGATCTCGCGCGGGGCCTTGTAGCGGGCGATCGTCGACTTGACGTGCTCGATCAGCTCCTCCGGCGTCGCCTCGCCGGAGAGCACCACGAACGCCTTCGGGCGCTCGCCCCACTCCTCGTCCGGCACCCCGATCACGGCGGCCTCCAGCACCGCGGGGTGCGAGACGACGGCCTGTTCCACCTCGATCGTCGAGATGTTCTCGCCGCCGGAGATCACGATGTCCTTCGCCCGGTCGCGGAGCTCGACGTAGCCGTCCGGGTGCACCACGCCGAGGTCCCCGGAGTGGAACCAGCCGCCCTCGAAGGCCTTCTCGGTGGCCGCGGGGTCGTCGTAGTAGCCGGTCATGACGTTGTTGCCGCGCATCACGACCTCACCCATGGTCGTGGCGTCCGCGGGCACGTCCCTCATCTGTGCGTCGACGACCCGGACCGCGTCCGTCTGCAGCATCCCGACGCCCTGCCGGGACTGCAGCCGCGCCCGCTCCTCGGGGTCGAGGCCGTCCCACGCGCGCTGGTACTGGTTGACGGTGTAGGGGCCGTAGGTCTCGGTGAGGCCGTAGACGTGCACGATCCGGAAACCCATGCGTTCCATCTGCAGGATCGTCGTGGGGCTGGGCGGCGCCCCGGCCGTCGTGACGACGAGCTGGTAGTCCAGCTGCCGCGCCTGCTCCGCCCGCATGATCGTGGTGACGACGGTGGGGGCACCGTTCAGATGCGTCACCCCGTGCTCGCCGATCAGCTCCCAGATGCGGTCGCCGCGCACCTCGCGCAGGCAGACGTGGGTGCCGCCGACGCCGGTGACCGCCCACGGGGTGCACCAGCCGTTGCAGTGGAACATCGGGAGCGTCCACAGGTAGACGCTGTCCGGGGTGAACCCGGAGTGCACGATCTCGCCGAACGAGTTCAGGTAGGCGCCGCGGTGGCTGTACTGCACCCCCTTGGGGCGCCCCGTGGTGCCGGACGTGTAGTTGATCGAGATCGTGGACTCCTCGTCCGCGACCTCCCACGGGATCGGGGCCTCGGTGCCGCGGGCGAGCAGGTCGTCGTAGCGCACACCCGAGCCGACGCCGTCTCCCGGGTCGGCCGGGTCGATGACCGTGATGATCTCCTCGACGCTCTTCAACCCGGACGCCAGCGGGGCCACCCGGGGGTGCAGCGCGGCGTCCACGACCAGCAGCTTCGCGCCGGAGTGGTCGAGGATGTACCGGATCTCCTCGGTGGACAGCCGGGTGTTGATCGCGACCAGCACGGCACCCGCCAGCGGCACCGCGAAGTGCGCGACGAGCATCTCCGGCAGGTTCGGCAGCAGGTAGGCCACCCGGTCACCGGGCTGGATCCCGGAGCCGCGCAGGCCGTGCGCCACCCGCGTGACCTCGGCGGCGAACTCCGCGTACGTCGTGCGGCGCTCGCCGTAGACGATCGCGGTGTGGTCGGGATACACCTGCGCCGAGCGGCGGAGCAGGGCCAGCGGGGTCAGCGGGGTGTGCCAGACCGGCGTCATCCGTCGATCCTGACCGCTCCGGCGCCGGCGTGCTACCCCTGTGACGGGATGTCTGACGGGTCAGGCATCCCGTAGCGTGATGGCGGCTTTCGGGCAGGCCCGAACGGCCTCCTCGACCTTGGCCCGCAGGGACTCGGGCGGGTTCTCGTCGAGGACGTAGAGGAAGTCGTCCTCCCGGACCTCGAAGACCTCGGGCGCGGCCGCCATGCACAGCGCGTTGCTCTCGCAGAGGTCGAAGTCGACTGTGACCTTCATGCCCTCATGGTGCTCCCCGCAGCCGCGGACCGCCGGACTGAGGACAGCCTTCCTCGACGTCAGCGCTGGTCACGGCTTGGCCTGCAGTCGGGAGCCCACGGGGGTCAGCTCCCGGGTACGGGCACACGGGGGCGTCGGCTCGACCGCGAGCGCCGCCCGCGCCGCCTCGGCCAGGAGCGACGGCGCCGGCGCGGGCGGGGTGGTGACGGGAAGGCGGGCGGCGGTGGGCGGCGGCGCCGCCCGTGCCGGGGCGGGCTCGGGGGGCGCGGCGCCCACGGCGACCGCCGCCGTCGCCAACGCGGCGACGACGAGCAGGCCGAGGACGGCCGCGGACACGGCGACCACTCGGGTGCGGAGCATCGGTCTCTCTCACGAACGGGGGAGCGACGGCCGGGGAGCGGACCGTCGACTCCTCATCGGGTGAGAGACCGGCGCGTTACACGATCGGGTGACTACTCCGAGCCCGTCAGCCGCGCGTAGACGACGACGTTGTCCCGGTAGTTGCGGGTGGCGGCGTCGAACTCTCCGCCGCAGGTGATCAACCGCAGCTCGGACCCCGCGGTGTCCCCGTAGACGTCCTCGGTCGGGAAGGCCGACTTGTCGTACCGGGCGACCCGGTACGCGGTGAAGACCGCGGTGCTCCCGTCGGCGCGCGGCACCCTGATCCGGTCGCCCTCGCTCATCGCCTTCAGGTTGGTGAACGCCCCGGGGACGCCCCGGTAGTCCACGTGCGCGGCCAGCACCGCGGGGCCCGGCGCGCCGGGTGTGGGGCCGAGGGTGAACCAGCCGACCGTCGTCGCGTCCGGCGGGACCTCGAGCGCGCCCGCGCGGTCGATCCCGAGGCGCATGAGCGGGCCCGAGCGCACCCCGATCGTCGGTACCTCCAGACCCACCGGGTCCGACGGCGCCAACGCGGCGATCGGGGCCGCGGCCGGTCGCGTCGCGGCCGGCTCGGCCGCGACGGGTGCGGGAGCCGGCGCCGGGGCGGGGGTCGGGGTGCTGCAGCCCGCCAGCGCGGCCAGCAGCAGGGCGGCGGCGAGCGCCCGGACCCTCATCGGAGGCCGGACCCGCCCGTCGCGACGCCCCCGAGCGGGAACACCGCGACCTGACGGCCCTCGGTGCCGAACGCGTTCTCGCAGGCGATGCCGTCGTCGTCCGCGTCGAGCCGCTCGGGGTCGGAGGGGTTCGCGGTGAGGGCGGCCTGCGCCTCGGCCTGCGTGGCGAAGTCGGCGCAGTCGCGGTCGCCGACGGCCGGAGGCGTGCTCGCACCCCCGTTCCCGCCCGCTGTCGCCACGAACACCGGAGCGGCCTCGTGGGACGGCTCCGGGGCGGGCTCCTCGTGCTCGGAGGTCTCCTCCACCGGCTCGTCGGCGGGGTCGGCAGGCGTGGTGGGGGTCGTGGTCACCGGCGCCTCGGTGCCGCTCGTGGGCGCACCCGGAAGCGACTCGCACGGGATCCCGTCGCCGTTCCGGTCCATTTCGGCCGGGCGGCCTTGCGCCCTCCAGTAGGCGTCCGCCTCCGCCCACGAGCTGAACGTGGTGCAGTTGCGGAGGTCGTCGGCGGCGGCCGGTGCGGCCGTGCCGAACAGGAGCGCCGCGGACGCGGAGACGAGTACGGCGGCGAGTCGGGTCGTGCGGGAAGGCATGCGTGTCCCATCGGTCGGGCTCGGCGGTCGCGTCCCTGCGACCGCCGTGCCCGACCTATCGCCCTCATTACCCCGCCATTACCTCACCTCATCAAAGGTGACTACTCCTTGCGCAGGACCGGGCGGAGGGCGTCGAGGATGTCGGGGTTCTCGATGGTGGAGGGGACGGGTTCGTCGAGGCCGTCGGCGATGCCGCGCATGGTCTTGCGGAGGATCTTGCCGCTGCGGGTCTTGGGCAGGGCGGCGACGACGGCGATCTCCTTGAGGCTGGCGACGGCGCCGATCTGGTCGCGGACCATCTGGACGAGCTCGGCGCGCAGCTGTTCGGGGTCGGGGTCGGCTCCGGCTTTGAGCACGACGAACCCGCGGGGGATCTGGCCCTTCATGGTGTCCGCGACGCCGATGACGGCGCATTCGGCGACGTCGGGGTGGGAGGCGAGGACCTCCTCCATCCCGCCCGTCGAGAGGCGGTGTCCGGCGACGTTGATGACGTCGTCGGTGCGGCCCATGACGAACACGTAGCCGTCTTCGTCGATGCGGCCGCCGTCGCCGGTGAGGTAGTAGCCGTCGAAGGCGGACATGTAGGAGGAGACGAACCGGTCGTCGTCGTTCCACAGGGTCGGGAACGCGCCCGGGGGTAGCGGGAGCTTGACCACGATCGCCCCGTCCTCGCCCGCGGGGACCGGCTTGCCGTTCGCGTCGAGGATCTGGACGTCCCAGCCGGGCAGCGGTTTCGTCGGCGAGCCGGGTTTGACGGGGAGCTGTTCGATGCCCACCGGGTCGGCGACGATGGGCCAGCCGGTCTCGGTCTGCCACCAGTGGTCGATCACCGGGATGTCCAGCAGTGCCGAGGCCCACCGGTAGGTCTCGGGGTCCAGCCGCTCCCCGGCCAGGAACAGGTACCGCAGCCGGGAGAGGTCGTACTTGCGCGCGTAGTCCCCGTCGGGGTCCTCCTTCTTCAGCGCCCGGAACGCCGTGGGGGCGGTGAACAGGGACCGGACCCCGTGTTCGGCGCAGACCCGCCAGAACTGGCCCGCGTCGGGGGTGCCGACGGGTTTGCCCTCGTAGAGCACGGTGGTCGCCCCGGCGAGCAGGGGGGCGTAGACGATGTAGGAGTGCCCGACGACCCAGCCGACGTCGGAGGCGGTGAAGATCGTCTGGCCGGGGCCGACGTCGTAGACGTTCGGCATCGACCAGGCCAGCGCGGTGGCGTAGCCGCCGCCGTCGCGGACCACGCCCTTGGGCCTGCCGGTGGTGCCGGAGGTGTAGAGCACGTACAGCGGGTCGGTGGAGCGGACCGGGACCGGCGCCGCGGGCGTCGCGCGCGCCACCGCGTCGGCCCAGTCCAGGTCGTCGGCGCCCATGGCGGCCTCGGCCTGGGGGCGTTGCAGGATCACCCGCTTGCCCGGCTTGTGGGTGGCGAGCTCGATCGCCTTGTCCAACAGGGGCTTGTACTCGATGACCCGCGTGCCCTCGATCCCGCACGAGGCGGACACGATCACCGCCGGGGTGGCGTCGTCGATGCGCACGGCGAGCTCCTTGGCGGCGAACCCGCCGAACACCACCGAGTGCACCGCGCCGAGCCGGGCGCAGGCGAGCATCGCGATCGCGGCCTCGGGGACCATCGGCATGTAGACCACGACCCGGTCCCCGACGCCCACCCCGAGACCGCGCAGGACTCCGGCGAAGCGGGCCACCTCTTCGGTCAGCTCACCGTAGGTGTAGGTGCGCTGGGTCCCGGTGACCGGGGAGTCGTAGATCAGGGCGGCCTGATCGCCGCGACCTGCGGCGACGTGGCGGTCCAGGGCGTTGTGGGCGACGTTGAGCACGCCGTCGGGGAACCAGCGGTAGAACGGCGGGTTCGACTCGTCCAACGCCCGTGTCGGGGCCTGCTCCCACTCCAACGCCCCGGCCGCGTCCAACCAGAACCCCTCCCGGTCCTGCACCGCGGCCTGGAAGACCTCCTCGTACGCACCCACCGGCGACCTCCTGACCTCGACGTCTCTACGGCAGACCCTAAGGCGTTTCTCCCGACGGGGACACCGTCGCGCTCGCCGAGCAGGCGCTCACAGGAGGTGATGTCGGATCCACGTAACGTCACCCGGCGCGAGGCCGATACGCGAATGGACGGGCGTGATCGTTCGTCCGGGTGAACGGCTCTTCCCTCGAAAGGGGCACAGGTGCGCGCACTGCTGGCGTGGCTGACCGGGGTGGCGGCGCTGTTGAGCGTGGGGCTGGTCGCGCTGCCCCCGTCGGCCGCTCCCGCCTCGGCGACGGCGCCGGCGCCGGACTGCGGCGCCGCGTGGGTCGGCGCGTGGCGCACGAGCCCGCAGCCCGGACCCGGCGCGGACGTCGCGGGCCGCACACTGCGCATGATCGCGGTCCCGCAGGCGACCGGCACCGAGCTGCGCATCCGGGTCTCCAACCGGTTCGGTGCCTCCCCGCTCCAGGTCGGCTCGGCCTCGGTCGGGCTCGTCGGCGCGGGGGCGGACCTGGTGCCGGGCTCCGGGCGGCCGGTGACGTTCGACGGCGCGCCCGGCGTCGTCGTGCCCCCGGGGGCGGAGTGGGCGAGCGACCCGGTCACGTTCGTCGCCGAACGCGGACGGGCGGTGGCCGTCAGCCTCTTCGTCCCGACCGCGCCCGCGCTCGTCTCGGTGCATCCCGTCGCGCTCACGACCTCCTACGTCTCCGAACCGGGGTCCGTCGTCGACGACCCGTCCGGCGCCACCTTCACCCGGCCCGTGACCTCGTGGTCGGTGCTCTCGGGGCTGGACGTGCTGACCCCGCGGACCGAGCACGCCGTCGTCCTCGTGGGGGACTCGATCACCGACGGGGTGGGTGCCACGGCCGGGACCCGCTGGTCGGACGCCCTCGCCGAGCGTCTCACCGGGGCGCTGACCATGCCGGTGCTCAACGCCGGGATCTCGGCGAACCAGCTGGTCGCGGGCGTCAGCGGGCCGCCTCCCGCGCAGCGGTACGCGACGGACGTGGCGGACGTGCCGGGGGCGACGGACGTCGTGCTGCACATCGGGACCAACGATCTGGCCGCCGGACGGTCCGCCGCGGAGGTCACCGCGGGGCTGGCCGGCTACGCCGACCGGGCGCGGGCCGACGGGCACCGGGTCTTCCTGACCACGATCACGCCGTCGGACGCGGGGGCGCACGGCCTGGCGACGGCGCAGCGGGACGCGGTCAACCGCTGGGTACGCACCGAGGGGGCGGCCCACGCGGACGGCGTGTTCGACTTCGCCGCCGCGGTCGCCGACCCGAGCGACCCGACGCGCCTGGCCGCGGCCTACGACTCCGGCGACGGCCTGCACCTCTCGCCCGCCGGCTACCGCGCGCTGGCCGGCGCCGTGGACGTCGGGCGGCTGACGGGCAGCCCGTGCCTGGCCGACGACGCCGCACAGGTACGGGCCTCGGCGGCGCGCTGAGGGCCGGTGCCTACACGGTGCGCAGCGGGCCGGTCGGGGGCTCCTCGCGACCGAGCCGCTCGACGAGCCAGGCCGCGGCCAGAGCGGCCGGGGTGACGCCCTGCTCGGCGGCGACCCGACGCAGCTCCTCGGCCTGGATCCCCGGCAGGCGGACCTGCAGCGTCTCGCTCAGACTGCCGGTCGCGGCCGGGTCGGGGGCGAGGGCGGCGAGGTAGGAGTCGAGCTCAGGATCGTGCGGTTCGAGCTCGGGAACGGGCGCGGCCCGTCGCGCTCCGTGCTTCGGTGCGTGACGGGCCATGGGCCGACAGTAGCCCTACGCCAGGGCGTAGCCCGCCTCGACCACGGCGGCCTCGATCTCGGGGCGGGCGAGCGGTCGGTCGCTGGAGATCGTCACCGCGCCGCTGTCCAGCACGACGTCCACCGACCGGACGCCGGCGATCTCGCCGACCTCCTCCTGGACCGAGCTGGTGCAGTGGCCGCAGGTCATGCCGACGACGGTCACGGTGGTCTGGAACGGGGTCTGGACGCTCATCTCGACTGCCTCTCGGTGTGGTGCGGGGGAGCTATCAGGACTTGACGAGCCGGGCGATGGCGTCGGCGGCTTCCTTCACCTTCGCGGCGCCCTCCTCGGGGGACTGGCGGGCGGCGTCGACCACGCACCCGGCCATGTGCTCCTCGAGCAGCTCCAGAGCGAACGACTGCAGGGCCCGGGTGGCGGCGGAGACCTGGGTCAGGATGTCGATGCAGTACACGTCGTCGTCCACCATCCGCTGCAGGCCGCGGACCTGGCCCTCGATCCGGCGCAGCCGGCGCAGGTGTGCCTCGCGCGAGTCCGCGTATCCGTGCATCCCGCCTCCGCTCGTCGTGTCGCTCGCCGTCCAGCATACCCCTCCGGGGTACGGGCGGGCCGCCGCCCCGACTGTTCGGACGGTGTCCGGGTCGTGACGCAACGTCGTGGTCCTCACCCGGGAAGGGGCATGCGCCGACGGTCTCGGATGGGTAACGTTCCGGCCACGGCCACGGGGGTGGTCGGCGGGAGGCTTCGGGTCGACGGACGCGGCGCCGGTCGGGGGATCGGCGGTCGTGCATCCCGTCGTGCCCGCAGGTCCGTGCGGTCCACCCCACGGGCGTTCGGGGTGCGACACGAGGGAGACGCCGTTGAGCGGGATCGTGAGGACCGGAGTCGTGAACGAGGGTGTCGCCGCATCGGACGGGGAGGACCGCGGGTCGATCCCGAGCCCACGCAACGCCGCGGACGCCTACCGGGTGTCCGACGAGGAGCTGCACCGCGCCCGCAAGGTCGTCGCCGACAACTCGCAAGGCCCGGACGATCTCCGGCTGCTCCTCGACATGCTCGGCCTGGTGTCCAACAACCCCGATCTGCCACCCCCGGTGAGCCGCTGAGAACTGTGCGGCAGGTCTCACCGGGGCCGCATCCGGCGAACCGACCCGCTCTCGACCGCCCGCACCCCCGCTGAGCTGCGACGATCCAGCGGGGGAGGGGTGGTGGTGAAGCCCGGTGCGGGGTGTCGTAAGCTTTCCTCGCTCCCAACGGACAGCCGTTGGAGGTCGAGGACAGCCTCCGGGTCGTCCGAGCCCCCATCGTCTAGCGGCCTAGGACTCCGCCCTTTCAAGGCGGCAGCGCGGGTTCGAATCCCGTTGGGGGTACGGTTTCACAGCAAGGCCCAGTGGCGCAGTTGGTTAGCGCGTCGCCCTGTCACGGCGAAGGTCGCGGGTTCGAGTCCCGTCTGGGTCGCTCCACTCTCCAGGTTCCGCTCCGGAGCCGGGGCCAGGTAGCTCAGTTGGTACGAGCGTCCGCCTGAAAAGCGGAAGGTCGGCGGTTCGACCCCGCCCCTGGCCACACCTTCTCACCAGGCACTTCTTCCAGCCTGGCTCTCCCGAAATCGCTCAGCTGTAGCAGTCGCTGTAGCAACGGGGTCATCCGATCCGCTCCTGGAGCAGCGCCAGGGCCTCGCGCTTGTCCTTCAACGACACGTGCGCGTAGATGCCGAGCGTCACACTCATGTCCGCGTGGCCGACGATCTCCTGAACCACATGCGGCGGCACACCGAGCCCGAGCAGCAGGGTCACGCAGCTGTGCCGGAGGTCGTGGAAGCGGGTTCCCTCGGCGTCGATCTTCTTGCGCAGGGGGTACCAGGAACGGCGGAGGTTGTCCGGCTCCAGCGGGGTCCCGACGCGGCTGGTGAAGACGAGCCCGGTGTCGGTCCAGCCGAAGCCGGCTTCCAGCCGCTCCTTGTGCTGGGCGATGCGGTGATCCTTCAACGCCTTGGCGGCGGCCGCGATGAGCGGGACCGTCCGTGCCGAGCTGTCCGTCTTCGGCGGCAGGAACTGGAGCCGGCCCTCGACCCGCTGCAGCGTCTGGACGATCTCGAGGGTGCCCGCCTCGAGGTCGACGTCGACCCACCGGAGCCCGAGCAGTTCGGCGCGGCGCATGCCGAGGTAGAGCGCCAGGACGTAGAGCGCGTGGAGCCGGTCGCCCTTCGCCGCGGTCAGCAGGTGCTTGGCCTGTTCGAGCGAGAGGCCGCGGTTGATCCGGTAGCGCGGGGTCTCGACCTGCACGAGCTTGGCGACGTTGCGCGGGATCATCTCCTCTCGCACGGCGTTCTGGAGTGCGTTGCGCAGCACCGCGTGGACGAACTGGACCGTGCGGACCGAGAGCACCTGGTGGCAGCACTCGCCCTTGGCACAGCACTTCCGAGCCTTCTCCTCGCGGGCGGCGTCGATCCCGTCCGCGCAGCACCGGCACTCGGTGCGGAGCCGGGTCATCATCATCTTGACGTCCGGAGCCGTGAGCCGGTGGAGCTTCTTCCGGCCCAGGATCGGGGTCAGGTAGCGCCGGACCACACCCTCGTAGCCCTGGTAGGTCTTGGGCCGGCGCGGCTTGACGATGTGCTCCAACCAGTACGCGAGGTACTGGGCGACGGTCCAGGTCTGAGCAGCGACCGGGATGCCGGCGTCGGAGTCGGCGATCTTGCGAGTCAGTGCCTTGCGAACCTCGTCCGGGTCGCGGTTCGACACTGTGATCCGCTTCCGGTGCCCGGTGGTGGTGAGCACGTAGGCGGCGCCGATCCACATGCCGTCCTGTTTACGCTGGTAGACCGAGCCCTGGCCGTTGAGATTCTTGCCAGCCATCAGCTGGCCTCCGCGAGCTCGTCGACGAGCTCGGCCAGGGCGTCGACCGGGATGCGGCGGCTCCCGCCGATCTTGACCGAGCGCAGCCGGCCCGAGCGCATGAGGTCGTAGACCTTCGTCCGGCTGACCCCCAAGGCCTGGGCGGCCTCCTGGGCCGTCAGCAGCAGGCGTTCCATGACGTTCCCCTCTCAGCTGGTGATGGACAGTTCCTCGCGGGCGGTGAGCCGTTGCGCGCGGGCCTTGGCCGCTGCGGTGTTGGCGAGCAGGGCGTCGGCGGTGGTGTGCCAGCCGATGCCAGCGAAGGCCAGGGAGTTGATGACGACGGTCGTGTCGTCGTCCTCGGGGGCCGGCTCGTCGGGGCCGGTGTCGCGGAGCTGGGCGCGGCGCCAGTCGCGGCGGGCCTGGCGGAGAGCGCCGAGGGTGGTCGAGTAGCGCCGGCTCTTGGTGGAGAAGTGGCCGCCGAAGCCGAGCATGTGGGCCCAGCGGCGCAGGCGGCCGTAGCCGGCGTTCCAGCGGCCGAGGGGTGAGTCCGGGTCGAGCGGGTCGCCGCCACTGCGGAGCCACGCTTCCTGGCCCTGGCGGACGTCGGCCGGCGGCGTGCCGAGGTCCCAACAGGTGCGGATGAGCCGGCCGGGGTGGGTGGTGCGGTCGCCGTGGATGCGGGCGGTCTCCTCGTCGAGGCGTTTGGAGGCGTGGCCGGTGATCTCGGTGGCCTTGGTGGCGTACTTGGCGAGGTACCCGGCCACGGCGCCGGTGGTGATCTCCCCGCGGTCGTCGAGGTCACGAACAGTGAGCCGGACCTGTCGGGGTTCGAGCTGGCTGCCCCAGGCGATCTCCCAGCCCTGCGCGCGGTCAGGGTGCGGCGGGGTGGTGAACGCGGTGGAGCGCATGGCGTCGGCGAGCAGCTGGCCGAGGTGCCCGGGGCCGACGCCGAACGGCGGAGCGATGATCTTGTCGGGATCGAGTGGGTCGACGCCGTCGAGCCGGACCATGGCGTGGATGTGGGCGACCCCGCGGCGTTGGAACTCGGCGACCTTGGCGTAGGACAGGCGCAGGCGGGCGCCGTAGCGGTCTCCGAGGCGGCGCAGGGCGCGGTTGGCGGTGTTGGTGGTGCGTCGCCACAGCTCGCCGGCGTAGCCGTTCCAGACGGCTTGGTGGGCGTGGTCGTAGCAGTCCAGGCACAACGGTCGCCCGACGGCGGGGTCGTCGTCGCGGTGGCGGGTACGGCAGTCGAGGACGACGCCGTGCGGGCAGGTCTGCGGGTCGCGGCGGGGTCGGCAGGGGCGGCCGTCGCGGTGGTGGGCGTGGACCGCGCCGAAGGAAGGGGCGGTGCCGGTGAGGAACACGCACGGATGCTCGGCGACGGTCGGTGGGACGCCCTTGCCGCCGGCGAGTCCGGCGCGGACGAGTTGGAAGGTGTCGGCGCGGTAGGTCTCGGCGCAGGAGGGGCAGACGGTGGCGCGGCGGTTGCCGCAGGGCACGTAGATCACGCCGTCGGGCATGTCAGCGGTCGCGGTGCTGCGGGTGATCCGCCCGGTCGCGGTCTCGACGCGGTGGATCTCGCCGGTGAGCCGGATCGGGTGCGAGCAGCCCGCGGCCGCGGTGATGTGCCCGCGCCACCGATCGAAGTCGGGCGACCCGGCCCGGCGGACCAGCCCGTCGACGAGCGCCTGTGGGGTGCTCATCGGCACTGCACGCCTTCGATGGAGCCGTCCGGCAGGGCTCGGACCACGGCCCGCTCCCCGGTCTGGCACGGGTCCACGACGGTGATCGACGAGGAGCCGACATCGGCGGCGGGGGTGGCGGCGCTCTCGGCTGCGCCGATGAGGCGGAGCACCACGATCACGGTGGCGACGGTGACGGCCAGCCCAGCAAGGAACCTGATCACCGGTGCCTCCGGGGCTGGTGCGTCTCGCAGACCGAGCCGTGACCCGCCCACCAGGCGCGGCGCAGCAGGGAGGCGACCACGGCGATCGTCGGGACGTCCCAGCACGCCAGCCAGTCGATGATGCGGTGGTCGTAGTCGCCGAGCGGGATGCCGTCGAGGTGTTCGAGCAGGGCGGCCCGGTTGTCGATGTGGATGCGCGAGCGCCACTCGTCGGAGGTCTCGAAGCCGAAGACCTGGTGCCGCATGTCGTCGGGCTGGTCGTAGGGCGGGCGCAGCCGCAGGGGCGGGGTGTCGATCGGCTCGTTCATGCCGCGCTCCCGCTGTCGGGGTGGCCGGCGATCCGGCTGATCTCGACGTCGGACAGGTAGGCGCAGCGCATCCGGCGCGGGATGCCGCCCTCGGCGAGCAGCAACCCGACCCCGGGCGTGGTGGGGTCGATCTGCGAGGCGTCGAAGCCGCGGGAGTGCCAGCCGTGCCCGAGCACGATGTCGGAGCTGGTCTCGGTGGTGCAGCGGAACGCGAGGCGGTAGCCGAACAGGTCCCGCAGGCTGGTCGGGATGATGTCGGCACTCGGCCGCTGGGTGGCGGCGACGACGATGATCCCGGCGGCCCGCCCGCGGGCGATGACGTCGCGGAGCAGGAGCGAGAAGGTCTCGCGGGTGCGCTTGTCCCCGGCAGTGGCCGAGAAGTAAGCGAGTTCGTCGATCACCAGCATGATCGGGTGGTTGCCATCCCCGCGGCTGATCTTGCGGAGCTTCCAGCCGTCGAGATGGTCGTAGCGGGCGTCCATCTCGGCCTGTAGCTCGCGGAGTCGGTCGATCGCGTCGTCGAGCGAGGAGCCGACGAAGACCTCGGCGCGGTCGCGCCACAGGCCCAGCTCGACGCGCTTGCCGTCCATCAGCCACAACCGGCAGTCGGAGGCGAGCGCCGCGTGAGCGACCAGGTTGTTCAGGGCCCCGGACTTGCCCGCGCCGGGCTCCCCGGCGGCCAGCAGGTTCTTGTAGATGAGGGTGATGTCGACGGGGCAGGCGTTCTCGTCGATGCCGAGGTAGATCGGGTCGTAGATCGACAGCGGCCCGTACTCGGTGGCGCGCTTACGCATGGCCGGCCTCCTCCAGCGGCGGGACGGGGACGAGGTGCGTGCGGCTCAGCGGCGAGACGACCGCAGGTCCGGTGAGCGGGTCGCGGCGGATGATGTCGACCACGACGATCGCGGCCAGCCGCTGGTTCGGGACTACGCGGGCGTCACGAGCCCAGCCGGACACGGCGTAGTAGGACGCGGCGGCCTCTATGTCCTGGGGGTCGATGCCCGCGCGGAGCAGCACCCAGACCCGCTCGCCGACCGGCGTGGGGCGAGCCCAGAGCAGCAGGGGCAGGTTGCCCGAGTAGTTCATGACGCGCCGCTCCACGAAGGTCGAGCGCAGTCGGTGTCGGACCATGACCGCGTAGCCGCGGTGGACGAGGTAGCGGCGCGAGGCCGGCCAGATCACCAGGATCACGACGGTGCCGCCGAGGGTGGTCCCCGCGGCCCAGGCGGGCATCTGCTTGGTGAGCCAGACCCACGCCGCGAGGAGGAGACCGAGGACGAGGAGCTCGGCGCGCCAGCGGATCACCAGCCCGACGATCCGGGCCGGGAGCGAGCGCTGCGGGCGGGTGAAGACCTCGAAGGGCTCGGAGCGGACGAGCCGGTCGGAGTGCGAGCGCACGATCGTCCGGCCCCGCTGCTTCGCGGTACGCATCAGGCGCTCTTGGCGGCCGCGATGTGGCGGACCTCGTCGGCGCGGTAGGCGACGCCGTCGCGGCCGTTGCGGGCCCAGGGCATCGCGACCAGGCGCACGAGGGTGACCGGCTGCCCCTGCTGGAGCTGGGGCGGCTCGGTCGCGGCGATCGTGACGGTGATCGTGTCGGCGCCCTCGGGGTCCATCACGACGAGCTGGGCAGCCCACAGCGGGGCGCCAGTGCGGCGGTCGAGTCGGTGGACGCCGTTGTCGTCGAGGCGGCGGTCGAAGGGGCGGCCGACGGTGAAGTTCATCTGGCTGGTGTCGATCAGCAGTCGCACGGCTGGTCTCCTGTTCGAAGGGCACTGAGTGGTGCCTCACCAGGAGAAGCCCGAAGTTGCGAAAGGACCCGGACAAACTGTCCGGGTCTGTTCTGGGAGGGGTTGCGCGGTGCGGGGAAGTGCTACCGCGTTGCCGCGGTGACCTGCTCGACCAGGTCCAGGATGGTCGACCACGGGAGCGGGCGGCCGGGCGGGGCTTCTCGCGGCTCGTAGAGCGGCCAGACCTCCTCGCCGGTAACCAGGTGTACCCCAGCGGACCCCAACGCCGCCAGGTGAGATTCCCAGGCGGGGTGACGAGTGTGCGCGGCGTTGACCCGCGGGAAGACGATCACCGGGACGACGCCGCCCCCGATGGCCTCGTTCACGGTCGTGAGGGCCTGGTTGTCGGAGATCCCAAGCGCGAGCTTGGCGACGACGTTGGCCGTGGCCGGCGCGACGACGTAGCAGGAGATCGGCGGGTGCGGGCTCTTCTCGCCGGGCATCCGCGGGGAGCTGCGTACGAGGTGCCCGGTCAGCTCTTCGAGCTTGGCCGCCTCGCCGGACTCCTCCAGCCACGTCGCAGTGGTCGGGGTCAGCGTGATCGCGACGTCCCAGCCGCGCTCAATGGCCGGCTCGACGAAGTCAGCCCGGATCGTCTCAGCCCCGCCGGCGGCGCAGGCGATGAGCCCGATCGTCCCCTGACTCACGCCACCGCCCGGCAGCGCTGCGCGAACGCCAGCAGCTCCGAGGACCGCGAGCCTCCCGTCACCGGGGACCGCCGGTGCATGTCCTTGACCATCTCCCGCACGGAAGCACTGTGCCGCACGAGCGCCGGCGCCTGCCTCTCGGCGTTGAGCAGGAGGTCCAGGGCCTCGGTGTCCTTGGCGAGGTAGGACAGCGCCCGAGCGACATCGATCATGTGGGTAACCCGCCGCTCGACGGGTAGATCCTCCGCGCCTACCTGCTGCCCGTGCTCGGCGACCCAAGCGACGTCCCCAAGGTCGAGGCCGGCGGAGAGCCGGTGCAGCTCGACGTTGGTGGGTCCGAACCCGGTCTGCCAGTAGTTCGCGTCCACCCCGAGCTGTTCGGCAGCACGAGCTGCCCGCCCGAGCAGTTCCGCCGCGGTCGCGCGGTCCTGATGCCGTGCCGCCGCCACGGCTGTCCGAAGATGGAGCATCCCAAAGAGGCTCAGCGCCTCCGGGTCGCCGTCAGCTACTCGCGGGGCCAACCAGCGCGCCGCAGTCTCACCCAGGTTCAAAGCGTCTTCGAAGCGCCCGACCGCAAGTAGGGCATGTGTTGCCGCGCGCGCAGCAGACGCGAGAACTAGTGGATCATCGGACTCGTCGGCAGCCTTCATAGCCCGTTCCGCAGCGATCCAGGCGAGGTCGGCCTCACCAATCTTGCTTAGTGTCGTAGCGGCGAGGTGATGAGTCCGCGCTGATACCGCCCACGCCGACCGTTGGCCCTCGCGGGAGAAGTCCCTCGCCCGGTCCTCCAGGACCTGGGCAGCCTCAATGAGCCTAGGAAGCTCTGTAACGACGCTTCCTAGGCGGCCCGCCTGGTAGTTGATCCACAAGATCTCCACCAGGCGCCGTTGCTGTTCGGGATCGACAAGGTGCTCCGATTGAGGAGTTGCCGCGAAGAGTACTCTCGAAAGACGGCCCGGCGCCATCAACGCGTCGCGGATTGCAGGCACATTATCCTGTGAGCGATCCTCTTCCATGAGGACGGGCTGCCCCAGAAGATCCGGCAGCATTACGCGCAACGCTCGCGCTAGAGCAGCTATTAGCTCAATGTTTCGCAGACTCCGCTCGCCTCGCTCGATCTTACTCAACCAATCGGTCCGCCGCCCGACCAGATTTGCAAGCTGCGTCTGAGTGTAACCCCGCCGAGCGCGGTAGAAGGCAATGCGCTCACCTATGCTCATCGCGTCGTCTACACCCCGCATCGGACGAGTGTACCGAAGCTAGTGCAGTCAGTGCTAGTCTGAGCGGAAAAGGGCCATCGAGGGCCACTCGTGAGTAGTAGGGAACGATTTGACGCTAATTCTCGTGCTAGCCTCCGAGCATGAAGTCCACATGACTTGCGACTTCAAACTGACAGATGCGCGCACCAGTAAGGAGATAAGTGTCGACACGCACAAGTTGGTATCAGTGCACAGGCCAGCATTTCAGGCGCTTGTAGGTGCTACCGGGCTGGCTAGACTCGGACGCCAGGGGGCGGCGGACTGGGTTGCGGAGGCAACTGGCGACTTACCGCATGATGCGACCCTCGACGATCTATTGAACGCGCTCAAGCGCGTATCTGAGGCTCTTGATAACGTGCCCTTAGCTATCCATCGCTTTAGGCGCCTGTCGCTTGTTGTTGGCGCTATTCAAGGGTCGCAGTCGGTAATCGCATTGGTGTCAAACTTCCAGAGCTTCAGAGGCACCTTTCTTTCTCCCGGCGAGACGCCATCCGCAGAGATGCAAGTCGATGTGATCCGGCCCAGTAAGCCGATGCTGCGAGTTGCTGGTGAGGTCGCCGCCATCCGGAAGGAAGACCGCAAAGCTGCTGAAGCTATGTTGCGTGCCGGCCTTGAAGGAGCAGTGATTCGTAAGAGACTGGCGGGTTTGAACAAGCGTGCTGCTGCTCGCGTAGTGACCGTCAGCGAAGGCTGCTACGCGGCGAGTCAGTACGCCACCGGAAACGGTGCGGCTGAGCCTCATCTTGTGGAGCAGACGGGCGATTTCATTCCGCTAGAGGTAAAGCGGATGTTTGACCAAATAGGCATGCAACTCAGGCCAGCGGTTCGCCCCGATGGAACCACAGCTCCGATACAGATGCGCGGATCGACGTCCGTAAACTACGCCCCGTCGCAGTCGTTCTTTCGAGAACAGTTCAAGCTGCGGCCCGATGACTCCGAACTCTGGAACAATTACGGCGCTTACGAGGATTCGGAAGGTCGGGCCGAATCTGCACGGAGAGCATTCGAAAAGGCTCTCTCCCTGAAGCCCGACAACTACTTCGCGGCGAGAAACCTCGGCAACATCCTCTGGCGCAGATTCGGCGAAAGAGTTCGCGCCCAAGAGAATTTCGAGATTGCACTCCGCGAGTCCGACCAGAATCATCGCCGAGATACTCTGTCGTTGTATGCAGAGAATCTTGCGATGGAGGGTGACCTCGACGCGGCAAGTCGATACTTTGGTGAAGCCATGGCTGGAGAGGTCCTTCCGGTCGTAGCCACTAGGTATGCAGCGTTCCTTCTTGATCACCGCCCACAGGCTCATGGCGATGCCGTGCGCGCGGTCAAGGATGTACTAGAGAAGGAGCCGAACTACGTCAGGGCAGTGGTAGTTGACGCATACTGCCGCCTGCGGCAGGGCGAGCCCGCCGCTAGTGCTGCGGGCGATCTTCTAGCGCTCGCTGCGCGGTTCCCGCAAGATGCAGATCTAATGATCAATGCCGCCTGTTTCAGTCTTTATGCTGATGATTGTCACGCCGCGGAGAAGTACTTTAAGCGGCTAAGAAGAGTGAAGAATGTTTCCGCGGAAGTCATCCACGCGTTAGGCGGAATCTTGATGCTTTGCCGGGCTGGACCTGTTGCTGAAGTTGTTGACGAATTCGAAGCAGCGGACGGTGTTGCATGTGTGATGAATCGCGCGCTTCTGGCCTGGGCCGGCGGGGATGGCGATCGGGCGCGATCTCTGCTGGGAGAAGTCGCAGCGGAGGGTCTCCCCGCAAGCTATCGCGTTGAGGCTCATATCCTCTCAATGCTCATTGAAGGTGCGGAAGTTGGTAATGTGATTCAGGATTCGCGCAGTCGATTCGATGGATATTCGCTTCGTGCGTTCGATCCTACAGTTATGGTCCTGGCGTCTAGGCATCCTGACATTCCAATTGAGAACCGAGAGAAGCTCGCCGACTTGGTGGACAAGTTGCACGCATCTTGCGAGCCGTTCCCGGGATGACTTTCTGTACGTCTTCAAGCCGGCCCTGGCGGGCCGGGGCGCAGCCCTCCATGCGCGCTCGGCCTTGCCGCTCCGCTCCCGGCCGGCGCGCCCGGGCGGCGCCGGGACCAGAACCGGATGAGACGCAGAAGGGCTCCGGGGCGACGGGGGCACTAGCTCGTCCGCAGCAATCGTCAACGACCGGGCCGACCGCATCAAGGCCGCTTCGCGCACCACGGCACCGGCCCCGCCCAGGCTCCCGAGGATCGACCACCAGGGAGGAAGGGGCGAGGCCGGCGCCGCGGTGTTCCAGCCTTGACACGGCCGACCCGGTCGATGAGGCGGCCAGGACGACGAGCAAGGCCGCGGAGTGAGCAGGTGGGGAGCGCCAGGTCAGCCGGGTGCTGCTGTAGCTACAGCTGTAGCAACGGGGCCAGCACCAGGCGCACGGATCGGGACGCCGATGCAGGTCAGCGGGACGCACTGGACGCCCACGGACTCAGTGATCACACGCGACCGTGCCTGAAAATCGGAAGGTCGGCGGTTCGACCCCGCCCCTGGCCACACCTTCTCACCAGGCACTTCTTCCAGCCTGGCTCTCCCGAAATCGCTCAGCTGTAGCAGTCGCTGGAGCAACGGCCGTCGACCGTGACGGTCTCTCACCGCGGGAAGAACTCGCGTAACGCGTCCGCCACTGCGTTCGGGCCCCGGCGGCCGGTCCCGTTCCACGGGCCGGAGTGGTCGAGCTCCTTCAGGTCGACGAGTTCGGCCTGGGGGATGAGCTCATGGAGGGCGCGGATGGCCTCCTTGAGGAAGGACGGGCTCCGCGAGCCCGTCAGGAGGAGTGTCGGTCGGGTGATCTCGGCGAACCGTTGACCGTGTCCGTCGACGCCGCCGACGACGGCGAAGTCGTACCGGACGCTCGGCACGAGGTCGCGCAGGCTGGGACCGGGGCGGGATCGACGGCTGTCCACCGCGAGGACCACCGACGCCAGCACGCGGGCGAGCGGTCGCGGCAGTGCCCGAAGTGGGCCCGGCGCCGTGCCGCTGGTCAGGAGGGCGGTCACGAGCGCGGAGGGCAGGTCGCCACGCTCGATCTCCCTCCCGAGCCTCGCGATGCCGGAGTGCGAGACGCCGGTGGCGTAGAAGGGCGGCTCGTAGACGGCGGCGTGGGTGACCGACGGCAGCGTTCGCGCCGCCTCCAGCGTGATGACGGCACCGGAGCTGAGGCCGAACACCCGGGACGAACCCGTCTCGGCGAGGACGGCCTGCAGGTCTTCGACGTCTCGCGCGATGTCGTGGTCGTCCTCGTACGCTCGCGGGCTCATCCCCCGCCCACGGCGGTCGGGGGTGTGGACGGTGAAGTCGGGTGACAGCGCCCGAGCGAGGTCGTCGAAGTCCTTCGCCGTCCCCATCGCACCTTGGACGAGGACCACGCCCGGTCCGGAGCCACGGCTGGTGAAGCCGATGTGGGTGCCGTCCGCTGAGATGGCGGCGTGATGGAGGCCGATGTCGCGCATGCCGCCTCCTTCCGTCGAAGTGTCCGCGCACAGCGTAGCTAGTTTAGCTAGTGATGAGACAAACTAGTGACTAGCTGCGTCTGAGAAACTGGACGCATGGCAGAGCACGAGCCCCTGCTCCCCGAGCGGCTCGACCCGGCGACGCTGGCCGTCCGTGACCTCCTCGCGGGTTCGCGCGAGGTCCTCGGTCGGGCGGCCGAGCGAATGGGGATGAGCGTCAACGACATGTCCGCGATCGGTGAGCTCGTCCAGCACGGACCGCTGGGAGCGTCGGAGCTGGCGCGTCGTCTCGGTATCCGAACAGCCTCCGTGACGTCGATGATCGACCGACTGGAAGCTGCCGGACTCGTGGAACGGGTCCGGGACCCCCTCGATCGCCGGCGGGTGACCGTCGTGGT
This sequence comes from Pseudonocardia sp. WMMC193, assembly GCF_021728735.1. Classification (NCBI taxonomy): domain Bacteria; kingdom Bacillati; phylum Actinomycetota; class Actinomycetes; order Pseudonocardiales; family Pseudonocardiaceae; genus Pseudonocardia; species Pseudonocardia sp. WMMC193. Next base: position 4,276,404 of record NZ_JAKKDO010000003.1, on the reverse strand, counting down.
GACGGACGCGGCGCGCTCGGCGTCGCTGCAGGCATGGGGCCCCGTCGTGCGACGAATCGACGAGTACTGCACGACGCTGTCGGCGACCGAGCGCGAGACCGTCGTGGCGTTCTTCGCGCGCATCACCGCGATCGTCGGCGACGCCTCGTGAGACCGTCCCCGGCCCCTCTCAACGTATAGCGGTGATCGGGGCTTGTGGCAAGCCCCCCACGGGCCCGCAGAATGCCGTCTCACCTGCGGGAACGAGGGGGATTCGTGATCGACGTGATCGTCGCCGGGGGCGGGCCGACCGGGATGGTGCTGGCGAGCGAGCTGCGGTTGCAGGGCGTGGGCGTGGTCGTGCTGGAGCGGGATCCGGAGCCGACCGAGGTGGTGCGATCGCTCGGGATGCACGCCCGCAGTATCGAGATCCTGGACCAGCGCGGACTCCTCGACAGGTTCCTCGAGGTGGGCACGCGGCACCCGTTGGGCGGGTTCTTCGCCGGGATCACCAAGGTGGCGCCGGAGGGCCTGGACACCGCCCACGCCTACACGCTCGGCATCCCGCAGCCCACCACGCTGCGGTTGCTGACCGAGCACGCGGTCGCGCAGGGCGCAGAGGTCCGGCGGGGGACCGAGGTCGTCGGCCTGACCGAGGACGAGGACGGGGTCACCGTCGAGACCTCGGCCGGTCCGCTGCGCGCGCGGTACCTCGTCGGGTGCGACGGCGGCCGGAGCACGATCCGCAGGCTGCTCGACGTCCGGTTCCCCGGGATCGCGGCGCGGCACCAGTGGCTCCTCGGCGAGATCGAGCTGACCTCGCCGGCGGCCGAGGTGACCGCGCGGGTCGCCGAGATCCGGCGGACCAACCTGTGGTTCGGCGTGGGGCCCGCCGGGAACGGGCGGTTCCGGGTCGTCGTGCCCGCGCTCGAGCACAGCGCGGAGCCCCCCACCTTCGAGGAGCTCACCGAGCGGATGCGCGCGATCGCAGGCACGGACTTCGGCGCGCACTCGCCGCGGTGGCTCTCCCGCTTCGGGGACGCGACCCGGCAGGCCGAGCACTACCGCGTCGGGCGGGTGCTGCTGGCGGGGGACGCCGCCCACGTCCACCCGCCGCTGGGCGGGCAGGGCCTGAACCTGGGCATCCAGGACGCGTTCAACCTCGGGTGGAAGCTCGCCGCCACCGTCCACGGCCGGGCGGACCTGCTGGACACCTACGAGACCGAGCGGCACCCCGTCGCCGCCGCGGTCCTGGACAACACCCTCGCGCAGGGCGAGCTGATGGCCCTCGAACCGGGGGCGCAGGCCGTGCGGAGGCTGCTCACCGAGCTGATGGACTTCCCGGAGGTCAACCGGCACCTGGTCGGGAAGATCATCGGGATCGACGTCCGCTACGACCTCGGCGGCGACCATCCGCTGGTCGGGCGGCGGCTGCGGGACCTGCCGCTGCGGCAGGGACGGCTCTACGAGCGGACGCGCGCGGGCCGGTGGCTGCTGCTCGACCGCACCGGGCTGCTCGCGGCGCCGGACGGCGTCGACGCCGTCGTCGACCCGACGGTGGAGCTCGACGTCCCCGCGGCCCTGCTGCGGCCGGACGGGCACGTCGCCTGGGTCGGGGACGACCAGCCCGAGCTCGACCGCGTCGTCGGACCTACGCCGGCGGGAGTACATGGGGCGCGGCGTCGCCCCCGCGGGGAGTAGTCGAGGTGCCCGCGCTCGCCCGATTCGCGCGGGCGCGGACTGGGCGAGGCTCGTCCCACCGACAACCCCTGGAGGGACCGTGACCGCAGTGACCTCCGTGCGCGTGCCCGTACCCCGGGCGGCCCGCAGCACGCTGCTGGTGGTGCACCTCGTGGCGATCGCGGCGTGGATCGGGCTCGACGTCGCGCTCGGGCTGCTCGTGCTCGTGCCGATGGCGGCGCCCGAGTGGACCACCGTCTGCTACCAGGTGCTGCCGCTGCTGTTCTGGCCGTTGCTCACCGCCGGGATGCTGAGCGCGCTCAGCGGCGTGGCCCTCGGCCTGGTCACCCGGTGGGGGCTCGTGCGGCACTGGTGGGTCGCGATCAAGCTGGTGATCAATCTCGTGCTGATCGTGCTGGTGGCGCTCCTGCTCGGCCCCGGTCTCGACGCCGCGGGGGAGTTCGGCCGGGCGCTCGCCGCGGGGGAGGTCCCCGCCGTCGAGGTGCCGCGGCTGTACATGCCGCCGATCGTCTCCACGACCGCGCTCGTGGTCGCCACGGTGCTCTCCGTCGTCAAGCCGAAGGGGCGCCTGCGGGCCTAGCCGACCCGCCGCAGCTGCGGCCAGAGCGCCGCCCAGCCCTCCCGGGGTGGCCCGCACCGCCACACCGGGCGCCCCTGCTCCTGGTTGTCCAGCCCGACGCCGTTGTCGATCGTGGCCGCGACCGTGCAGTCCGGGAACCACTCCCGCACCCGCGCCTCCGGGTAGCCGACGACGACGGCGGGGACCGCCCCCGCCGGGGGCACGCCCCAGTCGGCGAAGGCGTTGTGCCCGCTCAGGACCGGGACGTACGGGGCGAAGCGGCGCAATGCTCCGGCCTCGCCGTAGTTGGCCGCCACGACCACGCCGCCGGGCGGCACCACCGCGGAGACGGTGCGCGCGAACTCCGGCCAGCCCACCGTCTCGCCGACGTCTCCGACCATCGCCGTGATCGGGGTGTCCGCCAGCGCGGTGACCGGCACGACGGGAAGCATGAGCACGACGTTGACCAGTGCCGTCAGCGCCACGGCCACCCCGAGCAGCACCCGCCGCAGCGTGGTGCGTGCCCAGCCCAGCACGGGACCCGCGCCCGCCGCGAGCAGCAGCGGGAAGAGGCCCGCGAGGTAGTAGGGCTTGCCCCCGGTCGCCATGAACAGCACGGCCAGCACCGCGGCCGCCACCGGGAAGAGCGGGTACCGCCGCCACAGCGCGACCAGCCCCGCCACCCAGACCGGAATGAGCAGCGGCCCGACCAGCACCGCCTGGAACGGCACGACCAGCCACCAGGGCTCGCTGGAGGTGGAGGCCCCCGCGGCGATCGACCGGGACAGGGCGAGCATCGGCCAGCCGTGCCACGCCTGCCAGACCAGGAACGGCGACCAGATCGCGAGCGCGAGCAGGCCCGCGCCCCACAGCCACGGGTCCCGCAGCACCCGGCGCGGCCCGGCGACGAGCACACCGACCAGCAACGCCGCGAGCAGGAACGCCACCAGCATCTTGTTCTGCAGGCCCACGCCCGCCGCGAGACCCACCAGCAGCCACCGCGGCCCGCCCGCGGACAGCGCCCGCACCGTGAACCAGGTGACGAGCGCCCACACGAGCAGGTCCACGGTCGTCGTGGACAGCAGGTGCCCGGTCTGCAGCAGGATGGCCGACACCGCCATGCAGCCCGCCGCGAACACCTGGGCGGCCCGCGCGGCGCCCAGGTCCCGTGCGATCAGACCCGTGACCAGCACGACCAGACCCGCGAGCAGCGCGGGAGCCACCCGCAACGCGATCAGTGAGTCCCCGCCCAGCAGGGCGAGCAGCGGCGTGAGCGGGCCCTGGTCGACGTAGCCGGTCGCCACGTGACGTGCGGCCTCGAGGAAGTACAGCTCGTCCCGGTGGTAGCCGTATCCGCTGCTCAGAGCGATCAGGAGCGCGGCGACGAGCACCCCGATCCCGGCCGCCGGGAGCAGGCCGCCCGGGTCCATCGCCCTGGGTGACGGCGCGGCGCGCGTCGACGAGCCCGTCGGAGTGGCCTCGGTCATGGTTTCGACCCACCTGCTCGTGCCCGTTCGGGGCCCGGGTGCCCCCACCGTGCGGGGCGCCGCTCACCAAGCGTGAGCTGATCAAAGGATATGCGGCCGAACGGGTCACGGCTCACTGCATCGAGTGACGACCTTCGGGCGATCGGGCTTGACTCGGCCCGCCGGCGATGCCTGATGAGAGCAATAACCACACGCACAGTAATTCTGTTCACACGATGGTGGTAGATGGCTCGATACCTCGGTCGGGGGCCGGATAGCTTTTTGTCATCAGCGGGGCTCCCCAAGTCACACGCTGAAACACGATGGGTTCGACTTCGGATCCCCGTACGTAACAGGAGAAGCACTGTGCTGAAGAAGGCTGCGATCCTCACCGCTGGCGTCGCTGCGTCCCTCGTGGCGGTCTCGCCGCTTGCCTTCGCCGGCGAGGGTCACCACGAGCACTCCTCGTCGCCGAAGAACGTGGGCGTCATCTCGGACGGCGGCTCGTCCAGCGCGAACGGCCTGGTCGCCGTCAACGCCCTGAACGACGCCGAGGTCCTCAAGAACGTCAACGTCTGCGGCGTGGACGTCGACGCGGCGCTGTCGGTCCTGGGCATCCTGGGCGGCCAGGCGGCCAACGACGCCGCCCCGCAGTCGGTCGCCTGCGACGCCGGCGACTCCGCGGGCATCTGGCAGAAGTGAGCTGACTCAGCTCCACCGGGGATGACGCACCGGATCCGCTTCCGCGGGTCCGGTGCGTTCCTGTTTCCGGGCTTGCTCGGAAACGAATTCCGACGCCGCCGGAGAACGGTCAGGAATCGGGCCGCAGCTCCGCCGGGAGCCCGAACAGGGCGAACAGTTTCGTGTCCAGGAACGAGGTGATGCCGGTGATCCGGTCGCCCTCGATCCGCAGCACCTGCAGGCCCCACGGACGGTGCACCCCGTCCTCGCCGAGCCGGTACTGACCGAAGGCGGGCGCGCCGTTCGCCGAGGTGGGCAGCATGCGCGAGCCCTTGCACCCGATGCCGGCCCCCTGCATCCAGGCGAGCAGGTTCTCCCGGCCGCGCAGCCACAGCTCCAGCGGGGGCATGTTCTGCTCGACGTCCTCGTGCAGCAGGGCCACGAGACCCTCCATGTCGAAGGCCTCGAACGCTGCGACGTACTTGGCCAGCAGCTCGAGGTGCTCCTCCGGGGGCGGGGATGCCGACGCGTCGTCCGCGCTGCCGATGCCCCGCTCGTCCAGCGTGGCCCGTGCCCGCTGCAGCGCGCTGTTCACCGAGGCCACCGACGTGCCCAGCAGCTCCGCGACCTCCGCGGCCTTCCAACACAGCACCTCGCGCAGGATCAGCACGACCCGCTGGCGCGGCGGGAGGTGCTGCAACGCCGCCACGAACGCGAGCCGGATGGACTCCCGCGCCACGGCCGTCTCCGCCGGGTCGCTGTGTGACGGGGTGACCCGCGCGTCCGGCATCGGCTCCAGCCACGTGTCGTCCGACAGGGGCTCGCGCAGCAGCTCGGCCCGCGGCTCCGAGGGCCCCCCGAAGTCCATGGGGGTGGCGCGGCGCTTCCGGCCGTTCAGCGCGTCGATGCAGACGTTCGTGGCGATCCGGTAGAGCCAGGACCGCAGCGAGGACCGCCCGTCGAACTTGTCGAGGGCCCGCCAGGCCCTGATCATCGTCTCCTGCACCGCGTCCTCGGCCTCGAAGGAGGAGCCGAGCATGCGGTAGCTGTAGCCGGTGAGCTCACCCCGGAACTGCTCGAGCTGTGGCTCGAGCTCGTCCCGGGTCGGTGCCGTTGCGGGCGCACTCATCTCGCCTGTCCCCCCTGGGTGGTCCGATCGTGGTCCCCCGAGTGTGCCGTGCACCACCGACAAAAGCAGCGGGTGTGCGCCGATGCGTCCGGAACCGACGGTCGGCGGTGGAGCACTAGGATGCGTGAAGGACCAGGTGCCCGGTCCCTCGACGTCAGCCCTCGGGCGGAGGAAGGCTCGATGCCCGCAACCACCGGCACCCGACGGGCAGGCCGCAGGCCGGTCACCAGCCGGGACGAGATCGAGCACATCGCCCTCGAGCTCTTCAGTGCGCGGGGGTTCGACTCGACGACGGTGGACGACGTCGCGCAGGCCGCCGGCATCGGGCGGCGGACCTTCTTCCGCTACTACGCCTCGAAGAACGACGTGCCGTGGGGCGCGTTCGACGAGATGCTCGACCGGATGCGCGCGCGGTTCGCCGCCCTGCCCCCGGACGTGTCGGTCATGGCCGGGATCCGGGAGACCGTGCTGGACTTCAACGACATCCCGGTCGAGGAGCAGCCCTGGCACCGGCAGCGGCTGCGGCTGATCCTCGAGACGCCCGCGCTCCAGGCCCACTCCGCGCTGCGCTACGCCGAATGGCGACGGGTGGTCGCGGACTACGCGGGCGCGCGCCTGGGACAGGAGCCCACGGCGCTGCTCCCGCGCACACTGGGCCACCTGTGCCTCGGCGCGGCGCTGGCGGCGTACGAGCAGTGGTTGGCAGCGGAGGACGCGGAGCTGCGAGACCTGCTCGACGAGGTGCTCGCGGCCCTGGAGACCGGGTTCGCGCAGATTCGCGTGGGCTGATGGTCGGGGCGCCGGCGTGGGGGTGACGCTTGGGACGCCCAAGCGTCGGTGAGTGACGCTTGGGACGCCCAAGTGTCGGAGGTCGGGTTGACGCTTGGGACGCCCAAGCGCCGCTGGGTGACGCTTGGGCCGCCCAAGCAGCGCGGGGCGGCGTTCGGGGCGCCCGGGCGTTGGAGGTCGGGTTGACGCTTGGGACGCCCAAGCGCCGCTGAGCGATGCTTGGGCGTCCCAAGCGTCAGTGGGCCGCTCAAGCGTGAGTGGGCCGCTCAAGCGTCAATGGGCCGCTCAAGCGTGAGTGGGCCGTTCAGCCTCGGAATCGTCGGAGCACGTCGAGGGGCCCGGCCACCGGACGTGCCGGTGGCCGGGCCGTGGTCGAGCTCGCGATCAGGGGGTGGCGACGGGCGGGAGCGGGGTCGACCCGGGTGTCACCGCGACCCCGGGCAGCGCACCGGCGGCCGGAGCAGCACCCGCGGCCGGCGCGGCCGGGACCTCGGGAGCACCCGGAACGGCCGGAGCGGCCGGGACGTCCGGAACGTCCGGGGCCCCCGGCACGGCGGGCACGGCGGGCACGGCGGGCGCTGCGGGCACGGCCGGGGCCTCGACCGGGAGACCGGTGGCCGGGTCGACCGCCGCGGGGTCCGGGACCGCAGGGGCCGGGACGGCGGGCTCCGGGACGGCCGGGGCCGGCACCGCAGGCACCGCAGGCACCGCGGGCAGGGCGGCCGGGTCCGGCACCGGGACCGACGGGGCCGGCAGCGGGACCGTGAGGTCCTGCTCGGCCGCCGTCCCCGCCGGGAGCGCCGGGGTGTCCACGGGCAGCGCGGGCGCCGCCGGGACCGCGGGCACAGCAGGCACGGCGGGCACGGCAGGCACGGCGGGGACCGCGGGCACGGCCGGCACCACGGCCACCGGGTCGGGTGGGATGAGCCCACCGAGCAGCGAGGGCAGCAGCCCCTGCGCGGTGGTCAGGACGTCGTTGAGCAGGCCGCCGAGCAGCGACGGGGGCTCGAGCGGCACCGCGGGCAACGCGGGTACCGCGGGTACGGCCGGTAGCTGCTCCGCCGCGGGGGCGGCGAGCGCAGTGCCCGCCCCGAGAACGGCGACGCTGCCACTCGTCGCCACCGCGACGACGGCCAGCGCGATCTTCTTTCGCACGGCGTGTCTCCTCATGATTCTCCGAGCGGGAACGGCGGAATCATGCGAAGCGGCGCGCCGAGAGGCCATGACCCGATCGTGCAGGGCCCGACGACGAGATCGCACAGGGTGATCGAAAGGCCCGGATGTTCTCGATCGGGCGACCCCGAACCGGGCGGTCGAGCCCCGTCCGCCGGGCGACACCCCGTCCGGGTGGCCCGACGCGCCGGTGCGTGTCACCCACTGGCGTACTTCCGCGATCACCCTCACCCGTTCGGGCGCACGCTCACCGAACGTGGACGATCACGGGCGCGTGCTCTACGCAGCGTCAGCGGAGCGGGTGAGTCGATCGAGTCGTCTCGCCGTCGGCCAGCGCACGGAGTGTGCCCAGCCGAGCTGCTCGAAGGTGCGGATCGCGCGCGCCGAGACGTCGATCTGCCCGGGCTTGGCGCCGTGGCGCGCGCAGGTCGGGTCGGCGTGGTGGAGGTTGTGCCACGACTCGCCGAAGGACAGCAGGGCCAGCCACCACACGTTCGCGGAGCGGTCCCGTGCGGCGAAGGGCCGATCGCCCCAGATGTGGCAGACGGAGTTGATCGACCAGGTGACGTGGTGCAACAGCGCCACCCGCACGAGTCCGGCCCAGAACAGCGCCGACAGCGCGCCACCCCACGACCAGGTGAGCAGTCCGCCGAGCAGGCCGGGCAGCAGCAGGCTCGTCAGGGCGTACCAGAGGAAGTGGTCGGAGACCCGGCTGACCGCCCGGTCGGCCAGCAGGTCGGGGGCGAACCGGCGGAAGTTCGTCTTGTCCCGGTCCAGCAGCCAGCCCATGTGGGCGTGCCAGAACCCGCGGGCCAGCGCCCGCGGTCCCGTCCCGAACAGCCACGGCGAGTGCGGGTCGCCCTCCTTGTCGGAGTAGGCGTGGTGGCGGCGGTGGTCGGCGACCCAGGAGAGGGGCGAGCCCTGCAGCGCGAGCGAGCCCGCCACGGCCAGGGCGACGCGCAGGGCGGGCGTCGCCTTGAACGACCCGTGGGTGAAGTGCCGGTGGAACCCGACGGTGATGCCCATCCCGCTGACCACGTAGAACACCGCGAACAGTGCCACGTCCGTCCAGCCGAGACCCCAGCCCCAGGCCACCGGGACCGCCGCCGCCACGGCGAGCAGCGGGATGATCATGAAGGCGATGACGAGGACGTGCTCGAGCGTCGAGCGGCGGCCTTCGGTGGCGGGTTCCGCGGCTCGGGAACGGTCCGGTCGGTCCGGGGCGAGTATCGACATGCAGGGGCCTCACGTTGCGGGGGTCGGTCGGGGGAGGACCGGCTCCGGCCGCCGCATGCGACCCCGTCGGGACTCGCACGGCGGCCGAAGGTCACGGTAGCGCAACGAACAGGACAAGGAGCGGTCGCGGAGATGTGCGGTGAATGAGCATCCGCGGACTCGACCGCAGTCGGCCGTCGGCGTGATAGGTTCGGTGCCGGTTGCAGTCGTGTCTTCCTCGATCGTTGAGACAGCGTGCGTGGATGTGTGTGACAGCGGGCTCCGCACGCGCGGTCGGGGGGATGACTCCCACAGTTCGTGTACCCGTGCAACCTCCGGGCGTCGACATGTCGCGCGGATCCGTTCAGTGTGTGGGAGAACAGTTATGCCGCAGGGCACCGTGAAGTGGTTCAACGCCGAGAAGGGCTTCGGCTTCATCGCCACCGACGACAACGGGCCGGACGTCTTCGTCCACTACTCGGCCATCCAGACCAACGGCTTCCGGACCCTCGAGGAGAACCAGCGCGTCTCCTTCGAGTCGTCCCAGGGCGCCAAGGGCCCCCAGGCCGACTCGGTGACCCCGCTCTAAGCGGCAACACCAAGGCTTTCCGCTGCCGGCGATCCCCTCGGGGTCGCCGGCAGCGGCGTGTCAGGGGGTCAACCAGTCGCAGGTCAGGCGCAGCCCGTCGGCGACGCCGCGCAGCTCGATCCCCAGCCCCCGCGTGTTCGCGTCCTCCACGTGGACGGTGGGGAAGCGGCCGTAGACCTCGGAGCGGCGCGCGAAGGTCGGGGCGTCCGGGCCGAGGTCGGAACCCGGTGGCAGCGTCCGGACCCGGTGCGGGCTGCCGAGCAGCGCACAGGCCCGGTTCACGACCTGGCCGAACGGCGCCACCTCGCCGTAGAGCACGTACCGGGTCCCCGCCGCGCCCGCGTCGAGCACCCGCAGCGCGGCACGGGCGGTGTCCGCCGCGAGCGTCCAGCCGATCGGGGCGTCCACGACCGCGTCGAGCTCCCCGCGGGCGGCCGCGAGGAGCAGCCCGTTGTAGCTGTGCGGACCCGCGGGGGACGGACCGTAGATGCTGCCGGGCAGCAGGAAGGACGCCTCGACGTCCGCGGCGAGGACCAGCTCGTCCGCCTCGGCCTTCGCGCGGGAGTAGGGATCGGTCAGAGCCTGCGGCCCGGTGGGCGTCTCGCTGACCAACCCGGTCGGGTCCATGACGGCCGCGCCCGAGCTGCAGTGCACCAGCCTGCGGATCCCCGCGCGGCCCATCGCGGCGAGCAGGGCGCGGGTGCCGTCGACGTTCGCCGCCCGGATCTGGGCCTCGGTCCCGCCGACCAGCCCCGCGAGGTGCACGACGGCGGAGCAGCCCGCCAGCGCGGCGTCGAGGGAGCCCGGGTCGTCCAGCCGTCCGACGACGGCCTCGACCCCGGCGGGCAGCACCGCCGCGGCCTTCGCCGGGTCCCTCACGAGGACCCGCAGGTCACGCCCCTGCGCCTGGGCCACCAGCGCGCTCCCCAGGTAACCGGTCCCGCCCGTCAGCAGCAGCATGGCGCCATCATCCCCGAGCCGCGGCGAGCGGCGTCCGGCGCTGCGTGCCTCGAACGGAGTATCCGCCGATCTCGGGCACCCGACCGGTCGCCCGCCGCCCACCGGCACCCGGATCACCGATGATCGGTGATCGTCGCCACTCGTCTCTACGTCACGCGCGGTCACCGTCCGCCCCCGTGTCACGCGTACCTCGGCCCTCGTCGATGGTGTTGCATGTGATGTGGGCGACGGAGACGTCGCCGGGACGCGGGTACGGAACGAGGAGTGGGTCGGATGTCGTGGTGGGACAGCTACCGGGCCGTGTACGGCGCGGAGCTGCGGGCGGCCGCGGTGGAGTACGTCGAGCACGGGTGGCCGCTGGTGCCGGGCCCGGGCGCGGACGTGCTGCTGGACACCGGGACCGTGCTCGACGTGATCGAGGTTCCCGCCGAGATCGGCCGCCGCGTGTGCGCCACTCTGCGTGACCGCGGGATGGTCGTGCCCGTCGCGGCGACCCCCCACGACACGTGGTGGTTCCCGATGACCCCGAACCACCCGCTCCCGGCGGAGCTCTCGCTGCACACGGACGTCGTGCTGCACACGGACGGCATCGGGGTGCTCGCCCCGCCGACCGAGCGGCCCGACGGCTGGGTGCAGTGGCGGGTCCGCCCGGCGTTCACCGGCTATCGGGTGCCGGACGCCGACATGATCATCGATGCCGTCCTGGCCGCCGTCCGGCGCCGGGCGGGCAGTGCGGTGGAGGAGGTCGAGCGCCCGGACACCCAGCGATCCGTGGCGCAGATCGCCCGCGGGGTCTAGCCGACCCCCGCGTCCCGCCCGGACGGTCTCGCGCGGCGTCGACCGCGCGCCCGGGCCGCGGACGCACCCGTGTGTGGCGCGATCGCCCCGCTGCCGCACCACGGACCCCCGGCCGGGTCCGGCGGATCACCGCCGGACCCGGCCGGTCTCATGTCCCGCCTGCCCGCGGTCGGGCCGGGTGTCGGTCGGTGACCGCGGCTCCGCTGAGGAACCCTCAGCGGATTCGGGCACTATGGGGCGGTGAGCACACCCGCGGGTCTCGAGCTCGGCCCGGTCGCCGAGGAGCAGAAGCGGCGCGACCTGCGCCGGATGAAGATGGTCGCCACCGGGTTCCTGGTCGGCGCGACGATCGTGTTCTTCGTGATGCGCTACCTGGAGCTGCGCCAGGGCCTGGCCTGGGCGGGGTACGTCCGGGCCGCGGCCGAGGCGGGCATGGTGGGCGCGCTCGCCGACTGGTTCGCCGTGACCGCCCTGTTCCGGCACCCGCTCGGGCTCAAGATCCCGCACACCGCGATCATCCCGCGCAAGAAGGACACGATCGGCGACGCGCTGGGGGACTTCGTCGGGGAGAACTTCCTCTCCGAGGAGGTCGTCCGGGACAAGCTCGGCCGGGTGCAGGTCTCGCAGCGCGTCGGCACCTGGGTCGCGCAGCGGGAGAACGCCGATCGGGTCACCGCCGAGCTCGCCACCGCGGCCAGCGGCGTCGTCACCATCCTCAAGGACGACGTCGTGCAGGACCTCATCGAGCAGGTCCTGGTCCGCAAGCTGCTGGACAAGGAGGTGGGGCCGCCGCTCGGCAAGCTGCTGGAGGGCGTCCTCGCGGACGGCGCGCACCGCCACCTCGTCGACCTCGTGTGCGACCGCGCCTACGACTGGGTCACCGCCAACCAGGAGATGGTGCTGCGGGTCGTGCACGACCGGGCGCCCATGTGGACCCCCCGGTTCCTCGACGACATGATGGCCGACAAGCTGTTCACCGAGGTCCAGGGCTACGCGTGGGCGGTGAAGACGGACCCCGAGCACCCCCTGCGGCACGCGGTGGACCGCTTCCTCACCGAGTTCGCGAAGGACCTGCAGAGCGACCCGAAGACGATCGAGCGGGCGGAGCGGGTCAAGCAGCAGGTCGTCGAGCACCCGGACGTCCAGAAGTTCATCGGGCAGGCCTGGGGCGTGGCGAAGGGCATGATCCTCGACGCCGCGTCGGACCCGTCGAGCGAGCTGCGGTCCAGGGTCCGGGACGGGCTGATGAGCCTCGGCGCCCGCCTGGAGCAGGACGCGGAGCTGCGGGGCCGCCTCGACGGCTGGCTCGCGGACGCGGCGGGGTACGTCGTGCGGCACTACCGCGGCGAGATCACCACGCTGATCACCGACACCGTCGCCAAGTGGGACGCCGAGGAGACCAGCCGCAAGATCGAGCTCCAGGTGGGCCGCGACCTGCAGTTCATCCGGATCAACGGCACGGTGGTGGGTGCCCTGGCAGGCCTGGTGATCTACACGGTGTCCCAGCTCGTCTTCTGAGCCCTCCACGATGCGGTCAGAGTGCCGCGCCCACCGCCAGGCCGAGGCCCGCCGCGCCCAGGCCTGCGAGCACCGAGGCCACGGCGTTCGCGACGGCGAGGGGGCGCGGCAGGTGCACCGTCTCCCAGCCGAAGGTGGAGTACGTGGTCAGGGCGCCGCAGAAGCCGGTGCCGACCAGTGCCGTGATCCAGGGGCTCGCGGCGGCCCCGGTGACCAGGCCCAGCACGAACGAGCCCACGACGTTCACCGCGAACGTGCCCCACGGGAAGCCGGTGGCGTGGCGGGACTGGACCAGCCGGTCCGTCAGGTAGCGGGCCGGGGCCCCGACGGCCGCGCCCAGCACGACCATCAGTGGAACCATCGCCCCGCCCACATCCCCGCCCAGGTCGCGACCAGCGCGGCCGCGAGCGTGCCGACCAGGTAGGCCGCGCCGAGCCCGATCCGCCCCTCGAGCAGGAGCCGCTGCGCGTCCACGGCGTAGGTGGAGAACGTGGTGAACCCGCCCAGCACGCCGGTGGCCAGGAAGGGCCGCAGCAGGGGGTGGGCGCCGCGCGCGATGAGCACCGTGAGCGCCACGCCGATCGCGAAGCACCCGACGACGTTGATCAGGAACGTGCCCGGGGGGCCCGGGAGCGCGAGGCCCACGGCCCACCGGGCGAGCGCGCCGAGCACCCCGCCCGCCGCGACCGCCAGGACGGGGCGGCTCTGGCCGCGCAGCACCTCGGAGGTCACCACGGGAGCCTAGTGCGGTGACCGCGGACGCTCACCGGTCCGCGCGCGGCGCCTTGGGCGACACCACCCGGATCCCGCGACCACCCGGCGAACCTGTGGTCGGCGCACGAGCTGAATCGTGTCCGAGGCCACGCGACCAGCGCAAGCACCCCGCTTGCAGGAGCTAGCACTGCCGCGTACGGTCGAGACGTGTCCGAGGGGTCGACCGACAAGCTCAACCAGGCCGTGGGTCAGGTGGGGCACGTCGTCGAGAAGGTCGAGAAGACCGTCGACGACATCGGCTCCTACATCCGCGCCCAGCGCGAGTCGGCGCAGGTCTCCCTGCGTCAGCTCGCGAAGACCGCGGGGGTCTCCAACCCGTACCTCAGCCAGATCGAGCGCGGGCTGCGCACACCGTCCGCCGAGATCCTGCAGCAGATCGCCAAGGGGCTGCGCATCTCGGCGGAGGCCTTGTACGTGAAGGCCGGGATCCTCGAGCAGCGTCCCGCGGGTGCCGTCACGGATGCGGTGCTGATCGACCCGCACCTCACCGAGCGGCAGAAGCAGGTGCTGCTGGACATCTACCAGTCCTTCCGGCGCGAGAACGAGCCGGGCGAATCGACAGAACAGGGAGAGTGATCACCATGGCCGTGTCGCTGCCGACCGCCGCGGACGTCCGCAAGGTCCGCGAGCAGTTCGCCGAGTCCGTGGCCGACCAGGCGGGAGTCGTGAAGACCCCGGCGCTCGCCGTGCTGGGTGCGGGCGAGTACGCGTACTCCACCGTGCTCGGCGCCTACTCCACGGTGAAGACCCGCGCCACCGAGCGGGCCGAGGCCGCGCAGAAGTTCGCAGGCGAGCTGCCGGGCGAGCTCGAGGAGCTGCGGGGCAAGCTCAGCACCGAGGAGCTGCGCAAGCTCGTCGAGCAGCTGCGGGCGCAGGCGGAGAAGTACTACGCCGACCTGGCCAAGCACGGTGAGTCCACCTGGACCACCATCCGCAAGCAGCCGCAGGTCAAGCAGGCTTTCAGCTCGGTCGAGGAGTTCACCGGCAAGGTGGACGCCCGCGTGGACGCCCTCGTCGACGACGCGCACGACGTCGCGGAGAAGGCCCTCTCCACGCTGACCACCCAGACCCGCTCGGTCGGCGAGAAGGTCGCCGTCCGCACCCAGAAGGCCGCGGACGAGGTCGCCGAGACCATCACCGAGGTCTCCGCCGAGGTGTCGGAGAGCGTCGCCGAGGCCGGCAAGGAGGCGGCCGAGGCCGTGGACACCGCGGGCGACGAGGCGGCCTCCACCACGCGCAGCGCCACCCGGCGCGCGGCCAACCGCACCGCCCCGGCGAAGGCCGAGCCGAAGACCGCACCGAAGCCGGCCCGCAAGCCCGCCGCGCGCCGCACCACCACGGCGAAGGCCGCCCCCAAGGCGGAGCCGAAGTCGGACTCCTGACCCACGCCGTCGAACGGCCCCGGAGACACCGCCGAGCGCGGGCTCCGGGGCCGTTCACGCGTCGGTCACGGTGCGGGTATGTCGGGATCGCGGCGACCCACGTAGTCTGACCCGGTGAACGTGTTCACCATGCTCGACCGACTGGTGCTGTTCGTCATCGGCATCGTGGTCGCGGTGTGCGCGGGGTACGCCTTCGTGCACGCGATCCGCCAGCGGGCGGACGCGTTCCAGGCCGCGAGCAAGCTGACCAAGAACGCGTGGCTGGGCATCACCGGTGCCGCCGCGCTGTTCCTGCTGGTCATCCCCATCTTCGGGGTCATCTCCCAGCCCAGCGTCTACGGCGTCATCATGTCGTTCCAGGGGCTGCGCAGCGAGCTCACGCTGTTCTGGCTGGCGGGCACCGTGGCGATGCTGGTCTACATGGTCGACGTGCGGCCCGCCGTCGTCGCGGCCTCCCGCGGGGGCAACGGCTGGTGAGCGTCTGGGGCAGCCTGTCGGCGGTTCCCGCGGCCGACCGGCCAGACCTGCTCGCCGAGCCCGTCGCCAAGGCCGTCGCCGGTCTGTCCGGGGTCGAGGTCGCCGAGATCGACCCCGCGCTGGCGGACACCGCCGCGTTCTGCGAGGCCTACGGGTCCCCGCTCGAGGCGAGCGCCAACTGCGTCGTCGTGTCCGGCAAGCGCGCCGGCGAGGTCCGCTTCGCCGCCTGCCTGGTCCTCGCGACCACCCGGGCGGACGTCAACGGCCTGGTCAAGCGCAGGCTGGACGTCCGCAAGGCCAGCTTCGCCCCGATGGACCAGGCCGTGGAGCTGACCGGCATGGAGTACGGCGGGATCACCCCGCTCGGCCTCCCCGCGGACTGGCCGATCCTGGTGGACGCGCGGGTCGCGGCCGCCGAGGCCGTGATCGTCGGCAGCGGCATCCGGGGCTCCAAGCTCGCCGTCCCGGGCGCGGTCCTGGCCGGGCTCCCCGGCGCCGAGGTCGTCGAGGGCCTGGGGAACTGACCGCTCACGCGCTCAGGTGCGCGGCCAGCCGGATCGCCAGGGCCACCGTCGTGAGGCTCGGGTTGGCGGCGGGCGAGGCGGGGAAGACCGAGTTGTCGCAGGCGTAGAGGTGCTCGACGTCGGCGAAGCGCAGGTTCTCGTCCACCACCGCGCCCATGCGCAGCGTCCCGACCTCGTGCGCCACCCCGCCCAGCGTGCCGTTCTCCAGGAACAGCCCCTGCTCCTCGGCGACGGGGGTCGCGCCCAGCCCGGCGAACAGGGCGGCGGTGAGGTCGTCGGCCAGGGCGAGGTCGGCGGCGGGCGGCGGCACTCGCTTGAGCTCCAGCTTCACCGGCGCCGCGGGATCCGGGCCGCTCAGCCGGACCGCGTTGGTGTCGTCGAGGTCCGCGTAGTGCAGGTAGACGATCTCGCAGGCCGTCCAGCCGTTGCGGACGGCGCGGTCGCGGGCGAGGTTGGCCGGGTCCACGAAGCGGCCCTGGTTGAGGTTGGCCCCGATCTCGACGACGACGAGGAACCCCTTGTCCGTCCGGCTCGCCAGCGGGTGCCGCAACACCACCTTGGCGGAGTCGCCGGGCGTGATGCCGAACGTGCCCGGCGGCAGCGCGAAGTGCCGGAAGCGGATGGTGTGGTCGGTGATCCCGACGCCCGTCCGCGGCCCGCCGAGCCCGGAGGCGAGCGCGATCTTGGCCGACTCGATGGTGCCCGCGCTGAGCACCACCTGCTCGGCGCGGTACTCGCGGGGCTGCCCGTCCCAGCACTCGACGACCATCGGGGTGCCCGGGCGCACGCGCTGCACCGCCGTCTCGAGGTGGACCTGCGGCCTGGTCCGTCCGGGATCGTCGACGAGGCTGTCCTCCAGGAGGAGGTCGGCGGTGGAGAACAGGCCGGCGGGCAGCGCGAGCGGGGTGGCGCCGTTGTACTGCACGGCCAGCGGGGCGTCCTCCGCGACGAACCCCGGCATCCGCTGTTCGAGCTCCACCCGGGCGACGCGCTGGAAGTCGGCGAAGTCCGGTCGGGCTCGGTTGAGGGCGGCCTCGGCGGCGGCGAACCCGCCGTTCAGCAGGAGGTCGTCGGCCACCGCCCGGGGCCAGCCCGCCAGCTCCCACGGCGCCTGGCGCGGGATCAGCCCGCCCCAGAACAGCGACCGGCCGCCGAGGGCGAAGGCCTGTCCGCTGTCGACGTCGGGGCCCGCGCCCTCGTAGTTGACGGTCTTGAACTCGTCCCACAGTGACCAGATGTGCTTGCTGAACCGGCCGATGGGGATCTGCCGGGCGAGGTTGCCGACGTGCGTCGGGAACAGGTATCCGCCCGCCTCCAGCACGAGCACGTCCGCGCCGCGGCGGGCCAGCTGGGAGGCCAGCACGCCGCCGCCCATCCCTGACCCGACGACGATGACGTCGTACACGTGGCCCGGGTCGACGGTGCGCGGGAAGAAGAGGTCGGCCGGTGCGGGAGGCATGCTGGAACGAGCCGCGAGGGTCGCGGCGAGATACCCGGTGCGGTCAGGCGTAGGCGCGCAGGGCCGTGTCGAGGTCGTCGAGCAGCAACTCGGCGGCCTGGTAGCCGGCCGGGAAGAACCACCGGGTGACGGTGGCGTGCCCCGCCCGCACCGCGGCGAGGTTCTCGTAGCCCGCCTGCCCGGCGAGGGGGTTGTTGCCGGCGGCGTCGACGGCCACGATCAGACCGTTCGTGCCGCTCAGCACGCCGAAGTTCTCCTCCGACTGTTGCACGAAGTTGGCCTGCTGCCCGGCCGCGGCGCCGAACCGGACGCCCGCCTCCTTGAGCACGACCCCGTGCGACGACTCGGGTCCGTAGAGGTACCAGGGGGCGCCCGGTTGGCCGCTGACCAGGTCCCAGGTGGTGCGGCCGAGGACGTCGGCGTGGGTGCTCGCGATCCGCGCGGCCTTCTGGTGCGTCGCCGCGGCCAGTGCGGCCATGTCGGCCTCGCGCCCGACGGCCGCGGCGGTGCGGGCGGCCTCGTCCTGCCAGTTCCCGCCCGCGGCCTTCCACTCGAACAGGACGGTCGGGGCGACCGCGGACAGCGCCTCGTAGGGGATCGCGCCACCGGACCGCTGGATGTCCGAGCTCGGGGAGAAGTCGCCGCCGATGACGAGGTCCGGTTTCAGCGCGGCGACCTTCTCGACGTCGACCTGGTTGTTGTCGTCGACGCGCGGGACGTTCGCGATCAGCGCGTCGTAGGCGGGCACCTTCGGCACGTAGGTGGGCAGCCCGACCGGGACGATCCCCAGGTCCAGCAGGGCCATGGCCTCCGGGAAGCCGATCGCGACGATCCGGGTCGCGGTCGCGGGGATCTCCACCGGGCCCCGGATGGTGTCGACCGTGCGGGTGGCGGCGGGGGGCGCTGCGGGGGCGGCCGTGCCGCAGGCGGCCGTGACCAGGGCGAAGGTGGCGACCGTGAGACCGGTCAGCAGAGGGCGAAGCACGAGGTGAGGTTAGCCATGCCTCATATCGAGGGGAGGCCGGCTTCGGCGGCGGATCGGCCATCCCGTCCCCGGCCTGCGGTCGGATGTCCGGAATGTCATCGCGGTCACGGCGACGGAACGGGTGGGCCGGCGCACGGGCGATAGGATCGCACCTCGTGTCGGACAGCGGCCGGCCCGCGATCTCGGTGCTCGACTTCGCGCTGGCCCACGGGCAGTTCTTCCCGGACCACGAGCACTCGGTGCACCAGCTCGCCTGGTCGCCTGCGGGGGTGCTGACCGTCCGCGTCGGGGCGCGGTCCTGGGTGCTGCCGCCGCACCTCGGGCTCTTCATCCCCGCCGGGCTGCGGCACTCGACCGGTGCCCACCGGGCCACGACGATGCTCGCGCCCTACCTCGATCCCGCTCGCTTCCCCCGGGACTGGGCGTCCCCCATGGTCGTCCGGATCGCGCCGCTGGCCCGGGGGCTCATCGAGTACCTCGCCGATCCCGACCTGTCCGTCGAGCGGCGCCGCCCCGCCGAACAGGTGTTGTCCGACGTGCTCCACCCCGTCGGCGTGGCCACCATCGAGGTGCGGGAGCCCACGGACCCCCGGGCGGCCGAGGTCGCCAGGGCGCTGGCCGCGGACCCGGCGGACGACCGCGGCCTCGAGGCCTGGGGGCGGCAGGTCGGCGCCTCGGTGCGGACTCTCACCAGGGCGTTCGCGGCGGAGCCGGGAAGCAGCTTCACGGAGTACCGCACGCAGGTCCGGCTGCGGGCCGCGCTCGCCCTGCTGGCGGACGGCGTGCCCGTCGGCGCCGTGGCGCACCGGGTGGGCTACCGCAGCCCCAGTGCCTTCATCGCCGCCTTCCGGCGCCGGACCGGGGTGGCGCCGGGCAGCTACTTCGGGGAACCTGAGTGAGGGGCGCTCAAGGTTCCTGTGTTCGCTCCGGGAAGAATTACTTGAGCGCTGGAATGAGGCTTGCGGTGTAAGCGTTGGGCAGGACATGACACAGACGCTGAAGCTGCCGGTGCTTCCGCTGACCGACTCGGTGGTGCTGCCCGGCATGGTGGTGCCCGTCCGGCTCGACGCGCCGGAGGTTCAGGCAGCGGTCGACGCCGCTGAAGGCAAGCAGGTCCTCGTCGTCCCCCGTCTGGACGGCAAGTACGCCGCGATCGGTGTGGTCGCGGTCCTCGAACAGATCGGCAGGCTCCCGAGTGGTGAGCGTGCCGCGGTCGTCCGCGGTGAGACGCGGGCGCGCATCGGCTCCGGTGTGACCGGGCCCGGCTCGGCCCTGTGGGTCGAGGCCGAGACGGTGGCGGAGTCCCCCGTCACCGGCCGGACCCAGGAGCTGGCCAAGGAGTACAAGGCGCTGGTCGTCTCGATGCTGCAGCAGCGGGGCGCCTGGCAGATCATCGACGGCGTCCAGCAGATCACGGACCCGTCCGAGCTGGCCGACACGGCCGGCTGGAACCAGTGGCTCGACCTGGAGCACAAGTCGCAGCTGCTGAACGAGACCGACGTAACCCGCAGGCTCGAGCTGCTCCTGGAATGGACGAAGGAGCACCTGGCCGAGCAGGAGGTCACCGAGAAGATCGCCGGTGACGTCCGCGAGGGCATGGAGAAGCAGCAGCGCGAGTTCCTGCTGCGCCAGCAGCTGGCCGCGATCCGCAAGGAGCTCGGCGACGACGACCCCGAGGGCGAGAACGACTACCGCGCCCGGGTCGAGGCCGCCGACCTGCCCGAGGACGTGCGCAAGGCCGCGCTGACCGAGGTCGGCAAGCTGGAGCGCGCGAGCGACCAGAGCCCGGAGTCCGGCTGGATCCGGACCTGGCTCGACACGATCCTGGACATCCCGTGGAAGTCCACCACCGTCGACACCGACGACCTGGTGGAGGCCCGCCGGATCCTGGACAGCGACCACGCCGGACTCGACGACGTCAAGGAGCGGCTGATCGAGTTCCTGGCCGTCCGGAGCAGGCTGAACCGCAAGGGCGTGGAGAACGTCGGCGGTCGTGGCTCCGGTGCCGTGCTCGCGCTGGTCGGCCCGCCCGGCGTCGGCAAGACCTCCCTCGGTGAGTCCGTGGCCCGCGCGCTCGGTCGCAAGTTCGTCCGCGTCGCCCTCGGCGGCGTGCGGGACGAGGCGGAGATCCGGGGCCACCGGCGCACCTACGTCGGCGCGCTGCCCGGCCGCATCGTCCGCGCGATCCGCGAGGCCGGGACGATGAACCCCGTCGTCCTGCTCGACGAGATCGACAAGGTCGGCAGCGACTACCGCGGCGACCCGTCCGCGGCCCTGCTCGAGGTGCTCGACCCGGCGCAGAACCACACGTTCCGCGACCACTACCTCGAGGTGGACCTGGACCTGTCCAACGTCCTGTTCCTCGCCACCGCGAACGCCTACGACACCATCCCCGGCCCGCTGCTGGACCGCATGGAGGTCGTGACGCTGGACGGCTACACCGAGGCGGAGAAGGTCGCCATCGCGCGCGACCACCTGCTGCCGCGGCAGCTCGTCAAGGCGGGCCTGGAGCCCACGGACGTGGAGTTCTCGGACGTCGCGCTCGGCATGATCGCCGCGGAGTACACCCGCGAGGCGGGCGTGCGGCAGCTGGAGCGGGGCCTGGCGAAGGTCCTGCGCAAGGCCGCCGTCGCGATCGACACCGGCGAGGCCACGCCGATCCACGTCGACGCCAACACCCTGGTCACCTACCTGGGCCGGCCGAAGTTCACGCCGGAGTCCGCGGAGCGCACCTCCGTCCCCGGTGTGGCGACGGGCCTGGCGGTCACGGGAGCGGGCGGAGACGTCCTGTTCATCGAGGCCACCGCCATGGACGGCGACCCCGGCCTGACGCTCACCGGCCAGCTCGGCGACGTCATGAAGGAGTCCGTCTCCATCGCCCTGTCGTACCTGCGCAGCAAGGGTCTGGCGGGCGACCTGGCGTCGAAGAAGCTGCACGTGCACGTCCCCGCGGGCGCGGTCCCGAAGGACGGCCCGTCGGCAGGTGTCACGATGACGACGGCGCTCGCGTCGCTGGCGTCGGGACGCCCGGTGAAGTCGTCGGTCGGCATGACCGGTGAGGTCACCCTGCAGGGCAAGGTCCTGCCGATCGGCGGGGTCAAGCAGAAGCTGCTGGCCGCCCACCGTGCCGGCCTGACCGACGTGATCATCCCGAAGCGCAACGAGCCCGACCTCGACGATCTGCCGGAGTCGGTCCTCGCGGAGCTGCGGGTCCACCCGGTCGCGGACGTCGCCGACGTCCTCGCGCTGGCCCTGGAGTCTGCAGACTCGACCGTCTCGGCCTGAGCACCCCGTGAGTGGCGATGGTCGCTATGGCGACCATCGCCACTCACGGCTGTTCGGGGGCGTGCCGGCCCAGCACCACGTCGCGGCCGGCGTCGCCCTGGTGCTCGCCGGCTTCGGCGACCCGGGGGAGCACGCCGCCGCGGTGAAGGCCGCGGCCGAGCGCACCGCCCCGCTGTTCGCGACCGAAGCGCCGCTGCCCTATGTCGCCCTGCAGCAGATGCTGGACGCCGCCGCCCTGCACGGCAACCTCCTGCACGTCAACGCGAACATCGCGCCCGCCTGAGGTCGTGCGGTAAGTGGTGCCCCAGCACCACTTACCACGCACGGGCGGCGGAGCCGCGGGTCAGCGGAAGACGACGGTCTTGTTGCCGTGCACCAGGACCCGGTCCTCCAGGTGCCAGCGCAGGCCGCGGGCGAGGACGAGGCGCTCGATGTCCCGGCCCCGGCGGACCATGTCCGGCACCGTGTCGCCGTGGTCCACCCGGATGACGTCCTGCTCGATGATCGGGCCCGCGTCGAGGTCCGCGGTGGCGTAGTGGCAGGTCGCGCCGATCAGCTTGACGCCCCGCTGGTGCGCCTGGTGGTACGGCCGCGCGCCCATGAACGAGGGCAGAAAGCTGTGGTGGATGTTGATCGCCCGGCCCGCCCACTCCTCGCACAGGTGCGCGGGCAGGATCTGCATGAACCGGGCGAGCACGATGGCGTCCGGGGAGAAGGAGTCGACGATCTGGCGCACCTTCTCGAAGGACGCCACCTTGCCCTGCTCCTTCTTGGGGTCGCGGGGGCCGGGGAACGGCACGTGGTGGAACGGCACCCCGTGCGCCTCGACCAGCGGCGCCAGGTCGGCGTGGTTGCCGATCACCGCGTCCAGCGTGACGGGCAGCTCGCCCGCGGCGATGCGGCCCAGGAGGTCGTGCAGGCAGTGCGGCTCGCGGGTCACCAACAGCACGGCGTGCTTCGGGACGCCGGTGTCCGTGACCTGCCAGGTGGCCTCCGGCCCGAACTCGTCGGCGACCGCGGCGAACCGGGCCCGCAGCTCGTCGACCCCGAAGGGCAGTGAGTCCGCCCGCACGGCCTGGCGGGTGAAGAACCAGTTGTCGCCCGCGTGGTAGGCCGCCTCGACGATCCAGCCGCCCAGCTCGGCGAGGAACCCGGAGATCCGCGCGACGATGCCCGTGCGGTCGGGGCAGCTGAAGGTGATGACGTACCGGCGGTCGAGCTCCACGGGCACGATCGTCGCAGATCACAGTGCGCAGCCGATGCGCAGCCGGGCGTGCGGGCGCAGGGTGGTCCGGTGAGCCGTACGTCCGCCGTCGCCGCCATGACGTTCGCGACCGGCGCGATCATCGCGAACAACTACTACGCCCAGCCCCTCGAGGCCGAGCTGAGCGCGCACTTCGGGGTGCCGTCCTCGGCGATCGGGGCGGTCCTCACCCTGATCCAGCTGTCCTACGCCCTGGGCCTGGCCACCCTCGTGCCCCTCGGTGACCTGCTGGAACGGCGGCGCCTGGTCGTCACCCTGTTGGGGGTGACGGTCCTCGGACTGGTCGGGGTGGCCCTCTCGCCCACCCTCCCGCTGCTGGCCGCCGCGGCGGGCGTCGTCGGCCTGACGACGGTCGCCGCCCAGATCCTCGTACCCTTCGCCGCGACGATCGCCAGGCCGGGTGAGCAGGGCAAGACCGTCAGCACCGTGATGAGCGGGCTGCTGATCGGCATCCTGGTGTCGCGGGTGGTCGCCGGAGTGGTGGCCGAGCTCGTCGGCTGGCGCGGGGTCTTCGTGCTGGGTGCGGTGCTCACGGCGGTCTCGGCGCTGGCCCTGTGGCGAACCCTGCCCGTGCTCGAGCCCGCCACCGACCTGCGGTACCCGAAGCTGCTGGGCTCGGTGCTCACGCTGATCCGTGAGGAGCCGGTGCTGCGCTTCCGGATGGCGGTCGGGGCGTGCGGCTACGCGTCGTTCGGGGCGCTGTGGACGAGCGTCGGCTTCCTGCTGGCGGCGCCGCCGTTCGGCCTGTCGCAGGCCCGGATCGGGTTGTTCGCGTTGTTCGGCGTGGCGGGGGCGCTCGCGGCGCGGTTCGCGGGGCGGCTCGCGGACCGGGGCAAGGCGTTCCCGGCGACCGGTGCGTTCCTCGCGCTCGTCGCCCTGTCCTGGATCCCGCTCGGCCTCGGCGCGGTCTCGCTCGTGGCGCTGGCGATCGGGCTGGTGCTGTTCGACCTGGGCGTGCAGGGCAGCCACATCAGCAACCAGAACACGATCTACGCGCTGCACCCCGAGGCCCGCAGCAGGCTCAACACCGCCTACATGACCAGCTACTTCCTCGGCGGGGCGCTGGGCAGCGGGCTGTCGAGCGCGGTCTACGCGAGCCACGGCTGGCTCGGCGTGAGCATCGTCGGGGCGGCGTTCCCGACGCTCGGGTTCCTGCTGTGGGCCGGGGCGGCGCGGCGTCAGAGCCGGCTGAGGGTGTAGCCGGTCTCCATCTCCAGCAGCCGCACGATCTGCTGCCCGACGGTCTCCTCGATCTTCCCGCCGATGATCGGCACCTTCACCGCGACGTCCACGGTCACGACCAGCTCCGAGCCCTCGGGCGTCGGGGACAGCCGCATCACGCCGGAGGCCTGCGCGGGCAGCCCCGGCAGCGCCACCGCCACCGTGCCCTCGTAGTGGTCCCCGACCTTCGTCCAGGCCTCGTCCCGCTCGATCTGGATGCCGTCGTTCCCCACCACCGTCTTCACGACGCCCGGGAGGTCCTTCGCGTCGATCCCGTGCTTGACGCGGTACCGCGCGTTCTCACCGTCGGAGGTGTACTCGAGGATCCCGGCCCCCGGGCCGCCCATGCGGGCGAGCCGGTCGCTGAGGATCTGCTTGTCGATCATGGCGGCGTACACCGCGTCGACGGGATGGCTGCTGGTGGCGCGGAACTCGGTCGAGCGGGGCACGCGCGGAGGCTACCGCTACCGTCGGGCGCGTGCAGTCGCTCTCCGACCTGACCACCCTCCGTCTCGGCGGACCCGCAGGCCGCCTGGTCGAGGCCACCGACGCGGCGGCCGTGGTCCAGGAGGTCCACAAGGCGGACGCCGCGGGGGAGCCGGTCCTGGTGCTCGGCGGCGGGTCGAACGTCGTCGTCGCGGACTCGGGCTTCGAGGGCACGGTGGTCCGGGTGGCGTCGACCGGCATCGTGACCGACCGCCGGTCGGACGGCTCGGTGCTGCTCACCGTGGAGGCGGGCGAGAACTGGGACGACGTCGTCGCCGCGACCGTCGCGGACGGGCTCGGCGGGCTGGAGTGCCTGTCCGGGATCCCCGGCCGCACCGGCGCCACCCCGGTGCAGAACGTCGGGGCGTACGGCGTCGAGGTCGCCACGCTCCTCGAGTCCGTCGACCTCTACGACCGCGCGACCGCCACCGTCTCCCGCGTCCCCGCCGCGGACCTCGGCCTGGGCTACCGGACGAGCACGCTCAAGGGGACGGACGCGGGCGTCGTCCTGCGGGTCCGGTTCGTCCTGCCCGGCGGCGGCGCGAGCATGCCGATCGCCTACGCCGAGCTGGCCCGCACGCTGGGGGTGGACCCCGGCACCACGGTCCCGGCCGCGGTCGCCCGCGAGGCGGTCCTCGACCTGCGCCGCGGCAAGGGCATGGTGCTCGACGCCGCCGACCACGACACCTGGAGCGTCGGGTCCTTCTTCACCAACCCGGTCGTCGACGAGGCACCGGACCCCGAGATGCCGCGCTGGCCCGTCGACGGCCGGGTCAAGCTGCCCGCCGCCTGGCTCATCCAGCACTCCGGCTTCGCCCCCGGGCACCCCGGCCCGGGCGGGCGGGTCGCCCTGTCCACCCGGCACGTCCTCGCCCTGACCAACCGCGGGGAAGGCCGCACCGCGGACCTGCTGGCCCTGGCCCGCACGGTGCGCGACGGGGTGCGGGACCGGTTCGGCATCACGCTCGAGCCGGAGCCGGTGCTGGTCGGGTGCCGGCTGTAGTGGGGCACGATCACACGATCGTGGCACGCGTCGTCGCTGTCGGTGGTGGCGCGTAACCTCCCTTTCGGGACGCAACCCGACAGACGTTCACACGTCCGTCCATTCGGGGAACTGTCCGCAGCGGGGGAGTGTGATGAGGCGGTTGTTGCTGGTCCTGGCCGTGATCCTGGTCGGGACCGTCGGGGTGGTCACGGCGGCCACGGCCGCGGGCCGCGGGGGCCCGGGTCTGCCGACCCTGCTCGCGAAGTCCGCCACGGTGGCCTACGCGCCGGGTCCGGGCGCGACCGACGTCGCCCCCACCGCGCCCGCCACCGTCACGGTGAGCGACGGCACCTTCGCGCAGGTGTCCCTGGTGAACGCGAAGGGTGAGCCGGTCGCGGGCACCCTGACCGGGAACACCTGGAGCACCACCGAGCCGCTGGGGTACGACGCGCAGTACACCTGGACCGGCACCGCCGTCGGTGCGGACGGCGTGGCCGTCCCGCTGGCGGGCGGCTTCCACACCCTGGCGCCCGCGAAGGTCGTCCGCGGTGTGCTCAACATCGGGGACGGGCGGACCGTCGGCGTCGCCGCGCCGATCGAGATCCAGTTCAACGCCCACGTCGAGGACCGGGCGGCCGTCGAGCGGGCTCTCACGGTGGAGACCTCGGTCGCGGTCGAGGGCGCCTGGGGTTGGCTGCCGGACGAGGCGGGCGGTTCGCGCGTGCACTGGCGACCCAAGGAGTACTGGCCCGCGTACACGAAGGTCCACGTCGGGGCGAAGCTCTACGGCGTCTCCTACGGCGGCGGGCGGTACGGCGCCGCGGACGTGACCAGCGACTTCGAGATCGGCCGCGCGCAGATCGTGAAGGCGGACGCGCAGTCGTTCCGGATGGTCGTCGAGCGCGACGGGCAGCAGGTCGCGGACTACCCGGCCAGCTACGGCCTCGCGTCGGACCCGGACCGCAACACCCGCTCCGGGGTGCACGTGGTCACGGAGAAGTTCACCGACAAGCGCATGACCAGCCAGCAGTACGGCTACGACGTCATGGAGAAGTGGGCCGTGCGGATGAGCAACAACGGCGAGTTCATCCACGCCAACCCCGCCTCGGCGGGTGCGCAGGGCTCGTCGAACGTGACCCACGGCTGCATCAACCTGTCCACCGAGAACGCCCGCGCCTACTACGACACCGCCCTCTACGGCGACCCCGTCGAGGTCACCGGCACCCCGGTGCAGCTCTCCGCGCGGGACGGGGACGTGTGGGACTGGACCCTGAGCTGGGCCCAGTGGCAGGAGTTGTCCGCGCTCTGACGGGGTAGGCCGAGGGCATGACCGATCCGTCCGTCAACGAGATCCCCGCCGAGCGCGCCGAGACCCGCGCCGAGCCGCTCCCGGAGGAGCGCGCCGCGGGGGACGTCACCGACCGCCGCGACGAGGCCGAGCAGATCCTGGAGGAGTCGGAGGAGCGCATCGCCGGAGCCCTCGACGGCAACGCCCCCGCGGACGCCGCGGAGGAGAACCGCGCGTCCGACGAAGGGGTCTAGGCGTCCCGGTGGGCGCGCATCGCGTCCGCCTGGGCCCTGGGCTTGAGCACGATCTGGTCCAGGTTGACGTGGCTGGGCCGGGTGGCGGCGAAGGCGATGACGTCCGCGACGTCCTCCGCGGTGAGCGGGGTGAGCCCGCGGTAGACGTTGTCCGCCTTCTCCTGGTCGCCTGCGAAGCGGACCAGGGAGAACTCCGTCTCGACCATGCCCGGCGCGACCTCGGTGAGCCGGATCGGCTCGCCCAGCAGCTCCCCGCGCAGGGTGCGGTGCAGCATCGCCTGGGCGTGCTTCGCGCCGGTGTACCCGGCGCCCTTGTCGTAGGGCTGCAGCGCGGCGATCGAGGTCACGGTGACGATGTGGCCGTCCCCGGAGGCGCGCAGCGTCGGCAGCAGGCCCTGGACCAGGCGCAGCGTGCCGAGCACGTTGACCTCGTACATCCAGATCCAGTCGGCCTCGTCGGCCTCCTCGACCGGCTCGAGCCCCTTCGCGCCGCCGGCGTTGTTGACGAGCAGCCGACACTCCGGGACCGCCTCGACGAAGGCGGCGACCGACGCCTTGTCGGTCACGTCGAGGGGCAGCGCGGTCCCGTCGATCTCCTTGGCGATGGCGGTCAGCCGGTCCATCCGGCGGGCCCCGAGGACGACGTGGAACCCGGCGGCGGCCAGGGCGCGGGCGGTGGCGGCGCCGATGCCGGAGCTGGCCCCGGTGACGACGGCGGTGGGACGTGCGGTCATGCCCCAACCCTATGCCGCCCCCACCCGGCGAACGGCGCGTTCGCTCACCAGGTGTGAGCGAACGCGCCGCTCGCCGCGCGGGATGAGACGGGCGGGTCAGTCCTCGAGGCCGCGTTGGGCGCCGCGGGCGCCGCGGCGGGCCGCCGCGCGCTGCCAGCGGAACACCCCGAAGCCCAGGGCGCCCAGGCCCGCGCCGACCACGCAGGTGGTGAACCAGACGTCCAGCGGGCGGCCGCCGACCACGTGGGCGAGGAACAGCACCGCGGCCCCGGTGACCCAGGCCAGCGTGCCGATCGCGACCACCAACGTGACGTCGGTGGTGCCGCGGGGCAGCGCGGGCGGGTCGACCATGCCGCGAACCGTACCGGTGACGACCTGAGCGCGCGCTGGGGATTGCCCCTACGGTGTGCCGGTGATCGAGCGGCTCTTCTCGGTGTCGCAGCGGGAGTCCACGGTTCCCCGGGAGCTGCGCGGCGGACTCGTCACCTTCGTGACGATGTCCTACATCATCGTCCTCAACCCCCTCATCCTCGGCAGCCTCGCGCCGACCGATCCCGGGGCCAAGACCGACGTGCTCGGTGCGATCCTGCCGATCTCGCAGGTGGCGGCCGTGACGGCGCTCGTCGCGGGCGTCATGACGATCCTGTTCGGGCTCATCGCCAACCTGCCGTTCGCCATCGCCACCGGTCTGGGCATCAACACGCTGCTCGCGGTGACGATCGCGCCGCTCATGACCTGGCCGGAGGCCATGGGCCTGGTCGTGATCGACGGCCTGGTCATCGTCCTGCTCGCCGTCACCGGGTTCCGCACGGCGGTGTTCAACGCCGTGCCCGCCTCGCTCAAGGCCGCCATCGCCGTCGGCATCGGGGCGTTCATCGCGCTCATCGGCCTGGTGGACTCCGGCTTCGTCCGCAGGCTGCCGGACGCGGCGAACACCACCGTGCCCGTCGGCCTGGGCATCGGCGGGTCGATCGCCTCCTGGCCGACGGCGGTGTTCGTCGTCGGCCTGCTGCTCACCGGCGTGCTGGTGGTGAAGGGGGTGCGGGCGGGCCTGCTGATCGGCGTCGCCGCCACGACGGTCGTGGCGATCGTCGTCGAGGCGATCGTGCAGGTGGGCTCGTCGGCGACGAACCCGAAGGGCTGGTCGCTGTCGGTGCCCGCTCTGCCGGACCGCATCGTCGGGCTGCCGGACCTCTCGCTCGTCGGGCAGGTGTCGTTCGGGGCGTTCTCCCGGCTGGACGTCCTCACCGTCGCGCTGCTGATCTTCACCCTGGTGCTGGCGAACTTCTTCGACGCCATGGGCACCATGACCGGGCTCGGCCGGCAGGCGGGGCTCGCGGACGAGAACGGCACGCTGCCGGGCATCGGCAGGGCCCTCGTCGTCGAGGGCGCGGGTGCGGTGGCGGGGGGTCTGGGGTCGAGCTCGTCGAACACGGTGTTCGTGGAGTCCGCCTCCGGGATCGGCGAGGGGGCGCGGACCGGCCTCGCGAACGTCGTGACCGGCGTGCTGTTCCTGCTCGCCATGTTCTTCACCCCGCTCTACGCGATCGTGCCGGTCGAGGCCGCCGCGCCCGCCCTCGTGATCGTCGGCGCGATGATGTTCCGGCAGGTCAGCGGCATCGACCTGACCGATCTGCGGACGGCGCTGCCCGCGTTCCTCACCGTCGTGGTCATGCCGTTCACCTACTCCATCGCCAACGGCATCGGCGCGGGGTTCATCAGCTACGTGCTGCTCTCGGCGACCACGGGCCGGGCCCGACAGGTGCACCCGCTGATGTGGGTCGTCGCCGTGGCGTTCGTGGGCTACTTCGCCATCGGACCCCTCAGGTCATTGCTGTAAGCTAATCAAATGTGACGGCAGTCGAGACTCGAGCAGGCATGTTCGTCTCGCTGCGCGTCCCGAACTACCGCCTGTTCCTGTCCGGTCAGATCGTGTCGAACGTCGGCACCTGGATGCAGCGCATCGCCCAGGACTGGCTGGTCCTGGACCTGACGGGCGGGAGCGCGACGGCGCTGGGGATCGCGGCCGCGCTGCAGTTCACCCCGATGCTGTTCCTCACGCTGTGGGGCGGCGTGCTGGCCGACCGGGTGGACAAGCGGATCGTGCTGGTCGTGGTCCAGGCGGCGATGGGGCTCTGCGCGGTGGCGCTGGGCACGGTGGTCCTCACCGGCGTCGTGCAGCTGTGGCACGTCTACCTGCTGTGCCTGCTGCTGGGCTGCTTCTCCGCGTTCGACACCCCGATGCGGCAGTCGTTCGTCAGCGAGATGGTGGGGCCGGGGCAGGTCGTCAACGCCGTCGCGCTGAACTCGATGGTCTTCAACCTGGCGCGGATCATCGGGCCCGCCGTGGCGGGGGCGCTCATCGTCGCGGTCGGGACCGGGTGGGTCTTCCTGATCAACGCGGCGAGCTTCGTCGGCGTGATCTCCGGGCTGCTGCTGATGCGGCCCGAGCGGCTCTACCGCAGCGAGCGGGTGCCGCGCGCGCCGGGCCAGCTGCGGGACGGGCTGGCCTACGTCCGCGCCCGTCCGGACCTGGTCGCGATCATGGTGCTCGTGTTCCTGGTCTCGACGTTCGGGATCAACTTCTTCATGACCATCGCCCTGCTGGCCCGCAACGTCTTCGGCCGGGACGCCCAGGGCTACGGCCTGCTCACCACACTGCTGGCGGTCGGGTCCGTCCTCGGCGCCACGTTCGCCGCGCGACGCACCACCAAACCGCGGCTGCGCATGGTCGCCGGCTCGGGCGTGGTGTTCGGGGTGCTGCTCGTGGTGGCCGGGTCCATGCCGACCTACCTGACCGCGGGGCTCGCACTCGTCCCCGTCGGGCTGGCCGCGCTGCTCTTCACGACGTCCGCGAACTCCGCGGTCCAGCTCTCCGTCGACCCGACCGTGCGCGGCCGGGTCATGGGCATCTACATGCTCCTGCTGCTGGGTGGTACCCCGCTGGGCGCCCCCGTGCTCGGCGTGGTGGCCGAGCACTTCGGCGGACGCTCCCCGCTGATCGTCGGCGGGGTGGTGACGGTCCTGTCCGTCCTGGCCGTCGCGGTGGTGCTCGCGCGCCGCGGCGAGGGTGGCTGGCGACAGCAGTGGCGACGCGGGGTTGACGAGCAAATGAGGTTAGGCTAACTTCACTCATGTCGCTTCGTGGTGGGAGCGGCGCGTCAGTTCGGGAAGGTGTCAGGCCCCGCGGCTCCGGTCGCGGGGCCTGATCCGCGTCAGGGCCACGCCGACCAGGCACAACGCGCCGCCGGCGAGGGCGAGCACGGGCGGCGCCTCGGCCAGCAGGACCGCCGCCATCGCCACGGTGATCGGCGGCACGAGGTAGGTGGTCACGCCGAGGCGGCCCGCGTCCATCCGGGACAGGGCGTAGGCCCAGGTGCTGAACGCGAGCGCCGTCGGCACGAGCCCGAGGTAGACCAACGCCGCGGTGGCGGACACCGGCGCGCCCGCGAGGTCCGTGACCAGCGCCGGTGCGAACGGCAGGCAGCCCACCGTCCCGATCGCACAGGCGAGGAAGGTGACCTGCAGGGCGGGGATCCTGCGCAGCGTGGGCTTCTGGGCGAGCACGCCGACGGCGTAGGTCACCGCGGCGACCACACAGAGTGCGGCGCCGAGCAGGTCGGTCCGCTCGCCCGTCGCGGTGGCCGCGCCGATCACCAGAACGCCGCCGAACGCGACCGCCGCGCCCACCAGCAGCGGCCGCGGGAAGCCCTCGCCGAGCAGCAGGCCCGCGAACAGGGCGATCAGGATCGGGCCGATGTTGACCAGCATCGCCGTGGTCCCCGCGTCGACCCGCTGCTCCGCGGCGTTGAGCGCCAGGTTGTACACCGCGAACCAGGCCACGCCACAGAGCACGAGCAGTCCCCACTCCCGCCCGGTCGGGCGCACCCAGCGGCCCGGGGCCACCTGCATCGCGCCGAGCGCCAGGGTGCCGACGAGCAGGCGACCCAGGGCGAGCGAGCCCGGGTCGTAGGCGCGCCCGACGAACCGGATGCCGACGAACGCGCTCGCCCACGCGAGGACGGTCACCGCGACGGCCGCGAGCGCGCGGCGAGAGTCGTTCACACGCGGACGGTAGAGCGTGGACGGACGGATCTCGCGCGGATTTCGGTCCGGGTCTTGCGGTGTGAGTGAGGGTAGGCTAACTTCAGTCACGTCGCTTCGTGGTGGGAGCGGCGCGTCAGTTCGGGAACGAAGGGCCCCGGCCGCATCGGCCGGGGCCCTTCAGGCGTCGATGGTGCGTTCCGCGCGCTCTTCTCACCCGTCTCGAGCGTTCAGACGTCGTACTCCCTGACCCAGTCCACGTGCATCTGCGTCTCCCGGCCGGGGCCGCCGAAGTTGTCGAGCTGGATCGTCAGGTGCATCGGCCCGGGCGGCAGGATCCCGGTGTCGTCGGTGCGCCACCACTCCTCGCCGTCGACGAACGCCGCGATGTGGTCGGGCGTCCACTCGACCGCCCAGGTGTGCCATTCGGTGGCATCGATGTCCACGTCCCCCTGCACCTGCGAGTTGTCCGCGCCGTAGTGCAGGAACATCTCGACGTTCTGCCGGGAGGCGTCCGAGATCTCCATGAAGTCCACCTCGCCGCCCACCGGCCAGTTCTCCGCGTCCGGCCAGAGCAGCAGCACCGAGTGGTAGTCGGGGTCGCCCGCGGGGGAGCGGACGCGGGCCTCCCAGCGGCCGTACATGCGGCCGGGGTTCCACGCCATGCCGCCGGTGGTGCCGTCGGGGGTGCCGGTGATCGTCATGATCCCGTCGGCCACGGAGATCGCGCTGGGGGAGCGGCGGCCGTTGCCGTCGTGGCCGGAGCCGTCGTAGATCCCCCAGTCCCCGCCGACGCCGCCGTCGAACTCGTCCACGCGGGTCGGGGTGCCCCAGCCGTGCGTCGCCGCGGCGGTGGGGCCGCCGGCGGCGGACCCGCCGGTCGCCCCGGTCCCGGTCCGGCTCGTCCGCGGCTCGGCGTCCGCAGGTTTCCCGCGATCGGGTCGGGTCGCCTCGCCCGCGCCTCCGGTGGGCGCGTCGTCGTCGGGGGTCACCGTGGTGTTCCTACCCGACCGCGCGTCCGCGCCGCGGCGGGGTGGGGCGGGGATCCGGCGGACCCGCTCACCGCCGCTCTCCGCCCGTTCGGCCGCGGTCCGGACGACCGGCACGAGGGGTGCGACGGTCTCGGCGGGCGTCGGCGCGAGGAACCCGATCAGCGTGGTCAGGCCGGTGACCAGCAGTCGGACGAGCTGCGGGGGGAGCTCAAGCATCGGACCTCACTCGGCGAAGCTCACGTGGACGTGGTCGTAGTGGCCGCCGGTGACGTCCGCGGTGTCGTAGACCGTGCTGGAGTACGGCCTGCCCCAGCCGTCGCCGTCGCGGACCGACGGATCCCAGTAGCGGCCCTGCCAGATCAGGTACGAGACGTCGAGCGCGTCGGCGTGGGCACGCAGGTAGTCCGCGACCCGCCAGCCTGCCGCCTGTTCGGCGTCGGAGGGGAACGCGCCGGCGGTGCCGGGGAAGAGGTCGCAGGCCCGACCGCGCGGGTGGTCGCTGGCGGGGTTCCAGGCGTGTTCGTCCCAGCAGCTCGCGGACCGGACGGTCGGCCCGGCGGCGAGGGGGCCGAACGCGGCCTCGACCGCGGCGAGCCCGTGTCGCGTCGCCTCGGTGACACAGCCTCCGCCGCCGGTCGGGTCCGGCACGGCGCAGCCGGACGCCCCGCCGGTCCAGGGCGCCGGCGGCGCCGGCGGCGGGGGTGTCGCCGCCGCCCGCTCGACGGCCGCGGACACGCTGTGCCGCAGCGCCTCCGGCCCGACGGCCGGTGCGACGGGTGTGCGCGCGAGTGCGGCGAGCCCGCTGCGCACCCGGGAGCAGGCCCGGCGGAGCTGGGTGAGGGGCGCCGGCTCGTCGGTGCGCGCCGCGACGCGGCGCACCCGACCGTCCGGCGCGTTCGGTGCCAGCTCCGGGCAGGCCAGTGCGCTCCACCGCTCCGGGAAGGGGGCGCGGGCGGGCGCGGGCACGACCACGACCGGCTGGTGTGGCGTGGTGACCGTGGTGACCGTGGTGACCGCGGCGGCCGGAGTGGTCGGGGGCGCGGTGAGGGTGGCCCCGGCCGTCAGGACCGCGGCGAGCAGGAGTCGCACCGCTACCGCCGGGCCCTCATCCGGCGACCCCGCCCGCGTCGAGCACCCGGATCCCGCGGACCGGGTGGAGCTCGGGCAGCCGGTGCTCGGGTTCTCCACAGCCTGTGGAGTCCACAGTGGAATCAACAGGGGTGTGGACGAGTCGGAGCGGCCCGGGCTCGTCGGGTTGCGCCGGGGCCTGCGGTGCCGGCGGGTGGTGGGGTGGCTCCGCGAGTGTGTGCCGGTCCTCTGCGGTGGCGTGTGGTGCCGATCCGGCGGCGGTGCCGAT
Source organism: Pseudonocardia sp. WMMC193 (assembly GCF_021728735.1). Lineage (NCBI taxonomy): Bacteria > Bacillati > Actinomycetota > Actinomycetes > Pseudonocardiales > Pseudonocardiaceae > Pseudonocardia > Pseudonocardia sp. WMMC193. Next base: position 4,242,336 of record NZ_JAKKDO010000003.1, on the reverse strand, counting down.
CTCGTGCGGGACGGCCTGGGCCCAGCGCGGCGGCGGGCCGGGCGGCATCGGACTGGGGAACGACCCGGTGGCGGACACGGGCCCGGCAGCGGGGAACGGCCCGGTGGCGGGGAACGGCCCGGCAGTAGGGAACGGGCCGGCGGTGGGGATCGGCCCGGCGGCGGGGAAGTGGCCGGTGGCGGGCGGCGGCCCAGCGACCGGCCCGGGGAACGGGGCGGCGTGCGGCAGGCCCGTGCCGAACCCGGTCGGTGCGGGGACGACCTCCGCTGCGGGTCGGTCCGTCGGCGGGGTCGGCGGGCCGGACAGCCGGCCCGACTCCGCGACGACCCGGGCGGCGCGCCGGATCGCGTCCGCCAGGGCCCGGACCGGGCGGGGCAGGTCCGCCCGCGGCCTCCCGAGCAACCCCGCGGCCTCGCGGTAGGGATCGGCCAGCTCCCGCCACAGCGCGACGTGCGGGACGGGAACCACCGCCGTCCAGCGGTCGTGGAGCCGCGCGAGCCGCGCGGGCGGGCGCCGTTCGGTGCCGTCGAGGGTGACGAGCAGGACGGGGTAGCGACCCGGCCAGGCGAGGTCGGCGATCCGGGCGGCCCGGTCGAGCGACTCGACGCTGCTGCGGCACACCAGGAGGTCGGCCTGCGCCGTGTCGGTGCCCGCGTCCCGCCCGTGGAGCGCGAGCGCGAGGATCGTGGTGCCCACCCCGCCGGACACCCCGGCGACGATCGGCGGTCGGTAGCCGCTCACAGGGTCTCCTCGGGGAGGTCGTCGGCGAGCTCGGGCGCGGGCTCGACCCAGGGGTCCTCGGACTCGTCCTCGGCGTCGACGACGAGCCGGTCGCCCGCCGCGAGCACCGCGACGCTGAGCCGCACCCAGCGGCCGGGCAGCCCGCGCCACCCGCGGGCGGCGGGTGCCGGGGCGGCGGCGGGCACGGTGGGGCCGTCCTCGTCCGGATCGTCGGGCGGGAGGGGCCTGCCGCCGGGGACCCGGCGGTAGGGCGTCACCCGGACGCGGACGTCCACCAGCACGCGCCCGTCGCCGTCCGGGCGGACCACGCCGGGGACCGCGAAGTCCGCCCGCTGCCTGCCCTGTCCGGACCACCCCAGCAGTACGGGGCGGCGGGCGGCCAGGTACTCGCCGAGGACGTGGGCCCGCAGGTCGGGGTCGTCCTCGTCCCAGGACAGGTAGTCGGCCGCGAACGCGGTCGCGAGCGCGGCGGCCTCCGCCGGGTGTGGGTCGCCCTCGCGCACCGTGCAGGCGCAGTACGGGGTCTCGTCCTGCATGTGCGCCGGGGTGCCCGTCCACCGGGGCGCCTCGGTGGGAGCGGACCACCCGCCGCCGACCGGAGCCCATCCGTGGGTGTCCATCGGGCCGGGCCGGGCCTCCGGGTGGGGCTCCGGCGCAGCGGACCACCCGCCGCCGACCGGAGCACCCGCCCACCCGTGCGTGTCCACCGGACCGGGCCTGGTCTCCGGGTAGGGCTCCGGCGCGGCGGGCCACCCGCCGGCCGCTCCGTGGGGAGGCCCGCCCCACGCCTGCGGGGGCGGGGCCAGGAGGTCCTCCGCGCGGCGGGCGGGGCGCGCGTGGCCCGTCGCGCTGTCGGGCGCGATCTCGCGCTCGGCGGGCTCGGGCCTGCCGAAGAACCGGAACGCGGACATGGTGCTGCCTCCCCTCGCCGGCGGGCTGCCGACGACGAGGGGGCACGCTAGGAACCCGGCGCCGCGTCCGGGCGGTTTCGGGGGATCCCGTTCACGATCGCGAACGGGGCGGCCGGCCGTTCCCGCGGTGGGCCGTGGTCCCGCGGCCGGGCGGGACGCGCGGGAAGCGGCAGCTCCGGTCGTGCGCGGTAAGTGGTGCTCTGGCACCACTTACCGCGCACGGGCGCGTCAGCGCTGGGTCAGGCGGGCAGCTGCCAGGCGTGCACCGGCTCGTTGGCCTCGGAGAACTCCAGGTACCGCTCCAGCATCCCGTGCAACGCGCCCGCCCGGGACGCCCCGCGTCGCTCCAGCGCGGCGACGGTCTGCAGCTGCCAGGCGGCGCCGGTCTGCCCGGACACGCACCGCCGCTCGATGACGGACAGGTAGCGGTCCTGCACCGCGGGCGTCACCCCCCACCGGGAGAGGCCCTCGTGGGCGAGCGGGAGGAGCTTGCGCAGGGCGAGCTCGTCCGGCTTGATCCACCCGGTCCCCGGCCAGTAGAGCGGCGCGTCCATGCCGTGGCGCGCGGCCGTCGAGAAGTTCTCCTCGGCGGCCTCGAAGCTCATCGACTGCCACAGCGGGCGGTCCGCCTCGACGAGCACGCGCAGCAGCCCGTAGAAGAACAGCGCGTTCGCCACCATGTCGACGGCGGTCGGCCCGGACGGGAGCACCCGGTTCTCCAGGCGGATGTGCGGCTGGCCGTCCGCCACGTCGTACACCGGACGGTTCCAGCGCCAGATCGTGCCGTTGTGCAGCTTCAGCTCGTCGAGGTCGGGGACGCCGCCCTCGCGCAACGTGGAGATCGGGTCGGAGTCGCCGGGGAACGGGACGATGCCGGGGAAGTAGCGCGCGTTCTCGGCGAACAGGTCCAGCACGGAGGAGATCCAGCGCTCGCCGAACCACACCCGCGGTCGCACGCCCTGGTTGCGCAGCTCGACCGTCCGGACGTCGCAGGCCTGGGTGAACAGCGGGATCCGGGTCTCGGCCCACAGCCGCGAGCCGAGCAGGAACGGGGAGTTCGCCCCCAGCCCGAGCTGCACGCCCGCGAGGCACTGCGCCGCGTTCCAGTACGCCGGGAAGGAGCTCGGCGAGACCTGCAGGTGCAGCTGCATCGACGTGCAGGCGGCCTCGGGGATGATCGTCTCGAAGTCCGCGGCGAACCGCTCGGCGGCCACCGCGTGCCTGCCCGCCGGGTCGCCGCCCGCGATGTCGATGTGGATCGGCTCGCCGCGCGCGGCGAGCATCTGCTCGTTGAGGACGGCGTAACGATCGTCCGCCGAGATCGAGTCCGAGACGAGGTGGTTCCGCTCCAGGGTCGGCAGTATCCCGATCATGGCGATGCTGGACGAGCAGTCCCGCGCCTTCGCCCCCGCGACGGCCAGCTCGTCCAGCAGCTCGTGCTCGAGGTGGCGCCACTGGTCGCCGGGCAGCGGGCGCGGCGGCAGGTTCAGCTCGATGTTCCAGCGGCCCAGCTCCGTCTGGAACTCGGTGCCGCCGATGGCCCGGAGCACCTCCCGGCCGGTCATCGCGGGAGCGAGGGCGCCGTCGACCAGGTTGAGCTCCACCTCGATGCCGGTCATCGGGTCGTCCTCGGCGAACGGGTGCTCCCGCAGCATCGTCGTCAACGCCTCGAGGCAACGCTGCACCTTGGCTCGATACCGCTGGCGCTCCCGCCGACTGAACCGGGTCCGGTCGACGTCCTGGCCCATGCTCTCCCGATGCCTCCTCCTGCCGCGCCCTCGAAAGGCGCGCGGTTTTCCACCGTGGCACATCCCCGACTTTGGCGGTACCGGCTGTCCGGGCGACCCGGTGCGACGAACGGCAGACGACCTGGGACGATCGGTCATCGTGGCCATCATCACCACCGTGGACGACCCCGCCGACCCGCGGCTCGACGACTACCGCGACCTCACGACGGCGGACCGCCGGCCGGATCGTCCGGGTGGCCGCGGGCTCGTCATCGCAGAGGGCGTCGTGGTGGTACGGCGTCTGCTGGAGTCCCCCTACCCCGTCCGGTCGCTGCTGGGCGTCCCCCGGCGGATCGAGGAGCTGTCCGCGGACCTGGCGCCCCTCGATGTCCCCGCCTACGCGGCCAGCGCCGACACGATGGCGACGACCGTCGGGTTCCACCTCAACCGGGGCGTGCTCGCCGTCGCCGACCGGGCCGCGCCCGTGGACGCCGCGTCCCTCGCCCGGACGGCGCGGGTGCTCGCCGTCTGCGAGGGGGTCAACGACCACGAGAACCTCGGCTCGCTGTTCCGCAACGCCGCCGCGCTGGGCGTCGACGGGATCCTGCTCGGCCCGCGCTGCGCCGACCCGCTGTACCGGCGCTCGGTCCGGGTGTCGATGGGCCACGTCCTGCGGGTGCCGTTCGCCCACCTCGACGAACCGTGGCCGGACTCGTTGGACCTGCTGCGCGAGAGCGGGCTGACCGTCGCGGCCCTGACCCCGTCCGGCACCCCGCTGCCCGCGGGCCTGGCCGGGGCCCGGGTCGCGCTGCTGCTCGGCGCCGAGGGCCCGGGCCTGACGGACGCCGCACTCGCCGCCGCGGACGTCCGCGTCGGCATCCCCATGGCCCCGGGCGTCGACTCTCTCAATGTGGCAACGGCTGCGGCCGTGGCCTTCCATGCCGTGGCGGCGTCCGTACTCTGAACCGGTGCACCTCGGTGCGGGGGGACGGGTGGTGCTCGGCGAGAGGCGACCGGGCGATGCCGGCCTGCCCGAGGACCTGACGTCCGACCTGCGGCAGTGGGCCGCGGTCGCGACCAGCATCGCGGGCGCCCCGATCCTGCCGGAGCAGCGGGACATCGTGTCCCGCCGCGGCAGGCAGCTCGCGGGCCGGGTGTCCGACGCACTGGGCAGGCCCGTCGAGTACGTCGACCCGCTGACGGGTGGGCGCGAGCGGGTGGTCGGGCGCTCCCAGACCGGGCCGATCCCGCTGCCCCGCACGGCGCCGAGCGAGCCGACCCCCTGGGAGACCGGTCTGCCCGTCGCCGCCTTCTTCGCGGTGCTCGCGGCCATCGGGGACGTCGCGCTGTCCCGGGCCTTCGGCGAGGCGTTCGGGTTGCTGTGGATCCCGGCGAACCTGCTCGTGGTCGGCGGGCTCGCGCCGTCGCTCTGGCTCGCCCGCAGGCAGCGGTTCTGGCGCTGGATCGCCCTGGGTGTGGCCGCGGGCCTCGCCGCGGCCTGGGTGGTGCTCCTGTTGGGGGAGTTCCTCACCTAGCCCCACGCATCATGGAGCCACCACTGTCGTTCCGCGGCCGCAGAGCGACAGTGGTGGAGCCACACTGCGGTTACTTGCCGCGGACGCCCAGGAGGACTTCGTCCCAGCTCGGCATGACGGGCTTGCCCTTCTTCGCGCGCGGGCGGGCCGGGGGCTGCTTGCTCGGTTCGGCCTGCGGCTCCGCCTCGGCGGCTGCGGGTTCGGGGACGGGCTCGGGGGTGGGTTCGGGGGTCGGCTCAGGGGCGGGCTCGGGAGCCGGGCGGGTGTCGCTGTTGCGGGCGGCCGGGTGGGTCGGCGCCGCCTCCCGCTGCACGGGCCGGGCGCTCTCGGTGCGCGGCGATTCGGTGCGCGGCGATTCGGTGCGGGGTGATTCGGTACGCGATTCGGTGCGCGACTCGGTGCGGGTGCGGACGGCGGTCCGCGCGGTGGCTGCGCGGCGCTGCTCCGGCGCGATCGGGGCGCCCCCGTTCACCGCCGCGGGCACGCTCTCGCTCGCCTGCTCCGCCTCCGCGGCCGGTGCCTCGGCCTCCTCGGTGCGCGCCATGTCGATCACCGGGCCGACGGGCCGCAGCGGCTGCTGCGGGCGGCCCTCGACCAGGTCCCGGGCGTGCTCGTCGAGCGCGGTGACGGTGCCGCCGTGTGCGCCGGGCTGGAAGCTCCAGTGCGCGCGGATGTCCGACTTCCCGGACCGCCAGCACAGGCCGACGACCCACTTGCCGTCCTCGCCCTTCCAGCTGTCCCAGTCGACGGTCGTCGGGTCCTGGCCGCGCAGCCCGAAGGTGTGCGCGACGGTCTCGTCGAGTGTCCGCAGGTCCGGGCCGTCCTCGCGGACGGGGTGCGCGTTGCGCGCGAGGTCGGCCGTGCGGGCGCGTTCGAGCAGCACCGGGTAGGCGAACCGTTCGATCTTCTGGCTGGGTACCCCGGCGGCGGCGGCCACCTGGTCCACGGACGCCCCGGCACGGATGCGGGCCTGGATCTCGCGTGGGCGCAACTGGCTCTCCAACTCGATCGCGATCTGGCCGAGCCGCGTCAGGTCTCCCCGGGCGGCGGCGCGGAGCTGTTCGTCCGCGGGCACCGTGTACCGCTCGCGGCGCGCCGAGTCCTCGAGGACCACCGCACCGTCCTCGGCGATCCCGACGACCCGCAACGACCGCATCTCCGCCGCACCTCCGCACTCGCCCGAAGCCCGACCTCGGCCCCCGTCCGGGTGACGGTAGATGCCGAATCGTGTCCGACGGGTGAGGCGCGCCGTGCCCGCTACCGGGCGTTTCCCGTGCCTCTCCCGACGAGCACGACCCCGAGCAGTCACAAGGCGTGCCGGAGTCGAGCAGTGTGGGGTGGATGTTACTGGTGTGACTACATTCCGTCACGCTCGGGCGTGAAAAAGGGGCCGGACCACGCGGCCCGGCCCCTCTCGACGGCGGGATCGGTCAGAGGTGCTCGACGACCCAGTCGACGCACGCGGTCAGCGCCGAGACGTCCGCGGGCTCCACGGCCGGGAACATGCCGATCCGGAGCTGGTTGCGGCCCAGCTTCCGGTAGGGCTCGGTGTCGACGACCCCGTTGGCCCGCAGGACCTTCGCGACCGCCGCGGCGTCCACGGACTCCGCGAAGTCGATCGTGCCGACGACCTGCGAGCGGTGCGCCGGGTCGGTGACGAACGGCGTGGCGAACTCGGACTTCTCGGCCCAGCTGTACAGCCGGTCGGAGGAGTCCTTGGTCCGGGCCACGCACCCGTCGAGCCCGCCGAGGCCGAGCATCCAGTCGATCTGGTCCGCCAGCATGATCAGGGTGGCGACGGCCGGGGTGTTGTAGGTCTGGTCCTTCACCGAGTTGTCGACGGCCGTGGCCAGCGACAGGAACGGCGGGATCCAGCGGTCCCCCGCGGCGAGGTCCGCGACGCGCTGCAGCGCGGCGGGGCTCATCAGCGCGAGCCACAGGCCGCCGTCGGAGGCGAAGCCCTTCTGCGGGGCGAAGTAGTAGGCGTCCGCCTGCGTGATGTCGACGGGCAGGCCCGCGGCGCCGGAGGTGGCGTCGATGACGACGAGCTGGCCGTCGATCGCCGCCTCGGGCCGCACGACCGGCACCGCGACGCCGGTCGACGTCTCGTTGTGCGCCCAGGCCAGCACGTCGCACGACGGGTCGGCGGTCGGCTCGGGCGCGCTGCCCGGGTCCGCGGCGACGACCACCGGGTCGGCCAGGAACGGGGCGCCCCGGGTGGTCTCGGCGAACTTCGCGGAGAACTCGCCGTAGGTGAGGTGCAGCGAGCGCTCCTTCACCAGGCCGAAGGCCGCGGCGTCCCAGAACGCGGTGGAACCGCCGTCGCCGAGCACCACCTCGTAGCCGTCCGGCAGCGAGAAGAGCTCGCGCAGGCCGGAGCGCACCCGTCCGACCAGGGACTTCACCGGCTTCTGGCGGTGGGACGTGCCCATGACGTCGCCCGCCCGGGCGAGGGCCTCGAGCTGCTCGGGACGGACCTTCGAGGGTCCGCAGCCGAACCGTCCGTCGCCGGGCAGGAGGTCCGCGGGGATCTGCAGGTCGCTCACGGGTCCCAGTGTCGCAAGTCGCGCGCGGGCGCGTGGGGTCGGCCCGTCCCAGCACGGGCGGTGATCGTCCGCAGGTCCCTCCGTCACGGCGTGTCGGCCAAGCGGGTGACACGTGAAACGAGGCTTCGGGATCGATCGAGAAGAGTCGGGTCTGCGTCGTGAGGGAAGGACCGTCATGGAGATCGACTGCGCACTCGCCGTCGGGGTGGCCACGCCCGAGCACGTCGCGCTCGCGGAGGAGCTGGGCTTCACCCGCGCCTGGTGCCACGAGGCGCCCGCGAGCTACGGCGACTCCGGCATGGCGCTGGCGGTCGCGGCCGGGCGCACGATCCGGATCCGGATCGGCCTCGCGGTCGGCGGCCACTGGCGGCGGTCCGCCACGGACGCCGAGTCCCTGGCGGACCTGGCCGCGCGGGCGCGCGGGCGGGCCGAGCTCGTCGTCGGGTCGCCCGGCGGGACCGGCCGGGACCCGGCTGCGCACGCGGCCGAGGTCCGCACGGAGCTGGCCCGTCGGCACGGGTTGACCGGCCTGCCGACCTGGCTCGCCCAGCCGGGTGCGAGCGCGTACGTGCCGCAGCCGCTCGGCGCGCCCGCGCCGCGGGGCACGGCGCTGCGCACGGTCGTCGAGGTCGCACCGGGCGCGGACCTCGAGCGCCTGGTCCGGCGGCTGCGTCCGGCGGGCCTGCTGCTGCGGCCCCGCACCGCGGACGTCGGGGTGGAGCTCGCGGAGTTCGCCGAGACGGTCCGGCGGATGGCCTCGATCGCGGCGTGACCGGATCCTGACGGCGCATGACCGCCCGGCCACTTCCCCGCGGCGGTCCCGTAGGGAACGCTGGGTTTCGTGACAGAACTCCGGTCCCGGCGGCGCGTGCACCCCGCCTGGTACGCCGCCGCCGCGACGTTCCTGGCGCTCATCGGCGCCGCCGCCTTCCGCTCGACGCCGGGGGTGATGGTCGAGCCGCTGCACGCGGAGTTCGGCTGGTCGATCGGCACCATCTCCGGTGCGCTCGCGGTCAACCTGGCGCTGTTCGGGCTCACCGCCCCCTTCGCCGCGGCGCTGATGGAGCGCTTCGGGGTGCGCCGGGTCGTGGCGGTCGCGCTGGTCCTGGTCGCGATCGGCTCGGGCCTCACGGTGTTCATGACGGCGTCGTGGCAGCTCGTGCTGCTCTGGGGCGTGGTCGTGGGCCTGGGCACCGGGTCGATGGCGATGGCGCTGGTGGCGACGGTCGTCGGGCGGTGGTTCGTCGCCCGCCGCGGACTCGTCTCCGGCGTCCTGACGGCGGGCACGGCCACCGGCCAGCTGATCTTCCTGCCGCTGCTGGCCCACCTGGTGGAGACCGACGGCTGGCGCACCGCCGCCGTGGCGGTCGCCGCGGCCGCGCTGCTCGTGGTGCCGGTCGTGCTGGCGTTCCTGCGGGACCGGCCCGCGGACGTCGGCGAGCTGCCCTACGGCGGCACGGCCGAGGACGTCGTCGAGCCGCTGCGGTCGGGCGCCGCCCGCCTCGCGGTGGGAACGCTGGCCGAGGCCGCACGCCGCCGCACGTTCTGGCTGTTGGTGGTCGGCTTCTTCATCTGCGGCGCCACCACGAACGGGCTGGTCCAGTCGCACTTCATCCCGGCCGCCCACGACCACGGGATGCCCGCGACCACCGCGGCGAGCCTGCTCGCGCTCGTCGGGATCTTCGACATCGCCGGGACGATCTGCTCCGGGTGGCTGACCGACCGCTTCGACCCGCGGATCCTGCTGCTGGCCTACTACACGCTGCGCGGGGTGTCGCTGGCGCTGCTCGTGCCGCTGTTCGGTGCCGACCTCAACGCCAGCATCTTCGCGTTCATCATCTTCTACGGCCTCGACTGGGTCGCCACGGTGCCGCCGACGATGGCGCTGTGCCGGCAGGCCTTCGGGGCGCGCGCCCCGATCGTCTTCGGCTGGGTGTTCGCGAGCCACCAGCTCGGCGCGGCGGCCGCCGCCCTGGCCGCGGGCCTGGTGCGGGACGCCCTGGGCAGCTACGACGCCGCCTGGTACGGCGGCGCCGTCCTCTGCGGCGTCGCCGCGCTCGCCAGCATCGCGATCCGCAGGCAGCGCACGCCGGTCCCCGCCACCGTGTGAGCGAACGGCGCGCTCGCCCACCAGGTGTGAGCGAGGGCGCCGTTCGCCGGAGCAGCAGCGGCATCAGGCGGTGAGCAGGTCCCAGCCCTCGACGTCCTGGGGCTTGCGGGGGCCGGGGCCGATGTACTGGGCGGAGGGGCGGACGAGCTTGTTCTCGCGCTTCTGCTCCAGGATGTGCGCCGACCAGCCCGCGGTGCGGGCGCTGGTGAACATCGCGGGCATCATGTGCGGCGGGACCTGGGCGAAGTCGAGGATGACGGCGGCCCAGAACTCGACGTTGGTCTCGATGGGGTGGTCGGGGCGGCGTTCGCGCAGGATCCGCAGGGCGGCCTGCTCGAGTCCGGCCGCGACCTCGTAGCGCGGGGCGCCCAGCTCCTGGCAGGTGCGCCGCAGCACGCGGGCGCGGGGGTCCTCGGCCCGGTAGACCCGGTGCCCGAAGCCCATGAGCTTCTCCTTGCGGTCGAGGATGCCGCGGACGAGCGCCTCGGGGTCCCCGGTGCGCTCGACCTCCTCGATCATGGGGAGGACGCGGGCGGGGGCGCCGCCGTGCAGGGGGCCGGACATGGCGCCGATCGCGCCGGAGAGCGAGGCGGCGACGTCCGCGCCGGTGGAGGCGATGACGCGGGCGGTGAAGGTGGAGGCGTTCATGCCGTGTTCGGCGGCGGAGACCCAGTAGGCGTCGATGGCCTTGACGTGGGCGGGGTCGGGGTCGCCCTTCCAGCGGACCATGAACCGTTCGGTGATGGTCTGGGCCTGGTCGATGCGGGACTGGGGGACGGCGGGGACGCCGATGCCGCGGGCGGACTGGGCGACGTAGGACAGGGCCATGACCGAGGCGCGGGCGAGTTGGTCGCGGGCCTCGTCGGGGTCGGTGTCCAGGAGTGCCTTGTAGCCCCAGTGCGGCGCGAGCATGGCCAGGGCGGCCTGGACGTCGACGCGGACGTCGCCGGTGTGGACGGGGATGGGGAAGGGTTCGGCGGGGGGCAGGCCGGGGCCGAAGCGGCCGTCGACGAGCAGGGCCCAGACGTTGCCGAAGGTGACGGACCCGACGAGGTCCTCGATGTCGACGCCGCGGTAGCGCAGGGCGCCACCGTCCTTGTCCGGCTCGGCGATCTCGGTGCGGAAGGCGACGTGGCCCTCCAGACCGGACTTGAAGCCGGGCGGGGGCGGGGGTACTTCGGACACCGGGGTCTCCTTCGTCGTCGGACACCGACGAGGACCGGTCGGCGCCGTCGGCCACATCCCAGAAATGCCGTCGTCACCTTCTCACGCCGGGGCCGGGCCGGGCGGTGTCCTGGGTCACGGACCCGAACGGAGGGTTTTCCGTCGTCACCGGGGTTGCCTACCGTCTGGGCATGACGGACACGACGCTCGCGCGGATGCGGGTCGACTACCAGACGAGCGGGTTCGACGTCGACCAGCTCGCGCCCACCTGGCACGAGCAGCTCGCGGCGTGGTTGGCCGCGGCCGAGCAGGCCGGGGTCGCCGAGCCGAACGCCATGGTCCTGGCCACCGCGGACCCGGCGGGCAGGCCCGCCTCGCGCACGGTGCTGTGCAAGGGCCTCGACGAGCGGGGTGTCGTCTTCTTCACGAACTTCACCTCGGCGAAGAGTCAGGACCTGCGGCAGTCCCACGAGGCGTCCGCGACCTTCCCCTGGTATCCGCTGCACCGGCAGGCGCACGTGCGCGGGATCGTGCAGCAGACCAGCTACGCCGAGGCCGACGCCTACTGGGCCACCCGGCCGCGCGGCTCGCAGCTGGGCGCGTGGGCCTCGGCCCAGTCGGCCGTCGTCGCCGACCGGAGCGTGCTCGACCAGGCGCTCGCGGACGTCGAGCGGCGGTTCGCCGACACCGAGGTCGTCCCGCGCCCGCCGCACTGGGGCGGCTGGCGGATCGTGCCGGACGAGGTGGAGTTCTGGCAGGGCCGCACCGACCGGATGCACGACCGGCTGCGGTTCGTGGGCGACCGGGACACCCGCACCTGGAAGGTCGTCAGGCTTGCGCCATGACACGGTGGTAGTGATGGCGGCGTGAGTACGCCACCCCCGGAGCAGCCGACGGACCCCCTCTGTCCGGACCCGCCGACCGTCCCGACCCCGGGACCGGCCGACGGGGACACCGCACGGCTGCCCCCGGAGCCGGAGGCCCCCACCGTCGCTTCCGCCTCCGCCTCCTCCCCGCACGCCCGCACCCGGCTGTCCCGGATCGCGCGCGGCGCCTTCGCCGACACGACCCCCCTGCGCACGCCCGCCTACCGGCGGCTGTGGGCCGCCGGCGTCGTCACGACGATCGGCGCGCAGCTGTCCGTCGTCGCCGTCCCCGCGCAGATCTACGCGATGACGCAGTCCTCGACCTACGTGGGGTTGACCGGGGCGTTCGGCCTGGTCCCGCTGGTGGTGTTCGGATTGTGGGGCGGGGCGATCGCGGACGCGGTCGACCGCCGGGTGATGCTGCTCGCCACGGGCACCGGCATCGCCCTGACCTCGCTCGCGCTGTGGGTGGTGGCCGAGAGCGGCATCGGGAACGTCTGGGTCGTCCTGGTGTTGTTCGCGCTGCAGTCGTCGATGCTGGCGATGAACATGCCCGCCCGCGCGGCGGTCATCCCGCGGCTCATCCCGGCGGCCCAGCTGCCCGCCGCGAACGCCCTGAACATGACGGTCACCCAGCTCGGCGCCGTGGCGGGCCCGCTGCTGGCCGGCGTCCTCATCCCGGTCATCGGGCTGGGCATGCTCTACCTGCTCGACGCGATCCTGCTGCTCGCCACGCTGTGGGCGACCTTCCGGCTGCCGACGCTGCCCCCGCAGGAGGCGAGCCCGCGCAAGGCGGGCCTGCGCCAGATCGTGGACGGCTTCCGGTACGCCGCGATGCACAAGATCCTGCTGGTGTCGTTCCTCGTCGACGTCGTCGCGATGGCCTTCGGCATGCCCCGCGTCCTGTTCCCCGAGATCAGCCACACCGTGTTCGGGGATCCTGTCGGCGGCGGCTTCGCGATGGGCCTGCTGTTCGCGGCCATCCCCCTGGGCATGGTCGCCGGTGGGGTGCTGTCCGGCTGGTTGGCGCGGGTCGCCCGGCAGGGTGTGGCCGTGACCCTCGCGATCTGCGTCTGGGGGCTGGGTGTCGCCCTCTTCGGCCTGACGTCCTCGTTGTGGCTCGCCGTGTTCTTCCTGGCCGTCGCCGGGGCGGCCGACCTGGTGAGCTCGGTGTACCGCAACTCGATGCTGCAGTCCGTGGCCACCGACGAGATGCGCGGGCGCATGCAGGGGGTGTTCACCGTGGTCGTCGCGGGCGGCCCGCGGCTGGCGGACCTGTGGCACGGTGCCGCGGCGGACGCCGTCGGGCCGGGGACGGCGGCCTGGATCGGCGGCGTGGCCGTGGTCGTGGTGACCCTGCTGGTCGTGTTCCGCTACCGCGAGTTCTGGGAGTACCGCGCGCCCGTCGCCCACACCCCGTAAGAGGTGTCCGGGTGAGTGATCCTTACCGCTTACGGCCGTCACGGCATCGCCCGAGGGGTACGGATCGCGCCCCGGCGCACTAGCGTGGCGGAAACGCAGAAGAAACCAGGGTGAGAGGGAACCTCCACATGGCTGACGAAGACACCGCCGTCCTGAACTACCCGGGCGGCACGCACGACATGGCGATCAAGACGCCGACCGAGGGAGCGTCGGCGGTCGACGTCAGCAAGCTCCTCGCGAAGACGGGGATGACGACGTTCGACCCCGGATTCACCAGCACGGCCGCCTGCGCCTCCGCGATCACCTACATCGACGGCGACGCCGGCATCCTCCGCTACCGGGGCTACCCGATCGAGCAGCTGGCGGACAACTCGAGCTTCCTCGAGGTCTCCTACCTGCTGATCTACGGCGAGCTCCCGACCGCCGAGCAGCTGCAGAAGTTCACCACGGACATCTCGCGGCACACGCTGCTGCACGAGGACCTCAAGGGCTTCTTCGACGGCTTCCCGCGGGACGCGCACCCCATGCCGGTGCTGTCGTCCGCGGTCTCGGCGCTGTCGACCTTCTACCAGGACTCGCTGGACCCGTTCGACGACGACGCCGTCGAGCTCTCCACGGTGCGCCTGATGGCCAAGGTCTTCACGATCGCGGCCTACGCGTACAAGAAGTCCGTCGGCCAGCCGTTCCTCTACCCGGACAACTCGCTGGGCCTGGTGGAGAACTTCCTGCGCATGACGTTCGGTTTCCCGGCCGAGCCCTACGAGGTCGACCCGACCATGGCCAAGGCCGTGGACACGCTGCTGATCCTGCACGCGGACCACGAGCAGAACTGTTCGACGTCCACGGTGCGGCTCGTCGGCTCCTCCCAGGCGAACCTGTTCGCCTCCATCTCCGCGGGCGTCAACGCCCTGTTCGGCCCGCTGCACGGCGGTGCCAACCAGTCCGTCCTCGAGATGCTCACCCGCATCCAGGAGGAGGGCGGCAACGCGGACGCCTTCATGGAGCGCGTGAAGAACAAGGAGCAGGGCGTCAAGCTCATGGGCTTCGGCCACCGGGTCTACAAGAACTACGACCCGCGCGCCAAGATCGTGAAGCAGAAGGCGGACGAGGTGCTCAAGGCCCTCGGGGTGACCGACCCGCTGCTGGACATCGCGATGCGGCTCGAGGAGAAGGCCCTCGCGGACGACTACTTCGTCGAGCGCAAGCTCTACCCGAACGTCGACTTCTACACCGGCGTGATCTACCGGGCCATGGGCTTCCCGACCAAGATGTTCACGGTCCTCTTCGCCCTCGGCAGGCTCCCGGGCTGGATCGCCCACTGGCGCGAGATGATGGGGGACCCGGCCAACAAGATCGGCCGCCCCCGCCAGCTCTACGTCGGCTCCGGCGCCCGCGACTACGTGGACGTCGAGAAGCGCTGACGCGCCCGTGCGTGGCGAGTGGTGCCAGAGCACCACTCGCCACGCACGACCCCGACCCGGGAGTCCCTCTCTTCGGACACGCGAGTCGGACGCCCGGGCGTGTGAGCCGGACGTCGGTTCGGCGCGCGGGTGGGGGCCTGCGCCGCTAGCGTCGATCCATGCCCGACCGCTCCGTCGTCTGGTTCCGGCGTGACCTGCGGGTCGCTGACCAGCCCACCTTCCTCGCCGCGGCCGACTCCGACGAGGCGTTGGCCCTGTTCGTGCTCGACCCGGCCCTGATCGCCCCGAGCGGTGGGGCCCGGCTGACCTTCCTCTACGGCTGCCTGCGCGAGCTGTCCGCGGCGCTGGGTGACCGGCTGCTGGTGGTCAAGGGCGACCCGGTGGACGTCGTGCCGCGGGTGGCCGAGGCCGTGTCCGCGTCGGTGGTGCACGTGGCGGCGGACTTCGGTCCGTACGGCGCGAAGCGGGACGAGGGCGTCGAGAAGGCGCTGGCGGACGCAGGCCGCGAGCTGCACCGGATCGGGTCGCCCTACGCCGTCGCGCCCGGGCGGGTCGTGAAGTCCGACGGCGATCCCTTCAAGGTCTTCTCCCCGTTCCGCCGCGCCTGGGCGGACCACGGCTGGCGCGACCCGGCCGACACCTCTGCGGCGACCGTGACCTGGATGGACCCGTCGGACAAGGACGGCGGCCCCCGGGCCGTCCGGATCCCCGACGACGTCGCCGTGGACGCCGAGCTGCCCGAACCCGGCGAGCGGGCGGCCCGCGCCGCGTGGCAGGACTTCCTCGACATCGTCGACGAGTACGGCGACACCCGGGACCGCCCCGACCGGCCCGGCACCTCGCGCCTGTCGCAGTACCTCAAGTACGGCTGCATCCACCCCCGCACGATCCTCGCCGACCTGGCGCAGCGCCGCTCCGAGAGCGCGAACACCTACCGGACCGAGATCGCCTGGCGCGAGTTCTACGCGGACATCCTGTTCCAGCGCCCGGACTCCGCCCGCCGCAACTACGACCGCTCCTTCGACGCCCTGCCGGTCGCCACCGGCAAGGAGGCCGACGCCGCGTTCGAGGCGTGGAAGGAGGGCCGCACCGGTTTCCCGATCGTCGACGCCGGGATGCGCCAGCTGCGCGCGGAGGCGTGGATGCACAACCGGGTGCGGATGATCGTGGCGTCCTTCCTGGTCAAGGACCTGCATCTGCCGTGGTGGTGGGGTGCCCGCCACTTCATGCAGCTGCTGGTCGACGGCGACCTCGCCTCCAACCAGCACGGCTGGCAGTGGACGGCGGGCAGCGGCACGGACGCCTCGCCCTACTTCCGGGTCTTCAACCCGATCACGCAGGGGGAGCGCTTCGACCCGAACGGCGACTACGTGCGCAAGTACGTCCCCGAGCTGCGGGGCATCGAGGGCAAAGCGGTGCACCAGCCGTGGAAGGTCGGGGTGCCGGAGGGCTACCCCGAACCGATGGTCGACCACAAGGCCGAGCGGCAGGAGGCGCTGGACCGCTACGAGCAGGTGAAGAACGCCCGTCGGTGAGGCGGCCTGCGCCCGGCCCCCACGGGCCACCCGACGCGGCATGTGGGTGAACGCCTAGGCTGGCCCCAGCACTTCACGAGGGGAGACCCGATGGCCGACCGACGCCGACCGACGCGCGGGATCGTGCTGGTCGGGCTGCTGGCCGGGGCCGCGGGCGCGGGCGTCTGGTGGTTCCGGCGCCGCCCGGACGGCCGCCCGCTCACCGACCAGTGGGCCGTGGCCACCGCTCCTCCCGCCGCCCGCTCGGTCGCGCCACCCGTCCCCAGCGAGCCCGAGGTGCGGGCCGAACTGTCGGCGCCGGCCGTGCCGACGGTGCCGCCTGCCCCGGTGGCCCCGTCCGAGCCGAGCGAGCCGGACGCCGTGGCCGAGCCCCATGCTGTGGCCGAGCCGGATGCTGTGGCCGAGCCGGATGCTGTGGCCGAGCCGGATGCTGTGGCCGAGCCCGATGCTGTGGCCGAGCCGGAAGCGCCGACCGAGCCGACCGAGCCGGACTCCCCGGCCGAGCCCGACGCCGCTGCGGAGGCGGCCGAGCCGGACGTGGCGTCCGAACCCGAGGCGCCGACCGCACCGTCGCCCGAGCCGTCCGACCCCTCCGCCCCCGAGGCTCCGGCAGCCGCGGACGACCCCACCGATGAGGCTCCGAAGCCGACCGACATGCCGGCGACGTCGAGCGTCGAGCCGGTGGGCGCGGTCGTCGAGGACGAGCCCGCCGAGCCCGCCGAGCCCACCGAGCCCGCCCGCCCCGCCACCCTCTTCGACGCGACCACCCCCTCCACGGCGCCCGGGTTCACCCCCTCGCTCACCCCCCGCGCGGCGCCCACGGACGACACCCCCACCGTGGCGATCCCCGCCGTCAACCCGGCCGAGCCCTACGGCCCCGGGTCGGCCGCGCCGCTCGCGGACGGGTCGGCTCCCGGCCCGGAGTACACGATCAAGGGGAACGCGTCGTCGATGCTGTTTCACCCGCCGTCGAGCCCGTACTTCCGGCGCACGAAGCCCGAGGCCTGGTTCCGCACGGCGGAGGACGCCGAGAAGGCGGGCTTCACCGAGTGGAAGCCCAAGCCCCGCGCCACCTGATCCACTGTTCGGGAGCGGAACGGTCGAATCCCGACCGCCACCCGCCCCACGAGTGGATCATCGCGACCGCCGACGACGGAGTACCGCCTCACCGAGGCGGCGCGGGAGCCCACCCTGCGCACGGACCGGGCCGAGCGCCCACCGGGCCCCGTGCACCGGGCCCCGTGCATCGGGACCCGTGCACCGGGCCCGGCGGGGCTACGACGAGCGCAGGGCCTCCGACCAGGACACCCGCGCCCCCGTGCGCAGCACCGAGTTGCGGTAGATCCGCGCCGCCACCGCCACGACGGCGACGATCGTGGCCGCCGTCAGCAGGATCGCGATCAGGACCTGCCACCACGGCGCCACGCCGAGCGCCTGCCGCGCGGGCATCAGCGTGGGGGAGAAGAACGGGACGAAGGACAGGACCGTCGCGAGGGTGTTGCGGGGGTCTCCCGGCAGCACCGACACCGCGAAGATGAACGGCAGCAGCAGCGGGAACATGATCGGCGCCACCAGCGACTGCAGCTCCTCCTGCCGGGACACCATCGACCCCGCGGCGGCATAGACGGACGCGTAGAGGAAGAACCCCAGCAGGTACCAGATCACGGCCGCGACCAGCGCAGGCCCGGCCGCGGACGGCGCGCTCAGCACCCCCGTCACGGACCCGACGACCACCCCGATCGCCCCCAGGATGAGCAGCTGCAGCAGCCCGACCGCGCCCAGCCCGAGCACCTTGCCCGCGAGCAGGTGCAGCGGCCGGAT
Organism: Pseudonocardia sp. WMMC193; assembly: GCF_021728735.1. NCBI lineage: Bacteria > Bacillati > Actinomycetota > Actinomycetes > Pseudonocardiales > Pseudonocardiaceae > Pseudonocardia > Pseudonocardia sp. WMMC193. The sequence continues at coordinate 4,224,537 of NZ_JAKKDO010000003.1, read as the reverse complement.
CGTGGACAGCAGCAGCTCGACGACCCGCGAGGACTTCTCCTCCACCACGCCCTGGGCGACCGCGGACCCGTACCCGATCAGCGACATGAACAGCAGCACCGAGGTGACGATCGCCAGCCCGAGCCGCTGTCCCCGCTCGGGGTCCTCGGGTTCGAGCGTCTGCACGGCGACGGCGCCCGCCGCCGCGACGGTGGCCGGGTTCTGCCCCGCCGCCTGCAGCGCCTGGTCCAGGGTGGCCTGCCGGACCACGGTCGAGACCAGCACCTGCAGCTCGGACCCGACGGCGTCCCGTCCGGTCAGCGTCCACCCCGACGGGTGGTCCAGCACCGCGTCGAGGTCCCCGGACTGCAGCTGTTCGGCACCCTCGGCGGCGGACACGTCCACCACCGTCAGGGTGCGGCCTGCCACCGTGGCCGCCTGGTGGAGGGCCGGGACCATCGACTGGGCCGCGGGCGTCACCCCCAGCGAGTCCGACGACGTCCGGCTGCCGATGAACTGGAAGATCAGCGCGTAGACACCGAAGATGACCAGCGAGATCACGATCCCGACCGCGAAGCTCCGCGAGCGCACCTGCGTGGTGAACTCGCGCCGGGCGACCAGCCCGATCGCCTGCTGCGGGGACAGCCCACGCCGGGCCGACGACTCGTTCGCACGCTCGCTCATCGCGACACCACGTCCTTGTAGAGCTCGGTCAGGGGCGGTCGGTGCGGCGTGAACTCGTGCACCGGCCCGGCGGCCAGCGCCGCGGCGAGGACGTCCTGGTCGGAGGCGCCGGCCAGCTCCACCCGGGTGTGCGGGCCGTCCTCTGAGACCACGCTCACCCCGGGCACCGCGCCCGCCCAGTCCCGCGGCCCCACGACGTCGATCCGGGACACCCCGCCCGAGCGCAGCTCCGGCACGCTCCCGACGGCCACCATCCGCCCGGCCGCGATGATCCCGACCCGGTCGCAGAGCCGCTCCACGAGATCGAGCTGGTGGGAGGAGAACACCACCGGCACACCCTCGTCCGCCTTGTCCCGCAGCACTTGGCTCATCACCTCGACGGCGGTGGGGTCCAGCCCGGAGAAGGGCTCGTCGAGCACCAGGATCTCGGGGTCGTGGACCAGCGCCGCGCACAGCTGCACCCGCTGCTGGTTGCCCAGCGACAGCTTCTGGACCTCGTCACCCACCCGTTCCGCGACGCCGAGGCGCTCGGTCCAGCGGGTGACGGCGGCGGCCGCGTCCGCGGCGGACACCGCGTGCAGCCGGGCCAGGTAGGCGAGCTGCTCGCCGACCTTCATCTTGGGGTAGAGCCCGCGTTCCTCGGGCATGTACCCGATGCGCCGCCGCGCCTCGGCGTCGATCGCCGTGCCCTTCCACCGCACCTCGCCCGCGTCCGCGCTCAGCACCCCGAGCACGATGCGCATGGTCGTGGTCTTGCCGGCCCCGTTGCTGCCGACGAACCCGAACACCTCGCCCGGACGCACCGAGAAGGTGACGTCCTCCAGCGCCGTGCGGGTCCCGAACCGTTTCCGTAGCCCCCCGATGTCCAACACGATCACCGAACCTACTGGTGTCCGGCAACACGCAGGCAATACACGGCCGAGACACTCGCCCGATGAGCCACGTCGTGGTCTGCGGCGTCGGTGCGGTGGCGCTGCGCATCGTCGAGCAGCTGGTGGACGCCGGCATCGAGTGCGCGGTCGTCGACGCGACCGACCGGCCCGACCCGGTCACCGAGCACCTGCTGGCGGGCTGGGGGGTGCCCCGGCACCCCGGCAGGCTGCGGGAGGCGCTGCGTGCGGCGGGCGCCGAGAAGGCCGCCGCGGTCGTCGTGGCCCCGGACGACGATCTCGTCGCCACCGAGGCCGCCCTGCTCGCCCACCAGGTCGCCCCGGACACCCGGTTGGTCGTCCGGGTGGAGAACCGCGCGGTGGGCCGGGCGCTCGGTGGGCACGGCACCGTGCTGGACGTCGCCGCGCTGGCCGCGCCGTCCGTCGTCGAGGCCTGTCTGGGGCGGCGCCCGCACCCGCTGGACCTGGGCGGACGACGGTTCGTGGTCACGACCGTGGAGGCGCCGCGGGCGGGCACGCTGCGCTCCCTCTACGGCGTCCTGGCCCCGCTGGCCGCGGAGGACGCGCTCTGCCCGGGCCGCGACCATCCCGTCGCCGCGGGCGAGGAGGTCACCCTGATCGGCACGCCGGAGGAGTTCGGGCCGCTCGTCGAGGAGGTCCCCGAACCCGTGCGGGTCGGGGCGCGCAGCGCGGGCGCCGAGCGGGCGGTGCGAAGGGCGGACGAGGGTGGGCGCGCGGGGGCGCTCACCCTGATCCGCAGCCTGCTCGCCGAGGCCGAGCGCCCCCTGAAGGCGACGGCCCTGGTCCTGCTCGCCGTGTTCGCGCTGTCGGTGTTCGTGCTCCGCGCCGGCTACGTCAAGCCCGACGGCCGGGGTATGAGCTGGGTGGACGCCGTCTACTTCACCGTGGAGACCATCGGCACCGTCGGCTACGGGGACTTCTCCTTCGCCGAGCAGGCGACCTGGCTGCGGATCTACGCGATCGGGATGATGTTCCTGGGCGTCGTCCTCGCCGCGGTGCTGTTCGCCCTGCTCACCCAGATGCTGGTCAGCAACGGCCTCGAGCGGTCGTTGGGCAGGAGCCGGGTCGAGACGATGCGCGGGCACGTGCTCGTCGTCGGGCTCGGCGCGGTGGGCATCGGCGTGCTGGAGGGGCTGCTCGCGGCGGGCGCGCGCCCGCTCGTGCTGGAGCGGGACGAGGCCAACCGGCACCTCCCGCGGGCCCGGCAGCTCGGCGTGCCGATCGTCATCGGGGACGCCACGGACACCTCCGTGCTCGCCGCGGTCAACCTGGTCGAGTGTGCGGCCGTGGCCGTGCTGACCAGCGACGATCTCGTCAACATCGAGGCAGGCCTCGCCGTGCGGGACCAGCTCGGCGACCGCTGGCGGGACGTCCCGGTGGTGCTGCGGCTCTTCGACCGGGACCTGTCCGAGGCGGTCGAGGAGGGTTTCGGCTTCGACCACGTCCGCTCGACGGCCGCGCTCGCCGCCCCGTGGTTCGTCGGCGCCGCGCTCGGGCTGGACGTGCTCGGCACCTTCTACGTCGACCGGACCCCGTTCATGGTCGGACGCCTCCCGATCGGCCCCCAGCTCGACGGGCGCGCCATGCGCGAGCTCTCCGCCCGCACCCGGGTGGTCGCCCTGCGCCGCGCGGACGGCACGGTCGACACCCCGCGCAGAGACACCCGCTTCGCCGAGGGCGACGACGCCTACGTGGTGGGCCCCTACACCGAACTCCTGGCGTTACTCACCCACTGACCCGACGCATTATGGAACCATAATGGCCGTTTCGGGCCCCGAAAACGACGTTATGGTTCCATAATGCGGTGGGTCAGACGGCGGAACCGTCGGGCATCGTGATCCCGTAGCCGCGGATGCGTCGGTAGATCGTGGCTCTGCTCATGCCCAGTCTGCGGGCGGCCTCGGCCTTGTTGCCGTCGGTGTCCAGCAGGGCGTCGACGATCGCGTCGCACTCGATCGCTTCCAGGGGCGTGAGCACCCGACGGGTGATCGCCCGGACCTCCGGCGGCAGGTCCTCCGGCCGGATCACCCCGGTCCGCCGCCGCGCGACGACCTTGCGCAGCACCTGGTAGAGCTGGTCGACGTTGCCGGGCCAGCGGTTGCGCATGAGCACCCGCATCGCCTCGGGCGAGCAGTGCAGGTCGGCGCCGCGGGTGAGCCGGGCCAGCAGGTAGGGCACCAGCTCCGCGACGTCCTCGATGTGGTGGCGCAGCGGCGGCACCTCGATGCTGCGCGGGAAGCAGCCCTGCAGCTCCGCGAGCTCCGGGGAGTCCGGGCCGTCGGTGCCGTGCGCCCGGGTGGCGACGACCCACTGCCGCTCCGGGTCGGTCGACTCCCGGTGCGGGTCCAGGACGTCCGCCAGGGCCAGCGCGTGGTCCGCGGACAGCACGTCGATGTGTTGCAGCACCAGCGTGCCGCCACCGGTCGCGAGCTCGTCCGCGACCTCGGCGAGCCACGCGGGCGAGGCGTGCGCCGCGTCGAGCACCCGGACGTGCCCGGCGGGGGAGTGGGCCTGGTGGGTGGCCCGGGCCAGCGTGGTCCGGCCGGTGCCCTCCTCGCCCTCGAGGACCAGCCACTCCCGCATGCGGAAGTGCCGGTCGACGGTCTGGGCGCACTTCGTCCACAGCGCCCCGGACCCGACGGCGGTGGGCAGCGCGGCCCCGACGGCGGCCGCCGTGTGCCGGGTCGCGACCGGCGCCTTCGACACGAGCTGGACCTGCAGGACCCCGCCGGAGAGCGAGCCCTCGGCCCAGCTCGGTCGACACTGCACCCGCGCGGTGTTCCCGCTGGGCAGGTCGACGAGCAGCTGGCGGCGCCGACCGGTCCGCAGCGCCTCGGTGGCCTCGGCGATGAGCGGGCCGTGATCGCCCGCGTCGAGCAGCTCGCGGGCCTTGTCGTTCATCATCATCAGGTCCGCGCCGACGGCGACGACGGCCCCCCGCCCGCGGCGGCAGGCGGCGAGGTAGTCGTGCAGCAGGGTCAGCTCGCGGCGGCCCGACTGTTCCAGCAGCCGCTCCTCGATGCGGTGCGCGATCGTGGCGGCGGTGGCGGCCATCAGCGCGCTGGCCTCGTTCCGCCAGCACGTCAGGTCGAGCACCCCGAGCAGCTTCCCGGAGACGGGGTGGTGGATCGGGACGCCGGCGCACGCCATGTCCTCGAGGTGGTCGACGTAGTGCTCGTGCCCGTAGACCTGCGCGGGGGCGCGGCCTTCCAGCGCGGTGCCGATGCCGTTGGTGCCGACGTACTGCTCGGCGTAGCTGTAGCCCGGGGCCAGCCAGATCCGGTCGAGCTGGCGGCGCAGCGCGCTGTCGCCGGTGCGCCGGTCGAGGACCACGCCCTCGTCGTCGCAGAGGATGACCGAGACGGGCTCGGTGGCGAACGTGTCCGCGATGTCCTCGACCACGGGACCGGCCGCGCGCATGAGCGGGCTGTCGGGTTCGGCGTCGATCTCGTACGGCAGTTCGAGGTGGTCGCTGGCCACGGAGAAGCTCCGCGACCGCGTCCAGGACGCGAGGATCGGCGGCCGGACGAGACCCGGCGGGGGCTCCTCGTCGTGCAGGAAGGACTCGCGGGCGAGGGCGATCCGCTCGGCCGCCGGCCCGACGGCCACGGGCGCGACGACTCCGGCTCCGGACCCGACTTCGGTATCCGGCGCCTCGTGGTGGGTAGTGCGCTCAGACATCTTGACCAACCGGTTGCCCTTCTCGGAGCAGCTGTGGTCCGCGGTGACGCGGCAGCCGGTATCGATCCGGACGCTACCGCCCGGACGTGAGGAACGATAGGCCCTGGTCAGGGGGGCACCGTCTCAGATTGAGACCGCACAGGAGACGCGTCGGAGGTGTGATCTGCACGTCGGACGGATGTGACCCACGTCGCAACCGCCCGATCACACAGGGACGATGACGAGACCGCACACCCGCGCCGTCGGTGCCGCGTCGCCCTCTGTGCCACTCACCCACCACCGTGAGGAGACGACGTGAGTCGGCAGAGCTTGGCGAAGGCTCACCAGAAGATCCAGGAACTCGCCTGGGAGCCGCAGTACCACGAGCCGTACATGAAGTACGGAACCGACTACACCTTCCGGAAGGCGGCGAAGAAGGACCCGCTCAAGCAGGTCCTCCGGAGCTACTTCCCGATGCAGGAGGAGAAGGACCACCGCGTCTACGGTGCGTCCGACGGTGCCATCCGCGGGAACATGTTCCGCCAGGTCCAGGAGCGTTGGCTGGAGTGGCAGAAGCTGTTCCTGAGCATCATCCCGTTGCCGGAGGTCTCGGCGGCGCGCTCGATGCCGATGCTGTTCCACGTGGTTCCGAACCCGGAGCTGCACAACGGTCAGGCGATCCAGATGATCGACGAGGTACGCCACTCGACGATCCAGCAGAACCTCAAGCGCCTGTACATGAACAACTACATCGACCCGGCGGGCTTCAACAACAGCCTCCGGAACTTCCACAGCGACTACTGCGGCACCATCGGCCGCCAGTTCGCCGAGGGGTTCATCACGGGCGACGCGATCACCGCGGCGTCGATCTACCTGACGATCGTGGCCGAGACCGCGTTCACCAACACCCTGTTCGTCGCGATGCCCGCCGAGGCGGCCGCCAACGGTGACTACCTGTTGCCCACGGTCTTCCACTCGGTGCAGTCCGACGAGTCCCGCCACATCTCCAACGGCTACGCCACGCTGCTCATGGCGCTGTCGGACGAGGACAACCGCCAGCTGCTCGAGCGTGACCTGCGGTACGCGTGGTGGAACAACCACCGCGTGGTCGACGCCGCGATCGGCACGTTCATCGAGTACGGCACCAAGGACCGGCGCAAGGACCGCGAGTCCTACGCCGAGATGTGGCGCCGCTGGATCTACGACGACTACTACCGTGCGTACCTGATCCCGCTGGAGAAGTACGGCCTGGTCATCCCGCACGACTTGATCGAGGAGTCGTGGAAGCAGATCTGGGAGAAGGGCTACGTCCACGAGGTCGCGCAGTTCTTCGCCACCGGGTGGCTCGCCAACTACTGGCGCATCGACTCGATGACGGACGAGGACTTCGAGTGGTTCGAGTACAAGTACCCGGGCTGGTACGACAAGTACGGCAAGTGGTGGGAGAACTACAACCGCCTGTCGAAGCCGAACGGGCACAACCCGATCGTCTTCGAGGACGTGGACTACGTCTACCCGGCCCGGTGCTGGACCTGCATGGTCCCGTGTCTGGTCCGTGAGGACATGGTCACGGCCGAGGTGGACGGCCAGCACCGGACCTACTGCCACGAGGTCTGCCGCTGGACGGACGTCGAGGCCTTCCGTCCGACGTACCAGGGTCGCGAGACGCCGAACATGGGCCGCCTCGTCGGCAAGCGCGAGTGGGAGACGCTCTACCACGGCTGGAACTGGGCCGACGTGGTCTCCGACATGGGCTTCGTCCGGGACGACGGGAAGACGATGACGGCCCAGCCGCATCTCGACCTCGACCCCAAGAAGATGTGGACGCTGGACCACATGCGGCGGTGTCCTCCGCTGCAGTCGCCGAACGTCCTGTTCAACGAGATGAGCGACGCGGAACGGGCCGCCTACGTCGCCGACTACAACAAGCAGGGCCCCGCCGGCCGCCCGGCGCCGCAGAGCTGAGTCGCAGCTCAGCCAAAGGCGCCTGAGCGCGGGTCAGGCGAGGGGGAGGGCACGGGGCCTCCGTGCCCTCCCCCGCTCTCTGCCCTCTTCCCGCGAACGAGTTCGAGAGGGGCCCACCACATTGGGTGACAAGCACGTCGTCCGGTTCGAGCCGGTCGGCATCGAGATCGAGGTCGACGAGGACCAGACCATCCTGCGTGCGGCCGCCGAGCAGGGCGTGCAGTTGATGCACGGCTGCAAGGAGGGCCAGTGCGCGGCCTGCAAGTCGTTCGTCCTCGAGGGCGAGGACATCGAGTTGGACAGCTACTCGACCTTCGCCCTCCCCGACTACGAGAAGGAGGAGGGCTCGACACTGCTCTGTCGGGCCCACGCCTACGAGGACCTCACCATCGAGCTCCTCAACTACGACGAGGAGATCATCCGGTCCGGACTGCCGCTGCGTAAGGGCAAGGTCCAGGTCGTGGCCAACGACGAGGTCACGCACGACCTGCGCCGGCTCGTCGTGAAGCTGATCGAGCCCGAGGAGATCAAGTTCTTCCCGGGGCAGTACATGGACTTCATCGTCCCGGGCACGGAGGAGTCGCGGTCGTTCTCGATGGCGAACACCCCGAACCGCGAGGGGGAGTTCGAGTTCGTCATCAAGATCTACCCCGACGGCCTGTTCTCCGAGTTCCTCGCGGAGAAGGTGCAGGTCGGCGACCAGCTCGAGGTCGAGGCGCCCTTCGGGACGTTCACGCTCCGCGAGAACCGCACGTCGGACATCGTGTTCGTCGGCGGCGGCGCGGGCATGGCGCCGATCCTCGGGCTGCTCCGGTCGATGGCCGAGCGCGGGGTCGAGCGACGGGCGCGGTTCTACTACGGCGCCCGGGCCACCCGTGACCTGTGCTTCGCCGAGGAGATCGCGGCACTGGGGGAGCAGCTCCCGTCGGGGTTGACCTACACCCCGGCGCTCTCCCACCCCGACGACGAGCCGTGGTCGGGCCAGACGGGCCTCATCACGGAGGTCCTGCAGGCGAACGAGTCCACATTGGAAGGAGCCGATGCCTATGTCTGCGGTCCGCCGCCCATGGTCGACGCGGCGATCGCGACGCTGACGGCACTGGGCGTGCGCGAGGAGAACATCTTCTACGACAAGTTCACCACCACCGGTGAAACAGAAGGCGAGGACGGCTGATGACCACCACGGAACGGCCCGAACGCAGTGTCCCGAAACCCGTCTTCACCGACGCGGAAGCCGGCGCACGCGAGTTCCCCGACTCGGGCGCGAGCGCCCGCCGGTACAACTACTACAAGCCGGCGAAGCGCAAGCAGACCCACTACGAGGACGTCACGGTCGACGTCCAGCCGGACCCCCGGCACTACCTGTCCCAGGGCTGGATCTACGGCTTCGCGGACGGCAGCGCCGGATACCCGCTGACCTGGACGAAGCTCAAGGCGTGGGGCGTGGACCGCCCCGAGCCCGAGCGCTTCCCCGGCTCCGGCGGCAAGGGCTACGAGTGGCCCGCCCACGGCTGGCACGAGTTCCGCGACCCCAACGAGGAGTGGGAGCTCACCTTCTACCGGTACAACGCCAACGTCGTCCGGCAGGTGAACCAGAACATCGAGAACGCCCGCAACGCCAAGGCGTTCGAGCAGTGGACCCCGAACTGGATCCAGTTCGTGGAGCGCAACGTCGGCGCCTGGATGCACATCGAGCACATCCTCGGCCTCTACGTCTTCGCGGCCTGCAACCGCTCCGGACCGACCAACATGCACAACACCGCCATGGCGGTGAACAGCATGCACAAGATCCGGTTCGCCCAGGACCTCGCGCTGTACAACCTCACCCTCACCGAGGAGATCGAGGGCTTCGACGGCACCGCGCACCTGGAGGCGTGGAACTCCGACCCGGAGTGGCAGGGCGTCCGGAAGGTCACCGAGGCCCTCACCGCGGTCGACGACGACTGGGGCGAGTCGATCTTCGCCACCAACGTCGTCTTCGAGCCGCTGCTCGGCGAGCTCTTCCGCTCGAACCTGGTCATGCAGGCCGCCGCGGGCAACGGCGACTTCGTGACGCCCACGGTCATGGGTGCCGCGGAGTTCGACTTCGCCCAGCGCGACCTGCGCTGGACCCAGGCCTGTTTCGGTCCGCTCACCCAGGACAAGGAGTTCGCGGACTACAACAAGGACCTGATGCAGGGCTGGCTCTCGCACTGGGTGCCGCAGGCCATCGAGGCCGCCCGTGTGCTGCAGCCGATCTGGTCGCTGCCGGACGCCAAGCCCCCGCGCTTCGAGGACAGCCTCGACCGCGCCAAGAGCCGTTTCTCCGGAATCGTGACCGACCTCGGTCTCTCCGTCCCGAAGGAGCTGTCGCAGTGACGTCGTTCAAGACCGCAGAGAGTCCGTTCAAGGCGGACAACACCGCGTCCGGCAAGGCCGGGGTGACGCTGATGAACAACCAGATCGGCGTGGTCGTCGCGGAGGTGATGGACCAGCAGGAGAACGTCACGATCACGCACCTGCCGTCCATGATCCGCGTGGACTGCGTGGGCCGCATGGACTTCGTCTACGACGACATCTCCGAGGCACTCGGCGAGGAGCCCGGCTTCTACGACGCCGCCGAGTTCGAGGAGAACATGTCGACCCACTACGGGAAGATGATCCACATGGACGACCGGACCGTGATGTTCGGCAACCTGGAGGAGGCCGCCGAGTTCATCGGCGACATGCTCCCCCCGCCCGTCAAGTAACCGTGAGCGGCGATGGTCGCCATGGCGACCATCGCCGCTCACGACCCCCGTCGGCCCTGGTGAGGCCCACTGCGCCGACGGTCGCCTTCGCCGCACCGTTCCCGTCGACGTCCGGTTCCGCAGCCGGACGTCGACGGGGAGGTCGGTTCACCCGCGCACGAGACCGACGTCGCTCTCATCCCAGGAGGACCCGCAGTCATGGCCAAGGAACTCAAGTTCGGCGCGGACGCCCGCAGGGCGCTCCAGGCCGGTGTGGACCAGCTCGCCGAGGCCGTCAAGTCCACGCTCGGCCCCAAGGGCCGCAACGTCGTCCTGGAGAAGATCACCGGCACGCCCGAGGTCACGAACGACGGCGTGACCATCGCCCGCGAGATCCACCTGCGCGACCCCTTCGAGAACATGGGCGCGCAGATCCTCAAGGAAGCCGCGATCAAGACCAACGACATCGTCGGGGACGGCACCACCACCGCCACCGTGATGGCGCAGGCCATCGTCCGCGAGGGCATGAAGGCCATCCAGTCCGGCGGGAACCCGGTGCTGGTCAAGCGGGGCATCGACCTCGCCGTCGGGCGGATCGTCGAGCACCTGTCCGGGGTCGCCCACCCCGTCGACTCGCTCGAGCACCTCTCCCGCGTCGCCGCGATCTCGGCGAACGACGACGAGGGCATCGGCTCCGTCGTCGCGCAGACCCTGCACACCGTCGGGGACGACGGCGTCATCTCCGTCGACGACGGCCCGGTCCTCGGCCTGCAGGTGAACTTCGTCGAGGACTTCGAGTTCGACAACGGCTACGTCTCGCCCTACCTGGTCACGGACCCGGGCTCGATGACCGCCGTGCTCGACGACCCGTACATCCTGCTGTCCGCCGAGAAGATCACCGACGTCCGGCAGCTCATGCCGGTGCTCGAGAAGATCATGCGCGACCCGCGGCCGCTGGTCATCGTGGCCGAGAAGGTCGAGGGCACGGCCCTGCAGATGCTGGTGCACAACCACGTCAACGGCCACCTCAAGGTCACCGCCATCCAGGCCCCCGGCTTCGGGGAGAAGCGCATCCACCTCCTGGAGGACATGGCCGCGCTCACCGGCGCGAAGGTGCACTCCAAGGCGTCGAGCTTCGCGCTGGAGCAGATGACCGCCGAGCACCTCGGCCGGGCCGCGCAGGTCCGGGCCACCAACGAGGAGACCGTCATCATCGGCGGCGGCGGGGCGCGGGAGGCCGTCGACCGGCGGCTGGCGCAGCTGCGGGCCGAGATGGCGCGCGCCTCCATCGGCACGGACGAGGACTGGCTCAACGACCGCATCGCCCGGCTGTCCGGCAAGGCCGCGATCATCTCCGTCGGGGCGCCGACGAACGCGGAGCTCAAGGAGATCCGCCACCGCGTCGACGACTCGCTGCAGGCCACCCGGGCCGCCATGGCCGAGGGGATCGTGGCGGGCGGCGGCTCGGCGCTGCTGCACGCGGAGTCCGCGCTCAACGACCTGGACGTGCAGGGCGACTACCGGATCGGCGTCGAGATCGTGCGGGCGGCGCTGACCGAGCCCGTCACGCTGATCGCCTCGAACGCGGGCTACGACGGGGCGGACGTCGTCAAGCAGGTCTCCGACCTGGGCGTCGACGAGGGATTCGACGCCCTCGAGGGCCGCTTCGGGAACATGATCGAGATGGGCATCATCGACCCGCTGCGGGTGGTGCGCTCCGCGCTGCAGAACGGCGCCTCGGTGGCCGGCCTGATCCTCACGACCAACAGCCTGGTCGCCGAGGAGCAGACCCCCTGGAACAAGGCGCTGATGACGGAGTACGGCCCCCTCGACGAGGGCATCCCGCAGCCGAGCCCGGACAGCTCGACCCCGCAGTCCCTGGGCCTCGGCCCGTCGATGGGCTAGGCACCGACCCTCGGCATCATGGAGCCACAACGGCCGTTTTCGGCCCCCGAAACGGACAGTGTGGCTCCACAATGCGGGCCCAGGACGCGACACGGCCCCCTCTCGCGAGGGGGCCGTGTCGTGCGTCGCCCTAGTGGGTCGCGGTGGGCTCGCGGTCGGGGACGTAGTGGTCCGTGCCCGGGATGCGGGTGGGGTGGGAGATGTCCAGCCCGGCCGTCTCGGGCATCTTGACGAGCGGGTAGATGGCGACGGCCGCCGCGAGCATCAGATAGAACGCCGGGATGTAGGTGTTGCCGGTCGCTTCGATCAGGGCTGCGTTGATGAGCGGTGCCGTACCGCCGAAAGCGGCCGTGGAGGTCGCATAGCCGATCGAGAAGCCTCCGTAGCGGTTTCGCGTCGGGAACATCGCGGGCAGCGCGGAGCCGATGGTGCCCAGCATCATCACCAGCTGGATGCCCAGGATGGCGATACCGATGATCACCGGCACCCAGCCGCCCTGATGGATCAGCCAGAACGCAGGGATCGCCAGCACCAGGGTGCTGATGGCGGATCCGAGGAGCAACGGCTTCCGGCCGATCCTGTCCGACAGCCGCCCGATGGGCGTGATGACCACCATCATGATCAACATGACGGCGATGAGCACGAAGAGCGACTCGGTCTCGTCGATGTCCACGACCTGCGTGAGGTAGCTCTCCATGTAGACGAGCAGGGTGTAGTTGGCGACGTTCAACAGCATCACGAAGCCGATGAGCTGCAGGATCTGCGGCCAGACGTTCCGAACGACCTCCCGGAACGGGGCGGACGTGGTGACGTCCTCCTGCTGCGCGGCGCGGAAGGCGGGCGTGTCCTCCAGCTTGTTCCGCAGGTACCACCCGACGAGCCCCAGCGGCCCCGCGATCAGGAACGGGATCCGCCAACCCCAGCTGTTGAGAGCCTCCTCGGAGAGGCCGAGTCGAACGGCGGTGGCGAGCATCGCACCGAGCACGGTGCCGGCGAGGGTGCCGAACTCCAGGAACGAGCCGAAGAACCCACGGCGCTTCGTCGGGGCGTACTCCGCGATGAAGGTCGCAGCACCGCCGTACTCGCCGCCCGTCGAGAAGCCCTGGATCAGACGGAACGTCAGCAGCAGGATCGGAGCCGCCACGCCGATCACGGTGAAGGTGGGCAGCAGACCGATGAGGAAGGTCGCTCCCGCCATCAACACGATCGTCCAGGAGAGGACCGTCTTGCGGCCGAACCGGTCCCCGAGTGGGCCGAGGATGATGCCGCCGAGCGGCCGCAGCACGAAGGGGATCGCGATCAGTGAGAACGTGAGGATGATTCGTGCCGCCGGACTCGCATCCGGGAAGAAGGCCAGGCCGATCTGCGTGGTCAAGTAGGCGTAGATGGCGTAGTCGAACCACTCCACACCGTTCCCGATCGCGGCGCCGGCGACCGCTTTGCGCACGGTGGGCAGGTCTGCCTCGTCGACCTGCACTCCATCGTGGCCCTCTGCGTTGGTTTCGCTCATCACGCCCCCTGTCTCGGTTGCCCGTCAACGCTAGGCGAGGTACTCCGTTTGCGCAGGGCGGGGCGTGGGCAGCCGAATGGGTTGGGCTCCTGCGGTCAGAAGCCGGTGCCGTGCATCGGCGGGCGATCGGCGAGGAACGCGGTGTCGATGCGGTGTGCGTCACCTTCCACCAGCCCGGCGCGGGCGAGGGTGGTGGCGCGGTGGCCGCCGAGGTAGAGGGTGCCGAGGGCCGAGTGGCCCAGGGTGACGTCCGGGAGGGCGGCGGTCGGGGTGCACTCCGCGCCGTCGGGGCCGCCGGTCACGTGGTAGCGGGAGCCCTCGACGTCGAGCACCACGTCGACCTCCGCCGTGTATCGGCGTGCGGTCAGGGCGGCGGGCACGTCGAGCACTCGGATCCACACGCCGTCGCGCACCTCGCTCGTCTCGACGAGCCGCGGGTCGGTGAGCAGGAAGCCGAGCGGGTCGCCCGGGGGAGAGACACCGGTCTCGAGGTGGGAGACGAAGTCGCCGCTCAACAGCACGCGCCAGAGGGCGGCGTGCGCCTCGGGCGTCGCGGCGAACAGGTCCCGGACCACGAGGGTGCTCCGGTCGTGGTGCAGGCGGTAGGAGGCGTAGCCGTCCGGGTGGGCGAGGTGGAACAGCGCGGTGCCGCCGTCCCGGTCCTCCTCCGGGTCGGCGAGGAACAGGTCCCACAGGACGTCGTGGCGCAGGACCGAGCCCGGCGTGCCCACGGCCCAGCGGGCCTGGACCTCGGGCGCGTGGGCGCGCGCCTCCCGGGCGGAGATCATCCGGACGCCGCCGGGGTCCGGCGCCTCGGGGCGGAACCGGGCGAAGCGCTTGTCGATGCGGATCCGCCGCGTCTCGGTGGCTGCACCGTAGCCGTAGCGGCCGTAAAGCGTGCCCTGGCTGGCCGTGAGCGCGGCGACGGCGGTGGTCATCGTCTCCAGCTGCGCCGCCATCAACATCCGCAGCACCCCGCGGCGGCGGTGCGTGGGCAGGACGGACACCCAGGTCACGCCCTCGATGTCGAGCTGCCCGCCGGGGACGCCCATCGGGAACGGCACCGAGCCCGTCACCCCGACGACGCGGCCCGCGTCCTCCACGAAGAGGAAGCGTTCGAGGTCCAGCAGCCTGCGCATCCCGGCGATCCACGCCTCGCTGTGCGTGGTGCCGAACCCGCGCTGGTCGTGCTGGATCAGCGCGTCGAAGTCCGCCGCCTCGGCGCGGCGCAGGGTGAGGTCCACGTCGGACGAGTGTGCCGGGCGGCGTCGGGCTCACCAACCGCTTATCGGCCGGAATCCCTCGGAGGCGCGGATCCATACGTACGTCCAACACGGACGTCCTTCCACGCTGACGCGCACCCGGGCGTACTCCGGGCCCTCGTACTCGTCCAGGCCGGGGAGGGCGGTGGCGGGGTCCCGCAGGGTCACGACGTGGCCGGGCACGGGATCCGCGCCCGGCACGAGCGCGGGGAAGCCGAGGCCGGTGTCGAACAGCCTGCCGCGTCCCGTGGCCGGGGACACCGCGGTGGCCAGCGGCTCCAGCAGGTGCCAGGCGCGGTCGCCGGGCTGGAGCGTGCCGTAGACGAAGAGCCGCCCGGGCCAGGAGTCCGGGTTCGGCGGACCGTGCACCGTGGTCGCGTCGAGGCCGTCGTCCCCGGGGACGCCGACGAGTCCCCGCGCCGCGGACTGGGGCACGTCCGCGCACCGGACGGGAGCACCGTCGACGAGCAGTGGCCGTCGCACCTCCGCCGCACCCAGGTAGACGAACGGCGACCCCACCCGTGAGTGGCGATGGTCGCCATGGCGACCATCGCCACTCACGAGGTCGACGGTGCCGGAGTGCAGGCGGGCCAGGCGGTAGCGACCGACGAGGCGGCCCTCGCACCGGTCCAGCACCTCGACCTGGGCCGGGGTGGCGAACCAGACCGAGTGCTCCTCCACCACGCCCGGGGCCGACACCAGGACGGCGGGCCGCTGGTCGTCCACGACCCGCAGGCCCACGGCCCACACCGCGGCCAGGTCCCGGGTCGTGCACCGCTGCACCACCACCGCGCCGGTCAGGCCGAGCGTCGCGCGCAGCCACCCGATCTTCGCCGGGTTCCGGTTGGACCCGTAGGTGAGGACCGGGACCCGGCCCGCCATCGGCACGTCCCCGAGCTCGGCGAGCAGCGCGTCGGGGTCGCCGACCAGCCCGCCGCCCGGCACGTGGACGTACGACTCCGCGGGCACCGCCCCCGGGTACGGCTCGGCCGGGTAGTCGGCGTCGCGGAAGTCGAGGTCGGTCGTGCGCGGTAAGTGGTGCTCTGGCACCACTTACCGCGCACGGGCGCCGAAGGCGCGGATCGTGAGGGCGACGACGAAGCAGGCGGCGCACACGAGCCCCATGGCGCCGGCGATCGAGGTGTCGAAGGTCAGGGCGGTCACGTGCCCCACGATCGCACCCACCCACCCGACGCCCACGGCCACGGCCACCATCGCGCCCAGCCGCCGGGTCAGCAGGTACGCCGTGGCGGCGGGGACGATCAGCATCGTCACGACGAGGATGGCGCCGACCGCCTCGAACGCCGACACGGCGGTGATCGCCACGGCGACCAGCAGCAGGCGGGACAGCAGCCGGGGGCGCAGCCCGGTGACCCGGCTGAACTGCGGGTCGAACGTCGTGGCCCGCAGCTCCTTCCACAGCGCCGTGACCAGCAGCAGGTTCAGCACCGCGACACAGGCCAGCACCACCCCGGACCGGGCGAGGACGACCCCGCCGACGGTCACCGTGTCGAAGGGCGCGAACGCGATCTCGCCGTAGATGGTGGAGTCGAGGTCGAGGTGGATGTCCGAGGCGTAGCGGGTGATGCCGAGGACACCGAGGGAGAACAGCGCGGGGAAGACGAGCGCGATCGCGGCGTCGGAGGCGACGAGACCGGTGGCGCGGATCGCGTCGATACCGAGGACGCAGAGCACCGCGAACGCCGCCGCCCCCGCGACCACCGGGACGGGCGCGCGGGTCTCGCCGATCAGCCACACGGCCACGATCCCCGGCAGCACCGCGTGGCTCACGGCGTCGGACAGCAGGGCCATGCGGCGCAGCACCAGGAAGGGGCCGAGGAGGCCGCACGCGGTCGCCGTCAGGCCGGCGACCAGCACGATCACCAGGTCGTCCGCGGTCATCGCGCCAGCCTCTCCAGCTCGGCGAGCGCCTCGGGGGCGAGGGTGCGCCGCAGGTCGTGCAGGTCGGGTTCGCGCGCGTCCCGCAGCCGGATCTGCGGGCCGTACCGCAACCAGGCCCGCCACAGCTCGTCCCGGTCCTGGGCCTCGCGCCGCGCCCGTTCCCCGGCGACGGTCAACACGCCGTCCGGCGTCATCAGGTTGGCCCGGACCAGGCGCCTGCTCGTGCCGCCCGCCAACAGCAGCCGGTCCCGCTCCATCCGACGACGGCGGCGCGTCAGCCGTGCGCGGCGCGCGAGCACCCCGCGGCGTGGCGCCAGCAGCACGGCCAGCACCGCCACGGCGACCCCCACCAGCACGACGACCGGCCCGGTGGGCAGCTGCGCGCGGGTGGCGAGCAGCGCGCCCGCCACCCCCACGACCGCGCCGACGATCCCGGCCAGCACCAGCACCCGGCCGAACGAGTCGGCGAGCTGGCGTGCCACGACCGTCGGCACCGCGAGCATCGCCACCATCAGGATCGCGCCGACCAGCCGCACCCCGATCACCACGGCCGCCACCAGGAACGCCGTCACGGCGACCTCGACCAGCCTCGTCGGCGCGCCGATCGCGGCGGCGTAGGCCCGGTCGAACAGCGTGGTCACGAGCATCCGCCGCAGGAGCAGCACCGCCAGCAGCCCGACGGCACCGAGCAGCCCCATCACGGCGACGTCCCGTTCGAGCAGGCCGGCCGCCTGCCCGAAGAGGAAGGCCTCGAGCCCGGCCTGCTGCGCGTCTCCCGTCGCGGTGATGTGGGTGAGCAGCACGATCCCCAGCGAGAAGAAGCCGGACAGCACCACACCGATCGCCGTGTCCGCCCGCAGCACGCTGCGCTCCACGGCCACCATCAACAACGCCGCCACCAGCCCCGCGACCGCCGCCCCGGCGAGCAGCCCCGCGATCTCCTTCGTCCCGGTGACGAGAAAGGCGACGCAGACGCCGGGCAGCGTGGCGTGCGCGATGGCGTCACCGACGAGGGACCGGCCCCGCAGCACGGCGAACGAGCCGAGCACCCCCGCGGAGATGCCGAGGACCAGCGCCCCCGCGACGACGACGGTGTCGGTGTAGGGCAGTCCGAGGAGCGCGCTCAGCCGGTCCACACCGGGGTCCCCTCCGGCAGGCCCGCGCCGTACGCCTCGCGGATGCGGTCCTCGGTGAGCACGTCGGCGACCGGGCCGCAGCCGAGCGTGCGGACGTTCAGCAGCAGCACCCACTCGAACGCGCTGCGGACCTGGGCGAGGTCGTGGTGCACGACGACCGTGGAGCCCCCGTCCGCGGACAGCTCCTGGAGGAGCTCGAGGAGGTCGGCCTGGGTGCGGGCGTCGATGCCGGCGAAGGGCTCGTCCATGACCAGCACCTCCGCCTGCTGCGCCAGGGCCCGGGCGAGGAAGACGCGCTGTCGCTGGCCGCCGGAGAGCTGGCCGATCTGCCTGCGGGCGAAGGCGGACATGCCCACCCGCTCCAGGCAGTCCGCGGCGATCGCCCGGTCCGCGCGTCCGACCCGGCGGAACCAGCCCGCCGCCCGGTAGCGGCCCATCGCCACCACCTCGGCGACGGTGATCGGGAAGTCCCAGTCCACCGACTCGGCCTGGGGCACGTAGGCGAGGTTCGCCAGGCCCGCGCGGCCCTCCACGCCCGCGATCCGCACCGTGCCCGTGTCCGCGGTGACGAGGCCCAGGGCGGCCTTGAGTAGCGTGGACTTGCCCGCCCCGTTCGGCCCGACGATCGCGGACAGCGCCCCGGCGGGGAACGTGGCGTCCACCTGCCAGAGGGCGGGCGCGGCGCGGTAGCTGACCGTGAGGCCGCTGATCTCCAGGGCGTTCATGCGCGGTTCTCCAATGCTGAGGCGATCAGCTGGGCGTTGGCCCGGACCATGCCGACGTACGTTCCCTCGGGGGTGCCCTCGGCGCCCGCGGAGTCGGTGTAGAGCTCGCCGCCGATCCGGGTGGTCCAGCCGCGTTGCCTGGTGGCCGCCAGCAGGGCGTCCACGGTCTGGCGGGGCACGGAGGTCTCGATGAAGACCGCGGGCACCTGCCGCGCGGCGATCTCCGCGGCCACCCGCTCGACGTCCGCCGTGGTCGCCTCCGCCGCCGTCGAGATGCCCTGGATCGCGGCCACCTCGACGCCGTAGCGGCGCCCGAAGTAGGTGAACGCGTCGTGGCTGGTCACCAGGATCCGGTGCGCGGGCGGGATCGCGGCCATCAGGGCGGCGACCTCGCCGTCCAGCGCGACGAGCTCGGCGTCGTACTCGGCGAGCCGGGCGCGGTAGCCGTCGGCGTGGGTGGGGTCGAGCGCGGTCAGCTCCTCGGCGATGGTGCGGGCGCAGTCCCGCCAGAGCGAGACGTCGAACCAGACGTGCGGGTCCGGCGCGTTCCCGTGCAGGAGCAGCTGCTCGCGCGGGATCCCATCGGTGACGGCCCGGGTGGGCTGGCGGGCGGACAGGTCGGCGAGCAGGTCGCCCATCTTGCCCTCCAGCTCCAGGCCGCCGTAGAAGATCACGTCCGCGTTCCGGAAGGTGCGCACGTCCCGCGCGCTGGCCTTGAACAGGTGCGGGTCGACCCCCGGCCCCATCAGCCCGGTCACCTCGACGCGGTCGCCGCCGATCCGGCGCACCGCGTCCGTGATCATCGTCGTGGTGGTGGTGACCTGCAGCCTCCGCTCGGCGACGGGGGCGCGGTCGGCCGTGACCGTCTGGGCGGCACAGCCCGTGAGGACCAGCGCCAGCAGCGCCAGGACCGCCCGGATCCGCATATAGCCTCGTCTACTTCGAAGGTGAGTGCCCTCTAACAGGTGCGCTGACTATAGGGTGCCCGACCCGCCCGCGGTGTCTCCGTTTGAGAAGGTCTGAGGGTGTCCTCCGCCACTGACGCCCCCGACGCCACCGAGCTCCCGCCCACGTTGCGCTGGCGGGACGACGCGCTCGTCCTCCTGGACCAGACCCGCCTGCCCGCGATCGAGACGCTCATGGTCCGCACGGTGGCCGAGCTGGTCTCCGCGATCCGACGTTTGGTGGTCCGGGGCGCCCCGGCGCTCGGGGTGGCCGGGGCCTTCGGCGTGGTCCTCGCGCGGCGCGAGGGCATCGACCCGGAGGTGATCGCCTCGGCGCGGCCCACCGCCGTCAACCTGCGGCGTGGGGTGGAGCGGGCGGCCGCCGCGGCGGACCCCCTGGCCGAGGCCCGGGCCGTGCTGGCCGAGGACGTGGCGTCCTGCCACGCCATCGGCGACCGCGGCGCCGCCCTGCTGACCGAGCTCTGCGGCGACCGCCCCCTGAGCCTGCACACGCACTGCAACGCGGGCGCCCTGGCCTGCGTGGAGTGGGGCACGGCGCTGGGGGTCGTGCGGTCCCTGCACGCCGCGGGGCGGGTGTCGCTGGTCGTGGCGGACGAGACCCGGCCGCTGCTGCAGGGGTCCCGGATCACGGCCGTCGAGCTGGCGGCGATCGGGGTGGCGCACCGGGTGGTCGTCGACGGCGCGGCGGGCTCGGTGATCGCCCGGGGGCTGGTGGACGCCGTGGTGGTCGGGGCGGACCGGATCGCGGCGAACGGCGACGTGGCGAACAAGATCGGCACGTATCCGCTGGCCCTGGCCGCCGCCCGGGCCGGGATCCCGTTCGTGGTGGCGGCGCCGGAGACCACCGTGGACCCGGGCACCGCGTCCGGCGCGGAGATCGAGATCGAGGAGCGGGACCCGGCCGAGGTGGTCGTCGGGTTCGACGCCTGGAACCCCGCCTTCGACGTCACCCCGGCGGACCTGGTGACGGCGATCGTCACCGACACCCGCGTCTGGCGCCCGTGAGAACGTTCGACGCCGGAGGCCGTCGGCCATGAGAACAGCCGCGTTCCGCCTCATGCTGGCGGTGACCGTCCTCGGCTTCGGCGGGCACGCGCTGCTGCTCCCGGTCCTGCCGCTGTGGGTGAGCCGCGCGGGCAGCGGGGAGTTCGGTGCGGGCGCCACGACCGGCGTGTTCATGCTGACCACGGTGCTGACCCAGCTCGCGGTGCCGTGGCTGCTCCGCGTGCTCGGCTACCGCGCCGTCTTCGCGAGCGGCCTGGTGCTCCTCGCCGCGCCGACCCCGCTCGTGCTCGGCACCGCCGAACTCGGGCCGGTCCTGGCCCTGAACGCGGTGCGCGGCATCGGGTTCGGGCTGATCACCGTGGCCGGCAGCGCCCTCGTCGCCGAGCTCGTCCCGCCCGCCGAACACGGCCGCGCGTCCTCCCGCTACGGGCTCGCCATCGGCATCCCCGGACTGGCGCTGCTCCCGCTCGGCGTCGCGACCGTGGACGCCCTCGGGTTCACCGGGGTCTTCTGGACCGCGACGGCCAGCCCGCTGCTCGCCGCCCTGCTCGTCCCGTTCCTCCGCGCCACGAGCCCCACGCCCCGCAGGCACGCGTCCGACCCCGGGGTCGAGGAGCTCGCGCGCTCCGAGGCGGGGGTGGACCGCGTACCACCGGACCCCGTGGCGGGCAGGCGGGCCTTCGTGCTCGCCGGGCTCGGTCCGATGGCCGCGATGCTCGCGGGATCCGTCGCCCAGGGCGGGCTGACGACGTTCCTCCCGCTGGTGGCGCCCGGTGCGGGCGTCGCCGTGCCGGTGGCGTTGTTCGCCCTCGCGCTCGGGGGTGTGCTCGGCCGGGGTGTGGCGGGCCCGTTGGTCGACCGCCGCGGGCCGGGCAGGCTGCTGCTGCCCGGCGGAGTGCTGTCCGCCCTGGGGATGGGGGTGGAGCTGCTGGCCGTGGGCCTGAGCCCGTGGCTGCTCGTGCCCGGCGCCCTCGCCGTCGGGCTGGGGTTCGGGCTGGTGCAGAACGACTCGCTGGTCGCCCTGTTCGCCGCCGCGGGGCCCGCCCGCTACGGCGCCGCCAGCGCTGCCTGGAACATCGGCTTCGACGCCGGCACCGGCGCCGGGGCGAGCGGGTTGGGCGCCATCGCCCAACCCTTCGGCTTCCGCGCCGCCTTCGGGGTCGCCGCGCTCCTCCTGCTCGCCACGACCCCGCTCACCCGCCGCCGCAGCTCACCGACCCCGTGAGTGGCGATAGTCGCCAGAGCGACTCCGCCGACCCGCCCCACCGCCTCCGACGGCTGCCGACCCCCGGCCGCCACTCACGGGTGTCGGTGGCCGCTCACGGGGGTCAGTGGCCGCGGGCGATCCACTCCTCGAGGTGCGGGGCCTCGGTGCCGATGGTGGTGGCGTCGCCGTGGCCGGTGCGCACGGTCGTGTCGCCCGGGAGCGGCAGGAGCGTGGTCCGGATCGAGTCGATGATGGTGTCGAAGCTCGAGTAGGACCGGCCGGTCGCGCCCGGTCCGCCCGCGAACAGGGTGTCCCCGGTGAGGACGGTGCCCAGCTCGGGGATGTACAGGCACGTCGAGCCGGGCGAGTGGCCCGGGGTGACCAGGGGTCTGATGTCGAGGCCGCCGACGGTGAGGGTGCCCTCGACCCGCCCGTCCGGCTTGCGGTCCGGCCAGGTCATCTCCCACAGCGGGGCCTCGGCCGGGTCCAGCAGGATCGGGGCGGAGAAGCGGTCGGCGAGGGCGGGGGCCTGGTTGACGTGGTCGTCGTGGGCGTGGGTGCACACGATGGCCTTGACCCGGCGGTCCCCGACGGCGGCGGCGATGGCGTCCGCGTCGTGGGCGGCGTCGACGATGATCACCTCGGTGTCGTCCCCGACGATCCAGACGTTGTTGTCGACGTCCCAGGTGCCCCCGTCGAGCGAGAACGTCCCGGAGGTCACCACCTGATCGATGCCGGTGTGGGTGGGGCCCGTCATCAGAACACCACGACCGAGCGCAGCACGTCTCCGTGGTGCATCTTCTCGAAGGCGCTCTCGATGTCCCCGAGCCCGATCTCCTCGGACACGAACTTCTCCAGCGGGAGCCGGCCCTGCAGGTGCAGGTCGACCAACATCGGGAAGTCCCGGGAGGGCAGGCAGTCGCCGTACCAGGACGACTTGAGCGCGCCGCCACGGCCGAAGTACTCGATCAACGGCAGCTCGGGGGCCTTGAGGTCCGGGGTCGGGACGCCGACCAGGACGACGGTGCCGGCGAGGTCGCGGGCGAGGAAGGCCTGCTTCCAGGTCTCCGGGCGCCCGACGGCGTCGACGACCACGTCCGCGCCGAACCCGTCGGTGGCGGCCTGGATGGCCTCGACGGCGTCGGTCTGCGTCGCGTTGACGGTGTGAGTGGCGCCGAAGCCCTTGGCCCACTCCAGCTTCCGGTCGTCGGTGTCCACGGCGATGATCGTGGTGGCGCCGGCCAGGGTGGCCCCGGCGATGGCCGCGTCACCCACGCCGCCGCAGCCGATGACGGCGATGGAGTCCCCGCGCCCGATCCCGCCGGTGTTGATCGCCGCGCCGATGCCCGCCATGACCCCGCAGCCGAGCAGCCCGGCGACCTGCGGCTTCACCGCGGGGTTCACCTTGGTGCACTGGCCGGCGGCGACGAGGGTCTTCTCCACGAACGCGCCGATCCCGAGGGCGGGGGAGAGCTCCTGCCCGGAGGCGAGGGTCATCTTCTGGGTGGCGTTGTGGGTGTTGAAGCAGTACCAGGGCTTGCCCTTGCGACAGGCCCGACACTCCCCGCACACCGCGCGCCAGTTCAGGATCACGAAGTCCCCCGGGGCCACCTCGGTGACGCCCTCGCCGACGGACTCGACGATCCCGGCGGCCTCGTGGCCGAGCAGGAACGGGAACTCGTCGTTGATCCCGCCGAGCTTGTAGTGCAGGTCGGTGTGGCAGACCCCGCAGGCCTGCACCTGTACGACGGCCTCGCCCGGGCCCGGGTCCGGCACCACGATCGTCTCGACCGAGACCGGCTCACCCTTCTTCATCGAGACGACCCCGCGGACCTCTTGCGACATGCTGTACTCCCTCGTCGATACCACCGATGCGCACCCTTTCATGCGTCACCCCGGGAGATCGAGCCCCCGCTCCACACGGCCCCGACCACTAGCCTGACCCCATGAGCGCCGCCGCCCTGCTGCCCCCGGAACCCCCGCTGGGAACGGCGCTGGGGGTGGTCGCCGGTTCCGGCAGGCCGGGGCCCTCGCGGATCGTGGTGCCGGTGGGCAGCGTGTACGTCGACGTCGGCACCCTCGCCGCGGCGCAGGGCGGCCCCCACCCCGCGCTGCTCGGCGAGCCCACCCTGGACGGGTTGCTCGCGGCCGGGCGCCCCGCCTGGCGGGAGGTCTGGGAGTGGCTGGGGGACTGGCTCGTCGATCCCGACCGCCTCGGGCCCTACGCGCTGCCGCAGGCGGGCGTGGTGCCGGTGCTGCCGTTCACCGTCGCGGACTACACGGACTTCTACGCCTGCGAGCAGCACGCCGCGAACGCCTCGGCGATCGCGCGGGCGGGCGGCACGGTGAGCGAGAACTGGTACCACCTGCCCGTCGGCTACCACGGCCGCGCCGGAACGGTGCAGGTCAGCGGCACCCCCGTCGTCCGGCCGCACGGGCAGCGCGGGCGTGGCGACCTGGGCCCCACGAAGGCGCTCGACCTGGAGGCCGAGCTCGGTTTCGTCCTCGGCGGGCGCCGCACCGGCCCGGTCCCGATCGAGGAGGCCCTCGACCACGTCTTCGGCGTGGTCCTGCTCAACGACTGGTCCGCGCGAGACGTGCAGGCGTGGGAGTCCCGTCCGCTGGGGCCGCACCTGGGCAAGAGCTTCGCCACGTCGATCTCGGCCTGGGTCACCCCGCTCGACGAGCTGGCGGGCGCCTGGGTCGACCCGCCCGCCCGGGACCCGCAGCCGCTGCCGTACCTGCTCGGCAAGGCGGACCGCGGCCTGGACCTGACCCTGGAGGTGCGGATCAACGGCGAGCGGATCTCCACCCCGCCCGCCGCGGACCTCTACTGGACCCCGGCCCAGCTCGTTGCGCACCTGACCTCGGGCGGGGCCCCGATCCGACCGGGCGACCTGCTCGGTTCGGGCACCGTCTCGGGTCCGCGCCGTGACCAACGCGGCTGCCTGCTCGAGTTCACCTGGGGCGGCCGGGACGAGTTCGCCCTGGCCGACGGCACCACCCGCCACTACCTCAACGACGGCGACGAGGTGTCCATCGTGGCCACCGCCCCGCGCCTCGACGGCGGTCGGATCTCCCTCGGCGAGGTCCGCGGCACGGTCACGCCGTAGCGGCCACCAGCTTGAGCAGTGTCTCGGTGAGCTGCTCGATCTCCCGGTCGGTCCGCACCCACAGCGGCGCCTGCGACATGCCGGCGTGCAGGACCTGCAGGGTCGGGTCCACCGCCACCACGGCGAACTCCCCGGTCCGCGCGCCCTCCTCGACGACGGCCCGGAACACCGCGTCGTGCCGGTGGCGGAGGGCCTTGATCCGGTCCCGCTGGGGTTCGGGCCAGTCGTCCGGCACGAGGAACAGGCGCAGCGCGGCCGGGTGCTCGCGCACCGCGATCCGGATGTGCTCGCGCAGCAGCGCCCGCAGCCGCTCGGTCGGTGGGCCGTGGGCGGGCAGCGCCTGCAGCCGGTCGGTCCACTCGGCGCCCAGCGCTTCGATCGCGGCCGTGACCAGCTCGTCCTTGCTCGCGAAGTAGTAGTAGAGCGAGCCCTTCGTCACGTCCAGCCGTTCGGCGACGTCCTCCAGGTTCACCCCGGCGTACCCGCGCTCGCCCAGCAGGTCGGCGGCGGTGGCGAGGATCGCCCGCACCCGTTCGCCGCGCTTGCGCGCCATCCGCTCACTCACGGTTCACATCTTGACCCATGAGTCAAACTTTGTCACGGTGGTCGACGAACGAAGGAGTTCCCGCATGCATCCAGCCGACTACACCGACATCGTCTACGAGGTCGACGGCACCACCGCCGTGATCACCATGAACCGCCCGCACCGCTACAACGCGTTCACCGCGAAGACCGTCGAGGAGCTGACCAGGGCGTTCCGGGCCGCGTGGGCCGACCACGCCGTCCGCGCGATCATCCTCACCGGCGCCGGGGACAAGGCGTTCTGCACCGGCGGGGACGTGAAGCAGCGCGCCGAGACCGGCGACTACGGCCCGAGCGACTCCGGGATGTTCGAGATCGGCTACCTGCACAAGCTGATCCGGGACGTCCCGAAGCCGGTCATCGCCGCCGTCAACGGCCTGGCGATCGGGGGCGGACACGTCCTGCACGTGCTGTGCGACGTCTCGATCGCCGCCGACACCGCGCGCTTCGGCCAGACCGGTCCGAAGGTGGGCTCGTTCGACGCGGGGTTCGGCTCGGCCTACCTGGCCCGCGTGGTCGGGGAGAAGAAGGCGCGCGAGATCTGGTTCTGGTGCAGGCAGTACTCCGCCGCCCAGGCGCTCGAGATGGGCCTGGTCAACGAGATCGTGCCCGCGGACGAGCTGATGGACACCGCGAAGGCCTGGGCGGCCGAGGTGGCCGACAAGAGCCCCACCGCCCTGCGCGTGCTCAAGCAGTCCTTCAACGCGGACACCGACCACCAGGCGGGGCTGTCCAACATGGCCATGTCCGCGCTCGACCTGTTCGCGGTGTCGGAGGAGGGCATGGAGGGCGCGAAGGCCTTCGCCGAGAAGCGTCCGCCGGAGTTCGACAAGTACTACCGGCCGCACTGATGGACTTCGCCCCCACTCCTGCGCAGGCGGAGCTCGTCGGGTCGGCGCGGCGGATCGCGCAGGAGGTGCTCCTCCCGAGCTACCGCGGTCGGACCCGGCTCGAGCCCTCCTTGCGCCGGGAGATCGGAGCGGCCGGTCTGCTCGGCTCCGAACTGCCCGTGGCGTACGGCGGGGGCGGCACCGACCGCGTCACCACCGGCCTGATCGTCGAGCAGATCGGCCGCGGCGACATCAGCGCGGGATACCTGCAGGTCGTGGGCTCGCTGGTCGGCCAGATCCTCGTCGGCGCCGCACCGCACCTCGCCGCGGAGTGGGTGCCGAGGATCTGCTCCGGAGCGGACGTCGTCGGGATCGGGCTGACCGAACCCCACGCGGGATCCGACGCCGGCGTCCCCCGGCTCACCGCCCGCCGCGACGGCTCGGACTGGGTGCTCGACGGGGTGAAGTCGCTGTCCTTCGCCCTCGACGCCGCGGCCGCGGTCGTGTTCGCCCGCACCGGCCCGTCGCAGGTCCGCGGCAAGGACATCACCGCCTTCCTCGTGCCGCTGGACGGGGTGCGCCGCGAGCCCTACCCGGACGTCGGCACCCGTGCGGTGCAACGGGGCGCGGTGCACCTGGAGGGGACCCGGATCCCCGGCGACCACCTGATCGGCGCCGAGGGCCGCGGGTTCTCCCAGGTCATGCGGGGCTTCGACTTCAGCCGTGCACTGATCGGCCTGCAGTGCCTGGGCTGCGCCGCGCAGAGCGTCGACGAGACCTGGGAGTACGTCGCCCGCCGCGAGGCCTTCGACCGCCCCCTCTCGACGAACCAGGGCGTGGCGTTCCCGCTGGCCGAGGCGGACACCCTGCTCGACGCCGCGCGCCTGCTGTGTCTGGAGACGTTGTGGCGCAAGGATCGCGACCTCCCGCACACCGCGCAGGCCGCGAAGTGCAAGTGGTGGGCACCCAAGGTCGCCCACGACGCCGTCACGCAGTGCGTGCTGCTGCACGGCCAGTACGGCTACCGCACCGAGCTGCCCCTCGCCCAACGCATGAACGACGTGCTGGGCCTGCAGATCGGCGACGGCACCGCCCAGATCATGAAGCTCGTGATCGCCCGCGAACGGGTCGGTCGCGATCTCGCACCCTAGGAGTTCGCCATGAACAGGATCGCCGTCGTGACCGGTGCCGGTCGCGGGATCGGCCGGGCCGTCGCGGAGCGCCTCGCCGCCGACGGGTGCCTCGTCGTCGCGACCGACGTGGACCTCGACGCCGCCGTCGAGACCGGCAGCGCCGTCGGAGGCGTCGGGCTGCGGGCGGACGTGGCCGACCGTGCGTCGGTGGAGACGATGGTGGCGCAGGTCAGGGCCGAGCACGGCCGCATCGACGTCCTGGTCAACAACGCGGGCTGGGACGTCGCCTGCCCCTTCGTCGACTCGGATCCCGAGGTCTGGGACCGGATCGTCGCCATCAACCTGTACGGGGTGCTGCACACGTGCAAGGCGATCCTGCCGATCATGATCGCCCAAGGTGGCGGCACGGTGGTCAACGTGGCGTCCGACGCGGGCCGGGTCGGCTCCTCCGGTGAGGCCGTCTACTCGGCCGCGAAGGGCGGCGTCATCGCGTTCACCAAGACGATCGCCCGCGAGACCGCCCGGCACGGGATCAACGCCAACTGCGTGTGCCCGGGCCCGACGGACACCGAGCTGTTCGCGTCGATGGGCGGCGACGCGCTCAAGGAGGCGCTGGTCAAGGCCATTCCGTTCCGACGGCTCGCGCAGCCGAGCGACCTCGCGAACACGGTGTCCTTCTTCGCCTCGGCGGACGCCGCGTACCTGACCGGGCAGACCGTCAGCGTGAGCGGCGGGCTGACCATGTCATGACCTGTCAGGGTTTCGCGGTCCACTGGTCCCGTGTTCGAGACCCCTGACGACATCGCCGCCCTCCAGGATCTCCTGGACTCCTCGCTGCAGCGCTCCACCGGCCACCTGCGGTCCATCGTCGCGCCGGGGGAGCGGACGCTGACGGCGCCGCAGCTGGTGCGGGTGGCGCGGGGGATGTGCACGCTCGCGGTGTCCACCGTGACGCGTGCCGGGGAGCCCCGGGTCAGCGGGGTGGACGGCCACCTCCTGCACGGGCGGTGGGTGTTCGGCACCGACCCGTCGGCGGCGAAGGCCCGCCACCTCGCGGCGCGGCCCGCGGTGAGCGCGGCCCACCTGCGCGGAGACGACCTCGGGATCTTCACCCACGGCCGGGCCGTCCGGCTGAACCCGGACCATCCCGCCTGGCCCGAGACCCTCGAGTACCTGAAGGGGCACTACGGCGCCGACGCGTTCGTGTGGACGGACGTGGTGTTCTACCGGATCGAGCCCACCTGGATGGTCGCCTACGCCCCGGACCCGGTCAGCGTCGCCGGAGCCGATGGAGGGTGACCTCGCCGCGGGCGGCGCTGGTCACGTCCCAGTCGGCGAGCAGCTCGGGGGTCAGCGGGCGGCCCGGGTCGGTCAGCCACACCTCCGGGGCCAGCCGCGGCAGCACCTCCCGCAGCTCGACGACGTTGCGGTGCCCGTAGAGCACGTCCGCGGCCAGCACGAGGTCCCACTCGCCCTGCAGGTCGGTCCAGCTGCGGGCCTCGGCGCGCAGGGTGAGCCCGTTGCGTGCCGCCGAGCGGCGCACCAGGTCGACGGCGGTCGGCGACAGGTCGACCGCCGTGACGTCCGCGCCCGCCCGGGCCGCGGCGAGCGCGGGCAACCCGAGCCCGCACCCGATCTCCAGCACCCGCGCCCCGGCCGGGAACCGGCTCTCCGCCAACGCGAGCGCGCTGGGCCACAGCCGGGCCCAGTGCGGCGGCAGGAGCTCGTCGCCGACCTCGTCGAACGGCGGCTCCTCCGCGGGGCGCAGCACCCGCAGCCCGAGATGCCGCTCCTCGACGACCCTCACCCACCCTCCCCCGTGCGTGGTAAGTGGTGCTGGAGCACCACTTAGACGTCGTTTCAGAAGTGGTGGGCCCGATCCTGTCCGTGTCGGCGACGGCTGAGAGCATCGGCTGATGGCCGTGCCTCGTGTGTCTGGGAAGACGAAGATCCTCGAGTTGGAGATCGTCCTGGCCGGGGTGACGCCGCTGGTCCGGCGTCGGGTGCAGGTGCCCGGCGAGATCGATCTGGCGGTGTTGCACGAGGTGGTGCAGTCGGTGATGGGGTGGACGAACTCGCATCTGCACGAGTTCGAGGTCGCCGGGCGCCGCTACGGGATCCCGGACCCCGACTGGCCCTCCCAGGATGTCGCCGACGAGACCAAGGCCAGGCTGTTTCGGCTGGTCAAGGCCGGTGACCGGTTCGGCTACATCTACGACTTCGGCGACAACTGGACCCACGAGATCGCCGTGGAGAACGTCCTCGCCGCGCAGCCGGGGGTGCGCTACCCGCGCTGCATCGCAGGCCAAGGGGCGTGTCCACCGGAGGACGTCGGCGGGAGCTGGGGGTACGAGGACTTCCAGACCGTGATCGCCGACCCTGCCCATCCCGACCACGCCGAGCGCCTGGAGTGGGCGGGAGGGCCGTTCGACGCGCACCGCTTCGACCCCGACGAGGCCGACCGGGCCCTGGAGTGGCTGGCCTGGCGACCACTGGCCCCGACCTCGTAGACAACAGCGCAGCGAGCACCGGGGCCGACCGTCATACCGGCTTCGGCCGCGCCCTGGTGAGGTGGCGGTGGCAGATCAGGGCACAGGCCAGCGACAACAGGGCGGTGATCGTGGACTCGGCGCGGTCGTAGCGCAGCGCGAGACGGCGGAAGTCCAGCAGCCAGGACATGGTGCGCTCGACGACCCAGCGGACCCGCCCGAGCCGGGTGGAGTCCTCGATCCCGCGCCGCGCGATCCGCACCCCGATCCCACGGCGGGTCAGGTAGCGGCGACAGCGCGGATAGTCGTAGCCCTTGTCGGCGTGGAGCTTGTCCGGGCGCCGACGCGGCCGCCCCGGCCGTCTGGCGTGCTCGCGAACGCCGGGGTTGGTGTCCAACAGCGGGGCGAGCATGCGGCTGTCGTGGGTGTTCGCCCCGGTCACCAGGGCGTGCAGCGGCAGCCCGCTACGGTCGCAGAGCACGTGGTATTTGCTGCCCGCCTTGCCGCGGTCGGTCGGCGAGGGCCCCGTTAGCTCGCCGCGGCGTTTGGCCCGCACGCTCACGCTGTCCACCGCCGCGCGCGACCAGTCCAGCAGGTCCTGCTGGGCGAGGCGGTCGAGCATCACCCGGTGCAGCTCCGCCCAGACCCCGGCCTCCTGCCACTCGCGTAGCCGCCGCCAGCAGGTCACCCCGGACCCGCAGCCGAGCTCGGCGGGCAGAGCGTTCCAGCTGATCCCGGTCTTGAGCACGAACACGATCCCGGCCAGGGCAGCCCGGTCCGGCACCCGCGGCCGCCCCGTCCGTCCCCGCTTGGGCTTGCGCTGTTGCTTGGGCAGCAGTGGCTCCACCAGTGCCCACAGCTCGTCGCCGACCAATCGCTCGACACAAGATCGTCTCACCATTGCCGGACATGATCAGCTACCCGCGGCGATCCACACAGGACCGACACTCCGACTTCTGAAACGAGGTCTTACCACGCACGAGCGCGAATCGCGTAGTCGGGAAGGGCGAAGGAGTCGGCGGGCGGGGAGAAGACCCGGTCGAGGCCCAGACCGACCGCCGTGGAGGCGACCCGCAGGCCCGCGCGCAGGACCGCCGTCCCGACCCGTGTCCTCGGGTTGAGCAGGCCGGGCGCGCCGGGTGGCAGCTTCTGCGCCCGCTCGACGTAGGGGCGCAGGACCTCCTCGTACCGGCGGAGGCCGTGCCCGGGGTCCGCGCTCACCTCACCCGCCAGCACGTACGCCCCGACCAGGGCCAGGCTCGTGCTCATCCCGCTGATCGGCGAGGCGCAGTGCGCCGCGTCCCCCGCGAGCGCGACCCGGCCGCGGCTCCAGTACGGCAGCCGGGTCTGCCCCACCGCCTCGAAGTAGAAGGGCGTGTCGTCCAGGGCGTCGAGGATGCGCGGGGTCTCCCACCCGACGTCCGCGAACGTGCGACGCAGGATCGTCGTCTGGGCGGCGCGGTCGAGCTCGGCCAGCCCGCGGACGTCGGAGAGGAAGGCCAGCCCCGCGCGGACGGAGCCGAGGTTGTCCGGCCGCAGCCAGACGTTGCGCCTGCGTCCCGCGGTCAGCCAGCGCCACTGCGTGGTGTCCGTGGCGGTGCGCGGCAGGGCCAGGTAGGCGACGTACATGCCCAGCTCGCGCACGGGGTCCCCGGGGAACAGCAGGGCCCGGGTGCTCGACCGGAGCCCGTCCGCCGCGACGACCAGGTCGTACCGACCACCGCCGCCGGACGCGAGCTCCACCTCCCCGTCCTCCGTCACGGCGGCGATCCGGTCGCCGAGGACGTACTCGGTGTGCGGCGTGTGCTCGCGCAGGATCCGGGAGAGCTCCCCGCGCAGGATCTCCGCCTCCGCCGTACCGCCCGCGGTGTCGCCCTCGCCCGCGGGGAACGCGGCGACGACCCGGCCGTCGGACGCGACGAACTCGGTGCCGGTCTCGCCGGTGTGCGCGGCGAGCACGGTCTCCTCGAGCCCCATCCGCCGCAGCACCTCCCGGGCCGCACCCCGGACGTCGACGTTCTGTCCCTCGTCCCGCGTCGTCGAGGCCCGCTCGACGACGGTCGTGGTCCACCCGTACCGATCGAGCCAGTAGGCGAGCGCGGGTCCGGCGATCCCGGCCCCGGAGATCAGAGCGTCCATGCCCCGAGTCTCGGCCGCCGGGGCCGGAACCGCGCGCCGACGCGGTCGTGAGTGGCGAGTGGTGCCCTGGCACCACTCGCCACTCACAGGCGGCGGAGCCGCAGCTTCCGGGGCGTGATGATGTCGTCGACGATCCCGTACTCGCGGGCCTGTTCGGCGGTGAGGATCCGGTCCCGCTCGATGTCGGCGTGCACCTGCTCCAGGCTGCGGCCGGTGTGCGTGGCCAGCGCCTCCTCCATCTGACGACGGATGCGGGCGATCTCGGCGGCGTGGATCTCCAGGTCCGAGATCTGCCCCTGCACGACGTCCGTGGCGGGCTGGTGGATCAACACCCGCGCGTTCGGCACGGCGAGCCGCCTGCCGGGCGAGCCCGCCGCCAGCACCACCGCCGCGGCGGAGGCGGCCTGCCCCAGGCAGACGGTCTCGATCTCCGGGCGGATGAACTGCATGGTGTCGTAGATCGCCATGAGCGAGGTGAACGAGCCGCCGGGTGAGTTGATGTAGAGCGAGATCTTCCGGTCCGGGTCGGCGGACTCCAGGTAGAGCAGCTGGGCCATGACGTCGTTGGCGGAGGCGTCGTCGATCTGGACGCCGAGGAACACGATCCGCTCCTCGAACAGCTTGTTGTAGGGGTTGGACTCCTTGACCCCGTAGCTCGTCCGCTCGACGAAGGACGGCAGCGTGTAGCGCATCTCGGGCATCAGACGGCCTGCCCGGCCCGGGCGACGACGTGGTCGACGAAGCCGTACTCCAGGGCCTCCTGGGCGGTGAACCAGCGGTCCCGGTCGAAGTCGGCCAGGATCTGCTCCTGGGTCTGCCCGGTGTGCGCGGCGATCAGGCCCGCCATCTCCTCCTTGTTGCGCCGCAGCAGCTCGGCCCGGATCCGGATGTCGGTCTCCTTGCCGCCGACGCCCGCGCTCGGCTGGTGCATCAACACCTGGGTGTGCGGCAGCACGTACCGCTTGCCCGGGGTGCCCGCGGACAGCAGGACCTGACCCATCGAGGCCGCCAGGCCCATGCCGTAGGTCGCGACGTCGCACGGGATGAACCGCATGGTGTCGAGGACGGCGAGCCCGTCGTGCACCGACCCGCCGGGCGAGTTGATGTACAGCGAGATGTCCGCCTCGGGGTCCTCCGCGGCGAGCAGCAGCATCTGACCGGCGATCCGGTTCGCGATGTCGGCGTCGACCTCCTGCCCCAGGACCACGATCCGGTGGGTCAGCAGACGCTCGAAGACCGAGTCGCCGAGCCCCGGCACCGAGGCGGTCGCGCTCATCCGCGTGGGCGGCAGGGCCTGGTCCAGCGGGGTGGCCGGCATCCGGAACGGCGGGTTCGCCTTCGGGGTCGGAACGGGCACGGTGTCCTCCTGGCGCTCGACGCTCCGCCGAGATGAACCTGAAGGCGATTCCGCGGGCGGTCGCATCGCCCTGAGGTTCATCTCGACCTGGTGTGGTCGACGCTAGGACCGGTCGGCCGCCGGACGGCCCGGCTTTCACCCGGGGCGGACGGCGTTCGCCCCGGGTGAACCGGCCCGGCGGCGAGCACGAGCGGGGCGGTGCCCGCGGATCAGGGCGTCTCCCGGGGTGGGAATCGGCGGGCCGAGACGGTCTCCTGCGCGATCCGGCGCAGGGCGGCGATCAGCCGGTCGCCCAGCACGGTCCCGACCAGCGCGGTCTCCACGCGCTCCTCGACGTCCGACAGGGCGGAGACGGTGTCGAGGTCGGCCTCGGCGATCGCGGCGACGGCCTCGGCGAAGGGCTCCAGCACGGAGTCCAGGCGGGTGCCGGTGACCCGCGACATGGTGGCGACGACGTCGATCACGGCCTGGCGGGCGGGCGCGCCGGGGCGGTTCGCCCAGCCGTGCCTCACGAGCAGCTCGTCCACCCGCGCCTCCGCGGTGCGTTGTGCCTCGTCGTACGGGGCCGGTGTCGACGCCGGGTCGCCTGCCTCGATCGTCATGCCCAGGGTGTCGTGCAGCGGGACCGCGGGATCGTCGACGGCGGCGAGCGTGGCCCGCACCGCGGCGATCGACAGCCCGCCGACCTCCACGAGCGACCGCACCAGGGCCAGCCTGCGCACGTGCCGGTCGCCGTAGTCCGCCTGGTTCGGCGACGTGGTGACCTCGCCACGGGGCAGCAGGCCCTCGCGGACGTAGTACTTGATCGTCGCGACCGGGACCCCGGTCGTGCGGCTGAGCTCGGCCATGCGCATGGCCGATACTGTAACTATCGGATAGCGTCGCTGTTCACTCGTGTCGCGCGCTCCCGGATGGACCGGTTCACCGCCCGGCCGAACGCGGTCACCACCCCCTGCACCGTGATCGGCTTGAGTCGGGACAGGGCGGCGGCGAGCCTGCTGCGCTGGTCGGCGGGCCGCCCGGCGTCCCGGTAGGGCTGCAGGACCTGCTCCTGGAACAGGGCCATCAGGTCGTCCGCCAGGGCCGCGGTGTGCCGGTCGATGATCTCTCGGGAGCGGGCCCAGAACTCGACGGGCAGGTCCACGTCCAGGGGGTCCATGGCAGCGGCGAGGGCGACCTGGCCCTGCACGCGGAACCGGTCGCCGTCCAGCCGCTCGACCACGCCGTAGGCGATCAGCCGCTCCATCGCCTGCTCGTCGAGCGGTCGGCCCGCGCGCTCCTCCAGCCCGGCGCGGTCGACCTCGTCGAGCTGCTCGGGCGCCCAGGGGGTCAGCAGGGCGAGCTGCAGGGCCAGCTCCTCGGGGCCCGCGGTCGGGGGCAGGCGCTCGAGGTGGCGCTCGATCGCCGTCAGGGTGAACCCGAGCGCGCTGAGCTCGGCGACCAGCATCAGTCGGGCGACGTGGTCGGGGCCGTACAGGCCGGTGCGACCGCGCAGCCGCGGCGGGGGGAGCAGCCCGCGACCCGCGTAGTACCGGATGGTCCGGACGGAGGTGTCGGTCCGGAGGGCGAGCTGGTCGACCGTCAGGAGCTCGGGTTCGGCCATGTGATCCAGGCTAGCCGACGGCTTGCGCTATGTGACAGTCCTGCTGTAACAAAGGTGGTGACGAGGACTGTCCCCACCCACGAGAGGGTTCGCATGAGCGAGATCCCCGAGGCGTACATCTACGACGCGATCCGCACACCACGTGGCCGGGGCAAGGCGTCCGGCTCGCTGCACGAGGTCAAGCCGATCTCGCTCGTGGTCGGGCTGATCGACGAGGTGCGTGCCCGCTTCCCCGAGCTGGACCCGAACACCATCGACGACCTGGTGCTGGGCGTCGTCTCGCCCATCGGCGACCAGGGCGGCGACATCGCCAAGACCGCCGCCATCGCCGCCGGGCTGCCGGACACGGTGGCGGGCGTGCAGCTCAACCGCTTCTGCGCCTCGGGCCTGGAGGCCGTGAACACCGCGGCGCTGAAGGTGCGTTCCGGCATGGAGGAGCTGGTCCTGGCCGGCGGCGTTGAGGCCATGAGCCGCGTCCCCATGGGGTCGGACGGCGGCGCGTGGGCGATGGACCCCGACACCGCCTACACCACGGGCTTCGTGCCGCAGGGCATCGGCGCCGACCTGATCGCCACGATCGAGGGGTTCTCCCGCGAGGACGTCGACACCTTCGCGGTCGAGTCGCAGACCCGCGCGGCCAAGGCGTGGGCGAACGGCTACTTCGCCAAGTCCGTGGTCCCGGTCAAGGACCGCAACGGCCTGACCGTGCTGGACCGCGACGAGCACGTCCGCGCGGGCGCCACGCTGGAGAGCCTGGCGGGCCTGAAGCCGTCGTTCGAGATGATGGGGCAGGACGGCGGGTTCGACGCCGTCGCGCTGCAGCGCTACCACTGGGTCGAGAAGATCGACCACGTCCACCACGCGGGCAACAGCTCCGGCATCGTGGACGGCGCCGCGCTCACCCTGATCGGCACCGAGGCGGCGGGCACGGCGAACGGGCTCACCCCGCGCGCCCGCATCGTCTCCACCGCGCTGTCCGGCGCGGACCCGACGATCATGCTCACCGGTCCCGCGCCCGCCAGCCGCAAGGCGCTGGCCAAGGCCGGGCTCACGGTCGACGACATCGACCTCTTCGAGATCAACGAGGCGTTCGCCGCGGTGGCCCTGCGCTACATGCGCGACATGGGGATCTCGGCCGAGAAGACGAACGTCAACGGCGGCGCCATCGCCATGGGCCACCCGCTCGGCGCCACCGGCGCCATGATCGTCGGCACGCTGCTGGACGAGTTGGAGCGCCGCGACCTGCGGCGCGGCCTCGCCACGCTGTGCGTCGGTGGCGGCATGGGCATCGCGACCATCATCGAGCGGGTCTGAGGGGAAATCTGTGTCTGACAAGGCAGTCCGCTGGGCGAAGGACTCCGACGGCGTCGCGATCGTCACGCTCGACGATCCGAACGCGAGCGCCAACACCATGAACGACGCCTACAAGCAGGCCATGGGTGAGGTGATCACCGAGCTGGAGGCGGCGCGCGACGAGCTGACCGGCGTGGTGATCACGTCCGCCAAGAAGACCTTCTTCGCGGGCGGCAACCTCGACGACCTGTCCTCCGCGGGCCCGGACGACGGCCCGGCGGTGTTCGAGAACGTCACCGAGGTCAAGGCGCAGCTGCGCAGGCTGGAGAAGTTCGGCAAGCCCGTCGTCGCGGCGATGAACGGCACGGCGCTCGGCGGCGGCCTGGAGATCGGGCTGGCCTGTCACCACCGCGTCGGGCTGGACGCCCGCGGGGTCGTGTACGGGCTGCCGGAGGTCACCCTCGGGCTCCTCCCGGGCGGTGGCGGCGTCACCCGCATCACCCGGATGCTCGGCATCGCGAACGGCTTCATGAACGTCCTCGCGCAGGGTCAGCGGCTCAAGCCCCAGAAGGCCCTCGAGCTGGGGATCATCGACGAGCTCGCCACCTCCACGGAGGAGACGATCACGCTCGCCAAGGCCTGGATCGCGGCGAACCCGGAGGCGGCCCAGCCGTGGGACAAGCCCGGCTACAAGATCCCGGGCGGGGCGCCGTCGAACCCGAAGCTGGCCGCGATCCTCCCGGCCTTCCCGGCGAACCTGCGCAAGCAGCTCAAGGGTGCGCCGATGCCGGCGCCGCGCAACATCCTCGCCGCGGCCGTCGAGGGCGCGCAGGTGGACTTCGACACCGCCCTGCGGATCGAGGGCCGCTACTTCGTCGACCTCGTCGTCGGCCAGGTCAGCAAGAACATGACCAAGGCCTTCTTCTTCGACCTGCAGGCCATCAACGGCGGCAAGTCCCGCCCGGACGGGTACGACAAGTACACGCCGCGCAAGGTCGCCGTGCTCGGCGCCGGGATGATGGGCGCGGGCATCGCCTACGTCTGCGCGCAGGCCGGCTGGGAGGTCGTGCTCAAGGACGTCTCGCTCGAGGCGGCCGAGAAGGGCAAGGCGTACTCCGAGGGCCTGGTGGCCAAGGGCGTCAAGCGCGGGAAGGTGACGCTGGAGAAGGGTGAGGCCCTGCTCGAGAAGATCACCCCGACCGCCGACTACAACGACCTCGCCGGCTGCGACATCGTCATCGAGGCCGTGTTCGAGTCGGTGGAGCTCAAGCAGGAGGTCTTCCGCGAGGCCATGAAGGTGATCGAGCCGGACGCGCTCCTGTGCTCGAACACCTCCACGCTGCCGATCACGGAGCTCGCGGCCGGCATCGAGCGGCCCGGTGACTTCATCGGCCTGCACTTCTTCTCGCCCGTCGACAAGATGCCGCTGGTCGAGATCATCAAGGGCGAGCGGACGTCGGACGCCACGCTGGCCAAGGCCTTCGACGTGACCCTGGGCATCCGCAAGACGCCGATCGTGGTCAACGACTCGCGCGGCTTCTTCACCTCGCGGGTCATCGGGACGTTCATCAACGAGGGCGTCTCGATGCTGGCCGAGGGCATCGACCCGCAGACGATCGAGCAGGCGTCCTCGCAGGCGGGCTACCCCGCGCCGGTGCTGCAGCTGATGGACGAGCTGACGCTCACCCTGCCGCAGAAGATCCGCAAGGAGTCCCAGGCCGCCGCCGGGGACGCCTGGGTGGCCCACCCCGCGGACGCGATCGTCGACACGCTGGTCGACCTCGGCCGCACGGGCAAGTCCGGCGGCGCCGGGTTCTACGAGTACGTCGACGGCAAGCGCGTCGGGCTGTGGAAGGACCTGCGCTCGACGTTCCACGCCACCAACCACGACGTGGACCTGCACGAGCTGTCCGAGCGGATGCTGTTCATCGAGGCCATCGAGACGCAGCGCTGCTTCGACGAGGGCGTGCTGGAGACCGTGCCGGACGCGAACATCGGCTCGATCTTCGGCATCGGCTACCCGGCCTGGACCGGTGGCGTCGTGCAGTACGTCGAGGGCTACCCCGGCGGCGTCGCGGGCTTCGTGAAGCGCGCGGACGAGTTCCGCGACAAGTACGGCCCCCGCTTCGACGTGCCGAAGTCCCTCCGCGAGCGCGCCACCGCCTGATCCCCCGTGAGTGGCGATAGTCGCCATGGCGACTATCGCCACTCACGGGTCGGTCGCGTCGTCTCCTCAGGAACCTTTCAGGCGAATCGGGCAAACTGCAGCCCGTGGCCGACTGGATTTTCTCGATCGTCGACCGTCTCGGAGCCGCCGGGGTGGGGTTCCTGATCTTCCTCGAGAACGTGATCCCGCCGATCCCGTCCGAGCTGATCCTGCCGCTGGCGGGCTTCCGCGCCCGCACCGGCGCCGTCGACGCCTTCTGGGTGTGGCCCGCCGCCACCGCGGGGTCGGTACTCGGGGCCCTGGTGCTCTACGGCGTCGGGGCCTGGTTGGGCTACGAGCGCCTGCACCACCTGGCGGGGAAGAAGTGGTTCGTCCTGTCGAGCCAGAAGGACCTGGAGAAGGGCTACGCCCTCTTCGAGCGGCACGGCGGCAAGATCGTCCTGCTGGCCCGGTGCGTCCCGCTGATCCGCAGCCTGGTGTCGATCCCGGCAGGCCTGGCGAGGATGCCGCTGTGGCGCTTCACCCTGCTCACCACCCTCGGCAGCGCCGTGTGGAACGGCCTGTTCATCGGCCTCGGGTGGGTCCTGGGCGAGAACTGGGACCAGGTCGAGGGATACGTCGACCCCGTCTCGAAGGTGATGCTCGTCGTCGGCGTGCTGGTCGTGGTCTGGCTCGTCCTGCGCCGGATCCGGGCCCGCAGCGCCTATCAGGGTCAGCATCGGCGCTGACCGGGTTGCCGTCGTCGCCGGAGAAGGACACGATTCCTGGTCGGGCCGAGCGAAGGGCGGATGTGAGTGACCACCGAGCAGGAGTGGACGGAGGACCGCGACCTCTTCGTGGCCGCAGGCGGTGCGGACACCGGGCCGTTGGCGGACGAGTTCGTGCGCCTCGGGGAGAGCCTGTCGCGGGTCTCGACGGTGTCCGAGGTGCTGCACCAGGTCGTCCACGCCGCGCGGGCCGTCGTGCCGGGGGCGGACCTGGTGAGCGTGACGCTCCGGGACTCCGCGGATCTCTTCCGCACCCCCGTCGAGACCGACGCCCTGGCCACCCGGCTCGACGAGCTGCAGTACCGGTTCGACGAGGGGCCCTGCGTGGCGGCGACGCGCAAGGGTGGGCTGGGCGTGGTGCACGAGCCCGCGCTGGCCGACGCGCTGCAGTTCCCCCGGTGGGCGCCCGCCGCCCTGGAGCTGGGGGTGGGCGGGGTGCTCGCCGTCGGGCTGTTCCCGCAGGGTGAGACGCCCCGCATGGGTGCGCTGAACCTGTACTCGCTGACCCCGGGCGCGCTCGACGCGAAGGACCGGGACCTGACCCTCGTGCTGGCGGCGTACGCGTCGACCGCACTGGCGGCGACCCAGTCGTGCGAGGCGGCGGAGCTGGAGGCGGCCCAGCTGCGCGAGGCGCTGCGCAGCCGGGACGTGATCGGCCAGGCCAAGGGCATCCTCATGGAGCGGCGCGGGATCACCGCGCAGGAGGCGTTCGACATCCTGCGGCGGACCTCCCAGGACCTCAACGTGAAGCTCGCCCAGGTCGCGGAGACCCTCGCGGCCCGGCGCGGGGAGCTGTGAGCACGGCCCGCCGGGGCGTCTGACAGCCTGAGGGCGTGCTGCGGGCCGAGGGGATCCACAAGCGGTACCGACGGAACCCACCCGTGCTCGCGGGCGTGGACCTGGCCCTCGACGGGCCGGTGGTCCTGTCCGGGGCCAACGGCTCGGGCAAGTCGACGCTGCTGCGGATCGTGGCCGGGTGCACCTCCCCGACCGCCGGACGGGTGCGGGGCCGCCCCCGCGTCGTCGGGTACCTGCCGGACCGGTTCCCCGCCCAGCTCCGCATGCCGGCGGGGGTCTACCTGCGTCATCTCGCGGCGATCCGCGGCACGAGGGCCGAACCGGAGCTGCTGGACGCGCTCGGGTTCGCCGGGCCGCGCGAGGAGGCGATGGCGCGGCTGTCGAAGGGCAACGCACAGAAGGTCGGGCTCGCCCAGGCGCTCGGTGGCGACCCCGGGCTGGTGGTGCTCGACGAGCCGTGGGCGGGGTTGGACCGTGCGGCCGCGGACCGCCTGCCGGTGTTGCTGGCGCGCCTGGACGTGCCCGTGCTGGTCACCGACCACACCGGCCGCGCGGCCCGGATCCCCGGGGCGCGGCACGTACGGCTGGTCGACGGCGTGCTGACCCCGGAGTCGGTCCCAGCGCCGGCCGACGCGGACACCGGCCCGATCGCGGCGGCCGCGGTGGCGGTCGTGCTGCGCGCGGCCGACCCCGCGGCCCTGCTCGTCGAGCTCGGCCTCCCCGGCCGGGTCGACGCGGACCGGGCGTGGCTCACGCTCCCGGCCGGCGAGGTCGACGCCGTGCTGCTCGCCACGCTGCGGCGCGGTGGCTCGGTCGTGTCGGTGGGTCCGGCGTGACCTCGTTCGCCGTCGCCCGCTACCTGCTCTCCGACGTCTGGCGTGCGCAGCGGGTGCTCATCCCGATCGTGGCGCAGCTCGCGGTGCTCGCGGTGCTCTTCGGCGGCGATCCCGGCGCGCTGCCCGCCCCGTGGGCGGCCTCGTCGCTCGCGCTCTACCCGGTGGCGACCTGGCTCGCGGTGGCCGTCGCGAACACCGAGGACCCCGTGCAGCGCAGCGTGACCGTCGCCGCGGCGGGCGGGCCGGGGCCCGTCGTGCGGGGGACCGTGCTCGTGGCGTTCGCCGGGGTCGTCCTGCTCACCGCGCTGTCCGTCGGTGCGGGGTCGGTGGTGGCCCCCGGGGCGAGCGCCGCACATGTCGTCGAGGGGGTGCTGGCCCATCTCGCCGCCGGGGTGACGGGCACGGCGGTGGGCCTGCTCGTCGCGCGGCCGCTGGTCGCCCGCATCGGGTGGTCGCTGCTCATCGGGCTGATCGTGGTGCTCTGCACCGCGGTGCAGCCGTGGCTCCCGCCGGTGGGAGCGGCCGTCGCGGCGCTCGCCGACGACCGTGGGCCGAGCGCCTTCCTCGTGCCGCTCGCGGTGGCGTTCCTGCTGGTCGGAGCCGCCTCCGGGGTGGCGATCGGCGTCGCGCGCCGCCGCTGACCGGTCCCGCCGCTTGACATCGCGGGTGCAGTGGCTGCATGGTTACCTACATGAGTAACGAACCAACGGACCCGGACCGGGTGGTGCGGTCGCCGTGAGGGACGACGGGAAGCCCCTCTTCCAGCAGATCGCCGAACAGATCGAGAACTCGATCGTCGACGGCACGCTGCCGGAGGAGGGTCAGGTCCCGTCGACCAACGAGCTGGCCGCGTTCCACCGGATCAACCCGGCGACGGCGGCCAAGGGCGTGAGCCGGTTGGTCGCCGACGGGGTGCTCTACAAGCGGAGGGGGATCGGGATGTTCGTCAGCACCGGGGCGCGGACACAGCTGCTGGAGCGGCGCCGCGAGGAGTTCGCGAGGGGCTACATCGCCCCGCTGCTGGCGGAGGCCCGCAAGCTCGGCATGGACGCCGAGCAGATCAAGAAGATGATCGACGTCTGGGGGGACGACACATGACTGCCGTCAGGATGCGGGGGGTCACCAAGCGCTACGGCGACGTCACCGCGCTCGACGCCGTGAGCCTGGAGCTCCGGGAGAACACCATCCATGGTCTGCTCGGCCGCAACGGCGCGGGCAAGACCACCATCATGCAGATCCTGACCGGTCAGAACATCGAGACCGCCGGGCAGGTCGAGGTGCTGGGGGAGCACCCCTACGAGAACGCGCGGGTGCTCGACCGGGTCTGCTTCATCCGCGAGGCGCAGCGCTACCCGGACGGCTACCGGGTGCGGGACGCGCTGCGTGCCGCGGCGATCCTGTTCCCGAGCTGGGACGCGGCCTTCGCCGCCGAGCTGGTCGAGGACTTCGCCCTGCGCCCGAAGCAGGGCATCAAGAAGCTCTCCCGCGGTCAGCTCTCCGCGGTCGGAGTGATCATCGGGCTCGCGTCGAGGGCGCCGCTGACCTTCTTCGACGAGCCCTACCTCGGGCTCGACGCGGTCGCCCGGCAGCTGTTCTACGACCGGCTGCTCGCGGACTACGCGGAGCACCCGCGCACCGTGGTGCTGTCCACCCACCTGATCGACGAGGTCAGCGACCTGATCGAGCACGTCGTCGTCGTCGACCGCGGCCGGGTGGTGATCGACGAGGACGCGGACGTCCTGCGGGGTCAGGCCGTCACCGTCACCGGCCCGACGGCGGCGGTGCAGGCCTTCGCCGCGGGCTACACCGAGCTGCACCGCGAGCAGCTGGGGGGCTTCCTGCGCGTGACGCTCCAGGGTGCGGGCCCCGACCCGCGGCTGCGCGCCGAGGGCCTCGAGTTCGAGCCCGTGTCCCTGCAGCAGCTGGTCGTGCGGACGACCCAGCAGGCGCGGGGCGACCTCCACGACCGGAAGGTGGCCGTCTGATGAGTACGAGCACCCTCGCCCTCGACGCGCCCCTGCGACGCCACCGCGTCCTGGCCGCGGCGCGGATCCAGAACGTGAACAAGGGCCTCTCGCTCGGGATGCCGTGGGCGATCCTGGGGTCCGCCTTCGTGGTCAACCTCCTGATCTGGTCGCTGATCCCGGAGAGTCCGAACGAGCCGCGGATCACCGGCGGCGTCCTGTCGATCTACATCTTCGTGCTGATCGGCCAGGCCTTCACGGTCGTGCAGTGGTTCCCGTTCGCGCTCGGGCTGTCGGTGACGCGCAGGCACTTCCTGCTCGCGGCCGCGGGGCTCACGGTGGTGGAGGCGTTCGGTCAGGGGCTGGTGTTGACCCTGCTGCGCGCGGTCGAGGAGCTGACCGGCGGCTGGGGGATCGACCTGACCTTCTTCGGCGTGCCGTACCTGGTGCAGGAGAACTGGTTCCTGCAGTGGCTCGTCTACTCCGTGCCGTTCCTCGGTTTGGCGGGGCTGGGGCTGGTCTCGGGCGCGATCTTCAAGCGGTTCGGCCAGGCGGGCATGTGGGTCGCCACGCTCGTGGTGGTCCTGGCGGTCGGGCTCGGCGCGGCCCTGTTGACCTGGCGGCAGGGGTGGGGCGCGTTCGGCTCGTTCCTGGCGGGTGTCCCGCCGCTGACCGCGCTGGCGCTGGTGCCCGCGGTCCTGGCGGTGGTCCTCTGGGGCGTGACGTACCTGCTGCTGCGGCGGGCCCAGCCGTGACCGGCCGCCGGGCCCGCCCGCTGGGGGGTGGGCAGGCCCGGCCCGGTCGTCACGCTGCGGAGCCGTGCGGTGGGCACCGCAGCGTGACGTCGGGGGGCGGGTGGTGCGCGTAGAGCGCATCCTCCTGGGCGCGCCAGTCCGCCGCGTGCGGCGCGTAGCCCGACCAGTCCGACCGGGACCGCAGCCTGCGGTCCCGGTCGGACTCGGGGCACTCGAGCCAGACCGCGGTGGAGGTGAAGGGCCGCAGCGCCGCGGCCCCGGAGCCGCAGCCCTCCACCAGCACGATCGGCGCCACCGGCTGGACCCGCGCGGACCCGCGTTCCCCGCGGGCCCAGTCCCACGGCCACCAGCGCGCGGGCTCGCCGCGCCACAGCGGCGCGGCGAT
Source organism: Pseudonocardia sp. WMMC193 (assembly GCF_021728735.1). Lineage (NCBI taxonomy): Bacteria > Bacillati > Actinomycetota > Actinomycetes > Pseudonocardiales > Pseudonocardiaceae > Pseudonocardia > Pseudonocardia sp. WMMC193. Next base: position 4,180,802 of record NZ_JAKKDO010000003.1, on the reverse strand, counting down.
CCAGTCCCGGGCCAGGGGTACGGCCGCGGCCAGCCCCGACCAGCCCGGGTAGAGCTCCTCCATCGACAGCACCGGCGCACCGAGCTCGGCGCCCAGCCGCTCCGCGAGGGTGGACTTGCCCGCGCCCGAGCGGCCGTCGATCGTCACCAACCGACAGCCGCCCGGGCCGGGCGCGCGACCGGCCACCAGCTCGACGAGGCTCATCCCGCCATTGTCGTGCGCGGTAAGTGGTGCTCTGGCACCACTTACCGCGCACGGGCGGCGTAGCCGCGTGCCGCGTCGAGGGCGAGGAAGGCGACCAGGCTGATCCCGAACAGCGGGGCGAACCAGCCGATGGCCACGGCGGCCAGCACCACCAGGAAGCCGGCGGGTTGGCTGAGCAGGCGGAACCGGCCGCGCGGGACGAGCGGCGAGGGCAGCCCGCCCCGGGTGGGCCTGCGCAGCCACCACATCCGGTAGCCGAGCACGATCACCGTGACGAGCCCGACCGCGAAGGCCAGCAGCAGGAGCTGGTTCGCGATCCCGAAGAGCGTGCCCATGTGGGCGGCGATGGTCCAGGTCGTCAGCTTGGCCATGAAGGGCCAGTCGGCGAAGCGGACCACGTCGGTCACCGCGCCGGTGGTGCCGTCGACGGCGACCTTGTCGGCCTCGGTCGGCAGGCTCGCCTCGATCTCGGTGACGGTCCAGGCGGCACCGGCCGACTCGGGCGCGGCGATCTCGGTGGCGGCGGCGTCGATACCGGCCGTGCGGGCGGCGGCGAGCACGAGGTCGAACGTCGCCGGGGCCGCCACCACCGCGGGGAGCGGGGCGGCCGCGCTCCCGCCGCCGTGCCCCGCGTGCTCTCCCGCGTCCTCGGCGCCGGTGTCGAGCGCGGGCGTGGTCCACCCGAGCTCGCCGCGGATCGTCGAGATGGTCGCGCCGGCGTAGGTCGACCAGGTCAGGCCGGTGGCCGAGAGGAACAGCATGCCCAGCACCAGCCAGACTCCCAGGGCGCCGTGGCGACCCACCAGCCTGCGCCTGCCCCGGACCCCGGGCTCGGGCCGGAGGAGGTCGGCCACCCGCCGCGCACGCCTCGTGCGCCACCGGGCGACCCACAGGACGAGGCCGCCGAGGCCGACGAACCACAGCCAGGACGCCGCCAGCTCGCTGTAGATCCGGCCCGGCTCGCCGAGCAGCAGGTTCCGGTGCAGCTCGCTGAGGGTGGTGCGCAGCGGCAGCGCTCCCGAGCCGCCGTAGGTCGCGAGCTCACCCCTGACCTCGGCGGTGACGGGGTCGACGAACACCGTCCAGCGCTGCGACGGGCCCAGGTCGTCCCGGTGGAACAGCACCCGGGTGGTGGCGCCGGGCTCGGGTGCGGTGCGGACCGCGTCGAGCTCACCGCCGGGGTCGACGGCCAGCGCCGCCTCGACCTGGACGGCCAGCGGCAGCTCGGGGCCGGTCGAGGCGGTGGTGAGCTGGTCGGCGTAGACCCACTGCTCCAGCTGTGGGGCCAGCGCGTAGAGCGCGCCGGTGATCGCCGCGACCAGGATGAACGGGGCGGCGAAGAGGCCGGCGTAGAAGTGCAGGCGCCGCGCGAGCCCCTTCCACGCTCCCTTCTGAGTGGTCGGTGGCGGGGTGGGAGCGTGCGGAGGAGTGGTCTCCTCGGGTTCGGACACGATGGACACGGCGGATCTCCTGAGCTGCGGGCGACGGCGAGCGGCCGCGCGCACGGGGAAGGCGTGGGCGGCCTGCCTGGCCTGAGGTGTGGGGGCGCTCCTCCGTGCGCGGAGGGGCGTGCGGGGTCGCGGCGCACCGGGATGCGGACGAGGGGTCGTCCGTCGGTGTCGTCGCTCAGGCGGGCAGCGGGGGACCGCGGTGGACGATCGCGTGGCGCAGGAGCGCGCCCGCCCCGAGGACGGGGGTGAGGCGCGGGCGGACCCGCGCCGCGGGCGTGCGCGGCCGGGTGCCGACGAGAAGGGCGGCGACCAGCGCGGCCAGCATCGCCAGCGCGCGGACGGCCAGGGCCCGGGCGCGCTGTTCCCCGCGGCGCAGCCAGGCGGCCGCCACGGCGGCGGAGGCGAGATGGGCGACGAGCATGAGCCCCGGGCCCGCCCCGTCGTCGTGCGCGGCGTGCCCGGGCCCGGTCGGTTCGAGGAGGGCGAACACCGCGTGGGCGACGAGCTGGAGGGCGAGCTGCGCCGCGGCGAGCCGCTCCCAGCCGCGCTCGTCGCGGGCGAGCCACCAGGCCGGGGCGACCAGCGCGAGCGCCGCCAGCGCGATCCCCGCGGCCCCCGGCGACCCGCCGCCCAGGGCGTGTCCGGCGACCGCCGTGCCGAGCGCCGCGGCGGTGACCCCGACCGCCCGGGCCCCGCGAACGCGCGGCAGGGCGCGCGAGCGGGGCGGGCGGGACGGCACGGAGGACCTCGCGGTGTCTGCGGTGAGCGGCACGACGTCGGGCCCGGGGCGCGAGACCGGTCACCGGAGGTGTCCGACCGGTCGCGCGGTGCGTTCGACCCTACGTGGCGGCACACAGAGGGGACAAGCGTCGCGAATCGCGAGAGCCCTCACGCGTGCGCGACGCCGGAGATCTGCGTGTTGAACGTGACGAACGGCGTGTGGAGCCGATGGGGCCGGACCTCGACCCGGGCGAACCCGCCGCCGCGCACCGCCGCGGCCAGGTCGCGCTCGCACGAGCAGCCCTCGAACGTCCAGCCCCACGGCCTGCGCAGCCCCCGTTGGAGCACGCGGGTCGGGGTGCCCGCGGGTGCGGCGACGTGTTCGACGAAGCGGTACGTGCCGCCCGGCCGCAGGATCCGCCGGACCTCCGCCAGCACCGCCGCGGGGTCGGCCACGGTGCAGAGCAGGAGCGAGGAGATCACGCAGTCGACGGCGTCGTCGGGCAGCCCGGTGCCCTCGGCCGTCCGTTCGCGCAGGTCGAGCCGCACGCCGTGGCGCTCGGCGGCCGCGCGCAGCCTGCGGTGCATGGGCCGGTTGGGCTCGACGGCCACGAGCGACGACCCGGGGGACAGGTACGAGACGTTGGCACCGACCCCCGGGCCGAGCTCGACGACCGTCGACGGCAGGCCCGCGAACACCACCTGCTTGTAGGGCCGCAGACTCCGTTCGAGGGTCGGGCCGAGGGCGCTGAAGAAGGCGGCGTTGAAGCGGCCGCGGGCGGGGTTCACCTGGTAGGACATCGTGGTCACCCGGTCAGCCTGCGCCGCCGCCCCGCACGGATCAGGCGGGGAAACACCCCACTTCCGCCGCGTACCAGGCCGCGATCCGGGCGCGCGAGCGGAACCCGAGGCGCACGAGGATCCGCTCGACGTGACCCTCGGCCGAGCGCTCGTCGATCCCCAGGCGCTCCGCGATCTCCCGGTTGGTGCAGCCCGCGCTGACCAGCGCCGCCACCTCGCGCTGACGGGCGGTCAGCCCCTGTCGCCTGCCGAGCGGGAGTCCGAGGAACCGGCGGATCCGGCGGACGAGCTCCTCCCGGTCACCCGCGTAGGGGAGGTGGGAGCGACCGGTCAGCAGGGCGAGCTCGGCGCCGTCGATGCCGGCCGCGAGGGCCTCGGCCTGCGCGACGGGCGCGGCGCGGTCGCCGCGCCGGTGGATCACCAGGGTGGGGGCGCGGACGCGGCCGAGGTCGGCGCGCACGTCCAGGGAGTAGCTGAGCTCCAGCAGCTCGCGGGCGGTCGCGGCCGGTGAGCAGGCGCGTTGGTAGCGCGCGGCCTCGGCCCGCGTGGCGGGATCGGCGTCGGGGGCGAAGAGGTCGGTGAGGACCTCCGAGCCGAGACCCCAGTGGGCGTCGATCAGCCCGAGGACGTGGTCGCGCACCGGCGGCGGGGAGAGCTCGGCGCCGTGCGCCCACCCGCCGTAGAGCACCAGGCGGCGGACCGTCGCGGGGTGGCGCGCCGCCCAGGCCACGGCCACCGGGGCACCCATCGACGTCCCCATCAGGTCGAACGGCTCGTCCAGTGTGGAGGCGACCGCGGCCAGCTGGTCCAGCTCGGACCGGAGGGAGGCCGGCCCGCCCGTCGCAGGGGACAGCCCGCACCCGGCCCGGTCGTACCGGACGAGCCGCCGTCCTCGGCCGAGTGCCTCGTAGAAGGCCCGCTCGGCCCCCTCCCAGCTCAGCTGCAGGTGCGAGAGCCACCCGGTGACGTAGACCAACGGCCTGCCCGCGCCGACGACGGCGTGGGCGATGCCCGCGACCTCACCCAGCCGTTGCTCCACGCCACGATTGTGCGCGCGTCGACGCCCGGCCGGCGTGTGTGCCCCGCGATCCGGGCCGCCGGTTCTAGACTTCCGCGGTGGTGACTCGCAAGGCCCGGATCGGCGCGCGGCGCCGCAGGCGGGTGGCCGCGGCCGTCAACGACCTGACCGACGCGCAGTGGGCCGCGCTGCGCGAGGCCTGGGGCGGGTGCGCCTACTGCGGCGCGCTCGACGACGCTCCGCAGCGCGACTGCGTCCTGCCCATCTCGCGGGGCGGGCGCTACACCGTCGAGAACGTCGTCCCGGCCTGCCGCTCGTGCAACGCGAGCAAGTGCAACGCCGAGGTCACCGGCTGGATGCGCCGCAAGCGGCTCGACGAGAACGCCTTCCTCCGCCGCTACGTCGAGGTCCGAGCCGCGCTCGCCGTCGAGCCGGATCCCGTTCCGTGACCCGAGCCCCTTGTGGTCGGCGGTGGGCTCGGCCTGGGCCGGGAGGACGGGTACCGGGCCACGTGCTGCCGTGAGCCGCCCCGGCGCTCAGGCGGGGGCGAGTCGGAACGTGAAGGTGAGCTCGCGCCGCTCCTCGCCGTCCGGGCCGGTGACCGGCGTGAAGTCGACGACGAGGTCGTCCTTGACCCCGAAGACCGCGTCCGAGTCCAGATAGCGCCCGCCCCGCACGAACAGCTGGGTCACCAGCTGCTGGTGGCCGGGCGAGCGGATCAGGAAGTGCAGGTGGGGGGCCCGGTAGGGGTGCCGCCCGGTCGCGGTCAGCATGCCGCCGACCGGCCCGTCGTCCGGGATCGGGTACTCCGACGGGAGGATGGACCGGAACCGCAGCCTGCCCTCGGCGTCCGTGCGCAGCCGCCCGCGCAGGACGGGGCCGTCGAGGTCGGGGAGCTGCACGTCGTAGAAGCCGTTGTCGTCGGACTGCCAGACGTCGACGACCGCGTCCGGCACCGGCCGGTCGGCGGTGTCGGTGACCAGGACGTCCACGGACAGCGGGACGCCGGGGGCGCCGCGGCTGATGTCGCTGCCCTGCGCCAGCTCCGGCGGCCCTTCGACGTAGAAGGGGCCGAGCACCGCGGACGGCGTGCTGTCGGGGGTGCGGGAGTTCGTCAGCAGGTCGACCACGCTGGACAGCCCGAGGGTGTCCGAGAGCAGCACGAACTCCTGGCGGGTGTCGCTGGTGATGTGGCCCGCCCGGGTGAGGAAGTCGATGCCGTACTGCCATTCGAGCTGGGTGAGGTCGTTGTCGACGGCGAAGGCGTGCAGGCGCCGCACGAGGTCGGTCAGCAGGTGGCGCAGCCGCGGATCCGGCGTGTCGGCGAAGCTCTCGACGACCTGCTCGGTGATGCGGGCCGTCGCCGCTGTCGCCGCCGCTGTCGAGCCCCCCGCGGGGCGCTCGCCCGCCCAGGCCCGGCGCAGGAGCTCGGCGAGCCCGTCCCGGGTCAGCGGGGCGGGGTTCGGGTACGGCGTGGCACTCGCCAGGTCGGCCGCCCGGTCGAGGTCGGTCTCGGCGAGCCCGAGCTCCCGCAGCGACGTCGGCCCGCCCGCCTGGCTGATGAGGTCGAACACCGCGGTCGGGGCGTCCTGCCCGGTCGCCGCCCCGAGCGCCTCGGCGATGCGCCGCATGGCCTCCGGGGCGGCGTCGGCGTTGTAGGCCATGGCGTGGGGGAGGACCACGGTGTGGGTCGGGGCGTGCGGGAGGTCGAAGCTGCCGCCGAGGGTGTGGCAGAGCTTGTGGTGCAGGCCCATGCCCACCGAGCCGAGGCAGGTCCCGGCGAGCCAGGCCCCGCGCAGCAGGTCCGAGCGGGTGTCGAGGTCACGGGGGTCCGAAGGCAGTGCGCGCAGCCCGCGGGCGAGCAGCTGGATCGCCTGGAGGGCGAGGGCGTCGGTGACCGGTTCGGCGTCCGGGGAGTACAGGGCCTCGACGGCGTGCGCGAGCGCGTTGACGGCGCTGGTCACCGACATCGCGACGGGCAGGTCCGCGGACAGCTCGACGTCGTAGACGACGGTCTCGGGCAGGATCTCCGGCGCCGAGCGGGTGGTCTTGACACCGTCCGCGGTCTCCCCGAGGACCGGGGTGACCTCCGAGCCGGCGTAGGTGGTCGGGAGCACCACCTGGTCCACCCCGGTCCGGACGGCCAGGGCCTTGGCCAGCCCGGTGGTGGAGCCGCCGCCGACGGCGACGACGCAGTCGGCCCCGGCCTCGCGCAGCACCTCGAGCGCGGTGGTCGTCACCTCCACCGGGGTGTGCATCGCGGCACCGTCGAACCGGGCCACGGCGAGCGGCCCGAGGGCCTTCTCGACCCGGTCCCCGAGCTCGGCGAGCTCCGGTGAGGCGAGCACCAGCGCCCGGGTGCGGCCGAGCCGCTCCACCTCCTCGGGGACGGTCTCCAGCGTGCCGCGGCCGAACACGATCCGGGCCGGGTGGACTGTGCGGACGAAGCTCGTCACCACGGAGGTGCCTCCTTCTCGGTGCGCGGTCAGGACCGGGAGAGTAGCTGGGCGAGGGCCTCGGTGAGCGACTTCTCGGGATCGGCGGGCAGCTCGTGGGCCCGCCACCCGACGTGCGCGTCCGGCCGGACGAGCACCGCGCCGGACTCGGCGACCTCGCGCAGCCGCGCCCAGTCGTCGTACACGTCGGTGTACTCGCGGCCGGGACCGATGACGTGGGCGTCGATCTCGATGCCGAGCGTCCGCGCGGCCCCCGCGGCGGCCTCGGCCCAGGCCTGCCCGGAGATGCCGGTCAGCACCGTGAACCGGCCCTTGCCGGTGATGTCGTGCGTGCTCACCTTGTGGCCGCCCCGCCCGAGCCAGCAGTGCGGCAGCCGGGCGCCCGGCCAGGTCGTCGGGTGGTAGTACAGCTCCGGGTCGCGGTCGTGCTCCGGCTCGGGCGTGTCGTCGCCGACGACCGCGCCGGAGCGGTACCGCTGGCCCAGCTCCACGCCGTGGGCGTTGAACTCGTAGTCCTTCAGCTCGAGGGCCTCGCGGAGCGCGATCCGCTGCGCGGCCGCCTCCGGGGTGTCCTCCGACCGGGCGCGCATGCTCGCCAGCTGCGCGGCGGGGTCGTCGGAGTCGGTGAAGCCCAGCGCCTCGAAGATGGGGCCGAACTCCTCGATGGACTTGTTGGCGCGCAGCACGATCTGCTTGCCGACGGGTGCGCGCTCGGCGTCGTAGCTGTCCAGCAGCTCCTCGCCCGCCTCGCCGGAGAGGACCGCGGCCAGCTTCCACGCCAGGTTGTAGGAGTCCTGGATCGAGGTGTTCGAGCCGAGCCCGTTCGACGGCGGGTGCCGGTGGACGGCGTCCCCGGCGCAGAAGACCCTGCCCGCCCGGTAGCGCGTCGCGTACATCTTGTTGTTGCCCCACAACGAGGTGGAGCGGATGGTCACCGGGACGGTGTCGTCGCCGACGAGGTCGTGGACGATCTTGGTCGCCATGGCGTCGTCGACCTCCGGCGGGGCCTGGTCGATGTCGTAGCCCCAGACGACGAGCCACTCGTCCCACGGCCGGACCATCCGGACCAGGCCCATCCCGATGCCGCCGATGTTCGAGCCCGGCTGCAGCACCCAGTACAGGACGCTCGGCCGGTGCTCCACGAACTTCGTCAGGTCCGCGTGGAACACGATGTTCATGCTGCCCGCGAGGTCCATCCGGCCCTCGAACGGCAGGCCGACGTCCTTGGCCACCTGGCTGCGGCCGCCGTCGGCGCCGATCACGTACTTGGCCCGGATCGCGTAGGTGTGTCCGGACAGCCGGTCCCGGACCGTCACCGTCACACCCTCGTCGTCCTGGGCGAGGGAGAGGTACTCGGTGTCGAACCGGATGCGGCTGCCGCGTTCGGCGGCGTGGCCGATCAGGATCGGCTCGAGCAGGGTCTGCGGGAGGTCGCAGTTGTCCGACGGGCTGGCCAGGGTGTAGTCGGCGCGCCGGGCCGGATGCGTGCCCCACGTCCGCACCCGGCCGATCTCGTCGCCGACCAGGCTGGTGCAGAACACCGTGTCGCCCATGAGGGTCGACGGCGTGCCCTGCGCCCGGATGTCGTCCTCGATCCCCATGTCGCGGAGGATCTCCACCGTCCGCTGGTTGGTGATGTGGGCGCGGGGGGTGTTGGCCGTCCAGCGGTACTTGGTGATGACGATGTGGTCCACGCCGTAGGTCGCCAGGAAGAGGGCCGCGGACGCTCCGGCCGGGCCGCTCCCGATGACGAGCACGTCCGTGCTGAGGATCTGTTCGGGACTGTCCTGCGTTGCGCTCACGCCGCCTCGTCTCTGGGGTGCGATGTCGTCCGGCAACTCTGTGCCTCAGCTCACAAGACAGGCTATGGACGGCCGATTCATTCGTCCAATACCGATTCGGGAGTACTCGTATAGCGTCAGCGTATGGATCTGCGGGATCTGGAGTGCTTCCTGGCCGTCGCCGAGGAGGGCTCGATCAGCCGGGCCGCCGCCGCGCTGCACATGACCCAGCCGCCGCTGACCGTGCGTCTGCAGGCCCTCGAGCGCGAGTTGGGCACCGCGCTGCTGGTCCGCCACGGGCGGGGCGTGACCCTGACGGCGGCCGGGCGGCTGCTGGCCGAACGCAGCCGTCGGCACCTGGCGGACCTCGCGGCGACCTCGGACATGGTGCGGGCCGTCGGCTCGGGAACGCGGGGAGCGCTGCGGGTGGTCGTCGGCCACACGGTCTCGCCGCGGCTGCTGCCGCACCTGACCGGCAGCGCGACCCTGGGGCCGGACGTCGACCTCCGGCTCAGCGAGGTCACCGACGTCGACGTGGTCGAGCGGGTCCACCATCGCGAGGCCCACGCGGGGCTCCTGCACCTCCCGCCCGCGGTCCCGGGCGGCACCCGCCACGTCCACGGTCGGGCCCAGGGGCTGGAGGTGGCGGTGGTCGCCCGGGAACCGCTCGTCGCGGTTCTCCCGGAGGGGCACCCGGCCGCGTCCGACGAGCGGGTCGACCTCGCGAGCCTGGCGGGCCCGCGCGTCGTGCTCGCCGACTCCGCCGGGGAGGGGTTCGCCGCCCACGCCCGCGCGGTCTGGAGGCTCGTCGCCGGGGACGGGCGCACCGTCGGGGCCCGCCACGAGGCGGGTTCGATCATGCACGCGCTCGCTCTCGTCGAGGCGGGCGTCGGGGTCACCCTGCTGCCCGCGCAGTACGTGGGGCCTGCCTGGAAGGGGCTCGTGGCCCGACAGCTGCGCCGGCACACGGCCGTGGTGGAGACGGCCGCGCTCTGGCGGCCGGACGAGGACTCGCCGGTGATGCGGCGGTTCCTGCGGTCCGCGCTGTCCACCCCCGAACCCGACGTGCTGGGGCCCGAGCACGGCAGGCGCCGACCCGAGTCCCCCTCGATCTTCCTCTAGGAATTCTAGCCACGAACAGAAATTCGGCGCGTCGCGTGCTAGTGTCCGGCATCACTGTTCGACCTGCGCGAGGAGGCGCCGGTGGCCCCCCAGACCCCGCCGTCGGGCGTCCTGCGGGCCCTCACGAGGCTCGACGGGGTGGACGTGGCGTTCGCCGCGACGGTCGATCCGCGCGCCGGCACGTTCGTCCTCGACCGGTTCGAGGGTGCCCGCACCGATCACCTGCGGGATGTGCGCAGCCTGCACGGGCACGGCCTCGGCGGTCGGTGCATCGCCCTGCGGCGCCCCGTGTTCGTGGAGGACTACTCCGCGGCGCGCGGCATCACCCACCAGTTCGACCGGCAGGTCGCCGCGGAGGGGCTGCGCGCGATCCTCGCGGTGCCGGTCCTCGACGGATCGGGGCGGGTGGCGGAGGTCGTGTACGGCGCCGCACGGCGGTCGACCGCCTTCGGGCAGCGGCTGATCGACCGTGCCGTGGACCTGGTCGGTCGGGCGGGTGGCGGTCGCGCCGCCGTGATCGAGCGCGCCGCCCCCGGTGGCGCCGACCCGCGCGAGCTCGCGGCCGCGCTGTCCGCGATCGCGGACGAGATCGCGGACCCGGGGCTGCGGCGCAGGCTCCGGGAGGTCGTGGCGGGGGTGGCGCCCTCGCCGGACGACGCACCCGAGCCGCAGGTCCACCTGTCCCGGCGGGAGCTCGACGTGCTCACCGAGGTGGCGCTCGGGTACGGCAACCGCCGCATCGGCGAGCGGCTCGGGCTCACCGAGTACACCGTGAAGTCCTATCTGAAGAGCGCCATGCACAAGCTCGACAGCGCGACCCGGGGCGAGGCGGTGTTCCGCGCCCGGGGCGCGGGCCTGATGCCCTGAGCCGCCCGACCGGCGGGTCACCCACGATCGAGGGTGTCGCCGAGGGGGCGGCGTTCCTAGCCTCGTCCTCACCTCCGGCAGAGCAGCCGGGGCGGCGAGTGGCGAGGAGGCAGCGATGGACGTTCCGAGCATGATGCGCCAGTCGACGGCGTTCCACAGGGATCGGATCGCGGTGATCACCGAGGAGACCACCCTCACCTTCGGGGAGATGTGGACCCGCGGGGTGCGGCTGGCGAACGCACTGCGCGATCTCGGGATCGAACCGGGGGATCGGGTCGCGGGCCTGGAGGACAACACCCTCGCCGCCGCGGACCTGTTCCTGGGCGCGGCGATCGCGGGTGCGGTGCGCGTGCCCCTCTACGCCCGCAACTCCGCGGAGTCGCACGCCCACATGGTCGGCCAGACCGGCACCAAGGTCGTCCTGGCCGATCAGGCCTACGCCGACACCGTGGTCGACCTGCCGAGCACGGTGGAGAGCGTGGCGCACGTGGTCGTGCGGGACGACGGCTACGAGAAGTGGCTCGCCGACCAGTCGGACGTCGATCCGGAGATCGACGTCGACTCCGACGCCTGGTACATCATCCGGCACTCGGCGGGCACGACCGGGAAGCCGAAGGGGATCGGCTACACCCAGCACGACTGGCTGGTGAACTGTCGCAACTGGTTCTACCGGCTCCCGAACCTGCGGTGGGGCAGCGTGGTGGGCCACGCGGGGCCGATCTCCCACGCGTCGGGCTACCTGTTCCTGCCCGCCTGGCTGCACGGCAGCACGAACCTGCTGTTCGGGGCGTTCGAGCCGGGCAAGGTGCTCGACCTGATGGAGCGGCACGCCGTCACCCACATGTTCGCGCCCCCGTCGATGGTGCAGATGCTCGCGGCGGATCCCACCGCGAGCGAGCGGGACCTGCCCGCCCTGGAGTGCATCCTCGTCGGCGGCGCGCCGATCACCGACGCGACGGCCCTCGCCGGGCGGGCGGTGTTCGGAGACGTCTTCTATCAGGTGTTCGGCCAGACCGAGGCCGTCCCGCTGACGGTGATGACCCCCGCCGAGTGGTTCGGCGAGCACGCGGGGTCGACGCCGATGCGGTCGGCGGGCCGCGTGCTCCCCTTCGCCCGGGTGCAGGTGCGGGACGAGGAGGGCACCGTCCTCCCCCTCGGGGCGGAGGGTGAGCTGTGGGCCCAGGTGGAGGGGCAGATGCGGGAGTTCTGGGGGGACCCGGAGCTCACCGGGACGCGGCTGGTCGACGGCTGGATCCGCACCCGGGACATCGGTCGGATCGACGAGAACGGCTTCGTGTACATCCTCGACCGGGCGGACGACATGATCGTCTCCGGCGGGTTCAACATCTGGCCCGCGGAGCTCGAGACGATCATCAACGACCACCCGCAGGTGATCGAGGTGGCGGTGTTCGCCGTCCCCCACGAGAAGTGGGGCGAGACCCCGATGGCGATGTGCGCCGTCGCCGAGGACGCCACGGTCACCGAACAGGAGATCATCGACCTGGTCCGGGACCGGGCGGGGTCCTACAAGAAGCCGGGCCGGGTCGCCTTCACGACCGACCCGCTGCCGAAGAGCGTGGTGGGCAAGCTGCTGCGCAAGTCGCTGCGGGACCGGTACTGGACCGACGGGCAGCGGGTCAGCGGCGCCTGACCACCACCGCAGACGGACGAGTGACTACTCGGGAACGGAAGAACGACATGACCACGACCTACGCCGGGCCCACCACCAGCGGGTCCCTGACGGGCGGCTTCGAGCTGCCGTGGGCCTTCGAGTCGGAGCACCTCCAGTGGCGGGACACCGTGCGCCGCTTCGTGGCCGACCGGGTCGAGCCCGGCGCCGCCGAGCGCAGCATCGCCTCCCGCTTCGACCCCGACCTGGTGCGCCGGGCGGGCGAGCTGGGGATGTTCGGGCTGCTCGTCGACCCGGAGTACGGCGGGGCGGGCGCGGACCTGCGCACGCTGTGCCTCACCGTCGAGGAGCTGGCCACGGTCGACTCCTCGCTGGCCGTCACCGTGCACGTCCAGACGATCTGCGCCGCACTGCTGCAGCACCTCGCGAAGGACCGCCCCGAGCTGCTGCGCGAGATCCTGCCGTCGGCGGCGACCGGCGAGACCTTCATCTCCATCGGGCTCACCGAGCCCTCCGGCGGGTCGGACGCCGGGAACATCGCGACCACGGCCCGGCCGGACGGCGACGGGTGGATCATCAACGGCGCCAAGCAGTTCATCACCAACTCGGGCACCCCGTTCTCGAAGTACGTGATCCTGATGTGCGCGGTCGGGGAGAACACGAACGGGCGGCCCCCGGTCTCGGCGTTCCTGGTCCCCCTGGACGCGCCGGGCGTGACCGTGGGTGGGCGCTACCCCAAGCTGGGCTGGCGGTCCTCCGACACCCACCCGCTGTTCTTCGACGAGGTGCGGGTCCCCGCCGAGGCGCTGCTGTCCGAGCCCGGCCGCGGCTACCGGGACGTGTTGGAGTTCCTGACCTGGGCGCGGCTGCCGATCGCCGCGATGAGCGCCGGACTCGCGTCCGGGTGTCTCGCGGACACTCTGCGTTTCGTGGAGGAGCGCGCCTCCTTCGGCAGGCCACTGGGGGCCCATCAGGGCGTGGCCTTCCAGGTCGCGGACATCGCGGCGCTCGCGGCCACCGCGCGCACGCTCACCTACGACGGCGCGTGGAAGTACGACCACGGCCTGCCGATCAAGGAGGCAGCGGCCACCGCGAAGCTGGTGGCGTCCGAGGCCGCGGTCAAGGCCGCCTCCGTCGCCACCCAGCTGCAGGGGGGCTACGGCTTCATCGAGGAGACGGCGAGCACCCGCCACTACCAGGACGCCCGCATCCTGACCGTGGGTGAGGGGACCTCCGAGGTGCAGCGCATGCTGATAGCGCGTTCGCTGGGCCTGTCCGTCTGAGCCCCACCCCGACCCTGGGAGACCCCTTCGTGATCGACGTCGTCGACGACCAGCTGCTCTCCTCCCTCGAGGAGGCGGACCCGGCGGTGCCCTGGCACACGCCGGGGGTCTACGCCGTGACCGAGGGGGTCTTCCGGATCCCCCTCCCGCTCCCGGACGAGGGCCTGCACTCGGTCAACGTCTACGCGGTGGAGGGGCCGGACGGGCTGACGCTGGTGGACTCGGGCGAGGCGAGCGCGGCGAGCCGTGCGGACCTGGTGCGCGCGCTCGCCGCCCTCGGCCACGGTGTGCAGGACGTCCGGCGGATCCTCGTCACCCACGTGCACCGGGACCACTACACGCTGGCGGTGGCGCTGCGTCGGGAGACCGGGCTCGAGCTCCACCTCGGGCGCGGCGAGCAGGCCTCGCTGCGGCTGGTCGCCGACCCCGCGCGGGGGATGCTCCGGACCCAGCTCGACATGCTCGTCGAGTGCGGGGCCGGCGCGCTGGCGGCCGAGCTCGCCCCGGCGGAGGACCCGTTGCCCGCGTCCATCTGGGAGGACCCGGACCACTGGGTGGACGAGGGCCCGGTCCGGGCCGGGGCGCGGGTCCTCGACGCCCTCCCGACGCCCGGGCACACGGCCGGACACCTGGTGTTCCGGGACGCCGCGGGCTCGATGCTGTTCGCGGGGGACCACGTCCTGCCGCACATCACCCCGTCGATCGGCTTCGAGCCCGCCCCGCCCACGTTGCCGCTGGGCGAGTACATCCGCTCGCTGCAGCTGGTGCGCGCGCTCCCGGACACGCGGCTGCTGCCCGCGCACGGGCACGTCACCCGGAGCGTCCACGACCGGGTGGACGCGCTGCTGGCCCACCACGACGACCGGTTGGAGTCCACCCTCCTCGCCGTCCTGCCGGGTGAGGGCGCCACGGCGCACGAGGTCGCGGGCAGGCTGGTGTGGACGAGGCGGGCCCGCCCGCTGAGCGGGCTCTCCCCGGTGAACCGGATGCTGGCCGTGCTCGAGACCAAGGCCCACCTGGATCTGCTGGTGGTGCGGTCCCTGCTGCGCTCGGAGCTCGTCGACGGCGTGCGCCGCTACGCCCGCCCCTGACCGACCCCCGGGCCGCGGTGGCCCACGATCCGGAGCGCGAAGTCGCCGTAGAGCGCGGCGACGTCCTGCGCGCTGTAGGTGCCGCGCGGGTCGAACCAGGCCTTCGCGTTGTTGCCCATCTCCAGGATGGCGAAGGACGCGACCCGCGGCTCCACGACATCGAACAGGCCGGCACTGCACCCCTGCTCGACGATGGTGAGCAGCCGGCCCGCGTAGGCGTCCCGCTTGTCGATGATCGCCTGTCGGTACGGCTCGTCCAGGCTGCGGATCTCGGTGTTGCACACCGTGACCTCGGCCGGGTTCTCGAGGAAGTCCAGCACCGTGACCTCGGTGGCCCGCCGGAGCTGGTCCGCCAGGTCCGCGACGCCCTCCAGCGCGACGGCCAGTGCGGCCAGGGCGCGGTCCATGGCGACGTTCATGATCCCGTAGAGCAGGTCCTGCTTGGACGGGACGTGGTTGTACAGGCTCGGTGCGGACACCGCCAGGACCTGCGCGATGTCCTTCATCGACGTGCCGCGGTACCCCTGGCTCGCGAACAGGTCGCGGGCCGCGTCCTGCACCGCCTGCGGGGAGACCGCCGTTGACTTCACCACGCGGCCAGACTACCTTCCCCAGCGTCGTGAATGAACGTTAATTAATGCCGGGTCGGCGAGCCGCCGCCCGGTCCCGCGAGCGGTCGCCCCTGCCATGCGCCCGCCCTCGGGCCCTTGAGGACAGAGACGTCATCGGGTCGGGACGAGGAGAACGCAGACATGGCGAGTGAGACGAGACCGGACGAGACGAGCACCGCGCCGGGAGTGGGCGGGCCCCGCAGGCCGCCGATGCGGCGGGTGGCCTTCTCGGTCCTGATCGGCACGACCATCGAGTGGTACGACTTCCAGCTCTACGGCGCGGCGGCCGCCCTGGTGCTCGCGCCGCTGTTCTTCCCCTCGGCCGACCCGCTGGCCGGCACCCTGCTCGCCTTCTCGACGTTCGCGATCGGGTTCGGGGCGCGGCCGATCGGCGGGATCGTGTTCGGCCACTTCGGCGACCGGATCGGGCGCAAGAAGGTGCTGGTCCTGTCGCTCACCATGATGGGTGTCGCGACGTTCCTGATGGGGCTGCTGCCCACCTACGCCCAGATCGGCGTGTGGGCGCCGATCCTGCTGGTGCTGCTGCGTGTGGTGCAGGGGCTCGGGGTCGGCGGCGAGTGGGGCGGTGCGGTGCTGACCGCGGTCGAGTACGCCTCGCCGCGCAAGCGGGGCTTCTACGGCAGCCTGCCGCAGGTCGGCGTGCCCGCGGGTCTCGTGTTGTCGACCGGTGCGTTCCTGCTGGTGACGATGCTCCCGGAGGAGCAGTTCCTCAGCTGGGGATGGCGGATCCCGTTCCTGATCAGCATCGTGCTGGTGGCCGTCGGCCTGGTGATCCGGATCCAGCTCGAGGAGACGCCGGTCTTCGCCAAGGTGCAGGTGCGCAAGGAGCGCGCGCGGGTGCCGCTGCTGACCGCCGTGCGCACCTACCCCGTCCAGATGCTGCTCGCCATCGGCTCGATGATCAGCACGGGCGCCTACTTCTACATCGTGAACACCTACTCGCTGAGCTACGTGAGCTCGGCGAAGACGATGAGCCGCGGCGAGCTGCTCGCCGCGATCATGCTGTCGGGAGTGGTCGCGGCCGCCGCGCTGCCGTACTTCGGTGCGATGAGCGAGCGCTTCGGCAGGCGCCGGATGATCCTCGTGGGCCTGGGCGCGATGGCGGTGTGGATCTACCCGACCATCCTGGCGGTGCAGAGCGGGAACCCCGGGCTGGTCATCGGCGCCTACGTGCTCGGCGCGGTGTTCTTCAGCGTGAGCTACGGCCCGCAGGCCACGTTCATCGTGGAGATGTTCGACGCCCGGGTGCGCTTCAGCGCCGCGTCGACCAGCTTCCAGATCGGCGTGCTGCTGGGTGGCGCCTGCGCGCCGCTCGTCGCGGCCGCCCTGGTCCAGAGCACCGGCACGGTGCTGTCCGTGGCCGTCTACGTCTGCCTGGTCTCGCTCGTGTCGTTCGCCTGTGTCCTCGGCGTCAGCCGGGCGACGCTGGCCCGCGGCAGCGCGGACCTGGACGGCGAAGTGGAGGAGAAGGAGGTGTCCGGGTCGTGATCACGACCTATCTCGACGACATCGCGGTCGGCGACACGTCGACGTCGCGGCGGCGCACCATCACCGAGACCGACCTGGTGCAGTTCTCGATGTTCAGCGGGGACTGGCACCCGATGCACACGGTGGTGCCCTACGCCGAGGCCGATCCCCGCTTCGGCGGGCGCATCGCGCACGGGGCGCTGGTCCTGTCGGTGGCGCTCGGGCTGGTGGAGTTCTGGCCGCCCGCCATGCGCGCCTTCTACGGCGTGGACCGGCTGCGCTTCGTGAACCCGACCCGGATCGGCGACACGGTGCACGTCGAGACCGAGGTGCTCGCGGTGCGTCCGCGCGCGGACGGCCACGGCGTGGTGACCTACCGGTTCGCGGTGGTCGACGAGGAGGGCCGCGAGCTCTGCGTGGCCGAGCTGCTGGCGCTGGTGGCGAACCGTCCCGGGGAGGCGGACGATGGCTGACCGGCCGCTCCACGTGGTGACCGGCTCGACGTCCGGCATCGGACGGGCCACGGCCCGGCTGCTGGCCGCGGACGGTGCCGAGGTGGTCGTCGTCGGCCGGACCGGGGAGCGGGTCGAGGAGACCGTCGCCGAGCTGGGGCCCGCCGCCTCCGGTGTGGTGGCCGACCTCCTGCGCCCGGAGGGGATCACCGCGCTGGCGGACGCGCTCGCGGACCGTCCGCTCGACGGGCTCGTGCTCAGCCACGGCGGCGACCAGGTGCCCGGCATCTTCACCGCCTCCGACCCGGACCGCTTCGCCTACCTGGCCGAGGCGATGTTCCTGACCAACGCCCGGCTCTGCCACCGTCTGCTGCCGTCGCTCTCGGCCGGGCCGGGGCGCACCGAGGGCGGACGGATCGTGGTCGTGACCTCCGACGCGGGCCGGGCGCCGACCGTCGGCGAGGCCGTGATCGGGGCGTTCGCGGCGGCGAACCTGATGTTCGTGCGCACGCTGGCCCGCGAGGTCGCCCGGCAGCGGGTCCGGGTGCACGCCGTCGGTGTGAGCCTCACCGAGGACACCGAGAGCTACGACCGCGTGATGGGCGCGAGCGACTTCAGCCGCAGGCTGTTCGAGAAGGCGGCGGCCCGGATGCCGTTCGGGCCGGTCCGGGCGGCGGACGTCGCCGCGACGGTGGTCCACCTGCTGGGTCCGGACTCCGCCCCCACCACCGGCCAGGTCGTCTCGGTCAACGGAGGGCTGACCACGTGATGCACGTCCACCCCTACACGGAGCGCACGATCGGCCGGGTGCTCGCGGAGAAGGCCCGCCGGGTCGGGGACCGGCCGTTCCTGCACTGGGCGGGCCGGACCACCACCTACGCCGAGGTCGACCGGCTGACCACGGCGTACGCGCGCGGGTTCGCCGAGCTCGGGATCACCAAGGGCACCACGGTCGCGGTCATGCTGCCCAACTGCCCGGAGTTCCTCTGGGCCTGCTGGGGGCTCGGGCGGATCGGCGCGGTCGCCGTGCCGCTCAACACCGCGGCGAAGGGCGAGCAGCTCGCGTACTACCTGCGCCAGTCAGGGGCGGAGTGGGTGTGCGCGGACGCGGAGTACCTCGACACCCTCGGCACCGCGATGGTCGGGCTGGACCTGCGTGGCGTGGTGGTGCGCGGCGAGGGCGGTGAGGTGTCCGTGCCGCGGCACTCCCTCGCGGACGTGGCCGCCGCGTCGGACGCCCCGCTCGAGCTGTCCTACGAGGTCGGCCCCGCGGACCCCGCGCTGATCATGTACACCTCCGGGACGACCGGGCCGTCGAAGGGCGTGGTCTGCCCGCACTCGCAGGGCCACGCCGTCGGCGAGCAGATGGCGCGCCACTGCGAGTACCGCTCCGACGACGTCCTCTACACCTGCTTGCCGCTCTTCCACGGCAACGCGATCTGGTACACCGTGCACGCGGCACTGTGGGCGGACGCGTCGGTGGCGCTCTACGAGCGGTTCTCGGCGCGGGCCTTCTGGACCCAGATCCGCGAGTCCGGCGCCACCGCGTTCAACGCGCTCGGGGCCATGGCCAACATCATCTGGCAGCTCCCGCCGTCGGCGGAGGACCGGGCGCACTCGGTGCGCACCGCGATGGTCGTGCCCACGAGCCCGCAGCTCGTCGACGGCTTCCGCGAGCGCTTCGGGATCACCGTGACCTCGGTGTTCGCCATGACCGAGAACTGCGCGGTGACCGTGCTGGGCCCGCGCGACGACCGGGCCAAGGCGGCGTCCGCCGGGCGCGTGCGCCCGGACGTCGACGTCCGGATCGCCGACGACGACGGCCTCCCGCTGGGCCCGGGCGAGGTCGGGGAGATCTGCGTGCGGCCCAACGGGCGCGGGATGATGATGCTCGGCTACCACGACATGCCCGAGGCCACGCTGGGGTCCATCCGCGACCTGTGGTTCCTCACCGGCGACCGCGGCCACCTCGACGAGGACGGCTACCTGTTCTTCGCCGACCGCAAGAAGGAGGCCATCCGGCGGCGCGGCGAGAACATCTCGGCCTACGAGCTGGAGACGATCCTCTGCCGCCATCCCGCGGTGCACGAGGTGGCCGCCGTGCCGGTGCCCTCGGAGCTGTCCGAGGACGACGTCATGGTCTACGTCGTGCGGGCCGAGGGGACCGATCCGGGCTACGCGGAGCTCGTCGAGTTCGCGGTCGACCAGATGGCGTACTACATGGTGCCCCGCTACTGGGAGTTCGTGGACGAGCTGCCCAAGACCCCGAGCCTCAAGGTCGAGAAGTTCAAGCTCAAGACGGCCGCCGTCGAGCGGAGGGAGCAGTTGTGGGATCGCGAGAAGGCCGGGATCACGGTCCGGAGGGACCGATGAGCCCGGTGGAGGTGGTGGTGCGCCCCGACGGCGCCGCCGAGATCACCCTGACCCGGGAACGGGCGCTCAACGCGTTGAGCCCGGACCTGCTGGCCGGGCTGCGCGCGGCGATCGACGAGGTCTCCGCGGCCGGTGCCCCGGCCGCGGTGGTCCGCGGGCGCGGACCGGCGCTGTCCGCGGGGGCGGACCTGCCGCACCTGCTCGGCCTGCTGGACGACCCGGCGGACGTGCGGGCGTACATCGCCTCGATCGGCGCGGCACTCGACGCGCTGGAGGCGGCCCCGTTCGTCTCGCTCTGCGTGGTCGACGGCTACGGCCTCGCCGGTGGCTGCGAGCTGATGCTGGCCTGCGACCTGGCCGTCGTCAGCAGCAGCGCGCGCCTCGGCGACCGGCACATGGAGTACGGCCTGCTGCCCGGTGCCGGGGGCTCGGTCCGGCTGCCGCGAGCGCTGCCCGCCGCACTCGCCCGCAGGCTGCTCTACACGGGCGAGATCATCGACGGCGACACCGCGGCGGCCTGGGGACTGGTCGGCTGGAGCGTCCCGCCCGCGGAGCTCGACGCCACGGTGGAGGGGATCGTCGCGCGGCTGGTGCGGCACAGCCCCACCGCGCTGCGCACGATGAAGGAGCTCGAGGCGGCGGGGCGGGAGCGCACGCACCGCGCGGCGCTGGACCACGAGCTGGACGTGGCCGTGCAGTACATCGCGGGCCACGCGGACGTCCGGGAAGGCCTGGCGGCCTTCCGGGAGAAGCGCGAGCCGCGCTTCGGAACGACGAAGGAGGAGAGCCGATGACGCGTCTGGCGCAGCGGCGGGACCGGACGGGCCGGGTGGTGACCGGGCTCTGGTTCGAGGAGCTGACCGCGGGGCTGGTGGTGGACCACGCGATCCGGCGCACCGTGACCGAGACCGACAACCTGCTGTTCACGACGATGTCGATGAACCCCGCGGCGCCGCACCTCGACGCGGAGTACGCCGCCGGGTCCGAGTTCGGCAGGCCCCTGGTGAACAGCATGTTCACGGCCGCGCTGGTCGTCGGGATCTCGGTGCCCGAGCTGACCCTGGGCACGATCGTCGCCCAGCTGGGGCTCGACGACGTGAGGTTCCCCGCGCCGGTGTTCGTCGGCGACACGATCCGGGTCGAGTCCGAGGTGATCGAGGCCCGTGCGTCCCGGTCCCGCCCGGGGGCCGGGCTCGTGGTGCTGGAGCACCGCGCCCACAACCAGCGGGACGAGCTGGTGTGCCGGATGCGACGCACGGGGCTGATGCACCGCGACCCGAACGGCGACTCGAACGGCGACTCGAACGGCACGGAGGACAAGGCATGACCGCCGAACTCGTCGGAAGTCCGGGCGACGCGGCGAAGGTCCGCGCCGCCCAGACCGCAGCCCACGCGGGCATGGACCCGTCGCGCTGGCCCGCCAAGCTCCCCGTGCGGGACCGGTTGGCGGTGCTGCTCGACCCGGGCAGCTGGGTGGAGGACGGCCTGCTCGCCAACGCGGGCAGCGACGGCCTCCCCGCGGACGGTGTGCTCACCGGCGTCGGGCGGATCGACGGACGCAAGGTCGCGGTGATCGCCCACGACTACACCGTCAAGGCGGGCAGCTGGGGCGAGCTGGGCTGCGAGAAGCAGATCCGCATCCTCGAGCGCGCCGACCGCGACCTGTTGCCGGTGGTCTACCTGGTGGACTCCGCGGGCGGGCGGCTCAACGACCAGATGGGCTTCTTCCCCGGCCGCCGCGGCGCCTCGCGGATCTTCCACCTGCAGGTCCGGCTGTCCGGACGGGTGCCGCAGATCTGCTGTCTGCTCGGGCCGTCCGCCGCGGGTGGGGCCTACATGCCCGCCTTCACCGACTGGGTCGGCATGGTGCGCGGCAATGCCTCGATGTACCTGGCCTCCCCGCGGATCGCGGAGAAGGTCACCGGTGAGGTCACCACGCTGGAGGAGATGGGCGGCGCGGCCATGCACGCCGGCGTCTCCGGTTGCGGTGACGAGGTGTTCGAGACCGACGGCGAGGCGATCGCCGCCGCCCGGCTGCTGGTGAGCTACCTGCCGGACTCGTTCCGCGAGAAGCCCGCCCGCGCCGAGGCGTGCCCGCCCGGGCCGCGGGACTGGCCCGCGGACCTGGTGCCCACCGACCCCAACACCGCCTACGACGTGCTCGACGTGATCGAGCGGATCGTCGACGCGGACTCCTTCTTCGAGATCAAGTCGCGGTGGGCCACCGAGATGGTCACCGGCTTCGGGCGGATCGAGGGCGAGGTCGTCGGGCTCGTGGCCAACCAGCCCTCCGTGCGCAGCGGCGCGATCTTCGTCGACTCCGCGGACAAGGCGGCCCGCTTCATCACCCTCTGCGACGCCTTCAACATCCCGATCGTGTTCCTCCAGGACGTCCCCGGCTTCATGGTCGGCGTGGCGGTGGAGCGGCAGGGGATCATCCGGCACGGCGCGAAGATGGTCACGGCGATGGCCTCGGCCGAGGTGCCGCGGTTCACCGTGGTGCTGCGCAAGGCCTACGCCGCCGGCTACTACGCCATGTGCGCCCCGGGTTTCGAGCCGCGCGCCACGATCGCCCTGCCGACCGCCACGATCGGCACGATGTCCCCCGAGGCGTCGGTGAACGCCATGTACGCCAACCGGATCGCTGGCATCGAGGACCCCGCCGAGCGCGCGGAGTTCCTCGCCAGGCGGGTGGCCGAACAGGAGGCCGAGATGAACCTGCTGCGGATGGGCAGCGACCTCGTCGTCGACGCCGTCGTCGAGCCCGAGGACCTGCGTGCCGAGCTGGTCCGCAGGCTGGCCGACGCCGCGGGCTGGGAGCGGACCCCCGGCCGCCGCCACCACCACGTGAGCCCGGTGTGAGCGGCATGCGCAGCGTGTTCGTCGCCAACCGCGGGGAGATCGCGGTCCGGGTCGTCCGGGCCTGCCGTGACCTGGGCCTGCGGTCGGTGGCCTGCTACGCCGACCCGGACGACGGTGCCCCGCACACCCGGATCGCCGACGCGGCGGTCCGGCTCCCCGGCTCCACCGCCGCCGAGACCTACCTGAACGCCGCGGCGGTGGTCGCCGCCGCCCGGGCCGCGGGCGCCGACGCGGTGCACCCCGGCTACGGCTTCCTGTCCGAGAACGCGGACTTCGCCGAGCAGGTGATCGCCGCCGGGCTGACCTGGGTCGGGCCGAGCCCGGCGGCGATGCGGGCGTTGGGGGACAAGGTGTCCGCCCGCGCCGTGGCGCGCGAGGTCGGAGCCCCGATGGCCGCGGGCAGCACGCGCCCGGCCACCGGGCCCGCCGAGGTGGCGGCCTTCGCCGACGAGCACGGTCTGCCGGTCGCGATCAAGGCCGCGCACGGCGGCGGCGGCCGCGGGCTGAAGGTCGCATGGACCCGCGAGGAGATCCCGGACCTCTACGAGTCCGCGGTCCGCGAGGCCCGCCAGGCCTTCGGCGCGGGGGACTGCTTCGTCGAGCGGTTCCTGCCCCGCGCGCGCCACGTCGAGGTGCAGGTCCTGGCGGACGCCCACGGGACCGTCGCGGTCCTCGGCACCCGGGACTGTTCGCTGCAGCGCCGCCACCAGAAACTGGTGGAGGAGGCCCCGGCGCCGTTCCTCGACGACGACGTGCGGGAGTCCCTGCACGAGGCCGCCGCCGCGATCTGCCGGGCCGCGGACTACGTGGGCGCCGGCACCGTCGAGTTCCTCGTCGGCGCGGACGGCACGGTGTCCTTCCTCGAGGTCAACACCCGGGTGCAGGTCGAGCACCCGGTGTCCGAGGAGGTCACGGGCGTGGACATCGTCGTCGAGCAGCTGCGGGTGGCCGCGGGGGAGAAGCTCGACGAGTCCGGGGTGCTGCCGATGCGCGGCCACGCCCTGGAGTTCCGGATCAACGCCGAGGATCCGAGCCGCGGCTACGTCCCGTCGCCCGGCACCATCACCCGGCTGCGGCTGCCCGGCGGGCCGGGCGTGCGGGTGGAGTGCGGCGTCGACGAGGGGTCGGTCATCGGGGCCGGGTTCGACTCGATGATCGCCAAGATCGTCGTCCGGGGTCGGGACCGGGCGCAGGCCCTGGCCCGGGCCCGGCGCGCGCTCGCCGAGACCGAGGTGGAGGGCGTGCACACGGTGCTCGCCCTACACCGCGACCTGCTGGAACGCCCCGAGTTCGCAGGCGATGCGCTCACCGTCCACACCCGCTGGCTCGAGGAGGAGTACACGCCCCCGGCCACGCCGGTCGACCCGAGCGCCGTCGCCGGGCGGGTGCGGATCGGACGCAGGCTGTTGCCCGTCTCGCTGCCGGGGCTGCCGCAGGCCACCGGGCCCGCCGCCGAGTCCTCCCGGGCCGCGCTCGCGGGCACCGGCGAGGCGGGTGCCGCGGGCGCGGCCGGGAACGTGCTGGTCAGCCCGATGCAGGGCACCGTCGTCCGGGTGTTGGTCGAGGAGGGCGACGAGGTCGCGGCGGGCGCCGTCGTGGCCGTCGTCGAGGCGATGAAGATGGAGAACCCGGTGCGGGCGGGTGTCGCGGGCGTCGTCGTCGACCTCGCCGTGTCGGTGGGCGAGTCGGTCGCGCAGGACGCCCCGGTGGCCCGGATCGAGGAAGCGGTCCCGGCGTGAGGGTCCGCAGCCTGCTCTTCGTGCCCGCGGACCGGCCGGACCTGCTCGCGAAGGTCGGGCGGGTGCACCCCGACGCGGTCGTCGCGGACCTCGAGGACGCCGTCGCCCCCGCCGCGAAGGACGCGGCGCGGGCGACCGTCCTCGCGGCGCTCGCCGCCGAGCGGCCGGGGGCCGACCTCGTGCTCGTGCGGGTCAACCCGCCGGGCACGGAGTGGTTCGCGGCCGATCTCGAGGCGTGCGCGGCCGGGCGGGTCGACGGGATCGTGCTGCCCAAGTACGAGCGGGTCGAGGACCTCGAGGCGGTGCGGGCGGCGCTGCCGTCGGGCGCCCGCGTCCTGGTCGGGATCGAGAGCGGCCTCGGTGTCGCGGACGCCCGCCCGCTGCTCGCCGCGGGCCCGGACGCCGTCTACTTCGGCGCCGAGGACTACGTCGCCGACCTCGGCGGCAGGCGCACGGCCGCGGGCACGGAGGCGCTGTACGCGCGCAGCGCCGTGGTCCTGGCGGCGCGGCTGGCCGGAGTCCCGTCGATCGACGAGGCCGTGGTCGACGTGCGGGACGACGAGGCCTTCCGGCGCAGCGCCGCGCTCGGTCGGGACCTCGGCTACCAGGGCAAGATCTGCGTCCACCCGCGCCAGGCGGAGCTCGCCGCCGCGCTGTTCGCCCCCACGGCCGAGGAGGTCACGGCGGCCGAGGAGGTGCTGGCGGCGGCCGCGACCGGTGTGGCCGTGGTGGACGGCCGCATGGTGGACGCCGTCCACGTCACGATGGCCCGCCAGGTGCTGAGCCGCGCCGGGCGAGGCGATCCGCCTCCATGACCCCGACCTTCCCCACCCCCCGGCCGACCGGCGGGACCCATCCTCACAAAGGAGTGAACGATGCCCTTCGTCCCGGCCAATGACGGTGTCCTGCTGCACTACGAGTCGACCGGCAGCGGTCAGCCCCTCGTGCTCGTGCACGGGTGGACGATGAACGGCCGGTTCTTTCAGAAGAACGTCGCGGCGCTGTCCGAGAGCTACCGGGTGATCACCGTCGACGCCCGCGGGCACGGCCGTTCCGGAAAGGAACTGGTCCATCTGACGTTGGAGCAGGTGGCCGAGGACCTCGAGAAGGTGTTCGCCGAGCTCGATCTGCGCGATGTCGTCCTCGCCGGCTGGTCGCTGGGCATGGCGATGGTCTACAACTACCTCCATCGCTTCGGCACGGAGCGGCTGGCGGGTGTCATCGACATCGACATGACGCCGTACCTGTTCTCCGACGAGACCTGGCAGCACGGTGTGTTCGGCAACCTCGACGCGCGCGCCTCGCTGGACGTCCAGTATCAGATGATCTCGGACCGCGTCGGGCTCATGGCCACGCTGGTGCCCGCCATGTTCGCCGCGGGCTCGACCCCCGATCCCGAGACGCTGGCGTGGTGGTCGGACGAGTCGACCACCGTCCCCGACCTGACCGCGCTCGCCATGTGGGTGTCGGTCACCAGCCAGGACTGGCGGCCGCTGCTCCCGAAGATCGACGTCCCGGTGCTGCTCGCGCACGGACGGCGCAGCCAGATCTACCCCACCCCGGTCTGGGAGGCGCTCACGGAGCTCATCCCGCAGACGTCGCTCGCCCTGTTCGACGAGAGCGGGCACTCCCCGTTCTGGGAGCAGCCGGAGCAGTTCAACACCGCTGTCCTGGATTTCGTCCGCTCGCTCTGAGCGCACGGAGCCCGGGTCGTCCCATTTCCTCCAAAGAGTGGCGTGTTTCGGGTCGGTTCGCGCCCGCCTGAACGACCGGTCGCGAGAAGACAACGGAGTCGACACCACCGGAGGGGCACATGTCGGAGAGAACGAGTAGAGGGCGAAGGCGGGGCTTCTGGCGGGCGACCGCCATGACCTGCGTGGTCGGGGTCTGTCTGACCCTCGCCTCGGGATGGGCGCAGGCCCAGCCGACCGGGTCGCAGCCGCTCAGCGGCTGACGGGCGGCGCTACCGGACGGGCAGACCTGCGGCGGGGGCGACGGTGCGTCCGATCGCCCTGCGCCGCAGGTCTGCCCACCGCCGGTGGCCCCGGGCACGCGGGTTCCGCCGCGGGTTGCCACACTGGGTCGGTGCGACCAGGCCCTCCCGACGCTTCGGAGAACCGAGTCGCTCGCAAGCGAGCCGCGCGCCGCAGGCTCGTCGAGCACACGGCCGCCGAAGTCTTCGCCGAGCGCGGCTACGAGGGCGCGGGATTCGACGAGATCGGCGCCCGGCTGGATCTGCGCGGGCCCAGTCTGTACCACTACTACTCCTCCAAGGAGGAGCTCTTCCTCCGGACCGTCGAGAACGCGCAGGCCGAGGTCCTCGACCGGCTCCGGGCCATCACGGCGCGCGATCTGCCCGCGGAGGAGCGGCTGCGGCTGCTGTTCGCGGAACAGGCGATCATCGAGTTCCGGGACTTCCCCGCACTCGCCCCGCTCTTCCTCATGTCGGTGCCGGTGCCGGCGATCGCCTCCCGGCTCGCCGAGCTGCGCCGCGAGCACGGCCAGGTCTTCCGGTCCCTCGCCCAGGAGGTTGCCGAGCGGCACGCCGTGCCCCGCCGACGGGCGACCATCGCCGTGCTCCTGGCGCTGGGCGCGCTGGGCAACCTGCACTCCTGGTACCGGGCTGACGGCCCGCTGACCCTGGAGGAGATCGCGGCGGAGGTCGCGGACATCCTCCTGCAGCCCTTTCTCGCGGCAGACTGAGCGCACCCTCTCGGCAGAGGGCGTCGCGGGGAAGGGCCCCGCAGCCGACCCCTCGGGAGCGAGACAGTGGACCAGCAGGCCAGAGCCGCCGCCCTCGTCGACGTGTTCGTCTACGTCGTCGTGCTCAACCTCTTCGTCGAGTACCTGCCCGGCGTGGTCACCGAGACCTTCACCGTCTCGCTGCTGACCGCGGTGCTGCTCAAGGTCGTGCTCGAGGTCGTCCTCCTGTTCAAGGGCCGCGCGGTCGACCGCTTCCGGGCGGCCGAGACCCTGCCCGGCCGGATCGGTGCCGGGCTGCTGCTGTGGCTGGTCCTGTTCGGCAGCAAGTTCGCGGTGCTCGAGCTCGTCGACCTGGTCTTCGGTGACCGGGCGGACCTGGGCGGATTCCTGGCGGTGTCCTCGCTCATCGTCGTGCTGATGGCGGCGCGGGGGCTCGTGCGGCGGCTGCTGACCCCCGTGGACGAGACCGGCGGGAGGCCTGCGCGCTGAGGGCGAAGTCGGGGTCACGGGTCCGAGCGGCCCGCCGAGTGCTCCTCTACTGCCGGGGTGCCCTCCGGGCGGCAGACCGCCGGGCCGCTCGAACGGGTCCCGACGATCGCGGCCGGTGTGCCGAGCTCACCGGCCGCGACCCCTCTCAGCACCCGGGGCCGTCTGTGCCCCGACGACCCGAGGTGCTGCACCTGGCGCCGCCCCACCGGGGTCGACGTCGTCGCCGAGCTGCCGTCAGGGCTGCCTCTGCAGCGGGGTCGTCTCGCAACGAGCAGCCGGCACGGCCGTGTATGCCGGAGTCCGGGTCAGCGCCTGCCCGAACGGGTGTAACAGCTCGGACGTTCCCAAGCGGTGTCCGTGGACGAGGACGGCCGCGAGTATGTCCGCCGCCCTCATCTCCCCGGTCCGAGGGGGCAGGATCAGCAGGGTTCGGCCGCCGTGCGAACCCTGAACCCGCACCGTGTGCCGGCCGGCCGACGCGCTCATCGCGACCGGACCGGCCGCGGACCGCAGCCGGTCGGCCTCGCTCCAGTCCGCAGGGTGGAAACCGACCCGGGTCAGGGTGCCGAGCACCTGGGCGAGGGGGCCCATCAGAGACGGGAGCTCCGACGCCAGCACGCAGGTCCGAGGCCACCACGCCCCATCGATCCTCCCGGTCGCAGGTCCGCCGCGCAGCCTCACCCGCGGCGGTTCCGGCCGGTCGTCGAGCCCGGCGTCCACAACGGAGGGACGCACGGCGGTGGTCGTCGACGTCATGTCGATGCTCCGGATCCCCGGGACGCAGGGCCCGGCACAGCCGCTCATCGACAACGACCCGGGCTCCGACGCCCAGGCGCGGAATGCTCCCGACGGGGTGACGTTACACCGCTGAGCCGCGCTGTGTGGGCAGCGTGAACCCGTGGTACACCGGTCGTCAGTCGGCGAAGACCTCGCGCAGCTGCTGCTCCTGCTCGGTGCTGAGGTTGGTGAACAGCAGCTCGGCGGGGACGCCCTCGAAGGCCTCGGCGATCCGGTCCTGCACCGCGCCGGAGCTGAGCACGAACAGGGCCGAGGTGCCGGGGGTGACCTGTTCGCGCGTCTTCTTGATGAACTCGTCGTCGATCCCGTAGTCGGAGAGCTTGCCGGTCAGCGCTCCCGCGGCGGCGCCGATCGCCGCGCCGAGCAGGGGCATCAGGAAGATCAGGCCGAAGAGCATGCCCCAGAACATGCCGCCGAGCGCGCCCGCCCCCGCGAGGTCGTGGAGCTGGCGGGTCTTGGGCTTCTTGGCGCCGTCCTTCCAGGACACGGTGGCGGCGTCGTGCACGGTGATCAGCTGCTTCTGGGCGAGCCCGGAGAGGGTCGTGACGGCGTCGTCGGCGCCGGTCGAGGTCGGGAAGCGCCAGACGGTGAGCGTGGACATGGGTCCTCCTGGTCGGGTTGCGGAGGCGTCAGCGTCTCCGCGCGGGCCGACCGCGGGCCTCCCGCACGGCGGGTGAGAGTTCAGTCCTCGACCCGCTGCACCGCGACGACCTCCAGACCGAGGTCCTGGATGAGGGCGAGCAGCCCGTGCAGGTGGGCGTCGTCGACAAGGGTGCCGCGGACGATGGTCTCCGGCGGGGCGTCGGCGACAGTCAGGCCTTCGAAGGCCTCTCGGGTGCCCGGGGCGAGATGCCCGGCGATGCGGAGCTCGTAGCGGTGCGACGTCATCGTTCCTCCGTTCCGAGGGCCCGCGGGTCCGGAGCCGCGGGCGGCTCGGCGGGTGTGTCGGGGACCGGCTCGGGGGCCGGTTCGGGGGCCGGTTCGGGGACCTTGCTCGCGAGGAGGGCGTCGAGCCACTGCGCCCGGGGGTCGGCGTCGACGAGCAGCACCTTGACGAGCAGGGTCAAGGGCACGGCGAGGACGGCGCCGAGGGGGCCGAGCAGCCAGCCCCAGAAGACCAGCCCGACGAGGGTCACCGACACCGAGAGACCGACGGCGTCCCCGACGAACTTGGGTTGGACGACCGAGGTGAGCACGAAGTTGACCACCAGGAACACGGCCACCACGACGAGGGCGCTGCTCCATCCCCCGGTGAGCAGCGCGAGCAGCACCGGGGGCACCAGCCCGATCCAGAACCCGATGTAGGGGATGTAGTTGGTGATGAACACCAGCACGCCCCAGAGCAGCGCCAGCGGCACCCCGAGCAGGCTCAGGATCACCGCGTCGACGAGGCCGGTCACCAGCCCGACGATCGTGGTGACCACCAGGAACCGGCGGGTGCCGACGGCGAACTCGCGCAGTGCCACCGCGACGTGCGGCCTGCTCGCCGCCACCGCCTGCATCCGCGGCCCCGCCCCCGAGGCCTCGATGCCGAGGAAGAGCAACAGCGACAGCAGGAACACCAGGTTCCCGGCGAGCCCGGTGAGGCCCGCGAGCAACCCGGTGGCCAGCCCGACGAGCCGGCCTGCGTCGATCCCGGCGGCGAGCGCACGCAGCTGCTCCACCCCGATCCCGAACCGGCCGAGGAGGGCCAGCCCGGAGTCGACGACCGCGCCGAACTCGGCGGCGTACCCGGGGAGGACGGTCGCCAGCCGGGCCAGCGAGTAGACGATCACCGCCGACAGGACCAGGAGGACCAGGTAGATCGCGACGACGAGCAGGGCGACGGCGAGCCATCGTGGCGCACCTGCCCGGAGCAGGCGTCCGTGGAGGGGATGCACCATGATCACCAGGACGAGGGCCAGGAAGACCGGCCCGATCAGCCAGGACGCCGCGGCGGTGCCTGCGGCGATCACCACGGCGGCGGCCAGGGTCAGGAGCACGCTGGTCGCGCGGGGCAGGGTCATCGGGGCTCCGTGGTCGGCGCGGCGATCGGTTCACCGGGCTCGGTGGGGTCGTCATGCTCCGTGGGGTCGGCTGCCGGAGACCTCACCCCGGGCGGAGGAGAAGTCGCCAGCCAGGCCGCCAGCGAGAGCAGCACCCGGGCCCCGGCGAACAGGAAGGCCAACACGGCCAGCACGGAGCTGAACACCCCCACCGCACCGGACGTCGCCCCGACCACCACGGTGGTGAGCACGGTGATCACCTCGAGGACCACCGCCCCGACGGCGGCGACGGGGGCGACCCGCCGCAGCGGCAGCATCCGCCCGGGGAGCCTGCCGAGCAGCCCGGTGAGGACCGCCCACGAGATCGTGATGCCGAGCAGGACCCCCACCGCCGTCGCGAGGGCTCCGGGCACGAAGCGGTCGAGCCCGCCCGCGACGGTCACCGTGGCCGCGACGGACAGCGGCAGCGCCACCAGCAGCATCAGCAGCGACCCGAGATCTCGCAGCAGCCGCCGCGGGGACGCGGGCGGGCGGATCGGCAGCTCCCACATCGCCGCGATCGCCTCGCGGACGACGGCGATCCACGCCGTTCCGGCCCAGAGGGCGGCGACCGTGCCGATCGAGGCGACCGGCGCTCGGCTGGCCACCGCGGACTCCACCACCGGCCGGACGACCTCGGCGACCGCGGCCGGGAACGCGCCGACCAGCTGGTACTCCAGCTCGGCCAGGAGGTCCGGCCGGGCGTGGAACAGGAAGCCCGCTGCCGAGAACAGCACCATGAGCAGGGGGGCCGCCGCGATCACCGTCGCGAAGGCGACCGCGGAGGCGAGGTGGTTGCCGCGCTGGGCGAGGTAGCGCCGCCCGGCCCGACGCACCCGGACGGTGGCGGGCAGCGCGGCGACCCGCTCGCGGAGGCTCATCTAGATGATGATCCAGCCTGTCGCCAGTCCGACGATCCCGGCGATGGCCCCGAGCGTGACCAGCGCGGCCAGCCCCCACTCGACGGGGGTGAACGCCCGGAGGCCCTGCTCGCGACGGGCGCGGACGTAGAGCAGGGTCCCGGGGGCGTAGACGATGCAGGACATCAGCAGTACTCGGGACCCGCGGCGACCACGAGGAACACCGTGTACACGGTGGCGAGCACCGCGACGACGACCTGCCGCACGGGTCCGCCGATGCGGACGGCGTAGGCGGCGGCGAGCAGGTAGGGGATCAGCGAGAGCGAGGTGCAGAGCTTGAGGGTGAAGGTGAACGCGTCGTCGGAGAAGAGGGTGAGCAGCAGCACGACCTGGCTGAGCCCGCTGGTCAGCAGCAGTGCCGGGGCGGGCACGTCCTTCGCGTTGACGCGGGCGAGGAAGCGGGGCATGTCGGAGTTGCGGGCGGCGGCGAAGAGGACCTCGCCCGCCATGAGCGTCCAGGCCAGATAGGCGCCCAGCACCGAGACGACCACTCCGATGCTGATGAACGCCGCGCCCCAGGGCCCGACCACGGACTCCAAGACCCCGGCGACGGACGGTTGCCGCAGCCCGGCCAGCTCGCCGCGGGGGAGCACGCCGTAGGACAACAGCGACACGGACGCGAACAGGGCCAGCACCGACAGGAAGCCGACGACCGTGGCCCGGCCGACGTCCTCGCGGCGCTTCGCGTAGCGCGAGTAGACGCTGGCGCCCTCGACGCCGAGGAAGACGAACACGGTGACCAGCATCGTCGAGAGGATCTGGGAGCCCAGCCCCTCGCTGTAGCCCTGGCCGCCCGCGAAGTTGGCCGCGAACACGTCGGCCTTCAGGGCGAACACGAGGATGACGACGAAGGTGACCAGCGGGACGATCTTGGCGATCGTGACGATCGTGTTGATGCCGGTGGCCTCGCGGACCCCGCGCAGGATCAGCAGCGCGAACGCCCAGAGCCCGACCGAGGAGATCGCGACGGCGAGGAGGGTGTCTCCCTCGCCCAGCGCGGGGAACACCGCGCCGAGGGTCGACTTGATCAGCACCCAGTAGGTCACGTTGCCCACGCAGGCGCTGGCCCAGTAACCGAACGCGGACAGGAAGCCGGGGTAGTCGCCGAACCCGGCCTTGGCGTAGGCGTAGACGCCGGCGTCGAGCTCGGGCCTGCGCAGCGCGAGGTTCTGGAAGACGAACGCCAGCATGAGCATCCCGGCGCCGGCGATCGCCCAGGCGAGGAGCGCGCCGAGGCCGCCGGTGGTCTGGGCGAAGTTGCGGGGCAGGGAGAACACCCCGGCCCCCACCATGGACCCGACGACCATCGCGGTCAGGGCGGGCAGCGCCAGGGTCGCGGTCGAGCTGCGCTGCTCAGCACCCGTGTCCCCGCTCACCGGGACCGGACCACCGGGTCGCTGGAGACCTGGGCCGGGACGGCGAGGACGATCTCCTCGCCCGTGTCGAGCCGGAACGCCACCGGCAGGGTGGTCCCCGCGGTCAGCCGGGCGGCCAGACCGTCGACCTCGAACCGGGAGGCGTCCTGTTCCTGCATCGAGCGGGTCTCGCCCGGGTCCAGGGCGATCGCGACCCGGTCCTGGGCCCCGTCCGCGCCGACGAGCGAGACGGCGGCGGCGCCGGTGCTGGACACCCCGGTGACGGTGACGCGGTCGGCCCCGCGGTTCACCAGCGTCAGGTGCAGCGGGACCCGTGCGCCGGGCTGCCAGCCCTCGCGCGGCGGTGTCGCCAGGTGGACGTGGAGGAGCTGCAGGTCGCCGACCTGCCCGTAGTTGCTGTCCCGGGTCTTGAGGAACTCGCCGGTCTGCACCGCGCAGCCCGTCGCGAGGAACGCGACCAGGGCGAGTCCAATGACCCACCCGGTCACATCGGTAGCGCGACGCCTGTCGCGGCCCTGCGGTCGTCGGTTCACCCGCGGACGATGGCCGTCACGGGCGCGGGGGACCGTCACCCCCGGCGGGGGAGATCTCGCGAAGCAGGCCCAGCCGGGCCGCCGCGTCGACGGCGTCCCGGCGCGACGCCGCTCCGAGCTTGGTGTACAGCGCCTTGACGTGGGTCTTCACCGTGTTCGGGGAGATCCCGAGTTCTCGAGCGATCTCGGCGAGCGGGCGCAGGGAGGGCAGGTGGAGCAGGACCGCGTGTTCGCGCGCGGTCAGCGCCGGGAGCGCGTCCGCCCCGCGGCGCTCACGTTCCGCCAACGCCTCCGCGGCGAGCTCGTCCAGGTCGCCGAGTACGCCCAGGCGCGCTCGCATGAGGTCGGCGACGGCGGTGGGCACGGTGACGAGCGGCCGCAGGACGCCGACCTCGTCGGCCGTGCGCAGCGCGGCGGTCAGTGCCCGCTCGGCCCGGGCCCGCCGCCCGGTGGCCAGCGCGATCGCGCAGTCCAGCAGCCGGGCCTCGGCCGGGGTCCAGGACAGCTCGGCGGGGACGGAATCGTCCAGGACCGGGCGGAGCAGTCGCTCCGCCGCATCGAAGCGGCTGATCCCGGCCGGACCGGCGGCACGCATGACGGCGAGCTCGGCGGTGCCCTCG
Source organism: Pseudonocardia sp. WMMC193 (assembly GCF_021728735.1). Classification (NCBI taxonomy): domain Bacteria; kingdom Bacillati; phylum Actinomycetota; class Actinomycetes; order Pseudonocardiales; family Pseudonocardiaceae; genus Pseudonocardia; species Pseudonocardia sp. WMMC193. The sequence continues at coordinate 4,147,390 of NZ_JAKKDO010000003.1, read as the reverse complement.
AGCCGGGCGGCCGACCACGAGACCACCGACTGCGCCTCGTCGCGGCGACCGAGCTGCACGGCCATCCGGTGCGCGAGCATCGCCACCAGCGCCAACTGCTCGGTCCGGGCCCGTTCCACGACCGTGGTGGTGCGCGCGCGGTGCATCAGGTCGGCGGCGGGCTCCCGGCGGCCGAGGTCGAAGCGGGCGGCGGCGCGCAGGGCGTCGATGAACGGCGTCAGGACGAGGGCGGGACCCAACCGAGCCACGAACAGGTCCGCTCGGAGGAGCCCGTCCAGGGTCTCCTCCGGCAGGCAGCGCATCAGCGCGGCGTAGGCACTGAGCACGGCGGCGAGGGCGGCTCCGTCGGTGTCCTCCCATCGTCCTGTGCTCGTACCGAGGGCCGCCGCCGACCGCGCGAGGTCCGCCATCTCGTCGAACCCACCGCGCAGGCCGGTCGCCGCAGCGAGCACCGCAGTGGCCCTGGCCCTCCCGAAGTCGTCGACCCGCCCGTCGTCGAGCACCGGGCGGATCAGGCGCTCGGCCTCGTCGGCCCGACCCGCCGCGATGGCGGACTCGGCGGCGAGCAACCGGTCCGACCAGGTGCCGCGCAGTCCGGCGAAGCCGACGGACTCCGCATGCCCACCATGGAACAGCCGGTCCTCGGTCAAGGCGAGGCGGGTTCGGGCGAGGGCCAGGACGGCGGCGGGGTCGTCGTCGGTGGAGCCCGCGATCAGTGCACCGGCCCGGTCGATCGCGTGCCGGGCCGCGTCCAGCTCGCCGCGGGTGAGATGGGCGAGGGCGAGCACCGCCAGCAGCGTGGCGTCGCGGTCGGGGACGGCCTCCATCGCGGCGAGCACCGCGGCCCCGTGCCCGCCCTCGACGAGCTCGACGCCGGTCTCGCGCAACAGCGCCGCCAAGGCGGGCACGTCCCGGGCGGCGCGGAGATGGCGGACCGCCTCCTCGGGAAGCCCGTGGTCGAGGTACCAGCCCGCGGCCCGCTGGTGCAGCTCCGTGACCCGCTGCGGGCGGGTGCGGCGCAGGCTCGCCTGCATGTGGGAGCGCAGCAGCGGATGCACCCGGTACTGCGCCCTGCCCGGTCCGTAGGCGGTGACCAGGCCGGAACCGTGTTCGAGGGCATCGAGCTCGGCGACCCCTTCCGCGCTTCCGGACAGGGCGGCGACCAGCGAGGACGGCAGCTGGTCGCCGATGCTGACCGCGTGGAGCACCTCCACGGTGGACGGGGGCAGCCGCTCCAGGACCTCGGTGACGAGGTAGTCCGCGATGGCGCGGTCGTTGCCCGCCAGGTCGGCGAGGTAGGCGTCGGCGTCGTCCGCCTCGGCGAGGGACCGGGCGGCGAGCCGGACGCCCGCGGGCCAGCCCCCGGTCTGCTGCACGAGGACCTCGAGCTGCGACGCGGTGAGCCGCACGCCGAGCTTGTCGAGGAGCGCCGCGGCCTCGCCCGGGTCCATCGCCAGGTCGATGGCCCGTAGCTCGTGCAGCCGCCCGTCGAGCCGCAGCCGTCCGAGGTGCAACCGAGGGTCCCGTCGGCTGAGCATGATGAGCCGGACCGTGGGCGGCAGCCGTCTGACCAGGTGTTCCACGACCACACGGGAGCCGGGGGGTGGCTCGTGCACGTCGTCGAGGACGAGGGTCACCGGGCGTGGGAGGACGCGCAGCGCCGAGTCGACGGCGGCGACGAAGGACGCGTTCGCGGTCGGCGACCCGGGCACGACGAGCGACTGCAGCGGGTTGTCCGGCCCGACCACCGAGGACAGGGCTGCGAGCACGCCGGACCAGAGCCGGGACTCGTCGTCCGCGCCGTCGAGGGACAGCCAGGCGACCTCGCCGCGATGGGCGGCGGCGAACTCCGCCAGCACCGTCGTCTTGCCGTGTCCGGCGGGTGCACTGACCAGGACGACCGGGGCGTCGTCTCCGTCCAGCGCCGCGACGAGCCGTGGCCGGTGGACGTGGAGCGGGGACAACCGGGGGACGGCCAGCTTCGCCGACACGATCCGTGCTTTTCCGTCGAGCATCAGTGCCTCCGCGGCCCGCTTCTTGAGCCGCTGGTTGGTCGGTATGTCGGGAAGCGGCGTTACCGCCGCGAGTCCTCCCCCGCTACGGGTGAGCCCCGGACTCCACCGGACCTTCCACGATCGGCGCGCCCACCCCCTGTCCGAGGAGCACCCCTGTGAGCACAGCCCTCCCCTCTGCCGGCTACGGAGTCCACTCCGAGGTGGGCGCCCTCCGCAAGGTCCTCGTCTGTGCCCCGGGGCGGGCCCACGAGCGGCTCACGCCGTCCAACTGCGACGACCTGCTCTTCGACGACGTCCTGTGGGTGCAGAACGCCCGGCGCGACCACTTCGACTTCATGGCCAAGATGCGCGCCCAGGGCGTCGAGGTGGTGGAGCTGCACAACCTGCTGGCCGAGACCATGGACATCCCCGAGGCGCGGACCTGGCTGCTGGACCGCAAGATCGTCGCGAACGAGGTCGGCCTGGGCCTGGTCGCCGAGACCCGTGCCTTCCTCGACGAGCTCGACTCGCGCGCGCTGGCCGAGTTCCTGATCGGCGGGCTGTCGACCCGCGATCTGCCCGCGGACTTCCGGCCCGGCTACCTGGCGCTGGCCCGGGAGTCGACCGGCGTCACCGAGTACCTGATGCCGCCGCTGCCCAACACGCTCTACACCCGCGACACCACCTGCTGGCTCTACGGCGGCCTCACCCTCAACCCGCTGTACTGGCCCGCCCGGCACGACGAGACCCTGCTGATGAAGGCGCTCTACACCTTCCACCCGGACTTCGTCGGCTCGTCGGTGTGGTGGGGCGATCCCGAGCAGGAGTGGGGCCTGGCCACCATCGAGGGCGGGGACGTGATGCCCATCGGCAACGGCGCCGTCGCGATCGGGATGAGCGAGCGCACCTCCCGGCAGGGCATCACCCAGCTGGCTGCGGCGTTGTTCGAGGCGGGCGCGGCGAACCGGGTGATCGTGGCGGGGATGCCGAAGCTGCGGGCGGCGATGCACCTGGACACCGTGTTCACCTTCGCCGACCGGGACATCGCGACGGCCTACCTCGACATCGTCGACGGCATCCACACCTTCTCGCTGCGGCCCGGCGACAAGGAGCCGGTCGAGGTGACCGAGGAGAAGCGGTCGTTCACCGAGACCGTCGCGGACGCGCTGAACCTCTCCGAGCTGCGGGTGATCGGCACGGGCGGGGACGAGTACGCGGGCGAGCGCCAGCAGTGGGACAGCGCGAACAACCTGGTCGCGGCCTCGCCCGGCGTGGTGTTCGCCTACGACCGCAACACCACGACCAACGCGCTGCTGCGCAAGGCGGGTGTCGAGGTGATCGAGATCGTCGGGGCGGAGCTCGGGCGCGGACGCGGCGGCGGGCACTGCATGACCTGCCCGATCGTCCGTGACGCCGTGGAGTTCTAGGTGAACCTCGCGGGCGAGCCGTGGGTGCTGTTCCTCGCGCTGTTCGCGCTCTACAGCCCGCTGGCGGCACTCTCCTCGTACTTCCCGATCGTCTCGAAGCTGACCGGGCGCGACCAGTTCCGGCTCGCCGTCGCCCTCTTCCTCAACGTCACGATCTTCGGGCTGGCCGCGTTGTGGGTCGGCGAGCCCCTGCTCGAGCTCCTGGGCATCAGCACGGCCGCGCTCACCGTGGTGGGTGGGATCGCACTGCTGTACGAGGGAATCCCGCTGATGCGGGGGATCTCCCCTCCCCCCGAGGAGGAACCCGAACCCACCGCACACCCCGCCGACGGCGGGGGCGTCGCGGTGGCCACCACGCCGGACACGTGGCGGAAGTACGCCTTCGTACCGGTCACGTTCCCCTTGACCGTCGGCGGCACCACCTTCGCGTTCTTCGTCGCGGCCCGCGCCGACGCCACCTCCGTGCTCGACGTCGTCGGGCTCTCGATCGCGGGAGTCTGCTACGCGGCGGTGACCGGGGCGACCCTCTACGCCTCGGCCCACGTGCAACGCCGGGCGAGGCCGGCCACCCAGGCGTTCCTGGAGCGGATCGCGGGGATCCTGCTGACCGCGATCGCCGTGATGATCGCGACGAGCGGGGGGACCCGGCTCGTCGTCGAGGTACTGGAAGGACTCGGGAGATGACCGTCGGACCTGTCGAATGGGTGGCGCTCGCCTTCCCCGGTGACACCGTCGACCCCGCCGTCGTGCCGGCGATGGCGCGGCTCGTCGAGGCGGGGGCCGTGCGGATCCTGGACCTGGTGATCGTGTCCCACAGCGACTCGGGCGAGGTCCGGGTCAGTGAGTACGACGAAGCCCCGGAGCCGCTCCGGTCCGCCCTCGACGTTCTCGACGGCGACGTCCTCGACCTGGTCGGGGAGGTCGACCTGCCGGTGATCGCGGCCGAGCTCGCGCCCGGCAGCACCGCCCTGGTCGTGGTGTGGGAGAGCCGGTGGGCCGCCGAGTTGGCGCAGGCCGTCGTCGCGGCGGGCGGCGAGCTGTTCACCCACGACCGCATCCCGCGGGACACCGTGCTGGCCGCTCTGGACGGGGTGACGTCGTGAGGCGGCTCGGACGCGGCAGGCGCGGACCCGGCCTGCTCGGCACGATGGCCCGCACGGCGGTGATCGCCGGAACGGCCACCGCGGTCTCGGGCACGGTCGCGGCGGGCCAGGAGGCGGCGGCACGGGATCGGGCGGAGCTCCACGCCCGGCGGGCGGCGGACGTCGGGGCGGCCTCGGCCGCCCAGCCGCCCGCCCCCCAGTCCGTCGACGAGATGCTCGACCGGCTGACCCGCCTCGGCGAGCTCCGCGCGGCCGGGATCCTGGCCGAGGAGGAGTTCGCCGCACAGAAGGCGCGGATCGTCGGAGCCTGATCCCGCCCGAGGCCGAGACAGCGCACTCGCAAACCCCCACCCGACCATCCTGGAGCGCCGCCGTGGACCGACTTCCCAGGAGCCACCGTGATCGTCGGTGCTCCTCTACTCTCGCGCCGTGACCGAGAAGGCGCCGCAGGCGCTCGTGGATCTCTACCGCGATCTGCACACTCATCCCGAGCTGTCGTTCGCCGAGACCCGCACCGCCGCCGTCGTGGCCGCCCGGCTGCGCGCCCTCGGCGCCGAGGTCTCGGAGGGGGTGGGGAGGACCGGGGTCGTCGGTGTCCTGCGCAACGGAGACGGCCCCACCGCCCTGCTGCGCGCGGACATGGACGGCCTGCCGATGCTCGAGGCGACCGGTCTGCCCTACGCCAGCACGGCGCGCGGGACCGACCCGGACGGGAACGACGTCCCGGTGGCCCACTCGTGCGGGCACGACATGCACGTGACCTGCCTGCTCGGTGCGCTCCAGGAGCTCGCCACGGACCGGGCGGCGTGGCGGGGCACCGTGCTGGCGGTGTTCCAGCCCGCCGAGGAGATCGGGCAGGGCGCCCAGGCCATGATCGACGACGGCCTGTTCGACCGGTTCCCGGTGCCGGTGGTGGTGCTCGGCCAGCACGTCGCGCCCCTGCCCGCCGGGTGCCTGGCGATCCGCTCCGGACCGGCGTTCGCCGCGGCGGACGCCGTCCGCGTCGTGCTGCACGGCCGCGGGGGCCACGGGTCCCGACCCGAGACGACGGTCGACCCCGTCGTCATGGCCGCCGCGACGGTGATGCGCCTGCAGACGATCACCTCGCGGGAGATCTCCGGCACCGACACCGCCATCGTGACCGTGGGTGCCCTGCGCGCCGGGACCAAGGAGAACATCATTCCGGACGACGCCGAGCTGCTGATCAGCGTGCGCAGCTTCGAGCCCGAGGTCCGTCGCCGCACCCTCGACGCGATCACCCGGATCGCGAACGCCGAGGCCGCCGCCTCGGGCGCGCCGCAGCCCCCGGACATCACGACGCCCTACGGCTTCCCCGCCGTGGTGAACGAACCGAGCGCGGTCGAGCGCACCAGGCCGGCGCTGGAGGCCGTCGTCGGCGCCGCGCGGGTCTTCGATCCCGGCCTGGTCACCGGCAGCGAGGACGTCGGCATGCTGGCCACCGCCGCCGGTGCGCCGTGCGTGTACTGGCTGCTCGGCGGCGCCGACCCCGCCGCCTTCGCCGGCGCGGGTTCCCAGGCCGAGCTCATCGCCCGGGTGGCGCAGCAGCCGTCCAACCACTCCCCGCTGTACGCCCCGGTGATCGAACCCACGCTCACGGTCGGGGTGCGTGCGCTCGTCGCCGCGACGCAGGAGTGGTTGCCCGCCTGACGCGTTCCCGACCGGCAGGCCAGATCAACCGCTCCCACGCTGATCAGTCGAGGGGGTGTGGACTCACAGTGGTAGCCGACGCACGCGCATCGTCTCCTCGCCGATGACGAGGACGCAGCCGGCGTCGAGGTCGTCGGTGACGAGGGGGAGGTTGGCGACGAGGATGTCGGCCATCTCCTCGACGCGCTTGTTTGCGACCCGCCGCACAAGCACGACGGACGGCCCGGTCGCATGGGAGGCGGCGAGGAGCGCGCCGAAGTCGGTGTCGGCGCTGACGAGGATGCGGTGATCGTCGCGTGCCGTCTGGAGGACCTCGGGATCCAAGGCAGCGCGCAGCCCCAACGCACTGATGTGGACGACGTCCCATCCCTCGCGGACGAGGATCTCGCCGAGTCGCGCCGACAGGTTGTTGTCGAGCAGCAGCCTCATGCAGGGTGGCGCAGCGGAATGGAGCGCTCGCGGAGTGCTTCTGCGGCGTAGCGAAGGGCCTCCGCGACGTCCTCAGGAGTGAGGTCGGGCAGGTCCGTGCAGATCTCGTCGACGGTCATCCCGTCGGCGACCATTGACACCACCGTCGCGACGGGGATGCGCAGCCCACGGATCGTCGGCACCCCGCCCATGAGGTCGGGAATTACGGTGATCCGGTTGAACGCCATGGCGACAGGATAGTGCTCGGCGGTGTCGGCGCAGGCGAGCTCGACGCCCAGCGGCGCCGACGCTGGTGTCGCCCGCGGACCGGTCGCCGTCGCTCGGCGGAACATACTTGTGGGTGCGTCAGAGCGGGTGCTCGCCCAGTAGGGCTGTCCCCCGGCGCCCAGTGGATTCGCTCCCATCTGGCTCCCACGCCCGAGAACAAGATCGTCCGCACCCATGCTGACCTTGTGCCCCCGGCAGGATTCGAACCTGCGACACCCGCTTTAGGAGAGCGGTGCTCTATCCCCTGAGCTACGAGGGCCTGCGGTGAGCCTACCGTGGCTTTCTCCTGCTCCTCCCCGCGCCCTTCGGGGGCCTGGGGCACATCCGGCGCGGGGTCGGGAGGTGAGGCAGAAGGGTGGCCTGCCGGGTCCAGGAGGACGCGCCACCGCCCGTCGCCGGGTTGATGGTCCGGTGTGGCCGCGCCGAGTCGCGGGCCGACTCTGCGAGCCCATCGATGTCGTCGGCGCGGAAGTCGAGGTGCAGCTGCGTCCTGACCAGGCCGATGCGGGGCCCGGTATCGGTCGACCTTCTGCAACCCCAGTGCACGATCGGCTCCTCGGGGTCGGCAAGCCTCTCCGGAGCCGCGCGGGCGGACCGTGCTCGGCAGGGACGCCGTCGTCGTACTCGTGTCCGCTCTCCGAACCGTGTTGCGGTGTGTTTGCGCCGGCGGTCGGGGCGTCGCGGGATCCGGGTGGGGCCGGCTAGCGTCGGATCGTGATCGTCGAGCAGGTGGTGCGGTTCGTCTCCGGGCGGCGTGCGCGGGTGGTCGCGATGGGGGAGCCGATGCACGGGCCGGAGGCCTTCCCGGCCCTGCGCAACGCCATCCTGGAGGCGCTGCCGGACTGCGCGGCGGTGGCCATCGAGTCGGACTCCTTGGCGGGGTTGGCCATCGACGAGTTCGTCCGGGGTGGGCCCGGTGACCTCGACGAGGTGGTGGGCGGGCTGAGTCCGGCCTTCCGGGGGATCGCGGCGAACCGGGCGTTGATCGCCGGGCTCCGGGAGTCGCGGGGCGTGCGGTTCGCGGCGATCGACGTGCCGGTGGGGTTTCGCGGCGGGGAGAGTCCGCGGCGGTCCGCGCGGCTGCTGCACGAGGCCGCGGGACGGCCCGGGACCTGGGCACGCCTCGACGCCCTGATCGGAGACGACGATCTCTGGACGCGGCCGATCGCCGTCCCCGCCGAGCTGCGCGACCTGGCGGCGGAGCTGGTCTGGCGGATGCAGGTCGCGCTGCCGGAGGTCGATCCCGGAGCGGCCCGGGCCGGGGAGCTCGCCGCCCGCACCGTCGGCGGCCTGCTCGCGTATCACGCCGCCGTCTCGGGGGGTGGGTTGTCCGCACAGGAGCGACTGGTCACCGGACTCGGGATCCGGGACCGGGCGATGGCCGAGAACGTGTTCACCCTCGAGCGCACGGCGGGCCAGGTCCTGCTGTTCGCGCACAACGAGCATGTGCGGCGCGGGCGGGCGCGCGTGGACTGGGACGGCCTGGACCTGCGATGGACCTCCGCCGGAGCCCACCTCGCCCATTCCTTCGGGGCCCGCTACGTCGTGTTCGCGACGGCCGTCGGCACGGCCCCCGACCACGGCGTCGGCGAACCGCCGCCCGGCACCCTGGAGGGCCTGCTCGCGCGCGATCCCACGCCACGGCTGGTGCCGACGAGCGAGATCGACACGACCGGGCTGGTGCGGCGCCCGTCGCAGCCGGGCTACCTCTCCCTGGACCCGGCCACCCTGACGGACGCGGACGCGGTGCTGTTCCTGCCGACGGTCTGACCCCTCGTGCGCGGCGATAGTCGCTCCGGCGACTATCGCCGCGCACGGTCAGGCGTCGACGCGGTCCGGGGCGCCCTCGCTCTCGGAGCGGGGGTCCGGGATCTCGGGCGACGGGTGGCGACGCTCGAGGGAGGCACCCTCCACGTCGACGTCGGGCAGGATGCGGTCGAGCCACCGGGGCAGCCACCACGCCGCGTCGCCCGCGAGGTGCATGACCGCCGGGATGATCAGCATCCGGACGACGAACGCGTCGAGCAGGACGCCGATCGCCAGGCCGAAGCCCATCGGCCGGACCATCGCGAGGTGGGAGAACACGAACCCACCGAACACCGAGAACATGATGATCGCGGCGGCGGTGACCACGGCGCGGCCCGCGTGCAGGCCCTCCATGACCGCGTGGCGGGCAGGCGTCCCGTGCGCGAACGCCTCCCGCATGCCGGACACCAGGAACAGCTGGTAGTCCATGGCGAGTCCGAAGAGGACGCCGACCAGGATCGTCGGGAGGAAGTTCAGCACCGGGCCCGGGTCGTGGACGCCGAAGACGCCGCCCAGCCACCCCCACTGGTAGATCGCGACCACCGCGCCCATGGCGGCGAAGTAGGACAGGACGAACCCGACCGTCGCGGTGACCGGCACCAGGATGGAGCGGAACACCAGGATCATGATCAGCAGGGACAGCCCGACGACGACCCCGAGGTAGAGCGGCAGCGCGGCGGCCAGCTTGGCCGAGATGTCGATGTTGCCCGACGGCACGCCCGCGACCGCGAACCCGTCGGCGCGCAGGGTGTCGACGAGCTGCTCGGTCGACTCGGCGGTCGGCCCCTGGTCGGGGACGACCTGGTAGACGGTGAAGTCCGCGGTGGCGGCGATCTGGGCGACGCCCGCCACGTCCGGCACCGCGCCGATGGCGGAGGCCACCGCGACCTGCGACGCGGGGTCGACCGGCCCGTCCGCGACGACGACCAGGGTGCCGTTCTGGCCCGCCCCGAACTTCTCGGCCACCACCGAGTACGCCTGGTACTGCGTGGAGTCCTGCGGCTCCGAGGACCCGTCCGGCAGGCCGAGGCGCAGCGACAACGCGGGCAGTGCGACGACCACGAGCAGGCCGATCCCGACGACCGTCCGCACGACGGCGCTGCGCGTGCGCATCGGGGGGACCGGTGCGGCGTGCGCGCTGGACCGGGTGCCGCGGACCTTGCGCGGCAGCACCCGCAGGCCGAGCAGGGAGAGCAGTGCGGGGGTGAGCGTGACGGCGACGAGCACCGCGATCGCGACGCACCCCGCGGCGACGGTGCCCATCATGCCGAGGAACGGGATGCCGGTGACGTTGAGCGCGGCGAGCGCGATCACGACGGTGAACCCCGCGAACACGACGGCGTTGCCGGACGTGCCGTTGGCCAGCGCGATCGAGTCCTCCACCGCCATGCCCGCCCGGAGCTGCCTGCGGTGTCGGTTGAGGATGAACAGCGAGTAGTCGATGCCGACGGCGAGGCCGAGCATGAGGCCCAGGATCGGCGTCACGGACGTCATGTCGACGACGCCGGACAGCGCCATCGCCCCGGCCACGCCCACCCCGACCCCGATGAGCGCGGTCAGGATGGGCAGCCCGGCCGCGAGCAGCGTGCCGAGCATGACCACCAGCACGATCCCGGCGATCACCACGCCGATGATCTCGCCGGGGCCCGCCAGCCCGTCGACGCTCTGGGTGAGCTCGGAGGACACGTCGACCACGACGCCCGGGATGTCGGTGCCCCGCACCGCGGCCACGACCGCGTCCTTGGTCGCGGTCGTCACCTCCATCTGCGGGGCGGTGAACGCGACGGTGGCGATCGCGGCGCTGCCGTCGGCCGAGACGGTGCGGATGCCCTCGGCCAGGCGCAGCTGCGTCTCGCCGAGCTCGATCTGCGGGGCCTGGGCGGCGAGCTGGGCGCGGCCCGCGTCGATCTGCTGCTGCTGCGGGGCGAGCGCGGCGGCAGGCGCCCCGGCGGCGCGGGCGGCGTCGAGCTGGGCCTGGCCCGCGTCGAGCTGGGCCCGCGCCTGGTCGAGCTGGGCCCGTCCGGCCGCGAGCTGCTGCGCGCCCTGCTCGCGCTGCGCGGCGATCGCGAAGGGGTCGACCACCTGGCGGACGCCCTCGACCTGCCCGGCGCGGGCCAGCACGGCGGAGATCTCCTGGCGCTGCGCCGCGGTGAACGGCGAGCCGTCCGCGGTGTGCAGCACGACCAGCCCGACGCCGCCACCCGCCTCGGGCAGCTCGGCCGACAGTCGCTGCGAGACCTCGTCCGTCGGGGTGCCGGGGATCGTGATCGCGGTGGTCAGCGAGCCGCCGAACAGCGCGAACCCGGCCACCGCCGCGGCCAGCAGGGCGATCCACGCGGCCACGACCCGCCAGGCGTGGCGGGCCGAGAACCGGCCGAGGCGGTGGAGGAGTTCAGCCATCAGAAGGCCTTTCGCAGGGTCGAGACGAGGTGGTCGAGCAGGCGGTCCCATTCCGCCCGGGCGGCGGCGTCGTCGGTGGCGCCGGTGCGCTCCCACCAGTGCCCGTGCAGGACGAGCACCCCGGAGAGCAGGGCTCCGACGGCGAGCTCGACGTCGAGCCGGTCGACGGTGGGGTAGCGCTCGGTCGCGGCGGCGCTCAGGTGCCGGGTGCAGCGGCCGAAGGCGGTCTCGACGAAACCGCGGACGCGGGGGTCGTCGTGGTGGCCGCCGAGCGCGCGGGTGAGGTAGGCCATCGGGCCGACGAGGTCGGTGACCCGCATGGCGCCGACGACGTCGTCGACCACGGCCTTGATCGTCGGCGCGCCCGGGGGAGCGGCGGCGGCCGCGGCGAGGAAGCCGTCGACCAGCACGTCGAGCACCTCGGTGCAGGCGGCGAGCAGGATCTCGTCGAGCGTGGCGAAGTGGTTGAACACCGTCCGCCGGGAGACACCGGCCCGTTCGGCCACGGTGTCGACCGTCAGCCCTTCGGGGCCGTGCCTGCTCGTGAGGGCCAATGCGGCGTCGATCAGGGCACGGTGCGTGCGCGCCTTCTGCGCATCACGCGCCACGGAGGTCACCCGATCGAGCGTAGAAGCCTCGTTGCACTGAGTGCAACGAGACGCGCGACACCCCGCGGAAGGCTTTGAAGCGCTTTAGAGTTGCACTGGTCGTCTCCGTTCCCGGATCAGTGAGGACAGTGCCGTGCGGCTCCCGCTGCTCGTGCTGGCCCTGGGCGCCTTCGCGCTCGGGACCGGCGAGTTCACCGTGATGGGGCTGCTGCCGCAGGTCGCCTCCGACCTGGCGATCAGCATCCCCCAGGCGGGCAACCTCGTGTCCGCGTACGCGATCGGCGTCGTCGTGGGCGCCCCGCTGCTGATCGCCGCGGCCACCCGGCTGCCGCGCCGACAGGCGCTGATCCTCACGATCGGGCTCTACGGCGTGGCCCACCTGCTGTCGGCGGTGGCGCCGAACTACCCGCTGCTACTCGTCGCCCGGTTCCTCTCCGGCCTTCCCCACGGCGCGTACTTCGGGATCGCGGCGATCGTGGCCGGGATGCTGGCCCGCCCGGAGCGACGGGCGCGCGCCATGGCGCAGGTGTTCATGGGGCTGACGGTCGCCAACATCGTCGGGGTGCCGCTGTCCACGCTGCTCGGGCAGCTCGTCGGCTGGCGCTGGACCTTCGCCCTGGTGGGGGTGATCGCGCTGGCCACCGCGGTCGCCGTCCGGTTCGTGGTGCCGGACGTCCGGCCCGACGGCGAGCCCGCTCGGCTCGCCGACGAGCTCCGCGCGCTGACCCGGCGCCCGGTCTGGATGAGCCTGGCCGTCGCGGTCGTCGGCGGCGCGGCGCTGTTCACCAGCTACAGCTACATCGCGCCGATGCTCACCGAGGTGGCCGGCTACCCCGAGGCGGCGATCACGCTGGTCCTGGCGATGTTCGGCGTCGGGATGACCGTCGGGAACGTCATCGGCGCGCGGCTCGCCGACTGGGACCCCCTGCGGGCGATCCTCCTCGTGCTGCCGACGATCGCGGTGGTCGCGCTGGCCCTCGTGCCCGCCATGCACCACCCGGTCAGCGCGGCGATCGTCTTGTTCCTGTTCGCCATCGCCACCTTCGCGGTGCTGCCGAGCGTCCAGCTGCGCATCATCGACGGCGCCGCGGGCGCCCCGCACATGGCGGCGGGCTCGATGCACGCCGCGTTCAACCTGGCCAACGCCGCCGGGGCGTGGCTGGGCGGGGCGGCGATCGCGGCCGGCTTCGGCCTGACCTCGCCGAACGTCGTCGCCGCGGCCCTGGCGCTGCTCGGCCTGGGCATCGCGCTGATCACGGCGCGGGTGGAGCGCCGGGTGCCCGCAACGTCAGCAGCGTGATCTCCGGCGGAGACCCGACGCGCACCGGCGGGCCCCAGAACCCCAGGCCGCGGGTCACGTAGAGCCACGTCGGGCCGACCCTCGTCAGGCCGGCGAGCACCGGCTGGTCGACCAACGCGACGTGGGTCAGCGGGGTGAGCTGCCCGCCGTGCGTGTGCCCGGAGATCTGCAGGTCGACGCCCGCCCGCGCGGCCTGGTCGACCATCACCGGTTGGTGCGCGAGCAGCACCACCGGCTCGGCCGGGTCCCGTCCGGCCAGCGCCTCGTCGAGGTCGAAGCCGTGCCCGGGCACCCCGGAGGCCGCCGCGACACGGTCGTCGCACCCCGCCAGGTGCAGCACCGCGTCCCCGCGCCGCAGGGTCACCCGCTCGTTGCGCAGCACCCGGACGCCGAGGGTGGGCAGCAGGTCCACCCAGCCCGTCACCCCGGAGTAGTACTCGTGGTTGCCGGTGACGAAGTAGGTGTCCGCGACGAGGTCGCGCAGCGGTTCGGCGTAGCCGCCGATCTCGGAGGCCTGCCCGTCGACGAGGTCGCCGACCACCGCCACGACGTCCGGGCCCGCGGCGTTGAGGGTGGCGACGAACCCGCGCAGGTCCTCGGCGTCGACCAACGGCCCGAGGTGGATGTCGGAGACGGCGGCGACGGTGAAGCCGTCGAACGCGGGGTCGAGACGGTCGAGCAGCACGTCGCGGCGCTCGACCCGCGGCCGCCTCGCCTCGATCGCCCCGTACGTCACCGTGCCCACCGCCGCGACACCGGCGACGGCGGCGATCGAGCCGGAGAGGAAGCGCCTGCGCTCGGGGCTGACCCGGACGGCGGGTCGGACCAGCTCACCCACCAGCAGCGCCAGGCCGAGGTAGAGCAGCACCGCGAACCACAGGTACGCCGTGTAGTTCAGCGCGGTCGCGTACTCGATCGGCAGGACCCGGCGGGTCAGGAAGACCGCGGCGACCAGCGCGAACAACGCGCCCAGCAGGACGCCGCCCACGATCCGGGCCCGGCGGGAGCCGACGACGTCGTGCACCACCCGCTTGTAGAGGTAGAGGTGGACCAGCAGCAGGAGCGCGAGGATGCCGAGCGAGAAGCCCACCGCCGAACCCTCTCAGACGGATCTCAGACCGGCGTACCAGACTGGGCCCATGCGAATCCTCGTCGTGGACGACGACCGCTCGGTGCGCGAGTCGCTGCGTCGGTCGCTCGCCTTCAACGGCTACCAGGTCGACCTGGCGAGCGACGGCTACGGCGCCCTCGAGGCCGTCGACGCCCAGCGGCCGGACGCGATGGTCCTCGACGTGATGATGCCCCGGCTCGACGGGCTGGAGGTCTGCCGCCGGATGCGCGCGGCGGGTGACGAGCTGCCGATCCTCGTGCTCACCGCGCGGGACGCGGTGAGCGACCGGGTCGCGGGCCTCGACGCGGGCGCGGACGACTACCTGCCGAAACCCTTCGCCCTCGAGGAGCTGCTGGCCCGCCTGCGGGCGCTGCTGCGGCGCCGCTCGCTCGACGACATCGCCGCCGCGGCCCACACGCCCGCGCTGGAGTTCTCGGACCTCTCGCTGGACCCGGACACCCGCGACGTGCGGCGGGGCGAGCGGGCGATCAGCCTGACCCGCACCGAGTTCTCGCTGCTGGAGCTGCTGCTGCAGAACCCGCGCCGGGTGCTGACCAGGGCGAGCATCCTCGAGCAGGTCTGGGGCTACGACTTCCCGACGACCGGGAACGCCCTCGAGGTCTACATCGGCTACCTGCGGCGCAAGACCGAGGCGGAGGGCGAGCCGCGGCTGATCCACACCGTTCGCGGCGTCGGGTACGTGCTGCGCGAGACGCCCCCGTGACGACGGTCTCCCTGGAGCGGTTCAGCCTCCGGGCCCGGATCGGGGTCCTGGCGGCGGCGGTGGCGGCGGCCGCGGTGGTGCTGGTGTCCGCGGCGGCCTTCTTCATCGTGCGCAGCAGCATCCTCGCCACGCTCGACGACAACCTCCTCGACCGCGCGACGTCCGCGGCGCAGAGCTCCCTGGCCCGCCCCGAGCTGCTCGCGACCGTGCCGTCGGAGATCCTCGGCGCCGGGGACATCAAGGTGGCGCTGCTCTACTCCTCGGGCCTGGCCCAGTCCGCCGAGGGGCAGGCGTCCGCGCCGCCGCTGTCCGACGCGGAGCTCCAGGTCGCCCGCGGCGCGGAGACCCAGTCCGTGCGGTCGGCGGCGGGCTACCGGGTCGTCGCCGTGCAGGCGGGCGAGGGCCGCGCGCTGGTCATCGCGCAGAAGGAGGAGGCCACCCGGGCCGTGCTGGCCGAGCTGGGCACCGCGCTGCCGGTCATCGGCGGGATCGGCGTGGTGCTGGCGGGACTCGCGGGCGCCGCGGTGGCGCGGGCGGGCCTGCGGCCGGTGCAACGGCTGACCGAGGCCACCGAGCGGGTCACGGCGACCGGGCAGCTCACCCCGATCACGGTCAGCGGCTCCGACGAGCTGGCCCGGCTGAGCCAGAGCTTCAACGAGATGCTCGGCGCCCTCGCCGCCTCCCAGGAGCAGCAGCGGCGCCTCGTCGCGGACGCGGGACACGAGCTGCGCACCCCGCTGACCTCGCTGCGGACCAACCTGGAGCTGTTGTCGGCGGCCGAGCAGCCGGGGGCCCCCGCGCTGCCGCGCGAGGACCGCGAGGAGATGCTGACCGACGTCCGGGCGCAGGTCGAGGAGCTGACCCAGCTGATCGGCGACCTCACCGAGCTGGCCCGAGACGACGCACCGCAGGCGGCCCGGGAGCCGGTCGAGCTGGTCGACGTCGTCGAGCGCGCCCTGGAGCGGGTCCGCCGCCGAGCGGGCCCCGACACGGGGTTCGACGTGACGCTCGTGCCCTGGACCCTGGTCGGCGAGGCCGCGGCCCTGGAACGCGCGGTGCTGAACCTGCTGGACAACGCGGTGAAGTGGAGTCCGCCGGGTGGGCACGTGCGGCTGCGGATGGTGGCGTTGGACGACTGGACGGTCGTGATCGAGGTCGCCGACTCCGGGCCCGGCATCGCCGAGGCGGACCGGCCGCACGTCTTCGAGCGGTTCTACCGCGCCGACACCTCCCGCACGATGCCCGGTTCCGGGCTGGGGCTGGCGATCGTGCGGCAGGTCGCGGTGCGGCACGGGGGAGCGGTGTGGGCGGACAAGGCCCCCGAGGGTGGCGCGCTGCTCTGCCTGCGCCTGCCCGGCCGCCGCGCCGACCTACCAGCCCTCGGGTAGCCCGGCGCTGAGCTGCCAGGACACCCCGTACCGGTCGGTGACGAAGGCGAAGGGACCGAAGCCGTAGTCGCCGAGTGGCATCAGGGCCGCCCCGCCCTCCAGCAGGGCGCCGGTGAGCTTCTCCAGCTCCTCCGGGCCGTCACACGTCACGAACAGCGAGACGCCCGGCGTGAAGTCCCAGGCGTGCCGCACGGGCGAGTCGAACGCGCGGACCCGCTGCCCGGCGACCCGGAAGACGGCCTGCTGGACCGCGCCCTCCGGGGTGTGCAGGAGCGTGAGGACCTCGCCGTCGGCGAAGAGCCCGGTGTAGAACCGCAGGGCCTCCTCGGCCTCGCCGTTCTGGAACATGAGGAACGGTTCCAGGGTGGTCATGCCATGGCCTCCAGCCAGGTGGTCCACGTGTCCTTGATGCCCGTGGCGTCGCCCGTCTCGTGGTGACCGACCGCCAGGCACATGCCGAGCAGCGAGCGCTCGTGGAAGCGGACCAGCGCCGTGTCGGTGCGGATCCCGAGGTAGCCCTCGACGCGTCGGTCGACGACGCCGGGACCGACCGGAGTCTCGACCCGGTCGCCCTCCTGCGGGTCGTCCAGCGCGGCGAGCACGTTCCGCCAGACCTGGGAGGTCGGCGGGTGCGCGGCCACGTCCGGGCTCGGTGGCGCTTCGGCCTCGACGTAGACGGCGGGGCGGCCGGGGAAGTGCCGCAGGTACTCGGCGAGGGTGAAGAGGTAGAGATCCCACCCGAAGGCGGTCATGGTGTCCCACTCGTCCCCCCAGTCCGCCTCGCGGATGCCGCTGTGGACGAACCGCAGCACGGACGTACCGCCGCTCGCCGCCTCGACGACGTACTCGATGGCCTGGGTGCCGAACCGCTGCTCGAGCCGGTGGGGCGGGTCCTCGGTGACGCCGCCGGCGGCATCGTCCGGAGCCTCGTCGAAGGTCATGAACCACCCGGCCTGGCCCTCACGGGTCGCGATCGCCCGCCACACCTCCTCCGGCGGGGCGGGCAGGGCGATCTCGCGGCGGATCTCGAAGTTCACGACGTCTCCACGCTGGGGTGTGGGGCAGTGGGGTGTGCGGCGGTGGGGTGTGGAGCGCTGGGGTGGAGGGCCACGACGAGCCGGTGGGCCCGGCCCCCGGCCCCGGGGGCCGCCTGGTGCTTGGCGACGAGACCCCGCACGGCCACGCCCAGCTCCTCGGCGAACGCCGCCCGGTCCGCCGCCGTGGCGAAGGTGATCTCCCCGTCGATCGCGAAGGTCGCGATCCGCCGCCCTCGGGCGCCGGTGATCAGCGCACCGACCTCCCGGACCAGCCGCGCGGCCAGCGCCAGCAGCCACTGGGCGGAGAGCTTGTCCGGTTCGCGATCGGGGTCCGGGGCGACGAGCGCCCAGGCCTGCGGCGAGATGACCACGGCGGCCGCGGTGGCCTGCATGACGCGCTCGGTCATGTTGCCCTTGCGCCGCTCCTCGACCAGTTCGACGAGCCCGTGCGCCTCCAGCGCGTGCAGGTGGTAGTTGACCTTCTGCCGGGTCATGGACAGGTCCATGGCCAGGCTGGTGGCCGAGCCGGGTTCGCGCAGCGCCCCCAACAGACGGGCGCGGACGGGGTCGAGCGCCACCGCCGCGGCGGCGGGGTCCTCGATCACCGTGGTGCTCTGCATGACGACGACCGTCCCACCGACAATTAGTTCTGTCAAGGAGGGAAGTATTGTCGGTGCGTCCCGTGCGCGGATCGTCGGTGGGCGCGGCTAGGGTGCGCCGCACAGGCGGACGGACCGGGGGCACGCACGCGGATGACCGAGGGACACAGGAGGCCCGAGCAGGGCCGACATGCCGGAGAGCCCGAGGATCCGCAGGTCGGGGCGTCGTACGAGGGCGAGCCCGACGCGTCCGCCGAGCCCCCGCCCGTCGCGGCGGCCGAGGTGAGGACGCCGCCGACGGGAGTCCCGCAGCCGGACCCGCTGACCGACACCGGTCGGCACGCGCTGATCGAACCGGAGACGGGGCCACAGGCCGTCGTCGCCCCGGGTTCCGGGGGCGCCTCCGACGTGCGTCCGCCTGCCGCCCCCACCGCACCCGCCGCGCGCGGCCGTTCCCGCCTGCTCGTGCTCGCTGCAGGCGCGGTCGTGCTCGCCCTGCTGGCCGGGGCGGCGGGCGGGTGGATCGGGTGGTCGCTCGCCGACCGCCGGACCGCCGAGCTGGGTGTCCTCGCGCCGGGCCTGCCGCAGGCGGATCCGGCGTCCGCGCAGCTCACCCCCGTCGAGGCCGTCGCGGAGAAGGTGCTGCCCAGCGTCGTGCTGCTCCGCGTCGAGGGCGGCGGGCCCGGTGGGGACGAGGGCTCCGGCATCGTGCTCAGCCCGGAGGGGCTGGTGCTCACTAACGACCACGTCGTCGCCCCGGCCGCGGACGGCGGCGCGATCACCGCGGTGCTGAGCGACGGCCGGTCCTTCCCGGGGCGGATCGCGGGCCGCGACATCGGCTCCGACCTCGCGCTCGTCCGGCTCGACGGGGCGGCCGGGCTCGCCCCCGCCGAGCTGGGGAACTCGGACTCGCTGCGCGTAGGGCAGCAGGTGGTGGCGTTCGGGGCCCCGCTCGGGCTGGACGGGACGGTCACGACCGGGATCGTGAGTGCGCTCGACCGTGCGGTGAGCGTCGGCGGCGAGCGTGGGGGCGGCCAGGCCACCGTGCTCAACGCCGTGCAGCACGACGCGCCGATCAACCCCGGCAACTCCGGCGGCCCGCTGGTGGACCTGCAGGGGCGCGTCGTCGGCGTGAACTCCGCGATCGCCAGCACCGGGGGACAGCAGGGCGGGTCGATCGGCGTCGGGTTCTCCATCCCGGTCAACCAGGCCGCGCGGGTGGCCGACGAGCTCGCCCGCACCGGCACCGCGACCCGGGCCGTCCTCGGCGTGAGCGTGACGCAGGCGGGGACGCCCGCGTCGGGAGGCGCCGTGGTCGGGCAGCTCACCCCCGGTGGTCCGGCCGAACAGGCGGGGCTGCGCCCGGGAGACGTCGTGCTGCGACTCGACGACCGGCCGATCGCGGACGGGGACGAGCTGGTGGCCGCCGTCCGCGACCATCGGCCCGGTGACCAGGTGCGACTCGTCCTCAGCAACCGTGAGGTCGTGGTCACCCTCGCGGGTGAGCCCAGCTGAGCTTTCGGCCGAACGGCCACCGGCATCCGGCGCAGATAGTCGCGAGGCTGGGCACAAACCGTTCGATCACGTCATGATGGGCGGCGCGTCGCGGTGCCCCGCGGCGTCGCCAGGGCCCGCGTCGGTGCAGGAACCCCCTCCCCGCACCGGCGCGGTCCCGCCGACGTCCGCCGGTCGCGGCCCCACTACGGTGAGCACATGGAGATGGCGACCCCGCAGATCGGTCGTGCCCTCGTGGTGATCGTGGACGACCGGGTGAACCACGGAGAGGCCCGCGACCGCACCGGGCCCCTGGTGGCGGAGCTGCTCGAGGAGGCCGGGTTCGTCGTCGACGGCGCCGTCTCCGTGCCCGGCGAGGCCGTGGCGATCCGCAACGCGCTGAACACGGCGGTGATCGGCGGTGTCGACCTCGTGATCACCGTCGGCGGCACCGGGGTCTCGCCCCGGGACGTCACGTCAGACGCCACGGCGGGTGTGCTCGACCGCCCCATCCCCGGGATCGCCGAGGCCATCCGCGCCTCCGGTCTCGCGGCGGGCGCGGTGGACGCGGGCCTCTCGCGGGGGCTGGTGGGGGTCTCGGGAAGCACCCTGGTGGTCAACCTGGCGTCCTCGCGCGCCGCGGTGCGAGACGGCATGGCGACCCTGTCCCCGCTGGTCGCGCACGTGATCGGCGAGCTCTCCGGCCTCGACGCCGGCTGACCCGCCCGCGGGGCGCTGCGCCACCCCGCGGGCGAGCGGCGGGGATCAGCTCGCCGGAGTGGTCCCGCCCTCGGGCGTCGGGCCCGGGGTGGGCGTGGTGGCACCCGTGCCGGGCTTCGGCTCGGTCTCGGTGCTCGACTCCGGGGCCGCGGTCGGCGTGGGCGACGGCGGCGCGGGCGTGGTGGGCTGCGCCGTCGCGGTCGGCGAGGCGGGCGACTCGTCCTTCTTGAGCGCGTCCCCGACCTTCTCCTTCACCGACCCGATCTGCTCGCTGTACTTGCCCTTGGTGGCCTCGTCGACCTTCGCCGCGGCCTTCTCGACCAGCGGGCCCGCCTTCTCGCGCGCCTGCTCGACGTAGGGCGCGGCCTTCTCGCTCGCCTGCTCCAGGTACGGCTTGGCCTTCTGCTGAGCCTGGTCGACGTAGGGCTTCGCCTTGTCGACGAGCTCCTTGAGCGTGTCCTGCCAGCCCATCGTTCCTCCACCACCTGTTCGCGACCCGGTCATCCGGCGTCTGTCCATGGTGGCACCGAAACGGCGTTCGCGTCGGCCGGCACCATGGAGTCATGTCAGAACTGCCGGATCGGGTGCGCCGCAGGCTCGCGGAGGTCTTCGGCGAGACCCTGCCCGAGATCACCCGGGACGAGCAGGAGGACGAGGTGCGCCCGGCGGACCGGGAGCGCGACGAGGCCTGGTACCGGGAGAACCGCCCGCCCCACCACGGGGGCTGACGGCTTCCCGGGCGGCATCAGGCCTGGTGCTTCCCCTCGCCCTCCGTGCCCGACTGGGCCTTGAGCAGGTCGCGGATCTCGGCGAGCAGCTCGACGTCCGTCGGCTCCGCCGGGCCCGGCTCCTCGCCGCGCTTGCGCCGGTTCTTGATCGTGGTGATCGGCAGCACGAAGACGAAGTAGACGATGGCCGCGACGATCACGAAGTTGATCGCGGCGGCGATCACGGCCGAGAAGTCGATGAAGGTGTTCGGCTTGTCGGCCTGCAGCAGGATGCCCAGCCCGGGAACCGTGGGTGGGGTGATGGCGTTGAGCAGCGGCTCGATGATGCTCGAGGTGAACGCCGTGACGATCGCGGTGAACGCGGCGCCGATGACGACCGCGACCGCGAGGTCGACGACGTTGCCCCGCAGGATGAAGTCTTTGAAGCCCTTGAGCACCGGAATAATCCCCCTCCGACGGACTGCCCGCGGCCCACACGCCCGCCGCGCTTGATCAGCTGTGCGAGCGGAGCGTAACGGCGACCTCCTCGGAGAGCGAGGCGGCGGCGACCCGCGTGGCGCGTTCGCGCGGCAGCGCGACCAGCGCGGATCGCCCGCGGGCCGCGGACCCGGGTGGTCCCGTCGCCGGGTCCAGCACGGTCAGCACCACGGCGGACTCGGCGAGGACGGTGCCGCCGCCGGTGATCACGTCCACGCGCGTTCCCGGGGTGAGGAGGGCCGCGACGTCCGGATCCGCCAGCCGCACCGGGACGGCGGCGGCGTCCGCGATCCCGGTGGCGGCAGCGGCGAGGGCGGGACCCGCGAGCCGCAGGTCGGTGACCGGTTCGCCGCTGCGCAGCGCCCCCGCGGCGACACGGCCCGCCGCCGCGTCGACGGCGCCGACCGCGCCCGACGGCACGATCTCCGACGGCCAGCCGCGCACGGCGAGGTCCGCGACGGTGAGCACGGATCCGGGGGCGACGTCCCGCGCGACCACGACGACGTCCGTGGTGCCCGTGCCCACGGGGCGCACGGCCAGGACCACGGCGAGAACGGCCAACGCGGCCGCGATCGCCCGGCGCAGCAGCACCGCGCGCCGCCAGGCGGCCTGCGCGCGGAACCACCCGACCAGGTCACGGCTGCGTCGTTCGCTCATGCTCGCGACGGTAGGGCCGCACCCGGGCCTCAGCGCCGCGGATCGTCGGCCTGTGGATGGAGCGGGCCGGGTGTGGACAACTCGGCCCGTCGAGGGGTCAGGAGGCGGCTGCGGCCGGGGTGCTCGACGACGATGAGCCGGAGTCGGTCTTGCTGCCCGAGGAGCTCGACTCGGTCTTGCTCGACGAGGACGAGGACGAGGACTCGGAGGAGCTCTCGGACTTGCTCGAGGAGTCCGACCCGCTGCTCACGCTCGAGGAGCCGGAGCGGCTGTCGGTCCGGTAGAAGCCACTGCCCTTGAACACGATCCCCACGGAGGAGAACACCTTGCGCAGCTTGCCCCCGCACACCGGGCACACGGTCAGTGCGTCGTCGGAGAAGGACTGCACGGCCTCGAACCGATGGTCGCAGTCGGTACAGGCGTACTGGTAGGTCGGCACGTGATCCTCCGAGAACTGGCACTCTTCACAAGCGAGTGCCAGCATAACCCGTCAGGCCCGACCGATGTTCCCCGTCACAACGATTCCGGCAGTCGGCATGGCCACACCCGTGACCGGGTGGTCGTGCGCGTCGGCCGGCACCGCGTCGAGCAGCTCTCCGTCGTAGAGCAGGGCCAGCAGCGCGGTCCCGGGTGCACTCCCGCCCAGCGTGCGGTCGTAGTAGCCGCCGCCGCGGCCCAGTCGGTGGCCCGCGCGGTCGGCCGCCAGCGCGGGGACCAGCACGGCCACGGCGGTGCGCAGCGCTGCCGGGCCGAGCCGGGGTGTCGTGGGCTCACGCAGCCCGAGCGGACCGGGCCCGAGCGAGTCCGCGCCCCGGTAGGGGGCCCAGTCGAGGGCGCCCGGCCGGGGCGGCACCACGGGCAGCAGCACCGACCGCCCGGTGGCGCGCAGCCCGTCCAACAGGTCGAGCGAACCCGGCTCCGCACCCACCGGCAGATAGGCGCAGACCGGGCCGTCCGGTCGGTCCTGCGCCCACTCCAGGACATGGCTGCGCAGGTCCTCGGCCGCCTGGGCGCGTTGGGGCGCGGTCAGGGCGCGGCGTGCGGCCAGCAGCCGGGTGCGCAGGGTCTGCTTGTCGGGGACCGCGATGGCCGGTCGCGGAACCGGGGGGTTCCGCGGGTCGCCCGTGCCGCCGTTCGCCCCGTTCGAGCTGCTCCGAGCGCCCGATCCGTGCTCCGCCACCCGGTCACGCTAACCGCCGGCCTAGGCTCGCGGAATGAGCCAGCCCTCCGCCCTGCGCTCGGCCGTCGTCCCCGCCGCCGGTCTGGGCACTCGTTTCCTGCCGACCACCAAGGCCGTGCCGAAGGAGCTGCTGCCGGTCGTCGACACCCCGGGTGTCGAGCTGATCGCCGCCGAGGCCGCCGAGGCGGGTGCCCAGCAGCTGCTGATCGTCACGTCGCCGGGCAAGGAGTCGGTCGCCGGCTACTTCGAGCCGTCGCCGGACCTCGAGAAGACCCTCGAGTCCCGGGGCAAGGAGGCGCTGCTCAGCAAGGTTCGGCGTGGACCCGGCCTGATCGACGTCAAGACCGTCTACCAGTACGAACCGAAGGGTCTCGGACACGCGGTGGCGCAGGCCGAGCAGGCCCTGGAGGCGGACGAGCAGGCGATCGCCGTCCTGCTGCCGGACGACATCGTGCTCCCCACGGGCGTGCTCAAGACCATGATCGCGGTGCGGGAGGCGAAGGGCGGCAGCGTGCTCTGCGCCTTCGACATCCCCAAGGCCGAGATCTCGCCCTACGGCGTGTTCGACGTGAGCGACACCGAGGACCCGGACGTCAAGCAGGTCCACGGCATGGTCGAGAAGCCCTCCCCGGAGGAGGCCCCGTCGACCTTCGCCGCCGCGGGTCGGTACGTGCTGGACCGGGCGATCTTCGACGCGCTCCGCCGGATCACCCCCGGCGCGGGCGGCGAGCTGCAGCTGACGGACGCGGTGCAGCTGCTGATCGACGAGGGCCACCCGGTGCACATCGTCGTCCACCGCGGCGGGCGCCACGACCTCGGGAACCCGGGCGGCTACGTCCGCGCCTTCGTGGACTTCGCGCTCGATCACCCCGATTACGGCGCGTCCCTGCGCACCTGGCTGGCCGAGCGCCTGGAAAACTGACGCGCGTGCGGAGCGTCGACGAGCAGCTCAAGAGGGTCCTGGAGATCGCGGCCCGGCCGGCCCCGGTCCGGGTGGCGCTCGCCGACGCCCAAGGGCTGCGCAGCGCCGAGGAGGTCGTCGCCGCGCGGGCGCTGCCCGGGTTCGACCAGGCGGCGATCGACGGCTACGCGGTGCGCAGCGTGGACGTGGTGGGCGGTTCCGCCGCCGGGCCCGTCGAGCTGCCCGTGGTGGGGGAGATCCCGGCGGGATCGCGGCAGCCGCTGCGGCTGCAGCCCGGCCAGGCTGTGCAGGTGGCGGCGGGCGCACCGCTCCCGACGCTGGCCGACGCGGTGCTGCCGCGCGACCACACGGACGGTGGGTCGGCGCGGATCAAGGTCACCCGCGGGGTGCCGTCGGCGGCGTTCGTGCGGCGCCTGGGCGAGGACATGCAGCCCGGGGACGTCGCGGTGCGCCGGGACGCGGTGATCGGCGCCGCGCAGGTCGCACTGCTGGCCGCCGCGGGTCGGGACAAGGTCCTCGTGCACCCGCGGCCGCGGGTCTCGGTGGTCGCCATGGGAGACGAGCTGGTCGACGTCGCGCGTCCGGCCGCGGCCGGACACGTGCCGGACGTGGCCTCGTTCGCCCTCGCCGCGGCGGCGCGGGAGGCGGGTGCGGAGATGGCGCGGCCCCCGCGGCTGGTGCGGTGCGACGCGCGGGAGCTGCGCTCGGCCGTCGAGGACGCCTTGCCGTTCTCCGAGATCGTCGTGATCTGCGGGGCGGCCGGGGGCAACGCGGGCGCCGAGGCGAAGGCCGCGTTCGCGGGGCTGGGCGAGATCGACACCACTCGGGTCGCGATGGCCCCCGGGTCGTCGCAGGCCTTCGGCAGGCTCGGCAAGGACCACGTGCCGACCTTCCTGTTCCCGGCGAGCCCCGCCACCGCCCTGGTGCTGTTCGAGGTCCTGGTGCGGCCCCTGATCCGGCTCGGGCTGGGGATCACCGACCCGCACCGGCGCGTCGTCTCGGCCCGGCTGACCTCGCCGCTCACCTCACCGGAGGGGCGGCGCTCGTACCTGCGCGGGCGGTTGCTGCGCGAGGTCGCGACGAACGAGTACGTGGTGCAGCCCCTGGCGACGGGCGGGGTGCACCTGCTCTCCACCCTCGCCGAGGCGAACGCGCTGATCACGGTCCCGGAGGACGCGACGGACGTCGGGTTGGACGACCGGGTCGAGGTCGCGCTGCTGTCCTCGCGCCGGTAGCGGCGGCAGCGAATGGCCCACGCGCAGTCCGAGTACGTCGGGCGCCATCCCGGCTGGCCCGCTCGGCTCGGTCCCCTGGACGTCCGGGCCGGTCGGGTCGAGCTGCGTCCGGTGAAGCTGTTCGACGGTGCGACCTGGTCGGAGATCCGAATCCGGGACGAGCAGCACCTGGTGCGTTGGGAGCCGTCGACGCCGGGCGGCTGGGCCCGGCGCAACGCCCCGGCCGAGTGGCCCGGCCGCTGGTGGCTGCTGCGCGGGGCCGCCCGGCGCGGGGCGGCGCTGCCCTTCGCGATCGTGCTGGACGGCACCCTGGTCGGCCAGGTCATGATCGGCAACGTGGTGCGGGAGCCGCTGCTGTCCGCCTACGTCGGCTACTGGTGCGATGCGCGCGTGAACGGCAAGGGCGTGACCACGGCCGCGGTGGCGCTCGCCGTGGACCACTGCTTCGGCGCCGTCGGGCTGCACCGGCTGGAGGCGACCGTCCGGCCGGAGAACGGGCCGAGCCTGCGCGTGCTGGCCAAGCTCGGCTTCCGGGAGGAGGGCCTGTTCCAGCGCTATCTGGACGTGGACGGTGCCTGGCGTGACCATCTCTGCTTCGCCCTCACCGCGGAGGAGATGCCGCTGGGTGGTCTCGCCGCACGGCTGGTCGCCGAAGGGCGTGCCGGCCGGCCGTAGCCGGAGGTGTCGCCACTCCACCATCAGGGTGCCCTGTCCGGGCGGCGATATCGCACAGAGTGGTCACGTCAGTACCAGTTGTCACACCCGTCCCGGCAGAACCGTGGATCCGGTGGAGGACCACGGCGCGTCGCAACCCGGATCCCGGCCGCGCGCTCACTACCGTGGGACGTCCGGGCGTGATCTTGGCTCCGGCCCGGAGCGGATCACGTGCCGTCTGCGCCGTTCGGGGAGGGAGGCAGCTGGTGCCCAGCTCGTTGATCTTCGCGGGTCTCGTGGTGCTGTGGCTGCTGATCCTCGTCCCCGCGGTCGCGCGGCGCCGGCAGGAGGTCGAGCGGCCGAGCATGGCGGCTCTCTCCGGTCGGGTGTTGGAGCGGCCGGTGCGGCACTGGAGCCTGGAGGTGGATCCGATGGACACGGACGACGAGCGGAGCGGTGCCCTCACGACGCAGGGTGGCGCCACGGTGCCCGCCGCACGCCGCGGCGACGAGTCGGACACGTCGTCCGACCCCGCCGCGGACGCGTACGAGGACATCGACGAGCAGGACGAGCACGGCGAGCAGGACGAGCGCGCCGCCGCGGACCCGGACGAGGGCTACGCGGCGTCGGGCTACTACGCCTACGACTCCGACGACACCACCGCGATGCCGCGCCACGAGCCGCGCGCGCGGGGCGAGGCCTGGGAGCGTCCGCCCGCCGCGTTCCGCAGGGGGCGCGGCGGGTTCGACGCGGAGGCCGCGGCCCTGGCGGCCGGCGCGCGCTACGCCTTCCGCCAGCGCGTGGTCATCGGGCTGTTGGTGCTGGCCGTCGGCACGGCGATCGTCGCGGCCCTGGCCCTGCCCGCGCTCTGGTGGGTGCACGGGCTGGTCGACCTGGCGCTCGTCGGGTACCTCGTCTACCTGCGCCGACAGGTGCGGATGGAGGAGGCGATCCGGGCCCGCCGGGCCGCGCGCATGGCGGGCACCCGGCGTCCGTCCGCGGCGGACGACCCGGAGCTCGACGGGTGGGCGCGGCGTGGTCGGGAGGCCGGCGAGACGGACCACGGGAGCCTCGACGACGTCGACGACCTCGACGATGTCGACGCCTCCGCCGGCGAGTCCGACGGCTCCGAGGATGCGGAGGACGACTGGGCGGCCGACGACGACGGCGACCCCCGCCGGGTGCGCGGGACCGGCGAGCCCGTCGGGGTCCTGCCCGCCCACCGCCGCAGCGTCGACGGGGCCGCCGCCCCGGCGCACGTCGAGTCGGCCCTGCCCCGGCTGCAGCCCGCCCCGCCGCCGCCGCTGCCTGCGGGAACGCAGCTCGTCGACGTCGACGACGAGGACGACGAGCTCCCGATCGAGGGTGGGGCCTACCCTCGTGCAGCGGGCGAATAGCGGCTGATAAGGTTTCTCCTGCACGGCCGGAAGGCCTGCAGGCCTGGGGCTGTAGCGCAGTTGGTAGCGCGTCTCGTTCGCATCGAGAAGGTCAGGGGTTCGATTCCCCTCAGCTCCACTCCCGATCATCACGGCCCGGTCTCCGCGTGGAGCCCGGGCCGTCGTCGTCTGATCCGCGGGGGCCCACGGCGTGATAGGCATGCGGGCGTGAAGGCGCTCGGGATCCTCGTCCTCCTCACGGCCGGGGTGGCGGCGCTCGCGGTGTGGGATCCGTTCCACCTGCTCGTGGCGCCCTGGTTCGCCGGGATCGCGGTGGGGGTGGCCGCGGTGTTCCTGACGTGGTGGCTGACCCGGGTCGTCCGCGGGAAGCTCCTGCGGGGGCTGATCACCACGTTCGCCGGGCTGGCGCTGCTGGTCTGGGGGGCGTTGGTGTGGGCGACGATCACCATCTCGCCGGGCCTGGCGGTGCTGGAGGAGGTGCCGGGTCCGCCGGACTCCCGGCTGCGGCTCGCGATCGTCGAGGTGCAGACGTGGGCGGTGGACGGGCCCACCTACTCGGTCCGGCTGCGTGCGGGCGAGGGTCTGCTGACCCAGGACTCGCCGGTCTGGGTCGGGTTGGGCGAGGGCGCCCGGCCCGCGGAGGTCCGGTTCGCCGACGGGGGCACGGTCGAGGTGGTGAGCAGCGGGGGCTGCGGCTACCGCTCGACGGTGAACGCGGTGACGCTGGCCGTCGACCCGGTCCATCGGCCCCTGCGCCTCGACGGCTGCTGACCCTGTCCGTGGACGCGGTGGACGGGCGTGCGGCCCGCACTCGGGGACACCCGGGGGAATCGCGTCCGACCTGGCGCTATCGCGTCCATGGACACCCGCCGTTGGGCCGAACGGTGCTTTTCGCCTCGGGGACGAGTTCTCGATACTGCTCCTCGTGCCGGAGACACCGATCCATCAGGGCCGCGACAGCCCGCAGCGGTTCTGCGCGGACTTCGCCCGCGAGCTGAGCACCCGCGGCACCTCGGTGCGGGAGGCCGCGGAGAAGTCCGGGTGGAGCAAGAGCGCCATCGGCAACGCGCGCACCGGCCCCCGGTTGCCGCGCCGCGAGCTCGTGGTCGACGTGCTCTCCGCCATCGGGTTGTCGGAGGCCGAGGTGGGGGACTGGACGCTGCGGCACGCCGCGCTCACCCTGGGCGCCACCGATCCCGCCCCGCCGCAGCCGCAGGCACCGCCCGCGTCGCGGCGGCCGCTCGTGCTGGTCGCGATCGGGGCCGCCCTGGTCGGCGCGGTGCTGGCCGCGCTCGTCACCGCACTGGTGCTGCGCCCCGCCCCGGCGCCGGCGCCGGTGCCGCCCGCGGTCGCCGCCGTCGTCACGATCCAGAACAAGGTCGCCCTCGGCGCCACGGACCTGGTGGAGGACAGTGGGCCCGCCTACCTGTCGTCCCGACCCGAGCCCTTCTGCGGGCGCAACGGCTGCAAGCTCGACGGTACGGACGTGACCAGCGGGATCCTGCTGCCCGCGGTGTGCACGGTCACCGGCGCCGAGATGTGGAACTACAACCTCGACTCGCCGGCCGCGGACAACCCGAACCGGGCGCGCTCGGCCCTCTGGTACCGGCTGACCTGGCCGGACGGGCGCGCGGGCTACCTGTCCGAGGTCTACCTGGACCCCGCCTCGCGCGGCGGGCTCGGCCTGCCCGCCTGCGCGGCACCCTGACGGCGCCGTCCGTGCCGGTTCGCTGCGCAGGAGGGGGTCGCAGCGCCCGACGCGGGCGGCGTCAGTCCCCCTCGGCCGCGGGGGCGATCGCCGAGGGCGGGACCAGGCCCGAGTCGCCGGGCTGCAGCACGACCATCGTGAACCGCACCGGATCGGGGCCCACGCCGGAGTAGCGGTGCGGGGCGTGGGCCTCGAACAGCAGCGTGTCGCCCTCGCCGAGCTCGTGCTCGGCCTGTCCGACCCGCAGCCCGAGGCGGCCGCTGAGCACGGACAGCACCTCGCTGGTGCCGACCGCGTGCGCCTCGCCCTCGAACGCGTCGCCGGGCTGCAGGGTCCAGTCCCACAGCTCGACGATGTCCGGCGGGTCCGTGCCGATCCGGAACACCGCCGTGCTGCCCGTCGCGTTGCTCCACAGCGGGACCGCCTGCTCCGCGCGCCGCACGACCACGCGCGGCGCGACGTCGCCGTCGACGAGGGAGGCCACCCCCACGCGCAGCGCCTCGGCGAGGTGCACGAGCGTGCTGATCGACGGGTTGCCGCGGGCGGTCTCGATCTGGATCACGGTGCCGCGGCTGACGCCCGACGCCGCGGCCAGGGCGTCGATCGTCATCCGGCGCTGCCGGCGCAGGGCGCGGACGTTGCGGCCGATGGAAGCGGCGACGTCGTCGGGAGACTGCACGCGGTCCATTCTGTCGTATCTCGCTGGACAGTCTGATGAACCCGACCTACAGTCCAGCATCGTGTTCTGGTTCGTCCACTCTGTTGTACTGTCATGATCCCCCTCGCACTGGGCTCGGCGGTCTCCTACGGGATCGCGGACTTCGCGGGCGGTCTCGCCGCCCGCCGCGCCTCGGTCCTGCGCGTGACGGCGGTCGCGCAGGCCGCAGGCCTGGTGACGTTGCTCCCCGGACTCTGGCTGCTCGGTGGGGCCTTCAGCGGCTCGGCCGTGGGTCTCGGCGCGGTCGCCGGACTCTGCGGGGTGTCGGGGCTGCTGCTCTACTTCCGCGGGCTCGCGGTCGGCCCGATGGGGACCGTCGCGCCGCTGTCCGCGGTGGTGGCGGCGGGCCTGCCCCTGGTCGTCGGGCTCGTGCGGGGCGAACGACCCGGGCTCGTCACGCTCGGCGGGATGGGGCTCGCGCTCGTCGCGATCGTGCTGTCCACCATGGGGTCGCGGCGCGAGGCCGCCGCGCTGCGCGGCGTGCTGCTCGGCCTGGCGTCGGGCGCGGGGTTCGGGCTGTTCTTCGTCGTGCTCGACGCGACCCCGCCGGACTCCGGGCTCTGGCCGCTGGTGGCGGGCCGCACGACCACGGTGGCGCTGCTGCTGGTCGCCCTGGTCGTGGTGCGTCCCGGCGGGCGGGGGAACCCGGGGCTGATGGTCCTCAGCGGCGTCCTCGACTCGGCGGCGAACGTGCTCTTCCTGCTCGCGACCCGGCTCGGCGACCTGGGGCTGACCAGCGTGATCGTGGCGCTCTACCCGGTCGTCGTGGTGCTGCTGGCCCGGGTGGTCCTGCGCGAACGCCTCACGCCCGCGCAGCTCACGGGCGTCGTGCTGGCGATCGGGGCGAGCGTCGCGATGAGCGCCTGACGGCGCTCGTGCGTGGTAAGTGGTGCTCTGGCACCAGTTACCACGCACGGGCAGCGAAGCTGCGTCACCTCCAGCTCGGGAGCCAGAGCTCGGCCTGCCAGTGGGCCGGGGTGATCGGGAGCCCGACGAGGATGGGCCACAGCCAGGCGAAGTTGGCGACGACCGCCCCCACCCAGAGCCCGACGACGAGCAGGCCGGTCTGGCGTCGTTCGGGGCCCGCGCGCCGGGCCCGGCCGAGGACGTCCCCCATCGCGAGCATCGTGGCGAGCACGAGGAACGGCGCCACCGGCGTCATGTAGAAGAAGTACATCTGCCGGTCGATGTTCACGAACCACGGCAGGAACCCGGCGCCGTAGCCGACGAGGACCGCGACGAACCGCCAGTCCAGCCGCGTGATCACCCGCCAGATCGCCCAGAGCAGCACCGGGATCGCGGGCCACCAGAGCGCCGGCGTGCCGACGAGCATGACCGCGCTGGTGCAGGTGCCCGCCGCGTCCCCGGTGCAGGGGACGTCCGACTCGAAGAAGTACAGCATCGGCCGCAGGCCCATCGGCCACGTCCACGGCTTGGACTCCCACGGGTGCGGATGCCCGACGGGGGTGTCGAGGCCCTCGTGGAAGGCCAGGACGTGACCGGAGTAGTACCACAGCGACCGCAGCGCGTCCGGCACGAACGACCAGGGCCCGCCGGTGCCGACCTCCCGCCCGACGACGTGCCGGTCGATCCCGGTCTCGCTGCCGAACCACGCCCACCAACAGGACAGGTAGGTGACGATCGGCAGCAGCGCGAGCGCCCCGAGCGCGGGGACGAGGTCGCGGCGGACCGTGCCCGCCCACGGCCGCGGGACCCCCGCGGCCCGGCGCGCCGCGACGTCCCACAGCACGCTCAGCACCCCGAAGAAGACGATCCAGTAGGAGCCGGACCACTTCACCCCGCAGGCCAGCCCGAGCAGCACGCCCGTCGCGATCCGCCACCAGCGCACGCCCAGGTGCGGGCCGAAGGGCGAGTCCCCGACCCGGTCCACGAGGCGGCCGAGCCGGTCGCGGACGTCGTCCCGGTCGCGGACCAGGGTGCAGAAGGCGGCGAGGACGAAGAAGGCCTGGAAGATGTCCAGCATCCCGACGCGGGCCTGCACGTGGGACACGCCGTCGCAGATCAGGAGCACGCCCGCGATCCCGCCGAGCAGCGTGGAGCGGGTCAGCCGCCGCCCGACCCGGACGATCATGAGGATCATCAGCGTGCCGCAGAGGGCCGCGGCGGCCCGCCAGCCCACCGGGTCGTAGCCGAAGACCCACTCGCCGATCGCGATCAGCTGCTTGCCCAGCGGGGGGTGTGCGACGAGCTCGTACCCCGGGTTGTCCTCGACGCCGCCGTTGCGCAGCATCTGCCAGGCCTGCGGCACGTAGTGCTTCTCGTCGAAGACCGGGGTGCCGCCGTCCGTCGGGTAGCCCAGCCCCGCGAACCGCAGCACGCCGCCCAGCAGGGTCAACGCCACCGCGACGATCCAGCCGCGGGCCCGGTCGGTGGGCATCGGGGGGCCGAGGCGGACGGTCGGGTCCGGTTCCGGGGCCCGCAGCGGCGGGGGCGTGCCGACGACGGTGGCGCCGACGACCGCGCGTTCGTCCGGCTCCACGACCCGATCCCGGCGCGACTCCATCGGGAACCATCGTAGGGTCGCAGCCATGCTCGTTCTCGCCGCCACCCCGCTCGGGGACCCCCGGGACGCGTCGGTCCGGCTGCGGGAGGCGATCGAGACCGCGGACGTCATCGCCGCCGAGGACACCCGCCGGTTCCGGCACCTCGCCGCGGCGCTCGGGGTCGCACCCGCGGGGCGGGTGATCAGCCACTACGACGACAACGAGGCGGCCAGGCTGCCCCGCCTGCTCGACGACGTCCGGGAGGGGCGGACGGTGCTCGTCCTGTCCGACGCCGGGATGCCCGCCGTGTCGGACCCCGGCTACCGCCTGGTCGCGGCGGCCGCGGCCGAGGACCTGCCGATCACCTGCCTGCCCGGCCCGTCCGCCGTGACCACCGCCCTGGTGCTGTCCGGGCTGCCCAGCGACCGCTTCACCTTCGACGGCTTCGCCCCGCGCAAGGACGGCGACCGCAGGCGCTGGCTCGCCGAGCTGGCCCGGGAGCGGCGCACGACGGTGTTCTTCGAGTCCCCGCGCCGCCTCGGCGAGACCCTGGCGCTCGCCGCCGAGGTGCTGGGCGGCGAGCGTCGCGCCGCGGTGTGCCGCGAGCTGACCAAGACCTACGAGGAGATCCGCCGGGGGTCGTTGGCCGAGCTCGCGGACTGGGCGGCTGCGGAGGTCCGCGGCGAGATCACCGTCGTGCTGGCCGGGGCGAGCGCCGCGACCCCGACGATCGGGTCGCTGCTGCCCGCCGTGCAGGAGCGGGTGGCGGACGGCGAGCGTCTCAAGGACGCGGTCGCGGACGTGGCCGCCGCCGCGGGGGTGTCGAAGCGGGACCTCTACAACGCCGCGGTGGAGAGCGCCTGACCGGGCCGGTCAGGGCCGCGGGATGGACCGCAGGTTGGCGCGGGCGAGCTCGAGCATCCGGCCCACGCCGCCGTCGAGGACGGTCTTCGTGGCGGCCAGGGCGAACCCGCGGACCTGCGCGGCCGTGATGTGCGGCGGGATCGACAGGGCGCTGGGATCGGTGCGGACGTCGACCAGTGCGGGGCCCGGGTGGTCCAACGCCTGCCGCAGGGCCGCGCGCAGCGCGCTCGGGTCCTCCACCACCACCGACTCGATGCCGCAGGCCCGCGCGATCCCGGCGAGGTCCGCCACCCCGTGGTCGGTCTGGAAGGACGGGTAGCCCGCGACCATCATCTCGAGCCGGATCATCCCGAGGCTGCCGTTGTTGAACGCGACCACGGTCAGCGGCAGGTCGTGCTCGTGGGCGGTCAGCAGCTCGCCGAGCAGCATCGTCAGCCCGCCGTCTCCCGACATCGACACGACCTGGCGCCCGGGCGCGGCGTAGGACGCCCCGATGGCGTGCGGCAGCGCGTTGGCCATGGTCCCGTGCCGGAACGAGCCCAGGATGCGGCGGCCGCCGGTGGGGGTGAGGTAGCGGGCCGCCCAGACGTTGCACATGCCGGTGTCGACCGTGACGATCGCGTCCTCGGCGAGCTCCTCGTCCAGCACCGACGCCACGTACTCGGGATGGATCGGCCGGTGGTGCTCGACCCGGGAGGTGTAGGCCTCGACCACCTTCTCCAGCTTCCCGGCGTGCGCGCGCAGCATCCGGTCGAGGAAGGACCGGTCGGTCTTCTCGGCGATGAGTGGGAGCACCGCGCGCAGCGTCGCTCCGACGTCGCCGTGGATCCCGAGGTCCAGCGCCGTGCGCCTGCCCAGCCGCCGCGGGTCGCGATCCACCTGCACGGTGTTGCGGCCGGGCAGGAACGCGTCGTAGGGGAAGTCCGTGCCCAGCAGGATCAGCAGTTCGGCCTCGTGCGTGGCCTCGTAGCAGGCGCCGTAGCCCAGCAGCCCGCTCATCCCGACGTCGAACGGGTTGTCGTACTGGATCCACTCCTTGCCCGCCAGCGAGTGCCCGATCGGCGAGTGGATCTTCGCGGCGAGCTCGAGCACCTCGGCCCGGGCGTGCCGCACCCCGGCGCCGACGAAGAGGGTGACGCTGCGCGCCGCGTCGATCGCCGCCGCCAGCGCGGCGACCCGGTCCGGGGCGGGCGTCACGACGCCGTCCGGTTCGATGATCGCCCCGTGTCCGGTCGGGTTCGCCGCGGGCAGCGCCGTGACGTCCCCGGGCAGGACGAGCACCGACACCCCCTGCTCGGCGACGGCGGTCTGCATCGCGATGCGCTGCAGGCGCGGCAGCTGCTCGGGCCGCGACACCAGCTCGCACCAGGCCGAGCACTCCACGAAGAGCCGCTCGGGGTGCGTCTCCTGGAAGTAGCCGGTCCCGATCTGGGTCGACGGGATGTGCGAGGCGAGGGCGAGGACGGGCGCGCCGCTGCGGTGGGCGTCGTAGAGGCCCTGGATCAGGTGGGTGTTGCCGGGTCCGCAGGAGCCGGCGCAGACGGCGAGTCGGCCGGTCACCTGGGCCTCGGCGGCGGCGGCCAACGCGGCGGCCTCCTCGTTGTGGACGTGCACCCACTCGATGCGCCCCGAGCGGCGCAACGCGTCGACGAGGGGGTTCAGGCTGTCGCCCACGAGGCCGTAGATCCGCTCGACACCGGCCTGCTCGAGGACTTCGACGATCTGCTCCGCGATGGTCACGGGATCATCCTGGCCGAGTCGCTACTGGTGTGCAGGCGTCCGCTGCAGGGCCCGCGCCACCGGCTCCACGAACTTCGCCGCGATGGGCCCGAGCACGGCCATGATCAGCACGTACGCGGTGGCGAGGGCGGCCAGCTCGTTCGGGACGGCGGCGTAGGACACGGCCAGGCCCGCGATCACGATCGAGAACTCGCCCCGGGCGATCAGTGCCGCGCCCGCCCGGGCCCGGCCGAGTTTCCCGATGCCCGCCCGGCGCGCCGCCCACCAGCCCGTCGCGATCTTGGTCAGCGACGTGCTCACCGCCAGCACGATCGCCCAGCCCAGCACCGGCGGGATGGCCCGGGGATCGGTGTTCAGCCCGAACACCACGAAGAACACCGCCGCGAAGAGGTCCCGCAGCGGTTCCAGCAGGCGGGTGGCGTTGTGCGCGGTGGAGCCCGAGATCGCGATGCCGAGCAGGAACGCGCCGACCGCGGCGGACACCTGCAGCGCCGACGCCAGGCCCGCGACCAGCAGCGCCGCGCCCAGGACCTTGAGCAGGAAGACCTCGCGGTCCGGGCTGTCGACGACCATCGACACGTACCGACCCCACCGCAGCGCCACCACGAGCACGACGGCGATCACGGCGACCGAGATCGCCACGGCCTCCAGGCCGCCGAGCAGTGTCACACCGACGAGAAGGGCCGTGAGGATCGGCAGGTACACGGCCATGACCAGGTCCTCGAACACGAGGATGGACAGGATCGTCGGCGTCTCGCGGTTGCCGAGCCTGCCCAGGTCCGACAGCACCTTCGCGACGATCCCGGACGAGCTGATGTAGGTGACGCCGCCCATCACCATCGCCCCGACCGGGCCCCAGCCGAGGATGAGCGCGACCGCGATCCCGGGCGCGGCGTTCAGCACGATGTCCAGCACGCCGCCCATCCACGAGCGGCGCAGCCCGGTCATCAGCTCGGTCGCCGAGTACTCCAGACCCAGCAGCAACAGCAGCAGGACGACGCCGACCTCGCTGGCCAGCGACGTGAACTCGCCGATGTCGCCGAGCGGGATCAGCCCGCCGGTGCCGAAGCAGAGCCCGCCGATCAGGTAGAGCGGGATGGGCGAGAGGCCGATCCGCCCCGCGAGCCGCCCGAGCAGCCCGAGACCGAAGAACACGGCGCCGAGCTCGATCAGCTCGAGCGCGGTGTGGTCCACGGCTACCCGTTCGCGAGGATCTTGACGGCGTTGTCGAGCCCCTCGGACGTGCCGACGGTGACCAGCAGGTCCCCGGCGGTCAGGGTGAAGTCCGGCGTGGGAGAGGGGTGCGCCTGGCCCGCCCGCATCACCGCGACGACCGACACCCCCGTCCGGGTGCGCAGGGCCGTGTCGCCGAGCGTCCGACCGTCGAACGGGCTGTTCTCCCGCACCGGGATCTGCTTGGTGTGGATGCCCGGCAGGTCCTTGTGCTCCTCGTTGAGCTGCGCGACCAGCTGCGGCGCGCCGAGCAGGTTGGCCAGCGCGGCGGCCTCGTCCGCGGTCAGCGGCAGCTCGGCCAGGCAGGCGTCCGGGTCGTCGGACTTGGACAGGATGAGCTCGATCTGCCCGTCCCGGTGCGTCACGACACCGATCCGGCGACCGTTGCGCAGGGCGAAGTCCTTCCGGACCCCGATCCCCGGTAGCGGGGTGACCTCCACGTTCACGCCTCCCACAGTACGGGTACGTGGGCGGTATGACCGACCTCCCGCCCCAGGTGCTCGTGCTCTTCGGGGCCACCGGTGATCTCGCGAAGCGGAAGCTGTTCCCCGGCCTGTTCCGGCTGTGGCGCCACGACCTGCTGCCCGAGGTGCGGATCATCGGGTCCGGTCGGCACGAGCCCGAGCAGGAGCTGAGCGACCTGGTGCGGCAGGACGCGGAGGGTTGGGACGAGTTCGCGGAGCGGATCTCCTTCGTCGCGTCGAGCGCGGACGACGGGGCGGACCTGGCGCGGGCGGTCTCGGCGGCGGAGCGGGAGCTCGGCGAGGACGCACGACGGCTGATGTATCTGTCCGTGCCCCCGTCCGCCGCGATCGGGATGGTCCGGATGCTGGAGCGGGAGGGCCTGAACGAGCGGGCCCACCTGGTCCTGGAGAAGCCGTTCGGGACCGACCTGGCCTCGGCGAAGGAGCTCGACGAGGCGCTGCTGGACGTGTTCGCACCCGACCAGCTCTTCCGCATCGACCACTTCCTCGGCAAGGAGGCGGTGCAGAACATCCTGGTGCTGCGCTTCGCGAACGGGCTGTTCGAGCCGGTCTGGAACGCCGCGCACATCGCCTCCGTGCAGATCGACGTCCCGGAGGAGATCGGGATCGAGGGCCGGGCCGCCTTCATGGAGTCCACCGGGACCTTCCGCGACATGATCTCCACCCACCTGTTCCAGCTGCTCGGGTTCGTGGCGCTCGAACCGCCCACGGTCATCGACGAGCGCGGACTGCACGAGGAGAAGGCCAAGGTGTTCCGGGCGCTGCGCCCCCTGGACCCCGAGCGCGTGGTGTTCGGCCAGTACGAGGGCTACCGGGACGAGGAGGGGGTCGCGGACGACTCGGACGTCGAGACCTTCGTGGCTCTGGAGGCGCAGATCGACAACTGGCGCTGGCAGGGGGTGCCCTTCTTCCTGCGCACGGGCAAGGCGCTGGCCCAGACCCGGCGGACGATCACGATCGGTTTCCGGGAGCCGCCGCTCGGGGTGTTCGGGAGGACCGCCGACGGCGAGCCCAACGAGCTGGTCCTCGAGCTCACCGACGACGCCGAGATCTACGTCGACCTGCGCGCCAAGCGCCCCGGCCCCGAGCTGGAGATCGCGCACGCGCGCCTGACCCTCGACTTCGACCAGGCCTTCCCGGACGCCGAGCCCGTCGAGGCCTACGAGCGCCTGCTGCTGGACGCGATCAGGGGCGACCACACGCTGTTCACCTCCACCGAGGAGGTGGAGCGGCTCTGGGAGGTGTGCGAGCCGGTCCTGGCGTCGCCACCGCCCGTCCGGCCCTATCCGCAGGGCTCGTGGGGCCCCGCCGAGGA
Organism: Pseudonocardia sp. WMMC193; assembly: GCF_021728735.1. Taxonomy (NCBI): domain Bacteria; kingdom Bacillati; phylum Actinomycetota; class Actinomycetes; order Pseudonocardiales; family Pseudonocardiaceae; genus Pseudonocardia; species Pseudonocardia sp. WMMC193. The sequence goes on along the minus strand of NZ_JAKKDO010000003.1, from coordinate 4,109,498 downwards.
CCTCCCCGGTCCGCGCGGCTGGCGGCTGGGATGACCCGACCGCCCCTGCGCATCGCCGAACACGGGATCATCGGCGACCTGCGCACGGCGGCCCTCGTGGGCACCGACGGCACCATCGACTGGTTCTGCGCGCCCCGCTTCGACTCGCCGTCGGTGTTCGGGTCGCTGCTCGGCGCGGACGCGGGCCACTGGACGCTGGCCCCCACCTGCGAGGTCGCCTCCCGCCAGCAGTTCTACTTCCCCGACTCCAACGTCCTGATCACCCGGTTCCTCACCGAGCACGGGATCGTCGAGGTCCAGGACCTGATGCCCGTGCTGCGCCCGCACGATCCCGACCATCGCCAGCGGATCGTGCGGCGGGTGCTGAACGTGCGCGGCAGCGTCGGGATGCGGGTGGAGGTGGCGCCGCGCCCCGACTACGGACGCACCGTGCCCGAGGCGTGCGCGGCCGACGGCGGTGTCCGGTTCGACGGGGTGGGTGCGCTCGGCTCCACCGTCGGGCTGACCTGCGGGGACGGCGTCGCCGCGGCGGACTTCACGGTGTCCGACGGCGAGTCGGTGGTCTTCGTGCTCGAACCGGGCGCGGACGCGCCGAGCGAAGACGATGGGCAGGAGCTCGTCGACGGCACCGTCGCGTTCTGGCGGGACTGGCTCGCCCACTCCACCTACACCGGGCGGTGGCGCGAGATGGTGCACCGCTCCGCGCTCACCCTGAAGCTGCTCACCCACGAACCGACGGGGGCGGTCGTGGCCGCCCCGACCACGTCGTTGCCCGAGCAGCTGGGCGGGGAACGCAACTGGGACTACCGCCACGTCTGGCTCCGGGACGCCGCCTTCTCGCTCTACGCCCTGCTGCGCCTGGGCTTCATGGACGAGGCGGGTGCGTTCATCCGCTGGCTGACCGACCGCTTCGAGGACCCGAAGGACGGCACCCGCGGCCCGCTGCGCGTCCTCTACTCGATCGACGGCGACTCCGACCTGGACGAGACCGAGCTCGACCACCTCGACGGCTACGGCGGCTCGCGCCCGGTGCGTGCGGGCAACGGCGCGGCCGACCAGCTGCAGCTCGACGTCTACGGCGAGATCATCGACTCGATCTACCTCTACGACAAGTACGGCAGCGGGATCTCCCACGAGGACTGGGCGAACCTGTGCGTGGTCGTCGACTGGCTCTCCGAGCACTGGGACCAGCCCGACGAGGGCGTCTGGGAGACCCGCGCCGGGCGCGCCGACCACGTCTACTCGCGGCTCATGTGCTGGGTCGCGATCGAACGCATGATCCGGATGGCGCGTCGCCGCGGGCTGCCCGGCGACATCGGGGCCTGGACGGCGACCCGGGACGCGATCTACCGGCAGATCATGGACCGCGGCTGGAACGGGAAGACCTTCGTGCAGCGGTACGGGGCCGCCACCCTCGACGCGTCCGTCCTGCTCATGCCCATGGTCAAGTTCACGGCGCCCACCGAGCCCCGGTTCCTCGCCACGCTCGCCGCGGTGGAGGAGAAGCTGGTGGTGGACACCCTGGTCTTCCGCTACGACGTCGAGGAGTCCCCCGACGGGCTCGACGGCTCCGAGGGCACCTTCTCCATCTGTTCGTTCTGGTATGTCGAGGCGCTGACCAGGGCCGGTCGTCTCGAGGACGCCCGGATCGCCCTGCAGAAGATGTTCACCTACGGCAACCATCTCGGGCTCTACGCCGAACAGATCGCCCTGACCGGCGACCACCGCGGCAACTTCCCGCAGGCCTTCACCCACCTGGCCCTGATCAGCAGCGCGATCAACCTGGACCGCGCGCTCGGCTGACTACGGCATCGTGGCTCCACAATGCACGGGTCAGGGCGTGCGGAGGCCGTCGACGATGATCGTGACGAGGGTGTGGGCGCGCGGCTCCCACTCCGCGTCGGGGAGGCGGGAGAGTGCCCCCAGCAGCAGGATGACGTCGGTGGCGTCGACCCCTGCACGCACCTCGCCCGCGGCCCGTCCCCGGTCGAGCAGCAGGTCGAGCGCCTCGTCCAGCCGGTGGTGCTGCTCCGAGTAGAGGTCCCGCCAGGCCGCGGCCTCGATCGCCGCCATCACGCCGCGTTTGACGCGGGCGTAGTCGATCAGGTGCTCGAGCCACCGGGTCAGCGCTTCGAGCGGGGAGTGCTCGGCGAGCAGGGGGGCGACGGCGTCGACGAGCCTGCTCATCTCCTGCTCGTACACCTCGGCCACGAGGTGTTCGCGGGTGGGGAAGTGCCGGTAGAGGGTGCCCTGTCCCACGCCCGCCGCCTTCGCCACCCGGTGCAGGCGCAACTCGGCCGCGCCGTCGTCGGTCCTGCTCAGCTCCTCGCGGGCGGCCTCGACGATCCGGCGTCGGTTCGCGACGGCGTCCGACCGACGCTCACGGCCTGTCATGGCGATCGCCTTCCGTCGCAGATAAGTGGACAACCGTCCGGTACTGTCGAGCTATCCGGACAGTTGTCAGCTTAGGTGGGGGAGGCCGGGATGAGTGGAGTCGACGGCAAGGTCGTCGTGATCACCGGGGCGAGCAGTGGGATCGGGGCGGCGACGGCGGCGGAGCTGGCGCGCCGCGGTGCCGCCGTGGTGCTGGGCGCCCGGCGGGTGGATCGGCTCGCGGCGACGGTGGCGCGGATCCGGGAGGCGGGCGGCCGCGCGGAGCTGCACGCGGTGGACGTCACCGCACGGGGGGACCTCGAGGCGCTGGTCGCGCTCGCCGTCGAGCGGTTCGGGCGGCTCGACGTCCTGGTGGGCAACGCCGGAGTGGCCAGGATCGCGCCGGTGGCGGACCTCGACGTCGCGGACTGGGACGCCATGATCGACGTCAACCTGCGCGGGGTCCTGCACGGCATCGCCGCCGCGCTGCCGGTGTTCCGCAGGCAGGGGTTCGGGCACCTGGTGACCGTGGTGTCGACGTCCGGGTTGAAGATCGTGCCGACCCAGGCCGTCTACGCGGGGACCAAGAACGCGGTGCGCACGGTGATGGAGGCGCTGCGCCAGGAGTCGACCGACGGCGTGCTGCGGACGACCTCGGTGTCCCCGGGGTACGTCCGCACCGAGCTCCTCGACCACATCGACGACCCCGCGCAGAGCTCGCAGGCCCAGGAGGCCATGGCGGCGCTCGGGATCGAACCCGAGGCCGTCGCCCGGGCGATCGCGTTCGCGATCGAGCAGCCCGAGGACGTCGAGATCGGGGACATCACCCTGCGGCCGACCCGGCAGGGCTGAGCGCGCCCGACCCCCGCATTGTGGCTCCACAATGCATGAATCACAGCGTCATAGAAGGCAGTGTGGTTCCACAATGCCGGGGGGTCAGCGGGCGGTGAGGCAGGCCTCGAACAGCAGCGTGCCGTGCCGCACCAGGGCCTCGCGGTCCACGTCGGTGCCCTCGTCCTGCCAGGCCAGGACCAGCTCGGCGAGCCCGCCCAGGCAGAAGTGGGCGGCGACGCGCAGCTCGTGCGGCTCGACCGGTACGCCCGCCCGGCTCAGCTCGCCCGCGATCAGGGTGGCGAAGCCGCGGTTCGCGGTGCGGCGCCGGGCCCGCAGCGTCGGGTGCCCGACGGCCTCGACCAGGACCACGCCCTGCCGCGGGTCCTCGGCGAGGCAGCCGGCCACGGCCTCGAGGCAGGCGCGGATCCGGGCGTGCAGCCGGGGGCCCGCGGCCTCCATCGCGGCCAGTACCACGGCGGCGCGCTCCTCGGTCCCCTCGTCGAAGATCTCGGCGAGCAGGTCGTCGGCCGTCGGGTACTCGGCCACGACGTCGTCGGGGCTCAGACCCGCGGCCGCACCGACCGCGGCCGGGGTCACGGCGGCCCAGCCCGCGTCCGCCCAGAGGGCCAGGCCCGCCTCCCGCAGGGCGGCCCGCCGGTGCTCGGACCCGTCCGACCCGGCCGTCCGCAGCTCAGCGGCGTCCATCGGCCCACCGTAGCGCCCGGCACACGGGCCGAGGGCCGAGATCCGCCCGGACGGGTCACGGGCATAACCTGGGCGGCATGAGTTCACCCGTGCTGACCGCCGTGGCGTGGCCGTACGCCAACGGTCCGCGGCACATCGGCCACGTCTCCGGCTTCGGTGTGCCCTCCGACGTCTTCTCGCGCTTCCGCCGGATGTCGGGCGACCGGGTCCTCATGGTCAGCGGCACGGACGAGCACGGCACCCCGATCCAGGTCCAGGCGGACGCCGAGGGGCTGACCCCGCGCCAGCTCGCGGACAAGTACAACGGCGTGATCACCCGCGATCTGCAGGGCCTCGGGCTGAGCTACGACCTGTTCACCCGGACCACGACGTCCAACCACTACGACGTCACGCAGCAGATGTTCCTGTCGCTGTACAAGAACGGCTACATCGTCCCGAAGACCCAGATGGGCGCGATCAGCCCGTCCACGGGGCGCACGCTGCCGGACCGCTACGTCGAGGGCACCTGCCCGATCTGCGGGTACGACGGCGCGCGCGGCGACCAGTGCGACAACTGCGGCAACCAGCTCGACCCCGCCGACCTGATCAACCCGCGTTCGCGGATCAACGGGGAGACCCCGAAGTTCGTCGAGACCGAGCACTTCTTCCTCGACCTCCCCGCGTTCTCGGAGTCGCTCGGCCGCTGGCTGTCCACGCGCACGGACTGGCGGCCCAACGTGCTCAAGTTCAGCGCCAACCTCATCGAGAACCTCAAGCCGCGGGCCATCACCCGGGACCTGGACTGGGGCGTCCCCGTCCCGCTCGACGGCTGGTCGGACAATCCGCTCAAGAAGATCTACGTCTGGTTCGACGCCGTCATCGGCTACCTGAGCGCCTCCATCGAGTGGGCGCGGCGCGGGCCGGACCCGGACGCCTGGCAGCAGTGGTGGACCGATCCCGCCGCCGAGGCCTTCTACTTCATGGGCAAGGACAACATCACGTTCCACTCGGTGATGTGGCCCGCGATCCTGCTGGGGCACAACGGCGCGGGCGACCACGGCGGCGAGCCCGGCGCCTACGGGACGCTGAACCTGCCCAGCGAGATCGTGTCGTCGGAGTACCTCACGATGAGCGGGTCGAAGTTCTCGACCTCGCGTGGCACGGTGATCTACGTCGGGGACTTCCTGCGCGAGTTCGGGCCGGACGCGCTGCGGTACTTCATCGCCGTCGCCGGGCCGGAGAACCAGGACACGGACTTCACCTGGGAGGAGTTCGTCCGCAGGCAGAACTTCGAGCTGGCGAACGAGTGGGGCAACCTCGTCAACCGATCGGTCTCCCTGGCGCACAAGAACGTCGGTGCCGTCCCGAAGCCGGTCGCCCCGCACGCGGACGACGCCACGCTGCTGGCCACGTCGAAGGCGGGTTTCGACGTCGTCGGGGACCTGCTGCGGCGCAACCGGTTCAAGCAGGCGATCGGCGAGGCCATGCGCGTGGTGAGCGCGGCCAACAAGTACCTGTCGGACCAGGAGCCGTGGAAGCGCAAGGACGACCCGGACCGCCGGGACACGATCCTGCACACCGCGCTGCAGGTGGTCTCGGACGCCAACACCCTGCTCACCCCCTTCCTCCCGCACGCCGCGCAGAAGGTGCACGAGGCGCTGGGCGGCGAGGGCGTGTGGGCGGCGCAGCCGGCGATCGAGGCGGTCGACGACCTGGGCGACGGCCCCGGCTACAACGTCCTGACCGGGGACTACGAGACCCAGCAGGCCGTCTGGGAGTCGCGGCCGATCGAGGTCGGCAAGCCCCTGCAGAAGCCGACCCCCCTGTTCCCCAAGCTCGACCCCGGCCTGGGCGAGGACGGTCCCTCCTGGGCCCCCATCCAGAAGTGACCCGCGCTACCGCGCCCGTGCGCGGTAAGTGGTGCTCTGGCACCACTTACCACTCACGAGCGCCGGAGGTGCGGGGCGGATGAGTCGACGGGAGACACCGGAGGCGCCCGAGCCGCTCGGGGCGCCCACCGTGGACGCGCACACCCATCTGGAGTCCTGCGGGGCCGACACCCCGGAGACCGTGGCCGCGGCGATGGACCGGGCCGAGGCCGTCGGCGTGATCGGGGCCGTCACCGTGGCCGACGACCTGCCCGCGGCACGCGCCGCCGTGGCGGCCGCCCACTGGGACCCGCGGGTGACGGCGGCCGTCGCGCTGCACCCGACCCGCACCGCCGCCGTCTCCGCGGACGAGTTCGCCGAGATCGAGCGGCTGGCCGCGGACCCGCGCGTGGTCGCTGTGGGCGAGACCGGGCTCGACTACTACTGGGACTACTCGCCGCCCGAGGCGCAGCAGGCCGCGTTCCGGTGGCACATCGACCTCGCGAAGCGGCTCGGCAAGCCGCTGATGATCCACGACCGGGACGCCCACGCGGACGTCCTGCGGATCCTGCGCGAGGAGGGGGCACCGGAGACGGTGATCTTCCACTGCTTCTCCGGGGACGCCGCGATGGCGCGCGAGTGCGCGGACGCAGGCTACGTCCTGTCGTTCGCCGGTACGGTCACGTTCCGTAACGCGAAGGACCTCCGCGAGGCCGCCGTCGTCCCGCCGGAGGACCTCCTCCTGGTCGAGACCGACGCCCCGTTCCTCACCCCGCATCCCCACCGCGGCAAGGGGAACGAGCCCTTCTGCCTGCCCTGGACGGTCCGCGGTCTCGCCGCGCTCCGCGACACCGACCCCGACACCCTGGCGGCGGTCACCCTGCGTAATGCTCGACGGGTGTACGGGGACCTGGTCCCCGGTGTGACGTCGCCGGACGGCACGGGATCGCGTTCGGCGTAGGAAGGGCACCGTTCGGCGCCGGCCGCCGTGTCGAGGTCGAAGAGGACGACGACACCCCGTTACGGTTCCGTGATCGCCCAGCCGGGATGGGTCGCTCCCCAAGCACCGGCGCGTCCGACCTCTGTCCAGGGCCGGCACGCGTCACCCCTGCCCGGTCCGACGAGCGTCTGGAAACCAGTGGTCGACGTCTCCGCTCGCGCGCACCGGCGCGCGGTCCGGGTCCGCCTGGGACTCGAGCAGCCCCCGTCGGGTCCTGCCGTGCCCGAGAGCGGGCCCTGGCTGGAGCGCGAGGACGAGGTGGAGGTCGCCGGCCCCGCTCCCGCGGGCTACGTGCCCGGCTCCTGGGCGGACGACCTGCCGTCGGACCCGTTCCCCCGGGTGGACGACCCGTTCACCGCGCCGGTCCCCGTCGTGCGGGACTGGTTCGTCGAGGACGCGCAGACGGGCGCGCTGCCGCTCGTCGAGCCCGGCACCGGCACGTGGGCCGCCCTCCCCGCGCCGCCCGAGCCACCGCCCGCCCGGCGGTTCGGCGCCTGGCCGGGTTCGGCGGAGGCGCCCCCCGCGGCGGTGCGCGAGACCGAACCCGAGACGGGTGCGTTCCCCGCGGTCGACGACGAGCCCGCCACCGGTGCGTTCCCCGCCGTCTCCGACGTCGTGACCGTGGACGAGCCGGCGACCGAGGAGTTCACCGCCGTCGCGCCGGAGGCGGCCGCAGCGCCCGTGGAGGACGACCGGGTCGAGGAGCCGGAGTCGGGCGCGGTCCGGACGCTCGACCGCCCCGCCCGTCCGAAGCCCGCGGCCGCGCCGCGCCCGTCCCGCGCCACCACGCGTACCGCCACCCGCCGCGCCACCGGCCGCACGGGCGCGAAGATCGCCGCGGTGGCGGCGCTGCTGATGCTCACCGTCGGCAGCGGCACCGCGCTGGCGATGGACAAGACGATCACCGTGACCGTCGACGGGCGGGACCGCACGGTCCACACGTTCGCCGGGGACGTCCAGGGCGTGCTCGCCGCCGCGGGCGTGGAGAGCGGCCCGCAGGACCGGGTGGAACCCGCGCTCACCACGGATCTCGAGAGTGGTGACCAGGTCATCGTCAACCGCGCCCGGATGCTCACCCTCACCGAGGGCGGCCAGACCCGCAGCGTCTGGACCACGGCGGCGTCGATCGACGAGGCGCTGAAGGGGCTGGGCGTGGACGTCAAGCCCATCCAGATGTCGCTCGCCCCGGACACGGCCATCCCGGTGGCCGGGCTGAACGTCCAGATCGAGGTGACCCGCTCCGTCACGCTGGTCGACGGGACCGGCGCCCCGCAGGAGATCTCGACGAACGCCGGGACCGTCGGCGGCCTGCTGGCGGAGAAGGGGATCACCCTCGGCCCGGACGACGTCGCCGTCCCCTCCGACGACACCGCGCTCACCGACGGCCTCCAGATCCACCTGGTGCGCAACGGCGAGGGTGAGGTCGTCGAGGTCCGCCGGATCGACCCGCCCGTCCAGGAGATCGAGGACCCCGACCTGCCGCGCGGCCAGAAGCAGGTCGTGGACCCCGGCAAGCCGGGCGAGCAGACGGCCGTGATGCGGGTCTACGTGCAGAACGGGCAGGAGGTGCGGCGCGAGCAGATCCGCGGCGGCGCCAGCACCCCGCCCGAGCCCCGCGTGGTCAAGGTCGGCACCAACGACGAGCAGCCGCCCGCCCCGGACATCGGCGACACCACGGTCTGGGACCGGCTCGCCAAGTGCGAGGCGGGCGGGAACTGGGCGATCAACAGCGGCAACGGCTACTACGGCGGCGTCCAGTTCGACGCCTCGACCTGGCGCGCCTACGGCGGCACCCAGTACGCCCCGCTGCCGCACCAGGCGACCCGGGAGCAGCAGATCGCCACCGCCGAGAAGGTGCGAGACGACCGCGGCGGCTACGGCGCCTGGCCTGCCTGCGCCCGCAAGCTCGGCCTGCCCCGCTAGCAACCCCGCAGTTCAGGGGAAGGTGAGGCCCAGTGCCGCGCCGAGGTCGCGCAGGGCCTGGTCCTCGCCCGTCACCTTGATCGCCCGCATGCCCAGCGCGGCCGCGGGCTTGCAGTTGATGCCCAGGTCGTCGAGGTAGACGCAGTCCTCGGGGCGCACCCCGAGCGTCGCGCAGGCCAGCTCGTAGATCGCCGGGTCCGGCTTGCGCAGCCCGACCTTGCTGCTCTCGATCACGCAGGCGAACCGGGCCATGATCGCGGCGATCTCGGCGGCGTGCTCGGCCGAGCGGGACATCTGCGCGCCGTGGCCCGCCGGGACGTTGTTGGTGATGCAGCCCAGCCGGTACCCGCGCTCCGCGAGCAGGTCCAGCGCCGCGACCATCCGCGGCCGGACGGCCCCCGAGAGCACCGCCAGCACCACGCTGCCCGGCAGGTCGTGGCCGAGCGCGCGGGCCTCGGCGGCGAACTCGACGTCGAACTCCTCCGCGGTGATCTCGGCGCGCTCGAACCGCGCCCAGGCGTTCGTGTCCGGGTCGGTGGAGTTGATGCGCCGCACCAGGTCCTTCGGCAGGCCGCGCTCGGCCTCGATCCGCGCGAAGGCCTCGAAGGGGGACGCGGTGATCACACCGCCGAAGTCGAACACCACGGCCGGGAGGTCGGTCATGATGCGACTGTATTAAGCCTGCGCCGGGAACTCCACCCCGCCGCGGCCGCCCCGCGGGGCGATCCCGGAGAATGACCGGCGTGACCGACCCCGCCACCTCCCGGCTGCTGGGCCCGGCCGAGGTGCGCGCGCTCGCCGAGCGGTTCGGGATCCGCCCGACCAAACGGCTGGGCCAGAACTTCGTCCACGACCCGAACACGGTGCGGCGCATCGTGAAGGCCGCGACCCTCACCCCGGAGGACGTGGTGGTGGAGGTCGGTCCCGGGCTCGGCTCGCTGACCCTGGCGCTGCTCCCCGCCGCGCGCCACGTGCACGCGGTAGAGATCGACCCGGCGCTGGCCGCCGCCCTGCCGGGCACGGTGGCCGAGTTCGCCGCGCCGCTGGCCGACCGGCTGACCGTGACCAACCTCGACGCCATGAAGGTCGAGCGCCTGGACCCCGCACCCACGGCCGTCGTCGCGAACCTGCCCTACAACGTCGGCGTCCCCGTCCTGCTCCACCTGCTCACGGCCCTGCCGAGCCTGGAGAAGGGCCTGGTCATGGTGCAGCAGGAGGTCGTCGACCGGCTGGCCGCCGGGCCGGGATCGAAGATCTACGGCGTCCCGAGCGTGAAGCTGGCCTGGTTCGCGGCGGCGCGCAAGGCCGGTCCGGTGCCGCGCGCGGTGTTCTGGCCGGTGCCGAACGTCGACTCCGGGCTGCTCGCCTTCACCCGTCGCGAGCCCCCGCCCGGGGACCGCGCGGCGGTGTTCGCGCTGGTCGACGCCGCGTTCGCGCAGCGCCGCAAGGCCCTGCGCCCGGCGCTGGCCGGCTGGGCGGGCAGTGCCGCCGCGGCCGAGCAGCGCCTGCGGGCGGCGGGCGTCGACCCCATGGCCCGGGCCGAGACCCTCGACGTCGAGGCGTTCGCGAGGATCGCCGCCCAGCCGTAGCCGTGTCCATCGGCGCGCGACTGTCGGGGGTGGCGCCTACGCTTGCGCCGCACCACGAACGCAGGGGGAGCCATGGCCGTCACCGAGAGCAGTCCGCAGGTCGCGGAGGAGCGCAGCCCGTGGCCCGCGCTGTGGGCGCTGGTGGTGGGCTTCTTCATGATCCTCGTGGACTCCACGATCGTCACGGTGGCCACGCCCGCGATCCAGGCCGAGCTCGGCGCGAGCGTCGACGGCGTGGTCTGGGTGACCAGCTCCTTCCTGCTGGCCTACGCCGTGCCGCTGCTCATCACCGGGCGGCTGGGGGACCGGTTCGGGCCCCGGCGCGTCTACCTGGTGGGCCTGGTCCTGTTCACCCTGGCCTCGCTGTGGTGCGGGCTCACCGGTTCGATCGCGTGGCTCGTCGTCGCGCGGGTGTTCCAGGGGCTCGGCGCCTCGATGATGACCCCGCAGACCATGGCGGTGATCACCCGCACCTTCCCGCCGGACCAGCGCGGCCGGGCGATGAGCCTCTGGGGCGCGGTGGCGGGCGTCGCCACGCTGGTCGGCCCGATCCTCGGCGGCGTCCTGGTCGACGGGCTCGGTTGGGAGTGGATCTTCTTCATCAACGTGCCGGTGGGTGCGGTCGCGGTCGTCCTCGCGCTGCGGCTGGTCCCGGAGCTGCCCACCAGCGTGCACCGCTTCGACCTGCTCGGCGTGGCACTGAGTGCGCTCGGGATGTTCCTGCTGGTGTTCGGGATCCAGGAGGGCCAGAGCAACGACTGGGCGCCCGGGATCTGGGGCATGATCCTGTCCGGGCTCGCCGTGCTGGCGGTGTTCGTGTGGTGGCAGTCCCGGAACCGGGGCGAGCCGCTGATGTCGTTGTCGCTGTTCCGGGACCGGAACTTCACGTTGGCCAACATCGCCATCACCACGGTCGGCTTCGCGGTGATCGCGATGACCTTCCCGCTCTTCTTCTACGCCCAGGGCGTGCTGGGGCTCTCGCCGACGCGCTCGGCCCTGCTGCTGATCCCCATGGCCGTGCTGTCCGGGGCGCTCGCGCCGTTCGTCGGGCGGCTCACCGACCGCGCGCACCCGCGCTGGATCGCCGGGTTCGGGATGCTCGCCTGGGCCGCGTCGCTGGGGTGGTTGGCGCTGGTCATGGAGCCGGGTGTCGCGATCTGGCACCTGCTGCTGCCGATCGGGCTGCTCGGCGTGGGCAACGCGTTCGTCTGGGGGCCGGTGGCCACCACGGCCAACCGCAACCTGCCGCTGCGGCAGGCGGGCGCGGGGGCCGGGGTGTACAACACCACCCGGCAGGTCGGCGCGGTGCTGGGCAGCGCGGGGATCGCGGTGTTCATGGAGTCCCGGATCGCGGCCCACCTCGGCGTCGGTGGCGCACCGCGGGGCGAGAGCGTCGCCGCGCTCCCGCCTGCCCTGCACGGCCCGTTCACCACGGCGATGGCGGAGGCGCTGCTGCTGCCCGCGGGGGTCCTGCTCGTCGGGCTCGTCGCTGTGCTCTCGTTCACCGTGAGCCTGCGCCCCGATCGCGGTCAGTAGGGTTGGGTGGTGTTCTCCGCCGTCCGCTCGCCGGTCACCGTCCGGGTGCCCGCGAAGGTCAACCTGCATCTCGCGGTCGGCGGCGTGCGCGCGGACGGCTTCCACGACCTGGTCACCGTGTTCCACGCGGTGAGCCTGTTCGACGAGGTGGCGGTCGCGCACAGCGACGAACCCGGCCTCGAGGTCCACGGCGAGGGCGTGTCCGAGGTCCCGGTGGACGACACCAACCTGGCCTGGCGCGCCGTCGACCTGCTCGCCAAGCACTCCGGCCGGGACCCCGCGGTGCGGGTGGTGCTGCGCAAGGGCATCCCGGTCGCGGGCGGCATGGCGGGCGGCAGCGCGGACGCGGCGGGCACCCTCGTCGCGCTGTCCGCGCTGTGGCGGCTCGACCTCTCCCGGGACGAGCTCAGCGAGATGGCCGCCCAGCTGGGCAGTGACGTCACGTTCGCGCTGCACGGCGGCACCGCGCTCGGCACCGGCCGGGGCGAGCGGATCGTCCCGGTGCTGTCCCGGCACCCGCTGCACTGGGTGATCGCGCTGGCCCGCCGCGGGCTCTCCACCCCGACCGTGTTCGGCGAGCTGGACCGGCTGCGCGGCGCGGCCGAACCGCCGGACCGCCCCGTCGAGCCGGTGCTGACCGCGCTCGCCCAGGGCGACCCGCGCGCCCTGGCGCTGTCGCTGGGCAACGACCTGCAGGCCGCCGCGGTGAGCCTGGCCCCGGACCTGCGCCGCACCCTGCGCGCCGGGGTGAACGCGGGCGCGCTGGCCGGGATCGTCTCCGGCAGCGGCCCCACCTGCGCCTTCCTGTGCCCGGACGCGGAGTCCGCCGTCGAGGTGGCCGCCGAGCTGGCGGGCGTCGGCGTGTGCCGCACCGTCCGCGTCGCCCACGGACCCGTCCCGGGGGCGCGGGTCGTGGACGACTCCCCCCAACAATGGCCCCCGGCGAGAGCGTGAGATGGCAGGACAGAACCTCGTCAACCTGGAGAACGTCACCGCCCACGTCCCGGGGGACGCCTCCCGCGTCCTGCTGGACGCGGTGTCCCTCGGCGTGGAGCGCGGCGAGCGCGTCGGTGTCGTCGGCCTCAACGGCGGCGGCAAGACCACCCTGCTGGAGGTGCTCTCCGGGCGCCGCGCGCCGGACGCGGGCCGGGTCTCCCGGCTCGGCGGCCTGAAGCTGGCCTACCTCACGCAGGGGGACGACTTCGCGCCCGGCTCCACGGTGCGGGACATCGTGCTCGCCCACTACGGGGCCGACCACGAGTGGGCCTCGGACGCGAAGGCGCGGGACGTGCTCGGCGGGCTCGGCATCCGCGACCTGGAACGGCCGACGGACGGGCTGTCCGGTGGCGAGAAGCGCCGGGTCGCGCTGGCCAGGGCCCTGCTCGGCGAGCCGGACCTCGTGGTGCTCGACGAGCCGACCAACCACCTCGACATCGAGGGCGTCACCTGGCTGGCCGAGCACCTGCTCTCCCGGCGCTGCGGGGTCGTGGTCGTGACGCACGACCGCTGGTTCCTCGACGCCGTCTGCACCCGGACCTGGGAGGTCGCGAACGGGCGGGTGGAGAGCTACCTCGGCGGCTACCAGGACTGGGTCTACGCCCGGGCCGAGCGCACCAAGCAGGCGGACGCGGCGGAGGCCCGCAGGCGCAACCTCGCCCGCAAGGAGCTGGCGTGGCTGCGGCGCGGCCCGCCCGCCCGGACGTCGAAGCCCCGGTACCGGATCGAGGCCGCCGAGGCGCTGATCGCGGACGTGCCGCCGCCGCGGAACACCGTCGAGCTGCTGGGCTTCGCCACGAACCGGCTGGGTCGCACCGTGCTGGAGCTCGAGGACGCGACCGTCCGGATCGCCGACCGCACGCTGCTGGACCACCAGACCTGGCGGCTCGGGCCGGGGGACCGGATCGGCATCGTCGGGGTGAACGGCTCCGGCAAGACCACCCTGCTCAAGGCCCTGACCGGCGAGCGCCCGCTCGACGGGGGGAAGCGCATCCAGGGCAGCACGGTGCAGCTCGCCCAGCTGACCCAGGACCTGGTCGACCTGCCCAAGGACATGCGGGTGCTGGAGGCGGTCGAGGCCGTCGCCAAGTACGTGCGCTTCGGCAAGGAGGAGATGACCGCGTCCCAGGTCGCCGAGCGGTTGGGCTTCCCGCCCGCCCGGCAGTGGACGCCGGTGGGGCGGCTCTCCGGCGGCGAGCGGCGGCGGCTGCAGCTGACCCGGCTGCTCATGGCCGAGCCGAACGTCCTGCTGCTCGACGAGCCGACCAACGACCTCGACGTCGACACCCTGACCAACCTCGAGGACCTGCTCGACGGCTGGCCGGGCACGCTGGTCGTGGTCAGCCACGACCGGTACCTGACCGAGCGGGTGTGCGACACGGTCGTCGCGCTGTTCGGCGACGGGCGGATCACGCACCTGCCGGGCGGGATCGAGGAGTACCTGCGCCGCCGGGCCGCGCAGGGCACCGACACCAGCGCCCCGCAGGTCGGGGCCGCCCCCAAGGCGCCCACCAGCGCCGCGGACCAGCGCGCCGCCCGCAAGGAGGCCCAGCGCCTCGAACGCCGGATGACGCAGCTCAGCAAGCGCCAGGAGCAGCTGCACGCGCTGCTCGCCGCGGCGGCGACGGACCCGCAGCAGCTGGTGGAGCTGTCCACCGAGCTCAAGCAGGTCGACGCCGAGGTCGAACAGGTCGAGCAGGACTGGCTGGACGCGGCGGAGCGCGCCGAGGCCTGACGCATTCTGGAGCCACCACTGTCGCGTCGGGCGCTCCCTCTGACAGTTGTGGCTCCACACTGCGGGCGCGTGTCAGGGCGCCGGCAGGGGCGTGTCAGCGGTGGCGCGCAGAGTGGCCGCCATGAACGACTCCGTCATTAGCGTGGAAGGGCTGCGCAAGTCCTTCGGCGCCACCACCGCGCTGGCGGGCATCGACCTGGCCGTCCGGCCCGGGTCGGTGCTCGGCCTGCTGGGCCCCAACGGGTCCGGCAAGACCACCACCGTCCGCATCCTGTCCACCCTGCTCCGGCCCGACGGCGGCCGGGCGACCGTCCTCGGGCACGACGTCGTCGCCGAGGCCGCCGCGGTCCGCCCGCTCGTCGGGCTGACCGGCCAGTACGCCGCGGTCGACGACTCCCTCACCGGGCTCGAGAACCTCACGATGATCGCCCGCCTGCTCGACTTCTCCCGCCGGGACGCCCGCGCGCGCTCCGCCGAGCTGGTGGAGCGCTTCGGCCTGGCCGACGCCGCGAAGCGCCGGGTCAAGACCTACTCCGGAGGCATGCGTCGCCGCCTCGACCTGGCCGCGAGCCTCGTCGGCCGCCCCGCCGTGCTGTTCCTCGACGAGCCCACGACCGGGCTGGACCCCCGCCACCGCAACGAGGTGTGGGACCAGGTCCGCGCGCTGGCCGCCGAGGGCACCACCGTGCTGCTCACCACCCAGTACCTGGAGGAGGCCGACCAGCTGGCCGAGGACCTCGTGGTGCTCGACCGGGGCCGGGTCATCGCGACCGGCACGCCCGCGTCCCTGAAGGCCGAGGTCGGCGGACAGCTGCTGCACGTGCGGCCACTGCACCGCACGGACCTCCCCGCCGTCGCGACGGTGCTCGCCGAGCTGACGAGCGAGGCCCCGGCGATCGACCCGACCGGCGAGGTGACCGTCGCCGGTTCCCCGGAGCTGCTGCGTGCCGTGGGCGACCGGCTGGACGTGCCGATCGCCGAGCTGGGGCTGCGCCTGCCCAGCCTCGACGACGTGTTCCTCACCCTCACCGGCCACGGCGCCGACGACACCGAAGAAGAGGAGGCCGCGGCATGACCGCCACCGCGATCGCCCCCACCCCCGTCCGAGAACCCGCACCACGCACCGGAGCCCGGCACGGGCCGCTGCGCCACGCCATGACCCTGGCCTGGCGGGGGATCGTCAAGACGATCCACTCGCCGGAGGCCCTGCTGGACGTCACCCTCCAGCCGGTCATCTTCCTGCTGCTGTTCGTCTACGTCTTCGGCGGCGCGATCGCCGGCGACACCAGCACCTACCTGCAGTTCGCGCTGCCCGGCGTGCTCGTCCAGACGGTGATCTTCGCGTCCGCGGGCACCGGCACCGCGCTCGCCGACGACCTGAAGACCGGCATCTTCGACCGCTTCCGCAGCCTGCCGATCCCGCGCTCCGCCCCGCTGCTGGGGGCGATCACCGCGGACATCACCCGCTACGCCACCTCCGGCGTGATCATGCTGGTCTTCGGTGCGATCCTCGGCTTCCGCACCGAGGCCGGGCCGCTGGCGATCGTGGCCGCGCTGGCGCTGGTCATGGCCTTCGCGTTCGCGCTCTGCTGGGTGTTCACCGCGCTGGCCATGGTGGTGAAGGAGCCGCGCTCGGTGCAGGGCATCGGCGCGATGATCTCGCTGCCGCTGACCTTCGGCTCCAACGTCTTCGTGCCCGCCTCGACCATGCCCGGCTGGCTGCAGGCGTGGGTGGAGGTCAACCCGGTGTCCAAGACCGCCGACGCCGCCCGCGGGCTGCTGCTCGGCGGCCCGGTCGCCGGACCGGCCGGGACGGCCCTGATCTGGGCCGCCGCGATCACGCTGGTGTTCGCCCCGCTCGCGGTGTTCCTGTACCGCAGGCGGACCTGAGCAGCGCGATCCCGTCCTGCGCCGGGAGGCAAGCGGCCTCTCGGCGCAGGGTCGCGTCCAACCCCGGCAGCAACGCGACGACCGCCGGGTCGCCGAGGTCCACCGCCCCGCGTCGGGCCTCGGCGACGCCCAGGGCCCGGGCCGCACCCTCGACGTCCCCGCGGGCCGCCGCGAGCTGGGCCACCGCCTCGGCGACCGCGCCGACCACGGGCCCGTCCCGGCTCTCGTCCGCGGCGTCGACCGCGGCGCGCAGCAGCTCCGCGGCCCGGTCCGGGTCGCCCGCCGCGAGCTCGACGAGCCCGCGCTGCAGGAACAGGTGCGCGGTGCGTTGGGCGATGGCGAGCCCACCGGGCACGAGGTCGATGTCGGCCAGCCGGGCCCGCGCCGAGACCAGGTCGCCCTCGAAGCGGTCCAGCTCGGCGAGCGCCACCTGCAACAACTCGGGCGCTCCGAACTCCGAGACCTCGATCCGCTCCACCGCCTCGGTGTAGAGCTTGCGGGCCAGTGCGTGGTCCCCGGAGCGGGCCGCGAGGCCGCCGCGGCGGACGAGGAACTGGGGCAGGTCGTCGTCGTTCGCCAGCTCGGTGGCGAGTGCGATGGCCTCCTCGAAGGCGCTCGCGGCGGCCGCGGCGTTCCCCGCGAGGGCCTCCAGCTCGCCCAGCGTGGTCAGCGTCATGCCGAGCCCGAACCGGTCGCCGACCTGGGTGAACAGGGCGTGTGCCGCGCGCACCAGCTCGCGTTCGAGCTCGATGAGGCCCTCGTTCTCGGCGAGCGTCGCCCGGATCTGCAGGCAGAAGGCGCGCAGCCACGGATCGGGGTGCGTGGTGCTGATCTCGCGCAGCAGACCCTCCTCGTGGGCCTCGAAGGCGGCGGTGACGGGCCCGGTCAGGTCGAGGACGGGGTGTCGCGGCGGCGAGACGTCCGCCGCGAGGGTGGTCGCCCGCTCGGCGAGCGCGAACGCGTCGGCCATCCGGCCGCGGCCCAGTGCCTGGACCCCGCGGAACGCGATGACCCGGGCCAGGACGTCCGGCGGCACGTCGGCGTCGGGCAGTTCCCCCACGGCCTGCACCCAGGCCATCGACTCCTCGGTCGCGCCGCGCACCAGCCACGCCCAGTACATGCCCGCCACCAGCCGGTACGCGGTCGGGGCGTCCCCGGTGTCCACGGCGCGGCGCAGCGCGGCGGTGATGTCGCCCGCCTCCGCGCGCAGCACGCCGAGCCAGCGCAGCTGGTCGCGGCCGCGCAGCTCGGGTTCGGCCCGCTCCACCAGCGCGACGGCCCAGGCCGCGTGCCGCGCCCGGGTCGCCGCCTCCTCCCCGGACGCCCGGAGCCGCTCCCGCGCGTACTCGCGGATCGTCTCCAACATCCGGTAGCGGGTCGGCTCGCCCGGCACGGCCACGACCAGCGACTTGTCGACGAGGGCCGCCAACGTGTCGAACACGTCGGGACTCGGACCCGTCGCCTCGCACACCTGGTCGATCGCCTCCGCGGTCGCGCCGCCCGCGAAGACCGCGAGCCTGCGGGCGAGGGTGCGTTCGGGCTCCTCCAGCAGGTCCCAGCTCCAGTCGACGACCGCCCGCAGGGTCTGGTGGCGGGGCAGGACCGTGCGGGCACCCGAGGTGAGCAGGCGGAACCGGTCGTCGAGCCGGGCGAGGATCTCGCTCGGGGTGAGCATCCGCAGGCGGGCCGCGGCCAGCTCGATGGGCAGCGGCTGGCCGTCGAGCCTGCGGCAGATCTCCGGGATGGCCGGGTCGTCGGCCGCCGGCGCCCGGCCGACCGCGGCGCCGCGGTCCAGGAACAGCTGCGCGGCGGCGGCGGGGTTCAGCGCCCCGACGGCGTGCAGCCGCTCGCCCGGGACCCCGAGCGGTTCGCGGCTCGTCGCCAGGATGCACACGGCCGGGCAGCGCTGCAGGAGCGTGCTCGCGAGCCGGGCCGCCGCCTCGACGAGGTGCTCGCAGTTGTCCAGGACCAGGGTGAGCGCGCGCCTGCCGATCGCGGCGACCAGCCGCTCGACGGCGTCCTCCTGCTTCGGCTCCTGCTGCAGCACGAGCTCCGGGCTGCCGACGGCCGCGAGCACGGTCGGCGCGATCTGCTCCCCGCCGCCGAGCGGGGCCAGCTCCGCGAAGGCCGCCCCGGGTGCCCCCTCGCGGGCGAGCCGGGTCTTGCCCGCCCCGCCGGGCCCGACGAGGGTGACCAGCCGGGCCGTCGTCAACAGCTCACGGACCCGGGCCACGTCCGCCGCACGCCCGACGAAGCTGGTCAGCGGGGCGGGCGCGGCGGCGCGGACCGTGCTCGGCGGCCGCGGCGCGGGGCGGGACCCGCCCCTGAGCACGTCCATCCGGGCGGCACCGAGCTCGGGGCCGGGGTCCACGCCGAGCTCGTCCGCGAGCAGCGACCGGGTGCGGTCCAGCACGGCGAGCGCGTCCGCCTGGCGCCCGGTGGCGTGCAACGCCCTGGCGAGCGCGGCGGCCGCGCTCTCCCGCAGCGGGTGCTCCTCGAGCAGGGCGCTGAGCGGGTCGATGCCGGCGGCGGGGGCGCCGAGGCGCAGGTCCAACCCGGCCGCGCGTTCGACGGCGGCGGCCCGCTTCTCGTCCAGCCGGTCGGCGGCGGCCTGCGCGAACGGCAGCCTGCGCACGTCCGCGAGCGCGGGCCCCCGCCACAACGCCAGGGCCTGCCCCACCAGCTCGCGGGCGGTCTCCGCGTCGGGTTCGGCCTCGGCCTCGGCCAGCCGCCGGTCGGCGCGGACGGCGTCGATCTCGGCGGCGGGCAGCTCCAGGCGGTAGCCGCCGGGGACGGTCGCGACGAGCTCGGGTCCGAGTGCGCGGCGCAGCCGGGAGACCAGGGCCTGCAGGGCGTTCGCGCTCGCAGGCTCGTCACCCCAGAGGTCGTCGACCAGGGTCTGCGCGGTCACCGTGCGGCCGGGGGCGAGCGCGAGCCGGGCCAGCAGCCCGCGCAGGCGCAGCCCCGCGGGCGCGACGTCCGCCCCCGACGGATCCCACGCCGCGACCGGGCCCAGCACGCCGATCCGCACCGCCCCAGTCTGCCCGGTCCCGGCGCCGATCGCGAACGATATATCGCCAGACGGTCGTCAGCGGGTGAGCTCGTCGAGGAGGAAGGCCTCCGCGCGCACGCCCTTGCCGAACATCGCCAGCGACAGCGACTCGTCGATCCCGTGCCAGCGGCTCGCCGGGTCGCCGACGCCGGTGACCAGCACCGCGGCCCCCGGGAAGGTGCGGGCGAACTCCGCGATGAACGGGATCGACCCGCCGATCCCCATCTCGACCGTCGCGGTGTCGTAGGCCGCGGAGAAGGCGCGCTTGGCCGCGTCGTAGGACCCGCCGTTCGCGTCGAGCGCGAAGGGTTCGGCGACGCCGGAGCCGGGGGTGACCGTCACCTGCGCGCCCCACGGCGTGTGCGCCTTCAGGTGCGCGGCCAGCTTCTCCCGGGCCGCGAGGGTGTCCTCGCCCGGCGCCAGCCGCATGCTGACCATGGCGCGGGCCCGGGGCAGGAGCACGTTCGCGGACTGGGCGACGCTGGGCGCGTCGATCCCCAGGACGGCGATCGCGGGCTTGTGCCAGGTCCGCTCGGCGAGCGTGCCGGTGCCGAGGAACTCCGCGCCCTCGACGAGCCCGGCCTCCCGGCGGAACTCCTCCTCCGGCACCGAGATCGCCGCGGCGTCCGTCCCGGAGTTGGCGTGCAGGCCCTCGACGGCGACCTCGCCCTTCTCGTCGTGCAGGCTGGCCAGGGTGTGGGTCAGGGCGGTGAGCGCGTCCCCGACCGGGCCGCCGAACACCCCGGAGTGCAGCGGCCGCTCCAACAGGCTCACCTCGACGACGACGTCCACCAGGCCGCGCAGGCTGGTGGTCAGGGCCGGGGTGTCCACGGAGGGGTTGGCGGCGTCCGCGATCACGATGACGTCCGCGGCGAGGAGCTCGTGGTGCTCGCGGAGCAGGGCGGGCAGGGTCGGCGAACCGGACTCCTCCTCGCCCTCGATGAACAGCGTGACGCCGATCGGGGGCCTGCCCTCGAAGGCGCGCAGCACGGCGAGGTGGGTCATCACGCCCGCCTTGTCGTCTGCCGCGCCGCGGCCGTAGAGCCGACCCTCCCGCTCGGTGGGCTCGAAGGGCGCGCTGGTCCACAGCTCGTCCCCGCCCGTGGGCTGCACGTCGTGGTGGGCGTAGAGCAGGATCGTCGGCTGCCCCTCGGGCGCGGGCCACTGCGCGACGACGGCGGGCGCCCCGCCCTCGGCGCGCAGGATCTGCACCGACGCCGGGTTCAGCCTGCCCGCCAGCTCGGCGACCGCGGCGGCACTGGCCTCGGTGTCCGCGGCGTGCGCGGGATCGGCCCAGATGCTCGGGATCCGGACGAGACGCTCGAGGTCGGCGCGCGCGGCGGGCAGGACGGCCTCGACGGCCGCGGCGATCTGGTCACGGGTGGCAGCCACGGCGCCGACCGTACTCCCGCGGTGCGCCCGTCCGGAGGCCCGGCGCACGTAGGGTGAGGCTTATGTCCCGGTTCCTCGCAACGTTGCTGGACTCCGCCACCGTCACGACCCGGGGGATGACGACCGGTGAGCCCGCCGCGCCGCGCCGTCGGACCTGGGCCGAGGTGCACGTCGAGGCCCGGAACCGGGCCGCGGCGCTGCGGGCCGCCGGGCTCGGGCGCGGGCAGGCGGTCGGGGTGCTCGCCGGGGAGCCCGCCGCGATCGCGCCGCTCGCCCAGGCCGTCTGGCTCGTCGGCGGCAGCGTCACGATGCTG
Source organism: Pseudonocardia sp. WMMC193 (assembly GCF_021728735.1). Classification (NCBI taxonomy): domain Bacteria; kingdom Bacillati; phylum Actinomycetota; class Actinomycetes; order Pseudonocardiales; family Pseudonocardiaceae; genus Pseudonocardia; species Pseudonocardia sp. WMMC193. The sequence continues at coordinate 4,088,312 of NZ_JAKKDO010000003.1, read as the reverse complement.
CACCAGCCGACCGCGCGCACCGACCTGGCGCACTGGGCCGAGGACACCGTCACGGTGCTCCGCATGATCGACGCGACGACGGTGCTGCTCGGCGCCCCGTTCGACGCCCTCGCCCCCGTCCTCGACGAGCGCGGCATCCCCTACCTGCTCATCGACTCCCTCGACGGGGGCGACCCGTTCGTCCCGGACGCCGACGTCGCGGACGAGGACGACACCGCCCTGCTGCAGCTCACGAGCGGGTCCACGGCCGAACCGAAGGCCGTGCGGATCACCCACCGCAACCTGCACGCGAACATCACGGCCATGCGCGAGGCCGCCCGGCTGGACGTCGAGCGGGACGTGATGATCTCGTGGCTGCCGCTGTTCCACGACATGGGCATGGTCGGGTTCCTGACGGTCCCGATGGTGACCGGGCTCGAGTGCGTGATCGTCACGCCGGTGGACTTCCTGACCCGCCCGCTGCTCTGGGCCGAGCTGATCTCGCGCCACGGCGGCACGGTCACCGCGGCGCCGAACTTCGCCTACGCCGTGCTCGGCAGGCAGCTCGCCCGGGCCGCCGACCTGGACCTGTCGACGCTGCGGATCGCGCTCAACGGCGCGGAGCCGGTGGACCCGGTGGCGGTGCGCGCCTTCGTCGAGAACGGTGCGCGGTTCGGGCTGCGGCCCGAGTCGGTGCTCTGCGCCTACGGCATGGCCGAGACGGCGCTGGGGGTGGCGTTCGCGCCGGTCGAGACGGGGCTGGCGGTGGACGAGATCGACGCCGACGCCCTCGAGTCGCGGCGCCGCGCCGAACCGGGCACCGGTCGGGCGTTCCCGCTGCTCGGGCCGCCCCTGCCGGGCATCGAGGCGCGCGTCGTCGCGGACGGGCGGACCGTGGGGGTCCGCGAGGTCGGCTCGATCCAGCTGCGCGGCGAGTCGGTGACGCCGGGGTACCTGACCGTCGACGGGCCGCTCGCCACCCGGGACCCCGACGGCTGGTTCGACACCGGTGACGAGGGCTACCTGGTCGAGGACGGGCAGGTGGTGGTCTGCGGGCGCACCAAGGACGTGATCATCATGGGTGGTCGCAACATCTACCCGACCGACATCGAGCGGGCCGCCGCGGAGGCGGACGGGGTGCGGGCCGGGAACGCCGTGGCCGTCCGGCTGCCCGCGGGGGACCGGCGGGAGTCCTTCGCCGTCGTCGTCGAGTCGCGGCGGGCGGGGGATGCGGACGAGTCCGCCGTGATCCGCAAGGACGTGATCTCGCGGGTGGTGAGCGCGGTGGGTGCCCGGCCCGCCCGCGTGGAGGTCCTCCCGCCCGGCAGCCTGCCCAAGACGCCGAGCGGCAAGCTCCGCCGCGCCGCGACCGCCGACCTGCTGTGAGTGGCGATGGTCGCCAGGGCGACCATCGCCACTCACGAGCTCATGACAGGGCGTGGAAGCGGTTCTGGGTGGGTTCGAGGCCGTCGGCCAGGAGCGCCTCGACGGCGTCCGCGGCGAGGTCGACCGCGAGGTCGAGCTCCTTCTGCTCGGTCCCGGAGAACTTCTTGAGCACGAAGTCCGCCGGGTCCTGCCTGCCGGGCGGGCGGCCGATGCCGAAGCGCAGCCGCAGGTAGTCCTTGGTGCCGAGCGAGCGGCTGATCGAGCGGAGCCCGTTGTGCCCGCCCTCGCCGCCGCCCCGCTTCACCCGGACCACGCCGAAGCCGAGGTCCAGGTCGTCGTGGGCGACGACGAGGTCCTCGGCGCCGACCGAGAAGTACCGGGCGAGCCCGGCGACCGGGCCGCCGGACTCGTTCATGTACGTGCGCGGCTTGGCCAGCACGACCTTCCCGCCCGCGAGCCGACCCTCGGCGATCTCCGAGTTCGACCGCTTGTGCAGGGTGAACCGCGCCCCGATCCGCGCGGCCAGCAGGTCGACGACGGCGAACCCCACGTTGTGTCGGGTGTCCGCGTAGCGGGGCCCGGGGTTGCCGAGCCCCACCACCAGCGCCGTGCCTGCGGCCATCAGCTCTCGGAGGCGGAGCCCTCGGCCGAGGTCTCGGCCTCGTCCGTGGCGCTCTCCGGGGCGTCCTCGACCACGCCGGCACCCTCGGTGTCGATCTCGGCCTCGAGGTCCGCGGCGGTCGGGGCGGCGACGACGTTCACCACGAGGTACTCGGGGTCGGTCCGCAGCTCGGTGCCCTCGGGCAGCGGCAGCTGGCCCGCGAGGAACTGGGTGCCGACCTCGGCGCCCTCGACGGAGACGACGACGTTCTCGGGGATGTTGAGCGCGTCCGCCTCGACCTCGACCGTGTTGAGCTCCTGGGTGACCAGGGTGCCCGGCGCGGCCTCGCCCTCGACGATGACCGTGATCTCGACGACGACCTTCTCGCCCTTCTTGATCACGAGGAGGTCGACGTGCTCGATGTACGGGCGGATCGGGTGGAACACGACCGTCTTGGTCAGCGCCAGCGACTGGGTGCCCGCGATGTCCAGCTCGAGGATCGCGTTGCGGCCCTGCTCACGGACGACGGCGGCGAACTCCAGCGACGGCAGCGACAGGTGCTGCGGGTCGGTCCCGTGCCCGTAGAGGACGGCGGGGATCTTGCCCGCGTTGCGGGTGCGGCGCGCGGCGCCCTTGCCGAACTCGGTCCGGGTCTCGGCGGCGATCTTGGACTGGGCCACGGTGGATCTCTCTCCTCGTACTGCGGATGTCAGCGCGCGACGAGGGGCGGCCCCGAAGGGGTCGACCACGTCGATGACGGCGGGCTCGACGAACAACCCGCCCTCGCCGCGGAATGCCGACAACGGTACGCCGGCCCGTCGCGGCCCTCGGAACGGGGTGCTCTCCTCAGATTCGATGAAACGGGCGTGTCGTGGCTAAGACGTCCGGCACTCGACGCGATGAGCCGGATGTCAGCACACAGTCGAGGCATTCGGGGGAAGGCCATGACCACCCAGCACTACCGCTCCGCAGACGTCGACCCGGCGACCGAGGCGATCCCGGTGGTCCCGGCGCAGCGCTCGCCCCGGGGCCGCACCACGACCGTGGGCGAGGCGGCGGGGATGACGACGTGGCAGCGGGCGGGCACGTCCCGCACCGAGTCGGCGCCCCTGTTCACCGCGGGCCCCGCGCCGGCGTCGTTCGCGGAGTCCGCCGCCCAGGCCGAGCCGTGGGCGTCCACGCTGTCCCGCCGCGAGGAGAAGCAGGCCCGCAGGCAGAAGCAGGTCCGCAAGGGGGAGCAGGGGCGTCGTCGCTGGCCGTGGCTGACGGCGGGCCTCGCCGTCGGGCTCCTGTTCGGCGTGATGATCGGCCAGGGCATGGGCGGCACCCCCGCGCCCGCCGCCGCGCCCGCCGCCGCGCCCGCCGCCGCGCCCGCCGCCGCCGCGCCCGCCGCCGCCGCACCCGCCCCGCAGACCGAGACGGTCGCCGCCCAGCCCGCGGGCCCCGCGACGACCGTGTCCGACGGCACCTACGAGGTGGGCGTCGACATGGCCGCGGGCCGCTACAAGACCGAAGGTCCGTCCGCCTCGAACGCGCTGGACATGTGCTACTGGGAGCGGGCCTCCACCGACTCCGGCGAGCTCGGGTCGATCATCGCCAACGAGATCGTCCAGGGGCCCGGCTCGGTGACCGTCCAGAACGGCGAGTTCGCGACGCTGCGCGGCGGCTGCACCTGGACCCGGGTCTGAGCACGATCCACCGAACGGGAGCGGGGCGGTCGGAACCCGACCGCCCCGCTCCCGACGTGTGGATCAGGCGTTGCCGTCGAACAGGCTGGTCACCGAGCCGTCGTCGAAGACCTGGTGGATGGCCTCGGCGAGCAGCGGGGCGATCGAGAGCACGGTCATGCCGGGGAAGCGCTTGTCCTCCGGGATCGGCAGGGTGTCCATGAAGATCACCTCACGGGCGCCGCAGTTCGCCAGGCGGTCGACGGCGGGGCCCGAGAGCACGCCGTGGGTGGCCGCGATGATCACGTCCTTGGCGCCCTCCTTCAGCAGCACCTCGACGGTCTTCGCCACCGTGCCACCGGTGTCGATCATGTCGTCGATGACCACGCAGGTGCGGCCCTCGATCTCACCGACCACCCGGTTCGCCACGGCCTCGTTCGGCTTGAGCGGGTCCCGGGTCTTGTGGATGAAGGCCAGCGGGGTGCCGCCGAGGGTCTCCGCCCAGCGCTCGGCCAGCCGCACGCGCCCCGAGTCCGGCGAGACGACGGCCAGGTCGTCCTCCGCGTAGCGCTCCTTGATGTGCTGCGCGAGCACCGGCAGGGCGAACAGGTGGTCCACCGGGCCGTCGAAGAAGCCCTGGATCTGCGAGGTGTGCAGGTCCACCGTCATGATCCGGTCCGCGCCCGCGGTCTTGAACAGGTCCGCGACGAGGCGGGCGGTGATGGGCTCGCGGCCGCGGTGCTTCTTGTCCTGGCGGGCGTAGCCCCAGAACGGCATGACCACGGTGATCCGCTTGGCCGAGGCGCGCTTGAGCGCGTCGACCATGATCAGCTGCTCCATGATCGCGTCGTTGATCGGCGCCGAGTGGGCCTGCAGCACGAACGCGTCGCACCCCCGGACCGACTCCTCGAACCGGACGAAGATCTCGCCGTTCGCGAAGGAGTAGGCCGACTGCGGGGTGACCGTGACGTCGAGGTGCTTGGCGACCTGCTCGGCCAGCTCGGGGTGTGTCCTCCCGGCGAAGAACATCAGGTTCTTCTTCGGCTGACCCGACATGGCACTCACTGCGCTTGGCCTCCTTGGCCGCTGGCTGCGTTGGTGGCCCGTTCGGCGGCGGCGGCCGCCGGCGTGCCGGGTCGCTTCCGTACGACCCACCCCTCGATGGTGCGCTGTGGCCCGGACGACACCGCCAGCGCCCCCGGCGGAACGTCGTCCCGGACCACCGTCCCCGCCCCCGTGTACGCGCCGTCGCCGACGGCCACGGGGGCGATGAACATGGTGTCGGATCCGGTGCGGACGTGGGAACCGATCGTCGTGCGGTGTTTGGCGACGCCGTCGTAGTTGACGAACACCGACGACGCCCCGATGTTGCTCTGCTCGCCGATCGTGGCGTCCCCCACGTACGTGAGGTGCGGCACCTTGGAGCCCGCGCCGATCTCGGCGTTCTTCGTCTCCACGAAGGTGCCGATCTTGCCGCTCGCGCCGAGCCGGGTCCCCGGCCGCAGGTAGGCGAACGGGCCCACGGTCGCTCCCGCGCCGATGACCGCCGCCGACCCGTGCGTCCGGACGACCGAGGCGCCCTCGCCGATCTCGCTGTCGGCGAGGGTGGTGTCCGGGCCGACCACGGCGCCGTCGGCGACGGTGGTGCGGCCGCGCAGCTGCGTCCCCGGCTCGACGACGACGTCTCGGCCCAGCGTGACCTGCACGTCCACCCAGGTGCTGGCCGGGTCGACGATCGTCGCGCCGCCGAGCATGTGGCCGCGCAGGACCCGCCGGTTGAGCTCGGCGCGGACCTCGGCGAGCTGGACCCGGTCGTTGACCCCGGCGACCAGCCAGGGGTCCTCGGTCCGCACGGCCTCGACGCGGCGCCCGTCCGCGACGGCGAGCGCGACGAGATCGGTCAGGTACAGCTCGCCCTGGGCGTTGTCGGTGCCGATGCGGGTGAGCCCGTCGGCGAGGAAGGCGGCGTCGAAGGCGTAGACACCGGAGTTGACCTCGGTGATCGCCCGCTGCGCGGCGGAGGCGTCCTTCTGCTCGACGATCGCCGTCACCGCCCCGTCCGTGCGCACGATCCGCCCGTACCCGGTCGGGTCGGCCAGGTCGGTCGTGAGCAGGGTCACGGCGGCCTCGGTCGAGAGGACCTCGCGCAGGGTGGCGGCGTCGAGGAGCGGGACGTCCCCGTAGGTCACCAGCACGGTGCCGGTCAGGTCCGCGGGCAGCGCGGCGAGGCCGCACCGCACGGCGTCCCCGGTGCCGTTCTGCTTTTCCTGGACGGCCGTGTGGATGTCGCGGGCCACCTCGTCCGCGATCCGCAGCAGTGCGGCGGTGACCTCGTCGCGGCCGTGCCCGACGACCACCGCGAGGTGCTCGGGCTCCAGCTCGGCGACGGCGTGGACGGCGTGCCCGAGCAGGCTCCGACCGCCGATCTCGTGCAGCACCTTCGGCGTGGCCGAGCGCATGCGGGTGCCCTCGCCCGCGGCCAGGACCACCGATGCGGCGGGTCGGGGGGAGTCGGGCATGGGCACTCCTTCGCCTCGCGGCCGTGCTTCCGGGCCCGACGAATCCTACGCGGGCGCGCCGTGACCGCGGGGGGCTGCGCTCGTTGGCCCACTCGAACCGGACGAAAGGTGCACATGCGCACGGTGTGGGGTCTCGTCGCAGCCGCGGTCGTGCTGGTCGTGGTGTTCTCCGGGACGGCGCTCGCGGGCCCCGCCGCACCCGTGCCGGGCACGCCGTGCACCACGGTGGCGCGGGCCTGTGTGGACGTGGCGGCCAAGCAGGCCTGGCTGCTGCGCGACGGCGCGGTGGTGTTCGGGCCGGTCGCCGTCAGTCCCGGCGGGCAGGGGCACGAGACCCCGCGGGGCGACTTCGTCGTCGAGTGGAAGAACGTCAACCACCGCAGCGCGGAGTTCGACGACGCTCCGATGCCGTTCGCGGTGTTCTTCGCCCAGGGCGGGATCGGCTTCCACCAGGGCACCCTGGAGACGCCGTCGGCGGGCTGCGTGCGCCTGACCCGCCCGGACGCCATCGAGTTCTACGACCACCTCCAGGTCGGGGACGCCGTCCAGGTCCGCTGAGCAACCGTTCACCGACAGGGGTGGGCCGGTCGCCGTCGGGTGGCTCCGATCGGGTGTGTCGGCCAGGCTGGGCGGGTTCTTCACGTATAGCCGACGGATCGGAGTCCCGATGCCCACTCGCACCGCACGGACGGCCTGGAACGGTTCCCTCGAGGAGGGGTCCGGGCAGGTCGAGCTGACCAGCAGCAAGGTCGGCACGTACGACGTCAGCTTCCCCAAGCGCGCCGCCGAGGACGCGGGCGGCACCACCAGCCCGGAGGAGCTGATCGCGGCGGCGCACTCCTCCTGCTACGCCATGCAGCTCTCGGCGCTGCTCGGCCAGGCGGGCGGGACCGTCGAGTCCCTCGACGTGACCGCGGACGTGTCGCTCGGGCCGGACCCGGCGGGCGGGTTCCGCATCACCGGCATCGCGCTGAAGGTCCGGGGCGAGGTCCCCGGGCTCGACGCCGCGGAGTTCGAGAAGGCCGCGCAGGCCGCCAAGGAGGGCTGCCCGGTCAGCAAGGCGCTCACCGGAACCACCATCACGCTGGACGCCGCGCTGGAGTGATCCCGCGCGGGAGAGGAGACGACATGCGATCCATGAACGTCCTCGGGTGCACGGGCAACGGCGCACCGCCGCCCCCGCCACCCCGACCCGGTCGCTGAACCGGGTCGCTGCACCGCGAAGGCCGCCCCGCACCGGGGCGGCCTTCGGTCATGTCAGGGGCGGTGCGTCGGGGGAGCGGGGGCCGAGCACGGGCTGTACGCCGCCCGCCGCCGGGTCCCACGGCCAGCGGCCCGCCTCGTCCGCCCAGACGACCTGGACCGCGCGCCTGCCCTCGCCGTAGAGCGCGACGGCGTGCACCAGGTGCGCGTCCGGCTCCGCGACCGCGACGTACTCGAGGGCGGCGGCCGCCCGCTCGCCGGGGCGCGGCGCGACGCCCGCATCGAGCACGTGCTCGGCGACGTCGTTCAGCAGGTCGACGGCCCGCTCCGCGGGCAGCCCCGTCACGACCAGCTCGGGCAGCCCGGAGGACCCGAGCCCGACCGTGTAGGCCCACGGCGGCCGCCTGCCGGTCCCGTAGACCACCCGCACCGCCCAGCCGTGCTCGCGCACGGTCTCGGCCAGGTCTGCCACGACCTGCTCGTAGCTCTCACTCGCACACATGGCGCACATGCGTCCTCCCCTCGTGTCGCGCTCCGACCGGACGCCACCCGAGGTCGACTCGCTCCGCCGCCAGGATTCGAACCTGGACCATCGGAACCAAAATCCGAGGTGCTGCCGTTACACCACGGCGGATTGTCCGTCCATCCTGTCACGCGGGAGGTGATCTCCTCAGCCAGGATGACGATGAGCCTTTCGCTCGCAGGCGTGGGGCGGGATGCTGAGGCGTGCTCAGCCTGCTGCCGGAACGCCTGGACCGGATGGTGCTGATCGGCGCGCACAGCGCGGACATCGCCGTCGGGGCCGGCGGCGCGCTCCTGGAGCTGTGTCGCGCGCACCCCGGTGTCGCGGTGACCGCGCTGGTGTTGACCGGCGGCGGGTCGTTGCGCGAGGAGGAGGAGCGGGCGGCGCTCGCGGCCTTCTGTCCGGGCGCGAAGCTCGAGGTCGTGGTGCACGACCTGCCCGACGGGCGGCTCCCGGTCCGCGCGGAGCGGGTGGGCCAGGCGATCGAGGAGGTCCGCGGGCGCGGCGAACCCGATCTGGTGCTGGGCCCGCCCCGCCACGACGGCAGGCCCGATCACGGCGTCGTCGCCCAGTGGGTGCCCACGGCCTTCCCCGACCATCTCGTGCTGGGCTACGAGCTGCTCGAGGGCGAGGGAGACCTGGCGCAGCCCGCCGCGTTCCTGCCGCTCGCGGAGCCGGTGTTGACCGAGAAGATCGCCAAGCTGCACGAGCACTACGGCAGCCAGACCGACCGACCGTGGTTCGACGCCGAGTCCTTCGCCGGGCTCGCCCGGGTGCGTGGGGTGCAGTGTCGGGCCCGCTACGCCGAGGGCTTCCACCCCGGCCGGATGCTGCTCGGCGTCGCGCCGCTGACCGGCCTCGATCCCGTATGAGGAGGAGTCATGTGCCGCAACATCCGGACCCTGCACAACTTCGATCCGCCCGCCACGAACGACGAGGTGCACGCGGCGGCGCTGCAGTTCGTCCGCAAGGTCAGCGGGTCGGCCAAGCCCTCGCAGGTGAACCAGGAGGCGTTCGACCGGGCGGTCGCGGAGATCGCGCACGTGACCCGACACCTGCTCGAGGACCTGGTCACCACCGCGCCGCCCAAGGACCGCGAGGTGGAGGCGGCCAAGGCCCGGGCGCGCGCCCAGGAGCGCTACTCCCGGCAGTAGCGTTGCGGGGTGCCACGTAGCTATCTGCGGTTCCCCCACCTGCACGGCGACAGCCTGGTGTTCGTGGCCGAGGACGACGTCTGGACCGCCCCGCTCGCGGGCGGGCGCGCGACCCGGCTCACGGCGGACGACGTCCCGGCCCGGTCCCCGCGGTTCTCCCCCGACGGCACCCTGGTCGCCTGGAGCAGCACGAAGGACGGCGCCCCGGAGATCCGGGTGGCCGAGGCGGACGGCGGCGCCGCCCGCCGCGTGACGTTCTGGGGCGACCTGCGCACCCGGTCGGCGGGCTGGACGCCCGACGGCCGCGTGGTCGCGACCAGCGCGACCGGCCAGCACACCTTCGCGAACACCTGGGCCTACGCCGTCCCCGCGCTCGGCGGCCGCCCGCACCGGCTGGACTACGGCCCCGTCTCCGCCGTGGCCTACGGCGCCGGGGGCGTCCTGATCGGACGCACCATGGCACGCGACATGGCCTGGTGGAAGCGCTACCGGGGCGGCACCGCCGGGAAGATCTGGTGGGACCCCACGGGCACCGGGGAGTTCACCCGCCTACTCCCCGAGCTCGACGGGCAGCTCGACGCCCCCATGGTCGTGGCGGGCCGGATCGCCTTCCTCTCCGACCACGAGGACCACGGCAACCTCTACAGCGTCGACCTGCAGGGCGGTGACCTGCGCCGACACACCGACCACGGGGTGGACGGGGCCGAGTTCTACGCCCGCCACGCGAGCACGGACGGGGAACGGGTCGTCTACGAGTCCGCGGGCGAGCTCTACCTGCTCGAGTCCCTCGACGCGCCGCCGCGGCGCCTGGACGTGCGGCTCGGCGGGCCGCGCACCCGCCGGGAGCCGCACCGGGTCCGCGCCGCGCACTGGGTCTCCGGGGCCCGCCCCGACCACACCGGACGGTCGAGTGTGGTCTCGGTGCGCGGCACCGTGCACCGGCTGACCCACCGGGACGGCCCGGCCCGCACCCTGCTCGCGGAGCAGGGCGTGCGGGCGCGGCTGGCCCGCCCGCTGGGGGAGGACCGCGCGATCTGGATCGACGACGCGAGCGGGGAGGACGCCGTCGTCGTCGCGCCGCTGGACCCCCACGCCGAGGGGGCCCCCGACCCGGTCCGGTACGCCGACGGACAGCTCGGGCGGGTGCTGGAGCTGGAGGCCGCGCCGGACGGGAAGCTCGCCGCGCTGACCACGCACGACGGCCGTCTGGTCCTGCTCGACACGGCCACCGGGCACGTCCGCACCCCGGCCCGCGGCGCCGCCGGGGAGATCGCCGGACCGAGCTTCTCCCCGGACTCCCGCTGGCTCGCCTACGAGGACCCGATCGAGCCCGGCCTGTCCCGGATCATGCTGGTGGACCTGGCCGGTCCCGACGGGAGCGACGCGCTGGTCGCCGTGACCGAGCCGCGGTTCGTCGACACCGACCCGGTGTTCACCACGGACGGGCGCTACCTCGCGTTCCTCTCCCGGCGCAGCTTCGACCCGATCTACGACGAGCACTCCTTCGACCTGACGTTCCCGGCGTCCTGGCGGCCGTTCCTGGTGCCGCTGGCGGCGCGCACGCCGTCGCCGTTCGGGGCGGGGCCGGACGGTCGGCCCACCACCGGGGCCGACGAGGAGCCCGAGGACCCGCCCGCCGTGTCGGAGGACGAGCCCGAGAAGAAGGAGTCGGAGAAGGAGAAGGAGAAGGACACCCCGCCGGAGACGGTCCTGGACGTCGAGGGGCTGGCGGACCGGGTCATCCCGATCCCGGTCCCGGAGGGCCGCTACCGGGGGCTGGGCGCGGCGAAGGACTGCCTGCTCTGGCTGTCGGTACCGGTCACCGGCGAGCTGGGCGACGGGCGGGCCGAGGGCGACGACCCCAAGCCCGTCCTGGAGCGGTTCGACCTGAAGAAGCGCAAGGTCGACACCATCGCCGACCCCGCGACCGGCTACGCGGTCAGCGGCGACGGCACCCGCCTGGTCGTCCGCGAGTCCCGCACGCTGCGGGTGCTGCGCAGCGACCGCTCCGGGTCGGGCGCGCCGTCCGAGGGGGACGCGGACGAGTTCGAGATCGACACCTCCCGCGTCGCGGTGACCGTCGACCCGGCCGCCGAGTGGCGCCAGATGTTCGACGAGGCGGGCCGCCTCATGCGGGACCACTACTGGGTCGAGGACATGGCGGGCGTCGACTGGGCCGCCGAGCTGGAGCGGTACCGGCCGCTGGTCGACGCCGTCGGCAGCACCGACGACCTCGTCGACCTGATGTACGAGACGGCGGGCGAGCTGGGCTCCTCGCACGCCTACGTGGTGGGCCGCGGCTCCGGCGGCGACTTCGGCGGGCGCCCCGGGTTCCTCGGCGCCGACCTGGAGGCGACCGACCAGGGCTGGCGGATCGCGCGCGTCCTGCCGCCGGAGACCTCCGCGCCGGACGCCCGCAGCCCGCTGTCCGAGCCGGGCGTCGACGTCCGGGCGGGGGACGTGCTGGTGGAGGTCGGGGGGCGCCCGGTCGACCACGAGCTGGGCCCGAACCCGCTGCTGCTGGGCCGCGCGGACACCCTCACCGAGCTGACCGTCCGGACGGCCGCGGGCGTGCTGCGGCGGGTCGTCGTCCGGCCGCTGGGCGGCGAGCAGAACCTGCGCTACCACGACTGGGTCGCGGGGCGGCGGGCCTTCGTCGCCGACCGCTCCGAGGGGCGGCTGGGGTACCTGCACGTGCCGGACATGGTCGCCTCGGGGTGGGCGCAGCTGCACCGGGACTTCGCCCGCGAGGCGCGGCGCGAGGGCCTGGTGCTCGACGTCCGGGACAACTCCGGCGGGCACACCTCCCAGCTGGTGATCGAGAAGCTGGCGCGCAAGGTGATCGGCTGGGACGTGGTGCGCCACGCCGCGCCCGCCACCTACCCGGAGGGCGCGCCGCGCGGCCCGATCGTGCTGGTCGTCGACGAGCACGCGGGCTCCGACGGCGACATCGTGACCGCCGCGTTCACGCGGATGGGGCTCGGCCCCGTCGTCGGGACGCGGACGTGGGGCGGGGTGATCGGCATCGACAGCCGGTACGCCCTGGTCGACGGCACCCGCGTGACCCAGCCGCGCTACTCCTTCTGGTTCGACGACCTGCACTGGTCCGTCGAGAACCACGGCGTGGACCCGGACGTCGAGGTGGTGACCACCCCGCAGGACTGGGTGGCGGGCCGCGACCCGCAGCTGGAGACCGCGGTCCGCCTCACCCTGGAGGCGCTGGAGCGCAGCCCCGCGGTCACCCCTCCGGATCCCGCGACCCGCCCCAGCCGAGCCAAGCGCCCCCTGCCCCCACGCTGACCGTGAGTGGCGATAGTCGCTATGGCGACTATCGCCACTCACGGGGTCAGCCGGGTTCCGCGGCCACCGTGCGGGGCGACGGGTCGGGCGTCGGCGGGGTGGTGCGGGGCCGGACCAGCGCCACCGCCACGAACGTCAGCAGGGACAGCGCCGGGGCGATGAAGGTGGGCCAGCCGTCGAAACCCGGGCCGAACACGGAGTTCGGGATGTACAGCAGGGTGTTGTCGACGCCGTAGATCGTGGGCGTCACGACGAAGAAGCCCAGCCGCACCACCAGCCCGACCGTGATCGCCGCCGCCGCGGCGGCCGTGGTGATCCGGGCGGGCCACCAGTGCGCCAGCACGAACGGCACGACGAGCGCGGCGAGCATCAGGTCGAACGCCAGGGTGAGCAGGATGCCGGTCTGCGGCACCCGCAGCGCGAACAGGATCGCGACGCCCACCACGAACGGCATCGTGAAGCGCACCTGGCGCAGCAGTGGGTCCTTGCCGGTCTCCGCGTCGTGCTGCTGGTCGCGCCCGGCGATGTTCCGGACGGCGACGGCGGCGGTGCCGAGGATGACCCCGTTCGCCGTGGAGCACGAGGCCGCGACGATCGCGGACAGCACCATGATCGTGAGCCCGGCGGGTGCGTACTGCTCCAGCAGCACGAACAGCACCGGCCCGTCGACCGGCGCGTCGCCGAAGATCGCCCCGGAGGACAGCGCGACGAGCGCGTACGGGATCCCGACGAGCGCGGTGCCCGCCGCGCCCACGAAGCACGCCCGCCGCGCGATCTCCGGACTCTTCGCCGAGAAGATCCGCTGCATGAAGTCGATCGCCACGATGTCGCCGACGCCGAGCGCGATGAGCGTCGCCCAGTTCACGACGGCGCCCTGCGCGGGGTCGCCGAGCTGGCCGAGGTCGAAGGGCCCCATGCCCTCCGGCACGGTGATCCCGTAGGTGAGGGCGACCCAGATGAGCAGGGCCGCCGACCCGATCACGGTGATGATGACCTGGATGAACGCGGTGTAGGCGTCGGAGAACATCCCGCCGGTGATCGTGTACGCGAGCACCACGCCGACGATGATCAGCACGCCCGCGGTGTAGCTGGTGCCGAGGAACCGCTCGAACAGGAAGCCGCCCGCCACGAGGTTGCCCGCGAGCAGGATGCAGAAGCTGAAGATCATCAGGACCGAGGACGCCAGCTCGACGCCCCGGCCGTACTTGATCCGGTAGAAGTCCGGCAGGCTGAGCAGCCCCATCGCGTTCATGCGCTTGGCGAAGAAGACGCCGGTCAGCAGCAGACACAGGCCCAGCCCGAGCGGCAGTGAGGCGCCCGCCCAGAAGCCGAAGCCCGCGGACAGGTCGGTGTTGCCGAGCGTGGCGTTCGAGTCGACCGCCTGGCCCATCAGCCCCGCCGCGACGAGCGGCAGGCCCAGCGCGCGGCCCGCGACGAGGAAGTTGGTCGAGTCGCCGTCGACCTTGCGGGCGACGGCGAGCCCCACGGCGAGGACGAGGACGACGCCGATCGCGACCCCGAGAATGATCATGACTGTCTCCGTTCCGGGTGAAGGAAGACGTGCTCAGGAGTGCTCAGGAGTTCTTCGGCAGGTGGCCGGACCGCACGAGGCAGCCGAGGGTGTCGCAGACGACGCGGGTGGCGATCAGCGCGGTGATCTCCGCGTTGTCGTAGGGCGGGGCGCACTCGACGACCTCGATCCCGGCGAGCGGGCGGGCGTCGGCGATGATCTGGATGAACTTCAGGACCTCGCGCGGGAGGAACCCGCCGGGCTCCGGCCAGCCGGTCCCGGGGACGAAGGCGGCGTCGAGGCAGTCCACGTCGAAGGAGAGCCAGACGGCGTCGGCGCCGTCCCAGGCGACGTCGAGCGCCCGCTGGGCCGCCTCCTCGATGCCCATCTCCACGCAGTCGGTGACGGTCATGATCGTGGTGCCGCGCTCGCGTCCGACCTTGACGCCCGGACGCGGTGCCTGCCACCCGCCGATCCCGATCTGGACCAGGTTCTTCGCCGGGACGTTCGGGATGTCGGTGGCGTGGAACCACGGGGTGGTGTGCATCCGCTCGTCGAGGTCGGTCTCCTGGGTGTCGACGTGCCGGTCGAAGTGGATGATCCCCAGGTTTCCGCCTTTCAGGTGGGGTGCGACGCCCCGCACGGTCGGGTAGCCGATCGAGTGGTCACCGCCGAGGACGACGGGGAACGCGCCGGACTCGTACACGTGGCTGACCGCTTTGCTGATCTGGTCGAAGCACTTCTCGATGTTGCCGGGGATGGTGAAGACGTCCCCGAGATCGGCGATCGTGATGGACTCGCGCAGGTCCACGCCGAGCTCGAACGAGTACGGGCCGTAGAGCGCGGAGATCTTCCGGATGCCCTGCGGGCCGAACCGGGTGCCCGAGCGGTAGGTGGTGCCGCCGTCGAACGGCACACCGAGCACGGCGACGTCGTACTCCCCGCACCGCCGGACGTCCTCGACGTAGGGGGCCTTGAGGAAGGTGTTGATGCCCGCGAAGTGCGGCAGCTCGCCCCGGGAGAACGTGGGGATCGTGCGGTCCACGATGGAGTCCGCGCCCGGCAGGCCCAGCTCCAGGCCGCGGGCGATCTCCGCCTCGTACTTGGTGGTGGGCAGCCGCGCCTCCGCGGCCACGGCGTAGGCGGCCTCGGGGCCGTAGTGCGCGTGGAGCGTGCGGGCCTGCTGCTCGGCCTCGACGGGGTCGATCGGCGTGCCGTCCGGCGTGTGGTCCGGGCGGTTCGGGTTGTAGTGCATGGCGTCCTCACGGTCGGGCGCCGGCGCAGGAGCAGCCGGCACACCAGCTGTCTCCCGGGCTTTTGTCCCGCCGTGGGGCGGCTCGCCGTGCCTGCCGCCTGCATCTCTCGGACCAGACCTCGCGAGCGAGCGGAACCCTAGACGCGCCTCACCGTCGGATGAGTCGCGCACCAGTGAAGGGGCCCGATGTTGCGACGGCGTCACCCTCACGTGAATCCCGCCGAGCGGAGCCGTCAGCTCGGGAGGGCGCGGCGACGGTCGAACAGCTCCTCCGCCGCGCTCTGGCCGCGCCGCCGCACCTCCTCGGTGTCGACGGACAGGACCCGGCCGCCGTCGACCAGGAGCCGCCCGTCCACCCAGACGTGGCGCACGTCCGCCCCGCCCGCGGAGAACACCAGGTGGGCGGGCACGTTCAGGTCGGGACCGTGCAGCACCGGGGTGGTGTGCAGGCCGCGCAGGTCGACGGTGATGACGTCCGCCTTCTTGCCGGGCTCCAGGGACCCGGTCTCGGCGTCGAGGCCGAGTGCCCGCGCGCCGTCGAGGGTGGCCATGGCCAGCATGTCCCACGGGTCGCCCGTGGTCGGGTCCAGCGTGGTGACCTTCTGCAGCAGGCTCGCGAACTTCATCTCCTCGAGCAGGTCGAGGGTGTTGTTCTCCTTCTCGCCGTCGCTGCCCAGCCCGACGGCGATGCCGTGCTCCCGCATCCGGATCACCGGGGCGGGCCCCGAGGACAGCTTCATGTTGGAGCAGGGGCAGTGCACGACCGACGTCCCGGTCTCGGCCAGCACGGCGATCTCCCGGTCGTCGAGCCACACGCAGTGCGCGACGACGGCCTGCGGGCCGAGGATCCCCCGTGCGAGGAACTCCTCGATGGGGCGGCGGCCGAACCGGGTCAGGGACTCCTGGACCTCCCAGATCGTCTCCGACGAGTGCGTGTGCAGCCCCGTGTCGAACTCGTCGGCGAGCTGCGCGGCGCCCCGGAAGGCCTCCGGCGAGCAGTAGAAGAGATGCTCGAGGCCGACCCAGGAGCGGCCGCGGCCCTCGGCGAAGGTGCGGTGGGTCTCCAGCAGCCTGCGGTTGGTCTCCAGCGTCTCGAAGTAGTCGTACTCGTCGGCGACGTAGGGGACGAGCGTCGCGCGGATCCCGACCTGCTCGGCCGCGCGCGCCGAGCCCTCCATGAACCGCCACATGTCCATCACCGACGTCGTGCCCGCCCGTAGCGACTCGGTATAGCAGAGCAGCGACGCGGCCTCGGCGATCTCCGGGGTGAGCGCGCGGTGGGCGGGGTCGATGTCCTCGCGCAG
This sequence comes from Pseudonocardia sp. WMMC193, assembly GCF_021728735.1. Taxonomy (NCBI): domain Bacteria; kingdom Bacillati; phylum Actinomycetota; class Actinomycetes; order Pseudonocardiales; family Pseudonocardiaceae; genus Pseudonocardia; species Pseudonocardia sp. WMMC193. The sequence continues at coordinate 4,071,911 of NZ_JAKKDO010000003.1, read as the reverse complement.
CCAGTCCCACAGCGACTTCGACTCGGCGGTGCCCCGCAGCAGGCCGGAGTGCAGGTGGCCGTTGTGCAGGCCGGGGAGCACGGCGTGCCCGGTGGCGTCGACGACCTGCGCGTCCACCCCGTCGAGCTCCTCGACGGTGCCGACGGCGACGATCCGGTCGTTCTCGACCAGCACCGAGCCGGGGTCGTGCACGGTCTTGCGGCCCTCGCAGGGGAGCACGATGCCGCCGCGGATCAGGGTGCGCGTCATGGGGAGCGATCCTGGCGTGCCCGGCCCGCGGCGGGGATGAGCGGATCGTCACAGCCGGGCTGCGGGGAAGGTTTCGGGCGCGCGTATCGTCTGATGTCAGTGGCCCCTGCGGGCGTACTGAGCCTCGGCAGGGGTGTGTCCGCATGCCCGTCGCAAGGAGTTCCGTGCCCCCCGCACTGTCCGGTCTGTTGACCGCCGCCCTGTCCGACGCCGGGTTGCGGGCCGTGGTCGAGGCCTCGGCGGGCGTCGACACCCGCACCGCCGACACCCCTGCCGTCCAGGCCGAGGGCCCGGCCGCGCTGCGCCCGTTCCTGGCCGCCGCACTCGCCGAGGCGGGCACCGTGCTCGCCGTGACCGCGACCGACCGCGAGGCCGAGGAGCTGGCCGTCGCGGCGCGCGAGCTGGTCGAGGGCCCGGTGGAGGTGCTCCCCAGCTGGGAGACGCTGCCGCACGAGCGGCTCTCGCCGCGCCCGGACACCGTCGGCCGCAGGCTCACCCTGTTCCGCTCGCTGAGCGGCGAGAACCCGCCGCGGATCGTCGCGGCCGCGGCCCGCTCGCTGATCCAGCCGATCGCGCCGGGCCTGGGCACGCTGGACCCGATCGTGCTCCGCGAGGGCACCGAGTACCCGTTCGAGGCACTGCTGGAACGGCTCGTGGAGCTGGCCTACACCCGCGTCGAGATGGTGACCGCCCGCGGCGAGTTCGCGGTGCGCGGCGGCATCCTCGACCTCTTCGTCCCCACGGCCGACCATCCCGTCCGCATCGAGTTCTGGGGCGACGAGGTCTCCGAGCTGCGCGCCTTCTCCGTGGCCGACCAGCGGTCGATGGACGACCCGGTGGTCACCGAGGTCATCGCACCCGCGTGCCGGGAGCTGCTGTTGACCGGCGCCGTGCGCGAGCGGGCCGCGCTGCTGGCGAAGGAGCACGAGAACAACCCGCAGCTGCGTGAGCTGCTCGAACACCTGGCGAACGGCATCCCCACCGAGGGGATGGAGTCGCTGATCCCCGCCCTGGTGGGGGGCGAGCTGCAGCTGCTGACCGACCTGCTCCCCGCGCGCGCCCGGATCCTCCTCGCCGACCCGGAGCGCATCCGCACCCGCAGCCACGACCTCGTCCGGACGGGGCAGGAGTTCCTGGAGGCCTCCTGGCTGGCGGCGGGCACCGGGGGACAGGCCCCGATCGACGTCGGCGCCTCGGCGTACCGGGACCTCGGCGGCGTGCTGGAGCACGCCACCACCACCGGCCGCCCGGTGATCACGCTGTCCCCCCTGCTCTCCGGTGCGGACGACGTGATCGTCCCGGACGTGCACGAGATCGAGTCCTACCGCGGCGACACCGAGCGCGCGTTCGTCGACCTGCGCGCCCACACCGCCGCCGGCGGCGCGGCGGTGCTCGTGGTCGCCGGGCAGGGCACCGCGGACCGCAGCATCGAGCAGCTCGGCGAGGCCGAGGTGCCCGCCACCCTGGTCGAGGAGCTCACCGAGGTCCCGGAGAAGGGCCTGGTCACGGTCACGTGCGGGCGGATCGCGGACGGCTTCGCGGCCCCGGGTGTCGGCCTGGTGCTGCTCGCCGAGTCCGACCTGACCGGCACCCGCGCGGGGCTGGACACCACCACCCGGAAGCTGCCCGCCCGGCGTCGCAACGCGGTCGACCTGGCCGCCCTGCAGCCCGGGGACTTCGTGGTGCACGCCCAGCACGGCATCGGGAAGTTCGTGGAGATGAAGGAGCGCACCGTCCAGGGCGCGACCCGCGAGTACCTGGTCCTGGAGTACGCGTCGAGCAAGCGGGGGCAGCCCGCGGACCGGCTCTTCGTGCCGACCGACGCCCTCGACGAGATCTCCCGCTACGTCGGCGGCGAGCAGCCGACACTGAACAAGCTGGGCGGATCGGACTGGGCGAAGACCAAGGGCCGCGCACGCAAGGCGGTCCGGGACATCGCCGCCGGTCTGGTGCAGCTCTACGCCGCCCGGCAGTCGTCGCCCGGGCACGCCTTCGCCCCGGACACCCCGTGGCAGCGCGAGCTCGAGGACGCCTTCCCCTACACCGAGACCCCGGACCAGCTCTCCGCCATCGACGAGGTGAAGCGGGACATGGAGCGTCCGGTGCCGATGGACCGAGTGATCACCGGGGACGTCGGGTTCGGCAAGACCGAGATCGCCGTGCGGGCCGCGTTCAAGGCGGTGCAGGACGGCAAGCAGGTCGCGGTCCTCGTCCCGACCACGCTGCTCGCGACCCAGCACCTGTCGACCTTCGCCGACCGGATGCGCGCCTTCCCGGTCACGGTGAAGGGGCTGTCGCGGTTCACCGACGCCGCCGAGGCGAAGACGACGATCGAGGGGCTGGCGGACGGGACCGTCGACGTCGTCGTCGGGACGCACCGGCTGCTGCAGACCGGGGTCCGGTGGAAGGACCTCGGGCTGGTCATCGTCGACGAGGAGCAGCGCTTCGGCGTGGAGCACAAGGAGCACATCACGGCGCTGCGCGCGCACGTCGACGTGCTCACGCTGTCCGCCACGCCGATCCCGCGGACGCTCGAGATGAGCCTCGCGGGCATCCGCGAGATGTCCACGATCACCACCCCGCCCGAGGACCGGCACCCGACCCTGACCTACGTCGGCGCCTACGACGACAAGCAGGTCGCCGCCGCCATCCGCCGCGAGCTGCTGCGGGACGGCCAGGTCTTCTACGTGCACAACCGGGTCACCTCGATCGACCGGGCGGCCAAGAAGATCCAGGAGCTGGTGCCGGAGGCGCGCATCGGCGTCGCGCACGGGCAGATGCACGAGGACCTGCTCGAGCAGACCGTGAACGCGTTCTGGCACAAGGAGTACGACGTCCTCGTCTGCACGACGATCGTCGAGAACGGCCTGGACATCTCCAACGCCAACACCCTGATCGTCGAGCGGTCGGACACCCTGGGCCTCTCCCAGCTGCACCAGCTGCGCGGCCGGGTCGGGCGTGGCCGCGAGCGCGGCTACGCGTACTTCCTGTTCCCGCCGGAGCACCCGCTCACCGAGACCGCGCACGACCGGCTCGCCACGATCGCGCAGCACTCGGAGCTGGGCTCGGGTGCCGCGGTGGCGATGAAGGACCTGGAGATCCGCGGCGCGGGCAACATCCTGGGCGCGGAGCAGAGCGGGCACATCGCGGGCGTCGGGTTCGACCTGTACATCCGGCTGGTCGGCGAGGCCGTGGCGGCGTTCCGGTCCGCCGGGGGCGCCCCGGGCGGCGAGGAGCCGGAGCCCCTCGCGGAGGTGCGCGTCGACCTGCCGATCGATGCCCACGTGCCCCACGACTACGTCGACGGCGAGCGGCTGCGCCTGGAGGCCTACCGCAAGATCGCGGAGGCGGGGGACGACGCGGCGCTCGAGGCCGTCGTCGAGGAACTGAAGGACCGCTACGGCGAGCCGCCGCAGCCGGTGCGCAACCTGCTCGCGGTGGCGCGGTTCCGGCAGCTCTGCCGGTCGCTCGGGCTGGCCGAGGTGGCCGTGGCGGGCACGATGATCCGCATCGGCCCGGTGGACCTGCCGGACTCCAAGCAGCTGCGGTTCAAGCGGATGCACCCCAAGGGCCAGTACAAGCCCGCCGCCCGGCTCGTCGCCGTCCCGAAGCCCAGCCAGGGCAACCGCATCGGCGGCGCCCCGCTGCGCGACCTGGAGCTCCTGGACTGGCTCACCGCCCTGGTCAAGGACCTGGCGACTCCGGTGGCGGTCTGACCAGCGCACTATGGAGCCATAACGGCCGTTGTCGGCCCCGACAGGCACGTTGTGGCTCCATAATGCGATAACGGGGGTGTCGCTCTCCGCGAACCCTCCCCTGAGATGTCGACAGGGGCTTTCCTGGACCGGTTCGGTCTGCGGTTCGCGGCGGGTGCGCGGGCGACCGTCGGCGTGCTCATGGCCGTCGCGGCGCCGTTCGCCGCCCCGCCCGCGGGTGCGCCGGTGTGCGTGCCGGTCGCCGTCGCGCTGGCGGCGTGGAGCCTCGCCTACCTCCGGCTGATGCGGACCCGCCCCGCCGCGTGGGTCTGGGTCGTCGACGTCGCGGTCATGTGCGGGCTGTGTCTGGCCCAGCCCCTGCTCGTGGACCCGACCCTGCTGCTGCGCTCGCTGGGGTGGGTGTCGCCGGTGGCGTCCCTCGCGGTCGTGGCGTTGCAGTGGCACGTGCGGCCGTGGCCCGCGGCGCTCGCCACCGTCGCGGTGTGCGCGGCGTTCACGGCGGGTGCGGCGCTCTCGCCCGAGATCTCGGTGGTGCAGGCGCTGGCCGTGGGCGGGGTGTGGACCGGGGTCGAGGCCGCGTTGTCCCGGATGCTCTGGCTGCTGGTGCGCCGCGGCGGCGCGGCCGCCGACGAGCGGATGGCCCGCCGGTTCGCCGCCGAGCGCACGGCCCTGCTCGCCCGCGCGCGGCGCCGCGAGCAGCGGGCGCACTGGGCGACCGTGCACGACACCGCCGCGAGCACGCTGCTGATGGTCGGGCTCGGGTCCGTCCGCGGCGACGAGTCCTGGCTGGAGGGGCAGCTCCAGCGGGACGTCGCCGCCCTGCACGGCGTCCCCGCGCCCGACGCCGGGGTGGCCGCCACCGTCCGCCGCGCCGTCGCGCACGCCCGGATCCCGGTGGACCTGCGGGCGGACGGTGACCTGGACCTGCCCGGGCCCGCCGCCGCGGCGTTCGGGGGCGCGCTCACCGAGACCCTGGAGAACGTGGCCCGGCACGCGGGGACCGATCGCGCCGAGGTGCGCGTCGAGGTGGGGGAGGCGGCGGTGCGGGTGACCGTCCGGGACGACGGGAGCGGCTTCGACCCGGCCGCGGTGCCCACCGGCCGGCTCGGCCTGGTGCGCTCGGTCCGCGAGCGGATGGACCTCGTCGACGGTCGCGCGGAGATCCGGTCCGCGCCGGGGCACGGCACCGTCGTGCGGTTGGAGTGGCCGCGCACCGAGAGCAGCACCGAGAGCAGCCCCGAGAGCGGCCCCGAGAGCCGCACCGAGTCCGAGGCCGAGGCCGGGACCGGAGACGGGTCCGCCGCCGACCCCGCCGTCCGGTCGGAGCGGGCACGGTGACCGGCGGGGCGGGCGCGACGTCCGTGGAGCTGACCGTGCGGTTGCAGCGCGGTCTCCGGGTGGCGTGCAGCGTGATCGTGCTGGCGATCCTGTTCGGCCTGAACCTGCCGAACCTGGTGGCGGGCCGGGCCGCGTACGAGCCCGAATGGGTCGGGTTCGCGGGCTGGGGCGTGCTCGTCGTCGTCGCCGCGGCCGACGCGGTGCTGGTGGCCCGCCACCGGTCCTGGGAGTGGATCCGCCTGCCGGTGGCGGCCGGGGTGCTCGCGGTCGCGGTCGAGATGTCCGTGGCGCTCGCACCGGGCGCACTGGGCGGCCCGCCGCACGTCACGCTCGGGTCGATCGGCTGGTTCGGGGTGCTGTTGCTGCCCCGCGGCCGCGAGCTCGTCGCGTTCCTCCTGCTGCACCTGCTGTTGATGCTGGGGCTGCTGGTCGCGGCGGGCCGGACCGACCAGCTCACGCTCGTGGCGTTCGGCATCAGCGCCGTGGGAGTGACGTCCTTCCAGCTCGCCTTCGCGATCGCCGGGGCCGCGCTGCGCACCGTCGCCCGGCAGGCCGGGCAGGCCGCCGAGGAGGAGGCCGCCGCACGGACCGCGGAGGACCTCGCCGCCGTCGTCCACGCCGACCGGGAGGCCCGCTACGCCGAGCTCCGGGCCGTCGCGCTGCCGCTGCTGGAGGGCATGGCGGCGGGTACGGCGCCCCCGGCCGACCCGGCGGTGCAGCGGGCGGCGGCGAGCGCGGCGGCCCGCCTGCGGCGGATCTTCGCCGAGGAGCGGGACGGCCGGGACCCGCTCGCCGCCGAGCTGGCGGAGCTGATCGACATCGCCGAGCGGCGCGGCGTCGGCGTGCAGTACTCGGAGCGGGGGGAGCGTGCCGTGCCGCCGCGCGCGGCGATGCGGGACCTGCTGGGGGCGGCGGGGGACGCGCTGCACGCGGCCCGGGGCTCGGCGCGCGTCACGCTCGCCGGGGTGCCCGGCGCCGTGGTGCTGGGCGTGGTGACCGACGGCGTCCCGGCGGGGTTCGCGGCGTCGGCACCGGACGTGGGGGTGTCCGCCGTCGAGGCGGGCGGAACGACATGGGTGGAGGCGAGATGGGCACCTCGATCGTGATCGTCGACGATCATCCGGCGATCGTCGACGGCGTCGGGGCGTGGTGCGCCCGGGCGGGCATCACCGTCGTGGCGGCGGGCGCGGACCCGGCGCCCGCGTTCGACGTCCCGGCGGACGCGGTGGTGTTCGACCTGCAGCTCGGGCCGGGGGCGCCCGCGTTCGACGTGCTGGAGGAGCTGGTCGACGCAGGCCGTCGGGTCGTCGTCTACTCCCAGCACGCCGACAGCGAGACGGCCCTGCGCTGCCTGGAACTCGGTGCCGCGACCTACCTGACGAAGGCCGAGGGCCACGAGCACCTGATCCCCGCGATCCGGGCCTGCGTCGAGGACCGGCCCTACACGCCTCCGGTGCTGGGCGGGGCGATGGCCGCCGATCCGCGCCCGGACCGCCCCGCCCTGTCCGAGCGGGAGCGCGAGGTCCTGCTCGCCTGGTTCTCCAGCGACTCCAAGCAGCTCGTGGCGCAGCGCTTCCACCTGTCGGTGAAGACCGTGGACACCTACATCGCCCGCGTCCGCATCAAGTACGCCGACGCGGGCCGCCCGGCGACCACGAAGGCGGCCCTGGTCGCCCGCGCCCTGCAGGACGGCCTCGTCGACCTCGCGCGGCTCTAGCCACCCGCTGGGCGCCCGGCACCTGCGGGGCGGTGGTCCGCAGGCACCGGGCACCGTCGACGGTAGGACAGCGACGGCCGTCCCGGGGGTCCGGCGATCGCCCGACACGGGTTAACGCGGCGGGTCCGTGGCACGTGTGTCGGTCGACCGCTGCCGGGCGTCCCCGGCGACCCGGACCGCCTGGAGGCCGCCGTGACCACCCCGCCGCCCCACCCGTACCCCTCGTACCCGGAGCCCTTCCCGGCCTACCCGCAGGGCGGGCCGCCCCTGCACCCGTACGGCGGGCCCTACGGCCACCTGCCGCCGGTCCCGCCGCCGCCCGTCGCCACCTGGGGGACGCGGGTGGCGTCCGCGCTGGTCGACGGCCTGGTCCCGCTCGTGATCGTGGGTGTCGGGCTGCTCGGCTTCGCCCTGTTCGACGACCTCGGCCTGATCTTCACCGTCGCGTTCGTCTGCTACCTCGCGGCGTTCGCGTTCGCGCTGTGGAACCAGTGCTGGCGGCAGGGCCGCACCGGGCAGAGCCTGGGCAAGAGCCTCGTGGGCACCCGGCTCGTCCGGGCGCGCGACGGCGCGCCGGTCGGCTTCGGCACGGCGCTGGGCCGCCAGTTCGCCCACGTGCTCGACGGCATCCTCTGCATCGGCTACCTCCGCCCGCTGTGGGACGAGCGGCGCCAGACCTTCGCGGACTCGATGTGCGACACGCTCGTGGTGCGGGTCGAGTGATCCGGCCCACGGCCGCGTGAGAGGCTGTCGTCGTGGGAAAGCTGACCAGGGTCGGTCTCGGTACGGCGGTCGTCGCGCTGGTGCTCGCCGGCTGCGGCGGCCCGGGCCAGGTGGGCTCGGCGCTGATCGTCGGGGACCAGCGGGTGGAGGTCGGCGCCGTCCAGAGCACGATCGACTCCGCGCTGGCGCACAAGGCGGACCTGGCCGCCCAGTCCTCGCAGCAGATCGCGGACGCGGACATCGCCCGCTACGTCGTCGGCGGCGAGGTGACCCACGCGCTGCTCGCGCAGGCCGCGGCGCGGACCGGGGTCACGGCCTCGGCGGACGCGATCGACGCCACCCTCGCGAACACCGACGACCAGAGCCTGCTGCTCGACCGCACGCTGTTCGACGGTGAGGAGCTGCGGTCCCGCGCCGCCGACCACGCCACGGCCGTCGCGTTGGCCGAGCGGTACGTCGACGGGCTGTCGGTGACCGTCGACGTGGCCGCGGCGACCACCGCCGACGAGGCGGCCGACAAGGCGCGGGCCCTCGCCGAGGGCGGGGCCGCGGCGGACGCGGTGCTGGCCGATCCCCGTACCGCCCAGAAGGGCCAGGTCTACCGCGCGGCCGCCGACCCGGACACCGCGACGACCGTGGTGTTCGGCGTGCCCGAGGGCACCGTCGTGCGCTTCCAGCCGTCGCCGGGCCAGGGGATCTGGCTGGTCGTGAAGGTCACCGACCGGCAGACGGACGCCCCGTCCGGGGTCCCGCCCGCGGCGGGCACGATCGACCGCGGCACGCTGGCCTCGATCGGGGAGCGGATCGCCCAGGCGGACGGCGGGCCGGTGCAGCTCAATCCCCGCTTCGGCGCCTGGGACCCCACCCGGCTGACCGTCGTCCCGCCCGGTCGCGAGGCGGGCTCCGTGCTCGCCCCCGGCGCCTGACTGGGAGACTGGCCGCCGTGGCCCCCACGGTGATCACCTTGTCCCGCAGGCTCGGCGCGCTGCCCGCCGCGGCGCTGCCCACGCTGCGGGCGGCGTCGGCGGTGTACGCGGACCCCTCGGTCCCGGCCGAGCTCGCGGCGCAGGCGGGCGCGACGCCGGTGCCCGCCTCCCCGGTGCCCGGCGCCGTGGTCCTGAGCTGCTCCGACGACGCGGATCCCCCCGGCGCCGCCCTGCTCGACGCGGTGGCCGTGATGGACCGCCTCCGCGCGCCCGGCGGGTGCCCGTGGGACGCCGAGCAGACCCACGAGTCGCTGCTGAAGTACCTGGTCGAGGAGTGCTACGAGCTCTACCAGGCGATCGAGGACGGCGACCGGGCGGACATGCGCGAGGAACTCGGCGACGTGCTGCTGCAGGTCCTGTTCCACGCCCGCGTGGCCCAGGAGGCCGACTCCCCGTTCACGATCGACGACGTCGCGACCGGGCTGGTCACCAAGCTGGTGGGCCGCCACCCGCACGTGTTCGGCGGCGGCGAGACGGTCGCGACGGCCACGGCACAGGAGGGCCGCTGGGAGGAGCTGAAGCGGGCGGAGAAGCAGCGCGCGTCGTCGGTGGACGGGGTGCCGCTGGGCCAGCCCGCGGTCGCGCTGGCCGCCAAGCTCGTCTCCCGCACCCGCCGCGCGGGCATGCCCGCCGACCTGCTCCCCGAGGGCGACGGCATCGGCCCGGACCTGTTCCGCCGCATCGCCGCCGCGGTCCGCGCGGGGGAGGACCCGGAGTCCGCCCTGCGCGACACGGCCCGCGCCTTCGCCGATCGGGTGCGGGCCGCGGAGCAGGCCGCGGTGGCGCAGGGCGAGGACGCCCACGCCCTCGACGAGGACACCTGGCGCCGCACCTGGCCCGCCTGACCGGACCCCGACCCCGCGAGTCCCTCACCTCAGACACGCGAGTCGGACACGTCAGACCGCGAGTCGGCCACCTCGGACCGCGAGTCCTCCCCACCTGCCCGACGAGCGCCCGGCCTCAGACCGCTCTCAGCTCGCGTCCGTAGCGTCGAGGGCATGCGCTCCCGCACCGTCCTCCTCGGCCTCCTGGCCCTGGTCGGGCTCCTGGTCCTCGGGGGCGCGGTGCTGGAGCGGCCCGAGCGGAGCACGGTGTCGGCGCCGGTGGCCCGCGACACCCCGGCCACGCCCGCACCCGTGGTGCCCGACGGCGCGGACGTCGTGAGCTGGGCGGACGAACGGGCGCGGACCGTCGGCATCCCCGCCCGCGCGCTGCAGGCCTACGCGGCCGCCGAGGTGAGCCAGCGCGCCGCCACCCCGGGCTGCAACCTCTCCTGGGCCACGCTCGCGGGCATCGGCCAGGTCGAGTCCCGCCACGGCCGGATCAACGGATCGTCGCTGGTGGACGGCGTGGCGCGGCCGCCGATCATCGGCATCGCGCTCGACGGGGACGACAACACCCGGGAGACCCCGGACACCGACGGCGGTGCGCTCGACGGCGACGCCACCTACGACCGGGCGGTCGGGCCGATGCAGTTCCTCCCGCAGACCTGGGAGCGGTTCGGGCAGGGCGACCCGCAGGACATCGACGCCGCCGCCCGGGCCGCCGCGGCGTACCTCTGCTCCGCGGACCGCGAGCTCGCCGACGGCGCGGGCTGGTGGGACGGGGTGCTGGCCTACAACCGCTCCGTCTCCTACGCCCGGGACGTCTGGGCGGCGGCCGACCGGTACGCGACCGCCGCGGCCTGAGGACCGGGCCCGCCGTCCGACCCCGGAGGGGCCTGCACCGTCCGACTCGCGTGGCTCCAGTGGGGGACTCGCGGTCAGGTGAACAGGCCCTGGCCCCAGTACTCGCCCGGCGCCAGGCCCGGGGGCACCGCGAAGACGGCGGAGCCGTTGTGCTCCAGGTACTCCATCATCTTGTCGTTGCGGGCCAGGGCGCTCTGCATCGGGACGAAGTGGGTCTGCGGGTTGTTCATGAACGCGAGGAAGAACAGTCCCGCGTCGAGGTGCCCGGCGCCGTCGGAGCCGTCGACGAAGTTGTAGCCGCGCCGCAGGATCCTGATCCCGCCGAGGGAGTCGGCCGAGGCCAGCCGGATGTGCGCGTCCACCGGGATGGTGTCGCCGGAGAGGTCCGCCTGGTCGAACTCGCCCTGCTGCCCGAAGGCGTTCCCCACGCCCTTGGTCCGCCCGACGATGTTCTGCTGCTCGTCGAGCGACGTACGGTCCCAGATCTCGATGTGCATCCGGATCCGCCGCGCGACCAGGTAGGTGCCGCCGTGGAGCCAGTCCGGCCCGTCGGACACCCACACGTGCTGGTCCAGCAGCGCGGGCTCCTCGGCCTTGAGGTTGTTGGTCCCGTCCTTGAAGCCGAACAGGTTCCGCGGCGTCTCCTGCGTGGTGGAGGTCGAGGACGTCCGGCCGAAGCCGAGCTGGGACCACCGGACCGCGGCCGCCCCGAAGCCGGTGCGCACGAGGTTGCGGATGGCGTGCACGGCGACCTGCGGATCGTCGGCGCAGGCCTGCAGGCAGATGTCGCCGCCGGAGCGGGCGGGGTCGAGGCGGTCGCCGGTGAAGGCGGGCAGCGGCGCGAGTCCGGCGGGCGCGGGGAGCCCGAGCTTCTCGAAGAACGAGGCGCCGAAGCCCACCGTCAGCGTCAGCGAGGCGGCGGGCAGGCCGAGCGCCTCCCCGGTGTCCGCGGGGGGCGCGTACTTGTTGAGCCCCACCGCGCCGTTCTCGGTGGTCTCCTCGCCCTGGGTCATGCGCTCGGCCGCGGCGGTCCACTTCTGCAGCATCCGCTGCACCTCGGCGCGGTCGGTGGTGGTCAGGTCCAGGGCGACGAAGTGCAGCCGGTCCTGGGCCGGGGTGATGATCCCGGCCTGGTGCACGTCCCGGAAAGGGACGACGCCGGGCGTCGGCGCGGGCCCCGAGGAGCCCACGCCGTACCCGATCGCCGCCCCCGCTCCGGCGAGCGCCACCCCGGCCCCCGCGTAGCCCAGCATCCGCCGCCGCGACATCCCCCCACCCGGGGAGACGTCGGTGGGCGGGTCGACGGGCGGGCTGTCGATCGACGAGGGCCGGGTCGTGCTCACGACGTGACGACCCCCGCGACCTGCGAGATCGGCTCGGCGAGCGCGTCCACGGCGTCGGTCATCTTCTTCGTGTCGGCCTCGGTGAGCTGGGTGTAGAGGACGAACCCGCCGTCCGGCGTGCGGTAGCCCTCCAGCAGCGACTCGACGGCGGCGAACCGCTGGTCCAGCGTCGGGCCCAGGTTCGGGTCCTTCTCGTCGATCACCGGGCGCAGCGCGGCGACGGCGGCCTGGCTGCCCTCGACGTTCGCCTTGAAGTCCCAGAGGTCCGTGTGCGAGTAGCGGTCCTCCTCGCCGGTGATCTTGCCGGTGGCGACCTCGTCGAGCAGCTCCTTGGCCCCGTTGGCCAGCTGCGGAGGGGTGAGGTCCAGGTTCGGGATCCGGCTCTGCAGGTCCTTGAGGTCGGTCATGAGCTGGTCGGCGACCTGCGCCGAGTCGGGCTGCAGCCCGGAGACCCACAGGTCCTTCTCGAGCCGGTGGAAGCCGGTCCAGCTCACGCCGGGGTCCCGCTCGTCGTCCTCGCGCCCGTCGACCTTCGGGTCGATGTCCCCGAAGGACTCCGCGACCGGCTCGATCCGCTCGTAGTAGGTGCGGGCGAGCGGGAACTGCGCCTTCGCGGCGTCGACGTTCCCGCTCTTCACCGCGTCGACGAAGCCCTGGGAGGTCTGCACCAGCGCGTCGGTCTGGGAGCTGATGTAGCGGGTGTAGCCGCTCACGGCCTCGGCGAGCTTGGCGTTGTCGTCGGTGGAGCGCTGGGCGCTGCCGGTGACGGTGAACGGGGCGCGGATGCCCTCGCCGACCATGCCGGGCTTGCAGGCGGTGGTGTAGGAGCCGCCGTCGGGCACCTCCACGATGAGGTCGCGGGACAGGCCCGGACCGATGTTCTCGACCTCGCCCATGATGCGGTCGCCGGTGCCGTACAGGTAGAACTCGGTCACCTTGGTGCCGGTGTTCTTCACCGAGAACGAGATGTTGCCCGCGGGCGCCTCGACGGCCGAGACCTCGCAGCTCGTGTCGCCCGCGGCCACGGTGATGGGGCCGCCGCTCTCGGCCGCGGGGGGCTGCGCGGTGCTCGTACAGCCCGCCAGCAGCAGGGCGGTGCCCGCCGCGAGCACGGCGGCGGAAGCCTTGCGGGACATGATTTCTCTCCTCGATCAGGTCACGCGGCGGGGGTGGTGGACCGCGTGCGCTGGGGCAACAGGAACAGCGTCAGGACGACGGCGACGTACACGCACCACACGACGGCCTCCAGGACCGTGGTCTGCGGCGAGAAGTTGAAGATCCCCTTCAGCAGGGTCCCGTACCAGGAGTCCGGCGGGACGGCGGCGCTCACGTCGAAGGCGAGGGTGTTCAGCCCGGGCAGGATCCCGGCCTCCTGCAGGTCGTGCACGCCGTAGGCCAGGATCCCGGCCGCGACGAAGACCAGGAAGAAACCGGTCACGGTGAAGAAGGTCGCCAGGTTGATCCGCATGGCGCCCTTGTAGATCGCGAAGGCGATCACCACGGCCAGCGCGATGCCGACCAGGAAGCCGATCAGCGGCTGCACGGTCTCGCCCGCGGCCTGGGCGGCGGCGAAGAAGAAGACGGCCGTCTCGAGTCCCTCGCGGCCGACGGCGAGCGTGGCCATCACCACGACGGCGAGCGGCCCCATCGAGATGGCGTGTTCGAGCCTGCCCTCCAGCTCGGCCTTCATGGCCCGCGCGTTGGAGCGCATCCAGAAGATCATCCAGGTCACGAACGCGACCGCCACGATCGACAGCGACCCGCCGAGCGCCTCGGACGCCTCGAAGGTCAGGGCCTGCTCGGCCAGGGTCAGCCCGAGCGTGACGCCGACGCTGACCAGGATCGCGAACGCCACCCCGGCCCAGACCTTCGGCAGCTCGCGGCGGCGGTCGGTGCGGACGAGGAAGGCGACCAGGATGCTGACCACGAGTGAGGCTTCGAGACCCTCGCGCAACCCGATCAGCGCATTGCCCAGCACCGCTCGCACCCCTGCCGTCGACCCGAATCGCTGAGGTGAGCCTCAGCGGACCGAGGTGAGGCTAGCTTCCCCAACGGGTGACGGGTAGAGGCATCCCCGCAGGTCAGACGGCGTTTCGTCCGATTTGGGAAGAAACTCCCGCAACTGTGATCAGTCGGTGATGGACGCGATCCGCGCGCGCACCTCGCCCAGCGCCTCCTGGTACTCCGGGCGCGGGTCCATCACCGTGGCGAGCTGGAGCTGGCCCTTCGCCTCGCCGAGGCGACCCTGCCGGTGCAGCGCCTTGCCGAGGGCGAACCGCGCGTAGTGGTCCGCCGGGTCGAGCTCCAGCACCCGGCAGAACGCCGCCTCGGCCTTCGTCAGCTGGGCCGAGTCGAGGTAGGCGCGCCCGGCGAGGAGCTGGACCGAGGCGTCGTTCGGTTGGCTCTCCAGGACGGGGGCCAGGGCCTGCAACGCGTCGAGCGGGCGGTGGTCGGCCAGCAGCCGCTCCGCGCGACGGAAACCGACGACCTTCTCCGAGGGGCTGGGTCCTACGGGCTCACTGGTCATGGTCGCTCTCACGGTAGGGCGGCCCGAACCCGTCGACAACCGTTTCGGCGGCGGACTCGCGGGCTCCGTCTTGGCGTGACTTCGGCGGTTCCCGAGCCGGATCGCCCCGTCGGGTGGTTACCCTGGCCCCCGCGAGTCCAGCGGAACCCGAGAAACAGGAGTTGTATCGGTGGCGGTCATCGAGCAGGTCGGCGCGCGCGAGATCCTCGACTCGCGGGGCAACCCCACGGTCGAGGTCGAGGTGGCGCTGGACGACGGGACGCTGGAGCGCGCGGCGGTGCCCTCCGGCGCGTCGACGGGCGAGCACGAGGCCGTCGAGCTGCGGGACGGCGATCCCAAGCGGTACCTGGGCAAGGGCGTCGAGAAGGCCGTCACCGCGGTGCTGGACGAGATCGGCCCCGAGCTGATCGGGATGGACGCGGTGGACCAGCGCCTGGTGGACCAGCGCCTGGTGGACCTCGACGGCACCCCGGACAAGTCCCGGCTGGGCGCGAACGCGCTGCTGGGCGTGTCCCTGGCGGTGGCGAAGGCGGCCGCCGAGTCCTCGGGCCTGGACCTCTACCGCTACATCGGCGGGCCGAACGCGCACGTCCTGCCGGTGCCGATGATGAACATCCTCAACGGCGGGGCCCACGCGGACACCTCGGTCGACGTGCAGGAGTTCATGGTCGCCCCGATCGGCGCGGACACCTTCCGCGAGTCGCTGCGCTGGGGCGCGGAGATCTACCACTCGCTCAAGTCCGTGCTCAAGGCCCAGGGTCTGTCCACCGGCCTCGGCGACGAGGGCGGCTTCGCCCCGGACGTCAAGGGCGGCACCCGCGGGGCCCTCGAGCTGATCGCGGGCGCCGTCGACAAGGCGGGCTTCACGCTCGGCAGGGACGTCGTGCTGGCGCTCGACGTGGCCTCGACCGAGTTCTTCTCGAAGGGGGTCTACCGGTACGAGGGCAAGGAGCTCTCCTCCGCGGACCTCGCGAAGGTCTACGCGGAGCTGGTGGACGCGTTCCCGCTGGTGTCCATCGAGGACCCGCTGGCGGAGGACGACTGGGACGGCTGGGTCGCGCTGACCGAGCAGCTCGGCGACAAGGTCCAGCTCGTGGGGGACGACCTGTTCGTCACCAACCCCGAGCGGCTCGAGGACGGCATCGACCGCGGCGCCGCCAACGCGCTGCTGGTCAAGGTCAACCAGATCGGCACCCTGTCCGAGACGCTGGACGCGGTGACACTGGCCCACAACAACGGCTACCGCTGCATGATGAGCCACCGCTCCGGTGAGACGGAGGACGTGACCATCGCGGACCTCGCCGTCGCCACCGGCTGCGGCCAGATCAAGACCGGCGCCCCGGCCCGGTCCGAGCGGGTCGCCAAGTACAACCAGCTGCTGCGCATCGAGGAGGGCCTGGGGGACGCCGCGCGCTACGCAGGCGAGCTGGCCTTCCCGCGGTACACCCCCGGGGCCTGAGCGTGGCGGGCTCCCGGGAACGCACGCCGCGGGGGACGGGGCGCTCGCGCCCCGCGTCCTCGGCGCGGCGTGCCCGGGAGCCGCAGCTCACCCGCAGCCGCGCCCGCGCCACCGGCGTGGTCGCGGCGACGACCGGCCTGCTGGGCCTGTCGTCGACCCGCCGGGCCGCGATCCTGGCGATCGTGGTCTGCGCCCTCGCCCTGACCGTCGCGGTCCCGCTGCGCAACTACGTGTCGCAGCGCCAGGACCTGGCCGCGGTCACAGCCCAGCAGCAGGCGCTGCGGGCCGAGGTGGAGGAGCTGAACGCGCAGAAGGCCCGGCTCTCCAACCCGGACGAGGTGGCGGCCGAGGCCCGCTCCCGGCTCGGCTACGTCCGCCCCGGCGAGGTGCCGTACGTGGTGGAGCTGCCGAACACGCCGTCGGCCGAGGAGGTCGAGGCGGCGCGCCGCGCCACCCCCTGGTACCGGACCCTCTGGACCGACGTCACGGCGGGCGCGCCCCGCTGAGACACTGGTGTCCGTGAGTGTCACCGTGTCCGATCGTGAGGCGGTCGCCCGGCAGCTCGGCCGCGAACCCCGCGGGATGCTGGCGGTGGCGGCCCGGTGCCCGTCGGGGCACCCGAACGTCGTGCAGACCGCGCCCCGGCTGCCCGACGGCACCCCCTTCCCGACCATGTACTACCTGACCTGCCCCCGGCTGGCGTCGAAGATCGGCACGCTCGAGGCCTCCGGGCTGATGAAGGAGATGACCGACCGGCTGGCGGAGGATGCCGAGCTGGCCGCGCGGTACCGGCGGGCGCACGAGTCCTACCTCGCCGAACGGGACGCGATCGAGCCGCTCGGCACGCAGGTCACCGCGGGCGGCATGCCGGACCGGGTGAAGTGCCTGCACGTCCACGTCGGGCACGCGCTGGCGAAGGGGCCCGGGGTCAATCCGTTCGGCGACGAGGCCCTGGAGCTGCTCGGCGACTGGTGGACCGGCAGCGACTGCGCCTGAGCTCAGACGACGAGGGGTTCCCCCGGCACCGGCCAGCGCACCGTCTCGGTCAGCCCCGCCGCCGCGAAGGCCCGCTCCGCCTCGGCGCGTCCCTCCCGGAAGTGCGACCAGCCTTCGTAGTGCACCGGCACCACGACGTCCGGCCGCACGAGCCGGCAGGTCGCCACCGCCTCGTCGGCGGTCAGGCTGTAGTGCAGCGGGCCCGTCAGGGGGAAGCGGACGCACCCCAGGTGCACCACCGCCACGTCGACGCGGATCCGCCTCGCCACCTCGTGGATCCCGCGGTAGAGCACGGTGTCCCCGGAGATCCACAGCGTGCGTCCGCCCAGGTCCAGGGCGAACCCGATCACCGCTCCGGCCACCGGCCGGCTCAACGGCGGCCCGTGCCGGCAGGGTGTCGCCGTCACCGTGACCGCGCCCAGCCGGGTGGTGGCCCAGGGCTCCAGCCCGCGGGCCGCTCCGCCCAGCCGCCGCGCGCCCGGCTCGGTGGTCAGGACCGTGGGCACCCCGTCGAGCAGCGCGCGGCCCGCGTCGTCGAGGTTGTCCGCGTGATGGTCGTGGGTGAGCAGGACCGCGTCGATCCGGCCCAGGTCCGTGGCCGCCAGTGCAGGGCCGACCAGCTTGCGGGACGACGTCCCCCAGCCGAACGAGTACCGCCGCCCCGGCGGGTCGAACGTCGGGTCGGTGAGGATCCGCAGGCCTGCGGCCTCGACCAGCAGGGTCGGGCCGCCGACGTGGGTCAGCCGGATCTCAGCCACGCGCGTGGCGCAGTGCCCAGGCGAGCACGTAGTCCGCGACGTCCTCCCAGCCCGGCGCGGCGGGCAGCAGGTGCGGGAACCCGCTGAACTCGACGACCCGTGTGAGGGTCTTCGAGGACGTGTAGTGCTTCGCGTTCGACCACTGGACTGCGGGCGGCATGATGTGGTCCTCGCTGCCGGCGACGAACAGCAGCGGCGCCCGGGCGTCGTTGGTGTAGTCGACCCACGTGCCCTGGTGGCCGGGGATGAGGTTCGCCAACGCGCTCTCGAACAGGATGTGTCCGGACACCGGCACCGCGTAGCGCTCGTAGAGGGCGCGCGCCTGCGGCTCCGGGAAGGTGTTGGTGAAGGCGTAGTTCCACTGCTCGAAGTCGTAGGCGACGGCCTTGTGGCGGTTCGCCGGGTTCTTCAGCACCGGGAACGTGGACCTCACCTGGGACACCGGCACGACCGGTACCCCCTCGGTCGGCGCGGAGTTCAGTGCCACGCCCGCCGCGCCGTACCCCTTGTCCAGCAGCAGCTGCGTGAACACCCCGCCCGCCGAGTGCCCGATCAGGACGGGCGGGCTGTCCAGCGCGGACACCACCGACTCCAGGTGCGCGACGATGCCGTCGATCGTGGCGGCCTCGACGGGTGCGGGGTCGGCGTTGAGCGCCTCCACCTCGACCTCGAAGCCCGGGTAGCCGGGGGCGAGCACGCGGAAGCCACGCTGCTCGTAGTGCGCCACCCAGTGCTCCCAGCTGCGCGGGGTGACCCAGAAACCGTGGATCAGGACGATCGTGTCGGGGCTCGCCATGTCTGCAGAGCGTGCCCAGGGCCGGTGGCCCGGACAAGGACACGACGGACGCAGATCAGGACACCCGGACTCCGGTCGTCCCGAAGCGCAGGCGGTAGTCGTGGGGGCCGATCCCGAGCTCGCGCAGGAAGGCGCGCCGCAGCGCGTCGGGCGAGCCCAGCCCGCTGCGGCGGGCGATCGCCGCGAGCGGCAGCTCGGTGCTCTCCAGCAGCTGGCGGGCGGCCTCGACCCGGACCTGCTCGACGTACCGGGCGGGCGTCGTCCCCGTCTCCCGGGCGAACACCCGGACCAGGTGTCGCTCGCTGAACCCGGCCCGGGCGCTGAGCGCGGCCAGCCGGTGGTCCCCGGCCGGATCGGCGGCAACGGCGTCGAGCACCGCCCGGATCGTCGGGCTGCGGGTCGCGCGGGCCTCCAGCCGGACGCTGAACTGCGCCTGCCCGCCCGGGCGTTGCATGAAGACGACCAGGTAGCGGGCCACCTCCCGGGCCACCTCCGGGCCGAGGTCGGCCTCCACGAGCGCCAGCGCGAGATCGATGCCCGCGGTCACCCCGGCCGAGGTGTGGATGGGTCCGTCGGCCACGAAGATCGGCCCGCGCTCGACGGTCGCCGCGGGGAAGTCGGCGGCCAGCTCGTCGAGGAACATCCAGTGGGTGGTGGCGCGGCGGCCGTCGAGCACGCCGAGGGACCCGAGGAGGAACGCCCCGGCGCAGACGGAGGCGACCCGGCGGCTGCGGCCCACGCCCTCGTCCAGCGCCGCCAGCACGACGGGGTCCGCGGCCACCCGCCGGAAGGCGTGGCTGCCGGGCACGACGACCGTGTCCAGCGGGCCCGCCACCTGCGACAGCGCCGCGGCCACCCCGATCCGCAGGCCCGATCCGCCCCGCACGTCCGTCCCGTCCGGCGAGGTGACCTGCACGGTGTACTGGCCGCCGCCCGCGAGGGCGTCGGCGGCGTAGAAGACCTCGGCGGGGCCGACGACGTCCAGGACCTGCGCGTCGTCGAAGGCCAGGACGGCGACCGTGCGGGGTGGCATGCCCGGATCATCCCGCTCGGGGTGGCTCCCCGACCAGGCCCGTGACCTCGTGAGCGGCGATGGTCGCCAGAGCGACCATCGCCGCTCACAGGGTGGGGGTGACGCGTTCGAGGAGGGGTTTCGCGGGGATGCCGTCGGGGAGGGTGCCCGCGGTGCGCCAGGGGCCGTCGGGCTGCAGGCGGCCCGCGAGGAAGGCGTCGGAGACCTCGACCGGTGCCGTGCGCAGCAGCAGCGAGCCCTGCAGGCAGAGGGCCAGGAGCTCGGCCAGCCTGCGGGCGCGGCGGGGCTCGGCGTGCTGGAGCTCGGTGCGCAGGACGGTGAGGGCCCGGTCGAAGCGGGCGTCGGCGCCCTGGGCGAGGGCCAGCTCGTCGAGCACCGCCTCCACGGACTCCGGCGACCGGGACAGGGCGCGCAGCAGGTCGAGCGCGGTGACGTTCCCCGAGCCCTCCCAGATCGAGTTGAGCGGGCTCTCCCGGAACAGGCGCGGCAACGGGGACTCCTCGACGTAGCCGTTGCCGCCCAGGCATTCCAGGGCCTCCCCGACCACGGCGGACGTCCGCTTGCAGACGAGGTACTTCGCCGCGGGCAGCGCGAGCCGCAGGAACGCCGTCTCGCCGCGCTCGACCGCGCCCGCCAACCGGATCGCCAGGGTCGTCGCGGCCTCGGACTCCACCGCCAGCTCTCCGACCACGGCCTGCATGAGCGGCTGGTCCGCCAGCCGGGCGCCGAACGCGGACCGGTGCGCCACGTGGTGGGCGGCCTCGGACAGGGCGGCCCGGGCGGTGCCCGCCGCACCGAGCACGCAGTCGAGGCGGGTCATCGAGACCATCTCGATGATCGTCGCGACGCCGCGGCCCTCGTCCCCGACCCGCCACCCGACGGCGTCCGCGTACTCGAGCTCGGCCGAGGCGTTGGACCGGTTGCCGAGCTTGTCCTTGAGCCGCTGGAGACGCAGGCCGTTGCGGGTGCCGTCCGGCAGCACCCGGGGCAGGACGAAGCAGGTCAGCCCGCCCGGCGCCTGGGCGAGGGTGAGGAACAGGTCGTTCATCGGCGCCGAGGTGAACCACTTGTGCCCGACGAGGGTGTACGTGCCGTCGGGCTGCGGGGTGGCGCGGGTGGTGCCGGTGCGGACGTCCGATCCGCCCTGCTTCTCGGTCATCGACATGCCGGCGAGCTGGTGCGCCTTCCCGCGCCCGAGCCCCGGCTCGTAGACGCGGGTCTGCAGCGCGGTCTCGAACCCCGTCCCGCGCAGCGGCGGCACCGCCGCGTAGGTCATCGAGATCGGACAGCAGTGACCCTGCTCCAGGGTGCTGACCAGGTAGAACCCGGCCGCGCGGGCGACGTGGGACCCGTCGGCCCAGGGCGCGCCGTGCAGCCCGTGCTCCACCGACAGCCGCATGAGGGCGTGCCAGGACGGGTGGAACTCCACCTCGTCGATCCGGTGCCCGTAGCGGTCGTGGGTGTGCAGCACGGGCTCGTGGACGTTGGCCAGGCGCGCGTGCTCCCGGTACTCACCGGACCCGACGGCGGCGGCCAGGCCCCCGAGCTCGACCGTCCCGCCCTCCCGACGCAGGGCGTCGGACAGCGCGGGATCGCACGCCAGGGGATCGAACCCGTCGAGCGGCGGGACCTGGTTGGTGACGTCGTGGGTGCTCACGGCGGCGGGAGGAACGGTCACCTACCCGACGGTACTGTGGCGGGGCCGGATCCCAATGCAAGGAGCACGTATGTCTCGGGTGGCCGCCATCGACTGCGGGACCAACTCGATCCGTCTGCTCGTCGCGGACGTCACCGAGAGCTTCGACGGCACCAAGGACCTGCGGGACCTGCACCGGGAGATGCGGATCGTGCGGCTGGGCAAGGGGGTCGACGCCACGCGGCGCCTCGACCCCGAGGCACTCGAACGCACCCGGGTCGCGCTCGTCGACTACGCCGCGGCGATCCGACGCAAGGGCGTCGAGCGCGTCCGGATGGTCGCCACCTCCGCGACCCGGGACGCGGAGAACCGCGAGGACTTCTTCGGCATGGTCCGCGAGACCCTCGGGATCGACGCCGAGGTGATCAGCGGGGACGAGGAGGCGCGGCTGTCCTTCCAGGGCGCGGTGGGCGACCTGGACCCGGACGACGGCCCGTTCGTCGTCACCGACATCGGCGGCGGCTCCACCGAGGTCGTCGTCGGCACGGTCGCGGACGGGGTCACGGCGGCGCGCTCGGTGGACGTCGGGTCGGTGCGGCTGACCGAGCGCTGCCTGCCGGGGGACCCGCCGTCGAAGGAGGACGTCGAGCGGGCGCGGGAGGTCGCGCACGGCATCCTGGCGGAGGCCTTCGCGTCGGTCCCGGTCGAGGGTGTCCGCACGTGGGTCGGCGTGGCCGGGACGATCACCACGCTGTCCGGGATCGCACAGGACCTGCCGGAGTACGACCCCGAGCGGGTGCACCTGTCGACCCTGACCAGGGCGGACGTGCACCGGGTCGCCGAGCTGTTGATCACCTCGCCGCGGGCGGAACGCGAGCAGCTGGGGGCGCTGCACCCCGGCCGGGTCGACGTGATCGGCGCGGGCGCGCTCGTCGTCGAGGCCCTGGCGGACGAGTTCCACGCCAAGGCCGGGATCGACAGCATGATCGTCAGCGAGCACGACATCCTCGACGGGATCGCGCGATCCATCGCGTGAGCAGCCTCGCCGTGCTCGACGCGCAGGTCGCCGAGTGCCGGGCCTGCCCGCGGCTCGTCGAGTGGCGCGAGCAGGTCGCCCGCGAGAAGCGGGCGGCCTTCCGGGACTGGACGTACTGGGGCCGACCGGTTCCCGGGTTCGGCCCGCCGGACGCGCGGCTGCTGATCGTCGGGCTCGCGCCGGCCGCGCACGGCGCGAACCGGACCGGCCGGATGTTCACCGGCGACCGCTCCGGAGACGTCCTCTACGCCGCCCTGCACGCCGTTGGGCTCGCGAACCAGCCCACCGCCGTCCACAAGGACGACGGACTCGCCCTGCGGGGGACCCGGATCACCGCCCCGGTCCACTGCGCCCCGCCCGCCAACAAGCCCACCCCGCAGGAGCGCAACGCCTGCCGCCACTGGCTCGACGCCGAGCTCGCGCTGCTCCGCCCGACGCTGCGCGCCGTCGTCGTGCTGGGCGGGTTCGGCTGGCAGGCGCTCCTGCCGGTGCTGGAGGAGAACGGGTGGCCGGTGCCGCGGCCGCGGCCGAAGTTCGGGCACGGCGCCCACTTCCAGACCGCTGACCTGCACGTCTTCGGCAGCTACCACGTCTCGCAGCAGAACACGTTCACCGGCAGGCTGACCCCCGCGATGCTGGAGGAGGTCCTCGGCGAGGCGGGGCGTGCCGCAGGTCTCATGTGATCCGTTGCGGCCGGCGCCGATCCCGGGCGTGTTGCTTTCGTCTTCGGAGTACCAATGAAGGCATGGCGCAGGCACAACGGATCGTGATCGTCGGCGGCGGCACGGTCGGCATGAACACCGCTCTGCGGCTGCAGAAGAAGCTGCGGCGCGGGCGGGCCGACATCACGGTCATCGACCCCCAGTCCCACATGACCTACCAGCCGTTCCTCCCCGAGGCCTCCGCCGGCTCCATCGAGCCGCGGCACGTGGTGGTCCCGCTGCACAAGGTCCTGCGCGGCTGCACCGTGCTCACCGGCCGGGTCACCTCGATCTCGGACGCGCAGAAGGTCGTCTCGGTCGAGACGGCCGCGGGCGAGTCCGTCTCCGTGCCCTACGACGTCCTCGTCGTTTCGCCCGGCTCGGTCGCCCGGACGCTCCCCGTCCCCGGCCTGCCGGAGCAGGGCATCGCGTTCAAGACCGTCGGCGAGGCCATCTACCTGCGCAACCACGTGCTCTCCCGGCTGGACGCCGCCTCCACCACGACCGACGAGGACGAGCGCCGCAGGCTGCTCACCTTCGTCGTGGTCGGCGGCGGCTACGCGGGCGTCGAGGCGCTCGCCGAGCTGGCCGACATGGCCCGGTACGCCACCCGGTACTACCAGCGGATCGAGGCCGAGGACCTCCGCTGGGTGCTGGTCGAGGCGATGGACCGGATCATGCCCGAGGTCGGCCCCAAGATGGGCGTCTACACCGTCGGTCGGCTGCTCGACGCCGGCATCGAGGTCCTCCTCGAGACCCGCGTCGAGTCGATGGTCGGCGGCCACGTCGTGCTGTCGGACGGGCAGGAGTTCGACGCCGACACGATCGTCTGGACCGCGGGGGTCAAGCCGAACCCGATGCTGAACGCCACGGACCTGCCGCTCGGCCCGCGCGGGCACGTCGAGTGCGAGGCCACGCTGGCCGTGGAGGGCCTCACCGGGGTCTTCGCCGCCGGTGACTGCGCCTCCATCCCCGACCTGTCCAAGGAGGACGCGAACGCCCGCACCAGCCCGTCGGCGCAGCACGCCGTGCGGCAGGCGAAGGTGCTGGCGGACAACGTGATCGCGCACCTGAACGGCACTTCGCTGAAGCAGTACAAGCACAGCTACGCCGGGTCGGTGGCCTCGCTGGGGCTGTACAAGGGCGTCGCGCAGGTCTACGGGATCAAGCTCAAGGGCTTCCCGGCGTGGTTCATGCACCGCACGTACCACGTCTCGCGGATGCCCACCTGGAACCGCCGCGTCCGGATCCTCATGGACTGGACGACCGCGTTCCTGATGGGCCGTGAGGTCGTGGCCCTGGGTGAGATCCACGAGCCCAAGGCCGAGTTCGCCCGGATCTCCGGGGGCACGGTGACCCCGCTGCCCCAGAAGACCGCCTCCTGACCCCGTGAGTGACCCGTGAGTGGCGATAGTCGCTAGAGCGACTATCGCCACTCACGGGTGTGTTTGGCCCTGCGCTCCAGGTAGCGGCGTTCGGGGAGGCTGCGGGTGAGGCCGGCGGCCAGGCGGTAGTCCGCCTCGGCCTGCTCGCGCCGCCCCGCCCGTTCGTGCAGGTGGGCGCGCACCGCCGGGAGCCGGTGACCGGGCAGGTCGAGATCGCGCAGCAGGTCCAGGCCCGCGTCGGGACCGCGCAGCTCGGCGAGCGCCACGGCCCGGTTGAGCGTGACGACCGGGCTCGGCGCGATCCGGTCCAGCAGCTCGTAGAGCCCCACGATCTGGCGCCAGTCGGTCTCGCCCGGCTCGGCGTGCAGGGCCGCGATGGCGGCCTGCAGCTGGTAGGGCCCGAGCGGGCCCGCCGCGATCGCCCGCTCGACGAGCGCGGTGCCCTCGGCGATCTTCGCCGCGTCCCACAGCGCGCGGTCCTGCTCGGCGAGGGGGACGAGATCGCCCGCCGCGTCGGTGCGGGCGGGCCTGCGGGCGTCGGTCAGGAGCATGAGCGCGAGCAGACCGGTGGTCTCCGGGGTGGGCGGCAGCATCCGGGTGAGCCGGATCGCCTCGGTGCTCAGATCCACCCGGGCGAGCTCGTCGCCGCCGGACGCCGTGTACCCCTCGTTGAACATCAGGTACAGCACGTGGCTGACGTCTCCGGGGGTGTCGAACTCCCGGCCGCGCAGCGTCTTCTTCGCCCGGCTGATCCGCTGCGCCATCGTCGCCTCGGGGACCAGGAACGCCCCGGCGATCTCGGCGGTGGTGAGCCCGCCGACCGCCCGCAGGGTCAACGCGATCCGGCTCGGCGGGGACAGGGCGGGGTGGCAGCACAGCCCGAGCAGGGTGAGGGTGTCGTCGGTGTCGGGCGCCTGCGCGGGCGGCGGTTCCAGCAGGGCCAGCCGCTCCTCGCGGGCCCGGCTCGCGCGCTCGCTCCGCACGGCGTCGATCACCCGCCGGTGCCCGACGGCGACGAGCCACCCGTGCGGGTTGTCCGGGACCCCCTCGCTCGGCCACTGCCGGGCCGCGGCGAGCAGCGCCTCCTGGACGGCGTCCTCGCAGAGGTCGAACTGCCCGTGCCTGCGGACGAGCGCGCCGAGGACCTGCGGCGCGCACTCGCGCAGCAGGTCCTCGACGCGCCCGGTCACATCTCCCCGCCCTCCCCGAGGAGGGGGCGGACCTCCATCGGGGTGTGCACCTTGGGCCAGCGGGCGGCGATCTCGAGCGCCCGCTCCTCGGACTCGACGTCCACGATCAGGTAGCCGCCGAAGTGCTCCTTCGCCTCCGCGAGCGGCCCGTCGGTGACCACACCGTCGCTCCGGACGACCTTCGTGCTCGCCGGGTCCGCCAGCGCCGCGGTGTCCACCAGCTCGCCGGACTCCTTGAGCTCGGCCATGATCGCGTCCATCTCCGCCATGAGCGGGGCGCCCTCCTCGCCGAAGAACACCGCGCGCGTCTCGGGGTTGTCGTAGATCATCAGCAGGTACTTCACGGGAGGCTCCTCGTCCTCGGCGGGCCGCTGGTGCGACCCTCTCGCATCCGGGTCGGAGCCGCGAGCACGATCTCGACATCGCTAGTGTTCCGACATCGCCCCCGTAGCCCAACCGGCAGAGGCAGGCCCCTTAAAAGGGTCACAGTGTGGGTTCGAATCCCACCGGGGGCACTCGCTCCGACCGGTCAAATCATGGCTCTGAGCTGGTAATTCTCGTGGTGATCGCCTCCGGAGCTGTCCGGCCGTGTCCGGCCGAAACCGGCGTTCTCCGGCTGGCTGTGCCGAATACGTGCCGAAGTTCTGGCGTGCGGAGATCCGGCTACTCGACCCGAACACCCTGCGCGAGCTGAGTCCATCGGCCACCATGCGGCCATGACCCGGCGCCTGCTTTTCGATCCGACCGACCGCGAGACGTTCGTGAGGCAGTGGCAGCGCTTCGACTACCAGCTCTTGCAGAGCGGCTTCGTGCACCGCGTTCCCGATGTCGAGGCGCTGCGGCGCGCCGGGCGGCTGCTGGGAGGCGCCGGCTATCTGGTCCACGAGTTGGACGCGGTGTCCTGGTCGACCGACGACGACCTGCACGCCGCCTTCGCGACCGCTCTGGGCTTCCCCGGCTACTACGGTCGGAACTTCGACGCGCTGAACGATGTCCTCGGTGACATTGCCCGGTTCGAGTACGGCAGCGACCCGGCCTCGACGGGAACGGTCGTGCTGATCGACAACTACGACCAGGTGCATGCGTACTCCTCGCGCACCGCCTCGGTGGTGGCCGACATCTTCGCTCGCGGGGCCGCATACGGGGCCGTCCTCGGGCACCCGATGTTGCTGCTGCTGCACTGCACCGCGGACCTGGGCGAACTCGGTGGGCGCCGGGCTCGTTCGAACCCTGTAGCTCTGCAAGCATGAATGCAACGACCGGCCTGCCACCGACCGACTCACTCGCCGCGGTGCCCGAGCGCGGCAGCTATGCGCTTGCGTGCGGACTCCTCCTGGCCACTGATGCACTTGGCGTAGATCTGGTGCAGGACACCGACGCTGTGCCCGGCCCATTCGGCGACCTGGGTCAAGTGCGCCGCCTCCGGCGGCGCGGGCCGGCTACGCCGGCACCACTCGGCTCGCTCGCTCCTGCCTCCGGCCCGCTCGCGGCCGGTGGCACCGGCTATCCGGCCCAAGCCCACGGATTGGCGCTTGACTCGCGCAGGCGATCCGGGAGCCGACCAGGGATCCGCTGAGCCGCCCGACGTCTTCTGCGGGCGACTCGTCTTGACGTCGGTCACCCATCCGTGAACGGACCCATGGGATCGTGTCCCGGTGGAGGACGTCCTACAGCAAGCGCTTGAGCCTGCCTTGCGAGACCTGCGGACGGTCGGGGTCCGGCCGCGGATCGAGGACAGCGACTGGGCGAAGGAGTGGGATGAGGAGCTGGACCGAGCCTCAGCGATGCTGCGGGGCAGGTACGGCTACAGGATGGGCATCGCCGTGGCCAGGTGGTGGCCCGACGCAGACCAGATTGTTTCTGTAGCCGAGCAGCTGCAGGAGTGGGCGATCGAGGAGCTTTGGACTGTCGGCGCCTCTACCTCCTGGCCGGAATGCCCGCACCATCCCGCTGCACATCCAATGGAGGCATCCTTGATCAGGAGCGAAGCTTGGTGGGTCTGCCCTCACTACCAAAGCCCCGTCGTACGAATCGGCCAGCTAACGGATCTGCGGTAGCTCGGCCTGCTCTGAACCCTTGCTTGAGGTAGAGAGGCCGGGCTCCGCCGGGACCGGCACCGCGCGGAGATCGGGGGAGGTGCGGCGGGCGGTGATCTCCTCACGTCGCCGAGACGGCAACCAGGTCGAGGGCCGGGGCACAAGGCGGGAAGACGTGCCTCGCACCCCGGCCCTCGACCTGGCAGGGATGAACCCGTGCCGCGACGAGATCACCTGGGGTCGGGGTCTGCGGCAGACTGCACTCACCGATCACCCGGCGGGCGACTTCCTCCTGTGTCGGAACGCGACTCCGCTGCGCGAACCGACCCGCACGGCACGGCCATCAGCTGGATCGCTGCGTAGCAGAGACGGCCTAGACCAGGACCTCGACGCGGTGCTCCGTCCGCACCCGACACCGCTCGGAGACCGTTGTCGGGGGACGATATCGCCGTGGAGCGTCGAGAATTGGCCGTGGCCATGTTCCGGGTCGCGCACCTTGTCGGAGAGTTCCAGCTCCGATCGGGGAGGACCGCAACCGAGTACTTCGACAAGTACCGCTTCGAGTCGCAGCCCGAGCTGTTGAGCGCGATCGCCGAGCACGCGTCGGTGCTCGTCCCGGAGGGCACCGAGGTCGTGGCCGGTCTCGAGCTCGGAGGGGTGCCGGTGGCGACCGCGTTGAGCCTGGCGACCGGGCTGCCGGCCGCGTTCGTCCGGAAGAAGACGAAGCCGTATGGCACCCAGCGCCTGGCCGAGGGCGCCGAGGTGGCGGGTCGGAGAGTCCTCGTCGTCGAGGACGTCGTCACCTCAGGCGGACAGATCGTCTCGTCCACTGCGGACCTGCGCAGGGCCGGTGCGATCGTCGACCAGGCGCTCTGCGTGGTCGATCGCGAGGAGGGCGGGGCGGAGAACCTCGCGGCCGATGGTGTGCGGCTCACCTCGTTGTTCAAGGCGGACGAGTTGCGAGAGGCGGACGGCTGACCAGACAGCTTCGTACCTCGATGCTGTCTGTCGGGGCACGGCTGTCCGGAGCACCTGCCCACCAGCTCGCTGACGGCGTCTGTTCAACGGTCGATGCGGTGAGGCTATCAGCGCCTGCCGGTCACGGGAGGTACACAGCGACGGCCTGGGCCCGGGTGCGCATCATGCCGTGAGCTCGACGAAGTCGGCCTCGGCGGCGTCCGGGATCGGGTGGAGCAGCGCGGAGCTGAGCGCGGCTCCCACGCTCCCCCGGCCGGCGTCAGACCGATGCGCCGTTCCAGTCCATTGCGCCCTCCGGCCACTCGGCGTCGGCGGTCGCTGTGGCTCGGACGACCATGGTCGTCCTCGCGATCTCGTCCACGAACGGCTGGGGCTCGGTCGTGTCGTCCGGCGAGTAGCGGACGCGGCGCGGCGAGAGCAGCGACCACCCGGCGCGCTCGTAGAAGGCCACGTGCCGGGGCGCGCACATCAGGAGGCCGAAGGGGACGTCGAGGCCGAGTAAAGCCGCGCGGACCTCCCGCATCAGGGCGAGGCCGACGCCCGACCGTTGACACGAGGGATGGACGGAGACGAGACCGACCACCCCGGCCAGTTGGTCCGTCCCCTCGACGTCGATGAAACGTCGGAGGACCCCCGCCGTCGCGACCGGACGGCCGTCGTCCCAGCCGATGACCCGCAGCTCAGGGCGCACGTACGACCAGCTTCGGCGGCCCTGGAAGAACTCGGGGAAGTGGGGGTAGGCCGCGCGCAGCAGCCCCGCGAGTTCCTCGTGCAGGTCGAGGGGCACACTGCCCTCGCGGAGAACGTTCCAGTGCATCGGCCCCACTATGCCGGGCGCACGTCACGCGGCTGGGCGTAGCGGGAGCGAAAGCATCCGTCCTCGGCCCCGAGGTCCTCCCAGGTCACGCCGTGGGGCACAGTCGTGGCGTGGTGTCCTTCGCCGAGTTCGCCGTCGACGGTCGTCCGGTCCAGCTGCGGCTGGCTGTCGCCGACGACGTGCCCGAGCTGGTCCGGCTCCTGGCCGCGGACCAGCTCGGCGCGACCCGGGAGAGCGCCGAGGACCCGGCGCCCTACCGGCGCGCGTTCGAGGCGATCGACCGGGACCCGGCCCACCTCCTCCTGGTCGCCGACGACGGGGGCCGCGCGGTCGGCACGCTCCAGCTCTCGTTCCTCCCCGGCCTGGCCCGCCAGGGCGCGCTCCGGGCGCAGATCGAGGCGGTGCGCGTCGCGGCCGGGCTCCGCGGATCGGGTGTCGGCGCGTGGATGGTGGGGTGGGCCGTCGACGAGGCGCGGCGGCGCGGGTGCGCGTTGGTGCAGCTCACGACGGACAAGCGCCGGGTCGCCGCGCACCGCTTCTACGAGCGACTCGGGTTCGTCGCGTCCCACGAGGGTATGAAGCTCAGCCTGTGAGCATGCCGCTCACGCCTCGCGCGGGTTCGCGCGGAACCAGTCGGCGATGCCGGGCATGGCCTCCTCGAACGCGCCGGGGACGGAGATGTTCAGGGCGCCGGCCCGGACATCGCCGCGGTTCTCGAAATCGTGGGTGGCGCCGCCCGGGACCAGCACGAACGAGCCCTTCGGAGCCTCGGTCCAGTGATCGTCGACGAAGAACGTGAGCACGCCTTCGAGGACGTAGAACACGTCGTCCTCCGGGTGGTGGTGCGGGCCTGGCCCCGCGGTGTGCGGGTCCATCCACCACTCGGAGATGGAGTACCGGTCGGCGGTCTCCGCCCCGTCCGCCTTGAACACCGCGTCCAGCCTGCCCATCGCGTATCGACGTCCGGCGCCCGGTGCGAGGAGGACCGGGGCCCGTTCGACTGGTGCTGCGCTCATCCCTCGACGGTATTCCTCCTGGTGGAGCGGCGCTTGAAGGAATGGGCACACCGTAGGCTCGCGACGTGATCATCGCGGTGGACGTGCAGCACCGCGACGACGGGGCCACCGGAGCAGTGGTCGGATTCGGGGAGTGGACGGACGGGGCCGCCGTGTTCGAGGCGGTGCACGAGACGGCGATGGCCCCGCACGCCTACGAGCCGGGCGCGTTCTTCAAGCGGGAGCTGCCGATCCTGCTCGACCTCGCGGCCGCGGCACGGGCACGCGGCCGGGTCGACACGGTCGTCGTGGACGGCCACGCGTGGCTCGACGGCGGACGCCCCGGCCTCGGCGCGCACCTGCACCGCGCGCTCGGTGGCCCTGTGGTGGTCGGTGTGGCCAAGACCGCGTTCCGCAACAGCGGCGCGGCGGAGGTGGTGCGGGGCGGAAGCGTACGACCGCTGTACGTCACCAGCGCAGGGGTCGACAAGGAGGTGGCGTGCGCGGCGGTCGCGGCCATGCACGGCGTCCACCGGATCCCGACCCTGCTCGCGCACGTCGACCGCCTCGCCCGCGGCATCGCGCTGCCCCGGCGCACCGAGTAGCCCCTCAGCGAGCGGTCACGATCACGACGCGGCCGTCCGGGTCCTCGAGCCGGTGCGTACCCGCGGGGAGATCTGCGGCGGCCGCGACGGTGAAGGCGAGGCGGAGCCGGTCCGTGGTCCTACCCGCCGTGCCGGGGTAGATCTCGACGACCGTGCCGTTCGCGAGCACGGCGGCGTGGTGGAGCGGTCCGTCGCCGTGCCTCTCCTCGACGAGCGGGAGACCCAGGTGCGCGTAGAACGCTCGGCAGGCCTCGACCTGCTCGGTGTAGAGCACGACCAGGTCGAGGCTTGCGTCCACGGGCCGAGTATGGCGGCCCGCCGGTCAGAACGGCGGGGGTTCGTCGAGCTCGACCGGGGGCGGTGGGCAGGGGACCGGGGGAGGCGGGTCGGGGCGCCAGACGAGCAGGGGCGCCTCCGACGACCGTGGCTCCCCGTCCAGTTCCGGGTCGGGGCCGTGTCGGACCGGCGTGGGTAGTGGCGGGAGCAGGGGCTCGGAGCGGGTGCGGTAGCTGCGGCCCAGGGGGCTGTGCCACTGGAACCGTCCCGGTTCGGGCTGGTCGAGGTGCCAGCCCCGTTGCTTGAGGCCGTGGTCGTGGCGGCAGGCCGGCCCGAGTCCGCCCGCGGTGGTGGTGCCGCCGCGGGCGTGGTCCACCGTGTGGTCGAGGTCGGCGGTGTGCGCGGGGGCGAGGCAGCCGGGGAAGGTGCAGTAGCGGTCCCGCAACTCGATGTGGCGGCGCAGGCCCGTGTGCGGGAACCGCGCCCGTGGCGCGTCGTCCAGTGGGCGTTCGCGGGGTGTGTCGATCTCGGCGAGGACCTCACTCCATGCGTGGGCGTGAGGGCGCGCCGTGCGGGATGGGTCGTCGATGAGCTCGGCGAGAAGGGTGGCGTAGACCAGGATGTCGACCAGGCCCGGTGCTGCGGGGGCGGTGCACGGCACCGCCGGCAGGTCGGGGCGGCGGCGCAGGGCTCCGGTGCGGACCACGCGCCCGTCCGGTCCGGTGATCGCGAAGCGCCACGGTGCGCCGCGCTGGGCGGCGACCAGCTCGCGGACGCGCGAGGCCGGGACGGGGCCCAGGTCCGGCAGCTCCGCGGGTCGGTCGTCGAGGCCCAGCAGGGTGGACAACGCGACCTGCAGGTGCACACCCTGTCGCGGCCTCGCGCCGCGGTCGGCCGGGTGCAGTGATCGAGTCGCCCTGGAGCTGCTCGGACCCGGGTCCGCGCGCCCCTGCCCACCCGGCTCCGATCCGGTCTCCGTCGACAGCGGTGGTGCGGGCCGGGACGGCGCGGACGGGGTGGGTTCGAAGGGGGCTGGTTCGGACTGTGTCGGTTCGGACGGGGCAGGTTCGGACGGGGCAGGTTCGGACGGGGCAGGTTCGGACGGGGCAGGTTCGGACGGGGCAGGTTCGGACGGGGCAGGTTCGGACAGGGCAGGTTCGGACAGGGCAGGTTCGGACAGGGGAGGATCGGACGGAGGAGGATCGGACGGGCGAGGATCGGACGGGGCAGGGTGGGACCGCGCTGGTTCGGAGTGCGCTGGTTCGGAGTGCGCCTGCGCGGACGCGGCGGACGCGGCGGACGCGGCGGGTGCGGAGGGGCTCGGCTCTGACCGCTCCGATCCGGCCGGCTCCGAGCGTGCCGATTCCGAGCGTGCCGATTCCGAGCGTGCCGATTCCGAGCGTGCCGGATCCGACTGCGCCGGTTCCGCGGCCGCGGTGAGCAGGACCTGCGCGATCGCGTCCTCGTCGAGGCCGTGGAGGGTGCCGTCGAGGAGACCGACGAAGACGTCCGCGCGGATCCGACCCACCGTGCCCGGGTGACCGGCGGCGCGCACCCGGCGGGCGAGGCGATCGATGCGGGCCACGGCGGCGTCCGCCGATTCCGGAGCGAGGCCGCCCGCCGAGATCGTCGCCGTGCCGTCCTGACCCACCCACGCCCACACCGACCGCTCAGCGTGGGCCTTGCGGAAGCGGCGCTCGAAATGCTCTGGGTCGATCTCCATCACGAGCCGGCGCAACCGGCGGGCGATCTCCGAGGTGGTGCGTTGCTCGGCCCACGGCACCACCATCCCGCAGATCCGCTCCACCTGGGCCGCGGGCAGACCGGCGAGGTGGTCGACGAACACGACCGCCCGAGGCGCGTCGACCAGTCCGGCCTCCAGCGCCGCCCACACCGCAGGCAACTCCGTGACCAGTGCACACGCCTCGTCGGTGCGGCGGTCCGCCGCCCGCCGCGTCCAGCACAGCGCAGCACGGATCTCCTCCGCCCACTCCGGCGCGGCACCCGGTGCCGAGCCGACCGCGGCCATCCACCGGTACAGCCCCGCCCGCGCGTGCGCCTCCTGCCGCTGCCACGCCTCCACGACGGTCAACCGGTCCGCCCCCTCCAGCCCGGCCGGATCGAGCTCGGCCAACAGCGCACCCAGCCGCGGACCCGGCGCCAGGTGCGCCAGATTCGCAGGCAGGGTGCCCGTCGACTTCATGGATCGAACATACATTCGAGCACCGACAATTTCGGCGACCCGCGACGATGACACCTGGCACGCTCCACACATGGAGATCCGCCCCGCCCGTCCCGAGGACCGCGACGCGGTCGTGCGGATCTGGCGCCGCGCCGTCGAGGCGACCCACCATTTCCTCACCCCGGCCGACGTGGACGCGCTGGAACCGGAGGTCAGGGCGATCCCGCTGGGGATCCTGGTGGCCTGCGACCCGGGGCCGGTCGGCTGGATCGCCACCCACGAGGACCGGATCGAGGCCCTGTTCGTGGATCCGGACGTGCACGGACGCGGTGTCGGGACCGCGCTGCTGGCCACGACGTCCGCGACGCACGTCGACGTGAACGAGCAGAACCCGTCCGGCCGGGTGTTCTACGCGGCGCGCGGGTTCGTCCCCGTGGGACGCTCGGAGCTCGACGGCGAAGGCAGGCCCTTCCCGCTGCTCCACCTCCGCAGGCCGGGGTAGCCGGGCCCTCTTCGAGCACGTCGCGACGACCCCTCGGCGTGCTCCCTGCGCAGTCGCCGCTCGCGGCCGGGCACCGCGTGCGGGACGTCG
The DNA here is from genome assembly GCF_021728735.1 of Pseudonocardia sp. WMMC193. NCBI lineage: Bacteria > Bacillati > Actinomycetota > Actinomycetes > Pseudonocardiales > Pseudonocardiaceae > Pseudonocardia > Pseudonocardia sp. WMMC193. Next base: position 4,038,153 of record NZ_JAKKDO010000003.1, on the reverse strand, counting down.
AGGCCTGGTCAGGGCTGATAGGGCGGCGCGACGCCCCAGCCCCATCGCGGCACGGGCGCGTGCTCGACGAGCTCAGCGCCGGGTTGCGAGTTCGCCAGCGCGAGCCGGGTGCCCCACTCGACGTAGCCGACGAAGGCCGCCCGGAACTCCGGGTCGCTCGGCAGACCCGCGTCGTCCGCGGCGAGGCTCATCAGGGAGGCGAAGCGGAACCGCTGGTCCGAGGTCAGGCCGAGGTCGCGATGGTGGGCCAGCATGGTCTCGTACCCGCCGCGCTGCTCCGTGTAGCCCGCAGCGCCGCCGAACACCTCGATCCACCACGTGGTCACGTGGGCGCGGTGGGGCTCGGAGACGCCACCGGGGAACAGGGGGCCGAGCAGGTCGTCGGCCTCCACCCGGTCGTAGAACGCGTCGATCAGGCGGCGGAACGCGGCGTCGCCGCCCGCCCACTCGTGGAGCGTCGGATCTGCCATCTGTAAGACTGTAATCAGGAAGGCGAGCCTCAGGCGGTCGCCCGGGCGGCGGCCCGGCCCGCCTGCCGACCGCTGAACAGGCAGCCGCCGAGGAAGGTGCCCTCCAACGAGCGGTAGCCGTGCACCCCGCCGCCGCCGAAGCCCGCGACCTCGCCCGCGGCGAACAGCCCCGGGACCGGCTCGCCGGACGCCCCGCGCACCTGCCCCGACAGGTCGGTCTGCAGCCCGCCGAGGGTCTTGCGGGTGAGGACGTGCAGCTTCACCCCGATCAGCGGCCCGGCCGCGGGATCGAGGATCCGGTGCGGGGCGGCGGTGCGGGCGAGCCGGTCGCCGCGGTAGCGGCGGGCGTTGTGGATCGCCATGACCTGGGCGTCCTTGGTGAACGGGTTGGCCAGCTCCCGGTCCCGGGCGACGATCTGGCGCTCGACGTCCGCCGCGTCGAGCAGCGGCGAGGAGGTCAGCTTGTTCATCCCGGCGACGAGCTCGGACAGGGTGGGGGCGACCACGAAGTCCGCGCCGCGGTCCATGAACGCCTGCACGGGACCGGGGGCGCCGGGCCGGATCCGGCCGAGGGTGAGCCGGAGGTCCTTGCCGGTGAGGTCGGGGTTCTGCTCCGAGCCGGAGAGCGCGAACTCCTTCTCGATGATCTTCTGGGTCAGGATGAACCAGGAGTGGTCGTGACCGGTGGTGCGCAGGTGGGCCAGTGTGCCGAGCGTGTCGAAACCCGGCAGGTAGGGCGCGGGCAGGCGCCGCCCGGTCGCGTCGAGCCAGATCGACGACGGCCCCGGCAGGATCCGGATCCCGTGCCCCGCCCAGACGGGCGAGTGGTTCTGGATGCCCTCGACGTAGTGCCACATGCGGTCCCGGTTGACCAGCCGCGCGCCCGCCGACTCCGCGATGCCGAGCATGCGCCCGTCGACGTGCGCCGGGACCCCGGTGACCATCTCCACGGGTGGGGTGCCCAGCCGCGCGGGCCAGTTCGCGCGGACCAGGTCGTGGTCGGCGCCGATCCCGCCGGAGGTGACGACGACCGCCTGTGCGGACAGCTCGAACGTGCCGACCCCGGTCCGCGAGCTCGCCTCACCGCGGGCTGCGGACGACGGCTCGAGGACCGTGCCGGAGACCCCGGTGACGACCCCGTCCGTGCTGGTCAGCGCGTCCACTCGGTGGCGGAAGCGCAGCTCCACGAGCCCGGCCCGCGCGGCGTCTCGCACCCTCGCCGCGAACGGGGCGACGAGCCCCGGGCCGGTGCCCCACGTGACGTGGAAACGGGGGACCGAGTTCCCGTGCCCGTCCGCCAGGTACCCGCCGCGTTCGGCCCAGCCGACGATCGGGAACCACCGGACGCCCATGCCGTGCAGCCACGCCCGCTTCTCACCCGCGGCGAAGTCCACGTAGGCGGTGGCCCATTGGCGGGCCCAGAAGTCCTCGCCCGCCGGATCGTCGACGCCGCGGTCGAACTGTGCGCTGCCCAGCCAGTCCTGCAGCGCCAGGTCGGCGGAGTCCTTGACGCCCATCCGGCGCTGCTCGGGGGAGTCCACGAGGAACAGTCCGCCGAACGACCACCATGCCTGGCCCCCGAGGGTGGCCTCGGGCTCCTGGTCGACCAGGATCACCCGGCGCCCGGCGGCGGCCAGCTCGGCGGTGGCGACCAGGCCCGCGAGCCCGGCCCCGACCACGATGACGTCGGCGTTCATGTCCCCACCCTGGCCCGCCGGACCCGCGGCGGCAATCCCGACATTCCGCCCGTGACGCGTGGGCCGCCCAAGCGCCATGGAGTGACGCTTGGGACGCCCAAGCACCACGGACTGACGCTTGGGACGCCCAAGCATCACGCTTGGGACGCCCAAGCATCAACAGCATCAGCGGCCCGTGACGCGTGGGGCGCCCAAGCGCCACTGAGCGACGCTTGGGACGCCCAAGCGTCAGGAGTGCCCTAGCCCGGGCGGGGGAACGGCGAGGGCCGGAAAGCCGATCTTCATCACTTATGACGACCTCGCGTGATCATCCGTGCGGCCCGCGTAACGAGTTTTGCTTAGCCGTCGAACTACCGGATACACCGCGTGTCGCTGGGGAGCGGGCACGCGCTGCGGGGGTGCGGCGGCCGGTTCGGCCGCCGCACCCGATCACGTCACCCGGTCACCGCGCCGGGCGGTCCTTCTCGGTGAGCCGCGAGGCCAGCGGGCCGCGGGAGCGGCGCTGCAGCCAGCCGCGGGCCTGGCGCATCGAGCGGGTCAGCTGGTTCGGGCCCCGCCTGCGTTCGATGAGGTCCGCCGTCTTGCCCAGGGCCCAGCCGCCGAGCGGCACACCGATTGCCAGGATCAGCCACAGACGCAGCCGCTTGCTGAAGAACGCCCACATGGGGCGCAACCTAGGGCATCTCCCGGCCTAGCGCGCGCGGGCCGCGTGCGCTCCCGGATCCGCGGCGTCCGCGGCTGCGAGGCCGATGTCGACCAGCGACACCCGGGGCAGGGTGGAGACCTCGGCGCGGTCGAACCACTCCGCGCGGTCCGTGCTCCCGCCGATCTCGTGCCGCAGGGTGCCGCCCGTGACGTGCCCGGCGTAGACGATCCGGATGCCCTGCAGGTCGATGCGCTCGTCGCGGCCCCAGCTCGCGTCCGGGAAGTGCACGCTGTCGACGGTCAGGAGCCGGTCGAGCGCGACGGTGTAGCCGGTCTCCTCCTCGACCTCGCGGACGGCGGCGTCCCGCGGGTCCTCGCCGTGGTCCAGGCCGCCGCCGGGCAGCGTCCACTCCGGACCGCGCGGGCCCGTCCAGCGGGCGAGCAGGACCCGACCGGCACGGACGCAGACGACATAGGCGGCGGGACGGACGACGCGGCGCAGGCTCACCGGACGACCCTAACCGCCGCAAGATCCCCCCTGACCTGCGGATCTCGGTACCGTCGACGGGGTGTCGGGCGTGCTGGAGTACGTCGCCATCGCCGTCGCACCCACCCTCTTCCTGTGGGCCGTGGTGCGGTGCGGACCGCTGCTCCTGGACCTGCCCGAACGGCTCGCGGCCCGCCGCCGCCCGCCGGTGCCGCAGCACCGGCCGTACGAACGCCTCGTCGCCGACCTGCATCGGCTCCGCCGGGAGGTGCGCTGCAGTGCACCGACCAGCCGGGTCCGGCGGGTGGCGGTCCAGGCCGCCTACGACGACGTGCTCGCCGACCTGTGCCGCGCCACCGGTCTCGAGCACGTCCGGCTGGGAGACCTGCCCGAACGGGAGCGTGCCTTCGCGCGGCTGCAGGCGGAGGCCGCCCTCGAAGCGGCCGGGGTGCCGGTCGAGGAACCACCGCGTGCGGCCTGATCGCCACCGTGCCCGGGCGTCGGTAAAGTCTGTTTTACCCGGAGTGGGAACCAGCCTGCTCCCACCCACGTTGACTGGGTAACGCGACAAGGAGGAACCGGTGCGCACCAGCAGCAACCCGGCGTTCCGCAGGCTGCCCCAGCAGGGGCGGGGCGGATACGCAGGCTTCGGCTCTCAGGCCGGGATGATGGGCGGGGCCGCCGCCTACGCCGACCAGCAGGCCACGGGGGCCGAGTTCGGCACCCGGGCGCAGGGCGAGCGCGCGTTGACCCACGACGACGTCGTGATCAAGACCGCCATCACGGCGGGCACCGCGCTGGTCGCCGGGATCCTGACGGCCTGGTCGGGCCTGTTCGTCCTGGCCCTCCCCGCGATCATCGTCGGCTTCATCGTGTCGCTGATCGTGATCTTCAAGCAGTCCAGCAACCCCGCGCTCGTCCTGCTCTACTCGGCGTCGATGGGGGTCGCGCTCGGTGCGCTCACGGGCGCGCTCGAGTTCTCCGGGACGAACTTCCAGGGGATCGGCTTCCAGGCGATCGTCGGCACGGCCGGGGTGTTCGTCGGCATGCTCATCGTCTACAAGACGGGCGCCGTCAAGGTCACCCCGAAGTTCACCAAGTGGCTGATGGGCGCCTCGATCGGCGTCGTCATCCTGATGGTGGTCAACCTGCTGGCCTCGTTCTTCACCACCGGCGGGCTCGGCCTGCGGGACGGGTCGCCGCTCGCGTACCTGTTCAGCATCGTCTGCATCGGCGTCGCCGCGTTCAGCCTGATGCTGGACTTCGACATGGCCGACCGGGCCGTCAAGGAGGGCGCGCCGGCGAAGTTCGCCTGGTACATCGCCTTCGGCCTGATGACCACCCTGGTCTGGCTCTACATCGAGATCCTCCGCCTGCTCAGCTACCTGCGCTCGGAGTAGCCCACGGACACGGCCGGGTCACCCCCTCCACCCGGTCGGGACGGCGCCGCGGACCCCGGTCCGCGGCGCCGTTCTGTCGTGGAGACCTTGCCCGGTCCTGTCAGGGTTCGGGTGCAGGATGGGCCCATGCCGTCCTGGAGCGAGGTCGAGGAGCAGGCCCCCGAGCTGGCCGCGCGGGCCCGCGCGCTGTTCGAGGCGCACCGACACAAGACGATCGCGACCCTGCGCGCCGACGGGGCACCGCGGATCTCGGGCATCGAGTGCGCCTTCGCGGACGGCGAGCTGACCTTCGGCTCGATGCCGGCCGCGCGCAAGGGCGCCGACCTGCGCCGCGACCCGCGGTTCGCCCTGCACAGCGCGACCTACGACCCGCCGGAGAACGAGGCGGAGTGGGAGGGGGACGCGAAGGTCGCGGGCCGGGCCGTCCTCACCTCCACCCCGTCGGACGAGGCGGACGCCTACCGCGCGGACGTCACCGAGCTGGTGGTGACCCGGCTGAACGACACGGCCACGCTCCTCGTCGTCGAGTCGTGGACGCCGACCGGCGGGGTCGTGCGCGTCGAACGGGAGTGAGGCGATCGGCCCGTCCCTCCGCGGGCCGATCGCGCCACCCCACCTCGCCCGGTCACTCGCTCCCAGAGTTCAGCCAGCCGCGCAGCTTGCCCAGCGCGCGGTGTTGCGCCACCCGGATCGCGCCGGGCGTCGAGCCGAGCGCGACCGCCGTCTCCTCGGCGGACAGCTGGCCCAGCACGCGCAGCACCACGATGTCCCGCTGCTGCGGCGGCAACCGGTCCACCAGCGCCAGCAGCTCGCGCAGCTCCGCGGACCCGACGGCCGACGCCTCCGGGCCGGTCGCCGTGTCGGTGCCCTCGGGCAGCTCGTCGGACGGGTCCGACCGGTCCCGGGACGCGGCCCGGTAGGCGTCCGCGACCTTGTTGCGCGCGATCCCGTAGGCGAACGCCATGAACGGCGTCTCCAGGTCGCGGTAGCGGGGCAGGGCGGTGCACACCGCCAGCAGGACGTCCTGGGCCACGTCCTCGGGCGTCGACAGCCCCGGCGCGCGGTGTCCCAGCCTGCCCCGGCAGTAGCGGACCAGCAGCGGCGTCGCGGCTCGCAGCAGGCGGTCGAGGGCGGGCCGGTCGCCGTCCGCCGCGCGTCGGGCGAGGGCGGTGAGCTCCGCGTCGAGCTCGGCGCGGGCGGTCTCGGCCGGAGACAGCTCGGGGGTCGCCTCCCCGGGGTCGCGGGGACTGCCGCCTCGCACGCGTGCTCGCTCCTCCTCGACGGTCGCGGGCACGTGGGGAGTGGGGCCCGCGGCGCCCGGCGGTGGTGGGCGCCGCGGGTGCTCGGAACGGCCCGTTCCGGACCGGCGCGGAAGCGGTCGGGGTGAGCCGGGGAGCGGCGGGTGGCCTGGCGTGCCCTCCACGCCCCCCGCAGTGTGGGGGCCAAACCTAGCCCGAACGGTGGTGACTCGTGCTCGGAGAACGGAGTCTGCGGCGCACTCGTACAACGTCGTACACCCGTCGAGGCCCACGTCCGGCACCAGTGCCACACGACGCACGCCCGCGGTCGATCGTCCTATCCTCCGCTCGCGAGGATCGGGACGGGGAGGTCGGCATGCAGGACGGCGAGGCCCCCGCCGATCCCGACCGGGCCCTCGACCGGGCGGGTTTCGCCGCCGAGCTCGGCCGGCTGAAATCGGCCACCGGACTCAGCTTCCGGGCCCTCGCCCGGCGCACGGTCGCGTCGACCGACGCCGGCGTCGAGACCGGGGTGCCGCAGCTGCCGTTCACGACCATCCGGGACTACGTCCAGGGCCGGACCCTGCCGTCGGCCGCGCGGCTCGAGATAGTGCTGACCGCGTTGGGCCTGGCCCTCGCCGATCCCGACCGCGCCCGCTGGCAGGCGGCGCTGACCCGGGCGGGCACCGCCGCCACCCGACCCTCGCCGGACCTGCGCCCGTACCCGGGGTCGGCCCCGGTCGAGCGGGACCTGCGGGGCCGCGACGCCGAGACCGCCGAGGTGCTCCGCCTGCTGCAGGCGACACCGCCGGGTGGGACGGTCGTGGTGACGGGGCCGTCCGGGGTCGGGGTCACCTCGCTGCTGCGCGCGGGCGTGCTCCCGGAGCTCGACGCGGTCGCCGAGCTGGGCCCGGGGCCCGATCCCGCGGGCAGGCTGGCCCGCGCGCTGGCGGGCCCGGCCGCCCACCTGCTGGTCGACGACGTGCACACCCTCCTCGACGCCGAGCTGCGCGCCACCCTGCGCGGCCTGCTCGACGGCGGGCCCCGGGGCGGGCCGCGGGTGCTGCTGGGCATCCGCGAGGACGCCCTCGCCGACCTGGGTGCCGACGTCTCCGCACCCGGGGTCGTGCGGCTGCGCGGGCCGTCCGCGGAGAACCTGCGGGCGATCATGACCGAGCCCGCCGCGGCGGCGGGCTTCCCGCCCGCCGACGGGCTCGCGGACCTGCTGCTCGCCGAGCTGGAGATCGCGCCCGAGGCGGTGAGCTCGCCCGCCGGCGCCCTGCCGCTGCTGGCGGAGGCGCTGGCCGCGACCTGGGACCGGACCGTCGCCGACGGCAGCCCGACGGTCACCGTCGCGCACCTGCGTGCCTCCGGCGGCCTGCGCGGCGCCGCCGAGCGGATGGCGGAGCGGGCCTACGCCGCGGTCGGCGAGGACGTCGCCCTCGTGCGTCCGCTGCTGCTGCGGACGGTGCGGGCGCCGGGCAGCCAGGGCGCCGCGGACCCCGCCCGGCGCCGGATGCTGCGACTCGGGCTGACCGACGGGCAGCCGGGGGACGCCCTCGCGTCCGTGGCTGCGGTGCTGGTCGCGGGGCGGGTCCTCACGACGGACGCCGAGGCCCTCGAGATCGCCCACGACGTCGTCCTCCGGAGCTGGGGCAGGCTGGCGGGCTGGATCGCCGACGACCGCGCCCGCCACCCCGCGCGGTCGATGATCAGTGAGGCGACGTGGGTCTGGTTCCACACCGGGCGGGACCCGGGAGCGCTGCTGCGCGGGCGCAGGCTGGCGGAGGCGACGGCGTTCGTCGCCGACCCCGGGCGCGCCGCCGAGCTCTACCCGATGGAGCGCGAACTGGTCGACGCCAGCCGGGCGCAGGGCGACCGCCGGGAGACGGGGCAGCTCCGGGCGCTGCGGATCGCGGTCGGGGTGCTGGCGGCGGCCCTGGTCGTGACGCTCGTCCTGCTGGTCGGCGTGCTGGTGGGGCCGGGATAGGGGTGGCCCGGCGCGGGCGGCGACGTGGAACGATGCGGTCATGCGCTATGCCGAGCACATCTCGGACCTCGTCGGTGGCACCCCGCTGGTCAAGCTGGGATCGTCGACGCCCGGCCCGCTGGTCCTGGCCAAGGTGGAGTACCTGAACCCGGGCGGCAGCGTGAAGGACCGCATCGCCCTGCGGATGATCGACGCGGCGGAGGCCTCGGGCGAGCTGCGACCGGGCGGCACGATCGTGGAGCCCACCTCGGGCAACACCGGGATCGGGCTGGCCATGATCGCGCAGCGGCGCGGCTACCGCTGCGTGTTCGTGTGCCCGGACAAGGTGGGCGAGGACAAGCGGAACGTGCTCAAGGCGTTCGGCGCCGAGGTCGTCGTCTGCCCGACGGCAGTGGACCCCGACCACCCGGACTCCTACTACCAGACCTCCGACCGGCTGGTGCGCGAGATCGAGGGTGCCTGGAAGCCCAACCAGTACGCCAACCCGGAGGGTCCCGCGTCGCACTACGCGACCACGGGCCCGGAGATCTGGGAGGCCACCGAGGGCAGGGTCACGCACTTCGTGGCCGGGATCGGCACCGGCGGCACCATCTCGGGCACGGGCAACTACCTCAAGGACGTCTCCGGGGGCCGCGTGAAGATCATCGGCGCGGACCCGGAGGGCTCGGTGTACTCCGGCGGCACCGGGCGCCCGTACCTGGTCGAGGGCGTGGGCGAGGACTTCTGGCCGGACGCCTACGACAAGACCGTGTGCGACGACATCATCGCGGTGTCGGACGCCGACTCCTTCCACGAGACCCGCAGGCTCGCCCGCGAGGAGGCGCTGCTGGTCGGCGGCTCGTGCGGGATGGCCGTGGTCGCGGCCAAGCGGGTGGCGGAGACCGCGCCCGCGGACTCGGTGATCGTCGTGCTGCTGCCGGACGGCGGGCGCGGCTACCTCGGCAAGGTCTTCAACGACAGCTGGATGGCGAGCTACGGCTTCCTGCCGCCCACCGAGGGGGCCACGGTCGGAGACGTGCTGCGCCGCAAGGACGGCACGCTGCCGGACCTGGTGCACGCCCATCCGAACGAGACGGTCGCGGACGCGGTGCACTACCTGCGGGAGTTCCACGTCTCGCAGATGCCGGTCGTGAAGGCGGAGCCGCCGGTCATGGCCGCCGAGGTCGTGGGCTCGGTCGTGGAGCGCGACATCCTCGACCTGCTGTTCACCAACCGGGCGAAGCTGAGCGACCGCCTCGACGGCCACATGTCCCCGCCGCTCCCGACGATCGGCGCGAACGAGCCCCTGGACACGGCGATGCAGGCCTTCGCGAAGGCGGACGCGGCGATGGTCCTGGTCGACGGCAAGCCCGCGGGCGTCGTCACCCGCTCCGACGTCCTCGCGTTCCTGGGCTGATCCCGCCGTTCGCCGGGGGAGGCGGCACCGTGTGCACCGCCTCGGCGACGCGGAGCTGCACCGCGGTGCCGGGGGCGGGGGCGTCGGGGAGGCGGGCGGTGAGCCGGGTGCCGTCCGCCAGCTCGACCCGGGCGAGCGCCGAGTGCCCGAGGTAGTCCACGGAGCGGACCGTCGCCGGGACGCCCTCGCCCAGCCGCAGGTCCTCCGGGCGCAGCACCGCGAGCACCTCGCCCACCGCCCCGGACCGCACCGGCAGGTCACCGAGGACCGTGCGGACGCACCGGCCGTCGGACACCCCGGGGAGCAGCGCGGCCTCGCCGACGAAGCCCGCCACCCACGCCGTGGCGGGGGAGCGGTAGAGCGCGCGCGGCGTCGCGGTCTGGACCAGCACACCGGCGTGCAGCACCGCGACCCGGTCGCTGACCGACAGCGCCTCGTCCTGGTCGTGGGTGATCAGCACCGCGGTGGCGTCGCACTCCCGCAGGACCCGGGCGACGTCCGCCCGCACCTCGGACCGCAGCGCGGCGTCCAGGCCCGCGAAGGGCTCGTCGAGCAGCACGACGGCCGGTCCGGGGGCGAGCGCGCGGGCCAGCGCGACCCGCTGCCGCTGCCCGCCGGAGAGCTCGTGGGGCATCCGCTTCTCGAACCCGCCGAGCCCGACCAGCTCCAGCAGCTCCGCGGCCCGGCCGCGCGCCCCATACTCCACGTTGCGGGCGACGTCCAGGTGCCCGAACAGTGCGCCCTCCTGCGGGACCAGCCCGATCCGCCGCTTCTCGGGCCGCAGCCGGGTCACGTCCCGTCCGTCCAGCGACACCGTGCCGGACGTCGCCGGGTGCAGCCCCGCGACCACCCGCAGCAGGGTCGTCTTGCCGCTGCCGCTCGCACCGAGCACGGAGACGAGCTCCCCGGGGCCGACGTCCAGGTCGATCCCGTGCAGCACCTCCGCGCGCCCGTACCCGGCGTGCAGTCCCGTGACGGCGAGGCTCACCGCGGCCTGGCCAGGAGGAAGGCCGGGACGCAGGCGAGCACCACGAGCAGGAGGGCGGCGGGCGCGGCGGCGCCGTAGGACCCGGCGGCGGTGCGCTGCCACAGCTCCGTGGACAGGGTGTCGACGCCGATCGGACGCAGCATCACGGTGGCCGGGAGCTCCTTCATCGCGGTGACCATCACGAGCAGCCCGCCCGCCGCGATGCCCGGCCAGGCCTGCCGGGCGGTCACGGTCAGCCAGGTGCGGGGCGCGGACCGGCCGAGGGTCCGGGAGACCTCCTCGACCCCCACCGGGACCCGCTCGACCGCGGCCCGGGTGGCCCCGACCGCCTTGGGCAGGAACAGCACCGCGTAGGCGAAGACCAGGACCGGGGCGGTCTGGTACAGCCCGGGGACGGCGGCGAGGGAGAAGGAGACGAGCGACAGCCCGACGACGATCCCCGGCAGCCCGTGCCCGAGGTACGCGACCGACTCGATCGCCCCGACCAGCCGGCCGCGGTACCGGGCGGCCAGCGTCCCGACGGGCAGGGCGAGCACGACGGCCAGCACCGCGGCGCCCGCGCTCAACCCCAGGGTCGCCGCGGCGGCCCGGCCGAGCCGGGCCCAGTCGACGTCCACCCCGCCGACCTGCATGATCCGCCCGAGGAGCACCGTGACCGGGAAGGCGAGCGAGGCGGTCGCGACGACGGCCAACCCCACGACGGCGACCGGCGTGGCCCAGCCCAGGGACACCGGGGGGACGGTGCGGGTCGCGAGCGTGGCGCGGCCCCGGACCCAGCGGCGTCGGGCGGCCCGTTCGGCGGCGACGAGGGACAGGGTCAAGACGGCGAGGACCAGGGCGAGCACGGCCGCGCCGATCCGGTCGTAGGTGCCTTCGAAGGCGGCGCGGACCGCCCAGGTGAAGGCCTGGTAGCGCAGCAGCGCGACCGCCCCGAAGTCCGACAGCGTGTACAGCGCGGCGAGGAGGGTCCCCGCGAGCGCGGCGGGCAGGGCCTGCGGCAGGGTCACGGTGAGGAACGTGCGGACCGGGCCCCGGCCGAGGGTGCGGGCCACGTCCTCGAGCCCGGTGTCGGCCAGGCGCAGCGCGGCGGCGGTCGGCAGCGTGACGTACGGCGCGCAGGCGAGGACGAGCACCACGGTCAGCGGGAGCAGCCCGGAGGTCCCCGGCCAGGTCGTGACCACGGCGAACGCCACCAGGTAGGACGGCACGGCCAGCGGCAGGGACGCGAGTACCCACCACAGCCCCGGCAGCGGCAGCCGGGTGCGCGCGAGCAGCCACGCGGTGGCGACCCCCAGCACGAGGCACCCGACGGACACGCAGGCGACGAGGACCGCCGAGTTCACGGCCAGCTCGGCGGTGCGCGCGCGGAACAGCAGCGCGGCGAACCGCTCGGGTCCCGCCTCGGCGACGCGGACGAGGAGGTACCCGAGCGGGAGGGCGGCGGCGGCCGCGCTGAGCGCGGCCGCCGCGGTGAGGGGGCGGTTCAGATCAGCCCCACACTCTGGATCAGCGCGACGGTCTGCTCCAGCGACGCCAGGTCGGACAGGTTCAGCTCCGGCCCGCCGAGCTGGTCGAGCGCGGGCGCGCCCGTGGGCTGCGGCGCGCCCGCGACCAGCGGGTACTCGGTGGTCTCCTCGGCGAAGTAGGTCTGCGCGGCGGGCGAGACCAGGTACCGGACGAGCTCGAGGGCCTCCGCGGAGCCCGCGGCGCCGCCGAGGATCCCGGCGCCGGTGACGTTGACCAACGCGCTGACCGAACCCGGGTCGCCGAACTTGAGCTGGGCCCGCTGTGCGGTGGGGTCGCCCTCGGCCCGCGTCCAGTAGTAGTGGTTGATCAGGCCGATGCCCGCGGCGCCGGAGTTCACGGCCTCCAGGATCGCGCCGTTGCTCTGGTGGATCTGCACGTCGTTGGCGCGCAGGCCCTCCAGCCAGGCGCGGGCGGCGTCCTCGCCCTCGGTGACCCGCAGCGCGGTGACGTGCGCCTGGAAGGACGCGTTGGTGGGCGCGATCGCCACCCGCCCGCGCCACTGCGGCTCGACGAGCGTCCGGATGTCGCCGGGCGCCTGCTCGGCGGTCACCGTCCGGCTGTCGTACGCGACGACCCGGGCCCGGCCGGTCAGCCCGACCCACGAGCCGTCCCGCGAGGTGTAGTCGGCGGGCACCGCGCCGGTGACGTCCGGGGGCAGCGGGGCGAACCGGCCGGCGTTCGCCAGCACACCCAGCGCGCCCGCGTCCTGGGAGAGGAAGACCTGGGCGGGGGTCTGCTCGCCCTCCTCCTGGAGTTGCGCGGCCATCTCGTTGGTCGAGCCGTAGCGGGCCTCGACCCGGATCCCGGACTCCTGCTCGAAGCGCTCGAGCAGGGGGCCGACCAGCTCCTCGTCGCGCCCGGAGTAGACGATGAGGGTCCGCTCGCCCGCGGGTGCGGCCGCCGAGGGTTGCTGCGCGGGGCTGCTGCAGGCGGTGAGCGCGGCGAGGCCGAAGGCGGCGATCGCGAGGCCGATCCGTGGGCGCATGAGGGTCCTGTTCGTCGGTATTGCCGGAAGTCGGCGCAGGGCAGGCTAACCTTGTTGCGACACGCAGTACCTTCCCGAGAATTGAGGGGGTCGCCGGGGTGGACGTGTTCCTCGTGGACGATCACCGCGTCTTCACCGACCTCCTGCGCCTCGGCCTCGACGCCTGCTCCGACCTGCGGTGTTCCGGCGTCGCGCACTCGCTCGCCGAGGCCCGGGCGGCCACCGTGGCGTACGACGTCGCCGTGGTCGACCTCCAGCTGCCGGACGGGAGCGGGCTCGCCCTGGTCGGTCCCCTGCAGCCGGTGCTCCTGCTGACCGCGCACCCGCACGCGGCCCGGCGGGCGGGCGTGGCGGGCGTGCTCGGCAAGGACGCGCCGCTCACCGAGATCCTCGCCGCGATCCGGACGGTGGCGGCGGGCGGCGTCCTCCCGCCCGCGTCGGACCGGCCTGCGGGCGCGCCGCGGCTCACCCCCCGCGAGCTGGACGTCCTCGCCGAGCTCGGGCGCGGCCGGGACGCGGCGCGCATCGCGACGGCCCTGGGCCTGTCGCTGCACACCGTCCGCGACCACATCCGGGCCCTGATGGGGAAGCTGGGTGCGCACTCCCAGCTCGAGGCCGTCGTCACCGCCGGGCGGCTGGGGCTGATCGCGGTCGGGTCGTGATGCTCCGCCACGCCGCGCTCGTCGCCGCCGCCGGCCTGGTGGTGTCCGCGCTCGTCACGCTCGGGGTGTGGCTCGTGGCGCGGGACGAGGCCGGACGCACCGCCGAGCGGGTCTCGCGGCAGGTGGCGCAGGCGGTCGCCGTGCCGCTCGAGGACCGCGACCTGCGGGAACCGGGGCTGCGCGCGGGCGTGCTCGCCGACCTCGAGCCGTTCCTGCGCTCGGGGATGGTGTTCCGGATCAAGATCTGGCTCGTCGAGGGCGCGAACGTGCGGATCGTGTTCTCCGACGAGGCCCGCGTCGAGACCGAGAGCAGGCCCTTCGACCCGGAGCTGGCACGGCGCCTCGACGCGGGCGAGGCCGTGGTCCTGGAGGTGCCGGACGACGCGGAGCACCGCTTCGAGATCGACCGGGCGGGCGCGCTGCGCGAGGTGTTCCTCGGCTTCACCGACGCGGCGGGCAACCCGGCGCGGTTCGAGGTCTACGTGCCCGTGGACGTCTCCGGCACCATCCGCTACGCCATGCAGGTCCTGCTGCCGCTCGCGCTGGTCGGGGTGTTCGGCCTGGGCGTGGTGCTGCTGGTGCTGGCCCGGGGCGTCGACCGGGTCCGCCGCGAGCGGCAGGACGCGCTGCACTACGGGCTGGCCGCCGCCGAGCTCGCCCGCCGCGACCTGGCGCGGCGGCTGCACGACGACGTCGTCCCCGACCTCGCGTCGGCGGGCCTGATGCTGGACCTGGCCGAGACGGACCCCGCGCTGGTCGCCCGCGCCCGCGGCGTCGTCGCGGACAACGTCCGGCGGCTGCGCAGCGTGCTGACCGACCTGGTCCCGCCCGCGGTGACCGGCGCGGACGCCCCCGCCGCGTTCGCCCGGCTCGGCGCCGGGCTCGGGGCGGAGGTGCAGGTCGCGCCGGACCTGCGGATGGGCACCGACGCCGCCGTCCTGCTGCACCGGATCGCCGGAGAGCTGCTGCGCAACGCCGTCGCCCACAGCGGGGCGGAGCGGATCACGCTGCGGGTCGGGCGGGGGGAGCCCGGCTGGGCGGTCGTCGAGGTCGAGGACGACGGCCGGGGCTTCGACCCCGCCGCCGGACCGGCGGAGGGACACCTCGGGCTGCTCCTGGTCCGCCGCGCCGTCGAGGACGCCGGTGGTCGGATGACCATCACCAGCGCACCGGGGGAGGGGGCGCGGGTGGCGGTCACGGTCCCGGAGGCGCACGCCCCCGCGCCCGTCTGAGGCGGTCCGGAACGCCACACCGTCCTCTCAGGCGGCGTCGCTACGGTCGGGCCCATGCGCAGAACCCTGCTCGCGGCGGCCCTCGGTGCGGGGGCGGCGGTCGCCGTCCTGCCGGACCGGATCGGTCTGGACCGGTGGCACCCCTTCACCGCGCTCGCGGCCCTGCGCCCGCAGACCGTCGGGGCGACGGCCCTGGTCGCCTGCCTGCTCGGCACCCGGCGGACCACCCGCCCCGCAGGCGTCGCGGTCGGGGCGGTGGCGGCGGCGGGCGCGGCCGGGCTCGTGTCCCGGGCGACCCGCCGCACCTCCGCGCGGACGGACCCGAACGCCCAGCCCGACCTGCTGGTGCTGGCCGCCAACGTGTGGAACGGCCGCGCGGACGCGGGCGCCCTGGCCACGCTGATCGCCCGGGAACGGCCGGACCTGGTCAGCCTGCCCGAGTCCGGCGAGGGCTTCCGCGAGAAGCTCATGCCCCTGCTCGACGGCCTCGGCTACCGCTCCTGGGTGTCCACCGAGCCCGGCAGGCCCGACAGCTGGTCGGTCACCCTCCTCGCCGCCGAACGGGTGGGCGAGGTGGAGGTCGGCTCCGGGCCCGAGCTGCGCCGCCAGCACCTGTGGGCGCGGGGCGGGCTGCTGGGCGACCGCACGTTCTACGCCGTGCACCCGCAGGCCCCGATGGCCCGCTGGCAGGCCCGGGTGTGGCGGCGCGACCTCGCCTCGATCGGGCGGTGGACGGCGACCCTGCCCGCCCCGATCGTGGCCGGGGACTTCAACGCCACCCTCGACCACGGGCCGTTCCGGGCCTGCCTGTCCGGCGTGCGGGACTCCGCCGAGGGCACGGGCGCGGGCTTGACCGGCACCTACCACGCGGGGTTGCCGCGGTGGGCCGGGATCCGGATCGACCACGTGCTGATCCCGCGCGAGTCGGTGACGACCCGCTACGAGGTCGTCGACCTCCCGGGGTCCGACCACCGCGCGGTGCTCGTGGGTCTAACCTCGCCCAGATGAAGGGCTTCTCCACACGCGCCATCCACGCTGGTCAGGAACCCGACCCGACCACGGGCGCGGTGATCGTCCCCATCCACGCCAGCTCGACGTTCGCCCAGGACGGCGTCGGCGGGCTGCGCAGCGGCTACGAGTACTCCCGCTCGGCCAACCCGACCCGCACGGCGCTGCAGGAGTGTCTGGCCGCCCTCGAGGGCGGCGCGCACGGTTTCGCGTTCGGCTCCGGCATGGGCGCCTCGGACGTGCTGCTGCGGGTGCTGGTCAAGCCCGGGGACCACATCGTCATCCCGCACGACGCCTACGGGGGCACCTTCCGGCTCGTCGACAAGGTGCTGACGCAGTGGGGGGTCACCTACTCCACGGTCGACCTCGCGGACATCGACGCGCTGCGGGCCGCGCTGCGCCCGCAGACCCGGGTGATCTGGTGCGAGACCCCCACCAACCCGCTGCTCGGCATCGCGGACATCGCGGCGCTGGCCGAGGTCAAGGGCGCGGCGCGGCTGGTCGTCGACAACACCTTCGCCTCGCCGTACCTGCAGCAGCCGCTCGCGCTGGGCGCGGACGTGGTGCTGCACTCCACGACCAAGTACGTGGGCGGGCACTCGGACGTCGTCGGCGGGGCCCTGGTCCTGGACGACGACGGGCTGGCCGAGCAGATCCGGTTCACCCAGAACTCCGTGGGCTCGGTCCCCGGCCCCTTCGACGCCTGGCTGACCCTGCGCGGCGCCAAGACCCTCGCGGTCCGCATGGAGCGGCACAGCGACAACGCCGAGCAGGTGGCCCAGGCCCTCGCCGCGCACCCCGCGGTGTCGACCGTGCTCTACCCCGGCCTGCCCGACCACCCCGGCCACGCGATCGCCGCCCGGCAGATGCGCCGCTTCGGCGGGATGGTGTCCTTCACGGTGAAGGCGGGCAAGGAGGCCGCGCTCAAGGTCTGCGCGGGCACCGAGCTGTTCACCCTCGCCGAGTCCCTCGGTGGGGTGGAGTCGCTGATCGAGCACCCGGGCGAGATGACCCACGCGTCCGTGGCGGGATCGGTGCTCGAGGTCCCGGACTCCCTCGTGCGCCTCTCGGTCGGCATCGAGGACGCGGCGGACCTGGTCGAGGACCTCACCCACGCCCTGGACGCCGCGCGCTGACGTTCGTGCGCTGACGCGCCCGTGCGTGGTAAGTGGTGCCAGAGCACCACTTACCACTCACGACCTCAGCCGCGGGCCGGGACCGAGGTCGCGGCGGACTCGACCGGCGGGGCCTGCGGAACCACCAGGTCGGCGGGGTCGAAGCAGCCGCCCACCAGCTGGTAGCCGCCCTGGACCCGCTCGTAGTGGCCCGGGTCGGCGCACCCCGCCTGGTCCACGGTCACGATCGCGAGCGTGCCCAACAGGGCCGCGGCCGCCAGCGGGACGACCGCGCGCAGCCCCACCGCGCTCCGCACCCGCATGCCGCCCCCACTGCTCTCGCGCCGCCCGCGTCGATCACCGTTCGGGGCGGTCCCGCTCACTGCGAGGCTACCCGCTGCGATGGCACGATGCCGGGGTGAGTCCGTCCCCGGAGGCCGAGTCCGCCGTGCCCGCCGTCCCCGCGGCGCCCGTCGGCGTCGCCGAGATCCTCGCCGCCCGGGACCTGCTCGCCGGCGTCACCCGCACCACGCCCGTCACCCGCTCCCGCGCGCTCAGCGAGGCGGTGGGCGGGCCGGTGTGGTTCAAGTGCGAGAACCTGCAGCGCACGGGCTCGTTCAAGATCCGAGGGGCGTACACCCGGCTGTCCCGGCTCACCGCGGACGAGCGGGCCCACGGGGTGGTGGCGGCGAGCGCGGGCAACCACGCGCAGGGGGTGGCGCTCGCGGCCCGGCTGCTGGGCATCGAGGCCACCGTGTTCATGCCGAACGGCGCTGCGCTGCCCAAGGTCGACGCGACGCGCGGCTACGGCGCCGCCGTCCGGCTCGCGGGGGACACCGTGGACGACGCACTCGTCGCCGCCCTGGCGCACGCCGAGCGCACCGGAGCGGTGCTGATCCACCCGTTCGACCATCCGGACGTGCTGGCCGGTCAGGGCACCGTGGGGCTCGAGATCTCGGACCAGGTGCCGGACGTGGCCACCGTGCTCGTCGCGACGGGCGGCGGTGGCCTGCTGGGCGGGGTCGCGGCGGCGGTCAAGGCGCGTCGACCGCAGACCCGGGTCGTGGGGGTGCAGGCGGCGGGCGCCGCGGCCTGGCCCGCCTCCCTCGCGGCGGGCGAGCCGCTCCCGTTGGGCGCCATGCGCACGATCGCGGACGGCATCGCCGTCGGCAGGCCGGGGGACGTCACGTTCCGGCAGGTCCAGGCGCTGGTGGACGAGTTCGTGACCGTCGGCGAGGACTCGCTGTCGCGGGCGCTGCTCTTCAGTCTGGAACGGGCGAAGATGCTGGTCGAGCCCGCGGGCGCGGCCCCGGTCGCCGCGCTGCTCGACGATCCCGGCCGCTACGAGCCGCCGGTCGTCGCCGTGCTCTCCGGCGGGAACGTCGACCCGATCGTCCTGCTGCACGTCATCCAGAACGGCATGGCCTCCGCCGCGCGCTACCTGTCCCTGCAGGTCCGGGTGGGGGACCGGCCGGGGGCGCTCGCCACGCTGCTCACCGAGGTGGCCGGGCTCGGCGCCAACGTGGTCGACGTGGCGCACACCCGGGTGAACGCGACCGTGCCGATGGGCGAGGTCGACGTGGCGCTGAGCATGGAGACGCGCGGCCCCGAGCACTGCCGTGAGCTGGTCGGGGCCCTACGGGACGCCGGTCACCGCGTGACGGTGACCGGCGCGCCGGAGAACATGGGGTTCTAAGCGGTGAAGGGCTCGATGTCGACGAGCGTGACCTTCATGGAGCCGCCGTTGGGCAGCTCGTAGGAGCGCTCCTCGCCCTTCTTGGCGCCGAGCAGCGCGGCACCGAGCGGGGAGTTCGGCGAGATGACCTGCAGGCCGCCCGCGCTGCCCTCCTCGCGCGAGCCGAGCAGCATCTTCTCGGTGTCCGGGTCGTCCTCGTACTTCACCGTGAGGACGGTGCCGGGGGCGGCCTGGTCCGCGCTGGTGGGCGAGGTGCCGACCTGGGCGGTGCGCAGCAGCTCCTGGAGCTGGCGGATCCGGGCCTCCTGCTGGCCCTGCTCCTCGCGTGCGGCGTGGTACCCGCCGTTCTCCTTCAGGTCGCCCTCCTCGCGGCGGGCGTTGATCTCGGCGGCGATGACCGGACGGTTCGCGATCAGGGCGTCCAGCTCCGTCTTGAGCCGGTCGAAGGCATCCTGGGTGAGCCAGGTCACCTGAGTCTCCGTCACGGTCATCACTCCTCCAGCGGAACCGGATCCGCACGGCGCGGTCCGGGGCGCCCGGCGGCACGCACGGGCACGGAACTTTCTGGGCCGCCGATACGAACCGGCCCCGAGTATGGAAAAACACGACCCGCTTGCGAGCCGTGTGCCGAAGACCTTAGCACGGGACCGACCGCTCGGCGCGGACTTCAGACGAACGGACGAGTGGGCCGCAGAGTTCCCCGGCCGGTGATAATCGCTGGTCGGGGCGGTACGGGAAGCCTCGCGGGGACTGTGGCGTTGGCCGTACCGAAGAGAAACCGTCGGACCGTTCTGCAAGGATTTCACCCATGACCCCTCGCGAGCCGAACCACGAGCCGATGCGGCTCATGAGCGTGCACGCCCACCCGGACGACGAGTCGAGCAAGGGTGCGGCCACCTCGGCGCGGTACGTCGACGAGGGCCACGAGGTCATGGTCGTCACCTGCACCGGGGGCGAGGCGGGCAGCATCCTGAACCCGGCGATGGACCGGCCCGAGGTGCTCGAGAACATGGCCGCCATCCGGCGTACGGAGATGGCCCGGGCGGCCGAGATCCTCGGCGTCCAGCACCGCTGGCTCGGCTACGTCGACTCCGGCCTGCCGGAGGGCGACCCGCTGCCGCCGCTGCCCGAAGGCTGTTTCGCGCTCACCCCGCTCGAGGGCCCCACCGCGGCGCTGGTGGCGCTGATCCGCGAGTTCCGGCCGCACGTCGTCGTGACCTACGACGAGAACGGCGGGTACCCGCACCCCGACCACATCCGCACCCACGAGGTGTCGATGGCCGCGCTCGACGCGGCGGCGGACCCCGAGCAGTTCCCCGAGGCGGGCCCGGCCTGGCAGGTGCTGAAGGTCTACTACTCGCACGGGTTCTCCCGGGCGCGGATCCTGGCCTTCGACGCGGCGCTGAAGAAGGCGGGCCTGGAGTCGCCGTGGGGCGAGTGGATCGCCCGGTTCGACGACCGGCCGGACCCCGGCGAGCGGGTCACCACCCGCGTCGAGTGTGCGGACTGGTTCGAGCGCAGGGACGACGCGCTGCGCGCCCACGCCACCCAGATCGACC
Organism: Pseudonocardia sp. WMMC193; assembly: GCF_021728735.1. Classification (NCBI taxonomy): domain Bacteria; kingdom Bacillati; phylum Actinomycetota; class Actinomycetes; order Pseudonocardiales; family Pseudonocardiaceae; genus Pseudonocardia; species Pseudonocardia sp. WMMC193. The sequence continues at coordinate 4,018,058 of NZ_JAKKDO010000003.1, read as the reverse complement.
CGACGAGCCGCTGGTTCTTCACCCCCATGGAGATCCAGCGCGAGATCTGGCCGTGGGAGGAGTACGAGCTCGTCCGCTCGCTCGTCCCCACCACCGTCCCGGAGGACGACCTGTTCGCCGGCCTGCGCGAACCGGCTCTGCGTGCCGGGTAGCCTGGGGTTCATGCTGGTCGAGCTGGTCCCCACGGGTGAGACGGTGGCGACCGTGCTCGCCCAGAACCCCGAGCCCCCGGCCAACCAGGGCGAGGAGTTCGGCAAGGCGTCCCCGGTCGCGCTCGTCGTGATCCTGGTGCTGGCGGTGGCGACCATCGCGTTGATCGTGTCGATGACCCGCCGGATCCGCAGGCTCCCGCAGTCGTTCGACGAGGCCCCGGAGGACTCCGAGGCGACCGAGCAGCAGTCGGAGAAGCAGCCCTAGCGGCACGCTCCTAGCCTGGGGTCATGCCGAACCGGCTCGCCCAGGCGACCAGCCCGTACCTGCTCCAGCACGCCGACAACCCGATCGACTGGCAGCCCTGGTCGGCGGAGGCGTTCGCGGAGGCCCGCCGCCGGGACGTGCCCGTCCTGCTCTCGGTGGGCTACGCCGCCTGCCACTGGTGTCACGTCATGGCGCACGAGTCGTTCGAGGACGCCGCCACCGCCGAGCAGGTCAACCGGGACTTCGTGGCGATCAAGGTCGACCGCGAGGAACGCCCGGACGTCGACGCCGTCTACATGGCGGCCGTCCAGGCCATGACCGGCCAGGGTGGCTGGCCGATGACGTGCTTCCTCACCCCCGACGGCGAGCCCTTCCACTGCGGCACCTACTACCCGCCGACCCCGCGGCACGGCATGCCGGGCTTCCGCCAGCTGCTCGACGCCGTCACCACGGCCTGGACCCGGGACGGCGAGCGGGTCCGCACCGGGGCCGCGGAGATCGCCCGCTCGCTCGCCTCGGTCGAGCTCCCGGCGCCCGCGGCGGTCTCGCCGGAGGTGCTGGCCGAAGCCGTCGCGACCCTCGCCCGGGAGTTCGACGACGTCCGCGGCGGGTTCGGCGGCGCGCCCAAGTTCCCGCCGTCGATGGTCCTGGAGGCGCTGCTGCGCCACCACGAACGCACCGGCTCGGCGCAGGCCCTCGCGCTGGTCGTCCGCACGGGCGAGGCGATGGCCCGCGGCGGGATCCACGACCAGCTCGTCGGCGGTTTCGCCCGCTACAGCGTCGACGCGGGCTGGGTGGTCCCCCACTTCGAGAAGATGCTCTACGACAACGCGCTGCTCCTGCGCGTCTACGCCCATCTCGCCCGCCGCACCGGGTCGGCGCTGTTCACCCGCGTCGCGCGGGACACGGCCGAGTTCCTGCTCCGCGACCTGCGCACCCCGGAGGGCGGGTTCGCCTCGGCGCTGGACGCGGACACGGACGGGACCGAGGGCCTGACCTACGCCTGGACCCCGGCCCAGCTCGCGGAGGTGCTCACGCCCGAGGACGCGACGTGGGCCGCGCAGCTGCTCGAGGTCACCGAGGCGGGCACGTTCGAGCACGGCTCGTCGACCCTGCAGCTGCGGCGCGACCCCGACGACCCGCAGCGCTGGCAGCGGATCCGCACGGTCCTCGCCGCGTCGCGCTCGCTGCGCCCCCAGCCCGCGCGGGACGACAAGGTCGTCACGGCGTGGAACGGGCTCGCGGTCCAGTCCCTCGCCGAGGCGGGTGCCGCCCTCGACCAGCCGGAGTGGGTCGCGGCCGCAGGCGAGTGCGCGGACCTGCTGCTCGGCCTGCACCGGGTGGACGGCAGGCTCCGCCGCTCGTCGCGAGACGGCGTGGTCGGGGCGGCGGCCGGAGTGCTCGACGACCACGCCTGCCTCGCCGAAGGCCTGCTCGCCCTGCACCAGGCCACCGGCGACCCCGCCCGGCTCACCGCCGCCGTCGAGCTGCTCGATCTCGCCGTCGCGCACTTCGCGGGCCCGGACGGCACCTGGTTCGACACCGCGGACGACGCCGAGGCCCTCCTGCACCGCCCCCGCGACATCACCGACAACGCCACCCCCAGCGGCGCGGCCGCGATGGCGAACGCGTTGCTGACCGCGTCCGTCCTCACCGACGGCCGACACCGCGACCGCGCCGAGGAGACGCTGCGCGTCGCGGGCGGTCTGCTTCCGCGCCACGCCCGGTTCGCGGGCCACTGGCTCACCGCCGCCGAGGCGATGGCCGCAGGCCCCCTCCAGGTCGCGATCGCGCTCGGGACGCCGGATCCCGGGGTGCCCGAGCTGCTGGCGCGGGCTCGCGCGCTGGCCCCCGGCGGCGCGGTCGTCGTCGCGGGGGTGCCGGACGCGCCCGGTGTCCCGCTGCTGGCGGACCGGCCGCTCGTCGACGGTGTCCCGGCCGCGTACGTCTGTCGCGGGTTCGTCTGCGACCGCCCCGTCACCAGCCCGGACGAGCTGGCGGGCCTGCTTCGCTGAGAGCGGACGCGACGTGTTGCAGTGTAATCTCGTAAGCATCTGGGAGGTGCGACATGACCGGACGGATGCACAAGGGATGGCACGGCGGCCGCGGCGGAGCCCGCGGCGGGCCGCGGGGCGGGTGGCAGCAGGCGGACCTGCCGGACACCGGCGACCTGGCGGCCTGGCTCTCCGGCAGGCTGCCGGACGACCTGTACACCGGGGCGCCGGACGTCACGGTGGACCGCGAGGAGATCGTGATCATCGGTGACCTGGCGCCCGTGGAGGGCGACTACCCGGACACCGACCAGGGCCGCGCCGAGCGGGCGGCCGCGGCCAGCGGCCGGATCGCCCGGTTCCGCGAGGACACCCGGGAGGCGCGGATCGAGGTCGCGCGCCAGGCCGAGCACCGCTACCAGCGCAAGGTGGCGTGGGGTGCCCGGATCGGCGACGTCGAGGAGCTCTTCACCACGGCCTCGGTGCCGGTGATGACCCGGCTCCGCCAGCCCGAGCGGATGGTGCTGGACACCCTCGTCGACTCGGGCGTGGCCCGCAGCCGCTCCGACGCGCTGGCCTGGGCCGTGCGCCTCGTCGGCCGCAACGCCGACACCTGGCTCGCCGACCTGCGCGAGGCCATGGCGAAGGTGGACGAGCTGCGCACCCAGGGCCCGGAGGGCTGAGCGGATTTCGCACGTTTCGTGCGCTCAGTGCTGCATGATCACCGGTTCTGTGCGCTCAGTGCGGCCCGCCCCGCACTGAGCGCACGAAACGTGCACACCCCCGCGGCCCGGCGCCGCCGCTCAGCCGGTGAACAGCGCGAACCAGATCGCGATCTGGTGGCAGACCGCGGCCAGGACCGTGGCCGCGTGGAAGAACTCGTGGTAGCCGAAGGTCCGAGGCCACGGGTTGGGCCAGTGCACGGCGTAGAAGATCGCGCCGACGGTGTAGAGCGCGCCGCCGACCAGCAGCAGCACCAGCGCCGCGACGCCGGCGTTCCGCAGCAGGTCCGGCAGCACGAACACCGCGACCCAGCCGAGCGCCAGGTAGATCGGCACGCCGACCCACTTCGGGGCGTGCGGCCAGGCCACCTTGAGGGCGACGCCGAGCAGCGCGCCGCCCCACACCGTGGCCAGCACCCAGCGCCCGGTCTCCCACGGCATGGCCAGCAGGGCGACCGGCGTGTACGTGCCCGCGATGAACACGAAGATCATCGAATGGTCGAGCCTGCGCATGATCAGCCTGCTGCGCGGGGTGGACCAGGTGCGCCGGTGGTAGAGCGCGCTGGTGCCGAACAGGCCGAGGATCGTGACGCTGTAGACCGACGTGGCCAACGCGGCGATCCCGCCGACCAGGCTGGCGGACACCGCGATCAGCGTGGCGCAGGCCGCGACCGAGACCACGAACGACCACAGATGTAGCCAACCCCGCATGCGCGGCTTGACGAACGGCACGTCCGCTGGCGGTGTCGCGGTCCCGGCGCTCACGCGACGAGGATACGGGATCTCCGGACACGCTCACGTGACCGCGCGGTGGCCGGTGGGTGAAGCACGCCGGAGGGACGAGCGCGCCGGACCGCCGGGCGTAGGCTTTCGCCCCGTGGGTGTTCGTGACCTGCTCTACTCGACCTACGAGGCGAGGCTCGCCCGGCGACTGGCAGGCCTCGCCCGGCCGCGCCATGTGGCCCTGATGCTCGACGGCAACCGGCGCTGGGCCCGTGACGCGGGGCTGGAGGACGTCAACGACGGCCACCGGGCCGGTGCCGCCAAGATCTCCGACCTGCTCGGATGGTGTACCGAGGCGCAGGTCGAGGTCGTCACGCTGTTCCTGCTCTCGACGGACAACCTGAACCGGCCGGACGACGAGCTGGTCCCGCTGCTCGACATCATCGCGGACGTCGTGGACGAGCTCAGCGGCCCGACGACGCCGTGGCGGCTGCGGGTCGTCGGTGCGTTGGAGCTGCTGCCCCCGCCGATGGCCGAGCGGCTCGCCGCGGCCGCGGCCCGCACCGCGGACCGCCCGGGCCTGCAGCTCAACGTCGCCGTCGGCTACGGCGGCAGGCAGGAGATCGCGGACGCCGTCCGCAAGCTGCTGTTGCAGCACGCGGAGTCCGGGACGTCGATCGAGGAGCTGGCCGAGGTCCTCGACGTCGACCACATCGCCGCGCACCTCTACACCTCCGGCCAACCCGACCCGGACCTGGTGATCCGGACGTCGGGGGAGCAGCGCCTCTCCGGCTTCCTGCTGTGGCAGAGCGCCCACTCGGAGTTCCACTTCTGCGAGGCCTACTGGCCCGAGTTCCGCCGCGTGGACTTCCTCCGCGCACTGCGGGACTACGCCGCCCGCCACCGCCGGTACGGCGCCTGACCGGAGCCCGACCGGGCCCCGGACACGCCGAAGGGCGCCGGACCGTGTGGTCCGACGCCCTTCGGAGGATCGAGCTCAGTCAGCTCGGATTCAGAGCGAGTCGCCCGCGCCCGAGATCTGGCCGCAGGAGCGGTCGGTGTCGGTGGCGATCGCGGTGTCGGCCTTCGCCTTGCCCAGGATGCCCAGGGCGCCGGTGGCGGCACCGACGATGTCCTTGACGTTGGCCTGGCCCGCGAGCAGACCGGCGTTGACCGGGACGTCGTTGTTGCAGGCCTGGATCGGCACGTTGACGTCGTTGCCGGAGACGTTGATCAGGCCCTTGCCCGAGCGGTCGATGCCGGTCGAGCTCTCGTGCGCGAACGCGACGGGGGCGAGGGCGACGGCCGAGGCGGCCGAGGCGGCGGCGACGACGGCGATCTTCTTCAGCACGTGAACTTCTCCTGTGAGTCGAGGGCTCGAGTTCTCGGGCCCAGACGAGTCGGTGTGCGACCGGGGAGCCCGCACCGACTGGAACGGAGTTTATGGCGTCTGGGCGGTTGATGAGAAATCGTATGACCCGTTCGTGTCATGACTTTTTCGCGAGCGAGGTTACGGTCTCGAACGGGTGATCCGGAATTCGTCGCCGAATTCGTTCAGAAATGCGGAGAGCCGGGCCCGCCGAAGCGGACCCGGCTCGTCACCGGTCGTGCGTGGGACTCAGCTCAGAGCGAGTCGCCCGCGCCCGACTTCTGGCCGCAGGAGCGGTCGGTGTCGGTCGCGATGTGGGTCGAGGCGGACGACTTGCCGAACAGCGCGGCCGCACCGGTCAGCGCGCCGGCCAGGTCCTTCACGTTGCCCTGCACCGCGCCGACGCCGGCGTTGACCGGGACGTCGTTGTTGCAGACCTGGAACGGCACGTTCGCGTCGTTGCCCGAGAGGTTGACCAGGCCCGAGCCCGAGCGGTCGATGCCGACGTGCTTGCCGCCCTCGTGGTGGGCCTCGCCGGCGAAGGCGAGCGGGGAGAGGGCGACGAGGGACGCGGCAACGCCGGCCACGACGATTCCAGCCTTCTTCAGCACAGTTTTTCTCCTGTTAAGTGCGGGGGCCGGCGGACCGGCTCCATTCGCGTCAGCGTCCGACCGGGGAGCCCGCGCTGACTGAGGAGAAAACTATCCCGGTGCGGGGGCGTGGACAAATCCCTTACCACCATCGTGTGGGTCCGCAACCCTGTGTTCGGTTATTCCCTGATTCGAGTGTATTTCGTGGTTCGCACATCTCCGGTTTCGGGCTTTTCGGAGGACGGAACGTGGTCGGCTCACTCCTCCGCGCAGGCGTCGCGCACGATCGTGGAGACACCCGGTGGCGGGTAGCGTGACCGGGATGCGGGCGGGTCGGGCCACGGTCACGGTGGTGGCACGTGACATCGCGCTGCTCGCGCTGCGATTGGACCGCGTGCGCCCCGGGTTGATCGAGTCGTGGACGGGCGACCCGGCACTGCGCAGGCACGTGTGGGACGAGCCGCGGCCCGCCCTGCGCGAGCTCGCCGCGGTGGCCGAGCGGCTCCGGCGGACGCTGGAGTACGTCGACCTCCCGCCCGTGCGGCGCGCCTTCCTGGCCGGAGAGCTGCAGGCGCTGGCCTACGCCGCGCGGGAGACCGGGGGAACCGCGGCCGAGGAGATCCGGGAGACCTACGGCGTGGTGGTGCGGCCGGGGGACCCGGACCGCTACCGGGAGGCGCACCGGAGGGTGGCCGAGCTGCTGCCCGGATCCGGCCCCCTCGCCGCCCGGCTCGCGGCCCTGCGCAGCGCGGACGAGGTGCCGCCGCCGCAGCGGACACGCGCGATCGGCGCGCTGGCGGCCGCGCTGCGCGACCGTTGCCGAGGCGTGGTCGAGCTCCCGGGAGACGAGGGCGTGCGGATCGAGCTCGTCGAGGGCAGGCCGTGGAGCGGGTTCACCCGGTACCTCGGGGCGGGCCGGTCCGTCGCGCGTTTCAGCGCGGACGCGCCGCTGCGCGCCGGGCAGCTCGCCCGCCTCGTCGCCCACGAGACCTACCCCGGCCACCACGTCGAGCACCTGCACCGGGCCGCCGCACGGGACCCCGAGCGGGCGCTGAGCCTCACCCACGGGCCGCGCGCCCTCGTCGTCGAGGGGGCGGCGGACCTGGCGCTGGACGCCGTCGTCGGGCCGGGGTGGGGGCCGTGGGCGGCGGACGTGCTGGCCGACGCCGGGGTGCGCACGGACGGTGCCCTCGCCGAGGCGCTCGACGAGGCCATGCTGCCGCTGCAACACGCCCGATTGGACGCCGCGCTGATGAACGACCCGGATGCCGCACGCGACCATCTCCGGCGCTGGCTCCTGCTCGACGACGCCCGCACCGAGCGCGTCATGCGCTTCGTCACCGATCCGCGCTGGCGCGCCTACACGGCGACCTACGTGATCGGGTTGCCGCTGGTCCGGGCGTTCTGGGCCGGTCACGCTCCGCGTTTTCGCAGGCTGTTGGCCGAACCACTGACCCCAGCGGCACTGGTTCCTCCGGCCCCGCCGGGATCGGCCGCCCGGCCGTCACCCGAAAGGGGTCTGACCGCGACGGACGGTGTCGATCACGCGATGAGCGGTCGGCCGTTCTGTTAATTCTCGGGACGGGTACGCCAGGTCACCCTTGACCGCATGAGGGTGACCGCTAGTAGCGTCTGCGGTGGCGGTGCGTCCCGATCGCATCGTCCGGGGAGGCCCTGAACGTGGTGTTGCGAAGCACCCGAGAGGGCCGGCACCCGGCCCTCGCGGGCGTGCGAGCACAGCTCGTGCACCCGCATCAGGGTCGGCCGGCCCACCGGAACAGTGGGCGCGGTGCCGCGCTCACGAGGGAGCACCCGTGACCGAACGTCGTACGGCCCCGGCTCACGCGAACAGCGACTCCACCGCTGCTCGTTGCTTCGTGCTCGACACCTCGGTACTCCTGTCCGACCCGTGGTCGCTGACCCGGTTCGACGAGCACCAGGTCGTCCTGCCGCTCGTGGTGATCTCCGAGCTCGAGGGCAAGCGACACCACCCCGAGCTCGGCTGGTTCGCCCGTGCGGCGCTCCGCCAGCTCGACGACCTCCGGATCCGCCACGGACGCCTCGACGCACCCGTGCCGATCGGCGAGGCGGGGGGAACCCTGCACGTGGAGCTGAACCACAGCGACCAGTCGGTGCTGCCGAGCGGATTCCGCACGGACAGCAACGACAGCCGGATCCTCGCCTGTGCGCTCAACCTCCAGGCGGACTACGGCACCTCGCGCCAGGTCGTGCTCGTCACCAAGGACATGCCGCTGCGGGTCAAGGCCGCCGCGGTGGGTCTGCCCGCCGACGAGTACCACGGCCAGGACGTCGTCCCCTCGGGTTGGACGGGGATGGCGGACGTCGAGGTGGCGGCGGAGGACGTGGACCGGCTGTTCCGCGACGGTGTGCTGGAGAACGCCGAGGCGGCCGAGCTGCCCTGCAACACGGGCATCCGGCTGATCGGCGGCACCCAGTCGGCGCTGGGGCGGGTCACGCCCGACAAGCAGATCAAGCTGGTCCGTGGGGACCGCGAAGCCTTCGGCCTGCACGGGCGCTCCGCCGAACAGCGGGTCGCGCTCGACCTCCTGCTCGACCCCGAGGTCGGGATCGTGTCCCTGGGCGGACGGGCCGGGACGGGGAAGTCCGCGCTCGCGCTGCTGGCAGGTCTCGAAGCCGTCATGGAGCGCCAGCAGCACCGCAAGATCGTGGTCTTCCGGCCGCTGTACGCCGTCGGGGGCCAGGAGCTCGGGTACCTGCCCGGCAGCGAGTCGGAGAAGATGGGCCCCTGGGCCCAGGCGGTGTTCGACACCCTCGGCGCCCTGGTCAGCCAGAACGTCCTCGACGAGATCATCGCGCGAGGCATGCTGGAGGTCCTGCCGCTGACCCACATCCGCGGCCGCTCCCTGCACGACACCTTCGTGATCGTCGACGAGGCCCAGTCCCTGGAGCGCAACGTGCTCCTGACGGTGCTGTCCCGGCTCGGCACGGCGAGCCGCGTGGTCCTCACCCACGACGTGGCCCAGCGGGACAACCTGCGCGTGGGCCGCCACGACGGGATCGCGGCGGTGATCGAGAAGCTGAAGGGCCACCCGTTGTTCGCCCACGTCACGCTCACCCGGTCCGAGCGCAGCCCCATCGCCGCGCTGGTCACGGAGATGCTGGAGGGCCCGAACGCCTAGCGCGAGCAGCGAACGGCGCGTTCGTTCACACCTGGTGAGCGAGCGCGCCGTTCGTGCCGGGTGGGGTGCGGCGGGGGCTCAGAGGCCGTGCGGGGTGCCCTCGGTGAAGCCTGCGACCGTCTGGATGCCGACCACCGCGCGCTCGTGGAGCTCGTTCAGCGATCGGGCGCCCGCGTAGGTGCAGGCGCTGCGGACGCCGGCGGCGATCCCGTCGAGCACGTCCTCGACGCCCGGGCGGGCCGGGTCGAGGTGCTGGCGCGAGCTGGAGATGCCCTCCTCGAACAGGCCCTTGCGCGCCCGGTCGAAGTCGTTGTCGCCCCGGGTGCGCGCGCTGACCGCCCGCTTCGAGGCCATGCCGAACGACTCCTTGTAGGGGCGGCCCTGCTCGTCTCGCTGCAGGTCGCCGGGGGACTCGTAGGTGCCCGCCAGCCAGGAGCCGATCATCACCGAGGCCGCCCCCGCGGAGAGGGCGAGCGCGACGTCCCGCGGGAACCGCACCCCGCCGTCCGCCCAGATGGTCACGCCCTCCTCGCGCGCGGCCGCCGCGCACTCCAGCACCGCGGAGAACTGCGGACGCCCCACGCCGGTCATCATCCGCGTGGTGCACATCGCGCCCGGCCCGACGCCGACCTTGATCACGTCGGCGCCCGCCTCGGCGAGGTCGCGGACCCCGGCAGCCGTCACGACGTTGCCCGCCGCGATCGGCACCGACAGCCCGGAGTCCCGCACGACCGCGCGCACGGCCCGCAGCGCCTCGATCATCTTGTCCTGGTGCCCGTGTGCGGTGTCGACGACGAGGACGTCGACCCCCGCGTCGAGCAGTGCCTTCGCCTTGGTCGGCACGTCGCCGTTGATCCCGATCGCGGCGGCGGTGCGCAGCCGACCCTGGGCGTCCAACGCCGGTGTGTAGATCCCGGCCCGGATCGCGCCGAGGGAGGTGAGCAGCCCGGCGAGCCGTCCCTCGTCGTCCAGGCCGAGGGCGACGCCGCTGCCGCCGAGGGCGTCGAAGACCTCCCGCGGCGCGGTGCCGAGCGGCAGTTGGACGGTGGAGGGGTCGAGCACGTCCGCGAGCCGGGTGAACCGGTCGACGCCCTGGCAGGCCGCCTCGTTGACGGTGCCGACGGGGCGGCCGCCGTCGTCGACGACCACGACGGTGTCGTGCGCCCGCTTGGGCAGCAGGTTCAGCGCGTCCGCCACCGCGTCCCCGGTGCGCAGGACGAGCGGGGTGTCCCACACCGGATGCCGGGACTTCAGCCAGGACACGATCCCCGCGACGGCCGACGGCGCGACGTCCTGCGGGAGCACGGTCAGGGCCCCGCGACGGGCCAGCGTCTCCGCCATCCGACGCCCCGCGACCGCCGTCATGTTGGCCGCGACCACGGGCACGGTGGCCCCGGTCCCGTCCGCGGTGGTGAGGTCGACGTCGAAGCGGGAGGTCACGGTGGACCGACTCGGGACGAGGAAGACGTCGTCGTAGGTGAGGTCGGTACGGGGCTCGTGCCCGTCGAGGAAGCGCACGGTGAGAGAAGCGTACTCGCTTCGGCGGATATATGTCGGCGCCCGCTGAACTCCGCATGATCCACGCTCGGGGAGCCTGCCGGTCGGTGAGCGACCGCTTCACACCCGGCGGAGGGATCATGCCCCGCTACAGCAGGGCCTGAACCGAGTCGAGGGTGTCCGCCTCGGCCGGGGTCTTGTCGGGGCGGTAGCGCAGGACCCGGGCGAAGCGCAGCGCGACGCCGCCGGGGTAGCGGACCGACCGCTGCGCCCCGTCCAGGGCGATCTCGACGACCAGCTGCGGGCGCAGCTCGACCACGTGCCCGTCGTCGTGGACGGCGAGCCCGGGGAACTCCTTCGTCTGCCAGGCCAACAGCTCGTCGGTCATGCCCTTGAACGTCTTGCCCACCATGACCGGCGGGCCGCCGTCGGGGTCCCGGGCCGCGAGGTGGATGTTGGACAGCAGGCCGGTGCGCCGCCCGTAGCCCCACTCCGCGCCGATCACCACCAGGTCCAGGGTGTGCACCGGCTTGACCTTCTGCCACGACTTCCCGCGCCTGCCCGCGGCGTAGGGCGCGTCCAGCGCCTTGACGACGACGCCCTCGTGCCCCGCCGTCAACGCCCCGTCGAGCACGTCCGCGGCCTCCTCGGCGGAGGGGCGCCGCACCCCGGGCATGGCGAGCTCCGGGGGGAGCAGGCCCGCCAGCGCGTCGAGCCGCTGCGCGAGGGGCGCGTCGAGCAGGTCCTGCCCGTCCAGGTGCAGCAGGTCGAAGAAGAACGGGGAGAGCAGGACCTCCTCCGACCCGTCGGACCCGAAGCGGGACATGGTGTCCTGGAACTTGCGGGGGCGACCGTCGTCGGTCAGGGCGAGGGTCTCACCGTCGAGCACCGCGGACGTGCAGGGCAGCGCCCGCACGTGCTCGACCAGCTCGGGCACGGCGGCGGTGATCTCGCGCAGGGTCCGGGTCCACACGCGGACCGACTCGCCGTCCCGGTGCACCTGGATCCGGGCGCCGTCCAGCTTGTACTCGACCGTGACGTCCGCCCCGAGCGACTCCAGCGCCGCGTCCAGGGAGGCGCCGGGGGAGGCGAGCATCGGCCGCACCGGCCGCCCGACCTCCAGCCGCACCGTCGCCAGCCCCGCCACCCCGTCGGTCAGGGCGAGCGCCGCGGTCGACGGCAGCGACCCGGACAGCATGAACGCCCGGCGGACCACCGGCGCGGGCACGTCCGCGGCGAGGGCGATCGCCTCCACCATCACGCCCTCGAGCGCGCCCTGGCGCAGCTCGCCGCCGATCAGCTGCACGAGGAACCGCTGCTCCGCGTCGACGGCCGCACCCCACAGCTCCGCGAGCAGCGCGGACCGCCGCGCGGTGGACCCCGCTCCCGACGTCCCGGCCAGCGCGGACAGCAGCGCGTCGACCGCGAGGACGGTCAGCGACGGCTCCGCGGCCGGGGCGGTCCGGGATCCCGACAGCGTGCGGAACCCGACGCCGAGCCGCCCCTGCAGCGGCTCCCCGGACAGCCATGCCGTGACCGGCGCGATCTCCTCGACCGCGCACGCCCGCAGCACCGCGGCCAGCGCCTCCGTCTTCGCCTTGCGCGAGCGGGTGGCGCCGACCGCGGTCGAGGTCTCGACCACCGTGTTCAGCAGCACGACCGCATCACAGCACAGCCCACCGACGATCGCCGCCCGTCGGACGCTCGTGAACGAACGTTCAGGACGGCTATGGTGCGGTCATTCCGCGAGAAGGAGCACTGCATGCGCGCAGCACGGGTGACCCGCACGGACGGGCCGCAGGCCGTCGAGATCGGCGAGGTCCCGGACGCGACCGCCGGGCCGGGTGAGGTACTCGTCGAGGTGAAGGCGGCCGGGGTCAACTTCCCCGATCTCCTGCTGACCCAGGACAAGTACCAGTACAAGCCGGAGCTGCCGTTCACCCTCGGCGGTGAGCTGGCGGGCGTGGTCCGCGAGGCCCCCGCCGACTCGGAGTTCCGGCCCGGGGACCGGGTCGTGGCCTCGTCGCCCACCGGGGCGTTCGCCGAGCTGGCGGCCGTGCCGGTGAACAGCGTCTTCCCGCTGCCGGGCGCCGTCGGGTTCGCCGCGGGCGCCTGTCTGCCGATGAACTACCTGACGATGACGTTCGCGCTGATCACCCGCGGCGGGCTGCAGAAGGGCGAGTCGGTGCTCGTCCAGGGGGCCGCGGGCGGCATCGGCACGGCGACCATCCAGCTGGCGAAGGCGCTGGGGGCCAGGGTGATCTCGGTCGTCTCCAGCCCCGAGAAGGCGGACTTCGTGCGGTCGGTCGGCTCCGACGAGGCCGTGCTGGTCGACGGGTTCAAGGACGCGGTCAAGGCGCTCGGGGGCGTCGACGTGGTCGTCGACCCGGTGGGCGGGGACCGGTTCACCGACTCGCTGCGCTGCCTGAACCCGCTGGGCCGGATGCTGGTCATCGGGTTCACCGCGGGCGACATCCCGACGGTCAAGGTGAACCGGCTGCTGCTCAACAACATCGACGTCCGCGGCGTCGGCTGGGGCGCGTACGCGATGCCCCGCGAGGGCTACGTCCGCCGCGAGTGGGACAAGCTGATCCCGTACCTGGAGTCCGGTCAGGTCGACCCGCCCATCGGCGGCACGTTCCCGCTGGAGCGGGCGGGCGAGGCCGTCGCCGGGCTGGGTGAGCGCAGCGTCCTGGGCAAGTACGTCATTGAGGTCGGTTCCTGACCGGAGCTCCGCGATACTGGGGCCATGGCCTCGACCGGTGAGCGCACCCTGCGGTTGTTGTCGTTGCTGCAGACCCACCGGTACTGGCCGGGCCCGGAGCTCGCGGACCGACTCGAGGTCTCCCCGCGCACGCTGCGGCGAGACGTCGACCGGCTCCGCGAGCTCGGCTACCCGGTCAACGCCCACCGCGGCGTCGACGGCGGGTACCAGCTCGCCGCGGGGGCCGCGCTGCCCCCGCTCGTGGTCGACGACGAGGAGGCGGTCGCCCTCGCCGTCGGGATGCAGGCGGCCACCCAGGGCGCCGTGGCGGGCATCGAGGAGCCCGCGCTGCGGGCGCTGACCAAGGTCGTCCAGGTCATGCCGCCCCGGCTGCGCAAGCGGGTGGACGCGCTGCGCGGGGTGACCGTGTCGACGACCTGGGGTGGGCGACGGGAGGAGCCGCTCGATCCGGAGGCCCTGATCGTCGTCGCGCAGGCGTGTCGGGACACCGAGCGGCTGGAGTTCGACTACACCGCGCGGGCCGCGCAGACCGCCCGGCGCCACGTCGAGCCGCACCGGCTGGTGCCGCTGGGCAGGCGCTGGTACCTGGTCGCCTACGACCTCGACCGCCACGACTGGCGCACGTTCCGCCTGGACCGGCTGACCGGGCCGAACCGGACGGGGGCGCGGTTCCGGCCGCGGGAGCTGCCGACGGCCGATGCCGCGGACTTCGTCAAGCAGGGGATCCGCGGCAGGCAGGCGACGTACGAGGTGGAGGTGCTGGTCCACGCCCCGGCCGCGGCGCTGGCGCACCTCGACCGATGGGCGACGATCGAACCGGACGGCCCGGACCGCTGCGTTCTGCGGATGAGCGGCGACGACCTCGACTGGCCGGTCTTCGCTCTCGGCGCCTGCGGCGCCGAGTTCGAGGTGCGCTCGCCCGACGCGCTGACCGAGCGGATCCGGGAGTGGGCCGCCCGCTTCGGCCGGTCCGGTATCAGCGCGTAGCGCCGCGCGCTCGGTTCCGCGTGGGGACCACACGGGCCGAACGCGAGTGGATGGAGCTGGTCGCGGCCCTGCTCGCCGAGCCGCTGGTCGAGCTGCCGGTCGACCGGGTCGGCCCGCAGCTCCTGGCCACCTTCGAGGCGGCGGGGGTGAGCTTCAGCGAGGTCGAGCCGCGGGAACCGCTGCGCCACCGGCTGTGGGACGGCGGGCTGGGCGCCTCGGCGCCGGAGCTGCTGCGGTGGAGCACCCACCGGGCCCGCGCCGAGCACCCGCTGCTGAGCTTCTACCGCGCCACCGCCGTGTGCACCCCGCGCCAGATCGCGGACACCCCGGCAGGCCACCAGGTCCGCTGGCTGGCCGAGGGCGGGCGGGACCTCGCCGCGGCCTGCTCGGTGGCGCAGCAGCTCGCGATCCCGCTGCGGGCCACGCCCGCGATGAGCCGCTCCTTCGTGATCGGCCGGGACCGGGTGTGGGGGCCCGGGGAGCTCGCGCTCGCCGAACGGCTGTGGCGGCTGCTGTCCGGCCTGGAACGGCAGGTCTCCGCGCTGGCCGCCGTGACCGCGGGGCGGGGTGTCGCGGGTGCCCAGACCCTGCTGACCCCGCGCGAACGGGCGGTCCTGGGGCTGCTCGCGCAGGGCCTGACGGCGGGCACCATCGCCCGCAGGCTCGGGATCAGCCCGCGGACGGTGCAGAAGCACCTCGAACGCTGCTACCTGAAGCTCGGCGTGAAGGACCGGCTCGCGGCGGTGCTCCGGGCCCAGACCCTCGGCCTCGTCGACCCGTGAGCGGCGATGGTCGCCCTGGCGACCATCGCCGCTCACGGGTTCAGCGGCCGCCGTGGGCCATGTTCAGGACGTCGAGGGCCTCGTCCAGCTGCTGCTCGGTCAGCGCGCCGTTCACCACGTGGCCGCGCTCCAGGACGACGTCCCGGATGGTGCGGCGCTCCTTCAGCGACTGCTTGGCGATGCTCGCCGCCTCCTCGTACCCGATGTACTTGTTCAGCGGGGTGACGATGCTCGGGCTGGACTCGGCGTACTCGCGGGTGCGGTCGAGGTCGGCCTCGGTCCCGGCGATCACCTTGTCCGCCAGCAGCCGTGCGGCGTTCGAGAGCAGACGGGCGGACTCCAAGACGTTGCGCGCCATGACCGGCATCATCACGTTCAGCTCGAGGTTGCCCTGGGTCCCGGAGAACGCGACGGTCGCGTCGTTGCCGATCACCTGCGCCGCCACCATCATCGTGGCCTCGCAGATCACCGGGTTGACCTTGCCGGGCATGATCGACGAGCCGGGCTGCAGGTCGGGCAGGTGGATCTCGGCCAGGCCGGTGCGCGGCCCGGAGGAGAGCCAGCGCAGGTCGTTGGCGATCTTGTAGAGGGACACGGCCACGGTCCGCAGCGCGCCGGACGCCTCCACCAGCCCGTCGCGCGAGCCCTGCGCCTCGATGTGGTCCGGCGCCTCGGTGAGCGAGTCCAGCCCGGTCGCCGTCCGCAGCTCCTCGACGACGCCTGCGCCGAACCCGTCGGGTGCGTTGAGGCCGGTGCCGACGGCGGTGCCGCCGATGGGGAGCATGCCGAGCCGGGGGAGCACGTCCTGCACCCGGGCGACCCCGTACTCGACCTGGGTGGCCCAGCCGCCCGCCTCCTGGCCGAGCGTGATCGGCACGGCGTCCATCAGGTGCGTGCGGCCCGCCTTGACGACGTCCGCCCAGTCCGCCGCCCGGGTGCGCAGGGTCCCCGCGAGATGCTCCAACGCGGGCACGACGTCCGTCGCGAGCGCCTCGGAGGCCGCCACGTGGATCGTCGTGGGGAACACGTCGTTGCTGGACTGCGACGCGTTCACGTGGTCGTTCGGGTGCACGTCGGTGCCGGACGCCCGGGTGGCCAGGGTGGCGATCACCTCGTTGGCGTTCATGTTCGAGCTGGTGCCCGACCCGGTCTGGAAGACGTCCACGGGGAAGTGCCCGTCGTGGGCGCCCGCCGCGACCTCGTCGGCCGCCGCGGCGATCGCGGCGGCGAGCTTCTCGTCCAGCACCCCGATCCGGCCGTTCACCCGCGCCGCGGCGCCCTTGACCAGGCCGAGCGCGCGGATCTGGGCGCGCTCCAGGCCCCGCCCCGAGATGGGGAAGTTCTCGACCGCCCGCTGCGTCTGCGCGCGGTACAACGCGTCGACCGGGACGCGGACCTCGCCCATGGTGTCGTGCTCGATGCGGAACCCGTCACTGGAGTCGCTCATGGCTCCATCCTCCACTCAGGGTGCCCTCACCACTGCTCCGCATGGCCGGGATTACACCCGTGGGTGGACCCGATCTTCGGCCAGGCGGACGGTTTCGACGCGCCACGTACGCGAGCCGCTAACGAGCGGCTCCTGCCCACGAACCATCACGCGCGGTGTCGGGTCGGAGGGGGTCGAGGGCACCATGACGGGGCGAGACGACGGGGACTGGCTGGAGTTCGTCGCGGACCTGCTCCGCGAGCCGCTGACGGAGCTGCCCGTGGAGCGGGTGTGCGACATGCTGCGGCGCACCTTCGAGAGCGCGGTCGTCGCGGTCAACGACTTCCAGCCGGACGGGACCGTGCACGGCAGGGTGCTGCCGCTGGACGCGAGCCTCGGGGGCTATCGGGACGACCTGCTGGCCTGGGGGCCCGCCCACACCCACACCCATCCGATCGTGCAGTTCTGGGGCGCCACCGGGCGGCTCGCGGTCATGCAGACCGCGGACGTGCCGGCGGCCCTGGTCGACCTGCGGATCTTCGGGGAGGGCGCGGCACTGCTGCGCGACTGCGGCGCGGGGCAGCAGCTGGCCTTCCCGATCGGGCCGGGCGCCGCCCCGCGCACGCTCGTCGTGGGCAGGCCGCACGTCTACGGGCCCGCACAGATGGCGCTGGCCGAACGGGTCTGGCGGGTGCTCAACGGGCTGGACCGCCAGTACCGGGCGTACGCGAAGGCGATCCGGACGGCGAGCGCCGACCGCGTCGCGTCCGCCATCGAGCTCACCCCCCGCGAGCGGGGCGTGCTCGCGCTGCTCGCCGAGGGCCACACCGCCGCCGCGATCGCGCGCCGGCTGGGGATCGCCGAGCGGACCGTGCACAAGCACCTGGAACGCTGCTACGGCAAGCTCGGGGTGGCGGACCGGCTCAGCGCGGTGCTGCGGGCCCAGCGGCTCGGCCTGGTGGCGGACGGAGAGCTGCCGGGGTGAGAAATTGCGCTGTCCGAGACGCTGCGTCCCCCGATCGGCGGAACCGATGGATACATAAAGTTGTGGATGATCCCAGTCGGGGGATCGGGCCAGGATGAAGACGAGCCACCACCCGTGGTGGTGGCACAGGGGCGGGCACCCACGCGGTGCCTGATCCGGCGCGGGGCAGGGCACGGCCCCGCGCCGGGCTCCACCCCCTACGGCAGCGGGCGGTCCTCGGCCTCGTCCTCGTCGGGGCCGAAGTCCACCGAGGCGTACTCGCGCAGCTTCGTGAGCCGGTGGTAGCCGTCGATCAGCCGCACCGTGCCGGACTTCGAGCGCATCACGATGGACTGCGTGGTGCAGCCGCCCGCCCGGTAGTGCACGCCGCGCAGCAGGTCGCCGTCGGTCACCCCGGTCGCGCAGAAGAACACGTTCTCGCCGGTCACGAGCTCGTTCGTGGTGAGCACCCGGTCCAGGTCGTGGCCCGCGGCGACCGCCTTGCTGCGCTCCTCGTCGTCCTTCGGCCAGAGCCTGCCCTGGATCTCCCCGCCCATGCACTTGAGCGCCGCGGCGGCGATGATCCCCTCCGGGGTGCCGCCGATGCCCACCAGCATGTCCACGCCGGTGGTCGGCCGCGCCGCGGCGATCGCCCCCGCCACGTCGCCGTCGGAGATGAACCGGATGCGGGCGCCGGTGGCCCGGACGTCCGCGATCAGCTGCTCGTGCCGGGGCCGGTCGAGGATGGTGACCGTGACGTCCCGGACGTCGATCTCCTTGGCCCTGGCCACCGCGCGGATGTTGTCGCCCACCGGCTTGGTGATGTCGATCGAGCCCGCCGCGTCCGGCCCGACCGCGATCTTCTCCATGTAGAACACGGCGGACGGGTCGAACATCGCGTCCCGCTCGGCGACCGCGAGGACGGCCAGCGCGTTCGGCATGCCCTTGGCCATCAGGGTGGTGCCGTCGATCGGGTCGACCGCCACGTCGCACCAGGCGCCCTCGCCGTTGCCGACCTGCTCGCCGTTGAACAGCATGGGCGCCTCGTCCTTCTCGCCCTCGCCGATCACGACGATCCCGCGCATCGAGACGGTGCCGATGAGCTGGCGCATCGCGTCGACGGCCGCCCCGTCGCCGCCGTTCTTGTCCCCGCGGCCGACCCAGCGCCCCGCAGCCATCGCGGCGGCCTCGGTGACTCGCACCAGCTCCATGGCGAGGTTGCGGTCCGGAGCTTCTCGACGACGCTCGGGCATGTGGCCTCCTTGGCTCGGTTCACTGCTCGCGCCCGCACGTGCCGTGAGGCGGCGGGGGATGAACCGATCCTCGCAGATCACCTACCCCTTCGGGGTGAAGAGCGACGGAGGCCATGCGGTCCTTCTCGGGTTCGGACGGTCGAGTCCGCAGGCTCCTTCTCCGTTCGGATGGTCGAATCCGCAGGCTCCTTCTCCGTTCGGACGGTCGAATCCGCAGGCTCCTTCTCCGTGAGGGACCATGGACCCGTGAGCACCGAGCCGACCCCGCCGAGCAAACCCTCCCGCGCGCAGCTGCGCGTGCGGGACATGGTGGGGGCGATGGTGTTCCTGGTGGTGATCGCGCTGATCGGGGGCGGGGTGCGGTCCTGCAGCTTCGCGCCCGCGGGCCCCACGATCGACCCGGCGGCGGGCCCGACCGTCGACGCGCCCGCCCAGCTCGCCGAGTTCGCGAGGGCCTCCACCTTCCCGCTGCGCGTCCCCACGCTGCCCGACGGCTGGCGGGCCAACTCCACCGACCGCGGCCCGGTCGCGGACGGTGGCACGGCGGTCCGGGTGGGCTACCTCGCCCCGAGCGGTCGCTACCTGCGCCTCGTGCAGAGCGACGCCGCCGAGGAGGGCCTGGTCCGCACCGAGGCGGGCGGCCCACTGCCGGGCACCGGCGTGGTGCAGGCGGGCGGCCTGCAGTGGGTCGTCTACCAGGCGGACGGCGGCGAGCCCTTCCGCGTCACCACCTCCCCGGACGGCGTCCGCTGGCTGGTCACCGGCAGCGCGGACGACGCCGACTTCCAGACCCTCGCGGACGCGGTCGCCCGCGGCCGGGTGCTCCCCGCCGCCGCGGGCTGACCGGCGGCTACACGCTCGTCCCGAGCAGCTCGGCGAGGTGGGCGTCGATCTGCGGCATGTAGGTGGGGGCCACGGCGAACAGGCCGAGGTGGCCCAGCACGTCCTCGACGACCCGCAGCTCCGAGGTCTTGATCTTCTCCTGCTCGGCGCGGCAGTCCCGCACCGGGAAGAACATGTCCTCGTCGATCGGCATCACGAAGGTGCGTGCGGTGATGCGGCCGAGCGCGGCGTCGAGGTCGCCGCCGGTGTGCCGGGCCACGTCCCCGCGCTGCCACTTCCACGCCATGCACAGCAGGTCGTTGGGGTCCATCGCGGTGAAGTACGGCTCCAGGAACCCGGCCAGGAACGCCTCCTTCGAGTCGAAGTCCAGCGCCCGCCACACCTCCTGCTTCCAGAACTCGGTCGAGAAGCCCATGACCGCCCAGATCCCCGCGTGCCGGGTCAGGCCGTCGACCACCTCGGTGTTCGACGCGTACTCCCCGCCGTTCCAGCCCGGATCGCACGTGATCGTGTCGACCAGCGCCTTCGTGTAGAGGAAGTCGTGCGGGGTGTTCTGCGCGGTGCCCGCGATCGGCGCGGCGCGCAGCACCTTCTCCGGGAACCGGACGGCCCACTCGTAGGTCTGCTGCGCGCCCATCGACCCGCCGACGACGAGCTGCAGCGTCTCGATCCCGAAGTGCTCGCGGAGCAGGCGCTCCTGCGCGACGACGTCGTCACCGATCCGGACGTGCGGGAACTTCGACATGGAGATCTCGTCCGGCGCGTTGTGCGGGGACGTGGAGAGCCCGGAGCCGATCTGGTCGATCACCACGATGAAGTACTCGTCGGGGTTCAGCGCGTGGTCCGGGCCGATGTAGGCGTCCCGCCAGATCTGGTGGGTGCCCGAGTACCAGGTCGTCACCAGGATGGCGTTGTCCTTCGCCTCGTTCAGCGTGCCGAACGTGGCCACGGCCAGCCGGCAGTCCGGGATCACGCCGCCTTCCTCCAGCTCCAGCCTGCCGATCGACACCAGGTCGTAGTCGCCGTGGAACTCGTGGGAGTAGAAGGGGTTGTCGATCATCGTCGATCTCCTCACCTCGGTGTGGGGCCCGAGCCTCCCGTACGGCTCGGCCCGTGGGAACCGACGGGGCGACGGGGTTCTCCGCCCGTCACCCGCCAGGTGTCGGGAGATCCAGCACCGTGCTGTGCCGCAGCCGCCAGACGAGGTAGGCGATGCCGAGACGGGACCGGCCGATGCCGTCGAGCGGGTCGAAGCCGAGCGCGGCCGCGACCGCCTCGACGCGCGTGGTCATGGTGCTGTGGTGCACCCCGCCCAGCCGCGCCGCCTGCCGGACCGAACCCGCTCTGACCAGCGCGTCGAGCGTGGCGGGCCCCCACGGCTGGGCGGTGATGGCGTCGAGCAGGTCCACGTCCGGCAGCACCGCGTCGGCGGGCAGGTCGGTGAGCAGGCCGATCAGGGCGCCGTAGGAGTCCGCGTCCACGGACGGGGTGTCGGGCGGCGCGCACAGCCGGAGCGCGACGACGGCGGTGCGGAACGAGCGGTGCAGCTCGTCGACCCCCGCCGCGGGTCCGATCCCCGCCGGGCAGGCGTCCAGCCGGGTGCCGCCGGGCACGACGAGTGCGTGCAGCGGCCCGAAGGGCGTCCCGACGACGTCCTCGGGACCGGTCGGGTGCCGTCCCCACGTGGCGAAGAGCGGCGCGGCGACCACCCGGTACGTGCCGGAGGCGGCCAGCCGCAACCGGCCCGCCGCGGCCCGGCGGTCGTCGACCGGGGCGGCACCGTCGAGCAGGGTCGGCAGGTCGCGGCGGTTGTCGAGGCCCTGGCGGGCGCGGCTGTGCCGGATCCGGACGGCGAGCGCGAGCCGCTCCAGGACGATCGCGTCGTTGGCGTGCGGCTCGCCCGTGCGCTCCAGCCACACCGTGAGCCCGTCCGCGCTCAGCGACACACCCCGGCCGCCGCCGGGCACGGGCTCCCCGCCGGGATCGATCCGCAGCGTGCGGGGCGGGTGGTCCTGGCGGAAACCCGCCACGCACCCGGTCAGCGAGGCCGCGGCGCTGAGCAGGCCGCGGGTGTTCACGTTGCCCACGACCAGCTCGTCGAAGCACGCGATCACACGCAGGCCGAGGCTCGCGCTCGGATCGAGCGCGGCGAGACGGCCCAACAGCTCCTGCACCGGCGCCTCCCCGTGACCCGGGTCATAGCCTAGGCCGTGGCTCCCCTCCGCCACCACCGCTCCCGCCGTCCACGCCGCCGGACCGGGGGACGCTAGGGGGTGTCTGATGGATCTCCGCCGAGTCCGCGGGGTTCCAGGTGGATGCCCCGCAAGGCCGAGGAGGGGCCGATCCCGGGGTTGGATCGGTCCCGACGAGAACGCCGCGGGGCGCCGGCTGGGGCCCCGCGGGCCGGCGGAGATCCATCAGACACCCCCTAGTCCGCGAGCACCTTCTCGATCCACGCGTTGCGGGCCCGGATCATCGCCCGGGCCAGGGCGGTGTGCGGGGCGAAGATGTCGAAGGCGTGGAACCCGCCTGCCCAGACGTGCAGCTCGGCGTCGCCGCCCGCGCGCCAGAGCGCGTCGGCGTAGGCGATCGTCTCGTCGCGGAAGATCTCGGCCGCGCCCACGTCGAGGAACGCGGGCGGCAGTCCGCGCAGGTCGGTGGCGCGGGCCGGGGCGGCGTAGGGCGAGACGTCCGGTCCGCCGCGCGCCGCGCCGAGCAGCGCCGACCATCCCGTCTCGTTGCTGACCCGGTCCCACACGCCGACGCCGTCGAACTGGCCGGTGGAGGCGGTGATGCCGCGGTCGTCGAGCATCGGGTAGTCGAGCAGCTGGCCGCAGAGGCGGGGGCCGTCCCGATCCCGGGCGGCCAGTGCGGCACCCGCCGCCAGGCCGCCGCCGGAGCTGGCGCCCGCGATCAGCAGCCGGTCCCGGCGGATCTCCGGCAGCCGCGCGGCCCACTCCAGCGCGGCGTAGACGTCCTCGCGCGGCACGGGGTCCGGATGTTCGGGGGCGAGCCGGTACTCGACCGTCACGAGCACCACCCCGAACAGCTCCACCCAGGTCAGCGCCTGGTCGAGTCCGGAGAACCGGTCGCCGAACATCAGCCCGCCGGAGTGGGCGTAGCAGATCCCGGGGCGCGGCCCGGTCGCGTCGGGGGAGAGGACCGAGACCGTGATCGCGTCGCCGCCGTGCCCGGCCACCGTCTCGTCCCGCAGCGTGATCCGCCTGCCGCGCAGGGTCTCCGCGATCGGCGCCGAGGCGTAGGAGCGCCGCATGAACCCGATCAGGTCGGGCGTGATCGTCGGCGGGAACACGCCGCCGACGACGGCCAGGCCGGCCCGCAGCTCGGGATCGAAGGCGGGCCGCACCGGCGGAGACTAACCGACCCGCAGGTCGCGGCTCACCGCTGCGGCGACAGGCGCCTGCTGGTCCGGCGGAAGGCCCAGATCGTCACGAGCACGGTCACGATCGTCAGCGGGGTGCCCATCGCGACCCGGGCCACGCCCAGCCAGGTGGTGGAGTCGGCGAGGTAGAGCCACTGCGACACGGCGAACCGGGCGCCGAACACCGCGGCGGCGAACAGCGTGGCGAGATCGTGCGCCCGCAACGACGGCCGGTCGGCGCGCCAGTCGTGCCGGCGGCCGTGCACGAGGTTCCACACGACGCCGGTGGCGGGGCGCCGAGCCAGGACCGACCCGAACAGGAGCACGAACGCGGCGAGCGAGAACCAGATCCCGACGGCGAAGAAGTCCCTGGCCGAGCCGGTCCACGCGACGATGCCCGCGGCGACGCCGAGGCCGAGCAGCCCGCCGACCGCGGTGCTGAAGCGCTCCCGGCGGAGCAGTCGGTAGCCGGTGATCGCGAGCCCCGCGGCGAGGGACACGATCAGCGTCGAGGTGAGCGACAGGAACGCCTGGGCCGTGACGAACACGACGACCGGCAGCGTCGAGAGCAGGAAGCCCCGCACACCGCCGAGCTGCTCTAGGACGTTCTGCGGCGTCGGCACCTCGCGCTCGCCGTTCCCCGGGCTCGTCTCGTCGCGCTCCGGCCCGGATGTCATCGACACGGTCATCCTCGTCCCTCCGTTGCTGCGGTCGGGAACGAGGAGACGGCGTGCCGCTGCGGCACACTCCAGTCGATGTGGCGCGTGTCATACCCGGCGGGCCGGACGGGGCCTAGCCGAATCGCGCCATCAGCCACCCGCCCAGCGGGACGGCGACGCGTGCGGGCAGCTGGTCGACGAGGTGGCCCAGCACGGCGTTGAGCCGGCCCTCGGTCACCTCCGGACCCGAACCGGCGAGGGCGCCCAGTGCCCGCCGGGCGACCTGCTCGGCGGTGCGGGTGCCACGCGGGTTCATGGCCGTGAGCGTGGCTCCGGGGTTGACCGCGACCACCCGCACGCCGTGCCCGCGCGTCTCCGCCCACAGGATCCGGCTGAGCGTGAGCACGTACGCCTTCGACGCCGTGTACGCGGCCATCCCGGGCGCCGGGACGTAGGCGGCCACGCTGGCCAGGTTGATCACGCTGCCGCGGCCGCGGGCGACCATGCCGGGGAGCAGCAGCCCCGTGAGCTCGGTGAGCGCCGAGATGTTGAGGGCGACCATGGCCTGCAGCTCGGCCGGGTCGCTCTCGACGAAGGGCCCGCCCGGCGCCACGCCCGCGTTGTTCACCAGGAGCTCCACCTCGCCGACCTGCTCGGCGAGCTTCGCCGGCGCGGCGGCGTCGGTCAGGTCGAGGGCGATCGTGCGGGCCGTCCCGCCGCGGGCCTGCACCTCGGCGGCCGCCTCGGTCAGGGCGTTCTCGTCCCGGCCGACCAGGACGACGTCCGCCCCGTACCCGCCGAGCTCCACGGCGATCGCCCGTCCGATCCCGCCCGAGGCCCCCGTGACCAGGGCCGTCCGTCCGCGCATCTGTGGTGCTGTCGTCATGTCGGCGACGCTAGACCTTGACGCTGACGTGAATGTCAAGGTTTGCTGGTGTGATGCGGATCGGCGAGCTGAGCAGGGCGACCGGCGTGAGCACCCGCGCGCTGCGGTACTACGAGGAACAGGGGCTGCTCGTGGGGGAGCGCCTGGCCAACGGCTACCGCGACTACCCCGCCGAGGCGGTCGAGACGGTGCGGTTCATCCAGGACCTGTACAGCGCGGGGCTGCCGTCGGACGTCGTGCGGGACGTGTTGCCCTGCGCCCAGGGCGAGCGGCCGACGGGCGACTGCGCGGCGCTGCTGGCCCGCGCCGAACAGGTGCGGCAGGCGCTGCGGGAGCAGGAGGAGCGGATCGCCCAGCGCCGCCGCACCCTCGAGCAGTTCCTCGAGGCGGGCTCGGTCATTCCTCCGCGTCGCTGAGCGCCTTCTCCACCCGGGCGCGGGCGCCCGCCAGCGCCTCCTCGCAGCGCCTCGCCAGGGCCTCGCCGCGCTCCCACAGCGCCACCGACTCGTCCAGGCCGAGGCCGCCGGTCTCGAGGGCGCGCACGACCTCGACCAGCTCGTCGCGGGCCTGCTCGTAGCCGAGCTCGGCGATCGGCTGCTCAGTCATCGGGTCCATCCTGCACCGTCGCGCGCAGGACCCCCTCGGCCACCCGGATCCGCAGGGCGTCCCCCGCAGCGGCCTCGGCCGCGGCCCGGAGCACGTGCCCGCCGCGCTGGACGATCGCGTAGCCGCGGTCCAGGGTGGCCTGGGGACCCAGGGTCGTGAGGCGGGCGCGCAGGTGCGCGACCTCCCGGCCCTCCCGCTCGATCCGCCGATCCACGCTCGCCCGGGTCGAGGCCCGCAACCGCTCCAGCTCCTCGTGGCGGCGGGCCATGTCCCGCAACGGGTCCGCGAGCACCGGGCGGGCCCGCAGCGAGTCCAGCAGGCGCTGTTCGCGGTCCACCCAGCCGTGCAGCGCACGCCGGCCGCGGTCCCGCAGCCCCGCGATCCGGGCCGTCTCCTCGGCCAGGTCCGGGACCAGCCGTCGTCCGGCCTCGGTGGGGGTGGAGCAGCGCAGGTCGGCGACGTGGTCGACCAGGGGGGTGTCCGGCTCGTGCCCGATGGCCGACACGACGGGGGTGCGGCAGGCGGCCACGGCCCGGCACAGCGTCTCGTCGGAGAAGGGCAGCAGGTCCTCGACGCTGCCGCCGCCCCGGGCGAGCACGATGACGTCCACGCCGGGGTCGCGGTCCAGGACCTCCAGGGCCTCCACGATCTGCGCGACCGCGAGCCCGCCCTGGGTGGCGGTGTTCTCGATCCGGAACTCCACCGCGGGCCAGCGGGCCTGCGCGTTCGAGACGACGTCGTGCTCGGCGGCCGACGCCCGCCCGGTGATCAGCCCGATCCGCCGGGGCAGGAACGGCAGCCGCCGCTTGCGGGCCTGGTCGAACAGCCCCTCGGCGGCCAGCAGCCTGCGCAGCCGCTCGATCCGGGCCAGCAGCTCGCCGAGGCCGACGGCCCGGATCCGGTCCACCCGCAGCGACAGCGTGCCGCGCCCGGGGAAGAAGCTGGGCCTGCCGTGCACGATCACCCGGTTGCCCTCGGCGACCACCTCGCGCTGCTCGGCGACCAGCCCCATCGGGGCCGTGAGCTGCAACGACACGTTCGCGACGGGATCGCGCAGGGTGAGGAACGCCGTGCCGGTGCCCGCCCGCGCGGTCACCTGGGCGAGCTGGCCCTCGACCCAGACCGCGCCCAGCCGGTCGATCCACTCGCTGATCTTGCGGCTGACCGTGCGGACCGGCCAGGGCTCCTCCTCGGTGGAGGGTGCCGTCACGAGTTCTCTTGGACCGTGGTGATGCGGTTGGACAGCATGGTCACGAACGGCGGGCGGTTCTCGTGCGAGGTCTCCCAGATCAGGAGCGCCTGCAGCGCGGGCAGGTCGAGCGTGCGCAGGTGCCCGCGCAGCTGGTGCAGGTTCATGCCCGGGTACTCGGGGAGCACGGCGGGCGGGGTGTCCGCCTCGGCGCCGAGGGTCTGCTCGGCGACCTTCTCGATCCCCTCCACCGGCGTGGTCGGGGTGATCGGGGTGACGACGGCGTGGCCGTTCACGACGGGCTCGTCCGGTGCTGCACCGTCCGCAGCCGCGCTGTCCGTTGCTGCACGGTCCGCCGCGCCGTCCCCGGCGTCGTCCGGCTCGTCGTCGAAGGTCGCCCACGCGGGTGACTCGGGTGCCTGGCTGAACGAGCCCAGCGCCCGGTCGCCCTTGATGGCGAGCTCGGTGACCTTCTGCTGCACGCGCATGGACGCCTGCAGCGCCTGGCTCACAGCGGTCACGGGGAACTCGACGACCAGGCGCGGCAGCTCGCGGGCCTGCTCGACGGCGGTCGCGGCCAGGCCGGCGGCGATCCGCACCGGCAGCGGAAGCGGGCTCATGGGCGCATCATCCCCCGTCGGCCCCGCCGCCCGCAGCTCGGGGACCGGGTCGGCCCGCTCACGTCGGGCGGCCCGCACGGCGACGGGTCCGTACGCTGGGGCCCATGAGTGGTACCGGCAAGCGGGTCCTGGTCGCGAAGCCCCGAGGTTACTGCGCCGGGGTGGATCGGGCGGTCGAGGCGGTCGAGCAGGCGCTCGAGCAGCACGGCGCGCCCGTGTACGTCCGCAAGCAGATCGTGCACAACAAGCACGTCGTGGAGACGCTGAGCGAGCGCGGCGCGGTGTTCGTCGACGAGACCGACGAGGTGCCCGAGGGCGCGATCGTCGTGTTCTCCGCGCACGGGGTGTCCCCGGCGGTCCGGGACGAGGCCAAGGCCCGGTCCCTCACCACGATCGACGCGACCTGCCCCCTGGTCACCAAGGTCCACCAGGAGGCCAAGCGGTTCGCCCGCGAGGACTACGACATCCTGCTCGTCGGCCACGAGGGCCACGAGGAGGTCGAGGGGACCTCCGGCGAGGCCCCCACCCACATCCAGCTCGTCGAGTCCGCGGCGGACGTCGACAAGGTGACCGTGCGGGACCCGGAGAAGGTGGTCTGGCTCTCGCAGACCACGCTGTCGGTGGACGAGACCATGGAGACGGTCGGCGCGCTGCGCGAGAAGTTCCCGACGCTGCAGAACCCGCCGAGCGACGACATCTGCTACGCCACCCAGAACCGCCAGGTCGCGGTGAAGGCCATGGCCCCGCACTGCGATCTCGTGCTGGTGGTGGGTTCGCCGAACTCGTCGAACTCGGTGCGGCTGGTCGAGGTCGCGCTGAACGCGGGCGCCGGCGCGTCGTACCTGATCGACTACGCCCGCGAGATCGACGAGGCGTGGCTCGACGGCGTCGAGACCGTGGGGCTGACCAGCGGCGCCTCGGTGCCCGAGGTGCTGGTCCGCGGCGTGCTGGACTACCTGGCCGAGCGCGGCTGGGAGTCCGTCGAGGAGGTCACGACCGCCGAGGAGACCCTGACGTTCGCCCTCCCCCGCGAGCTGCGCCCGAGTCGCGTCGCTCGCTGACGGGTTCACTCCGCACACCCAGCCCGCCCAGGCGGGACAGGGCGTCCTCCGGGCCGGTGCGCTGCACGATGAGGCGCACCAGCCCGATCAGCAGGCTCAGCCCGGTCGCGACCGCCATCGTGGGGAACGCGTTGACCAGCGGCGCGCCGATCATCAGCACGGTCTCGGTGAGGCCGCCGCCCGAGCGCCCCACGAGCAGCACGACCACCGGGATCAGCACGGCCGCGAGCAGCGGCGGCTGGACCATCGGACCGAACAGGTTGCGGCGGCGCACCCAGGTGACGGCCAGGACGCAGCCGAGCACGTAGGCGATCGAGAACACCGCGCCCACCGTGCCGATCCGCAGCACGTCGATGAACACCCCGAGCCCGGTGAGGACCAGCGCGAGGGCGACCGCCGCCAGGGGCGGGATGCCCAGCACGGTGGCCAGCGCCGAGCGCTCCGCCACCGGCCAGCCGGTGGGCGCGGGGTCCGCCCCCCGGGCCGCGCCGCCCCGTGTCCCGGCGTCTCGTCTCCCGGTGCCGCGTGTCGTCACCCGGTCACGGTAGCCCGTCCCGCGTCCGGCCCGGACTCGTCGCGCCCCGTGTCGGGGCTCGTGTCACCCGGGACCAGCTCGTGCAGGGCGATCAGCGACTCGCCCGCCGAGGCGACGAGCTCGGGCGCCGACACCGCCCGGGGGACCCGCTCGACGGGCGCGGGCGCCTCCAGCTCCTCGTCGCTCACCCGCAGCTCGGTGAGCCGCCGCGCGGTGACCAGGACCCGGGCCTCCAGGGACGACACCGTGCGGTTGTAGCTCTCCACCGCCCCGTCGAGGCTGCGGCCGAGCTTCGCGACGTGCGTGCCCATCGTCGCCAGCCGCCCGTGCAGCTCGCGGCCCAGCTGGTGGACCTGCTGGGCGTTGCGCGCCAGGGCCTCCTGCCGCCAGCCGTAGGCGACGGTGCGCAGCAACGCGATCAGCGTGGTCGGGGTGGCGATCACGACGTTCTTCGCGAACGCGTGCTCGAGCAGCGCCGGGTCCGCCCGCAGCGCCGCCTCGAGGAACGGGTCGCCGGGGACGAACAGCACCACGAACTCGGGCGTCGGCTCGAACGACTGCCAGTAGGCCTTGCCGCTGAGCTGGTCCACGTGCGCGCGCAGCTGGCGGGCGTGCGCGGACAGCCGCTCGGTGTGCCGCGCCGGGTCCGCGGTCTCCACGGCCTCCAGGTACGCCGCGAACGGCACCTTCGCGTCGACGACGACCTGCTTGCCGCCCGCCAGGTGGACGATCATGTCCGGCCGCACGCCCTCCCCGACGGGGCCCGCGGAGACCTGGGTCTCGAAGTCGCAGTGCTCGACCATGCCGGCCAGCTGCACGATCCGTTCCAGCTGCAGCTCGCCCCAGCGGCCGCGGACCTGCGGCGCCCGCAGCGCGGTGACGAGCTGCTTCGTCTCGGTGCGCAGCCGCTCCGAGTCCTGCGCCATGGCCTTCACCTGCTCGACGAGCCCGGCGTAGGCCGACTCGCGCTCCTTCTCCACCGTGCGCAGCTGGCCCTCGACCCGCTGCAGGGCCGCGGCCATCGGGTCCAGGAGCTTGCCGATCGCGGTGCTGCGGGCCGCCTCGTCCTGCTCGGCCTTGGCGTGCAACGCCGCCGCGGCCTCCCGGATCCGCCCCTCCGCGAGGCTGACGAACTGCTCGTTGTTGCGGGACAACGCCTCCGCGGACAGCGCCCGGAAGCTCTCGCGCAGCTCCGCGTCCCGCGCCGCGAGCATGCGCTCCCGGTCCAGGGCGCCCTCGCGCTCGGTCTGCAGCGCGGCCCGGGTGGCCGCCACCTCCGACTCCGCGCGGCGCAGCCGCTCCGTGGCCGTCTGCAGCTCCTCGTGCAGGTCCTCGATGCGTTCCAGGAGCCCGGTCCGCTCCGCCTTGGCCGCCGCGGCCTCCGCCCGCGCCCCCGCGGACGCGGTGGTGGCCGCGCGGGCGGCCTCGGCCGCCGCCACCCGGTGCCGGGCGCCGAGCAGTAGCCAGGCCAGCCCCGCCCCGATCGCCAGCCCGAGGAGGAGCCCGGCGAGCAGGAGCGGCACGGCGTTCGCGAGTTCCACGCGTGCAACTCTGCACCCGACCCCCGACAATTCCCGGGCGCACTCCACAATCCCCTGGTCGGGGTCAGGACTCCCGGTCGAGCAGGGAGCGTTTGACGGGCAGGCCCCAGCGGAAGCCGCCCAGGGTGCCGTCGGTGCGCAGCACGCGGTGGCAGGGGACGAACAGGGCCGCGGCGTTGCGGGCGCAGGCGCTCGCCGCCGCACGCACCGCCGCCGGGCGACCCGCCTTCGCGGCGTACTCCGTGTAGGTCACCGGCGCACCCGCCGGGATGCCGCGCAGCACCTCCCAGGCGTGCTCCAGGAACGCGCCGGACCGTTGCCGCACGGGCACCGCGGCGACGGCGCCGAGCTCGCCCGCGTAGTACGCGGTGACCGCCTCGGCGGCGGCCCCCACGGCACCGGGTTCCACCGTGGACGGACGGATAGTGCTGTGCACCAACGGGACCAGGTCGTCGAGCGACGCGGTCCAGCCACTGGCCAGCACGGTGCCGTCGGTGGCGACGATCGTGAACGGGCCGTCGGGGGTGTCGAGGGTCTGGTACTCACTCATGCGTGCCTCCAGAGATGCTGGGCGGCGTAGGACCGCCAGGGGCGCCAGGCCAGGGTGTGGTCGGCGAGGGCGGCGGGATCGGCGGGGAGTCCGAGGGTCGCGGCGCCGCGCCGGACCGCGAGATCGGACACGAGGGGTTCGTCGGGGTCGCCGAGCAGCCGCATCGCGACGTACCCGGCCGTCCACGGCCCGACGCCGGGCAGCGCCTCCAGATCGGTGCGCAGCCCGGCCGGGTCGCGCCCGGCGTCGAGGACGAGCGAGCCGTCCGCGACGGCCGCGGCCAGCCCCCGGATGGCCGCCGCCCGTCGGGCGGGCCCGGGGATCTCCGCCTCGGCGAGGCTCGCGGCGGAGGGGAACAGCAGCGCGGAGGACGCGTCCGCCGCGCCGCCCACCTCGGTGTCGGTGAGGTCGAGCGGGACCGCCTCCCCGAGGCGGGCGACCAGGCGGGCCCCGGTCGTCCGCGCTGCACCGACCGAGACCTGTTGTCCCAGCAGGGCTTTCACGGCGATCTCCAGCCCGTCCGCCGCACCGGGCAGGCGGATCCCGGGCACGGCGGCGACCGCGGCGGCCAGCGCCGGGTCCTCGGCCAGCACCGTGTCGACGGCGACCGGGTCGGCGTCGAGGTCGAGCAGCCGCCGCAGCCGGGCGACGGCGGGGCCGAGGTCCCGCGGCTCGGCGAGCCGCAGATCGGCCCGGACGTGACCGGGGGCGTGGTCGCCCAGGTGCAGGGCCACGGTGCCCGGACCGTGGGGCAGGCGCAGGGTTCGCCGGTAGACACCGTCCACGACGGACTCGAGGCCGTCGAGGGCCCGACCCGCGAAGTGCGCCAGCAGCCCGGCGGCGTCGAACGGCTCACGGTGGGGCAGCCGCAGTGACAGCGTGCCCGCCACCGGGGTCGTGCCCCGTCGGGCGCTCTCCCGGCGCAGCACGCTCGGGGTCACGGCGTAGACCTCGCGCACGGTGTCGTTGAACTGCCGGACGCTGGCGAACCCCGCGGCGAAGGCGATGTCCGCCATGGCCATCGGCGTCGTCTCGATCAGCAGCCGCGCGGTGTGCGCGCGGTGCGCCCTGGCCAGTGCCAGGGGCCCCGCGCCGAGCTCGGCCGTGACGATCCGGGTCAGGTGCCGCTCGGAGTAGCCGAGCCGGGCGGCGAGCCCGGCCACGCCGGTCCGCTCGACGACGCCGTCCGCGATCAGCCGCATCGCGCGCGCCGCGAGGTCGGAGCGGCTGTTCCAGTCCGGTGAGCCGGGGACGGCGTCGGGCAGGCAGCGCCTGCAGGCGCGGTACCCGTTCTGTTGGGCGGCCGCCGCGGTGGTGAAGAACTCCACGTTGCGCAGCCGGGGGGTGGTGGCGGGGCACGAGGGCCGGCAGTAGATGCCGGTGGTCCGCACCGCCGTGATGAACACGCCGTCGAACCGGGCGTCGCGCGAGGCGACGGCGCGGTAACAGCGCTCGGTATCCAGTGGTCCGACCTCCAGCACGGCACCGACTCTGCCACGCCCCCGAGGGGGATTCTCGCGGGAATCGGACACGGCCGTGGCGGGCTACCGGGCCGGTCCGCCCCAGCCGCACAGCGCGTCGTCGAGCAGGTCCAGTCCGCAGGCGAGCCGGACCTGGTCGCGGACCGCACGGGGGAGCCGGACCTCCCGCACGCGAGGCACCTCCGCGACGGGTGCCGCCACGACGGGGGCCACCACCGGGGCGGCCTGGTGCACCGCGCGGGGGAGGGCCACGGTGCGCACCGGGGTCGGCGCCGGGGCGGAGGCCGGAGCGGAGACCGGAACAGCGGCCGCGCGGGTGGCCTCCAGCGCCGGCGCGACGGCGGCCGCGACGATCGCGGCACCGCCGACGGGCTCCGGGTTCACCGGGAGGTGCGGGCCGTCCATCGGCGGCCCGTCCTCGGGGTCCGGCGCGGGCGACCCGGCGTCGAACGTCGGGGTCGGGATCGGCGCTGCCGGGACCGAGGTCAATGACACCGCGGCGTACGACGTCGTGGAGAGGGCTCCCAGCACCGTCCCGGCCACCGCGATGCGCACCACCTGCTCGAACCCCATGTCGTCCCCCCCCCGTCCCGTGCTGCCGTACACGGGACCCATCGCTGACGGAGTAGGAGGCGTTAGCCCGTTCGTCGCAACAGCACCCGACGGAGTGGCGAACGGGGGTAGGGATAACCCCACTTCGGGGCATGGGGTGGCACGCGACGATCTCGGTGGTTCCCCGGATGTATCGCGGGCCCCCTGCGGAGCACTCTTCTCGGTGTCACGATCACACCGGAAGGATCGCCATGCTCTCCACGACCCGCACCGAGTCCGCGGCCGACCTGGGCCGGATCGACCGGCTGGGCCGCGCCGCCGCCACCGGTGACCGGGCCGCCTGCCAGGAGCTCATGGCGGCCCTGCACCCGCCGGTGCTGCGCTACTGCAGGTCCCGCCTCGCGACCGGCGCGGGGGACGCCACCTCCGCCGAGGACATGGCCCAGGACACGCTGATCGCGCTGCTCCGGGCGCTGCCGACCTTCGACCACGACGCCGGGCCGCTGCTCGCCTTCGCGTTCACCATCGCCCGGAACAAGATCATCGACACGGTGCGGCGCAGCCGCATCTCGCGGATCGACCTGACCGACACCGTCCCGGACGGGGTCGGTACGGACGACGCGCCGGACGAGCTGACGGTGCGCGCCGAGCAGGCCGCGATGGTCCAGCGGCTGCTGGGCAGGCTGCCCGAGCGGCACCGGGACGTCCTGCGGCTGCGGCTGATCGAGGGTCGCTCGGCCATCGAGACCGCCGCCCTGCTCGGCTCCACGCCGGGCTCGGTGCGGGTGACCCAGCACCGCGCGCTGGCCTCGCTGCGCCGCTACCTGGCCGATCGGCCGGTGCGGCAGCCGGCGATGGCCTGAGACCACGCCCGTCGCGCGGGCCGACTGGGGAGCCGGTCCGCGCGACGGGCGATGCCCCGACCGCCGTGGGGACGGCGCGGGGCGGCACGACCCGGCCCGTCTCTGGGGAGCGGCGGACCGGGCAGGGGGAGGACGCCGCGCCGGCTCCGGGACGAGGGGTCCGGAGCCGGCGGGGCCGTCCTCCCGCCGCGTCGGTCGCCGGGCCGAGGGGGACCCCGGTACCAGGCGCTGCACCCCGTCTACCCTGGTTGTCCGTGTCCCTCACCCTCGGCATCGTCGGGCTGCCCAACGTCGGCAAGTCGACCCTGTTCAACGCCCTGACGCGCAACGACGTGCTCGCGGCGAACTACCCGTTCGCCACCATCGAGCCGAACGTCGGGGTGGTGCCGCTGCCGGACTCCCGCCTCGACACGCTGGCCGAGATGTTCGCCTCCGCCAAGGTCGTGCCCGCCACGGTGTCCTTCGTCGACATCGCCGGGATCGTGAAGGGGGCCAGCGAGGGCGCCGGGCTGGGCAACAAGTTCCTCGCCAACATCCGCGAGTCGGACGCGATCTGCCAGGTCGTCCGGGTCTTCACCGACGACGACGTGGTGCACGTCGACGGCCGAGTGGACCCGGCGTCGGACATCGAGACCATCGCGACCGAGCTGATCCTCGCCGACCTGCAGACCCTGGAGAAGGCGGTGCCGCGCCTGACCAAGGAGGCGCGGATGCAGAAGGACCGCAAGGTCGTCCTCGAGGCCGCGGAGGCCGCCGTCGAGGTGCTGAACAGTGGGAAGACCCTGTTCGCCGCGAAGGTGGACGCCGAGCCGCTGCGCGAGCTGACCCTGCTCACCACCAAGCCCTTCCTCTACGTGTTCAACGCGGACGAGGGCGTGCTCACCGACGACGCCAGGCGCAAGGAGCTGACCGACCTGGTCGCCCCGGCCGAGGCGGTCTTCCTGGACGCGAAGGTCGAGTCCGAGCTGCTGGAGCTGGACGAGGAGTCCGCGCGCGAGCTGCTGGAGTCCATCGGCCAGCCCGAGCCCGGCCTCTACTCGCTGGCCCGCGCGGGCTTTCGCACCCTCGGCCTGCAGACCTACCTGACCGCGGGCCCCAAGGAGGCCCGGGCCTGGACGATCCACCAGGGCGACACCGCCCCCCAGGCCGCCGGTGTGATCCACTCGGACTTCGAGAAGGGCTTCATCAAGGCCGAGATCGTCTCCTTCGACGACCTCGTCGAAGCCGGCTCCATGGCTGCCGCCAAGGCCGCGGGCAAGGTGCGCATGGAGGGCAAGGACTACGTGATGCAGGACGGGGACGTGGTCGAGTTCCGCTTCAACGTCTAGGGAGCACCCTCACCGCGACCCCGCCGCCACCAGCGTCGCGGTGAGGGGTTCGAGGGTGCTGGTCAGCTCGGCGAGCTCGGTGGGGGACAGGGCGGCGTAGGGGGCGGCGGCGAGGGCGTCGGTGCGGTCCTCGATGCGCTGCTTGGTCGCCCGGCCCTCGTCGGTGAACCGGCCGTCGGCGTCGACGAGCCCACGCTCCCGCAGCCCGCTCATGATCTCGCGCAGTCGCCGCCGGGGCAGGTGGTGGATGCGCCCGAAGGACTCGGGCGGGTGGATGCCGAACTCGAGGGCGGACAGCACGTGCGCCTCCCCGCCGTCGACGCCCTCGGCGAGCAGGACGGCGTTGTGTCCGTCGCCCCGGTGTTCGCGCAGCATGGTGGCGGAGTGCCAGAGGCGGGCGACCGGGTCGCTCGGCACGGGCACGGTGCGCATGCCCGCGTACATCACGCGGCCGTGCGTCGGCGCGCTCGTGGCGGCCTTCGTGGTCAGGTCGGCGGCGCGCACCAGGCCGGGTGAGCAGGCGAGCTCCGCGCCGAGGATCCGCCGCACCGAGGCGGCGCTGCCCCGCTCGCGCGCGGCGAGCGACGCCTCGGGGGTCGCCGTCTCCCAGGCGCTGGGGATGTGTCGCGCGGCCTCGCCGTCACCGAAGTTGTAGAACGCGGCGTGCACGACCTCCGCCGGCACCCGGCCGAGCGGTGCGGCCCGACTGGCGAAGTACCCGTCCCAGTAGGTGCGGTGGCCGAGCGCGGCCAGCTCCGCGTTGCACTCGTCGGCGAAGAAGGTGACCAGGCAGATCGGCTCGAGGAGCTCGAACATGCGGCGCGCGGTGGAAGCCATGCCCCTCCGACCGCCCGCGCCGCCCGAACTCATCGCGGAACGGGGGAGGGCGAGGCGTGTGCCTCGCCCTCCCTCCGATCAGCGCCAGCCCAGCTCCGGGGCGACGTGCTTCAGGACGCTCTCGAGCACGTGGGCGTTGTAGTCGACGCCCAGCTGGTTCGGGACCGTCAGGAGCAGCGTGTCGGCCGCGGCGATGGCCTCGTCCTCGGCGAGCTCGGCGACGAGCTTGTCCGGCTCGCCCGCGTAGGTCTTGCCGAAGCGGGCGTTGCCGCCCTCGAGGTGGCCGACCTGGTCGGTGCTGTGCCGCTCCCGCCAGAACAGCTGCTTGTCCAGGTCGCTGACGATCGGGAAGATGCTGCGGCTCACCGACACCCGCGGCTCACGGGTGTGGCCCGCGGCCTTCCACGCGTCCCGGTAGCGCTGGATCTGCTCGGCCTGCAGCTGGTGGAAGGGCACCCCGGTGTCCTCGGTGAGCAGGGTGGAGCTCATCAGGTTCATGCCCTGCTGGGCCGTCCACTCCGCCGTCGCGCGGCTCCCGGCGCCCCACCAGATGCGGTCGCGCAGCCCGGGGGCGTACGGCTCGACGCGCAGCAGGCCGGGCGGGTTGGGGAACATCGGCCGCGGGTTGGGCCGGGCGAAACCCTCCCCGGAGAGCGCCTCCAGGAACTTCGCCGTGTGCTCGCGCGCCAGCTCCGCACCCGCCGGGTCCGAGGCGTAGGGCTCGTACCCGAAGTACCGGAACCCGTCGATGACCTGCTCGGGGCTGCCCCGGCTGATGCCGAGCTGCAGCCTGCCGCTCGAGATCAGGTCGGCCGCACCCGCGTCCTCAGCCATGTAGAGCGGGTTCTCGTAGCGCATGTCGATCACACCGGTGCCCAGCTCGATCCGGTTCGTGCGCGCGGCCGCGGCGCTGAGCAGCGGGAACGGCGACGCGAGCTGCTGCGCGAAGTGGTGCACGCGGTAGTAGGCGCCGTCCGCGCCCACCTCCTCGGCGGCCACGGCGAGCTCGATCGACTGGAGCAGGGAATCCTGGGCCGACCGCACCATGGAGTGCGGGGAGTCCGCCCAGTGCCCGAAGGACAGGAACCCGATGTTCTTCACAGTTGAACGAACAACCATCTGCGGTCTCCCATTCCCCGTCATCGCCGCACGTGGACGAGCCCCAGGCGCCGGGTGGCGCGGGTGAGCGAGACGTACAGGTCGGCGGGGTTGCGGCGGCGGATCTCCTCGGGGTCGACGATCACCACGGCGTCGAACTCCAGGCCCTTCGCCGAGACCGGGGTGTGGAGCTCGACGGGTGCCCCCTCCAGTCCGGTGGGGTCCGCGGCGATGACCGCGAGGGTCCCCTCGGTGAGCGCCGCGGCCTCCGCCTCGACCAGCGCCCGCACCTCGGCGGCGGGGACCGTGCGCTCCCACGGCTGCTCGCCCGTCGAGCGGACGGAGCGGGCGGGCTCCCGGTCCGGGGCGAACTCGGCCAGCACCTCGGCGGCGAGGTCCATGATCTCCGACGGCGTCCGGTAGTTCACGGTGAGCGTGCGGTAGGTCCACCGGTCGGCCAGGTGGGGGCCGAGCACGTCCGCCCAGGCGGCGGCCCCGGCGGGCGCGCTGCGCTGCGCGAGGTCCCCCACGGCGGTGAGGGAGCGCGACGGACAGCGCCGCAGGAGCACGTGCCAGTCCATGGCGGACAGCTCCTGGGCCTCGTCGACGACGAGGTGCCCGTACCGCCAGTCCCGGTCGCCCGCCGCGCGCTCGGCCACGCTCGCGAGGTGGTCCGGGACGTGCCGGGCGGCCAGGACGTCCGCGGTGACGAAGTCCGTGGGGCGCAGCTCGTCCGGGTCCTCGCCCGCGAGGTTCCGGTCGGCCGACTCGATGATCGCCAGCACCTCGGCGGCGTACGCGCTCTCCGGGTCCTCCGCGCGCCGGACGGGCACCGGGGGCTCGCCGAGCAGCTCCGCGAGCTCGTCGAGCAGCGGGGCGTCGGACACCGTCCACGGTGCGTGCGCGGGCCGACCCAGCACCGGCGACGCCCCGGCCGCGGCGAGGCGCGCGGCGGAGGCGAACAGGTCCCGCAGGACCTGCTCGGCGCCCAGCACCGGCCACAGCTGTTCGACGGCGGCGTGGAAGTCCGCGTTCGCTCGCAGCTCGTGGCGCAGGTCGGCCCGCAGCTCGGCGTCCAGCTCCGCCGCGCCCTCGGGCTCGACGTCCGGGATGCCCAGGTCACGGAGCATCTCGACGAGCTCGGGCGGGTCCTCGAGGGTCCGGTCGAGCCGCTGCAGCCCCTGGTCGACGAGCAGCCCGCCGAGCACGTCCCGGAAGGTGGCGCGGGCGGCGTTGTGCACCAGCCCGGTGCCGCGGGCCCGGCGGCGGGCCTCGGCGGCCAGCGCCCGGTCCACTGTGACGGTCACGTCCTCCAGCTCGATCTCCAGCGGGGACCCGGGCAGCTCCTGGCGGTCCTCGACGGCCCGTCGCAGCACGTCGATCATCGCGAGGTCGCCCTTGATCCGGGCGGTCTCGGGCTCGTCCAGCGCGGTCGCGACCACGCCGTGCGCGAGTCTGCCCGGCGTCGTGAACACGACGGCCGACTCGCCCAGCGCGGGCAGCACCCCGCCGACGTACCGCACGAACCCCGCGCTCGGGCCGACGACGAGCACGCCGCTGCGCGCCAGGCGTTCCCGGTGGCTGTAGAGCAGGTAGGCCGCCCGGTGCAGGGCGACGGCGGTCTTGCCCGTCCCCGGCCCGCCCTCGATCACGACGGTGCCGGACAGCGGGAGCCGGATGATGGCGTCCTGCTCCGCCTGGATGGTGGAGACGATGTCCCGCATGGTGGAGCTGCGCGGCGCCTTCAGCGCGGCGAGCAGTGCGGGATCCGACGCGTGGCCGGAATCCGCGCTCGCCGCGAACACGTCGTCGTGGAAGTCCAGAATCCGCTCCGCGGGGGCGGTCCCGGCGATCTGGAAATGGCGCCTGCGCACCACGCCGAGCGGTTCCGCCATGGTCGCGCAGTAGAAGGGCCGCGCGGCGGGCGCACGCCAGTCGAGCAGGGCGCTCTCCCCGTCCGCGGGGTCGGTGAGCCCGATCCGGCCGACGTAGGTGGTGGCCCCGTCGGTGCCGTCGAGCCGGCCGAAGCAGAGCCCGGAACGGGCGGCG
Organism: Pseudonocardia sp. WMMC193; assembly: GCF_021728735.1. Lineage (NCBI taxonomy): Bacteria > Bacillati > Actinomycetota > Actinomycetes > Pseudonocardiales > Pseudonocardiaceae > Pseudonocardia > Pseudonocardia sp. WMMC193. The sequence continues at coordinate 3,979,371 of NZ_JAKKDO010000003.1, read as the reverse complement.
GTCAACGCCCGGACCCGGTCCGACCAGCGGTGGACCGAGACGTCCCGCTCGTAGCGGGCACTGAGCTCGCCACCGGTCTCGGCGCCCAGGGAGCCGCGGGCCCGGGCCGAGGCCGCGGCGAGCTCGTCGTGCAGCAGGTGGTGCAGGTGGTGGAGTCGGGTCGTCTCGAGCTCGATCTCGGCCTCGACATCGGCCTTGACTTCGGGTCTGGTCACGTGCCCCCCGGGCGTGCTATCCTAATAACGGACGCTGACTTTGTGCTGCGCTGATCGCACCCATCAGGATAGCTTTTCCGCCCGTTCTCGGGCAATGTTTCCTCACTTTTTCGTGCCGAGAGCACGCATCGCCTTGTCCAGGGTCGTGAACACCTCGGACCCCCACTCGGGGTCCGGCCTGCCCGGCGCCGGGGCGTAGAGCCACCAGACCGTGCCCCACGGATCGAGCATCCGCCCCAGCGTCGTCTCGCCGTAGAAGTGCGTCGGCGGCGTCACCACCTCGGCGCCGCGGGCCTCGGCCCGGGCGAGCACCTCCGCCACGTCGCGCACCCAGACCTGCAGCAACGCCGGCCGCGCGGGCCACCCCTCGCGGCGGTCGGCCACCATCAGGTCCACGTCGCCCACGCGGGCCTCGGCGTGGATCAGCGATCCGTCCGGCATCGGGGTCCGGGCCTCCACGGTCTCGGACACCTCGAAGACGGAGGTCACGAACTCCAGGAAGCCCGCGGCGTCGTCCACGATCACGAAGGGGTTGAGCACCGCGCCTGCGCGCGGCACCTCGTCGGTCGGTAGCAGCATGGACCCAGGATGGCGGCCATTGCGGCCAGGTTCCGTCCGCTAGCGGGCGACCTCGGCCAGCCAGGTGCGGAGCTGGTCGGCCAGCGCGACCGGGGCGTCGAGCTGGACGAGGTGACCGGCCGCGGGGATCTCGATCAGCTCCGTGCCCAGCAGGTCGGCGAGTCGCCGCCCCGTCGCAAGCGGGATCCAGGTGTCCTCGGCGCCCCACAGCACCCGGACGGGCACGGTCACGGGCAGGCGCCGCTCGACGTCACTCAGGAACGACTCGTCGAACTCCGCGATCTGGCGGTAGAAGGCGGCCTGCCCCTCCTCGCCGAGCCACGGCTCCACCAGGGGATCCGGATCGGACAACCCGCGGTGGCTCGCGTTCGCCACGTACGCGCGCACGAGTGCCTCGTGGATGTACGGCGGAACCCGGGCGAGCACGTCGGGGTGCTCCTGGACCAGCCGGAAGAAGGGCGACCCCGCGGGCGGGACGGCGACGACGTCGACCAGCAGCAGCGAGGCGAAGTCCCGGCCCTCGACGAGATGGGTCCGCAGCGAGACGACCCCGCCGACGTCGTGCGCCACGACGTGCGGCCGGTCCAGCCCCCAGTGGTCGAGGAGCGCGGCGAAGGCCGCGGACTGGACCCCGAAGTCCACGGCGTGGCCCGGCTCTTTCGAGGACCGCCCGAAGCCCGGCATGTCCCAGCGGTGGACAGTGAAGTCCCTGCTCAGGGCCTCGGCGTACGGCTCCCAGAGGTGCGACGACCACGGGGTGCCGTGGCACAGGACGACCGGCGGCCCGCTGCCCGAGCGGCGCCACGCGATGCGCCTGCCCTCCCAGGCGAAGATCTCCACCCGTCCACCGTAGGCGGGCCGGGGCCCACCGCGCGCTGCGGCAGACCCCGACCGCTCAGCGGCGCCGGGTGCGGACGGCGGCGGCCAGGTCGTCGAGCAGGGTCTCGGTGGTCGCCCAGTCCATGCACTTGTCGGTGATGGACTTGCCGTAGGTCAGCTCGCCCGAGAGCGGCTGGTTGCCCGCCTCGAGGAAGCTCTCCATCATCAGGCCGGTCACGCCGGTGTCGCCGCCCTCGATCCGCACCGCGATCTCGCGGACGACCTCGGCCTGGCGGACGTGGTCCTTGCCGGAGTTGCCGTGGCTGGCGTCGACGACCACCCGCTGGGGCAGGCCCGCCCGGGCGAGCAGGTCGCGGGTCGCGGCGACGTCGGCCGCGGTGTGGTTCGGGCCGGCCGAGCCGCCGCGCAGGATCACGTGGGCGTCCGGGTTGCCGGTGGTGCGCACGAGCGCGGCCAGGCCGTCCGCGTTGATCCCCATGAACACGTGCGGCGCGGCGGCGGCGCCGATGCCGTCGACGGCGACCTGGACGTCCCCGTCCGTGCCGTTCTTGATCCCGACCGGCATGGACAGCGCGCTGACCAGCTGGCGGTGGACCTGCGAGGCGGCCGTCCGGGCACCGATGGACCCCCAGGTCACGATGTCGGAGAGGAACTGCGGGGTGATCGGGTCGAGGAACTCGCACCCCACGGGCAGGCCCAGGGCAGTGATGTCGAGCAGCAGCCTGCGCGCGGTGCGCAGGCCGCGGTTGACGTCGAAGGTCTCGTCGAGCCCGGGGTCGTTGATCAGGCCCTTCCAGCCGACGGTCGACCGCGGCTTCTCGAAGTACGTCCGCATGACCACGCACAGGTCCCCGGAGAGCCGCTCCGCCCGTGCCGCCAGCCGCTGCGCGTAGTCGAGCGCCGCCTCGGGATCGTGGATCGAGCAGGGGCCGACGACCACGAGCAGGCGGTCGTCTCGGCCGTCGAGGATGTCGACGACGTCCGCCCGGCCGCGGGTGACGACGCTCGCGGCCCGGTCGTCCACGGGCAGCTCGTCCCGCAGCAGGGCGGGGGACAGCAGCGGGCTCATCCGGACGGTGCGGTGGGCGTCCAGGGTGGCGCGCGTATCGAGGGGTGACATCTCAGGGGGTCCTTTCACGGACCGACCCTGGCGAGCCGGCCCGAACGGGTTTCCGGCTCTCGCGGGGATGGTGTGGTCAGCGCAGCATGGTGCGTGCCGACCCATCCCGGGCCGGCTCGCTAAACCAGTATCGGCGCGCCACGAGGATCACCCTACACGTCAGTTGAGCGTCCAGATGGCCAGATTCAGGGCGGACGCGAACGTCACCCAGGCCAGGTAGGGCGCGAGCAGCCAGGCGGCGGGCCTGCTGTGCCGCGCGAACAGCACCATCGTCGCCACGATCGACAGCCAGAGCAGGACGATCTCGGCGAACGCGAGCCCGAACCGGCCCGCGCCGAAGAACAGCGGCGTCCAGGCCATGTTCAGCAGCAGTTGCACGCCGTACACGACGTGGGCGGGCGCGGTCAGCCCGCTGCGCCGCCACACCAGCCAGCCGGAGACGGCGATCAGCAGGTAGAGCACCGTCCACACCGGACCGAACAGCCACGACGGAGGCGCCCACGAGGGCTGGACGAACCCGGCGTACTGCTCGGCGGCAGAGGCGGACGCGAGCCCGCCGACGACGGCGACGATCGCGACGGCGACGAGGAAGCCCAGCAGCGCGAGCGCCGCGGGCGGGCGGGTGCGGGAGGAGTGCACGGTCATGCCGAATAGTCTCGACGATCGAGATAATTTCCGCGCGCCGAACCTCCCGCTGCTCGCTAGCGGGCCTCCGCCAGGCGCGAGTCGATCTTCTTCGCCAGGGCGGTGTCCTTGCCGGTGAGGCCGCCCTCGCTGTGGGTACTGAGGCGGAAGGTGAGGGTGCGCCACCGGATGTCGATGTCCGGGTGGTGGTCCCGGTCCTCGGCGTCCTCCGCCACCCGGTCCACGACGGCGATCGCGGCGCGGAAGCTCGGGAGCTCGGCGGTGCGGACGATCGCGTCCCCGTCCCGCTCCCATCCGTCCAGATCGGCGAGGGCGGCGGTGATCTCGGCGTCGCTCAGCAGTGCGGCCATGGCGCCGGACCCTAGGCGTCCCGGCGCTGCATCCGCCAGACGGTGATGCCCAGGCCGATCGCGGCGTAGCACAGGGCGCGCACGGTGGACGAGCCCATCGCGTCCAGCGCGACCGGATCGCGCAGGGCGTCCGTGGCCGCCGTCCACCCACTGGTCAACAGCCACGGCTGCAGCCAGTCCAGCGCCGGGATCGCGGACAGCACCCCGAACGCGATCAGCCCGCCCAACACGCTCGCCAGCACGACGAGCGGGTGCTCCGTCAGCGACGACACCGCGAGCGCCACCGCCCCGACCGCGGCGAGCTGCCCGACCACCCACACCGCCACGAGCCCGACCCGCGCGACGCCCGCGCCGAACCCGAGCGTGGTGCCGGACAACGTGACCATCTGCCCGTCGGCGCTGCCGACCACGACCATCCCCGCCAGCACCCCGACGACGGCGATCACCAGCACCGCCGCGGCCGCCACCACGAGCACCCCGAACGCCTTCACCCCGACCAGCCGCACCCTGCTCACCGGCGCGAGCAGCAACCCGCGCAGCGTGCCGTGCGCGGCCTCGCCCGCCAGCGCGTCCGCCGCGGCCATCGCGGTGGCCAGCGGCAGCAGCAGGGCCAGTGCGAGGGTCAACGCGGCGATCGGCAGCACCAGCCCGTTGCCCGCGACGGCGCCGATGAGCCCCGGCCCGTTGCGGTCCGCGACCACCACCCCCACCGCGACCAGCACCGGGATCAGCGCGAACAGCCCCAGCGTGATCAGGGTGCGGGGGCGCCGGAACACCCACCGCACCTCGGCGGCCAGCAGCCGACCCAGCGGAGCGGCCGTGCGCTCCGGCCCGACGGCGGTCTCGGCCAGGGCGGTCACCGCCGCACCCCCTTCTCAGAACCGATGGTCGCCGAACCGATGTTCTCGCCGTCGCCCTCGGTGCCGATGCTCGGGACTCCGCTGTCGCCCTCGGTGCCGATGCTCGGGACTCCGCTGTCGCCCTCGGTCAGCTGCGCGAACAGCTCCTCCAGGCGCGGCCTGCGCCGATGCACCTCGTGCACCGCGACCCCCGCCCGCACCAGCAGCGCGACGATCTCGGGTGCCTCCGGTCCGTCCGTCACGACGATCCCCGGCCCGCCCGGCGCGGCGACCGCACCCACACCGTCGAGCGTGGACAGCGCCAGCCCGACGTCCGGGGTGGTCACCTCGAGCCCGCCGATGCCGGAGTCCAGCAGCCCGGACAACGCACCCGCGGCGAGCAGCGACCCGGACCGCAGCACCGCGACGTGCGTGCAGGTGGCCTCGACCTCGGCCAGCAGGTGGGACGAGACGATCACCGTGGAGCCCGACTCGTGGAGCTCACCGATGATCGTCCGGACGTCCCGGGTGCCCGCCGGGTCCAGGCCGTTGGTCGGCTCGTCGAGCACGACGAGCTTGCGCGGCACCAGCAGCGCCCCGGCCAGCCCGAGCCGCTGCTTCATGCCGAGGGAGTAGCCGCGGAACCGGCGGTCGGCGGCGTGGCCGAGCCCGACCCGCTCCAACGCGGTGTCGACGGCGCCGGGGATCGCCCCGGACGTCAGCAGTGGTTCGGCGGCGGCGGCGCGGCGCAGGTTCTCCCGGCCGGAGAGGAACGGGTGGAAGCCCGGCCCCTCGACCAGGGCGCCGACGTGCGGGAGGGCGCGCGTCTGCTCGGTCTCGCCGAGCAGCTCGGCCGATCCCGCGGTGGGGCGGGTGAGCCCGAGTAGCATCCTGATCAGGGTCGTCTTGCCGGAACCGTTGGGGCCCAACATCCCCAGGACCGCGCCCGTCGGGACCTCGAGGTCGATCCCGTCCACGGCGACGGTCCGGCCGTAGACCTTGCGCAGGCCCACCGCCCGGGCGGCGGGGGCTGGACCGGATCCCGAGGTCACCCGCGCAGCCTCCCGCACGTCCACGGCGGTCATCTCGCCAGGGCCTCCGTCAGGACCTGCTCCGGCACGGCGCCCGCGGCGATCCGCCCGTCGTCGGTGACGATCGCGCTCGCCACCGCGGTGCTGATCAGCCGACCGCTGCCCCAGGGACCCGAGACCGGGGTCCCGAGCTGGGACAGGTCGGGGGCGCCCTCGGGGCGTTGCTGCGAGCGGTCACCCTGCGGCGCCCGGGCCACGACCACCGTGTCCCAGCCGTCCCCGACGACCGTGGGCTGGACCCCCTCCGGACGCTGCGGCTTCTCGCCGGTGCCCTCGGGCGCGTCGGTCACCGTGGTGCCGGGCGGCGGGGTGAAGGTGAACAGGGCCGGGTCCTGCGGGCCGAAGGTCAGGTCGGTGAAGCCGACCTCGAACGCCGGGTCCGGGGAGCCGTTGGCCAGCACGGTGAGCCGCAACGGCACCCGCTTCTCCGCGTCGACGGCGATCCGGACCTCGCGCAGCAGGGTGCGCTCGGTGGGGTTCGGGGTGAGGACCAGCTCGTAGGCGGGTCGGCCCGCGACCTCCGCGGTGCCGTCGACGCTGACCGTGCTGGTCCGGCGCAGCTGCGCGATCGCGTCCGTGGCCGAGCGCGTCGGGTCGGCGGGCTGGACCTCGTGCGCCGTCACGGGCTTGCGGACGGCGGTGCGGTCCTCGGAGTCGTAGGCCCAGGCCGTCGTGCCGTCGGAGACGAGGGTCCGCTCGCCCTGCGCCGAGGGCAGCGAGACCCGGCCCCGGCCCGTGCCGTCCGACCAGATCCGGACGTCCGAGGTGCCGTTCGCGAGCTGCGCCGGGGCGCCGGGGATCGCCGGGAGACCGAGCGCGTTGTCCACCTCGACCGTCCCGCCGAACGGCCCCGGCGAGGTCTGCCCGACGGAGGCGACCAGCTCCTCCGCGGACACCGGCGGGAGCTCGGGCTGCGCGCCCGCGCCCGCCGGGATCGCCACCAGACCCAGGCCGACGACGCCGGCGACGGCCACCCCCGACCCGATCCGGGCCCACAGCTTGGTTCGCATGGGACACAGCCTGACGTATCGGACCTGAGAGCGGCTCAGCCGAACGCCGCGGTCCGCGCGGTAGCTTCTGCGGTGATGGCCAGGGTGCTGGTGGTGGACGACGAGCCCGGGGTGCGCACGGCGCTGACCCGCGGGCTCACCGCCGAGGGCATGGAGATCGTCGCGGTCGGGGACGGGGACTCCGCCCTGCGCGCCGCCCTGACCGGCGGGTTCGACGCCGTGGTGCTGGACATCATCATCCCCGGGCTGTCCGGGTACCGGGTCCTGGAACACATGCGCGCCGCGGGCGTCGACACCCCCGTGCTGCTGGTGTCGGCCAAGGACGGCGAGGTCGACCAGGCGGACGGGCTGGACCTCGGCGCCGACGGGTACCTGATCAAGCCGTTCTCGTTCGTTGTCCTCGTCGCGCAGCTGAAGGCGATGCTGCGCAGGCGGGACGCCACGCTCGGCCGGACCGCGCAGCGGGTGCGGCTGGGCGGGCTCGTCGTGGACCCGGCCTCGCGGTCGGTGACCTGGGAGGACGCGCCGGTCGAGCTGTCCCCGCGGGAGTTCGAGCTGCTGCACGCGCTCGCCTCGCGGCCGGACACGGCGGTGGCCAAGGACGAGCTGCTGCGGCTGGTGTGGGGGGACGAGCAGGCCGCGAGCCGGAACGTCGTCGAGGTGTACGTGGGGTACCTGCGCCGCAAGCTCGACGCGGTCGGTGCCGGGCACGTGCTGCGGACCGTCCGCGGGGCCGGGTACCTCGTCGGGTCGGGATGACGAGACGAGCCCGGGCCTGGTGGCGGCGGCGCACGCTGCGGACCCGGATCACGGTGGTGGTCGGCGGGGTGGCGGTGGTCGCGCTCGTCCTGTTCGCGCGGCTCGGGGTCACCCTGCTGTACTCCACGCTGCTCGGCGCGGCGGACAACGAGCTGAACCACCAGGCCGGGGCCGTCGTCTCCCGGCTGGAGGGCGGGGCGGCGGTCACCGACCCGACCGTGCTGCCGACGATCCGGATCACCGACACGGCGGGCACCCCGGTCGACGGGCGCGGGCCGCTGCCCATGTCGCCGAAGGAGGTCCGCACGCTGGCGGCGGGCGAGGCCGCGAACGTCGTGGCCGGCGGCGCCGCCGCGCGCTGGATCGCCGAACCCGCCGTGCTGCCGGACGGCACCACCCGGCTCGTGCTGGCCTCCGGGGACCTGGTCGGTGGGGCGACCCTGCTGGCGCGCGCCGCCGTCGGGTTCCTGGTGGCGGCGCTGGTCGTCGCGGTGGTGGTGGCGCTCGCAGCCTGGTCGGCGACGCGTGCGGCGTTGCGCCCGGTCGACCGGATGCGGGCCGCGGCCGCCGCCCTCCCGCCCGGGCGCAGGTTGCCGCTGCCGGTCGCCCACGACGAGCTGCGGGCGCTGGCCGAGGAGCTGAACTCGCTGCTCGCCCGCCGGGACGACGCCGTCGCCCGGCTGGAGCGCTTCACCGGGGACGCCGCCCACGAGCTGCGGTCCCCGGTCGCGGCGATCCGCGCGCAGGCCGAGGTGGCGGTCGCGCACCCGGATCCCGCCCTGGCGGACGAGACGCTGCGCGAGGTGGCCCTCGAGGCCCAGCGCCTGTCCGGGTTGCTGTCCGATCTCATGGCCTTGGCGCGTGCGGACGCGGGCCGACGCGCGGACCCCGGGCCGGTCGACGTCGTCGCGCAGGCCCGCGCGGCGCTCGACCGGGTGACGACCGGCCCGGCGCCCGAGCTGCTCGGGCCGGAGTCCGCGCTGGTCGTGGCCACGTCGGCCGAGGTCGGGCTGGTCCTGGACAACCTGCTCGGCAACGCCTCGCGCTACGCGCGGACCCGGGTCCGGATCGAGGTCCTCCCCGCGGGCCGCTGGACCCGACTCGTCGTGTCCGACGACGGACCCGGCATCCCCGCGGCGGACCGCCTCCGGGTCTTCGACCGCTTCACCCGGCTCTCCCAGGAGGCGAGCGGCGGCCACGCGGGCCTGGGCCTGGCCCTGGTGCAGGCGCTGGTGCGCGGCCGGGGCGGGGAGGTGACGGCGGGCGAGTCCGCCTGGGGCGGCGCCCGCCTCGAAGCCCGCTGGCCCGCACCCTGACCCCGCACCCCGACCCCGCACCCCGACCGTGAGTGAGTCGACGTGGCGCCGGGTTTGGCACGATCACCCGGTGCCGGTGCTCACCCGCTCGACGCTCGTCGCCGCTCCCCGCAGGCTCGTCGCCGGGGTGGTGCGTGACTGCGCCGCCGCCGCCGAGTCGCTGACCCTCGCCGGGCACCGGTTCTCCTCGTCGGTCCGGCTGCTGATCGCGGGGGACGAGGTGGTGCTCGACGCCGCGCTCCTGCCCGGGGTCCGGCTCCGGTACGTCTCGCGCATCCGCTCGGTGGGCCCGGAGGGGATGACGTCCGAGGCGGTGCGCGGCCTGGCGACCTCCCTGGTCCACACGACGACCCTGCACGACACGGGGACCGGCACCACCCTGCACGACGAGATCGCGTGGCGCTCGCCGTTCGGCCCGGCGGGCCGGCTCGCCGACGCGCTGCTGGTCCGCAGGCTGATCGACCGGATGCTCGACGCGCGCGCGGTCGTCTACCGCCGCCGCGCCGAGGAGCTCGCGGCCGGGCCGGTCGTCGTCGGGGCGGCGATCGTGCGGGACGGCACGGTCCTCGCCGCGCAGCGGGCCCACCCGCCGGAGCTGGCGGGCCGGTGGGAGCTGCCGGGCGGGTCCGTCGAGCCGGGGGAGACCGAGCCCGCCGCGCTGGCCCGGGAGTGTCGCGAGGAGCTCGGGGCGGACGTGCGGGTGGGGGAGCGGGTCGGAACGGACCTGCCGATCACCGTGCGGGGCCGGGACCGGACGCTGCGCATCCACGCGGCGACGCTCGCCGCCGGTGAGCCGCAGGCGCTCGAGCACCGGGCGGTCCGCTGGCTGGCCCCGGCGGAGCTGCCCACGGTCGCCTGGGTCGAGGCCGACCGGGCCCTGGTCCCCGACCTCCGCGCGCTCGTCGCCGGTGACCGCCCGGGGTGACCGGAACCGCCGGCCCCGGGGACATGATCATGGCCCGGGCGGAACCGCGGCGGCCCGGGCTCCGTCTCAGTACGTATGACGACGGCGATGCGCGGGACGGACCGGGCGGCTGAAGCGGCTGCGGCGGCTGAGGAGCTGCTGCGGCGGCAGGCGGGGGTGATCACGCGAGGGCAGGCGCTCGCGTGCGGGATCACGCGGGGGACGGTGGACCGGCGGCTGGCCACGCGGCGGTGGGTGCCGGTGCATCCCCAGGTGTACCGGGACGCGCAGCACCCGCCGAGCGAGGCGGCCCGGATGTGGGCCGCGGTGTCCTGGGCGGGTGAGGAGGCGGTGCTGAGTGGGCTCGCGGCCGCCTGGTGGCACGGGTTGGCGCCACCGCCCGCCACGGTGGCGGTCACGGTGCCCCGCAGGCGGCCGGTGCGCGGCCGGGAGGACCTCACCGTCCGCCGCCGGGACGTGCACCCGGCCGACCGCGTCCGCCTGCGCGGGCTGGCGGTGACGGCGCCGGCGCTGTCGGTGCTGGAGGCGGCGGTCGAGCTCGGGCCCGCGGGCGGGCCGTTCCTCGATCGGACGCTGCGCGCCGGTGCGGACTTCGGGGCGCTCGCGGCCGCGGCCGCGCGGAGTCTGGGAGGCCGCGACGCGGTCGGTGGCCAGGCGCTGCTGCTCGGGGCGGCGGACCGCGCCGTCGCCGCCGCCCGGGGGCGGCTGGTCGCCCACCTGCGCGCTGCGCGGATCGAGGGGTGGCGGCGGGACCATCCGGCGGCCGGGCTCGTGGTCGGGGTGGCGTTCCCGCAGCTCAGGACGGCGCTGGTGGTGGCGGACCCGGCCGTGGCGCTGGACGAGGAGCGGCGGGTGCGCGAGGCCTGGCGAGACGGCGTGCTCGCCCGCGAGGGGTGGCGCGTGGTGCGCTACGGCGTGGCCGATCCGGCCGAGGAGGTGGTCGCGGTGGTCGCCGGGAGCCGGACCGCGAGCTGATCAGCGGCGTGGATCACCCTGTGACCTTCGTCATCGATCCAGAAGGGCCCGGCGGGCGGGCTCCGGTCCTCAGTAGACGCGGGCGATCTTCAGTGCCTTCTGGAAGTCCTTGCCGCTCAGGTCATCCGCGCCCGCCTTCTTGAGGCGCAGGTGCACCACCGGGCAGCTCTTGCACCGCTTCGGCTTCGAGCGACAGCACTTCTTCTTCACCTTGGGCATGGTGAGGCGAGCCTATGCTGGCCGCGGGCGAAGGTCCAGGGATCACTGCCAGTACCGTAGAAACGTGACCTCTGCTGTTTCCGCTCCCGCCGGCTCGACCTCCACAGGATCGAGTGCAGGCGGCTCCACCCGCGCCCTGCGCAACGTCGCGATCGTCGCGCACGTCGACCACGGCAAGACGACCCTGGTCGACGCGATGCTGCGCGCGTCCGGCGCCTTCGGCGAGCGCGCGGAGCCGGTGGACCGGGTCATGGACTCCGGTGACCTCGAGCGCGAGAAGGGCATCACCATCCTCGCCAAGAACACCACGGTGAACTGGCAGGGCGTGACGATCAACGTGATCGACACCCCCGGCCACGCCGACTTCGGTGGCGAGGTGGAGCGCGGGCTGTCGATGGTCGACGGCGTGGTGCTGCTGGTCGACGCGTCCGAGGGGCCGCTCCCGCAGACCCGCTTCGTGCTGCGCAAGACGCTCTCCGCGGGCCTGCCCGTGATGCTGGTCGTCAACAAGACCGACCGTGCGGACGCCCGCATCGAGGAGGTCGTCGACGAGTCGCTGGAGCTGCTGCTCGAGCTGGCGGACGAGCTGGGCCTCGACGAGGACCAGACCGCGCACCTGCTGGACCTGCCGGTCGTCTACGCCTCCGGCCGCGCGGGCCGCGCCAGCCGCAACCGCCCCGGGGACGGCGAGCTGCCGGACTCCGAGGACCTCCAGCCGCTGTTCGACGTGCTCTTCGACGTCGTGCCGGCGCCGAAGGACGACCCGACGGCGCCGCTGCAGGCCCACGTCACCAACCTCGACGCGACCTCCTTCCTCGGCCGCATCGCGCTCTGCCGCGTCCGCGCGGGCGTGCTCAAGCGCGGGCAGCAGGTCGGCTGGTGCCAGGCGGACGGGACCGTCACCCGGGTCAAGATCACCGAGCTGCTGCGCACCGAGGGCCTCACCCGGGTGCAGGCCGACGAGGCCGTCGCGGGCGACATCGCGGCCGTGGCGGGCATTCCGGAGGTCATGATCGGGGACACGCTCGCGGACCCGGAGAACCCGGTCCCGCTCGAGCGCATCCACGTCGACGAGCCCGCCATCTCGATGACCATCGGCATCAACACGTCCCCGCTGGTGGGCCGCGACCCGAAGCCGGGCCAGAAGCTGACGGCCCGCCAGGTCAAGAGCAGGCTCGAGTCCGAGCTGGTCGGCAACGTGTCCCTGCGCGTGCTGCCCACCGAGCGCCCGGACACCTGGGAGGTCCAGGGCCGCGGCGAGCTCGCCCTGGCGATCCTGGTCGAGACCATGCGCCGGGAGGGCTTCGAGCTGACCGTCGGCAAGCCCGAGGTCGTCACGAAGACGATCGACGGCAAGCTGCACGAGCCGTTCGAGAACCTGTCGATCGACGTCCCCACGGACTCGCTCGGCGCCGTCACCCAGCTGCTCGCCGGTCGCAAGGGCGAGATGATCCAGATGGTGCACGGCGAGAACCGGGTCCGGCTGGACTTCCGGGTCCCCTCGCGCGGCCTGATCGGCTTCCGCACCGAGTTCCTGACTGTCACCCGCGGCGCGGGCATCGCCAGCCACGTGTTCGACGGCTACGGCCCCTGGGTCGGGGAGATCTCCTCGCGCCTGCGCGGCTCGCTCATCGCGGACCGCTCCGGCCCCGTCACCGGGTACGCGGTGGACGCGCTGAGCGACCGCGGCGTGCTGTTCGTCGGCCCGGGCACCCAGGTCTACGAGGGCATGGTCATCGGCGAGTACACCCGCAACGAGGACCTCGAGGTCAACATCGTGCGGGAGAAGAAGCTCACCAACATGCGCAAGTCGACCGGTGACGAGCTGATCAAGCTCACCCCGCCGACGATCCTCACGCTCGAGCAGAGCCTGGAGTTCTGCGCGAACGACGAGTGCGTCGAGGTCACCCCGGAGAACGTCCGGATCCGCAAGACGGAGCTGGACAGCCACCTGCGCAACCGGGCCCGGGCCCGGGCGAAGGCGGCCGCGGCGGGCGTCACCCGCTGACCCGGCGCCGGCCCTGGGCCGGCGCCCGGGATCGGTGGGGTCCTCCGGCGGCCTCATCGTCGCGGTGCGACGATGAGGTCATGAGGCGCGTCGGGCTGGCGATCGTGGTCGGCCTGCTGGTGTTCCTCGCGGCGTGCACGAACGCCCCCGTCGTGGCGCCCGCGCCCGAGCCGCCGCCGGTCGAGCCGGAACCGACCCCGACGCAGGTCGTGGTCGGGGTGGACGACCTCGGGGCGGGGTTCAACCCGCACCTGCTCGCGGACCGCTCCCCGGTCACCCAGGCCCTGTCCACGCTGGTCCTGCCGAGCGTGTTCCGGCCGGACGCCGAGGGCGCCCTCCAGCTGGACACCACGGTCGCGACCAGCGCGGAGGTCGTCTCGACCAGCCCGTTCACCGTGTCCTACGAGCTGAACGTGCAGGCGAGCTGGTCGTCGAACTCGCCGATCGCCGCCGAGGACTTCGTCTACCTCTGGCAGCAGATGCGGTCCGCGCCCGGCACCGTCGACGGCGAGGGCTACCGCCACATCACCGACGTGCGGTCCCGGGCGGGCGGCAAGGCCGTCGACGTGGTGTTCGACCAGGCCTACCCGCAGTGGCAGTACCTGTTCTCCGGGCTGTTGCCCGCCCACATCCTCAAGGACGCCCCCGGGTCCTGGACCGGGGCGACGGCGGGCGGGCTGCCGGCGTCGGGCGGGCCCTTCCGGGTGATCGGGGTCGACCGCGGCCGCGGCGAGGTCACCCTCGCGCGCAACGACCTCTACTGGGCCACCCCGGCCACGCTCGACCAGATCGTCCTGCGCAGGCTCGACGCGGGCCCGATGGCCGAGGCGCTGCGGACCGGCGGGGTCGACGTGGCCATGCCCGCCACCGAGCCGGAGTTCACGTCCGCGCTGGCCGCCTACGAGGGCACGCCCGCCCCCCGTCCCACGGTCACCGACCTGGCGCTGCGCGCGGACAACGGCCCGCTGGCGGACGTGCGGGTGCGCCAGGCCATCGGGTCGCTGCTGGACCGCGAGCAGATCCGCACCGAGGTCGCACCCGGGGCCCTGGCCGCGAACGCCTTCGGGCTCGCCCCGTCCCAGCCCGGCTACGCCCCGACGGGACCGGGGGGCCCGGACCCCGCGGCCGCCGAGCGGCTGCTCACCGAGGCCGGGTACACGCGGTCGGCGACGGGAGCGTGGGTGCTGGGGTCCACGCCGCTGGACATCGTGGTGGCCGCGGGGGCGGAGCGGAGCACCGACCTGGCGGTGGCCCAGGCCGTCGCCCGGCAGCTGGAGGCGGCGGGGATCGGGGTGGAGGTCGTCGCGCCGCCCGCCGCGGACCTGTACAGCCAGCGGACGGTGGCCGCGACCCCGCCACCGACCTCCACGACGCCGACGCCCGTCCCGACCGCCACCCCCGCGCCGACCACGGCTCCGGCCGCCGCTCCCACCGCGGCGGCCACCACCGCCACCACCACCGCCGCGGCCACGAGCGCCACGAGCTCGCCGAACGCGACGGTCCGGGCGGACGTCCTCGTGCTCCCGCGCGCGGTCGGCGGGCCGATCGGGCCGCAGCTGGCGTCGGACTACGGGTGCCCGGAGCCGACGGCCGCGTTGCCGAACCCGCCCGCGCTGCCCGGCGGCTTCTGCTCGGCCGTGCTGCAGCCGGACCTCGAGGCCGTGGCGACGGCCGCCGTGCCGGACCCCGGCAGGCTCGCCACGATCGAGCGGGTGCTGTGGGCGCAGCTCCCGGCGCTGCCGCTGTTCCAGCAGACGTCGCTCATCGTGAGCACCCGGTCCGCGGCCACCGCGACGGGGTTCGGTCCCGGCCCGTTGGTGACCGGCCCGCTGACCGGAGCACAACGCTGGGTGCCACCCGCCGACTGACGTCCCCCGAACGGGGCACAAGTTACTCCAGGGTAATCACGATGTGTCGTACTGTCCACTTCACGTCACCCTTTGGTCACGATCGGCGACTCGGCCGGCGGGATCACGTGCCGGCTTCCTAAGTTGCCGAGGGATCGGACGCCCTCGCCGCCACATGGGGAGGGGACACCCGGCCGATCCCGGTGCCCGACCCGGGCGCCGACCGGGCTGATGCTGATCAGTGAGATCGAGGAACTCCATCCATGAAGAGAACGCGCGCGGCAGCGGCCGCTGCGGTCGCCACGGCGGCGGCCCTTGTCCTTGCGGCCTGTGGCGGTGGCGGCGGCGCCGGAGGCAGCTCGGGCGGGGTCTACGGCGACTGCGCGACCGACCCCAACACCTGTAACTCGGCGGCGCCGGACCAGCTCCAGCAGGGTGGCACGGTCACCCTCGCCTCCGAGAAGAACATCGACAACTGGAACGTCATCTCGTCCGAGGGCAACACGGACTGGACCGGGATGGCGACCAAGCCCCTCCTGACGTACGCGTTCTACACCTCGCCGGACCTCAAGCCGACGCTGAACACGGACCTGCTGGACTCGGCCGACCTCACGAACCCGACCACGGTCACGTACAAGATCAAGCAGGACGCGGTCTGGAGTGACGGCACCCCGGTCACCGCGGACGACTTCGCGATGTCCTGGAAGTGGCAGAACACCCGGGACTGCCCCGAGTGCGAGACCGCGGGCAACGGCGGCTACGACCTGATCCAGAGCGTCACCGGCTCGGACAACGGCAAGACCGTCACGGTCGCCCTGTCCCAGCCCTACACCGACTGGCAGAGCCTGTTCAACTCGGCGGCCCCGCTGTTCCCGGCGCACATCGGCGCCCAGCAGGGCGACCTGAACTCCCCGGCCGGGCTCAAGGCGGCCTTCGACTACTTCGGGTCCACGGTGCCGAACTACTCGGCGGGCCCCTTCCTGGTCGAGAACTGGCAGGACAACGTCGCGCTGACGCTGGTCCCGAACCCGAAGTGGTACGGCGCGACCAAGCCGAAGCTGGACCGGATCGTCATCCGCGTCATCACCGACGCCACGCAGGAGCCGCTGGCCCTGCAGAACAACGAGGTCCAGGCGCTGTTCCCGCAGCCGCAGGTCGACATCGTCAATCAGCTGCAGAACATCCCGAACGTCTCGCAGTACCAGGCCGCGGGGCTGAGCTGGGAGCACTTCGACTTCAACCTGGTGAACCCGTTCCTCGCCGACAAGGCGCTGCGCCAGGCGCTCTACACCTCGGTGAACGTGCAGGACATCATCGGCAAGACGGTCGGGCAGTTCAACTCCGACATCAAGCCGCTGACCAACAAGATGTTCGTGCCCGGCCAGGACGGCTACCAGGACAACCTGACCGCCACCGGCCAGGGCGCCGGCAACGTCGACGCGGCGAAGAAGATCCTCACCGACGCCGGCTACACCGGTGTGGGCACCGCACTCGTGGCGCCGAACGGCCAGGCCGTGCCGACCCTGCGGATGCGTTACACGGTGGGCAACGCGGTGCGGCAGACCGAGTCGGAGCTGTTCGCGGCCTCGGCCAAGCAGCTCGGTGTGAACGTCGAGATCCAGACCACCGACAGCCTCGGCACCACGCTGTCCACCGGTGACTACGACGTCATCGTGTTCGGCTGGATCATGTCGCCCGCCCCGTTCGGCGGCGCACAGCAGCTGTGGCTGTCGACGTCCGCGTCGAACTACGGCAAGTACGTCAACCCGACCGTCGACCAGCTGATCAACGAGGCCGCGTCGTCCACCGACATCAACGCGGCCCGGGCCCAGCTCAACGACGCCGACAAGATCATGGCCGAGGACGCCTACGTGCTCCCGCTGTACCAGAAGCCGACCCTGGCCGCGGTGCAGAACACCCTGGGTAACGTGCGCAACAACGCGTCGCTCGACGGGATCACCTACAACACGTCCGAGTGGGGCATCCGCTCCGGCTCGTGACCTGACGACCGGGTGCGGGTCCGCCTCTGGGGGCGGGCCCGCACCTCGGTCTACCCTGCAACGGCGGCCTGACTCCCGCCACCAGCGGGCCGAGGGCCGTACTCCCACCACGAGTCGGAAGATGGCCGCATGCTCGCCTTCGCCGTGCGCAGGATCCTGTACTCGATACCGGTCCTGATCGTCGCGTCGTTCATCATCTTCGCGTTGGGTTCGGCGTCCGCCGACCCGCTCGCGCCGCTGCGGGAGAAGAACCCGCCCGCGCCGCAGAACGTGATCGACGCGGAAACAATCCGCCTCCACCTCGACCAGCCGCTGCTGCAGCGGTACTTCTCCTGGCTCGGGGGCATCTTCACCGGGGACTTCGGTCCCTCCGTCGTGTCCACCGCGAACATCGGCGCGGACCTGGGCGACCGCTTCCTGGTCACGATCCGGCTCATCGCGCTCGCCATGGTGATCGCGCTGATCCTGGCCGTCGTGATCGGCGTGCTGACGGCCGTCAAGCAGTACTCGAAGTTCGACTACACCGCCACGTTCCTGGGCTTCCTGTTCCTGGCGATGCCCGCGTTCTGGTTCGCGATCCTGCTCAAGCAGGCGGGCATCGAGTTCAACGGCCTCGTCGGCACGCAGGCGATCTACACGATCGGCCAGGCGTCCGTGCCCCCTCCGCAGGGCACCGGCGCCTACATCGCCGACATCATCGGGCACATGATCCTGCCGACGATCTCGTTGGCGCTCATCTCCTACGCCGCGTGGAGCCGCTTCACCCGCGCCTCGATGCTCGAGGTGATGAACTCCGACTACGTGCGGCTGGCCCGTGCCAAGGGCCTGACCCGGCGCACGGTGATGGTCAAGCACGGGCTGCGCACCGCGCTCATCCCGCTGACCACGGTCACCGCCCTGGACATCGCCTCGATCATCGGCGGCGCCGTCGTCACCGAGAACGTCTTCCAGTGGAAGGGCATGGGCGACTACCTGGTGAACTCGATCCGCATGAACGACGTCTACGCGACGGCGTCCTGGCTGCTGATCGCGGCCACCGTGGTGATCGCCTTCAACCTGATCGCCGACCTGCTCTACGGCGTCCTCGACCCCAGGATCCGCTATGCCTGAGACCCTCGTGAAATCGCCCGACCGGGAGTTCACGGTCGAGGAGCGCAGCCAGGCACAGCTGGTGTTCCGGCGGTTCCTGCAGCACCGCGCGGCCGTGGTCAGCCTCTGCGTCTTCGTGGTGCTGATCCTGCTGGCCTACGTCGGCGGCTGGCTCTGGAAGTACGACGCCGGGCAGTACACCCCGGACAACTCCGTCCCGCCCTCGTGGGACCACCCGTTCGGCACGGACTCGGCCGGGCGCGACCAGTTCGCGCAGGTGCTGCGCGGGACCCGGATCTCGCTGCAGGTGTCGGTGTCCGTGGCCATCCTGGCGACGCTCGTCGGCACGCTGTGGGGCTCCGTCGCCGGGTACTTCGGCGGCTGGGTCGACACGCTGATGATGCGCATCTCCGACCTGGTGCTCACGCTGCCGCTGATCGCCGTGGCCGCCATGCTGGCGCACAACTTCGGCGGCAGCTGGTACCTGATCGCGCTGGTCATCGCCGCGCTGTACTGGGCGTACGTGTCCCGGGTGGCGCGCGGTGTGGTGCTGTCGCTGCGGGAGAAGGAGTTCGTCGAGGCCGCGAAGGCGCTCGGGGCGAGCGACACCCGGATCATCCTGCGCCACCTCGTGCCGAACGCGTTGGGCTCGATCCTGGTCAACCTGACCATCCTGGTGGCGCTGGCGATCCTGCTCGAGACCTCGCTGTCCTACCTGGGCTTCGGCGTCACCCCCCCGGACACCTCGCTCGGCCTGCTGGTCAGCGAGGCGCAGACGGCGCTGACCACCCGCCCGTGGCTGTTCTACTTCCCGGGCCTGTTCATCATCATCATCGCGCTCACGATCAACTTCATCGGCGACGGCCTGCGTGACGCGTTCGACCCGCAGCAGACGAAGGTGCGCCAGTGACATCGGAGCAGATCGATCTGGCGCCGTCGCGCCGCAAGGGCGCCGCGGGGGAGGTCGTGCTCGAGGTCTCGAACCTCGACGTCACCTTCCCGTCCGGCGACGGTCCCGTCCGCGCGGTCCGCGGCGTGGACTACACGCTGCACCGCGGCGAGGTGCTGGGGATCGTCGGGGAGTCCGGCTCCGGCAAGTCCGTGACCAGCATGGCCGTGATGCGGCTGCTGCCGACCACCGCGAAGGTCACGGGCGAGGTCCGGTTCGACGGCCGCAACCTGCTCGAGCTGTCCGAGTCGGAGATGACCCGGGTGCGCGGCTCGAAGATCGCGATGATCTTCCAGGACCCGATGACCTCGCTGAACCCCGTCTACACGGTCGGGGCGCAGATCGCCGAGGCCGTCCGCGCGCACCACGACGTGTCCAAGGCCGTGGCGCTGGACCGGGCCGTGGAGCTGCTGGACAAGGTGCGCATCCCCAACGCGCGGGACCGGGCGTCGTCCTTCCCGCACGAGCTCTCCGGCGGCATGCGCCAGCGCGTCGTGATCGCGATCGCCATGGCCAACGACCCGGACGTGATCATCGCGGACGAGCCGACCACCGCGCTGGACGTCACCGTGCAGGCCCAGATCCTCGACGCGCTCAAGGCGGCGCAGCAGGAGACGGGCGCGGCGATGGTGCTCATCACCCACGACCTGGGCGTGATCGCGGGCCAGGCCGACCGCGTGATGGTCATGTACGCGGGCAAGCCCGTGGAGATCGGCACCGCGGAGGACGTCTTCTACACCCCCCGCATGCCCTACAGCCTCGGCCTGCTCGGCAGCCTGCCGCGGATGGACCGGCCCAGCGAGCGGCTCACGCCGATCCCGGGCTCGCCGCCGTCGGTGGTCAACATGCCGCCCGGCTGCCCGTTCGGGCCGCGCTGCCCCAAGCACACCGAGGTGTGCGACGAGACCGAGCCCGAGCTGCGCGCCACCACGAGCGCCACGCACCTGGCCGCCTGCCACCACGCCGAGGCACTGGTCGGGGCCGAGGCCGAGGACGTGTTCGACACCGAGGTCGCGGATCACGACGCCCTCGCCCAGCTGGCGGAGGAGACCCCGTGAGCGAGCCGCTGCTCAGCGTCCGCAACGTCGTCAAGCACTTCCCGATCCGCTCCAAGGGGCTGATCCGCCGGCAGATCGGGGCCGTCCAGGCGGTCTCGGACGTGTCGTTCGAGCTGGCCGAGGGGGAGACCCTGGGGCTGGTCGGCGAGTCCGGCTGCGGGAAGTCCACGACCGCGCGGGTGGTGCTCAACCTGATCCCGGCGACGTCGGGGCAGGTGCTCTACAAGGGGCGCGAGCTCACCGGCATCAGCCGCGGCGGGATGCGGGAGCTGCGCCGCGAGCTGCAGATCGTGTTCCAGGACCCGTACGCGTCCCTGGACCCGCGGATGCCGGTGAACGAGATCATCGCCGAGCCGCTGCGGATCCACGGGCTCTACGCCGACGGCGGGCGCGAGCAGGTCCGCACGCTGATGCAGACCGTCGGGCTCAAGCCCGAGCACGGCAACCGCTACGCGCACGAGTTCTCCGGCGGGCAGCGCCAGCGCATCGGGATCGCCCGGGCGCTGGCCCTGCGGCCCAAGCTGCTGGTGCTCGACGAGCCGGTGTCCGCCCTGGACGTCTCCATCCAGGCGGGCGTGCTCAACCTGCTCGACGAGCTGCAGTCCGAGCTCGGGCTGTCCTACCTGTTCGTCTCGCACGACCTGTCGGTGGTGCGGCACATCGCGGACCGGATCGCGGTGATGTACCTCGGGCAGATCGTGGAGACCGGCACGTCGGAGCAGCTGTTCACGGCCCCGGCGCACCCCTACACGCAGGCGCTGATCTCGGCGATCCCGCTGCCCGACCCGCGCAAGGAGCGCGCCCGGGAGCGGATCACGGTCGTCGGGGACCTGCCGAGCCCGGCGAACCCGCCGAGCGGGTGCCGGTTCCGCACGCGGTGCCCGAAGTTCGCGAACGAGCTGACGAGCGAGCAGCAGACGCGGTGCGTCGAGCAGCCCCCCGAGCTCGTCGACCGTGGCGACGGCCACCCGTCGAGCTGCCACTACGCGGAGTCCCGGGCCCTGCTCTAGCCGCGTCGTGGAGCCACAACTGTCGTTCGGAGGGCTCGTGGACGGCGTTGTGGCTCCATGATGCGATGCTCTTCGCCGTGCCAGATCGTTGCGTGCTGTTCGTGCATGCCCATCCGGACGACGAGACGCTCTCGACCGGGGGTGCGATCGCCCGTTACGCGGCCGATCCCGCGGTGCGCTGTGTCGTGGTCACCTGCACGCTCGGCGAGGAGGGCGAGGTCATCCCGCCCGCTCTGCGTGAGCTCGCGCCGGACCGCGCCGACCAGCTCGGCGGGTACCGGATCGGGGAGCTGGCCGGTGCGCTGAGCGCGCTGGGCTCACCCGAGCACCACTACCTGGGCGGGACCGGGCGGTGGCGGGACAGCGGGATGGGGCACGGGGAGGGCACACGGGCCGTCGCGCTGCCGACCCTGCACCCGCGGGCGCTCTCCCGGCCGGACTCGTTCGCCGAGCAGGTCGCGCAGCTGCGCGCCGTCGTGGACGACGTCCGCCCGGACGTCCTGGTGTCCTACGCGGACGACGGCGGCTACGGCCACCCGGACCACGTGCGCGCGCACGAGCTGACGCACGCCGTCGCCGACGGGCGCAGGGTGTTCCACGCCGTCCGGTCCCGCTCGGCGCTCGACGCCGGAGTGGCCGCGCTCGGCGCGCACCCGTTCCGCACCCCGGGGCCGGACGAGCTGCCCACCGTGCCCGACGACGTGGTCACGACCCGGCTGGACGTCACGCCGTACCGGGCGCAGCTCGTCGCCGCCATGCGCGCCCACGCCACCCAGGTCGCGGTGGCCGACGGGGCCTACGCGATGAGCAACGACGTCGCCCAGCCCTACCTCGACGTCGAGGAGTACGTGCTGGCCACGCCCGGGCCCGCCCCGGCCGACGACCTCCTCGCATGAGGGCGGCGACGATCGTCCTGCTCACCGTCGCCGGCGCGGGACTGGCGGCCTGGGCCCTGCTGCTGCAGCCGCTCTACATCGGTGCCGTGCCGGTGCCCGTCGGGACGGTGATCACGCTGCTGTCGCTGCCGTGGCTGATCCGGTTCGCGGCCGACGTGTCCTCGGCGTCGCCGGTGATCGCGTCACCCCTGATCGTGTGGATCGTGGTCGTCGGGGTGCTGGGGTTCGCGGGCCCCGGCGGGGACGTGTTGCTGCCCGCGACCTGGCAGTCTCTGGTGTTGCTGGTCGCAGGTCTGCTCAGCGGGGTGATCGCCACTCGACGCGCGCTCGAGGCCACTTATTCGGGATGATTCGCGCGTGAGTGACGCGATCTCCGATTCCGCCGTCGTGGCCGTGCTGCGCCCGTTCGTGCGGGCGACCCGGCCGATCCTGCGCGCGCTGCGCGAGTCCGATCCGTTCGGGCTGCGCACGCGTCGTCACGAGGGCTCGGACTCCGTGCGCGACAAGCTGCTCGACGGGCTGGCCTCGGTCAAGGTGCCCGGCACCGCGGCGTGGGCGGACATGGACGTCGCGGCCCGGACGCACTGGTGGATCCGGCGGGTCGGGCGGTTCACCACCGCGATCGCCGCGATCCCCGGGCTGGGCGGTGCGCTGGCGCAGCGGCTGCCCGTCACGTCGGCGGTGGGGGCGGCGGCGCAGGGGATGCTGCTCGTGGCCGTCGCGGGGGAGCACGGGGTCACCGACGAGGACGAGCTGGTGGCGCTGCTCGCCTGGGTGCTGTTCCGGCGCAAGGTGGCCCAGCGCGACCTGTCCGCCACCGAGGACGCCGCGGCCGACCGGAAGGCGACCGAGATCAAGGGCGACCTGGCCGAGGGCGACACGCCGATGGCGGCCCGGATCGCCTCGGCCGTGTGGCGGCTGGGCCGCGCGTTGTTCGCGGTGGAGGACGAGCTCGACCAGCGCCATCACGGCCGCTTCTACCACCGGTTCCTCGCGATGCTGCCGGTCGTCGGGGTGCTCGGGAAGTACCTCGGCGAGTGGTCGGGGCTGAAGAAGGCGGCGCGGGAGGCGGAGAAGTGGATCGCCGAGCGATGAGGTCCCGGAACGTCCGCGGTCTCCCCTTTCGACACTGACGCTCGAACCTCGGGGAGTTCGCCATGACCGCCACGCTCACTCGTCCGGTCTCCGCCGCCGCCACCTCCGCGCGGCGGGACACGCTGAAGGACGGGGTGCTGCTCGCCTTCCGCCTCGTCGTCGGGTTCCTGTTCCTGCTGCACGCGGTGGTCCCGTTCGGGCTCGCGGGCGGGATGGACGGGGCCGGTGCCGCCGCCCCGGCCTGGGACTTCTCCTGGTTCGTCGGGATCGCGCAGGGGATCGGCGCGGTGCTCCTCGCGGTGGGGCTGTTCACCCGGGTCACCGGCTTCCTGCTGTCCGGGATGATGGCGTTCGCCTACTTCACCGTGCACGCGCCTGCGGGCTGGAACCCGATCTGGAACCTGGGCGAGCAGGCGGCCCTGTACTCGTGGATCTTCCTGCTGTTCGTCGCGGTCGGCGCCGGTCGGTTCAGCGTGGACCGGCTCCGCCGGGGATGAGGTAGTGGTACCGGTGGTGCTCGCGCCAGCCCTCGCGTGCGTAGAACGCGAGTGCCGCCGTGTTGTCCAGCGCCACCTGCAGGACCCCCCACCGTGCACCGTGTGCGTGGCCCCAGGCGCAGGCCGCGGCGGTGAGCCGGGTCGCGACCCCCGTGCGTCGGGCGGCCGGGACGGTCTCCAGGCGGGACAGGTACAGGTGGTCCTCCACCACGGCCGCCCGGATCGCACCGACGACCCGACCGGCCCGGCGCTCGACCCCGAACCCCAGCGTGCGGCCTCCGGTGAGGATCCGGCGTTCGGTCTCGTGGGCGGGCCCGCCGCCGACGCTCCACCAGTCCGCGTCCGGTTCGGCGGGTAGCCGTACCGCCTCGCCCGCCGTGAGGTCCGTCACCAGGACCGCGACCTCGGCACCCGCCGCGTGTCCGGCCTCCAGGACCCATCCCACATGTTGGGCGGCCTTCGACCACGGTGACCCGATGGGCGTCTGCAGCCGCGGGGTCACGCCGTGGGCGGCGGCGAAGGCCCGGACGCGGTCGAGAGCGACGTCCGGTGGGAGGCCGGGGTCGCCGACCGCGAGGGCCGAGTTCGCCCGGTTCGTGTAGCCGCCCGCGGCGCGCAGCCGCCAGGCGCCCAGCGGCTCGTCGACCAGCGCGGGCCAGGCGTCCGCGCAGAGGTTCTCCAGCCTGGCCACGGCGCTCCAGGAGGCCCGCCGCGGGGGTGCGGGCGGCACCAGGCGCAGCGCCACGACCGCCTCCCGGTCGACCCGCACCGGGCCCCGCCGCGTGGCGACGACGACGGTCCCCGGTCCGTCGTCGGGACCGCCGTCGGAGAGCACCCCGACGGCGTCGCTGAACAGCGGCCGCCCCTCGCGTTCGCCGATGCGGAACCGCAGCGACACCCGCTCGCCCAGTGCGGCGCTCCAGTCGTGCTCAGGGGCCATCTGGTGAGGCTCCCCTTCCCATGCTCACGTCGGTACCGGCGGGTTAATCTGCCATGCAGACACCACTGCCCGCTTGTGGAGGACCTTCCGTGACGTACGTGATCGCCGAGCCCTGTGTGGACCTCAAGGACAAGGCGTGCATCGAGGAATGTCCGGTCGACTGCATCTACGAGGGCGGCCGGATGCTCTACATCCACCCGGACGAGTGCGTGGACTGTGGTGCGTGCGAGCCGGTGTGCCCCGTCGAGGCGATCTACTACGAGGACGACGTGCCCGAGCAGTGGGGCGCGTACACCAAGGCCAACGCGGACTTCTTCGAGGAGCTGGGCTCCCCGGGCGGCGCCTCGAAGGTCGGGCTGACCGAGGCCGACCCGGAGCCGATCAAGAGCATGGCCCCCGTCGAGCACGACGAGTGAACAGGCTCCCCGACTTCCCCTGGGACTCGCTCGCGGACGCCAAGGCGACCGCGGCGGCCCACCCGCAAGGCCTCGTGGACCTGTCCGTCGGCACGCCCGTGGACCCGGTGCCCGCGGTCATCCGGGAGGCCCTGGCCGGGCCGGCGGCGGACGTTCCCGGTTACCCGACGACGTACGGGCCGGAGTCGCTGCGTGCGGCCGTCGCGGGGTCGCTGGACCGTCGCTTCGGCGCACCCGTCGACCCGGCGGCCGTGCTGCCCACGATCGGCTCCAAGGAGCTGGTCGCCTGGCTGCCGACGCTGCTCGGGCTGGGTTCCGGCGACGTGGTCGGGGTGCCGGAGACGGCCTACCCGACCTACGAGGTCGGCGCGCTGATCGCCGGGGCCACGCCCGTCCGGATGGCCGACGGGGATCCCCCGCCCCCCGGCGCCAAGCTGGTCTGGCTGAACTCGCCGTCGAACCCGACCGGGCGGGTGCTGACCGCCCCGCAGCTGCGGGAGTCCGTGGCGGCCTGTCGGGCCGCGGGCGCGGTGGTGGCCTCCGACGAGTGCTACCTGGCGTTGTCCTTCGGCGCGCCCGCGGTGTCGGTGCTGCACTCCTCGGTGTCCGAGGGGGACCACGCGGGACTGCTCGCGGTGCACTCGTTCTCGAAGTCGTCGAACCTCGCCGGGTACCGGGCGGCGTTCGTGGCCGGGGACCCGGCGCTGGTGAAGGCGCTGCTGGAGATTCGCAAGCACGCCGGGATGATCGTCCCGTTCCCGGTGCAGGCGGCGATGGCCGCGGCCGCCGCGGACGACGCGCACGTGGCCGAGCAGGTCGCGCTCTACGAGAAGCGCCGGGTGCGGCTGCGCGCGGCGCTGGAGGGCGCCGGGTACCGCGTCGACCACTCCGAGGCAGGCCTGTATCTGTGGACGACCGAGGGCAAGCCGTGCCGGGAGACGATCGCGTCGCTGGCCGCGCTGGGCATCCTGGCCGCGCCCGGGGAGTTCTACGGGGCGGCCGGGGCGTCGCACGTGCGGATCGCCGTCACGGCCACCGACGAGCGGATCGACGAGGCCGTGCGGCGGCTGGGCTCCTAGGCCCCCGCTAGATCTCCGCTAGATCTCCGCGGCGCGGGCGGCGACGTGCTCCCACGCCGTCCACCACTGGGCGCGCTTCTCCGTGGCCCGGGCGCGCTCGCGTTCGACGAGCCGCCCGGCCACGAAGACCACGTGGGCGTCCGGGTACTCGCCCAGGCCGTCCAGGAGGCCGCGGATGCGCTCCTCGGCCACGCAGGCGTCCTGGTGGTCACCCAGCACCTCCTGCAGGCCCGCGGTGGCCTTGAGCAGCCGCTTCACCGGCGCACCGAGCATCGGCTCGACCAGCTCGCCGACGTAGCGCACGCGCTTGCCGCGGATCCGGAGGTCGTGCAGCACCTGGTCGGGCGGGTCGTCGCCCGCCCGCCGGACGGCCCGGGTCAGCCGCTTCACCTCGAGCCGGACCAGGTCGATGAGCTCCGGCTGGGCCCGGGTGGCCGACGGCGTGGGCAGCGGGAGCCGGATGGCGTCCGCCAGGCGCTCCAGCAGGGCCTGGTAGCGGCTGGAGCCGAGCACGGCGAGCATCTCCGCGCGGGCCGCGGTCCGCTCCTCGACCAGCGCCGCCACGAGCGTCTCGCCCGCCGCCCGCTCGAGCTCGGGCAGGGTCGCGAGCTCGCCGCGCAGGCGCAGGAGCAGCACGTCGAGGTCGCGGACGGGCCCGAGCGCGCGCCCCAGCCACCCCAGCTCGGCGCGCAGGTCGTCCGCCCAGCCGGCGTCGAGCAGCGGGCGGGCGGCCTTGAGCGCCGCCCGCATCCGCCGCACCGCGACCCGCATCTGGTGCAGGTGCTCGGGCTCGGTGCCCACGCGCGTGCCCGCGTCGTGGGACAGCAGGGCCCGGAGCCTGAGGTCCAGTGCGGCCCGGACGTGGTGGGCCGGGGAGTCCTGCGGCGCCGCCGTCAGCGGGGCGGGCAGGTCGCGCTCCGTGAGGAGGGCCGGGGCGGGTGCGGGGGAGGAGCCGTTCACGAGCCGCGTCTCAGTTCGCGTGCAGCATCGCGTTCAGGGCGATGCCGGATCCCGTGCGGGGCAGCGCCTCGACCGCGCCGGACACGCTGTTGCGGCGCAGCAGCAGCCCGTTCTGGCCGCTCAGGGAACGGGCGGCGACGGTGGCGCCGTCCGGGAGGGTGACCTTCGTGCCCGCGGTGACGTAGAGGCCCGCCTCGACCACGCAGTCGTCCCCCAGGGAGATCCCGACGCCGGCGTTCGCGCCCAGCAGGCAGCGCTCGCCGATCGCGATCACCTCGGTGCCGCCGCCGGACAGGGTGCCCATGATCGACGCGCCGCCGCCGACGTCCGATCCGTCGCCGACCACGACGCCCGCCGAGATCCGACCCTCCACCATGGACGAACCGAGGGTGCCCGCGTTGAAGTTCACGAAGCCCTCGTGCATGACGGTGGTGCCTTCGGCCAGGTGGGCGCCGAGCCGGACGCGGTCGGCGTCGGCGATCCGGACGCCCGCCGGGAGCACGTAGTCGACCATGCGCGGGAACTTGTCCACGCCGTAGACGGTGACCGGGCCGCGCTGCTGCAGCCGGGTCCGGGTCAGCTCGAACCCGGCCACCGCGCAGGGGCCGTGGTTGGTCCACGCCACGTTGGCCAGCAGCCCGAACTGGCCCTCGAGGGAGACCTCGTGCGGCCGCACGTGCCGCCCGGAGAGCAGGTGCAGGCGCAGGTAGACGTCCGCCGCGTCGACGGGCTTGTCGGCGAGCGAGCCGATCTCGGTCCGGACGATCGTGCGGGTGACCCCGCGCGCCTCGTCGGGGCCCGCCAGCGCCTGCAGGTCGGCGGTGGTGTCCGGGGCGTCGGTGCCCAGCGCGGGGGCGGGGTACCAGACGTCGAGAACGGTCCCGTCGGTCGTGACGGTGGCCAGGCCGGTGCCGGAGGCGGGGTCGGTGCGGAAGGCGGTGCTCACGGCCGTCGAATCTAACTCAGCCGTGTTCGGGGGCTCAGCCCTCCTCCGGGTGGCGGCGCAACCACTCCTGCTCCGTCATCGGGCGAGGGGCGGCGCGGAAGAGGTGCACCCGGGTGTCCCATTGGGAATGCCGGCGCACGGCGTCCCGGTGGCCGCGGCTGCGGTGGAAGGTCTCGGGCGGGCGTGCGAGTCCGTACTTGTCGCCCCACCAGGTGCCGCCGGGGTCGGTGAGCAGGACGAGGTCCTCGTGGGCGGGGAATCGGCGGTCCGCCCCGTCGAGCAGCCCGCCGCGGGGGACGTCCCGCATCGGCTCGACGACCCGGGCGCCCCGGTCCGCGGCCACGAGGACCAGCCCGTCGACGGCGAGGATCTGTTCGAGGACCGGCACCGTCGGATGGAGGCGGCGGGCCTCGATGCGCCCGATGGTGGTCCGCGACACCCCCGCCCGCTCGGCGAGCTCGCGCTGGTTCAGCCGGGTGCGCCTGCGCACCGCTCGGACCAACCCCGAGACGTCCAGGCCCCGGGGCGGCGGGTCGTCGGTCGCGGGGGGCCGGGTGTCAGGGCTGTCGGTGTTGGACTCGTCGGACATGGCGTGAGTGTGCGGCGCCGCGGGCGGCCTGGACCGACGTCTGCTCGAGCTGTGGACGGACGGGGCCGGGTGTGGATGGTTTCGGCCGAACCGTCGTCCGCCCGGTCCGCGGGTCGGCGTCGAGTGGTAGATGCGGGGCGGGCTGGTGCGGCCGCGCGGCGGGTGGGGTTGGGGGTCGGGCGCCTTTGCAGTGTCAGCGGATCCGCACCTGTGGCGGGGCTCATGATTTCGCGGGGCAGGGGGCAGGGGGCAGGGGGCAGGGGGCAGGGTCGGGCCGTGGTTGCCCGGCGGGCGGATTGCGGTCCGGTCGGCCGCGACAGGTGCTGTCGGCGGTCCCTCCCCGCGGGCGGGGTGAGGGTGCCGGTGCCCTTTGCAGTGACGGCGGATCCGCCGCCAGGTCGTCACAGCGTTGCGGAGCGTCACACGCTCGTCACCAGGCCGGCGCTGGGCCGTTGCTGGGCGGTTGCTGGACCATTGCTGGACCGCGGCGGCCGCCGCGGCGGCGGTCGCGTCCAGCCGTCGCGCGAGGGCCGCGGTCGCGAGGGGTCCGGGACTCGGCCGCCGAAGTCACTCTGCGTCGGATGGCAGCCCCGCTCCGCGAGTGTGCGGATGCGCTGTCACTGCAAAGGGGCGGCGGATGATGCGTGGTCCTCGCCCGACGCGGATGCGCTGTCACTGCAAAGGGGCCGCCGGTGACGCGCACGGTCTCGTCAGATGCGCATGCGCTGTCACTGCAAAGGGGCGGGCAGACGATGCTCGGTCCCGCCTGATGCAGATGTGCTGTCAGTGCAAAGGGGCCGGCGGATGATGCGCCGTCGCCGCACGTTGCGGATGCGCTGTCAGTGCAAAGGGGGCGGCGGGGTGGACCTTGTCCGGAGCCGGCGTGGGCGCGGCTCGGGTCGTGATCGGCGGACGGGGAGGGCGCGAGAGCGGGGCGTGGAGCGGCCGATCGGCGCGTCCGGTCGGGGCGCGTGGAACAGTGGGCCCGTGGACCTCACCGCCGACCCGATCGACCTGACCGCCGCGCTCGTGGACGTCCCGAGCGTGTCGGGGGACGAGGAGAAGCTGGCCGACGCCGTCGAGGCGGGGCTGCGCGCGCATCCGCACCTGGAGGTCGTCCGGGACGGGCAGGCGGTGCTCGCCCGCACCCGCCTCGGGCGGCCGAGCCGGGTGCTGCTGGCCGGGCACCTCGACACGGTGCCGATCGCGGACAACGTGCCGAGCAGGCGGGAGGGGGACCTGCTCTACGGCTGCGGGACCAGCGACATGAAGGCCGGGGACGCGGTGTTCCTGCACCTGGCCGCGACGCTGCCGGAGCCGCGGCACGACCTCACCCTGGTGTTCTACGACTGCGAGGAGGTCGAGGCCGTCCGCAACGGGCTGGGCCGGATCGAGCGGAACCTCCCCGACTGGCTGGCGGCGGACCTCGCGATCCTCGGCGAGCCCACGGACGGCGAGGTGGAGGCGGGCTGCCAGGGCACCCTGCGGGTCGAGGTGCGCACCACCGGCCGCCGCGCGCACTCCGCGCGGTCGTGGCTCGGCGACAACGCGATCCACCACGCGGGCGAGATCCTGCGCAGGCTGGAGACGTACACGCCGCGCAGCGTCGACATCGACGGATGCCGCTACCGCGAGGGCCTGCAGGCGGTGCGGATCGCGGGCGGCGTCGCGGGCAACGTCGTGCCGGACGAGGCCGTCGTGACGATCAACTTCCGGTTCGCCCCCGACCGCACCACCGACCAGGCCGAACAGCACGTCCGCGAGGTCCTCGACGGCTACGACGTGACGCTCACCGACCTGTCCGCGGGGGCGCTGCCCGGGCTGTCCCAGCCCGCCGCGCAGCAGTTCCTGCAGGCCACGGGGACCACGCCGCGGGCGAAGTACGGGTGGACCGACGTCAGCCGGTTCGCCGCACTGGGCATCCCGGCGCTGAACTACGGGCCCGGCGACCCGAACCTCGCCCACACCCGGGACGAGCACGTCGACACCCGGGCCATCACGCGTTGCACAGAGGTCCTCACCGCGTTCCTGGCGTGACACCGCTGCTCCGTACGCTGCGTCCATGAGCGACAACGGGGGCCGGCCGGACGAGAAGCTGCGCGGTCCGGTCGTGCTGCGGCGCGAGCGCATGATCGAGCCGACCACCACGGACCAGCGGCTGCTCGACGGCCGCGGGCCGCACGACTGGGTGCACACCGACCCGTGGCGGGTCATGCGGATCCAGGCCGAGTTCGTCGAGGGCTTCGGCATGCTGGCCGAGCTGCCGCGCGCCGTCACGGTGTTCGGGTCCGCGCGCACGGCGCGCGACCACCACGAGTACGCCGTGGGCCGGGCGCTGGGCACGGCGCTCGCCGAGGCCGGGTACGCCGTGATCACCGGCGGCGGCCCGGGCGCGATGGAGGCGGTCAACAAGGGCGCGCAGGAGGCGGGCGGGCTGTCCGTCGGCCTGGGCATCGAGCTGCCGTTCGAGCAGGGGCTCAACGACTGGGTCGACCTCGGCATCAACTTCCGCTACTTCTTCGTGCGCAAGACGATGTTCGTGAAGTACTCGCAGGCGTTCGTGTGCCTCCCGGGCGGGTTCGGCACCTTCGACGAGCTGTTCGAGGCCCTCTGCCTGGTCCAGACGAAGAAGGTCACGAAGTTCCCGGTCGTGCTGCTCGGGTCGGAGTACTGGCAGGGGCTCTACGACTGGATCGCCGGGCCGGTCCTCAAGAGCGGCAAGATCAGCGAGAAGGACCTCGACCTGCTGCACGTGACCGACGACGTCGACGACGCCGTCCGCGTGGTGCACAACGCCTACCGGGCCTGGGAGGAGGCGCACTAGTGAACGTCTGCGTGTACTGCGGGAGCTCCGACGGCGTCCCGCAGCGCTACCTCGACCTCGCCACCGAGGTCGGCACGGCGATCGCCGCGCGCGGCTGGGGCCTGGTCTCCGGCGGCGGGCGCAAGTCGATGATGGGCGCCGTCGCCGTGGCCGCGCGCAAGGGCGGGGCCCGCACCGTGGGCGTCATCCCGCGGTCGATGGTCGAGCGCGAGTGGGCCGACCACGACTCGGACGAGCTGCTGGTCACCGAGACGATGCGAGAGCGCAAGGCCCTCATGGAGGCGCACGCCGACGCGTTCCTCGCCCTGCCCGGCGGGATCGGCACGTGCGAGGAGCTGTTCGAGGTCTGGACGGCCGGTTCGCTCGGGCTGCACGACAAACCCGTCGTGGTGCTGGACCCCGACGGGCACTACGCGGGGCTGCTGGACTGGGTCGGCGGGCTCGTGGAGGGCGGGTTCGCCAGCCAGCACTCGCCGCTGGAGCGGCTCGTGGTCGCCCGAACGGTGGAGGAGGCCCTCGACGCCGTGCCACGATCGACGGTGTGAGACTGCGCTTCGGGACCCGGGAGCCCGCGGCCGACCGCGCGCTGGTCATGGCGATCGTCAACCGCACCCCGGACTCGTTCTACGACAAGGGCGCCACGTTCACCGACGCCGCCGCCCTGGCCCGGGTGGACGCGGCGGTCGCCGAGGGCGCGGACATCATCGACATCGGGGGCGTGAAGGCGGGCCCCGGAGCCGAGGTCGACGCGGCCGAGGAGACCCGCCGGGTCGTGCCCTTCGTCGCGGCGGTGCGGGCCCGACACCCGGACGTCGTGATCAGCGTGGACACCTGGCGCGGCGAGGTCGGCCGCGCGGCGGTCGCCGAGGGCGCCGACCTGCTCAACGACACCTGGCAGGGCGCCGACCCGACGCTCGCCGAGGTCGCGGCCGAGAGCGGCGTCGGGATCGTGTGCTCGCACACCGGCGGCGCCGTCCCCCGGCGGCGGCCGCACCGGGTGCGCTACGCCGACGTGGTCGCGGACGTGATCGCGGAGACCACCGCGCAGGCCGAGCGGCTCGTCGCGCTCGGCGTCCCGCGGGAGGGGGTGCTGATCGACCCGACCCACGACTTCGGCAAGAACACCTGGCACGGGCTCGAGCTGCTGCGCCGCTGCGACGAGCTCGTCGCGACCGGCTGGCCGGTCCTCATGGCGTTGTCCAACAAGGATTTCGTCGGGGAGACGCTCGACGCGGCCGTCGGGGAGCGGTTGGAGGGTACCCTCGCGGCCACGGCACTCGCCGCCGCCGCCGGGGCGCGCGTGTTCCGGGTGCACGAGGTCGCGCAGACCCGCCGCGTGCTCGAGATGGTGGCTGCGATCACAGGGACGAGCGTGCCCGCCCGGACCGTGCGAGCCTTGAGCTGAATCACCCGGAAGAATGGTTTAAGCGTCGACATTACGCTCGCCGGGCAACGAATTCGAGGCTCTTCACAGGCCCGTAACCGACTGATACCGCGGCGGTAATCGGAGCCAGAACTAATCGACTCGCGACACTCCGTCGAGTTGACCGACGTCCCCGCGTAGACCACGCCCGAGACCGACCCGAGGAGAACCATGCAGCCCATCACCGAGGACTGGTTCACCCGTCGTACCTGGCAGACGCCGGACTGGACCGTCGAGGACCTCGTCGCCGCGAAACGCGGCCGGAAGGTCTCGGTCGTGCTCCCGGCCCTGAACGAGGAGGCGACGATCGGCGCGATCGTCGCCGGTATCCGGCCTTTCACAGAAGGTGATCGGCCCCTCGTCGACGATCTGTTGGTCATGGACTCCGGATCCACCGACGACACCATTGCGCTCGCGAAGGCGAACGGCGCGCGGGTGGCGCTGCGCGAGGACGTGGTGTCCCACCTGGCGCCGGTGCCCGGCAAGGGCGAGGTGCTGTGGCGCTCGCTCGCGGCCACGGACGGCGACATCATCTGCTTCATCGACTCCGACCTCGTCGACTTCGACCCGACGTTCGTCCCGTCGCTGCTCGGCCCGCTGCTGCTCGAGAGCGGCGTGCACCTGGTCAAGGGCTTCTACCGGCGCCCGCTGCGGCTGGAGGTGAGCGAGGCGGAGTCCCTGGAGCACGGCGGCGGCAGGGTCACCGAGCTCGTCGCCCGGCCGCTGCTCTCGGCCCTGCGCCCCGAGCTCGCGGGCATCGTGCAGCCGCTCGGCGGCGAGTACGCGGGCACCCGCGAGCTCCTGGAGTCGGTGCCGTTCGCCACGAGCTACGGTGTCGAGATCGGCCTGCTGCTCGACACGGTGAAGGACTTCGGGCTGGACGCGATCGCCCAGGTCAACCTGGGTGTGCGCAAGCACCGCAACCGCAACCTGATGGACCTCGGGGTGATGTCGCGGCAGATCACCGCCACGGCGCTGCGCCGCGCGGGGCTGCCGGACACCGGCGCCGCGCTCACCCAGTTCGTGCAGGTCGGCGGCGAGTGGGTGCCGAACTCCCGGGAGCTGGACCCCACCGAGCGTCCGCCCATGCGGGAGATGCTGCCCGCGCGCAAAGAGGTGGCGTGAGTTAGCGCGGTCCCCGCGGCACGTGGTGTGATGCCGCCGTGGGGACCGCGCTGATCTACCTGCTCGTCGTCGCGGTGGTGGCGGCGCTCGTGTTCCTGCTCGCCAGCCTGGTGTTCGGGCGGGGGGAGGAGCTCGCGCCGCTCGCACCCGACGCGACCCCCACCCGGCTGCCCTCCGGCCGGGTGCGCGGCGAGGACGTCCGCGCCCTGCGGTTCCGCCAGGTCGTGCGCGGGTACCGGATGGGTGAGGTGGACTGGGTCCTGGACCGGCTCGCCGAGGAGCTGGACACCGTGACCACCGAGCGGGACGCGCTCGCGGCACGGCTGCAGGAGCGGGAGGCGGACCGGTGAGAGCGGTGCGCGAGCTCGTCGTGGCGGAGGACGTGGCCGCGCCCGCGTCCGCCGTCTGGGACCTCGTGACGGACTGGGAACGCCAGGGCGAGTGGATCCTGTTCACCCGGGTGCGGGTCGTCGCCGGGGACGGCCGCTCGGCGGGGTCCGTCGTCGTGGCGGTGACCGGGATCGGCGACCTCGGCGTGGTCGACACCTTCACCGTGACCGGCTACGACGAGGCGGCCCGCCGGGTCGACGTCCGGCACACCGGTCTCGTGGTCACCGGGGACAGCTCGTTCGTCGTCACCGAGACCGGCCCCACGAGCTGCCGGTTCACCTGGACCGAGGGCCTGGAGCTGCCGTTCGGCAGGCTGGGTGCGCTCGGCTGGCCCGTGCTCAGGCCCGTGATGGCGGCCGGGTTCGGCGCGTCCGTCCGGCGGCTGGGCAGGCTCGCGGAGGCCGAGTTCTCCGGGTCCCGCGCAGCGGGAACCGTCGGGGGTGCTCGGTAGCCTCCCGCTCGTGAACCGTTGCGCCTGGGCCGAGTCCACGCCGGACTACACGGCGTACCACGACGAGGAGTGGGGTCGTCCGCTGCGCGGCGAGCGGAACCTGTTCGAGCGGATGTCCCTCGAGGCCTTCCAGTCCGGGTTGTCCTGGCTGACCATCCTGCGCAAGCGGGAGAACTTCCGGGCCGCCTTCGCGGACTTCGAGCCGGAGAAGGTGGCCGCCTTCGGCGCGGCCGACCGCGCGAGGCTGATGGCGGACGCGGGGATCGTGCGCAACAACCTGAAGGTGGACGCCACGATCGCGAACGCCCGCGCCGTCCTGGAGCTCGACGTTCCGCTGGACGACCTGCTGTGGTCCTTCGCCCCCGAGACGCACGTGCGCCCGGCCACGCTCGCGGACGTGCCCGCCACCACCGCGGAGTCCAAGGCCATGGCCAAGGAGCTCAAGCGGCGGGGGTTCCGGTTCGTCGGACCGACGACGTGCTACGCCCTGATGCAGGCCGTCGGCATCGTGGACGACCACGTCGCGACGTGTTTCCGGTCCATCCCGGACTGACCGGGAAGAGCGGGTGACAGGGCGGTTGCGCTGCGTGAACGTCACCCCGTTGATCGCTCCGGTTTCGTGTCGAGATCGGCGATGGGGAAGAATGGTGCCCACCATCCCGCCTGTGCGCGCTCCCCAGCGCATCGGCGCCCTGCACGACATGACAGACGGAGGGAGCAGGACATGGCGGCGATGAAGCCCCGGACCGGCGACGGGCCCCTGGAAGTGACCAAGGAGGGTCGGGGCATCGTGATGCGGGTGCCGCTCGAGGGCGGCGGCAGGCTCGTCGTCGAGATGACCCCGGACGAGGCCGAGGCGCTCGGCGAGGCGCTCAAGGGCGTCACGGGCTGACGGCCCCGCGCGCGGCCCGCCCGGCTCAGGCGCGGGCCGCGTGCACCCCGGTCGGCCGGGTGTCGAGCGTCAGCAGCTCGATGGACACGCCGCCGCACGCGCACCTCTTGTAGCGCACCCATCCCTCCGAGGTGTGGTGGGTCGAGAGGGTCCGTGCCTCGGACATCGACTGGTCGCACTGTGCGCAGCGCATCGCTTCTCCTTCTCCGCTCGTCGTCATCGAGCCCTGTAATATGTGTTCTGTTGTGAGACCTTACGTATGACAGGGTAGCAGGAGTAATAGGTCAGTGGACTTCATCGGTTACCGAAGTGATGCACTCGGTGCTGCCGTCGCTCTCGTGAACACCGTGACCGCGGCCAAGGCGGGGGACGTGCCCGCGCCGGACCAGCTGCGACAGGTGCTGGTCGAGCACGGCTACCTGGCGGGCCGCGCCCCGGCCTCGGCCGAACCCGCGCTGCGCGGGTGGGCGGGCAGGCTCCGCACGGTCTTCGACGCCGAGGACCTCGACACCGCCGCCGCGGCCGTCAACGCGCTGCTCTCGGACGTCGAGATCGGCCCGCACCTGACCCGCCACGACGGGCAGGGCTGGCACCTGCACTACTCGCCCCCGGACGCCGCCGTGCTGGACCGGGTCCGGTCGACGACGGCGTTCGCGCTGGCCATGCTCGTGTCCGAGTACGGCCTGGACCGGCACGGCCGCTGCGCCGCGGACGGCTGCGAACGGGTCTTCGCGGACACCTCGCGCAACGCCGCCCGCCGGTACTGCTCACCCGCCTGCGCCAACCGCTCCGCGGTCGCCGCCCACCGGGCGCGTCAGAGGGCCCGGTAGATCTCCACGGTCTTCTCGGCCGCGGCCTGCCAGGCGAACTCCCGCACCGCGCGCTCGCGACCCGCGGCGCCCATGGCCGCGGCCCGGGCCGGGTCGGCGAGCACGGCGTCGACCGCCTGCGCGAGGCCCGCCTGGAAGGCGGCGGTGTCCGCGGCGTCGTAGTGCACGAGGATGCCGGTCACACCGTCCTCGACCACCTCGGGGATCCCGCCGACGTCCGAGGCCACGACGGCCGTGCCGCACGCCATCGCCTCGAGGTTCACGATCCCCAACGGTTCGTACACGCTCGGGCACACGAACACGGTCGCGGCCGACAGCAGCTGCCGGACCTCCGCGGTCCCGAGCATCTTCCGCACCCAGATCACGCCGGGCCGGGCCGCGGCGAGCTCGGTGACCGCCTTCTCGGTCTCCTCCGCGATCTCGGGGGTGTCCGGGGCGCCCGCGCAGAGCACGATCTGGGCCTCCGGCGAGATGGCGTGCGCGGCGGCGATCAGGTGCCCGACACCCTTCTGCCGGGTGATCCGCCCGACGAACACCACGCTCGGCCGGTCCGGGTCCACCCCGTTGGCGAGCAGCGCCTCGCGCCCGGGGTCGGGGCGGTAGAAGTCCGTGTCGATCCCGTTGTGCACCACGTGGACGCGCGCCGGGTCGAGCGCCGGGTAGCAGTCCAGGACGTCGGTGCGCATGCCCTGACTGACGGCGATCACCGCGTCCGCGGCCTCGTAGGCCGTCTTCTCCACCCACGAGGAGAGCCGGTACCCGCCGCCGAGCTGCTCGGCCTTCCACGGGCGGCGCGGCTCCAGCGAGTGCGCGGTGACCACGTGCGGGATGTCGTAGAGGGTCTTCGCCAGGTGGCCCGCCATGTTGGCGTACCAGGTGTGGGAGTGCGCGAGGGTGGCCTCCCCGAGCCCGGCGACCATGGTCAGGTCGGTGCCCAGGGTCTGCAGCGCCGGGTTCGCGGCGGCCAGCCCACCGGGCGTCGGATAGGTGTGGGCGCCCTCTCGGGGCGCGCCGAAGCAGTGCACGTCCACCTCGACCAGCGCCCGCAGCGCGGGGACGAGGTGGGCGACGTGGACGCCTGCCCCGCCGTAGACCTCCGGCGGGTACTCCCGAGTCAGCAGACCGATGCGCACGCGGGCACACGCTATCGGCGATCGGCTCGCTACACACCACGTGCCTCATATGGCCGCGACCACGCGAACCCCACTAGGGTTGGCGCCGTGACCTCCTCGCGGATGCTGGGCCCGGGCGGCATGCCCGCGAACGTCCTGGGCATCGTCCTGGCGGGCGGCGAGGGCAAGCGACTCTGGCCCCTCACCGCGGACCGGGCGAAGCCCGCGGTGCCGTTCGGCGGCAACTACCGACTCATCGACTTCGTGCTGTCCAACCTGGTGAACGCGGGCGTGCACCAGATCTGTGTGCTGACGCAGTACAAGTCGCACTCGCTGGACCGGCACATCTCCACCACCTGGCGGCTGTCCAGCGTGCTGGGGCAGTACATCACCACCGTCCCGGCGCAGCAGCGGCTCGGCCGCCGCTGGTACACCGGCTCGGCGGACGCGATCTTCCAGAGCCTCAACCTGGTCTACGACGAGAAGCCGGACTACATCGCGGTCTTCGGCGCCGACCACGTCTACCGCATGGATCCGAGCCAGATGATCGCGCAGCACGTCGCGACCGGCGCGGGCGTGACCGTCGCCGGCATCCGGGTGCCGCGGGTCGAGGCGAAGGCCTTCGGGTGCATCGACTCGGACGAGTCCGGCAAGATCGTCGGCTTCCTGGAGAAGCCCTCGGACCCGCCCGCGGTGCCGGACGACCCCGAGGTCACGTTCGCCTCGATGGGCAACTACGTGTTCACCACGGACGCCCTGGTCGACGCCCTGCGCGCGGACGCGGAGGACGGCGACTCCGACCACGACATGGGCGGCGACATCATCCCGCGCATGGTCAAGGACGGGGACGCGCACGTCTACGACTTCGCCGACAACATCGTGCCCGGGGCCACGGACCGGGACTCCGGCTACTGGCGAGACGTCGGCACGATCGACGCCTACTACGACTCGCACACCGACCTGGTGAGCATCCACCCGATCTTCAACCTCTACAACATGCGCTGGCCCATCCGCACGGCCACGCCGCCGCTGCCGCCCGCGAAGTTCGTCGACGGGGGCATCGCACAGGACTCGATCGTCGGCGCCGGCACGATCATCTCCGGCGCCATCGTGCGCCGGTCCACGATCAGCCCCGGGGTGACGGTGCAGAACGGCGCCGAGGTGTCGGACTCCGTGGTCCTGCCGGGGGCGCGGATCGGGCGCGGGGCCGTGGTGCGCCGCGCGATCCTGGACAAGAACGTCGTGGTGCCGGACGGTGCGCTGATCGGCGTGGACCTGGCGCTGGACCGGGCCCGCTACACGGTCAGCCCGGGCGGCGTGGTCGTCCTGGGCAAGGGCGTCACCGCGCTCTGATCAGGGGGTTCGCGTCGCGAGCAGCATCCCGTCGGGGAGGACGGTGGCGACCCACCGTTCGTCGTCCTCCTCGACGGTGCCGCCCGCCAGCGCGACCATCCCGCCCGGTCGCAGGAGCCGGGCCGCCTCGGCGAGGTGGTCGACCTCCGCGGCGTGGGCGACGACCAGGTCGTACCCGCCGTCGGTCAGCCGCGGGAGCACCTCGGACGCCAGCCCGTTGATCAGCCGGAACCGGCCGGGGGCGTGCCCGGCGTCGAGGAAGACGCGGCGCGCGGCCCGCTGGACCTCGGGGTCGACGTCGATCGTGGTGAGCGTGCCGTCCGCCGCCATGCCGCTCAACAGAGCCAGTCCGGTGGCGCCGGAGCCGGTGCCGATCTCCACGACGGCGCGGGCGCAGGTCGTCGCGGCCAGGAACCGGAGCAGCATAGATCGAGAACATACTGGTTCACAGGTTCTTCTCAGACGACTATCACGCTCCTGTCACGGGGGTCCGTCATCGTGATGGTCGTGGGAGCGGGGTCGTCGCACCCACGCCGGGGCCGGGAACCAACCCCGCCGGCCCGACGTTGAACCGGACGGCACGACCCGCCGCAGGAGGTGCGCTCCCCCCATGACGAGCCGACCGGCCACAGTGGGCTTCGACGAGTCGAAGCCCGCGGAGGTGTCCGACTGGACGCCGCCGAGCTGGGACGAGGTCGTCCGGGAGCACGCGGACCGGGTCTACCGGCTCGCCTACCGGCTCACGGGCAACCCGCACGACGCCGAGGACCTCACCCAGGAGACCTTCATCCGGGTCTTCCGGTCCCTGGCCAACTACCGCCCCGGCACCTTCGAGGGGTGGCTGCACCGCATCACCACGAACCTCTTCCTGGACATGGTCCGCCGCCGCGCCCGGCTGCGCATGGAGGGCCTGCCCGAGGACACCGACCGGCTGCCCGGCGGCGGCCCGGAGCCGGAGGAGGTCTTCTCCGCGACCCACCTCGACCCGACCCTGCAGGCCGCGCTCGACGAGCTGGCCCCGGAGTTCCGGGCCGCGGTCGTGCTGTGTGACGTGGAGGGGCTCTCGTACGAGGAGATCGGCGCCACCCTCGGGGTGAAGCTGGGTACGGTGAGAAGCAGGATCCACCGGGGCCGCGCCGCGCTGCGTCAGGCGATCGAGCGGCAACGCGCCCTGGAGGGTGACGGTTCGCACGAGGAGGTAGCGGTCGCATGACCGACGGGCTGCGTGGCTCTCGGAGGTTCGGGCGGGACTGGGGCATCGACCATCTGTCGCTGGACGCGGTGGTCGCCTACGTCGACGACGAACTGTCCGCCGCCGCGCACACCCGTGCCGAGCAGCACCTCGCGGACTGCGGGGAGTGCTCGGCCGAGGTCGTGGCGCAGCGGCAGGTGCGGTCCGCGTTGCGGGCCGCGGACGAGCCGCGGGTGCCGGACTGGCTGCGGACCAAGCTCGGCTCCATCCCCCAGGACACGGACCTGCCCGGTCCGCCGCCCGGCCTGGCCGTCACGGCCGAGGGCGAGCTGGTGTCGGTGCTGCGCCCGGAGGCCCTGAGCCCGCAGGCCCTGGTGGCCCCCGCCGGACTGGACGCCGCGCACACCGTTCCCGTCCAGTCCCGGCGCCGCACGCGGGTCGGGGTCACGGCGGTGTCCGGGCTCGCGCTCGGCGCGCTGGCGTTCGTCGGGTTGCCGTCGGCGACCTCGAGCACCCCGCCCGCCCAGCCGGACCGCGGAGTCCTCGGCGGCCCCGTCCTGGGTACGCCGAACGCGGGCACCGCCCGGCTCAACACCGGCCCCACGGTGCAGCCCGCCGCGGTCCGCAGCACCCCGACCCCCACGCCGTCGCCCACCCGGGTGCCGGAGAGGTAGACGGGGACTTCACCCCTCGTCCGGCAGGATCGTCCCGTGTCCGACGCCCAGGACCCGGCCGACCGGGACGCCCCGCCCCGGCTGGGGCCCCGCGGCCTCGACCGCCCGCCGGTGGATCCCGAGGCGGCCTCGGTGTTCGGGCGTCCGGAGGGTGTCGACGGGGCGTTCGGTGACCGCGCGACCTCACCGAACGGCTCCCGCACCCGCCTCGCCCCGGCACCCACCGCGGCGCTGGCCGGCGCGTTCGGCCGGGCCGAGGGATCGACCGGGCCCGCGCTGCAGCGCCCACCCGAGACCGGCGGCCCGCGCCACCCGGACGAGGATGCCTTCTGGGACGGCGACACCCCCGCCCGGGAGGACCCCTGGCGCCGCCCGGAGACCGGTGTCGAGCTGGGCCCGCCGCCCGTCGCCGACCGGCCACCGGTGTCCGCACCGGTGCCCGGCCCCCGGCTGTCCGTGCGCGAGGTGCTGTTCGGCGGGCGGGTGCAGCCGCGGGCGCTGGTCGTGCTCGGGCTGATCGCCCTGCTCGTCGGCGCGGTGGGCGGGATGGTCGGGCGCTACACCGTGGAGGGGGCGAACTCGCTGACCGATCCGGGGGCCACGCTCGCGGAGGTGAGCGAGGCCAAGGAGCGCCCGCCGGGGTCCGTCGCGGACGTCGCGGCCCGGGTGCTGCCCGCCGTCGTGTCGATCGACGTCAAGGTGGGGGACCAGGGCGGCACCGGCTCCGGCGTCGTGATCGACCCCGCCGGGTACGTGCTGACCAACAACCACGTCATCGCGCCCGCCGCGAACACGCCGAACGGCACCGTCCAGGCCGTGTTCAACGACGGCACCCGGGTGCCCGCGGCGGTCGTCGGGCGGGACCCCAAGACCGATCTCGCGGTGCTGAAGGTGCAGGTCACCAACCCGACCGTGGCCCAGTTCGGCAGCCGCGGCGGGCTCGCCGTCGGCGACTCGGTGATCGCGATCGGCTCGCCGCTGGGGCTCGCGGGCACGGTGACCACCGGGATCGTCAGCGCGCTGGACCGCCCCGTCCGGCTCGACGGTCAGGGCGACGACATCGCCGTCATCGACGCGGTGCAGACGGACGCGGCGATCAACCCCGGCAACTCCGGCGGGGCGCTGGTGGACGCGACCGGCGCCGTCGTCGGGATCAACACGGCCATCCGCAGCCTCTCCGGCGGGCAGGACGAGGGCGGGTCGATCGGCCTCGGCTTCGCCATCCCCATCGACGACGCCCGTGGCATCGCCGAGGAGCTGATCCGCACCGGGACGGTCACCCACGCCGACCTGGGCGTGAACGCCCGCTCGGTCACCGACGGCAGCGCGGACGGAGCCCAGGTCCAGAACGTCGTCGCGGGGGGTCCCGCCGCGCAGGCCGGGATCCTGGAGGGGGACGTGCTGGTGAAGGTGCGGGACCGGACGATCGCCGGGGCGGACGAGCTGATCGTGGCGGTGCGCGAGGGCGAGCCGGGCGAGGCGGTGCCCGTGGAGCTCATCCGGGACGGACGTCCGCTCACCGTGACCGTCACACTGGGCTCGGACTGAGACCCGGCTAGGCTGGCGCCGTGTTCGACAGTGTGGGCTGGGGGGAGATCCTGGTCATCGTGGTGGCCGGGCTGTTCATCCTCGGCCCCGAGCGGCTGCCCTCGGCCGCCGCGTGGCTGGGCAAGACCATCCGCCAGGTCCGCGAGTACGCGACCGGCGCGCAGACCAAGCTCCGGGACGAGATGGGGCCGGAGTTCGAGGAGCTGCGCAAGCCGCTGCAGGACCTGCAGAGCCTGCGGAACTTCAACCCCCGCACCGCCGTCCGCCGCACCCTGTTCGACGGGGACGCCGACCCCTTGGGCCTCAACGCCCTGAAGAACAACGGCAACGGCACGAACGGCACCCACGGCTCGTCGACTCCGCCGGCCGCCCCGCCCGCGTCGAGACCGGTCGAACGCCTGGCCCCCGACGAGCGCCCCCCGATCGACCCCGACGCCACCTGACCCCGCCGCACGCGTGCGGCGGGGTCAGGGGTTCAGCGGAGCAGGGTCGGGACGGCCTTGTGATGCTCCGTGGCCTGCTCGAAGGCGTGCGCCGCGGCCAGGACCCGGCCGTCCGCGTGGCGCGGGCCCACGATCTGCAGGCTCACCGGCAGCCCGTCGCCGGTGAGGCCGCACGGGACGCTCGCCGCCGGCTGCTGGGTCATGTTGAAGGGGTAGGTGAAGGGCGTCCAGCTCGTCCACCGGCCCTGGCCGGACGGGGTCTCGAGGCCGCCGTCGAAGGCGGGGATCGGCAGCGTCGGGGTCAGCAGCAGGTCGAACTCGCGGTGGAAGGCGCCCATCTGCGAGCCCATGTCGTTGCGCACCGCCATGGCGCCGAGGAAGTCCGTGGCCGAGTAGGTCGCGCCGAGCTCGGCCACCTCGACCAGACCCGGGTCCATCCGCTCGCGCTGGGCGGCCGAGTACGGCTCGAGGCACTTCGCGGCGCCCGCGAACCACAGCACGTGGAAGGGCTCGACGCAGTCGGCGAAACCGGGATCGGCCCGCTCGACGACCGCCCCGAGCCGGGCGAACACCTCCGCGGCGGCCTCGAAGGCCGCCTTCACGTCCGGGTGCACGTCGACGTAGCCGAGGGTGGGGCTGACCGCGATGCGCAGCCCGGCGACGCCCTCGACCGCCTGCTCGGCGAACGAGCGGGGCGGGGTGTCGAGGAGCCAGGGGTCCCGGGCGTCGAACCCGGCGATCACGTCGAGGAGCAGCGCCGAGTCCAGGGCGGTGCGGGTCATCGGGCCCACGTGCGCGAGGGTGCCGAACGGGCTGCCGGGGTGGTGCGCGACGCGACCGTAGGTCGACTTGTGCGCGACCGTCCCGGTGAACGCCGCGGGGATCCGGACCGAGCCGCCCGCGTCCGTGCCCAGCGACAGCGCGCCCATGCCCAGGCCCACCGCCGCGGCGGACCCGCCGGACGAGCCGCCCGCGGTCTTCGTGGGGTCCCACGGGTTGGTGGTGACCCCCCAGCGCGGCGAGTCGGTGACGCCCTTCCACGCGTACTCCGGCGTGGTCACCTTGCCGAGCAGCACCGCGCCCGCCTCCCGGACCCGCGCGACCGGCGGGCCGTCGACGTCGAACGGCTCGGGCTGCTCGGCCACCCACGAGCCGCGGGTGGTCGGCCAGCCCCGGGTGAGCAGGATGTCCTTGATCGAGGTGGGCACGCCGTCGAGCGGGCCGACGGGGGTGCCCGCCTTCCAGCGCTCCGCGGACCCACGCGCGCTCGCCAGCGCGGAGTCCGCGTCGACCAGGGTGAACGCGTGGACGGCCGAGTCGTACTCCTCGATGCGGTCGAGCGCGTCCTGCGTGGCCTGGACCGGCGAGATCTCCCCTTTCTCGTACCCGGCGAGCAGCTCGGTGGCGGAGAGGTCAGCGGTGCTCATCTCGCCTCCACGGGAGAGAGTGTGTCGGCGGTGGTCACGAGGAGGCACCCTTCACATAGCCGAGGGACTTGTCGACGACGTTGGCCAGCGGTTCGCCCGCCCGGAAGCGGGCCAGGTTGGCCAGGAACTGATCCTGCAGCGTGGCGCGCCAGCCCGCGACGTCACCGGACATGTGCGGCGTGACGAGCACGTTCTCCATCGTCCACAGCGGCGAGTCGGCGGGCAGCGGCTCGACCTCGAAGACGTCGAGCGCGGCGCCCGCGATCCGGCCCTCGGTCAGCGCGGCGACCAGGTCCGGCTCCACGACCAGCCCGCCGCGGCCCACGTTGACGACGCGGGCGTGGTCCGGCAGCAGGTCCAGCGCGGCCTTGTCGAGCAGGCCGCGGGTGGTGTCGGTGAGCGGGGCGGCGAGGACCAGCCAGTCCGCGGTCGGGAGCAGCGAGGACAGCTCGTCGAAGGCGTGCACCCCCGCGGCGGCCCGGCGCCCGACGAGCTCGACGGTCAGCCCGATCGCCCGCAGCATGTCCGCCACGGCCCGCCCGATCGGCCCACTGCCGACGACGACGGCGGTGCGGCCCGCGACCGTCGTCGTCTCCCGGTGGCGCCACTCGCCGCGCGCCTGCAGCCGCAGCGAGCCGGGCAGGTCCTTGGCGAAGGCGAGCACCACGCCGGTGACGAACTCGGCGATCGGCCGGTCGAACACCCCGCGCGCGTTC
Source organism: Pseudonocardia sp. WMMC193 (assembly GCF_021728735.1). Lineage (NCBI taxonomy): Bacteria > Bacillati > Actinomycetota > Actinomycetes > Pseudonocardiales > Pseudonocardiaceae > Pseudonocardia > Pseudonocardia sp. WMMC193. The sequence continues at coordinate 3,934,709 of NZ_JAKKDO010000003.1, read as the reverse complement.
GTGAGCTGCGCGGGGTGGGCCTGCAGTTCGGGGAAGGTGACCTTGTCCACGCCCGCGCTGGCGGTGTGCACCCAGCGCACCCGGCTGGTGTCGGCCGCGCGCCAGGCCGCGGGCACGGCGTGGGAGAGGAAGTCCCAGACCAGCAGGACGTCCGCGCCGGACAGGGCGTCCGCGAGGTCGGCGTCATCTGCAAGGCGCACCTCGACGTCGCCCAGATCGCCGGGTGGGTCTTCCCCCGCCAACACGGCGACAACGGGCTGACCAGGCGAAACCGGCACGCGGAAGATCCTCTCGGCAGGGCTGGCGATGTTTGACACGCTAGGAACCGGCCGTAGGATTGTCAACAATCCTCCGATCGCTAGGGAGTGGCAGTGCCGAAGCTCATCCGGATCACCCTCGAACGCCGCGGCGTCTCGTGCGTCGCCGAGCTGCTCGAGAAGGAGGCGCCGCGCACCGCCGCCGCGGTCTGGGAGGCCCTCGGCGAGGGCCCGCTCGGCGGGCCCGCGCAGCACGCCAAGTACGCCCGCAACGAGGTGTACTCGATCGTCCGGCGGTTCGGCCCGACGATCGGCCAGGAGAACCCGACGGTCACCCCCATCCCGGGGGACGTCTGCTACTTCGACTTCCACGGCGGCATGCTGGACGCCTCCTTCAAGGAGGACCAGGACATCGACCAGGCCGAGGGCGGCATCGACCTGGCCGTCTTCTACGGCCGCAACAACCTGCTGCTCAACGGGGACGTCGGCTGGGTGCCGGGGAACGTCTACGCGACCATCGTGGAGAATCTCCCCGCCATGGCGGAGGCCTGCCACGACGTGTGGCGCTCCGGCAGCGTGGGGGAGCGGCTCGTCTACGAGCGCGTGGAGTAGGAGGGCCCGTCGTGCCCGCTGAACTGTCCGTGGGACGCGCCGAGGAGTCCGATGCGCCGGGGGTCGGCGTCGTCGCCCCGTTCGACTTCGCGCTGGACCGCGAACTCTGGCGCTGGGCGCCCGAGGACGTGTCGCTCTACCTCACCCGGCTGCCCTTCTTCACCACCCCGGTCACCGTCGAGATGGCGGTCGCCGTCGCCGACCGCCGGGCCGTGCGCCGCGCCACCCGGGACGTGCTGACGCCGCGGCCCGGGGTCGTGACGTTCGCGTGCACCTCGGGCAGCTTCGTGTCCGGGGTGACCGGCGAGGCCGTGCTGACCCGGACGATGTGCGAGGCGGGCGCGCCCGTCGCCACCACGACGAGTGGGGCGCTGGTCGAGGCCCTGCACCTGCTCGGTGTCCGGCGGCTCGCGATCGCCACGCCCTACATCCAGCCCGTGACGGACCGGCTGGTGACCTTCCTCGCCGACAGCGGCGTGGAGACGGTGGCGAGCGAGGGGCTCGGGCTGCTCGGCAACATCTGGCGGGTCGGGTACGAGCAGGTCGTGGACATCGTCCGCGCGGTGGACCGCCCGGAGGCGGACGCGTTGTTCATCAGCTGCACGAACCTGCCGACCTACGACATCGTCGAGCCGCTCGAGCAGGCGCTCGGCAAGCCGGTGATCACCGCGAACCAGGTCACGATGTGGGCGTCGCTGCGGGCGCTCGGCCGCTACGCGGTGGGCGGGGGTGCGCTGCTCGGCGTGCCCCTCCCGCTGCCCGTCGCCTAGTGCCCCGCCGCGGGAGTCGGGTGTCGAACCTTCTGTGACGGGGCACTCGGTTGTACGGTTGTCGACAATCGCATTGGGAGGGGCTCGCACGTGACGACCGTCGGAATCCTGTACCCCGGCTTCTCCGCCGAGGACGACTACCCGCGCGCCGAGCGCCTGCTCGGCGACGGCACCCGGCTCCCGCTCGTCCACACCCTCATGCGCGAGGACGCCCACCGCGTCGACGCGCTGCTGGACGTGGGCTCCGAGGACGTCCTCGCCGACGGCGCGCAGTCCCTCGCCGCGTCGGACGGGCCGCTGGACGCGATCGTGTGGGCCTGCACCTCGGGCTCGTTCGTCTTCGGGTGGGACGGGGCGCAGGCCCAGGTCGCGGCGCTGCGCGAGGTCGCCGGGGTGCCCGCCACGAGCACGTCCTTCGCGTTCGTGGAGGCGTGCCGGGCGTTGGGTGTCCGGTCGGTCGTCGTCGGTGCGACCTACCCCGCGGACGTGGCCGAGCGGTTCGTGGAGTTCCTCGGCAAGGCGGGGATCACGGTGCTCGCCATGACCCCGCGCGGGATCGTCACCGCCGCCGAGGTGGGGACGCTGACCGAGGACGTCGTGCTGGACTTCGCGGCCGCCGTCGACCGGCCGGACGCCGACGCGATCCTGCTGCCCGACACCGCGCTGCACACCGTCGAGCTGCTCGACCGGCTCGACGAGCGGGTGGGCAAGCCGGTGCTGACCGCGAACCAGGTCAGCGTGTGGCAGGGCCTGCGGCTGGCCGGTGACACGACACCCCGGCCCGGGTTGGGGGCGCTGTTCCGGTGACCGATCCCCTCGAGCCCATCAGCAGGCGGTCGACGGCCGCGATCGTCGCGGACCGGATCCGCGCCGCGATCATGCGCGGCACCTTCCCGCCCGGCACCCAGCTGGGCGAGGTCGACCTGGCCCAGCGGCTCGGGGTGAGCCGGGGACCGCTGCGCGAGGCGATGCAGCGGCTGGTGGCGGAGGGGCTGCTGCGCAGCGAGCGGCACCGCGGGCTGTTCGTGCGGGACCTCGACGCGGCGGACGTCCGGGACGTCTACACCGCACGCACCGCCGTCGAGCGGGCCGCGGCGCTGCTGCTGCTCGCCGCGCCCGACCGGGCGCCCGCGGTAGCCCGGCTGACGACCGCGATCGCGGCGATGGAGGCCGCCGTCGCGGCGGGCGACGCCGTGGCGCTGGCGGACGCCGACCACGAGTTCCACGCCGAGCTGGTCGCGGCCTCGGGCAGTCCGCGGCTGCACCGGATGTCCCGCACCCTGCTCGTCGAGACCCGGATGTGCCTGGCCGCGCTGCAGCAGAACCCGCCGCCGCCCGAGAGCCTGCTGGCCGAGCACCGGCTGCTGCGGGACGCCCTGGAGCAGGGCGACGTCACCCGGATGACCGCGGTGCTGGAGGCTCACATGGCGGACGCGGTGTCCCGGATCCTGGACGTCACGCTCGTCGACCCCGCCGCCGGGGAGAGTGGGGAGGCGCCCGCACTGCCCGCGTAGTGGGGATCGTCGCTTTGCCGACGACAACCGGTTGCCATCCGGTTTATCCTCCCCCCGTGACCGCTTCGTGACCGGCATCGGAGAAGGCTTCTTCGTCATCGCCGTCGTGATCGCGGTCGGCTACGGCATCGGCCGGGCCGGGGTGCTCGGGCCGTCGGCCACGCAGGTGCTCTCCCGCACCGCGTTCTTCGTGGCCTCGCCCGCGCTGCTGTTCACGGTGATCGCGCAGCAGGACATCGGGGCGGTGTTCTCCGCGGGGCTGGTGGTCACCGCGGTGACCAGCACGCTGGCCTGTGCGTTGTTCGTGCCGTTCGGGCTGCTGCGCCGCAGGCCTGCGGGGGAGATCGCGATCGGCTCGATGGCCAGCGGCTACGTCAACGCGGGCAACCTCGGCATCCCGATCGCCACCTACGCGCTGGGCAGCGCGGGCGAGATCGCGCCGGTCCTGCTGTTCCAGCTCGCGGTCCTGACCCCGCTGTTCTCCACCGTGCTGGACATCGTGTCCCACCAGGGCGAGCGCACCTCGCGCAGGCGCACGCTGACCGCGCCGCTGCGCAACCCATTGGCCATCGCGACGGCCGCGGGCCTGGTCGCCTCGGCCACCGGATGGCTGCCGCCCGAGCCGGTGATGGCGCCGCTGCAGCTGATCGCCGACCTCGCCGTGCCGTGCATGCTGCTGGCCTTCGGCATCTCGCTGCGCGGGGCGGCGCGGCCGGGGACCGGGGACGTCGGGCCGTCGCTGTGGGTGGTCGTGGCGATCAAGAACGTGCTCCAGCCGCTGATCGGGCTCGGCCTCGGGCTGCTGCTCGGGCTGTCCGGGATCGCGCTCATGGCCGTGGTGGTGTGCGCGGCGCTGCCCACCGCGCAGAACGTCTTCGGCTATGCGGTGCGCTTCGACCAGGGCGTGCGGCTCGGCCGGGACGCCGCGCTGACGACGACGATCGTGTCCGTCCCCGTGTTGTTCCTGATCGTGGGTCTGCTGGCGGTTTAGTCGAGCTGTCCTGCGCGGGTACCGCGCAGCAGGGCCTCGGACGAGTCGTCGGCGGGGTAGAACAGCTCCACGGCGAGCTCGTCGAGCGTGACGTCCCGCGGGGTGCCGAACGTGGTCAGGGTGGTGAAGAGCGCGAGTTCCGTGCCGTCGAGGTCCAGGCGCAGCGGCACCAGCAGTGGGACCGGCTCCAGGGGCGACGACCGGGCCGTCACCGCCGTCTCGACGCCGGGATAGCCCCGGACCTCCCGCTCCAGCGCGGCGAGCGTCGGATCCCCGGTCAGTGCCACGGACCGACCGAGCTGGTGGAGCAGGTGCCCCGCCCACTCCGGGAGGTTGCGCGTGCGGGCGGCCAGCCCGTCGGGATGCAGGCACATCCGGTAGACGTTCGGCCGCAACGCCTCCGGGACACCGTCGAGCAGCTCGGCCGCGGCGCGGTTGGCGAGCACGACGTCCCACGCGCGGTCGACGACCACGCCGGGGTAGGGGTCGTGGGCGTCGAGCACCCGGCGCAGGGCCGCGCGGGCCTGGTGCAGCGCCGGGTCGGCCAGCGGGCGGGCGGGGTAGCGCGGGGCGTACCCGGCGGCCAGCAGCAGGGTGTTGCACTCGCGCAGCGGCACGTCCAGGCCGTCCGCCAGGGCCAGGACGAGCTCGGCACTGGGCTGGGCCCGCCCCGTCTCGACGTAGCTCAGGTGCCGGGTCGACACGCCGACGTCGAGCGCCAGATCGAGCTGGCTGCGCCGCCTGCGGCGCCGCCAGTCCCGCAGCAGCGGGCCCACCGTCGGCTTGGTCACGGGCCGGACGCTAGCGCCGCGAGGTCAGGCCCGCCATGACCTGAGAGGTCATCGACCCGCGGCGGCGGCGCGATCAGGGTGGGAGCCACCCCACCGACGAGGAGGACGAGATGACCGACCTGACCACCACCGTCGACACCTGGCTGCGGGCCTACGTCGAGCCGGACGCCGCCACCCGCGCGACCTTGATCGCGCAGGTCTGGGCGCCGGACGGCGAGCTGGTCGATCCCCCCGTGACCGGCGCGGGCGCCGACGGGATCGACGCGGTGGCCCGAGCGCTGCAGGCGCAGTTCCCGGGCCACGCGTTCCGCCGGACCAGCGCGGTCGACGCGCACCACGACGTCGCCCGCTACACCTGGGCGATGCTCGCCCCGGACGGGGCGACCGCGCTGACCGGTACGGACGTCGTCACGCTCGCCGACGACGGCCGGCTCGCCCGGGTCGCGGGCTTCTTCGGCGATCCGGTCCCGGCCTGACGGGCGGGGGCGCCGGATGTACGGCGCCCCTTGCCCGGGCGGCCGGGGCCGTGCGACGCTGATTGTCGACAACAGGACAACTCGCGATCAGGAGCATCGTCCATGGCACAGCTGTCCCCGGTCCTGACCCAGGCCACCCCGGTCCAGGTCGCACGCGGCGAAGGCGTGTACCTGTACGACACCGAGGGCCGCAGGCACCTGGACTTCACCGCCGGCATCGGCGTCGTGTCCACCGGGCACTGCCACCCGAAGGTCGTCGCGGCGGCACAGGAGCAGGTGGCCACCCTGATCCACGGCCAGTACACGACGGTGATGCACCAGCCGCTGCTCCGCCTGGCCGAGCGGCTCGGCGAGGTGCTGCCGCCGTCGCTGGACTCGGTGTTCTTCCTGAACTCCGGCTCCGAGGCCGTCGAGGCGGCGGTGCGGCTCGCCCGGCACGCGACCCACCGCCCCCTCGTCCTGGCGTTCGACGGCGGCTTCCACGGCCGCACCATGGGCGCCGCCGCGCTGACCACGTCCGGCGCCAAGATCCGCTCGGGCAACAACCCCATGATGGGCGGCACCGTCTTCGCGCCGTTCCCGTACGCCTACCGGTACGGCTGGACCGAGGAACAGGCCGTCGAGTTCGCGCTCAAGGAGCTGGACCGGCAGCTGGTGTCGACCGCGCCCGCCGCGGACGTCGCCGCCTTCGTGATCGAGCCGGTCCTCGGCGAGGGCGGCTACGTGCCCACCCCGCCCGCCTTCCTGCGCGGCCTGCGCGAGCGCGCCGACCGGCACGGCATCCTGCTCGTCGCGGACGAGGTGCAGACCGGCTACGGCCGCACCGGCACCTTCTGGGGGCACCAGCACGCCGAGGGCCTCACGCCGGACATCCTGATCACCGCCAAGGGCCTGGCCAGCGGTTTCCCACTGTCCGGCATCGCGGCGTCGACCGAGCTGATGAGCAAGGCCCGCCCGGGGTCCCAGGGCGGCACCTACGGCGGGAACGCCGTGGCCTGCGCCGCCGCCCTGGCCACGCTCGACGTGGTGCAGGAGGAGGGCCTGGTCGACAACGCCCGGGTGAACGGGGCACGCCTGCTCGACGGGGTCGCGTCGGTGTCGAAGGGGATCGGCGCGGTCGGCGACGTCCGCGGGCTGGGCTTCATGGTCGCCGTCGAGTTCACGAACCCGGACGGCACCCCGGACCCGACCACCGCCGTCAAGGCGCACAAGGCCGCCGCCGACCACGGCCTGCTGCTGCTGACCTGCGGCCCCTACAACAACTGCGTGCGGTTCATCCCGCCGCTGATCACGACCGCCGAGCAGGTGGACGAGGGCGTGGCGCTCTGGGGCAAGGCCCTCGCCGACGCCACCGCCTGACCCGGTGACCGGCGCGTTCGCTCACACCTGGTGAGCGAACGCGCCGTTCGCCTACTTGCGGACCGGGCTGAGGCCCAGGCTCATGCCCGCGAGGCCTCGGCTGCGGACGGCGAGCTTGTCGGCGATGCCGCTGAGCACCCGCGCCGCCGGGGAGTCCGGGCTGCGCAGCACGATCGGGGTGCCGGAGTCGCCGCTCTCGCGCACGCCCGCCTCCAGCGGGACCTGCCCGAGCAGCGGGACCGAGGCGCCCAGGGTGCGGGTCAGGCGGTCGACGACGGTCTGGCCGCCGCCCGCGCCGAAGACCTCCATGCGGCTGCCGTCGGGCATCTCGAGCCACGACATGTTCTCGATGACGCCCGCGATCCGCTGCCGCGTCTGCACGGCGATCGAGCCGGCGCGCTCGGCCACCTCGGCGGCGGCCTGCTGCGGCGTGGTGACGACGAGCAGCTCGGCGTTGGGGATCAGCTGCGACGTGGAGATCGCGATGTCACCGGTGCCCGGGGGCAGGTCCAGGAGCAGGACGTCCAGGTCGCCCCAGAACACGTCCCCCAGGAACTGGGCGAGGGCCCGGTGCAGCATCGGCCCGCGCCAGACGACCGGGGTGTTGTCCTGCACGAACATCCCGATCGAGATGACCTTCACCCCGTGGCTCTGCGGGGGCATGATCATGTCGTCGACCTTGGTGGGCCGGTCCGCCGCGCCGAGCATCCGCGGGATCGAGTGCCCGTAGATGTCCGCGTCGACCACGCCGACGTGCAGCCCCTTGGCCGCCATCGCCGCGGCCAGGTTCACCGTGACGCTCGACTTGCCGACGCCGCCCTTGCCGGACGCCACGCAGTAGACGCGGGTCAGGTTGCCGGGCTGGGAGAAGGGGATCTCCGGCTCGGCGGAGTCGCCGCGCAGCTTCCTGCGCAGCTCGGTGCGCTGCTCGTCCGACATCACGTCGAGCTCCACGCGGACCTCACGCACGCCCGCCACCGCGCCCACCGCGTTCGTGACGCGCGAGGTGATCGTCTCCTTCATCGGGCAGCCTGCGACGGTGAGGTAGATCCCGACCGACGCCACGCCGTCCGGGGACACCGCGACGCCCTTGACCATGCCGACCTCGGTGATCGGTTTGCGGATCTCGGGGTCCTCGACCTGGGCGAGCGCGGCTCGGATCGCCTGCTCGACGGCCTCGGTGCTGGTGTTTCCCATGACGGACATCAGGGTCTCCGTTGAGCCTTTCCGGGTCGGTGCAGGACCGCCCCATGCTACGTGCGCCCACGGACCGTCACGCAGGTCCGTAGCATCTGTGACCGTGACGGACATCGCTGAAGGTTCCAGGCGGTCCGCGCACGGGGGGAACGACCGGGCGGGGGGATCTGCTCCACGGCAGGTGCCGCGCCCGGAGGAGCTGGCGTCGTGGCGGGCCTTCCTGCGCGCACACGCGACGGTCACCCGGGCGCTCGAGACCGAACTCGTGGCCGAACAGGGCCTCTCACTCGCCGCCTACGACGTGTTGGTCCAGCTCGCCGAGGCACCGAACCGGCGCCTGCGGATGACCGAGCTCGCCGACGCCGTCCTGCTGTCCCGCTCGGGCGTGACCCGCCTGGTGGACCGCCTCGAACGCGCCGGTTTCGTGCGCCGCACCCGGGTGGAGGGCGACGGCCGGGGGGTCGCCGCAGGCCTGACCTCCGCGGGTCTGGACCGGCTCCGCACCGCCAGCCGCACCCACCTGCGGGGCGTCACCGAGCACTTCGTCAAGCACCTGACCCCCGACCAGCTGGCCACCCTGGAACGGGTCACGCGCGAGCTGGCGCCGTAGGAGCCCGCTGAAGAACCCCGACCTACTGCGCGACGCCCGGGCGGCGCCCGCGCTGCGTTGTCGGCCTTGCGAAGACGCCCAGTCTGAGCTGCGACCTCCGCCTTGCGCGGACACCACCTGGCCGCCGCTCGCTACGGCCGCGGTTCTTCAGCGGACTCCTGGGGTCGTGCGTGGCGAGTGGTGCTCTGGCACCACTCGCCACGCACGGGCGCGTCAGCGCCGACGGGGTTTCTCGCGGCCCTCGACGATCGCGGCCAGTCGGTCGACCTCGCTGCGGAGGTAGTCGCGGGTCGCCACCTCGCCGAGCGCGATGCGCAGGGCCGCCAGCTCGCGGGCCAGGAACTCGGTGTCCGCCTTGGTGCGTTCGGCCCGCCTGCGGTCCTCGTCCAGGGCGATGCGGTCGCGGTCGTCCTGCCGGTTCTGGGCGAGCAGGATCAGCGGGGCGGCGTACGCGGCCTGGGTGGAGAAGGCCAGGTTGAGCAGGATGAACGGGTACGGGTCCCACTGCAGCCACCAGCTGGCGGCGTTCAGCGCGATCCAGGCGACCACGATCACGGTCTGGATCGCCAGGTAGCGCCCGGTGCCGAGGTAGCGGGCGACCCGCTCGGCGGCACTGGCGAACGCGCTCGGGTCGAACTCGAGCCCGCGCCTGCCCAGCAGCGGCTGGTCGAGGCGGCGGCCGGGCTGCAGCTCAGGCACGGGTCACCTCCGGGTCGGTGAGGGGCTGGTCCCGCCAGCCGTCGGGCAGCAGGTGGTCGAGCAGGTCGTCGACGGTGACGGCGCCGAGCAGGTGGTCCTCGGCGTCCACGACGGGGCCCGCCACCAGGTTGTACGTGGCGAAGTAGCGGGTGATCTCGTCCATCCCGGCGTCCGGGTCCAGGCGGGCCAGCTCGCTGTCGACCAGGCCCGCGACCAGCTCGAACGGGGCCTCGCGCAGCAGCCGCTGGGCGTGCACGCAGCCCAGATAGCGACCCGTCGGGGTGGCGCTGGGCGGGCGGCAGACGAACACCATGCTGGCGAGCGCGGGCGGCACGTCGGGGTTGCGGACGTGCGCGAGCGCCTCGGCGACCGTGGCGTCCGGCCGCAGCACGATCGGCTCCGGGGTCATCAGCCCGCCCGCGGTGCGCGCCGCGTAGGTCAGCAGCCTGCGGACCGGCTCGGACTCCTCGGGCTCCATCAGCGAGAGCAGCCTGCCCGCCTCCTCGTCGCCGAGCTCGCCGAGCAGGTCCGCGGCGTCGTCCGGGGACATGGCCTCCAGCACGTCCGCCGCGCGCTCGACGTCCAGGTGCCCGATCAGCTCGCGCTGGTCGCTCTCCGACAGCTCCTCGAACACGTCGGCCAGGCGTTCGTCGTCGAGCGCGTCGACCACCTCGTGCTGACGCTTGCGGGGCAGTTCGGACAACGCGGCGGCGACGTCCGCGGGCCGCATCGCGTCGAACACCGAGAGCAGCCCCTCGGTGCCCTGCCGGTCGGACAGGGTGAGCCCGCTGACCGCGCTCCACGGCAGCACGCTCACCCCGGACCGGCTGCGGAACCGGCGGGGCCCGCGGCGGACGGCCAACCGCCCCACCACCCAGTCCCGCTTGCGGGTGGGCTCGATCGCCGCGTCGACGACCGTCGCGGGCTCCCCGGAGTCCCGCAGGGTGACCGGCGCGTCGAGCAGCTGGCCGAGCACCAGCGTCTCGTTGGGGCGCTGGGTGAAGCCCGAGAGGCTCACCGAGCCGCTGGCCAGGGTGATGGCGGCGGCGTCGACGTCCGCCACCCGCAGCATGGGGACGAAGATCCGCCTGCGACTGGAGAGCTCGACGACCAGACCCAGCACCCGCGGCGGGGTCGCATCCACCCGCAGCGTGGTCACGACGTCCCGGACCTTCCCGATCCGCGCCCCGTCCGGGCCGAAGACGGCGAGGCCCGCCATCCGCGCCACGAAGATCCGGCTGGTGCCCATGAGCAGGAGCTTAGGCCGTGTGGCGGCGCGCGTGACGGCGCCTACGCTCGCGGCCATGGGGCTGCGCTTCGACGTCGTGGACGTGTTCACCGACCGGCCGTATGCCGGCAACCCGCTCGCCGTGGTGCGGTCGGAGGACCGGGAGCTGGACACCGCGGCGATGCAGCGGATCGCGGGGGAGTTCCACCTCTCGGAGACGGTGTTCACCCTGCCCAGCGAGGTCGCCGACTACCGGGTGCGGATCTTCACCCCGGCGGTCGAGCTGCCGTTCGCCGGGCACCCGAGCGTGGGGGCCGCCTGGGTGCTGGCGCGCGACGGCGTGATCGCGCACGGGGACGTCGTCCAGGAGTGCGGGGCGGGCCTGCTGCCCGTGCACGTCGACGCCGACGGCGCGCGGGTCGCGGGCGGTCGCCCGGAGGTGGGCGACGACGTGGAGGCCCCGCTGCTCGCCGCGGCGGTGGGCCTGACCGCGGACGACGTCGACGGCGCCGCCGCGCCGGGCATCGCCGCGGCGGGCGTGCCGTACGCCTTCCTGCTGGTCCGCCCGGACGCGGTGGCCCGGTGCGCGCCCGACCCGCACGCGATCACCGCGCTGGGGCTGACCGGGGTGCTGGTGGCGAGCTGGGAGGACGGGCGCGCGCACGCGCGGATGTTCGGCGCCGGGGTGGGGGTGGACGAGGACCCCGCGACCGGCTCCGCGGCCGTCGCGCTGGGGGTGTTCCTGGCCGACCGCGGCCTGCTCGACGACGGGGACACGGCCTTCACCGTCTCCCAGGGCGCGGAGATCGGGCGGCCGTCGACGTTGCACGTCACGGTGGCGTCCACCGACGGCCGCGCCACCGCGACGACCGTCCGCGGCGGCGTGGTCGCGGTGTCCCGGGGCGAGCTCACCGCCCTGCCCTGACCGCCGGGTAACCCCCCTCCACCTCCCGTGGGTGAGAAACCAATCACCTCGACGGCGCGTCGGGAGGGCGAACGTGCCACGATCCGACGAGCCCGAACCATCGACGAGGAGTTCGACAGTGACGTCCGACGCGACCCGCCCGCTCCGCCCCCGCAGGTCCTGCCTGGCGGTGCCGGGTTCGAGCCAGAAGTTCATCGACAAGGCCCGGACGCTGAACTCGGACCAGGTCTTCCTCGACCTCGAGGACGCGTGCGCGCCGCTGGCCAAGCCGGGTGCCCGCAAGACGATCGTCGCCGCGCTGAACGAGGGCGGCTGGGGCGAGAAGGCCCGCGTGGTCCGGGTCAACGACTGGACGACCGAGTGGACCTACCGGGACGTCGTCGAGGTCGTCGAGGGGGCGGGCGCCAACCTCGACGCCATCATGCTGCCGAAGGTGCAGACGCCGCAGCAGGTCGTCGCCCTGGACCTGCTGATGACGCAGATCGAGAAGACCCTCGGCTACGAGGTCGGCAAGATCGGCATCGAGGCGCAGATCGAGAACGCGCTGGGCCTGACGAACGTCAACGAGATCGCGCAGGCCAGCCCGCGCGTCGAGACGATCATCTTCGGCCCGGCGGACTTCATGGCGTCGATCAACATGAAGTCGCTGGTCGTGGGCGAGCAGCCGCCCGGCTACGACGTGGGGGACGCCTACCACCACATCCTCATGTCGATCCTGATGGCGGCCCGCGCGTACGACAAGCAGGCCATCGACGGCCCGTACCTGCAGATCAAGGACGTCGACGGGTTCCGGCGGGTGGCCGGTCGCGCCGCCGCGCTCGGCTTCGACGGCAAGTGGGTGCTGCACCCCGGCCAGATCGACGCGGCCAACGAGACCTTCAGCCCGTCGCAGAAGGACTACGACCACGCCGAGAACATCCTCGACGCCTACGACTGGTTCACCTCCGAGGCGGGCGGCAAGCGCGGCGCGGCGATGCTCGGCGACGAGATGATCGACGAGGCCTCGCGCAAGATGGCGCTGGTGATCTCGGGCAAGGGTCGGGCCGCGGGCATGTCGCGGACCGACAAGTGGACCCCGCCGCAGGACTGAGAGGTAGACCCATGGCCCGCCTGGCCCAGACCGCCGGTCTCACCGACGTGCAGGAGGAGATCATCTCCACCGTCCGCACGTTCGTGGACAAGGAGATCATCCCGCACGCCACCGCCCTGGAGCACGCGGACGCCTACCCGCAGGACATCGTCGACGGGATGAAGGAGATGGGGCTGTTCGGCCTCACCATCCCCGAGGAGTACGGCGGCCTGGGCGAGTCCCTGCTGACCTACGCCCTCGTCGTCGAGCAGATCGCGCGCGGGTGGATGAGCGTCTCCGGCGTGATCAACACGCACTTCATCGTGGCGTACATGCTGATGCACCACGGCACGCCGGAGCAGAAGCAGAAGTACCTGCCGAAGATGGCCGAGGGCGAGACCCGCGGCGCGTTCTCCATGTCCGAGCCGGACCTGGGCAGCGACGTCGCGGCGATCAAGACCCGCGCCAAGGCCGACGGCGACGACTACGTCATCGACGGCGCCAAGATGTGGCTGACCAACGGCGGCTCGTCCAACCTGATCGCGCTGCTGGTGAAGACCGACCTCGGGCAGCCCAAGCCCTACCAGAACCTCACCACCTTCCTGGTGGAGAAGCCGTCGGGCTTCGGGGAGGTCCTCCCGGGCCTCACCATCCCCGGCAAGATCGACAAGATGGGCTACAAGGGCGTCGACACCACCGAGGCGGTGTTCGACGGCTTCCGCATCCCCGGCGCCCAGATCCTGGGCGGGGAGGCGGGCAAGGGCTTCTCGCACATGATGGACGGCGTCGAGGTCGGCCGGGTCAACGTGGCCGCGCGGGCGTGCGGCATCTCGATCCGGGCGTTCGAGCTGGCGGCCGAGTACGCGCAGCAGCGCTCGACCTTCGGCAAGCCGATCGCCGAGCACCAGGCCATCGCGTTCAAGCTGGCCGAGATGGGCACCAAGGTCGAGGCCGCCCACCTGATGATGGTCAACGCCGCGAGGCTGAAGGACCGCGGCGAGCGCAACGACGTCGAGGCGGGCATGGCCAAGCTGCTCGCGTCGGAGTACTGCGCCGAGGTCACGCAGGAGGCCTTCCGGATCCACGGCGGCTACGGGTACTCCAAGGAGTACGAGATCGAGCGGCTGATGCGCGAGGCCCCGTTCCTGCTGATCGGCGAGGGCACCAGCGAGATCCAGAAGACGATCATCTCCCGCGGCCTGCTCAAGGAGTACAAGAGCCGCTGACCCGGCACGGCATGGTCACGAACGGACGGCACTCTCGGGCGAGGGAGTGCCGTTCGTGCGTTGTGGTTCTATCGTGACCGGGCACGGGGCACTTCGCGGGCGCTCCCGTCGTTGACCAGATGGACGCCGAGATGTTCCCGGTGTCCGATGTACTCGAGGAGTGAACCCGTGACCACCCCGTTCGGCGGCAGCGGGCGACCCGCGCCGGGGCTGCCCAACCTGCCCACCCCGCCCACCGGATGGCCGGTCGGCTCGTACGCCACCTACGAGGAGGCGCAGCGGGCCGTCGACCACCTCGCCGACAGCGACTTCCCGGTCCGGGACGTGACGATCGTCGGCGTCGACCTGATGCTGGTCGAGCGGATCGTGGGGCGGTTGACCTGGGGGCGCGTGCTGGCGTCCGGCGCCGCCTCCGGCGCGTGGTTCGGGTTGTTCGTCGGGCTGCTGCTGTCGCTGTTCAGCACCGCCGGGGACTCGCTCGTGCGGATCCTGGTCGCCCTCGCGGGCGGCGTCGTGTTCGGGCTCGCGTTCGCCGCGGCGCAGTACTGGGGCACCCGCGGGCGGCGGGACTTCACCTCCGCCAGCCAGATGGTCGCCGGCCGGTACGACGTGCTGTGCCAGCCCCGCAACGCCGAGAAGGCCCGCGAGCTGCTCGCCAAGCTGGCCATGGGGACCACGGCCGGGTTCTGACACCCGCGCGTCCCCTTGGGCGCGCGCGGCTGATGCGCGAGGATCGGGGGCGTGAACGCCACCGAGACGGACACCCGCGCCCAGCCGCACGCGGCGGACGGCTCGGGGCAGCCGGCGCGGGCGTTCGACCGGCTGCTGCGCAACAACCCCACCTTCCGTGAGCAGCTGCAGCTCAGCGTGCACCGGATGGGGCTGACCGGCACCGGGAAACGACTGCTGATCATCGGGGCGGGCAGCGGCGCCGCCGTGCAGGGCGTGCCCGAGGAGGCCCCCGGGTGGCGCGTCGTGGCCGTCGACGAGTCGCACGAGCTCACCCGGCACGCGCAGTCCGAGGACTGGCCGCCGGACTACTGGTTCGTCACCGCCACGCTCTACAACCTCGGGGACGCCCTCGCCCGCCGCAACCTGCCCGGCCCGTTCGACGCGATCCTCGTCGCCTACGAGATGCGCCACCAGCGCAACCTCGACGACACCCTCGCCTACCTGCGGGACCTCCTCGTCCCGGGGGCGCCGCTCGCCGTGCACGAGTACTCGGTGCGCGGGAACCGGGCGGCGCGCCGGACCTGGGCCGCGACCTGCCTGGCCTACCTCGCGCGAATCCGCACGCACGGCCGCGTCCCGGGGATGGGCGAGTACCTGTGGCGCTCGGTCACGCGCTTCGACAGCGTCACCGAGTTCCGCGAGCGGCTGGGGCGGGCCCGGTTCACCGACATCCGGGTGCAGACCTTCGGCGGCCGGATGGAACACGTCCTGCACACCTTCCTCGCCCGCGCCCCGGTGCACGACGACCGCGGCGGCCCGGACGATCTCGGCCTCCCGTTCACCGACGCGCCCGCCCCGCGCGGCCCGCGGCCCGGGCCGGGCGTGCGCGGACGCGTGGTGCTGCCCGCGCCGCGTGCGGTGCCGGAGCCCCCGTCGGACGGGGAGCCGCGCTCCGCCGGTCCTGTCGGCCCCCTCGGGGCTGACGCCGATCCCGAGGCCGAGACCCCGCCCCAGGGCCTGCGGGCCGTGCCCGATCCGCCCGCCGCGGGGTTCTCGTCTGCACCTGGCGAGGCTGCGGGGCCCGAGGCGGGTCGGGCGCCCGAACCGGCGCCTGTCGAGCCCGAGACCGATGCGGGGCGACCGGACGGGGAGGCGGTGCGGTCTCGGCCGGCGCAGCCCGAGGTGGTGCAGTCCGAGTCGGTGCAGTCCGAGTCGGTGCGGCCCGAGGTGGTGCGGCCCGAGGTGGTGCGGCCCGAGGTGGTGCAGTCTCAGCCCACGCGGCCCGAGTCGGCGCAGCCCGCATCGCAGCCCGCATCGGAGCCCGCATCGGAGGCCGCGCCGGAGCCGGCGCCGGAGCCGGCACGGGTCGAGCCGGAGCCTGCCCCCTTCCGCCCCACGCCTGCGCCGCGGTCGCCGCGGTCGGAGGTGCGGGCTGTGGCGCCGAGCGATCCCGCGGACCCGTTCGAGCTGGACGACGACGAGGACCTCGCCCCGGCGGGCGAGCGGCCCGGCGTGCGCGAGCGCGAGCCGGACGGTCGGGACGCGGACCCGCTGGACGAGGTGCCGCCGCTGACCGACGCACCGCAGCAGCGCCCCCGCCTGCGCGACCGATTCACGCGCGCGCCCAAGCCCACCAGGTCGGACGGCGCGTGGCTCACCCGCGCCGAGCGCGAGGACGACCCGCGTTCCTGATCGCCCGTTTCGTGCACTCAGTGCGGTGCGCACCGCGCTGAGTGCACGGAACCGGTGATCATGCAGCAGTGAGTGCACGAAACGTGCGCTCTCGTTCCGCCGGCCGCAGTGAACGCACGACACGTGCGAACCGGGCCTACCGCGAGCGGAGGGTGTAGCGCCGCTCGGCGTAGGCGATGTCGTCTCGCCACAGCCGCGCCGCGGCGGCGCGCATGAGCGGGCGCAGGGCGGCGCCCACCTTCGCGGCGTGCCCGAACCCGGGGCGGTCCGAGTAGGCGACGACCGCCTCGATCACCGCCGTGCGGGGGGCGCCGTCGGGGCCCGGGCCCAGCGGGGTCGCGTGCGTCTCGACCACCGAGCCGGTGCCCTCGCCGTCGACGATCTCCATGGTCACCGTGCGCGGGTCGGGGCAGCTGAACTCGGCCTTCACCGGCACCCCGAGCCGCCCCGCGACCCGGAAGCCGACCTCGACGAGGAACCGGTCCTCCGGCTCCGCCGCGCCGGGTCGCGGCGCGGCGAGGACCCGCAGCTGCGCGAACGAGTAGGGGTGGAACCACGAGCCGTGCCAGGGGTCGAGCCGGTTGGCCAGGACGTCTCGCGGCTCGCAGCGCCCGATCACCGTCGCGACCGCGGGCACCCCGCCCGCGGGCGGGCGCGGGCCGAGCACCGGGGCGTCGAGCGGGGGCTCGCCCAGGACGTCCAGGCGGACCCAGACCAGCACGCCGTCGTCGTGCACGGGGTAGGTGCCCCAGTCCCGGCCCAGCGGCAGGCCGTGCCAGCGGCAGACGAGGTTCTCCCCGACCACGGGGGCGTCGCACAGGGCGGCGCCGAGGTGCGGGCAGGCACCCGGCCCGGCCCTCAGCTCGCCGGACGCCGTCCGCCACACGACGATCTCGCGGCCCGCCACCGTGCGGCCGAAGGTCGGCGCGATCTCGCGGCTGCCGCACACCACGACCCAGCCGCCCGCGGGCCGGGCCAGCGCCCGTTCCGTGGCCGCCTCGATCAGTGCGGGGTCGGCCTGCGTCCAGGACGGCTCCTGGTCGGCCCAGCGGGGCAGGTCGAGCAGCCTGAGCGGGTTGACCGGACGCTTCGGCACCCGGCCAGGCTACGGCGACCGCGACGGGGCGGCGCGCCGAGTCCTGCCGACTCCTACAGCCAGCCGTTCTTGCGGAAGGACCGGTAGATCATCCCGCAGATCCCCAGGATCACGATGATCACCAGCGGGTAGCCGAACTGCCAGTGCAGCTCGGGCATGTAGTCGAAGTTCATCCCGTAGATGCCGGCGAACATCGTGGGCACGGTGATCAGCGCGGCGTACGCGGTGATCTTGCGCATGTCCGAGTTCTGTCGCATGGACACCTTGGCCAGCACGGCGTCCACCAGGGTCGTGAGGAGCTCGTTGAAGCCGCCCACGCGCTCCGCGACGCTCGACAGGTGGTCCTCGACGTCCCGGAAGTACGAGCGGACCTCGTGCGGGACCAGCGAGCTGTACCCCTCGGTGATCTTGTGCAGCGGCTTGAGCAGCGGCATCACTGCGCGGCGGAGCTCGAGGATCTCGCGCTTCATCACGTAGATCTGCTCGGGGTCCATCGTGGAGCGCGGGGCGAAGACCTCCGCCTCCATCTCGTCGATGTCGTCCTCGATGGCCTCGACGACCTCGAGGTAGGTGTCGACGACGTGGTCGGCGATGGCGTGCAGCACGGCCGCCGGGCCGAGCGCGAGCTGCTCGGGGTCCTCCTCCAGCCTGCGCCGGACCTGCTGGAGCCCGGAGTGCTGCCCGTGCCGGACGGTCACCACGAAGTCCCGCCCGACGAACGCCTGCACCTCACCGGTCTCGACGATCTCGTTCGCGCTGGTCGGCTCCGCGTGCCCGACGTAGCGGACGGTCTTGAGCACCATGAACAGCGAGTCGTCGTACCGCTCGAGCTTGGGCCGGTTGTGGGCGTGCACCGCGTCCTCGACGGCGAGCTCGTGCAGCCCGTAGGTCTCGGCGATGCCCTCGATCTGGTCGTCGTTCGGCTCGTGCAGGCCGATCCAGACGAAGCCCTCGCCGCGCTCGCGGACCTCGTCGATCGCGGCGTCGTGCGACCAGCGGCCGGGCAGCCGCCTGCCGTCGACGTACACCCCGCAGTCCACGACGTACGCGGAGACGGGGACCCGCAGCCGCGGCATCACGCTGGTGTGGGTGGAGCGCCCGTTGAGGGCGCGGCTGCCCGCGGCCTTGATGACGGGGCGGAGCCTGGACAGGGGCGGCACGGCGCACCTCCGGCGAGAGGACGGACGAGGACTGCGGAGAGCGCACGCCTCGCCGAACCGGGGGCGGCTAGGAGGCCGCTGACACCGTAGACACGACGGGGACGCGCTTCGTACTACTGCCTGGCGCGGGATCCATGACGCGCGTCACCTCCTCCTGCTGAACGGGTCGCCACCCGTGGGCCACCGGATAGATTACCCGGCCGTAAGACCTATCGGCGATGGAGGCGAAGACGTTGCAGTTCGGGCGCTACTACGAGGAGTTCGAGGTCGGTGCGGTCTACAAGCACTGGCCCGGCAAAACGGTCACCGAGTACGACGACCACCTCTTCTGCCTCATCACGATGAACCACCATCCGCTGCACATGGACACCCACTACGCGGAGGAGACGACGGACTTCGGCAAGAACGTCGTCGTCGGGAACTACATCTACTCGCTGCTGCTCGGCATGTCCGTCGCCGACGTCAGCGGCAAGGCGATCGCGAACCTCGAGGTCGAGTCGCTCAAGCACACCAGGCCGACCTTCCACGGTGACACGATCTACGGCGAGACCCGGGTGCTGGACAAGACCGAGTCGAAGTCCAAGGACGACCGGGGAGTGGTCTACGTCGAGACCATCGGCTACAAGCAGGACGGCACGGTCGTCTGCACGTTCCGGCGGAAGGTCATGGTGCCGAAGCGCTCCTACGGCGACTCGCGCGGCGGCGAGCAGCCGGGCCGCCCCACGCCCGCCGTCTAGGCGGGAGCTCGCGGAGCGACCCTCAGCGCCGGGGGAGGACACCCCAGTCGTCGAGGGTCTCCGCGAGGCCCTCGACGAGCGGGAGGGCGGCGAACTCCGCGGCGTCCACCCAGCGGGCGTCCGCGGCGTCGTCCCCGGCCCGCAGGGTGCCGCCGACGGCGGTGCAGCGGTAGTCCGCGATGTGGAAGTCCCCGCGGACGACGGTGCCGACCAGCGCGCCGACCTCGACCGTCAGGCCGGTCTCCTCGGCCATCTCGCGGACCAGGGCCTGCGCGTCGGACTCCCCGGGCTCGACGCGCCCGCCCGGCACGGACCACCGACCGCGGCCCGGCTCGTTCCGACGCTGGACCAGCAGGATCCGTCCGTCCCCCGTGTGGGCGATTCCTCCCACACACGCTACGTGTCGGCTACCCTCGGTCATCGGTGATGACGGTACCCTGCCCCGCGTGGCCGATGTCCCGGTGACCGGGGGGATCGGTACGTTCGATCTTGCAAGCCCCCCTGCCGGAACGGTGGTCTGAGTGAACGTCAAGAAGCTGGTCGGGATCCTCGTCCTGGTCCTGGTGATCTTCTTCATCGTCACGAACCCGGGAGGTGCGTCCAGCACGGTCTCCGGCATCGGCGGCTGGCTCGCCAGCGTGGGGAACAGCATCATCACCTTCTTCCAGGGCGTTGCCCCGCGCTGATGCTGGCCCCCCGGGAGATCGACGAGTACCTGCTGCCGACCGAGCGGCGGGTCATCCGGGTGCGTCAGCACTGGGCCGTCATGATCCCGCACATCTTCCAGACGGCCCTGTTCCTGATCGCCATGATCGCGATCGACCGGCTGCTGGACGGGCGCATCGGCGGCTGGGGCGAGGTGTTCGTCGACAACCTGACGTTCTATCTCGCGCTGGTCGCCGTGCTGCGGTTCGTCGTGAACTCCATCCTGTGGTGGATCGAGCGCATCGTGATCACCGACAAGCGCGTGATGCTCGCCCAGGGGATCATCACCCACAACGTGGGCATGATGCCGCTGGGCAAGGTCACCGACCTCACCTTCTCGCGCAGCGTCGGCGGCCGGATGCTCGGCTACGGCACGCTCATCGTGGAGTCGGCGGGCCAGATCCAGGCGCTGAACCGGATCGACTACATGCCGCGGCCCGAGGAGATCTACGAGGCCCTCTCCGAGCTGGTGTTCGGGGAGAAGGGGAAGACGCGGGCGACCGGGATGCTCGCCCGGAACCGCTGGCGTCGATAATCGCCCGGTGGCCCTGATCGACCTGCACACCCACTCGACGGTCTCCGACGGCACGGACACCCCCGAGGAGCTGGTGGCCGCGGCCGCCGCCGCGGGGATCGACGTGCTCGCGCTGACCGACCACGACACCACGGGTGGCTGGTCCCGCGCGGCCGCGGTGCTGCCCGCCGGGATGCGGCTGGTGCGCGGCGCGGAGTTCTCCTGCGTCAGCCCCACCGGGCGGCCGGAGACGCCGGGGGACCGGGCGACGGTGAGCGTGCACCTGCTGGGGTACCTGTTCGACCCGGAGCACCCGGCGATCGTCGCGGAGCAGGAGCGGCTGGTCGGCGAGCGGGTGGAGCGGT
The DNA here is from genome assembly GCF_021728735.1 of Pseudonocardia sp. WMMC193. Lineage (NCBI taxonomy): Bacteria > Bacillati > Actinomycetota > Actinomycetes > Pseudonocardiales > Pseudonocardiaceae > Pseudonocardia > Pseudonocardia sp. WMMC193. The sequence goes on along the minus strand of NZ_JAKKDO010000003.1, from coordinate 3,914,044 downwards.
TGCGGAAGATGGCCCGCAACGTCGCCGCCGACTACCCGCAGCTCGACGCGGACCGCGTCTTCGACCTCGTCCCCGAGGGCACCACGCCCGGGCGGCCGCACCTCGGCCAGGCCCTCATGCGGGCGGGCGTCGTGGGGTCGGTGAACGAGGCCTTCGCCGAGATCCTCAAGACCGGCAGCAAGTACTACGAGCCCAAGACGGACACCCCCGTCGAGCGGGCGGTCCAGATGATCGTGGACGCGGGCGGGGTGCCGGTGTTCGCCCACCCGCTCGCGCGCAAGCGGGGCCGGGTCATCGAGACCTCCGTGCTGGCGGACCTCGCGAAGCTCGGCCTGGCGGGCGTCGAGGTGGACCACCCGGACCACGCGCCGCAGGACCGCGAGCTGCTGCGCGGCGTCGCGGCCGAGCTGGGCCTGGTGGCGACGGGCTCCTCGGACTACCACGGCACCAACAAGTCCACCCCGATCGCCGCGGAGTCCACGGCGCCCGACGCCCTGGAGGACCTGGTCGACCGCGCCTCCGGAGTGCCCGTCCTGTGACGCAGCTGGGTTTCGACGCGCTCGCGGGCGAGGAGGCCTGGGCCCGTCCGCTGGTGCGCGTCACCCCCGCGCGGCTCGGGACCTGGGAGGACTGCCCGCGCCGCTACCGGCTGACCTACCTGGACAAGGCGCCGGGTCGCGGCGCGCGGGCGGCGAGCACCCTCGGCTCGGTGGTGCACCTGGCCCTGCGGGCGCTGTTCGCCCGGCCGCGGGCCGAACGGACCCCGGCCGAGGCCGCCGCACTCGTCGACCGGAACTGGATCGGCGAGGGGTTCCGGGACACCGCGCAGCAGCAGGAGTACCGGCTCAAGGCGCGGACCTGGGTCGAGGACTACGTCGCCGAGCACGGCGCGCCGGACCCGCTCGCCGTCGAGCGGTGGGTGTCGGTGTCGACCGGCGGCATCGTCGCCGAGGGCCGGGTCGACCGGATCGACCCCGGACCCGTGATCGTCGACTACAAGACCGGCAGGCACGTGCCCACCGCGGCGGACGCCGGTGCCTCACCGGCGCTGGCGCTGTACGCGCTGGCCACCACCGCGACCCTGCGCCAGGAGACCCGCCGGGTCGAGCTGCACCACCTGCCCAGCGGCACCGTCGCCGCCTACGACCACTCCGCGGAGTCCCTGGCCGAGCACCGGGACCGGGCCGAGGCGGGCGCGTTCGCGGCGGCGGACGCGGCCGCCGAGCTGGCGGCGGGCGGCTCGGCGGACGCGTTGTTCCCGGCCCGTCCGGCCCCGCGCTGCGCCGTGTGCGACATGCGCCGGAACTGCGCCGAGGGCCAGGCCGTGGGTCCGGCCGCGCAGCCGTGGGAGCAGCTGGTCACGTGACCGAACGCCTGCCCGGACGACTGCTGCGCGGCTTCTCCGGCGTGCTCTGCGCCGGGCTCGTCGCGCTGTTCGCGGTGCTGGTCGGCGGCTGGGTGTTCACCACCCGCACCGGTGCGCCCGGCCCCGGCCCCGGCATGCTGCTGGGCCACGGCCTGGCCGCCGCCGCGGCCGTCGCCGCCCAGCTCGTCGCGGACCGCCGCGCGGGCCGGGTCGGCGCGCTCGCCGCGTGGGTGGTCGTGGCCCTCGCGGTGCTGGTCCTCGGCGGGTACTGGCTGTTCTGAGCGTGGTCGCCCGAGACGAGGACCTCGCCCGGTCCCTGACCGCCGCCCTCCACCGCGGCGATCTGACCGCGGCGGCCGAGGAGGCGGGCGAGACCACGGCCCGGGAGCTCGCCGAGGTGCTCGCGCGGTGCGGGCGGGCCGACGCGGCCGTGCTGTTCCGGCTGCTCGACAAGGACCGCGCCGCCGAGGTGTTCGAGCACCTCGACGCCGGCACGGTGCGCCACGTCGTCGAGGGCATGCGGGCGGAGCACGTCACGGAGCTGGTCGACGGCCTCGACCCGGACGACCGGGCCCGCCTGCTCGACGAGATGCCCGCCTCGATGGCGCACCGGGTGCTCGCCGGCCTGCCGCCCGAGCGGCGCCGCGCCACCGCGGCCCTGCTCGGCTACCGGGCGGGCTCCGTGGGCAGGTTGATGACGCCCGAGGTGGCCAGCCTGCACGCGGGCGGCACGGTCGGCCACGCCCTCGCCCGCGTCCGGCGGATCGGGCGCACCGCCGAGACCGTGCAGGTCCTGCCGGTGGTCGGGCCGGGCAGGCTGCTCGTGGGCACCGTCGAGCTGGGTGAGCTGGTGCTCAGCGCCCCCGAGACGCCGCTGGCCGACATCGTGGAGACCGACGTCGAGCGGGTCCGGGCGACCGAGTCCGCCGAGGCGGCGGCCCGGCTGCTGGGGGAGTCCGACCGGGTGGCGCTCCCGGTGGTCGACGAGGAGGAGCGGCTGCTCGGGCTGCTCACGATCGACGACGCCGTCGAGGAGCTGGAACGGGCGGACTCCGAGGACGTCGCCCGCCAGTCCGGGGCCGCGCCGTGGCGGGGGCACTACCTGACGGTGGGTGTGGTGGCGCTCGCGCGGAGCCGGGTCGTCTGGCTGCTCCTGCTGCTCGTCGCGGCGACCCTGACGGTGAACGTCCTGCAGTACTTCGAGGACACGCTCGCCGAGGTCACCGCGCTCGCCCTGTTCGTGCCCCTGCTGATCGGCACGGGCGGGAACGCGGGTGCCCAGGCGGCCACGGCGACCGTCCGGGCGCTCGCGGTCGGCGAGGTGCGACCGTCGGACGTCCTGCGGGTGATGTGGCGGGAGGCGCGGGTGGGTGCCGTGCTCGGGGCGATGCTCGCCGTCGTCGGGACGACGATCGGGAGCCTGCTGGTGGGCGGGCAGGTCGCCCTGGTCCTGGGTGTCTCCCTGGTCGCGGTGTGTGCCTGGGCGGCGACCATCGGCGCCACGATGCCGCTGCTCGCGACCCGGCTGGGTATCGACCCCGCGGTCGTGTCCGCACCGGCGGTGACGACCCTCGTCGACGCCACCGGACTGCTCATCTACTTCACGGTGGCCCGGCTGGTCCTCGGCATCTAGTTCCTCGAGTCCGGCCGCAGCGCCACCATCTCGGACCCGCGTTGCTCGAGGAGGACCTCGCCCTGGGCGGCGAGCATCACCGGGCCCGAGTAGCCGCCGCGGTCCACCGGGATCGTGCGCTGCACGACGCCGCGGACCGGGTCGACCACCGCGATCCCCGCCGCGACCGGGACGAGCAGGCTGCCCGCGTACGCGGTGCCGGGGCCGAGGGTGTCCCGCAGCGTCCAGAGCGGGGCGAGCGCGGTGCGGTCCAGGGCGACCGTGCGCGAGCCGCTCCACCAGTACACGCGGGCGCCGTCGGTGGCGGTCGCCGAGATCCCCCCGGCGGGCGGCGCGACCTCGCCCTCGGGGACGTCCAGCCCGATGAGGCCCACCTGCGTGCCGCTGCGGTCGAAGATCTGCAGCTCGGGCGGCCCGGGCAGGACGACCGCGGCCCGGTCCACGGACACCGCGACGAGCTGCGCGCCGCGCGTGGACAGCGGGACCGAGAACTCGACGGTCGGGGTGTCGGCGTCCCCCGTCCCGTCCGGGCGGAGCAGGGTCAGCCGGTCCGCGGCCTCCGCCGGGCACGACTCGACCACGCCCAGCCTGCCCGCGCCGAGGGCCACGGAGGTGTGCGTGCAGTCCGGGCGGGGCTGGCGGTCCGGCTGGGCGGGCGCGGTCACCGCGCCGTACTGCAGCGTGGTGACCAGGTCGGACCGCAGTGTCTCCAGGTAGGTGGGGGAGCTCGCCACCACGACGCTGCCCGACGCCGCGAGCCGGGCCCCCGCACCGACGTCCGGGTTCGCGGCGGGGCCCCGGGTCCCGAGGTCGGGGTTCAGTGCGGACAGCTCGCTGCACCACGTGCCGTCCGCGGTGGCGTACAGCGCCAGGACCTGTCCGAACCCCGCGCCGACCGTGCAGAGCGGCCGGTCGCGGGTGTAGCTCCACCGCGGGGCGCCGGTCGTCGCGTCCCGCCCGACGACCGCGTCCCCGTCCGCGGTCACCACGCCCGGCCCGCTCACGACAGGCTGTGGGGTCGCTCCGCTGGGCGCCCGCCACGCCTCCACGAACCCCGCCGGGACGACCTCCGCCACCGGCGGCTCGACGCCCGGTGCGTCCGCGGGCACCGACTCGGTGCGGGCCGCGGGGCTGGTCAGCCCGTACCCCACGGCGACCGCGACGACCAGCAGAACGACGAACGCCGCCACCGCGAGATCTCTGCGGCGACGGCGTTCGGGGAGTTCGCGGGCGCGGAGCACGCCCCGAAGCTACTAGGTCGGTCTCAGCTGGCGGCGGCGTCCTGCTCGGCGCCGGCCTCGGTGGGGGTGGCGTCCCCGGAGCGCGAGCGGCCACGGCCCCCGCGCCGGCGACGGCGGCGCGGCTTGGTGCCGTCCCCCTCGCCGGTCGCGTCGGTGACGGGCCCGCCCGCCGGAGCCTCGGCGGACACGGCGGGCTCGGCCGCAGGCGCGTCGGCCGGTGCGGACTCGGCGGCGGGCTTGGCCCCCGCCGGACCGGCGACCGGGACCCCGGCGCGGCTGCGGGTGCGGGTCCGCTCCCGGCGCTTGCGCGCGGGCCGCTCGGCCGGGTCCTTGCGCTTGCTGCGGCCCTGGTGGTCGCCCTCGGTGTCCACGTACTCGGCCGACAGGCCGGCGCGGGTCCGCTTCGACAGCGGCAGGCGCCCGGTGGCGTCCGTGGGGACGTCCAGGTCCGTGTAGAGGTGCTCGCTGGTCGAGTAGGTCTCGACGGGCTCGGTGACGGCCAGACCGAGGTCCTCGGCCACCATCTTCCAGCGCGGCATCTCGTCCCAGTCGACGAGCGTGACCGCGACCCCGGTCTTCCCGGCGCGGCCGGTGCGGCCGATCCGGTGGACGTAGGTCTTGGAGTCCTCGGGGCACTGGTAGTTGATGACGTGCGTGACGTCGGTGACGTCGATGCCGCGGGCCGCGACGTCCGTGGCCACCAGCACGTCCACCTTGCCGGAGCGGAAGGCGCGCAGGGCCTGCTCGCGGGCGCCCTGGCCCAGGTCGCCGTGCACGGCGGCGGCGGCGAACCCGCGCTCGGCCAGGTCGTCTGCCACCCGCTGCACGGTGCGCTTGGTGCGGGCGAAGATCATGGTGAGGCCGCGCTCGCGGGCCTGCAGCACGCGCGTGACCAGCTCGACCTTGTCCATCGCGTGGGCGCGGTAGACGAACTGCTCGGTGCGCTCGTGGATCGAGCTCTGGTCCGGCTCCTCGGCCCTGATGTGCGTGGGCCGGTTCAGGAAGGCGCGGGACAGCGCGATGATCGGGCCCGGCATGGTGGCCGAGAACAGCATCGTGTGGCGCTCCTCGGGGAGCATCCGCATGATGCGCTCGACGTCCGGCAGGAAGCCGAGGTCGAGCATCTCGTCCGCCTCGTCGAGGACCAGGGCCTTGACCCGGCCCAGCACGAGGTGGCGCTGCTCGGCGAGGTCGAGGAGCCGGCCCGGGGTGCCGACGACCACGTCGACGCCCTTGCGCAGGGCCTCCAGCTGGGGCTCGTACGCCCGGCCGCCGTAGATGGCGGTGACCCGGACGCCGAGGTGCTTGCCCGCGTCCGCGAGGTCCTGGGCGACCTGCACGCAGAGCTCGCGGGTCGGGACCACGACGAGCGCCTGCGGGACGTCCTTCGTGCGGTCCGCGGTCTCGCCCTCGGCGGTCGCGGCGGCGCGCTCGGACGGCGGGGTGACCCGCTGCAGCAGCGGGACGCCGAAGCCCAGGGTCTTGCCGGTGCCGGTGCGCGCCTGGCCGATCACGTCCTCGCCCGCGAGGGCGAGCGGGAGGGTCAGCTCCTGGATGGCGAAGGTGCGCTCGATGCCGGCCTCGGCCAGCGCCCGCACGATCTCGGGGCGGACTCCGAGCTCGGCGAACGTGGGGGACTCGGACTTGACGGGGGCGCCCGCCGTGAGCGGGTGCGCGTCTGCGGTCGCTTCGGGGTCGACCGTGTCGGCGGGTTCGGTGTAGGTCTCGGACAAGGTGGGTGTCGCCTCTCTCCGCGTACAGGAGCCAGGCGCCCGGCTCGTCGACCACCGGCTGGGGAAGCCCGGGTGGGAGAGCCGTCCGAGGCGCTGTACGCACCAGTTCGTGTGCACACCGGTGAGTCGGGCGCCCGGTGGCGCCGACCCGTTACCCGGCGGTGTCGCAGTCGATCTGCGCGGCGCACCGGATGCCCGGGCGCTACGCGCAGGGCCATGATACCCCCGGGCCGGATCGCGGGGCACGGTGACGTGCGCCGCCCGCCCCGACCACCAGTGCCCCGTCCGAGAAGCTCGGCACCGGACTCGGCGGCCGGACCACCGATTCCGGCACCGGGCTCCTCGGACGGGGCACTAAGGTTTCGACCATGGCGGAAGTGGACGCGACCCGGCGCGCGGTCGTCGATCTCCTGGGCGCGCTGGCCTACGGCGAGCTCTCGGCGTTCGACCGGCTGGCCGAGGACGCGCGCACCGCGCCGACCCTCGCGGGCCGCTCCGCCCTGAGCGTCATGGCGGGCGCCGAGATGGGGCACTTCCGCATGCTGGAGGAGCACCTCGCGGGCCTCGGGGTGCGCGTGGACGAGGCGATGGCGCCGTTCGTCGCGGGGGTGGACGCCTACCACGCCACCACCCGCCCGCGGACCTGGCTGGAGTCGCTGGTCAAGGCGTACGTGGGCGACGGGCTGGCGGCGGACTTCTACCGCGAGGTCGCGGGCTGGGTGGACGGTTCGACCGCCGAGCTCGTCCGCACGGTCCTCGCCGACACCGGGCACTCGGCCTTCGCCGAGCGCGAGGTGCACGCGGCGTGCGCGACGAACCGACAGGTCCGGGACCGGCTCGCGCTGTGGGGCAGGCGGCTGCTGGGCGAGGCCGTCACCCAGGCCCAGCACATCGTCGCCGAGCGGGACGAGCTGGCGGACTTCATCGTGCGCGGGTCGGGGGACATCGCGGGCATCGCGGCGCTGATCAAGCGGCTGCAGAGCAACCACGGCAAGCGCATGGCCGCCCTCGGACTCAACTGAGTTTCGCCCCTGGCGGACGGGCCGCGGTCGCGGTGTCCGACTCGACTAGCCTGGGTCGCGTAGTCCACCCGTACGTACTCACCAGGAGGTTCCCCGGTGGAGGTCAAGATCGGCATCGCGGAGAGCCCGCGGGAGCTCGTGGTGTCCAGCGACCAGACCGCTGACGAGGTCGAGAAGCTCGTCGCCGAGGCGCTGAAGTCCGGCGACGGCACGCTGTCGCTCGTGGACGAGAAGGGCCGCAAGTACCTGATCCCGGCCGTCCGGATCTCCTACGTCGAGATCGCGCCGTCGTCCGCGGCGAAGGTCGGCTTCGGCAGCTGAGGCTCCGGGAGCGGAGTCACTCCGTCGGGGGCTCGTCGAGCGGATAGGGCGGGCTCCCGACGCCGGACAGGCGGTACCGGCCCCACAGGTCGACGTCGCCGATCCGGCCGCGGGCGCTGCCGGTCGCCGTGGACACGACGACGTCGGCGTTGCGCCCGCCGAGCACCCCGGCCAGCGCGGCGCCGGTCCCGGGGTCCCGGGTCACCCGTCCGTACCAGTGGACCTTCCCGTCCTGGGGCTGGGTGTGGGCCTCCAGGCGCACGTGCACGTCGAGGGCGGTGCCGTCGATCGTCAGCGTGGCGGGGCCTGCGTAGTCGACCTCATCCGACACCGGGGTTCTCCTTCGGGACCATCCTGAGCACGGGGGATTCCACGTCCGGCGTGCCGAGCACACCGTGCGCGCCGTTCCAGATCAGCGTGGTGAGGTAGCCGGTCAGGTCCGCGCGGCTCATCGTGCGGCGCTCCAGCCACCAGTCGCCCGCGCTCTCCACCATCCCGACCAGCCCGTACGCGTAGGCCTCGGCGCCGCCGGAGTCCTGCCCGGCCGCGCGCAGCCGCCCGCCGATGAGCTGGGCGAGCAGGGTCGCGATCTGGCCGCGGACGTCGTCGGCGACGTCGGTGGTCTCGGGCGCCGGGTTGTGCACCACGAACCGCCACAGCTCGGGCTCCTCCTCGACGCCCTGCAGGAACGCGTCGACCACCGCGGCGATCTGCGCGCGCGGTGCGAGGTCCTCCATGAGCGCGGGCGCCATCTTCTCCATGAGGTTCTCGGCGGCCCGCTTGCCGACGGCCCGCTGCAGGTCCGCGCGGTCGTCGAAGTGGCGGTACAGCACGGGTTTCGTGATCCCGGCGCTCGCGGCCATGTCCGCCACCGACACCCCCGCGCCGTGCGCGCGCACCGCGGCCATCGCGGCCTCGACCATCTCCGCGCGGCGTTGGGCGCGGCGGGCGGCGCGTGGGTTCCCCTTGACAGTTCCGTCGTCGTCCGGCACGTTACCAGTGGTAACAGTTACCGCGGGTAACAGCAAGCGTTCGTCGACGGGGAGGAACGGCCATGCGAGTACTGGTCACCGGGGCGGCCGGGGGCTTCGGCGCTCCGACGGTCGCGCGGCTGCGGGAGCAGGGGGCCCGGGTCGTCGGGCTCGACCGGCACGGATCGGACGCCGAGTCGGTCCTCGCCTGCGACATCACCGATCCCGAGGCGGTGGAGCGTGCCGTGGCGGAGGCGGTGCGCACCCTCGGCGGGCTCGACGCGGTGGTCCACTACGCGGGCATCGGCATCCCGAACGACGCGGGCGGCCCCCTCGAACCGGACGCGCTGAAGGTCATCGACACCAACCTGCTCGGGGCCTGGCGGGTCACCGCGGCGGCGCTGCCCGCCCTGACCGAGGGCCCGGAGAAGGGCCGCGTGGTCTTCGTCTCCAGCGAGCTCGCCTACCTCACGCTCCCGTTCGTCTCCGCCTACAGCGTGGCCAAGCGCGGCATGACCGCCTACGCGGACGCGCTGCGGCTCGAGTACGGCACCCGGCTGCACGTCACGACCGTGTACCCCGGCTACGTCCGGACCCCGATCCACGAGGCGGGCAAGGAGGTCGGGCTGAGCCTGGAGGGGCAGGTCCGCGCCGAGGAGGTCGACGACATCGTCGGCACCGTGTGCCGTCAGCTCGCCGCCCGACGTCCGCGCCGGGACACCGCGGGCACCCGCGCCGGGCAGGTCGAGCTGTGGGCCGGACGCCACGTGCCGGGCCTGGTCCAGCGCGGGGTCGTCGCCCGGGTGCGCAGACAGGTCGCCCAGGGCGTGTTCGACGGATCGGAGCTGGCCAAGGGGCTCGTGCTCCGGCTGGGAGGGAAGCGATGAGCGTCATCGACACGGTGAACGACCGCGAGGCCACGGCCACCCGGCTGCTGAAGTCCTCGGTGGAGAAGTCCTACGAGCCGCACCTGGACATCGACTGGGACGCCCCGCTCGTCGACGGGCTGTGGGGGCTCCCGGAGCACCGGGCGTCGCTCTACGGCACGCCGCTGTGGGAGGGCCTCACCGACGAGCAGCGGCGCACGCTGACGATCCACGAGGTCTGCAGCGTCGCGCGGATCGGGCTCTGGTTCGAGATCATCCTGATGCAGATGCTGCTGCGCTACGCCTACGACCGCGACCCGCGCCGCGCGCACATCCAGTACGCGCTCACCGAGATCGCCGACGAGTGCCGGCACTCGATCATGTTCGCGAAGATGACCGAGCGGTACGGCGTGCCCGACTACGCCCCGACCGGCCTCACCCACCAGCTGGGCAGGCTGTTCAAGACCGTCGGGTACGGCCCGGCGATGTTCGGCGGCACGCTGTTCGTCGAGGAGATCCTGGACCGCTTCCAGCGCGAGTCGATGCGGGACGAGACGGTGCAGCCGCTCACCCGCATGGTCAACAAGATCCACGTGACGGAGGAGGCCCGGCACGTCCGCTACGCCCGCGAGGAGCTCCAGCGGATCATGCCGAAGGTGACCCGGTCGCAGCGCGAGCTGGGGCGCTACCTGCTGGCCCGCATCGCGTTCGTCGTCGCCCGCAACCTCGTGCACCCGGCGGTCTACACGTCCGTGGGAATCGCGCCCGAGGAGGGTCGCCGGGCGGCGCTGGCCAATCCACACTGGCAGGAGTCACTGCGCTGGTCGGCGGAGAAGTGCGTGGCGTTCCTGCGCGACCAGGGGCTCGTCGGCGGGCCCACCGAGCTGCTGTGGAGGAAGGCGTACCTCGTATGAAGTCGGCGGACGGACTCGACCTGCACGGCGTCGTGTCGGGCACCGGGCCGGTCACGGTCGTGCTGCTGCACGGGTGGACGCTGGACTCCACGTGCTGGGAACCCGTCGCCCGTGCGCTGACCGGGGTCCGGGTCCTGCGCTACGACCACCGCGGCCACGGCCGGTCGGCCGAGGTGGACGCATCGACCATGACCATCGAGCAGCTCGCGGACGACCTGGCCGCCGTGCTGGCGGCCGAGGTCCCGGAGGGGCCGATCGTGCTGGTCGGGCACTCCATGGGCGGCATGACGGCGATGGCGCTGGCCGAGCGGCATCCCGGGCTCGTGGCCCGGGTCGTCGGGCTGGGGCTGGTCGCGACCGCGGCGGGCGAGCTGGGCGCCACCTTCCCCGGCTGGCTGCGGACGGTGAACGAGCGCCGCGTCTTCGCCTCGGCGGCGTGGACGGGCAGGCGGGCCCTCGCCCGCCACCCCGTGCTGCTGGAGCCCGCCATGCGGGCGATGCTGGTGGGGCGCCACCCGTCGCGGGCCGCGCTGCGCAAGACGAGCGAGACGATCGCCGCCTGCCGCCCGAGCACGCTCTCCGGGTTCTGGACGACCCTCGGCGCCCACCAGCGCCAGGCGGCCCTGGCGGCCTACGCCGAGATCCCGGTGCACATCATGGTCGGCACGCGCGACCGGCTCACCCCGCCGCGCTACTCGCGGCGGATCCGCGAGGCGCTGCCGCACGCCGAGCTGACGCTGTTCCCCGACGCCGGTCACATGCTGCCGCTGGAGCGCACCGACGGCGTCACCGCCCGGATCCAGGCCCTGGTCGGCGCCGCGGTCCCGGTGTGAGAGCTCCCGGCCGCCCCAGGGCTCTCGGGGCGGCCGGGTAACGGTCGGGGCGGCGGTCCCGAGTCCCGGCCGGGAGGCGGGATGCGCTCAGGCGACGGTGAACGCGGCGCTCGCCGTGCCCGCGAAGTCGGGCGGGGTACCGAGCACGCCCACCACCAGGTAGTTCCCGGGCCGGAGCAGCGCCACCCCGTACGCGGGGTCCGGGCCCGTGGCCTGCGTGCCCGACACGACGTCCGCGACCTGGTCGAGGTCCGTCGCGCCCGAGTCGACCGCCGCCGGCGTGACGGTCTGCCCGTCCTCGACCCGGGCGACGAGCAGCACCGCGGCGGGGGGTTCGCCCGCGTGGGTCATCGTGATCGCGAGCGGTCCGGGCTTCAGCGTCGCGGGGACGCCGGAGAGCGCGCCACCGGAGACGGTGGCGTCGAGGGTCTGGTAGCCGCAGCTGTCGTGGACCCAGCGGGACAGGGCCGCCGTGGCCTCGACGTTGGCGGGCGCCTGCAGGTCCATCGGCTGCCCCGCCTGGGCCTGTGCCAGCTGTGCACCGTAGGCGGAGATCGGGCCCGCGAGCTCGTCGGGGGCGTTGGCCTGCACGATCGCGAGCTGCGGGGCGACGGTCGCGGCCCAGGCCTGCAGGTCGGCCGCGGCGGGCGGTGGACCGTCGGGATCGATGCCCGGCGGGATGGTGGTGTCCATCGTGACCTGGGCGAGGCAGGCGGCGGCCTGGTCCTTGGCGGGCGCGGCGGGCGCGGGGGCCGCGGCGGGGGTGGAGCACGCGGCGAGCGCCGCGGCGGTGAACAGGGTCAGCAGGGCACCGGTCGCGGTGCGGCGGGAGGTCATGGCGCCAGCCTCACCTGCCCGCCTGGCCTGCGGATCCGTGCCGGCACCGCACTCGGTCTCCGTGCCCGCACGGATCCGCGTCCGCCGGTGGGTTCCTAGCGTGAGCACCATGCCCCGGACCCTGACCCTGTGCGTCACCGGCGCCGCCGCGGTGGTGCTCGGGCTCCTCACCCTGCTGGTCGGCAGGTTCCCCGACGTCGGGATCCTGGAGCCTGCGGTCGTCGTGGTGCTGTCGCTGCCCGCGATCGTCCTCGGCACGGTCCTCGCGCTGCGCCGCCCGCGCGCCGTCGTCGCGCCGCTGCTCGCCCTGCTCGGCACCGTGTTGCTGCTGGTCGTGGGCCTGGGTGACGAGGTCGTCGCGGTGTGGGCGGCGCACCCCGAGGCCCGGCCCGGGCCCGCGGTCAGGTCCTGGTTCGCGGCGGCGGCCGCGGGCTCCTGGGTGCTGCTGTACCTGCCCACCGCGTTCCTGCTGCTGGTCTTCCCCGACGGCAGGCTGCCCGGTCGGTGGCGGCGCGGCGTGGCCCGGGCGGTCGGCGTGCTGGCCGCGGTGTTCCTCGTCGCCGCCGGGGGCCCGGCCGAGGGCTACGACCCGCCGCTCGCAGCCCTGGCCACGCCGCCGTACCGGGTGCCCGAGGTCGTGACCGCTCTCGGTCCGGCGGTGCTCCTGGGGCTGCTCGTCCTCCTCGTGGCCTGCGCGGTCGCGATGATCCAGCGCCACCGGCACGCGGTCGACGCGACCGTGCGGGCCCAGGTGCGCTGGTTCGCCCTCGGCGCCCTGCTGCTGCCCGCCACCCTGCTGCTGTGTTGGCTGTCCTACCTGCTCTTCGACACCCCGGACCTGGTGATGATCGGGATCGGGCTGACGGCGGTCGGCATCCCCGTGGTCACCACGATCGCCCTGCTCCGCCACGATCTCTACGACGTCGACCGGGCGTTCTCCGCGACCGTCACCTACACCGCGGTCACCACCGCGCTGCTCGCGGTGTTCGCCGTGGCCGAGACCGCGGCGGGTGCCCTGCTCGGCAGCCGCTCACCGGTGGCGGCGGCCGTCGCGACCGCGGCCTGCGCGCTCGCGCTGTCCCCGTTGCGGTCGCGGCTGCGCGGCGGCGTCGACCGCAGGCTCTACCCCCTGCGGCAGGGCGTACGGGTCGCCCTCACCGCGCTCCGCCGGCGCATCGACGCCGGTCAGTCCCGCCCCGAGGACCTCCCGGAGGTCCTGCGGACCGCGTTGCGCGACCCCGCGCTGCGGGTGGGCTACGTGCTGCCCGGGCGGACCGCGCTGGTCGACGAGCACGGAGCGCTGTTGCCCGAGGGGGTCCCGGTGACCCTGTCCGGCACCCAGGTCGGCGCGCTGCTGCCCGGAGGCGGCCCCGCGACCCGCGAGCTGCTGCGCGAAACGGCGGCGGAGTCGGCGCTGCTCGTCGAGCTGATCCGGTCCCGGCTGGAGCTGACCGAGGCCCTGCGCGAGGTCGCGGAGAGCCGGGCCCGGCTGCTGCAGGCCGGGTACCGCGAGCGGCGCCGGCTCGAACGGGACCTGCACGACGGTGCCCAACAGCGGCTCGTGTCGCTGGGTATGGCGATCCGGCTGGCCCAGCGCAGGCTGGACTCCGGCGCCGACGAGGACGTGCAGGGACTGCTGGACCAGGCCGTCGCCGAACTGTCGACGGCGGTGGCGGAGCTGCGCGCTATCGCCCAGGGTCTGCGGCCCCTGGACCTCGACGCCGGACTGGGCCCGGCGATCCGCTCGCTCACCACCGGCCTGCCCATCCCGGTGCGGCTCGAGGTCGCCGAGGACGCGGTGCCCGACGAGGTCGCCACCACCGCGTACTACGTGGCGAGCGAGGCCCTGGCCAACGTCGTGAAGCACGCGGACGCCGAGGCCGTCGACATCCGGGTCGAGCGCCATCCCGAGCACGTCCTGGTCCGGGTGTCCGACGACGGGCGCGGCGGTGCCGTCGCCCGCCCCGGATCCGGGCTCGCGGGTCTGGTGGACCGCGTCGCGGCCGCGGGTGGGCGGCTCTCGGTCGGCGGGTCGGCGGGCACGACCGTCGAGGCGATCCTGCCGTGCGCGCCGTGACGAGGGGGCCGCGCCGGTGAGGACCGTGATCGCCGAGGACAGCGTCCTGTTCCGCGAGGGCCTGGCCCGCCTGCTGGAGGACGCCGGGCACGAGATCGTGGCCCGGGTCGGCGACGCGGACGGCCTGGTCGCCGCCGTCGCCAAGCGGCGGCCGGACCTCGCCGTCGTCGACATCCACATGCCGCCGCACCGCGGGGCGGACGGCGCGCACGCGGCCCGCCACCTCCGCCAGGACCATCCCGACCTGGGGATCGTGCTGCTGTCGCAGCACGTGGAGCCGTACCCGACCGTGGAGCTGGTCGGCGGGGGCGGTTTCGGCTACCTGCTCAAGGACCGGGTGTTCGACGTCGACGAGTTCCTGGAGGCGCTGCGCCGCGTCGCGGGCGGGGGCTCGGCGCTGGACCCCGAGGTGGTCACCCGGCTGATCGGCCATCGTCGCCGCGAGGACCCCCTCGAACGGCTGACCGCGCGCGAGCGGGAGGTGCTCGCCCTGATGGCCGAGGGCCGGACGAACCGGGGGATCGCCGCCCGGTTGGTGCTCACCGACCGGACGGTCGAGACCCACGTCGCCAACATCATGGCCAAGCTCGGCCTGGTCGACAGCGTCGAGGACCACCGCCGCGTGCTGGCGGTGGTGACCTACCTGGCTAGTCGTGGATGAGCGGGAAGCCCGCCAGGCCCTTCCAGGCCAGCGCGGACATCAGGCCCACGGCCTCGTCCCGCGGGATGCCCTGGTCGGAGTCCAGCCAGTACTGGGCGGTGACCTGCGACAACCCCACCAGCCCGACGGCCAGCAGCCGGGCCCGGGCCGCGTCCAGCCCCGCGTCCTGGGTGACGACCTCGGCCACGGCGTCGATGCACTTGGTGAGCGCCCCGTCGACGAGGGCGGCCGCCTCGGGCTCGCTGCGCAGGTCGGACTCGAACACCAGGCGGTAGGCGTGCCCCTCGCCCGCGACGAAGTCGAAGTAGGCCGCGACCGCCGCGTGCACGCGCTGGCGGTTGTCCGAGGTGTTGCCGATCGCGTCCCGCACCCGCGCCACCAGCTCGTCCGCGTAGGTGGTCAACAGCGCGCGGTAGAGCTCGAGCTTGCCGGGGAAGTGCTGGTAGAGCACGGGCTTGCTGACGCCGGCCTTCTCGGCGATGTCGTCCATCGCGGCGGCGTGGTAGCCCTGCGCGGCGAACACGTCCCGGGCCGCCAGCAGCAGCTGTGCGCGTCGCGCGCTCCGGGACAACCGGGCGCCCCGGGCGGGGGCCTGTACCGATCCGGACGCCTTCGCTGCCGTCTCGCTCATCGGGCTCCCCTCGCCGTTCACGTGCCGAGTCACCTTACCCGTCGGTAGCCCCGAATGTGTGACGGCGCGAGCGAGTTCGGTGAGCGTCGTCGGTCGGCGGGGCGCTCGACCGGGGGACGGCGCTGCGGAAGCGGCGCAGGCGGAGGCTGTTCGCGACCACGAACACGGAGCTGAACGCCATCGCCGCACCGGCGATCATCGGGTTGAGCAGACCGAGCGCGGCGAGCGGCAGCGCGGCCACGTTGTAGGCGAAGGCCCAGAACAGGTTGCCGCGGATGGTGCCGAGCGTGCGGCGGGCCAGCCGGATCGCGTCCACCGCGGCCAGCAGATCGCCGCGGACGAGCGTGAGGTCGGAGGCCTCGATCGCCGCGTCCGTGCCGGTGCCCATGGCGAGCCCGAGGTCCGCGGTGGCCAGGGCGGCGGCGTCGTTCACCCCGTCGCCCACCATGGCGACGGTGCGACCCTCGGCCTGCAGCCGCGCCACGACGGCGACCTTCTCCTCCGGCAGGACCTCGGCCACCACCTCGTCGATCCCGATCTCGGCGGCCACGGCGCGGGCCGCGGCGGTGTTGTCACCGGTCAGGAGTACCGGCGTCAGGCCCAGGTCGCGCAGCGCGGCGACCGCCGCGGCACTCGTCGGCTTGACGGTGTCCGCGACGACGAGGACGCCCCGCGCCCGGCCGTCCCAGCTGACGCTGACCGCGGTGCGACCCGCGGCCTCGGCCCGCTCCGCGGCCTCGGCGAGCTCGCGGGGCAGCGTGATCCCGTACTCGGCGAGCAGCGACGGCCGCCCGACGAGCACGGCGTGGGCGATCACCCGGCCGGCCCCGCTCGCCGGGGTGAGCGGCGCGGCCCCGGTCGCGGCCCGCACGGGGTCCGGCAGGCCGGGGAGCTGGGCGAGCTCGGCGACCACGCCCTGCACACCGAGCCCGGGCCGGTTCTCGAAGTCCGACACCGCGGGCAGGCTGCCGAAGCGCTCGCGGCCCGCCGCGACGACGGCCCGCCCCACCGGGTGCTCGGAGCCGTCCTCGACGGCCGCGGCGAGCCGCAGGACCTTCTCCGCGGACTCCCGCGCGGCGGGCACGACCTCGACCAGCTTCATCCGGCCCGCGGTGACGGTGCCCGTCTTGTCCAGCACGATCGTGTCGACCCGCCGGGTGGACTCCAGCACCTCCGGGCCCTTGATCAGCACGCCGAGCTGCGCGCCGCGGCCGGTGCCGACCAGCAGCGCCGTGGGTGTGGCCAGCCCGAGCGCGCAGGGGCAGGCGATGATCAGCACCGCGACCGCCGCGGTGACGGCCGCCGCGACGCCCGCGCCGCTGCCGAGCCAGAACCCGAGCGTGCCCACCGCCAGGGCGATGACGATCGGGACGAACACGCCGGAGACCCGGTCCGCGAGCCGTTGGACGGCCGCCTTGCCGCTCTGCGCCTGCTCGACCAGCTGCGCCATCCGCGCGAGCTGGGTGTCCGCACCCACCCGCGTGGCGCGCACGACGAGCCGCCCGCCCTCGTTCACACAGCCGCCGACGACCGCGGAGCCGGGGGAGACCTCGGCGGGCACCGACTCGCCGGTGATCATCGAGACGTCCACGGCGGAGGTGCCCTCGACGACGTCTCCGTCCGTCGCGACCTTCTCGCCCGGCCGCACGACGAAGCGGTCCCCGACCCGCAGGTCCTCGACGGGGATGCGGCGCTCGGTCGGGTGGGCGGGATCGCCACCGAGCACCGCGACCTCCTTGGCGCCCAGCTCCAGCAGCGCGCGCAGGGCGGCGCCCGCGGTGCGCTTGGAGCGCGCCTCGAAGTACCGGCCCGCGAGCAGGAACGTGGTGACGCCCGCCGCCACCTCGAGGTAGATCGCGTCCGTGCCGCCGCCGCGGTCGATCGAGAGCTCGAACGGGTGCGTCATCCCGGGCACGCCCGCCCCGCCCCAGAGCAGCGCGTAGAGCGACCAGGCCAGCGCGGCCAGGGTGCCCATCGAGATGAGGGTGTCCATGGTGGCGGCGCCGTGGCGCAGGTTGACGAACGCCGCGCGGTGGAAGGGGAGCGCCCCCCACACCACGACGGGCGCGGCGAGGGTCAGCGAGATCCACTGCCAGTAGGTGAACTGCCAGGCGGGCACCATCGCGAGCAGGACGACCGGCACGGCGAGCACCGCGCTGACGACCAGCCGCTCCCGCAGGGCGCGGGCGTGCTCGGCCGCCGGATCGGCCTGCTCCTGCGCCGGGGCGGACGGCGGCTTCGGCAGCTGCGCGGTGTACCCGGCGGACTCGACCGTGGCGACCAGGTCCTCGGGCGCGACGCCCTCGGGGTAGCTGACGGTGGCCTTCTCGGTCGCGTAGTTGACCGACGCCGTGACGCCGTCCATCTTGTTGAGCTTGCGCTCGACCCGGTTGGCGCAGGAGGCGCACGTCATCCCGCCGATCGCGAGCTCGATGCGCAGCGCGGACGGGTCGGTCTGGGCGTCGGTGGGGGCGCTCACGAGTGTCCTCCCGGGTGTCCCGTGCCGGGCACGGCTCCGGCGGGCGTGCCGAACGTGGGCACGGTGAAGTCCACGAGGTGTTCCGCGCCGCCGTGGTGGAACCGCAGGTAGAGGCGGTAGACACCGTCCGTCGGCACGGTGGTGGTGAAGGCGATGCCGGGCCCGGAGCGATCACCCGGGGCGGCCTTCGTCTGGGCCTCGACGGGCACGACGGCGAGGTCCCCCGCCCGCAGCGCCACCACGTCGCCGAACGCCCCGCGGTCGGCCTCCAGGTCGGTGACCCCGCGGCCGTCCTTGCTGATCGTGGCGAACACCGCCGACGGCGCGCCCGGGCGCAGGTCGCCGTCGAGGCGCACGACGTAGTCGTCCACCTGGGCGGAGCGCGCGGCCGGGAAGTCCAGCGGCGCGAACTGTCCGGGCACCGACACGTCCGTGCCGAGCGTGGTCGGGACGCCGCCGACCGGCGTGAACTCGGTGATCACCCGCCAGGTGCCCGCGGTGGGCAGGGTCAGCGGCGCCGTCCAGGTCCCGTCCGGGGTGCGCTGCGGGTAGAGCGCCTGGAAGCCCGCCCCGTCCCGCCGGACCACGAGCGCACGCAGCTCCGCGCCGTCCGGGCGGGGTTGGAGGGCTGTGGCGGGCCGCCCGTCCGGCCCGGTGACCGCCAGGACCAGGTCGGTGACGCGGTCCGCGGCGAACGCGGGCGTGCTCACGCTGAGGGAGTACCCGGCGTCCGTGGCGGACAGTCCGGCGGCGGGCACCGGCGGCGCCGCCGCGGCCGCGGGCTCCCCGTGCTGCTCGACGGCGACGGGTGCGGTGAACTCCGGGCGCAGCACCGCGCCACCCGCCCAGGCCACCCCGAACACCACCCCGAGGATGCCGACGTAGCCGCCCAGTCGAACCGCCGTGAGCATGCGCGCCTCCCTCTGCGAGTGTCCCCGTCCGATGTCGCCAACATACCATCGGGGGGTATCCGTGCCGCGCCGCGCGGGGGTGGTCGGGTGATCGCTCCGGGAGCGGTCCCGGGTGTCGTCCCGGGTGTCGTGGAGTGGCGGAGGCGACGCGAGGTGGCCGGCGGGCGCCGGTTCTTGTCATGCTCGGGACATGGCCGCGCTCCCCCTCGTTCAGGCGAGGTCCACCTCCGGGACCCGCTGGGGCGAGCCCGGGGACCTCGCCGTCCTGCCCGCCCTGCCGGAGCACCAGCCGCCGTGGCCCGGTCGGCAGGTGACCTCGGGCGGGGTCACCCTGCACGTGCGCGAGACCCCGGGCGACGGTCCGGACGCCGTGTACGTCCACGGCCTCTCCGGTTCCGGCACGAACTGGACCGACCTCGCCGCCCTGCTGTCCACCCGGGTCACCGGCCACGCCGTCGACCTGCCCGGGTTCGGCTACACCGAGCCCGTGCCCTCCTGCGACTACACGCCCGCCGGGCACGCGGACGCCCTGCTGTGCTGGCTGGCCGGGCGCGGCAGGCCGGTCCACCTGCTCGGCAACTCACTCGGCGGGATCGTCGCCATGCTGGTGGCGGCCCGGCGGCCGGAGCTGGTGCGCACGCTCACCCTCGTCTCGCCCGCGATGCCCGACCGGCGCCCCGACCCGCGCCGCATGTCGGACCCCCGGATGGCGCTGGCCTGGATCCCGGGCCTCGGCAACAAGGCCCGCGCGCAGCTCGCCGCGATGACCCCGCGCGCCCGGGCCGAGGCCACGATGACGCTGTGCTTCGGCGACCCGACGCGCGCGACCGACGTCCGGCTCGACGAGACGGCCGAGGAGATCCGCGCCCGCGGACGGCAGCCCTGGGCCGGTCAGGCCATCGACCGGTCCGCGCTCGGCATGTTCCGCAGCTGGGTGGGCCCCGGGCTCTGGCGCGCGGCCGCGCGGGTGCCGGTCCCCACCCTCGTGCTGTGGGGCGACCGCGACCGGCTGGTCAGTCCGCGGTTGGCCGCCCGCACCGCCCGGACCTTCCCGGACGGGCGGTTGGTGCTGCTCGACGGGGTGGGGCACATCGCCCAGATCGAGACGCCGGATCGGGTCGCCGCGGCCGTCGCCGCCTTCTGGGAACATGTCGCGTGAGTAACGGGTTGCGCTAGAGCGACCGTCGATCAGCTTGGAGTGGGAAACATGGCGCTACCGCCGCTCGTGGAGCCGGCCGCCGAACTGACCAAGGACGAGGTGGAGCGCTACAGCCGCCACCTCATCATCCCGGACGTGGGGATGGCCGGTCAGAAGCGGCTGAAGAACGCGAAGGTGCTGGTCGTCGGCGCCGGCGGGCTGGGCTCGCCCGCGCTGCTGTACCTGGCGGCCGCGGGTGTGGGCACGCTCGGCATCGTCGAGTTCGACGAGGTCGACGCCTCGAACCTGCAGCGCCAGATCATCCACGGGCAGTCGGACGTGGGGCGGCCCAAGGCCGAGTCGGCGCGGGACTCCATCAAGGAGGTCAACCCGTACGTCGAGGTGCGCCTGCACCAGCTGCGGCTCGACTCGTCCAACGTGATGGACGTCTTCGCCGACTACGACCTGATCCTGGACGGCACGGACAACTTCGCCACCCGGTACCTGGTGAACGACGCCGCGGTGCTGTCCGGCAAGCCGTACGTCTGGGGTTCGATCTTCCGGTTCGAGGGTCAGGCCTCGGTGTTCTGGGAGGACGCTCCCAACGGGCTGGGCCTGAACTACCGGGACCTCTACCCGGAGCCGCCGCCCCCCGGCATGGTCCCGTCCTGCGCCGAGGGCGGCGTGCTGGGCGTGCTGTGCGCGTCGATCGGCTCGATCATGGTGAACGAGGCCATCAAGCTGATCACCGGCATCGGCGAGCCCCTGCTGGGCCGGCTGATGATCTACGACGCGCTGGAGATGACCTACCGCCAGGTCAAGATCCGCAAGGACCCGGACACCCCGAAGATCACCGAGCTGATCGACTACGAGGCGTTCTGCGGCACCGTGTCCGACGACGCGCAGCAGGCCGCGATCGGGAACACGATCACCGCCCTGGAGCTCAAGGAGATGATCGACGCGGGCAAGGACTTCGCCCTCATCGACGTCCGCGAGCAGAACGAGTGGGACATCGTCAACATCCCCGGCGCGCAGCTGATCCCGAAGGACCGCATCCTCTCCGGTGAGGTGCTCTCGGAGCTGCCGCAGGACAAGCCGATCGTGCTGCACTGCAAGTCCGGTGCCCGCTCGGCGGAGGCCCTGGCCGTGCTGCACAAGGCGGGCTTCTCCGACGCCGTGCACGTCGGCGGCGGGGTCCTGGCCTGGATCAAGCAGGTCGAGCCGGACAAGCCCACGTACTAGGCACGTCCGCCGAACCGCCCGTGTCCCGAGAGGGAGACGGGCGGTTCGTCGTTTCCGTGAGTCCCGCACTCCGGACCCGCGAGTCGTCCGCGGTGATGACACGTGACACCTTCTCGGCATGGGATGTGCTTTACCTCACATTGCTGCAACCTTTTCCGTTGCTGTTGGTGAGCAAGGCAAGTGATAGGCCAACAGTGCGTAGTCAATTGCGCCGTTTGCGTTATCGATCTACTCCATGTCTCCCTGTCGGCGCCTCGTCGCCCCTGATTCGGCTGGGTAGCGTCCCGCTCCCGCGCGGCGATTGATCGTCCGAGCACGAGGGGAGTGGGCTGTGGCGGAGTGGTCGACGGACGGTGCGGGTCGGAACCGAGCGGTGTGCGCGTTGCCAGGGTGCGACCTGGAGGTCGAGTCGGCGCCCGGCCGCCCCGAGCGGCTCTACTGCAGCGCCTCGCACCGCCTCGCCATGCGCAGGCTCCGCCGGGCCGCGGCGCACGCGGCGGAAGACCCCACTGTCGTCGACACCCTTCCCTGGCTGCGGGAACCGATCCGGTCGAGCCCGCCGAGGCCGGACCCGACGGGTGGTCGCGAGACCGGGCCCGCACCGGTCGCCGCCGAATCGGAGGGGCGGGCGTCGGCGGACGTCGCACCGCCGGTCGACAGGCCCGCCCGCTCGGCGTGGCGGAACGCGATCGCGCGGAACCGTCGCGCGGTCGCGGTGCTGGGGGCGACCGCGGTCGTCCTGGGCGGGTACGCCGCGACGCTCGGCCCGCCGGACGCGACGCCGCCGCCCGCGGTGTCCGCCCCGACGTCCGAGGAGACGTGGGCCGGGCAGGCGGAGCTGGCGCTGGCCTCGGTCACCGGGCAGCTGGAGAGTCTCGCCGCGGCGCAGCAGGAGTGGGCGGCCTCGCCCGCGGCGCGGGAGAACGGGCCCCGGCCGCCCGCGGTGCGCCGCATGGAGCAGCGCCGACAGGTCCTCGAACAGCAGAAGGCCACGCTGCAGTCGCAGCTCGAGGGCTACCGCGAGCTCGAACGCAGCGCGGACGAGCTGCGGCGGGCCGACGAACAGCTCGCCGCCATCGACGGGTTGCTCGCCGCCGACACCGGTCGCGACCAGGCGTGGTCCACGGCCCTGGCCGAACAACGCGAGCTGCGCGGCCGACACCGCGACGGCGTGCGGCAGCAGGTCGCGACCCTCCGGGAGGGCGTCGACGTCGCGGTCCGCACCCCGCTCCCCGACGAGCGGTCGGAGACCGGGCGGACCGCGCAGGTCGCCGAGGAGGTGCGGGCACTCGGTGAGGGGCGCCCCACCCCGGCGCCGTCCCCGACGACGGCCTCCCGTCCGCCGCTGGCGCAGGGCCGCGAAGAGGAGCAGAACCCGGGCGTCCCGGTCGGGACCAGCGGCCCGCCCGACCCCCGCGGCCCCCAGGACGAGTCCACCGAACGCGATCGCCCCGCCCCCGCGCGCGGCCCCGCCGCCGAGGGCGCGGGCCGCGGCGGGGCTGTGGGCGGTGCCGGGCGGGGTGCCGGTGAGGTGGTCTCGGGTGCCGGGCGCGGCGCGGGTGAGGCCGCGGAGGGTGTGGGTCGCGGGGCGGGAGAGGCGGTGTCCGGTGCCGGGCGTGGTGCCGGAGAGGCGGTGTCGGGTG
Organism: Pseudonocardia sp. WMMC193; assembly: GCF_021728735.1. Taxonomy (NCBI): domain Bacteria; kingdom Bacillati; phylum Actinomycetota; class Actinomycetes; order Pseudonocardiales; family Pseudonocardiaceae; genus Pseudonocardia; species Pseudonocardia sp. WMMC193. The sequence continues at coordinate 3,891,525 of NZ_JAKKDO010000003.1, read as the reverse complement.
CCGGGCGTGGTGTGGGTTCGGCGGCCGAGGGTGTGGGTCGCGGTGCCGGTGAGGCGGTCGGCGGTGCCGGGCGTGGTGCCGGTGAGGCCGCGGAGGGTGTGGGTCGTGGTGCCCGTGAGGTGGTCGGCGGTGCCGGGCGCGGTGTCGGCGGCGCGGTGTCCGGAGCCGGGCGTGGCGCGGGTGAGGCCGCGGAGGGTGTGGGGCGTGGTGCCGGTGAGGTGGTCGGCGGTGCCGGGCGTGGTGCTGGTGAGGTGGTGTCTGGTGCCGGGCGTGGTGCTGGTGAGGCGGTGTCCGGTGCCGGGCGTGGTGTGGATGAGGCCGCGGAGAGTGTGGGTCGCGGTGCCGGCGAGGCGGTCGGCGGAGCCGGGCGCGGTGTCGGGCAGACCGTCGACGGGGCCGGTCGCGGGTTGGGCGACGCCGTCGAGGGCGTGGGTCGCGGCCTCGGCGACGCCGTGAGCGGCGGGCGTGATCGCGCCGATTCCGGGCGGGCGGCCGGCGGCGCGGACGGTCGCCCGGCAGGCGCTGCCGGCTCCGACGCGGCGCCCTCCGCGGCGCCCCGAACCGATGATGGTGCCCGGTCCGACCGGCCCGCGGCCACAGCCGCGCAGGCGGGCGGGGGCACGGCGCAGGGACAGCGAGGCGTCGCTGGACCCGCCGCGGCTGCGGCCGAGGATCGTCCTGCTGCTCCGGACGTGAGCTCGGGGCGGACGCAGCCGTCCGCCCCGGATCGCGCGGACCCGCCGCGGTCCGGGGCGGCGGCGTCGGTCCCGGTCGCGCCGGCCGGGACGGCGGCGCCGGGCGTGGCGTCAGCCGTCGCCGGTCCCATGGTCCGGTCGATGACCCCCTCGTTCGCGGCGCCGATGGTCGAGGCCGCCCTGCGTGACGCCGACCGGCGGATCGCCGAGGAGGCGGGGGCGGCCCGCAGCGTCGACCAGCGCTCGACATCCGGTTCCGCCAGCGCGAACGGCCCCACCGGGAGCCGGAACGGGCAGTCGGGCGACGGCTCGACCGCAACCACCTCGCGGAGCGGGTCGGGCACGAACCAGGAGGAGCGCACCCGCGCCACGACGACACGGGCCACGGGCGCGCACGACGGCGCGAGCACCACCTCCGAGCGCAGCAGCTCGGACGGCGGCGGCAACTCGAACCGCAGCGGCTCCGAGGGCAGCGAGTCTCACGGAAGCCGCTCCGGCAGTAGCGGCTCCGGCAGTAGCGGCTCCGACGGCAGTCGCTCCGGCAACAGCCGCTCGGACCGCAACAGCTCGGACCGCAACAGCTCGGACCGCAACAGCTCGGACCGCAACAGCTCGGACCGCAACAGCTCGGAGGGCGGCGACTCTCACACCAGCACCTCGGGCGGTAGCCACTCCGGCAGCACTGGCTCGGACCGCAGCGGCTCCAACGGCGGTGGCTCCAACGGCGGCGACTCCGGCAGCGGCGGCTCGGACCGCAGCGACTCGGAGGGCGGTCACTCTCGCAGCAGCGGCTCCGAGGGCAGCCGATCCAGCAGCAGCGGTTCGGACAGCAGCGACTCCCATGGCGGCGGCTCCGACGGCAGCGGCTCCGGCGGCAGCACCACCGGGGACGGCGGCGCCTCGGACTGGAGCCGGATCGTCGCCGACAGCACCGCCGGCGGCTGAAGTCACTCCCGCGTGGCACCTCGGATCCGCAGGACGGCGCAGGTAGCGTGGCCGCCGTGACCGCAGCACCCACGGCCCCGCAGGCGGCAGCCCTCCCCGAGCACGTCCGCGTCGCGTTCGGGGTCAAGGATGCCATCCCGCGCCCGGTCGTCTGGGCGGGTCAGCGCGCCTGGCACTGCGACGAGGTGCTGCTGCGTCCGGTCGCCGACAACGCCATGGCCGCGTGGTCGGCGGGCGTCCTGGAGAACCTCGACGTGGAGGCCGTGCGGCTCGCCCGTCCGGTCCGCTCGTCGGACGGCCGGTGGGTCGTGGCGGGCTGGGCCGCATCCCGCTTCCTGGCCGGTGCCTCCGAGCCCCGCCACGACGACGTCGTGTCCGCCAGCCTCCGCCTGCACGCCGCGACCGCCACGGTCCAGCGGCCCCGGCTGCTCGACAGTCGAGACGACCTGCTGGCCCGCAGCGCGGCGGCCGCGTTCGGGGAGCGCCGCTTCGCCCTCGACGACGCGGCGGGCGGCCGCCTGTTCGGCGAGCTCGCGGCGCACCGCCGCCCCATGAAGTCCCCACCGCAGGTCGTGCACGGTGAGCTGTTCGGCGCCGTGCTCTTCGACGGCGACGGCGTGCCCGTGGTCCTCGACCTGGTCCCGTTCTGGCGCCCGGCCGAGTGGGCCGCCGCGGTGGTCGTGGTCGACGCGATCGCCTGGGGCGGCGCCGACGAGGGGCTGATCGACCGCTGGGCCCACCTCGACGAGTGGCCGCAGGCGCTGCTCCGCGCGGCCCTCTACCGGCTGGCCCTGCACGCCCAGCACCCCGACGCGTCGGCGCGCAGCGTGGCCGGCCTCGAACGCGTGGCAGGGCTGGTGTCCGCCCGTCTGTAGGCCCCGGGCCCGCCGCCGACGGGGCGGGATGTTGAGTTCTGGTTACCGTGATCGCGCTCACGAGCTGCGGCCTCGATGATGTCGCAGGATGTGCCGATGAGCGCCCCCACCACCCATGATGAGGCACCCGTGCCCGCGCTCGCCGGGTTCACGGTCGGCGTGACCGCCGCCCGCCGCGCCGAGGAGCTGGGCACGATGCTGGAGCGCCGTGGCGCCACGGTGCGCCACGGCCCGTGCATCCGGATCGTGCCGCTGGCGGACGACACGGACCTCCAGGAGCGGACCCGCGACCTCATCGGCAGGCCGCCGGACGTCACCGTCGCGACGACCGGGGTCGGTTTCCGCGGGTGGGTCGAGGCCGCGGCGGGGTGGGGCGTGGGAGAGCAGCTGCTCACGGCCCTCGGCACCAGCCGCATCCTCGCCCGCGGCCCCAAGGCGCGGGGGCAGATCCGCGCGGCGGGGCTGAGCGAGGTGTGGTCGCCTGCGTCCGAGTCCTCCGCCGAGATGCTGGACCACCTGTTGGCGGAGGGGGTCGCCGGGCAGCGCATCGCGGTCCAGCTGCACGGGGAGCCGCTCCGACACGTCGTCGAGGCCCTCGAGCGCGCGGGCGCCGAGGTCGTCACGGTCCCGGTGTACCGGTGGATGCTGCCGGTCGACCCGGTACCGATGGACCGGCTCACCGACGCCGTCCTCGCCGGCGCGATCGACGTCCTGACCTTCACCAGCGCGCCCGCCGCGAGCGCGCTGCTCGCCCGGGCGGGGGAGCGCGGCCTGCGGGGCGACCTGCTCGCCGCTCTGCGGACGACGGTCCGCGTGCTGTGCGTGGGGCCGGTCACCGCGGCCCCGCTGGAGGCTCTCGACGTGCCGACCTGGCAACCGGAGCGGTCGCGGCTCGGGGCGATGGTCCGCACGCTCGAGTCCGCTGCGCCCGCGCTGGTCCGGCGACTGCCGGTGGCGGGGCACGTCCTGGAGCTGCGCGGTCACGCCGTGCTGGTCGACGGCGAGCTGAAGACCGTCCCTCCGGCCGGGATGGCGGTGCTGCGGGCGCTGGCCTGCAGGCCCGGGCGGGTGGTCCCCCGGGAGGAACTGGTGCGGGCCCTGCCCGGGGACGATCACGACGTCGAGTCGGCCGTGGCCCGGCTGGGCGCCTCGCTCGGCCCTGCGACGCTGATCCAGACGGCGGACGAGCGCGGGTACCGCCTCGCCGTGGACCCCGCCGCGGGCCCCTCCCGATACGACGACCAGCACGGCGAGCAGCGGTGAAGCGGGTGGTGCGCCGCCGCCCGGCCGACCTCCGCCCGCTCCCGGAACCCCAGGCCCGCGACCGGGTAGCCGCCCCGGGTCCGCCGTGGGAGTCCACCGTCCTGCCGACGAGCGGGGGACCGCGCTGAGGGTGCGCGCCTCACGGTTCTCGGCGGGCGCGGGATGCCCTCGGCAGCCGCCCGTCCTCCACCAGGATCCCCTCGGCCCGGAGCCGCGCGGCCTGCTCCTGTGCGACGTGCGGCGCGCAGGTCCCGTCTGCCCGCAGCACACGGTGCCAGGGCAGATCGTGCCCGTCCTCGCGGAGCACCCGCCCGACCAGCCGCGCCCGGCCCGGCAGGCCCGCCTCGGCGGCCACGGCGCCGTACGTGCTCGTGGTGCCCGCGGGGATGGCCGCCACCGCCGCCCGGATCCGCTCGTGCGCAGCCTCGTCCATCACGCCTCCCCGCTCACTCCCCGACCAAGTCGCCGATCAGGGCCGCCGACTCCGCGGGCCGCTCCAGGTAGACCATGTGTCCGGTGTCGACCGGTTGCACGGTGAGCGAGTCGCCGAGCTCGGCGGCGCAGGCCGCGAGCCACTCGTCGGACACGAAGTCCGCCTTGGTGGCGGGCAGGACCAGCGTGCGGGTGCCCGCGGGCGGGATCGCGGCGGGCCGCGCCATCTCGCTCCAGGCACCGATCACCGAGGCGCGCGAGTAGCGCCAGCGCCAGACGCCGCCCTGCTCCTCCAGGTGGGCCTCGACCTCCGCGTCCACCCAGTGGTCCGCCACGCCCTCCCAGCTCTCGGCCTTGGCCGCCCGCGCGATGGCGCGATCGGGATACGACTCGTCCGGACGCGTCTCCTCCGCCGTCTCCAACATGTCCTGGGGGTCCAGCCCCAGCGCGGGATCGACCAGCACGAGGCACTTCACCCGCGCGGGCGCGGCCCGGGCCAGGTGCACGGCGATCGCCCCGCCGAAGGAGTGCCCCACGACCGCGGCCCGCTCGATCCCCTGCGCGTCCAGCACCGCGAGCACGTCGGCCACGTGCTGCTCGAGCCGCCACGGCGGCGCCCACGGCGACCGGCCGTGTCCGCGCAGGTCCGGGGCGACCCAGCGCAGGTGCGGGAGCTGCTCGGTGAGCGGGCGGAAGCGCAGCCCGTGCCCGGTGACGCCGTGCAGGGCGAGCACCGGCGGCCCGGCGGGATCACCGGACAGGTGGACGTGCAGGGGTTCGACCATGCGGTGATCGTGCCATCCGGCTCGACCGTGAACCTCCGTGTGCGGCGGGCCGGACCCGAGTTGTCCACAGAAACCGGCACCTGTGGACACCGCCGCCACGATGTCGGTGGCACGTGGTTGCATCGACGCCGTGACGACACCCGACTCCCGTCCGCCCGTCGGCGGCGGCCGCGCCCCCGCGGCGGAGGGCCCACTGCTCGTGCGGCCCGCGCGGTCGCCGCGGCGTGCGCCCGAGTGGAGCGGGGCCGCGCGGCGGGTGGTCGATCACCACACCGGGCCGCTGCGGGTGCTGGGCGGACCCGGCACCGGGAAGACCACGCTGCTCGCCGCGAACGTCGGCGGGCGGATCCGCGCCGGGGTCGACCCGGGGCGGATCCTGGTCCTGGTCGGCAGTAGGCGCGCCGCCGCCGACCTGCGCGAACAGCTGGTCCGGGCCGTGGTGCCGGCGGAGGGGGGCCTGCACGGCACCACCCGCGAGATGCTGGTGCGCACGGTGCACTCCTACGCGTTCGGGATCATGCGCCTGCACGCCGCGCGGGCGGGCGATCCACCGCCGCGCCTGCTGGCGGGCGCGGAACAGGATGCGGTGGTCCGTGACCTCCTGGCCGGTGAGCTCGCGAACTGGAACGGGTCGGTGCCCGGCTCCGACTGGCCGGACCGGGTGCGGGCCGCACTCGCGGTACCCGCCTTCGCCGGAGAGCTGCGGGAGCTGCTGCTGCGGGCCGAGGAACGGGGGCTGGGCCCCGAGGAGCTGCTGGCGCTCGGGACCCGCCACGGCGTGCCGGAGTGGGAGGCCGCGGGGCGGTTCTTCCGCACCTACGAACAGGTGATCCTGTTGCGCGGCGCCGCGGGGCGGGCCGCCCCGCAGGCCACCGCCCCCGCCCTCGACTCGGCGGAGCTGGTCGCCGCGGCGCTCGACGCGCTGGCCTTCGACCCCGACCTGCTCGCCGCCGAGCGGGAGCGGGTCCGCCACCTCTACGTCGACGACGCTCAGGACCTCGATCCGCAGCAGCTCGAGCTGGTGCGGGTGCTGGCGCGCACGGCCACGAGTGCGTGGATCGCGGGCGACCCGGACCAGGCGGTCCTCGGGTTCCGCGGTGCCGAGCCGGAGGGTCTGCGGGCGCTCGAGGCGCCCACGGAGATCCTCACGGTCGACCATCGCCAGCGAGACGCGGTGCGTGCCGCCGGGTCCCGGCTGGCCTCCCGGCTGTCCGGGTCCGGGGAGGCGCGGCTGCGGATCGCGCCACCGGACACCGAGCTCGCCGACCCGGGCGCGGTCCTGGTCCGCACGTTCACCTCCGCGGCCACGGAGGCGGCCTGGATCGCCGACCGGCTCCGCCGCGCCCACCTGCTCGAGGGGGTGGCGTGGTCGGACATGGCGGTGCTGTCGCGCTCCGCGCGGCGCACCCTGCCCGCGCTGCGTCGGGCCCTGGTCGCGGCGGGCGTGCCGATCGCGGCACCGCCCGAGGAGCTGCCGTTGGCCCGCCAACCCGCGGTGGTGCCGTTCCTGCTGATCCTGCGCGCCGCCACCCGCCCCGACACCCTCGACGCGGACGCCGCCACGGCCCTGCTCGCCTCCGCGGTCGGCTCGGGCGATCCCATGCGCATGCGCCGGCTCCGCCGCGGGCTGCTGCGTCTCCACGCCGCCGCCCGCCGCCGCGGCGCGGACGATCCCTGGAGCCCCTCCGCCCCGCCTCCGGGCGATGCCCAAGCCACGACGGACAGCGCGGACAGCATGGACGGCACGGACAGCACGCCAGGCGATCTCGACGAACCCGACTCGGCGCGCACCCGAGCGGCGGCGGAGTGGGCCCCGACCGCGGAGGACGCGGAGCGGGCCGGGTCGGACCCGCTGCTGGTGGCGGCGCTGCGAGCGGCGGCGCGGGGGAGACCGGACCCGCTCACCGCCCTCCCGCCCGGCGACTCCGCGCCCCTGCGCGCCGTGTCCGCCCTCCTCGCCACCGCGGCGGCGGCGGCCAAGGAGGGCGGGAGTGTGGAGGAGGTGCTCTGGCAGGTCTGGCAGCGGTCGGGCCTGGCTCGGCGCTGGGCGGGCGCCAGCGCGCGCGGCGGCCCGGTCGGTGCCGCGGCGGACCGTGACCTCGACGCGGTCCTCGCCCTGTTCGACGCGGCGGCCCGCTACACCGACCGGCTCCCGGGTGCGGACGTCGCCGGCTTCGCGGAGTACCTCGGTGACCAGCACCTCCCCGGGGACACCGGAGCCGTCGCGGCGCCGCGCGAGGAGGCGGTCGCCCTGCTGACCGCGCACGCCGCGCGCGGGCGGGAGTGGGAGGTCGTCGCGGTGCCCAGCGTGCAGGAGGGTGCCTGGCCGGACCTGCGCCTGCGCGGCAGCCTGCTGGGCAACGAACGGCTGGTGGACGTCGTGGCGGGCGTGGCCGAGCCCGGCGAGGGCGTGTCCCGCACCGCGCCCCTGCTGGCCGAGGAGCGCAGGCTGTTCTACGTCGCCTGCACCCGGGCCAGGCGGACCCTGCTGGTCAGCGCGGTGCACGCGGAGGACGAACAGCCCTCCCGCTTCCTCGACGAGCTCGACCCGCTCCCGGCGGACGCGACGGAGGGGCGCCTGCCCACCCGGCCCGGGCGCGCCCTCGTGCTCGCCGAGCTGGTCGGGGAGCTGCGCCGGGCGGTCGCCGAACCGGACCACGGGGACCCGGAGCGGGTGGCCCGGCGCAGGCGGGCCGCGCTGCAGCTCGCCCGGCTCGCCGCCGACAAGGTCCCCGGTGCGCACCCGGAGGACTGGTACGGCGTGGCCGAGCCGTCCAGCGGGGACCCGCTGCGCCCGCCCGGTGAGGTCGTGCCGGTCTCGCCGTCGGACGTCGAGCGGATCCTCGCGTGCCCGCTGCGGTGGGTCCTCGAACGGCACGGTGGGGCGGAGGTCGGGGCACTGTCCGCGGTGACCGGCTCGCTGGTCCACGCGCTGGTCCAGGCGGGCGCCGCGGGGGCGCCACCGGAGGAGATCGACGCCGCGCTGCGCACCGCCTGGGCCCGGCTCGACGCGGGCGCGCCCTGGTACGGCAGGCGCGAGCTGGAGCGGGTGCGCGGCATGCTGGCCGGGTTCGACCAGTGGCTTCGCGAGAGCCGCGAGGCGGGGCTGCGGCTGCTCGCCGTCGAGCATCCCGTGCAGCTCGACATCGAAGGGGACGCCCCCGGCACGGTCGAGGTGGGCGAGCCCCGGCCCACCATCCGGCTGCGCGGGCGGGTCGACCGCCTGGAGGTGGACGACCGGGGCAGGCCCGTCGTGGTGGACGTCAAGACGGGCAAGACCGCGGTCAGCGCGGCGTCGGCGGCCGAGCACCCGCAGCTGGCGGTCTACCAGCTGGCGGCCACGCTCGGTGCGTTCTCCGAGCTCGTCGGGGAGGGGGCGGAGCCGGGCGGGGCGCGCCTGGTCTTCGTGGCCGACCGCAGGTCGGGATCGCCGAAGGAACGCGACCAGGAGCCGCTCGAGGGGGAGGCGGTCGGGCACTGGCTCGGGGAGGTCCGCCAGGCGGCGGGCCGCACGGCCGGCCCGTCCTATGTGGCGCGGGTCGGGCCGGACTGCGACCGTTGCCCCGTTCGGACTAGTTGCCCGGCAGTCGAGTCCGGTCGGCCGGTGGTCGACCCGTGAGCCGACCGGCGGCAGGCTTCGACCGTGGTGGGCGGCCCCGCACACCGAGCGCACCGGGCACGCCGTTCGAGGGCCGATGCGGGTCGGAGCCCTGCGGACCCGGTACCGTTCGGCCCGCATCCCCCGCGTTCCCCCTGTCCTGTCGCGTACCGGCGCTCCCCGCCTCCGGTGCGCCCCGAGGAGGCTCCCCCGGTGTCCCGCCCGCGTTCCCGAGTTCTCGCCGTCGCCGCTGCCGGTGTCCTCACCGTGCTGCTGGCCGCCTGCGGGTCCGCCGCGGAGCCGGAGCTGACTCCGTCCCCGGACTCCCAGGGGGCCGCGCTGGCGGCGCCCACGACCACGGTCCCGCCGCCGCCCACCACTACGGTCGCGCCCACGACCACACCGAAGCCGACGACCACGCCCCCGCGCACCACCACCCCGAAGCCCAAGCCCGCCGCGGCCGTGCACCAGGCGGATCCCGTGCCGGGCGTCGCCTGGGCGCCCGCGGGTGGCGACGAGTTCTCCGGGGGCGCGATCAGCGGGCAGTGGAACGTCTACGACTCGGTCGGCGCCTTCAACAACGGCCGCCGCACCCCGGACGCGGTGACCGTCGGCGATGGGCTGTTGACCATCACCGGCCGGTCTGCGGACGGTGGGACGTCGGGTGGCATCGGGATGAAGTCGGGCCAGCTCTACGGCCGGTGGGAGTTCCGGGCGCGCACGGACAAGGGCGTCGGGTTCGGGTCGGCGATCCTGCTCTGGCCGGACTCGGAGAAGTGGCCGGACGACGGCGAGCTGGACATGATGGAGGTCCCGAGCCCCGAGCGGAACCTCGCCCACACGATCATCCACTGGGGTGCGGACAACCAGACCTTCGGCGGCTCCACGCCGGGGGACTTCTCGCAGTGGCACACGTTCGCGTTCGAGTGGCTGCCCGACCGGCTCACGATGTACGTCGACGGGGTCAAGACCTGGGAGTCGCTGGACAAGGCGATGATCCCGACCAAGCCGATGCACGCCACGATCCAGCTGGACCAGGGCCCGGCCCCGGGCTGGCTCGGCGCCCCGGTCGAGGGCGCCCCGGACATCCGGCTCCAGGTCGACTACCTGCGCATCTCGAGCCTGCCCGGGCAGCCCGTCTGAACCGTCGGGCCCCTGCGGTAGACAGGTCACCGTGACAGTCGCCGCCGGTCCGCTCCCGCCCGCGGTCCTCGCGCGGGCGCTGGGCCTGCACCCGCCGACGGAGGAACAGGCCGCGGTGATCGCGGCACCCGCCGAGTCGGCGCTGGTCGTGGCCGGTGCGGGTGCGGGCAAGACGGAGACGATGGCGGCCCGCGTCGTCTGGCTCGTCGCGACCGGCCAGGTCCTGCCGGAGCAGGTGCTCGGTCTGACCTTCACCCGCAAGGCGGCGCAGCAGCTCGGCACGCGCGTCCGGTCCCGGCTGCGCCGCCTGGCGGGGTCCCCGCTGCTCGACGAGCTGGATCCCAGCGGGGCCCGCCGCGCGGCCCTGCTCGCGGGCGAGCCGACCGTCGCGACCTACCACGCCTACGCCGGGCGGCTGGTGTCCGAGCACGCCCTGCGGCTGCCTGCGGAACCGGCATCCCGGCTGCTGGGGCAGACGGCCTCCTGGCAGCTGGCGCACCGGGTGGTCAGCTCGTGGGCGGCGGACCTGGAGGTCGACCGCGTCCCGGCGACGGTGACCGGTTACCTGTTGGCGCTGGCGGGGGAGCTGGGGGAGCACCTCGTCGAGCCGGAGCGGCTGCGGCGCTTCACCCTGGAGCTGCTCGAGCTGATGGAGACGGCGCCGCCCGCGAAGCGCCAGCGCGCCGAGCCCGCGCAGAAGTACAAGGACAAGATGTTCGCCCAGCGGCTGCGCATCGAGCTCTTGCCGCTGGTCGAGGAGTACGCGCGGCGCAAGGCGGCCGAGCGGGCGATGGACTTCTCCGACCAGCTCGCGATCGCCGCGCGGGTCGCCGAGGCCCGGCCCGAGGTCGGGGAGATCGAGCGCGGCCAGTACCGCGCCGTCCTGCTCGACGAGTACCAGGACACCGGGCACGCCCAGCGGGTGCTGCTGCGGGCGCTGTTCGGTCGCATCCCCGGCGAGCCGGTGCGCGCGGACGCCCTCGCCGTCACCGCCGTCGGCGACCCCTGCCAATCGATCTACGGCTGGCGTGGGGCCAGCGCGGGCAACCTCGCCCGCTTCCGCACCGACTTCCCGGCCCCGGGCGGCGAGCCCGCGGCCCAGTACGGCCTGCTCACCAGCTTCCGCAACCCCGCCGAGGTGCTCGACCTGGCGAACGTGGTGTCCGAGCCCCTGCGGGAGGACGTGGGGGCGCTGGTCCCGGGCCCGACGGCGGCGCGGGGAGATGTGCGCGTCGCCCTGCACCCGACCGTCCTGGAGGAGGTCGCGTGGGTCGCGGACGGGATCGCCGAGCAGTGGCGGGCCCGGGCGGAGGCCGGCGCATCGCCCCCGACCAGCGCGGTGCTGGTCCGCCGCCGCGGGGACATGGACGCGCTCGCCGCCGCGCTGCGCGACCGCGGGCTCCCGGTCGAGGTCGTCGGGCTCGGCGGGCTCCTCGACACACCCGAGGTGCGCGACCTGGTCAGTGCGTTGAAGATCGTCGCGGACCCGCTGTCCGGCCCCTCCGCCGTCCGGCTGCTGACGGGTGCGCGCTGGCGGCTCGGCGTCGCCGACCTGGCCGCCCTGTGGGAGCGGGCCCGCGAGCTGGTCCCCCCGCTGCCCGCCCGGCACGGTCCGCTGCCGCCCGCCGAGCTGGCCCTCGGCGCGCTGCCGGGTGAACAGGCGGAGCAGGCGGGCCTGGTCGACGCGCTGGACGATCCGGGCCCGCCCGAGCAGTACTCCGCGGCCGGGTTCGCCCGGATCCAGCGGCTCGCGCGCGAGCTGTCGTGGCTGCGGTCGCGGGCGTCGGCGCCCTTGCCGGACCTGGTGGCGGACGTCGAGCGGGTGCTGCTGCTGGACGTCGAGACCGCCGCCCGGCCCGGCCCGGCGGGCCGCGCGCACCTGGACGCGTTCGCGGACGTCGTGACGGACTTCGCGGCGGGTGCGGAGGTGTCGAGCCTGCCGGCGCTGCTGGACTACCTGGACACCGCCGAGCAGGCCGAGGACGGGCTCTCACCCGGCGAGGTCGAGGTCGCCGAGGACCGGGTGCAGATCCTGACGGTGCACGCGGCGAAGGGTCTCGAGTGGGAGGTCGTGGCGGTCCCGCACCTGGTCACCCAGGTGTTCCCGGGTCGGAAGATGTCCGGCAGCTGGATCACGAACGTCGCCGAGCTGCCCGTCCCGCTGCGAGGGGACGCGGACGACCTCCCCGGCCTGTACGTGCCGCCCGCGCCGGACCGCAAGCAGGTCGAGCTCGCCCTGGACGAGCACGAGTCCGGGCTGGAGGCGCGCCGCAAGACCGAGGAGCGCAGGCTCTTCTACGTCGCGCTCACCCGGTCCGAGCGCGTGCTGCTGTGTTCCGGGCACCAGTGGGGCGCTACCGGGTCCACACCGCGCGGGCCCTCGGAGTTCCTCGCCGCGATCGCCGCCGTCACCGCCCCGGAGATCTGGGCGGACCCGCCGGAGGAGGGCGCGGAGAACCCCGTGCTCGCCCGCGAGGTCACCGCCGAGTGGCCCGCGGACCCGCTCGGGGCCCGGTCGGCGGCGGTGCACGAGGGCGCGGACCTCGTCCGGGAGGCGATCAGGGCCCGCGAACGGGCCCGGCGCAAGGCCAGGCGGCAGGACGAGAACCAGCTGAGCCTGGAGATCGAGGAACCCGAGGACCCGGACCCCGAGGGTTGGGCCGCGGACGTGGACGTCCTGCTGGCCGAGCGTGCGGCCGGGGTCGCCCGCCCCACCGTCGCGCTGCCCGGGCAGGTCAGCGTCAGCCAGCTCGTCGAGCTGGCGGCGGACGAGGCGGCGTTCGCGGCGGGGCTGCGCCGCCCGTTGCCGCTGCAGCCGAACCCGCACGCGCGGCGGGGCACGGCGTTCCACGCCTGGCTGGAACAGCGCTTCGGCGCGGAGAAGCTGCTCGACGTCGACGAGCTCCCCGGCGCCGCGGACGACGAGGCGGCGGGCGATGCGGCACTGGAGGAGCTGCAGGAGGCGTTCCTCGGCAGCGCCTGGGCGGACCGGGTGCCGGTCGAGGTGGAGGTCTCGTTCGAGACGGTGCTCGCCGGCGTCGCGGTGCGGGGCCGGATGGACGCGGTGTTCGCGGACCCCGACGGCGGCTTCACGGTCGTCGACTGGAAGACCGGCGCGGTGCCGGAGGCGGACCGCTGGCACGCCGTCGGCGTCCAGCTGGCGATGTACCGCCTGGCCTGGGCCGATCTGGCCGGGGTGGAGCCCGCCCGCGTCCGAGCGGCGTTCCACTACGTGAAGGAGAACGCCACCCTCAACCCGGCCGACCTGATGACGGAGCGCGAACTCGAGTCCCTGCTCAGACCCCGTGAGTGGCGATAGTCGCTCTGGCGACTATCGCCACTCACGGGTCTCAGTGGGCGACCGCCTTCTCCGCGCCTGCGCCGGTGAGCGAGCGGACCTCCATCTCGGCGGCGCGCTTCGTGTCGGACTTCTCCTTCGACAGCACCGTGCCCAGGTAGCCGAGCAGGAAGGACAGGGGGATCGAGACGAGGCCCGGGTTGTCCAGCGGGAACCAGTGGAAGTCCACGCCCTGCAGCATCGACGCGCTCCGGCCCGTGGTCGGGTTGACCGGCTTCCCGGACACGACCGGCGAGAAGATGATCAGGACCAGGGTGATCGCCAGACCGCCGTAGATGCTCCACAGCGCGCCCTGGGTGTTGAACCGCTTCCAGAACAGCGAGTAGAGGATCGTCGGCAGGTTGGCGCTGGCGGCGACGGCGAAGGCCAGCGCCACGAGGAACGCGATGTTCTGCCCGTTGGCCAGGATCCCGCCGAGGATGGCGACGATGCCGATCACCACGGCCGTCCGGCGGGCGACCTTGACCTCGGTGGTCGACTCGTCCTGCACCTGGCCGTGCTTGATCACGTTCACGTAGATGTCGTGGGCGAACGAGGCCGACGCCGTGATCGTCAGCCCGGCGACGACGGCGAGGATCGTCGCGAACGCCACCGCCGCGATGATGCCGAGCAGGACCGTGCCACCGAGCTCGTAGGCCAGCAGCGGAGCGGCGGAGTTGGCCGCACCCGGCGCGGCGCGGATCGCCTCCGGCCCGACGAGTGCGCCCGCGCCGAAGCCCAGGACCAGGGTGAACAAGTAGAACAGCCCGATCAGCCAGATCGCCCAGACCACCGAGCGGCGGGCCTCCTTGGCGGTCGGCACGGTGTAGAAGCGCATCAGGATGTGCGGCAGACCGGCGGTGCCGAGCACGAGCGCGAGGCCGAGGGACACGAAGTCCAGGCGGGTCGTGCCGCTGGCGCCGTACTGGGCGCCCGGGGCGAGCAGCTTGGTGCCTGCCTGACCGGCGCGGGCCACGGCGTCGTTCATCAGCGACGACAGGTTGAACCCGTACAGCGAGAGCACCCAGAGGGTCATGATCCCGGCGCCCGCGATGAGCAGGACGGCCTTGATGATCTGCACCCACGTCGTGCCGCGCATGCCGCCGATCAGCACGTACGCGATCATGACCGCCCCGACGACGGCGATGACGATGCTCTGTCCGGTCGTGCTGCGGATGTCCAGCAGCAGGGCCACGAGCCCGCCCGCACCGGCCATCTGGGCGAGCAGGTAGAAGAAGGACACGGCGAGCGTCGAGGTGGCGGCGGCGGCCCGGACCGGGCGCTGCTTCATCCGGAAGGCGAGGACGTCGCCCATCGTGAACTTGCCGGTGTTGCGCATCAGCTCCGCGACCAGCAGCAACGCCACCAGCCAGGCGACGAGGAAGCCGATCGAGTAGAGGAAGCCGTCGTAGCCGTAGAGCGCGATGGCGCCCGCGATGCCGAGGAACGACGCCGCCGACAGGTAGTCGCCGGAGATCGCGATGCCGTTCTGGGCACCGGAGAAGCCGCCGCCCGCGGTGTAGAAGTCCGAGGCGCTGGCCGCGGCCTTGCGCCTGCTCACGTAGATCACCACGCCGAGCGTGATGACCACGAAGACGCTGAAGATCGCGATGTTCAGGATGGGGTTCGAGCCCTCGATCGAGGACCCCTGCGCCAGAGTCACAGCGTGCCTCCCTCGATCTCCTCACGGATGGCCTTGGCGTGCGGGTCGAACCGCTTGTCGGCCCACCGCACGTACCAGGTGGTGATCGCGAAGGTGGACACGAACTGCAGCAGGCCGAGGATCAGGCCGATGTTGATGGCGCCGACCACGGGGATCGCCATGAACGCGGGCGCGTAGCTGGCCAGTAGGACGTAGGCCAGGTACCAGGTCAGGAACGCCGCGGCGACCGGGAACACGAAGCGCCGCAGCCGACTGCGCAGCGCCTGGAACTCCGGGCTCGCCTGGACCGTTTCCCAATCAGGCTGAGCGCTGTCGGGTTCCGTCTTGCCGGACGGAGTCTCTGTGCTCACGGTGCCTCCTCGCACGGTGGGATGCGCCCAGGAAAGGGGCTTCCCGCGCGGCGCGGAAGTAACCCACGACACACCGCAACCCTCACCGACGAACGGCCGACGAACGGTCGGGATCCGAGACGAACGGTGACGTCTCGTCGAGGTGCAGGCGGAGCATCGCGGCATCGGAACCGGGTGCCGGACGGCCGCGCAGCGAGACCGCGATCATGGTCAGGAAGGCCAGCGGGACGGAGAACAACGCGGGCTGGCCGAGCAGCAGCGCGGCGAGGCCGGGCTCGGGCCGCAACACCAACCCGAGCGCCATCACCCCCGCGCTCGAGAGCAGCCCGACCGCCATCCCCGCGAACGCGCCGCGCGCGGTGAGCCGCCGCCACCAGATCCCGAGCACCAGCATCGGGCAGAAGGTCGACGCCGCCACCGCGAACGCCGAGGTCACCACCGCCCCGACGTCGATCCGCACGGCGGGCAGCGCACACAGCACGATGACGCCCGCGGCGAGCAGCGCGGTCAGCCGCAGCCTGCGCAGCGAACCGGGCAGCAGGTCGTGGGCCACGGCGCCCGCCAGCGCGAGCAGCAGCCCGAGCGAGGTGGCGAGGAACGCGGCGAAGGCGCCCGCGGTGAGCAGTGCCGTGAACAGGTCACCCGCCACCCCGCCGTCCACCCGGGACGGCAGCGCGACGACCGCGGTGTCCGTCGCCCCCGACAGGTACAGCTCCGGCAGCAGCACGGACCCCAGCAGCCCGTACACCACCGTGAACACGTAGAAGGAACCCAACAGCCCCACCGTGATCGCGGCGGTGCGGCGCGCGGCGCGCCCGTCCGGGCTGGTGTGGAACCGGACGATCACGTGCGGCAGCCCCATCGTGCCCAGGGCCGTGGCGACCAGGATCGACCAGGTGGCCAGCAGGGGGTGGCCGTTGCCGCCGTCGAGCAGGGGGCGCTGCCAGGTGTCGCTGCCGGGCAGGGCCACCCCCGCGATCTCCGGCACCGCCGCCCCTGCAGGGAACACCCAGGTGGCCTCCCCGGGCGCGACGTGCTCGCCGGGCGGCAACGTCGTCGGGACCCCCTGGGCGACGACGGTCACGGGCGCGGTGACCTGCAGCCGGGTGTCGAGCCGGAACGTCACCGACGTGGGCTCGGGGAAGATCGAGTACTCCGCCGGGCGCAGGGCCTCGGCACGGGTCTCCGCGCCGACCGCGACCAGCAGCCACACCGCCGGGACGATGAACAGCACCAGCTTGAGGACGAACTGGAACGCCTGCACGTAGGTCGCCGCGCGCATCCCGCCGAGGGCGAGCGTGATGCTCACCGCGGCGCCCGCGACCACGATGCCGACCCAGTACGGGGCGCCGCTGACCAGTGTCAGGACCTGGCCCGCCGCGGTGAACTGGGGGACCAGGTAGAGGCCTGCGATCACCAGCACGACGACCGCCGAGAACCGCCGCAACCGCACCGACCCCAGCCGGGCCTCGGCGAAGTCCGGCACGGTCAGCGCGCCCGTGCGGCGCATGGGTGCGGCGACCAGCACGAGCATCAACAGGTAGCCCGCGGTGAAGCCGACCGGGTACCAGAGCGCCCCGACGCCGTTCTTCACCACGAGCCCCGCGATGCCCAGGAAGGATGCGGCGGACAGGTACTCGCCGCTCACCGCCGCCGCGTTCAGGGTGGGCGACACCCGGCGGGAGGCGACCAGGAAGTCCGATGTCGAGCGCATCGCGGCCACCCCGCGCGCGCCGATCAGCAGGGTGGCCAGGACGACGGGGACGACGGCGAGCGCGATCACTCGACCCGCTCCGCGCGACGCAGCTGCACCCAGGCCAGCGTCGCGAGCACGGGATAGGGCAGGACGGCGACGGCCAGCCACACCACGGGCATGTCCCCGACCCGCCAGTCCCGGGGCAGTAGGTCGAGCAGGGCGGGCAGCCCGACCAGCAGCAAGGCGGCCCCGACCAGCGTGCCTGCCGCGACCCGCAGCTGCGCCCGGCGCACCCGGCGGGCGCGGGCGAGCGCCTCGGCGTCGAGCGAGGTCACGGGCCCGGCCCGCCGCGTGGCCAACGCCATCCGGGTCTGGGGTGAGGTGACGGCCACGCGTTTTCCGCGACTCACGCCCGCCCCCGGCCCCACTGACGCTTGGGACGCCCAAGCGCCATGGAGCGACGCTTGGGACGCCCAAGCACCGGGCGCCTGTGACGCTTGGGACGCCCAAGCACCGCGGAGCGACGCTTGGGACGCCCAAGCACCGGGGGCCTGTGACGCTTGGGACGCCCAAGCACCACAGAGCGACGCTTGGGCGTCCCAAGCGTCAGCCCCAGCGACCGAAGGCCCCTCACCGCGCACCACCCGCGAAATCCCCGCGTTGCGCGGCTTCCAGGAGACGGTCGCGCAGGTCGCGGGCGTGCCGGCGGCTCACCGGGACGTCGCCCGCGTCGGTGTGCGCCAGCAGCCCGCCGCTCGCGTCGCTGCGCAGCTCCTGCACCGCGGGCACGGCGAGCAGGAAGCTGCGGTGCACGCGCACGTACCCGAACGCCGCCCAGTGCTCCTCGAGCCGCGAGATCGGCATCCTGACCAGGTGCGATCCGCCCCGGGTGTGCAGCCGCACGTAGTCGCCCTGTGCCTCGGCGAACCGCACGTCCGCGCGCCGCACGTACCGGGTGCGCCCGCCCAGCTCCACCGACACGGCCGCCAGCTCGTCGACGGCGGGCGGCGGGGGCTGGGCCGCCGCGGGCCGCGCGACGCGCACGATCCGGGCCAAGGCGGCGTCGAGGCGTTCGCGCGCAACGGGTTTGAGGAGATAGTCCAGCGCTCCGACGCCGTAGGCGGACACCGCGTGCTCCTCGAACGCGGTGACGAACACCAGCTCCGGGGGATCGGTCATGCGGGCGAGCACGCCGGCCAGCTCCAGCCCGTCCATGCCGGGCATGGAGATGTCGAGGAACACGGCGTCGAACCGCGCATCCTTGATCAGCTTCAGGGCGGACAACGCATCCCCCGCGGGCACGACCTCCCTCACGTGCGACGAGGCGGCCAGCAGGCGGGACAGCTCCGCGAGCGCGGGGGCGACGTCGTCCACGGCGAGCACCCGGAGCGTCACGAGGCCACCACCCCGGCCTGGAAGCGCGGCACCCGCACCACCACGCGGGTCCCCTCGCCGAGGGCGGTCTCGATCACCAGGCCGTACTGCGGCCCGTAGACCGCGCGCAGCCGACGGTCGACGTTGGTCAGCGCCAGCCCGTCACCGGCGGTGGCGCCCGCGAGCACGGCGCGCGCGTGGTCGGGGTCCATGCCCGGGCCGTCGTCCTCGATCGCGATGACGCACTCCGAGCCCTGCGCCTCACCGCTGACCTGCACCGACCCGCCCTCCTCGCGCCGCTCGACGCCGTGTTGCACCGCGTTCTCCACCAACGGTTGCAGGGCGAGGAAGGGCAGCGCCACCGGGAGCACCTCGGGCGCGATGCGGACCTGGACGCGCAGCCGGTCGCCCAGCACCGCCCTGGCCAGCGTCAGGTAGGCCTCGATGGCCCGGAACTCGCCCGCGAGGGTCGTGTAGTCGCCGCGGCGGGCGACCGAGTGCCGGATGTACTCGGCGAAGTCCAGGATGAGGTCGCGCGCCCGCTCGGGGTCGGAGTCCACGAAGGACCCGATGGTGGTGAGGGCGTTGTAGACGAAGTGCGGGGAGATCTCCGCACGCAGGGCCCGCAGCTCGGCCCGTGCGGCCGCCTCCGCGGAGGCCTCCAGCCGCCCGCGTTCGAGGGCCTCGGCGACCCAGTCCGCGGTGCGCCGCACCGCCCCGCGCGCGACGTCCCCCGCCACGACCAACACCCCCGCGACCTCGCCCCGGACCAGCAGCGGGACGGCGGTCACGCCGCCTGCCGAGGCCCGGTGCCCGTCCCGGCGCACCTGTTCGACGAGGTCCTCGGCCGCCGCCGGGGCCCGCCCGGCCCACGCGGGAGTGCCGTGCAGGTCCGCCAGCCCGACGGCGTCCGCCCCGAGCAGCGACCGCAGCCGCCGGCCTGCCCGGGCCACGGGATCGGCGCCGAGGTCGGGCGCGCGGGGGCTGAGGCCGCCGCGCAGGTCCTCGGCGATGGCCGAGCCGACGGCGAGCACGGCGGTGGCGTCCGGCGCGGCGCGGCGGAAGAACCGTCGCCGGGGCGCGTCCTCGGTCACCACCGCAGCAGCGTAGCCACCCACGGACGGCAGCGGTGTTCTGAGCGGCCGGGCCCAGTACGGTCGGGCCCGTGACGGGACGGATCGTGCTGTTCGGCGCCACGGGGTTCACCGGCGGACGCACCGCCGAGGCGATGCTCGCGCGGGGCCTGCGACCGGTGCTCGCCGGGCGCAACCCCGAGGCACTGGGCGCGCGGCTGGGCTGCGAGACCGCCAGGGCGGACGTCACGGACATGGCGTCCGTCGCCGCCCTGGTCGAGCCGGGCGACGTCCTGGTCAGCACCGTCGGTCCGTTCGCCGAGCTCGGCGGCGCCGCCTTGGCCGCCGTGGTCGCGGCGGGTGCGACCTATCTGGACTCGACCGGGGAGGGCCCGTTCCTGCGCGAGGTCTTCGAGCTGCAGGGGCCCGCAGCGCAGCGCTCCGGGGCCCGTCTGGTCCCGGCCTTCGGCTACGACTTCGTACCCGGCGTGCTCGCCGGTGCCCTGGCCCTGCGCGAGGCGGGGGAGCAGGCGGCGCGGGTCGATGTCGGCTACTTCCTGACCGGCGGCGGACGGTGGTTCTCCCGCGGCACGGCCGAGTCGGCGGTCAGCATCGCGAGCAGCCCCGCCTTCGCGGTGGCCGACGGCGCACTGGTCACTGAGCCGGGTGGACGCAGACTGCGCACCTACCTCGTCGACGGCGTACCGCGCCCGGCCTTCTCGATCGGTGCCCTGGAGCACTTCGCGCTGCCCCGCCTGGCGCCGGGGCTGCGCACCGTCGACGTCCACCTGGGCTGGTTCGGGCGGGCGAGCACGGCGATCCACCGGCTCCCGCCGCCGCCCGGGATCGCCCTGCGCGGCCTGCGCCGCCTCACGACCCGGATCCCGCGCGAGCCCGATCCGGCCGCCGCGGCGGCCGCCCGGTCCGAGACGGTCGCCGAGGTGTTCGACGCGGGCGGCACCCTGCTCGCCCGGACCCGGCTGCGGTTCGGCGACCCCTACTCGCTGACGGCCGCGCTGCTGGCCTGGGGCGCCGCGCACGCGTCGGAGATCGAGGGCGTGGGCGCGCTGGACCCGGTGTCCGCCTTCGGTCTCGACGCCCTGGTCGACTCGGCCTGCGCGGCCGCGGGCATCACGATCGAGTGACCCGGAGCGCCCGCGGTCCGGCGTCGGCGACCGCGCGCTCCCGGGCGGGGACGATCACCGCTATTCTGCGCCGCGATGCGTGATCGGACCCGCCGCCCGCCCGTCGATCCGCAGGTGATCGGCGCCCTCCGCATGCCCGACAACCCGGAGCGCCCGCTGGTCGCGCTCCTCAAGCGGGTGGCCGTCGCGTTCGGCGCGCTGCTCGCCGCGGCGCTGATCGTCTGGATCGGGCGGGACGGCTACGTCGACAACAACGGCGAGGGCCCGATCTCGTTCAACGACGCCCTCTACTACGCCACGGTGTCGCTCTCCACGACCGGCTACGGCGACATCGTCCCCTACACCCCGCTCGCGCGGCTGCTCACCACCGTGGTGATCACGCCGCTGCGGCTGCTGTTCCTGATCGTCCTCGTCGGCACGACCGTCGAGCTGCTCACCGAACGTTCCCGGCAGTCGTTCCGCATCCAGCGCTGGAGGTCACGCGTGCGCGACCACACGGTCGTCATCGGCTACGGCACGAAGGGTCGTGCCGCCGTCGAGACCCTGCTCGGGGACGGGACCGAGCCCGAGCGGATCGTGGTGGTGGACACCGACCGCGCCCAGCTCGACGCGGCCTCCGCCCTCGGCCTCGTGACCGTGACCGGCAACGCCACCCGGTCCTCGGTGCTGCGGATCGCCGGGGTGCACCAGGCCTCGGCGGTCATCGTGGCCACGAACCGGGACGACACCGCCGTTCTCGTCACCCTGACGGCGAAGGAGCTGTCGCCCAAGACGCGCATCGTGGTGGCGGTGCGGGAGTCGGAGAACGTCCACCTCCTCCGCCAGTCCGGCGCCGACTCCGTGATCGTCTCCGCGGAGACGGCGGGGCGGTTGCTCGGCGTCGCGACCCGCACCCCGAGCGTCGTCGAGGTGGTCGAGGACCTGCTCACCCCGGACGCGGGCTTCGCGATCAGCGAGCGCGAGGTGGAGGCGAGCGAGGTGGGCGGGTCGCCCCGGCACCTCGCGGACATCGTGCTGGGCGTGGTGCGGGGCGAGCAGCTGTACCGGGTGGACGCCTCGAAGGTCGACGCCCTCGAGCGCGGCGACCGGCTCCTCTACGTCCGCAAGGCCACGCCCCCGGACGAGGATTAGTCTTCGCGGTCGTGCGTGTCGCGACCTGGAACGTCAACTCCGCGAAGTCCCGCCTCCCCCGGCTCCTGCCGTGGCTGGACGAGCGGGCGCCGGACGTCGTGTGCCTGCAGGAGACCAAGCTGTCCGACGACGACTGGGCGAAGGAGCTCGACGGCCCGATCCGCGAGCGCGGCTACGAGGTCGCCCACCACGGGCAGGGTCGCTGGAACGGGGTCGCGCTGCTGTCGCGCGTCGGCCTGGTGGACGTCGTGCGCGGGCTGCCCGAGGAGCCCGAGTTCGACGGCTCCCTCGACGCCCGCGCGATCACCGCGACCTGCGGCGGGCTGCGCGTCACCTCGGTCTACGTGCCGAACGGCCGCACCCCCGACGACCCGCACTACGGCTATAAGCTCCGCTGGCTGGAGTCGCTGCGGCACCTGGTGTCCGCGGGCGACCCGGCCACCACGGTCGTGGCGGGCGACATGAACATCGCGCCGACCGACGCGGACGTCTGGGACCCGGCGGTGTTCGTCGGTTCCACGCACGTCACGCCGCCGGAGCGGGAGGCCCTGGCGGCGCTGGAGGCGACCGGGCTCGCGGACGTCGTGCGGGACCGGTGGCCGACCGAGCGGGTCTTCTCCTACTGGGACTACCGCGCCGGCCGCTTCCACAAGGACCTCGGGATGCGGATCGACCTGGTGCTCTGCGGCAGCGACCCCGCCGGGCGGGTGCAGGCGGCGTGGATCGACCGCAAGGCGCGCAAGGGATCCGGGCCGAGCGACCACGCCCCGGTCGTGGTCGACCTCGACGCGGCGCCGGACGGCGACATCGGCCCGGTCGTCCCGCCGCCCTCGACGCCCGCGCGGATCCCCGGGCGATGACGGGCGGACGCTCGGTGTTCCCCCGCCGAACGGGTGTCAATCACCTCGGCTGAACGGAGTACACGATAGGACTCCGTCCGGTTGCGGGGATTCGTTGCGCCGCGATACTCGGACGCTGTGACGTTCCGTGCTCGCCTGACTACAGGCACTCTGCTGTCCGCACTGGCCCTGACCGGCGCCGTCGCCTGCTCGTCGCCGAGCGACCAGGCTCCCGCCATCCCCACCGACACCGCCGCCCCCGCGCCCGACGCGGGTGGCCAGGCCACCGACGCCACCCGCGAGGCCTTCGGGCAGGCGAACCAGGGTGCTCTCGCCCTGGTCGCGCTGGGCGGGCTCGGGACCGAGAAGGGCGTCGGCGAGCAGGTGACCGGCCTCGCGCCGGAGCTGACCACCCAGGGGCAGGCGCTGCTCGACCAGGTCAAGCAGGCTGCGACGGCGGCCGGGGTGACCCTCGGCGACCAGCTCGACGCCCAGCAGCAGGCCCTCGTCGCCGATCTGCGGGCCCGCTCCGGGCAGCCGTTCGACACCGCCTGGCTGCAGGCCGCGCAGTCGCTGATGCAGCAGGCACGCGACGCCGCCCAGGCCGTCCTCGCCGACCCGAACGCCACCCCGGAGGCCAAGGCCGCCGCCCAGGAGGCCCTGCGCAAGCTCGACGCCCTCGCGGGCCGGGTGAACGCAGCGACCTCCGCGGCAGGTGCCACCACGCCCGGTGCGGTCGACGCAGGCACCGGCGGCCAGGCCGCCGGGTCCGACGACGTCCTCCCGGTGATCCTCGCCGGCTCCGGTCTGGTCCTGCTCGGCGCCGGTGGTGTCGCCGCCGCCCGCACCCGGACCCGCACCCGCGCCGACCGCTCCTGACCGTGCCCGACCTGCCCGCGGCGGCGCGGCCGGAGTCTGGAGCGCCCTCGGGTGACGCGCTGCCGGGTGCTGCGTTGCCGGCGTGTGCGCTGCCGGGTGCTGCGCTGCCTGATGCTGCGCTGTCAGCGTGTGCGCTACCTCGTGCTGCGCTGCCGGGTACTGCACTGTCAGCGTATGCGCTACCTCGTGCTGCGCTGCCTGATGCTGCACTGCCAGCGTATGCGCCCCCCGCGTCCGCGCTGGCCGCGTATCTGCTGCCCGCCGTCGCCCTGCCCGCCGCCCTGCGGGCGTTCGAGGGCACGCGGCCCGACGCCGCCGCGACCACGCCGTCGGGCGGGGGCCCCGCGCCGCGTCCTCGGCGGCCGCGGGGGCCGACGGCGTTGCTGCTGGCCGGGGCGGTTCTGCTCGGGACCGCCGCGGCGCTGTGGTTCGGGCGGGAGCCCGCCGTCGACGCGGCGCCGGTCGGCGACGTGCCCACCGCAGCCGCACCCGCCCGCGTCGAGACGGGGGACCTGCGGCCGGGTGCGCCGCTCGACCTCCGGCTGCCCGGGACGGTCCCGGCCCGACTGGAGCTGCGGGGGATCGCCGCGCCGGTCGTGCCGGTCGGTACCGGGCCGGACGGGGCGTTGCTCGTGCCGGACCCGCCGCAGACGGTCGGCTGGTGGGCGCCGGGCGCGCTCGCCGGTTCGGGGACCGGCACCGTGGTCGTCGCGGGGCACGTGGACTCACGGCTCGCGGGCATCGGGGTGCTGGCGGTGTTGCCGCAGCTCACGGTGGGGGAACCGGTGGTCCTGCGGGCTGCCGACGGCCGTTCGGTCGAGTACCGCGTGGTCGCGCGGCGGGAGTTCGGGAAGGCCGCCCTGCCCGCGGACACCTTCGCCCGCA
The DNA here is from genome assembly GCF_021728735.1 of Pseudonocardia sp. WMMC193. Classification (NCBI taxonomy): domain Bacteria; kingdom Bacillati; phylum Actinomycetota; class Actinomycetes; order Pseudonocardiales; family Pseudonocardiaceae; genus Pseudonocardia; species Pseudonocardia sp. WMMC193. The sequence goes on along the minus strand of NZ_JAKKDO010000003.1, from coordinate 3,867,417 downwards.
CCGGCCCCCCGCGGCTCGTGCTGATCACCTGCGGCGGCCGCTTCGACCCGCGGACGCGCAGCTACGAGGACAACATCGTCGTCTATGCGGAACCGGTCCATGATCGCCGATAGCGTGCGCTCGGTGCTGTGCGCGCAGCACCGAGCGCACGACATGGGCGATCATGCAGCAGTGAGTGCACGAAACGTGCGCTCACGTCGCCCCGGCCCACCTCGTGCACGAAACGTGCGCCCACTGTCGTGCGCACAGCTCTGAGCGCACGCTATCGGCGATCACGCAGCAGTGGGCGCACGAAACGTGCCCTCCCGCCGACCGAGCACGGCCACGGGTGATCGACGCTGGTGACGTACCCTGGCGCGGTGAGTCAGGCCCCTGAAAGCTCCGCCGAGTTCGTCGCCGTCCGTGCCGCTGCCCAGCGCGCCGCCGCGGCCGCGCCGGGAGTGCGCGCGGCCGGTGGCCCGGCCGTCGACGCGGCCCTGCGCACCGCCGCGGGCCTGCTGCGCGAGAAGGCGCCGGAGCTGTTGGCGGCCAACGCCGCGGACGTCGAGTCCGCCACCGCGAACGGCATGGCGGGCGGGCTGCTCGACCGGCTCCGGATCACCCCGGAGCGCCTTTCGGACATGGCGACCCAGCTCGAGGTGCTCGCCGACACCCCCGAGCCCCCCACCGAGCGGTTCGTCCGCGACCTGCCGTCGGGGGAGCGCGTGTTCGAGCGCAGCATCCCGGTCGGCGTGATCGGCGCGGTGTTCGAGGCCCGGCCGAACGTCACGATCGACGTGGCCTCCCAGGTCCTCAAGGCCCGCAGCGCGGCCGTGCTGCGGACCGGTTCCGCGGCGCTCGGCAGCGCGACCGCCCTGGTCGAGCTCGTCATCGCGCCCGCCCTCGCGGCCCACGGCATCCCCACCGACGCCGTACAGCTCGTGCCGCTGCCCGGCCACGCGGGCGCCGAGGCGCTCGTCGGCCTGCCCGATCTCGTGCCGCTGGTCGTGGTGCGCGGCAGCGGCGAGGTGACCCGCAAGCTGTCGACGCTCGGCGCCGCCGCGGGCACCCGCGTGCTCGCCCACGCCGACGGCGGCGGAGTCCTCTACCTCGACTCCAGCGCCGACGACGCGCTGGTCGAGCGCCTCGTGCACGACTCCACCGACCGGCTCGGGGTGTGCAACCGGCTGAACCTGCTGCTGATCGACAGCCCGGTGTACGACCGGCTGCTGCCGGTCGCGGAGAAGGTGTTGCGGGACAGGGGGATCACCTTGTCGCTGCCGCCGCACGAGCACGCGTTGGGCCACGAGTGGGCCCTCGACTCGGGCAACGAGGCGCACGTGACGGTCGCCCCCGTGGACGGTGCGGTCGAGGCCGCGCTGACCGCCGCCCGGGAGACCTCCGGCCTCGCCGCCTGCGTCGCCGCCACCGACGAGACGGTCGCCCGCACCTTCATCGACGCCTACACCGGCACCGGCGTGTTCTGGAACGCCCCGACCCGGCTGCTCGACGGCTACAAGCTCCTCGGCCTCCCCGAGACGGGCATCAACGTCGACCACACCCCGGGCCCCCGCGGCCCGGTCACCTACCCCGACCTCGCCCTGCGCCAGTTCGTCATCCTCCCGCCCGCCTGAGCCGTTCGGGCGTATCGTCCGTTGCTTTCGGGTAGCCGGCAGGGTTCGCTCATGATCATGTCTTCGGGCGCGTCCCGGCCTCCGTCTCCGGCTGTCCGCGTGCCGGATCGGACGACCGCGTCCGATCCGGGGCCCGTCGTCGGCACCCTGGCCCTCATCGTGGGTCTTTCGGCGGGCGTCCTGGCGGTCGCCGGCAGCTTCCTTCCCTACAACACAGCGACCTGGGTGGTGGACGGGGAGATCCAGAGCGTCACTGGAACCGGGTGGTGGGCGGACGTGAACGGGCAATCCGCCGTCGCCATCCTCGACGGGATCCCGTTGGGTGTCGGCGCCCTGATGCTGGCTGCGGGAGTGCTCTGGGGGGCTGCTCGGCCCCGTGCGAGAAGGCCGGCGACGCTTCTCGTCGGCGTCGGAGCAGGTGTGGTGTCCGGGACTGTCGCCTACCTGTGGCTGACCATCGAGGCAATGTTCCGCGCCGCCGACCTCGCCCTCGCGGCGGGCACGCTCGACACGTCGACGTTCAGCATCGAGATCGGTTCCTGGACGTTGCTCGCGGCGGGTGTCGCGGCACTCCTCGCAGCGACACTCGTGCTCGTGCCCGGTCGACCTGTGGACAACTGACCCCTCCGGCGCCGATCACCCGGCGGACGGTCGGGAGCCGGGGATAGGGTCGGGTCGTGTCGGAACTCCAGATCCACCGGACAGTGCTCGGCAACGGGCTGCGGGTCCTCGTCGTCCCCGACCCGGCCACGCCGGTGGTCGGGGTCTCGGTGCACGTCGATGTCGGGTTCCGCTCGGAACCGGAGGGGCGCACGGGCTTCGCCCACCTGTTCGAGCACCTGATGTTCCAGGGCAGCGAGAGCCTGGAGAAGCTGGCCCATTTCCGGCAGGTCCAGGGTGCGGGCGGGGTGTTCAACGGCTCCACCCACCAGGACTACACGGACTACTTCGAGGTGCTGCCCGGCGCCGCGCTGGAGCGGGCGCTGTTCCTCGAGGCGGACCGGCTGCGCGCGCCGATGCTCACCGAGGAGAACCTGCGCAACCAGGTGGACGTGGTGAAGGAGGAGATCCGGCTCAACGTGCTGAACCGCCCCTACGGCGGCTTCCCCTGGATCCTGCTGCCCCCGGTCCTCTACGACACCTTCCCGAACGCGCACAACGGGTACGGGGACTTCAGCGAGCTCGAACAGGCCACGCTAGACGATGCGGCGTCGTTCTTCGACACCTTCTACGCCCCGGGGAACGCGCTGGTCACGGTGCACGGCGACCTGGGCGAGCACGGGGTGGACGGCACGCTGGCGCTGATCGAGAAGCACTTCGGCGACATCCCCGCACGGCCCACCCCGCCGCGGCCGTCGTTCGCCGAGCCGGTCGCGGGTGCCGAGCGCCGCCAGGCCGTCGCGGACGCGCACGCCCCGCTGCCCGCCCTGGCCGTCGGCTACCGGGTGCCGGACCCGACCACCGAGCTGGACGCGTACCTGGCGCACGCCCTGCTCGCCTCCGTGCTGTCGGACGGTGAGGCGGCCCGACTGCAGCGCAGGCTCGTCCACACCGACGGGCTGGTCACGGACGTCAGCGCGAGCAACGGGCTGATGGGCGGCCCGCTCGATGCGCGGGACCCGGACACCTTCACGATCACCGCGGTCCATCCGGCGGACGTCGACCCGGACCGGGTGCTCGGCGCGGTCGACGAGGAGCTGGACAAGCTGGCGGCCGCGGGCCCGTCGGCCGAGGAGCTGGCCCGCCAGTCCGCCCGTTGGGCCGCGGCCCTGCACCACGAGGACGACCGGGTGATGTACCGGATGCTCGGCCTCGGCGCCCGCGAGCTGCTCTACGGCCGCGCGGAGATCGCCACCGAGCTGCCCGCCCGGATCGCGGCGATCACCCCGGACGGGGTGCGGGCCGCGGCGGCCGCGCTGCGGTCCCAGGGACGCGCCGTCCTGCTCGTGGAACCGACCGCCGATCCGACCGCCGAGGAGACCGCGGAATGAGCGCGCCCACCACCCACCGCAGCGCCGAGCAGATCGGCCGCACCCCGCAGGGCCCCCGGCCGCTGCCGGACCTGGGTGCGACCCGCGAGGTGCCGCTCCCGGAGGTCCACACCACCACCCTGTCGAACGGGCTGCGCGTCCTGGCCGTCCACCGGCCCGGCGTCCCGATGGTCGAGGTGCGGCTGCGGATCCCGTTCGCGGCCGCCGGTCCCACGGCGGACCAGGCGTTCTCGGCCCGGGCCGAGCTGCTGTCCTCCACCCTGCTGACCGGCACCGCGGAGCGGGACCGGGTCGGCATCGACGACGAGCTGGCCACGGTGGGCGCGGACCTCGGCGTGTTCGTCGACCCCGAGCGGCTCGTGGTGCAGGGCTCCGGCCTCGCCGCCGGGCTGCCGACCGTGCTCGGGGTCCTCGGCGAGGTCCTCACCTCGGCGACCTATCCCGAGCAGGAGCTGGCGCGCGAGCGCGCCCGGCTCGTCGAGCGGATCTCGCTCGCGCGTGCCCAGCCGCGCACGGTGGCGCGGGAGGCCCTGCAGCGCAAGCGGTTCGGCGACCACCCGATCGCGCTGGAGACGCCGACGGGCGAGGCGGTCGCGGCCGTCACGGCGGAGCAGGTCCGGGCGCTGCACGCGGCGGGAGTGGTGCCGCGCGGCTCCACGCTGGTGCTGGTGGGCGACATCGAGCCGCAGAGTGCGCTCGCCGAGGTGGAGAAGGCGTTGGGCCACTGGCGGTCCGAAGCGACGGCGCGCGAGCTGAGCCCGCCGCCGCTGCCCGTCGCCGGCCCCCTCGAGCTCGTGCACCGGCCCGGTTCGGTGCAGTCCCAGCTGCGGCTCACCGGACCGGCGCTGCGCCGGGACGACCCGGGGTACGCCGCCTTCCAGCTGGCCAACCTGGTCTTCGGCGGCTACTTCTCGTCGCGCTGGATGGAGAACGTTCGCGAGGACAAGGGCTACACCTACGGCGCCCACTCGGGGGCGGAGTTCGTGCCCGGCGGTGCGGTGCTCGGCGTGGAGACGGACGTGGCGAGTGACGTCACGGCGGCCGCGCTCCTGGAGACGCGGTACGAGCTGGGCCGGATGGTGGCCGTGCCGCCGACGGCCGAGGAGATCGACGCCGCCCGGCGCTACGCCGTCGGGTCGCTGCTGATCTCGCTGGACAGCCAGGGCGGGCTCGCGGCGACCCTGTCGGCCCTGGACGCGGCGGGCCTGGGGATCGACTGGCTGCGGGAGCGGCCGGTCCGGCTGGAGGCGGTCACTCCCGAGCAGGTCGCGGACGCGGCTCTGCAGTACTTCGCCCCCGAGCGGTTCACCGGTGTCATCGTGGGTGACGCCGAGACGATCGGCCCGCGGCTGCGGGCGCTCGGAGGTGTGGAGTGAGCTTCCGGCTGATCCAGCCGCCGGTCCTGTCCCGGGGCACGGTCGCGCGTGACGAACCGCTCCGGCTGGACGCGGACCGGCAGAAGGCGGGCTGGGCCACGGCCCGCGTCGTCGTGGTGGACGAGAAGGGGCGCACCCCGGTCTCCTGGGACACGGCGCCGGGGGCCCACTTCGCGGAGGGGGACGCCGCGGGGTGGGACGCCGCGTCGGGATCCGGGGTCACCCTGCGCACCAAGCCCGCCACGGACATCGCGCCCGCGCCCCCGGAGGACGCCGTGCTGCTCGGCGAGGCCGAGGGCGTCGCCTACTGGGCCGTGCGCGGGCGCCCGGACCTGGTGGCGGGAGACGACCCGTCGGAGTGGTCGGACCTGCGTGCGGTCGGCGGCGAGCTGGACGCGCTGGGAGCGGGCCTGCTCACCGGCGCGGTCGCGGCGCTCAACTGGCACGACACCGCGCGGTTCTGCGCGCGGGACGGCTCGCCGACCCATCCGCACAACGCGGGCTGGGCCCGCAGGTGCGAGGCCGAGGGCCACGAGGAGTACCCGCGCACCGACCCGGCCGTGATCTGCCTGGTGCACGACGGGGCGGACCGCGTGCTGCTCGCCCGGCAGCCGGTCTGGCCGCCGGGGCGCTACTCCGTGCTCGCCGGCTTCGTCGAGGCGGGCGAGTCCCTGGAGGCGTGCGTGGCCCGCGAGATCGGCGAGGAGGTGGGCGTCGAGGTCACCGACATCACCTACCTGGGCAGCCAGGCCTGGCCGTTCCCGCGCTCGCTGATGGTCGGCTTCCACGCGCGCGCCGACCCGGAGGCACCGCTGGTCCCCGCGGACGGCGAGATCGAGGAGGCCCGCTGGATCACCCGCGCCGAACTGCGCCGGGCGATGACCCAGGGCGACTGGGCCGCCACGCCCGAGCCGGGGAGCGTGCTGCTCCCGGGCCGGGTGTCCATCGCCCGCTCGATGCTCGACTCCTGGGCCGCGCTGGACTGAGCGGGCTTCAGGGGGTGTCTGATGGATCTCCAGCCGGCCCGCGGCGCCCCAGGCGGCGCCCCGCGGCGTTCTCGTCGGGTCCGATCTCACCCCGGGATCGGACCCTCCTCGGCCTTGCGGGGCATCCACCTGGAACCCCGCGGACTCGGCGGAGATCCATCAGACACCCCCTAGGCGGCGAGCTTGCGCTTGACGTCGGCGAAGCTCGGGTTGGTCGCCGTGGTCTCGTCGGGGTAGACGACGGTCGGCACGGTCTGGTTGCCGCCGTTCACACCCTCGACGAACCGCGCCGCGTCCGGGTCCCGCTCGATGTCGATCTCGCGATAGGCGATGCCCGCCTCGTCGAGCTGGAGCTTGAGGCGGCGGCAGAAGCCGCACCACGTGGTGGTGTACATCGTCAGATCGGCCATGACCGGTGCAACAGCACCGCGACGGCCGCCGTTCCCGCTGTGTGCTGGGTCACCTCCCGGCCCGCGCCCGAAACCGTCGGTGGTGTTTGTCAGGATGGCCCGCGTGACCCTTCCCGCCGACCCCCTCGCTGGGCCGTCGGTCCGCTCCGGAGGCTCGGCCTCCGCCGAGGACCACCTCGACGACGAGCAGCGCGCCGCCGTCACCGCGCCGCGCGGGCCGGTCTGCGTGCTGGCCGGGGCGGGCACCGGGAAGACCCGCACGATCACCCACCGGATCGCGCACCTCGTCCGGCACGGACACGTCGCGCCGGGCCAGGTCCTCGCCGTCACCTTCACGGCGCGGGCGGCGGGCGAGCTGCGCACCCGGCTGCGGGCGCTCGACGCGCCGGGCGTCCAGGCCCGCACGTTCCACGCCGCGGCGCTGCGCCAGCTGAAGTACTTCTGGCCGCAGGTCGTGGGGGAGCGGCCGTGGCCGCTGCTGGAGGGCAAGCTGCGGCTCATCGGGCAGGCGGCGGCCCGCGCCAAGGCCGGCACCGACTCGGACGCGCTGCGGGACCTGGCGACCGAGATCGAGTGGGCCAAGTCCAGCCTCGTCACGCCGCAGGGGTACGCGGCGGAGGTCGCGCGCCTGCGGCGAGACGTTCCCGGCCCGGCCGAGCAGGTCGCCCAGGTCTACGCGGGGTACGAGGCGCTGAAGAACCAGGCCGAGCTGCTGGACTTCGACGATCTGCTCTTGCACGTCGCGGCCGCGTTGGAGGAGCACGCGAGCGTCGCGGAGGAGTTCCGGGACCGCTACCGCTGCTTCGTGGTCGACGAGTACCAGGACGTCACACCGCTGCAGCAGCGCGTCCTCGACGCGTGGGTCGGCGGGCGGGACGACCTGACCGTGGTCGGCGACGCGAACCAGACCATCTACACCTTCGCCGGCGCCTCCCCGCGCTACCTGCTGGACTTCGCACGCCGGTTCCCCGAGGCCACCGTGGTCCGGCTGACCAGGGACTACCGCTCCACGCCGCAGATCGTCGCCGCGGCGAACACGGTGATCGGCGCGGCGCGTGGTCGGGTGGCGGGGAGCAGGCTGCGGCTCGTCGGGCAGCTGCCGCCGGGTCCGGACCCGGACTTCACCGAGCACCCCGACGAGCCGGACGAGGCGGCCGCCGTCGCCGCCAAGATCCGGCGCATGATCGCGGACGGCACCCCCGCCGCCGAGATCGCGGTGCTGTTCCGGATCAACGCGCAGTCCGAGGTCTACGAGCAGGCGCTCACCGAGGCGGGCGTGCCGTACCAGGTCCGCGGGGGCGAGCGGTTCTTCGTCCGTGCCGAGGTGCGCCGCGCGATGATCGCGATCCGCACCGCGCCGCCCGCGCCGGAGGGCACGGACCTGGTCACCGCCGTCCGGCGGGTGCTGGCGCCGGTCGGGCTGAGCGACGAACCGCCCGCGGGCGCGGCGATGCGCGCGCAGTGGGAGTCGCTTCTCGCCCTGGTCGGGCTGGCGGAGGAGCTGGCCGCCGTCGAGCCCGAGGCGGATCTGCGGCGCTTCGCCGCCGAGCTCGAGGCGCGGGCCGACTCGGCGCACCCGCCGACCGTCCAGGGCGTCACGCTCGCGTCGCTGCACGCCGCGAAGGGCCTGGAGTGGGATGTCGTGTTCCTCGTCGGCCTGGCGGACGGGACCCTGCCGATCCAGCACGCCGAGGGTGACGAGGCGGCGATCGAGGAGGAGCGCAGGCTGCTCTACGTCGGTGTGACCCGGGCGCGCCGGGTCCTGCGGATCTCGTGGGCGCTGACCCGCGCCGTCGGCCGCGGTCGGCAGCGCAGGCGCAGCCGGTTCCTCCACGGACTGATCCCGGAGGACCACGCCACCTCGCGCGTGGCGCAGGGGGATCGGCGGCGCACGGGCGGCCCGAAGCCCCGGTGCCGGATCTGTGGTGAGCCGCTGATCGGGACCGAGGCGCTGAAGCTGCAGCGGTGCGGCGCGTGTCCGTCCGATCTGGACACCGAGCTGTTGGACCGGCTGCGCGAATGGCGGGCCGACGTGGCGAAACGGCAGGGGGTGCCGTCCTATGTGGTCTTCACCGACGCGACCCTCACCGCCATCGCGGAGCAGCGCCCCGCGGACCCCGCCGCACTCGTCGCCATCCCCGGGATCGGGTCGCGCAAGTTGGACCGCTACGGGCCCGAGGTCCTGGCGTTGATCACCGAGCCCGGCTGACCCACGAAGTGCTTCTCCAATCAACGGATTAATTCGGTTGTGCGGCTCCGAGGCCGCGCATTAGTGTGCTGACCACGGACGGAGCAACGGCCCGTCCTTCTGCACGGCCGCCACGAGAGGAGGTACGCCGCGATGAAGCTCTTCACCACGACCCGGACCACGGGAGACGTGTGCGGTGTGCCGACCCCGAGCGCGGCCCGCGTCATGAAGCCCGAGTCCGCGCGTCTCCGCGGCGGTTGGGCGCAGCGTGCGTACGTGCAGGGCAACCGCATTCCGCTGACCGATCACAACTGGACAGGTGTGTCCGTTCCAGGCGGGCTCAGTCGATCATGAGCTGAGCAGCCACCGGCCGAATCTTCAGGGGCCGCGGAACCCACACCAGGGGTTCCGCGGCCCCTTTTTCGCGTTCTCCGACCGGAGGACGGACCGAGAAGGAAACACCACCCACCACACCAGGAGGTAGTGCGGTGCTAGTGAGATCCACCCCGTGCGACGGCGGGGCGATCACGATGCAGGACGGCGGCGGAGACACCGCGGTCGCGATGCCGGACGGTGCCCCCACCGGGGGACTGTTGACCGACGTCCCGGAGAAGGACCTGAACCTGCCCTGTCGGGAGGGTGACGCGGACCTGTGGTTCGCCGAGACCCCCGCCGAGCTGGAGCGGGCGAAGGCACTGTGTGCGGACTGTCCGATCAGGATCGAGTGTCTGGCGGGCGCGCTGTCCCGCGAGGAGCCCTGGGGCGTGTGGGGCGGCGAGATCTTCGAACGAGGAGTCGTCGTCCCACGGAAGCGGCCGAGGGGCAGGCCCAGCAAGGCCGACCTCGCCCGCGACCGGGCCTGGGCCGAGGCGCACCAGCGGGCCCAAGAGCTGGCCCGGGCGCTGCGTGCCCGACCCTGCGCCTGACGATCACACGTTTCCCATCACCGACTCCACAGGAGAGGCCAGACCGATGACCACGAACTTCCTGCCGCAGACCGATCGCGCGCCGCACTCGACCACCCTCGACGCCCAGGGATCCGCCGTGTTGTTGCTTCACGAAGCCCTCGCTCGATCTCGACACCGAGAGGCGGAACAGCGGGCGCGCGAGCACCGCCTCGCGCGCCACGTGTCCGCCGGACGCGGCTGGGCCCGGTTGGCACGCTTCTGTGCCCGCCGGGCCGAGCACGCCCGCGCAGTCACCGTGCGGTGAGTCGAACCCTGACCGCGCCGTGAGTGCGCACTGACCGCGGCGACGGCCGCGGACCGACCCGCGACCTGTCGCGACCCGTCGCGGTCCCCCACGCCCGCCCCGGACCCTCACCGGGGCGGGCGTGCGGCGTTCCGGCGCCCTCCGGCGCGGTCAGTCGGCCGGGGTGAACAGCTCCGGCTGCCAACGACCGACGATGCCGCGCAGCGGGACGTCCGCCTCCAGCTGGCAGAGCACCCCGAGGGTGCCGAGGGTGACCCGGTGGACCAGCAGGTACTGCGGCGGCAGGTTCAAGGCGCGCCCGGTGTCGAACTCCGGGCTGCGCAGGTCGCCGACCCGCTCGGCCTGGCCCTGCAGCCAGCGGCGGGTGAAGCGGAAGCGCTCGGTGTGCAGGGGCTCGGTGAAGGGGGCGAGGTAGGCGAGGACGTCGTCCGCGGAGACGTCGGTGCCCGCGCGCAGGAACCCCTCGTCCCGCAGCAGCGCGATGAGGTCCGCGGGCCGGTTCTCCAGGGCGAACTTCGTCATGATCGTGAGCGGCCGAGGCAACCCTTCCGGCAGCCGTGCCACCGCCCCGAAGTCGACGACCAGCATCCGGCCGTCGTCGAGGATCTGGAAGTTCCCGGGGTGCGGGTCGGAGTGGAGCAGGTGCACCCGGTACGGCGCGGAGTAGTGGAACCCGGCGAGCAGCTCGCCCGCGCGGTCGCGCTCCTCCTGGGTGCCCTGGCGGATCACGTCCCCGAGCCGCCTGCCGGTGACCCACTCGCTGACCATCGCCTTGGGTGCCGACGCGACGACCCGCGGCACCCGGATCTCCGGGTCGTCCGCGTAGACCGAGGCGAAGGCCCGCTGGTTGTCCGCCTCGTCCCGGTAGTCGAGCTCCTCGACCATCCGCTCCCGCAGCTCGGCGATCAACGGTTTGATGTCCATGCCGGGGGCGAGCGGCTGCAGGAGCCTGCTCATCCGGGACAGCTGCCGCAGGTCGGAGAGCACGGCCTCCTCGGCCCCGGGGTACTGGACCTTGACCGCCACGTCCCGACCGTCTCGCCAGACGGCCCGGTGGACCTGGCCGATGCTCGCGGCCGCGGCCGGCACCTCGTCGAACTCCCGGAAACGGGACCGCCAACCGCGCCCGAACTGCTCGGCGAGCATGCGATGCACGTCCGCGGTCGGCATCGGGGGCGCCGCGGTCTGCAGCTTGGTCAGCGCCTCGCGGTACGGCTCGGCCAGCTCGTCCGGCACCGCGGCCTCGAAGACGCTCAACGCCTGGCCGAACTTCATAGCGCCGCCCTTGAGCTCGCCGAGCACGGCGAAGAGCTGTTCGGCGCTCTTCGCCATCATCTGCGCCGAGATCTGCTCGCGGTCACCCCCGGCGATCCGCCGCCCCCAGCCTGCGGCGGCCCGGCCCGCGACCCCGAGGGGGAGGCTGGCCAGCTTCGCGGTGCGGGACGCGGTGCGGCGCGGGATGTCGCTCACTCCATGATTGTCTCCCCCTCCGACGCCACGGCGCACCTCCTCCGCCTCATCTCACCCGTCGCACGGGCGCGGTCCGCGGCTCGCGACACCCGCGGACGGGGCACCGCGGTGCGGCGCGCCCACCCGCACGGGCAGCCCGGATGCGCCGTCCACGGGCGCCGGACCAGCCGCGCGGTGTGCGGATCGAGTTCGAGGGTGGCGCCGAGCGAGGGCGGCCGCACCCGCCCGTCCACCAGGACCAGGGCCTGCGCCGCCCCGAGGGCCGCACTCGCCACGACCGCCTCCGGCTCCGCCGACCCGCTCCGGCCCGCCAGCTGCGCCGCGATCCGCGGCCAGGCCGGATCGCGCTGCGCCCGCCAGCGCTCGACGCACCCGAGGCACGGCGAGCGCTCCACGAGCACCAGCGGCCCGACGACGCCCGCCCCGTCCCGCACGAAGACGGGCAGATGGTCGACCCCCTCGGCCCGCAGCGCCGCGACGACCGCGGGGTCCGGGACGACCGCATCCGTCAGCACCACGAGGTCCGGGCGGCGACCGGACGGGGCGGGGCCCGTGTTCGTACCCAGCCCGAGCCGCTCGACGGCCTCGGCGGCCGCGACCGACCGAGGCCTGCCGATGTCCGCCGAGCGCAGGCCCCCGCACCCGACGTCCGCACTCTCGACGTGACCCCGCGCAGCCACCTCCACCGCGCCGATCCCCGCGCGCGCGAGCCCCACCGCCATCGCGGCCGCGAGGGGGCCCTCGCCGGACACCCGCACCCGGGCCGCGGCCCGTCGCGCGGCCGTGCGCGGCCCGATCTCCGCGTCGACCAGGACACCCCGCTCGACGAGCCCGCCGAGCAGCGCGGCCGCGTATGCCGGCGGCACCCCGCGCTCCGTCGCCTCGGCGACCCACTCCACCGCGACGGCGGGCGCCCGCAGCCGATCCACCAGCGGCAGCACCTGCGCGGGCAGCCCCTCGACCGCCACGCTCCGGCCCGGCGAGAGCCCGAACTGGCGCCCGTCCGGCCCGCGGGTGAGCAGCGCCCGGTGCGGTGCGGTGACCAGACGCGCGGGGACGGCCGGCGCGGCGACCTGGTCGGGGGCGGGAGGGGAGGACACGCGTCGAGCATCGCGCTGCCGCGCCGGGAACGCGAACGGTTGTCCACAGGTGGCCAGATCTGTGGATGAACGGACCGGACTCGCCGGAGAAACGGCTGGACCACCGGTTCCGACACCACCGTGCTCATCCGGGGCACTAAGCTGGACCCCATGGCGAGCCCCGCGGTCGTCGAGGTCAGGCGAAGTGACCGGCGGCGTCGGATGGTCAGCGCGCGGCGCGAGGGTGACACGGTGATCGTGTTCATCCCGGGCTGGATGAGCGAGGCCGAGGAACGGCGCTGGGTGGACGAGATGGTCAGCAGGTTGGAGCGCAGCGAGGCCAAGCGGCGCTCTCCGGGTAGGCACGGGGACGAGGCGCTGCAGAAGCGCTGCCTCGAGCTGTCGCGGAAGTACCTGAAGGGCAAGGCGACCCCGGCGTCGGTGCGGTGGGTCCCTCCGATGCGCACGCGCTGGGCGTCCTGCACGCCGGAGGACCGCACGATCCGGATCAGCGAACGACTGCGCGAGGTGCCCGGCTGGGTCGTCGACTACGTCCTGGTCCACGAGCTGGCGCACCTGCTGGTGCCGGGCCACGACGACGCGTTCTGGTCGCTGGTCCGCGCCTACCCGCGCACAGAACGGGCGATCGGGTACCTGGAGGGGCTCTCCGCCGCCGCGGGTCTGGACCTCGTGGGCACCGACGGCCCGGAGGACGCCGAAGAACCCGCCCCAGCCGAAGCGGGCTGAGCGTCACTGGAGCGCAGACCCGACCGCGCTCTCGTCACACTCACGCGACCCACTTCGCGAGTGTCACTGGAGCGCGGATCCGGCTGCGCTCTCGTCACACTCACCGGGATCCGGATCAGCGAGTGTCACCGGAGCGCGCACATGGCGACGCTCAGGTGACGCTCGCCTTGACCGTGGCGGGCGTGACTTGAGCGCCGGTGCGAGCGCACCCGCGTGACGTTCACGGCGCTCGGGATCCGCGGGCGTCATCGTCGGTTGACGGGCGTCACCCGAGCGCAGAGCCCACTGCGTTCCAGCCACACTCGCGTGACCCCTTCGCGAGTGTCACTGGAGCGCAGACCCGACCGCGCTCCCATCACACTCACCGGGATCCGGAACCGCGAGTGTCACCGGAGCGCACACATGGCGACGCTCAGGTGACGCTCGCCTCGACTGTCGCGGGCGTGACCTGAGCGTGGATGCGAGCGCACTCGCGTGACATTCACGGCGCTCGGGATCCGCGGGCGTCATCGTCGGTCGACGGGCGTCACCCGAGCGCTGACCCGACCGCGCTCCCGTCACACTCACCAAAACCCGGATGCGCGAGTGTCACCTGAGCGCACACACAGCGACGCTCAGGTGACGCTCGGCGCTACTTCTTCTCGTCGGGACCCTCGGGGTCGTCCGATCCTTCGGTGCCCTCGGACGCGTCGGACTCGGCGGACTTCTTCTCCTCCGCCGCCGCGTCCGCCTCCGCCTGGAACTGCTTCTCCAGCTCGGCGATGGGGTCGTCGGTGTCGCGGCGGTTCACGAAGCCCGCGGGGTCGTCCAGGTCCTCGGAGACCGGCAGCAGGTCGGGGTGGGCCCACAGCCCGTCCCGGCCCTCGATGCCGCGCTCGGACTCCAGCAGCTTCCACAGCTCGGCCGCCGCCCGCAGCTTCCGCGGCCGCAGCTCCAGCCCGACGATCGAGGCGAACGCCTGCTCGGCGGGCCCACCCGAGGCCCGACGGCGGCGCAGCGTCTCCCGCAGCGCCCCCGCCCCGGGCAGGCGGTCACCCACCGCGTCCGCCACCACGGCGTCCACCCAGCCCTCGATGAGGGCGAGCAGCGTCTCGAGCCGGGCCAGCGCGGCCTTCTGCTCGGGCGTGGTCTGCGGCTCGAACATCCCCGACGACATGGCCTCCTGGATCGACGCCGGGTTCGACGGGTCGATCTGCCGGGCCATGTCCTCGATGCGCGAGGTGTCCACGGTGATCCCGCGGGCGTAGTCCTCGACGGTCGAGAGCAGCCGCTCCCGCAGCCACGGGACGTGCGCGAACAGGCGGTGGTGGGCGGCCTCGCGGGCGGCGAGGTAGATCATCACCTCGCTGGCCGGGCGGTCGAGGCCCGCGGTGAACTTCTCGACGGCCTCGGGCAGCAGTGCCGCGGTGCGCTCCGGACCGACCGGGAATCCGACCTCGGTGCCGGTCAGCACCTCGGCGGCGAGCTGGCCCAGCCCGTTGCCCAGCTGCGATCCGAACGCCATGCCGCCCATCTGGCCGATCATCGCGAGCATGGGCCCCGCGGCGGACCGGATCTCCTCGGGAAGCCCCTCGACCCAGGCCCCGGACACCCGTCGAGCCACCGGGTCGCACAGCCGCTTCCAGGTCGGCATCGACGCCTTCACCCAGTCCGACGGCGTCCACGCGACGGTCTCGGTCGCACCCGCCGGGAACTCGGTGGCCGGGTCCAGCCAGAGCTCCGCGAGCTTCACCGCGTCCGCGACGGCGGTCCGCTGCGCGTCCGTCAGCGACGATGTCTTCTGCGCGAGCTGCTGCGTGGCCAGCTGCGCGGCCAGGTCGTAGTTGACCGGACCGTCCGACGGGCCGGCCTGCTGCGCGCTCGAGAGCATCTGCCCGAGCTGCGAGAGCATCTGGCCGAGCTGGCCCATGTCGAAGTTCCCACCGCCGGGCAGCCCGCCGGGCATTCCCGGCATTCCGGGCAGCCCGCCGGGGAAGCCCCCGGGCAGGTTGCCGAAGCCGAAGGGATCCTTGGGCCCGTCGGAGTCCCGGTCACGGTCGCGGTCCGGGTCGCGGTCGGAGGGGCCGAAGCCGAACGGGACGTCGCTCATGCCACCACGGTACGCGGACCGAACGCGGCGCGGCGTAGGTTCGCTCTCCGTGAGCCGCCGAACGTCGACGCTGGTCGCCGCCGTGCTCCTCGTCGTCGTGGTGGTGGGCGTGGGAACCCTCGTCCGCGTGCCGTTCGTGGCGATGGGGCCGGGGCCGACCTACGACACCCTCGGAACCCTGGACGGGACGCCGGTCGTCGCCGTCACCGGGACGCAGACCTATCCGACCGCCGGGCACCTCAACATGACGACCGTCGCCGTGAACGACGGTGTGACCGCGCTCACCGCCCTCGGCTACTGGCTCCAGTCCGACCGCAGGCTCGTCCCGCGGGACAGCGTGTACCCGCCCGGCCAGACGACCGAGGAGGTCGACCGGCAGAACACCGAGCAGTTCGCGGCGTCGGAGACCAGCGCCGAGGCGGCCGCGCTCGCCGAGCTGGGGCTGCCCACCCGGGTGACCGTGGCGGAGGTCGTCCCGGGCTCGGCGGCGGACGGCGTGCTGCGCGCGGGCGACACGATCGTGTCCGTCGGCGACACCCCGGTGAGCACGCCCGAGCAGCTCGCCGGGTCGCTGACCGGCACCTCGGCGGGACAGACCATCCCGGTGACCTACGAGCGGGACGGCGTGCGCACCACCGTCCCCGTCGTCCTCGGGCAGGGGGACGGCCGGGGGATGCTCGGGGTGCGGGGCGGCGTCGAACCCGTGACGGGTGACATCACGATCAGCCTCGGCGACGTCGGCGGGCCCAGCGCCGGGCTCATGTTCGCCCTGGCCGTGGTGGACAAGCTGACCCCCGGCGAGCTCAACGGCGGCCGTTTCGTCGCGGGCACGGGCACCATCGACGCGGCCGGGACCGTCGGTCCGATCGGCGGGATCCCGTTCAAGATGATCGCGGCGAAGGACGCCGGAGCCACCGTCTTCCTGGTCCCGGACGCCAACTGCGCGGAGGCCGCCGCGAACGCGCCCGCCGGCCTGCAGCTCGTCCGGGTGAGCACCCTGGCGGGCGCGGTCGACGCGCTGGAGGGTCTCGACCGCGGCGCCACCGTGCCGTCGTGTACCCCGTGACCTGTACGGTCGCTTCGGAGAACGGACGAATCCGGCACGTTCACGCTGCACACGGGAACTCCACACACCGTCCGTAGAGTTGTCCCACCAGAACCGACCCTGGAGGAGTGCCCAGTGGCCATGCGGCCCCCGGCGGGAGCGCCCTCGCTGTCCCGCCGTACACGGATCCTGCTGATCGCGGCGGCGGTCCTGGTGGTCGTCCTGCTGGGTGGTTCCCGGCTCGTCGACTTCTACGTCGACTGGCTGTGGTTCGGCGAGACCGGCTTCCGCAGCGTGTTCGGCACGGTGCTCGTCACCCGGATCATCCAGTTCGTCGTCGGCGGGCTGCTGCTCGGCGGCACGGTCTGGCTGGTCATGTGGCTGGCCTACCGCTTCCGGCCGGTGTTCGTGCCGGTCAACGGCCCGGAGGACCCGATCGCGCGCTACCGCACGGTCGTCATCTCGCGGCTGAAGGTGTTCGGGATCGGCATCCCGGTGCTCGTCGGCATCGTGGCCGGGCTGGCGGCGCAGGGCGACTGGCAGACCGTCCAGATGTTCCTCAACGGCACGCCGTTCAACCAGGTGGATCCCGAGTTCGGGAACGACATCTCGTTCTACGCGTTCACCCTGCCGTTCCTGCGGCTGCTGCTGGACTGGCTGTTCGTCGCCGTGGCCGTGGGATTCGTGGTCTCGCTCGTGGCGAACTACGTGTTCGGCGGCATCCGGCTGGCGGGTCGGTCGGGGCAGGTCTCGGCGGCGGCGCGGGCCCAGCTCGCGATCCTCGCGGGGCTGTTCGTGCTGCTCAAGGCGGTCGCGTACTACCTGGACCGGTACGAGCTGCTCTACTCGGACCGCAACCAGAACTTCTACGGCGCCACCTACACCGATCTCAACGCGGTGATGCCGGCGAAGCTGATCCTGCTGGTCATCTCGGTGATCTGCGCGGGGGCCTTCTTCGCGGCGGTGTTCCGGCGCAACCTGCAGCTCCCGGGCATCGCGGTCGTCCTGCTGGTGCTCTCGAGCGTGCTGGTGGGCGCGGCGTGGCCCGCGGTGCTGCAGCAGTTCGTCGTCGCGCCGAACGCCAACGAGCGCGAGGCGCCCTCCATCGAGCGGAACATCGCCGCCACCCGCGCGGCCTTCGGGCTCACCGACGACAAGGTCACGATCGAGCCGTACTCCGGCACGTCGTCGGCCAGCCCGTCGGAGATCCGCAACGACACGGCGACGATCCCGAACATCCGGCTGCTCGACCCGGGCAAGCTCACCAAGACCTTCACCCAGCTCCAGCAGCGGCGGAACTTCTACGGCTTCCCGGACAAGCTGGACATCGACCGCTACACCGTGAACGGCCAGACCCAGGACTACGTCGTGGCGGCGCGCGAGCTGGACTCGACCGCGCTGGTCGGCAACCAGCAGGACTGGATCAACCGGCACCTCGTCTACACGCACGGCAACGGCTTCGTCGCGGCCCCCGCGAACCAGGTCAACGCCGCGCTGGAGGACACCGGCGGCCAGGGCGGCCTGCCGAACTTCACGGTCAGCGACACCTCGGTGCAGGGCGCCATCCCCGTCCAGCAGCCGCGCATCTACTACGGCGAGCTGATCTCGGACTACTCCATCGTCGGGGCCGAGGAGGGCGCGGCGCCGCGCGAGTACGACAGCGACAGCCAGCAGTGGACCTACGACGGCGCCGGGGGCGTCTCGCTGGGCAACCTGTTCAACCGGGCCGTCTTCTCGCTCTACTACGGCGAGCGGAACATCCTGTTCAACAGCTCGATCAACGACAACTCCAAGATCATCTACAACCGGGACCCGCGGGACCGCGTCGAGAAGGTCGCCCCCTGGCTGACCCCGGACAACGACCCGTACCCGGCCGTGGTCGACGGGCGGATCCAGTGGATCGTCGACGGCTACACCACGCTGCAGCACTACCCGTACGCCGAGCAGGTGCCGCTGGGTGACACCACCCAGGACAGCCAGATCGGGCTGCAGGGCCAGCGGCTGCCGAACGAGAACATCAGCTACCTGCGGAACTCGGTGAAGGCGACCGTCGACGCCTACGACGGCACCGTCACGCTCTACGCGTTCGACGAGACCGACCCCGTGCTGCAGACCTGGATGAAGACGTTCCCGGGCACGGTGAAACCCGCCTCGGACATCAGCCCGGACCTGCGGGCGCACTTCCGGTACCCGGAGGACCAGTTCAAGGTCCAGCGTGAGCTGCTGACCCGCTACCACGTGGACAACCCCGGCGAGTTCTTCTCGACGGTCTCGTTCTGGGACGTGCCGTCCGACCCCACGGTCCAGGGCAACACCGGTGCCTCGCAGGACGCGCAGCCGCCGTACTACCTGCTCACCGGCCTGCCGAACCAGGAGGAGGCGAGCTTCCAGCTCACGAGCGCGCTGGTCAGCCTCCGACGGCAGTTCATGGCGTCCTACATGACGGCGAGCTCCGATCCGGACACCTACGGCAAGATCACCGTGCTGCAGTTGCCCGCGGACACCCAGACGCTCGGCCCGCAACAGGTGCAGGCGCAGTTCCTCGGCTCGCCCGAGGTCTCGTCGGAGCTGAACCTGTTGCGGCAGAACCAGACCACGATCGACTACGGCAACCTGCTCACGCTGCCCGTGGCGGGCGGGCTGCTCTACGTCGAGCCGGTCTACATCGAGCGCGCCGGGCAGGACTCCTCCTACCCGCAGCTGGCGCGCGTGCTGGTGAGCTTCGGCGGTCGGGTCGGGTACGACGCGAGCCTGGCGAACGCGCTGGACCAGGTGTTCGGCGCCGGAGCGGGGGCCAACGCCCCCAACCCGACGCAGACGGGCGGCGGCGGGACCCCGCCGCCCACGGCCGGGAACCCGGGCGCGGCGGCCAACCCGGCGGCGGTGCAGGCGGCGAACGACATCAACCAGGCGTTCGCCCAGCTCAAGGCGGCCCAGCAGAGCGGCGACTTCGCCGCGCAGGGCACCGCACTGGCCGCCCTGGACCAGGCCGTCCAGCGCTTCCAGCAGGCGCAGAGCGCGGCACCCGCCGCCCCCGCCGCCCCGGCGGGCGGCGGCTGAGTCCCTCGGTGTGACGGGCTGCGCAGCCCGTCACACCGAGGTGCGCTCACGGCGTCCGGTCCTCCCGGAGCAGCGCGGGGATCTGACGGGCGGGGTCGAGGAACTCGATGCCGAGGACCTGTCCGTCGGCCCCGAAGTCCACCACCAGCACGTCCGCGCCGGCGCTGTCTGCGACCGCGACCTGGCGGACCGCCGATCCTGGGGCCCGCGGGGCGAGGCGCAGGTATCCCGCGCCGGCGTCCTCGTCGACGCTCAGTTCTACGGAAGGCCGGGTTATCGCCATGCGGTCACGACCCAACCATCGTCGTTGAGGATCACCGTGAGGTTGTTCCCAGCATGCCGGTACTGCCCGTTTCCGTGAGAGTTCTTGAAAGCGGATGTGCGGAGCGCAATACGGTGAACTCGACCTGCTGAGGTGTGATGCCTCGCGCAGCCATCTGTCCGCGGGCGTGGTTGGTGTAGCCGGCGACGCGTTGGGGCGGGAGTTCGGTTTCGTATTGGGCCGTCGGTGGAGCTGCAGCGATGGGCGTCGCCGCGGTCGCGGGCACTGCCCACACGGTGACGGCCGTAGCCCGAGGCGATCCCGACACCGAGGACAAGCCGGGTGAGTCTTCTGAACATCGTCGGTTCCTCCTTGATCGTCGTCCTTCAGTGTCGAGGCGGGGGCGAGGTGCTCCGAGACCGCGATCGGGCGAACCCGGGTCTGGCCGGTAGAGGAGTCGGCGATGGCGCAGCAATACTCGATCTGTGAGGAGGGACACCGAAGTCCCTGCCTGTGCCCGTGACCTGCGATTATCGCAGGTCGCGCGCATCGTCGCAGGTCAGGGCCTCGGACATGCAGGGGACCCCCCGTGCACGCGGTGTTCGCGGGCGTGTAATGTTCCTGGCACAAGAGAAAAACACGCGGCACACAGAACGACAGCCGCTGGCGCGGGGTGGAGCAGCTCGGTAGCTCGCTGGGCTCATAACCCAGAGGTCGTAGGTTCGAATCCTACCCCCGCTACAAAGGTCAGAAGGCCCCCGGAGAGATCCGGGGGCCTTCTGCGTTGGCGTTTGTGACCAGATTTGTGACCAGCAGGCCCGGTCAGGGCTGCTCTTCGGTGAGGCGCTGGCGGATCAGCTTGGCCACCAGCTCGGCGGCCTCGCGGTCGTGCCCGGTGGAGCGGTGGCCGTAGATCTGCACGGTGATCCCCTCGTGCGCGTGGCCGATCCGGTCGCTGACGATCTTGGAGTGCACGCCGCTGTCCAGCGAGAGCGTGGCGTAGGTGTGCCTGACGTCGTGCAGCCTGATCCGCCGCACCCCGGCCATGTCGACGAGCCGGTTGAAGCGTCGGGTGATCGTGTCCGCGTGGAGCATCCGGCCGTCCTCGTAGCGCATGAGCTTGCGGTGCGAGGTGTCGTAGCCCGTCCCGAACGCCTCGGCCTCTGCGTCGAGCATCGCCAGGTAGCCGCGGAGCAGCTCGACGGTAAAGGCATCCAGCGAGATCATCCGGACGCCGCTGGCCGACTTCCCGTCTGAGTCGACCGTCTGGCCGGCCACGACCACGCGCGTGTCCTCGATCGTCAGCGTCGCGTCGTCGAGGTCGAGCAGGTCGCGATCCACACCGGCCAGCTCGGAGCGGCGCATCCCCGTCGTCGCAGCCAGCAGCCAGACCGCGGCGAAGCGGTCGGACAGCGCGAGCCGCAACCATGCCGTCAGCTCGTCGACGGTCCAGGGCGTCGGCCGCGTCCGAGCGGTCCGCTTCTGGCGCGGGAGCCGGGCGTGCACCGCGGGGTTGAAGACCAGGTAGTCCCAGGCCACCGCGTCCGAGAACGCCCGGTGCAGCATCCGGTGGACGTTCTTGACGGTCTTCGGGGCGAGGCCAGCCGACGTCTCGACGGGGACCCGGCCACGCCGGAAGCGCAGCACCGCTGCCCTGGCGGCGTGGATCGTGACCCCGCACGCTTCGACGAGGTCCGCGGGCGCCGGCCCCAGGCCCTCGCGCTGTTCGCGGCGTTCCGACCAGTAGAGGTACATGGCCGTGTTCTTGTCGACCTTGACTCGGCCCTCGGTGAGAAGCCGCTGGTAGAGCAGGTTAAGGACGGGCACTGTGACGTCCTGCAGCCGCCGATCGCCAATGATCGGGTCGACGTAGGCCCTGGTGTAGTCCGCGTAGTTCTGCCGGGTCGTCGGCTTGATCGACTCCTCGACAGACGCCAGCCACTCGGCCATGAAGCTGCGCACGGTCCGACGAGCCGGGGCGACCGCGCGGCCGGTCCTGTGGCGCTGCTTGGAGGCGACCGCGGCCTCCCACGCGTCGTCCTCGGTCTCGAACCCGCCCTTGTTCTCCCGCTGCCGCTTGCCGGTCAGCGGGTCCGGGTCGAGGTCGAGCCGGTAGTACCAGCGAGCGCCGCGCTGGCTGACGGTGATGCCCGCAACGGGCGCAGCCCGCTTCGTCATGCCGCCACGCCCTCGACCATCGCAAGCAGCCGCGAGGTGACGACGTAGACCCGGCCGCCGAGGCGTCGGGTGGGCAGCTCGCCCGCGGCGGCGTAGCGGTAGGCGGAGGCGCGGCTGATGCCCAGCAGCTCGGCCGCACGGGGCACGGAGAGCAACGCGGGCAGTGGTGCGCGGTCGGTCGTGCTCGGCGTGGCGCTCATGGCGCGGTCCTCTCACTGGTGGGCGGGCGGCTACTGCGTCGGTCGTCGCGGACTCGTTCGGCGTGGGCGAGTGCGAGTTCTCGGTCGGTGTCGGTGTGGTGGCCGATGCCGACGAGGTGCCAGTCGTTGATGACGATCACGGGCTCGTCGGCGGGGTGGCCCAGCTCGGCGAGCTGCTTGGTCAGCCGCCAGGCCCGTCGCTCGCCGCGGATGGTGCGGAAGGTGGTGGAGTAGGCGCGGCTCTTGGTGAGGAAGTGGCCGCGGAAGCCGAGCATGTGGGCCCACTTGCGCAGGTTCAGCTCCGCGTACTGGGCCAGCCCTCCGAGCTGCCAGGCGGTCTCGATCAGCCTTCGGTGGTGGTCGGCGAGGGTCATGTGCTCGAGGTGGGCGAGCGACCGGATGGGGCGGTCGGGATGCCTGTCGGTCTTGCCTGTGCCCTTGGTGGCGTACTTGGCGATGTAGCCAGCCAACCGGCAGTCGGTGATCTCGCCGGTCTCGTCGGTGACGGCGTCATGCGCGGTGGGGGTGATCTCGCGCAGATCGAGCTGGGCGCCCCAGCACAGCGCGAGCGTGGTTCCGTCGGGTCGGGCGACGTCGAGCACCGACGAGGCGGCAGCTTCCCGGACCGCGCCGTGCAGGCCTTCGGCGGTGATCCCCGCGGGCGCAGGGTCAGCGGGTCCGTCCGGTCCGTCGAGCCGGATGGCGGCGTGGAAGTGCACCAGGCCGCGACGCTGGTACTCGGCGACTTTGGCGTAGGACAGCCGGGCGACCTGCCCGAACCTACGTCCGGAGACGCCGAGGCGGGCGGCGAGGGCGCGGCGTAGGGCGATGGCGAAGCGGGCCCAGAGCTTCCCGGCGTGGGCCTGCCAGAGCACCGCGGCTTGGTAGTCGTAGGTGTCGTGGTCGACGGCCCCGCCGATGTTCGGGTCGTTTGCCTGGTGGTGGCTCCCGCAGGAGCACGGGATCACGCGGCCGCGGGTGGTGAGCCGTCGAGTGTGGACCGGTCCGAACGACGGTGCGGTGAGGGTGAGGAACGCGCGGGGCCGGTCGGTGACCGAGGCGGGGATGCCGCGTTCTTGGCCGGCGAGTCCGGCGCGGATGAGGTGGAAGGCGTCGGCGGCGTAGCGGTCGGAGCAGGCCGGGCAGACGGTGTCGCGGCGGTTGCCGCACGGCGCCCACACCTCCCCGGAGCGCTGCGCCAGGACCTCTCCACCGGTCGTCGTGATCGTCGAGGAGCCCCGAAGACGGACCGGGTGGGCACAACCGCCCGTGGCCTCCATCCGAGCCCGCCAGGCTGGGTAGTCGAACGAGCGGAGCCGAGCGGTCAAGTCGAGATCGTGGCTCATCGAGTCCACCACCAGGTGTAGCGGGCCTCGTAGCCCCACTCAGCCGCGAGAGCGCGGGTCGTCTGCCACTCGACCAGGACCGCGGCGACGACGGCGGCCCAGAACCAGCCGGAGCCAGTACCGAGCACGAGCCACAGGACCCCGATCGCGGCGGCGAGGGCGAGGGTGACGCGTAGCCAGGTCGCGGCGGCCCATCCGGTGACGGCCCACATCACGCGGCCTCCCCGTCGATCGCGCGCAGCTCCGGCGGCGCGGGCGGTGCGCAGCGCTGCACGAGCTCGTCGATCTCGGCGTCGGTGACCAGGCTCGCGCGGAAGCGGATCGGGAGCCGTGAGCGCTGGTCGATGACGTACCCGATGCCTGCGTGGTCGTCGCCGCCGGGGATCTCGTCGGCCAAGGCGCCGCGTTCGCGGGCTCCGTCGCCGAGGATCATGTCGACGTGGCTGGCGGCGGTGACGCCGAGGCAGATGCGGGTGGTGAACAGGTCCCGGACATCGACGACGTCCTTGGTCGGCTCCTGCACATAGCCCAACACCGAGGTCAGGCAAGCGCGGCCCTGGGTGAGGATCTCCGCGAGCAGCCGCAGCGCTTCGCGGACGTCGGCGCGTTCGCCGTATGCGGTGAGCATCGCCATCTCGTCGATGATCACCACGTCCAACGGGGTCGCCGGGCTGACGTCGAGACGCCGGAGCCTCTGGTCGGCCATGAGCTGTTGGCGTGCCTTCATTTCGTCGCGCACGTCGGTGAGTAGCGCGATCGCCTCGGTTGCGGTGGTGGCGTGGCGGTGGAACAGCGGGAGTCCGCGGCGGGTCTCGGCGCCGCCTTTGAGGTCGATGACGTGGACGCGGACGAGGCCGTCGCGGATGGCGGGTCCCATGGCGCGTAGCGGGGACCAGATCAGCGAGCCCTTCCCCGAGCCCGACGCACCGGCCACCGCGATGTGACGGCCGGGCACCCCGAGGTTGAACGGGTGGCCGTACTCGTCTTCCCCGATCGGCAGAGCGCCCAGGTCGACCGCGGCCGCGGACGAGGGGATCGCCGGGGCGGGGATCGGGAACCGGAACGGCATCTCCCGCTCGACGACGACGGTGAGCACACCGGGGCGGTGCCGGGCGACAGCGACCCGATGCGCGCGCAGAGCATCCGCGAGGGGCTCGGTGCGCCCGGTCCAGAGCGTGAGGTCCTGGCCGCGGGTCAACCGGACGCGGAGGGTGTCGAGCGTGGGTGTCGCAGAGCGGACACGAAGCACGCGCGGGGCGGTGATGTGTCCTGTGTGGTGGTTGGTCTGGGCCAGCCCGCAGTCGGCGAGCAGAGACGACCAGCGGCGACCGCGATAGGTCGTCCAGCGCCGCCACGAGGCGCGGAGCGCTGGTGCGGCCCAGCGGTCGAAGGAGGGCGGGTGCAGCCGGCCCCAGACCACGATCACGAGGACGAGTGCGCCGACGCCGATCGCGGTCGGGAGGGCACCAAGGAGCACGGCGGCGGCGACCAGGGCGCCGGGGACGAGTGCGAACAGTGGGTGTCCGACGAGCCAGGCGACACCGCGGAACTCGCCGCCGACCCGGCGGGAGGAATGCCGGACGGTGTCGTGGCGGGCGCGGTGGTGGCTCAGCGAGGGGCGGTTGGTCGGTCGAGGCATGGTCAGACTCCCTTGCGGATGGCGAGCTGCGCGAGGCGGAGGCCTTCGGCGACTCCGGCGCGCCAGGCCTGCTCGGTGGGGATCTCGGGGGTGGTGGCGTGCAGGAACCGGCGGCGTTCGCGGTCGAGGCGGCGCAAGAGGCGCCCGACGCCGTGGGCGGGCTGGCGGACCCGGCCGTGACTGCTGCGGGCGGTGGTCAAAGGCATGACAGCTCCTTGGGAGTGGTTGCGGGACAGGGGATTCCGGTGCCGTGGCAGGTCGGGCACTCACCCGCGGTGCAGGCCGGGCAGTCCTGGCCGTCGTCGGCGCCGGGGTGGGTCGCAGGGGTGGTGCCGTAGCCGTCGCAGGTGTCGCACGAGCCGGAGCCGGTGCAGTCGGGACAGGTGCTCATCGGGGCGGGTCTCCTGGTGGTGGGCCTGTTTTCGGGCAGGGGGCAGCCACCGCGGAATTGCTGCTGATTTCGCCGATCCACAAGGGGGGTCGGCTGCCCCGTGCCCGGAAGCGGCGGCGGTCAGGCCGCGGTCGTGCTGGTGGCGCTGGTCTGGCTGCGCGCGGTTTCGAGCTGGGTGACGACGTCGGTGAGGACGTCGCGCAGGCGGACGAGGTCGCCGTGGTGGCCGAACACGGTCACGTGCGCATCCTTGCCGTCGATCCGGACTGTGGCGCGGTCCTGCTCGGGGTAGAAGTGGGTGGCGTAGCGGGTGGTCTCGTACACGTGCAGCCTGAGGTTCCCCCGCCGGCTCGGAGTGCTGATTAGCTGACCGGGGCCGGGTCGGCCCCGTTGGCGGGTGATGCGGGTTGATCGTCCAGGACGCCCTCCTGGGCGTGCCAGGTGGCCTCGTACTCATCCGGTGAGAGCCATCCGAGGCGGGCCTGGATGCGTTCGGTGTTGTACCAACCGTCGATGTAGGCGAACAGCTCGTTCTCTGCCTCCTCGCGGGTCCGCCACGATTTCCGGTAGACGAGCTCGGTCTTGAGTGTGGAGAAGAAGTTCTCCATGAGCGCGTTATCGTAGGAATCGCCGACCGAACCCATCGACGCGAGAATCCCGTGGTCTTCCAGGCGCTGCCCGAATCTTAGAGACGTATAGTTGGCGGGTTCAACCGGTCGATGCAACACCGGGCTGCGGGAGCGAGCGTAGTTGCTCTTCGAAGACCTCGGCAGGGGTCTTCCATCCGAGGACCTTGCGGGGTCGGTTGTTCAGTGCGTGAGCGACGGCCTCGAGTTCCTCGGCGGACCAGCGCGATAGGTCGGTTCCTTTGGGGAAGTATTGGCGCAGTAGGCCGTTGGTGTTCTCGTTCGTCGGGCGTTGCCATGGTGAGTGGGGGTCGGCGAAGAAGACCCGCGTCCCGGTCTCGACTGCGAACAGCGCGTGCCCCGAGAGCTCCTTGCCGCGATCCCAGGTCAGCGTCTTGCGTAGCTGTTCGGGCAGCTTCGTCATCGACGCGGTCAGCGCGGCGTTCATCGCGACGGCCCCGTAGCCGCCCAGCGACGGCCCGTTCTTGACATACGGCTTCTCGCCCCAGCCTTGCTCCCGCGGCAGGTGCACCAACAGCGTCGAGCGGCTACTGCGCTCGACGAGCGTGCCGATCGCCGACCTCCCGGTGCCGATGATCAGGTCGCCCTCCCAGTGCCCGGGAACGGCGCGATCCTCGGCTTCAGCGGGACGCTCGCGCAGGACGACATCGGCGGTCACGTGACCCTGCGCCTTGTTCCGGGATCGCGCCCGCGGCTCCCGCAGCGCACGCCCTGTCCGCAGGCACGCGACCAGCTCACGCTTGAGCGCACCGCGGCCCTCGATGAACAGCGATTGGTAGATCGCCTCGTGGCTGATGCGCATGGACTCATCATCGGGGAAGTCCACCTTCAGGCGCTGCGCGATCTGTTCGGGGCTCCACGCCAGCGACCATCTACGGTCTGCCCGGTGCGGCTTGTTGAGCCCCTTCCAGACCGGCGGTGTCGGACCCGCGACGATCGTGCCGTCAGGTCTACGGACGTTGCCCGCGAGCCGGTCTTGGACGTACTCGCGCAGCCGCGGGTTCTCGACCAGCTTCGCGGTCTTCGGGCGTTTCGCAGCCTGCTGGGCCTTCCACTGCGCCACCCCGGCGCGGTACTCCACCTTCCCGCTACGGGTGGCGGCGTTGCGGCGTAGTTCGCGTGAGACCGTCCCGGGGTCCCGCCCGATCGCCCTGCCGATCTCACGGACTCCCTTGCCCTTGGCGCGCAAGATCGCGATCTCCTCGCGTTCGTCGAAACTCAGGCAGCGACCCGACGGCTCGGTCAGCAAGATCGGCGGCATGCCGCCAGCGTGGCGAAACCAGCGGGCACCGACCGGCCACGACACGCCGACAGCCAACGACGCCTCCACCGTCGTGACACCCGTGGCGATCAGCCGCCAGAACTGTCGCTGCACCACCCGCGACGGCTCTGGCCGCCCAGGGGAACGCATCGGCGGCCGCAGCGCCCGATCAGCACGCCACTGCCGGCGAAGCCCCTCGGGCATATCGCCGGTCCTCCTGCTCCAGTCCTTCGTCGCCATCCCTGGACTCCTCCGTGATCAGGGTGTTGCGACGACCGTTTGAATCCGCCGTTCGAGCCGCGATCCGAGTGGTGGACTATCTGTCCGCTGGCGACGTTGCGGGTCCAGACCGCGTACTCGAGCGCGCCGAGGATGAGGTCGGTGTCGCAGCGGTCCGAGCAGCGCCAGCCCACGATGCGGTTGGAGAAGGCGTCGCGGACCGCGGCCAGCCAGAACACGCCCTCCCCGCACGGGATCCGGGTGGCGTCGGCGACCCACAGCCGGTCTGGCGCTGCGGCGGTGAAGTCGCGGTTGACCAGGTCGGGAGCCGGGGTGTGGTGCGGGTTCTGCCTGGTCGAGGCGACACGCCAGCGTTTGCGTAGGAACGCGCCCTGCAGCCCGTGCTCGCGCATCAGCCGCTCGACTCGCTTGCGGGAGACGTGGCGTCCGCGGCGGCGCAGGGTCGCGTGTACTCGCGGAGCGCCGTAGGTGGCGCCGGAGCGGTCGTGGATCTCGCGGATCTGTTCGAGTAGCTCGGTGTCGGCGCGGCGCCGCTGCGACGGGTCGCGTTGTTGGGCGAGCCAGCCGTAGTAGGTCGACGCGGCGACACCGAGGACTTTCAGGATCGGGGCGATCCCGAACCGGCCCTTCAGCGCCTCGACGGCTTTCACCACCTCTTCCTTGTCGGGTCCATCTCCTGGGCGAAAAAAGCGCTCGCCGCCTTGAGGATCTCATTCGCGCGGCGCAGTTCGGTGTTCTCCTTGCGCAGCCGGCGCAGTTCCTCGGACTCGGCGGTGGTCGGGCGGTCGTGGCGTTCGCCGTGGTCGGCCTCGGCCTGGCGGATCCAGTTCCGCAGCGCTTCGTGGTGCACGCCCAACTGCTCGGCCAGCCGCCGGATCACCGGCTTGGGGTCGGACTCCCGGTAGAGACGGACAGCGCGCTCACGCAGCTCGTCGGGGTACTTCTTCGGTGCTGCCACGGAGACTCCTTACACGGCCCTTCGGCCATGATCGTCGATCTCCGAGCAAGCGGGGGAACCTCAGCCCGACCTCCACATGCGTCGTCGGCAGCCACTCCGGACGGGACATCACTTGTCCCCGGACGGCCGCGGTGCCGGGGCGGGACCGGCGTGCTTGATGCCCATCGCCCGCCAGGCCAGTCCGGCGTTGACCCGCCCGGCGGTCTCGATCTGGTACGGGCTGATGCGGGCGTCGAGCAACTCGACCCGCACATCCTCACCGAAGTCCGGACCGGGATCGGTCCCCAACGTCACCTTGATCTCCTCACCCTTCGGGGCCCGCTCGCCGGGCTTGACCCGCAGCTTCGCGAACAACGACACCGTGAACTGAGTGGCGCCGTCGCGGTCGGTGACGGGCACCTGGGCGCCGTTGGCGTCCTCACGCATCTTCGGGGCGGGCGGTTCGACGACGGTCAGCTTGTAGCCGCCGAGGTTGACAGGGATGTCTCGCACTGGTGCTCCTTGGTCGAAGTGTGCCCCGATCTCAGGGCGTAGTCCGACCGTAGCATGTGCCGCCTGTGCGCCTTAGTCATGTTGGTCAGGTTACGACATAGTCCACCCAGGTGGCCTAGTCAGCCTATGCGGGAGCACGTAGGGTGAATGGCATGCAGGACTTGGACCCCGACGACCCGCGCCCGCCGTACCGGCAGGTGGCGAGCGCTCTACGTGCAGCGATCCTGACACGTTCGCTCAAGCCCGGGGAGAAACTGCCGTCCGGGCCTGAGCTGGCCAAGCGCTACGGCGTCGCCCGCATGACCGCACAGCAGGCCATCCGCGTGCTACGCGAGGAGGGCCTCGTCGTCTCCCGGCAGGGGAGCGGGGTGTTCGTGCGTGAGCGCACCGAGCGCCCCGTTGGGCTCCGGCCGCACATCGAGCGCGCGTTCGAGGCCGAGAAGGTCACCATCGACTTCGCCGGGTTCTCCGGCGAGACCCTGCACGGCGCGATGTCCGAGCCGCTCGACAAGATCCGGGCCGGCCAGGTGCGCCCCGAGTCAATCCGGGTCCGGATCCTCGTCCCGGACCCAGCGCAGCCCTGGGCCCTCCCGGCGACCGTCGACGGGCTTGCGGACAGCCCGGCGTTCCGGGCGCGGGCGACCGGGATCATGCAGCGCCACACCGAGGCCGTCGTCGAGGCGGTCAACGAGCTCGGCGAGCTCGGCCTCGTCACCGACGCCGCCGCAGAGGTGCGGGTCGCGCCCGCGGTGCCGCTGTTCAAGCTCTACGTGATCAACGATGCCGAGGTGTTCTTCGGCTACTACCCGGTGCAGGAGCACACGGTGAAGCTCGACGGCGACCAGGTCCCCATGTGGGATCTGATGGGCAAGGACGCCACGCTGTTCCACCACAGCGCCGACAGCGACCCCGACACCCTCGCCTCCCAGTACGTCGCCCAGTCGAAGATGTGGTTCGACAGCGTGTGGGGCAGCGTCGCGCGACCGTTCTCCCGGTGAACCTCGCCAAGCTCCTCGAGGAGCGCCGCCACGTCCTTCTCGACTTCGACGGTCCCGTTTGCGCGGTGTTCAGCGCGCGTGGAAGCAAGCATGCCGCTGACACGGTGCGGCGGGCGCTCGGAGCCGCGGCCTGGCGCGAGATGGGCGACGACACCGCCAGCTACAGCGACGACCCGTTCGACGTCCTCCGCTACGCCTGGGCGCGACTCGACCGGCTGAAGGCCGACGCAGCCGAGCAGGCGCTCACCGCCTACGAGGTCCGCGCCGTGGCCGACCTGACTCTCACCGAAGGAGTCGCGGAGGCCATCGAGTCGCTACGAGCTGGCGGACACACGGTGACCATCGTCAGCAACAACTCTGAGCGGGCCATCCACGCGTTCATCGACGCGCACGCCCTGGCCGAGCAGATCGATGGCGTAGTCGGCAGGACCCGCGCCCGGGCCCAGGACCTCAAGCCGGAGCCCTACCTCCTCGACCGCGCCCTCGAACAGCTCGCCGCGAAACCAGCCGACGCCGTCCTCGTAGGAGACTCGATCACCGACATTCAAGCGGCCCGAGCCGCCGGAACCGCTGCCATCGCCTACGCCAACAAGCCCGGCAAAGACCGAGCCTTACGCTCCTTCGAGCCCGACGCTCTGATCAAGTCCATGGACGAGATAGCCCACGCCGCGTAGGCACCGAGCGAAGATCAAACCATTCACACCTGATATGTAGGGCGTTCTGTCAAGTGGGCAGGGTGAAGCGGTGCCCATGACCGTCGTCGTGGGCACCGCTTCATGTCCGGACGGGACGGGTGCTGGTGGTGGCGAGCGTGTCGGCGTTCGACGCGTTGTCAGTCTGATATTCGCGGGTTGGATACCGCAGGACGGACTGTTCGGCGTGGCGGGTTCCGCGGTCTAGGCACGAGCGTGACCAGCAGGTTCTCCGCTCCCCGGCGACGGGGTGGCAGCGGTTGCTGGTCGCTCATAGGTGTGTCGCGGGTCCGCTCACAGGCGCAGCCGTCACCACCGGGCCCGGGTCCGGACGATCAAGGGTGGCCCGGTCAGTCAGGGCCGTCGAGGACGGCGAGGGACCAGCACCATCCGGCGAGTTCGCGGGCGATCGCGGTGTTCGCCACGACCGGCAGCTTGCGGCGGGCGTCGAACCCGACCCAGCGGGCGTGCAGGCGCCGGTTGGCGCGCTCTCCGCGGTCTCGGGCCGCCGGCCCGGCGTGTTCGTGCCGGCGGCGCAGGACCGCGCTGGGTCGTAGCGGGCGGCGGTGATGCCACGCCGCCTCGATCAACAGGCGTCGGGCGTGTCCGTTGCCGGTCTTGGTGATCGAGCCTTGTGAGCGGGTCGTGCCGGAGGAGGACTCGGTCGGGACCAGACCGAGGTAGGCGCCGATCGAACGCCCGGAGAGCCTGCGCCAGTCCCCGATCTCGGTGGCGAGTCCGAACGCGGTCAGCGTCGACACCCCGCGCAGACACCCCAGCCTGGCCACGACCGGCGCGTACTCGCCGTGGGCGGCCATCTCCGCGATCGCGGCATCGAGACGGTCGCGGCGGGCCAGAGTGGCCAGCAGGGTGTCGTAGGCGATGTCGAAGGTCAGACCCAGGCCGGGCTGGGCGGTGAAGATCGGGAGTCGCCGGCGGGCTCGCAGCCAGTGATCGTGGTTGATCGTCCAAGGCTTCCCGCCGGAGTAGATGATCCCGTGGCGCAGCAGCAGTTTCGACAACCGGTGCCGGGCGGCCATCAGATCACCGCGGACGTCCTCCCGGGCCCGTGCCACGTCCCGGGCCGCTTCCTGGGCGATGCTCGGCACCGTCACCGGGACGATCTCGTCGAGGTGCAACAGTCGGGCCAGGTGCCGGGCGTCGCGCTTGTCGGTCTTGACCCGGTCCCCGGACGGGCGCTGCAGCCGTGACGGCGCCGCCACCTGACACCGGAGGCCTTCGTCGGTGAGGAACCGGGCCAGCCCGAACCCGGTCGGCCCGGCCTCGTAGACGACCTCCACCGGGCCCGGCAGAGCCTGCAGCCAGGCCATCAGCTCGTCGTGGTCCGGGGTCAACCGGCGCTCATGCAGCTGCCCGGTCACCCCGTCGAGCCCGCACGCGACCACTGATCGTGCGTGCACATCCAGTCCGACACTCGTACGCTTCCGCTCCACTGGGGCCTCCCACATCTTGTGGCACTACCGGCCAGGAACCTCATTTCCTGCCCGGCAACCCACGTTCACATGTGGCGAGGCCCCAGCCCGGACCTCCATACCGTCTATGCATCGTGATCATCTGGCGTTTGCAGGCACTACGGCGGGTGACCGCCGAACGACGCGTCTGACCCGTATGAGATCTTGATCCGATGTTGGACGCTGCACGCCGCGACCTGGCCCGGATGCGTAGCAACCCGGCTGACTGGCAGGAGCTGCGGTACGTGCCCGCCTTGGATGCTGACGGGCGAGGCAGCGATGAGAACGCAGCCCGTCGTGCAGCAGTCCTCTGGGTCCTCCAGTACGAGAGTCATCAGCCCGAAGACCTCGCCCTTGTTCGGTGGCTGGCCCAGGAGGAGGCGACATGCCGCCATAAGGCACCCGGCAACGGCATGACCGAAGTGACCGAACTTGCCGGCCTCCTCCTGGCGGAGCATCGCCAACTCGACGACGTGTGGCTGCAATACAAGATCAAGATGGCGAACTTCGACACGTACTGCGGGTACGATCGCCAGCACCTCGTCGCAGCCGGCCCTCACGAACTCGGGACATCCGGACACTGCGAAGGTCCTCGATCTGATCATGGAAGAGGACGGCACTCCGCAGATACAGGAACCAGACCTTGAGGCGTGGTTCCTGAGTCGCCGCGAGTGGTTTCCGGCCGACCCAGCCGACGAGAATCCACTCGTCTGGGTCGAGCGAGCGGATCAGCTCGGCGACAAGACCCTGGCACGTCGCTTGCTCGATGACTGGGCAGCGGGGCGGCCTCGCGACGAACGCACACTGTCCACTCTTCGCTGGAAGCTGGTCGACTTCGGCACCTACGCCGAGGCGGCCGACGTGATGCGGGAGATGTTGTCTCTGAAGCCTAACTCCGCGTCGGACCTGCTCCACCTTGCCGAGCTAGAGCGCAAGGCCCACCGGCACGATGCTGCGTGGGAGTCACTCCAGGACTGCCGCCGCGCCCTGGAGAACGAAGATGGATGGCAGGACGTCGGCCTTGGTCGCTTCTACATCGGGGAGCTGTTCCTGCTCGCGGGCGCTGCCCCTGAGCCGCTCTCTCACGTCGTTTTCGCCCAGGCCGATCGGGAAGCGCCCACCGTGTCTCGTCTCGCCCCCGTGACCCTCCGGGCCGCGCTGGACGCCGCTCGCAAGATCGGCCATCCCTCGGAAGCTCAGTACCAGCATCTACGTGACGCCGAAGACGAGCGCATCGGACGGCCCCCCGTGGACGACTAGACCGGTTGCCTCGGGCTCCGACAGCCAGACCGCGGCCAGACCGCGGCCAGACCGCGGCTGCGGGGTTCAGACTTTCTCTTCCTGATCAAGGCGGCGGCTCCGCCGCCGCGCCGCTTCCCGCCGGCCGGGGCGTGCGGCCTCCGGCCGGTCCCCGTCCGGCGCGCGGCCCACGCGACATGCCCCGCTTCTTGCCCGGATAATCGCAACGTTTGACACGCTCCGCCAGCGAGGCGGAGGCGGCGTATGTGCTGGTCAGCGGCCCAGTTGGGCGCTCAAGAGTCGCTAGGCGGGGGTCAAATAACCAAATAACACGCGTCCATGTACTTTACGTCCATGCAGGCGGACGACCTGGCCACCCTTGTCGCCGATCTACGGGCCGAGGGCAGCGACCTCGCTGAGGTCGAGGTCAAGCGTGCTCAGCGTGGCTTCCCGGATAGTCTAGCGCCAACGCTCTCTGCATTCGGGAACACGCCGGGCGGCGGGACCGTCATCTTCGGGCTCGATGAGAACGCGGGCTTCCAGGCCGTCGGAGTCTATGACGCGTCAGAGTGCAAGCGAGCGCTAGGCGCTGCCGTACGGAACTCTGTCGAGCCGCCTCTAACCTTCTCGGCGTCAACGGTTCAGTTTGAGTCGAAGGAACTCGTTGTGGCTGAAGTTGACGAGCTTCCTGGGAGTTCGAAGCCCTGCCGGGTCACAAAGACTAAGAAGTCATACCTCCGTTCTTATGATGGCGACTATCCGTTATCTGATGTGGAGGAGCAGGCCTTCCTGGCTAATAGGGAAACGCCAAGGTTTGATATTCAGCCCGTCAATGGGACCTCTGAGGGCGATCTCGATCCTGACTTAGTTACGGTCTATCTTCGGAACTGTCGCCAGGGGTCCTCCTCGCTTGACAAAATGTCTGATGCTGAAATCCTGCACAAGACAGGCGTAACTACTGGTAGTGATCGCACGCTAACGCTGGGCGGTATTCTCTCGCTCGGAACATACCCTCAGCAGTACTTTCCAAATCTAGTTATTCAGGCAAGCGTGGCGCCCGGCCCGGATGACCCGCCGGGAACGAGGGCGGTAGATGCGCGGAAGTTTGATGGGCCTATCCCGGTAATGCTAGATGAAGCTCTCCGCTGGGTTTCGCGGAATACCAGGACTCGAGTCCAATTCGGTGCTGACGGACAGGGAAGAGATGAGACGGAGTATCCGGCCGAAGCTGTGCGTGAGCTTTTGTCGAATGCACTGGTTCATAGGGACCTCGGGCCGTACTCACTTGGTGAGGCGATTACTCTTCGCCTAGAGACTAGCCAGCTCGTCCTCTCGAACCCCGGCGGCCTCTGGGGGCTGACGGTAGCGAAGCTTGGGCATACTAACGTAACCTCGGCGCGTAACGGATACTTGGTTAGAATTTGCCAGAATGTTCGGGTTGCAAACACCGGAAATCGCGTCGTAGAAGCGCGCTTGCCAGTGGTATTCCGACAGTGCTTGAGGCGGTCAGGCAGGCCGGAATGGTTCCGCCGCGCTTCCATGATCAAGCCATCAGATTTTCGGTTCTGATGCCCAATCACACCTTGTTGGCGGCAAGCGATCTACGATGGCTGGCTCACGTGGCGTCAGGAAAGTCCCTCGGCGATACACATCGACACGTGCTTGCCTCGATGCGGCATGGTCGGACGTGGACCAATAAGACACTTCGAACTACTTTCCCTATGGACTCACG
Source organism: Pseudonocardia sp. WMMC193 (assembly GCF_021728735.1). NCBI lineage: Bacteria > Bacillati > Actinomycetota > Actinomycetes > Pseudonocardiales > Pseudonocardiaceae > Pseudonocardia > Pseudonocardia sp. WMMC193. The sequence goes on along the minus strand of NZ_JAKKDO010000003.1, from coordinate 3,832,404 downwards.
AGACGCTAGGCGTGTTCTGGGTGAACTGGTGGACTCCGGTCTGGTGGAGGCTCACGGGGAACGCGGGGGGCGTATATATCGTCTGGGGCCGAGTGTTCCTCGACAGCTTGAGCCGCCTAAGCTTCCATCGGCTGTCTCGCTGCCTCGCGGAGGAGAGCAGGTGCTTGATGTCCTCGGGAACGGTGCGGCAACTAGGGCTGAAATAGAATCCCGCACTAGCCTTCCTTCGCGACAGGTTCAGCATGCATTAGATCAGCTTCGGCGAATGGAGATTGTTGTTCTTGAAGGCGGTCGAGGTATGCGGAACAGTACGTATCGCTTGAGGTAAGGAGCGTCCTGTCAGGCGTCTGGGTAACGGCACCCTCGCCGGGCGGGCAGATCAACAGGATGGAGGCCCGTGCCATCCCGACGACCTCCCGGAGGGCTACCACCCGGCCACCCGTGGGCGGAGCGTGCGTAGGTCGGCCGGCGGTGGCGTCGAGGGCCGCCCACGGGCGTCCGGGCGGTCGGGCTGCGCCAGGTCGACGGGATGGCACTCAGTGGGCAGGCGAGTGCGAGCTGGGCTGTGACCAGAACTGTGACCAGGACGCCGCGGGACGGTCGATCCGGGGTGGGGTGACCTGAGACGGTGCGGGACCGTCGATGCTGGTCAGGGCGAAATGTGGGCCACTCATGAGACGCCCAGAGACCTCCTGCTCCCGACTCATAACCCAGAGGTCGTAGGTTCGAATCCTACCCCCGCTACGACGCGAGAGGCCCCCAGGACATCGTCCTGGGGGCCTCTCGCCTGTCCGGGGGTCTTGTGCCCCGCTCCACCGATGAGCCCACGCCGCTCGGACGGTCTGCCGTTCGAGATCACGACCCGGGGAGCGGCATGGGCATCGTCCGCTACGGCATGAACACCTCCCTCGACGGTTTCGTCGAGGACGCGTCCGGCGGCTTCGGCTGGTCCGTGCCGGACGACGAGGTGCACCTCGCCGCGAACGCGCAGGCCGAGGAGACCGCGGCGTTCCTGTTCGGACGCCGGATGTTCGAGATCATGGACGAGTTCTGGTCGGCGCCCGAGCGTGCCGACGGGCCCGAGGTCGAGGCGGGGTTCGCCCGGGCCTACGTGGCGACGCCCCGGATCGTCTTCTCCGACACCCTCGCCGCGGTTCCGGACGGCTGTCGGCTGGTCCGTAGCGCGGACGCGGTGGCGGAGGTGCAGCGGCTCAGGGCGGAGACCGACGGGATCCTCGGCCTGGCCGGGGCCACGCTGGCCGCGTCCCTGGCCGACCAGATCGACGAGATCGTGCCCTTCGTGGTGCCGACGGTCGTCGGCGGCGGGAAGCCGTTCCTGCCGCCGGGTCGCGCGTTCGCGCTGAGCCTGGTCGAGCACCGGGTGTTCGCGGCGTCGGGCTGGACGATGCTCCGCTACCGGGTGACGCGGTAGCGCAGCGACCCTGGCTCACGGGCCGGATCCGTGATCCCATGCCGTCGTGCTCACCGCGATCCTGGACCTGTCGCTCCGCCCCGACGACCTGGAGGCCTCGCTCGCCACGCTGCGCGAGATCCTCGTCGACACCCGCGCCTTCCCCGGCTGCGCCGGGGTCGAGGTGCTGGTCGACACCACCGACCCCACCCACGTGGTCGTGTTCGAGCGCTGGGACTCCGACGAGGCCGACGCCGCGTACCGGGCCTGGCGGGCGGGGGAGGGGGCCTCGGGGCTGGGCGACCTGCTCGCCGCCCCGCCGACCCTGACCCGCTTCCACACCGTGGACTGAGACACCGTGGACCGACACACCGCGGACTGAGACACCGTGGACCGAGACACCGCGGACGGGATACGGCCTGGGAGGTTCAGGCGTGCGCCTGCCGGTGCTCGCGGGGCGAACAGCCGAACCGGCTGCGGAAGGCCCGGCTGAACGTGGCCGGGTCCGGCATGCCCCACCGGGCGCCGACCGCGCCGATCGAGAGGTGCGGCGTGCGCAGGTCGGCCCACGCGCCCTGCAGCCGCTGCTCGCGGATCGAGCCCGCGACGGACTCGTCGGCGTCGGCGAAGATCTTGTGCAGGTAGCTCACCGAGATCGCGCAGGCGGCCGCGACCTGAGCGGGGTCGAGGTCGGGGTCGCCGAGGTGCGCCGCGATGTACGCGCGGGCACGCACGAGGTGCAGGTTCGGCGCGCCGTCGGGCACCCGGCTGCGGACGAGCGCCACGAACAGGTCCCCGATGGTGCGCGCCAGGGCGGCCTCGCCCGCCTCGGGCAGGTCCTCCGCGACCGCGCGGTCCAACGACGACAGCAGTGGCGGCAGGAGCGCGCCGATCCCGCGCCTGCCGTCGAAGGTGATCGCGGTCGAGGCGGCCATCTCGGCGGCCGAGAGGGGCAGGTCCCGCTTGGGGTGCAGGCAGACCGAGTACTCGAAGCTGTCGGTGGTGGCGAAGGTGAAGGGGCGGCTGGAGTCGTACAGGACGAACTCGCCGGGGCCGATGACGGCCTCGCGCCCGTCCTGCACGATGAGGGTGCGGCCCCGCCGGGCGAGTGCGATCTGCAGATAGTCCTCGTCCGCGCGGCGGACCTGCCCTTCGGTCCGCACGAACGTGTGCGGCACCGAGGAGATCCGGCGCAGGTGGGTGTCCGCGACGTTCGCCGCGGTGACCCGCCCGGTGACGAGCCCCCCGGGCGTGGGCGTGACGTCCAGGGCGACGAAGTTGTCGCAGACGGTCGACCGCCAGAAGTCCAGGCGATCGTTCTCCGCCACGGCGGAAGTGTCGATCGTGACCAGGGCCATGTCGACACGGTGCCACGCTCACGTCACCGGCGCGTTGCCTCCAGGTGAGTTTCCCCTGTTCGGACCTGTCGGGCGCGGACCCCGGCGTCGGAGCAGAACCCGGCGCCGGAGCGCTTGAGACAGAGCAGCCCGAGCAGCCTCCCGCACCCGTCGACGACGGCGAGCCTGCGCCGCCCGGCGGCGCGCAGCGCGTCCCGGACGGCGAACAGGTCGGCGTCCGGGCGCACGGTCCGCCCCGCCAGCCCGCCGATGTGGCGGACCGGCGCGCCTGCGGGCCGCCCGGGCAGGTCCGCCCGTTCGACGACGGCGAGGAGCGTCCCGTCCTCGACGACCAGCAGGGCGTGCACGTGGTCGTCGGCGAACGCCGCCCGCGCCTGCCCGACGGTGGTGGCGGGCCCGCACGTCTTGGGGGCGTGGAGCATCGCCGCCGCCACCGGGACCGGTTCGCCCCGCGCGGGCAGCCTGCCGTAGGCGTGGTCGGTGACGAGCGCGCGAGACACGTCCCTAGGCCGCATCGCTCGAGTGTCCCGGAACGACGGGCAGATCGGGGCGGACGAGCGGCACGAGATTGTTGACGGCCAGTGCGGCCTCCCCGAACCCGACCGAGATCAGCTTCACCTTGCCCTCGAAGTCCGTGACGTCACCGGCCGCGAACACCCGCGGCAGGTTGGTCCGCATGGACCGGTCGACGGCCACGGCCCGCCTGCTGAGCTCGATCCCCCAGGAGGACAGGGCCGCGAGGTCGGCCTTGAACCCCAGCGCGGCGACGATCTCGTCCACCGCGAGCGTCTCGACGCCCACGGGCCCCTCGACGTCGACCTCCGCGACCCGGTCGGGGCCGCGGACGTCGAGCACCTCGTAGGGGGTGAGGATCCGCACCGACGAGGCCTCCAGCTCCTTCACGCTGCGCTCGTGCGCCCGGAAGGCGGTGCGCCGGTGGACGAGGGTGACCGAGGCGGCGATCGGCTCCAGGCACAGCGCCCAGTCGACCGCGGAGTCACCGCCGCCGACGATCAGCACGTGCCGGTCGGCGAGCTCCGCGGGCCGGGGCACCGCGTACCGCAGGCCCCGGCCCGCGAAGTCGCCCCCCGCGGGGAGCGGACGCGGAGTGAACCGGCCCATGCCGCCGGTCACCAGCAGCGCGCCGGCCTCGATCCGGGCGCCGCGGTCGGTCTCCAACACCACCCCGTCGGGCCCGTGGTCGAGCCCGACGGCGTGGTGGCCCAACAGGTAGGTCGGGTCGGCGGTGGCGGCCTGCTCGACGAGCGAGTCGACCAGGTCCTGGGCCCGGACCCGGGGGAAGCCCGCGACGTCGAACACGGGCTTCTCCGGGTAGAGCACCGACATCTGCCCGCCGAGCTGGTCCAGCGCGTCCACCACGGCCACCGAGAGCCCGCGAAACCCGGCGTAGTAGGTGGCGTAGAGGCCCGCCGGACCCGCCCCGACGACGGCCAGGTCGACCTTCATCGCGGCCTCCGCTGCGCCACCAGGGGGTGGTCGGGCACCGGGTCGGCGTCCTCGCCGCCGCCGGACAGCCCGTTCGACCGGACGGTGACGGCGTTGGCCTCGACGAACGCCGCCTGCTCGGCGGGCACCTTGTACTCCCAGTGGATCGCGTCGCTGGGGCAGGCGGGCATGCACTTGCCGCAGTCGACGCACTCGTCGGGGTGGATGTACATCATCCGGTCACCCGGGTAGATGCAGTCCACCGGGCACTCCTCCATGCAGGAGCGGTCCTGGACGTCGATGCAGGCCTCGGTGACGACGTAGGCCATGTCAGGCGATCTCCACGTCCACGAGGGTGTCCGAGAAGGTGGGCGCGTTGCCCAGGTCCCCGAACACGGTCGGGTTGACGGTCGCGAGCGTCGCGGAGGCCTTGGAGTTCTTCCGCCAGCCGCCCATCGGGCTCACGACGACCCCGCGCGGCACCGTGTCCTGCACGGTGGCGACCACGGTGAACGTGCCGCGGTCGTTGAACACCCGGACCGGGGCGCCCTCTTCGATGCCGCGGGAGGCGGCGTCGTCGGGGTGGATGACGAGGCTGTGCTCGCTCGCCACCTGGCGGTGGAAGTCGTGGTTGCCGAAGCTGGAGTTCAGGAACGCGTGCGACTTCGGGGTCAGCAGGTTGAGCGGGTAGCGCGCGGCGAGCTCGGGGTTCGTGGCGGCGGACTCGCGGGGCGCGATGTAGTGCGGCAGCGGGTCCACGGGCTGGCCGGGCTGGTGGTCGTTGGAGCCCTGGCGGAACAGCGGGACCACGAAGTTGCCGCCCGCCGCGGCGGCGGACACGAACTCCGCCTTGCCCGACGGCGTCGGGAAGTTCCCCTCCGCGTGCGGGGCGTACTCGTCGGGGCCGGGGACGGTGAGCCGCTGCCAGCCCTTCTCCTTCAGCGACTCGACCGTGATCCCCTCCATGTTCGGGTGGGACCAGTCGAAGGCCTCGGCGATCATCTCCTCGTCGGTGCGCTGGAAGACGGGGTCGTCGTAGCCCATCGCGGCGGCCAGCCTGCGGAACAGCTCGGTGTTCGGCACGGCCTCGCCGAGCGCCTCGATCGCCTGGTGGTTGTAGGTGATGTAGAGGTGCCCCCAGCTGAACATGATGTCCGACTGCTCGAGCTGGGTGGTGGCCGGCAGCACGATGTCGGCGTAGTCCGCGGTGTCGGTCATGAACTGCTCGGACACCACCGTGAACAGGTCCTCGCGCTTGAGTCCCTCGATGAGCCGGTCCTGGTCGGGGGTGGTGACGACCGGGTTGGAGTTGTAGACCATCAGCGCCTTGAGCGGCGGGCCCTCCGGGAGGTCACCGGCCAGCGCGGCGCCGAGGGTGTACTGGTTGATCACCCGCGTGCCGGGGGTCAGCATCTCCGGGTGCATGAACGCACCCCAGTTCACCGGGAAGGCCCAGAGCGGGAGCTGCAGGATCCCGCCGCCCGGCTTGCGCCAGGCACCGACCAGACCGGGCAGACAGGACAGGGCGCGCACGGTCTGCCCGCCGCCCGCGTGCCGCTCCACGGCGACCCCGATCCGGATGACCGACGGCTGCGCGGTCGCGTACTCGCGGGCCAGCGTGCGGATGGTCTCGGCGGGCACGCCGGTCTCGGTCTCCGCCCACTCCGGGGTGTAGCGCGCGACCCGCTCCGCGAACTCGGGGAAGCCGACGGTGTACCGGTCGATGTAGTCCTGGTCGGTCAGCCCCTCGGCGATGATCACGTGGGCCATGGACAGCGCCAGCGCGCCGTCGGTGCCGGGGCGGATCGCGATGTGCTGGTCCGCGGCGGCCGCGGTGCGCGAGCGGATCGGGTCGACGACGACGACCTTCGCGCCGTTCTTCCGCGCCTTGGCGATGTAGGGCCAGAGGTGCAGGTTGGTGCTCATGATGTTGCAGGCCCACACCAGGATGAACTTCGAGTGGACCAGGCTCTCCGGGTCCACGCCCGCGGTGTCGCCGATGGTCATGGCGTAGGCGGTGCAGGAGCCGGAGTCGCAGTAGGTGCGCTCGGCGACCGTGGCGCCGAGCTTGGCGAAGAAGGGGTCGCCGACGTTGAGGCCGTTGAGGATGCCCTGGGTGCCGAGGTAGCTGACCGGCATGATCGCCTCGGGCCCGTGCTCGGCCGCGATGGCGGTGAACTTCTCGGCGATCTCGGCGACCGCCGCCTCCCAGGTGATGCGCTCGAAGCGGCCGCTGCCCTTCGGGCCGGTGCGGCGCAGCGGGAACAGCACGCGCCCGGGGTCGTACACGCGGTCCAGGTAGTTGTTGACCTTCACGCAGAGCCCGCCGTTGGTGTACGGGTGGTCCGGGTCGCCCGCGACGTTCACCGCCCGCCCGTTCTCGTCGACGTTCACGAGCATGGCGCAGGTGTCCGGGCAGTCCTGGGGACAGGCGGCCCGGACCGTGGTGGTGGCGGCGGTCATGGGGAACTCCTCCGTGGTGGGGCGGCGTCAGGGGTCGATCCTGGCGGAGGAGGTGCGCCGCGGGCTTGGCGCAGAGGTCAGAGTTCTTGGCGTTGCGTGCACGGTGCGACCATCCGGATCGCCAGGTCGGCGTAGAACGCGCCGACGTCCTCCGGGGCGTCCGCGCCGTCCGTCCGGTACCAGCGGACGAGGTCGATGCTGAGCGACAGCAGGCCGCGGACCAGCCGGTTGACGTCCGGGGCGGCGAAGCATCCCGCGGCCACCCCGCGGGCCACCACGTCCCGGAAGACCGCGTTGGTGCGGTGGCGCAGGTCCCGGATCTCGGCGTAGTGCTCCGGGGTGAGCCCGGTCAGCTCGTACTGGCACACGCGGGCCGCGACGTGGCACCGCGCGTGCCAGGCGGTGTAGGGGGAGACCATCGTGCGCAGGCGGCCCTCGGGGTCCGTCGGGTCGCCGGGCCGCGGCGCGAGCACGGCGAGGGCGTGCTCGTGGCCCGCGCGGACGATCGCGTGCAGCGTCGCCTCCTTGGACGGGAAGTGCACGTAGAGGGCGGCCGGGCTGAGCCCGACGCCCTCGGCGATGTCCCGGGTCGTGGTGGCGTGGAACCCGTTGGCGGCGAAGCAGCGCACGGCCGAGGTGAGCAGGCGCTGCGGGACCGCGCCGAGCTCGGCGGGCCAGAGCTGCGCGGAGTCGTCCTGCAGGCGGGGGTCGACCTCGACCTTTCGACGTCGCCGAGGACGGGTCGCTGGCGAACCGGCGCACGTGGGCGGAGTTCGGCCCGGTGCCCACCGAACGGGACCTGGAGAAGGCACTCGGCCAGGTCGTCGTCGCGCCGGACGGATCGGCCCTCGACGGCGACGGCCTCTGGATCGCCGACGCCGTGGGCGGCCGCCTGATCCGGGTCGTCGAGGGCGGCTCGATCACCGCCGAGGTCCCCACCGGCACCGGGGTGTTCGCGTGCGCCCTCGGCGGCGCGGACGGCCGGACGCTGTTCGCCTGCACCGCGCCCGACTTCCACGAGGCCGCCCGCGCCGCCGCGCGGGAGGCCGCGCTGCTGGCCTACCGGGTCTGACCGAGAGGAGGACCCCGATGGAGGTGTCCTGCGCGTTCCCGACCGCTCTGTCCACACCGGGCGCCGGGCGATGGGTTACAAGGCCATCACCTGGGCGTTCATGGAGTCCTAGCTGCGCGCCTACCGCGCGCTGCTGCGCGGCGAGGTCGTCGAGTGGGAGGGCGCGCGGATGCGGATGCTGCACCCGGACGGGCCCGCCCCGGCCCGCCCGGTCGACGTCCCGATCCTGGTCGGCGCGCTGGGGCCGAAGGGCCACTCGGTGGCGAGGGAGCTGGGCGACGGGCTGTACGTGACCTTGGCGCTGCCCGAGTTCATGACCGAGTACTCGTGGGTGCCCTACCTGGTCTGGGGCACCGTGCTGGGGGACGGCGAGGCGGTCGACGACGAGCGCGTGCGGCTGGCGGGCGGGCCCGGCTGGGCGCTGGCCTACCACGGTGCCTACGAGTTCGGCGGGCCCGACGCCGTCCGCGCGCTACCCGGCGGTGCCGAGTGGATGGCGGTCGTCGAGGAGGCGCCGGACGAGCTCCGTCACCTGTCCGTCCACGCGGGACACTGCGTGGAGCTGGGCCGGGCAGACACGGCCGCCTGGCAGGCGGGCGGGCACAAGATCCTGCCGGAGGTGACGGTCAGCGGCACGGCCGCCCAGGTCCGGCGCAAGCTCGACGAGGCGGTCGACGCCGGGGTGACCGAGATCGTCTTCCAGCCGTGCGGGCCGGGCACCCGCGGCGAGCTGGAGCGCTTCCTGGCGGCGGCCACCGCCTGACCCGACGCGGCCCCCGGGAGCACCGCTCCCGGGGGCCGCGTCGGTCGGACGATCAGACGTCGTAGCGGTCCGCGTCCATCACCTTGGCGAAGGCCGCGACGAAGTCCGCGACGAACTTGTCCTTGGCGTCGTCCGAGGCGTAGACCTCGGCGAGCGCCCGCAGCTCGGAGTTCGAGCCGAAGACCAGGTCGGCGCGGGTGCCGGTGTACTTCACCGCACCGTCGACGTAGCCCTCGAACAGGTCCTCGTCACCGGTGGAGTGCCACTCCACGTCCATGTCCAGCAGGTTGACGAAGAAGTCGTTCGTCAGCGTGCCGACCCGGTCGGTGAACACCCCGGCCGTCGAGCCGCCGGAGTTGGCGCCCAGCACGCGCAGGCCGCCGACCAGCACCGTCATCTCCGGGGCGGTGAGGCCGAGCAGGTTCGCCTTGTCGACGAGCAGGTACTCGCCGGGCAGGCGGTGGCCCTTGCCGCGGTAGTTGCGGAAGCCGTCGACCGTGGGCTCGAGGTGGCTGAAGGAGTCGACGTCCGTCTTCTCCTGCGTGGCGTCGGTGCGGCCCGGGGTGAACGGGACCGACACCCCGGAGGCCTTCTCGACCGCCGCGACGCCACCGAGGACGACGAGGTCGGCGAAGGAGACCTTGCCGTCCGCGGCCTGGATGCCCTCCAGCACGCGGATGACCTGGGCGAGGTCGTCCGGGTCGTTCGCCTCCCAGCCGCGCTGCGGCTCGAGGCGGATGCGGCCGCCGTTGGCGCCGCCGCGCTTGTCGCTGATCCGGAAGGACGAGGCCGCGGCCCACGCCGTCTTGACCAGCTGCGACACGGTGAGGCCGGAGTCGAGGATCTTCGCCTTGAGGGCGGCGACCTCGGCGTCGGTCAGCGTGTAGTCACCGCGCGCGGGGACCGGGTCCTGCCAGATCAGCTCCTCCTGCGGGACCCAGGCGCCGAGGTAGCGCTGCTTCGGGCCCATGTCGCGGTGGGTGAGCTTGTACCAGGCCCGGGCGAACGCGTCCGCGAACTCGGCCGGGTTCTCGTGGAAGCGGCGCGAGATGGGCTCGTAGATCGGGTCGAACCGCAGCGCCAGGTCCGTGGTGAGCATGGTGGGCTTGCGCTTCGGGTCGCCCTCCTGCGGACCGGGGATGGTCGCCTCGGCGTCCTTCGCGACCCACTGGTTGGCGCCGGCGGGGCTCTTCTCGAGCTCCCACTCGTAGCCGAACAGGTTGTCGAAGAAGCCGTTGCTCCACTTCGTCGGGGTGGAGGTCCAGGTGACCTCGAGGCCGGAGGTGATCGCGTCCCGGCCGACGCCCGAGCGGTACGAGCCCTTCCAGCCGAAGCCCTGCTGCTCGATCGGGGCGCCCTCGGGCTCCGGGCCGACGAACTCGTCCGCGTCCGCCGCGCCGTGGGTCTTGCCCAGGGTGTGGCCGCCCGCGATGAGGGCGACGGTCTCCTCGTCGTTCATCGCCATGCGACCGAAGGTCTCGCGGATGTCGCGGGCCGCGGCGACCGGGTCCGGCACGCCGTTGGGGCCCTCCGGGTTGACGTAGATCAGACCCATCTGGACGGCGCCGAGCGGCTTCTCCAGCTCGCGGTCACCGGTGTAGCGCTCGTCGCCCAGCCAGGTGCGCTCCGGGCCCCAGTAGACGTCCTCGTCCGGCTCCCACACGTCCGCCCGGCCGCCGGCGAAGCCGAAGGTCTTCAGCCCCGCGGTGTCCAGCGCGCGGTTGCCCGCGAAGATCATGAGGTCGGCCCAGGAGATCTTCTGGCCCCACTTCTTCTTGACCGGCCACAGCAGCCGACGGGCCTTGTCCAGGTTCCCGTTGTCCGGCCAGCTGTTCAGCGGCGCGAAGCGCTGCATGCCCGCGCCCGCACCCCCGCGGCCGTCGTCCACGCGGTAGGTGCCCGCGCTGTGCCACGCCATGCGGATGAACAGACCGGCGTAGCTGCCGAAGTCCGCGGGCCACCAGTCCTTGGAGTCGGTGAGGACGTGGTCGACGTCCTTCGCGAGCTCGTCGAGGTCGACCGAGAGGAAGGCCTCGCTGTAGTCGAACCCGGGGAGCGGGTTGGCCTCGGCCGGGTGCTTGCGGAGGATCTTCAGGTTGAGCTGGTTCGGCCACCAGTCGGTGTTGCTCGCGCTCTCGGTGGGGTGACCGAGACGGCCGGCGTGGACGGGGCAGCCTGCGGCGCCCGTCTCGTTCATCTCGCCGACTTCGGCGTTCGGGTGCTCAGACACGGGAAGTTCCTTCCGGGTTCACTGAGGTGGTGGTGGCCGCGCACGCTGGGCAGAGTCCCCAGTAGACGACCTCGGCCTCGTCGATGGCGAAGCCGTGGTCGTCGTCCGCGGTGAGGCAGGGAGCGGATCCGACGGCGCAGTCGACGTCGGCGATGGCTCCACACGACCGGCACACCACGTGGTGGTGGTTGTCCCCGACGCGCGCCTCGTAGCGCGCGAGCGACCCGCTCGGTTGGATGCAGCGCACCAGGCCCGCCGCGGTCAACGCGCGGAGCACGTCGTAGACGGCCTGGTGGGACACCTCGCCCAGGGAGTCGCGGACGGCCGTGATGAGCGTGGCCGTGTCGGCGTGGGGGCGGTCGTGCACAGCGGACAGCACCGCCACCCGGGGCCGCGTCACACGTAGTGCGGCTCCGCGCAGCAGGCTCTCGAGATCCGCTGTCGTCGGCACCCGCCCACCCTGGCGGAAGAACTGGAACCAGTCAAGAAAGCGTCTCAGTACGAGACGCCCCGTTCGATCAGTCGAACAGGTCCGGGTCCGTGCGGACGATCTCGTCCCACAGCGGCTGGAAGGCGAACCAGCCCGAGTAGTGCCCGCCCGTCTGCTCGCGGGTGAAGCGGGCGTTCTCCGGGTCGATCAGGTGCGGCGTGCCCGCGGCCTCGGCCAGGAGCTGGGCCTGGCAGTTGCGCTCGGTGGAGATGAACCACCACGCCGCCTCGGCGACGGTGTGCCCGACGGCGAAGATCCCGTGGTTGCGGTGGAAGCACATCGCGTTCTGGCCGAGGCCCGCGGCGAGCAGGCGCCCCGCCTCCGCGTCGACCACGACCGCGCCGCCGCCCTCGGTCACGACGGTGTGGTTCTCGTAGAGGGCGCACGCGTCCTGGGTGATCGGGTCCAGCACCCGGCCCAGGGAGGACCACGCCTTGCCGTAGACCGAGTGCGCGTGGGCCGCGGCCACGACGTCCGGACGCGCCTCGTGGACCGCGGAGTGGATCACGAAGCCCGCGCGGTTGACGGGCCTGGTCCCGTGCACCACCCGTCCGGAGTGGTCGACGCAGAGCAGGTCGGACACCCGGATGTGGCGGAAGGACATGCCGAACGGGTTGACCCAGAACAGGTCCGGGTCCTCCGGGTCGCGCACCGTGATGTGGCCCGCGACCCCCTCGCCGAACCCGAACCGGCCGAAGATCCGGAAGGCGCCCGCGAGCTGCTGCTTGCGGTGCTCGCGCTCCTGCTCGGCGGTCGCGAACACCGGAGGCTGGGGCAGGGCGATGCCCTCCTGGTCCGGCTCGAAGGCGGTCATGTCGGTCTGGGGCGTCGTCGGCGCAGCCATGGTCCGACGGTGCGCCGTCGCGGCGGCGCCGTCAACCGGGACCGACCGGCGCAGCCCCACCGCCTCTCGTCGCTCGGACGGGCGAACGTCACAACTCGGACACAACGGGCTGTGACGATCGGGGCCCCACGAGGCAGGGAGGGCGAGGAGAACCATGGCGGTGGTGGCGACGAGCGGACCCCGGGCACTGCTCCGGCGATGGCACCGGCGGCGGCCGGAACCGTCGATGCTGGACCTGATCCAGGGGCACCGCATCGCGGCGGCGATCCACGTCGCGGCCCGTCTCGGCATCGCGGACGTGCTGGCCGCGGGCCCGCGCACGCCGGGGGAGATCGCGCTGCGGGTGGATGCGGACCCGGACGGCGTGCGCAGGCTGCTGCGCGCGCTCGCCGCGGTCGAGATCTTCGCGGTCCGACCGGACGGGCGCTACGAGCTGACCCCGCAGGCGGACACGCTGCGTGCCGACCACCCGGAGTCGCTGCGCCCGGCGGCCCTGTTCTGGGGCGGCCCGCCGCAGTGGGAGAACTGGGGCACGCTGCTGGACGTGGTGCGCGAGGGCGCCCCCGTGGTCCCGGCGCCGCAGGGCGGGGACGAGCCCGTCGGGCCGCCGGAGCCGGTCGTGGCCGCCTACGACTTCACCGGGACCGGCACGGTGGTGGAGGTCGGCGGCCGCGGCGAGCTGCTCGCCGCCGTGCTCCGGGCCGCGCCGCACGCCCGCGGCACGCTGCACGACCCGGCCGAGGGACCGCTGCCCGCGGACGCGGACTGCTACCTGCTGAAGAACGTCCTGCACGACCACCCCGAGGCGCCCGCGCTGCGGATCCTGCGCGGCGTCCGGGAGGCGATCGCGCCCCACGGGCGGCTGCTGGTCGTCGAGGCGGTGCTTCCGGAGGGCAACACCCCGCACCCGGCGAAGATGACCGACCTGGAGAAGCTGCTGACCGTGGGCGGGCGCGAGCGCACCGAACGGGACCATCGCGCCCTGCTCGCCCAGGCGGGCTTCGAGCTGGCCCGGATCATCCCCACCGCCTCCCCGCTGTCGATCCTCGAGGCCCTGCCGGCCTAACGCAGCGCAGCCCGCAGGGAGGCCAGGGCGAGGCCCTCCAGATCGCCGTCCGAGGCCCCGTACACGTCTCTGACCAGCGCGTACTCGTCGACGAGGGAGTGCCCGGTGATGTCCGGGACGTCGGTGTTGAGGGTGACGACGAGCCCGGCCTCGATCATCCGGGGCAGCGGGTGCGCGCCGAAGGGGACCAGGCCCAGGGCGGTGTTGGACGACGGGCACACCTCCAGCGGGACCCGCCGGTCGCGCAGCTCCGCGACGAGCTCGCGGTCCTCGAGCACCCGCAGGCCGTGCCCGATCCGCACCGCACGGCCGAGCCCGAGCGCCTCCCGCACGCTCTCGGGCCCCGCCGTCTCGCCCGCGTGGTGGACCATCGCGATCCCGCTGTCGGCGATCACGCCCGCGAACGGCGCCAGCGGATGGGCCTCGTCCCCGGCCAGCCCGACGGCGCGGACCTCGGGCCGGGACCCGGCCAGGGCCACGGTGCGGGCGAAGCGGGCGACCGACCGCCGTCGGGAGTGGTCGAGGATGACCGCGAACGTCGTCCCGGTGCGGGCGGCGGCCCCGCGGAGGCCGGTGAGCAGCGCGTCGAGCGGCATCTCGGGCTCGCCCAGGCGCTCGCCGTGCGAGGCCGCCGTGAAGGTGACGTCGACGTGCACGGTGCCCTGCGCCGCCTCGTCCTCGATCAGCTCGCGCCCGATCCGGGTGAAGTCGCCGGGCTCGCGCAGGCAGGCGCGGGTCCGTGCGTTGTGGTCGGCGAAGTCCCGGAACCCGGTGAACGCGCGCCTGCGCGGCCCGAGCTCCACCCCGTGCCGGGCGGCGAGCTCGGCCAGCGTCGTGGGCCGGATCGTGCTCTCCGCGTGCACGTGCAGGTGGGCCTTGGGGAGGAGCCGCAGATCGAGCACGGGGCCATCGTGCAACGATCGACCGATGTCGCGCCCGCCCATTCTGGACGTCCCGATCGCCGAGGAACCCATCCGTCTCGGCCAGTTCCTGAAGCTCTCGGGGCTGGCCGAGGACGGCGTGCACGCCCGCGAGCTGGTCGAGGCCGGCGAGGTCGAGGTCGACGGCAGGCCCGAGACCCGCCGCGGCGCGCAGCTGCGGCGCGGCCAGGTCGTCGCGGTGCAGGGCAGGCGGGCCCGCCCGACGGCCTGACCAGACCCCGATCAGACCCCGAGGATGCGGTCGAAGTCCTCGCCGACGACCGGGGCCAGGGACGTCATGTACGTGGCGGTGATGTGGTTGAAGTCCAGGTACATCAGCACGTTGCCTGCCTCCACCGGACAGGTCTGCGGGCCGCAGAAGTAGTCCGTGTAGTCCAGGAAGGACACGTTCGGCGGGAGGTCCGGGATCGCCTCCCACGGCGGCACGGGCGCGTAGAGCTGCGCGCGTTGCAGGCTGCACTGGTCCGACCCGCGGCCCGCCTGCTGCAGACAGTCCGCAGGCCGGAACTCGGGGGCGAAGCGCGGGTTGTCCCGCAGCGCGATGACCCGGATGCCCTGGGCGTCGAGCTCGCGCCAGCGGTCCACGAACCCGGGCGGGGTGACCTCGGTCAGTCCGGCCTGGACGTCCCGGCTCGCGAGCGTGACCACGACGTTCGGGTGCAGGTCGGCGATCTCGCCCGCGGCGGCGTCGTTGAAGTTCAGGCACACCGGGTCGTCCGGGTAGACCTCCGACGCGGTGGAGAAGGGGCAGGCGCCGTGGATGATCGCGGTGAGCTCGACGTTGCGGGCGTGCGCCCACGGCACCATCGCGGCGGTGAACTGCTGGGCGTGCGAGTCCCCGACCACGACGACCCGTTCGACGGGCGGCACGGCCGGGTCCAGCGGCGGCAGGGTGCAGGCGGCGTTCTCCGGCAGCCGGGACATCGGCACGCAGTTCCAGTACTCGATGCGCGACCAGTCGTCCTGGGCGGTGACCAGCGGCGGGATCAGCGGGGCCTGCGTCACGGCCGGGCCGCCCCGCATCGCCAGGGCGCCGGGGTGCGACTCGTCCCCGACCACGGCGACCGAGCTCGCCCGCGCGGTGGTCTCCCACTGCCAGGCCCCCGCCGCGAGCAGCACCACGACGAGCCCGGCGGCGGCGCCGCGGTACCGGGCCCGGTCCGAGATCGACGCCCGGCGGATCGGCTCCTCGACGAAGTGGTGGGTGAGCACGGCCAGCACGAACGCCAACGCGATGATCGCCAGCCCGCCGCGCAGGCCGACCGCCTCCTGGTCCCGGGTGACCAGGAACAGGATGAGCAGCGGCCAGTGCCAGAGGTAGAGGGCGTAGCTGACGTCCCCCACGTACTTCAGCGGGCGGGAGGACAGGATGCGGTCGGCGCCCGCCCGGCTGCCGGTCGCGCCCGCGATCAGGACGAGGCAGGCGGCCCCGGTCGGCCAGAGCGCGGCGAAGCCGGGGAAGACGGCGTCGACCTGCAGGACGGCGCCGCAGGCGATCAGCCCGACGACGCCGACCCAGCCGAGCAGCAGGCGGGTGCGCGCCGACAGGACGATCGAGTCGATGGTGAGCGCCAGCAGCCCGCCGAGCGCGAACTCCCAGACCCGGGTCAGCGAGTGGAAGTACGCCAGCGGCTGGTCGGTGAGGGTGAGCATCACCGAGTAGCTCAGGGACGCGACGAACAGCCCGCCGAGGGCGAGGAGCAGGTAGGCGCGCAGGCGCTCGCGCGCGGAGGCGGAGCTCGCGGAGCCGACCACGAGGCGGTTCGCGGCCATCAGCGCCACGAGCGCGACCAGCAGCGGCCACACGATGTAGAACTGCACCTGGATGGACAGCGACCAGAAGTGCTGCACCAGGCTCTGCGTGTTGTGCTGCGCGGCGTAGTCGACGGAGTCCGCGGCGAGCCGCCAGTTCTCCAGGAAGACCGCGGAGGAGAACACCTCGTTGAGGGTCTGCTGCCAGCGTGCCTCGGGCAGCAGCAGCCACCCGGCGGCGACGGCGCCCAGCAGCACCGTGAACGCGGCGGGCAGCAGCCGTGCCGCCTGCCTGGCCCACATCGGGCGGAAGCGCAGCGTGCCCCGGGCGGCGGCGCGGTGGAGCTGGCCGGTGATCAGGAACCCGGAGATCACGAAGAATACGTCCACGCCGCCGGACACCCGGCCGAACCAGACGTGGTAGACGACGACCAGGAGCACCGCGAGGGCCCGCAGGCCCTGGAGCTCGGGACGGAAGCGGCGGGTCCGCTGCTGCAGGGCGCTTGTCGTCTCGTCCGACGGACCCGGGTGGGCCTGGCTCATCCGGGTCCTCTCGGTCGTGCCTGAGAGTCGATCGTAAAGGCGCCCACCTGTGCGCGCCCGACGGGCGGGGTCTCGCCGGTCCTCGACTCAGTAGCCGATGTAGTCGCCTGCGTGGTTGCTCCGGCCGCCGGCCTCCAGGGTGGACAGCCCGTAGGTGGCGACCATGTAGCGCACGCCCGCGGTGATGTTGGCGACCGGATCGGTGATCGGGCGGCCCGCGAGGCTGGGGTGGACGAACTTCCTGAACGTCGAGGGGATCGTCTGCATGAGGCCCTGCGACGGGGTGCCGCGCAGGGCGTTCGCGTCCCAGTTGTTGACGGCCTTCGGGTTGCCCCCCGACTCCGCCATGATGACCTTCTTGACGCTGGGGGCCAGGTCCTGCGGGAGATCGCAGATCCGCAGGGCCTCGGCGATCCAGCCGTCCAGCCCGCCCTTGGCGATGACCGCGTTGAGGCGGTCCTCCTCGGCCTGCGCCGCGGCCTCCTCCGCCTGCTTCTGGGCGATCGCGTCGGCGATCTTCCCCGCCTTGTCCAGCGCGGAGAGGTCGAAGTCCTCGCCCGCGTCGAGGTCGTCGACCCCGAAGGCGGCGGGGGTGACGTGCGCGGCGCTCGAGACGGTGTCCGCGGCGGGCAGCACGGCCTCGTTGGCGGCCAGGGTGGTCGCCATCGTGGCCGGACCGGTCTCCGCGGCGTCCGCCACGGCTCCGGCGGTGCCGCCCGAGGTCACGGCGGCGAACGTGCCCGTCGCCAGCACGCCGAACGCGGCGCCGACGGCGGCGGTGTGGGACGCGACGGTGCGTCGAGACACGGTTGCGTGTCTGGCGGCGCGGCGAGGCGGGGTCCCAAGGGGGAGCGGGAGCCCGTCACCACGCCGGCCGCCTGGGGAGCGGTGGCCAGCCAAGGTTCGAGTGCCTTTCGGTCCAGCGGCTGATCCCGCTCAGGCCCGGATGGGGGGTCCGGGGAGCCGGTCGGGGAGTCCGGCTCCGGGTGCCTGTTCGTGATCTCGCCGTGATGACTACGGGGAGATTACGGAGCGCGACCCGAACGGCACAACCCTCGGGGCGGCCTGTCGCCGCTGCTCCGGGTCCGTTCGTCGCGCCGATCCACGGTCGGGTGAGTCGGTCGTCGTGCGGTGAGCGGTAACCTCATCCTGAAGTCGACTTCAGGGGTGAGCGTGCACGCCAAGGACCTGCTGACCATCGGGGAGGTCGTGGAGCGCAGCGGCTTCGCCCACTCCGCGCTGCGCTTCTACGAGCGGGAGGGGCTGGTCCACACGACCCGCACGGCGGGCGGTCAGCGGCGCTACGAACGGAGCGTGCTGCGCAGGCTCGCGTTCCTCCGGGCCGCCCGCGCGATCGGGATCGGGCTCGACGAGGTGCGGGCGGCGCTCGCCACCCTGCCCGCCGACCACACCCCGACCAAGGCGGACTGGACGCGGCTGTCCCAGACCTGGCGCGGGCGGCTCGACGAGCAGATCGACGCCCTCGTCGCCCTGCGTGACGGGCTGGACGGCTGCATCGGCTGCGGGTGCCTGTCGCTGGCCCGGTGCAGGCTGATGAACCCGGGCGACCGCGCGGGCGCGGACGGCGAGGGTGCCCGCATGCTCCCGCCGGTGCTGCGGCGGACCCCGGCGTAGCAGGCTCCTCGGGAGACACGCCCTAACCCGAGGGCAGGCGCTCGGCGCGCAGGGCGGAGCGGCGCACCTTGCCGGTGTCCTCGCGCAGCGGGTGGTCCATCCGTTCGACCGTGGCGGGCACCTTCTGCCTCGCCAGCCGCCCCGCGACGTGCGCGCGGAGCTCCTCGTCGGGGACGGGTGCCGCGAGCTGGACGAGGGCGTGGACGCGGTTGCCGAGGTCGTCGTCCGGCAGCCCGATGACGCAGGACGAGAGCACCGCGGGGTGGGTCTCCAGGGCCGCCTCGACCTCGGCGGGGTACACGTTGGACCCGCCGACGAGGATCATGTCGCTGCGGCGGTCGGCCAGGTAGAGGTAGCCCTCGGCGTCCATCCGGCCCAGGTCGCCCAGGGACTCCCAGCCGTCCCGGTGGCGGGCGGTCGCGCCGAGGTAGGCGTAGGGCTGCTCGGGCACCCGCATCCACACCTCCCCGACCTCGCCGACCGGCAGCGGCCTGCCCTCCTCGTCGCCGATGCGCATCTCGCCGGAGACCACCCGACCGACCGAGCCGGGGTGGGCCAGCCACTCCATGCCGTCGATCACCGTGCTGGCCTGCGACTCCGTTCCCGCGTACAGCTCCCAGACGTGCTCGGGGCCGAACCACTCCAGGCACGCGCGCTTCACGTGCTCCGGGCACGGCGCGCCCAGGTGGAGCAGGGTCTCGACGCTGGACACGTCCGGGCGCTCGGCGGCCGGGACGCGCAGCATCCGCCCCATCAGCGTCGGCACGGCGTAGAGGAAGGTCACCCGGTGCTCGGCCACGGCCTGCAGCACGGTCGGCCCGTCGAAGTGGTCCAACACCAGCACGGTGCCGCCGCGCAGCAGGCTGATCAGCGAGAACATGAACGGCGCGTTGTGGTAGAGCGGCGCGGTCACCGCGAACACCTCGCCGTCGCCGCGGATGCGCAGCCGGTCGGCCGCCGCGGTCACGGTGCCGACGCGCCCGGCGTTGCCCGCGAGGATGATCTTCGGTCGGCCGGTGCTCCCGCCCGAGGTCGGGGCCTTCCAGCGCGGCGGGACCGCGGGCGGCAGCGGGCCCGCGTCCCGGGCGGGGTCCGGGCGCCAGTCGGCGGGCAGGTGCGGGCGGCCGTCGGGCGGGGTGAGGCCCACGACGACGGCCGGATCGGCGATCTCGATCAGCGCCGCGAGCTCGGCGGCGGGCAGCTTCGCCGACACCGGCTGCGGGATCGCCCCGAGCTTCCAGGCGCCGACGACCGCCTCGTAGAAGGCGGGCCCGTTCGGCAGGCCGATCGTGACCAGCGAGCCCTCGCGCACCCCGAGCTCGGCGAGCTCGCGCGCCGCCCGGTTGGACGCCGCCGCCAGCTCGGCGCGGGTGAGCACGGTGTCGCGGTGCAGGAGGGCGGGACGGTCGGGGGCGGCCGCGGCGAGCGCGTCGAGCGCCACGCCCAGCGGCGGGTCGGCGGGGGAGCCGGGCTCGGGGAGGGTGGTGTCGGCGCTGCTCACCCTTCGCATCCTGCGTCGCGGTGCGCCGAACCGGAAGTCCCGTCCACATGCCGGCATCCCACGAGAGTGGTGGTGACCCTCCCGACCGGGAGCGCTCCGCCGCGAAGACTCTCCGACATGAACCGCAGCCTGCTGACCCTGATCCCGACCCTCGCCGTCGCCACCCTGCTGTCCGCGGGCTGCGGTGCCGTCGCCGACGCCCAGCCGCGTGTCGCGGCCACGCCGGTCGCCCAGTCCGCGCCCGTCACCGCGCCCGTCGCCCAGTCCGTACCCGCCGCGGAGCAGGCGTCCGCGGCGCCGCTGCCGAAGTCGGCGCCGGAGCCTGCGGCGGCCGTGCAGAAGCCCGCGGGCGCCGCGAGCACCGGTGGTACGGACCTCGACGCCGCCGCCGATGGCCTGCGCCCCTTCCTGCTCACGCCCGCCGAGATCGGGCCCGGGTTCGCCGTCGGTGACGAGCCGAGGCCCGACCCGGCGCAGCCCGCGATCTGCGGCGGCCCCGGCGTCGTCGCGCAGTTCCCGTACGCCGTGCGGGTCGGGGCGGCGGCCGAGAGCCCGTCCGGCCTGGTCCAGGAGGCGATCAGCGTCTACGGCGACCCCGGGTCCGCCGCGGCGGCCTACCGGGCCTCGCTCGCCGGGATGGACTGCGGGCAGGGCAGCGTCGGCGACAAGCCGGTCGTGCTCGCCCCGGCGGAGGACCTGTCCGCGGACCTGCCCTACGACGAGGCGACCGGATGGCGGCTCGGCGGGGAGGGTTTCGACGTCGTGATGATCTCGGTGCGGGAGGGTGAGGTCGTCATGAACTTCACCGTCCTCGCCCCCGAGGACGGCCTGCCCGCGCTGCCCGATCCGCTGGTCGTGGCCCAGGCGGGCACCCAGAAGCTGCTCGGCTGAGACCCCGGTCACGCCCCGCGCCGGTTACGGTCGGGGCGTGACCTCCACGGATCGGTGGCTGCAGTTCGAGGGCCTCAGCAACATCCGAGACGTCGGTGGTCTGCCGCTGGGCGACGGGTCCCGCACCCGGCCCGGGGTGCTGCTGCGCAGTGAGGCACTGACCCACGTCACCCCGGCGGACGTCCGCAGGCTGGTCGACGAGCTGGACCTGCGGCTGATCCTCGACCTGCGGACCGACCGGGAGATCGCCCAGTTCGGGGAGAGCCCGCTGATCGCCGCCGGCGTCGAGACGGTGCAGTTCACGTTCATCCCCGAGGCGGGCCGGGAGCTGCCCGAGGTCGGCGAGGACGTCCATCCGATGGTCGGGAACTACCTCGGGTACCTGCGGGACAAGGCGCCGAACGTGGTCGGCGCCGTCCGGCGGCTGGCGCTCGGCGAGGGCGCCGCGCTGGTGCACTGCGCCGCGGGGAAGGACCGCACGGGCACGCTGGTCGCGCTGGTGCTCGAGGCCGTCGGGGTGGAGCGGGAGGCCGTGGTCGAGGACTACGCCCTGTCCGCCACGAAGATCGACGACATGTTCCGCCGCTGGACCGCGTCCACCGGCGAGGAGATGCCCGCCCCCGACGAGCTGGACCGCCATCGCCCCCGCGCGGAGGCGATGGCCCAGGTCCTGGCCATCCTCGACGAGCGGGACGGCGGCGCGGCCGCCTGGCTGCAGGCCAACGGCCTCACGCACCCGGAACTGACCGCCCTGAGATCCCGCCTCACCTAGTCGCGGTGTGGCTCCACACTGCGCTCAGGTCAGGGGAGCTCCTCGATCGCCACGGCCGCGTCCAGCTTGCGGAGCGTGCCGGGGTCCCCCGTCACCGCGGGCCAGCCCCGCCGCCTGCTGGTCGCCACCACCTGGCCGCTCACGATGTCGTCCTGACCGGACGCGGCGAGCAGCAGGCCGGACTCCTGGGCCATGGCGGGCGAGAGGTCGTGGATCACGGTGTTGGGCAGGCCGAGCAGCACCTGCAGGGCCGCGTGGTGCTCCGGGTCGAGCTGCGCCCAGGCCCGACCGAGCGCGGCGCTGGGTATCGCGAGGACGAGGTTCTCCTCGACCGCCGCCCACACGAGGGCCCGCATGTACACCGGCCTGCCGGTGGCGAATGCCGTGAGCGCGGTGGAGTCGAGCACTCTTCCGCCGATCATCTGCGCGCCCTTCAGCCGACGGCGACCGGGGGAACCAGGCGCAGCGACCTGCGTGCCGCGTCGAGCTCGTCCGCCGGCGGGGGACCTCCGTACAGATCGGCAAGAGTAGCGAGTGCGCGGTCGCGGGCCTGCCGCGCCTGGACCGCCTCGGCGACGTAGGCCGAGAGGCTCGCGGCCGACCCGTTCTGGACCGCCTCACGTGCCTCGGCGACCAGCTCGGCCGGGAGGGTGACGGTCACCCGCTCGCTGCGCATACCGTCAGGCTACTCGGCGCATACTCCGCCGTCGACCGCTATGCAGGTTACCGACGGGTATGCAACTCGGTCGTCGTCATGGGCGGAGGGTTGTTCGGCGAGATCGTTACGGATCCATCGCAGATTGCCTGCACCGTCGTATCGAAGAACTCGGCGATCCGCACCAGCTCGCCGCCACTGAACGGGCCCATGCCGTTGAGGCGGTTGTAGAGGGTGTTGCGCGAGACCCCGACGTAGCGCGCCAGGACAGGAACGTCGACGTCGTACGCACTCCGTAGGGCGCGGACAGTCAGTCGGATGCGGTCGTTGGCCTGGGCGGCCGGGGTGCCGTCCTCCGCCTTGACGTGTGCCGTGGTCATGGTCCAGAGACTAGATCCTTGTCATAGAGTTTGACAACTCTGCACCACTCGATCGAGTCGCGACACGCTTGTGTCGTTCTGTTTGACCTAGTCCAAATCTCTGGACTACGGTCCCAAATCATGTCCGAGACCCCGCTGCAGCGACTCGCCAGTCACCTGCTGGGCGAGCCGGTGGGTCCTTGGATCCGAGCGCGCCGTCCCGAGCGCAAGTCCTGGCGAGCGATCGCCTCCGAGCTTGAGCAGGCGACCGGCGGCCAGATCAAGGTCCCCTTCCAGACGCTCATCAACTGGGCTCCCGACCCGCCGACCACCGACGACGGCTCCGATGCGACCGAGCCCGCCGAGGCTGCGTCGTGAGCCGCCGCTGCGCCAAGACCCCCGCGGCGTGAGCTCGCGCCGTTGCCGCTCGTGCGGCTGCACCGATGCCGACTGCACACAGTGCGTCGCTGCTCTCGGAGAGCCCTGCTGGTGGGTCGGCGAAGACCTGTGCTCGCGGTGCTCGCCGTGGGAGACGGCGCGCCAGCCAACTGAAGGGGCCCGAACCGTCGCAACCGGTCCGGGCCCGAGTGACCAACGAGAGGACCAACCCACATGTCCGTCCACACCGCCGATCAGGGCCCAGCGTACCGGCCCGACGGCCGAGTTCTCGCACTCTCGACCGTGACACCCACCCGTTGGCTGCTGGTCAGCCTGGTCGTCGGCGGCCTTGTCGCGATCGCCACCGTCGCCGCGGTGACTGCGTGGGGCCCGTCCGGCTGGATCGTCCTGGCCGGTGCCGTCTGCGGCATGGGCGTGGTCGCGCTCGTACTCGCCGAGCACCTCTGGCCCGGCCGCCCCGGCTCGCTGCCCGGCGGCGCCCTGCTCGCCCGTCCCCGCGGTCGCCACCGCGCCACCGGCAGCTTCACCACCGCGCTGGCCGTGACCGGGCTGCTGGTCGTACTCGGGATCGTCGCGGCCGCGATCGTCACCGGCGGTGCCTCGTGAAGCCGCTAGCACCGGGGGTGCGTGTCCGAGTCCGGAGCACCGAGCACCCCCACGCGGGGGCGACCGGTCGGATCATCGGCCGCGCCACAGGCGGGGCCGCGGCGGTCGGTATGGACTGGGAGGTGCGCACCGACGGCGGAGTGTTCGGGTTCTTCGCTGCGGCGGCCGACCTGCAGGTGATCGGCGATGCCTGACGCCGCCCAGCCCACCGACCAGCCCGCGGAGATCGACCCGGCGGACGGCCCGCCCACCACATGGGTGGATCACGTCGTCGCCCTGGCGGCCGAGCACGAGCACCTGCCCTCGCTGCTGACCGACCCGGTCGACGCCCTGTCCGTCGACGGGCACTGGCAGCTCTACCCCTGGGCGCTGCGCCTCGACGTCGCCTCGATGCTCGCGTGGGCAGCCCAGTTCGACGGCGGCCTCACCGCCGCGGCGGTCACGCTGCGCTCGATCCCGGGCGGGGCCGCGGTCACGGTGTCCGGCCGCTACGCCGACACCCCGACCGACCTGATCGGCATGACCCACCGCCACGACGGCGGCCCCGGCCCCCGCACCGTCGACGCGCTCCGCGAGCTCGCACACCACGAGCTCGCCGCGCTCGGCCGCACCCTCGACGACCTGCGCCTGGACCTCGCCCAGGCCACGGACCCCCTCAACACGCTCGGATCGGTGACCGCATGAGCTCGCCCGCCCCCGCCTCGGCCCCGCTGGTGTTCGTGGACACCGAGACCGACGGCACCCACCCCGACCGCAAGATCTGGGAGATCGCGATCATCCGCCGCGAACCCGACACCGACCGCGGCCCCGGCCGAGAGACCACCTGGCAGTCCTTCGTCGAGATCGACCTCGGCGCGGCCGACCCGTTCGGCCTCCGAGTCGGGCGCTTCCACGAGCGCCACCCCTACGGCCGCTACCTGTCCGGGCGGGCCACCGAGCGCCCGGAGGCCGACGACGACGACGCGACCACCCACGTCCTGCACCCCAACGGCAGCGAACTGTGGGACGGCTACCTCTCGGGCATCTCCGCGGCCGAGGAGATCGCCCGCCTCACCCACGGGGCGCACTGGATCGGCATGGTGCCCGGGTTCGACGCCGAGGCGGTCGCCGCGCTGCTGCGCTTCCAGGGCCTGACCCCGACGTGGGACTACCACCTGACCGACGTCCGGCCCCTCGCCGCCGGGTACATCCTCGGCCGCGGCGGCGACGCCTCAACCGCGATGCCCACCGCCGAACTCAGCTCCCTCTGCGGGGTGCCCGAGGCCGCCGAGGACGAGCGTCACACCGCTCTCGGTGACGCCCGGTGGACCATGCGGCTCTACGACGCGATCACCTCCGGCCGCGCTGCGGGGCTGCCCTCGTGACCAGCGTCGACCCGCAGACCTACGCCAACCCCGACGTCGACAGCTTCGTCCACTCGCTGCGGCTGACCTGGTCCGCGGCCGGGCAGGCCGTCCGACACGCCGTGCAGGAGATCTCCCCGCCGCTGGCCGAGGCGCTGCGCCTGCTCGACCAGGCCGCCCGGCAGGTCCCGCCCCCGCCCGCCCCGATGCGGTCCTGGCACTCCTGGCGCGACCGCGAGGGCGACGTGTGGATCCCGCGCGTCGACGGCACCTGGTGGCTGCTCTCGGAGTCCGCCGTGCCCGACCTGGCCACCCTCCAGGACCGCTACGGCCCGCTCTGGGACGTCGGCCCCCACGGCGCGCTGCCCCCACCGCCCGCGCCCCGCCGCGAGAGCACCACCCCCGACGGTCAGGAGATCTAGTGGAGTCCCCAGACAGACGCGCGAAGCGCCCCATCCGCGGCGGCATGTTCGTCGCCCAAGGGCGGTACCGGCCCCGGACCAGCCCCCGCACCTCGCGCGGCGTCCACCTGCTCTCGCTGCCCCTCGACGAGCACGGCACCCCATTCCGCACCCGCCGCGCCACCCCGCGCGCCGACGCCCGCCGCCGCGAGCTCGCCGCCGATCGGAGGGCCTGATGGGCTGCCACCTCGCGCCCCGGATCATCGGGGCCCCCGACACCGGCGGGAACTGCTGCGAGGGCGCCTTCGACGATGGCCCGGAGGCCTGCACCTGCTGGACTCCGGTCTACGACCTCGAACAGAGCCCGCCCGACACCCGGGCCGCCGAGCTGCTCGCGGCCGGGATCGAGCCCAACACCCGCCCGCGGATGTGCGAGGACTGCGCCTACCGGCCGACCTCGCCGGAGCGGACCGGCGCCGAGGACGTCGCGGGCGACGCGGAGTTCCTCGAACGCATCGCGCGCCGCGGGGAGCGGTTCTTCTGCCACCAGGGCATCCGCCGCCCGGTCAAGCTCGTGCACCCCTCCGGCGCCGAGATCCCCGGGCACACCGCCGCCTACGACCCCCCGATCGCCGCCGGGGTCCCGTGGCGCGCCGACGGCACCCCCGCCGAGCTCTGCGCCGGATGGGCCGCCCGCCGCCGCGCCACGCTCGCCGCCGAGAGGACCCGCTGATGGAGACCGTCACCGTGAAGACCACCCCGTCGGCAGTCCTCCGCGACGCGGCCCAGGTAACCGCCAAACCCGCAGGCGAGCCCTGGTACGAGCGAATCGCTCGTGGCATCGACGCCCTGGGCTACGCGATCGCCCCCAAGAGCGGCGACGCCTGCGCGGGCCCGGTCGTCGTCGAGCTACCCGAACCCGACGACCACGACGTGGTCGAGGACGACGAGGGCCGCCGCGGCGCGGTCCCGTCCTGGTCGCTGCACTCGCACGTCACCTTGGCCGAGGCGGTGCAGGCCTGGGCTGAGGGGCTGGACTTCGAGGGCGACCTCACCGACTCCGCGGAAGCGCTGCGCGACCTCGAACGCGACGCCCTCAAGGTCCTCGCCGCGATCGCCACCCACCGCCGAGCGGCGAGGCGAACCCGGGGCGGCCAGTGTGACGGCGTGCACGACCACGTCGGCCGGGTGCCCGCGCGGTGCCCGCGCTGCGGCTCGCACAACCCGAAGCTGCACCCGGCCGTGCAGCACGAGGGCGAGGTGCACGTCTGCCCGCACCCCTGGCACGGTCCGCAGTGACCGCGGCGGTGCGGGTCAACACCCGCGCACTGATCGGATTCCTGTCCGACCTGATCCACACCGCGTTCACCGACCCCCGCGTCGGCGGCCTGTCCGGGGTACTGGTCCACACCTCCCGCGGCGAGTGGGGCGTCGAGCCGGGGGAGAAGGACCTGCTCTGCGGGGCCTCGACGACACGCCTGGTCGCCGGGCACACCTACACCGACTGTCAGGGCCAGCTTGACGGCCCGTCGCTGTGGCCGGTGCGCGACTGCCAGTCGATCATCGCCGTGTTCAAGTCCTCGGCGAAGGCCGACGAGCACCACACCGTCGACGTCGACCGCGACGGGCAGACGGTGACCGTGTGCGAGGACCCGAACCTGTTCAACGACGGCCTGTCGCTGTCGTTCTCGCAGATGAAGCTGCACGACTTCCCCGGGATCACGCTCTACCAGCACCTCGACCGCACCACCGCCCACCGGGTCGAGGTGGCCGCCGGACGGATCGAGGAGGCGTTGCCGCGCACCGACTTCACCGCCGGCGCCGCGTCGGCATTCGTCAAGGTCGCCGAGCGGCGCAAGGCGACGATGTCGTGGTACCGCACCCATCAGCGCGAGCCCATCCTCGTCGAGATCGGCCCGCACTACCGCGGCGTGCTCATGCCCCAGCGCTACGAGCCCGAGGGCGACGAACGCCGCCCCGGCGCCGAGGCCCACCCGCCCGACCTCGCCGACCTGGCGCGCCGCATCGAGGCCGACAAGGCCGCGACCAAGCCGGGCGTGAAGACCGGCCAGCTCGCCGTCGACGACACCCCGCAGGAGACCTCCGATGGCGATTGACCGCTACCCCACCCAGCGCACCGACGACCCGAAGGGCTGGCTCAACTTCGGTGAGCTGCGCGAGCTCGTGGCCGAGGCGATGCGCCGCGACGTCCCCGACGACGCCGTGATCCGCGGCGAGGCCATCCCCTTCCGGATGGCCGACCTGGGCAACCCCAAGGGCGGCGTGCTCCGCTCGATCGCCATCGACGACCGGCCCGCCCGATGACCGGCGAGCAGATCACGCGGGCGGCGTTCGTCGGTGTCGGCGCCCTGCTGATCGGATGGTTGGCGTGGCTCGCGCGGCCGCGGCCGTACAACATCAACGGCGGGCTCCCCCGCGGGATCACCGCCCCGATCGGCGTGCTGCTGGGGATCGCCCTGGTCGTCCTGGGCAGCACGGGGTGGATGTCGTGACCGCCCTGCTGCCGGTCCCGGGTGGCCTCGCGCGGGCCCTGCGCGTGTTCCGGCTGGGGCTCGGGTTCGGCTACCCGCTGTGCTGCGTGCTGCGCTTCGCCTGGGACATGGCCCTCGACCGCTACCCGGGCGTCCTGCGTGGCTCGATCACCCGCCCAGCGGGCGAGTCGTGCGTGCCCTGCGGGCTGCTGCACCGCACCGCGCCCGACACCCCGTGCCGGCTGTGCATCGGCGACAACCGGCAACCGAACCGGCTCTGCCCGGCCCATCGGGTCGCCGAGCTGGAGCGCCTGGCCCGCGCTCGGCCGCTGCTGCGGCACCAGCCGCTCGAACCGCGCTGGCCGGACCGGAGGTGTCGGCTGGGCTGGCACCGCTTCCTCCAGCGGGACGTGATTGCCGCCCGCGAGGTCGACGTCGCGGGCCGCGGCCGGGTCGTGCTGGTCACCCGGATCTCGGCGTGCGCGCGGTGTGACTGCATCCGCCACGAGCAGAACGCGGCGGGTCGGGTGGTCGCGGCGGCCGCGGGTGAACCGTGAGCTGGCGCGACGAGGCCGCCTGCCGTGACGCCCCGGATCCGGACGAGTTCTTCCCCAAGACCTCGAAGGGCCCCGGGTCGGGGGAGTCCGGCGTGAGCCGGGTCCGGCGCCTGGCCCGGAAGTGGTGTGCCCGCTGCCCGGTCCTCGACGAGTGCGCCGCCGAGGCCGACGAGGACAAGCTGATCGGCCTGTGGGGCGGGGTGTACCGCTACGGCGGCGCGGGACGGTACCAGTGGACCAAGGTCCTCGCCGTCGCCCCGGATCCCCGGCCGCGGCCGCGTAAGCCGGGCCCACCGCCCGGAATCCGGGCCGCCTCGTGACCGGCCCGCCGTCCCCGCTGACGTGCCGGGTCCTCACCGGCGACCTGGGCGACGTCGCGGGCCTATCCCCAAGCGCGCGGCGGCACCCGCTCGCGACCCGGTCGGGGATCGCGCTGTTCGGGCGGATCCTGGCTGCCCAGGCCGTGTGGCGAGACCTCACGACACCCGGACGTCAAGCCCTCGTTGACAGCTACCAGGCCGCAGTCGCCGGTGCCGCGGTGGGCGATCGGATCCCGCTGCCCGCCCTCGTCGACGTGCACCCCCGCACCGCCTCCGCGCTGCGCCGCCGCGGCCTGATCGAGCACGGCCGCCTGACTCCGGCCGCGGTCGACGTCGTCACCTACGCCGGACTCGACCCACCGTCGCGCCCGACGACCAGTCCACCCACGACACCGGGAGGTCTGCCATGAGCATCCCCCGGAGCATTCGCACGCTCCCCGCCCACCTGCCCCTGCTACGCCTGATCGCCCCCGTCGCGCTGCGGCTGCTCCTGCGCCGCCCCGCCCGCCGCGGCGCGATGGTGGACGGCTGCGGGGTCCCGCGCGACCCCCTGGAGTCGGCCATGCTCGCCGAGCTGCGCGCCGCGGATCGACGGCCGCGATGACCGCCACCGACTCAGTCAAGCCCACCTTGACAGGACGGCCCCGTCGGCGATCGCGCCGACACCGGGAGAACCCCGACTACGCCGCGTTCGCTCGCCGGATCGTGCAGGCGCACGGCCGCCGGGTCGCCGACGGCGACATCGAGGGCCTGGCCGATCTCGCCCGCCTCGCCGAGGACGTCGACACCGCACTGACCGCGGCCGTGGTCGGACTCGCCGACCGCGGCTACACCTGGGCCGAGATCGGCGCCCGGCTCGGCATCACCCGCCAGGCAGCGCACCAACGCTTCGCCCGGGAGGTGTCGCGCGATGGCCGGGCAACTCCACGGTGAGGTCCTCTCCTACGCCCGCCGCCTGTACCGGGCCGGGGTCTCGCGCAACGCGATCGACGCCCTGTCCGTCGTGGCCGAGGCCTGCCGGGTCGAGTCCCGCCGCGGCGAGGTGTTCCGCGGCCGGGTCGCCGACAAGCTCTGCGCCACCGAGCGCACCGCCACCCGCGCCATGGCCGAGCTGATCGGGCACGGCCTGGTCGTGGTCGTGCAACGCGCGGGCGGCCGTGGTCGCACCGGCCGCGGCACCGTCTACGAGATGGTGTCGCTGCCCGCCTGGCTCCACGACCCCGTTCCTGGATGTCCCGCCGATCCCGATCCGGGAGACACGCCTGTGTCCCGCGGACCCGATCCCGAACAACGATCCGCGGGACACGATGGTGGCGCGCCGATCGACCCGACCGCCTGTGGACAACCCGATCCGCGGGACATCCCGGGCCCATCGGCGGGACATCCTGGTGTCTCCCCTCCCGTAGGTCCCGTAACTACTCCTGGGGGGACTACCGAGGTGACCACCCGACCGCGCGCGACCCG
Source organism: Pseudonocardia sp. WMMC193 (assembly GCF_021728735.1). Lineage (NCBI taxonomy): Bacteria > Bacillati > Actinomycetota > Actinomycetes > Pseudonocardiales > Pseudonocardiaceae > Pseudonocardia > Pseudonocardia sp. WMMC193. Next base: position 3,802,630 of record NZ_JAKKDO010000003.1, on the reverse strand, counting down.
AACGCCCCCACCCACCCCGACCGAGCCGAGACACGACCCCGGGTCGGTGTGCGGTCAGCTCGACTGCCGAGCCCCCGCACCCTGCGGGGCCTGCGGACGGGCCCGACGGGCCGAGGCCCAGGCCGCCGACCGGGCCGCGGCCGAGGCCGCCGCGCAGGCCCGACGCGAGCAGGCGCACCTCGCCGAGCGGGAACGCGAACGACGCCGCGTCGCCGCCGCGACCTGCCCGAACGGCTGCGAGCAGGGCTACGTCGGCACGTGGGTCTGCGACCACCGCCGGATCCTCGCGGTCCAGGACTGCGCCGGGTACCGCCAGGCCCTCCAGGTCGCCGCCGCGGCCGCCGCCAGCGCCGACCGCAAGGCCGCGCTCGACCGCACCCGCCACCCGGCCCGACAGCTCCGGCGTCGCCCCGGTCCCTGGCGGCCGCTGCCCGCCCCAGCGGCCGCGATCGCGTCCTGACCAGGAGGTTCGGAGATGTCTCGACGGCGCCCGACCCGGGCCGAGCTCGCTGCGCACTACGCCCGCGAGTGGCTCGCCGAGCGCGACGCCGCCCAGACCGTGCCGTGCCCGACCTGCGGGGTCGACGTCGACGAGACCTGCCAGCACCTCGACGGCAGCGGCCCCCTGGACCGCCAGCCCGCGCACTACCGGCGCATCCGCGCCGCCGCTGACCTCGCAGCCACCCGCCGCACCGCGACGGGACCCCGCCCGCCCGAACCGAGGAGCTCCCCGACATGAAGATCACTCGTTGCGACGCCACCCCAGCACCGCGCCAGCTCGACGAGCACGACGAGGTCCTCGCCGTCCTCGAACTACCCATCACCGTCCACGTCCTCGGCGCCCAGGCCAAGGCCTACGAGATCCTCGCCGAGAGCCGCGGCCTGCAACCCCCGGTCCTGCTCTTCGACGGCACCAACCGCGTCGTGGCCCGCCGCCTCGGCGCTCCCGAGCGGGGGACCATCTGATGGCCTGGCTGTACCTGGTGTTCGTCGGCGCGGCCGCGCTGGGCCTGCTGCTCGCCGGGATCGGCATCTGCGTCGAGGCCCACACCAACCGCCGACGCCAGCGGATCGACGCGGGTCGGCCCCACGGCCTGCGCGACGAGCTCGCCGCCGATCTCGCCCGCGTCCAGCTAGGCCGCCGTCGGTGACCCGGGGCCACACCTGCGAGGCCGAGGGCGGCTGCGACCAGACCACGCCCGCGCACCTGTGCGGCGCGCATTTCACCGAGCTGCTGCGCGCCCTACGCGGCGTCGGGCGCCTGACCCCCGAGCTGCGCGTCACCCTGACCCGCCAGGCCGTCTCCTCCGCAGTCGGGGACTCCACCAGCGACGCCGGACTGCCCTACGCCGAGGCCGCGGCCGACCTGTACTGGATCGCCGGGGAGACCCTGCGCGTCTGGGCCTTCGACGTCGCCCGCATCGTCGGCTACCAACCCGCCTACCCCGACCGCACCGCCCACCTCGCGGGCTGGCACATCGCCCACCGCCAGGTCCTGCGCCACCTGCCCGACATCGCCCAGATGCACGACGAGACCCGCTGGCTCGCCCGCACCATGCGCACCGCCATCTACGGGCCCGGGCCGCTGCAGTCCCTCGGCCCGTGCGACACCTGCGGCCGCGCGCTCGGCGCCGCGGCCGGACAGGCCGCGGTCACCTGCCCCGGGTGCGGTGCCGTCTACGACGTCCCGACCCGCCGCCGGGCCCTGCTGAGCGAGGCCAAGGAGCAACTGCTCACCGCCACCGAGCTCTCCCGCGTGATGCCCGAGCTGCTCGGCGACCAGCTCGCCGAGCTCAAGACCGAGCGGATCCGCAAGTGGGCCAGCCGCGGCCGCCTGGTCCAACGGCCCGGCCGGCGCTACCGCGTCGGCGACGTCCTCACACTGCTCAACGTCGAGCTGAGCACATGACCCGCTACGAGTACTTCGAGTTCCCACCCGACGACATCCACCGTTCCGTGCTGGCCTGGCTGCGGCTGCACGGGATCGACGCCATGCGAGTGCTGATCCCGGGCTGGATCGAGCCGCGGCCCGGTCCGCGCCAGGTCGCCTACCTGTCCTACGTCGAGGACGACGACGGTCAGCCCGCGCTCGCCGCGGCGGGCCACATCGCCGAGCGCGTCGAGGTCCTGCAGCTTGAGTCGCCGCCCATGCCTCTGCCCGAGGAGTTCATCCGATGGGCGTGGCAGGACGTCGGCGCACACCGCTGGGCGGTGACCCCGCCGTGAGCGGACCCACGCGCTACCAGCACCGGCGCATGCACGCGCTCTGGAAGGTCGCTCAAGTCCAGGACCGAGACGACCGCCTCCGCCTCACCTCCGCCATCATCGGCCGCCCGCTCGCGACGTCCAACGAGCTGACCGAGCGGGACGCCGACAGGGTGATCGACTACATGGCCGCCGTCGACGACGAAGGGCCCGGAGCCCTCGCCGTCAAGGCGTCGCGCTGGCTTGACCAGCAACGCAGGGATGGTCGATAACAGATGGCCAGACCCGTCCCAGTCTCGACCTGTCACGGTCCCGCCGACACGCCACTCGATCGTGGCGAGACTTGCGCTCGCCCGCGATCGTCTGTCACGGTGCCGCCGTCATCATCGGAGCAGTGGGTCAAGAACCCCCCCCGGTCGTCGACACCCCCCCCGGTGCAAGACCCCCGGCGGCACCTCCCCCCCCGAGGCCACCCGGGGGACCCGACCCCCGGCGGGTGGAACCCCAGCGCGATCCTCCGCTCCCGTGCGGAGGCGAGCACCTGATGCCCGAACGTCCGCCTCGCCCCTGCGTGGCGCCGAGCTGCTCGACGCTGGTCTACGGACCACGCGGTGCTCGGTGCCCGGAGCATCCGCGGGCCTCGGGTGGCTGGGCCGGACGCCCGACGTTCGAACAGCACTACGGGATGACCCGCAGCGAGTGGCGCTCACTCGCTCGCCGGGTCGTCGCCCGCGATCGGCATCGCTGCTACCTGTGTGGCCGTTGGGGTTCGGGCGCCGACCACGTCCAGCCGATCAGCGAGGGCGGAGCGGCGCGGGACCCGGAGAACATCCGGTGCATCTGCGACAACCGCGACCGGGCCGACAACTGCCACGACCGCAAGACCGAGCTCGAAGCGCGCGCGGGCCGAGCTCGCGCCGACGCCGCCCGCCGCGGCGCCGCCCCGACGGACTGACCCCCGGGGTAGGGGAGTTCGGATTTCCACGTACGCCCCAGGGCCAGCGGCGGCCGATGACTTTCCGCACGCACCCGGCATTTTCAGGTTTTGGGCAGGTCAGAGCATCGACCACCCACCGAGACATGATCAGGAGAGGAGGCCCGCCATGCACGGACCCGCCACCCCCGCCGCCGCGGCCGTCGACGACGGGCCTGCGACCGAGCGCGACCCCGTGCTCGACTGGCTCGCCCACCAGGCTGGCATCGCACCGGACCCGTGGCAGGCCGCGGTCGTCGCTGCGCGCGCCGAGGGCCGCCGCGTCGGGTTGATCGGCCGGGTGCGGCGGTCGTGGCCGTTGCTGCGCTCGGCGATCGAGGGCTGACCGGTGGGCGCCCGCGGCAAGCTCAAGCTGCCCAGCCACATGTCCGTCGTCGACGGCGGCCAGCCCGACGACGGCGTGCGCACGGTCGCCGAGCAGACCCCGCTCGCCGAGCCCGAGCACCCGGCCGGCTGGGACGACAGCGCGGAGGGCGCGGCCGAGCTCGCCGCGCTCTGGGAGCAGTACAGCGGCGAGCTCCACCAGGCCGGGCTGATCGCTCGCGTCGACGGCATGACGTTGGAGATGATGCTGCGCCACTTCCTCGCCGCCCGGCAGGCGTCTGAGGCGCTGGCCACCGGTGAGGTCCTCGTCGACGACCGCGACGGCGGTCGCAAGAAGAACCCGGCCGGCGCGGAGTTCCGCCAGCAGTCCGCCCTGATGCTGGAGTACGCCAAGCAGATGGGCATGACCTTCGCCGCTCGCCAGCGCATCGAGGTCCGCAACGACGACGGCGAACAGGGCGACCTGTTCGCCGCGACGGGCGGCGGCTGATGCCGCGGTCGATGGCCGGGCAGGCGCGCATGAGGCTGCAGCGCTACCCGATGGAGATCGTCGAGCTGCACCCGGGAGACCGCGTCGAGTTCCGCGACGAACCCCGCCGGGTGTGGTGGACCGTGCGCGCGGTCTCCACCGGCGGGCGGTGGGTCGTGCTCACCGTCCCGTTCAACGTCCGCCGGACCGTGCTCTACACCGTCATCGACTTCGTGTCGGGCGTCCGTGGGCCCGACGACTACGGCGGCCTGGGCTACGAGGACGACGAGCAGATCGCGGCGGCGCTGGCGCGATTCGAGGAGGGTGACGCCGAGGTGTCCGTGCGCTACGACGTGCGGCTCGACATCGCGGCCGTTCGGTGCCCGCACCGGAGCGTCTCGGAGCCCGAGTCGTGAGCCGCGCGATCTGGCGGTTCACCGCTCCGCTGGAGACCGAGACGCGCCTGCGGATGCCGGTCGGCGCGGAGATCCTCGACGTCGTCGCGGCCCGGGGTGGGACCACCGCGCTCGAAGTGTGGGCAATCGTCGACGTCGACGCGGTCGAGGAGCTCCGCACGCTGCTGGTGTACGGGACCGGCTCGCACCTCCCGGAGCAGGTGACCGCGGCCGAGCACCTCGCGACGCTGTCGATGGCCGGCGGCCGCTACATCTTCCACGTCTTCGAGGTCCCGGCGTGACCTCGCAGCACACGGTTCTGTCGTCCAGCGGCCAAAGACGCCGCGTCGGTGGGGTTCGAGTCCCCACGGACCGCGCGAGCCTGGTACCGGGCTCAGCGTGGTTCCCGCCCTGCAGAGCGGTGGCCCCCGACGCGGAGACCCAGGTTCGAATCCTGGCAGATCCTCTCGCGCTGACCGAGGCTCCGCGGCTGGGCTGAGGTGCCGCCGCGCGCTCGTACTGCGCGCTCTGTACCGGCGGCCACCCCGCAGCCGGTAGCGGAGCTGAGTCCGGAGGTCAAGTGGTACCTGCGGACACGCGGGTATCGGCTGCCGCGCTGGTGCAGACCGGCGGTGCGCACCCCGGAGCCGCGGGACTTCCCGGGCGCGTACTTCGACCCGGAGCGGGTCGACCGGGTGATCGCCTCGCTCAAGCTGCTCCGCCACACCCAGGGCCGGTGGGCGGGGCGGCCGCTGGCCCCGGACGCGTGGCAGGTCGCGTACTTCCTGGCGCCGGTGTTCGGGTGGGTGGCCCCGGATCCGGACCTCGACGGGCTCGTGGTGCGGATCATCCGCAACGCCTTCCTCGACGTCCCGCGCAAGAACGGCAAGACCACCCTCTCGGCCGGGCTCGGGCTCTATCTGGCGTTCGGCGATCGCGAACCCGGCGCCCAGGTGATCGCCGCGGCGGCGTCGAGGGACCAGGCCCGCAAGTGCTACGACCCGGCGAAGGCGATCGCGGAGAAGTCGAAGGCGCTGCGCCGCAGCGGCTGTCACCCGCTGCACTCGCGGATCGAGCGGCCGCGCGACCAGTGCAAGTTCGAGGTCGTCGCGTCCGTCGGTGACCTGCTGCACGGCGCGAACCCGCACGGCGCGATCGTCGACGAGCTCCACGTCCACAAGAACCCGGACGTCCTGGACGCGATCGAGTCCGGCACTGCCGCCCGCACACAGCCGCTGATCGTCATCATCACCACGCCTGACGATGGCAAGCCGAACTCGGTGTACGGGGCGAAGCGCCGCTACATCGAGCAGTGCGCGACCGGGGTGATCTCTGACCCGCGCCAGTACGGGGTGATCTTCGCGGCGCGGGAGTCCGACCCGCCGTTCGCCGAGACCACCCAGCGCCGGGCCAACCCGGGCTACGGGGTGTCGGTGTCGAAGAGCTTTCTGGACACCGAGGCGACCAAGGCGAAGGCCTCGCCCGCGAACATGGCCCGCTACCAGCGCCTACACCTGGGGATCCGCACCAAGCAGGCCAGCCGCTACATCACCCTGCCGGAGTGGGACCGCAACGCCGGTCAGGTCCGAGAGGGCCGCCTCGCCGGGCGGATCGCCTACGGCGGATTGGACCTGTCGTCCAAGCTCGACATGACCTCGCTGTGCTGGCTGTTCCCGCCGTCGAAGATCGGCGAGGGCTGGGATGCGGTCTGGCGGTTCTGGGCCCCCGAGGATCAGATCGCCGACCTGGACAAGCGCACCGCCGGTGCCGCGTCGGGGTGGGTCAAGGAGGGCCTGCTCGACGTCACCTCGGGGGCCACGGTCGACTACGAGGCGGTCAAGATCGTCGCCCGCGCCGATGTCGAGACGTTCCAGGTCAAGGAGATCGGGTTCGACCCGTGGAACGCCACCCAGCTCACAAACGACCTGCTCGGCGAGGGCATGCCGCTGGTGGAGATCCGGCAGGGCTACGCGACCCTGTCGCCCGCGCTCAAGGAGATCAAGCGGCTCCTGGCGACTGGGACGGCTGCGGACCCGCTGCTACGTCACGGCGGGAACCCGGTCGCCCGCTGGCACATGGACAACCTCGCCGTCGTGACGGATCCCTCGGGCAACGTCAAGCCGGACAAGAAGAGCGCCGCAGACAAGATCGACGGCGTGTCGGCGATGACCACCGCGATGGTCCGCGCGATGCATCACAAACCCCCACGCCGCAGCGCCTACAGCGGCGACGGCGGCGGCCTGGCCGTCGTCTGATCCGCTCGCGAGAGGAGCCCTCCGTTGATCAGGTACAGGCAGTGAGCGAGACCTTGGCGGAGGCCGCGACCCTCAAGCTCCGCATCCCGAATCGTCGCCCGGCCGACGTCGCCGCAGTCCTCGACCGAGGCGAAGGACCCCCAGTCGAGGAGTGCGAGAAGTGCCGAACCGCGGTCCTCCTCGGGGACCTGAGCGAGGCCTTCGGCAAGGACTTCGTGGCGCTCGCGCGCGCCATCGGAGGTGAACGACTCCTCGAACGGCACCTGGCCGCGGTCGAGCTCGACACCGTCGTCGCGTTCCGGGCCCACACCGGCGAGCGGTGCGAGCTCGCCGCCGCTGGCACGCCCGAGCCACTCGACCTCGACGACGACGAGGACGACTTCGACGACGAGGATGACGAATGAAGGACCTGCGCCGCTATCTGGGCACGCGGGTGATCCTCCAGCTCGACTTCGAGGGCGCCGGTGTAGCGGGGATCGTCGAGGGCGTGAGCGCCGAGACCGTGGAGCTGGTCGACGTCGAGGTGCACTCGGGTCGCCCGGGCGACCAGCCCAAGAAGGCCGACGGGCGGTTCCACGTGGTGCGCGAGCGGATCGTGTGGGTGCAGATCCCGTGATCTTCCAGACCCTCGGCGAGCTGAGCTCGCACCTGGAGTCCCGCCCGGGCCTGACCGTCGTCGACCCCGGGGTGCCGCTCTACGACGTGGCCAACCACCGGGCGGCCCAGGTGTGGCGCACCCAGCCCAGCGTGCGCAAGGTCGTCGACTTCGCCGCCCGCGGGGTGGCGTCGATCCCGCTGCACCTGCACGAGCGTGTCGACGACAACGACCGAGCGCAGGTCAACGACCACGTCTTGGCCAGGACGATGCGCCAGCCGCGGCGACGTCTGGCTCCGTTCCGGTTCTGGCACTCGGTGCTGGTGGACTGGATGACCTTCGACAAGATGGCGATCTTCAAGGTGCCGGGCGAGGACGGCGAGCTCAGCCTCGTGCGGGTCCCGGCGCGGCGGGTGCGGTTCGAGGGCGACGGCGTCGACGACGTGACCGCGATCCGGGTCGCGATGTCGGATGGCCGCTGGTACGAGTTTGACCCCGACGAGATGATCTACGACGCCGGGTATTCGGTGCGTGGGGTCAACGGCACCTCGCCGATGGAGACCCTGGCCGACATCCTCGGTGAGTCCACCGAGGCCGTCGCCTACCGGCGCACGGTCTGGAAGAACGGCGCGCGGGTGCCGGTGATCGTCGAGCGCCCGGCCGATGCGCCGGACTGGTCGGGGGAGGGCGGTGGCAAGGACCGGTTCATCGCCGGGCTGCGCAACTACACGCGTGGTGGCGGCGCGGAGGGCGGCTGGCCGATCTTCGAGGACGGCATGACCGCCAAGCCGATCGAGGCGTTCAAGCCGCGCGACACCGGGGACCTGGAGGGCCGCAAGCTCTCCGACGCCGAGGTCGCCTCGGCCTTCCACATCCCGCCGGAGCTCGTGGGTGCGCGGGAGGGCACGTTCTCCAACATCGACGCGTTCCGCCAGATGCTCTACGGCGACGCGCTGGGGCCGTGGATCACGCTGCGCGACCAGCTCCTCAACGTGCAGCTCGTCCCCGACTACGACCAGGGCCGCCCGCTCTACGTGGAGGGCAACGTCGAGGCGAAGATGCGCGGCAGCTTCCGCGAGGAGGCCCAGGTCCTGCAGTCCAGCGTGGGCGCCCCGTACATGACCCGCAACGAGGCCCGTGCCCGGCGCAACCTGCCCGCGGTCGACGGCGGCGACGCGCTGGTGACCCCGCTCAACGTGATCGTCGGCGGTCTGGCCTCGCCGAACGACACCGGCTCGCAGAACGCGGGCCCCAAGAACGCCCCGTCCGGTTCGGGCTCTCCACCCACGGGGACCGGACGGGGCACCCACGGCAAGGCCGACGACGAGGAGACCGCGGGGCCGCCGGAGGACCTCGCGGATCCGGACGCCGAGCTCGCGGTGTTCACCGACGACCTGGGCGCGTTCTTCGACCGCCAGTCCCGCTCGGTCACCTCCGCCCTGGGCGCCGAGAAGGCCCGTCGCAGCCGCGAGGAGCTCGCGCACGGCGCGGAGTTCAGGAAGGCCGGCGAGGTCGACGCGGTCTGGGACGCGGAGCGGTGGGACCGCGAGCTCGCCGCGGTGATCTCCCCGCGGATCATGCGGCTCGCGGAGGCGGGGGCGTGGGCGGTGCTCGCCCTCTACAACCCCGAGGCCGAGGGCTGGGACGCCGAGGTGATGACCGCGTGGCTGCTCGCCGCGGCCGCCAGCCACGCCGAGTCCATCAACTCCGCCACGAAGGCCCGTCTCGAGGAGGCGGTCGCCGACGAGGACGACTGGAAGACCCGCGTGGCCGACGCATTCGGGCACCTCGCCACCAACGCCGGGCTGTTCGCCCTGTCGATGCGCACCGAGGCGCTCGGGTTCGGCGGGCACGACGCCGCCGGCGCGTCCGGGCTGACCCACAAGACGTGGGAGACCACCTCGACCAACCCCCGCTCCGAGCACAAGCGCCTCGACGGGGAGACCGTGCCGATGGCCGACACCTTCTCCAACGGGGCCCGCTGGCCCGGGGACTCGGTGAACCTCGACGTCGACGACCGAGCCAATTGCAAGTGCATCGTCAAGTTCCACGTGGAAGGCGAGTAGATGACCGTCGTCCGGGAGTTCCGCACCCAGGTCAAGGCTGTCGGTGACGCCGATGGGCTCAAGGAGGGCCAGTACCGCGCCATCGTCAGCGTGTTCGACGTCGAGGACTCGTGGGGCGACGTCGTCATGCCCGGCGCGTTCACCGAGACCCTCGCCGAGTGGGCGGCCTCGGGGGACCCGCTGCCGATCATCTGGTCGCACGACTGGCGCAACCCGTTCGCCCACCTCGGCGTGGTGAAGGAGGCGGAGGAGACTGAGAAGGGCCTGCTCATCCTCGGGGAGATCCTCGACCGCGACACCAACCCGACCGCGGCCCACGTCTACGGGCTGCTCAAGGGTCGGCGGGTCACGCAGTCCTCGTTCGCCTACGACATCCTCGACTCCGGCTGGGCGACCCGCGACGGCGACGAGGTGTTCGAGCTTCGCCGCCTCAAGCTCCACGAGGTCGGGCCGTGTCTGCTGGGGGTCAACCAGGAGACCGAGCTGCTCGACGTGAAGGCCCGCACGATCGCCGCCCAGGTCAAGGCCGGGCGCGTGCTCTCGCAGACCAACTACGACCGGCTGTCCGCTGCGCGCGACAGCATCTCCGAGGTCCTCGACGCGGCCACCCCGCTCGACGACGACAGCAAGTCCAGAGGAGCTCACGGCCGCGCCACGGGCCGGGCCGCCACCGACGACGACCCCCGCGGGGGCAAGTCGGCCGCGAGCCTGTCCCGCGACCCCGCCCAGCTGATCGCCTCGATCGATCTGACCGAGCTCACCCTGATGGGAGAATCCGCATGAACCTGCGCCAGCAGCGCAAGGCGCTCCTCGACGAGGCCCGCGCCATCGGCAGCAAGGCCCGCGAGGGCAACCGGGACCTGACCGACGACGAGGTCGCCCGGATCGAGACGATCAAGGGTGAGGTCGACGAGCTCACCAAGAAGATCGACGCCGCGGGCCGTGCGTCCAAGGCCCTCGACGACCTGTCCGACGTGGACAACGACGCCGACGACGACAGCGACGACGACAGCGATGACGGCGGCTCGGGCGGCTCGGGAAAGGCCAGTTCGGGCTCCGGTGGAGACGGCCGTAAGGGCCGCTACCGCACCCGCGACCGCAAGGCCGGCGCCACCTTCGGTGACCGGTTCATCGGGTCCGAGGCCTACAAGGCCTTCCAGAAGAACCACCCGGGCGGCGCCGGGAACGGCACCCCGATCAGCATCGGGCGGGTCAAGGCGGGCTCGCTGGAGGAGTGGCACGACCACCGCAAGGCCACCCTGACCCTCGACGTCGGCCGCGTGCAGCCCATCCGGCTGCCCACGATCGACCAGGTCGACCGCGACCGGCTCACGCTGCTCGACCTGATCGCCCGTGGCAACACCGACGGGAACTTCGAGTACGTGCAGGTCACCGGCGTCACCCGCAACGCCGCGATCGTCGCCGAGGGCCAGCTCAAGCCGCTCTCGGACCTGCAGACCAACCTCGCCGACGCGAAGGTCTACACCTACGCCGACGGCTACGACGTCACCAACCAGCTCCTGAGCAACGCCCCGGCGTTCGCCAGCTACATGAACAGCGAGCTGGAGTACTCCCTCGACAACGTCGTCGAGGAGGTCCTGCTCAACGGATCCGGCACGAACGGGATCCCGAAGGGGCTGCTCAACACCACCGGTGTGCAGCACCAGGCGTTCGACACCGACATGGTCACCACCGTGCGCAAGGCCATCACCAAGGTCACCCGCATCGGCGGCTCGGTCACCGCGGTCCTGCTCTCGCCCGAGGACGACGAGAAGTGGGACCTGCTCCAGGACGCCAACCAGCGCTACTACGGACAGGGCCCGTTCGGGTCCGGCCCGGGCACCGCCTGGGGTCGCCCTCGCGCGGTGTCGGAGCGGCTCGCCGAGGGGCAGGTCATCCTCGGCGACTTCAAGCAGATCCAGCTCCTGGACTACGAGGGCCTGTCCGTGCTGGCGTTCAACCAGCACAAGGACTACGCCCAGCGCAACATGGTCTACGTCCGCGCGGAGCTCTCCGCGGCCCAGGTGATCTGGAAGCCCAACCGGCTGGTCACCGTCGACGTCGAGGCCTGATCCACCCAGACAGCGTCACCCGGCCGGCCCGTTGGAAGCGGTCAGGCTGCGGCTGTTGGTCACCGTGCCAGAGAAGCGCGGCAGGTCCCGGCCGGGTGGCGCCCCAATCCTTGCGACAGCACGGGAAGGAAGATCATGGCCGAGCACAAGATGCAGGTCATCAACGGCATCCGGTACCGCCCCGAGGACGTCCCGAAGGGCCACGCCGAGACCGAGCCCAAGGGCAAGCGCCGTCGCGGCACTGGCCCCCGCTCGACCTCCGCCGCCGGATCCGCCGCGGCGGGGGGCACCGCCACCGGCGGCAGCGCTGACCCCGGCGGTAGCACCGACCCCGGCCAGGGCACGCTGAGCCCCTCCGACGACGACCCGGCCGGCGGCGACGGTGGTACAGCCCAGAGCTGAGCGGCTCGCCGACCCCTCGGACCTCGCCGCCCTGCTCGGCGTGCGGAGCAACCACCCTCGGGTGGGGCCCGCGCTCGACCAGGCCTCGGCGCGGTTCCGCGGGGCGGTGCGCCACCCGGTGACCCGCACCCGCACCCGCGTGGTGATGGACGGCTCCGGCGTGCGGGACCTGCTGCTGCCCGGCGTGCAGGTCGTCTCTGCGATCGTGCATCTGCGACCCGCCGACGGCTCCGCCGCACTCACGCCTCTCGTGCGCGGTCGGGACTTCCAGGTGTCCTCGCGGTTCGGGATCCTGCGCCGCACCGCCGGGCCGTGGCCCGACCAGCTCGACGCTGTCGATGTCGACTTCGAGCACGGCTGGGAGGTCGTGCCCGACGACATCGCCGAGGCCGTCCTCGAACAGGCCGCGGCGGTGTTCCGCGGCCGCCCCGGCATCCAGTCCCTCGCCGTCGGCTCCGAGGCGACCACCTGGACACCGGGGGTGTCCGAGGCGTGGAAGACCGCGGTGGACCGCTACCACATCGGCCGCCGCTCGTGATCGGCCGCACATGATCTTCGAGCAGACGGTCGTGCGGCTGCGGGCCCCGCTCACCGCGGACCGGCACAACAACCGGACCCGGGACTGGGCCGCGGCCGCGCGGGTGGCCCTGGAGTTCGTGAACGTGCAGCGGGCCACGACCAGCGAGCAGACACCCGGCGGGAACCGGGACCAGACGGTGGCCACGTACTGGCTGCGCACCGACGACGGCGAGGACCTGGACCTGCTCGCCACCGACCGGGTCGTGCTCGACGACGGCACGGTCTGCGACGTCGTCGGCGACCCGGACCGCCGCCGGGACCCGCACACCGGCGGGGTCCACCACGTCGAGGTCACCTTGCAAGCGATCAGGGGGTAGACGGATGGCCGTTCGTGTGCAGCTCAACTTCGACGGGATCCGGCAGGTCATGCAGCTCCCGGTGGTGCGGGAGGCGCTGACCGCTCGGGCCCGCCCGATCGCGGCCCGGGCCGCGGCGATCGCCTCGGGGCAGGGCCTGCCCGAGGTGAGCTCGTCGATCGACGTCGAGAACGGCACCCGCCCGAGGGGGCGGACCTACTCGCGGGTCGTGTCGGCCCCGCCGAACTCGCTGACCCGCGGCCAGAGCGTGTCCTCGACCGACCGGCGCCGGATCCTCGCCCGCGCCGCCGACATCAACCTCGACTGAAGGGGGCCAGCCCGTGGCCACGCAGGACAGCACGCAGGAGACCGAACAGGCGTCGACGCCGCGCAAGGTGAAGATCGTCTACACCTTCCACCCGGAGGTGGCCAAGCAGGGCACCGAGGACGAGGTGTCCCCGGAGTGGGCGCGCAGCCTGGTCCGCCACGGCCGGGCCCGCTACGCCGACGCTGCGGCCCGCGACGCAGCCACCGGCGAGACGGGCGGCCCGGGGGAGGAGCAGGCCCCGTCGGGGGAGGGGGACACCCCGCCGCCGCTGGTCGAGGAGACCTCGGGCAAGACCCGCCGCCGCGCGACCGGCGGGCCGTCCGGCGCCTCGTCGGGCGGCTCGGGTGGTGAGCCCACCACCGACCGGTGACCGCCCCGCCGCATGCCCAGTTCCCGGAGCTGGCCCTCGAACCGGACGCCGAGGAGATGATCGTCCGCTACCTCGACGCGCGGTTCCGTCAGCTCGCCGGGGTCACGATGGAGGACCCGGCGCCGGTGCAGGTGGTCACCGAGCTCTGGCTCGGCCCGCCCGGGCCCAGCTTCGACGAGGAGCTGCCGGTCGTGCTGGTCACCCGCGCCGGGGGCGGGGACATCGCCAAGCCGGTGCTCAAGGGCGCCCGGATCGACGTCGACGCCTACCACGTGACCAAGGAGGCGGCCTCGCAGCTCGCCCGCCAGATCCAGGCGCTGCTGGCGCCGCGGATGGTGAAGAACGTCGTGATCGCCGGTGGCCAGATCTGCGAGGTCACCGAGGAGACGGGGCCGTCGTATCGGCCCTCTCTCGGCAAGGCCCGGGCCTACGGGCTCACCCACGTGTACACGATCAAGAAGAAAGGCGAGGCCTGATGACCGCACCAGTGCTTGACTTCGACCTGGACGCCGAGCTCGCGATGGTCGGGGTGACCGGAGGCGCCTCGTGGGCGCCGCTCGGGTCGACCCTGCCCTCGCTGATGGAGCCCTGGCCCGACGCGTTCACCTCGTTCGGCTACCTCAACGAGGACGGCCTGGAGGAGGAGCCCGACGCCGACTCCCAGTCGTTCACCGCCTGGCAGGCGCTCTCGCCGATCCGGGTCGAGGTGACCCGGGAGGTGTGGACGATGAAGTTCGTCTCGATCGAGTCGAACTTCTCCTCGGTCTCGGCCTACTACCGGGCCGCGCGGGAGGACTTCACCGAGCAGGGCGGGGTGGTGATCCTCAACCAGAAGGGCAAGCCGAAGCGGGACCTGCGCTGCTACGGCTTCGACGTCATCGACGGCACCAAGCACCGCCGGTTCGAGATGCCCGAGGCCGAGGTGACCGACCGCGGCTCGGTGGTCTACAAGTCCGACGCCCTGACCGCCTACGAGCTGACCGTCACCGCCTACCCGGGCCCCGACGGGATCAGCGTGCGCCGCAAGTTCAAGGAGGGGTGGGCGCTGCCGGCGCTGACCCCGTGAGCGGGGTGAGGGCGAAGGTCTCGCCCGCCGGGTTCGTCGCCCAGTGGCTCGCGCCCGGCGGTGACCTCACCGCCCGGTGGGTCGAGACCTACGTCGACGACGTCGGCCAGCTCGGGGTGCGCCTGCTCGACCCCGAGGACGTCGCCGACTGGCCCGACCTGCACCTGCACGACACCTGACCCTGCTCGACCCCGCTGGAGCTCGGCCCCACCGATCCGGTCCGCTCCCCAGTTCGAGGGCCGGCGCGCTGCCCTGGGCGGGCACATCGCGCCGGCCCTCACCCATGCCCGCCCAGCCCGCCCACCTCAAGGAGCACCTGTGCCCGACATCGACATGGACGCGATCCTCGCCCAGCGCGCGGAGGCGACCAACAGCGACGACCCGACGATCGCCACGTTCGTCTTCGCCCGCCAGGAGTGGGTGTTCCCGCACCCGATGTTCGCCGCCGACGACTGGAAGGACGGCCTGGCCGACGTCCAGAAGAAGGGCTCCAAGGGGGAGGCCAATGACGTCGACCTGGCCCGCTACTACCTCGGCGAGGAGCAGTACGAACGGTTCATCGAGGCCGGGGGCAACTCGGGCATCGTGCTGTTCGCCGTGCAGGACGTGATGCGCCAGATCCAGCACGAGGCACAGGAGCGCCCTACACGATCCTCGACGTTCTCTGCGAGGCGCCAGAAGCGATAGAGGCCGAGCTCAACGCGCTCTACTCCCCGCGCAAACCGATCTTCGAGTTCTGGCGCCGGGAGATCACCCTGCGCGAGCTCCGCGTCCTCGTCGAGAACCTACCCCCGGGCGGTGCCACCTACCGCGCGGTCAACGGCCACTACTGGACCGACGAGGAGAACCTGCTCGCCGACCTCATCGACGTCACCGCCGAGTACGGGGCCGCCCAGGTCAAGGTCGCCGGCGGGCGGATCCGCCGCCCCAAGCGAGTCCGACGGCCCGGGCAGAAGCCCGCCAACCGCATCGGCGACACCAGCGGCCACGACCCCGAGTTGGTCATCGACTACCTGCACTCCCTGCGTCCCCGGAAGGAGCGTGAACAGTGACCACAGCCGCCGCGGTGTGGGTCGACGTCCTCCCGTCGATGAAGAACTTCGGTGGGGACCTCGTCCGGCAGGTCTCCGAGTCCGCAGGCAAGGCGGGCGACCAGGCCGGCGACGAGATGGGCGAGCGCACCAAGAGCGGCTTCTCCGCCCACGTCGGCAAGATCGCCGCCGTCGGCGCCGTCGTGGGCACCGCCCTCATCGGTGCCCTCTCGGCGTCGATGGACGCGAGCTCGGCCAACGCCAAGCTCGCCGCCCAGCTCGGCCTCAACGCACCCGAGGCCCAGCGCTACGGCAAGCTCGCCGGGGACCTCTACTCCCAGGCCTACGGCGAGAGCCTCACCCAGGTCAACGACGCCCTGGGCGCCGTCCGTCAGAACATCGGCGGCATGGCCACCGCCAGCGACGCGGACATCCGGAACGTCACCAAGTCCGTGCTCGACCTGAGCGAGGGCCTGGGCCTGGACGTGACCGAGTCGACCCGGGCGGTCGGCACGATGATGCGGACCGGCATGGCCCCGGACGCCAAGTCCGCCATGGACATCATCGTCTCGGGCATGCAGAACGGCGTCAACGTCGCCGACGACCTGCTCGACACCTTCAACGAGTACTCCACCCAGTTCCGGTCGCTCGGCCTCGACGGCGCGACCGCGACGGGACTGCTCTCCCAGGGCCTCAAGGGCGGAGCTCGCGACGCCGACGTCGTCGCGGACGCGCTCAAGGAGTTCAACCTCATCGCGACCTCGGGGACCAAGGAATCCGCCGCCGGGTTCCAGAAGCTGGGCCTCGACGCGAACAAGGTCAGCAAGCAGATCGCCGGCGGCGGCCCGGGTGCGGCGGCCGGGCTCGACATGGTCCTCGACCGCCTGCGCGCGATGCCGCCGGGCATCGACCGCACCCAGACAGCCGTGGCGCTGTTCGGCACCAAGGCCGAGGACCTCGGCGACGCGCTCTACTCCCTCGACCCGTCGAGCGCGGTGAGCGCCCTCGGCGAGGTGGCCGGCGCCTCCGACCGCTTCGGCACCACCCTCAACGACACCGCGTCCAACAAGATCGAGACGTTCAAGCGGTCGCTGGAGACCGGGGTCACGAACTTCGTCGGGAACGTCCTGATCCCGGGGCTGTCGACGGCGGCCAACTTCGTGTCGTCGGTGTTCGGGCCGGTGTGGTCGACAGTGGGCCCGGTGATCGCCCCGATCGCCCCGCATCTGGTCGCGGCGGGCGCCGGGCTCGGTGCACTCGTGCTGGCCGGGAAGGGCCTGGGCGCTGTCAAGACCGGGTTGACCGATGCCCGCGACATGGTCGTGGGGGTCAAGGACGCGGTCACCGGAGTCCCGGACAAGGTCCGCCAGCTCGGGTCGGCGTGGGACACGGTGAAGTCCGGCGCCTCCACGGCCGGATCCGCGATCCAGACCGCCGGGTCGTGGGTCGCCGACACCGGACGCAAGAGCGTCGACGCGGCGAAGAACCTCGGCAGCCTGGCCCTGAACTACGGCCGCGCCGGGGTCGCCGCGATGGTCTCCGGGGCCCGGCAGGTCGGCGCCGCGGTGGCCACCGGTGTGGTCACGGCGGCGACGTGGGCGTGGTCGGCGGCGCAGGCGGCCCTGAACTTCGTGATGTCGCTGTCCCCGATGACCTGGCTGATCATCGGGATCGTCGCCCTGGTCGCCGCGGTGATCTACGCGTGGCACAACTTCGCGTGGTTCCGCGAGGGCGTCGCCGCGGCCTGGTCCGGGATCCAGACCGCCGCGTCGTGGGCCTGGGGGGTGCTCCAGTCGATCTTCGCGCTGCTCGGTGCCGGGACGCGCGCGGTCGGCGGGTTCTTCGTGTGGCTGTGGCAGTCCGCCGTCGTCCCGGCCTGGTCCGGGATCCAGGCAGCCGCGTCGTGGGCCTGGGGGCTGGTCTCGTCGATCTTCGCCTGGTACGTCTCCGGGCTGCAGAACGTCGGCTCGTTCTTCGTCTGGCTCTGGCAGTCCGCCGTGGTCCCGGCCTGGTCGGCGATCCAGTCCGCGTCCTCGACCGCCTGGTCGATCGTCGATGGCGTCTTCCGGTTCTTCCGCGACGGCGTCGACGCCGTGGGTCGGGCGTTCGAGTCCGTCGCCGGGTGGATCGGCCGTAGCTGGGACTCGGTCAAAGAGGCGGCGCGCACACCGGTGCAGTGGGTCGTCGACGTCGTCTACAACAACGGCATCCGTGCACTGTGGAACGGGGTGGCCCGCACCTTCGGGCTCGGCGAACTCCCCGAGGTCCACATGAAGGACGGCGGCGTGATGCCCGGCTACACCCCCGGCCGCGACGTGCACCGGTTCTTCTCCCCGACCGCGGGCTGGCTCAACCTCTCCGGTGGTGAAGGGTTCCTGGTCCCCGAGGCCGTGCGCGGCCTCGGCGCGGGTTTCGTCGGCTGGGCCAACCGGTTCTTCTCCGGGGGCCGGTCCTCCGGTGGTGTCGGCACCGGCGGTGCGGAGTCGAGCTTCGCCGACGGCGGGATCTGGGGCTCGATCGTCAACGCGGCCAAGGGGCTGCCCGGGATCGGGGCGCTGATCACCGCCACCGACGCCGCGTCGCTGGGGGCGAACATCGCCACCGGCGGGGACCTGCGCAAGGTCCTGCAACCTGCGGTGGACAGCCTCGCGGGCAACGTCGGCTCCGGAGCGTGGGCGCAGATGCTGCGCTCGATGATCGACAAGACCGTCGACGCCATGGCCAAGAAGGTCGACGAGTCCGTGCCGCAGTCCTACGGCGGCCCCGGCGGCGGGGGCGGCGCCGCCGCACCGGCGCAGGTCGTCGGGTGGATCATGCAGGCGCTCGGGTTCACCGGCACCCCGGTGTCGTGGCTGGGCCCGTTGCAGACGCTGATCATGCGCGAGTCCGGAGGCAACCCCCGCGCGATCAACCTGTGGGACTCCAACGCCGCGAAGGGCACCCCGTCGATGGGGCTCATGCAGACCATCGGCCCCACCTTCGCCAGCAACCGCGACCCGCGCCTGCCCAACGACCCGTACAACCCACTGGCGAACATCGTGGCCGGGATCAACTACATCAAGCGCCGCTACGGGTCGGTGTTCAACGTCCAGCAGGCCGTGGGCGCCACCCCGAAGGGCTACGACTCCGGCGGGCTGCTCCCGACCGGCTGGTCCTCGGTCTACAACGGCACCGGCCGCCCCGAGGCCGTGCTGACCGGCGCCCAGTGGAACGCCCTGACCGCGAACGTGCGCGGCTCGGACGACGGCGGGGAGTTCGTGCTCACCTCCGGCGCGCTGGAGATCCTCGACGACGGCCTGGTCCGCATCGTCGACGGCCGCATCGTGCGCGTGCTGACCGACTCGAACAACGGCCGCCGCCCCTAGCGGCGTGCGCTCGGCCTGACCCCGCTCCCTCTCGATCTCTCCGGAAAGGCGTTCTCCGTGGCCTACGAACAGCGCACGCCGCTGGACTACCGGTTCGGCCAGCTCACCGCGACCGTCACGAGCCTGGACACCACCTTGACCAGCGCCGCGTTCGCGTCGCTGCCCTCGGACCTGTCCGCGGCCAAGTACCTGCCGATCACCCTGGCCGACGACAGCCTCGGGGTGTACGAGGTCGTGTGGGTCACCGGGCACACCGCCGGATCCACCGCGGTCACCGTCGTACGCGGCCGCGAGGGCTCGACCCCGCGGGCGTGGTCGCAGGGCGCGGTGTGGCGGGCCGCGCCGCTGGCCCGCGACACCCTGACCGTGCTCAGCCGGGCGTCGCTGCCCGCCGACGCCCACACCGGCATGCGCGTGATGCTCGCCGACGAGAACCAGGTCGTGGAGAAGGGCCCCGACGGATGGATGTCGCCGTTCGGGTCCGGGGCGCCACGGCGGCGGATCCTGAACCAGACCATCGGGCTGGCCGGGAACACCGAGACCAAGCTGACCGCGCTCAACCAGGTCGCCGCCCCGCACAACGTCGGCCCGGCCACCTACTCCGGCGGCAACGTCTACCTCAACCGCGCCGGGTTCTGGCGGCTCACCCTGGAGGGCTCGTCCTCGTTCTCCTCCTACGGCTGGTTCTACCTGCTGATGCGCTGGGCCTCCGACACCGGGCCGTGGCCCGGGGACCAGAGCAACCGCCAGACCCTGCCCAACGGGTTCGCGATCGTGAAGTCCGACTGGCTGGGCTACGTCACCGCCACGCAGGCGGCGATGGCGCTGGGGCTGTTCGCGAACCGGGCCCGCGACGGGCAGACCGCGAACGAGAACGCCTACGTCCAGTTCACCGCCGAGTACCTGGGCGGCTGAGCTCGTGTCCTACGGAGGCGCCCCGCGCGGGGCCGGAACCTACGGCGGGGCCCGCGACGTCGCCGGAGCTCGCGGCGGCGGGGTCATCACCGACCCCGCCCGCCCCGAGGGCTCCGGGTGGCGCTGGTCGACCTCGAAGACCGCGCTCGGCCCCTACGGCGGCCTGTCCTACGGCGGCGGCGGCGGCCTGGGCTACCCGTCCGCGGGCGGGCTCTCGGCCACCCCCGACCCGCTGCTGGGCACCGTCCGTGTCGCGGCCTGGTGGTCCTCGGCGCCGTACCTGCGCCTGGCCCGCGTCGTCGACGGCGTCCGCACCCCGGTCCGCGGCGCCTACCCCCTCGCCGTGACCGCGCCGACCCGGTTCAACCGCTGCACCAACCCCTCCGCCGAGGTCGACCTCACCGGCTGGCTCGCCGGATCCAACACGACCCTGTCGCGGATCACCGAGGCAGCGATGCCCGACGGGACCTCGGCGTTCCGGCTGCGCGCCACCGCCGCCGGCACGGTGGCCGCGACCGTCCCGGTCGCGCTCCCGCTGGCCGAGGGCGCCCCGCAGGTCTCGCTGAACCTGCGCGCCGGCGCCGCCCCGTCCGGGGCGCTGACGGTGTCGGTGACCTGGCTCGACCAGACCGGCGCCTCGATGGGCACCACCTCGGCCACCGTCCCCGCCGCGACCCTGGCCGGGTTCGTCGGCCGCTGGGACCGCACCGCCGTGCTCTCGATCCCGCAGCCCTTCGACTCCACCGGCGCGAAGGTCGTCACCTCCGGCACCATGACCTTCTCCGTCGCCGGGCTCGCCGCCTCCGGCGTGATCGACATCGACGCCGTCCTGATCGAGGGCGGCAGCTCCGACGGCTCCTACTTCGACGGGGCCCGCCAGTACGGGGCGTGGATGGGCACCCCGCACGCATCCTCCTCGGCGCTCGCACCGGTCGTCGACGTCGTCGACCGCGAGGCCCCGCTCGACCGGCCGGTGCAGTACGAGCTCACCGCCCCCAACCAGCCCGCCTACGTGCTGACCTCCGAACCCATCGTGCTCGACAGCCGCGACCGCACGTTCCTGGGCCACCCGGTGCTGCCCTACCTCATCGTGGCCACGGTCACCCGCGAACCCAAGGTCACCCGCACCATCGAACGCGGCGTGCACAAGGTCATCGGCCGGCGGCGCCCGATCGCGATCTCCGCGTCGACGCGCGACAGCGAGTCCGGGACCCTGGAGGTCCTGGTGACCACCTTCGCCGAGCGCGACCGGTTGTGGGAGATGCTCGACGACGGCCAGCCGCTGCTACTGCGCGCCCCCGCCCGCCTCGGGCACGGCCCGGGGGAGTGGCTCTCCATCGCCGACGTCGACCTCGACCCACCCGGGCACGGCGCCTGGGAGGGCGCCCGGCTGTTCAGCCTGCCCTACCAGGTCGTCGACGGCCCCGTGGCCAACCCCGACGACCCGACCGCGGCCGCGGCGGCCTGACGTGTGGCCGATCAGCGCCGCGGCGCGCCAGACCCTGCGCTCCAGCCACGCCATCACCGCCCGCTGCCGGGCCTACACCACCGACGGCCGCGCGATCGACCACATCCCGATCGAGTCCGCCACGGTCACCTGCGACGCGAAGAGCCAGGTGCGGCGCACCGCGTCGCTGCTGGTGTCGGACCCGCGGATGTGGCCCTACACCGGCACCGGGGCACTGTCCCCGCTCGGCGCAGAGCTCGCGCTCGAATTCGGCATCGTCATCCCCGGACGCGGCACCGAGTGGGTCCCCATGATCCGCGGCCCCATCCAGAAGGTCGGCCTGTCCCGTCCGCTCACCTCGGGGCTGGCCGTCGAGCTCGCCGACCGCTCCAAGTCCGTGGCCGACGACCGGTTCGACCAGCCCACCCAGACCCGCGCCGGGCAGACCTGCGTGCAGGAGATCACCCGCCTGATCACCGAGACCCTGCCCGGTGCGGTGGTCGTCGACGAGACCGGCGACACCACCGCAGCCCCGGTGCTCGACATCGACAAGGAACGCTGGGCCGACGGCGTGGAGCGCCTCGCCGACGCCATCGGCGCGGAATGCTTCGCCGACCCCGTCGGGGTGTTCCGGATCCGCTACCAGCCCCGCGTCACCGACACCCCGGTATGGGTGATCGACTCCGGGGAGACCGGGGTGCTGGTCAAGGCCGACACCACCCTGACCCGCGAGCAGGTCTACAACGCCGTCATCTGCACCGGCGAACGCACCGACGGCACCCCACCGGTGTTCGCGAAGGTCGTCGACGACGACGCCACCAGCCCCACGTTCTACGGCGGCCCGTTCGGCCGCAAGCCGCGGTTCTTCTCCTCCCCGCTGCTACTGACCAACGCCCAGGCCGCGGTCGCCGGCGCCGGGCTCCTCGCCCGCGTGCGCGGCCTCGGCGCGCACGTCGACGTCGACACCATCACCAACCCCGGCCTCGAAGCCGGGGACGTCGTCGAGGTCCGCCTCGACGACGGCACCCGCCAACGCCACATCCTCGACAAGGTCCCCATCGACACCGCGCCCAGCGCCGCGCAGAAGCTCACCACCCGCTCGATCGACCTGCCCTCCGAGAGCTGAGGAGCCCCGCGGCCATGAGCGTCGACCCCGCCGACCTGCTCAACACCACCCTCGACGACCGCACCGACACCGGCACCGGGGCCTGGGCCGTCGGCGCGGTCACCGAGATCGTCTCCGCCACCCGGGTCAAGGTCACCGTGCGCGGCGGCACCAAGACCCTGCCGCGGCTGGCCGGCTACACCCCGACCGTCGGCGACACGGCCCTGATCGCGTGCGTGCCCGGCGCGTGGTGCCTGATCGGGAAGTTCGCCACCTGATGATGACCCTGCGCCAGATCGCCGCCCTCGCCCTCGGCCTGCTCGTCGCCGCGGCGATCGCCGCCGGGATCCTGCTCGCCCTGCACCCCCGGCCCGCCCCCGCCGGGGTCCTCGGGCCCGCACCGAGCCTGCCCACCGCCCCCGCGGAACCGGGCCCACCCGCCCCACCGTCGAGCTCGCCCACCGGCCCGGTGCCGACGCCCCCGCCCCTGCGACCGGTGCAGCCCTGAACGATCGAAAGGCGGTCACCTGGTGGACCCTGCCGCGCTGACCGCGTTCGTCACCGCCCTGGGCGCCCTGGTGGCCGCGTTCGGTGGTCTCCAGCTCCGCCGCAACAAGCTCGACAAGGCCGAGCGCGAACAGCAGGCCGCCGCCCTCGTGGCCACCCGCGAGGACCTCGGCCGCACCAACCGCCTACTCGGCCTGGCCGTGCGCCACATCGCCCGCCAGGACATCGCCCTGGGCTACGCGGGCGTCGACGAGATCCCGCTGCACCCCGAGCTGCTGGCCTTCATCCGAGGTGAGGACGATGAACGCGACCCTGCACAACCTTCCCCGCGTCGACCCCGACAGCCCCTCCGCGGACCCGAACGGCGGCCCCAGGAACGGCGGCCGTACCAAGGCTGAGCGGCGCCACCGCGGCCGCGGCCGCTCCACCTGGCTGCTCCCGGGCGCGATCATGGCCCTCGCCGCGGCGATCGTCGTCGGCGGTCTGCTCGCCGGTGGCCGCACCGCCCAGCTCACCGACGAACGCGACGGCGCCGTCGGCACCGCCAAGGCCCTGGCCCCGCCCGTGCTCGACCAATGCGTCAACGGCACCCCCACCGGGCCGCAGCCCACCCCGGCCGACTGCGCGCTCGCCGCCCAGGTCGCCGCCGCCCCGGCCGTGCAGATCGGCGAGGGCCTCGACACCGCCCGCGTCCTGGAGCTCATCCGCGCCGAGCTCGCGAACCTGCCCCAGCCGCAACCGCTGCTCCCCAGCCCCGAGGCGGTCCGGGCCGCGGCCGCCGAGGTGCTGCTCGCCAACGCCGACCTGTTCCGCGGCCCGCCCCCGGACGAGGCCACCCTCCAGCGCCTCGCGGCCGCGGCCGCCACCGCCTACTTCGCCGCCAACCCCGTGCGCAACGGCGTCGACGGCCGCGACGGCGACAACGGCAAGGACGGCCGCGACGGCGCCCAGGGCATCGGCATGGCCGCCCTCGACTTCGGTGTCCGCGACGGGCGCTGCGTCGCGATCGCCACCCTGGTCGACCCCGCCGACGGCTCGACCAGCGAGACCACCGCACCCGTCCCGGACGTCCTGTGCGCCAGCACCTCCACCGACCCCGAGCCCGCCCCGAGCAGCGGCCCCATGCCCCTGCTCGGCGGCTGAGACGGAGCGCCCCGTGATGACCGTGACCCCCGGCTTCCGAGCCGCACTGATCTCCGCGTACCGCCACCGGCGTACGCGGGCCGCCCAGGCCAACAGGGCCTGGCGGCGACTGCTGGCCGTCCCCGACCAGCTCGACCTGCTGCTGCCCGTCCCGGGCCAGCTCGACCGAATGGAGCGTCGCCAGATGGCTGCTGCCGCTGCTGACCGTGAACTGCTCTCCGCACTCGCCGCCTCGATCCCCGCCATCGGAGACGGCATCGACAAGGTCGTCGCCGACCGCGACACCTGGCGCGACCGAGCCCTGGCCGCCGAGGGCCGCGAGGCCACCGACGAGGCCGGCGACGTCGACGCCGCCCAGCCGCTCAAGGACGCCATCGGCGCCCTCGCGGCCAAGGTGTCCGGCCTCGTCCCCGCCACCCCGCCGGTCCTCGAAGAGGTCCCCGCGGTCGTCGACGCCGCCCCGGACGCCCCCACCGCGCCGACCGCCCCGGACACCGAGCCCGCCGAGGCGCCGACCGAGCCCGCGCCGGAGTCGCCCACCGCGGAGCCCGAGACCTCGGACACCCCGGCCGGCATCGACCCCGGCCCGGCGACCACCACCGAGGAGCCGCAGGCCTGACCACTCGCTCCCTCGCGAGCTCCCGCCGGGTGCCGTCCCCCGTCCCCCCGACCGACGGCACCCGGCGGGACCCGACTTCCCCGTCCCGAGGAGGAAACCTCGCCGTGGCCGACACGCAGCCGACGCAGGCCGAGCTCGACGCCGCGATGATCGCCACCGGGTACCGCTACACCGACCCGGTCGACGACACCGCGCACCCGCGCATCACCTCGCCCGACGTCGACGACCCGCCCGACGCCTTCCCCGCCTCGTGGGGCACAGAACCGACCGAGCGGGACCAGGCCGCGATCGACGCCGGGAACGCCTGATGACGATCAATCTGAGGGACTACTCCCGCACAGCCGCTCAGCGGGGCTGGGGCCCGGGGTGGCCGTCGTGCCAGGGCGTGATCACCGGCGGTGGCACGGCGATCGTCACCGCCGATCTCAGCGGCGTGCGGCTCTCGGTGCACAAGCGCATCTCACGGCTGGTGGACCTGCTGCTCGACGACACCGAGCGCCGGGGGTACCTGTTCCGATCCGGCCAGTGCGGCGGCTACAACTGCCGCCCGATCGCCGGGACCAGCTCGCCGTCCAACCACTCGTGGGGCCTCGCGGTCGACCTGAACTGGAAGGCCAACCCCTACGTCAGCCCGCGCGAGACCGACATGCCCGCGTGGATGCCACGGCTATGGAACCGCTACGGCTTCGCCTGGGGCGGCGACTACAGCGGCAAGCAGGACTCCATGCACTACGAGTTCATGGGGACTCCGGCCGACGCCGACGCCATGACCGCCCTCGCTCTGCACGAGCTCAGCGGCACCCCGGCTACCGCGACCGACACCCAGGAGGAACCCGCCATCATGCGTCAGGTCCACCTTGACAACCCGGGCTCGACCCCGAACCGCACCGGCCTGCTCACCATCGACGGCGTCGGCACCTCGCTGGTCATGCCCAAGGGCGCCCGCGCCTGGCTGCAGTACGAGACCTTCTACCCCGACGCCCAGAAGGCCGTGGCCCGGCTGACCTGGCTGGTGTTCCGCGTCCAGGGCGGCAAGGACGTCCCGCGCGACCCCCGGGACCTGCCGCACCGCGCGTTCGACGCGATCGAGCTCCCGGCGGGCTGCACCGCGGTCGAGCTCGCCGTCACCGGTCTGCCGATCGGCGGAGTGTTCTCCGCCCACCTCGACGGCATCGGGCACGGCTGATGGCCCGAGACGACCAGCACGAGCGGCCGCGGCCGCTGCGCGACGCCGCCCGCGACGGCGCCACCCCACCCACCACCGTGGGCACGGTCCTCGCCGCCCTGGCCATCGGGGTGATCCTCTACCGCACCGACGCCGGGATCGACCCCATCAACCTGGCCGCCGCGGTCGTGGCCGTCGTGGCCACCGGTGGCACCTCGCTCTACACCGTGCTGCGGGTCCTGCGCGCCGCCGAGCCCCGCGTCACCCCCGTCGACGACCCCCGCAACAACGCCGGCGAGCAGCTCATCCCGCGCGGCACCGCGCTGCTCGGCGAGATACTGGAGCAGCTCCTCGAACTCCGCGCCACCCCGGCCGAGGCCGCACCACCACTGGAGGTGCGCGAGGACCGGGCGGCGGACTCGGTCGAGGCCTACGACTGGGCCGAGGCCGACCCCTCCCCGCCGCGCCACGCCCGCACCCAGAAGATGCCCGCGGTCGACCTCGACCGCCGCCGCGGCCGCGTCGACCCCGCCGGGCGCCCCCGCCGCCTGAGCACCGTGCCCCCCGAGACGATGCCGCCGGCGGACCCCGACTGGTACGCCGACGAGCTCACCGCCGCCGACGAGCGCAACGCCCGCGGCCGCGTCCGGCCACCCCCTCAGGACCAGCGCGCGACGGTCCATCGCGCGAGCTCGCCGGACGCCACCACCGCCCCGACCGGGCTCGCGACCCGCACCCCGACCGGGCAGATCCCCGCCTCCGCCCTGCTCGCCGGGTCCCGGGGCCGCCGTCGCGCCGAGCGACTCGACGAACCCGTCGACGACCGATACGGCGCCGGAGCCGTGCCGTGGGGAGGGACCCACCGTGCCTGACACCGTCCCGCTGCGCGACGACCTGACGATCTACTGGGGCCGCACCTTCGGCCCCTACGGCTGGATCCTGCGCGACGACCTCGGCCGCCCGCTGCGCTCGGCCGACGGGATCCACGCCGTGGCCAAGATCCGCGCCCACCCCGACGGGGAGGTCCTGACCACCTTCGTCGCCGAGGTCACCGCCCGCGTCATCGAGGGCGACCCCGAGCCGGTCGTGCTCGCGCTGCTCACCCTGTCCACCGAGCAGACCCGCCTTCCGATCCGCACCGGCGTCTACGACGTCCTCGTCGACGCCGTCGGCCAGCACAACCCACCCGGCGTGGAGGGCCGCATCACCGTCGAGCTCCCGGTGTCGCGATGAGCGGCCACCTCGGGAACCCGATCGACCTGAGCACCGGGCCGCGGCTGGGCGCCGGAATATCATTCGGGCCCACTTCACCCTCCGGCGGTGTCGCGGTCCCGCCGCGGGCGAACGTGCTCGACGAGCTCGGCGACGTCGAGGCGCCGTCCTCGGACCCGGGCTTGCTGGAGCGGCAGAGCGACGGCGTCGTCCGCCCGGTCCCGCGCGACGAGATCACCAGCGAATGGTTCTCCGGTCGCGGTGAGCCGCCACCGGTCATACCCGGAGCCAAGAAGGGCGACATGTACGTCGACCTCGACTCCGGCGCGTTCTACCAACTTGGCTGACGAAGGGAACCAGACCATGGCGTGGGGACAGATCGGGTCGGTCAAGGGCCCGAAGGGCGACACCGGCTCCCAAGGGCCACAGGGTGACACCGGCACTCAGGGCCCCAAGGGCGACACCGGCGCCCAGGGCCCGAAGGGCGACACCGGCGAGCGCGGCCCCGAGGGCTTGCAGGGTGTCCAGGGCGTGCAGGGTGTGCCCGGTCAGGGCTTCGACCCGGCCCCGGCCGTGGCCACCGTTGGGGACCTCCCGCCCGGAGACCCGCCCGGCACCACCCGGGTGGTGATGGCCAACCGGCACATCTACGGCAAGGAGGCCGCAGCGCAGGGCGGCGGCTGGACCGACATGGGCGACATCCGCGGCCCCGAGGGACCACAAGGCGTCCAGGGCCCGGCCGGAGCGGCAGGCGCAACCGGAGACGCCGGCGCGCAGGGCCCCAAGGGAGACAAGGGCGACACCGGGAACACCGGCGCCCAGGGCAACACCGGCGCCCAGGGCGCGAAGGGCGACACCGGCAACCAGGGGCCGCAGGGTGCCCGCGGAGCGACGTGGTTCTCCGGGAACGGGGCACCCAGCTCGATCCCCGGCTCGCAGGTCGGGGACCGCTACCTGGACCTGACCGACGGCGCCGTCTACCTGCTGAGCTGACCCGTGCCGTGGACAGCGACCGGCTCCTCACTCAAGGGGCCCAAAGGCGACCAAGGCATCCAAGGACCCCAGGGCACCCAGGGACCCGCCGGCGCCGACGGCGGCACCACCGCGCACGCGGCCCGCCACCTCCCCGGCGGTGCCGACCCGATCACCAACGGCGTCCCCGCCGGCGGTGCCGCCGGTCAGGTCCTGCGCAAGTCCTCGGCGACCAACTACGACGACGAGTGGGCCCCGCCCGCCGGGCAGATCGTGGCCCGCGGCAACAAGACCAGCGGCAACATCGGCGTCACCTCGGGTACCGAGGTCCGGATCATGATGATCGCCATCCCGGTCGTCGCGGGACGCCTCTACAAGATCACGACCCGGATGGAGGTCGACAGCACCACCGCCGACGGGATCTCCTCCACGACGCTGCGCCACACTTTCGCCACCGGAACCCCCGCCGACCCGACGACCAGCTCGACCCAGCTCGACCGCGCCCTGATGCACCACCGCGTCGTGTCCGTGCCGGTCACCGTCGAGACCGTGGGGTTCTTCGAGGCCACCCAGACCGGCACCCTGAAAGTGCTCGCGTCCGTCGCCCGGGCGAGCAGCAGCGGCCAGATCACCGTCCGCACCGACGGCATGGCCCATCGCATGTGGGCCGAGGACCAAGGCCCCGCCGTCGCTGCGGCCCAGACCCTCTACTAGAACCCCGGACACCAGACCGGCCTGCGGGGGTCGCGTCCGCTCCCCAGCGACACGACACACACCCCGCAGGCCGGTACCCGCACGCCGCCCCCGCGGGCACGCGGACGCAGCGAAGCCATCGAAAGGACCCGCGACTTTACACCGAAACGTTGCAGACGTACTGCTCCGTGACCTTCCGGATCGCCGGACCGTCCGCCTCGTCGACCTCGAACCTCAACGCGGCCTGACGGGTGATCACCTCGTTCGTCTCGCCCGACTTGATCGAGTCGCACAGCCGCAGGCCGTCGCGGGCGACATACTCAGCGGCCTTGTCCAGGTCGCCATCGTGGCGGTCGAGGCGCTCCTGCGTCGACGGGACCTCGGCGATCAGCGCGCCGAGGTAGTCGCGCTTCTGCTGCACCGTCAGCGCCGCATCCTCGCGATCGCCGACCGACGCCGTCGGGGCGGCCGCCGTGGGGGCGGCGTCGACCGCCGGCTCCTCGGACGTCGACCCGGCACACCCGGCCGTGAACGCCAGTAGGAACGCCAGAGCCAGCCCGGCGCCGAGCTGCCACGGGCGACGGTGCTGCACAGCCTCGGTGATCATGGTCTCCTCATGCGGTCGAGGTATCGGCTTGCACGCTTTGGTCGCGTGCTGTGTACGGGTTGTTACTCCCCGCGGTCCGATATGTCGTGACCTGGCCCGCGGATTCACCCGGCCGAGTGGCGTCCGCCCGGCTCGCTCGGATCGGTCACCGTCACCTCAGCCCCGGATCCCAGCAGCCGCATTCGGCCGCGGAGCCCTCGCGCCAGTCGGATGCCATCGGAGAGGCACGCGACTACCGCCAGGCCGTCGACATGTACGACGACCTCGGCATGGCGGCAGCAGCCCGGCTCGGCGCATCTCATGTCGCACCTCCTCGGGCCGTGAGCTCGGCGAGCAGGGCGTCGAGGGCAGCTTTCCGCGTGGTCAGCGACACTTCGCCGGTGTTCCAGTCGGCAGCCTTCGTCCGGTCCTCGGTGTCGCGAAGCGCGGCCCACCACCGCAGCGACCCGAACCGCCATCCTCGCCAGGGCCGCTCGTCGCCGACGATCCCGACCGGGCGTCCGTCGACCTCCACGATCCACACGCGTAGGCCTATTCGGGTCTCGCCGTCGCGGGGGAGCAGCCGGACCTTCGGCGCGGTCACGGCCGATCCTCGTCGAGCTGGTGGCGGAGGTACCCGGCCATGAGGATCGAGTGCCGCTGGCCCAGGCGGTCCGGGTTGTGCGGCAGCACGAGGACCTCGTCCGCGCGGCGGAGATAGTCCCGCAGCTCAGTGACCGCTCGCGCGGTGAGCGTGACCGGACGTGGCGCGCTCGTTACGTTGCTCATGGGTCCCCTCCCGGGGGGATCAAAGGGCCCGGCCGGGGATTGCGCCCCCGGCCGGTGCCCGCCTACTGCACTCAGTGCTCCTCAGCCCAGCCGTAGCTCTCCAGCGCGGACGCCTGAGCCGCGGCAAGGTGGTCGCGAAGTCGCATCACGTCGCGGTGGTCGAGTCGAGCCGTCTCGCGCGGCACGTGCAGATCGATCTCGCCAGTCAGCGGGTCCACCTGCACGGTGATCCACTGCTGCCGCGAGAGCAGGTCGCGACATCGCAGCCGCCACCGGCGTCTTTCCTTCATGATCGGGATGTCGCCGGCGGCGCTTCGCTCCGGTACGGGCGGACACGAGATCCACAAGATCGAGTGACGTCATGCCGCGTGGCTCCCCGGCCACTCTCCGTCGGTGGCTGGCCTGGCGCTTCGTCCAAGCAGCCGTTGTGTCGTCATCAACTCGATGTAGCGCGCGGCTTCCAGCGGCGAAACCTCGGTGTATCGCTGCGTGGTGTCGACGCTCGCGTGCCCCATGATCTTCGCCTGCCGGTACAGGTCCGGATCGAGCGCGTGGTAGTCGCCGCCGAACCGGTGACGCAGGCTGTGTGCGGTCTCGTGGACTCCGATGCCTCGGAGGAACCGGTTGGTCCGCATCGACACCATGGTCGGGCTGTGCGGCGCGCCGTCGGACACGCGGGTGAACACCGGTCCGCCTCGCAGGAACGGTCGCATCGTCGTCATCAGCATCCGCCCGACGGGTACCGTCCGACGCTTGCCGCCCTTGCCGGTGATGTGAGCGAGACCAGCGCCGTCGGGTAGCGACTCAATGTCGTGGGTCTGGAGCCACGCGATCTCGCAGCAGCGGAACCCAGAGCAACCCATCAGGCCGAGCCAGATGTACATCTCAGGGTCGGAGACCGCGCAGGCGAGCGCGAGGTCGTAGTGGTGGTTGGCCATCGGGCGTGGCAGCGCCGCGGGAATGCGCGGGCGCTCCAGGACCAGGGTCGGGTCTTCGTCGCGGAGACGCGGACGTGCTCGGACGATCATCCAGCGGTAGAGGCCCTTCGCGGCGCTGATGTAGCTGGCGACAGTCTCCGGGCGGCCGCGGAGTTGTGCGTGCCAGGCGACGATGTCGTTCTCGGTGGCGTCCGCGAGCTGGATGGGGTGGAGGAACTCGGCGAGGTTGCGGAGCTGGATCTTGCGGGTCTTCTCGGTGTTCGGGCGCCAGCGGCCTGTGGCGCGGTGGTAGTCGATGAATGCGGTGATCACTTGGGCGTTCGCTCGTTCGGTAGGTGGCACCACACGAAGGTTGCGGCCCGTGTTGCGACTGTCACGCGGCGTGGGCACAATTCGCCCTTTCCGCCGCACCCGAACGGTCGACGTCAGGCTCGGCGTGAGGGTGCGGCGGTTTGCATGATCCGTTGCTGCCCTCACGGATTGGTAGATCGTCCCGCGGCGCTCTGGCCTGGCGGTAGTCGTCGAGCCGGCTTACAGATGCGCCAAGTGACCGACGGGTATGCCAGGGTGGGACCTGCAGGCGACGGTGACGTCGCACCCGGTTCGAGCAGGAGCGACACCTGATGGACCTCACTTTCACCGCGGCCGAGGAGGAGTTCCGCAGCGAGCTCCGTGCCTGGCTGTCCGCACACATCCCCGCCGAGTGGCGGCGTCCCGGATTCTGGGAGTCCCTCAGCGACGAAGAGAGTTTCGGCCTGCGTCGGGACTGGGAGCGGGACAAGGCCCTGGCCGGGTTCGCCGGCATCCAGTGGCCGACCGAGTACGGCGGCCGCGGCGGCACCCCCGGCATGAAGGCGATCTACGACGTCGAGATGGTGCTGGCCGACGCGCCGCGCACGGTCAACCCGCTCGGCCTCACCTTCCTCGCGCCCACCGTGATGGCGATCGGCACGGACGCGCAGCGCAAGGAGATCATCGGCCCGATGCTGCGCAACGAGGTCATCTGGTGCCAGGGCTTCTCCGAGCCCGGCGCGGGGTCCGACCTCGCCGCGCTGACCACGCGCGGCGTCCGCGACGGGGACGACTTCGTGGTCAACGGCCAGAAGGTGTGGACCACCAACGCCGTGCACGGCGACAAGATCTTCACCCTCGTCCGCACCACCCCGGGCAGCCAGAAGCACCGCGGCATCTCGATGCTGCTGATCGACATGCACCAGCCCGGCGTCGACGCGCGCCCGCTCAAGCAGATGTCCGGCGCCAGCGAGTTCGGCGAGGTCTTCTTCGACGACGCCCGCGTCCCCGCCACGGACGTGCTCGGCGCGGTCGACGAGGGCTGGCGCACCGCGATGCTGCTGCTCTCCTTCGAGCGCGGCGCCTCCGGCATGTCCCAGTACACCGAGTTCCGCAGGCAGTACGACGAGATCGCGGCCGTCGCGAAGAAGCTGGGTCGGGACCGGGACCCGGTGATCCGCGGCAAGCTCGCTCGGGTGCTCACCGAGCTGGAGTGCCTGCGGCTGCACGCGATGCACATCCTCACCCAGACCGAGCAGGGCCGTGACCTGGGTTTCGAGGCCTCGATGACGAAGCTGCAGTGGTCGGAGGCCTCGCAGGACCTCTGGGAGGTCTTCGACGACGTCCTCGGCGAGGACGTGACCCTCGAGGAGCTGGACGACCTCGACCTGACCCCCTTCAACGCCCAGGCCATGTGGTCGCGGTCGGTCACCATCTGGGGTGGGTCCTCGCAGGTCCAGCGCAACGTCACCGCCGAGCGCGTGCTCGGCCTGCCGCGGTAGGAGCCGAGATGTTCTTCGCACTCACCGAGGACCAGCAGGAGTTCGGCTCCGCCGTGCGCACCTACCTGGCCGAGCGGTTCGACCTCGACGCCGTGCGGGCGTACTTCGAGGCGCCGGCCACGAACGACGCCGGGAACCTCGACGGCCTGTGGAAGGCCGCGGGGGAGCAGGGCTGGCTCGCCGTCACCGTGCCCGAGGAGCACGACGGGCTGGGCCTCGGCCTGGTCGAGGCCCAGGTCATCGCCCGCGCCCTGGGCGCCGGGGTGGCGCCGGGCCCGTGGCGCGGGACCGTCCTGGCGGCGGAGGCCATCCGCCTCGCGGGCAGCGCCGAGCAGCAGGCGCAGTGGCTGCCCCGGCTCGCGACCGGCGAGGCGGTCGGGGCGCTGGGGTACTCCCGGTCCGTCGAGTACGGGCAGACCGCGGACGTCGTCGTCACGCCCGAGGGGCTGCTCACCGGCTTCACCGCGACGCCGGTCGGGTCCTACGACCGCACCACCCGGCTGGCCCGGGTCGAGGGCGGCTCCACGGAGGCGCTGCCGGGGGACGCCTCGTCGCTCGAGGCCCGCGCGACCGTCCTGGTCGCCGCGGACCTGGTCGGGATCGCCCGCGAGGCGCTGACCCGCACCGTGGACTACGACAAGGAGCGCGAGCAGTTCGGCGTGCCCGTCGGCTCCTTCCAGGCGATCAAGCACGCGCTGGCGGACCTGCACGTCGGGATCACGATGGCCGAGCACGCGGCCCTCTACGCCGCGCACGCGGTGGACGCCGGGCTCGACGACGCGGATCTCGCCGTCTCCGTGGCGAAGGCGAAGGCGAGCGACGTCGCCCTGGCCTCGACCGCCGCGATGATCCAGTACCACGGCGGCATCGGCTACACCTGGGAACACGAGGCGCACTTCTTCTACAAGCGGGCCAAGCGACTCGCGGGCCAGTACGGCACCGCGGACGCCCACCGCGAACGGATCGCCGCCCTGACCCTGTGAGCGGCGATGGTCGCTGTGGCGACCATCGCCGCGCACGACCACGATGGGGCGATGGATCACTACCGGGCCGTCGCCTCCCGCTCCGCCGCGTTCGCCCAGGCACAGTCCTCGCCGTTCAGCATCGACGTCCGCTTCACCGGCGGGCTCTCGGACCGGCAGCAGGCGGCGTTCGCGACCGCGGCGGACCGGTGGGCCCGGATGATCGTCGGTGACCTGCCCGCCGTGGACGTCGACGGGGAGACCGTGGACGACGTCCTCGTCCTCGCGAGCGGCGCGGCGATCGACGGCGCCGGGCAGATCCTCGGCCAGGCGGGCCCCACGCGGGTGCGGCCCGCCTCGGCGGGCGGGCTCCCCGCGGTGGGGGAGATGCAGTTCGACACCGCCGACCTGGCGCGCATGGAGGCCGACGGCACGCTCGACGACGTCATCGCCCACGAGATGGGCCACGTCCTGGGCATCGGCACCCTGTGGACGTCGCTGCTGCGCGGGCGCGGGACGGACGACCCGCGCTTCACCGGCGCCGGTGCCGTGGCGCAGTGGGGGGCGCTCGGCGGGACGGGTGCCGTGCCGGTCGAGAACACCGGTGGGGCGGGCACCCGCGAGGGGCACTGGCGGGAGACGACGTTCGGCACCGAGCTGATGAGCGGCTTCATCGCCGAGGCGCAGAACCCGCTCTCCCGGGTCACGGTGGCGAGCCTGGCGGACCTCGGCTACGTGGTGGACCTCGACGCCGCCGAGCCGTACACCCTGCCCACCCCGTCCTCGGCGGCCGCGATCGTGGCCGGACCGGGGCGGCGCTGCCGGGTCGAGCGCCCTCGGGTGGCGGTGCTGCCGGAGTCCGCGGTGGACGGCTGACCGCGCCGACCGCGGCCCGGTCCTAGTTGGAATCGCGCAACCCCCGCGACCGTGGGAACGTGGGGGGATGCCCGCGCCTCCCGCAGTCAACGCCACCGCCGCCGCCCTGCTCGGCCTGCTCCACGACGGCCCGATGACCGGCGGTCAGCTCGTCGCCGCCGCCGGCGAGCGCTTCGGCTCCTTCTTCACCGTGACCCGCAGCCAGGTCTACCGCGAGCTGCCCGTCATGGCCGAGGCGGGGCTGCTGCGGCTGGGCAAGCAGGGGCCGCGGGCGTCCCAGCAGTACGTGATCACCGCGGCGGGCAAGCGGTCGTTCAAGGCCTGGCTGCAGCACGGGTCCGGCGGCGACGCGCTGCGCAGCCCGCTGGTGCTGCGGCTGCTGCACGCCGGGTCGCTCACGGTGAAGCAGCGCGCCGAGCTCGTCGACACCTCGAAGGAGGTCTACGCCGAGCGGCTGGTCGAGGCCAGGGCCGCGGCCCGCGGCGAGACGGACCCGTACCGCAAGGCCGTCGCGGACTTCACGGTCGCGCACACCCGGGCGATGGTCAAACTGCTGGACAGCATCCCCGCCGAGTAGCCTGTGTGGTTGTGAACCCCGACGTCTCCGCCGACCTGAAGGACCTCGCGACCACCCTCGAGGGCATCGAGGCCGTCACCGACGTGCCCGCCCTCAAGAACGAGATCGCGGACCTGGAGGAGCAGGCGGGCGCGCCGGACCTCTGGAACGACACCGAGGCGGCCCAGAAGGTCACCAGCAGGCTGTCCCACGCCCAGGCCGACCTGCGCCGGGTCGAGGACCTGCGCCGCAGGCTGGACGACCTCCCCGTGCTCTACGAGCTGGCCGAGGACGAGGGCGACGAGTCCGCGATCGCGGATGCGGACGCCGAGCGCGCCAAGCTGCGTGAGGACATCGCGTCCCTCGAGGTCCGCACCCTGCTCTCCGGCGAGTACGACGAGCGCGAGGCCCTGGTCACCATCCGCTCCGAGGCGGGCGGGGTGGACGCGGCGGACTTCGCCGAGATGCTCATGCGCATGTACCTGCGCTGGGCGGAGCGCCACGGCTACAAGACGGACGTCTACGACACCTCCTACGCGGAGGAGGCGGGGATCAAGTCGGCGACCTTCCAGGTCCACGCGCCCTACGCCTACGGCACGCTGTCGATCGAGCAGGGCACCCACCGGCTCGTCCGCATCTCGCCCTTCGACAACCAGGGCCGCCGCCAGACGTCGTTCGCCGGTGTCGAGGTGACCCCCGTCGTCGAGTCGACCGACCACATCGACATCGACGAGAAGGAGCTGCGCGTCGACGTCTACCGCTCGTCGGGGCCCGGCGGCCAGGGCGTCAACACCACGGACTCGGCCGTCCGGCTGACCCACCTGCCCACCGGCATCGTGGTGTCGTGTCAGAACGAGCGGTCGCAGATCCAGAACAAGGCCACCGCCATGGTCGTGCTGCAGGCGAAGCTCCTGGAGCGCAAGCGCCAGGAGGAGCGGGCGCTGATGGACTCGCTCAAGGACACCGGTTCGTCCTGGGGCAACCAGATGCGCTCCTACGTGCTGCACCCGTACCAGATGGTCAAGGACCTGCGCACCGAGTACGAGTCCGGCAACCCGGGCGCGGTGCTCGACGGGGACGTCGACGCCTTCATCGAGGCGGGGATCCGCTGGCGTCGGAACCAGGAGCTCGAGGCCGAGAAGGCCTGATCGGACGAGCGGTACCGCCGGTGCGCCGAGGGGGCCTGTCGGGTAGCGGTTCGCTCACGCCCTGTCGGTAGCGTCACGGACGTGATCCGGCTGGAGCGCGTCACCAAGATGTACAAGACCTCGACGCGTCCTGCCCTGGACCGCGTCTCGGTCGAGGTCGAGAAGGGCGAGTTCGTCTTCCTGATCGGCCCGTCGGGCTCCGGGAAGTCGACGTTCCTGCGGCTGCTGCTGCGGGAGGACGTCCCGACCCGCGGCTCGATCTTCGTCACCGACCTGAACGTGGCGAAGCTCCCGCGCCGCAAGGTGCCGCGGCTGCGCCAGAAGATCGGCTGCGTGTTCCAGGACTTCCGGCTGCTGAACAACAAGACCGTCGGCGGCAACGTCGCCTTCGCGCTCGAGGTGATCGGCAAGTCCCCGTCGACGGTGCGCAAGGTCGTGCCCGAGGTGCTGGAGCTCGTCGGGCTCTCCGGCAAGGCGGACCGGATGCCGCACGAGCTCTCCGGCGGTGAGCAGCAGCGCGTCGCGATCGCGCGGGCCTTCGTGAACCGGCCGCTGGTGCTGCTGGCGGACGAGCCGACGGGCAACCTCGACCCGG
This sequence comes from Pseudonocardia sp. WMMC193, assembly GCF_021728735.1. Classification (NCBI taxonomy): domain Bacteria; kingdom Bacillati; phylum Actinomycetota; class Actinomycetes; order Pseudonocardiales; family Pseudonocardiaceae; genus Pseudonocardia; species Pseudonocardia sp. WMMC193. The sequence goes on along the minus strand of NZ_JAKKDO010000003.1, from coordinate 3,765,797 downwards.
ACACCAGCCAGGACATCATGCTGCTGCTGGAGCGCATCAACCGCACCGGCACCACCGTCGTCATGGCGACGCACGACCACTCCATCGTGGACTCGATGCGGCGCCGGGTGGTGGAGCTGGACATGGGCCGGGTGGTGCGGGACGAGGCGCGCGCGGTGTACGGGGTGGGCCGGTAGCGATGCGCACCGACTTCGTCCTCCGGGAGGTCTCCACCGGCCTGCGCCGCAACGTCACCATGACGGTGGCGATGGTCCTGACCACCGCGATCTCGCTGCTCATGGTCGGCACCGGGCTGCTCGCGGTGAAGACGATCGACGCCACGGAGGCGCTGTACTCGGACCGGCTCGAGGTGCGGGTGGCGCTCACCCAGGACGTCTCGACCGCCGATGCGGACTGCACCCAGCCGATCTGCGCCGGTCTGCGGTCCACCCTCGAGAACTCCCCGCTGGTCGACTCGGTGACCTACGAGAACCAGGACCAGGCCTACGCCCGCTTCCAGGAGCTGTTCGCGGGCCAGTCGGTTGCGGAGCTCGCCCGGCCGCAGTCGCTGCCCGCGACGCTGCGGGTGAAGCTCGTGGAGCAGAACGGGTCCACCGAGGCGGGCGCCGCCGCCGTCAAGCAGGCGATGACCGACCAGGTCGGGGTCCGGACGGTCATCGACCAGCGGGACGTCGTCGCCAAGCTGTTCGACTTCCTCGGCGGAGTCCGGAACATGACGTTCGCGCTGGCGCTGGTGCAGGCCGTCGCGGCGCTGATGCTGATCTCGAACACCGTGCAGGTGTCCGCCTACACCCGGCGCACGGAGGTCGGGGTCATGCGGCTGGTCGGCGCCACCCGCTGGTACACCCAGCTCCCGTTCCTGGTCGAGGCGGTGATCACCGGCGTGGTCGGCGCCGTGCTCGCCGGGGTGGGCCTGATCGTCGGGAAGTTCGCGTTCATCGACTCGCTGCTGGCCGGCATCGCGCAGAACGGCGTGATCCCGCCGGTCACGCTGATGGACGTGATCACCACGGGCGTCTACCTGGTGCCGATCGGCGCGCTCGTCGCGGGCGTCACGGGCTACATAACCCTCCGCCTGTACGTCAAGGTCTAGATCGCATTATGGAGCCATAACGCCAGATCAGCGGCCTCCAGACGGCGTTGTGGCTCCATAATGCGGGCGGGGCGCGGGTACGCTGGACGTGTGAAGGAGAAAGGCCGCAAGGTGATCGCGCAGAACAGGCGTGCGCGACACGACTACGCCGTCCTCGAGGAGTTCGAGGCGGGCGTGGCGCTCATGGGCACCGAGGTCAAGAGCCTGCGGCTGGGTCGTGCCTCGATCGTGGAGGCGTACGCGACGGTGGACGACGGCGAGGTCTGGCTCCACGGCCTCACCATCCCGGAGTACACCCACGGCAGCTGGACGAACCACGAGCCGCGCCGCACCCGCAAGCTGCTGCTGCACAAGTACGAGATCGAGCGGCTGATCGGCAAGATCCGCGAGGGCGGGCTCACGCTGGTCCCGATGTCGCTGTACTTCTCCGACGGCAAGGTCAAGTGCGAGCTCGCGCTGGCCCGCGGCAAGAAGACCCACGACAAGCGGCAGGACCTCGCGAAGAAGGACGCCGAGCGCGACATGGCCCGCGCGATCGGCCGGGCCGCGAAGGGGCGAGCCCGATCGCTGCGCTGACCGACGCGGACGTCCCGGGGTGGGTCGCCGAGCTCGGCCTCCCCGGGCTCGTCGACATCCACGTCCACTTCCTCCCGGAGCGGGTGCTCCGCAAGGTCTGGGCCTACTTCGACGAGGCGCGCACGCACTACGGCCGGGACTGGCCGATCCAGTACCGGCTGCCCGAGGCGGAGCGGGTCGCGATCCTGGAGAAGCTCGGCGTGCTCGCGTACGCGCCGCTGGTCTACCCGCACAAGCCCGGCATGGCGGCCTGGCTGACCGAGTGGGTGGGGGAGTTCGCCGAGGCCACGCCCGGCGCCGTCCGGACCGCGACGCTGTACGCCGAGCCCGGCGTCGAGGACTATCTCGGCGCGGCCGTCGAGGCGGGTGCCCGGGCCGTCAAGGTGCACGTCCAGGTCGGTGGCTTCGACCCGCGGGACCCGCAGCTGGAACCGGCCTGGGCCCTGCTGTCGGACGCCGCCGTCCCGGTGGTCGTCCACTGCGGGCACGGCCCGATCCCCGGCGCCCACACGGGGCTGGACGTCTTCGGCGAGGTGCTGGCCCGCCACCCCCGGCTGACGGCGGTGCTCGCCCACGCGGGCATGCCGGACTTCACCGCCGCCGTGGACCTGGTGCGGCGCCACCCGAACGTGCACCTCGACACCACGATGGTCGGCACCCCGTACGCCGAGGAGTTCGCCCCGCTCCCGGCGGACTGGCCCGAGCTCCTCGCGAGCATCCCCGGCCGTGTCGTGCTGGGCACGGACTTCCCCAACATCCCCTACCCCTACGCGACGCAGCTGCAGGCGATCGCGGGCTGGGCCGAGCACCCGTCGCTCGGGGACGCGTTCCTCCGCGACGTGCTCCACGACGCCGGGGCGAGACTGCTGCGCCTGTGAGCGGCGATCGTCGCCATGGCGACGATCGCCGCTCACGACCCCTGGTCGGGGGACGACGCGGAACCGGAATGAACCGCGGCCCGATGGGCGTTATGCTGTCCCGACGGTCCGAACGCCGGGCCGCGAGGGGGTGAACGGTTTCGACTCCTGAAGCCGACCGAGGAGAAGCGTGCCGAGGAAGGCGACGATGATCTCGTTAACCACACGTCGCAAAAAAATAAGTGCCGACGAGAGTCAGCACGCCCCGGTTCAGGGCGCCCGCGCGGACTTCGCGCTCGCGGCCTGATCCACTAGTGGGCTGTCGGCCCGCGGGTGTTCCCGCCGCGGTGTCCGGCATCAGCTAGGGAACTCACCGTCCAGCCCGGCCGTCGGGGGTGGACGGGACATCTCACAGCGGCTGGGATCGTCACACCGGCTTGTTCGCGAGACCGGTGGATCCGAGTAGAGACACAGCGGACTGCGCACGGAGAATGCCTCGCAACGCAAGGGAGGACCCGGGTTCGATTCCCGGCACCTCCACCCCTCAGGACGGGGCCCCGACCAGCCGGTCGGGGCCCTTCGTCGTGTCGGAGGGATCGGTGCACACCAGGCCCCAGGGGCGGTCGCGCACCCGGGTCATCACGAGCGTCACGCGGCGGGAGCCGCGCAGCTTCAGCCGCTTGTGCAGGGCGTCGACGTCTCCGGCGAGCCCGCGCCGCCGGATGTCCACCGCCCCCACGTCGAGCTCGGCGAGCCTGCGCGGCAGTCGTTTCTGGTCCCACGGCGCGGAGTCGACGACCTGCAGCGTCCGGGCGAAGGGCGTGTTCACCCGCGACGACGTGCACAGGAACGCGATGCGCTCGTCGATCTGCCACGCCCCGACCCGCCGGGCTAGCTCCGCCACCGCCCCCGCGCGCGTGACGGCGGGGTTGGGATCGAGCAGCCACGGGCCGGGATCGCGCACCGCCACCGGCTCCCCGTCGGCCGCGACCAGGGTGTCCCCGCTCGGCAGCACCGTGGCCCGCGCCCCCGCCGTCGCCAACGCCGGGGACCACAGCACGGCCTCCTTGAGGTCCCGGTCGACCGCCACGAACTCGTGCTCCCAGCCCGCCGGGACCAGCGCCCGGTCGACGCCGGGCGCCGCCTTCACCGCGACCGGCCGGTCCAGCGCGAAGCACCACTCCAGTGGCGGCTCGCTGTCCCCGAGCCGCATCCGCCCGCCCGCGGACCGGCGCGCCGGGTCGACGAACACGGCGTCGAACCCGCCGAGGTCGACGTCGCGGACATCGGACTCGCACGTCGAGACGACGCCGCCGTAGACGGCCGCGTTGTGGCGGGCCATCCACAGGTGCACGGGGTCCAGGTCGACGGCCAGCGCCTCGCGCCCGGGGGCCAGCGCCAGCAGGTCCCCGCCGATCCCACAGCACAGGTCCGCGACCCGGCCGCCGGGGAACCGCGCGGCCCGGTGCCGCGCGACGATCTCCGGCGAGGCCTGCTCCAGGCCGGCCCGGGTCAGGAACATCTCCGCGGCCCGGCTGAACTTCGCCGCCCCCCGCTCCCGCAGCCGGGCCTGGGTCAGCGCGTCCGCGACCAGGTCCGCGGGGTGGGTCCGGCGCAGCGCCGTACCGAGGGCGAGGGCGACCTCGTCCGTGATCGGCCGCCCGTCCGCCGCGATCGCGGCGAAGAGCTCCGAGGCGCCTGCCAGCCGTTCCACGTCCACCGGCCGGAAGGCTACGGCAGGTCCCGTAGCGTGAGGGGGTGACGGTCAGGCTGCCCCGCGAGATCTGGGTCCTCGTCGTCGCCGCGTTCGTGGTCGCGATCGGCTTCGGGATCGTCGCCCCGGCGCTGCCCGCCTTCGCCCGCTCGTTCGACGTCGGGTACGCGGCGGCCGCCGCCGTCATCAGCCTCTTCGCCGGGTTCCGGCTGGCGTTCGCGCCGATCGGGGGCCGGCTGGTCGGCCGGTTCGGGGAGCTGCGGGTCTACACCGTCGGGCTGGTGCTCGCGGCCGCCTCGGTCGGCGCCACGGCGTTCGCCCAGAGCTACTGGCAGCTGCTGGTGTTCCGCGGGGTCGGCGGCATCGGCTCCACGATGTTCACGGTCTCGGCGATCTCGCTGCTCATCCGGCTCGCCCCGCCGGAGGCGCGGGGCCGCGCGTCGGGCATGTGGGCCACCGGGTTCCTGCTCGGCAACATCGCGGGCCCGCTCGCGGGCGGCGGCCTGATCGCGGTCAGCCTGCGGGCGCCGTTCCTCGTGTACGCCGCCGCGCTCCTGCTCGCGACGGCCATCTCGCTGCCGCTGCTGCGCGGCCGGGTCGGCGGCCCCGCCCCCGCGGACGAGGAGGTCTCGCTGACCTTCGGCCGCGCCGCCCGGCACGCCACCTACCGCGCCTCGCTGGTGGCGAGTTTCGCCAACGGCTGGACGGTCTTCGGGGTGCGCGTCGCGCTGGTGCCCCTGTTCGTGGTGGAGGCGCTGCGGCAGAGCGAGACCTGGGCCGGGATGGCCCTCGCGGTGTTCGCCGCGGGCAACGCCGCCACCCTGCTGTGGTCCGGCCGGGTCGCGGACCGCCGCGGGCGCAAGCCGCCGGTCATCGCGGGGCTCGTGGTGTCCGCCCTGGCCACGGCCGGGTTGGGGCTCACCGAGGTGCCGTGGATCTTCCTGGGCCTCTCCGTCCTCGCCGGGGTGGGCAGCGGCCTGATCAACCCGGCGATGACCGCCGCGGTCGCGGACGTGATCGGCAGCCGCGCCCGCGGGGGGACCGTGCTGGCGGGCTTCCAGATGGCGGCGGACGTCGGTGCGATCGTCGGGCCGCTGGCCGCCGGTGCGGTGGCCGAGGTGGCGGGTTTCGGCTGGGCCTTCGGGGTGACGGGCCTGGTCTCGGTGCTGGCCCTGCTCTTCTGGGTCCGCGCCCCGGAGACCCTGCCCCCGGTGGAGCGCTGCGATCCCACGGCCGAGGCGGTCGCGGGGGAGCGCGCGGTCGGCGCGGAGTAGCGGCCTACTCGTCCAGCTTCGCCGGGTCGAGGGTCGCCTTGCGCACGCCGAGCCGCCGGTTCAGCAGCACCGTGATCCCGTACAGGACCAGGCCGAGCACCAGCAGCAGACCCGCCAGCTCGTACTGGATCGCGTCCCGGCCGGAGAAGGGCAGCACCAGGTAGGCGCTGGCGACGGCGCCGACGACCGGCAGCCAGGTCGGGGTGCGGAAGTGGTGGCCGTCGTCGACCCGGTCCTTCCGCAGCACCAGGACGGCCACGTTGACCAGCGAGAACACGGCGAGCAGCAGGAGCGAGGTGGTGCCCCCGAGCGCCGACACGACATCCGACGACGAGTCCAGGGACACGTAGGTGATCAGGCCGAAGGCCACCAGCGTGGTGAAGATGATGGCCACCCACGGGGTCCGGCGGAAGGGGTGGACGCGCGCGAGCGGCTTGGGCAGCACGGCCTGGTTGGCCATCCCGTAGAGCAGGCGCGAGGCCATCAGCATGTTGATCAGCGCCGAGTTGGCGACCGCGAACATCGAGATGAACGGCAGCACCGCGTCCGCGGGGATGCCCGGCGCGCCCGCCCGCACGACCTCGACCAGCGGGGTCTCGCTCGCCGCGAGCGGCCCGACCGGCACGAGCGCCACCGCGCAGATCGCGACGAGCACGTAGATGATCCCGGTGAGCGTGAGCCCGGTGATCATGATCTTCGGGAAGATGCGCCGCGGCTCCTTGCACTCCTCGGCCATGTTCACCGAGTCCTCGAAGCCGACCATCGCGAAGAAGGCCAACGACGTCGCCGACGTGACCGCGAGGAACGTGCCCTTGTCCTCCGGGGTGTCGAAGGCGACGACCCGGGACCAGTCCGCGTCCCCACCCGCGATCGCGTAGACGCCGATGAGGATCACCAGCAGCAGCCCGGAGAGCTCCACGAGGGTGAGCACCACGTTGAGCTTCACGCTCTCGCCGACGCCACGCAGGTTCACGATCGCGACGAGCACCATGAAGGCCAGCGCGACCAGCACGATCCCGCCGTTCCCGAGGTCCCACCCGAAGCCTTCGGCGAGGTTCGACGCGAACGCCCGCGAGGCCGTCGAGGCCGACGTGATGCCCGAGGACATCACCACGAACGTCACCATGAACGTGAGGAAGTGGATGCCGAAGGCCTTGTGCGCGTAGAGCGCCGCGCCCGCCGCCTGCGGATACTTCGTCACCAGCTCGAGGTAGGAGAAGGCGGTGACCATCGCGACCGCGAAGGCCACCAGGAAGGGCAGCCAGGCCGCCCCACCGACCTCCTCGGCCACCTGGCCGACCAGGGCGTAGATCCCCGTGCCGAGGATGTCGCCGACGATGAACAGCAGGAGCAGCTTCGGCCCCATCACGCGCTTGAGAGCGGGCTGCGCGGTCGCCTCGGTCGCCTCGGTCATCGGACAAGCGTGGCCATACCGGACGGATCTGTCGACTCCTGGGGCTCAGCGCGCGGCGAGGTAGGCGGGCCAGCTCCCGTGCGCGGTGACGTCCCGGCCCGTGGCCCAGGACTCGCAGACCAGGCCGACGACGGAGTCGCCGTCGGCCAGCGCCAGGCGTCCGACGGCCAGGGGAGACGGCAGCGAGACGGCCAGCTCGCCGACCGCTCCCACGGCCAGGGTGAACAGCTCCACCTCCACCGACTCGCCGCCTTCGGCGACCCGCACCAGCCCGCCGCGGGCGACGCCCGCCCCGTCGAGCGCGAGCAGGCGGTAGACGGGGGCGGTGCGGGCGACGCGGAGGAACCGGGCCCCGAGGGTGAGGAGCTCGCCGTGCAGCGGGTGGCCGCGCCGGTGTGCGGCGACCACCGCCACCGGCACGGTCCTCACGCCGGCACCTCGGACACGTGCGCCGCCACGATCCGCCAGCCCTCCGGCAGCTTCACCCAGGTCTGGGTCTGGCGGCCCTCGGCGGGGGAGTCCGGGTAGCCGAACAGGGTGCTGACGACCGCCGTGGTGGGCGAGGTGGCGAGGACGACCGTCTCGGACAGCGTGCGACCGGGTGGCACCCCGGGGTTCGCCGCCCGCCACGCCGCGATCTCCGTCGCGCCGTACTGGCGGTCCGCCACGCCGTAGCGCACGCAGCGGGGGTCGTCCCAGAACAGCTCGGTGAGCACGGCGACGTCCGCCTCGCGCAGGGCCCGCTCGTACCGCCCGAACACGGCGGCGACCTCGGCCGCCGTGTCGGGGAGGGCCCCGGCGTCGGGGAAGGACGAGGGACCCGCCGCGGGGGCGTGTGCCCCCGCCCCCGCGGCGGTCAGACGGACCACGTTCACGCCGTGGCCGGCTTCTCGGCGGTCTCCCCGCTCGGCACACCCTCCCGAGGGACCGGGACGCCCTCGCCGGGCTCCGCGCCGACGAGGTCCGCGGCCACGGGCTGGTCCTCGCGCACGCCCGTGTCGGTGCGGCCCCGCATGACCAGCCCGAACACCGCCAGCACGATCGCGGCGAACAGGTAGCCGAGGGCGATCTGGCCGCCCACGTTCCAGCCCACCTGCTCGGCGTGGATCAGCCCGATGAACCCGAGCGCGGCCCCGATCGCCGAGTACGCCGCGGCGGCGAAGAAGTTCTTGTCGATGACGAACACGGTGATCGAGCCGAGCACCATGCCGGCGAGGATCGCGCCACCGCCCAGCAGCGCGGTGCCGTGGTAGACGAGCCCGGCACCGCTCAGGGCCTGCTCGCCGACCTGCTCGGCGCTCGTCCCGGCGGCGGACAGCGCGTTGTCGATCAGCCCTGACGCCCAGGACGCGATGTTCGGGATGATCGCCATGACCACCGCGACGGCGTGCCGCTTCGGGGTCTCCTGGAAGGCCTGGGCGCCGATCAGCAGTCCGATGTAGAGCAGGATCGGGACGATCGCCGGCGTCGGCAGCAGGGCGCCGAGCAGCGAGAACAGGCCGAGGAAGCACATCAACGCGATCACCACGCCGGACGCCAGCGAGTACGTCGTGCGGCCGCCTGCGGCCTTCCAGCCGGGGTGGCCGATGTAGACGGCGGGCGGGAACGGGCAGCCCAGCACCGACCCCACCACGGCACCGATGCCGTCCGCCGCGAGGATCGCGCGCAGGTTGTACTCGTCGCCCGCGACGGCCGCGGACTCGACATTGGTCATGCCCTCGGTGAAGTTGTAGATGCCCAACGGGATGGCCGTGGCCAGCAGCGGGGCGACGTCTCGCAGCCCCTCGATCAGCCGGCCGATGCTCGCGGTGGGCAGCGACACCGCGACGTTGCCCGCGGCCTCCGCGACGGCCGGGCCCGACATGTACCCGCCGACCCAGCCGATCGCCGTGCCCACCAGCAGCGCGGCGAGCCCGACCGGGATGTTGCCGGGCAGCTTCAGGTCGGTGAAGAAGCCGATCAGGATGATCACCATCACCGGCAGGGCGATCCACAGCGCGGTGAACATCTGGGCGGCCGGTCGCATCGAGATGAACGCGATCGAGACACCGGCGAGGGTGCCGAGCATCGCCGCCTGCGGCGTGTACTTGCGGATCCACGGCCCCACGAAGGCGCCGACCAGCACGATCAACCCGATGATGAAGGACCAGGCCAGGCCCGCGGCCCAGGCGACGAGGGGGTCCTTCGTCGTCAGGTAGATCGGCAGCATGATCACGAAGACCACGATGAACATGTGCGGCACGGACGGGCCGTACGGCATCGCGCACACGTCCGTGCGGTTCTGTTTCCGGGCCAGCCGCCGGGCCAGGTAGGTGTAGTAGACGTTGCCGATCAGCAGCTGCACGCCGAGCGCGGGCAGGATCACCCCGAACACCTCGGCCCCGGGGATGTTGACCACGCCGAGGCAGAGCCCCGAGAGGGTCAGCACGTTGACCAGGGTGTTGAAGCCGAGACCGAAGAAGGCGTTGGTGTCACCCGACACCCACCAGGACAGCTTCATCGGGGTGGGCTTCTCTTCGATGACACTCATGCGACGACCTCCTGGGACTCGAGGGCTGCGAGCAGGGCGGACGAGGGGGCGACCCAGCCGAAGATCCCGCCCTGGGCGGCGATCATCTCCAGGGCGACGCGGTGGAACTCGGGGAAGTACGAGCCGGTGCAGTCCGAGAGCACGAGGCACTCGTAGCCCCGGTCGTTGGCCTCCCGGACGGTGGTGTGCACGCAGACCTCGGTCGTCACCCCGGCGACGATCAGGGAGCTGATCCCCTTCTCGCGCAGCAGGTCCCCGAACCCGGTCCCGTGGAAGCTGCCCTTGCCCGGCTTGTCGACGACAGGCTCCCCCGGCAGCGGGGCCAGCTCGTCGATGATGTCGTGGCCGTACTCGCCGCGGATCAGGATGCGCCCCTTGGGCCCGGGGTCCCCGATGCGCAGCGACGGGTTGCCGCGGTTGAGCTTGGCGGGTGGGCAGTCCGACAGGTCGGGCACGTGGCCCTCGCGGGTGTGGATCACCGTCATGCCCAGCGCGCGGGCGGTGGCGAGGACCTGCTGCAGGGGCGGGATCACGCTGCGCAGCAACGAGACGTCGTTGCCGAGGGTCTCGCCGAAGCCCTCGGGCTCGCAGAAGTCCCGCTGCATGTCGATGATCACCAGCGCGGTGGTCGCGGGGTCGAACGAGTACGGTCCGGGGTTCGCGTCCACGATCATGAGTCACTCCAGGTGGTCGCCTCGACGACGGCGTCGGCGGTCCCGACGGCGCCGAAGACCCCGCCCTGCATGGTCACCATGTGCAGGGCGGCGTCGTGGTTGGCGGGGTCGGTGGCGCCGGTGCAGTCCGAGAGGATCAGGCACTCGTAGCCGCGGTCGTTCGCCTCCCGCATGGTGGTGTGCACGCAGACGTCGGTGGTGATGCCGGTCAGCAGGATGTGGGTGATCCCGTTGCTGCGCAGCACCAGGTCGAGCTGGGTGGCGTAGAAGGCGCCCTTGCCCGGCTTGTCGATCAGCACCTCGCCGGGCACCGGCGCGACCTCCGGGACGATCTCCCAGCCGGGCTCGCCGCGCACGAGGATCCGCCCGGTCGGTCCGGGGGAGCCGATCTCCGCGCCGATCTGCTTCGAGCGCCAGCGCTTGTTGGCGGGCAGGTCGGACAGGTCGGGGGCGTGGCCCTCCCGGGTGTGGACCACCAGCATCCCGGTCTCCCGGGCGTGCGCGAGGAGCCGGGCGGTCGGCCCGAGCCCCTTTCTCGTCAGCCCGATGTCATAGCCCATGCGGTCGACGTAGCCGCCCGGCCCGCAGAAGTCGACCTGCCAGTCGATGCAGATCAGGGCCGTCTTGGACGCGGGGACCGCGCCGTCGTACGGCCAGGCGTAGGGGCGGGCCGCGACGGGGCCGATCGTCGCGGTGCGCGTGCTCGTGCTGAGATCTGTGGAGCCTGTCATGCCACCTCCATCGGTGTCGGGACGAGCGCGGCTGCTGCGGTCAGCAGTCGGGTCTCGGAGAACGCGGGGCCGAACAGGGTCACCCCGCAGGGCCGCCCGTCGGCCGTGAACCCCGCGGGGACGGCGACGGCGGCGAGGTCGAGCAGGTTCGTGAACTGCGTGTACCGGCCGAGCACGAGGTTGCGGCCGACCGGGTCCTCGGTCAGCTGCGCGCGGGTGAACGTGGTCGGGACCGTGGGGAGCAGCAGCACGTCGGCGGTCTCGAACAGCCGGGTCGCCCAGGCCTTGAGCTCCTGGAGCCGGTAGATCGCCCGGAACGTGTCGACGGCGCTGAAGTCCGCGCCGCGCTCGATCACCGCGCGGGTCACGGGCAGCACCGCGCCGTCCCCTGCCAGGAAGTCCTCCAGGTGGGCCAGCCGCTCGGCCACCCACGGCCCGCCGTAGAGCAGGTCGCCCGCCTCCCGCAACGGCGCGGCGTCACAGCGCACGAACCCGTCCGCCCTGGTCACCGCGGCCTCGACCACCTCGGCGAACCGCGCCTCGACGGCGGGGTCGAGCTCCAGGCCGTCCGGGACGGCGAGCCGCAGGCCGGGCGCCGCGGGGGCGTCGGGCCGCGACCACGGGTCGTCCGGGTCGGGGCCTGCCAGGACGTCGAGCACCGTGGCGGCGTCGGCGAGGTCGCGGGTGAACACGCTGACGCAGTCCAGCGAGCGGCACGCGGGCACCACACCCGAGGTGCCGACGAGCCCGCGGGTCGGCTTGAGTCCGACGATCCCGTTGAGCGCGGCGGGGACCCGGCCGGAGCCCGCGGTGTCCGTACCCAGGGCCACCGGCACGATCCCGGCGGCCACGGCGACCGCCGACCCGGAGCTGGACCCGCCGGAGATCAGGTCCCCGCCGTACACCGACTCCGGTGCGCCGTACGGGGAACGGGTGCCGTTGAGGCCGGTGGCGAACTGGTCCAGGTTCGTCTTCCCGACGACGATCGCGCCCGCCTCGCGCAGCCGCCGCACGGACCCGGCGTCGGCCGTGGGGGTGTAGGCGAAGTCCGGGCAGGCGGCGGTGGTGGGCAGCCCGGCCACGTCGATGTTGTCCTTGACCGCCACCGGGATCCCCCACAGGGGCAGGGCCCGGTCCAGTCCCTCGAGCTCCGCGGCCCGCTCGCGCAGCACCTCCGCGGGCGTGACGCTGATCCACACCGCGTCGTCCCCACGACTGGCGATGTGCGCGAGCACGTCTTCGACCACCGTGAGGGGCCGGAGCGTCCCGGCCCGGTAGGCCGCCCGGAGTGCGCGCACCCCGAGCGCTGTCACTGTCTGCACTCCGTCGATTGTCGACAGTTTGGTGTCAGGGCAAGCCTCCCGACGTAACGGCTGTGTGAACCCCGTCTCTGTCCCGGGCACCCGGGACACCCCGACACGGGTGGTCGGGACAGGCGCCGGGCGACCCTGGCCCGCATGACTACACACGCCCTCCCCGCCGTGCCACCGCGCGTCCGCCCCCGTGCCTGGGCCTGGTGCGGGATCGCCGCCGGCGTCCTCGGCCTCGGCGGTCTGCTCGCCACCGGCAACCTCTACGACCCCGCCGCGGGGCTGCTGTCGGACAACGCGCGACTGCTCGAGGCGGTCCGCGGGTCCGCGACGCTGATCCTCGCCCACCAGGTGCTGTGCGCCGCGCTCGTCGGGCTGCTGGTGGTGTTCGGGGCCGGGCTCGAAGGCCGGCTGCGCCAGACCCTGCCCGCGGGCTCGCTGCTCCCGGGGATCGCCGCGGCCGGCGTCGGGCTCACCGCCGTCGCGCTGCTCGTCGGCGCGGGGTACGACACCGACCTCTGGTGGGCGCTGCCGCCGGAGGTCGCGCTCGACCCGGACGCGGTGAGCGGCTACGTCGTCTTCTACAACACGATCCCGTGGCTGTGGGGCGGGCTGGCGCTCAGCGCGGGCGCGACCGCGGTCGCGGGCCTGCGGCACGGGGCGGTCGGGCGGCCCACGGCGTGGTGGGGCGCGGCCTGCGGGACGCTGCTGGTCGCCACCCAGCTCGCCCCCGCGCAGTACGCCGCGGTCCTGCCCGGGGCGCTCTGGCTGATGGGGGCGTTCACGTTCCTGCGTGCTCGCCCGTGATCGTCGTGTGTCCGTGATCCACGCCCTGGCGGTCCCCGCGGCGGCGGTGACGGTCGTCGCGGCCGGGCTGGGCGGGCTCCTGGCGCTCCACGCGGGCGCCGGGGTCACCGACGTCGCGTCCCTGCTGTTCGTCGTCGCCTGCGGGGTGGCGGGCGGGCTGGTCGCCCGGCAACGCCCGGCGGACCGGGTCGGGCCCCTGCTGCTGGGCGCCGGGCTGTCCTTCGCCGTCGCCGAGGCGTGCGGCCGGACCGCCCTCGCGCTGCCCGACGGTCCGCTCGCGGCGGCCCTCGGCTGGCCGCAGACCTGGCTCTGGGTGCCCGGCAACACCTGCCTCGCCCTCGTGCCGCTCGCCCTCGCCGAGCCCGCGTCGCGGCTGCGGCGGGCGGTGGGGGGAGCAGTGCTGGTCGCCGGCGTGGTCACCGCCCCGCTCGCCGCCCTGCGGCCCGGTGCCGACGGGCAGCTCGGGGTCCCGAGCAGGCCGAACGCCCTGGGCGTGCCCGCGCTGCAGGGGTGGGTCGACCCGATCGCGGCGGCGTTCACCCTGGTCGTGGGGGCGGCGTTCCTGGTCGGCGGCGCGCTGGTGGCCCGTCGCTGGTGGCGCACCCCGCGCGAGGACCCGCTGCGCCACCGGCTCCAGTGGCCGATGTGGGCGCTCGTCGTGGCCTGCGCCACGGTGCTCCTGCGCCTGGTCTCGGGTCTGCTCGACGACGATCCCGCGCTCTGGCCCGTCGGCGCCCCGATGTGGGAGGTGGCCGGGTCGGCGGCCGCGGCGCTGCCCCCGGTCGCGGTGGCGGTCGGGCTGGTGCGCCACCGGATCGTCGACATCGACCGGCTCGCGGGCCGCACCCTGCTCTACGGCGGGCTCACCGCCACCGTGCTCGCCGCCTACCTCGCGGTGGTGACGGCCGCGGTGCACGTCCTCGGTCCGGCGGCGGGCCTGCCGGCGTCCGCGCTGGTGGCGGCCGGTGCCGCGGTGGGCGCGGAGCCGCTGCGGCGGAGGTGGCAGCGCCGGGTCGACCGCCTGCTCTACGGCGAGCGCGGCGACCCGTACGCCGTCCTCGCCGGGCTCGGCGCCCGGCTGGAGTCCGTGGCCGACCGGGCCGCGCTGGCGGACGTCGCCGAGGCGGTCCGGACCTCGCTGCGGCTGTCCGCGGTGGCGGTCGTCGGGCCCGACGGGGTGCTCGCCACGGCCGGGTCCCCGCCCGGCGAGCCGGAGGTCGTCCCGCTGCGGGCGGGCGGGGACCGGGTCGGGGAGCTGCGCCTGGCCGGGCGCGAGACCCGCGCGCGGCGGGACCGGGCGCTGCTGGCGGAGATCGCCCGCCCGATCGCCGCGGTGGTCCGGGCGGTGGCGGAGGCCGAACGGGCGGACCGGCTCACCGCCGACCTGCGGCGCTCCCGGCAGCGGCTGGTCCTGGCCGCCGAGGAGGAGCGCAGGCGCCTGCGCCGCGACCTGCACGACGGGCTCGGCCCCACCCTCGCCGGGCTCGCCCTGCGCGCCGAGGCCGCCCGGGAGCTGGGAGACGACGCCGCGGGCCGGGTCCTGCTCGACGAGATCGTCGCGGACACCGCGACCGCCCTGGCGGACGTCCGGCGGCTGGTCGACGGCCTGCGCCCGCCCGTGCTCGACACCCTCGGCCTGGTCGGGGCGCTGCGGGCGCACCTGTCCGCACGGCCGCCGGGGACCGCGCCCGTCGACCTCGAGGACGCGCTCGGCGACGCGCCGCTGCCCGCGGCGGCCGAGGTCGCGGCCTTCCGGATCGCCGTCGAGGCGGTGGCCAACGCCGACCGGCACGCCCGCGCCCGCCGGATCCGGGTGGCGGTGCGTGGGCCTGCGCCCCTGTGGATCCGGGTCGCCGACGACGGGGTGGGCCTGCCCGCGCACCCGCGCGCCGGCGTCGGGTTGGGGTCGATGCGCGAGCGCGCGGCCGAGCTCGGTGGCCGCTGCACGGTGCGCGGCGTGACCGAGGGCGGGACGGAGGTGATCGTGTGTCTGCCGTGACGGACCCGGTCCGGGTGCTGGTGGTCGACGACCACCGGGCGTTCCGGTCCGGCGTGTGCGCCCTGCTGCGCACCGATCCCGGCGTGCTGGTGTGCGGCGAGGCCGCGAGCGGGGAGGAGGCGGTGGCGGCGGTCCGCGCGCACCACCCGGACGTCGTGCTGCTGGACCTGACCATGCCCGGCATGGGCGGGGTCGCGGCGGCCGAGCGGATCGTCGAGGCCAGCCCGCACGCCCGCGTCCTGGTCCTCAGCATGGCCGACGACGACCACTCCGTCCTCGCGGCGCTGCGCGCGGGGGCCCGCGGCTACCTGCTCAAGGGGTCCGGGCGGGCGCAGATCCTGCGCGCGGTGCGGGCCGTCGCCGCGGGCGAGGCCGCGTTGGGCCCGTCGGTGGCGGCGCGGCTGGGGGCCTTCCTGGCCCCGACCCCGCCGCCGGTCGACCCGTTCCCGGAGCTGACCGCCCGCGAGTCCGACGTGCTCGCGCTGCTCGCGCAGAACCTGACGAACCCACAGATCGCGGCCAGGATGGGGATCGGCGACAAGACCGTCCGCAACCACGTCTCCGCGATCTTCGGCAAGCTCGGGGTCGCCGACCGGGCGGGCGCGGCCGAGCTGGTGCGGCTGCGCGGCGGTCAGGCCCCGTCGAGCCCGGGGGAGAGCTCCGGGGCGAGGTAGGTCTGGGCGCCGTGGCCCGCGAGCGCGGCGAGGACGGTCGCGGCGTCGCCCGAGGCGACCGCCTCGAACAGGTGCCGGTGCCGGTGCGCACCCTCGGCGGGGGAGCGCTGCTCGGCCTCCCGGCGCATGTTGGCGGCCATGTAGAGCTGCAGTTGCATGATCACCGGCTCGTACACGCGCAGCAGGTGCCGGTGCCCCGCCAGCGCGACGAGCGCGACGTGGAACTCGCGGTGCGCGTCCGCCCGGTCGAGCGAGGCGTCCTGCGCCGCGGCACGCTCGATCCGCTCCGTCGCCCGCTCGAGGACCGCGAGCCGCTCGGGGTCCGGCGGCGCCGCCAGCGCGGTCTCCACGGCGTAGCGCTCCAGCGCGTCCCGCAGCCCGAACAGCTCCGCCATGTCCGTGGCCGACAGCTCCGCGACCCGCACGCCGCGCCGCGGCAGGTGCTCGACGAGACCCTGTTGCCCCAGCAGCCGCAGCGCCTCCCGGACCGGCGCCCGGCTGATGCCGAACCGCCTGGTCAGCTGCTCCTCGACCAGTCGCTCACCCGGGGCGATCGCGCCGCGCAGGATGTCCCCGCGGATCCGCTCCAGCGCGAGCTCGACGAGGCTCTGGGCCCCCAGGCCGAGCTCAGCGGTCACGGCTCCTCCTCGCGATGGTGTGGCTCCAGCCTGTCACACACTCGCGGTGGGTCAGCTCACACCGACACCGATCAGCGTGCCCACCAGGTAGGTCGCACCCGCGGCGATGGCGCCGAACAGGAGCTGGCGCAGCCCGCCGCTCCACCATGTGCGGATGGTGAACCTGCTGCTCAGGGCCCCCGCCACGAACAGGCCGACCGCGCCGATCCCGAGCCCGAGCAGCAGCGACGAGGAGCCGAACAGGAACGACAGCAGCGGGACGATCCCCCCGATCGCGAAGCACACGAACGAGGAGCCGGCCGCCACCCAGGGCGACGGCTTGTCGTCCAGGCTCACGCCCAGCTCCTGCGTCACGTGGACCCGCAGCGCGACCTCGGGGTCGGCGCCGATCTCGTCCGCGACCCGGTTCGCGGTCTCCTCGGTCAGCCCCATCTCGAGGTAGCGCGCGACGAGCTCGGCGCGTTCGGCGCGGGGGTGTCGGGCGAGCTCCCGCCGCTCGAGGGCGGCCTCGGCGTCCACCGCCTCGTTCTGCGTGCCGACGGAGGCGAACTCGCCCAACGCCATCGAGAACGCGCCCGCCACGAGCCCGGCCATCCCGGTGAGGATGATGACCTCGCGGTCGGCGCCCCCGCCGCCCACGCCCGCCAGCAGGGCGATGTTGGTGACCAGCCCGTCCATCGCACCGAAGGTCGCGGCCCGCAGCCAACCCCCGGAGATGTCCCGGTGGCGGTGGTCGTCCTGGTGCTCGGCGAGCTCGGCGGCGTCGTCCACGTGCGGAAGCGTAGCGCCGACCCCACACTGACCCGATGGAACCGCTCTGGTTGTTCGCGGACCAACTGGGCCCCCACGTGCACGCGACCGACGAGATGCGCGACCGCGAGGTCGTGCTCGTCGAGTCGACGAAGGCGCTGCGCCGCAAGCGGTTCCACCGGCAGAAGCTGCACCTGGTGCTGTCCGGCATGCGCCACCTCGCCGAGGAGCTCGGCGACCGGGTGCGCTACCTCGAGGCCGACACCTACCGGGAGGCCCTCGAACGGGTGGGGGAGCCGGTCGTCGTGCACGCGCCGACGTCCTTCGCCGCGGCCGACCTCGTCGAGCGCCTGCGGAAGGACGGCCTGGTCTCCGACGTGCTGCCCACACCCACCTTCGCCCTGTCCAAGGCGGAGTTCGACGACTGGGCGGGTGACCGCGACCGGTTCCGGATGGAGGACTTCTACCGCGCCCAGCGCGAACGCTTCTCCGTCCTCATGGACGGCGACCAGCCGGTCGGCGGGACCTGGAACCTCGACCACGACAACCGCGAACCGCCGCCCAAGGGCGAGGCGCACCTCCCGGTGCCGGGTCCGTGGCAGCCGACCGAGGACGACATCGACGAGCAGGTCCGCCGGGACCTGCAGGACGTGCCCGCGGTCGGCGTCGACGGCCCGCGCCGCTTCGCCGTCACCCACGACGAGGCTCAGCAGGCTTTGCGGCACTTCGTCCGCCACCGGCTGGAGCTGTTCGGCCCGTACGAGGACGCGGTCATGGAACAGGACTGGGCGATGGCCCACTCCCTGCTCTCGGTGCCGCTGAACCACGGCGTCCTGCACCCGCTCGACGCCGTGCACGCCGCCGAGCAGGCCTACCGCTCCCAGGAGGTTCCGCTCGCCTCCGCGGAGGGTTTCGTCCGGCAGGTCCTCGGCTGGCGCGAGTACGTGTGGCAGCTCTACTGGCGTTTCGGTCGCGGCTACACCCGCCGGAACGCCCTGCGCGCCCACACCCCGCTCCCGGACTGGTTCACCGAGCTCGACGCCGACGCGGTCACCGCCGCCTGCCTGCGCTCGGCGCTGGAGGGGGTGCGGGACCGGGGCTGGGTGCACCACATCCCGCGGCTGATGGTGCTGGGCAACCACGCCCTGCAGCGCGGCTACCGCCCCGCCGAGCTCAGCGAGTGGTTCCGCACCGCCTTCGTCGACGGCTTCGAATGGGTCATGCCGCCCAACGTGATCGGTATGAGCCAACATGCGGACGGCGGCCTGCTGGCGACCAAGCCGTACTCCTCGGGAGGCGCCTACCTCCACCGCATGACCGACCACTGCGGCGGCTGCGCCTTCGACCCGAGGAAGCGCCTCGGCGAGGACGCCTGCCCCTTCACCGCAGGCTACTGGCAGTGGGTCCACCGCCACCGCGACCTGCTGGCCGAGAACAACCGCACCGCCCGGGCGGTCGCAGGCCTCGACCGCCTCTCGGACCTGGACCAGGTCCTGGAACAGGAGTCCGCCCGCGAGCACTTCTGAGTCCCGGCCCGAGGGTCCTCACCCCGGTCTCAGGTGGCGGGTCTACCGTTCCTCGCGTGACGAGGAGCCGGGCGCTCGACGGGATCGGTACCCTCGCGCGCCTCGGCCTCGCGGCCGTCTGGATCACCTCCGGCCTGCTCAAGGCGGTGGACCCGGCGCAGACCTACGTGGCGGTCCGGGCGTACGACGTCCTGTCCCGCACGGCCGTCGGCGTCGTCGCGGGTGTCCTCCCGTGGTTCGAGCTCGCCCTGGGACTGCTGCTCCTCGCGGGCGTCGGCGTCCGCGCGGTGGCCGTGCTGTCCGCCGGGCTGCTCCTGGTGTTCCTCGCGGGCGTGACGCAGGCGTGGGTGCGCGGGCTGTCCATCGACTGCGGCTGCTTCGGCGGCGGCGGTGCGGTGGCGCCGGGACAGACGCAGTACGTCCAGGAGATCCTGCGAGACGTCGGGTTCCTGGCGCTGGCGGCCTGGCTGGTCGTGCGCCCGCGCACGCTGTTCGCCGCCGAGCGGCGGCTCGTCACGTCGGGACTCGGGTAAGGAAGGGACACGGAAGTGGGCGGAGCGGACCGCAACGAGCGGCGACGTCGTCAGGAGGCCGCACAGGCCAGGCTGAAGGCGGCGGGGATCAAGCCCGAACGCAAGGGGCTCTCCGGGAACACGCTGGTGCTCGCGATCGTGGCCGTCGTCGTGATCGCGGCGATCGTGGTCGGCGTCGTCGTGACCCTGAACAACCGCAGCACCGAGGCCGCCGGTCCCGCCCCGAACTACCCGGTGGCGCGCTCGGGTGCCGTCATCACCGCGGGCCGGCCGAGCGCCCCGGTGACGGTCGACATCTACGAGGACTACCTCTGCCCGTACTGCGAGCGGCTGGAGTCGACGTACAAGGACCAGATCACGGCGGCGCTGAACGCGGGACAGATCAAGGTCGACTACCACGCGATCTCGATCCTCGACCGTGCGAGCAGCCCCGCGGGCTACTCCACCCGGGCGGCCAACGCGGCCATCTGCGCCGCGGACGCCGGCATCTTCCCCGCCTACCACGCCGAGCTGTACGCCGACCAGCCCTCGGAGGGCAGCGCGGGCTTCTCCGTCCAGGAGCTCACGGACAAGGGCACGGCACTCGGCGCGGGCGGCACCTTCGGCCAATGCGTCGCGGCCCAGGCCAACAGCGGCCTGATCCAGGACGCGACCAACACGGCCGCCGCGAACCCGGCCTTGCAGACGAACGGCAACTTCGGCACCCCCACCGTCGCCATCGGCGGCCGGAAGATCGACGTCAACGACTCGGACTGGCTGCAGAAGGCCATCGCGGGCTGACCTCCCCGCTCTCGCGGGGACCCCCTCCCACGGGGTCCCCGCGAGGGTGTTGTAGGGTTCTGTTCATCGCAAGGGGCTGTGGCGCAGCTGGTAGCGCACTTGACTGGCAGTCAAGGGGTCAGGGGTTCGAATCCCCTCAGCTCCACCCTTCTGACCAGGCCGGATGAGTCTTCTGACTCTCCGGCCTGTCGTGTTGTGGAGCCAAACGTGGAGCATTTGGGCTTAGCGTCTCCACGTGGCCAAGACCAGCGCACGCCGTCGAGTGAGACAGCGCGGGGAGATCGAGATCCTTCCCAGCGGCTCGCTGCGCGTGCGCGTCACCGCCGGTCGGGACCCCGTCACGAAGCAGCGGCACTACCTGACTGAGGTCATCGCGGCGGGCCCACTCGCGGAGGACGAAGCAGACAAGGCCCTCCGCCGCCTCCTAGTACAGGTCGACGAGAAGCTGAACCCCCGCACAGCGGCCACGGTCGCCGTGCTCCTGGAGAAGCACTTCGCCCTGCTCGAGGTGGAGCGCACGACCAAGGCCACGTACGAGAATCTCGCGCGCACCCACATCGTTCCCGTGATCGGCAAGGTGAAGCTCTCCGCGCTGACGTCGGAGGTCTTCGACTCCTTCTACGCCGAGCTCCGCCGATGCCGGAAGCATTGCCGGGGCCGTCGCGGCATCGAGCACCGCGTGAAGTCAGCTCACGACTGCGATCACCGCTGTCGGCAGCATGTCTGCAAGCCGCTGGCGCAGTCGACGATCCGTCAGATCCACGTGATCCTGAGCGGAGCGCTGCGTCGGGCAGTGCGCTGGCGGTGGCTCTCCCGCAACCCGATCGAGAACGCCGAGCCACCGAAGCAGCCGCCCGCGAACCCGCAGCCGCCAACCTCCGCGGAGGCGGCTCGGATCCTCAACGCCTCTTGGGACGACCCGGACTGGGCAGTCCTGGTGTGGCTGACGATGGTGACCGGGGCGCGCCGCGGCGAGCTGTGCGCGCTGCGCTGGGACGACGTCGACCTGGTGACCGGCACGCTCCGCGTCCAGCGCTCGATCGCCGAGCTCAAGACCGAGACGTGGGAGAAGGACACCAAGACCCACCAGCACCGGCGAATCGCGTTGGACCCCGAGTCTGTCACGCTGCTGACCGCCCACCGCGCTCGAAGCATGGAGCTCGCGGCGCAGCTGGGCTTCGAGCTGGCTCACGACGCCTTCGTGTTCTCCCATTCGGGAGACGGCGCTACACACATGAACCCGCGGACGATCACCCGTCGCTACAGCCGCCTGGTTCATGGCCTGAAGATCAAGACGACGTTTCACAAGCTGCGCCACTACTCTGCGACAGAGCTCATCGCTGGCGGGGTCGACGTCCGCACTGTCGCCGGGCGTCTGGGCCACGGAGGCGGAGGAGCGACCACACTGCGGGTCTACGCGGCGTGGGTGTCGGAAGCCGATCAGCGCGCATCATCCAACCTGCTGGACCGTCTCCCGCAACGTCCAGTTGGAGACCCAGGTGTGGTCGGCCCGGACGAGCTGGTGGCGCGCAATCCGTTCGAACTGACCGCAATGGACCTCCGCGCTGAAATCCTCGACGGCACTATGGCTGCGGGCGAGGTCCTACCCACGACCGCCGAGATCGCCGAGCAGTACGGCGTTGCGATCGGCACCGCGAACCGCGCGCTGAACCTGCTTCGAGAGTGGGGACTGATCGAGCCGCGCCGCGGCGTACGCGCGGTGATACGTGCAATTCCGCAGGCCGCCGCGAACGCCGAGGACGCAGACAAGACGGATGCTGCCGAGATGGTCAAGGACGAATCGACGGTGGACGAGCCGGTGGTTGTGCTGGAGACCAGTGCGGACATGCTCCCCCGAGCCGAGCTCCGCCCGACTGACGCACCGATGATCGGGACCGGTCTCATCGAGCTGGTTCTCCGCCGCGGAGGCGCGGTTGTCAGCAAGGTCGTCACGGCTCCGGTGCCGATGGAGCCTGGAGCACTCCACCGACTCCTCATCGACGGGATCACCCGGAGCGGCGGGATGGCTGCGCAGATCAGCGAGTACGAACTCGAGGTCCGCCAGTTCGGCAGCACCGACGCGATCCTGACCTTCGTGGCATAGCCAGCGCGGCTTCGCCGGAGGACCGCCTCCGGCGGGCTGTCCCGCGTGGTGGGCCTGCCTACCCCGCCCGGTCTCACCCACAAGGGCGCTGACGCGTCTGCTGGCGCAGACCGCCCTTCGGGCGGCCCTTGTGCGCGAGCCTCGCCGGGCGGGGTCGGGCGCGGAACGGCAAGGGCGGGCGCTTCGCACCGCGCCCCGCAATCAGCCCACCACAACAGCAAGAACACCCCCCCGGGCTGGTTGCCGATCCCACGGGAGGCCGCCGCCATGACCATCACCCACGACCACGAGGAGACCACCCAGGACATTCTCCGCGGCGCTCTCGGGCTCACGCCGAGGCACCGCTACATCTGGGACGGGAAGGACCTGATCGAGCCCTGCGGGGAGTGCGGGCACAACCCGATCCTGTACGTGCCCGCGCCTCTCCCGGCAGGCGACCCGGTGACCGACGTCGTTCCCGACCCGGAGGCCCTCCGGGAGGCTTCGGTGACGGTCACGATGCTGGTGGAGGTTCTCGACCAGCGTCGCGCAGCCCGCCAGGTCCGAGACCGCGTCCACCCCCGGGTCCTGCCCTACCTGCAGGCCGTCCCGGCGGATGCGATCGGCTCCCACGGCGCCGCCCGCCTGCTGCACGTCCGCCCGGTCCAGCCCCACGAGGGAGCGGTGGAGGTCGCCGCAACGATCCGCCTTCGGGGCCGGCGCCGTGCACTGGCGGCATCGTTCGAGCTGCACAACTCGTGGATCTGCCAGCCGATCCGGATCCTCTGAGCGACAGGCCGGGCGGGCTCAGCCCGCCCGGCCTTCGGCGCTCCAGCGGACCTGCGGGCGGTGTTCATCAGGCGGGTGGCGGGGGCTCAAGGCCGCCCGGGCCGAGCGATCTAATGGATCCGCCTTCCGGCGGCGACTCACAGTCGGCCGGTCTGCGCCCGTTCCGGCTGGCCGGGCTGGAAAGGGCGCTCCTTCACCCGGTCGCGAAAGACGGAGAGCCAGGTCGCCTCATCGCGATCCTCGAGAGCCGCGATCGCGTCCCAGTGGCGCATCACCATCTGCGCGAAGTCCCAGCGGTTCGCGCCCTTCACCGGCTCCATCAGGCAGGCGATGCGTAGACCGTGTTCGACGGCGAGCGCCGCCTCCCTGGGCTGAGTACGGATCTTCGAGTTCTTCGTGATCGCGATCCAGCCCCGCTCGGCCACGAGCGGGATCCAGGTCGGGTCCGGCGTGCCGAGAGGCAGCAGATGCTCGACAGGCTCGCTGCCGACACACGTCATGTCCTTGCGGAGGCGGGACAACCAGATGCCGAATCCGCGCGAGTCCTCGTCGACGATGAAGCGGACGTCGGTGAGGCTCGGTGCAGGGGGCATTCAGCGCGTCACGCGGCCGCTGCATGGGCGCGAACGTAGCTGCGTGCCTGATCGACCTGAGCGGGAGTGATCGAGTACCACTCGGCGACGTCCGCGGCGGTCTCACCGGCCACGAGCAGGTCGGAGACTGTCCGTGCCAGCACGTTGCGGCCCACGACCGTCGGGCGCCCACCTCGCCGGCTCGCGACGCAGACGATGTCGGGAAAGTCTAGGTCGGGGCGGATGGCGGTGATGTCGTCGTCGGTCATCTCGTCCTGTACGACGGAGTCGACATACAGCTGAACCCACGGGAGCAGACGTAGCTGGCCATCTGACAGGCGCTCGGCGAACCGGAACGGCTCAGTGTCGCTGGGCGGGTCCTGAGAGGCGAAGAGCAGCTCGCGGCCATCGGCCTTGATGAACGTCGACAACTTGGTGAGTGGGTGTCTCTCGCCGGTCTGCTCGCGGAGCCGGTTGACGCAGCGTCTGATGTGCTGCACCGGGACCTCGTCGATGTCGCGGTAGTTGGCCATCAAGCGGGTCTCGAGGAACTCGCCCCACGTCACCCACGCAGTCGGAAGAGGCTCGGGGCGCACGATCGGGTCGTAGGGACGCCCGTTGCGCACGTACCCGTTGATCCAGCGCTTGGCGGTGCCGCCGCTCAGCCCGAGGAGTTTGTCGACCTGGGGATAGACATAGGTGGGCCACTCGCTGACGGGTGGCACCTCCTCCATGGTCCTACGATCCCACAGCCGGGGCGTCGTGCGTCCGGCAATCCACAGCTGCACTCCGGATTTCACTTCGGACGAGCATGATGCCTCCGGAGTTGATCGCGGGCCTCGTCGGCGTCATACCGTCCATGGCCGCCAGCGGTGCGGAGCTTCGGCTCGATGACACCGTCCGCGACCCAGCGCTGAACCGTGCGGAGACTGACGCCGAGTTCCCTGGCGAGCTCTCCGCTCGTCAGTAGTCGGCCCACGACACGCACGCTAGGTGTCTGACCTGGGCTGTGGCGGCGGCTGTCGTACTGTGTCGTAGATTGACGCAGTTTGGAGGCAGTGCGTGTCGGAGATCGTCTACTCAGTCCACGCCACGAAGCCCGATGACGTGGGCGGCATCGAGGTCGTCTTCGCGACCGAGCGCGAGGCTCGCGCGTACGCCTCGTCGAGGTCGACGGACGACCGGGTGCTGTCGACGTCGGTGACGAGCTTTCGTGTCGGGATGCTCGGGACGCGGAAGTCGGTGGCGTGGTTCATCGACGGCGCGGAGCAGCCCCGGTCGTTCACGCGTCGTCTCTACCCCGCCGACTGACCACACTCCGCCCGCCGCGCCTACGCTTGACTTGGAACGGCTGCGGCTCCGCGGAACGACGAGATTGAGGTGCGCGATCAGCGACGCCGAGGCGACTCAGCCTGAATCGGACGACCCCAGCACCGCGCTCCGTGCGGCCGCCGGCGAGGCGAACCTCCCGTACGAGCCCGCAACTCTGGTGCGCTACGGCTCCAACGCCGTCTACCGCCTCCCGAACAAGGTGATTGCTCGCGTGTCGCGGCCGGGGGCGGCCCTCGACGGTGCGCGGAGGCAGGTGGCAGTCTCGCGCTGGCTCGAGACGGTGGACTACCCCGCGACGCGGGTGCTCGACGTCGGGCAGCCCATCGAGGCCGACGGCCGCGTGGTGACGTTCTGGCACTCCGCCACCGACGTCGAGGAGTACGCCCCGCTCGACGAGGTCGGCTACCTCCTCCGCGACCTGCACGCGCTGGAGAGCCACCCCGACGTCGAGCTCCCCGAGGTGCGTCCCTTCGGCGAGGACTGGGAGCCGCTTCCCGAGTACCCCGGACTCGCGCCGGCGGACGAGGAGTTCCTGCGCGACAAGTACGAATGGGCCCGGCTCGCGTTCGACGCGCTGCCGTACGAGCTCGAGCCCGGCATCATCCACGGCGACGCGAACGTGGGCAACGTGCTGCTCGATCGCACCGGGCAGCCGGTGCTCATCGACCTCGACAGCATGGCGACCGGCCCGCGCGAGTGGGACTTGATCCAGACCGCGCTCTTCTACGACAGGCTCGGCTGGCACACAGCCGAGGAGTACGCGGCGTTCGTGGGGGCCTACGGTCACGACATCCTCGGCTGGCACGCCTACACCGACCTGGCCGAAATCCGGGAGATCGCCATGACGTCCTGGCTGAGCAAGCAGGCGGCGACGTCGGAGAAATCCGCCAGGGAGGCTGCTAAGCGGATCGAGGCGATTCGGACCGGCGGGAGCCGCCGCGACTGGTCTGCCTACTGATGGTGGCCTGCCAGAGTCGCCGCTCGCGGGCCTGCTCGGTGAAGTCGGCGAGCACCCGTGAGCCTCGATAGCGTTTGAGTCGCTGGCGCAGCTCGACGACGTAGGAGACGCTGCGGCTCGACCGCAGCGTCTCGCCCTGGGTCAGGGCCGTGAGCGCGGTCAGCGCGCCCTCCTCCGGGAGTCCGGCGTCGAACTGGGCCTGCGCCAGGACCATCGTCGCGAAGAAGTCGCTGCGGGCGTAGCTGCCGCTCGCATCCAGGAGAGCCTTCTGCGCCCAGTGGATCGCCTGGTCGCTCCGGTCGAGATCGCGCTGGCAGTGGGCGAACTCCGCAGCCACCTCGGCGTCGTCGACGTACTGGACCCACTCGGGTCCGTCGCCGGGGGAGTGTCGTTCGTACTCGGTGACGGCTCGGCTGAGCGCCCGGTCGCAGGCGACCGCGTCCCCGGTGCGCGCGAGCGCGCGAGCCTCCATCAGGTGGAAGTGGGCGTTGAGGATCGGGATGTCGAGTGAGGCGGAGCCGACCAGCGCCGCACGGGCGAGGGTGGCGGCCTCGTTGAAGCGTCCGAGGAAGGTCGCCTGATGGCTCATCGCGTCGAGGACCCCGGCCGCGACGCTGGTGTCGTCCGCCGCGCCGGCGAGGCCGAGCGCCTGGACGAAGTAGCGCTGCGCGAGGCCGTGGTGCCCGTCGTCGTACGACGCCCAGGCCGCGAGCTGGGTGATCTCCGCGGCGGCGGACAGTAGTTCGGCTCGGGTGTCGGACGTGCTGCTCGCGCGGAGCACCGGAGGGAGGTCGTCGCGGAGGTAGGTGACGAGCGACCGCCTGGTGTGGCCGCCACCGAACTGATTGTCCAGCAACGCGAAGCTCGCCCGTGTCTGGCGCACTCGCACAACGTCGCCAGCGCCGACGCGGGTTGGAGCAATCGCCTCTCGGTCCTGCGGTCGAGCGACCCAGGCCAGCGATGCCTCGCTCCATGCCGCCGGTGCGACTTGCGAGCCGACGACCGCGGCCACCTGGTCGATGTCGGCTTGGAGCAGCGTCGCGAGGGTCGTTGCCGACTCGTCCGGATCGGACGAGTAGCGCAGGCCGACGTCGGGTGACAGTCCAGCCGTACCGAACCCGACCTCGTCCGGGTGCACGGTTCGACCGACATGCGTTCCGAGGACCCGCAGGATGCTCTCCCGGACCACCTTGTCCCGCGGACTCGAACCGTTGAGCCAGCGACCGACGTGAACGTGGCTGTAGGTCTGCTCGACGCCGCGGGAGTTCGCGACCGTCGTGACGGCCCGTCCGAACTTCTTGCGGGCGACTGTGCCGTCGGGGTTCACAAAGCCCGCTTCGAGGATCAGGGCGCTGAGCTGCTCGTTCGCCTCCACGGACCGCCCCTTCTGTTCCCCCTGTCCGAGTGTGCCCCCTTGTGTTCCCTCCCGTGGCGCTTTGGAAGAAGTCATGGTGGTCAACGTGAATCAGGAGCGAAGGCAGGCAGCCGAAGAGGGCGGGCTGACCTGCGAAGAGGCAGCGGGATCAGTCCCTCAGCTTCTTCTCCAGCCGGGACATGCGTGCGTCCAGTTGCGACACCGCGGAGTCGAGAGCGGTGCGGAGTTCATCGATCTTGCGGGAGATCTCGTCGAGCTCGGTGGAGGGCCCCGGCTCTCCGGCGACGTAGACGGCCTTGCCCGGTTGCCCTTCGGCGAGGCCCTCGCTCTGGAGCTGCTTGATCGCGGCACGGACCACGGTCACCGAGACCCCGTAGGTCGCCATCAGGGCCGAGGTCGACGGCAGCGGGTCGCCGACGGGGTACGTCCCGTCCGCGATCTTGCTGCGCAGGTCCTCCGTGACCTGCTGGTACTTCGGGCTCCTCGCCACCGGCATGCCTTTCGTCGACGTCCGCATTGTGCCGGTGGTGTCGAACGGGGCGGGACGACACGCCAGTTGTCCACAGGCTCGGCCGAGCCCGTATCCCGAACTGCACTATGTGCATATAGTCGTGTGGTCGACCAGGGGAGGTCTGATGAGACAGGACGAGACCACGGAGGGGGCTCCGCGCTTCTACAGCGTCGCTGCGACGGCGCGCATGCTCGGCGCCTCGGAGATGACGCTGTACCGCGCGATCAAGGACGGCGAGTTCCCCGCCTTGAGGATTCGCGGTCGGATCGTGGTGCCTGCGCGGGCGTTGGAGGTCCTCGCCGAGGCCGCGGTCGCCGACAGCAAGGCGATCGACGTCGCCGAGTGGATGGGGGAGGTCGACCATGGCGGCGCGTGAGGTGCACGAGGCCCTCTTCGGCGCGCCGATCGATCCCGATTGGAGGTTGTTCGCCGGGTGCCAGGAGGTCGGGACCGACCTCTTCTTCCCTGAGGAGGGGGAGAAGGAGCACGCGGCGGGGGTGAAGGCGATCTGCCGTTCCTGCGCAGCTCAGCCGGAGTGTCTGACTACCGCCATCGCAACCGGCGAGGTTTACGGGATCTGGGGTGGCTTCACCCCGAGGGAGCGGCAACGCCTCGTGCGTGAGATGCGCGCCGAGGGACTGGTCGTCCCGCGGTGGGAGCGACGACCGCGGCGGACGGCATGAGGAGGAGGGAGGCAGGAGATGCCAGGTGTGGGCGTACTGATCTTGATGGCGGTGGTGGGTGCGGTGATCTGCGCGAAGGTCCGGGTTCCGGCTGGAGCGGTGGTGTTCTCGCTGATCGCGCTGGTCCTGTTCGTGGCAACACCGGCGGGGCGGGATGTGCCCGCCGCGATCGGGAGCTTCCTCTCGACCTTCGACGACGCAGCGACCCCGGTACTGAACGGAGAGGGTTCCAATGTCACGGGATGAGCGCGACCGCCCGACGTCGATGCGATCGACGGCCGAGTCGATGAGCCTCGCGGAGCAGCAGCCGCACCGGCGTCGGCTCGTCGACCTCATCCGTCGGATCGCGGTCGACGGGTTCGGCGCCGAGGAGGTCCAGCGCGTTGCCTATCCCGGCGCGACGTTCACGGTGGCTGCATTGGCGGACGGCCTGAGCGGGCTCCGCGCGGCGGCGATCGCGCAGTCCGTGGCCAGGTCGCAGCTCTACGAATATGCGGCGCAGGCCCGGGGCGCGGGCAGCACGTGGCGAGGCATTGCCGAGGCACTCGGCATCGGCGAGGACCACGGGGTGCCCGCGGAGCTCGCCTACGAGCTGATCGTCGAAGGTCGGGCGGTTCCGCGCACTCGAGGACTGTGGCGACCCGCTGCGCGCTGGACCTGCACCTCGTGCGAAAGGTCGATCAGTGACACGGGGCCGTACGACGGCGCCCCGGTCAACAACGAGGCCGGTCACGAGGAGGCCTGCCCCCGGCTTGCGGAGGAGCCATGGTGAGCGCGCGTGGCTGGCTCTTCGCGCTCCTCGCCGTGGTCGCGGCCGCCGCGGCGGTCCTGTCGTTCGCGGCTCTCCGCGATCTCGCCCGCCAATGCGGCTTCGACCCGCGGCTCGCCTGGTTGCTCCCGGTCGTCGTCGACGCGGGCGCCGCGGCAGGCTCGCTGGTCTGGCTCGGGTCCGAGGCCACGGACTCCGCACGACGGTTCGCGCGGTCGCTCGCGCTCGGCCTGCTCGTGCTGTCCGTCGTCGCGAACGCCCTCGGGCACGTCCTCGAGGCCTATGGCCTCGAGCCGGCCTGGTGGGTGGTCGTGGCGGTGTCGGGGGTGGCCCCGGCCGTGCTGGGCGCCGTCGTGCACCTCGCGGTGCTCGTCGGTCGAGAGCGGGCGCCCGTCCTTGAGCCACCGCAGGACCTGGACGACGCCGACCTTCGAGACCCCGGTCTGTCGTGGTGGGACACCGCGCCGCCCGCTTCCGGCCAGCCCGACAGGGCATCCGCGTTGATCGCGGGCGGCATCGGTCGCCGCCGCCTGGCGAAGGAGCTCGGCGTCACCGAGCACGAGGCTCGGCAGCTGCTCGAGGCGTCACGGCGCACCAACGGCAACGCTCCCATCGCACCCGAGGAGGGCTGATGACACTCCTTCTGCTCGTCGTCTTCGCGGCCGGAGCCGCTCTGGCGTGGCGGACGGGCGCCCGGTGGATCGCCGGGTTCCTGGCTCTCGTCGCTGCGCTTGCCGCGTGGCGGCTGATCGGTCACCTCGGCTGGTGGGCTCTCGCCGGAGGCGGGCTCCTGGCCTCCGCGGTCGGCTGGCACCTGTGGAGTCGGACGTCGTCGCGCGTGGTGCGGTGGAGCGCCCGATCGCGACGGAAGTCGGGAGTCGCCTCCACCGTCGACATCGCGCGATTCGCCTCGGCGGCGGCGATGCGCCGCAAAGCCTCCTCCGTCCGCCCCGAACTCGCCGCGTTGCCGAGGGCAGCGCGCGGGGCGATCCGTGCACGAGACGTCGCCGTCGCACTCTGCAGGGTCGGGGCCCAGTGGGTGTGGGCCTCGGTGGAGGACGTGATCGTCCTCTTCGGGGGACCGCGAACCGGCAAGACCGGGTGGCTGGCGGGCCGGGTGATCGACGCGCCCGGCGCCGCGCTCGTCACGTCGACGAGAACCGACCTGCTCGAGCTGACTGCGCCGCTCCGGTCGCGGCGGGGCCCGGTCTACGTGTTCAACGCCGTCGGGCTGGGCGGTCACGCCTCGACGATCACGTTCGACCCACTGACCGGCTGCAAGGACCCGGTGACGGCGGCCGAGCGGGCTGGGGACCTGCTCGTCTCCGGATCGCACGGAGGCGGCGATCGGGAGTTCTGGGAGACGCAGGCTCGCCGCGTGCTGGCGGCGTTCATGCACGCGGCCGCGTTGGGGAACCTGACCATGCGGGAGGTGCTCCGGTGGGTCACGGCACCGGACGAAGCCGAGCGCGAGGTCGCCTCTCTGCTCCGCACGTCGCCGGCCCCGGAGTACGCCCAGGACGCGACCCAGTTCGTCACCACCAATGACCGGACGCGGACGTCGATCACCTCGACGATCATGCCCGCGCTCGGCTGGCTGACGTCGCCGGCGGCGTCGGCTGCGGCCAGTGGCGAGTCGCCGTTCGTCGTGGAGGAGCTCCTCGCGTCGAACGCGACGGTCTATCTGCTCGGCGCGGAGGAGACTCAGGCGGCGCCGTTGGTCTGTGCGCTGACCGGCTACGTCGCCCGGGAGGCCCGTCGCCTCGCGGCGACACGGCCGAGCGGGCGGCTGGATCCACCGCTCACCCTTGCGCTCGACGAGGCGGCGCTGATCTCGCCCGTGCCGCTGCAGTCGTGGACCGCGGACATGGGTGGCCGAGGCGTCACGATCATCGCCGCCTTCCAGTCCCGTGCGCAGGTCATCGCGCGCTGGGGCGACACCGGTGCCGCGATCATCCTGAACAACGCCGCGGTGGCGATGGTGTTCGGCGGCACTCGCGACCGAGACGACCTCGCCTTCTGGTCGACGCTGGCGGGGGAGCGGGACGAGCCGATCACGACGACCGACCTCAACGGCCGGACGTTCTCGCGCACAGTGCGCAAGGTGCCGGTGCTCGCGCCCGCGCAGATCGCCAACCTCCCCACCGGCTACGCGGTCGTGTACCGGCGCGGCATCCCGCCGGTCGTCGGCAAGGTGTTGATGGCGTGGCGACGGCGCGACGTTCGTGCGCACGCCCGATCGCTGCGTGGCGACCAGCGCCGTCGCCGCTTCAGGGTGCGGCGCGACGTCGTCATCGAGACCGCCCTCGACACGCTCGCCGCTCGGTGGCCCGGCCGGTTCGCCGACCCGGCGAGCCGCTTCCACGAGGCTCGGAACCGCGACGAGACGGCGCCCGCCGTTGTCGAGGCGCCTCCGAACGTCATCCCGCTGCCCGGGAGACGCTCGTGAGCGACGCGGACCCGACCGTCGCGGCGCTCGCCCGCGCGCTCGAACGGAGCCAGCGGCGGGTGGGAGAGCTCGACACGCTCGTGCGCCGCCTCTCGGCCGATGTCGCCCGTCTAGCCCGATCTCACCCGGCGACGGGCGAGGCGGGGGTGTCCGGGAGCGGGCCGGGCGGCTGGCTCGCTTCCACCGACCCTGAGGAGGGCGAAGCCGGACTCCGCAATCTGATCGGGTGGGTCGAGGCGGTCTACCTGCGCTACCCGGATGCCGAGCTGCCCTCGTGCTGGCTCTGGCACCCGACCGTCGTCGAGGAGTTGTGGTGGCTCCAGGGAGCCCACTCCGTCGCGTTCGACGATGAGCAGGGGTCCTGGCAGCGCATCGGTGACTGGCACGACCGGTTCCGCCCGGGCGTCGCGAAACGCCTGCGCGCCGCCGTCGGCGGCTGCGAGCTCGCGTTGCACACCGCGGGCACCGGCCTGCACGACAACCCCGTCGTCCCGCTCGCCGACGCCGCCACCGACATCTCCCGAGCCTGGACGACGAACCGAACCCTCCCCGAACCGAACGGTCACCAGCTCGTCACCGCAGAACGCCACGACCGGAACCAGTACCGCAAAGGCAACCGATGACAGGTCACCGCGAAGATCAACTACTCAAGATCACGAACCCAGTCACACCAAGGCATCACGATCCGATGGTGCCGCTCGCCGCGGCGGAGGTGCGCTCGTGCTGAGCCTCGCGATCGGGTACGACACCCGCTACCTGACCGACGCCGTGGCGGGCGGCCGTGAGGGCTACTACACCGGCGGCGTCGCAGCCGGCGAGCCCGCCGGCCTCTGGTACGGCGCCGGGGCCGAGCGACTGGGCCTCCGCGGCGTCGTCGACGCCGAGATCATGGAGGCCGCCTACCTGCACCTCCTCGACCCGCGTGACCCCGCCTCGTGGGACCGCTCGACGTGGGGCGAGGCGACCCTGCTCGCCGCTCCACACAAGCAGTTCAGAACTCCGGAGTCGATCTACGACAGCCTGCTCGCGAGCGAGCCGAACGCCGGCCCCGAGCGTCGGGACGCGTTGAAGGCGAAGGCCGAGGCGTCGTCGAGGCAGGCTGTGGCGTTCATCGACGCCACGTTCTCGGCTCCGAAGAGCGTCACCGTGCTCGGAGTTGCGTTCGAGCGGGCCGCCAACGAAGCCCGTGCGGCGGGCGACGAGGGGGCTGCCCAGGCGTGGCAGGCCCATCAGCGGGCGGTCGAGGACGCCGTCATGGCCGGGGCCCGTGCCGGCCTGGACTACCTGCAGGACGCCGCCGGCTATGCCCGCGCTGGTCACCATGGTGGCGGGGGCGGGCGCTGGGTCGACGCCCACGCGTTCGTGATCGCCCAGTTCCTGCAGCACGACTCTCGCGACCGGGATCCCCAGCTGCACGTCCACAACGCGATCCTCAACCGCGTCCAGGGGGCGGACGGGAAGTGGCGGGCGCTGGACTCCCGCACCATCCACACCCACCGGGGTGCCGCGGGTGCCGTCGCCGAGCGGGTCATGGAGGCCCACCTCGCCCGGACCCTTGGCATCGAGTTCGCGACCCGACCCGACGGCCGCGCTCGTGAGGTCGTGGGCGTTGACCGGGAGGTGATCGACCTCTTCTCCTCCCGCCGCCACGCCATCACCGCCCGCACCCGGGAGCTGGAGGAGGCATTCGTCGCCCGCTTCGGGCGAGAGCCCGCCCCGCTGGAGCAGACCCGCCTTGCGCAGCAGGCGACCTTGGCGACGCGTGCCGCCAAGTCCTACGGCGGGGAGTCCCTCGACGAGCGACTCGACCGCTGGGAGTCGGAGGCCCGTCAGGCTGTGGCGGGCGGTCTCGG
The DNA here is from genome assembly GCF_021728735.1 of Pseudonocardia sp. WMMC193. Classification (NCBI taxonomy): domain Bacteria; kingdom Bacillati; phylum Actinomycetota; class Actinomycetes; order Pseudonocardiales; family Pseudonocardiaceae; genus Pseudonocardia; species Pseudonocardia sp. WMMC193. The sequence goes on along the minus strand of NZ_JAKKDO010000003.1, from coordinate 3,732,543 downwards.
TCAGGTGGCTCGGGGAGTCGTCGACCACGCCCAAGGACCTGTCGCACCGGAGGAGTGGTCGGAGCGGGACGTCGTCGAGCGGGCTGTCGCCAACGTCGGCGAGAGGCGAGCGTCGTGGTCGCGGTCCGACCTGATGCGTGCGGTCTCCGACGAGCTGCCCGGTCGACTCGGCGCTACGCCGGACGAGGTGCGGCCGCTGCTCGAGAAGCTGACCGATCGCGCGCTCGCGGACGCGGTGCCGCTCACGCCGCCACCGATCCTGCACGACCTGCCGGATGAGCTGCGCCGCGCCGACGGCTCGTCGATGTTCGAGCGGCCGGGGAGCGCTCGCTACAGCAACCCGGGGCATCTCGTCGCCGAAGGAATGCTGAGGCGAGCGGCAGTGGCCCGCGGCGCGGCCGCCCTCGCCCCCGAGCTGGCTGACGCTGTCGTGAGTCGCTTCGCGGAGAACGGCCACGAGCTCGGTGCCGATCAGGCGGCGGCGGTGCGGGGCGTGCTGACCTCGGGCGCCCGGGTCGAGGTCCTGTCGGCGGCTGCCGGGACAGGCAAGACCTTCACCGTCGGCGCGCTATCCGAGGCGTGGCAGGAAGCCGGACATCGCGTCATCGGTCTCGCGCCCTCGCAGGTCGCCGCCGATCTACTGCAAGAGGAGGGGCTGACGGCGACCAACACGGCTCGGTGGCTCGGCAACGCACCCGGCGCGATGCAGCCTGTCGACGGCGACCTGGTCGTCGTCGACGAGGCGGGCATGGCGTCGACCAGCGATCTGGCCGAGATCGCTCAGCGGTGCGACGCCGCCGGGGCGAAGCTGCTCCTGGTCGGGGACACACGTCAGCTCGGAGCGGTGGGGCCGGGAGGTGCCCTCCACGACGTCGCACACCACGGCATCACCTACGAGCTCAGCGAGGTCCGTCGATTCGCGGCCGGGTGGGAGCGCGGGGCCTCCCTCGAGCTCCGCGACGCCAACGTCGAGGCGCTCGACGCCTACCAGCGGCGTGGCCGGCTCGTCGACGGTGGTACGGCCGAGCAGGCCGAGTCAGCGGCGTCGCGGGCTTGGCTCGCGGACACGCTTGCGGGACACGACGCGCTGTTGATCGTCGGCAGCAATGACGCCGCGGCTCGGGTCGGTGCGGCCCTGCGGGCCCAGCTCGTCGAGCTCGGGCGGGTCGAGTCGGGTGGTGCGGAGCTTGGGAACGGGACCGTCGCCGGGGCCGGGGATCAGGTGCAGGCGCGGCGCAACGGGTGGGCCCTGATCGGCTTCGAGGGGAACACCAAGGCGCCGATCAACCGCAGCACCTACACCGTCACCGCGCTGCGCGGCGACGGCGGACTCACCGTAATCCCCACACTCGGCGGTGATCCACTGCAGCTCCCGCCGGACTACGTCCGCGAGCACCTCTCGCTCGCCTACGCGAGCACCGTCCATGCGGCCCAGGGCCGGACCGTCGACCGCGCGCACACCGTCGTCGGGGCGGCCACGGACGCCTCTGCCCTCTACGTCGGCCTGACCCGAGGTCGGGCGAGCAACACGGCCTGGACGATCACCAGGCCGACGGCCACTGATGCCGAGACCGGTGAGACGTTCGACGTCGAGCCGCGCAAGGCCTACGCCGTCCTCGCCGATGCGCTCACGCGTGCAGAAGAGGACCGGACCGCCACCGCGGAGCGTGAACAGGCGGAGATCACGGCGCGCTCCGCCCGGACCCACGGTGGGCAGCTCGTCGAGGGCATCGGTCACGTCACTGCGGGAAGGACAGCGGCGACGCTCGACCGACTCGTCGCCGACGGTGTCCTGCCCGACCTGGTCCGGGAGCGCCTCGCCGCCGACGAGGCGATCGGCTCGCTCGACCGCCTCCTGCGATCGGCCGAGCTGGCTGGGCACGATCCGGCCGATGTCCTCATCACGGCAGCAGTCGGGCGCGGGCTAGAGGACGCGCGTTCGCCGGCCAAGGTCCTGCACCACCGAATCACGACATCACTGCACGGCAGGCTGACGCCGGAGATCCACAGCGCCACCGACCTGGTCCCGCGAGATGCTCCGGCCGCGTGGAGCGCGTGGCTGCACGCACGAGCCGAGGCGGTCGACGAGCGCCGTCACGAGCTCGGCTCCGAGCTAGCCCGCGAGACTCCACCCTGGGCGGCGACAGCTCTCGGCGCGGTTCCCGACGATCCGCTGGAGCGAGCGGAGTGGGAACGACGAGCCGGCTGGGCGGGCGCCTACCGCGAGCTGGCCGGGCACGCGGACGAGACCGACCCGCTCGGCGCCGCCCCACCGGCGGGTCTGGCGGAGTCCGCTGCGATGTTCCGCGCAGCACACCGCGAGCTCGACCTCCCCGACGCCGGCGCGGAGGAGGCCGATCTCAGCGACGGCGCGCTACGGATGCGGGTCCGGGCCTACGAGCGCGAGACCGCCTGGGCGCCGCGATGGGTGGGGGACGAGCTCGACCTCGCCCACCAGGCGGCGGCGAAGGCCGCGGCCGACGCGGAGATCTGGGCCGCTCGCGCGGCCGCCGAGCCCGACCCGACCGAGCGCGGTCAGCTCGACGCCGCGGCCGTGCGGGCCCGCGAGGAGGCCGACTCCCTCACCGAGCGGACCGCGCAGCTCGAGAGCGCCGACGAGGCGCGCGGGGAGTGGTATGCCCACACCGCCCAGACTCGGGACAAGGCCGAGCGGGCGCGCGTCGAGCTGGGAGCGCGGGGAGTCGATCTCGCGAATCCCGGCGACCGCGTCACCGCGGAGGAATGGCTCGCCGTCCACCTCGACGACCAGCGCGTCGACGAGGCCCACCGCGAGATCACCGACGCGGACATGGTCGACGACCGCGCCGACCAAGACGACCGCCGCGGCCCCGAGACGGCCGTGGCGGACATCCGCGACCGCAGCGAGGCCGATCCCACCGAGCGCCACGACGCCCCCGCCCGCATCCCGACGGTCGACGAGACCGCCGCCGCTGTCGCCCGGGCGCAGGCCGCCCTGGCCGAGATCGAGACCCGCGGCGCCGCCGAGCGCGCGGACGAGCAGGGATGGCACGACACCCGAGAGGAGGCCGACGAATGGCAGGACGATCTCGTGGCCGAGCGCTAGCCGGCCCGCTCCTGTGCAGCTGCAATGCGGTCGAGGAGTCGACGCGACCTCTCGACGCTCTCCCGAGCGTGGTTCCGAGCCGCACGCCGCTCCTCGGGGCCCCAGCTCTTGTGGGGCCGCGCCCTGATCACGGCGTCGACGATGGTCGCGACGTCGGCCGGTCGCCCGTCGGGGTGCGCGTTCCGGCAGGGGAAGGGGAGTGGTGTCAACGGATCTTGAAAATTGACCCTTCTGGGGACGGCGGGTTCTAAGGTGGATTCGCATGATCGTCGCAACACCCGAGGTCAGCGAGCAGGTTCTCAGAGCTCTCGGGAGAAGACCTCCGCGGGGGTGTCCCAGCCGTGGCGCTTGCGCGGGCGGCGGTTGAGACGGTCCTGGACGAGGACGAGATCGGCGGCGCTGAACTGGCGGAGGTCGTTCTTCTTCGGGAAGTACTGACGCAGCAGTCCGTTGGTGTTCTCGTTCGTCGGGCGCATCCAGGGGCTGCCTGGGTGGGCGAAGTAGACGCCCTCGGCGAACAGCGGCTCGAGGTGGGCGTGTTGAGCCATCTCCGAGCCCTGGTCCCAGGTCAGCGTCAGTAGTGTCAAGTCCCGGGTTTGGTAGAGGCTCCATCAAACCCGGGACGAGACAGTAGAGCTCGCCCGGGGAGGTCGTGGATCGAGCGGCTGATCGCCAGCCGACACTGCTCGGAGTTGTGCCCGCCGGGTAGGTGGACGAGGCGGACGTAGCCGCTTCGACGGTCGACGAGCGTGCCGATGGCCGAATGGCTGCGTGTCCCGAGGATCAGGTCGCCTTCCCAGTCGCCGACGCGTGCGCGTTCGAGCACGATCGCGGGGCGGGCGTCGATCAGCTTGCCCGGGCTGATGTAGCGCGTCTCCCTCACATCGGGGCGCCGGCGGCGTTTGCGCAGCGGTCGACCGGTGCGAAGTCTGCGGGTCAGCGTGCGGCTCAGTCCGCCCTTCCCGCCGTGGTAGAGCGCCTGGTAGATCGTCTCGTGACACAGGTGCCAGGACGGCCGATCGGGGTGGACTCGACGCAGGTGCGCGGCGATCTGCTCGGGGCTCCACTCGTCCTCGAGCAGGGCCTGAACAACCCGGCGCAGTGCCTCGTCGCGGCTGAGCCGGTTCCGGCGTGGACGGCGGGCTCGTTGGCGGGCCCGGGCGTGGGCGAGGTCGCCGTCGTAGCGACCACCGTCGTGGGCGGATGTGTTGCGGCGCAACTCCCGACTGATGGTCGACGGGTGGCGGCCGAGGATCTTGGCGATCTCCCGGATGCTGAAGCCCTCGCGGCGCAGAGTCGCGATCCGCTGGCGTTCGAGACGGGACAGGAAGCGCCCGGAACGCCCGACCTCACCGATACGGTCCGGCGGCAGACCACCTGACTCGGCGCGCCAGCGGTAGCCGGTCTTGCGCGTGATCCCGACCGCAGCGCAGGCGGCCACGGTGCCGACCCCGGAGGTCACCAGTCGCCAGTACTCGGCCTCTACTTCGAGCTGTCGCTTCCGCCCTCGCCGTGCCATGTCCACCCCGATGATCTTGCTGGAGGGGTGTTGCGACGAGCCTTAGAACCCGCCATACTCCAGGGGGTCAGATTTCAGGATCCGGCGACACGGCCGAGCGCAGCACCGCGGAGGTGAGGCGGCGGCACTCCGCGACCGTGGCGGGGGACAGACGACGACGACCCAGCTCTGAACGGACAGGTGGTCGATCTTCGCGAGCTGCCACGACTCCCACCGCGGCAACACGTGACTGCGCATGATCGACGCATCCCGTACGTGGGTGGTCGCCTCCGTGTTCCACGACGCCATCCAGGCCCGCGCGTGCTCACCGACAGCATCCGGCCCGCGTGCGGCGACACGTAGGTCCCGGTGCTGGACGACGTGCTCACCGACCCGAGGAACGCCGTCGCCTCGCGCTTGGTCGCGAACGTCTTGCTCACCTGCTTGCCCGACGGCTCGCGCCAGTAGGCCCGCCAGCTCCCGGCCGGGGTCTTGCGTATCCCGGCCATCAGGCGGCCTGCCCGTCGAGCCAGGCGTGGAAGCGACGGCGCGAGATGAGCCAGCGCCGTCCCACCCGCTGCGCCGGGATCACGCCGTCGCGGACGTGCTGGTAGGCGATCCCGCGCGAGAGGTCGAGCAGGGTCGCGACCTGCTCGACGGTGTAGGTCAGCCGGGCGGTGTCGATGATCGTGCTCTCGCGGCCGCTCATGGTGTCCTCCTGGTCCTGCGGTCGTCGCGGATGCGTGTTCGGCGCGGGCGATGGCGAGTTCTCGGCCTGCGGTGGTGTGGTGGCCGATACCGACCAGATGCCACTCGTTGACGACGATCACCGGCTCGTCCGGTGGGTGGCCGAGCTCGGCGATGCCCCGGCCCTCGACTTGGCAGGGGTGAACCCGCGCCGCGAGGAGACACCTCAGGGTGAGAAAGTTAGCGGGCGTCTGAATCCTCCGAGCAGGCTTCACGTGGTGACACCCAGCCGAGTAGACATGCCGCGCACATCGCTGCGCCGACCGCGATCCGGTAGAGAGCCCATGTGTCCCACACAGGAACGACAACGAGTGCGATGGCGAGGATCCCGCCCACAGCTGAGATCACCGTCGCCGGCCCGACGAGCGGACGACGCGGTCGACCCAGGAAGTGCGCGGCCAAGGGAACGACCAGAAGTACGCCCGGACCCGCCCACACGGCTGCACCTACAGTGGCCCCGCTGCCGCCGAGCAACTCGCGGATGAGCAACCCGATCGCGAGAAGGACAGCCGACGCGGCGACCTGGACGAGCAGATAGGTCGAGCCGTGGCGAGGTGGCCGCTCCTCGGGAGCCGTATCCGGGCCCCGCCCGTCACGAGATCGGCGAGGGTGAGGAGTTCCTTCAAGGCAAGCCGGACGGTGAGCATGATCGCTCCTGGTCATCCGGTCGGCGGCGCGACGCGAGCGAGGGCGCGGGCGAGGGTCGCGCGCGCACGGTCGATCGGCGCGCCGTAGAGGGCGACGTCGGTGCCGAGGCCGCGCGCCAGTGTCCAGATCGTGTACCCGTCCAGTTCGGGATCGACATCCGCGCCGACCCGACCGGCCTCTCGGGCCTGCGCGACGACGGCGACGGCGAGCGCCAGGATCTCCTCGTCACCGTCGGTCAGAACGGCGGCCGTACGCGCGTCGACGGCGCGAGCGGCGAAGGCCGCGTGGACCCGGATCGCGTCGCGGGTCCGGGGATGCTCTCCGAGCAGCTCGTCGAGGATGGTCGCCAGGATCTCGCGGGCGTCTCCGCCGGTCGCCGCGACTCGCTTCTCGATACGCGCCTCCATGCACAGGTGCGCCTGTTCGAGGCCGTGCAGGAGCAGGTCCTCCTTCGTCGCGAAGTAGTACTGCACACGCCCCATCGAGACCCCGGCCTCCGCCGCGACCGAACGGAGCGACACGGACTCCACCCCTCCGCAGGCCACCAGTGCCCAGACGGCGGCGGCGAGGTCGGCCCGTCGGGCCTCGTGATCGACGGAGCGTGACACCCCGCCAGCATAGCAATGCGTTCGCATTGACAACATGGCAGGCGGTCAGTTTCAATGCGTTCGCACTCAAATGGAGGGGGGCCTCGGGTGACCAGTAAGACGATCAACACGTGGCAAGGGCTCATGGGGTTCGTCGGGATCACGGCCGGCGTGATCCCGCTGATCCAGTTCTGGGTAGTGGGGTCAGCCGGATCCGTATGGCGCTGGCTGTTCGACGGAGTCGACGGCACCTTGGGCTGGGTCGGGCCGCTGACGACTGCCTTCGTGGCCGTTGTCCTGATCACGGTTCTGGAGCGACGGCGGAAGTACGCCAGTTGACCCGACGAGTTGCGATGGCCCGCGTTGAGCACGCGGCCCACACAGGCCGTCATCGCCGTGCTGCGGATGTCCGGGGTCCAGGACGTCCAAGATCGACTCCAGCCACCCGCACACCGACGACGCCGCCATCGTCGTCCGTTGGGCAAGTCGCTGCTGTACCTGCACGAGCTGCGCACCGCGGAGCACCTGGCCGAGCCCTGGACCGAGGCCGCGAAGCTCATCAAGTCGCTCCCGATGTTCTCGGCTCGAGACGCGGTCAATCCCATCGAGGGCATGCCCGACCCCGCCGTGATCACCCACGCGTCGGGGAAGCCGATCAGCCAGGTCAACGCGGTGAACGACCGCGGCGGCCAGCCCTTCCTGCGCGTACAGCCGGGTCGCCTCATCTACGAGGTCCGCGACCAGCACGCACTCGTCAGCTGCGTGGAGACCTTTCGCGACGCGCGGACCATGGCCAGGCTGGTGTGCAAGCCGAAGCGCACGACGGCGAGAACCACCGAGCCCGTCCGGGCCGCCACCGAGGCAGTCGGCCCGCCGACCGACCCCGCTCCGAAGCGCGCCACGTCACCACGAACGAGACCGAGGACCACCCAGCCCGACGCACGATAGCCGCACCGTGACCGAAGGCAGGCACCATGACCGGACCGGACTACCCGCTGCTCGCCATCCCGGGCCACGACCTGTTCCACCTGGCCCATGTCGCCGCCTTCATCGCCGACCGCCTCCACCGCCACGAGGGCGCGGTCGACGCGCACGACCGCGACGGTCGTCGCCGGGCCGCGCGAGACGTCCACGCGGGCCGTGCGGCGTTCGCGAAGCTCATCGGCAACCCGGACGCCAGGAGCGGGGCGGTTGTGCTCGATGCTCTGGCGATACCCGCCGCAGCTCAAGCCGCCGCACCCGCCAGGTCCATCGACATCATGACTCCCGAGCCAGCTTGATCGAACCCGTAGGAGCGTCCGCGCAGGCGGTGCAGTCCATCCTCGGGCGAGTTCGAGCCGGACCTTTGGAGATCGCAACCGAGGTCCGTGGCTGCAGCAGGTCCGGGTTAGGGTGACGTGGTCGCGGGCCGAGTCTCGCCCGCCGAGGGGGCACCGGGTGGCAGGGCACGGTGGAGGGAGGAGCCGATGACGGGCGGTAACGGTCACCGGTCGAGTCGGAAGCAGCAGCTGCTCCGGGTGGCCGCCGACCTCTTCGCTGCCCGCGGGTACCATTCGGTGAGTACAGACGCGATCGGGCAGGCGGCCGGAATCTCTGGCCCGGGGGTGTACCGCCATTTCGCGAGCAAGGCCGACCTCCTGATGACGCTCTGCGAGGAGGCGATGGACCACCTGATCGGCGGCGCCGAGCGGATCGTGGGCGCCACCCCGTTGCCACACCGTGCCCTCGCCGCCCTCGTCGCGCTGCACGTAGACTTCGCGGTCCGAGAACGCCGTGTCCTCGCCGTCTACCTACGTGAGCAGCGGGAGCTGCCCGCGCAGGAGTACTGCGGGCTGCGTGCGCGCCAGCGGCAGTACGAGGCGATCTGGTGCGGGGTGCTCGGGGCCTGCGCAGACCTGCCCGACGCCGAGGTCCTGGCCATGGTGAAGCTGCTGCTGTCGATGCTCAACGGCACCGCGCACGTCGGTGAGGGGGTTCCGCGGGCCCGCCTGGTCGAGTTGCTGGAGCTGTCCGCGGCCGGGGTTCTCGGTGCGGCGGGCGTCGGGTCCTTGGTGGAGGAGGGCTGGGTGGGTTGAGCGGCCGCGCGGGTCGGGCGCCCTGGCGGAGTATAATTCTCGCGGAGGGGGTGGTGGATGTCCACGCCGAACTCTGGTGGTGGTGATCCCAGTGTGCGGCGCCGACCCGGGCGGCCGCGCCTGACCGAGCCGTCTCCCGATCACGTCCGCCGGTTGGGGGAGATCGTGGAGACGGCGGCGGTGGTGTTCCATGAGAAGGGCTACGACGCCGGCTCGCTCGACGATGTGGCTGCTGCGATGGGCTTGCGCAAGGCGAGCCTCTACCATTATGTGCGGAGCAAGTCTCATCTGCTGTACCTCGTCTTCGACCGGGCGATCACTCTCGCGCTCGCGCGGTTGGACGAGTTGGGTGGGATCGTGGACCCGCGGGAACGCCTCGTGGCCCTGGTCGAGCACCAGGTGCGGCTGATCGCCGAGGATCCCAGCCTGTTCGCGGTCTTCTTCGACCAGCGTCCGCGCCTGGACGGGCCGTTCGACAGTGAGATCCGGGCGAAGGAGCGGACCTATGTCGGCCGGATCGGCGCTGTCGTCGGCGCGGCGGTCGACGCGGACGTACTTCCGGCGGTGGACACCCGTTACGCCGCGCATGCCGTGCTGGGCATGACGAGTTGGTTGTACAAGTGGTTCGTGCCCGGCCGGGACGACCCGGTCGAGACGGCCCGCACCATGGTGCGGCTGATCGTGGGCCCTGCTCGCGTCGTCACTCCGGCTCCGCTGATGCGAGCAGGGTGCGCAGATACGGGCTCAGCACCGCACTGATCGCGTCCGCGGCGGCGTCGATGTCGCGGTCGGGTGCCATGACGTGGCTCACGACGAGGCGGGCGAAGGCTTCCGCGGCGATCTGCAGGGGCGCTGCGTCGACCTCGGGGCGGCGTCCGACCACGTGCGCGACCAGCACCCGTGTGGCGACGTCGACCAGCGAGGCTGCGCCGGCCCGCAGCGAGTCGCCCAGGTCGGGCCCGTTGCCCGCCGAACTGCTGCCCGAGCCGGCAGTGGCCGAGGCGAGGGACGCGTGGGCCCTGCTCGCGCGTGCGTGGACCGACCTGGCGGACCACGCCAAGGCGAAGGGACCCGTGGCCGCGCGGCTCGGCGAGGTCCGCAGGCACGCGCAGGCGCTGCCGGACCTGGAGGCCCGGGCGGCCGCGTCCCTGGGCGCGGTCGCGGACGCGCTCGCTCCCTGACCCGGGGCTCCCGGGGGTCTACGGGTCAGCGCTGGACGCCGATGGCCTGCCAGACCTGTAGCAGCGCCTCCTCCGCCTCGAGGTCCATGTCCCACCCGTAGGGCTTGGCGAAGGTGAACACCTGGGGCTCGGGATGGGTCTCGTCACTCGTGTCGTACATCGTGACCGACACCGAGCGGTCGCCGACGGCGACGAAGAAGAACTCGCGGTAGTCCGACAGCGCCACCTCGAACAGGCTCACCCGCGCGTCCGGGCGGGTCATCGTGACCCGCCAGGAGGTGCGTCCGGGAGCGCCGGCGCTCACCGCGCCCATCAGAGGTACCGTCGGTTGGCGGTGTCGGCGGGGACGGTGATGCCGAGGGCCTCGAGCATGGGTCGGGTGTCGGCGATGTACTCGCGGCGCAGGTCCTCGTTGTTCTTGGTGCGCAGGCCCCAGCGGACGTAGGCGTCGGAGAAGTCGGAGTCCGAGCGGCCGAACATGTCCAGGGCGGCGGGCCACCAGATGTGGATCTTCTCGTTGGCCTCGGCGAGGCCTTCGGGGGTGGCGCAGATCCGTTTGAGGTTGCTCAGGCCGAAGGTGGCGTGGAAGACCTCGTCCTTGTGCAGGCGCTCGGCGACCGAGAGCAGCGGCTCGTAGGGCACGCCCTCCCAGGTCTCGCCGATGTAGCAGCCGACACGGTCCCCGAGGCCGTTGAAGTAGGCCAGGTCGCAGAAGGTGTCGATGGGCAGGTGGAACAGGTACTGCTTGATCGGGGCGTCGACGGGTCCGACCCCGAGCCCGTCGAGGATCCGGGCGGTGATCACCCCGTGCTCGACCTCCTGGGCCATCAGCTTGGCGAAGGTGGTCTTGAGCCGTTCGGTGGGACACAGCGTCATGCACCGGTCCCAGAGCTTGTTCAGCAGCGCCGTGTAGTGCGGGTTGGTGGAGTTCTCCAGGTGGTGGGTCAACATCCGCACCAGCAGCGTGTGGAACTCCTCGGGCATGTCCGGGTCACCCTCGCGGTACACCCGCCGCTGCGCCTCGACGACCGTCATCTGCGGCTCCTCTCCTCGGCTGGTGGTGACACTAGGAGCCGCGAGATATTGGGTCAACCGACTGGTCGGCCGAAATATTGGCGATGCCCTTGACGTGATCGCCCTCACTCGCGCATCCTTCGCTCCGACGGCAGGACGAGCGGCGTCGAGGCCGGGCGGAGGATCTCGTGGACGAGAGTGCCAAGGGGCGGACCCTGGTGGAAGTCGACCTCACGTTGACCCCGGAGGTCCTCGGCAGGCTCACCGCCGCGCTCGGCGGAGCCTCGGGCCGCGGCACCGAGACGCTCGTGCCGTCCTTCGCGGCGACCGTGGGTGGAGAGTCGACCGTCGTCGACGGCCTCGGCCTGGATCTCTCCCGCGCCCTGCTCGGCGGCCTCGGCTACGAGTGGGCGCGCCCGTTCACCCCTGGCGAGACGGTCCACGTCCGCGTCGTCGTGGAGGACGTGTACAGCAAGGGTGCCAACCAGTTCGGCGTCGTCGGCGCGGAGTACACCGCCGCCGACGGAGCGCTGGTGCAGCGCCAGTCCATCACCTTCGTGGAGCGGGGGGTGCGGTCGTGAGCCTCGTGCAGGCCAGCTGCCCACCGGTGAGCCGAGTGCAGATCGCCCGGTACGCGGGAGCGGTGAACGACTACAACCCGGTGCACGTGGACGAGGAGTTCGCGCAGGCGTCCGGACTACCCTCCGTGATCGCGCACGGGCCGCTGACCGTCGCGCTCGCGCTCGACGCCGTCGTGGCGCAGGTGGGGGCCGACCGGCTCCGCTCCGCGACCGCCCGGCTGTCCGCGCCGGTGTTCCCGGGCGACGAGCTCACGGTCGTGCCGACCGAGGCCGGGGTCGAGATCCGCAAGGCCGACGGCACGGTCGCCGCCAGCGTCGCGCTCGAGATCGCAGGGGCGGGATCCTGATGGGCTACGAGTTCGTCGCCATCGACGAGCGCGCGGGCGGGATCCGCGTCCTCACGCTCAACCGGCCCGACCGGCTCAACGCCTGGAACTCGCAGATGCGGGCGGAGATGCGGGAGGCCGTCGAGGACTCGGCGGCCGACCCGGCGGTCCGGGTCCTGGTGCTGACCGGTGCCGGCCGCGGTTTCTCGGCGGGCGAGGACGTCAGTGAGATGGGCGACCTGACCGCCATGGGCACCCGCGGGTTCCGCGCGCTGGCCCGCGGTATCCACGACGTGTTCGACACCGTCGAGGCCATGGAGGTGCCGGTCGTCGCGGCGATCGAGGGCGTGGCCGCGGGCGGCGGCTTCGAGCTCGCGCTGTCCTGCGACTTCCGGGTGGCGGGGGAGAGCGCGCGGCTGGTCATGCCCGAGGCCAGGGTCGGTCTCATCCCGGGCTCCGGCGGGTGCTCCCGACTGGTCCGCCACGTCGGCCTCGGCCGTGCCAAGGAGCTGGTGATGCTCGGAGGGACGCTTCGCGCTCCCCGGGCGGCCGAGCTGGGTCTGGTCACCGAGGTCGCTCCGGACGGAGGTGCGCTCGACGCCGCCGTCGCGATGGCCGAGAAGCTGGCCGGGATGGCACCGCTGGCGCTCGGCATGGCGAAGCTCGTGCTCAACACCTGCACGGACGTCGACGCCGAGACCGGCAGGCGGCTCGAACGGCTCGGCCAGAGCGTGCTCAAGACGACCGAGGACCACCGCGAAGGCGCGACAGCGTTCTTGGAGAAGCGGCCGCCCCAGTGGCGGGGCAGGTAGGGGGAACCGACGCGATGACCACCACGATCGACCGACACAGCCTCTGGAACGCTCCGACCCAGACCGCTTCGCGCGAGGTCCTCGACCGCCTGCACCTGGAGCGGATCCGACACCTCGTCGGCTGGGCCTACGACCACTCCCCCCTGCACCGCAGGATCTACGACGAGGCGGGGGTCAAGCCCGCCGACATCCGCACCTGGGACGACTACCACCACCGCCTCCCCTTCACCGACAAGCCGGACTACGTCGCGGACCAGGAGGCGCACGGTTTCGGCGGCGTCGCCCTCGGGCCCGAGAGGTGGCAGCAGTACTTCCACACCACCGGCACGACCGGCCGGTTCCTCAACGAGGCGTTCACGCACTACGAGCTGCACAAGGCGGGCTCGCAGTACTGCTACGGAATGTGGGACCACGGCATCCGCCCGTCCGACTCGATGTACTTCTGCTTCGACTTCGGCATGTGGATCGGGCTGTGGAGCTTCTACTGGGGCGCCCGCAACCTCGGCCTGACCATCGTCTCGGGCGGCGGCGTGTCGGGCGTCGAGCGGGTCCGCCAGATCATGGAACGCCGGCCGACCATCGTCTGCGGCACCCCGACCTACCTGCTGCACCTCGCCGAGATCGCCGAGCGCGAGGGCATCGACGTCCGGGACGCGGGCGTGCGGATGCTCGCCGGCGGCGGCGAAGCCGGGTTCTCCATCCCGGCGACGCGCAGGCAGCTCATGGAGGCGTGGGGCGCCGAGCAGATCTACGACGCGTACGGGGTCGGCGAGGCGCTGTTCATCGGTCAGTCCTGCAAGGAGTGGGCGGGTGGCGTGCACGTCATCGAGGACGTCTGCCACTCCTACGCCGTGGACCCGGCGTCCGGTGAGCCGGTGGGCTCGTCGGACGCCGTGGGGGAGCACGTTTTGACCAGCTACACCCACTTCGCGCAGCCCTTCATCAAGTACCGCACCCACGACCTGGTCCGCATCGACGACGCACCCGACCACGGCTGCGGCTGGACCTGGAAACACATGCCCGGCACCGTGCTCGGGCGGGCGGACTTCATGGTGACGATCCGCGGCGTCAACGTGTACCCGACCGCCGTCGAGAACCTGATCGGGGAGGTCGCCGGTCTGTCGAACCACTACCAGCTCCACATCCGACGGGTGGACGGTATGGACCGCATGCTGGCGAAGGTCGAGGCCGAGGCCCCCGGCGCGGACGGCCAGGCACTGGCCGACGACCTGGGTCGTCACCTGCGGACGCACCTGGGCGTGCGGCTCGAGACCGAGGTCGTCGAGTCCGGCTCGCTGCCCCGCTACGAGCTGAAGACCAAGCGCATCTTCGATCACCGCTCGGCCGACGAGCGGCCGAGCGCGACCCTCGGAGGAACCTCGTGACGACCGTCCAACTGCCCAGGCAGACCGGCCCGTCCATGCTGGGTGCCGAGGTCGACGCCCAGCGCACGCGGCTCGTCGCCCTGCGGGAGAGACTGGTGGCCGAGCAGGCCGGTGCGGTCAGCCCGGCGGTGGCGCGGGCGCTGGAGACCGCGGACGCCTACCTCTTCCTGGCGCTGGGCTACCTCGGCCACACCGACGAGCTGTTCCCGGGCGAGCTCGAACCGCCCCCCGCGCCGTGACCCCTCTCCCCACCCCGCCCGGCACGGTGGACGTGCACACCCACGCCATCGCGCCGGGCCTGCCCGACCTGTCCCGGTACGCGGGGCGGTGGCCCAGCGTCGAACGGACCTCGGCGACGGAGGCCCGGATACTGCTGGACGGCGCGCCCTACCGGGTCGTCGACGACCGGTGCTGGTCGGCCGAGCGCCGGCTCGCGGACATGGACGCCGAGCAGGTCGCGGTCCAGCTCGTGTCGCCGATCCCCGTGACGCTGTGCCACGGGGAGTCCGCGGACGGCGCGGCCGTGCTCGCCACCGCCCAGAACGAGTTCCTGGCCGGGCTCGCGGCCGCGGGCCGGGGCAGGCTCCGGCCGCTGGGCGCGGTCCCGCTCCAGGACCCGGCGCGCGCGGCGGAGGAGCTGGTCCGCTGTGTCCGGGAGCTGGGGTTCGCCGGCGTCGAGATCGGGACGCGGGTCGGAGAGCGCGAGCTCGCCGACCCGGCCTTCGACGACTTCTTCGCCGTCGCGGCCGAGATCGGGGCCGTCGTCCTGGTGCACCCGGTCGACCAGACCATCGACCCCCGTGTGGCGGGGCTGGCCCTGGGGTTCGGGCTGGGGATGCCCGCCGAGACCGGGATCGCCGCCGCGGCACTGGTGACCGGGCGCGAACGCACACCGGGCGTGCGGCTGTGCCTGGCCCACGCGGGCGGGACGCTCCCGGCGATCCTGCCCCGCCTCGACCGCGGCGCTGTCCTGGCGGGCGACCCCTCCCGGCCGGCGACGGTCCGCGCGCGGGAGCTGTGGTCGGACTCGCTGGCCTACGACGAGCACAGCCTGCGCCTGGCGGTCACCCGCTTCGGCGCCGGGCACGTGGTGCTCGGGACCGACTACCCGTTCGCGGCCAGGGAGGCACCCGCCGGTGCGGTCCTGGCCGGGCTGGACGACGACCTGCGCCGGGCGATCGGGCGCGACAACGGACTTGACCTGATCGCCGGCGCGCCGGCGACCGACGAGACGGGAGGTGGCCGGTGGGAGAGATCCTCGGCCTCGGCGTGACCCACTATCCGCCACTGGCGGTCACCGACGAGCACATGCCGGACATCCTCCGCCTGACGTTGTCCGACCCGGACATCCCGGCGACGGCGAAGGACCCGGCCAACTGGCCGGAGCGGATGCGCGCCGACTGGTCCGACGACGGGGGGACCGCCGCCGCGGCCCGCCACCGGGCAGAGCTCGTCGACGGTCTCGCCCGCTGCAGGCGCGCACTCGACGAGTTCCAGCCCGACGTGGTCCTGATCTGGGGCGACGACCAGTACGAGACCTTCCGCGAGGAGGTCGTCCCGTCCTTCTGCGTGATGGCCTACGAGGACATGGAGGTCACCCCCCTCGAGCCGGCCGGCTCGCGCGGCGTGCCGAACCCGTGGGGCCTGCCTCCGGACATGCCCATGCTGGTGCGGGGGGCTCCCGAGATCGGCCGCGAGGTCGCGGGCCACCTGCTCGACGCGGGATTCGACGTGGCGTACTCCTACCGCAAGCCGGACGGGGTGCCGTTCCCGCACGCGATGGTCAACACGCAGCTCTACCTCGACTACGAGCACGCGGGCACCGAGTTCCCGTACCCGGTCCTGCCGATGGCGGTCAACTGCTACGGCCGGCACGTGATCGCGCGCAAGGGCGGCATCGCCCGGTTCGCCGACATCGCCACCGAGCGGCTCGACCCGCCCGGCCCGACGCCCGCCCGCTGCTGGGCGCTCGGAGCGGCCCTCGCCCGCGCGCTGCGCGACGGACCGCACCGGGTCGCGCTCGTCGCCTCGTCGAGCTGGTCGCACGCCTTCCTGGTGGACGACAACTGGCACCTGACCCCGGACACCGCCTCCGACCGCGCGCTCTACGAGGCGCTGTCGACCGGGGACTACGAGGCGTGGCTCAAGACCAGCGCGGACGACATCGTCCGGTCCGGGCAGCAGGAGATGCTGCTGTGGTACTGCCTCGTCGGGGCGATGGCGGAGCTGGGCCACCGCCCGACCTGGTCGACCCTGGTCGAGACCGAGGTGCTCAACTCCAACAAGTGCTTCGCGATCTTTGAGGGGACGGGCGGATGACGGCGGCCACCGACACCGAGCTCGTCGAGCGCACCGTCGACGTCGGCGGCATCCACACCCGCTATCTCGAGGCCGGGCGCGGCGACCGCACGGTCGTGCTGCTGCACGGCTCGGGCCCCGGGGTGAGCGCCCGGGCCAACTGGCGCCTCACGATGCCCGCCCTCGCCGAGCGGTACCGGGTGCTCGCACCGGAGATGGTCGGGTACGGGGCCAGCCGGGGCCCGGCCGACATCGTCTACGGGGTCCGCACCTGGGTGGACCACGTGACCGCGTTCCTCGACGCCGTGGACGTGCCGCGGGCCGCGTTCGTCGGGAACTCGATGGGTGGGCTGGTCTCGTTGCACATCGCGATCGGGCGCCCGGACCGGGTCGAGCGGATGGTGCTGATGGGCTCGCCCGGAATCGGCATGCGTCCGACCGAGGGCCTGTCCGCCGTCCGCGACTACGACCCCTCGCCGGAGAACATGCGGACCCTGCTCACCACGTACTTCGCCCACGACCCGTCCATCGTGGACGACGACCTGGTGCGTGCCCGCTACGAGGCGAGCGTCGCCGGGGACGCGCACGAGGTCTACCGGTCGATGTTCTTCGACCCCCGGCACTCGGGCAACGACCTGCAACTCGACGCCGACGAGGTGCGCACCGTGCGGGTGCCCACCCTGCTGGTGCACGGCCTGCACGACAAGGTGGTCCCGGTCGACGTCAGCTGGACGATGGCGGGCCTGCTGCCCGACGCCGACCTGCACGTCTTCGGCCACTGCGGGCACTGGACACAGATCGAGCGGGCCGACGAGTTCGCCCGCCTCGTCGGCGGTTTCCTCAGCCGCGGCGACCACGAGAGCGAAGGAGCAGCGCGATGACGGTCACCGACTCCGCACCACCGGGGCTCGGCACCGGAGGCGGTCTGGTCGAGGAGGAGGCCCACCGCTTCCGGGTCCACCGCTCGACGATGACCTCTCCGGAGATCCACGCTCTCGAGCTCAAGCGCGTCTTCGCCCACAGCTGGCTCTACGTCGGACACGAGTCCGAGGTCCGCAACCCCGGCGACTACGTGCGGCGGCCGGTCGGCGGGCGCCCCGTGTTCATGGTGCGGTCGGTGAAGTCCGGCGTGGTCCGGGTCTTCCACAACACCTGCACGCACCGCGGCGCGGTGGTGTGCCGCAAGGACGCGGGAAACGCCAAGGTCTTCCAGTGCTTCTACCACGCGTGGTCCTTCGACACTGAGGGCAGGCTGGTCGGGGTCCCCGGCCGGGAGGCCTACGGGGAGGAGCTGGACCTCGACGCCCTCGGGCTGCGGCCGGTCGTGCGGACCGCCTCGTACCGCGGCTTCGTCTTCGCCAGCTTCGACCCCGACATCGTCGAGCTCGACGACTACCTGGCCGGGGCGAAGGAGTACCTGGACCTGGCGGCGGACGGGCTCGGCGACGCCGAGATCATCTCGGGCACGAACCAGTACGCCATCGACGCCAACTGGAAGCTGCTGGTCGAGAACAGCATCGACGGCTACCACGCGGCGCCGACCCACGACACGTACTTCAAGTACCTGGTCGCGCTGGGCACCGACCTGCGCTCGGGCGTCGACGGCATCGGCCGGTCGCTGGGCAACGGGCACGCCGTGATCGACTACCACGCCCCGTGGGGCAGGCCGGTGGCCAAGTGGGAGCCGATGTTCGGCGACGCGGCGCGCGAGGAGATCGACCGGATCCGCGCGGAGCTCGTCGAGACCTACGGCGAGGAGCGGGCGATGCGGATGGCCGAGACCAACCGCAACCTGTTCATCTACCCCAACCTGATCATCAACGACATCATGGCGGTCACGGTCCGCACGTTCATGCCGCGCTCGGCCTCCAGCATGGAGGTCACCGCCTGGGAGCTCGCGCCGCGCGACGAGATGCCCCAGCTGCGCCAGCGCAGGCTGGACAGCTTCCTGACCTTCCTGGGCCCGGGCGGGTTCGCCACGCCGGACGACATCGAGGCGCTGGAGTCCTGCCAGCAGGGCTTCCGCAGCGGCGGGGTCGAGTGGAGCGACATCTCGCGGGGCATGGCCCGCGAGCCGCGCGCCGACGACGAGGAGCAGATGCGCTCGTTCTGGCGGCGCTGGAACACCCAGATGACCTCGTCGGACGGAGCGGGCCGATGACCGTCGACACCGTGCGCCCGGCGTGGAGCTCGGTCGCCGAGCTCACCCGCGCGGAGGTGGAGGACTTCCTGTACCGGGAGGCCGAGCTCCTCGACGACTGGGACCTCGACGGCTGGCTGACGCTGTTCACGGAGGACGCCCGCTACTACGTCCCCTGCAACGACACGCCGGACGGGGACCCCGCCCGGCACCTGATGCTCATCGACGACACCATGTTCCGGCTCCGCTCGCGGGTGGAGCGGCTCAACAGCCGCAAGGCACACCGGGAGTACCCGCACTCCAACACCAGCCACCAGGTCCACAACGTCCGGCTCGGTGCGGTCGAGGACGGGCCCGACGGCCTGGAGCTCACCGTTCGGGCGGAGTTCACGGTGTGGCGCTTCCGCGGTGACCGGTCGCTGGCCTACGTGGGCCGCTACACCTACCGGCTCCGGACGGTGGACGGCGAGCCGCGGATCGTGATGAAGCACTGCCGCATGGCGAACACCACCCTGCGTCAGGTGGCCGACGTGGCGATCATCCTGTGACCGGCCCGCTGGCGGGCACCACCGCCGTCGTCACCGGGGGGGCCACCGGCATCGGCCTCGGGATCGCGCGCCGGCTCACGGCGGACGGCGCGCGGGTGCTCGTGGCGGGCCGCACCGACGCGGAGGTCAAGGACGGGGCCGCGGCCTTGCGCGGGACCGGCTCCGAGGTCGCGGTGTTCGCAGGCGACCTCGCGGCGGAGGGCGAGGCCACCCGCCTGGTCGCGGCCGCCGAGGCCGCGCTCGGTGGGATCGACCTGCTCGTCAACAATGCCGGAGGCGGGGTCATCCTGCCGACCCTCGAGCACACCGAGGAGACGCTGCGGGCGACGGTCGACAACAACCTCTGGACGACGCTGCGGACGACGATCGCGGTGCTGCCCCACCTGGTGGCGCGCGGCGGGGGCCGGATCGTGAACATCGGCGCCGAGTCGGTCCGCAACGGGCTGACCGACCATGCCGTGTACAACGCCGCCAAGGGCGGGGTCCACGCCATGGCCACCGGGCTGGCGCGCGAGTTCGCGAGCGCCGGGATCACGGTCAACGTGGTGGCGCCGTCCTACACCGTCACCCCGGAGATCACGGCACGCATCGGCGCGGGGACGCTGCCGGAGCGGTTCGGGACCGTCCTCGCCGACGCCGTGCGGCTGATTCCGCTCAACCGGCCCGCGGAGGTCGACGAGGTCGCCGCTGCCGTGGCCTACCTCGCCTCGCCCGACGCGCGCTTCGTCACCGGCCAGGTGATCAGCGTCAACGGCGGCAGCAGCATGGGTTGACCGGAAGACCGATGCGGCCGACGGAGAGGACGACCGACATGGGGCAGGACACGGTCCGCGACGAGATCGCGCTCTCGTGGCGGCGGACGATGTCCAGCGGGTTGGACCCCGGGGCCGAGGTGGGGGGCGGCGACCCGGGGGAGCTCGACCCGGGCAGCGCGCTGCGGCGCGCCGCGGGCCCGGTGCTCGACGAGGTCGCCGCCGAGCTCGAGGGGTCGCGGTTCGCCGTGGTCCTCGCCGACGGCGAGGCGCAGCTGATCGACATCCGCTACGGCGTGCCTGCGCTGCGGCCCGCGCTGGCTGCGGTGGGAGCGGTGCCCGGCGCGGTGTTCACCGAGGCGACGACCGGGACCAACGCCATCGCGACGGCGTTCGAGGTGCGGCGGGGGATCGCCGTCCACGGCGCCGAGCACTTCCTCGAGTCGTTCAAGCGGTTCGCCTGCTACGGCACCCCGATCCGGCACCCGCTGACCCGCCGCGTCGTCGGCGTCCTCGACATCACCGGGCTGGCCGAGGACGCGAACCCGCTGCTGCGCCCCTTCCTGCTGCGCTCCGCAGCCGAGATCGAGGCCAGGCTGCTGGACCAGGCCGGGCGCGCGCACCGGATGCTGCTCGCCGCCTTCCAGGCCGCCTCGGTGCGCAGCACGGAGGCGCTGGTGGCCTTCGGCCCGGACCTCGTCGTCGGCAACGACGCGGCCACGACGCTGCTCGGCCCGCAGGACCACGCGGCCCTGCAGGCGCTGGGCTGGCACACCCGTCCCGGCGCCGTCGAGCACCGCCGGACCGTGGACCTCGCCTGCGGGATCTCGGCCGCCGTGACGATCAGGGCGGTCGACGGTGGCGGATTCCTCGCGGAGATCCGCAGGCCCGACCGGCCGGTGCCGGTGCCGCGCGCGGGGCGGGCGAGCCCCGGTCGGCGAGCCTGGAACGCCGAGCTCGCGGCGGAGCTCGACCAGGTGCGGGACACCCGGGCCTCGGTGCTGGTCTGCGGCGAGGCCGGATCCGGTCGCAGCACCGTGGCGCGCGCGCTGGTCGCGGGAGAGCCGACGGCCTGGTGGCCGCTCGCTCGGGAGGTCGGCTCGCGCGCGGGTTCCGCGGCGGACCCGGACGACGCCGGCCGGGTCACCGCGGTGATCGTCGAGGACGCCGAGCGGCTCGCCGCGGCCGACGTCGCGAGGCTGACGGGCCTCGCCGACGCGGGCACCCGGCTCGTGCTCGTCGTCGGTGTGGGCGGGCAGATCGCGGCCTCCCTCGCCGCCCGATGCCCGGCGCGGATCACGCTGCCGAGCCTGCGGGCGCGCCGGGAGCGCATCCCCGCCCTGGCCACCGAGATGCTGGGCACCCGGGGGTCCCGCTTCACCCCCGTCGCCCAGCGCACCCTCGCGGCCCTGGACTGGCCGGGCAACCTTCGTGAGCTGGCCGGCGTGGTCGAGTTCGCCGCCACCGCGCGGCCCACCGGCGACATCACGGTGGCCGACCTGCCCCCCCGGCTACCGCACGGCCCGCCGCGAACCGGTGGCCGGGGCGCTGTGGGAGGCGGAGCGGGCCGCCATCGTCGACGCGCTGCGGTCCTGCTCGGGGAACAAGGTCCATGCCGCGAAGCTGCTCGGGATCAGCCGGACCATGCTCTACCGGCGGCTCCGCGTCCTGCACATCGACTCGGACGGCCTGCGCGAGCGAGCTGTCCGCGACGCGGACAGTTAGCACCCCCTGTGATCGCGCACACTTCCCGCACCAGACAGACAAGGAGTCCCCGTGTCCGACGACCTCGAGTTCCCCAGACACCACGACAGCCTCTACATCGGCGGCGAGTGGGTCGCCCCGTCGTCCTCGGCCACCATCACGGTGGTGTCGCCGAACACCGGCGAGGTCATCGGCTCCGTGCCCGACGGCCAGGAGGCCGACGTCGACCGCGCCGTGGAAGCCGCTCGACGGGCGTTCGACGACCCGGCCGGCTGGTCGACGCGACCGGCGGCCGAGCGGGCCGCGGTGCTGCGCCGCTTCGCCCAGGCGGTCGAGGACCGCAAGGACCGCATCGCCGCGCTGGTGTCGGCGCAGAACGGGATGCCGGTCTCCCAGGCGGCCCAGCTCGAGGCGGTGTACCCGGCCGTCCTGCTGCGCTACTACGCCGACCTCGTGGAGAACCAGGGCGAGGACGTGCGTCCCGGCCTCTTCGGGGGCAGTGTCCGCGTCGAGCGTGACCCGGTCGGCGTGGTGGCGGCCATCGTCCCGTGGAACTTCCCGCAGACGCTCGCGTCGTTCAAGTTCGCGCCCGCACTGGCGGCCGGCTGCACGGTGGTGATGAAGCCCTCCCCGGAGACCGTCCTGGACTCCGTGCTCCTGGCCGAGGCGGCCGCCGAGGCGGGCCTGCCCGCGGGCGTGCTCAACATCGTGCCCGGCGGCCGGGAGGCGGGCGCGCACCTCGTCGCTCACCGCTCGGTCGACAAGGTCGGGTTCACCGGGTCGACCGCGGCCGGGCGGCAGATCGCGGAGACGTGCGGTCGGCTGCTCCGCCCGGTGACGCTCGAGCTCGGCGGCAAGTCCGCGACCATCGTGCTCGACGACGCCGACCTCGACCTCGCGAAGATCGGCGCGGACCTGTTCGTCCCCACGCTGGCGAACAACGGCCAGACCTGCTTCCTCGGCACCCGGGTGCTGGCGCCGCGCTCGCGCTACGGCGAGGTCGTGGAGATGTTCACCGCGTACGCGGGCTCGATGGCCGTCGGCGAGTCGCTGGACCCGGCCACGCAGGTGGGGCCGATGGCGAGCAGCAGGCACCGCGAGCGGGTCGAGGGGTACATCGCCAAGGGCCGCGCCGAGGGCGGCCGGGTGACCACCGGCGGCGGGCGTCCGTCCGGCCGCGACACCGGCTGGTTCGTGGAGCCGACCATCTTCGCCGACGTCGACAACAACGCCACCATCTCCCAGGAGGAGATCTTCGGCCCGGTGCTGTCGGTCATCCCGTTCGACGGCGACGACGACGCCGTCCGCATCGCCAACGAGTCCGACTTCGGCCTGGGCGGCACGGTGTGGACCACCGACGCCGGGCGCGGCCTCGACGTGGCGCGCCGCGTCCGCACCGGGACGATCGGCGTCAACCGCTACCTCCCCGACCCGGCCGCACCGTTCGGCGGTGTCAAGGACAGTGGGATGGGACGCGAGCTGGGTCCTGAGGGGCTCGCGGCGTACCAGCAGCTCAAGTCCGTCTACCTGTAGACATCCGTTCACGCGAAGGAGCGCAACGATGCAGACCCGTGGAGCGATCATCCGGCAGGCGCCGGGCAAGATCGAGGTCGTGGACCTCGAGGTGGACGACCCGCGTGACAACGAGGTCCAGGTCAAGCTCGTCGGATCCGGCCTGTGCCACTCCGACGACCACATCGTCACCGGGGACATCCCGGTCGGGATCTACCCCTTCGCCCTCGGGCACGAGGGGGCGGGCGTCGTCACGAAGGCCGGGGCGAACACGAAGGGGCTCAAGGAGGGCGATCACGTCGTCTTCTCCTTCCTGCCCTCGTGCGGCCACTGTCGGTGGTGTGCCTCCGGCCAGCAGAACCTGTGCGACCTCGGTGCCGGGCTGCTGTCCGGGGCCCGGTGGAACGACCTGACGAGCTACCGCCTGCGGCTCGCGGGCAGTGACACGCCGGTGGGCCAGATGCTCGGGATCTCCACCTTCTGCGAGACCACCACCGTCGCCGTCGACTCGGTCGTCAAGGTGCCCGAGGACGTGCCGCTCGACGTGGTGTGCCTGCTGGGCTGCGGCGTCGGCACCGGGTGGGGCGCGGCGGTGAACTCCGGCGGGGTGCAGCCGGGGCACACCACCATCGTCATGGGGGTGGGCGGCATCGGCATCAACGCGGTGCAGGGTGCGGCCAACGCGGGCGCGACCGCCATCATCGCCGTGGACCCGGTGGCGCTCAAGCGGGAGAAGGCGCAGGAGCTGGGGGCGACCCACGGCGCGGCCACCATGGAGGAGGCCACCGAGCTGGCGAAGGAGCTGACCAACGGCCAGGGCGCCGACCAGGCGATCGTGACCACCGGTGTGATCCAGGCGGATCACGTCGGCCAGGCCATGGCCTCCATCCGGAAGGCGGGCACGGTCGTGGTGACCGCCCTCGGCAACATCGCCGACACCACCCCGCTGCCCGTCTCGCTGTCTGACATCACGCTGTTCCAGAAGCGCATCCAGGGCTCGCTGTTCGGCGCGTCGAACCCGAACTGGGACATCCTGCGGCAGATCGAGCTCTACCGGTCGGGTGCCCTGAAGCTGGACGAGCTCATCACCACGACCTACTCGCTCGACGAGGTCGCGGCCGGCTACCAGGACATGCACGACGGCAAGAACATCCGCGGCGTCGTCCGGTACTGAGGTCGGGGGAGGGGGTCGCCGCGCCGCGGCGGCCCCGCCCACGACTTAATTCTTTCGACCGGGCGGTTGACTGAACGGCAGATCGACGTATGGTGTGAGTCACACGAGAGGAGACGTCCAGTGACGGTCGTCGAGGCGCAGCGGCGGGTGTACCGCGAGGGTGACCCGGACATGCCCGAGGAGTTCCACACGCTGCTGGTGCGGATGTTGACCCACCACCTGGAGAACTCCACCAACCCGCACTACACGGCGCTGCTGAACAAGCTCTGGGACCGGTGCATGACGCTGTGTCCCACCGAACGGCTCAAGACCACCTTCGCCAAGCTGATGGCCCAGGAGGTCGAGCACGGGGTGATCACCGCCCGGATCCTCGACGGGCTCGGGGTCGGACCCGTCGACGCCCCGATCAAGCAGTACCTGTTCCACCTGCCCATCGACACCTTCTGCGACCTGGCCTACTTCAACGGCCTCGGGGACCGTGTCGGCTGCTACATCGGCGAGACCTGGGAGGGCGTGCCCTACGAGCCGCTGCTCTCGGTCGCCGAGCGCCTGCACAAGGACGAGGTCTTCCACGCCACCTTCGGCCTGAGCAACCTCAAACGGATCTGCGCCACCCCCGAAGGCCTCGCCGAGGCCAACGAGAAGATCCACATCTGGTGGCCCGCCGCCCTGGACATGTTCGGCCGCTCGGACTCCGACTTCTCCGACGCCTACGTCCGCTGGGGCCTGCGCACCAAGAACAACGAGGACCTGCGCCGCGAGTACATCGCCGACACCCGACCCATGCTCGAGGCCCTCGGCATCACCGTCCCCGCCGACACCGCCAACCGACGGTACCTCTGATGACGACCTTCACGGTGCGGGGCTCGCGCAACGGCAGCCTCGTCCACGTCACGTGGACCGACGGTGTGCTCACCGGCGACTTCCCCACCGTCGACCTCCTGGCAGCGGAGGCGGAGCTGGTGCCGGTGGTGCACCGCGACTCCTACGCCGGACGCGCACTGCCCGACCTCGACGGCCTCGGCCCCTCACCGCTCTCCGAACCCGGGACCGCCTACCGGCTGATCCTGCGGGTGTTCGACAGCGTCCGGGAGTCCGAGGGGGAGGTTCCCGACATGCCGACGCCGCAGGCCGCCGACCCTTCCCCGGCCGGCCCCGAACCGACAATGAGGATGAGCTGACATGGGCGTTCTTCGGTACTACATCGTCACGGCGGTGGTGGCCACCGCCGTCGCGGGTCTCTGGCTGGGAGGCGGGTGGGTCTGGCTGGGGATCGCCACGTTCCCCGTCCTGATGGCGCTCGACGTCCTGCTCCCCGCCGACCACAAGCTGCACCGGGTGTCCGTGCCCGCACTCGCCGACCTGCCGCTGTACCTGCACCTCCCGCTGCTGGCGGGTCTGTGGACGCTGTTCGTGGTGCGTCTCTCCGAGTGGACCGGAGGGGCTCCCGGTGCCGTCGGCGGCTGGCAGGTCGTCGGCATGGTGCTCTCCGTGGGATGGATCGGTGCGGTGCCCAACCTGCCGATCGCGCACGAGCTGATGCACCGCAGGCACTGGTTCCCGGTGGCGGTCGCCAAGGTGTACAGCACGGTGTACCTCGACCCGAACCGCGACGTCGGGCACAAGCTGACCCACCACCTCGACCTGTGCACCCCGGTCGACAGCGACACCCCGCGCCGCGGACAGACCATCTACTCGTTCGTGTGGCAGGCGTCCTACGGGGCGTGGAAGGACGGCGTGGTCACCAGCGTCCGCTCGCTCCGCAAGCGCAACATGACGATCTTCCACCCGCGCAACGCGGTGTACGTCGAGCTCGCGCTCCTGGCCGCGCTGTGCGCGGTGGTCACGGTGTTCGCGGGCTGGCAGGGCCTGCTCGTCGCACTGGCGACCATGGTGTTCTCGAAGCTGCTGGTCGAGGGCTTCAACTACCTCCAGCACTACGGGCTCGTCCGCGTCCCGGGTTCGCCGATCGCCCTGCACCACGCCTGGAACCACCTCGGCGCGGTGATCCGACCGCTGGGGGTCGAGATCACCAACCACATCGAGCACCACTTCGACAGCAAGCACCGCTTCTACGAGCTCGCGCCCCGCGGCGACGGCGCACAGATGCCCAGCGCGTTCCTGTGCTTCGTCTGCGCGCTCGTGCCGCCGCTGTGGAAGAGCCGCATCGCCAAGCCGCGCCTGCGGGACTGGGACTCGCGGTTCGCGAGTCCCGCCGAGAAGGAGGTGGCGATGGCGGAGAACCGACGCGCCGGCTGGCCGCAGTGGCTGGAGCTCGGCGTCCCGGTGAAGGCCGACCCCGAGCCGTCCGGCATGGCCTGACCATCTCGACCCGTCCCGGGTGGGCCCGCGACACGCGCGGGCCCACCCGGGACCGGACGCCGGCACTTCGAAGAAGAGGACCACACAGAGCATGGGACTGTTCGGCCGCAACCGGGAGCCCGCCACCGTCACGATCCGACCCTCGGGCCGGAGCTTCCCCGCCACCGGCAAGGACTCGCTGCTGAACGAGGCCCTCGCCGCGGGCATCCCGTTCCCGCACAGCTGCACCGTCGGCACCTGCGGGACGTGCAAGTCGAAGCTGGTCAGCGGGAAGGTCCGCGAGATCACCGACGCCGCGATCACGCTGTCCAGCGAGGAGCTCGCCGACCGGTACATCCTCCCGTGCCAGTCCCTGGCGCGCGGCGCCGTGGAGCTGCACGTCGCCGACCTCGTCGACATGCCCGACCACCCGCTCGTCCACACCTCCGCGGTGCTGTCCGGCACGCGCGCGCTGACCCACGACATCCTCGAGGTCGTCGTGCGCGTGGACGAGCCGTTCGCCTACACCGCGGGCCAGTACGCCGAGCTCCGGGTCCCCGGGATCTCCGGTCCGCGCAGCTACTCCTTCGCCCGGGGTGCCGCCGACCGGGCGAAGGACGAGCTGGTGTTCTACATCCGCCGCACCCCGGGCGGGGAGTTCACCGAGTGGCTGTTCGCCGAGGACCGGTCCGGCACCGCGCTCGAGGTCGCGGGTCCCTTCGGCAACCTGTGGCTGCGCCCGTCGGGCGCGCCCGCACTGTGCGTGGCGGGCGGCAGCGGGCTGGCGCCGATCAAGGCGATCCTCGAGGCAGCGGCCGACGAGGGCGCCCAGCGCGAGACGATCGTGGTGTTCGGCGCGCGGACCGCGCGCGACCTGTACTGCGTCGAGGAGATCGAGGCGGCGGCCGCCGCCATGGCCGGTTCGTGCCGCTTCGTGCCGGTCCTGTCCGAGGAGGACCCGGGGTCGGACTGGTCCGGAGCCCGGGGCCTGGTCACGGACGTCGTCGCCGCGCTGCCCGCAGACGTGCTCTCGGCCTGCGAGGTGTACGCGTGCGGGCCGCCGCCCATGGTGGACGCGCTGGAGGCGCAGCTCGGCGCCCTCCGCGCGGACGGTGTGTTCCACGCCGACCGGTTCCTGGACAAGAAGACCCAGCGCCGCAGCTGAGCCGCGGCGGCGGTCAGGTCACCGGCCGCCGCCGAACAGGGGCACTCGATGCCCCGGAGGCCGGACCCCGGCCGGTCACGCGGGCGCCGCCCGAGCGGACGACCCGCGGTCGTCGGCGCCCCCGTGGTCCAGACAGGCCCGCGCCGCGCGGGCGAGCTCCGCGGCGACCTCGGCCTCGGGCAGGTCGGGGCGGTGGAACAGGATCGACTGGATCGCGCCGATCGCGCTGTGCACCTGCAGGCGCGCCGAGGCGGCGGCGCGGTCGGGATGCAGCCTGCACAGCAGGGCCACCCAGCTCTCGGCGTAGCGGCGCTGGTCGTCCCGCAGACGCCTGCGGTCCGCCGTGGGCAGGGAGTGCGACTCCCGGTGGTGCACGGTGAGCACGTCGCGCTCGCGCAGCGCCATCGCGACGTGGCTGTCGACGAGGGCGCACAGCGCCGCGTCGTCGTCCGGGGCCTCGGCGAGGATCCGCACCTGCTCCGAACGCAGCCTGTCCATCGCCTGGTCCAGGAGGGCGACCAGCAGCGCCTCCTTGCTCGCGAAGTGCCGGTAGACACCGGACCCGACGATCCCCGCGGCCGTGCCGATCTCCTCCATGGGCACCGCGTGGAACCCGCGGCGCGCGGCGAGCGCGGCCGCGGCGTCGAGGATCCGCGCGCGCCGCTCGGGATCTCGCCTACGCGGCCCGCCTACGCGCGGGCTTCCTGCCATGTGGCCATCATGGCAGCGTGTGGGTAGGGTCGCGGTAGTGAATCCGGCCTCACAACGCGGCCGCCCGTCGACGAGGATGAACCGAATGGCTACGGCACCCGTGCTCACCTACGAGGTCGACGACGGTGTCGCCTGGGTCACCATCGACCGGCCCGAGGCGAGGAACGCGCTGAACGCCGCGGTGCGCTCCGGACTGTTCGACCTGGTCCACCGGTTCAACGCCGACGACGACGCGAAGGTCCTGGTGCTGACCGGTGCCGGGGACAAGGCCTTCTGCGCCGGTGGCGACCTCAAGGAGATGTCGGAGACCTCGCTGCGCGTCCCGCCCCCGGACTTCGCGCCGCAGTTCGGCCGCAACATCGAGGTCGCGAAGCCCACCATCGCCGCGGTCAACGGGGTCGCGTTCGCCGGCGGTTTCCTGCTGGCGCAGCAGTGCGACCTCGTCGTCGCCGCCGAGCACGCGACGTTCGCGGTGACCGAGGCCAAGGTGGGCAGGGGAGCCCCGTGGGCGGCGCCGCTGTCGTGGCTGCTGCCGCCCCGGGTCGCGCTCCAGATCCTGATGACCGGCGACCCGCTCACCGCCGAGCGGGCGCGCGAGGTCGGCCTCGTCAACGAGGTCGTCCCGGCGTCGGAGCTGCGGTCGCGCACGCAGCAGATCGCCCGGCGGATAGCGACGAACGCGCCGCTGTCGGTCATGGCGGCCAAGCGCACGGTCTACCTCTCGGCCCGGCACACCCTCGACGAGGCCTACGACCTGGCCGACGAGATCTGGGAGCCGGTGTACCTCAGTGACGACGCCCAGGAAGGGCCCGCGGCCTTCGCGGCCAAACGGGCCCCCGAGTGGAAGGGACGGTAAGCGGTGCCAGTGTCGATGGAGTCGGTCGTGGCCGACATCAGCGAGGAGACGGCCGAGGTGAGGCGGCTGGTCGCCGACCTCGCCGACGGGCGGTCGGGGTGGGACGCGCCCACCCCCGCCGCAGGGTGGGCGGTCCGCGACCAGATCAGCCACCTCGCCTTCTTCGACGACGCCGCGGTGCGCTCGGCGACGGACCCCGACGGGTTCACCGGCGAGATGGTCCCGATGCTGCTCGACGGGCGGATGTCGCCGGACACCATCGCCGAGCGGTACCGGTCGATGCCGCCCGCCGAGCTGCTCGCCTGGTTCGACCGGGCGCGGGCCGGGCTCGTCGACACGTTCGCGGCGCTGGACCCGTCGACCCGGCTGCCGTGGTTCGGCCCGCCCATGAGCGCGGCCTCCTCGCTGACCGCGCGGATCATGGAGACCTGGGCGCACGGGCAGGACGTGGCCGACGCGCTGGGCGCGAGCCGCGTCCCGTCGCCCAGGCTTCGCCACGTCGCCCACATCGGTGTCGGTGCCCGGCCCTTCAGCTACCTGGCCAACGGCCTGGAGGTGCCGGCGGACCCGGTGCGGGTCGAGCTCGCGGCCCCGGACGGGAGCACCTGGACGTGGGGCCCGCCGGACGCGCCCGACCGCGTGACCGGGCCCGCGCTGGACTTCTGCCTGCTGGTCACCCAGCGCAGGCACCGCGCGGACACCGTGCTGGTGGCCGAGGGCCCGCACGCGGACCGCTGGCTGTCGATCGCGCAGGCGTTCGCCGGGCCGCCCGGCGGCGGGCGCGCCGCTGGACAGTTCGACGGTGATCGGCGACCCGAAGGGACGACGGTGTGAGGGACCCCATCAGGATCGGCAACTGCTCGGGCTTCTACGGCGACCGGCTCGCGGCCGCCCGCGAGATGGTCGAGGGCGGACCGATCGACGTGCTCTGCGGCGACTACCTCGCCGAGCTCACCATGCTGATCCTCGCCAAGGCGCAGGCGAAGAACCCCGACGCCGGGTACGCCCGCACGTTCCTGACCCAGATGGAGCAGGTGCTGGGCACCTGCGCCGACCGCGGGATCAAGGTCGTCGCGAACGCGGGCGGGCTGAACCCCGCGGGGCTCGCCGCGGCGCTGCGCGACCTGGCCGAGCGCCTCGGGGTCGCGGTCCGGGTCGCCCACGTGGAGGGCGACGACCTCCGCGGCGACCTCTCCGCGGTGGTCCCGCCGGTCGGCGAGGTCAAGCCGGTGTCCGCCAACGCCTATCTCGGCGGCTGGGGCATCGCGGAGGCGCTGGGCGGCGGCGCGGACGTCGTCGTCACCGGCCGGGTCACCGACGCCTCGCTGGTGGTCGGGCCCGCCGCCTGGTGGCACGGCTGGCAGCGCACCGACTGGGACCGGCTCGCGGGCGCCGTCGTCGCGGGGCACGTGATCGAGTGCGGTCCACAGGCCACCGGGGGCAACTACTCCTTCCTCGACGAGATCACCGACCGCCGCTACCCCGGCTTCCCCATCGCCGAGGTCGCCGCCGACGGCACGTCGGTGATCACCAAGCACGCGGACACGGGCGGCCTGGTCTCGGTCGGGACGGTGACCGCCCAGCTGCTGTACGAGATCGCGGAGCCCGCCTACCTCGGGCCGGACGTGGTCACCCACTTCGACACCGTCACCCTGCACCAGGAGGGCGAACACCGGGTCCGCATCGCGGGCGCCACCGGCAGCCCGCCCCCCGACACGCTCAAGGTGGCGCTGAACGACGTCGGAGGGTTCCGCAACACGATGACGATGGTGATCACCGGGCTCGACGTCGAGGCGAAGGCGGCGTTCGCCGAGCGGCAGCTGTTCGACGTGCTCGGCGGCCGAGACGGCTTCGACGAGGTCGACGTCCGGCTGCTGCGGTTCGACCGGCCGGACGCGCCCCACAACGAGGAGGCATCGGCCCACCTGCGGGTGACGGTGAAGGGACACGACCCCCGCCGGGTGGGCAGGTCCTTCTCGAACGGCATCATGGAGATCGCGCTGGCAGGCTACGCGGGCTTCCACACCACCACCCCGCCCTCGTCGGAGTCGGCCTTCGGCGTGTACCGCCCGGCCGCCGTCCCGCGGTCGGCGGTGACCCAGGTGCTGGTCGACGCGGACGGCGAGCGGCATCCGGTGGCCGACCCGCCGACCGGGCCCACTCCGAGCCCACAGGTCTTCGAGGCCGACACCGCCGGCGGTCCCGCGCCGTCGGGCCCGACCGAGCGTGCGCCGCTCGGCCGGGTCCTCGGAGCCCGCTCGGGAGACAAGGGCGGCAACGCCAACATCGGTGTCTGGGCCCGCGACGACGCCGGGTTCGCCTGGGCGAGGTCGTTCCTGACCGTGGACCGGCTCCGCGAGCTGCTCGGGCCGGAGGCGGCCGATCTCCGCATCGACCGCTTCGAGCTGCCTCGGCTCCGTGCGCTCAACGTCGTCGTGCACGGGCTGCTGGGCGCCGGGGTCGCCTCCTCGACCAGGCTCGACCCCCAGGCGAAGGGGCTGGGCGAGTACCTGCGGTCCCGGATCGTCCCCATACCGGTCGAGGTCCTCGGCGTGCCACCGGCGTAGCGCGAACCCGGCGGGGTGTGATCGATCTATCATCGAGGCGATCGCCACGATAGGGTGAGGGGCCCGAGACGCGCTCACCGCTGAGGCGCTTTAGCGGAAGGCCCCACCACCATGGTCGACACCGCATACGTCCTGTCCGACCGCCGCGCGGCGGACATCCCGAGCCAGGGAACCGGCCTGCAGTCGGTGTCCGCGGCGCTCGATGTGCTGGACATGTTCCTCGCCGGTTCCGAGGATCTCGGGGTCTCCGAGGTGAGCAGGCGGCTGGGTGTGGCGAAGAGCAGCGCCCACCGCCTGCTGACCACCCTGCGCGACCACGGCTACGTCGTGCAGACGGAGGACTCGCGGTACCGCCTCGGGCTGCACCTGTTCGAGCTGGGGACGGCGGCCCGCGAGCGATCGCAGCTGGTCCGCGCCGCGTCGGGTGTGCTGGAGGACCTCCGGGACCGGACCGGGCGCACGGTCCACCTCGCCGTGCCGGACGGCGCGTGCGTGGTCTACCTCGAGCGGCAGCAGGCGGTGGCCGTGGTGCCGATCCTCAAGGGCATCCCGCGTCGCCTGCCGGTCCACTGTTCGGCCTCGGGCAAGGTCGTCGCGGCGTTCGACGAGCGGGTCGCGGCGGCCCGACGGCAGGGTGGCTTCGCCGCCATGACCGGGGCCTCCATCCGCTCCGCGGAGCAGTTCGACCGCGAGCTGGCCGCGGTCCGGGCCCGCGGGTTCGCGGTCAACCGCGGCGAGGCCCGCGTGGGGGCGGCCTCGGTGGCCGTGCCGCTGCGCGACGGGTCGGGGCGAGGGGTCGGGGCGCTGTCGCTGGTCACCACCACCGAGGACCTGAACCGGGCGCTCGAGCGCTACCTCCGTCTGCTGGCCTCGGCCAGCCGGACCATCGAGTGCGGGGCGGGGCTGCGGTGATGACGGCGGCGGGCACGGACGGCACGGCGACCGAGTCGACCTCCGTGCTGGACCGGTCCCTCGCCATGCTCGACGCCGTCGCCCAGAGCCAGGAGACGCTGTCGCTGTCCGAGCTGGCCCGTCGCCTCGGGATGCCGAAGTCGACGGCTCACCGCCACGTGGCCCAGCTCGTCGCGCGGGGCCTGCTGGAGCGCGACGACGAGGGACTGCGGCTGGGGATGGCGCTGTTCGAGCTGGGCCACCGGGTACCCGCCCAGCGGGCGCTGCGGGAGGCCGCGAGCGGCGCGCTGACCCGGCTGCAGGCCGCGGCCGGCGGCACCGCGCACCTGGTCGTCCCGGCCCGCGCCGACGTGCTCTACCTCGAGAAGATCTCCGGTGTCGATGCCGTCGGTCTGCCGAGCCGGGTGGGTGGGCGGATGCCCGCCCACGCGACCGCCGTCGGCAAGATGCTGCTGGCGCACCTTCCACCGGAGTCCGTCGATGCGGTGCTGCGGGGCCGGCTGAGGCGCGTCACCCTCCGCACCACGGTCGCGCCCGGTGTGCTCCGGCGCCAGCTCGTCGCCGCGCGGGAGCGGGGGATCGCCGTCGAGCGCGAGGAGGCGGTCGCGGGGGTCTCGTGCGTGGCGGCGGCCGTCCGCGGCGAGACGGGTGCGGTGGTCGCCGCCATCAGTCTCGCCCGGGTGTCCGGCTCGCCGGACTGGGAGGCGCGTGCGGCCCTGCTCCTGCGGACCGCCGCCGCGGAGATCTCGGAGCGGCTCGGTGCGCCGCCGGGTTCCACTCCCGACATGTCGGGAAGACCCCTGCTCCGTCCGGTCGGTCCGGCGTAAGCCCCCCGCAGGGCGGGGTCGCCGGGGTCGGCGAGCCGCCGTCCCCTCGGTGGCCGGGCGAGGGTGGACCCTGTCCGGTGGTCGACGTGGCGTCCCCCGCGGCGGTGCACGACGGTGACCACCCGCGAACGACCGACGTCAACGAAGTGGTCCACGAGTTCCACAAGGAGGCACGGCGTGGCAACGCGATCGACAGGCACCCGCTCCCGCCGCAAGGCGGCTCCACCACCGCTGACGGAGCGCGACCCCGAGCTGCTCAGGCGCATCCACCGGTTCATGGTCCTCACCCGCGCGGTCGAGGACCGCATGGTCGCCATGTACAAGGGCGGGGACCTGCTGGGGTCGCTCTACACCGGACACTGGCACGAGGCGATCAGCGTCGGCGCCGCGTCGGCGGTGCGGGCCGACGACTACATGGCGCCGCTGCACCGCAACCTCGGAGCGCACCTCTGGCGTGGGATGGAGCCGTGGCAGGTGATGGCCAGCTTCATGGGGAAGGCGACGTCCCCGACCGGCGGCCGGGACGGGACGCTGCACTACGGGCGCCTCGACCTCGGGCACTACAACCCGCCGAGCCACATCCCGGCCAACTTCCCGGTCGCGACCGGGATGGCCTTCGCTGCCCGCTACCGCGGCGAGGACAAGGTCGCCCTGGCGTTCTGCGGGGACGGCTCGACGTCGCGGGCGGACTTCCACGAGTCGCTCACCCTGGCGTCGGTGCAGAAGCTGCCCAACGTCTTCGTGATCGAGAACAACCAGTACGCGTACTCGACTCCGCTGAAGCTCACCTCGGCCTCGGAGACGTTCGCCGCGAAGGCGGTCGCGTACGGGATGCCCGGGGTCAAGGTCGACGGCACCGACGTGCTCGCCGTGCACGACGCCGTCGCGGAGGCGGTGGCCCGCGCACGGGAGGGCGCCGGACCCACGCTCGTCGAGGCGGTGACCATGCGGATGCACGGCCACGCCGAGCACGACCCGGCCGACTACGTGGTGCAGGACCTCTTCGAGGAGTACGCGAAGAAGGATCCCGTGGAGCTGTTCGAGAACGTGCTGATCGCCGGTGGGGTGCTCGACGACACCGGGGCCAAGCAGGTGCGCGAGGACGCGCGGCAGCACGCGATCGCCGCGCGGCGCAAGGCGCTCGCCGACCCGATGCCCGACCCGTCCGACATCGAGGACGGCGTCTATGCCGACTGACAACGGGAACGCCACGTACCTGGACGCGGTGGGGCTGGCCCTGGACGCGGAGATGGACCGCGACCCGGACGTCTTCATCATCGGCGAGGACGTCGGGCAGTTCGGCGGCGCCTTCAAGGTCACGAAGGGCTTCCTGGAGAAGTTCGGCGCGCGGCGCGTGGTGGACACGCCGATCGCCGAGACCGGTTTCACCGGTCTCGCCGCCGGTGCCGCGCTCGTCGGGCTGCGGCCCGTGGTCGAGTTCCAGTTCGCCGACTTCATCTCGTGCGCCTTCGACCCGATCGTCAACGTGCTGGCGCGCCACCACTGGCGAACCGGGGACCCGATGCCCGTCACCATGCGTGCCCCGTTCGGCGGCCGCCTGCGGGCGGGCCCCACGCACTCGCAGAGCGTGGAGAGCTACTTCGCCCACGTGCCCGGGATCAAGATCGTCATGCCGGGTACGCCGGAGGACGCCGCGGGCCTGCTGGTCAGCTCGATCCGGGACAACAACCCGACGCTGTACCTGGAGAACAAGTACCTGTACCGGCGGCTGCGGGCGTCCGGGCCGATCTCGCTGGACCCGATCCCGCTGGGGGTGGCCAAGGTGGTCCGCCCGGGCACCGACGTCACCCTCGTGACCTACTCGGCGGGGGTGCACCAGGGCGTGGAGATCGCCGACGAGCTGGACAAGGACGGCATCTCGGTCGAGGTGGTCGACGTGCGGACCCTCGTCCCGCTCGACGTCGAGACCATCGCGAACTCCGTGCGGAAGACCTCGCGTGCCGTGGTCCTGCACGAGGCCGCGAAGCGGCTCGGCTACGGCGCGGAGATCGCCGCGACCATCCAGGAGGAGTGCTTCTGGCACCTCGACCAGCCGGTGGTCCGGATCGCCGCCCGCAACACACCGACACCGACGAGCCCTCCCCTGGAGGACGCGGTGATCCCGCAGCCCACCGAGATCGCGGAGACGCTGCGGAAGGTGGCCAGGGCGTGAGCGCGGACTACGACCTGGTGGTGCTGGGCGGGGGTCCCGGCGGCTACGCCGCGGCCCTCTACGCGGCGTCCGCCGGACTGACCGTGGCTCTGGTCGAGAGCGCGAGCGTCGGCGGCACGTGCCTGCACCGGGGGTGCATCCCGGCCAAGGCCCTGCTGCACGCGGCGGAGGTGTACCGGACCGTGTCCGCCGCCGCCGAGCACGGCGTGCGCATCGTCGGCGATGCCCAGCCGGACTGGCCCGCGGCGAACGCCCGCAGGTCGAGGATCGTCGACCAGCTCCACAAGGGACTCTCGGGGCTGCTCAAGCGGCGCAAGGTGACCGTCGTCGCCGGCTTCGGCACGCTGACCTCGGACGGCGCGGTGTCGGTCGGCGGTGACACCCTGCGCGGGCGCGCGGTGATCCTCTGCACGGGCTCCGCGCCGCGGTCCATCCCGGGCATCGACGTCGACGGCACCACCGTGGTCACCTCCGACCACAGCACCAACAGCGACGCCGACCGGCTCCCCGAACGCGTCGCGGTCATCGGCGGTGGCGTGATCGGTGCCGAGTTCACCTCGGTCTACACCGACCTCGGGGTGGCCACCACGCTGCTGGAGGCCCTTCCGCACGGTGTGCTCCCGGTCGGGCCCGACCGCGACTGCGCCGACGTGCTGGCGCGGTCGCTGAGGAGGCGGGGCGCGGCGATCCACCCCGAGGCTCGCGTCGGGACGCCCGAGCGCACCTCGAACGGGATCGTGGTGCCCTTCGAGACCCCCGACGGCTCGGACAAGCTCGAGGTAGACCAGGTGCTCGTCGCCATCGGTCGCCGTCCGGTGACCGAGGGCATGGGGCTGGCCGAGGCGGGCGTCCGGGTCGACCGAGCCGGGTTCGTCGAGGTCGACACGACCACGATGGCGACGTCGCGGCCGGGGGTGTACGCGGTCGGCGACTGCGTCGCGACGCCCGGGCTCGCGCACGTCGCCTACGCCGAGGCGGTCGTCGCCGTGGAGAGCGTCCTGGGCGAGAGCCCGCCGCCGGTCGACTACGGCAAGGTCCCGTGGGTCGTCTACACCCATCCCGAGGTGGCCTGGTCCGGCCTGAGCGAGGCCGAGGCGCGCGCGGGCGGCTACGACGTCGAGGTGCACAAGCACACCATGGCGGGCAACGGTCGAGCCATGATCCTCGGCGAGACCGACGGCCTGGTGAAGGTGGTCGCCCAGAAGGACGGTCCGGTCCTGGGCGTCCACGTCGTCGGCCCGTGGGCGAGCGAGCTGGTGCACGAGGGGTACCTGGCGGTGAACTGGGAGGCGCTGCCCGGCGACGTCGGCCGACTCGTCCACGCGCACCCCAGCCTCTCCGAGGCCATCGGCGAAACCATGATCACCTTCTCCGGCCGTTCCCTGCACGGCTGATCCGGGAGCTGCGACGATGTCAGACGAGTGGGTCGTGACCATGCCCAAGCTGGGGGAGTCGGTCACCGAGGGCGAGATCACCAGCTGGTTCAAGGCGGCGGGGGACGAGGTCGCGCTCGACGACCCGCTGTTCGAGGTGTCCACCGACAAGGTGGACTCGGAGATCCCGAGTCCCTACGACGGCGTGCTGCTGGAGATCCTCGTGGCGTCGGGGGAGACCGTGCCGGTGGGGACGCCGCTGGTGCGCATCGGCGCTCCCGGTTCGGCCGCGGCGAGGGCGCCCGAGCCGAGCGCCGGGAGCGATGCGGCGGCGGCCGGCGGCCCTTCGCACGGCGGACCGGCCGCGTCGAGCGGGAACGGGTCGGCGGGACCCGGCGACGCGGGGCGTCCTCCGGCCTCCGGTCGGGTGCGCGACATCACCATGCCGAAGCTCGGCGAGACGGTCACCGAGGGGACGGTCGGGAACTGGCTCAAGCGGGCCGGCGACGCCGTCGCGATGGACGATCCCCTGTTCGAGGTCTCGACCGACAAGGTGGACTCGGAGATCCCGAGTCCCTACGACGGCGTGCTGCTGGAGATCCTCGTGCCCGCGGGCGAGACGGTCGTGGTCGGGACGCTGCTCGCGCGGATCGGCGAGCCGGGCGAGGACCTCCCGCAGGCGCCCGCCGAGCCCCTGGCCCGGCCCGCCGGGGCGCAGCCCGCCTCGGCGAACGCGCCCATCGCGCCGAACGGCGCCGCGGAGCGAGCCGGCGGGGGCCGGATGTTGTCGCCGCTCGTCCGGCGGCTCGTCGGCGAGTTCGGGCTGGACGTCGCCGGGATCCCCGGCACCGGTGTGGGTGGGCGGATCCGCCGCGAGGACGTGGAGAAGGCGCTGGCCGCCGCCCCTCCCGCCACGCCTGTCGCTCCTGCCACGCCTGTCGCGGTGCCGCGCGGCGCCGTGCCCGCCCCCAAGGTGGGGGAGCGCGACGAGGTGCAGCCGCTGTCGCGGATGCGGTTGGCCATCGGCGAGCGGATGCTCCATTCGGTGCGGGTCGCGCCGACCGTGTGGACGTCGGTCGAGGTCGACCTCGACGCGGTCGAACGGGTTCGCGCGAAGCACAAGCAGCGCTTCCGCAAGGAGGAGGGCATGTCGCTGACGCAGCTCGCCTTCGTCGCCAGGGCGGTGTGCGACGCGCTGCGCGCGTTCCCGAACGTGAACTCCTCGCTGGACATGGAGTCGAAGAGCCGGATCCTGCACCACTACGTCAACCTCGGCATCGCGGTCGACCTGGAGGAGCAGGGCCTCGTCGCGCCCGTCATCAGGGACGCGGACGCGCTGAACCTGCGCGGTCTGGCCCGTGCCATCCGGGCGACGGCACAGAAGGCGACCAGCGGCAGGCTCGCCGCGGACGACCTGAGCGGGTCGACCTTCACCCTCACGAGCCCGGGTCCGATCGCCGACTACGCCTCGGCACCGATCATCAACCAGCCGAACTCGGCGATCCTGTCCCTCAACATGATCACCAGACGGCCGGTCGCCGTGGGGGACGCGATAGCCGTCCATCCCATGACGGTGCTCGGCTTCACCTACGACCACCGCGCCTTCGACGGCGTCACGGCGTCGCGGTTCATGGCTCACGTCCGCGACAGCCTCCAGGACCGGGACTGGGAGGCGGAGGTCGGCTGACCGTGTGCTCGGCAGTGGGAGGAACAGCCGCATGACCCGGGCCACCGTCGACGTGACCGAGGTGGCGCCCGGTGTGCACCGGATGGCGCTCCCGCTCGGGGTCCACGGCCTTCCGAGCGTGAGCGCCTACCTCCTGCACGACGCCGACGGCGACGTGCTCGTCGACTGCGGGATCGCCGCGGGGGGCGACGACGTGGCCGGCGGGGTGGACGACGACTCGTGCGGAGCTCTCGACGCCGCGCTGCGCGCTGCCGGGGGAGCGCTGGGTCGCGTGCGGCGGCTGGTGGTCACCCACGCCCACGTCGACCACTTCGGCCTGGCGGGGGAGGTGGTGCGCCGCAGCGGCGGCGAGCTGTGGATGCACGAGGACTCGCGTCTGGAGATCGACGGCTACCGCGACCCGGACGAGGCTGTCGACCGTCGTGAGCTGCTGCTGGCCGACCACGGCCTGGACGGGCCGGACCTCGCGCGGAGCGCAGCCGGCCTGCGGGACTGGATGACGGTGATGCCGTCGATCGGGGTGCCGGACCGCCTGCTCTCCGGCGGGGAGCGCCTCCCCGCGGGCGGCCGGACCTGGGAGGTGCTGCACACGCCTGGCCACTCGCCTGGACACGTGTGCCTGTGGTCGGCCGCCGACCGCGTGCTGTGCTCGGGTGATCACCTCCTGCAGATCGCCTCTCCGCCGGTCACCTTCGAGCGGGGTTTCGAGCCCGACCCGATGGGGCGCTACCTCGACTCGCTGGACCTCGTCGCGGGCCTCGGACCCGAGCTCGTGCTGCCCGGCCACGGACCGCCGTTCCCCGACGGCGCCCGTCGGGCCCGCGCGATCGCCGGCGGCAAGCGGCGTCGGCTCGACCGGGTGTACGAGCTGGTCCAGGACAGGCAGCGGGTCGGTCCGGGGACGACCGTGACCGAGCTCGCCGCCGAGCTCGTCCGCGGGCCGCTGACCGCCCCGCAGCGGCACCTCGTCGTCGCCGAGATCCTCGCCCATCTCGCCTGGTTCGAGACTCGCGGTGTCCTCGGGAGGGCACGACGGGCGGACGGGGTGTTCCTGTGGCGGACGACCGACAGATGACCGCACACCTCCTTCGGCGCGGTCGGCGCGTCGGCCCACGCTGCGGCCGCAGGCACTGTCCCCCTCCCTCCGCCGCCAGTAGGATCGGGCCACCCGGTGGCACAGCCGGCCGTGGTGCCGCCCGGGATGGTCCGTCGAGGCAGACCGAGGCACCGGTGGCCGGGTTCGTGTGGTGTCGGCCGTTCGCCGGGGGCCGACCGGAAGTGCCCGTGACCGCGCGGAGCGGACGAGCCAGCAGCGGAAGGATGCCCGCCAGTGCACAAGGACATCGTGGTTCGGCAGCTGCCGAACTTCATCAACGGCGACTTCGTCGAGACCGGTGACACGTTCGACGTCCTCTACCCGGTCACCGGTGAGGTCACGGCCCAGGCGCACCGGGCAGGCCAGGCGGAGGTGGACGCGGCGGTGGCCGCCGCCCGGGCCGCGCTCACCGGCCCGTGGGGAGGGCTCGCCCAGGCCGAACGCTCGTCGATGATGCGCGCGATCGCCGACGGAATCGTGAAGCGGTTCGACGACTTCCTCGAGGCCGAGGTTCTCGACACGGGCAAGCCCAAGGCGGTCGCCTCCCATGTCGACATCCCTCGTGGCGGCGCCAACTTCGCCACGTTCGCGGACATCGTCAAGGACCATCCCACCGAGGCGTTCCGGCTGGACACCCCGGACGGCGCCGGGGCGCTGAACTACGGGGTCCGCCGCCCACGGGGGGTCATCGGGGTCATCTCGCCGTGGAACCTCCCGCTCCTGCTGATGACCTGGAAGGTCGGCCCCGCCCTGGCGTGCGGCAACACGGTCGTCGTCAAGCCCTCGGAGGTCACCCCGTCCACGGCCACCCTGCTGGGCGAGGTCATGAACGAGGTCGGCGTGCCGGCCGGCGTCTTCAACGTGGTGCACGGCTTCGGCGAGACCGGCGCGATGATCACCTCGCACCCGGACGTCGACGGCATCACCTTCACCGGCGAGACCGGCACCGGCTCGATCATCCTCAAGGCGGTCGCGCCGACCCTGAAGGCCTCGTCGATGGAGATGGGGGGCAAGAACGCGGGCATCGTGTTCGAGGACGCGGACCTGGACCTCGCCGTCGCCGAGCTCGGCCGCTCCTGCTTCCTGAACACGGGCCAGGTGTGCCTCGGCACCGAGCGTGTCTACGTGCACGAGTCGATCTTCGACACGGTCGCCTCGCGACTGGTCGACTACGCGAAGAACGAGCTGCGCTACGGCTACCCGGACGACCCCTCGACCAACTTCGGCCCGGTGGTCTCCGACGAGCACCGCGACAAGGTGCTCTCCTACTACAAGCTCGCCGAGCAGGAGGGCGCCACGGTCCTGCACGGTGGCGGTGCACCGGTGTTCGGGGACGAGCGCGACGGCGGCTCCTGGGTGGAGCCGACGATCTGGACGGGCCTGGCCCACGACAGCCGGGTCGCCACCGAGGAGATCTTCGGGCCCGCGGTCGCGCTCATCCCCTTCCGCGACGAGGACGAGGTCGTCAGGCTGGCCAACGACACCAGGTACGGCCTGGCGGCGACCTTCTTCAGCACCGACGTGTCCCGCGTCCACCGTGTCGCCCCGCGGCTCGAGGCCGGGATCGTGTGGGTCAACAGCTGGTTCCTGCGCGACCTGCGGACGGCCTTCGGCGGCATGAAGCAGTCCGGCATCGGTCGCGAGGGCGGGGTCCACGGGCTGGAGTTCTACACCGAGATGACCAACGTCTGCGTCAAGATCGGGACCTGACCCGGGTCCCGGGGCGGACCGGCCCGCCGAGCGGGCCTCGGGGTGGCTACCCCTCGTCGCGGGCCGGTCCGCCGCTCAGCGCCGAGGCTCCTTCCTCGGCGATGTCCACGTCCTGTTCGATGGTTCCCCCGAGACTCCCACGGCACCGATCATGCGCCCGTCGACCACGAGCGGGACGCCGCCACCGAAGACCGTGAGCCGGTCGGTCTTCACGATTCCGTGCAGCAGGGGTCGGCCCGCCGTTGGTCCTCGCGGACACCGCCGATGCGGTCGCGGCCCGCGACGCGCTGCTCCTGGAGAGGTGAGGGCCCGGACCCGTTCCGCCGACCGGGTCCGGCCACGCCGCCGTCGCCCCGCGGAACGTCGCCCCGGAGGTGGCGGGTGGAGCCGGCCGGGCGTGCCGCGGAGCCGGCGGCGATCGCGCTGGTGGGCGGCCCAGGGACGCCGCCGCCCGGCGACCTTCGCCCGACCCTCGTCACCCCTCCCGCAGGAACGACCGGACGAGGTCGGTGAAGCGCCGTGCGTGCTCGATCTGCGTCCAGTGCCCGCACCGCCCGAACATGTGCAGCTGGGACCGGTCGATCAGTTCGTGCAGGCGGCGCGACGTGTCGGGCGGGATCACCTTGTCGTCGCGACCGTGCACGATCAGCGTCTCGTGGGGCAGCGCGGCGATCTCGTCCTCGGGGGTGCACAGCGCCTCGACCCAGCGCTGCCGCGGCGCGGGGAACATCGAGGCGAACGCCTCCTGCAGGCCGTCCTCGAGGCTCGCGCGGTAGCGCACGGCGGCCAGCTCGTCGTCGACCAGGCCGCGGTCGAAGGCGAAGAAGTCCAGGCAGCGCCGCATCGCCTCGATCGAGGGCTGGTAGCCCCAGACGGTGTCCAGGCCTTCGGTGAGCCGGAAGTCCACGCCGACGCTGCCCATCAGGACGAGGCGGTCGACGCGGTCCGGGTGCCGGGCCGCGAGGCGGAGGGCGATCGCACCGCCGAAGCTGTTGCCGACGACCGACGCCCGATCGAGCCCCAGGGTGTCCAGGAGCGCGACCACCTGCGCCACCCAGCCGTCGAGGTCGTAGCGCGCCCCGGCGGGCCTTTCGGTGAACCCGAACCCAACCATGTCCGGCGCCACCACGCGGAACTCCTCCGCGAGCGCGGGGATGGTCAGCCGCCAGTTCGCGTAGGCGCTCACCCCAGGCCCGGAGCCGTGCACGAGCACAACCGGCGAGCCCAGGCCGGCTTCCAGGACGTTGCTGACGAAGCCGCCGGTGCGCACGGCGGTGCCGATCTCGGGCCGCGGGTTCGCCGGGGTCGCCGGGGCGGCCATCATCTGCAGGACGAGGTCTTCCATGAAGTCCAGGTCGACCGGCTTGCGGGCGCCCCCGGTGCCGGCTCCCACTGCGTCGCCTGCCTCCCCGTCACCCTCGGCGACGAGCAGGTCCGCCCCACCGGCCGCGCGGTCGGCGCCCGCGGTGTCGAGGACCGACAGGCGGAAGCTGCGGTCCCGCCAGGCGAGCACGAACGACAGCCTCCCGGTCCCGACGTCGTCGCGCAGCGTCACGCGGTCGGCGCCCGGGTCGAGCATCGCGTTCGCCTCGGCGAGCACGTGCTCGGCCCGTGCGCGCAGCGCGAACCACTCGTCGACGGCCACCGCGATGGTCGCCCGCTCGCTGGCCACGTAGCGCGGCGCGGTCACGACCGACGCGTCCCCGGCCGCCGCCTGGCGCACCTTCAGCATGAAGGGGGTGAAGACGACGTCGCGCTGGCTGGTCTCCCGGATCATCGCGACCTCAGCAGGGGGCTGCGCAGGCCGCCGGGGCCGTTCTTGTCGCTCATGTCGAAGAAGTCCTCCCGATAGATGTCGCGGGGGAAGAGCCGCTTGCGCATCAGGCTCTTCAGCGCGGCCTCCACCATGGGCGGGGGGCCGCAGAGGTAGGCGACGTGTCCGCGCAGGGTCTCGAAGTCCCGCTCGACCGCGTCGGTCACCAGCCCGTGCCGCACCCCGGGGACCTCCTCGTCGGAGACGCACGGTCGGTAGCTCAGCGACTCGGGGTGCGCCTGTTCGAGCTCCTCGAACACGGTGCGGTCGTAGAGGTGGCCCTCGGTGCGCGCACCATGGTAGAGGTACATCCGCCGGGGCTGGTCCGAGGCCAGGACGTGCCGGACGATCGACTTCAGAGGGGCCAGGCCGGTGCCGCCCCCGATGAGCACCATGGGCTCCTCGCGGGTGGGCCGCAGGAAGAAGCGACCGTACGGGCCCGCCAGCTCGAGCCGGTCGCCGACCGCCAGGTTGCGGAACACCCACCCCTCGGTGGCGAGACCGCCCGGGGTCAGCCTGATGTTGAGCTCCACCCGCCCGGACTCGCCCGGGGGGTTCGCCATCGACCAGCTCCGCGTGACGCCCTGGCCGGGCACGGTGACCTGCACGTACTGGCCCGGGTTGAAGGTGATCTGGCCGTCGAGGTCCAGGACGACCCGCCGGATGTCCGTGCCGCAGTCGTCGATGCGGGCCACCGTGCCCACGTGGTCGACGACGGGGTGCGTCTCGATGCCGTCCTCGGCATCGACGTCCGCCTCGATGGTGACCGCGGACCGCGGCGTCGCCACGCAGATCAGGCCCT
Organism: Pseudonocardia sp. WMMC193; assembly: GCF_021728735.1. Lineage (NCBI taxonomy): Bacteria > Bacillati > Actinomycetota > Actinomycetes > Pseudonocardiales > Pseudonocardiaceae > Pseudonocardia > Pseudonocardia sp. WMMC193. Next base: position 3,688,483 of record NZ_JAKKDO010000003.1, on the reverse strand, counting down.
TGCCCTCCGAGCGCTCGAAGTCCATCAACGCGTAGCTCGAAGCGTCGTTGTGCTCGACCTCGCCCTCGACGATCTCGACCTTGCACGTCCCGCACGTGCCGTGGGTGCAAGCGTGCGGGAGCCAGACCCCGGCCCGCAGGCAGGCGTCCAGGATGCTCTGGTCGGCCCGGCACTCCACCTGGCGGCCGAGGGGCTCGACACTGATCGGGAAGGACTCGGTCATGGTCTCTCCTGGGTTGTCGGCAGACGGACGGGGGCGCGGAGCGCGGGCGCGCTCCGCGCCCCCGGGGCGAGGCGGTCGGCCTCAGGTGACGACCGTCGTGAACCGCTCGTTGACCTCGCGGCCGATGTAGAAGATCCCCTGGTCCAGGTGGTCCGCGGTCCAGGTGATCGTCGGGAAGTCCGGTCCCGTGATGTACCCGCCCGAGAAGACCTCGTTGCGGTTCCCCGACGGGTCGAAGAAGTAGATCGTCTTCCCGCGGGTGATGCCGTGCCGGGTCGGGCCCACGTCCACCGAGACGTCGTCCATCGCCATGATGTCCCCGGCCCGCAGGATCTCGGCCCAGTCCTCGAGCCAGTAGGCGAAGTGGTGCAGCTTGTTGTCCTCGCCCTTGATCACGGCGATGTCGTGGGCCTTCTGGTTGCAGTACATCCAGGTCCCGATCAGGTCGGGGTCGGCCGGGTCCGTGACCAGCCGCTCCGACGGCCGGAAGTCCAGGACCTCGCCGAAGAACCGCTCGGCGAGCGCGGGGTCCTCGGCGGTGATGAGGGCGTGGTCGAGCCGGTGGACCGCGGCGCCGCGGGCGTCGCGGGGCCAGGGGTCCGGGTTCAGCACCCCGGTCGCGGTGCCCGAGTACTCGATGTCGTTGTAGAACTCCACCGTGTGCCCCGACGGGATGGTCACCTGCAGCACGTCGCCGACAGCGAGGTTCTCGCCCTTGCTCAGCCTGCGGGTCGTGGTGCCGAAGCGCTGGGCCCGGTGCTCGATGGTGGTGAGGTCGTCCTCGCTCTCGACCTTGTAGCCCAGCTTGACCAGACCGACGCCACCCTCCTCGAGGACCACGGAGTGATGGTCGAACTCGTCCCACGCCTTCAGGTAGGCGACGCCGCCCTCCTCACGGACGAGGGTCTGCCCGAGGGTGTTGGAGTAGTGCTCCACCGCCTCGCCGAGGTCGGTGACGCGGACGTGGGCATAGCCCAGCTTGATGACTCCCATTCTGGATCCTCATTCTTCGATGACGGGCCCGGGTGAGCCCCCGGGAGCTTGTTTCCTCAGCGTGTCGCGCGCGATGCCGAACGCGAGCGGGACGGCCAGACGGAACCGGTTGGACTCGCGCATGCGCAGCACGACCTCTGGGGAGACCGGCACGGCGCGGCAGGTGAGCACCACCCCCGACTCCCGCTCCTCGTCGGTCAGCACGGTCGGGGCGACCGCCCTCTCGTAGGCGATCTCCCCCGACTCGAGGTCCAGCTTGCAGATCCCGCAGCCCCCCCGGCGACAGCCGTAGCGGTAGGTGAACCCGTCCCGGCAGATGGCCGAGAGAATGGTCTCGCCCTCCCGCACGGGCAGCTCGACGTCGCCGGGGAGCAGCCGCAGGCGCCGCACCTAGGCCGGCCCCGTGCGGAAGGACACGACACCCTTGTGCGGGATGCCGAGCTCCTCCAGGGTCTGGTCCGGCTTCGGCTCGATCGGCTCGTCGTCCCGCCTCCACGAGTGGGGCGCCGCCGGGTCGTAGTCCGGGTCGGCGGCGGCCCACTCGTCGACCATGGCCGCCTTGAACTGCGCCCACGGCATCGCCCGCGGTGCCCGGAGGCAGGCGGCCGCGCACATGAACATGTTGTCCGCCCAGTAGACGTGGATCAGCTGGTCGTCGCCGTAGAGCTCGATCCGGTCGCGCGAGGGGAAGTCGTACTCGGTGTAGAGCGCGGGGGCAGGCATCACACACCGCCCTCGGTGTGCCACTTCGCCCAGTTCTGCTGGTCGACCGAGCCCGCGTACTCGCCGTTGTCGCGCCCGAGCTCGTAGCCGTACCACGACAGCACGTCCGGGATGGTCGCCCCGCCGCAGTTGCCCTGGTAGATCTGGTGGACCGGCAGCCACGCCTGGACGTACTTCGCCGGCTCGCGCTCGAAGATCCACTGGCAGCCGTCGGAGCAGGTGTTGAACCGCTCGCCGCGGTACTCGCTCACCCGGAAGGCCACCCGCGTGGGGTCGCCCGGCTCGCTGAAGAGCATCGGGATCTGGCAGACCTGGCACAGCTGCGGCAGCCCGCGCGAGAAGAACCGGTTGCCGGAGTCCTGCATGCGGGCCGCCTTCTCGTACAGCGGCCGGTAGTGCTGGTCGAAGGTGGTCGGGTACTGCGCCGACATCCAGTCCAGCTCCTCCTTCGGCGGCACCGTCGTGGTGAACGCCGCCGCGTGGGAGAACTGGTAGAGCGTCCAGTGCACCTGGTGGCTGAGGTACTCCTTCTCCGCGATCGCCTGGTCGAGGTGGCGCGGCGGCTTGATGCCGAAGTACTCCAGGTCCGGGAAGAGGCCGTCGAGCATCTGCTGCTCGAAGTACAGCTCGAAGGCCTCCTTCCAGCTCATGACCTTCTTGGGCAGGAAGTAGTCCTGCATGCAGGCGACCAGGGCCAGCAGCCGGTAGGCCCGCCAGAACCACTTGTCGATCCAGTCCTGGATGATCGGTACGTTGCCCTCGTCCTGCTCGAGCAGGAACTTGATGGCCTCGAGGCCCAGCGTCATGTGCCGGCTCTCGTCGCTTTGCGCGGAGAACCCGAAGCTCATCGTGGCGAGGTCGCCGTTGAAGCTCGCGCCGCTCATGAACGGGACGAACAGCAGGTTGGTCAGGAGGTACTCGAAGCTGAACGAGATCGCCGTGAGGAACTCGAAGGGCCCCGCGGTCAGCCCGTCGTCGAAGAACGACTTCGGCACCGACAGGTACCAGACCCGGTCGTGCATCTTCCCCGGCGAGTGGAAGCCGTCGTAGTACTTGTTGTAGACCGAGATGGCGTGCGTCTCGGTCTGGAAGTGGCGCAGCTCGTCGATCGACTGGCACAGTGCCGCGAACCGCGGCCCGGGACCGTCGAGGTGGCGGGCCAGGTAGGAGAAGTGCCGGTGGGCCTGGTACTCCAGCGGCGCGACACCCTGCAGGAACAGCCGCAGCGCGTTGAGGTAGCGGGCGTCGGCGAGACCGAGGTGGCCCTGCCCCTGGGTGAAGCTGTCGAACACCGCGTACAGGCGCTTGTCCTTCTCGGCCTGGTACTTGCTGTAGGCGTCCACCGTGAGCCGGAAGGGGTCCTCCCACGCGTCCCAGTCGTGGACCTTGATCCCCTCGAAACGGGTGTAGGGGTACAGCTTCTCCGAGCTCACATAGCTCGGAGACCAGTCGAGGTCTCGGGTGAGGAGCCGGTAGCGCTCCCGCATGGATGCCTTCGCCATGGTCACTCCTAACTGTTCCACTTGATGCGGATCTGGTCCTCGTCCCACTCGTCGATGTGGCCCGAGTAGGTCACGATCGCCAGCTGGAACTCCTGGGTGTCCCACGGACGCCCGAGGTGTGACTCCACGGTGCTGCGCCGGATCACCAGCTCGCCCGGCGTCGAGATCTTGACCAGGCCGGGCATGCGCCGCACCGACGCCTCCGGGTGGTCGGCCTCGATGGCGTCGACCAGCGCGCGGGTCTGTTCGTTGTCCTGGAGGTCGACCCCGCAGGTCCGGACCCTGGCCCGGGTCGTGTCGCTCATGGTGTCCCTTCAGTCCAGCTCGGGCGCGGTGACGCCGAGCTTGTCGAGCCGGGCGGTGAGGTCCGCGGCGGCCTGTGAGGTCGCCGCTCGCAGGTCGGGCAGGGCGGGGTCGACGCCGTCGACGAGCCCGCGGAACGCGGTGAGCGCGGCGGGCGCCCAGCGCGCCGCCACCGCGGCCAGGAACTCCCGGTTCGCGGCCCCGTGCTCCGGGTCGTCCGCCCAGGCGGTCAGCAGCGGGTCCAGCCAGCGGCGCTGGTCGGCGTACCAGGTGCCGAAGTGCTGGGCGAGCAGGCTGTAGGCCGGGGCACCCGCGCCGAGCGACTCCCGCTCCAGGTGGCCGAACAGGACCGGGTAGACCAGCGAGTCGAGGAGCTCGACGGCGAGCACGCCCTCCGCCCAGTCCTCGGCGACCATGGCCTCCTCGGTGTAGCGGCGCAGCGCCTGCGCACCCTCCCGCTCGACCCAGGCGGTCTTCGCGGCGGCGAGCGAGTCCGTGCCGCCGCCGCTGAGGGCGAGCCCCACGGTGCTGAGGAGCTGGGCGTTGCCGATCCGGTCCATCGCGGCCAGACCCACCGGCTGCGAGATCGAGGTCCCCCACGCGAAGCGGCAGCCGTTGGACGAGATCAGCTGTGCGGCGGACTCGTAGTGCCGCAGCGGCAGCACGACCTCCACCAGCAGCGCCTGCCACCCCTCGCCGAGCGCCCCCAGCAGGCCGCGCTGCTCGACGTAGGCGAGGGTCTTGGCGAAGGCGTCGTAGTGCTCGGCGCGCGCGGTCACCCAGGTCGCGTAGTAGAACTGCCGAGGGTCCGAGTAGTCGTACGGGTCGGTGAGCTTCAGCGCGGTGTAGTCGGGGTCGTAGGGCTCGCGGTCGGGGGCCCAGTACGGGCGGTAGTGGAAGTTCTCGGTCGCCTGGACGTCGAACGTCGCCTCCTGGTAGCGCGACGGCGGCCTGTCGCCGAATCGCTCGACGAGGTGCGTGAAGGCGTTGCGACGCGGCTCGATCGTCTGCGTCCGTAGCTCGTAGCTCATGTGACCTTCGGAGTCCTTCCTCGGGAGACGGCGTCGACGCCCGGCACCGGCCTGCGGTGCGTCGCGTCCGGTGCGCTCCCGCAGATCTCGCCGGTCGGCGGTCGTGCCGGACTCGACCACTTTCGGGCGGCGGGCGCCCGCCGCACAGCAACGTTCCTCATCGCGGAACGAGACGCCCCGGCCCCCCGCCGGAGGGCCTAACAATGCTCTCGGCCACACCACGACGGTGCGCCGCCGCCCAGGAAGGAGCCGTGCGATGCCGAAGCCCCTCGACCGGGGGAGGTCGTCGTTCGCCCCCGCGCCGTCACCGCTGCGCCGGTACCCACGGACCCGACCGAGCATGCCGCTGGGCGCCGCGGAGGCCCGAGGCCGGCACGACGCCGTCCTGGCCCAGGCGAGGCTCATCGCCGCGGCCGAGGAGGGCCTGCGGGTGGCGGAGGAGTGGGGCGACGGCGAGACCGTCGTCGTGCTGCGGGCGGGCACCGCCCAGACCCGCCTCGTGACCCGCTTCGTCGGCGGTCACGCGTTCTGCCTGATGTACGGCGACGGACGGGACTCCGACGGCGCCCGGGAGCTGGTCGACGGCGAGCTGCGCACGCTGGTGGACCTGCTGCTCGACCCTTCGTACGGCTCGGTGCGGGCGACCGCCTGAGCGGCCCCGGCCCGACCGGCCCGACCGGGCCTGCCTGCCGACGCGCGACGAGACCCGAGAACCCCGCGGACTGGGAGAGGAAACGGAGACACGATGCCCCGCCTTGCTCGATCTGACTGGTACGACATCACCCGCGACATGAACTGGAAGACCACGTACGTGAAGGAGGAGGAGGCCTGGCCCGCCGAGCTCTCCAACCCCTACGGCGTCCCGACCGAGCAGTGGTGGACCTGGGACGAGCCCTACAAGGTCACCTATCCCGAGTACGTCCACAACCAGTACGGCAAGGACGCGAGCGTCTACTCGTTCAACGAGGTCGTCGGTCGGTCGACGATGTTCGACCGTCTCGACCCGGGCTGGAAGTCGGCGATCATCGCGCACTACGGGGCCATCGCGGTGCCGGAGTACCTCGCCAGCATCGGCGAGTCGCGGATGGGTCGCTTCGGCCGTGCCGCCGCATGGCGCAACATGGCGATGTTCGGGACCCTGGACGAGACCCGCCACGGCCAGATCCAGACGTACTTCCCCTACGGCCTGCTGGCCAAGGAGCCCCGCGCCGACTGGGCCCACAAGGCGATGCACACCAACGAGTGGGGCGCGATCGCCGCCCGGCACCTCTTCGACGACATGTTCACCGGCAACGACGCGGTGTCCACCGCGATCCAGCTGACCTTCACCTTCGAGACCGGGTTCACGAACCTGCAGTTCCTCGGCATGGCGGCGGACGCGATGAAGGTGGGCGACCTCGACTTCGGGGCCCTGATCTCGTCGATCCAGACCGACGAGGCCCGCCACTCCCAGCAGGGTGAGCCGACGATGAAGATCCTGGTGGCCAACGGTCGCGAGGACGTGGCGCAGAAGCTCGTCGACCACATGTTCTGGCGCTCCTGGCGGGTGTTCGCGCTGCTCACCGGGCTGTCGATGGACTACTACACGCCCCTGGAGCACCGCACCCACTCGTTCAAGGAGTTCATGACCGAGTGGATCTGCAAGCAGTTCCTCGACCAGTTCCGGGACTTCGGGCTGGAGAAGCCGTGGTACTGGGACAGCCACTTCATCCCCGAGCTCGACTGGTACCACCACGCCCTCCACATGGGCATCTGGACCTGGCGGCCCACCGTCTGGTGGAACCCGGACGCGGGCATGTCCGGCGAGGAGCGGGAGTGGCTCGAGGCGAAGTACCCGGGCTGGAACGACACGTTCGGCAAGCAGTGGGACGTGGTGACCGACAACGTCCGTGCCGGACGCATCGAGGCGACCCTGCCCGAGACGCTGCCGATGATCTGCAACATGTGCCAGATCCCCGTGGTCAGCCCGATGGGGCACCTGCTGGGCAAGATGGACAGCCCGCTGCCGCGCCAGCACGTGCGCAACGGCCGCAAGTACACCTTCTGCGGCGAGATCTGCGAGTGGATCTTCGTCCAGCAGCCGGAGCGGTTCCAGGGGCACCTGACGCTGGTCGACCGCTTCCTGGCCGGGCAGATCCAGCCTCCCACCCTGGAGGGGGTGCTCGCCTACATGGGCCTCTCTCCCGAGGAGATGGGGCAGGACGCCACCGGGTACGCCTGGGCCCGGACCGAGAACGCGTCGCTCCCGATCGCAGGCTCCTGAACCGGCATCCCGCAGAGAGGCAGCCGAAATGGCACTGTTCCCCCTACAGGCGTTCTTCGAGGGCGACTTCGTGGTCCTCGTCGTCCCGGTCGACGACGAGGACTCGATGACCGCCATCGCGGAGAAGGTCGCCTACCACGTCGTCGACCGCCGGGTGGCCGCGCAGGACCGGCCCATGCAGGTGCGCCACGAGGGGCGCGTGCTCGCGGGTCAGGACACCGTGGTCACCGCGGGTGTCGGCCCGATGGACGTGCTCCAGGTCGGGTACGCCTGATGGCGGACGTGGAGGTGAAGTGGTTCGACGTGGAGGGCGCGGCGGACCTGTGGCAGGGCGACCTGCTCGACGCCGAGGTCGGTGGCGACCAGGTGCTGCTCGTCCACCACCTCGACGGCACCTACAAGGCCTACCAGGGCGTCTGTCCGCACCAGGAGATCCTGCTCGCCGACGGCGGGTGGGACGAGGACACCGGCGTGCTGACCTGCTCGGGCCACAACTGGGAGTTCGACATGAAGGCCGGCGTCGGCATCAACCCCTCCGGCTGCAGGCTCTTCGAGTACCCGGTCCGCGTCCGCGACGAGGGCGTCGAGGTCGGGATCCCCCAGGACGGCCAGTCCCACTACAACCGCTGTCCCGGAACGTGAGGAAGCGATGACCACACAACCCAGCACGGCCAAGCTCGTCGGGCCCATCATGCGCGGGGTCGAGGGCGCGGTCGTCGACGCGGTGATCGGCGCGATCGAGATCGACAACCCCGACTCCGAGGTGCTGATCGACGACCAGGGCGGGTACGTCCGCATCTCGGTCCCGGACCGGTGCGTGCTCACCCGGGCGAGCCTCGAGGAGGAGCTCGGGCGCTCGATGACCCTCAGCGAGCTCGAACCCGCGCTGGCCTCCTTCGCGGGCCGGGTGAAGCAGACCGACACCGAGTTCGTCTGGTACCTTGAGAGGCAGGATTGACGTGACCACCCCAGCCCAGCGCCGCCGCGCGCAGAAGACCTGGAGCATGTTCGGCCAGGTCAAGCGCAAGCCGACGCCCTACGAGGCCGTCACCGGGATGTTCCACAGCCACTTCCGGCACGAGCCCGCGCCGTTCGAGATGGACCCGGCCACCCCCATCAACCTGTGGTACCTCAAGCACCGGGAGGGCTCGCCCTTCCAGGTCGACGACTGGGAGGGCTTCCGGGACCCGTACAAGCTCACCTACAAGGACTACGTCGCGCTCCAGCACGAGCGGGAGATCTACGTCGACGGGCTGATCGACCGCTACGAGGTCGACGCGTTCGTCTCGGAGATGGACCCGGCGTGGCTCGAGACGCTGCGCGGCTTCCTCGTGCCGCTGCGCTTTCCGCTGCACGTCCTGCAGATCACGAGCCTCTACGTCGGCCAGATGGCGCCGTCGTCGTACATCACCAACTGCGCGAACTTCCAGGCGGCCGACGAGATGCGCCGCATCCAGCGGATCGCCTACTGGACCCGGGTGCTCGCCAACGCGCACGGGGCGGAGATCGCGGAGACCGACCCGGCCCGGCGGGTCTGGTGTGAGGACCCGAACTGGCAGCCACTGCGCGAGGCCCTCGAGACCGCGCTGATCGCCTACGACTGGGGCGAGGCGTTCGTCGCGCTCAACCTGGCGCTCAAGCCCGCCGTCGACGCGGTCGTCAACGGCGGCCTCGGGGCACTGGCGCTGGCCAACGGCGACCAGTTCGTCGGTGCGCTCTGCTCCGAGTTCGCCCTCGACTCGCGGCGGAGCAGGGATTGGAGCCGGGCACTCGCGCTCTACGCGATCGACCGCAAGCCCGAGCACGCCGACCTGCTCGGCGGCTGGGTCCAGGAGTGGCGCCCGCGGGCCGACGCCGCCGTGGCCGGTCTCGCGCAGTCGCTGGTCGGTCCCACCGGTGCGGACGCGGCGGGGGTGGTTGCCGCGGTCCGCGACGAGCAGGACGCGTTCCTCGCCGAGACCTCGCTCTGAGACCGTGGGCGCGGACGACTCCCGCGGCCCCGGCGGCTTTCGGGTCCAGGTCGCCGGGACGGACCACGAGGTCGTGGTCCGTCCCGGCGACCGGATCCTGCCCGCCGCGCGGCGGGCCGGGGTGTGGTTGCCCTTCGAGTGCGGGTGGGGCACCTGCGGCACGTGCAAGGTCACGCTGGTCGAGGGGGAGGTCGAGGGCCTGTTCCCGGCCGCCCCCGCCATCGACCGGCGCGACGAGCGACGGCGGCGGATCCTCACCTGCCAGAGCACACCGCGGTCGGACGTGGTGATCAAGGCCCTTCGCGTCGGGGAGGTGGAGGAGCGGCCGACCCGGGACCACGCCGCCGTGCTGGTCGAGTCGGAGGAGCTCGCCCCGCAGGTGCGACGCTTCCGGTTCCGCACGGACGAGCCGGTGTCGTACCGCCCGGGCCAGTACGCGATCCTCGACCTGGGACCCGACCTCCGGCGCTGCTACTCGATGGCGGGACCTCCGGGTGGCTGCACGGTGGACTTCATCGCGAAGCGGTACGACGGCAAGCCCGGCAGCGGGCGGCTGTTCGAGCTCGAGATCGGCGACGAGGTCCCGATGGAGCTGCCCTACGGGGACATGTGGCTCCGCGCGGGAGAGCGCCCCGTGGTGCTGACCGCGGGCGGCACCGGGGTGTCGGCGGTCCTGGCCATCATGCACCAGCTCGCCGCGTCCGGTTCCGAGCGCGAGGTGCACGTCCTCTACGGAGTCAACACGGAGGCGGACCTCGCGGCCCACGACGAGCTGTGCGAGCTGGCCGCCAAGCTGCCCGCTGCGCAGGCGCACGCGGTGCTGCTGCGTCCGTCGGAGGCCTGGACCGGGCGCGCGGGCCTGGTGACGGACGCGCTGGCCGACCTGCTGGAGGGCGTCGACGACGCCGAGCACTACTTCGCCGGTCCCCCGGTCATGGTGGACGCCGTGACCGCCCTGCTCCGCGAGCGGGGCACGAGCCTGGACCGGGTCCACTACGACCGGTTCGGCTGACCACGAGAGACGGGGCAGACCATGAGGGCAGCTGTGTACCACGGCCGCGGGCCGTGGCGATCGAGGACGTGCCGGACGCGACCGTCCAGGAGGACGGCGACCTGGTGGTCCGCACCGTCGCCGCCTCGATGTGCGGTTCGGACCTCTACCTGTTCAACGGCGAGGTGGAGGCGCTCGTCGCCCCCGGCCACACCACGCTCGGCCACGAGATCTGCGGGGAGGTGGTCGAGGTGGGCCGCGGGGTCGGCCGGTTCAGGGTGGGTGACCGGGTGACCTTCCCGTACTCGGTCAGCTGCGGACGCTGCGTGTCCTGCCGGGCCGGTCAGACGGCGCACTGCCTCACGACCGGTAAGGCCATCTACGGGTTCGGGACGGCGTTCGGCGACCTCGGCGGGAGCCACGCGGAGTACGTCCGCGTGCCGCGCGCGGACGACCACCTCGAGGCGGTGCCGGAGGAGTTCGCCGACGACGTCGTGCCGTTCCTGTCGTGCAACCTGCCCGCGGCCGTGATCGCGGTGGGCGCGGCCGACATCGGCCCCGCCGACTCGGTGGCGATGGTCGGCTGCGGTCCCACCGGGCTGCTCGCCCTCGACCTGGTCCGCAGGCGCACGGCCGGGACGGTGTTCGCCTTCGACCCCGTCGCCTCACGCCGCGAGGCGGCCGAGAAGCTGGGCGCCGTGGCGGTGGATCCCGGCGACCAGAGTGCGGTGGCGGCGGTCGTCGAGCAGACCGACGGGGTGGGCGTGCACAGGGTCGTGGAGTTCGCGGGCCGCGGCGCCGGCTTCGACCTCGCGATCGCGCTGGCCAGGCCCGGTGGGAAGGTGTCCGGCGGCGGGGTCTACCTCGAGCCCGACCACCCGACGTCGCTGTACGATCTGTACTTCAAGAACCTGACGCTCGAGCTCAACGGTTTCGCGAACGCGAAGGTGGCGCAGTGGGAGGCCATGCGGCTGGTCCGGGCGGGGGTCATCGACCCGACGGCGGTGCTCACCCACCGGGTGCGGCTCGACGACCTGCCCGAGGCGGCTGTGCGCTTCGCCGAGCGCGAGCCGGGATTCCTCAAGATGCTGATCACGCCGTGACGGCCGCGGCCCCGTACGACGAAGGACGACAGGAATGACGACTCTCGCGAAGGAGCGGGCGCAGGCCCTCTACGACGCCCGACGGACACGTGTGCCCATCGCGCCGTTCACCGACGAGGACCCCACGCTCGGGATGGCCGACGGGTACGCCATCCAGGAGGAGCTCGTGTCCCTCCTGCTGGCCGACGGCGACCGGATCGACGGCTACAAGGTCGGTCTGACCTCCGAGCCGATGCAGAAGATGATCGGCGTCGACTCGCCGGACTACGGGCCGGTGCTCGGCTCGACCGTGTACCGGGACGGCGCCGAGATCCCGCTGCACCGCTTCATCGCGCCGAAGGTCGAGGCAGAGATCGTCTTCGTCCTCGGCGAGGCGCTCCGCGGACCCGGGGTGACGACGTCGGTGGCGCGGGCCGCGCTGGCGGGCGCCGCCGCGGGAATGGAGATCGTGGACTCGCGGATCGCGGGCTGGCGGATCAAGCTGGCGGACACCGTGGGGGACCTCGCCTCCAACGGCGCGGTGGCGATCTCGAGCCGGATCGTCCCGCTCGAGGACATCGACTCGCGGCTGCTGGGGATGACCCTGACCCGCAACGGCGAGCTGATCGACACGGGAGCGGGCGCCGCGGCGCTCGGTGACCCGGTCGCCGTCGTCGCGTGGCTGGCGAACGTGCTGGGCGAGAACGGGGTCACGCTCGAAGCGGGTCACGTCGTCATGACCGGTGCGCTGCACGCCGCGGTCGCGATGCAGCCGGGGGACGTGTTCCGCGCCGACTTCGACCGGCTCGGCCCCGTGACCGTGCGGGTGGGCGAGTGAACACGGCGGACGCGGTCGCGCGGCTGACCAAGGCCGTCGCGGACCGGACGGCGATCGGCAGACTGACCGACGAGTACACCGGACTCGACCTCCCGGCCGCCTACGACGTGCAGCGCGAGCTCCGCTCGGCCGCCGGCGAGCTCGCCGGGTGGAAGCTGGGGCTGACCTCGCGGGCCAAGCAGGCGCAGGTGGGGGTGGCGGAGCCGGTCTACGGGTTCCTGCCCGCGGCGGGCGCGCTCGACCTCGGCGAGGTGCTGGAAACAGGCCGCCAGATCCAGCCCCGGTGCGAACCGGAGATCGTCTTCACCCTCGGCCGCGACCTCGGTGGTGCCCACGTGACCGCGGCCGAGGTGCTCGGTGCCTGTTCCGGCGTCGCGGTGGGCATCGAGGTCCTCGACTCAAGGTACCGCGACTATAGCTTCACGACCGCCGACGTGGTCGCCGACAACACCTCGGCGTCGAGGTTCGTCGTCGGTGCCCCGGTCTCGCCGCAGGGCATCGACCTGCGCCTGGTCGGTGTCGTCCTGGAGAAGAACGGCGTCGTCGCGGGGACGGCGTCGGGAGCGGCCTCGCTCGGGCACCCCGCCGCGGCGGTCGCCTGGCTCGTCCGCTGTCTCTCCGCGGAGGGCCTGTCGCTGCGGGCCGGTCAGGTCGTGCTGTCCGGAGGGCTGACCGCCGCCGTCCCGGTCGGTCCCGGGGATGTCGTCGTCGCCTCGATCGACCGGCTCGGCTCGGTCGAGCTCGCCTGCCGGTAGGAGGGATCCGTCATGCCGTTGGTCCAGGTCACGTTGGCGCGTGGGCGCACGCCCGAGCAGCTGCGTGCGCTCGGTGAGCTGCTCACCGCCGCCGTCGAGGAGGCGGTCGGGGCTCCCCGGGCGTCGGTGCGCGTCGTGCTCAGCGAGTGCGAGCCCGAGCACTGGTTCGTCGGGGGTGAGACCCTGGCCGCACGTCGGGCACAGAACACCGTCCCGTAGCCCCGCGGGTCCCGTAGCCCGCGGGTCCCGCCGACCCGCGGGCTCCCGTGGGTCAGCGGTTCCCGCTCGCCCAGCCGGCCGGGTCGTGGCGTGGCGGTGGTCCGGTCGCCGTCATGGGTCGGGCTTGCACGACGTGCACCGGTCCGCCGGGTCCACGACCCTGCTCGACCACCCACTCGACGTCGGCCGGGGCGTCGAGGTGGTGAGCGACGGCGGCGGCCAGGGCGCCGACGGCGCCGATCTCCTCGGTGTCGAGGACTCGCCCGCGGGCGAGTTCGGGCGGCATCGGTGACGCGTGCATCCGCCCGGTCGCGAGGTCCGGGGTGGAGCGGGTCGCCTTCTCGGCCACCGAGTAGCGCAGCAGTCGCCCGTCGGAGGTGTCGAGCTCGGCGTGGTCGGGGTCGACGAGCCCACCGACCAGCGCCTCGCCCCACCCCCAGGTCGCCTCGACGACGGCCCGGTCGAGGGCCCCGGTCACCGGGTGTGCGGAGAACGCCACCCCCGACGACCGCGCGTCGAGCAGGCGCTGGACGCCGACGGCGGTCGCCCACCCTGCCGGGTCGAGCGGCCCGCCGGCGATCGAGCGGCGGTACGCGACCGCGCGTTCGGTGAACAGCGACGCCCAGCTCGCCCGGACCGCGTCGAGGACATCCTGGGCTCCGGTGACACCGAGGAGTGTCTCGTGCATCCCGGCGAAGCTCGCGTCGGAGCCGTCCTCGGCGGGTGCCGAGGAGCGCACCGCGACGGGCAGCTCGCGGCGTTCGCCGCGCTGGGAGAGCGCGGCGTAGGCGGCTCGCACCGCCGCGGCCTGCGACTCCGCGACCGGGGTCCGCAGCACGAGGTCGCGGGCCGCGGCAGCCGCGGCCGCCGGCTCGGTACCGACCCTGGCGAACACGTCGCGGAGCGCGGCGCCGAGCCCGGACCGGGCCAGGTGCGTGGCGAACGCCGCGGTGGTCACGGTGAAGCCGTCGGGCACCGGCGCCACCCCGGCCCGCAGCAGGTCGGACAGCCGCGCCATCTTCGTGCCGACGAGCGGGGCCGGGGTCTCCGCGTCGTCGAGCCACACGATGTCGCGTCCCGCCACGGCGATCGCGCCGCCCGTCTCGCGCGGTCGGGCGCGGGCCGGAGCCCGCCGGGCGGTGCGGGGCCCGGTGCGGTGCCCGTGCACGGGGTCACCGGTCCGTCCGAGCACGGTCACCGTGCCCGTGGTGCCGTCGACCTCGACGAGGTCGCCGTCGGCGATGGCCGTGGTGGCGGTCCCGACCGCGGTGACGGTCGGGATCCCGTACTCCCGGCCCACGATCGCGGCATGGCTCAGCGTCCCGCCACTGTCGCAGACGGCCGCGGAGATGACCGCGAACGTCGGCGTCCAGCTGGGGGTGACGGACTCACACACCAGCACGGAACCGGGTTCGAGCCGGTGCACCTCGTCGGTCGAGCGCAGCACCCGGGCGATGCCGACGGCGGTACCCGCGGACGCGCCCAGCCCTCGGAGCGTGAGCGGGTTCCACTCCTCGCCTTCCGCGCCCCGCTCCCGCGGAGCCAGCGACTCCAGCATGGTCGGCCCCAGCCCGAAGACCTCCAGCAGGATCGGGTCGTCGATCACGTCGGGCAGCGTGCCCAGCACCTTGGGCATCGTGGCGCGCAGCCCGGCCCAGTGCTCGAAGTAGGCACGCCGTTCGACGACCAGCGAGCGCAGCTCGCGCGTGAGCCCGCGGCCACCGGCCACGGACAGCAGCTCGGGCCAGAACAGGAAGACCATGTCGTCGTGCCGGTCCGCGCCGACCCGGGCGGCGAGCTCGAGGCAGACCCGGCGCAGCGGGATCATGACCCGGAGGTCGATGTAGTGGTTGTGGTCGTCCTGCCACCAGGGGAAGTTCGCGGCGCGGTTGGCGGCCAGACCGGCGTCGAAGGCGGAGAGCTCCTGTCGGGTGAGCCCGGACCGGGCCTCGTCGACCGCGGCGTCCCGGTCGGCGAGGGCGCGTTGGGCCGCCGCGGCGTAGTCGTGGGGTGTGTCGGCCAGGACGGCGCCGCGGACCAGGTCGAGCGGGATCCGGTCGTCCTCCGCCCAGCTCGGGACGCCCACGTCGCAGGTCGCCTCCTGGCGGTGGCCGTGGACGCGCAGGAAGTCGTCGAACGAGGTCAGCCACGCGGATGCCGCCCCCCCGCGGGTCGAGAGCGCGCCGCGGACGGTCGTGCCGCCGTGCTCGGCGAACACCTCGCGCAGCCCGACCCGCCGGGCCGAGCCGGCCAGCTCGGCGAGGGCGCGGTCGGTCTCCATGATCTTGGTGTCCGTGCCCTGCAGGAACCTGCCGACTCCGGCGGGGTCGATGCCGAGCCGCGCGCACAGGTCGCGGAAGGACAGGTAGTTCAGCAGCAGCGGGTACATCGTCTCGAAGTGGATCTCCATGGCGCGCCGGTGGTAGGCCCGGGCCCAGGTGAGGAGCTCGGCGATCCGCCCGTCGCCGACCCGTCGCAGGTCGAGCGCCTGGAACCCGTCCCACCCGCGCTGCAGCTCGTCCCGCGCGGCCCGCCAGGCACGGTCGTGGTCGCGCAGCCGCCCGGGCAGCGTCGCGGCCAGCTGAGCGGCGCGGAGCCGGGCGGCGCCCGGGTCGGGCTCCGGCAGCGGCGAGCCGTACACGTGGGTACCGGCGAACCGGCAGGTGATGCCGCGCCCGCCCGGCAGGGGGATCCGGTCCGCGGCGACCTGCGTGCCGGAGCAGTACCCGTCCTGGCCCCACGTCGCCGCGGCCAGCGGGGTCAGGCCGCGCGACCAGTGGAAGTCGAGGAACCAGAACGAGCCCGCGTCCTCGTCCCGGAACGGAGCGGCCCCGTCGACGGGCGACGGCGCGTCCAGGAACTCGGGACGGAATCCCGGGTACCACTCACCGACGTACTCGCCCACCGACACCGAAGGCACCTCGACCGGCTCCGAATCCTGCGGGCTCGCGAGGCGAGCCGACTCTGGTGATGCGGACCGAGGCGTCAGGGGACGGTTCTCGGTGACCGCCCTCGCGCTGAGCCCATCGCCTCCGAGGCCCGCGGCCGCCGCGTCCAGGGGGTGACGGGGTCGGAGCGCTCCCCGCCGCGCTCCGCCACGCCGTCGGGGACGTGGCCGACGTCGGTCACCGGGCGTCCGCCAGCTGGATCGCGACGTCGATGATCATGTCCTCCTGGCCGCCGACGAGTCCCAGCTCCCCGCAGCGGCGCAGGATCTCGTGGGCGGGCACCTTGTACCGCTCGGCCGCGGTCTCGGCGTGCAGCAGGAACGAGGAGTAGACCCCCGCCCAGCCCTGCACGATGGCGTTGCGGTCCATCTTGGGCCACCGGGTCAGGTAGGGGCGCACGACGTCCTCGGCGGCGTGCAGCAGGCCCATCACGTCGAGCCCGGTGTCCACGCCGAGCCGGTCGAACACTGCGGCGAGGACCTCCGTCGGCGAGTTTCCGGAGCCCGCACCGAGAGCGCACAGGGAGCCGTCGATGTAACGGACCCCGACCTGCTGGGCGATCACCGAGTTCGCCACGCCGAAGCTCATGTTCTGGTGCCCGTGGTAGCCGACCCACGCCTCGTCGCCCACCTCGGCCACCAGGGCCTCGAACCGCGCCTTCGCCTCGTGCATGAGCAGCGCGCCGGCCGAGTCGGTGACGTACGGTGCCTGGCAGCCCGCGTCGACCATGATCCGCGCCTGCTTCGCCAGGTCCTCGGGCGAGGTGCGGTGGGCCATCATCAGGAACCCGGCGGTCTCCATGCCGAGGTCGCGGGCGGCGGCGAAGTGCTGCGGGGAGACGTCCGCCTCGGTGCAGTGCGTGGCGACGCGGACCATGTCGGCGCCCGCGTCGCGGGCCCGCTCGAGGTCTCGCACGGTCCCGATCCCCGGCACCAGGAGCACCGCGATCTTCGCCTGCCGGGCCTCCTCGCGCGCCGCGGCGATCAAGGTCATCTCGTCGGTGTGACTGAACCCGTAGTTGAACGACGAGCCGCCCAGCCCGTCGCCGTGGGTCACCTCGATGACCTCCACGCCGGCCTGGTCGAGCGCGCGGACGGTGTCCCGTACCTGGGTCTCGGTGAACTGGTGCGCCATGGCGTGCGACCCGTCGCGCAGGGTCGTGTCGATGATCCGGACATCGTGGTCCAGCTCGGGCCTCATGCGGTCGCTCCGATCTTGGCCTGCGCCATCAGCTCACCCACGCGGGCCGCGGCGGCCGTCATGATGTCGAGGTTGCCCGCGTAGGGCGGCAGATAGTCGCCGTTTCCCTTCACCTCCAGGAACACCGCCACCCGGGCGTGTCCGCCCCACGAGTCGCGGGGCTCGTCGAACTGGGGCTCGGCGCGCAACATGTAGCCCGGCACGTACTGCTGGACCTCCAGGGCCATCTCGTGGACCGACGCGGTGATCGCGGCCCGGTCGGCGTCGGCGTCGATCATGCAGAACACGGTGTCCCGCATGATCATCGGCGGCTCGACCGGGTTCAGGATGATGATGGCCTTGCCCCGCGCGGCCCCGCCGACCTCGGCGACGGCGCCCGAGGTCGTGTGCGTGAACTCGTCGATGTTCGCCCTCGTCCCGGGCCCCGCTCCGCGCGAGGCCACCGATGCGACGATCTCCGCGTACGGCACCGCGGTGACCCGGGAGACGGCGTACACCATCGGGATGGTGGCCTGGCCGCCGCAGGTGATCATCGAGACGTTCGGTGCGTCGATGTGGTCGCGCAGGTTCACCGGGGGGCAGACCATCGGCCCGAGGTGGGCGGGGGTCAGGTCGACGGCCTGGATGCCCGCCTCGGCGTAGCGCGGCGCGTTGGCCTGGTGGGCCTTCGCCGAGGTCGCCTCGAACACGATCTCCGGCAGCGGGTCCTGACGCAGCAGCCAGTCGACACCCTCGGCGCTCGCGGCGATCCCCTGCGCCCGCGCCCGCGCCAGGCCGTCGGACTCCACCACCCCGACCATGTACCGGACGTCGATCAGGCTGCTCCGGCGCAGCTTGGCCAGCAGATCGGTGCCGATGTTGCCGGGGCCCACGATCGCCGCCGTCACCGTGTGAGGGCTCATGAACCGCAGTCTCGGGCCCCTCGGTCGAGAGGACCAAGTTCCGTGTTCAGCTCAGCGGAACACCGCCCGCCCGCTCCCGGAACGTTGCCCCGGCCGGGTGGTCGAGCAGCCGGTACCTCCCCCTCGACCTCGACGCGTTCCGTGCGCCGGTGGCCCCCGGCCGCACCGGCTTCGAGTGGTGAGGTTCCCCCGCTCGCTCGGAGATCGACGATCATGGCCGAAGGGCCGTGTAAGGAGTCTCCAGGGCAGCACCGACGAAGTACCCTGACGAGCTGCGTGAGTGCGCGGTGCGTCTCTACCAGGTCCGACCCCAAGCCGGTGACCCGGCCGTCGAGCCTGCTTCGGGCCGGCCAGGCCGATGACGTCGGTGGCTCTTGGCGCGACGGCGGGCCAGATCGTGTCGATCCACGCGCGTTCAGCGCCCCCTGGCTGTGATGGATGCGCCCGCGATCGGCCGGCCGGACTGGCGGTAGGGGTAGCGCGCCGCATGGACGGTGTACTCGGCGGACACGACGAACTCGCCGACCGCCCGGCGGTGTGACCGCGCACCCGCCGTAGTCCTGGAGCGCGGTGCGCGTTCGTGGTTCCGGCCCCACGCTTCGTCGGGGGTCATGCCGGTGCCGTGGACGAGCAGCACGGCCTGCTTGCCGGAGCCGGGCTGGACCGAGGGGTCGCACCAGGTCGCGTCGGCCATCAGCGCGGTGGGCTGGGTGAGCGGGGGGCCGGGGTCGGCCGCCGCCGCGACGCCCGGCGTGGCCGCCGGCCCGGCGAGCACCGGAGCAGCGGAAGCGAGCGTCGCGGCGATGCGGCGGGTCGTCATCATGATCGGCCCTGGGCTCAGCGACCCGACGCCGGGACGACGCGGTCGAGCCACGTCAGGATGTCGGCCTCGACCTCGTCGCGGTTGGTCTCGTTGAGGACCTCGTGGCGCGCGCCGAGGTAGGTGTGCAGCTCGACGTCGGCGACACCCGCGGCCCGGTAGCGGTCGACCAGGGCGTTGACGAGCGCGAGTTCCGCGTTGACCGGGTCGGCGTCCCCGACCGTGATGTAGATCGGCAGGTCGGGACGGATACCGCTGAGCCGGGCCGGGTCGGCCAGCGGCCGGGCGCCCTCGAACACCGCCTTGACCGCCTCGATGTCGTAGGTGTGCCCGCACAGCGGGTCGGCGACGTAGCGGTCCACCTCGGCCTCGTCGCGGCTGAGCCACTCGAACCCGGTCCGGCCCGGGGCGAACGGGCCGTTGAAGGCGTCGAAATCGAGGCCGACGCTCAGGTCGACCGCGGGCTCCAGCAGGTCCAGCGCACCGGTTCCGCTCATGATGACCGCGTCGACCGCGCGGCTGTTGTCCGCGATGAACTGCTGGGTGGACATCGAGCCCATGCTGTGGCCGAACAGGACCAGCGGCAGGCCCGGGAACTCCTCGCGCATCCGCGCCCCGAGCACGCCCAGGTCCTCCACCGTGCGCCGCCAGCCGTCCGCGCCGATCACGCCCGGCTCCGCGCCGTCGGCGATCGTCGCGCCGTGGCCGCGGCTGTCGTGGCCGACCACGACGAACCCCGCACCGGCCAGCGAGCGGGCGAAGTGGTCGTAGCGGCGGATGTGCTCGCCCAGCCCGTGGGTGAGCTGCACGACGCCGCGTCCGGGCGTGCCGTCGGGCTCCCACCGGTATCCCGCGATCGGGAAGCCGTCCTTGCCGTCGAAGCGGAACTGGCTCGTCGCGCTCATCGGCGCCGTCCTCTGCAGTTGGGCCGCCTCACCTCCGTGCGGGCGCGGAGGACGGTCGCGGCAGTGCGTGGGGTCATGTCGGTTGACGGCATTCCGGGCACGGCATGCCCGGGATGTCCGCGAAGCCGGCTATTAGTAGCACTACCCTGAAGGGTGAACAAGCTCCGTGGCGGCCGTCGCAGGTGCCCGGAGGCTGATCTCGTCGGGCAGGTCGGGCACCGCCGGGCGACGGCGGAAGGGCAGGCCGGCCGCGGGCCCGTCGCGCGGTCAGGCCCCGGTCGGCGACGCCGGCTGCCCGTGGTCCAGTAGGTGATGCCCGACGGTCCCCGCACCGCGAGCGGCCCGGTCTCGCCGCTGCCGGTCACCGGCTCGCCGTCGGGGTCGACCAGGCGGGCCTCGTAACCCGGCAGCGGTGAGCCCACCGACAGGCCCGGTGCGACAACGACGCCGTCGCGGCCGGACTCCAGGAAGAGGTGGGGCGCATCGGGGACATGCCGACGCCGCTGCGCAGGGGCACGCCCACCGCGCGGTGCCAGGCCACGGCGGTGTGCGGGTCGAGCACCTCGCCCGAGCCCAGGGCCGAACGCAGCGCCCCTGCGGCCCCGACGGCGCGGCGCGCAGCATCGTTCGGTACCTCGTCGCGGCGCCCGCGAGCAGGGAGACCCCGTGCTCCTCGACGGCCTGCCACATCGCTTCCGGTGTCGGCGCTTCGAGGTAGACCGCCCGCGCGCCGGCACGCAGGGGAAGCTGATCGTGTCGCCGTTGCCGAACGCGTGCCCGATCGGCGCGTGGCAAAGGAAGACGTCGGCGGGGCCGGCGGCGCGCGCCGAAGGTGAGGTCGGCAGGGGCGATCTCGGCGACGTGAGTTGCGCAGGCATCCTCGGGCACGCCGGTGGTGCCGCCGGTGTAGTGGATGCCGGAGCTGTCCAGGGGTGTGGTGGGGTGTACCGGCGAGTGGGTCGGTTGACCTGCGTCGACCGAGGCGACCGTGTGCGTCCCGCCCGACACGGGCTCGGGGTGCCCGATCGTGGTGACCGGGAGCGGATGCTCGCGGAGGGCCTCCACCAGCGCCGAGCAGTCCTCGCTCCCGCCGATGACCGCGGCCTGCTCGGTGTCCTCGAGGATGAACCGCAGCTCGCGGGCGGTCTCGACGGGGGCGCAGGGCACGACCCGGCCGCCGAGGCGCCAGACTGCCAGGTGCACCACCGCGGCGACCGGGCTCTCGCCGAACCGGGTGACGACCAGGTCGCCCGGGCCGACGCCGAGCGCGCGCAGGCCGGCTGTCAGCGAGCCGACCGCCTCGACAAGGCTGCCGAAGCTGCAGGTGTCGGTCCCGCCGTCCCGGCGGAGGCGGGTCACCACGGGGCCGAGAGCAGCCATTCCTGAGGCGCGGACGCGGTGGCGCGCTCCCAGTCCGGCCCGGGCAGGTCGAGGAACGCGCCGTGGGCGTAGAGCAGCGGCTCACCCCCGCCGGTCGCCAGCGCCTCGACCTCGGCGACCACGACGACGTGGTCGCCGCCGCGGCGGATCTCGGGGCGGGCGCACTCGAGATGGGCGATCGCCCCGTCCAGCACCGGCCCGTGCCGTCCGGGCGAGTGCGCCACGCCCGCGAACCGGTCGCCGGGCCGGGCGAACGCGCGGGCCAGCGGACCCTGGTCCGCGGCGAGGATGCTGACGGTGAACCCGCGGGCCGCGCGCAGCGCCCGGTGCATCGACCGGCCCCGCCCGACGCAGGCCAGCACCAGGGGCGGGTCCAGCGAGAGCGAGCAGAACGCGCTGACGGTGGCGCCGACCGGGCCGTCGGCCGTCGTCGTGGTGAGGACGGTGACGCCGCTGGCGAAGTGGCCCAACGCCTGCCGAAAGCGGTCGGGGTCGATCGGTGCGGTGCCCGTCACCGGGCCGGGGTGTCCGGATCGCCGGCCAGCGCGAGCGCCCGGTCCACGAGGTCGAAGCACGCGGACTTGTCGTAGGACAGGTAGTTCATGGCCAGGATGCGCACCGGGTCGCCCGCGTAGTAGCGCTCGTACTGCACGGCGCGCTGGCCGAACGCGTCGCCGCAGAGGTCCCAGGCGAGCTTGTAGAGCCGGATCCGGTCCACGGCCGACATCTCCGCTCCCCGGTAGTAGCGCTCGATGTCGGCCCCGATCGGCGAGGTGAAGTCCTCGGCCGAGGGCATCATCAGCAGGCCACCCGCGCCGAGCGTCTGCAGGACCTCGACCAGCTTCGGGTACTGCGTGGCCAGCAGGACCCGCAGGGTCTGCAGGGAGTTGAACCGCGGCCGGACGGTACCGGCGGGGGTGGTCTCGTGCTCCGCCTCGGCCGCCACGATCAGCGCGTGGGCCTGCTCGACGGCGGCGATGCACTCCCCGAGCTTCTGCTGCACGTGCAGGAAGCCGTCGATCTTGACCGACTCGCTCAGCTTCATCGCCAGCCCGGTGACGAACTGGAGCTTGACCAGCCCACGCACCCCGGTCTGGTGCGCGGTGTGCTGGCGCAGGTTCGTGTCGGCGTAGAGCGCGTTGGCGAGCCCGATGTCCCCGTGCAGGAACACCCGGTCCCACGGCACGAGCACGTCGTCGAACACGACCAGGCAGTCGGCCTCCTCGAAGTGCGAGGACAGGGGGTGGTCGAACGGGCGGCGCGTGCCGTCGTCGAAGGGGGTGCGCGAGATCAGCCGCAGGCCCGGGGTCTCGATCGGGACGGCGAAGCAGACGGCGTGGCGCTCGTCTCCCGGCCGCAGGCCGGGCAGGCTGTAGATGATCAGTTCGTCGGCCATCGGGGCGAGCGTCGCGAGCATCCGCGCCCCCCGCACCACCAGGCCCTCGGCCGACTCGGAGACCACCCCCATGTGCAGGAACTGCTCCTGCTGCTCCGACGAGCCCTTGGAGCGGTCTGTCTGCGGGGTGATCAGGGCGTGGGTGAGGAACAGGTCGTTGTCGCGGACGTGGGCGTGGTAGCGCACGATGTTGTCGGCGTACCGCTCGCCGAGCCTGCCGAACACGCCCGACGACTCGGCGAAGGCCATCAGCGTGGTGTTGAGGAAGTCGGGGGAGCGGCCCATCAGGCCCAGCGTCGGCTCGGCCCACGCCCGGAAGGCCGCCCGCCGCAGCGCCAGGTCCTGCTGGGTGTGGCAGGGCAGGAACGCGCGGCCGACCGGCGTGCCGTCCGGGCCCGCGCCGGTGAGCACGGGGGCGAGCCGCGGATCGTGCTGCAGGTCGTACAGTCCGGCGATCTGCGCGACCGGTCGCCGCAGCGCCGGGTGGGTGGTGACGTCCTCGACCCGTTCCCCGCGCAGCCACACCTCGCGCGGCGTCTTCTGCAGGTTCTCGACGTACTGCGCACCGGAGCGGACAGGCATCGACGGTCCCTTTCACGTCGGCAACTGGAATGCTAGCGTGCCTCACGGTAGCGCCGAGGTGTGACCGCGGACAAGCGGCGGCCTTGACAGGCTGCCGCCGGTGTCGATTGCATGCAAGCATTCCACGGCGAAAGGTGTCCGACGATGCGGTTGGGATCCTTCCTCCTGCCCAGCGCGGCGGCGACGCCCGCGCAGTACCGGCAGGGCTATGCGGGCGCGAACCCGAACTTCTACCAGCGCGCGCTCTTCGAGAACGCCGCCGTCGTCCGGCAGCTCGACGACCTCGGGTTCGACTTCGTGGCGTTCTCCGAGCACCACTTCCATCTCGAGGGACTCGAGATGTCCAACAACCCGATCCTGCTCGGCGCGTGGGCGGCGGGGCTGACCGAGCGGCTGCGCATCGCCCAGATGGCGACCGTGCTGCCCGCCCGCAACCCGGTCCTCGTCGCCGAGGACCTGGCCATGCTCGACCACTTCAGCGGCGGCCGGATGATCGCGGGGTTCGCGCGCGGCTACCAGAGCCGGCACGTCACGACGGTCGGTCAGAAGAACGGCGCCGTCGCGACGTACGCGACGGATCCGCAGTACGCGGAGCACGACGCCCAGAACCGCGAACTCTACGAGGAGGCCTACCAGGTCGTGCGCGGCCTGTGGGAGAACCGCGAGTTCGCCTTCGCGGGCAAGCACTGGCAGGTGCCACCGGCCGGGATCACCTGGGACCATCCCGGCACGCGGGCGATGGCGCCGACCACGGTGAGCGACGGCGGCACCGTGGAGAAGATCGGCATCGCCCCGAACACGCTGCAGGACCCGGGCTCGATCGAGCTGGTGGTGCCGTTCACGCTCAGCCCCAACACCATCCGCTGGGCCGCCCGCGAGGGCGGCTGGCCGATCATCTTCAGCCCCATCGAGGCGACGGTGAAGGCCTGTCTCGACGCCTACCACGAGGAGGCCAAGCTCCGGGACCCCTCGATCGGCTGGGGTCGCAACGTCGGCCACTTCCGCGACGTGGTCGTCGCCGACACCGACGAGGAGGCCATGGCGATCGGCCGCGACGCCCTGGGCTTCATCTGGCCGACCTGGCACGACCACTTCGGGTTCAACGAGGCCCTGCGCCGTCCCGGGGAGGACGGGCCGGTACCGAACGACTACGAGGCGATGGTCGACCGCGGGTTCTCCATCACCGGCTCGGTCGACACCGTCGCCCGCGGGCTGGAAAAGGCGATCGGGGCCTTCGGTGTCGAGTTGCTCGTGCTGTGGATGGGCGTCGGCCCGGCCCCGGTCGACAAGATGCTGCGCAGCAACGAGCTCCTGGTCGAGCAGGTGCTGCCCAAGATCGGGATCGAGCTCGAGCGGTTCGAGCCGGAGCTGCGCCCGGAGTTCGACAGCCCGAAGTGGACCGACGCGCCGCTGCTCGCGCGATGACCGGTTCCCGGCGCGTCCCGGTCGGGGTGGGCCTGCCCGCCGCGGTGCCCGGCACCTCGCCGGGAACGATCCTCGAGTGTGCCCGTCTGGCGGAGGCGGCGGGCCTGTCCAGCCTGGCCGCGCTGGACCGGGTCGCGTACGCCTCCCACGAGCCGCTGCTCACGCTCGCCGCCGCGGCGGCGGTCACCGAGCGCATCGGGCTCGCGGCGCACGTGGTGCTCGGGGCCACCCGGGAACCCGCGCTTCTCGCCAAGCAGGCCGCGACGCTGCACTCGCTCGCGGGCGGGCGGTTCGTGCTCGGGCTCGGGGTCGGGACCCGGCCGGGGGACTACACGGCCACCGGCACGTCGTTCGCCGACCGCGGTCGGCGCCTCGACGCCGTCATCGGCGGGTTGCGCAGCTCATGGGCCGGGACGGGGTCGGCGGGCGAGGTCGGTCCGGGGTCGGCCGGTGCGCCCCTGATCGTGGTGGGCGGCGGCTCGGCGCGGGCGGTCGAGCGGGCCGCCCGGCGCGGCGACGGTTGGATCGCCGGCAGCGTCCGCGGCTTCGCCGAGGGGGCGTCGGAAGTGCGGGAGGCGTGGCGACGGCACGGGCGCGACGGCGCGCCCCGGCTGCTGGCCTCGGGCTACGTGGCGCTCGGCGCGGACGGCCCGGAGTGTGCCCGACGCTACCTGGCCTCGTACTACGCAGTGACGGGCCAAGCCGCGCTCGATCTCGCCGCGACGGCGCTGACCAGTGCTTCCGGTGTTCGCGATGCGGTGGCCGAGTTGGCGGAGGCGGGCTGTGACGAGCTGGTGCTCTACCCGTGCGGCCCGGACCCCGGCCAGGTCGAGCTGCTCGCCGACGCGCTGCGGTGACCGCGCTTCAGGTGCCGTGGCCCTCGGCGCCCGCTGCCGTGCCGTCCCAGATGATCTCCAGGGTGCCCACGATGTGCGCTTGCGTCGCCTCCCGCGCGGCCGGCCCGTCCCGCTCGCGCAGGGCGTCGATGATGCGCTCGTGGTCGGCGTGGCGCTGGTCCAGCGCCGTCGACAGCGGGGTGATCGCGCCGTTCGTGTTGATCAGGAAGTCGCTCAGGTCCCACATCCGCTGGCTCGTCGCGGCCAGGATCGGTGACCCGGCCATCTCGTGGATCACGGCGTGGAACGTGCGGTTGTGGGCGCGGTAGCCCTGACTGCGCCGCGTGGAGTCGGCGGCCTCGCGCAGGGCGTCGATCCGGCCTTCGACCTCGGCGAGCCGGGCGAGCTGCGCATCGGTCCGGCGCGCGGCCGCGATCTCGGTGATCGTGCCCTCCATCCCGGCGAAGAGCTGGAAGAAGTCCTCGACTTCGCGCTGCGGATAGCTGCACACCTGGCAGCCGACCTGCGGGATGATCTCGACGAGGCCCTCGGTGGACAGCCGCCGCAGTGCCTCCATCACCGGTTGCTTGCTCACGCCGAACGCGGCCTTGAGCTCGTCGACCCGCAGCCGGGTCCCCGCCGGGACGGCGCCCTCGAGCAGGCGCTGCTTGATCCCGTCGTAGACCAGCGAGCCGAGGCTGCGCACGACGGGCCGGTGGCCCGATGCCGGCGCCGCCCAGGGGTGGCCGTCGCTGCTCGCCGTCACGACGCCAGCCTATCCGCGGCGCCGGCCACGCGACGGCAGCCTTGTCCCGGCCGCCCGGCGAACCGTAGGATGTGCTGGCACGCTAGAATTTTAGCAAAGGGGGTCGCGGCGGATGCCGGTAGCACTGTGCACGACGTCGCACACCCCGCTGATGGGCCGGACGGAACCGGGCCCCGGAGTGCGCGACTCGGTCGAGGCGGCGATGCGGGAGGCGCGCGCGTTCATCGACGACTTCGCGCCCGACCTCGTCGTCCTGTTCGGACCAGACCACTTCAACGGCTTCTTCCACGACGTCATGCCCGCGTTCTGCATCGCCGCCGCCGCCGCGTCGGTCGGCGACTACGGGCTGCCCGCCGGCCCGCTGCGGGTCGACGCCGACGCCGCCCGCGGGATCGCCGCCGAGGTGCTGCGCCAGGGCGTCGACGTCGCCCACTCCGAGCGCATGCAGGTCGACCACGCGTTCTCCCAGCCCCTGCAGCTGCTGTTCGGTGGCCTCGACGCCGTGCCGGTGGTGCCGGTGTTCGTGAACTGCACGGCGGAGCCGCTCGGACCGGTGGCCCGGGCCCGCCTGCTCGGCGCCGCCGTCGGCCGGGCCGTGGTGGCGCTCGGTCGGCGCGTGCTCGTCGTCGGCTCCGGCGGGCTGTCGCACGATCCGCCGGTCCCGCAGCTGCGCGGAGCCGGGCCCGCTGTCGCCGAGCGGCTCATCGCGGGCCGCAACCCCTCGCCACAGGAGCGCTCGGACCGCGAGGCCCGGGTCGTCGCCGCCGCCCGGGAGTCGGACCGCATGCCGCTCAACCCGCAGTGGGACGCGGACCTGATGGCCCTTCTTGCCTCCGGCGACCTGGACCGGATCGACGGCCGTCCCAACGAGTGGTTCGTGACGAACGCGGGCCGAGCGGCGCACGAGGTGCGCACCTGGATCGCCGCGTACGCGGCGCTCGGGGCGGGCGGCGACTACCGGGTGGCGACGTCGTTCTACGCGCCGATCCCGGAGTGGATCGCCGGGTTCGGCCTCACCACGGCGCGCTCGCTCGCCACCGCGGAGGCCACGCCGTGAGCCTGCCGTCGATCTGGTCCGCCATGGCGGGCACCCCGTTCTCGATCCGTTTCGTCCAGGTCGGTGAGTGGCGCACCCGGGTACTGGAGGCCGGGGCCGGCGAGGCGCTGGTGCTCATGCACGGCACCGGCGGCCACCTCGAGGCGTACGCCCACAACATCGCGCCGCTCGCCCGCAGCTTCCGGGTGATCGCCTTTGAGTACCCGGGCCACGGGTGGACCACGCTGACCACCCGCGACCTGGAGATGCCCGACTACCTCGCCCATCTGGACGGGCTGCTCGACGAGCTCGACGTGCGGCGGGCACACCTGTCGGGGGAGTCGCTCGGCGGCTGGATCGCCCTGAAGTACGCCGCCGCGCGTCCCGGGCGCGTCGGCCGGGTGTTGCTCAACACGCCCGGCGGCACGATGGCCACGCCCGAGGTGATGGAGCGGATCCGCACCCTGTCGCAGGCGGCCGCCGACGACCCGAGCCACGAGCGGATCAAGGCGCGCCTGGAGTGGCTGATGGCCGACCCGTCGTCGGTCACCGAGGAGCTCATCGACGTCCGGCGCGCGATCTACGCCCGCGAGGGTTTCGCCGAGTCGATGCGACATCTGCTGTGCCTGCAGGATCCGCAGATCCGCCGGCGCAACCTGGTGACCGAGGCCGAACTGGCCGCCGTGGTGGGCCCCGCGGTGGTCGTGTGGACCAGCGACGACCCGTCCGGGCCGGCCGCGGCCGGGATGGCCATGGCCAACGGGATGCCGGACGCACGCTTCGAGCTGATCGAGGGCGCGGGGCACTGGCCGCAGTGGGAGCAGCATGAGGTGTTCAATGCCCTCGCGCTGGAGTTCCTGACGGGGTCCTGACCCGACGGGGTCGCGCGGCGGGCACGGACCCGGCGCAGGACGGCCCGCTCCCGCCACGACGGCGACGAACACGACGGCCGGCGTCGCCCGGCCCGGGCATGACGCCGGGACGGGCGGGTGCCGCCGTGCCGTCAGCGGCCGGGGAAGCGCGGGGCGCGCTTCTCCAGGAAGGCGGTGATCCCCTCCAGGTGGTCGGCGGAACCCATGGCGAGCGTCTGGTGCGCGAGCTCCAGCTCGAGGTAGGTCTCCAGGTCGCCACTCACCGACCGGTGGGCCAGCGCCTTGCCCAGCCCGAACGCCCTGGTCGGCCCGGCGGCAAGGCCGTGCGCCATGGCCATCGCCGCAGGCAGCAGCTCGGCCGGCGGGTGGATATCCCGGACCAGGCCCAGCTGCTCGGCCCGGGTCGCCTCCAGCGTCTCGGCGAACAGGAACATCTCCTTGGCGCGGTGCAGGCCGACCATCCTCGACAGCAGCCACAGGCCGCCGCCGTCGGGCACCAACCCGACGTTGGCGAAGCTGGCGATCATGCGGGAGCCCTCGGCGGCGAGCCGGACGTCGCCGGTGAGGGTGATGGAGAACCCGACGCCCGCGGCCACGCCGTTGATCGCGACGATCAGGGGCTTCTCGACGGCGAGCAGGGCCAGCGTGCAGTCGGTCGCGCTGCGCATCCAGGTCCGCGCCTGCGCCGGGTCCGGGCGTTCGTTCATCGCGGTGATGTCCCCGCCCGCGCAGAACGCGCGGCCCGCGCCGGTGAGCACCACCGCCCGGACCGCGGGATCGGCCTGGGCCTGTGCGGCGCGCTCCGCGAGCTCGGCGCGCATCGTGTGGTCGAGCGCGTTGAGCTTGTCGGGCTTGTTCAGGGTGATGACGGCGACGGCGCCGTCGCGCTCGAACGTGACGCTCATGCCGCACCGGTCGTGGGCGGGCGATCGTGGCTCATCGGTTCTTCGATCCTCCTGCGGGCGGGGCAGTGTCGTCGGGGAGGGAGTCGTCGGTGGTGTCCAGGCCGTCGAGCCCCAGTGTGCACGGCGGGCCGCCGGTGTAGGGGCGGGCGAGGGCGGTCAGGTGTCGGGAGGCGGTGCCGGCCGCGAGCGCGACGGCGGTCGCGCGGCGCGAGAACAGGTCGAGGTCCGGCTCGGTGACGTAGCCGATGGCGCCGTGCAGCTGGGGGGCGAGCCTGCTGATCGCCGTGGCCTGCCCGGCTCGCCCGCGCCTTCGCCGCCGCCGTCCGCCGGGGCGCCGGCCGGGTGTCGAGCTCGGCCGGCGCGGCCGCGACGAGCAGCCGGGCGCACTCCAGCTCGGCACCCATGTCGGCCACGTGGTGGGCGACCGCCTGCAAGCTGCCGGTCGGGCGGCCGAACTGCACGCGGGTGCCGACGTGCGCGACCGTGTGCGCGAGCAGCTCGTCGGCGAGGCCGACCAGCTCGACGGCGGCCGGCGCGGCACCTACGTCGCGGACCTCGTCCGCCGCGGTGGGCGGCAGCGGTGCCGAGACGTCGGCCGGGTCGAGCGCGACGTCGCACAGCCGGACGCTGCCGAGCGGGTCGCCGGAGATCGACCCCTGGGGGGTTACCGTCACCCGGCCCGCCCCGGCGTCGAGACCGACCAGGCGGCGCCTGCCGTCGTCGTCGGTGTCCAGCAGCACGACGACCCCGGCCGGGTGGGCGTCCTCGAGCCGCGGGAGCTCGCCGTCCAGGCGCGGCCCGGCGCCGGTGGGGCGCAGGCGGGCGGCCGGGTGCGCGTCGCAGGCGACGGTCGCCGCGGCCCCCTCGGCCAGCCGCGGCAGCCGGCGGCGCTGCTGGCAGCGGAACTCGCCGCCGGTAGGCGATCTCGAGCAGCTCGGCGCGCAGCTTCGGATCCACCGCGTGCGAGCCCCCTCGCCGGGCGCGGCGGCCCGGTCGCCGAGGTCCGGGAACAGGAAAGTCCACGCCGAACGGCGCGGAGGTGGCGTCCTGCACGAGCGCGATCTCCTCGTCCAGCTCGGCGGGGGTCATCCGGGAGGCGCCGATGCAGCCGACCCCGTCGGCCGCCGACACCGCGGCGGCCAGCCGGCCGCCCGCCACGACCCCATCCCGGCCTGCAGGATCGGGTAGGGCACGTCGAGCAGCTCGGTGAGGCCGGTCCGCCACGCCATCATTGCCGCCCGTTCCCGTGGTCGAGGGCGACCAGGGCGTCGACGACGGACAGTCCCTGCCCGGCGGGGTGCACGAGCACCGGGTTGAGGTCGATCTCGGCGACGCCCGGCAGGCCGTCGGCCACCAGCCGCGAGAGCCGGGCGACCAGCGCGGACAGCGCGGCGACGTCGGCGCCCGCGAGCAGCCGCCCCAGTCGCGTGCCCGCCAGCAGCGCGCGCACGTCCGCGGCGTCGGCCGGGGGCAGCACGATCGAGACGTCGTCCACCAGCTCGGCGAACACCCCGCCGGGGCCGACCGCGAGCACGCGGCCGTACACCGGGTCGGTGGTCATCCCGACGATCACCTCGACGCCGGCCGGAGCCATCTCCTCGACCAGCACGCCCTGCACCCGCTCCGCGCCGACGGCGGCCACGCCGGCGGCGTGCACCCGCTCGGCCGCCACCGCGAGCCCTGCCGTGTCGGCGACGCCGACCACGACCCCGCCGACCGCGCTCTTGTGCGGGATGTCGCGGGCGAGCACCTTCACCGCCAGCGGGAACGTCAGCCCGGGGTCGCGGTGGGCCGCCGCATCGTCGGGGGTGAGGGTCCGGCGGGCCGGCAGGCCGGGGATGCCCGCGAGCTCCAGGAGCGTCATGGAGGCGTCCTCGTCGAGCACCGGGTGCGGGCGGGTGGCGAGGAAGCGGGCGATCGCATCGTGGTCGGGCGCAGGCGACGCGGCCGCGGCGTCGGCACCCGACCCGGGCGGCGCGGGTTCCTGCCCGGTCGCCGGCGCCGCGGCGGCCAGCGCGGCCATCGGCCGGATGCACTCCTCGATGCCACCGAAGACGGCCACGCCGCCGTCGTGCAGGATGTCGGCGACCTCCGTGGACGCGCCCAGCCAGATCACCGAGCACCGCTTGGGCAGGGTGGTGGCCTCGGCCGCGATCCGGCGGGCCACCCCGGGCCCGAACGAGCCGCCACCGCCCATGAACACCACCACCTCGTCGACCGCGTCGTCCGCGGCCAGCACCTGCAGGCACCGGTCGACGGGGGAGTGCGGGTCGATCAGCACGGTCGCGGTGACGTCGACCGGGTTGGCCACGCCGGCCCACGCGGGCAGCAGAGCGCGCAACTGCTTGGTCGTCTGGGCGCCCAGGGAGGGTACGGCCAGGCCCCAGCGGGCGCAGGCGTCGCTGACCAGCACGCCGCCGCCGCCGGACCCGGTCAGCACCCCGAGCCGGCGCCCACCCCACCGGGGGCGGCCGACGACGGCTCCACAGGCCACGATCAGGTCCTCCGGCGTGCTCACCCGCACGACGCCGTGGCGTGCCAGCACCGCGTCGCTGACCCGGGTCGACCCGGCGAGCGCGCCGGTGTGCGACTTCGCGGCGGCCCGTCCCCGCTCGGAGTCGCCCGCGCGCAGCAGCACGACCGGGACCCCGCGCTCGCGGGCCTGCGCCAGGAAGCCGACCAGGTTGCGGCCGCTGCTGACCCCCTTGAGGTAGAGCGCGACGGCGCGCACCAGCGGATCGTCCAGCACGGCGGCGGCCAGCTGCGCCGCGTCCAGGACGGCCTCGTTGCCGGTGCTGACCATGTGCGAGAAGCCCAGCCCGCGCCGATGGCCCATCGCGGCCACGTAACTGGCGATGGCGCCGCTCTGGCTCAGCAGCGCGATCGGGCCTGCGGGCAGGTCGTCGTCGCCGTCGGCCACCGAGGCGAACGAGCAGCGGAAACCCTCGCCGAAGTCGACGATCCCCAGCGAGTTCGGGCCGACGACGGCGAGCCCCCGCTCGCGGGCGAGCTGCGCGAGCTCCCGCTCGCGCCTCGCTCCGGCGTCGTCCAGCTCGGCGAAGCCGGAACTGAACACCAGGAACGTCCGCGCGCCACGGTCGGCAGCGGCCGCCACCGTCTCCAGCACCGACTCCGCCCGCACCGCCACCACGGCGAGGTCGGGGGCCTCCGGCAGCGCCGCGGCGTCGGGCACGCAGGCGATGCCCGCCACCTCGGCGTGGCGCGGGTTGACCGGGTACAGCCGCGGCGGCCGCGGCGCGCGCAGCAGTGCGTGCAGCGTGCGGGTCGCGGGACGGGCGGGGTCGGGCGACGCGCCGAACAGGGCGACCGAGGCCGGCCGGAAGAGGTTGCGCAGCAGGTCCGGCCGGGCCTGCCCGCCGGTGGTCCGCGAGCCGTTCACGCCCGCACCGCCGGGTCCACGGATCGGGCGGTCTGCTCCGGGGTGGAGCGCCGCCCGATCGGCACCGTGCCCCCGGCCAGGAACGCGCCGAAGCCGAGCAGCTGGTCGCCGACGTGGTAGACGACCGGCAGGAACGGTGCCGGCCGCAAGGCGCCGGGCCGGCCGACGAGGGCCTCCTCGTCGGGCCTGCTCCAGGTCAACCGTTCCAGGACGTCACCGACGGAGGTGCGTTCCCAGCGGTGCACAGCGTGGCGCCCGCGCAGCGTCGTCACGTCCAGCTCCATTGCCGGCTCCTCGTCTCTCGATGTCGCGAGCATTCACCGATGCCCGTGCCGGCGACCAGGGGTGAGGTGATCGTTCACGGCGATGTCGTGCGCGTCAACGGCCGGCCGGTGCCTGCGTCTCGGGCCCGCTCCGGCAGCCGGCCCCTGACTCACCCCGGCCGGGCCCGTTCCGTCACCCGGTACGCCGGTCCTGATCAGGTCAGCAGCTCGACGACCGTGGCGTTGGCCATCCCGCCGCCCTCGCACATGGTCTGCAGGCCGTAGCGGATGTCGTGGTCGCGCATGTGGTGCACGAGCCGGGTCATCAGGATGGCGCCCGACGCGCCCAGCGGGTGCCCGACGGCGATCGCGCCGCCCAGCGGGTTGGTCCGTTCCGGATCGGCTCCGGTCTCGGCGAGCCAGGCCAGCGGGATCGGCGCGAACGCCTCGTTGACCTCGAACGCGCCGATGTCGTCGATCGAGAGGCCGGCGCGGCGCAGCACCTTCGCGGTGGCCGGGATCGGGCCGGTCAGCATCATCACCGGGTCGGCGCCCGCGACCGCGCCGCTGTGGTAGCGCACGATCGGGGTCAGGCCCAGCTGTCCGGCGCGGCTCGGCGTGGTCACCAGCAGCGCGGCCGCTCCGTCGGAGATCTGCGACGCGTTGCCGGCGTGGATCACCCCGGACGGGTCGAACGACGGCTTGAGAGACGCCAGCTTGGCGGCGGTGGTGCCGCGTCGCAGGCCTTCGTCGGACGTGTGGTCCGGCGCCTCCGGCGACGCCACCAACTGCCCGTCGAACGCGCCCGCGTCGATCGCCGCGGCGGCCCGGGCGTGGCTCTGCGCGGCGAACTCGTCGAGCTCGGTGCGCGTCATGCCCCACTTCGCCGCGATCAGCTCGGCGCCGCGCCCCTGGTTGAACGTCCCGCCGCCCAGGTCCGACTCGTAGCGCCCGAGCAGCCGCGGCCCGTAGGGCAGCCCGACGTCGCGGCCCGCGCCGAGGGGCACCCTGCTCATCGACTCGACACCGCCCGCGACGACGAGGTCGCACTGCCCCGACATCACCATGGCGGCCGCGAACTCGAGTGCCTGCTGGCTCGATCCGCAGGCGCGGTTGACCGTCGTCCCCGGCACGGACTCCGGCCATCCCGCAGCCAGCACCGCCGACCGCGCCGGGTTGGCGGACTGGTCGCCGACCTGGTTCACACAGCCCCACACCACGTCGTCGACGAGGGCGGGGTCGATGCCGGTCCGCTCGGCGAGCGCGGTCAGCACAGTGGCCGCCAGCTCGACCGGGTGCACACCCGCGAGTGACCCACCGCGTCGGCCGATCGGGGTGCGGAGGGCTTCCACGATCACTGCTTCGGGCATGCCGACCTCCAGGTCGCCTTGAGAAGTCCTGGTCCACAATCCTGATGAGGATAGACCTGTTATCGATCGCGGTCTGCCGCTCGGTGCGCACGGTTCTGGTCCCGTGCCGCGCGAGCGCGGACCGGCCGGTCACCGTCCGCCGTCCCTCCTGCGCATGGACCACATCTGGGGTGCCCGCTCGGTCAGCACCGCGGTGTCCCAGCCGACGGCGGGCGGCCCGGTCTCCAGACGGAAGCTGCGCACCGCGGCCAGGGCCGGGTCCGCGGCGACCGTCGCGGCGAGCTCCAGTCCCCGGGTCCTCGACGGCGTCGTCGTCGGCGGCCTCCCAGGCCAGCCCCAGCGCCACCGCCCGGTCGCCGTCGGTCTCCGCACCCGCCAGGGCCATCGCGGCGGCGGCCTCCCGACCGGCCGGCCGGCCGGGACAGCAGCACGAAGTGGCCCCCGCCCGGGTGCAAGCCGATCCGCAGGAAGCCCGACAGGAGACGCGCGTTGCGGGCGAGCACGCGCAGGTCGGTGGCCGGCGCGAGGCTCATCCCGGCGCCGACCGCTGCCCCGCGGACCGCGGCGATCGTCACCGCCTTGACCGCACCGACCCGTGTGAACGACTGGTAGATCGCCGACGGTCCCTGGTAGCCGGCGTCCTCGGCCGGGTGGTTGCCGGCGCCGCCGAGGGTGGCGGTGTGCGCCCCGGCGCAGAACCGGCCCTCGGCCCCCCGGATCACCAGCGCCCCGATGCCGTCGTCGGCGTCGACGCGGTCCGGCGCGGTCACCATCTCCGCCGCCATCTGCGGGGTCATCCGTGGCACCGGGCCGACCTGCCCCGGCGCGGGCAGCACCCCGCGGCCCGTGCTCGCCCGCCCGGCCAGCGCCGCGACGATGCCGAACGCGGCCAGCAGGCCGCCCGCGGCATAGTCGGCTGCCATGTCGACCGGGATCCCCGGCCGCCGGCCGTCCCGGGTGCCGGCCGCGAGCAGTCCCGACTCGGCGATGTCGTCGAGGTCGTGCCCGGCGTGCTGCGCGAGCTCACCGGTCTGGCCGTAGCCGGTGAGCGAGCAGTAGACCGGCCCCGGCGTCGTGGCCGACAGCGCCGGGTAGCCCGGACCGAGCCGCTCGCACACGCCCGGGCGGAAGCCCTCGACGAACACGTCGCTGCGGGCGGCGAGCCGCAGCGCGATGTCCAGGCCTGCCTGGACCTCGAGGTTGACCACGATCGACCGGCGCGGCCGGTACAGCGGGTTGAGCCCCAGCCGGCGCGCCTCCCGGCCGCCGTGCGCACCCAGCTGGCTCATCCCGCTCCCCGGCCGGGTGGACGGCGGGGCCTCCAGGGTGATCACGTCCGCGCCCAGGTCGCCGAGCAGCGTCGTGGCGAACGGGCCGGGGGCGAGCGTGGACAGGTCGAGCACGCGGATGCCGCTCAGCGGTCCGCTGCCTGCGCTCATGATCCGGTCCTCTCGGGGGGCGGTCGGTCGGCGGGGTGGTCGAACAGGGTCGCGGCGAGCCGGGCCCGGTGCGTGGCGGGTGCCCCGCAGGCGAACTCCAGCGCCTTGCCGCGCTTGAGCCACAGGTGCAGGTCGTGCTCCCAGGTGAAGCCGATGCCACCGTGGCACTGCAGCGCGTGCTCGTTCGCCGCGCGCCCGGCGTCGCCTGCGGCCACCGCGGCGACCGCGGACGCGACCGGCGCCTGCGGGTCGTCGAGCGACAGCAGGTGGGCGGCCACCCGCACCGCGGGCCGGGCCATCTCGACCGCGACGTGCGCGTCGGCGATGCGGTGCTTCACGGCCTGGAACGACCCGACGGGCCGGCCGAACTGGTGGCGCTGCCCGACGTAGCCGACCGTGGTGTCGACCAGGTGGGCGGAGATGCCGAGCAGAGTGGCCGCCGTGGCGACGGCGATCCGGTCGGCCAGCCGCCGGGTGGCCGGACCGCCGGGCAGCAGGGTGTCCGCCGCGGTGCCGCTCGCGTCCGCGCCGGGCACGATCTCGACCGCGCCCAGCCGCCGGGCGGCGTCGAAGGCCGGCTGCGCGACGACCCGGCACCGGCCGCGCTCGAGCGCGTGCACGCCGTCACCCGCCGGGACGAGCAGCAGGTCGGCGTCGGCGGCGTGCGCGGCGACGGCGTGGTCCGGTGCGGCGATGGTCGCGACGACCTGACCGGCGGCGATGCCGGGCAGCCAGCGCTCGCGCTGAGCGGGCGAGCCGCGCTCGGTCAGGGTGAGCGCGGCGACCATCGTCTCGGCCAGCGGAGCGGGCAGCGCGACCCGGCCCGCCTCCTCCAGGAGCACCGCGACCTCGAGGTCGCCGCAGCCCATGCCGCCGAACGCCTCGGGCACCGCGACCCCGAGGAACCCGACCCCGGCCAACGCCGTCCACAGTCTCCGGTCGAGCACGGCGCCCTCGGCCCAGGCCGCCCGGACCCGCGCCGGCGGGCACTCCGCGGCCAAGAACGAACGGGCCCCGTCGGCGATGGCGCGCTGATCGGGGGTCAGGTCGGTGTCCACCGTGGCTCCCGCGGCAGGCCGAGCACCCGCTCGGCGATGATGTTGCGTTGGACCTCGCTGGTACCGGCGAAGATCCGCGACGCGCGCGCGTGCCAGTAGCGGCGGTGCAGGCCGGGCGCCGCGAGGTTCATCGGCGCCTCGACGGTCAGCTCGGCCAGCGGCCCCAGGATCCGCAGCGCCGTCTCGAAGATCCGCGCCTCCATCTCCGACCAGTACAGCTTGGTGATGCTGGCCTGCGCGTCGACCGGTGTGCCCGCCGCCAGCCTGCTGGTGACGAGCTCGACGTGCCGGCGGAACTGCTGGACCTCGACGAAGCGTGCGGCGACCTCGTCGCGCACCACGGGGTCGTCGGCCACCCCGGCGCGGCGGGCCAGCTCGACCAGGTCCCCCACGTCGCGCGCGAACCGGGCGTGGTCACCCAGGCCGCCGCGCTCGAACCCGAGCGTGGTCATCGCGACCGTCCAGCCCGCCCCGATGTCTCCGACGACGTTGCCCACCGGCACCCGGACCCCGGTCAGGAAGACCTCGGAGAACCCCGGCTCGCCGTGCAGCTGGCGGATCGGCCGCAGCTCGACGCCCGCGGCGTCCATCGGGATCATCACGAACGTCAGCCCGCGGTGGCGCCGCTGCGCCGAGTCCGTGCGGACCAGGGCGAACATCCACTGCGCGAACGCCGAGAGCGACGTCCACACCTTCTGGCCCGTGACCACGAGCTTGTCGCCGTCGATCTCGCCGCGCGTGCGCACGCCTGCCAGGTCGCTGCCCGCCTCGGGCTCGGAGAATCCCTGGCACCACAGCTCGTCGCAGGTGAGCATGCCCGGCAGCCACCGCTCCCGCTGCTCGGCGGACCCCAGCGCCATGACGGTGGGGCCGGCCAACGTGAGGGCGAGCCGGTTCAGCCGGACCGGGGCTCCGGCCTTGACGTACTCCTCGGCGAACAGCGCCTGCTCGACGAGACCGGCGCCGCCGCCGCCGTGCTCGCGCGGCCAGTGCAGCGCCGCGAATCCCGCCTCGTGCAGCAGCCGCTCCCACTCGCGGTGCGCGGCCACGCCGTCGGCGGTCGCGGGCGAGGGGAGGGGCGCGGTCGGCACGTTCGCCGCCAGCCAGCTGCGTGCCCGGTCCCGGAAGTCCTCCTGGTCGGGGGAGTAGGTCAGGTCCATCTCAGATCCTCGTGATCGTCGGCCACAGTGCGTCGGCGCCGGCGTGGACGATCGCGCGGCCCAGCTGCTCGGCCCAGTACGCCTCCGAGCCGAACTCCTCCCGCCACGACCACAGCCGCCGCGTGAGGTGGTGGAGGCGGTGCTCCTGGGTGAAGCCGATGGCCCCGTGCACCTGATGGGCGATGCGGGCCGCCGAGCCCGCCGCGGCGCCGGCACGAACCTTCGCGCCGGCGACGGCCAGTGCGAGGTCGTCGGGCTCGGCGGTGCGGACGTAGGCGGCGACGGCGGCGTCCGCGGCGGCGGAGCCTGCCGCGGCGTGCCCGGCGAGCACGGCGATCTGGTGGGCGACCGCCTGCAGCCTGCCGATCGGGCGCCCGAACTGCTCCCGCTCCCCGGCGTAGCGCACGGTCAGCGCCAGCACCTCGTCCACGGCGCCGGCGATCTGGGTCGCCCGGGCCAGCGCGCCGAGCCGGCGCAGCGCCGTCGCGGTGCCGCGGGGCACCTCGGCGACCAGATCGGTGGCGACCTCGGAGCCTGCCGCCACCACGTCGTCGCGCGGCTCGCCGGCCAGGTTGTCGCCCGCGGCCAGCGTGAGAACGGCCGGGTCGACGAGGGCGAGCAGCCCCGGCCGGTCACCGGCCCCGTCGTCGGCCACCAGGATCCGGGCCGCGACCCGCCCGTAGGGCACCCGCGGGACCGCGCCGTCGAGCACCACGCCCGCCCCGGTGCGCCGCAGCAGCAGGCCGGTGCCCGCCGCGACCGTGCAGGGGCCATCCGGGAACGGGAGCCCGGCGGCGACGCAGCCCGCCGCGACCGGGAACAGCCCCTCGGCGAGCGGCACCGGCCCGGCGTGGGCGGCCACCACCCGCACCACCGCCGCGGCGTCGAGCGGGTCGCCACCGGACCCGCCGAGGCGCTCGGGCACCCCCACCGCGGTGAGGCCGGCGGCGCGCAGCGCGTCCCACAAGCCCTCGTTCCACGAGCCCTCGGCCGTGGCCACGGCCTCCGGCGGGCAGTGGTCGGTGACGATCTCGGTGACCGTCGCCTCGAGCAGGGCGCGCTCGGGCGCCGACGGCCCGCTCACCGCAGCCCCAGCCCACGCGCGACGATCCCGCGCAACACCTCGTTCGTGCCCCCGCGCAGGGTGAAGCCGGGCGCGTGCAGGACCGCGCGGGCCAGCTCGCGGGCGAACGGATCCGCCGCGGTGGTGCTCGGCTCCGCCGGCGCCACCGAGCGGGCCACGTCGATGATCTCGTTCTCCAGCGTGGTGCCCAGGTCCTTCACCAGCGCGGCCGCCACGTCGGGTGCCTCGCCGCGATCGAGCGCGGCGGCGATCTGGACCGACAGCCTGCGCACGGCCCACAGCTGCGCCACCAGGCTCCCCACGGCCTCGGTCTGGCGGCGGTCGTCCGGGTCGGCCACCCGCAGCAACGCCGTCAGCAGCGGCAGCGTCGACAGGAACCGCTCGGGTCCGCTGCGCTCGTAGGCCAGCTCGGAGGTCACCTGACGCCAGCCGGATCCGATCTCGCCGAGCACCATGTCGTCGCCGACGAACACGTCGTCGAGCAGGACCTGGTTGAAGTGGTGCTCGCCGTCGAGCAGCCGGATCGGCGAGACGGTGAGCCCGGGTGCACGCAGGTCGACGACGAACTGGCTCAGGCCCTCGTGGCGCGCGTCCGCCCGGCGCGGGGCCGTGCGGCACAACGCGATCATGAAATGAGACCGGTGCGCCTGGCTCGTCCACACCTTCGTCCCGCTCAGCCGCCAGCCGTCCCCGTCGCGCCGCGCGGCGGTGCGAACCGACGCCAGGTCCGAACCGCTGTCGGGCTCGCTCATCCCGATCGCGAAGAAGCACCGCCCGCGGGCCATCTCCGGGAGCAGCCTGTGCCGCTGCTCCTCGGTGCCGTAGCGCAGCAGGGCGGGCCCGCTCTGTCGGTCGGCCACCCAGTGCGCGGCCACCGGCGCACCGGCCGCGAGCAGTTCCTCGACGACCACGAAGCGGTGCAGCGCGGGCTGCTCGTGACCGCCGTAGCGGCGCGGCCACGTCATGCCGAGCCAGCCGCGCTCGCCGAGCCGGGAGGAGAACCCGGCGTCGAACCCGGCCAGCCAGGCGTCACTGGCGCCCTGCAGCGTGCCGCCCGCCCGCTCCGCGGCGAGGAACTTGCGCACCTCGCCGCGCAGCGTCTCGGCCGCGGGGGGCAGCCCGGCGTCGGGCAGGCGCAGCGTCATCCCCGCCACGTCGACCCACCGAGGGGGCTCATCGCCAGGGCGAGAAGTCGGGCTTGCGCTTCTCCATGAACGCCCCGGCCCCCTCGGTCTGCTCGCCGGAGGCGAAGAAGCCGGGGTTCACCTGGTTGAGGATGGTGAAGCGGTCCTGCTCCTCGCGGATGTGCGCGATGGAGTCGTCGAAGGACTTCTTGAGCAGCTTGAGCACGGTGGGGCTGAGCGCGAGCATCTCCTTGCACCAGCGGTCCACCTCCGCGTCCAGTTCCGCGGCCGGAACCACCGCGTTGACCAGGCCCCACTCCAGCGCTTGCGCGGCGCTGTAGCGGCGGCAGAGCAGCCAGATCTCCTTGGCCCGCTTCATGCCCACCACCGTCCAGAGGTGGCTGACGATCCAGCCCTCGGCGGGGCTGGCCACCCGGGGACCGTTCTGGCCGAAGACCGACCGGTCCGACGCGATCGTGAGGTCGGTGACGTAGGCCATGTGGTGGCCACCGCCGATCGCGTAGCCGTCGACCCGGGCGATGACCGGCTTGAGGCACTCGCGGAAGGCCCGGTAGAGCTCCTTCACCAGGTTGTCGAAGGAGTCCTCACCGGCACGGAAGGTGTCCTCGTTCTCGACGCTCACGTCGCCGCCTGCGGAGAACGCGCGCTCGCCCGCGCCGGTCAGTACGACCACGCCGACCTGCGGGTCCGCGCCCGCTCGCCACATCGCCTGGGTCAGCTCCTTGATCGTGTGCGGGGTGAACGCGTTGAGCTTCTCCGGCCGGTTGATGGTCAGCCGCGCGACGGACTCCTTGACTTCGTAGAGGATGTCGGAGTAGCCGGCGTCCGTTGCGGTCATGATCCATCGCCTTCCTTCGTTTCAGGTATCATGATTACAAGGATCCTAGGGACACGGCCGGGGCAAAGTCCACCGTCCGCTCCAGGGTCGAGTACGAACGAATCACCTCCGTGCGCTCGGACCTGCTGATCCCCGACCTCCCGGAGGGCGGGTACGAGACCGTCAGCGGGCCGGCGAGCGGCCGCCGCAACCGATGTTCGCGGCGCTGGTCACCCTGGCCGGGCCGGACGGCCCACCCGCGGTGGTGGCGAGCTTCGCCGGCAGGCCGGGCTGCGCGCGGTCGTCGCTGCTGCGACTGCTCGCTGCGCGGGCGCAGGGCAGCGCCGGCACCCTGCCGGCCCGCTGGGGTTCGTCGCCTGCGCAGCCACAGACGGCCTGTACTGGACGGGCCGAGCGTGACGTACTCGTCGGAGCAGGCGGCCAGGTCGCCGATGAGGAGGGTGCGCTCGCCCGGCAGATGTACGGTTCCCACGGCCGGCTGGCCGCTCCACCCCGCCGGGAGCGGGTCGGCGGGATGCGCCGGACCGGCCCGCGACCGCTCAGCCGATCGTCGCGCGATCGTTCCCCGTCGGGGCCAGATCCAGGCCTATGTTGTCGATGAGATGGGTGGCGCCCAGCCGTGCGGCCACGAGGAGCCGGGCCGGGCCCGGCTCGGGATCAGTGCCCAGCTCAGCGTCGCGCAGCTCGAGGTAGTCCATCTCGAGCGCATCCTGTTCCGCGAGGACCCGGCCGGCCGCCGCGAGCACCGCGGCCGGGCCGCCCGCCGCGGCGTCCGCGCCCGCGCGCAGCGCCCGGTGCAGGGTGGCCGCCCGGGCGCGGTCGTCCGGGGAGAGGTAGACGTTGCGGCTCGACAGCGCCAGCCCGTCGGCCTCGCGCACGGTGGGGACGGGCACCACCCGCAACGGGAAGTTCAGGTCGCGCACCATGCGGGTGATGAGCACGAGCTGCTGGTAGTCCTTCTCCCCGAAGTACGCGACGTCGGGGGCGACGATGTGGAACAGCTTGGCGACCACCGTCAGCACGCCCGCGAAGTGGCCGGGCCGCACGGCGCCCTCCAGCTGGCCGCCCAGCGCGCCCGGCCCGACGGTCGTGTCCGCGCCCTCGGGGTACATGTCCGCGACGCCGGGCAGGAAGACGAGCGCGACGCCCTCGTCCCGACAGGCCGCGAGGTCGGCCTCCAGCGGGCGGGGGTAGCGGGCCAGGTCCTCGTTCGGCCCGAACTGGAGCGGGTTCACGAAGATCGACACGACGATCGCCACGTCGTCACCGGCGGACCGCGCCTGCCGCATCAGCTCGCTGTGCCCCGCGTGCAGCGCGCCCATGGTGGGCACGAATGCGATGCGGCGCCCGTCCGCGCGCAGGGCCCGGACCGCGTCCCCGATCTCGGCGGGGGTGCGGTGCACGCGTGGCTCGGGGGCTGCCTGGGCGCCGGTCACGGGCCCTCCTCGGTGAGGTCGTCGGTGCGGCCGGGACGCACTCGACCCGGCGCCCCGCGCGGCATCCTCGCACCGCGCGTGTCGCCGGCGTGCACGGGGGACCTCACGCCCCCGAGCCCGAGGCGCCCGGCCGCCGAGCCCGGCTGCGAGCTCGCCGTCCTCGACGCGGTCGGCCGGGTCGCCCGCGTCCCATACCGGGACACGCATGGCCCCCCGCCGTGGCCGCACAATCGGCCCGCGGACCCGACGTCGACCGAGGAGGCGTGATGACGACGGCTGATGTGGTGGATCCCGGGACGGGTGGCCCGGACGAGGTCGTGGACCCACTCACCGACAACATCATCAGGCTGGTCAACGTGGGCGACATGCCGACCCGCACCGCCCGACGCTCGCCGGAGACGGTCGCGGTCGTCGACGCGCGCGTGCGGATGACCTACGGCGTGTTCAACGAAGAGGTCAACAGGGTCGCCCACGGCCTGCTCGAGGCGGGCTACGGCCGCGGCGACGCGCCGGACGCCGCGATGGTCAACCGGGCCGAGTTCCTGGTCGTCCACCACGCCTGCGCGAAGACCGGCATCATCGTGGTGCCGATCTGGGTCGTCGAAGGGACGTGCCGTCCGGGCCCGGCGGGCCGCTGCCGTTCGCCGCGCTCCGCTCGGACACGGTGGCCGAGCCGCTGTGCCTCGTGGAGGACCGCGACGCGCTCCAGCACCTCTACGCCGGCGGGACGACGTCGGCACCCAAGGGCGTCGTGACCAGCCACCTCGCCGTCTACATCGAGTCGCTCAGCGGCGCGGTCGACAAGCAGCTGCGCCTCGGCGAGGTGATGGCGTGCCTCCTGCCCGCGCCGGGCACGGCGACCTCGTGGCGCGGGGAAGGCCGCGGCCGGGCGGCTGGTCCGGATGCGCCGCGATGTCCCGATTCGCGTCACCCGTAGCCGAGCGCGCCGCGTTAGCGTCGGCGAGCGGGTTCCGCTGCCGGGCGGCCCGGTTCGACGCACGGCGTCGCGCGACCGGCCCCCGGCGTCCCACCGTCGCGACCGGGATCGACACGCCCGGCGCGACGCGCAACGCCCGGTTCCCGACGCCGCCCAAGGAGGCTCTCGCATGACCCAGGTTCCATCCCCGGCTCCGGCCCTGCTCATCGACAGGATGGTGGTGGGCGGCGACTTGGTCGACGCCCGCAGCGGCGAGACGTTCGCCGTGCACAACCCGGCCGACGGGTCGGTCATCACCCGGCTGCCGGCCGCCGAGGCCGCCGACGTGGACCACGCCGTGAAGGTCGCGAGGGAGGCCCAGCGGGGATGGGCGAAGCGGTCGATCGCCACCCGCTCCGGGCTGCTGCGCCGCTGGGCCGACCTGTGCCAGGAGCGGGTCGGCGACCTGGCGAAGATCGAGAGCCTGGACGTCGGCAAGCCGATCGCCACGGCGCGTGCCGTGGACGGGTCGATGCTCATGGAGAACATGCGCTACTACGCCGGGATGCCCGACAAGCTCGAGGGCCGCACGATTCCGGTGTCGGGCCGCTTCGTGACGATGGTCGTGCGGGAACCGATCGGTGTGGTCGCGGGGATCACCCCGTGGAACTTCGCGCTGGTGGGGGCGGCAGGGAAGGCGATCTCGGCGCTCGCCGCCGG
Organism: Pseudonocardia sp. WMMC193; assembly: GCF_021728735.1. Lineage (NCBI taxonomy): Bacteria > Bacillati > Actinomycetota > Actinomycetes > Pseudonocardiales > Pseudonocardiaceae > Pseudonocardia > Pseudonocardia sp. WMMC193. The sequence goes on along the minus strand of NZ_JAKKDO010000003.1, from coordinate 3,644,788 downwards.
GAACTCCATCGTGATCAAGCCGTCGCCGCTGGCGTCGCTCTCGGCGCTCGCGCTGGCCGCCCTGGCACTGGAGGCGGGCATCCCTCCCGGCATGGTCAACGTCGTCACCGACGCGGCGTCCGCGGCCGGCGAGGCGCTGGTCTCCCATCCCGGCGTGGGTCACATCTCCTTCACCGGCTCGGACGCGGTCGGACGCAAGGTGGCCGCGGCCGCGGGCGCCGAGCTCAAGACGTGCACGATGGAGCTTGGCGGCAAGTCCCCGCTGGTGGTGTTCGACGACGCGGACATCAAGAGCGCCGCCACGTCCGCGTTCCTGGGGATCTTCCTCAACGCGGGCGAGATGTGCACCGCCAGCTCACGGCTGCTGGTGCACCGCTCGGTGCACGACGAGCTGCTGGACGCGGTGACCGCGACGGCGGGCGGGCTCGTCGTCGGCGACCCCGCCGACGAGTCCACCGTGCTGGGCCCGGTGATCTCGGCCGGTCACCGGGACCGGGTGGAGGGCTACGTCAGCGCGGGCCGCGACGAGGGGGCGAGGTTGGTGACCGGCGGGACGCGGCCGGACCTGCCCGGCTACTACGTCACCCCGACGGTGTTCGACGACGTCGAGCCGACCGCGCGGATCGCCCGCGAGGAGATCTTCGGGCCGGTGCTGTCGGTGATGCGGTTCACCGACGAGGACGAGGCCCTGCACATCGCCAACGACGTCACCTACGGTCTCGGCTCCGGGGTGTTCACGAGCAGGCTCGACCGGGCCCTGCGCTTCGCCGACCGCATCGAGGCCGGCAACGTCTGGGTCAACGCCTACAACCTGCTGCACCCCGCGGTGCCGTTCGGGGGCTACAAGGACTCCGGCTTCGGTCGCGAGGGCGGGTTCTCCGGAATGAGCCACTTCACCCGCGAGAAGTCCGTCTGGTTCGCCACCGGCTGACGCGCGGCGCCGCGATCCGGCCCCCGGCCACCGGTGTCGCGATCTCGTCCACGCCGACCCGGCGCGATGCTTCTGCCGTCGTCGCATGGACCAGGACCAGCAGGTCGACCTCGCCTTGGCAGAGCTCCGCCGCGGTCGGCTGGTCCTCGTCGTCGACGACGAGGACCGGGAGCACGAGGGCGACCTCATCGGCGCCGCGGAGCTGGCGACACCGGAGATGCTGGCGTTCGTCGCAGGGCACACCGAGAGCGCGGCCGACCTCTGCCGGCTCGCGGGCCGGGTGCCCGCCGGGCTGCTCGCCGAGGTGACCAACGCCGACGGCACGATGGCCCGCCGTGGCGAGCTGGGGGCCTTCGCGCGCGAGCACGACCTGGTCACCATCACCGTCGCGGACCTCGTCCGGTACCGGGTGCGCCGCGACACACTGGTGACCCGTCAGGCGTCCGGCCGGATACCGGGCAGGCACGGCGAGTTCATGGTCACCACCCACCGGTCGATCCTCGACGACATCGAGCACGTCGCGCTGGTCATGGGCGACGTGGCGCAGCTCGACGAGGGCGACGACACCGTGCTGGTGCGGGTGCACTCGGAGTGCCTCACCGGACACCTTCGCGTCGCGACGGTGCGACTGCGGGGAGCAGCTCGACGCCGCGATGGCGCACATCGGGCGGGCCGGTCGCGGTGCGGTGATCCATCTGCGCGGGCACGAGGGCCGGGGGATCGGGCTGAGCCACAAGCTGCGCGCCTACGACCTGCAGGACGCAGGCATGGACACGGTCGAGGCCAACCTCGCACAGGGGCTGCCGGTGGACAGCCGGGAGTACGGCATCGGCGCGCAGATCCTGCGCGACCTGGGTGTCCGGCGCGTGCGCGTGATGACGAACAACCCCGCGAAGTACCGGGGTCTCGCGGGCTACGGGGTGACGGTCGCCTCCCGCGAGCCGTTGATCGTCGCTCCCAACCCGGACAACCTGGCCTACCTGACCACGAAGCGCGTGCGCCTGGCGCACGAACTGGAGTCCGGCGTGGGCCCGGACGTCACGGTGGCGCCATGAGCGCAGCGCCGACGCCGCCTCCGTGGCCGACGATGTGACCCGATGTGACACACGCCACGACTCCGGGCGCTCGCTAGCGTCGAGCGAGGAACGGATCGAAGTACGGAGGTGTGCCGTGGATGGCCTGATCATGGACCGGCCCCTGCTGATGAAGCAGCTGCTGTGGCGCGCCGAGCGCGTGTTCGGCGAGAAGCGCATCGTGTCCCGCGCCGGGGCCGAGGATGGTGGTGACTTCACCTACACATACGCCGAGTACGCGGTGCGGGCGCGCAAGCTCGCCCAGGCTCTCACGGCCCTCGGCGTGCGGGCAGGCGACCGGGTCGGGACGCTGGCCTGGAACACCCATCGTCACTACGAGGCCTACTTCGGGGTGCCGTGCATGGGCGCCGTGCTGCACACGGTCAACCTGCGGCTCTTCGACGAGCAGATCAGCTACATCATCAACCACGGTGGCGACCGGGTGCTGCTGGTCGATCCCGACCAGATCCCGCTGGTCGAGCGGCTCGCCCCCGAGCTGACGGGCGTCGACCACTATGTCGTGCTCGCCGACGAGGTGCCGGAGACGACGCTGAGCCCGGTGCACTCCTACGAGCAGCTGCTCGCCGCCCAGGACGGACGGCTGGAGTTCCCGGAGTTCCCGGAGACCACGGCGTCGGCGATGTGCTACACCTCGGGCACCACGGGCGAGCCGAAGGGCGTGCTCTACAGCCACCGCAGCGTGGTGCTGCACACGCTGGGACTGTGCCTGCACGGTTCGATCGGCGTGCGGGAGGAGGCGGTCTTCCTCGCCATCAGCCCCATGTTCCACGCCAACAGCTGGGGCATCCCGTTCGCGGCGGCGCTGCAGGGCGCCACGCTCGTGCTGCCCGGCCCGCACCCCGAGCCCAAGCACTACCTGGAGCTGATCGACCGCTACCGGGTCACCGACGCGGTCGGCGCGGTGACCATCGGCGTCATGATGCGGGAGCTGCTCGAGCGCGACGACCCGCACTACGACATCTCCTCGCTCGGCGTGCTGTGGCTCGGGGGCCAGGCGCCGCCGCGCGGGCTCATGAAGTGGTTCGCCGACAACCACGGCGTGGTCGTACCGCAGGGCTGGGGTATGACGGAGGCGTCGCCTCTGGTCACTTTCACGGCGCTGAAGAGCAAGCACGACCAGGTGTCGGAGGACGAGGTCTACGACGTCCGCGGCAAACAGGGCCTGCCGCTGCCGCTGTGCGAGGTCAAGCTGGTCGACGAGGCCGGCGGGCAGCTGCCGTGGGACGGCAAGTCGATCGGTGAGTACCACCTGCGCTCGCCCTGGATGGCGAGTGCCTACTACGACGACGCGCGCAGCCCGGCGAGCTACGACGCCGAGGGCTGGTTCAAGACCGGGGACGTCGGTGTGATCGACCCGGACGGCTACGTCCAGCTGACCGACCGATCGAAGGACCTCATCAAGAGCGGCGGTGAGTGGATCTCCTCGGTCGAGCTGGAGAACGCACTGATGGCCCACCCCGCGGTTGCCGAGGCGTCGGTCGTGGCGGTGCCCCACGACAAGTGGCTCGAGCGGCCGCTGGCCTGCGTGGTCGTGCGCACGCCGGTGACGTCCGAGGAGCTCACCGCCTACCTGCTCGACCAGTTCGCCCGCTGGTGGGTGCCGGAGGAGTTCCTCTTCGTCGACGCCATCCCGAAGACCGGTGTCGGCAAGTTCGACAAGAAGGTGCTGCGCGGGCGATTCGGCGAGGCCGACGCGCGCGAGCGCTACCGCGCCGAGCAGGGAGCCGCGCAGTGATCCTCGTCGACTACCGCTGCGGCACCTGTGAGGGCGTCAGTGAGCACTTCGTGGCGAACCCGGTGCCCTCTGCGGTGGAGTGCCCGGCGTGCCGGGCTCCCGCGCTGCGCCGTTTCGCCGCGATCGGGCTGTCCGGCCGCGCCGCGCCGCCGGCCGACCGGGCGCCGGTCGAACCCGGGCGTTCCCTCTGCCTGGACAACCGGGACGTGCCGGGACTGTGCCACATGACACCCGACGCCGGCCGCGCCTGGGTGGCCAGGGCCCGGCGCGACAACCGCAGCCTGGAGCGCGAACTGGAGCGCCAGGAGCGCTCGCTCAAGGAGAACCCGACCCACGCGCCGAGCCCGGTCTCGCACGACCACGGCTCGGCGTCGGGGACGGGCCACGGACACGGCCACGGGCACGCCCCGGCCGCGCAGGAAACGACACAGACCCGGCAGACCGCCCGGGTTGAGCAGCGACAGAAGGAGCGCAACCATGGGTGACCGGGTGGCGGGGAAGGTCGCGCTGATCAGCGGCGCGGCCAGGGGACAGGGCGCCGCGCACGCAGCGCTGCTGGCCGCGGAGGGCGCGCGGCTGGTGATCAGCGACATCCTCGGCGACGAGCTGAACGCGGTGGCCGAGACCCTCACGGCCAAGGGCCACGAGGTCGTCTCGCACGCGTTCGACGTCCGCGACGAGGACGGGTGGAACGCCGCCGTCGCTCTCGCGGAGGAGCGCTACGGTCGGCTCGACATCCTCGTCAACAACGCCGGCGTGCTCGACATGGCGGGAGTCGAGGGCACCACCCGCGAGTCGTGGGACCGGGTGGTCGGGACCAACCAGACCGGTGTCTGGCTGGGCATGAAGGCGGCGATTCCGGCCATGCGACGCGCCGGGGGCGGATCCATCATCAACACCTCGTCGATCTACGGGCTGATCGGCAGCGGCGGCGCCACCGCCTACCAGGGCACCAAGGGCGCCGTGCGGATCCTCACGAAGACCGCGGCGATCGAGCTCGCGGGCGCGGGGATCAGGGTCAACTCGGTGCACCCGGGGGTCGTCGACACGCCCATGGTGGCGGACGACGTCCCGGAGGAGGTCATCCCGATCATCGTGGGCGCCACTCCGATGCAGCGGATGGCCAGGCCGGAGGAGATCTCCTACGGGGTGCTGTTCCTGGCCTCCGACGAGGCCTCGTACGTGACCGGGTCCGAGCTCGTCATCGACGGCGGCTACTCGACTCAATGACCTCGGCCACAGGCCGGAGAACAGGAGTACGGCAATGGCAATCGAGATCGGCGTGTTCCACAACGGGGCGTCGGACCTGCCTGTCAAGAGCGTCGACCTTCGCGGGGAGCAGGTGGCGATCAACGACGGCGACCTCGCCGCCACCCACACCTCGGCCCAGCGCACCATCATCAACCAGGTTCGGCAGGGCATCCTCGCCGACAAGCTCGGCTTCGACTACTGGTTCCAGACCGAGCACCACTTCCAGCCCGAGGGCGCCGAGCTCAGCCCGAGCCCGCTGCTTGCCGAGACGGCGATCGCCTCGCGCACGAAGCAGATCCGGCTCGGCCAGGCCGCCAACATCGTGACCTGGCACCATCCGATCCGGATCGCGGAGCAGGCCGCGATGCTCGACGTGATCAGTGGCGGCCGCCTCGAGTTCGGCATCGGACGCGGGTACCAGCCGCGCGAGAACGAGGTCTTCGGCTGGGCCTACGGCTCCACGATCCAGGACCAGGAGCGCAACCGGGCCTACTTCGAGGAGGCCTACGACATCATCGTCAAGGCGTGGACCGAGGACTCCATGTCCCACCGCGGCGAGTTCATGTCGATCCCGCCCAGCTACACGCGGTGGGGCCACAAGCAGACCGAAGCGTACTTCTCCCAGCCGAACCAGGGCCGCTCCTTGGAGCAGGTGCTCAAGATGGGCGGCCCGGACATGTACTCGTCGGGCAACGCCGTGCTGGCGACGACCACCAAGCTGCTGGAGATCCCGGTCTACCCGCAGCCGCTGCAGAAGCCCTACCCCCAGATGTGGGAGCCCCTGACGAGCCCGCGCTCGATCCGGTTCGCCGCCGAACGTGGCATCAACGGCTACTTCATCGTCGAGCCCAACTCCCGGCTGAAGGCGAACATCGACCTTTACCACGCCGAGGCGGAGAAGGCCGGCTGGCCCGACCGGCAGGGCCGGGGCGAGTTCAAGCGCGGCTGGGACGCCGAGCGCCGCCGCGGCGTCGTGACCTGCCGCTACATCCACTGCGTCGACAAGGGAATCGGCGACATGGCCCGGGCCGGCCGCGGTCTGGAGGTGCAGTGGGACTACTACGGCCCGTTCGGGTTCGCGGCCGTGCTGGCCGAGGCGGACGAGCCCTTCTACGACCCCAACATGAAGGTCACCGCCGACCTCCTGCGCGACAAGAAGGTCGCGATCCACGGCTCGAAGCAGTACGTGATCGACTCGATCATGGAAGTCAAGGAGCAGTGCGGCTACGACGACTTCATGTTCCACACCTGGTTCGAGACCGGCGGTTTCGAGGGTGAGGAGATCGAAGCCCAGATGCAGTACTTCGCCGAGGAGATCATGCCCGTCCTGCACCGCGAATGCGGCCGGCTCCCGAAGCAGGAGAGCACCACCGACCTCGACGTGGACGTCCGCGTCCCGTCGACGGCCTGAGAACGAGAAAGGGCTACGACAATGGCAACCCCTGGTACCGCGAAGCGGATGTGGGCGCTCGACTCGCCCAGCTTCACGGTGGACGAGTCGCTACTGCTCCTGGGCGCGAGCGGCGAGTGCACAATCCCGATGCCCGCCTACCTGATCGAGCACCCGAAGGGTCTCGTCCTGTTCGACACCGGACTGGTGCCCGCCGCGGCGACCGACCCGGAGGGCGTCTACGGGCCGCTCGCGGAGCATCTCGGCCTGCAGTTCACCCCCGAGCAGACGGTCGACGCCCAGCTCAAGGCGCTCGGCTACAAGCTGTCCGACATCAAGTACGTGATCGCCTCGCACACGCACTTCGACCACACCGGTGGGCTGTACCTGTTCCCCGACGCGCAGTTCTACGTCGGTGAGGGCGACATGCGGTTCGGCTTCTGGCCGGACCCGGCGGGCGCGGGCTTCTTCCGGCAGGCCGACCTGGAGCCGTTGCGCGGGCGCAACGTCCTCGAGGTTCCCGGCGTGGACCATGACGTGTTCGGGGACGGCAGCATCGTCATCCTCTTCACGCCCGGCCACACCCCGGGCGAGCTGAGCCTGCTGGTCCGGCTGCCCGGGCGGAACTTCATCCTGACCGGCGACACGGTGCACCTGCGCGCCGCGCTCACCACGATCGCGCCGATGCCCCACGACGCCGACACGGTGCAGGCCCTGCGCTCCATCCGCCGGCTCAACCTACTGCGGGACTCGGCCGACGCGACGATCTGGATCAGCCACGACCCGCAGGACTGGGCGGAGTTCAAGCACGCGCCCAACTGCTTCGAGTAGGCAGAACCGACCACGACAGTCGCTGCACCCGGAGGCCGTGTTCCGCATTGGGACACGGCCTCCCCGGCGACCCGTTGTACGTTTGGCGAGGGCTGCACCGCCGGGTGGCAGTCAGATGTCGCGGAGAGTGGTCGATGACGATCCTTCAGCACGCGGTCGCCCGTGACCGGGAAGCGTTCCTAGCCGGGCAGCTGCCCAGCACCGTGCGACCCGAGATCGCAGTGTCGTGGCGGCGCTGCGCGTACCTCGACGTCCGGATCGACGCGATGGCCCCTCGCTTCGCACCCTCGTTCGACGTCGACGCCCCACTGATCCGGGCCGCCCGCCCCGTCCTCGACCACGTGACCGAGCGGCTCGGCGACCTGGGCATCTCGTTCCTGCTCACCGACGCGAACGCGCGCATCCTCGACCGGCGTAGTCACTCCTCGGGCCTGCTCGGCCGGCTCGACACCGTCTCGGCCGCGGAGGGCTTCGTCTTCGCCGAGGCCGAGGTCGGCACGAACGGCGTCGGCACCGCGCTGGAGCTGGGCCGAACCGTCCGGGTGGACGGCCACGAGCACTACGCCGACAGCCTCCACCAGTTCACCTGTGTCGGGGTGCCGGTCCGCGGTGCCGACCGGCGTCTGCAGGGCCTGCTCGACGTCACCTGCGTGGCCGATCACGACAACGCACTGGTGGAGTACATCGCAGAGCAGACGGCCGAACGGATCGAGCAGCGCCTGCTGGCCCAGCAGAACGGTCAGGAGCGGGCCCTGCTCGATCACTTCGTGGCCGCGACCCGGCGCGGGCGCACGGACTTCTTCCTCGTCAGCGAGCGAGTGCTGATCGCCTCGCCCCGCACCGCGCAGCTGCTCGACGGCTCCGATCAGGCCCTCGTGTGGGAGCACGTGTCCCGGCTGCTGCGTGGGCCCGGCTCGGAGGCCACGGAGATCGAGCTGGCGAACGGGCGGGCGGCAGTCGTCCGCGTCGAGGCGCTGCGCGACGGTGGCGAGCAGGTCGGTGCGATCGTCGAGGTCCGCGAGCCGTCGCCACCGGTCGCCTCCGACGCCGACATGGGGGTTCCCCTGAAGCCGCTGCCGGGCGTCGTCGGCACGGATCGGGGGTGGGTGCGAGCCTGCCACGAGGTGGCGCGCGCCGCGGCACGGCACGTCGTGATGGTGTGCGGCGAGCCTGGCGTCGGCAAGGCCGCGGTGGCCGAGGCCGTCCACCGGGACGCCGGTGACTCCGGCCCGATGGTGGTCCACGAAGCCACGATGATGTCGGTCGACGGCCCGGCGGCGTGGCTCGACAGGCTCTCCGCCGACCTCGATGGCGAGCCCGGGACCGTACTGGTGCGTGGCGTCGACGCGCTCGCGCCCGCGGGGATGCGTGCGCTCGCGCTCGCTTTGCACGGTGCTCGCGCGCGCGGCTGGCGCGCCGTCATGACCTCCGCCGACCCCCCGCCCGCCGTTCCGGAGGGGAGCGACGGGAGCCGCAGTCTCGTCGTCCCGCTCCCGCCGCTGCGCAACCGCATCGACGACGTTCCCGCGCTGGCCGGCTTCTTCGCCGCGCCGCGCAGGCTGTCGCCCGACCTCGTCGGCCTCCTCATGCGGTCCCCATGGCCGGGGAACGTGCGGGCCATGCGCACCGCCGTCGAGCGTGCGTGTGCGGTGGCGCGGGGAGCGGAGGTCCACGTCGACGCCCTTCCCGCCGAGGTCCGCTCCGGGGTGTTCCGCCGCCGGATGAGCCGGTTCGAGCACGCCGAGATCGCGGCCATCATGGACGCGATGAGCGAGGTGGGCGGGAACAAGAAGGCCGCCGCGGCCCTGCTGGGGATCTCGCGGTCGACCCTCTACCGCAAGCTGGAGGCGGCGGGCCTGGACCTCGGCTGAGACGTACCGTCCGAGGTCCAGGCCCACCGCAGCCACGAGCTCAGGTGACGGTGAACCCCGCGTAGCCGTTCGCCCGCGACTCACCGAACTTCTCCTGGTAGAGCGGCAGGCCGCCGGGGTAGTTCAGGCTCTGAATCTTCTTGCCCGGGATGTTGTAGCCCATATACCAGGACCGGGCCTTCCCGAACAGGGTCGGCGTCACGAGTTCGGCGACGTGCTCCGACCACTGCCGATCCGCCTCGGGCGTCGACTCGAATCGGCGCTTGCCGCCGCGGAGGAGATCGTCGACGGTCTGCACGATCAGCTCGCCCTGCACCTCGGCGCAGGTCGGCCCGTTGCAGAATCCCGATGGGCTCTGCGGGCCGTACAGGAACAGCATGTTGGGGAAGTTGGCCGTGGCGACACCCAGGTGCGCGTCGACCCCCTCCGCCCACTGGTCGCGCAGCAGCGTGCCGTTCGTGCCCCGGATGTCGATGCGGGTCAGGCCGCCGGAGACGGAGTCGAAGCCGGTCGCCAGCACGATCACGTCGAACTCGCGTTCGGTCCCGTCACCGGTCCTGATGCCCTTCTCGGTGAACGCCTCGATGGGGGTCTCGTTCACGTCGACGAGGTGGACGTTGTCCTGGTTGTAGACGTCGTAGTAGTTCTGTTCGAGTGATGGCCGCTTCACGCCGAAGGGGTGGATCGGCTCGCTCGGGGCCAGCTTCTCGGCCAGCGCAGGGTCCTTGATGCGGGCCCGGACCTTGTCGCGCCAGAACGCGTAGGCGTAGTCGTTGGACTGCTGGTCGAACAGCGTGTCCTGGTAGACGCCCAGCCAGAATCGGAACCCGCCCTCGGCCCACAGCTCCTCGTAGCCCGCCGTGCGCTCCTCCGGAGACAGGTCGACCGCGTTGACGCCCATGAAGTCGTAGTCGAACCCGGCGAAGGTCGTGGTCCGCGACGCGAACCTGGACGGCAGGCCCTCCTTGATGGTGGCCTGATCCTCCGGACCGAGCGTGCGCTGGCCCATCGGCAGCGCCAGGTTCGGGGTGCGCTGGAAGACGGTCAGCTCGGCGGCGTCGCGTGCCGCTTCCTGGATGACCTGGACGCCGCTTGCGCCGGTGCCGATCACCGCGACGCGCTTGCCCTTCAGGTCCTCGCCTCCCTGCGGCCACAGGCCGGTGTGGTGGCAGGCGCCCCGGAACGTGTCGGCTCCCGGGATGGTCGGGATGTAGGGCTTGGACGCGAACCCGAGGCAGGGGACGACGAAGGTGGCTCGGGTGATCGAGCCGTCGGAGGAGCGCACGACCCACTGGTTGCGCTCCTCGTCGAACTCGGCCGACTCGACGCGCGTGTCGAACCGGACGTCCTTGCTGATGTCCAGCTTCGCGTCGACGTAGGCGAAGTACTCGCGAACCTGGTCCCAGCCCGGGAATCGGACCGGGTACTCCCAGTCCTTCCACAGGTCCTTGTACGCGAGCTGGTACAGCGGGCCGTCCGTGTCGACGCGGGCACCCGGGTAGCAGTTCCAGTACCAGATCCCGCCGAGCTCGGCGCCCGCCTCGTACACCTTCACGTTGTGGCCGAGATCGCGCAGGCGGTCCAACTGGTAGACACCTGCGAACCCGGCGCCGATCACCAGCACGTCGAGTTCGGTCTCGGTCGCGGTCTCGGTCGCGGTCGCGGTCATCGATCACACCTCTGGTTGGTCGTCGTGCTCAGTTCGGCGCTCATGCCCTGGCCGGAGGTGCCGGGGCTCAACGCCTCGGACAGTCTCACCGGACTGCGCAGCGGTGGCGTGTCCGAGTTCGAGACACGGCGCGGCACGTGGTAGACCCAGGTCATGGCGGCGAGCCCGGAGCCGGGCCGAGGAGTGCGGGCCTGGGGAAGGCGAGGCGTCCGGCCGGCGCGACCCCGGCATCGACGACGTGGCGCTCGGCCACGCTCCGCGAACGGGCGCCGTCACCGGCGGAATCGCGGGGATGACGGCGAACACGTTGGACGGCACGACCTGCACGGCCTGGCGGATCTGGCGACGCGCCGGCAAGATCGTCGTCGACCGAACCACGGCGGGTGCAGGTCCGCCCCGGCGGCGACCGCTCGGGCCCCGCGGTCGGTGCCGTGCGCTCCGCCGTCGCCGGCACGCGGAGGCCGCCGCCCCGGCGTCTGAGGTACGGCGTGGCGAGCATGTGAACGACCGCTGACGAAGGCGGCTCGGTCGATGCGAGAGCTGTCGATCGGGGAAGGCTGGGGCACGGTGGCGAGCGACTCGACACCGTACGAGATCGGCGACGGCGTCTGTCGGGTGACGATCAACCGCCCGGAGGCCGCAACGCGCTCAACGCGGAGGTCCGCGAGGGGCTCTCTCGGCCGACGCCTACCTGGGCGGCTGGGGGATCGCGCGGGCGCTGGGCGCGGCGGGGCTGTTCAGCAGCACGGCGGCGGCGTCGGCGAGCAGCGACTCCACGGCCGTGTCGTCGAGGTCGGCGGGCATGTGCGCCGCGGAGTAGAGCAGCGACAGGACGGCCGTCACCGTCCCGCGTGCCCGGGCCGGGTCGACATCGCTGCGCACCTGCCGCAGCGCGTCGACCCAGAAGCCCTCGTACTCGCGCTGCCGGCGCCGGAGCGCGCGCAGCGACGCGGTCGACAGCGCGCGGTGCTCGCGCACGTAGACGCCGATCAGCCGCCGGTTGTGTGCCGCGAACCCGGCATGCATCACGATCAGCCCGTCCAGCACCGACCGCGGGCTCCCCGCGTCGGCGGCCCGGCGCGCGCCGTTCAGCAACTCGGTCATGGCCGTGTTGCACAGCTCGCGCAGGATCGCCTCCTTGCTCGGGAAATGCCGGTACACGGCCGGTCCGGTGACCCCGGCCGCGGCCCCGATGTCGTCGATGCCCACGGCGTGGAAGCCGCGGCGCGCGAAGAGCTCCATCGCCGCCTCGGTCAGGACCCTTCGGCGAAAACCGGCCACGGCCGGGACCCCTTTGGCCGGTGGCGGTCGCGATCGATCCTCCGGCGGTCTTCGGCGACCGGTGCGTCGCGGGGGAGCTCGTTGACGGTCGGCCCGGTCACGTCGGAGCCGGTCCGTCCACGGCCCGGGTCACCTCGAGGACGAGCCGGGTGACCAGGCCGGGGTCGTCGGTCATCGGCACGTGTCCCAGGCCGTGCGGCCGGATCACCTCGGCGCCGGGTAGCCGCTCCAGCATCGCCGTCCCGAACTCGCCGAACGGGATGACGCGGTCCGCGCGTCCCCACACCAGCCTGATCGGGTAGTCGTGATCGGCCGGGAGCTGATCGACCTGGCGCTTGGTCACCGTCTCGAGCAGCGGCGGCACCCCCGGCATGTCGTTGCCGACCCGCACGTGCAGCTCGAGCACATCGGCCGGCATGCGTGAGGGATGAGCCACCTGCCCGGCCAGCAGCAGCGCCCGCAGGACCGGAGATCGCGCGATCGTGACGGACCGGCCGGTGACCCGGCTCAGCACGCGGTTGAAGGCGCCGATCGAGCTCGCCACCGCGTCCATCCGGTACTGGTGGCGCCAGGCTCCTCCCGGGCTGAGCAGCACCAGCGACCTGGCGCGCCCCCGGCGGGCCAGCTCGATGGCGACCCAGCCGCCGAGGGAGTTGCCGACGATGTGCACCGGGCCCAGGCCGGCGGCGTCGAGCTCCTCCTCGACCGCGTCGGCGAGCGCCTCCGGGGTCGCCGCGTCGCCGAGCGGCGGCGCGCCGGCGTGTCCGCGGAACGTCACCGCCAGGACGTCGTGGCGGGCCTGCAGGTCCTCCAGCACGGGGCGCCAGAGCTGCCAGGTGCCGCCGATGCCGTGCAGCAGCAGCAGCGGCGTGCCGGACCCGCCGCGCGACCGGGGCGTGACCGGTAGCGGCTCGAACGGCGGGAGCCGGCGGATGCGGTCGAGCGCGACCGCGGCCGCGGCGAGGCCGGCGACGGAGAGTGCCCTGCCGCACGCGGTCATCGCGAGCCGCCGTTCGCGCACGCCTTCGAGGAACGGGCGGTCATGGCGGCCCGGAGTCACCTCGGCGAGTCCGGCGACGGTGGCCGGCGGTCGGGGCATGCCCCGACGTTAGCAGTGACTAACATCGCAGGCCACCGTCCAGTACCGGACGGTGGAGACCTCGCTACCGTGAACGCGTCCGACGCGCAGGCCACCGACTCCGCCGCCCCACACGCCGACGACACGCTGTTCAGCATCGAGTTCGGCAAGATGCTGTGCATGGGGTGCCGGCCGGCGAACCGCTGCCGGTTCGGGCTGGTGCTCCGGCGTGGACCGGACGGGTCGGTCGAGGGCACGGCGAACTTCGGTCAGGACCACGAGGGCGCGGGTGGGTCGTGCACTGTGGTCCCGTCATGGGCGCGCTCGACGACGCATGCGCTCGCGCGACGAGCGCGGCAACTGGGTCATCCGCGCCGAGATCATGCCGCCGGGCGACGACCGCCCGCTGTGCCGTGCGCGCGCCCGCTTCGAGCGTGACCCCGCCGCGCACGACGGCCGCTTCCGCCGGTGGCTGGACGCTACGCAGGCCGCGGCGGGCCAGGCCCCCGGCGCCGTCAGTTGACGCCGCGGTCCTTGTCCGACCAGTAGGGCTCGCGGAGCTCGCGCTTGAGGATCTTGCCGGCGCCGGACTTGGGAAGTGCCTCGAACCGGAAGTCGACCGAGCGGGGAATCTTGAACCCGCCGAGCGACGACCGGCAGTGCGCGACGAGGTCGGCCACGGCGGGTTCGGAGCCCGGCCGGGGGACGACGATCGCGTGCACCCGCTCCCCCCAGCTGTCGTCCGGCACTCCGATGACGGCGGCCTCCAGGACGTCAGGGTGGGTGTAGAGGACGTTCTCGACCTCGGCGGAGTAGACGTTCTCCCCGCCGGAGATGATCATGTCCTTGACCCGGTCGACGATGTAGATGTAGCCGTGCTCGTCGGCCCAGGCCGCGTCGCCGCTGTGATACCAGCCGTCGGCGTCCAGCGCCGCCGCCGTCTCCTCGGGCCGGTTGAGGTAGCCCATCATGATGTTCGGCCCGCGGGCCCAGATCTCGCCGACCTCACCCGGCGCCGCGCGGGTGCCGTCCTCGCGGCGCACCTCCACCTGCACGCCGATGACCGGCGCGCCTGCCGAGCGCAGGCGCCGGGCGAACGGCTCCTCGCCGGCTGCGCCCCGGCGATGGTCCTCGGGAGTGGACTGGGTGAGCAGAGGAGCCGCCTCGGTCATGCCGTAGAGCTGGCTGAACTCGCAGGAGAGCAGCTTCATCGCGGCCTGCTGGAGCTGGTCGGGCATCGGCGAGGCGCCGTAGAGCAGCAGCCGCAGGCTCGACAGATCCCGCTCCGCCGTGCCCGGGTGGTTCACCAGCATGTTGATCATCGACGGGACGATGAGCAGCAGGGTCACGCGCTCGCGTTCGATGACGCGGCCGACCAGGTCGGCGTCGAACCCCGGCACGAACACGTGCACGCCGCCGATCCAGGTGACGGCGTAGGTCTGCGAGCCGTCGGCGAGGTGGAACATCGGCCCGGCGTGCAGGTACCGCTCCTCGGCGGTGTGCCGGATGCTCAGCAGGGCCTGCTTGGCGTTCGCGACGAGGTTGCGGTGGCTGAGCAGCACGCCCTTCGGCCTGCCGGTCGTGCCGCCGGTGTAGAAGATGCCGGCCACGTCCTCGGGGCTGATCGAGACCTCGGTCGCGGGGGAGTGCTCGAGCAGCTCGTCGTGCGAGACGAAGCCGTCGGGCGCCGGTCCGTCGCCCATGTGGACCAGGGTGGTGAGTGTGGGGCACCGCTCGCGCAGCCGGGCACCGATCTCGAGGTGCGTGTCGTCGACGGCGAGCGCGACCGTGCGGCAGTCGTCGAGGATGAAGGCCAGCTCCTCCTCGCTGAGCCGGAAGTTCAGGTCGTTGAGCACCGCGCCGATCGCCGGGACGGCGAGCCAGTGGTCGAGGTGGCGACGGCCGTTGAGCGCCAGCACGCCCACCACGTCGCCCTTGGCGATGCCGAGGCCCTGCAGCCCGCCGCCGAGCCCCGTGACGCGCCGGGCCAGCTCCGCATAGTCGTAGCGGACGTCTCCGTCGACCACGGCGGTGCGGTCCGACGCGATCAACGCCGAGCGATCCAGCGCCCACTTCAGTGACTCGGTCATGCAGATTCTCCCTGTTCACCGCATTTGACGGAGATCACAGTGGTGGAGAACGCCGTCCGGGGTCCAGGTCCGAACGGGTGGCAGTCCGATGCGATCGCCCGCGGGTCCCGCCGCCCGGCATGACGTGTAATGATCAGTAGGATAATCGTGGTGCGCCGCTTCACTCCGTTGCGCCGCCCACGTTCTTCCGTCGACGCCGACCTCGAGGAGAAGCCATGACTGGTCCCAGTGAGTCCACCCCGACCGACGGCGGCCGGCGGGTCGCGTTCGTGACCGGCGGCGCGGGCGGGATCGGCAGCGAGGTCTGCCGCCAGCTCGCGGCGGCGGGCCACACCGTCGCGGTCGCCGACCTGTCCCGGGAGGCCGCCGAGAAGGTCGCGGCCGAGTTCGACGGCATCGGGGTCGCCCTCGACGTCACCGACCCGGACTCGGTCGCGGCGGCCGTGGCTGAGGTCACCGCGAAGCTCGGGGCGCCCGCCGCGGTCGTCAACGTGGCCGGGTGGGACGAGCTCAAGCCGTTCCTGGAGACCGACGAGGACTTCACGCGCAAGGTGCTGGAGATCAACCTGAACGGCCCGATCCGGGTGCTGCGGGCGACCCTGCCGGCCATGGTGGAGGCGCGGTACGGGCGCGTCGTCAACGTCGCCTCCGACGCGGGCCGGGTCGGGTCGTCCCTGGAGTCGGTCTACTCCGGCGCGAAGGCGGGCGTGATCGGGTTCACCAAGACCGTCGCCCGCGAGTTCGCCAAGCACGGCATCAGCGCCAACACCGTGTGCCCCGGCCCGACCGACACCCCGTTGCTGCGCAGCATCACCGCCGGTGAGCGCTCTGCCGGCATCATCGAGGCGATGACGAAGGCGGTGCCGATGCGCCGGATGGGCACGCCCGCCGACGTGGCGCCCGCCATCGTGTTCCTCGCCTCCGAGCAGGCGGGCTACATCACCGGTCAGACCCTGTCGGCCAGCGGCGGCCTGACGATGAGCTGACCTGCGAGCGAGAGCGGGAGCCCGGTCGCGACGCGCCGTCCCCGGGGTCGGAGGATGCCGGCCGCGCGGTCCGGGGGGATCAGCACCTGCCGTTCGTCGAGTTTCGGGTCGGCCAGTCCCCAGGTGATCGGGAGCTCGGCCGGGGGCGACCAGCTGCGGACGCAGCCCCCGGAAGAACCGCGAGTGGGACCGGCAGTAGCTGTTGCCGGCCAGGTTCGAGCGCTTGACCGTGGGGTGGGAACGGGCGCAGTCGACCGGGGGTAGGTCGCGGGGCACGAACTGCAGCCGGCGGGCCTCGGACCGGCCCCCGGGCAGGTCTGCCGTCACAAACGGATCTTCAACACCCTCCTGCCGCGTCTCGGGCAGGCTCGCCGTCGGGGCCTACTCGTCTAGGCCGCGACGGTGCGGGCGCCCTCACGACCGTCCCTCCGGCAGCTGCAGCGTCGCCTCGCTCGGCACGCACGGGCCCTCCTCGCTCGCGACCATCAGCTCGAGGTCGACCAGACGGGCGCCGCCCTCCTCGCGCTTGCCGACGACTCGGCCGGTCAGCGTGGCCGTCTGCCCGGGGTAGATCGACTTGATCATCGAGATCTTGCGGCGCCGGACCAGCGCGTCCGGCCCGGCCCAGTCGCCGAGGCCACGGTCGATGAAGCCGTGGAAGAACAGTGTCGAGAGGTAGATGGTGTCCTGGCCCTGGCTGCGGGCGTACTCGGGATCGTGGTGGCCGGGGAACCAGTCCCAGGTCGACGCGGCGTTCATGCAGATCCGCTTGTAGGTCACCGCGATCGACACCGGGGTGATGGTGTCCCCGACCTGCACGTCGTCGAAGCCCAGCGTCACCTGCGTGCCGGTCGTCACGACTCCTCCTCCTCGTTCCGGTCGTAGCGGAAAAGCACGTTGGTGTTGCGACCGATCACGTCGCCGTGCTGGTCGCGGTACGTCGTCAGGGTCGTGATGAACACCCCGGTACCCACCCGCGTCGTCTTCTCCGGCGAGATCGACACCACCTCCTCGGAGATCGAGACGTGGTCGCCGACCCGCGGGCGGCGCTCCAGCTCCGTCGTCGTGGAGGCGTTGATGATGTGGTGGCCCGGCAGCGGCACCCGCAACGCGAACAGCGAGTCGTCGCGGTGCAGGTGCTGCGGGGTCCACTGCGGGTTGAACCCGAGCGTCATCAGCAGCCCGGGCGGGCAGTCGTCGCCGTCCCAGTAGCGCGGGTTCGCGTCCTCCACGAGCGAGCAGTAGTAGAGGACCAGCGAGCGGTCGATCGGGAACCACGCCTGCTTCGGCTCGGAGGTGCGCCCGACCCACGCCCGGCCCTCCTCCACGGTCCCGAACGCCATCCCGAGGCCGGTGACGTCGCCCTCGTGCGTGCGTGCCTCGCTCACGGCAGCCTCGCCACGGCGGTGGCCTTGATCGCCGGGTCCCCGGTCTGGCGGGTGACGGCCAGTGCGAGATCGGCCAGCCGCTCCCCGTCCTGCTCGCGGACCGCGGTGACGGTGCCGGAGAAGCTCAGCACGTCGTCCGGCCAGATCTGCCCGGTGAACCGGATCCGGTACTCCCGGACGTCGGCCAGGCCCACCCATGCCGCGAGCCGCTGCGCGAGCAGCCCGCCGTGCAGCAGCCCCATTCCGAAGACCCCCGGCATCCCGGCCGAGCGGGCGAAGCCCTCGTCGTGGTGGATGGGGTTGAAGTCACCGCCCGCACCCGCGTAGCGCACGATGTGCGAGCGGGTGAGCGGGCCGAACTCCGACGGCGGCATCTGGTCGCCGACGGACAGCGCAACGGCCGTGCTGGTGTCGGTCACGTTCTCAACCTCCGGTCTCGATCAGCACGTCGGTCTGGCGGACGACCAGCCGGCCGCGCTGGTTGGTGAAGTCGGTGGCGATCGAGACCATCGTCATGGTCCCGCCGCGCTTGCCCTCGCGGGTGGAGACCCCCGAGACCCGGCGGGTGGCGGTCAGCTCGTCGCCGACGACGACGGGGGCCAGGTACTCCCAGCCGCACTCGCCGTGCAGCACGCGGCGCAGGTCCAGCCCGAGCGTCGCCACCACGTTGTCCTCGTCGCGCCAGTGCGCCGAGGAGACCACGAAGGTCGGTGGGACCGGGATGTCGCAGAAGCCGGCGGCCCGGGCCGCGTCGGCGTCGGTGTAGATCGGGTCGGTGTCACCGAGGGAGCAGGCGAACTCGCGCACCTTCGAGCGGTCGACCGGGAACCGGATCGTGCCCAGGTCCCGGCCGATGAGGGAGTCGGCTGTCATCGCTCAGCTCTCCCGTCCGGCGCCGGGCGGGGCACACTCGCGGATGAGGCTGTCGAGGTTCTCGGTGACCCGTTCGGGCGGCAGGCCGATGGACGGGGAGTACAGCATGATGTGGTCGAGCACCCCTTCGTAGCGCTTGAGCCCGGCGCGGACCTGGTCGGCGGTGCCGGCCACGGCCATCGCGTCGACCATGTCGTCGGTGACGGCGGCGAACATCGCGGGCAGGTCGCGGCGTCCGAAGGCCTCCCGGATCGCCTGCCCCTGCGCGCCGAAGCCGCTGACCTCCAGCACCGGCTCGTAGGACTTGACCGAGGAGTAGAACGCGATCTGCTGGGCGGCCTCGCGCCGGGCGACCTCAGGGTCGTCGTGGATCGCGCAGATCACCATCGAGATCAGCTCGACGTCGCGCGGGTCGCGGCCGGTGTGGGCGGCGCCCTTGGCGATCGCTGGTCGCACCACCTGCTCGACGTAGGCCGTGGTGAACAGCGGGTGGCCTGCCAGGCCGTCGGCGACGCGCCCCGCCACCTCGCACATCCGGGGCCGCACGCCCGCGGTGACGATCGGGACCGCGCGCTTCGGCGGCTCGACCTCGCCCGTGGGCACCAGGTTGAGTCGGTAGAAGCGGCCCTCGTGGCGCACCGGCCCCTCGTGCAGGTTCCAGATCCGGCGGACGAGCCCGACCAGCTCCTCCATCCGCAGCGCGGGGGCCGCGGTGTCGGCGACGCCGTGCCAGTCGCTCATCATCCGGCGCGTGCCGTTGCCCAGCCCGAGCACGACCCGGCCCCCGGACAGCTCGTCGAGGTCGAGCGCCTCGGTGGCCAGCACCAGGGGGCTGCGCCCGACCCCGTACATGATCGACGAACCGAGCCGGCACCGCTGGGTCCGGCCCGCCATCGCCGCCATCGAGATGGAGCCGGATCGGGTGTAGAACTCCGAGGTCCAGGCCGCGTCGAAGCCGGCCCGGTCGGCGGCCTCGGCCGTGGCGACCACGCTCTTCAGGTCGGCGCCCAGCACCGACACGCCGTAGGTACTCATGCCTTGTAGTACATTCCGCCGGAGATGGTGTGCACCTCGCCGGTGATGTACCGCGACTCGTCGGAGGCCAGGAACAGCGACAGCGCGGCGACCTCCTCGGGCTGCCCGGCCCGGCCCAGCGCCGCCGGCTCCACGAGCTTCTGCAGCTCGCCGGGCGGGTAGATGCGCTCCAGGAACGGGTTCCAGATCAGCCCGGGCGCGATCGCGTTGACCCGCACGCCCTTCGGGCCGAGTTCGGCCGCGGCCGCCCGGGTCAGGCCCATCACGCCCGCCTTGGCGGCGCAGTAGGCGGCCTCGCCCTGCGTGGAGCCGATGTACCCGGCCACCGAGGCCATGTTCACGATCGAGCCCGAACCCTGCTCCATCATCGCCGGCAGCACCGCCCGCATGGTACGGAACGCCGCCTTGAGGCAGATGTCGTTCACGAAGTCCCAGGTCTCGTCGTCCATCTCCCAGATCGGCGCGAGCTTGTTGATGCCGACGTTGTTGTGCAGCACGTCGACCCGCCCCCACCGGTCCAGCGCCGCGGACACCATTTCCGCGATCTGCCCGGCGTCGCGCACGTCGACGGTCATGCCGAGGGTCTCGGCGCCGGACGTCGCCTCTATGTCCTTCGCGACCTCGGCCGGACGGGAGGCGTGCGCGTCGGTCACGACGACCTTCGCGCCCTCCGCGGCGTACCGCCGGGCTACGGCCTGGCCGATCCCGGCGCCGGCCGCACCCGTCACGATCGCGACCTTGCTCTGGAGCCGGCCCGAACCGGCGGTGTCGAGCGGGGCGGGCATTGCTGCTGTCATGAGGACCCTTCTGTGGTGTCCAGGGCCGGCGGCCAGGGCCGGCAGGAGGCGGGCGCGGGCCGTGCCCGCCTCCTGCCGGTGGGGCCGGGCGGACGACGTGTTAACCACCGTTACCATACTGCTGCGCCACGCTGCGGTCACGGGTCGATCTGCCTGCCGCGGGAACCGCGTCCGGGCGGCGCGCGAGTGCCGCCGATGGCGACGGTGACGCGAGCGGGGCCCGCCGGGTCCGCGGCGTGTCACGGCGCGCCGTCGCGGAGGGCGGAGAAGTCGGGGTCGCGCTTCTCGACGAACGAGGCGCGGCCCTCCGCCGCGTCGGGCCCGGTGATGTCCAGGGTGGCCGAGAGCCACTCGAGCTCCAGGAACCGCTCCAGCGGCAGGTCGTTCGCCCCGCGGATCATGCCCTTCGTCAGGCGCAACGCCTCCGCCGGGCCGCGCGCCATCTCCGCCGCCAAGGCGAGCGCCTCGTCCAGCGCCGCCCCGGTCTCGGTCAGCAGCCCGACCAGGCCGGCTTCCTGCGCCTCGGACGCCGCCATCCGGCCGCCGCGCAGCAGCAGCGCGGACGCGCGCTGGCGGCCCAGCGCCCGGGTCAGGAACCAGGCCGCGCCGCCGTCGGGCACCAGGCCGCGCAGCACGAACGGGGCGCCGAACACGGCGTCTCGGGCGGCGACGACGACGTCGCAGGCCAGTGCCAGGCTCCAGCCGATCCCCATGGCCGGTCCCTCGACCGCCGCGACGACAGGCTGCGGCAGACGCAGCAGGTCCCCGAGCACGCGCTGCCCGACGAGCAGCCGAGCCGCCGGGGCGCCCAGGCCGCGCCCGCGCGACGGCGAGGACTTGATGTCCCCGCCCGCGCAGAACGACCCACCGGACCCGGTGAGCACGACCGCTCGGCACGTGTCGTCGGCCGCGAGCGCTGCGAGCGCGGGCCCCAGCTCCTCCCAGGTCTGCCAGCCGACCGCGTTGCGCTGGTCGGGGCGGTTGAGCCGGATGAGCGTGACCCCGGGCTGCGGACGCTCGACGAGCACCACCGGCGCCGCCATCACGCGGCCCCGTCCCGGGCCACCGGCGCCGCCCCGCCCGCGAGGTCGCGAAGGTGGGCGGCGATGACGGCGCGGGCGGGCCGGACCGCGGCGTCCCCGCGACCGGCGAGCGCGGCCCGGTAGAACACGTGCACCCCCTGCTCCCAGGTGAACCCCATGCCCCCGTGGCACTGCACCGCGGCCTCGCCCGCGGTCACCGCGGCGGCCGAGGACCACAGCCTGCTGGCCACCACGTCGACGGGCGCGGACGCGACGTCGGTCGCGAGGTCCCAGGCGGCGCGGTAGGCCAGCGAGCGGGCACCCTCGACCCGGGCGGCCGCGTCGGCGATCCGGTGCCGGACGGCCTGGAACGAGCCGATGGGCCGGCCGAACTGGCGGCGCTCCGTGCAGTACGCGACGGTCCGCGCGACCAACTCGCCCCCCGCGCCGACCGCCTCCGCGTCCCGGAAGAGGCTGTGCCGTCGGGCCCCGGCGTCCTCGTGGGCGAGCAGGTCCGTCGGCGCGTGCACGGACACCGCCGGTGCGGCGTCGAGCACGACGTCGCCGACCGGCCGGCGCAGGTCGACGCCCCGGGGCGGCCCGACGCGAACGCCGTCACCGTGCAGGTCGACCAGCGCCAGGGCTGCCGTGCCGTCGAGGTCGACGGCGACCACCAGCGCGTCGGCGTCCGCGGCGCACGGCACGCCCGCAACCGTCCCGGACACCGATGTCATCCCGGCGCCGGTGAGGGCCGTGCACCGCTCGGCCCGGTAGCGCGCCCGCCGGTCCGGACCGGGCTCAGTGAGACCGGGCACCACCGCGGTGACCAGCGAACCGTCCCGGAGCCGGTCTGCCGCGGCGGACCAGCCGGTCGCGGCGACGAGCGGGATCAGGTAGCCCGCGACGGTGTCGGCCGGCCCCGGCACCGGTGCCACGCCGAACGCCTCGGCCACGTGCAGCGCCGCGACTGCCCCGGCCCCGTCGCCGTCGGCGAAGGAGGTGGAGAAGTGCTCAAGCCACTCGGCGGCGACCAGCTCCGACCAGGCCGCACGCCGCCGCGCCCGGTCGGGCTCGGCCCCGGGATCGGGCAGGCGCTCGCGCAGGAACCTCAGCAGCGCCGCGCGCAGCTGGGTGTCGTCGTCGTCGATCCGGTGGTCCATGGCGCTCCCGTGCTGGCCTCTCCGTGCCCGGCCCCCGCGCTCGGCGGCGGGTGTCGTCGTCTCCGTCGTGTCAACTGCGGTCGCTGGGCATGCCCAGCGACTTGGCGATCAGATTGCGCTGGATCTCCGACGTGCCGCCGTAGATCGTCTCCGCGCGGCTGAACAGCAGTGCGCGCAGCCAGTCCGACCAGCCGTGCGCCGAGGTGGTCAGCAGCGGGCCCGCCGCGTCGGCGAGGGTGCCGAGCTGCGCCTGGTGGCCCTCGCTCCACAACACCTTGGCGATCGGCGCGAGCATGCCCGGCTCCCCGCCGTCGGCGGTGGTCGCGAGCACGCGGCGAACGGTGGCGTCCACCGCCCGGCTGCGGACGAACGCGTCGACGAGGACGTCGTCGCGTTGCCCGTCGTCCTGCAGCTTCTCGTTCATCAGGTGCAGCTCGCGGGATAGTTGCAGCGCCCGCTGGGCCAACCCGGTCGAGCGCTCGCGGGCCAGGGCGTAGGTGGCCACCCGCCACCCCTGCCCGACCCCCCCGACGACGTCGTCGGCGTCGACCGCGACGTCGTCGAGGAACACCTCGCAGAACTCGCTGCTGCCGGTGATGTTGCGCAGCGGGCGCACGGTGACCCCGGGACGGTCCATGTGCAGCACGACCATTGTCACGCCCCGCTCGACGCCCGCGACCCGCACCATCAGGTAGCAGCGCTGCGCGAACAGCGCGTAGGAAGTCCACACCTTCTGGCCGGACACGACGAACCGGTCGCCGTCCGGCACCGCCCGGGTCGTCAGCGAACCCAGGTCCGATCCCGCATCGGGCTCGGAGAAGCCCTGGCACCAGATGTCGTCATGGGCCAGCATCGGGCCCAGGTAGCGCGCCTGCTGGGCAGAGGTGCCGAAGGCCATCAGCGCCGGGGCGAAGATGCCCATCCCGTTGGTGTTCATCTGCTCCGGGGCGCCCGCCGCGACCAGGACGTCGAGGAAGGCCAGCTGCGCGTCGACGCCGAGCCCCCGGCCGCCGAACTCGACGGGCCAGTGCGGGGCGAGCCAGCCGTCCCGGTGCAGCTTCCGTCCCCACTCGCTGCGCATCTTCACGTACTCGGCGTCGTCGCCGGTGCCGGTGGGCACGTCCCGCCACTGGTCCGGCAGGTGTCGGTCGACCCAGGCACGCAGCCTGTCGCGGTACTCGCGGGCGGCGGGGGAGAGCGCGAGGTCCATCAGGTTCTCCGCTGGTTCACCCGGACGCCGGTGACCTCACCGGCGATCAGGTTGCGGAGCACCCCGGTCGTTCCGCCGCCGATGCCGAGGCCGAAGGCGTCGCGCACGTAACGCTCCATCGGGTATCGGGTGAGGTAGCCCTTGTGGCCCAGTAGCTGCAGCGCCTCCGAGGTGACCATCAGGGCCGCCTCGTTGGCGGCGAGCTTCGCCATGGCGGTCTCCCGGATGCCGGGGAAACCCTGCACGTCGGTGCGCGCCGCCCGCCACAGCAGCAGCCGCGCGCCGTCCACGGCCGTGGCCATGTCGGCGAGCTTCCACTGCAGGCCCTGGAACTCCACGATGGGGCGCCCGAACTGCTCGCGCTGCTTGACGTAGGCGATGGCGTCGTCCAGCGCGCTGCGAGCCAGCCCGATGGACATGGCCGCGTTGCCGCAACGCTCGGGGTTGAACTGGCGGATGAGGAACCGCGCGCCGTCGCGTGATCCCTTCTCCGGCGCCAGCACCACCTGGTCGGCGCGCACGGGGCAGTCGCGGAACGCCATGATGCCCTCGGCGATGGCCCGCCCGCCCATCTTCGGCTCGGTCTCGATGGGCTGCAGGCCCTCCACGTCGCGGTCGACGAGCACGCACCCGATGCCGTCGGGGCCGGTGGTGTCCGGTGCCCGGCAGAAGACCAGGAAGGCGTCGGACCGCAGGGCGCCGGTGATGTGGCACTTGTCGCCGGTGAGCCGGAACCCGTCACCGTCCGGGGTCAGCGTGGTCGTCAGCGCGGTGCCGTCGGAGCCGGCCTGCGGCTCGGTCATGGCGATCGAGAAGCACACCGAGCCGTCCGCGACGCGGGGCAGGTACTCGTTGCGCTGCTGCTCGGTGCCGATCCGGGCGATCACCCGCGGCGGCCCGTTCACCTGCATCTGGATCGTCATCGCGCTCGCCAGGCAGCCTGCGGCAAGCTCCTCGAGCACGAGACACGCCTCGAAGGTGCCCAGCCCCTGGCCGCCGTACTCGACGGGCACGGTCAGGGCGGTGAGGCCGGCTGCGCGCAGTAGCTGGAACTGCTCCTCGGGGAACTCGGCGCGCTGGTCCCACTCGGCGGCGCGTGGCCGCAGTTCCTCCTGCGCGACGGTGCGGGCCCGGGCGACCAGGTCGGCCTGGGCGCTGGTGAGCTCATCGAGAGGGGTGGTCATGTGCGGCGTTCCTCACTCCGTGGAATCGATCCCGGTCGCCGACCGGGACTGCAGCGTCGCCAGGGCGGTCTCGCGCACCCGAGCCTTGTCGATCTTGCCGCCTGCGTTGACGGCCAGGGCCTCGACCAGCACCAGCTCCTCGGGGAGCTTCACGACGGCGACCTCCTGCTCGCGCAGGAAGGCGCACAGCCCGGCCAGGTCGAGCTGTGCCCCGGGGACCGCGACGACGACCGCGCACGCCCGCTCACCCAGCCGGTCGTCGGGCACGCCGACGATCGCGACGTCGGCCACACCGGGGTGGCGGGCCGCGAGGTGCTCGATCTCGGCCGGGAAGATGTTGGTGCCGCCCCGCAGGATCATGTCCTTGATCCGGCCGACGATGCGCAGGTTGCCCGCCCCGTCGAACCGCCCGACGTCACCCGAGTGGAACCAGTGGTCGCCGTCGAACGCCGCGGCGTCGTAGTCCGGCTGGTTGAGGTAGCCGTAGGACTTCCCGCCCCGCCAGCACACCTCGCCGGCCTCGCCCCCGGCCGGCGTGGCGCCGTCGGCGCCGACGAGCTTGACCTCCACGCCCGTGCAGACCGACCCGACCGACGTGCGGCGCGCCTCGTCGTCGTCGTCCACCGACGTCATCACCGGCACCCCGCCGTCGGTGGCGCCGTAGATGGTCTGCACCCGACACCCCATCCGCGCCTCCAGTTCGCAGGCGGTGCTGGGTGGCAGCGGTGCCCCGGCGTTGTTGAAGCGGGAGAAGCGCGACAGGTCCGCCGGCTCCAGGCCGAGCGGCAGCAGCATCACCATCTGGGTGGGGATCGCGGTGGCGTAGGTCGCCCCCTCGGCGACGATGAGGTCCAGCGCGGCCTGCGCCGACCACCGCTCGAGGATCACCGAGGTGGCCCCGACCAGCAACGGAAGCAGCACCGGGAAGATGTAGCCGGTCGACCCGGTTCCGGCCGGGGCCAGCCCGGCGGCGACGTCGTCGGGCCGCACCTGCAGCCGCGGGGCGACGTTGTGCACCAGCAGGGCCTTGAGGTCGTTCGAGCCCCAGACCGCGGCCTTCGGGGTACCCGTCGTCCCGGACGAGGACATCACCAGGCTCGGCCCGTCCGCCGGGACCGGTCCGGTGGTGGCGTACGGGACGGCCGCGGCGGCCATCGCCTCCAGGGCGTCGGAGCCGCCGCTGCGCGCCGGGATCACCGCGCGCAGTGCGGGCGCACCCGACCGCACGGACTCGGCCAGGGCGAGGAAGTCGGTGTCGTCGCCCAGCAGGCCGCCCGGCCCGGGGACGACGAACACTCCGGCGCCGACGGTGCCCAGCAGCGGCCGCAGCTCCGCCGCCCGCCACGCCGTGCTCAACGGCACGAACAGCGCCCCGAGCCGGGAGCACGCCATGTGCAGCGCCGGCAGCAGTGTGCATCCGGGAAGCTGGGCGGCGACCGGCGACCCCGACCCCACCCCGGCGTCGGCCAGCACGGTGGCCAGCCGGCGCGACAGGTCCGCGAGCTCGCCGTAGGTCAGCCGACCGCGGGCGTCGGCCACGGCCGTCTTGTCCGGGACGCGCCGGGCGTGCTCGTCGACGATGTCGGCCAGGGTGCGCTCGTCCCACAGGCCCAGGTCGTACATCCGCGCGACATCCGACGCGCCGCGCAGCGAGGAGGGAAGGCTCACCGTCGTCATCGCCGTGCCGCCTTTCATGATGAGGATTATGATTGGTCAACGGCCACCGGGCAACGCGACGCCGCGGTCGCGCACCACCCCGGACAGCCGGTCGCGGTGCACCGGGTCGGCGACCGACAGCAGGGCGCGGGCCCGTTCGCGCCGGGTGGTTCCGCGCAGGTCCACCGCGCCGTGCTCGGTGACCACCCAGCCGACGTCCGCGGCCGCCGTGGTCACCGGGCCGTCCAGGTGCTCGACGATCCGGGAGGCACCGTCGCGCGTGGTCGAGGGCAGCGCGATGATCCCCACCCCGCCCGGCGAAGCCGCCGCGCCGCGCAGGAAGTCGACCTGGCCACCGATGGCGCCGAGGTAGCGCCCGCCGACGGCCTCGGCGCCGACCTGGCCGTCGAGGTCGACCTGCAGCGCCTGGTTGACCGCGACGAAGGCGTTCAACGCCGACGTGACCGCGGGCGGATGGACCAGCTCGACCGGCCGCAGCTCGACCCGGGGGTTGCCCTCGAGCCAGCCGTAGAGCCGCTCGCTGCCCAGCGCCGTCCCCGTCACCACCGGCGCATCGACGTCCGTCGCGAGGGCACCGCTGTCGTCGAGGTCGACGACCCAGTCACCGATCAGGCCGCTGTGCACCCGCAGGTCGCGATGCTCCCGCAGCGCCCCGGCGACCGCGGCGGCGAGCCCGCCGACACCCAGCTGCAGCGTGGCCGCCCGGGGCACCAGAGCCGCGACGTGGCCGGCGATGCGCCGCTCGCACTCTCCGCCCGGCCGGTCCGGCACCAACGTGGGGCCGTGCTCGGCGGGCACGGTGGCGGCGAACGCCGACCGGTGCACGCGGACCGGGCCGCCGGTCGCCGGGACCCGCGGATCCACCTCGGCCACCACGACACGGGCCGACTCGAGCGCGGCGTGCAGGTAGTCCACGCTGACCCCGAGCCGGTGGCAGCCCTCCGCGTCCGCCGGCGACACCTGGCACAGGACGACGTCCACCGGCTGCCGCCCGGACCGGATGAGTCCGGGCAGCGCGGACATGTGGCAGCGCAGCACCTCGACCGGAGCACCCGCAAGCGCCCCGAGCGCGCCGTAGGAGCGCAGGGCGAGGCCCGTCGTCGCCGCGACCCGCGCGTCGAAGGAC
The DNA here is from genome assembly GCF_021728735.1 of Pseudonocardia sp. WMMC193. NCBI lineage: Bacteria > Bacillati > Actinomycetota > Actinomycetes > Pseudonocardiales > Pseudonocardiaceae > Pseudonocardia > Pseudonocardia sp. WMMC193. Next base: position 3,617,109 of record NZ_JAKKDO010000003.1, on the reverse strand, counting down.
AGGCCCACGAACGCCGTCACCCCGCCGAGGTCGGGCGCGCGGTGCAGCAGGGCGTCGACGAGCGACCGCGGCTGGGCTCCCCCCTGGCCCCACAGGACCGTGTCGCCCGGCTCGACGAGCTGCCGCAGGTCGATCATCGTGCCGCGCCGGCGGTCAGCGCTGGGGCCGTAGCTGCTGGGCGCGGTCGCGCAGCGAGTAGCGCATGAACTTGCCGGTGCTCGTCATCGGGAAGGACTCGACCAGCTCGACGGACTCGGGCCACTTCGTCCGGCTGAGCCCCTTCTCGTCGAGGAACGCGGTGAGGTCGGACAGCGTGACCGCCTCGCCCGGGGTGGCGGGTACGACGAACACCGCCGCGCGTTGGCCGAGCCGCTCGTCGGGCATGGCGACCACGGCGGCCTGCCCGACCCGCGGGTGCTCGTAGAGCAGCTCCTCGATCTCCCGCGGATCGATCTTGTAGCCGCCCCGGTTGATCAGGTCGTCGCGGCGGGAGACGAAGTAGCCGTAGCCGTGCTCGTCGAAGCGGACGATGTCGGCCGAGCGGAACCAGCCGTCGGCGGTGAACATCTTCTCGGTCGTCTCGGGCTGGCCGTAGTAGCCGACGACGAAGTTGGGGCCGCGCGACCACAGCTCTCCCTGACCGGGCAGCTCGACATCCGCGCCGCTGTCGTCGACGAGACGCATCTCGACGCCGTCGACCACCGAGCCGATGCTGCGGCTGGTGATCGCGATCGGGTCGCCGGGCCTGGTCATGTGGGTGACGCCGGCCTCGGTGTAGCCGTAGAAGGCCGCGATCTCGGCACCCAGCTGGGCGTTGAGGGCGTTCAGCGTCTCGGCCGGGCAGGGTGCCCCCGCGTAGCAGATGCCGCGCAGGCTGGACACCCGGCGGCTGCGCAGGTCGGGAAAACGGGCCAGATCGATCAACATCGGGGCCGCGCCGAGCAGGTAGGTGGGCTCGTCGCGTTCTAGCAGCTCCACGCAGCGGGCCACGTCCCAGCCGGTCAGCAGCGTGTAGGCGGCGCCGCGGTGCAGCGCGGAGAGCACGCCTAGGCCCAGCCCCGTCAGGTGCGCGATGGGGGTGACGATGATCCACTGGGCGTCCTGCGGGAACTGTTGCCCGCGCTCGAAGCTCTGGATCCAGAACAGGTTGTTCGCGTGCGTGTGCAGTTCGGCCTTCGGCCGGCCGGTCGTGCCGGAGGTGAACATGATGAAGAACGGATCGGCACCGGTGGGCCGCAGCTCGTCGAGGTCGGTGGCCGACGCCCCCTCCCGCTCGGCGGTCAGGGCGTCGAACGCGAGCAGGTCGCCGTCGCCGTCGCCGCCACCACCGTCGCCGCCGACGACGATGAGGTGCTCGAGGCCGGCGATGCGCTCCCGCATGGTGCGGGCCAGCGGCACGAACTCGCGGCCCTTGAACGACGCGGGCACCACCAGCGCCCTGGCCTCGGTCAGGCCCAGCACGTAGTCCAGGTCGTGCTCGTCGTAGACGACGTGCAGGAATACCGGGATGATGCGCGCCCGGGCGCAGGCCATCAGCGTGAGGCAGAACTCGCTGGAGTTGGGCAGCTGCATCGCCAGCCGGTCCCCGGGCTGGAGACCGAGGTCGAGCAGCGCGCCCGCGAGCAGGCGGGTGCGCCGCTCGTACTGCCCGTAGGTGGTCCGCCTGCCGTCCTCGTCGATGATGGCCAGCGCGTCCGGCCGCTCGCGCGCGTGCCGTTCGAGGTCGTGGACGAAGCTCTCCTCGGTCCAGGCGCCCTCGTCGGCGTAGCGGTGCAGCACCTCGGCCGAGACCCAGGTGTCGGAACGGGCGGCGAGCCGGTCGAGCTGGTCGCGGAGCTTGTCGGTCATGGTTCTCCCGGTCGCGTGCGGTCGGTCTGGTGGTGCGCGGTCAGTCGTTGAGGCCGAGCTGGCCGGCGATGATGTTCTTCTGGATCTGCGAGGTGCCGCCGAAGATCGTCATGACGAGGCTGTCGCGGACGTAGGACTGCATCTGGCTCTCCATGGAGTAGCCCATGCCGCCCATGAACTGCATCCCCTGCAGCGCGGCCTCCTTGGCCGTCTCGGTCGCGAACAGCTTCGCCATCGAGGCCTGCGCCGGTGCGGGATCGCCCTCGTCGAGCAGCTCGGCGACGTGGCGTACCAGCAGGCGCGCCGCAGTGAGCTTCGTGGCGGTCTCGGCCAGCCCGTGCTGCAACGCCTGGAAGCGGCCGATCGGCCGGCCGAACTGGTGGCGCTCCTTCGCGTAGCGCAGCACGTCGTCGAAGGCGCGCTGACCGAGCCCGACCGCCTCTGCGCCGATGATCATCCGTTCGCTGTTGAGTCCCTGGACCAGCGCCCGCCAGCCCGCGTCGACGCCGCCGACGACGTCGGCGTCGGTCCTCCGCACGTCGGAGTAGCGGGTGATCGTCGTGTCGATGTGGCCGAGCATGTCGAGCTTGGTCACGTCGACGTCGTCGATCGGCACCAGGAACAGCGAGATGCCGCGGTGCTTCGGAGCCTCGGGGTCGGTCCGGGTCACCACGAGCACCCAGCGGGCGTGGTTGGCGTTGCTGGTGTAGATCTTCTCGCCGTCGATGAGCCATCCCGAGCCGTCCCGGCGTGCACGCGTGCGTACCGCCGCGGCGTCGGACCCGGTGTCCGGCTCGGTGATCGCGATCGAGAGCACGTCGCCGTCGGCGACGCCCGGCAGCACCCGCTGCTTCTGCTCCTCGGTGCCGAACTTGACGATCGCCTGTGCGGTGATCACGGTGGTGAGGTAGCCGGTGACGGGCAGGCGGTGGTAGGCGAGACGCTCGGTCAGCAGTGCGACGTCGGCCAGCCCGCCGCCGGACCCGCCGTACTCCTCCGGGATGGTCAGACCGAGCCAGCCGGTGGCGGCCAGCTTCTGGTAGAGGACGTCGTCGTGAGCGATCGTGCCGTTCGCCGTGATCTCGCGGAGTTTGTGAGGTGGGCACTCGCGTTCGCAGAATGCGTCGACGGCTTTCACGAAGTCGCTCTGCTCTGGCGTGAGCCGGTCACCGAGGGCGGCCATCAGGTGTCTCCTCTTATCCTTATAAAGATCACTCGGTACAGTAGCTGCTGTCGAGATGCGCGTCACTAGGCGCGCTCCGCTTGTCGGGGACGCGGGGCCGGACGCTTCTCCGGCCGTTGCACATCACCATGCAGGAGGAATCGCCCGATGTCCGAAGGCTCGTCACCGCAGCGGCACGTCCGGATGGAGGTCGACCGGGGGGTCGGCCTGCTCACGGTGGACCGCCCCCCGGCGAACGCGCTCGACCTGGAGCTCGTCCTGGAGATCGCCCGGGCCGCAGCCGAGGCGGCCGCGTGCGCCGAGGTCGGCGCGCTGGTCCTCACCGGCGCCGGCCCGCGCTTCGTGGCCGGGGCCGACATCAAGATGATGAACGCCCTCCCGGCCGCCGAGATGCCGCGGTTCATCAGCTCCATCCAGCGCGCCATGGACGACATCGAGGCGATCCCGATCCCGACCGTCGCCGCCGTCAACGGCCACGCCATGGGCGGGGGACTGGAGCTGGCGCTCGCGTGTGACGTGCGCATGCTCGCCGAAGGAGCCCGGATCGGCCTGCCCGAGGTCAAGCTCGGGCTGCTGCCGGGCGCCGGCGGCACCCAGCGGCTGGCTGAGGTCGTCGGGAAGGGGCGTGCCCTCGACATCCTCTACACCGGTCGGCAGCTCGACGCCGCCGAGTCACTGGCCCTGGGCCTGGTCAACAGCGTCCACCCGCGCGAGGGGCTGCTGGCCGCGGCCGTGGACTACGCGGCGGCGCTGGCGCTGGGCGCCCGGCCCGCCCTGCGGGAGCTCAAGGCCTGTGTGCTGGCGCACCTCGACGGAGGGCGGCACGTCGGGCTGCGCGCCGAGGCGTCCGGGATCGCCCGCCTCTTCGCGACCCCCGACGCCCGGGAGGGCATCGCGGCGTTCGTGGAGAAGCGACCGGCGCGCTTCGGCACCGCCGGACCCGCCTGACGCCGAGCGCCGGACGGTCCGGCCGGTCCGGACGGCCGAGATCGACACGCACCCGCAGCGTGTCGAGCCGCCGGAGTCCGGGTCATCTGCGACCGGATCGGCGGCTCGACCCGGCCTCCGGTGACGGGTCGGGCCTGACCTCGTATCCTTGGGCCCGTCCGATCGCATCGGTTGGGCGGGAACTTCGACGCGATGGGAGTCCCGCGTGACCAGCCGGGAAGTCAGTCAGGTCAACGGTTCGGTCGTGGGTAGGCGACGCGCCCACCCGCGGTTGACCAAAGCCTCCGACGTGCTCGCCGATCGCCTGCGGCGCCAGATCCTCGGACACGGCATGCAACCGGGTGATCCGCTGCCAGCCGAGGCAGCGCTGATCGAGGAACACGGCTTCAGTCGCGGGACCGTGCGTGAGGCGCTTCGCCTGCTCGAGGCGGACGGCCTCATCGAGATCCGCAGGGGACCCAACGGCGGCATCCGCGTCGCTCGACCCGACCTCAGCCAGGTCACGCGCTCGCTGGCTTTGCTGCTGACCCTGTCGGGCACGTCGATGCGCACCTTCTCGGAGTTCAGGCTGCTCATCGAGCCTGCCGCCGCCGCGGCGGCGGCGCGCAGCGCCACCGAAGAGCAACGCGGCTGGCTGCTGTCCCTCGCGGAGTCCGGCGCCGTCCGGACCCCGCCGTGGGAACCGTCCGTCGAGTTCCACGAAGGACTGGGTGTTTGCAGCAACAACGACCTCCTCCGGATGATCATCGCGCTGTTCAGTCACGAGCTGACCTGGCACGTGCCGGGGGAGAACCTCTCCGAGCAGGACCTCGCCGACACCCGCCGTGCGCACCGCGGCATCGCGCTGGCCGTGGCGGCCGGGGACCCCGAGCGCGCGGCCGCCGCGATGACCCGCCACCTCCGTCAGTTCGAGCGCGTCCTGGGCGCCAACGGGCGGCTCGACCAGCCTGTCGTGCCGAAGGAGCGCTGGCTCGACGTCTGACGCGGGTCGTTCGCCTGTGGTACGCGAGATCAACCGGTGGCCGGGATCCGGTACTCCTTCATCTTGCGGTACAGCGTCGTCCGCCCGATGCCGAGCGCGGCGGCCGCCCGCGTCCGGTTGCCGTCCGTCCGGTGCAAGCGGGGACCACGACTTGGCCGTTGACACGTGCGGACCCCGGACGGGGTGATCTCCTGGATCGGGGTCTCCTTGAGCGCGACCAGCGTCACGTTGTCGCGGTGGAAGGTCTCGAAGTAGTGGCGATGTCGGCGAACGTGCCGAACATGGACCGGAACCCGTTCCCCTTGTCCCAGTTCTCCTGGAACACCCGCCGGCGCTCCTCGTCGGAGACGGTGCCCGCCTCGACGCCGCTCTCCTGGAAGCCGAAGGCGACCACCGAGTTGCGGACCTGGTCCCAGATCGCGTCGAAGTCCTGCCTGGTCTCGGCGACCTCGGCCGCGTCGACCGGGCCGTTGCCGGACGGGACGACGTACTGGGGCGAGCGCTGGAACACCGTCAGGTGAGCGGCGGTCTGGGCGGCGGCGACGATGAACTGGGTGCCGGTCGAGCCGGTGCCGATGACGCCGACGCGCTTGCCGGCGAGGTCCAGGTCGGGCTGGCCGGGTGTGGGTGAGGGTGCCTGCGAAGCTGTCGATCCCGGGGATCGCCGGGATGTCGGTCTTGGCGAGCAGGCCCGACGCGGTCACCAGATACCGGCTGGTGAACTCCTCCCCGGAGCCGGTGGTCACCCCCGAGGCAGTGCCGTGGTCAGCCAGGACCGAACGTCGTCTCCGGCGTCAATGCGGGGGGCGTCGCCGACATCGTCAGTACGACCTCGGCAGACCGAGCACGTGCTCGCTGATGAAGTTGAGCACCATCTCCTGGGAGATCGGGGCGATCCGCATCAGCCGCGCCTCCCGGAAGTACCGCTCGACGTGGTACTCGACGGCGTAGCCGAAGCCGCCGTGGGTCTGCACGGCCCGGTCGGCGGCGAAGAACGCGGCATCGGCGGCGAGGTACTTGGCCGAGTTGGCCTCGCGGGCGCAGGGCCGGCCGAGGTCGTAGAGCCAGGCCGCCTTGCGAGCCACCAGCTCGGCGGCGTCCAGGCGCATCGTCGCCTCCGCGAGCGGGAACGCGATGCCCTGGTTCTGGCCGATCGGGCGGTCGAAGACGACCCGCTGGTTCGCGTAGGCGACAGCCTTGTCCACGGCAGAGCGGCCGATCCCCACCGACTCGTGGGCGAGCAGGATGCGTTCCGGGTTGAGCCCGTCGAGCAGGTAGCGGAAGCCGCGGCCCTCCTCGCCGATGCGACACTCCGCAGACACACGCAGGCCGTCGATGAACAGCTCGTTGGAGTTGACGGCGTTGCGACCCATCTTGGGGATCTCGCGCACCTCGACGGCGGAACGGTCCATGGGCGCCATGAACAGCGTCATCCCGTCGGTCGGCTTGGCGCACTCCTCCCGCGGGGTGGTGCGGGTCAACAGCAGCAGGTACTCGGCCTGCTGCGCCTTGGTGATCCACACCTTGCGCCCGTCGACGACGTAGGTGTCACCCTCGCGGCGGGCCCGGGTGGTGATCCGGCTGGTGTCGGTGCCCGCATCGGGCTCGGTGACGCCGAAGGACACGTGCAGATCGCCGGACACGACCCGGGGCAGTAGCTGCTGGCGCAGCTCCGCCGAGCCGTGCTTGACCACCGGGTTCATCCCGAACAGCGTCAGGTGGATGGCGCTGCAGCCGTTCATGGCCGCTCCCGAGGAGGCGACCTCCTGCAGCAACAGCGCGGCCTCGGTGACGCCGAGGCCGGCGCCGCCGTACTCCTCCGGGATCGCCACGCCGAGCCAGCCGCCGTCGGCGAGGGCCTGGTAGAACTCGTTCGGGAACCGGTGTTCGGCGTCGCATGTGGACCAGTACTCGTCGTCGAAACGGGCGATGAGCTCACGCACGCCCTTGCGCAGCGCCTGGTGGTCCTCATCCTGGTCGAAGTCCACGACACCCCTTCTCGGTCCGCCGGCTGCGTCTTGGGCTGCGTCGAGGCGGCAGCTAGACCCGTGCCAGATATGCTGATAAGGATCTGCAGGAACGTTAGCCGCTCGAGGCGGTGGTGTCACCTGCCGTCGTATGCCGGACCCGCGGTCGAGGAGCGCCCGCGAACGACCGGCGCGAAGGTCGGAGCGGACGTCGCGAGCGGGCCCGGCCGCCGCGGCCCGGCTCGCCCTCTGGCCCGCGCCCGACCGCCCGGCCGGGGGTGCGGGTGCGGTGCCGGGCCATCGCCGTGACAGGCGGCCCGGGACACCGTCGCAGCGGTGCCGGAGAACCGGGTCGAGATGCCGGAGCTGTTCTTCGCCTGCGCGAAGGCGGGCACCGTGCCGGCGCCCAAGGTCACCCGCCGCCTCGACGACGAGGCCGCCGCCCTGCTCGCCAAGTGCGGAGCCCGGGTGAACGGGATGTGGGCCGCCGGGGCTGCTACCGACCGTCAGTACCACTACGCCTTCGAAGCGAACATCGGCTTCCCACCGGACGACCTCTGCCCGCACCCGATGGCGGGCGTCACGCTCCTGGCCGGGCCGGCGCGCTCCGTCGTCTCGCGGGTCGTCCGCAATCCGCCGTACGGCGCGCTCGCCCGCCGTCGACTGCCGGTGCCGGCCGGTCAGTCGAAGACGACGACGCCCCGGATGTTCTTGCCGGCGTGCATGTCCTCGTAGCCCTTGGTCACCTCGTCGAGGGTGTAGGTGGCGGTGATCAGCTCGTCGAGCATGAGCTTGCCCGAACGGTAGAGCTCGAGTTGGAGCGGGATGTCGACGCTGGGGGAGCAGGCACCGTAGAGCGAGCCCTGGATCCGCTTCTGATACATGATCAGCTCGGCGATCGGCACCGGGACACCGACCTCGCGGCTGTCGCCGATGCCGGTCGCGACCAGCGTGCCCCCCTTGCGGATCGCGGCGAACGCCTCGGCGAGGTGCGCGCCGGTGGTGCGCCCGACGGTCACGATGGCCGAGTCCGCACCCTGGCCGTTGGTCATGGCGCGGGCCAGCTCGGTGGCCTCCGCCATGCTCTCCGCCACGTGCGTGGCGCCCGCCGACCGCGCCACCTCCCGCTTGAACGCCACCGGGTCGACCGCGATGAGGTTCTGCGCGCCCGCGTGCGCGGCACCCTGGACGGCGTTGATCCCGATCCCGCCGACCCCCATCACGATCACCGTGTGGCCCGGCCGGACCTCGGCGGAGTTGACCGCCGAGCCCCAACCGGTACCCACCCCGCAGCCGGTCAGGCACGCGGTGGTCAGCGGGATGTCGTCCGGGATCTTCACGCAGCTGCGCACGTCGACGGTGCTGTACTCGGAGAAGGTCGAGATGCCGGCCATCTGCGACACCGGCTCGCCGTCCAGCGACATCCGGAAGCTCCTGCGGTCGTCCAGTCGCGAGCCCCACAGCATGTTGTAGCCCAGGTCGCACAGGTTCGCCATGCCCCGCGCGCAGAACCGGCACCGCCCGCAGCCGGGGATGAAGGCGAACACCACGTGGTCGCCCTCCTTGAGATGATGCACCTCGGGGCCGACCTCGACGACCACGCCGGCGCCCTCGTGCCCGCCGCAGATCGGCATCACCGGCACCTTCATGTCGGCGGTCTGCAGGTGGTCGTCCGAGTGGCACAGGCCAGAGGCCGCCAGCTTGACCGTGACCTCTCCGGCTCGGGGTCCGTCCAGGTCCACCTCGGCCGTCTCGAACTTGCCGGGCGAGGTCCTGATGATGGAGGCGCGCGTCTTCATCGTGTCCGATCTCCGCTCTGGGTCGACGGTGTCTCGGGCCGGAGGTGCTCATCCCAGCAGGGCGCGCACGTCGGCCAGGTGTTCGTACTGCCGCATCGGGTCCTCCGCGGTGGTGACGATGGCGAAGCCCTCGGCGCCGGCGTCACGGAACTCCGCCAGCTGTTGCGCCACTCGTCCGGCGGACCCGATCACGATCCACCGCTCCAGGGCCTCGAAGGGCAGCCCGTACTGGCCGCGGACGAACCGGGTCACCTCGTCGCGGGCCGCGTGCTCGTCGTCGGTCACATGCACGAACAGCATGAACAGCACCGTCGGGCGGGGCCGGCCGAAACCCGCGGCGCACTCGGCGAGGGTGTCCAGGGCGCGGCGGAACCGTGGCAGGTCGAGCCAGACCCCGAGCCAGCCGTCACCCACCCTGGCGGCCCGACGCAGGGCCGCGTCGGAGCGGCCGCCCACGATCACCGGCGGGTGCGCCGGGGGCACCGGGGCCAGCGCGGGGGAGCGGACCGCGACCTGTCGGCCATGGTAGTCAACCGGCTGTCCGCGCAGCAGCGCCTCGACGACCTCCAGCGACTCGTCCAGCCGCCGGCCGCGCCCGGCCGTGGAGAAGCCGGCGGCCTCGAACTCCGCCTCGCCCTCGCCTCCGACCCCGATCCCCAGGAAGAACCGGTCGGGAGCCAGCGAGGCGACCGTGGCCAGCTGCTTGGCCGTCCAGACCGGCTGCCGCATCGGCAGCAGGAGTACCCCGGTCCCCAGCCGCAGGCGGGTCGTGACCGCGGCGACCGCGGACGCGGCGCAGAGCGCGTCGAACGTGGGCGGGTGGTAGGCGAGGTGGTCACCGATCCAGCCGGTGTCGAAGCCCAGCTCCTCGGCGAGCCGTGCCCCGGGCAGCAGCAGGTAGGGGGGCCCCAGCCGCAGCGGGTCGAAACTGGGCAGCATCACCCCGAAACCGGCGTCAACGGCCTGGAGCGCCACTGGCGTGCCTCTCCTCGGGGCGCCGCGCGCCGTCCGGCCCCCGGCGGGCTCCGGCGCTCACTCGAACCCGCCGCCGCAGCTCAGCAGCTGCCCGCTGACGTAGTCGGACTCCGGGATGCAGAGCAGCAACACCGAGCCGGGGGCCTCCTCGGTGCTGCCGCCGCGACCCAGCAGGATGGTGGCCTCCGTCTGCCGGAGCAGGTCCGGGTTGACGCCCACCGCGATCTGCCGGCCCTGACTGTCGATCTTCCCGCCGGTACCGGCGATGGAGGAGATCTTGACGACCTTGCGGCAGGGCACCGCCTCCCCGGCCTTCTTCACCGCCGCGCTGATCACCGGTCGGGTCGCGCGCAGGATCCGGAAGGGGGCTTTGAGGTGCACGTCCGAGATCGCGTCCCACTGGTCGTCGGACATCCTCTGGACCACCGAGTCCCAGGTGTAGCCGGCGTTGTCGACGATGATGTCCGGCCCGCCGAGCTCGTCGACCCCGATCTGCACGAAGCGCTCGGCCAAGCCGTCCTCGGTCACGCTGTCGGCGCAGGCCACGGCGGTGCCACCGGCCGCCTCGATCGCGGCCACGGCCTCCTTGGCCAGGTCGCCGTCCAGGTCGTTGGCCACGACCCCGGCCCCCTCGGCGGCGAACCTCTGGGCGACCGCGCGGCCGATGCCGCGGCCCGAGCCGGTGACCAGCGCGACCTTGCCGTCCAGCTCGCCCATGCTCATGCCACCTCTCGTGGGGCGTGGCCGCGCGGGCCTGCCGCTCCGTTACCGCAGACGTTAGCGGTCGTTTACGACGGTGGCCAGGGTGTCGGTCCGGACGCCGTCGTGCTGCAAGCCTGCGTGTGCCAGGTCGGCGGCGAGCGTGTGGCCGTTCGACATCGGGTAGGAAGTCGACTGCCAGTCGAGCGCACGGGAGTCGGCGCGCGCGTGCTGGTCGTCACCCTGCCTGCGAAGCACTCGGCGACAGTGATGGGCGGCAACGGGAAGGTGGAGGCTCCGAGGCGCCGACGCGGTCGTCATGCCCGGTGGTGGGCGCGGTGCTGTCTCCACTGGGCCATGAGTTCGGGGAACGACTCGCGCAGGAACTCGAAGAAGTCCCGCGCGTCGTCGATCCGCCGCTGAGCGGGCGAGCCGACCTCGACCACGGCGGAGGCGCTGGCGAGGGTGTCGGCCCACCGGGCGAATCGTTCGTCGGCCCGGATGAACGATTCGTACCAGATCTCGTCGAGGAGCTGATAAGCGTCGCGCCGAGAGCCCGGCTCCCGTACGCGTTCGAGGAAGCCCACGTCGGTCAGGTGCCGCACGGCACCGGAGACCGCGCCCGGGCTGATCGCGAGTTGCTGGGCGAGCTCCGCGGCGGTCAACCGACCGTCTGCCGAGACCAACACCGTTGCGAACACGCGCGCGGACATGCGGGGCCAGCCCGTGCTGGCCAGATCGAGGGCGAATCGCTCCGCGAACCGCACACGGTCCTGCTGTTCGGTCATCCCACCTCCAGGTAGCGATCAGACTCACCTCTCGACAGAATCCTACACAGTGTTCAATAGTTCGTGAATACTGTGAACGGCATCAGGAGCTCGATCTCGACCATGAACAGGAGAAGCAGTGACCACCATCAGCCAGGACTCTTCCGCCGGTGAGGCGGTGATCGAGGTCGAGAACCTCGTGAAGACCTTCGGCCGGTTCCGCGCCCTGGACGGGCTGGACCTGCGCGTCGACCACGGCGAGGTACACGGGTTCCTTGGTCCCAACGGCGCAGGCAAGTCGACCACGATCCGCGTGCTACTGGGGTTGCTGCGGGCCACGTCGGGCCGAGCTCGGCTGTTCGGCCGGGACCCCTGGGCCGACGCCACCGCGCTGCACCGGCGGCTGGCCTACGTCCCGGGCGACGTCACCCTGTGGCCCACCCTGACCGGCGGCGAGGTGATTGATCTTCTCAGTCGGACCCGTGGCGGCCACGACCCGGCACGGCGAGCGGAGCTGCTCGAACGGTTCGCCCTGGACCCGACCAAGCGCTGCCGCACCTACTCCAAGGGCAACAGGCAGAAGGTCGCCCTGATCGCCGCTTTCGCGTCCCCCGTCGAGCTACTGGTGCTCGACGAGCCGACCTCCGGGTTGGACCCCCTGATGGAGGCTGTGTTCGCCGAGGAGGTCGTCCATGAACGCGACGCCGGCCGCTCGGTGCTGTTGTCGAGCCACATCCTGTCCGAGGTCGAGTCGCTGTGTCACCGGGTCAGCATCGTGCGCGCCGGGAAGGTCGTGGAGTCCACGCCGCTGGCCCAGCTACGGGCGAACCGCCCGACCCTCGTCACCGCCGAGCTGGCCGGCCCCGCGCCCAGGCTTGCCGACCTGTCCGGGGTGCACGACCCCTCCTGGACGGGCACCACGTTCACCTGCCGGGTTGAGGCCGAGCACCTCGACGGGCTCCTGCGAGCCCTCGCCGACACCGGCCTACGCGGCTTGACCTGCCGGCCGCCGTCGCTCGAGGAGCTGTTCCTGGCCCACTACCAGGACGAGCCCACCCGGATCGAGGTGTCACGATGACCACCGTCACGACACCGTCGAACACCCGCCCGTCGGCATCGACCGCCCAGGCCGGGCTACCGATCGGCACCGGGGCACTGGCCCGCCTAGCGATGCGCCGTGATCGGCTCGCCCTCACCTGTTACGTCGTGCTGATACCTGTCCTCGCTGCCGCTCTGGCCTCCGCAGCGAGGACCGCCGCCGCCACACCGGCGGACGGGGCCGCGCTGGTCACGCAGGCCGCCGCCAACCCGACCCTGCTGGTGCTGCGCGGCCCGCTGTTCGGTCCGACCCCCGGCGCGCTCACCGCCCAGACGTTCGGGACCAGCGGCCTGCTGATCGTCGCTGTGATCAGTCTCCTGCTGGTAGTCAGGCACACCCGCGCCGACGAGCAGGCCGGGCGGGTCGAGTTGCTCGGCTCCACCGTCGTCCACCGCGCCGCCCCGGTCACCGCGGCCCTGGTCATCGTCGTCGCGGTCAACCTGGTCATGGCGGTTCTGACCGCGTTCGCCCTGCTCGGGGTCGGACTGCCGGCACCGGGGTCGGTGGCCTTCGGGCTGGGGCTGGGCACCGGCGGCGCCGTGTTCGCCACACTCGGCGCCGTCCTGGCGCAGTGGTGCGAACGAGCAGGGTCCGCCCGCGCGCTGGGGCTGCTGGCGACAGGCGTGCTGCTGCTCATCGCCGGAGCCGGCGACCTGAGTGGAACCGGCCTGGTCTGGGTGTCACCCTTCGGTTGGCTGCGCCACCTGCAGGCCTTCGCCGGTGAACAGTGGTGGGTACTTGCCGTGTTCGCGATCGTCGTGATCGCACTGGCGAGCCTGGCCGTGATGCTGTCCGCGCGCCGTGACCTCGGGGCCGGCCTGTTCGCACCGCGCCCCGGGCCGGCGACCGCCGGGGCGGGCCTTCGGGGCCCGATTGGGCTGGCGTGGCGGATCCAGCGCGGGTCGGTCACCGGCGGCGTCGTGGCCGCCCTCGTGCTCGGGCTCATCCTCGGCGCAGCGGTGACCACCAGCCGCGGACTGTTCGACACCCCCGCCTACCGCGAGCTCGCCGAAGCGCGTGGAATCGCCGACCCGGTCACGGCATTCCTGTCGCTCATGACCTACGTGCTGGCCCAGGCCACGGCGGCCGGTGCGGTCGCCGCTGCACTACGGGTGCGCTCCCAGGAGACCGGCGGCCTCGGTGAGCTGCTGCTCAGCGGACCGGTCGACCGCCGCCGTTGGGCCGGCGGGCACCTGGTCACCGCCGCCACGGTTGCCACGTCCACGCTGCTCGTCCTCGGCATCGGAACCAGCCTCGGTGCCGGCGCGGGTCAGATCGCCCTCTGTCTCGCCTACCTGCCGGCTTGCCTGGTGTTCGTCGGGCTGGCCGTCGCACTCACCGGTTGGGCGCCGCGACTCGCCGCCCCCGTGACCTGGGCCGTGCTCGGAGCTGTCGTGGTGGCCGACTTCCTCGGCGAGTTCGGGATCGTCGACCCCCACACCCTGCGCTACCTGTCCCCGTTCGTCGCCATCTCCGTCCCCCTGGCCGACGGCGCCGGCCTCACCTGGTCGATCGTCGTCCTGGTCGTACTCGCCGCCGTCCTCACCACCGCTGGACTGGAGCGCCTCCCCCACCGCGACCTCGACAGCGGCTGAGAGGCCCCGCGCCGACGGACTGTCTCGTGGTCGTCGTGCCGAAGCCTGCTCAGACGACCGTCAGGGATCTCGACGCTCGCGCTGAGGATGTTCGGGCCAGGGTGCGGGCCAGTGTCCGTGTCGGGTTCGGGGACTGTTGCAGGGGTAGCGCCGGGCGATCTCATCGGCGGCCGGGCCGAGGCTGCGCGCCAGGGCGGTCGGGTAGGTCCGTTGGGTAGCGCCGTGATAGGACGACGTTCCCGAGGTGTTCGTCGACGGGGTTGCCGTAGAGGACCGGCACCGCTGTGGCCCAGTCGGCTCGGGGTACCGCCCCGGGTCGTCTGGCAAGGATCCCGGAGCCGACCGCGCCGCCACCCGGCTGGCGCAGCTGCCAGATGTTCTGCTGGGCCGGCTCGACCGCAACGGCCACCCTGTCGTCCCCGCGCGGATCGGCACGACCACGACCGAAGGGATCGAACTCGACGTCCGCGGCGTCCGACCACCGGACGGTGGACGCCGCGCCGGCCTCACCGGCCACTCCTCCACCCGCTACGTCACCGGCCGGCACCACCGTGTCCACACCCTCGCGCTGCGGGTCGGCCGGCTCGACGTCACCGACACCGTCACCTACGCCCCGCACACCGCGAAAGGCCACCACCTGCCGCCGTCGCCCACGCCCTACCGTCTCGCCGTCGGCGCCATGGACCCGCAGTCGGGCACGACGGGCTCGACGTACCGGCTTGTCGGACAGCCTCAACGCCGAATCCGAGCCCACGTGATGTCCCCGCGGCATCGTGACACGGGGCTGCCCTTCGACCGCCGTTCCACACAGGGAGGGAGCAGGGGTGCGTGCCGTTGGGGCTCGGCTGCGGGAAATCGGGACGGAGGGGGCGGCCGAGGCAGGTCGCCCCGCCGGCGCGCTGGGGCCGGCCCAGCGTCGCGCCCGCTTGATCCTCTCCGGGTGAGGTCGTGCTCCGGCAGCGTCGCCTCGTCGCGGTCCTGGTCGGGCTCGACGCGGTCGGCGAAGTAGCGTCCGGCTGCGTTCCCGCGTCCACAGAGACCGGCTCGGGGACGGGGGAGTGTGGGGCGAGCTGGTCGCCTCGGGGTGCGCACGCCTCGACCAGGGCACGACCTTCGTCTCGGGTGACGCGTCGATGTCCGCGCTCAGCCGCCGGCCCGTCGACCTCGCGGTTCGGCACCGCCCGGTGGATCGCGGTGGCCGTCGCCCCGCCGCCGTCGACGTAGTCTTCGTGCTCGACCAGCAGCGCCACCACCGAGCCGCCGCCGGGTGCCCGGAGGATGCGCTCGAACGCCGGCAGGTCGGACGTGACCGGGGCCTCGCTCGAGCCGCTCACGAGCGCGCGTCGATTTCGCGCAGTTCGACCCGCCGGATCTTGCCCGTGACGGTCTTGGGCAGCTCGTCGAGGAAGCCGACCTCCCGCGGATGGTTCCACCCGCCCGCGGTGCGCCTGCAGTGCTCGACGAGCTCGGCCGCCAGCTCGTCGGAGCCTTGGTATCCGGCCCGCAGGGCGATCCACGCCTTGACGATCTGCCCGCGCTGGGGGTCCGGCTTGCCGACCACCCCGGCCTCGGCCACCGCCGGGTGGGCCAGCAAGGCCGCCTCGATCTCCGTCGGGCCGATTCGGTAGCCGCCGCTGGAGATGAGGTCGTCCTGGCGGCTCTGATACCAGAAGTAGCCGTCCTCGTCCATCCTGGCCAGGTCTCCGGTCCACTGCCAGCCGTCGTGCAGCATGGACGCCGTGGCCTCGGGGTTCTGCCAGTAGCCCTGGGTCAATGCCGGGTAGTCCGGCCGGGACACGATCTCGCCCACCGTGCCGACCGGCACCTCCTGGCCGTGCTCGTCGACCACCGCGACGGTGAGGAAGGGCAGCGCGGGGCCGAGGCTGCCCGGCTTGATCGGCATGTCGGCGCGGTTGGTGCACAGCCCGGCGCCGTTCTCGGTCTGGCCGTAGCACTCCACGATCGGCGTGCCGAACCGCGCGCGCGACCAGGCCAGCGTCTCCGGGTCGAGCGGCTCGCCGACGGTGCCCAGCCTGCGGATCGGCACCGGGCCGCCCTCGTCCGGGCGGCCCGCCTCCCCGGCGCGCAGCATGCGCCAGGCCGTCGGCACGGTGAACATGGCGGTCACGCCCTCGGCCCGGATGATGTCCCACCAGCGGCCGGCGTCGAACTCGCCCTCGAAGGTGACGAAGCCCTGGCCGTAGCCGAGCGTGCCCAGGCTCAGCAGGACTCCGGTGACCCAGGCGAGGTCGGAGGTGGGCCACATGGTGTCCTCCGGCCGCAGGTCCAGCACCAGGCCGATGAGGGCCAGCGCGCCGACCACGAGCTGGTGGCCGTGCACCGAGCCCTTGGGGCGCCCGGTGGTGCCGCTGGTGTAGAAGAGGAACGCCGGCTCGTCGGCGGCGGTGTCGACCACGTCGAAGGACGCCGGCGCCGCGGACATCCGCGCCGGGAGGCCGTCCGGTCCGTCGTCGTCGACGAGGATGACGGTGGCCCCGGCCGCGTCGGCGGCCGTGCGCACCGCGGGCTCGTAGCGGCGGGCGGTGACGATGACCGACGGCTGCCCGTCCGCGACCCGGACCGCCACCCCGTCGGGGCCGAAGGTGGTCGACAGGCAGCTCCATATCCCGCCGAGCTTGAGCACCCCGAGCAGCGTCGCCCAGTGCTCCGGGACGCGCGGCAGCATGGTGAACACCCGGTCGCCGCGCGCCACACCCGCCGCCACGAGCGCCCCGGCCGCGCGGTCGGACATCTCGGCCAGTTCGGCGAAGGAGACGTCGCGGGTCGAGCCGTCGACGCCCAGCCAGCGGATGGCCCGCCGGTCGGGGTCACGGTGGCGGTCACACACCTGTACCGCGACGTTCATCCGCTCCGGAACGCGCCAGGTGAACGTCGTGGCGATCTCGGCGTTGCTCTGGTCCCGCAGCCGGGAGTAGAAGGCCAGGTCCACGTCGCCCATGTGCCGCTCCTGTGTGCTCAGCGTGCCGTCGAGTCGGGGTTCGGCTGTATCGCACCGCTTTTGGTGTGATTATCATCCCTATTGTCGAGCCGGAGCAAGCGTGCGAACGGCCCTGAGGGAGCTGCACATGGACTTCACGCTCAGCCCACGGGAACAGGAGTGGGTCGCGCGGGGCAAGGAGCTGGCCGAGGAGTTCGCCCCGCTGGCGGCCCGGTGGGACGAGGAGTCCCGCTTCCCCGAGGAGAACCATCAGCGGCTCAAGGAGCTCGGGCTGCTCGGCGCCGCCCTGCCCGCAGAGCTCGGCGGGGGAGGGGCGTCGCTGGTCGAGTGCTACCTGTTGGTCGAGGAGATCGCCAAGACCTGTGCGAACACGGCGCTGTTGGTGCACGACCAGAACGTCTCGGGCCGCATCCTCGCCACCCACGGCGGCCCGGCGCACCGTGAGCTGCTCGAGCGCCTGGTGCGCGGCGAGATCGAGATCACGATCGCGATGACCGAGCCGCATGCGGGCTCGGCGCTGCACGAGATGACCACCAGCGTCCGGCGCGACGGCGACGAGTGGGTGGTCAACGGTGGCAAGACCTACAACTCCTTCGGCGACCGCGCCGCGGCGCACCTGGTGTACGCCCGCTTCGCCGAGACCGTCGGCGCCGAAGCGATCGGCATGGTCGTCGTCGAGTCCGACCGGCCGGGCGTGTCGCACACCCTCATGCCGCGCAAGCTGGGCATGCACGGCATCGAGGAGGTCGATCTGCGCTTCGACGACGTGCGGGTGCCGGCGGAGAACGTGGTCATCGAGGGCGTCGCCGGCTCGAACGCCGGGTTCGTCAGGCCGCTGGAGATCTACAACGCCACCCGCGTCGGCATGGGGGTGATGGCGCTGGGCATCGCCCAGGGCGCGATGGACTACGCCATCGCGCACCTGCGCTCCCGGCGGCAGTTCGGCCGCTACCTCGGCGAGTTCCAGGGTCTGCAGTGGATGCTGGCCGACTGCGCGATCCGGGTCGAGGGCGCGCGGCTCCTCTGCTACCGGGCGCTGGCCGAGGTCGACGCCGGGCGGACCTCGGCCTACCACTCGGCGTGCGCCAAGGTGGCCGCGACCGAGGGTGCCTTCCAGGTGGTTGACGACTGCCTGCAGATGCTCGGCGGCGCCGGCTACTTCTCCGGCGCGCCGCTGGAGCGGATGCTGCGCGACGTCCGGATGTTCAAGATCACCGGAGGGACGACCCAGGTGCTGAAGAACACCATCGGCAAGGCCCTGATCGGCGCGCTGCGATGAGCGGGTCCACACCCGCCGCGCCGGCGGTGGTGGTCGAGCGGGAGGGCCGGCTGGGGGTGGTGCGGCTCAACCGGCCGACCAAGCTCAACTCGCTCGACGCCGAGGCGATCCAGGGGGTCCGGGACGGCTTCGCCGCGCACGGCGCCGACGACGCGGTGACCGCGGTGCTGCTCGAAGGCGAGGGCCGGTCGTTCTGCGCCGGGGGCGACCAGAGCAGCGGCAGCCAGGGCGCAGGGCGGCCGGACGGCGCCTACGGCTGGTACTGCTACCTCGCCAGGGAGGCCAACAGCCTGGTCCGGCAGCTCGTCGGGTTCGACAAGCCGGTCGTGGCCGCGGTGCAGGGGCACGTCTACGGCGCCGGGATGTCGCTGGCCATGATGGCCGACGTCGTCGTGGCCGCCGCCGACGTCCGGTTCAGTACCGCGTACCTGCGCATCGCCAACAAGCCCGACTTCGGTGCCACCTACCTGCTGCCGCGCCGGGTCCCGAGCCTCTCGGTCGCCAAGGATCTGCTGTTCACCTGCCGGGTCGTCGAGGCCGACGAGGCGCTGCGGCTCGGCCTGGCCAACCGGGTCGTGGACCCCGGTCGGCTGCGCGCCGAGGCGCGCGCGCTGGCGGGCGAGCTGGCCGATGGGCCGCCGCAGTCTCTGCGCATCACCAAGCAGATCCTTGACCGGTCCCTCGACTGCGACTTGGAGACGGTGCTCGCGATGGAGGCGTTGGGGCACGGGATCGTCAAGGTCTCCAAGGACCACGCCGAGGGGGTCGCGGCGTTCTTCGCCAAGCGCGCCCCCACGTTCACCGGAGAGTAAGGAGGCACGGAGATGGACTTCGAGCTCACCGCCGAGCAGGACGAGCTGCGCGCCACCGTGCGGGAGATGATGGACCGTGAGGCTCCCGAGGAGTACCTGAGCAAGCTCGACCGGGACCACCTGTTCCCCCACGAGCTCTACCAGCGGTGGGTGGACATGGACCTGCTGGCCATGCCGTTCCCGAGCCGGTACGGCGGACTCGACGGCGGGGTGCTGGAGTTCATCGTCACCGCCGAGGAGATCGGCCGGAAGGGATACGACCTGGCCGGCGCCTACGGGATGAGCATCCTGCTCGGTCTGCTGCTGGTCCGCCACGGCACCGAGGAGCAGATCCAGGCCGTCGTCCCCGACATCGTCCGCGGCCGCCGCCGGCTCTCGATCTCCATCACCGAGCCGGAAGCGGGCTCGGACGCCGCGGCCATGCGCACCTACGCCGAGCGCGACGGTGACGAGTACGTGGTCAACGGGCAGAAGGTGTTCTCCACCGGCGCGGGGCTCCCCGACAACACCATCCTGCTGTTCGCGCGCACCAAGCGGGAGGACCGCAAGTCGATATCGTGCTTCATGGTGCCCAACGACAGCGCGGGACTGCGGATCGTCCGGCTCGACACCCTGGGCCGCCACTCCATGGGCACCAACGAGCTCTACTTCGACGACCTGCGCGTCCCGGCGGAGAACCTGATCGGCGAGTTGCACGGCGGCTGGCACGTGCTGATGTCCGGTCTGGAGCTGGAGCGCACCATGACGTGCGCGGCCTATGTGGGCAACGCCCAGACGGTGGTCGACCAGGCGCTGGCTTACGCGAAGGAGCGTAGGCAGTTCGGCCGGCCCATCGGCGACTTCCAGGCAATCGCCCACATGCTCGCCGACATGCAGACTGCCGTCGACGCCGCGCGTCTGCTGACCTATCGGGCGGCCGACCTGGTGGCGCGGGGCAAGCCGGCCCGCCAGGCCGTGGCCATGGCCAAGCTCTTCGGCTCCGAGACCTTCGTGGACGTGGCGAACAAGGGCATGCAGGTCCTCGGTGGCTACTCCTACATGATGGAGTTCCCGATGCAGCGCCACTTCCGCGACGCCCGGATCACGACCGTGACGGCGGGCACCTCGCAGATGCAACGCCAGCACATCGCCCAGACGATGGGCCTGCACCCGAAGTGAGGCGAGACCGCCGCCGGTGACACCGCCGTGTCGCGGCGGCCGCTACGCCGGACGAAGGGAGACCCGAGGATCGTCACCACGCACGCCCGCGTCGCCCCCTCGCCGATCGAGAAGGACGTCAAGGGTACCGACCCTCGTGATGCCGGTGCCCATGATCTCGACGTTGCGCGTGACCTCGCTCCCGTCTGGGCGGGTCGCCCCGCCTCAGTGGCTGCGCGGCACTGCAGGCTGTGCTGGGCCACGAAGCTGAGGACCATCTCGCGGCTGATCGGCGCGGTGCGCATCAGCAGGGCCGGTCCCCACGCGGTGGCCAGGCCGTACTCGGTGGCCATGCCGTTGCCGCCGTGGGTCTGGACGGCCTGGTCGAGTGCCAGGATGCCGGCCTCGGCGGCCGCATACCTGGCCATGTTAGCGACCGATGCCGTTGCCCAGCGCGGCTCCCAGGATCCGCTCGGGGTTGAGCCCGTGGAAGACCTGGCGCAGACCGTCGTTCTCCACACCGATCAGCTTCTTCGCCGGGACCCGCACGCCATCGAAGAACAGCGTGAACTGCTTCTCCGGCGTGGTGGCCTCGACGGGGACGACGGTGCGCTCCAGCCCCGGTGCATCGGTCGGCACGACGATCAGGCTGGGCCGGCCGCGTCCCCGGTCGTCGGTGGAGGTGCGGGTGACCACGAGGATGGCCTCCGCCTCGTCGACCCCGGAGACGTACCACTTGGTGCCGTTGGGCACCCACTAGCCGCCGACCTTCTTGGCGTTGACCGAGATGTTGTGCGAGTCCGAGCCCGCGTTGGGCTCGGTGATGGCGAAGGCCATGACCGTCTCGCCGCTGGCGATGCCCGGCAGCCGGCGCTGCTCGAGTTCGTCGCTGCCGAAGCGCTCGACAACGCTGCCGCCTGCCACAGCTCCGTCGACTTCCGGTCGGACCGCGGCTTCTGCAGGAAGTACCCGTGCCCGAAGTCGCGAGCGATCGCTCCGACCGCCTTGCGTAGGTCCTGCCGCTCCACGGTCTCGAACGGATCCGCCATCACTGCTCCCGTCGTGCCGGTGGGCTGGACCAGGACCAGGCCTGCCGGGTCACGGTGGTCACGGGAGCCGGCAAGGCGTTCGCCGCCGGGGCGACCTCGACATGGTGCTGGGCCAGGCCGACGACTTCACACGGTTGTCGGCCCCGCTACCCCCCCGGACCCCGCGACGAGGTCGTCCCGGCGGCCCTGGAGGTCGCCTGCGAGCTCGCCGCCCGCCCGCGGAACGTGCTGCGGTGGACGAATCCTTCGCTCAACCACCGGGTGCGCCGCGGCTGGTCGAGAAGGCCGACATGCTGCTCGAGGGACCGCGCCCGGGGGTCACAGAGCGGCTGTGGGTGGGCCCGGACGACTGCCGGGCGCGGAACCCGCGGCTGGTCTGCGGCCGGATGACCGGATCGGGCCAGGACGGCTCGATGGTGGCGCGGGCGGGTCACGACGTCACCCACATCTCGCTGACCGGTGCGCTTGGGCAGCCGGAGAAGCCGATGGCGCCGCTGACCCTGGTCGGCGATGTCGGCGGCGGGTCGATGCTGCTGGTCGCTGTGCGTCCAGGGTAGGTGGACCTACCGGCACGCGTCGACACCACTGTCGGGGGTGGCGCCCGGATCTGCGACACCTCCCGGTGCGCCGTTGGCGCCTTCGTGGCCGTGGTCGAGTTGGACGGCGTCACTGTGGCGGCGCCCGCCCCGCTTCTCCCGCACGCCGGCTGTGACACCGACTCGGTGCCGGCCGACTGCGCCGGCGCCGTGTAGAAGGGTTCAGCGCGCCGCGTGCGACGCGGTATGCGGCTGCGCTCGGCTGGACGACGACGGACGACAGGCGGCTCACCGCCGGAGGAGGGGTAGGGCACATGCCGGGAGTGGACGGACGGGCGGCGATCGTCACGGGAGCGGGGCGCGGGGTCGGTCGGGAGCACGCGCTGAGGCTGGCCAGGGCCGGTGCCCTGGTGGTGGTCAACGACCCGGGTGTGGCCGCGGACGGGACCGGTGAGGTCGACGCCACCCCGGCCGAGTCCGTGGTCGGGGAGATTCAGGCGGCGGGCGGGGCGGCGGTGGCCGACCATCACGACATCTCCACCGAGGAGGGCGCCCGCGCGGTCGTCCAGACCGCACTGGACGCTTTCGGGCGGATCGAGATCGTGGTCAACAACGCGGGCATCCTGCGTGACGCCACGTTCCACAAGATGACCACCGAGCAGTGGAACGCGGTCCGCCGGGTGCACCTGGACGGTACCGCCTACGTCACCCACGCGGCGTGGCCGCGTTTTCGCGAGCAGCACTACGGGCGGCTCGTGGTGACCACCTCCGGTGCCGGGCTGTACGGCAACTTCGGTCAGACGAACTACGCCGCGGCGAAGCTGGGGGTGGTCGGAATGATCAACACTCTGGCCCTGGAGGGGGCTCGCTACGGGATCCGGTGCAACGCGATCGCGCCGGTGGCGATGACCCGGATGACCAACGGCCTGCTGGAGTCCGGCACGGACCTCGACCCGCGCTGGGTCGCCAGTGCGGTGGGGTGGCTGTGCACCGAGGAGTGCGAGCTCAACGGTGAGACCGTGCGGGTGAACGGCCCGCACTTCAGCCGGGTGCGCATGCTCGAGACGGCCGGCGTCGACTTCGAGACCTTCCCCTCCGACGAGGAGCTGCACGCCCGCTGGGCCGAGATCAGCGATCTGACCGGAGCCGAGGAGGGCAGGCCGGCCGTGGCGGTCGCCCGGGAGAAGCGCATCTCCCCCGGCGGCTGACCGGCGGGGACGACGGCCCGGGCAGGCCGCCGGGACGTGGTGGCTCCGGCCTGGTCCGCGTGAAGCGCATCCGCCCGGGCGCCGTCGATCCGCGCGGTGCTCGCGAGCCGCTTCGCATGTTAGGTTGGCCGGGGCCGACCGGCCCCGACCCGCGACGGGCGGGCCGAACGGGCGGACGGCGGACAGCTGGACTCCGGCCGCCCCGACTGAGGGGTCACGTCAATGGCGATCGAGATCCGGCGAGTGGTCACCGGGCGGGACGCGAAGAACAAGTCGGTGTTCACCTCGTCCGGCCCAGCCGAGGTCGTCGACCTCGGCGGTCTCGGCGTGATGAACCTGTGGGGCACGGGCGACGGTGGCGCGCAGGTCGACTCCGACCCGGCGGAGCGTCCCGAGTTCTTCCCGTTCTTCCCGCCCAGCAGCGGCCACGGCACCCGCCTGGTCGCTGTGCACTTCGCGCCGGAGGCGGCAGGCGGCGGTGACGAGCCCAGCCCGGGGGAGGCGGCCGCGGCCGCCGAGGAGATGGAGCGGCTGCAGCCGGGACTGGCGTCGGCCTTCGAGCCCGATGCCCCCGGGATGCACACCACCGACACCGTCGACTACGGGATCTGCGTCCGCGGCGAGGTGTGGCTCGAGCTCGACGACGGCGCCGAGGAGCGGATCACCCCGGGCACGGTGGTCGTGCAACGCGGAACCAGGCACGCGTGGCGCAACCGCAGCAGCGAGCCGGCGACGGTGGTCTACGTGCTGGTCGGCGCGCGGCGGGACTGAGGAGCCCGCCGACCGGCCGGGCGGCGCGCCCGCCGGGCTGGTCGGCGCAGCCGGCCCGACAACCCCGACACGACCGGCCCGCCCGGCAGCTCCAGCATGTCGCTGCGCCGGGCGTCGTCGGCCGTGGCGGGGCCGACGACGACCGCGTCGGCACCCGCGTCGAAGAAGTTCTTCAGCCGTGCGAGCGCCGCGTCGGGCGGACCGTGCGGGCCGAACTCCGCTCGGGCCGTCGACCCGCTGAGTCGGAGTGTCATCATTGCGCGAGTTGCGGAGGGTGTGACGGGCGTCCCGTGCAGGGACGTGCGGCGGCCGGTCCGGTGGGCGATGCGGCCGCAGACCGTGGCCGGCCGGGCCACGGAGCGGCGGGTCACCCGGCGACGCGACCACAGCGGATGGGAGAACAGCGGCGATGACGAGTACGTCTGCGGACCACCTGACGGTCGAGATCAGCGGGCATGTGGCGGTGGTGGAGCTGAACCGCCCTCCGTCCAACTTCCTGAGCCTGGAGTTGATCTCGTCGCTGGCCGACACCTACGACCGGCTCGACGCCGACCCCGACGTGCGGGCGATCGTGCTGGCCGCTGCCGGGAAGCACTTCTGCGCGGGCGCCGACTTCGGAGGCGACGGGTTGAGCCAGCTGGCCTCCGCGGCGGACCTGTACGGGGAGGCGGTCCGGATCTTCGAGGCGGCCACCCCGGTGGTGGCCGCGGTGCAGGGCGGAGCGATCGGTGGTGGACTCGGGCTGGCCCTGTCCGCCGATTTCCGGGTGGCCGGTCCCGGCACGCGCTTCGCGGCGAACTTCACCCAGCTCGGGTTCCACCCCGGCTTCGGCATCACCGCCACCCTGCCGCCGCTGGTGGGCCAGCAGCGTGCCGCCGAGCTCATGTACACCGGTGAGCGGCTGCCCGGGCCCCGGGCGCACGAGATCGGGCTGGCCGACGAACTGGTGGCCGACGCGGAGATCCGGTCGGCGGCAACCGCGTTCGCGGCCCGGATCGCCGCCGCCGCACCGCTTGCGGTAGTAGCGGTGCGCGCCACCCTGCGCCGGGGGCTGGCCGACCGGGTGCGGGCCGCCACCGCCGTCGAGGCTCGTGAGCAGGCCCGGCTGCGACAGACCGAGGACTTCCGCGAGGGCGTCGCCGCGTACGGCGAGCGGCGGCCCGCACAGTTCCAGGGGCGATGAGCCCCGCCCTTCTCGACGTGAGCCGCCGTGCTTCCGCGGCCGGCAGACGGCGCGCAGGTTGTGCTCGGCCGGTCTGGTTGACCGTGTCGACGGGCCGGGACTAGCGTGCAGGCCAAGAACGGGAAGGGGCTCGTGTGAAGACGCGCGCGGCGATCCTGCGGGGCAGCCCGGGGAGGTTTGAGACCGCGGAGCTGGATCTGGACGAGCCCGGTCCGGGTGAGGTGCTGGTCCGGATGGCCGCTACCGGCCTGTGCCACTCCGACGACCACTTGCAGACCGGACACATGAAGATGCGGCTGTACCCAGCCGTCGGCGGTCATGAGGGCGCCGGGGTGGTCGAGCAGATCGGCACGGAGGTGCACGGCCTGACCGTCGGCGACCATGTCGTGTTCAGCTGCATGATCTCCTGCGGGCACTGCTCTTTCTGCGCCCGCGGGATGCAGAGCCTGTGCGACATGGGGAAGTTCATGCTGGTCGGATCCCGGGGTGACGAGCCGCCGACCTATCGGATGCACCTCGACGGTGAGCCGGTCGCCCAGTTCGGCGGCCTGGCAACGTTCTCCGAGTACACGACTGTGGATGCTCGGGCGTGTATCCGGATCGACCAGGACATCCCGCTGGACGTCGCATGCCTGGTCGGCTGCGGGGTCAGCACCGGATGGGGCTCCGCGGTCAATTCCGCCGGGATCGAGGTCGGCGACACCGTCATCGTCATGGGCGTCGGCGGTGTCGGCATCAACGCGGTCCAGGGCGCGGCACACGCCGGTGCGGAGAACGTCATCGCGGTCGACCCGGTGGCGCTCAAGCGCGAGACGGCCGAGCGGCTGGGCGCGACACACGCCCTGACGTCCATCGAAGAGGCCAACGATCTGGCTCGCAGCTTCACCAACGGGCAGGGCGCCGACTCGGCCATCGTCACCGTCGGGGTGACCACGGGCGAGCACATCGCGCAGGCCTTCAGCTCCATCCGCAAAGCCGGCACCGTAGTGGTCACCGGCGCCGGGGACGGCCGGGAGGTGGGGCTCCCGGTGCCGATCACCGAGCTGGTCATGTACCAGAAGCGGATCCAGGGGGCGGTGTTCGGGTCGACCTCGCCGACAGCGGACATTCCGCGCCAGCTCTCGCTCTACCGCTCAGGCAGGCTCAAGCTCGACGAGTTGATCACCGCCCGCTACCGCATCGACCAGGTGGCGGAGGGATACGAGGATATGCACGCCGGCAAGAACATCCGCGGCGTGGTCGTGTTCGATTGACGTCCGGGAGGTCCACAGGACATCGACCCTGCTACTCGACTCGGCGGGCGCCTGGTCGAGTTGCTGGAGTTGTCCGCGGCCGGGGTTCTCGGTGCGGCGGGCGTCGGGTCCTTGGTGGAGGAGGGCTGGGTGGGTTGAGCGGCCGCGCGGGTCGGGCGCCCTGGCGGAGTATAATTCTCGCGGAGGGGGTGGTGGATGTCCACGCCGAACTCTGGTGGTGGTGATCCCAGTGTGCGGCGCCGACCCGGGCGGCCGCGCCTGACCGAGCCGTCTCCCGATCACGTCCGCCGGTTGGGGGAGATCGTGGAGACGGCGGCGGTGGTGTTCCATGAGAAGGGCTACGACGCCGGCTCGCTCGACGATGTGGCTGCTGCGATGGGCTTGCGCAAGGCGAGCCTCTACCATTATGTGCGGAGCAAGTCTCATCTGCTGTACCTCGTCTTCGACCGGGCGATCACTCTCGCGCTCGCGCGGTTGGACGAGTTGGGTGGGATCGTGGACCCGCGGGAACGTCTCGTGGCCCTGGTCGAGCACCAGGTGCGGCTGATCGCCGAGGATCCCAGCCTGTTCGCGGTCTTCTTCGACCAGCGTCCGCGCCTGGACGGGCCGTTCGACAGTGAGATCCGGGCGAAGGAGCGGACCTATGTCGGCCGGATCGGCGCTGTCGTCGGCGCGGCGGTCGACGCGGACGTACTTCCGGCGGTGGACACCCGTTACGCCGCGCATGCCGTGCTGGGCATGACGAGTTGGTTGTACAAGTGGTTCGTGCCCGGCCGGGACGACCCGGTCGAGACGGCCCGCACCATGGTGCGGCTGATCGTGGGCCCTGCTCGCGTCGTCACTCCGGCTCCGCTGATGCGAGCAGGGTGCGCAGATACGGGCTCAGCACCGCACTGATCGCGTCCGCGGCGGCGTCGATGTCGCGGTCGGGTGCCATGACGTGGCTCACGACGAGGCGGGCGAAGGCTTCCGCGGCGATCTGCAGGGGCGCTGCGTCGACCTCGGGGCGGCGTCCGACCACGTGCGCGACCAGCACCCGTGTGGCGACGTCGACCAGTGAGGCTGCGCCGGCCCGCAGCGAGTCGCCCAGGTCGGGCCCGTCGCCCGCGACGAGGTGTCGGACCAGGGGGTCCGCCCGTCCCGAAGAGATCAGGAATGCGGCCGCTCCGCGCACCGGGTCGATGGCGTCGGGCCGCGCGAGCAGCCGGGAGAGCGCGTCGAGCAGATGCCCGGACCGCGCCGCCACGACCTGGCGTAGGAGTTCGGGTCGCGATCCGAACTCCGCGTACAGGGTTTGCCTGCTGATGCCGACCTCGGCCGCGACGTCGGCCATCCGCAGGCTCGACCAGCCGTCGCGGCCGCCGAGGCGTTCCGCGGCGTCGAGGGCGGCGTGACGCAGACGACCCCGAGCCGCGCCCGAGAACCTTCTCCCGCGGTCGGCCACCGCGTAATCTTGACACCGCAGTTCATCGTGTCAAGAAGGTCTTCCGTCCCCGACAGGAGCATCCGTGACGACAGCACCCACGCCGCTGCCCGCCGAAGCGGTCCGGCTGGACCCGCACGGGCCGGCATGCTTCGGCTGCGGGCCCGCCAACCCCGGGGGCATCGGGCTCGAGGTGTTCCGGGTCGGCGACGAGGTGGTCGCCGACGTGGTGTTCCCGGAGCGGCTCGCCGGGGCGCACGGAGTGGTCCACGGCGGGGTGGTGGCGTCGGCGTGTGACGACCTGATGGCCTTCCTGCTCTACGTCCTCGGCAAGCCGGCCGTCACCCGCAGCCTGACCGTCGACTACCTGGCGCCGGTGCCGGTCGGTGAGCCGCACCGGCTGCGCGGGCGCATCGTCGAGCGGGCAGGGCGCCGGGTCGTGATGTCGGCCGTCGGCGAGGCCGCCGACGGCACGGCCCGCTTCACCGCCGACGCGGTCTTCGTCGAGGTCGACCTCGCGCACTTCGCGAGGTTCCGGCCCGATGCCGCGGAGGACCCGTTCTCCCGGTTCGACGCGCGGCGTGCGGATCCGTTGGACCCGGTGGCCGAGGTGGCCGAGGTGGCCGCGGTGGCCGAGGCTCAGCGGTGAGCGCGGCACTGGTGTCCGGGTACCCGCACCGGATGGCGGGACACTGCGGGTCCGGTGCGTTGCGCGACCTGCTCGAGTGGGCGGGTCTGACCTACGGACAGGCTCCGCTCGGCGAGGGCTTCGCCTTCGGGGTCGGCGGGGTCATCGGGTTCAGCTACCTGCGCGCCCCCGGCCTCGGGACCCCGTTCTACCTGGTCGGTAGGGGGTCGGCCCTGACCGAGCAGTTCAGCGCGCGACTGGGGGTCGGCTGTGAGCGGCACGCCACCGACGACCCGGTCGAGGGATGGGAGGGGGTGCGGGCGGAGCTCGACGAGGGCAGGCCCGTCCTGTGCTGGGCCGAGATGGCGGAGCTGCCCTACCTGCGGGTCTCGATGCGGATGACCCGGCATGACATCGTGCTCACCGGGCACGACGACCGGGCCGACACCGTGACCGTCGTCGACAACGACCGGGCGGACCCGCAGACGGTGTCGCGGGCCGACCTGGCGAGGGCACGGTCGGCCCAGGGGTTCCCGGCGCCGACGCGGCACACCTGGTACCGGCTTCGGTTCCCCGAGCGCCTCCCCGACGTGCGTGTGGTCGCTGCGTCCGCCTGTGCCGACGCCGCCCGTGAGCTGGCGTCGCCTTCCGCACTGCCCGGGATGCCCGGCGGCGCGGCCACCGGAATCGCCGGCGTCGAGCGGTTCGTCGGCGACCTGGACCGGTGGTCGGGCGACTTCGACGAGGCCGGTCTGGACAGGGCGCTGTTCACACTGTGGGTGTTCGTGGAGAAGGCGGGCACAGGAGGCGGGCTGTTTCGCAGGCTGCAGGCCGAGTTCCTCGCCGACCTCGCCGAACTGCTGCCCGAGCCGGCAGTGGCCGAGGCGAGGGACGCGTGGGCCCTGCTCGCGCGTGCGTGGACCGACCTGGCGGACCACGCCAAGGCGAAGGGACCCGTGGCCGCGCGGCTCGGCGAGGTCCGCAGGCACGCGCAGGCGCTGCCGGACCTGGAGGCCCGGGCGGCCGCGTCCCTGGGCGCGGTCGCGGACGCGCTCGCTCCCTGACCCGGGGCTCCCGGGGGTCTACGGGTCAGCGCTGGACGCCGATGGCCTGCCAGACCTGTAGCAGCGCCTCCTCCGCCTCGAGGTCCATGTCCCACCCGTAGGGCTTGGCGAAGGTGAACACCTGGGGCTCGGGATGGGTCTCGTCACTCGTGTCGTACATCGTGACCGACACCGAGCGGTCGCCGACGGCGACGAAGAAGAACTCGCGGTAGTCCGACAGCGCCACCTCGAACAGGCTCACCCGCGCGTCCGGGCGGGTCATCGTGACCCGCCAGGAGGTGCGTCCGGGAGCGCCGGCGCTCACCGCGCCCATCAGAGGTACCGTCGGTTGGCGGTGTCGGCGGGGACGGTGATGCCGAGGGCCTCGAGCATGGGTCGGGTGTCGGCGATGTACTCGCGGCGCAGGTCCTCGTTGTTCTTGGTGCGCAGGCCCCAGCGGACGTAGGCGTCGGAGAAGTCGGAGTCCGAGCGGCCGAACATGTCCAGGGCGGCGGGCCACCAGATGTGGATCTTCTCGTTGGCCTCGGCGAGGCCTTCGGGGGTGGCGCTTCGTTCGGCCGCCGGTGAGCTCGCCGGGTGGAAGCTGGGGCTGACCTCGCGGGCGAAGCAGGCGCAGGCGGGGAGGTACCGCGACTATAGCTTCACGACCGCCGACGTGGTCGCCGACAACACCTCGGCGTCGAGGTTCGTCGTCGGTGCCCCGGTCTCGCCGCAGGGCATCGACCTGCGCCTGGTCGGTGTCGTCCTGGAGAAGAACGGCGTCGTCGCGGGGACGGCGTCGGGAGCGGCCTCGCTCGGGCACCCCGCCGCGGCGGTCGCCTGGCTCGTCCGCTGTCTCTCCGCGGAGGGCCTGTCGCTGCGGGCCGGTCAGGTCGTGCTGTCCGGAGGGCTGACCGCCGCCGTCCCGGTCGGTCCCGGGGATGTCGTCGTCGCCTCGATCGACCGGCTCGGCTCGGTCGAGCTCGCCTGCCGGTAGGAGGGATCCGTCATGCCGTTGGTCCAGGTCACGTTGGCGCGTGGGCGCACGCCCGAGCAGCTGCGTGCGCTCGGTGAGCTGCTCACCGCCGCCGTCGAGGAGGCGGTCGGGGCTCCCCGGGCGTCGGTGCGCGTCGTGCTCAGCGAGTGCGAGCCCGAGCACTGGTTCGTCGGGGGTGAGACCCTGGCCGCACGTCGGGCACAGAACACCGTCCCGTAGCCCCGCGGGTCCCGTAGCCCGCGGGTCCCGCCGACCCGCGGGCTCCCGTGGGTCAGCGGTTCCCGCTCGCCCAGCCGGCCGGGTCGTGGCGTGGCGGTGGTCCGGTCGCCGTCATGGGTCGGGCTTGCACGACGTGCACCGGTCCGCCGGGTCCACGACCCTGCTCGACCACCCACTCGACGTCGGCCGGGGCGTCGAGGTGGTGAGCGACGGCGGCGGCCAGGGCGCCGACGGCGCCGAGTTCCTCGGTGTCGAGGACTCGCCCGCGGGCGAGTTCGGGGTGTGCGGAGAACGCCACCCCCGACGACCGCGCGTCGAGCAGGCGCTGGACGCCGACGGCGGTCGCCCACCCTGCCGGGTCGAGCGGCCCGCCGGCGATCGAGCGGCGGTACGCGACCGCGCGTTCGGTGAACAGCGACGCCCAGCTCGCCCGGACCGCGTCGAGGACATCCTGGGCTCCGGTGACACCGAGGAGTGTCTCGTGCATCCCGGCGAAGCTCGCGTCGGAGCCGTCCTCGGCGGGTGCCGAGGAGCGCACCGCGACGGGCAGCTCGCGGCGTTCGCCGCGCTGGGAGAGCGCGGCGTAGGCGGCTCGCACCGCCGCGGCCTGCGACTCCGCGACCGGGGTCCGCAGCACGAGGTCGCGGGCCGCGGCAGCCGCGGCCGCCGGCTCGGTACCGACCCTGGCGAACACGTCGCGGAGCGCGGCGCCGAGCCCGGACCGGGCCAGGTGCGTGGCGAACGCCGCGGTGGTCACGGTGAAGCCGTCGGGCACCGGCGCCACCCCGGCCCGCAGCAGGTCGGACAGCCGCGCCATCTTCGTGCCGACGAGCGGGGCCGGGGTCTCCGCGTCGTCGAGCCACACGATGTCGCGTCCCGCCACGGCGATCGCGCCGCCCGTCTCGCGCGGTCGGGCGCGGGCCGGAGCCCGCCGGGCGGTGCGGGGCCCGGTGCGGTGCCCGTGCACGGGGTCACCGGTCCGTCCGAGCACGGTCACCGTGCCCGTGGTGCCGTCGACCTCGACGAGGTCGCCGTCGGCGATGGCCGTGGTGGCGGTCCCGACCGCGGTGACGGTCGGGATCCCGTACTCCCGGCCCACGATCGCGGCATGGCTCAGCGTCCCGCCACTGTCGCAGACGGCCGCGGAGATGACCGCGAACGTCGGCGTCCAGCTGGGGGTGACGGACTCACACACCAGCACGGAACCGGGTTCGAGTCGGTGCACCTCGTCGCCGGTGGAAGGCGTCGCTCCGCCCTCGGACCATCCGGTTCAGGGCGCGAAGCCACGGCCGAGGAGATGGCGGGCGACGACCAGCTTGGCGACCTGGGCGGTCCCGTCGGCGATCTCGAACGCCATCACGTCCCGCAGCCGCTGACCGAGCGGGCTGTCCGTGCCCCACCCCGCGTGGCCGAACGTGAGCAGCGCCTGGTGGACCACCTCGCCCGCGGTCTTGGGCGCGAACCACTTCGCCATGTTCGCCGCGACGGAGTGCTCGAGGCCCTGGTCCTTGCGCCACAGGGCCTCGTAGCAGAGGTGCCGTGCGGCGGCGAGCCTGGTCGCCTGCTCCACCAGCGGGAACGCCACGCCCTGGTGGGTCCCGATGGGCCGGCCGAACGCCTCGCGGGTCCGCGCGTACTCCAGCGCGTCCTCCAGCGCCGCTTCGGCCACCCCGACGCACATCAGGCCGATCACCGCGCGGGAGTAGTCGAACCCCTGCATCACCGAGACGAAACCCGCGCCCTCGGCGCCCACCAGCTCGTCCCGGCTGACCGGCACCCCGTCGAAGTGCAGGGAGGCCCGCCCGATGGCCCGTCCGCCGTGGTCGTCCAGCGGGGTGCGGGCGACCCGCCCGTCGTGCAGGTCGACGTAGAAGGCGCTGACCCCCCGCGCCCCCGGCCCGCCGGTCCGGGCGAAGACGACCCCGGTGTCGGCGACCATGCCCGTCGAGATCGACGTCTTCTCGCCGACGAGGCGCCAGCCGGCCCCGTCGGGAACCGCCCGCAGCGCGAGGTTCGCCGCGTCCGACCCGTGTCCCGGCTCGGTGAGCACCAGCGCGCTCACCGTGGAGCCGTCTGCGATCGACGGCAGCCAGCGGGCCAGCTGCTCCTCCGAGGCGTTGCCGACCAGGATGTCGGAGTTGAGCGCGGCGACCAGGAGCAGGTAGCACGCGTTGACGTCGGCCTTCGAGACCTCCTCGGCGGCGAGTCCGGTGGTGACCGCGTCGGCCGCCTGGCCGCCGAAACGCTCGGGGATGCGGAGCCCGGTCAGGCCGACACCGGCCAGCTGGCGGGGCAGCTCGGGTCGCATCCTGGCCGCCCGGTCGTCGCTTTGGTAGTGCGGCGCGAGCTCCTTCGCCGCGAAGGCCGCCACCTCCCGGCGGAACAGCTCCTGGTCCTCATCGAGTCCGTAGTGCACCTGGGACTCCCGTCCTATGCGTCAGTGCCGGTACCGAACAATCAGTATGAGGATCACCCTAGAAGGCCGGTGGGGTCGGCGCCAAGGCGCCGACCCCACCGGCCTTCAGCCACGTGCGGGGTTCACCGTTGGACGACGCCGCCCTCGACGCCGGTGAAGCGCTTGCGCAGCTCGGTCTTGAGCAGCTTGCCGGTGGCGTTGCGGGGCAGTTCCGCCACAATGTGCACCTCGCGCGGGCACTTGAAGTGGGCCAGGCGCTCCCGGCACCAGGCGATCAGCTCGTCGGCCGAGGGCGGCTCGCCCGCGCCGGGGTCGGGCACCACGACGGCGACCACCCGCTCGCCCCACTTCTCGTCGGGCCCGCCGACGACGGCCGCGTCGAGGACCCCCGCGTGCCGGAACAGGACCTGCTCGACCTCGATCGGGTAGACGTTCTCACCGCCCGAGATGATCATGTCCTTCTTGCGGTCGACGAGCGTGATGTAGCCCTGCTCGTCCATCCTGCCGAGGTCCCCGGTGTGGAACCAGCCCCCGCGAAACGCCTCGGCGGTGGCCTCCGGCTTCATCCAGTAGCCGCCGAAGACGTTCGGCCCGCGCACGATCAGCTCACCCACGGTGCCGGCGGGCAGGTCGCGGTCGTCGGCGTCGACGATGCGGCCTTCGACGTGCATCGCGACCCGCCCGATGGAGCCGGCGCGGGTGGAGATGTTCTCGGCGTCGAGCACGGAGACCAGCGGTGCGGTCTCGGTCATGCCGAAGCCCTCGGTGAACGGGACCCCGCGGGCGGCCATGAAGTCGATGACCGTGAGCGGGACCGGCGACCCGCCACCCATGCCGAACTGCAGGTGCGAAAGGTCGTAGGAGTCGAAGTCCGGGACCTGGGTCAGCGCCGACCACATTGCCGGCACCATGAACTGCACCGTGACCTTGTTGTCGGCCATCACTTTGAGGGTGCCGACCGGGTCGAACGACGGCAGGATCACGCTCGTGCCGCCGACGTAGAGCAGCGGCAGGGTGTGCACCCCGAGGCCGCCGATGTGGAACATCGGCGCCACCGCGACCGTGACGTCGCTGCCCCGCAGGCCCTGGTCGGTGCCCAGCATGTTGATGGCGTTCCACAGCAGGTTGTCGTGGGTGAGCACGGCGCCCTTCGGGCGGCCGGTGGTGCCCGAGGTGTACATGATGAAGGCCGGGTCGCGGCCGTCGACGTCTCCGCCGGGGGCCTCGGCGGGCGCGGCGGCCACGACCTCCTCGTAGGCGAGCTCGCCGTCGGCGGGAGGTCCCCAGGCCCGCACGGCGTGCCGCGCCCGCACGCCCGGCTCGCCCAGCGCCGCCGTGGCGGAGGCGGCGAGCGGCTCGTGGAAGACGAACACGTCCGCACCGGAGTCGGCGAGGATGTAGCCGATCTCCGGCCCGGCCAGCCGGACGTTCAGCGGCACGGTGATGGCACCGATCTTCGCGCAGCCGAGCAGCACCTCGATGAACTCGATCGAGTTCACCAGCAGGATCGCCACCCGGTCGCCCTTGCGCACGCCGAGCCCGGACAGGGCCGACGCCACCTGGTCGGTTCTGCGGTGCAGCTCGGCGTAGGAGATCTCCCGGTCACCCACGACGAAGGCGGTGCGGGTGCCATTGAGGAACGCCCGCTTGCTCACCCACTGTCCGATACCACGGTCCATGTGTGCTCCTTGGTGCCCGCAAGGTGCCCCGCGGGGCGACTCGTCATTGAGGGGGCGCCCGGTCCCCATCCACGGACCGGGCGGAGCACGCGGCGCCGCTCGTGCCCGTCGGATAACGGACACGGGCGGACAAACGTGCTCAGTACGATCGTGGCAGCTTCAGGCTGTGCTGCGCCACGAAGTTGAGGATCATTTCTCGGCTGATCGGCGCGGTCCGCATGAGCCGCGCCGGCCCCCACAGCGTGGCCAGCCCGTACTCGGTGGCCATGCCGTTGCCGCCGTGGGTCTGGATCGCCTGGTCCAGAGCGAGGATGCCGGCCTCGGCCGCGGCGTACTTGGCCATGTTCGAGGCCTCGCCCGAGGCGGGGTCGCCCGCGTCGTGCAGCAGCGCCGCCCGCTGGGTCATCAGCCGCGCGAGCTCGACCTGGATCTTGGCGTGCGCGAGCGGGTGCGACACGCCCTGGTGCGAGCCGATCGGCACGTCCCAGACCTTGCGCTCGCGGGCGTAGGCCGAGGCCTTGTCCAGCGCGTAGCGGCCGATCCCGTTGCCGAGCGCGGCACCCATGATCCGCTCGGGGTTGAGACCCATGAACACCTGCCGCAGCCCGTCGTTCTCGGCGCCGATGAGGTTGCCGGCGGGCACCTTCACGTCGTCGAAGAACAGGGTGAACTGCTTCTCCGGGGTGACCGCCTGCACCGGGATGACGGTCTTGGTCAGCCCGGGCGCGTCCGTCGGCACGACGACCAGGCTGAGCCGGCCGCGACCGTGGTCGTCGGTAGCGGTGCGCACCACGACCAGGATGGCCGCGGCCTCGTCGACCCCCGAGATGTAGTACTTGGTGCCGTTGAGCACCCACTCGTCCCCGACCCGCCTGGCGGTCGTGGAGATCTCGTGCGAGTTCGATCCCGCGTCCGGCTCGGTGATGGCGAACGACATGATGACCTCGCCGCTCGCGATGCCCGGCAGCCACCGCTGCTTGAGCTCGTCGCTGCCGAACGCCTGGATGATCGTCCCGCAGATGGTGGGCGAGACGACGGTCATCAGTAACGGGCAGCCGGCCGCGGCCAGCTCCTCGCCGACGATCTGCATGTCGTAGATGCCACCGCCGCCCCCGCCGTACTCCTCGGCGATGTTCACGCCGAGGAACCCCTGCTTGCCGACGGTCTGCCAGAGCTCGGTGCTCTTCTCCCCGGCGAGGGACTTGGTGACGTAGTAGTCGTGCCCGAAGTCCTTGGCGATCTCGGACACTGCCTTGCGGAGGTCTTGGCGCTCCTCGGTCTCGTGCAGCTGCATCTCGCTCCCTACCACGGTCGGGCGCACCGCCGGGCGGCGGCACGCATGTCGCTCACGGCTGTTCCGCGCCGTCCTCGTCCTGGGTCGCCTCGACCACCGCGAGGACGTCGCCCGTAGCCACCTGGGCCCCGACGGTGACCGGCACCTCGGCCAGTACGCCGTCGACCGGGCTGGTGACGGTGTGCTCCATCTTCATCGCCTCGAGCACGACGAGCGCTTGGCCGGCCGTGACCGCCTCGCCGACGGGCACGGGCAGCCGCAGCACCGAGCCGGGCATCGGAGCCGTGAGCGACCCCGGCGCCATCTGCGTCGACGGGTCGACGAAGCGGGGGACCGCGGTGAACGCCGCCGATCCCGCCGCGCTGTCGACGTAGGCGCGGTCGCCGTCCAGCACGACGTCGTAGCCGCGTCGCACGCCGCCCGCCTCGAGGACGACCCGATCGGGGCTCTGCCCGAGCACGGTCACCGGCGACACCGGGATGCCGTCGACCTCGACGTCCAGGCCGTCGCGCGCGAGCAGGTAGCGCACCGTGACCTCGCGGCCGTCGCCCACCGTCCAGACCGCGGTCTGGTGCTGAGAGGGGTTGTTGCGCCAGCCGGAGGGCAGGGTCGGCTGGACCCGTGCCCCCGCGCGCCGCGCCGAGACCTGGGCGAGTGTCGCCGCGACCGCGTGCAGCCGCTCGCCGACCTCGTCGATCAGCGGCGCGCCGAGCGCAGCCGGGTCGTGGCGGTCGAGGAACCCGGTGTCGGTGCCGCGGCCCGCGAACTCCTCGTGGCGGAGCACCCGGACCAGCATGTCGCGGTTCGTGGTGACCCCGTGGATCCGGGCGTCGGCGAGGGTGGCGGCGAGGGTGCCGAGGGCCTCCTCGCGAGTCGGCGCCCACGCGATCACCTTCGCCAGCATCGGGTCGTAGAGGTGGCTCACGACGGAGCCGTCCCGCACGCCCGAGTCGACGCGGACCCCCGGGCGGTCGGCGAACCGCACGGTCCGCAGGGTGCCGGTGCGGGGCAGGTAGCCGTGGGCCGGGTCCTCCGCGTACAGCCGCGCCTCGACGGCGTGCCCGTTCAGCCTGGGCTCCAGCGCCGCGGCGGGCAGCGGCGCACCCGTCGCGACGTGCAGCTGCAGCGCTACCAGGTCCAGGCCGGTCACCAGCTCGGTGACCGGGTGCTCCACCTGCAGCCGGGTGTTCATCTCGAGGAAGGCGAAGGTGCCGTCCTCCGGGCCGCCGTTCGCGTCCAGGACGAACTCGACGGTGCCCGCGCCGACATAGCCGACGGCCTTCGCGGCCGCCACCGCGGCCGCCCCCATCTCGCTGCGCAGCTTCTCGTCGACGACCGGGGACGGGGCCTCCTCGATCACCTTCTGGTGCCGCCGCTGCACCGAGCACTCGCGCTCGAACAGCGACACGACCGTGCCGTGCGTGTCGGCCATGACCTGGATCTCGACGTGCCGCGGGCGCTGCACGTACTTCTCCAGGAACACCGTGCCGTCGCCGAACGCGGACGCCGCCTCGCGGGTGGCGGACTCGACGGCCTCGCCGAGCTCACCGGCGGCCGCCACGATCCGCATCCCGCGACCGCCCCCGCCCGCGCTGGCCTTCACCAGCAGGGGGTATCCGACACGGTCGCCGAGCTCGCGGAGCCCGTCGGGGGAGAGCCCGGTGGCGTCCCCGCCCGCGAGCACCGGCACCCCGGCGTCGGCCATCATCCGCTTGGCCGTGAGCTTGGAGCCCATCGCGTCGATGGCGTCCGGCGGCGGGCCGACGAAGAGCAGGCCCGCTTCGGCGCAGGCCCGGGCGAACCCGGCGTTCTCGGAGAGGAACCCGTATCCGGGGTGGACCGCGTCCGCCCCGGCCCGCTTGGCGGCGTCGATGACCGCGGCCGCGTCGAGGTAGGTCTCGGCCAGCGTGGCCCCCGGGAGGCGGACCGCCTCGTCGGCCTCGTCGGTGTGCCAGGCGTCGGCGTCCGCGTCGGCGTACACCGCGACGGTGGCGATGCCGAGGTCGCGGCAGGTGCGGAAGATCCGACGGGCGATCTCGCCGCGGTTGGCGACGAGCAGCTTGCTGATCACGGGCATCGTCATCACATCCGGAACACGCCGTAGCCGCGACGGCCACGGACCTCGGCGTTGTGGATCACGGACAGGCACAGGCCCAGGACCGTGCGGGTGTCGCGCGGGTCGATGATCCCGTCGTCGTAGAGCCTGCCGCTGTTGGCCAGGGCCAGCGACTCCCGCTCGATCTGCTCCTCGACCCGGCTGCGCATGGCGGCGTCGGCGTCCTCGTCGAACGGCAGGCCGCGGTCGGCCGCGGACTCGCGGGCCACGATCGAGAGCACCCCGGCGAGCTGGGCGGGCCCCATGACCGCGGACTTGGCGTTCGGCCACGTGAACAGGAATCGCGGCGAGTAGGCGCGCCCGCACATGCCGTAGTTGCCCGCTCCGTAGGAGGCGCCCATCACGATCGTCAGGTGCGGTACCGCGCTGTTGGACACCGCGTTGATCATCTTCGCGCCGTCCTTGATGATTCCGCCCTGCTCGTACTGCGAGCCGACCATGTAGCCGGTGGTGTTCTGCAGGAAGATCAGCGGGGTGTCGACCTGGTTGGCGAGCTGGATGAACTGGGCGGCCTTCTCGGCCTCCTCGCTGAACAGGATCCCTCGCGCGTTGGCCAGGATGCCGACCGGGTAGCCGTGCACCGAGGCCCAGCCGGTCACCAGCGACGTGCCGTAGAGCGGTTTGAACTCGTCGAACGCCGAGCCGTCGACGACCCGGCCGATCACGTCTCGCGGGTCGAAGGGCACCTTGGGGTCCACCGAGGCGATGCCGAGCAGCTGCTCGGGGTCGAGCAGCGGCGGGGTGGGCGCCATCGTCGGGCCGGGACCCTGCTTGCGCCAGTTCAGCCGGGCCATGACCCGGCGGCCGATCCGGATGGCGTCCTGCTCGTCCTCGGCCATGAAGTCCGCGAGCCCGGATACCCGGGCGTGCATCTCGGCCCCGCCGAGCGACTCGTCGTCGGACTCCTCGCCGGTGGCCATCTTGACCAGCGGCGGCCCGCCGAGGAAGACCTTCGAGCGGTTGCGCACCATGACCACGTAGTCGCACATGCCGGGCACGTACGCCCCGCCGGCGGTGGAGTTGCCGAAGACCAGCGCGAGGGTCGGCAGACCGAGCGCGCTGTGCTGGGTCAGGTCGTGGAACAGCTGCCCGCCCGGGACGAAGATCTCCGCCTGGGTGGGCAGGTCCGCGCCGCCGGACTCCACGACGTTGATGATCGGCAACCGGTTCTCGCGGGCGATGGCCATGCCCCGGAACACCTTGCGGAAGGTGTACGGGTTCGACGCCCCGCCCCGGACGGTCGGGTCGTGGCCGATGATCATCGACTCCACGCCCTCGACGACGCCGATCCCGACCACGACGCTTCCGCCGACGGGGAACTTCGTGCCCCACGCCGCGAACGGCGAGAGCTCCAGGAATGCCGTGTCGGGGTCGAGCAGGAGCTCGATCCGCTCGCGGACCAGCATCTTGCCCCGCTTGCGGTGCCGCGCGACGTACTTCTCGCCGCCTCCCCCGTTGGCGAGCGCGAGCTGCTCGGCGATCGAGTCGAGCTGCGCGAGCAGCCCGTCGCGGTTCTGGACGTAGCCGGCCGCACTGGGCTCGACTCGGTCCGGTAGGACGTCCACCAACGTGTTCCTCCGAGCGGGGTCGCCATCGATCTCCTGGCGCTTCACGTTAGCGGGCGCTAACGTCCGACGACAACGGGGTGGCCCGAAACGTGGCGTCGGCAGGCGCCCCGAGAACGAAGGAGGAGAGCGCATGGTCGGAGTGGCCGAGCACGTCCAGGACTCGGTGGACCCGTGGACCACGCAGGAACGTGCGGCCCTGCGCCAGATGGCGGTTTCCTTCACCCGCAAGGAGATCGCGCCGCACCTGGCGGACTGGGAGGACGCGGGTGAGCTGCCCCGCGAGCTGCACCGGCGGGCGGCCGAGGCGGGCCTGCTCGGCATCGGGTTCCCCGAGGAGGTGGGCGGATCGGGCGGGGACCTGCGCGACCTCGTCGTCCTCACCGAGTCGGTGATGGCGGGCGGCGGGTCGTCGGGTGTCCTCGCGAGCCTGCTCACGCACAACATCGCGGTGCCGCACATGGTCGCCCAGCGCGACCCGGAGCAGATCCGCCGCTTCGTCGCGCCCACGCTCGCGGGCGAGAAGATCGGCAGCCTGGGGATCACCGAGCCGGACACCGGCTCGGACGTGGCCGGGATCCGGACCACGGCCCGACGCGAGGGTGACCACTTCGTGGTCAACGGCGCGAAGCTGTTCATCACCTCGGCCGTGCGGGCCGACTACGTCACCACCGCGGTGCGCACCGGCGGGCCGGGCGCCGGGGGAGTGTCGCTGCTCGTCGTCGAGCGGGGCACCCCCGGCTTCACGGTGTCGCGGCGGCTGCGGAAGATGGGCTGGCACTGCTCGGACACGGCCGAGCTGGGCTACGCCGACGTGCGGGTGCCCGCCGCCAACCTCGTCGGCCCGGAGAACAGCGGCTTCCTGCAGATCATGCAGCAGTTCCAGGTGGAGCGGGCGTTCCTGGCCGTCCAGTCCTACGCCACCGCCCAGCGCTGCCTCGACCTGACCCTCGAGTGGGTCAAACAGCGCGAGACCTTCGGGAGGCCGCTCTCCACCCGCCAGGTGGTCCGGCACAAGATCGTCGACATGGCGACCGCGGTCGACGTGGCGCGGACATACACCCACGCCGCCGTCGACCGCATCATCGCGGGCGACACCGACGTGCGGATGGTCTCGATGGCGAAGAACCAGGCGGTGGAGGCCTGCGACCTCGCCGTCGACACGGCGGTGCAGCTCTTCGGCGGCATGGGCTACCTGCGGGAGTCGGAGGTGGAACGGCACTACCGCGACTCGCGGATCCTCGGCATCGGGGGCGGCACCACCGAGATCATGAAAGAGATCATCGCCAAGCAGATCGGGCTGTGAGCCGACCGCCCGCGCGACCACGACCAAGGAGCACGCAGTGGACTACGGCAAGTACGAGTACCTGACCTTCGAGCGGCCGTCGGACGGCGTCCTGCTGATCACGATCAACCGGCCGGAGCGGCTGAACGCGACGAACAAGCGCCTGCACTGGGAGCTCAGCACCGTCTGGCTCGACGTCGACGCCGACGACGAGTGCCGCGTCGCCGTCATCACCGGCGCGGGCAAGGCGTTCTCCGCGGGCGGCGACCTGGACATGGTCATCGACCAGGCGAAGGACTTCAAGCAGGTGGCGGCAATCTCCAAGGAGGCGGCCGACCTCGTCTACAACATCGTGAACTGCCAGAAGGTGGTCATCTCCGCGATCAACGGCGTCGCCGTCGGCGCGGGTCTCGCGGCAGCGCTGATGGCGGACATCTCGGTCATCGCCGAGGACGCCCGGCTGACCGACGGGCACCTGCGCCTCGGCGTCGGCGCGGGTGACCACGCCGCGATCGTCTGGCCCATCCTCTGCGGGATGGCCAAGGCGAAGTACTACCTCCTGACCGCGGAGTTCATCGACGGGAAGGAGGCCGAGCGGATCGGCCTGGTCTCGCTGTGCAGGCCCGTCGAGGAGGTGCTCTCGACCGCGCTCGGGGTGGCGGAGAAGCTCGCCGTGGGCCCGCAGCACGCGCTGCGCTGGACCAAGCGCTCGCTCAACCACTGGATCCGGGATGCGGGCCCGATCTTCGAGGCGTCGCTGGCCTACGAGATGCTCAACTTCTTCGACGACGACGTCCTCGAAGGGGCGCAGGCGATCAAGGAGAAGCGGGCCCCGCGCTTCCCGTCCGTCGCCGGGCCGTGAGCGAGCCGCGGGTGGCCCGGTAGGCCTGCGGCCACCAGCCCCGCGGGAGGCGCCGACCGCGGCGCCCCCCGCGGGGGTGTCTCAGCCCTCGAAGTGGCCCCGGTGCTCCTCGCGCAGCACGTTCTTCTGGATCTTGCCGGTGGCGGTGCGGGGCATGGCGTCGACGAACAGCACTGCCTTGGGCACCTTGAACCCGGACAGCCGGGTCTTCGCCGCGGCGATCACGTCGTCCTCGGTGAGGTCGGTTCCCGGCTTGGGCGTGACGATCGCCGCGATGGCCTCCGACCAGCGCTCGTGTGGCAGCCCGACGACGACGACCTCCTGGATCCGCGGCTCCGCCTCGTAGAGCGCCTTCTCCACCTCGATGGAGGCCACGTTCTCGCCGCCGGACTTGATGACGTCCTTCTTGCGGTCGGCGAACCAGAGCAGGCCGTCGTCGTCGAACCGGCCGACGTCGCCCGAGTGGAACCAGCCGTGCGCGAACGCCTCCGACGTGGCCTCCTCGTTGCGCAGGTAGCCCTCCATCGCGTGCGGGCCCCGGTAGACGATCTCGCCGGTCTCGCCGACCGGCAGCAGGGTGCCCTCGTCGTCCATGATGCCGACCTGCACGTTGGGCACCGGGAGGCCGACCGAGCCCGCGTGGCTGAGCTGGTACTCGGGCGGGAAGACCGTCGTGATCGGGTTCATCTCCGTCTGCCCGAAGCCGAGCGCGAAGTCGCAGTCGAAGACCTCGATCGCCCGGCGCAGGTCGGTGTCGGGCATCGGCGCCATGGCGTAGAGGGCGAGCCGCAGGCTCGACAGGTCCCGCTTGTCGACGTCCGGGTGGTCCATCAGCGCCCGGTACATCATGGGCAGGCCGAAGATCTGCGTGATCCGCTCGGTCTCGATCGTGGCCAGCAGCGCCGCCGGGTCGAAGGCCCGCATCAACACGAGCGTGCCGCCCATGTAGAGCAGCCCGGTGGTGAAGCCGTTGAGCTGCGCCGTGTGGAACAGGGGCATCATCGCGACCGAGCGCTCGCCGGCGTTGATGCCCAGCACGAGCGGCGCGTTGAGCGACTCGATGTAGACCGCGACGTGGCTGCTGACGACGCCCTTCGGCGCCGAGGTGGTGCCGCTGGTGTAGAGGTAGCTGATCGGGTCCCGGTCGCCGACGACGCACTCGGGGTCGGTGCTCGGCGCGTCGCCCACGAAGGCGTCGAGGGACTGCCACGTGCCGGCGGCACCCGGCTCCCACGCGGCCCCGGTCCCGGGCGCGACCAGCACGTCGGTGACCGAGGAGGAGGACGCCACCCGCTGGATCGCGGCGTCCACCAGCGGGGCGAGCTGACTCTCCACCACGACGCCGCGCGCCCGCGAGTGCTCCAGCACGTAGCCCACCTCGGGCGGGCCCCACGCCAGGTTGATCGGCACGCACACGACGCCCGTCTTGGCGCAGGCGAAGTACGTGGTGAGGAACTCGACGCTGTTGCCGCTGGCCAGGGCCAGAACGTCGCCCCGGCCGTAGCCCGCGGCGAGCAGCGCGTGGGCGAGGCGGTTGACCTCGTCGTCGAGCTCTCGATAGCTGAGGCGACGCGGCCCGTCGACGACGGCCAGGTGGCCCGGGCTGCGCCAGGCCGCCCGGGTCAGCATGTCGCCCACGTTCACCCTGGTGATCAGGTTGGTGTTCAGCTCGTCCTGGGGCACGGAGGTCCTCTCGTCGGGTCTGCGCTGGCTCATGAGGGAACGAAACGGACGATGCCGAGGTCGCCGATGCGCTCGAAGGCGGCGCGCACCGCCATCCCGGCGACCACGGTCTCGGGCGCGCAGCCCTCCACCGTGGACACCATCTGCGGGCCCTCGGCCAGCTGGACGACGACCACGACGTACGGCGCGGACCGCGGCAGGTCGTTCCACGGCGGCCTGCTGACGAGGGCCGCCACCAGGACGGTCGCCTCGCCCGAGACCTCGGTCCACGCGAGGTCCGCCGAGTGGCAGCGCGGGCAGAACGGGCGCGGGTAGTGGAAGAGCAGACCGCATCCCGAGCACTCGCGCACCGCGAGGCTGCCGCGGGCGGCGGCCTCGAAGTGGCCCCGGTTGACCTCGTCGACACGGGGGAGCACGGCGGGGTCTGCGAGACCCTCCAGGAAAGCGGTGGTCATGATCCCTCCAGGACGACGGTGACGTGGCTGCAGAGCATCGAGCCGTAGGCGTGCACGACGGCCCGGTCGGCCCGCTGCACCTGCGTGCCCGCCGCACGGCCGGTCATCTGCTGGTAGGCCTCGAGGACCCCGCAGATGCCGGAGGCGGTGCCCGCATGGCCGAACCGCAGCAGACCGCCGTTGGTGTTGACCGGCAGCCGCCCGCCCGGGCGCGTCGCGCCCTCCCGGTACAGCTCGACCGCCTTGCCCCGCTCGGCGAGCCCGAGCTCCTCGAGCAGCATCACGGGGTTCGAGCTGAAGGCGTCGTAGAGCTGGGCGAGGTCCACCTCGGCGGGTGTGATCCCCGCCTCCGCGAAGGCCTTCGCCCCGGACCGGGTGGCGCCGGTCGTGGACAGGTCCGGCATCGAGGTGAGGAACCCGTGGGTGTGCCCCTCGCCGATCCCGACGACGTGGACCGGGCGGTGCGGCAGCCTCGCCGCACGCTCCGGGGACACCAGTAGGAAGGCTCCGCCACCCTCGCAGGGGATGGAGCAGTCGAGGTAGCCGAACGGCCCCGCGATGTGGCGGGCGGCGAGGACGTCTGCCGCGCTGAACGCCCCGGCATCGGCCCCGATCGCGGTCGGGTGCGCCACCGCCCACTCCTGCTGGGCGGCCACGGCCTCGGCGAACACCTCCCGGGTCTGTCCGACCTCGTTCAGCCAGGCCTGGGCGATCAGCCCGTAGAGGGTGGGGATCGACGGCGCGTAGGGGAGCTCGTAGTCCGGGTGGCAGGTCATCGTCATCAGCTGCCTGCCGACGTCGCGGATCGGCGGGAAGACCCCCGCCGAGACGCACAGGACCGCCGAGCACTGGCCGGACTGGATGGCTCGCGTGGCGACCCCGAGCATCGCCAGGTGGCTGCCGCCGCCGAGCTGGACGCCGAGCTGAAGGCCCAGGTTGTGCAGTCCGAGCGAGTCCTGGATCTCCTCGGAGAGGAAGGTGTGCTCGATCGACTCGCCCATCATCGAGCCGACGCACAGCAGTCCGTCGACCTCGTCCGGTCCGAGGCCCGAGTCTCGCAGCGCGGCGACCGCAGACTCGAGATGGAGGTCGAGGAACGGGCGGTCCAGTCTGCCGGGCGCCACCTCCGCGAAGCCGGCGAGTGTTGCGAGGGGTGTGGGCATGGGTGGACGTTAGC
This sequence comes from Pseudonocardia sp. WMMC193, assembly GCF_021728735.1. NCBI lineage: Bacteria > Bacillati > Actinomycetota > Actinomycetes > Pseudonocardiales > Pseudonocardiaceae > Pseudonocardia > Pseudonocardia sp. WMMC193. The sequence goes on along the minus strand of NZ_JAKKDO010000003.1, from coordinate 3,572,218 downwards.
AGCGGCTAACATCGGGGGCCACAGTTCGAATACGGAACGACGGCCGCCGGAGGCGACGTGACCAGTCCTGAGTCCCCGTCCGCCGACGAACAGCGGTTCAGCATCGAGTTCGGCGACATGCTGTGCATGGGCTGTAGGCCTCGGGGCCGCTGCCGGTTCGGGATGGTCCTCCACCGCGGACCCGAGGGTTCGGTGGAGGGCGTCGCCCACTTTGGACCCGAGCACGAGGGCGCGGGTGGTGTCGCCCACGGCGGCTCGGTGATGGGCGCGCTCGACGAGGCCTGCGGGGCCGTGTCGCTGGCGGCCGCGGCCCTGTCGGTGACGGCTGAGATGGACGTGCGGTTCCGCCGCCCGGTGCCGCTGCAGCGCGACCTGCTGGTTCGGGCCTGGCCGGAGTCGCGCAGCGAGCGCGGCCACTGGGTCATCCGGGCCACGCTGGCCATGCCGGACGCCGATCGGCCCTTGTGCGAGGCGCGGGCCCGGTTCGTCGAGCGTGACCCCGCCCGCCACTACGGCCGCTTCCACCAGTGGCTCGCCGAGCGGGACGGCGGTGCACCCGTCAGTTGACCCCGCGCTCGCGGCCCGCCCAGTAGGGCTCCCGCAGGTCGCGCTTGAGGATCTTCCCCGCCCCGGACTCGGGCAGCGGGTCGGCTCTGAGGTCGACGGTACGCGGGATCTTGACGCAGCCCAGCTTGCTCCGGCAGTGCTCGATGAGCTGCGCTGGGCTGCACGAGGCGCCGCGCCGCGGTACGACGACGGCACGCACCCGCTCGCCCCACGTGTCGTCGGGCACCCCGATGACGGCGGCCTCGAGGACGTCCGGGTGGGTGTAGAGGATGTTCTCGACCTCGGCGGAGTAGACGTTCTCCCCGCCGGAGATGATCATGTCCGTCACGCGGTCGACGATGTCGATGTAGCCCGCCCACTCCGGCGCGCCGCCCTCGCTGTCACTCGGCGCGCCGGCTCGGCGTGGTCGGCCGCAGCGGCCGCTGCCCGCTCGGCGACGGAGGAGCAGCGTGGATGGCTGCTGGCACTGGCCGACGCCGTCTCGGGACCGCGAGGGCACCCGCCGCGGGCACATCGGGATCGCGCGCGCCGTGGCGGCGAGCGACCCGGACCGGGCGGCGAGGTCATGCTCCGCCATCTGCAGCAGTTCGAGGAGGTGCTGGACGCGCGGGGGAGGCTCGACCAGCCGGTCGTGCCGCGGGAGCGCTGGCTGGAGGGTGGGCTCGACCGGTCGTGACCAGGCCGCGGCAAGGGTGATCCGGGCCGCAGTGTGGGTGCTGTCATGGACAGGTACTTACGCATTGCGTAAATTACGCAGTGCGTAAGAAACGCCAACTCAGGAGGACACCATGGCCCGCAAGACCAGCATCACCGGCTTCCTCAGCGATGTCACCGACAACGTGAAGGACCTGGTCGACGACGTCATCGACCGCGGTCGCGACCTGGAGAAGGACACCCGCAACTCGGTGTCCGACGCGGTGTCCGAGGACCGCGACGAGGACAAGAAGGCCTGAGTCGCGCACCGGCCGCCCCCGGACCGCCCAGCGGGTCCGGGGGCGGCGTCGTGTCCACGGCCGGTCCGGGCGGACTCAGCCCGCGCCGGACAGGCGGACGGCGATGACGAGGGCGGTCACCAGGACGAGCCCCGCGACCAGGATCGCGACCAACCGTGGATCGACGGCCACCGTCCAGCGGCGGCCGGCAGGCGGAGCCGGGATGTCCATCGGGCCCAGGCTGTCCCGCACCCGGAAACGGTCGTCGAAGTCGGCGGCGTCGCGCACCCCGTCGAGCAGCTCGGCGACCGGTCCGTTCGCGACCAGGCGGCCGTGGGCCAGCACCGCGAGCCGCCCACCGAGCGCGCGGGCCAGCTCGATGTCGTGGGTGGTGACGACCACGGTCGAGCCTCGCCGGGCGTGGACGTCGCGGACGGCTGCGACCGCTCGGGCGACGGTGGTGGAGTCGAGGCCGAGGTCGATGTCGTCGAGGACGATCAAGGGGGGCTCGGGGGCCAGCGCACGGGCCAGGGCGACCCGCCGCCGGGTGTGTGCGGGCAGCTGCTCGGGGAGCCGGTCGTGCGCGTCGGCGAGCCCCAGGGTGCCCAGCCAGCGGCACACCGTCGCGTGGACCGTCTCGTCGTCGTCGACGCGCAGACGCAGCGGGTAGGCGACGTTCTCGTAGACGGTGAGCGAGCCGAACACCGACGAGTCGAACAAGGTCGCGCCGCCGAGCAGCACACCCATCGACCCGCGCAATGCGGTGAGTCCCCGCTTGTCCAGGGTGTGCACCACGCGCCCGCCCACCTCGATGCTCCCGGAGTCGGGCTTGCGCAGGCCGACGAGGTGCCGCATGAGCGTGGTCTTGCCGCCGCCGGACTCGCCCATCAGCACCGTCAGCTCGCCCGCCGGGAACTCGCCGCGCAGCCTGCGCAGCACCGGTTCGTCACCGAACCGGACGGTGATGTCGTCGAACCGCACGGCGGGTGGCCCCGCGTCCCCGTCCCCTGTCATGGACCCTCCTGTGCCGCAGGCCGCGCCGCCGCCTCGTGGCGGTGGTCGAATGGTCCCGCGCGTCGCGCGCCGAGGCGACACCGGGGCGGCTGCGCCCCGTCAGTCGAGATGGCGCCGCTCACATCGGCTGGACGCAGAATTACGCATTGCGTAAATTCGGTTCCGACGGGGGGATCCCCGCGACACCGACGATCGGAGCGTGTGACATGGCCCGCAAGAAGACCAGCCTGACCGGCTTCCTCAGCGACATCGTGGACAACACCAAGGACCTCGTCGACGACATCGTCGACCGCGCCAAGGACGTCGAGCGCGACGTGCGCAACTCCGTCGGCGACGCCGTGGCGTACGACCGCGAGGACGAGAAGCCCGCCGCGACCACCGGTACGCGCGCGACCGCCTCGGCCAAGGCCTGAGCACGTCTGCGACGCATCCGTCGACGGGCCCCGGGGGACTCCCCGGGGCTCGTCGGCGTGTCACGCGAAAGCGTGATTGGATCGGGACCGTGGACGGTGTAGAAGGCGGCGGTGCCGCGAGCCCCGGGGACGCGCGGGTGATCAAGCGGTACGCCAACCGCAAGCTCTACGACACCGGTGAACGCCGGTTCACCTCACTGGCGGCGATCCGGCGCCTGGTGCGCGACGGCGTCGAGGTCGTCGTGCTGGACCACGACAGTGGCGCCGACCGCACCGAGGAGGTGCTCACCCACGCCCTGCACCGGACCGAGCCAGGCGGGGAGGGGGCGGGCATCCCGGTGATCGCCGAGCTCATCCGCGCGCCGGGCAGGCTCGCGCGCGCGGTGCTGGGCGAGGGCGAGGGCGAGCGGGACGTCGCAGAGCTCCAGCGTCTGCGCGATGAGGTCGACGCGCTCTCGCGCAAGCTGGACCAACTGCTCGCGGAGCGCGACGGGGCGACCGGCGACCGCGAGCAGCGGACCTGACGGACCGCGCCGTCAGAGCAGCTTGAGCGGCAGGTCGACCACTCGGCGCACGGCGATGATGGGGACCACCCGCCGCATCTTCGCCTCGTCGCTTCCCGGCAAGGACGTGACCACGGTCGCCGACGCCCCGGCGACGGCGTCGGCGGTCGAGGTCACCAGCTTGCGTACGGTTCTGATCAGCACGGCTGCCTCCGAGGTGGTGTGATCGCATCGTTGCGACCAGGTGGACGGAAGGCTACTCGTCGGTAATGGACTCGTCACCCGGAGGTCGGGTGACAGCGGGCGGCCGACGCTCTCGCTTAGAGTAATCTCCCTTCAACCGAAAGTCATGAACAGGTTCGAGGAGCGCTCCATGTACAGCTCGATCGTCGTCGGCACCGACGGCTCGCCGACCTCGCACCGCGCCATCGCGCGAGCGGCGGAACTCGCCCGCGGCTCATCGGCGAAGCTCGTGATCGTGTCGGCCTACACACCCGCCAGCAGGCTCGACGAGGCAGACGCCGCCGACGCCCTCGGCGACGAGGCCTTCCTGGCCCGCGGTGCGAGCCCGGCCGAGGAGGTGCTCAAGCTCGCCGCGGACGTCGCCGTCGAGAGCGGCGCCACCGACGTCGTCACCCAGGCCGTGGACGGCGCGCCGGTAGACGTGCTCAAGGACGCCGTGAAGGAGCACGGCGCCGGGCTCGTGGTCGTCGGCAACCGCGGGCTGAACAGTGTCGCGGGCAGGCTGCTGGGCTCAGTGCCGAGCGGCGTCGCCAGGTCCGCGGGCATCGACGTGCTCATCGTCCACACCACGGACTGAGAGAGTGTTGTGAAACCTGGGCGGTCAGCCGTCGGCGCCTTCTGCTAGCTGTGCTGCCCGGACAGGTTGGTCAACCGGGTGATGGGTGGCTGACCTCGCAGGGCGGTGTGGGGCCTGTGATGGTTGTACTCGTGCAGGAACGCTGGGAGGGCCTTCCGGCGTTGCGACTCGCTGGAGTAGAGGCGTCGGAATGCCCAGCGGTCGGCCAGGGTGCGGTGGAAGCGTTCGATTTTCCCGTTGGTCTGGGGCCGGTAGGGCCGGGTCCGGCGGGGTGAGATGCCGAGCTCGGTGCAGGTGTCGCGCCACAGGTGTGAGCGGTAGGCCGGGCCGTTGTCCGACAGGACTCGCACGGTGGTGACGCCGCGTTCGGCGTACCAGGCCACGGCTCGACGGAGCACGGCCGATGCGGTGGTGGCGGTCTCGTCGTCGTGGATCTCGGCGTAGGCGACCCGGGAGTGGTCGTCGATCACGGTGTGGACGAACGCGGTGCCCATTTTCACGTTGTAGTGGCGGTTGCGGGTCTTGCCTGGGGTGGCGGCGCGGTGGCGATCGCCCTGGGCTCGGCCGACGAAGCGGTGGCCGCCGCCGTCGGGGATGTTGCCCAGTTTCTTCACATCGACGTGGAGCATGTCTCCGGGGGCGGGGTGTTCGTAGCGGCGCACCGGCTCTCCGGATGCTCGGTCCAGCCCGGAGAGCCGGTTGATCCCGCAGCGGCGCAGCACCTGATAGGCGGTGGAGGGTGCGATGCCGACGCGGGCGGCGATCTCGACCGGGCCCAGGCGCTGCTTGAGCCGCAGGTGCACGACCTTGCGCTTGATCGGCTCCGGGGTCTTGTTCGGGCTGTGGTGCGGACGCGACGAGCGATCCAGCATCCCGGCCGGGCCTTCGGCGCGGTAGCGGTCGGCCCAGCGTTTCGCGGTCTTCCAGGACACCTGGAACCGGGCCGCGGCCAGCGAGACCGGCCAGTGGTCCTCGACGATCAGACGCGCCAGCCGTAATCGGGCACGCGGGGTCAGAGCAGCGTTAGCGTGGAGCACGAGGGCCTCCCGGAGTCGGGCGTGGATGCCGTCAGACAGCTCCACACCACTCCGGGAGGTCCTCACCCATCAAGATCATTAGACCGTGTCGTCACACGACCCCCAGTTCGACCAACGTCCCCGGGCAGCACAGCTAGCCGGCGTGCGGCCTCGATCTCGACCGGGCTGGTCGGTGCGGGTAGCTCGTCACCGGCCAGCCGGGCGGCCATCAGCCGGATCATCGCGAACTTGACCGTCGCCTCGGAGTGCGCGGTCTTGCGTTCGTAGTCCCGTGCCAAGCATCTGCACCTCGTCAACCAGCCGAAGGTCCGAGCTGCGGGAATCGACGCCGGACACCGCCCAGGACCAGCTTCGCTCCGTCCCGGTGCTGCACCGACGCCGAGTGAACCACCACCACCACCGCCGACGCCAGCCCGATCGTGCCGACGAGCAGATGCGGTTTGCGGCCACGCACGCGTTTCCCGGCGTCGTAGCCGATCGCATCACCACCTTCGCTCGTCTTGATCGACTGCGAGTCGAGCACGGCGGCAGAGGGCTGCGGGTCCCGGCCGTCCTGCTCACGGACCCGATCGCGCAACGTGTCGTGCACCCGGTCCCAGGTTCCGTCCGCGGTCCAGGCACGACACCACTGGTAGGCGATCGACCACGGGGCCAGGTCATGCGGCACCATCCGCCACGCGCACCCGCTGACCAGCACATAGCTGATCGTGTCCACGATCAAGCGGCGCGAGTACACGTGCGGACGCCCGCCCAGACTCGGCGCTGTCCGCGGCAGCAGCGGCTCGATCACCGCCCACTGCCGGTCACTCAGCGACGAGTCATAAGCCCTGCGACACGAGCACACGCACACCCGCTCGGATGATCAACCACCGAGATCGACTACCCGACACGCCGCGCCGGACCGCATCCGGGTTTCACAACACGCTCTGAGGCGCGGGTCGCGCGTCAGTCGGCCGCGGCCGGTCGGGCCGGCCGTCCGATGGTCGCGGTCAGCGTGCCGACGGCCCCCCCGGGCCAAACCTGGCCCGTGCCGTCGGTCACGTGGAGCAGCCGGGGTCGGACATTCTATATCCTCACTTCCGGTCACAGCGTAGTGAGGAGCGGGATGACATCCGCAGTGTCCGAGGCCATCGACGGAGTCCGCGATGTGCTCTCGCGTGCAGGGGACAGCGTGGTCGTGGGCGGCAAGCCCGGTCCGTCGGCGACCGGCGAGGTCATCGACACGCTCGACCCGGCGACGGGTGAGGTGGTCGCGTCCATCGCCGCGGGGACGGCGGCCGACGTCGACCGGGCCGTGGCCGCGGCCACCAGGGGGCTCCGGTCGTGGCAGGAGCTCAGTGCCGCCGCGCGAGCGCGGGTGCTGTACGACATCGCCGCCCTGATCGAGGAGCACGCCGAGCAGCTGGCGACCCTGGAGACCCTCGACAACGGCAAGCCGCTCACCGAGTCGATCTTCCTCGACGTCGGGATCGCGGCCGAGGTCTGGCGGTACTACGCGGGGTGGTGCACCAAGATCTCCGGGCAGACGCTCCCGGTGTCGCCACCCGTGGGCAGCAGCTTCACCTACACGCGGCGCGAGGCGCTCGGCGTGGTCGGGCTCATCGTTCCGTGGAACTTCCCGCTGCTGATCACCTCGTGGAAGCTCGCGCCGGCCCTGGCGGCCGGCAACAGCGTGGTGCTCAAGCCATCGGAGATGACCTCGCTGTCCGCCCTGCGCCTGATGGAGCTGATCGACGAGGCGGGCATGCCGCCCGGCGTCGTGAACATGGTGACCGGCTACGGCCCCGACGCGGGCCAGGCCCTCATCGAGCACCCCGACGTCGCCAAGATCTCGTTCACCGGCTCGACCGCGACGGGACAACGCATCGTCGCGGCGAGCGCGGCGAGCCTGAAGAAGCTCACGCTCGAGCTCGGGGGCAAGTCGGCGAACATCGTCTTCCCGGACGCCGACCTGGAGAACGCGGCGCAGGGGGCCCTGACGGGCATCTTCCTGAACCAGGGCCAGGTCTGCTGCGCGGGCTCCCGCCTCTACGTCCACCGCAGCGTGCACGACGACATGCTCGCGGCCCTCGAGTCGGCGGCTCGCGGTATCGAGCTCGGTCACGGACTCGCCGACGGCACCGAGATGGGGCCGCTGATCTCCGCCGCGCAGCGCGACCGCGTGGAGGGCTATCTGCAGGCCGGGACCGAGCAGGGGGCGACGCTCGTCTGCGGCGGCGAGCGGCCGGGCGGCGAGCTCGCCGCGGGGAGCTTCCTGACCCCCGCGGTGTTCTCCGGCGTTCGCGACGACATGCGGATCGCCCGCGAGGAGATCTTCGGGCCGGTCCTGTCGGTGTTCGCCTTCGACGACGAGTCCGAGGTCGTCGGCCGGGCCAACGGCAGTGACTTCGGGCTCGCCGCCGGGGTGTGGACCTCCGACATCAAGCGAGCCCACCGGGTCGCCCACCAGCTGCAGGCCGGCACCGTGTGGATCAATCAGTACAACATGCTCGATCCCGCGGCCCCGTTCGGCGGGTACAAGGCCTCCGGTTACGGCCGGGACCTGGGCGAGGAGTCACTGCTCGGATTCACCCAGACCAAGTCGGTGTGGGTCAGCCTCGACTGACCCGCGCACCGACTGGACCAGTTCGACATCCCAAGGAGAAGACACATGGGCGTGTTCAATGACGAGGCCGAGGTCTACACCTACCTCGGCGGCATCTTCGAGATCGCGACGAAGCAGGAGGGCCTGTCGGACAAGCTCGCCGACTCCGGCGTCGTCCTCCGGATCCACTACACGGACCCGGACGCCACGATCACCGTCGACATGCCCGCCAAGACGGTCGTGACGGGGCCGGGCAGCGACGCCGAGCCGAACGTCGAGCTGTTCATGACCGCCGACACCGGCAACAAGTTCTGGCTGGGCAAGGTCAACCTGTCGGTCGCCATGGCGCGCGGGACCGTCCGGGCCAAGGGCCCGGTGCCCAAGCTGCTGAAGCTGATCCCCACCGCCAAGGAGCTCTTCCCGGAGTACGAGAAGATGCTGAAGGAGGCCGGGCGGGACGACCTCGTCGCCGTCTGACCCCCGAACCGACGAGAGGATCGCACCGTGCACAGCACGATGCAGGACTTCCCACTGACGGTGGGCTCGGTGCTTCGGCACGCGGTCGCCGTCTACGAGGAGCGAGAGACGATCACGGCGGTCGCTCCCGGGCAGGTCCGCAGGACGACCTACGCGGACCTCGGCGTCCGCTCCGCACAGCTCGCGAACGGGCTGCGTGAGCTCGGGGTGACCGGTGACCAGCGGGTCGCCACCTTCCAGTGGAGCAACCAGGAGCACCTGGACGCGTACGCGGCGGTGCCCTCGATGGGCGCCGTGCTGCACACGCTGAACCTGCGGCTCACCCCGCAGCAGCTGGCGTACGTGGCGAAGCACGCCGAGGACCAGGTCGTGATCGTCGACGACTCGGTCGCTCCGCTGCTCGCGCGTGCCCTGCCCGAGATGGACACCGTGCACACGGTCCTCGTGACCGGCTCGGGAGACGTCTCGGCGCTCGAGGGGCACGGCAAGCAGGTCCTCCGCTACGACGACGTCCTGGCGGGCCAGCCGGGCACGTTCGACTGGCCGGAGGTGGAGGAGACCGCGGCGGCCGCCATGTGCTACACGAGCGGCACGACGGGCAATCCCAAGGGGGTCGTCTACAGCCACCGGTCGATGTGGCTGCACTCGCAGGCCGCCTGCACGAGCAACGCGCTGAGCGTCGGCTACGACGACACGATCCTCGCGATCGTGCCGATGTTCCACGCGAACGCGTGGGGCCTGCCGTACGCCGCCATGATGGCCGGTGCACAGCTGCTGCTGCCGGGCCCGTTCCTCCAGGCGGCGCCGCTCGTGGCCCTCATCGAGGCGGAGCGGCCGACCATGTCGGGTGCCGTGCCGACGATCTGGAACGACATCCTGAACTACGTCCGGGACAACCCCGGCCACGACCTGAGCTCGCTCAAGTTCGTGGCCTGTGGTGGCTCGGCGGTGCCTCGGTCGCTGATGACGGCGTTCGACGAGCTGGGTGTCCGGATCGTCCAGGCGTGGGGGATGACCGAGACCTCCCCGCTGGCCGCGGTCGCGCTGCCGCCCGCGGGCTCCTCGCCGGAGGAGGCGCTGCACCTGCGGGGCACGCAGGGACGCGTGGTCGCCGGTGTCGAGGCCCGGATCGTCGACGACGAGGGCGCGGTCCTGCCCACCGACGGGAAGTCCGTCGGTGAGCTGGAGGTGCGTGGTCCGTGGGTCACGGCCGGCTACCACGGTGGCGAGGACCCCGAGAAGTTCCACGACGGGTGGCTGCGGACCGGCGACGTCGGGACCATCGACCCGCGTCAGTTCATCACCCTGACCGACCGCGCCAAGGACGTCATCAAGTCCGGCGGTGAGTGGATCTCCTCCGTCGAGCTCGAGAACGAGCTCATCGGCCACCCCGAGGTGCTGCAGGCCGTGGTCATCGGCGTGCCGGACGAGAAGTGGCAGGAGCGCCCACTGGCGGCGATCGTCGTCAAGCCCGGGTCGACCGTCACCCCCGACCAGCTCCGGGAGTACCTCTCGGACAAGGTCGCCAAGTGGTGGCTGCCCGAGCGGTGGGCGTTCGTCTCGGAGGTGCCGATGACCGGCACCGGCAAGTACGACAAGAAGGTTCTCCGCCGTTCGCACGCCGACGGCCAGCTCGAAGTCGAGGTGGCCGGGAGCTGACCCGCCGAGGCGGATGAGCCGACCACGCAGAGCGCCCGGCCGGGGATCCTCGGCCGGGCGCTCTCGCGTCCGGGTGCCCTCGGGTCAGGTCCGGGCGGTCTCAGCCGCCGGAGTCCCGCCGCCTGCCGACCACGAAGCCGGTGAGTCCGCCGACCACCACGGCCACGGCCGCGGTGCCGACGATCTGCCCCCACCCCACGGCGGCGAGGCCTGCCGTCCACAGCACGAGGGGGAGCACCAGGACGTACGAGCCCAGCGCGGCGCACGCCCCGTGCAGCGCGGCGTTGCGGGCGTCGCCGATCCGCCATCCCGCCACGACGAACGCCGCGACGGCCACGATGCTCAGCCAGAACTGTCCGACCACGGGCAGGAACTGGGCGGCGATCGGGGCGGCCAGGCCTCCGAGTAGGAGGACGGTGAACCCGGCAGAGGCCGCGCGGACCGCCGCGGGCCCGTCGATCGGACCGGTGGCGTGTGGGGCATTGCGGGCGTCGCTGCTCGTCACAGCCACCCACGCTACCGTGGTCCTCCGGCTGTCCCGGTCCGGGGCCGGGACGGCGATGCGGAGGAGGCAGGGCCATGTCCGGTCGCGAGGGCGCGACGATCCCCGCGATCGACCTCACCAAGACCCTGCTGTCCTACGCCGACGTCGACGGGCTGCTCGACACGGTGGCCCGGACGGTGTGCGAGTCGACCGGGTTCGAGCGCTCGTTGATCCTCGACGTGGACAACACGACCGGTCGGGTGCGCGGCCGGGCCGGCTTCGGCATCCCCGCAGACACAGTCTCCGCGGTCCACGGCCCCGGCTCCGAGTTCCCGATCCTGGCGGTGCTGGGCGGGCGTGAGGACGCCCTGGTCGCCAGGCCGAACGAGCTGCGCCGGCTGGTCCCCGCCGAGTACCTGAAGCTGTTCGACGTCCGCGGCGCGGTCGTCGCCCAGCCCATGCGCAGTGACCGTCTCGGCCTGCTCGGGGTCGTCTTCTGCGACTCGGGCACCGCCAGGGCCGCCGTCGACCGCCGCGACATCCAGACGGTGGGTGAGCTGTCGTCGATCGCGGCGGTGGCGTTCCAGCACGTGCTGCTGGTCAGGCGGTCGGTGGCGCTGCAGAGCCTGCGCGAGCGCGCGCGGATCGCGGCGGAGCTCCACGACGGTGTGACACAACAGCTCTACGCGGCCAACCTCGACGTCGACGAGCTCCGGTCGAACCTCACCGGTCCCGCCGCCGAGGACCCGGCGCTCGGCAGGCTCGCCGAGCGCCTGGAGACGGCGCTGGAACAGCTGCGCGCCGCGCTGGTGGAGATCGCGCGGGGCGAGGTGCCGACCAGTGGCTCGCCCCGGCGGCGCGCGGGCGAGGGCGGCGACGTGGTCGGCCGGATGCGCGGCCTGCTCGACGAGCTGGGGGAGATCGACGGCCCGACCGGGGACTTCGACGTCTCCGGGTCCGGGACGGAACCCGTCGGACCGTGCGCTGACCTGCTGGTGAGGGTGGTCCGCGAGGGACTGGCCAACGTCACCAAGCACGCGTCGGCGACGCAGGTCGAGGTGTCCGTGCGCCGAGGTGCGCAGTGGTGGACCGTGGAGCTCGACGACGACGGGGGCGGCCGGGCGGAGGAGATCCAGCCGGTGCTCACCAAGGGCAGCGGGCCGTCCTTCGGTCTGCGGAGCCTGTCGGAGGAGGCGGCGAGGCTCGGCGGTCGGCTCTGGGTCGAGCGGGCCCCGCGGCTCCTCGGGCTCCGTCTGGGCGTCGAGGTGCCCGTCGACGCCGGACGCAAGCAACAACCACCCCCCAGGTGGGGGGAACCGCAAACCCCTCAGTAGGCCCCGTATCCCGCCCGAGCGTTAGGCCGTTAGGGGGTCAAGCGGTTCGGAACTCCCGCGTCGTGAGGCGTGTGCTCCACAGGGCCGCCCTCCACGACGTCGACCGCGTGTCGCACGGCCCCTGCCGTCGGCATCGACGTCCCGACCTCGATGAGGAGGCGAAGCGTGAGCAATCCGTCGGCCACTGTTGTTCCGGCGCCCGAACGGAAGACGCGCAGCCTGCCGAGCCCCGGCAGGGCCTGGGGTGCGATCCAGAGCCCGCTCGCCCAGACGGGCGAGATGGTCCAGCTCATGGGCCAGGTCCTCTGGATGGCCATCCGCCGGCCCTGGGGCTACTGGGGCGAGGTCCGCGACCAGATGTTCGACATCCTGAAGCTGTGCTGGCTGCCCATGGCGGTGTCGTGCACGGCTTTCGGGCTGGGTGCCCCCGGGCTCCAGGGTGGAAACATCTTCAACCTCTTCGGCATCCCGGAGCGACTGGGTTCGTTCTTCGTCATGGCGAGCATCCGGGAGTTCGCCCCCTGGGTGAACGCCATGGTCGTCGCGGGAGTGGTCGGCACGGCGATCACCGCCGACCTCGGGGCGCGCCGGATCCGCGAGGAGATCGACGCCATGGAGGTCCTCGGCGTCGACCCGATCCGGACCCTCGTCCTCCCGCGTGTCGTCGCGCTGTTCATCATGACCGGCCTGCTCGACCTCGTCGCGGTGATCTTCGGGATCCTGGGCGGCTACATCGCCGCCGTCCCGATCCTCGGCGCGAACCCGGCGACCTTCACCGACAGCCTGTTCAACAACCTCTCCACCACCGACGTCTGGGGCAGCGTCCTCAAGACGGCGCTGTTCGGCCTGATCATCGGCGTGGTCTGCTGCTACAAGGGAATGCGGGCCTCGGGTGGCCCGATCGGTGTGGGGCGAGCGGTCAACCAGGCCGTCGTGATCGCCTTCGCGGCGATCTGGATCTTCAACATGGTGTTCACCACCATCCTGCTCGGGCTCAACCCCGACATCCAGGTCTACCGGTAAGGAGCCCGAGGTGACCAGCACGCTCGACCGTCCCGGGCCGGAACAGCCCCCGGAGACCACGCCCTCCCACGTCGAGGTCGGCTTCGGCGCGGACAAGGTGAAGGAGTCCTTCACCACCGGCGGCCAGATCGCCAAGTTCTCGGCCAGCATCGTCCGCAACCTCGGTGACGTCCGGCACTACGCCACCGAGGTCTTCCACCAGAGCGGGATCCTGATCCTCTCCAGCGGGCTGATCATCTGGGTCATGCAGTTCGTGATCGGCTACCAGTGCGGCCTCGAGGCGAACTACACCCTCAAGCAGATCGGTGCCCCGCTCTACTCGGGCATCTTCACCGCCTGGTGCGCGATCCGCGAGATGGGCCCGTACATGTGGGGCTACATCTTCGCGGCGAAGGTGGGCTGCGGACTCGTCGCCGAGCTCGGCTCGATGCGGATCTCCGACGAGATCGACGCCATGGAGGTCATGGGCGTCCGCTCGCGCAGCTACCTGGTCGGCACGCGGATCATCGCGGCCTGGGTCGCCATGCCGTTCCTCTACACGGTCGGGCTCGGCATCATGTACGTCGCCGAGTACCTCACCGTCGTGGTCCAGCTCGGCGGTGTGTCGCCGGGTGGCTACTCGTTCGTCTTCTGGCTCTACCAGAACCCGCTGGACTTCCTGTACTCGTTGATCAAGGTCATGAGCATGGGAACAGTCATCATCTTCGTCGGCTGCTACTACGGCTACAACGCGAGCGGCGGCCCCGTCGGGGTCGGTCGGAACACCGCGAAGTCGATGATGCTCAACATGGTGCTGATCCACGTCGTGGGCGTCCTCGGGACCCAGCTGTTCTGGGGTCTCGCGCCCAACGCACCCATCGCCAACTGACCGACCTTCGAGCGCTCAGCTCCCCCACCGGAGGTACCACGATGTTCGCGCAGTCCCGCCCGGACGCGGACGGCAGGCATACCCTGCACGACGACCCACCCACCGAGGTCATCCCGACCGCGCACTCGATGGTCGTCAAGAACGTCCACAAGCGATTCGGGTCCTTCCGCGTCCTGCAGGGGCTCAACCTGCAGTTCAAGCCCGACTCGATCACGACGATCCTGGGGCCCTCCGGTACCGGCAAGAGCGTGCTCATCAAGCATCTCGTCGGGCTGCTGGAGCCCGACCAGGGCGAGGTCCTGATCTTCGGGCAGGACATCTGGCGGATCTCCGAGCGCCAGCGCTACGAGATCCGCAAGCGGTTCGGGGTCCTGTTCCAGGACGGTGCCCTGTTCGGCTCCATGAACATCTTCGACAACACGGCCTTCCCGCTGCGCAAGCACACCGAGAAGGGCGAGGACGAGATCCGTGAGATCGTCATGGCGCGTCTGCAGGAGGTCGGTCTCGAGCGAGCCGTCGGCAAGTACCCGAGCGAGGTGTCCGGCGGGATGCGCAAGCGCGCCGGCTTCGCCAGGGCGCTGGTGCTGAACCCCGACATCGTCCTGTTCGACGAGCCCGACTCCGGCCTGGACCCCGTCCGGACCAGCCTGCTCAACGACCTGATCCTCAAGGTCCACGCCGAGCACGGCGGCACCTACATGCTGGTGACCCACGACATCCGGACGGCCCGCAAGGTCAGCGACTACGTCGGCCTGATCTGGAAGGGGCAGGTCGTCCACTTCGGTGAGTGCGAGGAGGCCTTCGCCTCGCAGGACCCGTTCGTGCGGCAGTTCCTCGCGGGCGAGTCGGCCGGCCCGCTGGGGATGGACTGACCATGCGCAGAGTCCTGCTCGCCCTGACGGCGGCGGTCGTGGTGCTCAGCACCTCGGCGGCCGGCTTCATGGCCGTCAACGGGCCCTACCGGGTCAGCGTCGTGCTCGACAACGCGACCAACATCATCGTCGGCAGCCTCGTGAAGGTCAACGGCTTCGACGCCGGCACCGTCGATGCCATCGAGGTCGTCGGCGGCAAGGCGAAGCTCGTCCTCGACCTCGACGGCGACCACGCGCCGCTCCACGACGGCGCCCAGGTGAGCGTCACCTGGAAGGCGCTGCTGGGTGAGCGGCTCGTCAACATCACCGACGGTCCCGACGGCAACGCCGAGATCCCCTCCGGCGGCATGATCACCGGGACCCAGCAGTCCCCGGTCGAGCTCGACACCGTGCTCGCGGCCCTCGACGCGCCGACGCGGGACAAGCTCAACTCCCTGACCCGGAACCTGAACGAGACCCTCGCGGGCAGCGAGCCGGACATCAACGGCACGCTCAAGACGGCAGGCCCGGCGGTCGGCGCGCTCGGCGACGTGCTGCGCGGGATCGGGACCGACGGCGAGGCCGTGAAGCAGCTGGTCACCCAGCTGAACCGCACCATGGAGATCCTGGCCCGCCGGGACAACGACGTCGCCCGCGTGGTGGACCAGCTCGGCGGCGCGGTCGACCAGGTCGTCGCGCAGCGCCAGGCGCTCGGCGACACCCTCAAGCAGCTTCCGGGCACCCTCGACCAGGCGGTCACGACCTTGGGCAACGTGCCGGACACCGTCGACGCGGCGGTGCCGCTGCTGCAGGCGCTGGAGCCCGCCACCGAGAAGCTCCCCTCGGTCTCCGGCAACCTCCGCCCGCTCCTGGCCGACCTGCGGCCCGCGATCGGTGACCTGCGGCCCACCCTGGTCTCCGCATCGAGGCTGCTACAGGAGACCCCCGGCCTGCTCGACCTCGGCGCCACGACGGTGCCCGAGCTGAACACCACCTTCACCGGGCTGACGCCGGCGCTGGACTACCTGCGTCCGTACAGCCCCGAGCTCGCGGGCTTCCTCACCAACTGGAACTCCGCCAACGCCAACTACGACGGCAACGGCCACTACGCCCGCATCTACGTGACCGCCGGCGCCGAGAACGTCAACGTGAACCCGGGCGTACTCCCGCCGGGCACCACGAAGGACCTCGCTCCGCTGCCCGGCTCGCTCGTCGACCAGCCGTGGACCGACGCCTTCGGGGAGGGAATGCGATGAAGAGCTCAGTGCTGCGTGTCCTGGGCGTGGTCCTGGTCGCCGCGCTCGGCACGACCGGCGCGATGAGCGGCGCCGCGAGCGAGAACCCGGCGAGCCGCGGGATGACCCTGGTCGCCGAGTTCACCGACTCCGGGCCGATCCTGACCGGGAACGACGTCAAGATCGACGGCGTCGTCGTCGGCACGGTCGCGGAGACATCGGTCCGCGACGGCCGGGCCGACATCGTCCTCTCGCTCGACCCGGCCGCCCTCCCCGTCTACAGCGACGCGCGGGTCGTCATCCGGCCCGTCAGCCTCCTCGGCGAGCGGTACGTGGACCTCGAGCGCGGGACCCCGTCGGGGAACGCGCTCACCGACGGCGCGACGATCCCCACGAGCCAGACCGGGGTCAACGTCGGGCTCGACGAGATCCTCAACACCGTCGACCAGCCCACGGGCGAGTCGCTGGCCTTCCTGGTCACCACACTCGGGGACGGCCTGCGCGACAACGGAGGCGACGTCGACGCCGCCCTGAAGGAGCTCGCGCCCGCGATGCGCGACACCCAGGCGCTGACCTCGGTCCTCGCCGACCAGAACGCCCTGCTGGGCAGCCTGGTCGACAAGGTCCAACCGGTCGCCGGGGCGCTCGCCACCGACAACGGCAAGTCGCTCGACACGCTGGTCGCCTCGACCGACCGCCTGCTGGCCGCCAGCGCGGCCCAGCAACAGCAGCTCGACCAGACCCTGGGGCAGCTGCCCGGGGCGCTCGGCTCCGCGCGGTCGGCGCTCGGCGAGCTCGCCGGCACCGCCCAGGAGACCACGCCGACGCTGCGCTCGATCCGCCCGGTCACCGAGAACCTGTCGGCGATCTCCGACGAGCTGAACACCTTCGCCGACTCGCTCGACCCCGCCCTGGCGAACGCGCAGCCGGTCCTGGAGAAGGCGCAGGCGCTGCTCGACCAGGCCCAGCCCGTGGCCGCCGACCTGCGGACCGGGTCTCCGGACCTGCGAGCCGCATCGGCGTCCGCCCGCCCGGTCGTCGACGACCTGAACGGGAACCTCGACAACGTCCTGAACTTCATCCGGTACTGGGCGATGACGACCAACGGCCACGACGGCATCTCCCACTACTTCCGGGCGCACATCATCGTGAACCCGGACATCGCGGGCGGGTTGCTGCCGCAGGGAGCACTGCCCCAGATCCTGCCCACGCCGCCCGCCGTCGGGGGGCAGCAGCCCGGCAGCGACGTCCCCGGCACGGCCGCGGCACCTCCGGTCGCGGGTGGCCTGCTGCAGGCCCCCGCCCCGCAGGACTCCGGGGCCGGACCCGACGCGACGGGACTGTCGCCTGAACAGGAGCAGGGCATGGTCGGCTACCTTCTCGGAGGGAATCGATGAGCGCGATGCGCAAGGCGCTGGGCTCGCGAGGGCTCTCGGCCCTCATCGGCCTGATCGTGCTGGTGCTGTTCGTGGTGTCGGTACTGTTCGCGTTCCGCGCGCAGTACGGGCTCCCCGGCGCGCCGACGACGATGGTCAAGGCGGCGTTCGGCGAGGTGGGGTCGCTGCGTGTCGGTGACGACGTGCGGGTGGCGAGCTCGCGAGTCGGCTCCGTGGACTCCGTCGACTACGTGGACGGCCGGGCCGTCGTCAGCCTCAAGCTCGACGGCGAACGACCGATCTACAAGGACTCCAGCGCCTCGACCGCGTCCGTGGGCGCGCGCTCGGCGCTCGGCCAGAAGTTCGTCGACCTGGACCCGGGCACCGCCTCGGCGGGCGCACTCGACGCGGGCGGCGTGATCCCCGAGCGGGTCAACCGCGGCGCCCAGGAGGTGAGCGACCTCTTCAACGTGTTCGACGAGTCGACCCGCACCGCGCTGGGCTCGACGCTGCGCGAGACCGGCGGCGGCCTGGCCGGTCACTCGCAGGACCTCAACGACGCGCTCAACGCCGCACCGACCATGCTGCCGGACCTCGGCGCGGTGTCGACCGCGCTGACCACGGACGGTGGGCGCGACCTGACCGCGCTGCTCCGGTCGGCGGACGCCCTCGCCGGGCGCTTCGAAGGTCGCCAGGAGGAGATCGCGACACTCATGACGAACCTCAGCTCGACCCTCGACGGCGTGGCCGTGGACGGGGCGAAGCCCTTCGACGAGACCTTGCAGAAGGCCCCGGACACCCTGCGCGAGGCGCAGACGGCGCTCGACGACCTGACCCCGGTGCTGGCCGACACCCGCTCCGCGGTCACGGTGGTCCGCCCCGGCGCCGAGGCGCTGGGCCAGGCCACTCCCGACGTGCGCGGCGTCCTCCGCGAGGCCGTGACCCCGCTCGACAAGGTCCCGGGCGTGGCCGACCAGGCCGAGCCCGCGGTCGAGGAGCTCACCGGCCTGATGACCGACGCGAGGCCGCTCACCCCGCGGCTCGTCCAGACCCTGCGGGACGCGGCCCCGATGCTCGCCGACGTGGCGCCGTTCTCGCCGGAGATCTCCCACTTCTTCACCAACGCCACCAGCGCGCTGGGCGACGGTGACGCGGCGGGCCACTGGCTGCGCTTCTTCCCGATCGTCGCTCCCGAGACCGTCAGCGGCATCCTGCCGGTGCCGGACCCGACCGTGGCCCGCAACGGCGACCCCGCCCCGGGGGAGCTCGAGCAGGACCGCAAGCCGCTGCCCATCATCGGAGGCAGGCGATGAGCACGACGACAGGACGCTCGCGTCCGGTGTTCACCCCGATCCGCATCGGGATCCTGGTCACCCTGATCGGCCTGGTGTTCGGCGCGGCGCTGTTCGGCAAGGACCGGATCATCACCACGCTCACCCCGGGCGAGACGGTCACGGCGAACTTCCCGCAGCAGTACGGCCTGCAGAACTACACGACGCGCGTCAAGGTCGCCGGGGTCCCGGTGGGCAAGGTGGTCGACGTCGAGCAGCAGGACGACGGCACCGCCCTCGTCACGATGAAGGTGGACCACGGCACGACCGACCGCGTCGGCACGACCCCGTCGGCCGAGATCCGGCCGACGACCCTGCTGGGCGGCGGCTACTACCTGGAGATCGTGCCGGGCGGCCCGCCCGGCACCTGGGAGGGCGAGATCCCGCTCGACCGCACCGCGGTGCCGGTGGAGCTGGACAAGGTCGCCGCGGCCCTGCAGCCCGACGCTCTGCGCGGGCTCCAGAACAGCACGGGCAACCTCGACCAGACCCTCGCCGAGGGCGGCGGCGACGCGCTCAAGGAACTGACCGCGACCGCGCCCGCGACCCTCGGTCCGGCAGGCGGTGTGCTCGAGTCCGTCCGAGGCACGCGGCCGGAGGTCGACCTGACCGAACTGGTGCGTGGCCTGGAGTCCACCTCGCAGGCGCTCGCGGAGCACGACGGCGAGCTCGACTCGGTCGTGTCCGGCCTCGACACCCTCTCCGCCACGCTGGACCGGCGCGGGGGTGACATCTCGACAGCCCTCGGTGGTCTCCCGGAGACCCTGCGCCAGACCGACGCCGGGCTGAAGAGCCTCGACGGAACCCTCGGCCAGCTCCGGGAGACCGCGGGCCCGGCCCAGGCCTCGGTCGAGCAGCTGGACTCGCTGCTGGGCCGCACCGACCCGGTGCTGGCCAAGGCCCGCCCGGTGGTCAACGACCTTCGCGGCGTGCTGGTCGACGCCCGTCCGCTCGTGGACGACCTGGTGCCGGCCAGCTCGGGCCTGACCACCGTGCTGGACAACCTGCACGGCCCGGTCCTCGACCGGGTCAACGGGCCGGTGCTCGACACCGTGAACGGCCCGTTCCAGGGCACCGGACCCTACGAGGGCGGAGGCGGCGACAACCCGCTCTACCAGGAGCTCGCTCACATGGTGACCAACCTGGACAGCGCGTCGGCCCTCACCGACGAGAACGGTGCGGTGATCGGCTTCAACCCCGGCGTCAACGGCGGCACCGTCGCGGGCCTGCCCGGCGTCAGCGTCGAGCAGCTGTTCGCGAACCTCGCGAACTTCAAGGAGATCCAGCGATGAGCGGCACGTCCGCCACGAAGGGCCGCCTGGCCCGGTCGTGGGAGCGCACCCGCAGCGAGCCGGGCCTGTTCCGGAACGTCGCGATCATGGCAGTCCTGCTGCTGCTCGGCCTGACCGTCGGCGGGGTGATCCTGGCCAACCAGCGCTTCAACCCGCCGTGGGCCGACGACCAGGTCTTCTTCGCGACGTTCGAGTCGGCGCCTGCCATCAGCCCCGGCAACGGCCAGGAGGTGCGGATCGCCGGCATCACGGTCGGCGACATCCGCGGCGCGTCCGTCGACGAGGACGGCCACGCCCGGCTCGAGCTCGCGGTGCAGGGCGACCACCCGGTGTACGACAACGCCACGGTGGTGCTGCGGCCCAAGAGCCCGCTGAACGAGATGTACGTCGAGCTCAACCCGGGCGGTCCGCCCGGCAACCCGCTGGGGGAGGACGCCGTCCTCCCCGTCGGGAGCTCGCAGAAGCCGGTGCAGGTCGACGAGGTGCTCTCGCACCTCGACGACAACACGCGGTTCGCCCTGACCAGCCTGCTGTCGGAGTCCGACACGGCGCTGGCCAACGCCCCCCAGACCCTCCCCGAGGGGTTGACGAACACCCAGCAGGTGCTCGAGGACCTCAAGCCGGTGGTGGACCAGCTCGACACCCGCCGCGACAAGATCGCCCAGCTGGTGACCGCGCTGAGCCAGGTGTCCACCGCCGTCGGCGGGGACAACGAGCGGATCAGCAGGCTGGCCACCAACCTGCAGCAGACCCTGACCGTGCTGGACCGGCAGAACCCGGCCCTGGACTCGTCGCTGGCACAGCTGCCGGACCTCAACACCCAGCTCGACGCCGCCATGCGGGGGGTGACCGACCTCGCCGGCGAGCTCGACCCGGCCCTGGGCAACGTGCGCGCGGCCAGCGACCGGCTGCCCGCCGCGCTGTCCCGGGTCGAGGACTCGGTCGGCACGCTCGACACCACGCTCGACGTCCTCTCACCGGTGCTGGCGAAGGCCCGCCCGGTCGTCGGGGACCTGCGGCCCGCGTTGGTGGACGTCAACGGCGCACTCGGCGACCTGATCCCGATCTCCGAGCAGCTCGACCCCGTCACCTCGGCCGCGCTGCCCTACCTCACCGACCTCCAGGCCTTCGTGTACAACACGAACTCGGTCGTCAGCCTCCGGGATGCCAACCGCGGCATCCTCCGCGGGCTGCTCCAGGTCTCGCCGACCACCCTCCCGCTCCCGCTCCAGGGTCTCGCGACCCCGACCCCCCGGTAGGCGACGATGCGTATCCCCGTCTCCGTCCTCCCCGTCGCCCGAAGTGTCATGGTCGCCCTGTTCGTCGCGTTCTGCGTGCTCGTGCTCGGCTACCTCTGGTCGAACGCGGGCGGGACCATCCCGCTGCTCACCAAGCAGGGCTACACCGTGTCCCTCGCGATGAAGGACGTCGACAACCTGGTCCCGAACTCCGACGTCCGGCAGGCCGGTGTCAGGATCGGCAGGGTCTCGGCGGTCTCCATCGAGGGCGGCGACGCCCAGGTGACGCTCGACATCGACCCCGCCTACGCGCCGCTGCACGAGGGCGCGACGGTGACCATCCGCAACAAGACGCTCATCGAGGAGACCTACGCCGACGTCGCGGACGGCTCCGGTGCCGTGTACGCGGAGGGCGCGACCATGCCCGCCGACGCGGCCCGGCCGAGCGTCCAGCTCGACGACGTGCTGACGAGCCTGGACGAGCCGACCCGTGAGGCGCTCGGTTCGACGGTCCGCTCGCTGAGCAGCGCGACGGAGGGGTCGAAGGACGACATCTCCGCCACCATGGGCGGGCTCGGAGAGCTCGGCCGCGAAGGCGGCACGGCGCTCTCCGCCCTCGCGGAGCAGTCGCAGGACCTCGCGGCGGTCACCGGCAACACGACCGCGCTGCTGCGCGCGCTCGACACCGGCCAGGGTCGCATCGCGGACCTCGTGCAGGACGCGGGCAACCTGACCGGGGCGGTGTCGGAGAACCGCGCCGACCTGGAGGCGGTGATGCGCAAGCTGCCCGGCGTGCTCGACACGGCCAAGACCGCGAGCACCAGCCTGACCACGCTGTCGGAGTCGCTCGCGCCGGTGGCGCGCAACCTCGACACCGCCGCCCCGGATCTGTCGGCGGCGCTGCAGGAGCTTCCGGCGACGTCGGCCGACCTGCGCGGCCTCGTGCAACCGCTCGACGAGACGCTCGACCGCGCACCGGACACCCTGACGCGTGTTCAGCCGTTCAGCGACGCGACCCGACAGCTCATCCCCACGCTGCAGATCAACCTCTCGGACCTGAACCCGACCCTGGGCTACCTTCGGCCGTACGGCAAGGACACCGCACTGTGGTTCGCGGGTCTGAGCCAGACGCTCGGTGTCTCCGGTGACGGGAACGGCAGTGCGCTTCGGGCCTTCGTGGTGGTGAACGAGAAGTCGGTGAACCAGCCGCTGAACACCCAGTTCGGTCCGTTGGAGAAGTGGAACCCGTACCCGGAGGCCGGCGCCAACTCCGATCCACGGCGCAGCTTCGACGGCGAGTACCCCCGCATCCAGGAGGAACCGCAGCCGAACTGACCGACAAGGCGTCCCGGTCCCGCCCCCTCCCCGGGGTGGGCCGGGACGCATCCGTTCGTCCGATGGGCTCCCCGCAGATGACCGACAGACAGCGCGCGGCGACGACGCCACGCCCCCCCGGCCGTGTCCGGAAGGCGCTGCGCGCCGCGACGACCGCAGTCCGGTCGCGGCGCAGAGCGCTCGGCTGGAAGGCGGTGGGCGGCGGTGTGCTGCTGGTCGCCCTCGCGGCCGTCGTGGTCGGCGGGCTGCTCCGCCTCCACATCGACGCGGGGACGGACTCGTTCGTCGCGCCGGACGACCCGAGTGCCCTGGCACTGCAGGAGGTGGGCTCCGCGTTCGGCGGGGACCCCGTCGTCGTGCTCCTGGAGCAGGACCAGCCCCGCGCGCTGCTGTCCAGCGCGACCCTGCCGAAGCTCCTCGACCTCGAGGGAAGGCTCGCCCGGCTCCCCGACGTCGCGGCGACCTACGGGCCGGCGACCGTGCTGAACCAGGTCGCCGGTCGCTCGCAGGACCTGCTGGCCGAGCTGAGCGGCTACCGCGACGGGCTCGCGTCCGCCGCGGCGCAGCGGGCCCAGCAGGCGGGAGCCGACGCGGCCGGGGTCGCGGCGGCCGCCAGGGCGGCCACCGACGACTTCGACCGGCGCTACGGCCCGCTCCTGGTCCAGGGTCTGCCGACGGGGCTGCCGACGCTGCGCAACGACCGGTTCGTCGGCAACGTCGTGTTCGACGAGGCCGGCGACCCTCGTCCGCAGTGGCGCTTCGTGGTGCCCGGCCCCGGGTCCGCCGCGGTCCTCGTCCGCCCGCGCCAGGACCTCGACCAGGCCGGCCTCGAGCAGCTGGTCGCCCACGTCCGCGAGCAGGTCGACGCCAGCGACCTCGGCCCGGACACGCGGGCGACGGTGTCCGGGGTCCCGGCGATCGCGGCGGCGCTGGGCGACCGCGTGCGCACGGAGGTGCCCTTGCTCGGTGCCGTCGCCCTGGCCGCGGTGGGAGCGTGCTACCTCGCCGTGCGGTGGACCGGCAGGCGCGAGCGGCTGCTGCCGCTGGCCGCCACCGGGATCGGCACGGCGGTGACCCTGGCGGGCTTCGGCTGGGCCGGACAACCGCTGTCGCTCGGCGTCATCGCGTTCCTGCCGGTGCTCATCGGGGTGGGCAGCGACTTCACGACCTACCTGACCCGACGGGCCTCCCGGCGGCTGGTGGTCGTCGTCGGGGCCGCCACGGCCGCCAGCTTCGCCAGCCTCGCGACGAGCCCCGTCCCGACCGTGCGGGACCTCGGCATCACACTGGGGATCGGAATCCTCGTGGCGGTCGGGTCCGGGCTCGTGCTGGCCCGGCGGGCAGGCAGCCCCGAGCCACCGCAGGCGACTGCGGTCCCGGGGGGCCGTGGTGTGCCCCTGCGCACCAGGCTGGTCGCCGGTGCCGCCGCGGTGCTGCTCGCCGGGGCCGGATGGGCCTTGCTGCCGAGCCTCGAGCTGCACGCCGACCTCCAGGGCTTCGCGGGCGGCCTGTCGGCGCTCGACGACGCCGAGCACGTCGAGAACGTGCTGGGGTCGGGCGGTGAGTTCACCATCGCGGTGTCCGGCGGCGGGGTGGCCACGCCGGAGGTGATGAGCTGGATGACCGAGGCGCAGAACGCCGTGGTCGCCGCCGAGGGGGACCGGATCCGGCCCGTCGTGTCGCCGCCGTCCATGATGTCGTTCCTCGGCGCCGCCCCCACCGCCGAGCAGGTCGACGCCGCGCTGCGTCTGCTGCCGCCGTACCTGACGGGCAGCGTGGTCAACTCGGACCGCTCGTTGGCGGTGATGACCTTCGGGACCCGGCTCAGCGACGCCGAGGAGCTGCGCGACCTGCGCGACTCCGTCCTCGCCACACTCCCACCGCCGCCACCCGGGACCTCCGTGGAGCTCACCGGTCTGCCGATGGTCGCGGTGTCGGCCTACGAGGACGTCTCCGCCGACCGCTACCTGGCCAACATCCTGGGGATCGTGGTGGCGGCCGCCGTGCTCGCCCTCGGCCTGCGCCGGCGCGTGGACGCGGTGTGGGCGGGAGCCTCCGCCGCGGTGGCGACCGGCGTCGGGCTGCTGTTGCTGTGGCTCACCGGTACCGGTCTCACCCCCGTCACCGTCGCACTCGGGTCGCTGACCGCTGCCGTCGGCTGCGAGTTCACCGTCCTGCTGCTCGACGCCGCGCGTCGCGGGGACCGCGGGCTGCGCCGGGCCGTCCTGCTCGCCGCGGCCGCGTGCGCCACCGGCTACGCGGTCCTGACCCTTTCCCAGCTGACCGTCGTCGCGCAGTTCGGGCTGCTGCTGGCCCTGTCGGTGGCGGTCGCGCTCGGCGCGGCCCTGCTGACGGAGTGGCTCGCCCGTACCCTCGGGCCCGCTCGCGCGTTGGACGACGAAAAGCGCGAACCCGATCTGGTGGGAGTGCACTGATGCACCGACAGCACACGGCGGAGCCGCACGGCGTCGACGACGTCCCGGGCGCCGAGACGGCCGAAACCGTCGAGACGGGAGCAACGGGTGAGGACGGCGATGGTGCGACCGACCACGCCGACCCCACCGAGACCTCGGACGCAGTGGACACGCTGGACGGCGCCGATGCCGCGGACACGGTGGACGACGCGGACGCCGCCACGACACGGAGCTGGTGGCCGCCACGGGTGCCGACCCCGGCGCGCGGGCGGATCGTCGCGGCGGTCCTGGCCGTGGTGCTCCTCGCCGGTGCCGGGACCCTCGCGTGGTGGCGCGTCACCGCACTGCCCGAGGACGCCGCCTTCCGCTATGCGGGCCAGGTGACCACCGTCGACCAGCTCGACCAGCGGATCGACGCCCTGCGCGCGCTCTACGGAGTGGAGGAGCCGCAGGACCCCGCAGAGGCCGACGCCTTCCGCCGCGACGTCGCGAAGTCGGTGGCGCTGAGCGACATCCTCGACGACGCCGCGGCGGCCGATCAGGTCGTGGTTGCCGACAAGCAGGTCAGCGACACCCTCGACCGCTACATCGAGCAGCAGTTCGGCACCGACGGCCGCGCCGCGTTCGTCACGGCGCTGGGCAACGTGGGAACGTCGGAGGCGGCCGTGCGCGACGAGGTCCGCAGGCAGCTCACGGTGAGTGCCCTCATGACGAAGGTGGTCGGCACGATCACCGTCACCGACGACGACGTCGAGGCTGCCTACGACGAGCGGCGAGCCACCCTCGGCACCCCGGAGCGGCGCAGCCTGCGCAACATCGTGGTGAAGGACCAGGCGGCGGCACAGGCCGCGCTCGACCAGCTCCGGTCGGGGGCCCCGATCGAGACCGTGGCCGCGGGCGCCAGCCTCGACGCCAGCACGAGGGACAAGGGCGGGGCGCTCGGCGACGTCGCGAAGGGCGAGCTGGAGGCCTCGGTGGGCGAGGCGGCCTTCGCCGTCGCCCCCGGCGCGTTCTACGGACCGGTGCAGGGCGAGCACGGGTGGAACGTGGGTCGGGTCGACGGGGTCACCCCGTTCGTGCCCGCGAGCCTCGACCAGGTGGCCGCGGGCCTCAAGCAGGCGCTGCAGGTCGAGCGGACCCTCGCGGTGTGGAAGGACTGGCTCGGCGCCCGTATCCAGGACGCCGACGTCGAGTACGCCGACGCCTACCGCCCTGCCGACCCGGACGCGGTCCCGTCGACCTTGACCCCGACCGAGCCGGCGCGATGATCCCGGTGTTCGTGAACGTCGGTGGTTCGGTGCTGCTGGGGGTCATCGCGCTGCTGATCGGGACGTGGGGGGTTCGCAACGCCGGGGCCCTCGTCCCGGCGAGCCTGCCCGAGCAGACGAGGCACAGCCGTGAGCGGACGCTTCGCCGCGGCGCACGGACGTGTCAGGTGGTGGGCCCGGCGCTGGCCCTCGCGGCGCTCGCCCTGACCGTGTGGTGAGCGCTCCGCCCGTGCCCCCCGGACCCCGGGCGGTCCTCGTTGACGACCACGAGATCGTCCTGGAGGGACTGGAGCGGGCCCTCGTCCGGGAGGGCATCCCCGTTCTGGCGTCCTTCCGGGACGCGGAGTCGGCGCAGGAGTTCCTGCGTGGCTCCGAGGTCGAGCTGTGTGTGGTGGACCTGCGGCTCGGCGCCGAGTCCGGCACCGATCTCGTGCGCGCGATCCGGAGCCTGCGACCACAGACGAGGGTCGCCGTGCTCACGAGCTTCGAGGACAGGGCGGCCGTCGCCGCTGCGGTGGACGCCGGTGCGACGGGCTACTTCCTCAAGGACGCGTCGTCGGGTGAGCTGTGCGAGGGGCTGCGCCGCGTCGCGGGAGGTCAGCTCGTCATCGACGCCCGGCTGGTATCGGCCGTGCTCGGGGATCGGCCGAGACCCCTCACCGAGTCGGACGTCGCGATCCTGCGGCTGGTGGCCGAGGGGCTGTCGAACCGCGAGATCGGGGCGAGACTGCACCTGTCGCCGCACACCGTCAAGGAGTACCTCTCCCGGACGATGCGCAAGCTCGGCACCCGCACTCGCGCCGAGACCGCCGCCCGGGCGGCGCAGGAGGGCCTGCTCCCCCCGGTGCTCTGACCACCTCGCAGAACCCCGCTCACACCCATCGGACGGGCAGCCGCAGGTGTGCCACGAGTCCGCCGCCGGATCGCTTGCGCAAGGTGAGGATGCCGTCCATCGCGGTCGTCAGCTCCTGGACGATCCACAGGCCCAGACCGCTCGTGCCGCGCCGGTCCCCGAGGCTGGTGTAGAGGCTCGTCACCACGCCGAGCTGGTCGTCCGGCAACCCGGGACCGCGGTCGCGTACCTCGACCACCAGCGCGTTCTCCCGGCGCGACAGGTCGAGCTCCACGGCCCCGCCACCGTGTCGGCGAGCGTTCTCGGTGAGGTTGACCAGGATGCGCCGCAGGCGCTGCGGGTCACACACGACCGTCGCGTCGGGCGGCCCGACCGACCAGGAGGACTCGGCAGGGGCGAGCCCCGCCGCGCTGATCACGCTCGCGGCCAGGTCGGCGAGCCGGACCGTCCGGTCACGCACCCGCCCGGTCGGGTTGCCGTCGGCGAGCGCGACATCGGCCAGCCCGTTGAGCATGTCCTCGAGGTGCCGGGCATTCGCGCTGATCAGGCCGAGCATGGGGTCGTCGGAGGCGTCGTCTCGCCGCTCCGCGCTGCGGGCGAGGGCCGAGATGGAGGCCACCGGCGTCCGGAACTCGTGCAGGATCACCCGCAGCCCGTCCAGCCGGGCGTTCTGGGCGGTGAGCAGCCTCGACCGCAGGTCTCGCTCCGCCTCGAGCGCGTGCCGCTCCGCGATCGCCTCCGCTCGGGTCTCGGCGGTGAGCTCGTACCCGCGGCGGATCCTGCGCAGGAACACGCTGACCAGCAGCGCGGTCGCGACGAGGTAGAAGGTCCACCAGCCGCCGCGGACCAGGACGTCGCCGACGTCCGCGGCGGAAGCGCCCGCGAGCCCGGACGCGGTCAGCGTGAGGCCGAGCGTGGCGGCCAGCCCGACGCCCCAGTTCTTCTCGACCCGCAGGCTGGCGGCGATCACGACCAGGGGCAGGGCCGCGACCGCGAGACTGGCGGTCCCCCCGGTCAGGGCGCACGCCAACAGGGTCAGCAGGGAGTCGGCGAGGCTGACGACCCAGGCCTTCGGCGACCGGGCGACCACCAGCCGGATCACCACGAGCCCGCCGGCGTAGGCGAGTGCGACGACCACGGTGACCAGCAGCGCCGGGCGGAAGCGTTCGGCCACGGGAACCGGCAGCAGTGCGAGCGCCAGCAGGGACGCGGCGACGCACACCCGGATGGCCAGGACGACGAGCGCGTCCGGGCGCTCTCGGACCACGTTCGCCACGTCCCTCCGGTCCCAGCCCTGGCGTGGGCCGACCGTGATCATCGACCCTGCACGTGCCGGTGCGCAGAGGGGGTCATGAGGGCCACTGTCCCCACGAGGAGCACCGCGGCCGCGACGAACACATGCCACGTGGCACCCCATGCGAGGACGACCAGCCCGAAGGCGCCTAGGCCCACGAGCGCCATGCGCGCCCACGCGCGGCCCGCGAGCAGCATCACGAGAGCACCGAGGACCGCGATCGTCACGAACACTCCGAGCACGCCGCCGGTGGCCATGGCGGGCGGCCCGCTCACGACCCCGGCGCCCAGCGCTCCCTCGACCCGTTCTGCCTCCGGGTTGGCCGAGGTCTGGCCGAAGAACTCGGCGGCGAACAGAGCGGTGACCACCGCGAACACTGTGAAGGCGGCCCCCGCGGCCCAGAGCGTGGCGGGAATGCGGCCCGCCGACCTCGGCGTCGGCTGCGTCACCTCAGATGGCGTTGACATGTCGCGGATCGTAGCGGCGTGCCTTGTCGTGCGAGGGGGTCCGTGAGGGCCGAACGACGGCGTGGGCCGGCCCCTGCGTGCCATCGCAGGCGCGGAAGGTCCGATGACGGCGAGATGACACCATGTGACTGTGTGCACAGGTTCGCTCGACGACGAGGAGACTCACGGATGAAGACGAAGGCCGCTGTTCTCTGGGGCCTGGGCCAGAAGTGGGAGGTCGAGGAGATCGACCTCGACCCGCCTGGTCCCGGCGAGGTGCTGGTCAAGCTCACCGCGAGCGGACTGTGCCACTCTGACGAGCATCTGATCACCGGCGATCTGCCCTTCCCGCTCCCCGTCGTGGGCGGTCACGAAGGTGCAGGTCGCATCGTCGAGGTCGGCGAGAACGTCACCGACCTCGAGGAGGGCGACCCGGTCGTCCTCACCTTCCTGCCCTCCTGTGGTCGCTGCTCCTACTGCGCCCGCGGGCTGACCAACCTGTGCGAGCTCGGCGCGGCGGTCATGATGGGCCCGCAGCTCGACGGGACGCACCGGTTCCACGCCCGGGGCGAGGACATCGGGCAGATGTGCCTGCTCGGCACGTTCTCCGAGTACACCGTGGTGCCGGTGGCCTCGGTCGTGAAGGTGGACGAGGGCACGGCGCTGGACAAGGCCGCGCTGATCGGCTGCGGCGTGACGACCGGGTACGGCAGCACGGTCCGCGCCGCGGACATCCGCGCCGGAGACACGGTCGTGGTGCTGGGCGCGGGCGGTATCGGCATGAACGCGATCCAGGGCGCCCGCATCGCGGGCGCGAAGACGATCGTTGCCGTCGACCCGGTCGCGTACAAGCGCGAGCGTGCGGTGGAGTTCGGGGCGACGCACACCGCCGAGTCCGCCGACGCGGCGTGGGAGGTCGTCAGCGAGCTCACCCGCGGCAGGCTGGCCGACGCGTGCGTGATCACGACCGACGTCGCCGAGGGCAGCTACATCGGCCCGGCGCTCGGGCTGGTGGGCAAGCGCGGCCGGGTCGTCGTCACGGCGATCGGCCACCCCGAGGAGCAGCAGATGACGGGCTCGCTGCTGGAGCTCACGCTCTACGAGAAGCAGATCAAGGGCGCCCTGTACGGCTCGTCGAACGCCCAGCACGACGTGCCGGAGCTGCTGGGCCTCTACAACTCGGGCCAGCTCAAGCTCGACGAGCTGATCACCCGCGAGTACACCCTCGACCAGGTCAACGAGGGATACGCCGACATGCGGGCCGGACGCAACATCCGAGGACTCATCCGCTACTGAGCCCACTGGACGTCACCGACCACCACGAGATTAGGAGCCACCCATGCCCATCGATCGCGTGATCGCACACAACAACCGCACCGGCTGGGGCAGCCTCACCGAGTCCGGCCTGCGTCTCGACTCGTTCCCGATGAAGCTCTTCGCCAAGGGCAACAAGAAGTTCTGGAACCCGGCCGAGATCGACTTCTCGCAGGACGCGGCCGACTTCGCGGCGATGACCGACGACGAGCGGCGCATGACGCTCGTGCTCGCGTCCCAGTTCATGGCAGGTGAGGAGTCGGTCACCCAGGACCTGCAGCCCTTCTGCGCGGCGATGGCCGCGGAGGGCAGGCTCGGCGACGAGTCCTACCTCACCCAGTTCATCTTCGAAGAGGCGAAGCACATGCAGTCCTTCCGCATGTGGTTCAACGCGATCGGCCAGTCGGCCGACCTGCACTCGAACGTCGAGTACAGCTCGGCGTACGACACGATCTTCAAGCAGGAGCTGCCGAACTCGCTGTTCGCGCTGCTCGAGGACCCGTCGCCCGCCAACCAGATCCGCGCGTCGGTCACCTACAACCACGTCGTCGAGGGCACGCTGGCACTGACCGGCTACTTCGCGTGGGCGCGGGTGTGCGCCAGCCGGGGCATCCTGCCGGGCATGCAGAAGCTCATCAAGCTGATCGGAGACGACGAGCGCCGCCACATGGCGTGGGGCACGTTCACGTGCCGCCGCCACGTCGCCGCCGACGACAAGAACTGGGAGGTCGTCGACGAGCGCATGCAGGAGCTGCTCCCGCCGGCCCTGCAGCTGATCGTCGCGCTGTTCGACCAGTTCGAGAACGAGGGCCGCGAGACGCCCTTCGGCATCAGCATCGACGAGATGAGCGACTACGCTCTCGACAAGGTCAACCGTAGGCTGACCTCTATCGAGAGCGCTCGCGGCCAGGACGTGTACGCCATCGACGAGGACTACTCTCCGATGGACATGGAGGACAAGTTCGGCAGCGAGGACGAGGACAAGATCAAGGAGGCTCTGGCGGTCCCCGCCTGAGTCCCACGTGCGGTCGGGGCCGGTGCCGCCGGCCCCGACCGCGTGTACCGCGACAGTGAAGAGGAGACGGAATGGCCTTCGTGATCGGTGCTCCGTGCGTCGACGTCATGGACAAGTCGTGCATCGAGGAGTGCCCGGTCGACTGCATCTACGAGGGCGAGCGGATGCTCTACATCCACCCGACCGAGTGCATCGACTGCGCAGCCTGTGAGCCGGTGTGTCCCGTGGAGGCGATCGTGTCGGCCCAGAAGGTCGACGACGAGTGGCGGCCGTTCCAGGAGTCCGCGCGGTCCCAGTTCGAGACGGTCGGCTCGCCCGGCGGCTCGTCGAACGTGGACGTGCTCGACGACACCGCGTTCGTCGCGGGTTTCCAGAAGGACGACTGACCTCCACCAGGGAGCCGTGACCATGTCCGACGACATCGACGTCGACCTCCTGCTCATCGGGGCAGGCCCGGCCGGTCTGTTCGGCGCGTACTACGCGGGCTTCCGTGGCCTGCGCACCGCCGTGCTGGACGCCCAGCCCCAGCTCGGCGGGCAGGTCAGCGCCATCTACCCCGAGAAGAACATCTACGACGTCGCCGGGCTGCCCGCGGTGCGCGGCCAGTCGCTGATCGACGGGCTCGCCGAGCAGGCCGCGCGGTTCGACCCCCGGTACCTCCTCGGCCAGCAGGCCGTGAAGCTCGAGCGCGGCGGAGACGAGCGCTGGACGGTGACGACCGACCTGGGGACGCGCGTGAACGCCGGCGCGGTCGTGATCACCAGCGGCGTCGGCTCGGTCACCCCGCGTCCGCTGCCCTGCGACGCGGAGGCGTTCCTCGACAACGGGCTGCGCTACTTCGTGCCCAAGCTCGACGTGCTCGACGGCAAGGACGTGGTGGTGGTCGGCGGCGGTGACTCCGCGGTCGACTGGGCGCTGGCCGCGCTCCCGCGGTCCACGTCGGTGACCCTCGTCCACCGTCGACAGCAGTTCCGGGCCCACGAGCACTCGGTGCAGCAGCTGCGGTCGAGCTCGTGTCGGCTGGTGCTCGACGCCACCGTGAACGCGGTGCTGGGAGACGGTGCGGTGAGCGGGGTCGAGGTGCACGCGAAGGGCAGCGAGCCGGAGGTCCTCCCCGCGCAGGTTGTCGTGGCGGCGCTGGGCTTCCTGATGAACCTCGGCCCGATCAAGGACTGGGGGCTCGAGCTCGACGGACGCTCGATCAAGGTCGACTCGAGCATGAGGACCTCGTTGCCGGGTGTCTTCGCCGCGGGTGACGTCACGACGTACCCCGGAAAGGTGAAACTCATCGCCGTGGGCTTCGGCGAGGTGGCGACGGCGGTGAACAATGCTGCGGTGGTGATCGACCCGAACAGCTCGCTGGCACCGGGGCACTCGAGCGACGCCATGCCGGTCGCCGCGGTCTGAGCCGATCAGCGGGGCCGCGCCACGCGCCCGTCGCGAGGCGGCAGGAGGACCGGCAGGGGCCACCCGCCGGAGACATCGAAGGAGCTGTCATGGCACGCCGTTCCACCCCGTTGACCAAGTTCCTGCAGGACGTCGTGGACAACAGCAAGGACCTCGTCGACGACCTGATCGAGCGCGGGCGCGACCTCGAGGCGGACGCGCGGTCGAGCCTCTCGCGAGCAGCCGACGACCGGGACGAGGAGGACGAGGAGGACGACGAGGACCTGGCCCGGCTCCAGGCCTCGCTCGCCGAGCTGTCGTCCAAGGTCGACACGCTGGCGAAGTCGCAGAGGCCCGCCCCGAAGGCCGCGTCGCCCGCGGCGGCCACTCCCGCCTCCAAGCCCGCCTCCACGCCGGCCGCGAGCGCCACTCCCAAGCAGACCCGGACGCCCGCTGGCAAACCGTCGGGCGAGACGGGACCCACCGCGTCGGGCTGAGCCTGCGCGGAAGGAGGCGGCATGGGCGGCGTGCACCGACGGTTGCGACGGGACCCGGGAGGGTCGTGCTACGACGTGGACGACCGGCGCCCGATGGACCTCGCCGAGCTCGCGGACCATGTCCGGACCGGCGGCACGTTCGAGGCCGTCGCCCACGACACGGGACGCGACTGCACTCGCCTGGTCCTGGCGGACCTGCTGCGCAAGGAGGCCGCCGACCAGATCGGAGCGGGACTGGCGGGCGGTCTGGCCGCGGCCGCGTCCGCCGGCCGGACCATGTTCCAGGGGATGCTCGGAGACATACTGACGCCGCGGTCGGCGCGGCGCGACGACGACCGGCCGGGCGGGGGGCACCCGCGCAGGAGGTCCCCGCGCCCGGCTGACCACTGGCAGAGCAGGACAGACGACGATGCAGATTGAGGCGGCGGCCGAGCGGTCGTTCGCGGTGCCCGCGAGCCGGCTGTGGCCGCTGGTGTCCTCGGTGCGCGGCTACCTCGACACGATTCCCGAGGTGGTGGCCTACGAGTGCGACTCGGCAGGCCGGGTGGCCGCGTTCGACGCGCGGCTGGCCGTCGGGCCGGTCACCTGGAAGCTGGCGGGAAGCGCCGCGGTCGACGAGATCTCCACGGGGGAGACCGTGTCGGTCAGCCTCACGGTGCCGAAGCTGGTTCTCGGCTACGCGGGCGGGGTGTCGGTCCACGACGTCGGCGAGGGCTCCTGCCGGGTGGAGTACAGGGGCACCATCACCTGCGAGCACAAGATGATCGGCAAGCTGCACTTCCTGCTGCGTCAGATCCTCGACGACCACGTCGCGCGGTTCCTCGACGGTGTCGTCGGGGAGGCGGAGCGCACGTTCCAGGCCGAGCAGGCACTACTGCGGCGCGGCAATCCATCTCAGCGCAGGGGCTGAGAAGACCCAGGGGGGCCGACGATGGCTACTCGGGACCGGGTGCGCCTGGTTGCCAGGGTGTTGGGCGGACTCGTCGCGGGCGAGGCGCTCGGCATGGTGGGTGTAGGTCGGGGGCGGGGTGTAGGTCGGGGGCGGGGCGCCGACGGCCAGACCGCCGACGGCGGGCGGCGCCGTGCCCGCGCCGTCCGCCAGGCGCTCGAGGATCTGGGGCCGCTCTACATCAAGGTCGGCCAGATGTTGTCGACCCGCCCGGACCTCTGCCCGCCCGCGATGATCGACGAGTTCCAGAATCTGCACGAGCAGGTCACCGTGCGCCCGTTCGACGACTTCGAGCCGGTGCTCGAGGCGAACCTCGGCGCCTCGTGGCGCGAGATGTTCGCCGAGATCAAGACGGACCGCCCGCTGGGCGCGGCGTCGCTGGCGCAGGTGTACAAGGCGTCGCTGCGCAACGGCGAGGACGTCGTCCTGAAGATCCAGCGCCCGGCCGTGCGGGAGGCGATGGAGGACGACATGGTTGTGCTCCAGCGCGCCGTCCGGATGCTGTCCAAGCGGATGCCGCAGTTCAGCGACGTGCTCGACCTCAACGCGATCCTCGAGGTCATCTTCACGGCGATGCGACCGGAGCTCGACTTCCGCATCGAGGCGAGCAACATGGAGGACGGCAGGCCGACCGTCGCGGACTTCGACCTGCTGCGCATCCCCGAGGTCGTGCACTCGACCCCGCAGGTCCTCGTCCAGTCGGTGGCCTCCGGGCGGTCGATCCGCGACGTCAACCGGGACATGTTCGCCGACTCCGAACGCGACGAGATCGGGCGGCAGCTGCTGGCCTGGTGCTACCGGAGCTTCTTCGTCGACCGCATCTTCCACGCCGACCCACACCCCGGGAACATCTTCGTCCAGCCCGGGTCGCCCGCGTACATCATCGACTGGGGCATGGTCGGCAAGGTCGACACGCGGACGTCGACCGCTCTCGCGCTGCTGCTGCTGAACATGTCGCTCAACGACGGCGCCGGGTTCGCCCGGTCCTGGCTCGAGCTGGGCCGGGCCACGACCTGGGCCGACCTTCCCGGTTTCTCGGGCGACGTCGCACGCTACCTGCCGACGGTCGTCGGGGCCTCGATGGAGAACCTGAACCTCGGTGTCTCACTGACCAACGTCCTGCGGTTCGCCACCCAGCGCGGCATCCAGACCAGCCCGATGATCGCGTTGATCACCAAGTCGTTCGCGAACATCGACGGCTGCGTCCGCTACCTAGCCCCCCACCTGTCGATGGTCGAGGTGTTCGAGGACGAGCTCAACGGCATCCTGTTCGCGATGACCCGGGACTTCCTGTCGCAGAACCGGGCGATCCGGACCGGTGTCGAGTCGCTCCTGGCGGCGTCCGAGGCCCCGCACGCGGCGCGCACCCTGATCGCCGACGTGATCGACAAGGACCTGACCATCCGGGTGGGCGACGCGCAGCGGCTGCGCTCCACCAAGGAGGACCGGGAGGACAGCCGGTCGGCCAGGCGCAACCGCGCGATGATGGTCGGCGCGCTCGCCGGGGCGTGGGCTCTCGGCAGACGCGGCCGCTGACCGAACGCGTCCGGTGGGCCCCAGCTCCGCCTCCACTCCCGCAGGAGATTCGATGTCACCCGATGACCGTCCCACCACCGGGAGGTGGTTCGAGGAGCTCGCCGTCGGGACGGTGGTGCGGCACGCGACCCGGCGCACCGTCACCGAGGCCGACAACGTGCTCTTCACGACGATGACGATGAACCCGGCGCCGCTACACCTCGACCACGACTACGCCGCCCGCACGGAGTTCGGCAGGCCGCTGGTGAACAGCATGTTCACCCTGGCCCTCGTGGTGGGTCTGTCGGTGCCGGAGCTGACGCTGGGGACCATCGTCGCCCAGCTCGGCCTCGACGACGCGACGTTCCCCGCGCCCGTCTTCCACGGCGACACCGTCCGCGTGGAGACCGAGGTCGTCGAGGCCCGGCCGTCGAGAACGCGCCCGACCCAGGGGCTGGTCGTGTTCGAGCACCGGGCGTTCAACCAGCGCGGCGAGCTGGTCTGCCGGGTCCGGCGCACCGGTCTGATGCACCGCAGGCCCACGGGCCCCGCGGCAGGGGCCTGAGTCCTCGTGGGTGATGAGCCGCTCACCGTCCGCAGCCTCCTGTTCGTCCCCGGTGGCCGCGTCGACATGCTGCCGAAGGTCGTCCGCAGCCGACCGGACGCCGTCGTCGTCGATCTCGAGGACTCCGTCGCCCACAGCGACAAGGAACGGGCCCGGGTCGCGGTCGTCGAGGCGCTGACCGCAGACCGGCCGGGCGCGGGGACGGTCCTGATCAGGATCAACGCCCGTGGCACCTCGTGGCACGACGACGACCTGGCCGCGGCGGGCGCTCTCGTCGGCGCGGGCCGCGTCGACGGGCTGGTGCTGCCCAAGTACGAGCGGGTGGGCGACCTCGACCGGGTCCGCGGGGCGCTGCCGGGGTCGGCTCGGGTCGTCGTGGGCATCGAGAGCGCGCGCGGAGTCGCCGACGTGCGCCCGCTGCTGGAGGCGGGCCCCGACGCGGCGTACTTCGGTGCCGAGGACCTGGTCGCCGACATGGGCGGGCGACGCACCCCGGGCGGCTCCGAGGTGCTCTACGCCCGCAGCCGGGTGTGCCTCGCCGCGCACCTCGCCACGGTGCCCGTGATCGACCAGGCCGTGGTGGCGGTGCGTGACGCGCGGCGGTTCCGTGCGGACGCCGAGCAGGCCCGGGACCTCGGCTACCACGGCAAGATCTGCCTGCACCCGACGCAGGTCGAGGTGACGCACGAGGTCTTCACCCCGTCGCCGGACGAGGTGACCCGGGCCCGTGCCGTCCTGGAGGCCGCGAGCGCGGGCGTCGCGGTGGTCGAGGGGCAGATGGTCGATGCCGCCCACGTGGCGATGGCCCGCCGGGTCCTCGCCCGGACGAGGACGGCCTGATGCGCCCTCGTCGCGGGGGTGAGGCGGTCGTGCGACCTCGAGGTGCATCACCCCCAGTCCGGTACCAGCGCGATCTTCACGGCACCGTCGCGCCGCGCAGCGAATGTCGTAGGCCCGAGCGGTCTCCGACAGCCCCATCCTGTGGGTGAACAGCCGCGAGAGGTCGATCGGGCAGTTCTCGGCGAGAGCGAACAGCGTCCGAAGCCGGTCGGTGCCCGCTGGGCAGAGGCTGGTGACGATCCGGCGCTGGTAGAACCCGAGCCCTACCGGGAGCTCCAGGCTGCGGTGGGCGGCGTGAACCCCGAGCGCGGCCACCTCGCCGACCGCTTCGGTTCACCGTTGTTCGGCGTGTCGGCGCGGTGTGTCCAGTCGCGCCGGCCATCAGCTCTCCATCTCGTCCGTGTGGGGGCCTCGGGGCGTGTGCTCGGATGGCGCCCTCCGGCTGATCGGACGGGCGTCCCACCGACAGTGGGCGACAGGCTCATCACCGAGGCGGCACCGCGATCACGAGAGCCCGAATCTGCGCATCTTGCGGTAGAGGGTGTTCCGGCCGACCCCGAGCGCCCGAGCGGCGGTGCTCCGGTTCCCACCCGCCTGCCGGAGCGCCTCTGCCACGGCCTCTCGTTCGGCCGATTCCAGCAGCCCCGATGCGGGCCGGCGCACCCGCAGCTCGTCCGGCAGGTCGTCGATCTCGACTGTCCCGCCGCCCGTGCGGCGGGCCAGCGCGACGACCGTGGTGTGCAGCTCGGCCAGGTTCCCGGGCCAATGCCAGGCCAGGAGGGCTGTCCAGACGTCGGGGGAGAAGCGGGTCGACGACTCCGGTGGCGGCAGTTCGGCCAGCGTCGCTTCAACCAGGGACGGCAGGTGCTCCCGGCGATGAGAGAGACCGGGCAGCGCGATCGTGGACGCGAACCTCCGGACGAGGCCGAGCACCGCGTCGTCCGCCGCGCCGAGGTCGGCGGTCAGTGCGAGTGGTGCGCCTCGGGCGACGAGCGCCTCGATCTGGCCCGCGGTCGGCGCCGGTCGCATGTGGACCCGGCGAAGCACCAGCCCCCGGCCCCGTTCGGCGGCGGCCTCGGCCTCATCGAACCAGCCCCCGCGGTGGGGCTCGACGACGAGCGGGTCCGTCGCCCCGAGCGCGCGCAGGACCCGCATCGCCACGCACAGCTTGCCCGAACCGCTCGGGCCGCTCAGGGCGAGGACCTCGCGGTGGCGCACCGCCGCGCCGAGGCGCCGGTCGATGTCGGGCAGCTCGTGGAGCCGTGCTCGCGGCGTGGTCGTGCGGGTCGGCGGCGCGGCGGCACCCGCCCCCGGTGGCAGCCGGTCGACCGGCCGAGGACCGGTGCGGCCCGACAACCTGACACAGAAGGCCCGGACCACTCCGCTCTGGATGGGCTCGACCAGTGCCTCGTGGAGGCCGTCGGCGAGCGGCACCGCCATCCGTCGAGGCCGCGTGAGGCCGCGTTCGCTGAGGAAGGGCCACAGCAACCCGTGTACGGCCGGCCCGGTGTGCAGGAGCCCCGGTCGGTTGGCGAGGACCGAGTGCGCGTCGACGACGAGGACCGGGCCTGCGCTGCTGCCGAGGGCCAGGTGGGCCTCGATCAGGACACGGCGCCGGTCGCCCGCGTCGTCGAGGAGCCTGTCCTCGACCTGTCGGGCGGTGTCGCTCGCCATCACCGTCATCAGGGGATGTCCGTCGCGGACGGAGCACGCGAGGGAGAAGGTCCCCACCAAGCGGCCCGTCCCCGGCTCGGAGATCGGGCTGCTGGCGCAGGTCAGGCCCTCCAACAGGGGGTTGTAGTGTTCCGGGCCGCGGACCAGGACCGTCCGACGCTCCACGAGCACGGTCCCGATGCCGTTCGTGCCCACCGACCTCTCGGAGAAGTCGAATCCCTCGGCGGCGCAGGCCCGGTCCATCACGTCGCGCTGGCGCCGGAGCGCGGCGTGGCGCAGCACGATCCGCCCCGTCGCGTCGGACAACACCATGGCCACCGGCATGTCACCGAAGCCGGCCGCCAGCCGGTCGAGGACCGGCACGGCTGCGCGGAGCAGGAGCGACGGCTCCTCGTCGGCCGGTCGGAAGTCGATCTCGGTGACACCGACGGGCACGTCGTCCCCGAGACAGCGACGCCAGCTCTGCTCGATGTGTCGTGGAACCCCTGCCGCGCCGGGCGCGGCGCTGAGCGGTCCGCCGCTCACCAGCGCCTCACGACGCAGCCGGATACGGCTGCGCTCGGCGTCCGACAGCACGGGCAGGTCATGGACTGCGTCGCCCATCGCGTCTCCCGGCCGTGTCGGTCATCCGAGCGTGGGGTCGACCGCCCGACGCCGGTCGGGACCGCGGCCGGACGTCGCCCGTGGCCTCGACCCTAGGCCGGCCGCGCGAGCCGTCCGTGTCCCGTCTCGGGACACCGACCGCTCGCGGTGTTCCGAATCGGAACACCCGACGATCGTGAGTCGTGGGTCACAGTCGTCTCCCTCCCTCCTCCGCGGAGGAGGGAGGTCCGGTGACGAGCCGAAAGGACCGACATGACAACGGCGCCACCATCTCGAGCCGTCGAGACATCACCCGCGTCCGATGCCCTGCGCGCGCTCTACGCGGACTGGGCCGAGATCATCGCCACCACCCCGGGCCTGACGATGCGGCTGTTCCGCAGCATCTTCGACGAGTGGCACCAGCCGACCCGCGAGCCGGAGGACGTCTGCTACCGCGAGGAGACCGTCGGTGGGGTGCCGGGCATCTGGGCGCTGCCCGCTGGTGCGGACACCTCGAAGGTGTTGCTCTACACACACGGTG
This sequence comes from Pseudonocardia sp. WMMC193, assembly GCF_021728735.1. NCBI lineage: Bacteria > Bacillati > Actinomycetota > Actinomycetes > Pseudonocardiales > Pseudonocardiaceae > Pseudonocardia > Pseudonocardia sp. WMMC193. The sequence goes on along the minus strand of NZ_JAKKDO010000003.1, from coordinate 3,532,692 downwards.
GCGGCTTCGCGGTCGGCTCCGCCGCCAGCCACCGCAAGCTGGCCGCGCACGTCGCGAAGGCCCTCGGCGTAACCGCCTTCGTCCTCGACTACCGCCGGGCGCCCGAGCACCCACACCCGGCCCAGGTCGAGGACGGGGTCGCGGTGTTCTCGGCACTCCTCGAGCGGGGCGTCGCGCCGACGGACATCACGACCGTCGGCGACTCGGCGGGCGGGAACCTCGCCGTCGCCATCGCGCTCGCGCTGCGCGAGCGGGGTGCGCCTCTGCCGGGGCAGGTCATCGCCTTCTCGCCCTGGCTCGACATGGAGAACGCGGGCGAGACCCTCGTGACGAACGACGCCACCGACGCGCTGATCACCGCCCCGCTGCTCGAGGGAATGATCGCGGGAGTGCTCGCCGGTGGTCTCGTCGACCCGAAGACCCCGTTGGCGAACCCTCTCTACGCGGACTTCGAAGGCTTCCCCAGGCTGTACGTGAACGCCGGAGCGGTGGAGTCGCTGGTCGACAACGCGACCAGGCTGGCGGACCGGGCGCGGGCCGCCGGGGTCGACGTGACCCTGTCGATCGCCGACGGCATGCAACACGTCTTCCCGTTCCTCGCGGGCAACGCCCCCGAAGCCGACGACGAGATCGCCGCCATCGCGCGGTGGTACCGCGGCTGACCCCCCCGTCCCCACTGAGAGGAGCACCATGAGCACCACTACCCCAGCCGCCGACGTCGACGCCGTGGTCGTCGGCGCCGGCTTCGCCGGCATCTACATGCTGCACAAGCTGCGCAACGAGCTCGGGCTCACCGTCCAGGGCTTCGAGAAGGGCGGCGGTGTCGGCGGGACGTGGTACTTCAACCGCTACCCAGGAGCGAAGTCGGACACCGAGGGCTTCGTGTACCGGTACTCGTTCGACGAAGACCTGCTCCAGGAGTGGGACTGGTCGACCCGCTACCTCGACCAGCCCGACGTGCTCGCCTATCTCGAGCACGTGGTCGATCGCTTCGACCTGCGTCGCGACATCAAGCTCGACACCGAGGTCGTCGCCGCCGGGTTCGACGACTCCACCGGCCTGTGGACGGTGACCACCGGTGACGGGGCGCGACTCACCTGTCGCTACCTGGTCAACGCTCTGGGTCTGCTCGCGAGGAGCAACCTGCCCGACATCCCCGGCCGGGACAGCTTCGCGGGCACGCTCGTGCACACCAACGCCTGGCCGTCGGACCTCGACATCACGGGCAAGCGGGTCGGCGTGATCGGGACCGGATCGACCGGCACCCAGTTCATCGTCGCGGCCGCCCGCACGGCCGCGCACCTCACGGTGTTCCAGCGCTCACCGCAGTACTGCGTGCCGTCGGGCAACGGGCCCGTCGACCAGGCCGAGGTCGAGCGGACCAAGAAGAACTTCGACGCCGTCTGGAAGCAGGTTCGCGACTCGGTCGTGGCCTTCGGGTTCCAGGAGAGCACCGTCGCGGCGATGAGCGTCTCGGAGGAGGAGCGCCGCCGGGTGTTCCAGGAGAACTGGGACAAGGGCAACGGCTTCAGGTTCATGTTCGGGACCTTCGCCGACATCGCCACGGATCCCGACGCGAACGCGGCCGCCGCCTCGTTCATCCGCTCGAAGATCGCGGAGATCGTCGACGACCCGGAGACGGCTCGGAAGCTGACCCCCACCGACGTCTACGCGAAGCGACCGCTGTGCAACGAGGGGTACTACGAGACCTACAACCGCGACAACGTCGAGCTCGTCTCGCTCAAGGAGGACCCGATCGAGCGGATCACGCCCACAGGCGTCCGCACGGCCGGGGGGGCCGAGCACGAGCTCGACGTCCTGGTGTTCGCCACCGGGTTCGACGCGGTCGACGGCAACTACCGGGCCATGGACCTGCGCGGCCGCGGGGGCCGCCACATCGACGACCACTGGGCCGGCGGGCCCACGAGCTACCTCGGCATCGCGAAGTCCGGCTTCCCGAACATGTTCATGATCCTCGGCCCGAACGGACCCTTCACCAACCTGCCGCCGAGCATCGAGGTCCAGGTCGACTGGATCGGTGACCTCATCGCGGCGGCGGAGCGCGACGGCGTCGGGACGGTGGAGCCGACGGTGGAGGCCGAGGACGGCTGGACGACCACCTGCACCGAGATCGCCGGGATGACGCTGTTCCCGCAGGCCGAGTCTTGGATCTTCGGGGCGAACATCCCCGGCAAGAGGAACGCTGTCATGTTCTACATGGCAGGCATCGGCGCGTACCGACAGCAGTTGGCCGAGGTCGCAGACGCGGGCTACCGAGGTTTTGACATGCACCCCGGGACCGACGGGCGGACGGCTTCGGGGCCTTAACCCGGATTGTGGACACGGGGTGGATTACGCGGCGATCGGGACGGGACGGTAGTCGCGTAGGCGTTCTCGCGGGTGTCGGGGGCTGGTAGCCCGCACCAGGAGTGCCGGCGTCGGGGTTGTAGCTGGTGAGCCAGCGGAACAGCTGGCGATGGCAGGTGAGCGCGTCGGGCCAGGAGTTGCTGTCCTGCAGCCCTTCCCGCTTCACGGTGGCGTTGAAGGACTCAGCGAGGGCGTTGTCTGCTGAGGAGCCGACCGCGCCCATGGGACTGGACGACACCGAGCCGGTCGCAGAGCTGGGCGGAGCGCCGCTGGTGTAGACCGAGCCGTGGTCGGAGGGGAAGATCGCCCCGGCGAGGTTGCCCCGGGTCGCCGCCGCGGCGAGCAGGGCGCTCCGACGAGTTCGGTGCGGAGGTGGTCGGCGATCGCCCACCCGGCCAGGCGTCGCGAGTGGCAGCCGATCACGGTGGCCAGAGAGAGGTTCTCGCCCGAGGCGAGGGGCAGGTAGGTGACGTCGCCGACGTAGATCCGTTCGGGGCGGGCGGGGTGAAGTCGCGTTCCAGTAGGTCCGGAACCGCGGTGTCGGCGGGCTCGGGGATCGTGGCGCGCACTGTCAAGTCCCGGGTTTGGTAGAGGTCTCCATCAAACCCGGGACGAGACAGACCGTCGTGTTCGCTCCCGGAGATCGATGCCAGGGCGGCTTCGAGGTGTTGCGCCGACGGCCGACGCCTGAGCGTGGTTGGGGCTTCCGTACCGGCCCCCTGGACGACCGTGCATGCGGAGTATGGCTGTTCGCATACGAGCTCTTCCGGGACCGGGTCAAGGGGTCGCTGGAGGGCGGCATCGGTTTCCGCGATGGGCCGGGGTCGCTGTTCGCGGCCGAGCAGCGATGGGCGATGTGTGTCGCGCTTGCGCCGGCGCACGCTCGGCTCACTGGGCGTGCGGATCCGGCTCGCGTGGTCGAGAAGTGCGACGAGCTGATCGGCCTTGCCGAACGCGACGCCTACGACGACGCGGTCTTCTCCGTGCGATCGCTTGACATTCCACTCGGGCAGCTTCGAGCGCTGCGTTCCCAGCTCGTCGAGACTCCCGAGCTCGCTTCCGCGCCCTCCCCGGCCCCTGACCTCGACCCTGTCGGCGGGCGGGTGTGGGCGCTGTACTCCCCGGAGCGTCTCCTCGAACTGGCGCAATGGACCTACAGCGCTGCGCTGACGATCTACCGCGACCTCGTTGCGGCGTGGTTCCCAGGTCTCCTGGGGGTTCTGGGGAAATCCTGCGTGCGGGCACTCGAGATCACGGCGACACTCAACGTCGGTTCCGGGCCTGACCTCGCCGACGGGCCGAGAATCAGCTACGGAGTGGGGCCTGCCCCGGCCGACGCGGAGGGCGATCGTGTCCGCGTCACCATAGGCAGCGGGGCGCTTGAGATCGGGCAATGGCGCGACACCGAGCCCTTCGTCAGACAGATCGACGAGTGGCGCAGGCACCACCGCGACGTCGCGGAGTCGGCCGGTTCTCGCGCGCGGTCACGATGCTGGAGGTGCTCACCGAGCGGCCTGCGACGAAGATAGCGCTGAAGTGGATCGCTGACGACCTCAAAGATCTGGGCTTTGGCTGGATTCAGCCGAAGCTATGACCCGCATGGAGCCACTCGTGGTGCGAAACCCTGCGCGTGGTGCGAGTTCTGGAGGGTGGAGAGGGGGATTCTGTCAGCGTTGTCGCTGGTAGGCGGCTTGTGATGGGGTTCGTGGGGTCTGGCAGTCAAGGGGTCAGGGGTTCGAATCCCCTCAGCTCCACCCTTCTGATTTGATCTACCTGCGGTTGTTGCGGCAGGTCAGGGCCGGTGAGCGGCCCCGGAAACTCGAGTTGTCCCGCGCGATCCGCGGTTCGTGGATCTTCGATGTGGTCGCATTGTGGTCGCGCCGCGGCGTCCCCATGTTCAACAGGATCGCTGGACGAGCTCGGCGGCGGTGATGGCTGTCGCGATGGCATCTACTGCTTGTTGCGCGGCGTAGGGCACGAGGTGTCCGTAGATGTCGACGGTGGTGGAGATCGTCGAGTGGCGCAGCGTCTTCGACGCCATGGCCAGGGGTACCTGCGAGCTGATCATCAGGGTGGCGGCGAGGTGCCGGAGGTCGTGAACACGGATGCGCGGCACGCCCGCCGCGGCGCAGAGGTGGTGGAAACGGCGTAGGACCACCTCGGGGCGTAGCGGCGCGCCGTCGGCCTGGCTGAAGACCAGCTCGGTGGTCGCGTTGTGTGCGGCTTGGGCGCGTCGTTGTCGCTCGAAGGCCGCGATGACGCGGTCGGAGAGTCCGACCCAGGCGTGGCTGGACTTCATCTTCGGGCTGGTCATCACGGGTGTGCTGTTGCGAACGTTGGACAGGGTGTAGCGCACGAACAGGACCGCGTCGTCGAGGTGGACGTCGCACCAGTGCAGTGCGAGCGCTTCGCCTTTGCGCAGACCGGTGCCGATCAGGACCTCGAAGAGGTTCGCGAGTGGGTCGTCGGTGGCGTCGCAGTGCCGGAGGAACGTAGCGGCGTCGGTCGATGTCCAACACGGCATGATCCGCTTCGGTGGGTGCGGCAGCGGCGCGTGCCGGGCGGCGTTGTCGTGGAGTCGTCGTTTTCGGATGGCGTCGCCCAGCGCGCTTGAGAGCGTGGCGACGAGCCGGCGGACGGTGGTGGGGCCGCGGCCTGCGGCGAGTTGATCGTCGATGAAACAGGCGACGTGCAGGTGGTTGAGTTTCTCGAGCCGGATCGCGCCGAGCGCGGGCACGAGGTCTTTGGTGACGTAGTCGGTGTAGATCGCGAGCGTCGTGGGCTTCAGTGATCGGGCCTTCTCGTGCAGCCACGTGTCGAGGTAGTCGGCCACGGACTCGGTGTCGTCGAAGACGATCCCGACGCGCTCGCACTCCAGGACGTGGTCGAGCCCGGCGACGGCGGCGGCGCGCGTGAGGAAGCCGCCGCGGCGCAGTGTGCTGCGTCTCCCGGTGAGCGAGGGCATGTCGACGGCGAAGGTCCAGCTGCCGTGGCGACGTGTGCTCGAGAGCATGGGGCAGCGCGCTCCGAGCTGCTTACCGTCGGCGCCACGGCAGGCGCACCGCCGGTAGACACGGCCGCGGTGGGCTGTCTTGCGCATGATCGTCGACCTCCTCGGGCGCGCACGGCGCGTGCCGGAGGACGACGGTGGCCCGACCGCGACCACATCGCGACCACAGACGGGGTTGACGCTGGTCGGCGAGGTGCGACTTGACGGTCGGTCAACGAATCTGCTTGCACCTTCCAGGAAACTTTAGCTTGAGCTAAAGTGGTGGCCGGAGGTCGCATGTGGGAGATCTACCTGACCGACGAGGTCCACGAGTGGCTCGACGGGCTGCTCCGTGGCGACGTGGACACGCACTATCAGGTGGTGTCGGCGATCGAGGCCCTCGCGGAGGGTGGCCCGAACCTCGGGCGGCCGCTGGTCGATCGGATCAAGGGCTCGACGGTCCACAACATGAAGGAGCTGCGTCCGGGTTCGGCGGGGAGCAGTGAGGTGCGGATCTTGTTCGCCTTCGACCCCTGGCGTAGTTCGGTTCTGCTGGTCGCGGGAGACAAGTCCGGGCGCTGGGCGGAGTGGTATCGGCAGGCCATCCCGCGTGCGGAGTTGCTGTACGCGACGTATCTGAAGGAACGGGAAGCTGAGGAGGGCGAGTAATGAGTGCTGCGCGGTGGTCGGAGATTCGAGACGAGCACGTCGCCGCGGCGGGGGAGGAGCGCGTCGAGCGCCAGAAGGAGCGGCTGCTCGGACAGGTTCGGGCTCGCCGGCTGGCTGAGACCCGTAAGCGGCGCGGGTTGACGCAGCGCCAGGTGGCCGAGGTGATGGGAGTGACCGTCGGGCGGGTGAGTCAGATCGAGAACGGTGAGCTGGCCGGTATCGAAGTCCTCGACAGGTATGTGCGTGCCCTCGGCGGTGACCTACAGATCGTCGCGAACTTCGGAGACGAGCAGATCAAGGTCGGTTGACGCATCGTGAGCTGATCGTCGATTCGCACGTGCCGAGCGGCCCGTGTTGAGAAGCTGGCCGACACCACTCGGACGTGACAGGATGATGACCAAGCGTAGCGGGCGAATGGGCTTCGGTCATGGCATGTCGGGCCGCTGACGTGCCCCGACAGGTGATGGGGGATAAGCAAGGTGGGGCGTCGGCGCGGTCTTCTGGCCGAGATGCGGCGACAGTCGGCAATTCAAGCGCGCGAGCGTCAGCGAGCGCAAGCGGCGTACGTACGGCAGCAGGCGGCTGCTCTGCGTGAAGCCGAGCGAGCGCGGAAAGCCGCAGAGCGCGCAGCCAATCAGGTGGCGCGCGCTGATGCACGCGCGGCAGCTGAAGCGGAGAAGGCACGCAAGCAGGCCTATCTCGAGGCGCGGCTGGCGGAAGTGGACGCGAGGAACGCTTCATTGCACGCCGGTCTCGAGGAGCTCGATCAGTTGCTGAGCGAGACCCTCACCCGCGACGACTACGTCGACCTACAGAAATTGAAACAGCTCGTCGAGCATCCCTTGTTCGACGCGGGCCAGGATGGACGACCGCTCCCGGCGCCACCGCCGCCGAGGTACCCGCTAGAACCCGCATGGCCGCAATTCGAACCGGCTCAGCCGAGCGGGCTAGCGAAGGCATTCGGGAAGAACAAGCACGAGCGCGCGATCCAGGAGGCTCAGGAGCAGTTCCGTGGTGCTCAGGAGACCTGGCATCAGCACTGTCGGCATCTGCAGGCTCAGCACAGTCAAGCGGTGCAGGAGCATCGCCGAGGTGAGCAGCAGCGCCTGCAACGTCTCGAGCAGGCGCAGTACCGCTACCGGCAGGAGTGCCAGGAGCGGCAGGACGCCGTCGAGCGGCAGAACTATGAGATCGACGTCTTCGCTGACGCATTCGCTCGTCGGGATCCGGACGCGGTCGTTGACTATTTCGGCATGGTGCTGTCCCGCTCGGTCTACCCGGAAGGGTTTCCCCAATCGCATCGCATCGCCTACGTCCCGGAGTCGGCGCAGCTCGTCGTGGAGTACGGCTTGCCGACGATCGACGTCGTTCCGACGGCGAAGGAGTACCGGTACGTCAGGGCGCGGGACGAGATCACCACGACGAACAGGCCGGTGAAGGATGTCCGTACCCAGTACGCCTCCGTCGTGGCCCAGGTGTCTCTTCGGACTGTGCATGAGGTCTTCGAAGCCGACCGTGACTCGTTGATCGAGACGGTCGTCTTCAACGGCGTCGTCTCGACAACGGATCCTGCTACCGGACAGCCGGTGACACCCTGCATCGTCACCCTGCGTACCACGCGAGAAGTCTTCCTCTCGCTGGATCTTTCCGCTGTCGACCCGATGGCGTGCTTGACGCACTTGAATGCGAGTGTCTCCAAACGCCCTGAGGAACTTGCGCCGGTGCGTCCGGTGCTCGAGTTCGACATGGTGGACAAGCGCTTCATCGAAGAGTCCGACGTGTTGTCAGGACTCGACCAGCGGCCGAATCTTCTCGAGCTGACGCCGAACGAGTTTGAGTCACTTATCCAGAACCTGTTCTCGCGGATGGGCCTCGACACGAAGCAGACACGCGCCTCGCGAGACGGTGGAGTCGACTGTGTGGCCTTCGACCACCGGCCGATCTTCGGCGGCAAGGTCATCATCCAGGCCAAGCGGTATCGCCATACCGTCGACGTCTCGGCTGTGAGAGACCTGTTCGGCACGCTGCAGAACGAAGGTGCGTCGAAGGGCATCCTGGTGACGACGTCGGGCTACGGCCAGGCCAGCTACCAGTTCGCCGCAGGAAAGCCGCTAGAGCTGCTTGACGGCGCCAACCTGCTGGCCCTCCTCGCCGAACACGCCGGAGTCGAGGCCAAGATCGTCGACCCTGACAAGCTGAGATAGCGGCTCGGCCGTGGAGCCGGGCGTGGTGCGAAACCCTGCGCGTGGTGCGAGTTCTGGAGGCTGAAGAGGGGAATTCTGTCAGCGTTGTCGCTGGTAGGAGGCTTGTGAGGGGGTTCGTGGAATCCTGGCAGTCAAGGGGTCAGGGGTTCGAATCCCCTCAGCTCCACCCTTCTGACCAGGCCCGATGAGTCGACTGACTCTCGGGCCTGTCGTGTTGTGGCGCCGCTTATGGCGCGAGTCGGCCTAATCTCGCGCCATGCCGCCCGCCCCGCGCAAGCGACGAGATCGCCAACGAGGTGAGATCGCGCCACTGGAGAGTGGCTCATACCGCGTCCGCGTCTACGCGGGCCGTGACCCGATCACCAAGAAGCGGCACTACCTGCAGGAGATCGTCCGCAAGGGCCCCGGTGCTGAGGACGAGGCCGAGAAGACCCTTCGGCGGCTCCTCGTCCAGGTCGACGAGCGACTGAACCCCCGAACCTCCGCCACGGTCCGCCAACTGCTCGAGAAGCACTTCGCCCTGCTCGAAGTGGAGCGCACGACCAAGGCGACCTACGAGAATCTCGCGAAGACCCACATCGTGCCGCTCATCGGCACGGTGAAGCTCGCCGCGCTCAGCTCAGAGGTCTTCGACTCGTTCTATGCAGAGCTCCGTCGCTGCCGCCTCCACTGCAAGCGCCGACGGATGATCGAGCATCGAGTCAAGACAGCCCATGACTGCGATCATCGCTGCCGCCAGCACGTATGCAAGCCGCTGGCGCAGTCGACGATCCGGCAGATCCACGTCATCCTCAGCGGCGCGCTGCGTCGGGCCGTTCGGTGGAAGTGGCTCTCGCGCAGCCCGATCGAGAACGCCGAGCCGCCGAAGCAGCCTCCTGGGAACCCGCAGCCGCCGACCTCCGCCGAGGCTGCTCGCATCCTCAACGCGTCCTGGGAGGACCCGGACTGGGCTGTGCTGGTCTGGCTGACGATGGTCACGGGCGCCCGCCGAGGCGAGCTGTGCGCGCTGCGGTGGGACGACGTCGACCTGGTGTCGGGCACCCTCCGCGTCCAGCGGTCCATCGCCGAGCTCAAGACCGAGACGTGGGAGAAGGACACCAAGACCCACCAGCACCGCCGGATCGCCCTCGATCCGGAGTCCATCACTCTGTTGACCGCGCATCGGGCGCGGAGCATGGAGCTGGCGGCGGCGCTCGGGTACGAGCTGGCGCATGACGCGTTCGTCTTCTCCCACTCGGGCGACGGCGCCGCGCATATGAACCCGCGGACGATCACCCGGCGGTACGCGCGCCTCGTCCAGCGCCTGGGCATCAAGACGACCTTCCACAAGCTGCGCCACTACTCGGCGACTGAGCTGATCGCGGGCGGTGTAGACGTACGTACGGTCGCGGGCCGCCTTGGCCACGGTGGCGGGGGAGCGACCACGCTGCGCGTCTACGCCGCATGGGTGTCAGAGGCCGACCAACGCGCGTCGACCAGCCTGCTTGACCGCCTCCCGCGTCGCCCGGTCGGTGATCCGGGCGTGGTCGGCCCCGACGAGCTGTTCGCCCAGAACCCATACGAGCTCACCGCGATGGACCTCCGCGCCCAGATCCTCGACGGCACCATGGCGGTCGGGTCCGCCCTACCGACGACCGCCGAGGTGGCGAAGCAGTACGGCATCGCGATCGGCACGGCGAACCGGGCACTGAGCCTGCTGCGGGAGTGGGGACTGATCGACCCGCGGCGTGGTGTCCGCGCGGTGATCCGTGCGCTCCCGCAGGCCAGCGATGAGGGTGCCGCATTGGAAAGCGTTGATGCCGAGTCCGCCGACGATGGGAAGGCTTCCGACGAACCGGTCGTCGTGCTGGAGACCAGCGTCGATGAGAGTCCGCGCGCAGAGGTCCAATCGACTGCGGCCCCGATGATCGGCACCGGCCTCGTCGAGTTGGTGCTTCGCCGTCAGGGCGAGGATGTGAGCAAGGTTGTCACGGCACCGGTGCCGATGGACCCCGTGGCACTGCACCGCCTGCTCATTGACGGGATCAACCGCAGCGGCGGCACGGCCGCTCAGATCGGCGAGTACGAGCTCGAGTTCCCGCCAGTTCGGCAGCGCCGACTCGATCTTGACGTTCGTGGCGTAGTCAGGGCGGCTTCGCCGGAGGGCCGCCTTCGGCGGGCTGTCCCTGGTGGTGGGCCTGCCTACCCCGCCCGGTCTCACGCACAAGGGCGCGGACGCGTCTGCTGCGCGGACCGCCCTCCGGGCGGCGCCGCGCGGCCCGCCAGGTCCGATACCGCATCCACCCAAGGGTCCTGCGCTACCTCCAGGCTGTCCCGGCCGATGCCGCCGGCTCCCACGGCGCCGCCCGCTTGCTGCGCATCCGCCCAGCCCCACGAGGTAGCGGTGGAGGTCGCCGCAACGATCCGCTTGCGGGGCCGGCGTCGAGCACTGGCCGCATCTTTCGAGCTGCACGACAACTGGATCTGCCAGACGATCCGAATCCTGTGACGACAGGCCGGGCGGGCTCAGCCCGCCCGGCCTGCGGCGCAGGCGGACCTTCGGGCTGTGTCGCTCGGTGGGCGGTGGGACGAAGAAATGAATGTTGTCCCACCACCCACCCGGAAACCGGGTCATCCGAGCCGGGCTCCCTTAGGCGGCGGTCGAAACCCGAAGCAGTGATCTTGGTGATTATCGCTATCGGCACGCTGGTGCTCCCGCCCGACGTACCTAGTCCTGCTCGGCCTTCAACCAGTTGAACGCGACGAGCGGATGGGCGGCGGGATCAGGCTGTCCCACCCGCGGTGGCTGACCACCTTCGAGGTCCACCACGGGCAGGTCGAGAAGTACCGCCACGGCCGGGTGTTCCTGGCAGGCGACGCCGCGCACATCCACAGCCCCGCGGGCGCGCAGGGCAGGAACACCGGCATCCAGGACGCGGCCAACCTCGCCTGGAAGCTCGCCCTGGTCGTCACCGGCCGGGTGGGCGCGGACCTGCTCGACTCCTACCACGACGAACGCCACCCCGTCGGCGCCGCGGTCGTCCGGATGGCCACGAAGCAGACCGCCATCGGCACCCTCTCCGGTCCGCGGCGACCGTGCGCAACCTCGTGCTGTCCCTGGTCGGGCACGTCCACGCGCTCACCGAGACCCTCGCGGAGGGACAGGCCGAGGTGACCATCGACTACCGCGACAGCGCGCTGGTCGAGCACCGCGGAACCCACCACCGCGGGGCCGCCCGGGCCGGGGACCACGCGCCCGATCCCGACGGGCTGCTGCGCCCCGACGGTTCCCCGGTGACCGTCGAGGACCTGCTCGCCCGCCCGGGCATGCTCCTGTTCGTCCGCGGCGACGCCACCGCGGTCGACGAGCTTCGCGACGCACTCGGCGACCTCGGCACCACGAGGCGGGTCGTCGACGACGTGGCCGAGGCGGGCTCCGAGGACATCGTGGACCCCCACGGGGTGCTCGACCGCGCCTACGGGCTGCCCGCACAGGGCGGCGGCACCATGGCCCTGATCCGTCCCGACGGCTACCTCGGCCTCGTCGGGGCGCCGGCCGACGCCGCTGTGCTGCGCGATCACCTCGCCACCAGGCTGCGGATCACCCGACCCTCGCCGGTCCGGGCCGGCGTCTGACCTCCGTCCACTCCACGACACCCCGGGAGCACCCCATGGACCTGCGCACCGAGCGCGAGGAGCTGTTCGGCAACCTCGCCCATCCCGACACCATGCCCGCGTTCTTCGACCGCGTCGCCGACGACGTCGACTGGACCGTCATGGGCACCCACCCCATCGCGGGGCACTACACGAGCAAGAAGGCGTTCATGGACGCCACCTTCGACCGGCTCGCCCGGCTCATGCGCGACCCCGTCCGTCTCGAGCTGCGTCACCTGCACCTCGACGGCGCGACGGTGACCGTCGAACTGCAGGCCATGTCGCACACCCTCGAGGGTGTGGCCTACGACTACGTCCTGTGCTGGGTGTGCCGCTTCGACTCCGCCGAGCCCGGCGCGATGGTCGTCGAGGTCCGGGCGTACCTCGACTCGGCCATGGTCACGTGGACCATCGTGCGCAACGAGCAACTCCTGTCCCGCCGCGATGCGGCAGGGCGCCGAGGGTGACCGACGACCGGGTGTGCGGGCTCAGGGTTCAGCCCTGATGTCCGCAGTGTCCGGTCGCCCTACCGTTGCGGCCATGAAGGCGATCCGCCAGACCTGCTACGGCGGCCCCGAGGTCCTCGAACTCGCCGAGCTGCCCGACCCGGAGCCGGGGCCGGGTGAGGTCCTCGTCCGCATGCACGCCGCGTCGGTCAACGCCGCCGACTGGCACGTCATGCGTGGTGATCCCCGGTTGGCCCGACTGGTCCGATCGGTGTTCGGTCGCACCGGACCACGACATGCCGTGCGGGGACAGGACCTCGCGGGCACCGTTGTCGCCCTCGGTCCGGGGGTGACCCGGTTCGCGGTCGGAGACGCGATCGTGGCGGACGTCGGGACGCGTGCGGGGGGCCTTCGCCGAGCTCGTCCGAGTGCCGGTCGGGTCCGCCGTCGCCAAGCCGGACGAGCTCACGTTCGAGCAGACCGCCGCGCTGCCCTTGGCGGGGACCACGGCGCTGACCCTGCTGCGTACCTGCGGGGTCGGGCCCGGCTCGAGCCTGCTGGTGATCGGGGCGTCCGGCGGGGTCGGCACGTACACCGTCCAGTTGGCCAAGGCCCGCGGTGTGGAGGTGACGGCGGTGTGCAGCACACGCAACGTGGAGAAAGCTCGGCATCGTCCCTTGATCTGCGTTCGCCTGGTCCTAGTCTCGACGTGAGGGGTTCGCGGTGGTGACACCGGTCGTCCGTTCGTGGCCCGTCCCGATCGTTCTGGTGCTGCTCGGTGCCCTTCCGCTCCTGGCGGGGGTGCTGCGGCTGATCCAACTCGCGGGCGGCCCGGCGGTCATCGCCGCGGACGCCCGGCTCGATCCGGCCCCGCTCGTGGTAGTGCACGTGATCGGCGCGACGATGTTCGTGCTCCTGGGTGCCGTGCAGTTCGTCCCCGGCCTGCGCCGAGGGGCCTGGCACCGGCGAGCCGGACGGTGGGTGGCCGCCGCCGGTCTCGTCGTCGCAGCGTCGGCCCTGACAATGACGCTGGTGTACCCGGCCAGGCCCGGCACCGGCGAGCTGTTGTTCGTGCTGAGGCTCGTGTTCGGTTCAGCGCTGGCGGCGTTCCTCGTGTTGGGCGTCTCGGCCGCCCGGCGGAAGGACCTCGCCGCGCACCGCGCCTGGATGATCCGCGCGTACGCCGTTGCTCTGGCAGCGGGTACGCAGCCCCTGACCGAGACCCTGGGGCCGGTTCTGTTCGGGCACACCGTGCTGGTCCACGACCTCAGCAGCGGAGCGGGGTGGCTGCTCAACCTGGCCGTCGGCGAGTGCATCATCCGCTTCGGCGCCGTGCGCACGCTCAGTCCTGGTGGCTCTGCAGAACGAGCAGGCCGTGCGGGAGGAGGTCGACGGTCGCCCCGGGCTTGAGCGCGTCCGTCGATCCGCGGCCGTCAGGATGGGCGGTGTCGACGACCACCCGCCAGGCCGAGCCGTAGGTCTCGTCCGGCAGGGTGACGGTCTGGCCCTCGTGTCGGGCGTTGACCAGCAGCAGGAACGAGTCGTCCTCGACCCGGACGCCGAGGTCGTCGCGGTCCGGGATGGCGCGCCCGTTGAGGTAGACGGTGAGGGTGCGGGTCTGGTCGCCGTCCCAGTCCTCGTCGCTCATGGGCAGGCCGTCGGCGCCCGGCCAGGCGATGTCGTCGACGCCCGGGACTGTAAGAACATCGGTGTAACTCCGATCAAGGAGTGCGAAGAGTTGATCGCCCAGTTGGCCGGGCGGGCCCCGGTCTAGCCTGCGCGTCGGCCGGAGGGAGTCGGTCGGGCGGCGGCGCCGACGATCAGCGCAGGGCCGTGGCGTTGGCGGGCGAGCCGACACCGCCGGTGAGGTGTAGCGGCTTGACCACGACGAGCGCGTCCCACCGGCCGGTGGCCCGGCTGTCGGCGGCGAGCGCGGTGAGGTTCCAGAGCTCGCCGAGGGGTGCACCCAGCTTGGCGATCAGCTCCTGGTGCATCATCCCGGCGTCCTCGGGCGCGCTGTGCAGGAAGGGGCTGTCCGCGACGACGGGCAACACCTCGACCGCGAACAGGTCGGTGGCGAACAGGGCCACCCGGTGGTCCCACAGCCACTCCGGGAAGCGGGTGTCCTGACGGAACCCGGTGGCGCGCCGGGCGTCGCGCACCTCGGCGCGCAGGTCCGCGTCGGCGTCGAGGAACCAGCGCGTCCAACCGGTGTGGACGAGGACCAGGTCGCCGGGGCGCACGGACTCACCCTGCGCGGCCAGCGCGCGGTCGAGCACGTCGACCTCGAGTGCGGGCCCCGCCCGGTGGTCCAGCGGAGTGCCCTCGGCGGCCAGCAGCCCCTCGACGTCGATCAGGACCCCGCGCCCGACGATCGGCTTCTCGGCCCACCGCTGCACACCCAGGGCCGGTCCACCGACCCTGATCTCCTCGTCGGGCACCCCGTTGTAGAAGCCGTAGCCCGACGCCCGCCGGTGCCGTAGGCCGTCGACCTGCGAGCCCGCCTGCGGGTAGAAGCCGTGGAGGACGTCGTCACGGGACTCGGAGTGGCTCGAGAGCAGCTCGTGACGCGGGGCGCGGCGGGCTCGGGCCATCGGCGGGTCGAAGGCGTCGAGCGGGTGGTCGAGGTCGAACGCCGCGCCCCGGTCCACCGTCGCCACCCCGGCCAGCACCTCGGTGGGGCCTGCGAAGTTCGCCATGCCCCGCTCCGGGTCCTCGGTGAACAGACCCCAGCTCGACCCGGGCGGCACGTGGTCGCGCAGCGCGGAGTAGGGCGGGACGGTGGGCCGGGTGGCGGTCACTTCCGGCGCTCCTCGGCGTCGGTGTCGTCGGTGTCGTCGTCGGTGTCGTCCCCGGCGCCGTCGTGCTGCTCCCCGTGCCAGTAGATCAGCGCGAAGGACAACAGACCGGCCGCGGACGCCCCGCCGAAGGCGTACGGCTTGAGCGCGGTGGCCCACGCGCGGGCCGCATCGGCGTTCCCGCCGATCAGCGTCGCGGTCTGGCCCAGCACGATCGTGAGGCCTGCCAGGAGGAAGAACACCACGGTCACCACGAACAGCGCGGTGATCACGCGGGGGATCAGGGCCGGACGGGCGGCGGGTGGGTTCATCGTCGAACTCATCGGAGCTCCTCGGTTCGCAGGTGGGACGCGTCAGACGGGCAGGAAGCCGACGGCGATCAGGACACCCATGCCCAGGATCGGCAGGCAGTAGTACTTCAGCAGCGGCAGGAAGGTCTTCACCGGGTCGACGCGGGCGATGCCCGCGGCGACGTAGATCGGCGCCCCCGAGGGCGGCGACGCGCCCTCGGTGGAGGCGAAGATCAGGACGGCGGCCGCGGCGATCGGCGCCGGGACGCCGGCACCCACCAGCGCGACGACGGCGACCGGCCCGACCGCGGCCATCGTCGCCGACGCCGTGAGCGGGATGGCGATGGCCACCACGATCACGCCGATGGCGATCGCCATGATCCAGGCGGGTGCGTCCAGCCCGGCGAGCACGCCCTCCAGCTGGCTCGCCAGCCCCAGGTCGGCCAGCACGTTCGACGCCGCGAAGGCGGCGATGATGGTGATGCCGATGACGCCGAAGGACGGCGCCGCCTTGCCGATGGTGCTCATCCAGCCCGACGCGGTGCGCGGCAGGTGCTTGCGGCCCAGGAAGAGCACGAGCGCGATCATCAGGACCGGGATCCAGGTGATCAGGCTGATGACGTCCGGCATGGCGTAGGGCTGCGCGGCCAGGGTGGTGCCGTCCGAGAGCGTGACGGGCTTCTTGAGCGTCTCGCCGACCGCGGAGTAGTTCCCCAGCGCCTCGGCCAGGGGACCGCGGGTGAGCAGGAGCGGCACGATGATCGGCAGGAACAGCAGCAGCGAGGTCCAGCCCGCGCGCAGGCTCAGCCCGAACGGCTGGCGGTCACTCGCCGCGACCGGCTGGATCCCGTTGCGCCGCACCAGGAAGAACACCAGGACGATGCGGTAGAGCAGGCACCACAGACCGGCCAGGGCGAGCGGCTTGACGATCTCGTCCGGCTCCATGACGCCCTGGGCGGCGAGCCCGCCGACCAGGATGAACATGGTGGCGGAGAACGGGAAGCTCACGCCCATGCCCGCGCCGCCCGCGACGACGGTCGCGGCCAGCTCGGGCTTGACCCCCGAGCGTTTCATCCACGGCACGGTCACCGAGCCCACGGCGGCGGTGACCGCCGCGCCGATGTGCGCGATCGCGCCGAAGATGCCGCCCGCGACCGTGGCCGTGTACACCGGCCCGCCGCGCAGCCTGCCCAGGACGGAGTTCAACAGGTCGATCAGCTTGTCCAGGACCGGGGTCTTGGTGAGCACGTAGCTCATGAACACGAACGCCAGTCCGGCGAACGTGACCTCCTCGGTCAGCGAGTCGAGCACGCCGTCCCAGATCGCGGCGAGCGGCGACCCGCCGTCCTCGACCCCGCCGATGACGGCGAAGGCACAGACGGCGAGGAAACCCAGGATCATCGACTCGCCGATGTTGCGCTTGAACACCGCGTTCCACACGATGATCACCACGACGAAGGTGACCAGCGCCCACACACCGATCATCACACGCCTCCTGCGACGATCTCGGCGCGCCGACGGGTCTCGCGCTCGAGGATGGCGCGCCCGCGCTGCAGGCTCGACACGGCCTCGGCGGGCGGGATCACGATGACACCGTCGTCGTCGGCCACGATCAGGTCACCGGGGTTCACCACGACCCCGCCGACGGCGACGGGGACGTCGGTCTGGCCGGGGCCGAACTTGTAGGGGCCCGCCGGGCTGCTGCCGCGGGCCCACACCCCGAAGCCGATGCGCTCGAGCTCGGCGACGTCCCGCACCGCGCCGTCGAGGACCATGCCGGGCACGCCGCGGAACCGCAGCTTCTCCGACATGAGCTCGCCGATCAGCGCGCGGGTGGTGTCACCGTTGCCGTTCACCACCAGCACGTCGCCGGGTCCGCACGTCGGGATGATGCGGTGGATGGCCTCGTTGTCGCCCGAGCGCACCCACACGGTCCGGGCGCGGCCCGCGATCTTGGCGCCCTGCCACAGGGAGCGGATGCCTCCGTCGCACATGCCCATACGGTCGCGGGCATCGCCCAGGTTGGCCACCGGAACGGCCACCAGCTCGGCCAAGAGGTCCTCGACCGGGGCGAGCGACGCGTCCGCGCGCTCGCGGTGCAGCTCGGCCGCGGCACGGGTCAGGACCGGGCGCACGCCGAGGGCGGCGATGAGGTCCGCGGCCGCGCCGGTCTCGATGCCCCGCCTCCCAGCGTGCTTGAGCGTGCCGCTGAGCAGCCGGTCGAGGGCCGACTCACCCCCGCTGAGCTCGGCGGCGATCTGGGTGCGCACCCACGCCTCGGCTCCCGCGGCGCTGCCTGCCTCGGTCGCCTCGACGATCAGCGCGCCGAGGCCCTTCATGAACACGCTGCGCAGCAGCTTGCGGGCCGAGGCGTCGCCCGGCTCACCGCCGATGTTCTCCGCCTTCGCCCCGAGCCCGACGAACAGCGTCTCCGCCGCGTCCGCGGCGGCCCCGCTGACCACCACGCCCGCAGCCGACTTGTAGGCCGGGACCGACCCGATCACCGACACGTCGGCGAAGCGGTGCGCGCCCACGGCCTGGGCGACCGCCCGCTTGGTCGCGGCGTCCGCGGTGTTCATGTCGAGGTAGACCGACTCGGCACCCAGCGACCCTACGACCGCGTCCGCGGCGGCGGCGGCGTGCTTGCCACCCACGAGGCTCAGGACGTAGTCCGCGCCCGCCACGGCCTCGGCCGCGGTCTCGGCGCGGACGACGCCTTCGGGCGTCGCGTTGTCGGCCGGGTCGAAGCCCGTCACGGTCCACCCCTCGGCGACCAGACCGGCCGCGTACAACGCGCCCGCTTCACCCAGCCCAAGCACGGTTGCCCGCATGCTGCCTCCTTGCAGATCCACAGAGTGGTAAGTCATATCGGTGTACGAACAGAGTCGGTGGCGCAGGGCGCTCTGTCAAGGCCGAATTTCCACACAGGAATACTGTGTCTCACACAGTGGTAGGAATGGGTGGCGCGGGGCGGCGGCGCGCCGGATCGGCGGGGACCGCTAGAAGACGCGCCGGGCGACCGCGTAGGCCGCCCGCTGCACCTCGACACCGAGGGCCGCGATGCGCTCGGCGGGGACCTCGTCGCTGGTGCCGGAGACCTGCAGGGCTGCCGTGGCGGGGGTGTCGGTGGGCTGCACGGCGGCGGCGACCGACGTCATGCCCGGGACGCGCTCGCCGCTCGCCGTGGAGTAGCCACGGGCGCGGATCTCGGCCAGCTCGGCGAGGAAGTCCGTGCGGCTGTACGCCGTGCCGTCCGCGCGGGTGAGGTCCGGCTCCTCGTCGAGGAACCGCTCGATCTCCTCGGGTGACATCGCCGCCGCGAGCGCCTTGCCCGCGCCGATGTGCAGGGGCAGGCGCTCGCCGATGGGGATCTCGTAGCGCAGCGGATGGGCCCCGTCGACGCGAGCGAGTACCACCCGGTACCAGCCGACCCGCATGAACAGCGACGCGGTCAGGCCCGTCTCGGCGGCGAGCTCCTGCAGCACCGGGCGCGCCGCCAGGACCAGCGGGCTGCTGTTCAGGTAGGCGTGCGCGCCGAAGATCAGCCCGACCCCGGGCCGGTAGCCGGTGGAGCCCCGCTCGATGCGCCCGCGCGCCTCCAGGACGGTGAGGATGCGCTGGGTCGTGGCCACCGGCAGACCGGCCCGCCGAGCGATGTCGCTGAGCCGCAGCGCGTGCCTGCTCTCGTCGAGCACCTCGAGCACGTCGATGGCGCGCTCCAGCGAGCGCATGCTGCTCACCGGGGCCTTCGCCGACTCGGACGCCACGTCTGTCCTCTTCCACTCGCTGGTGTCACCGCGAGTTTTCCACACTGTGGTGAGAGTGTCCGGGACGGGCGGCCCGTTCTCCCGGTTCGGCCAATGGACAGGACGACCTTGCCGAAACGGTCCGGGGACTGAAAGCGACCGAGGGCGCGCGCGACGTCCTCCAACGGGTGGACGGAGTCCACGACCGGCCTGAAGGTGCCGTCGGCCAGGAGGGGGAGCACCTCGTCGATCTCGGCCCGCGTGGCGGCGTGGCAGCCGATGAGGCCGACCCCCGGCGGGACAGGGCCGCCGTGCCGGGCCGACCTCGCCGACCTCTGGGCGGCGGCGTTGCGACGGTCTTGTGCACGACGTCGAGACCCACCCCGTCGGTCAGGTCTCGTACGGGGCGTCCTGCTCTTGCTGCGGGCCCGGGATAACGCCAGCTACAACGACCTCGCGTTCAGCGACGAGGTTGACTTCTACTCTCGAGAGAATCAGCTGGCTGCCGTACTGGCGCCGTCGAGCCGGAAGCGAAATCCGCGCCTCGCGTCTTTCACCAAGACCTACGCCCTGGAGCGCCACTTCCACGACTACGGGCGTGCGCCGAGTCTCACGACCGTCGTCGAGGGCCGCGGCGAGCTCTACCAGGAGCTGTGCCGAAGAGTCTGGTCGAGCGACGCTCTCGGATTGCCGTTGCCGTGGACGAAGGTGAACGACGCGTCAGAGACTTCCCGCTCCGTGTCCGAGGGGCGCCGAGCCGCGGAGCGGTCGGCAGGGCGGCCTGCGTCTCGAGGCGTTACTCCGCAGCTGCTCCAGCTTGTCGAGTCAGGCGTACTCGCCGACGGCGTCGAACTACGCGGGCGGCACCGGGAACGGACGTATGCCGCAATGATCGAGGTCGGCCGCATCCGTCTGCCGTCCGGCGACAGCTATCGCCTACCCGACGACGCCGCCGCGGTCGTGAGCGGCCGAAAGAAGGTGAGCGGCATGAAGTTCTGGCTCGCGGACATCGGCGCCGACGAGTGGATGCCGTTGCGAGACGTGTACGACACCGCGAAGCGGCAGGGGCGGCTCCGGAGTGGGCGTCGGAGAACCGCAACCCGGTAGCAGATCGTCACCACGCGGGTAGTGGATCGTGTGGAGCCACTCGTGGTGCGAAACCCTGCGCGTGGTGCGAGTTCTGGAGGCTGGAGGGGAAGACTCTGTCAGCGTTGTCGCTGGTAGAAGGCTTGTGAGGGGGTTCGTGGAATCCTCGCGGTCAAGGAGGCAGGGGTTCGAATCCCCTCAGCTCCACCCTTGAAGACCAGGCCCGACGAAGCCTCAACGACGTGCGCTCGCCCGCCGGCTCTCGCGGAGATCGCGTCCCGGGAGGCCGTCGACGCGCAGCGAATGGCCGAGGAGACCGCGATGCGGGAGCGGACGGTGTGGAACATGGCGGAGCGAGAGGGGCAGCTGGATGGGACGCAGAAGGCGACGTCGAGCGCTAAGCCGACGCGATCTGAGTCTGGATCGCTGTGATGCGCTTGAGCAGACGCTGGGATGGGGCGAGTGCGTCGCGCGCCGCCGTTCGTGCCGCGTGCCGTTCTTCAGGGCCCCAGAACCGATGTGGCGCTGCGGCCATCGTGGCCTGGACGAGGTCGCCCTCGGTGTGCCGGGCCGGGAGGATCAGCGGGGGTTCGGCGGTGTCGCCCACAAGCCGGCGCGGGGTGAGGTGCACTCCTTCGGCGGCGTGAGGGGCGATCGGGAGCGGACGTCGGTGGGGCACTGAGCTCGTCGGCCAATGTCCGTACCGGCAATGGTGCGTCGGGATGGACGATCTCGTGAGCGGCCCCATCTCGGCCCGAGCAAGGGGGGCCGTCACCGGACGGTCGGCTCGGCCGGTCACCGGGCCGTCGCGCTCGCCGCGGATCCATTCCAGCGTGGTGACGACGCCGCGCGCGAACGGGGAGCGTTCCATGTCCCCGAGTATCCGGCGGGCGCAACCTGCCGACCGGGGGCGAGCCCGGTGTCCGGTGAGTGTCCCCGCGCCGCGGGGGAATCGTCGTCGGTGCTCTTCGTTCTGGTGTGCTGACCGGTGCCTCAGCGCAGGGGCGAACCGGAGGTCGGGACGAGTCGGCGCACCTCGATGCGCTCCCTCACCACGAGGCCCTTGGTTCTCGGCACGATCTCGTTCTTCCAGGTGGGGTCCTGGTAGACAGCCTCATGGACCTTCGCCCGGTGCGCCTCATCGTCGAAGCGGCGCAACCAGACGTGCACGTCGGGGTCGGTTTCGTCGATGTAGCTGGCGACGACGACCATGCCCCGTGACGCCATGAAGGGCAGCACGACCTCATGGAACAGGGTGAGCCACTCCTCCCGGCGTCCCGGGGCACAGCGGTAGGTGCGAAGTTCGGTCAGCATGCAGGGTCCTCCCCGCGTCGTGGACGAGATCGAGGCGTGAACAGGCCTTCAGCGGTAGGGCCCCGCGAGGGATCAAGACGGGTTGTCGAAAGGGGAGGGAGGTGCGCCGCCGACTCGGAAAGGTCGGGTTCCCACCCGGTGCTGCACTCGCCATCCGGCGGGTGTCTCCGTCATCACGTCGCGATACTCACCGACGTAGACCTTGTGGTCCTCCATCACGATGAGCAGTTTACTCGTCAATTCCCTGGTCGCTTCCGTCGGTGAACCAGTCACCACTACGTTCACGGCGTGATGCGCAATGGGGTGTTTCATGCCGCGGAACTGTTCGACAATCGCTGGCAGACCGCGCAATACGGGGATGTACGGGGCGAAATTCGTGAAGTCGACTACGGCGTCCGGAACGAACACCTCGTCGAGTCGATCCCAGGCGGCATGGTCGACGAGGTGCACGTACCTGCTCACCACGTCCTGGAGAAGCAGCTGTTCCTCGATCGTGCTCTTCATGGAACCTCTTTCTGTCAAGCGCTGAAATAGACGTGCGGTAGTCGAACATTGATGCACGCGGGGTGGATCCTGGCCGGCACCCGGGGGCCGTGAAACGAGAGGCGCCTCTATGATTCTCTGATCACTTCCCGAACAATCGCCTGGCTGTCGTCGGCATCGACGAGCATGCTGAAGGTCCGTGCCCTTCCCCAGTAGCCGGGCGCGCCTGTCGTATTCACGACCGGGTTTTCGCCAACCCCGATCGCGCCTTCCTCGAGGAGCTCGACGATGCGGTCGGTGAAACCGAACTCCGCCAACACCGTGATGGTGTCCATGCCCGGCCTGCGGGAGGCCACCAGGTCGCGCCCTGCCTTGCTCGTCGAGGCGGCGGTGGTCGGCAGGCCGATGCCCAGCGCCCGGCCGATCCCCGGGTGCTCGACCACGGCGACCATCTTGGCTCGCAACGCCCTCTCGTCGCGGAACAGGTCAGGAAGGCGCACGTAGGCGTGCGCGCCGAGCCCGGCGCCGGCTGCCAGGCTCACGCACTCGTCGACCTTCAGCCGCGAGAAATGCTCCTCGAGCCACGCCTGCACGTCGGCGTCGGGCACGCCCGCGACCGGCTTCAGGGTCGGTGAACTCTCGGCAAGCCGCTCCTTCGCGTCCGTGCGGTCGCCCGCGGCCAGGTAGAACCAGCCATCCTCTGCGCGGTAGAGGCGATCGAACGCGTGCCAGCCGAAGTCGTCCGGCGCCGTCCGCTCCCAGTCCTTGCCTGCGAAGTCGATGAGGAACGGCAGCTGGTGCATCGTCGCGGTGCGCGACAACGAGCCGTTGACGTCCTGCCCCTCGCCGGTACGGATGCGGTGCAGGAGTGCCAGCATGATGCCCAGTGCGCTGAGGTGCCCCGAGGCGTGATCGTTGATGTACGTGGACTGGGCCGTGGGCCGCCCGCCGGGCCCGTTCGGATAGCCCTGGCCGGTCGCCATCTGCGCGACCATGTCGTGTCCGCGGTGCTGGCCGCGCCAGCCGCCTTCCGAGTGCAGCGAGGTCCGCGAGTTGATCACCGTCGGGTTCAGCGCCCGGATCTGCGCGGTGGAGACTCCGAGCTTCTCCGCGGCGGCCGCGGTGAAGTTGTGGTGCACCACGTCCATCTCGCTGACCATGGACCGGACGATGTCGCGGCTCGCGGCCTTCCGGAGATCCAGGAACACCATGCGTTTGCCCGCGTTGACGGTTCGGTGCCCGATGAAGGCGCCGAGGTCGTCGGTCAGTAGGTCGACCTCCTCGGTCGCGATCCCGGCTCGGTCGACCTTGATCACCTCGGCGCCGTACTGTGCCAGGACGCGGGTGGTGGTCGGTCCCGCCAGCAACGTCGAGCAGTCCAGCACCCGCACGCCTGCCAGCGGCAGGTCGTCATCCGCGGGCGGTAGTTCCGGGTCATGCCGTGCCTCGCCCAGCCATTCGATCGGGGCCTCCGTCCCCGCTACGGCCTCCTTGCGCGGCCAGCGCACGCTCGCAGGAGTGCCGGACAGCAGAACGGGGAAGCCGGCCTGCTGGGTCAGGCCGAGGAAGGGGTCGTCGACAGCGACGATCGTCTCGCTGTCGAGTGCGTGGGCGTCGTGCAACCATTCGCGGGTCGACTGGACGAGACCCACCGACGTGCCGAGTTCCTCCTGCCCCAACCGTTCCCACTCGGCTGCAGGCTTCTGGGCGATGAGGGCGTCCAGATCGTGTGACAGCCGTTCCGCCGACGCGGCGTCCAGTTGGAGCAGGTCGTAGTCGAGACCGAAGTGGCTCACCAATGCCTGCAGCCCGCGTAGCGGGGTGTCGAAGTAGATGTAGGCGCCGTCCGCGGCGCGCCGCACTCCCAGGTACGACACGATCTGGGCGAGGAAAGGCCACTCGAACTCGCGGGACTGCGGGAACTCGGCGTGCTGGCCGAGCGACTCGAAACCGGCCTCGTAGAGGGAGACCTCGACGGACCGACCGCGTGCGGTGCGGAGTCTGCTGAGCAGGGCACCGACGATGCGGTGGGCGGCAACGAAGGCGGCGAAGTTGGAGGCGAGCGTCAAAGGGTTGAATCGAGGGGTGTCGGCGCGGAAGCCCTCCGGGGGATACAGGCCCAATGCGGAGCAGACGACACCCTCCCAGCCCGGCAGGTCGGCGCGCGGGTCGTCGGCGGGGAAACCGGGCAGCGAGCACCAGATGAGGCGGTCGTTCTCGGCTTCGAAGCTCGCCGCTCCGAGACCTAGTCGATCCATGACACCCGGCCGGAAGTTCTCGATCACGACGTCTGCCGAGGCGATGAGCCGACGCGCCTGCGCTCGCCCGGACTCCGTCTTGAGGTCCAGCTGAACGCTGCGCTTGCCCCGGTACAGCGCCGCGTTCACAGGGTGATCCCACCGCGGCCCGCCAGGCGGGTCCACGTGGATCACGTCGGCGCCGTTGTCGGCCAGGAACAGGCCCGTCAGAGGTCCGGCCAGATACTGCCCGAAATCGACGACTCGAATGCCGTCCAGTGCACCCTCGGACATCGCTTCACCCCGTGTTTCGCCAGACCGTCGTGCCTCGGACCGTAGCCGCGGGTCCGGGACACGGTCGGTGGTGTTCCGCTCCGCTGTACGCACTTGTCAGCCGATCTTTTGCGCTCGCACGCTGCCGAGAGAACTGCTCCCACGTGCGGCTCCGGTCTGCTCAAGCGGTGTCGGGTCGGTCCTGCTCGCCCAGGAAGCGGCTGACCTCCTCCATGCAGGTGAAGTCGGAGGCCGTGGCGAAGTGGTCGGTCTTGCGCAACGTCAGCAGAGTCGCGTTCGGCAATGCTGCCACCAGACGGTCGGCAGGTCCGCTGAAGTCTCGATCACCGAGGACGACCAGCACAGGGCACCGCACGGCCGTCAGGGCCGACTCGGTGAACGGGGGAGGGGCAGACCGCAGGTAGCCGGCCACGGAGCCACCCTCCGGCTCGACGGCGCCATCCGGATGGCACCGAGATGACCGACGGCGAGGTTCTGGTCGAGCGTCGCGGGCCGGTGCTCCTGATCGCGCTCGACCGACCTCGGCAGCGCAACGCGATGACGCTCGACGCGGCGCGCGTGATCGCCGGCGCGATGGACGAGCTCGACGCGGACGACGCGTTGTCGGTCGCCGTCCTGACCGGCAACGGGGGACACTTCTGCGCCGGCATGGACCTGAAGCGGTTCGTCGAGAGCGGTGAGCGCCCGTTCGTGCCCGGCCGCGGCTTCGGCGGGTTGGTCGAGACGCCGCCGACCAAGCCGGTCGTGGCCGCGGTGGAGGGCTTCGCCCTCGGCGGGGGCTTCGAGATGGTCCTGGCCTGCGACCTCGTCGTCGCGTCGGAGACGGCACGGTTCGCCCTTCCGGAGGTGCGGCGTGGGCTCGTCGCCCGCGGCGGCGGGATGTTCCGGCTCCCACGTGTGCTTCCCCGGGCGATCGCCATGGAGCTGCTGCTGACCGGCGCGATGCTCGAGCCCGCCGTCGCCCTCCAGTACGGGCTCGTCAACCGGGTCACGCCGGAGAACGCCGCTCTCGACACGGCCCTGGACCTCGCGACGGCGATCGCCGCCAACGCCCCGCTCGCCGTGGCGACCTCCACCAGGATCGCCCGGGCGGCGTACGACCGGTCCGAGTCGTCGATGTTCCAGTGGCAGCAGCAGTGGACGGACACCGTGTTCGCCTCGGCGGACGCCGCAGAGGGAAGCCGCGCCTTCACGGAACGACGAGATCCGGTATGGACCGGATGCTGAACGGCGCCACCCGGCGCACCTCGCCCGCAAGCACGTCGCTCGGTCCTTGTACCCCGCAGAGTGGAGGACTCATGTCTGCGCGCACCGTTCCCGTGGACGACCACGGACTGTCCTACGCCGCCGGCCCCAGGGCCGCCGAGCTCGATGAGTCCACTGTGTACGCGACGCTCGCGCGGTCCGCGGAACGCGAAGCGGACCGCCTCGCGCTCGTGGAGCACCACACGGGGCGTACCTGGACCTACACCGAGTTGCTCGCCGCAGTGGACGCCTGCGCGACCGGTCTGTACGCCGCGGGGGTACGCCCCGGTGAGCGGGTGGGCATCTGGTCGGCGAACTGTGCCGAGTGGGTCCTCGTGCAGTTCGCCTCGGCGAAACTCGGGGCGATCCTGGTGACGATCAACCCCGCGTACCGGGCCCCCGAGCTCGGGTACGCACTGCGCAAGGTGCAGGTCTCGACGCTGGTGTCCGCCACCGGCTTCCGGGACGTGTCCTACCGCGAGCTGCTGGACCACGTGCGCGCCGACTGCCCGGATCTCCGCACGGTGATCGAACTGAGCAGTGCCGACTGGGAGCGGGTGGCGGGCGGTGCGCCGGAGCACACGGACATCGTGGAGGACATCGCCGCCTCCCTCGACCCGGACGACCCGATCAACATCCAGTTCACGTCCGGGACCACCGGATCACCCAAGGGTGCCACCCTCAGCCATCGGGGAATCGTCAACAACGCCCGATTCTTCGGCGACGGCCTCGCCTACACACCAGAAGACCGGGTCTGTGTGCCGGTACCGCTGTATCACTGCTTCGGCATGGTGATGGGCACATTGTCGACCTTCTACCACGGCGCGACCGCGATCCTGGCCGGGCCGTGGTTCGACCCGCTGCAGACTCTGCAGGCCGTGGCCCAGCACCGATGCACCTCGCTCTACGGCGTCCCGACGATGTTCATCGCGGAGCTGGAGATCCTCGCCTCCACCGGCCTCGACGTCTCGTCGCTGCGGACCGGGATCATGGGCGGGTCGCCCTGTCCCGTCGATGCGATGCTCCGCGTGATCAGCGAGCTGGGCATGGAGGAGGTGACCATCTGTTTCGGGATGACCGAGAACTCGCCCGTCGCCACGCAGACGAAGCTCGACGACGACATCCGGCGCAAGACGGAGACCGTCGGCGTCGCGATGCCGCACCTGGAGATCGCGGTCCGGGATGCCGTCACCGGCGACATCGTGCCCCGTGGATCGGTGGGGGAGGCCTGCTTCCGCGGCTACTCCGTGATGATCGGCTACTGGGAGGACCCGGAGCGCACGGCCGAGGTCCTCGGCGACGACGGCTGGCTCTCCACCGGCGACCTCGCCGTCATGGACGAGGACGGCTACCTCACCGTGGTGGGCCGACTGAAGGACATGATCATCCGCGGCGGCGAGAACATCTACCCGCGCGAGATCGAGGAATGCCTCATGGGCCATCCGGACGTGGTCGACGTCCAGGTCGTCGGGGTACCCGATGATCGGATGGGCGAAGAAGTCGCCGCATGGCTGGTCATGCGGCCGGGCTCGCCCGAGCTGAATGCCGAGAGTGTGCGCGAGTACTGCGAAGATCGTCTGTCGCGGCAGAAGATCCCGCGCTACGTGCAGGTGGTCGACCAGTTCCCGATGACCGTGACGGGCAAGGTCCGCAAGAACGTCATGCGAGAGATCATGACCAAGGGCCTCAACTCCGGCGGCGTCTGACCAGGCGGAGTGTGTGGCCCAGCCCGTCCCGGCCCGGAGTGTCCGAGACGGGAGACGGGCCGGCTGCCCGACGACGGCGTCACCCACTCCGCCGCTGCCACGACGGGACCAGGTGCCTGCGGGCGGGATCTACCAGGTGACGGGGAGGTGGGTGAGCCCGCGGAAGACCCAGCCGAACCACTCCTCGGAGCGGCGCTCGTCGGTGCGGAGATCGGGCAGCCGGTCGTAGAGCAGCGGGATCCCGATCTCGCCGATCGAGATCCGCGCGGCCCAATGCCCGGCGCAGAGGTGCACACCGCTGCCGAAGCCCAGGTGCGGCTGCCTCGGCCGGGCGATGTCGAAGGCCTCCGGGTGGTCGAAGGCGGCAGGGTCTCGGTTCGCCGCCCCGACCACGACGCCGAGGATGGCCCCGGCGGGCAGCTCCACGCCCTCCAGCACCGTGTCCATGGTGGTCTGGCGCGGATACATGCCGATGGGGGACAACCACCGCACGGCCTCGTCGAACACCGAGGGCCACAGCGCGGGGTCGGCGAGGACGCGCCCGCGCTGCTGCGGGTGCCTGCTCAGTGCCCACACCACGTTGGTCACCATGTGCTGAGGCTCGTTCATGCCGCCGGAGATGGTGAGCTTGACGTTGGCCCGCACGGCCTCGTCGCTCAGGCCGGAGGCGGCCAGCGCGGAGGTGAGCGAGGTGTCCGGCGCCGACCGCAGCCGGGGGAGGAGCTCGTCGAGGCAGGCGTCCACCTCCGCCTGGGCGGTGTCGCAGCGCGCCCAGATCTCCGCATCGTCCTGCAGGTTGCCGATGCCCGCGATGAAGGCGTGCGACCACCGTCGCATGTCCTCGGCCCCGACCCCGACCCCGCGCAAGCCCAGCATGTCCACCAGGTTCTGCGCGGCGAGCGGGGCGGCGTAGTCGAGATTGAGGTCGGCCGCCCCCGGCCCCTTCGCCACCAGCTCGTCCAGGTAGGTCTGCGCGTTGCGCTCGAACAGCGGCACCCACGACTCGCGGATCCGCTTGGGCCGCAGGCAAGGGTTGACCGGACGGCGCTCTGCGGCGTGTCCCGGGTCGTCCTTGCGCAGCATGGGTGTGGCGCCGAGCGCGCGGGCCATGGTCGCCCCGGCCCCGCCGACGCTCGCCGAGAAGGTGACCTGGTCGGCCTCGATCGCCCGGCAGCCCTCGAAGGTCGTGGCGAGGTACCGGTTCATCGCCGGCACCCGGACGAGGGGACCGGTCTCGCGCAGGCGGTCGTAGGTCTCGTACGGGTCATGCTGCATGGCAGCGACGTCGACCCAGTCGGCGACGGGGGCGGGCGCGGCGGCCGTGGTGGACGGGCTCATGGTGGCTCCGGGAGGGCTCTAGCTCGCGGCGGCGAGCTGCGTGGCGTGCTGTTTCAGGCTGAAGCCGGGCGCGGCGACCTGCTCCGGGCCGGGCAACCGGTCGGTGCCCAGCACCCGGCGAGCGGCCATGTGGTCGGCCGGGCGGTTGACCGACTCGACGGCGACCAGGCTCCCGGCGCGGAACCGGAATGCGGAGAACCTCCCGCCCGGTACGTCGCCGGTGAGGACCGTGGTGTCGTCCGGCCGCGCCAGTCCCGCGATCTGCAGGCGGACCGGCCCCTGGTCGCTCCAGAACCACGGCAGTCCGCCGTACCGCTCGGAGGTCTCGTCCAGGATCGCGCGCGCCACGTGAGTGCCCTGGCCGACGGCGTTCTGGACGGACTCCAGGCGGTGCAGTGCGCCGTCGGGCCCGAAGGGGAACCGTGCGCAGTCGCCGATCGCATAGACCGCCGGGTCCGAGGTCCGCAGACACCCGTCGACCACGATCCCGTCGTCGACGGTCAGGCCCGCGTCGCGGGCGAGGTCGTCGCACGGCCGCACCCCGACGCCGAGCAGAACCAGGTCGGCGGGATACCGCAGGCCACTCGTCCCGACGACCGCGCGGACTGCGCCGTCCTCGACCTCCAGCTCCACGAGACCCTCGCCGAGTTCGAGCGCGGTGCCCATCTCTCGGTGCGCTCCGGTGAGGAAGTCCGCGGTCTCGGCGGACAGGGCCCGCTCGAGCGGACGCGTGGCCGCCTCGAGCACGGTCACCTCGACGCCGCGCCTGCGCGCCGCGGCGGCGAACTCCAGCCCGATGAACCCGGCGCCGACCACGACGGCACGGCGGGTGGTGGACAGCGCCGCACGAAGTGCCGTGGCGTCCCCGAGCGTGCGCAGCTCACGGACCCCGGCGGCGTCGGTCCCCGGGAGCGGGAGCCTGCGCGGGGTCGCGCCGGTGGCCAGGACGAGGGTGGAGTAGCCGATCTCCTCCCCGCCACGCAGCACGACGACTCGCCGGTCCCGGTCGATCCGGACAGCGGCGCGCCCGAGCCGCAGGTCGATCTCCCTGTCGCTGAAGAACCGTCGCGCCCGCAGGGGGAGGGCCGCGGGCTCGCGGCCCTCCCCCATGAAGTCCTTGGACAGTGGTGGACGTTGGTAGGGAAGCTCGGCCTCCTCGCCCACGAGGACGACCGACCCGCGGTAGCCGCCCGCGCGCAGCGAGTCGACGACCTGGACCCCCGCCTGCCCCGCGCCGACGACGACGGCGCTCTCCACGCCTGCCTCCTCAGATCTGGTGGGCGGGCACGTCGACCTCGATCTCGTCGAGATGCGTGCCCGCTTCGATCTGGCAGCCCAGGCGGCTGCGGTCGGCGTGGCGGGGGGCGGCGGCGCAGTCCAGCATCTCGTCCTCGTCCTCGCTCATCGGCGGGAGCGTGTCGAGGTAGGGCTCGCGGACGTAGACGTGGCAGGTGGCGCACATCGCCTGGCCCCCGCACTCGCCGACGATGCCGCGCACACCGTTCGCGACGGCGGCGCGCATGAGGCTCGTCCCGGCATCGACGTCCAGGACGTCACTGTCGGCGTCGTCGTGGTGGAAGATCACCTTGGGCATCGTCGCTCCTCGTGCGTTGACGGTCCGTCCCGTCGACCTGCCCCTTCACCCTCCGGGGCCGACGATGCTCTTGTAAAGCAGCGTTTGCATCGCTACTAGGCAAGGAAAACTCATCATCCTGCTACCGTGCCGCCATGGCAGGAGGGGGTGCGCGCTTCACGCTGCGCCAGCTCGAGTACTTCGTCACCGTCGCCGAGGAGGGGACGATGGCGGCGGCGGCAGACCGCCACCACATCTCGCAATCGGCCGTCTCGCTCGCGGTGACCGAGCTGGAGAAGGTCCTCGGCGTGCAGCTGTTCATGCGGCGCAAGTCGCGCGGGATCGAGCTGACCGGGGCCGCTCGCGAGGTGCTGCCGGAGGCGCGCAGGCTGCTCGCCCACGCCGGGGAGGTGCAGTCGATCGCGCGGAGCCTGGGTCAGTCGGTCAGCGGCGAGCTCGTGCTCGCCTGCTACCCCACGCTGACGCCCTTCGTGGTGCCGGAGATCGTGCAGCGCTTCCCCGCCCGCCACGCCGACGTCACCGTCACCCTGTTCGAGGGGTCGGTGGCCGAGATGCTCGCGCGACTGTCCGACGGGACCTGCGAGACGGCCCTGATGTACGACCTCGGCATCGGGCCCGAGTTCACCCGGACCGTGCTCTACAGCGTCCGGCCCTACGTCCTGCTGCCCGCCGGGCATCGGCTCGCGACGACCGGTCCGCTGTCGCTCACCGAGCTGCGCGACGAGCCCATGGTCATGCTCGACATGCCGCCGAGCGCCGAGATGTTCCGCGAAGTGCTCGCCGTCGGTGGTGTCGAGCCCGCGGTCCGGTTCTCGACGACCACTTTCGAGTCGGTGCGGTCCCTGGTGGCGAGCGGGGTCGGGTACTCGCTGCTGCTGCAACGACCGTCCGCCGCGTCGACCTACGCGGGGCCTCCGCTGGTGTACCGGGACATCGAGGAGGACGTGCCGCAGGTGGACGTGGTCCTGGTCCACGCGCGCAACGCCCGGCTCACACGGCGGGCCCAGGCCTTCGCCGAGTTCTGTCGGGAGACGCTGACCGGGTGAGCGTTTCCGTCCTCCTGCGTGCGAGAGGCCGGGGACCGAGTCCGGTGTGAGGGCGGCGCGCCCGGATGCGCGGCCGCCGCCGCGATCATCGAGGGGTGACGGGGCGGCCTACGATCGGCTCGTGCCGTCCTCTCCCGACTCCGCGGTCCCCGACGACGACGCGGTCGCCGCCGGGTTCCTCGGTTTCGCCGAGGTCGCGCTCGACCGGACCGAGGCGCGGCTGCCGAACATCGACCGGGATGCCATGGCGATGGTGTTGCTGCTGCACCGGGTCGCGAGCACGATCGTCTACGACCTCGAGTCCCGGGTGCACCGGCCTGCCGGCTGGAGCTGGTCGGCGTTCCGGTTGCTGTTCGCTCTCTGGGTCGCCGGGGCGCTGGACCCGAGCAGGGCGGCCGAGCTGACCGGGATGAGTCGCGCCGCGGTGTCCAGTCTGGCCAAGACGCTCGGCGCCGCCCGCCTCGTCGAACGAACCCCGGACCCGCACGACCGGCGCTCGGTGACCCTGTCGCTGTCTGCGGAGGGTGTGCGGCGCCTCGAGGCGACCTTCGAGACGCACAACCGCCGCGAGGCCGAGTGGGCGGCCCTCCTCACGACGGAGGAGCTGGCCGTGCTCAACCGGGTCCTGACGAGGCTGGTCACCGCGGCGCAGGACGAGGACTGGATCAGCCGACGCTCGTAGTATGTGACGTGCGTCACGTAGGACGAGATGTTAAAAGGTTTGATTGCCTGCGGCGGACGCTCTACCGTGTTCCTGGTCAAGGCTTTGATCAGGTGGTCGTCGACCCCTGACGGAGCTCCCGATGGTGGGGGAGGCGCCTGGTGTCCGTTCCCGCGCTGCCTCCCCGATCGGCTGCACCGCACTGCACACCTCGTGGAGTCGTGCCCGTACCACCGACAGCCGAAAGGTCCCTGTGATGGCCAAGCCGTTCGCCTCGTCAGCCGACACCGCGACGAAGGAACAGACCCTCGAGATCCTCGCCGACGGCGTCTACGCGCTGACCGCCGAGGGCGACCCCAACATCGGCGCGGTCGAGGGCGAGGACTTCCTCGTCTGCTTCGAAGCCCTCGCGACGCCCGTCGCGGCGCACAAATGGCTCGCGAAGCTGCGCGAGCACACCGACAAGCCCGTGCGCTACCTGGTGCTGAGCCACTACCACGCGGTCCGGGTGCTCGGGGCGAGCGCCTTCGACGCGGAGACCATCGTCTCCCACGAGCTCACCCGCGACCTCGTGGCCGAGCGCGGCAAGCAGGACTGGGAGTCGGAGTTCGCCCGGATGCCGCGGCTGGCCGAGGCCGCGGACTCGGTGCCCGGCCTGACCTGGCCCACCCTCACCTTCGCCGACCGGCTCACCATCGACCTCGGCGGCGACCGCGGCGACCTCGTGCTGCAGTACCACGGCCGAGGGCACACCGAGGGCGACATCACCGCCTGGCTGCCCCGTCAGAAGATCCTCTTCGCCGGTGACCTGGTCGAGGCCCAGGCCGCGCTGTACACCGGGGATGCGTTCCATCGCGACTGGGCGACCGGCACGCTCGATGCGATCAAGGCGCTCCACGCCGAGCAGCTCGTCGGCGGTCGCGGAGCGGTCAGCCGCGGCCGCGCCGAGGTCGACGCCGCGATCGAGCAGACCCGCGGGTTCCTGCAGGTCATGCTGCGCGAGGTCGGCGCCACGCAGCAGCGCGGCGGCACGCTGAAGGAGGCGTTCGAGGCCACCCACGCCGCCTTGGTGGACGACTACGGGCACTGGCCGATCTTCGAGCACTGCCTGCCCTTCGACGTCTCGCGGGTGTGGGACGAGCTGTCCGGGGTGGAGCGGCCGATCATCTGGACGGCCGAGCGCGACCAGGAGGTCTGGGCCCAGCTGCAGAGCTGAGGCGCGACCATCTCGACGACGGGAGTCACCATGCCCACCACCTGGCCGCACGGCCCGGTCGCCGTGCTCGGCGCCGGGCCCGTCGGGCAGACCACGGCACTGCTGCTGGCCCGCTGGGGCGTGCCGTGCGTGGTGCTCGACCAACGACCCGAACGGGACCCGATCGGGTCCAAGGCGATCTGCCAGCAGCGCGATGTCCTCGACGTCTGGGACGCCGTGGGCGCGGGCCGCCAGATCGCGGACGAGGGCGTCACCTGGACCACATCGCGCACCTTCCACCGCGCCCGGGAGCTGTTTGCGATCGAGTTCGCGGAGGCGGGGCGTTCCACCTTCCCCCCGTTCGTCAACATCTCCCAGACGCGCACCGAGCAGATCCTCGACGAGCGCATGCTCGCGGAGCCCTTGATCGACGTGCGGTGGGGCCACCGAGTCGTCCACGTCGCCCAGGACGACGAGCGAGTCGTGCTGCAGTGCGACACCGGCGCGGGCCGGGTGTCACTGCAGGCCCCCTACCTCGTCGCCTGCGGGGGCTCGCGCAGCGAGGAGCTGCGCACGCTGCTCGGCGTCGGCTTCCACGGGCAGTCCTTCGACGACCGCTTCCTGATCTGCGACATCCGCGTCGACCTGCCCGGCTGGGCCACCGAGCGGCGGTTCTACTTCGACCCGGAGTGGAACCCGGGCCGGCAGGTGCTGATCCACCCGTGCCCGGACTCGACGTTCCGGATCGACTGGCAGGTCCCCGCGGACTTCGACCTCGAGGCCGAGGTGGCCTCCGGCGCCCTCGACGCCCGGATCCGGGCGATCATCGGCGTGCGGGACTACGAGATCGTCTGGAAGTCGGTCTACCGCTTCCACTCCCGCGTCGTCGACCGCATGCGGTGCGACCGGGTCCTGATCGCGGGGGACGCGGCCCACCTGGTCTCCCCCTTCGGGGCGCGGGGCCTGAACTCCGGGGTGGGGGACGCCGAGAACGCGGCGTGGAAGATCGCCTACGTCGGCCACGGCTGGGCACCCGCCGACCTGCTGGAGAGCTACCACGCCGAGCGGCACGCCGCGGCCGTGGAGAACATCGCGGTCACCACGGCGACCATGGACTTCCTCGTGCCGCAGGACGAGCAGCAGGCCCGCCACCGCGCGGAGGTGCTGGCCGCCGCCGCGACCGACCCGGATGCCCGCGCGAGGGTGGACTCGGGCCGCCTCGCCGAGCCGTTCTGGTACGTGGGGTCCGAGCTCACCACCCCGGCCGAAGAGCGTCCGTTCGCCGGGCGCCCCCCGCGGGGCCGCGTGCCGCCCGCCGGTCCCGGTGTACTGCTGCCCGACGCCCCCGTCACCACCCCCGGCGGCGGCCGCGGCCGGGCACGGGCATTGGCCCGGGACGGTTTCCTGCTGCTCACCACCGACGGCGCCGACCTCGGCGCCGCCCACACGGCGGCAGCGGCCATGCCCGGTCCGGTCCGCGTCCTCCCGCTCGCCGAGCTCGACCCCGAGGGCACTCTCACCGCCGCGCTCGACGCGTGCGCCCGGGAGGTCTGGGTCGTCCGGCCGGACGCGCACGTGGCCGCGGTCCTGACCGACCCGACCGTCGACGAGATCGCCAGGGCGCTGCACCGCGCCACCGCACGGGCCACGGCCCCCCACCACAACAGGGAGGAGAACCACGATGGCGCACTACGCGCGGGTCGGTAGCGTCCCGCCCAAGCGGCACACCCAGCACCGGCGGGCCGACGGTGGCCTGCACTACGAGGAGCTGATGGGGGAGGAGGGCTTCTCCTCGGACTCCTCGCTGCTCTACCACCTCGGCGTCCCGTCGGCGATCGTCGACGCCACGCCCTGGGACCTGCCCGACCAGACCCTGACCGAGAACCGCCCGCTGCTGCCGCGCCACCTGCAACTGCACCGGCTCGGCAGCGAGGACTGGAAGGCCGTGGACGTGGTCACCGGCCGCAGACTGGTGCTGGGCAACGCGGACGTGCGCCTCTCCTACGTCGTCGCAGGCGAGTCCTCGCCGTTGTACCGCAACGCGATCGGCGACGAGTGCGTGTACGTCGAGTCCGGCTCGGCCACCGTCGAGACGGTGTTCGGCGTGCTGACCGCGGTGCAGGGCGACTACGTGGTGCTCCCACGCGCCACGACCCACCGTTGGCTCCCCACCGGGCCGGACCCGTTGCGCGCCTACGTGATCGAGGCGAACTCGCACGTCGCCCCACCCAAGCGGTACCTGTCGCGGTACGGGCAGCTGCTCGAGCATGCGCCCTACTGCGAGCGGGACCTGCACGGCCCCACCGAGCCCTTCCTGGTCGAGGGCGCCGACGTCGAGGTGCTGGTGAAGCACCGCGGCTCGCGCGGGATCACCGGCACCCGCTACGTCTACCCGACCCACCCGTTCGACGTGGTGGGCTGGGACGGGTGCCTCTACCCGTACACCTTCAACATCGCCGACTTCGAGCCGATCACCGGCCGCGTGCACCAGCCACCGCCCGTGCACCAGGTGTTCGAGGGCGACAACTTCGTGATCTGCAACTTCGTGCCGCGCAAGGTGGACTACCACCCGCTGGCGGTGCCGGTGCCGTACTACCACTCCAACGTGGACTCCGACGAGGTCATGTTCTACTGCGGCGGGGACTACGAGGCGCGCAAGGGCTCGGGCATCGCGCAGGGCTCGATCAGCCTGCACCCCGGCGGGCACAGTCACGGCCCGCAGCCGGGTGCGGTCGAGCGCTCGCTGGGCGCGGAGTTCTTCGACGAGCTGGCGGTCATGGTCGACACGTTCCGGCCGCTGGAGCTCGGCGAGGGCGGCCTGGCGGCCGAGGACCCCGCCTACGCGTGGTCCTGGTCGGGGCGGGGGCCCGCCTCGTGAGCGGGGTGAGCGACCGGATTCCCGCCGTCGTCGCCGGGCTGTGCGACGACGCGGCGGTCTTCCCTCCGGGCCTGGCGTCGCTGCCCGACGCGGTGCGGGCCTACCGCGACCGCGACGGCACCTGGTTCCGCGGGCTGGTCGGGCCGCTCGTGCTCGCCGCCGCCGCCCTGCCCCGGCTCACACGGCTGGTCCCGGCCGGGGCCGCCCTGCCGCTGGCGGTCACGCTCCCGGGAGGGCCCGCCGACCTGCCGGGCGTGCTGACCCATGTGACGGGGGCGGTCACCCTGCGGGCGATCGAGGTCGCGGTCCCCGCGGACGCGACGGTCAGCGGGTTCCTTGCGGAGCTCGACGCCGCCCTGCCCGCGGACCCCGCGTTCGACGTGTACGTCGAGGTGCCGCGGGACGTCCGGCGAGACGCGGTGCTGGTCGCCCTGGCCGAGTCCGAGGGGCGGCTCCGGGCGAAGTTCCGTACCGGCGGGGTCCGGGCCGACCTGCATCCGGACGAGGCCGAGCTGGCCGCGGCGCTCGCCGCGGTGGTCCGGTCCGGGGTGCCGTTCAAGGCCACGGCCGGCTTGCACCACGCGCTGCGCAACACCGATCCGGAGACCGGGTTCGAGCGACACGGCTTCCTCAACCTGCTGCTCGCGACGGACGCCCTGGCCCACGGCGGCGGCGAGGACGAGGCACGCGCGCTGCTCGCCGAACGGGACGGGACGGCCGTCACGGAGCTGGTCACCCGGCTCGTCCCGGCTCGGGTCGCGCGAACCCGGGCCGCCTTCGCCTCGTTCGGCACCTGCAGCATCACGGAGCCGCGCGACGAGTTGCTCGACCTGGGCCTGCTCGTCCCGCCCGTGCGAGAAGGAGTACACGCATGACCGCCGTCGACGTCCCCGCCGGATCGCCTTTCGGCCCCGAGAACCTGCCCTACGGCGTGTTCTCGGTCGGTGGGGGAGCCCCGCGCGTCGGGAGCCGGCTCGGCGACACGGTGCTCGACCTGTCGGCGCTGCTCACGGAGCCGGACGACGCGGTGTTCGCCGCACCCACGCTGAACCCGTTCATGGCCCAGGGCCCGGCCCGTTGGGCGCGGGTCCGGGAGCGGCTCACCGCGCTCGCGGGGGCGGACCTGCCCACCGCAGCCCTGCACCCGGTGCAGGACGTGACCCTGCACCTGCCCGTCGAGGTCGCCGACTACGTGGACTTCTACGCCTCCGAGCACCACGCCGCCAACCTCGGGCGGCTGTTCCGGCCGGACGCCGCGCCGCTGCTGCCCAACTGGAAACACCTGCCGGTCGGCTACCACGGCCGATCGAGCACCGTCGTGGTGTCCGGGACCGACATCGTGCGCCCCTGCGGCCAGCGCAAGACCCCCCAGGAGGACGCACCGACCTACGGCCCCTCGAGGCGGCTGGACATCGAGGTGGAGCTGGGCTTCCTGGTCGGGGTCGGCACCGGGCTCGGCGACCGCATCCCGGTCGAGGACTTCGCCGCGCACGTCTTCGGTGCGGTGCTGGTCAACGACTGGTCCGCCCGGGACATCCAGGCCTGGGAGTACGTCCCGCTCGGCCCGAACCTCGGCAAGAGCTTCGCCACCTCGATCGGGGCATGGGTGGTGCCGCTGGCGGCGCTGGCCGAGGCCCGGGTGCCGGTGCCCGGCCAGGACCCGCAGCCGGTGGAGTACCTGCGCGGCGGAGAGGACTGGGGCCTGGACGTCGACTTCGCGGTCGACTGGAACGGCGAGGAGGTCGCCCGCCCGCCGTACCGGGAGATGTACTGGTCCCCGGCCCAGATGCTCGCGCACATGACCGTCAACGGGGCCACGGCCCGCACCGGCGACCTGTTCGCCTCCGGCACCGTGTCCGGCCCCGAACGCCACCAGCGCGGTGCGTTCATCGAGCTGACCTGGGGCGGCGCCGAGCCGGTCACGGTCAAGGGCGAGGAGCGGACGTTCCTGGAGGACGGGGACGAGGTCGTCATCTCGGCGACCGCCCCGGGTCCGGACGGTGCCCGGATCGGGTTCGGTGAGGTCACCGGCACCATTCGACCCGCGCGGTAGGCCTCGTGGCCGAACTGGAGGCGACCGCCCGGCTGCACTCGCGCTGCTCCCACCGGCGGTGGATCGCCGCCTCCGGCAGGGCGCCCCGCGATGAGTTCCGCTCACGTTCTACCTCGCCTTCTCCTGCTTTACAGGCGGTACGCGACCTCGCGATAGTGTGCTCTGCTGCAGCGCAACCCGGTGCCGAGGAGTGCTGATGAGCTCGACGCCGAGCCCACCCCGCATGGTGACCGGCAGACCTGTGGACGGGTGCCGGGTGGGTGCGGGCAAGCTGCCCGAGACGGTGACCAGTTTCGTCGGCCGCGACGAGGAGATCTCGGTGGGCCGCCGGTTGCTCGACGGGTCCCGGCTCACGACGCTCGTCGGGCCCGGCGGGGTGGGCAAGACCCGGTTGGCCGTGGAGCTGGCCAGGGCTGCCCGGCGCGGCTTCCCGGACGGTGTGTGGATGGTGGAGCTGGCCTCGTTGACCGACGAGGCGGACGTCGCCGAGGCGGTGGCGGCGGCGCTGGACCTGCGAAGCTCGTCGGCCCTGGTCACCGAGCACCTCGTGGCGCACCTCGCCGAGCAGGCGCTGCTGCTGGTCCTGGACAACTGCGAGCATGTCCTCGGCGGGTGCCAGGCCCTGGCCGACGTGGTGCTGCGGCACGCCCCCCACGTCCGGCTGCTGGCCACCAGCAGGCAGCCGCTCGCGATCACGGGTGAGCAGGCGGTCGCCGTCCGGCCGCTGGCCACACCCGAGCCCGACGCGGAGCTGACCCTGCGGGCCGCGCGGACCTACCCGGCCGTGCGGCTGCTGGAGGAGCGGGCGAGCGCGACCGCCGCCCACTTCCGGCTGACCGAGTCGAACGTCGGCACCGCTGCGCAGCTGTGCGCCCGGCTCGACGGTCTGCCCCTGGCGATCGAGCTCGCGGCGGCGCGCCTGCGGTCGCTGTCGATCGAGCAGCTGCTGGCGCGCGTCGAGGACCGGTTCCGGATGTTGTCGCAGGGCGACCCGACCGCCCTGCCGCGCCACCAGACGCTGCGGGCGCTGGTGAGCTGGAGCTTCGACCTGTGCTCGCCGGGCGAGCGCGAGCTGTGGGCCCGGATGTCGGTGTTCTCCGGCGACGCGAGCCTCGAGGCCCTGGAGGCCACCTGTTCCGACAGTGGCGACGTGCTCGACCTCGTCGACGGACTGGTCGGCAAGTCCATCCTGCTGGTGCGCGAGCAGCGTGGGGCCGTCCGCTACCGGATCCTGGAGTCGCTGGCCCAGTTCGGGCTGGAACAGCTCGAGGCGACCGGCGGCACGCGGGCGGCCCGGGAGCGTCACCGGCGCTACTACGCCGAGATGGCGCGGACCGTGCGCCGCGAGTTCTGGGACGCCGATCAGGCGACGCACCTCGCCGAGCTGCGCGACGACCGGACGAATCTCGCCGCGGCGTTCGACTCCTACCTGGCCGACGAGGACCCGGCGCACCGCGTGTCCGGGCTCGCGCTGGGCGCGGACATGCGCTTCCACTGGGTGATGGGTGGGCACCTGCAGGAGGGGCGCCGGCGCCTCGAGCAGGCCCTGAGCGCGGTGCGGACGGCCGGTCCCGAGCGGGCGGAGGCGCTGTGGTCCTGCGCGTGGGTCGCTGCGCTGCAGGGGGACGCACTCGGCGCCCGGACGCACCTGGCGGAGAGCGCCGCCTACGCCCTCGCGGCCGGGGACGAGCGGGCGGCCGCGCACTGCCGCACCTGGACCGGAACGGTCGCGCTGTTCACCGGCGACCTCGACGGTGCGGAGGCGAGCTACGCCGCGGCGATGGCCGGGCACCGGCGGGCGACGGATCTCGAGGGCATCCTGATGACCCAGTTCCAGCTCGCGATCACCGCCTCGCTGCGCGGTGACCACGAGCAGGCCGACGACCTGTGCGCGGAGGCCCTGGAGGTCAGCGAGCGCCACGGGGAGACCTGGGCGCGCTCCTACACCCTCTGGGCCCAGGCCCATGCGGCGTGGACCCGCGGCCTGCACGACCGGGCCGAGCAGCTGGCCCGGGAGAGCCTGCGACTGAAGGTCCGCTTCGACGACCGCCTCGGATCGGCGCTGGTCACCGAGCTGCTCGCGGCGGTGGCGTGTTCGGCGGGCAGGTACGTCGACGCGGCACGGCTGTTCGGAATGGCCGACCAGTGGTGGCGGGCCATGCGCACCACGCTCTCCGCGTTCGGCCCCCACCTGGCCCGCTCCCGCCACGAGGCGAGCCGCGCGTGCGAGACGGCGCTGGGGCAGAGTGCCTACGCCAGGGCCGTCGAGGAGGGGCTGTCGCTGCCGCGCGAACAGCTCTGGGCGGCGCTGACCGAGGGGCGTGCTGTCGAACCGCCGGTCCGACCTGCGCCCGCGGGCCTGCTCCCGGCGAGCGCGGCCGCGGTGGCCCTGACCCGGCGCGAGCAGGAGGTCGCGAGCCTGCTCGCCACCGGCATGAGCAACCGCGAGATCGCCGCGGAGCTCGTCATCTCCTATCGCACGGTCGAGGGCCACGTGGAGCACGTGCTCTCCAAGCTCGGGCTGCGTTCCCGGGCCGAGGTCGCCGCCTGGGCGGCCGGTCTCGTCACGCGCTGAGACCCGCGCCGCCCCGTCCCGCCCGGCTCCGAGCTGCTCGTGGGCCTGGTCGGTGCGCCGGCCGAGGTCGTCCCGGCCCGAATCGGGTGGCGCCACGCGGCTACGCACCGCATCCACGTGGTCCTTCACGTGGTTTCCCCCGTTCGCCGGGAGTGCCCCGGCCCACAGAGTGGTCCCAGCTCCGCTTACTGGGCGGAGTCGGACTACAAGGAGGTAGCACGTGAGCTCCATCGCCATCATCGGCGCCGGGCACGGCGGCCTGCAGCTGGCCTTCGGTCTGCTGCGCGACGGGCACGACGTGACCGTCTACTCCGACCGCACCCCCGAGCAGATCGCCACCTCGCGCCTCCCCTCCAGCAATGCGGTCTTCGGGCGCGCGCTCGACCGCGAGCGGGCGCTGGGCATCTGCTTCTGGGACGGTGAGGACCCGCTGATCGACACCACCCAGGTGCGGGTGACCAACGGGCCCGACGGGGACGTGGCGATCCAGTTCGACGGCCGGTTCGCCCAGCACGGCCAGTCCGTGGACCAGCGGCTGAAGTTCTCGACCTGGTTGGCGGCCTACGCCGACCGTGGTGGCAAGGTCGTCTACGGCGCAATCGACCTGGCCGGGCTCGACGGCATCGCTGCGGCCAATGACCTGACGATCGTCGCCGCGGGCAAGGGCGAGATCGCCCGGATCTTCGAGATCGACTCCACCCGGATGACCTACGACCGCCCGCAGCGCTCGATCGGCATGTTCGCACTGGTCGGCACCGAGCACCCGTCGCCGGACGGCGTGGCCTACAACATCCGCCCCGGTGTCGGTGAGGCCTTCGGCATCCCGATGGTCACCGCGGCGGGCCCGGCGGTCACCTGGGTCATGGAGGCCATCCCCGGCGGCCCGATGGACCGCTGGTCGCAGGCCACCAACGCCCAGGAGGCGCTGGAACTGGCCACGCGCACCTTCGCGGACTTCTTCCCGTGGGAGTCGGCCCGCTACGCGAACGCCCGCCTCTCCGACGACAACGGCTGGCTCGCCGGTGCCGTCCCGCCCCTGGTGCGCAAGCCGGTCGCCACGCTGCCGTCGGGCCGCAAGGTCATCGGCATGGCGGACGTGATCGTGCTGAACGACCCGTGCACCGGACAGGGCGCCAACAACGCCAGTGCCCACGCGGGCGTGGTGTACGAGCTGATCGCCGAGCGCGCCGACGGCCCGTTCGACGAGGCGTGGATGCAGTCCACCTTCGACCGGTTCTGGGACTACGCCCAGCACCCGACGATGTTCACCAACGCCATGCTGGCCCCGCCGCCCGAGCACGTCGTCGCCCTGTTGGCCACCGCGGGTTCGGTGCCGGAGATCGGCAACCGCTTCAGCAACGCGTTCAACAACCCCGCGGACCTGCAGAACTGGTTCTTCGACCCGAAGCTGGCCCAGGCCTACATCGGCGAGGCGACGGCGCGCGAGCAGCTCCGCCGAGCAGGCCGCAAGGACCTCGCACCCCTCGGAGGCTGACATGACGACCGCGGAGGACCTGCCGCTCCTGCCTGCCGACGACCTGCGCGTCTACCGGCGCTCGCTCGGCACCTTCCCGACGGGGATCACGGTGATGACCGCCGCGCACGAGGGCACCCGGGTCGGGGTGACCGCGAACTCGTTCGCGTCGGTGTCGCTGGAGCCCCCGCTGGTGCTGTGGAACCTGAAGGCGACCTCGCCGAGTCTGCCCGTCTTCCGGGAGTCGGGTCATTTCGCGGTCAACGTGCTGGCCTGGCACCAGGAGCCGCTCTCGATGCGGTTCGCCACCCCGGCGGACGACAAGTTCGCCGAGCTGGACGTCACCGACGGACTGGGCGGCGCCCCGCTGCTGGACGGGTGCGCCGCCCGGTTCGAGACCGAGCTCGTGCACGAGTACGTCACCGGCGACCACGTCGTCCTGTTCGGCGAGGTCCGGCGCTACAACAACTTCCATCGCGAGCCGCTGATCTTCCTGCGTGGCAGGCACTGCCGGCTCGAGCAGCCGCTCATCGGCTGACCCCCTCCTTCACGACGAGGTGATCTGTGCACACCGATCTGTTCATCGACGGCCGGTGGCGGCCCGGCGGCGCCGGCTCGTTCGCCACCCTCGACCCCGCCACCGGAAAGCCCCTCGCCCAGGTGGCGCAGGCCGACGGCCAGGACGTCGACGACGCCGTGGCCGCTGCCGCGCGGGCCTTCGCGTCCCCCGAGTGGGCCGACATGACCCCCTCCGCGCGGGCGCGGCTGCTGTTCCGGCTGGCGGACCTGCTCGAGGAGCACGCCGACGAGATCGCCGCGCTCGAGACCAGCGACCAGGGCCAGCCCCTGTTCGTCTCGCGCTCGATCTCGCTGCCGAACGCGATCGAGCACTTCCGCTACTACGCGGGCTGGGCCACCAAGATCACGGGGATCACCGCCCCGCTGTCCACCCCCGGGGTCGACTACCGCACCCGGCGCGAGCCGCTCGGGGTCTGCGCGCTGATCACGCCGTGGAACTTCCCGCTGACCATCCTGAGCTGGAAGCTGGCGCCCGCACTGGCGACCGGCAACACGGTGGTCATCAAGCCGGCCGAGCAGACTCCGCTGACCACCGTGCGGCTCGCCGAGCTGGTGGCCGAGGCGGGCTTCCCGGCAGGAGTGGTCAACGTCGTCAACGGCGGACCCGAGGTCGGGCGCGCGCTGGTCGAGCACCCGGATGTGGCCAAGGTGTCCTTCACCGGGTCCACCGAGGTGGGGCGCGAGATCGGCGCCAGCACGGGCCGCAGCCTCAAGCGGGCCTCGCTGGAGTTGGGCGGCAAGACGCCGAGCATCATCGCCGCGGACGCGGACATCGACGCCGCCGTCCAGGGCAACC
Organism: Pseudonocardia sp. WMMC193; assembly: GCF_021728735.1. Classification (NCBI taxonomy): domain Bacteria; kingdom Bacillati; phylum Actinomycetota; class Actinomycetes; order Pseudonocardiales; family Pseudonocardiaceae; genus Pseudonocardia; species Pseudonocardia sp. WMMC193. The sequence goes on along the minus strand of NZ_JAKKDO010000003.1, from coordinate 3,488,996 downwards.
TCATCGGCGGCACGCTCAACTCCGGGCAGGTGTGCGCCGCCTACTCGCGGCTCTACGTCCACCGCAGCCGGGCGGACGAGTTCGTCGACAAGCTCTCGGGTGCCGCCGCGTCGATGACGTTGGGCCCCGGGTCGGCCCCCGACACGCAGCTGGGCCCGCTGGTCTCAGCCGAGCACCTCGCGAACGTCGACGCGCTGGTCCAGGCCGGCGTCGCCGAGGGCGCGCAGCTGGTCACCGGCGGCGAGCGTGCGGGCGGCGACCTGGCAGACGGGTACTTCTACCGCCCGACGGTGTTCGCCGGTGTCCGGCAGGACATGCGGATCGCCCGCGAGGAGATCTTCGGCCCGGTGTTGTCGGTCCTGACCTACGACGACCCCGACGAGATCGCCGGCCGGGCGAACGACTCCGACTTCGGCCTCGCCGCGGTCATCTGGTCGCGCGACATCGGCACGGCCAACCGGCTGGCGGCCTCGGTCAAGGCCGGGACGGTGTACATCAACCTGCCGCCGATGCTCGACGCGGCGGCGGCCTGGGGCGGCATGAAGTCCTCCGGCATCGGCCGCGAGATGGGCTGGGAGGCGATCCTCGCCTACACCGAGGTCAAGAGCATCTGGACCTCACTGGCCTGAGAAGCCCGCTCCCCACCCCGGCTCCCCACCCCGACTCGACGAGGAGTTCCGCATGCACAAGCTGGTCGTGCTCTACCCGCCCCCGACCGACCGGGAGGCGTTCCGCACCCACTACGAGAACACCCACCTGCCGCTCGCGGCCGCCCTGCCGGGGCTGCGGTGCTCCCGGTACGCCTACGACGTGCAGGCGGCCGGGCCGGACGGATCGCCCTACTTCGCGATCTTCGAGGCCGAGTTCGACTCCGCCGAGGCGATGGGCGCCGCCCTGCAGTCGCCCGAGGGGGCGGCCGTGGCGGCCGACGTCCCGAACTACGCCACGGGCGGCGCGCACATCGTCCACTACGCGCCCACCGCCGCGGCGGGACCGGACCCGCGGCAGGTGATGCTGGACTACCTGGCCGCCTGGAGCAGGCAGGACGTCCACAGCATCGTCGCCATGATGGCGCCGGAGGGCACCTACCAGGACCCGTCCCTGCAGGCCCCGGTCTCCGGCGACCACCTGGCGAAGTACCTGGAGGGACTGTTCGCCGCCGTCCCCGACCTGTCCCTGACCGTCCTGGGCGCGGCCGCGGACGGGCCCGACACCGCCGTCGCGTACTGGCGGATGACGGGCACGGCGACCGGGCCGGGCGCGCAGTCGAACGGCGGCCGGTTCGATATGCCGGGCGGAGACATCCTGCGGATCGATGCACAGGGCCGCATCGTCTGGACCGAGGCGCTCTACGATCAGCAGACCTTCGTGTCCCAGGGCGGGTTCGCCTGACTCCCACCGGGGACCGGAGCACCTGAACCCCGCGCAGCGCCCACCGGGGGGAGGATCCCGAAGAACTCGCCTTGAGCGGCGATCTGCCCCTGGGACATCTGCCGGCCTCGGAAGAGGGTGCAGCCGATCGCCCCGGCGGCGTCGAGGAGCCGGGTCCCTCCCGCCCGGTTGATGATGTCGGCGACCGCGGTGGCTCGGGTGACTCCGGCGAGGTCGATCGGGAGTGGATCCGTCGGTCGCATTCCGGAGGGGGTCGCGTTGATCAGGATGTCGTAGCCCCGGCCTCGCGGAGCGGTGGACCGGGAGTCGACGCCGTCGGCGCGCAGGCCCGCCACGAGAGCATCGGACCGGCCGCCGTCGACGTCCGCGATGTCGCAGGTGGCCACGCCTGCGTCACCCAGGGCGAAGGCGATGGCGGTGCCTGCTCCGCCTGCGCCGACGACGAGCACGCGTCGGCCCCGTACCGGACCGACGGCCTGTTCGAACGCGTCGAGGAACCCGACGCCGTCGACCATGTCCGCGACCCAGCAGGAGTCCCGGGGATCGACGCGGAGCACGTTGACGGCGCCGATCCGGCGGGCGCGCTCGGTCGTCCGGTGTGCGAGTGAGTAGGCGGCGACCTTGTGCGGCATGGTGACGATCAGGCCGATGAGGTTTCGCCACCGGCGAGCGGCGTCGAGGAACAGGGCCAGGTCGTCCGCTCCGACCTCGATCGGCATGCACAGGGCGTCGACGCCGGTGGCGGCGAACTGCTCGCCCCACAGCCGGGGCGACTCGACGTGGTGAACCGGATCCCCGATGATTCCGAGCGTCCGAGTCCGCCCCGTGGGCAGCGGCGACGTCAGCGGACTCGTGACCTCGGGGTACCGGCCGGTGTGTCCCATCAGGACCGCCCGAGCTCAGCGGTCGGGGTGCGGTACGTCTCGCGCGCGGTGAGGGCCGCGACCGCGGCGACCGCACAGAAGCAGCTGGTGAAGACGGCGACCGGCAGCCAGCCGAAGTCACCCGGGCCGGCGATGGCGGCACCGACCAACGGAGTGATACCCATCGAGAGGAAACCGATCTGCGTCCCGAAAGCGACTCCGGAATAGCGGATCGACGCGGGGAACATCTCGCAGAAGAATGCGGTGTAGATCGCGTTCGTCGCGCTGTAGGCCACTGCGGTCAGCAGAATGGAGGCCCCGATGACGAGGGCGATGTTGCCCGAGGTGATCCCGAGGAAGTACGGATAGATCGCCAGTCCGGAGGCCACGGCCCCGCCGACGTAGACGGGCTTGCGGCCGAACCTGTCCGACAGCATGCCGTAGAGCGGAATGGTGGCGAGCGACGCCGCGGCACCGATGACGACGACCCACAGCATGGTCGAACGGGACACCCCGTGCGAGGTCGCGTACGACAGGCCGTACACCGAGGCGATGGTGTTCACCATCGTGATGCTCGAGGCGCAGATGACGCGCAGGAGATCCTTCCACTTGTCGCGCAGGACGCTGAGGATGGGGATCCTCTTCTCCTCCCCGGCCTGCTCGACCTCGGTGAAGGCATCGGCCTCGGGAAGGCTCCGCCGCACGGTCCAGGCCACGGCGAACGGCAGCACACCGAGCAGGAACGGCACCCGCCAGCCCCAGCTCAGGAGCTGGTCCTCGGGGAGCAGGGCGACCGGGACGAACGCCAGGGTGGCGAGGATGACCCCGGTCTGGTTGCCGACGAGCATCCAGCTCGTGAAGAACGCCCGTCGGTTGTCGGGTGCGTGCTCGAGTGTCAACGTACCGGCACCGGTCTGCTCCCCGGCGGCGGAGAAGCCCTGCAGGGCACGGCAGAGGACGAGCAGGATCGGCGCCCAGACCCCGATCGTGTCGTAGTCCGGTAGCAGACCGATCACCACGGTGGCCGCGCCCATGACGGACAGGGTCAGCATCATCATGCGCTTGCGCCCGACCTTGTCGCCGAAGTGCCCGATGACCACGGCGCCGATCGGGCGGACGACGAAGGCGACGCCGAACGTCGCGAAGGCGAGCAGCGTGCCGACCGACGAGTCCGTCGCCGGGAAGAACACCTTTCCGAACACGAGAGCGGCGGCGGTTCCGTAGATGAAGAAGTCGTAGTACTCGACGGAGCTTCCGAGAAAGCTGGCGATCGCGGCTTTCCTGGGCACTGCGGTGCCGGCGGCGATCGACGTCGGTGTGGACACGTCTTACTCCTTTGGAAGAGCTGTGGAGAAACAGAACGCTAAGGCACGGATGGCGGTGCACCAATGGCGTGGTGCCGCTCAGTGGCAGCTCACGTCGAGTGCGGAGAACCCTGAGCTGATCGGGCCAGATCGAGGACGCGCAGTGTCGTGAACATGACCTCCTCGGCGACGACGTCGAGCGGGAGACGCTCGAGCGCGTCCGAGATCGGTTCCACGCTCACGGGAGGGAACCGCTCGGCCACCTCGCCGATCCGGCGCAGGAAGCCGACCGTGTCGAGGCCGCCTCGGCCCGGGTAGGTCCGCAGGTGTCGGGCCTCGCGGGCGAGTTCCACCCCCGGACGGGCCGACACGTCGGACAACTGCACGACGGCGACCTCCCGGAGCACCTCGTCGGTGAGGTCTGCGGTCACGCCTCCGGACCGGAAGAAGTGGACGATGTCCAGCACGACCGCGGCGTTGGGGGTGCCGGCGTGGGCGACCAGCCGACGGCCCGCGGCGAGGTCGCGGACGGCGGAGTACGGCATGAACTCCACCGCGATCGGCGTGCCGGGGTGGCGCTCACACACTGCCGCGAAGTCGTCGGCGATCCGCGCCGGCTCCCCGGTGAACGCCGCGACGTGGACGCGGTCCGGGTCGAGCACCCCGATGAGCTCCTCGACCAGCGCGTTGGCGTGCCGGACCGGACCGTCCTCCGCCATCCGGACGAGCTCCAGCTCGGCGACCGTCAACCCCGCGTCGGCGATGCGCTTCGGGAGCTCGTCGAGGGCGATGCCCCGCTCCAGCGCGGAGACGCACTGGCCCACGGTGAGCCCGATCCCCGGGAAGGCGCTCGCGGACGCGGCGTCGAGGATGTGGGCGAACGGGCGGTCGCGGAAACAGATGGCGCCGAGCGCCAGCGCGGCCGGGGTACGGCGGTAGAGCGATGACATGTCGTTCTCCTCAGACGTCGATGAAGGGCGACCCGGCCGACGACGCCGATTCTCGGGTGAGCGTGGTCACGGGGTCTGCGCATCCGACCGCCGGTCCGGCGGAGGGCTCGGGACCGCACCGGTCAGAGCGTTCCCGAGGAGGTGCCGAAGCAGTACCCCGGTGACGGGGACGGGATTGGCGTACGGCGCGGCGAGGACCCGTTCGACGACGACGTCCACCCCGTCCATCGGCATCCCCAGCCGCTCGAGCGCCATGTCGGCACCGAGTCTCCGTGCCGTGTCGAAGAGGTGCGCGGCCGGGTCCTCGACGCCCAGCGCCTCCTGGAGCGCGGTGCGAGCCGGCGCGGCGGCGGGCAGGTTGGCGGCGAGCACGTGGGGCAGGACCGCGGTGTGGACCTCTGCATGTCCCAGGTCGAAGGTGCCACCGAGCACATGACACAGCTTGTGGTGCAACGACATCGTGGTGGAGCCGAGCACCGAGCCTGCCAGCCAGGCCCCGTAGAGGGCCTCGGCGCGCGAGTCCACGTCGTGCGGGTCGGCGGCCACACGGGGGAGCGCCGCCACGAGGGCGCGAACCGACTCCCGGGCGATCAGGGACGTGATCGGGGAGGCGTCGGGGGCGTAGAGCGCCTCGGCCGCGTGGGCCAGGGCGTTGAAGCCGCTGGTCACCGCCACGGCCACGGGCAGGGTGACGGTCAGGGCCGGGTCGTAGATCACCAGCGCCGGGAGCACCCGGGCGTCGCGGCCCGTGGTCTTGCCGCCCCGGTCGGTCAGGCCCCAGACCGAGGTCATCTCCGAGCCCGCGTAGGTGGTGGGCACGGCGACGATCGGGAGCCCGGTCTCCTTCGCGACGGCCTTCGCCAGGCCGACCGCGGATCCCCCGCCCACCGCGAGACACCCGTCGGCAGACAGCTCGGTCGCGCGCTCCACCGCCTTCTCGGCGGTGGCGACCGGAACGTGCATCTCGGCATGCGGGTGCAGGCCCACCACCCACTCGCCCACGGGCTCGGCGAGTCGTCGGGCGAGGTCGGCCTGTGGCGGAGTGCAGACCACGAGCAGCCTGCGCAGGCCGGCCCGCTCGATCTCGTCCGCCAGCCGGTCGGCGGCGCCGATCCCGAACACGACGCGGCCCGGGCGACCCTCGTGGACGAACCGGAGTGTCATCGCCGGGCCTCCGTCGGGTCGAGGACGATGTCGAACTCGAGCAGGCGGAAGGGGTTCGCGGTCCGATAGTGCGCGGCACGGGCCGGGTCGTCGACGACCTCAACGGGCCTGATCAGCGACTGTTTGACTCCGAACACCGTGTCCGAGTCCAGATACGGACTGCCCTCGACGAAGACGTGGGTGGTCAGCGGCTCGTGGTCGGCGGCTCCGGCGATGACGTGGATGTGAGCGGGTCGGTTCGGGTGCCGGGCGGTGGCCGCCAGCAGCTGCCCGACCGGCCCGTCGTCCGGGATCGGGTAGTAGCGCGGCACCACCGTGCGCAGCCAGAACCTCCCGTCGTCGTCGGTGGTGAACAACCCGCGCAGGTTGCGCTCGGGCTGCACGTCGGGCTGCTGGACGTCGTAGTAACCGGCGCCGTTGGCCTGCCAGACGTCGACCAGCGCGCCGGACAGCGGGGTCCCGTCCGCGGATCGGACCTGCCCGGTGAAGACGCACGGCTCGCCGTTCCCGTCGAGCGAGATGGTCGCCCCCAGCTCACGCGGAGGGGAGTCCACCATGTGGAACGGCCCGAGCACCGTGGTGTCGGTCGCCTCGGTGGACCGCCGGTTGTTGATCGCGTCGACGAGCATGGACACCCCCAGCACGTCGGACAGCAGGACGAACTCCTGTCGCGTGTCGTCGCACTTCTGTCCGACGGCGGTGAGGAAGTCGACTGCCTGCTGCCACTCGGCGTGACTCGGCTCCACCTCCTTGACGAACGCGTGCAGGTGCTCGACCAGGCTCGCCATCACCGTCCGGAGGCGCGGGTCGGGGGTGTTCCGGAAGCTCTCGACGACGACGTGGACCGAGTTCGCCTCGCTGAACCCGCGCTCCGCCGAGACCGCACTGCTCACAGCGGGGTGCCCGCGCTGTCGGCGCCGGCGAGCCACTTCTCGCCCTCGTCGTACAGCAGGCGCACCGCCTCCCCGTTCAGGCCGGGCAGCCCGGCCTTCACGGTGAATCCCGCCTTCGTCTGGACGTAGCCCAGGTGGCGGTAGCCCGGGGGGAACCGGGTCAGGAGCTCGCCGTCGAGCTCGAGCCGGACCGCGGGGTCGACGACGTCGAGCCGGTCCTTCTCGTAGATCGGCTGTCGGCGGACGATCTTCCAGCCGTCGGTCTCGCGGCTGCAGAAGTCGTAGAAGCGGCCCGTGCACACGACGTCCACCTCGACGCCGTCCACGTGCGCCCGCTGACTGATCGTCATCTTGGTCTGGGCGATCGCCCGGTCGGCCACGACGTCGGACGTGTGCCCCCCGAGGAAGTGCAGGATGTTGACCCCGCTCTCGAACCCGGTGCGGCTGGCCGCGATGAACTCGGCCGCGGGGCCTTGGAACCACGTCGCCGTCATCCAGCCACTGGACGGATGCCACACGGTGGCAAACCGATCCCAGTCCCCGGCGTCCCGCCAGAGTGCCCAGTTCTCGACCAGCTCGCGCAGAGCCGTTCTGTCGTTCCGGCTGTCCGACACCTCGGCCACCTCCTTGTGGGCGGCCGACCGTGCTCCGATCGCGCCGCCGCTCGATCCTGTCGTTCCCGCCGATCGTGGGCGGGGAGCACGACGACACGCCACCCTTGCCTGCCACTCAGTGGCAATGCGCCGTGGATCGGCGAGCGGCCCTGCCCTACCGTCGCGTCGGGGCAGCCGAGGAGGACGACCATGGCCGGGCGCATCGGAACACCGGGGCAGACGGTCTCGTCGCGCCTCCTGGCCGTTCTCGAGTGCTTCGACGTCGCCCACCCCACGCTCTCGCTCACGCAGATCGCCGGGCGCAGTGGCCTGCCCGTCTCCACGGCCCGCCGGCTGATCGGTGAGTTGCAGGCCTGGGGCGGGCTCGAACGACTCGACGACGGCAGCTACCGCATCGGCATCCGGCTGTGGACGATCGGCTCGCTCGCCCCGCAGCAGCGCGGGCTGCGCGATGCCGCGATCCCCTACATGCACGACCTCTTCAGCGCGACGCAGGAGAACATCCAACTCGTGGTGTTGGAGGACTCCGACGCGCTCTGCATCGAGAAGATCTCCAGCGACAAGGCGGTGCCCACCCGGACCCATGTCGGCGGCAGACTCCCCCTGCACGCGACGGGCGTCGGCAAGGCGCTACTGGCCCACTCGGAACGAGCCCTCCTCCCGAAGCTCCTCGACGCAGGCCTGGCCAGGCTGACCCCACACACGATCGTCGAGCCCGGCCGGCTCGCGGCGGCTCTCGCCGAGGTCCGGAGCTCCGGTCTGGCCTACTCCTACCAGGAGATGACGATCGGGGCGGTGTCCGTCGCCGCCCCGATCCTCTCGCACGACGGGCGGGTTCGGGCGGCGCTCGGGATCGTCGCACACAGCAGCGCCGCGCTCGACCGCCTCGCCCCGGCCGTCCGCACGGCGGCCCTCGGCATCGCCCGGACCGCCAGATGAGGGGGCCGGGCAGCGGCCCGGCGAGAGCGGCTCGTCCGGCGACTCGCCACCGACGGCGAAGGCCTCACCGCCGGACAGGTCGTCCTCTCCGGCGGGCTCACCGCCGCCGTCCCGGTCGGCCCCGGCGACGTCCTCACCGCCACCATCGACCGCCTCGGCTCCCTGGAGCTCCGCTGCCGCTGAGTATCCGGTGAGTCGGCAGCTCGTCGCCAGGTGTCGTACTCGCGCGCGGCGGGCCTCCTCGTGAGCCGTCATGAGGGCTCCGCGGAGGCGGACCGAGCGCGTGGCGTGGGGTGGTGCCGACCGCCGCGCCGGCGACGATGAGCTGCACGAGCAGCTCCAGCCGGTCGATTCCCCTGGTCACGCCGGCGGCCATCGCGGTCGCCGGATGGGATCAGATCGGTCCGTCCTCCTCCTCGGGGGCGATCCGGCGCTGCTCGAGCACGTCTGCGGGGTCGGCCTCGATCGTGGGGTCGAACTCCTCGTCCGCGAGCTCGGTGTCGCGCTCCTCGAGGTCCTGCAGGTCCGTGGCCGGGTCCGTGGCGATCTCGTCCCGCCCGATGAGGTCCGGGCGGGCGCTGCTGTGGTCGGTCGCGTCGGTCATGAGTGCCACCTACCCCGCTGAGGACGGGGGAACACCTCCGCCGCGGCCGTCGCCCGGTTCACGCCGGGGGGTTCAGCCCGAGGAGGGAACGGGCGTACACCGTGGCCCACGAGCCGTGCTGCGCGTTGACGTGCGTCTTGTAGGTGGAGACGTCCCGCAGGTACCGCTGCATGCGCCGGCCGTTCGCCAGCGCGCTGGAGCCACTGGCCGCGGCCAGCATCTCGACGGCCTGGCAGGCGAGTTGGCCGGACTGGCGGGCCGTGACCGAGAGGGCCTGGTCGTCCAGTGCGGAGAAGGGCTCGCCGCCGGACAGGCCACGGGCGGCGTAGGCGAGGTAGTCGTCCGCGACCGACAGGATGATCCGCTGCGCGCTGTCGGCCAGGGCGGTGGCCAGGCCGAGGTTGCGCTGGTGTTCCGGATCGTGGCTGCGCGGCGTGAAGGGCGGCAGCGGGGTGTTCTTGGTGGTGATGATCCGCTGGTACTCGTCGACCGCCGCCCAGGCGGTGCCCGCCACGATCGAGCACAGCTGGATGTTGAAGAACGCCATCAGCCGGCCCGCGTACAGCGGGTTGCCGTGCAGTTCCACACCCGGCCCGTCGGTGGTGTCGTTCGCAAGGTGGGCACCGGACACGTAGTCGTGCGGAACGAGGACGTCCTCGGCCACGACGCTGTTCGAGCCACTGCCGCGGAAGCCCAGGATCTCGCCCCAGTTGTCGAGCATCCGCCAGCCGGAGGGCACGAGCACCAGGCCCGGCGTGGGCAGGCCGCCCTCGCCGTCGACGATGAGTGCACCACCGAGGAAGTGCGTGGAGACGTTGACCCCGGAGGCGTAGTCCCAGCGCCCGTTGACCAGGTACCCGTCGGGGGTCCGCGTCGCGGTGGCGCTGGGGGCGACCGGTAGCGGGGCCCGGAAGTCGCCGTCCGGCCCGAACACCTCGCGCTGGGTGCGCTCCGGGAAGCGGCCTGCCACCACCAGGCTGTGCGAGGCGGCCAGACACAGGTTCCAGCCGCTGGACGGGCAGCCGCGGGCCACCTCGGTGACCATCCGGGAGTAGGTCCGCAGGTCGAACTCGTAGCCGCCGAAACGGCGTGGCTGGAGGGCCCGGTAGAAACCCGCCTGCAGGAACGCCTCGTGCGTGTCCTCGGAGATGCCGGCCCGTTCGTCGGTCTCGTCCTGGTGGTCACGGAGCCAGGCCCTCATGCCGGTCGCCCGGCGCACCAGCTCCTCCGGTGTCAGGTCCGGCTCCGGCTGCGGAATCTCGATCTCCTGCTCGGCTGCCTCGGTGGTCTCGGACACGGCGCACCTCGTCCTGGCTGCTGGTCTGGGGCTGGAGGCAGTGTCGGCGGCGCGAGGAAGGACCGTCCAATGCCGGTCACCACGGGCGTGATGAGTGCCGTGCATCACCGCAGCTCGACGGGGGTGGACGGGGACGCCGCACCGTTTCGCCTGCTGACGTGCGGGAGAGCGCGCTGTAGCCTGGCGCGGACGACAACGCCGTCGACCTCGCCCTTCTGGAGGCCTGAGTGGAACTCCGGAACCTGCGCCACTTCTCGGCGCTCGCCGAGACCTTGAACTACCGGGTCGCCGCAGCGCGTCTGCACCTCACCCAACCCGCGCTGACCCGATCGATCGTCGCCCTCGAACGCCAGTTGGGCGTCCAGCTGTTCGACCGCGACAAACGGCATGTGGCGCTCACCGCCGAGGGGGCGGAACTGCTCGAGCGGGCGGGTGAGGTGCTGGTCGACGCGGACCGGCTCGCCGCCGCCGCCGACGCGATCAGGGCCCGGCGACGGGAGGAGGTGCGGGTCGCGCTCTACGGGATGGCTCTCGCGGAGCTGACGCACCCGGTCATCGAGGCTTTCCGCGAGCGGTACCCCCACGTCAGGATCCAGGTGCACGAAGCGGACTTCCACCAGGGTCTCGCCCCGTTGCTGGCCGGCGAGTGCGACGTGGCGCTGCTGTCCCTGAGCGTCGACATTCCGGGCCTGACCCGCGTACCGATCTTCACCGAGCCCGTCTCGCTCGCGTTGTGGACGGGGCATCCGCTGGCCTCGGCCACCGCGGTGGACATGACCGAGGTCTACGACCTGCCCTGGGTCACCCCCCATCCGGAGGACGACCTGTGGGTGGGGGGACGCCGCGGCGACCACGACGCCCCGACGGTCGGCTCCCACGCCCGCTCGGTCCTGGACATGTCCTGGAAGATCGCCTACCAGCACATGGTGGGACTGATCCCGCTGTCGGGCGCCCGGATGTTCCCGCACCCCGGGCTGCAGGCCGTCGCTCCGAAGGAGCACCTCGACTCGGTGGCCGCGGTCGCCTATCCGAGCACGGGCCACTCGCCTGCCGCCCCGGCGTTCGCCGAGGTCGCGCTCCGGGTGGCCCGACGCGCGACCGCGGTTCCCCACGCCGAGCTGCCCCGGTAGGCCTGCGGCCCGCGGCGGTCTCCGTCACCGTCGAGCGGCGTTCTCCTCCATCGCTGCCCGCCGCGTCTCCAGCCACGCCATCAGCGCCTCGGCGACCTGGTCGGAGTTCTTCTCGCCCATGGGCAGGTGACCGTTGCCGGTGATGCCCATCGCCGGCAGGCGCAGCAGCTCGGCGTCCGCACCGGCCTGCGCCAGATAGTCGGCGACGCCGTGCTCGAACGCCGCGAACGGCGATGTGTCGGCCACGACGACGGCGATCGGGAAGCCCGTCAGGGTGGGCAGGGACCGGACGGGTTCGTCCTGTACGCGGCAGTCGAGCAACCCGTCGGCTCCGGCCGCCCGGACCCGGGTGCGCAGCTCGTGCGGATCCCGGACCGGCGGCTCGTAGGTGATCGGGGTCGCGGTGAGGCCCCAGTCCAGCCGGCCGAAGCCGGGCAGCTCGCCGAACGGCGGCCCGACCGGCTCCACCGCGATGATCGCCTCGACCAGCCCTGGCCGGGCGTCCGCGACGAGCCACCCGAAGGGGCCGCCCATCGAATGGGTGAGGAGCACGGCCGGGCCGATGCGGTCGAGCAGCTCGGCGCCGCAGCGCCGCATCTGCTCCTCGTTCTCGGCGAACGTCGGCAGCGCGGGTCCCTGGCCGGCCATCAGCTGGTCCAGCGCGGGGTCGCCGCCGATCTCGCCGCTGCCGGGCCACTGGCTCCCCGGTCGGCCCGCCCCGTGACAGAAGAGCCGGCCGATGAACTCGTACGTCGGCGCCGGGCCGTCCAGGGGGCCGAGGACGGCGGGATGGTACGGCGAGCGCCCGTGGCCCGGCCGGTCGACGACGTACACGGCGTAGCCCGCGCGGAGGAAGCGGGTGGCCCAGCCGGGCCGCCCGTCCGGCGTCGAGAGGTAGTCCGTGCCCTGGCCGCCGCCCCCGTGGACCATCACCACGGGCAGCGGATGCCGGAGATCGGCCGGGATCTGGTACTGGACGTACATCGCGGCCTCGGCGGCCGTCCCGGCCTCGGTCGGCCTGCGCCCGACACCGACCCAGAACGCGCCTTGCTCGCTGATCGTCAGCGGCGGGGCGGCAGGGGCGGGCTCAGCGGTTCCGGGTGGTGGGGAGATGGTCATCGGCGAGCCTCCGTCACGGTGTCTGTGCCCATGGCCAGCACTATCGGTGGCGGGCTCCGGGGCGGTCCAATGCCGGTCGGGGACGCCGTGATGCACGGCGCTCATCAGGGCCACTTCCCCCGGGGCCACCGTCGGGACGGGTGGGTCAGCTCGCGAAGTCGGTCGTGAGCGCCCGCGCGTGCCCGGCCTCGATGTCGGCGGTCAAGGTCTGCACCTTCGCCTGCGCGAGGCCGTAGGAGTCCGAGCCCAACAGCTGGTGCAGCGGGGCATCGCCGGTGTCGACCACGTCGATGATCGCGGTGGCGGCCTTGGCGGGGTCGCCCAGCTGGGTACCGGCCATCGCCTGGTGCTGCTCAGTCATCTCCCGGACGGCCGGGTAGGCGTCCGTGGTGGCCGCCGGCAGGCCCAGCGACTGCGGCCGCAGGAAGTCGGTGCGCAGGTAGCCCGGCTCGATGAGGTGCACCGCGATCCCGAGGTCGGCCACCTCCGCCGCGAGCGACTCGGTCAGGCCCTCCAGCGCGTACTTCCCCGCGCAGTAGAGACTCCAGCCCGGGAACGTGGTGAGGCCCAGGATGGACGAGATGTTGAGGACGTGTCCGCCGCGCTGGGCCCGGAACAGGGGCAGCGCCGCGCGCAGGACGTTCCAGACGCCGAAGACCTGGACGTCGAACATCGCCCGGGCCTCCGCATCGGTCACCTCCTCCACGGCGGCGAGGAAGCCGTAGCCCGCGTTGTTGACCACGACGTCCAGCCCGCCGAAGCGGTCGGTCGTGGCCGTGATCGCCGCCGCGACCTGCTCGGCGTCCGCGAGATCGACCTCCAGCGCGAGCAGCCGGGTGGTGTCGGTGTCGCCCAGCGCGGCGGTGAGGCGCGCTGCGGAGCGGGTGGTGGCCGCGACGTGGTCGCCGCGCTCGAGGAGCTGCGAGACGAGCTCGAGACCGAGCCCGCGGGAGGCCCCCGTGACGAACCAGGTGCGGGGTGCGGTGGGGGTGGGGTGCGCCATGTCGGTGTGCTCCGTCCGGATCGGTGTGTCGGCCGGCGTCCGCTCGCCGGTGATCACGAGTCTCCGATCGGGAGACGGCCCGTGGGGGGCCACGACAGGGGTGCTTCGACCTGGGTCTGCGCCAGCTGGGTCCCGGCTGACCAGGACTCGGCGACCCACGTTCGCGGCCCGTGAACAGGGGACGGTGCGGCATGATCGGGCCATGGCCGAGACGAACCGGGAACTGGCGGACTTCCTGCGCCGGGCCCGCTCGGAGCAGGACCCGCTGCGGGCAGGCCTGCCCGCGGACGGCCGGGTGCGGAGGGTGAAGGGGCTGCGCCGCGAGGAGGTGGCCCTGCTCGCCGGGGTGTCCACGGACTACTACACGCGGCTGGAGCAGGGGCGGTCGATCACCCCGTCGGAGGGGGTGCTCGACGCGGTCGCGCGGGCGTTGGGGCTGGACGACGTCGGTCGCGCCCACCTCGGGCACCTGGTCGGGGGCACCTCCCGCACCCGCGCGCCGCAGCGGGTGCAGCGGGTGCGCCCCGGGCTGCACCAGCTCCTCGACACCCTCGACGTCCAGCCCGCCCTGATCCTCGGCAGGCGTACGGACGTCCTGGCGTCCAACCGGATGCTGCGCGCGATGCTGACCGACTTCGACGCCGTCCCGGCGCCCCAGCGCAACTACGCACGCTGGATGCTGCTGTCGGACCAGGCCAGGGAGCTGTTCGTGGACTGGGAGGAGCAGGCCCGCAGCGCGGTGGAGAGTCTGCGGTTCGACTTCGGCGAGCACCCGCAGGACCGGGGCATCCGGGACCTGGTGGCCGAGCTGACCGCGCAGAGCGCGGAGTTCCGGACGTGGTGGTCGAGCCATCGGGTCTTCCAGCGCACCTTCGGGGCGAAGCGGCTGCGGCACCCGGTGGTCGGAGAGCTCACGGTCGACTACGAGACCTTCACGATGCCCGGTGACCCCGACCAGACCCTGTTCGTCTACACGACCGAGGCCGGCACCCGCTCCCGCGAGGCGATGGACCTGCTCGCCAGCTGGGCCCAGCCTGCGGGCAGGACTCGCTCGGGATCCTGAGGTCCCGCTGCGTGGCCCGCCCGGTGATCGTCACCTCGCCGAGATCACCGGGGCGGTCCGCCCCGGTTCGGCAAAGGGGGCTCGGCGGCGATCAGCACGGGGCAGGCCGCCAGCCGCAGGGCTCCGCGGGCCGCGGGTCCGAGCAGCGGCCGGTGGGGTTCGGCGGACCCCATCACGAGCAGCCGGGCGTGCGCGGAGCGGTCGACGACGACCTCCAGCGGGCGGCCCCGGGACAGGTGCACCGAGTAGGGCGGCGTCCCCCATCGCCACAGCCAGTCCTCGATGTCCTCCAGGGCCTCGGTGCCCTCCCGGGCGGAGCGGGCCGCGTGCACGACCTTCAGCGCGGCACCCGATCGGGCGGCGGCGTCCCGGGCCTGCCGGAGCACCGCAGCGTCCCTCGCGAGATCGCGGACCGCGGCCACCACCGGCCCGTCGGGGGACCCGCCCCGGGGGACGACGACCACCGGGCAGCGGGCCAGTCCCGCGATGTCGAGCGTGCGCGACGACGGCCCGGCGCCGTCGAACCCGAGCACCAGCAGGGCGGCGTGTCGCGAGGCCTGCACCAGGGCCGAGCGCGGGTCGTCCCCCGCGGTCTCGGCGCGGGTACGGACCTCGGGCTCGGCGTGGCGCGCCACGGTGTGGGCCCGGGCGAGGAGCCCGGCGGCGTGGTCGTGTCGAGACCCGGGCGGGCCGGCCGCGGGCGGGGCGGCGTGCAGCAGGGTCAGCTCGACCCCGCGCAGGACGGCCTCGTGCGCGGCCCACCGGGCCGCGCGCACACCCGCCTCGGTGCCGTCGACGGCGACGACCACCCCGGAGGTGGTGGGTCGGGTGCCCGGGCGGCGCGCCGCCGCGGACAGCGGCCTGGTCATTTGTGCTCCTCAGTGGACGGTGTGGACGAGGTCCGGGTAGGGGCGGCGTGGGGTGGTGGGGACGGGCCAGCCGTGGCCGAGTCGGAGCACGACCAGCGGAGGGCGGAAGCCACCGAGCATGCGGCGCAGGCTCTGGCGGGCGTCCGGGACCTCGACGAGCTGGGAGAGGAAGGAGGCGGAGAGGCCGTGGGTGGTGGCGGTGAGCAGCACCTGTTCGAGGGCCTCGCCCGCACGGACCTCCTCGTGGGGGCCGTCGGAGTGCGCGGTGAGCACGGCGATGATCGGGTCGGCTTCGAACCCGGGGTCCGGCCTCCCGTTGCCGCGGGTGAAGTCGCGCATCACCCACACCGAGTTGGGACGGGGGAGCGGGCCGCCCGACGCGGCGGGCACCCCGTCGGACCGGGGTTCGTCGTGGCCGGTCCAGCGTTCGAGCTCGGCGGCGAAGGCCGGGTCGGACACCTGGACCTCGTGGGCGTGGCGGGCGAGGTCGCTCAGCTCGGTCCGCTGGGCCGGGTCGGTCACCAGGTGCAGCCAGGCGCCCTCGTCCAGGGCGGCGCGGCGGAGGTCGTGCAGCGCGGCGGACGCGATCGCGCCGTCGGTGAACGGGGTGCGGTTGGTGTGCCTGCGGGGGATCGCCTCGAGCAGCCGCCGCTGCGCGGGGGTGGCCCGGCGCGTGCCGCCGCGGCGGACGATCGCGACCAGATCGGGCTGCGTCGGGTCGGGCAGCACGCTCACCAGCGGCTTGACCCCCTGCCCCAGCAGCGCGAGCCGGAGGTTGAGCAGCGCCGCTCCGCAGGCGATCCGCAGCTCGCGACCGCTCGGGTCGGCGACCCGCAGCTGCCTGGTCCGGTCGGCCCACAGCTCGATCGCGTGCTCGGAGACGCGGAAGGACCACGGTTGGGTGTTGTGCAGCGACGGCGCGCGGCTCGCCGCCCGGAGCACGTCGTGGAGCGCAGGCTCCCCCAGCCCGAGCGTCGCCGTCGTCTCGATCATCACCACTCCGCCGTGTCGTCCCGGATCCTCGTGCTCCGACACACGCTCCACGCCCGGCCGGGCACCGACTAGCGTCGAAGGTCCTCACCGGTTCGGGGTGTTCGGCCCGTCCGCGGACGGGCCGGGCCGCGGTGTGATGTGCAGGGAGGTGACGGTCATGGGGGTCGATCCCACGGGACGGGCGGGCTCGCCGGTGTCCGGTGTGCTGTCCGGGCTGCGGTTGCAGGAGCTGCTGGAAGAGGTGCAGGAGCGGCTCGGCCAGATCGCCGCGGGCCGCGACCGGATGCAGAGCCTGCTCGACGCCGTCCTCGCCGTGGCCGCGGGCCTGGAGCTGGAGACCACCCTGCGGCGCATCGTGCAGTCCGCCGTGGACCTGGTCGACGCCCGCTACGGCGCGTTGGGCGTGCTCGCCGCCGACGGCTCGATCGCCCGGTTCATCGACGTGGGGCTGCACCCCGGGCAGCGGGAGACGATGGGCCGCCCGCCGACCGGCAAGGGTCTGCTCGGCCAGCTGATCATGGAGCCGCGGCCGCTGCGGCTGGCCGACCTGACCGCGCACCCGGCCTCGGTGGGGTTCCCCGCGAACCATCCCCCGATGCGCAGCTTCGTGGGTGTGCCGGTACGGGTGCGGGAGGCCGTCTACGGCAACCTCTACCTCGCCGAGAAGCTCGGCGGGGGCGAGTTCACCGCGGACGACGAGGTGGTCCTGCAGGCGCTCGCGGCTGCCGCGGGGATCGCGGTGCAGAACGCGGACCTGTTCGAGCAGAGCAGGTCGCGGCAGCAGTGGCTGGAGGCACTGGCCGAGGTGCGCGCGGACGTCCTGGCGGGCGCGGGCGAGGAGGAGGTCCTGCAGCTCGTGGCGGTGCGCACCCGGGAGCTGACCCGGTCGGCCGCGGCGGTCGTCCTGCTCGGCCCGGACGAGGACGGGCGCTACCGCCTGGGCGCCTGTGACGGCGTCGCCGGGGACGACCTCCCGGCCGAGGGCATCGAACCCGGTGGCGCGCTCCAGGAGCTGGCCGACAGCCGGGGCCCGGTGCTGGCCGACACCCCGGGCACGCTCGTCGAGGCGCCGTGGGACGGCGCCGGGCTCGGACCCGTCGCCGTGGTCCCGATGCGCTCCGCGGAGCGCATCATCGGCGTCCTGATCGCGATCCGCGGCGCCGACGGCGACCTGTTCCAGCCTGCCGAGGTGCCGCTGGTGCTCTCCTTCGGCCAGCAGGCGGCGCTCGCGCTGGAGCTGGCGGAGAAGGGCCGCGCCCAACGGCAGCTCGACGTGCTCGCCGACCGGGACCGGATCGCCCGGGACCTGCACGACGTCGTCATCCAGCGGCTGTTCGCCACCGGGCTGCAGCTGCAGAGCACGATGCGCCGCTCGACCCAGCCGGAGGTGGCCGACCGCATCGCCCACGCCGTGGGCGAGCTGGACGAGACCGTGCGGGAGATCCGCACCTCGATCTTCGACCTGCACACCGCCGACCAGGGGGACCGGGGCCTGCGTCGCGCCCTGCTCGACACGGTGAGCGAGCTGGCCGCGGACTCCGGGCTCGTGGCGTCGCTGAAGACGTCGGGCGCGGTGGACACCCTCGTCCCGGCCGAGCTGGTGCCGCAGGTGCTCGCCGCCGCTCGGGAGGCGGTCAGCAACGCCGTCCGGCACTGCGGCGGGCGCACGGTGACCGTGACCGTGGAGGTGGGTGCGGACCTGGTGTTGCAGGTCGTCGACGACGGCACCGGCATCCCGGACGACGTCGCCCGCAGCGGGCTGCGCAACCTGGCCGACCGGGCGAGGGCCCTCGGCGGACAGCTCGACGTCGGCAGGCGCCCGGCCGGTGGGACCCGGCTGACCTGGCGGGTCCCACTGACCGAGCCCGCTTAGCGGGAGGTGCGGCGTCGGGTCGCGTAGACGGCGGCCTCGGTGCGGCGGGCGTAGCCGAGCTTGTGCAGCAGCGAGGAGACGTAGTTCTTGACGGTCTTCTCGGCGAGGTAGAGCTCCTGGCCGATCTGGCGGTTGGTGAGTCCGTCGGCGATGAGGTCGAGGATGCGTCTCTCCTGGGGGCTCAGCGAGTCGTAGCGGGGGTCCTCGGGTTCGTGGCGGCCGTGGCGGAGCCGGTCGAGCACGGTGGCGGTGGCTTTGGGGTCGAGCAGTGAGCCACCCGCGGCGACCGTGCGGACGGCGCCGATGAGGTCGGTGCCTGCGACCTGTTTGAGCAGGTAGCCTGCGGCGCCGGCGAGGATGGCGCCGAAGAGGGCTTCGTCGTCGGAGAAGGAGGTGAGCATCAGGCAGGCGGGGGCGGGGTCCATGGTGGAGCGGACCTCGCGGCAGACCGAGACGCCTTCGCCGTCGGGGAGCCGGACGTCGAGGATGGCGACGTCGGGTCGGGCGGCGGGGATGCGGGCGAGGGCTTGGGCGGCGGTGCCGGCCTCGCCGACGATCTGGATGTCGTCCTCGGTCTCGAGCAGTTGGGCGATGCCGCGGCGGACGATCTCGTGATCGTCGAGCAGGAACACCGAGATCGTCACGGGCTCTCCTTCGTGGGTGTCGGTTCCACGGTAGCCGCCGGTGACCAGGCCTGGGCCCGTGCGGAGGTCCCGGGTCGGTAGGGCCGTAGGACCCGGTTCCGCGTCGACACAGCACGGAGCCGAGCGGTCGACTGCTCACCGCGGCGCCTCCTCGACGACCCGGCGGTGCAGCTCGGTGGTGAGCAGATGGATCTCCCGGGTCAGCTGGGTGTTGGTCTTGAGCTCCAGCTCCTGCTCCAGGAAGTCGTGGTCGGCCTTGGCCTGCTGGAACGCCGCCGCACGGTTCTGCCCGATCATGACGAACGTCGACAGGAAGATCGCCTCCAGCGACACGATCAGCGTCAGCGTGGGCCACGGGCTCGCCTCGACGAGGAGCATCCAGACCGCGAAGACGACGACGTGCAGGTAGACGAACCACATCGAGCCGGCGAAGTGGGTGATCGCGTCGGCGAGCCGCAGCTGCGCGTCGGCCGCGCGGTGCTCGCGCATCCGCGTGACCACGGGGTGCTCGGTCATCGTCCACTCCGGACGGGCTCGCGGCCCACCTCGACCCGGGTGAGTCCGGGGGTGTGGTCCGGTCGGTGCGTGACGACGAGCGCGGTCCGGTCCGCCGTCGCGGCCAGGATCTCGGCGCTCAGGTCGGCGGCGGTGGCCTCGTCGAGGTGGGCGGTGGGCTCGTCGAGCACCAGGATGGGGCGGTCGGCGAGCAGTGCCCGGGCGATGCCGAGGCGTTGGCGCTCGCCGCCGGACACGGTGCCGCCGTGCGCGCCGACCGGGGTGTCGAGGCCGGCGGGCAGCCTCGCGAACCAGCCGCCGAGCCGGGCCCGCCGCAGGACGGCGACGAGCTCGGCGTCGGTCGCGTCGGGGGCGGCGAGGGTGAGGTTGGCGCGCAGCGAGCCGTCGAACAGGTGGGTCCACGACCCGCACCACGCGATGCCGTGCCGCACCTGCTCGCCGCGCAGCATCCGCACGTCCGTGCCGTCCGCGCGCAGGGTGCCCGCCCGCGGCGCGAGGGTGCGCAGCAGCGCGGCGACCGCCGTGGACTTGCCGCTGCCCGAGGGCCCGACCAGCGCGATCCGGTGTCCGACGGCCAGGTCGAGATCCAACCCGGCGACGGCGTCGCGGTCCGAGCCGGGCCAGCGCACCGCGAGGTCCTCGGCGTCCAGGGTGGTGGGTGAGGCCGCGTCGGGGGCGTGCTCGGGATCGACGACCGCCGGCTCCAGGGACTCCAGCGACTGCAGCCGCTCGGCCGCGGGCACGATGGACAGCAACCGGACGGCCGCTTCCGGGAGCCCGGCGACGATCTCGGCGAGCGCGAGCGGGGTGAGCGCGAGAACGGCGATCACCGGCCCGGCGATCCGGCCGTCGGCGTAGGCCGTGAGGCCCAGCGCCGCGCAGACCACCGCCGTCGTGCCGATCGCGAGGACCGCCAGGGCGGTGCCCGCCCCGGTGGCCCTCGCGGCCCGCCGCCGGGCCGTCGCGAGCTGGTCGTCGACGTGCGCGAGCGCGTGGCGGTGGCGGTCGGCCGCGCCGAAGACCAGCAGGTCCGCGGCGGCGTCGAGCAGCTCGACAGTGCGCGAGGCGACCTCGCTGCGCAGGGCCGCGGTCCGGTGCTCGCTGCGGTGCGCGGCCCACGCCGCGACCGCGGGCGCACCGACCCCCGCGACGAGCAGCCCGACGGCGAGGGCGAGCCCCGCGGCGGGGAGCAGCAGCAGGAACCCCGCCACCGCCGCGCCACCCACCAGCAGCGCCGCGCACCCGGGGAGCAGCACGCGGACCAGGAGGTCCTGCGGGGCTTCGGTGTCCGCGATCAGCCGGACGAGCAGGTCCCCGCGGCGGTGCCGGGCGGTGGCGGCGGGCCCCAGCCGGACGAGATCGCCCCACAGCCGCACCCGCAGGGCGCTGCCGACGCGCAGCGCGGCGTCGTGCGAGACGAGGCGCTCGGCGTAACGGAACACCCCCTTGCCCAGCCCGAACGCCCGGACCGCGACGATGGCCACCATCAGGGTCAGCACCGGCGGCTGCAGCGCCGCGGTGGAGATCAGCCAGGCCGACGTGGCGGTCAGCGCCACCCCCGAGCCCCAGGCCGACGCCGCGAGCAGCACGGCCAGGACGAGCCGCGCGCGCTGCTCCCGTGCGGCCTGCCGGACCCAGGCCGGCAGGCCGGGTGGGCCCGGCCGCGACGGCCGGGGCGTCGGTCGCGTCGCGGCCGGGGGTCGGGGAGTGGCCGCATCGTCGGCGGACCCGGCCGGGGTGGGCCGGGCCGGGAGCGGGGTCTCCCCGCCCGCCCCCGGCTGGTCGGTGGGGGGTGCGAGGGAGACGACACGATGGCATCGCCCGAGCACGTCGGCCCGATGGCTGACCACCACGACGGTGCGCCCGGCCGCGATCTCGTCCAGCGACTCGCCGATCCGGGTCTCCGTGTCGGCGTCGACGCCCTCGGTGGGCTCGTCGAGCAGCAGCAGGGGCCGGTCGGCGAGGATCGCGCGGGCGAGCGCCACCCGGCGCCGCTGCCCGGTCGAGAGCCCGCCCCCGTCCTCGCCGAGCGGGGTGTCCAGCGGTACGTCCAGGCAGGCCAGCCGGGCCGCCCGGGCCACGCTCGCCGGGCCGGCGTCGGGCACGGCGAGGGTGATCGCCTCCCGCACCGTGTCCCCGGTCAGGACCGGACGCTGCGGCACCCAGGCGACCCGGCGGCGCCACCACGTCGGCTCGACGCCGGCGAGGTCCGTGTCGCCTGCGAGGGCCGTGCCGCCGTCGGGGGCCCGCAGGCCCGCGAGCACGTCCAGCAGCGTCGACTTGCCGGAGCCGCTGGGCCCGGTGATCCCGACGACGGCGCGGGGCGGGAGATCCAGGTCCAGTGCGGCGAGCCGCCCGTCGACCCGCACGCCCCGCAGCCGGAGCCCCACCAGCGCGGGATCGGGAGCGCCCGCCCGGCCGGACTCCGGTGCGGCGGTGTCCAGCAGGTCGAGTGCCGCGCCCGCCGCGGCGGTCCCGGCGGCGGCGTCGTGGAAGCGCGCGCCGACCGCGCGCAGCGGCAGGTACACCTCCGGTGCCAGCAGCAGGACCAGCAGCCCGGTGCCCAGGTCCAGGGAGCCGTCGACCAGCCGCAGGCCGATCGACACGGCGACCAGCGCGACCGACAGCGTCGCCACCAGCTCCAGGACCAGCGAGGACAGGAACGCGACCCGCAGCGTGCGCAGCGTGGCGCGACGGTAGGCCTCCGCGAGCGTGCGCAGACCGGAGGTCTGGTGCCGGTCCCGGCCGAAGGCGACGAGCACGTCCAGCCCCGAGACGAGGTCGAGGAAGTGGTGGCCGAGCACCGCCAACGCCCGCCACTGCCGGGCCGTCGCGCGTTCGGTGTGCAGGCCGACCAGGACGGCGAACACCGGGACCAGCGGCACCGTCAGTCCGACGATCACCGCCGACACCCAGTCCGCGGTGAGGATCCGGACCCCGAGCATCGCCGGGACCACGGCCGCGACCAGCAGCGCGGGCAGGTAGCGGCCGAAGTAGCCCTCCAGGTCGTCGAGCCCGCGCGCGGTGAGCGTGGCGAGCTCACCGCGCGGGGGCAGGTCGGCGCGCCGCGGCCCGAGCCGCAGCACGTGCCCGACGATGCGGCCGCGCAGCTCGCGCACGACGTCCGCGGACGCCCGGTGCGCGGCCACCTCGGCGATCCACGCCAGCCCCGCCCGCCCGGCGACGGCCGCCAGCAGCAGTCCCAGCAGCGGGGCGAGCAGGTCGAGCCCGACGCCGCCCAGGAACCCGTCCGCGATGACCCGGGACAGCAGGTCGGCCTGGACCATCACCAGGGCGGCGGTGGCCACGGCCACGCCCAGCCCGAGCAGCACGAAGCGGCGGGCCGCGGAGGCCTGGCGGAGCAGGCGGGGATCGAGCGGCCTCATCGGGCGTGGGCCCCCGTGCGCACCGGCAGCCCGGCCTCGCCCGCCACGTCGTCGCGGGTCAGCCGCCTGCGGAACACCCAGAACGTCCAGGCCTGGTAGGCCAGCACGATCGGCGTCAGGGCGACCGCGACCCAGGTCATGATCGTGAGCGTGTACGCGGTCGAGGAGGCGTTCGTGGTGGTCAGGCTGTGCGCCGGGTCGGTGGCGGGCAGGACGTCCGGGAACAGCGTGCCGAACAGCGTCACCACGATGGCGACGATCGCCCCCGCGGTGGCGAGGAACGCCCAGCCCTCGCGTCCGCGGGCGGCGAGCAGGGTCCCGGCCACGAGCCCGACGGCGGCGACCCCGGCCGGGATCAGCGTCCACAGCGGACCGTAGGCGAGCACGGCCCAGACCAGGAAGCCCCCGCCGGCCACCACGAGCAGGGGGCCGGTGACCTTGGCGACGCCGATCGCGCGGGTCCGGACGTCCCCCGTGGTCTTGAGCGCGAGGAACACCGCGCCGTGCAGCGCGAACAGCAGCACCGTGGTGACGCCGCCGAGCAGCGCGAACGGGTTGAGCAGCGTGAAGAACGTGCCGGTGTACTCGTGGTCCGCGTCGAGCGGGACCCCGCGGACGATGTTGGCGAACGCGACGCCCCACAGCAGCGCGGGCACGAACGAGCCGCCGACGATCGCGGCGTCCCAGCGGCGGCGCCACCGGTCGTCGTCCAGCTTCCCGCGGTACTCCAGGGCCGTTCCGCGCAGGATCAACGCCACCAGCAGCAGGAGCAGGGCGAGGTAGAAGCCGGAGAACAGCGAGGCGTACCACTCGGGGAAGGCGGCGAAGGTGGCGCCGCCCGCGACGAGCAGCCAGACCTCGTTGCCGTCCCAGACCGGGCCGATCGTGCCGAGTGCGACGCGGCGGTCGGTCTCGTCCCGGGAGACGACGGGCAGCAGCATCCCGACACCGAAGTCGAACCCCTCCAGGACGAAGTAGCCCGTCCAGAGCAGGGCGATGAGCAGGAACCAGAGGGTGGTGAGCTCCATGACCGGGCTCCTAGTAGCTGACGGACGGGGTGGGCGTCGCGATCGGCACGACGCCGGCGGGCGGCGGGGGACCGGCCTTGACGTAGCGGAGCATCAACCCGACCTCGACGACGGCGAGCCCGCCGTAGAGCAGGGTGAACACGATCAGGGAGATCCACACCGAGGTCGTGGACACCGCGGGCGAGACGCCGTCGGCGGTGCGGAGCATGCCGAACACCAGCCACGGCTGGCGGCCCATCTCGGTGAAGATCCAGCCCGCGGTGTTGGCCGCGAACGGCAGGAACAGGGCGACGATCGAGCTGATCAGGAACCACCGCGGGATCGGTCTCGTCGCCCGCTTGCGGGTCAGCCAGAGCCCGACGAGCGAGAGCAGCCCGGCCACCATCCCGAACCCGATCATGAGCCGGAAGGTCCAGTAGGTGGTGGGGATGCTGGGGGTGTAGTCACCCGGGCCGAAGGTCTGCTCGCCGCGCGCCTGCAGGTCGTGGATGCCCTCGACGGTCCCGTCGAAGGAGCCGGTGGCCATGAACGACAGCACCCGCGGCACCCGCAGGCTCCAGACCTCCTGCGACCCGTCGAGCGAGCCGACGGTGACCAGCGAGAACGACGCGGGCGCGACGGTGTCGTACAGCGCCTCGGCGGCGGCCATCTTCATCGGCTGCTGCTCGGTCATCAACCGGGCCTGCAGGTCGCCGCTGACGACGACGCCCAGGCTGCCGATCAGCAGCGTCACCAGCGCGACCCGGATCGAGGGCCGGAAGACCTCGGTGTGGGTGCCCTTGCGCAGGTGCCAGGCGCTGATCGCGAGCACGAACACCCCGGCGGTCACGAAGCAGGCGGTGAGGGTGTGCGCGAACGCGCCGACGGCCGTCGAGTTGGTCAGGACCGCGCCGAAGTCCTTCAGCTCGGCCCGGCCGGTGGCGTCGTTCACGACGGAGCCGACCGGGTGCTGCATCCAGGAGTTCGCGGCGAGGATGAAGTACGCCGAGAGCATCGTGCCGATCGAGGCCAGCCAGATGCAGGCCAGGTGCACCCGCTTGGGCAGCCGGTCCCAGCCGAAGATCCACAGGCCCAGGAAGGTCGACTCGAGGAAGAAGGCGAGCAGCCCCTCGATCGCGAGCGGGGCGCCGAAGATGTCGCCGACGAACCGGCTGTAGTCGCTCCAGTTCATCCCGAACTGGAACTCCTGCACGATGCCGGTCACCACGCCGATGGCGAAGTTGATCAGGAACAGCTTGCCCCAGAACTTCGTCATCCGCAGGTAGCGGTCGTCGCCCGTGCGGACCCAGGCCGTCTGCATGCCGGCGACGAGGAAGGACAGCCCGATCGTCAGCGGGACGAAGAGGAAGTGGTACACGGTGGTGATCGCGAACTGCCACCGTGCGAGATCGAGGTTCATCCGGCCCTCCTGGCCACCGGCGGTTCCGGTCGGTGATCAGGCTCGCCGCCCGCCGGGCTCCGTCGCGAGGGCCGAGGGGCGCGGGTCCGCGGGACCCTCGGTGGGAATGGTCGGGACGAAGGTCCCGACCGGGCCCCCGGCGGTCATCCGGCGGCGAGGCGCTCCGCGCGGGTCCTGATGCCGCGCAGCATCCGCCGCTGCATGGCGAAGTCGCCCAGCTCCAGCAGGACCACGCCGAACAGCGCCGTGAGCGGACGGGACCAGTCGTAGCGGGCCCGGACCCTCGTCACCAGGCGGGTGCCGCCGTCGGGCAACGGGGTCAGGCGCCAGACCCAGGAGCTGTCGGGCTTGGCCCACAGCAACCAGCGGGGCGCGTCGAACGCCTCGACGCGGAAGGCGGTGCGCTCCGTCGGCGTCCCCCACGGGGACATCGGCACCCATCCGCCCACCTCGAGGTGCTGGAGATCCTCCCGTACCTCGGTGGCGCTGGGGCGGGCCAGGTTGTCGAGCAGGTCGTTGCTGTACCAGCCGCCGCGCCCCGCACCGACCTGCACCAGCCACGGCCACACCTGCTCGGGCGCGGCGGCGATGGAGATCGCCCGGGTGGCCCGGAACGAGGCGCCCGGGCAGAGCTCGTCCCCCGGCAGGTCGACGGCCACCTCGGATGGTTCGGCACCCCAGCACAGGTGGCGGCGCCGGTACAACGGCGCGGTCAGGAACAGCGGGAGGTCGGCGAGGACCGCACCGACCTGCCGGCCGAGCTCGGCGGCGGCGGGCACGCGGAGCCAGGGGAGACGTGACGGCGTCGACGCTCGTTCCGACATACCGCTCAGCCTGCCGCCGAGGAGGAGCCGGTGGCCAGGGGCGACGGACACGGGGCCCACCGGTCGTTCGGCCCCTCCGGGGCGGGCCGGGGTGGTCGCCCGCGCCGCGTGGGCGGGTTCCTCACCGGGCCGCGAGGACCTGTTCGCGCAGGATGTCGGCGTGCCCGGCGTGTCGGGCGAGCTCGCGGAGCATGTGGACGTGGATCTCCCACAGTCGTCGCTCCCCCCGACCGGTCACGACGGCGTCGAGCTCGAGCGCGGCGACCGCCTTGCGGGAGGCCGCGCAGGCCTCCCGATGGCGGGCCCGCACGGACTCGACGGTGTCCGACTTCCGCAGCCGGAACGACGAGTCCGGGGTGCCGCGCTGCGGCTTCCCCGTGATCGCCTCGCCGTACCAGACCCTCTCCACCCAGGTGACGTGGGTGAGCAGGCCGAGCAGGGTCGTCCGCGAGGGGACGAGCCGGCGTCGGGCCTCCTCCTCGGACAGCCCGTCCAGGCTGTCGTGCAGGGCGACCCGCTGCTCGTCGATCAGGTCCTCGAGTCGGCTGCGCATGGCGCCGATGGTGCCCGAGCCCTCCGCGGTGAGCATGTCGTCTTGCCGAACCGGCATGTGGCCGGGGCGCCCACGCGTCAACCCGGGGCGGAGCGGGTACTCCTGCCCGGTGGGTGATGGCGTCGGGGACGGGCCGGCCGGCGAGGCCGGGGTGGTCCAGGCCGCGTTCGACGAGATGCCGATCATGCTCGTCTACGTGGAGGGGCCCGAGCACCGCTTCGCCGCGGCCAACCGGGCCTACCGGGAGTTCCTCCAGGCGCCCGATCTCGTCGGGCGGCCCATCCGGGACGTCATGCCCGAGGCGGAGGGGCAGAACCTGTTCGAGCTGTTGGACCGGGTCTACGCCACGGGTCGAGCCCAGTCGGGGCGGGAGTGGCGGGTCTACTGGAACGCGACGGGGGAGACCTTCCTGACCTTCGACGTGGTCCCGCGCTTCGGCGCCGACGGGACGGTGGTCGGGCTGCTCACCCAGATCTCGGACGTCACCGAGCAGGTGCAGGCGCGGCGTGCGGCCCAGGCCGAGGCGAAGGAGGCGCGGGAACGCTACGAGCAGGCCCGGGACGTGATCACCACCCTGCAGCGCGAACTGCTGCCGCGCGGGGTGCCGGTGATCCCGGGACTGGACATCGCCGCCTCCTACCTGCTCGCCGACACCGACACCGCGGCCGGCGGGGACTGGTTCGACGCCTTCGCACTCGCCGACGGCCGGGTGGCCCTGGTGGTCGGTGACGTGGTCGGTCACGGAGTCGCGGCCTCGGCGGCGATGGGGCAGCTGCGGGTGCTGCTGCGGGACCGTCTGGCCCGGGGTGGCGGTGCCGGGGGCGGCCTGGTCGAGGCGCTGGACGGGCTGGACGCGGCGGCGAAGGACATCCGCGGTGCCCGCGCGGCGACGCTCTGCGTGGCCGTGGTCGATCCGCGCCGGGGAACCGTCGAGTACTGCACCGCGGGGCACCCGGCCCCGCTGCTGGTCCCGGCGGACGGTCCGGCCCGCTACCTCACGCCGACCGGGGCCGGGCCCCTCACCAGCGGCGTCGGGTTCCCGGTCGCCTGCGAGCAGCTCGGCGAGGGTGAGCTGCTGCTGCTCTACAGCGACGGCATCATCGAACGGCCCGGGCGGGACCTGGCGGGGAGCACCGTGGAACTGGCCCAGGTGGTCGCCGACATCGCGGCCGGGCGCGGACTGCCCTCGCCGTTCCGGTCGGTGCCGCGCCGGGTGAGCACCGAGGGCATCGAGCTGGTGGTGCGGGGGACCGGGCACGCCGACGACATCACCCTGCTCGCCGCCCAGCGGGTCGCTCCGGTGCCCGACCTGGTCCTGCAGACGCGTGCGTCTGCGGAGGTCGTGGACGAGCACCGCCGAGCGCTGGGTGCGTGGCTGCGCACGTGGCACGCCGACGAGGCCGATGTGGTCGCCGCGCAGCACGCCGTGGGCGAGCTGGTCACCAACGCCGTCGAGCACGCCTACGGCCCCTCGGGGACCGGCCCGGTCTCGGTGACCGCGACGGTGACCCCGCGCGGCCTGCTCCGTGTCGAGGTCCGTGACCGTGGGCGGTGGACACCGCCCGGAGGGGGCCGGGCGCGGGGATGGGGGCTGTCCATGACCGGCGAGCTCGCCGACGCCTTCACCCTCGACCGGGCCGACGACGGGACCACGGCGTCGATCGAGCTCGCCCTGTCCCGGGCGGCGACCCTGCTCACCGGCGACACGCAGGCGTGGGGGGACGGCCGGAGCGAGCGCGACGCCGACCCGTTCCTGATCCTCGACCTGTCGGGCGGCGACGGTGACGCGATCCGCGTGGACGGGCCGCTGGACGTCGTCAACGCCCCCGTCCTCGACCGCGAGATGATCCGCCGGAGCCACGGCGGGGCCACGTCGCTGGTGGTCGACCTGACCGGCGTCACCCACCTGGCCAGCGCCGGGGTCTCCGTCCTGATCCTGGCTCGGCAGCGGTGCGTCGACGGGGCCTCCCTCACCCTGGTGGCACCCCCGGGCACCGTGGCCGACCAGATCCTCACCCTCGTGCGACTGCCCCACCAGCCGAGCCGCCCGCCCGGCCCGCACGACACCTGACGGGATCCGACGGCGCCGGGTTCAGCCGAGCGAGGCGACGATGGGGGACTCCACCACGCCGAGACGGTCGAACTCGGCTCGGAAGGTGTCGCCGGCGGCCATGGGGACCGCGGCGTGCAGCGCGCCCGTCATCACGAGGTGGCCCGGTTCGAGGGCGACGCCCCGGGCGCCGAGCACGGTGGCCAGCCAGGCGACGACCGCCAACGGGTCGCCGAGCGCGGCCGCGCCCGCTCCGGTGGCGATCACCTCTTCGTTGCGGGAGAGCACCATCCCGGTGAGGCGGGTGTCGATGTCGTCGAGGGGGACGATGTCGTCGGACACCACGTACGCCCCGTTGGAGGCGAGGTCGGCCACGGTGTCGGCCAGCCGGATCCGCCAGTCGGCCACCCGGGAGTCGACGATCTCGATGGAGGCCACCGCGCCCCGTACGGCGGCCCGGGCCTGCTCGACCGTGACGTCGGGGCCCGTCAGCCGCTCGCCCAGGACGAAGCTGATCTCCGCCTCCATCTTGGGCGCGATGAAGCGGTCCAGCGGCACCTCCTCCCCGTTGCCGTAGCGGGTGGACCGCAGCACCGGCCCGAAGTCGGGGGAGTCGACGCCGATGAGCTGCTGCATCGCGACGGACGTCAGGCCGACCTTGTAGCCGACGATCTCGTCACCGTCGTCGAGCAGCATCGGGACCAGGGCCTGCTGGATGGCGTATCCGTCGGCGAGGGTGAGGTGCGGCTCCGCGTCGGTGAAGGGGGCGATGGGCACCCGGTTCCGTCGGGCCTCGTAGAGCGCCTTGGCCTTGCGCGGTGCGTCCTGCACCGTCACGGTCTCCGGTGTGGGCTCACCCATGGCCGTGCTCCCGGGCCAGCTCGAGCGCGACGTCGATGATCATGTCCTCCTGGCCGCCGACGTAGCCGAGCTCGCCGCACCGGCGCAGGATCTCGTGGGCCGGGACCTTGTAGCGGTCGGCCGCCCGTTCCGCGTGCAGGAGGAACGAGGAGTAGACGCCCGCCCAGCCCTGGACGATGGCGTTGCGGTCCATCTTCGGCCACCGCGGCAGGTAGGGACGCACGACGTCCTCGGCCGCGTCGATCAACCCGAGCACGTCGAGACCGGTGTCCACGCCGAGCCGGTCGAAGACGGCGGCGAGCACCTCGGTGGGGGAGTTGCCCGCCCCGGCGCCGAGCGCGCACAGCGAGCCGTCGATGTAGCGGACCCCGACCTCGTGCGCGATGACCGAGTTGGCGACGCCGAGGCTCATGTTCTGGTGGCCGTGGTAGCCGACCCAGGCCTCGTCGCCCACCTCGGCGATCAGCGCCTCGAAGCGGGCCCGGGCCTCGTGCATCAGCAGGGCGCCCGCCGAGTCCGTCACGTAGGGGGCCTGACAGCCCGCGTCGACCATGATCCGGGCCTGCTTCGCGAGGTCCTCCGGGGAGGTCCGGTGCGCCATCATCAGGAAACCGGCGGTCTCCATGCCGAGCTCGCGGGCCACCCCGAAATGCTGCGGGGAGACGTCCGCCTCCGTGCAGTGGGTGGCCACGCGGACCATCTCGGCGCCCGCGTCGTGGGCGCGGCGCAGGTCCTCGGCGGTCCCGATGCCGGGGACGAGGAGGACGGCGATCTTCGCGCTCGTGGCCTCCTCGCGGGCGGCGGCGATCAGCGTCGTCTCGTCGGTGCGGGAGAAGCCGTAGTTGAACGACGACCCGCCGATCCCGTCGCCGTGGGAGACCTCGATGACCTCGACGCCCGCCCGGTCCAGGGCGCGGACCGTGTCGCGGACCTGGGACTCGGTGAAGCGGTGGGCCATGGCGTGGCTGCCGTCGCGCAGCGTGGTGTCGATGATCCGGACGTCCCGGGTGAGGGTGGGCCTGATCGTGCCGCTCATGCCGCGGACTCCTGCCTGGCGATGGCCATCAGCTCGCCGACGCGGGCCGCGGCGGCCGTCATGATGTCGAGGTTGCCCGCGTAGGCGGGCAGGTAGTCGGCGTTGCCCTTGACCTCCAGGAACACCCCGACGCGGGCGTGTCCGTCCCACTCGTCCCGCGGTTCGTCGAACTGCGGTTCGGCGCGCAGGGTGTAGCCGGGGACGTACTGCTGCACCTCGGCGACCAACTCGTGGACCGAGGCGGTGACGGCGGCGCGGTCGGCGTCGGCGTCGATCGCGCAGAACACCGTGTCACGCATGATCATCGGTGGTTCGACCGGGTTGAGGATGATGATCGCCTTCCCGCGCCGGGCGCCGCCGACCTCCTCGACGGCCCGTGCGGTGGTCTCGGTGAACTCGTCGATGTTCGCCCGGGTGCCGGGACCGGCGCCGCGGGAGGCGACGGAGGCGACGATCTCGGCGTAGGGGACCGGCGTGACCCGCGAGACCGCGTGCACGATCGGGATCGTCGCCTGGCCGCCGCAGGTGATCATCGAGACGTTCGGGGCGTCGAGGTGGGCGGCCCCGTTGACCGGGGGCGACACCATCGGCCCGAGATGGGCGGGGGTCAGGTCGACGGCCTGGATGCCGGCCTCGGCGTAGCGGGGGGCGTGCGCGATGTGCGCCTTCGCCGACGTCGCCTCGAAGACGATCTGGGGGAGGGGGTCCTGGCGCAGCAGCCAGTCCACGCCCTCCGCGCTGGCCTCGACCCCGAGCTGTCGGGCGCGGGCGAGCCCGTCGGACTCGACCACGCCGACGACGTGGCGGACGTCGAGCAGCGCGCTGCGCTGGAGCTTGACGAGCAGGTCGGTGCCGATGTTGCCCGGTCCGACGATGGCGGCGGTGACCGGCTCCGGTGGGTGCTGGGACATGACTGGACGATCGCAGGGCGGCGCGTGGACACTCCAGCGATGCGTTCGACTCAGCGGGACGGCGGTCCGATCTCGGTCGTCGGTCGGGCCTTCGGTCTGCTCGCGGCCTTCCAGCCGACGGACGGCGCGCTGAGCCTGTCGGAGTTGGCCCGACGGACGGGACTGAGCAAGGCCACGGTGCACCGGCTGGTGCACCAGATGGCCGAGCAGGGCGCGGTGGAGATCTCCGCCGAGGGGGTCCGGGTCGGCACCCGGCTGTTCGAGCTGGGCCAGCTCGCCGCGCGGCCGCGCAGCCTCCGCGACGCGGCCGCGCCGCACCTGGCCGACCTGCGGGAGGCGACCGGGGAGACGGTCCACCTCGCGGTGTCGGACGGGGCGGAGGTGCTCTACGTGCAGAAGCTCGAGAGCAGGCGCGTCCCCGACGTGGAGTCGCGGGTCGGCGGGCGGATGCCGCTGTACTGCACGGCCGTGGGCAAGGTGTTGCTCGCGCACGCCCCGGCCGACGTCGTCCGCGAGGTGCTCGCGGGGCCCCTCGAGCGCAGGACCCCGCGGACGGTGGTCGCCCCGGGGCTCCTGGAGCGCGAGCTGGCGCGGATCCGGGAGACCGGCGTGGGGGAGGAGCGCGAGGAGTCGACCGTCGGCGTCGCCTGCGTCGCCTCACCGGTGTTCGCGACCTCGGGCGAGGTCGTGGCGGCGGTGTCGATCACGGGGCGGTCCACGCGCATCGACCCGAGCCGGCTGGCTCCCGCGGTGCGCACCACCGCGTTGGGGATCTCACGGTCCCTGCGGTCCGCCGCGCCGGATCTGCTCGACCTGGGTGGGGGATGAGGTGGCGATTCCCGCGTGTGGTCCGCGGCTGCACGGCCGGGCGGCCGTGGCTCGGGTGGTGGTCAGCCCGGACGCGACACCTCCACCGCGCCCCCGACGAGCCGGTCCGCAAAGCCCGTGTCCGGCCGCCTGTCACACGAGCAGGACGACCTTCCCCAGCTTCCCGCGGGCGCTGAGCCGGTCGTAGGCGGCGCTCGCGTCGTCGAGGGGGTGGGTGGCGGCGACCGGAACCGTGATCTCCCCGCTCGCGAGGAACGGCAGGACCTCCCGCTCGACGGCCCGGCTCGCGTTCGCCTTGTCCTCCAGCGGGCGGGTGCGCAGCACGCTGGCCCGGACCGTGGCGCGCTTGAGCGCGAGCAGGCCGAGGTCGAGGGTGGCCTCCCGGCCGGAACCGACGCCGATGACGACGATGCGTCCCCGACCGTTCAGCGAACGGAGATCCGCCCCGAGGTTGTCGCCCCCGACCAGCTCGAGGATCACGTCGTAGGGGCCGTGGTCCGGCGCGTCGGCCGGCTCGACCGCGGCAGTCGCCCCGAGGGCTGTCACCGGCTCGTGGTTGTCGGGGTTGCGCACGGAGGCGATGACCTCGGCGCCTGCTGCCGCCGCGATCTGGACGGCGGCGACCCCGACACCGCCCGCCGCGCCGTTGACCAGGACCCGCTCTCCGGGGCGGAGCCCGGCCTGGCTGTGGAGGGCGTCGTGGGCGGTCACGAAGGCCTCGGGGAACCCGCCGGCCGCGGCCCAGTCCACCGACTCCGGGACGGGCATCAGCTGACGCTCGTGCACCGCGAGGTACTCCGCCTGCGCGCCGCCGCCCACGACGGCCATGACCCGGTCGCCGACGGCGAACCGCTGCGCGAGCGGCCCCACCTCGGCGACCTCTCCCGCGAGCTCCAGTCCGGGGATGTCCGCAGGCGATCCGGAAGGCGCGGGGTAGAGGCCGGCCCGCTGGCCGAGGTCGGCGGGATTCAGCCCGGCCGCCCGGATGCGGACGAGCACCTCTCCGACGCCGGGCACCGGCGTCGGGTGTTCCCGGACGGCGAGGACGCCAGGGGCCTCGATGGTGAGGGCCTTCATCGTCGTGCAGCTCCCTTACACTTACCAACAGTAAGTGACAGGCTGACGAGGAAGTACGGTGGCGTCGAGTACGCACTTCGTCGTCAGTATCGGAGCCGGAGGTCACCGTGGGGTCCGCGTCGCGGAAGGAGTGCCTGGTCCGAGACGTGATGTCGCGGGTGGGGGACAAGTGGAGCCTCTACGTGATCATCCGTCTGGGTGACGGGACGAAGCGCTTCGGGGAGTTGCACCGGTCCATCGACGGGATCAGCGAACGGATGCTCGCGGTCACCCTCCGCTCGCTCGAGCGGGACGGGCTGGTCGCCAGGACCGTCTACCCCGTCGTGCCGCCGAAGGTGGAGTACACGCTCACGGCGAACGGGGCCTCGCTGCTGGGCGCAGCCTCCCACCTGTTCGCCTGGTGCCACGAGCACGTCGGCGAGGTGGCTGATGCCCGAGCCGCCTACGACGCGTCGGCGCCCGTTCCCTGACCCGCCGGGCGGAGGTCACCGGCTCAGCGAGGAGGGTGTCTCCTCGCTGGGCGCCCACACCGGACCCGGGAATGTGCCCCGGCCGGGCCGTGGGGTAGTCCTGGGCGACGGCGGAGGGCACTGCTCCGTCGGCGTGGTGAACGGCGTGGTGAACGACGTGGTGAGCGACGAGGAGGACGAGGGATGGCGATCGATCTCGATCTCGGCGGGCGGGTGGCGCTCGTGACCGGGTCCACCCAGGGCATCGGGCACGCCATCGCGGTGCGGCTCGCGGAGGCGGGCGCCGCGGTCGTGGTGAACGGGCGGGACGGTTCCCGGGTGGAGGCCGCGGCGAAGCAGGTCCGGGACGCCGTGCCGGACGCGACCGTCAGCGGCGTGGTGGCGGACCTGACGGCCGCCCAGGACGTGGACGACCTGCTGCTGCAGGTGCCGTCACTGGACATCCTCGTGAACAACCTCGGCATCTTCGGCGCGAAGTCCGCGCTGGAGATCGAGGACGACGAGTGGCGGCGCTACTTCGAGGTCAACGTGCTGGCCGGGGTCCGGCTGATCAGGGCCTACCTGCCCGGGATGATGGAGCGGGGCTTCGGGCGGGTGGTGTCGATCTCCAGCGACTCCTCGGTCGTCACGCCGGTCGAGATGGTGCACTACGGCGTCACCAAGACCGCGCAGCTCGCCGTCACGCGGGGTTTCGCGAAGGTGGCCAAGGGGACCGGGGTCACGGTCAACTCGGTGCTGGCCGGGCCGACGCACACCGGCGGTGTCGAGGAGTTCGTGGGCCAGCTGGTCGGGTCGGACCTGCCGTGGGAGGAGGCCCAGCGCCGCTTCATGCGCGAGCACCGCCCACAGTCCCTGCTGGAGCGGCTGATCGAACCCGGGGAGATCGCGAACACGGTGACCTACCTGTGCTCGGACCTGGCCTCCGCCACGACGGGCGGCGCGGTGCGGTCCGACGGCGGCTACGTGGACTCCATCCTGCCCTGAGGAATGAGCTACCTTCGGGATAGCTCGTTGAAGGAGGGTGCATGCCGCTGCGGTCCGACTGGTCGGGGAAGCCGTGCTCGATCGCGCGGGGGGTCGAGGTGGTCGGCGACCCCTGGGTGCTCGTCCTGTTGCGCGAGGCCTTCGCGGGAGCGGTGCGGTTCGAGGAGTTCGCGGGCCGGACGGGCATCACCGACAAGGCGCTGAGCGCGCGGTTGAAGCGGCTGGTCGCCGCCGGGCTGCTCGAGCGGGTGGCGGCGGGGGCGGGTGCGCGTCCCCGTGCGGAGTACCGGCTGACCGAGGCGGGGGCGTCGACGCTGCCCATCCTGCACGCCTACGCGTTGTGGGCCGAGCAGTACGCGCCCCATCCCGAGGGCAGGCGGCTGGGGATCAACTGTCGTGGGTGCGGGGCGGCCGCGCAGAGCGCGGACGTGTGCACCGCGTGCGGGCGGCGGCTCGACGCGGACAACGTGCGCTGGACCCGGCCGAGCGACGGTGCCCATGTGGACCTCGAGGGTGCACGCACCGACTGACGGTGGTGTCGCCTCGCCCACTTTGCTTGCTTCAAGCTAGCTGGGCGCGTCAGTCTGACACCCGGGAAAGGGGAGGGCGATGCGGATCCTGGTGGTCGGTGCGGGCGCGGTGGGCGGGTGGTTCGGCGGGGCGCTGGCCCGCGCGGGTGCCGACGTGTCGTTCCTGGTGCGGGGCCCGCGGGCCGCGCGGCTGCGGGCGGAGGGGCTGGTCCTGGTCGGCCCGGCGGACGAGCGGACGGTCCTCCCGGTCCGCGTGGTGACGGCCGAGGAGCTCGCGGAACCCGCGGACGTCGTGCTGCTCGCGGTGAAGGGGCCGGGTCTGGAGTCGGCGGTGGAGGACGTCGCGAAGGCGATCGGTCCGCGGACCGCGGTGCTCCCGCTGCTCAACGGCATCCGCCACCTCGACGTGCTGGCCGAGCGCTTCGGTCCCGCCGCGGTGCTCGGTGGGCTGTGCCTCGTGGTGAGCAGGCTCGACGCCGACGGCGCGGTCCGCCGGCTGGCGCCCGGGGCGTCGGTGCGGCTCGGTGAGCTCGACGGACGCCCGTCGCCGCGGGTCGCGGACATCGTCACCGCGTTCGACGGCGCCGGGTTCGACGTGACCGGCTCGACCACGATCGTGCAGGACATGTGGGAGAAGTGGCACTTCATGGCCGCGGGCGGAGCCACCGGAACGTTGCTCGGCGGGACCGCGGGGGAGGTCACCGCGGTCGAGGGCGGCGCGGAGGTCGTCGCGACGATCATCGCTGAGGCGACCGCGGTGCTCGCCGCCGCGGGGAGACCGTTGCGGGACGACGCCCGGGCCCGCGTCGAGGGGGCCCTGCTCACCCCGGGGTCGGGGTTCACCACCTCGCTCTACCGGGACCTGGCACCCGGGCGGCCGACGGAGGTCGAACCGATCCTCGGTGACCTCGTGCGCCGGGCGACCGCGCTGGGTGTGCCGGTGCCGACGCTCGCCGCCGCGGCGGTCCGGCTGCGCGTGTCCGCGAACGGGGCGGGCTGATGTCCGCCGTGTCCGCGGGCGTCGACCGCGGAGCGCGGCGCGCCACGACCGCGGTCGCCCTCGTCTCCGGGTTCATGGTCAACCTCGACCTGTGGGTCGTGAACGTCGCGATCACCGCGATCGGCGGGTCCCTGTCCGGCAGCTCCCTCGCGGGCCTGTCCTGGGTCATCAACGGCTACGCGATCGCGCTCGCCGCGCTGCTGATCGTGTCCGGGCGCGCGGCGGACCGGTACGGGGCCCGGCGGGTCGTGCAGGCCGGGATGGTGGTGTTCACCCTCGCCTCGGTGCTGTGCGCCCTGTCGCCGAACCTCGCCGCGCTGGTCGCCTTCCGCGTGGTCCAGGGGGTCGGCGCGGCCATGCTGACCACCGCCTCGCTGAGCCTGCTGCTCGGCGTCACGCCGGTCGAGGGACGTGCGCACGCGGTGCGGAACTGGGCCGCCGTCGGCGCGCTCGCCGCCGCCACCGGGCCGACCCTGGGCGGCCTGCTCGTCGCGCTCGACTGGCGGTGGATCTTCCTGATCAACCTGCCGATCGGTGTCGCGGCCTTCCTGCTGGGTGCCCTCCGGGTGCCGCGCACCGCCGGCAGGCCGGACGCGCCACACCCCGACCTGCTCGGCGCGCTGCTGCTCTCGGCCACGGTGGCCGCGCTCGTCGCCGTCGTGATCGAGGCCCCTGCCGACGGGTTCACCCCCACGGTGCTCGTGTCGGCGGCGGTGCTCGTCGTCGCCGGGGTGGGGTTCGTCGTCCGGAGCCGGGTCCACGCCAACCCGCTGATCGCGCCCGCGATGCTGCGGCTGCGCGGGTTCCCGCTGGTCAACGTGGCCATGCTGGTGTTCGCCGCGGCGTTCGGCATCATGCTGTTGGCCAACTCGCTGTGGATGCAGGACGTGTGGCACTTCAGCGCCGTCCAGACCGGGCTCGCGATGGCGCCGGGTCCGCTGATGGTGCCGCTGACCACCGCCGTGTTGCGGCGCTACGGACGGGGGGTCCGGCCGATCGTCTTCGTGGTCTTCGGCGGGATCCTGTTCGCGCTCGGCATGGCCTGGGCGGTCGTGGCACGCATCCCCGAGCCCGCCTACCTCACCGCGGTACTGCCCCAGCTCGTCGCGACCGGTGTCGGGGTCGGGCTCACGATGGGCAACCTGCTCGCCGCGGGCTCGGCGCTCGTCCCGCACGAGCACACCGGGGCCAGCAGCGGGGTGCTCAACACCTCGCGCCAGGTCGGGTCGAGCGTGGGTGTCGCGGTGATCGTGACCGCGCTCGCCGCCACCGGGCAGTCCGTCCGCGGCTTCGACATCGGCTGGGTGGTGGCCGTCGCCTGCGCGCTGCTCGTCGCGGTGATCGCGGCCCTGCTCGCCCGGCGCGACGAGCCGGCGGGGGTCAGCGGATGATCCAGTGCGTCCGCCAGGCCTCGGGGTCCTCGGTGAGCTCGGCGACCTCCTTCGGCACGGAGCCCGCGGCGAGGTGCGCGAGCGTGACCCCCTCCAGGATGTTCCTGATGTTGACCCGCAGCGCCACCCAGACGAGCTGCAACGCCGAGGCCCGCTCGTTGTAGGTCGCATCCTCCGGGCAGCCGCCGCGGATCTCGGTGAGCGGGCCGTCGATGGCCCGCAGCACGTGGGCGACCTGGACCTCCTCCGGCGCCCGGCGCAGCCGGTACCCGCCGTCCCCGCCGCGCTGGCTGGTGACGAACCCGGTCTTGCGCAGGTCCGTGAGGATCGCCTCGAGGAACTTGTGCGGGATGTCCTGCGCCGCGGCGATCGCCTCGGACCGCAGCGGCGCCTCGGTCGCGTGGGCGAGCTCGATCAGCGCGCGCAGTGCGTAGTCGGCCTTGGCGGAGATGCGCACTGATGTGGCTCCCGTCACACTCGAACGAGCAGGATTGATCCCTATCGACTTTATAGGGAAACTGGGGAACATGGCCACCACGACCGCGAGCACTCCCGCCGGGGAGCTGCTCGTCGCGCGTCGGCACGTGGACCACGGTCGCACCTCCAGCGCCATCTGTCGCTGACCCGCGCCGCAGGCCGCCCACCTCCCCGGGCGGTCGTGCGATTCCGGCACCACCGTCGTGTCCCTCCCCCTGTGCGCCCCCGCACGCCTCCGGTCGATCGCTCGGAGGCGTGACCGGGCGCCGTCCCCGAACAGGTGTCCCATGTCGTCCTCCCTGGTCACCCGTCCCGAGTCCGTCCGGGCCGGTCTGCCGTTCACCTCCTACCTCTACGTCCCCGCCTTCCGGGCCGACGCCGCGGCCGAGCGCGGCGCCGCCGGTGCCGTGGTCCTCGACCTCGAGCACCTCACCCCGGACGAGGACAAGGCGGAGGGCCGCAGGCGCGCCACGGCGTACCTGGAGGCGGCGCGGTGGCCGGTGCTGGTCCGGGTCAACCACCCGTCGACCGGGCTGGTCGAGCAGGATCTGGACGCGATCGTCCGGCCCGGTCTGCACGCGGTACGCCTGCCCAAGACCGAGCACCCGGACGAGGTCCGGCACGTGGCGCGGCTGATCGAGGAGCTGCGCGTCGAGCGCGGGCTCGTGCGGACGATCGGTCTGCAGGTGATGGTCGAGACCGCTCGCGGCGTCGAGTCGATCGCCGCGCTGGCGCGGGCGACCCACACGGTGTGGGGGGTCGGGCTGGGGGAGGGGGACCTGTCGGCGGACCTGGGGACCCGGGCGGACGAGGGCCTCGCGCTGTCCCGCAGCTCGGTCGTGCTGGCCGCGCGCTCCGCGGGACTGCCCGCCCCGGTCCAGGTCACCTACGGCGGCGCCCCCGACGGACTGCGTCCGTCGACGGAGCTGGGGCGGCGCCTGGGCTTCGGCAGCCGGACCGTGCTGGACCCCGCCTACGCCGAGACCGTGAACGAGATCTACGGATGAGACGTGCCCTCGCCGCCCTGGTGCCCGGGGCGCTCCTCCTGCTCGCGGCGTGCGGCGGCGCCCCGCCCGCCGCGGACGCCGGTGTCCCGGAACCCGGGGGCACCCTCCGCCACGCGATCTCCACCTGGCCCACCTGCCTCGACCCGGCCCTGTCCGGCGGGCGGCTGTTCACCGTGCCCGAACAGATCGGGGAGACGCTCACCGGCCAGGCCGCCGACGGCACGATCGTGCCCCGGCTCGCCGACTCCTGGGAGATCGCCGACGGGGGTCGGACCTACACCTTCCACCTGCGTCCGGGGGTCACGTTCGCCGACGGGACCGCGGTGGACGCCGGCGTGGTCGCCCAGAACCTCACCGCTCTCGTCGCCCTGAACGCGGCGGGCAAGTCGGACACCCTGACTCGCAACGCCCTCAACAGCTTCACCGGGTCCGAGGTGCTCGACCCGGCCACGATCCGGCTCCACTTCGGACTGCCCGAGCTGGGCTTCCTGCGCAACGCCAGCGACCCCTACCTCACGATCTGGTCGGCCGGGACCGCTGCGCTGCCCGCGGACCGCCGGTGCGCGGGCGAGCTCGTCGGCAGCGGCCCGTTCGCGATCCAGAGCGTGACCCGCAACCAGCGCGTGGACCTCGTCAAGCG
The DNA here is from genome assembly GCF_021728735.1 of Pseudonocardia sp. WMMC193. Classification (NCBI taxonomy): domain Bacteria; kingdom Bacillati; phylum Actinomycetota; class Actinomycetes; order Pseudonocardiales; family Pseudonocardiaceae; genus Pseudonocardia; species Pseudonocardia sp. WMMC193. Next base: position 3,449,314 of record NZ_JAKKDO010000003.1, on the reverse strand, counting down.
CCCCGAGCACGGCTGGTCCCGCCCGGAGCTCGGCGAGCACGAGGGACCCGCCTACCTCGACGCGATCACCTACGAGGTCGTCCCGGAGTCCGGGGTGCGCGTCGGCGGACTGCTCTCCGGCCAGTTCGACGTGATCGACGACGTCCCGGTCGCCGACCAGGAGTCGGTGCGCGCCGCGGGGGGCTCGGTGGTGCTGGGCACCGTGCCGAACCTCGTGCCGGGGATCTACCACAACCCGTACAGCCCGCTCGGCGGTGATCTCGCGGTGCGCAAGGCCATCCTGCTGGCCATCGACCGCACCGAGATCCGGGACACCGTCTACGGGCCCGGCTACGAGGTGCCGACCGGCGAGGTCGCCCGCAACACGCCGCTGTTCACCGACCTGAGCGCCCAGCTGCGCCACGACCCGGCCGCGGCGGCCGCGATCCTCGACCAGGCGGGCTGGCCCCCCGGCCCGGACGGCGTGCGCGTCAAGGACGGGGTGCGGCTCGAGCCGCGGCTGACCTACGTCGCGGGCAGCACGCGCGGGGCCACCCAGCAGGACCTCGAGCTGGTCCAGCAGCAGCTGCGGCCGGTCGGGATCGCGGTCCAGCTCGTCCCGCAGACCGCGGCCGAGGCCTCCGCCGACCTCGCGGACGTCAGCAAGGCCCGGTTCGACTTCGCCAGCGGGGCCGGCGCAGGCAAGGACGTCGACTTCCTGATCGGGCTGTTCCGGTCGACCAACCCGCGCCTCGGCGGCTTCGCGAACCCCGGCCTGGAGGCCGCCGCGGACGCACTGGACACCGCGACCGACGACGCGAGCCGCGCCGCGGCGGCCGCCGCCCTGCAGCGCTACATCGTCGACGACGCCCAGTGGATCCCGGTCCGCGAGGCCACCCGCGCCTACGCCGCCGCGGCCCGCGTGCACGGCTACCGCGTCGACCCCTACGCCCAGAGCGTCTTCCACGACACCTGGCTCCAGCAGTGACCCGACCCGCAACGACCACCCGAGAGGACCACCCCGCCATGACCACGAGACGCCGCCGGACCCTGCGGACCGGCACCGCCGCCGGTGCGCTGCTCCTCGCACTGGCCGCCTGTGGCGGACCCGGTCAGGCCGGGCAGTCGGCCGGGCCGCCCGTCGAGGGCGGACAGCTGACCTACGCGCTGTCGGTGTTCCCCAAATGCGTCGACCCGGCCCTGCAGGCCCGCGGGCTCTCCGCTCCCCAGCAGTTCGTCGAGACCCTGACCGACCAGGACCGCACCACCGGCGAGATCGTGCCCCGGCTCGCCGAGTCCTGGGAGGTCTCCCCGGACGCCCGCAGCGTCACCTTCCACCTGCGCCAGGGCGTGACGTTCAGCGACGGCACCCCGCTCACCGCGGACGTGGTCAAGGCGAACATCGACTCGCTCAAGGCGCTGTCCGCCGAGGGCAAGACCGACACCCCGCTGATCAGCTCGCTGAACTCCTACCAGGGCACCACCGTGCTCGACCCGGCCACCTTCCGGGTCGACTTCGGCGACCCCGAGCTGGGCTTCCTGCGCAACGTCAGCGACCCGTACTTCGGGATCTACGCCGCCTCCACCGTGGCCTCGAGCTACGACGACCGCTGCGCGGGCACCTCGCTCGTCGGCACCGGTCCCTACGTGGTCGACAACGTGGTGAAGAACCAGAAGATCGAGCTCAGCAAGCGGGCCGACTACGACTGGGCGCCCGCGGGCGTCACGAACCACACCGGCGCCGGGCACCTCGACAAGATCGTGTTCGAGGTGGTGCCGGAGTCCGGCGTCCGGGTGGGCGGGCTGCTGTCGGGCCAGTTCGACGTCGCGGACGACATCCCCGTCACCGACCAGGACTCGATCACCGGCGCCGGGAACCAGCTGCTCACCGGCCTGGTCCCGAACCTGGTGCCGGGCCTGCGGCAGAACCCGTTCAGCCCGCTCGGCGGTGACGCCGTGGTCCGCACGGCCATCCAGAAGAGCATCGACCGGGCCGAGATCCGGGACACCCTCTACAACGACCACTACTCGCTGCCGACCAGCGTGGTCGCCTCGAACACCCCCTACTACACCGACGAGTCCCGCTTCCTGCAGTACGACCCCGAGGGCGCCAAGAAGCTGTTGAGCGACAACGGCTGGACCACCGGCGCGGACGGCGTCTGGCAGAAGGACGGGCTGCGGCTCGCCCCGCGGGTCATCTACGTCTCCGGCACGGTGCAGGGCGCGACCCAGCAGGAGCTGGAGCTGATCCAGCAGCAGCTCAAGCGGGTCGGCATCGAGCTGCAGCTGCTGCCCGGCACCCAGACCGAGTACACCGCGGTCTACAACGACAAGAAGAACAACTCCTACGACTTCCTCACCGGCAGCGGCCCGGCCAAGGACGTCGACTTCCTCGCCGGGCTGTTCAACAAGACCAACCCGGCGCTCGGCGGAGCGGACCAGCCGGAGCTCCAGGCCGCCTCCGAGCGGCTCAACCTCGCCTCGACCGACGCCGAGCGGCGGGCCGCCGCGGCCGACCTCCAGGAGCTGATCATCTCCAAGGGCTACTGGATCCCGGTCCGGGAGCAGACCAAGGCGGTGGGCATCCGCAGCGGCGTGCAGGGCGTCGCGATCGACCCGTACGGCGCGACGGTGCTCTACGACGCGTGGAAGCAGGACGCCTCATGAGCCGGCGCGCGAGCGGATCATCGACACGGCGCCTGCGCCCTGTACCGATCGTCATGGGGCCGAGCCCGCGCCGCGGGACAGAGCGATGAGCAGGCGTTCCGCCCTGGCGAACGGGGGCTACGGCCGCTACCTCGCGCGCCGGGCGGTCCAGGGCGTGTTCGTGCTCTGGGCGGCGTTCACGCTCTCGTTCGTCGTGCTCTACCTGATGCCCAGCGACCCGGTGTCGATCATGCTCAACGCCACGGGCCCGGTCCCCTTCAGGTGCAGGTCGCGGCCGTCGGGCAGCTCGCCGAGCAGCAGCGCCCGCCCGTCGCCCAGCCGCGGCTTGTACACGCCCCACTGGTGTCCGGAGTAGACCAGCGCGCGGGTGTCCGCCCCTGCGCCCACCAGGATCGTCGGGTCGAGGGGGTCGATGCGGAGATCGTCGTTCCACACGAGTAGCCGCGGCTGCGGGAACGCCACCGCCCGCCACGGCACGGACAGCGCCGGAACCGCGTCGGCGTAGGTGTGCGCCCACCGGGTCCGCTCACCAACGGCCACGGTGCACGACCTCGTCGAACGGGCGCCGATCGGGTTTCGCGAGCGGGCGCAGCGGCCGGTCGGCCGGGTGCCCGACGCCGATCAGGTAGGACACCTCGTGGGTGTCCGGCACGCCGAGGATCGCCCGCGCCTTGTCCTGTTCCCCCACCGAGGAGTGCCCGGTGCCCAGGCCGAGGTCCGCCGCGGCGAGCAGGATCGCGAAGGTGGCCTGGCCGAGGTCGTACTGGTCGACGACGCGGGTCCGGTCGTCCGCGGGCTCGGGGACGACCAGCGCGATCGCGGCAGGCGCGTCCGCGATGTGCCGTGCGCCCCGCCAGACGGTGGCGAGCTCGCGCAGCTGCGCGGGGTCGGTGACCAGCACGAAGTCCCAGTGTTGCCGGTTCGACGCCGACGGGGCGCGCCACCCCGCCTCCAGGATCCGGTCGAGGTGCTCGGGGGCCACCGGCTCGCTCGTGTAGCTGCGGACGTTGCGTCGTGCGCGGATCGCGTCCCAGGTCTCCATCGCTCAGCTCACGGCCTTTCCGGGGTTGGCGGGCAGCGGGGGCAGCCCGAGGTTGTCCCGCAGGGTGGTGCCCGTGTACTCCGACCGCAGCGAGCCGCGCTCCTGCAGCAGCGGCACGACCCGGTCGACGAACTCGTCCAGCCCGGTGGGGACGAGGTGGGAGCCGATGATGACGCCGTCGGCGCCGTCCGCCTGCACGAAGGAGTCGATCCTCTCGGCGACCTGGGACGGCGTGCCGACGAACGGGCCGCGTTCGAACTGGTCGAGGACGAGCTCGCGCAGGTTCAGCTTCTTGGCCTCGGCGATCTCCCGCCACCGTGCGACGGTGCCGACCCGGTCCTGCTGCACCAGCGCGCGGCCCTGGATGAAGGGCGGCGCGTCCGGCAGCGGGTCGACGTCCGGGAGCGGGCCCTCCGGGTCGTAGCCGGACAGGTCCCGGTTCCAGATCTGCTCGAGCAGGATCAGCGCGGTCTTGCCGGTGACCTGCTGGTTGCGCACCTCGCGGTAGAGCTCCTGCGCCTCGGCCTCGGTGTCGCCGAGCACGAAGCTCGCCGACGGCAGGATCTTGATGTCGTCCGGGCTGCGGCCGAACTTCACGGCACGCGCCTTGACGTCCCGGTAGAACTCCGCGGCCTCGGGCAGCGAGCCGTAGGGGGAGAAGATCGCGTCGGAGCGGGAGGCGGCGAAGTCCCGGCCCTCCGGTGACACGCCCGCCTGCAGGATCACGGGGCGGCCCTGGGGGCTGCGCGGCACCGTGAACCGGCCGCGGATGGCGAACTGAGCGCCCTTCACGTCGAACGCGCCGGTGTCCGGCCTGGCCAGGAACCGGCCCGCGGCGGCGTCGGCGGCGAGATCGTCGGCGTCCCAGGAGTCCCAGAGCGTGCGGACGGCGTCGATCATCTCGGCGGCGCGCTCGTAGCGCTGGGAGCGGTCGAGGAAGCCGCCGCGGCGGAAGTTCTGCCCGGTGAAGGCGTCGAACGAGGTGACCACGTTCCACGCCGCCCGCCCGCCGGAGAGGTGGTCGAGGCTGGCGAGCTGGCGGGCCAGCTCGTAGGGCTCGTTGAAGGTGGCGTTGATCGTCCCGGCGAGCCCGAGGTGGGTGGTCACGGCGGCGAGCGAGGCGAGCACCGGCAGGGTGTCGGGCCTGCCGACGATGTCCTGGTCGAACACCCGCCCGTCGCGTTCGCGCAGGGCCAGGCCCTCGGCCAGGAAGAAGAAGTCGAAGCGGCCGCGCTCGGCGGTGCGGGCGGTGTGCTCGAAGGAGGAGAAGTCGATCTGGCTGCCCGCCTCGGGGTGCCACCATGCGGTGTGGTGGTTCACCCCGCCCAGGTAGGCGCCGAGGATGACCTGCTTGCGCGACATGGGGGCGCCTCTCAGACGGCGGCGTAGCGGTTGGGGACGACGGTCGGCAGCCCGAGTCGGGCCCGCAGGCTCCCCGCCTGCTCGTCCGGCCGGAACAGTCCTCGCCCGCGCAGCTCCGGGACCAGGTCGCCGGTGATCGCGGCGAGGTCGTCCACGGCGACGGCGGGCCGCAGCCGCACGCCGTGGTAGCCGAGCGCGTGCCAGGAGCCGATCAGGTCCGCGGCGTCCGCGGCGGAGCCGGCGAACACCGTGGTGTCCGAGGTGTACTCCGCGCCGGAGACCTCCTCGAGCCGGGCCTTCCGCCGGGCACCGGACTCGGTCGGGGTGTCGAGGAAGACCACCAGGTCCGCCCACACCTGCAGCGGCTCCCCGGTCCGCCCCACCCGCTCGGCCGCCGCCGCGACGTCGGCCAGGACCTGCTCCGCAGGCCCCGCGTACCCCGGCGTGACGAACACCAGGTCGGCGCCGCGGGCGGCCAGCTCGTAGGGCTCGCGGCGGTGGGCCAGCGCGGTCACCACCGGCTGACCCTGCGGCGGGCGCGGCACGATCGACGGGCCGCGGACCCGGAAGAACCGGCCCTCGAAGTCCACGGTGTGCACCTTGTCGCGGTCGATGAACCGCCGGGTCGCGACGTCCCGGATCTCGGCGTCGTCCTCCCAGCTGTCCCAGAGCCTGCGCACCACCTCGACCACGTCCGCGGCCTCGTCGAACAGCTCCACGAACTGCGGCGGGAGCCCGTCCCCGGCGAGGTCCGCCTGCGCGACCGGGCGGATCTCCCGGCGTCCGACGTGCTCGGCCTCCGCGGGCCGCCCGGACACCTTGACCTGCCACCCGGCCCGGCCGAGCGAGGTGTGGTCCAGCGTCGCGATGCCCTTCGAGACGTGGAAGGGCTCGGTGTGGGTGACGGTCACGGTCGGGACCAGGCCGATCCGGCTGGTCAGCGGCGCGAGCAGGGAGGCGGTCAGCAACGCGTCGAGCCTGCCGCGGACCTCGTCGGTGCGGTCGTCGGACCGGAACGCGTCGTGGGTCTGCAGCGCCAGGCTGTCCTCGATGGTCAGCAGGTCCAGTCCGCCGCGCTCGGCGGTGCGGGCCAGCCCGGCCCAGTAGCCGGGGGTGAACAGCGCATTCGGGCGGGCGCCGGGCTCGCGCCAGGCGGCGGGGTGCCAGCCGGCGCCGTCGAGCGCGACGCCGAGGTGCAGGTGCCCTGAGGTTCGGGTCTCGGACATGGGTCTCCTGATCGGTGGCGGTGCGGGGCCGTGATCAGGGACGACAGTGGCCGGGCGGCGAGCCGAGCCCGTCGAGCCACCGACGTGCGACGAGGAGGGCTCCCGGACCGGGCATCCGAACCTCCTCGAGACGACGTCTCCCTCCAGCATCGCCCGCCCCGGACGTGCCCGCGGTGTGAGTCAGGGCACAGCGCACCGGTGTCCGAACGTTTCCGGGGCGCGTCCCGCCGCACGGAACATGAGCGTTCATGCGCTTGACACCCGGTCGGGGCGGAGGTCTAGTGGAGGTCAACAGCCATCCTGAGCGGCCGAGAGACCCGGCTCGTCGACGCCGCAGCAACCCGCAGACCCCTGCAGGGTGCTCCTGCCGGGAACGATGGGGGTCCTCCGTGTCCGGTCCGTGCACTCGTCCCGGGGTGGGGTCGTGGACGAGGCGACGGCACGTGGACTTCTGCCGGACCGAGGCGTCCCTCTGTCGGTGACCGCGGCCCCGCACCGCCCGTCCCGACCATCACCTCAGGGGAAGCCATGTCCGTCCTGCCGTCACTCTCGTCCCTCCCGCCCACCGCGGACGACCGCCTCACCGAGATCGGGGACCAGCTCCTCGAGTCGCTGGAGTCCCTCGTCGACCGCAACCGTTCGCTGCGGGCCACCGGCGCCGCAGCCCCCAGCGACCTGATCGCCGCCGAGGTCGCCCAGCACCTGGCCGTGGCCCGCTCGGCGCTGAGCCGCATTCCGCGGCTCCGGTGAGCCGAGCGGGTGGCGCTCGACCCACGCACCCGGAGGTTCCGTGACCCCGTCACCCCGCCTGTCCCTCGCCGTCGAGCTCGACGGCGACGGCGCCCACCCCGCCGCCTGGCGGCACTCCGGGCGCCCACCCGGCGCGGTGCTCGGCGGTGCCGCGGTGCGCGCCGCGGTCCACGGCGCGGAGCGGGCCGGCTTCGTGCTGGCCACCTTCGCCGACTCGCCCGTGCCCCCGAGCTCCGGGCTCGACGCCGCGGGCAGACTGGAAGCGGGCACCCGGGCCGCGTTCGTCGCCACCACCACGTCCCGGATCGGGCTCGCCCCGACCCTGCACGTGGCGACCACCGAGCCGTTCCACCTGGCCACCCAGCTCGCCGCGCTCGACCACGCCACCCACGGGCGCGGCGGCTGGGTGGTGGGCACGGCGAACGATCCCGCCGCGGCCGCGACGATCGGCGCCACCCCGCTGGCGCCCGCGGACCTGGACCGCGAGACCCGGGACGTGGTCGACACCGCCCGCGCGCTCTGGGACTCCTGGGAGGACGACGCCGTCATCAAGGACGTCGCCACCGGCCGCTACCTGGACCCGGACCGGGTGCACCACGTCGACGCCGTCGGTGCGCGGTTCACCGTCCGCGGCCCGCTGATCACCCCGCGGCCCCCGCAGGGGCAGCTCGTCGTGCTGGCCGACGCCCGCCTCGGGCTCGGCGGGCTCGCGGACGTCGCGCTCGTCGGTGCGGACCTCGCCGCGGCGGACTCCCCGGTGCGGTTCGCCGAGGTGGAGGTGGTGCTCGACGCCGACGAGCCGGCCGCCGACCGCCTCGCCGCCCTCGACGCGGACACGCTCTGGGAACCGGGCGGCGCGCTGCGGCACGTGGGGTCCGCGGACGCGCTGGTCACCCTGCTGCGCGAGCTGGCCGGGGTGGTCGACGGGGTCCGGTTCCATCCCGCCGTGCAGGCCGTGGACCTGCCGATCCTCGCCGACCGGGTGCTGCCCGCCCTCGCCGACCTGCGCCGCCCGCCGGGGCGGACCCTGCGCGAGTCCCTCGGGTTGCCCCGTCCCGTCAACCGCTTCGCCGGGAGTGTCCGATGAGCCGCATCCAGCAGCGCCGTCTCCACCTGGGAGTCTTCTTCACCGGCGTCGGGCCGCAGACGCTGTGGGCGGACCCGCGGTCGGCCCCGCAGATGGCGATCGAGACCTTCGTCGACCTCGCCCGCCTGCTCGAGCGCGGCCTGTTCGACGCGTTCTTCCTCGGCGAGGGCCTGCGGGTGCGGGAGAACCGGGGCCGGGTCCACGATCTCGACGTCGCCGGGCGACCGGACGCCATCACTCAGCTCGCCGCCCTCGCGGGCGCCACCGAGCGGATCGGGCTGGTCGCCACCCAGAACACGACCTACAACTACCCGGCCGACCTCGCACGCCGGCTCGCCGCCCTCGACCTGTTGTCCGACGGCCGGGCCGGCTGGAACATCGTCACCACCGACAACGCGTGGACCGGGGAGAACTTCCGGCACGGCGGATGGCTCCCGCACGACCGGCGCTACGAGCGCGCCACACAGTTCGTCGAGGCCGCCAAGGCACTCTGGGCGGGCTGGGAACCGGACTGGGAGCCCGCCGACGAGGGCCGGGCCAAGAGCTGGGCCCGGCCCGGCGCGATCGAGACCGTGGAACGGGCCACCGACCTGGTCGAGTTCACCGCGACCCCGACCGTGCCCGCGAGCAGGCAGGGCAGGCCGGTGCTGTTCCAGGCCGGGGACTCCGAAGGCGGACGGGAGCTGGCCGCCCGGCACGCGGACGTCGTGTTCTCGGCGCACACCGCGTTCGAACCGGCCGCCGCCTACGCCGCCGACCTGCGGGCCCGGCTGGCCCGCCACGGCCGCGCACCGGACTCGCTGCGGATCCTGCCCGGCGCGTCCGTGGTGCTCGGCGACACCCCGGCCGAGGCCGAGGAGAAGGCGGCCTGGGTGCGGCGCGAGCAGGTCACCGGGCCGCGCGCCCTGTCGTACTTCGAGCAGTACTGGGGCACGGACCTGTCCGCCTACGACCCGGACGGCCCGCTGCCGGACATCGAGCCGACGGACGCCGAGCTCGATCCCTCGCGCGGCACCATCTCGATCGAGCGGCGCACCGGCAAACGGGCGCTCATCGAGCAGTGGCGGCAGCGCGCGGCGGCCGAGAACCTCTCGATCCGGGAGCTGGCCATCGAGGTCAGCTCGTCTCGCCCGCCCTTCGTCGGCACCCCGGGGCAGGTCGCGGACGTCTGGGCCCACTACGTCCGGGAAGGCGTGGTGGACGGCTTCAACCTGCTGCCCTACCTTGTCCCGCAGGCGCTCACGGACGTCGTCGAGCGGCTGGTCCCCGAGCTGCAGGAACGCGGGGTGTACCGCACCGAGTACGAGGGGACCACCTTGCGCGAGCACCTCGAGCTGGGCCCGGCGTGAGCCACGACGGCGTTCAGGGCAGCGTCCTGGACCTGGTGGGGAACACCCCGCTGGTCCGGCTGCGGCGCCTGACCGCGGGCCTGGCGGCGCAGGTCCTGGTGAAGCTGGAGTACCTGAACCCCGGCGGTTCGGTGAAGGACCGGGCGGCCCTGGAGATGGTGCGCGCGGCCGAGGCCGCGGGCCTGCTGCGGCCGGGCTCGACGATCGTCGAGGGCACGTCCGGCAACACCGGGACCGGCCTCGCCCAGGCCGCCGCCGTGCTCGGCTACCGCTGCCTGGTGGTGCTGCCGAACACCGTCGCCGTGGAGAAGGTGGACGTGCTGCGCGCCTACGGCGCCGAGATCGTCCAGACCCGCTCGAACCTGCCCCGCGAGCACCCCGAGCACGTCATGAACCTGGCCACGCGGCTCGCCGCGGAGCGGCCCGGCGGCTGGCTCGCCCACCAGTACGACAACCCGGCGAACCCGGCCGCGCACCGCCGGACCACCGGACCGGAGATCTGGGCGCAGACCGGCGGCCGGGTGACCCACCTCGTGTCGGGCATCGGCACCGGCGGCACGATCACCGGGACCGGCGCGTACCTCAAGGAGGTCAGCGGGGGCCGGGTCACCGTGGTGGGTGCGGACCCGGCGACCTCGGTGTACCACGGCGGGGACGGCAGCCCCTTCCTCGTCGAGGCGGCGGGTCACTACCGCCACCCGGACACCGCGGCGGACGTCTGGCCGCTGTCCTACGACCCGGCGGTCGTCGACCGGATCGAGGCGATCCCGGACCGCGAGTCCGTGCTGACGACCCGCAGGCTCGCCGCCGAGGAGGGGATCCTGGTGGGCGGCTCGTCCGGGCTGGCGGTCGCGGCGGCCCTGCGCACCGCGCGCGGCCTCGGCGCGGACGCCACGGTCGTCGCGATCCTGCCGGACTCGGGGCGGGCCTACCTCTCCAAGTACCACTCGACGGACTGGTTGCGGCGCACCGGTTTCCTCGACGGCGACCGGCCGGACCTGCTGGCCGAGCGGATCCCCGACCGCGCCGTCGTCACCGTCACCCCGGACACGACGCTGCGCGCGGCCACGGAGCTGGCGGCCGAGGTCGGCGACGCCCAGCCGGTGTTGCCGGTGGTCCTCGCCGGGCGCAGCCCGCGCTTCCCGACGGCGGGCAGCGAGATCCTCGGCGCGCTGGACGTGCCGCGGCTGCGCGCGGGCCTCGTGCCGGGGGACCCCGACGCCGCGATCACCGTCCCGCCCGGCGCACCGGTCACCGTGGGCACCGGCGAGACGGTGGCCGAGGCGCTGGCCCGCACGGCGGGGGCGGACGTCCTGCACGTGCTCCGGGACGGCAGGCTGGCCGGGGTCCTCACCCGCGCGTCGCTGACCGCGCGCCCGCTGCAACGATCCTGATCATGGCTCTGCCCAGCCGCGTCCGCCGCGGGTACGCACTCGGCTCGCTGGCCACCGGCACGTTCGGCACGGTGCCCGGCCTGCTTCTGCTGCCGTATCTCACCGACACCCTCGGCGTCGCGGCCGGTCTCGCCGGACTGATCGTGTTCGTGCCCAAGGCCTGGGACGTGGTGCTCAACCCGATCGCGGGCCGGGTGAGCGACCGCCGCGGGGTGCGCAGGCCGTTCCTGGCGTGGGCAGGCGTCGGCGTGGCGGTGACGTTCGCGCTGATCTTCGCGGGACCGGGTTCCCCGCCCGCCGTCGCGGCGGTCTGGGTGCTGGTCGCGTTCGTCGCGTGCGCCACCGCGTACGCCTTCTTCCAGGTGCCCTACAACGCCATGCCGGCCGAGATCACCGCCGACCCGGGCGAGCGGACGCGGATGATGACCTGGCGGGTCGCGGTGATCGCGGTCGCGATCCTCGTGTCCGGGGCGACCGCGCCGCTGGTCGTCACCGCGTTCGGCTACCCCGCGATGGGCGCCTACGTGGGGGTGTTGCTCCTGGTCGGGACGGTCGGGGCGTGGCTGGCCACCCGCGGTGTCGCGGAGAGTGCGCGCGCGGCGCCGACCGGGCCGCTGCGCGCGCAGCTCCGGGTGGTCGCCGCGGTCCCGGACTTCCGACGGCTGCTGGTCGCCTTCGTCGTCCAGGCGCTCGGGGTCGGCGCGCTGCTCGCCGGGGTCTCCTACGTCGCCCGGAACCTGCTCGCGGACCCGGCCGCCTCGTCGGTGCTCTTCGCCGCGTTCGTCGGGCCCGCGCTGCTGGTGAGCCCGCTGTGGGAGCGCTGGGCGGCGCGCCGCGGGAAGCGGAACGGGTACCTGGCCGCGACCGTGGTGCTGGTGGTCGGCGTCCTGGCCCTGTGGACGGTGCGGACGGACCTCACGGTGCTCGCCTACGTCGCCGCGGGCGTCGCGGGGATCGGGTACGCCGGCACGCAGGTCTTCCCGCTGGCCATGCTCCCGGACGTCGCCGCGGACGCCGCCCGCACCTCGGGGGTCAACCGCACCGGCGTCCTCACCGGCCTCTGGACGGCGGGGGAGACCCTCGGGCTCGCGCTCGGCCCCGGGCTCTACGGGCTGGTCTTGGCGATCGGTGGCTATGCGGCGTCGACCTCCGGCGGCACGGTGCAGTCGGACTCGGCGCTGACGGCGATCGCCGTCGGCTTCACGCTGGTGCCCGCCGTGCTGGTCGCGGTGAGCCTGCTGCCGCTGCGCCGGTACTCACTGGACGAGAGGACCACCGATGTCGCCGACGTCTGACGTGCTCGCCCGCCTGGAGGCCCTGCGCGCGGGCGACCTCCCCACCCACGGCGGCCGCACGCTGGCCTACGTCTACGACTCCGGGCTCCCCGACGCCGACGCCGTCGGACGGGCGGCGCTGGCGGGCTTCGGGGCGACCAACGGGCTCGACCCGACCGCCTTCCCCAGCCTGGCCGCGATGGAGCGCGACCTCGTCGGGTTCGCCCGGCCGCTGTTCCACGCGCCGGACACCGCCGTCGGCACCGTGACCTCGGGCGGCACCGAGTCGATCCTGCTCGCGGTGCAGACCGCCCGGGACGCGCACCCGGAGATCACCCGACCGGCGATGGTCGTGCCGACAACCGCGCACGGGGCCTTCCACAAGGCGGCGCACTACTTCGGCGTCGAGCTGGTGGCGGTGGACGTCGACGAGTCGATGCGGGCCGTGCCCGCGACGATGGCCGCCGCGATCACCGAGCGCACCGTGCTCGTCGCCGTGTCCGCGCCCTCGTACGCCCACGGGGTCCTCGACCCGGTGGCGCCGATCGCCGCGGCGGCCGCCGCGCGCGGGGTGCGCTGCCACGTCGACGCGTGCATCGGCGGCTGGGTGCTGCCCTGGATGCGGGGGCTCCCGGCCTGGGACTTCGCGGTGCCCGGGGTGACCAGCCTGTCCGCCGACCTGCACAAGTACGCCTACACCCCGAAGGGGGTGTCGCTGCTGCTGCACCGCGACGCGGGCCTGCGCCGCCCGCAGTTCTTCGCCGCGGCGGACTGGCCCGGCTACACGATGCTGAACGCGACGATGCAGTCCACCCGCTCGGGCGGGCCGGTGGCGGCGGCCTGGGCGGTCGTGCAGCACATCGGCGCCGAGGGCTACCGCGCCCTGGTGGAGACCACTGTGGACGCCACCCGCGCGCTCGCGGACGCCGTGCGGGCCACCGAGCACCTGCGCCTGGCCGCCGAGCCGGACTCGACGCTGCTGGCGGTGGCCACCGACGACGCGCTCGACGTGTTCACCCTCAGCGACGAGATGGGCGAGCGCGGCTGGTTCGTGCAGCCGCAGATGGCGTTCCGGGGCATGCCCGCCACGCTGCACCTGACCGTCTGCGCGGCCACCGCGAGCGGCGTCGACGACTTCGTCGCGGCGCTGCGGGAGTCCGTGGCCGCGGCGGTCGCGGCGGGTCCCGTCGAGGTGGCGCCGGAGCTGCGCGCCGCGGCGGCGGCCCTGGACCCCGCCACCCTGGACGACGCCGCCTTCGACGGCCTTCTGGCCCTGGCCGGTCTGGGCGGGGAGGGCGGCGTGGCGGTCCCGAAGCGGATGGCGCCGGTCAACGCCCTGCTCGACGCCGCCCCGCCCCGCCTGCGCGAGGCCCTGCTGATCGCCTTCCTGGACCGCCTCACCCGCTGACGGCCGCTCACCCGGACACCGGCCTTGACACGTCGGCGGCGGCGCGGATTCAGTGGGGACCGGCGGAGATCTCGAGGGGAGGTGGGCATGCGCACGCAGGTGTGGACGAAGCGGCGCCACGTGGACTTCTGCCGGACGCACGCGGCGCTGTGTCGGCGGACCAGCCGTCCCGCCCCTCCGTCCTCCCGGGAGTACTCGTGTCCACCGCCACCCTGCACTGGTTCCTGCCCACCAACGGCGACAGCCGCCACCTCGTCGGGGGTGGCCACGGCGTGTCCACCGAGTCGTCGGGCACGATCCGGCCCGCGGACCTGCCCTACCTGATCCAGGTCGCCCGCGCGGCCGAGCAGGTCGGGTTCGCCGGCGTGCTGACCCCCACGGGCGCCTGGTGCGAGGACGCCTGGCTCACCACGGCGATGCTCGTGGCCCACACCGAACGCCTGAAGTTCCTGGTCGCGTTCCGGCCCGGCTCGATCTCCCCGACGCTGGCGGCGCAGCAGGCCGCGACCTTCCAACGCCACTCCGGCGGGCGGCTGCTGCTCAACGTCGTGACCGGGGGCGAGGCCCGGGAGCAGCGGGCCTACGGCGACTTCCTCGACAAGGAGGCCCGCTACACCCGGACCGACGAGTTCCTCCACGTCGTGCGGGGGCTGTGGCGCGGGGAGACGGTGTCGTTCGCGGGCGAGCACGTCCGTGTCGAGGACGCGGAGCTGGCCCGGCTCCCGGACCCGGTGCCGCCGATCTACTTCGGGGGCTCCTCGGCGGCGGCGGGCCCCGTGGCGGCCGAGCACGCCGACGTCTACCTGACCTGGGGCGAGCACCCGGAGCAGGTGGCGGAGAAGATCGCCTGGATCCGCGGGCTGGCGGCCGAGCGCGGCAGGCGGCCGCGGTTCGGGATCCGCCTGCACGTGATCACCCGGGACACCGCCGAGGCGGCGTGGGCGCAGGCCGAGTCGCTGCTGGCGGCGCTGGACCCGGCGGCGGTCGCGCGGATCCAGACCGGCCTGGCGGCCAGCGAGTCCGAGGGGCAGCGGCGGATGCGGGCCCTGCACGGCGGGCGGTACGACGGGTCGGCGCGCGGCCTGGAGATCGCCCCCAACCTGTGGGCGGGCGTCGGGCTGGTCCGCGGCGGCGCGGGGACGGCGCTGGTCGGCAGCCACACCGAGGTCGCCGACCGGATCGCCGAGTACCACGAGGCGGGCATCGACGAGTTCGTGCTCTCCGGCTACCCCCACCTCGAGGAGGCCTGGTGGATGGGGGAGGGGGTGCTCCCGATCCTCGCCCGCCGCGGGGTGTGGGCGCCGCCCGGGCGGCTGCCGGACCCGGGGCCCGCCGCGGTGCCGGCCCGTGCCTCGTGACCCCCCGCCGAGATGAACCTCAGGGCTGTCCGGACCATGATCGAACAGCCCTCAGGTTCATCTCGGCGGGGCTCTGGAGGCGAGGTGCTCCGGTCCGGTCGCGGGGTCCCCGGGGCGACCGTCGTCGGCCTGCCCGCTCACTCCTGCAGGTCGTGGTCGGGGAGCGGGCCCAGGACGGCGACGGCGTCGAGGTAGGGGGCGAGGTCGCCGCGCTCGGTCCAGCTCGCCAGCCGTCCAGTCCGGGCGGGCGGCGCACGCGGTCGTGTGGTGCGGGGTCACCGCCCGCCCGGTGCGGGATCGGTGTACTCGTGCCAGCGCTGCGCCGCGGCCCGGTCGAGTCCGGTCAGCTTGCGCAGCCACGCCGGGAGGGGCGCGGTGTGCGCCGGTCGCGCGGGCGCGTCCGTGCCGGTCGGCGCGGGCAGCAGGCGTTCGACGGCGGTGAGCAGCCGCAACGTGGTCGACGGGGCCAGCGCGTGCACCCGGGAGCCCAGGTGGGCGAGCGGCGTCAGGATGATCTCCGGGGTGCCGCGAAGGGTGGCCCGGACCAGCCTGCGCGCGGCCCGTTCGGCGTCGATCGACAGCAGGGGCACCGACGCGCCCACGGTGAACCAGGCCCGCGCGGCCACGGCGTCCCCGGTGATCAGCGCGTTGCGGGTCGACCCGGTGCGCATCAGCCCCGGGACGCCGACGGTGACCGACACCCCGCGGCGCCCGGCCTCCAGGCGCAGCCCCTCGGCGAACCCGACGGCGGCGTGCTTGGCGGCGCCGTAGGGGAGCAGGTGCGGCGCGGGCAGCTTGCGGCCGATCGACGTCACGGCGAGGATCCGGCCGCCGGTGCGGGCCAGGAGCGGAAGCGCGGCCAGCGCGGGGCGGGCCAGCCCCCAGAACATGACGTCCATGGCCTGGACGTAGTCGTCGTCCCGCAGGTCCGGCTGCGGGCCGACCTGGATGACCCCCGCGTTGGCGACGAGCACGTCGAGGCGGCCGAACTCGCGTTCGGCGAGCGCGACGAGCTCGGCGGCACTCTCCGGCCTGCCGACGTCCGCCTCGTGGGTCACGACCCTCGCGCCGCGCGCCGCGAGGTCGGCCCGCGCGGGTCCGAGGCCGTCCCGGGCGGAGAGCAGCAGGTCGTGGCCGCGGTCGGCGAGCTCGCGGGCGAGCAGGAAGCCGAGGCCGCGGCTCGCGCCGGTGACCAGCGCGACGGGGCGATCCGAAGGAGGCATCCGTGGAGATGCCCACTCCGGCGCCCCCGACACCCGACCGCCGCGGTTCCCGGCGGGGAGCCCGGGTAGCCCCCTCGCTCGGAAGATCCAGAACGACCCACCCGAGGAGCCCCGATGCGCGCCCTGACCTGGCACGGCACCCGCGACGTCCGCGTGGACACCGTGCCCGACCCCACGATCTCGGACCCCACGGACGTGATCGTGCAGATCACCTCGACCGGTCTCTGCGGCTCCGACCTGCACCTCTACGAGGTGCTGGGGCCGTTCCTCGACGAGGGCGACATCCTCGGCCACGAACCGATGGGCGTGGTCGCCGAGAAGGGGTCCGCCGTCACCGCACTCGAGGTCGGGGACCGGGTCGTCGTGCCGTTCAACGTCTCCTGCGGCACGTGTTGGATGTGCGGGCAGGGGCTGCACTCGCAGTGCGAGACGACCCAGAACCGCGAGCAGGGGATGGGTGCCTCGCTGTTCGGCTACACGAAGCTGTACGGGCAGGTGCCCGGCGGGCAGGCCGAGTACCTGCGGGTGCCGTTCGGGAACACCCTGCCGATCAAGGTCCCCGACGGGCCGCCCGACGACCGGTTCGTCTACCTCTCCGACGTGCTGCCGACCGCCTGGCAGGCCGTGGCCTACGCCGACCCGCCGAAGGACGGCAGCCTCGTCGTCCTCGGGCTCGGGCCCATCGGCGACATGGCCTGCCGGATCGCCCGACACCGCGGGATCGAGCAGGTCATCGGCATCGACCTCGTCCCCGAACGGTTGGCCCGCGCCCGGACCCGCGGGGTCTCCACCGTCGACCTGCGGGACGCGGGCGACGGCGTGGAGGACGCCGTCCGCGCCCTGACCGGCGGCCGGGGAGCGGACGCGGTGATCGACGCCGTGGGGATGGAGGCGCACGGCTCCCCGATCGGGTCGATCGCCCACCGGGTCGTCGGGCTGCTGCCGAAGGCCCTCGGCGCCCCGCTGATGAAGACGGCGGGCGTGGACCGGATGGCGGCGCTGCTCCTGGCCGTCACCCTGGTGCGCCGCGGCGGCACCGTGTCGCTGTCCGGCGTCTACGGGGGCACCGCCGACCCGCTCCCGATGCTCCAGATCTTCGACAAGCAGATCCAGCTCCGGATGGGTCAGGCCAACGTCCACCGCTGGGTGCCCGACCTGCTGCCGCTGCTCACCGCGGACGACCCGCTCGGGACGGAGGACTTCGCCACCCACCGGGTGCCGCTCGAGGCGGCCCCGGACGCCTACGCGATGTTCCAGGAGAAGCGGGACGGCGCGGTGAAGGTGCTGTTCACCCCGGGCTCCTGAAGCCGGGCCCTCAGGGCTGCAGGACCCCGACGGGCTCGCCGCGGCGGAAGGCGGCGACGATCTCGCCGACGGCGGTGAAGTAGTCGCGGAGGGACCGGGCGGACACGTAGCCGGTGTGCGGGGTCAGCACGGTGCGGGGCGCGGTGCGCAGGGGATGGTCGGCGGGCAGCGGCTCGCGGTCGAACACGTCCAGCGCCGCGCCGGCGATCCGACCCTCGCGGAGCGCGTCGACGAGGGCGCGCTCGTCCACGATCGGGCCCCGCGAGGTGTTGACCAGCAGGGCGGTCGGCTTCATCCGCGCGAGCTCGGCCGCGCCCACGGTCCCGGCCGAGCGGGGCGAGAGCACCAGGTGGACGCTGAGCACGTCGGCGGTCGCGAACAGCTCGTCGCGCCCCACCGCCCGGACCCCGACCTCGGCCGCGCGCTCGGCCGTCAGGTTCGGGCTCCAGGCCACGACGTCCATGCCGAACGCGCGGGCGACCGGGACCATCGCCGCCCCCAGCCGGCCCAGACCGAGCAGGCCCAGCGTCGCACCGGAGAGGGTGTGGGCGAGTCCGAGCTGCCAGCCGCCCGCGCGGACCGCGGCGTCCTGGGCGGGGACGTTGCGGGCCAGCGCGAGCAGCAGCGCCCAGGTGTGCTCGGTCGTCGAGGTGGACGTCGAGGTGGTGCCGCACACCGTGACGCCGCGGGCGGCCGCGGCGGCGATGTCGATGGCCGCGTTCCGCATCCCGGCCGTGACGACCAACCGCAGCCGGGGAAGCCGGGCGAGCAGCCCGGCGGTGATCGGGGTGCGTTCGCGCATGCACACGATCGCGTCCACGTCCCGCAGCCGCGCGACGAGCTGGTCCTCGTCGTCCACGTGGTCTCCGAACGCGACCGGCTCCACGTCCGGCGGGAGAGCGAGCAGGGCGACCGCCACCTGCTGGTAGTCGTCGAGCAGGGCGACCCGGAAGGCTGTCATCGGGAGCGATCGTAGCGGGGTCACGCCCGGTCGAGCCGCCCCCAGAACGCGGTCAGGGCGCGGGCGGCGGGGCGGGGGTCCTCCACCGGCCACCAGTGCCCGACGCCCGCGAGCTCGGCGATCTCGGCGCCGGCCGCCCGCGCCGCGGTGCGGTGCTGCTCGACGGTCCCGCTGGCGGCGGAGACGTCCTCCAGCGCGATCAGGGCGAGCCCCGGTCGTCGGGCGGCGGCGGACAGGCCGCGCCCGGCCTCCGCCATCACGGGCTGGGCCGCGGACCGCAGCAGGGTCAGCACGGCCCGGCCCATCCCGTCGTCGATGCCCGCGGCCACCCGTACGGCGGTCGGACCGGTCATCCCGATGTTCTCGACGACGGCGAGCCGGTCCTGCAGGGAACCGCCGAAGATCTGCCGTACCGACTCCTCGCCCGGGCCCTCCTGCTGCCACACCCGGGCCCGCTCGTGCCAGACGTAGTCCGGCGCGAAGACGCCGAGCGCGTCGGAGGCCCAGCTGCGGATCAGGTCGGGGCGGGTCATCGCGATCTGCGCGACGTGGAGGCCACCCCAGTCGTGCCCGACGAGGTCGACGGGGGTGCGGAACTGCTCGAGCCGGTCGGTCAGCCAGTCCCGGTAGCCGTCGACGGTCGCCGCGAAGTCCGCCGGGGCGGGGACGCCGAAGCCCGGCGGGGACAGGGTGACGGCGTCGACCCTCCCGAGCTCGGCGAGCAGCGGCCCCCAGACGGCGGCGTTCTCGGGGTTGCCGTGGACCAGGACGAGTGGGGTGGGCATCGGGTCTCCCGTCATTAACTTGCGTGTAAGCACGCAAGTAACTGTAGCGCAGTCGACCGAGGAGCGGAACGGGACGGGACCAGCGGGGGAGCAGGCGGGGAGCAGGCGGGGATCAGGCGAGGTACGCGGTCCGCACCGCCCGCACGGCCTCACGGACGATGCCGGAGACGTCGTCGACGGGCGGAGTGGCGATGAGCTGCAGGCCGGCACCGCGCAGCAGCGCCATGAGCACGGTGGCCGCCGCGGCCGGGTCCACCTCGGACCGGACGGAGCCGTCCGCGATCCCGCGGCGGACCACGTCGGCGAGGAAGCGGCGGAAACCCTCGTCGCGCTCGGCGAACAGCGGGGCGACCACCGGGTCCGCGGCGACGGCCTCCATCCACAGCTGGAGGAAGGCTCGGGTGGTCGGTGCCCGTCGGGCCACGGCCTGCAGGTACGTCTCGACGATCGCGACGAGATGGCCGAGGCCGTCGTCGGCCGAGTCGGGCAGCCCGAGGTTCTGGGCCCGGTCCAGAACCGCCTCGATGAGCCGCTCCCGGCTGCCGAACTGGTGGTAGACGATCCCGCGGCTGTACCCGGCGGCCTCGCCGACCTGGGCCAGGGTGACCGACCGCGATCCGGTGGCGGCGATGAGGGCCGTCGCCGCCTCCAGGACGCGCCGCTCCGTCTCCGCGCGGCGTTGCTCCTGGGTCCGTCGCTCCTGGGGCCGACGCTCCTGGGTCCGACGCCGGGGGGTCTCGCTCACGGTCGCAGTCTCCCGGGCGGAGCGCGCGGCGACGGTCCGGGGTCAGCCGCGGTCGGCCGCGGGCTGGTCGCGGACGAGGTGGAGGAGCCAGTCCGGCCCGGTGTGGATGAGGGCGTAGCGCCGCGACCCGGTGCGGCCGTGGAGGGTGAAGAGGATGCGGCGGTCGGTGCGGTCGTGCTCCTCCCACCAGCCGGTGTCGGCGACGGTCTTGTGCTCGTCGGTGTAGTCGAGGTGGTCGAGTGCGTGGTCGGCGACGGGGACGGCGAGGCGGTTGTGGCGTGGGTCGTCGGGCAGCCCGCGGGGCACCGCCCAGGAGCGCAGGACGCCGTCCTCCTCCAGCCGGAGGTCGAAGTGCGGCCGGGGGCGGCGATGGTCGTGGAGGACGAAGGCGGGGCGGGCGGGCACGCCGTCGGGGTCTGCGTCGGGGTCTGCGTCGGGGTCTGCGGAGTCGTGCTCGGCCACGGCGCCGATCGTGGCCCACTCGTGGGCGCCACGCTCGCCGGAGGGGATGATGAGGGTTCCCTCCTCCGACACCCGGTCCGGCCCGCGGACCGAGACGGGAAGATCAGCCGATGACGAACCTCGAGGAACGCCCGGCCGTCGAGGTCCTCGGCCGCGGCAGCCCGTGCACGGCGGTGGAGGTCCTCGAACCCCGACCGGTGCCCCTGGGCGGGGTCCGCGGAACGACGGTCCACCGGACCCTGCCGCAGCGGCGGCGCTCGCTCGTCGGGGCGTGGTGCTTCCTGGACCACTACGGGCCGGACGACGTGGCGGTCACGGGCGGGATGACCGTGCCGCGGCACCCGCACACCGGGCTCGCGACGGTGTCCTGGCTGTTCAGCGGCCGCATCGCGCACCTCGACTCCGGCGGCAACGCGGCGGCGGTCGTGCCGGGGGAGCTCAACCTGATGATCGCCGGGCGGGGCATCACCCACCAGGAGATCAGCAGCGCCGACACGCGGACCCTGCACGGCGTGCAGCTCTGGTACGCCCTGCCGGACGCGACGCGCTTCAGCGAGAACGCCTTCGCCCACCACGTGCCCGAGCCGGTGGCGCTGCCCGGCGGCACCGTGCGCGTGTTCATCGGGTCACTCCTGGGATCGACCTCGCCGGTGGACACGCGCACGCCTGAGCTGCTCGGTGCCGAGCTCGTCCTCGAACCGGGCGCCACCGCGACGCTGCCTGCGCGCACGGACTTCGAGTACGCCGTCCTGGCCGAGAACGCCGAGGTCACGGTGAACGGCACCGCCGTCTCCCACCGCTCGCTGGCGTACGTCCCGACCGGGGCCGACACGCTGCTGATCGGGGCGGGGGCGGGCGGGGCCCGCGTGCTGCTGCTGGGCGGCGTCCCCCTCGACGAGCGGATCGTCATGTGGTGGAACCTCGTCGGCCGCGACCACGACGAGATCGTGGAGTTCCGGCGCCGCTACCAGGCCGAGCTCGGGTTCGAGCCGGTCGACCCGCAGGACGTCGGCAAGCCCGCGCTGTTCGGTACGTTCCCGCCGGACCAGCCGCCGCCGCTGCCGGCGCCGCCGCTGCCCACGGCGAGGCTCGTTCCGCGGGAGTGAGTGCGGGGGCGGCGCGGGGCTCGTTCGGCTCCGGGTGAGAATCACCGGCGAGCAGTGGGGAGCTGACCGATGGCGGGACGGGGTTCGACGGCGGCACGGCAGGCGCTGACCGACGCGGAGGTGGCGGAGGTGCGCGCGGAGGTGTCCGCGGGCAAGGCGGTGACCGTCTGGTTCACCGCGGCCGCGGTCGGGGTGCCGACGGGCGGGTCGGCGAAGGTGGTGGCCGTCGACGAGGTGGCCGAGGGCGACTTCATCCAGGTCCGCCCCGCGGGTTCGCGGGACGCGGTGTTCTGCTCGCCGGGTGAGCTCACCCGGACCAGGCCCGCCCGACGGTCGGCCGCGACCGCGCAGGCGGCACCGGGCGAGTCGACGGCACCGGCCGCACCGTCCGCACCGTCCGCACCCGCCGCCCGCGCCCGGCGGTCCGCCGGGTCCACCGAACCCGGCGGGTCGGTCCGGTCGGACACGCCGAAGGCGACCGCTGCGAAGCCGACCGCCGCGAAGCCGACCGCTCCGACGTCGAAGCCGACGGCACCGCAGGAACCCGCAGCGGTGGCGCCCACGCCGCCGGAGCCCGCCCCGGAACGGCACGCGAAGGCCGCCCGGAGCGGCAAGCGCGGCGAGCGTTCGGGGGCGCTGACGGTCAGCCTGACCGCATCCGCGGACGGCGAGTGGACGGTGGAGGTGCTGGCGGGGGCGAAGCGGGTCGTCCCGGCGACGCCGATCCAGGCGGCCGACGTCGCCGCCGCGACCCGTTCCCTCCCGGCGCCGGTCACGGAGGTGGTCACGGCGACGCTCGCCGAGGCCCGCAGGCGTCAGGAGGAGCGGGTCGCCCGGCTGCGCGAGGAGCTCGACGCCGCGCAGCGGACGCTGGACCAGCTCGGCGTCGACTGAGCCGGGCGGCTAGCGCGCCGTCATCCGGATCGCGCCGTCCATGCGGATGGTCTCGCCGTTGAGGTAGTCGTGCTCGGCGATCATCGACACGAGGCGGGCGTACTCGCTCGCCTGGGCCAGCCGCTGCGGGAAGGTGACGGTCTTCGCCAGGCTCGCCTGGACCTCCTCCGGGAGCCCCGCGAGCATCGGGGTCTCGACGATGCCGGGCGCGATGGTCATGACCCGGATCCCGTACTGGGCCAGGTCCCGCGCGGCGGTGATCGTCATGCCCGCGACGCCGGACTTGGAGGCGGTGTAGGCGATCTGGCCGATTTGGCCCTCGAAGGCGGCCACGGAGGCGGTGTTGACGACGACGCCGCGCTGGCCGTGCTCGTCCGCCTCGGTCTCGGCGATCTTCTCGGCGGCCAGCCGCATGACGTTGAACGTGCCGAGCAGGTTGACCTTGAGGACCGTGTGGAACAGGTCGAGGTCGTGGGTGCCGCGCTTGGACAGGATCCGGGCCGACGGGGCGATCCCGGCGCAGTTCACGACCAGTCGCAGCGGGGCGGGGCCCTCGGCGGCCCGGGCGACGGCGTCCCGCACGGAGGCCTCGTCGGTGACGTCGCCCTCGAGGAGGGTGAGGCCGTCGGGGGACTCGGCGGGGACGGTCCGGTCCAACCCGTAGACGGCGGCGCCGTTCTTCGCGAGGTGGACCGCGGTGGCGGCGCCGAGGCCGGACGCGGCGCCGGTGACGAGTGCGGCGATGCCGTCGAGCTGCATGGGTGTGCCTTTCGTGGCGAGCGGTGGGGGAGCGTCAGCGCGCGAGGCCGCGGCTGATGACGAGTCGCTGGATCTGGTTGGTGCCCTCGAAGATCTGCATGATCTTGGCCTCGCGCATGTAGCGCTCGACCGGGAAGTCGCGGGTGTAGCCGTAGCCGCCGAAGACCTGCACGGCGTCCGTGGTCACCTTCATCGCGGCGTCGGTCGCGACGAGCTTCGCGACGCTGGCCTGGCGGCTGTACGGGCGGCCGAGGTCGCGGCGGCGGGCGGCGTCGAGGTAGGTGGCGCGGGCGGAGTCGACGGCGGCGGCCATGTCCGCCAACAGGAACCCGAGGCCCTGGTGGTCGACGATCTTCTTGCCGAACGTCGTGCGCTCGTTCGCGTAGTCGACGGCGGCGTCGAGCGCGGCCTGGGCCAGCCCGGTGGCGCACGCGGCGATGCCGAGGCGCCCGGAGTCCAGTGCGCTGAACGCGATCTGCAGGCCCTGGCCCTCGGTGCCGAGCAGGCGGTCGGTCTCCAGCAGCGCGCCGTCCCAGTGCGCGGTGGTGGTCGGGATCGCGTGCAGGCCCATCTTCTCCTCCGGCTTGCCGAAGGACAGCCCCTCGACCTGCCCGGGGGCGAGGAAGCAGGAGATCCGCTCGCCGGTGCGGGCGAACAGCGCGTAGAAGTCCGCGCGGCCGCCGTGGGTGATCCACGCCTTGGTCCCGGTGACCCGGTAGCCGCCCTCCTCCGCGACCGCCTTGCAGGTCAGGGCAGCGGCGTCCGACCCGGCCTGGGGCTCGGACAGGCTGTACCCGCCGACGACCCCGCCGCCGAGCAGCTCGGGCAGCCAGCGCTCCTTCTGCGCGTCGGTGCCGAAGGTCGCGACCGGGAAGCAGGCCAGCCCGTGCACGCTCGTGGCCACCGCGACGGCGGCCCAGCGGGCGGCGAGCTCCTCGAGGACCTGCAGGTAGACCTCGTAGGGCTGCGCGCCGCCCCCGAACTCCTCGGGGTAGGGCAGCCCGAGCAGGCCCGCGGCGCCGAGCGTCGCGAACAGCCCCTCCGGGTAGGTCTCGGCCCGCTCGTGCTCCTCGACGCGGGTCGCCAGCTCCTTGTCCGCGAGGTCGCGGGTGAGGTCGAGCAGGTCCTCGGCCTCCTGGGTCGGGAGGAGTCGGTCGACGGCCACGATCAGGTCCCTTCGGTACGCACAACGGTACGTTCGTTTCCATCAGAGTACCGTTAGGGCGAGGATGGGAGTATGCGACCGTGACCGGAACCCCAGTCCGTCGCGGCGAGGCCCGCCGCGCCGAGCTCGAGGACGGCGTGCTCGCGCTGATCCTCGAGGAGGGGTTCGCCCACCTCACGCTGGACGACGTCGCGGCCCGGCTGCGCTGCTCCAAGCGGACGCTCTACGGCCTGGCCGCGAGCCGCGAGCAGCTGGTGCGCGCCGCGGTCGTCCGGTTCTTCCGTGAGGCGACGGCCCGGGTCGAGGCCGCGGTGACCGACGAGGCGCCGATCCGCAGCTACCTCGAAGCCGTCGCCGCCGTGCTGGCCGCGGCCGGTCCGGCCTTCTTCGACGACGTCGCCTCGTTCCGGCCCGCCGCCGAGGTCTACGAACGCAACACCCGGGCCGCGGCGCGGCGGATCGGGGAGCTGATCGAGCAGGGCGTCGCGGCCGGGAGCTTCCGCAGCGTGCACGCGGGCTTCGTGGCCGACCTCGTCGCCGCGCAGATGGTGCGCATCCAGCAGCGCGAGGTCGCCGCGGCGACCGGGCTGTCGGACAGCGAGGCCTACGCGGAGCTCGCGGCCCTGGTCACAGCCGGTCTGGTGCGTCCGAGGGGCTGACCGGCGCGGCGGACCGCCACTCCGCGGTCGCCTCGCCCGCCGCCACGGCGAAGGGCAGGCGCAGGGTCGTGGCCAGCCAGAGCAGGATGTCGTGCAGCCGCAGCCGGGTGGGGCTCGCGTCCCCGAGCAGGGTCGCCACGGTGTGCTCCAGGGCGGCGAAGGCGTCCGCGTTGGCGCGCAGCTCGCGCCGGACCACCGCGTCGACGCCGCTGTCGCCCTCCAGGGTGTGCGGGAGCAGGGCGCGCCGGGTGCTGGGCGTCAGGTGGGGGACGAGCGTCGGTCGCTGGTGGTGCAGGACCGCCCGGACGTGCGCGGGATGGGCCCCGCCGCGTCGGTCGATCTCCCGCAGGGCGGCCCCCACGGTGCCGGGCTCGCCGAGGACCGAGAGCTCGTCGTCGGGCAGCGCCCAGAAGGGGGCGCCCGCCGCGCGCTCGGCGGCCGCCGCGGCCAGCGGTCCGACGCGGGCCAGCGCGTCGTCGACGTCCGTCCAGCCCGGCTCGTCGAGCCTGCCGTGCAGGCCCTCCCCGAGCAGGACGTCGGTGTCGCCGTTCGGGCCGGTCGCGAGCGTGTCGAAGCGGGTCCAGCCGAAGGCGGGCAAGGACACCCAGTGCCCCTGCGGCCACGCGAACGACCGGAACCGCAGCGGCCGCCGCGCCCGCGCGTAGCCGAGCACGGCCGCGACGGCCGTCGCCATCGGCAGCGGGTCGGGCCCGGTGCTCGGGAGCAGGAAGGCGTCCGCGGTCACGACACCATCTTGGTCGAGCGGCGGCCGCGGCGGTCGCTACCGCACCGCGAGTCGGGTCTCGGCCGACTGCAGGACCAGGACCGCGACGGCGCCGAGCACGGCGAGGCCGATCCCGAGCGCGGTGGCGACGTTCCAGCCCGCGACGAGGCCGCCCGCGTCGGCCCCGCCGGGCAGGGCGATCACGGTGGCGACGGTGACGCCGAGGGCGGCGCCGACGTAGCGGCTGGTGTTGTTGATGCCGCTCCCCGCGCCCGCGTCGGTGGGCGGGACGCTCGCCACGGCCTCGCGCCCCAGCGTCGCGTTCACCACGCCGGTCCCGGCGCCCGCCACGACCAGCCCGAGGATCAGCTGCACGAGCGGCGTCGCGGTGGTCAGCACGGCGATCGGCAGGAGGCCGACGGCCAGCACGAGCAGTCCGGTCGCCATCCGGGCGCCGCCCGAGACCCGGGCCGGGATGCGCCGGGCCAGGAGTGCGGCGACCACGCTCGTCCCCGACCAGGAGAGCAGGATCGCCGCGGCCGCCACGGCGCTGTGGGCGAGCCCGCGTTCCAGCACCGTCGACAGGAACGACATGAGCGCGATGATCGTCGCGCCCGTCACGAACGCGGCGAGGGTGGCCGACACCAGGGCGGGACGGCGGAACAGGTGCAGCTCCAGCATCGGGCTCCGGGCCCGGCGCTGATGGCCGAGGAAGACCGCGAGGAAGACCAGTGCGCCCGTGGCCAGGCCGAGCACCCAGGGGCCGGTCCAGCCCTGGCGGCCCTGGGTGAGTGCGGCCAGCAGGCAGCCGAGGCCGATCCCCAGCAGGGCGGCCCCGACGAGGTCGACCCCGCGGTGGCGCTCCGACCGGGACTCGGGCAGTCGGGACCGGCCCGCCGCCGCCAGGGCCACGGCGGCCACCGTGATCACCAGGTAGGCCCAGCGCCAGCTCGACAGGGCCTCCCCGACCGAACCGAGCAGCGGCCCGACCGCGGGGCCCGCACCCATGCAGGCGCCCCAGATCCCGATGGCGCGCAACCGTTCCGGGCCTGCTGGCACGGTGTGGCTGATCAGCGCCAGCCCGCAGGCGATCACCGCGGCCGCGCCGATCCCCTCCACGATCCGACCCGCGACGAAGAGCCCGGGCCCCGGAGCCAGCCCGCACGCGGCCGAGCCGGCCGCCAGCAGCACCGCGCCCGCGACGAAGACCCGGCGGCGGCCCGTCTCGTCCCCGAACGAGCCCGCGGGCAACAGCGCGACGGCGAGCCCGAGACTCATCGAGCTGAGGATCCACGAGGTGGCCACCGCCCCGGCGCCGAGGTCGGCCGCGACCGCGGGGACGATCGACAACGGCGCCGTGAACGCGGTCATCGCCAGCAGCGTGCCGCCCGCGGTGACGACCAGGCGCCGTCCGGTGTCCTGCATGGAGTCCCCCGCTCGTCGATGCTCGGACCGTAACACGTTCGGTTCGGTCATTGAACCGACTTGTGGAACCATGGGGGCATGGTGTTGCCCCGGGACTACACGCGGCAGAACTGCTCGATGGCGCGGGCGCTCGAGATCGTGGGGGAGCGGTGGACGTTGCTGATCGTCCGGGACGCGTTCTTCGGGGTCCGTCGGTTCAGTGACTTCTCCCGCCACCTCGACGTCCCGCGGGCCGTGCTGACCGAACGCCTGGGCCTGCTCGTGGCCGAGGGCGTGCTGGAACGCGAGCCCGGCCCGCGCGGGGGATACCTGTTGACGGACAAGGGCCGGGCGCTGTGGCCGGTGCTCCGGGCCCTCGTCGGGTGGGGGGACGAGTACTGCGCGCCGCGCGGCCCGCGCCGGCTGTTCGACCACGCGGGCTGCGGCGGCCGCATCGACCCCGACGGCCGCTGCCGCGACTGCGGCGCGGCGGTCGCGGCCGCGGACACGGTGATGTCCCCCGGGCCGGGCTTCGACCCACCGGTCGGGGACGAGGTCGTCACCGCGGCGCTGGCCCGGCCCCGGCGGTTGCTGGAGCCGATCCGCTGAGCCTGCGCCTCACCCGTCGAGCGTGCTGCTGAACTCCTCGACGCCCAGCACCCGCAGCAGGTCGAGGCGCTCCCGCGAGCCGGCGTCCGCCGGGGTGAGGACGAGGAGCTCCTGGCGCAGGTCCGGCGTCACGAGGGTCTCGCAGTCCATCGTCAGCGCGCCGACCCGCGGGTTCCGGAACGTCTTGCGGTCGGCGCGCCGCACGGCCACCTCGTGCTCGGCCCACCGGTCGCGGAACTCCGGGCTGGCGGCCCGCAGCCGCGCGACCAGTCCCTCGACGTCCGGGTCCCCGGCGCGGCGGCCCGCCACCGCCCGGAGGTCGGCGACCAGCGACCGGGACTGGTGGTCGCGCGCCGCCGGCTCGGCCAGCTCGCGCGACCCGGGCTCGGTGAACCAGCGGAAGATCAGGTAGCGGCGGTCCCCGGCGAACCCGGTGGCGTCCCCCGCGAGCAGCACGGACATCCGGTTCTGGGCGAGCACCTCGCCCAGGTCGGACATGACCATGGCCGGGGTGTCGCCGACCAGGTCGAGCATCCGCAGCAGGCCGGCGCGGGCCTGGCGGGCGCCGTCCGTGCCGTGGGTGGGCGGCGACGGGTGACCGGACAGGTGGAACAGGTGGTCGCGCTCGTCGTCCGACAGGCGCAGGGCGCGGGCGAGGGCGCCGAGGAGCTGGGTCGAGGGCCTGCTGCTGCGGCCCTGCTCCAGGCGCACCACGTAGTCGACGGACACGCCCGCCAGCATCGCCACCTCCTCGCGGCGCAGCCCGCTCGTGCGCCGGCGCGGGCCCTCGGCGATGCCGACCTCGGCGGGACGGATCGCCCGCCGCCTGCGGCGGAGGAAGTCGGCCAGCTCGTCACGGTGCACGGACCCATGGTGCGCCCCGCCGGGGAGCCGAGCCAGGGAGCGGCGCTCCCACGATCGACGCTCGCTGCCACCGGGCGCCCGACGGGCCCAGGGTGGGACCCATGCAGACACGACAGCTGGGCACCACCGGACCGACCGTCTCCGCCCTCGGGCTGGGCGCGATGAGCATGTCCGGGGTCTACGGCCCGGCCGACCGCGACGAGAGCATCGCCACCGTGCACGCCGCGCTGGACGCCGGCGTCACCCTGATCGACACCGCCGACTTCTACGCCACGGGCCACAACGAGATGCTCCTCGCCGAGGCGCTGCGCGGCCGGGACCGGGACTCCTACGTGCTCTCGGTGAAGTTCGGCGCCCTGACCGGCCCGGACGGCGTCCCCAGCGGGTTCGACGGCCGTCCCGCCTTCGTCAAGAGCTCCCTCGCCTACTCCCTGAAGCGGCTGGGGGTGGACCACGTCGACGTCTACCGTCCCGCCCGGCTGGACCCGCAGGTGCCGATCGAGGACACCGTCGGCGCGATCGCCGAGCTGGTGAGCGCCGGGTACGTCCGCCACCTCGGTCTCTCCGAGGTGGACGCCACGACGATCCGCCGCGCCCACGCCGTGCACCCCGTCGCCGACCTGCAGATCGAGTACTCGCTGATCTCCCGCGCGGTCGAGGCCGAAGTGCTCCCGACGCTGCGTGAGCTGGGCATCGGGATGACCGCCTACGGCGTGCTGGCCCGCGGGCTGATCTCCGGGACCTACGAGGCGGGCCGGGAGGGGGACTTCCGCGCCCACAGCCCCCGCTTCTCGCCGGAGAACCTGGCGCACAACCTCGCCCTGGTCGAGGAGCTGCGCGACCTCGCCGCGACCAAGGGCTGCACCGTCGCCCAGCTGGTGATCGCCTGGGTGGCGGCTCAGGGTCCGGACATCGTGCCGCTGGTCGGGGCCCGCACCCGCTCGCGGCTCGCGGAGGCCCTGCCCGCCCTGGACCTCACGTTCACCCCCGCGGAGCTGGCCGCCGTCGAGCGCGCGGTGCCGCTGGGCTCGGCCCGCGGCGACCGCTACCCGAAGGCCTTCATGGCGGGGTTGGGGGTGGGGAACTGAGGGTGCGGCCCACGAAGAACACGGCGTTGTGGCTCCACAATGGTCGTTTCGGGGGTGCCAGACGACCATTGTGGAGCCATGATGCGGTCGGTGCGGGGGTGGGTCTCCGGGGCGGCGGGCAGGCCCTGGTGAGGCGTTCGGTGTGGGTGGCAGGCAGGTAGGGGTGGATCGAACATTTGTTCGTTTCAGGGGCGATGAGCTGCTATGATGGCTGCATGACCACGACCCTCGCGGACCCTCCGGCGGTGGCGGGTGTCGTGCCGTCGCGGGAGGAGCGCGCGGCGGGGTTCGCCCGGATCGAGCGGCTGGTCGCGCTGCGGAACCGGATCGACGCCGAGATCGCCGAGGAGGTCCGGGCCGCCGCACAGCGGGAGGTCGAAGCCCGCCTGCAGGAGGCGCTCGCCGATCCCGAACGGGTCGAGGCGAGCATCGTCGGACAGCTCGGGCTCGCCCTGCGTATCTCCCCGACCCGGGCCCGCACCCAACTGCGCCTCGCCCGGGACCTGCACGCCGGGCTGGACACGATCCGGGAGGCGTTCGCGGCCGGGGAGCTGGACGAGCGGCGGGTCGCCGCGATCGTGGTCGCCGCCAGACACCTGAGCTCTGACGAACGGACCGAGCTGGACCGTCGGCTCGCCGCCCACGACCTGCCGATGCTCGGGGTGCGCAAGGTTGCCGACCTCGCCCGGACGGTCGCGGCGGCGGTGGCGCCGGAAGCCTTCGCCGCACGAGCCCGGGCCGCCCGTCGGGACCGGCACGTCACGATCTCTCCGGCTGAGGACGGGATGGCGGTGTTGCGGGGGCTGTTGCCGATGGAGCAGGCCATCACCTGCTACGCCGCGCTGCGCAAGGCGGTCACCGAACACTGGGTCGGGGCCGAGCCGGTCACCCGGACCCGCGGGCAGATCATGGCCGACACCCTCGTCGAACGCCTGACCGGACAGACCGCCACCACGCCCGCGCAGGTGGAGATCCAGGTCCTCGTGCCGGTGGAGTCGCTCCTGGACCCCGACTCGCCGCTGCCCGCGGAGGTCCCCGGGTTCGGGCCGACCGCTCTGCTGGACGAGGCCACCTGTGTGGGGTGGCGGCGGCTGGTCACCCGGGACGGCATCGTGATCGGCGGCGACTCCCGCCGCCGCGCCTTCGGCGGAGTCCTCGCCGACTGGATCCGCGCCCGCGACCGCGGCCGCTGCACCGAACCCGGTTGCGACGCCCCGATCGCCCACCTCGACCATCGCAGGCGCTGGTCCGAAGGCGGGCCGACGAGCCTGGAGAACGGCCGCGGTGCCTGCGCCTTCCACAACCAGGTGCGGGAACAGGCCGGGTGGAGTGTGGAGGGGGCGGCGACCGTCACACCGACCGGACGCCGCTACGCGTTGCGGCTGTAGGGCGGGCATCCGTGCGACGGCCCGGGTCGCACACCCATCAGGCGCCGCGCATGCCCATGCCGACGTACGGGCGGAGAAACCGCAACAGCGGTAGCCGCACCCGACGGCCGCACTCGTCCGCCTGCCTCATCCGTGACGATCGAAGCGGTTCGTGCTCGCCGGTGGTGTTCTCGGCGGGATCGCTGTCCTGGCCCTGGCGATCCGCCGCGCTGACAGGCGGCGGGTCCTTGCCGAACACGACCGGCCGCGGGCGCAGCTCCGGCGGCCGCGCAGTCGGCGCTCTTCTGGCAGCGTGTCGCAGCGCAATGCGGTCAGGAAGGCCGCGGGTTACCGGCATTGCGCGCCACCGTCTCCGCCTGCTCCCGCAGCGCGTTCAGCACCCCGCGGCGGTTCTTGTGGCGCTCCTCGTAGCGCTGCACGGCCCGCACGTCGGCGGGGTCGCGCAGCCTGGCCACGGCGACCGAGGCGTCCGCGACCGAGAGCTGGTCGATGGTCGGGATCGGCAGCTCGGCGGCGGCGAGCCCGCCGGTCTCGCGGCGCACGGCGTGGGCGAGGTCGCCGTCGTCGGTCTCCTCGGCGCGGCGGGCCGCGGACTCGAGGCCACCCGCGAGGACCTGTCCGGCGGTGGACGCCGTGCCCGCGATCCTGCCGAGCCCGGCCTGCACCCGGTCGGCGGCCTTGTTGACGCCTTCGACGGTCAGCCGGACCGGCAGCTGGGCGGCCTTGCCGACGCCGGCGGCCACGGCCTGCAGCGGCGTGGGTGCGAGGGCGGTCGGCCCGCCGCCCGCCTCCTGGGCGAGCACGCCCTGCAGCCACTCGATGGTCTCGGTGTGGGCCGCGACGAGCCGGTCGGCCAGGTCGTTCACCGGCCCGGACCGGGTGAGCGCCTTGAGGTACCGGGCCCGGTCGGCGAGCTGGTGTTCGAGGGCGAGGTCGCCGAGCAGCGCCTCGTCGATCGGCTGGGTCTGCTCGACGGCGCCCTTCACGAGCGTGCCGAGCCACCCGACCGCCGGCGCGACGACGTCCGGCACGGTGCCCAGCTCGCGCAGGGCGTCGGCGATGGCGGCCGAGCGGTCCTCCGCCTTGGCGGCGTTGTCCAGCAGCTCCTCTCGGACGGCGGCCGTGCGCGCCTGGGCGGTGCGGGTGCGCGCCAGCGCGATCTCGGTGCGGGTGAGGTGTTCGAGCGCCCGGAGCTGGGCGACGACGGCGGTCCTGGTGTCGGTCATGGGGCTCCTCGGGGTCGGGGACGACGAGCTGAGGGGCTCCCCGGCCCGGCGCGGAGTACACCGGCCTGTGGGCACTCGCACACCCCGTGCGTGGCGCGGGACCGATCCGGGTAGCCCGGCGCACTCGATCATCGGAGGAACCATGACCACGTTCGCTCGCGCCCTCGGCGTCGCGACCGCCGCCTACGCCGTCGCGACGCTCGTCCGGCCCTCGGTGCTCACGGGGCCGACCGGGCTGGGCGACTCGGCGCCCGCGCAGGTGCTGACCCGCGCCGTGGGTGCTCGCGACCTGGCCTCCGGTGTCGCGGTCGCGACCGCGCCGACCGGCAGGGCGCTCGAGCTCGCGCTCGGGGTCCGCATCGGCGCCGACCTCGGCGACGCGGTGGCCTTCGGCCTGTCCGACATCCCGGCGGACGCCAAGAAGAAGACCCTGGCCGTGTCCCTCGGCTGGGCCGCGCTGAACGGTGTGGCGCTCGCCCTGCTCCGGAGGTAGCGGACGGCGC
Organism: Pseudonocardia sp. WMMC193; assembly: GCF_021728735.1. Lineage (NCBI taxonomy): Bacteria > Bacillati > Actinomycetota > Actinomycetes > Pseudonocardiales > Pseudonocardiaceae > Pseudonocardia > Pseudonocardia sp. WMMC193. The sequence continues at coordinate 3,416,548 of NZ_JAKKDO010000003.1, read as the reverse complement.
CGACGCATCCGCGTGCGTCGGCGCCGCGGCCCGCTCAGGAGTAGGTCAGTCCGTCCTCGATGTCCGCCTTCGGCAGCTCGACGCGGTCGACGTCGTGCTCGTGCATGTGCAGCCACGGCTCGCGGTCGCCCTGGCCGAACATGCGGTCCTGCGAGCGCTGGACGTACCCGGGGTTGAAGTTGTCCAGGTCCGACCACGGCCGCAGGGGCATGTCCGCGTCCGTCGGCCGCAGCTTCGGGGTCACGGTGTGCAGGCCCGACTCGTCCATGTGCCGCATGATCCGCTCGACGACGTCCGCGACCAGGTCCACTCGCAGCGTCCAGCTGTGCCGGAAGTAGCCGAACGCGTACGCCATGTTCGGCACGTCGCTGATCATCAGGCCGCGCCAGGTGACCTTCGTCCGGAAGTCGACGGCCTCCTCGTCGACCCGGAACGGGACGTCGGCGAAGGCGGAGAGCCGGAACCCGGTGGCGGTCACGATGACGTCCGCCTCCAGCTCCTCGCCGGAGCCGAGCCGCACGCCCTTCTCGGTGAACTCCTCGATGGTGTCGGTGACGATCGAGACCTTGCCCTCGCGCATCCGCTCGAACATGTCGCCGTCGGGCACGAACGCGATGCGCTGCTGCCACGGCCGATAGGTCGGCGTGAAGTGCTTCTCGATGTCGGTGCCCTCCGGCAGCAGCGGCCGGATGCCCTCGATCAGGAACTCGTGCAGCTGGTCGGGGTCGTCCTTGCCGGTCGTGGCCAGCCAGTCGAGCTGCTGGATGTACTGGCGGCGGAGGATCTCGTGGGTCCACTCGGCGGGCAGGTCGAGCGGTTCGAGGGTGGCGGCGAGCTCGTGCACGGTGGGTGCGGCGAACCAGTACGACGGCGAGCGCTGCACCATCGTCACGTGGGCGGCGGTCTTCGCCGTGTTCGGGACCACGGTGGCGGCGGTCGCGCCGGAACCGATCACCACCACCTTCTTCCCGGCGTAGTCCAGGTCCTTCGGCCAGGACTGCGGGTGCACGATCGGCCCCCGGAAGCGGTCCATCCCGGGCCATTCGGGGGTGTAGGGCTCGTCGTGCTTGTAGTAGCCGGAGCACATCCAGAGGAAGTCCGTGGTGTAGCGCAGCGCCTCGCCGGTGTCCTCCCGCACCACGTCGACGGTCCAGCGGTGCTCGGCCGAGGAGAAGTCCGCGGCGGTCACCCGGTGCCGATAGTGGATCTTGTCGGCGAGGTCGTCCTCCTCGATCACCTCGTCGAGGTACTCGAGGATCGCCCCACCCGCGGCGATCGACGGGCCGCGCCACGGCTTGTGCCGGTAGCCGTAGGTGAACAGGTCGCTGTCGGAGCGGGCGCCGGGGAACTGATGGGTCCACCAGGTCCCGCCGCGGGCGTCCTGGGCCTCCAGGATCGCGAAGCTCCGATCGGGGAACGCCTCGCGCAGGTGGTGCGCGACGCCGATGCCGGAGACCCCGGCTCCGACGATCAGCACGTCGACGTGGCCCGCGTCCGTGGGCGTGGCGGGGCGGTCGGTCGTGGCGGAAGTCGTCACGGTGGGTACACCTCCCTGTGTCCTGCGTCTCATCGTGAGCGACCGGGGCTCCTCGCTCTTCGTGCGCGCCGCACAACACTGGGGTCGGCACGTCGTCGCGCCGGACGAAGGCTCAGGGCGACAGGGCGCGCCGCCACTGCTCCCGGACGGCGCCGCGCAGCCGGTCGAGGTCGACCGCCGCGGGATCCAGGTGGTGCTGCAGGGCGATCCCGCGGAGCTGTCCGAGGATCGCGACGGCCGTGTCGTCCGGGTCGACCTCGCGGACGGTGCCCGCGGCGATCCCGGCCGCGACGTCCGCGCGCAGGTCGGCACGGAACCCCGCGTCCCGGGCACGGAAGGTCTCCGCGATCTCGGGCGAGGTCGCCGACTCGGCCCAGAGCAGCAGGAAGGCCCGGTTGGCGGGCCCGGAGCCCGCGAGCGCGCCGATGTATCCGTCGACCAGGAACAGCAGCCGCTCCAGCCCGGGCTCGTGGTCGACGCCCGGCACGAAGCCGCTCTGGGTCGTGCGGGCGAGCGTGTCGACCAGGGCCTGTTTGGAGCCGAAGTGGTGGGTCACGATCCCGCGGCTGTACCCCGCCCGCTCGCCGACCCTGGCCAGGGTCAACGCGCCCAACCCGCCCTCGACGACGAGATCCGCCGCGGCGGCCAGGAGGGCGGCGCCGGTCTGGGCGCGGCGTTCGGCCTGGGTGCGGCGGGGCATGGCGGGACCCTACCAGCAAGTTGCGTGGTGAATAGCAAGTATGTGAGGGTGGAGGCGCAACCGGAGGAGGACCACGATGAGCGAGATCGACGAGCGGGCGCTGGAGGGCCTCGTGGGACGGGGCGAGGGCCCGGTGGGGGAGTCCGTGCTGCAGCCGACCGCCCCCGGGGCGCGCTCGTGACCGTCGTCCTCGTCCACGGCAACCCGGAGACGGCCGCGGTCTGGCGGCCGATGCTCGCCGAGCTGGGGCGAGACGACGTGGTGTGCCTGTCGCCGCCCGGGTTCGGTGCGCCGCTCCCCGCGGGGTTCGGCGCGACGGTCCTGGAGTACCGGGACTGGCTGGTCGGCGAGCTGGCGGCGCTCGACGGCCCGATCGACCTCGTCGGTCACGACTGGGGCGGCAACCACGTGCTGGCGGCGGTGAACCTGCGCCCGGACCTGGTCCGCAGCTGGGCGAGTGACACCCTCGGCGCGTTCGACCCGGACTACGTGTGGCACGAGCTCGCGCAGCGGTGGCAGACCCCCCGCGTCGGCGAGGCGGACGTCGCCGATCGTCTCGGATCGTTCGACGCCCGTCGCGCGGCGCTCGTCGAGCGGGGATTCCCGGAGGACCTCGCCTCGGAGATCGCCGCCGGTCAGGGGCCCGAGCTCGGGGCGGCGGTGCTCCTGCTCTACCGCTCGGCGGTCCAACCGGTGATGGCGGAGCTGGGCCGTGACCTCGGCGGGCTCGGCACCCGGCCCGGGCTCGCCGTCGTGGCCGGTGCGGACCACGTCGTGGGCTCGGACGAGTACCGGCGCCGGACCGCGGCGCGGGCAGGCGCCCGGGTGGCGGAGCTGCCCGACCTGGGCCACTGGTGGATGGTGCAGGACCCGCCGCGCGCCGCGGCGGCGCTCACGGAGTTCTGGGCGAGCCTGTAGCCGCCCGGCGGAGCTCGGTCGGCGTGCGGCCGAACCAGCGCTTCGACGCCCGGGTCAGGGCGGACTGGGCGCGCAGGCCCACCATGGCGGTGACCTGGGTGAACGGCAGATCGGTCGTGGTGATCAGCCGGCGGGCGGTGTCCCGGCGGACGTCGTCGAGGATCCGCTCGAAGGTGGTTCCCTCCGCCGCGAGGTGGCGTTGCAGGGTCCGGGGGTGCAGTCGCAGCAGACGGGCGACGTCCCCCGCCCGCGGGGCCGTGGAGCCGAGCGAGCGGGCCAGCGCCCCCCGCACCCGTCCGGACACGGTCTGGCCGGGCTCGGCGAAGCGGCTCTCCAGGTAGTCCAGTGCGAGGGTGCGCAGGACCTGGTCCCCGCCCGCGATCCGCGCCTCGGTCAGGCCGGCGGGCAGCCGCAGCACGCCGGAGTCCCGCGAGAAGCGGACGTCCGCGCCGAAGAAGTCCGTGTATCTCGTCACCGGGACGAGTGGTGGATGGGTGAGATGGGCGGACCGCAGCCCGTACGGACCGCCGTGCAGGAGCACGATGATCCGGTGCAGCAGCCCCAGCCCGAGATCCGACGCCTGCGCGGGCATCGGCGCCGGGCCCGTCGCCCCGTAGCGCAGCGCGGCCACCCCGCGCACGTCCTCCGGGTCGGGGACCAGGGCGATCGACAGCGCGGGACTGTGGACGAACAGGAAGCGCGAGGCGCTCTCCATCGCCTCGCCGAGCGTCCCCGCGTTCTCGATCGCGACGGCGAGCGGGCCGAGGATCCCGGCGTCCTGCCGTTCGGCGAGCAGCAGGCCGAGGTCCGGGCGATCGAGCTCGGCCGCGGCCACCTCCAACAGGAGCCCGACGGTGCGGACCGCCACCACGGCGTCGTCCGCGGAGAGGGCGGCGGGGTCGATCCCGAACCGGGCGAACAGCGCGGCGGAGTCGCTGCCCAGACCGTCCACGAGCTGGGGCAATCCCCGCAGGGACGCCGCCCGCACCACCGCTCCCATGTCGCGTGAGGATAAATCATTGTCGCGTTCGGATAAGCACGGTGACGGGGAGGAGGCCACGATGAAGGCCATGAACGACGACGTGGTCGAGACAGACGTCCTCATCGTCGGGGCCGGCCTCTCGGGCATCGGCGCCGCGTACCGCCTGCAACAGGAGCGCCCGGGGGACAGCTACACGATCCTCGAACAGCGCTCCGCGATCGGCGGCACCTGGGACCTGTTCCGGTACCCGGGCGTGCGGTCCGACTCCGACATGTTCACCCTCTCCTACCCCTTCCGGCCGTGGCGCGGGGAGAAGTCCCTGGCGGACGGCGAGAGCATCCGCACCTACATCCGGGACACCGCGCGCGAGGCGGGCATCGACCGGCACATCCGGTTCGACACCACGGTGTCCGCCGCGGAGTGGTCCAGTGCGGACCAGCGCTGGACGGTGCGCACGAGCCGGGGGGAGTGGCGCGCGAAGTTCGTCTACCTCTGCGCCGGCTACTACTCCTACGACCGGGGCTACCAGCCGGACTTTCCCGGTCTCGCCGACTACGCGGGCACGTTCGTGCACCCACAGGCCTGGCCCGAGGACCTGGACCACACCGGCAAGCGGGTCGTGGTGATCGGGTCCGGGGCCACCGCCGTCACCCTGGTCCCGGCGATGGCCGAGAAGGCCGAGCACGTGACCATGCTGCAGCGGTCGCCGTCCTACCTGACCGCGCTGCCGCCGCGGGACGGCTTCGCGGACACCCTGCGCCGACGGCTGCCCGCCGGACTGGCGCACCGCATCGTCCGGGCGAAGAACATCGCCGTCACCCAGGCCTTCTACCAGCTCGCGCGGCGGCGACCGGCGCTCGTGCGCAAGACGCTGCGCCGGATGGCGCTGCGGTTCCTCGACGAGCAGACCGTCGACCAGCACTTCACGCCCCGGTACGAGCCCTGGGACCAGCGGCTGTGCGTGGTGCCGGGCGCGGACTTCTACAAGGTGGTCCGGGCGGGGGACGCGTCCGTGGTCACCGACCACATCGACACCTTCACCGAGAAGGGCATCCGGCTGGCGTCGGGCGAGGAGCTGACGGCGGACATCGTCGTGTCCGCCACGGGCCTGCGGATGCTCCCGCTCGGCGGGCTGTCGCTCAGCGTCGACGGCGAGCCGGTGACCCTCGCGGACACCTACTCCTACCGCGGCCTGATGCTCTCCGGCGTGCCGAACCTCGCCTACTGCATCGGTTACACGAACGCCTCGTGGACGCTGCGCGCGGACCTGTCCTCGCGCTACGTGACCAGGCTGCTGACCCACCTCGAGAAGCACGGCTACGGCTCGGCCGCGCCGACCACGCCCGCCGCCATGGAGCGCCGTCCGCTGCTCGACCTCACCTCGGGCTACGTGCAGCGCTCGATCGACGCCTTCCCGCACCAGGGCACCGCGGCGCCCTGGCGGGTCACCCAGAACTACGTCGTCGACCTCGTCCAGATGTCCCGCGCGGACCTCGCCGAGGACATGGTGTTCACGCCGGCCCGTTCGCTGCAGGAGGTCTGAGATGGAGAAGTACCGGTTCGCGGGACGCACCGCCGTCCTGACCGGCGCCGCGAGCGGCATCGGGGAGCAGCTCGCCTACGGCCTGGCCGAACGCGGCAGCCCGCTGGTCCTGGTCGACCGGGACGCGGACGGGCTCGAACGCGTCGCCGCCCGCGTGCGCGCCGCGGTGAAGGTCGAGACCCACGTGGTGGACCTGGCGGACCGGGCCGCGGTGGCGGCGCTGGGCGAGGAGCTCGCGTCGACCCCGGTCCGGCTCCTGATCAACAACGCCGGGGTCGCGCTCGGCGGCCGGTTCCGCCAGGTCACCCTCGACGAGTTCGAGTGGGTCATGGACATCAACTTCCGGGCGCCCGTGGTGTTGACCCACCATCTGCTGCCCGCGCTGACCGCGGAGCCCGGCGGGCACCTGGTCAACGTGTCCAGCCTCTACGGGCTGATCGGCCCCGCGGGGCAGTCGGCGTACTCGTCGAGCAAGTTCGCGATCCGCGGCTTCAGCGAGGTGCTGCGCCACGAGCTGGCCGAGACCGGCACCGGGGTCACCCAGGTGCACCCCGGCGGCATCCGGACGAACGTGGCGAAGAGCGCGCGCCTGGGGTCCGGTGTGGACCCCGACGAGGCGGCGCAGCACCAGGCCGCGTTCGCGAAGCTGCTCAGCTACCCGCCGGAGAAGGCCGCCGCCGAGATCCTCGACGGCGTCGAGAACCGGCGGACCCGGGTGCTGATCGCCTCCAGCGCGAAGGTCCCCGACGTGCTCGCCCGGGTACTGCCGGGCTCCTACGGCCCGGTGCTGGACCGGCTGGTCGCCCTGCTCGCCCGCCGCGCCTGAGCCGGTCGTCACCCCGATAGGGTGACGACCATGGAGGTGCACGGGTCGTCCGGGCCGCCGGTGGTGCTCGTGCCCGGCGGGGCGGCGCCCTGCGCGGGCTTCTTCCCTGGGCTGGTCGAGGGGCTCGCGGGCGACTGTCGCGTGGTCGTGCACGACCGGCCCGGCACGGGCACGGCGGGGCCGGGTGAGCTGAAGGACGCCACGGCCCACCTGCACACGCTGGTCGGCGAGCTGGACAGGGGCCCGGCCGTCGTGGTGGGGCAGAGCCTCGGCGGGGCCGTCGCGGCGCTGTGGGCGCGTGATCACCCCGGGGACCTGGCCGGGATCGTCCTGCTCGACGCCACGCCGATCACCGATCCGCGGCTGTGCCGGATCATCGAGTGGCAGACCCGCCTGCTCGGCGGGCCCGCCCGGCTGCCGGGCCTGGGGCCGTTGCTGGACAAGGGCTTCGCCGCCGCGGGGCGGCGTGCGGTGCTGAAGGCGCCGCTGCCCGCGCAGAGCGTCCCGGCGATCGACACCCTGTTCGACGGCGGCCTCGGGAGGCTCGCCGCGGCGGTCCGCGGGCTCGCCGCCCTGTCCGACGGGTTCCGGACGGCCGACCTGCCGCTGCTGCCGTCCGCGGTCGTCTCGGCGGACCGGGCGCGGCCGGGCGCGATGGGCCGCTCGCACGAGGCGCTGGCCACGGCGCTGGGCGCCACCGTGACCACCTGGCCCGGAGCCACGCACACCGTGCACCTCGACCATCCGGACGAGGTGCTGGCCCTCGTCCGGGACGTGGTCAGGCGAGCCCACCCCGCTTGACCAGCTGCGCGGCGATGACGTTGCGCTGGATCTCGTTGGTGCCCTCGCCCACGATCATCAGCGGGGCGTCCCGGAAGTAGCGCTCGACGTCGAACTCGGTGGAGTAGCCGTAGCCGCCGTGGATGCGCACGGCGTTGAGCGCCACCTCCATCGCGATCTCGGAGGTGAACAGCTTCGCCATGCCCGCCTCCATGTCGCAGCGCTCGCCCGCGTCGAACTTCTCGGCGGCGAACAGGATCAGCTGGCGGGCGGCGGTGAGCTTGGTGCCCATCTCCGCGAGGTAGTTCCCGATCGACTGGTGCTGCCAGATCGGCTTGCCGAAGGACTCGCGCTCCTGGCTGTAGCGCAGCGCGTCGTCGAACGCGGCCTGCCCGACGCCGAGGGCGCGCGCGGCGACCTGGATCCGCCCGGTCTCCAGGCCCTTCATCATCTGCGCGAAGCCCCGGCCCGGCTCGCCGCCGAGCACCGCGGACGCCGGGACGTGCATGTCGTCGAACACCAGCTCGCAGGTCTCGACGCCCTTGTACCCCAGCTTCTTGAGGTCCCGGGACACGGTCAGCCCGGGACCGTGCTCGACGAGCAGCACCGAGATGCCCTTGTGCTTGGGCTCGGCCTTGGGATCGGTCTTGCAGAGCAGCGCGATCAACCCCGAGCGGCGGGCGTTGGAGATCCACGTCTTGGCGCCGTTGATCACGTACTCGTCGCCGACGCGCGCGGCGTGGGTGGTCATCGCCTGCAGGTCCGAGCCGCCACCCGGCTCGGTGAGCGCCATCGTCGCGCGCAGCTCACCGGTCGCCATCCGCGGCAGGTAGCGGTCCTGCTGCTCCCGCGTACCGAAGGACTGCAGCAGCTTCGCCACGACGGTGTGCCCGCCCATCGCGCCGGCCAGGGACATCCACCCGCGCGCCAGCTCGGCGGTGACCAGCGCGTAGCAGGGCATCGAGACCGGGGCCTCGCCCCACGGCTCCGGGATCGCGAGCCCGTAGATCCCGAGCTCCTTCATCTGCTCGATGAGCTTCTCCGGGTACTCGTCCGCGTGCTCGAGGTCGGCGACGACCGGCTTGACCTCGCGGTCGACCCACTCCCGGACCGTCGCGACGACTGCCCGCTCCTCGGTGCTCAGCATTGTTCCATCATGAGCCCGCATGGCCGCCGCCGTACAATGCCGACTCCTGATGGGGTCATGAGGGAGTGGCATGGAGGTCCGGCAGCTGCGGGCGGTCGTGGCCGTCGCGGACACCGGCAGCGTCACCCGCGCCGCGGTGTTGCTGCACCTCGTGCAGCCCGCGGTGACCCGTCAGGTGCACGCGCTGGAGGAGGAGCTCGGGGTGGAGCTGTTCGTACGCAGCCGCACGGGCATGCGTCCGACGGAGGCCGGACTGGCGTTCGTGGAGCGCGCCCGGCGGGCGTTGACCGAGCTGGACCGCGCGCGGGCCGAGGTGCAGCCCAGCCCCGAGGTGGGCGGCAGCGTGGCGGTGGGGCTGCTCGACAGCCTCACCGAGGCCGTCGCCGTCGGGTTGGTGGCGCGGGTCCGGCGGGACTACCCCGGCATCCGGCTGCGGCTGATGACCGGCTACTCGGGGCACCTGCAGGAGTGGCTCGAGTCCGGCACGGTCGAGATCGCGCTGCTCTACGACGTCACGACCTCGTCCTCGGTGGCGGTGCGGCCGCTGTTCGAGGAGTCGCTCTGGGCGGTCGCGCCGCCGGGGGACTGGCCGGGCGGGCCGGTGGCGCTGACCGACCTGGCCGCACACCCCGTCGTCATGCCCGCGCCGCCGCACGGCCTGCGCACCCTGCTCGACGGGGCGTGCGCCCGCGCCGGCGTCGAGCTGGACGGGATCGTCGAGGTCAACACCATGATCACGCAGAAGCGGCTGGCCGCGGCCGGGGTGGGCTGGACCGTGCTCCCCGCGGTGGCGGTGGAGGCGGACGTCGCGGCCGGGGTCTTCTCCGGCGGCCCGCTTCCGGTGACCCGCTCGGTCGTCCTGGCCCGCTCGGCGGGGCGCCGCCCGTCGCCCGCGATGGAGGTCGTGTCGCGCGAGCTCGAGCGGGGCGTGAGCCACGCCGCCTTTTCTTCGCCGCCGCGCCGGTATAAGGATTAAGGCAGTCGTATGCGAGGGAGCGGACATGGCCGGGGTTCAGGACAGGGTCGTCGTGGTGACCGGGGCGGGCGGCGGGCTCGGGCGCGAGTACTCGCTGCTCCTGGCGCGTGAGGGTGCACAGGTCGTGGTCAACGACCTCGGCGGTTCCCGGGACGGGTCCGGGAGCGACGGGTCGGCGGCCGACAAGGTCGTCGGGGAGATCATCGAGGCGGGCGGCCGGGCCGTCGCCAACCACGACAGCGTGGCCACGGCCGAGGGCGGCGCGGCCATCGTGGCGACCGCGCTCGAGGCGTTCGGCCGGATCGACGGCGTGGTGGCGAACGCGGGCATCCTGCGGGACCGCACGTTCGTCAAGATGACCGACGACGACTGGGACGCGGTCCTCAAGGTGCACCTCTACGGCGCCTACAACGTGATCCACAGCGCGTGGCCGCACTTCCGGGAGCAGGGCCACGGCCGGATCGTGGTGGCCACCTCGACCACCGGGCTCTACGGCAACTTCGGCCAGGCCAACTACGGCGCGGCCAAGCTCGGCCTGGTCGGGCTGATCAACACCCTCGCCAAGGAGGGCGCGAAGTACGACATCAAGGCGAACGCCGTGGCCCCCGTCGCCGCCACCCGGATGACCACGGACATCATGCCGCAGGAGGTCCTGGACAAGCTCCCGCCGGACTTCGTCGCGCCGCTGATCGGGCTCCTCTGCGGTGACGAGCTCGAGGAGAACGGCGCCACCTTCGTCGCCGGGTTCGGTCGCTACCACCGCGTGGAGCTGTTCCACGCCGCGGGCGCCACGTTCGAGAAGACCCCGACGGTGGCCGAGCTGGCCGCGCAGTGGTCCTCGGTCGTCGACCTGTCCTCGCCGCAGCCGGGGACGGGTCTCGCGCTCTAACCTGGGGGCGTGCAGCGTCCTGGAGTACTGAGGTGGGTCTGGTACGCCTGCGGTGGCAGGCTGCCCGCCCGGTACGCCGACTGGGTGCTGCACGACGCCACGTGCTCCACCTGGGTCGTCCGGCACCTGGCGCGCACCGTCGTGCCCCTGGTGATCGTCTCGGTGCCGATCGTGCTGCTGGTGCCCGGGCCGTTGTGGGTGCGGCTGTGCGGGCTGCTGCTCGGCTGGTTGGTCTCCGCCCAGTTCGCGATCTTCCTGCTGCACGACGCGGTGGACCACCGGGTCCGCCGCGCGGGCTACCCGCCCGGCTACGCGCAGGCCGTCCGGGACGTGACGGCCCGCGCGGAGCGCGAGGCGCGCCGTGCGGCCTACCGCAGGCGCTACGGGTAGTACGCGCTGCGCGTCGTCAGTTCGGCGGGAAGGGCGGGATCCCGGGGATCGCGTTCGGGGCGCTGAACCCACCCACCGGCTGACACAGCCCGGCGGGCACCGGGTTGCTGAACTGGCCGACCGCGAGGCCCGAGTTGGCCACCGGGTTGCTCTTGCAGATCACCACCGACGGTGGGCTGTAGTTCGCGAGCGCGGGCGCGGCGCCGCCCGCCCACACCAGGACGCCGCTGCCGAGGACGATGAGCGCGGTGCGCAGGACGGTGCGGGACTGCGTGGTCATCAGGAGATCTCCTTGTGGGTCGGGTGGGGCTCGTCGGTCGGGTGGGGGCTGATCAGGACGACGGCCGCGCAGGCGAGCAGCGGGACCGCCGGGATGTGCCAGAGGAAGTCGAGGGCGCTCTGCACGGCGAGCGCAGCGAGGATCGCGAGGCCCGCCGCGGAGCGGTGCCCGAACGCGAGCGCGGCGGCCGCGGCCAGGACGAGGGCGAGCCCGACCAGCCCGGTCTCCGTCGCGACCTGCAGGTACTCGAGGTGGGTGAACCAGGCGTGCACCCGGTTGCCCGCCTGGTCGACGTAGGTCAGGTCGAGCCTGCCCGGTCCGATCCCCGTGACGGGTGCGGTCCGGAACTGCTCGAGGGTCACCCGCGCCAGGTCGACCCGGGCCGAGGAGTCGCCGTTGAGCCGGGTGTCGGCGAGGGCGACGACCGCGGTGTCCACCGGCGGGCTGCCCCACGGACCGACGACCAGCCCGGTCACGGCCAGCACCGGGACCGCGGCGATCGCGGCCCGCCGCGGGGTCCCGCGCAGGAGCAGCGCGGCACCCGCGGCCAGGCCCGCGGCGGCGAGCAGGGGCTGCGGCGTGGCTCCCTCCGGCAGCGACGGCAGCAGCCCGACGAAGCCCAGACCTGCGGCGAAGGGCACCGGCGCGAGGGAGCGCAGGCGGGTGCGCCCGGCCGGGGTACAGGCGAGGACGGCGAGCCCGACGGCGAGGGCGAGCGCCCCGCCGCGGCTCAGGGTCGCGGCCAGCCCGAGGAGCAGCACCGCGACGAGCAGCCGCCGGTGCCGCCGGTCCTCGACCCGGGTCACGGCCACGATCAGAACGGTCACCAGGACCGCGGCCGCGGCGTTGGCGTAGGTCAGGGTCGAGGAGGCCCGCCACAGGCCGACGCCCGGGATCGACAGCGGCGCCAGGTGCAGCGCGGTCCCGATCCAGCCCGCGGCCGCGACGACCACGCCGAGGGTGAGCACCACCCCGCGCAGGAGGTCCCGGGCGGCGGGCCCGAGCCCGGCCGTGGTGACGATCGCGATCGCGAGCACCCCCGCGACCGCCGCCGTGGGCAGGCCGAGGAGCGCGTCCCCGGACGCCGCGGCCCGAGCGAGCGCCCACGCGGCGAACGCACCCAGCAGTCCGGCCGCGAGGAGCGGGCCGCGCGCTACCGGTGTCCGGGTGCGTTCGCGGAACGCGCTGCACCCCGCGGCGACGACGAGGACGGCGCAGAGCAGGAACGGGCCCGGATGGAACGCGCCCTGGCCGAGGACGGCGACCGCGAGCGCCGCGCCGAGCACCGTGGCGGTGGTCCGGTGTCCTGATCCTGCGGTGGCGCGGATCGGCGCCTCAGTGATGAGCATGATGTGTACCCCCGTGACGGAGGGTGCACCTGTGGCGCGTGGTTCGGGAGACCGATCACCTGTTCCGGCGACCTCACGAACGGGTGGTTCGCGGTGATCATGAACACTGCGTGAGCGACACGTGCGAGCCGGCCGCCGGCCGTGAGCAGACAGTCACCGGCGTGGGCCCGCCCGCAGAAGGGAGACTCGCGTGTCCCGAACCGGGGACTCGCGGGGCATTCCCCGCGAGTCCCCGGGTTCCGACACGCGAGTCGGACACCGGGTGGGATCAGACCCGGATCCAGGCCGCGGTGTCCCGGGGGAGCTCGCCCGCGTCCGTCAGCGGGGCGCTGGTCAGGACCACCTCGGCTCCCTCGGGGAGGGCGAAGGGCTCCGCGTCGATGTTCAGGAGCAGGGCGAAACCGGGGTCGCGGACGAAGCCCAGCGCACCCGGCGAGACGTCCAGCCAGGTCAGCGGCCCGTCACCGAGCGCGGGCTCGGCGCGGCGGATCCGCAGCGCCGTGCGGTACAGGTTCAGCATCGAGTCGGGGTCCTTGTCCTCCCGCTCGGCGGTGAACCGCACGAACCAGTCCGGCTGCGGGAGCCACGGCTGCCCCTCGCCGGGGCCGAAGCCGAACGGCGCGGAGTCGCCCGACCACGGGATCGGGACCCGGCAGCCGTCCCGGCCGCGCTCGGTGTGGCCGGAGCGACGCCAGGTGGGGTCGTCGAGCACGGCTTCGGGGAGGTCCTCGACCTCGGGCAGGCCCAGCTCGTCGCCCTGGTAGACGTAGGCGCCGCCGGGCAGCGCGAGGATCAGCAGGGCCGCCGCGCGGGCACGCCGCAGGCCCAGCTCGAGATCGGCGGGCACCCCGAGCAGCGAGTCCAGCGACGTCCCGATCTCCGCCCCCGGGTCCCGGGCCAGCCGCGACATGTGCCGCGCCACGTCGTGGTTGGACAGCACCCAGGTCGCGGGCGCCCCGACGACGGCGTGCTCGCGCAGCGTCCGCTCCACCGACTCGCGGAGCGCGGGCGCCCGCCACGGCGCCTTCAGGAAGTCGAAGTTGAACGCCGTGTGCAGCTCGTCCGCGCGCAGGTAGCGGGCGAAGCGGTCCGCCTCGGGCACCCACGCCTCGGCCACGAACACCTTCGGCGGGTCGTAGGAGTCCGCGATCCGGCGCCAGTCCTGGTAGATCTCGTGCACCTCGTCCCGGTCCCAGTGCGGGTGCGGGCCGGGATCGTGGTGGCCCTTGTCCCCGACGTCCGGCAGGCCCTGCTCCTTGATCAACGAGTTGGCGACGTCGATCCGGAACCCGTCGACCCCGCGGTCGAACCAGAACCGCAGGGTCTGCTCGAAGTCGGCGCGGACCTCCGGGTTCTCCCAGTTCAGGTCCGGCTGCTCGACGTCGAACAGGTGCAGGTACCACTGCCCGTCCGGCACCTGGGTCCAGGCGCTGCCGCCGAACATGGCCTTCCAGTCGTTCGGCTCGTCGCGGAAGAGGTAGCGCTCGCGGGCCGCCGAGCCCGGGCCCGCGGCGAGGGCTTCCTGGAACCACGCGTGCTGCGACGACGTGTGGTTGGGGACGATGTCGAGGATGACCCGCATGCCACGCTCGTGCGCCTCACGGACCAGCGCCTCCGCGTCGGACAGCGTGCCGAACCGCGGCTCGATCGCGCGGTAGTCCGCGACGTCGTACCCGGCGTCGGCCAGCGGGGAGGGGTACCACGGGTTGATCCACAGGGCGTCCACGCCCAGGTCGGCGAGGTGGTCCAGGCGACTGCGGAGCCCGGCGATGTCGCCGATCCCGTCCCCGTCGCCGTCCGCGAAACTGCGGATGTAGACCTGGTAGATCACCGCGCTCCGCCACCAGTCGGACTCTCGCACCCTGACCCTCCTCCACGTGTTGCAGGTGTTGTTCCATACTGTTCCACATGGGGGAGAAGCCCACGATCCGGGACGTCGCGCGGCGCGCGGGCGTGGCCCCCTCGACCGTGTCCCGGGCCCTGTCCGGCACCTCCTACGTGGCTCCGGAGACGGACGAGCGGGTCCGGCGGGCGGCCGCGGAGCTCGCCTACCCCCGACCCGTGCGGCGGCCGCGGGGTGCGCAGACCGTCGCCGCGCTCGCGCGGTTCCCCTCGGCCTGGTTCTTCGCCGAGGCCGTCGGCGGGATCGAGCGGACGCTGCGGGCGGGCGGCTATCACGTCCTGCTGCACAACGTCGGGGACCCGGCCGCCCGCGCCGCCCTCCCGGACGAGCGGTGGGGCCTGGCCGGGCTGATCGTCGTGGCGTCGTCGTTCACCCCCGCCGAGCAGGCGCGCCTGGAGGAGCTGGCGGTGCCCGTCGCCGTGGTGGGCGGGAGCTGGGCGGGCGTGCCGCGGGTCGGGATCGACGACCGGGCGGGCGCGGTGGCCGCGGTGCGGCACCTGGTCGCGCTGGGGCACCGGGAGATCGCGCTGCTGGCCTTCGACCCGGACGACTTCGTCGGGCGGGCCACCGCCGAGGCCCGGCGGCTCGGCTACCTCGACGCGCTCGCCGAGGCGGGTCTGGAGCCGAACCCGGACTGGGTCGTCGCGACGGGACACGACGCGCCCGCGGGCGCGCGCGCCGTCGAACGGCTGCTGAGCGGGCCCCGGCTGCCGACCGCCCTGTTCGCCATGTCCGACGAGATGGCGCTCGGCGCCCTGCGCACCCTGCGCCGCGCCGGGATCGACGTCCCGGGCCGGGTGTCCGTCATCGGGTTCGACGACCAGGCGGTCGCCGAGTACGCCGACCTCACGACCATTGCGCAGCCGGCCCGTGAGCAGGGCGAACGCGCCGCGGCCCTGCTACTGGAGTCGCTGGCGGGTGTGCTCGACGGGATCCCGGACGTCGATCTCCCCACCCGGCTCGTCGTCCGCGGCACCACCGGCCCGCCCGCGGTCTGATCCACGCGCCCTGCCCGGTTCGGCTCGGCCCGACGTCGACCAGCCCGCCAGCCATGATCCACTCGTCGGGAGCCGGGCGGACGAATACCGACCGATACCCTCCCCATGGGTGGATCATGAGCGCGAGACGGGCCGGGGCACCGTGCCGGCCCGCCGTCGGCGACACCGGGCACGGGGCCGGACCTGGGACCGGCCCGACCGGCACGACCCGCCCGACCGGCCCGACTCGCACCTGGCCCCGCTCGACCCGCCACCCAGTCCATGATCCACAGCCCGGGAGCTGCGCGGTCGAATCCCGACCGCTCTCCTCCCCACGGGTGGATCATGGTGTGGGGAGGGCGGCGGAATCGTCACCGGAAAGTGTCGGTGGCCTGTGCTGCACTGGTGGCGGAGGTGGTCGGAATGCAGGTGCACGGCCACGCCCGCGGCCCCGGGGAGGTCTCGTGGCACCTTCGGCGCCCGCACGGGCCGGGGCCGGGGCAGCTGCCGCTCTGGGTCGAGGTCCCGCGGCAGCCCGGCCCACCCGCGTGAGGGCGCCTCCGCCGCCCGTGCGCGGTAAGTGGTGCTCTGGCACCACTTACCGCGCACGAGTGGCGGAGCCGCCCAACAGGTCCGCGAGGAAGTCGGCGATCACCCGCTGCTCCTGCGGGCTGCGTCGGTCCAGGAGGTCTCGGGTGGCCCGGTCGTAGGCGGCGTACTGCGGGCT
The DNA here is from genome assembly GCF_021728735.1 of Pseudonocardia sp. WMMC193. NCBI lineage: Bacteria > Bacillati > Actinomycetota > Actinomycetes > Pseudonocardiales > Pseudonocardiaceae > Pseudonocardia > Pseudonocardia sp. WMMC193. The sequence goes on along the minus strand of NZ_JAKKDO010000003.1, from coordinate 3,400,624 downwards.
GAGTCGCTGCTCGGCGGCGCGGCGGTCCGGGGTCACGATCACCTTCCGGCGGTCGCCCGGGTCGCGGTCGCGGCGCACGAAGCCCGCCTTCTCGAGGCGGTCGACCACGCCCGTGACCGTGCCCGAGGTCAGCCCGGTCAGCTCGGCGAGCCTGCCGGGGGAGAGCGGGCCGTGCACGTCGAGCAGCGTCATGAACTGGGAGTCCGTGGGGCCGAGCCCGACCTGCTGGGACACCGCGTGGTTGTGCAGCACGACGCTCGCGATGAACCGCACCAGCAAGCCCATGATCTCGTCCTGAACGTCCACGTCTCTCCTTGACAAGTATCTCGCTCTGCCAAGATACTCGGCGAAACGAGATACTTGGCGACCCGAGTGAGGATACGAGATGACGACGGCGTTGGTGATCGGCGCGGGAGTGGCGGGCCCGGTGCTCGCGATGGCGCTGCAGAAGGCGGGCCTGCACGCGGAGCTGTACGAGGCGGACACCGAGACCGCGGACCACCGCGGGGCGTGGCTGACCCTGCAGGTCAACGGCATCACGGCGTTGCGGGCGATCGACGCCCACCCGGTCGTCGAGCGGGTCGGGTTCCCGTCGCGTCGGATGCGCTTCTTCTCCGGGACCGGTCGCGAGCTCGGCGAGCTGAGCCTGGGCGCGCCGCTGGAGGACGGGACGGTGGGGCGGTTGATGGCGCGGTCGGACCTCTACCGCGCGCTGCGGGACGAGGCGGTCGCCCGCGGCGCGGAGATCCGGCTCGGCAGCCGGCTGGTGGGGGCGCGCCGGGTCGGTGACCGGGTCCGGGCCGAGTTCGCCGACGGTGGCACGGCCGAGGGCGACCTGCTGATCGGCTGCGACGGGATCCGCTCCCGGGTCCGCACGCTGATCGACCCCGCGGCCCCGCCGGTGCGCTACACCCCGGTGCTGAACGTCGGCGGGTTCGTTCCCCGGTTCGCGCTGGACACGCCGTCGGACGAGTTCCAGATGATGTTCGGCAAGCGCTGCTTCTTCGGCTGGTCGGCCACCCCCGACGGCGGCGTGGCGTGGTTCGCCAACCCGCCGCGGCGAGACGAGCCGGGTCCCGGGGTCCTGTCGGCGATGACGGACGCCGACTGGCGGACCTGGCTGCTGGACCTCCTGTCGGTCGACCGGTCACCCGCCTGCGACATCGTCCGTGCCGCACCCGGTCCGCTGGTCGGCTGGGCGACCTACGACGTCCCGCGCGTCCCGGTCTGGCACCGGGACCGGATGATCGTGATCGGCGACGCGGCCCACGCGACCTCGCCGTCGGCGGGGCAGGGTGCGTCGATGGCCATCGAGGACGCCGTGATCCTGGCCCGCTGCCTGCGCGACCTCCCCGTGGACCGGGCGTTCGGCGCGTTCGAGGCGCTGCGTCGCGAGCGGGTGGAGGCGGTCGTCGCGGCCGGGAGGCGGGCGAGCTCCCAGAAGGCGGCCGGCCCCGTCGGGCGGGTGGTGCGGGACGCGATGATGCCGATGCTGCTGCGGTGGGTGAGCAGGCGCGGCGGGGCCTCGCCGGAGTGGCTGCTGCGACACCCGATCACCTGGGACGAGCCGACCCACGTCTGAAAGATTCGTGCACACGGTTGTAACCGGACAAACGTTGCACAACCGTACGATCGGCGCGCTCCCGGCCCCCATGGAGGTTTCGTGCCGCCCGAAGTCGAGTCCGCCGTCGAGACCATGACCGCGGTGAACAACGAGTTCTTCTACTGGATGTCCATCGCCCTGATGATCCTGATCCACGCGGGCTTCCTCGCGTACGAGTCGGGGGCGTCGCGGTCGAAGAACGTCCTGGCCACCGCGATCAAGAACCTGCTGGCCTTCGCCGTCGTGGTCGCGTCCTTCTACTTCGTCGGCTGGTTCCTCTACAACGCCATGCCGAGCGGCTGGTTCGCGATGAGTGACGCCGCGGTCGCCGCGCTCCCGTGGAGCGACAACATGGGGCCGAACATCGAGGACCCGGCCAGCGGCATCTTCTGGGGCGCCTTCGCCCTCTTCGCCGCGACCACCGGCTCGATCATGTCCGGCGCGGTGCTGGAGCGGATCCGCACCAGCGCGTTCCTCATCCTGGCCACGGTGCTCGGCTCGGTCGTGTGGATCATCGGCGCGGCCTGGGGCTGGCACCCGTCGGGATGGATGCTCACCCAGCTCGGCCTGCACGACGTCGGCGCCGCGGGCTGCGTCCACCTCATCGCGGGGACCTTCACCCTCGGCGTCCTGCTGAACCTCGGCCCGCGCCTGGGCAAGTACGCGCCGGACGGCACGGTCCGCGACATCCGCCCGCACAACCTGCCGATGACCATGCTGGGCCTGATGCTGATCTTCGTCGGGTTCTTCGGCTTCCTGATGGGCTGCGTGATCTACACCGGCGAGGGCTTCGAGACGATCTACGGCAGCCCGACCACGCTGTCCGCCTTCGCCTTCAACACCCTGATGGGTCTCGCGGGCGGCATCATCGGCGCCTACCTCACCTCACGCGGCGAGCCGTTCTGGACGATCTCCGGCGGGCTGGCGGGCGTGATCTCCGTGGCCTCCGGGATGGACCTCTACCACCCGGCGCTCGGGTTCCTCATCGCGCTCGCGGGCGGTGCGCTGGTGCCGATGATCGGCATGCTGCTGGACCGCTACAAGATCGACGACGTCGTCGGCGCCGTCGCCGTGCACGGCGGCGCGGGCGCGTTCTCGCTGATCATGGCGGGGATCTTCCTCGGCGGGTACCCGAACACCGACGGGAACCCGTCGATCTCGCTGTGGGGTCAGCTCGTCGCGCTGGTCGTGTTCGCGGCGCTCGGCTTCGTCCCCGGCTACGGCCTGTCCTGGATCCTGAAGAAGGCCCAGTCCCTGCGCACCCCGCCCGCGGTCGAGGCGGCGGGCCTCGACCTGTCCGAGGTGCCCGCCACCCCGTACCCCGAGGGCACGCCCGTCACCGTCATGCGGAACGGTCACGTCGAGGAGCTGAAGGTATGAGCGAGCTCGCGAGCGAATCGATGACACAGCGCCCGGGCGAAGCGCCGAGCCCGCGCAGCGGGGGAGAGCGATGAGTCCGATCGAGACCTACGACGGCGCGTCCGTCGTCTTCACCTTCGGCGGCTTCTCGGTCGGGGTGTGGGTCTGCTTCGTCCTCGCGGTCGCCCTGTTCGTCGGCTTCCTCGTGCGGGTGGTGCAGCACGAGAACCGGGCCTACGCCGCGATGGCCGCCCACGAGCCGGTGGAGGCGGGCCCGCCCGTCGAGGCCGAACCCGCCACCTGGCCCCGTGAGTGGCGATAGTCGCTCTGGCGACTATCGCCGCTCACAGGGGGACGCGGCGCAGGAGCTGTGCGTTGGCGGCGACCACGATCGTCGAGACGCTCATCAGGACCGCGCCGACCGCGGGCGGCAGCACGAACCCGACGCCGGCCAGGACGCCCGCCGCCAGCGGGACGCTGAGCAGGTTGTAGCCCGCGGCCCACCACAGGTTCTGCAGCATCTTCCGGTACCCCGCGCGGGACAGGGTGATCACCGAGAGGACGGCGCGCGGGTCGTCCGAGGCCAGGACGACGCCTGCGGACTCGACCGCCACGTCCGTGCCGGCCCCGATCGCGATCCCGACGTCCGCGCGGGCGAGGGCGGGGGCGTCGTTCACGCCGTCCCCGACCATCGCCACGGTGTGCCCGCGGGCCTGCAGGTCGGCGACCGCGGAGTCCTTGTCCTCGGGCAGCACCTCCGCGATCACCTCGTCCACCCCGACCTGGGCGCCGACGGCCTCGGCGACGGGGCGGGCGTCGCCGGTGAGCAGCACCGTGCGCACGTGTCGTGCGCGCAGTGCGGCCACGGCGTCCCGCGACTCCGGGCGCACGGCGTCGGCCAGCGCGAGGGCACCGACGACGAGGCCGTCCCGCAGCACGTACAGCACGGTGCTGCCCTGCGCCGACCACGGTCCGGCCTGCGCGGCGATCTCGTCGGGCACCGTGGCGCCGAGCTCGCGGACGAGCCCCGGCCCGCCGACCGCGATCTCGGCGCCGTCGACGGAGGCGCGCACGCCGCGTCCGGTGAGCGAGCGGAAGCCCGTGGCCCGCCGGACGGACGGTGCCGCGGCGACGATCGCGCGGGCCAGGGGGTGTTCGCTGTCCTGCTCGGCGGCCGCGGCCAGCTCCACCGTCTCCGGGGCGCCGACCGTGCCGACGACCTGCGGCTTCCCGGTGGTGAGGGTGCCGGTCTTGTCGAACAGCACCGCGTCCACGGTGCGCATGCGCTCCAGGGCGAGGCGGTCCTTCACCAGGATCCCCGCCCGGGCGGCGCGCGCGGTCGAGATCGCGATGACCAGCGGGATCGCCAGGCCGAGGGCGTGCGGGCAGGAGATGACCAGCACCGTGACGGTGCGTTCGACGGCCTCCGAGAGCGTCCCGATCAGCGACCACACCACGAACGTCACCACGCCGACGCCGAGCGCGAACCAGAACAGCAGCGCCGCGGCCCGGTCGGCGAGGGCCTGGGCCCGGGAACGGGAGGTCTGGGCCTCGGCGACCAGCCGCTGGATCCCGGCCAGCGCGGTGTCGGAGCCCACCCGGTCCACCCGCACGCGGATCGCCGAGTCGGTGGCCACGGTGCCCGCGACGACGCGGTCCCCGACGCGCCGGGTGACCGCACGGGACTCACCGGTGATCATCGACTCGTCGACGGCCGCCTCCCCGTCGACGACCACGCCGTCTGCGGGGACCCGGCCGCCGGAGCGGACCAGCACGACGTCCTCCGGGTGCAGGTCGGCGAGCGGCACCAGCGTGCCGTCCTCGCGTTCGGCCTGGTCGGGGAGCAGGGCGGCGAGGGCGTCGAGCGCACCGGAGGCCTGGCCGAGCGCGCGCATCTCCAGCCAGTGGCCCAGCAGCATGATCACGACGAGGAGGGCGAGCTCCCACCAGAAGTCCAGCATCAGCAGGCCCGCGGTGGTGAGCGCGCTCGCCACGAACGCGACCGTGATCGCGAGCGCGACCAGCAACATCATCCCCGGTTGCCGGGCCTTCACCTCCGACCAGGCGCCGGTGAGGAACGGCGCGCCGCCCCAGAGGTAGATGACCGTGCCGAGCAGCGGCGAGATCCACGCGGTGCCGGACGGCAGCGAGTAGCCGAGGAGGTCGGCGAACATCGGGCTGAACGCCACGACCGGCAACGCGAGCAGCAGCGTCCACCAGAAGCGGGTGCGGAACATGGCGGCGTGGTCCCCGTGGCCCGAGTGGCCCGAGTGGCCCGAGTGACCGGCGTGCTCGCCGTGCCCCGCGTGCTCGCCGTGCTCGTGAGCTGCGTGCTCGTGTGTCTGCTCCGCGTTCATGCACGCAGCAACACTGATACCCCCCAAGGGTATTCCCGCCGAATCGCAACCCCGTCGAAACCGGCGCTGCGCCAGACTGGGCCCATGACCCGGCGCCGGGCCGCGCTCGGCGGCCGCACGTACGAGTTCGCGGACTTGGCGGCCCTGCTCGCGGCGGCGACCCCGGAACGCTCCGGGGACGTGCTCGCCGGGGTGGCGGCCGAGTCGGAGCAGGAGCGGGTGGCCGCGCAGGGGCTGCTCGCGGACCTGCCGCTGCGCACGTTCCTCGACGAGCACGTGGTCCCGTACGAGACCGACGAGGTCACCCGGCTGATCGTCGACACCCACGACGCGGAGGCGTTCGCGCCGGTCGCGGGCCTGACCGTGGGCGCCTTCCGGGACCACCTCCTGCACCCGCGCACCGACACCACCGCGCTGCGGGCGGGCCTCACGCCGGAGATGGTCGCCGCCGTCTCGAAGCTGATGCGCGTGCAGGACCTGATCGCCGTGGCCCGCCGGACCCCGGTGACCAGCGCCTTCCGCTCGACCATCGGCGTGGCGGGCACCCTGGCCGCCCGGCTGCAGCCCAACCACCCGACCGACGATCCCGTCGGCGTCACCGCATCCATCGTGGACGGTCTGCTGCTCGGCTGCGGGGACGCGGTCATCGGCATCAACCCGGCGACGGACTCCCCGCGGCGCACCACCGACCTGCTGCGCCTGATCGACGACATCCGGGAGCGCTACGCGATCCCCACCCAGTCCTGCGTGCTCGCGCACGTCACGACGTCGATCGAGATCATGGAGCGGGGTGCGCCCGTCGACCTGGTGTTCCAGTCCATCGCGGGCACCGAGGCGGCCAACACCGGGTTCGGCGTCACGCTGGCCCTGCTGCGGGAGGCGCACGAGGCGGCCCTGGCGCTGGAGCGGGGCACGGTCGGCACCGACTGCATGTACTTCGAGACCGGCCAGGGCGCGGCCCTGTCGGCGGATGCGCACCACGGCGTGGACCAGCAGACCCTCGAGGCGCGGGCGTACGGCGTGGCGCGGGCCTTCGACCCGTTGCTGGTCAACACCGTCGTCGGGTTCATCGGGCCGGAGTACCTGTACGACGGCAAACAGATCGTGCGGGCCGGGCTGGAGGACCACTTCTGCGGGCGGCTGCTCGGCGTCCCGATGGGCGTGGACGTCTGCTACACCAACCATGCCGAAGCGGACGCGGACGACACCGACACCCTGTTGACCCTGCTCGGGGTGGCCGGGTGCGGCTTCGTGATCTGCGTGCCCGGCGGGGACGACGTGATGCTGCACTACCAGTCGCTGTCCTTCCATGATGCGCTGTACGCACGACAGGTGCTGGGGCTCGGCCCGGCGCCGGAGTTCGCGGCGTGGCTGGAGGGGATGGGGTTGATGACGGCGGACGGTCGGATCACCGAGCTCGAGCCCGGATCGGCCACACTGCAGCAGCTCACCGGGGGTGTGGCATGAGCGATCGGGAGTCGGTCTGGGCGCGGCGGGCCGCGGAGGCGACGGGCTCGCGGCCGGTCACCGGCCGGTCGGTGGGGGGCGGTGTGCTCGCCGACATCGACGCCCTGCTGGCCGAGGAGGAGCAGGCGGACTCCCCGAAGGACGAGGACGAACCGCCGCGGTGAGCGACGCCTTCGACCGGCTCCGCGCCGCCACCCGTGCGCGGGTGGCGCTCGGCCGCGCCGGGGACGCCCTGCCGACCGCCGAGCTCCTGGAGCTGCGGGCCGCACACGCCGCCGCGCGCGACGCGGTGCACGCACCGCTGGACGCCGAGGCGCTGGCGGGCGAGATCCGCGCGCTCGGGCACGAGGTGGTGCGCGTGCACAGCGCGGCCGCGGACCGCGCCGAGTACCTGCAACGACCCGACCTGGGCAGACGGCTCGCGTCACACGAGCTGGAGGCCGGGGAGCACGACGTCGCGTTCGTCGTGGCGGACGGGCTGTCCCCGCTGGCGGTCCACACCCACGCCGTGCCGATGCTGCGCGCCGCCCTCGCCCGGCTGGACGGCTGGCGGGTGGCGCCGATCGTGGTCGCGGAGCAGGCACGCGTGGCCCTCGGGGACGAGGTGGCGGCGGCATTGGGCGCGCGCGCCGTGGTGGTGCTCGTCGGAGAACGGCCGGGAATGAGCTCCACGGACTCGCTCGGGCTCTACCTCACCTGGGACCCGCGCCGCGGACGGCGGGACTCCGAGCGGAACTGCCTGTCGAACGTCCGGCCGCCGCACGGCACCGGCTACGACGCCGCCGCGACGACCCTCGTCATGCTGCTGGAGGAGTCCCGCAGGCTGCGGCTGTCGGGGGTCCGGCTCAAGGCGGACCCGGCCCTGGGGGCCTAGAGGCCCGAGACCTGGCAGATCGCGATGAGGCGCAGGGTGGTCCAGTCGGTGGGGCGCCAGGTCCCGTCCTGCTGCATCACGATCGACGCGCCGCTGCGGCGCTGCTCGTCCTGCAGGGAGCGGGCGTAGGCGGCGAGCCGGACGCAGGCGCTGGTCCGCGGCGGCGCGACGGTGGCGACCTGTCCGCGCCCGGCCGGGTGTGGCGACTCCCGCACGATGTCCCGCACGGCGGCGGCGTGCTGGTCGACCAGCGCGGCGAGCCCGGGCTCCACGGCCGCGGACCGCAGCCCCGGCCGCCCGACGGTGTCCATCAGCCGACGCAGCACTCGGTGGGCGGACCACTCGGCGACGGCGGCGCGCATGTCACGCAGGAGCCTCACGACACGGATCGTAAACGTGAGATCCCTGATACGGGTGAACCGTGAGCCGATCGGTATCGCGACAGCGACGTTCGGTGATCATCGGCAGCGGGCGGTGGCCCGAATGCCCCAGGGTCGTCGAGCGCGGGCACCGCGTGCCACGTCGAGGCCCTCCGCCCGCGCTGACCGCCCGCGGGATCCGGGGGACCCGCGCGTCCGGAGAGGGGTGGGGTCAGGTGGTGCGGAGGAAGTCCTCGAGGACCGCGAGCCAGCGGTCGGCGGCGTCGATGTGGGGGCCGTGGCCGGAGCCTTCGAACATCTCGACCCGCACCCGCCCGCCGCGCGCCGCGTAGTCCTCCAGGACCCGACGGATCTGGGTGACCATGGGCTGGGCGGGGAAGTCGGCGGCACCGGGCCAACCGGGGACGACGCCGGCCGCGCCGAGGACCCCGAAGTCGAGGGGCGAGGCGTCGGACACCACGAGGTCCGCGGTGCCGTGGGTCCACAGGACCGGCGGCTTGGGGTCGAGGTCCACGATGTCCGCCCAGTGGCAGTACCGGGGGGACAGGGCGTTGAGGATGCCGCGGGTGCCGGGGGCGGCGCCGGGCCAGTTCGGGGACGACGTGGCGTCTCCGGGGTAGCCGTCGGGGCCGGTCAGGGTCTTGAGGACCTCGGCGACCAGGACGTCCTCGCGGTCGCTCGGCAGCTGGTGCGTCGGCGCCCAGTACAGCGCCCGCATGACGGCGCGGATCGAGGCCGGGCTGTCGGCGGAGGTGTCGCCCGCGGCGAGCCGTTCCACGACCTCGGGGTTCGCGCCCCCGCCGCCGGAGCCCGCGAAGTCGGGGTGGACGGGGGTGCCGTCGGCGCGGACGCCCCCGTAGCCGTACGGGGACACCGGGTCCAGGAAGGTCAGGCTCGCGACCGGGTGGGCCTTCGCGAACGTCGCGATGGCCGCGCCCGCCGTGGACCAGCCCACGAGGTGCGGCGGGTCGGTGAGGTCGAGCGCGCGCAGCAGGGCGGCGAGGTCGTCCGCCCAGTCGCCGAGGCCGCGGGTGGCGTCGAGGCCCTTGGGCTCGGTGTCGCCGAAGCCGCGCATGTCCGGCGCGAGCACGCGGTACCGCTGCGCGAGCGCGGGCATCAGGTGCTCGTAGAAGCGGCCGGTGGAGAGGTTGCCGTGGAGCAGGACGAGCGTCGCGCCCGCGCCCGCCTCCAGGTAGTGCGTGCGGAGGCGGTCGGTGTCGACGGTGGCGGACCGCACCCCGGGCAGCAGTGTCATGGAGCGGATCGTGGAGGCCTCACACCGAGACGGTCAAGGGACGCTCGCGCAGCCGGTAGCGCTGCACCTTGCCGGTCGCGGTCTTCGGCAGCTCGGCGACGACCACCACCGCGCGCGGTCGCTTGAACGAGGCCAGCCCCGCACGGCAGAAGGCCACCAGCTCGTCCGGGTCGACCACCGCCCCGTCCCGCGGGACGACGTAGGCGACGGGCTTGTCCAGGCCGTCCGCGTCCGCGACCCCGACGACGACGGCCTCGGCCACCGCCGGATGCTCGAGGATCCGGGACTCGACCTCCGCGGGCGCGACCCAGATGCCGCCGACCTTGAGCACGTCGTCCGCCCGGCCGAGGCAGGTCAGGGACCCGTCGGGGTTGCGCACGTACTGGTCGCCCGTGCGCATCCACTCGCCCTGGAAGACCTGCCGGTTCACCGCCGTCCGGCACCAGTATCCGGTGCAGACGGAGTCGCCGGAGATCCACAGCATCCCGGGCTCCTCGGTCCCGGTGATCACGGTGCCGTCCGGGCGGCGGAGCTCGACCTCGTAGCCGGGCACCGGGAAGCCGCTGCTCCCGGGCACGACGGCGCCGGGCCGGTTCGAGATGAAGATGTGCAGGGCCTCGGTGGACCCGATGCCGTCGAGGATCTCGACGCCGAAGCGGTCCCGGATGCCGGTGAACATCCGGGCCGGGAGGGTCTCACCCGCCGAGACGCCGCGGCGGACCCCGGCCAGGGCGTCGTCCGGCAGGTCGGACGCGAGCAGCGGACCCCAGAAGCTGGGCACCGCGAAGAGCAGGGAGACCCCGTACCGCCGCACGCGACTGGCCAGAAGGTCAGGTGCCGGTCGGGCGGGTTCGAGCACCACGGAGGCGCCCACCGAGAGCGGGAAGAACATGCTGTTCCCGATCCCGTAGGCGAAGAAGAGCTTGGCGACGGAGAGGCAGACGTCCTCCGGGCCGATGCCGAGCACCTGCCTGCCGTAGGTCTCGCAGACGTATCGGATGTCCGCGTGCCGGTGCATGGCGCCCTTGGGCTTGCCCGTGGTGCCGGAGGTGTAGAGCCAGAGCGCGGGGGACTCGTCCCAGGTCGGGTAGGCCGGGGCCGGGTCGGCGCGCAGCGTCTCCCACTCGCTCGTCATCACGACGTGCTCGACCTCGGGCCCGACGGCGGCCCGCACGGTGTCGGCGAACTGGTCGCTCCCGAGGACCACCCGCGCCCGCGAGTCGCTGACCAGCACGGACAGCTCCGTGGCGGTGAGCATGGTGGAGCAGGGCACGGCCACCGCGCCCAGGCGCATGGTCGCGAGGATCGCGGTGAAGAGCTCCACGTCGTCCGCCATGCAGAGCAGGACGCGCTCCTCGGGGCGGACGCCGAGGCGGGCCAGGCCGCCCGCCACCCGTGCGACCTCGGCGGACAGCTCGGCGTAGGTGAGGGTTCCCCGCGGGTGGTGGACCGCGGTGCGGGCGCCGTCTCCTTCCGCCACCCGGCGTTCGGTCAAGTACTCCGCAGCGTTGAAGAGTTCAGCCATCGTGGCTCCTGTTCGGGTGAGCTAGAACTCTACAGCGAGGCTGCGTAGCGTCAACGATCCGTAGAAGATCGGTGTGCTACACAGATGATCGGGAACCGAGGAGGGTGCCTGTGACCACACCCGTCGTGGGGCTGCGGCGTGAGCGCGAGGTGCTCACCGTCGCACTGGCCACCGGACGACACGTCGTCCTGGAGGGGCCGCCGGGAACCGGGAAGTCCACGCTGCTGCGTTCCATCGCCCGCGACTCGGGCACGAGCGTGGTGTTCGTGGAGGGGAACGCCGAGCTGACCCCGGCGCGGCTGGTCGGCGCGTTCGACCCCGCCCAGGTGCTCAACGAGGGCTACCTCCCGGCGAGCTTCGTCGACGGGCCGCTGCTCACCGCCATGCGCGAGGGCGGGCTGCTGTACCTCGAGGAGCTCAACCGGGTGCCCGAGGAGACGCTGAACGTCCTGATCACGGTGCTCACCGAGGGCGAGATCGCCGTCCCGCGGCTCGGCGCGGTGACCGCGGAGCCCGGGTTCCGGCTGATCGCGGCGATGAACCCCTTCGACGCCGTCGGGACCGCGCGGGTCAGCCAGGCCATCGCGGACCGGATGTGCCGGGTCGTGCTCGGCTACCAGTCCGAGCCCGCGGAACGCGAGATCACCACGGCCGTCAGCGGGGTGAACGGCTGGGTCACCGAGCTGTCGGTCGGCCTGACGCGCGCCACCCGCGACCACCGCGACCTGCGGATGGGGTCGTCGGTGCGCGGGGCGATCGACCTCGCCCACGTGCTGACCGGGCTGGCCGAGCTCCGCGGGGAGGACAAGCCCGCCCGCGAGACGGCGCGAGACGCCGCGCACGCCGCCCTCTCCGGGCGGATCAAGGTGACCGACGGGCTGGACCGGACCCCTGAGTCGATCATCGACGAGCTGCTCGAACGGCTGTGGCCGCAGGATGCCCCGGAACCCACCTCGGACGAGCCGGAGGGCGATCCGGGAAAAGCTGATCCCCCTCCGCCGGGCGGCGGAGGGGGGCAAGCGGGCCGGGACAAGCCCAGCCGGGGGCAGCGCACGATGGGCCGCGGCGAGCTGGGGTCGCGGCACGAGCAGTTCGAGGACGTCTCGCCCGAGGTCGGGCAGCTCGACGAGCAGGCGTTCGACGCCGTGCTGGCCGAGAACCCGGACGCCGCCGCGGCGCTGCTCGCGGACCTGGCCGTGGCGACCGACGCGTCGTTGCGCGCGCAGGCCCGCAAGCTCGCCGGACGGGTGTTCCTGCAGCTCGGCAAGGTCGGTCCGGCCAAGGCGCGGGGGACGCGGCGGATCGCCCCCGCGCTCGGCGGCGACGGGGACCTCGACCTGGACCGCACGTTGGACCGGTGGCAGCCCGCCGCCTCCCGGCGCCCGCACGAGTTCGTCACGCGCCAGTGGACGGCGCACCGGCGTGCCGTGTCGCTGGTCGTGGACATCTCCGGGTCGATGCAGGGCCTCGCCGTGGCGTTGGCGGCGGTGTCCGCGGCCGGGGTGGTGCTGGCGTCGGAGGGCAAGCTGGAGCCGGGTGTGCTGGCGTTCGGCTCACAGGTCCGGATCCTCCAGCGGCAGGGGGTCCGGCGGCCGCCGGACGAGCTGGTGGGCGAGCTCGTCGCGTTGCGGGGGCACGGGACCACGGACGTGGCGGCGGCGCTGCGCGAGGCCTCGCGGCAGCTCGCGGGCACGGTCGCCGACGAGCGCACGGTCGTCCTGCTCTCGGACTGCCTGCACACCGCGGGGGAGGACCCGGCCACCGCGCTGGGCGGCATCGACCGGCTCCACGTGCTCTGCCCGCTGCCGGACGAGGAGGCCGAGCGCACGGCCCGAGCGCTCGCGGCCCGGGGCGGCGGCAGCTACCAGGAGGTCAGACGCCTGACGGACATCGCCCCGGCCCTGACCCGAATCCTCTGCTGACCCCTCCGCATTACGGAGCCACAATGCACGTTTCGGGCCGCGAAACGCGCATTGTGGCTCCATAATGCGGCGGCGGTAGGGTGCGCGGGTGGGAACGATCGTGTCCTTTCATGCCCATCCCGACGACGAGTCGATCGGCACCGCCGGCACGCTCGCGAAGGCCGCCGCGGCGGGCCACCGGGTGGTGCTCGTCTTCGCCACCCGCGGTGAGCTGGGCGAACCCGTGCCGGGGGTGCTGGCCGAGGGCGAGCAGCTCTCCGTGCGGCGCTCGTACGAGTGCTACGAGTCGGCGAAGGTCATCGGCGCCGCGCGCGTGGAGTTCCTCGGCTACACCGATTCCGGGATGATGGGCGAGCCTTCGAACGAGGCGCCGTTCTGTTTCTGGCAGGCGTCGGTCGAGCACGCGGCGAAGCGGCTGGCGATCATCCTCGACGAGGAGGAGCCGGACGTCCTCACCGTCTACGACGACAACGGCGGCTACGGCCACCCCGACCACATCCAGGTCCACCGGGTGGGCCTGCGGGCGGCGGAGCTGGCGGCGGTGCCGGTCGTCGCGCAGAACACGATCAACCGGGACTGGATGGTCCGCGGGATGCAGGGCCTGCGGGACTCCGGCGCGACGCCCGAGGGGTGGCAGGCGCCGGACCAGCCGCCCCCGAGCTTCGGCAAGCCCGAGTCCGAGATCACCCACCGGGTCGAGGCCGTGGACTTCACCGAGCAGAAGCGGGCGTCGATGCGCTGTCACGCCAGCCAGATGGGCCCCGACCACTTCATGCTGGCCATGCCGGACCCGGTGTTCGCGATCGGCTTCGGCACGGAGTTCTACATCGTCACCGGGGCCGAGAGCATGCCGTCGGAGCTGTTCACGGACCTGTTCCTCCCGCTGCGCTGAGCCGGGCCCGCGGCGCTGTGACGCACGATCGGGCGCCCCGGGGTTGGGCGTTCTACCCTTCGTAGAGCACAATGCCGGTGCGCGCCGTCCCGATCACCTCGGAGCAGCGAGCGGGAGATAGAGTTCGGGCCTGCCCCACCACGAGGTCCAGTGCAGGAGGCACAGTGACAGCCGTCGCGCCCAAGCCGATCGAGACGCGCCCGTATCCGGCGCATCGACCGGGCAAGGGTTCCACGTTCCTGAAGATGCTCAGGACGACGGACCCCAAGGACATCGCGATCCTGTACCTGGTCACGTCGTTCGCCTTCTTCATGGTGGGCGGCGCCATGGCGCTGCTGATCCGCGCCGAGCTGGCGCGCCCGGGGCAGCAGATCCTCAGCTCCGAGCAGTACAACCAGATGTTCACCATGCACGGCACGATCATGCTGCTGCTGTACGCGACGCCGATCCTGTTCGGCTTCGCGAACTACATCGTGCCGCTGCAGATCGGCGCGCCGGACGTGGCGTTCCCCCGGCTGAACGCCTTCTCCTACTGGCTGTTCCTGTTCGGCGGCCTCACCGTGCTGTCCGGCTTCCTCACCCCCGGCGGCGCCGCGGACTTTGGGTGGTTCGCCTACACCCCGCTGTCCGACGCGATCCGCTCGCCCGGAGCGGGTGCGGACCTGTGGATCATGGGCCTGGCGGTCAGTGGTCTGGGCACCATCCTCGGTGGCGTCAACTTCGTGACCACGATCGTCTGCATGCGCGCCCCCGGCATGACGATGTTCCGGATGCCGATCTTCACCTGGAACATCTTCATCACCGCGCTGCTGATCCTGATCGCGTTCCCGGTGCTCACCGCGGCCCTGTTCGGCCTCGCGGCGGACCGCCACCTCGGCGCCCACGTGTTCGACCCGGCCAACGGCGGGGTCATCCTCTGGCAGCACCTCTTCTGGTTCTTCGGCCATCCCGAGGTGTACATCGTCGCCTTGCCCTTCTTCGGCATCGTGTCCGAGATCTTCCCGGTGTTCAGCCGCAAGCCCGTCTTCGGCTACAAGACGCTGATCTACGCCACGATCGCCATCGCGGCCCTGTCCGTCGCCGTGTGGGCGCACCACATGTACGCGACCGGCGCCGTCCTGCTGGCGTTCTTCTCCTTCACCACGTTCCTCATCGCGATCCCGACGGGCGTCAAGTTCGTCAACTGGATCGGCACGATGTGGAAGGGCAAGCTCACGTTCGAGACGCCGATGCTGTTCTCCGTCGGCTTCCTCGCCACGTTCCTCTTCGGCGGTCTGACGGGCGTGCTGCTGGCCTCGCCGCCGATCGACTTCCACGTGTCCGACACGTACTTCGTGGTGGCGCACTTCCACTACGTCCTCTTCGGCACCATCGTGTTCGCCACCTACGCGGGCATCTACTTCTGGTTCCCGAAGATGACCGGCCGGATGCTCGACGAGACGCTGGGCAAGTTCCACTTCTGGACCACGTTCATCGGCTTCCACACCACGTTCCTGGTGCAGCACTGGCTGGGCAACGAGGGCATGCCGCGTCGCTACGTGGACTACCTGCCCTCCGACGGGTTCACCACCCTGAACATGATCAGCTCGATCGGCGCGTTCATCCTGGGCGCCTCGACCCTGCCGTTCATCTGGAACGTGTTCCGCAGCTACCGCTACGGCCGCGTGGTCACCGTGGACGACCCGTGGGGCTACGGCAACTCCCTGGAGTGGGCCACGAGCTGCCCGCCGCCGCGGCACAACTTCACCGAGCTGCCCCGGATCCGTTCGGAGCGCCCGGCGTTCGAGCTGCACTACCCGCACATGGTGGAGCGCTTCCGGGCCGAGGCCCACGTCGGGCACGCGGCGGACCCGGGCGAGAAGATCACGCAGTCGATCGCCCCGGAGTCGCAGCCCAACGGCGACCCCAAGTCGCGCTAGTCGGTTGCGTTCGTCCGTACTGGTCACCGTCACGGGGCCGGACCGCCCCGGGGTGAGCTCGGTGTTGTTCACCGTGCTCACCCGGCACGCGGTCGAGCTGGTGGACGTGGAGCAGGTCGTGATCCGGGGGATGCTCACCCTGGGCGCGCTGGTCGAGGTCGAGGGTGACCCGGAGGAGCTGCAGGAGGCCGTCGAGGCCGCCATGCACTCCATCGGGATGCAGGTCGAGACCTCGCTCGGCGGCGACCGCGGCGTGCGCAGGCACGCCACCCACGCCGTCGTCGTGTTGGGGCGGCCGATCACGGCACGGGCGTTCGGCATGGTGGCGCAGGCGCTGGCGGACGTCGGGGCGAACATCGACTCGATCAAGCGGGTCGCGGACTACCCGGTGACCGGCCTGGAGCTAGAGGTCTCGCCGAACCCGGACGACCCGGCCCAGCCGCACGGCACGCTGCGCGCCAAGCTGGTCGAGGTCGCCCGGGAGGCGGGCGTGGACGTCGCGGTGGAGCGGGTCGGGCTGGCCCGGCGCTCCAAACGGCTCATCACGTTCGACGTCGACTCCACCCTCGTCCAGGGCGAGGTCATCGAGATGCTGGCGGCCCACGCCGGCGTCGAGGAGCAGGTCCGCGCGATCACCGAGGCGGCCATGCGGGGCGAGCTGGACTTCGCGGAGTCGCTGACGGCCCGGGTCGCCACCCTGGAGGGTCTGCCGGAGTCGGTCGTCGCGGACGTCGCGGCCGACCTGGAACTCATGCCCGGCGCCCGCACCACGATCCGCACCCTCAAACGCCTCGGCTTCCGCTGCGGGGTGGTGTCCGGCGGGTTCACGCAGGTCATCGCCGGGCTGGTGGAGGAGCTCGGCCTCGACTTCTGCGCGGCCAACACCCTGGAGATCGTCGACGGGCGGCTCACCGGCCGGGTCGTCGGGGAGATCGTGGACCGGCCCGGCAAGGCCGTGGCGCTGCGCCGGTTCGCCGCCCAGCACGGGGTGCCGATCGAACAGACCGTCGCGGTCGGGGACGGCGCCAACGACATCGACATGCTCTCCGCCGCGGGTCTGGGCATCGCGTTCAACGCCAAGCCCGCGCTGCGCGAGATCGCCGACACCGCGGTGAACCTGCCCTACCTGGACGTGGTGCTGTTCGTCCTGGGCATCACCCGCGACGAGGTGGAGTCCGCGGACGCGGCCGAAGGCGTGCTCCGCCGCGTCCCGATCGCGTGAGCGCACCGTCGCCCGAGGAGGGCGCCGGCGAGCGCCGGCCGTCGATCCTCGAGACCCTGGCGGCGCGCTACGGCCGCGCGCCGGTGGACATCCCGCCGGAGGCGGACGGGGTGGTGCGGGCGATGCCCGTGATCCTGCGGATCGAGCGGGACCCGCTGCCCGGGCGCACCGCGTTGTTGGAGGCCGCGGCGCAGGCCGCGCTCGCCGTGTGCGTGGAGCCCGAGCCGGAGTGGGAGGAGCCGCTGCGGCGCTGGGTGGACGGCCGGATCCGCAAGATCGCCCGGCGGGCCCGCGGCGCGCACTGGGCGGCGGTGCAGGAACTCCCCGGCGTCACCGTGGAGGTCGACGGCGCGCAGGCCCGCGCCCTGCTGCCCGGACCGGTCGACGACGTCCCCAAGATCGTGTCGAGGCTGCAGATCGGCGGCACCGAGCTGCCCCCGGACGACCCCGGTCCCGCCGGTAGCCCGATCATCGTGCTGAACCCCGCGGTCGACATGACGCTCGGGAAGGCGGCGGCCCAGGTCGGGCACGCGTCGATGATCCTCGCCGCGGTGCGCGGCTGGACCACGGCGCCGCGGTTCCACGTCCGCCGCGACCCGGCCCTGTGGGCGGAGGCGGCGGGGACCGGCGTCGAGGTGCGGGACGCGGGCTTCACCGAGGTGGACCCGGGCACCGTCACCTGCCGCGCGTGGTGACGCCCCCTGACGCCTAGGCGTCGCGGAGGCGGGTGAGCGCGCCGCGGACCGTGGCCTGGTCGGTGGTCTGCCAGAACGGGGGGAGGCTGGCCCGCAGGAACCCGCCGTAGCGCGCGGTGGCGATCCGCGGGTCGAGGATGGCGACCACACCCCGGTCGTCGTTGCCGCGCAGCAGCCGGCCCGCGCCCTGGGCCAGCAGCAGGGCGGCGTGGGTGGCCGAGACGGTGAGGAACCCGTTGCCGCCGCGGGAGTCCGCCGCCTTCTGCCGGGCGGCGACCAGGGGATCGTCCGGGCGGGGGAAGGGGATCCGGTCGATGATCACGCAGCTCAGCGACGGCCCGGGCACGTCCACGCCCTGCCACAGCGACAGCGTGCCGAACAGGCAGGTCGGCTCGTCCTCGGCGAACCGCTTGACCAACAGCATGGTCGCGTCGTCCCCCTGGCAGAGCAGCGGCACGTCCAACCTGCCGCGCAGCGCCTCGGTGGCCTGCTTGGCGGCGCGCATCGAGGAGAACAGGCCCAGCGTGCGCCCGCCCGCGGCCTCGACCAGGCCCGCGATCTCGTCCAGGTAGGCCGGGGCCAGCCCGTCCCGCCCCGGCGGCGGGAGGTGCTTGGCGACGTAGAGGATGCCGCTGCGGCCGTGCGCGAACGGCGACCCGACGTCCAGGCCCTTCCAGCGCGGCGCGTCGGGATCGCGGACCGGGTCGTCGGAGTCGCCCCCGGAGGGTGGGAGGCCCCACTGCCGGGCCAGCGCGTCGAACGAGCCGCCCAGGGCCAGGGTGGCGCTGGTCAGCACCGTGGTGCGCTGCCCGAAGAGCCGCTCGCGCAGCAGCCCGCCGACCGACAGCGGGGCCACCCGCAGGACCTTGTGCCGCGACCCGTCCGGGCCCTGCTCGGCCAGCCACACGACGTCGTAGCGCTTGGCGGGATCGGCCTCCTCGAACGTCTTGAGCACCCGCACGACGTTCTCGGACACCTCGTCCAGCAACGCCAGCGCGAGCTTGCGCCCGGTCGCGGCCTCGGGATCCTCCTTGCGCTCGGAACCCAGGGCCTGGCGGCACATGCCCGCGGCGTCCCGGATGACGGTCAGCGCCCCCGTCGCGGCCTGCGGGATCGACTCCCACCGGCCGGGCGGCAGGTCCTCGAGGACCGTCCCGAGGCCCTCGCCCGCCTCGGCCAGCCGGTCGGCGAGCGCGTCCTCGACGAGCTTGCCGCAGCGGCGGGCCGCCGCGGTGACCGTGCCCGCGGTGAGCTCGCCGGTGGCGGCGCCGGTGACCCGGTCGACGAGCTCGTGCGCCTCGTCGATCACCACCACGTCGTGCTCCGGGAGGACGTTCGCGTCTCCCATCGCGTCGATCGCCAGCAGC
This sequence comes from Pseudonocardia sp. WMMC193, assembly GCF_021728735.1. Taxonomy (NCBI): domain Bacteria; kingdom Bacillati; phylum Actinomycetota; class Actinomycetes; order Pseudonocardiales; family Pseudonocardiaceae; genus Pseudonocardia; species Pseudonocardia sp. WMMC193. Next base: position 3,381,787 of record NZ_JAKKDO010000003.1, on the reverse strand, counting down.
GCGTGGTTGGTGACGACGACGTCCGCCCGGCCCGCCTCGGCCCGCGCCTTCTCCGCGAAGCAGTCCTCCCCGACGGGACAGCGCGACACCCCGAGGCACTCCCGCGCGGTGACCGACACCTGCCGCCACGCGCTGTCCGGCACGCCCGGGACCAGCTCGTCCCGGTCCCCGGTCTCGGTGTCGCTCGCCCAGTCGTGCAGGCGCTTGACGTTGCGCCCCATGGCCGAGATGGCGAACGCGTCGAACAGCTGGTCGTCCTCCGGCTCCGCCGTGTCGTCACCGTGCAGCTTGTTGAGGCACAGGTAGTTCCGGCGGCCCTTGAGAATCGCGAACGTGGGCTCGCGGCCGAGGGAGGCCTTGAGCGCCTTGGCCACCCGCGGCAGGTCCCGGTCGACGAGCTGGCGCTGCAGGGCGATCGTGGCCGTGGAGATCACGACGGTGGTGTCCCGGGCCATCGCGTGCCGGATCGCCGGGACCAGGTAGGCGAGCGACTTCCCGGTGCCCGTGCCCGCCTGCACGGCCAGGTGCTCACCGCTGGACAGCGCCTTGCGGACGGCCTGCGCCATGGCGTCCTGCCCCTCGCGGCGGGTCCCCCCGACGGCGGTGACCGCGACCTCGAGCAGCTCGGCGACGCCGGGGAGGTCCGCGGACTTCACGGGGGCGGTGGGCACCGGCCGACGATAGCCGCCCGGTCCGACGGATTCGGCGGAACGGGGGGATCCGGTGGCGCGCGCCGCGGCTCACACGTGATCTCGGTCGGGTCGGTGCAGCTCAGCGTGGGGGACAGGGCACCATGGCCGGGTGACGTCCACGCAGACCCCACCCGCGCCGCTCCCCGTCGTGCTGGAGGTGGCGCCGCGCTACAGCGACCTGGACCCGAGTCGTCGGGTGGGCCGGGAGGCCCTCGTGCGCTGGTTCGAGGACGCCCGCATCACCTCCCTGCGCCCCGTGCTGCCGCTCGGCACGCCGGGCGTGGGCACGCTCGTCGTCTCGGTGCAGCTGGACGTGCTCGCGCCGCTGCGGATCGGCGACGACTACCGGGTCGGCTACGCGGTCACGAAGATCGGGCGCTCGTCCTTCACCAGCGCCTACACGGTCCACACCGGTGACGAGCTGGTCGCCACGGGCTCCGCGACCTGCGTCTACAGCGAGGGGCACGCCCCGGCCGCGCTGCCCGCGAGCGCCCGCGCGGCGCTCGCGGAGCAGGTGGTCGAGGGGCTCGCGCCGAGCCGCGTCACCTACCCCGAGTCGCGGCTCGTGCGGGAGAACTACCCGTTCCGCTACGACGTCCGGACCCGGTTCGGGGACCTGGACACGAACCGGCACGTCAACAACGTCGCGCTCGCGGGCTGGTACCTCGACGGGCTGGCCGAGCTGCACACCGACGTCCTCGGTTACCCGGAGGGCGGCCCCCTCGACGGGCTGGCCCCCAGCTCGCTGCACGTCGAGTACCTCGACGAGGTCCGCTTCCCGGGCATCTACCAGCTCCGGGTGGGCATCCGGGAGCTCGCGGACGGCGCCGTCTCCTACGAGTGCGCCCTGTTCGACGGCCCGAGGTGCCTCGGCCTGGCGGACGCCGCGGGCACGGTCCGCACCGACGAGGTGGACCTGACCGCCGCCTTCGAGGCGTTCCGGATGCGGGGCTAGTAGGGCCCCGCCGCCAGCCGCAGCACCTCGGCGAGCCCGCTCTCCCGGGCCCCGGAGTCGGCGAGATCGTCCGTCGCGATCCGTAGCGCGGCGTTGACGACGGCCGCCCGGGTCCGGGCCTCGAGCGAGTCCTCGGCCAGGCCGAGGCGGCGGGCGAACACCTCGGTGAGCGTCGCCTCGGCGCTCTCCTGCAACAGCAGCCACACCGCCCGCAGCGCGCGTTCCTCCCGCGTCATCCGGACGACGGCGAGCACGTCCTCCCGCTCCGGCCCGGTGCCCCGGTACTCGGCCCGCAGGTGCTCCACCAGCCCGCGATCGGCGGGCCAGGCCCGCAGCACCTCCTGGAACTCCTCCAGGGCGCTGCGCAGCAACGGCTCCACGCACGCCTCCTTGCTGCGGAACAGCCGCCACACCGTCCGCTCGGACACCCCCGCCGCGTGGGCGATCTGCGCCCCGGAGGTCGCGGCGAGCCCCTGCACGCGGAACAGGGCGACGGCGTGCCGGGAGATCTCCAGCCGCTGCCGGTCCCGCTGGGCGTCGCTCAGCGGCGGCCTGCCCCGTCTCCCCGGGGTGGGTGTGTCCCACACGTCCGTCATGTCCGGACACTACCGGGCGCTTTAAGTGGCAGCTACTGCCAATAATGTCTACCGTGCGAGGGGACCGGCCCGGAAGGAGACTCGTGACCACCACCGAAGACCGTCGACTCCCGTTCACCCGTCCGAACATCCTGGAGCTCGCCCCGCTCTACGACGTCCTGCGCCGCGAGGCCCCCGTCGTCGCCGTCACCACGCCCGCGGGTGATCCCGCATGGCTGGTCACCCGGTTCGACGAGGTCAAGCAGCTGTTGGGGGACAAGCGGTTCGGCCGCTCGCACCCCGCGCCGGAGCAGGCGTCGAAGATCAATCGGGCCGCGGTGCTCGAAGGTCCCTCCGGCAACTACGAGACCGAGGCGGCCGACCACAGCCGGATGCGCAGGCTGCTCACGCCCGCCTTCTCCGCCAAGCGGATGAACCGGCTGAGCGGGGACGTCCAGGCCCTCGTCGACCGCTGCGTCGACCGGATGGTCGCGGCGCACGACACCGATCCCGTCGTGGATCTGCACGCACTGCTGGCGCTCCCGATGCCGATCGGGGTGATCTGCGCGCTGCTCGGCGTGCCCGAGGAGGACGCCCCGCTCTTCCGCGATCTCTCGGACCGGATGGGCACGGCGTCCGGTGCGGACGCGCACGCCGCGCGGGAGCAGTTCGGTCGGTACGTCGCGCGCCTCGCCGAGGCGAAGCGGGCGAACCCCGGGCAGGACGTGATCTCCGACCTGGTCGCCGCGCAGGCCGCGGACGAGACGTTCGGCTACGCCGAGATGACCAGGCTGGCGGTGGGCCTGATCTTCGCGGGGCACGAGACCACGGTGAACCGGATCGGGCTCGGCGTGCTGTTCCTGATGACCCGGCGACAGCACTGGGACGACCTCGTCGCGGACCCCTCCCGGGTCAACGCGACCGTCGAGGAGATCATGCGGCTCGGCGCCCCCGGTGACCTGGGGCTGCTGCGGTACGCGCACGAGGACGTCTCGGTCGCGGGCGTCGACATCGCCCGCGGCGACGCCCTGGTCCTGTCGATCAACGCCGCCAACCGGGACCCCGGCGAGTACGGGGCCGCCGAGGAGTTCGACCCCGACCGCCCCGAGCGCGCCCACCTGGGCTTCGGGCACGGCGCGCACTTCTGCATCGGGGCGAGCCTGGCCCGCGTCGAGCTGCGCACCGTGTTCGCGACCCTGGCCCGGCGGCTGCCGGACCTGCGGCTGGCGGCGGAGCTCGACGAGCTCGACGTCCGGACCGGACACATCACCGGCGGCGTGACCACGCTGCCCGTCACCTGGTGAGGAGAGGCATGCACATCGAGGCGGACCAGAACAAGTGCGTCGGCGCGGGCCAGTGCGTGATGGCCGCGCCGGAGCTGTTCGACCAGCGGGACTCCGACGGCATCGTGGAGGTGCTGGTGCCCGACCCCGCGGACTCCCAGGCCGCGCAGGCCCGGGAGGCGGAGCTGACCTGCCCGGCGGCCGCGATCACCGTCACGGCCACGTAGTCGGGCGGTCAGCGGGCGGCGCGGTGGTAGACCAGGCCGCCCATGCCGCTCCGCACGTGCCCGAGGGTGGTGACGTCGGTGAAGCCCGCCTCCGTGAGCAGGGCGGTCACGGAGGCGGCGGTGCCGTGGGTCGGCCCCGGGGCGTGTCCGTGACCGTGTCCCCCGTGCTCCTGGCCGCGCTGACGGGGGGCGGTCACGCGGTGCAGCAGGCCGAACGCGGCGCGCAGGGGGCGCAGCGCCGCGGACCACTCGGGGCGGTCCGCGTCGGTGTCGACCAGGTGCAGGCTGCCGCCGGGGGCGAGGACGCGCCGCACCTCGTGCAGGGTCGCGAGTGTCGCGTCCTCGGGGAGATGGTGGAGCATCAGCGACGACACCACCCGGTCCACGCTGCCGTCGCCCGCGGGCAGGTGCTGGGCGTAGCCCTGCTCGAACCGCGCCCCGAGACCCCGCGCGGCGGCCTTGCGGCGGGCCACCGCGATCGCGTCCCCGTCCGGGTCGACGCCCGTGACCCGCGCGGACGGGACCGCCTCGGCGGCGCGCAGGGCCACCTCGCCGGTGCCGCACCCGATGTCCAGCACGGTCGCGCCCGGCGCGATCGCCGCCTGCGCCACGAGCCGCCAGTAGCGCGGGCCCATCCCGGCGAGCCGCGCGAACCGGTCGTAGGAGGGGACGAGGGCGGGCAGGAAGTGTGGACGAACTTCGGTCATGCCGTCTAGCCTCGTGATCCGCTGATCTGCGGACAAGGGATGATCTGTGGCGCTGGGTGGACGTTCTTCGGGTGTGCCGCTGCTGCAGTACGGCGACCTCTCCTCGACGCCGGTCACCGTGCTGCGGGGGCCGGGCGGTGGTCGGCCCCGGGCGGGCGCCCACGCGCACGACTTCCTGTCGCTGTTCTACGTGGCGGAGGGGACCGTGCACCGCCGCGTCGACGACCGGGACTGGGAGCTGGCGGCGGGGGACGCGTTCGTCGTGTCGCCCGGCGCCGTGGTCGGGGCGGGCACACCGCGGGGGGAGGCGGACGTCTGGAGCCTGTTCTTCCCCGCGGTCGCCGTGGACCCGACGGCCGCGGCGTCGCTCGTGTCGTGGCGTGGGCACCCCCTGCTGGCGCCGTTCGTCGGCGAGCACCGCGGTGGGGCACAACGGCTCCGGGTGCCCGAGGCGGACCGGGCCGGGTGGTCGCGCACCCTGGCCGAGCTCGCCGAGGAGCTCACCGCCCGGCGGGACGGCCACGCCGAGGCCGCCCGCGCCCACCTCACCCTGCTGCTGGTGCGGCTGGGCAGGCTCGGCGTGGACGGCCGCGAGCAGGTCGACCCCCTCGTGGCGCGGGTGTTCGCGGCCATCGAGGAGCGGTTCGCGGAGCCGATCTCGCTGCGGGACGTCGCCGCGGCCGTCGGGCTCACCCCCGGCCACGTGACGACCGCGGTCGGTCGGGCGACCGGCCGCACGGTGCAGCAGTGGATCACCGAGCGTCGGATGCGCGAGGCGCGGCGGCTGCTGGTGGACACGGCCGCGACGGTCGAGGAGGTGGCGCGCCGCGTCGGCTACCGCGACCCGGGCTACTTCCGACGCCGCTTCCGGGCCGTCCACGGGATGAGCCCCGCCGCGTGGCGGTCGTGAGACCGTCCCGGTCTGCGAGGTGCTTAACGCAGCCGTAACCTGACCGCCCATGGCGAGCGCGTGGCGGCGGACGAAGTCCGTCGAACAGTCCATCCAGGACACCGACGAACCGGACACCAGGCTCCGCAAGGACCTCGGGACCTGGGACCTCATCGTCTTCGGGGTCGCCGTCGTGGTCGGCGCGGGCATCTTCACCCTCGCCGCCAGCACGGCCGGGGACCGGGCCGGGCCCTCGGTCTCGCTCGCGTTCGTCCTCGCCGCGATCGCCTGCGGCCTCGCCGCGCTCTGCTACGCGGAGTTCGCCTCGACCGTGCCGGTGGCGGGCAGCGCCTACACGTTCTCCTACGCCACCTTCGGCGAGTTCGTCGCCTGGATCATCGGCTGGGACCTGGTCCTCGAGTTCGCGGTCGGCGCCTCGGTCGTCAGCAAGGGCTGGTCGCAGTACCTCGCCCAGGTGCTCGCGCTCGTCGGGCTCGACGTGCCGACGTCGGTCCCGCTCGGTGACTTCTTCACCTTCGACTGGGGTGCCCTGCTGCTGGTCGCGATCCTCGGCACCCTGCTCGCCGTCGGGACCAAGCTCTCCAGCCGGGTCAGCATGGTGCTGACGATCCTCAAGGTCGCCATCGTGCTGCTCGTGGTGGTCGTGGGCATCGGCTACGTCAAGGCGCAGAACTACACCCCGTTCATCCCGCCCGCGACCGACGGCGGCGGCGGGGACGGCGGGCTGAAGCAGTCCCTGCTGTCGCTGTTCGGCGGCGAGGGCAGCAGCACCTTCGGCATCTACGGGCTGCTCGCGGCGGCCTCGCTGGTCTTCTTCGCCTTCATCGGGTTCGACGTCGTCGCGACGACCGCGGAGGAGACGCGCGACCCGCAGAAGTCCCTCCCGCGCGGCATCCTCGGCTCGCTCGCGATCGTCACCGTGCTGTACGTGGCCGTCTCGCTGGTCCTCACGGGCATGGTCAGCTACACGCAGCTCGGCGAGCGGCCCGACGGCACCCGCGCCACCCTGGCCACCGCGTTCACCGAGCTCGGCGTCACGTGGGCGGCGGCCGTCATCGCCGTCGGGGCCCTGCTCGGCCTGACGACGGTCGTCATGGTGCTCCTGCTCGGCCAGATCCGCGTGCTGTTCGCCATGTCCCGCGACGGCCTGCTGCCCACCGCCCTGGCCCGGACCGGCCGCAACGGCACGCCGGTGCGCGCGACGCTGATCGTCGGGCTGCTGGTCGCGGTGACCGCCACCTTCTTCCCGGCCTCCGAGCTGGAGGAGATGGTCAACATCGGCACCCTGTTCGCGTTCGTCCTGGTGTCGGTGGGGGTGGTGATCCTGCGCCGGACCCGCCCGGACCTGCCGCGCGCCTTCCGCACCCCGCTGGTCCCGCTGGTGCCGATCCTGTCCGTGCTGGCCTGCGTGTGGCTGATGCTCAACCTGACGGTCGAGACCTGGCTGCGCTTCCTGATCTGGATGGTGCTGGGCCTGGTGGTCTATGCGACGTACGGCCGAACGCACTCGCGTCTGGGGCAACGGCAACGCTCCGGCAACACCCCCTAACACGCCGGATCTCCGGGGGAAACGAATCGGACACGCAGCACCGGTTCACTGCTCGCCACCACAGGCACCCGGAAGGACGCACGCGATGGCAGACCTGACCGATCTCGAGAAGCAGTCGCTCGAGGAGATCGCCCACCCGTCCCTGCCCGAGGGCTCGTCGATCTACGGCGGCACGAAGGTGTTCCCGGACTACCAGGCCGAGAACGGTGAGGTGTACTTCACCCTGGTCCACGGCATCGCCCACGAGTCCTCGGTGAGCTTCGTGGCGATCCTGCAGGCCACCCGCGCCCTGCGGAAGGGCTTCGAGTCCGCCGTCTACTTCTACGGCCCCGGCTCGCTCAACGCCCTGGCCACCCGCGGGTTCCCCACCACCGGCAACTCCGCGTTCCCCGGCGAGCACAACATCAACAACAGCCTCAAGACCTTCATCCAGGAGGGCGGCAAGGTCTACTGCTGCCGCTTCGGTCTGTCGCTGCACGGCGCCCGCGAGGAGGACCTCATCGAGGGCGTCATCCCGACCCACCCGCTCGACGTCCAGGACGCGCTGATCCACTACGCCCGCAAGGGCGCGATCATCAACAGCACGTACCAGATCTGAGCGACACCCGCATTGTGGAGCCACAATGACCGTCTGACGGGGTCGGAACGTACATTGTGGCTCCACAATGCGGTCAGGGGAGGTACGCGGTGGTCGGGATGCTGACCGTGGGGGCTGTGGCCGCCGCGTTCGGGCGGGATCTCGAGGCCGGGCTGGCGCGGGTCGCCACGCTGATCGAGCACGGGCGCCGGGCCGGCGTCGGGCTGCTCGTGCTGCCCGACGCCGCGCTCGGCGGCTACCTCACGGACTTCACCGACCCCGATCCCGCGGCCCTGCCCCCCGCGCTGGACCTCGACGGACCCGAGCTGCGGAAGGTCGCGGAGCTGGCCGGGGACATGGTCGTCTGCGTCGGGCTGTGCGAGGCGGGGCCGGAGGGGTCCCGGTTCAACACCGCGGCCTGCGTGCACGGCGACGGACTGCTGGGCGTGCACCGCAAGGTCCACCAGCCCGTCGGCGAGGACCGGGTCTACCGGGCGGGGGACACCTTCGCCGCGTTCGACACCCCCGTCGGGCGGCTCGGCATGCTGGTCGACTACGACAAGACCTTCCCGGAGTCCGCGCGCACCCTCGCGCTCGACGGCGCCGAGGTCATCGCCTGCCTCTCCGCCTGGCCGACGAGCATCACCAACCGGGCCCCCCGGATGGCGGACGACCGCCAGTCCCGCCTCTTCGACCTCTACGACCGCTCCCGCGCCGCCGAGAACCAGGTGGTGCTCGTGTCGGCCAACCAGACCGGGTCCATGGGGCGCATGCGCTTCCTCGGGCAGGCGAAGATCGTGGGGCCGGACGGGGAGGTGCTGGCCCGGACCTGGGCGAAGGCGGGCATCGCGACCGCGGAGCTGGACGTCGGTGCCGCCGTCGGCGCGGCCCGGCGCACGCTCTCGCACCTCACCGAGCGCCGTCCGGACACGTATCGGTGAGCAGCAGCCGCAGGGCCCGCTCGAGCCAGTCCGCGTAGCGGTCCGTGGTCCAGCCGCGGCGGCGGACGAGCAGGTCGTGCACCGCCGGGCTCCCGAGTGTGAACAGCACGTCCGCGGCCTCCTCGACCGGAACGGCCAGCAGGCCGTGCGCCCGCAGGGACTCGGCCATGGTGCGCATGGTCCCTGCCATCATCCGGGCGCCGAGATCGTCGAGCTCGCGCATCTCGCCGTCCGCGCCCGCGGACTCGGCACAGGCGCGCAGGAGGCCCCCGGCGCGGGCGTGCAGTGCGGCGCCCCGTCGGGCGAGGACGGTCAGCAGCCGGTCCGGCTCGGTCAGCGCCTCGCGTACCTCGGGTCGGTCGATCACGGCGACGGGCTCGTCGTCCCCGCCGATCGCGACGTCCAGGGCTCGATGGAAGATCTCGGCCTTCCCGCCCGGGTAGGCGGCGTGCACGGTCCGGACGGCGACCCCCGCCGCCGCCGCGATGTCCTTGACCGTGGTGCTCACGTACCCGCGGTCGGCGAAGAGCTCCGCCGCGGCCTCGCGGATGACCGCGCGGGTGCGTTGCGCGGCCTCGGCGCGCAGGGGCGACCGGTACGGCCGCTTGACGTCCTCGGGCATGCGGTGCACTCTACCCGAATTTGATGCACTCGTGATTCAATCAAAGGGGTCTCGATGCCCGAGCTCGTGCGACTGCGCGGAGTCAAGCTGCCGGTGACGGACGTGTCGAGGAGTGTGGACTTCTACCGACGGGTCTTCGGCTTCTCCCCGTGGCTGGAGTTCCCGGACGACGCCGGGGTCCTCCGCGGGGTCGCGGGGGACCTCCCGGGGTGCGAGGGCGGCCTCGCGCTGCGCGAGACCCCCGACGCGCACAGCCAGCCGGGTCTGGAACTGCTGTTGGGTGTCGCCGACAAGCGGGCGATCGAGGAGTGGGCGCTGCACCTGGACGCCCTCGGGGTGGCACATTCTCCGGTGATCGACGCGACCGTCGGATGGCTGCTGGTGCTGCACGACCCGGACGGCCACGAGATCCATCTCTATTCCGAGGTCCGGCACGGCATCGACCCGAGCGGCCGTTCCGGATACGGTCGGCTCGTCGATTCCTGACGATTTCGGGCACGCCACATTCCGGGCGGTCGGGTGACCGCCCGGAACGGGGAATCGGCGTGCGCCGCGCGGAATCAGGCCGAGAGGCGCGGGCCTCCGCGGTGCGGGGAGAGCAGGTTCTCGAGGATCAGGTCGACGTCGATCGTCGTCACCTGGATGCGCGGACCCGGCTGGCGGTGCTGCTGCGGGCCGTGACCGTGGTGGCGGTGCTGGTGGCTCGCCTGCTGGTGGCTCGCCTGCTGGGGGCCGCGGTCGTGGCGGTGAGCGCGGTCCGGGCGGTGGTCGCCTCTGTGCTGGTGGTGACCGTGCTGGTGGTGGCCGTGCTGGGCGCGCCCGTGCCGGTCGTCCCGGTCGTGGCGGTGCTCGTGCCGGGCCTGACCCTGGTGGTGTCCGGGGTGGCCCCACCCGACACCGTCGCGCTGGTCGTGCCCGGCCGGCCGGACGTGCCCGTGGGGCTGCCCGTGCTCGTGGTGGGCTGCGGTGTGGGCGCCGTGGTCCTGTGGGTTGTGGTGCTGTGGGTTGTGGTGCTGTGGGTTGTGGTGCTGCGGAGCGCGGTGGTCGTTGCCCTGGGGGTGGCCGGCGTGGCGGTCGTGACGCGGGCCGTGGTCGCGGTGGTCGCGGTCGTGGCCGCCGCGGGGGCCGCCCCGGTGGTCGCGGTCGCCGCCCCGGTGGTCCCCTCGGTGGTCGCCCCGGTGGTCGGTGCGGGGCCCGTGGTTGCTGTCGCGGTGGTCGCGCTCGCGGTGGCCGCCCGTGTTCGACTGCTCGCCGTGCCCGCGATGCGGGCCGTGCTCGCGATGGTCGCGGTCGTGGCTGCGGTGGTGTTCGTCGCGGTCGCCCCGGTGGTTCCCGTGGTCGCCCTGGTGCTCGCCCCGCGGCCCCTCCCGGTGGTCGCGGTCCGGGCGGTGGTCGTCGCGGTGCTGGTGGCCGGCCTGCTCCGTGCGGCCGCCGCGGTCGTGTCCGCCGTGGCCCGTGGTGTGGTGGTCGCGGTGGTCGCGGTCGCCCCGGTCGCCCCGGTCGCCCCGGTCGCCCCGGTCGCCCCGGTCGCCCCGGTCGCCTCGGCTGTCGCGGTCGTCCCGGCGGTCGTCGTGGTGGCCCCGCGGGTCGTGGTCGCGGTGGGGGCCGCGCCCACCGCGGTCCCCGTGGTCGCGGTCGTGGTGGCCGCGGGCCGGAGTGCGGTCCTCGTCGCACGGGCGGTCCCGGTCGCCGCCACGGTTCGGACCGTGTGCCTCCGGGCGGCCCGGACCGTCGTGGCGCGGACCGTCGTGGCGCGGGCCGTCGTGGCGCGGGCCGTTGTGACGGGGGCCGTTGTGGCGCGGATCGTTGTGGTCGCCGCGAACCGGCCCCTGCCCGGGGCCGTTCGGTCGGCTGTCATCGCCGCCGGGGCCGTGGTGGCCGCCGGGGCCCTGGTTGCTGCCGGGACCGTGGCTGCCGCCGGGACCGTGGCTGCCGCCCGACCCCTGGCTCCCGCCGGGACCGTGGTGGCCACCCGGGCTCTGGTTGCCTCCGGGTGCCTGGTTGCCGCCGGTTCCGTGGGTACTGCCGGGTCCGTGGGTGCTGCCCCCGGGACCGTGGTCGCCCGGGCCCTGATTCCCCCTGGGGCCCTGGTTCCCGCCCGGGCCCTGGTTGCCGCCCGGGCCGTTGTTTCCGGCGGGGCCGTTGTTGCCGCCCGGGCCGCTGTTGCCCCCTGGCCCGTGGTTGCCGCCGGGGCCCTGGTTACCCGGGCCCTGGTTACCCGGGCCCTGGCTGCCACCGGGCCCGTGGTTTCCGCCAGGCCCCGGGCTGCCGCCGGGGCTCTGGTTTCCGCCAGGCCCCGGGCTGCCGCCGGGGCTCTGGCTGCCGCCGGGGCTCTGGCTGCCGCCGGGGCTCTGGCTGCCGCCGGGGTTCTGAGTGCCGCCAGGCCCGTGGTTGCCGCCCGGGCCGTTGTCGTTGCCGCCGGGGCCCTGGTTCCCGCCCGGACCCCGGGTGCCGCCGGGTCCGCCGCGTTCCAGCGGGTTGGTGCCCGTCCGCGTGGGGGTCGCGAGGGCGGACACCTGGTCGCCGGAGACGGTGGGCGCGGCCTGGGTCTTCGGGGGAGTGGCGGTCGCGCCGGCGTCGGGGGCGGTGGTCGTGGGACCGCCCGGGGACTCGGCGGCCTGGGCGACGCCGTTCGCGACGAGGACGCATCCACCGGAGATCGCGGCCGTGATCAGGCCTCGGCGGAGTGTGGAATTCACCGTGGGCATTCCTTCCTGCGGAGTCCGACCCGTGGGGGAGCCCGGGCGGCCCGAGGAGGGAAACCCGAGCCGCCATGGCATACGGGTTCGGTCTGTGTTTCGGCCACGCTGAGGACGTGTTACGAATTCCCTGTGAGATTGCTCCGCCTGTCGCAATCGCGAGTCTCATGACAGTGTTTCTGAGAATGGACTCTCAGAAACGGCTCAGGACACGGAATACCCGTGGAACTTCTCCCGCAGCGTCTTCTTCGAGAACTTCCCCACGCTCGTCTTGGGCACCTCGTCGATGAACTCGACGGCGTCGGGCAGCCACCACTTCGCCACCCGGGGCGCGAGGAACTCCAGCAGCTCCTCCGCGGTGACCGACTCGCCCGGCTTGACGACCACGCACGCCAGCGGCCGCTCGGTCCACTTCTCGTGCGGGATGCCGATCACGGCCGCCTCGGCGACGGCCGGGTGGGCCATGATCTCGTTCTCCAGGTCCACGGAGCTGATCCACTCGCCGCCGGACTTCACGAGGTCCTTCGTCCGGTCCACGAGCCGCACGAAACCCCATCGGTCGACGGCCGCGACGTCTCCGGTCTTGAGCCAGCCGTCGGCGGTGAACTGGGCGCCGCCGCCCTCGCCGCGGTAGTACTCCTTCGCGATCCACGGGCCCGCGGCCTGCAGCTCGCCGGTGGCCTGGTCGTCCCACGGCTGCTCCTCGCCGGTGTCCGGGTCCGCGATCCGGAGCTCGACGAAGGGGGCGGGCTGGCCCTGCCGGGCGCGGGCGTCGGCGCGGGCGTCCTCGGTCCAGCCCTCCTGGTGCGAGCGCGGGGTCGACACGGCGGCGATCGGCGAGGTCTCGGTCATGCCCCAGGCGTGCAGCATCGGCAGGCCGATGGCCTCGCGGTAGGCCTCGGAGAGCGCGCGCGGCACGGCGGAGCCGCCGCAGATGATCGCGCGCAGGGCGGAGAGGTCGTGGTCGGCCAGCAGCGGGCGCATGCCCATCCAGATGGTGGGGACCCCGCCGGTCACGGTGACCCGATGCCGCTCGAGCTGGTCGACGATCGCGTCGGGGGTCATGTTCGGGCCCGGGAACACCAGGTCGCACCCGGCGAGCAGGGCGCCGTAGGGCAGGCCCCAGGCGTTCGCGTGGAACATCGGCACCACGGGGAGCACGACGTCCCGCTCCGACAGCGCGAACGTGTCCGCGGTGAGGGTGATCAGGGAGTGCAGCACCGCCGAGCGGTGGCTGTAGACCACGCCCTTCGGGTTCCCGGTGGTCCCGGACGTGTAGCACATGGCGGCGGCCGAGTTCTCGTCGTCGACGGCGAAACGCCCGGTGAAGGGCTCGGCGGCGGCGAGCAGGGTCTCGTAGTCGTGGACGCGGGGGTCGGCGAGGATCTCGTCCATCTCGACGTCCGCGCCGTCGTCGATCACGACGACCGCCCGGACGGTCGTGCACTGGTCCACCAGCGGCCAGAACAGCGGCAGCAGGGACCGGTCGACGAAGACGACCTCGTCCTCGGCGTGGTTGGCGATGTAGGTCAGCTGCTCGGGGAACAGCCGGATGTTCAGGGTGTGCAGGACCCGGCCGGTGCACGGCGCGGCCAGGTACAGCTCGAGGTGCCGGTCGGTGTTCCAGCAGAACGTGCCGACCCGGCCGTCCGCGGAGACGCCGAGGGTGTCCAGCACCGTGGCGAGCCTGCGGACCCGGACGGCCCAGTCGGCGACGGTCGTCTCGCGCTCGCCCGCCGCCGAGCCGGTGATCAGCCGCTTGTGGCCGAACAGCTGTTCCGCGCGGTGGAAGACGTGGGTGAGGGTCAGGGGCCGGTCCTGCATCAGTCCGAGCATCGTCGCTCCCGGGCACATGAGATCAGCGTGTCGTGGATCACTGAACACTACCGTGGGCTTGTCCGGAATCCAGTTGCTCAGGGTGATCGACCGGTAGGCTTCCGCGACATGACCGGCACGGGCGGGGCTGCGGGCCCCGACATCGCCTCCGGTGCCGTCTGTCTGGACGTCGGCTCGACGTGGACCAAGGCCGTGCTCGTCAAGCCCGACGGTGCCCTGGCCGGGTTCGCCGAGCACCCCACCACCCCGGTCGACGTGCTCGAGGGGGTGGACGCGGCCGTCCGTGGGGTCACGGCCACCGCGACCGGCCCGGACCCGGACCTGCTGGCCTGCTCGTCGGCGGGCGGCGGGCTGCGACTCGCGGTCGTCGGGACCGAGACGCTGCTGGCCACCGAGGTGGGCCACCAGGTCGCCCGCTCCGCGGGAGCCCACGTCGTGCACGTGCACGCCGGGCCGCTGGACCCCGCGGCCGTGCGGGTGCTGCGGGGGCACCGACCCGGCGCCGTGCTGCTGATCGGCGGCGCGGACGGCGACGACCCCGCCGTCCTCCTGCACAACGCGGGGACGCTCGCGCGGGCCCGGCTGCGGCACCCGATCGTCCTGGCGGGCAACGTCGAGGCCCGCGACGACGCGCTCGCCCTGCTCCGTTCGACCGGTCGCACCGTCGTGAGCTGCGCGAACGTGGCCCCGGCGCCGGGCGAGCTGGTCCCCGGCCCCGCCCGGGCGGCGCTCGCGGAGGTCTTCGCCCGCCACGTCCTCGGCGGTCGCGGGTCGGGCACGGCGCCGCGCTTCCGGCGGATGGTCCGGGTCATGACGCCGGACGCCGTCCGCGCGGGCACCGCCGAGCTCGCCCGGATCTGCGGGACCCGGGTGCTGGTGGTCGACGTGGGCTGCGCCACGACCGACGTCCACTCGGCCCGACCGCAGGAGACGGCCCGGCGCACGGTCGAGGGCGACCTGGGCATGCGCTCCGCGGCCGAGGGCGTGCTGCAGGAGGCGCAGGCCGAGGAGATCGTCGACCCCGTCGAGGCGGACCTGCTCACGGCCACGGTCAAGCGGATGGCCAGCGAGGTCGGCTTCATCCCGCGGGACGCGGGCAGCGCGGCGGAGGACCGGCGGGTGGCCGCGCTCGCTGCCGTCGTCGCCGTGCGGCGGCACCTGCGCGACCCGAGCGAGCTCGACCCGACCGACATCGGTCTGGTCGTGCTGTCCGGCGGGGTGTTCCGGCAGCGGGACGCCGCGGGCCTGGCCGCGCTCGTCGGCACGCTGCAGGGCGACCCGGTGCTGGCCCCCGCGCTCGGCACCGCGTCCGTGCTGGTCGACGCGGACTTCGCGGTCGCCCCCGCGGGCCTGCTCGCCGCGCACGACCGCGTCGCGGCGGCTGAGTCACTCCTGCGTGACCACCTGCTGGGGTAGGGCGCCCCTGCCGGACCCCGTCGAGGTCGCGGCGTTCCAGGCGGATGCTCCGCAAGGCGGCGGCGAGGCCTCATACCGGGTCGTATTCGGCCTTGCCGGCAACGCAGCGGAGCGCCGTCTGGGACGTCGCGGGCCGGCGGGGTTCGGCAGGGGCGCCCGAACCGGTACGCTGGACGCCGTCCGGACCGAGAGGCGCTGCAGCGGAGGTCACCTCCGCCACGCTCGGTCCGATGCCGACGACGAGTAAGGGCGCCTCCCCATCAGGGAGGTCGGCCCGTCCCCTCGGGCCCCGCCCCACGCGCGAGGAGACACATGAGCGACAAGCTGCAGACGATCGACGGCCTGGACTTCGCGGTGGCCGATCTGGGCCTGCACGAGTTCGGCCGCAAGGAGATCCGGCTCGCCGAGAACGAGATGCCGGGTCTGATGGAGCTGCGCCGCGAGTACGCCGAGGCCAAGCCGCTGCACGGCGCCCGGGTCGCGGGCTCGCTGCACATGACGGTGCAGACCGCGGTGCTGATCGAGACCCTGGTCTCGCTGGGCGCCGAGGTGCGCTGGGTGTCCTGCAACATCTTCTCCACCCAGGACCACGCGGCCGCGGCGATCGTCGTCGGCCCGCACGGCACCCCCGAGGCGCCCAAGGGTGTGCCGGTGTTCGCCTGGAAGGGCGAGACCCTCGACGAGTACTGGTGGGCCACCGAGCAGCTCTTCCACTTCACGGACGCCGAGGGCAACCTCGTCGGCCCGAACATGATCCTCGACGACGGCGGGGACGCGACCCTGCTCGTGCACAAGGGCGTCGAGTTCGAGAAGGCCGGCGTGGTCCCCACCGTGGACGAGGACGACCTCACCGTCGCCCACGAGTACCGCATCATCCTGGAGACCCTGCGCCGCTCGCTGGCCGCCGACCCGCAGAAGTGGACGACCGTCGCGTCGGACATCCGGGGGGTCACCGAGGAGACCACCACCGGCGTGCACCGGCTCTACCAGCTGGCCGAGCAGGGGCAGCTGCTGTTCCCGGCGATCAACGTCAACGACTCGGTGACGAAGAGCAAGTTCGACAACAAGTACGGCATCCGGCACTCGCTGATCGACGGCATCAACCGCGGCACGGACGTCCTCATCGGCGGCAAGGTCGCGGTCGTCGCCGGCTACGGCGACGTGGGCAAGGGCTCGGCCGAGGCGCTGGCCGGTCAGGGCGCGCGCGTCATCGTCTCCGAGGTGGACCCGATCTGCGCCCTGCAGGCGCTGCTCGAGGGCTACCAGGTCGCCCGGCTCGAGGACGTCATCGAGAAGGCGGACATCGTCATCACGACGACGGGCAACAAGGACATCATCACCGTCGACCTGATGAAGAAGATGAAGCACCAGGCGATCCTCGGGAACGTCGGGCACTTCGACAACGAGATCGACATGGCGGGGCTGGGCCGCGTCGAGGGCGTCATCAGGACGAACATCAAGCCCCAGGTGGACGAGTGGGTGTTCCCGGACGGGCACTCGATCATCGTGCTGTCCGAGGGCCGGCTGATGAACCTGGGCAACGCCACCGGCCACCCCTCGTTCGTGATGAGCAACAGCTTCTCCAACCAGGTGATCGCGCAGATCGAGCTGTTCACCAAGCACGAGGAGTACAACAACGACGTCTACCGGCTGCCGAAGATCCTCGACGAGAAGGTCGCGAAGATCCACGTGCTGGCGCTGGGCGGCGAGCTGACCAAGCTCAGCAAGGACCAGGCCGAGTACATCGGCGTGGACGTCGAGGGCCCGTTCAAGCCGGAGCACTACCGCTACTAGCGGCTGCGCCGCCCGTGCGCGGCAAGTGGTGCTGGAGCACTACTTGCCGCGCACGACAGCGGTTAGGCTTGACTGATGAGCGCCGCACCCCTGCCCCACGGATCGAGCGGGGACGGGTGGCAGTGGTGCGCGCTGGGCCACAAGCACTGGGGGCTCTACGGCGCGGCCGGGCTGCTGGTGCGCTCCGGAGACCTGGTGTTGTTGCAGCACCGCGCGCTGTGGAGCCACCACGGCGGCACCTGGGGGATCCCCGGTGGCGCGCGGCACCTCGGCGAGTCGGCCGAGGAGGCCGCCCGGCGCGAGGCGGCCGAGGAGTCCGAGCTGGACACCGCGCCGCTCGTCGAGACCGCCCGGTTCGTGGACGACCACGGCGGCTGGAGCTACACCACCGTCGTGGTCAGCGCCGACGAGGCCCTGCCCGTCGGGATCCGGGGCGGGGAGAGCGTCGAGTTCCAGTGGTTCCGCGTGGTCACCCTGGGCTCGTCCGACGGCCCGGAGCTGCACCCCGGCTTCGCCCACACCTGGCCGCAGGTGCGCGACCTGCCGTGATCACACGGTGAGGCGGGCGGCCAGGGCGTGCGGGGCGATCTCGCCGTCGAGGACCGTCCACGGGCTCAGCCAGGACTGGGCGGCCAGCTCGCGGTAGACGGCGTCGGTGCGGGTCTGCAGGTCGTCGTCCGCCTCGTAGGCGTCCCGGGCGCGGGTGTGGTCGGCCGCGGCGCGCTGCCGCGCCCGCTCCGCCGCGACCGCGCGGTCGGTGGCCAGCAGCAGCTGGTGGTCCGGGACGGGGATGCCGAAACGCGCGATCTCCAGGTCGTGGACCCACCGGACCACCTCGCCGTCGGCCCGCTGCGCGAGCCGGGCGGCGCTGTAGGCGGCGTTGCTGGCGACGTACCGGTCCACCAACACGACGTCGTGGCTGCTCAGCAGGTCCCGCAGCGCACCGGCGGCGGCGCGGCGGTCCAGTGCGAACAGCACCGCCATCCCGTGCACCGAGTCCGCCAGG
Organism: Pseudonocardia sp. WMMC193; assembly: GCF_021728735.1. NCBI lineage: Bacteria > Bacillati > Actinomycetota > Actinomycetes > Pseudonocardiales > Pseudonocardiaceae > Pseudonocardia > Pseudonocardia sp. WMMC193. The sequence continues at coordinate 3,363,998 of NZ_JAKKDO010000003.1, read as the reverse complement.
TCGCCGAGGCGGCCGTAGAGGGCGTCCCGGGCGAGCTCGGCGTGCACGTCCGCCTCGTAGCGGGGGAACGCCGTCGTCGCGACACGCGAGCCGCCCCCGCGCAGGGCCGTGACCAGCCGCGCGGTCAAGGTGGCCTTCCCCGAGCCGTCCAGGCCCTCGACCACCACCAACCGCCCCATGCGCGGGACCCTAGTGCCCCGGTTCGATCCGATGCGCGTCGCGTGACGGGGGCGGGCCGTCGACGACCGGCGGAGGGTAGCGGGCGGGACCGTCGGGGGGCAGTGGGATGCTGACGCGCATGAAGTCGCGCGTTCTGGTGGTCGACGACGACCCGGCCCTGGCCGAGATGCTGACCATCGTCTTGCGGGGCGAGGGGTTCGACACCGCCGTCGTCGCGGACGGGACCCGTGCCCTGCCCGCCGTGCGGGACCTGCGGCCGGACCTCGTGCTGCTCGACCTCATGCTCCCCGGGATGAACGGGATCGACGTCTGCCGCGCCATCCGTGCGGAGTCCGGCGTCCCGATCGTCATGCTCACGGCGAAGAGCGACACCGTGGACATCGTGCTGGGCCTGGAGTCCGGCGCGGACGACTACGTGGTCAAGCCCTTCAAGCCCAAGGAGCTCGTCGCCCGCATCCGCGCGCGGGTGCGGCGCACCGAGACCGAGCCCGCCGAGCAGCTGACCATCGGGGACGTGGACATCGACGTGCCCGCCCACCAGGTCACCCGCCAGGGCGAGCGGATCGCGCTCACCCCGCTGGAGTTCGACCTGCTCGTGGCGCTCGCGCGCAAGCCCCGCCAGGTCTTCACCCGCGAGGTGCTGCTGGAGCAGGTGTGGGGCTACCGGCACGCCGCGGACACCCGACTGGTCAACGTGCACGTCCAGCGGCTGCGGTCGAAGGTCGAGAAGGACCCCGAGCACCCGGAGGTCGTGCTGACCGTCCGCGGGGTGGGGTACAAGGCCGGGCCCCCCTGATGGACGTCCTGCGGCGCGCGTTCGCCTCGGCGTCCCTGCTGTTCTCCGAGGTCCAGGCCGCGGCGCTCACGGCCTGGCGGCGGTCGCTGCAGCTGCGGGTCGTGGTGTCCACGCTCGCGTTGTCGCTGGCCGTCGTGCTCGTGCTCGGCCTGGTCCTGCAGACCCAGATCGCGGACCGGTTGATCCAGGCGAAGTTCGACGCCGCCGTCCTGCAGGCCGAGTCCGCCCGTGTCGTCTCCGAGCGGGACCTGTCCGGGGTGGACCCCGACCGCGAGGGCGCCCAGGGCACGCTGAACAACGCGCTGGACCGGCTCACCAACCAGTCCAGCGCGGAGGCGGGCGCGCCGACCGCGGGTGAGTTCCGCGCGGCGCTGACGACGGGTGCGGGCTCGGGTCCGGAGATCTCCGCGGGCGACCTGGACGCGATCACGAACGAGCAGGCCCAAGCCGTCGCCAGCGGGGCCCTGACCACGCAGTACGCCACGGTGGACGGGATCCCGACCCTCGTCGTCGGGCAGCCGGTGCGGACCGCGGGCCGCGAGCTGCAGCTCTACCTGATGTTCCCGCTCGACGCCGAGCAGCGCACCCTCGGGCTGATCCAGAGCACCCTGATCGTGGGTGGGCTGGTGCTGTTGCTGCTCCTCGCCGGCATCGCGAGCCTGGTCACGCGGCAGGTCGTGCGGCCCGTCAAGCAGGCGGCGGAGGTGGCCGAGCGCTTCGCGGAGGGCCATCTCGACGAGCGCATGCCCGTCCACGGCGAGGACGAGGTGGCGAGGCTGTTCGAGTCGTACAACGAGATGGCGGGCAGCATCCAGACCCAGATCCGCCAGCTGGAGGAGTTCGGCGCCCTGCAACGCCGCTTCACCAGCGACGTCAGCCACGAGCTGCGCACCCCGCTGACCACGGTCCGGATGGCGGCGGACATCCTCTACGCCTCGCGGGACGAGCTGCTCCCGGCGCTGCGCCGCAGCTCGGAGCTGCTGGTCACGGAGCTGGACCGCTTCGAGACACTGCTCGGGGACCTCCTCGAGATCTCCCGGCTCGACGCGGGCGTGGCCGAGCTGGGGACCGAACGGCTCGACATGCGGCACGTGGTCTCGCGGGCCGTCGAGGCCGTGCGCGGGGTCGCCGAGGAGTCCGGCACGCCGCTGGTGCTCGACCTGCCGGGAGACGTCTACGCCGAGGTCGACTCGCGGCGCGTCGAGCGGATCGTGCGCAACCTGGTGGCCAACGCCATCGACCACGGCGAGGGCAGGCCGGTGCACGTCTCGCTGGCGGGGGACGACCACGCCGTCGCCGTGGTGGTGCGCGACCACGGCGTCGGGCTGCGGCCCGGCGAGGCGGGGCTGGTGTTCAACCGGTTCTGGCGGGCCGAGGAGTCCCGCGCGCGGCGCTCCGGCGGCAGCGGCCTCGGGTTGTCGATCAGCCTGGAGGACGCGCGGCTGCACGGCGGGTGGCTGCAGGCCTGGGGCGAGGTCGGGCGCGGGTCGGCGTTCCGGCTGACCCTGCCCCGCACGGAGGGCGACCTGCTGGAGTCCAGCCCGCTGCCGCTGCAGCCCGAGCGCGCGGACCCGGAGGAGGGGCACCCGCTGCCCGCGTCGGTGCCCACACCGCCGTGGGGGACGCCCATCCCCGAGCTGCCCGAGATGGCGGAGGAGGAGCGGTGAGGCGCGCGCTGGTGGCGCTGCTGTCGCTGTTCCTGCTGGCGGGGTGTGCCAGCGTCCCCGGGGACTCCTCGGTGCAGGTGCTGCGCAAGGTCACCGACGGGGACGCACCGGGCCTGCCCGCGGGGCCCGTCGACGGCACGAACCCGCTGGACCTGGTGCGCGGGTTCGTCTACGCCTCCGGCAGCACCGTGGACCGGCACGGGGCCGCGCGCCGCTTCCTCACCGCGCCGGCCGCGCAGGACTGGGACGACGCCGAGTCCCTGACCGTGCTGTCCGAGCAGTTCGACACGGTGTACCCGCCCACCAGCGGCACCGACCCGGACGTCGCCACCGTGCGGATCCGCGGCGACCGGGTCGGGACGCTCGACTCGGTCGGTGCCTTCGAGCCCGCCGAGGCGCCGGTGGAGCTCGACGTGACGGTCCGCCGGGCGGACGGCCAGTGGCGGATCGACGGGCTGCCCGGCGGCGTCCTGGTCCGGATGTCGGACTTCCGCTCCAACTACCGCACGGTGAAGGGGTACTTCGTCGACCCGGCCCGCCGGGCCACCGTCGCGGACCTGCGCTACCTGCCCGCCGTGCCCGCGCAGGCGCTGGCCTCCCGGGCGGTGGACATGCTGCTCACCGGGCCGTCACCCGCCCTGCGCAACGCGGCGGTGTCCACGGTCCCGGCGTCCGCGCGGCTGCGCACCAACGTCACCGACGCTCCGGACGGCACCCTGGTCGTCGACCTCACGCAGGTCGGCGACCTGGACGAGGCCCAACGCAGGCTGCTCGCCGCGCAGTTCGTGCAGACCCTCGCCGAGATCAACATCCCGCGGGTGCGGCTGCTCGTCGACGGGGCGCCGCTGATCGCGAACACCCCCGACCTCACCGTCGATGCCGTCGCGGGCACCAGCGCCACGGTGCAGCCGAGCGCGGACGTGCCCGCGCTCGCGGTGTCCGGCGGGCGGGTCCGGCGCCTCCCGTCCGGCGAGGTCGTCGGCGGACAGGCGGGCAACGGCGCGTTCGACGTCGCCGCGGCCGCCACCACCGCCGACGGCGCCCGCATCGCCGTCGTCGCCCGGGACTCCGGGCGGCAGCGGCTCCTCGTCGGGCCCACCGACGGGCTCCTGGCGGCGGTCCCGCTGTCCGCCGCGCGGATGTCGCGGCCGACCTGGACGCCCACCGGCGGCGAGGTGTGGACGGTGCTCGGCGAGGACGTCGTCGCGCGGGTGACCGTCGACCAGACCGGCGCGGTGCGGACCGGCCAGGTCAACGTCTCCGACCTGACCGGACTGGGCCCGCTCACCGACCTGCGGCTCTCCCGGGACGGGCTGCGGGTGGCCGCGGTCGTCGGCGGCGGGCTGGTCACGGGGGCGGTCGTCCGGGGCCCCGAGGGGGACGTCGCGGTGCGGAACGTCCGGCAGCTGCGCCCGACCGACCTCGGCGGGGTCGTCGGGGTGGACTGGCGGGCGGACGAGCAGCTGATCGTGGTCAGCACCCGGACGGACCGCCCGGTGTCGCTGGTCTCCTCGGACGGGCTGGGTCTGCAGCTGGTCCCGAGCAGCAACCTCACCCCGCCGCTGCGCGGGGTGTCGGCCGCCTCCTCGCGCCCGTTCCTGGTGGCCGACCAGGGCGGGATCTGGAGCTACGACGGCGGGGAGCTGGACAGCTGGCGCCAGGTGCTGGGCGCCGCCCCGGACGGGATCCCGCTCTACCCCGGCTGATGACGCTGTCGGGGGTGACGCTTGGGACGCCCAAGCGTCGGTGAGTGGTGCTTGGGCGTCCCGAGCGTCAGGGGGCGGGGCCGGCGGTTGACGCTTGGGCGTCCCAAGCGTCGCTGAGCGGTGCTTGGGCGTCCCGAGCGTCAGGGGGCGGGGCCGGCGGTTGACGCTTGGGCGTCCCAAGCACCACTCACCGACGCTTGGGCGTCCCGAGCGTCGGAGATCCCCGTGTCGGGGCCTCGGCTGTGGACAACTCGGGCTCGCCGCCGCTCGATCGGACGGCGGTGTCGGGGCGCGGGGGCAGAGTGCTCGCATGGCCCTCCGCGAACCCGCCTCCGCGCTCCTCGACCTGCTGCTCCCCGCCGCGTGCGGGGGCTGTGGTGCCCCGCCCGCCCGGGACGGTCCTCGGCCGGGCTGGTGTCCCGAGTGTGCCGCGGCGCTGCCCGGCCCGCACCGCGTGGTGCTGCCGGAGGCGCCGGTGCTCTACGCGGCGGGCCGCTACACCGGGCCGCTGCGGGCGGCGCTGCTCGGCTACAAGGAGCGCGGCAGGCGGGACCTCGGGCGGCCGCTCGCCGCGGTGCTCGGCGAGCTCGTGCCCGCCGGGGCGGTCGTGGTGCCCGCGCCCTCGCGGCCCGCCGCCGCGCGAGCGCGCGGTGGTGACCACGTGCGGCGGCTCTGCACGCGGATCGGGCACGCGGAGGCCTGGCCGCTGCTGGGGCTGCGCCGCGGCACCCGGGACTCCCTCGGGCTCGACGCTGCGGCCCGCGCGGCGAACCTCGCCCGCGCGGTGCACGTGCGATCGCCCGAGAACCCGCCGGGTGCGGTGGTGCTGGTGGACGACGTGGTGACCACGGGGGCCATGCTGCGCGCGTGCGCCCGAGCCCTCGCCGAGGTGGGGATCCCGGTCGCCGGGGCGGTGGTGCTGTGTGACGCGAGCAGCCGGACGGACCGCCGCCACCGACCCGCCCCCGGGCAGCGCTGAGGGGCCGGTCCGCCGCCCGACCAACCACTCCAAAGTACGGGTTAGTGCAGGTCAGGGCAATGTCATCCGCCGAATTCCCCCAAGTCGCTGTCACTCACCGCTCAGGACTGTCGCCGAACCGTGATTGGAACTACCGTGCCTGGCACACGTAACCCACGCCACAACGGGAGGGGAACACCGGACATCCGCTTCGGGTCCCCGGGGTGGTGCGCACCCCAGTTGTCCGACACGTCGGACACGCCCGAAGAACCCCCGACGCCGAGTACGCACGGATTGCGAGGGAAGTCGAGTGGAGATCGTCGTCACCGGCCGCAACGTGGAGGTCCCGGAACACTTCCGGATCCACGTCGAGGAGAAGCTGGCCCGGCTCGAGCGCTACGACCACAAGATCGTCGGCATGGAGGTCGAGCTCTTCCACGAGCCCAACCGCAGACAGTCCAAGAGCTGTCAGCGGATCGAGATCACCGGCCGCGGCCGCAACCAGGTCGCGCGCGCCGAAGCGTGCGCGGGGGACTTCTACGCCGCGCTGGACTGCGCGATCAGCAAGCTCGAGAGCAGGCTCCGCCGCTCCCACGACCGGCGCAGGCTCAACGACCGGCGGACCCGCGTGATGGCCGGTCGCGGTGGTGCCGCGGCGGTCGCCGTGCTCGAGCAGGAGCTGGCCGAGGAGCGCGTCCAGGCCCACATCCCCGAGCCGCGTGGTCACGGCGAGCACCTCGAGGAGTCGTCGGAGGACCTGCCCGGCCGGATCGTGCGGCGCAAGCAGCACTCGTCGGAGCCGATCAGCATCGACGAGGCGCTGTCCCGGATGGAGCTCGTGGGACACGACTTCTACCTGTTCGCGGACGCCGAGTGCGGCACCCCGTCGGTCGTCTACCGGCGCAAGGGGTACGACTACGGCGTGATCCGGCTCGGCGGATAGCCCGGCCCCGAGACCCCCTCCGAAGAAGGGCGTCGGGGTGCGGCCTGTCGTCGCACCCCGACGCCCGTCCATCGCGGTGGGCACGCACGGCCCCGGAACCTGCACGGGTCCGGGGTCGTTGCCCTCTCAGGGGTCGACACGCCGGTGGCTACCATGGGTCGGTGTGTGCGCCGGAGTCGCTGAACCGTGCGGCCCGGCGTCCGCCCCGGTCGGCGGGCCCCTGCGCGCCGGCCACCGCCCGAGACCGCGATGTGAATGAGGTCGATCAGTGCCGTCCTTGCTGAACCGCCTGCTCCGTGCCGGCGAGACGAAGCTGGTGAAGCGGCTGGGCCGGATCGCCGACCACATCGATTCGCTCGAGCCCGACTTCGAGGTGCTCACCGACGCGCAGCTGCGCGCGAAGACGGACGAGTTCAAGGAGCGCTACGCCGAGGGCGAGACGCTCGACGACCTGCTCCCGGAGGCGTTCGCCGCGATCCGGGAGGCGGCCAAGCGCACGCTGGGCCAGCGGCCGTTCCCCGTCCAGCTGATGGGTGGCGCGGCGCTGCACCTGGGCAACGTGGCGGAGATGCGCACCGGTGAGGGCAAGACCCTGACCTGTGCCCTGCCCAGCTATCTCAACGCGCTGTCGGGAGACGGCGTGCACGTCGTCACGGTGAACGACTACCTCGCCAAGCGGGACGCCGAGACCATGGGCCGGATCCACCGGTTCCTCGGGCTCAGCGTGGGCGTGATCCTCGCCGACCAGACCCCGGCGGTGCGGCGCGAGCAGTACGCCGCGGACATCACCTACGGCACGAACAACGAGTTCGGCTTCGACTACCTGCGCGACAACATGGCGTGGAACTCCGCCGACATGGTGCAGCGCGGTCACCACTTCGCGATCGTCGACGAGGCGGACTCGATCCTCATCGACGAGGCGCGCACGCCGCTGATCATCTCCGGCCCGGCCGAGCAGAGCGCCCGGTGGTACCAGGAGTTCGCGCGGATGGCGCCGCTGCTGCAGCGGGACCGCCACTACGAGGTCGACGAGCGCAAGCGCACCGTCGGCGTCACCGAGGACGGGGTGTCCTTCGTCGAGGACCAGCTCGGGATCGACAACCTCTACGAGGCCGCGAACACCCCGCTCGTCGGATACCTGAACAACGCGCTGAAGGCCAAGGAGCTCTTCGCCAAGGACAAGGACTACATCGTCCGGGACGGCAACGTCCTGATCGTCGACGAGTTCACCGGCCGCGTCCTGTCCGGTCGCCGCTACAACGAGGGCATGCACCAGGCGATCGAGGCCAAGGAGAAGGTCACGATCCAGGCGGAGAACCAGACCCTCGCCACGATCACCCTGCAGAACTTCTTCCGGCTCTACGACAAGCTCTCCGGGATGACCGGTACCGCCGAGACCGAGGCGGCGGAGCTGCACAGCACCTACGGCATGCACGTCGTCGTCATCCCGACGAACCGGCCGATGGTCCGGGTGGACCAGCCGGACCTCATCTACAAGACCGAGGCCGCGAAGTTCGACGCGGTGGCGGACGACATCGCCGAGAAGCACCACAAGGGCCAGCCCGTGCTGGTCGGCACCACGAGCGTGGAGAAGTCCGAGTACCTGTCCACGCTGCTCACCCAGCGCCAGGTGCCGCACGAGGTGCTGAACGCGAAGCAGCACGAGCGCGAGTCGATGATCGTCGCGCAGGCGGGCCACGTCGGCGCGGTCACGGTCGCCACCAACATGGCGGGCCGCGGTACCGACATCATGCTCGGCGGCAACCCGGACTTCCTCGCGGACCTGGAGCTGCGCAGCCGCGGGCTCGACCCGGTCGAGCACCGCGAGGCCTACGAGGCCGCGTGGGACGACGCCGTCGCCCGGATGAAGAAGCAGGTCGCCGCGGAGGCGGAGGAGGTCCGCGAGGCGGGCGGGCTCTACGTGCTCGGCACCGAGCGCCACGAGTCGCGCCGCATCGACAACCAGCTCCGCGGTCGGTCCGGCCGCCAGGGCGACCCGGGCGAGAGCCGCTTCTACCTCTCGCTGGGCGACGAGCTGATGCGCCGCTTCAACGGCGCCATGGTCGAGTCGATCATGAACCGGTTCAACCTGCCCGAGGACGTCCCGATCGAGGCGAAGATGGTCACCCGGGCCATCCGCAGCGCACAGACGCAGGTCGAGCAGCAGAACTTCGAGATCCGCAAGAACGTCCTCAAGTACGACGAGGTGCTCAACCAGCAGCGCAAGGTCATCTACGCCGAGCGTGCGCGGGTGCTGGCGGGCGAGGACATCGCCGACCAGATCCGCTCCATGCAGCGGGACGTGGTGACCGCCTACGTCGACGGGGCCACCGCCGAGGGCTACGCCGAGGACTGGGACCTCGAGAAGCTCTGGACGGCCGTCGGGCAGCTCTTCCCGGTCTCGATCAAGTGGCAGGACCTCGTCGACGCCGACGACGTGGACGATCTCTCCAAGGAGACGATCACCGAGGCGCTGCTCGCGGACGCCGAGCGCGCCTACGCCCGCCGCGAGGCGGAGATGGACGCGCTGATCGGCCCGCAAGGCGGCATGCGCGAGCTCGAGCGGCAGGTGTTGATGCAGGTCATCGACCGCAAGTGGCGCGAGCACCTCTACGAGATGGACTACCTCAAGGAGGGCATCGGGCTGCGGGCGATGGCCCAGCGGGACCCGGTGATCGAGTATCAGCGCGAGGGCTTCGACATGTTCACCGCGATGCTCGAGGGCATCAAGGAGGAGACGGTCGGGCACCTGTTCAACGTCGCGGTGCAGATTCAGGAGGTCCCCGCGCCGGGCGCCGAGCAGCCCGCCGCCGCGAACGGGGCTGCCCCGAACGGCGCCGAAGCGAACGGCGCCGCCCCGAACGGTGCGCCCCCGAACGGCGCCGTCGCGGCGCCGGTCGCGGCGCCCTCGGCGGCCGAGCCGGTGACCAGTCGCATCCCGCGGGTGCCGCAGCAGAGCCCCGACGAGACCCCCACGTCGGTGTTGCCCGCGGCCTTCCGCTCCGGTCCGCCCACGCAGGGGCTGAGCTACAGCGGCCCGACCGAGGACGGCGAGGTCGCCACCCGCAACGGCGGTGGCCGCCCGCAGCAGCGCCCACAGGGCGGGGGACAACAGGGCGGGGGACAGGGCGGCAACCGCGCCGAGCGCCGCCGCCAGGCCCGCCGCCAGCGCTGACCCACCCGGCGAACGGCGCGTCCGCTCACTAGGTGTGAGCGAACGGCGCGTTCGCTCACACCTAGTGAGCCGACGCGCCGTTCGCTCCCGCACCGGCCCGCGCACTCACACACATGCTCCGCAGCGAACGGCGCGTTCGTTCACACCTGGTGAGCGAGCGCGCCGTTCGCCGTTTCCGTGTCGAAGCGCTCTCGGGCCTCCCGGATCGCGGGCAGGGCGGTGTCCACCCAGGCGATCAAGGCGTCCACGGGGTGCCGCATCGTCTTGCCGAGCGGGGTGATCCGGTACTCGACGGCCACCGGGCGGGTGGCGGTCACGGCGCGCTCGACGATCCCGTTGCGTTCGAGGCGGCGCAGGGTCGCGGTGAGGGACTTCTGCGACACGGCGGGGATCGCGCGGCGGAGCCCGTTGAAGCGGGTCGGTTGCTCGCACAGCTCGTTCAGCACGGCCAGTGACCAGCGGTCCAGCACCTGGTCGAGGACGTCGCGGTGCGGGGCGGTGATCGTGAGGGCGGTTTCCGGCACGACACCTAGTCTCGTTGAAGTGCCCTTCGGACACCAGGTATCTGTGAGATACCACCGATCCGAGGAGAAGAACCGTGGCCGTCCAGCGCTTCACCCCCGAGGGCATGCTGCAGCCCACCCCGTACCACCACGTCGCCGTCGGGACCGGAACCCGGCACGTCCACGTCAGCGGGCAGATCGCCCGCGCCGCCGACGGGACGGCACTCGCGCCGGGGGACCTGGCGGGCCAGGTCGCCCAGGTCCTCCGCGCCACCGCGACCGGACTCGCCGGAGCGGGCGCCACGTTCGACGACGTGCTGCGCCTGACCTTCTACGTGACCGACTGGGCGCCCGAGAAGATCGCGGACCTCATGGCGGGCGTGGAGAAGGTGGCGGCGGAGGTCGGCCTGCCCCAGCCGATGCCACCCGCGTCCCTCATCGGCGTGGACCTCCTCTTCGAGCCGGACGTCCTCGTCGAGCTCGAGGCCACCGCGATCCTGGACTGAGCCCACCCCGGCGAACGGCGCGTTCGCTCACCAGGTGTGAGCGAGCGCGCCGGTCGCCGGGGGTCAGAGCACCCGGAGCGCGGTGCAGCGCCAGTCGCCGGTCGGGGTGAGGTCGAGCCGGGCGGCGAGGGCGCGCGCCCGGTCGCCGAACCGGCACACCGCCGTGACCTCGGCGCCGGTCCGCTCGACCGGTCGGCAGTGCAGTGAGCGGAGCACGCCGTGGGGCGGGCCGTGCCCGCGGCGCGGCACCCCGGCGGCGACGTAGCGCAGCACCTCGGGGCTCGCGTAGGGCACGAGGTGGGCGAGGGGGCGATGGCCGTCGAACACCTCCAGGGCGATCCGGACCACCGTCTCCGCCCGCCGCCGCGCCGCCGCCTCGCGCGCCCCGGCCCGCACCGATCCCGGCACCAGCGGGAGGTGGGCACCGCCGCGGGTCCGGGGAGACGGGTTCCGCGAGCGCAGGTGCGGCGCCTGCTGCGCGGCGCCCACCGGGAGGGGGACGGCGCGCGCGTCGATCCCGGCGTCGATCTCGGAGTCGTTCTCCGGGTCGGCCTCGGGTTCGGTCGAGACCACGGTGAAGCGGGGCGGGGCGAGCGGGGTGATCGAGACGGCGGTCGCGGCGAGGGTCATGGTCGGAGCCTGCGGGCCCGCCCGGGTTCACGGGTGCGAACGGGACACCTCGTTCCCACATGGTCCGGGGCCGCACGGTCTTACGCTCCCCGCCGTGTCCGAAGCCGTGTCCGAACCCGTCCCCGAACCGCTCGATCGGCTCGTCAGCGCCGCGGGCACCGCGCTGACCCGGCTGCGGGCCCGCATCGTCGCGCGGCACGGCCTGTCCCCGACCGCGCTCGATGTCCTGGAGGCGCTCGTCGAGCCCGTCGCGACCCAGCGCGACCTCGCCGCCCGGGTCGGGCTCACCCCCACCACCCTCACCCCGGTGCTCACCGACCTGGAGGACCGCGGCCTCGTCGTGCGGGACCGGGAGCGGGCGGACCGGCGCGTGGTCCGCCCCCGGCTCACCGAGCGCGGCGCGGCGACGGCGGAGGCGGTCCTGGCCGCGGTCGCGCGGGAGTGGCGGGCGACCCTGCCCGGGGCGGACGGGGACGAGCCGACGGTGCGCCGCTACCTGGAGCGGCTGGTGCGCGCAGCCCGGTAGCGTGGCCGGGGTGCGCGGGCTGATCCTGGACTACGGCGGTGTGCTGACCGACGGTCCCGCCATGGCCGCCCTGCCCGGCCGGGCCCGGGCGGCGGGCCTGCGCGTCGCCCTGCTCAGCGACGCCCACGCCGTCCCGGACGAGCTGGCCTGCCAGTTCGACGCGGTCGTCCTCGGCGGCCGCGGCGGGGCCCGCAAACCGGACCCGGAGGCGTTCCGCCGCGCCGCCGCGCAGCTCGGCCTGGAGCCGGGGGACTGCGTGGTGGTGGACGACCTGCCGGTGAACGTCCGCGGCGCCGTCGCGGCGGGCGCGGTCGGCGTCCGACACACGGATGCCGAGTCCACGGTGAGTGAACTCGGCATCCTGTTCGACTGGTAGGGCTCCTACTGCGGCGGGGGCGGCGGCTGCTCGCCCTCCGGCGCCGGCGGCGGTGCCGCGGTGGTGTTGCCCTCGCCGGTCTTCTCCTGTGCGAAGTCGACCGCCTTGTCGATGTGCTCGTCGTGGCCCGCGAACTTGGCCTTCGCGGCCTCACCGGCCTTGTCGAGGCCCTGGTCGACCTTGTCGTCGTGCTGGCCGATCAGCTCTTTTGCCTTGTCCAGGAATCCCATGCCGGGCAGCCTGGACCCCCGAGCGCCGGCGCGCACGTCGGGGCTCACCCGATCGAGCGAAGGCGGGCGTGCTCTCGGCGGAGCTCGTCGACCGCCGTGACGCCGATGAGCTGCAGCGTCCGCGTGATCTCGCCCCGCAGAATGTCCACCGCCTTGGCGACACCCGCCTGCCCGCCCGCCATCAGCCCGTAGAGGTAGGCCCGCCCGACGAGCGCGCCCCGCGCCCCGAGCGCGATCGCCGCCACGACGTCCGCGCCGTGGGTGATCCCGGTGTCCACGTAGACCTCGGCCCGGTCGCCGACCGCGTCGACCGTGGGCTCGACGAGCTCGATCGGCACCGGCGCGCGGTCGAGCTGGCGGCCGCCGTGGTTGGACAGCAGCACGGCGTCCGCGCCCGCGTCCACGACCCGCCGCGCGTCGTCGACGTTCTGCACACCCTTGATCATCAGCTTGCCCGGCCAGGCGCCGCGCAACCACTCGACGTCGTCCATGGTCAGGGCGGGGTCGAAGACCCGGTTGATCATGTCTGCGACCGTGCCCTCGGTGGACTCCAGGGTCGCGAACGTCAGCGGCGAGGTGGTGAGCAGGTCGAACCACCAGTGCGGGTGCAGCGCGCCGTCGACGAACGTGCGCAGGGTCAGCGCCGGCGGGATGGTGAGCCCGTTGTGGACGTCTCGGCGGCGGTTGCCGCCCACCGGGGTGTCGACGGTCAGCATGATCGTGTCGTAGCCCGCGGCGGCCGCCCGCTGGACCAGGTCCTTCGCGAACGCGCGGTCCCGCCAGAGGTAGAGCTGGAACCAGCGGCGCGCGGCGGACGGGACGTCCTCGATCGTGGTGGTCCCCATCGTGGACAGCGTGTACGGGATCCCGGCCTCGGCGGCGACGGTCGCTACCGCCGGCTCGCCCTCGGTGCCCATCATGCGGGTGAACCCCGTGGGCGCGAACGCGAACGGCAGGGCGGACCGGGCGCCGAGCATGTCGCGGCCCAGGTCGACGGTGCTGACGTCCCGCAGCACGGTCGGGGTGAACTCGACGCGGTTCCACGCGGCCCGCGCCCGGCTCAGCGACAGCTCGCCGTCCGCGGCGCCGTCGGTGTAGTCGAAGACGGCGCGGGGCGCGCGCCGCTTCGCGATGGTGCGCAGATCGTCGATCGACGCGGCGCGGGCGAGGCGGCGGGCCGTCGCGTCCCGGACGAACGGAGCAGGCCGGAGAAGGGGGAGGATCTCCTTGGGGCGGGGCAACCGACGCTGGACCATGCGGGCCAGGGTACGACGTCCCGCCCGGGATCCTCAGCGCCTGCGGAGCAGCTCGTAGGCCGCCACCGCGGCGGCGCTGGCCACGTTCAGCGACTCGACGCCGCCGAACAGGGGGATGCCGACCACGCCGTCGAGCAGCGGGCGGACGCCGTCCGACAGGCCGTCGGTCTCGTTGCCCAGCACCAGGGCGACCCGCGGCGGCAGGTCGGCGGACAGCAGCGACTCCCCGCCCGCGTCGAGCCCGAAGATCCCGAACCCGCTCTCCCGCAGTGCCGCCAGACCCTCCTCCACCGTGCCCGAGCGCAGCACGGGCGCGGCGAACGCGACCCCCGCCGAGGCCTTGATCACCAGTGGGTCGATGGCGGGGACGCCGCGGCGGGGGAGCAGCACGCCGTCGAGCCCCGCGCCGGTGGCCGTGCGCAGGATCATCCCGACGTTCGACGGGTTCGTCACCCGGTCCAGCACGAGGACCGACGCCGGTCGCCGCGAGCCGAGGTCGGAGAGGAACACCGACACCGGCGCCATCCGCGGTGCCACGACGTCCGCCAGCACCCCCTGGTCGTGACGCCCGTTGCCCGCCAACACCTTGACCCGGTGCGCGCTGACCCGGGACACCGCCACGCCCCGCCGCCGGGCCGCCTGCTCGATCTCCCGCACGGAGTCCCCGCGGCTGCCCTCGGCGATCAGCACCTTGTCGACCGCGAGGCCCTCGTCGGCGAGCGCCTCGAGCACCGGCTTGCGGCCGTACACGGTGATGAAAGCGTCCTTCGGCGATACGGTCACCTGCTCAGCCTAGGCCGCGCCCCGCGGGCCCAGGACCACGGCTTTCGCGCCGAAGTCGCCCCCGGCCGCGTGGTCGGGCCGGCCCAGGACGTCCCGTGCCGCGGCGCGGCCCTCCGCCTCGCCGGGAGCAACGTCGATCACGAACTCCGCGGCCCTGGGTCCGCAGGGCACGGCCTAGGATCACCCCATGCCGCCCCGGCTCTCCGCTCTGGACGCGTCCTTCCTCTACCTCGAACAGCCGACCACCCCGATGCACGTGGGCGGGGTCGCGGTGTTCCGGAAGGGGCCCGAGGGGCTCGACTACGACCGGCTGGTGCGGCTCGTCGAGCAGCGGATCTCGCTGGTCCCGCGCTACCGGCAGAAGGTCCGGCACGTCCCCGGCAACCTCGCCCGCCCGGTCTGGGTGGACGACACGGACTTCGACACGGCATACCACGTCCGCCGCTCCGCGCTGCCCCGCCCGGGCACCGACGCCCAGCTGTGCGAGCTCGTCGCGCGGCTGATGTCGCGCCCGCTCGACCACACCCGGCCGCTGTGGGAGATGTACCTGGTGGAGGGCCTGGCCGACGAGCGCGTCGCCGTCGTCACCAAGACCCACCAGGCCATGGTCGACGGGATCTCGGCGATCGACCTCTCCCAGGTCATCCTGGACGTCTCGCCGGAGGCGAAGCCGCGGGCCGAGGAGGTCTGGATGCCGCGGCCCACGCCGTCGGACGTCCGGCTGGTCGCCGAGGCCATCGGCGAGGCGGTGTCACGGCCCGGCGAGATCGTGGACAACGTCCGGGCCGCCACCGGGGACGCCGTCGCGACCGCCACCAAGGTCGCCGGGATGGCGGGCAAGCTGGTCACCATGGCGTGGGCGGCGACGCGGCCGGTGCCGGGCACCCCGCTCAACGTGGAGGTCTCCACCCAGCGGCGCTTCGCCGTGGCGCGCACGAACCTCGAGGACTACCGCGCGGTCCGCGCGGCGCACGACTGCACGGTCAACGACGTCGTGCTGTCGGTGGTCGCCGGGGCGCTGCGCAGCTGGCTGCTCTCCCGGGGCGAGCCCGTCACCTCGGGGGCGACGGTCCGGGCGATGGTCCCGATGTCCGTGCGCGGGGACGCGGACGTGCCCAGCTCGGCGGGCACCCTCGGCAACCGGGTGTCGTCCTTCCTCGTGGACCTGCCGGTGGGCGAGCCGAGCCCGGTCGTGCGCCTGCACCACGTGGCACACGCCATGCGGGAGCACACCTCGACCGGCCGCAACGTCGGCGCGGACACCCTCGTGCGGATCGGCGGGTTCGCCCCGCCCACCCTGCACGCGCTCGGGGCGCGGGCGGCGAGCGGCATGGCGCGCCACATCTTCAACCTCGTGGTGACGAACGTCCCCGGCCCCCAGTTCCCCCTCTTCGCGGCCGGAGCGCGCATGCTGGAGATGTTCCCGGTCGTCCCGCTGGCGAAGGGACAGGCCCTGGCCATCGGGCTGACCAGCTACGACGGCGGGGTGTACTACGGGTTCAACGGCGACCGGGACGGCATGGCGGACGTCGAGGTGCTCGCCGGCATGGTCGACGAGGCGTTGGACGAACTGCGAGCGGCGAACAGGTAGGAGACGAAGGTGCGGATCTATCTCCCCGGGACCTGGCCGATGCTGCGCACGCTGGTCAAGACGGGGAAGTTCGACCCCATCGGCGGGACGGCGTTCGCGCTGACCCCGCGGCTGCGGGAGTCGTACGTGGCCGGTGACGACGAGGAGCTCGAGTACGCGGCGATGAGCGAGGCGGCCCGGGCGTCGCTGCGGCTGTTGGCGGTGGAGCTGGGCCTCGGCGAGGACGTTCCCGCCCGTCGGGTGGTGCTCGCGGCCGACATGGACGCCACCCTGCGCCCCGATCTGGACGACGGCGCCGTCCGGATCACCGGCTCGGTCCCGATGTCCGCGATCGCCGCCGTCCACGTCGACGGCGAGGAGGCCGAGCACGCCGTGCGCGAGGCGGCGGGCGTGGTGGACAAGGCGGACCTGGGCGACCTGGACGCGGAGTTCCTGGTCGGCGAGGCCGAGGACCACGAACTGGCCTGGTACAGCCCGGAGGAGGTCGCCTTCCTGGTCGACCTGGGCGACCTCTAGCCGGGGGCTCCACACTGCTCAGTCGCGGAAGTCGGGGGCGCGCTTCTCGAAGCCCGCGGCCACCGCCTCCTTCTGGTTCGGGCTGCCGATCAGGGCGCCGATCTCGGTCTGCTCCGCCGCGAGCTGGGTCGAGACGTCCACCCGGCCGGAGCTCTCCAGCAGGCGCTTGGCGGCGCGGACGGCGTGCGGGCTGACGGCGGCGATCTCGCGGGCCAGCTCCAGCGCCGCCTCCCGCGGTGCGTCCGCCACCCGGGTGGCCAGGCCGATGCGCACGGCCTCGGTGCCGCTGACCCGACGTCCGGTGAAGGTCAGCTCCTTGGCCCGGTCGCGGCCGACGAGCTCGGGCAGCACCTGGGTGCCGGTCATGTCCGGGATCAGGCCCCAGCGGATCTCGAGGACCGACAGCACGGCGTCCGGCGCGACGATCCGGATGTCGGCCCCGAGCGCGATCTGCAGGCCGCCGCCCAGTGCGTTGCCGGTGACGGCGGCGATCACCGGCATCGGCAGCGTGGTCCAGACGTGGGCTGCGCGCTGCCCGGTGGCCTGGGCGGGCCCGTCGGTCGGGGGCAGGTCCGCGGTCGCGGAGAGCCGCTGCCCGTCCCGCATCGCCTGGAAGGACCCGAAGTCCAGGCCCGCGCAGAAGTCGGGGCCCTCGCCGGACAGCACGACCGCGCGCACGCCCGGCTCGTCTCGCAACCGCTCCCCGGCGAGGACCAGCCCCTCGAACATCGCCGGGTCCAGTGCGTTGCGCTTGTCCGGCCGGGCGAGCCGGACGTCGGCCACCCCGTCGGTGATCGCGATCGTGATCCGCTGCTCGGACATGTCCTACCTCCCTGTGAACCGGGCGGGGCGGCGCTCCAGGAACGCGGCGACCCCCTCGGCGTGGTCCTCGGATGCGAAGCACTCGGCCAGGGCCGCCCGGGTGGCCGTGACCTGGTCGGTCATATCCCGTCCCGCCCCCGAGAGCACGAGCTCCTTGGTGCGCGCGAGGGCGAACGGTGACGCCGTGGCGATCCGGCGGGCGAGGTCCTCGGCGGCCGCGGTGAGCGCGTCGGGCTCGTGGACCGATTCGACGAAGCCGAGCTCCAGCGCCCGGGCGGCGTCGAGGTCGTCTCCCGTGTAGAGCAGCGCGAGCGCGGTCGACAGCCCGATCTGGCGCGGCAGCAGCCACGAGCCCGCGCCGGTGTCGGAGACGAGCCCGCGGTGCACGAAATTCCAGCGGAACCGGGCACGGGTGGACACCAGACGCAGGTCGGCCTGGGTGGCGAGCTCCGCGCCCATCCCGACGGCCATGCCGTCCACCGCGCAGACCACCGGTTTGGGGCAGGCCATCAGCGGCGGGATCCCGGGTGCGCGCTCGCCGCCCGCCCCGCGGTCGTCCGGGGCCCGAGACGCCAGGTCGGCCAGGTCGATGCCGGCACAGAAGCTGCCGGGCACCCCCGTCACGACGAGCACCGCGACCGCGGGATCGGCGCCCGCCTCCGCGATGCGCGCGGTGAACTCCGCGAGCATCGCGAAGGTCATCGCGCCCTTCTTGGCGGGCCGGTCGATCGTCAGGGTGGCCACGCCCGCGGCCACCCCGTAGCGGATCTCGTCCATCCGACCCCTTCCCAGCGACTTCTCCGAGGGGCATCCTAGCTGAACGATCGTTAAGGAGATTCCGTGGATTTCGCGCTTCCCGTGGAGCTGACGCAGACGCTGGACGATC
Source organism: Pseudonocardia sp. WMMC193 (assembly GCF_021728735.1). NCBI lineage: Bacteria > Bacillati > Actinomycetota > Actinomycetes > Pseudonocardiales > Pseudonocardiaceae > Pseudonocardia > Pseudonocardia sp. WMMC193. The sequence goes on along the minus strand of NZ_JAKKDO010000003.1, from coordinate 3,345,948 downwards.
TCGATGCGTTCATCGAGGCCGAGATCGTGCCGCTGCAGGCCCAGGACGACAACGAGCGGTTCTTCGACCACAGACGGGAGTGGGCGCGCACGGACTTCGAGGCGGGCGGCACCCCGCGGCGGGAATGGGAGGAGCTCCTGCGCGAGATGCGCCGCCGCGCGGACGCCGCGGGCTGGCTGCGCTACGCCCTGCCGAAGTCGGTGGGCGGGCGGGACGGCTCCAACCTCGACATGGCCGTGATCCGGGAGCACCTGGCGCACAAGGGCCTCGGGCTGCACAACGACCTGCAGAACGAGTCCAGCGTGGTCGGGAACTTCCCGTTCGCGCACATGCTGCTGGCGTTCGCCACCCCCGAGCAGGTCGAGGAGTACATGGAGCCGATGCTGACCGGGCGGGCCCGGATCGGCTTCGGCCTCACCGAACCCGACCACGGCAGCGACGCCACGTGGATGGAGACCCGCGCGGTCCGCGACGGGGACGACTGGATCCTCAACGGCGCCAAGCGCTGGAACTCCGGCATGCACTCCGCCACCCACGACGTGGTGTTCGCCCGCACCAGCGGGGCCGACGGGGACGGGCGCGGGATCACCGCGTTCTTCGTCCCGACCGACACCCCCGGCTTCTCGGTGGACTTCCACTGGTGGACGCTGAACATGCCCACCGACCACGCCGAGGTCACCCTGACCGACGTCCGGGTCCCGAACTCGGCCGTGTTCGGCGAGGAGGGGCTCGGGCTGGCGGTGGCGCAGACCTTCGTGCACGAGAACCGGATCCGCCAGGCCGCCTCCGGGGTCGGGGCGGGCCAGTTCTGCATCGACCGCGCGGTGGCCTACGCCCGCGAGCGGATCACCTTCGGCGCGCCGCTGGCGACCCGCCAGGCCGTCCAGTGGCCGCTGGTGGAGCTGCAGACCGAGGCCGAGATGCTGCGCGGCCTGGTCCGCAAGACCGCGTGGGAGCTCGACCGGGTGCCGCACATGGAGATCAGCGACAAGGTCTCGATGTGCAACTACCGGGCCAACCGCTTCGTCTGCGAGGCCGCGGACCGGGCCATGCAGGTCCACGGCGGGCTCGGCTACTCCCGCCACACGCCGTTCGAGCACATCTACCGCCACCACCGCCGCTACCGGATCACCGAGGGTGCCGAGGAGATCCAGATGCGCAAGGTCGCGGGCTACCTGTTCGGCTTCGCGGGGCCGAACAAGATCCGGTCGTGACCGCCGAGCTGGAGAAGCGGCTCGCGGCGCGGCTCGGGCGAGACGTCGAGGGGCTGGTGCGGCTCACCGGGGGCGCGAGCCGCGAGACCTGGTCGTTCACCGCGGGGGGCGAGCGGCTGATCCTGCGCCGCGACCCGCCGGGGACCGACCGGCCCGCGGGCATGGCCCTCGAGGCGCGGTCGATCGCGGCCGCGGAGCGGGTCGGCGTGCCGGTACCGCACCTGGTGGACCACGGCACCGACCCGGACGTCCTCGGGGCGCCGTTCCTGATCACCCGGCACGTCGACGGCGAGACCCTCGCCCGCAGGCTGCTGCGCGACGAGCGGTACGCCGCGGTCCGGCCGCGCCTGGCCGCCGAGCTGGGCCGGGCCGTGGCCCGGGTGCACCGGATCCCGCCCGCGGAGGTCCCGGGCCTGCAGGCGCGCGAGCCGCTGGCCCACCTGCGCGCGACCTACGACGAGCTCGGCGAGCCGCTGCCGTCGGTCGAGATCGCCCTGCACTGGTTGGCACGCAACCGGCCCGCGGACGTCCCGGAGACCGTGGTGCACGGGGACTTCCGCAACGGAAACATGATCATCACGGAGGACGGACTGGCGGCCGTGCTCGACTGGGAGGCCGTGCACCGCGGCGACCCGCGCGAGGACCTCGGCTGGCTGTGCGTGAAGTGCTGGCGCTTCGGCGAAGCCCCCGCGGTCGGCGGCTTCGGCCCGCTGGAGGACCTGCTCGACGGCTACGCCGAGGTCGCGGGCACCCGTCCGGACCCGGAGGCCGTGCGCTGGTGGCAGGTGTACGGCACCGCGCGCTGGGCCGTCGGCTGCCGGGCGATGGCCGAGTTCCACCTGTCCGGGACCACGCCGTCGGTCGAGCTCGTCGCCATCGGGCGGCGGGTGTGCGAACAGGAACACGACCTCTTCCTCGCCCTCGGGCACCCGGCGGGCGACCCGACCGTCGAGCCCGCGGCGCCCTCGGACCTGCACGGCCGCCCCACCGCGGCGGAGCTGCTCGACGCGGTGGCGATGTTCCTGCGCGAGGAGGTGCTGCCGACCCCCGGCCGCACCGGCTTCCACGCCCGGGTGGCGGCGAACGTCGTCGACACCGTGGCCCGGGAGATCGCGCTGGGACCCGCGCAGGAGCGGGCCCACGCGAGGCGGCTGGCGGCGTTCGGCGCCGCCGACACCGCCCAGCTCGCCGCGGCGATCCGCACCGGGCTCGTCGACTGGGCGGACCCGGCGCTGCTGGCCGCGGTGCGCGCCGACATCACCGACCGGCTGCGGACCGCGAACCCGAAGTACCTGACCTTCCCCGGATAGGAGCGACACGGCATGCTCATCGGCGACGTGCTGTCCTTCACCGCCGCCCGCCGCGCGGACGAACCGGCCCTGGTCTTCGAGGACCGCACCTGGACCTACGCGGAGCTGGACCGCGAGGTCCGCAGGCTGGCCGACGGGCTCACCCGCCACGCCGAGCCCGGGGACCGCATCGCGATCCTCACCGAGAACAACGCCGAGTACGTCCAGGCCTACTACGGCGTCCCGGCGGCCGGGATGGCGCTGGTGTTCCTCAACTACCGGCTCAGCCCCCGGGAGGTCGCGCTGAACCTGGAGGACTGCGCGCCCACGGTGCTCATCACCGAGCGGAAGTACCTGGAGACGGCCCGGCGGGCGAGCGCGGACGTGTCCTCGATCCGGACGCTGGTCTGTCTCGACGGGCCCGCGGACGGGGCGCTGACCTGGGCGGATCTCCTCGGCGACGACGTCGACCCGCCGCGCGTCGACGAGACGTTGCCCGCCTGGCTGATCTACACCTCCGGCACCACGGGCCGGGCGAAGGGGGCGGTGCTGACCCACCGCAACGTCGTCGCCGCCGTGCTGAACTCGCTGATCAGCTGGGAGCACGACCACGATCCCGGCGTCTCGCTGATGCCCTGGCCGCTGTGTCACATCGCCGGGTACGGCGTGCCGATGGCCCACCTCCGGGGCGACGCGATGGTGCTGCTGCGCCGCTACGACGCCGTCGGCTTCCTGGAGGCGGTGCAGACCCACCGGGTCCGGCAGACCTCGGTGGCCCCGACCATGATGGCGATGCTGCTGCGGCACAGCCGGTTCGCCGAGTTCGACCTGTCCTCGCTGCGGCGGATCAGCTACGGGTCGGCGCCGATGCCGGCCGCCGTGCTGCGCGAGGCGATGGCCGCGCTGCCGACCGTGCGGTGGCAGACCGGGTTCGGCATGACGGAGCTGGCGGGAAACGTCGTCTGCCACGGCAGCGCCGACCACGTGCGGGCCCTGGAGTCCGACGAGTCGCTGCTGACCAGCGTCGGCAAGCCGCAGTACCTCACCACGGTCCGGATCGTGGACGAGGAGGGCCGGGAGGTCGCCGACGACGAGGTCGGCGAGATCGTCGTCCGGGGCGACCAGGTCTGCGCGGGCTACTGGAACCGGCCCGAAGCCACCGCCGAGGCCGTGCGGGGCGGCTGGTTCCACAGCGGCGACCTGGGCCGCCGGGACGCCCGCGGCTACTGGTACGTCGTGGACCGCAAGAAGGACATGATCCTCACCGGCGGCGAGAACGTCTACAGCCGCGAGGTCGAGGAGGTCCTGTTCCAGCACCCGGACGTCGCGGCTGCGGCGGTCGTCGGGCAGCCCGACGAGGTGTGGGGCCAGCTCGTCGTCGCGGTGGTCGAGGCCCGCGAGGGCCACACCGTCACCGAGGAGGGCGTGCGCGGGTTCTGCCGCGGCCTGCTGGCGGGCTACAAGATCCCGCGGCGGGTGCTGGTGGTCCCGGAGCTGCCCCGGACGACCAGTGGCAAGGTGCGCAAGCCGGAGCTGCGCGCGCTCGTCGCCGAGACGGCCGAGCCCGCCGAGAGTCCCGAGACCCCCGAGATCGCGGCCCGGCGTGGCTGAACCGGCGTTCCGCGGAGAGGAGACACCCATGGTCGGCGACGAAGGCGCGATGGAGCTCGTGGCCTCCGGACTCGAGTTCCCCGAGGGCCCCATCGCCTGCGCGGACGGCTCGGTCCTCCTGGTCGAGATCAAACGCGGCACGCTCTCGCGCGTGGCGCCGGACGGGGCGATCGAGGTCGTCGCGGACCTGGGCGGCGGGCCCAACGGTGCCGCCGTGGGGCCGGACGGGGCGGTCTACGTCTGCAACAACGGCGGCTTCGAGTGGCACGACCGGGCCGGGATCACCGCGCCCGGGCAGCAGCCCGCGGACTACAGCGGCGGCCGGATCGAGCGGGTCGCGCCCGACGGGGCCGTCACCACCCTCTACACCGAGGTGGACGGGCGGCCGCTGAACGGACCCAACGACATCGTCTTCGACCGCGACGGCGGGTTCTGGTTCACCGACCTCGGCAAGAACCGCGGGCGGGACATGGACGTCGGTCGGGTCTGCTACGCCCGCGCCGACGGCACGCAGATCGTCGAGGTCGTCCACCCGATCATGACGCCGAACGGGATCGGGCTGTCCCCGGACGGCTCCCGGCTCTACGTCGCCGAGACCCAGACCGGCCGGGTGTGGGAGTGGGAGGTGACCGGGCCCGGCACGCTCGGGCCTGCGGGCGGACCGCCCCGCGGGCCCGCGGGCGCGAACCTGCTCCACGGCTTCGGCGGCTTCCAGCTGCTGGACTCGCTGGCGGTCGACGGCGCGGGGAACGTCTGCGTCGCCACCCTGGTCACCGGCGCGATCAGCGTGATCCGGCCGGACAGCACGCTCGACAGACAGGTCCCGGTCCCCGAACCGGACCCGTTCGTCACGAACATCTGCTTCGGCGGCGACACGGCGTACGTGACGTCGTCGGGGCGCGGGCTGCTGTACCGGACGGACTGGCCCTACCCGGGCCTCGACCCGGCCTTCTCCGCATGACCGCGGGCAGCCTGGCCCCCAGCGTCCGGACCGCGGCGATGGCGCTGCTCACCGCACCGGGCGGGGAGTTCGCCCTGGTGGACGCGCAGGTGCGCGGCGTGCCGTGGCGGGTCTTCGAGCGCGGCCCGCACACCCTGCGCGAGCTGGCCGAGTTCGCGGCCGGAACCTGGGGTGAGCGCGTCTTCACCGTGTACGGGCACGAGCGGGTCACCTACGCCGAGCACGCGGCGCAGGTCCGCGGGCTGGCCGCCCTGCTGCGGGCCGAGTACGGGCTGGAGCGCGGTGACCGCGTCGCCGTCACGATGCGGAACCACCCGGAGTGGGCGCCCTGGTTCTACGCCTGCATGGTGTCCGGGCTGGTGATCGTGCCGCTCAACGCCTGGTGGACCGGCCCCGAGCTGCGCTACGCGCTGGAGGACTGCGAGGCCGCGCTGGTCGTCGCGGACGGCGAGCGGGCCGCGTCCCTGGGCGACCCCGGCATCCCGATGATCGAGGTCCGCGGCACGGGCGGGGCCGGGCGCCCGTGGGCCGAGGTGCTCGCGCGCGTGGACCGGGACGCGCCGCTGCCGGACGTGGTGGTCGACCCGGACGACGACGCGACGATCCTCTACACCTCCGGCACCACCGGGCGTCCCAAGGGCGCGGTGGGGACGCACCGCAACCACTGCACGAACATCCTCAACACGCTGCTCGGGGCGCGGGTCTCGGCCACGATCGCGAACGGCGGCGTGCCGCCGGAGCCGGACCCGGCGGCGCCGCAGACCGGCGCGCTGTGCACGTTCCCGCTGTTCCACATCGCCGGGATCACCAGCCTGACCTTCACCCCGCTGGTCGGCGGCAAGCTGGCCACGCAGTACCGCTGGGACCCCGACGAGGCCCTCGAGCTGGTCCGCCGCGAGCAGCTGACCGGCGTCTCCGGCGTGCCGACCGTCGGCAGGCAGTTCCTCGAGCACGCCGCGGGACGGCCCGGGCTGGAGACCCTCACCGCGCTGAGCATGGGCGGGGCGTCGATCCCGCCGGACCTCATCGGGCGGGTGGACGCCCAGTTCACCTCCGCCGTCGCCCCCGCGAACGGGTACGGGCTCACCGAGACGACCAGCGCGGTGGTGGCCAACTCCGGAGCGGACTACGTCCGCCACCCGGACAGCGTCGGGCGCTGCCAGCCGGGCACCGACCTCCGCGTCGTCGACCCGGGCACGGGCGAGGACGCCCCGGAGGGCGAGGTCGGGGAGCTGTGGTTCCGCGGGCCCAACGTGGTGCGCGGGTACTGGAACAACCCCGAGGGCACCGCGGCGGCGTTCACCGACGGCTGGTTCCACACCGGCGACCTCGGCTACGTCCGCGAGGGCTGGGTCTTCGTCGTCGACCGGATGAAGGACGTGGTCATCCGGGGCGGCGAGAACATCTACTGCGCCGAGGTCGAGGCGGCGTTGTTCGAGCACCCGGCGGTGGCGGACGTCGCGATCGTCGGGGTCCCGCACGAGCGGCTCGGCGAGCAGGCGGTGGCCGTGGTCACCACTCGCGCCGAGGTCACGGCCGCGCAGCTCCAACAGCACGTCCGCGAGCGGCTCGCGGAGTTCAAGGTGCCCGAGCGGGTCGTGTTCCGCGCGGAGCCGCTGCCGCGCACCCCCAGCGGCAAGGTCCTCAAACGCGAGCTCCGCACGGAGGTGGCACCGTGACCGAAGACGTCCGGTACGAGGTGGACGGGCACGTCGGCATCCTCACGATCGCCCGGCCCGAGGTGCACAACGCGTTGCGCCGCAAGACCTACGACGAGCTCGAGCAGCTCGTCCGGGACACCGGCGAACGCTGCCTGGTCCTCACCGGGGAGGGGCGTTCCTTCTGCTCCGGGGACGACGTCCGCGAGCTGATGGGCGGCGGCGACCCGGCGAAGCGGCCACCGCGCCCCGCCCCGCGGCTCACCCCGGCCGCGGGTGCGCTCCTGCGGACGAACGTGCCGATCATCGCGGCCGTGAACGGCGCGGCGGTCGGCTGGGGCATGGAGCTCGCCCTCATGGCGGACTTCCGCGTCGCCGCGCGCCGGGCCCGGTTCGGCGAGCTGTTCGTCAAGCGGGGGCTGTGCAGCGACGTCGCAGGCATCTCCCGGCTGGCGCAGCTCGTGGGTCGGGAGAAGGCGGCCGAGCTGCTGTTCACCGGAGAGGTCGTCGACGCCGCGGAGGCGGGCCGGATCGGGCTGGTCGGGCGGGTCGTCGACGACGAGGCGCTGCTGCCGACCGCGCTGGACCTGGCCCGGCGGATCGCGGGCAACCCGCCGTTGGCGGTCGCCGCGCTCAAGGCGGGGCTGCGCGAGGCCCTCGACCCGGACTGGACGGACCTCGGCAGGTGGGTCGGCACCCGGCTCGGTGAGCTGTTCCAGACCGAGGACCACCACGAGGGCGTGGCGTCCTTCCTGGAGAAGCGGGAGCCGAGGTACGTGGGCCGGTGAACGAGCCGTCAGCACGGCGCCTGCGCGCAGCGCCGAGCCCGCGCAGCGGGGGAGAGCGGTGAGCAGCACGCTGACCGGCCTCGACGCGGCGCGGGTCGAGGACTGGCTGGTCGCGAACCTGCCCGGGTTCGCCGGACCCGCCGAGTTCAGGCTGGTCGCGGGCGGACGCTCCAACCTCACCTACCGGGTCACGGACGCCGCGGGCCGCGGCTACGCGCTGCGTCGCCCGCCGGTGGGCGGGGTGCTCAGCACCGCCCACGACATGGGCCGGGAGTGGCGGTTCGTCTCGGCGATGGTCGGGACCGGTGTCCCCGTGGCCACGCCGCGGGCGCACTGCGCGGACCCGGCCGTGACCGGCGCCGAGTTCACCGTCATGGACTTCGTCGACGGCCGGGTCCTCGCCGGGGTGGCGGACGCCGAGGCGTTGTCGCCGCAGGCCAGGGCGCGCGCGGGCGAGCACCTGGTCGAGGTGCTCGCGGCGCTGCACGCCCTGGACCCGGACGAGCGCGGCATCCCCGGGTCGCGCCGCGGGTTCGTGGAGCGCCAGCTCGCCCGCTGGCACGGACAGGTCCGCGCCTCCGGGGTCGAAGGCGCCGAGCTGGCACTGTTCGACGAGGTCCACGCGGTGCTGGCGGCACACGTGCCGCCGGAGACCCGCGGGATCGTGCACGGCGACTACCGCCCGGGGAACCTCTCGTTCGCCCCGGACGGGACGGTCGTCGCGGTGTTCGACTGGGAGCTCTCGACCACGGGCGACCCGATGGCGGACGTCGGGTACCTCGCCGCCTGGTGGCAGGACCCCGGCGAGCCGCCGCGCGAGGGCGCCGAGCCCGGGGTGACCACCGTCCCCGGCTTCCCGACGCGGGCGCGGATGCTGGAGCACTACGCCGGGCTGACCGGACGGGACGTCTCCGGCGTCGGGTACTGGATCGCCTTCCACCGCTGGCGCTCGGCGGCGATCGCGGCCGGGGTGCGGGCGCGGTACCTGTCGGGCGCGATGGCGGACGACGGCTACCTCGACCGCGTCCGGGCCGACCAGGCCGCGGGCCGCCTCCTGGCCGCCCCCGCCGAGGAGGCCCTGCGGTCCGCGGGCCTCACCTGAACAGCGAACGGCGCGCTCGCTCCCACCTGGTGAGCGAGCGCGCCGTTCGCCGGGTCAGGCGGGGCCTGCCTTCTCGACGCCCCGGAACTCGGGGCGGTCGGAGAGGGCGGGGCGGAAGGTGAGGACGTCGCCGCTGAGGGCGACGGGCGCCTGGGGGTAGAACAGGACGCCGTCGAGCACCTGGTCGGAGACCTCCTGCATCATCTGCCGGAAGATCGCGGCCCGCTGCTGCTGGTCCGTGGTGGCCAGCACCTCGGCCTGCAGCCGCTCGATCGTCGGGGTGGAGATGCCGCTCGGGTTGTTGAAGCCGGTCGGCATGTAGCGCAGCTGCGTCGTCTGGGCCGGGTCGGCGCGCCCGCCGCCGGACCCCATCAGCAGGTCGCCCTCCTTGCGGGCGAAGAACACGTCGGTGAGCTGCTGGCCCTCCATGACCCGGGTCGTCATCGTGACCCCGACGGCCTTGAGGTCGGCCTGCACCGCCTCGGCGATCCGGATGGAGTCCGGGCTGGTCGGGATGAGCGCCTCGAAGGTGAACCCGTTCGGCAGGCCCGCCTGGGCCAGCAGCTGCCGGGCCCGCTCCGGGTCGTAGGGGTGCGGTTCCGCGGGCAGGTCCGCGTTGTGGGCGAAGCTCCAGTCCGGCAACGGCTGCTCGGAGACGGTGCCGTACCCGCGGAACACCGAGTCCACGAGGGCCTTGCGGTTGATGGCGTGGGCCAGCGCCTGGCGTACCTCCACCCGCCCGAACTCCGACCGCGCCCGGTTGGGGTGGAAGAAGTAGAAGTTGTTGGAGCGCCCCCGCTCGAGCCGCAGGCCCGCCGCCTCGGCCTCGGGGACCTGGTCGGGGGCGATGGCGGCGCCGTCGATCTCACCGGTGCGCAGTGCGTTGAGCCGGGTGGCGGGGTCGACGTAGATGTACATGTCCACGCCGCCGACCTTCACGGCCGCCGGGTCCCAGTACCCCTCCACCCGGCGGTACTCGATCTTGTTCTGCGGCTGGTAGGACGTCACCCGGAACATGCCCGCGCCGACCGGCGCCTGGTCGAGGTCGGGGTTGTCGAACGCCGCCGGGCTCACCATCGCGCCCGCGCGGTCGGAGAGGATGCCGAGCAGCGCCGCGTTCGGCGTGGACAGCACGAGCCGCACCGCGGACGGGCCGGTCACCTCGACCGACTGCACCGCGGCCAGTTCGTTGCGCACCGAGGACCCCTCGACGGTCTTGGCGCGCTCGATGTTCGCCTTGACCGCCGCCGCGTCGAACGGGGTGCCGTCGTGGAAGGTCACGCCCTCGCGCAGCCGGAGGTCCAGGGCCTTCCCGTCGGGGCTGAACTCCCAGGAGGTGGCGAGCCCGGGCACCGGGTTCAGGTCGTAGTCGACGTGGACCAGCCGGTCGTAGGTGAGGAACAGGAACGTGTTGTCGTAGCTCGACGTCGCCCGGTGCGGGTCGAAGCGGGAGAGCCCCACGATGTGGGCCCAGCCGAAGATCGCGTCGGGATCGGCGGGTCCACTCGGCCCCCCGGCCCGCCCGCCTCCGCCGGAGGACAGTGGCGCACAGGCCGCCACCAGCGCCAGCAGCAGGGCGGTCGCCACCGCACGGATTCCCAGTCGGATGCGCCTCATCGCGCCCCTCTCTCCTCGTGGACGAACGGAAGGAACACGCGGCTCGCCGGGCGCCCGGCCGCGGCGGATCACGGCTTGCGCACGCCCAGCTTCTGGAAGTCGATCTGCCCGGTGACCAGCAGCTCGAACCCGGTGATCTGCTCGGAGGTGGCGATGACGCTCTCGTCCATGACGAGCGGCACCTGGAAGGCCTGCTCCACCAGCTCGCCGACCTGCTCGTGGATGAGGTCGGTGCGCTGCTCCCGGTCGAGGGTGTCGAGCGCCTGGGTCTGGAGCTGCTCGAGCCGCGGCGTGGTCACCCGCCCCGGGTTCGAGAAGCCGGTGGAGGTGAACTGCAGGTCGATGGTCATCGACGGATCGGGCCGACCACCCCACTGCGAGACGAGCGCGTCGCCCTGCTGCTGGCGGTAGTAGATGTCCGCGGTCTGCGCGGCCTCCACCGCCCGGATGTTCGCCTTGATGCCGACCTCGGCGAGCATCTGCTGCACGGCCTCGCCCGCCTGCATGTAGGTGCCCAGGGCGGTCACGAGCATCTCGAACTCGAAGCCGTCGGGCAGACCCGCCTCGGCGAGGAGCTGCTTGGCCCGCTCGGGGTCGTGCTTGTAGTAGTCCCCGGGGTAGGCGGGGTTGTAGGCGTAGTACTGCTCGGGGAAGGGCTGCACCGTGGGCCGGGCGGCGCCGAAGTAGATGCCCTGGGCGATGGCCTCGCGGTCGACCGCCAGGTTCATCGCCTGCCGCACCCGCGGGTCGCCGAGCTCGGAGCGGGCCCGGTTCAGGTAGAGCACGAGGTAGGTCAGCGTGGTGTCGCGGTGCACGGTCACGCCCGGGAGCCCCTCGGCCTCGGGCACGAGCCTGCCGGACAGCAGCGCGACGTCGACCTCACCCGTGCGCAGCGCGTTCATCCGGGTGACCTCGTCGGCGAGGATCCGCAGCTCGATCCGCCGCACCCCCACCACCTCGGGGTTCCAGTAGTCCGGGTTGCGCTCGTAGACGATGACGTCGTTCGGGCGGTAGTCGGTGACCCGGTACATGCCCGTGCCCACCGGTCGCAGGTCCAGGTCCGGGTTGCCGAACGCCGCCGGGCTCAGCATCGAGCCCGCGCGGTGCGACAGCAGGCCGAGCAGCATGCTGTTGCGCTCCTGGAGCCGCAGCACCACCGTGCTCGGGTCGACGATCTCCACGGTCGTGATGTCGGCGAGGTCCGCGGCCACCGACGAGCCCTCGACGGTCTTGCCGCGCTCGATGTTGGCGCGCACGGCCGCCGCGTCGAACGGGGTGCCGTCGTGGAAGCTCACGTTCGGCCGCAACGTCATCCGCAGGGCGAGCCCGTCGTCCTGCCACTCCCACGCGGTGGCCAGCCCCGGGATCGGGTCACCGGTCGGGGAGAGGTGGACGAGGCGGTCGTAGACCGGCGCGAAGAACCGGATGTCCTGCCCGTTGGTCGATCGCATGGGGTCGAAACGGCTGGGGCCGACGGCATCGGCGTAGCGGATCACGGCCTCGGGATCGAGGTCCTCGCGGGCGACGGGTGCCGCGCTGCTCCCGCCGGCCGCGCCGGAGGGGGAGAGGGGTGCGCAGGCGGCCAGCAGCGCGCCCGCCGCCAGCGCGGCGAGCGCGACCCGGAGCGGGCCGAGGGTGCGTGCGGATCTCATGGAATGTGACCTCCCGGGGCCGCGTCACTGCGGGAGAGGAATGGGTCGGCCGCCATTCTGGGCACGGAATCGGGGTCGACACAAGTCGGTGATTCCGTCGGCCGAGCCGCGTGAAGCGGATCACTCTTCCCTTCTCGCTGCAGGTCAGTGGCCACTCCTTGGGGACCTCTTGACCTTCCTGACGGCAGCGGTTACCTTCTTAACGATCGTTAAGTCCGTTTCGGGGGCGGCGCGCAATGGGTGCGCGCTCATTTCCCGATGAAAGCGTCCCACCACACCTCTTCCGTGCGCGTGGCACCGTTCCTCGCGCGACGACGACGTCCGCAGGGAGGGTCCGCGCACCGTGCTCCGGTACACCGTCAGGCGCGTCCTGATGATCGTTCCCTTGTTGTTCCTGGTCTCCCTCGGCGTGTTCGCCCTCGTCCTGATGATCCCGGGAGATCCCGCGATCACCATCGCGGGGGAGAACGCGACCGAGGCGCAGATCGAGGCCACCCGCGAGCGTCTGGGGCTCAACGACCCGCTCCTGGTCCAGTACGCCGGGTGGGCGGGCAACGCCTTGACGGGGGACCTCGGCAGCTCCCTGTTCAGCAACGAGTCCGTGGTCGGCGCGATCGCGGGACGGTTCCCCGTGACGTTGTCGGTGACGTTCGCCGCCATGGTGATCGCGTTGCTGATCGCCGTCCCGGCGGGCATCGTCGCGGCCCTGCGGCGCGGTCGCTGGCAGGACCGGGCGGCCACGCTCTTCGCCTCGGTGGGCATCTCACTGCCCAACTTCTGGGTCGGGATCCTGTTGATCATGGCGTTCGCCCTGGCGTTCCCGATCTTCCCGGCGGTCGGCTACACGCCACTGTCCGAGGGCGTCGGGCCGTGGGTCGTCGGGCTGGTCCTGCCCGGCATCACCCTCGGCACCACGCTGGCCGCCGAGATCACCCGCCAGCTGCGCGGCTCGCTGTCCGACACGCTGCAGAAGGACTTCATCCGCACCGCCCGGGCCAACGGGCTGCGGCCCGGCGCGGTGATCGGCAGGCACGGGCTCAAGAACGCCGCGGTGCCGGTGGTGACCGTGCTGGGCTTCCAGATCGGCTTCCTGCTCGGCGGGTCGGTGATCGTCGAGCGGGTGTTCGGGCTGCCCGGGCTCGGCGACCTCGCCATCCGCGCGGTGCTGCAGCGGGACATCCCGATGATCCAGGGCATCGTCGTCGTCGCCGCGTTGATCGTGATGCTCGTGAACCTCGTCGTGGACCTGTCCTACGGCTGGCTGAACCCGAAGGTGAGGCAGGCGTGACCGCCACTCTCGACGCGCAGGAGGCGCTCGCGCCGCCCGAGCCCACCGCCCGGGCCCGCTTCCTCCGGCGCTTCCGCAGGCAGATCCCGGCACAGCTCGCGCTCGGCTACCTCGTGCTCGTGGTGGTCGTCGTGGCGCTCGCCCCCGTGCTCGCCACCCACGACCCGCTGGCCCAGAACCTCACCCGCGTGCTGCAGCCGCCCGGCGACGGGCACCTCCTCGGCACGGACGACCTCGGCCGCGACGTGCTCAGCCGCGCGCTCCACGCCGGTCGGATCTCGCTGGTCGCCGCGGCCCAGGCGGTCGGCGTCGCCGTGCTGCTCGGCGTGGTCCCCGGTCTGGTCGCGGGCTACGCGGGCCGCCGGACCGACGCGGTGATCATGCGCGTGACGGACGCGCTGATGAGCTTCCCGCCGCTGATCCTGGCGATCGCGTTCGTCGGTGTCCTCGGCCCGAGCCTCACCAACGCGATGACCGTCATCGGCGTGATCTTCGCGCCGCGCTTCGTGCGGCTCGTGCGCGGCACGGTGATCTCCATCCGCGAGGAGACCTACATCGAGGCCTCGCGCTCGATCGGGACCGGCACCGCCACCGTCATCCGCAGGCACGTGCTGCCGAACGCGTTGTCCCCCTTGATCGTGCAGATCTCGCTCACCGCCGCCATGGCCATGCTGGCCGAGGCCAGTCTCAGCTTCCTGGGGCTCGGCGTGCAGCCGCCGGACGCGTCCTGGGGCTCGATGATCGAGCGCGGGTTCCGCTACACGGCCTCGGCCCCCTGGCTGACGGTGTTCCCGGGGCTGCTCATCGCGCTGACCGTGCTCGCGTTCAACCTGCTCGGTGACGGGCTGCGGGACTCGCTCGGTCGTGAGATCAGGAGGGGCGCGTGAGCGAGCCGCTGCTGGTGGTCGAGGACCTGTGCGTCGAGTTCGCGACCGACACCGGTTGGGTCCAGGTCCTCGACGGCGTGAGCTTCACCGTCGGCCGCGGCGAGACCGTCGGGCTGGTGGGGGAGTCGGGGTCCGGCAAGACCGTGACCAGCCTGTCCGTCCTCGGCCTGTTGCCGCCGGAGTCCTCGCGGATCACGCGGGGCAGCATCCGGATCGACGGCGTCGAGCTCGTCGGGATGGCGCGGCGCAGGCTCGAGTCGATGCGCGGCGACGAGATCTCGATGATCTTCCAGGAGCCGATGACCAGCCTCGACCCGGCCTTCCGGGTGGGCGACCAGATCGCGGAGGTGGTGCGCAGGCACCGCGGCGGCTCGCGCCGGGCCGCCTGGGACCGGGCGGTCGAGGTGCTCGGCACCGTCGGGATCCCCCACGCACAGAGCCGGGCGCGGGCCTACCCGCACGAGTTCTCGGGCGGGATGCGCCAGCGCGTCATGATCGCCATGGCGCTGTCCTGCGAGCCCAAGCTGATCATCGCCGACGAGCCGACCACCGCCCTGGACGTCACCATCCAGGCGCAGGTGCTGGACCTGCTGCGCAGCATGCGGGACGAGTTCGGCACCGCCGTGGTGTTCGTGACCCACGACCTCGGCGTGGTCGCCGACATCTGCGACCGGGCGGTGGTCATGTACGCGGGGCAGGTCGTGGAGCGGGCACCGATCGACGACCTCTACGCCGCCCCCCGCCACCCGTACACCGAGGCGCTGCTCTCGGCGATGCCGCAGCTCGTGGCCCGCACGGGCAGGCTCGCGACCATCCCGGGCAGCACCCCGCCCGCGGGGTCCATGCCCGCGGGCTGCCGCTTCCACCCCCGCTGCGGACACGTCGTCGACACCTGCCGGGACACCCCCGTCCCCGAGGTGGCGCTCGGCGCCGGCACCAGCCGCTGCCTCCGGGTGGCCGATCTCGTCCTGAAGGGGAGCGCATGACGCACGCGTCCGGAGCGAGCATGCGGGCTCGGCCCTCGAACCCGGCCCGGGAGGCCGCCGAGCCCGCGGCCGGGGGGCCGGTCGCCGAGGTGGAGGGGCTCGACGTCGAGTTTCCGGTGCGGGGCGGGCTCTTCGGGCGGGGCGGCACCCTGCGTGCCGTTCGCGGCGTCGACCTGCACATCGGCGAGCGGGAGACCCTCGGCCTGGTCGGTGAGTCCGGCTCCGGCAAGTCGACGACCGGGCGCGCGATGCTGCGCCTCGTCGAACCGACCCGCGGCCGCGTCCGGCTCGACGGCGAGGACGTGACCGCGCTGTCCCGCGGCGACCTGCGGGCCGCGCGGCGCCGGATGCAGATGGTCTTCCAGGACCCCTACTCCTCGCTCGACCCGTCGATGGTGGTGGGGGAGAGCATCGGCGAGCCGCTCGACACCCACGAGAACCTCGACCGCGCGGGGCGCTCCGCGCGGGTGGCCGAGCTGCTGGAGCACGTGGGGCTCTCGGGGAGCTACGCGCAGCGCTACCCGTACGAGTTCTCCGGCGGGCAGCGCCAGCGGCTCGCGATCGCGCGGGCCATCGCGCTCAACCCCCGGCTGCTGGTCTGCGACGAGGCCGTCAGCGCGTTGGACGTCTCCACCCAGAACCAGATCCTCAACCTGCTGGAGGACCTGCAGGAGGGCTTCGGGCTGTCCTACCTGTTCATCGCCCACGACCTCGCGGTGGTGCGGCACATCGCGCACCGCGTCGCGGTCATGTACCTGGGCGAGATCGTCGAGACCGCGCCCACGGACCGGGTCTTCGACGCACCGGCGCACCCCTACACGCGGGCGCTGCTGTCCGCCGTCCCCGTCCCGAACCCGCGGCGCCAGCGGGAGCGGGAGCGCATCATCCTGCGCGGCGAGGTGCCGGACGCGGTGCACCCGCCGTCCGGCTGCGCCTTCCACACCCGCTGCCCGCTGGTGATGGACGTCTGCCGGGTGGAGGCGCCCCCGGTCGTCGAGGCCCCGGGCGGCGGCACCGTCCGCTGCCACCTGCACACCTGACCTGCGGCTCCGCCGCTCGTGAGTGGTAAGTGGTGCTAGAGCACCACTTACCACGCACGGGCGGCGGAGCCGCTAGAGGCGCTCGAGGATGGTGGCGTTGGCCTGGCCGCCGCCCTCGCACATGCTCTGCAGGCCGTAGCGGCCGCCGGTGCGGTGCAGCTCGTGAATCATCTTCGTGGCCAGGATCGCGCCGGTGCCGCCGAGCGGGTGGCCCAGCGCGATCGCGCCGCCGTTCGGGTTGGTCCTGGCCAGGTCCGCGCCCGTGTCCTGGGCCCACGCGAGCACGACGGGGGCGAAGGCCTCGTTGATCTCGAAGGTGTCGATGTCGTCGATCCCGAGGCCTGCGCGCTTCAGCGCCGCCTGGGTGGCCGGGATGGGGCCGGTCAGCATGAAGACGGGGTCGTCGCCGACCACGGCGAGGGTGTGCACCCGGGCCAGCGGGGTGAGGTCGAAGCGGCGGACCGCGTCCTCGGAGGCGACGAGCAGGGCGCCTGCGCCGACCGAGATCTGGCTGGCGACGCCCGCCGTGATCATCCAGTCGTCCCGCAGGGGCTTCAGCGACGCGAGCTTCTCCAGCGAGGTGTCGCGGCGGGGTCCCTCGTCCTGCGTCAGGCCCTCGAGCGGGACGATCTGGTCGGTGAACCGACCCTCGTCGATCGCGGTCACGGCGCGGCGGTGGCTCTCGAGGGAGAACTCCTCGAGCTGCTCGCGGGTCATGTTCCACTTCTCGGCG
This sequence comes from Pseudonocardia sp. WMMC193, assembly GCF_021728735.1. Taxonomy (NCBI): domain Bacteria; kingdom Bacillati; phylum Actinomycetota; class Actinomycetes; order Pseudonocardiales; family Pseudonocardiaceae; genus Pseudonocardia; species Pseudonocardia sp. WMMC193. Next base: position 3,329,122 of record NZ_JAKKDO010000003.1, on the reverse strand, counting down.
ATCAGCTGGGCGCCGCGGAACTGGGAGATCTCCTGGCCCCCGTAGCGCTCCTCCCAGCCCTTGCCCCTGGTGCCCACGCCCAGCTCCTTCACCACGAGGGAGTTGGTGGACATCGGCACCATGGCCATCTGTTCGAGGCCCGCGGCCACGACCAGGTCCTGGGTGCCGGACATGACGCCCTGGGCGGCGAAGTGCAGCGCCTGCTGCGACGAGCCGCACTGGCGGTCGATGGTGACGCCGGGCACGGACTGCGGCAGGCCCGCGGACAGCCACGCGGTGCGCGCGATGTCCCCCGCCTGCGGACCGAGCTGGCCCACGCACCCCATGATCACGTCGTCGACGGCGGCGGGGTCCACTCCCGTGCGGTGGATGAGCTCGCGCAGCACGTGCGCGCCGAGATCGGCCGGATGCACGTCCGCGAGGGCACCCTTGCGGGTGCCGACGGGCGTGCGGACGGCGCCGACGATGAAGGCTTCAGCCACCGGAGGACTCCCCTACGTTGCGGACGACCCAACTGAACGATCGTACATTCAGTTGGGGATCCGAACGAGCCCTCTCGGCGACGGGCCGTCACCGACCGCGGTGGTCCACGATCCGCAGCACGATGCGGCTGTAGTGGTCGACGAGCTCGGCGGTGGTCAGGGTGCCGCCGGGCCGGTACCACTCCGCGATGGCGTTGCACGCCGCCTGGGCCGCGCGCCGGGCGTCCACCGGGTGCTCGCAGCGGAAGATGCCCTGCTCCACGCCCGCGTCGATGATGTCCGACCAGATCGTGGTGGCCTTGACGCGCAGCTCGCGCAGCCGGGTCGTGTGCTCGGGCTCGAGGTTGCGCCACTCCCGGTTGGAGATGTTGCTCTCGGTCTGCCGCTCCACCCGGTACTCCACGGTCGCGCCGACCAGGGCGACCAGCCGCGCGGCCGGGTCGTCCCCGACCCGGGCGAGCGCCTCGTCGCAGCGGCGGAAGTAGTCGAGGGTGTTGTCCTCGATGAGCGCCGCCAGCAGGTCCTGTTTGCTGGGGTGCCAGTAGTAGAGCGCGGAGAGCGACAGGCCCGCGCGCTTCGCGATGTCCCGGATGGAGGCGCCGTGGTACCCGCGCTCCTGGAAGACCTCCCGGGCGGCCGTCGCGATCGCCTCGCGACCCCCGCCACGCGGGATCGGACCGTTCCCCTCGGGACTGACTGCGGTACTCACCGGGGCAGGATAGTGCCCCGGGCACCCTTCTGACCGTCCTCCTACGGTGTTAGCTTAACGATTGATCGATCAGCGTCGACGTGGGAGGTACGAGGCGTGACCGACCTGAGCACGTATCGCGAGGAACTCCGTGCCTGGTTGCGCGCCCACGCGCCCGCGCCGGGCCCCGCGACCGACGTGGCCGCCGCGAAGGCCTTCCAGGCCGCCCTGTTCGACGCCGGGTACGCCGGGATCACCTGGCCCACGGACGTGGGCGGGCAGGGGCTGGGCCCCGAGTACCAGCAGGTGTTCTCCGACGAGTCCAGCGAGTACGAGCTGCCCACCGGGGTGTTCACGATCGGCCAGGGCATGTGCGGGCCCACCGTGAACGACCTGGGGACGACCGAGCAGCGCACCCGCTACCTGCCCCCGCTGCTGCGCGGCGAGGAGATCTGGTGCCAGCTGTTCTCCGAACCCGGGGCGGGCTCGGACGTCGCGTCGCTGCAGACCCGGGCCGTCCCGGCCGACGACGGCTGGGTGGTGGACGGGCAGAAGGTGTGGACCACCGGCGCGCAGTGGTCGGACTACGGCGCGCTGCTCGCCCGCACCGACCCGGACCGGCCCAAGCACTCCGGGCTCACGATGTTCATCATCGACATGCACGCGCCGGGGGTGACCGTCCGGCCGCTCAAGGACATGTCCGGCCGGTCGCCGTTCAACGAGATCACCTTCGACTCGGTGCACCTGCCCGCGGACAGCGTGATCGGCGAGGTCAACGCCGGGTGGCACGCCGCGGTCACGATGCTCGGCCACGAGCGCGTCACCATCGGCTCGCGGCGCACGGCGAAGACCAACCCGCTGGACTTCGCGGCCGTCCGGGCGCTGGCCCGCGACCTCGGCGTCGACGCCGACCCGGCCGTCCGGGACCGGCTCGCCGAGCTCTACACCCGCGAGCGGGTCCTCGAGCTGTTCAACGCCAGGGTCCGGCAGGAGACGGCCGCCGGGAACGCGCCGGGCGCGCGAGGGTCCGTCGGGAAGCTCGCGGGAGCCCTGCTGTCCCGCCTCGCGGTGGAGGTGGTCGGCGAGATCGCCGGGCCTGCCGCCGCGGGCTGGGAGGCGGACGACGAGCGCGGCGCCGGACTCGCCCTCGGCATCACCTCCAGCCCGGCGGCGGGGATCGCGGGCGGGACCAACGAGATCCAGCGCGGCATCATCGGCGAGCGCATCCTCGGGCTGCCCAAGGAGCCGTCGGTGGACCGCGGCGTGCCGTTTCGCGAGCTCAGGGTGGGGACCCAACGATGACTGCTCCCGTGTTGGTACTGGACGCCGAGCAGGAGGCGCTGCGGGCCGCGGTCCGGGCCCTGCTGACCGACCGGGCGGGCTCCGCCGCGGTGCGTGCGGCGATGGAGTCCGAGACCGGTGTCGACCGCGACCTGTGGACCCGGCTCGGCCGCGACCTCGACGTGCTCGGGCTGGTCGTCCCGGAGAAGCTCGGCGGCGCGGGCGCGGGGCACGTCGAACGGTCGATCGTGGCCGAGGAGCTGGGCCGCGCGCTCGCGCCCACGCCGTTCCTCGGGTCGGCCGTGCTCGCCACGGACGCCCTGCTCGCCCTGGACGACGAGGCCGCGCAGCAGGACCTGCTGCCCCGGATGGTGACCGGCGAGACGATCGTCGCGCTCGCCGTCGCCGAGCCCGGGGCGCCGTGGGGCCCCGGCCGGACCACCGCGACCGAGGGGCCGGACGGCTGGCGGCTGGAGGGCCGCAAGACCCCCGTCGTGGCGGGTGACCTGGCGGACGAGTTCCTCGTGGTCGCCACCGCGCCGGACGGGCCCGCCTGGTTCCGGGTGTCCGGGGCGGACGTCACCCGCTCGGTGCTCACCACGCTGGACCCGACCCGCCGGCTCGCCGCGGTCACGTTGCGCGGCGCGAAGGCCGTCCGGCTGGAGTCGGCCGACCCGCGGGCCGCGCTCGACCGGGTGGCGGACCTGGCGGCCGTCGCGCTCGGGGCGGAGCAGCTCGGCGGACTGGCCGAGGTCCTCGAGACCACCACCGAGTACGCGAAGATCCGGGTGCAGTTCGGCCGCGCGATCGGCTCGTACCAGGCCGTGAAGCACGGGCTGGCGGACATGTACTCGAGCTGGGAGTTCGCCGTCTCCGCGGTCCGGTACGCGGCCTGGGCCGCGGACGCCGCGCCCGCGGAGCTGGGGGTGGCGGCCGGCGTCGTGGCCTCCTTCGTCGGTCCGGCCTACTTCGCGGCCGCCCGGGACGGCGTGCAGTTCCACGGCGGCATCGGCTACACCTGGGAGCACGACGCGCACCTCTACTACAAGCGCGCCATGAGCACGGAACTGCTGTTCGGCCCCCCGTCTGCGGCGCGGGCGCGGCTGGCGGACAGGCTGGGGATCGGCACGAGCGAGGGAGTCGGCGTATGAGCGAGGACACCGGGGACGCGGTCCTCACCACCCTGGAGGACGGGGTCCTCACGGTCACGATCAACCGGCCGGAGCGCAAGAACGCGGCGGACGCCGCGGTCTGGGAGGGGCTGGACGCGGCCTTCCGGCGCGCCCGCCGGGAGGAGGGGATCCGGGTCGTCGTCCTCACCGGCGCGGGCGGGGACTTCTGTGCGGGCGCGGACCTGTCCGGGGGGACGGGGGAGGGACACCCGCTGCGGCGGATGCACTACATCCACGACATCGCGCTGGCCCTGCACACCCTCGCGGTGCCCACCGTCGCCAAGGTGTCCGGCGTCGCGGTCGGGGCGGGCTGCAACCTCGCCATCGGCTGCGACCTGGTCGTCGCGGGCCGCTCCGCCCGGTTCTCCGAGATCTTCGCCCAGCGCGGCCTCTCGCTGGACTTCGGCGGCTCCTGGCTGCTGCCCAAGATCGTCGGACTGCAGCAGGCCAAGCGGCTGGCGCTGCTGGCCGAGATCATCGGCGCCGAGGAGGCGAAGGAGATCGGCCTGATCACCTACGTCGTCGACGACGACCAGCTCGACGCCAAGACCGACGAGATCGTCGGGCGGCTCCGCAGCGGTGCGCCGACGGCGCTCGCCCAGTCGAAGGTGCTGCTCAACGAGGCCGCGGACAAGACCCTGCGCGAGGCCCTCGAGGGGGAGTCGCGGGCCCAGACGATCAACTTCGGCGGCACCGACCCGGCTGCGGCGTTCGAGGCGTTCATGGCCAAGCGGCAGCCCGAGTTCACGGGGGAGTGGGCCAAGTGACCACGACGGAAACGTACACGGAGATCGCGTACGAGGTGGCGGACCGGGTCGCCACCATCACCCTCGACCGGCCGGACCGGCTCAACGCGTTCACCGGCACGATGATGCGCGAGCTCGTCGAGGCCTACCGGGCGGCGGACACGGACGACGACGTGCGGGCCGTCGTCGTCACCGGGCGGGGCCGCGGGTTCTGCGCGGGCGCCGACCTCGGGCGCGGCGGCGCCACCTTCGACGCGGACGACCCGGCCCGTCGGGCCGACCGCGCGGACATCGGCACCATCGGCGGGGTCCCGCGGGACGGCGGCGGGATCGCCTCGCTCGCCACGGCGGCCTGCCGCAAACCCGTCATCGCGGCGATCAACGGGCCGTGCGTGGGCGTCGGCGCCACCATGACCCTGCCGATGGACATTCGGATCGCCTCGGAGACGGCGCGGTTCGGGTTCGTGTTCGCGCGGCGCGGGCTGGTGCCGGAGGCGGCCTCGAGCTGGTTCCTGCCGCGGATCGTCGGCATCTCGCAGGCGATGGAGTGGGTGGCGACGGGCCGGGTGTTCGACGCGCAGGAGGCCCTCGCCGGGCGGCTGGTCAGCAAGGTCCTCCCGCCGGACGAGCTGCTGCCGCACGCCTACGCCCTGGCCGCGGAGATCGTCGAGAACACCTCCGCGGTCTCGGTCGCGCTGTCCAAGCAGATGCTGTGGTCGATGCTCGGGGAGAGCACCCCGTGGGCGGCGCACCGGGTCGACTCGGCGGCGATCTACGCCCGGGGGCGCAGCGCGGACGCCCGCGAGGGCGTCACCTCGTTCCTGGAGAAGCGCCCGCCCGCCTACCCGGACACGGTCGGCGCGGACTACCCGGACGTCCTGGAGCCCTGGCCGACCCGCCCGGCGGACATGGACTGAGCCGAGATCGCGCCTCCGGCACTCGTGCGCGGCGAGTGGTGCTCTGGCACCACTCGCCGCGCACGGGCGCCGGAGGCGCTACTCGCGGCCCTCGGCGCGGTCCCGGGAGAAGCCCAGGGCGCCGACGAGCGGGATCAGCAGGAAGGCCAGCCACGCCATCCCGACACCCGCCGAGTTCAGCACGAAGAACAGGACCAGCGCGAGGATCGGGCTGGCGGCGGCGATCCGGGCGCCCGCCCCCGAGAACCGCCGCGCCGGGGGCTCGGCAGCGGGGCGGGGCACGACGGCGTGCCCCGGCAGCGTCGGGTGCGGCTCGGGGAGGTCGGTGAACAGCGCCTCCAGGTCGGCGGCGGTGGTGGCGTTCGCCGCCAGCGCCGACCGGTCGGCGTACTCCTCGACACCGAGCCTGCCCGCCTCGAGATGGGCGTTCAACGCCTGCGACGCGGACTCGCGCTCCGCCGTCCCGATCCGGATCTCCGCGTCCGCCATGTCCCCGATCCTAGAACCAGCGGTAGGCGGTGCGGGACATCGAGAATCCGTGTCCGCTCGTGCCCACCCGGCATTCGATGCCCGTTTGTCGGCTCGTGCACGTGATGTCCCCGACGCGCAGGGACCGGCCGTAGTCGAGGACCGGGCCGGTGCCGAACACGGTGTCGCCGTGGCAGACGAAGTCCGGGCGGTCCGTGCCCGCGACGGTGAGCGCGTCCCCCCACACGCCCTCGCAGTCCGCCGGGCGGGTCGGGATCGTCGTCGGGTCCCAGGCGGACTCGGCGATGTCGCAGCGCACCGACTGCGGGGCGACGAGGCACGCGATGTTGCCGCTGGGACTGGTGAAGCCGGTGGTCGCGGTCGCCACCCGGACGTCCTCCGTCGGCGGCGGGGCGGCGGTGGTCGGCTGCGCCACGGGCGTCGGGTCCGGTGGGTTCGCCGGGGCCGTACCGAACGCACCCAGTGCCGCGGCGGTGCCGGCCCCGGCCCCCGCCACCACCAGCGCGACCAGGCCCGCGACGAGCGGCCTGCGCCACCGCGGCGCCCGCGCGACCGCTCGGCCGCTCGACGGGGTCAACGTGGCGGGCAGCCACCCGTCCGTCGGGCGGCCGGGGCCGAGCGCGGCCCGGATCGCCGCCGTGTCCGGCCTGCGGGCGGGATCGCGGTCCAGGCACGACCGGACCAGGCCCCGGAGCGGCTCGGGGATCCCGGACAGGTCGGGGTCGGTGTGGACGGTGCGGTAGAGCAGGGCGTTGACGTCCCCGGTGCCGAACGGGGCCCGTGCCGTCGCGGCGTAGGCGAGGACGCCGCCGAGCGCGAAGACGTCCCCGGCGGGCTCGGAGCGGGCGTGGGTGATCTGTTCGGGCGCGATGAACCCCGGCGACCCGACGACGGCTCCTGTGCGGGTCAGCACCGTCGCGTCGGCGGCGCGGGCGATCCCGAAGTCGATGACCTTGGGCCCGTCCGCCCCGAGCAGCACGTTCGCGGGCTTGAGGTCGCGGTGCACGATGCCGGCGGCGTGGATGGCGCTCAGCGCCTCCGCGAGCCCGATCCCGAGCAGTCGGACCTGCTCGACCGGCATCGGCCCGTGCAGCCCGACGGCCTCGCGCAGCGACGGCGCGGGGACGTACTCGGTGGCCATCCAGGGCGGGTCGGCCTCGGCGTCCGCGCCGAGCAGCGCGGCGGTGTAGGGGCTGTGCACGCGGGCCGCCGCCCGGATCTCCTGCCCGAACCGGGCCCGGAACTCGGGGTCGCCCGCGAGGTCGGACCGCACGACCTTCACCGCGGCGGTCCCCGCCCGCCCGCGGCCCAGGTACACCCGGCCCATCCCGCCCTCGCCGAGCAGGCGGGTCAGCGTGAAGCCGCCGATGCTGCGTGGGTCCGCCACGCACGAGAGATTAGGGGGTGGTGATCGTGACCGGGGCGCCCCAGTCCCGGTAGTCGGCGGTGAGGGTCAGGGTGCCGATGCCGGGCAGGCTCTGCCGCGCCTCGCTGCGCAGCGGGCGGTTCGCCGCGTCGATCCACAGGGTGGAGGAGATCCGCGTCAGGCCGCTCTCGACCTGGCCGCGCAGGGCCTGTGCCACGGCCGGGTCCGGTTCCTGCTCCGCGGCCCGCACCAGGTCGATCACCACCAGGTACCGCACGGCCTGCACACCGCCCACGGTGTCGTCCACCGCGTCGGCGACCAGGGCGGCGTCCCGGTAGCGGGCCAGGTTGGCCGTGGGGTCCGCGGTGTCGGCGAGGTTGGCCGCGACCGTGGCCCACTGCTTCTCGGGCGTGCCCGAGGCGGCCTGGTCGATGCGGACCCAGCCGGCCTCGCCCTGGCGGTAGACCTGGCCACCGGGCAGCACCAGCATCGCGGCGCTCTGCGCCTGCCCGTCGGTGGTGACGGTCTGGGTGAACTGGGCCGCGAGCCCGCTCTGCTCCACCCGCAGCGCCCCGTCCCCCGCGACCTCGGCGGCGGGCCCACCGGCGTCGACGTGTCCGGACAGGCGCAGGGCCGCGGTGCGGTCGGTGCGCTGGCGCACCGTGACCGCGGTCAACAGGTCCTCGGTGGCGTAGTACTTCGGGAGGCCGGAGCCCGCGCTCTCCGTGGAGTTGCCGCGGGCGCAGGAGATCACGGAGGCGAGCACGGCGAGCAGCGCGCAGGCCGCCAGGACCAGTGTCCTCCCCCGGAACTCCCGCATCGTCCCCCCTGAAACGGAAGCTCCGAGGCTAGCGCTCCGCGGCCGGGGTGCCCGGGGGAGCGGCGCGGAGTGCGACGAGCACGCGGCGCAGCGCGCCGAGTCGCCCGGGCTGCAGGGTGCCGTCGGCGACCAGCGCGTCGAGCGCGCACTCCGGGTCGGCGGGCGGCCCGAGGTGTCCACAGCCGCGTGGACAGTCCTCCACGGCGTGGGCGAGGTCGTCGAACGCGGCGATGACCGCGTCCGGCGTGACGTGGGCCAGCCCGAAGCTGCGCACGCCGGGGGTGTCGACCACCCACCCGTCCGCGCCGCCGCCGCCGAGCGGGAGCGCGAGCGCCGCGGTGGTGGTGTGTCGGCCCTTGCCGACCCCGGACACCACCCCGGTCCGTTGCGCGGCGTCCGGCACGAGCGCGTTGACCAGCGTGGACTTGCCGACGCCGGAGTGCCCGACCAGCGCGGACACCTGGCCGTCGAGCAGGGCGGCGAGCTCGGTGGGGAACTCGCCGCGCCGGGTGACCACGACGGGGAACTCCAGCTCCGCGTAGAGCCCGGCGAACGGCCCGGGGTCGGCGAGGTCGGACTTGGTCAGGCACAGCACCGGCCGCAGCCCGCCCGCGAACGCGGCGACCAGGCAGCGGTCGACGAACCCCTCCCGGGGCTCCGGGTCGGCCAGCGCCGTGACGATGACGAGCTGGTCGGCGTTGGCCACCACGAGGCGCTCGAAGGGGTCGGTGTCGTCCGCGGTGCGGCGCAGGACGGTCCGACGCTCCTCGACGCGCACGATCCGGGCCAGTGTGTCCGGCTTCCCGGAGAGGTCGCCGACGAGCCCCACCCGGTCCCCGACGACGATCGGCGTGCGGCCCAGCTCGCGCGCCCGCATCGCGGTGACCGGCGGCGCCTCGGGATCCGCGTGCGGGGCGCAGGTCCACCGGCCGCGGTCGACGACCGTGACCATGCCCTCGACCGCGTCGGCGTGGTCGGGGCGGCGTTTCGTGCGCGGGCGGGAGCCCCGGCCGGGGCGGACCCGGACGTCGGTCTCGTCGTACTCGCGGGCCATCAGGACACCAGCCCTAACCGACCAGCTCTGCCCAGCGGCCCGGGAAGTCCGGGATGGTCTTGGCGGTGCAGTCGACGTCGTCCACGGTCACCCCCGGGACCCGCAGCCCGACGATCGCGCCCGCCGTCGCCATCCGGTGGTCGGCGTAGGCGCGCCACGGCGCCCCGCTCAACGTGCCGGGCCGGATGCGCAGCCCGTCCTCGGTCTCCTCGACCTGCGCGCCGACCGCGGTGAGCTCGGCCCGCAGGGCCGCCAGCCGGTCCGTCTCGTGGCCGCGGATGTGCGCGACCCCGCGGATCACGCTGGGCGAGTCCGCCAACGCGGCCAGCGCGGCGACGGTCGGGGTGAGCTCGGAGGCCTCGTGCAGGTCGACGTCGATGCCGTGCAAGTCGCCGCCCCGGACGGTCATGCCCTCGGCGCGGGCCTCCACGGCGGCGCCCATCCGTTCCAGGACCTCGAGGATCTCGGTGCCCGGCTGCGTGGACTCGGCGGGCCACCCGGTGACCGTGACCTCGCCGCCGGTCGCGGCGGCGGCGGCCAGGAACACCGACGCGTTGGACAGGTCGGGCTCGACGGCCCAGGTCCGGGCCGCGATCGGGCCGGGCTCGACGCGCCAGGTGTTCGGCTCTCCGCTCGATTCAGGGTCGGCGACCGTGACCCCGGCCTCGCGCAGCATCGCGACGGTCATGTCGATGTGCGGCAGGCTCGGGACCGGCTTGCCGTCGTGGTGCACGGTCAGGCCCTTGTCGAAGCGGGCGCCCGAGAGCAGCAGGCCGGACACGAACTGGCTCGACGCCGACGCGTCGATCGTCACGTCGCCGCCGGGCAGCCCACCCGCGCCGTGCAGCACGAAGGGGAGCCGGTCGCCGTCGACCGCGGCGCCGAGGGCGCGCAGGGCGTCGAGGACCCCCGCCATGGGCCGCTCGCGGGCGTGCGGGTCGCCGTCGAAGACCACCCGGCCGTCGGCGAGCGTCGCGGCGGGCGGCACGAACCGCATGACGGTGCCGGCGAGGCCGCAGTCCACCGTGCCGCCGCCGCGCAGCGTGCCCCCGTCGATCGTCACGGTGTCGCCCTCGACCAGCACCGTGAGCCCGAGCGAGCGCAGCGCGCCGCACATCAGCGCCGAGTCCCGGGTGGCGGGCACGCCGTGGACCACCGAGCGGCCGTGCGCGAGGCCGGACAGGAGCAGCGCCCGGTTGGTCACGGACTTGGAGCCGGGCACGGACACCGTGCCGCGGACGGGGGCGGTGGGCGTGGGGGCGGTCCAAGGCTGCACGCACCCATGATTCCGCATGCGCCGTGCCACGATGGACCCATGTGCGGGAGGTACGCCTCGACGAAGGCACCCACGGACCTGGCCGAGGAGTTCACGGCGGTCGACGCGGTGACCGAGAAGGCGGGCGAGGAGCGGGGGCCGGACTACAACGTCGCGCCGACGCGGGACGTCATCGCCGTCGTGCAGCGGCATCCGCGAGACGCGGACGGCACCCCGGACCCGGACACGACCGAGCGGTCGTTGCGGCTGGTCAGGTGGGGCCTCGTGCCCTCCTGGGCCAAGGACCCGTCCGCGGGCGCCCGCATGATCAACGCGCGCAGCGAGACCGCCGCCGAGAAGCCCGCCTTCCGGCGCGCGCTGGCCGCCCGCCGCTGCCTGCTCCCGGCGGACGGCTGGTACGAGTGGCAGCGCCGCGCCGCCACCAAGGACCACAAGGCCTCCAAGCAGCCCTACTTCACCCGGTACGCGGACGGCCGGTCGCTCGCCATGGCCGGGCTCTGGGAGTTCTGGAGGCCGAAGGACGGCGAGCTGCTGGAGAAGTACCCGCACGGTCTGGTCACGGCCACGGTGCTGACCACCGAGGCCGTCGGGCCGCTGGCGCAGGTGCACGACCGGATGCCGCTCGTCCTGCCCCCGGACGCCTGGGCGGCCTGGCTGGACCCGGACACCGACGGGAAGGACGAGGAGGTGGCGCGGTGGTTGGCACCGCCGTCGCCCGACCTCGTGCAGACGCTGCGGATCGTGCCCGTGTCCGACAAGGTCAACTCGGTGCGGAACAACAGCCCCGAGCTGCTGGAGGAGATCGACCCGAGCCAGGTCGAGGAGCCGATCCAGCTCGACCTGCTGTCGTGAGCTCGCTGCTCGACCTGCCGCCCGCCGAGACCCGGGAGATCGCCACCCCGCACGGCCCCGCGCGGGTGCACGTCCGGCTCGCCCCCGACGCGCGGGCGATGCTGATCATGGGCCACGGCGCCGGGGGCGGCGTGGACGCGCCGGACCTGCGCGCCGCGGCGCGGGCGGCGCTGTCCGTGGGCGTGTCGGTGGTCCTGTCCGAGCAGCCCTACCGGGTCGCGGGTCGCCGCGCCCCCGCTCCGGCGGCGCAGCTGGACACGGCCTGGCTGGCGGTCGTCTCCGAGTGCCGCGCCGAGTTCGGGGGCCCGCTGTTGTTCGGCGGTCGCAGCTCCGGCGCCCGCGTCGCGTGCCGCTGCGCCGCGGCCGGGGGAGCGGTCGGGGTGGTCTGTCTCGCCTTCCCGGTCCACCCCCCGGGCAAGCCGGAGAAGCACCGCCTCGCCGAGATCGACGCCGTCACGGCGCCGGTCCTGGTCTTCCAGGGCGACAAGGACCCCTTCGGCATGCTCGACGGCACCACGACCAGAGAGGTCGTGGTCGTGCCCGGCGACCACTCCCTGCGGAAGGCACCCCCGGTCGTCGAATCGCGGCTGCCGGAGTGGCTCGAGCGCCACCTGCCCTGAGCCCGCCCCGACGAGTGTCACAGGAGCGCTCTTGTGAGTGCGCTCCTGTCACGCTCGCCGGCGATGATCCATCCGAGTGTCACAGGAGCGTTGTGGCGGGTGCGCTCCTGTGACGCTCGTGCCGAGCGTGACGGGAGCGTTGTGGCGGGTGCGCTCCTGTGACACTCGTGGTGTGCGTGCCCGAGCGTCACCGAGTGCTGTCGCGGTCGCGTGACGTTCGGAACGATCATGTTCGGAAGCGCGGTGGTCAGGGGGCGGCGATCGGGGCGACGCGGGCGTCGGTGGCTCTGACCAGGTCGTCCGGGGCCAGCTCCACCTCCAGGCCGCGCCTGCCCGCGCTGCAGAAGATCGTCTCGTGGGTGCGGGCGGTGGCGTCGAGCACGATCGGCAGCCGCTTCTTCTGCCCCAGCGGGGAGATCCCGCCCGCGACGTAGCCGGTGGCGCGCTCGGCCGCGGCGACGTCCGCCATCTGCGCCTTCTTCCCCCCGACGGCGGCGGCGAGCGCCTTCAGGTCGAGGGTGGCGTCCACCGGGACCACCCCGACGGTCAGGTGACCGTCCACCGAGGCGACGAGCGTCTTGAACACCCGGCCCGCCGCCAGCCCGAGCGCGTCGACCGCCTCCTGGCCGTACGCCGCGCCGCTCGCGTGCTCGTAGGAGTGGAGCGTGAAATCGACCTTCAGCCTGGTCAACAACGCCGTCGCCGGTGTACCCCGCCCCGCCACGCCGTCATCCTCTCCCGAGGGTCGGGAATCCCCGACCAGCCGATCGTGTTGTGACCGTACGTGACTCAGGCATTGATGGAGGCGCCTCCCCTTCGGCTGCCGCGACGGCCGGGCGGAGGACGCGTAGGCTTGTCCCTCGCAGACTCGCCGGCCACGCCCGTGGCCGTTCGGGAGAGGAGCGCGGTGCCGGACGAGACGGTCGGGGAGGACCTCGACAGGGCTCCCGAGGAGACCGAGGCCGAGCGCGCGGCGCGCTTCGAGCGGGACGCCATGCCCATGCTCGACCAGCTGTACGGCGCGGCCCTGCGGATGACCCGCAACCCGGCGGACGCCGAGGACCTGGTCCAGGAGACGTACCTGAAGGCCTACTCGGCCTTCCGGACCTTCCGCGAGGGCACGAACCTCAAGGCCTGGCTGTACCGGATCCTCACGAACACCTACATCAACGGCTACCGCAAGCGGCAGCGCCAGCCCCTGCAGTCCCCCACGGACGAGATCACCGACTGGCAGCTCGCCCAGGCCGGGGAGCACAGCTCCACCGGGCTGCGGTCCGCCGAGGTCGAGGCGCTGGACAATCTCCCGGACTCGGACGTCAAGGAAGCCCTTCAGCGGCTTCCCGAGGACTTCCGGATGGCGGTATACCTGGCGGACGTCGAGGGGTTCGCCTACAAGGAGATCGCCGAGATCATGGGCACGCCGATCGGGACCGTGATGTCGCGCCTGCACCGCGGGCGGCGCCAGCTCCGCGACATGCTGACCGACACCGCGATCGAGCGCGGGTTCATCCGGGGCGAGCAGGAGGTGGCCAGCTCATGAGCTGCGGGGAGCACCACGACACCGACTGCTCCGAGGTGCTCGCCGAGGTGTGGTTGTACCTCGACGGCGAGTGCGACAAGGAGCGCCGCGCGGTCCTGGTCCAGCACCTGGACGAGTGCTCGCCCTGCCTGGCGGAGTACGGGCTGGACGAGAAGCTCAAGCAGCTGCTCGCGCGCAAGTGCAGCGGCGAGACCGCGCCGGAGACGCTGAAGGCGAAGCTGCGCAAGCAGATCCTGCAGCAGGCGCAGGTGAGCGTGGAGTCCGGGCCGGGCGGGACGACCGTCGAGGTCCGCACCACGCGCATCGAACGCTCCCTCTAGAACGACACGAGGCCGGCATCCCGATCGGGGTGCCGGCCTCCGTCGTCACGAGCGGGCCTCAGGTGTTGGGCCGCTTGCCGTGGTTCGCGCCGCCCTTCTTGCGGTCGCGACGCTTGCGCGCACGCTTCGACATGCTCAACCCTCCTTCTACCGTGGGAACTGACACCAGTGTCCCACGTGGTTGGATCGAGCCGTGGCGACCCTGAGCGAACTGCTTGCCGAGCACTCGAGCCTGTCCGGGGACGCCGTCGAGCACCTGCAGCGCGTGGTGGCCGAGTGGCAGCTGCTGGCGGACACCTCGTTCGCCGACTTCCTGCTCTGGATCCCGCTGCCGCGGGACGCGGACCACCAGATGGCGGGCGGACCGCAGGAGTTCCTCTGTGTGGCCCAGGCCCGTCCGACGACGGCGCCGACCGCCCACTCCGAGGACGCGGTGACCGCGCGGGTCACCCCGCGGGACAACCCGCAGCTGCTGCGGGCGGTGGTCGAGGGGCGGATCTGCCGCGAGGAGGAGCCGCGCTGGCACATGGAGGTCCCGGTCCGGCGGGAGACCATCCCGGTGCGCCACCGCGGCCGGGTGATCGCGGTGCTCTCCCGCGACACCAACCTCGCCATGCCGCGGGTGCCGAGCCCGCTGGAGATCGCCTACCTGGGCAGCGCGTCCGACCTCTGCCAGATGATCGCGGACGGCACCTTCCCGGCGACCTCCGCCGCGGCGGGCGCGGACACGAGCCCGCGCGCCGGGGACGGCCTCATCCGGCTGGACGCGCACGGCATCGTCGCCTACGCCAGCCCGAACGCGTTGTCCGCCTACCACCGGATGGGCCACGACACCGACCTCGTCGGCATCCCGCTGGCGCCGCTGACCAAGAACCTCGTGCGGGACCCGTTCGACGCCAGCGAGGTCGCCGCCCGCATCCAGGCCGCGCTCGACGGCCGCACCTCGCTGCGGATGGAGGTGCGCACCCGCGGCGCGGTCATGCTCGTCCGGGCGCTGCCGCTGCGCCCGCGCGGCGACGCGGCGGGCGCCCTGGTGCTGGTCCGCGACATCACCGACCTGCGCCGCCGCGACCAGGCCCTGCTCAGCAAGGACGCGACGATCCGGGAGATCCACCACCGGGTCAAGAACAACCTGCAGACGGTGGCGGCGCTGCTGCGGCTGCAGGCCCGACGCACCGAGATCCCGGAGGCGCGCCGCGCCCTGGAGGAGAGCGTCCGGCGGGTCACCTCGATCGCACTGGTCCACGAGGCGCTGGCGTACTCGGTGGCCGAGATGGTCGACCTCGACGAGCTGGTGGACACCGTGCTGCCCGCGATCGGGGACGGTGCCACCGCGGAGGTGCGCGCGAAGGTCCGCCGTGACGGCACGCTCGGCACCCTGAACTCGGCGATGGCGATCCCGCTGGTGCTGGTGCTGACCGAGCTCGCCCACAACGCGCTGGCCCACGCCTACGAGCCGGGCCAGACCGGGGAGGTGGTGGTGCGGGCGACCCGCACGGCCGCGACCCTGGAGGTCGTCGTGGCGGACGACGGCCGCGGCATGCCCGAGGGTTTCGACATCGACACGGCGAAGGGGCTGGGGCTGCAGATCGTGCGGACCCTGCTCACCGAGCTGGAGTCGACGATCACGCTCCGGCCGCGTCCGGGCGGCGGAACCGAGGCCCTTATCACGGTCCCGATGGCGGCGCGCTAGCCTAACGACGTGACCGTCCGAGGATCCCGGTGCCGAGGTCGCGCCGGTGCCGTGGTCCGAGGTCACGGGATCCGTCGGGTGCGGTGACATCCGGCGGAGACACAAGAAGCGGGCCCGGTGCCGATGGCGTTCGGCTACCGGGCCCGCTTTCTTGATGTCGCTGCGTCGGGTCTGGCGGTGTCGGCTGCGCCGCCCTGCGGGCAGCGCCTGCGACGCCGCTCAGGCGGTGCGGGCGCGGGTGCGCGCGTTGCGACGCTTGAGCGCGCGGCGCTCGTCCTCGCTCATGCCGCCCCAGACGCCCGCGTCCTGGCCACTCTCGAGGGCCCACGCGAGGCACTCGGTGACGACGGGGCAGCGGCGGCAGACGGTCTTCGCCTCGGCGATCTGCAGGAGGGCCGGGCCGGAGGTCCCCACGGGGAAGAACAGCTCGGGGTCCTCGTCGCGGCAGATAGCGCGGTGACGCCAATCCATGATCGTGAATCTCCTCGTACTGGCGATCGGGGTTCGCGCCGATCGCACGGCTGTGTGACACGGTTGTTCCGCGCTTGTGAATGGTTTCACGAGCGTCGTCGCTCTTCAAGGGACAAGAGCCGGCCGGGTGAGCACTCTCACCCACACTTCGTAACGTCGTCCGACACGTTCGGTCACCGCATCGATACACCGTGACGAAGAGCGACGGTTGAATCCCTGCCCGGCGACTCCGGGGTTACCCCCGACTCCGCCGGACCATGCGGGTTCCCGTCTCTCAACGGGACCCCGCTGTCGTCCCTCGATCTCGCAGGACCTACCTTGGATCACGGCACCGTCGGATGCGAGCCCATTGCTGCCCGGCGGTCAGCGAGCATCGGTGAATGGCCTGGACGTGTCACTCATCGGAGTGAGACGGCTCGCCGGACTGCGACGAGGGGCGTCTCTCGTACGACGACGCGACTCTCCGTCATCGGTCAACACACGACGCGTAGCGCCCCGGGCACCGACAGGAACTCGACGTCCGTGCGTGATCCCAGGTGGTCACCGTCCAGCTGGAGCGCCAACGGCTCCTCCGAACGGATCCTGATGGAGGGAACGCGGTCCTGGCGCACGATGTTCCGCCCGTGCGGGTCCCCGTCCGGCGCGAGGATGTGGCGCAGGGTCGAGTAGATCGTCGGGAAGCCCAGGTGGCGCAGGGCGAACAGGGCCAGCCCCGTGCCGAACGTGGCCCCCGGGTTGGTGCGGACCGGCCGCCCGGCGAGATAGGTCCAGGGGTCGGTGTTGCTCACGAAGGCGAGCCGGATGTCCTCCAGCGGCGCGGCACCGGGCACCTCGATCGTCATCGAGGCGGGGTGGCGCCGCTGGCGCAGGTACTCGCCGACCGCGGTGCCCGCGTACCGCAGCGGGCTGGCCTCGCGGCCGGACGCCCGCTGCTTCTCCACGGCGGCGACGACGTCCGCGTCCCACCCCAGGCCCGCGTTGAAGGTGAACCAGCGGTCGTCCGCCCGGCCGAGCCCGACCAGGGTGCTGCTGCGCCGCTCCAGGGCCGCCAGGATCGCGCCGGTGGCCTCCACGGGGTCTCGCGGCAGGCCGAGGGCGCGGGCGAAGACGTTCGCCGACCCGCCGGGCACCACGGCGAGCGCGGGGCGGTCGGGGTCGCTGCCGTCCGGCCTGCCGGGGCCGGTGGCCGTGCGGTCCACGAGCATGCCGTTGACGACCTCGTTCACCGTGCCGTCCCCGCCGAGGGTGATGATGAGCTCGATGCCCGCCGCGCAGGCGGCGGCGGTGGCCTCCGCCGCGTGGCCGCGGTAGCGGGTCTCCAGCACGTCGAGCTTCAGCCTGCTGGCGAGGGCGTGGGTCAGGACGTCCCGTCCCGCCGGGGTCGTCGACGTCGCCCGGGGGTTCACGACGAGCAGCGCGCGCACGATGCGACTGTAACCTGACCGTCGTGACCACCGTTCCGCCCCGCCAGGTCCGCGCCGCCGCCGCCCTCGTCGGCGTGGAGGCCTTGATCGGCCTGGTCACCGGGGTGCTGTACCTGTTCTTCACCGGGCGCGGGTTCGGCACGCGGGCGGCCGAGGCCTCCTACTTCCTCCTCATCGCGGTGGCGCTCGGCGCGGTGGCCTGGTTCCTCTGGCGCGGCCACCACGGCGCGCGCACGCCCGCCATCGTGGCCCAGCTCGTCACCATCCCGATGATCTACAACGCGCTGCGCACGGGCGACTACGTGGTCGGGATCGCCGGGCTGTTCTTCGTGGTGGCCACGTTCATGCTGCTCATCAGCGAGCCCTCCCGCCGGTGGGCCGTCGGGGCGGACGAGGAGTCACGCTCCGAGTGACCGCAGCGCCTCGTCGGTGAGGCGGAAGGTCGTCCACTCGTCCATGCCGACCGCGCCGAGGGAGCGGTAGAAGCCGATGGACGGCGCGTTCCAGTCCAGCACGGACCACTCCAGCCGCGCGTAGCCCCGGTCGACGCACTCCCGGGCCAGCGCGGCGAGCAGGGCGCGTCCGAGCCCGGCGCCGCGGTGGGCGGGCTGGACGTAGAGGTCCTCCAGGTAGATCCCGTGCACGCACAACGCATGCCAGCAGATATTGCGAGCACCTGGCGTCCAGACGAAGACGGGCCCGAACCGACGACCTCACCGTCGGCCGGGCCCTTGATCGCCCCGGGAGGCGACCCATGCAGGACCGTACCCACCCCACCCCGGCCGACGTGGCCGGCGCACAGCCTGACGAGCTGCTCTCCGCGTGGGAGGCTCACGCGGCGATGATCAGCGACCACCGGACCGGCGTCCGGACGCAGCCCGTCGGGCGGGTCCGCTCGGCCGCGCTCGACGCGCTCGCTGTCGCGCACGCCCTGGCCGCCGCCGTGCTCGGCCTGCGGTGGCAGCACGTGCTCGTTGCGCTCGATCACGGGGCCGAGCTTGCGCACGTTGCCGACGCCTGCGGCCTGACCGTCACCGAGGTCGACTTCTCCCTCCGCCGCTGGGTGGACGAGCAGGTCGCCACCGGTGGGCTCACCCCGGAGCAGCGGGGCATGGCGAACTTCCTGCTCGGCGACCGCCACGCGCCCGGCCTCCGCGACCTCGACCGGCGTGCCGCCGAAACCCTCGCGGGTCGTGGCCGCGTGATCATCTGTGGCGGGCACACCATCGACGACGATGGGGACGAGCTGGTCTGCACGCTCGCCGACGGCCACCGCGGCGACCACGAGGACGAAGGCCTCGACGGGCGCCCGGCCCGCCGCTGGGCCCGCCAGGCGGGAGACGCCCGATGAGCCTCGCACCCGGCAGCCCGCTGCACTCCGCGCTCTGCGTGTTGTTGCTGGTCGGGCCGAGCCTCATCGCGGCCGTGGTGGGCGAGATCCGCTGCCGCGCACGGGTTCGCGAGGCGTCCCGCGCAGGACGCCTCCGCCAGCACGGCGCGCATCGCCCCCGGCGTCGCGCCGGTCGTGACCAGCAGAGCGACGACCAGGCGGACGAGCAGTGACCGCCCGGCACTGGGCGCACGCGATCCTCACCACCGCCACCGACTTCGGCGACCCCGGGATCGTGGTCGTCGACGAGGACCTGGCCGTCGTCGCCGAGCCGCGCTGCGACGCCGCGACGGTCGAGGAGGCCGTCGAGGCGCTCAACGAGGCCGGCTGGGTGCCCGACGGTGAGCGGGTCATCGTCGGCGAGGGTTACAGCGTGCTGCCAGTGGTGCAGCGATGAGCCGCACAGGAACCCAGTCCTGGAGGGTCGAGGTGCCGCGACGGGACCAGGCACCCGTGCTGCTCCGGATCACCGCACACACCCGCGGTGTCCCGGAGGTGCGGATGACCGTCGGGCAGAGCACCCGCCCGCTGCTGATGGACGTACGGCTGCTCGCCGAGCTCGTCGAGGACCTGCGCGCCGCGGGGCGTGCGCTGCGAACCGCGGAGGCCGCCGGCTACATCGGGCAGATCGGTGTGGAGCGGCACGGCTCGCCGGACAAGTGGGCTCCGCTGCTCACCCCGGAGGAGATCGAGGAGGCCGACCAGTGACGCGCGGAAACGGATAGAGTCGTTACGTGGCTACGAGGGTGACCATCACGGAGACGCTCCGCGTCACCACCGGCAACGGCACGAACTTCGACCTCTTCACGGAGGACGAGCTGGCCGCGGTGGACGTCGGCGTGATCGACCTCTTGGTCGACAACCTGCGTCGCACCGAGGCCTCCGCACGCCGCCTCCGGAAACGGTTAGAAGCGTTGCAGGGCGGCGGGGATGCTCGGGCCTGCGGGTCCTGCGGCGGGCCGATGGTCGGTCGCAGGGCAGACGCCCGGTACTGCTCGGCGGACTGCCGGGTCCGGGCCCACCGCGACCAGCGCAAGGCCGAAGCGGTCGAGCTGCAGTAGCAAGGCGACGGCCCCGCCGGGGATCCGAGGTCCCGGCGGGGCCGTCCAACGGGCGCCACAGGTGGGCTCGATGTTGCCCACCCGCGGCGCCCTGTCTGGCCGGGGGCCGCCGCCGGGACCGACTCCCGAACCAACCGGCGGCGACCCCGGGGTCGCGGGGTACTACGCCCTGGCGCCGAGCCTCACGAACGGCGAGAGGGTCGCCGTCCCGCGTCGCGGCGTCAGCGGGGACCAGAATCCCGGGGTCCCGTCGAGGCGGGAGATCACCCGGAACGCGGTCTCGTCGGTGTCGTACTTGAAGTGCTCGCTTGCGGTGGCCTGCATGCTCAACCGGTCGCCGATGAAGTAGTGCGACAGGTCCAGGAAGGACAGGTCACCGGCCGACCCGGCCGCCGGTGCCTTCTCGGTCCAGATGATCGGCCGCCCGAAGAGGGTCAGCGGAGTGCCGTCCGCAGCGGAGGTGATCCACGCCGGACCGCCGCCGACGTTCTCGTTGCCGGCGACGTTCTTGACCGCGATGGTCATTGCGGCCAGCGCCGGGAACAGCTCGATGTTCGCCAGCCACACCGCTCGGCTGTGGCTGCCGGGGAGCATGCGGGAGAACATCTTCGTGACGTTGGTGAAGTTCACGGAACCCGCAGCCTGCCCGGACTCCTTCGCCACGGTGACCGCCCCGTTGTTGCCGTCGGAGAGGACGCCGAGCGGCATCCCGACACCGGACCCGGTCAGGAACGCATCGTCCTCAGAATTCGAACAGGCTTCCGCCATTGTGTTCAGAATCCACGAATCGAATGCAGGACCATCCTGAATCAACTCGTTCGGAGCCTCGCTGTAGAGGGTCAGCTTCTTGGTGTCGAGGCGGATCCGCCCGAACTTCGGGGACGTCTTCTGCAGCTGCCCGCCCTCCTCGGTCCAGAACGCGGTCATCGCGCCGTACACCGTGCCGTCGGCGTGGGTGACCTCGTCGATCCGCGGGAGGTGCAGCACGGAGGACCCCATCGGGTAGACGGTGGCCCGCGACCGGACGATCGAGGACTCCAGCGAGTTCTTGATGATCTCGCTGCGGTACTCCTCGGGGATGGTGAAGCCGCCGTCTGCGGGGATCGCGGACGACATGTTCCGAACCTGCTCCCGGAAGCCGACCACGATCTGGTCGTTCTCAGGGGTCCGGACCCGCGGGGCGTGCGCGGCGAACACCGCACCGAGTGTCGGGGCGAGGCCGTCGAACACCGCGCCCGGTGCGGTCCGAGACCGGGCGCCGCCCTTGGTCGCCGAGGCGGTCGCGTGGTGGATCGGGTGGCGCGTGCTCGTGTCCAGCTCGCCTGCACGGGCCATGTCGAAGATCCGCTGGTTGACCTTCTCGTCGACAGCGGCGCGGACCTTCGGGACCGAGTCCATCGCGGCAACGGTGTAGCTGTCGAGCAGGTCGGTGAAGGTGCCCGCCTCGGCGTGCGCGGCGATCTCGTTCGGGTTCTGCATCGCCCGGATCGCGGCGTCGCCGGTCGGGACGGGTCGGTTCGGTCGTGCCATCGGAATGTCGTCCTCACTGCTTGGGATAGGGCTGGCGGCCCATCGTCAGGATATCGGCGCGCTGCTCCGTTCGGAGTAGCGATCTCGAGGAGCGGGCCGCGGCGCGCGGGCCGCCAGACGTGCGCGCCGCGGCCCGCGATCAGGGCCGGTCCGGGTCCCGGCCGTCGAACTGCCGGTCGAGCCAGTCGAGCGCGTCCTCCTGGGCCAGCTTCGCGTCGAGCCAGCCCATCATCGAGACCGCGCGCTCCCACTCCCGACCGGCTTGCGCGGCGCGGTCGGCCGCGGCCTGGACGTCCCCGCCGGACTCCGCAGCCGCGAGCACGTCCTGCTGGGCCTGCTCGGCCCGCTCGTACGCTGCCTTCGCCTCCTGCTTGGCTGCGCCGCGCATCGCGGCGAGGAGGTGGTCACGGGGCACTCCGGCGGCCCGCAGCTCCTCCCGCATCCGCGCGGCGTGCTGCTCGGCCCGCGGGTCCGGGGCGGTCACCGGGCACCACCGAGCGGGCCGAGCCCGACACCGAGCCCTGTCGTCGTCTCGGACCGCGGCGGCGGTGGGGTGAACGCGGCGGCGAGGGCGGCGGCGAGCTCGTTGCCCATCCGCGCACCCGCGGCGGGCACGCCCTGGCCCTCGTCGACCACGACGTCCAGGAAGCTGCGCCCGGAGGCGCTGAGGAAGCGCCTCTCGACGAGCGCCCCGTCCGTGCGCCGGTACCGCTCGGGCTCCCGCAGCCGAGGCCCGTCACCCTCAGCCCGCAGCGACGCCGTCAGGGCGCCGTACGACGCCGCCGGAGCGCCGTCCAGCAACGCCAGGACCGCCCGACCGCGGACGAGCTGGGCCGCCGCCACCTCCGGGCCCTGCGAGGCCATCTGGGCCCGCACCATCCGCTCCCGCTTCGCCGCGCCCGCGTAGTACGCGGCGCGGGTCGCCCTCGACTGCGCGCTGATCGGCGCCCCCGTCGAGTCGGTCTCCCACTTCTCCATGGTCATCTCCTCCTACTGCTGGTCGTCACTGTGCGTAGCTCGCGCGCGGGTGCGCGCGAGAGTTCTCGCGGAAACGAGAGAGAGCGATGGCCACTCCGGCCCTGTCCGCCCCGTTCGGGGTCGAAGCGTTGAGAGTTTTCGTTGCGGCACCTCCTGTGACCTGCGTGTTCGTCACGGTCGGTCACCAGTCTCGGCTCGTGCGGGTGTGGATCTCGCGCTTGGGTTCGAGCCTGGTCGACCTCTGCCCGGTGCGGAGCTTGTGCTGCACCTCGGCGGTGATCTGCTCGACGATCGTGACCTTGGCTGCGTGGGCCTGCTCGGGGTCGGGGTAGATCAGGTCGACGGTGCGCAGTGCACCTGCGAGGGCCTGGCCCACGGCTCGGTTGCAACGGCTGTGCAGGAGCCGGTCCGCCACGCTGTCGGGGTCGATGGCCAGGGGCACGGAGTGGTCGGCGTCGAGCTGCTTGGGGTCGGAGCCGAGGGGCTTGAGGCAGTGCGCGCACTGGTCGCCTGGGCGGAGGCGGGCGAGCAGCGCGGCCCGCACCTCGCGGTGTCGTCGAGTCCCGCGTGGGTCACGGGTGCGCGTGCTCACGCGCTCTGCTCCATCTCGTCGTCCTCGGGGCTGCTGCCCGCTGGGTAGGCACATCTCCGGCAGCGGCCGAGGATCTCGGCTGGTGCCTGGTGGCAGCGAGAGCACTGTGCGTCAGGTGACGCACTGACGCGTTCGTCGGTGTGTGCGTGTGCGTGTGCGTCCCCTATAGACGCACTGACGCACGACGCATGGTGCGTTGACGCACTGCTGACGCATGCTGACGCATGGAGTGATTCGGGGTTCCGGAGGGCTTCGCGACCGGCGTCGGTGAGGTAGTGGAACCGGGTCCGGCCCTGCTGCTCGATCCGCAGGAGACCTTGGTCGACCGCGATCCCAAGGGCCTCGCGGCCGGGCTTCTGACGGATCTTCGGCTCCCGCTTCGCGAGCGCACCCTCGATCGTTCGTCCGGACGGAGCCTCGCGCTCGTCCCGCACGACCTCCAGGACCGCGGGCAGTGCGAGTGCCGCCTCCGACGCCGCGCGGGCCTGCACCCGCGATCCGCCGCCGATCAGCAGTCGCCGGGTCGAGGAGTCGTAGGTGAGCTGGGACTCGGCGACATTCACGTCGCGGCCGTACGCGCTGAAGAACCGCGGCGACGACGGGTCCTCTGCGTCCTCGCGCACGAGCTTCCACGTGGCGTCCGGCCAGTCGAGCAGCCGGGAGTCACCGCGGGACCGTTCCCCGCTATGGCCCATGTGGTGCACCAACGCGGCCTCACTGGCGCCGGCGGTGGCCAGCAGCTCGTCGAACGGCACCAGGAACTTCCCCGCCTCCGACTTCTCGTCGAGGCCCAGGGCGTCGAGCACGGGTCGCAGGCAGTCGAGCAGCACCACCTGGGCGTCCATGGCTCGCAGGCGCTCCGCCCACTCGGCTCGGACCTCTCGGTCGCGGATGTCGAATGACGACACCCGGCCGCGGAGCGACACGAGTGCGACGCGCTCGACGTTGCGCACTCCCTGGTCGCGGAGCCATCGGCGCAGGGTGCGCGAGTCCAGCTCGTTGTCGATCAGGGCGATGGTGCCGTCTACCGGAGCGACCTCGTAGCGACCGAGGAACGGCTCACCGTCCGCCAGGCACCGCAGGTAGTTGCCCGCCAGGGTGGTCTTCCCCGCCTTGTACTGGGCGGAGAGCATGATCCGGGCGCCCACCGGCTGGAGCTGGTCGATCCGGTAGCGGACGGGGTCGTCGTCCTCGTCGAGGAACTCGCGCAACCGCACCATCGGCGGTACGGGCGGCCGGTTCTCGGCTCGGAGGAGCCGCTGGGCTTCGTCGCGAGCGCGGAGCCGGGCCAGCTCCTTCTGCACGGCGACGTTGGCGACCTTCTCCGCGGGGGTGAGGCCCGCGCGGCCGACGCGGTCCTCGATCGCGGTCAGCTCTACCCGGAGGCTGGCGAGCAGGTCCGCGGGGGCGTCGGTGCCCTGCGCGGCGAGCTGCTGGACACGCTGCGCGAGCTGGAGGATCAGCCGTAGGTCCGAGGTGTCGGTGATCTTCTCGGCTGCGGGTTCCACCCGCGGCACCCCGGCCACCGCCGCGATGAGATCGGCCAGGTAGGAGGCCCAGCCCTGATACCCCGACGGCAGGCCACGGCGACCCGCTCGGTCGAGCTCGGCGGCCACCGCCACGTGGTCGACCGCGCCCTCGTCGTCGACCACGGTGGCGATCGCGTCGAACACGAGCTGGTGCGCGGGGACGTAGAACCGGTCCGAGGAGACGAGCGTGAGCCCGGCCTGCGCGTGGTGGTCCCCGAGGAGCATGGAGCCGAGGAGAGTGCGCTCGGCGAGCGTGTTGTGCGGCAGGTGCCCGGCGGCCGGGTCCACGGCGGTCACCTGCCTTCCCTCGAGGTCCGGTTGCTCGAGCACGCGCAATCCGCAGGCGGCGCGGTCCAGCAGGCAGCGAGCTGGTTCGAGCAGAGCCACGCGAGCGCGTCCCGCCGCGCGCGCACGTCCGTCAGGGACACGACGGTGGCGCTACGATCGGCGTCACCTTCGTGCTTGGCTCTGGGGAGCGGACAGTGGAGGGACCGGCCCGGGCGGCGTGTTGCGCGCCGCTCGGGCTTCCTCATGTCGGTGGTCATCCCGTTCCGTTCGTAGTGCCGATCGCGGTTGCGGGCCCGCGTTCGACGAGGTGGGTTCGTCAGGCGGCGTCGCTGGAGGGCAGGCCGTGTCGCAGCGCGGCGAGGAAGCCCACCGCGCGGTTCGTGGCCATCTGCCACTCCCGCTTGGCCGCCTCGGACTCGGCCAGGGCGTAGGCCAGGAGCGCGGCCAGCCGCTCGGAGTCGTGCCGCGCAGTCGGCCCGCACATGTACGTCTGACCCTCGTCGTTGATCCACTGGCCGTAACCGATCGCGGTCGCGGCGAGCGCGACCGGATCAGGGACCGTGGTGAGGGCGTCCTCGACGCGGACGAGCGCTGCCTTCAGGCCGTCGAGGTCGAGCGGGTCGAGTTCGTCGTGCTCGATGAACCCGTGAGGCTCAGCGATCGAGACCAGGGAGTCGGGGATGATGTTGAGACGGAGCCAGGTCAGCACGTTCTGAAGCGCGGCGTGGATCTGGGCCTGGTCGGGGGTCGGGCTGGTCATGGTCGATCTCCTGTCGATCAGGGGATGGTCTTGGTCAGGCTGCTGCGCGGTCGTCGTCGATCGGGCGGGCCGTGGAAGGCTGGGCGAGCGCTCGGCACAGCGTGTCGAGCTGCTCAGGAGCGAGGGGCCAGGGTTGGGCCAGCTGGTCCTCGATCCACCGTTCGACCTCTTCGGTCACGCCACGTCTCGGTTGACGTAGCGGGTGTCCAGCCAGGTGAGCGCGTCCCCCACTCGGATCCGGCGGTGCTTGCCGATCGCGAGGACGCGCGGGCCGTTGCCGCGGGCGATCCAGTCCCGAGCGGTGCGCTCGGCGACGCCCGCCCACGCGGCGAACTCTCGGTAGTTCCACAGTCGATCCGGGTCGTCGGCGAGCCTCGCCGCGGGAGTGTCTGTCTGCTGCATGGCGATCACAGTACCGCCAAAGCACCGCTATTCCACCATCAAGGCGCCGACAATCGGGTGACTCTGCCGCCTACTAGTGGTCAACCGTCAGGTCTTTGCCATGATGGACAGCGTGACGGACGACTGGGGGGCACTGGCGAAAGCCGTGCGCGCACGCCGTGAGTCGCTCCGCATGGCTCAGGCGGACCTCGCGACGCACGGCGGCCCAGGCGAGGCGACAGTGCGGCGCATCGAGCGCGGCGAGGTGTCCAGCGTCCGCGCGGGCACGAAGTCACAGCTGGAGGCCGCGCTCCGCTGGCACCCGGGAACCGTCGACCGCGTCCTCGACGGCACCGCGACGGACGAGGTCACGCAGACGCGCCGATCCGCCGAGGCCGCGCTCAGCTACGCCCTGGCGCAGGAAGCGGAGCTGGGCGTCACGGCGACCGGCCGCCCGGTGCTCGCCGCCTACGAACGCACGTCAGCCGCGCTGCGCGACCTGGTCTCGGTCGAGGACAGGACTCCCGACCTGGACCGTGCCACGGAGCTGCTCCGCGAGGCCGTCGCCCTGCTCATCCGCGAGATCTGAGCTTCTCGACCTCGACCGTCGTCGGGTCCTTCGGCAGCCGGACGCCGTCGACCACGACGTCGACCCGGCCACGGCCACTGGAATGCAGCCGGATCCGCATCAGCGAGCCGATGATCACGCGCTGCTGGTCGCGGTCCAGGTCGTCGAACCGGGCCACCGGGTCACCCGTCGCGAGGATCGCGGCCACCGCGTCGGCCCTCCCGCCCGCGGTCATCAGCCTCTCGACCTCGATCAACTGGCCCTGCAGCTCGTCGTTCAGGATCGCGAACTGCCGCGGGGTGATCTTGCGCTGCGCTCGCTCCAGCGCGATCGTCTCCAGCTCCGTCCGGAGGTCGGTCGCCTCGGCGGCGAGATCCCGGCCCGGGGCTGCGGTCTCCCGTTCGGCGACCGCCGCGGTGATGTCCCGCTGCGCGAGCCGCGCCCGGGTGAGCAGAAGGACGAGGTTCTCGATCGCCTCCCCGCGGCGGGTGACGTGCCCGCCGGACGGGCACCGGTACATGGGGCCTGGCCCGTCGGCCTTGCGCTTCCCACCGCCGACGAGGTTCTCGTCGCACACCGCGCACCGGATGATCCCGGTCAGGAGCTGCCGCCCGGCCTTCGGCTTGAAGGTGGACGCCACCGAGTCGAGCTGCGCGTTCACCGCCCGCCAGGTGCCCTCATCCACGAGCGCGGGCCACGCCGCAGGGTGGAGCTCGGCAGGCTGCCCCTCCGGCTTGTGGCGCCTGACGCCCATGTAGCGCGGGTTCCGGAAAAGCCACCGCACCCCGGCGTGCTCCCACCGCTCCGTGCCGTCCTTGCGCGGCACCCCGGACGTCAGCCCGGCCTCGTTCCAACGGGCCGCGATCCGGGACAGCGGAGTGCCGAGCAAGTAGTCGCGGAACGCAGCACGTACCGCCTCCGCCTCCACCTCGCGGATCGTGATGCCGTCCTGCTCGAACCCGAACGGTCGACGGCCGCCGATCCGGCGCCCCTGCTGCGCGGCCTGGAGGTGCGCGCGCCGCTGTCGGTCCGCCTTCGTCTCGATCTCGTTGAGCGCGACCGCGCCGAGGATGTCCGCGGCGAGCCGACCGGCGGGCGTCGAGAGGTCCATGTCGCTGCCCCGCGCGAGGGTGATCAGCAGGCCGCGCTCCTTGCCGACCTCCAGCATGCGGAGCCGGTCGCGGCCCGAGCGGAGGGTGCGGTCGACCGTCCAGCCGACAACGACGTCCAGGCGGCCAGCCTCGACGTCCGCCATCATCTCCTCCCACGCTGGGCGGACCTTGTGCCCCTTCGCGCTGACGTCGTTGTCGACGTAAACCCGCTCCAGCGTCCACCCGCGCCGAGCCACGAGGGCCCGGCAGTCCTCGTCCTGCCGGGAGACCCCCAGCTCCTCCCCGGATCGGTCCTGGCTGATCCTGAGGTAGATTCCTGCGCGCATTCCGCTATCGTACTTAGAGCGGGTGGACGCCGCGCCAGGTGCTGAAGTTCAGGAACCACAACGCGCAGCCGACGACCTCGTCCCCGACGAGCGCGACGTGCCCGAACAGCGCGGGGGAGTCCCCGAACAGCGCGGCGTGCAGCTGCTCCTCGGTGAGGTGGCACTCGTGCAGCGCCTTCTCGTACTCGGCCAGCTCCCGCACCAGGCCGACGACGGCCGGGACGTCCGACGGCTCGACCCTCCTGACGGTCGGTTCCCCCCGCCCCACCTCCGCCCGGGTCACGACGGCACCACCAGGTTGACCGCGTCGAGCCGGGGGACACCGCGTTCGTCGCCGAGCACCGCCCACGCCGCCGGGTCCATCGCGATGTGCACCCCGCCGGTCGCGGGCAGCCCGATCCAGCGCGCGATCAGCACCCGGGAGAAGTGTCCGTGTCCCACGAGCACGACGTCTCCCTCGGCGAGCCACGGCCGGACGTCCGCGAGCACCGCGTCGGCACGGGCGCCGACGGCGGCGGCGTCCTCGCCGTGCGGACACGGGTGCGTCCACACCGTCCAGTCCGGCACCGTCTCGCGGATCTGCGGGGTGGTGAGGCCCTCGTAGTCGCCGTAGTCCCACTCGTGGAGGCGCTCGTCGACCGCGTCCACCCGCAGCCCCGCGAGCTCCGCGGTCTCCCGGGCGCGGCGCCGCGGGCTGCTCAGTACCCGCACCGGGGGCGGGGCGTCCGGGCGCAGCGCCGCCAGCGTCGGGGCGGCCGCGGCCGCGAGCTCTCGACCCCGCTCGGTCAACGGGATGTCGGTGCGGCCGGTGTGCCGCCCGTTCTGTGACCACTCGGTCTGACCGTGCCGCAAGAGGAAGAGACGTCCCACCCGGCGAGACTAGGCCGCGGTGTAGAGCCGAACGGCCCCTGGCCGGGTATCGCCACTCCCGGGTACCATCCGATCACCATCGGTGAGCGCCAGGGAGGTGGGCCCGTGCTCGATCGAGCGGTCACCGCCTTCCTGCAGGCGGGCTGTCGGATGATGTGGGGCTTCGCGCCGCGCATGATCCCGCACATCGTCGCGGCCATGGGGCCGTGGGGCGCGCTGCGGTGGTTCGCCGCGAACATGCCTCGCTACCTGGTCACCCTGCAGGTCCTCGGGGGCCAGCGGACGCACCTGGCGGGCATGGTCGTGAGCCTGCACAACGGCTGCCTCTACTGCGCCTACGGCCACGGTTACGCGCTGGAGCTGCTCTACCTGCGCGACCGCGACCGGCTCTTCCCGCTCGACGCGCGGACCCTCGAGGCCTGGATCGGGCTGTCCTCGCGGGAGCTCGCCGACCGGGTGCAGGACGTGCTGCGCAACGCCGGGATGCACGCCGAGGCGGTGTGGGCGGACACCACGGTCGCGCTGGTCCGCGGCGAGCAGCAGCCCGTCGACGCCGCCGAGCACCGCCTCGCGCATCTGGTCCGGATGTTCGGCACCATCAACCGGATCGCCGTGGAGGCGGGGTGTCACGCCCCGGACGAGGCGCAGAACCCCGTCAACAAGGACCTCGCGGTGAAGAAGCGCAACGCGGAGCTGCGGGCCACCTCCGTCTAGCTCGGGCTCGGCGCACGATCGTCGGGGGCCTGGCTACGATGCGCCTCGTGGCGCCCCGTCGGTCCTCCCGCTCATGAGTCTCGACGACGCCGCCGTGCGTGCCTCGGGGCTCGAGGAGATCGCCCCCCACCTGCAGACCGCGCAGCGCAGCGTCGCCGCGCTGGGGATCGATCCCGAGACCTTCGTCCCGCGTTTCTACCGCACGCTGTTCGGCTACGCGCCGGGTCTGCGGTCGCTGTTCCCGCTGTCGATGGAGACCCAGCACTCGCGGTTCGGCCGGGCGCTGGTGCACGTGGTCACGCACCTGGACGAGCCGTCGACGCTGATCGGCTTCCTCGCCCAGCTCGGCCGCGACCACCGCAAGTTCGACGTCCGGGACGAGCACTACGCGGTCGTCGGGCAGGCCCTGCTGGTGGCGCTGGCCGACACCGGCGGGGCGGCGTGGACGGACGAGGTGGCCCGGGCCTGGGCCCACACGTACGCGTTCCTCGCGGGCAGCATGCAGGCGGGCGCGCGCAGCGATCCCGGCCCGGCCTGGTGGGGGGCGACCGTCGTCGGGCACGAGCGGGTCGAGCGGGACCTGGCGGTCGTCCGGGTCCGCACGGACGAGCCGTTCGCCTACCGGGCGGGCCAGTACGTGACCGTCGAGACCCCGCAGCATCCGCGGCTGTGGCGCGCGCTCAGCCCGGCCGTCGCCCCCGACCGGTCCGGTGAGCTGGAGTTCCACGTCCGCGCGATCGGCTACGGGAGCGTGAGCCGCGGGATCGTGGCCTCGGCCCGGCCCGGGGACCGCTGGCGGATCGGGCCGCCGATGGGGGCGCTGGACCGCGCCGTCGTCCCCGGCCGGGAGCTGCTGATGATCGGCGGCGGCACGGGCATCAGCCCGATCCGGGCGCTGGTGGAGCAGCTCGAACGGGCCGGTGGGCGCCCCGAGCGGGCGGTCGTGTTCTACGGGGCCCGTGACTGGGACTCGCTGCACGCGCTCGACGGCCTGCGCCGCACCAGCTACCGCAACCCCTGGCTGGACGTGGTGCCGGTCGTCGAGGAGCCGCCCGCCGTGCCCGGGCCGCTGGTCGGCAGGCTCGCGGACGTCGTCACCGGGTTCGGGTCCTGGGCCGACTGCGAGGTGGTGGTCTCCGGTTCGCCCGCGATGATCACCGCGACGATCCGCGCGCTGCGGGTCGCGGGCGCCTCGCTGGACCAGATCCACTACGACCCGTTCGTGACGGACTGATCCCGACCCCGAGCCCCGAGCAGCGCTACGGTCGAGGGGTGATCGCCGCGCTCGCCGACCGTGCCCTGGGCCTCGAGCCCGGCCGCGTCCGCTTCACCCGTCGTGAGGTCCGCACCCCGATGCCGGACGGGATCTCCCTGGTCGGGGACCTCTACCGGCCCGCGGAGGCCACCGGGCCGCTGCCGGTGGTGCTGGTCCGGCTGCCCTACTCGCGGCAGGCCTTCGGCGCGATCATGGCGCAGCCGATGGCCCGCCAGGGCTTCCAGGTCCTGATGCAGTCCACCCGGGGGAGCTTCGGGTCCGGCGGGCAGTTCCGGCCCTTCCGGCACGAGCGGCCGGACGGGCTCGCGACCCTCGACTGGCTCCGCGAGCAGCCCTGGTGCGACGGCCGGATCGCCACCACGGGGGCGAGCTACTTCGGCCACACCCAGTGGATGGTGGCCGGGCAGGCGGACGTCGTGGCGATGGGGCTGCACATCACGGCCTCCCGGATGACCGACACCTTCTACCCGGGTGGCGCCCCGACCCTGCTCAACGGGCTGAACTGGTCCGCCTCGATCGGGAACCAGGAGAGCGACCTGCCGCTGCTCCCGCACCCGCTGCGGACGCGGCGCGTGCAGCGGGCGCTGCGCCGCATGCCGCTGCAGGCCGCGGACCTGGACGTCGCGGGCGCGCCCGTCGGCTTCTGGCGGGACTTCACCGGCCACGGCGACCCGGACGACGAGTTCTGGGAGGCCACCTACGGCGAGCGGGACCGGGACGTGCCGCCGGTCAGCATGGTCACCGGGTGGTGGGACCTGTTCGTCCACGCCCAGCTCAAGGACTTCCAGACGCTGCGCGAGTCCGGGGTGGACGCGCGGATCGTGGTCGGGCCGTGGCTGCACGGCGCGCCCGCCGAGCTGCGCGAGATCGTGCGCACGGACGTCGCGTTCCTCGACCACCACCTGCGCGGTGGGCCCGCCCCGGAGGGCGCCCGGGTGCGGCTGCACCTGCAGCAGGCGGACCAGTGGCTGGAGTTCGACGAGTGGCCGCCGCCCGCCACCCCCCACACGCTCGACCTGGGCGCGCTGGCGGGCACGGAGGCCTCGACCTTCACCTATGACCCCGCCGACCCCACGCCCGCCGTCGGTGGCCCGTTGCTCACCAAGCCCGCCGAGCAGGCGGACCAGGGCCCGGTCGAGGTCCGCCCGGACGTCCTGCTGTTCACCGGCCCCGCGCTGGAGACCGACCTGGACGTGGTCGGCCCGGTCACCGCGCGGCTGTTCGTGCGGCCCTCGGTCGAGTACGCGGACGTCTACGTCCGGGTCTGCGACGTCGACGAGAAGGGCGTGTCCCGCAACGTCGTGGACGGGATCCGCAGGCTGGACCCGCGGTCGGTCCCGGCGAAGGACGTGACGGTGGGACCGGACGGGGTCTACGCGGTCGACCTGGAGCTGTTCCCCACCGCCTACCGGTTCCGCGCCGGACACCGGATCCGGGTCCAGGTGGCGGGCGGGGCGTTCCCGCGGTTCGCGCGCAACACGGGCACCGGCGAGCCGTTCGGCTCGGCGACCAGCGGTGTCCGCTGCCGGACCGAGGTCCTGCACTCGGCGTCGCACCCCTCCACGGTGACGCTGCCCGTCCTCGCGTGAGCGATCTCGACGCTCGCGTGCGCGATCTCGACGCCGTGCTCGACGCGGTCGGCCCCCGGCTGCGGGCGGCGCGCTCGGCCCGCGGGATGACCCTCGCCGAGGTCGGCGCCGAGACCGGCATCTCGGAGAGCACGCTGTCCCGGCTGGAGTCCGGTGGGCGCAAGCCGACCCTGGAGCTGCTGTTGCCGCTGGCCCGCGTCTACCGGGTGGCGCTCGACGAGCTCGTCGGCGCGCCCGAGACCGGGGACCCGCGGGTCCGCTTCACCCCCGTGCACCGGGACGGCCGCACCTACGTGCCGCTCAGCAGGCGGCCGGGTGGGGTCCAGGCGTTCAAGATGGTGATCCCGCCGGGCGGGGAACCGGACCAGAAGGTCCACGAGGGCTACGAGTGGATGTACGTGCTGGAGGGCAGGCTGCGGCTCGTCCTCGGCGACCGGGACATGACGCTCGCGCCCGGCGAGGCCGCCGAGTTCGACACCCGGGTCCCGCACTGGTTCGGCGCGGCCGACCCCCGGCCCGTCGAGCTGCTGGTGCTGTTCGGCACACAGGGGGAGCGGGCCCACCTGCGGGCGCGTGCCGGAGGTTAGGCTCACCTTCGTGATTCGTCGCCTGCTCCCCGCGGCGGTGGTCGGCCTCGCGTTGGCCGGGTGCGCGAGCGCCCCGGCCGAGGACCCCGCCGCCGCCACCCGCACCGTCACCCACGCCCACGGCACCACCGAGGTGCCCGCGGCACCCGCCCGCGTCGTCGTGCTCGAGCCGGTGCAGCTCGACACCACGGTCGCGCTCGGCGCGGTCCCCGTGGGCGCGGCCGTGCTCAGCGAGGCCGCGGGCGTGCCCGCGTACCTCAAGCCCGACGCCGACGCGGTCCAGACCGTCGGGACGGTGCCGACCCCGAACCTGGAGAAGATCGCGGCGCTGCAGCCGGACCTGATCCTGGGCACCGAGTCGCGGCACGCGGAGCTCTACGACCGGCTCGCCGCGATCGCCCCGACCGTGTTCATGGCGAGCCAGGCCGATCCGTGGCAGGACAACGTCCGGTTCGTGGGCCGGGCCCTCGGCCGCGAGGCGGACGCGGAGGCACTGCTGGGCGCGTACACCGACCGGTGCGCCGAGGTCGCGGCCACACACCCCGGGGGCACGGCGCAGCTCGTCCGCCCGCGCGACGGACAGCTGACCCTCTACGGGCCCACCTCGTTCGCGGGCAGCACGCTGGAGTGCGCCGGTTTCCGCACGCCGCCGCGGGACTGGGAGGGCTCGATCTCGGTCGACCTCTCGCCGGAGCTGGTGGTGCAGGCGCGGGCGGACCTCGTGGTCGTCACGGCCGCGAAGGCGGGCGACGAGAGCGCCGTCCCCGCCGAGATGGCCGCGGTGCGCGCCGAGGTCTTCCCGGACCTGCACGTGGTGGACCAGTCGATCTGGATCACCGGCGTCGGACCGCGGGGCGGGCAGGCGGTGCTCGACGACCTCGAGCGCCTGCTCGCCGAATGAGGTCGCTGTTCCGCACGACGGTCCGGGCGGTCACGCGGCCCTCGCCGGGCTTCGTGCGGGTCACCGTCGGCGGCCCGCAGCTGCGCCGGTTCGCGGCGGAGGGGGCGGACCAGCGGGTGAAGGTCGTGGTGCCGGGCCCGGGCGCGTCCGGGCTCGGCGGCCCCGAGCCCGTGCCGCTCGCCGAGTGGCGGGCCCGCTGGCGCGCGCTGCCCGACCGGCCCGCGCTGCGGACCTACACGGTCGCCGCCGCCCGGCCCGAGGAGCTGGACCTGGACTTCTTCGTGCACGCCGCCCCCGGGCCTGCGAGCGCCTGGGCGCCGGCGGCCCGGCCGGGTGAGGAGCTGCTGATCTCCGGTTCGGACCGCCGCGCCGCGACGGGCCCGCTCGCCGTCCAGTGGGCGCCCGGCGCGGCCCGCCGCCTGCTGGTCGCGGGCGACGAGGCCGCGGTGCCGGCGATCCGCGCGATCGTGCGGGAGACCGCCGGCGACCCGATCGTGCTGGTCGCGGCCGCGGACCCCGCGGACGTGCTGGTGCCGGGAGCCGAGCACGTCGCCTCGCTGGTGGCGGCCCTCGACCGGCCGTGGCCGGTCGACTACGCCTGGGTCGCGGGCGAGACCTCGCAGATCGCGGAGATCCGCAGGCTGCTCGCCGGGGTCCCGGTGGTGCAGGCCCAGGGCTACTGGACGAGCGGCCCCCGCTGAGCGTCCGCCCCGCTCAGGCCAGCCGGGACGCCACCGGGGTCGGGTTGCGGAACAGGTCCAGGACGGGGCAGTGCGCGTCCACCGCGTCCTTGAGCCGCGCGTAGTCCTCGGCGGGGGCCGGGCCCGTCAGCGTCACGAGCAGGCGCACCTCACCGAAGCCCGGTCGCACCGCGTCGTCCAGGCCGAAGAACCCGCGGACGTCCAGGTCGCCCTCGGTCTCGACGTGCACGTCGTCGACCGGGATCCCGAGCGTCGCCGCCCAGAACCGGTACGTGACGACCTGGCAGGACACCAGCGCCGCCAGGGCGGACTCGACGGGGTTGATCGCGGCGTCCTGGCCGCCGAGCGCGGGCGGCTCGTCGATGGTCACCTGGTGCCTGCCGATGCGCAGGTCGGTGCGGACGCCGTCTCCGCTGTCGCCGGTGGCGCGGAAGAGCGCGGCGGCCTTGTCGGGGGCGTCGGCGACCGCGGCGGCGGTGGCGTCGACGATCGCGCGCAGCTCGACGTCTCGGGAGGTGGTCGTGGTCATGGGGGTCTCCTGTCGCGGAAGGGGCGGGGTCAGTGGCCCCCGCGACAGAGGGCGGCCCCGGTCCGACACAGGTCGATGTGCCTGCGTTCGGTGAGGTGCCGCCGGATCACGGCCCGAGCACACGCGCTGCGGGCCGCCCCGTCAAGCCCCCTCCCGGATGGCGAGCGGCGGCACCGAATGTCCGGCCCGGCATGTCCGGCCCGACCCCATGATCCACCGACGGGGAGTGGACCGGTCGATCTCCGACCGCCCCGCTCCCGACGAGTGGATCACCGGCCTGAGGCCCGCCCGTCACGGGCCGGTGAAGACGACCCGGTTGCCGTCGGGGTCGTCGAGCCGGAGGATGCGCGACGACGTCGCCTGCTCGGGGGCCGCGTCGGCGATCCCGGCCGCGGTGAGGCGTGCGGCGAGCGCGTCGAGATCGCTCTCGTCCACCACCATGGAGCTGCGGCCCGCGCGGTCGGGTTCGGCCCAGACCTGGACGCCGAAGGTGTCCGACAGGTGCCACTCGAGGAGACCGTCCATCGGTGTCGCATCGGGCGCACGCCCGAACAGCCGCTCGTACCACTCCCGTGCGACGTCCAGGTCGCTCACGGTGGACTGGGCGAGTAGCCGGTCGATGCTCATCACGCCTCCGCAGTGCCGGACCCGGGAACGGTCGAGTCATACCCGCGGGGCGGGCCGGGCAACCCCGGTCGGCCCTCAGGCGCGGCTGCCCGGCGCGGTCCGGCTCCGGCCGTACTCGGCCAGTGCGGTGAAGGCGGCCTTCGGCTCCCACGGCAGCCCGGGGTGGGTGCGTCCGGTGCGGCCCGGTGGCAGGACCCTGACGATCCCGAAGCTCCCCAGGTCGAAGTCCTGCTCGGGATCGTCGGACGTCGGCAGGTGCCGGCAGGCGAAGGTGTACACGAAGGCGGTGTCCACCCCGCCCGCGTCGTAGACGTCGAGGAGGTCGAGCAGGTAGCCGGCCTGTTCGGCTTCGTTGCGCTCGACGGTCTCGGTGAGGTGCGTGGCCCGTCCGCTCTGCTCGTCGTAGCCGATGACGTCCCCGCGGCTGCCCCGGTCGGCGGCCCCGGTGAAGGGGGCGCAGCCGAACTCGGTGACCGCGAACGGCTTGCCCTGAGCGGTCATCGCGGCGAGGGTGGCCGGGAGGCCGGCGGCGTTGGTGGCGTCCCGGTAGCCCGCGTCGGTCGCGATGAAGTCGAAGGGCGCCCAGTCCACCGCCTCCAGAGGGAGCGATGCGTACCCTATGGGTCCGCCGAATCGCGCGCGGGCGCCGTCGACGGCCCGGGCCAGCAGGGCGTTCGTCCTGCGCTGCACCTCCGGGAGGACCTCCCGGAGGCGCGCGGGGTCCGCGAGCACGGCGGACCGCTCGGACAGCGTCGCCCCGGGCATCAGCCCGATCGTCATGATGCTGATCTCCGAACCGGTGAGGAACCGGACCTCCGCCCCCTCCCGTCGGATCCGTTCGGCGCGCTCGGCGGCGTCGAGGAGGAAGTCCAGCAGCTCGTCGGTGGTCAGGTCGTGGGTGAACGGGCAGTACCAGACCTCCAGTCCGACGGCCGCCGCGTGCCGGGCCGCGATCTCCAGGCGGTCCGCGACCCCGCCGGTGATCCGCACGGCGTCCGCGTGCAGCTCCTCACGGATGATCCGCATCTCCTCGCCGACGACGTCCGGGTCGAACGGTTCGTGGGTCGTGCTCCCGCAGCTCGTGAAGCCGGTGTCGTAGGTGACGCCCCAGGCGCGCATCGCAACCTCCTCAAGGTACTGGTCGTACCTTATCAGGCGAGAGGGTACGCTCCGTACCGTGGCGGCGGGGCGGCGGAGAGGCGCGGAGCTGGAGCAGGCGATCCTGCGTGCGGCCGCCGAGGAGCTCCGTGTGTCCGGGTACGCCGGCATGACGATGGACAAGGTCGCTCGGCGCGCCGGCACGAACAAGAACGCGATCTACCGGCGTTGGCCGCAGCGGGCCGCACTCGGTGTCGCCGCCTACAAGTACGTGGCGGACGCCCGCACGCCCACGGTGGACACGGGCAGTCTCCGTGGCGACGCCCTGGAGCTGCTGCGGCAGGCCAACGCCACGTGGTCCTCGCCCCACGGGGCGGTCCTGCGTGATCTCCTGGCGGCCGCCGCGGACGAGCCCGCCCTGCTGGAGCTGCTGCGCGAGCAGGCGGGAGGCGGCGCGTTGAACGCCGCCTGGTTCACGCTCCTGGGTCGGGCGGTGGCGCGCGGCGAGGCGCCCCCGGAGGCGGTGCAGCCGCGGGTGGCGGCCCTGCCGATGACGGTGCTGCGCGGCGAGTACGCCCTGCGTGGTGTCCCGGCCGTGCCGGACGAGGTCCTGGTGGAGATCGTCGACGAGATCTACCTGCCGCTGATCCGCGGACGGGGTGTGCCCTGCCCGAAGTCCCGGCCCGCCGGCTGAGCAGCGGCGCCGCCCGGTCCCCGGATCGTCCCGAGGACACCCGACAACACGAAGCGGCGCCGACGCCGGCCTGGACCGTCTGTGGGTCGTTGGATCACGCCCGCCCGGGCACCAGGTTGCTGACCAAGCTCGCTTCGACGACCTCCTCCACTGCCGCCTGGTCCGGGGTCGCCCCGAGTTCGCCGGCGAGAAGGAGGTGGCCGGTACCGACCAGAGTGCGTGCAAGAACGTCGGGATCGGTCTCGCGCGTGATGCGGCCCCTCTCGCGCTCGACGGAGAGGTAGGTGGCGAGCATCGCCGTCGTTTCCGGCAGGGTGGGGAGGCCGGAGTGGCCGGCCAGTCTCAGCCGTCGGCGTACGCCGTCGCGCGCGATGGCGAGGTTCACGAGCCCGATGGCGACGGGATCGATCGCCTGGATGAGTGTGCGGGCCACGGTGGCGACAACGGATCCCCTCCCTGCAGAGGCGCGGAGTTCGGACGCCCAGCGCTGTGTCAGCGAGAGCCGCTCCTCGACCAGGGTGACGATCAAGTCGTCGATACCGTCGAAGTGGCGGTGGAGGACGCCCTTCGCCAGGCCGGCCTCGTCAGTCACAGCCCGGCTCGTGAGGGCTCCAGGCCCCTGGCGAACGAGAATGTGCTCGGCCGCAGCCAGCAGCGTCGCGCGCGGGTCACGAAGACGTACTCCTGTCGGCACTACCGCTCCCGGTCGACGAGTGGGCACATGCCCACTTAGAGTGGGCGCATGCCCACAGTACCGAGTCGAGGCGACGATCACGCGAGCGACAGCCACCGGTTCCGAAAGATCGCCGAGGGTTTCGGCGCCGACGCGGAGCGCTACGACCGAGCCCGTCCGCGGTATCCCGCTGCACTCGCGAAAGCAGTGCTTGCTGACCTGCCGGGGACTGCTGTTCTCGATGTCGGAGTCGGAACCGGCATCTCTTCGCTGCACTTCGTCGACGCGGGTGCCGTCGTCCTCGGCGTGGATCCCGACGAGCGGATGGCTGCGGTCGCGCGCGCCCGGGGCCTGAACGTGGAGATCGCAAGTTTCGAACAGTGGGAGCCTCGAGAGCGTCGGTTCGACGGCGTGATCTCAGGACAGACTTGGCACTGGGTGGATCCGGTGGCCGGTGCGAGGAAGGCAGCGGCCGTGCTCAATCCAGGTGGAAGTATCACTGTGTTCTGGAACGCGGGTGATCCGCCCGAGAGCCTTGCTGCCCGCTTCGCCGAGGTCTACCGGACCGTTGATACCGGACTCCCCTTCACACCGTCGAAAGGCTCTCAACGAGACGGCTACGCAGCCATGCTCGATCGAGCGGCGGAAGGGTTGGCGGAGGCCGGAGGTTTCGCGAAACCTCGTCGCCTTCGCTTCGACTGGGAGACGGTCGTCAGCCGTGACGTGTTCCTCGACCAGGTTCAGACCTCGGGCGGACACAATCGGATCGCGCCGGAGAAGCTGGCCGAACTTCTCGCCGGGCTCGGCGCGGCGATCGACGCCGTCGGAGGGGAGTTCACCATGCGCTACGCCACCGTGGGACTCGTCTGCGCGCTGGCTTGAGAACGTGTCGGGCCGTCTGGGCCGTCTGGGCCGTGAAAAACCACCCAGCAACGACAAGCGACGCTGACCCACGGGGAACCATCCCCGCTGGTCAGCGCCGCTTTCAGCGCCTGGATCAGGCAGCCTGCTTGGTCTCCCAGAAAATCTTGTCGATCTGGGAGATGTAGTCCAGCAGCTCCTGGCCCGTCTTCGGGTCGTTGGAGCCCTTGGTGCCTGCGGCGCCCGCGGCCTTGGTGGCCTTGTTGAACAGCTCGTGCAGCTCCGGGTACTTCTCGAAGTGCGGCGGCTTGAAGTAGTCGGTCCACAGCACCCAGAGGTGGTGCTTCACGAGGTCGGACCGCTGCTCCTTGATCTCGATGGCACGGGCGCGGAAGTCCACGTCCTCGTTGCCCTGGTACTTCTCCTGGATGGCCTTGACGGACTCGGCCTCGATGCGCGCCTGGGCCGGGTCGTACACGCCGCAGGGGAGGTCGCAGTGCGCGGTGGCCTCCAGCCGCGGGCGGAGAATGCGGGGCAGCCGCATGGGTCCTCCCTGGTGGTGATCTTCTCTGGCAGGGCCGACCCTACTCTCGGGGGTCGGCCGGAGGCATCGCGAGAGGTGGGTGATTGATCTGGCAACGAGATGGCGGCGGGTGACCGTGCGCGGCCCGTCCATGTCCACCACCCTGTCCGACGGGGACGTCGTCCTGGTCCGGTTCGGACGGACCGCCCGCCCGGGTGACGTCGTGCTCGTCCGCTGGTCGGCGCGTCCGGAGCAGCTGTCGGTCAAGCGGGCGAGGCGGCCGGAGGGCGGCGGCTGGTGGGTCGAGGGCGACAACCCCTTCGGCTCCACCGACTCGCGCACGCTCGGCCCGGCGGAGGTCGTGGCCGTCGTCACGCACAGGATGTGGCCCCGCCCACGACGACTCTGAGGTACCGTCCTCCCCCAGTACCCGACAGCCCATCCTCGTGGTCTCGTCGCCGACCCGCGGCGAACCGACGAGGGGCCGTCCGGCACCCGTCCGGCGAGACCCCGCCCGGAGGTGCAGGCGCTTTTCACCGCACCCGATCTTCCGGAGCTCTCCCGTGACCCTCTCTCCCGAACGCACCCTGCCCACCCGCGACGAGATCTTCGCCGCGCACGAGGGCGGCAAGCTCTCCACCGGCCTCGCCACCCCGCTGCGGGACGCGCGCGACCTGGCCATCGCCTACACCCCCGGCGTCGCGGACGTCAGCCGGGCGATCGCCGCCGACCCCGCGCTGGCCCGGCGCTACACCTGGACCGACCGGCTGGTCGCGGTGGTCAGCGACGGCACCGCCGTGCTGGGC
This sequence comes from Pseudonocardia sp. WMMC193, assembly GCF_021728735.1. Classification (NCBI taxonomy): domain Bacteria; kingdom Bacillati; phylum Actinomycetota; class Actinomycetes; order Pseudonocardiales; family Pseudonocardiaceae; genus Pseudonocardia; species Pseudonocardia sp. WMMC193. The sequence goes on along the minus strand of NZ_JAKKDO010000003.1, from coordinate 3,288,947 downwards.
CTGGGCGACATCGGCCCGCGCGCGAGCCTGCCGGTCATGGAGGGCAAGTCCGCGCTGTTCAAGACCTTCGGCGAGCTGGACTCGATCCCGCTGGTCCTGGACACCACGGACGTCGACGAGATCGTCGAGACCCTGGTGCGGCTGCGCCCCAGCTTCGGCGCGGTCAACCTCGAGGACGTCGCGGCGCCGCGCTGCTTCGAGCTCGAGCGCAAGCTGATCGAGGCCCTGGACTGCCCGGTCATGCACGACGACCAGCACGGCACCGCGATCGTCCTGCTCGCCGCCGTGAAGGGGGCCTGCGCCGCGACCGGGCGGGACCTCGCCGGGCTGCGGACGGTCATCTCCGGGGCGGGGGCCGCCGGGGTCGCGTGCGCGCGGATCCTGCTCGCGGCCGGGGCGTCGGACGTCGTGGTCCTCGACTCCCGGGGCGTCATCGACACCGCCCGGGGCGGGGAGAAGGGCGCGCTCGCGGCCGAGACCAACCCGCGCGGCGTCACCGGCGGGATCGCCGAGGCGATGCGCGGTGCGGACGTGTTCGTGGGGCTGTCCAGCGCCACGCTCCCGGAGGAGCTGCTGGCCACCATGGCGCCCGACCCGTTCGTGTTCGCGCTATCCAACCCGGACCCGGAGATCCACCCGTCCGTGGCGGGCCGGTACGCCTCGGTCGTGGCCACCGGGCGCAGCGACTTCCCGAACCAGATCAACAACGTCCTCGCCTTCCCGGGCGTCTTCCGCGGCGCGCTCGACGCCGGGGCGCGGCGGATCACCGAGGCGATGAAGCTGGCCGCCGCGGAGGCGATCTTCTCCGTCGCCGCGGACGACCTGGCGGTGGACCGGATCGTGCCGAGCCCGTTCGACCCGCGCGTCGCGCCCGAGGTCGCGGCGGCGGTCGCGCAGGCCTGGGCTGCGGGGTCTACCGGGAGTGATCGGCGGTAGCGGTCCCACCAGGGGCTCTTCCGCCGGTCGGCCCAGCCGATCACACAGAGTGGATCACGGAGACGTACCTCACTCGGGTTGATGTCGGCCATTCGAGGCGGATGACCGGATCGAGTGGAGCAGTCGCTCGTTGGAGTCGGTGACGGCGTCAGAACGGCGCCGGCACGGGCTTACACGGGGGGGCACCGGTGGGCGGTTACGGAGATCGCGACGAGGGGGTCGACGAGCAGGTACCCCCCGGCCTGCCCGATCCCGACGAGGACCCGGTCCGCAGGCTCGGGCGGCTCCGCTCGCGGGCCGAGGCCCCGAAGCCGGAGCAGGCCCGCTTCGCCAACCGGATCGCGCGGGCGATCTCGGCGCCCTCGGGCGGTCGCGTCCCGACCTCGCGCAGGCCGACGCCGGTCCCGGTCGACGCCGACCCCGCGGACGACGGGGACGCCGAGGCCGGGACCGAGCCCGGCACCGTGCAGGTGGTCGCTCCGCCGGAGCAGTACTCCGGCCCGCACCTCCTCCCGCCCGCCGAGATCACCGACCCGGGGGTGCCGCCGACCGTGCGGGACGCCGCGTTCGGCCCGCCGCCCGTGGAGGTGGTGCCGCTGCCGACCGCGCCGTCGGTGGTCTGCGACGCGCGGGACCGGATCCTGCGGGTCAACCCGGCCTTCCTGCGGCTGGCGGCGCACCACGGCCCGGACCCGATCGGGCTCCCGCTCGACCGCATCCTCAGCGGCCCGGACGCCGACGCCCGGCTGCGGCGCGCGGACGGCGTGACCGTCCGGGTGCGGGTCGTGCGCTGGGCGCTGCCGGGCGGGCTCGAGGCCGTGCTGTTCGTCGAGCAGCCCGAGCCCGACCGACGCTGGACGGCCGAGCTGGAGCGGATGGCCCGCGTCGGGACCTGGGGCTACGACCTCGCCACCGCGACCCTCCGGCGCAGCCCCTCGCTGGACCGGCTCTACGCCGAGCTCGGCGTGCGGCCGGACGGGCCGCTCGGCCCGATCGAGGGCGAGCAGGTCGCGGCGCTGTGCCGCGCGCTGCGCGCCGGTGAGGTGCCGGAGGAGCAGCAGGTGGAGCTGCGGGTCGGCGGAGGCGGAGCTCGCGGAGCCGACCATTCGTCCGGTGGTCACGTGCTGACCTGCCGCGCCCGCGTCGAGCGCGGTCCGGACGGGCGGCCGCTGCGGCTGGCGGGCATGGTCCGGGACGTCACGCCCGAGCAGCCGGTCCGACCCCGCTCCGACCACGCCGCCGAGCGGTTCGCGGCGCTCATGGCGACCGTCGCGGACGGCGTCGCCCTGTTCGACGCCTCCGGCCGCCTGACCGACGCCAACCCGACCTTCTGCAGGCTGCTCGACCGCCCCCTCGAGGACCTGCGCTCGCGGACCGCGCTGGCCCTCTCCGCCGACGCCACCCCCCAGCCGGACACCGGCGCCGCCGAGCTGCCCATCTGGCTGCGCCGGATCGCGCCGGGCGGCGAGGGCTACCGGCTCGACGCCGTGCGCTTCGCCCGCGGCGACGGCACCACCCTCACCTGCCGGGTCGGCGTCAGCGCCTCGCTGTCCGACGACGGCGACCCGTTCTGGCTGGTCACGGCCACCCGCCCGGAACGCCCGGCGGTCCCCGCCGCGATGGGCGACGACGACCTCACCGGCCTGCTCGACCGCGCGGGCGCCGTCGCGCTGCTGGCCGACCTGCTCGCGGGCGCGGGCCGCGACCGGGTCGCGGTCGTCTGCGGCGACCTGGACGACTTCGCCCGCGTCAACTCCTCGCTGGGCCACGACGCGGGGGACGACCTGCTGGTCGAGACCGCGGAGCGGCTGCGGCGCGGGCTGCCCGCCTCCTGCACCGCCGCGCGGCTGTCCGCCGACCAGTTCGCGGTGCTCTGCGCCGACCACGCCCTCACCGACGGCCCGGAGGCTCTCGCCCACACGGTCGCGGGCCTGCTGCGGGCCACCGCGCCGGTGCACGGCGCGACGGTCCGGATCACCGCGTCCGTCGGCGTCGTCACCCCGGACGTCCTCCCCGACGGCGAGACGGACCTGCTCCGCTACGCCGAGGTCGCGATGCAGCACGCCAAGCGCACGGGCCGCGGCGAGGTCGTCGTCGCGACGGCCTCGGTGGTGGCCGCCGCGGACCAGCAGCTGGAGCTGGAGGCCGAGCTGCGCGCGGCCCTCGCGGGCGACCAGCTGGTGCTGGAGTACCAGCCGGTCGTCGGTCCGGACGGGACCGTGCTGTCCGCGGAGGCCCTGGTGCGCTGGCGCCACCCCGAGCGCGGGACGGTCAGCCCGGGGGAGTTCCTCCCGGTCGCCGAGCGCGCCGGGATGATGCGCGAGCTCGACCTCTGGGTCCTGCGCACCGCGGTGCGGGAGGCCGCGGACTGGCCCGCGCCGGCCGCCGTCGCGGTGAACCTCGCCGGGCTGCTGCCCAGCGACCCGCTGTTCCTCGCCGAGGTCACCGCGGCCGTGGAGGCGGCGGGTCTGGGCTGGAACCGGCTGATCCTCGAGCTGGTCGAGACCAGCCTCGTCGAGCTGCCGCAGTCCGCGCTCGACGCCATGGCCGAGCTGGTCGGGCTGGGCGTCCGGTTCGCCGTCGACGACTTCGGCACCGGCTACTCCTCGCTGGCCCGGCTCAAGCAGCTGCCCGCCCAGACGGTGAAGGTCGACCGGGCCTTCGTCACCGGCGTGGCGGCGGACCCGGCGGACTTCGCGGTCGCCCGCGCGGTGGTCGACATGGCCAGGGCACTCGGCCGCACGACGGTCGCCGAGGGCGTGGAGACCGCCGAGCAGTTCCACGTGCTGCGCGGCCTCGGCGTGGACGCCTACCAGGGCTGGCTCTTCGCCCGGCCCCTCGAGCCGGACGCCCTGCGCCGCACCCTCGCGGGCGGCCGCCTCGCCACCCCCGCCCGGGCCCTCGGCGCCTGAGGGCCCGCGCGGCGCCGCCCCGACCGGTCCCGATGGGATCACGGTCCGCCATTCGTGTCGCTCTTGTCGGTGGGTGCGGTTAGGGTCCCAGGGCGCCCGAACGGCGGGCGTCTGTGGACGGGGGAATCGACGTGATCGAGTTCCGGAGCGTCACGAAACGGTTCGCCGACGGCACGGTCGCGGTGGACGGGCTGGACCTCGTGGTGGAGTCCGGGAAGATCACCGTGTTCGTCGGGCCCTCGGGCTGCGGCAAGACCACCTCGCTGCGCATGATCAACCGCATGATCGAGCCGACCGAGGGCACGATCACGGTGGACGGGCGGGACGTCATGGCGGGCCACCCCGCCGACCTGCGGCGCGGCATCGGCTACGTCATCCAGCAGGCGGGGCTGTTCCCGCACAAGACGATCCGGGACAACATCGCCACCGTCCCCCTGCTGCTCGGCTGGTCCAAGCCGAAGGCGCGGGCGCGGGCCGAGGAGCTGATGCAGACCGTCGGGCTCGGGCCGGAGATGGCGGGCCGCTACCCGGCGCAGCTCTCCGGCGGGCAGCAGCAGCGGGTCGGGGTGGCCCGCGCGCTGGCCGCGGATCCGCCCGTCCTGCTCATGGACGAGCCGTTCAGCGCCGTCGACCCGGTGGTCCGGGAGAGCCTGCAGGACGAGCTGCTGCGGCTGCAGGGCGAGCTGGGCAAGACCATCGTGTTCGTCACCCACGACATCGACGAGGCCGTGAAGCTGGGGGACAAGGTCGCCGTGTTCCGCACCGGCGGGCACCTCGCGCAGTACGCCGAGCCCGCCGAGCTGCTCGCCCGCCCGGCGGACGACTTCGTGGACGGCTTCGTCGGCCGCGACCGCGGGTACCGCACGCTGGGCTTCCTGTCGGACGAGGTGCCGCTCGGCACCATCACCCCGGTGCACGTGGGGGAGTCCGCGACGGGCGGCTGGACGCTGGTCGTCGACGAGGAGGACAAGCCGCTCGGGTGGGTCACCGGGGCGGGCCCGGTCGCCGAGGCGGACGTGCTGCCCGGCGGCACCCTGCACCCCGTGGCGAGCGGGTCGCTGCGCAGCGCGCTGGACGCCGCGCTGTCCTCCCCGTCCGGGCAGGGCGTGGCGGTGGACGACGAGGGCAGGCTCGCGGGCTCGATCTCGGCGGATGCGGTGCTGGCGGCCCTCGCCGCGGCCCGCGAAGCGGCGTGAGGGGCAGGACCGGCTGATGGTCTGGGACTGGATCCCGCGCAACACCGCGCTGATCTGGGGGGCCTTGCAGGTCCACGTCGTGCTGGCACTGATCCCGGTGGTCGCCGGGCTGGTGCTCGCGGTCCCGCTGGGCTGGCTGGCCAGCCGCAACGGCGCCGTGCGGGCCGTGTTCATCCCCGCGGCCAGCGTGCTCTACACGATCCCGTCGCTGGCGGTGTTCATCGTGTTGCCCGCGATCCTCGGCACCCAGATCCTCGACCCGCTGAACGTCGTCGTGGCGCTGACGATCTACACCGTCGCGCTGCTCGTCCGGTCGGTGGCGGACGCGCTCGCCGCCGTCCCGGCGCTGGTCGTCGCGGCCGCCACGGCGATGGGCTACAAGCCGGGGCGCCGGTTCGTGTCCGTGGAGCTGCCGCTCGCCGTGCCGGTGCTGATCGCCGGGCTGCGGGTGGCCGCGGTGTCGAACATCAGCCTGGTGTCGGTGGGCGCGCTGATCGGCGTCGGCGGCCTGGGGCAGCTGTTCACCGAGGGCTACCAGCGTGACTTCCCGACCGAGATCATCGTCGGGATCGTGCTGATCGTGCTCCTGGCGCTGGTCGTGGACGGGCTGCTGGTCCTGGCGGGCCGCTTCATCACTCCGTGGGCCCGGGTGGCGGCATGAGCCTCCTGTTCTCCTACCTCTTCGACGCGGCGCACTGGTCGGGGCCCACGGGCATCCCGGCGCGGATCGGGGAGCACCTGTTCTACTCGGTGCTGGCCCTGGCCCTGGGCGCGGTCGTCGCGGTGCCCCTCGGTGCGCTGATCGGCCACACCCGCCGCGGCGGGTTCCTGGTCGTCGGGATCGCGAACGGGATGCGGGCGCTCCCCGAGCTCGGCCTGCTCACGCTGCTGGTGCTGCTCATGGGCATCGACCTGCTGCCGGTCACCATCGCGCTCGCCGTCCTGGCCGTGCCGCCGCTGCTGGCGGGCACCTACTCCGGGGTGCGCAACGTCGACCAGGGCGCCGTGGACGCGGCCCGCGGGATGGGCATGCGCGAGTGGCAGATCCTGTTCAAGGTCGAGATCCCGAACGCGCTGCCCCTGATCCTCGGCGGGCTGCGCGCCTCGGCCCTGCAGGTCATCGCCACCGCGGCGGTCGCGGCCTACGTCAGCTTCGGCGGCCTCGGCCGCTTCCTGATCGACGGGCTCAAGTCCCTCGACTACTCCCAGATGGCGGCCGGGGCGATCCTGGTCGCCCTGCTGGCCCTCGCCGTGGAGGGACTGCTCGCGCTCGTCCAGCGCGCCGTGGTCTCACCCGGCCTGCGCGGCGGCGGCAGGCGCTCGCCGACCGCGGAGATCACCACCCCCGACTCGTCCCCCGATTCCACCGACACCACCACTGCGACACCCGAACCGGCAGGAGCGACGCCGTGAACCTCAGACGACCCCTCACTCTCGTGGCCGCAGGCGCGGCCCTGGTGCTGGGCCTCACCGCCTGCGGCGGCGGGGGCAACCCGGTCGCGGGCGGATCCAGCCAGGCGCCCGCCGCGGGCGACACCATCCGGATCGGCTCCGCCGACTTCACCGAGAGCCAGCTGCTCGCCCAGATCTACGCGCAGGCCCTGCAGGCCAAGGGCGTCCAGGTCGAGGTCACGCCGCCGATCGGCAGCCGCGAGGTGTACTACCCGGCGCTCACCGACGGCTCGATCGACATGGTGCCCGAGTACACCGGCACCCTGCTGCAGTACATCAAGAAGGACGCCACCGAGACCGCGCCGGACGCGGTCTACACGGCGCTGCAGTCCGTCGTCCCCGCCCCGCTGACGGTGCTGGACAAGGCCGCGGCCGAGGACAAGGACGCCGTGGTGGTCACCCAGGCGTTCGCGCAGCAGAACAACCTGAAGTCGATCGCCGACCTGGCGCCGCTGGCCGCGAACGTCACCTTCGGCGGGCCCTCGGAGTTCCAGACCCGACCGGACGGCATCCCGGGCCTCAAGGAGACCTACGGCCTCGAGTTCAAGGGCTACACCGCGCTGGACGCGGGCGGCCCGGTCACGGTCAAGGCGCTGGCGGACGGCCAGGTCCAGGCCGCGGACCTGTTCACCACGGACCCGAGCATCGAGGCGAACAACTTCGTGGTGCTCGAGGACCCGAAGAACAACTTCGCCGCGCAGAACGTCGTCCCGCTGATCAACTCGGCCAAGGCGACCGACCAGGTCAAGCAGATCCTGAACGCGGCGCAGGCCAAGCTCACCACCGAGGGCCTGCTGGAGCTCAACAAGACCGCGAACGCGCCGGACAAGCCCAACCTGGACACCGTCGCCAAGAACTGGCTGACCCAGCAGGGCCTCTAGCGGCCCCGCGCCGCCCCTGATCCGCCCCTGATCCGTCCGACGGGAGCGGAGCGGTCGATCTCCGACCGCTCCGCTCCCGACGAGTGGATCATCGCAGTGCTTCGGGGTGTGATCTGTCGCACAGTTGGACCCGTCCGGTCATTCGACGGGTGCGGGGCGGCGCGTCCGCGCCCGCGGGAGGCAGCGCCGACGGCCCCCTCGTGTCGGCGGAGTCCAGGACGAATGTCCGGACCGCTGCCGGTGGTTCCGCCACGGACGTCGGGCTGGGACACTGAAGTGCCCCGACCGCCTGTCACCCGCTGTGGGTACCCGACCACGGAGTGGATTCGATTGCTCCGTTCTGCTTACTCTCCGGCCCGACCGAGCAGTAGTCCGGCCTGAGGGAGTCGACCGTTCATGACCTGGTTCACCGCCCTGCTCGCCGCCGTCTCCCTCGGCCTCGGGCTGCTGCACCTGGTGCGGCTGGCCACGGCCCGCCGAGACGGTCGGCCCGCGGTCGGGGAGGCCTCGCACGCCGCCATGGGCTTCGGGATGGCCGCGATGTTCTCGCCGCTCGGTGACCCGCTGCCCGCCGCCGCCTGGATCGCCGTGTTCGGGCTGAGCGCCGCCTGGTTCGCGGCCTCGGTGCTGCGCACCGGCCTCGAGACGGACGACGCGGGGCATCACGTCGTCTGCGGCGTCGCCATGCTGTTCATGCTCGGGATCGGCCTGCAGACCGAGGCGTCCGGTGCCGGGGCGCACGCCCACCACGGCGGCGGCGCGGCGGGCCCGGGGGCCTGGGCGTCGGTCGTCGCGATCGGGCTGGCCGGGTACTTCGCCTGGCACGTCATGCGCTGCGGCGACCGCTTCGCCGCGGCCCACCGCGCGCACACCGCGGTGCTCGCCACCGCGGGTGGCCCGGCGGAGCAGGAGCCCCACCCCGCCCACACCGCCCACACCGCGGGCTGCGCCGCGCACGCCCCGGCCGTCGAGGGCACCCGGCTCGCCGTCCTGCGGACCCCGCAGGCCGCCGCCGTCGCGCACCTCGTCATGGCCTCCGCGATGGCGGTCATGCTGCTCACCATGATCTGAGGATCGGCCGGCGCAATGGCCGGGTCACGGCGCGCGCGACGAGGCGCAACGACCGTCGACCACCGTCCCCCGTGAGACACCCGCAGGAGGGTGTCCGATCGGGAACGAGGGACAGTGGCCGACGCGCGGATCACCCGTCAGACACCCGCGATCGGCTTCCGCCGCGCCGTGCTGGTGCTGGGGGTGCTGAGCTGGCTCGGGCCCTTCTCGCTCGACGCCTACACACCCGCCTTCCCCGCCATCGCGGTGGACTACCGGACCGACGCCGCGGCCGTCCAGCTGACCCTGACGGCGCTGGTCGTGGGACTGGCCGTGGGGCAGCTGGTGTGCGGGGCGATCACCGACGCGTACGGGCGTCGGCGGCCGCTGCTGTGGAGCCTGGCCGCCTACGCGGTCGCGACCGTCGGGTGCGCGGTGGCGCCGGACGTCTGGACGCTGACCGCGACCCGGTTCGCCCAGGGCGCGACGGTGGCGATGGCCATGGTCGTCGGCCGCGCGGTCGCCCGGGACCTCTTCGAGGGGCGCGCCCTGGCCCGCTGCTACTCCGCCATCTCCGCGGTGACCGCGATCGCGCCCGCCGTGGGCCCGCTCGCCGGGTCGCAGCTGCTGCGCGCCGGGTCGTGGCGGTGGATCTTCGTGGCGGTGACGGTGATGGCCCTCGGCGCACTGCTGCTCTCGGCGATCCTGCTCCCCGAGACCGCGCCCGGGCGGGAACGGGTGCGGGCCGGGGCACGGCTGCGCGCCTCCCTCGCGGCGTTCGGCGGGCTGCTGCGCAGCTCCGGCTTCCGCACGACGGCCCTGACCCTCGGCCTGTCCAGCGCGGTCGGGCTGACGTACGTCGCCGGGGCCCCGTTCCTGCTGCAGGAGGGCTTCGGGCTCAGCCCCGGCCAGTTCGGGTTCGTCTTCGTCGGCAACGCGCTCACCCTCGTGCTGGCCGCGTTCCTCAGCTCGCGGCTCTCCGCCCGGGTCGGGCCGCGGGCTCTCGCGCGGGCCGGGCTCACCCTGCAGCTGCCCGCGACGGTGCTGGCACTGGTCCTGGTGCTCGTCGGCGCGCCCGTCGGGTTCGTGCTGGGGGCGCTCGCGGCGATGGTCCTGGCCCACGGCCTGGTCCAGCCGAACCTGCTGACCCTCGGCATGCAGTCGGAGCCGGACCGGGCGGGCAGCGCGTCGGCCCTGCTCGGGATCGCCCAGTTCGTGCTCGGCGGCATCGCCGCGCCGCTGCTCGCCCTGCTCGCGATCGACGTCGGCCTGGCCATGACCGGCGGCATGGTGGCACTGTGCGTCTCGGCCTGCCTCGCCGCGGTGTGGCTGCCGGGCCCGGCCCGCCGGCGCAATGGACGCGTTAACGCGGCGATCCTCCCGGGTCACGGCCCGACGGTGCACTGAGCACATGTTCCACATGGGCTGGTTCCTGAGCTACGCGGTACAGGCGTGGCGCGCCCCCTTCTCCGGGCGCGCCGAGACGGACTGGAAGGACCCGGGGCTCTACGTCGACGCCGCGCGCGCCCTGGAGCGCGCCGGTTTCGACTACATGATGTTCGAGGACGGCTCGTTCATCCCCGACGCGTTCGGCGGCTCCGCGAAGTGGTCGCTGGCCAACGCGATGACGGCGCCGAAGCACGACCCGCTGGCCCTCGTGGCGACGGTCGGCGCCGCGACGAGCCGGATCGGGCTGATCGCGACGATCACCACGACGTTCTACCCACCGTTCCTCGCCGCGCGCCTGCTGACCACGCTCGACCACCTCACCGAGGGCCGGTGCGGGCTGAACCTGGTGACCTCGCACAACGTGCGGACCGCGCAGAACTACGGGCTCGACGAGCAGATCGAGCACGACCGGCGCTACGCCATCGCGGACGAGTGGATGGACGCCGTGTCGGCCCTCTGGGACTGCTGGGACGACGACGCGCTGGTCATGGACCACGAGACCGGGGTGTTCGCCGACCACACCAAGGTCCGGCACGCGGACTTCGCGGGCGAGTACTTCCGCACCCGCGGCCCGCTCAACGTGCCGCCGGGACCGCAGCGCCGCCCGGTCGTCTGCCAGGCGGGCGGCTCACCCGCGGGCCGGGAGTTCGGCGCGCGGCACGCGGACACCATCATCGCCCAGGCCTACTCCGTCGCGGACATGAAGGCCTACCGCGCGGACATCGACGCCCGGGCCGCCGCCGCGGGCCGCGACCCCAAGGACGTGAAGGTCCTGTTCCTCGCCACCTTCACCTTCGGTGACAGCGAGGAGCGGGCGCGGGAGAAGGCACGGGCGAAGGAGGCCGCCGCGGCCGCCGCGATCGAGCCCAAGCTCGCCTCGCTGTCCTTCGCCAGCGGCATCGACTTCGGGGCCTTCCCGCTCGACGAGCCGCTGCCGGAGATCCGCACCAACGCCGCCCAGAGCGTCACCGCGCTGCACCTGCGCGGCACCGAGGGCATGACGCTGCGGGAGATCGCCGCGCGCCGGATGACCGGTGCGGTCGAGTTCACCGGCACGCCCGACGGGGTCGCGGCGCAGATGGGCGAGGCGATGGCGGAGGCGGGCGGTGACGGGTTCCTCGTCCAGGCCCCGATCACCCGGCGGATCGTCGCCGAGGTCGCCGACGGCCTCGCACCCGCCCTGCGCAGGCGGGGCCTGGTCCGGGACGGCTATGCCCACCCGACCTTCCGCGAGAACCTGCTGGCGTTCTGATGACCTGCGGGAACGACTGGCGCAATAGACCTGGAACCGCGGGCGGGGTCGTCGGTAACGGACAACGACTCCACTGGTGCACAGACCGGACGGAGGGGAGCTGACGTGTTCCACATGGGGTGGTTCCTGGGCTACGGCTTCGGGGTCTACGGCTGGAACCAGACGTGGTCGGGGAACGTGTCGCAGGACGTCGGGAAGCCGGGCCTGTTCGCCGACATGGCGGCCTCGCTGGAGCGGGCCGGGTTCGACTACATGATGCTCGAGGACTCCTCCGTCGTGCCGGACGTCTACGGCGGCTCGATGGAGTACTCGCTGCGCAACGGCGTGGTCCGGTTCGACCCGGTGCCGCTCGTCCCGCTGCTGGCCTCGCGGACCTCGAAGATCGGGATCATCGCCACGGTCGCGACGACCTTCTACCCGCCCTTCCTCGCGGCCCGGTTGTTCAGCACGCTCGACCACGTCACCCACGGCCGGGTCGGGATCAACCTGGTCACCGCGAGCCCGCACGCCGCGGCGCAGAACTACGGGCTCGAGCAGCACGTCGAGCACGACCTGCGGTACCGGATGGCGGCGGAGTGGATGCAGCTCGTCGGCGAGCTGTGGAACTCCTGGGACGACGACGCGCTGGTCATGGACGAGGCGGCGGGCGTCTTCGTGGACCACGAGAAGGTCCGTCCGGTGCACTTCGCGGGCGAGTTCCACCGTTCGCGCGGCCCGCTCAACACCCTGCCCGGCCCGCAGCGGCGCCCGGTCGTGTGCCAGGCGGGCGGGTCGCCCGCCGGTCGCGAGCTCGCCGCCGCCCACGCGGACACGGTGGTCTCCGCCGTCGTCGGGGTGGAGGCGATGAAGGAGTACCGCGAGGACATGTCCCGGCGGGCGGTCGCCCACGGCCGCCGACCCGAGGACATCAAGATCCTCTACTTGGTCGACCCGGTGCTCGGGGACACCGACCGCCAGGCGCGGGACCGCAAGGAGCGCAGGGACCGGGCCGCGGCCGCGAACCTCGAGGGCGCCCTCGCCGGGATGTCCTACGTCAGCGGCATGGACTTCTCGAAGTTCGACCCGGACGAGCCCCTGCCGGACATGTCCCGCAGCAACGGCCACCAGAGCACCGTCGCCGACTACCAGAAGGCGGGCTCGGGCGGGAGGACCCTGCGCGAGGTCGCGACCGGACGCCGGGTCGTGGAGTCGATGGAGCTGGTGGGGTCGGCCGAGACCGTCGCGAGCCGGATGCAGGAGGCCATGGAGTACGCGGGCGGCGACGGCTTCCTGATCGGCAGCGCACCCACCCGCCGCACGATCTCCGAGATCGCCGACGGGCTGGCCCCCGTCCTCCGCCGCCGCGGCCTGATCCGCGACGGCTACCCCCACGACACGTTCCGTCAGAACCTGCTGAGCTTCTAGGAGAGTCCGTTGTTCCACATGGGATGGTTCCTGACCACCGGGTTCGGCGTGTACGGCTGGAACCAGCCGTGGTCGGGCAACGTGCGCGAGGACGTCGGGCAGCCCGACCTGTTCGTCGACGCCGCGACCTCGCTGGAGCGGGCCGGGTTCGACTACATGATGTTCGAGGACTCCTCGGTCCTGCCGAACATCTTCCGGGGCTCGTTCCAGAGCTCGGTCAGCGCGGGCCAGGCGGTCCGGTTCGACCCGATGCCGCTGATGCCGCTGGTCGCGCAGGCCACGAGGCACATCGGGCTGATCGCCACCGCCGCGACCACCTTCTACCCGCCCTTCCTGGCCGCGCGGCTCTACCAGACCCTCGACCACCTGACGAAGGGTCGCATCGGGGTCAACCTGGTCACCGCGAGCCCGCACATGGCCGCCATGAACTACGGCCTGGACAAGCACGTCGAGCACGACGAGCGCTACCGGATGGCGGACGAGTGGATGCGCGCGGTCTCCGCGCTCTGGGAGACCTGGGCGCCCGACGCCCTGCGGCTCGACGAGCACTCGGGGGTCTTCGCCGACCACGACAAGATCCACACCGCGGACTTCGACGGGGAGTTCTACAAGACCCGTGGCCCGCTCAACCTGCCGCCGGGTCCGCAGCACCGCCCGGTGATCTGCCAGGCGGGCGGGTCGGCCGCGGGGCGCGACCTCGGCGCCGCGCACGCCGACACGATCGTCGCGGCGCCGGTCGGCGCGGACGCGATGAAGGAGTACCGGGAGGACGTCTCGCGCCGCATGGTCGAACACGACCGCAAGCCCCAGGACGTCAAGGTCATGTACCTGGTCTCGCCGATTCTCGGCGAGACGGACGAGGAGGCGCAGGAGAAGAAGGCGGCGCTGCGCGCGGCGCAGAAGGCCAACGTCGACGGCGCACTGGCGGCGATGTCCTACTTCACCAGCATGGACTTCTCGACGTTCGACCTCGACGCGCCCATGCCGGACCTGTCGGGCAACAACGGGCACCAGAGCACCATGAACGACATGGCCAAGTCGGGCCGCACGCTGCGCGAGATCGCCGAGAACCACAAGACCATCGAATCGGTCGAGCTGTGCGGCACCCCGGACTCGGTGGCCGTGCAGATGCAGGAGGTCATGGAGCACGCGGGTGGCGACGGGTTCCTCATCGCCAGCCCGGTCACCCGCAAGAACGTGAGTGAGATCGCCGACGGTCTCGCACCGGCGTTACGTCGGCGCGGTCTCATTCGGAGCGGATACCCGCACAGCACGTTCCGCGAGAACCTCCTGGAGTTCTGAGTCGCTGCACGAGGAAGGTGGCACGATGACCGGCGCGAGCGCGGACGCGATCGAGCAAGGTCGGATGGAGCACGCTCGGCACTGGCGCCGCAGGCGGCCGCACCGACGGGTGTCCCCCCGTCGGGCCTACGAACAGCTGCGGGCCGGGATCCGGGTCGGATCCGTGGGACCGGACGCGCAGCTCGGTGAGCTGCTGCTCGGCGAGCAGCTCGGGGTCAGCCGGAACTCGATCCGCGCCGCCCTGCAGATGCTCGCCGTCGAGGGGCTGGTCGAGCGGCGCACGAAGACCGGCACCCGACCCAGCAGGCGCATCGTCGAGATCCCGGTCGGGGAGGTCCTGCCGCGAGACGCCGGGGAATACGCGGCCATCACCGTGCGCCAGCTCGGCCACGCCGTGGTGCACCCGCCGGAGACGGTCCGGGCCCGCCTCGACATCCCGCACCAGCCGGTCCTGGAGGTCGAGCAGCTCGGGGTCTGGCACGGCGAGCCGCTCTACGTCCGCACCGGCTACCTGCCGCTGTGGGAGTCCCCGCAGGTCATCCTGGACCGGATGGCCGAGCTGCACGCCGACCTGCAGTCGTTCACCACCAGCTTCACCCACCTGTTCGGGCGGCCGCCCGGGCGGTGGGAGTGCGCCGTCGAGGCCGTCCCCGCCACCGCACCGTTCGCCGACCTGCTCGGTATCCCCGCCGGGCGGCCGCTGCTGCTGCGCGAGCTCGTGATGCGGGACGACGAGGGCGCGGTCCGCGAGTTCAGCTTCACCCACCTCCGCGGCGACCGTGTGGCACTGTGCGCGGGATCGACGCCCTGACCAGCGACGTTCCGCGCCGGCGGTGGCGTAATCGAGCGGTTACCGCCCGACCCGATCGCGGGCAACACCGGTTACCGAGGATTCCCGGGACGGACCGGACAGACCCCCCGAGAGGGCGCCTACGGCAGCCTCCCTCCCAGCCCCCGGTGTGTACCGGGAATCCACGAGAGGCGGATGCGATGACCACGTCCACCCTGCCCGTCGGCAGTGTGACGGGAGCGGCGGAGGTGTCCGAGCCGTCGGCCGGTCCGCTGCTCGAGGTCGAGGACCTGACGGTCCGATATGCGGGCGCGGCGGATCCCGCCGTCCGGTCGGCGACCTTCGGGATCGGGCGCGGCGAACGCGTCGCGCTCGTGGGGGAGTCCGGATCGGGCAAGAGCACCCTCGGGATGGCGGTCGCGGGCTTCCTCACCCCGGCGGGCGTCGAGGTCACCGCCGAGCGGATCGCCTTCGACGGGGAACCGGTCGTCCGGCCCGCCGGCTCGCGGATCCCGGTCCGCACCGCCGGCATCTCCATGGTCTTCCAGGACGCGATGACCTCGCTCGACCCGGTCGCCACGGTCGGCAGCCAGCTCCGGACGGTGCTCGGTGCGGTCGAGCGGCTGCCCCGCCGGGCGGCGACGGCGCAGGCCGAGGACTGGCTGCGGCGGGTCGGCCTGACCGACACCCGCCGGGTGCTCAGGGCCCGCCCGTACGAGCTCTCCGGCGGGATGCGCCAGCGCGTGATGATCGCGCTCGCGTTGTGCGGCAGGCCCCGGCTGGTGATCGCGGACGAGCCGACCAGCGCGCTCGACGCCTCGCTGGCCCGGGCCACGATGGAGCTGCTGCAGGAGCTGACCCGCGACCTGGGCACCTCGCTGCTGATCGTCAGTCACGACATCCACCTGTGCGCGGCGTACTCCGACCGCATGTTCGTGATGTACCACGGCGAGATCGTCGAGCAGCTGCGGTCGGCCACCGCGCTGGCCGACGCGCGGCACCCGTACAGCACCGGGCTCCTGCAGTGCGTCCCCACGCTCGACGACGCCCGCCGCGACACCCTGCCCACCCTGGACGAGGTCATGGCGGCGGTCGCGACGGAGCAGCCCGAGGTGCAGGCCGGATGAACGACGACGCGTATCTCGAGGTCACCGGCGTCACCAAGTGGTTCGGGTCGGCCCGGCGCCGACACACCGCCGTCGACGGCCTGGACCTGGTCGTCGACCGGACCAGCCGCACCGGTGTGGTCGGCGAGTCCGGCTCCGGGAAGTCGACGCTGTCCCGGCTGCTGATCGGGCTGGAGCACCCCTCGGCGGGCACCGTGACCTACAACGGGGTCCCGCTGCAGCGGATGCTGCGCAGCCGGACGGGGCGGACCACCTTCCGGCGGGCCGTGCAGTTCGTGGGGCAGGACACCACGTCCTCCTTCGATCCCCGCAGGCGGCTGCTGGACTCGTGCACCCGGCCGCTGCGCGACCTCCACGAGCTGGGCCGGGCGGAGGCCGAGGCCGCCGCGCTCGAGACGATCGTGTCGCTGGGACTGCCGGAGGAGCTCGCCCACCGCCATCCCTCGCAGGTCTCCGGCGGTCAGCGGCAGCGCTTCGCGCTGGCCCGCTGCCTCGCCGTGCGGCCGCAGATCCTGATCTGCGACGAGGTCGTGTCCGCGTTGGACGTGTCGGTCCAGGGCGCGATCCTGAACCTGCTCAAACGCTACTGCGCGGAGCACTCCGCAGGTCTGTTCTTCGTCTCCCACGGCCTCCCGGCCACCGCCTTCGTGGCGGACCGGATCGTCGTCATGCACCGCGGGGCGATCGTGGAACAGGGCACGGTCGACGAGGTCCTCGACCACGCGCAGCACCCGTACACCCGGAGCCTGCTGGAGGCGCACGAGGTCGGGTCGGCGTTGCGGGCGGCGTCATGACGACCGTGCTCGACGGGCTGCGCAGGCAGCGGTGGTGGCTCGCCCGGATCGCGGCGCTCCCGGTGCACCTGTTCGTGTTCGTGATCGCCACCTTCTTCCTGGTCCGCGCGGTGCCGGGCGATCCGGTGCTGATCCTGCTCGGGCAGAACTACACCCCCGAGACCTACGCCGCGCTGCAGGCGCAGCTGGGGCTCGACGGCTCGCTGCTCGCCCAGCTCGGCAGCTACCTGGCGAACGTCGCCCGCCTCGATCTCGGCGACTCGCTGATGACCGGGAGGCCGGTCCTCACCGAGATCCGGGACCGGCTGCCCGCCACCCTGGAACTCGCCTTCCTGGCCCTGGCCTGCTCCATCCTGGTCAGCATCGCGGCCGCCTACTTCGTGGTCATGAAGCCCGCGAACCCGGTGTCCCGGGTGGTCCGCGGCTACGCCCGCGCGGCGGGTGCGATCCCCGAGTACGTCCTCGCGATCGTCGCGATCTTCGTGTTCTACGCGACCCTGCGGTGGGCCCCGGCGCCGGTCGGTCGGCTGGCGATCGACGTGGTCGCGCCGCTGCCGATCACCGGGTTCCCGCTGCTCGACGCGCTGCTCGACGGCAACCCGGAGGCCTTCGCCTCCATCCTGGGGCACCTGGTCCTCCCGGTCGGGGTGATGGTGCTCGCCCAGTCCGCGTTGTTGGTGAAGCTGCTGGTCCACGGTCTGGAGGAACAGCTGGACGCGCCCCCGACGCTGTTCCGGATCGCCTCCGGCGCACCGCGGCGGGCCGCGGTGGCGAGCGCCTTCCGCCGGGCCGCCCCGCCGGTCGTCACCATGGCCGGGACGCTGTTCGGCTACCTGCTCGGCGGCGCCGTCGTGCTGGAGAGCCTGTTCGGGTTCACCGGCATGGGCCAGTACGCCGTGGACGCGATGAACACCGGCGACGTGATCGCCACCCAGGGCTTCCTGCTGGTCATCGCCGCCCTCGCGCTCGTGGTGTTCCTCGTGGTGGACCTGCTCAACATGATCGTGGACCCGCGTCGTCGGCCGGGCGTCGGCACGGAAGGGAACTGAGATGGCGACCCTCGCCGTGACCCCCGCGCGGACCGGGCGCGCCCCCGGCGCGCTGCTGCACACCTGGTGGCCGCTGCTGCCGATGCTGCTCATCGTGGTGATCGGGCTGCTCGGCCCGCTGGTCGTGCCCTTCGATCCCGAGCGCGTCGTCGGGGACAGCGCGGTCGCCCCGAACGGCGAGTTCTGGTTCGGCACGGACGCCTCCGGCCTCGACGTGTTCTCCCGGACGATCGTCGCGACCCGGATGAACCTGGTCATCGCCCTCGCCGTGGCGGTGCTGGCCACCCTGATCGGCAGTGCGGTCGGTCTGGTCATCGGGATGAACGAGGCGCGTCGGGGCCCGTTGGGCTGGCTCGCCCGGGGTGGCGCGCGCGTCGTCGACCTCGCCGAGGCGGTGCCCGCGGTGCTCCTCGGCCTGGTGGTGATCTCCCTGTTCGGGGCCACCCCGACGACCCTGACCGTCGCGCTCGCCTTCATCCTCTCGCCGATCCAGATCCGGCTCGTGCGCACCGAGGTGCTGCGGGTGCGCAAGGAGGCCTACCTCGACGCCGCCCGCATCGGCGGGGCCACCGAGTGGGCGCTGACCCTGCGGCACGTGCTGCCGAACTCGGTGCGGCCCGCCTGGGAGAACGCCTCGGTGGTGTTCGCGGTGAGCATCATCGTGACCGCCGCGCTCGGCTTCGTCGGGGTCGGGCTGCCGCCGCCCACACCCGAGTGGGGCTCGATGCTCTCGGCGGGCGCCCAGGACGCCGCCGTCGGGCGGTGGTGGGCCGCGACCTTCCCCGCGCTCGCCCTGGCCGGCACCGTCGCCGCCTTCGCCGGGGGCACCGCCTCGCTGCTCAAGCGCCTTCGCTAGCCGCCAGACCCCTGTTCTCCCGCAGTCCCCGCCCTCGACAGGAGCCCTCATGTCCCGACCACCCACCCGACTGCGGCTGATCGCCGCCGCCGCGACGATCGCCGCCCTGGTGACCGCCTGCGGCGGCTCCGGATCGGGCTCGGGCGACGGCACGACGATCGTCGAGGCCGTCGCGACCGTGCCCGGCGGCCTCGCCTTCGACGCGAAGCCCGGCGGCTACGAGGCCTTCGAGTACACCCTGCTCACCGGGGCGACCCTGATCCGCAACCCGTACCGGCAGGCCGCGGACGACCCGAACGCCCAGACCCAGGACCTGTACGCCTTCGAGGGCGTGCTGGCCGAGAGCTACGAGCTCAGCCCCGACCAGAAGACCTTCACCTTCCACCTGCGCCAGGGGGTGGTCAGCCAGGCGGGCAACCCGTTCGACGCCGACGACGTCCTCTACAGCTACCAGCGCAAGTGGAAGACGGCGAGCATCGCGAAGGCGATCTCGTTCCCGGCGATCAGCGACCCGGACACCCAGCTGAAGAAGATCGACGACCACACCGTCTCGTGGACCGTCGCCGAGGTGGGGCACGGGTTCCCGCTGCTCGCGGTGATCTCCAAGATCAGCGGCGAGATCTACGACAAGGAGCTGCTGGAGCAGCACGCCACCGCGGACGACCCGTACGCGGTGAACTGGTCGAACACCAACGGCAACTTCGGGTTCGGGCCCTACATCATGGAGTCCTACCAGGACGGCCAGCAGATCACCTACCGGGCCAACCCGAACTACCCGCTGGGCAAGCCCCCCACCGACCGGATCATCCAGCGCGTGGTGCCCGACGCCGCCAACCGGGCCTCGCTGGTCCGCAACGGCGATGTGGACGTGGCGGTCCAGCTGCGCCCGTCGGACGTCGCCGCCCTGGGGTCCGCACCCGGTGTCACCACGTTCTCGACGGACACCAACAACTTCCTCTGGGCCTTCATGCAGACCCGGACCGCCCCCTTCGACGACGTGCGGGTGCGGCAGGCCATGTTCAAGGCCATCCCGTACCAGCAGATCATCGACCAGGTCTACAAGGGCCGGGCCAACCCCGTCGTGGGGCTGCTGAACCCGCAGGCGCCGAACTACGTCTCCACCGGGCTCGTCGAGCAGGACTACGACCCGGCGGGCGCGAAGGCGCTGCTGGCCGAGGCGGGCCACACCACCCCGGTGCCCATCACGATCCTGATGAGCAACGCGGTGCCGGACCTGCAGGAGGCGGCCGTCCAGATCCAGTCGTTCGCCGCGGACGCCGGCTTCGCCGTGACCCTCGACGTGGTGCCGCCCGCGGTGTTCCAGGAGCGGCAGACCGGCAAGCAGTACCAGATGATGATGATGCGGGACATGTCGGTGTCGTTCGAGTCGCCGCCGTACAGCCTGCTGCTCGCCTACAACGAGACCGTCGACGCGCGGAACTCCACGATGTGGCGCGACCCGGCGTACTACGCCGCGGTCAAGGCCGGGGTGAACGCCGGCGACGCGCTCTCGCCCGAGGCGATGGCCTACTGGAACCAGGCCGAGCAGGTCTGGCAGGCGGGCCGTCCGCAGGTGCAGATCGCCAAGGCCCAGCCGCTGATGGCCTTCGCCAACGGCACCACGGGCTTCGTGCACCGCACGGACAACGTGCTCGACTTCAGCATGATGTCCAAGACCGCGAGCGACTAGGGCGTGTCCAGCGGTCCGCGGGGCCGCCGGGTGTGCCGGCGGCCCCGTCGGGGGAGAGGAGCGGCCGTGGAGCCCCAGTGTGTCAGCGACCTGCGGGTCCCGATGGGTGAGCTGATCCCGCCGGAGCTCAGCGCCCGCACCGGCGCCCGGCGGATCGAGGTGCGCGAGATCGAGCACGCGATCGTGGACGCCACGCCGTACGTGCGGGAGCGGCTGGAGCGCGTCGAGAGCCAGATGTTCATGCTGGAGCAGCTGGTCGGCTACGGCGACGAGCCGCTCTACGTGCGGGTCGGCTACCTGCCGATCGACGTCCCGCGCTTGTCCGCGCGGGTGACCGAGATCGATCGAGGGGCCCGCATACCGACGCTGCCCGAGGTGTTCGAGTCCCTCTACGGCGTGCCGTTCGGCGGGCACGAGACCGTGGTCGAGGCGGTGCCGTGCGAGCCGCACACGGCGCGGCTGCTGGGGGTGCCCGAGGGCGACCCGATCCTGTTGCGCGAGATGCTCACCCGAGACGCGAACGGGACGCCGTGGGAGCTGAGCTACACCCACTACCGCGGGGACATCCACACCCTCGTCAGCGAGGGGACGGCTTAGTACACCTAGGTCCGTCCCGCAGGGCTTCACTGCCGGTAGCGACACCCACGCGGTACGTTGCTCGCGAAATCATCTGCACAGAGAGGGACGACTGCCGCCGTGGCGAGCATCGAGGAAGTGCGGTCCGGGATCGCGCAGGCCAACGACCGGGCGTCGGAGAGCCTGGGGGCCCTGCAACAGGCCCAGGACTGCATCGAGCAGGCCCAGACCGCGCTGGCCCAGGTGACCGAGGGCAGCAGCCAGAGCGACGTGGAGCAGGCCAACGCCTACTTCGCCGACGCGGCCAGCAAGATCGGGGACGTCCAGCAGGCCGTGAACGCCGCGATGGAGGCCGCCGAGGGCGTCTCCGCGCGCTTGTAGTGTCCCTCGGTGAACTGCGCGCCGCACTGGACGGGATCGGTGGGCTCACCGCCGAGGCCCGTGCGCACACCCTCGTCGCCGCCGAGCGGTTGAGCGAGGCGGCGCGCATCCTGGAGGAGCTCACGGCGCGGGCGGGTACCGACCTGCCCGCCGAGCACCTGAGCCGGGCGCGCGAGGAGGTCGACGACGTGGCGGTCGCGTTGTGCGAGGCGGGAGAGCTGATCGGCGGCCTCGGGGCCGGGCTGTAGATGGCGGGACTGCCCGGTGCGCGGCGACGCGAGCGCGTCGCCGCGGCGTTCGACGCCTTCCACGCCGCCACCGCGCGCGTGCTCGGCGCGGCCGGTGGGCTGCGGGACGAGGCGGTGCGCCGCCAGGCCGTGGCGATGTTCGAGCTGTGGCTGCGCCGCGAGGGGGTCGACGGCGCGGCCCGGGACCCCGGCCTGGGGCCGGCGTTCGGCTCCCGGCTGCTCGGCCCCGTCGCCGCGCGCGCGGAGGCGGACCGCAGCGCGGCGCTGGCGGAGTGGGCCACGGACGGGCCCGGGCGGCTGCGGGACCTCCTCGCCGAGGCCGCGCCCGGGGCCGCGGGTGACCCCGGTCTGGCCTGGATGGGGGACGTGCCGCTGCCCCCGGTCGGCGGCGAGTCCCGCGGGGACGACCCGGTGCGGGGCGGCATCGAGGGCTTCCCCCGGTTGTGGCGGATCGGCGCGGGCCGGGTGGAGGGCGGCGGGGACGACGGGGGCGAGTTCCCGGTCGCGGTCCCGCTGCTGGACGAGGCCCACCTGCGCGTCGACACCACCCCGAACACCCGGGCGGACGGCGAGGCGCTGGTCGAGCGGCTGCTCATGCGGCTGCTGTCCGCCTTCCGGCCGGGGGTGTTGCGGGTGGACGTCTGGGACGGCAGCCAGTACTCGATGTTCCCCGCGATGCACCCGCTCTCGCGGACCGACCTGCTCGTGGCCCACGACCCCAACCGGCTCGACGACCTGCTCGAGGAGCTCTCGGCCCGCATCCGACGGGTGCACCAGCAGGTGCTGATCGAGGGCTACACCTCGGTGTCCGCGCACGCCGCGGCCAAGCGGCAACGCAGCGAGCCGTGGGTGGTCGTGGTGCTGGCGGGCCACCGCTCGGCGCTGCCGGACGAGCAGCAGCGGCAGCTGCAGCGCATCGCGCGCAGCGGCCTGGCCTGCGGGATCGTGCTCGTGCTGCTGGACCTGCCGATCACGGTGGCCGCGCCCGTGGAGAGCGTGCGGCTGACCGAGACCGACGTCCGCTGCTCGATGACCGGGCCCGCCGTGGAGGTGGCCCCGGACCCGCCGCTGGACCGGGCCGCCGTCACCGCGGCCTGCACCACGATCGTCAGCGCGCACGAGCGGTGGCGGGCGCTGGTGCGCCGCTTCGACGACCTGCTCCCGGCCGAACGGTGGGAGGGCGACTCCGCGCCCGGGCTGCAGACCGACATCGGCTTCAACGACGGCACGGTCGTCGAGCTGCGGCTCGACGACAGCTCCCCGCACGCGCTGATCGGCGGACCCAGCGGCTCCGGCAAGACCAACCTGCTGCTGGGCATGATCGCCTCGCTCGCCGCCCGCTACCGCCCCGACCAGCTCGCCTTCTACCTGCTCGATTTCAAGGAGGGCGTCTCCTTCGCGCAGTTCGCGCCCGGCCGCCGGGACCAGACCTGGCTGCCGCACGCGAGGCTGATCGGGATCAACGTCAACACCGACCGGGAGTTCGGGCTGGCGCTGCTGCAGTTCCTCGCGGACGAGATGCGCACCCGCTCCGAGGTCGCGAAGGCTAACGAGGTGACCAAGCTCCAGGAGCTGCGCGGGCTGCCCGACCAGGAGTGGCGGTGGCCGCGGATCGTCGCGGTGATCGACGAGTTCCAGTACCTGTTCGCCGAGAACGACGCGCTGGCCAAGCGGGCGACCAACCTGCTCGAGGACGTCGCCCGGCGTGGACGCTCGCAGGGCATCCACCTGGTCTTCGCCAGCCAGGACGTGTCCGGCATCGAGGCCTTCTGGGGCAGGCCCGCGATCTTCGAGCAGTTCGTGCTGCGCATCGCCCTGCCCCGGGCCCGCCGGGTGCTGGCCCAGCTCAACGAGGTGGCGCTGACGCTGCCCAAGTGGCACGCGGTGATCAACCACGAGTCCGGGATCCGGCACGCCAACGAGATCGCCCGGATCCCGGACGCCGGCGCCGGGTCCGCGGTGCACCAGGTCCAGAAGGAGGCCCACCGCGAGTACGCGACCACGCCGCCGCGGGTGTTCGACGGCGCGCGCTCGCCGTCCGCGGCCGCGCTCGTCGCACGCGTCTCGGCCGAGGACCCCGTCCAGGCGGTGCTCGGTCAGGTGATCGACATCGACGGCACCGCCGCGCGCGTCCGGCTGCCGGACGCGCCGGGGCGCAACGTCGCGGTGCTGGGCAGCAGCGAGGACGCCGTGCGCGTGCTCGCCGCCGCGGCGCGGTCGCTGGCCGTCACCAGCCCGCGGGCCCGGTTCCTCGTCGCCCCGCTGGTCGGGGACACCGAGACGGTGGCGGCCGCGGTGCGGCAGGGGACGTCCGACCCGGATCTGGTCACCGTCGCCCTGACCGGGTTCCGCGCCGCCGTCGAGGACCTCGCGGAGCAGGTGCGCGGCCGCGCCGCCGGCGGCGACCGCAGCCCGGTGTTCCTGCTGGTCCAGGGGGCGGACGCGGCCGATCCCCTGCTCGAGCGCAGCGGCACCGACGCGCTGCGGACCATCGTGCGGTTCGGGCCGGAGGTCGGCGTGCACGTCGTCGGCTGGTGGCGCTCGCCCATGCGGCTCAAACAGCTGCTCACCCTGTCCGCGAGCCCGGACGACGTCGGAGCCTGGATCGGGCTCGACGTCCAGGGCGCCGAGCTCGCCCCGTTCGCCTCGATGACGGCGGTCGCGTGGAGCCCCCGCGCGGGCCGCGGCCTGTTCTTCGACCGGGCCCAACACGCGCGGCCCGAGGTGGTCCTGGTCCCCGGACCGGACGAGGCGGCGCCGGGGCCGGAGGAGACGTCGTGACCGAGCAGTCGCCCGCCGAGCGCTACCGCGCGGAGACGGCCCGGATCGCCTCCGCCGCCGAGGCGCTGCGCAGGCGGGACGCGGTGCGGGCCGCGGAGCTCGAGGACCGGCTCGCGGTGCTCGACGACCGCATGGGCCGGATCGGGGAGCGGGCCGCGATGAGCGAGCTCGCGGCGCGCTCGCACTGGGAGACCGCGCTGGACGCCATGTGGTCGGAGGCGTGGATGACCGTCCGCCCCTTCCCCCGCCCCGACCCGAGCGCGGACCCACGGCGCCTGGCGGAGTACGAGCAGGAGATGTACGCGGCCCACCAGGCCCTGATGGCCCTGATCCAGCGCACCAAGTTCGGCTTCCGCCGCTGAGTTCCCGCCCCGCCGACAGACGAACGGCGCGGTCGCTCACCAGGTGTGAGCGACCGCGCCGTTCGCCTACTCGTCCTCGTCCTGGCGGGCCAGGTAGGTGGCGAGGCGTTCCACCGCGTCCTCGTAGTTCGGGTGCTCGTCGACGAAGTCCCGGAGCCGGGCGGCCAGCCACTCCACGCTGACCGCCTCGTCCCCACGCCGGGAGACCAGCTCCTCGATGCCCCTGTCGGTGAAGTACATCCGACTAGCTGAAGGCCTTGCCGATCAGCTCGCGCTGCTCGACCTCGTGCACCTTCGACGACCCCGCCGCGGGTGCCGCCATCCGGCGCCGCGAGACCCGCTTGATGCTCGCCAGCCGGTCGACCTTCTCCGGCAGCTCCAGGCCCATGTGCGGCCAGGCGCCCTGGTTCGCGGGCTCCTCCTGGACCCACCGGACGTCACCCGCGTTCGGGTACCGCTCGAGGATCTCGGTGAGCTCCGCGTCCGGCACCGGGTAGAGCTGCTCCACGCGCACGATGGCCGTGTCGGTGATCTCGTTCTTCTGCCGGTGCTGGTGCAGCTCCCAGAAGATCTTGCCGCTGCACAGCAGGACCTTCGTGACGCCCGCGGTGTCGCCGCCGGAGCGGAACTGCGGGTCGTCGATCACGGGGCGGAACCGGCTGCCCTCGGTGAAGTCCTCGACCCGCGAGACCACGGCCTTGTTCCGCAGCATCGACTTCGGGGTGAAGACGACCAGCGGGCGACGGACCCCGTCGAGCGCGTGCCTGCGCAGCAGGTGGAAGTAGTTCGCGGGCTCGCTGGGCAGCGCGACGGTCATCGAACCCTCGGCGCACAGCTGCAGGAACCGCTCGATGCGACCGGAGCTGTGGTCGGGACCCTGGCCCTCGAGGCCGTGCGGCAGCAGCAGCACGACGTCGCTCATCTGGCCCCACTTGGCCTCACCGGAGGAGATGAACTCGTCGATGATCGACTGGGCGCCGTTGACGAAGTCGCCGAACTGCGCCTCCCAGAGGACCAGCGCCTCCGGGTTCGCCACCGAGTAGCCGTACTCGAAGCCGACGGCCGCGAACTCCGACAGCGCCGAGTCGTAGGGCAGGAACCGGCCCTGGTCCTCGGAGAGGTGGCGCAGCGGGTAGTACTCCTCGCCGGTCTTGCGGTCGATGACCACCGAGTGGCGCTGCACGAAGGTGCCGCGCCGGGAGTCCTGCCCGGAGAGACGGACGAGCTTGCCGTCCATCGCCAGCGAGCCGAAGGCGAGCAGCTCGCCGAAGGCCCAGTCGATGTCGCCCTCGCGGGACATCTTCTCCCGCTTGACCAGCACCGGCTTGACCCGCTGGTGCGGGGTGAAGCCCTCGGGCAGGTCGACGTGCGCGTCCCCGATGCGGTGCAGCACCTCGAGCGGGATGGAGGTGTCGAGGTCCTTCGGGATGACCTGCTCGCTCTCGACCGAGGTCGAGACGACGGGCGGGTTCTTCTCCAGCTCGCGGACCTCGTTGAACACGTGCTCCAGCTGCGAGGAGAAGTCCTTGAGCGCGTGCTCGGCCTCCTCCATCGTGATGTCGCCGCGGCCGATCAGCGACTCGGTGTAGATCTTGCGCACCGAGCGCTTCGCGTCGATCACGTCGTACATCGCGGGCTGCGTCATCGAGGGGTCGTCCCCCTCGTTGTGGCCGCGCCTGCGGTAGCAGATCATGTCGATCACGACGTCGTTGTTCCAGCGCTCGCGGTACTCGACCGCCAGCTTGGCGACCCAGACGCAGGCCTCGGGGTCGTCCCCGTTCACGTGGAAGACCGGCGCGCCGATCATCTTCGCGACGTCCGTGCAGTACTGCGAGCTGCGGGAGTGCTCCGGGGCGGTGGTGAAGCCGACCTGGTTGTTGACGACGACGTGCACGGTGCCGCCGGTGCGGTAGCCGCGCAGCAGCGCCAGGTTCAGCGTCTCCGCGACGACGCCCTGGCCCGCGAACGCCGCGTCGCCGTGCATCATCAGCGGCAGGACGGTGAACCCGCCCTCGCCCTTGTCGAGGAGGTCCTGCTTGGCGCGGACGATGCCCTCGAGCACCGGGTCGACCGCCTCGAGGTGGCTCGGGTTCGACGCCAGCGACACGACCGTCTCGCCGTCGCCGAACATCCGGAAGTACTTGCCCTCGGCGCCCAGGTGGTACTTCACGTCGCCGGAGCCGTGCGCCTGGCCCGGGTCGAGGTTGCCCTCGAACTCGCGGAAGATCTGGCTGATCGGCTTGCCGACGATGTTCGCCAGCACGTTCAGCCTGCCGCGGTGCGGCATGCCGATGACGACCTCGTCGAGCTCGTTCTCGGCGGCCTTGTCCAGCACGGCGTCGAGCAGCGGGATGACGGTCTCGCCGCCCTCGAGGGAGAACCGCTTCTGGCCGACGTACTTGGTCTGCAGGAAGGTCTCGAACGCCTCGGCG
This sequence comes from Pseudonocardia sp. WMMC193, assembly GCF_021728735.1. Taxonomy (NCBI): domain Bacteria; kingdom Bacillati; phylum Actinomycetota; class Actinomycetes; order Pseudonocardiales; family Pseudonocardiaceae; genus Pseudonocardia; species Pseudonocardia sp. WMMC193. The sequence goes on along the minus strand of NZ_JAKKDO010000003.1, from coordinate 3,262,027 downwards.
GCGTTCAGCTTCGAGAGGATGTACTTCTGCTCGACGACGCTCGGCTTCTGGTGCGGGACCTCGATGCGCTCCTGCAGCCAGGCGCGCTGTTCCGGGTCCGCGATGTGCATGTACTCGGTGCCGACGGTGCGGCAGTAGGAGTCCCGCAGCAGGCCCAGCACGTCCCGGAGCTTCATGTGGTGCTCGCCGCCGAACCCGCCGACGGCGAAGTCCCGGTCGAGGTCCCACAGGGTGAGCCCGTGGCTGAGCACGTCCAGGTCCGGGTGCCGGCGCTGGCGGTAGTTCAGCGGGTCCGTGTCGGCCATCAGGTGGCCGCGGGTCCGGTAGGACTCGATCAGCTCGAGGACGCGCGCGGTCTTGTCGACCTCGCCCTCGGGGAAGTCCTGCACCCAGCGGATCGGCTCGTACGGCACCCGCAGCGACGTGAAGATGTCGTCGTAGAAGCCGTCGTCGCCCAGCAGCAGGCGGTGGACCCGGCGCAGGAAGTCCCCGGACTCGGCGCCCTGGATGATCCGGTGGTCGTAGGTCGAGGTCAGTGTGATGATCTTGCTGACGCCGATCTGGGCGAGCCGCTCCTCGGACGCGCCCTGGAACTCGGCCGGGTACTCCATGGCCCCGACGCCGATGATCGCGCCCTGGCCCTGCATCAGCCGCGGCACCGAGTGGTTGGTGCCGAGCGTGCCCGGGTTGGTCAGCGAGATCGTGGTGCCCTGGAAGTCCTCGGCGGTGAGCGCGCCGTTGCGGGCCTTGTGGACCATGCCCTCGTAGGCGGACCAGAACTGCGCGAACGTCATGTTCTCGCAGCCCTTGATCGACACGACGACGAGCGAGCGCGGGCCGTTCTTGCCGGGCAGGTCGATCGCGAGGCCCAGGTTGACGTGCTCGGGCGTGACGATCGTGGGCTTGCCGTCGGTCTCCGCGAAGGACTTGTTCATCCCCGGGAAGTCCGCGAGCGCCCGCACGACCGCGTAGCCGATCAGGTGCGTGAAGGAGATCTTGCCGCCGCGGGTGCGCTTGAGCTGGTTGTTGATGACGATCCGGTTGTCCGCCAGCAGCTTGGCGGGCACGGCGCGCACGCTGGTGGCCGTCGGCACGGCCAGCGAGGCGTTCATGTTCTTGACGACCGCGTTCGCGGCGCCGCGGATCGGCGCGACCTGGTCCTTGTTCTCCGCGGCCGGCTTCGCGGCGGCCTGCGAGGTGCTGCCCGCGGCGGGCTTGGCGGGCGCGGCGGCGGGCGTGCGGGTCCCGTTCGCGCGGGTCTCGGTGGCGGACGTGGTGGCGGAGCTGACGGGGGCCACGTTCTGCTTTCCAGTCTCGGCGGCGGCGGGGGTGGAACCGTTGGTGGACGACTTGGCTGCGGGTGCGGCGGGCTCGGCGGGCGCGGCGGCGGCGCGCTCGGCGGCCTGCTCGGCACCGGCCTGCTCGGCGGCCGCCTGCGCGGTCGGGCTGTCCTCGGCGGGGGCGGCGCCCGACAGCGAGCCTCCGGGTCGGTAGTCGGCGAAGAAGTCGTGCCAGGCCGGGTCGACGTCCTTCGGATCGTCGAGGAAGCGCTGATACATCTCCTCCACGAGCCATTCGTTCGGGCCGAAGTCGTTCGCCCCGAATTCGCCGGTATGGCCGGTCGTACTGCCTGTGGACACTCGCTCTCAACCGCCTTGGTTCGCCTGACGCTGCTCGATCGCCGATGACCGGGTTCCCAGGGTAGTCCTCTTCAATCGGGCGTACCCACGGTGTTCGTCGCGTATCACGTGTCCGTTTCGTTGCGCGGGCTAGAACCCGGGCGGTGAACCGATCAAGCCGACCACGGACGTGCGGACCGACGTTTCGGCGATCATGGTTCCCGCCGCCAATCCGCACGGCGAGCTCCGGCGCAGCACGTCCCGCTCCCCGGCGTACTGGCCGTCGACGGGGTCGACGAGGAGCTCGGTGCGGGTCGGCCCGGCGTCGTGCACGAGGGCATGGCAGAGGTTGCCGTCGAGGTCCTTGACCTCGTCGACGAGCGTGACGTCCGGCAGCTCGAGCAGGGCCGCGTACAGCGCGCCGCGCAGGTCGGCGGGCAGCATGCACGTGCGCAGCGCGTCCACGGCGCTGCGGAAGGGGCCGCTGTAGCTGCGCCCGGGCGGGGAGTCCTCCTCGAGCCGGGCGCGCAGGGCGCGCGGATCGCGGGGGAGCAGGGCGACGAACTCCGGCGTCGGGTTCGCCCAGCCGCCCGCGGGCCGCCGCGGCTCGAGCTCGTTCAGCTCGGCGTAGAAGTCGCCGAACGGCGCCCGGAAGCGGCCGACGGGCCAGTGGTCGGTCAGCGTGAACCCGGCGGCGACGGCGGCCTCACCGGACCCCGCCAGCCACTGCACGCGGCCGGTGAGGACCCGGTCGAGGAGCCAGTCGGACTCCTGCATCGCCGGGGTCCACTGCTGGAGCAGGTGCTCGGAGAGGTGGACGTAGCACGACGGGTCCTCCGCGGCGTCGTCCCAGAAGGTCCCCATCCACCACGCGTGCGTCGCGATGTACCGGTAGGCGTCCGCGGCGAGCGGCTCGTCCGAGGTACGTACGGGCAGATCCGGCACCACCCCATTGTGGAACGGGCTCCTCACGCGCCGTGACCGACCCCCCGGGTCATGCCGGGAGCCACTCCTTGACCTGCGACAAGACCTTCGGGGCGTCCGCGGTGACCGGAGTGACCTGCAGGTGCGTGACGCCCGCCTCGTGCAGCGCGGCGATCCGCTCCTTCACGAACCCGGGCTCGCCGACCAGCGTCACGGAGTCGATGAACTCCTGGGGCAGCGCGGCGGCGGCCTCCTCCTTGCGCCCGTCGAGGTAGAGGTCCTGCACGAGCTTCGCCTCGTCCGGCCAGCCCTGTCGCTGCATGACGGTGTTGTAGAAGTTCTTGCCGCGCGCGCCCATGCCGCCGACGTAGAGCGCGAACATCGACCGGGCGGCGTTGCGGGCGTGCTCGAACATCTCCGGCTCGAGGGCGAGGAACCCGCCGCCCGCGATCTGCAGCGGCCCCAGCGCGGGGTCCCGCTTGGCCAGGCCCGCCGCGAGCGGCCCGCCGAAGGCCTGCTGGATCCGCTCCGGGACGACGGCGTGCGGCAGCCACCCCTGGGCCAGCTCGGCGGTCATCTCGAGGTTCTTGTCGCCGAGGGCCGCGACCCAGATCGGGATGTCGCTGCGCCTCGGGTGGTTGACCAGCTTGAGCGGCTTGCCCAGCCCGGTGCCGCCGGAGAGCGGGATGTCGTAGATCCCGTGGTGGTCGACCTTCTCCCGCCGCCACACCTGTCTGCAGATCTCGATCACCTCGCGGGTGCGGGCCACGGGCTTGTCGAACGGCACGCCGTGGAACCCCTCGATCACCTGCGGGCCGGACGTGCCGATGCCCAGGATGGCCCGGCCGTTCGTCAGGGCGTCCAGCCCCGCCGCCGTCATCGCCGTCAGGGTGGGGGTGCGGGAGTAGATCGGCAGGATCCCCGAGCCGATCTCGACCCGCTCGGTGCGGGCGGCGAGGTAGCCCATCACCGAGACGGCGTCGTAGCTGTAGGCCTCGGCGACCCAGACGACGTCGAGACCCGCCTTCTCCAGCTCGACGATCCGCTCGGCCCCGCCGACCGGGTCGTCGGAGTACGGCAGCTGTGTCGAGAGCTTCATGACAGTGAGACTGTCAGATCGTTCCGCGCAGGCACAGGCCCGGTCCGGTCAGACCGTGCGGCGTTCGCGGCCGGCCCAGTACGGGGCGCGGAGGTCCTTCTTGAGGATCTTGCCGGTCGGGTTGCGCGGCAGCTCGTCCACGACGTCGATCCCCTTCGGGCACTTGAACGCGGCCAGGTGCGCGCGGCAGTGGGCGAGCACGGCCGCCTCGTCGAGGCCGCCGGGCGCCACGACGACCGCGCGGGGCACCTCGCCCCACCGCTCGTCCGGCACCCCGATCACCGCGACGTCCGTGATGCCCGGGTACTCGGCCAGCACCCGTTCGATCTCGGCCGGGTACACGTTCTCCCCGCCGCTGACGATCATGTCCTTCACCCGGTCGGTCACGTACACGTAGCCGTCCGCGTCGAGGTGGCCGCCGTCCCCGGAGCGGAGCCAGCCGTCGGGGGTGACGGCCGCCGCCGAGGCCTCCGGCTGCGTCCAGTACCCGGCCATCAGCTGCGCGGACCGCACCCAGATCTCGCCGGGCTCGCCGGTCGGCACCGGGTCCCCGGTCGCCGGGTCCCGGACCTCGATCTCGCAGCCGTGGATCGGCGTGCCCGCGCTGATCAGGCGGTGGGCGACCGACGGGTCCTCGTGGTCCGCCGGGCCGAGCGCCGACACCACGCCGCATGCCTCGGTCATGCCGTAGACCTGGTGCATCCGGCCCGGGAACAGCGGCAGGCAGGCGCGCAGGACCGGCAGCGGCATCGGCGAGGCGCCGTAGGACAGCGTGCGGATCGCCGACAGGTCCCGCTCGGCCACCCCGGGCACCTGCGCGACGCCCGCGAGCAGCGCCGGGACCAGGAACGTGTGCGTGATCCGCTCCTGCTCCAGCTGGGCGACGACCGCCGCCGGGTCCGGCACCCGCAGCATCACGATCCGGGCGCCGTGCGCGATCGCGAGCAGGGCGTAGGACGTGCCGCCGACGTGGAACAGCGGCATCGCCACCTGCACGACGGCGGTCGGGTCGACCTCGAAGCTGTGCCCCACGTTGTCCGAGTGCGCCAGCATCGCGCGGTGGGTCAGCAGGACGCCCTTCGGGAAACCCGTGGTCCCGGACGTGTAGAGCTGCACGAAGCAGTCCGCGGGATCCACCTGGGCGGGGCCCGGCTCCGGCTCGTGCGCGGCGAGCCAGGCCTCGTACTCGTCCGTCCCGACGGTGCGGCGCACGCTCGGGATCCGGTCGCCGATCGCGGCCGCCGCGGCCGCGAACTCCGGCCCGACGAGCAGGAGCGACGCGCCCGCGTCGGTGATCACGTAGACGATCTCCGGCGGCGCCAGCCGGAAGTTGACGATGGCGTTGGCGGCCCCGATCCGCGCGCACGCCAGCGTCATCTCCAGACACGACGGGTGGTTCAGGTCCAGCACCGCGACCCGGTCGCCCGGCCCGATCCCCTCGGCCCGCAGCGCCGCGGCCAGCCGCCGGACCCGCTCGTCGAGCTCGGCCCAGGTGCGGCGCACCTCGCCGAACCGCAGGGCCTCGGCCTCGGGGCGCTCCGCGGTCCAGCGGTCGAGCAGACCGGGGATGTCGGAGACGACGGGGCGTTCGGGGGACAGGGTCATGCGGAGCCTCCTCGTCGAGGTGATCGCGACCACACTATTCGGGTTCCGGACCGGACAGAAGGGCCGAACCGAGCACGCCCCCGCACCCGGCGCCGCAGGCGGGGGAGGCACGATGGGGCGCACGCGAACGAGGGAGTGGGTGTGCAGCCGGACGGCAGCGGGCGGATCCGGGTCGACGGGCTCGGCAAGACCTTCGGGGCGGTCGCGGCCGTGCGGGGGCTCAGCTTCACCGTCGAGCCCGGGGCGGTCACCGGGTTCCTGGGGCCGAACGGCTCGGGCAAGACGACCACGCTGCGGGCGATCCTCGGGCTGGTGCGGCCGACCACCGGGTCGGCGCTGGTCGAGGGGGTCCCGTACGCGCAGCTGGCGCAGCCGGGCCGCGTCGTCGGCGCGGTGCTCGAGGCCCAGGGCGTGCACCCAGGTCGCACCGCGCGCCGCCACCTGGAGGCCGTCGCCGCGGCGGTCGGGGTGAGCGACGAGCGGGTCGCGCAGGTGCTGGAGCTCGTCGGGCTCACCGACGCCGCGGACCGCCTCGCGGGCGGGTTCTCGCTCGGCATGAACCAGCGGCTCGCGCTGGCGACCGCGCTGCTCGGCGACCCGCGCATCCTGGTGCTCGATGAGCCGGGCAACGGCCTGGACCCCCAGGGCATCGCCTGGCTGCGGACGTTCCTGCGCGGCTTCGCGCGCTCGGGGCGGACCGTGCTCGTCTCGAGCCACCAACTCGCCGAGATCGGCCAGACCGTCGACCGGCTCGTGGTGGTCGACGGCGGGTCCTGCGTCTACCAGGGCGGGCTCGACGGCGTCCGCGGCCGCGCCGCCGTCCGGGTGCGGTGTGCCGACCCGGCCCGCCTCGCCGAGGCGCTCGCCGCCCGCGGGGTGCTGGAGATCGACCACCTCGCGGACGGCGAGCTGGCCGTGGCCGCCGACGCCGTGCTCGTCGGGGACACCGCGCTGGCCGCGGGGGTCGCGCTGTACGGGCTGGTCGAGGAACGGGGCGATCTGGAGCAGATGTTCCTGCGGCTCACGGGGGGTGTGGCATGACGCCGGTGCTGCGCTCGGAGGCGCTCAAGGCGCTGACCGTCCGGTCCTGGTGGACCCTCGCGCTGCCCGTGGCGGCCCTGACCATCATGATCAACATCTTCGGCGGGGTGTTCGGTGCGGCCGTCGGGAGCGGCCTCGACGAGGGGCTCCCCGGCGTGCTCCTCGCCTCGCTCGCCTACTCCCTGTCCCTGACGAGTGTGTTCGCCGCGGTGTACGGCGCGGTGTCGGCGACTGCCGAGTTCCGGCACCGGACCGTCAGCACCACCTACCTCACCGGCGGGCGGCATCCCGTGCTGCTGGCCAAGGCGGCGGTGGCCGCGGGGGTCGGGGCCGGGTACGCGCTGCTCGCGGGGGTGCTCGGGCTGTTCGCCGGGCTGCTCGGCCAGGGCGCGGCCCGGCTGCCCCCGGTCGGCCTGCTGCTCGGGGTGATCGCGTTCGGGATCGCCGTGTGCGCCGTGTGGGGGGCACTCGGCGTCGCGGTCGGCACGCTGGTGACCAACCAGGCGGGCGCCGTCGTCTCGCTGCTGGTGTACCTGCTGGTCGCCGAGAACCTGATCGCGCTGGTGCTGCGCTCCGGCGCGGACGACGACCGCGCCCCCGGCGCCGTCGCCCGGCTCTCGTCCTTCCTGCCGGGCAACGCCACCGACATCGCCCTCTACGACCTGCCCGCCCACGAGCTCGGCGGCCGCTTCGGCACGTCGCTGGTGGAGGGCCTGGCGGGCGTCTCCGGGCCGCCGCCGGGCTGGGGCGCGCTGCTCGTCCTGCTGGTCTGGGCGGGCGCGGGGACGGCGCTGGCCTGGGTCGTCGGGGACCGGCGGGACATCACCTAGCGACGGGTTCCGGGGCCGTCGGCGGCCGTGGTCAGCGTCAGCATCGTGAACCAGCCGGTGGTCCCGGCCGTGGCCGGTCGCTCAAACCCGTCGGTGCGCGGGCGTACGTTGGGTCGGTGCCCGACGCTCCCCCCACCCGCTCCTGGATCCGCCGCCTCACCCGCGAGTGTCTGACGCACCGGGGCGTGGCGATCGGCGCGTTGGTCGCCTCGGTGCTGGGGGTCAGTCTCGACGCGCTGGGTCCGCTGCTCACCCGCGCCGCGGTGGACGACGCCGTGGCCGGCGTCACCGACACCCTGACCGTGATCGTCGGGGCGTTCCTCGGCCTCGCCGTGATCCGGTTCGGGGCGTCCTTCCTGCGCCGCTACCTCGCGGGCAGGCTGGCCCTGGACGTGCAGCACGACCTGCGGCGGCAGGTCTTCACCGCCGTGCAGCGGCTCGACGGGCGGCGCCAGGACGCGTTGCGCACCGGCCAGGTCGCCTCCCGGGCCATCACCGACCTGCAGCTCGTGCAGTCCCTGCTGTCGATGGTCCCGCTGACCGCGGGCACGATCGCGCTGGTCGTCGCCTCCGTGGCCGCGATGCTGTGGCTCTCGCCGCTGCTCACCGTGATCTCGCTGGTCATGCTGCCGCTCGCGGCGTACATCACCAGCCGCACCCGCCGGTCGCTGTTCCCCGCCACCTGGTCCGCCCAGCAGCGGGCGGCGGACGTGGCGCAGCAGGTCGAGGAGACCGTCACCGGCGTGCGCGTGGTGAAGGGCTTCGGGCAGGAGAACCGCGAGGTCGCCACGCTGGAGGGCCTGGCGCGGCGGCTGTTCGGCGAGCGCCTGCGCGCGGCGCGGATGACCGCCCGGCTCAACCCGGTGCTGCTCGCGCTGCCCACGCTCGGGCAGGTCGCGGTGATCGGCGCGGGCGGGTACATGGCGATGACCGGGTCGATCACGCTGGGCACGTTCCTGGCGTTCACGACCTACGTCGCCCAGCTCGTGGGGCCCGCCCGCCTGGTGGGCTCGCTGGTGGTGTCCGCGCAGCTCGCGCGGGCCGGCGTCGAGCGGGTGTACGACCTGGTGGACGCGGAGTCGGAGGTCCGGGACCCGGCCGCGCCCCGGGCCCTGCCGGAGGGCCCGCTCGCCGTGGAGCTCGACGGGGTGCGGTTCGGGTACGAGCCCGGCCGCCCGGTGCTCGACGGCGTGTCGCTGCGCGCCGAGCCCGGGGAGACCCTGGCGATCGTCGGCACCGCGGGCTCGGGCAAGTCCACCGCGGCGCAGCTCGTCCCGCGCTTCTACGACCCCTGGGACGGGGCCGTGCGGATCGGCGGCGTGGACGTGCGGGAGCTGCGGCTGCACGACCTGCGCTCCGAGCTGGGGGTGGTGTTCGAGGAGGCGTTCCTGTTCTCCGACACCATCCGGGGCAACATCGCCTACGGCAGGCCGGACGCCACCGAGGACGAGATCCGCGCCGCCGCCGAGGCCGCGCAGGTGGCGTCGTTCGTCGAGGCGCTGCCCGCCGGCTACGAGACCGAGGTCGGCGAGCGCGGGCTCACCCTGTCCGGCGGGCAGCGGCAGCGGATCGCCCTGGCCAGGGCCCTGCTGACCGATCCGCGGGTGCTCGTCCTGGACGACGCGACCTCGGCCGTGGACACCGCCACCGAGGCCGCGATCCACGAGGCCCTGCACACGCTCGTGCGGGGGCGCACCACGATCCTCGTCGCCCACCGGCCTTCCACCATCGCCCTCGCCGACCGGGTGGCGGTGCTCGACGGGGGCCGGCTCGTGGACGTCGGGACCGAGGCGGAGCTGCAGCGCCGCTGTCCGCTGTTCCGCGAGCTGCTCGCCACGGCCGGGACCCGCGAGCCCGTCGCGCCGCCGAGCGCGGGCCCCGCGGCGGATCCGCTCCCCGCGGCGGCGCCCGCCGTCGCCGTGCCCGCGGACGGGATCACCGCCGAGCTGTGGCCGCAGGAGTCCGGGGAGTCCGGGGCATCCGCGGCCGCCGTCGAGTCCGATCGGGCGCTGCGCACCGCCGCCGCCCAGGCGGGCGCGCCGGGGGGAGCGCCGTCGGGCCGCACCGGCCCGGGCGCGAGCGGGATGGTCGGCGGGATCGCGGCCACGCCTGCGCTCCTCGCGGCCGTCGCCGCGCTGCGGCCCGCCCGGGACACCCCGCAGCTCGGGGACGTCGACCCGGTGGCGCCGGACCCCGCGTTCCGGCTGGCCACGCTGCTGCGGCCGGTCCGGTGGACCCTCGCGCTGGGCATGGTCCTCGTCGCGCTCGACGCGCTGGCGACCCTCGCGTTCCCGACCGTCGCCCGCTACGCCGTGGACGGCGGGATCACCGCCGGGGTGTCGCAGGTGCTGCTGATCGCGACCCTCGCCGGGGTCGGCATCGTGCTGGCGGACGCCCTGGTCGTCGGGTTCCAGACGATCGTCACCGCGCGCGCCGGGGAGAGCCTGCTCTACCTGCTGCGGATCCGCAGCTATGCGCACCTGCAGCGGCTCGGGCTGGACTACTACGAGCGCGAGCTGTCCGGCCGGATCATGACCCGGATGACCACGGACGTGGACGCGCTGTCCACGTTCCTGCAGACCGGGCTCGCCCAGGCCGTGGTCAGCCTGCTGACGGTCGGCGGCGTGGCGGTGGCGCTGCTGGTCACCGATCCCGAGCTCGCCCTGGTGGCGCTCGCGGTGCTGCCGGTGCTGCTGGCCGCGACCGTGGTCTTCCGGCGCAAGTCCTCGCGGGCCTACGCCGAGGCCCGCGAACGGGTCAGCATCGTGAACGCGGACATGCAGGAGAACGTCACCGGCGTCCGCGTGGCGCAGGCGTTCGTGCGCGAGGAGCGCAGCGCCGCGGCGTTCACCGCCCGCAGCGACGCCTACCGCCGCACCCGCATCCGGGCGCAGGGCTACATCGCCACGTACTTCCCGGGCGTCGCCTTCCTCAGCGACATCGCGCAGGCCGCGGTGCTCGGCGTCGGGGCCGCCCGGGTGGCGGGCGGCGACCTGACCCCCGGCGTGCTGACCGCGTTCCTGCTGTACCTGGGCCTGTTCTTCGCACCCGTGCAGCAGCTGTCCCAGGTGTTCGACGGCTACCAGCAGGCCCGGATCGGCCTGCTGCGCATCTCGGACCTGCTCCGCACGCCGAGCTCGATCCGCGAGGACCCGACCGTCCCGGCGCCGGCGCGGCTGCGCGGCGCGGTCGAGCTGCGGGAGGTCACGTTCCAGTACCCCGGCGTGGAGGAGCCCGCTCTGGCGGACGTGTCGCTGTCGGTGCGCCCGGGGGAGACCGTCGCCCTGGTCGGGGCCACGGGGGCGGGCAAGTCCACGCTGGTCAAGCTGCTCGCCCGGTTCTACGACGTGGGCTCCGGGTCGTTGCTGGTCGACGGGGTGGACGTGCGGGACTACCCCTTGGAGGGCTACCGGCGCCGGCTCGGGTTCGTGCCCCAGGAACCGCACCTGTTCACCGGGGACGTCGCGGCCAACATCGCCTACGGGCGGCCCTCCGCCGCGCCCGCGGAGATCGAGGCGGCGGCGCGTGCGGTCGGCGCGTTGGAGCTGGTCCGGACCCTGCCGAACGGGTTCCGCCAGCCCGTCGGCGAGCGCGGGCAGGGGCTCTCGGCCGGGCAGCGCCAGCTGGTCGCCCTGGCCCGCGCCGAGCTCGTCGACCCGGACGTGCTGATCTTCGACGAGGCCACCGCCGCGCTGGACCCGGCCACCGAGGCGGCCGTGCTGGCCGCGGGGGACCGGCTCACCGCCCGTCGCACGGCGTTCGTGGTGGCCCACCGGCTCGCCACGGCCGCCGCCGCGGACCGGATCGTCGTGTTGCACCGGGGCCGGGTCGTCGAGGAGGGGCCGCACGCCGAGCTGCTCGCGGCGGACGGGCGGTACGCCGCGCTGTGGCGGGCCGGCGAGCTCGAACCGGTCGCCGACGCGGAGGTCGAGGACGGCTCCACGGTGCGTTCCGCCTGATCCCTGCCCGGAATCGGGCAGCGATTCGGAAAATCCGCGGTCTCATGGCACAGTTCTCCCCGTGCCGCAGCATGCCGAGCTGGTCGAGTACCTGACCGGTACCACCTCGCTCAGCCCGGGGGAGGCCGCCCGCGTGGTCGACGAGGTGCTCACGTACTTCGGCGAGTCCACCGAGGCGTTCGTCCGCAGGCGGCACGCCGAGCTCCGCACGCGCGGGCTCCACAACGACCGGATCTTCGACCGGATCGGCGCCGAGCTGGCGGCGCGCCGGGTGGCGCCCCCCGCGCTGTCCGCGCGCCAGCTCCGGCGCCTCGTCTACGGATAGGAGTGCCATGTGCGGCATCGTGGGGTATGTCGGCAGCGCTGATGCGGCGCCCATCCTGATCGAGGGCCTCAACCGGCTCGAGTACCGCGGGTACGACTCCGCGGGCGTGGCGGTGATCGACCGCGGCCGGCTGAAGCTGTGCAAGGTCAGCGGGCGGGTCGCGGACCTGCAGGAGGAGCTGCCCGCGCGGTTCAAGGGCTCGGTCGGGATCGGGCACACCCGGTGGGCCACCCACGGCGAGCCCACCGTCGCGAACGCCCACCCGCACGTCGACGGGGCAGGCCGGATCGCCGTCGTGCACAACGGGATCATCGAGAACGCCGAGGAGCTGCGCGCCAAGCTGCAGGCGGACGGCGTGGAGTTCACCTCGCAGACCGACACCGAGACCGTCGCGCACCTCGTCGCCGCCGCGCTCGCGGGCGGCGCCGAGGACCTCGAGCAGGCCGTCCGGCAGGCGCTGCGGCAGGTCGTGGGGGCCTACGGGATCGCGGTCGTCGACACGGAGAACCCGGACCGGATCGTCGTGGCCCGCAACGGCTCCCCGGTGCTGCTCGGCGTGGGGGAGCGGGAGATGTTCGTCGCGTCGGACGTCGCGGCGCTCGTCGGCTACACCCGCCAGGTCGTCTACCTCGACGACGGCGAGCTGGCCACCATCACCGCGGGCGGCTACCGCACCTTCACCCTCGACGCGCGCACCACCGCCAAGTCGGTCTCCGAGGTCGACTGGGACGTCGTCGGCGCCGAGATCGGCGACCACGCGCACTTCCTGATCAAGGAGATCGGCGAGCAGCCGCGGTCCATCGAGCGCACCCTGCGCGGCCGGATCGACGAGCGCTTCAACACCGCCCACCTCGGCGGGCTCAACCTCTCCGTGCGGGAGGCCCGCGAGTTCCGTCGGGTGAAGATCCTCGGCTGCGGCTCGGCCTGCTACGCCGGTGACCTCGGCGCCCAGCTCATCGAGGACCTGGCCCGGATGCCGGCCACCTCGGAGTCGGCGAGTGAGTTCCGCTACCGCAACCCGGTCGTCGAGCCGGACACCCTCTACGTCGCGGTGTCCCAGTCCGGCGAGACCGTCGACACCCTCGCCGCGGTGCAGGAGCTGCAGCGCAAGGGCGGGCGGGTGATCGGGATCGTCAACGTGGTGGGCTCGACGATCGCCCGCGCCGTCGACGGCGGCATCTACATCCACGCGGGCGCGGAGATGTCCGTGGCCGCCACCAAGTCCTTCACCTCCACGGTGGCCGCCTTCGCGCTGCTCGCGGTGCACCTGGGCCGGATGCGGGACCTCGCCCCGACGGAGGGCAGGCGCATCCTCGACGGTCTCGCGGCGCTCCCGGGGCAGATCGAGGAGATCCTCGACGCGGAGAAGCGGGACGGGACCATCGAGGCCGTCGCGCAGGAGATCGCGCGGCGCAACTCGGTGCTGTTCATCGGGCGCAGGCGCGGGTGGCCGGTCGCGAAGGAGGGCGCGCAGAAGTTCAAGGAGGTCTCCTACGTGCACGCGGAGGCCTACGCGTCCGCCGAGCTCAAGCACGGGCCGCTGGCCCTGGTCAGCCCCGAGCTGCCGACCGTGGCCTGCGTGCCGGACGACGACCTGTTCGACAAGAACACCTCGACGCTCGCCGAGATCAGGGCCCGCCGCGGCCCGGTGGTCGCGCTGGCCCACCGCCCGCTGCCCGAGGACCTGGCCGACCGCACGATCGTCGTCCCGCGCAGCGAGCCGGAGCTGGACAGCATCCTGATGAGCGTCCCCCTGCAGCTCCTGGCCTACCACGCCGCAGTGGCCCTCGAACGGGACGTCGACCGCCCCAGGAACCTGGCGAAGTCGGTCACGGTCGAATAGCACTATGGAACCTTGATGCGCGGTGAAGCGCTTTCCTTTCGCATCAAGGTTCCATAGTGCTGAGGGCGCCGCGGATCTCCGCGACCATGCGGGCGGGGTTGCGGAGGAGAGCCGCCGTGACGAAGACGACCCGCCACCCCGCCGCCTGGACGCGGTTCAGACGTTCCCGGTCCTTGTTCAACGCCCAGATCTGATTGTCGCGCCACGCTCCGTCGTACTCGACAGCGACCTTGCGCGCGGGGAACGCGAGGTCGACGAGTGCGATCCGCTCGCCTCCGACCTCGATCCAATACTGGGCCACCGGGTCGAGGCCTGCCAGGACGAGATGGACCCGCACCTTCGACTCCGGTACGGAGTCGGCGACGCCCGTGGCCAGTTGCTCGGCCTGCCGAGCCACCACGATCCCGTTGTCGTGACGCGCGCGGAGCGCTGCGGCCAGCTCGGCACGGTCGACGAGACCGCATCGGAGCACCTGGTCGAGGTCGGCGGTCGAGTCGGGCAACGGGCGGCCGAGGAGCAGGTCCAGGCCCATACGCAGCGGCGAGGCGATCAATCCGCCACCCCACGGCGCAGAGTCCTCCGCCCGCAGCTCGGTCCGTCTCAGGAGGACACCGCTTCGGCGACCGATCCGGAGCGTCAACGGCGCCACGACGTCCACCGGATCGTCTCGCCAGGCGACCGGGGCCCCGCGCACGCTCGCGGCCGACCGTCCCGTGATCACCGCCCCCGCTGGAAGGGCCAGTGCGGCCGCCCGGGCCCTCAGCTCGTGGGTGACGGGAATGCCGGACCAGGTGTAGACGTCACGGAACAGGCGTTGAACCCGGGGCCCACGGAGGTCGTTGCGGCTCAGATAGCCGTGCGTCACGGCCTCGGAACCGCGAAACAGTTCGAGATGGGCGATGCCGGCGACGGACGAGGATCTCATGCCGCCATCGTGCGACACCCCTCCCCGAGGCCAGGCGGTCAAGGGCCCGGGAGGCCGAATCCATCCACACGAACCCCGGCCCATCCACAGCCCGAAACCCACCGCACTATGGAACCTTGTTGCTGAATTGACGCGCTTACCCGCGCATTAAGGTTCCATAATGCATTTGGGGCGGGGGCCGGCCAGCCATTCTGTCGTCGGGGTCTGTAGGGCGGTGGTCATCGGGACGTGCTCGGTGCCGACGTAGATCTCGCGCGGGCCCGCGGTGCTCCAGCCGAGGCGGTGGAAGAAGCGCTCGTTGGCCACCTGCACGTGGGCGTGCATGCGGGTGCCGTCGTGGGCGCCCGCGGTCGCCACCGCGAACCGCACCAGCGGGCCGCCGATCGCGGCGGAGCGGAACTCCGGCAGCACCGCCAGGCGGTCGCCCATCCATTCGCCGTCGCCGAGCGGGTAGAGCCGGACCGTGCCCGCGGGGCGGCCGAGGTGGGTGGCCAGCACGTGGACGACGTCGTCCCGGGCGTCGTGCGCGTCGACGTCCGTGCCCCCGTTGTCCCCGAACAGGCCCTGCTCCTCGACGAACACCGCGTGGCGGATCGCGTGGTGCGCGGCCCGGACGTCCGGGCGGCGGGCCGGGCGGACCAGCACCGGGTCCACCCCCACCAGCACGCTCACCGGTGCGACGGGCCGGATCCGGGTCGCCCGCTCGGGGACGACCGCGGTCACTTCCGCATGCCGATCTGGAAGACGCCCGGGGTGCCGCCGCCGGACCCGCACGGCGTGGCCCCGCCGGACTGCTGTACCAGGTTCAGCGACGAGCAGGCCTGGCAGCGCGCGCACCCGGCGACCGCGGTGTCGGCGCCGAGCCCCTTGGCCTCGAGGAAACCGGCCACGCGCCGGTAGATCGGCTCGGTGTACTCCCGGGACGGCGCGGGCACGTCCGCCATCAGCGACCCCGCCACGGGCCGCAGCGGCACCACGAACGGGTACACCCCGATGTCCACCGCGCGCCGGCACATCTCGACGGTGAGCTCGGGGTCCTCGCCCATCCCGAGGATCACGTACGTCGACACCCGGCCCTCGCCGAACAGCGACACGGCCCGCTCCCAGGCGCGGAAGTACGTGTCGATCCCGGTGCGGAACTTGCCCGGGGCGACGCGCGCCAGCACCTGCGGGTCGAACGTCTCGATGTGGATCCCGACGGAGTCGACGCCCATGTCGTGGACCTGGTCGATCACGTCCAGGTCCCGTGGCGGCTCGAACTGCACCTCCACCGGCAGACCCGCGGCCTCCTTCACCGCCTGCCCGCAGCGCGCCACGTACAGCGCCCCGCGGTCCGGCGCGACCGAGGACCCGGTGGTCAGCGTGGCGTCGACGGCGCCGTCGAGGTCGCGGGCGGCCACGGCCACCTCGGCCAGCATCTCGGGGGTCTTCTTCGCGATCGTCGAGCCCGCGGCGAGCGAGAGCCCGATCCCGCAGAAGCCGCACTGGTCGGAGTTGCCCCAGTAGTTGCAGGCCTGGACCACGGTCGAGGCGAGCGAGTCCAGGTGCAGCAGCGCGATCTTGTGGTACGGCACACCGTCCGCGGTCTCGAGGTCGTAGAACCGCGGCCGCTTGGTGCCGGACACCGAGGCGACCTTCACCCCGTCGCGGTAGACCCCCTGGCCGTCGTCCTCGGCGCGCAGCGCGTACGGCGACGTCGGGTTCGGCGGCACCGTGACCGGCACGCCGTCGATCCAGAGGAACCCGGAGTCCGACGGCCCGGCCCCGCCCTTGCGTCCCGTCTCCAGCTCGGTCTCGATCCGCAGGCCCACCGCCTGCAGATCCATGATCAGCTCGGCGGTCTGCGTCGACGTCCGGTCGTCCACCACGGTCATGCGTGGGCTCCTCCACTATCGGACACGGTCGTTTCCCATCAGAGAATTCACTATGGTGGACGCGTGCGCAACATCGTTAATCCGGGGGCGGCAGGAGGCGGAGCCGACGGGGTGGGTGGGCGGGTCGCCCTGATCACTCACTCCACGACTCCCCGTGGCGGCCACGTGCACACGCTCGGTCTGGGGGAGGCGCTGCACCGCGCCGGTCATCCCGTCCACCTGTTCGCCCTCGGCCGGCAGCTCTACCGGGACGTCGACCTCCCGCACACGCTCGTCCCCGGCCCCCGCCGCGACGGGACGACGCTGACCGAGCGCACCCTCGACGGCATCGAACGGCTCACCGTCGCGCTGGCGGAGCACATCGACCGGTTCGACGTCCTGCACGCCCAGGACTGCATCGCCGCCCGCGCCGCGTCCGCGGCCCGCGCCCGGACCGGCGCGGACGTGACCGTGCTGCGCACCGCCCACCACGTGGACGACTTCACCACCCCGGTGCTCGTGGAGTGCCAGCGTCGCGCGATCACCGAACCGGACCGGGTGCTCGTGGTGTCCCGGATGTGGCAGGACATCCTCGCGCGCGACTTCGGGGTCGCCGCGACGATCGTGCCCAACGGCGTCGACCTCCGCCGGTTCGCCACCCCCGTGCCGGTCCCGCGCCCGGCGGGCTTCCTGCTGCTCGCCGTGGGCGGGATCGAGCCGCGCAAGGGCACCGTCCACCTCGTCCGCGCGCTCGCCCGGCTCGGCGAGCTCGCGCCTGCGCTGGTCGTCGTGGGCGGGCACTCGTTCCAGGACTTCGCGCCCTACCGGGACGCGACGCTCAAGGAGGCGGCGGACCTCGGGGTGGCGGTCCACGAGGTCGGCACCCTGACCGACGACGAGCTGGCCGGCTGGTACGCCGCCGCGGACGCGCTGGCCTACCCGTCGGTCGCCGAGGGCTTCGGTCTGGTGCCGATCGAGGCGATGGCGCTCGGCCTGCCTGTGGTGGCGAGCGATCTCGCGGTGTTCCGCGAGCACCTGACCGACGGCGTCGACGCCCTGCTGCCGCCGGTCGGCGACGACGCCGCGCTGGCGGACGCGCTGCGGCGGGTGATCACCGAGCCCGCGCTGCGCGAGTCCCTGCGCACGGCGGGCCGGGCCACGGCGAGCGCCTTCACCTGGGCGAACGCCGCGGCCGCGCACCAGGAGGTCTACCGGACGCTCTAGCCGCGTGCGCGGCGACCTTGTTCCGGTTGCCGCACGCCTCCATGCTGCACCACCGCCGGGTGTGGCTGCGCGAGGTGTCGAGGAACAGCAGCACGCAGGTGTCGTGGTTGGCGCAGCGCCGCAGCAGCCCGCGACCGGTGAGCACCCGGGCGCCCGCGTCCGCCAGTACCCACGGCAGCGCCGCGGGATCCGCCGTCAGGTCCACCCGGGGGAGGAGCTGCAGGCCGTCGGGACCGGCGTGCAGCACGGTGCCGGGGGAGTCCGCGAGCACGGCGTTCAATCGGTCCGTCGGGACGGGCTGCTGCGCGAGGACGGCGTCGAAGGCCTCCTTCAGTGCGCTCCGCACGTCCACCACCGCGGCGTGCACCTCCGGCGACACCGCCGCGGGTGACCCGAGGCCCGCCGCGGCCGTCCAGGCGGCGAGGTCCGCGGGGGTGGGGATCAGGTCGAGCGGCGCCCCGGCCTCCACGATCACCGTGTTCACCAGGTCGAGGGCCGGGTCGCCGCCGCGGAACAGGAAGCTCACGTCGACCACCGTACTCGACTAACCGTCATAGTGCGTCTATGGTGGTTAGCATGGGCTTCCACGAGGGCGAGCTGCTCGTCCAACAGCGCGCGCAGGTCGCAGACCGCGCGGACCAGCTCGCCGGCATGCTGCGGGCCCCGCGGCTGGACGGCGGCATGGCCGCGTTCGCGGCCGAGCGCGACCACGCGGTGATCACCGCCCGGGACCCCGACGGCAGGCTCTGGACCTCGCCGGTGTTCGGCGAGCCAGGCTTCCTGCGGGCGTACGGCGCCACCCTGGAGGTGCACGCCGTCCCGCTGCCGGGCGATCCGCTGCACGTGCTCACCGAGGGCGGCCCGGTGGGCTCGATCATGGTCGACTACGCCCGCAGGCGGCGGCTGCGGGTCAACGGGACCCTGGCCCGCGTCGGCCCGGCGGGGTTCACGATCGAGGCGGACCAGGCCTACGGCAACTGCCCCCAGCACATCCCGCGCCGGGAGGCGACGGCGATCGGCGAGGTCCGTCCGGTCGTCACCCGCCACGAGGGGCTCACCCCCGAGGTGGGGGAGCGGCTGCGCGCGGCGGACTCGTTCCTGCTCGGCACCGTGCACCCCGAGCGGGGCGCGGACGCCTCGCACCGCGGCGGCCCGGCCGGGTTCGTGCAGGTGGACGGCGGCGTGGTCGGCTGGCCGGAGCTGCCGGGCAACAACCTGTTCAACAGCCTGGGCAACCTGGCGGTGGACCCGGAGGCGGCGATGCTGGTCCTGGACCTCCGCCATGGGCGCAGCCTGCAGCTGTCGGGCACGGCGCAGATCGAGTGGGCGGGCACCGACCGGCGGGTCCGGTTCGTGCCCGAGGTGGTCGTCGAGACGCGCGGCCTACTCGGCCAGTAGTCGCGCCACCCGCGACTCGGCCATCGCCCGCCGCGGGTCGCCCGCGGGCAGCGTCTCGACCAGGCGCTCGTGCGCCTCCAGGTCGTCACGTCCCATGCGGTGGGTCGCGTAGGCGTGGACGAGCTCGGCGTCGTCGGAGTCCAGGACCGCGCGGCGCAGGCCGACCTCGAGCTCGTCTCGCGCGCCGCGGATCTCCGGGGCGTCCGAGCGCGGGAGCAGTGGACCGGCGCACGCGTGCAGCGCGTCCGCGATCCGCCCCTCCCGCAGCGCGCGGCGGACGGTGTCGAAGTCCGCGTCCACCGTCGCGGCGAGCCGGTAGGGGCGGGTCTTCAGCACGTCGGTGCCGATCAGCTGGCGCAGCCGGTGGATCTCGCCGCGCACGGTGGTCTGGTTGCCGTCGTCGCCGTAGAGCAGCAGGGCCAGCCGCTCGGCGGTCAGGCCCTCCGGGTGCAGCGCGAGGGCGGCGAGCAGCTCGGCGGGCCGGGTGGTGAGCGCGTGCGTCTCGCCGTCGAGGACCACCGACGGGTTGCCGTCCCCGAGGAACCGCAGGGACAGCGAGTGACCGGGCGCGGCGGACGCCGAGGCGCGCCTGCGGGTCGCCGACAGCAGGAAACCCTCGGCCAGTGGCTCGACGTGCATCTCCCGGCCGTCCGCGAGCCGCAGGCGGTCCTGGCCCGCCTCCAGCCGCACCCGCTCCGGCCAGTCGCCGAACGGGTCCCCGGCGATGATCCGGCCGGTGGGGGTGACGAGCGCGCCGGGCGTGCCCCGCAGCGAGGCCAGGTGCCCCTGGTTGCGGGCGCGCAGCCGCTCGTCGGCGATGGCCAGCTGCATTCGCATCTGGTTCTCGGCGAGCTGCGCGGTGGCCGTGACCAGCGCCAACATCGCCGGATGGATGGTGCGGCGCGGGCCGGTGATGTCGATGGCGCCGATGATCCGCCCGGTGTCGGGGTCCATCACGGGCGCGGCGACACAGGTCCACGCGTGCACGGCGCGGACCAGGTGCTCGGTGGAGTGGATCTGCACCGGCCGCCCGAGCGCGAGCCCGGTGCCCATCGCGTTGGTGCCGATGGCCTCCTCGGACCAGTTCGACCCCTCGACGAGACCGACCCGGTCGGCGGGGCCGAGCACGGCGCTGGCGCCGTCCCGCCACAGGACCGTGCCCTCCTCGTCGGTCACGACGACGACGTGCTTGGCCTCCTCGGCGATGCTCAGCAGGTTGTCCCGCAACAGCGGCATGACCTTGTGCAGCGGATGCGCATCGAGCCGGGCACGGCTCTCGGCCGGGTCGAACCGCAGCGGCGGCAGCGGCGTGGCCGGGTCGATCGCGGCGGCGAGGCTGCGCTCCCAGGACTCGGAGACGAGCCTGCGGACGGTCGCGTCCCCGGTGTCGTCCAGCACGGCCTCGAACAGCTCGTCGATCCGCTGGGACGACGAGAACGAGGAGGAGAGCGAGGAGGAGAGCGACGCGGACATCGACGCGGGCAGGCCGGAGCTCGACTCGCGCTCGACCACCCCGTCGACTGGCACCGGCACCCCGACTTCCCGCGTCCTGATGCGCCTCATCATCGCCTCACGTCCGCCCCGCCGGCAAGGCGAGGTTGCGCCTGTCCGAGGGGGCAGTCCCCGCGTGCAACGAACGGGCAACGTGACTCAGCTTACCGTCGCGGCGACAACGGCCCGTCGACGATCGGAGGCACCCCGATGACCGCAGAGCTCGCCGACGTCCGGATCCTCGATTCCCGCCCCACCCGCCCCACCCGTGTCCCGGGCGTCGGGGCCGCGCCCGAGCACCTGCGCGGTGACGGCCCGACGGCCACCGTGCGCACGGGCCGGATCCTCGTGGTCGACGCCGAGGGCATCGTGCGGCTCGGCCTGCGCCAGCTGTTCGCCGTCGAGCCGGACCTGCGGATCGTGGGGGAGGCCGCGACCCCGCGGGACGCGCTGGTCGCGGCGGACCGGCTGCGCCCGGACGTCGTGCTCCTGGACGTCGACCTCGGGCGCGGCGACTCCGCCGGGATCGACGTGGCCCGCGCGCTGCTCCAGCGCCACCGCGGCACCCGGATCCTCGTGCTGACCGGCTGCCGGGACCGCGAGACGATGCTGCGCACCGTCCGCCTCGGCGTGCACGGCTACCTGCGCAAGGGCGCCGACACCGCGGACATCGTCGCCGCCGTGCGCACGCTGCTGCGCGGCGACGCGGTGTTCGACTCCCGCATCACCACGATGATGATGGACGCGCTGCGAGACCCCCGCGAGCCGTCGATCCAGAACCCGCGCGGCCCCCTGCTCACCGACCGCGAGAACCAGGTGCTCAAGCTCCTGGCCACGGGGATGTCGAACCGGGAGATCGCCACCGAGCTGGTGATCAGCGAGGCGACGGTGAAGTTCCACGTCCGCAACCTGCGCGACAAGCTCGACGTCCGCCGCCGCACCGAGATCGTCTACACCGCGACCCGCCAGGGCATCGTCTAGCGGGGCACGAGGAGCTCCCGGATGGCGCCGGCGGATCCCGGCGCCATCCGGTGATCACAGGGGCTTCTCGACGGCGGCGTCCGGACTCTCCACCGTCGCCGCGGCCCAGAACAGCACCGCGATCCCGACGGCGCCGGGGTCCGGCTCGCCCTTCGCCCGGTCCCCGACGTAGCTGGCCCGGCCCATCCGGGCGCGCAGCTCGGCCGTGTGGTCGGCGCCCTTCTTGGCGGCGGCCGCCGCGGCGACGAACCCGCCGGTCGCGAACGCGTCGACGGCGGGGGAGAGGGCGTCGACCAGGGTCCGGTCGCCGACCTGCGCCTCGCCGACCCGTTGGATCGCGGCGAGGCCCGCGCGGGCGCCGTCGCCGAAGGACCCGCCGCCGTCGAGGGCCTGCGCGATCTCGGTGAACAACAGGCCGAGCAGGGGCCCGCTGGTGCCGCCGACCTCGTCGAGGAACACCTCGCCGAGCGCCCCGAAGGCACTCGTCCCGCCCGCGTCGAAGCGGGCGACGGCCTCCCGGAGCCCGCCGCGCAGGTTGTCCCCGAAGTCGCCGTCGCCGGAGAGCTGGTCCAGCTCGGTCAGCGCGGCGTGGGCGTCCTCGGCGGCCCGGGCGAAGGTCCGCAGGACTGCTTCCTGGTTCACGACTGGGCTCCGAGGGTCAGGGCGGGCGTCACGGCCGGGGCGGTCCAGTAGGCCGACCAGGACGGCTGCAGGCGGGTCAGGGTGAGCGAGAACCCGGTCATGTCCAGGGCCGGGACGAACGTGCCGACCAGCGCCGCGGACACGGTGAGGCCGCGCTGCGCGAGCCCGTCGAGGACCAGGTCGTGCAGCCCGTAGAGCTCCAGCAGCGTGGTGCCGCCGAGCCCGTTGACCACCGCGATCACCTCGGACGGGCCCGCGGGGAGCCCGGCCACCAACTCGTCGAGCAGCCGGGAGACCAGCGCCTCGGTCGAGGGGCGGTCGATCGACTTCTGGGCGCGCTCGCCGTGGATGCCCACGCCGTACTCCAGCTCGCCCGCGTCCAGCGCGAACGAGGGCTCCCCGGTGTGCAGCGAGGTCTGCGCCCGCGAGGCCACGGCGAGGCTGCGGGAGGCCGCCGCGAACTCGGCGCCCAGGGCGGCCAGCTCGTCCAGCCCCAGGCCGGTGTCCGCGGCCCCGCCGAGCAGCTTCTCCACGACGACGGTGGCCCCGGTCCCGCGCCGCCCGGTGGCGGTCTCGTCGGACTCGGTGGCCAGGTCGTCGTCGACGAGCACCCGGCGGACCTCGACGCCCTCCAGGCGCAGCCGCTCGGCCGCGATCCCGAAGTTGATCCGGTCGCCGGTGTAGTTCTTGACGACGTGGAGGACGCCCTCGGGGCCCGCGGCGCGCCGAGAGGCCTCGAGGACCTGCAGGTTGTGCGGGGAGGCGAACACCTTGCCGGGGGCGACGGCGTCGAGCATGCCGCGGCCCAGGAACCCGGCGTGCAGCGGCTCGTGGCCGGAGCCGCCGCCGGAGACCAGGCCCACCCGCCGGGCCGGGTCGCGGTCCCTGGCGACGAGGTGGGCCGGTTTCTCGACCAGCTCGACGAGGTCCGCGTGCGCCCGGGCGAACCCGCGCAGGGCGGGCGGGACCGGGTCGCCGTCGGCGGGGAGGAAGGGTAGTGCCATCAGGCGTTCTCCAAGGAACGGTCGGTCGAGGTGTGGCGTGCCTCGCCCCACACCAGCCGGGATGCGGCGACCGACGAGATCAGGGCGATGCCGATCGCGTAGACGACCAGCCAGGTCCAGTGTCCACCGCCCGCGGCGAGCAGTGCGGTGCCCGCCAGCGGGGCGAGCCCGCCGCCCAGGGTGGCGCCGACCTGCTGGGTCACCGAGAGGCCGGTGTAGCGGACGGAGACCGGGTACAGGTTGGCGAACAGCGCGGCCTGCGAGCCGTACATCGCGCCGTGCCCGACGGCCAGGCCCAGCGTCATGCCCAGCACGGTGAGCCAGAAGTTCCCGGTGGAGAGCATGAGGAAGAAGGGCACCGCGAGGACGACCTGGAACAGCGCCCCGCCGATGTAGACCTTGCGGCGGCCGATCCGGTCCGACAGCGCGCCGAACACCGGGAGCGTGAGGCATTCCACGGCGCAGGCGATGAGGACGGCGATCAGCACGGGTTGCCGGGGCAGCCCCAGCTCGGTGGTGACGTAGGCGATCGCGACGACGTAGTAGACGTTGAACAGCCCGGACTCGGCGATCTTCGCGAGGATGGACAGCACGACCCGGTTGCTGTGCGTGCGGAAGAGCTCCTTCACCGGGAGCGCGTGCGCCTCCTTCTCGGCGCGGGCCTTGACGAACTCGGGGCTCTCGCTCACGTGCGTGCGGATGTAGACGCCCAGTCCGATCAGGATGATGCTGGCCAGGAAGGGCAGTCGCCACGCCCAGCTCTCGTACGCGCCGTCGGGCAGCGCGGAGTTCAGGATGGTCACGATCGCGACCGGCAGCAGCACGCCCGCGGGGGTGCCGATGTGCACGAGCGAGGTGAAGAAGCCCTGGCGCTGCTTGGGGCTGTACTCCAGCGCCATCAGGACGCCGCCGCCGTACTCGCCGCCCATGCCGAGTCCCTGCAGCAACCGGATGAGCACGAGCAGGATCGGCGCCCAGATGCCGATCGTGTCGTAGCCGGGCAGCAGGCCGACGGCGAACGTGCCGCCACCCATCAGCACCATCGTGATGATCAGGATGGTCTTGCGGCCCAGGCGGTCCCCGTAGTGGCCGAAGACGATGCCGCCGAGCGGGCGGGCGAGATAGCCGACGAAGAACGTCGCGAACGCGGCGAGCGTGCCCACCAGCGCGTTCTCGGCGGGGAAGAAGACCTTGTTGAAGACGAGCGCGGCGGTCGTCGCGTACAGCGTGAAGTCGTAGTACTCGACCGTCGTGCCGAGCGCGGAGGCCCAGACGACCCGCCTGACGGGCGTGCCGGACTTCTCGGCGGAACCGGGTTCTGGAGCAGACATTCGGCACTCCCTCGTACCTGCTGGTGTTTCCTGCGTGTGACGGCTAATGTATCAGACACTAGATGCAAGACAAGCCCCTCAGGAGGCGTGATGAAGGACCTGGCACTGCACGGGATGATCAGCACGGTCGTCACCCCGTTCGACGAGGCCGACCAGGTCGATCTCGAGCTGCTCCGCGGCGAGGTCAAGTACCTGCTCGACCAGGGCGTGACCGCGATCTGCGCCTGCGGCAGCACCGGCGAGGGCCAGACCCTGTCGCTGGAGGAGAGCAAGGCGATCTGCGAGGTCGTCGTGGACGAGGTCGGCGGCCGCGTGCCGGTGATCGGCGGCGTCATCCAGAACTCCACCGCGCAGGCGATCCGCTACTCGCTGGCGCTCAAGGAGGCCGGGGTGGACGCGCTGCAGGTCACCCCCGTGCACTACGTCTTCGCCCCGTCCGAGGCCGAGACCATCGAGCACTACCGGCTCGTCGGCGAGGCCACCGACCTGCCGATCGTGCTCTACAACGTGGTGCCGTGGGCCCTCGTGCCGGTGGACACCATCGAGAAGATGGGCTCGGTCGTGCCGCAGGTCATCGCCGTCAAGCAGTCCGGCGGGGACGCGCACAAGCTCGCCGACCTGCTGCTGCGGGTCCGGGACCGGTTCACCATCCTCGCCGCCCTGGACGACCTGCACTACCCGGCGTTCGTGATGGGCGCGCACGGTGCGCTCGCGGCGATCCCGACCGTCACGCCGAAGCTGTCGGTCGAGCTGTGGGACGCGGTCCAGGCCGGGGACCACACGGAGGCGCTGAAGCTCCACGAGCGCATTCTCACCGTGTGGCGCGCGATCGACGGACCCAACCTGCCCGCCACGCTGAAGGCCGCCCTGCAGCTGCAGGGCCGCGAGGGCGGTCTGCCCCGCAAGCCCTTCGCCCCGGCGACGGCCGAGGAGCGGGAGCGCATCGCCACGGCGCTGCGAGCCGCTAACCTGATCGACTAGGTATCAGAACCAGGGGGCCGCCGTGGCTAGGACCGCACTCGTCGTCGAGTCGATCGCCGACCAGCTCTACACGATCCTGGTCGAGCGGATCACCACCGGCGTGTTCGCGCCCGGCTCCCGACTGGACCCCCAGGCCGTCGCGGACGAGTTCGGCGTGTCCCGCACCCCGGTGCGGGACGCGTTGGCCCGGCTCGAGCACGACCAGCTGATCGAGACCCGCCCGCGCTCCGGCACCTTCGTCGCGCGCCCGGGCACCGCGGACGTCCGCGAGGTCTGTCAGCTGCGCAAGGGCATCGAGTGGGTGGCGACGGGGCTCGCCACGTCGGTCATGCCCGGCGCACAGATCGCCGACCTGCGGGCGGAGGCGGTGGAGGCGCTGGCCGCGGTGGAGAAGGGCGACTTCGAGCCGTTCTTCCACAGCGACTTCCGCATCCACCGCGAGATCGTCGCCGCCACCGGGAACGAGCGGCTGGTCCGGGCGCGCAGCTCGGTCGAGCCGTTCGTCGCCTGGCTGCGGATCCTGGGGGCCACCGGCCCGCACCGCGCCGCGGGCTCGACGAAGCGGCACCTGGAGATTCTGGACGCCATGGCGGCCCGCGACGTCGCGGCCGCGCAGGCGGCCGCCGCCGTCCACCTCGACGAGGTCGAGGAGTGGACGGTCGCGGACATGGACTCACACGCGATCTCGACGTAAAGGACTGTCATGGAGAAGGCCCTCGCGGGCGCGGCCGCCGCCGCGCGCGCGTACGGACGCACCACCCCCGCCGAGCGCGCCGCGATGCTGCGCGCCGCCGCGAACGCGCTGGACGCCGCCGCGGCCGAGCTCATCCCGCTCGCGATGGCCGAGACCCACCTGGCGGAGGGACGGCTGAGCGGTGAGCTGACCCGCACCACGTTCCAGGCCCGGCTGTTCGCCGAGCGGCTGGAGCAGGGTGTCCTACTGGACGTGCGGGTGGACGAGGCGGACCCGGAGTGGGGCATGGGCCCGCGCCCGGACATCCGGCGCACCCAGGTCCCGATCGGCCCGGTGCTGGTGTTCGCGGCGAGCAACTTCCCGTTCGCCTTCTCGGTGTTCGGCGGGGACACGGTCTCCGCGCTGGCCGCGGGCTGCCCGGTCGTCGTCAAGGCCCACCCGGGCCACCCGGAGCTGTCCCGGCGGACCGCCGCGCTGGTCGCGCCACACTTCCCCGAGGGCGTGTTCGCCCTGATCGAGGGGGAGGCGGAAGGGGCCGCCGCGGTGCAGGACCCGCGGATCAAGGCCGTCGGCTTCACCGGCTCGACGCGCGGTGGCCGGGCGCTGTTCGACCTCGCGGCGCGGCGCCCGGACCCCATCCCCTTCTACGGCGAGCTCGGCTCCACCAACCCGGTCGTCGTCACGCCCGCGGGCTGGGCGGCGCGGTCGGCGGAGATCGCGGAGGGCTTCGCCGGCTCGGTGACCCTCGGCGCGGGCCAGTTCTGCACCAACCCCGGCGTGGTCCTGGTGCCGGACGCGGACGGCTTCCTCGCCGCCGTCCCGGAGCTGTCCGCGCACGCGATGCTCAACGACCGGATCGAGGCGGGCTACCGGTCCGCGGCGGCCGAGCTGGCCGAGTCCGCCAAGGTCGCGCGCGGCGAGCTGGACGGCGGCCCGGTGCTGTTCCGGGCGTCCGCGGCGGAGGTCCTGGCCGAGCCGAAGCTGCTGGAGCTGGAGGTCTTCGGACCCGCCGCGCTGATCGTGGAGTACACCTCCCCGGCCGAGGCCCTCGAGGTGCTGGACGCGCTGGAGGGGCAGCTCACCGGCACCGTGCAGGGGGCTCCGGCGGACCCGGACGCCCCGGAGATCCTGGCTCGCCTGGCCGAACACGTCGGCCGGGTGATCTGGAACCAGTGGCCCACCGGCGTCACGGTCAGCGACGCGCAACAGCACGGCGGGCCGTACCCGGCGAGCACCGCGCCGCTGACGACGTCCGTCGGCACCGCGGCCGCGGCCCGCTGGCTCCGCCCCGTGGCCTACCAGAACATCCCCGCCGACCTGCTCCCCAGCGAGCTCCACTGACCGTGAGCGGCGATGGTCGCTCTGGCGACTCCGCTCGCCCACCCCGCCGCCTCCGGCGGCTGCCGCCCCCCGGCCGCCGCTCACGGCTCAGCGGGTGCGGGGCTTGCGGGTCACCGCCGCCACGGCCGCCTCCGCCACCTGGGTGTCCTGCTCCACGCTGCCCGCGCTCACCCCCACCGCGCCGACGATCTCGCCGTCGCGCTCGATCGGGATGCCGCCGCCGAAGATGACGAGCCCGCCCGCCAGCTGCTCCAGGCCGTACAGCTCGGCGCCGGGCTGGACGAGGGGGGTCAGGGCGCCCGTCGGGGCGGCCATCAGGATCGACGTCACCGCCTTGCGCTGCGAGATGTCGATGCTCGCCCGGATCGCGCCGTCCTGGCGGGCGAAGGCGAGCAGGTGCCCGCCCGCGTCGACCACGGCGACGTTCATCGGCTGCCCGATCGCCTCCGCCTTCTTC
The DNA here is from genome assembly GCF_021728735.1 of Pseudonocardia sp. WMMC193. Classification (NCBI taxonomy): domain Bacteria; kingdom Bacillati; phylum Actinomycetota; class Actinomycetes; order Pseudonocardiales; family Pseudonocardiaceae; genus Pseudonocardia; species Pseudonocardia sp. WMMC193. The sequence continues at coordinate 3,234,460 of NZ_JAKKDO010000003.1, read as the reverse complement.
AGTCCTGCCGCGAGGGCCTTCTGCGCCTCGGCGAGCGTCAGTCCACTCATCGGGTCCTCCTGCCGTGAAGTGCCGGTCCCTCCACCCAACCGGACGGGGACCGTTGACCGCAGCTCCGCCTTCGGTCAGGTCCGACCTCACTCTCCCGTGAGTCTCGCCCGGCCCACCCTTGCCCGCGGGCGGGAGCACTGTGGATCGTGCGGTTCCGACGACGTCGTCGGACCGAGGGAGAACGGCATGACCGCAGGATCGATCGTGCTCTACGAGGGCTTGGGCACCGCCGTGCTCATCCTGCTCGGCAGCGGGGTGGTGGCGAACGTGGTGCTGCGACCCACGCTCGGCACCGGCGGCGGATGGCTGATGATCACCTTCGGGTGGGGTTTCGCGGTGTTCGCGGGCGCGAGCATCGCCGAGCCCTCCGGGGCGCACCTCAACCCGGCGGTGACCATCGGGCTCGCGGTCGCGGGCGCCACCGAGTGGGGCATGGTGCCCTTCTACCTCATCGGCCAGTTCGTGGGTGCGTTCGTGGGCGCCTGCCTGGGCTGGTTGGCGTACAAGGCGAACTTCGACAAGAACTACGAGGACGATCCCGAGGCCAACCGGGACACCCGCGGGATCTTCTGCACCGGCCCGGTCGTCGCCCGTTCCGCCTGGAACGTGGTGACCGAGGTCGTCGCGACGTTCGTGCTCGTGTTCTGGATCCTGTCCAATCCGGCCGCGCAGGCCCCGGACGGCTCGGGCGTCCCGCAGTTCGGCAACGGCGCACTCGGGTACGCGGCGGTCGCCTTCGTGGTGATCGGCATCGGGTGCTCGCTCGGCGGGCCGACCGGCTACGCGATCAACCCGGCCCGCGACCTCGGCCCGCGGATCGCCTACGCGGTGCTGCCGATCAAGGGCAAGGGCAGCCCCGAGTGGGGCTACTCCTGGGTGCCCGTCGTGGGCCCGGTCGTCGGCGCGGTGCTCGCGGGCCTGCTCGCCCTGGGAGTGTCGTGACCTGCCCGGTCGGGCAGGGGCCGTTCGGGGCTGGAGGGTTTCGCGTACCTGCGCAGGTGCGCAACGGTCGTGCAACGGGAACGCTGCGACGGTCTCCCTACCGAACGTTCGACGACGACGAGAGGTGTCAGGCGTGAGTACAGCCCCCGACCTCGGTCCGGCCGACTACCCGCTCTCGGTCAACCGCCAGGACCTGCTCCGCACCCCCACGGGCAAGCCGATCACCGCGCTGACGATGGACGCCGTCGTCTCCGGGGAGATCACCGCCGAGGACCTGCGGATCACCCCCGAGACGCTGCAGCTGCAGGCGACGCTGGCCGAGTCGGTGCACCGGCGCCAGCTCGCCCAGAACTTCCGCCGGGCCGCGGAGCTGACCGCCGTGCCCGACGCCGAGGTCCTGGCCATGTACAACGCGCTGCGTCCGCGGGCGTCGAGCAAGGCGAAGCTCCTGGAGATCGCCGACAACCTGGAGAGCAAGTACGGCGCGACGGTGTGCGGGGCGCTGGTCCGCGAGGCCGCCGAGGTCTACGAGCGGCGTGACCTGCTCGCCCGTGAGGAGGGCTGATGACGACGACGGAGAACCGCCGCTCGAAGCGCACGGACATCCTGGAGGACCGGCCGGTCAACCTCGACGGGTTCGTCGAGGAGTGGCCCGAGAAGGGCCTCGTCGCGATGGAGTCGGACTTCGACCCCGCGCCGTCGGTCCGCGTCGAGGACGGCCGGATCGTCGAGCTCGACGGCCGCGCCCGCGCGGACTTCGACTTCATGGACACCTTCATCGCCGACCACGCGATCGACGTGGACACGGCCGAGGAGGTCACCGCGATCCCGTCCGTCGAGATCGCGCGGGCCCTGGTCGATCCCGGCGCCTCGCGGGACGAGCTCATCCGGATCGGCCGCGGGCTCACCCCGGCGAAGATCCTCGACGTCGTCAAGCTGATGAACGTCGTCGAGATCATGATGGCGATGCAGAAGATGCGGTCCCGCCGCACGCCCGCCAACCAGGCGCACTCCACCAGCGCGAAGGACAACCCGATCCAGGTCGCGGCCGACGCGGCCGAGGGTGCGCTGCGCGGCTTCGCCGAGCTGGAGACCACGCTCGGCGTGGTGCGCTACGCACCGCTGGTGGCGATCGCGCTGCAGGTCGGCGGCCAGGTCGGGCGGGGCGGCGTGCTCACCCAGTGCGCGCTGGAGGAGGCCACCGAGCTCGAGCTCGGCATGCGCGGCATCACCGCCTACGCCGAGACGATCTCGGTCTACGGCACCGAGTCGGTGTTCGTCGACGGGGACGACACGCCCTGGTCCAAGGCCTTCCTGGCCAGCGCGTACGCCTCGCGCGGGATCAAGATGCGGTTCACCTCGGGCACCGGGTCGGAGGTGCAGATGGGCAACGCCGAGGGCCGCTCCATGCTGTACCTGGAGATCCGCTGCATCCTGATGGCCCGCGGCGCGGGCGTGCAGGGTCTGCAGAACGGCTCGATCTCCTGCATCGGCGTCCCCGGTGCGGTGCCCGGCGGCATCCGGGCCGTGGCGGCGGAGAACCTGATCGCCTCCTGGATGGACCTGGAGTGCGCCTCGGGCAACGACCAGTCCTTCTCGCACTCGTCGATGCGCCGGGTCAGCCGCGCCCTGCCGCAGCTGCTGCCCGGCACCGACTTCGTGTGCTCCGGCTTCTCGGGGGTGCCCAACGCGGACAACATGTTCGCGGGCTCCAACTTCGACGTCGAGGACTACGACGACTGGAACACCATCCAGCGGGACCTCCAGGTCGACGGGGGCCTCCGGCACGTCCGCGAGCCGGAGATCCTGCAGGCCCGGGAGAAGGCGGCCCGCGCGCTGCAGGCCGTGTTCGCCGAGCTCGACCTGCCCGCGATCACCGACGCCGAGGTCGAGGCCGCCGTCTACGCCCACGGCTCCGGTGACTACCCGGACCGGGACGTCCTCGAGGACCTCAAGGGCGCCCAGTCGGTCATGGACCGGGGCGTCACGGGGCTCGACCTGGTGAAGGCCTTGGAGCGCACCGGGTTCCACGACGTCGCCGAGAACCTGCTGACCGTGCTGCGCCAGCGCGTCTCCGGCGACCTGCTGCAGACCGCGGCCATCCTCGACGACGACTTCGTCCCCCGGTCCGCGATCAACGACGCCAACGACTACGGCGGCCCCGGCTCCGGGTACCGCCTCCAGGGCGAGCGGTGGGAGCAGCTCAAGAAGCTGCGCCACGTCACCAGCGCCGAGAACCCCGAGACGGAGGTGTCGTGATGACCGCGCCCGCAGTCCAGCGCACGTTGTCGCTGAAGGAGATCGGCCCCGCGCAGCGGGGCTCGCGGCCCGACGAGGTGGTCGTCGCCGTCTCGCCCGCGTTCGGGGACTACTTCTCCAAGACGATCGTGGACGTCCCGCACGCCGAGGTGGTCCGGCAGATCCTGGCCGGCATCGAGGAGCAGGGGGTGGCGGCGCGGATGGTGAAGGTGTGGGACACCGCGGACCTCGCGGCCGTCGCGCACACCGGGGCCCGGCTGTCCGGCTCCGGCATCTCCATCGGGCTGCTCTCCCGCGGCACGGCGATGATCCACCAGCGGGACCTGCCGCGGCTGTCCAACCTGGAGCTGTTCCCGCAGTCCCCGCTGCTGGACGCGGAGGTGTTCCGGCGCATCGGGTCCAACGCCGCCCAGTACGCCAAGGGCGAGTCGCCCGCGCCGGTCCCCACCCGCAACGACCAGATGGCCCGGCCGCGCTGGCAGGCCAAGGCCGCGTTGCTGCACCTCAAGGAGTACGAGTGCATCGTGGCGGGGCGCAAGCCGGTCGAGGTCGAGCCGGTCGTCTCGCGGGCATGACCCTGGTCGTCGGCGTCGACATCGGCAACTCCACCACCGAGGCCTGCGTGGCCTCGGTGGGGGAGGGCCGGGTCGAGTACCTGGGGACCGCGCTGACCCGTACCACCGGGGTGAAGGGCACCCCGGACAACACCCAGGGCGCGGTGGCGGCCGTGCGCCGCGCGCTGGACGGCCGCACCCCGGACCTGGTGCTGCTCAACGAGGCCACCCCGGTGATCTCCGGGCTGGCCATGGAGACGATCTCCGAGACGATCATCACCGAGTCCACGATGATCGGCCACAACCCGGCGACGCCCGGCGGCGAGGGCATCGGGGTCGGCACCACGGTGGCGATCGAGGCGCTGGCCTCCGCGTCGGGGCCCTGCATCGTGGTCGTCCCGGCGGGCTGGGACTTCGACGACGTGGCGCACGAGATCAACTCCTCGTCCGCGCAGGTGGTCGCGGCCGTCCTCGCCCACGACGACGCCGTGCTCGTCTGCAACCGGCTGGCCACGCCGATCCCCGTGGTCGACGAGGTCGGGGCGGTGGAGAAGGTGCCCCTGGGCATGCTCGCGGCCGTCGAGGTCGCGCCGCCCGGGCGCACCATCCGCACCCTGTCCGACGCCTACGGGCTGGCCTCGGTGTTCGGCCTCGACCCCGAGCAGACCCGGCAGGTCTCCCCGGTGGCGCGGGCGTTGACGGGCAACCGGTCCGCCGTCGTCGTCCGGACACCGAGCGGGGACGTGACCGACCGCCGGATCCCCGTCGGCACGCTGACCCTGACCGGCGCGGGCAAGACCCAGCGGGTCGACGTCGACGCGGGCGCGGACGAGATCATGTCCGTCCTGTCCCGGGTTCAGCCCCTCGACGACGCGACCGGCGAGCCGGGCACCCACGTCGGCGGGATGTTGGCGCAGGTCAGGGACACGATGACGGACGTGACGGGGCAGCCCGCGAACGAGATCCGGATCCGGGACGTCCTCGCCGTGGACACCACCGTCCCGCACGAGGTGCGCGGCGGGTTGGCGGGGGAGATCGCGCCGGAGCGGGCGGTGGCGCTCGCCGCCATGGTCCGCACCTCCCGCTCGCGCATGCAGGTCGTGGCGGACCAGGTCGCGGCCGCGCTCGGCTGCCGTGCGGAGATCGGCGGCGTCGAGGGCGAGATGGCGGTGCGCGGCGCGCTCACCACGCCCGGCACCGCCGTCCCGATCGCCGTGCTCGACCTGGGTGGGGGCTCCACCGACGCGGCGCTGCTGACCCACGAGGGCTCCGCGGCGGTGCACGTCGCGGGCGCGGGCGAGCTGGTCACGAAGCTGATCGACTCCGAGCTGGCCCTCGACGACCGGGAGCAGGCCGAGGCCGTCAAGCGCCACCCGCTGGCCAAGGCGGAGAGCTTCTTCCACGTGCGGCACGAGGACGGCACGGTGCAGTTCTTCCGCGAACCGCTGCCCTCGCACGTGTTCGCGCGGGTGGTCACGATGGGGCCGGAGGGACCCGCGCCGGTCCGGACCCGGCACACCGTCGACCACGTCCGGCGGGTGCGCCGGGAGGCCAAGCGCAAGGTGTTCGCGGTCAACGCGGTGCGGGCGCTGCGCCAGGTCGCGCCGGGCGGGTCGCTGCGGCTGCTCGAGTTCGTGGTGCTGCTCGGAGGGTCCGCGCTGGACTTCGAGATCCCCGAGCTGATCGCCGACGCCCTCGCCCCGCACGGCATCGTCTGCGGCATCGGCAACGTGCACGGCACCGAGGGCCCCCGCAACGCCGTGGCGAGCGGCCTGGTGGACGCATGGTCGCGTCGGTAGAGCCGCCCGCGATCGTGATCCGCGGCGCGGGCCCGCTGCTGCGCGAGGTCTGCGCGGGGGCCGAGGAGGAGGGCGTCCCGGTGACCGTGGAACCCGGGACGGGAGACGCGACCACCTCGGCCCACCGGGCCGCGCTCGCGTCGGCACTGGAGGTGGGCATCGGGATCGAGGGCGACGAGATCGTCGTCCACCACGCGAGCCTGCCCCGCGACCACCCGGCCGAGGTCACCGGGGACGGCAGACGCGCGGGCCGCACCGCCGCGCGCATCGTGAAGGTCCTGCCGCTCCGCGACCTGTGAGTGGTAAGTGGTGCCAGAGCACCACTTACCACTCACGGGTGGTCAGGGGTCGGCGAAGAGGGCGGGGTCCGACGGGAGCGCCGCGACGGCCCGGCGGAGGTCCTCGTGGTGCTCGATCGCCTCGCGCAGCAGCGCCTCGGCGTCGCCGGACACGAAGGCGGCGAGCATGGCCGCGTGATCGGCGTGCAGGCCCGCGCGGCCCGCGTCGGAGAGCTGGGACATGGGGCGGTAGGGCTCGGTGATGTTCCACGCGGACTCGAGCATGCGCTGCAGGCGGTGCATCCGGGCCGGCGCGACGAGGGCGAGGTGGAAGCGGCGCGACGCCCGGTGGTAGGCGGCCATGTCCCCGCGCGCGAGCGCGTCGTCGAGGGCCTCGTGCGCCGTGCGGGCCTCGGCGTGGTCGGCGGCCGAGGCGAGCGGGAGCGCGGCGGCCAGGGCGGCCTGCTCGAGGGTGCCCCGCACCACGTACAGCTCGGCCAGCTCGGCGACCGTGATCCGCGCGACGGTGTACCCGCCGCGCGGCCGGTGGTCGACCAGGCCCTCGCCGATCAGCGTCTTGAGGGCCTCGCGCACCGGGATCTGGCTGACGCCGAGGGCCTGGGCGATCTCGTCGAGTGGGATCGGCACGCCCGGTGCCGCCTCGCCGGAGAGGATGACCCCGCGCAGCTCGTCCAGGACGCCCTCGGTCCCGCTGCGCGCGCGGCCGAGCCGACGCGCGAAGACCGACGGCGGCCGGGAGGGTCGGTACGTGCCGGCCACCGGGGCACTCCTCTGCTCGTCAGGTGTTCACCATAGGTGGACGCCGTCTAGGATTGTCAACGTGAGCACGCCGTCCTGGGAGCCGATCGTCGACGCGATCGGGCCGAAGGTGCGCGCCGCCCGCAGCCGGTTGGGTCTGTCCCTCCAGCAGCTCGCGGCCCGCGCCGACGTCTCCGCGGCGGCCGTGCACAAGGTCGAACGTGGGGACATGGTGCCCACGATCACGACGTTGCTCAAGCTTGCGGGCGCTCTGGGGCAGCCCGTGTCGGCGTTCGTCGACGACAGCGGGTCCGAACCGCCCGCCGCCGTCCTGGTCAAGGCCGGCCAGCGGTTGCCGCCGCCGGGGGACTGGGCGCCCGCGGCGCTCGGGATCCGGGTCGAGGGGCGGGCGACGGCGTCGGACGCGTTGCACGCCACCGCGGTCGAGGTGACCGTCGAGCCCGGCGGGCAGAGCGGCGACACCCGACCCCGGCGACCCGGCGAGGAGCTCGTGCTGGTGCACGAGGGCACGCTGACCGTGGAGGTCGCGGGGGAGACCTACGAGGTGGAGGCGGGGGACACCGTGCACTATCCGACCGACCGGGGCCATTCCTGGCACAACCGGGGCGACGGCCCGGTGCGCGCGACCTGGGTGGTGCTGCGTGGCTGAGTCGACGGCCGGTTCCGCAGGCTCCACCTCTGAGTCCCTCGCCGAGATCGCCGCCGCCTGCCTCGCCAACCCCGGGCTCGCGGCGAAGGCCGAGATCGCGCTCGTCGGGGAGGTGCTGGGGGGCACCGACTGGCAGGGCGGACCGGGAGACGACGGCGCGGTGGTCGGGGACGGGATCATCGCCTGCGGGGAGGCCCTGTTCCCGCCGTTCGTGGCCGCCGACCCGCACGGCGCCGGGTTCGCCGCGGTGCTCGCCAACGTCAACGACGTGGCCGCGATGGGTGGGGTCCCGCTGGGGATCGTGGACACCGTGGTCGCCTCGGAACCCCTGGCACGCAAGGCCTTCGCCGGCATGCGGGAGGCCGCCGAGCTCTACGACGTCCCGATCGTCGGCGGGCACTTCACCCTGCACGACGGCCAGCCGTCCATCTCCGCGTTCGCCGTCGGGCGGTCGGCGGCGCCGCTGTCGGTCACCCGCGCGGCCCCCGGGCAGTCGCTGGTCGTCGCGGCGGCGCTCGACGGGCGGATGCGTGAGGACTTCCCCTTCTTCCCGGCCTTCGAGTCGCGGGGGCGGCGCAGCGCGGGAGACGTCCGGCTGCTGGGCGCCCTGGCCGAGGCCGGGATCGTGGTGGCGGCCAAGGACATCAGCATGGCCGGGCTCGTGGGGTCGCTGGCGATGCTGCTGGAGCCGGGTGCGCTCGGGGTGACGGTCGACGTGCCGGCGGTGCCCGCGCCCGCGGGGGTGCCGCTGGTCCGCTGGTTCAACTGCTTCCCGAGCTTCGGCTTCCTGCTGTGCGTGCCCGCGGGTCGGGAACCGGAGTGCCTGGCCGCGTTCGCCGAGCGCGACCTGGCGGCGGCGGTGGTCGGCACCCTGGACCCGAGCGGGAGCCTGGCCCTGAGCTGGGGCGAGGAGCGGGTCGAGGTCCTGGACCTGCGCACCACGCCGATCACCGGCCTGCCCCGCTGACCTGCGCCTCCGGCGCTCGTGCGTGGTAAGTGGTGCTCTGGCACCACTTACCACGCACGGCTAGGTGAGGCCGGAGGCGGCGAGGGGGTCGTAGGCGGGGTCGCGGAGCAGCGTCTGGAGCTGGCGGCGCCGCACGCCGGTGTTGCTGCCCTCGATCACCGGGTAGGCCAGCGCCTCGTGCAGGGCGTCGACCAGCGGGAACGCGGTGTCGTAGGCGCTCACCCCCACGATCTTGACCAGGTCGTTGATCACGTCGACCGCGGTCTCGGAGCCGAACACCTTGACGTGCAACGCCAGCTCGAGCCCGTTCGGGTCACCGGAGAGTGCCGCGTCGAGCGCCCGCCAGGACAGCAGGCGGACCGCCTCGATGCGGCCCTTCGCGTCGGCGAGGACGTCCGACACCGCCTGGTGGGCGATGATCGGTTCGGCACCGCCGCGGCGCTCGGTGGTGGCGAACCGGAACGCGACGTCGAAGGCCCGCCGCATCGCCGCCGTCGCGAAGGTGCCGATGGACGCCCCACTGCCGGTGAAGGCGTTCAGCGTGAGCCGGGCCCCGTCGCCCTCCGCGCCGAGCAGGTTCGCGCGGGGCACGCGGACGTCGCGCAGCCGGATCCGCGCGGTGAGGCAGCCGCGCAGGCCCGGCAGGTCGAGGTACTCCTCCACCTCGACGTGCCCGGCGAGCTGGGCCCGCTCCGCGACGAGCAGGGAGACCCCGCCCGGGGTGCGGCAGACGATCGTCATGAGGTCCGGCCCGTCGCCGTCCCAGCCGGGCAGGTGCGAGGCCCACTGCTTGGCGCCGTTGATCACCCAGTGGTCGCCGTCGGGGACCGCGGTGGTGCGGGTGCCCTCCGCAGGCGCGGGCGCCGCGAAGTTCGCGCTGCCGCCGGGCTCGGAGTAGGCCATCGCCGCGACCGGGGCGCCGGAGTCGGCCAGGAACGGCGCGACGAACCGGCGGATCTGCTCCGGGGTGCCCGCCTCGTAGACCGGGGCGAGCGCGATCAGCGGGCCGGCCAGCGAGATCACGAAGTCGGGGCTGTGCGTCGCCCACTCCTCGATCAGGATCGCGGCGTCCACCCCGCTGCCCGCCGCGCCGCCGAACGGCACCGGGATCAGGCCCTTGAGGAAGCCCATCCCGACCGCCTTCTCCATCACCGGCCGGGCCAGCAGGGCCCGGCGCAGCGGGTCCGGTTCGGCGCGCACGGCGGCGGCGAGATCGCGCAGATGCTCCTCGGCGAACGCCCGGGCGACCGCCTTGAGCTGCTGCTGTTCCGGGGACAGGGTGAACGACACGGACACGGGGCCTCCTCGCTGGGCTGCCCCGAGCCTCGTCCGTTCAGCCGGACGTGGTCTTGGCCTCGGGTGCGGCGTTCCTGTGCCGTTCGCGCAGCTCCCGGGGCGCGACGCCGTAGCGGCGGCGGAAGGCCCGGCTGAACGCGGCCGGGTCCGGGTAGCCGTGGCGGGTGGCGATCGCGGTGACCGTCCCGCGCTCGGCCGGGTCGGCCAACGCCCGCGCGCACCGTTCCAGCCGCAGCTCCCGCACCGTGGCGGCGAAGGTCAGGGGATGGCCCTCGAAGGCGGCGTGCAGGGTGCGCGGCGCGATCGCGAACCGCCTGCAGACCGAGGCGACCGACAATCCGGGGTCACCGAGGTGCGCGGTCACGTGCCGCAGCACCGCCGCGCGCAGGTCCGCGGCGGTGGGGGCGGGACCGCCGAGGACGGCACCGACCGCCGAGGCGAAGGACTGCTCCAGGTCGGCGGGGGCGGTGTCCTCCAGCCCCCACAACGCGTCCATCAGCGCGGTCACGACCCGCCCGGTGCCCGCCCGCCCGTCGAGCGCGCGGCCGAGGGCGGGGGAGTCGGGCCGTCCGCCGAGGTGGGCGTGCGGGACCCGGAACGACAGCATTCGCCACGGCTCGTCGAACCGCAGGTAGTAGGGCTCGGTGGTGTCCAGCAGCACGAACCGGCCGGGCTCGACGACCGCGTCCCCCGCCGCCGTCCGCACCCGGCAGGAGCCCGCGAGCTGCAGGTTCACGAACAGGTACGCCCCGGTGGAGCCGCCGACCTCGCGCGGGCCGTGGTCGGTGAGCTGCGGCCGGGACTCGATCCGGGCCCGGTTGACCCCGCCGAGCGCCCGGGTCTCGACGCTGGCCGCGAAGCCCGGCTCGGCCGCCGTGCGCGTCGGCCGCAGCGGGACGAAGGCCTGGCAGATCACCTCGTGCCAGACCGCGAACTGCTCCCGCGCGGGGTGGCTGCGGGTGTCCCAGACCGTCATCGCACCTCCGAGATCCGTCGAGGATGCTCCAGGAAGCACCGCCGGACAAGCCCGTACCGAGGTCGTGCGTGGTAAGTGGTGCTCTGGCACCACTTCCCACGCACGGGCGGCGGAGCCGCTACTCGGCGAGGCGGAGGTGGCGCGGGGCGGGGACCAGGGTGGGGCACACGCCGTCACCGACCGCGCGGGCGTGCGGCTGCACCGGGGTGCGGGCGCCGCGTCGGGCGATGTCCGCGGCGAGCAGGAAGATCCGCAGCGCGCGGTCGGGGTCCTGCCAGCGGTGCTTCTCGGCGAACTCCACCCACTGCGCGGGTGGGATCGTCGACTCGGCGGGGTACTCCAGCTCCGCCCAGGTCACGGCGGTCTCGAACAGCTCGACGACGGCGTCCGGGTCCGTCTCGACGGCCAGCAGGCGGTCGTGGTGGGCCCGCCGGGCACGGTCGCCCCGGCACTCGGCGGGACACGCGAGTCGGGTCAGCTCCACGGTCGACCTCCATTCGGCGGGTGCGTGGCTCCTTTCTAGGCCGCCATCCGGCGTGAATGATGTCCGACCGGTTACATCCGGACTACGACGTGTTTCTAGCCGAAGAACACCTCGGCCTCGGCGTAGAGCGCCGGGTCGACGGTCTTGAGCGCCTTGGTCGCCTCCAGCAGCGGCACCGTGACGATGTCCGTGCCGCGCAGGGCGGTCATCGTGCCCCACTCGCCCGCCTGCACGGCGTCGATCGCGTGCAGCCCGAACCGGGTGGCCAGCCAGCGGTCGCGCGCCGTCGGCGTGCCGCCGCGCTGCACGTGGCCCAGCACGGTGGTCCGGGCCTCGCGCCCCGACCGCGACTCGATCTGCTGCGCCAGCCAGTCGCCGACGCCGCCGAGCCGGGCGTGCCCGAACGCGTCCTTCCGGCCGCTCTGCAACACCTCGGCGCCGCCCTCGGGCATCGCGCCCTCCGACACCACGATGATCGAGGCGTACCGGTCCCGGAAGCGGCTCTCCACCCATCCGAGCACCCGCTCCACGGAGAACCGCTGCTCGGGGACCAGGATGGCGTTCGCCCCGCCCGCCATCCCGGCGTGCAGCGCGATCCAGCCCGCGTGCCTGCCCATGACCTCGACGATCAGCACCCGGTGGTGCGACTCGGCGGTGGTGTGCAGCCGGTCGATGGCCTCGGTCGCGATGGACACCGCGGTGTCGAAGCCGAACGTGTAGTCCGTGCCGCCCAGGTCGTTGTCGATCGTCTTCGGCACGCCGACGACGCGCAGCCCCTCGTCGTGCAGCCGGGCCGCGACGCCGAGGGTGTCCTCGCCGCCGATCGCGATCAACGCGTCCACCCGCAGGTCGTCGAGGCTGCGCCGGATCCGCTGCACGCCGTCGTCCGTCGCGAACGGGTTGGTCCGGGAAGAGCCCAGGACGGTGCCGCCGCGCGGGAGCAGGCCGCGGACGTCGGGGATGTCGAGCGGCCGGACGTCCGCCTCCAGGACCCCGCGCCACCCGTCCCGGAACCCGACGAACTCGTGCCCGAAGGCGGGCACCCCCTTGCGGACGATCGCCCGAAGCACCGCGTTCAGACCCGGGCAGTCGCCGCCACCGGTCAGGACCCCGACTCGCATCCGCGCCTCCATCTCCATCGATGCAGAAGACCTGGATGTTACCGCCGTCACACTGAACGGCGCGCGTGCGGGGTAGTCCGCCGCATGTCCGACCTCGACTCCGCCCATGCCCGTCCCGCCGGCGTCTCCGACGACGCGGTGGCCGCCACCGGCAAGCTCTCCGAGATGCTCGAACGGATCGAGCGCGCCCGCGGCGCCCTGTACGAGTTCCACCAGCTCATGGGAGGTGCCGATGCCATGCTCGACGACGTCGTGGACCTGCTGCGCAAGGACGGCAGGCCCGAGTGGGCCGACCGGATCGAGACGGAGATCCTGGGCCGCAACGTGCTCGAGGGGCGCTGGAGCTTCCAGGTCGTCGAGGAGTTCGACGACACCTACTACGGGCCCCTGCGCGACACCGAGCGCGCGCTGCGCGAGGACCTGGTGGGCGGCCGCAGGCACGTGTTCGAGGCGGAGATGAAGCAGGCCCGTCGCACCCACGGGCACCCGGCCCACACCGCGACCCCGTAGGGGATTCGTCACGATCATCCCGAGGTTCACGTTCTGTCCACCTGGTGCTCACCGCGGCTGCCTAGCGTCCCCGTGACCCGAACCGGTGAATCCACCCCACCTGGAGGACGACCGTGGCCCAGCCGTGCACCGGCGACCACCCGCCCCGCTCCCTGCCGGTCCTACACCGCGCTCGCCAGGGCCTGACCTGCCGTTTCCGCTGCGGAGACGCCTGCGCGAAGCGGGAACCGAACCGCTCGGCGAACCCGTACTTCGGCGAGGTCCTCGGTGCGGTGCTCGACCGCCGCGGGGTGCTGCGCGCCGGTGCCGTGCTCGGGCTGGCCGGCGGCGCGGTGGCCGTCGGCGGGCCCGCGCTCGCCGCGGCGGCCACGCCCGGCCTGCCGGTCGCCCCGGCGCCGTCTCCCGCCCCCTACGGCCTGGACTACGCGACCGTCCCGCCGAACACCGACGACGCCGTGCGCGTGCCCGGCGGGTACGCGCAGAACGTCGTGGTGCGGTGGGGCGACCCGATCCTGCCGGGCGCGCCGGAGTTCGACTTCGACCACCAGACGGCCGCGGCGCAGGCCCAGCAGTTCGGCTACAACAACGACTTCTGCGGGATCCTCCTGCTGGAGGGGCCGCTGCGGCGCTGGGTCCTGTTCTCCAACCACGAGTACACGATCGAGCCGCTGATGTTCCGCGACTACGACGCCGAGGCGCCGACCGAGGAGCAGGTGCGGATCGGGCTCGCCGCGCACGGGCACTCCGTCGTCGAGATCGTCCGGGACCGCGAGGGCCGGATGACCGTCGACGTGCAGGGCCCCCGCAACCGGCGGATCACCGGCAGCACGGAGTTCCTGCTCGACGGGCCCGCCGCCGGGTCGCCGCTGCTGCGGACGTCCGCGGACCCGACCGGCACCCTGGTGCTGGGCACGTTCAACAACTGCGCGGGCGGCACCACGCCGTGGGGCACCTTCCTGTCCGGGGAGGAGAACGTCGACCAGTACTTCGCGAACGCGCCCGCGGACCCGCGGCTCGCGCGCTACGGCTTCGAGCCGGGCCCGTCGGAGCGGGGCTGGGAGACCGTGGAGCGCCGGTTCGACCTGGCGCGGGAGCCGAACGAGGCGAACCGCTTCGGCTGGGTGGTCGAGGTCGACCCGCACGACCCGCACTCCCGGCCGGTCAAGCACACCGCGCTCGGGCGCTTCAAGCACGAGGGCGCCACGATCCGGCTGTCGAAGGAGGGTCATGCCGTCGCGTACATGGGCGACGACGAGCGGTTCGACTACGTCTACAAGTTCGTCTCCTCGGCGACGATGCGGAAGGGGCAGAGCCGCCGGGCCCGCGAGCACAACCTGTCGCTGCTCTCCGACGGCACGCTGTACGTCGCGAGGTTCACTGGCGACGGCGCCGAGGACGGGGAGTACGACGGCTCCGGTGAGTGGATCAAGCTCGCCGCGGGCTCCACGAGCTTCGTGCCCGGGATGACCGCCGAGGAGGTCTACGTCTTCACCCGCGAGGCGGGTGACAAGGTCGGCGCCACGAAGATGGACCGCCCCGAGGACGTCGAACCGAACCCGGCGAACGGGCACGTGTTCCTCGCGCTGACCAACAACACCGACCGCGGCAAGGCGGGCAAGGCGGGCCCGGACGAGGCGAACCCGCGCGCGGACAACAAGCACGGGCACGTCATCGAGCTCGTCGAGTCGGACGACGACCCGACCGGGACCTCCTTCACCTGGTCGATCCTGCTGGTCTGCGGCGATCCCGCCGACCCGTCGACCTACTTCGGCGGCTTCGACAAGTCCCAGGTCAGCCCGATCACCTCGCCGGACAACCTCGCCTTCGACACGCACGGCAACCTGTGGATCTCCACGGACTCGTCGCAGGCCCTGGAGCAGAACGACGGGCTGTTCGGCGTCTCGCTCACCGGCGAGACCCGGGGGCGGACCACCCAGTTCCTGTCGGTGCCGATCGGTGCGGAGACCTGCGGGCCGGTCGTGACGGACGACTTCGTCCTGGTCTCCGTGCAGCACCCCGGGGACGTCGACGACGCCTCACCCGACCGCCCGGGCTCGCACTGGCCCGACGGCGGTTCCGCCCAGCCGCGCCCGGCCGTCGTCAACGTCTACCGGGAGGACCGCGGCCGCATCGGGATCTGACCGCAGTGCTCCACAGCGCTCCACGGTGCAGCTAGGTGCAGAGGTCGGGGTCGGGGGTGCCGGAGGCGCCGGGGCCGAAGCTGATGTGTACGTGATCGACGTGGTTCTTGGTGTCGCTGCCGCGGTTCTCCATGCGCGTCCAGCCGCTCCCGTGGTTGATCCGCTGCTCCCAGATCACGTACGTGATGCCGAGCGCCTCGCGGTTGGCCAGCGCGCACTGCGCGATCCGGTCGCCCTTCGCGCCGCGGACCATGAGGTCCAACGCCAGGCCCGTCGCGTGGTCGGAGACGCGGGCTCGGCCCGCCACCCCGATGAGGTCCGGCTGGTCGTAGAGGCACGACAGGAACCGGGCGGCGTCTCGCACGTGCGACTTCACCGCGCCGAGCCCGCCGAGCGGCACGTCGCAGTGCACTCGGGCCTCGCGGGCCAGGCGCTCCTGCTCGGCCGCCCACGCCGCGTCGTTCAGGGCCGCGGACTTGCGGAGCCGCTCGGCGGCGTCGAGGCCCGGGGGCTCCCAGGACGCGGCGCGGACGGGGAGCACGCTCATGGCGATCCGGGCGCCGTCGACGACGGGGAGGGCCTCCTCGACGACGTCGGACGAGGCCAGCCCGATCTGCGCGGCGGCCTGCCGCGGTGCGGCGTCCGAGCCCGGCAGCAGCGCCGCGGTGGGGGCCGCGACCGCGAGCGCGCCGCCCGTGACCGCCGCGGCGGTGACCCCGCGACGCAGGGCGCACACCCGGGACGGGGCGGAGCGGTGCCGCGACACGACCTGCCTTCTCGAACCGCCGGCCCGGGCGGAGCGGGGAGCGTCCAACGGGGAGCCGAACCGGTGTGTTCGCGACCGAATGTAGCGGAGAGGTCACGAAACGCCCGAAACGCTCCACACGCCGTGAGATGTGCGTGTCGGCGCGCGCGGCGAACGGTCAGCAGGTGACCGGGGTCCCGCTCGGTGCCGAGCTCTGGAACGAGATGTGGACGTGGTCCTCGTGGTTGGCCGTGGGGCTGCCGCGGTCCTCCATGGGCTTCCAGCCCGAGCCCGTGTTGATCTGCTGGTCCCAGATCACGTAGGTCACGCCGAGCGCGTCCATGTTCCGCAGTGCGCAGGCGGCGATGGAGTCCCCGGTGACCTGGTTCGTCGTCATCAGGTCGAGGGCGAGGCCGCCCGGGTGGTCCGAGGCGTTGCCCCGGCTCCCGACGCCGAGCAGCGGCGGCTGCCCGTACTGGCAGCCGAGGAACTCCGCCGCGTCGGCGACCCAGGACTTCACCGCGCCCAGGCCGCTCGTGTTCAGCCCGCAGGAGGTGCTGCCCGAGCCCGCCCGCAGCGTCTGCCCGGAGAGCGCGGCCTTCGCGCGCTCCTCGGCGGCCCGCGCCTCCTGCTCGACGCGCTGCTGCTCGGCGACCGTGCGGTCACCCGCCGAGCGCACGGCGTCGGACAGGTGGGTGAGCGAGACGGCCGGTGGGGGCGCGGCGGCCGCGTCCCCGGTGCCTGCGGGGACGCCCGCGAGGACACCCTCGACCACCGCGCCGCCGGTGACCGGCTCGTCGGGTCGGGCCGGGGTGTCCGCCGCTGTGCCCACGCCGAACGCCGCGGCTGCGGTGTCCACTCCGGACACCAGGGGGCCCGCCAGCGGGGCGGCCGCCCCGAGGACGGAGACGACGCCGCCCGCGGCGAGCGCGACGGCCGCCCCGTGACGGACGGGACCGGGGAGGGACCGGACCGCGTCCCCCGCTCGGGGAGCACGGCGTCGTGGGGAGCTCGACGCCGTGGAGCGGGGGGACGCGGTGCGGCCTCGTGGGGAGCGATGCCGGGCCACTGCGACCTTTCCTCTTCCACTGCGACCACGGCCCGATCGGGGAGCACTCCCGACCCGGGGGAGCGGAGCTTCGGGGGCTCCGCGGGTCGTTCGTGATCGTTCCGTGATCCTGTCGTGTCCGACGTTAGGGGCTGTCGCGCGGGGGTACGGCGTCGGATCGCCCCTGCTGAGACGATCGGAACGGGCCGAGCGGCGAGCGGCAGTGGACGTGGCGTCGGTAACGGTGGACGGCCGGCTGTGGCGCGGGCCACCGCGCATCGGCCGCTCGTCGCGCCCGGACGTGCGGCGGCAAGGCGCCCTAGTCCGAGAGGCACCGGCGAACGGTGTGGCCACTACTCCGTTCAGTCCATCAGGAACGACGGAGGGCCGCCCCGATCATCGGGACGGCCCTCGGACTGCGCGGGGGGTTCAGACGCGGTTGCGGTGTCGGCCGCCGAGTGTGCCGGGCAGGCCGCCGCGCCGGATGTACTGGGCCTCCTCCGCCACCTCACGGGTGGCGCAGGGCCAGATCGCGGCGATGCCGGACGCCTCGCGACACTCGCGGCAGTACCCCGCGGGGTCGGGGGAGTGCTGCTGGAGCGTGCGCTGCAACAGATCGGGCATGGCGGACAAGATGGACGCGAGCGCCACTGGTGTCACCTCCTGGGAGCGTGCAGCAGAAGGTAGTGGCGCAACTACGTCTGGTGACAGCAGGGGTGAGTGCAGACCGGTTAACGGGCTCCGGCGATCGGCGTACGGGAACGGCCGCCGTTCACCCCTCCGTGAACGGGTCAGGACCTGCGGCGGGCGTGCAGCACGGCGTCGTGTCCGGTGACGGGCTCGCCGTCCAGGCCGATCAGCTGCCGCGGACGGGTCTCCGCCGCGACGATCTCCCAGGTCGAGGGGTCGAGCTGGGTCGCGATCTCCTCGGCGGTGAACAGCATGTCGCCGACCGGCGGGCGGCCGATCTCGGGCTTCTCCAGGTCCTTCGGGTGGTGCCCCACGACCAGCAGGTGCCCGTCCGGCGCGACCGCGTCCGCGAGGCGGGCGACCAGCGGGGCGAACACCTCGGCGGGCTGGTGCATGAACTGCGAGTTCACCAGCTGGAAGGCGCCGGCGGGCGGGGTCCAGGTGCGGACGTCCGCCTGCTCGGTCGTGATCTCCACGCCGGCCTCGGCGGCGTGCTCGGCGATCCGCTTGAGCGCCATCTGGGAGAAGTCGACGGCGGTGACCGCCCAGCCGCGGCGGGCGAGCCACACGGCGTCCGCCCCCTCGCCCGCGCCGACGTCGAGCGCGGCACCCGGGGTCAGCTCGTCCACCTGCGCCACGAGCTGCGGGTTCGGGAACCCGCTCCACACGAGCTCCTCGCCGCCGTAGCGCTCGTCCCAGGCGGAGGGCTCGAGCATCGCCCGGACCTCCTCCGCGGTCATCGCCCGGCCGTGCCCGTGTCCGTGTTCCATGCTCCCCATCCTGCTAGACCCCGTGCTGCGGCGTGCACAGCTCCCGCTCGGACGCCGGGGAGAACACCCGACCGCGCTCCACGGCCTCGCGGGTCTCCTCCGCGACGAGCGCCGCGTTGATCATCGCCCCGGCCCGCATCCCCGCCGCGGCGGCCGCCACGACCTGGGCGGACACGTCCGTCGCATTGCCCGCGACGAACACACCCGGCACCGCCGTGGCGCCGGTCGGGTCCGCCGGGATCCGGGAGCCGATCACCCGGCCCAGCATCTCCACGGGTTCGGGCTCCAGCCCGAGCCCCGGCACGACGGTCGCCGTGACCCGCGGCGCGACCACGACCGCGTCCCGCGGCACGACCCGGCCGGACGCCAGCCGCACGCCCGTGAGCCGGTCGTCGGTCACCTCGATCCCGGCGACCTCCCCGTCGACGACGGCGATCCCCCGCGCACGCAGCTGCGCCCACTCCTCGGCGGTCGGCTCGTCGCCGGTGTGCAGGAACAGCGTCACGTCGTCGCTGAGCTGCGAGAACAGCAGTGCCTGGTGCATCCCGTTGCCGGTGGACAGCACGCCGACGGCCCGGCCGCGGACCTCGTAGCCGTGGCAGTAGGGGCAGTGCAGGACGTCCCGGCCCCAGCGGGCGGCGAGGCCCGGGACGTCCGGCAGCTCGTCGGTCAGACCGGTGGCGAGCAGGATCCTCCGCGCGGTGACCGTGCGGTCCGCGAGCTCGACCCGGAAGCCGGGGTGCACGGCGAGCACGCGGTCGTCCACGAACTCCACGCCGTAGGCCGCCGCCTCCGCGCGGCCGATCGCGGCGAGCTCGCGGGGTGCCACGCCCTCTCGGCCCAGGTAGTTGTGCACGCCGTCGGCCGGTGCGTTGCGCGGCGCGCCCGCGTCGATCACCAGCACCGACCGCAGGCTCCGGGCCAGGGCCACCGCACCACTGAGGCCCGCGGCCCCGCCGCCGACCACCACCACGTCGTAATCCATGTCGCGACTGTGCGGCCGCGCGCCCGAGTTCGGCAAGGATCGTTGCCGTTTCGGCAAGGCCTACCGGTGGGCGTCCGCCTCGGCCTGCAGGCGGGCGACGTATCCGGGCCAGTCGAGGTCCCCGGGAACGTTGGTCGCGTCCGGCACCATGCCCGCGGCGCCGTCGACCAGCTCGCGGAGGATGTCCGCGTGCCCGCAGTGGCGGTGCAGCTCCACCGCCATGTGGACCGCGATGCGGTGCAGCGTCACGTCCGGCTCCGCCCACCAGGAGACGTGCGCCGGATGGTCCAGGGGGAGCTCGGTCAGCGCGGCCTCGGCGTCCGCGACGGCCCTGGCGTACGCGTCCAGGATCAGCTCCCGCGACTCGCCGGGCTTGGCCCACATGTCGGCGTTGACCTCGTCGTCGGACCACTCGACGGCGTCCGGGCGGCCGAGCACCGCGCCGAAGTAGCCCGAGGTCGTCAGCGCCACGTGTTTGACCAGGCCCAACAGGTTCGTGCCGGTCGGGGTCAGGGGGCGGCGCACGTCGTACTCGGAGAGCCCGTCGAGCTTCCAGAGCAGCGCTTCCCAGCCGCGGCGCAGGTAGCGCAGCAGGTCCTCTCGGCGGTCGGCGTCCGTCATGCGGGGGCCAGGGTCCGCACCACCGCGAGCTCGGCGGTGAAGCGCTTCCGCAGGACCGCCAGGACGGCCACGGCGCCGATCGCGGCGGCGAGCGCCCCCACCGCGAGGGTGAGCAGGTCCGAGCCCACCGGCCGCACGGCCGCGGCGGCGCCCCACGTGGCGAGCGCGACCACCACCAGCGCGGGCAGGTGCTTGAGGTACATGGCCAGCACGGCGCCCATCAGCCCGGGCGAGACCCGCGCGGAGAAGTGCAGCATGACCAGGAAGTGGAGCACGATCGCGACCGACGCGCCGAACGCGACGCCGTCCACCCCCCACCAGTGCGCCCCGACCAGGGTGAACGCCACGACCTCGGCGGCGTAGAGCCACTGTCGCCACGCCGCCCGGTACACCGCGCCCGTCGCACGGGTCAGCGAGGTGCTGATCTTGTACGACGTCCGCGGCAGCAGGACGAGCGCGAACACCTGGACGGGCAGGACCACCGCGTCCCACTGGGTGCCGAGCAGCACGTGGACGACCTCGGGGGCCAGCACGAACAGCAGGACGGCGGCCGGCACGGTGACCAGGGCGACCAGGCTGGCGGTCCGGACGTAGGCGGCCCGCAGCCGCGCGCCGTCCTCCCGCACCCGGGCCATGGCCGGGAACAGGGCCTTGTCCGCGGCCC
This sequence comes from Pseudonocardia sp. WMMC193, assembly GCF_021728735.1. Taxonomy (NCBI): domain Bacteria; kingdom Bacillati; phylum Actinomycetota; class Actinomycetes; order Pseudonocardiales; family Pseudonocardiaceae; genus Pseudonocardia; species Pseudonocardia sp. WMMC193. The sequence goes on along the minus strand of NZ_JAKKDO010000003.1, from coordinate 3,214,130 downwards.
CGCCGATGACGTTCGCGGGCTCGTTGAGCAGGTTGTACGCTCGGGTGTAGACGCCGAGCGGGGCGGTGCCGAGCACGTTCGCCACGACGAGGTTGTCCGCGTTGAGCGCGAACCAGTTGCCGAGCTGGGTCAGCGAGTAGCCGGAGCCGAAGTTCAGCATGGGCCGCAGCCGATCCCACGCGTGCCGGTCCAGCCGCACGTGCGGCCGGGTCAGCGCGAGGTACCCGACCGCCTTGACCAGCGCCGCCGCGACCTCCGCCCAGGCGAGCGCGGCCGTGCCGAACCCGAGGAGCGCCAACACCACGCTGACGCCGATCAGCGCCGGGCCCGCGGCGAGCAGGTCGACGGTCGCCATCGGGCGGAAGCGCAGCTCCCGCTGCAGCAGCCCGGTGGGCACGGCGATGGCCCCGGCGAACAGCAGCGACAGCGACAGCAGCGGGATCAGGTCGGAGTCGGCGGGCAGCCCGACCAGGGGGTTGAGCGCTGTCGCGAAGCCCGCGAGCAGGGCCGCCATCACCACGGACAGGGTCATGGAGAACCAGAACGCGGCCGCGACGTCCCCGTCGCTCAGCTCCGCCCGGTGCACCAGCGCCGCGGCCACCCCGAGCTGGGTGACCAGCTGGGTCAGCCCGACGACGAGCAGCGCCGCCGCGACCGACCCGAACTCGTCCGGCGTGAGCAGCCGGGCCAGCACGACGGTCGCCACGATCTGTAGCACCGCCTGCCCGACCGAGCCGGTGAAGACCCACGCGAACCCCCGCGCGGTCCGTGCGGTGAGGCTGGGCGCGACGGTCGGCAGGGGGCGGGTCGGGTCCTCGCTCGAGTCGTCGTTCACGGGCGGAACGCCGGGTGCACCCGCCCCGCCACGCCGAGCGCGGCCGACCAGGCCAGCTGCCGCGCGACCCGTCGCGGGGTCTCCCGACGACGACCGGGCGCGAGCAGCTGGGTGCGCCGCAGCCCACAGACGGCCGGATGGAACACGGAGTTGCCCACGCCCTTCGTCAGCACGAGGTTCGGCAGGCCGTCGCCCACCGACCGGAGCGCCTGCGGCACCCCGTGCAGACTCCAGCACGCCTCCCACTCGGGCTGCGGCGCGGGGTAGTCGAGGACGAACTCGAGATCGAGGATCTTGAGGCCCGCATCCGGGTCCGTGACGAGGTTGTGCGGGGACAGGTCCAGCACGTAGCGGCCGCGTTCGTGCAGGTCGCGCACGAAGCGCACCAGGTCCCGCACGACGTGCGGGTGCAGCTGCGCGAGCCCGCCCGGCAGCGGCCGGACCACGTGGGCGCCGCTGTCGGCGTAGAACGGCGTGAGCAGCCAGTTCGGGCCGTGCTCGAGCAGCTCGGGCACCTCGGGGAGGTCCGCGAGCTCGGTCCGGGCCCGCAGCTCACGCTGGAAGGACACGTCGGCGCCCGGGCGGAAGATCTTGCAGACGCTGCGGCCGTGCACCGGGTGGTCGACCAGCGCGACCCGCGACCGGAACCCCGGCGAGTCCCCACCCAGCATGCCCACCAGCGGGAACGGCACCGCGCAGGCCGCGGTGAGGGCCTGCACGCGGGGCAGCAGCCGGGTCGGCAGGTCGGGGTCGCCGAGCGCCGCCAGGAAGGCGAGGGCCTCGCGTGGGCCGGAGGAGACGTCGACCAGCGGGGCCGGGGTGCCGTCGGGGGAGAGCCTGCGGCGGGTGTGGTCCAGGACGTCCGCGACCCGTTGGGCCACGCTGCGCACGCCGGTCGCCCCCTCGGGCGGGGTGACGTCGCACGCGACGATCAGCGCGTACGCGTCGGGCGTGAGCCGCGACCGCTGCGCCCGGGTCAGGACGACCGTCTCGAGGATCTCCAGGCCGCGCGCGACGCCGGCGACGGCCTCGTCGAGCGCCGCGGCGACCACGTCCCGCACCACGAACACCGCGAGCCCACGCCAGACTCCCGGCTCCACGCGCTGGGTCACATGATCGATCGTCAACTCGTCCCCCACTCGGCCTAGTCTGGGGGACTCTACGAACAACGTGAACGATCAGTGAAATCCACTCGTCGGGCGGTCTGCCTGGCCGTGTCAGTGGAGCGTCGGCGAGGTGAACGGTCGACCTGCGTGCGGCCCTCGCCGGCGACCGCCCGGTCCTCGCGGGGTCGGCTCCCGGGGCCCGTGCCCGGCTCCCGGCACCCTTTGCAGTGACAGCGGATCCGCACACGGGCCGTCGTCGACGGCGGACTGCTGCCTGGTGAGCACCTGGCGGCGCCTCGAGGCAGGCCTCACCCGTCCCGGAACTCGCGCGGCGAGACGCCGAACCGGCGGCGGAACACCCGGCTGAAGTGCGCCGGGTCGGGCAGTCCGCACCGGCGCCCGATCGTGGCGATGGACTCGCGGCGGCTCCCCGGGGAGGCGAGTAGCCGGGCCGCCGCCTGCAGCCGCTCCTCCCGGATGAGCGCGGCGACGGTGCGGTCCTCGCCCGCGAGCATGCGGTGCAGGTGGCTCACGGAGATGCCGCACGCGGCGGCGATCGTCGCGGGGGACAGGTCGGGGTCCCGGAAGTGGCGCCGGACGAGGGCGTGGACCAGGGCGACGGGGACCCGGGCGGGCATGCTCGACGGCGCGGTGGGGACCAGGTGGGAGACCGCGGCCAGCAGCGACTCCTCCAGAGCCCGATCGCTGCCCGGGTCGCCCCCGGCCGGCTCGGGGAGGACGAGGGAGTCCACGAGGTGCCGCGCCGCCCCGGCCAGGCCGTCGCGGGCGGACCCGGGCCGGACCGTGCACGTGGCGTCCACGCCCTTCGGCAGTCCCAGCGGACCCTTGGGCAGCAGCACGATCGTGTAGTCGAAGGGGCCCCGGGTGCGGAACTCGAAGGGCCGGGCACTGTCGTAGAACAGGAAGTCCCCGGGCGTGACCGTCGCGGTCCGCGCGTCCTGCTCGACAACCGTCGTACCGCGGTTGACGAACAGGAGGTTCAGCTCCTCGGGGTCCCCACCCCGCCGGATGTCGCCGTCCCGGCGCTGGAACGTGTGCTCCGTGCCGGCGATGCGCCGGACCCTGGTGCCGCCGATCTCGCGGAACCGGATCCGCCCCTGCACCTCGTGGCTCGCCGGGGCGACGAGGAGCGGCACGAAGCGGTCACTCACGCACTCGTGCCAGTACTCGAGCCGTTCGCGGGCGGGGACGGCCCTGGTGTCGACCTCCACGCGTCCCAGTGGACCACCGATCGACGCGGAGGGGGTTGCCGCCGCGTGACATGTCTTGTCAATGCGTCGCGTCATGTTGACGCATTGTGCGCGAGGGTCGGAGGGTCGCGCCATGACTGACGCAGCAGAACCCACCACCACCGACGACCGCTCGCTCTACGAGCGTCTGGGCGGCTTGCCGGTCGTCACCTTCCTGGCCAAGACGCTCGTGCAGCGGGCCATGCTCAACCCCACCATCGGCCACATCTGGAACCACAAGACCCAGGCCGAGGTGCAGGAGGAGATCAACGGCTTCGTGGAGTTCCTCGGGGACCACTGGGGCGGCCCGCACACCTACACCGGCCCGGACATGGCCACGTCGCACCGCGGCATGGGCATCACCGAGGAGTACTGGACGGCGCTCTTCGACGACATCGTCACGCCCGCCTATGCCGAGTTCGGCCTCCCCGAGCGCGAGGCGAAGGAGATCGACGAGTTCCTCCGCTCGTTCAAGGACGTCGTCGTCGGCAGCCCGTCGTTCAAGGACGTCCTCCTCGCGAACCCCGAGATGGACGTGCTGGCCGGCATGGAGAGCGTGGGCGTGCACTGGCCCGCTCCGCGCAGCGCCGCCGGCTGACGAGTCACGGGAGCACCGCATGAGTGGGGACGACCCGACCGCGTGGCGGATCGACGTGTCACGGGGCTGCATCTCCGCGGGCCTGTGCCTGGCGATCGCGCCGGACCACTTCGAGTTCGTCGGGGTCCGGGCCCGCCCCACCGGGGCACCGCTCGACGAGGAGGGCGCCGCCGCCGTCGTCGACGCGGCGAACCAGTGCCCGGCCGCCGCCATCACGGTGCAGCGCCCGGGGTGATCCCGGGGTCCGCGGTGGGTGTGGGGTCCACACCACGACTGCGCAGATCGTTCCCCTGACGCCCGACGCGCCCCGCGTCCGTGCCCCGGTCGCCGCCGTGGCAGCCCGCCACGGCGGCGACCTCACACGGATGCGGCGCGCGACCGGGGTGTCGAACGGGACGTGGCGGGAGCCGATGAGCCCGGTGCCGCCGGTGACGAAGAGCACCTCCTCCGCCACTTCTCCGACGAGCGCGAGCTCCTCGTCGCCGGTCGAGCCACGCCGAGTGCACTGCCGGCCGAGGGCATCGCGCTCGCGCCGCCGCTCGACGCCGTGGCGGAAGGCCTGCGTCGCCGCGCGAGCGCGCTCGGGCCGCTCAGCGTCGGCTGGCCCTGTCCACCGTGCCGGACTACGCCGCAGAGCCGCCCACGGCCAGGAACGGCCGGACACGACAGAAGCGGCCCCTCACCCTGTTCCAGCAGGTGAGGGGCCGTTTTGGCTGTAGGCACCGATGGTGCCCCCGGCAGGATTCGAACCTGCGCTCCCGCCTCCGGAGGGCGGTGCTCTATCCCCTGAGCTACGGGGGCCGTGCGGCCCGGCCGCGGTGACCCGCGGCGACGAGGGAAACCCTACAGCACCCCGCGATCAGTTCATCGGGAGGGGCTGGGCGCCGTGTTGGGCCAGCAGGGAGGTCATGTAGTCCGACTCGCTCTGCTGCGCGGACAGCATCTGGGCGGCCAGGTTGCGGACCTCCGGGACGGACGCGCGGGCGGCCGCGTCCTGCAGCATCGCCACGCCGCCCTGGTGGTGGCGCAGCATCAGCTGGAGGAACAGGACGTCCAGCGCGGGGCCGGTCGAGGAGCGCAGGGCGGCCAGCTCGGCGTCCGAGGCCATGCCCGGCATGCGGGCGCTGCCGGTGGCGCCCGCCATGCCGTGCCCGGCCATGCCTTCGGGCGACATCCAGGTCATGTACGGCCGCCCGACCGGGAACGCGGCCTGCCCCCACAGCCCCAGCCAGCCCTGCATGCGGCCGATCTGCTGGAGCTGCGTGGTCTCGATGTCGTAGGAGAGCTGGGTGAGCGCCGGGTCGGTGGTGTGGTCCCGCTCCCAGGCGGCCATCTGGACGGCCTGCTCGTGGTGGACCGACATGTCCTGCGCGAACTGGACGTCCACCGAGGTGCCCGACGGCACCGACGCGGCGTCCGAGCCCGCGCGGCCGAGCAGCAGCCCGCCTGCGCCGCCGAGCAGCAGCAGCGCCAGGACCGCCCCGATCACGACGAGCGGACGGACCCACCGCGGTTCGGCGCGGCCCTCCGGCTCCTCGACCACGGGGGACTCGGTGGCGGTGCTCACTGGCCGGAGGTGGGCATCTCGTCAGTCGCGGGGGTGGTGCCCGCCCCGCCCTGCTCGTCGACGACCGTGGTGCCGTTCACCGCGGACGCGGGCGGCGTGGGCGCGAACGGCGGCGGGTTCGCCGCCGAGAACAGGCCCTGCCCGATCTCGGAGCAGCTCGCCCCGACCTCCGGGTACTGGTACTGGTTGCGGCGCAGCGCGGTGATGAACTGGTCGACGCGCGGGTCGTTCGCGTCGCTCAGCTTGAGCTGGTGGCCCCAGGACTGCAGCGAGATGGGCTGGTCCAGGCCGGGGTACGGGGAGAGCGCGGTGTAGGGCTGCCCGTCCACCTTGGCCCGCAGGGTGTCCAGCGCGGCGCCGCTGACCTGGTCGGGGTTGTAGGCGATCCAGACGGCGCCGTGCTCCATGGAGTGCACCAGGTTCTCCTGGCGAACCGGCTCGGGGTAGACGGTGCCGACGCAGGTGGCCCAGTAGCCGTCGTGCGCGCCGCCGTAGGGCGGGGAGTGCGTGTAGGCGACCTGTTGGTTCGGCTGCACGTGCTGGCCCGCCTGGTAGGTCGCGGTGACCACGCCGGGGATCTGGGTCGACGGGTCGCGGTTGGTGTCGCTCGGCACGTACGGCGCGAGGAGCTCCTGGGCGGCGCTGTTCTCGTTGCCGCGCAGGACGGCGTACCCGAAGACCGCTCCCGCGAACAGCACCACGACGAGGACGCCCGCGATGAGGCCCCACGGCGTGGACTTCTGGGCGACGACCGAGGTGCGCGAGTTGCGCCGGTTCGCCTTGCTGGTCTTCCCGCTGGCCATGGGCGCAGAGTCTAGGAGCGCCACCTGAGAACCGGTTGAGGGGCTCTCCTAGACTCGGAACGTGACTCCCGACGTGCTCGCCGACCTGGTCCGGACCACCGCCACGGCGGTCCTGACGGCCCGAGGGCTGGACATCGCCGCCCTCCCCGCCGACATCGGCGTCGAGCGACCGCGCAACCCGGAGCACGGCGACTACGCCACGAACGTCGCGATGCGCACCGCGAAGAAGGCGGGCGTGAACCCGCGCGAGCTCGCGGGCTGGCTGGCCGAGGAGCTGACCAGGGCGGACGGCGTGGCGAGCGCCGAGATCGCCGGGCCCGGCTTCCTCAACCTGCGGCTGGCCGCCGACGCGCAGGGTGCGCTCGTCGGGGAGGTCCTCGCCGCGGGCGCCGCCTATGGCCAGGGGGACGAGCTCTCCGCCCGGAACGTGAACCTGGAGTTCGTCTCCGCCAACCCCACCGGCCCGCTGCACCTGGGGGGCACCCGGTGGGCCGCCGTCGGGGACGCGCTGGGCCGGGTGCTCACCGCGCGGGGCGCGAAGGTCACCCGCGAGTACTACTTCAACGACGCGGGCGCGCAGATCGACCGGTTCGTGAACTCGCTGGTCGCCGCGGCGAAGGGCGAGCCCGCGCCGGAGGACGGCTACGGCGGCGCCTACATCGCGGACATCGCCGCGCGGGTGGTGGCGGCCGAGCCCGCCGCGCTCGGCGCCCCGGACCAGGACGAGATCTTCCGGCGGGTCGGCGTCGGGTTCATGTTCGACGAGATCAAGAAGGACCTGCACGACTTCGGCACGGACTTCGACGTCTGGTTCCACGAGAACTCGCTGCACGAGTCCGGCGCGGTCGACGCGGTGGTGCAGCAGCTGAAGGACTCCGGCGCCCTCTACGAGGCGGACGGCGCCTGGTGGCTGCGCAGCAAGGACTACGGGGACGACAAGGACCGGGTCGTCATCAAGTCCGACGGGCGCCCGGCCTACATCGCGGGCGACCTCGCCTACCTGCGGGACAAGCGGGCCCGCGGCTTCGACCTGGCCATCTACATGCTCGGTGCCGACCACCACGGCTACGTGGCCCGGCTCAAGGCGGCCGCCGCGGCGTTCGGGGACGACCCGGCCGTGGTCGAGGTGCTGATCGGGCAGCTGGTCAACCTGGTGAAGGACGGCAAGCCGGTCCGGATGAGCAAGCGGGCCGGGACCGTCGTCACGATGAACGACCTGGTCGAGGCCGTGGGCGTGGACGCGGCGCGGTACTCGCTGATCCGGTCGTCGGTCGACTCCTCCCTGGACATCGACCTGGACCTGCTGGTCAAGCGCAGCAACGACAACCCCGTGTTCTACGTCCAGTACGCGCACGCGCGGCTGGCGTCCCTGGCCCGCAACGCGGCGGACGTCGGGCTCACGCCGGGCACCGCGTACGGGCTGCTGGAGCACCCGCGCGAGGGCGACCTGATCCGCACGCTCGGGGAGTTCCCGGACGTCGTGAAGTCCGCGGCCGAGCTGCGCGAGCCGCACCGGGTCGCCCGCTTCCTCGAGTCCCTGGCCAGCGCGTACCACAAGTTCTACGACTCCTGCCGCGTCCTGCCGATGGGCGACGAGGAGATCACCGAGCTGCACCGGGCCCGGCTGGCGCTGTGCGTGGCCACCCGGCAGGTGTTCGAGAACGGCCTCGGCCTCCTCGGCGTGAGCGCACCGGAGCGGATGTGACCAGGGCGCACCCGGCCGGGCCGCTGCACGGCGGGATCTCCGCACCGCCCGAGACCGCGGGCCCCCGCCCGGGGTCCGCGGCCGAGCTGGACCACCTCGCCCCCGCCGTCTGGCCCCGGAACGCGGGTCGGGACGACCGGGGGGTGCTCGCCGTCGCCGGCGTCCCGGTCACCGAGCTGGCCGAGCGGTTCGGCACGCCCCTGTTCGTCGTGGACGAGGAGGACTTCCGGTCCCGCGCGGCGGAGTTCGCCGCCGCCTTCGGCGCGGACCACGTGCACTACGCGGCGAAGGCCTTCCTCTCCGTGGAGATCGCGAAGTGGGTGGCGGAGGAGGGCCTGAGCCTGGACGTCTGCAGCGGCGGCGAGCTCGCCGTGGCCCTGCGGGCGGGGTTCCCGGCCGAGCGGATCGCCTTGCACGGCAACAACAAGTCGGTGCCCGAGCTCGAGCAGGCGGTGTCCGCGGGCGTGGGTCGCGTGGTCCTGGACTCCTTCCACGAGATCACCCGGCTCGACGCGGTCGCGGCCGACCTCGGCCGCACCCAGGACGTGATGATCCGGGTGACCGTCGGGGTCGAGGCGCACACCCACGAGTTCATCGCGACCGCGCACGAGGACCAGAAGTTCGGGTTCTCGATCGCCGGGGACGGGGACAGCCCGGCCGCCGAGGCGGCCCGTCGGGTGCTCAAGGCACCGAACCTGCGGCTCGTCGGCCTGCACAGCCACATCGGCTCGCAGATCTTCGACACCGAGGGCTTCGAGGTCGCCGCGCACCGCGTCGTCCGGCTGCTGGCGCGGCTGCACCGCGAGCACGGCGAGGACGGCGGGCTCGAGCACCTGCGGACCCTCGACCTCGGCGGGGGAGTGGGCATCGCCTACCGGCCCGACGAGGCCCCGCTGTCGATCCCGGCGCTGGCCGAGGAGCTGCGCGCGATCGTCAAGCGGGAGTGCCACGCGGCCGAGCTGGACGTGCCGGACCTCGCCGTCGAGCCCGGGCGGGCCATCGCCGGGCCGGGCGGGATCACCCTCTACGAGGTGGGCACGCTCAAGGACGTCGCCCTCGGCGTCGGGTCCCGACGGTACGTGAGCGTCGACGGCGGGATGAGCGACAACATCCGCACCGCCCTCTACGACGCACAGTACGACTGCAGGCTGGTGTCCCGGGCGTCGTCGATCGACACCGTGGACCCCACGCCGCTGCTCTCCCGGGTGGTCGGCAAGCACTGCGAGTCCGGGGACATCGTGGTGCGGGACTGCTGGCTGCCCGCCGACCTCGCGCCGGGCGACCTGCTCGCCGTGGCCGCGACGGGCGCCTACTGCTACTCCATGGCCAGCTCGTACAACCGCCTGCCGCGACCGGCCGTCGTCGCCGTGCGGGACGGTGCGGCGCGGGTCGTCCTGCGCCGGGAGACCGAGGACGACCAGTTCCGGCTCGAGGTGACCTCGTGAGTGTGGGCACCCCCGCCTGTCCGGACGCGGCGCGAACAGGGATGATCCGACGGTGAGTGAGCACAGGCCCGGCAGTCCCGTCCGCGTCGCGCTGCTGGGCTGCGGCACGGTGGGCACCGAGGTGGTCCGGCTGTTGGAGGACCAGGCGGCGGACCTCGCCGCCCGCGTCGGGGCCCCGGTCGAGATCGCCGGCATCGCCGTGCGCCGCCCGCACCGCCACCCCGGCGTGCGGCAGGACCTGCTGACCACCGACGCCGCCGCGCTCGTCGCGCGGGAGGACGTCGACGTCGTGGTCGAGGTGGTCGGCGGGATCGAGCCCGCACGCACCCTGCTGCTCGACGCGATCAAGTCCGGCAAGTCGGTGGTGACCGCGAACAAGGCGCTGCTGGCCGAGGACGGGGCCGTGCTCGCCGAGGCCGCGGACGCCGCGGGCGTCGACCTCTACTACGAGGCCTCCGTCGCGGGCGCGATCCCGCTGCTGCGCCCGCTGCGCGAGTCCCTGGCGGGCGACCGGATCACCCGGGTCGCGGGGATCGTCAACGGCACCACCAACTTCATCCTCTCCGCCATGGCGGAGTCCGGCGCCGGCTACGCGGACGCCCTGGAGGAGGCCACCCGCCTCGGGTACGCGGAGGCGGACCCCACCGCGGACGTCGACGGGTACGACGCCGCCTCCAAGGCCGCGATCCTGGCCACCATCGCGTTCCACACCCGGGTCACCGCGGCGGACGTGCACTGCGAGGGCATCCGCCGGGTCACCGCCGCGGACATCGCCGCCGCGGACGGGCTCGGCTGCGTCATCAAGCTGCTCGCGATCTGCGAGCGCGTGCCGGGTGCCGCCGACGCGTCGGAGTCGGTGTCCGCCCGGGTCTACCCGGCGATGATCCCGAAGGCGCACCCGCTGGCGGGCGTCGACGGGGCGTTCAACGCGGTGTTCGTCGAGGCGGACGCCGCAGGTCAGCTCATGTTCTACGGCCAGGGCGCGGGTGGCGCGCCGACCGCCAGCGCGATCCTGGGTGACCTGGTCGCCGTCGCGCGCAACCGGGTGGGCGGGGGCCGCGGCCCGCGCGAGTCCTCGTACGCCCGCCTGCCGGTGCGGCCGATGGGAGACGTGCCCACCCGCTACCACGTCTCGCTCGAGGTCGCGGACCGCGCGGGCGTGCTGTCCGCGGTCGCCGGGGAGTTCGCGCGGCGCGGGGTCAGCATCGCGGCGGTGCGGCAGACGGGCGGCGGCGAGGACGGACCGGCCTCCGCCGACGGGAACGCGCGCCTCGTCGTCGTGACGCACGGGGCCCCGGACTCGGCGCTGCACGCGACCGTGGAGGCCCTCGCGGAGCTGGACGTCGTGCTCGGGGTCGAGAGTGTGCTGCGCGTCGAGGGGCTGGGCCGTCCGGTCTCGACCCTCGGCGTGGCCGGCTGAGCGAGTAATCGGTGGAGATCGGAGATGCTGTGCCTGTCGCGCTGGCCCCCTGGCCGGGTGTGATCAACGCCTATCGGGACCGGATGCCCGTCGGGCCGGACTGGGAGATCGTGACCCTCGGCGAGGGCGGCACGCCGCTGCTCCCGGCCCCGGTGCTCTCCGAGCGGGTGGGCTGCGAGGTCTACCTCAAGGTCGACGGCGCCAACCCCACCGGCTCCTTCAAGGACCGCGGGATGACCATGGCCGTCACGGCGGCGCTGGCCGAGGGCAAGAAGAGCGTGCTGTGCGCGTCGACCGGGAACACGTCGGCCGCGGCCGCCGCGTACGCCGCCCGCGCCCGCATGACGTCGGCGGTGCTGGTCCCGCGCGGCAAGATCGCCCTGGGCAAGATGGCGCAGGCCGTGGCGCACGGCGCCCGCATCCTGCAGATCGACGGCAACTTCGACGACTGCCTCGAGCTGGCCCGCAAGACCACCGCGGACTACCCGGCGATCGCGCTGGTCAACTCGGTGAACCCAACCCGGATCGCGGGCCAGGCCAGCGCCGCCTACGAGATCTGCGACGCGCTCGGCCGGGCCCCGGACGTGCACTGCCTGCCGGTCGGGAACGCGGGCAACATCACCGCGTACTGGAAGGGCTACCGCGCGTACGCCGACGACGGGCTGATCCCGGCGCTGCCGCGGATGTTCGGGTTCCAGGCCGCGGGCGCGGCGCCGCTGGTCCACGGCGCCCCGGTGAAGAACCCCGAGACCATCGCCACCGCGATCCGGATCGGCGCCCCGGCGTCCTGGAACGGTGCGCAGGCGGCCCGCGAGGAGTCGAACGGGCTGTTCGCGGCGGTCACCGACGAGGAGATCCTCGCCGCGCACCGGCTGCTGTCCACCCGCGAGGCCGTGTTCGTCGAGCCCGCGTCCGCGGCGAGCGTGGCCGGGCTGCTGAAGACCGCCGCCGAGGGCAAGCTCGACCGCGGGCAGACGGTCGTGTGCACCGTCACCGGCAACGGGCTCAAGGACCCGGACTCCGTGCTGGCCACCGCGCCCGCCCCGGAGGTGGTCCCGATCGACCCGTCCGCCGTCGCGGCGGCCCTGGAGCTGGCCTGATGGGGCGCCCGAGCGAGGTCCGGGTGCGGGTGCCCGCGTCGTCGGCCAACCTGGGCCCGGGGTTCGACTCGCTCGGGCTGGCCCTGGCGCTCTACGACGACGTGGTCGTGTCGACGACGTCCTCCGGCGTCTCGGTCGAGGTCTCCGGTGAGGGCGCGGCGCAGGTCCCGTGCGACGAGACGCATCTCGTCGTGCGCGCGATGCACCACGCCTTCGCGACCTTCGGCGAGGAGCCGCCGGGGCTGCGGCTGCAGTGCGCGAACGCGATCCCGCACTCTCGCGGGCTCGGCAGCTCCGCGGCCGCCGCGGTGGCGGGCGCGGTCGCGGCCTGCGTGCTCACCGGGCGGGACGTGGCCCTCGAACAGGACGCGTTGCTGCAGGTCACGGCCGGTATGGAGGGGCACGCGGACAACGCGGCGGCCTCCCTGCTGGGCGGGTTCGTGATCGCCTGGGAGACGCCGGGGAATACCGCGGCGCGCTTCCACGCTGTACGGCGGGACGTGCACGCCGGCATCGCGCCGGTCGCGCTCGTCGCAGGGGTGGAGTCCTCCACGAAGACGACCCGCGGGCTGCTGCCCGAGGTCGTGCCGCTGGCGGACGCGGCGTTCACCGGGAGCCGCACCGCGTTGTCGGTGCTGGCGTTCACCACGGCGCCGGAGCTGCTGATGGCGGCCACGGAGGACCGCCTGCACCAGGGCTACCGCCGCCCCGCCTACCCCGAGTCCGCCGACCTCGTCGACGCGCTCCGGGCGAGCGGGGTGCCCGCCACGATCTCCGGCGCCGGACCCACCGTCCTGGCCCTGACCTCGGACGGGACGCTCCCGGCGGGAGTGGACACCACGGGGTTCGCGGTGCTGCCGCTGCCCGTCGACACGGTCGGCGCGCAGGTCGAGATCGGCTGAGACGTCCGACACGCCCCGGGTGTTGTTGCCCTGCATCTCGGGACCGGATACCCTCGGCCTCGCACGGCGATCCACGCGTCATCAGCGTGGCCTCTCGAGCCGGAACCCTTTCACTGCAGCCCATGTGGTCGGATCCGGTCCGGACCGAGCGGCCTCTTCCCCGCGACCGTCGCACTGGTCGCCGCCCCTGCACTCGTCTCGGCGGCTGTCGATGCCGCCTGGCGTCGTGGTCCGGCGCATGTCGGACGTGTGGAATCCGCTGGCCTGAAATCTGCAGGCCGGTCAGGAAGGAAATTCGTGAGCGAGACCGATCTCGTCAGCACCCCCGCCGAGTCCGGCACCGATCCGGCGGCACCCCGCAAGCGCGGCGGTCTGTCCGGAATGGTCCTCGCCGACCTGCGGCAGCTCGCCGGCGAGCTGAACATCCCCGACATCGCGGGGAAGCGGAAGGGCGATCTCATCGCCGCCATCAAGGAGAAGCAGGGCGCGGGTTCCGCCGCTCCCGCCAAGCGGACCTCGAAGAAGGTCGCGGACGCCGACCAGCTCCCGCTGGACGCGGCGGACGCCTCGGCGTCCAGCTCGGCGTCCACCTCGGCGTCCACCTCGGCGGGCGATGCGGCGTCCGACTCGGCCCCGGCTCCCCGCCGGACCACCCGGCGCCCGGCCAAGCCCGTCGAGGACACCCCGGCCGAGGCTGCGGCTCCGGCCGAAGCCCAGTCCGCCCCGGTGGCCGAGACCCCGGCTGCGGAGAGCGCGCCGGAGAAGCCCGCCCGGCGCCGCCGGACCGCCTCGCGGCCCGCGGGCGCGCCGGAGGCCCCGGCCGCGGACACCCCTGCCGCGACCCCCGCGCCTGCCGTGAACGGCCAGGTCAACGGGTATGCGGCCGCCGAGTCCGAGGGGGACTCCGGGGAGGGGTCCGGCGAGGGTGAGGGCCGCCGCAGGCAGACCCGCCGTCGCGAGCGCACCCCCGAGCAGTCCGACACGCTGGACGCGGTCGCCGCGTCCGTCGGCCCGTCGGACGGTGACGGGGGCGGCCGCAACCGCAACCGGGGCCGCAACCGCAACGAGCGGAACGACCGTCCCGAGCGGAACGACCGCAACGACCGGCCGGACCGCAACGACCGGCCGGACCGCAACGACCGCACCGCCCCCGTCGACACCCGGGGCCCGGCGCGCCTCGACGAGGACGACGACGAGGACGGCGACGGCCGCGGCCGCCGCGGGCGCCGCTACCGCGACCGCCGTCGGGGCCGCGACCGGGACGCCCCGCGCGGCGGCGAGCGCGAGCGCGCCGTGGACACCGAGGTGCGAGACGACGACGTGTTGCTCCCGGTCGCCGGGATCGTCGACATCCTGGACAACTACGCGTTCGTCCGGACCACCGGCTACCTGTCCGGCCCGAACGACGTCTACGTGTCGCTGTCGATGGTCCGCAAGTACGGCCTGCGCCGCGGCGACGCGATCACCGGTGCGGTCCGCCAGCCCCGCGAGGGCGAGCAGCAGCGGCAGAAGTTCAACCCGCTGGTGCGCATCGACGCGATCAACGGGCGGGACCCGGAGATCTCCAAGTCCCGGCCCGAGTTCACCAAGCTCACCCCGCTCTACCCGAACGAGCGGCTGCGCCTGGAGACCGAGCCGTCGAAGCTCATCACCCGGGTGATCGACCTGGTCATGCCCGTCGGCAAGGGGCAGCGCGCGCTCATCGTGTCGCCGCCCAAGGCGGGCAAGACGATGGTGCTGCAGGCCATCGCGAACGCCATCACCACGAACAACCCCGAGTGCCACCTCATGGTCGTCCTCGTCGACGAGCGTCCGGAGGAGGTCACCGACATGCAGCGGTCGGTGAAGGGCGAGGTCATCGCCTCGACCTTCGACCGCCCGCCGTCGGACCACACCGCCGTGGCCGAGCTGGCCATCGAGCGGGCCAAGCGGCTCGTCGAGATGGGGCACGACGTCGTCGTGCTGCTGGACTCGATCACCCGCCTTGGCCGGGCCTACAACCTGGCCGCGCCCGCGAGCGGCCGGATCCTGTCCGGTGGTGTCGACTCGACCGCCCTGTACCCGCCGAAGCGCTTCCTCGGCGCGGCGCGGAACATCGAGGACGGTGGCTCGCTCACCATCTTCGCCACGGCCCTGGTCGAGACCGGGTCGACGATGGACACGGTGATCTTCGAGGAGTTCAAGGGCACCGGCAACGCCGAGCTGAAGCTGGACCGCAAGCTCGCGGACAAGCGCCTGTTCCCGGCGGTGGACGTCGACGCGTCGAGCACCCGCAAGGAGGAGCTGCTGATGTCCGCGGACGAGTTCGCGGTCAGCGTCAAGCTCCGCCGGGTGCTGGCCGCGCTGGACCACCAGCAGGCCATCGAGCTGGTGCTCGGGCAGCTGCGCAAGACCCGCACCAACATCGAGTTCCTGATGCAGGTGCAGAAGACCACCCCGGGGAAGTTCGGCGACAACGAGGACTGACCCGTCCGAGCCGACCCGGCCCCGGTGGGAATCCCCGCCGGGGTCGGGTGGTTCAATGGCATGTCACTGCTCCGGTTCACCCGCCATCGCGGGACCCGGCGGCACAGTCGGAGAAGGAGAGATCCATGCGCGAGGGCATTCACCCGCAGTACACGGAGACCCAGGTCACCTGTTCCTGCGGCAACAGCTTCACCACCCGCAGCACCCACAGCGGTTCGGCCCTCACGGTCGAGACCTGCTCGGCGTGCCACCCGTTCTACACGGGCAAGCAGCGGATCCTGGACTCCGGCGGCCGGGTCGCGCGCTTCGAGGCGCGCTACGGCAAGCGCGCGGGCAAGGCCGCGGCCAAGTAGCAGCCCCGACGGCGCCCGCCCCCTGCTGGGGGTGGGCGCCGTTCGCATGCCGGGCCCTGCGTCCCCGGTATCCGGCGCAGGAGTCCACAGCACCACGAGAACGGAGCAGGCGATGGCGGTGAGCAGCAGCCCGGCGGGCGTGGAGTCGCTCGTCGACGAGTACGCCGAACTGGAGACGCGGCTCGCGGACCCGTCGGTGCACGCGGACCCCGCCCTGGCCCGCAAGCTCGGCCGCCGCTACGCCGAGCTCGGCCCGACCGTCGCCGTCGCGCGCGAGCTGGCCACCGCCCGGTCCGATCTCGCCGCCGCCCGCGAGCTGGCGGCCGAGGACCCGGCGTTCGCCGAGGAGGCCGCGGCGCTGGCCGCCGCCGTCCCCGAGCTGGAGTCCCGGCTCGCCGAGCTGCTCGTGCCGCGCGACCCGCACGATGGGGACGACGTCGTCATGGAGGTCAAGTCCGGGGAGGGCGGCGAGGAGTCCGCCCTGTTCGCGGGCGATCTCGTGCGCATGTACACGCGGTTCGCCGAGCGCCGCGGCTGGAAGGTCGAGGTCCTCGACGCCGTCGACTCCGACCTCGGCGGGTTCAAGGACATCACCCTGCTGCTGAAGTCCCGCGCGCCCACGCCGGACGGTGTGTGGTCGGCCCTGAAGTTCGAGGGCGGGGTCCACCGCGTGCAGCGGGTCCCGGTCACCGAGTCGCAGGGCCGCATCCACACCTCGGCCGCGGGCGTCCTCGTCTACCCGGACACGGGGGAGGACGCGGAGATCGAGATCGACGAGAACGACCTGCGCGTCGACGTCTACCGCTCCTCCGGACACGGCGGCCAGTCGGTCAACACCACCGACTCGGCCGTCCGGATCACCCACCTCCCCACCGGGCTCGTGGCGAGCTGCCAGAACGAGCGGTCGCAGCTGCAGAACAAGGCCCGCGCGATGGAGGTGCTGCGCTCCCGGCTGCAGGCGCTGCACGAGGCCGAGCAGGCCGCCGCCGCGTCGGCGGAGCGGAAGTCGCAGGTCAGGACCGTGGACCGCTCGGAGCGGATCCGCACCTACAACTTCCCGGAGAACCGGATCTCCGATCACCGGGTGGGCTACAAGGCCCACAACCTCGCCACCGTGCTCGACGGCGAGCTGGACGACGTCGTCGCGGCCCTCCAGACGGCCGAACGCGCCGAGTCGCTCGCCGCGGCCGAGTCCGCCCCGTGAGTCCGCGAGTCCTCCGCGTGGTGTGCACGTGAGCCGTCTGCCCCTGCGGGTCGCGGTGGCGGAGGCGGAGCGCGCGCTCGCGGCGGCCGGGGTGGAGTCGGCGCGGGTGGAGGCCGAGTTCCTCGCCGCGCACGTCGTCGGGGTGCCGCGGTCGCAGCTGGTGCTGCGCCCGCTCGTCGACACCGCGCAGGTCACGGCGTTGCGGGAGCTCGTCGCCCGGCGCGCCACCCGGGAACCGCTCCAGCACGTGCTCGGGACCGCCGTGCTCGGGCCGGTGGAGGTCGCCGTCGGGCCGGGGGTGTTCACGCCGCGCCCGGAGACCGAGCTGCTCCTGGAATGGGGGCTCAAGGAGCTCGCGGGGCGCGAGAACCCCGTGGTCGTGGACCTGTGCACCGGGTCGGCCGCGCTCGCGCTGGCCTTCGCCGCCGCCCGCCCGGACGCCGTCGTCCACGCCGTCGAGCTGGACCCCGCGGCGCTGACCTGGGCCCGCCGGAACATCGCGGCGCACGGCGACCGGGTGGTCCTGCACGCCGACGACGTCCGACGGCCGGACCTGCTGCCCGAGCTCGAGGCCCGCGTCGACCTGGTGGTCTGCAACCCGCCGTACGTCCCCGACGGCACGCCCGTCCCGCCCGAGGTGGCGCGGTGGGACCCGGCCGTCGCGGTGTTCGGCGGACCGGACGGGTTGGCGCTGGTCCCGGCCGTGATCAGCACCGCGGCGACACTGCTGCGCTACGGCGGCGGGCTGGCGATCGAGCACGACGACACCCACGCCGACGCCGTCCCCGCCCTCCTCCGTCGCCGGAAGGTCCTCACGGACGTCGAGGCGCACACCGACCTGGCAGGCCGCCCCCGCTTCGCGACGGCCCGCCGGACCCGGCCCGCCTGACCGGTCGTAGGGTGCGGTCGTGACTGCTCCGGCCGCACCCGTCTACGACTGCTCCGATCCCGACGCCCGGGCCGCGGGCCTCACCGCCGCCGCACAGGCCGTCCGCTCCGGGAGACTCGTCGTCCTGCCGACGGACACGGTCTACGGGCTCGGCTGCGACGCCTTCTCCGCCACCGCCGTGAAGTCGCTGCTCGCGGCGAAGCACCGCGGGCCGGACATGCCCGTGCCGGTGCTCGTCGGCTCCTGGTCGACGATCGACGGCCTGGTGCTGGGCGTCCCCGCGACCGCGCGGGCCCTGATCGAGGCGTTCTGGCCCGGCGGCCTGTCCATCGTGTTGCCCCACGCCCCGTCGCTGGCCTGGGACCTGGGCTCCACGAAGGGCACCGTGATGCTCCGGATGCCGCTGCACCCGGTCGCGCTGGAGCTGCTGCGCGACGTGGGGCCCATGGCGGTGAGCAGCGCGAACATCTCCGGCCGCCCCCCGGCGAGCAACGCGGGCGAGGCGATCGACCAGCTGGCGGACTCGGTGGCGGTGTACCTCGACGGCGGCCCGAGCGGCGCCCCGGTGGCGAGCACCATCGTCGACCTGACGGGAAAGGCCCCGCGGATCCTGCGCGAGGGCGAGATCACGCGGGCGATGGTGAGCGAGGTCGTGGGCCACGAGGTCCCGATGGGCTGAGCACTCGCGTCCCCCCCCCCGGAGCCCTGATCAACAGGCGGTGAGGGTCGAGTCGGGGTGAGGGACGAGCCGTGAGCGCCTTCTCGACTCCACACGGCCTGATCATCAGGCGCTGAGGGTCGTCATCGTCGACGGGTTTCGCCGTTTCGCCACGGGGGAGGCCGTCGTCGGGTCACGCTGCGGAGGTGCTCACCGGCCCGTTCCGCGGTTCCGACGCCCTGCGTGCGGGGCTGCTCACCCGCGGCGTGCTCCGCAGCCGCCGATTCGTGCGGATCTTCCCGGACGTCTACCTGCCTGCGGACCTGGAACCGACGTTCCGGGTGCGCTCGCTCGCGGCGTACCGGTTCGTCGAGCCGCGGGGCGGGGTGCTGGCGGGCTACTCGGCGGCCGACGCCTTCGGTGCCTCGTGCGAACCGAGCGGCGCGCCGGTCGAGGTGCTGGCGCCGACCCACCTGGCGGCGCAGCCGGGACTCGTCGCGCACCAGGGCCCGACCGACGAGACCGTCTCCGTGGGCGGGGTCCGCGTCACGACCCGGTTCCGCACGGCGTGGGACCTCGGGCGATCGCTGCCACTACCCGAGGCGGTCGTCGCCGTGGACGCGCTCGCGCGGGTACCGACGCCGGGGGCGCCGCCGCGGTTCGACCCGTTCACCCTCCTCGACCGTCGGATGCGGGAGCGCGGCGCGCGGAACAGCCTGCGGCTCGACGAGGTGGTCGTGCTCGCCGATCC
Source organism: Pseudonocardia sp. WMMC193 (assembly GCF_021728735.1). Lineage (NCBI taxonomy): Bacteria > Bacillati > Actinomycetota > Actinomycetes > Pseudonocardiales > Pseudonocardiaceae > Pseudonocardia > Pseudonocardia sp. WMMC193. The sequence goes on along the minus strand of NZ_JAKKDO010000003.1, from coordinate 3,195,078 downwards.
GCGGTCGGAGTCGCCGATGGAGACCCGGATGCGGCTGGCGTTGGTGCTCGCCGGGTTCCGGCCCGAGGTCCAGTACGAGCTGCGGAACGCGTTCGGGGGCTTCGTCGCCCGCGTCGACCTGGCGTTCCCGCAGGCTCGGTTGGCGGTCGAGTACGACGGCGCGCAGCACGACGACGCGCTCGACCGCGAGCGCGACATCCGGATCGGCGCCCTCGGCCGGCACGTGATGCGATTCCAGGCGGTCGACGTCTGGCTCCGCCGCGACCGGATGATCGAGGCGGTGGAACAGCAGGTGCGGGAGCGGACCGCGTTGATCGTGGCCGAGCGCCTGGCGAGGCGCGGTTGAGCCCCCAGCGCCTGTTGATCACGGGAACGGGTGTCGCCGACGTCGGAGCCGAGCCTTCAGCGTCTGTTGATCATGGGCGTCGGGGTCGAGAAGGTGCTCCGGGTCGATCCGGGTGCGGTTCTCGACCCTCAGCGCCTGTTGATCACAACGAGGGGGGTGTGATGCCCACCCCTGCCGCCAGGCGGGTCGCCACCTGGGTGAAGTGCTGTTCGTGGTCCTCCACCACGTTGTGGGTGTGGCCGAAGAGCTCGAAGCTGATGGCGCCGAAGAGGCTGCTCCAGGCCTGCACCAGGCGCCCGCCGAGCCCTTCCGGAAGGTCCACCGCGTCGAGCATCTCCCGGCTGACCGGGGCGGACTCCTCGGGCACGGCGATCTCGCCCGCGGCGATCCCGTCCCGCACGATCCCCGCCAGGACCAGGGCCACCCGTCCCGCGGGGGCGATCGTGTCCTGAGGGGCCTGGTAGCCGGGGACGGGGGAGCCGTAGAGCAGGGCGTACTCGTGGGGGTGTGCCAGAGCCCACTCCCGGGCCGCGGCGCAGGCCGCCAGCCACCGCTGCAGGAGCGAGTCCCCGGCCGCCGCCTCGACGGCCGCCCCCAGCGCGTCGTACCCCTCGATGATCAACGCGGTCAGCAGGTCGTCCCGCGACGGGAAGTACCGGTAGACCGCGGAGGAGACCATGCCCAGCTCACGGGCCACGGCGCGCAGCGAGAGCTGGGCGGCCCCCGCGGTGGCGAGGTGGGCCCGGGCGACCTCGACGATCTCGGCGGTGAGCTGGGCCCGCACTCGGGCGCGGGCGGTGCGGGGTGCGGACCGTGGAGAACTCACCGCACCACAGTAGAGCACTGAACATGGATGTGAGCACCGATCCGGCATGGGATCCGGGCGAACCCGCAGGTAGCCTGGTGCCTCGTGAGCGAGCGCAGCGACATTCCGTTCTGGGGCCCGGACTTCGGGGCCCTGCAGCAGGAGGACCCGGAGATCGCCGGTGTCGTCCTCGACGAGCTGGAGCGCCTGCGCGGCGGACTGCAGCTCATCGCGAGCGAGAACCTCACCAGCCCGGCCGTCCTCGCGGCCCTGGGCTCCACGCTGTCCAACAAGTACGCCGAGGGCTACCCTGGCCGCCGCTACTACGGCGGCTGCCAGGTCGTGGACGTCGCCGAGGAGATCGGCAACGCGCGCGCGAAGGAGCTCTTCGGCGCCGAGCACGTCAACCTGCAGCCGCACTCCGGCGCCAGCGCGAACCTCGCGGCCTACGCCGCGTTCGCCAAGCCCGGCGACACCGTGCTGGCCATGGACCTCAAGCAGGGCGGCCACCTGACCCACGGGTCCAAGGTCAACTTCTCCGGCCTGTGGTTCCACGCCGTGAGCTACACCGTCCGCGAGGACAGCGAGCTCATCGACTACGACCAGGTCCGCGACCTGGCCCGCGAGCACCGGCCGAAGATCATCATCGCCGGCGCCACCGCTTACCCGCGGCTGATCGACTTCGCGCTCTTCCGCGAGATCGCCGACGAGGTCGGCGCCAAGCTGATGGTCGACGCGGCGCACTTCATCGGCCTGGTCGCAGGTAAGGCCATCCCGTCGCCGGTGCCCTTCGCGGACGTCGTCACGGCCACCACGCACAAGGTGCTGCGCGGCCCGCGCGGCGGCATGATCCTGACGAAGGCCGAGCACGCCAAGGCGATCGACAAGGCCGTCTTCCCGTTCTCGCAGGGCGGCCCGCTGATGCACTCGGTCGCGGCCAAGGCCGTCGCGATGAAGGAGGCGGCGCAGCCCGAGTACCAGGCGTACGCCGCGCAGGTCATCGCGAACGCCCAGGCGCTGGCGAAGGGCCTCGAGGCGGAGGGCATGCGGGCGGTCTCCGGCGGCACGGACACCCACCTCGCGCTCATCGACCTGCGGCCCATCGGCGTCACCGGCTCCGAGGCCGAGGCCCGGTGCGACCTCGCGCGCATCACGCTGAACAAGAACTCGATCCCGTACGACCCGGCCCCGCCGATGAAGCCGTCGGGCATCCGGGTGGGCTCGCCGAGCACCACCACCCAGGGCATGGTCGAGAGCGACATGGCGGAGATCGCCTCGCTGCTGGCCCGCGCGGTCAAGGCGGAGCACGGCACGCCTGCGGGCGACCGCGAGCTGGCGGACGTCGCCGAGCGGGTCACCGCCCTCGTCTCCCGGGTCCCGGCCTACGCTCGGTAGATGCCGCTCGCCCAGTCCAGCTTCGGCCTGGGTCTCCCGATCCGGGAGTACCTGCTGGTCGGGCTGGCGGCCGCCGTCGTCACGTTCCTGCTGGTCGGGCTGGTGCGCGTGCTCGCGCTCCGGCTCGGCGCGGTGGCCTGGCCCCGCGGCCGGGACGTGCACGTCACCCCGACACCCCGCTGGGGCGGGCTGGCGATGTTCGGCGGCGTGCTCGCCGGGATCGGGCTGGCGGCCCAGCTCCCGGCGCTGCGGCTGGCGTTCGACTACTCGCGAGACGTCCAGGGCGTGCTCCTCGCCGCCGCCCTCCTGGTGCTGGTCGGAGCCCTGGACGACCGCTACGAGCTCGACGCGATCACCAAGGCGGCCGGTCAGGTCACCGCCGCCGGTGTGCTCGTCCTGTTCGGCGTGCAGTTCTCGGTGTTCTGGATCCCGTGGGGCGGCGGGGGCACCGGCATCTCCGGCTCGATCCTGTCGCTCGGGCCCGAGCAGGGTGTGGTGCTCACCGTCGTGCTGACGGTCGCCCTGGTCAACGCCATGAACTTCGTCGACGGGCTCGACGGGCTCGCCGCCGGCATCGGCCTGATCGCCGCGACCGCCACCTGCGCGTTCGCCATCGGGCTGGTCCAGGAGAACGGCAACGACGCCGCCGCCTACCCGCCCGCGCTGATGGCGTCGGTGCTGGCCGGGGCCTGCCTGGGCTTCCTGCCGCACAACTTCAACCCGGCCCGCATCTTCATGGGGGACTCCGGCTCGATGCTGATCGGGCTGATGCTCGCGGCGGCCACGACGAGCGCGTCGGGCCGCATCCCGATCACCACGACGACGGACGGGTCGGACATCCTCGCCCTGTTCGCGCCGCTCATCGTGCTGCTCGCGGTGGCGTTCGTGCCGATCCTGGACCTGCTGATGGCGGTCGTCCGGCGGACCCGGGCCGGGATGAGCCCCTTCTCACCTGACAAGATGCACCTGCACCACCGCCTGCTCGAGATCGGGCACAGCCAGCGGCGCGCGGTGCTCCTGATCTACCTGTGGGCGGGGATCCTCGCGTTCGGCGCGGTGGCCCTCGCCCTGATCGACGACCCGGCCCTCGTGCTCTGGACGGTCGCGTTCGGCCTGGGTGTGGCGGTGCTGGCCACCGCGGTGCCCCGGGCGCGCACGACCGCACGGGCCCGGCCACCGACAGCGACCCGGAGTTGAGCATGACCACCCCGCAGGACCCCCCGCACGTCACGACGGTGCTCAAGCTGGCCGCCGCCATGCAGCGGTACGCGGTGATCGGGGGTGTCGGCGCGGCCGTCGTCGCCCTGGTGCTGAGCCTGGTGTTCCGCGGCACCCACGGGCTCGTCGGCGGCGCGGTCGGCGTGGTGATCGGGCTGGTGCTCGGGTTCGCGGGCACCTGGGTCATGCGCGCGACGGCCCGGGCCACCCCGGGCGGGGTGATGGTCGGGGCGATGGCCTCGTTCGCCGGGAAGTTCGTCGTGCTCCTGGTGTTCGTGATCGTGTTCCGCGGGACGTCGCTGTTCGACAACCAGACCTTCGCCTTCTCCCTGGCGGGCGTCACCCTGGCGTGGATCGTGGGGGAGTGCATCGGGTTCGTCCGGGCCAAGGCCCCGTCCGTGGACGTCTGAACAGCCCCGACCTGTCCCACGGGAGGGGGCGTCCCCTCCCACTCGTTCGGCTGAACGAGTGAACTTCGCGAACCTGTCCGAGGTGTCCGATGTGTCCGTGATCGCAGTCTCAAAGCGACCTGCGTCACGTCCGATTTCGAACTTCTACAGGCGATAGAGCGACGTCCGGCCGGTTCCGGGGTTCGCGGACGGTGAGGATCGCCCCGTCCGAGCGGTCCGGGCAGGTCGTGCCCGGTAAGGAGTGCGTAATACGGCTGATAGGGTCCCTCGTGATGGAGCAGGAACAGCCGCGTGAGGTGAGCGGCGCGGCCGGCGGACAGAAACCGGCCCGCACGCCGCATCCGGCCGAGGCCTGGACCGCTCTGTCGCACCTCCTGACCGGCATCCTCCTCTTCGGGGGGATCGGGTGGGGTGTGGACGAACTGTTCGACCTGCGGGGCTTCACGGTGGCCGGTTTGCTGGCCGGCGCGGCGGCCTCGATGTACTTGATCTACGTCAGGTACGTTAAGTCCTGATCGTCTCGATTCCGCAGGTCCCGCCCGCGGAACCGAAAGGAGCATTGGGTGACCATGACGGCCACCGCCCCGGCCCCGGGTTTCGAGGCGCCCGGGGTCGACGCCTTCCAGCTTCCGGCCCTCTTCGGGTCCGTCACGAAGCCGGTTCTGCAGCTCGTGCTCGCGGCGATCATCATCGTCGTGCTGTTCCGGGTCGCGACCAGCCGGATGCAGCTGGTGCCGAGCAAGGGCCAGTTCCTCGGCGAGTCCTTCCACGGGATCGTCCGCAACTCGATCGCCCGGGACATGATCGGGCCGGAGTTCCTGAAGTACGTCCCGTTCCTGACCGCGCTGTTCGCGTTCGTGCTGGTGAACAACCTGTTCGGGATCATCCCGATCCTGCAGTTCCCCACGTTCAGCCACCCGGGCGTGCCCTACGCGCTGGCCGGGCTGGTCTGGCTGGTGTTCACCTACGCCGGCATCCGGCACCACGGCTTCGGCGGGTACATGCGGATCTCCACCTGGCCGCCGGACGTGCCGTGGTGGGTGCGCATCATCCTCACGCCGATCGAGTTCCTGTCGAACATCATCCTGCGGCCGGTCACCCTGTCGCTGCGACTGTTCGGCAACATGTTCGCCGGCCACCTCCTGCTGGTGCTGTTCATCCTCGGTGGCGAGTACATGCTCGTCGTCGCGGACAGCATCCTGCTGAAGGTCCTCTCGCCCTTCGCCTTCGCGATGGGCCTCGTCTTCACCTTCTTCGAGGCCTTCATCCAGGTCGTGCAGGCCTACATCTTCGTGATGCTCACGGCGTCGTACATCGGCACCGTGCTCGCGGACGACCACTAGTCGCCCCCCAGACCCTCGTCAGCCCGCGGAGCCGTCCGCGGACATCTCGAAAGGAAAGCGGTCACCGTGAACATCGTCGGTAACCTCAACACCATCGGTTACGGCCTCTCGGCCATCGGCCCCGGTATCGGTGTCGGCATCGTCTTCGCCGCCTTCATCAACGGCGTGGCGCGCCAGCCGGAGGCCCGCGGCCAGCTGCAGGGCATCGCGTTCATCGGCTTCGCGCTCTCCGAGGCGCTCGCCATCCTGGGCCTGGTGCTCGCGTTCGCGCTCGGTGCCTGATCGACCCCTTCCCGGGTCGTAGGCGGAGGAGCACACACCCATGATTCTGGCTGCTGAGGGGGAGCTGCACCCCATCTGGCCGCACACCGTCGAGATCATCGTCGGTCTGATCGCCTTCGCGCTCCTGCTGTGGGTGCTGGCGAAAGCGGGCCTGCCCACGCTCAACAAGTCCTACGCGGCGAAGACCGAGTCGATCCGCACCGGGCTGGCGCGGGCCGAGGAGGCCGAGGCGGAGGCCGAGGAGCTCAAGAAGAGCGCCCAGAGCCGACTGGACGGCGTGCGGGACGAGACCGCCCGCATCCGAGACGACGCCCGGGCCGAGGCGCAGCAGATCAAGGCCGAGCTCCGGACCGAGGCCGAGGAGGAGGCCGCGCGCATCCGCGCGCAGGCCGACCAGCAGGCCACGGCCCAGCGTGAGGCCGCGCAGCGTTCGCTGCGCGGGGAGATCGGCGGCCTGTCCGCCGACCTCGCCGAGCGTCTCCTCGGCGCCGAGCTGGCCGACCCGGCCCGCCGGTCGGCCACCGTGGACAGCTTCTTGGCCGACCTGGACGGGATGGGGGCGCGCTGATGGCACTGGTTCTGGCGGCCAGGAGCCGCGAGGCCCTGGACGCGGTGTCGACGAGCTTCGAGCAGCGGCTCACGCCGCTGGCGGCGGGCGACCGGCAGAAGCTGGGCGAGGAGCTGTACGCGGTCACGCGGCTGCTCGTCGCCGAGCGGGCGCTGCGGCGGGCCTTCTCGGACCCGGCGACGAGCGGCGAGCAGCGCGCGTCCCTGGCGTCGAGCGTGCTCGGCGGCAAGGTCTCCGCGGCCACCCTGGCCACGGTCACCGACCTCGTCGAGGCCCGCTGGTCCAACCCGAGCGACCTGGTCGAGGGCACCGAGTCGCTCGCCCGCACGGCGTTGCTGGCCGCGGCCGAGAAGCAGCGCGCCCTCGACGACGTCGAGGACCAGCTGTTCCGGTTCGGCCGGATCCTGGAGCGCGAGCCGGAGCTGACCACCCTGCTGGCGGACACCGACGTGCCCGCCGACAAGCGGGTCGAGCTGCTCGACGCGGTGCTCGGCACCAAGGTCTACCCCGTCACCGCCGCGCTCCTGCGGGACCTGGTCCGCACCCCGCGGGCCCGGCACCTGGACGTCGCGGCCGAGGAGCTCGCCGAGCTCGCCGCCGCCCGGCGCAGCCGGTCGGTCGCCTACGTGCGCACGGCCGTGGCGCTGACCGCGGCGCAGGAGCAGCAGCTCACCGCGTCCCTCACCCGGATCTACGGGCGGGACATCGCGTTGGCGACCGAGCTCGACGAGAGCCTGCTCGGCGGCATGGTCATCCGGGTCGGCGACGAGGTCATCGACGGAAGCGTGAGCGGCAAGCTCGCCGCCGCCCGTCGAGCCATCCCGAGCTGACACCTCACGAGAAGAAGGAACAGACGACTGCCATGACAGAGCTGACGATCTCCCCGGAGGAGATCCGGAGCGCGATTGCCGGCTACGTCTCGTCGCTGGAGACCGGCACGGCCCGTGAAGAGGTCGGGACCGTCTCGGACACCGGTGACGGCATCGCCCACGTCGAGGGCCTGCCCTCGGCGATGACCAACGAGCTCCTCGAGTTCGACGGCGGGGTGCGCGGCGTCGCGCTGAACCTGGACGCGCGCGAGATCGGCGCGGTCATCCTCGGCGACTACGCCGGCATCGAGGAGGGCCAGTCCGTGAAGCGGACCGGCGAGATCCTCTCGGTGCCCGTGGGCGAGGCCTTCCTCGGCCGCGTGATCGACCCGCTGGGCAACCCCATCGACGGGCTCGGTGACATCGAGGCCGAGACGCGCCGCATCCTCGAGCTGCAGGCCGCGGGCGTGATGGACCGCCAGGAGGTCCGCGAGCCGCTGCAGACCGGCATCAAGGCCATCGACGCGATGACGCCGATCGGCCGGGGCCAGCGCCAGCTGATCATCGGTGACCGCAAGACGGGCAAGACCGCCGTCTGCGTCGACACGATCATCAACCAGAAGCAGAACTGGGAGTCGGGCGACCCGACGAAGCAGGTCCGCTGCATCTACGTCGCCGTCGGCCAGAAGGGCTCGACGATCGCCGGTGTCCGGCAGTCGCTCGAGGACGCGGGCGCGCTGGAGTACACGACGATCGTCGCGGCCCCCGCCTCCGACCCGGCCGGCTTCAAGTGGCTCGCCCCCTACACCGGGTCGTCGCTGGGCCAGCACTGGATGTACCAGGGCAAGCACGTCCTGATCGTCTTCGACGACCTGTCCAAGCAGGCCGAGGCCTACCGCGCGATCTCGCTGCTGCTGCGCCGCCCGCCGGGCCGCGAGGCCTACCCGGGTGACGTCTTCTACTTGCACTCCCGCCTGCTGGAGCGCTGCGCCAAGCTCAACAAGGAGCTCGGCAGCGGCTCGATGACCGGTCTGCCGATCATCGAGACCAAGGCGAACGACGTCTCGGCCTACATCCCGACGAACGTCATCTCCATCACCGACGGCCAGGTCTTCCTGGAGTCGGACCTGTTCAACCAGGGTGTGCGGCCGGCCATCAACGTCGGCATCTCGGTCTCCCGGGTCGGCGGGTCGGCGCAGATCAAGGCCATGCGGGCGGTGTCCGGCTCGCTGCGGCTGGACCTGTCGCAGTACCGCGAGCTCGAGGCCTTCGCGGCCTTCGGCTCGGACCTCGACGCGGCCTCGGCCGCGGCGCTGGGTCGCGGTGAGCGCCTCGTCGAGCTGCTGAAGCAGGCGCAGTACGCGCCGTTCGCGGTCGAGGAGGAGGTCGTCTCCATCTGGCTGGGCACCACCGGCCAGCTGGACTCCGTCCCGGTCGCCGACGTGGCCCGGTTCGAGTCGGACTTCCTCGCGCACGTGCGGCGCAACCACGAGGGCGTCTTCGCGGAGATCCGGGACACCGGGCTGCTCAAGGACGAGAACGTCGAGCGGCTGCAGGGCATCGTGGACGACTTCAAGAAGGACTTCACCGCGTCGGACGGCTCGTCGGTCGTCAAGGAGGCCAAGGCGGAGGCCCTCGAGGCCGACGAGGTCGACCAGGAGACGGTGAAGGTCAACAAGCCGGCGCCGGCTTCGAGCTGACGGGTAGGGACCCATGGCGGCACAGATCCGTGTGCTGCGGCGGCGGATCAGGTCGACGCAGTCCATCAAGAAGATCACTCGGGCGATGGAGCTCATCGCGACCTCGCGGATCGCGAAGGCCCGCGCCCGGGTGGAGGAGGCGAAGCCCTACGCCGAGCAGATGACGGCGGTCCTCACCGAGCTGGCCTCCAACTCGGCGCTGGACCACCCGCTGCTCGTCGAGCGGCCGAACGCCAAGCGCGCCGCGGTGCTGGTCGTGACCAGTGACCGCGGCCAGTGCGGTGGCTACAACGCCAACGTGCTCAAGGAGGCCGAGCAGCTCCAGTCGCTCCTGCGCGAGCAGGGCAAGGAGCCGGTGCTCTACGTGATCGGGCGCAAGGGCGTGAGCTACTACCGCTTCCGCAGGCGCCCGGTCGCGGCGAGCTGGACGGGCTTCTCCGAGCAGCCGAGCTACGAGGACGCCGCGGTGGCGGCGCGCGAGCTCGTGACCGCGTTCATGGCGGGGCAGGACGACGCCGAGGGCAACGCGGACGGCGTCGAGGGCGTCGACGAGCTGCACCTCGTGTACACGCAGTTCAAGAACATGGTCACCCAGCTGCCGCAGGCGCGGCGGATGGCGCCCATGGAGGTCGAGTACGCGGACGAGGTCGACACGGTGGCCGGGGAGCCCGAGCCCATCCGGTCGGACCCGAACGAGGTCAAGCAGCTGTACGAGTTCGAGCCCAGCGCGGACGTGCTGTTCGACGCGCTGCTGCCGAAGTACATCGGGGCGCGGCTGTTCGCGGCCCTGTTGGAGTCGGCGGCGAGCGAGTCGGCGAACCGGCAGCGGGCCATGAAGGCCGCGACGGACAACGCGAACGAGTTGATCCGTACTCTGACACTGGAGGCCAACCAGGCCCGCCAGGCACAGATCACCCAGGAGATCAGCGAGATCGTCGGTGGCGCCGACGCTCTTGTGACCGCAGGAAGTGAGAGCTGATGACCGCCACTGCTGATTCCGCGACCCAGACCAGGGTTGGCCGGGTCGTCCGGGTCACGGGCCCGGTCGTCGACGTCGAGTTCCCGCGCAACCAGGTGCCGGAGCTCTACAACGCCCTCACCGTGGAGATCGAGTTCGGTGAGCTGTCCAAGACGCTGACCCTGGAGATCGCCCAGCACCTGGGCGACAACCTGGTCCGCGCCATCTCCATGCAGCCCACGGACGGCCTCGTCCGCGGCCAGGAGGTCAAGGACCTCGGCCGTCCGATCTCGGTCCCCGTGGGCGACCAGGTCAAGGGCCACGTGTTCAACGCGCTGGGCGACTGCCTGGACGACAAGGACTTCAAGCCGACCGGTGAGCTCTGGGGCATCCACCGCAAGGCGCCGAACTTCGACCAGCTCGAGGGTCGCACCGAGATGCTGGAGACCGGCATCAAGGTCATCGACCTGCTCACCCCGTACGTGCAGGGTGGGAAGATCGGCCTGTTCGGCGGCGCCGGCGTCGGCAAGACGGTGCTCATCCAGGAGATGATCACCCGTGTCGCCAAGAACTTCGGTGGTACGTCGGTGTTCGCCGGGGTCGGCGAGCGCACCCGTGAGGGCAACGACCTCATCACGGAGATGACCGAGTCCGGCGTCATCAACGACACCGCGCTCGTCTTCGGCCAGATGGACGAGCCGCCGGGCACGCGTATGCGCGTCGCCCTGTCGGCCCTGACCATGGCCGAGTACTTCCGTGACGAGCAGAACCAGGACGTGCTGCTCTTCATCGACAACATCTTCCGGTTCACCCAGGCCGGGTCCGAGGTCTCCACGCTGCTCGGCCGCATGCCGTCCGCCGTCGGTTACCAGCCGACGCTGGCGGACGAGATGGGCGAGCTGCAGGAGCGCATCACCTCCACGCGTGGCCGCTCGATCACCTCGATGCAGGCGATCTACGTCCCCGCGGACGACTACACCGACCCGGCCCCGGCGACGACCTTCGCCCACCTGGACGCGACGACGGAGCTCTCCCGCCCCATCTCGCAGAAGGGCATCTACCCGGCGGTCGACCCGCTGACCTCGACCTCGCGGATCCTGGACCCGCAGTACATCGGCGACGAGCACTTCCGCGTCGCCAACGAGGTCAAGCGGATCCTGCAGAAGTACAACGACCTGCAGGACATCATCGCCATCCTCGGCATCGACGAGCTGTCCGAGGAGGACAAGCAGCTCGTCGGCCGGGCGCGGCGCATCGAGCGCTTCCTGTCGCAGAACCTGCTGGTCGCCGAGCAGTTCACCGGCCAGCCGGGGTCGACGGTCCCGCTCAAGGAGACCATCGAGGCCTTCGACAAGATCGCCAAGGGCGAGTTCGACGACGTGCCCGAGCAGGCGTTCTTCCTCTGCGGTGGCCTCGAGGACCTCGACAAGAACCGCAAGAAGCTCGAGGGCTGATCGTCTGATGGCAGAGATGACCGTGGAGCTGGTCGCGGTCGAGCGGCGCCTCTGGTCGGGCAAGGCGAGCTTCGTGCTCGCCCGCACGACCGAGGGTGAGCTGGGCATCATGCCCGGCCACGAGCCGACGCTCGCGCAGCTCGAGGAGGCGGGTGTCGTCCGGATCGACCCGGTCGACGGCCCGTCGCTGACCGTCGCCGTGCACGGCGGGTTCCTCTCGATCGGGCCGGAGACGGTCTCGATCCTGGCGGAGTTCGCCGAGCAGGCGGACGAGATCGACGTGAAGCGTGCGCAGGCGGCGCTGTCCCGTGCGACCGGGGACGAGCCGGACGAGGTGGCGGCCCGCAAGCGGGCCGAGGTGCGGCTCAAAGCCGCGGAATCCGCCTCGGCGTAGGTCTGGAGAGCACGAGCACCTGTGGCCGAGACCGTGGCGATCATCGTCGGTGTGGTCCTGGTGCTCGTGTGTCTCGCCCTCGGCTGGCTCGCCGTGCGGCGGGTGCGACTCATGCGTGGCGGCGGCGTGGACCTGTGTCTGCGCCGCCGTTTCGCGGTCACCGACTGGCACTTCGGTGTCGGTCGCTACCGCGGCGACGAGTTCGCCTGGTACCGGCTCACCAGCTTCCGGGTGGGGCCCACGGTGGCCATCGACCGGAACGATCTCGAGATCGTCGACCGGCGCGCGCCGCTGCCCGGTGAGTCCTTCGCCATCCCGTACGCGACGTCCGTCATCCGGTGCCGGGACGACGCCCACGAGGTCGAGCTGGCGATGAGCGCGGACGTCCTGACCGGCTTCCTCTCCTGGCTCGAAGCGGCGCCCCCGGGGTACCGGCAGGCCAGTTAGGCTCGGCTCATGGCCGTGCACCTCACCAGGATCTACACCAAGACCGGGGACTCCGGGACGACCGCGCTCGGGGACTTCTCGCGGGTGTCGAAGACCGATGTGCGGCTCGCGGCGTACGCCGACACGGACGAGTGCAACGCCGCCGTCGGGGTGGCGGTGACCGTCGGGCAGCTGGACGAGCGGCTGCTGGTGCCGCTGCGGCAGGTGCAGAACGACCTGTTCGACGTCGGCGCGGACCTGTGTGCGCCGATCGTCCCGGACCCGGAGTACCCGCCGCTGCGGGTCGAGGAGCGCTACATCACCCGGCTCGAGGGCTGGTGCGACGAGTTCAACGAGGGCCTGCCGAAGCTCTCGTCGTTCATCCTCCCCGGGGGCACGCCCGGCGCGGCGTATCTCCACGTGGCGCGCACAGTGGCCCGTCGGGCGGAACGCAGCGTCTGGGCGCTCCTGGAGCAGGACGCCGAACGGACCAACCCGCTCACCGCCAAGTACCTCAACCGGCTCTCTGACCTGCTCTTCATCCTCGGTCGCTGTGCGAATCCGGACGGTGACGTGCTGTGGCAGCCGGGCGGCCCCGAGTCGGGGCGCTGAGTCCGAACCGCTACCGTCGCTGTTCGTGACGGAGCATTTCGCGGTGCGGGGCGGGGCCCGGCTCTCGGGCGTCGTCGACGTCGTCGGGGCGAAGAACAGCGTGCTGAAGCTGATGGCGGCGGCGCTGCTGGCCGAGGGCACGACCACCCTCACGAACTGCCCGGAGATCCTGGACGTGCCGCTCATGGCGGACGTCCTGCGCAGCCTCGGCTGCACGGTCGCGATCGACGGCGGCACGGTCACGATCGACGTGCCCGCCGAACCGGGCAGCCAGGCCGACTACCGGCCGGTGTCCAAGCTGCGGGCCTCGGTCTGCGTGCTCGGCCCGCTCGTCGCGCGCTGCCGCAAGGCCATCGTCCCGCTGCCCGGCGGGGACGCCATCGGCTCGCGCCCGCTGGACATGCACGCCAACGGCCTGCGCAAGCTGGGCGCGACCACCGAGATCGAGCACGGCCGCGTCGTCGCGCAGGCGGACGACCTGCACGGCGCCCAGATCTGGCTGGACTTCCCCAGCGTCGGCGCCACCGAGAACATCCTGATGGCGGCGGTGCTGGCCACGGGCACCACGGTGATCGACAACGCCGCCCGCGAGCCCGAGATCGTGGACCTGTGCGTGATGCTCCAGCAGATGGGGGCCCGGCTCGAGGGCGTCGGCTCGTCCACGCTGACCGTGCACGGCGTGTCCTCGCTGCAGCCCACCGAGCACCGCGTCATCGGGGACCGGATCGTCGGGGCGACCTGGGCCTTCGCCGCCTGCATGACCCGCGGCGAGGTCACGGTGCGGGGCGTGGACCCGCACCACATCGACCTGGTGCTGGACAAGCTGCGCAGCGCGGGCGCCGAGACGACGGTCGGCGACCAGGAGTTCTCGGTGGCGATGGGCGGGCGGCGTCCCCAGGCCGTCGACTTCGTGACGCTGCCCTACCCCGGGTTCGCCACGGACCTGCAGCCGATGGCGATCGCGCTGACCGCGGTCGCCGAGGGCACCTCGATGATCACCGAGAACGTCTTCGAGGCGCGGTTCCGCTTCGTCGACGAGATGGTCCGTCTGGGTGCGGACGCCCGCACCGACGGCCACCACGCGGTCGTCCGGGGGGTGGAGCGGCTCTCCAGCGCCCCGGTCTGGGCCAGCGACATCCGCGCCGGTGCGGGCCTGGTGCTGGCCGGACTCTGCGCCGAGGGCACCACCGAGGTCTGGGACGTCGACCACATCGACCGCGGCTACCCCCGCTTCGTCGAGAACCTGCGTGGCCTGGGCGCGGACATCGAGCGCGTGGCGGCCGACCCCGCCCGGTAGGGGTGCCTCCGATCGTGTGATCCGCGTGCGGACGCAGGGTGACGACGGAGGGTTCGAGGGCGCCGATAAGGGGCATACCTCTCCCGGGTCGGGGGGCCGACCGGCTACGGAGGAACCATGTCCACATCGACGTCGGGCAGCCTGGGCGACCGGGCTCGCAGCGCCGCACGCTCTGTCCGGGACGCCGCTCCGAGCGGCGGGAGCGCTCGGCGCGCCGGGCGCAGCGAGCCCGTCCGCAAGGGCGCCCGGGTCGGGATCGCCGCGAACGGGGTGCTGCACCTGCTGATCGCCTGGCTGGCGTTGCAGGTGGCGTTCGGCGGCGGTGGGCAGGCGGACCAGAGCGGTGCGGTGTCGACCATCGCGCAGCAGCCCTTCGGCCGCGTCCTGTTGTGGGTGCTCTTCCTCGGGTTCGTGTGCGTGGTGCTGTGGCGGGTCACCTCCGCGATCTGGGGGTTCGGCTACGTCGACGACGAGAAGAAGAAGCTGGTCAAGCGCCTGACCAGCGCTGGGCAGGCCGTGGTCTACGCCGGTCTCGCCGTGCTGACCGCCTCCGCGGCGGTCCACGGCGGTGCGCAGGGCGGCGGCGGGGGACAGGCCACCGCGGGCGTGCTCGGCCTGCCGGGTGGTCAGGTCATCGTCGGGATCGTCGGCGTCGGCGTGGTGATCGGAGCCGGGGTCATGGCCTGGCACGGTGCGAAGAAGAAGTTCACCGAGGACCAGGACCTCGGCGGGGCGGACCGGCGGGCCCGGATGCTCGACGAGCGCCTCGGCCAGGTCGGCTTCGTCGCCAAGGGCGTGGCGATCGGCGTCCTGGGGGTGCTGATCGTCTCCGCGGCGGTGCGCTTCGACCCGAACGAGGCCAACGGCATGGACTCGGCGCTGAAGACGCTCGCGGCGCAGCCCTTCGGCGTGGTCATCCTGACCGTCGTGGCCCTGGGCATCGCGGCCTACGGGATCTTCTGTTTCTTCGACGCCCGGTACCACCGGGTCTGACGGCGCTCTGCTCGGTTTGCCGGACAGGCCGCGTACTATCTCACACGGCAGGTGTGGCGGGCGCTACCGGCCAGTACGATCTGCTCGATGGTCGGCTCCGCAAGCTTGCCTCCGGGGCTGTTCTTCGACGTGGAGGTGTCCGGTGCCGTACCCGACCGATCGTGAGCGCGACCGCCCGTGGGTGATCAGGACCTACGCGGGCCACTCGTCCGCCGAGAAGTCGAACGCGCTGTACCGGCGCAACCTCGCGAAGGGCCAGACGGGCCTCTCGGTGGCCTTCGACCTGCCCACCCAGACCGGCTACGACCCGGACGACGAGCTGGCCAAGGGTGAGGTCGGCAAGGTCGGCGTGCCGGTCAGCCACATCGGCGACATGCGCACGCTGTTCGACGGCATCCCGATCGCCGAGGCCAACACCTCGATGACGATCAACGCGCCCGCGATGTGGCTGCTCGCCCTGTACGTGGCGGTCGCGGAGGAGCAGGGCGCGGACCGGGCGACGCTCGCGGGCACCACCCAGAACGACATCATCAAGGAGTACCTGTCCCGCGGGACCTACGTCTTCCCGCCGGCCCCGAGCCTGCGCCTGATCACCGACATGGTGGCCTGGTCGGTCACCGAGATCCCCAAGTGGAACCCGATCAACATCTGCAGCTACCACCTGCAGGAGGCCGGGGCCACCCCCGCCCAGGAGCTCGCGTACGCGCTGTCCACCGCGATCGCGGTGCTGGACTCGGTGCGCGACTCCGGGCAGGTGCCGCCGGAGCGGTTCGGGGACGTCGTCGGCCGGATCTCGTTCTTCGTCAACGCCGGGCTGCGGTTCGTCGAGGAGATGTGCAAGCTCCGCGCCCTCGCACGCATGTGGGACCGGATCACCCTGGAGCGCTACGGCGTCGAGAACCCCAAGCAGCGGCGCATGCGCTACGGGGTCCAGGTCAACTCGCTCGGGCTCACCGAGGCCCAGCCGGAGAACAACGTCCAGCGCATCGTGCTGGAGATGCTCGCCGTCACCCTGTCCAAGGACGCCCGCGCCCGCGCGATCCAGCTGCCCGCGTGGAACGAGGCGCTCGGCCTGCCGCGCCCCTGGGACCAGCAGTGGGCGCTGCGCATGCAGCAGGTGCTCGCCTACGAGACCGACCTGCTCGAGTACGAGGACATCTTCGAGGGCTCGGTCGTGATCGAGGCCAAGGTGACCGAGCTCGTCGAGGCCGCCCAGGCCGAGATCGACCGGGTGCAGGAGATGGGCGGCGCGGTCGCGGCCGTCGAGAACGGCTACATGAAGGGCGAGCTGGTCACCGCGCTGGCCGAGCGTCGCAGGCGGATCGAGTCCGGGGACGACGTCGTCGTCGGCGTCAACAGGTTCCAGACCACCGAGCCGAGCCCGCTGCAGGGCGACGCGGCGGCGATCGAGACCGTCGACCCGGCCACGGAGGCCGCCGCCGTCGCGGCGATCCGCGAGTGGCGGGCCGCCCGCGACCAGTCCGCGGTGGACGAGGCCCTGCGGCGGCTGCAGGACGCCGCCAAGACGGACGAGAACCTGATGCAGGTCTCCGTCGACTGCGCCAAGGCGGGCGTGACGACGGGGGAGTGGGCCGGGGCGCTGCGCGCGGTGTTCGGGGAGTTCCGGGCGCCGACCGGGGTGTCGGCGGCGGTCGCAGGCGGGGAGGCCGCGGTGGAGATCGCGGAGGTGCGGGAGCGGGTCCGCGCGACGGGCGAGGAGCTCGGCACGCGCCTGCGGATGCTGGTCGGCAAGCCCGGCCTCGACGGGCACTCCAACGGAGCCGAACAGGTCGCCGTGCGGGCCCGGGACGTCGGGTTCGAGGTCGTGTACCAGGGCATCCGGCTCACCCCCGCGCAGATCGTGGCGGCGGCGGTGCAGGAGGGCGTGCACGTCGTCGGGCTGTCGATCCTGTCCGGCTCGCACCTCGAGGTCGTCCCCGCGGTGGTCGACGGGCTGCGCGCCCAGGGCGCGGACGACGTCCCGGTGATCGTCGGCGGGATCATCCCCGCCGAGGACGCGAAGGCGCTGAAGGAGAAGGGCGTCGCCGCGGTCTTCACGCCGAAGGACTACCAGCTCACCGAGATGATGGACGAGATCGTCACGCTCGTCCGCGAGGTGCACGGGCTGGGGTGAGGCTCGGGCCGTGCCGCTCAGGCCGTGCCGCTCAGGCCGTGCCGCTCAGGCCTGCCGCTCGGGCCCGTGACGCGCTGAGCTGACGCTTGGGACGCCCAAGCGTCGCTCAGCGGCGCTTGGGCGTCCCAAGCGTCACGTGGGCGGGTCGGGGGTCACGTGGGGCGTGTCCGGCGTCAGCGCCGCAGGCCGGTCGGCATGCCCAGCGCGGTGGCCTCCGCGGCCGCGGTCGCGGAGGCGTCCGCGTCCCCCAGCTGCCGGGCCAGCGCGATCCGGGCGCGGACCGCCCAGGGGCGCAGCCCCGCGGCCTCGTTCACCGCGACGGCCGCGCGCAGGTGGTCGACCGCGACGTCCGTGCGCCCCTGCGCCGCGGCGAGGGTGCCGAGGACCAGCCGCACCGACCCGCCGGTCAGGCCCGCGCCCGCGCCCGCCGTGACGTGCAGGTCGTCGTACGGCAGCAGCTGGGCGTAGGCGTGGTCGATGCCGTGGGCGTCCCCCACCGCCGCGGCCACTGCGCCGCCGGTCGCGTGGAACGGCAGGACCATGAACGGCTTGAGCGGGACCGTCTCGGGCCGCGGCAGCCGGGCGTGCAGGCGCCGGGCCTCGTCGAGGTCACCGTGGGCGGCGTGCCACTCGGCGGCCATCATGCTGAGCAGCCGCGGCGGCGGCTGGTACCGCTCGACCTCGAAGACCGCCGGGTCGACCGGGTCCCCCGTCAGGAGCGCGATGCTGAGCCGCAGCGTGTGCGCGGGGTACTCGGCGGCGCGGTGGTTCCCTCGCGCCGCCACCCGCACCGCCTCGTCGGCGGCCGCCCGCGCTTCGGGGAACCGACCGCGTGCGGCCAGCAGCAACCCCCGGTTCCGGACGAGGTGCCAGCGCGCCAGCGGGCGGCGCAGCCGCGCGACGACCGGTTCCAGCCGGTCGAGCTCCTCCTCGGCCTCGTCGACCCGCCCCAGCTGGACGAGCGCGTCGAACCTCCACAGCCTGCCCCAGAGCTCGGCCGGGTCGCCGACCTCGCGGGTGAGCGCCAGCATCCGGTCCGCGACCGCGAGCCGGTCGTGGTTGCCGTCGGGGCCGGACCGGGCGAGCTGGCGGGCCCGGAGCGCGGTCAGCAGCGCCGGGGTGTCCCCGACCCGCTCGGCCATCGCCAGCGCCGTCGACCCCACGACGTCGACGGGATCGGGGCCGACCCGGTCGTCGGCCCACACGGAGGCGACGGCGAGCTGGGCGAGCAGCCGCGCGCGCAGCGCGCCGTCCTCGCCGGGGAGCGTCTCGAGCGCCGCGCGACACCACCGGCTCGACGTCGTCAGCCAGTTCGCGTCCGCGACGTCCGGCAGGAGGATGGCGGCCCGGGCGAGGAGGACGGGGTCGGCGAGCTGCTCGGCGAGGGCACCGGCCTCCGCGCCGCTGCGCATCGCCCCCGACACGTCGTGACCCAGGTGCTGGGCGTGCGCCCGACCCAGCAGCAGCTCGGCCCGGGTGGCCGTGTCGAGCGCGGCGCCCGTCCCGACCGCCCGGTCGTAGAGCCGGACCGCGTCCTCGAACGCGAACTGCCGCACGGCCAGCTCGGCGGCGGCGACGGCGGCCCGGACGGCCCGGCCGCGGTCACCGAGCGGCACCGCCGCGAGCCGGTGGTGGGCGATCTCCGGGACCCGGGTCCCGGTCCGCTCGAGGTGTTCCGCCGCCCGCAGGTGCAGGCGGGCCCGCGCCCCGGACCCGACGTCCGAGGCCACGGCCTCCCGGACGATCTCCTGGGCGAAGCGCACCCCGTCGGAGTCGCCCAGCAGGCCCGCGGCGACGGCCTCGTCGAGCCGGTCGAGCACGTCCTCGACCGGCTGGGCGAGGACGTCCGCGACCAGCTCGGCGTCGACCTCCTCGCCGAGCACGGCCGCCGCCGCCAGGACCGACGCGCCGCGCGGGCCCAGCGCGTCGAGCCGGGTGCGGACCGCGTCCCGGATCGCGGTGGGCAGCGCGGCGGGTGCGGCGGCGGGTGGGACGGTCGCCGCGGCGGCGAGCTCCCGGACGAACAGCGGGTTGCCGCCGGTCCGCGCCGCCACGCTGGCCACGACCTCGGGGTCGCCGGGTGCGCCGCGGACGAGCGCGAGCAGCGCGCCGACGGCGTCCGGGGTGAGTCCGCCCAGCCCGATCCGGGTGGTCCGCGGCCTGCGCAGCAGCTCGGTGCGGGCCTGAGCGCGGTCGGGATCGAGCCCGTCGGGGCGCAGGCAGGCGGCGACCAGCAGCGGGGCCCGGCCCGCGCCGCCCGCGAGGTGGGCCAGCAGGAGCACGGAGCCGACGTCCGCCCGGTGCAGGTCGTCGAGCAGCAGGACGAGTCCGTCGCCCGCCACCTCCTCCAGGTGCGCGACGACCGTCTCGAACAGCCCGAACCGGTCGTCCGGCGCCGCCGTCGGCACGGGGACCTCGGACGGGGCGAGCGGACCGGCGTCGTGGCGCAACGCCTGGCGCCACGGCCAGAACGCGGGGGCACCCTCGGCCGCGCGGCCCCACCGCACCGCGAACCCGCGCGCGGCGGCGAGCTCGCCGAGCGCCTCCAGCAGCCGGGTCCGCCCGATCCCCGGCGGACCCTCCACGAGCACGACACCGACCTCCCCGGAGCGCGCGGCGTCGAGGCGGTCGGCCAGCACCCGCAGCTCGGGCTCCCGGCCGACGATCCCGCCCGGCCGGGCCTCGACGCCCGCCCGCCGCTCCGCCGCGCGCGCGATCGGCCGCAGCGCCGGGTCCTGACGCAGCAGGCGCACCTCCAGCTCGACCGTCTCGGCGGTCGGGTCCACCCCCAGCTCGCGCGCGAGGTCGCGGCGCAGCGCGGCGAGCTCCGCGAGGGCGTCCGCCTGCCGCCCGGCGCGGTAGAGGGCGGTGGCCAGCATCCCGCGCACCCCCTCGTCCAGCGGGGCCTCCGCCGCGAGCCGGGCCAGCTCCGTGACGATCCCGGGGCCCGCCCCGAGGTCGAGGTCCGCCCGCAGGCGGGCCGCCGTCAGCTCCGCCCGCCAGGCGTCCAGCCGCTCGCCCTCGCGACGGGCGAAGGGGAGTGACCGCAGGTCCGAGAGGGCGTCCCCGCGCCAGGCGGTGAGTGACTCCGCGGCCGCGGCCCGCGCGGTCTCCGGATCGGCCCGCAGCCGGGCTGCGGCGGCCTCGGCGGCCCGCAGGTCGACGACGTCCGCGTCGAGCCGGTAGCCGCCCGGAACGCGCACGACGGCGTCCGCCGAGCCGCCGAGGCTGCGCCGCAGGCGGGAGACGACGACGCGCAGCCGCGCGACCCCGGGGTCCTCGCCCTCCCACAGGTCCGCGGCCAGGCGCTCGTCCGCCACGCCGGTCCCGCCCGCCAGCGCCAGCCGGACGAGCAGACCGCGTTCGAGGAGGCGGCGCACGGGCAGGGGGCCCTCGTCGCCTGCGATCTCCACCGGGCCGAGCACCTGGACGGTCAACCCCACCCGGTCAGCGTGACACGGCCGTGCAAGTGCCGTGCACACGCCGTCCCCGAGGCTGGGCGCACACCACCGAGAGAGGAACAGCCCGATGCCCGCCACCCGTCCCGACCCCACCCCGACCGCGGTCCCCGCGACCGTCGACACCCGCGACATGGTCGTCGTCCACACCGCCCTGCTCCGGGAGATCCGGATGGCCCCGACCGCCGTCGTGCGGACGGAGACGCGCCGGCAGCGCGCCCGCGTGGTCCGCCACGTCCGCCTGCTGCTCGACATCCTCGACCACCACCACGAGGGGGAGGACCGGCTGCTCCTGCCGCTGCTGCGGGCCCGGGTGCCCGCGGCGGCGCTCGACACGGGCGAGGAGCAGCACGCCCGCATCGAGGAGCTGGTCGCCGCCGTCCGCGTCGCGCTCGACTCCTGGACGGACCGGCACACCGGCCTCGCGCTGGTCGACGACCTCGCCGAGCTCTACACCCTGCTCGAGGCCCACCTGCGGATGGAGGAGCGGGAGATCCTGCCGCTCGCCGCGGCCCACCTCACGGCGGCGGAGTGGGCCGCGCTCGGGGAGGCCGGGTTCCAGGCGATCCCGAAACCGGCCCTGCCGCTGTTCTTCGGGATGATGATGGCCGAGGGCGATCCCGCGGTGCTGCGCGCGATGCTCGCCGAGGCGCCTCCGCCCGCCCGGGCGCTGCTGCCCCGGATCGCGCCCGGCATCCACACCCGGCACTGTCGGCGCCTGTTCGGGGAGGTGGCGTGATGGACCGGCGCCACTACTGGGACCTCGAGCGGTGCGCGTGGGTGCGGACCGTGCGGGCGGCTACTCCGCCGCCGCCTCCTCGGCCTCCCGCTCCTCGCCGCGGCGACGGAAGAACGAGAAGCCGGGGATCCCGTTGATGGCCTGCCGGACGCCCTTGAGCTCGTCGAGCAGGTCGTGGACGTCCGGCCCCACGCGGTCGAGCGTGGTCAGGATGGGCATGACGTCGTTCTCCAGGTGCTCGACCAGCTGGGGCAGCTGGTCGACCATCCGGATGGCGGCGTGCAGCTCGGCCTCGGAGAACTCGTCGACGAACTTCGCGGCCAGGGGGGCGGCCTTCTCGGTGATCGGCTTGTAGGTCTCGAGCATCGCGCCCGCCTGCGCGCTGAGCCCCGACGCGTCCTGCACCAGGTCGTCCGCGCGCCCGGCCACCGTGCCCGCCCGGGACACCACGCCCGCCGCGTCGTCCGCCACCGCGTTCGCCCCGGCGACGACCTTGCGCGCCTCGTCCGCGACCGACCCGGCGGAGAGGACGATCCGCTCCGCGTCCCCCGCCACCCCGCCGACCCGGGCGACGAGCTCCTCGGCGGCACCCGCGGTGCCGCCGACCCGGGTGATGAGCGCGTCCGCCTCGCCCGCCGTCCCGCCGACGCTGACGATCAACGCGTCCGCCTGCCGGGCCGTCGTGCCCACACGGGTGATCAGCTCGTCCGCCTGCGTCGCGGTGCCGCCGACCTGCCCGAGCAGCCCCTCCACCGCCGTGACGGTGCCGCCGACGCGGGTGATCAGCGCCTGCGCCTCGGTCGCGGTGCCGTCCACCCGTTCGATCAGGCCGTCGGCGCGGCCCGCGATGCCCTCGACCTGTGTGAGCAGCCCCTCGACCCGCTCGGCGATCCCGCCGATGCGCCCGACCAACCCGGTGACGTCGTCGAGCAGGGCGGCGGCCCGCTCCGGCATGCCCGCCGCGATCTCGACGACCTCCCCGGACCAGCCCACGACGGCCTTGGCCCCGTCGAGCAGGTCGGACGGGCCGGGGACGGGAATGCCCGCGATGCGCAGCAGTGCCATGCCGCCATCCTCCACCACATCGCCGCCGGTCACCCTCCGGACACGAGCTCGGCGAGCCCCGAGCCCGCGCGGAGCAGGGCGAGGGTGCGCGTGGTGAGCGAGGCCAGGTGGGCGTCGAGGGACTCGAGCGGACGCGCGGTCGTCTCGCGCAACGCCGCCATCGTGGCGCGCAGCTCGGGGATGCGGTGGCCCGCGGTGCGCAGGGCGACCACGATCCGGGCCTCACGCACCGCCGCGACCGGGTAGACGCGGGCGGCGCGGCCCACCCGCGTGGGGTGCAGCAGGCCCTCGGACTCCCAGAACCGCAACGCCGACGTGCGCACACCGAGCGCCTCGGCCAGCTGGGTGATCGTCATGGAGTCCTCGCCGACCTGCGGCTCGGCGTCGATCACGAGCAACGCGCGCCGGGCGGCCAGCGCCTCGGACCGCGCTCTGGAGAGTTCGGTGTGGAGGCCGGAGACTCGCGCGACCGCCTCGTCGAGCGGGAGGTCGCGGACCTCCTGCAGCACCCGCCGCGCCTCCACCGGCCCCGCGGCGAGGGCGAGCTGCCGATAGACCCGCAGCTCAGCGACATGGTGTGCCGAGAAGACTCGGTAACCGTTGGCGGCGCGGACCGCGGGCGACAGCACCCCGAGAGCCTCCAGGTCCCGGACCAGTTGGACCGAGTACCCGGAAGCCGAGGCCACGGCCGCCGTCGAGAGCGCCACGAACCCTCCATAAGCACGTGAACCCGATACTGCACCCATGAGTATCGACGACGTGCTGGCGACCCTGCGCGGCTTCGAGGGGGTGCTGGAGCTGGCACCCGGGGAGGGGAGCGGGTTCCCCGAGCTCGCCTGGGGCGATCACTTCTTCTACCACTCGCCGAGCGGGGTGGTGCCCGAGCGGACGCAGCCCTACGCCACGATCGTCACGAAGGACTATCCGGGCGAGCCGTCGTCGGACCTGGACCGGCCCGGCCGGTACCGGGTGAACGTCCATGTGGGACGCACGGCGGGGGAGCTCGTCGAGTCGACGGACCGCACCGCGACGGACGTGGTGCTCGCCCATCCGGTCTACGGCGGCTGGGTGTCCGTGGTGAACCCCGGCGAGCACACCCGGACCGTCCTGGAGGAGCTGCTCGCGCGGGCCCACGCCGCGGCCGCACCACGAGCCTGACCATGGTCAGGCCAGTACGTAGACCGCCGCGCCGGCTCCCAGGAGGAGGGTGGTCGCCGCGGTGAGCGGGACGAGCAGCCCGCCCGCCACGGCCGCGTCCGGGTCGCGCGCGAGGGCGCGGCGGACCCGGCGGTAGCGCCGCTCGCCCAGCACCAGCAGGGCGATCGCGGCGACGAGACCGGCGAGGCCCACGAGGCCGACGGGGTCGGGCAGCAGCCGGGTGCCCGCCAGCGACACCACGGCGAGGGAGACGGTCGTGCGCCGCCAGGCCAGGCCGGTGCGCTCCGGCTGCAGCCCGGGGTCGACGACGCTCACCGGTAGAGGATCCCCAGGAACACCAGGAGCCCGGCGACGACGACCAGGACCGCCGTGGGCAGGGCCAGCAGCGCGGGCGGAAGCGGGCGGGTCCGGCGCAGCGCCTTCTCGGTGGCGTACCAGCCCAGCCAGGCCTGCAGCGGGGTGAGCAGCCCCGCCACCACCAGCAGGATCGACGCCGCCGTCCGGAACCCCGGGTGCAGGGCCAGGCCGAGTGCCTCGAGCGCCACGCCGGCGGCGATCAGCGCCAGCGCCGCCCGGATCCAGGCCAGGAACGTGCGTTCGTTGGCGAGCGAGAAGCGCGGGTCGGGTTCGTCGCCCACCCGGAACAGGCGGGCGGGGAAGCGGGATTCGACGACGGCCACCCGCTAAATGTACGGACTTTTCACCCCGCTGTGGGATCACGACGTGCAGAGCTGCGCCGTGGTGAGGCCTGCCGGCGGGAGGTTCTCGTCGTCGAACCCGAAGGGGCGCACCGTCTCCAGCCATCGCCCGGAGGTCTGCAGGTCGGTCAGTGCCGTGTCGAACGCCACGACGAGATCGGTGTCCGCCGGGCGGAACGCGAAGGCCCCCACGGGGTAGACCGGCTCGCCGGTGGGCGTGGTCGAGGGCGCGAACCCGGGGGTCACCTGCAGTCGGGATCCCGGATTGCGGGACTGCTCGTCGAGCAGCGACAGGCGGGTGAGGACGGCGGCGGGGACCTCGCCGTTCGCGACGGCCCGGTACAGCGTGCTCTGGCCGTCGTAGGTCGTGATCGCGGTGGGGGACACCCCCGCGGCGAGCGCGTAGTCCTGCTCGGCCGAGCCCTCGAGCACCCCGAGCCGGGTGCGGGAGCGGGAGGCGCCACCGAGCGTGCGCAGCCCCTGCGGGTTGCCCTCCGGGACGAGGAAGGCCAAGGGCGCCAAGAAGTCCGGGCGCGAGAAGGCCACCCGGGCGCACCGGCTCGGAGTGATCGTGGTGCCGGCCGCGACGAGGTCGTACTGCCCGTCGAGCAGGCCGGTCAGCAGCCGGGCGAAGGGCACCTGCACCGCCTCGATGCCGCCCACCCCGAGGTCTGCGAGCACGGCGCGGGCGACGGTCGGCGCCTCCCCGGTGACGGCGCCGTCGCCGTTCAGGTAGCCGTAGGGGCGTTCGCCCGCGATCCCGATCCGGGCGACACCCGAAGCGCGCATCCGCTCGAACGTGGTGCCGCTCTCACCGCAGGCCGCGAGCGTCGCCAGCGTCGGCAGGGCCGCCAGACCGGCGGAGCCGGCGAGGAACGCTCTGCGAGACACCATCGCCCGGCACCCTAGTCGGGCCAGACCGGGTGCCTCTTCTCGAGGAAGCTCGCCATGCCCTCCTTGGCGCCCGCGGACTGCGACATCGACGCCATGACCTCGACGGCGATCGCGTACGCGTCCGCCTCGGGGCGGTCGAGCTGGGCGTAGAGCGTCTGCTTGCCGACCTCCTTGCCGAAGCGGCTGCCGCGGGTGGCGCGGGCGAGCAGGTCGTCGGTGCGGGCGTCGAGCTCGGCGTCCGGGACGGCGTAGTTGACCAGACCCCACTCGACCGCGGTGCGGGCGTCGATCGGGTCGCCGGTGAGCGCCAGCTCCATCAGCCGCTTGCGGCCGACGGTGCGCGCCACGGGGACGGCGGGGGTGTGGCAGAACCAGCCGCCCTTGCCCCCGGGCAGCGCGAAGCTCGCCGACTCGGCGGCGACGGCGAGGTCGCACGTCGCGACGAGCTGGCAGCCCGCCGCGGTCGCGATGGCCTGCACCTTCGCGATCACGACCTGCGGCACGGCCTGGATGGTCTGCATCAGCTCGGTGCACAGGGTGAGCAGCTGTCGCACGCCCTGCAGGTCCCGCGCCGCGACGTCTGCGAAGTCGTGGCCCGCAGAGAAGGCCCTGCCCTCGGCGCCCAGCACGATCCCGGTCGCGGAGCTCGCCCCGGCCTGCTCGAACGCGTCGAGCAGCTCGCGGAGATGGTCCTCGGACAGCGCGTTGCGCCGCTCCGGCCGGTTCATGGTGATCCGGACGGTGTCCCCGTCCTCCTTGACGAGAAGGTGCTCGTAGCCCATGCCGGTCACGGTATACGCTGACTGCATGACCGGACCGGGCCATCTGGTCACGAGGGGCGACCGGCTGCTCGACGCCGCCGCCGATCTGCTGGTCCGCTGGGGGTACCAGCGGGTGACGGTCGCGGACGTGGCCGCCGAGGCCGGGATCGGCAAGGGCACCGTCTACCTGCACCACCGCACCAAGGAGGCGCTGTTCCTCGGCGTCCTGCTGCGGATCCACGGCGCGGTGCTGCTGCGGATGGCCGAGCGGATGGAGCGCGACCCGGCGGCGGCGATGCCCGCCCGAGCCGTCCGCGAGCTGTACCGGGAGCTGCTGGACGATCCCGTCACCCGCAGGATCTACCTCGGCGACGCCGAGGTGCTCGGCAGGCTCGCGCACGAGGCGTCGGAGACCCTCGGTGCCATCGCCGCCGTGCGCGCCCGGATGGGCCGGGAGTGGTTCGGGCTGCTCCGGGAGGCGGGCCTGCTCCGCACGGACCAGCCGGTCGACGCCCAGCTGCGCGTCTTCGCCGCCGTGACCACGGGCTTCTTCTTCCTCGACGGCGTGCCGACCGCGCCGGGCCCCGCCGATCCGGACGCCCGCGCCGATCTGCTGGCGGACACCCTGCGCGCCGCCCTCGAGCTCCCCGGCACCCCCGACCGGGCCCTGGCGGCGCGGATCGCCCACGCGTACCGCACCCACGCCGCGGAACTCGACCGCCTCACCTGACGTGCATTATGGAGCCACAATGCACGTTTCGGGCCCCGAAACGTCCATTGTGGCTCCATAGTGCGAGGGTCAGGCGCGGAGCCGCATGAGTTGGTAGGCGGCGATGGACTGGGCGTCCGTGATCTCGCCGTCGGCGATCATGCGCTCGAACTCCGCGATGGTGAACCAGGCCTGGCGCATGTCCTGCTCGCTGTGCTCGCGCCGGGGCTCGCCCTGCACCAGCTCCGTCGCGAGGAAGACGTGGCCGCGCTGGCTCGACATGCCGGGGGCGACGTCGAGCAGGCCGATCCGCTCCATCCGCCCCGCCCGCAGGCCGGTCTCCTCGACCAACTCGCGGACGGCGAGCTCGGCGGGGTCCTGGTCGGCGCGGTCCGGCGCGGTGCCCGCGGGGAACTCCCAGCGCCGCATCCCGATCGGGTAGCGGAACTGCTCCACCAGATGCAGCCGGTCGCCGTCACGGGGGATGACCAGGGCGTACGTCGGCTTGTCGACGACGCCGTACACGCCTTCGCTGCCGTCCGCCCGCCGGATCCCGTCCTCCCGGACGGTCATCCAGCTGTTCGCGTAGACCTGCCGGGTCGAGAGGGTGTCCACCCCGAGAGCCTGCCACGATCGCTCCCGTGCGCGCGTCCCGGTTGATGGCCCTGCTGTTCGTGCTGCAGCGCCGCCGGTCGGCCACGGCGGCCGAGCTGGCCGCCGAGCTGGAGGTCTCCGAGCGGACGATCTACCGGGACGTCGCCGCGCTGACCGAGGTCGGGGTGCCGCTGTGGACCGAACCCGGCCCCGGCGGCGGCATCCGGCTCGTCGACGGCTGGCGCACGCGGCTCGACGGGCTCACCGGCGCCGAGGCCGCCACGCTGTTCACCATGGGCGCGCCGCAGCTGCTGGCCGAGCTCGGCATGGGGACGGCGCTGGCGGGGGCGCAGGCCAAGATCCTCGCCACCCTGCCGGAGGAGCTGCGCGCCCACGCCCGCACGGTCGCCGAGCGGGTGTACCTCGACGCGCCCGGCTGGTTCCAGGAGCCCGCCGAGGTCGCGCACCTCGGCACGCTCGCCGAGGCGCTCTGGGAGCAGCGTCGGGTGTCCATCGTGTACCGCGCGGCGCGCACGGTGGACCCGCTCGGGCTCGTGCTCAAGGCGGGGGTCTGGTATCTCGTCGCGCGGGTGGAGGGCCAGGTCAGGACGTACCGGGCGGCCCGGATCACCGAGGCGACCCTGCTCGACGAGCGGTTCGAGCGCCCCGACTTCGACCTCCCGGCGTGGTGGGCGGAGTCCGCCGCCGCGTTCGCCGCGACGATGCTGCGCGAGACGGTCCGGATCCGGGTCTCCGCGCGCGGGCTGCGGGCGTTGAGGCGGGTCACGGACGTCGAGGCGGCGGCCGCCGCCGTCGCGGGGGCCGGCGAGCCGGACGGTGAGGGATGGCGCGAGCTGACCCTCGCCGTCGAGTCCCTCGACGTCGCGGCCGGTCAGCTCGTCTCGCTCGGCGGGGACGTGGAGGCGCTCGACCCGGAGCTGCGGTCGAGGCTGGCCGACCACGGCAGGGCGTTGTGGGAGAGGAACTCCGGCGCCACGAACCCGCCGTAGCTCCCTGCCGGGCCGGAAACCCGCACCTCATCCGGCCGCAGCCAGATCGCCGCGTGGGTCGCGCGCGGGCATCGGTAGGGTGCGCCGGGTGCGTCTCGTCATCGCCCGTTGCCAGGTCGACTACGTCGGTCGGCTCACCGCGCACCTGCCCATGGCGCCCCGGCTGCTGCTGGTCAAGGCGGACGGGTCGGTCAGCATCCACGCCGACGACCGCGCCTACAAGCCGCTGAACTGGATGAGCCCGCCCTGCTGGCTCACCGAGGAGCCCGGTGTGTGGACCGTCCGGAACAAGGCGGACGAGTCGCTGGTGATCACGATCGACGAGGTGCTGCACGACTCGAGCCACGAGCTCGGCGTGGACCCGGGCCTGGTCAAGGACGGGGTGGAGGCGCACCTGCAGGAGCTGCTCGCCGCCCATCCCGAGACCTTCGGCGAGGGCTTCAGCCTGGTCCGCCGCGAGTACATGACGGCCATCGGCCCGGTCGACCTGCTCTGCCGGGACGCCGCGGGCGCCCACGTCGCCGTCGAGGTGAAGCGGCGGGGGGAGATCGACGGCGTCGAGCAGCTGACCCGCTACCTGAAGCTGATGAACCGGGACCCGCTGCTCGGGCCGGTGGCCGGGGTGTTCGCGGCGCAGCAGATCAAGCCGCAGGCCAGGACGTTGGCCGAGGACCGCGGGATCCGCTGCCTGACCGTCGACTACGACGCCCTGCGCGGCATGGACTCGAAGGACCTGCGCCTGTTCTGACCGTGAGCGGCGGCCGGGGGTCGGCAGCCGCCGGAGGCGGCGGGGTGGGTGAGCGGAGTCGCCCTGGCGACTATCGCCGCTCACGGGTCCGGGAGGGTCTCGACAGGCCCGCGGGGGACGCGTCCGCGGGCCTAGGGTGGCCCGGTGACCAGCACCGTTGCCGCGCGCACCTTCGACTCCCTCGACCCGCGCACGGGGGCGGTCGTGGGGAGCCATCCCGTGCACACCGAGGAGGACGTCCGGGCCGCCGTCGCGCGGGCCGAGGCGGCGGCGCGCTGGTGGCGCGGGCTCGGGTTCTCCGGCCGCCGCTCGCGGCTGCTGGATTGGAAGAAGGCGCTGGTCAGGCGGCTGGACGAGGTCGCGGAGGTGGTCGCCGCCGAGACCGGGAAGCCGCTCGACGACGCCCGCCTCGAGCTGGTCCTCGCCGTGGACCACGTCGACTGGGCCGCCAAGCACGCGGAGAAGACGCTGGGCAGGCGCAAGGTCCCCGCCGGGATGCTCGGCGCCAACCAGGCGGCCACGCTGGCCTACCAGCCGCTCGGCGTCGTCGGCGTGATCGGGCCCTGGAACTACCCGGTCTTCACCCCGATGGGGTCCATCGCCTACGCGCTGGCCGCGGGCAACACCGTGGTGTTCAAGCCGAGCGAGCTGACCCCCGGGGTCGGGCTCGTGCTCGCGGACACGCTGCGCGAGGTGACCCCGGAGCACACCCTGCTGGAGGTCGTGACCGGCTTCGGGGAGACCGGCGCGGCGCTCTGCGCCTCCGGGGTGGCCAAGGTGGCCTTCACCGGCTCGACGGCGACGGGCAGGCGCGTCATGGCCGCCTGTGCCGAGTCGCTGACCCCGGTGCTGATCGAGTGCGGCGGCAAGGACGCGTTGATCGTCGACGCCTCGGCCGACCTGGAGGCCGCCGCGGACGCCGCCGTGTGGGGCGGGCTGTCCAACGCGGGTCAGACCTGCGTGGGCGTGGAGCGGGTGTACGTCGTGGACTCCGTCGCCGAGGACTTCACGGCCCGGCTGGTCGCCAAGACCCGCGGGCTGACGGCGGGCACCGACTTCGGGCCGATGACGATGCCGTCGCAGACGGACGTCGTGCGCAGGCACGTGTCCGACGCCCTGGCGAAGGGCGGTCGCGCCCTGGTCGGCGGCGCGGACTCCTTCCACGGCACCACGATCGACCCGGTCGTGATCGCGGACGTCCCCGAGGACTCGGCGGCGGTGACCGAGGAGACCTTCGGCCCGCTGATCGTCGTCAACCGGGTGCCCGACGCCGCGGAGGCCGTCCGCCGGGCCAACGCCACCGGCTACGGGCTGGGCGCCTCGATCTTCAGCAAGGACGGCGAGCGGCTCGCCGAGTCGCTGCGCTGCGGGATGGTCAGCGTGAACGGGGTGATCTCGTTCGCCGGGATCCCCGCGCTGCCCTTCGGCGGGGTCGGCGACTCGGGGTTCGGGCGGATCCACGGCGAGGACGGGCTGCGCGAGTTCACCCGGCCCCAGGCCGTCGCGCGGCAGCGGTTCGCCCTGCCCGTCCCGGTGACCAGCTTCCGGCGGACCGCGAAGCACATGCAGACGATGCTCGGGCTGGTCAAGGCGCGCCACGGCCGATAGGAGGGGTGGCGCCGGCCTCACGCATGGTTTCCCAAGCGGCCGAGTCTGGAAGACTGACCCGCGAGTAGCAACACCCTCGAAGCAGCGGGAGGTCATCGCGTGGCACGCGAGTTCCGGACGGTCGGCGTCGTCGGCCTGGGCACGATGGGCGCCGGCATCGTGGAGGTGTTCGCGCGCAACGGCCTGGACGTGATCGCCGCCGAGGTGAGCACCGAGGCCGTCGAGCGCGGCAGGGAGCACCTGCAGACATCGACCCGCCGCGCCATCGAGCGCGGCAAGATGACCGAGGAGCAGGCGGCCGAGCTGCTCGGGCGGATCACCACCACCACGTCGCTGGCCGACCTGGCGCCCTGCGACCTCGTCGTCGAGGCGGTGCCCGAGTCGCTCGACCTCAAGGCGAGCGTGTTCGCCGAGGTCGACAAGCACGTGGGGCCGGAGACGATCCTGGCGTCGAACACGTCCTCGCTGTCGGTGACCGAGCTGTCGGTGCGCACCGCGCGCCCGGGCAAGGTCGTCGGGATGCACTTCTTCAACCCGGCGCCCGTGCAGAAGCTCGTCGAGCTGGTGCGCACGGTCGTCACCGAGGCGGACGTCGTCGAGGACCTGCAGGCCTTCGCCGCGACCCTGGACAAGGTGCCGGTCGTGATCGGCGACCGCGCCGGGTTCATCGCGAACGCGCTGCTCTTCGGCTACCTCAACCACGCGGCGCGGATGTTCGAGTCCCGCTACGCCTCGCGCGAGGACCTCGACGCCGCCATGCGCTACGGCTGCGGCTACCCGATGGGCCCGCTGTCGCTGCTCGACCTGATCGGGCTGGACACCGCGTACGAGATCCTCGAGACGATGTACGCGCAGTCGCGCAACCTGATGCACGCGCCCGCCCCGGTGTTCAAGCAGATGATCACCGCGGGCCTGTTGGGCCGCAAGAGCGGTCGCGGCTTCTACACCTACGAGAAGGCGCACAGCAGCAAGGTCGTGCCGGACGCCTTCACCCCGTCGTCCGCGATCCCGGAGGGGGTCACCCCGCGGGAGGTCCAGCGGGTCGGCGTGGTCGGCACGGGCACCATGGCCTCGGGCATCGTGCAGGTGTTCGCCCAGGCCGGGTACGACGTCATCGTCCGCGGACGCAGCGAGTCCAAGGTCGAGGCCTCGATCGCCGGGATCCGCAAGGCGCTGGACAAGGCCGTGGTGCGGGGCAAGCTGTCCGAGGAGGACAAGGACGCCACGCTGGGCCGGATCACCCCGACGACCTCGCTGGAGGACTTCGCGGACGTCGACCTCGTGGTCGAGGCCATCGCCGAGGAGCTCGAGGTCAAGCGGGCCGTGTTCGGGGCGCTGGACGAGATCTGCAAGCCGGGCGCGATCCTCGCCACCACGACGTCGTCGCTGCCGGTGGTGGAGTGCGCGGCGGCCACCGACCGCCCCGGCGACGTGATCGGCCTGCACTTCTTCAACCCGGCCCCGGTCATGAAGCTGGTCGAGGTCGTCTCCACGATCGGCACCTCGCCGGACGTGGCGGCCACGGCGCTCGACGTCTGCGGGAAGCTCGGGAAGGTCGCCGTCTCCTGCGGCGACCGCGCGGGCTTCATCGTCAACGCGCTGCTGTTCCCGTACCTCAACGACGCGGTCAAGATGCTCGAGGCGCACTACGCCACGGCGGACGACATCGACGCGGCGATGAAGACGGGCTGTGCGCTGCCGATGGGGCCGTTCGAGCTGCTCGACGTCGTGGGTCTGGACGTGTCGCTGGCGATCGAGCGCTCGCTGTTCAGCGAGTTCCGCCAGTCCGGCTTCGCCCCGGCCCCGCTGCTGGAGCACCTGGTCACCGCGGGCAGGCTGGGCCGCAAGACCGGGCAGGGCTTCCGGGACTACGCCACCCGCTGACGGGAGCCCGCGAGTCCCCGACCTCGGACGCGCGAGTCGCCCGGTCCCGCCGGGTGAGTCGCGCGCCACGGCCCGCGAGGCGGACGTCGCCGCGCGGCGTGGATACCGTGGAGGTCATGGCACGCGGTCGACGACCCCGCACCTCCGAGCGAGGGCGGGGTCGTCCCGTGTCCGCGCCCCTGTCCTCGGGAATCATCACCCGCGCCGAGAGCGGGCCGGACGGCGAGTGGGCCGTCCGGCACGTGCCCGGCGGGTCGTCGGCCAAGGACTACCGCTGCCCGGGGTGCGACCAGCTCATCCCGGCGGGCGTGGGGCACGTGGTGACCTGGCCCGTGGGGGAGTACGGCTCGGTCGAGGACCGGCGGCACTGGCACCTGCCGTGCTGGAACGCCCGCGGGCGCCGCAGGCCGGGCCTGCGCCGCCGCTGATCGCGGGGGACGGCGGTGCATGCGTGCACGTTTCGTGCGCTCAGCGCGGCATGATCGCTGTTCGTGTGCGCACAGCGTGGTGCGCACAGCAGTGAGCGCACGAAACGTGCGAGCGTGGACGGGGTCGGGTGTGATCGTTGCGAGAGTGACCTGACGGTGCGCCGGCGCTCGTTCCCGTGACGCTCGGAACGATCACGGTCGGCGGGCGTGACGACAGCGCTCCCGCCGATGCGCTCCCGTGACGCTCGGAAGGATCTTCAGACGCGGGCGCGCGAGGCCGCCTGGCGCTCCGGGCTCGGGCGGGGCCTGCGCGGGGCGGGCTGCTCGGGGACGGCCGGAGCGTCCCCGGGCGCGGGGGTCGCCGGGGGCGGCGTCGCGACGCTGTCCGGGTCGGCCGCGGTGGTGTCGGACTCGCGTGCCGTGATGTCGGACTCGCGTGCTGCGGTGTCGGCGCGTGCTGCGGTGTCGGACTCGCGCGCGGTGGTGTCGGACTCGCGTGCCCTGGTGTCGGACTCGCGTGCGGTGGTGTCTGACCCGCGTGCCGCGGTGTCGGACTCGGGTGTCTCGGGTGCGGGACTCGCGTGTCCGGAGTGGGGGACTCGCGGGGACTCCTCGGGGAGGGGTGCGAGTGCCTCGAGGTCGGCGCCCAGCGCGCCCTGCGCCGCGCGGAGCTGCGCGGCGAGCCGCGCACGCAGGTCGGTGAGCTCGGCGACGCGCGCCTCGGCCGCGGCGACCAGCCGGGCGGCCTGCTTCTCCGCCGAGCGGACCGTGGCGTCGCTCGCGGCCTCGGCCTCGGCGCGGACCTCGCCGGCGTAGGTGTCCGCGGCGCTGCGCAGCGTCCCGGTCTCCCGCTCGATCTCGGCCTTCTCGGCCAGCAGTGCGCCGAGCGCCTCGGCCCTCCGCTGGTCCATGGCGAGCTCGAAGTCCTCCTCGACCGACCGCCGTCGGGCCTCGGACTCGGCCTGGAGCCGGTCCCGCTCGGCGGCGGCGGCCGCGGTCGCGGCGGCGATCTCCTCGTCGGCGGCCAGCTTGTCCTGCGCGGCCTGGGCCTGCAGCGCCTTGGCCTCGGCGACCATTCGCTCGCTGCGCAGCCGGGCGCGGGTGACGAGCTCGTCTCGCTCCTGCTCGGCCCGCGCCCGCAGGGCGGCGATCTCCGCCTCGGCCGCGGCCCGGTCGGCGGCGATCTCGGCGGCGGCGGTCTCGCGGGACTCGCGCGCCTCGTCCTCGGCCAGCCGCAGCATCGACCGCATGCGCTCGCTCATGCCCGCCACGCTGTCCGGCGGGCCCGCGAGCCGCTGCACCTGCCTGCGCATCGTCTCGACCTGGCCGCGGGCGCGCTCCAGCTCCTGGGACAGCCGCGCGACCTGCTCGACCGCGGCGTCCCGGTCCGCGGCGAGCAGCCGGACGTCCGCGTCGATCCGGCGCAGGTGCGCGTTGACCTGGTCCTGGTCGTAGCCCCGGCGCGAGATGCGGAACCCGGCCCGGATCTCGGCGCTGTAACCGGCGTCGTGCGGGGCGTTCTCCGGTTCACCGACCATGTCGGTCACCGTACCGGGCGACGGTGCCCACGATGCGTGACGCACGCGGGCTGGTGGGCACCGTCACCCGACGGAGGAGACCGAACCGCTCAGAACGGCGCAGAACCCGCTCAGACGCCCCGGAACCGGTTGATCGCGGCCTCGTACTTCGCCCGCTTCTCCGGGTTGGTCACGCCCAGGCCCTCCTCGGGGGCCAGCGCGAGCACGCCGACCTTGCCCTGGTGGGCGTTCTGGTGGACGTCGTAGGCCGCCTGGCCGGTGTCCGCCAGCGGGTAGACCTTCGAGACGGTCGGGTGTACCAGACCCTTCTCGATCAGCCGGTTCGCCTCCCAGGCCTCGCGGTAGTTCGCGAAGTGCGAGCCGACGATCCGCTTCAGGTTCATCCACAGGTAGCGGTTGTCGTACTCGTGCATGTAGCCCGAGGTGGACGCGCAGGTCACGATCGTGCCGCCCTTGCGCGCGACGTAGACCGAGGCGCCGAAGGTCTCGCGGCCCGGGTGCTCGAACACGATGTCCGGGTCGTCGCCGCCCGTCAGCTCGCGGATCTTGGCCCCGAACCGCTTCCACTCGCGCGGGTCCTGGGTCTGCGGGTCCTTCCAGAACTTGTAGCCCTCGGCGTTGCGGTCGATGATCAGCTCCGCGCCCATGGCCCGGCAGATCTCCGCCTTCTCGGGCGAGGAGACGACGCAGATCGGCGTCGCGCCGCCGTTGAGCGCGAACTGGGTGGCGTACGAGCCGAGCCCGCCGCTCGCACCCCAGATCAGGACGGTGTCGCCCTGCTTCATGTCCGCGCCGTTGCGGGAGACGAGCTGCCGGTAGGCGGTGGAGTTCACCAGGCCGGGCGAGGCCGCCTCCTCCCACGTCAGGTGGTCGGGCTTGGGCATCAGCTGGTTGGACTTGACCAGCGCGAGCTGGGCGAGCCCGCCGAAGTTCGTCTCGAAGCCCCAGATCCGCTGCTGTGGGTCCATCATCGTGTCGCTGTGCCCGTCCGGGCTCTCCAGCTCGACGGACAGACAGTGCGCGACCACCCGGTCGCCGGGCTTCCAGGCGTTGACGCCCGGGCCCGTCTTCAGCACGACGCCCGCCAGGTCGGACCCGACGATGTGGTACGGCAGGTCGTGGCGCTTGGCCAGCTCGGACTCACGGCCGTAGCGCTTGAGGAAGCCGAAGGTGGACACCGGCTCGAAGATCGAGGTCCAGACGGTGTTGTAGTTGATGGCGCTGGCCATCACGGCGACGATCGCCTCGCCCGGCCCGAGCTCGGGGGTCGGCACGGTGTCCAGGTGCAGACTCTTGCGCGGGTCCTTGTCGCGGGTCTCGATGCCCTCGAACATCCCGGCCTCGTCCTCGTGGACGGTCATGGCCTGGTAGCTGTCCGGCACGGCCAGCCCACCGACGTCGTCGAAACGCTCGGCGAGGATGGCGTCGAGGATCTCCTGCACGGCTTGGCCTCCGGTGGCTTGCGTGGGATACCGATCAGTTACTGCGCAGTATGGTACCCGCAGCATTGTGGTGCCGTGCTGCGGAGATGGGTCGGATCGTGACGCAGGCCACCACCTGCGGCAGGCTGAATCGACGAAGAAGCCCCTCCGACCGTCCGATCGGAGGGGCTCCGGATGAGCGCAGTGGCCGGCCCGGTGGTCGGCTCGGTGGGCGACTCAGTGGTCGGCCGCGGGCTCCACGAGCTCCACGAGCACGCCCCCGGCGTCCTTGGGGTGGATGAAGTTGATCCGCGAGTTCGCCGTGCCGCGGCGGGGCTCGGGGTAGAGCAGGCGCAGGCCCTTCGCCGTGAGCGCGGCCATCGCCGCCTCGACGTCCGTGACCCGGTACGCGAGCTGCTGCAGCCCGGGGCCGTTGCGGTCCAGGAACTTCGCGATCGTCGAGTCCGGGCGCAACGGGGCCAGGAGCTGGATGCGGGTGGAGGTCGCGGGGTCCGCGCCGGGCGCGGCGAGCATGGCCTCCCGCACCCCCTGCTCCTCGTTGACCTCCTCGTGCGTGTTCACCAGCCCGAACACGTCCGCGTACCAGGCGACGGCCGCGTCGAGGTCCGCGACCGCGATGCCCACGTGGTCGATCTGGGTGAGCAGGGAGCCGAGCGCACCGGCGGGCTGCTCCGTCTGAGTCGTCATGCCGAGCAGAATCGCATCCGACGGCCGGGTCATGGGTCTGTGCGCCTGCTCACCCCCTCCGTTCGGGCCGTCTCCGGCGTCGGGTGCGCAGGTATCGTCCGAGACCAGATCCCGGTTCCGGAGTAGCTACTGGAGGTTCGTCGTGACCGAGTCCGTCATCGTCGCAGGTGCGCGTACGCCGATCGGCCGGTTGCTCGGCTCGCTGAAGGGCTTCACCGGCGCTCAGCTGGGCGGGGTCGCCATCAAGGGCGCCCTGGAGAAGGCGGGCGTCGCGCCCGAGCAGGTCGACTACGTGATCATGGGTCAGGTGCTCACCGCGGGCGCAGGCCAGATCCCCGCCCGCCAGGCCGCCGTCGCCGCCGGCATCCCGATGGACGTCCCGGCGCTGACCATCAACAAGGTCTGCCTCTCCGGCATCGACGCGATCGCGCTGGCGGACCAGCTGATCCGCGCGGGCGAGTTCGACATCGTGGTGGCGGGCGGCCAGGAGTCCATGACCCAGGCCCCGCACCTGCTGCCCAAGTCCCGCGAGGGCACGAAGTTCGGCGACACCACGCTCGTCGACCACATGTCCTACGACGGCCTGTTCTGCGCGTTCGACCAGGTCGCGATGGGTGCGTCCACGGAGAAGTACAACAACCGCTACGAGCTCACCCGCGCCGACCAGGACGAGTTCGCCGCTCGCAGCCACCAGCGCGCCGCCGCCGCCCAGAAGAACGGCGTGTTCGACGACGAGATCGTCCCGGTCTCCATCCCGCAGCGGAAGGGCGACCCGATCGTCTTCACCACCGACGAGGGCGTGCGCGGCGACACCACCGCCGAGAGCCTCGGCAAGCTCCGCCCCGCGTTCGCCGCGGACGGCACCATCACCGCGGGCTCGTCGTCGCAGATCTCGGACGGCGCCGCCGCGGTGGTCGTGATGAGCAAGGCCAAGGCCCAGGAGCTGGGGCTGGAGTGGCTGGCCGAGATCGGCGCCCACGGCGTCGTCGCCGGGCCGGACTCGTCGCTGCAGGAGCAGCCTGCCAACGCCATCGCCAAGGCGTGCGAGAAGCAGGGCATCACCCCCGCCGACCTCGACCTGATCGAGATCAACGAGGCGTTCGCGGCCGTCGGGGTGGTGTCGGCGCGCAAGCTCGGCCTGTCGGACGACAAGGTCAACGTGAACGGCGGCGCCATCGCCGTCGGGCACCCGATCGGCATGTCCGGTGCTCGGATCGCGCTGCACCTCGCCCTCGAGCTGAAGCGCCGCGGCGGCGGCGTCGGCGCGGCCGCCCTCTGCGGTGGCGGCGGGCAGGGCGATGCGCTCATCCTGACGGTGTGATCGCTGATCTCGTCGCCCAGGCGCTGGAGGGGCGGCCGCGCGCGGTCGCCCAGCTGATCTCCCGCGTCGAGAGCGGGTCGCCGGACCTGCCCGAGATCGCCGCGCTGCTCGCCCCGCACACGGGGCGGGCGCAGGTGGTCGGGCTGACCGGCTCCCCGGGCGTCGGCAAGTCGACGACCACGTCCGCGCTGGTCACCGAGCTGCGGCGGGAGGGGAAGCGGGTCGGCGTGCTCGCGATCGACCCCTCCTCGCCGTTCTCGGGCGGGGCGCTGCTCGGGGACCGGGTCCGGATGGGCGACCACGCGCTGGACGACGGCGTGTTCATCCGCTCGATGGCCACCCGCGGGCACCTCGGCGGGCTGGCCTGGGCCACCCCCCAGGCCCTGCGGGTGCTCGACGCCGCGGGGTGCGACGTGGTGCTCGTCGAGACCGTCGGCGTCGGGCAGTCGGAGATCGACGTGGTCTCGCTGGCCGACACCACCCTCGTGCTGCTCGCGCCGGGGATGGGAGACGGGGTCCAGGCTGCCAAGGCCGGGATCCTGGAGATCGCGGACGTCTTCGTGGTCAACAAGGCGGACCGGGACGGTGCCGCCCAGACCGTCCGCGACCTGCGGTACATGATGTCGCTGGGCTCGCGGCAGGACGCGTGGAAGCCGCCGATCTGCCGGACCGTCGCCGCGCGCGGCGAGGGCGTCGACGGGCTCGCGAAGGCGATCGAGGAGCACCGGACCTGGCTGGCGTCCTCCGGCGAGGGGGCGGTGCGGCGGCGTCGGCGGGCGGCCGCGGAGATCGAGGCGATCGCGCTGGAGAAGATCCGGGTGCGGCTGTCGTCCTCGGCGGTGGCCGAGTTCGCGGACGCCGTGGTCGCGGGCGACCTGGACCCCTACGCCGCCGCCGATCGGGCGCTCCAGACCCTGTGAGCGGCGATGGTCGCTGGAGCGACTATCGCCGCTCACGGCTCAGGCGAAGTCCCCGCTGGCGGAGCGGATGCGGCCGAGCAGGGCGAACAGGGTGGTCTTCTCGTCCTCGTCGAGGCCGACCAGGCCGAAGTCGTCCGCGGTGACGGACTTCGTCGCCTTCTCCAGCCGGGCCAGGCCCTCCTCGGTGATCTCGACGAGCGTGGCCCGGCGGTCGGTGGGGTGCGGGATGCGGCGGACCAGGCCGTCCCCCTGCAGGCGGTCCACGATGTTCGTGACGCTCGTGGGGTGCAGCTGCAGGCGCTCGCCCATCACCCGCATCGGCAGCTTCCGGGTGCGCGCGAACGACAGCAGCACCAGCGCCTCGTAGCGGGCGAACGTGAGGTTGTGCGGCTTGAGTGCGGCGTCCACCGCCGCCTGCAGGATCTGCTGCACCCGCATCACGCTGGTGACGGCCCGCATCGTCGACGACGGCCCGATGCGCTCGGCCCACAGCTCGGCCGCCCGGTCGATGGGGTCGAAGGGGAGGGGGCCGTGCGATGCCATGGAACGGCACGCTAGCAGGGCTGATCGCCTGCGGGCGCCGATGATCCTCGGCCCACCGAGGATCATCGGCGCCCGCCTAGGCTGGGCACATGCTCTTCGCGTTCAGCATCGCCCCGTCCGGGACCGCGGCCGAGGACGGCAGCGTCAGCGCCGCCGTCGCCGAGGCCGTCCGCGTCGTCCGGGCCTCCGGCCTGCCCCACGAGACGACGTCGATGTTCACCACCATCGAGTCCGAGACGTGGGACGAGGGGATGGCCGTGGTGAAGGCGGCGGTCGAGGCCGTGCAGGCCGTCTCGCCGCGGGTGAGCCTGGTGCTCAAGGCGGACATCCGCCCCGGGTACACCGGTCAGCTCACCGCGAAGGTGGCGCGGATCGACGAGGCGCTGGGTGGCTGACCCGACCGTCGTCCTGCTGCACGGCGCCTGGCACCGCGGCTCCTGCTGGGCGCCGCTGCAGGAGGCCCTGGCCGAGCGGTCGTGGCGATCCGTCGCGCCGGACCTGCCCACGGACCGGCCGGGCCTGGGCGCCGCGGACTACGCGGACGCCGTCTCGCTGCCCGAGGGGGAGCTGGTGGTCGTCGGGCACTCGCTCGGCGGGCTGACGGCGCCGGTGCTCGCCGCGCGGGCGGCGGACCGGGTGCGGGCGTTGGTGCTGGTGGCGGCCATGGTGCCGGAGCCGGGGCGATCCCACATGGACCTGGTCAAGGCGGACCCGTCGATCCTGCCCCGGCCGATCGCGAGCCCGACCCGGAACGCGGACGGCACCACCTCCTGGTCCGTCGAGGCCGCGCTCGAGGCGATGTACGCCGGCGTGCCCCCGGAGCTGGCCGAGCCGGCGGTGGCGCGGCTGCGCCCCCAGGCCTGGACGGTGACGAAGGAGGTCACCCCGCTGCAGGCGTGGCCCTCCGTCCCGACGACGTCGGTGGTCTGCGCGGCCGACCCGATGGCCGCCCCGGAGGCCTCCCGACGGATCGCCCGCGAGCGGGGGTTCACCCTGCGTGAGCTGCCGGGCGACCACTTCCCGATGCTCACCCGCCCCCGTGAGCTCGCGGAGATCATCGCGAGTGCCTGAACGGCGGACGGCGCGTTCGCTCACCAGGTGTGAGCGAACGCGCCGTCCGCCGGGGAGGGGGTGGGATCAGGCGATGTTCATCGTGAAGAAGAACACGCCCACCAGGATCGCGACGAAGCCCAGGACCAGCGCGATCTTGCCGAACTTCGCGGTCTGCTCGTCGCGGACCGCGAGGCCGCCCAGCACCAGTGCCGCGAGGCCGCCGACCCAGCCCGCGATCGAGATCGGGCTGACGACCAGCGCGATGATCCCGACGATCAGGGCCGCCTTGCCCAGCACCGGGCTCTGCTGGCGCGCGGTCTTCTTGCGGGCCTCGGCGAGCAGGCGGTCGGTGGTCGCCGTGCTGGAATCGGTGGTGTTCTCGCTCATGGGGATCCTCCGGTCGGGGGACGGCTCTCGGGGGATCGACCGTCCGCTTCTACGCAGAGTGACCTCGCGGTCACGTCAGTCTGTCCAACGAGCGCGGCGCGGAGCTGGTGCTCCGCCGGTCCGGTGA
This sequence comes from Pseudonocardia sp. WMMC193, assembly GCF_021728735.1. Lineage (NCBI taxonomy): Bacteria > Bacillati > Actinomycetota > Actinomycetes > Pseudonocardiales > Pseudonocardiaceae > Pseudonocardia > Pseudonocardia sp. WMMC193. The sequence continues at coordinate 3,154,162 of NZ_JAKKDO010000003.1, read as the reverse complement.
TCGACGCCGGTCCCGACTCGCACCGCGGGTACCCGCCGCCACCGGATCGGCGTAGTGCCCGCGGCTGCGGCGCCCTACGGTCGGGACATGGAGTCGGAGAGTCGAGCCCGCCGCATGTGGCGGGCGCTGGAGCCCCTGCACGCCGTGACGTACTTCGCGCCGGAGGCGCGGGAGGCGGCCGAGGGGCTCGGGCTGCGCGGGTTCTGGCGCGGCTACTTCGGACAGCGGGCCGCGCCGCTGGGCGCCGCGCCCGCCGAGGTCGTCACCGCGCTGTTCTACAACTTCGCGCCGGGGTTCGTGGCGCGCTCGGTCCCGCAGATCTGGGCGGTCGCCCCGCCGGAGCGGCTGCTCGAGGCGCGGCTCGCCGCCGTCGACACGGCGCTGCGCCGCTCGCTCGACGTCGACGCCCCCGAGGTCGCCGAGGCCGCGGACCTGGCGCGCACGGCGGCCCTGTCGGTGTCGACGGCGGGCCGGGCGCTCGCCGCCGCCAACGCGGCGTTGCCGTGGCCGGACGCCCCGCACCTCGTCCTCTGGCACGCCCAGACGATCCTGCGCGAACAACGCGGCGACGGGCACGTGGCCGCGCTGGTCGCCGCCGACATCGATCCGTGCGAGGCCCTCGTCGTGTTCGCCGCGGCCCAGGACATCGACCCCGAGCGGCTGCGCGAGCGGCGCGGTTGGACGGCCGAGGAGTGGGCGGCGGCGCAGGACCGGCTGGCCCGGCGCGGGCTGGTCGGCGGCGGGCGGCTGACGCCCGCGGGGTGGACCCTCTCCACCGACGTCGAGGCCCGCACCGACACCCTCGCCGACCGCGCCTGGCAGGCCCTCGGCGACGCGCGGTCCGCGCGGCTGCAGGCGCTGGCGGGCCCGCTCGTCGCGCGGATCCTCGCCGCGGGCGACTTCATGCCGGACAACCCGATGGGCATGCGGCCCCTCGTCGCGGGGTGAGTCGTGCCAGGATGGACGGCGTGTCTCGACCCAACCCCCGGCAGGCCGCCCAGACCGCGGCGCTGTCGTCCGCGATGGCGGGCGCCGTGGACCTCTCCGCGCTGAAGGCCCGTTCCGAGGCGGCCGCGCGCGCCCAGGCGGCGCCCGCGGGCGCCGCGCCGGCCGCCACCGCCGGTCAGTACGTGATCGACGTCAGCGAGCAGAGCTTCCAGAACGACGTCCTGGAGCGCTCCCTGCAGGTCCCCGTGATCGTGGACCTGTGGGCGACCTGGTGCGAGCCCTGCAAGCAGCTCTCCCCGGTGCTCGAGCGGCTCGCCCAGGCGAGCGGCGGCGCCTGGATCCTGGCGAAGGTGGACGTCGACGCCAACCAGCGGATCGCGCAGGCCTTCGGCGTGCAGTCGATCCCGATGGTCGTCGCGGTCGTGGGCGGCCAGCCGGTCGACGCGTTCCAGGGCGCGCTGCCCGAGGCCGAGGTCAAGAGCTGGATCCAGCGCCTGCTCGACGCGCTGCGCGACCGCATGCCCGGCATCGCCGAGGGCGAGGCCCGCGCGGCGGCCGAGGGCGGCGCCGAGCCCGTCGAGGAGCCCGAGGACCCGCGGTTCACCGCGGCGGAGGAGGCCCTCGAGGCGGGCGACTACCCCGCCGCCGTGGCCGCCTACGAGGCCATCCTCGCCCAGGAGCCCGCGAACGAGCAGGCCAAGGCCGCGCTCGCGCAGGTGCGCTTCCTCGCCCGTGCGGAGTCCGCCGACCCGGCCGCGATCGCCGCGGCCGACGCCGCCCCGGAGGATGTGGCGGCCCAGCTCGCCGCGGCGGACGCCGAGGTGGCGCTGGACCGGGTCGAGGCCGCCTTCCAGCGCCTGGTGAACACCGTCGCGCGCACGTTCGGGGAGGACCGGGAGAAGGTCCGCGAGCACCTCGTCGGCCTCTTCGAGCTGTTCCCCACGGACGACGAGCGGGTCACGAAGGCCCGCCGCGCCCTGGGCCGCGCGTTGTTCTAGGCGGCCGCCCGGCTACCGTCGCTCCCCGTGTCCGTCCTCGCCTCGCCCGTCCGTCGTCCGGTGCTGCGGGCCGCGTCGGTCGTGGTGGCGCTCGGGGCGGTCGCCCTCGCCGTCGGGCTGACGATCGCGCACCCGAACGGGCTGCTCACGCTGCTGCCGTCGACGGACATGCGCGAGCTGCACGTCGACTTCGACACGTTCTGGCACTCGGCCGTCGCGCTGACCCAGGGCGCCGACATCTACGACACCACCGCGAAACTGCGCAACCTCAACCCGCCGTTGCTGAGCCTGGTGCTGGCGCCGCTGGCCGGGCTGGATCCGCTGCTCGCCTACCGGGTGTTCGCGGCGTTCACGCTGGTCCTGGTGCTCGCGGCGGTGGTCGTGGTGTGCCGCGAGCTCCGGCTGGGCTGGGGGTGGACGGTCGGCGCGACGGTCGCCATGGCCCTGTCCTCGCCCCTGCACGGCACGCTGGTGCTGGGGCAGATCTACGGCGTGCTGCTCGCGCTGCTGGTCGCGGGGTGGCTCTGCGAGCGCCGCGGCCATCCCCGGGCCGCGGGCGTCTGCTACGGGGTGGCGGTGGCGCTCAAGCCCTCGCTCGCGCCGGTCCTGCTGCTGCCCCTGGCCCAGCGTCGCTGGCCCGCCTTCTGGGCTGGCGTGGTGGGGGCGGGGGCGGCGACCGTCGTCGGCGCGCTCGCGGCGGGGCCGTCGAGTGCGCTGGAGTGGCTGCGGATCGGCTTCTCCGAGCCGGTGCCGGACGTGCTGGACAACGCCGCGCTCCCCGGCTTCCTCCTCCGCCTGGGGCTGCCCTCGGCGATCGGGACGGTGCTCGGCTTCGTCGCCCTCGTCGGGACGCTGGTGTGGATCCATCGCCGCGGCGCGGATCCGGCGGGGACCGCGCCCTTCGCGGTGATCGCCGCGGGGCTGCTGATGTCCCCGATCTCGTGGCACAACTATCTGCTGCTGCTCTGGCCCGGGATCCTCGTCGCGGTGGCGGGCGGGCTGGTGCGGGAGTGGGCGCTCGCCCTGTTCGCGCTGCCCCTGATCCCGGTCAGCTGGGGCGAGCTGTGGACCGACGGGAACCCGTGGACCCCGCTCGGGCGCGGCCTCTACACCGCGATCCTGGCGGCCTACTGGATCACGCTGCTGCGGAGCACCCGCCCGACACGGACGAACGGCGCGCTCGCTCACACCCAGTGAGCGAACGCGCCGTTCGTGGGGGGTCTAGAAGTCCCGCACGTCCTCGTCCGCCGGGCCGACCTCGGGGGCGGGCTCGGCGGGGAGGGCCCGCTTCGGGTGCACCGGGCCGCCGGACTCCTCCGGGACGAGCCAGAGCACGGCGGCAGGCGGGAGGGTCAGCACCGCGCTGGCCGGCCGGGCGTGCCACGGCGTGCGGTCCGCGACCACGGTGCCGAGGTTGCCGACGCCCGAGCCGCCGTAGGACCCCGAGTCGGTGTTCACCAGCTCCTTCCACCGCCCCGCGAAGGGCAGGCCCACGCGGTAGTCCGACTTGGGCTGGCCGGAGAAGTTGGCGATGCAGGCCAGCACGGCCGGGCGGCCGTCGTGGTCGGTGCCCTGACGCAGGAACGACAGCACGTTGCCCGCCGCGTCGTTGGCGTCGATCCACGAGAAGCCCTCGGGCGAGACGTCCATGGTCCACAGCGCCGGGTGCTCCCGGTAGCTGCGGTTCAGGTCGCCGACCAGCGTCTTGATCCCGCCGTGCAGCGGGTTCGCCAGCAGCTCCCAGTCCAGCGAGCGCTCCTCGGACCACTCCCGCTCCTGGCCGAACTCCTGGCCCATGAACAGCAGCTGCTTGCCCGGGTGGGCCCACATGAACGCGAGCAGCGCCCGGACGTTCGCGGCCTTGTTCCAGTCGTCACCGGGCATCCGGGTCCAGAGCGAGCCCTTGCCGTGCACGACCTCGTCGTGGCTGATCGGCAGGACGTAGTTCTCGCTGAAGGCGTACATCAACGAGAACGTCATCTGGTTGTGGTGGTAGCTGCGGTGCACCGGGTCGTGCCCGACGTAGTCGAGCGTGTCGTGCATCCAGCCCATGTTCCACTTGAACCCGAAGCCCAGCCCGCCCATGTACGTGGGCCGGGTGACGCCCGGCCACGCCGTCGACTCCTCGGCGATGGTGACGACGCCGGGGTGCTCCTTGTAGACGGTCGCGTTCATCTCCTGCAGGAACGCCACCGCGTCGAGGTTCTCGCGGCCGCCGTGGATGTTCGGCAGCCACTGCCCGTCCGGCCGCGAGTAGTCCAGGTAGAGCATCGAGGCCACGGCGTCCACCCGCAGGCCGTCGATGTGGAATGACTCGAACCAGTACAGCGCGTTGGCGACGAGGAAGTTCTTGACCTCCTTGCGCCCGAAGTCGAACACGAGCGTGCCCCAGTCCGGCTGCTCGCCGCGCCGCGGGTCCGCGTGCTCGTAGAGCGGGGTGCCGTCGAACTTCGCCAGCGCCCACTCGTCCCGCGGGAAGTGTGCGGGCACCCAGTCGACGATCACGCCGTAGCCGTGCTGGTGCAGCGTGTCGACGAAGTAGCGGAAGTCGTCCGGCGTGCCGAAGCGGGACGTCGGCGCGTAGTAGGAGGTGACCTGGTAGCCCCAGGATCCCCCGAACGGGTGCTCGGCGACCGGCAGCAGCTCGACGTGCGTGAAGCCCGTCTCGTCCAGGTACTCGACCAGCTGGTCGGCGATCTGGCGGTAGCCGTTGCCCTGCCGCCACGAGCCGAGGTGCAGCTCGTAGACGCTCATCGGCTCGGCGTGCGGCTGGCGCAGCGCGCGGGCCGCCATCCACTGCTCGTCCTGCCACTCGTGGTGCTCGGCGGTGACGACGGACGCGGTCTGCGGGGGCACCTCGGTCGCGAACGCCATCGGGTCGGCCTTGTCGCGCCACACGCCGTCCCGCCCCAGGATCCGGTACTTGTACCGGGTCCCGACGCCGACGCCGGGCACGAACAGCTCCCACACACCGGACGAGCCGAGCGAGCGCATCGGGTGCGCCCAGCCCGCCCAGCCGTCGAAGTCCCCGGTCACGCGCACGCCCTGGGCGTTGGGCGCCCAGACCGCGAAGCTCGTGCCGGTGACCTGGCCCGATGCGGTGTCGTAGGCCCGCGGGTGGGCGCCGAGCACCTGCCAGAGGCGCTCGTGGCGCCCCTCGCCGATCAGGTGCAGGTCCACCTCGCCGAGGGTGGGCAGCCAGCGGTACGGGTCGTCCACGACGTCCGTGCGGTCGCCGTAGCGGACCTGCAGCCGGTAGTCACCGCCCGGGCCGTCCACCACGCCGGAGAACAGCCCGGCGTCGTGCACCTTGACCAGGGGGTGCGCGTCGTTCTCGTTGCCGTTGCGCAGCACGGAGACCTCGTCCGCGTGCGGGCGCAGGACCCGGACGACGGTCCCGCCGTCGCCCGTCGGGTGCGCGCCCAGAACGCCGTGCGGGTTGTGGTGCGCGCCACCCAGCAGTCGGTCGGTCGTCGCCTGGTCCGGGGGGCAGGGGTCGATCGTGCGGGTGTCCTCGTGTGCCACCCCGGAACCCTATTGCCGTCGGGGGTTCGCCGCCCACTCGGCTCCGCCGAACGGGTTGCTGTGACGCATGTCCGCCCGGTCCGACGGGCCCGGCTGCAGCCTGCTCAGAGCGAGATCTGCGGGTCCGACTCCCGCTCCTCCTCGGCCACCAACCGCGTGATCGACGACAGTGGGATGACCGCCCACGTGGGCCGCGAGCGGGTCTCGTAGATGACCTCGTAGACGGCCTTGTCCAGCTCGTAGGCGCGCAGGACCGCGGCCTGCGCGCGCGGGTCGGCGCCGGAGGCGAACGCGTAGCCGTCGCAGAAGGCGGAGCGGTTGCGGATCGCCCACTCGTCCGCGCGGCGCAGCAGCTGCTGCTCCTCGTTCTCGTCGGTGTGCTCGTCCAGGATCACCTGGTGGTAGACGGCGTAGTCGAAGGAGCGCAGCATCCCCGCGACGTCCCGCAGCGGGGAGTCCATCCGGCGCCGCTCGGGTAGCGGGGTGGCGGGCTCGCCCTCGAAGTCGATCAGCAGCCAGCCCTTGGGGGTGCGCAGGGTCTGCCCGAGGTGCAGGTCCCCGTGGACCCGCTGGACCGCGATGTCGCCGGTCAAGCGGGCGTAGACCGCCCGGATCCCCTTCTCGTGCGGGGCGAGCTCCGGCACCTGGGAGACGACGGCGTCGAGCCGGGTCTCCAGCTGCGCGCGCAGCTCGTCCGCCGGGCGGACGCCCGTCCCGAGCGCCTGTGCCAGCTCCCGGTGCGCCACCGCCACGGTCTCGCCCAGCCGCCGGGACTCGGCGGCGAAGTCCCCGCCGACCTCGTCCGCGTAGAGGTCCGCCTCGGCGAACAGGTCCCGCACGCTGGTCAGCGCCATGGCCCAGCCCTCGGCCGAGTTCGACGCGAAGTCCTGCAGCATGCCCAGGGTGGCGGGCTCGCCCTCGAGCAGGCCCTCGACGGCACCCTGCAGAGACGCGACCTCGTTCGAGCCGACGGAGCGCAGCGCGCGGTGCAGCTCCAGGTCGGGGTTGAGCCCGGGGGAGACCTTGCGGAACAGCTTGAAGATGCTCTTCTCGCCGTAGGCCACCGAGGTGTTCGACTGCTCCACCCCCAGCAGCCGCCCGACCCCCTTCGCCGGCAGCTCGACGCCCGGCTCGGGCACGAACCGCACGTCGCCGTACGTCCGGCCCTCGCGCAGCGCCGTGAGCAGGAACGCCGTGGCCTCGTGGTCCCACATCGCGTCGAACGCGATGCGGTCGCCCACGGCGCCGATCGTCGCGTGCTCCAGCTCCGACGCCGGCTCGTGGCGCCGCCCCACCAGCACCTGGAAGAACTCGGCGGGGCCGTCGGCGAAGCCCACCCGGAGCAGGCACAGGTCCAGCAGCAGCGCGCCGTCGTCGATCAGGGACTGCTCGGTGGCGACCGCGATCCCCGACACCGGTCGGCCCTTGGCCGGGAACCAGCGCTGCCGGGCCAGGTACTCGGGCAGGTGGGCGGGGAGCTCCTCGGCGAGCACGGTCATGCAGGGTCCTCCACGGGCTTGATCGAGAACCAGTAGAACCCGTGCCCGGGCAGCGTCAGCAGGAACGGGAGCTGCCCGATGCGCGGGAACGGGACGCCGCCGGTGAGCTCCACCGGCACGCACCCCTCCCACTCCGACAGGTCCAGCTCCACGGGTTGCGGGAAGCGGCTCATGTTGTTGACGCACAGCACGGTGTCGTTCTCGCCGTCCCCGTGGGTGCGGACGTAGGCCAGCACCGAGGGGTTCGACCCGCCCAGCTCGTGGAAGTCCCCGAGGCCGAACGCGGTGTGCCGCTTGCGCACCTCGATCATGTGCCGCGTCCAGTGCAGCAGGGACGTCGACGAGTTCGACTGGGCCTCGACGTTCACGGCCTGGTAGCCGTACACCGGGTCCATGATCGTCGGCTGATAGAGCCGGCCGGGGTCGCACTGGGAGAACCCGGCGTTGCGGTCCGGCGTCCACTGCATCGGGCTGCGGACGGCGTCCCGGTCACCGAGCCAGATGTTGTCGCCCATGCCGATCTCGTCGCCGTAGTACAGGACGGGGGAGCCGGGCAGGGAGAGCAGCAGCGCGGTGAACAGCTCGAGCTGGTTGCGGTCGTTCTCCAGCAGCGGGGCCAGCCTGCGCCGGATGCCGATGTTGGCCTTCATCCGCGGGTCCTTGGCGTACTCCGCGTACATGTAGTCGCGTTCCTCGTCGCTGACCATCTCGAGGGTGAGCTCGTCGTGGTTGCGCAGGAAGATGCCCCACTGCGCGCCGGACGGGATCGCGGGCGTCTGGGCGAGGATCTCCGAGATCGGGAACCGGTTCTCCCGCCGCACCGCCATGAAGATCCGCGGCATCAGCGGGAAGTGGAAGGCCATGTGGCACTCGTCCCCGCCGACCTCCGGGTCGCCGAAGTACTCCACCACGTCCGACGGCCACTGGTTGGCCTCCGCGAGCATGACCCGGCCGGGGTACTCGTCGTCGAGCACCTTGCGGCAGCGCTTGAGGAAGGCGTGGGTCTCGGTGAGGTTCTCGCAGTTGGTGCCCTCGCGCTCGTAGAGGTAGGGCACGGCGTCGAGCCGGAAGCCGTCGATGCCGAGGTCCAGCCAGAAGCGCAGGACGTCGATCATCGCCTCCTGCACCGCCGGGTTGTCGTAGTTGAGGTCCGGCTGGTGGGAGAAGAAGCGGTGCCAGTAGAACTGGCCGCGCACCGGGTCGTAGGTCCAGTTGGACGTCTCGGTGTCGACGAAGATGATCCGCGCGTCCGCGTAGCGGGTGTCGTCGTCCGACCAGACGAAGAAGTCCCCGTACGGCCCGTCGGGGTTGCGCCGGGACTCCTCGAACCAGGGGTGCTGGTCCGAGCAGTGGTTCATGACCAGGTCGGTGATGACCCGGATGCCGCGCTTGTGCGCCTCGTCGAGCAGGGTCACGAAGTCGTCGACCGTGCCGAACTCCGGCAGGACGGCGCGGAAGTCCCGGATGTCGTAGCCCCCGTCGCGCAGCGGGGAGTCGTAGAAGGGCGGCAGCCACAGGCAGTCCACGCCGAGCCACTGGATGTAGTCCAGTTTCTCGGTCAGCCCGCGCAGGTCGCCGAAGCCGTCCCGGTTCGAGTCGTTGAACGCCCGGACCAGGACCTCGTAGAAGACCGCCGTCTTGAACCAGTCCGGCTCCACCTCGAGCGCGCGGGCGGAGCCGAACTCCTCGGCCCCGGGCTCCTCGACGATGTGCTCGCTCGTCTCGCTCATCGCCGACGACTCTATCCGGGGCGAACCGGATCCACAGGTCGGAGCGGTCAGCTCGCCGCCGCGGCGTGTCGGCCTGCGACCGCCTTGCGCAGCGCGGTCGGCACGGGCGCGATCCGCGCGCCGAGGGCCTGGATCCGCTCCCGGCGCGCACGGGCCTCCTTGCGGGAGACGACCGTGCGCAGGAGCGCGGTCGCGGCGAGGGCGGCGGCCGCCGCCTCGGCGGCCGGGACCGTGTCGGCCCGCGGGGCGCGCAGGGCCGCGGTGGCGGCGTCGGTCAGCTTCCGGACCGCGCGCGGGTCCCGCGCGACGACCCGGTCGGCGGGGAAGACCCCCAGCAGCCTGCGCGGCTCGACGCTGACCCAGCGCCCGGCCGCGAGCTGGTCCCGCACGGTTTGCGGGGCCCGGCGCGCGCGGTGGTTCACCCAGTGCTGCCACCTGCGCGGCTTCCCGGCCTCGACCTGCGCGAAGACCTCGGCGAGGAAGGGGTCCGCGGGCGGCTTCGCCCCGCTCACGACGGCGACGCGCCCGTCGTCGTCCTTCAGCAGGCCCGCGAGCAGCAGCTCGGCCAGCGCCCCGGCCCGCAGTAGCAGGTCCCGCTCCCCGGACCCGGTGAAGCGCTTCCGCTCGCGGTCCCAGCTCAGCAGGTACAGCCGCTGCGGCAGGGTCAGTGTCGCGATGTCGTGCATGGACGCCTCCTCGGAGGATCGGTGCAGCTCAGACCCTGTGAGCGGCGATAGTCGCCAGGGCGACCATCGCCGCTCACGGGTCGGGTGGGTCGTCGCGGCGCGGGCGGCCGGGCCGCGGGATGGGGGCCGCCGCCTTCGGCAGGCGGCCCGCCTCGTTGAGGGCTCGGCGCAGCAGGAACTCGATCTGGGCGTTCGTGCTGCGCAGCTCGTCGTCCGCCCAGCGGACCAGGGCGTCGTGCACCGCGGGATCGAGCCGCAGGAGCAGCTTCTTCCTCTCGGCAGCCATGGCCTACGAGTAGAGCGAGCCCGTGTTCACGACGGGTTGGGTGTCGCGGTCGCCGCAGAGCACCACCAGCAGGTTGCTGACCATGCTCGCCTTCCGCTCCTCGTCGAGGTCCACGACGTCCTGCGCGGAGAGCTTGTCCAGGGCCAGCTTGACCATGCCGACGGCGCCGTCGACGATCTGGGCGCGCGCGGCCACGACCGCGCCCGCCTGCTGGCGGCGCAGCATGGCCTGGGCGATCTCCGGGGCGTAGGAGAGCCGGGTGATCCGGGACTCGATCACCGACACCCCCGCGGACTCCACCCGCGCCGCGATCTCCGCGGAGAGCCTGCCGGTGATCTCGTCCGCGTTGTCCCGCAGGGAGAGCCCGGGCGCACCCTGGTTGTCATAGGGGTAGCTGGTGGCGATGTGGCGCACCGCCGTCTCGGACTGGATGGCCACGAACTCCACGAAGTCGTCCACCTCGAAGCAGGCCTTGGCCGTGTCCCGGACCTGCCAGACGACGACGGCGGCGATCTCGATCGGGTTACCGTCCGCGTCGTTGACCTTGGCCTGCTCGGTCTCGTGGTTGCGGATCCTCGTGGAGACCTTGCGGCGGCCGGTGAACGGGTTGACCCAGCGGAAGCCGCTCGTCCGGATCGTGCCGAGGTAGCGGCCGAACAGCTGGACCACGCGGGCCTCGCCGGGCGCGACGGCCGTCAGCCCGATCGCCGTGATCAGCCCGGCCACGATCAGTAGCCCGCCGAGCGCGGAGACCACCGGCGCGATCTCGATCATCAGGCCCAGCAGGGCGACGCCCCCGAGGACGAGGACCAGCGAGGCCGCGAGCATCGCGAACCCGTTCGCCCCCTCGAGTGGGCGCTCGTCGACGTGGGCCGGGGGCATGTCGGGGACCTCGTCGGGGGCCAGGGCGGCGGTGGCGGAGGTGTCGGCCATGAGGGGCCTCCTTTCGTGACATGCCCACCATAGCAAAGTGATATCACTTTTGGCGAGCCCGGTGATGCTTGGGACGCCCAAGCGTCGGTGAGCGACGCTTGGGCCGCCCAAGCGTCACCCGATCCCACGCGTCACCGGATCCCACGCGTCACCGGATCCCACGCAGCACCGCACACACGACGACGCCCGGCCCCGCGGCGTGCGGGACCGGGCGTCGGCGGGGTTCGGGTCAGACGCGGTGGACGCGCAGGATGTGCGCCACGTTCTCCCACGGCTGCAGGCGCACGTAGTTGCGCTCCTGCCAGCGGAAGGTGTCCCCGGTGATCTCGTCGGTCACGGTGAACGAGTCCGACCAGTCCAGGCCCAGCTCCGGCATGTCGAGGCGGACGAAGCCCTCGCGCATGTCGTAGGAGTTCAGCGTGACGACCACGATCACGATGTCGCCGGTAGCCGGGTCCTTCTTGGAGTAGGCGAGGATCTCCGGGTTGTCCGTCTCGTGGATGTGGATCTCGCGCAGCTGCTGCAGCGCCGGGTGGGTGCGGCGGATCTCGTTGAGCCTGCCGATGAAGGGCTCCAGCGAGCGGCCCTCGTTGAGCGCCTGGTGGAAGTCCCGCGGGCGCAGCTCGTACTTCTCCGAGTCCAGGTACTCCTCGGAGCCCGGCTTGACCGGGGTGCCCTCGAACAGCTCGAAGCCCGCGTAGACGCCCCAGGTCGGGGACATCGTGGCCGCCAGCACCGCGCGGATCGCGAACATCGCCGGGCCGCCGGTCTGCAGCGACTCGTGGAGGATGTCCGGGGTGTTGACGAACATGTTCGGCCTGCACTCGTCCGCGTGCTCGGCGTGCATGAGCGCGAACTCGGCGAGCTCCTCCTTCTCCGTGCGCCACGTGAAGTAGGTGTAGGACTGGGTGAAGCCCAGCCGCGCCAGCCCGAACATGCGCGCCGGGCGGGTGAACGCCTCGGCCAGGAACAGCACGTCCGGGTAGCGGGCCTTAACCTGCCAGATCAGCCAGTGCCAGAAGTTCGGCGGCTTGGTGTGCGGGTTGTCCACGCGGAAGATCCGCACGCCGTGCTCGACCCAGTGCAGGACGACCCGCAGCGACTCGGCGTAGATGCCCGCCGGGTCGTTGTCGAAGTTGATCGGGTAGATGTCCTGGTACTTCTTCGGCGGGTTCTCCGCGTAGGCGATCGAGCCGTCCGGGCGCACCGTGAACCACTCCGGGTGGGCCTCGACCCACGGGTGGTCCGGGGCGCACTGCAGCGCGAAGTCCAGCGCGACCTCCATGCCGAGGTCCCGGGTGCGGGCGACGAACGCGTCGAAGTCGTCGATCGTGCCGAGCTCCGGGTCGATCGCGTCGTGTCCGCCGTCCTTGCTGCCGATGGCCCACGGGGACCCGACGTCACCCGCCTCGGCGTGCACGGAGTTGTTGCGGCCCTTGCGGTGCACGGTGCCGACGGGGTGGATCGGCGGGAGGTAGACGATGTCGAAGTTCATCGCCGCGATGCGGTCGAGCTCCTTCGCGGCGGTGACGAACGAGCCGTGCACGGCACGCCCCGTCTCGTCCCGCCCGCCGGTGGAGCGGGGGAAGAACTCGTACCAGGAGCCGAACAGGGCCCGCTCGCGGTCGACGTAGACCTGCTGGGTGCGCCCGCGGGTGATGAGCTCCCGGACCGGGCGCTCGACCATGATCTGGTGCACGGCCGGGAACAGCGCCGGGGCGACCCGGGCGTTCAGCGGCATGGCGGTGTCCCGCAGCGCGTTCGCGGCGCCGAAGAGCAGGTCCCGGTTCGCCCGCTCGCTGGGACGGCGGCCGACCCGCTGGAGCAGCCGGGCGCCGGTCTCCAGGTCGTTGGCCAGCTCGTCCGCGGTCTGGTTGGCCTTCATCTTGGCCTCGACGCTGTGGCGCCAGGTGGCCCACGGGTCGCTCCACGCGTCCACCCGAAAGGTCCACAGGCCCGGCTCCGCGGGCACGACGGTCGCGTAGAACCGGTCGGTGCCCACGCCGTCCGGCGCCATGCGGACGTGTTCGGCCTGGTCACGGGACCCGAGGCGCTTCCACACGACGTTCGCGGCCACCGCGTCGTGTCCCTCGCGCCACACCGTGGCGCGGATGGGGAGGACCTCGCCGACGACCGCCTTGCTCGGGTGCCGACCGTCCCCCACACAGGGGCTGACGTCATCGATTCCGAGCCGACCGGTCATTACGGACGCCACCCCCGTGTCTCGTTGCCGATTGCGCACCCCGTCGCTCGGGCGGATACCCCTGTGGCGTGCGGGACAACCGTATCGGTTCCGTCCACACCTCGCGTGACCGGACGGCCCTCCGTGTCGCAGATTCACGTGCTCTTCACCGCGCGGTGGCGACCGCCCACCGAGCCGCCGGGCGACCCGGTTCCCCGCGGTCGCACAGCGTGACGACCGGCTGCTCCACCCGCGCCGGCCCTCACCCGTCCTGACACCGACCGGAAAGCACCCGATCGAGGTCCCGCGGCTCCGCCGCCCGTGAGTGGTAAGTGGTGCTCTGGCACCACTTACCACTCACGAGCGGCGGAGCCGCTAGCCTCCGCCGGGTGAGAGCCCTGCGTCGATTCACGGTCCGAGCCCAGCTGCCGGAGCCGCTGGCCCCGCTGCAGACCCTCGCCACCAACCTCCGGTGGAGCTGGCACCCGGCCACCCGCGAGCTGTTCGCCGCCCTGGACCCGGCGGCGTGGGAACGGTCCGGCGAGGACCCGGTGCGCCTGCTCGGCGAGATCCCGTCGAGCACGCTGCGCGAGCTCGCGGAGGACGCCGAGCTCGTCGCGCAGGTGCGGGACCTCGCCGCGGACCTGGAGCGCTACCTCACCGAGGACCGCTGGTACCAGGCGCAGCAGGACCTGCCCGCGGCGATCGCCTACTTCTCCATGGAGTTCGGCGTCTCGGAGGTGCTGCCGAACTACTCCGGCGGGCTCGGCGTGCTGGCCGGGGACCACCTGAAGGCGGCCAGCGACCTCGGGGTGCCGCTCGTGGCCGTCGGGCTGCTGTATCAGTCCGGCTACTTCCGGCAGTCGCTCTCCCTCGACGGCTGGCAGCTCGAGCACTACCCGGTCCTGGACCCGCAGGGGCTCCCGCTGCAGCTGCTGACGGACGGCGCGGGCGCGCCGGTGCTCGTCGAGGTGGCGATGCCCGAGGGCCGCACGCTGGCCGCGCGGGTCTGGCAGGCGGGCGTCGGGCGGGTGCCGCTGCTGCTGCTGGACACCGACATCGAGGACAACGACGCCGACCTGCGCGCGGTCACCGACCGGCTCTACGGCGGCGACCAGGACCACCGGATCAAGCAGGAGATCCTGATCGGCGTCGGCGGCGTGCGGGCCGTGCGCGCGTACTGCCGGGCGACCGGGCACGCGGTGCCGGAGGTCTTCCACACCAACGAGGGCCACGCCGGGTTCCTGGGTCTGGAGCGCATCCGGGAGCTGCAGTCGGAGGAGCTGGACTTCGACCAGGCCCTCGCCGCGGTCCGCGCGGGCACCGTGTTCACCACGCACACCCCCGTCCCGGCGGGCATCGACCGCTTCCCGCTGGATCTCGTGCGCCGCTACCTCACCGACGCGCTGCTCCCGGGCGTCCCGACGGACCGCCTGCTGGCCATGGGCGCCGAGGACGACCCGTCGATGTTCAACATGGCCCACATGGGGCTGCGGCTGGCGCAGCGCGCCAACGGTGTCTCCAAGCTGCACGGCGAGGTCTCGCGCGGCATGTTCGGCGGGCTCTGGGCGGGCTTCGACGCCGACGAGGTCCCGATCGGCTCGGTGACCAACGGCGTGCACGGGCACACCTGGGAGAACCCGGACGTGGCGTCGCTGGTCGGCGAGCCCGGCCGTCCGGTGACCGCGGGGGACGCCGAGCTGTGGGGCCTGCGCAACGCCCTGCGCGCCCGGCTGGTCGACGAGGTCCGCCGCCGCGTGCGGGCGGCCTGGCTCGAGCGCGGCGCCTCGACGCCCGAGCTGAGCTGGACCGATCACGTGTTCGATCCGGACGTGCTGACCGTCGGCTTCGCCCGCCGCGTCCCGACCTACAAGCGGCTCACCCTGATGCTCCGGGACCCCGACCGGCTGCGTGACCTGCTGCTGGACCCGCACCGCCCCGTCCAGCTGATCGTCGCGGGCAAGTCCCACCCGGCGGACGACGGCGGCAAGGCCCTGATCCAGCAGATCGTCCGGTTCGCGGACGACCCGGCCGTGCGGCACCGCATCGTCTTCCTGCCGGACTACGACATGTCGATGGCCCGCTACCTCTACTGGGGCTGCGACGTCTGGCTGAACAACCCGCTGCGCCCCCTGGAGGCCTGCGGCACCTCGGGCATGAAGTCCGCGCTCAACGGCGGCCTCAACCTCTCCATCCGGGACGGCTGGTGGGACGAGCTCTACGACGGCGCCAACGGCTGGGCCATCCCGACCGCGGACGGCATCGACGACCCGCACAAGCGGGACGACCTCGAGGCGAACGCGCTCTACGAGCTGCTCGCCACCCGGGTCGCGCCCGCCTTCTACGAGCGGGACGAGGGCGTCCCCGCGAAGTGGACGGGGCTGGTGCGCCACACCCTGGAGACGCTGCGCCCCGAGGTCCAGGCGACCCGGATGGTGCGCGAGTACGTCGAGGGCTGGTACGCCCCGGCCGCGCGGGCGGCGCGCGTCGTCACGGAGTCGGCGTTCGCGGGGGCGCGCGCGGTGGCCGCGTACCGGGCGCGGCTGAACGCGGCGTGGACGAAGGTGCAGGTCGCGGGGGTGGACGCCTCCGGGCTGCCGGACACCCCGGTCGTCGGCGCACCGATGACCGTGCGCGCGGTCGTCGACCTGAACGGCCTCACCCCGGAGGACGTCACGGTCGAGGCGATCGTCGGGCGGGTGGACGACTCCGACGAGCTGAAGGACACCGTCCGGGTGCCGATGACGCACCTCGGGGACGAGCGCTTCGAGGCGGTGGTCCCGCTCCCGCACGCCGGGCTCGCGGGCTACACGGTCCGCGTGCTGCCGACCCACCCGCTGCTGGCCTCGCAGGCCGAGCTGGGCAAGGTCGTGCTGGCCTGACCCCGTGAGTGGCGATGCTCGCTCTGGCGACCATCGCCGCTCACGGGGTCAGCCGCAGCAGCCTCCGCCGCAGCACCCGCCGCCCCCGCCGGCGGGTGCCATGGCGGGCGCGCCCGCTCCGGCGCGGCCGCCCAGCGAGATCGTGGAGAGCAGCTTCCGGGTGTCGCTGTGGCCCTGCGGGCAGGCGGCCGGGTCGCCCGCCGCGGCCATCGGGCGGTCGACCTCGAAGGTCGCGTGCCCTCCGACGCGGGCGCACTCCCGGCAGCGGAACTCGTAGCGCGGCATGCGCGGGAGCCTACGCCGCGCCGTCGTCGACCTCCATGATCCACACGTGGGGAGCGCAGCGGTCGTTTTCCGACCGTCTCGCTCCCCGACCGTGGATCACGACGCGGGCAGGCGGCGCAACAGCAGCAGGGAGTGGGGCGGCAGGGTCACGGTGCTGCCGCCCTTGAGCGGGCGGTCCGTGACCGGGCACCCGTCCTCGCGGCTGCTGTCCAGCACCGGGACCAGCGCCGCCGAGCCGGGCAGGACGCAGGGTTGCGCCCCGCCGTCGCCGTTGAGCAGGAAGAGCCACTCCAAGGTGAGCAGGCCCAGGGTCCGGGCGTGGCCGTCGTGCCAGTCGTGGGGCTCCATCGCCCGCCCGCCCGGGTTCCACCAGCGCACGTCCGTGTCGGCGAGGAACGTGTCCCGGTGCAGGTCGGGGGAGGAGCGGCGGATGGCGGTGAGCCGCGCGGTGAAGGCGGTCATCGCCTCGGCGGCCCCGGGGTCGAGCGCATCGGGGGCCCAGTCGACCCACGTCGTCTCGTCGTCGAGGCAGTAGGCGTTGTTGTTGCCGCCCTGGGTCCGCCAGCGCTCGTCACCGCCGACGATCATCGGGGTGCCGATCGACAGCAGCAGGGTCGCGTGCATGGCCCGCGCCGCCGCCCGCCGCCGCGCCCGCACCACCGGGGAGGTCGACTCGCCCTCGACGCCGAAGTTCTGCGAGCGGTTGTCGTCCGTGCCGTCCCGGTTGTGCTCGCCGTTGGCCTCGTTGTGCTTGCGCTCGTAGGTGACGAGATCGCGCAGGGTGAACCCGTCGTGCGCGGTCACGAAGTTGACCGACGCCCACGGCCGCCGCCCGGAGAGCTTGTAGATGTCCGACGACCCGGTCACCCGGGAGGCGAGCTCCGCGATGTGCCCGTGGCCGCGGAAGAAGTCCCGCACCGCATCGCGGTAGCGGCCGTTCCACTCCGACCAGGCGACGCCGAAACCGCCGACCCGGTAGCCCTCCCCGGTGGCGTCCCACGGCTCGGCGATCAGCTTCGTCGTCGAGAGGACGGGGTCCACCGCGATGGCCGTGAGCAGCGACGAGTGCGGGTCGAACGCGCCGGACCGCGGGCGGCCGAGCACCGAGGCCAGGTCGATCCGGAAGCCGTCGACGCCGTAGCGGGTCACCCAGTGCCGCATGGCGTCGCAGACCAGCCGGATGACGGTGGGGGAGCCGGCGTCGAGGGTGTTGCCGGTGCCGGTGATGTCGGCGTCGTGGCCGTTGCCGCCGAGGGAGTAGTAGGCCCGCGCGTCCAGCCCGCGGTAGGACAGCGTGGTCCCGCCGACGCCGCCCTCGCAGGTGTGGTTCGGGACGAAGTCGAGGATCACCTCGATCCCGGCGGCGTGCAGCGCGTCGACCATGGTGCGGAACTCGGCGGTCTCGGCGCCGGGCACCGACGCGTAGTCCGCGTGCGGGGCGAGGAAGCCCAGCGTCGAGTAGCCCCAGTAGTTCTTCGCCCCCCGTTCGACGAGCGAGGGCTCGGAGGCGTTGGCGCACACCGGGAGCAGCTCGACCGCGGTGACCCCGATGCGGCTCAGGTGCTCGATCACCGCCGGGTGCGCGAGGCCCAGGTAGGTGCCGCGGTGCTCCTCCGGGACCTCGGGGTGTCGCATCGTGTAGCCCTTCACGTGCAGCTCGGAGACCACCGTCTCCGACCAGGGCACGTCCGGCCGCGGCGGCAGCGGGGTGCTCGCCGCGGCCTCCACCACCGACAGCGGCACCGAGCCCAGGGAGTCGATCGTGGACGCGGGCCCGGTCATCGGGTCGTCCACCCAGCCGCGTGCGGCGCGCAGGTCGGTGACCCGGCCGGTGATCCGCGTCGCGTACGGGTCGACGAGGATCTTGTGCGGGTTGGTCCGGGTGCCCTCCCACGGGGCGTAGCGCCCGTGCACGCGGTAGCCGTAGCGCTGGCCCGGCCGCACCCCGGGGACGTGTCCGTGCCACACCCCGAACGTCCGCTCGGTGAGCTCGACGCGGCGCTCGACCAGATCGTCGTCCACCAGACAGACCTCGACCGCGTCCGCGCTGGTGGAGGCGACTGCGAAGCGCGCTCCGGAGGAGTCGACATGGGCACCCAACGGGAAGACCGGCACGATCGGCGAGGATAAGGGGGTGAGCACCCCCGGAGCCCCCACCGCGCCCGATCTCACTGACCTTGTGATCAAGTTGGACAGGGTCACGGTGCGGCGCGGCAAGACCGTGCTGCTGGACGAGGTGGACTGGTCCGTCGAGCTCGACGAGCGCTGGGTGGTCCTCGGGCCCAACGGCGCGGGCAAGACCACCCTGCTGCGCCTCGCCGCCGCCGAGATGCACCCGACGAGCGGCACCGTGCACGTCCTCGGTGAGCGGATCGGGCGCGTCGCGCTGTTCGAGCTGCGCCCCCGCATCGGCCTGACCTCGGCGAACCTCGGCATCCGCATCCCCGGCGACGAGCTCGTCTCCGACGTCGTGGTCTCGGCCGGGTACGGCGTGCTCGGCCGGTGGCGGGAGCGCTACGACGCGATGGACACCGGCCGCGCGGGCGCCCTGCTGGCGCAGCTCGGCATGGCGGGTTTCGCGGACCGCGAGTTCCGCACGCTGTCCGAGGGCGAGCGCAAGCGGGTGCTGATCGCCCGCGCGCTGATGACCGACCCCGAGCTCCTGCTGCTCGACGAGCCCGCCGCGGGCCTCGACCTCGGCGGCCGCGAGGACCTCGTCGGCCGGCTCTCCACCCTGGCGCTGGACGCCGAGGCGCCGGCGTCCGTGCTGGTCACCCACCACGTGGAGGAGATCCCGCCCGGCTACTCGCACGGCCTGCTGCTGCGCGAGGGCCGGGTCGTGGCCGCGGGCCTGCTGGACGACGTCCTCACCGACGAGAACCTGACCGAGACGTTCGGGGTCCCGCTGGCCGTGCAGAAGCGGCGCAAGCGCTACAGCGCATGGCTGCGGTGAGGCGGGTTAGGGTCGGCGCGTGACGGAATTCGTGAGGCTCGAGGTCGACAACGGTGTGGGCACGATCCGGTTGGAGCGCCCGCCCATGAACGCGCTGAACCGCCAGGTCCAGGGCGAGCTGCTGCAGGTCGCGGAGGAGGCCGCGCAGCGCGCGGACGTCCGCGCCGTGATCGTCTACGGCGGCGAGAAGACCCTCGCGGCGGGCGCGGACGTCAAGGAGATGGCGAGCATGTCCTACTCGGACATGGCGCCGGTCGCGCGGCGGCTCTCGGCGGGTCTCGGCGCGCTGTCGCTCATCCCGAAGCCCACGGTCGCCGCGGTCACCGGCTACGCGCTCGGCGGCGGGCTCGAGGTCGCGCTCGGTGCCGACCGCCGGATCGCGGGGGACAACGCCAAGCTCGGCTTCCCGGAGATCCTGCTCGGCATCTTCCCCGGTGGCGGCGGCACGCAGCGGCTCGCGCGGCTGGTCGGGCCCGCCCGGGCCAAGGATCTGATCTACACCGGCCGCATGGTCACCGCCCAGGAGGCGCTCGAGATCGGGCTGGTCGACGAGGTCGTCCCGGCGGACGAGGTCTACTCCCGCTCGGTCGAGTACGTCGCGCAGTTCACGAAGGGCCCCGCGCTCGCCTACGCCGCCGCGAAGAAGGCGATCGACGGCGGCCTGGAGATGGACCTGCGCAACGGCCTGGACCTGGAGTCCGAGCTGTTCGCCGGCGTCTTCGCCTCGGACGACGCGGCCGCGGGCATGAAGTCCTTCGTCGAGAACGGCCCCGGCAAGGCCGAGTTCACCGGCCGCTGACCCCCGTGCGTGGTAAGTGGTGCCAGAGCACCACTTACCACGCACGAGCGCCGGAGGCGCTCCGATCGCGATGCGTGAGCTGACAGTGCTCGGGACGGCCTCGCAGGCGCCGACCCGGACCCGGCACCACAACGGGTACTTCCTGCGTTGGGACGCCGAGGGCTACCTGTTCGACCCCGGCGAGGGCAGCCAGCGGCAGATGCTGCTCGCGGGCATCCCGGCGAGCGCGATCACCCGGCTCTGCCTCACCCACCTGCACGGCGACCACTGCCTCGGGGTGCCCGGGGTGCTGCAGCGCATCTCCCTCGACCAGGTCGCCCACCCCGTGCACGCGCACTTCCCGGCGTCGGGGCACGAGTACTTCCGCAGGCTGCGGTACGCGAGCTCCTACCTGGAGCGCGGGGACATCGTGGAGCATCCGCACGCCGCCGACGGGCCCGTCGCGCCCGGGCTGTCGGTCGCGCGGCTCGAGCACCCCGTCGAGGCCTTCGGCTACCGGCTGACCGAACCCGACGGCATCCGCATGCTGCCGGACGAGCTGGCCCGACACGGCATCACCGGGCCGCGGGTCCGGGAGATCCAGGCCCGCGGCTCGCTCGACGGCGTCGACCTGGCCCGGGTCAGCGCGCCCCGGCCGGGCCAGGTGTTCGCGTTCGTGATGGACACCCGGCTGTGCGAGGGCGTGTTCGCGCTCGCGGACCGGGCGGACATGCTGGTCGTCGAGTCGACCTTCCTGCACGGCGAGGCCGATCTCGCCCACGCCTACGGCCACCTCACCGCGCGCGAGGCCGCCACCGTCGCGCGGGAGTGCGGGGTGCGGACCCTGGTCCTCACCCACTTCTCCCAGCGCTACACCGACCCGTCGGCGTTCGTCCGCGAGGCCCGCGAGGTCTTCGACGGGGAGCTGGTGGTCGCCGAGGACCTGATGCGGGTCCCGGTGCCGCCGAGAACGGCTCAGCGGGCGCCCGCGTAGGCGTCCATCGACCGGACCAGGGCGTGCAGCCGGTCCCGCAGGTCGGCTCGCTGCGCGTCCGTGAGCCCGAACGCCTCGGCCATCCCGACGGGCACGCCGTGGGCGCGCTCCCGCAACGCCCGCCCCTCGTCGGTGAGGACGGCGTCGACGCCGCGCTCGTCGTCCGTGCGCCTGCGCCGGGCGACCAGACCCATCCCCTGGAGCCGCTTGAGCAGCGGCGTGACGGTGCCGTAGTCCAGGTGCAGGGCGGCGGCGACCTCCTTGACCGAGAGGCTCTCGCGCTCCCAGAGCAGGAGCATCACCAGGTACTGGGGGTAGGTCAGGCCCAGCTCGTCCAGCAGCGGGCGGTACGCCGCGGTCACCGCACGGGACGCGGCGTAGATCGCGAAGCAGAGCTGGTCGTCGAGCAGCAGCGACTCCGTCGGTTCCACGCCCCGACGATAGCACGCGTCACAGTAACTTGTGCACAAGTTAATCGAGGGCTATGTTTCTTCTCGTCAGCCAGTCCGACGCAGAACGGAGAGCACGATGAGCGAGCAGATCGACCGCCCGGTCCTGGAGCCTGCGGCGCAGGCCTTCGTCGAGGCGACGGCCACGCCGCCGTTCCTCTACCAGCTCGAGCCCACCGAGGGCCGCAAGGTCGTCGACGAGGTGCAGTCCGGCGAGATCGCCAAGCCCGCGGTCGACGAGGAGTGGGTCCCGCTCGGGGACTTCTCCCTCCGGATCGTGAAGCCCCGGGGTGCCGCCGGGGCGCTGCCGGTCGTCCTCTACATGCACGGCGGCGGCTGGGTGTTCGGCAACGCCCACACCCACGACCGGCTCGTGCGCGAGCTCGCCGTGGGCGCGGACGTCGCGGTGGTGTTCGTCGAGTACACGCCCTCGCCCGAGGCCCGCTACCCCGTCGCCATCGAGCAGGGCTACCGGGCCGCGCAGTGGATCGGCACCGACGGCGCGGCCCACGGCCTCGACGGCACCCGGCTCGCGGTCGCGGGCGACTCGGTCGGCGGCAACATGAGCGCCGCGCTGACGCTGCTGGCCAAGGAGCGCGGGGACGTCTCGTTCACCGCCCAGCTGCTGTTCTACCCGGTCACCGACGCGAGCTTCGACACCGAGTCCTACCAGCGCTTCGCCACCGGCTACTTCCTGCACCGCGAGGGCATGAAGTGGTTCTGGGACCAGTACACGACCGACGAGGCCGACCGCGCGCAGATCACCGCTTCACCGCTGCGCGCGACCGTCGAGCAGCTCGCCGGGCTCCCCCCGGCCCTGGTGATCACCGACGAGGCGGACGTGCTCCGCGACGAGGGCGAGTCCTACGCCGACAAGCTGCGCGCGGCGGGCGTCCCGGTGACCGCGACCCGCTACCTCGGCATGGTGCACGACTTCATGATGCTGAACACGCTGCGCGAGAGCGGCGCGGCGACGAGCGCCATCGCCCAGGCCGTCGCCACCCTGCGGGCGGCGCTGCACGGCTGACTAGGGTCCGTACTCATGAGTACGGACCAGGTGCCCACCCCGCACGCCACCGCCGAGCAGGTCGAGGCCGCGTGGAAGGACCCCAAGCTGGCCAACGTGCTCTACCACGACTGGGAGGCCGGGACCTACGACGAGAAGTGGTCGATCAGCTACGACGAGCGCTGCATCGACTACGCCGCGGGCCGGTTCCGGATCGCGGCGCCGTGGGACGGGCGGCCCTACCAGCACGCGTTGGAGCTCGGCTGCGGCACCGGGTTCTTCCTGCTCAACCTCATGCAGGCCGGGGTGGCGACGCGGGGTTCGGTCACCGACCTCTCCCCGGGCATGGTCGCCGCCGCGCTGCGCAACGCCGAGCACCTCGGCCTGCCGGTCGACGGCAAGGTGTCCGACGCCGAGACCATCGCCTACCCGGACGAGTCCTTCGATCTCGTCGTCGGACATGCGGTGCTGCACCACATCCCGGACGTCGAGCAGGCGTTCCGGGAGGTGCTGCGGGTGCTGCGGCCGGGCGGGCGGTTCGTGTTCGCGGGCGAGCCGACGACGATCGGCGACCGCTACGCCCGCACGCTCTCCCAGCTCACCTGGAAGGCGGCGACCACGATCACGAAGCTGCCGCCGCTGCAGGGATGGCGCAGGCCGCAGGCCGAGCTGGACGAGTCCAGCCGGGCCGCCGCGCTGGAGTCGGTCGTGGACATCCACACGTTCGACCCCGCCGACCTGGAGGCGATGGCGACGCGGGCGGGCGCCCGGGAGGTGCGGGCGAGCACCGAGGAGCTCACCGCGGCCATGCTGGGGTGGCCGGTGCGGACGTTCGAGGCCGCCGTCCCGCCCGGCAGGCTCGGCTGGAACTGGGCGATGTTCGCCTACCACTCCTGGCAGCGCCTCTCCGCGCTCGATGCCGTCCTCGGCCGGGTCGTCCCGCGGCGGTTCTTCTACAACGCCCTGATCACCGGGGTGAAGCCGCGCTGACGCCCCCGCCCCGGTGAGTTCGCCCGCACCGTCGGGAGCCGGCGGGAGCCCGCACCGGGCACACTGACCGACGTGGACCATCCGCTCGAGCCGCTGTGGTGCGGCGCCGTGGTGTACCGCGTGCTCACCCTGCTCACGGTGATCGGCGTGTCCGCCTTCCACTTCCGCGAGTACGCCTCGCCGATCGGCGCGGGGCTGGTGCTGGCCGTGATGGTGGGCTGGACCGCGGTGCTCGCCCGGGTCTTCCTCACCCACGGCGAGGTGCGCAGGCCGTTCGCCCTCGCCGACCCGCTGGTCTCCGCCGCGATCATGCTCACCACCCCGCTGATCGTCACCGACGCCCAGCTCGACGCGTCCACCCCGGGCATGGGCTCCATCTGGACGTCGGGCGCGGTGCTGAGCTGCGCGATCGCCTTCCGGGTCCCGGGCGGGCTGGCGTCCGCCGCGCTAATCTCGGCGGCGCTCGTGCTCGGCAAGTCGCGGGTCACGCTGACCGAGCTCAGCGACATCCAGATCCTCGTGCTGGCGGGGCTGACCGTCGGGTTCGCGTCCCTGGTGCTCGACAGCGCGGCGACCCGGCTGCGGCGCGCGGCCGCGGAGGAGGCCGCGACCGCCGAGCGGGAGCGGCTGGCCCGGGCGGTGCACGACGGCGTCCTGCAGGTCCTCGCCCACGTCAAGCGCCGTGGCGCGGAGCTCGGCGGTGGCGCCGCCGAGCTCGGGGTGCTCGCGGGGGAGCAGGAGGTCGCCCTGCGCACGTTGCTGACCAGCGGGGACGCCCAGGTCGACGCGTCCGGCCACCGGGACCTCGCCGCGACCCTGCGCGCCCTGGCGTCACCGCGGGTCACGGTGTCGGCGCCCGCGCACAGCGTCGAGCTGCCCGCGGGCACCGTCGCCGAGCTCGATGCCGTGGTGCGGGCCGCCCTGGTCAACGTCGAGCGCCACGTCGGCCCGGACGCGCCCGCGTGGGTGCTCGTCGAGACGCTCGACGACGCCGCGGGCGTCGAGATCAGCGTGCGGGACGACGGGCCCGGCATCCCGCCGGGCCGCCTCGCCGAGGCCGAGGCGCAAGGTCGGATCGGGGTCTCCCGGTCGATCCTCGGCCGGGTCGCGGACGTGGGCGGGAGCGTGGAGCTGGACACCGGGCCGGGCCGCGGGACAGAGTGGATCATCCGAGTGCCGGGGGGCGTGACATGACCGTGACGGTGATGGTCGTCGACGACCACCCCATCTGGCGCGAGGGCGTCGCCCGCGACCTGGGCGAACGCGGCCTGGACGTGGTGGCCACCGCGGCCGACGCGGGCGCCGCGGTGCGGATCGCGCCCGCCGTCCGCCCACAGGTCGTGCTGATGGACCTGAACCTCGGCGAGACCTCCGGGGTGGAGGCGATCACCGGGATCGTCGCGAAGCTGCCCGAGACCCGGATCCTGGTGCTGTCCGCGAGCGGCGAGCACGCGGACGTCCTCGAGGCCCTCAAGGCGGGCGCCACCGGCTACCTGGTCAAGTCCGCGAGCGTCGAGGAGCTGGTCGACGCGGTGCAGCGGACCGCCGAGGGCGTCCCGGTGTTCACCCCCGGGCTGGCGGGCCTGGTGCTCGGCGAGTACCGGCGCCTGGCCCAGAGCCCGGCGGGCGAGCCCGCGGTCCCGGCGCTGACCGACCGCGAGACCGAGGTGCTGCGGCTGGTCGCGAAGGGGCTCACGGCCCGCCAGATCGGGGAGCGGCTCGTGGTGTCGCACCGGACCGTCGAGAGCCACGTGCAGAACACGCTGCGCAAGCTCCAGCTGCACAACCGCTCGCAGCTCGTCCGCTACGCCATCGAGCAGGGTCTGGCGGAGTAGCGACGGGACACTAGGCCAGCCCGTTCTCGATCGCGTACCGGACCAGGGCCGCGCGGCCGGGGACGTCGACCTTCCGCAGCACCCGTTGGACGTGGTTCTCCACCGTGCGCGGCGAGAGCACGAGCCGGGTCGCGATCTGGCGGGCCGTGAGGCCCTCGACCACGAGACGCAGCACCTCCGACTCCCGCCCCGTCAGGTGTGGGACGGGGCCCGCGGGGGTGTGGGCGGCGGCGTCGAGCACGAGGGCGGCGAGCCCGTCGCCGAACGCGGTGCCCCCCGCCGCCGCGGTGCGCACGATCCGCGGGAGGGCGGGATCGGTCCGCAGGACGAAGCCGGTCGCGCCGGCCCGCACGACGTCGAGCACCTGGTCCGCATCGGACGCCACGGCCACGACGGGCACCTGCGGCAGCTCCGCGGCCAGGGCCCCGACGGCGACGGTCGCCGCCACCCCGGCGTCGAGGTCCACGACCACGACGTCCGCGGGCCCGGTCCGCGCGGTCGACACCGCCTCGGCGGGCGCGGTGGCCCGCGCGGGCGCCAGGTCCGGGGGCAGCTCGGGGAGGTCCCCCTCCCCGACGACGATCACGACCACACGTCCACCCCCACCGAAGAGTGGATCATGCCCAGACGCGGTGGCCTCCGCGAGTGGCCCGCCCGCGAATCACCGTTTCGGCCCTACGCCCGCTCACCGCCCGCGACCACCCTCCCCCGTGAGTGGCGATAGTCGCCAGAGCGACTATCGCCACTCACGGGGTGGGATGGGGGTGGGCGGGCGGGCGCGATTACGGTCGACCGATGACCCGCCGCGACCCGGAGCAGGCCCGGTTCCTCACGCTGGACTCGCTGCGCTGGGTGGTCCGGCACCGGGCGTGGACGCCCTGGTACCTGCTGCGGTACTGGCGGCTCGCGATGCTGCGGCTGCGCCACCCGCACGTCGTGCTCAAGGGCATGGTGTTCCTCGGGCGCGGCGTCGAGATCGAGGCCCGCCCCGGCTACGGGCGCCTCGAGATCGGCCGGTGGGTGCACATCGGCGACGGCAACTCGCTGCGCTGCCACGAGGGCTCGATGCGCATCGGGGACAAGGTCGTCATGGGCAGGCACAACACCCTGAACTGCTATCTCGACGTCGAGGTGGGTGCGGCGACGCTGCTCGCGGACTGGGTGTACGTCACCGACTTCGACCACCGCACCGCGGACGTGCACCTGCCGATCAAGGACCAGGGGATCGTGAAGGCGCCGGTGCGGATCGGCCCGGACACCTGGGTCGGGGTCAAGGTGTCGGTGCTGCGCGGCTCGCGGGTCGGCCGCGGCTGTGTGCTCGGCGCCCACGCCGTGGTCCGCGGGGACGTCCCGGACCACGCGATCGCCGTCGGGGCGCCCGCCCGCGTGGTGCGGGACCGCATGGCGGACTACGAGGCCGCCGCCGCCGAGCGCGCCGCGGTCGCCGACATGGCCCGCAAGCAGCACGCCGCGGTGCAGGAACGCCTGTCGAGATGACCCTCAGGGCGATTCCGGCGCCCCCGGAATCGCCCTGAGGCTCAGCTCGGCGAGGAGGTCGCCGGTGGCGATCTTGGGACGGGGGAGGTCGGCCGGTCCGCGGCGGGGCGCGGCCGCGTAGACCCGGGCCGTCTCGGCCGCGATGCCGGCCCAGGTGAAGTCGGTGCGCAGGCGCGCGCGGGCCCGTCTCGCGTGCGCGGCCGACGCCACGGGGGCGCTCAGGGCGCGGTCGACGGCCGCGGCCAGGGCGGGGACGTCCCCGGGCGGGAACGACCAGCCGGTCTCGCCCTCCACCACGAGCTCGCCGAGCCCGCCCGCGGACGAGGCCACGAGCGTCGCCCCGGCCGCCGCGGCCTCGAGGGCGACGATCCCGAACGGCTCGTAGCGGCTGGGCAGCACGACGGCGTCCGCGGCGACGAGCAGCGCGGACAGGTCGCGGTCGGGGAGGTGTCCGGTGAAGGTCACGGCGCGCCGCAGCCGCAGCCGCCGCACCTCCTCGGCGAGGAACCCCTGCTGCGTCCCGGTTCCCGCGACCAGCAGCCGGGTGCCCGGGTGCGCGCGGCGGATCCGCGGCATCGCCGCCAGCAGGTCCTGGACGCCCTTCTCGTACTCCAGCCGCCCCACGAACGCGAGCATCGGCCCGGCACCGGGGGCGTACCGGGCCCGGACGGCCGCGGCCCGGTCCCGGCGGACCCGCCAGCCGCGGGTGTCGATCCCGTTGTGCACCACGTGCACGCCCCCGGGCGGGTCGGCGTCGAACAGCTGCGCGACCTCGCCGCGCATCGCCCGCGAGCAGGTGATCACCGCGTCCGCACGGTGCACGAGCGTCCACTCGACACTGTGGACGGCCCGGTTCAGCGGCCCGGGCAGCCAGCCGGAGTGCCTGCCCGCCTCGGTGGCGTGGATCGTGGCGACCAGCGGCGCGCCGAGGACGTCCGCGAGGGTCGTCGCGGGGTGCGCGACGAGCCAGTCGTGGGCGTGCACGACGTCCGGGCGCCAGCTGCCGAGCCGGGTCAGCGCGGTGCGGACGAGGGTGTGGCCCATCGCGAGGGTCCAGGCGACGAGGTCCCGGGCGAACTCGAGGTGGATCGGGTCCTCCGCGGCGCGCAGGACGCGCACCCCGTCGACCGTCTCGTCGACGGTGGGGTGGGTGGTCGCGTCGGAGCCGGTCGGCTGCCGACAGAGCACGACGACCTCGTGCCCGGCGGCCGTGAGCTCGCGGGCGAGCGCGTGCACGTGCCGACCCAGCCCGCCGACCACGACGGGCGGGTACTCCCATGAGACCAGCAGCACGCGCATCCGGGGCATCCTGGCAAAGTCGGGGTGACCGTTCGCCGGTACCCTCGTTTCACGGAGAGACGATCGTGCGGGATCGCCGTTCGGCGTGGGCGGAGGGTGGCTGTGCGGGGGACTCTGCGGGGGGCGCGGCGGCTGACGGCCGCCGTGGGGTTGCTGGTCCTGCTGGCCGGGTGCGCCGCCACCGAGGCGGGGGCCCCGCTGCCCCAGCCGCGTCCGGCCGCGACCGCGCAGACCGCCGTCGGAGCCCTCTTCGACGGCTCCGCCGAGGATCTCGGCGACCACTACTGCAGCGCGTCGGTCGTGGACAGCCCCGCCGGTGACCTGCTGCTCACGGCGGCGCACTGCGTCGCGTCCGGGGACGGGACACCCGCCGCGACCGGGATGGCCTTCGTCCCCGGCTACCACGACGGGCAGGAACCGTACGGGGTGTGGACGGTGCGCAGCGCGGCCGTCGACCCGCACTTCATCGCGGACGCCGATCCGGACTACGACGTCGCGTTCCTCACCGTCGACGGCCCGGTGCAGAACGTCACCGGCGGCTTCCCGGTGACCTTCGACCCGGGCGCGGGCGACCAGGTGGACGCCGTCGGGTACCCGATGGAGGACGACGCGCCCACCGTGCGCTCCGGCGTCACCGAGCAGTACTCGCCGACCCAGCTGGAGCTGCCCGCTCCCGGGCTGGAGGACGGGACGAGCGGCGGGCCGTGGCTGCGCCCCGACGGCGCGATCGTGGGGCTGACCGGCGGCTACGAGCAGGGCGGCTACACCTTCGACACCTCGTACTCCACCTACCTGGACCCCGGGTTCGAGTCGCTGCGAGACGAGGCGGTCGATCTCCCGGAGCAGCCGCAGGTGCGCGCGGACGCCTCCTAGACCCTCAGAGCCCGCGGGCGTCGAGGTGGCCGAAGGGGGCCTGCTCCCAGGTCGCGACGAGCGACTCCGCCGCGCCGCGCCGGTCGTCGTCGAGCAGGTCCGCGAGGGCGCGGACGCGGTCGGCGTGCAGCCGGGCCCGGTGCCGCGCGTAGTCCACGGTGGACCCCGTGGTGACCATGAACGCCCAGTCGCTGGACAGCGCGAGGAGGGCCTGGGCGGCGAGCGCGTCGAGCAGCGGGTCGCGGACGGGGGAGCGGCGCTTGTCGACGGTCGTGAGCAGGCGCTCCTGCACCTCGTCGTGCAGCGCCACGAGGTCCGGGACCTCCCAGACGTGCCAGTCCTTGCCCGCTCCCCACGAGGACTCCGGCAACGCCACGGGCTCGCCCACCAGGTCGGGGTCGGCGAGCGCGCCACGCAGCGTGGTGACCCGGACGCCCGCCTCCGGCAGCGCCCGCAGCACCGCGGCGAGCCAGGCGGGCCCCTCGTGCCACCAGTGCCCGAACAGCTCGGTGTCGAAGGCGGCGACGCTCAGCGCGGGGCGGCCGTGGCGTGCGCGCAGCTCGTCCAGCCGCTGCCCGACGCGCGCCACGAAGTCCGCCGCGTCGAGCGCGACCCGGGCGGCGGCCCGGTCGGGGTCGTAGGGCGCCTTCTCGTGCGGCGGGACGTCCGACCCGGTGACCCGGGCCGGCTTGAGCCCGGAGTCGTGGTCGTAGGTGTGGAAGTCCCGGTAGTCGCGGTGGCCGGGGTAGCCCTTGCGGGGTGACCAGACCCGGTAGGTGACGTCGAGGTCCCGGCCCACGACGACGGGGCCGACCGGGTGGCCCGCCTCCTCGACCGGCCGCGCGAACGCCGTCTCCCCGCGCAGGGCCGGGCCGTCGACCAGCAGGTGGGTCACGCCCGCGGCCGCGTACTCGCCCGCCATCCCGGGTCGGTAGCCGCACTCGGGGGCCCAGATCCCGGCCGGGCGGGCGCCGCGGCGGAGCCGGGCGTCGGTGAGCCCCACGGCCAGCCCGAACCGCCGCACGCGGGGGTCGAGCAGCGGGCCGAAGGCGTGCGTGGCCGGCCCGCCCAGCAGCTCGACGGGCAGGGCGCGCAGGACCGGGGAGGCGCCGTGGCGCCAGTGGGTCTCGAACTCGGCGAGCGCCGCGGTCGCCCGCCGGTGCTCGTCGCGCGCCAGGTCCGGCAGCCGCGGCGCGGCCTCCTGCGCGCGCAGCCGCCAGCCGGCCAGCCAGGCGTGCGCGCCGGAGAGGCAGTGCGGGTCGTCCAGCTGGTCGGCGAGGACCGGGGTGACGCCGAGGGTGAGCAGCTCGTCGCGGCCCTCCACGGCCAGCTCCCGCAGCGTCGCGGCCAGGGGCAGGTAGGACTGGGCCCACGCCTGGTAGAGCCACTCCTCGCCGACGGGCCAGCGGCCGTGGTGCGCGACCCAGGGCAGGTGGCTGTGCAGGACCAGGCAGAACGTGCCCCTCATGCGCGGGCCAGGACGAGCAGGTCGAGGCTCGAGGCGAGCGCGTCGGGGGTGAGGGCGAAGTCGTCCGTGCCGACGGTCGCGACATCGGCCAGCAGGTCGGCGGGCCAGGTGCCGCCGGCGAGCGCCACCGCGACCTGGGCGTCCACGAGGGAACCGCCGTGGCGGGCGTCGAGGGCGCGCAGCCGGGGGCCGTGGTGCAGGCCCCGCACCTCGACGTCGGTGAACCCGCTGTCGCGCACCAGCTCCGCGAGCTCGGTCGGGGCGAGCTCGCGGGTGTGGAACGGGTTGAGCGGGGTGTCGCGGCCGGGGGAGAAGGTGAGCCGGTTCGGGGTGGACACGGCCAGCTCCCCGCCGGGGCGCAGCACCCTGCGGCACTCGCGCAGGAAACCCTCCTGGTCCCAGAGGTGCTCGATGACCTGCAGCGACACCACCGCGTCCACACCCGCCGTCCGCACCGGCAGCGCGACCAGGTTCGCCCGGGCGACCCCCACGCGGGGGTAGCGGCGCGCGACGTGCGCGGCGGTCGTCTCGTCGTAGTCCAGGCCGAGCACGGTGGCGCCCGCGGCGGTCAGCAGGTCCGCCCCGTACCCCTCCCCGCACCCGGCCTCGAGCACCGTCCGCCCGGTGTACCGCGGCGCGAGCGCGGCGTAGACCGCCTCGTGGCGGCGGAACCAGTAGTTCTCCTCCGGGATGCCGGGGACGGTCCGCTCGCCCGTCAGGGGGAGTGTGTCCGTCATGCGGTGCGCGGGTCCGGCCCGGGGTCCCCGGCCACGGTGACGACGCCGCCGACGGCCTCGTTCAGCCAGGCCAGCAAGGTGTGGTCGTCGAGGGTCAGCGGCACCTCGGGGCCCGCCCAGCCGAGCCGGGTCACGGGGCGGTGGGCGAGCGCGTCGTCGAGCAGCAGGGCGAGCCCGTCGGTCAGCAGCACGGTGACGCCCGCGTGGGTGACCTCCCGCGTGCCGGGCTCGCCGTCGTGGACGAGGTCGGTGCCGGTCCGCACGACGTAGCCCTGGCCCGTCCGGTCGTCGTAGCCCGTCACCAGCACGCTGCCCGCACCCCTCTCGCCGTCGCCGCACGCGGACCCTAGTGCGCCGGGCCCGCACGCGGTGTGCGCTCCCGGGTGGAACACCTCGCGCTGCGTCATCATCGCTGGTGGAGGGGCTGGTGAGCAGGCTCACCCCGAGGTGCGTTTGCTGTTCGCATTCCGCACAGTAAGAATCGGGGCATCGAGTCAGACGGCCACGGACGGCCCCGACGACCCCGCGCCACCGGGGCTCTCGCAGGCCGTGGGCCGAACGTGGAGCACAGGCGGCGCATCGCCGAGGCGGTGCGCCCCCGGCAGGAGGTCGAAGAGGTCCGATGAACATCGTCGTGCTGGTCAAGCAGGTGCCGGACACCTACTCCGAGCGGAAACTGTCCTCGGGCGACCACACCCTGGACCGGGATGCCACGGATGCGGTGCTGGACGAGATCGACGAGCGTGCCGTGGAGTCCGCGTTGCAGCTCAAGGAGGCGAACGACGGGTCCGAGGTGACCGTCGTCGCGATGGGCCCGGACCGGGCCACGGACGCGATCCGCAAGGCGCTGTCGATGGGTGCGGACAAGGCTGTGCACCTCTCGGACGAGGCGATCCACGGCACGGACGCGATCGGCACCGCGAAGGCGCTGGTCAAGGTGTTGGGCACGCTGGAGGGCACGGATCTGATCCTGGCGGGCAACGAGGCGTCCGACGGGCGCACCGGTGCGGTCCCGGCCATGGTCGCCGAGCTGCTGGGGCTGCCGTCGCTGACCCACGCCCGCGAGCTGAGCGTGGACGGCGGGTCGGTCACCGTGCGCCGCGAGACGGACGACGGCGTGACCGTGCTGACCGCCGAGCTGCCCGCGGTGGTGTCGGTGAACGAGAAGATCAACGAGCCGCGTTACCCGTCGTTCAAGGGGATCATGGCGGCGAAGAAGAAGCCGGTCACCACGCTGACCCTGGCCGACGCCGGGATCGAGGCGTCGGAGGTCGGTCTGAGCGCGGCGTGGTCCACGGTCACAGAGTCGAACCCGAAGCCTCCGAAGTCCGGTGGCGAGAAGGTCGAGGACGAGGGCGACGGCGGCAGCAAGATCGCCGCGTTCCTGGTCGGCCAGAAGCTCATCTGAGTCCCCCGGAAGAGAAGCAGGAGAAGATCATGGCTGAGGTCCTGGTCCTCGTCGACCATCTCGACGGGGAGATCAAGAAGAGCACGTTCGAGCTGCTGACCGCCGCCCGCGCGCTGGGTGAGCCGTCGGCGGTCGTGGTGGGCCCCGCGGGTACCGCGGGCAAGCTGTCCGAGGGCCTCAAGGCCTACGGCGCGGCGAAGGTCTACGTCGCCGAGACCGACTCGGCGGACTTCCTGACCCCGCAGGTCGAGGTGCTGGCCACGCTGGTCGGGTCGAAGGACCCGGCGGCGGTGCTGATCGGCGTCTCCGCCGACGGTAAGGAGATCGCGGGCCGCCTGGCGGTCAAGACGGACTCGGCGTTGCTGGGTGATGTGGTGGCCGTGGGTGCGGAGTCGGCGACCCACTCGGTGTTCGGTGGCGCGTTCGTGGCCGAGGCCAAGTGGAACACCGCGCACCCGGTGATCACGCTGCGGCCGGGTTCGGTCGAGGTGGAGAACGCCGAGGGTGCCGCGGTGGAGGAGACCGTCGAGGTGCCGTCGGGCGCGGGGCGGTCGGCGCAGGTGCAGTCGCGTGAGCCGGTCACCGGTGGCGACCGCCCGGAGCTGACCGAGGCCTCGGTGATCGTGTCCGGTGGGCGTGGTGTCGGGTCGGCGGAGCAGTTCTCCGTGGTCGAGGGCCTGGCGGACTCGCTGGGTGCGGCCGTGGGCGCCTCGCGTGCCGCGGTGGACTCCGGTTTCTACCCGCACCAGTTCCAGGTCGGGCAGACCGGCAAGACGGTGTCCCCGCAGCTGTACATCGCCCTGGGCATCTCCGGCGCGATCCAGCACCGGGCGGGCATGCAGACCTCGAAGACGATCATCGCGGTGAACAAGGACCCCGAGGCGCCGATCTTCGAGATCGCCGACTTCGGCGTGGTGGGTGACCTGTTCAAGGTCGCCCCCCAGCTGCAGGAGGAAGTCGCCAAGCGCAAGGGCTGAGTTGCCCCTGAGTTGCCCCTGAGCGGCCCCTGAGCTCCCGAACGACCCCGGCCCCGCGGCCGGGGTCGTTCGCGTTCACGTGGGTTTCACGCCCGGGACGCGTCCGGTCACTGGTCCGTTCGGCCCCGCTCGATACCAAGCACCCGTGTCCACTTCCCAGGTGCTCGTCACGACGCCCGAGGCCGCGGCGACGCGCTACTCGCTGCTGTTGACCACCGACTCCGACGACGTCGCGGCCGCCCAGCGGCTGCGCCACCGGGTCTTCGCCGACGAGCTGGGGGCCACGCTGCACACGCCGACCCCGGGCCACGACGTCGACCGGTTCGACGCGTTCTGCGACCACCTCGTCGTGCGCGAGGACGCGACCGGTGAGGTCGTCGGCACCTACCGGATGCTGCCGCCGCAGCGCGCCGCCGCGGCGGGCTCGCTGTACTCCGACGGCGAGTTCGACCTCTCCGCGCTCGACCCGATCCGCTCCTCGCTGGTCGAGACCGGGCGGTCCTGCGTGGACCCCGGACACCGGGCGGGCGCGGTCGTCGGGCTCGTGTGGGCCGGGATCGCCCGCTACATGCTGCTGACCGGCAACCGCTGGCTCGTCGGCTGCGCCTCCGTCCCGCTCGCGGACGGGGGGATGCTGGCGGCCGGGGTCCGGGAGAAGGTGGTCGCCGGGCACCTCGCCCCCGACGAGTACCGGGTCACCCCGCACCGGCCCTGGAGCGGCGCCACCCCGCACCGGACCACGGCGATGCCGCCGCTGCTGCGCGGCTACCTGCGGCTCGGCGCGTGGGTGTGCGGCGAGCCCGCCCACGACCCGGACTTCGACTGCGCGGACTTCCTCGTCCTCCTCGGCCTCGACCACGCCGACCAGCGCTACCTGCACTTCTTCCTGGGCGAGCGGTGAGCGCGCCGCCGCGGGAGCTCGCGACCGCACCGGCGCCGGGGCACACGCTCCACCCGACCCACCCCGGCGTCCCGCCGTTCGCCGAGCGGGCGGGTTGGGCACCGTGGTCGCCGTGCGGGCCGGACTGCCTGCCCGCCGCCGGACCGACGGCGCACCTGCGGGTCGCTCGGCGGCTCGCCGTGCTACTCGGCGTGCTCGTGGCGGCCCCGCTGCTCCTCGTCCCCGCCCGGCCCACGCTCTACCGGCTGCTGCTGCGGGCGGCGGGGGTGCGGGTGCGCGTCGAGGGGACGCTCGGGCGCGGCGGGCTGGTCGTCGCGAACCACCTGTCCTGGGTCGACGTCCTGGCCCTGGGCGTCCTGGCCCCGGTCCGGATGGTCGCCAAGGCCGAGGTGGCGCACTGGCCGCTGATCGGCCCGCTCGCCGCGCGGACCGGTGCCCTGTTCGTCGAGCGGGCGCGGCTGCGCGGCCTGCCCGGCGTCGTCGCCGCCACCGCGGCCGTGCTGCGGGCCGGGGACACCGTCGGAGTCTTCCCCGAGGGCACGACGTGGTGCGGCTCGGCGTCCGGGCCGTTCCGGCGGGCGCCGTTCCAGGCGGCGCTCGACGCCGGGGTCCCCGTCCGCCCCGTCCGGATCACGATGACCCTGCCGGACGGCCGACCCACCACCGCGGGCTCGTTCCTCGGCGACGAGACCCTCGCCACGGCGCTGCTCCGGGTGCTGCGGCTGCCGCGCCTGCACTGCACGCTGACCGTGCTCGCCCCACTGGCGCCGACGGGCGACCGCCGCGACCTCGCCGCCCGCGCGGAACGGGCGATCGCCGGCTGAGGAGCCCCGCCGGTTCTCGGCGTCTACCCTTGTGGGCGATGAACGACCAGGAGAGGCGGCCCGTCCCGGGGTCCCGTGCACGCGTGGGGTCTGCGCTGTGACGTACCTGGACCACGCCGCGACCACGCCGATGCTCCCCGCCGCGATCGCAGCGATGACGGAGGCGATGGCGCACACCGGCAACGCCTCGTCGCTGCACTCGGCGGGCAGGCGCGCGCGACGCGAGGTCGAGGAGGCCCGCGAGGCCGTCGCGGCGGCCGTCGGGGCGCGGCCGTCGGAGGTGCTGTTCACCACCGGCGGCACGGAGAGCGACAACCTCGCGGTGAAGGGGATCTTCTGGGCCCGCCGTGCCGCCGACCCGCGCCGCTCCCGCGTGCTAGTGTCGGCGATTGAGCACCACGCGGTCCTCGAGTCGGCCGAGTGGCTGGTGGAACACGAGGGCGCCGAGCTGGTCCTGCTCCCGGTCGACGCCGCGGGCCGGGTCACCCCCGAGACGCTGCGCGCCGCGCTCGCCGAGGCCCCCGACACCGCCGCGCTCGTGTCGGTGATGTGGGCGAACAACGAGGTCGGCACGGTCAACCCGATCCGCGAGCTGGTGGCCGTCGCCCACGAGTTCGGGGTACCGATCCACACCGACGCGGTGCAGGCCGTCGGCATCCTGCCGATCGACTTCGCGGCCTGCGGGGTGGACGCGCTGACCCTGACCGGGCACAAGCTCGGCGGGCCCTACGGGGCCGGCGCGCTGCTGCTCGGCCGGGACGTCGCGGCGGTGCCGCTGCTGCACGGCGGCGGCCAGGAGCGGGACGTGCGGTCCGGCACCCTGGACACCCCGTCGGTCGTCGGCCTGTCGACGGCGGTGGCGAAGGCGGTCGCGGACGCCCCGCAGCGGGCCGCGGCGCTCGCCACCCTCCGGGACGACCTGGTCTCCCGGATCCGCGCGATCGTCCCCGACGCCACGCTGAACGGCGACCCGGGGGACGGCGTGATCGACGGCGGGCCCTCCCGGCTCCCCGGCAACGCCCACCTGTCCTTCCCCGGCTGCGAGGGCGACTCGCTGCTCATGCTGCTCGACGCGCAGGGCGTCGAGTGCTCGACCGGGTCGGCCTGCACCTCCGGGGTCTCCCAGCCCAGCCACGTGCTGCTGGCGATGGGCGCGACCGACGCGGTGGCCCGCGGCTCGCTGCGGTTCTCGCTGGGCCACACCAGCACGGCGGCGGACGTCGACGCGGCGGTGGAGGCGATCGGCGCGGTCGTTGAGCGGGCGCGGCGGGCCGGTGCGCCCCGGCGGCGGGCGGCCGTGCAGGCATGAGGGTCCTGGCCGCACTCTCCGGCGGGGTCGACTCCTCGGTCGCCGCCGCGCGGGCCGTCCGCGCGGGACACGACGTCGTCGGGGTGCACCTGGCGCTCTCCCGCACCCGGGACGCGCTCCGGTCCGGCTCGCGGGGGTGCTGTTCGCGCGAGGACTCCGCGGACGCCGCGCGCGTCGCGGACGTCCTGGGCATCCCGTACTACGTGTGGGACCTGTCCGAGGAGTTCGCCGAGGACGTCGTCGCCGACTTCGTGGCGAGCTACGCGGCGGGGGAGACCCCGAACCCGTGCCTGCGCTGCAACGAGAAGATCAAGTTCGCCGCGCTGCTGGACCGCGCTCTCGCCCTCGGGTTCGACGCCGTGTGCACCGGCCACTACGCCCGGCTCGACGGCGGTGTGCTGCGCCGCTCGGTCGACGAGGGCAAGGACCAGTCGTACGTGCTGTCGGTGCTGCGCCCGGACCAGCTCGCGCACGCGATGTTCCCCGTCGGGGACACCGAGAAGCCGGCGATCCGCGCGGAGGCCGCCGCGCTGGGGCTGCGCACCGCGGCCAAGCCGGACAGCCACGACATCTGCTTCATCCCCGACGGCGACACCCGCGGCTTCCTGCGCGAGCGGCTCGGCGACCGCCCCGGGTCACTGGTCGACGAGTCCGGCGAGGTCCTCGGCACCCACGACGGGGTGCACGGCTTCACGGTCGGCCAGCGCAAGGGCCTCGGGCTCGACCGCCCCGCCGCGGACGGCCGTCCCCGCTACGTGCTGGGGATCGAGCCGGTCAGCGGCACCGTGACCGTCGGGCCCGGCACCGCGCTGGAGGTCTCGACCTTCGCGGCGCGGTCGCCGGTCTGGTGCGCGGGCGCGCCGGACGGGCCCTTCGCCTGCACCGTGCAGGTCCGTGCCCACGGCGGCACCGCGCCCGCCGAGGTCACGCCGACGACGGCCGGGGTGCGGGTCGACCTGGCCGAGCCCCTGCGCGGGGTCGCCCCCGGCCAGGCCGTCGCGTTCTACCGCGCGGACCCGGCCGGGGACGTCGTCCTCGGCAGCGCCACCATCCTCAGGTGACGGTCACCTTGTTGATCATTCCCTGCAGGAAGTGCGGGGCGGTCCCGTACTCCTCGCCGACCGGGCACAGGAAGAAGTAGGTCCCCGGCGCCAGGTCCACGAGGAGCCCGCCCTGCTGCCCGGGCGGCGCGAACACCGCGCCCGGCAGCGGCTGGAACTGCGTCATCAGCTGGTCCATCGGCATCGCGACGACCTGCTCCACGGTCAGGTTCGGGTCCGGCGACTTCGCGATCAGCATGACGTGCACCTGGTTCGCCGCCGAGTGGTTCATCATCTGGATCGCGGTGGGCCCGGACTTCAGCGTGGCGGGCATCCCCTCGAACCGGTAGTCCGCACCCATCACCGAGACCTGCTGGTAGCCGCAGTTCTGGTACGCCCAGGACTCGTACTTCGCGATGTTCTCGAGGACCGCCGGGTCGTCGATCGGGATCGGGGCGCCCTGGGTCGCCGAGGCCTGCACGACGGGCTGCAGTGCGCTGAGCGGGGTCTTCACCTCCGCGGGCGCGGTGGCCACGGCCCCGGTCAGCAGCGGCAGCACCGCGGTGCCCCAGGTCTTGTTCCCCTCCGGGTCCGGCGGCGCGCTCGGATCCCCGTCCGGCGTGGGCACCGCGTCGAGCTTGAGCAGGTTGTCGCAGGTGGCGGCGTTGGGGTCGGCCGCGGGTGCGGCGCTCGCCGGGGCGGCCGGTGTGGCGGGCGCGGCGCCGCCGCAGGCGGCCAGCCCCAGCCCCAGCGCCGCGGTCGCGGCGACGGTCCCCAGCAGTCGTGTGCGGTTCATGACGGTCTCCTGTCGGACTATTCCGGTGTGTTCGCGTCCCCGACGACGAAGGGGGTCGAGACCCCCGCGTACTCGAGGTGCAGGACCATCCCCGCCGCGGCGTGGGTGAGGTTGTGGCAGTGGTCCATCCAGATGCCGGGGTTGTCGGCCCGGAACGCCACGACGTACTCCTGGCCCTGCTCGACGAGCAGGGTGTCCGTCCACCACGGGCTCCCCGTGGCGGTGTCCCCGTTGCGGGACAGCACGAGCGCGTGGTGGCCGTGCAGGTGCATGGGGTGCGGGTCGGTGCCCTCGTTGCGGAGGGTCACCCGCACCAGGTCGCCCTCGGTCACCCGGATCGGCGGCAGGTCGTCGTGCAGCCTCCCGTTGATCGTCCAGCGGACGGTCGGGATCCCGCGGGAGCGGCCGACCACGGTGTCGAGCACCAGGGTCTGGTCGCTCGTGAACGGTCCGTCGGCGTCGAACGGCGTGGGCGCGGGCGTGCCGTAGTGCAGCGGGTCGAAGACCGGACCGTCCGACGGGGGCTCGGGCGCGGGACCGTCGCCCAGCACGGTCGAGGCCGCGCCGACACCGATCGCGACCGGCCCCGGTGGCGCGGTCAGCTCCACGTCGTACCGCCCGCCCGCGGGCAGCCGCAGCCGGACGTCCCGCAGGTCGGTGGGTCCGTGGACGTCCACGCCGTCGATCGCGACGACCCGGAACGGGGCCCCGGTGACCGTCCAGGTCTGGGTGTCCGAGTCGGTGTTGACCAACCTCGCCCGCACCCGGGTGCCCGGGGCGACCGCGCCGAAGGACCCCTCGACGGTCGGGATCGACTCCTGCCCCCGGCGCGGCCACGAGTGGCCCAGCAGCACCGTGTCGGCCGGGGCGGTCCCCGCGGGCTCGGCCGGTTCCACGACGAGGGCGCCGAAGAGCCCACGCGGCACGGTCGCGGCGGCGTCCTGGTGGGAGTGGTACCAGAACGTCCCGACCTGCTGCGGGCGGAAGCGGTAGACGTGCTCGCCGCCGATCGGCACAGCGTCCTGGGTGACCCCCGCGACGCCGTCCTGCGCGTTGGGGACGTCCAGGCCGTGCCAGTGCAGCGTGACGCCCTCGGGCACCGACTCGTTGCGCAGCACCACCTCGACGAGCAGACCCTGCCGGACCCGCAGCTCGGGACCCGGCGCGCGGCCGTCGAAGGTCAGGCCGTCGATCGTCGAGCCGTCCGGGAGGGTGATCGGGGCGGCGCGGGCGGTCAGGGTGAACCGGACGTCCGGCGGGCCGTCGACGGCGCCGGTCAGGTCGCTGACGCTCCGCGGTCCGGACCCGCCGTGCGGGTGGCCCGCGACCCGCGGCGACGCCACGACCGCCGCGCACGCGCCCACGCCCAGGAGCGCCGCGAGCGCGGCGATCACGGCGGTGACGAGCAGCGACGGCCGCTGCGACGTGGGGTCCACGCCGCAAGGATGGTGCCGGGGCCGCCGCTGATACAGGGTGTTTCCCACACCCGGTGCGTACGTAGTTCCCGCACCTGACCAGCGATAACGAATCGGGCACTCGGGGCGAGTCACCCCGATGGGCGGGCGGGTGTGACACTCGCGCACATGACCACGCCCGACGACCCGATGGCCCGCATCCTCGCTGCGGCCGGACTCGCGAAGGAGCCCGCGCCGCCGGCGGACGATCCGCTGGCCGCGGCCCTGGCCGCCGCCGGGCTGGCGGACGCGAAGCCGGGCGTGCCCGTCGCCCCCGAGCCGCGGTTCGAGGTCGTCGAGGAGGTCGAGGTCGTCGAGCGCGAGCTCGGCCGCTGGCCCGCGGGCGCGGCCACCGGCCTCGGGTCGCTGCCGGGCACCGATCCGCGCGCGGCCGCCGAGCTGGTCGCGGGGGAGCTGCCGCTGCTGCCGCACCTGCCCGAGCTGCCCGCCCGCGGCGTCGGGGCGGACCCGGTCGGGCGTGCGGCGGGGATGCTGGTGGACCTCGCGGTGGAGGTCGTGCCGACCGGCTGGCGGGTCACCGCGCGCCCGGGGCGCGACCACCGCCGGGCGGTCGACCTGCTGCGCGCGGACCTCGACGCCTTCGACGAGGCCTGCGACCGCACCCGTCCGGACTGGGTGAAGGTGCAGGTGGTGGGCCCGTGGACGCTCGCGGCCGAGGTCGAGCTCGCCGCCGGGCACCGGGTCCTGACCGACCGCGGCGCCGCCCGCGAGTTCGCGGCGAGCCTCACCGAGGGGCTGTCCGCGCACGTCGCGGAGGTGGCGGCCCGCACCGGGGCGCAGGTGGTGGTGCAGCTCGACGAGCCGCGGCTGGCCGCCGTCGTGGCCGGGTCGCTGCCGACGGCGTCCGGCTACGGGACGGTCCGGGCGGTCCCCGAGCCGGACGCCCAGGACGCGCTGCGCGAGCTGATCACCGCGCTCGACGTGCCCGTGGTGGTGCGGGTGCCGGGGGACCGCCCGCCGCTCGCGCTGCTGCGCGAGGTGGGCGCGTCGGGGCTGGCCGTGGACGCCACACAGCGCTCGATCTCCGGCGACACCGCCGTCCCCGCCGCGCTCGACGCCGTCGGAGAGGTCTGGGACGCGGGCCTGCCGCTGTTCCTCGGGCTGGTCCCGACCCGCGACCCGGGCCGCCCGCTGGAGACCGCCGAGCTGGCCCGCCGGGCCTACGACCTGGCCGACCGCCTCGGCTTCGACCGGGTCCGCCTCGGCGAGCTCGCCGTCCCCACCCCCGCAGGGGGCCTGGCGCGGTCCACCCCCGAGTGGTCGCGCCGCGCGATGGAGCTGTGCCGGGACCTGGCCCACGCCTTCCAGGACCCCGACGAACTCCCTCCCGACCCGTGAGTGGCGATGGTCGCTATGGCGACCATCGCCACTCACGAGGGATCTGGTGCGGTTCGACCAGGCCGACGCCCAGGGCGAGACCGTCGAGGGGCGCGTCGGCGCAGTAGCGGTCCAGCGTCTCGACGCGGACCCCGCGCGCCGCCGCCCGCGCCGCGATCTCGGCCGCGCCCTCCACGAGCACGGCCACGTGCAGGCCCGCCGCGCTCGGCAGCGGCGCCCAGGGCAGGGACCGCAGCAGGGCCTCCCGGCGAGCGGCGTACTCGTTCCGCGTGCGGCGGACGTGCCGGGCGAGCAGGCCGTCGTCGATGAAGCGGGCGAGCGCGGCCTGCGGGACGGGGTCGCCGTGCCAGTCCGTGAGCCGCCGCGCGGTGACCAGCGCGGGACGCAGCGAGGCGGGCGCGACGAGGAACCCCAGGCGCAGGCTCGGCAGCAGGGTCTTGGAGAAGGAACCGACGTAGACGACCCGGCCGTGCGCGTCCCTGGCCTGCAGCGGCTCGAGGGGGCGGTCGGCGAAGCGGTACTCGGAGTCGTAGTCGTCCTCGACGATCACCGCGCCGCGCCGCTCGGCCCACTCCAGCAGCGCCGTCCGGCGCCGCGCCGACAGCACCGCGCCCAGCGGGAACTGGTGCGAGGGCGTGACGTGCACGAGCCGTGCCCGCGCGGGCAGCCGCTCGACCACGATGCCCTCCGCGTCCACCGGCACCCCCTGCACCCGCGCGCCCAGCGACGCCCACAGCCGTCGGACCGGCGGGTAGCCCGGCTCCTCGACGGCGACCACCGCGCCGGGCTCGATCAGCACCCGTCCGACCAGGTCGAAGGCCTGTTGCGCCCCGTTCGTGACGACGACGTCCTCGGCCCCCGCCCGCAGCCCGCGGGCCAGCCCGAGGTGCCGGGCGACGGCCGCGCGCAGCCCGGCGTGCCCGGCGGGATCGGCGTACCCGGCGGGCAGCCTCGTGGCCCGCAGCTCGGCCGCGACCAGGCGCCGCCAGGAGGGGAGCGGGAAGAGCCGGGGATCGGGCACCCCCACGGTGAAGTCGGCCGTGTAGCCGCCGCTCTCCGCGGTGGGCGCCGGGCCGCGGAAGGCCTCCCGGGGGCGGGCGGCTCCGGAGGGGGCCCGGCGGGTCCGGGCCGGGCGCACGCCCGCCGCGACGAAGGTCCCCGCGCCGACCCGACCCTCGAGGAACCCCTCGGCGGTGAGCCGGTCGTACGCGGCGGTGACCGTGCCGCGCGAGACCCGGACGAGGAGGGCGAGCTCGCGGGTCGGGGGCAGCCGGTCGCCCGGACGCAGCCGTCCGTCCAGCACGGCGGCGCGGATCTGCTGGTACAGGGCGGTGGTGCGGTCCCCACGAGGGCCCGCGTCGAGCTGCCAGTCCACGCTCATTGGCCCAATCAAGTAGGCGATTCTTGGC
This sequence comes from Pseudonocardia sp. WMMC193, assembly GCF_021728735.1. Taxonomy (NCBI): domain Bacteria; kingdom Bacillati; phylum Actinomycetota; class Actinomycetes; order Pseudonocardiales; family Pseudonocardiaceae; genus Pseudonocardia; species Pseudonocardia sp. WMMC193. Next base: position 3,111,852 of record NZ_JAKKDO010000003.1, on the reverse strand, counting down.
CCTTCGACCGGGCCGCTGTCGAGCCTAGCGTCGTCCCCATGAGACCCGCCCGCGTGCTCGCCCAGGCCCAACTGGTCAACTCGATCGGAGACGGCGCCTTCTACGTCTCCTCGGCGCTGTTCTTCAGCCGCGTCGTCGGTCTGTCGGTGCTGGAGATCGGTGTCGGCCTCACCGTCGGGTGGGCGACCGGCCTGCTGGCGGGCGTGCCCGTGGGCAGGTTGGCGGACCGGCTCGGCCCCCGCCCGGTCGCGATCGTCGCGGGGCTGGTCACGGCCGTCGCGATCGGCGCGTTCCTGCTGGTCCGCGACCCGGTCACGTTCACCCTGGCCTGCTGCCTCTACGCCGCCGCCCAGACCGGGTCGGGCGCCGCGCGCCAGGCACTGCTGGCCGCGGTGGTCGCGCCCGCGGAGCGCACCGCGGTCCGGGCGCGGATCCAGGCGCTCGGCAACGCCGGGATCGGGGTCGGTGCGGCGGTCGGGGGCCTGGCCCTGCTCGTCGGCACGCCCGCCGCGTTCGTCGCGGTGTTCGTGCTCGACGCGCTCGGCTTCCTCGCCGCCGCCCTCGTGCTGCGCCGCCTCCCGCGCGGGTCCCACGCCCCCGCCGCCGCGCCCGCGCGCTCGGAGGTGCTCCGCGACGGCCCGTACGCGCTGGTCACGCTGCTGCAGGCGGTGATGCTGCTGTACATGCCGATGCTGAGCGTCGTGGCGCCGCTGTGGATCGCGACCCGCACGGCGGCCCCGGCGTGGACGGTCGCGGGCCTGTTCGTGGTGAACACCGTCGGCGTGGTGCTGCTGCAGGTGCGGGCCGGTCGTCGGGTGTCGGACGTCGCGAGCGCGAGCCGCGTGGTCCGGCGGGCCGGGATCCTGCTGCTGGCCGCCTGCGGTGCCTTCGCGGCCGCCGCGCTCGGGGCCTCCCCCTGGGTGGCCGGCGCGATCCTGCTGGTGGCGGCCGTGCTCCAGGTGGGCGGCGAGGTGCTGCTCTCCGCGGGCGGCTGGCAGCTGTCCTTCGACCTGGCCCCGGCGGGGCGACAGGGTCAGTACCAGGGCTTCTTCGCCATGGCGAGCTCGGTCGCCCGCGCCGCCGGACCGCTCCTGCTGACCGGCCTGGTGATCGGTGGCGGCGAGGGCGCCGACGACGGGCGTGGGTTCCTCGGGTGGCTCGTCCTCGGCGTCGTGTTCCTCGTGGCGGGCGCCGCGACGGGGCCGGTGGCCCGCTGGGCGGCGCACCGCTCGACGGCGTGCACGAACGACCGTTCGTGCCCGGCGTGAGGTCAGTGCGGGAGCGGGGCCTCGAGGAGGGCGAGTGCGTAGCGGGCGTGCTGCTCGGCCAACTGGCCGCGGGACAGGCGCCCGTCGGCGCGGTACCAGAGGGCGATCGCGCTGACGGTCGAGAGGATGGCGCGGGCGGCGTCGGCGGCGTAGGGCGTGCGGAACTCGCCGGACGCCGCGCCCTGCTCGACGATCGCGGCGAACACCGCCTCGGTGGCGTCGCGGCCCGCGACCAGCCGCTCGCGCTCCGGCCCCTGCAGGTAGCGCACCTCGGCGGTCGACACGAGCATCGCGAGCTGCTGGTCCACCACGTAGCCGACGTAGGCGCGGACCGCCTCGCGCATCCGGCTCGACGCGTCGTCCCCCGCATCGCGGACGGCGCGCGTGAGCCGGGCGTGGAGCTCGTCGTTCGCGTGCCGGAGCACCTCGGCGAGCAGGTGGGACTTCGAGGGGAAGTAGTTGTAGAGGTTCGACAGGCTCGTGCCCGCGCCCTTCGCGATCTCCCGCATCGAGGCGCCGTTGAAGCCCTGCGCGCCGAAGGCCGCGAGCGCGGCGTTGAGGATCGCGGCCTCGTTCCCCCGGCCGGTGTCGGCGACGAGGGCGGCCGGAGAACGGGCGTTCACGTCGCCCACTGTAGAGGTCGGGGCCGCACGTGTCGTGTGGTCAGGGCCGCACGCTCTCGGCGATCTCGACGAGCCTCCGGAGGTCGGTGCGGAGCCCGCGGGCGAGCACGATCCGGGCGCAGCGCGATCCGACACCGGTCGGGGCCGAGCGGGCGCACCTCGCGGGCGCCCTCGGCGTCGACCCCGGAGGTGGTCCGCCGGCTGCGCCGGGCGGGCGACCCCTTCACCCTCACCCCGACCGTGCTCGCCCGCACGCTGATGCTCTCCCCGGCCGCGATGACCAACCGGCTGGACCGGCTCGAGGCGGCCGGACGGATCGCGCGGCGGCTGGACCCGGACAACCGCCGCAGCATGCTGGTCACGCTGACCGCCGCGGGGCGCGCGGCGGTGGACGCCGCGGTGGGCGAGCACGTCGCGAACGAGCGGGACCTGCTCTCGGTGCTCCCCGCCGCCGATCTGGCGGAGTTGGACTCCCTGGTCAGGCGGTTGTCGGCCGCGTGGGCGGGAACTGTCGGAGAGCTTGGTTAGCCTGCCTGCGTGAGCACTCCGACCAGTAGCGTTCCGGACGAGGCGCGGGAGCGGCACGCCGCCCTGGCCACCGAGGTCGCGGACCACCAGTTCCGCTACTACGTGCTGGACGCGCCGGTCGTGTCGGACGGTCAGTTCGACACGCTCTGGCGCGAGCTGGTGGCGCTGGAGGAGGAGTACCCCGAGCTGCGCACACCGGACTCGCCCACGCAGCGGGTCGGCGGCACGTTCTCCACCGACTTCACCGCGCACGACCATCTGGAGCGGATGCTCTCGCTGGACAACGCGTTCAGCGAGGAGGACCTGCGCACCTGGGCGGACCGGGTGGTCAAGGAGGTCGGCCGCCCGCACTACCTGTGCGAGCTCAAGATCGACGGGCTCGCCGTCAACCTGCTCTACGAGAACGGGGTCCTCACCCGCGCGCTGACCAGGGGAGACGGGCGCACGGGCGAGGACATCACGCTGAACATGCGCACGCTGGAGGAGGTGCCCGAGCAGCTCACCGGCACCGCGGACTTCCCGGTGCCCGCGCTCGTCGAGGTGCGGGGCGAGGTGTACTTCCGGCTGGCGGACTTCGAGCGGCTGAACGCCTCGCTGGTCGAGGCGGGCAAGGCGCCGTTCGCGAACCCGCGCAACACCGCCGCGGGGTCGCTGCGGCAGAAGGACCCGCGGGTCACCGCGTCGCGCAACCTGCGGCTGATCTGTCACGGGCTGGGCAAGCGGCAGGGCTTCACGCCGGTCACCCAGTCGCACGCGTACGAGGCGCTGCAGGCGTGGGGCCTGCCGATCTCCACCCGCACGAAGGTGTTCACCGAGGTGGACGAGGTGGTGGCGCACGTCGCGTACTGGGGCGAGCACCGCCACGACATCGAGCACGAGATCGACGGCGTGGTCGTGAAGGTGGACGAGGTGGCGCTGCAGCGTCGGCTCGGCTCGACCTCGCGCGCGCCGCGCTGGGCGATCGCCTACAAGTACCCGCCCGAGGAGGCCACGACCACGCTCAAGGACATCCAGGTCAACGTCGGCCGCACCGGGCGCGTCACCCCGTTCGCGGTGATGGAGCCGGTGCTGGTCGCGGGCTCCACGGTGTCCATGGCCACCCTGCACAACGCGGACGAGGTGCGGCGCAAGGGCGTGCTCATCGGCGACCGGGTGGTCATCCGCAAGGCGGGGGACGTGATCCCCGAGGTGCTGGGCCCGGTCGTCGACGTCCGCACCGGTGCCGAGCGCGAGTTCGTCATGCCCACCCACTGCCCGGAGTGCGGCACCGAGCTGGTGCAGCAGAAGGCCGGGGACGTGGACCGGCGCTGCCCCAACGCGCGGTCCTGCCCCGCGCAGCTGCGGGAGCGGCTGTTCCACGTGGCCGGGCGCGGGGCGTTCGACATCGAGGGCCTGGGCTACGAGGCCGCCGTCGCGCTGCTGAAGTCCGGCGTGGTGCAGGACGAGGGAGACGTCTTCGCCCTCACCGAGGAGGACCTGCTCCAGACCGAGCTGTTCCGCACCAAGGCGGGGGTGCTCTCGGCCAACGGCAGGAAGCTGCTGACCAACCTGGAGGCGGCCAAGGACCGGCCGCTGTGGCGGGTGCTGGTGGGGTTGTCGATCCGGCACGTCGGACCCACCGCGGCTCAGGCCCTGGCCAGGGAGTTCCGCTCCATGGAGGCCATCGAGGCCGCCGCCGAGACCGCGCGGGTGGAGACCGAGAAGGCGGGCGTGGAGATCACGTCGGACGGGTCGGCGGAGGACCCGGACGCGGAGGCCTCGGGTACCGCGGGCCCCTCGGATCCCTCCGACACCTCGGACACCTCGGACACCTCGAGTGCCGAACCCGACCCGGAGGCCCTGGCCGAGGAGGCGGAGAAGGCGGCCCGCGCCGCCACCCGGGCCCAGGCCAAGGCGGTGGCGGCGGCGATCGCCCCGATCGCCGGGGTCGAGGGGGTCGGACCCACCATCGCCACGGCCGTGCGGGACTGGTTCGCCGTGGACTGGCACCGGGAGGTCGTCGCGAAGTGGCGGGCTGCGGGCGTGCGCATGGTGGACGAGGTGGACGAGTCCGTGCCGCGCACCCTCGAAGGCATGTCGATCGTGATCACCGGCTCCATGGAGGAGTTCTCCCGGGACGAGGCCAAGGAGGCGATCATGGCCCGCGGCGGGCGCGCGGCCGGGTCGGTCTCCAAGAAGACCGCGTTCCTGGTCGCGGGGGACGCCCCGGGCTCCAAGTTCGACAAGGCACGCGAGCTCGGTGTCCCCGTCCTCGACGAGGTGGGTTTCCGGGTCCTGCTGGCCGAGGGCCCCGAGGAGGCGACCCGACACGCCGAGGCCGCAGCCGGATCGTGATCGTGACCATCACTTGGGGGGATCGGCGCGCGTACCGGCCCGGCGCGCGCCGCGGCGGTGACTAGTGTGGTGCCTTCCGTTCCCCGCAGCGAACCCACCGGTCGTCGCAGTCGGCGGTCCGCCGGGTCCGAACCGTGCGGGGACGGAGCACGAACGTCGGTGAAGGAGGCACGGTGCTGCAGGCGGTCTTGAACGGTTCGCGTCCCGAGGACGCGCACCCCGCGCTGCCCGTGCTCGCCCGACACCTGGCCCGGGACGCCCGCGCGGTCGCCCGCCTCGGCGTGCAGTCCGTGCACGTCCACCCGCGGGACCCGCTGGGTCACGAGACGATCGAGCCGGTCCACGTCGGAGACGCGGTGGCGCTGATCCGGCAGGAGGCACCCGGCGTCGAGATCGGGGTGACCACCGGCCGCTGGATCCAGCCGGACCCGGCGAAGCGCATCGAGGCCGTCTTCGGCTGGGGCAGGCTCGGTGCGGGCAAGCCGGACGTCTGCTCGGTGAACGTCCACGAGAAGGGCTGGGTGGACGTCTGCAAGGCGGCCGCGCAGGTCGGCATCGGTGTGGAGCTCGGCGTCTGGACCAGCGGGGACGCGGTGACCCTGCGGCAGAGCGGGGTCCCGCCGCGCACCGTGCGCGTGCTGGCGGAGTCCACGGTCGTCTCCGATCCCGAGACCGCCGTCGCCGAGGCGATCCGCATCGTGCGCGCGCTCGGCCAGCTGCCGGTCCCGGTGCTGCTGCACGGCGAGGAGGACGGCGCCTGGCCGGTCCTCGAGTACGCGCTGCGCATGGGCGTGGACACCCGGATCGGTTTCGAGGACGTCCTGGTCCGCCCGGACGGCTGGCTGGCCACGGGCAACGACGACCTCGTCCGCTCCGCCCTCGCCATCCGCGTCTGACCCGAGCTCGTCGCGGGTGTCGCCGGGGCGCCGCGCACCCACCTCGTGACGCGTCCGAGAGTCACGCGAGCGTCATCGCCGGTGCGCTCCGGTGACGCTCGCCGTGCCCCGACCCAAGTGTCACGGGAGCGCTGTGGGCGGTGCGCTCCGGTGACGCTCGCAGGTGATCTCCCCGAGTGTCACGTGAGCGGAGTCGCGGGTGCGCTCCGGTGACTCCCGCGCGCCCCCACCCGGCGAGTGTCACGGGAGCGCTGTCGACACGACGCTCTCGTGACCTTCGCAGGTGATCGTTCCGAGTGTCACGTGAGCGGTGCTGCGGGTGCGCTCCGGTGACGCTCGGCGCGCTCCGACCCGGCGAGTGTCACGGGAGCGCTGTCGACACGACACTCTTGTGACCTTCGCAGGTGATCGTTCCGAGTGTCACGTGAGCGGTGCTGCGGGTGCGCTCCGGTGACGCTCGGCGTGTCCCCACCCGGCGGGTGTCACAGGAGCGCGGTTGACACAACGCTCTCGTGACCTTCGCGGTTGATCGTTTCGAGTGTGACGCGAGCGGTGCCGAGGTGCGTTCCGGTGGCGCTCGGCGTGTCACTCACCCGGCGGGTGTCACGGGAGCGCTGTGGGTGGTGCGCTCCGGTGACGCTCGCAGGTGATCTCCCCGAGTGTCACGTGAGCGTTGTCGCGGGTGCGCTCCGGTGGCGCTCGGCGTTTCCCCAACTCAGCGGGTGTCACGGGAGCGCTGTCGAGACGACGCTCTCGTGACCTTCGCAGGTGATCTCCCCGAGTGTCACGCGAGCGCTCCCACCGGTGCGCTCCGGTGACTCCCGGCGTGCCCCCTCACCGGCGAGGGTCACGCGAATGCGCCACCGACCGCGCTCCCGTGACACTCGCTCGTGATCGTCAGCGGGAACGTGGAGTGGGGGCGTCGGGTTCCGCCGGTGGACGCGCGTCACCAGCCGGTCGGCGCGTTGTGGGTTCGGCAACAGAAACCGGTGCCGGGCCGTGGGTCGCGCGGTGGTCACGGCGAGGTCACGGTCACTACCGTCCGTACCATGAGCATGGCAACCGGATTTCGGGGAAACCTGTGGCAGGCCGGACGGCACGCCCGGTCCCTGGCCCGGACGCTCGCCGCCCCGCTGCTGCCGGACGACGTCCTCGGCGGCCTCCACCCCCTGTGGTCCCGGCGGGCGCCGCAGGCCCGGGTGGTGCGGGTGGTGCGCGAGACCGCGGACACCACGACCCTGTTCCTGCGCCCCGGGCTCGCCTACGCGGCGCACCTGCCGGGGCAGTACGCCGGGATCGGCCTGCGGATCGACGGCGTGTGGCACTGGCGGACCTACTCCATCACCTCGCGTCCCGGCGCGTCCCTGCTGCAGGTCACGGTCACGGCCGTGCCCGGCGGTCTGGTCTCCGGGAAGCTGGCGCACGACACACCCGTCGGCAGCCTGGTGGGGATCGCCGCCCCGGAGGGCGAGTTCACCGCGCCCACCGGCAAGCCGCTGTTCGTCACGGCGGGCAGCGGGATCACCCCGGTCATGGCCATGCTGCGCAGCCACGACCTGTCGGACGCGGTGCTGGTGCACGTCGAGCGCACGCCCGAGGACGTCGTCTTCGGCCACGAGCTGCGCGCCCTGCCGGGCGTGCGGGTGATCGAGTGGCACACCTCGGCCCGCGGCCGCCCGACCCCCGAGATGCTCGACGAGCTGGTGCCCGACCGACCCGCGCGCGAGGTCCTCGCCTGCGGCCCGGCGGGCCTGCTCGACGCGCTCACCGACGCCTGGCCGGACGTCCGGGTGGAGCGGTTCCAGCCCAAGCGCGCCGACCACACCGCGGGCACCGGCGGCACGGTGACGCTCTCCGCCAGCGGGATCGTCGCCGACGTCGCGCCCGAGACGCCGATCCTCACCGCGGGCGAGGCCGCGGGCGCCCTGATGCCCAGCGGCTGCCGCATGGGGATCTGCCACACCTGCGTCGGGAAGCTCACCGCGGGCGCCGTCCGCGACATGCAGACCGGCGAGCTGCACGACGCCGCCGACCAGCCCGGCCGTCCCGTCCGGACCTGTGTCTCCGCTCCCACCGGCGACTGCACCATCAACCTGTAGGAGTCACCATGACGATGAGTGCCGCTGCGCACCTGACCGACGACCAGGTCGAGACCCTCGGCGCCGAGCTCGACGCCATCCGCGACGAGGTCCTCGCCTCCCGCGGCGAGCGGGACGCGCGCTACATCCACTCCGTGATCCGGGCCCAGCGCGGCCTCGAGGTCGGCGGCCGCGCGATCCTGATGTTCGCCAAGTTCCCGCCCGCGTGGATCGCGGGCACCGCGGCGCTGTCCGTGGCGAAGATCCTCGAGAACATGGAGCTCGGGCACAACATCCTGCACGGCCAGTGGGACTGGATGCGAGACCCGAAGATCCACTCGACGACGTGGGAGTGGGACCACGCCGACCCGGCGGAGTTCTGGAAGCGCTCGCACAACTTCGAGCACCACACCTTCACCAACATCCGCGGGAAGGACCGGGACCTGGGCTACACGGTCTTCCGGATCACCCCCGAGGAGGAATGGCGGCCGAAGCACCTGATCCAGCCGCTGACGAACGTCGGGCTGGCGCTGATCTTCGAGTACGGCATCGCGCTCTACGACATCGAGCAGGACAAGATCGCGTCCGGTGAGAAGTCGTGGGAGGAGGCCAAGCCGCAGATCAAGACGACGCTGAAGAAGATCGGGAAGCAGGCGGCCAAGGACTACGTCCTGTTCCCGCTGCTCTCCGGGCCGAACGTCGTCGCCAACCTCGCGGCGAACTTCACCGCCAACATCGTGCGGAACGTCTGGTCGCACGCCGTGATCTTCTGCGGCCACTTCCCGGACGGCACCGAGACGTTCGAGGAGGAGCGGCTCGAGGGCGAGACCCGGGGGCAGTGGTACGTCCGGCAGATGCTGGGCTCGGCCAACCTGACCGGCAGCAAGACCATGCACCTGATGACCGGCAACCTGAGCCACCAGATCGAGCACCACCTCTTCCCGGACCTGCCCAGCAACCGGTACGCGGAGATCGCGCCGCGGGTGCGGGAGATCTGCGAGCGCTACGGCCTGCCCTACAACGCGGGCCCGCTGCCGAAGCAGTACGCGAAGGTCTGGCGCAAGATCATCCGGCTGGCGTTCCCGGGCGGCCACGAGCGCTACGGCGCCGCCGTGCAGCGCCCGAAGGCCAGGGTCACCGCCCTCACCCGCAAGCGCACCCCGGCCCGCCTCGCCGCCTGAGGCCCCACCGGCCGTCCGCATCGTGGAGCCACCACAGTGGTGGCTCCACGATGCCGGGGTCAGAGGGCGCGCAGGCCCAGGGCCAGCTCCAGGCGGCCTTCGGGGGTGTCCAAGGACTCGCCGTAGGCGTCTCGCAGGCTCGCGAGGCGATAGCGGACGGTCTGCGGGTGGACGTGCAGGGCGGCCGCGGTGGCGGTGACGTCGCCGTGGGCGTCGAGCCAGGCGCGCAGGGTCTCCACGGATCGCGCCGCCGCGCCCGCGGGCAGCTCCCGCAGCGGTTCCTCGACCCGTTCGCGCAGGTCCGCGGCCAGCTCGGACGAGCCCGCCAGCAGGAGCGCGACGAGGTGGGCGTCGGACTGCAGGAGCCCGGTCTCGCCCAGCAGCCCCGCCGCGTGGACGGGCCAGGCGGTCTGCGCGCGCGCCGCGGAGCGCTGGGCGCGGGTCGCGGGCACCGGGGGGCCGAGCACGGCGCAGCGGTCCCGCACGGCGGTGGTGACGACGTCGACCCAGTCCTCCCGCACCGCGGGCACGAACGCCACGCCCGCGGGCGCGAGATCCGTCGCCACCGCGCCCGGGATCCGGGACGCGACCTCGACGGCACCCTCGATGACCAGCGCGGCGACCTTCGCCGGGACCGTCCATCCCGCGGACGACGCGAGCCGCTCCAGCTCGGCGGGCTCGACCGGCGGCTGCGCCAACATCGCCTCGACGACGGCGACCCGGCGGGCCTGCACCGACCCGGCCCGCATCGCCTCCTCCTCGGCCCAGCCCGCGACGGACGCGGCGGAGAGCTGCTCGACGTAGGAGAACAGCGCCTCGGCCAGCGCGAAGATCACCTTCGGCGGCTGTTCGGTGGCCGCGGCGCTGTCCCCGATCGTCTGCCAGATGGTGCGGGTGCCGATCTGGTAGGCCGTCTGGAGGGCGGCCAGCGTGCGGCCGTGGCGGTGCTCCACGCGTCCCAGCTCGGCGTACATCCGGGTGTCGGGCAGGTCGGTGTCCGAGCCGAGCAGCCCCACGAACTGGTCGAGGGCCACCGCCACGCCCTGGGTCAGCCGCAGCCCGAAGTTGCCCTGCAGCGGCAGCTGGTAGTCCGGCACCTCGGCCTGGACCGCGACGATGATGGCCTCGGCCGCCCCAACGACGGCGGGCCGCAATGCGGCCCCGGTCGCGGCGGGCACCCGCGACCACGGCCTATCCACGCGGCCGCTCCACGGTCAGACGCCCAGCACGGCGGCGACGATCCCCGCGAGGTGGGTCAGCCGGGCCAGCTCGGACGGGCGGAACGCCGGACCGCCCGGCCGCCCCACGACCAGCGCCTTGGGCGGCTGCGACGACCCGAACGGCGCCGCCGCCAGCTCGGTGTCCAGCGCGCTCCACGGTTCGGGCACCCAGTGCACCTCGGGGTCGACGATCATGGCCTTGTCCAGCGGCAGCCACGGCAGGTCGCCCGCGCGGGTCTCGGGGGCGGCGGAGGAGTCGGCCAGCCGGTAGGAGCGGCCCTCCTCGCGCACCGCGACGATCGCCCACCCCGCGCGGAACAGCCGCGGCACCTCCTCGGCGAGCACGGCGAGGCCGGCCTCCGGGTCGGAGGCGATGGTGTCGACGAGCTCCAGCTCGCGGTGGGTGTCCAGGCGCCCGGAGTAGGGCCGCACGGACTCCACCTGCACGCCGGGCACGGACTCGGCGGCGGTGATCAGGACGTCCGGCGGGCGGCCCGAGGGCAGCTCGATCGCGAGATCGTCCACGGCCTGGCCGTCCACCCGCTCGACCACGTCCACCCCCAGGATGTCCGCGCCCGCGCCGCCCAGGGCGGTCGCGACGGCACCGAGGATGCCGGGCTTGTCCGGAAGGACCACCCGGAGCAGGTACGACACGCCTTCAGACCTCCTTGCGACCACTGCACACCGACGGACGGCACCGGGGCGCCGCCAGGGGGAATCCTGCCAAACGCGCTCCGTAGTCGGACGATCGCGGGGGCTTGACAGGACCGTGGTCGGCCTGCCGGCGGGGCTGCGGAGAACTGTCGGCGGGCGCGAATAGACTCGGTCGCACGGCCGCGGCCCACCAACCCGCGACCGGCACGTCACCCCCCACGACACCGACGGGACCCACCCTTCATGCCCTCCGAATCCGGGGCCATCTCCCGGGACGAGGTCGCGCACCTCGCCCGCCTGGCCCGGCTCGCCGTGACCGAGACCGAGCTGGACACGTTCGCCGGCCAGCTCGACGTCATCCTCGGCTCCGTCGCCCGCGTGGGCGAGGTCGCCGCCGAGGACATCCCGCCGACCTCGCACGCGGTCCCGCTGGAGAACGTCTTCCGGCCGGACGAGCTGCGGCCCGGGCTGTCCCAGGAGCAGGCGCTCTCCGGTGCGCCCGCCGCCGAGGACGGCCGCTTCCGGGTGCCGCGGATCCTGGGGGAGGAGGCATGAGCCTCACCCGTCTCACCGCCGCCGAGCTCGCGGAGAAGATCGCGAGCCGCGAGGTCAGCGCCGTCGAGGCCGCGCAGGCCCATCTCGACCGGATCGCCGAGGTCGACGGGGAGGTCCACGCGTTCCTGCACGTCGGGACCGAGGCCGCGCTCGCGAACGCTTCCCTCGTCGACGAGCAGGTCGCCGCGGGCACCGCGCTCGGCCCGCTGGCCGGGGTCCCGCTCGCCCTCAAGGACGTGTTCACCACCGCGGACATGCCCACGACCTGCGGGTCGAAGATCCTCGAGGGCTGGCGCCCGCCGTACGACGCCACGGTCACGGCCCGGCTGCGCGCGGCCGGCATCACGATCCTCGGCAAGACCAACATGGACGAGTTCGCCATGGGCTCGTCGACCGAGCACTCGGCGTACGGCCCCACCCGCAACCCGTGGGACCTCTCCCGGATCCCCGGCGGGTCCGGCGGCGGCTCGGCGGCCGCGCTGGCCGCGTTCGAGGCCCCGCTCGCGATCGGCACGGACACGGGCGGCTCGATCCGCCAGCCCGCGGCCGTCACCGGCACCGTGGGCGTCAAGCCGACGTACGGCGGGGTGTCCCGCTACGGGCTCGTGGCCTGCGCGTCCTCGCTGGACCAGGGTGGGCCGTGCGCCCGCACGGTGCTCGACGCGGCGCTGTTGCACGAGGTCATCGCGGGCCACGACCCGCTGGACTCCACCTCGATCGACCGGCCCGTGCCGTCCGTCGTCGAGGCGGCGCGGATCGGGGCGCAGGGCGACCTGTCGGGCCTGCGGGTCGGCGTGGTGACGGAGCTGGGCGGCGAGGGCTACCAGCCCGGCGTGCGCGCCTCGTTCGACGCGGCGCTGCAGCGGCTCGAGAAGCTCGGCGCGGAGGTCGTGGAGGTCTCCTGCCCGCACTTCGAGTACGCCATGGCGGCGTACTACCTGATCCTGCCGTCGGAGGTGTCCTCCAACCTCGCCCGGTTCGACGCGATGCGCTACGGCCTGCGGGTCGACGAGGGCGCCTCCGCCGAGGAGGTCATGGCGGCGACCCGCGAGGCCGGGTTCGGCCCCGAGGTCAAGCGCCGGATCATCCTCGGCACCTACGCCCTGTCGTCGGGGTACTACGACGCCTACTACGGCCAGGCCCAGAAGGTCCGCACGCTGATCAGCCGGGACTTCTCCGCGGCGTTCGCGAAGGCGGACGTGCTGGTCAGCCCCACCGCGCCCACCACGGCGTTCCCCCTCGGGGAGAAGGTGGACGACCCGCTGGCCATGTACCTGAACGACCTGGCCACCATCCCGACCAACCTCGCAGGCGTGGCGGGCATGTCCGTGCCGTCCGGGCTCGCGGAGGAGGACGGGCTCCCGGTCGGGCTGCAGATCATGGCGCCCGCGCTGGGCGAGGCCGTGATGTACCGCGTCGGCGCCGCGTTCGAGGCGTCGCGCACGGCGGACGAGGGTGCCCTGGTGGCTCCGGAGGTGGCTCGATGACTGCCCCTGCTCTGGTCGACTACGCAGACGTCGTGGCGCGCTACGAGCCGACGCTCGGCCTCGAGGTCCACGTGGAGCTGTCCACGAACACCAAGATGTTCTGCGGCTGCGCCACGACCTTCGGCGCCGAGCCGAACACCCAGGTCTGTCCGACCTGCCTCGGCCTGCCGGGCTCGCTGCCGGTGGTCAACCGCACGGCCGTGGAGTCCGCGATCCGGATCGGGCTGGCGCTGAACTGCTCGATCGCCCCGTGGGGCCGCTTCGCCCGGAAGAACTACTTCTACCCGGACATGCCGAAGAACTTCCAGACCTCGCAGTACGACGAGCCGATCTGCGTCGACGGGTACATGGACGTCACGCTGGACGACGGCGAGGTCGTGCGGGTGGGCATCGAGCGCGCCCACATGGAGGAGGACACCGGCAAGTCGCTGCACGTGGGTGGGGCCACCGGTCGCATCCACGGCGCGGACTACTCGCTGCTGGACTACAACCGCGCGGGCGTGCCGCTGATCGAGATCGTCACGAAGATGATCCCGGGCACCGGCGAGCGGGCGCCCGAGGTGGCGCGGGCGTACGTCACGCAGCTGCGGGACCTGATCAAGTCGCTCGGCGTGAGCGACGTCCGGATGGACCAGGGCTCCATGCGGTGCGACGTGAACCTGTCGCTCTCCCCGGCGGGCTCCGGGGTCCTGGGCACCCGGACCGAGACGAAGAACGTCAACTCGCTGCGCTCGGTCGAGCGGGCCGTCCGGTACGAGATGTCCCGCCAGGCGGGCGTGCTGGACGCGGGCGGCGAGATCGTCCAGGAGACCCGGCACTTCGAGGAGCAGTCCGGCACCACCCGCGCGGGGCGGCGCAAGGAGACCTCCGAGGACTACCGGTACTTCCCGGAGCCCGACCTGGTCCCGATCGCGCCCTCCGAGTCCTGGGTGGAGGAGCTCCGGGGGACCCTCCCGGAGAAGCCGTGGGAGCGCCGGGCCCGGTTGCAGGCCGAGTGGGGCATCTCGGACGAGGAGCTCCGCGACCTGGTGAACGCGGGGGCCATCGACCTGATCTCCGACACGGTCGCCGCGGGCGCCCCGGCCGGGGAGGCCCGCTCGTGGTGGGTCGCCTACCTCGCGCAGCAGGCGAACGCACGGGGCGTGGAGCTGGCCGAGCTGCCGATCACCCCGGCGCAGGTCGCCCGGGTGATCGCGCTGGTCGCGGCCGGTGACCTGAACAACAAGCTGGCCCGACAGGTCGTCGACGGGGTGCTGGCGGGCGAGGGCGAGCCGGACGAGGTCGTGGAGTCCCGCGGCCTCACGGTGGTGAGCGACGACGGTGCGCTGATCGCCGCGGTCGACGAGGCCCTGGCCGCCCAGCCGGACGTCGCGGACAAGATCCGCTCAGGCAAGGTCCAGGCCGCGGGCGCCATCGTCGGCGCGGTCATGAAGGCCACCCGCGGCCAGGCGGACGCCAAGCGGGTCCGCGAGCTGATCATCGAGCGGGTCGGCAGCTGACGCTGCCCGTGCGTGGTAAGTGGTGCCAGAGCACCACTTACCACTCACGACTTGTCCACAGGGCCTGCTGAAGCGGCCCGGGACACCCGGGTCGTGCCCGATGCTTCGGGCATGTCGGTTCGGACCTCCCACCCCGCGCTCGTCCTCCCGCCCCGGGTCGACCCCGTCGCCGTGGCGGCGCTCCTGCGGAGCCAGCACGGCGCCGTCGCGTCCGGGCAGCTGCACGAACTCGGCATGACGCGCAGCGCGATCACCGCCCAGGTCGAGGCGGGCCGCTGGCGCTGGTGGCTGCCCCGGGTCTACGTCGTCGGGACCACGGCCCCGCGACGGGCGACCCGGATCGCCGCGGCGCTGCTCTACGGCGGGCCGCCCGCGGTGCTGAGCCACCGGACGGCGGCGGAGGAGTGGGCGATGGTCCGGCGGGAGCCGGGTCCGGTACACCTCACCGTGCCGTACGGGGCGTCCGCCGTGTCGCAGGTCGATCGCGTCGTCGTGCACCGGTCGCGGGCCATGGACCACATCGTGGTGCCGACGGAGCCGCGGCGGACCGCGCGTGCGGACACGGCCGTGGACCTCGCCGTCGAGGAGCCGGACGCACGGGCGGCCCGGCGCCTGCTGATCTCGCTGATGACGGGTGGCCGCCTCCGTCCGGTGGACGTGGAGATCCGCCTGGCGGAGCGGTCGCCCCGGAGGTACCGACGGGCGCTGCGGAGCGCGGTGCAGGCGGTCCGCGAGGGCGTGCACTCCGCCCTGGAGGACCTCTACGTCGTGGAGGTGGAGCAGGCGCACGGGCTCCCGACCGGCGGCAGGCAGATCCCGGTGTCGGTCGACGGGGTGGTGCTGTGGGAGGACGTCACCTACGACCGGACCCGGCTGCCGCTCACCGTCCGGCTGGACGGGCGCACGCACCTGCAGGCCGGGCGCGCGTTCCGGGACCGTCGCCGGGACAACGCCGCCGAGCTCGCCGGGCGTTCGAGGCTGGTCTTCGGGTGGGACGAGACGAACGCCGACCCCTGCGGCGTCGCGCAGGAGGTCGCGTCGGTGATGCGGCGGCTCGGCTGGGGAGGGTCGCCGCGGCCGTGCCCGCGCTGTCCGTCGTGAGCGGTGCCGGAGCGCCACTCGCCGCGCACGAGCCGTCAGGCCCGCGACGCGCCCCCGCCGGAGGGCGGCTGGATGCGGATGACCCGGTCGTCGGAGGGGACGGGGGTGCCGCCCGCCTTGTTGCTCGTACCCAGCCACAGGAGGCCGTCCGAGCCGAGCGTGGCGGCGGTGAGCCGGCCGTAGACGCCCGTCAGGAGGGTCTCGGGGGCGCCGGTGAAGCTGCCGTCCGCCGCGGGGCGCAGCACCGACAGGGCGGTGGCGCGTTCGAGGGCCACGGCGATCACGCCGGGTCGGGCCATGCACCCCGCGACGCCGGGGCGGTCGGGCCAGGTCCAGGCGGGCGGCCCGAGCGGTCCGGGGCGGACGCGGTAGAGGACGTCACGCGAGCCGGCCCGGTCGGTCACCCAGGCCGACTGGGTGGTGGCGTCGGTGCAGATCCCGCCGGGCGCGGCCAGCCCGGTGCCCAGCACCGGAGAGGCCGGGTCCGGGTTCGCCGGGGCCGGGCGGCCGAGGGTGTCGATCCGCAGGACCTTGCCCGCGAGCGACTCCGGCGGCGCCCCGCCCGCGTTGCCGGTGGCCACGAGCAGGGTGTTGCCCGCGTCGACCCCGAGCGCCCCCGCGTTGCCGGACGGTCCCTTCGGGATCCCCGTGAGCACGGGCTTGGGCGGTTCGTGCGGCGCCAGCCGCAGCACCCGGTTGTCCTCGGGCGTGGTCGCGTACGCGTAGACCAGCTGGTCCTCGGCGTAGGTGGGGGAGAGCACGAGCCCGGTCAGCCCGCCGCCACCGGTGGTGTCCACCGGCACGGTGTTGACCAGCACCGGCTCCTTGTCCCGCTCCACCCGCAGCACCCGCCCGGTCGCCCGCTCCCCGACGAGCGCGGCCTGGCCGTTCGGCAGCACGGCGACGGCGCCCACGGGGTCCAGACAGGTCGCGACGACCTGCGGGTCCGGATCGACGCACCCCGCGGCGACCTGGGGGCCGCCCTGCTGCGGGCTGCCGCCCCCGCCGCCGGAGTCCCCGTCGCCCTCCTGCGGGTCGGCGACCGACGGCGGCCCGCCGAGCTCGCCCTGACCCTCGATCTTGTCCTGCCAGTCCCGCGGACCCTCGTCCGGGAAGCTCGCGCACCCGGCGAGCAGGCCGAGCACCGCGATCAGAACGATCAACAGGTGGCGGCGCACGGAACCAGGCTAGGCAGCCGGAGGTGTGTCAGCCGTCAAAGCGGGGTCCCGGGACCGGGTCGATTACCGTCGGGGCATGACCGTGGTGCTGGTCCCGAACCGCCGGGGCGTCGAGGCGTTGTCCGATCTGCCCGTCCGCGCGGTCCAGTACGACCCGAAGGGCGAGCTGCCCGAGGAGGCGGCGGAGGCCGAGATCCTCGTCGCGCCGCTGGCCGCCGACGAGGCGGCACTCGCCCTCCCCGCGCGGCTCCCGAAGCTGAAGCTGGTCCAGATCCTGACGGCGGGTGCGGAGGCCTGGCTGCCGCGGCTGCCCGACGGCGTCGCGCTGTCCGACGGCAAGGGCGCCCACGGCGGCGCCACCGCGGAGTGGGTGGTCGGGGCGCTGCTCGCGGTCTACCGGGACTTCCCCGCGTTCGTCCGTGCGCAGGACCGCGGCGTGTGGGACTCCCACGGCACGGAGGGGCTGTTCGACAAGCGCGTCCTCGTGGTGGGGGCGGGGGACCTCGGGGAGCACGTCGTGCGCAGGCTGACCCCGTTCGACGTCCGGACCACCCTCGTCGGGCGGCGCGCGCGAGCGGGCGTGCACGGCGTGGACGAGCTGCCCGGTCTGCTCCCGGACCACGATGCGGTCGTCCTCGTCATCCCGCTGACGGACCGGACCCGCGGCCTGGTCGACGCCCGGTTCCTCGCCGCCATGCCGGAGGGCGCGGTGCTCGTCAACGCCGCCCGCGGCCCCGTCGTCGACACCGACGCCCTGCTCGCGGAGCTGACGGCGGGCCGGTTGCGCGCGGCCCTCGACGTCACCGACCCGGAGCCGCTGCCGGCGGGCCACCCGCTCTGGAGCGCGCCGGGCCTGTTCCTCACCCCGCACGTCGGCGGCGCCGCGCCCGGGGGCCTGGACCGCGCGATGCGGGTGGCGCACGAGCAGATCGCGGCCTACGTGCGGGGTGAGGAGCCGCCCAACCTGGTGCGGGACGGCTACTAATCCTCGGTGCCGACGTCGTTGCTCTGGTCCACGACGGTCTGGCGCTCCGGGGTGATCCACAGGATCACCCGCTCGGACTTGATCATCTCGGGCGGGTAGTCCTGCCCGTTGTACTTCTGCGACAGCTCGTCGATGTGGCTGCGGGCCTCGTCGCCGGTGGTCGTCTCATCGACCCGGCCGCGGACCTCGGCGTAGCGGTAGGGGTTCTGCTCGTCCCGGATCAGCACGGTGATCCGGGCGTCCCGCTCGAGGTTGCGCGCCTTGGCCCGGTGCGTCTCGGTGTTGAGGACGAGCCGCCCGTCGCGGACACCCACCCAGATCATCTGGTTCTGGATGCGCCCGCTGGGGAAGACGGTCGCGACGGCGGCGAAGTTCGCCCCCTCCGCCAGCGCGCGGGTGTCGGGGTGCAGCTCGGATCCGTTCCGGGTGTCGGCCATGCCGGGCGGCTGCCCGCTCCCGGTCGGGGCAAACCCCGATCTTCACCCTGAACACGCCCGGCGGCAGCCCCGTGAGCAGGCGACTCGCCGATACGCTGCGGCCATGAGCGAGCCCACGCGCCAGTTCGACATCGGCACCCTCGGCGGCACGACCCCGCCGCAGGACACGCGGGAGAACCGGCGGCCGGTGGCGTGGAACAGCGGCGCCGACCTCGGCATGCTGCTGCTCCGGCTCGGCGTCGGCGGGTTGTTCCTGGCGCACGGTGTGCAGAAGGTGTTCGGGCTGTGGGGCGGGCTGGGACTCGACGAGACCGGCAGGATCATCGGCGACTACGGCTTCTCCTCGGCCTCCACGCTCGCCTGGGCATTGGGTGTCGGCGAGCTCCTGCTCGGTGCGCTGCTGGTCGTGGGCCTGTTCACCCCGCTCGCCGCGGCCGGGCTGCTCGCGGTCAAGGCCGCCGCGATCACGGTGAAGTGGGGTGGTCCCTTCTTCGCGGCCGACGCGGTGAACGCCATGGAGCTCGACGTCGCCCTGGCCGCCGGTGCCGCCGCCCTGCTGTTCGTCGGCGCGGGCCGCATCGCCCTGGACAACGGGCGGACCTGGCAGCGCCGCCCGCTGCCGTGGGCGCTGCTGTGCCTGGTCGTCGGCGCGGGCGTGGCCGTGGGCGTGCTGTTCGGGCTGCGGTGAGCGCCGCGGCTCCGCCGCCCGTGCGTGGCGAGTGGTGCTCTGGCACCACTTGCCACTCACGACCGTGAGCTGGCTCGCCGCCGTCGGACGACGGCTGGGCGGGACCGCCGAGATCGTCACCCGCACCCCGTTGTCGGGCGGGTACGCGAGCGGCGCGGTCGAGCAGGCGACGCTGCGGGTGGGGGACCGGGACGTCCTGGTGGTGCTGAAGCCGAGCGACCTCGTCGAGGTCGCCGCGCTGCGGGCGATCGCGGTCGTCGACGGCGTCGTCGTGCCCCGGCTGCTGCACCCCGACCCGCTGGTGATCACCTGGGTGGAGGAGGGGCCCGGCGACCCGCTGCGGACCCTCGCCCACGTCCACCGGCACTGGTCCCGCAACCGTCCGCGCGGGGTCCCGGTGGTCGACGCGGCGTGGTGGCAGGCGCTGTGTGCGCGCACCACGGTCTCGCTGCGCGGCAACGGGTACGCCGCCGACCGGGTCGAGACGTGGGCGACCGACGAGCGGATCGGGCACGCGCTCGCCGTCCTGCCGAAGACGCTGTGTCACGGCGATCCGCACCGCGGGAACCTGGTGGGGGACACGCTGATCGACTGGGGCAACGCGCGGGTCGCCCCGGCGGGCCTGGATCTCGCGGTGCTGCGCGCCGAGGGCGGGACGGATCTCACGACCTACCGGGAGGTGCTCCCGGAGGGCCCGCACGCCGCCGTCGAACGGGAGTGGGCCTGGGCCCACGCACACGTCCAGTACCTGGGCTTCGCCGCCGACCACCTCGGCGCGGACCGGGTCGCGGAGATGCTCGACGAGGCGTCCGGCGCCCTGGCCCGCCTCGGACCCCTCCTACGGTCGTGAGTGGTAAGTGGTGCCAGAGCACCACTCCGCCCACCCACCCCGCGGCTCCGCCGCTGCCGTCCCCCGGCCCACCCACCCCGCGGCTCCGCCGCTGCCGTCCCCCGGCCCACGCACGGGCGCGTCAGCGCTCATCTTCCCACGTTCCGCTGCAGATGCTCCGGGTAGCGTGCGCCCGCCACACCGGCGGCGACGGCGTCGAGCTCCTCGACGTCCTCCGGGGCCAGCTCCAGGGTCGCGGCCGCGACGTTCTGCTCCAGGTAGGTGCGGCGCTTGGTGCCCGGGATCGGCACCACGTGCTCGCCCTTGGCCTGCACCCACGCGAGCGCGACCTGGCCCGCGGTCACCCCGCGCCGGGCCGCGACGGCCTGGACGGTCTCGACGATCGCCAGGTTGGCGGCGAGGTTGTCCTCGGAGAAGCGGGGGAGGGTCGCCCGCATGTCGCCCTCGCCGAGCTGGGCGGTGGAGGTGATCGCGCCCGTCAGGAAGCCGCGGCCCAGCGGCGAGAACGGGACGACGCCGATCCCCAGCTCGTCGCACGTCGGGACGATCTCCGCCTCGAGCTCGCGGGTCCACAGCGACCACTCGCTCTGCAGCGCCGTGACCGGGTGCACGGCGTGGGCCGCGCGGATGGTGGCGGCGCCCGCCTCCGAGATGCCCGCGTAGCGGATCTTGCCCGCCTCGACCAGCTCGGCGAGCGCACCCCACGTCTCCTCGATCGGGACGGAGTGGTCGACGCGGTGCTGGTAGTAGAGGTCGATGTGGTCCACGCCCAGCCGCGCGAGGGACTCGTCGCAGCACTGCGTCACGTACGCGGCGTCCCCCCGCGCCCCCTGGACGCCGTCCGTCCGGACGATCCCGAACTTGGTGGCCAGCACGACCTCGTCCCGCCGGTCCTTGATCGCCCGGCCGACGAGCTCCTCGTTGACCCCGGCCCCGTACACGTTGGCGGTGTCGAGCAGCGTGACGCCCAGGTCCAGGGCGCGGTGGATGGTGGCGATCGACTCGGTGTCGTCCCCGGCGCCGTAGGACTGGGACATGCCCATGCACCCGAGTCCCTGTGCGGAGACGGTCAGGGCGCCGAGCGTGCGGGTGGGAAGGCTCATGTGATCGAACCTATGCCCGACCCCCTCGTGAGTGGCAATAGTCGCCCGGGCGACCATTGCCACTCACGGGTTCAGGGGACGTGGCGGACGGCGCCGGTGTCCGCGGACGTGGCCATGGCGGCGTAGGCGCGCAGGGCCTTGCTGACCACCCGGTCCCGGTCCTTCGGGGTCCAGGGGCGCTCGCTCGCGTCCATCTTCGCGCGCCGCTCGGCCAGGACCTCGTCGTCGACGAGGATCGACAAGCTGCGCTCGCGGACGTCGATCAGGATGCGGTCGCCGTTCTCGACGAGGCCGATCGCGCCGCCGGCCGCGGCCTCGGGCGCCACGTGCCCGACCGAGATCCCGCTGGAGCCGCCGGAGAAGCGGCCGTCGGTGACCAGCGCGCACTTCGCGCCCAGGCCCGCGCCCTTGAGGAACGCGGTGGGGTGCAGCATCTCCTGCATCCCCGGCCCGCCCGCGGGGCCCTCGTAGCGGACCACGAGGACGTCACCCGGCTTGATCGTCTTGTTGAGGATGACCGAGACGGCCTCCTCCTGGCTCTCCACGACCAGGGCCGGGCCCTCGAACCGCCAGATGTCCTCGGGGATGCCCGCGGTCTTGATCACCGCGCCGCGCTCGGCCATGTTGCCGCGCAGCACCGCCAGCCCGCCGTCCGCGGTGTAGGCGTGCTCCAGGTCCCGGATGCACCCGCCCGCGGCGTCCGTGTCCAGCGAGGACCAGCGGTTGTCCGTGGAGAACGCCTGCGTGGTCCGCACCCCGCCGGGCGCGGCGTGGAACAGCTCGACCGCCTGCTCCGACGGCGACTCGGCCCGGATGTCCCACTCGGCCAGCCACTCCTCCAGCGACGGCGAGTGCACCGAGTGGACCCCGGTGTTCAGCAGGCCGGCCCGGTAGAGCTCGCCCAGCAGGGCGGGGATGCCACCGGCCCGGTGGACGTCCTCCATGTGGTAGTCCGAGTTGGGCGAGACCTTCGACAGGCACGGCACCCGGCGGGAGACGGCGTCGATGTCGGCGAGGGTGAAGTCGATCTCGCCCTCCTGCGCGGCCGCGAGGATGTGCAGCACCGTGTTGGTGGACCCGCCCATCGCCACGTCGAGCGCCATCGCGTTCTCGAACGCCTCCCGGGTGGCGATGCTGCGCGGCAGCACCGACGCGTCGTCCGACCCGTACCAGCGCTCGCACAGCCGCATGACCGTGCGCCCGGCCTCGAGGAACAGCTCGCGGCGCGCGGAGTGCGTGGCCAGGGTGGAGCCGTTGCCCGGCAGCGAGAGCCCGAGGGCCTCGGTGAGGCAGTTCATCGAGTTCGCGGTGAACATGCCCGAGCAGGACCCGCAGGTCGGGCAGGCCGAGCGCTCGACGGCGGCCAGCCCGTCCTCGTCGACCACGGAGGACGCGGACGCCGAGATCGCGGTGATCAGGTCGGTCGGCGCCTGCGCCACACCCCCGACGACGACGGCCTTGCCCGCCTCCATCGGCCCGCCGGAGACGAACACCGTCGGGATGTTGAGCCGCATCGCGGCGTTCAGCATGCCCGGGGTGATCTTGTCGCAGTTGGAGATGCAGACCAGCGCGTCCGCGGCGTGCCCGTTGACCATGTACTCGACCGCGTCGGAGATGACCTCGCGGGAGGGCAGCGAGTAGAGCATGCCGCCGTGGCCCATGGCGATGCCGTCGTCGACGGCGATGGTGTTGAACTCGCGCGCCACCCCGCCCGCGGCCGTGATGGCCGACGCCACGAGGTCACCCATGTCCTTGAGGTGCACGTGGCCGGGCACGAACTGGGTGTAGGAGTTGGCGATCGCGACGATCGGCTTGCCGAAGTCGCTGTCCCCCATGCCGGTGGCGCGCCACAGGGAACGGGCTCCGGCCGCGTTGCGGCCGTGGGTGGTGACTCGGGAACGAAGGGCCGGCATTGCTCTACTCTCCAGCCGGGTCGGGCAGCCTGCCGCCGGAGACGGCGGCGAGCGCGGGAAGGTCTCGGACGCGGACGGTCGGGAGTGGTAGCTCCGAGTCGTCGGTCAGCACCGCGCTGACCCGGGATTTCTTGCCCAGTCGCAGCGAACTGATCTCCGACCACGGTACGCGCCTGCTCGCGAGGAGACGACGTGCGGTGACCGACTCGTCGTCGACCACCGTGCGCAGCCGCAGGATCCAGTACGCGTAGCCGAGCGGCACCAGGTAGACCAGCCAGAACCACGGGGCCCCGAACGCGAACGGGATCGCCGCGACGAGGAAGAAGGCCGCGCCCGCGAGCGCCAGCGGGGACCGGCGGAAGACCAGCCGGGACGGCGTCTCCCCGCGGGCGACCGGGTCGGCTGCGGACACGTGTCCCTCGGCCATGCCGGGCCGGGACTTCTCTGCGCTCACGCACACCATCGTCCCACTGCGCCGTTCGAGCGGCGAGACTGGACGTCATCGCTGATCACGGCCATAGTTCCGAATCGTGTTAGGAGAAACTTGGCAGGATCGGCGGCGGGCGTCGGCCCGCGGCGAGATCCTCGCCGTCGCCTGGGAGGTGGCCCGCCGGGACGGTCTGGGCGGGCTCACCCTGCGGGCGGTCGCCGACGGGGTCGGCATGCGCGCGCCGTCCCTGTACACCCACTTCGCCTCCAAGAACGCGCTGTACGACGCGATGTTCGGGCAGGCGTGGCAGGAGTTCGCCGAGGCCTTCGAGGCCGTGGAGCTGCCCGCCGAGCCGCGCGCGGCCCTGCACGCGATCGCCCGGTTCTACGTCGGCTTCGCCACCGCCGACCTCGTCCGCCACCAGCTCATGGACCAACGCGTGCTGCCGGACTTCGCCCCGAGCCCGGAGAGCTACGCGCCCTCGCTGCGGGCGATGGAGCGGACCGTCGCCCGGTTCCGCGCGCTCGGACCCGCCGTGTCGGACGCCGACGTGGACCTGTTCGTCGCCGCCCTCGGCGGGATCGTGGCCGCCCAGTGGTCCAACGACCCCGGCGGCGACCGCTACGTCCGGCTGCTCGGCCGGATGGTCGACCTGCTGGCGGACGACCTCGGCCTGCCCCGCCCACCCGAGGACCCGCCCACCGCACGACCCGACGACCCGCCCACCGCACGACCCGAGGACCCGCCCGCCCCGCCACCCGAGGAGCTGCCATGACCGCCCCCGCCCCGACACCCGCCCGCCGGGCCGCCCTGGACCACGAGACCGCGATGGACCTCGCCGCCGCCGAGTACGCCCGCGGCCTCGACCTGTTCGGCGGGCTCGGGTCCGACGACTGGGCCCGGCCCACCGACTGCCCCGGCTGGGACGTGCGGGACATGGCGAGTCACATGCTCGGCATGGCCGAGTGCGGGGCGTCGCTGCCGCGCTTCGCCGGGGAGTTCGCCCTGTCCCTATGGGCGCAGCACCGGGCGGGCGGCAACAGCACCGACCACATGACGGCCCGCCAGGTCGCGCGGCGCGGTGGGATGGCGCCCGCGGAGATCGTCGAGCGCTACGCCGCGGCCGGTCCGCGCGCGGCGGCGGGCAGGCGGCGCAGGCCCGCGGCCCTGCGGGCGATGCCGGTCGGCGGGGTCGAGCTGCCGGGCGGGGCGCGGGAGCCCTGGACGATGGGCTTCCTGCTGGACACGATCCTCACCCGGGACTCCTGGATGCACCGCATCGACATCGCGCGGGCGACCGGCCGCGAACCCGTCCTGACCGCCGCCCACGACGGCGTCCTCGTGGCCGACGTCGTGACCGAGTGGGCGGGCAGGCACGGCGCGCCCTGCACCCTCGTGCTCACCGGCCCGGCGGGCGGCCGCTGGGAGTTCGGCGGCGGTGGGGAGCTCCTCGAGCGGGACGCCGTGGAGTTCTGCCGGACCCTCAGCCTGCGCGAACGCGGCACCGGCCTGCTGGCGACGGAGGTCCCGTTCTGACCCCGCCTCCCACGATCCGGGACGGGGTGTCCCAGCCGGTTGACGCCCCGCGCCCGCGGCGTGCTAGCGTCCTCGCCATGTCCGACCTCCGAATTCTCGTACTTCCCAGGCGCGTCACCGTCTGAGGAGGACCTTTCGAGTACTCGGACCCGACGCGCCACCCTCGTTCCGCCTGGCTCAGGCGACGGGGGTTTTTTCATGTCCGGCACCCATGATGTTCGGCCCAGTAGTGAGGCAGAGATGACCACCGCGACTCCCCGTCCCGGCACCCCGGGACCGAAACCGGCACCGCCGCCGGGACGTACCGGAGTGCCCGCGGGACGCCCGACCGGCGTCCTGGGGCAGCGACCCGACCAGCAGCGCGCCGAGCAGCATCGACCCGACAAGACCGGCGAGGTGCGCCACGAGCCCACCTCCGTCGTCCCCGGCCCGCGATCCGGGCCGGAGCAGGTCACCGGCGCCCAGTCCATCGTCCGGTCGCTCGAGTCCATCGGCTGCGAGGTCGTCTTCGGCATCCCGGGCGGGACGATCCTGCCGACCTACGACCCGCTGCTCGACTCGACCTCGGTCCGGCACGTCCTCGTCCGGCACGAGCAGGGCGGCGGGCACGCCGCCACCGGCTACGCGCAGGCCACCGGCAAGGTCGGGGTCTGCATGGCCACCTCCGGGCCGGGCGCGACCAACCTGATCACCCCGCTGGCGGACGCGCACATGGACTCCGTCCCGGTCGTCGCCATCACCGGGCAGGTGGCCAGGCCGCTGATCGGCACGGACGCGTTCCAGGAGGCCGACATCACCGGCATCACCATGCCGGTGACCAAGCACAACATGCTGGTGACCGACCCGGCGGAGATCCCGCGGGCGATCGCCGAGGCCTTCCACCTGGCGTCGACGGGCCGACCCGGCCCGGTCCTGGTGGACATCCCCAAGGACGTGCAGCAGGCCCAGACCACGTTCTCGTGGCCGCCGGAGCTGAGGCTGCCGGGCTACCGCCCCACCACCCGTCCGCACAGCAAGCAGATCCGCGAGGCCGCGAAGCTGATCGCGGCCGCCCGCAAGCCGGTGCTCTACGTCGGCGGCGGCGTGATCAAGGCGGAGGCCCACGCCGAGCTGCTCGAGCTCGCCGAGCTCACGAACATCCCCGTCGTCACCACCCTGATGGCGCGCGGCGCGTTCCCGGACAGCCACCGCCAGCACGTCGGCATGCCCGGCATGCACGGCACGGTGGCCGCGGTCGGGGCGATGCAGAAGTCCGACCTGCTGATCGCCCTGGGCGCGCGCTTCGACGACCGGGTCACCGGCCAGCTCGCCACGTTCGCGCCGGACGCGAAGATCGTCCACGCGGACATCGACCCCGCCGAGATCAGCAAGAACCGGCGCGCGGACGTCCCGATCGTCGGGGACGCCAAGGAGATCATCGTCGAGCTGACCGACGCCGTGCGCGGCGAGCAGCTCACCGACCTCGGCGCCTGGTGGGCCCAGCTCGACGGCTGGCGCACGACCTTCCCGCTCGGCTACGACTGGCCGGACGACGGCTCGCTGTCGCCGCAGTACGTCATCGAGCGGATCGGCGCGATCGCAGGCCCGGACGCGGTCTACACCGCGGGCGTCGGGCAGCACCAGATGTGGGCCGCCCAGTTCGTGAAGTACGAGAACCCGCGGACCTGGCTGAACTCCGGCGGCGCGGGCACCATGGGCTACGCGGTCCCCGCCGCCATGGGCGCCAAGGCGGGCGTGCCGGACAAGGTCGTGTGGGCCATCGACGGCGACGGCTGCTTCCAGATGACCAACCAGGAGCTCGCGACCTGCGCGATCGAGGGCATCCCGATCAAGGTCGCCGTGATCAACAACGGCAACCTGGGCATGGTCCGGCAGTGGCAGACGCTGTTCTACGACCAGCGCTACTCCAACACCGACCTCGGCACCCACAAGCACCGCATCCCGGACTTCAAGCTCCTCGCCGAGGCGATGGGCTGCGTGGGGCTGCGGGCCGAGTCGAAGGACGACGTCGACGCGGTCATCCGGAAGGCCATGGAGATCAACGACCAGCCCGTCGTCATCGACTTCACCGTCGGCGCGGACGCCCAGGTCTGGCCGATGGTCGCCGCGGGCACCGGCAACGACGAGATCATGTCCGCCCGCGCCGTCCGGCCGCTGTTCGAGGGCGACGAGCTGGCCGCGGGAGTCGACGAGATCGCCGACGTCACCGCCCAGGCCCTGGAGGAGTCCGGTGAGTGAGACCCACACCCTGTCGGTGCTGGTCGAGGACAAGCCGGGCGTCCTGGCCCGGGTGTCCGGCCTGTTCTCCCGCCGCGGGTTCAACATCATCTCGCTCGCCGTCGGGCAGACCGAGACCCCCGGGGTCTCCCGGATGACGATCGTCGTGTCCGTCGAGGACTTCCCCCTCGAGCAGGTCACGAAGCAGCTGAACAAGCTGATCAACGTCATCAAGATCGTCGAGCTGGAGCCCGCCGCCTCCGTGCAGCGCGAGCTGATGCTCGTCAAGGTGCGCGCCGACGCCGGCGTGCGCAGCCAGGTCCTGGAGACCGTGCAGCTGTTCCGCGCGAAGGTGGTGGACGTCGCCCCCGAGGCGCTCACCATCGAGGCGACGGGCACGATGGACAAGCTGAACGCCCTGCTCCGGATGCTCGAGCCGTACGGCATCCGCGAGCTGGTGCACTCCGGGATGGTGGCCGTCGGCCGCGGACCCCGGTCCATCACCGCCGCGTCGGCCCGCTGAGGACCTGCTTGTCAGGGTCCGACCATCGGCACTAATACTTTCGCCAGACCCCCTTCGAGAGGATTCACCACCCGTCATGAGTGTCAACATCTACTACGACGACGACGCCGATCTGTCGATCATCCAGGGCCGCAAGGTCGCCGTGATCGGCTACGGCTCGCAGGGCCACGCGCACGCGCTCTCGCTGCGTGACTCCGGCGTCGAGGTGAAGATCGGTCTGCCCGAGGGCTCGAAGAGCCGCCAGAAGGCCACCGACGAGGGTCTCGAGGTCCTCACCCCGGCCGAGGCGTCGGCCTGGGCCGACCTGATCATGATCCTGGCGCCGGACACCAAGCAGCGCTTCATCTACGCGGACGACATCGCGCCCAACCTGAACTCGGGCGACGTGCTCGCGTTCGGCCACGGCTTCAACATCCGCTACGACCTGATCAAGGCCCCCGCGGACGTCGACGTGATCATGATCGCGCCGAAGGGCCCGGGCCACCTGGTCCGCCGCCAGTACGTCGACGGCAAGGGCGTGCCGGCCCTGATCGCCGTCGAGCAGGACGCCTCGGGCAACGCCAAGTCCATCGCGCTCTCCTACGCGGCCGGGATCGGCGGCGCCCGCGCGGGCGTCATCGAGACCACCTTCAAGGAGGAGACCGAGACCGACCTGTTCGGCGAGCAGGCCGTCCTCTGCGGCGGTGCGGCGGCGCTGGTCCAGACCGGTTTCGAGGTGCTCACCGAGGCGGGCTACGCCCCGGAGATCGCGTACTTCGAGTGCCTGCACGAGCTCAAGCTGATCGTCGACCTCATGTACGAGGGCGGCATCGCCAACGAGCGCTTCTCCATCTCCGACACCGCCGAGTACGGCGACCTCACCCGTGGTCCGCGCGTGGTCAACGCCGCGACCAAGGAGGAGATGAAGCGGATCCTCGCCGAGATCCAGGACGGCCGCTTCGCGCAGGAGTGGGTCGCCGAGGACGAGGCAGGCCGCCCGAACTACACCCGCCTGCAGAAGGAGGGGTCGGAGCACCCGATCGAGGTCGTCGGCGAGAAGCTCCGCGGCCTGATGAGCTGGGTGGGCGAGAAGGCCAAGTGACCCTGTGAGCGGCGATGGTCGCCAGAGCGACCATCGCCACTCACGACCACCGGCGGCGCTCCCGGATCCCGGGGGCGCCGTTCGTGTGTGCGGAAGAGATCGGGGCGCGGGCGTGTTGGCACGGGGGAGTGATCCCGATCGGAAGGTGCCCGTCGTGTCCCTGCCCCCGCTGTCCATCCTCGACCTGGCGACCGTCGCGGAGGGCGAGTCGGTGCGCGAGGGCCTGCAGGCCAGCGTGGAGCTGGCGCAGCGCGCGGAGCGCTGGGGCTTCCGGCGCATCTGGTACGCCGAGCACCACAACATGCGCTCCATCGCCTCGTCGGCGACGAGCGTCATGATCGGGCACGTCGCCTCGCAGACCTCGACGATCACGCTCGGCGCGGGCGGGGTCATGCTGCCCAACCACTCGCCGCTGCAGATCGCCGAGCAGTTCGGCACCCTGGCCGAGCTCTTCCCCGGCCGCATCGAGCTGGGGCTGGGCCGGGCGCCGGGCACCGACCAGAACACCTTCCGGGCGCTGCGCCGGGACCCGCGGGCGTCGGAGACCTTCCCCCAGGACGTCCAGGAGCTGCAGGCCTTCCTCGACGGCCAGTCCCTGGTCGAGGGGGTCGACGCCTACCCGGGCCGGGGCACCCGGGTCCCGCTGTTCATCCTCGGCTCGTCGCTCTACGGCGCCCAGGTGGCCGCGATCCTCGGTCTGCCCTACGCGTTCGCCTCGCACTTCGCGCCCGACCAGCTCGAGGCCGCCGTGCAGACCTACCGCTCCGAGTTCCGGCCGTCGGCCCACCTCGCCGCGCCGCGGGTGCTGGCGGGGGTCAACGTCATCGCCGCGGACTCCGCGGAGGAGGCCGCCGAGCGGCAGCACCGGGCGCAGCTGAGCCGGGTCAAGCTGTTCCTCTCCCGCGGTGGCCACCGGCTCACCGACGAGGAGGCGGAGGCCGTGCTGAGCACGCCGTCCGGCCGCCAGATCCTCGGCATGATGAAGTACACCGCGGTCGGCACGCCGGACACCGTGGAGACCTGGCTGGAGGACTTCGCCCAGCGGGTCGGGGTGGACGAGCTGATCGTCGCCTGCCCCGTCGTCGACCGGGCCGGGTGGTTCCGCAGCTTCGAGCTCCTGGCCGGGCTCATGTCCGATTCGGCACAGTTCACCCACGCGTGACCGCCGCGTGGTATCGGCTGCGCCACCTCGGGGCGAGAACCGTCGGCGGGGCCTCCTAGACTCCTGGTGACCCGTCCGCCCACCTGTGGAGCATCGTGAGTAGCGCAGCCGCCACCCGTCCCGTCGTCCTGCTCGCGGAGAAGCTCGCGCCCTCCGCCGTGGAGCTGTTGGGATCCGAGGTCGAGATCCGGCACGTGGACGGCACCGACCGACCCGCCCTGCTCGAGGCGGTGGCGGACGCGGACGCGCTGCTGGTCCGCTCGGCCACCCAGGTCGACGCGGAGGTGTTCGCCGCCTCGACCCGGCTGAAGGTGGTGGCCCGCGCCGGCGTCGGCCTCGACAACGTGGACGTCCCGGCCGCCACGGCCCGCGGCGTCATGGTCGTCAACGCCCCCACCTCGAACATCGTGTCGGCGGCCGAGCACGCGATCGCGCTGCTGCTGGCCACCGCCCGGCACATCCCGGCGGCGGACGCCTCGCTGCGCCAGGGGCAGTGGAAGCGCTCGCAGTACGGCGGCGTGGAGCTGCAGGGCAAGACCGTCGGCGTGGTGGGCCTGGGCAAGATCGGCCAGCTGGTCGCGCAGCGCCTCGGCGCGTTCGACGTCCGGCTCGTCGCCTACGACCCCTACGTCGCCCCGGCCCGGGCCGCGCAGCTCGGCATCGAGCTGCTCAGCCTCGAGGACCTCCTCGCGACCGCGGACTTCATCACCATCCACCTGCCGAAGACCCCCGAGACCCTCGGCCTCATCGGCAAGGACCAGCTCGCGCTCACCAAGCCGGGCGTGATCATCGTCAACGCGGCCCGCGGCGGCCTGATCGACGAGGACGCGCTGGCCGAGGCCGTGCGGTCGGGTCACGTCGGCGGCGCGGGCGTGGACGTCTACGTCACCGAGCCCACCACCTCGAGCCCGCTGTTCGAGCTGGAGAACATCACCGTCACCCCGCACCTCGGCGCCTCGACGACCGAGGCGCAGGACCGCGCGGGCACGGACGTCGCGCGCTCGGTGCAGCTGGCCCTGGCGGGCGAGTTCGTGCCGGACGCGGTGAACGTGCAGATCAACGGCGCCGTCGGCGAGGAGGTCCGGCCGTGGCTGCCGCTGGTGCAGAAGCTGGGCACCGTGCTGCACGCCGTCGCGGGTCGGGTGCCCACCTCGGTCACGGTGGACGTCGCGGGTGAGCTCGCGTCGGAGGACGTCTCGGTGCTGTCCCTCGCGGCCCTGCGCGGCGTGTTCCACCACGTCGTCGAGGACCAGGTGACCTTCGTCAACGTCCCGGCGCTGGCCGCCGAGCGCGGCGTCTCGGTCGAGCTGACCACCGCCCCGGAGTCGGAGAACCACCGCTCGGTCGTGCAGCTGCGCGCCGCCATGCCGGACGGCGAGGCGATCACCGTCTCCGGCACGCTCACCGGCCGCGCGCAGGTCGAGAAGCTCGTCGAGGTCAACGGCCGCCACTTCGACCTGCGGGCCGAGGGCGAGGTCCTGCTCCTGGAGTACGCGGACCGCCCCGGCGTCATGGGCCGGGTCGGCTCCCTGCTGGGCGAGGCCGCGGTGAACATCGAGGCCGCGCAGATCAGCCAGACCACGGACGGCGCGGACGCGATCATGCTGCTGCGCGTGGACCGGGCGATCGACCCGGGCGTGCTCGAGCCGATCGGCGCCTCCGTCGGCGCCAGCACCACCCGGATGATCAGCTTCGACGACTGAGCACGCGGCCCTCCTCCCGAGGGGGGGAGGGCCTGCTCGGCCCGGTGCACACCCCGTCGTGAGCGGCGATCGTCGCTAGAGCGACGATCGCCGCTCACGGGCGGGGGTCAACGGATCGGGTGTGACTCGGCGTCACCCCACGCGCGCTGATCTACGTTTCGCTCACCGATCGGTGGGAGGGGAACGCGGGTGCCGTGGCGCAGGGTGATGGTGGTCGTCGCGGCGGTGCTGGCGGTGGTCGTCGTCGCGCCACCCGCGGAAGCCGCGCCCGCCACCGCGCCTGTCACCGCGCCCACCACCGCGCCGAGCGCCGTGTTCGTCGAATTCGACGACAGCGCCGCGGAGGCGGACTGGCGGGCCGCGCTGCCCCGGGGCGAGGACGCCGCCCGTCGGATGGTCGAGGGCACCCGCGCCCGCATCGACGCCCACGCCGACGCGGTGCTGGACCAGCTGCGCGGCGCCGAGGGCGAGCGCGAGCTCTACCGCACCCACAACGCCGTGCCCGGCGTCGCGGTCCGCGCGGACCCCGCCGCGGCCGCCCGGATCGCCGCGCTCCCGGGGGTGCGCTCGGTCCGCCGGATCAGCGACGCCCGCCCGAGCAACGCCTCGGCCGCCCAGCTCGCCGGCACCATGCGGACCTGGCAGGACACCGGCAGGCTCGGCGCGGGCGTCCGGATCGGGATCGTCGACACCGGCATCGACTACACGCACGCGGACTTCGGCGGACCCGGCACCGTCGAGGCCTTCCGCGGGCCCCGGACGTTCCCGACGGCGAAGGTCGTCGGCGGCGTCGATCTCGCTGGCGACGACTACGACTCGGCGAGCACCGACCCGTCCCGCACCGTCCCGCGCCCCGACGACGACCCGCTCGACTGCGAGGGCCACGGCACCCACGTCGCCGGGAGCGCCGCGGGCTACGGCGTGAACGCGGACGGGAGCACCTTCACCGGCGACTACTCCGCGCTGGGCCCCGAGAGTCTCGACGCGATGCGGATCGGACCCGGCGCGGCGCCGCAGGCCCGGCTCTACGCGATCCGCGTCTTCGGCTGCGCGGGTGCGACCGCGCTCCTGCCGCAGGCCCTCGACCGGGCCCTGGACCCCGACGGCGACGGCGACCTCACCGACCGGCTGGACGTCGTCAACCTCTCCCTCGGCACGGACTTCGCGCCCGCCGACGACCCGGTGAACGACTTCGTCGCACGCCTGGTCGATGCCGGGGTCACCGTGGTCGCCGCCGCGGGGAACGGCGGCGACGTGACCGACGCCGTCGGCGCGCCGGCGACCGCACCCGGCGCGATCGCCGTGGCGAGCGTCCGGGACGCGGGCGTGCTCCTCGACGCGGCGCAGATCGTGGGCGGGCCGCAGCTGACCGGCCAGTACGGCGTCGACTTCACGGGGACCCTCGACGTCACGGCACCGGTGGTGGCCGTCGGTGGGGAGGGCTGCGCCCCGTTCGGCGGCGTGCGGGGCGCGATCGCCCTGCTGGAGTGGCCCGCGGAACGGGCCTGCGGCTCGGCCGTGCGCGCGGACAACGCCCAGGCCGCGGGGGCGGTCGGCGTCCTGCTCGCCACCGACGGCGACCAGGGCGGCGCCCGGATCGCCGGCAACGCCACGATCCCGATGTTCCAGCTCGACGGCCCCTCGACCGCCGTCCTGCGCGGCGCGGGCCCGGTCCGGGTGCACCTCGACGGCACCCTCGCGGGCACCGTGGCGACCCGGGTCCCCGGGATCGCCGACACCGTCAGCGAGAGCTCCGCGCGGGGTACCCGCGGCCCCGGGGTGAAGCCGGACGTGGCGGCGCCCGGCGAGACGATCGTGTCGGCCGCCGCGGGCACCGGTTCGGGCCGGATCAGCGAGACCGGCACGTCCATGGCCGGGCCGTTCGTCGCCGGCGTCGCGGCGCTGGTCCGCGAGGCCCACCCCGACTGGACGCCGACGCAGGTCAAGACGGCGATCGTCACCACGGCCGCGGACGTCCGAGCCGCCACCGCGCCCAGCGGGCTCCAGGCGCCGATGCGGGTCGGTGGTGGGCGGGTGGACGCGAGGGCCGCCCTCGACCCGCCGGTCCTGGCGGGCGACGGGGCCGCCGTCGGCGTCGGGTTCGGGGTCGTCGAGGTGCCCGCCGGGCAGACCGTGACCCGGACCCGGACGATCCAGGTCAGCGGGCCGGTCTCCGCCGCCCGGTACGAGCCGATCACGACGGTGCCCGGGGTGTCGATCACCGTGGCGCCGGGCGGGCCCGGCGCGCTGACGGTCACCCTCACCGCGCAGGCCGACGCGCTGCGGCACACCCTCGACCCCACGATGAGCCCGGTCCAGCACGGACGACCCCGGCAGTACGTCGCGGACGCGTCCGGCCGGATCGTGCTCACCGCGGGCGGCCGCGAGGTGCGCGTCCCGGTCACCTCGGCCCCGAGACCGGTCTCGACGCTCACGGCGCAGCGCGGCGGCGACGGGATCGTGCTGGGCGGCGCGGGCCTGGACCAGGGGAGCGGCAGCGAGGCCTACCGGTCCCGGGCGGGCGTGTTCTCCCTGCTCGCGAGCAGCCCCGAGCTGCCGGCCTGCGCGCCGGGCCGGGCGCTCGGGTGCGTCACGGGGGAGACCGGCCGGGGCGGGGACGTCCGCTGGGTGGGCGCCGCTCGGGCGGGCGACACGATCGGCATCGCCGTGTCCATGTGGGGCACCCTGCCGGACGTCGGCGCCACGACCGTCCCGACGGTCGGGTTCGACGTCGACGGCGACGGGGTCGTCGACCGCGCCGTCGGGCTGGTGAAGGTCCCCGAGACCGACGTGCTGGTCGCGCGGGTGGTCGACGCCGAGGGCCGCGAGCTGGACGCCCTCCCGGTGAACGGGCTCCCCGGGGACGTCGACTCCCGGGTCTTCGACACCGACACCTGGGTCCTGCCGGTGCGGCTGTCCGTGCTCGGCGCCGTGCCGGGGAGACCGCTGTCCATGCAGGTCAGGGTCGAGGGCGACTACGGGCCGGTGGACGTCACGACGCCGGGGGGCGAGCCCACCGCACCGGTCGACGTGGTCGATCTCGCGCCCTGGGTCCCCGCCGGAGACGCTCCGTTGCTGACCCCCGCCGACGCGGGCACCCGCCTCCCGGACCCCGGCCGAGCGCTGCTGGTCGTGTTCCCGCAGAACGGTGAGGGCACCCGAGCGGCGGCCCTGCCTGACCCGAACGGGTGAGTGGGCCGCGACCGTGGGGGACCCCGCCGTCGGGCGTGTCGGTGCCGAGGCGCACAATCACACCCACTCGGGGGTGTGTCGGTCGGGTGCCGGCGGGCCGGGTGGCACGAGTTCACCGTCCCGGGTGACCCCGATGGGGTGGACGGTGGCGTTCGGCGGCGGTTCCGGCTAGTAGCGTGCGATCGCCCCCACGGCCGCGACGAGTGCGGCCGGATCAGAGAGGACAGTCGAGCAGCATGCGTCTTGCGGTCATTCCCGGCGACGGCATCGGACCGGAGGTCATCGACGAGGCCCTCAAGGTCTTGACCGAGGTGACCCCCGACGTGGAGACCACGACGTACGACCTCGGCGCGGCCCGGTGGCACTCCACCGGCGAGCTGCTGCCCGAGACGGTCCTGACCGAGCTCCAGCAGCACGACGCCATCCTGCTCGGCGCCGTCGGCGACCCGTCGGTCCCCAGCGGCATCCTCGAGCGCGGCCTGCTGCTGCGCCTGCGGTTCGAGCTCGACCACCACGTGAACCTGCGCCCGGCGCGGCTGTACCCCGGCGTGCGCGGCCCGCTCTCGGGCAACGCCGAGATCGACCTGGTCGTGGTGCGCGAGGGGACCGAGGGCCCGTACGTCGGCACCGGCGGCCTGCTCCGCAAGGACACCCCGCACGAGATCGCGACCGAGGTCAGCCAGAACACCGCGTTCGGCGTCGAGCGGGTGGTGCGGGACGCGTTCGCCCGCGCCGAGCGCCGCCCCCGCAAGCACCTGACCCTGGTGCACAAGACCAACGTGCTGACCTTCGCCGGGGCCCTCTGGTCCCGGATCGTGGAGGAGGTCTCGCTGGAGCACCCGGACGTCTCGGTGGCCTACCAGCACGTCGACGCCACGACGATCCACCTGGTCACGGACCCGGGCCGGTTCGACGTCATCGTCACCGACAACCTGTTCGGCGACATCCTCACCGACCTCGCGGCGGCCGTCACCGGTGGCATCGGGCTCGCGGCCAGCGGCAACATCGACGCCTCCGGCCGCAACCCGTCGATGTTCGAGCCGGTCCACGGCTCGGCCCCGGACATCGCGGGCCAGGGCATCGCGGACCCGACGGCGGCGGTGCTGTCCGTCGCCCTGCTGCTGGACCACGTCGGCCAGCAGGAGTCCGCGCGGCGCATCGAGGCCGCGGTGGCCTTCGACCTCGCGACGCGCGACCACAGCGCGACCGGCCACACCCAGGCCATCGGCGACCGGCTCGCGGCCCTGGTGTCGAGCCGGGACACCGCCGCGGCGAACTAGCGCCCCCGGCGCCCGTGCGTGGTAAGTGGTGCTCTGGCACCACTTACCACGCACGGGCGCCGGAGGCGCGGATCCTCAGACGACCTGCTCGACGCCGCCGATGAGGAACGTGGTCCCGGCCTGCGCGAAGTTCGCGAGATCGGCGTTGGTCGCCTGGCCCTCGGGGCCGCCCATCGCGCTCTGCATCGCCTCCGGCGACGGCCAGATCAGGGTCGCGACGAGGTGGTAGGCGGGCGCGGACCCGTCCGGGCCCGGCCCGGGCCGGACGACCGTGTAGGACTGCAGGTCCGGCAACTTCGCCGCGAGCGGCGCGTGCACCTCCGTGTAGTGCTTGTCGAACGCCGCCACGTCGGCGGGGTGGTGGTACAGGACGGTCACGCTGACTGCCACGGTTCCTCCGGGGACTCGGGCCCGCGGCACGTCGATGTGCCGCGGTGCTCCTCCATCTTCGAGGCGCCCCACCGACTGCCGGCAAGTCATCTCAGGATGTGGACCCGACGATCACACCACCGTCGGCTGCGGGGGCGCGGCGGGCCCAGGCGGGGGCGTGCTCCTGGAGCACGCCCAGGCCGAAGAGCCACGCCGGGACGATCTGCAGGCGCGGGTGGCGCTGCACGAACCGCACCGGCGCGGGCAGCGCGGTCCGCTCGGGGAGGGCCGCGTCCGGGTCGATGCGCAGCGACCGGGACAGGAGCACGTGGTGGGCGGCCCGCTGCACGGTCTGGATGACCGCGGCGGGCAGCCACCGCCGCGCCTGCACACGCGCGAGCGGCACGGACGAAGCCGACCCGGCGCGGAGGGCGGGCGCGACGTGCCGGGCCGCCGCCACGGCGTCCGCGACCGCCAGGTTGATGCCCACCCCGCCCACCGGGGACATCGCGTGCGCGGCGTCTCCGATCAGCAGCAGGCCCGGGCGGAACCAGCGGCGGAGGCGGTCGATGCGGACGTCGAGCATCGAGACGTCCTCCCAGGAGCGCAGGGCGCCCACGCGGTCCCCGGTGAACGGGATCAGCCGGGCGAGCCTGCGGCGCAGCGCGTCGATGCCGAGCGCCCGCAGCGGACCGTCGCCGCCCTTGCGGACCAGGTACCCGCACTGCCAGTAGTCCCCGCGGTCGATCATCACGGCGAACTGGCCGCGGGTGAACCGGCCGAGCCCGCCCACGGGGTCGTCCGCCTCCCGGGGCAGCCGGAACCACTCGACGTCCAGCGGGACCCCGAACGCCCGCCCGCGCAGCCCGGCCGCCGCCCGGACCACGGACCGCCGCCCGTCGCACCCGATCGTCAGCGCGGCCTCCAGCGTGTGCTCCTCGCCGGTCACCCGGTCCGTCCACCGCACCCCGGTCACGCGGTCCCCCGAGCGCACCAACCCGGTGACCTCCGCGTTGCGGATCAGGGTGAAGGTCGGCTCCGCGGCGGCGGCCTCGGCCAGCAGGTCGAGGAAGTCCCACTGCGGGACGAGCGCGACGTAGGGCCGCGGGGAGCGCAGCAGGCCGAAGTCCCCGATCTGGAGCGTGCCCCCGTCGAGCACCGCGTTCACCGACGAGATCCGACGCTGGGGCAGGGCGTCGAACCGCTCGCCCAGACCCAGCTCGTCGAGCAGCTCGAGGGTGGAGGGGTGCACGGTGTCGCCGCGGAAATCGCGCAGGAAGTCCGCGTGCTTCTCCAGCACGGTGACCTCCACGCCCGCCCGGGCGAGCAGCAGGCCGAGCACCATCCCGGCCGGACCACCACCGACGATCACCGCGTTATTCATCATGCGTTGAAATGTACGCTCCCACCGCCCGCGAGCACCAGCGATGCAGGGATATTCTCGGCCCCACCATGAGTAGAGTCCGCGTCCGCTTCTGTCCCTCGCCCACCGGCACCCCGCACGTCGGGCTGATCCGCACCGCCCTGTTCAACTGGGCGCACGCCCGCCACCACCAGGGCGACTTCGTGTTCCGGATCGAGGACACCGACGCGCAGCGGGACAGCGTCGAGAGCTACGAGGCGATCCTCGACGCGTTGCGCTGGCTCGGTCTCGACTGGGACGAGGGCCCCGAGAAGGGCGGCCCGCACGGCCCGTACCGGCAGAGCGAGCGCGGCGACCTCTACCGGGACGCGCTCGGGCGGCTCGTGCAGGCGGGCGAGGTCTACGAGTCCTACTCCTCCGCCGAGGAGATCGAGGCCCGCCACAGGGCCGCCGGTCGCGACCCGAAGCTGGGCTACGACAACGCCGACCGTGCGCTCACCGAGGAGCAGAAGCAGGCCTTCCGCGCCGAGGGCCGCAAGCCCGTCTACCGGCTGCGCATGCCGGACCGCGACATCGTGTTCACCGACCTGATCCGCGGCGAGATCACGTTCAAGCAGGGCACCGTGCCGGACTTCGTGCTGGCCCGCGGGGACGGCACGCCGCTCTACCCGCTGACCAACCCGCTCGACGACGCGCTCATGGGCATCACCCACGTCCTGCGCGGCGAGGACCTGCTGGCCTCCACCCCGCGGCAGATCGCGCTGCTCGAGGCGTTGGCGCGGGTCGGGATCGGCGAGGGCCCGCTGACCTACGCGCACCTCCCGCTGGTCACCGGCGAGGGCAGCCGCAAGCTCTCCAAGCGGGACCCGCAGTCCAACCTGTTCCTCTACCGCGACCGCGGGTTCCTCCCGGAGGGCCTGCTCAACTACCTCGCGCTGCTCGGCTGGTCGATCGCCGAGGACCGGGACGTCTTCTCGCTCGCGGAGATGGTCGAGGCGTTCGACGTCTCCCGGGTCTCCTCGAACGCCGCCCGCTTCGACCTGAAGAAGGCCGAGGCGATCAACGCCGCGCACCTGCGCGCCCTGGACCCCGCGGACTTCGCGGCGCGGGTGGTCCCGTACCTGGCGGCGATCGGCCTCACCGTGGCCGCGGACGACCCGGTGCTCGCCGCCGCGGCGCCGCTGGTGCAGGAGCGCTCCGTCGTGCTGTCCGACGCGGCGCGGATGCTGGCCTTCCTCTTCGTCGACGAGCTCGAGATCGACCCCGACGCCGCCGCCAAGAACCTCGGCCCGGACGCCGGGCCGATCCTGGACGCGGCGATCAAGGGTCTCGAGGCCCTCCCGGAGTGGACGACGGCGGCGATCGAGGAGTCCCTGAAGGAGTCCCTCGTCGAGGGCCTGGGGCTCAAGCCGCGGAAGGCCTTCGGTCCGATCCGCGTCGCGATCAGCGGCCGCACCGTGTCGCCGCCGCTCTACGAGTCCATGGAACTGCTGGGTCGGGAGGTCTCGCTGCGCCGACTGGGGGGTGCCGTGCAGGGCTCGGGAGGCGTGGTCTAGAGTCTTCTCTGCAAGGGACGCCGGGCGGGGCTACTGCAGACTGTCCGGCTGTCTCCTTGGGGTATGGTGTAATTGGCAGCACGACTGATTCTGGTTCAGTTAGTCTAGGTTCGAGTCCTGGTACCCCAGCGGAAACACACACACTGTTTCCAGCAATTTCATCAGCATGTCCAGGTCCCGTCGTCTAGCGGCCTAGGACGCCGCCCTCTCAAGGCGGTAGCGCGGGTTCAAATCCCGTCGGGACTACGCGAAAGCCCAGCACCGCTGTGGTTTTCGATGCTGGAGAAAGTGTTGTGTGCTGTTCCTGGTCCCGTCGTCTAGCGGCCTAGGACGCCGCCCTCTCAAGGCGGTAGCGCGGGTTCAAATCCCGTCGGGACTACAGAAGAAGATCCCCATTCCGGTGCGCCGGGATGGGGATCTTTCTCATGTCCGGGTCACCGAACGGACCGCGGTGGCCACCAGCGGGGCGCACCGCTCGAGGGTTCCCGCGCAGGACAGCGGCCGCGCCGGACCCCGCTGCTCCTCGACCCGCACCTCCCACTGCGCCCCGACCGTCTGCGCCCCGACCGTCCGCGCCTCGATCCTCTCCGCCCCGACCCCGGACACGACGACCCGGGTGAACGGCTCCGTGCTCATGCTCACCTCGGTCACGCTCAGCGCGTCCGCATCCCGCAGGCCGGTGTGCTCACGGACCGCGAGCTCGGCGACCTGACCCGCCGCCGTCCACGCCATCCGCCCGCGGCAGTGCGCGGTCTCGACCTCGCCCGCGCCCGCCGCCTTGGCCGCGGCGACGGCACTCGCCGGGTCCAGCCGCCCGTAGAGGTAGCCGGTGGGCAGGACGAGTGCGGTGGGGGCGAAGCGGTGCCCGCCCAGGTGCGAGCACTCCCAGACGTCCACCTGGCCGGTCTCGGCCACCGCCGCGGCCAGCGCCCGGCCCTCGACCGCGCAGCACACGTCCCGCGTGCCGTGCGTGCAGACCAGCAGGGACGGGTGGGTGACGGGCTCCCCGCCGGTGTCCAGGGGGAGTGCGGAGAGGTCGGCGGGTCCGTCGACCAGGAAGCGCCCGACCCGCGCGGCACCCGGCGCGACGTCCGCGATCAGCACCGTGCGCGGCGCGTCCGGCGCGAGACGACGGCCCGGCCTGCGGATCAGGAGGACCTTCCGCCCGGCGTCCGCGGCCCGGGCGGCGAGCCCGGCGATCGCCGGATCGGGATGGCGGTCCACCGACCGCGGCCACGCCCCGACGCTCTCCACGAACACCAGTCGCTGCGCCACCGGGGCCGTACCGGGGAGGGGTTCGGCGAGCAGGCGCGCGACCCCCGAGCAGCGCTCCAGCGGATCCCCGGCCATGACGGGACTCTACCTAAGGGTCACCTAAATCGCACGGGTGACCTGGAACGACGCGCTCAGCGCACGCCTGGTAACTCTCTGCTGACGACCTTCCCGGTCTGATTACGGGGCAGCTCGTCCAGGAAGACGACGTCCCGGGGGACCGCGTAGCGGGCGGCCTTCGCACGGACCAGGTCGCGGATGCCGTCCTCGTCCACGGTGGCCCCCGGCGCGCGCACGACGTAGGCGGCCAGGCGCTGGCCGAAACGCTCGTCCGGCACCCCGACGACGGCGACCTCCCGCACGTCCTCGGACGCGGCGATCAGGTCCTCGACCGGTCCGGGATGGACGTTCTCGCCGCCCGAGACGATCATGTCGTCGCCGCGGCCGGTGAGGTGGAGGCGGCCCGCGTCGTCCAGGTGCCCGACGTCCCCGGTGCCGATGAGGCCGTCGTGCGTCTCGATCTCGGCGCCGGGACGGGTGTAGCCCTCGAACGGCATGTCGTTGCCGACGAAGACGCGGCCCTCGGTGTTCGGCGGGACGGCCCGGCCGTCCTCGTCGAGGATCCGCAGGACCGTGCCCGCGGGCGGGTGCCCCGCGGTGCCGGGTGCCTGGCGCAGGTCCCGCGGGCTCGCGATGCTGACCCAGGACACCTCGGTGGAGCCGTAGAGGTTGTAGAGGACGTCTCCGTAGCGGTCCATGAACCGCTCGGCCAGCCCGCTCGGCAGCGCCGACCCCGACACCGCGACGACGCGGGGGCGGTGCCCGCGCCACGGCTCGCCGGTCTCGTACAGCCGCTGCACCATGACCGGCACCCCGATGATCACCTCGACGGACTCGCGCTCGACGGTGTCCAGGAGGTCCTCGGGTTCGAACTTCCTGCGCAGCACCACGGTGCCGCCCTGGAGGAGGATCAGCAGCAGGCCCGCGTTGCCCCAGGTGTGGAACAGCGGTGCGGCGATCAGCGCGGGATCGGCGGCGCGCAGCGGGATGACGGACAGGATGGCGGCCGCCGGCCCGAGGTTCGAGATCGGCGGGCGGCGCGCGCCCTTCGGGGTGCCGGTGGTGCCGGAGGTGAGCACGATCATCCGACCCTCGCGGGCGGGCCGCGGGACGGGGGCGCCGGGGGTGTCGGCGAGGGCGTCGAACTCGGTGTCGGTCAGGGCGTCGGGGTAGGCGAACTCCTCGTCCGCGACGACCGTGTGCAGGGTCAGCTCGGCGGCGACCTCGGCGAGCTGTCCGGGGGACATGCCGGTGTTGAGCAGGACGACGTCCGCCCCCAGCTTCGACCCGGTCACCATGGCCTCGACGGCCGTGCGGTGGTTGCGGCACAACACCCCGACGCGGGTGTCCGCGGTGACCCCGCGCCGCGCCAGACCGCGGGCCATCCCCTCGGTGCGGCGGTGGACGTCGGCGTAGGTGAGGGTGCCCGCGTCGTCGACGATCGCGGGCCGGTCCGGGTGGCGGGCGGCGCCGAACGCGTACCCGCCCGCCAGGGTGAGCCGGTACCGGGCGAGCCCGGCCAGCCCGGTGACGAGCCGGTCCGGCCGGATCGGCCGGACGACTCCGGAGCGGGTCAGCGCGACGAGTGCCCGGGAGGTCCCGAGCGCGGCGGAGAGCGCGGAGCGGAGCGTCACGGCCCCCATCACACCACGCGGGGGTGGCCCCGGCCGTGATCACCCGCCGGTCGGGTCAGCCCGTCGGGGCGGTGAGGTCGTAGACGGTCCGGCCGCCGACGGTCTGCGCGGTGAAGTGCTGCTCGACCCAGGTGGTGATCTCCGCGGAGACCCCGCCGCGCCCGCCCGGACCGCCGCCCGTCCCCCCACCGACGAAGTAGTGGATCTCGCCGTTCGCCACGTACTGCTGGAACTGCGGCAGCGTCGGGTAGGGATCGGAGCCGGTGAACCCGCCCATGGCCATCACCGAGGCGCCCGAGGCGAGCTCCATCGCGGCCGCGCCCTGGGAGCCGCTCGTCGCGGCGGCCCAGCGGGTGCCCGCGTTCTGCAGCAGCGTGACGAGCTCGGCGTCGACGGTCTCGGCGCCGCCGGGTCCGCCGAAGCCCCCGACACCGCCCCCGAAGCCCCCGAAGCCCCCGAAGCCGCCGATGTCACCGACGCCGCCGGGGAAACCGGGGAGGTCGACCGGACCGCCCTCCGGCACCCCCTGTGCCTCGGCGCCACCGGCGCGGGGCCCGCGCCACGCCCCGCCCGGCCCACCGGCCGCCCCGGTGACCCCGCTGTCCTCGACGGCCGGTCCCGCAGAGGGGATGGACCCGGTGTGGGCCGTCCCCGCGGTGACGGCGGCGGAGGCCGTCGGGGCCAGCAGACCGACCACCACCGCCGCTCCGGCGACGACGCCCGCCCAGCGCCACCGCCCGATCGGGACCAGGAACGCGACGGCCACGAGCAGCCCGGCGACCAGCACGACCCACCGCAGCCAGGGCAGGAAGGCCGGGGACCAGCCGAGCATGACGAAGGCCCACACCGCGGTCACCGCGGTGGCCACGGCCAGGGTGGCGCGGCCGAGCCCGGTGTCGCGGGCCCGCCAGGCCTCGCGGCCGCCGAGCGCGACGAGCGCCGCGATCCCGGGGGCGAGCGCCACCGAGTAGTAGGGGTGGACGGTGCCGCTCATGAAGCTGAAGACGAGCGCGGTCACGACGGTCCATCCGCCCCAGAGCAGCAGGGACGCCCGCACGGCGTCGGTCCGCGGTGCCCGTCGGGTCAGGACGAACGCGACCACCGCCAGGATCAGCGCGGCCGGCAGCAGCCAGGAGATCTGGGTGCCGAAGGACGTCGAGAACAACCGGCCGAGTCCCGGCTCGCCCCCGAACATCCCCCCGCCGAAGCCACCACCGGGACCCCCGCCGAAGCCACCACCGGGACCCCCGCCGAAGCCACCACCGAAGTCCCCGCCGCGGCCACCCTCCCGGCCGACGATCCGGCCGAGTCCGTTGTAGCCGAACGCCAGCTCGAGCGGCGAGTCGTCGGTGGAGCCGCCGATGTAGGGCCGCGACCCGGCGGGCCACAGCGCCACCGCGACGAGCCACCACCCCGCGCCGACCACGATCCCGACGCCCGCCACCAGCACGTCCCGGATCCGCCTGCCCACCGTCGTCGGCGCCGCCCACAGGTAGGCCGCCGCGAAGCCGGGCACGACCAGGAAGGCCTGCAGCATCTTGGTGAGGAACGCGAACCCGAGCACCAGCCCGGTCAGCAGCACCCACCGCCAGGACGCCTTCTCGAGCGCGCGCACCGTCGTGTACCCGGCGAGGACCAGGAGCAGCACCAACAACGCGTCCGGGTTGTTGAAGCGGAACATCAGGACCGCGACGGGGGTCAGCGCGAGCACGGTGCCCGCCAGCAGCCCGGCGCCCGGGCCCGCGACCCGCTTGACCGCGCAGTACAGCACCCACACCGCGGCCACGGCCATGAGTGCCTGCGGGACGAGCATGCTCCACGAGCCGAACCCGAAGATCCGCCCCGACAGCGCCATGACCCACAGCGCGGCGGGCGGCTTGTCGACGGTGATCGCGTTGCCCGGGTCGAGCGAGCCGAAGAAGAACGCGGTCCAGTTCTGCGTCCCGGCCTGCACGGCGGCGGCGTAGAACGAGTTCGCGAACCCCGAGGCCGCGAGGTTCTGGAGGTAGAGCACGGCGGTGCCGACGAGCAGCGCGGCGACCGCCCAGCGGTGGCCGCGGGTGGCGCGGGGCTCGTGCGGGGAGGGTCCGTGGACGGCCCGGGTGGCCAGGGTGGCGGTCAACGAGGTCCTCTCAGGCGGCGATGCGGGTGGTGGTGGGTGTCGCCGCGGCCGCGGTGCTCGCCGCGGCCCGGGGCCGGAACACCCAGGCGCGGAACAGGACGAACCGCAACACGGTGGCGACGAGGTTCGCCGCGACGATCGCGGCGACCTCGACGGCCTGGTGGGCGTTCGGGAGCAGGACGCCGAGCAGGGCGAGCGCCCCGGTCGTCAGCCCGAGCGCGAGGCCGAACACGATCAGCCCCTGGAACTGGTGTCTCGCCGCGCCCGCGCGCCCGCGCACGCCGAAGG
Organism: Pseudonocardia sp. WMMC193; assembly: GCF_021728735.1. NCBI lineage: Bacteria > Bacillati > Actinomycetota > Actinomycetes > Pseudonocardiales > Pseudonocardiaceae > Pseudonocardia > Pseudonocardia sp. WMMC193. Next base: position 3,067,486 of record NZ_JAKKDO010000003.1, on the reverse strand, counting down.
TCAGGCGGCGGTTGGCCGCGGTGTTGGCGATCGTGGTGAGCAGCAGCGCCGCCACGTTCGCGGCGATCGCGCCGGCGAAGGTCCGGAACAGCAGGAACAGCAGCAGGTTCGCGAGCGTGCTGGCGATCCCGATGGCGGCGAACCGGACCAGCTGGGTCGGCAGGCCCTTCGGGACACCGGCGACCTCCGGTTGCAGGGGGGCGCGCCCGAGCTGGGCGCGGACGTCGGCGATCGGCAGCGTGCCCGCGGCCAGCGCCCGCCCGACGCGCCACACCCCCTTCAGGTCCGCGACCGCCGTCGCGACGATGTCCACCGTGGAGTTCGGGTCGTCGACCCAGTCCACGGGGACCTCGTGGATCCGCAGGCCGGCGCGCTCGGCGAGCACCAGCAGCTCGGTGTCGAAGAACCAGCCGGTGTCCTCGACGAGGGGGAGCAGCCGGCGTGCGACGTCCGCCCGGATCGCCTTGAACCCGCACTGCGCGTCGGAGAACCCGGCCGCGAGGGTGCTGCGCAGGATCAGGTTGTAGCAGCGGGAGACGAACTCGCGCTTGGCCCCGCGGACCACCCGCGAGCCGCGGCCGAGCCGGGTGCCGATCGCCAGGTCGGAGTGCCCGGAGATGAGCGGCGCCACCAGCGGCAGGACGGCGTCGAGGTCGGTGGACAGGTCGACGTCGCAGTAGGCGAGGACCTCGGCGTCCGACGCCGACCACGCGGTCCGCAGCGCCCGTCCCCGCCCCTTCTGCTCCAGCCGGGACAGCCGGACCTCGGGGATCTCGGTGGCCAGCCGGGCGGCGATCTGCGGCGTGGAGTCGGTGGAGGCGTTGTCCGCCACCGTGATCCGGAACGTGTAGGGGAACGTGGCGCGGAGGTGGGCGTGCAGGCGGCGCACCGACCGCTCGAGGTCCGCCTCCTCGTTGTAGACGGGGACGACGATGTCCAGCACGACGCTGCCGCCCCGCCCGGGAGACCTGGTCGGGTCTTCGGGCTCGGTGGTGGCTGGGCTCATGACGATCACGGTCCCGGCCCTCGCTGTCCGGGCCGTGGGTCCCGCCTGTGCGCCGGCTGTGAACGGCGGGCCCTCGGGGCGCCGCGCACGACGGCCGGCCCGTGCCCTGGTGGGCGCGGGCCGGTCTCCTTGCCGATGGTCCTCGGGCGCAGGCGTCAGGCGGTGGGGCCGCCGCTCAGGTCGTAGAGGGTGACGCCGTCGACGGTCGTCGCGGCGAAGTTCTGCTGCACCCACTCGGCGATGCGGGCCGCGGCGTCGCTGCCGCCCGTCGCGGTGCCACCCATGATCGCGCCACCGACGAACCAGTGGATCTCGCCCCGCGAGACGTCCTGCTGGAACTGCGCGAGCGTGGGCGAGGGGTCCGTGCCGTTGAAGCCGCCGACCGCCATGACCGGGCTCCCGGTGGCCAGTTGGTAGCCCGCCGCGGAGTTCGACCCGACGGCGGCGGCGACCCACGTGTAGTCCGCCGCGTCCTCCTGGAGCAGGGCTGTGACCTGCGCGGACGGGGTGGTGGTGCCGAGGAGGCCCCCGAACCCGCCCCCCGGCGCACGGCCACCGCCCCGGGCGGGGCCGCCGGGGAGCCCGCCCGGCCCGAGGCCGCCGACACCACCGACACCGCCGACACCGACACCGCCGCCGCCCCGCAGCGCGCCGCCCGGCCGCACGCCGAACCCACCGGGGCCACCGAACCCACCGACACCACCGAACCCGGCGCGGGCGGCGCTCGCCGGGCCTGCGCTGGGGATGGCCCCGGTGTGCGGCTCGGCCGCGGTGGCGATCGACCAGGCCGCGGAGCCCGCCAGGGCGGCGAGGACCGCGACCGTCGCGACGCCCGCGGTGAGCAGCCGGGGGAGCCGGTGCACGCCGAGCAATGCGCAGGCGGCAGCGAGGCCCAGCGCCAGGGACGTCCAGCTCAGCCACGGCTGCCAGGAGCCCAGCAGGACGGCGCCCCACACCGCCGCGGCCGCGACGGAGACGGCCAGCAGCACCCGTGGCGCCGCCCGGTCCCGGACCCGCCAGAGCTCCACCGCCCCGATCCCGACGAGCGCGGCGATCGCGGGCGCCAGGGCCACCGTGTAGTACGGGTGGATGATCCCGGCCATGTAGCTGAACAGCAGCCCGGTGACCAGCAACCAGCCGCCCCAGGCGAGCACCGCGGCCCGCAGCCGGTCGGTGCGGGGCCGCCGCCAGGTCAGCCAGACGAGCGCGACCAGCAGGATCAGCGCCGTCGGCAGCAGCCAGGACGCCTCCGACCCCATCTCGGACCCGAACAGCCGGGTGAGCCCGGTCCGCCCCCACCCGCCCCCCGCGCCGCCGCCGACGCTGCCGGTCTCGTCGCCCGTCAGCCGGCCGAGGCCGTTGTAGCCCCACACGAGCTCGAGCACCGAGTCGTGCTGCGACCCGCCGATGTACGGCCGCGAACCGGCGGGCCACAGCTCCACGACCAGCACCCACCAGCCCGCGCTCACGACCATCGCGACGGCGGCGAGCAGCACGTCCCGCACACGCCGTCCGATCCCCGTCGGGGCGGCCACCAGCCACACCGCGGCCAGCACCGGGACGATCAACCAGGCCTGCAGCATCTTGGTGAGGAACCCGAGGCCCAGGAACACCCCGGCGAGCACCAACCACCGGCCCCGGCCGTGCTCCAGGCCCCGCAGCGTCGCCCAGACCGCGGCCACCAGGAGCAGGACCAGCAGGGCGTCGGGATTGTTGAAGCGGAAGATCAACGTCGCGACCGGGGTCAGCGCGAGCACCGCGCCGGCGAGCAGCCCCGCGGCGTGACCCGACGTGCGCCGGACCGTCGCGTACAGCAGGGCGACGGCGCCGATCCCCATGAGCGCCTGCGGCACCAGGATGCTCCAGCTGCTCAGCCCGAAGATCCGGACCGCGAGCCCGGTCACCCACAGCGCCGCGGGCGTCTTGTCGACGGTGATCGCGTTCGCGGCGTCGGAGGACCCGAAGAACCACGCCTCCCAGCTCTCCCCGCCCGCCTGTGCGGCCGCGGAGTAGAAGGCGTTCGCCCACCCCGAGGCCGCGAGGTTCACCAGGTAGAGCAGCCCCGTGCCGATCAGCAGTGCCGCGACCGAGGCCCGCTCCAGAGCCCGGCCGCGCGGCGGCGCCGCCGGGGTGTCGGGGGCGGTCGGCCGGGAGAGGGTGCTCGTCACACGGACGACCCTGTCCGCGCCCGCTGTGCCCCGACGGTGCGCGACCTGTGCGGCGGCTGTGCGTCCTATCCCGCGAGTCCCCCACTCTCGACACGCGAGTCGGACACCTCGGGCCGCGCGTCGGACATCGGGAGGCGGACGGTGAACGCGGTGTGGCCGGGGCGGCTGGTGAGGTGCACCGTGCCGCCGTGGGCGGCCACCACCGCGTCGACGATGGCCAGGCCCAGGCCGGTGCCGGGGGTGTCGTTGCCGGCCCGGGCCCGGCCCGCCGAGCCGCGGGCGAAGCGTTCGAAGACGTGCGGGGCCAGGTCGGCGGGGATGCCGGGGCCGGTGTCGGTGACCGTCACCACCGCGCCCGGGCGCAGGCCGACCGTGACGTGGGTGCCCGCGGGGGTGTGGGTGCGGGCGTTGGCGAGCAGGTTCGTGAGCACCTGGGTGAGCCGGGAGGCGTCCCCGGTCACGGTCACCGGCTCGTCGGGGAGGTCGAGCTCCCAGCGGTGGGTACGCCCCGCGGCGTGGGCGTCGGAGACGGCGTCGAGCACGAGGCGGGTCAGGTCGACCTCGGTGCGTTCCAGCGGCCTGCCCGCGTCCAGCCGGGCGAGCAGCAGCAGGTCCTCGACCAGAGTGGACATCCGCTCGGCCTGGGAGGTGATGCGCGCCAGCGGGTACGCCGAGCCCGCCGGGTCGCGCAGGCTCAGCTCGGCGTACCCGCGGATGGCGGCGAGCGGGGTGCGCAGCTCGTGGCTGGCGTCCGCGACGAAGCGGCGCAGCCGGGTCTCGCTCTCCTGACGGGCGTCGAGCGCGCCGGAGACGTTGTCCAGCATGCGGTTCAGCGCGACCCCGACCTGGCCGACCTCCGTCCGGTCGTCGGGCTCGGGGACCCGGGTGGCCAGGTCCACCTCCCCGGAGTCCAGCTCCATCGTGGACACCGCGGCGGCGATGCCCGCCACCTCCTCCAGCGGGCGGAGCTCCCGGCGCACCACGACCAGGCCGACGGCCGCGGCGCCCGCGAGGGCCACCCCGATCACGATCAGCTCGATCACCACCAGCCGGTTCACCACGTCCGTGACCTGCTCGGCGGGCTGCCCCACCACCAGGACCCCGTCCGCGGTGGCGAGCGCCACCACCCGGTACGCGCCCAGCGACAGGTCGACCGTCCGCGGGTACGGACCGGGCGCGACGGCGGCGAGCACCGCCTGGTCCGCCGCCGACACCGGGCTGGACGAGCCGCGCCGGTCGGTGACCGCCGCGTCCTGCACGGTGTCGCCCACGACGACCGCGCCGACCGTGCGCGGACGCTGTGCGGGACCGAGGAAGTCCGTCGGCGCCCCGGGCGGGGCGGGCTGGCTGCGCGACACGGCGAACCGGCTGGCGGCGCTGAGCACCTCGGCGTCGAGCTGTCCGTAGAGGAACCCGCGCAACGCCAGCGTGGTCGCCACCCCGATCACGGCGCCGACCAGCGCGAGCAGCAGCAGGACCGTCGCCACCAGCCGGGCGCGCAGCGTCCGGGCGCGCAGCGTCATGCCGTCATCCCGATGCGGTCCCCGGTTTGAGCACGTAGCCGGCCCCCCGGACGGTGTGGATCATGGGTGTGCGGCCCGCGTCGATCTTCTTGCGCAGGTAGGAGACGTAGAGCTCGACGACGTTGGACTGGCCGCCGAAGTCGTAGTTCCACACGCGGTCGAGGATCTGGGCCTTCGACAGCACGCGCTTGGGGTTGCGCATGAGGAAGCGCAGCAGCTCGAACTCGGTGGCGGTCAGCTCGACCGCGGTGTCGCCGCGGTGGACCTCGTGGGAGTCCTCGTCGAGCACGAGATCACCGACGACGAGCTCCGAGCCCTGCCGCGCCGCCGTCATCCCGGCCCGGCGCAGCAGCCCGCGCAGCCGCGCGACCAGCTCCTCGAGGCTGAAGGGCTTGGTCACGTAGTCGTCGCCGCCCGCGGTCAGCCCCGCCACCCGGTCCTCGACCGAGTCCTTCGCGGTGAGGAACAGCACCGGCACCTCGGGGGCGCTCGCGCGCAGCCGCTTGAGCACCTCGAGCCCGTCGAGGTCCGGCAGCATCATGTCCAGGACGACCGCGTCCGGCGCGAACTCCCGCGCCGTGCGGACCGCGGCGCGGCCGTCGCCCGCGGTGCGGACCTCCCAGCCCTCGTAGCGCAGCGCCATCTGCAGCAGGTCGGAGAGCGTGGCCTCGTCGTCCACCACGAGCACGCGGACGGGCCCGCCGTCGGCCCGGCGCAGTGGTGCGGACTGCTCGCTCACCTCGGACATGGTAGGAGCGTGCCCCCGACTGCTGTGGTGGCGGTGAGCGTCTCCTGTGCATCGGCTGTGGACGGGGTGTCCGGCCGCGGCGGTCCCAGGCTGTACTAGGTTTCGCCGGTGCTCCCGGAGAGATCGCCCGTGCTGGTCGGGATCGGCCAGGTGCGTGGCAACCGGGACCGCACCGTGGCGGGGGCCCGCGAGCCGCTGCGCCTGCTCGCGGACGCCGTGCAGGCCGCCGCCGCGGACGCCCGCGGCACCCGGATGCTCCGCGAGCTCGACGCGATCTCCCTGACCCACACCGCCAGCTGGGCCTACGACGACCTCCCGCGGCTGCTCGCCGACCGGCTCGCCGCCGAGCCCACGCGGCGGGAGTCGGCACCGGTGGGCGGACACCAGCCCGCCGCGCTGCTCGACGCCGCCGCCGCCCGGATCGCCGCCGGGGAGACCCGGATCGAGCTGGTGGCGGGGGCCGAGGCGGCGGCGTCGACGGCCGTGCTGGACCGGGCGGGCGTCGACCCCGGAGCGGATCTGGGCTGGACCACCGACCCCGGCGGTCCGGCCCCCATCGGGCCGGACGACCTGGGCTCGCCCGCGATGCTCGCCGCCGGGATCGCGCTGCCGCGGCGCTTCTACCCGATGGTCGACACGGCGCTCGGGCACGCGCTGGGGGAGAGCCCGGCGGAGACGATGGCGGCGGGCGCCGCGGTGTTCGCGGCGCTCTCCGGTGTGGCGGCCGAGAACGAGTACGCCTGGAACCCCCTGGTGCGCAACGCCTCCGAGGTCGCCTCGGTCCGCCCCGAGAACCGGATGATCTGCGAGCCCTACCCGCTCGCGATGAACGCGATGCCCCTGGTCGACCAGGCCGCGGCGCTGCTGGTGACCTCGGTCGAGGCCGCCCGCGAGCACGGGGTGCCCGAGGACCGGATGGTGCACGTGTGGGGCGGCGCGGGCGCCGCGGACACCGCGGACGTGCTGCGCCGCGCGGACCTCGCGGGATCGCCCGCCCTGTGCTCGACGTTCGACCGGGCGCTCGCCGCGGCGGGTCTCGCGGCCGACGAGCTCGACCTCGTCGACGTCTACTGCTGTTTCCCGGTCGTCCCGCGGCTGGCGGCGCGCTACCTCGGGCTGCCCCTCGAGGCGACGGCGGGCGCGACCGGTGGCCACTCGGCCTTCGGCGGGCCGCTGTCGAGCTACACGCTGCACTCGCTCGCCGCCTGCGCCCACCGGATCCGGGCGGGCGCGCGGACGGCGCTGGTGCACGCGAACGGCGGGTACCTGACGCGCCAGCACGCCGTCGTCCTGGCGGCGGAACCGCACGTCGACGGGTACGTCGGCGATCCCGTCCCGCACGACGCGGCGGAGCCGGGCCCGCGCCTGGTGGACGCGGCGGGGGAGGTCACGGTGGAGGCCGCGACCGTCGAGTACGACCGGGACGGCCACCCCGCCCAGGCCTACCTGATCGCCCTCACCGACGACGGCGACCGCATCGCCGGGTGCACCGCGGAGGGCGACGCGGCCAGCGCCCGCACCCTCACGCTCTTCCCCGACGGCCCGGCGGGGGAGCCGGGGGACGCCGTGGTCGGGCGGCGGGTGCGGGTCACGCGGGTCGGCGAACGCATCCAGGTGGACCCGGCGCCCTGACCCCGCCCTGGTCCGGCTACGGCTGTCAGCGCGCCCGCCAGTACCCCGTCGCGTAGACCTTGCGGCGGTCGAACCCCCTGGGGCCCAACAGGTGTGCGCGGATCTCCTTCACCGCGGCGGACTCGCCCGCGAGCCACGCCTGCCCCACGCCCTCGGGGAGCACCGCGTTCTCGACCGCCGCCACGAGCGGTTCCCCGGCGGGGGCGTCCCCGCGGTGCACCCAGGTCACCGGCAGGTCCTGCTCCTCGGCGGCGTCCGCCACCTCGACGAACCCGAGCACGGTGGCGCCGGGCAGCGCCTCGAGCACCGTCGCGATCGCGGGCAGCGCCGACTCGTCCCCGATCACCAGGTGGTAGTCGGCCTCCTGCGGCTCCCAGCGTCCGCCGGGCTCCGACACCCCCACCCAGGCCCCGGGCTCGGCGGCCTGCGCCCACGCGGCGGCGGGCCCGTAGCCGTCGTGCACCACGAAGTCGACGTCCAGCTCCGCGGCCGCGGGGTCGAAGCGGCGGACCGTGTAGGTGCGGATGGTGGGCCGCGCCGCACCCGTCGGCCACACCGGGCCACCCGTGCTCGCCCGCGGGACCGCGGGCCGCTCCTGCCCCTCGACCGGGAAGAACATCTTGATCCGACGGTCCGGGCCCTCGCCCGGGAAGCCCGCGAGCTCGTCACCGGTGAGGGTCACCCGGATCATGCGCGGGGTCACGTCGGTGCGGCGGCGCACCTGGAGCAGGCGGGGGGCGGTCGTCGTCACGGTCTTATTCTGCGACTTCGTCGCCCGTGCGCGGTAAGTGGTGCCAGAGCACCACTTACCGCGCACGACCGGAATCGCCTGCGCGTGCGCCCAGGCCCTGCCAGGCGAGGTCCATGAGGTACTCCGTGGCCTGTTCGGCGGTCACCGACGGGTCCTGCTTGCGCCAGTGCGCCAACCGTTCACAGGCGCCGACGATCACCTGGGCCCACCCCTGCAGGCGCTGCGGGTCCGCGGTCGGGTCGGCGGCCCCGAGCAGGGACGCGATGAAGTCCGTCTGCTGCGCCCGGATGTCCTCGATCGCCTCGGCGGTGACGCTCGACTCGGCGTAGACGAGCGCGGAGCCGCGCCGATCGTCGAGGAACCGGAAGAAGGCCAGCGTGCCGCGGCGGAGCATGTCCTCCGGCCCGCTCGCCTCCATCGCCGCCTGCGAGGTGGCCTCGAGCAGCTGCGCCCGCGCCTGCGTGACGCAGGCCAGCAGCAGGCCCTCCTTGCTGCCGAAATGGGTGTACAACACCGGCTTGGTGACGCCGACCCGCTCGGCCACGGCGTCCATCGAGGTGTTGGCGTAGCCCCGTTCGGTGAAGACGGCCACGGCCGCGTCGAGGATCTGAGCCTCCCGTTCCGCGCGGGTGAACCGGGTCCTCATAGCTCGACCCTACAGGTTACCGGTGGTAAGTTACCGCCGGTAACACCCAAGGGAGGGGACGCCATGATCGACACGCTGATCGTCGGGAGCGGGTTCGCCGGGCTCGGGGCCGCCGTCAGGCTGGACGAGGCGGGCCGCCGGGACTTCCTGATCCTCGAGAAGGGGGACTCGCTGGGCGGCACCTGGCGGGACAACGTCTACCCGGGCTGCGCGTGCGACGTCGAGTCCCACCTGTACTCCTTCTCGTTCTTCCCCAACCCGGACTGGACCCGGACCTTCGCCCGCCAACCGGAGATCCGCGCCTACCTCGAGGCGACGGCCGACCACTACCGGCTGCGCGACCGGATCCGGTTCGGCGTGCAGGTCGTCGGGGCCGAGTGGGACGGCAGCGCCTGGGACGTCCGCACCGCCGACGGCGAGACCCTGCGCGCCCGGTTCGTGGTCTTCGGCACCGGCGCCCTGCACGAGCCGCAGGTCCCCGAGATCGAGGGGCTGGACCGCTTCGCGGGCACCGCCTTCCACTCCGCGCAGTGGGACCACTCGGTGGATCTCACGGGCAAGCGGGTCGCGGTGATCGGCACCGGCGCGAGCGCGATCCAGTTCGTGCCCGCCATCGCGCCGGACGTGGCGCGGCTGACCCTCTTCCAGCGGACCGCCCCCTGGGTGCTGCCGAAGCCGGACCGGCCCATCTCCTCGTCGACGCGGCGGCGGTTCCGCCGGTTCCCGCTGCTCCAGCGCCTGCAGCGGCTCTCGCTCTACTGGCGGCACGAGGCACTGGTCGCGGGCTTCCTGCACCCGCGGATCATGCGGGCCGTGCAGGGGCTCGGGAAGGCCTACCTGCGCAAGGTCTTCGCGGGTGACCCCGACCTGCGCCGCACGGTCACGCCCGACTTCACCATGGGCTGCAAGCGCATCCTGATGTCCAACGACTACTACCCGGCCCTGCGCCGCCCGAACGTCGCGGTGGAGACCGCCGCGATCTCCCGGGTCACCGCGACCGGCGTGGTGACCGCGGACGGCGTCGAGCACCCCGCGGACGTCATCGTGTTCGGGACCGGGTTCAAGGTCGCGGACGGGCTGGCGAGCATGGCGATCACCGGGCGGGACGGGGTCAAGCTGGCCGACGCCTGGGCCGAGGGCCCGCAGGCGCTGCTCGGCACCACGGTGGCGGGGTTCCCGAACCTGTTCACGATCGTGGGCCCGAACACCGGGCTGGGCCACAGCTCGATGGTGTTCATGGTGGAGTCCCAGGTCAACACCGTGCTCGACGCCATGCGCACGGTGGAGCGGCACCGCGCCGTCGCGATCGACACCCGGCCGGAGGCCCAGGCCCGGTTCAACGCCGAGATCCAGGACCGGCTGTCGACGGCGGTGTGGGCCACCGGCGGCTGCGCCAGCTGGTACCTCGACGAGCACGGCCGCAACCGCACCCTGTGGCCGGGCTACACCTTCAGCTTCCGCAGGCGCACCCGCCGCATCGACCCGGGGCACCACGAGCTGATCGCCTGAGTAGCGTCGGGCGCCGTGGACGTCTACGCCATCCCGCTGACCACCCGGTTCCGCGGAATCACCGTCCGCGAGGGGCTGCTGATCGAGGGCCCCGCCGGATGGGGTGAGTTCTGCGCCTTCCCGGAGTACCCCGACGCCGAGGCCGCGGCCTGGTTCGCCGGGGCGCGGGAGGCGGCGTTCGACGGCTGGCCCGCGCCCGTCCGCGAGACGGTCCCGGTGAACTGCATCGTGCCTGCCGTCGGGCCCGAGCAGGCCGCGGACATGGTGCGCGCCAGCGGATGTGCCACGGCGAAGGTCAAGGTCGCCGACCACCCGGACTCCGCGGGGGAGGACCTCGAGCGGGTCGCGGCCGTGCGAGACGCCCTCGGGCCCGCCGGCCACGTCCGGGTGGACGCCAACACGGGCTGGGCCGTCGACGAGGCCGTGGTCGCGATCCGGGCCCTGGACCGGGCCGCGGGGGGACTGCAGTACGTGGAGCAGCCGTGCGCGACCCTCGACGAGCTCGCGGCCGTGCGGCGCCGGGTGGACGTGCCGATCGCGGCGGACGAGGCCATCCGGAAGGCCGCCGACCCGCTGCGGGTGTCGCTGACCGACGCCGCGGACGTCGCGATCCTCAAGGCCCTCCCGCTCGGCGGGGTGCGCCGGGCGTTGCAGGTGGCGGAGGCGGTCGGGCTGCCCTGCGTGGTGTCCTCGGCGTTAGAGTCCAGTGTGGGGCTGGCCGCGGAGATCGCGCTGGCCGCGGCGCTCCCGTCGCTCGACTACGCCTGCGGCCTCGGGACGGGGCGGCTGTTCACCACCGACGTCGTGGCCGACGCCGACCGCCTGCTCCCGGTGAACGGTGAGCTCCCGGTCCTGCGCCGCGCCCCCGACCCTGTCCGCCGCCACCAGGTCGCGGCGGACCCCGAACGCACGCGATGGTGGCGGGAGAGAGCCGGCCGCCTCATCACGTGACCGCCGTCGGACCGGGATGTGGTCACTCGGGCGTGGGCTGGGCCCGCGGTGGAATCGGTTCTAGGCTGGCCGGGTCATGAGCGTCGTGGTGGTGGGGGCCGGGCTCGCGGGGGTCGCGTGTGCCCGGGCGGTCGCCGCCGCGGGGATCCCCGTGCGGGTGGTCGACCGCGCCGCCACGGTCGGCGGGCGGATGGCGAGCTCCCCGCACGACGGACGCCCGGTCGACATGGGCGCCGCCTACTTCACCGTCCGGGACCCGGAGTTCGCCGAGGTCGTGGCGGAATGGCGGTCCGCGGGGCTCGCCCGGCCCTGGACCGCCGAGCTCGCGGTCCTGGAGCACGGCGACCGCTCGCGCGCGCCCGGCCCGATGCGCTGGGCCGCGCCCGCCGGGCTGCGCAGCCTGGTCGCCGCGCTCGCCGAGGGGCTGGACGTCGAGCTGCGCCGCGAGGTCGGCCGGGTCGAGGCCGGCCCGCGGGTGGACGGCGAGCCGGCGGACGTCGTCGTGCTGGCCATGCCCGATCCGCAGGCCGCCCGGGTCCTCGACCCGGGACTCGCCGAGGTCGCGTTGCTCGCGGACCGGCCGTGGCGGCCGACCGTCACCGTGGCCGCCGGGTACCCGGCGCGGGCCTGGCCCGCGCTCGCCGCCGCGTTCGTGAACGACCATCCCGTCCTCACCCTGGTCGCGGACGACGGCGCCCGGCGCGGCGACGACGTGCCGGTCCTGGTGTCGCACACCACCGCCGAGGTGGCGCGCCGGTTCGACGCGGACCCCGCCGCGGCCGTGCCCATGGTCGTCGAGGCGGTGCGGGAGCTCCTCGACCTCACCGAGGACCCCGTGTGGACCGACGCGCACCGCTGGCGCTTCGCCGCCCCCGAGCACGCCCGCGCCGAGCCGTTCCACCTGGGGGAGAACGGGATCGCGCTCGCGGGCGACGGGTGGGGCAGCTCCCGCATCGAGACGGCCTGGCGCTCGGGTCAGCTGCTGGGCCGCGAGATCGCCCGCCGCCACACCCACTGACCCGGTCCGGCTCGGCCACGCATAATGCGCCCATGCCCGACGCGCTGCTGCCCGGCCTGCTCGATCCCTCCGACGCCCCCGCGCTCGCCTTCCCCGACGGGGCGCTGACCTACCGGGAGCTGGCGGCGCTCGCCTCGCACCTCGGGGCGCGGCTGGCCGGGCGCAGCCGGGTGGCGGTGTGGGCCACGCCCACGCTCGCGGCGGCGACCGGGATCGTCGCGGGGCTGCTCGCCGGGGTCCCGGTGGTGCCGATCAACCCCAAGGCGGGTTCGCGGGAGCTGGCGCACATCGTGGCGAACTCGGCGCCGGAGCTGGTGCTGGCCGCGCCCGGTGAGGACGTCCCCGTGGACCTGCCGCGGATCGACGTCGACGTGGACGCCCGCCCGGAGCCCGCGCCGGTCCCCGCCGAGCCGGACCCCGCGAGCCCCGCCCTGGTCGTCTACACCAGCGGCACGACGGGCCCGCCGAAGGGCGCCGTACTCTCCCGCGGCGCCCTCGCCGCCGACCTCGACGCCCTCGCCGACGCCTGGGCCTGGACCGCCGCGGACCGCCTCACCCACGCCCTCCCGATCTTCCACGTGCACGGCCTCGTCCTCGGCACGATCGGCCCGCTGCGCCGCGGCGGCTCGCTGCTGCACCTCGGCGCGATCTCGGGCGCCGCGCTGGCCGCGGCCGTCGCGGGCGGCGCCACGATGGTGTTCGGCGTCCCGACCCACTACCACCGGCTCGCGGCGGACTTCGAGGCCGATCCCGTTGCGGCCCAGGCGGTCGGCGGCGCCCGGCTGCTGATCTCCGGCTCCGCTGCGCTCACCGCCGTCGACCACGCGCGGATCGAGAAGACGACGGGGCTCGCCGTCCGGGAACGCTACGGGCTCACCGAGACCCTCATCCTCACCGCGGCCAGGGCGGACGAGGAACCGGTGGTCGGGACCGTCGGACGGCCGCTGGCCGGCACCGAGGTCCGGCTGGTCGACCAGGGCGACGGGCTCGGGTCCGTCGAGGTCCGGGGGCCGCAGTTGTTCTCGGGCTACCTCGACCTGCCCGACGCCACCGCCGCCGCCCGGACCGCGGACGGCTGGTTCCGCACCGGCGACATCGGCCGCTGGACCGACGACGGCCTGCTGGCCCTCGTCGGCAGGCAGGCCACGGACCTGATCAAGTCCGGCGGCTACAAGATCGGGGCCGGGGAGATCGAGAACGCCCTCCTGGAGCACCCGGACGTGGCGGAGGCCGCCGTGGTGGGGGTCGCCGATCCGGACCTGGGCGAACGGATCGTGGCGCACGTCGTCGCGACGGGGGTGCCGCCCGCGCCGTCGGTGCTGATCGACCACGTCGCGTCGCTGATCGCCCCGCACAAGCGCCCCCGGGAGATCCGCTACACCGACGCGCTGCCGCGCAACGCCATGGGCAAGGTCCAGAAGAAGCTGCTGTCACCCTGACGATTGACGCGCGGCCGGGTCGGGCACCCCTGGAACATGTCTGTGCGCACGACCACCTCCGCCGCGTCCTCGTCCGTGCACTACCGCGCCCCTGCCCGGGCGGGGGCGCCCAACCTGAGCGGGTTGGCGGGCGTCCGGTCCGTGGCGGAGGGCGACCAGGAGGTCCTGGAGGTCGAGCGCTACGACTCGCCGGACCTGCGGCTGGCCACCTCGGGGATCGTGCTCGCCGTGCACCGCTCCGGCACCGAGGCGCACTGGCACCTGGACCTGCCCGACGCCGTCGAGGGCGAGCAGCTCCGCGTCCCGGCGCCGCCGCCGGACGTCGAGGGCGTCGACCCCGCGCTGCCCGACGAGCTGCACGAGCTGGTCCGCGGCGTGCTCCGCGGCGCCGAGGTCGGGCCGGTCGGTCGGATCCGCCGGGTGCGGACCCGGACGTCGCTGCGCGGGGGCAACAACCGCGAGATCGGTGCGCTGGTGCGGGACGAGGTCCAGCTCGCGACCCTCGGCGCCGAGACCGCCCTCGAGAACTGGTCGGAGGCGGAGGTGATCACCAGCCGTCCGGCGCTCGCCGACGCGCTCCGGGAGCGCCTGGCCCAGGCGGCGGCGGTCCCCACGGACGCGACGGCCGAAGCCGAGCTCGACGCCCTGCTGCGCCGGACCGCGGCCCCCGCGCCCGAACGGGCCCGTGGCCGCAAGGGCTCCGCGGGTGCGGCGCTGCTCGCCTACCTCGGCACCCACGCGGACCGGTTGGCCGCCGCGGACATCGGCGCCCGCCGCGACGAGGAGGACGCCGTGCACCGGATGCGCGTCGCGGCCCGCCGGATCCGCAGCGCGCTCAAGGCCTACGACTCGCTGCTGCGGGGTCCGCGGGCGGACGCGCTCGCCGAGGAGCTGCGCTGGCTCGGCCGGGCGCTCGCGGGGGCCCGCGACCTGGAGGTCCAGGAGGAGCGGATCGTGCGGGAGATCGACGCGCTGCCGGCGGAGCTCGTGCTCGGGTCGGTGCAGGCGCAGGTCACCCGGCACTTCGCCCGGGCCCGCGCGGAGGCGCGCGCCGCCACGCTCGCCGCGCTCGACTCCGACCGCTACGCCGCGCTGCGCGGTGCGCTGGAGCGGTTCCTGCAGGATCCGCCGCTGGCGAAGGACGCCCGGTCGACGAAGGGTCTGAAGGCGGGCGAGGCGAAGGCGCGCAAGCGGTTCACCAGGCGGCTGGAGGCGGCGCGGCGCGCGCTCGTCGCGGGCGAGGGGGCGGACGTCGCCCTCCACGACGCCCGCAAGGCGGGCAAGCGGGCCCGCTACGCCGTCGAGGTGGCCGGTCGCAAGCCCACCGCGCTCAAGGCCCACACGCGAGCCCTCGGCGAGCACCAGGACGCCGTGGTGAGCCGCGAGGTCCTGCGCGACCTGGGAGCCCGCGCGCACACCGACGGCGAGAACGGTTTCACGTTCGGCATCCTCTACGGCCGCGCCCTCGCCAACGCCGCCCGCATCGAGGAGGGCCTCGCCTCCCGCTGACGGTCGTGCGTGGGAAGTGGTGCTCTGGCACCACTTCCCACGCACGGGCGGCGAAGCCGCAGAATAGGACGATGACGGCCGCCCGGGACCCGATCGCCGATCTGCGCAGGATCGCGTTCCTGCTGGAGCGCGCGCACGAGTCGACCTACCGGGTCCGGGCCTTCCGCAACGCCGCCGCCGCGCTGCGGACGGAGGCGGCGCGCGGCAAGGACGTCGCGACGCTGGACCTGCGGGACGTCAAGGGTGTCGGTGAGGTGACCGCCCGCTGCGTGGCCGAGTCGCTGGCGGGGGAGGTGCCCGTCTACCTGCGCCGCTTGGAGGCGACCGAGGGTGTGGAGCTGGACCAGGCCGCCGTCGCGCTGCGGGAGGCGCTGCGCGGGGACTGCCACAGCCACACCGACCAGTCCGACGGCGGCTCCCCGCTCTGGGAGATGGTCGAGACCGCGATCACGCTGGGCCACGAGTACGTGGTGATCACCGACCACTCGCCGCGGCTGACGGTCGCGAACGGCCTGTCCCCCGAGCGGCTGCGCCGCCAGCTGGAGCAGATCGCCGAGCTCAACGCCGGGTTGCGCGGGTTCCGGGTGCTCACCGGCATCGAGGTGGACATCCTCGACGACGGGGCCCTGGACCAGGAGGAGGAGCTGCTCGCCCAGCTCGACGTCGTCGTGGCGAGCGTGCACTCGAAGCTGCGGATGCCGCGCGCGGAGATGACCGAGCGGATGCTGACGGCCGTGGCGAACCCGCACGTCGACGTGTTGGGGCACTGCACCGGGCGGATGGTCACCGGGCGGCGCACGCGGCCCGAGTCGGAGTTCGACGCCGACGCCGTGTTCGCCGCCTGCGCCGAGAACGGCGTCGCCGTGGAGGTCAACTCACGCCCGGAGCGGCTGGACCCGCCGAAGCGGCTGCTCCGGCTCGCGGTCGAGGCGGGGTGCGAGTTCACCCTCGACACCGACGCCCACGCCCCCGGACAGCTGGACTGGCTCGACTACGGCTGCACCCGCGCCGTGCAGTGCGGGGTGCCTGCGGAGCGGATCCGCAACACCCGACCGGTGGAGCAGCTGCTCGCCTGAGCGGGCCTCAGCGGGCGGAGCGGACCGTGACGTCCCCGATCAGCCCCCACACCCGCACCCGCACGACCGGGGTCCCCGGGACGCGCGGCACGGGGGCGAGATCGACCTGGCGGTCCCCGAGCAGGGTGAAGCCGCCGACCTCCACCTCCACCCCCTCCGGCACGGTGAGCACCGTGTCCCCGAGGACCGACCAGGTGTCGACGGTGATCGGCTCCGTCCCCTGCTCGACGACGGCGCCGCGCAGGTCGAGGTCGACGTCCCCGATCAGCAGCACGGCCGTCGTCCTGCGGCGCAGGGACCAGCGCCCGCGGCGCGTGATGTCCCCGATCACCCCGATGAGGGCCGAGCGCCCCGGCTTCGTGCCGCCGACGACGGGGACCGGCAGGTCCGCGGTGGTCCGCTCGATCTCGGCCCCGGAGCCCGCGGCCCAGACCGCGCCCGCCCGGTCGGTGAACTCGTCGAGCGTCAGGCGGCCCTCGCCGACCGCCCGTTCCAGCTGCTGCTGGGCCGCGCGGCGGCGGGGTTCGAGATCGTCCGGGAGCGCGGCGGTCATTCCCCGAGCTTAGTGTTTTGTCCGATTCGGTCCAGTCTGTTCCGGAGCCGGTCCCGCTCGGCGTCGGAGCCCGCCAGGCGCAGCGCCTCCTCGTAGCTCGCGATGGCCTCGGCCGTGCGACCGAGCCGTTCGAGCAGGTCGGCGCGGGTGGCGGGCAGCAGCGGGTAGGTCCGGAGCTCGGCGTCCGCGGGCAGGGCGGCGAGCCCGGCCTCCGGCCCGTCCCGCAGGGCGAGGGCCGCCGCCCGGTTCAGCGCGACGACGGGGCCGGGGCTCAGTCGGTACAGCACGTCGTAGAGCGCGACGATCTGCGCCCAGTCGGTCTCCGCGACCGACGGGGCCTCGGCGTGCAGCGCGGCGATCGCCGCCTGCACCCCGTAGGGCCCGGGCGGCCCGCCGGTCAGCGACGTCTCGGCGAGCGTGGTGCCCTCGGCGATCGCCGAGGCGTCCCACCGGGTCCGGTCCTGCTCCTCGAGCGGGACCGTCCCGTTCCGGGCGCGGGTGAGCAGCATCAGCCCGAGCAGGCCCGCGACCTCGCGTGCCGGCAGGAGCCGGTACAGGATCCGGCCCAGCCGGACCGCCTCCTGCGCGAGGTCCACCCGGTCGTCGGCGTACCCGGTGGTGAAGACCAGGTAGAGGACCTGCAGGACGCCGGGCAGCCGCGCGGGCAGCTCGTCCGGCCCGGGGACGCGGAACGGGATCCGCGCCTCCCGGATCCTCTTCTTCGCCCGGACGATCCGCTGCGCCATCGTCGCGGTGGGCACCAGGAAGGCGCGGGCCACCTCCGGGGTCTCCATTCCGGCGAGGCAGCGCAGGGTGAGCGCGGTGCGGTCCTCCGGTGCCAGCGCGGGGTGGGCGCAGGTGAAGAACAGGCGCAGCCGCTCGTCGGGCAGGCCGTCCGCGAGCTCCGGCGCGGGCTCGTGGCGTTCGCCCTCCGCCGCGATCAGGGCGAGCCGCTGCGCGTAGGCCTTGTCCCGGCGCAGCCGGTCGAGGGCCTTGCGGCGGGCGGTGGTCAGCAGCCAGGCCCCGGGTTTCGCCGGCACGCCGTCTCGTGGCCAGGTACGCAGCGCGGCCTCGACGGCCTCGGAACACACCTCCTCGGCCAGGTCGAGGTCGCCGTAGCGATGCACCAGGACGGCGAGCAGCCGCCCGCGCTCCTCGCGGAAGACCTGCTCGATCATCCGAAGTCGGCGACCGGCCGGACCTCGACGGCCCCGCCGTCTCGGGAGCCGGGGCACGAGGCCGCCCAGTCCAGGGCCACGTCCAGGTTCGGCACGTCGATCACCACGAACCCGCCGAGCAGCTCGCGGGTCTCGGCGAACGGGCCGTCCGTCACCGTGCGGGCACCCTGCCTCACCTGCACCGTCGTCGCGGTGACGAGATCGGCGAGGGACTCGCCGGAGACCTTGACCCCGGAGTCTCGCAGCGCCTCGTCCCACACCTGCCAGTCCTGGAACGTGCACTCGGGCTCGGTCACGTCGGTGCCGGCGAAGATCAGCAGCATGTACTTCACGATGTCCTCCGTCTGTCGGTCGGTCGTGGTGACGACGAACGGGATCAGCCCGGATCGACAGCCAGCTCGAAGTCGGCGAAGTCGAAGCCGGGGGACACCACACAGGAGACGAGGGCGGGCTCCGGCCCGGCGAGCGTGGCGGACTGCCACGCGTGCGGCGGGACGAGCTGCTGGGGGTGGTGGGCGTCGAGGGAGTAGCGGCCGCCGTCGATCCACAGCTCGACCCCGGAGCCGGAGTGCCACAGCCAGAGCTCGGACGAGCGGACCCGATGGCGCCGTGACTCCCCGTCGAGCAGGTACAGGATGGCGGTGGCGCTCGGTCGCGGACCGTACTCGGTCTCGACGGTGACGGGCGCGGTCCAGGTGCGGCGGTACCAGCCTCCTTCGGGGTGCGGGGCCAGGTCGAGGGCGGTGGCGAGCGCGGGTGGCGGCATTCGCCCGAGTCTGCCGGCCGGTCACGGGTGGTGAGAGTCCACCGTGACCCGTGGTGACGGTGAGCAGTGTCCCGAGTGCGCTCGGCCACGAAAGGGTGGCGCGCGACCGGGTGACTGGGCTGGAATCCCTCACGATCTGGTGTGAAATGAGCGCAGTCCTGATGCAGATGTGACAAGAGGTGCTCGTGATGCGCTCCACGGTCCGGTCGCGGATGCTCGCCCTCGCGCTGAGTGGGTGCGCGGTGGTGGCACTGGCCGGCCTCGCCGCGACCCCGGCCGAGGCCGCCGAGCAGACCCCGGTCCCGGCCGCCGAGCCGGCCCCGTCGGGCACGCAGCCGTCCCACTGCGCCACGACCGCCGCGGACACCCTCGGCTGGGGGCGGCCCACCCGGCAGTCGGACTTCGACGGCACGAGCCTCCCGCCGGACTGGCACGCCTACGGCCCCGAGCCCGGGCACGACAAGAAGGGGCAGCGGACGCCGGAGCAGATCACGGTGGCCGACGGCGTCGTGACGGTCGCGGGGGACGAGCAGGGCGACACCGGCGCGATGAGCTGGCACCCCGGTCAGCAGTACGGCCGCTGGGAGGCCTGCGTGCGCTCCGCCCCGGGCGCGGGCGGCTACCACCCGGTCATCCTGCTGTGGCCGGTGAAGGAGGACTGGCCCGTCGGCGGCGAGATCGACTGGATGGAGATCAGCGCCGACGACCGGCAGGACGCCGACTTCTTCCTGCACTACGGCGAGAACAACGACCAGGAGTACGGCACGGTGACCCACGACGCCACCGAGTGGACGGCGTGGGCGCTGGAGTGGACCCCCGAGCGGATGACCGCCTACGTCAACGGCAAGGAGTGGTACTCCACCACGGAGACCAGCCACTTCCCGCCCGGCGCCATGAACATGACCGTCCAGCTCGACATGTTCCCGCCGGTCTTCGGCGAGACCTCGATGCAGCTGGACTGGGCCCGGCAGTGGGCGCTGCCGGAGAGCGTCCCGGCGCAGCTGTCGCTGGCCCCGGGCGCGCCGGCCACCGGCCAGGGGGACCTGCACCCCGACCGCACCCCGAAGCCGCTCGACGAGCTGCCCGCGGCCGCCGTCCCGGACGGCGCGGGTAGCGAAGCGCGGACCGGCCGGGGCGACTGAGACTCACGGGGGCGGGGCGAAAGGTACTGGGGCCGCCTCGCTCCCGTGAACCACGTGGACGGCGACGATGCTGGGGAGCCCTCGTCGCCGTCCCCGTGCGCGTGCGGTCGTGCGTGGTAAGTGGTGCTCTGGCACCACTTACCACGCACGGGCGGCGTCAGCCGCGGTTCAGGGCCGCGGCGAGCTCGTCGGTGGTGGGGGGTTGGGCCCCGCGGCGGGAGCAGGTGATCGAGGAGGCGGTGACCGCCTCCTCGAGGATCTCGTCGAGCGCCAGGGCCTCGACCTCGCGCAGCGCCGCGCGCCGGGCGGCGCCCAGCAGCCCGCGACCGGCGAGCCCGGCGAGCAGCGCCGCCGAGAACGAGTCGCCGGCGCCCACGGTGTCCACGACGTCGACGGCGCGGCCGGGCGCCGTCGTCCGCAGCCCCGCGGAGGTGCCCGCCAGCACCCCGTCGCCGCCCAGGGTGATCGCGACCAGCGCGGGACCGCGGGTGAGCCAGTCGTCGAGGACCTCGCCGGGCGGGGTCCCGGGGAGCAGCCAGCGCAGGTCCTCGTCGCTGACCTTGACCACGTCCGAGACGCCCAGCAGCTCGTACACCCCGGGCAGGACGCCCGCGGGGTCGCCCATCAGGCGCGGGCGGGCGTTGGGGTCGTAGCTGATCGTCGCGGTGGCGGCGGCCTTCTCCAGCGCCGCCCGCAGCACCGACGCCCCCGGCTCCTGGGTCAGGGCCAGGGACCCGGAGTGCACGGCCACGACGTCATCGAAGGCGCCGGTGAGCTCCGCCGCCGTCCACTGCCAGTCGGCCGTGCCGTCGATGCGGAAGTCGTAGTCCGCGACCCCGTCCGGGGAGACCTCGACGATCGCCAGGGAGGACGGCTCGGCCGCCTCGACGGCGTGCGTGAGGTCGACCCCGTTGTCCTGCAGGTGGGCCCGCAACCGGCGGCCGAGCAGGTCGGTGCCCAGGCGGGCGAGCATCCGGGCCGGGACGCCCAGCCGGGACAGCCCGACGGCGACGTTGGCCGGGCTGCCCCCGGGCGCGAACTCGAAGTACCCGTCGGCGGGAGCCGGGACGACGTCGACCAACGCCTCGCCCGCGACCGCGATCACATCAGCCACGCCCGACAGCGTAGAACGCCGCCAGCCGCGCGGCCTCGGCGTCCACCTCGTCCCGCGCCGCCGGGGACAGCGGCGCGAACGGGGTGACCCGCACGGCCCCGTCGACGTGGGTCCAGGTCCCCGCCACCCGTCCGTCGACCAGGAAGGTGGGGGTGGACTGCGGCATCCGCACGTGGAAGACCTTGTCCCGGTGCTCGGCGGGCAGGATCCCGGTGCGCGTGGCGTGCCCGAGCAGGAGCACGGCGTCCCAGGGGCCGAGGAAGCGGACCGGTGCCGGGGTGTCCGGGGCGGGCAGGGGGGCGCGGGGCAGGTCGACCAACCCGTCGGCGAACTCCCGCAGCGACATCCGCGCGAGGACGGCCCGGGTGTCGGTGATCGACCAGCCCGCGTACCGGGCGACGTCCTGCGGGGTCGCGGGCCCGAACCCGCCCAGGTACCGGCGGACCAGCAGCTCCTGCGGGGCGGTGACCGACCGCGCGCGCAGCCACCGGGACGCGAGCTCGTAGACGTGCGCCCGCGGCGAGTCCCAGGTCCCGGCCGGGGGGATGCGCACCAGGTCCAGCCACAGCTGCACGCCCTGCCAGGCGAGTGTGGGGAACCCGTCCGCGACCAGCCGCGCGGTGATCTCCGCCTGCTTGCGCGGCCCGTCCGCGAGGAGGTCCGCCACCGTGGCCGCCACGGCGGGCATGTCCAGCTCCCGGGCCGCGGGCACCGTCCGCAGCCAGAGCGCGCGACGTGCCTGCCGCACCGCCTCCGTCAGCGGGGCCCAGTCCGCCGCGGACACCATGTGGATCGTGCAGCGCATCATCCAGCCCTGCACGATCCGCCCGCGGTGCAAGGCCTCGGTGAGATCGTCCCGGGAGAACGCGGCGAGCCGGGACCACAGCCCCACGTAGCCGGACGGCGAGTACTGCGTCTGCAGGCCGCCGACCTTCTCGACCGCGCGCACCGGGTCCAGCGGGGCGCGCTCCAGGAGCAGCTGCCTGCCCAGCAGGGCCGTGCGCTGCGCCTCGGGGGAGAGGGCTCTCATACCGCCTTGCGCAGGTTCTCCAGCACGCCGTCGTAGATCCGGGCGAGGCCCTTGGGCGCGAAGGTCTTCTCGAAGAACCCGCCGATCCCGCCCGCGCCGTTCCAGGTCGTGGTGATCGAGACCTGCGAGGCGCCCTCGCCCGCGGGCACGACCCGCCACGTGGTCACCATCGAGGAGTTCGCGTCCTTCTCGACCACGGTCTCCGGCGTGGGCTGGGTGACCTCGGCCTTCACGTGCCGGGTGCGCTTCTTCGTGGCGTGCAGCTTCCAGGTCGCGGACGTGCCGTCGCCCTGCCCGCCGCTGAGCACGGCGTAGTCGGTGTACTGCTCGGTGAGGATCTTCGGGCGGGTCGTCGCGTAGTCGGCGACGGCCGCGATCACGGCCTCGACGGGGGCGGGGACGGTCTTCTCGGCGGTCGCGGTCACCTGTGCCATGGGCTCATCCTGCCCTCTGGTAGTTCTAGGCGGATGCGGAGGATCCCGGTCGTGGTCGTCGCCGGGTTCCTGGGCTCGGGGAAGACGACGCTGCTCAACCACCTCCTCGCCCGTTCGGGGGGCGCGCGGATCGCCGTGGTGGTCAACGACTTCGGGGCCGTCGGCATCGACGCCATGCTGGTGTCCGGGTCGGGCGGCACGATCTCGCTGGACAACGGGTGCCTGTGCTGCGCGGTGGGGGAGGACGGCGTCGGGCCGGTCCTGGACCGCCTGGTGCGAGACGACCGGGACGGCCCGGACGTGATCGTCATCGAGGCGAGCGGGATCGCCGAGCCGGGCACGCTCGTCCAGATGGTCCTGGCGGCGGGGAACCCGCGCCTGGTGTTCGGCGGGCTCGTCGAGGTGGTCGACGCCGTGGAGTTCGAGGCGCTGCTGCGCCGCCACCCCACGGTCGAGAAGCACGTCGGGCTCGCGGACCTGCTGGTGCTCAACAAGGTCGACCGTGCCGACCCCGGCAAGGTCTGGCGCGTGCGCAGGCTGCTGCGCGAGCTCAACGACGCCGCCCCGATCGTCCCGGCCACCCACTCCGCCGTCGACCCCCGGCTGCTCTTCGACATCACCGTCGTCCCCGGCAGGCAGCTGATGCTGGGCGAGGCGATCGACCACGCCGACGATCACGCGGCGCACCTGCACGCGACCTACGACTCCGTGTCGTTCACCAGCGACGAGCCGCTGGACCCGCAGCGCCTGCGGGACCTGCTCGACCGGCGCCCGGCCGGGGTGTACCGGATCAAGGGGGTGGTCGCCTTCGGCGTGCCCGGGCACCGGCAGCGCTACGTGCTGCACACGGTCGGACGGTACGTCCGCTTCCGCCGGACCCGCTGGGCTGCGGGCGAGCCGCGGCGCACCAGCCTGGTCCTCATCGGGTCGGGGATCGACACCGCGGCCATCCGCGCCGAGCTGGCGGCCTGCGTCGTCGACGGCGACAGCCGCACCGACCCGGACGCCATGCTGCCGGTGATGCGGTACACCTTCGGTGGGTGACTCGCGAGTAACATCGGGGGCGTGATCACGCGTTCCCTGCGGGTCCTCATGTGGCGACTCGCGATCCGGCTGCTGTTCGGGCTCCCGCGGCCCCTCAAGCGGGTGCTCGCCGGGCGCGAGGTGCGGTTGGAGGGCCAGCTCCTGGACCTCGACCTGCAGCTGCTCAACACCGCGCTCGGCTGGTACGCGAGCACCCAGGTCGGCACGGCCGCGCTGGCCGAGCAGCGCCGCCAGGCGGACGACGCCGCGGAGCTGGCCGCCGAGGGCGTGTTCGACGACGTCGTGGCCCGGGACCTGCTCGTCGACGGGGCCGCCCACCCCATCCCGGCCCGGCTGTACACGCCCCCGGGGGCCGACGGGCGCTCCGGCCTGCTCGTCTACTACCACGGCGGCGGGTTCGTCTACGGCTCGATCGCCTCGGCGGACCCCCTGTGCCGCCTGCTGTGCGCGCAGGCGGGGGTGCGGGTGCTGTCGGTGGAGTACCGGCTCGCGCCCGAGAACCCCTACCCCGCGGCGCTCGACGACGCGCTGGCCGCGTTCCGGTACGCGTGCGACCACGCCGAGGACCTGGGCGCCGAGAAGACGCTGATCGCGACCGGCGGCGACAGCGCGGGCGGGAACCTCGCGCTCGTCGTGGCGCACGAGCAGGCCGTGGCCGACCAGCCGGTACCCGCGTTCGTCGTCGCGCTCTACCCGGCGACCGACGCCGACCGCACCGGCGGCTCCCGGGCGGACTTCGGCAGCGGCTTCGGCCTGACCGCCGCGTCGCTGGCCGAGATGGAGCAGATGTACCTGCCCGAGGGCGTCCCGGTGGACGACGACCGCGGCGCGATCCTGCGGGCCACCGACCTCTCCGGCATGCCGCCGGTCTACCTCTCCACCGCCGGCTTCGACCCGCTGCGAGACGAGGGGGAGGAGCTGGCCGAGCGGCTGCGCGAGGCGGGCGTGCCCGTCGTCGCGCGGCGGTTCGCGGGGCTGACCCACGGCTACGCCAGCTTCACCGCGCTCAGCCGGGCCGCGCACGACGCGACGTTCGACGCCGCCAGCGCCCTGCGCGCCGCCCTGGCCCTCACCGGGTCGGGCCGCGACACGCTCGCAACACGCCGGTCGGCCTGAGGTCTCGATCACGTTTCCGGCACGTAACAGGGGTGTTCTCGGTTGCGATGAACGCAGGGGCGGGAGACCGCCCCTGCGTTCCCGGTCGGCCCGCTTTTCGTACGAGGCAGTAGTGAGCACGTCCCCCGATTTCCGTAGGCAGACCCCTGTCGACCGACTCCCCACCCTGATCCGCACCCGCCACGGGTACCGGGTGTTCGATCCCGCCCTGATCGCGGGCACCCGCTACGTGATCGACGACGACGGCACCCTCGTCTGGACCCGGCTGCCCGCGGGCACGACGGCGCTGGCCGTGCTCGCCGCGGGCGCCGCGACGGCCCTCCTGCTCGCCGACGGCTGGCTGCTCGGCCTGCTCTGGTTCCTCGCGGGCGTCGTCGCCGCGACCGGGCTGGCCGGACTGGGTCTGACCCTGGTGCACGCCGTGTCCGGCCCGGAGCGCAGCTACCGCAGGCGCACCGGCGGCGCGCCCCACTTCACGGACGTGACCGACCGGGGCTCGCGCCCGTGGGCGCTGTGCGAGCAGGCCGAGCGCCTCGCCGCCACCCGTTCGTGGGTCACCGGACGGGTCGACCGGCGGCGCAGGCTCCCCGAGCTGCTGTGGGCGGGCGTGCAGGGTTCGGGCGAGGCGGCCGCCGAGATCGGCCGCCTGGCCGACCCTCCCAGCAGGCCCGAGCTGCGGGTCGCTCACCCCCAGACGTAGTCGGGATCCCGCTTCTCCAGGAACGCCCGGGCGGCCTCGGCGCGGTCGGCGGTGAGGCTGGACAGGATCTGCTGGCGGTTCTCGAACTCCACCGCGTTGGTGAAGCTGGGGTTCTCCACCGACGCCCACATGCCCTGCTTGGTGAGCTCCACCGAGAAGGGCGGGTTCCGCAGGATCTCCGCGGCCTCCTCCAGGACCAGGTCCATGAGGTCCTCGGGCTCGGCGACGTGGGTGACGAGGCCGATCCGCAGGGCCTCGGCGGTGTCCCAGCGCCGCCCGGTCAGCATCAGCTCGTGGGCCCGCCCGGTCCCGACGATGCGCGGGAGCAGCCAGGAGAGCCCGATGTCGCAGGCGGAGAAGCCCGCGCGGAGGAACCCGACGGCGAACACCGCGCCCGTGGCCGTCATGCGGATGTCGCTCGCGCAGGCCAGCGCCAGTCCGCCGCCCGCCGCGGGCCCGTTGATGGCGGAGATCACCGGCTGCGGGAGCTGGTGCAGCTGCACGGCCAGCCGGGCGATGTCCCGCTGGCGGTCCAGGCCCGCGATGGGGTCGACGCGCGGGGCGGGAGCCTCGTCGGCGGGGTCCTCCTGCGTGCCGGTGTAGCCGGTCAGGTCCAGGCCCGCGCAGAACCCGCGACCGGCCCCGGTCAGGACCACGACCCGGCAGGTCCGGTCCGTCGCGAGTCGGGTGAGCTCCGCCGAGAGCGCGGCGACGAGCTCGCCCGTCAGCGTGTTCAGCCGCTCGGGACGGTTCAGCGTGATCCGGACGATCCCCTCGCGGGGACGGTCGACCTCCACCACGGACATGCCTACCTCCTCGTAGCCGAACGAACGAACGTTAAACGACGGCCGGATCGCGCACCAGATGCCGTCCTGCTCGGGTGTGGGTACGGTCGGGAGACCTGGGTGAAGAAGTCCGCCCTTCCGTAGTCGGTGATCAACCACCGTAGGAGGGCCGTACCCACGATGACGACCGTCGCCCCGCACAAGCACGTCCAGGGGCTCGACGAGTACGCCGAGCTGATGCCCGTCCTCGAGCGCTTCTCGGAACTCGACCCCGCCGACCCGCAGCGGCAGACCCTGCGCGACGAGCTCGTGCTCGGCTACCTGCCGGTGGTGCGCAACCTCGCCCGCCGACACGGCCGCGGCTACCCCGGCGGCATGGAGGACCTGGAGCAGGTCGGCACGATCGCGCTGATCACGGCGGTGGACCGGTGGGACCCCGAGCGGTCCCGCGGGGACTTCCTGTCCTACCTGGTCCCGTGCGTGCGCGGGGAGATGCTGCGCTACTTCCGCGACCGCACCTGGTCGATGCGGGTGCCGCGGCGGCTCAAGGACCTGAGCGTGTCGATCCGCCACGCCACCGGGGCGCTGTCCCACGAGCTCGGCCGCGCGCCGCGACCGAGCGAGCTGGCCGCGCGGCTCGGCGTCGACGTCGAGGAGATCATCGAGGCCCTCGACGCCCAGGCCAACCAGCACGCGGGCACCCTCGACGGGGGCGACGACCCGGACGGCGTCAGCCCCGTCGCCCGACTGGGCGACCTGGACGGGCGGCTCGAGCTCGTCGAGAACCGCGAGGCCCTGCGCCCGCTGCTGGACGAGCTCCCGCCGCGCGAGCGGGAGATCCTGATCCTGCGGTTCTTCGACGAGATGACCCAGACGTCCATCGCGCAGCGGATGGGCATCTCGCAGATGCACGTCTCCCGGTTGCTGGCGAAGACCCTCGCCGAGCTCCGGAGGGGGCTGACGTAGTCCGGTCAGATCTCGCTGTAGAGGGTGCCCAGCACGGGCTCCCACTCGGTGACCGAGTACTCGCTGATCACGCCCGCCTCGGTGAACGGGTCCTTCGCCACGATCTCCTCGACCGCCGCCCGGTCGTCCGCCCGGAAGAGCAGCAGGGCGCCGGGCAGCTCGCCCGAGGCCCACGGGCCGGAGAGCAGCAGGGCGTCCTCCGTCGCGAGCTCGCGCAGGTAGTCGCGGTGCTCGGCGCGCACCTGGTCGCGGGTGGCGTCGTCGGTGGAATAGCTGTAGGTCACGGCGAAGAAGGCCATGGACGAAACCTTAGAGGTCCCGCCGTGAGCGGCGATGGTCGCTATGGCGACGATCGCCGCTCACGACCTGTTCAGGTGCGGCGTCGAGGCTGGTGGGCATGACGGTCCTGCTGCGCGAGTTCGTCCGCGACCCCCTCGCGACGGCTTCGATCACCCCGAGCTCGGCGGCGCTGACCCGGGCGATGGTCCGGCCGGTGCCGCGGGCGGCGCCGGTGGTCGTCGAGCTCGGTCCGGGGACCGGGGTGTTCACCGCGGCGCTGCAGGAGCGGGCGCCCGGACGACACGTCGCCGTGGAGCTGCACCCCGGGCTCGCGGCGGCCCTGGGGGAGCGGTTCCCGCAGGTCGAGGTGGTGACCGGCAGCGCGCAGGACCTCCCCGCGATCCTCGCCGAGCGCGGCGTCCGGACGGTGGACGCCGTCGTCAGCGGGCTCCCGTGGGCCGCCTACGCGGGGGGCGACCTGCCGCGCACCATCGCCTCGGTGCTCGGCCCGCGGGGCGTGTTCACCCAGTTCACCTACACCTGGACGCGGTGGGCCCCGCCGTCGCGCCGCCAGCTCGGGCAGCTGCGGGCGGCGTTCGACGAGCTCGTGCTCACCCGCACGATCTGGGCGAACGTGCCACCCGCGCTCGTCTACTGCGCCCGACGGCCCGTCGAGCGGTCCGGCTGAGCGGCGCGGGCGAACCCGCGCGCGTCGTCGGCGTGCAGGTGGACCGCCCGCACGGTGACCTCCCCGAGTCGCGGCACGGTCAGGGCGCGCGGCTCGGTCAGCTCGATCTCGACGGTGGTCTGGCTCGCCGCGGGCAGGTGCAGAACGCCGTCCTCGACCTGCACGGACCTCCCGTCCCGAGTGCGTCGGGCGGCCCGCACGCGCGCGATCGCGGGGATGGGCAGCCGGATGTCGAGCGCGCGCCCGCCGCGGATCCGGATCCCGTCCGGCCCGACCGTGTGCGGGTGCACGAGCACCCCGGCCACCATCCCGAGCGCGAACGTGACGCCCCAGACCCCCACGACCAGCAGCGTGACCCGCAGCCACAGCCACGCCGGCGACCAGGGCACCATCACGTCGACCGCCACGACCTCCAGCGCCGAGACCACGGTGAACACGATCATCAGCGGCAGGGTGGCGCCGTGGTAGGCGAACGTCTGCGTGCCGGGCTCGACGTCCGGGCGGCGCCGCACCCAGCGCCCCAGGCTCGCCCAGCCGTCCCGCTCCATCGCGGCCACCGCACCGAACCCGGTCGTTTTCACAATACGATCGTATGGAGAACGTGTGCGCCGCGTCAATACGGACGTATCGTTTCGTGGAGCAATCTCGACAACTGAGTGAACGATCGTTTAGTTTGACGTCGTGGCCTTCGCGAACCGCGTGACGCAGTTGCTCGGCGTGGACATCCCGATCCTGCAGGCGCCGATGGGGTTCATCGCCAAGCCGACGCTCGTCGCCGCGGTCTCCGAGGCGGGCGCGATGGGGCTGGTCCCGGGGTCGTTGGGGATCGACGAGGTGCGCGCGGACGTCCGCCGCACCCGCGAGCTCACCGACAAGCCCTTCGGGGTCAACCTGCCGCTGGCGTTCGTCAAGGACCCCGCGATCGTCGACATGATCGTCGAGGAGGGGATCCGCTTCGTCACGACGTCCTCCGGGTCGCCCACCGCCCACACTCCGCGGCTCAAGGAGGCGGGGCTCACGGTGTTCCACGTCGTCCCGTCGCTGCGGGGCGCGCGGAAGGCGATCGAGGCCGGGGTCGACGGGCTGGTGGTCGAGGGCAGCGAGGGCGCGGGGTTCAAGGCCCCGCGCGAGGTCTCGTCCATGGTGCTGTTGCCGCTGGTCGCGTCCCAGGTCGGGGTGCCCGTCATCGCCGCGGGCGGGATCGCCGACGGTCGCTCGATGGCGGCGGCCTTCGCGCTCGGCGCCGAGGGGGTGCAGATGGGCACGCGGATGGTCGCCACGCGGGAGTCCCCGGTGCACGACGCCATGAAGAACGCCGTCGTCGCCGCGGACGAGACCGCCACCATGCTGATCGGCAAGCACACCGGCAAGCAGGTCCGCGTGCTGCGCACGGAGGCGACCGCGCCCTTCGAGCTCGCCGTCGAGGGCGACCCGTTCGCGCTGTTGGGCGACATCCAGAAGCTCTACCGAGACGGCGACCTCGACGCGGGGCTCGCCCAGCTGGGGCAGGTCGCGGGGCGCATCGAGCAGATCGAGCCGGTCGCCGAGATCATCCGCCGCACCGTCGCGGAGTTCGAGGACACGTGTGCGTCGCTGGCGCGGCGCCATCTCGCGGGCTGACCGCGATCCCACCGTGTGGTGGCCCCCCGGGGCCTCACCCGCCGCCGCGGGCGCCCTGCGGGGTCGCACCCACGGTGGCCTGGGGCAGCAGCACCTGCTGGCCCTCGTCCAGGCCGGAGCGCACCTCGGTGTACCGGTCGCCGACGAGGCCGGGGGTGAACTCCCTGGTCACCGGGGTGCCGTCCGGGCCCGGCACGCTGACGACCGACTTCCCGCCCTCCTGGCGGACCGCCGAGGCGGGCACCCGGAGCACGTTCTCGCGGGTGTCGGTGCGGACGTCGGCCTGGGCCGTCTGGCCGTCCTTGAGCGCCGGGTCGGTCTGGTTGAGCACGACCGTCGCGTAGTAGCTGACGACGCCCGAGATCTGGTCCGCGGTCGGCGCCACCGCGACCACGGTGCCCGGCAGGGTCAGGTCCGGGACCGCGTCCACCGAGACGTCGACCGGCTGGTTCGCCGTCACCCGTGCGGCGTCGCTCTCCTCGAACGGCACCACCAGCTGGTAGGTCTGCAGGTCGTTCAGGGTGATGAAGGCGCTCGCGGCCGGGGAGGCCGCCGCGCCGCCCGCCGTCGCGGTCCCGACGGCCTCGGGAATGCGGGCGTCGCTGCCGGGCGCGAGCGCGCTCGCGCCGCCCGCGGCGGACAGGAAGTCCCCGACCGCCCCGTTGATCGCGGACACCGTGCCCGCGACCGGAGCGCGCAGGACCGTGTTGTCGAGGGCCCGCTGCGCGTCGGCGAGGGTGTTGCGCGCGTCCGCCACGACGGCGTCCTGGACGGCGACGTCCGCGGGGGCGTCGTTCGCGGCGCCCGCCCGCTGCTGCTCGGCGCTGGAGACCGCCTGCTCGGCGTTGGCGATCGAGACGCGGCCGGACGCGGCGTCGACGCTCCGCTTGCCCTCGGCGGAGTCGAGGGCGGTCTCGGACGCGATCACGGTGCCCTTCGCGGTCTGCACGGCCTGTTGGGCCGTCGCGACCTGCTGCTGGCACGCGGCGGCGGGATCGGCGGTGTCCGCGCTGCCCTCGGTACCACCCATGGCGAGCAGCGCGGGCGGCGCGGTCGTCGTCGGCGTGGTCGGGGAGGCGCAGGCCGCCTTCGCCGCGGCGAGCTGCTTCTTCGCCCGCTCCAGCTGCGACCGGTCGAAGTCGAGCTGGACCCGGGCGCGGCGCACGGCCGACTCGTCCGCCGCGTTCGTGGCGTCCACCTGGGACCGGGTCGCGTCGAGGACCGAGCGGGCCGAGTCCAGCGCCGCCTGCGCCGACGCCACCGTGTTCGCCCCGCTCACCTTGCCGAGCGTGGCGTTCTGCTGGTCCAGGCCCGCCTGGGCCTTCGCGATCTGGGAGCGGGCCGCGGCGTCGTCGAGCCGGGCCAGGGGCTGGCCCGCGGCCACCGTGTCACCGACCTTCACCAGGAGCTCGGCGACCTGCCCGCCGTCGGCGAAGCCGAGGTTCTGCTGGGTGATCGACACCAGCGAGCCGGACGCCGAGACGACCTGCGACACCGCTCCGCGGTCCACGACGACGGTGGGCGCGGGGGGTTGCTCGGAGGTGCAGGCCGTCGCGAACAGTCCGGCGAGCAGCAGACTGCACGCGAGCCGGGTGCGAGACATGTGGAGGTACCCCTTACTGGTGCCGGAGGGCGTCGATGGGGCGCATCCGCGCCGCGCGGTTGGCCGGGAACCCGCCCGCGAGCAGGCCGATCAGCAGGCTCACCCCGAACGCGAGCACCACCGACCCGACCGACACCGACGGCGGAGGGAAGTCCGGGATCGCCTGCGGGAGCACGATCCCGGCCACGGCGGAGATCCCGATGCCGAGCAGGATCCCGATGATCCCGCCGATCCCGGTGAGCACCATGGCCTCGATCAGGAACTGCTGGAGGATGGCGCGGCGGCGCGCGCCGATGGCCTTGCGGATGCCGATCTCCCGGGTCCGCTCGGTGACCGTGACGAGCATGATGTTGGCGACGCCGATGCTGCCGACGACCAGCGAGATGCCCGCCACGGCCGCCACGAAGATCGTCACGAAGCTCAGGACCTGCGAGGACTGGTCGAGCAGGCTCTGCAGGGCGGTGACGGTGAAGTCGCGGTCCTCGGCGTCGCGGATGCCGTGGCGCTGGTCGAGGATCGCCGTCGCCTGCTCGACGGCCTGGGGCACGGCGTCGGTGGACACCGCGCGCACGGTGATCGAGTCGACGACGTCCCCGCCGCCGAGCAGGTAGCTGCGCGCGGCGCCCAGCGGCATGACGGCGACGTCGTCCTGCTGGCCGCTGGGCGCGAGCACCCCGACGACCTGGAAGGAGGTGCGCCCGATCCGGACGTCCCGGCCCAGCGCCTCCCCGGCCTGCCCGCCGAACAGCGACGCCACCGGGTTGGGCCCGAGCACCACGACCTTGGCCTTGCCGGTGGCCTGCCGGTCGTCGAAGAAGGAGCCGACGAGCAGCTCGCGGTTGCTCACGTCGAGGTAGTCCGCCTCGACGCCGCTGATCCCGGTCCGGTAGGAGCCGCCGCCGGCGAGCTGCAGCTGCGCCGACCCCGCGACCGACGCGCTGACCGTGCCGATCGCCGGGGCCCGCGCGGTGTCCCGCAGCGCCCGGACGTCCGCGTCGGTCAGGTCCTTCGCGCCCACCCCGCCCTGGTCCTTGCTGATCTGGATCTGGTTGGCGAGCGGGCCGAAGGCGTCGGCGACGAAGCGCTGCAGCCCGTTGCCGAAGGCCACCAGGATGATCACCGCCGCGACGCCGATGATGATCCCGAGCATGGTCAGCGCCGAGCGGAGCGTGTTGCCCCGCAGCCCGCGCAGCGCGATCCGGGCCGACTCCCACACGGTCACCGGCGCACGTCCTCGACCACGCGGCCGTCCCGCAGGGTGATCACCCGCTTGGCGAACTCGGCCACCTCGGGCTCGTGGGTGATCAGCACGACGGTCCGGCCCGCCTCGTGCAGCTCGACGAACAGGGTCATCACGTCCACGGTGGAGGCGGTGTCCAGGTTCCCCGTCGGCTCGTCCGCGAGGATCATCGACGGGTCGGTGACCAGCGCCCTGGCCACGGCGACGCGCTGCTGCTGGCCGCCGGAGAGCTCGTTGGGCTGGTGGTGGGTGCGGTCGCCGAGGCCGACCCTGGCCAGCGCCCGCTGCGCCCGCCCGCGTCGGTTCTTGATCCCCGCGTAGACCATCGGCAGCTCGACGTTGCGGATGGCCGAGGTCCGCGGCAGCAGGTTGAACGACTGGAAGACGAAGCCGATCTTCTCCAGCCGGATGTCGGCGAGCCGGTTGTCCGAGAGCCCGCCGACGTCCACGCCGTCGAGCCGGTAGGTGCCGGAGCTGGGGACGTCCAGGCAGCCGAGGATGTTCATCATGGTCGACTTGCCGGAGCCCGAGGGCCCCATGATCGCGACGAGGTCCCCGTCGTCGATGCGCAGGGACACGTCGTCGAGCGCGCGCAGCTCGATGTCCCCGGTCCGGTAGACCTTGGACACGTGCTCCAGCTCGATCATGTTGTTCCCCCGTTCGGCCTAACGAGCGGAGCGGGTCGCGGTGATCGTCCCGTTCGGTGGACACGGGGGGTCGCTGTGGGTGAGCACCCGGAGTGGCGCCGAGATCGTCGCCCCGTCAGGCTGCATCCTGTGAACGTGAAGGCCGTCCTCGTCCGCGTCGCCGAGCTGGCGGAGCGGCTGCTCGGCCGGGTGGTCATCCTCGTGGTGCTCGTGCGGGGGCGGCGCAGGCCGCTGGTCATCCCGTTCCTCGGGCACGGCACTCCCGAACGCGTGCGGATCGGCGCCCGGATCGCCATGGGGCACCCGGACGCGGACACCGAACCCGGCGACCCGGGGCCGCCGTCGCGGCGGCGGGTGCTGCTGGAGAGCCTCAGCCGGTTCTTCACCATCGAGATCCCGCGGGCGCGCGTGCTGATCCGCACCCCGGCGGGGGAGCAGGAGGTGCGGGCGGACGCCGAGGGCTACGTCGACGCCGTCATCGACCGGCCCGGGCTGGAGCCCGGCTGGCGGAAGGTCGACATCGGACTGGCGGACGGCACCACCTCCGTCGCGCAGGTGCTGGTGGTGGACCCGCGCGCGGACGTCGCCCTGGTCAGCGACGTCGACGACACCATCCTCGAGACCGGGGTCGGTCGCGGGCTGGCCTTCCTGCGCGCCTCGCTGCTGACCGAGACGAAGGACCGGGCGCCGCTGCCGGGTTCGGCGGCGCTGTACCGCGCGCTGGTGGACACCGAGGTCCCGCGGCCGGTGTTCTACGTGTCGACCAGCCCGTGGAACCTGCACAGCACCCTGCTGGAGTTCATCGCGCTGCGCCGCTTCCCGCTCGGGCCGCTGCTGCTCACCGACTGGGGCCCGGGCCACGGCAACCTGTTCCGGATCGGCGCGCGCGAGCACAAGACCGGGCTGATCCGGCACATCCTCGACGAGCACCCCGGCCTGGCGCTCGTCCTCGTCGGCGACACCGGGCA
This sequence comes from Pseudonocardia sp. WMMC193, assembly GCF_021728735.1. Classification (NCBI taxonomy): domain Bacteria; kingdom Bacillati; phylum Actinomycetota; class Actinomycetes; order Pseudonocardiales; family Pseudonocardiaceae; genus Pseudonocardia; species Pseudonocardia sp. WMMC193. Next base: position 3,033,637 of record NZ_JAKKDO010000003.1, on the reverse strand, counting down.
GCTCGATCCCGAGATCTACGCCGCCGTCGCCGAGGCGGCCCCGGACCGCGTCCGCGCCATCTACGTGCGCCGCACCGCGGCCTGGGACGTGCGCCGGGACCGGGAGGTCCGCGCCCTCGCGCAGCGGATCACCGCCCTCGGGGTCCCGATGCTCACCGTGGGCGACAGCACCGAGATCGCCGTGCACGCCGCGCGGATCGGGCTGCTGCAGCCCGCCGCCGTCGCCGCCGTGCGCACCGAGACCGTGGGAGAACGATGACCCCGACGACCGCGCTCCTCGTCATCGACGTCCAGCAGGGCAACACGGCCGAGGGCTGGGACCGTGACGCGGTCGTCGGCCGCATCGCGGGGCTCATCGACCGCGCCCGGGCCGACGGGGTGCCGGTGATCTGGATCCAGCACGAGGCGGGACCGTTCGTCCCCGGGTCCGACACCTGGCAGATCCTCGAGCAGGTGCGGCCCGGCGCGGGGGACACCGTGCTGGGCAAGCGCTACCTGGACTCCTTCGCCGACACCGACCTCAAGGCCCGGCTGGACGCGCTGGGGGTGACCCGGCTGGTGCTGTGCGGCGCGTCCACCGACGCGTGCATCCGCAGCACCGCCGCCCGGTCGCAGATCGAGGGCTACGACACGGTGCTGGTCGCCGACGGGCACACCACCGACGAGGGCCCGTGGGACCTGCCCCTGCCCGACGGCAGCACGGTGCCGGTCGGTGCGCGCGAGATGGTCGCGTTCACCAACTTCGTCGTCGGCGACACCGAGTACCCGGGGGTGCGCACCGAGGTGGTCCGGGCGGCCGACGTGACCTGGTGAGGGACACCGCCGCGGCTTCTGCGAATCCGGTGGTTTAGGCCGGACCGGCCGGGCAAGTGCTGGACCACGTCCCGTGGTCCGGCCGTCGTCGTCCGCTCCGTGGCCCCTCCTCCGGAGAGCCGAGGTCATCGATGGCATCCCAGTCAGCCCGCCCCCGCTCGACGGGGTGCGTCCCGCGGGGCCGGTGGTGGCGATGAGCTCGACCCGCCCCGGGCGTCCGAGTGCGGCCTGGACCGACCGGGGGGTGTGTCACACCGAGGACATCGATCCCGAGCTGTTCTTCCCCACCGGGACCAGCGGCCCCGCCCTGCTGCAACGGGCCATGGCCAAGACGGTGTGTCGCCGCTGCCCGGTGCGGACGGACTGCCTGCGGTGGGCGCTGTCGACCCGGAGCGTCGGGATCTGGGGCGGCACCGACGAGCACGACCGGACGGTCCTGCGGCGGGCGGGATCGTGAACCGCGTCCTGCGCGCCCTGGCGGCGACGGCCGCGGCCCTCGCCGCCGCCGTCGGGCTGGTCGGGGCGCCGTCCGCGGTGCTGGTGCTGTGGATCGTCGCGCTGCTCGTCGTGGGCCCGACCGTCGCGTTCCTGGTGTACGGCGTCCGCCCGGACCCGGCCCTCGCCGCGCGCCGCGGCGCCGTCGCCACCGGGGTCGCGATACCGGCGTCCTGCGTGGTCGTGGGCGTCGGCGTGGTGCTCGGGCCCGCGACGGCGCCCGTGCTCCTCGTGGCCGTCGCCGCGGCCGCGGTCTGGGCGTGGCGGCACCGCGGTCTCCGCCGCCGGTGGCGTGAGCGGCTCGTGGCCCCGCGCCCCCGGCCCTCCAGACACCCGGCGGGGTCGGCCCTGGCCGGGCCGCTGCCCGCGCGGACCCACCGGCTCAGCACCGCGTCCCTCTGCATCGCGTGGCAACGCAGCTTCTGGGTGCTGGAGGACATGCCGGTCGAGGAACGCTGCGAGGTCGCGGCCATCCGCCAGGCCCTGCTCGACGAGCTCGAACGCCGCGACCCCCACGGCTTCGGCCGGTGGCTCGCCTCCCACCCCCGAGCCAACAGCGACCCCCGCCGACACCTCGGCAGCGACCGCTGAGGGGGCCTATCCGGGCCACTCGTCGCGGAGCAGGACGTGCACGACGTAAGGGGCGTCGTCCTGCTCGTGGACGGCCCCCTCGACCAGGCCGCGGCTCGCGATCTCACCGGCAAACCCCATGCCGAGGCGCTCCATCACGGCACGCGAGCGGACGTTGTGGCGGAGCGTGCAGGAGACCACGGCGCGGGCGCCGAGGACGTCGAAGGCGAAGACCAGGCCCGCCCGTCCGATCTCGGTCGCGTACCCCTGCCCCCGGAACCGGTGGCGGACGGCCCAGCCGATCTCCAGCCAGTGGGCGTGCGCGGGGTAGGGGCTGCGCGCGTCGTGCACCTGCCGTGCCCACGGCTCGTCGGGCAGGAACCGGTAGACCTGTCCCCAGTCCGCGTCGACCGGGGTCCGGGACAGGCCGCCGCGCCCTACGACCCGACCGCCGTCCCGCTCGTAGGCCATCCACTTGTGGACTCCGTGGAGACGCCAGGCCTGCTCCATGAGCGCGGCCCGCTCCCCGATCCGTGCCCGGGTCGGCGCGTGCGCGCCGTACCAGCGCCAGACCTCCTCCTCGCCGTGGACGAGCCAGAGGTCGTGAGCGCGGCTCGTGTCCACCGGGTCCAGGCGCAGACGCGGCGTGAGACGGACGCCTTCGACGTCGCTCACCGCGCGGCCGGGTCCGTCGGCGGCATGGCGTGACGGCCGGGCAGAACCGCGAGCCCTCCCGGGGGCACCTGCACGAACGCGGCACACCACCGCGGGCCGGGCAGGGAGGCGATTCGCCTCATGTGCGCCCCCGGCAGGACTCGAACCTGCGACCTAGAGATTAGAAGGCTCTTGCTCTATCCAGCTGAGCTACGAGGGCTTGGGGCCGGTGGCCGCCGCGCCAGAGCCTAAGGCATGCCCGCCCGCGGATCACCCCGTCCGGGTGCGGTGGGCGCCGTTCCCCGACGTCACCCGGTGGTTCGGCGGTGTCCGCCCGCACGGCCTCGGGGGGCGAGATCCATACTGTCCCCTATGGCACTGGGACTGCGCTCCGCGATCGGCTCCGACGTCGGGCGTCGGCGCACCGCGAACGAGGACTCCGGTGCGGCCGGGGACCGCCTGCTCGTCGTCGCCGACGGCATGGGGGGACACGCGCACGGTGAGCTCGCCAGCGCGCTCACCGTGGCCGCGATGATCGACATGGACGAGCGGCTGCCCGCGGACGCCTCGGGGCTGGACCTGCTCGCCGAGCTGACCGCCGCGGTGGACGACGCCTCGGCGCGGTTGGCCCAGCACGCCCAGACCGATCCCGACACCCAGGGGATGGGGACGACCGTCGTCGCGCTGCTGCTCGACGGCGACCGGCTGGCCCTGGCGCACGTCGGCGACTCCCGCATCTACCTGTGCCGCGACGGGGCGCTCACCCAGATCACCCGCGACCACACGATGGTCCAGCAACTCGTCGACGAAGGGCAGATCACGCCCGAGGAGGCGCTCGTGCACCCGCGGCGTTCGGTGCTGATGCGCGCGCTGAGCACCGACCACCCGGTGGAGGCGGACCTCGAGTTCCTCGACCCGCGCCCCGGCGACCGCTTCCTGCTGTGTTCCGACGGCGTGACGGCGGTGTTGCCGGACCAGGCCGTGCTCGACGTGCTGGCCGCTCCGACCCCGCCCGAGGTGGCCGTCGACCAGCTGATCACCCTGTCGAACGACGGCGGGGGACCGGACAACATCACGGCTATCGTCGCGGACGTCGTGGAGGTGAGCGAGGCGGCCCCGCAGCCGTTGCGGCTCGTCGGGGCTGCCGCCGAGGTGCGCAGCTAGCGCCCGCGCCGCCGCCCGAGGGACACGGCCTAGCCTGGGGCCATGTCCGCCACGTCGTCCGACACCCGCCCGCCCGAGCAGGCCGAACGCCCGCCGTCCGGCATCGGTGGGCTGGTCGGCCTCGGTACGGCGGTGGCCGTGCTGGTCGCCGGGGGGCTGACCGCGCTCACCGGGTCCCGGCCCATCGAGAACCTGGGCCTGCCGGACCCCGGAACGCTCACGACGATCGGTCTCCCGGCGGTGCGCGCCGCGGGGGAGGTCGCTGCGGTCCTCACGATCGGGTTCCTCCTGCTCGCCGCGTTCTTCGTGCCGCCGCGACCGAACGGGTACCTGGACGTCCCGGGCTACCGGGGCCTGCGGGCCGCCTCGTGGGCCGCGGCGGCGTGGGCGGCGTGCGCGCTGCTGCTGGTGCCGCTGACCGCGGCGGACGCGGTGGGCAGGCCGGTCGGGCAGGTGCTCGACCCGTCGTTGCTGCTGAGCCTCATCCCGCAGCTGTCGGACTCGCTGTCGTGGCTGTTGACGGCGATCGTCGCACTGCTCGTCCTGGTCGCCACCCGGGTGGTGCTGACGTGGGGGTGGACGGTCGTCGCGTTCGGCCTCGCGCTGGCCGGCCCGCTGCCGGTGGCGCTGACCGGGCACTCCGCCTCCGGCGGGGCGCACGACGTCGCGACCAACAGCCTGGTGTTGCACGTGCTCGCCGCCTCGGTGTGGGTCGGTGGGCTCGTGGCGGTGCTGTCCCTGGCGGCGCACCGGGACACCGACGTGCTCGGGGTGGCGGTGCGGCGGTTCTCCCGGGTCGCGTTGTGGTGCTGGGTGGTGCTCGCCGCCACCGGCGTGATCAACGCGCTGATCCGGGTGCCGCTGCCCGACCTGGTGGGGACCACCTACGGCGCGCTGCTGCTCGGCAAGACCGTGGCCCTGCTTGCGTTGGGTGGCCTGGGGGCCCTGCACCGCAGGCACACCGTGGACGCCGCGGGTCGGGGCGAACGGCGGGCACTGTTGCGACTCGGCGGGGTCGAGGTGCTGCTGATGCTCGCGACGATCGGGCTGGCCGTCGCCCTCGGCCGCTCGGCGCCGCCCGCCACGGCCGCGGCGCCGCCGTCGAGGACGGAGGTGGTGATCGGGTACGACCTCGACGGGCCGCCGACCCTCGCGCGGCTCGTGTTCGACTGGCGCTTCGACCTGCTGCTCGGCACCGCCGCGGTGCTCCTCGCGGTGCTCTACCTGCTCGGTGTGCGGAGGCTGCGGCGTCGCGGGGACGCCTGGCCCGTGGGGCGCACGATCGCCTGGCTGGCCGGGTGCGCGGTGTTCCTGGTGGCGACGAGCTCGGGGGTCGGCAAGTACGCGCCCGCGATGTTCAGCGCCCACATGGCGATGCACATGATGCTGTCCATGGTGGTGCCCATCCTCCTGGTGCTCGGCGGGCCCATCACCCTCGCGCTGCGCGCGATCCCGGTGGCGGGCAGGGGGAATCCGCCGGGGCCGCGGGAGTGGATCCTCGCCGCGGTGCACTCGCCGGTGGCCCGCTTCGTGACCCACCCGCTCTTCGCGCTGCCGGTGTTCGTGGGGTCCTACTACGCGCTCTACTTCTCGGACCTGTTCGCCTGGGCGCTGAACGAGCACTGGGCGCACGTCGCGATGAACGTGCACTTCCTGCTGGCGGGGCTGATCTTCTTCTGGCCGATCATCGGGGTCGACCCCGCGCCGCGGCGGCTCAACCACGTGGTGAAGCTGGGGGTGCTCTTCCTGTCAGTGCCCTTCCACGCCTTCTTCGGGGTGGCGCTGATGGGGGCGGACCAGGTCATCGGGGGCGACTTCTACCGCTCGCTGGCCCTGCCGTGGGTCACCGACCCGCTGGTGGATCAACGCCTGGGCGGCGGGATCACGTGGGCCTCGGGCGAGGTGCCGTTGTTGATCGTCCTGGTCGCGTTGCTCGTCCAGTGGTCCCGCCACGACGAGCGGTCGGCACGACGCGATGATCGTCGGGCCGACGCCGACGGCGACGCGGACCTCAAGGCGTACAACGCGATGCTGCGCCGCTTGGCCCGGGGAGAGGCACCGTCCGGCGCGTCTTCGGAGATTTCCGAGATTTCTTCGGAGGCCGCGGCGCCCGACGAACGACGCCCGGAAGGCACCCCGGTGCGGGCTCCGGCGAGCGTGGCGGAGGACGTCGAGCCTGGTCGGAGCCCGTCCGACGAGCTCCGTCAGGGCTGACCGTTCGGCGCAATCAAGATCATCTGCTGCACCTCCGATTTCGGGCTGTTTCCGCAGGTCAAAGCAGGTTTCAGGGGGGCGATTTGCGTGCCCCTGGAGGGGGTGTGTAACTTTCTCTTCGTCGCCACGGCGGGCAGCGAGACGAAACGGGCCGGATCTCCGGAACGGGTCCGCTAGCCGAGATGGGGACCACCTCCGCGGAAGCGACACCCAGCAGGGTGGAGTCACGCGGGCTTCGGCCGGAGAAACCAGGGCTTGCCCCGGCGCTCCGAACGAAGTAACATAAGAGAGTTGCCTCCGAGCCGGTCAGGTTCTGGTAGGCTCTCGAACAGAACGACTGACGCCCCGGACGTTCACCTCCTCGTGAGGCGTTCCATGGTGTGCGGGTGTCTTTTGAGAACTCAACAGTGTGTCGAGCTAGATTATCGGGACTGGCGGTTTGTGCCAGTTCATTTTGGGGCTCGTTTCTCCGATCCCGTCGGAGGCGAGCCCGTCAGCTAGAGCCAGTTTTTGTTGGAGAGTTTGATCCTGGCTCAGGACGAACGCTGGCGGCGTGCTTAACACATGCAAGTCGAGCGGTAAGGCCTTTCGGGGTACACGAGCGGCGAACGGGTGAGTAACACGTGGGCGACCTGCCCTCCACTCTGGGATAAGCCCGGGAAACTGGGTCTAATACCGGATATGACCTTCCCTCGCATGGGGGTTGGTGGAAAGTTTTTCGGTGGGGGATGGGCCCGCGGCCTATCAGCTTGTTGGTGGGGTGATGGCCCACCAAGGCGACGACGGGTAGCCGGCCTGAGAGGGCGACCGGCCACACTGGGACTGAGACACGGCCCAGACTCCTACGGGAGGCAGCAGTGGGGAATATTGCGCAATGGGCGAAAGCCTGACGCAGCGACGCCGCGTGGGGGATGACGGCCTTCGGGTTGTAAACCTCTTTCGCCAGGGACGAAGCGCAAGTGACGGTACCTGGATAAGAAGCACCGGCCAACTACGTGCCAGCAGCCGCGGTAACACGTAGGGTGCGAGCGTTGTCCGGAATTATTGGGCGTAAAGAGCTCGTAGGCGGTCTGTCGCGTCGGTCGTGAAAACTTGGGGCTTAACTCTGAGCTTGCGGTCGATACGGGCATGACTGGAGTTCGGCAGGGGAGACTGGAATTCCTGGTGTAGCGGTGAAATGCGCAGATATCAGGAGGAACACCGGTGGCGAAGGCGGGTCTCTGGGCCGATACTGACGCTGAGGAGCGAAAGCGTGGGGAGCGAACAGGATTAGATACCCTGGTAGTCCACGCCGTAAACGTTGGGCGCTAGGTGTGGGGGCCATTCCACGGTCTCTGTGCCGCAGCTAACGCATTAAGCGCCCCGCCTGGGGAGTACGGCCGCAAGGCTAAAACTCAAAGGAATTGACGGGGGCCCGCACAAGCGGCGGAGCATGTGGATTAATTCGATGCAACGCGAAGAACCTTACCTGGGTTTGACATGCACCAGACATCCCTAGAGATAGGGCTTCCCTTGTGGTTGGTGTGCAGGTGGTGCATGGTTGTCGTCAGCTCGTGTCGTGAGATGTTGGGTTAAGTCCCGCAACGAGCGCAACCCTTGTTCCATGTTGCCAGCACGTAGTGGTGGGGACTCATGGGAGACTGCCGGGGTCAACTCGGAGGAAGGTGGGGATGACGTCAAATCATCATGCCCCTTATGTCCAGGGCTTCACACATGCTACAATGGCCAGTACAGAGGGCTGCGAGACCGTGAGGTGGAGCGAATCTCTTAAAGCTGGTCTCAGTTCGGATTGGGGTCTGCAACTCGACCCCATGAAGTTGGAGTCGCTAGTAATCGCAGATCAGCAACGCTGCGGTGAATACGTTCCCGGGCCTTGTACACACCGCCCGTCACGTCACGAAAGTTGGTAACACCCGAAGCCGGCGGCCCAACCCTTGTGGAGGGAGTCGTCGAAGGTGGGACTGGCGATTGGGACGAAGTCGTAACAAGGTAGCCGTACCGGAAGGTGCGGCTGGATCACCTCCTTTCTAAGGAGTCTCACCGTGTTGGTGGGATGAGGTCGGCGGCTGTTGTGGTTGTCCGATCCTCCTTATCACTGAATCATCCTTCGGGATGCTGGGTGGAACACGACCGTTGTGGTTCTGGTGATCGTTTGATGGTTCGACACACTGTTGGGTCCTGAGAGGACACCGTGTTGGTGGTGTTTTCTTCGGATCGCCTCGCGTGGGGATCGCTTAACGCCTGCTGTGTGTGGGTGGTGGCTTTCTGTGAAGCGCGGGTGTGGTTGTGTGTTGAGTGTTGCATAGTGGATGCGAGCATCTTGTTGTGGTCAAGTGTGTAAGGGCACATGGTGGATGTCTAGGCATCAGGAGCCGATGAAGGACGTGGGAGGCCGCGATAGTCCTCGGGGAGTTGTCAACCTAGCTGTGATCCGAGGGTGTCCGAATGGGGAAACCCAGCGCCCGTCATGGGGCGTTACCGTGCGATGAATTCATAGTCGTACGGGGGGAACGTGGGGAAGTGAAACATCTCAGTACCCACAGGAAGAGAAAACAACCGTGATTCCGTGAGTAGTGGCGAGCGAAAGCGGAGGAGGCTAAACCGTGTTCGTGTGATACCCGGCAGGGGTTGCGGATGCGGTGTCGTGGGTTATGGTCGTCGAGGTTCTGCCGGATCTTGGATCGTGTTGTCTGTGTGTTAGTGGAAGACGTCTGGAAAGCGTCACCGTAGTGGGTGAGAGTCCCGTACGCGAAAACATGCAGGGCATGGTGGACTGTGTACCCGAGTAGCAGCGAGCTCGTGGAATTTGCTGTGAATTTGGCGGGACCACCCGTTAAGCCTAAATACTCCCTGATGACCGATAGCGGACTAGTACCGTGAGGGAAAGATGAAAAGTACCCCGGGAGGGGAGTGAAATAGTACCTGAAACCGTGTGCCTACAAGCCGTCAGAGCCTTTCGGGGTGATGGCGTGCCTTTTGAAGAATGAGCCTGCGAGTTATGCTTCGTGGCGAGGTTAACCCGTGTGGGGTAGCCGTAGCGAAAGCGAGTCTGAATAGGGCGTGTAGTCGCGGGGTGTAGACCCGAAGCGGAGTGATCTACCCATGGCCAGGGTGAAGCTACGGTAAGACGTGGTGGAGGCCCGAACCCACCAGGGTTGAAAACCTGGGGGATGAGCTGTGGGTAGGGGTGAAAGGCCAATCAAACTCCGTGATAGCTGGTTCTCCCCGAAATGCATTTAGGTGCAGCGTCGCGTGGTGGGTACCGGAGGTAGAGCACTGGATGGTCTAGGGGGCCGACAAGCTTACTGAAATCAGCCAAACTCCGAATGCCGGTACTGTTAGCGCGGCAGTGAGACTGTGGGGGATAAGCTTCATAGTCGAGAGGGAAACAGCCCAGATCACCAGCTAAGGCCCCTAAGCGTGCGCTAAGTGGGAAAGGATGTGGGATCGCCGAGACAACCAGGAGGTTGGCTTAGAAGCAGCCACCCTTGAAAGAGTGCGTAATAGCTCACTGGTCAAGTGGTCCTGCGCCGACAATGTAGCGGGGCTCAAGCGCACCGCCGAAGCTGTGGCAATCCAGCAGAGATCCGCTTACCGGTTTTTCCGGTGGGTGTAGTCGTTGGGTTGGGTAGGGGAGCGTCGTGCATCCGTTGAAGCTGCGGGGGAACCCAGTGGTGGAGGGTGTGCGAGTGAGAATGCAGGCATGAGTAGCGAATGCAGAGTGAGAATCTCTGCCGCCGGATGACCAAGGGTTCCTGGGCCAGGTTGTTCCGCCCAGGGTGAGCCGGGACCTAAGGCGAGGCCGACAGGCGTAGTCGATGGATAACGGGTTGATATTCCCGTGCTCGTGATAGTGCGCCCATGCTGAGGTCGTTGATGCTAACCATCCGAACCTGGCTCTGTTGTCCCTTCGGGGGCTTGAGTTCGGGGGAGCGTGGGAACCGATTCGGTAGTAGGCAAGCGATGGGGTGACGCAGGAGGGTAGCTCCGCCACGCGGTGGTTGTCGTGGTGTAAGCCTGTAGCCTGATTCCTAGGTAAATCCGGGGGTCGTGAAGGGTGAGAGGTGATGCGTAGCCGATTGAGGCGAAGTAGAGTGATCCCATGCTGTCGAGAAAAGCCTCTAGTGAGTGCTGTTGCGGCCCGTACCCCAAACCGACACAGGTGGTCAGGTAGAGAATACCGAGGCGATCGAGTGAACTCTGGTTAAGGAACTCGGCAAAATACCTCCGTAACTTCGGGAGAAGGAGGGCCGGTTGTCTTGAAGCCCCTTTGCGGGCTAGGGGCGGCCGGTCGCAGAGACCAGGCCCAAGCGACTGTTTACTAAAAACACAGGTCCGTGCGAAGTCGCAAGACGATGTATACGGACTGACGCCTGCCCGGTGCTGGAACGTTAAGAGGACCTGTTAGTCCTTTCGGGGGCGAAGCGGAGAATTTAAGCGCCAGTAAACGGCGGTGGTAACTATAACCATCCTAAGGTAGCGAAATTCCTTGTCGGGTAAGTTCCGACCTGCACGAATGGCGTAACGACTTGGGCGCTGTCTCGACCAGAGACTCGGCGAAATTGCACTACGAGTAAAGATGCTCGTTACGCGCGGCAGGACGGAAAGACCCCGGGACCTTTACTATAGCTTGGTATTGATGCTCGGTTCGGCTTGTGTAGGATAGGTGGGAGACTGTGAAGCGGTCACGCTAGTGGTTGTGGAGTCGTTGTTGAAATACCACTCTGGTCGAATTGGGTGTCTGAACCTCGGGCCATGATCTGGTTCAGGGACAGTGCCTGGTGGGTAGTTTAACTGGGGCGGTTGCCTCCCAAAGAGTAACGGAGGCGCCCAAAGGTTCCCTCAGCCTGGTTGGCAATCAGGTGTTGAGTGTAAGTGCACAAGGGAGCTTGACTGTGAGACTGACGGGTCGAGCAGGGACGAAAGTCGGGACTAGTGATCCGGCACCGCCTTGTGGAAGGGGTGTCGCTCAACGGATAAAAGGTACCCCGGGGATAACAGGCTGATCTTGCCCAAGAGTCCATATCGACGGCATGGTTTGGCACCTCGATGTCGGCTCGTCGCATCCTGGGGCTGGAGTAGGTCCCAAGGGTTGGGCTGTTCGCCCATTAAAGCGGTACGCGAGCTGGGTTTAGAACGTCGTGAGACAGTTCGGTCCCTATCCGCCGCGCGCGTAGGAGACTTGAGGAAGGCTGTCCCTAGTACGAGAGGACCGGGACGGACGAACCTCTGGTGTGCCAGTTGTACCGCCAGGTGCATGGCTGGTTGGCTATGTTCGGAAGGGATAACCGCTGAAGGCATCTAAGCGGGAAGCTCGTTCCAAGATGAGGTCTCCCACCACCTTGCGTGGTTAAGGCTCCCAGTAGACGACTGGGTTGATAGGCCAGAGATGGAAGCCCTGTGAGGGGTGGAGTTGACTGGTACTAATAGGCCGAGGGCTTGCCACAACATGTTGTTCGCATCCACTGTGTGACCCTGAGCACACGACTGCTCTGTTCAAAGAATGTTTCACATTTGAATAGTGTTGTCGGTGGTCATGGCGGAGGGGGAACGCCCGGTCCCATCCCGAACCCGGAAGCTAAGCCCTCCAGCGCCGATGGTACTGCACTCGCCAGGGTGTGGGAGAGTAGGTCGCCGCCGACATCAAACATCAGAAAGGCCCCGCAGCATTCGCTGCGGGGCCCTTTCTGCATTTCCGGATTCGTCAGAGGGTGCCGCTACCACACGATGCCGAAGAATCCGTGCCTCGCGCGGAGCGGGGGCGGCGGTTGTCCACACTCGGCATCGCCCATCCCCAGATCGTCGCCGAGGACGCTCGAACCCTTCTCGCGGCCCGATGCTGGACGCACTGCGACCCGCACCGAGCGAGGAGAGACCTGTGAGCGACATCCTGACCACCGTCGTCGGCCGGCTGACGAACGAACCCCTGATCCGCGATCTCGGCGCAGGCCGTGAGGTCGTGTCCTTTCGCATGGCCTGCAACCACGGCTTCTACGACCGACAGACCGGGGCGTGGAAGGAGTCGTCCACCTCGTATCTCTCCGTGGACGTCTGGCGCCGCCATCTCGGCCGGAACGTGAAGCAGACCTTCGCCAAGGGTGATCCGGTGATCGTCCACGGCCGGCTGTACGTGCGTGAGTTCGAGCAGGATGGCCGTCCCCGTACCGCGGTGAGTCTCGTGGCGGAGGCGGTGGGCCCGGACCTCAACACCGCCACCGCGGTGGTCAACCGGGTGCGGCGTGCGGCGGACGGATCGCTGCTCGACGACGGCACACCGCTCTCGGAGGGCCCCCGCGGTCCCGGCACCCGGGCCGAACACTCCTCGGTGGAGGTTCGTGACGGCGCTCCGCCGGAGCCCGGTGAGCCCGTCGCGGAGGTCGCCGGTGCACCTGTCGGGAGGACGTGAAGTGACCGGAACTACCATCGTGCGCGTGCCGGAGTTCATCTACACCATGAAGAACGTGCGCAAGGCGCACGGCGACAAGGTCATCCTCGACAACGCCTCGATCAGCTTCTACCCGGGGGCGAAGATCGGCGTCGTGGGTCCCAACGGCGCCGGCAAGTCGACCGTGCTGCGGATCATGGCCGGCCTGGACCAGGCGAACAACGGCGAGGCCTTCCTCGCCCCGGGCGCCACGGTCGGGATCCTGCAACAGGAACCTCCCCTCAACGAGGAGAAGACCGTCCTCGGCAACGTGGAGGAGGGCGTCGGCGAGATCAAGCAGAAGCTCGACCGGTACAACGAGATCGCCGAGCAGATGGCGACGGACTACTCGGACGCGCTGATGGAGGAGATGGGCACCCTCCAGGAGGAGCTGGACCACGCGGACGCCTGGGAGCTCGACTCCCAGCTCGAGCAGGCGATGGACGCGCTGCGCTGCCCGCCGCCGGACGCCCCGGTCACCCACCTCTCGGGTGGTGAGCGCCGCCGCGTCGCGCTGTGCAAGCTGCTCCTGTCCAAGCCCGACCTCCTGCTCCTCGACGAGCCGACCAACCACCTGGACGCGGAGAGCGTCCTCTGGCTCGAGCAGTTCCTGGCGTCCTACCCCGGCGCCGTCCTGGCGGTCACCCACGACCGGTACTTCCTGGACAACGTGGCGCAGTGGATCCTGGAGCTGGACCGCGGCCGCACCTTCCCCTACGAGGGCAACTACTCCACCTACCTGGAGAAGAAGGCAGAGCGGCTCGCGGTCCAGGGCAAGAAGGACCAGAAGCTGCAGAAGCGGCTGAAGGACGAGCTCGCGTGGGTCCGGTCCAACCCGAAGGCCCGGCAGGCCAAGAGCCGTTCGCGGCTGGACCGCTACGAGGAGATGGCGGCCGAGGCGGACCGGAACCGGAAGCTGGACTTCGAGGAGATCCAGATCCCGCCCGGCCCGCGCCTGGGCAGCACCGTCGTCGAGGTCTCGCACCTGGACAAGGGATTCGACGGCCGTCAGCTGATCAAGGACCTGTCGTTCTCGCTCCCGCGCAACGGGATCGTCGGCGTGATCGGGCCGAACGGCGTCGGCAAGACCACGCTGTTCAAGACCATCGTCGGGCTGGAGAAGCCGGACTCCGGGGAGGTCAAGGTCGGCGAGACGGTGAAGCTGTCCTACGTCGACCAGAACCGCGGCGGGATCGACCCCAAGAAGAACGTCTGGGAAGTCGTGTCCGACGGCCTGGACTACATCCACGTCGGCCAGACCGAGATGCCCTCGCGCGCCTACATCGCGGCGTTCGGGTTCAAGGGCCCCGACCAGCAGAAGCCCGCGGGCGTGCTGTCCGGCGGCGAGCGGAACCGGCTGAACCTGGCCCTCACGCTCAAGCTCGGCGGCAACCTGATCCTGCTCGACGAGCCGACGAACGACCTGGACGTCGAGACGCTGGGGTCGTTGGAGAACGCGCTCGAGCAGTTCCCCGGGTGCGCCGTGGTGATCTCCCACGACCGGTGGTTCCTGGACCGCGTCGTCACGCACATCCTCGCGTGGGAGGGCACCGACGAGAACCCGGCCGCCTGGTTCTGGTTCGAGGGCAACTTCGAGGCCTACGAGAAGAACAAGGTGGAGCGCCTCGGTGCGGACGCCGCGCGTCCGCACCGTGTCACGCACCGTAAGCTCACCCGTGACTGAGAGCGATCGGGCCCTGCGGCTCGATCGGGCGAGGTAGACAGCGGGATCCCACCCGGGTGGTCGGTCGCACAGGAGGGTGCATGTCCGAGGCGGTCCGGCACGGCACAGACGAGCTCTCCGGGGCGGCGTTGACCACGGTCGCGGCGTCGCTCCGGTGGAGCAGGCCGGATCTCACGGCCGGGCTCGCGGAGCACGCTGCGGAGGTCACCCCGGACACCGATCCGGTGTGGCTGCTGGCCTCGGGCTGGCGCGCGCACGGCCTCGCCGCGACCGGCGACGGGCGCACCGGGATCGCGGAGGTGCTCGAGCAGCTCGCGCGGCGTGGCGTCGAGCCCGCGGTGGCGGACGGTGCGCGGCTCGTCGTCGAGGTGGCGTCGGTGTCCCAGGAGAACGGGGACACCGGTGTCGCGCGGCGGCTCGCCCAGCAGGCCCTCACGCTCGCCGTCGGATCGGCCGAGGTCCGGCTGGACGCACGGCTCGTCCTGATCCGGTGCGCGGTCTCGGCCGGAGAGGCCGCGAGCACGGTCGATGCCCTGCTGTCCCGCGCGCGGGCGGACGCCGATGCGCTCGCCGGGGCCGCGGCCCGGGCTGCTGTCGAGCTGGTGGCCGCCACGGTCGCGCTCGACCGGGAGACGTCCGTGGCGGCCGTCGAGGCGGCCACTGAGGGCCTTCGGGTCCTCGACGGGGCCGGGGGGCGCCGGGCCGCTCCCTCGCTCCACGACGCCCTGCTGGCGCATCGGATCGGGGCGTTGCTGGAGGCGGGCAGGCGAGCGGAGGCGCACGGTGTCGCCCGAGGTGCGCTCGTCGCGGCTCCCGGGCGAGCCAACGCGCAGGCGGCTCGGCTGCGGCTCGCGGTCGCGCGCGCCACGTCGGAGGACGAGGCTGCCACCGGCACCGCGCTGGCCGAGGCCGCCGACCTGGCCGCGGTCGTGGACCTCCCTGGGCTCGAGGCCGCCTGTCGGACCGCCCTGGCCGAGCTCGCCGAGCGGACCGGAGCCCTGGACGTCGCGCTGCGGGAGATGCGGGCCGGAATGGCCGCCGAGCAGCGGGACAAGGAGCGCGGCCGCCGCCACCGAGAGCTCGTGGCGGACTTCGAGGCGGCGCTCGGCCGTAGCGGGGCGCGCAGCACCGACGTGCGGCCCGCGGACGGACTCCTCGACGAGTCGGCGACCGGACACGGCCCCACCCCGCCGGAGCGCACCGCGACTGACACCAAGCCGGGCGCCACAGCTCCGCCGAGCGGGATGAGCGCGATCGACGCCCTGCTGGGTGGCTTCTCCTCGGAGGCGGACGCGCTGCTCGGCGGCCCGCTCGCCGAACCGCGGCCAGTCCGACGATCCGAGGACGCCCTCGGCGCGCGGCCCGTCGCCGACGCGGCACCCGAGGACGGGCGCCGGAACGGCCGGCCCGAGTCGGCGGGGAACACCGGCGAGGCACAGTCGGACGACGGGGCCGAGCCCGCGGAGCGTCCGCGCCGTCTCACGCAGCGGCGGCGGGCCACTGCGGTCCCGATCGACGAGCCGGAGACGAAGGGCCGTTCGGCCACCTCGTACGGGGCGCTGCTCGGTGACGCGTTGATCTCGGAGTTGCGGGCCTCGGGGCAGTGGAGCGACGACGGCGACCGCGCGGGTTCCTGGCCGCGGCTGACCCGGTCCCGTACCGGCGAGTCGGCGGCCACCGCCGCGGCCGGGGCGGCAGCGCGCTCAGCCGACGCCGCGGACGGGGAACGCCGTCACGGGGGCGCCGACACCGCGGGCGGTCCGACCGGTGCCGCGCCGGGGCGTCGCCCGGCGCGCCGGCGGGCGGCGGAGGAGTCCGTTCCGCGGTCACCGCGTGCCGACCGCGACGAGGCGCCGACCGACTCGCCGCGTGGCGGTTCGGACCGGGACCAGGACGACCTCGGTGTCGGGGTGCCCGACCGCGGCACGCCCGGGGCGCACGGTGGCGATCAGGCGGGTCGGCGCAGCGGGAACGAGGCCGGTGGGCACGGCCGTGAGGCGGCCCGGCCGAGCGACGCGGCGGACCGGCGCGGCGACAGTGCGAGCCGGCACGGGGATGCGGGCAGCCGGAGCGGCGACGCGGATGGCCGGCACGAGGACGCGGGCAGGTGGAGCGGCGATGCGGGCAGTCGGCGCGGCGGCGCGGACGGCTGGCGCGGCGACGCGGACGGCCGGCGCGGCGACGCGGACGGCCGGCATGGCGATGGAGCAGGCCGACACTGGGACGCGGGCGGTCGTCGCGGCGATGCGGGTGGCCGGCATGGCGGCGAAGCAGGCCGACCCGAAGTCGAGGTGAGCGGGCGTGTCGGCGATGTGGCCGGTCGACGCGGCGGCCAGGCGGATGTGCGTGACGACCAGGCTGGTCGAGACTCCGACCAGGCCGGTCGGCACGGCGACCGGGCTGGTCACGGTGAGCAGGCCGGTCGGCACGGTGAGCAGGCCGGTCCGCACGAGGTGACGGCCGACGCCGCACGCGACGGTTCGGGGCGGCACGGAGCCGGCTCGGCCTCGTCGACCCGCAAGGCCGGGCAGGCGGACGCCGAGGCGGACCTGCCGGCGGCATCGGGCGAGGCGAGGGGTTCGGCGTCCGCGATGTCGGAGATGTCGGCGGCGGTCGCCGCGAACCCCACGGGAGCGAACGGCGGGGCCCCGGCCGACGGGGCGGGCGACTGGCTGCGCGAGGCGATCGCCGAGCTCGACCGGGTGTGGGGTCGTGCGGAGCCGGCTGCGGCACCGACCCTCGCAGGCGCCGCGGCGGCGTCCGGGGTCGTCGGTCCTCCAGCCGGGACGGGCGGTGAGTGGGCCGCGGACGAGGCGCGGTCCGGATCGGGTGCGGCGGGAGCCTCGGGCAGGCGGCGTCGTCCGGAGGCGGGGGAGAGCCCGACGGACTCGGATTGGCGGGAGCCGGATCCGGCGGCCGTGGGCACGACGGTGGTGATCGACCTCGTCGAGGGCGATCGTCGGGTGCACTCCCCGCAGGCCGAGCGGATCCTGCGCGATCTCACCGACCGGATGCGCGTCCACCTCCCGCGGCGGGGACGCGTGCGCCCCGAGGACCCGGCGACCCTGCGGGTCGACCTGCCCGGGCGCGACCGGGCCGAGAGCGCGGCCTGGATGCAGCCGGTGCTCGGAGACCTCGCGGCGGCCGTCGCCATGGCGATCTCGCGGGATCCGATCGGCATGGACGGGCTCGGCGCGGTGCGCCTGCGCGGCACCGTCCACGGCACGGACGGCGAGTCCGGGGCCCGACTCGTCCAGGAACTCCCCGAGCAGGGAGACGGACCTCGCGCTGAGCCCGGCGCCGGGCTCGATCAGCCGCGGCCGGCCGGGGACACGGGCGCCCGCCGACACCGGCGCCGGTCCGCCGAGGCGCCGGACCAGGGCGCGACGACGTCGACGACCGGGTCCGGGTCCACGGGCGAGCCGGACGACGCCGGACCCGGCGCCTCGGCGGCCCCGGCTGTCGCCGAGCGGACGCCGAGCCGCTCCGGCCGCGAGAGCCTCGGCAACCTGCTCGCCGACGCGATGGCGGCCTACCGCGGCATGTAGACGAGCGCACTCGGTGAGCCGGCGCGGTGGTGAGCCGGGACCTCGCTGACCGGCGGCCTTGGTGAGTGGCCTGACAGCCCCTCCTCCGGCGAACGGCGCGTTCGCTCACACCAAGTGAGCGAACGCGCCGTTCGCTCTTGCTCTTGGCGCACTCCGGGTTGGTCAGCCCGGTGTCAGAACGGTGGCCTCGACGGTCTTCGACCGTCGCGCACAGCGCACGGTCCACTCGCTCAGCGCCGCGACCAGGGTCAACCCGCGGCCCCGGTGCTCGCCCTCGAACCGCGACCGGCCGGGGACGGGGTCGCGCTCCGGGCTGCCGTCGGTCACCGCGACACGCACCCGGTCCTCGGAGACGGCCAGCTCCACCGACCGCGGCCCGCGCGCGTGCTCCACGGCGTTGGTGATGAGCTCGGTGCAGACGAGCTCGGCGTCCCCGCAGCGCTCGGCCTCGCCGACGTGCTCCCGCAACCAGGCCCGTAACCGGGGCAGACAACGCGCGTCCCGGAACGCGGTGGTCAGGGCGACGGGATCCGCGCGCAACGTCGTGGTCACGGACGGCGGGTACCCCGACCGGGCACGGATCATGTGCCGACTGCCCGGTTCGTCCCTATGCTCACGCCACTGTCTCGTGGACCCCTGAGGAGACCTCGTGTCCGTGCCTCCCGTCGTGTGGTGGCTGACGGTCCTCGCGATCGTCGGGCTGCTGGTGTTCGACTTCGTGTTCCACGTCCGCAAGGCGCACGTCCCGACGTTGCGGGAGGCCACCGTCTGGTCGGCCCTCTACGTCGGCATCGCGGTGTTGTTCGGCGTGGGCCTGCTGCTCTTCGGCGGCCCGACGATGGGCGCCGAGTACTTCGCGGGCTACGTCACCGAGAAGGCACTGTCGGTCGACAACCTGTTCGTCTTCCTCATCATCATGGGCAGCTTCTCCGTGCCCCGCGCCGACCAGCAGAAGGTGCTCCTGTTCGGCATCGTGTTCTCGCTGATCGCGCGGACGGCGTTCATCTTCGTGGGCGCCGCGCTGATCAACACGTTCGCCTGGGTGTTCTACCTGTTCGGCCTCATCCTGTTGATCACGGCCGGGAACCTGCTCAAGGGCGAGGGTGGCCAGGACGAGGCGGACAACTTCGTGATCCGGCTCGCGAGGCGCTTCCTGCGCACCTCCGAGCACTACGACGGCGACAAGCTGTTCACCGTCGACAACGGCAAGCGGGTCATGACCCCCATGCTGCTGGTGATGGTCGCCATCGGCGGCACGGACATCCTGTTCGCCCTGGACTCCATCCCGGCGATCTTCGGGCTCACCCAGAACACCTACATCGTGTTCACCGCGACGGCCTTCTCCCTGCTGGGCCTGCGCCAGCTCTACTTCCTGATCGACGGCCTGCTGGACCGGCTCGTCTACCTGTCCTACGGGCTCGCGGCGATCCTGGCGTTCATCGGCGTGAAGCTGATCCTGCACGCGCTGCACGAGAACAACGTGCCGTTCATCAACGACGGCGAGCACGTCAACGTCGTCGAGATCAGTACGGCGGTCTCGCTCAGCGTGATCATCGGCGTGCTGGTGGTGACCGTCATCGCCTCGCTCGCCAGCCCGAAGGGCAAGGCGGTCAACGCCTCCGCGACCGTGCGCCGTCGGGCGAAGGAGTACCTGGCCTGCGAGGACCCGACCGAGCGGGCGCGGCTGATCGAGGTGCTGCGCGGCGAGGAGAAGCGCCTGCAGGAGCTTCCGCCCCGCGCGCGCAAGGCGCTGAAGGAGGACGCGGAGCTCGTCGATCTCGTCAACCGGGTGCGGGCCGAGCACGAGGCGAGCGCCCGAACCTCGTGAGTGGCGATGGTCGCCATGGCGGCCATCGCCACTCACGGGTTCAGTGGTTCAGTGGCCGTTGCTCTGGAACAGGCGGGCCGCACCGGTGCGGGCGCGACGGCGCGGGACCGGCTGGGGTCGTGGGCCCTGGGGGTGGCCGACCGGGTAGCGGTGGCGGGCGCGCTCGCGGTCGAGATCGGCCCAGACGGCGCCGGGCCTGCCGGTGCCGCCCTGCGTGGTCGGGCTCTGGGCGGTCGCGCTCTGGGCGGTGCCGGCCCGACGGGCGCCGGGGCCGTGGTGCAGGCGGTGCAGATGGGCGTAGCCGGGGCAGTTGATCAGCAGCTCACGATGGGTGCCCGCACCGAGGACCCGGCCGTGTTCCAGGTAGAGGATCTGGTCGGCGTCGGTGACGGTGAGCAGGTTGTGGCTGATCACGATGGTGGTCCGGCCGTGCATGAGCCGCCGCATCGGGCCCATGACCTGCTCGGTGGAGTGGGCGTCGAGGCCGGTGGTGGGCTCGTCGAGCAGCAGGACCGGGGCGTCGCGGATCATGGCGCGGGCGATGGCGAGCCGTTGGCGCTGGCCGCCGGAGAGCATCCGACCGCGCTGTCCGACGGGGGTGTCGTAGCCCTGGGGGAGCGCGGTCACGAAGTCGTGCGCATCCGCGGCCACTGCGGCGGCGACCAGCTCCGCCTCGGTGGCGTCGGGTCTGCCCCACAGGATGTTGTCGCGCACGGTGCCGTCGAACACGAGGGTCTCCTGCAGCACGGCGGCGAGGTTCTCCCGGACCCGCACCAGCGACAGGTCCCGCAGGTCGACGCCGTCGAGCCGCACCCGGCCCGCGTCCGGGTCGTAGAAGCGCAGCAGCAGCTTCGTGAGCGTCGTCTTGCCCGCCCCGCTGGGCCCGACGACGGCGAGGGTCCCGCCGGGCGGGACGGTCACCGTCACGCCGTCGAGGGCGGGCCGCTCGGTGCCGGGGTAGGTGAAGCGCACGTTCTCGAGCGTGATCGCGCCGTGAGCGCGGCCCAGCGGCACCGGGTGCGGTGACTCCTCGACCGACGGCCGCTCGCGGAGGATCTCGATGATCCGCTCGGCGCCCGCGCTGGCGGCGAAGACGGTGTTGGTCAGCCCGGCCAGCCCCTTGATCGGCGCGTACATCTGGGAGAGGTAGCCCAGGAACACGATCAGCCCGCCCAGGGTCAGCGCGTCCTGCGCCATCTGCCAGACGGCGAAGCCCGCCACGACCAGGACGGCGGCGACCTCGAACAGGTCGATCAGCGGCGAGAACAGCGCGCGCAGCCGGGCGGCCACCATCGACGCGGCGAAGGAGCCGAGGTTCTCGGTGCGGAAGCGGCGGGTCTCGGCGGGCTGGCGGTTGTAGGCGTGCACGAGCGCGGCGTTGCCCAGGGACTCCTCGGCGACGGCGCCGATCTGCCCGCCGCGCCGGCTCGTCTCGCGCGCGGCGGCCTTCAACCGCCGGGAGAACCAGCGGGAGGCGAGCGCGAACGCGGGCACGCTGACGAGCGAGACGAGCGCCAGCTGCCAGTTCAGGAAGAACAGCAGGCCGCCGTAGACGAGCAGGCGGGTGCCGAAGGAGACGAGCTGCATGAGACCGGACACGACGAGTGACTCGATCGCGTTGACGTCCCCGGAGAGCCGGGCGAGCAGGTCACCGACCGGCCGGCGCTCGAAGAATCCGGGCGACATGCGATGCATGTGGGCGAACAGTCGATCCCGTAGATCCAGGACGAATCGTTCACCGACCCACGTGCAGAGATAGTCGTCCGCAAAGGACAGAATTCCGCCGACGACCATGACGCCGACGAACAATGCAGCAACCGTGCCGAACAGTTCGAAATTGCGCGGAGCCAGGACGTCGTCGACGAGGACCTTGAACAGCCACAGGTTCGCCGCATCGAGCACCGGGCCCACCGCGATGAGCGCCAGGCAGATCGCCAGCCGGCCGCGATAGGGCTTGATGAAGGGCCGGAAGTGGGCGAGGACCGTGCGGACCGGGAGGGCGGGGGTGGCCACCGTGAGCTCCGTTCGTGCAGGTCAATCGCACGGACGACCCCGCCCCGCGGACGGGGCGGGGTCGTCTCGGGTGCGGCTCAGTGGTGGCGGTGGCCGCGACGCTTGCCCTCGAAGGAGCGGTACTCCTCCTCCTTGGACTTGTCGTAGGACTCGTACTCGAACGCGAGCCGGCGACCGGACTCCTCGGACGACTTGCGCTTGAAGACCGACGTCACGCTGTCGAACGCGTTGCGACCCATCTTGGGCACTCCATTCACGGGATCTCTTCTCGAGGAGCAACTCGCGCCTCGCACTGAGTTAATCGAGGAGAGTTCCCCGGCGGTTCGGTGCCCGCGGGGATATCACCCCGACGTGAATGGTCGCGGAAGTGGATTCGAGAATCCACGTCCGTGACGCCGTCACAGAAAAGTCGGCTGTCACGCAGAGTGTCCACGGCCCCGTCCGGCACTCGTTCGGGGCCGGCCTCGGTCAGTGGGGCTCGACCTCGGCCATCTCGTTCCAGGCGTCCCCGTCGAGGTCCTGGTAGTTGATGTACGGCTTGCGAGTGACCACGCCACCCATCCACGGGAAGAAGTTCCGGGCGTGCTCGGTCTGGACGTGCGCGGACCCCGCGTCGCCGTCCCGGAACGTCTCCACGATCACGAACTCGTTCGAGTCCTGGGCGTTCTCGTAGAAGTCGAACGAGACGTTGCCCGGCTCCGCGCGCACCGCCGCGGTGTACTCGGTGATGCCCTTCAGCCACTCCTCGCGCTTGTCCGGCTTGATCGACGCCTTCAGGACGATGAGGATCACGGCTGCCTCCGCACGTGCTCGGTCCCCGGCCGGTCCGGGGACGGTGGGGGCAGCGTCTCACCCCCGCGCGAGGGTCGCTGTCTCAATCCGGGACGGACGCGGGTGGGTCGCTCAGCGGGTGAGCCGGGTCGGGGTGTCGAGCCGGGGCGGGGCCGCGACCTGCGCGAGGGCGTCCTCGATCGTGCGGACGGTGTCCTCGCCGAGCCGGTTCGCCCACTCCGCGCGGAGGGCGTCGAAGATCGCCGCGGAGCGGGCGAGCAGGTCGCGGCCGTGCGCGGTCGGGCGGACGACGACGCGGCGGGCGTCCCCGGGATCCGCGGACCGTTCGACGTAGCCCGCCGCCTCGAGGCCGGCGATCGTCTTGGCCGCGGCCTGCTTGCTCACGCCCAGCGCCCGACCCAGGTCCGCCGCGGTGCAGCCGGTGCCCACGGCCTGCAGGGCGAACCCGTGCATCGGGCGCGCCTGCGGGTGGCCCTGCTCGGCCAGCGTCGCGTGGAGCCGGTCGACCAGGGTCTGGAAGCCGGCGAGCAGCAGCAGGGGCAGCGCGTGGCCGGGCCTTGACGTCATTCGACAACCAGGTTCACTATATCGACAACCATGTTGTCGAACTTACCGGAGGATGCCGTGAGCGTGATCCGCCGCGCCGCGCAGCGCGTGCACGAGACCCCGAACGCCGAGATGACCACCCTCGCCTCTCCTACCCTGGGCGGGGCGGCCCAGTCGGTGTGGTGGGTGCGCATGCGGGCCGACCAGACCGGGCCCGCGCACGTGATGGACCGCGAGCAGGTGTGGACCGTGGTCGAGGGCGCCGTGACCGTGGAGCCGTACGGGAGGCTCGACGCGGGGGACTCCATCGTGCTCCCCGGCGGCCGGGTCCGCCGGGTGGTCCCGGGTCCGGACGGCGTGTCCGCGCTGGTCACCGCGCCCGGTGACAGCCGCGCCACGCTGCCCGACGGGACCGACCGCGGCGTCCCCGACTGGATCGCCTGACCGACGGATCAGCGGCGGAGGAGGGCGACGATCTCCGCGCGGCGGGCCCACGCGACGACCGCCATCAGCACGCCGATGATCACGGGGGTGTACCAGTAGGCGTGCACCACGGTCAGCTGCACGACCGTCGCCCCGATCATCAGGGCGACGAAGCAGGCGGCGGCGAGGCCGGCGACCACCGGGACCAGGAGCCCGATGCCGCCCGCCACCTCGCAGATCCCGACCAGGTAGCGCAACCACTGGCCCGCACCGATCTGGTCGAAGATCTGCACGGCGGTGGCCTCGCCGAACAGCTTCGGCAGCCCCGAGCCGACGGCCAGGAAGAGGCCGAGCAGGACCTGCAGCGTGGACAGGGCGATCCGGGCGGGGGAGCGGCGGGCGGCGGTGACGGTGCCGGCGGTCGTGGCGGTCGTGGTTCCTCCTGGGTGTGGGTCTCGTCAGGAGGGACCGGGGCCGTCACCGGAACTCATCGCTGCGGGGCGCTCCCACACGGTCGCGTCGGCCGGTCGGAACCCGAATCGCTGGTAGAGCCCCTCGGCGTCCTTCGTGTGCAGCACCCACCGCATGCGCGGGCCCCCGGCGACGATCTCCTCGACGAGCGCCTTGCCCAGCCCCCGCCCGCGGGCCGACTCGTGGACCCAGACGTCCGCCAGGTAGGCGAACGCCACGCCGTCGGACACCGCGCGGGCCGAGCCGACCATGTCGGGGCCGCGGTAGACCCCGACCACCCGCCAGGCGCTGTCGAACTGCGCCTCCAGGTGCTCGCGCCGCCGCCAGCGGCCCCAGTAGGCCTGGGTGGACAGCCACGCCCAGGCCGCGTCCCGGTCGATCCGGGACGCGTCGTCGTCGATCTCGAACTCGTCGATGGTGCGCCTCACGCGCGCACTGTGCCTCACCAGGCGACGGGCAGCGACTCCATTCCGAAGATCGCGTTGAAGGAGCGGAAGTGCTCCTCGTCCGAGGCGACCCGCAGGGTCGGGAAGCGCCGGAACAGGGCCGGGAAGGCCGTGCGCATCTCCATCCGGGCCAGCGGGGCGCCGAGGCAGTGGTGGACGCCGTGGCCGAAGGCGACGTGGCCGAGCGCGCCGCGCCGGACGTCGAGCTCCTCCGGGCGGTCGAGCAGCTCCGGGTCGCGGTTCGCCGCGGGCAGCGACAGCATCACCGTGTCGCCCTTCGGGATCGGGGTGCCCGCGATCTCGGTGTCCTCGGTGACGATCTTAAACGTCCCGCTGTGCACGATGGACAGCCAGCGCAGCAGCTCCTCGATCGCCGGGCCGACCGCCTCCGGGTCGTCTCGCACCAGGGCGAGCTGGTCGGGGTGGTGCAGCAGCGCGAGCGTGCCCAGGCCCAGCATGTTCGACGTGGTCTCGTGGCCCGCGATGAGCAGCAGGTTCGCGATGCCGATCAGCTCGTCGGTGGTGACCTCGGTGCCGTGCTCGCGGATCAGCATGCCGAGCAGCTCCTCGCCCGGGTCCGCCTGCTGCCCGGCCACGAGCCGTGCCATGTACGACCGCAGCTCGTCCGAGGCCGCCAGCCGCTCGGGCAGCGGCAGCGAGACGTCGAGCAGCCTGCTGCTGCGCTCCTGGAACTCGCGGCGCTCCTCGTACGGCACGCCGAGCAGCTCGCAGATCACCAGCGAGGGGACCGGCAGCGCGAAGTCCGCGACCAGGTCCGCGGGCGGCCCCTTCCGTTCCATGGCGTCGAGGTGCTCGTCGACGATCGCCTGCACCCGCGGCTCCAGCCTGCGCATCCGGCGGCCGGTGAACTCCCCGGTCAGCAGCCGCCGCAGCCGGGTGTGCTCGGGCGGGTCCTGGGCAGCAGGTTGCCCGCCCGCATCCGGGCGATCTCCTCGGGGCTGCGGCCCTGCTGCATCGGCGCGACGAACGCGTTGCTGAACCGCGCCGGATCCCCCAGCACCTCGCGTACGTCCGCCCAGCGGGTCACCAGCCACGGTTCCAGGCCCATCGGCGTGCGGACCTTCGTCAGGCCCGGCCGCTCGCGCAGGGCGCCCAGCTCGGGGACCGGGTCGAAGCGGTCCCGTCGCATGTGCAGGGGGAGGGTGGTGGCGTGCGTCATCCCCCGACTGTCACACCGCCCGGCCCCGCCCGACAGGGTGGGCGCTGAACGACTCCTGAGAACGCCACAGGTCCCGCAGGAGGAGGAGCTCCGCGCCGTGGTGCAGCGCCTCGCGGGTGATGTGCAGGACGAGCGTGATCATCGGGTGCTCGGCGTACGGCCCCTCCGCGGGCCCGACGGGGCGGGCGAGCGCCGCGTCGTCCAGCCCGCGGACGCCGGCCATCCACCCCGCGTAGGCCGCGTCCAGCTGAGCGAGGCCGCCCGCGGCGGTGCCCGCGTAGGGGAAGGTCCCGTGGTCCAGGGGCGGTCCGTCGAAATGCGCCGCGGTGCGCATGCCGAAGACCCCGATGGTCAGATGCGCCATCCGCCAGGCGATCGAGGTGAGCGGTGGTGGTTCGGGGGTGGGGAGGGAGTAGTCGATCCGGAAGTCCCCGGAGCCGATGTCGGTGGCGCCGGGGGAGCCCGCCGCCCGGATCGTCCAGCCCGGCGCGGGCTCCCAGAGGTACTCCTCGTCGGTGAGCCCCGCCAGCCTCGGGCGGGTCGCCCCCTCCCACTGGAAGGTCAGCTGTTCGACGAGCTCGGTGGTCAGGGTGCGCGTCATGGCGGGGACACTAGACACGCCCCCCGACGGTTCCTCAGCTCTCGGGGACCGGCACGTTGCGGATGCTGGCGTCGAGGAGCTGGACCGGGTGCAGGAGGGGGAGGTCCCCGCCCAGGTGCTTGCCGATCTGCAGCAGGCAGCCCGGGTTGGCGGTCACCACGATCTCCGGGTGGACGGAGCGCACGTTGTCCGCCTTGCGCCTCCCCAGCTCGTCGGCAGGCTCCGGGTTGATCATGTTGTAGATCCCCGCGGAGCCGCAGCACAGGGCCGCGTCGGGGATGTCGACCAGCTCCAGCTCCGGGATGCTGCGCAGGACCGCGCGGGGCTGCTCGCGCACGCCCTGGGCGTGGCCGAGGTGGCAGGCGTCGTGATAGGCGACGCGGGCGCGCACCGGTGAGCGGGGTGCGACCGGCCCCGCGGCGGCGAGCACCTCGGAGACGTCCTTCACCGAGTCGGAGAAGGCCTTGGCCCGGGGCCCCCACTCGGGGTCGTCGGCGAGCAGGTGCCCGTAGTCCTTCATGGACGACCCGCACCCGGCGACGTTGGCGATCACGTGGTCCACGCCCAGGTCGGCGAAGGTCGCGATGGTGCGCTTCGCGCGGGCGAGCGCCGGGTCCTCGCGGCCCGCGTGGAGCTCCAACGCGCCGCAGCACTGCTGGTCCCGGGGCACGACGACATCGAACCCCTCGGCCGAGAACACCCGGACGGTGGCCTCGTTGACCCGGTGGAAGAACACGTCCTGCACGCAGCCGGACAGCAGCGCGACGGTCCCCCGCTTCGGCCCGACGGCGGGGGTGTGCTCGGGCAGCCGGGCGAACGCCTCGCGCACGGTGACCGGCGGGAGCAGGGACTCCAGCGCGGCGAGCCGCGCAGACAGCTCGGTGGCGAACCGCTCCGGGAGCTTCCCGGTGAGCGTCCGCAGGAAGGGGAGCTTCTGGTAGAGCGCCCCGGGCAGCGCGGCCGCCCGCAGCCGCCGCTTGTAGGGGAACAACGCGAAGATCGCCTCGCGGAACAGCCGGTCGGCCCGGCTGCGCTCGACGTTGCGCTCGAGCTGCGGGCGCACCGACTCGAGGAGCTTGTCGTACTGCACGCCGGAGGGGCAGGCGGTCACGCAGGCCATGCAGCCCAGGCACGCGTCGACGTGCTCCTGCAGCGGGCCCTCGAGCCCGATCTCGCCCTTCTCGGCCAGGTCCATGAGGTAGATCCGGCCGCGCGGGGAGTCCATCTCCTCGCCCCACAGCTGGTAGGTGGGGCAGGTGGGCAGGCAGAACCCGCAGTGCACGCAGTCGTCGAGCAGCTCGCGCTGCGGCGGGTGGTGGTCGTCGAAGGCGCTCGGGCCGGTCTGCGGCAGGTTCGTGTGCGCGGAGCCGGCAGGGGTGGTGCTCACGAGATCTCCCACGGGTCGAAACGGCCGGGGCCGAACCTGGAGTCGGGGTCGAACTTCTGTTTGACGGCGCGGAGCACGGCCACCGCGCTGGGCGGCGGTCCCCACGCGGGCACGGCGGTCCCGGACACGGGTCGGGTGCGCAGCACGCTGGTGCCGCCCGCGGCGTGCACGGCCGCGTGGGCCGCGGCGACCTCGCCGACGGGCACGGACACCGTGGCCACACCGGTGCCGAGGCCCGCGGTCACCGTGCCGACGGGCAGCCGCGCCAACAGACCGGGCAGCAGCGAGGGCTTCACCCCGATCCGCAGCACCGCCTCGCCGGGGGTCCCGCGGGTGAGCGCGGCGTGCTCCTCCCACCCTCGTGAGCGGCGATCGTCGCCGGGGCGACGATCGCCGCTCACGGGGTCCGGGGTGCCGCCGACCAGCGCGACCACCCGGTCGAGCCGGGCGGGGAGTGCCTCCTCGGTGGAGTCGATGCGGACCAGGAGCCTCCCGCTGGAGAGCCACTCCACCGCCGTCGGCTCGAGCTGCGACGCGAGCAGCTCGCCCGCGAGCCGGGCGGCCTCGGACAGGTCGCACTCCACCGCGACGGTGCCGACCGCCGCGGGCACCGGGTGCAGCCGCAGGACCACCTCGACGAGCAGGCCCAGGGTGCCGTAGGAGCCGTGGAGCAGCTTCGAGACGTCGAAGCCGGCCACGTTCTTGATCACGTGCCCGCCCGAGCGGACCACGGCGCCGTCGGAGAGCAGGGTGGTCGTGCCGATCACGAGATCGCGCAGCGAGCCGTGGACCAGCGCGGACGGTCCCGCGTCCCCGGTCGCGAGGAGCCCGCCGACGGTCGCGCCCTCCTCGACGCGGGCGGCGTCGAACGACACGTGCTGGCCGTGCTCGCGGACGGCGGCCTGCAGCTCGCGCAGGGGCGTCCCGGCGCGCACCGAGACCGTCATGTCCCCGGGGTTGTGGGTCAGCACGCCGCTCAGCCCGGTCGTGGACAGCTCGGTCTCGACCGGGCCGAGCGCGCCCGCCCAGGTCGCGGCCGTGCCTGCGCCCGCGATCGCCACCGGGCCCGCCGAGTCGAGCAGCGCCGCGCGGGCCTCGGCGAGCGAGGTCGGTCTCACCAGGGTCCTCATAGCCGCTCGATCACTCCCGCCTCCTCCAGGGGATGCGCCCGGTACCTCCCGGGTCGCTCGCCGCACAGCCGCGGCGTGGGCAGGACCTTGCCCGGGTTGCTGATCCCGGTGGGGTCGAAGGCCTCCCGCACGCGCTGCATCACCGCGAGGTCCTCCTCGCCGAACATCGTCGGCATGGAGCAGGCCTTGTCCATGCCGATGCCGTGCTCACCGGACAGCGACCCGCCCAGCTCCACGCACAGCTCCGCGATCCGCCCCGACAGGTGCTCCGCCCGCTCGGTCTCGCCCTTCGCCGCGCTGTAGAGCACCAGCGGGTGCAGGTTGCCGTCGCCCGCGTGGAAGACGTTCGCCACGCGCAGCCCCGCCTCCTCGCCCATCTCCGCGATCCGCTGCAGCACCTCGGCCAGCCGGGTGCGGGGGACGACGCCGTCCTGCACGAAGTAGTCCGGGGAGATCCGGCCGACCGCCGCGAACGCCGCCTTGCGGCCCCGCCAGATCGCCGCCCGCTCCTCCGGGGAGCCCGCGATGTGCAGCCGCGTGCACCCGTGCCGGTCGCAGATCTCCTTGACCTGCGCGAACTCGGAGTCGCACTGCTCGATCGGCCCGTCGAGCTCCACGACGAGCGCGGCCGGGGTGCCCACGGTGTAGCCCGCGTGCACCGCCTCCTCGGCGGCCTCGATCGCGAGCGTGTCCATCATCTCGACGGCGGCGGGCACGATCCCCGCCGCCACGATGTCGCTGACCACGTCCCCCGCCGCGGCCACGGACGGGAAGTCCGCCAGCAGTGTCCGGACGGTCTCGGGCGTGCGCAGCAGCTTCACCGTGACCGACACGGTGATCCCCAGCGTGCCCTCCGAGCCGAGGAACACCCCGCGCAGGTCGGGGCCCTGCTGCTCGCCGGTGTCCCCGCCGAGGGTGACCAGCGACCCGTCCGGCAGGACCACCTCGCAGGAGTACACGTGGTTGGTGGTGAACCCGTACTTCAGGCAGTGGGCGCCGCCGGAGTTCTCCGCGACGTTCCCGCCGATGGTGCACACCTGCTGGCTCGACGGGTCCGGGGCGAAGTACAGCCCGTGCCGCGCCACGGCCGCGGTGATCTCCAGGTTCGTCACCCCGGGCTCGACGACGGCGCGCCGGTTCTCGACGTCGACCTCCAGGACGCGCTTGAGCCGGGCCACCGAGATCACGACACCGTCCGCCACCGGCAGCGCGCCGCCGGACAGTCCGGTCCCGGCGCCGCGGGCCACGAACGGCACCCCGTTGCGGTGGCAGGCCGCGACCGCCCTCGCCACCCCCGCGGCGTCTCGCGGGATGAGCACGATCTCCGGCCGGACGCGGTAGCCGGTCAGCCCGTCGCACTCGTAGGCGCGGGTGCGGACGGGATCGTCGACGACCTCGTCCGGCGGGAGCGCCGCGGTGATCGCGGCGCGCGCGATCGGGTCCAGAGGCATCACTGACCTCCTCGTGGTGGGAACGTGTGGAGCGTAGGTCGGGGCGGGCGGCTCGGGCGTCCCGAGACCAGACGTTCGGTCAGGGTCCGGGGTGCCGTCACGCCGTGGCCAGGAGGGCGCCGAGCCTGCGGCCCGCGGCGACGACGAGCGGGGCGATGCGGGTGATCGTCGCGTCGTCCATGCGGGAGGTGGGGCCGGAGACCGAGACGGCGGCCCGGTTGTCGCCCGCGCCGGGGCCCACGACCGGGGCGGCGACGCAGCGCACGCCGGTCTCCTGCTCGCCCTCGTCCAGCACGTAGCCGCGGACGTGGGCCTCGGCGAGCTCGGCCGCGAACGCGGCGGGGTCGGTGATCGTGGTCGGCGTGACGGCGGGCAGCCCGGTGCGCGCGACGATCGCGGCGGACTCCGCGGCGGGCAGCGCGCTGAGCAGCGCCTTCCCGACCCCGGTGCAGTGGACCGGCACCCGGCGCCCGATCTCGGTGAACATCCGCATGGAGTGCGGCGACGGGACCTGGGCCACGTAGACGGCCTGGTCGCCGTCGAGCAGCGCGAGGTTGGCCGTCTCGCCGATCTGCGCGACCAGCTCCGCGAGCACCGGCTGCGCCCAGCGGCCGAACTGGTGCGCCGCCGTCTCACCCAGCCCGACCAGCTTGGGCCCCAGCGTGTAGCGCCGCGACGGCAGCTGCCGCAGGTACCCGAGGTCCACGAGCGTGCGCACGAGCCGGTGGATGGTGCCCGGCGCCAGGCCGGTGGCCGCGGCGAGCTCGGAGAGCCCGGCCTCGCCGCCCAGCTCGGCCAGCGACTCCAGCACCCCGAACGCGCGGGCGAGGGACTGCACGCCCGTCGGGCGGGGTATGTCCGTGGTCACAAGCGCGGACTCTACATTCCATGATGCGGAAAAGCCACTCCGTCTGGTAGAAATGAGCCAGACGTGACGAGAGGATTGCCGATGGCCCTGCAGGTCGACCCCCAGCTCAAGACCTTCGTGGAGGACGAGCTCCTCGCGGGTCTGGACCTCACCCCGGACGCGTTCTGGACGGCGCTCGAGGACCTCCAGACCCGGTTCGCCCCGCGGATCGCGGAGCTGCTGGCCCGCCGGGACGAGCTGCAGGCGCAGATCGACACCTGGCACGAGTCGCACGGCGCGGGCACGGCCGAGGAGTACGCCGCGTTCCTCACCGAGCTGGGCTACCTGCTGCCCGCCGACGAGCCGGTCGCGATCTCCGTGGAGAACGTCGACGCCGAGATCGCCGAGATCCCCGGGCCCCAGCTCGTGGTGCCCGCGACGGTGCCGCGCTACGCGCTCAACGCCGCGAACGCCCGCTGGGGCTCGCTGTACGACGCGTTCTACGGCACGGACGCCCTGCCGCAGGAGTTCGAGCTCGCCAAGGGCTACGACGAGCGCCGCGGCGCCCAGGTCATCGCGGCCGCGGACGAGCTGCTCGACGAGCTGTTCCCGCTGGCCCAGGGCTCGCACGCGGACGTCGAGCGGTACACCGCGGGGGAGCAGGGCTTCGTCGCGTTCAGCGGGGCGGCCGAGTCCGGGCTGGCCGACCCCGCCCAGTTCGCCGGGTTCGGCGAGTCGTCGATCCTGCTGCAGCGCAACGGGCTGCACGTCGAGCTCACGATCGACCCGGAGTCGCAGGTCGGGCGCCAGCACCACGCCGGCGTCTCGGACGTGCTGCTGGAGTCCGCGGTCACCGCCATCGTCGACCTGGAGGACTCGGTCGCGACGGTCGACGGCGAGGACAAGGCGAACGCCTACCGCACCTGGCTGGGCCTGATGACCGGCGAGCTGGTCTCGGAGTTCTCGAAGGGCGGTCGGACCGTCACCCGCCGGGTGAACGGCGACCGCGAGTACACCGGCGCCGACGGGACCCCGCTCACCCTGCCCGGCCGCTCGCTGCTGCTGGTCCGCAACGTGGGCCACCACATGACCACGGACGCCGTGCTGGTCGACGGCCGGGAGATCGCCGAGGGCGTGCTCGACGCGCTGGTCACGGCCGCCGCCGCGCAGTACGACCTGACCGGCAGGGGTCGGTACTCCAACTCCCGCACCGGCTCGATGTACATCGTGAAGCCCAAGCAGCACGGGCCGGACGAGGTGGCGCTGACCGTCGAGCTGTTCGCGGCGGTCGAGGAGGCCCTCGGGCTGCCCGCGCGCACGCTCAAGATCGGGATCATGGACGAGGAGAAGCGCACCAGCGTCAACCTCGCGAGCGCCGTCGCCGCGGCGCGGGACCGGGTCATCTTCGTCAACACGGGCTTCCTGGACCGCACCGGGGACGAGATCCACACCTGCTTCGTCGCCGGGCCGGTGATCCCCAAGGGGGACATGAAGTCCTCCACCTGGCTCACCACCTACGAGGACCGCAACGTCGACGTCGCGCTGGCCTCCGGGTTCGCCCACACCGCGCAGATCGGCAAGGGCATGTGGGCCAAGCCCGCCGCGATGGCGGACATGCTGGCGCAGAAGGGGGCGCAGCCCCGGCAGGGCGCGAACTGCGCGTGGGTGCCGTCGCCGACCGCGGCGACCCTGCACGCGCTGCACTACCTGCGCACGGACGTCCACGCCGTCCAGGAGTCGCTGAAGGGCCGCACCGCGGACCGGTCGAAGCTCCTCGTGCTGCCGCTGCAGGCCGAGGCCCCCTCGGCCGAGGCGATCACCCACGAGCTGGAGACGAACGCGCAGTCGATCCTCGGCTACGTCGTGCGCTGGGTCGGGCTGGGCATCGGCTGCTCGACCGTGCCGGACCTCGAGGGCGTCGGGTTGATGGAGGACCGCGCCACGCTGCGGATCTCCGCGCAGCTCGTCGCGAACTGGCTGCACCACGGCCTCCTGGACGAGCAGACCGTCCGGGACACCTTCGCCCGCATGGCGGTGCTGGTCGACGAGCAGAACGCGGACGAGCCCGGCTACCCGGCCATGGCCAAGGACCTGGAGCACAGCGAGAGCTTCCAGGCGGCCCTGGAGCTGGTCCTCACCGGCCGGACCGAGCCCAACGGCTACACCGAGCGCGTCCTGACCACGTGGCGCAAGAAGGCCAAGTCCGCCTGAGCCGTGAGTGGCGATGGTCGCTCTGGCGACTATCGCCACTCACGGGGGTGTTGGGGATGGGTATGAAGTCGTGGGCGCGTGTGGCCGCCGTCCTGTTCGTGATCGGGTACGGCGCGAACCAGTTCTCGCCGCTGATGGTCATGTACCGGGAGCAGGGGCACTACTCGGCGACGGTGGTGGCGGCGTTCTTCGGCGTCTACGTCGCCGGGCTGGCCCCGGGGCTGTTCGTCGGCGGTCCGCTGTCGGACCGGTACGGGCGCCGGGCGGTGCTGCTGCCCGCGGTCGTCCTCTCGGTGCCTGCGAGCGCGGTGTTGGCGCTCGGGGCGTTCTCCGAGACCCTGCTGTTCACCGGCCGGTTCCTGTTCGGGCTGGTCACGGGTGTGGCGATGGCGGTCGGGTCCACCTGGGTGAAGGAGCTGTCCCAGGCTCCGCACGATCCCGAGGCGGACTCCTCGGCCGGGGCGCGGCGGGCGGCGTTGTCGCTGTCCGCCGGGTTCGGCGTGGGCCCGGTCGTCGGCGGGGTGCTGGCGCAGTGGGCGCCGCTGCCGATGGAGCTGCCCTACCTCGCCCACATCCTGGTGACGCTGCCGGTGATCGTGCTGGTCCGCCGGGCCCCGGAGACCCGACCGCGGGCCGAGAGGACCGCCGAGGGCGCGTCCCCCGCGGCGGGCGGCTGGACGACCCGGCTGCGCGATCCCCGGTTCCGGGCCCGGGTGCTGCCGCTCGCCCCCTGGGTGTTCGCGGGCCCGGCCGTGTCCTTCGCCGTGCAGCCCGCCGCCCTGGGGGACCGCACCGCGGGGTTCGGCTTGTTCTTCGCGACCCTGCTCACCGCCGTCACGTTGTCGGCGGGGGTGGGGATCCAGTCCACCGCCCGCAGGCTCGACGCGCGCAACCCCCTCGTCGGCGGCAGGCTCGGCCTGGGCCTGATCGCGCTGGGCTCGCTCGTCGCGGCGCTGACCGCGGTCACCGGCTCGCTCGTCGTCGCCGTGGTGGCGAGCGCGATCCTGGGCTCGGGCTTCGGGATCTCGCTGGTCAGCGGGCTCATCGAGGTGCAGCGGATCGCCGCGCCGGACCACCTCGCCGGGGTCACCGCCGTGTACTACTCGCTGACCTACCTCGGGTTCCTGCTGCCGCTGGTGCTCGCCCCCCTGGCCCCCGCGTTCGGCTACCCCGCGCTGCTCGTGGTCGTCGCCTGTCTGGCGCTGGTCTGTCTGGCCGTGCTCAGCCGGGCAGGCGCCCGCCCGGGGGTGACGACACGTCCGGCCCGGTAGGGTGGGGTGCGGCACCCGGGTTCGCCGAGTAGCCCGGCCGCCCCCGCCACACCCTGTTCCGACCCGACCTCGCGCCGGGCCGCTCCCCGCAGCATGCGCGCCGCAGGTCGTCCGACACGCCACGGAGGTGCCTTGCTCGCGCTCGTCGTCGCTCATCTCGTGGTGGCCGCCCTGCTGCCCCTGGTGTCGCGACGCAGTCGACGTGCCGCCTTCGGCGTCGCCGCCGTGCTCCCGGCCGCCACCCTCGTCTGGGGGCTCGCGAACCTGCCCGCGGTGCTGGGCCCGGGCCCGGCGCCGTCCGAGACCCACGTCTGGGCGTCGGCGCTGCACCTCGAGTTCGGGTTCCGGCTGGACGCGCTCGGCGTCGTGATGATCGTGCTGGTCGGCGGGCTCGGCGCCCTGATCCTCGCCTACTCGGCCTGGTACTTCGGCAAGGACAGCCGGGACGCGCCGCGGAACTCCGCGCTGCTGCTGGCCTTCGCCGGCGCCATGCTCGGCCTCGTCCTCGCGGACGACCTGCTGACGCTCTACCTCTTCTGGGAGCTGACGTCCATCGCGTCCTTCCTGCTGGTCGGGCAGGGCGGTCTGCACCGGGCCAACCGGCGCGCGGCGGTGCAGGCGCTGCTGGTCACGGTCATGGGCGGGCTCGCGATGCTGCTCGGGATCGTGATCGTGGGGGAGTCCGCGGGCACCTACCGGATCTCCGAGATCGTGGCGGCCGCGCAGCACGGGGCCGGGCCCGCGGGCGGGCTCGCGGCGACCGGGATCGTGCTGATCCTGATCGGCGCCCTGACGAAGTCCGCGCAGTTCCCGTTCCACCCCTGGCTGCCCGGCGCGATGGCGGCGCCCACGCCGGTCAGCGCCTACCTGCACGCGGCGTCGATGGTGAAGGCGGGCGTCGTGCTCGTCGGGCGGTTGTCGCCCGCGTTCGCCGACCGCAGCTACTGGTGGGTGCCGATCGCGGTGCTCGGCCTGGTCACCATGCTCGTCGGCGGCTGGCGGGCGCTGCACGAGACGGACCTGAAACGGCTGCTCGCCTTCGGCACCGTGAGCCAGCTCGGCTTCCTGATGGTGCTCTTCGGCTCCGGCGACCGGATCGGTGAGATCGCCGCCCTCACGATGCTGCTGGCCCACGGCCTGTTCAAGGCGCCGCTGTTCATGGTCGTCGGGATCGTGGACAAGGTGACCGGGACCCGCGAGGTCGGCGCACTGTCCGGGCTCGGGCGGCGGCTGCCGGGGCTCGCCGCCGCGGCCACCCTCGCGGCGGCCTCGATGGCGGGCATCCCCTTCCTGCTCGGGTTCCTGGGCAAGGAGGCCGCGTTCGAGGCCTTCGTCCACGACGGCGACTGGGTGCTCGCCCTCGGCCTGCTGCTCGGCTCGATCTTCACCGTGGCGTACTCGGCGCGGTTCCTGTGGGGCGCCTTCGCGACCAAGGCCGGCGTCGAGGCCACCGAGCCGAAGGCCGTCGTCCCGGGGCTGTCCGTCCCGACCTGGATCGCGGCGTTCGCCGGGCTCGTGCTCGGGTGCGTCCCGCCGCTGACGGACGCGCTGGCGCGGAACTACGCCGCCGCCTACCCGGCGGAGGACGCGGTCGCGGCCGACTACCACCTCGCGCTCTGGCACGGGCTGTCGCTGCCGTTGCTGTTCTCGGCGGTCGCGCTCATCGTCGGCGCCACCCTGCACCTGCAGCGCGCCCGGGTGACCGGGCTGCACACCGCCTTGCGCCACCCGCTGTCCGCCCAGCGCGGCTACGAGGTCACCATCGGCGGGATCGAGCGGTTCGCGGTGTGGGTCACCGGCCGGATCCAGGCCGGTTCGCTGCCGGTCTACCTCGGCGTCCTGCTGCTCACCGTGCTGGTGCTGCCCGGGCTCGCGCTGGTCTTCGGCGGCACCCTGCCCGCGACGGTGCCCGGCTACGGCTCGCTGATGCAGCTGCCGCTCGGCCTGGTGATCGTCGCCTGCGCGGCCGCCCTGACCCGGGTGCGGCGCCGGTTCACCGCCGTACTGCTCGTCGGCGCCATCGGGTACGCGATCGGCGGCCTGTTCGTGGTCGACGGCGGGCCCGACCTGGCCCTGGCCCAGTTCCTCGTCGAGACGCTGACGATGGTCGCCTTCGTGTTCGTGCTGCGCAGGCTGCCCGCGCACTTCGACGCGGGGCCCCGGGTGGGGCGGGGGATCCAGCTGCGCAAGGCGGCCCTCGCCACCGTCGCGGGCGTGTTCGTCGCGGTGGCGGCGGTCGTGCTCAGCGGGGCGCGGCAGGAGCCGCCCGCGGTCAGCGGGGAGTTCGTCGCGCGGGCGCCGGAGGCGGGCGCGGACAACGTGATCGCCGCGATCCTCGTCGACTTCCGCGCGTTGGACACGGTCGGGGAGATCACGGTGCTGCTCATCGCCGCGGCGGGCACCGCGAGCCTCGTGCTGGCCACCCGGCACGACAAGAAGGGGAAGTCGGGCCGCGTCGAGAGCGGCGGCGGCACCCCCGAGCACGAGGAGGAGATCGCCGGATGACCGCCACCCCCGAGCAGAAGATCCCCTTCGAGCAGTGGGACGCCCCGTCCGGCGAGTGGACGCTGCCGGGCGCCTGCCCCGTGCGCACCAACCGCACCCTGCTGCTCGAGGCGGCGACCCGGTTCCTGTTCCCGGTCGTCCTGGTGTTCTCGGTGTACCTGCTGATCGTCGGCCACTACGCGCCCGGCGGCGGGTTCCAGGGCGGGCTGACCGCGGGCCTGGCCTTCGTGCTGCGCTACATCGCGGGCGGCGGGTCCGAGGGCGTCGAGATCGGCTCCCGGCTGCGGCTGCGCCCGCCCGTGCTGATGGGCACCGGCCTGCTGCTGGCGATGATCACCGCGTTCGCGCCGGTGCTGGTCGGCCGCCCGGTGCTCAGCAGCGCGAAGGTCTCGTTCCTCGGCGTGGAGGTGGTGTCGAGCCTGCTGCTCGACGTCGGGGTGTACCTGCTCATCATCGGCGTCGTCCTCGACCTGCTGCGGTCGCTGGGCAGCGGGATCGAGCGGGACGCCGAGGCCGGGCAGGGGGAGCGCCCGTGACCACGATCAACATCGGGATGGCGGTCGTGCTGGCCGTCCTGTACTCCGTGGGCTTCTACCTGCTCATGCAGCGCTCCCTGATGCGCATCCTGATCGGCATCGTGGTCCTCGGCCACGGCGCGAACCTGCTGCTGCAGCTCGCGGGCGGCCCGCCCGCCCGCGCTCCCGTGCTGGGCACCGCGCCCCCCGCGGAGTTCGCCGACCCGCTCCCGCAGGCCCTGGCGCTCACCGCCATCGTCATCACGTTCGCGCTGACCACCTACCTGCTGGCGCTGGGTTACCGCAGCTGGGTGCTGACCGGGCACGACGAGGTGCAGGACGACCTCGAGGACCGCCGGATCGCGCTGTCCGAGCGGCCCGACGGCGCCATGGAGGAGGACACCGAGGGGGCGGACGAGGACACCGAGGACCCGGGCTCCGCCGCGGCGTCCAACGAGCCGGCGGAGATCGCCACCGGCGGCCCGGACGCGTCGTCGGAGGTGTCCCGGTGAGCACCCTGGTGACCCTGCCGGTGCTGCTGCCGATCCTCGGCGCGGCGCTGAGCGTGATCTTCGTGCGCCAGGCCACGCTGCAGCGGCTGATCGGCATCGTGGTGCTCGTCGCGGTGTGCGTGGTGGCCGCGGTGCTGCTGGTGGCGGCGGACCGCACCGGTCCCGTCGTCGTCGAGCTCGGCGGGTGGCCCGCGCCGGTCGGGATCGTGCTGGTGGCGGACCGGCTGTCGGCGCTGCTGCTGCTCATCTCGACGGTCGTCACGCTGGCGGTGCTGGTCTACGCCATCGACCAGCGGATCTCCGACTACGGCCGGGACACCGCGAGCACCACGTTCCACCCGATCTTCCTGCTGCTGTCGACCGGGGTGTCGCTGGCCTACCTGACCGGTGACCTGTTCAGCCTGTTCGTGGCGTTCGAGATCATGCTCGCGGCCTCGTACGTGCTGATCACGCGGCGGACGAACGCCGAACGCATCCGCTCGGGGATGACGTACGTGATCATCTCGCTGACGTCCTCGCTGCTGTTCCTCACCACGATCGCCCTGGTCTACGCGTCGACGGGCACGGTGAACCTGGCGGACCTGGCGGGCCGGGTGGCCGCCCTGCCGCCGGGCCTGCGGACGCTGCTGTCGATGCTCACGATCGTCACGTTCGGGATCAAGGCGGCCATGGTGCCGCTGCACTTCTGGCTGCCGGACAGCTACCCGAACGCCCCCGCCCCGGTCACCGCGCTGTTCGCGGGCCTGCTCACCAAGGTCGGCATCTACGCGCTGCTGCGCACCCAGACGCTGATCTTCCCCGGGGACGGGCCGAGTGCCGTGCTGCTGGTGTTGGC
Source organism: Pseudonocardia sp. WMMC193 (assembly GCF_021728735.1). Lineage (NCBI taxonomy): Bacteria > Bacillati > Actinomycetota > Actinomycetes > Pseudonocardiales > Pseudonocardiaceae > Pseudonocardia > Pseudonocardia sp. WMMC193. The sequence goes on along the minus strand of NZ_JAKKDO010000003.1, from coordinate 2,995,107 downwards.
GGTGCTCACGATGGTCGTCGGAGCGCTGGGCGCGCTCGCCCAGAACGACCTCAACCGGTTGCTGTCCTTCCTGCTGGTCAGCCACATCGGCTTCATGCTGTTCGGGCTCGCGGTGGACGACGCGCGGGGCGCGGCGGGCACGGCCCTCTACATCGTCCACCACATCACCGTGCAGGCCACGCTGTTCCTGGTCAGCGGCTTGATCACGCGGCGGACCGGGACCGTGTCGATCGACCAGATGGGCGGGCTGGCGCGGCGGTCGCCGGTGCTGGCCGTGCTCTTCGCCGTCCCGGCGCTGACGCTGGCGGGCATCCCGCCGACGTCGGGTTTCGTGGCGAAGCTCGCCCTGCTGCAGGCGGGCGCCGCCGGGACCGTCGGCACCGTCGTGGTGGCCGGGTTCGTGGTGCTCGCGTCCCTGCTCACGCTGTGGGCCGTGGTGCGCGTGTGGATCCGGGTGTTCTGGGGTGCGGACAAGGAGCCGCTGCCGGACGACGACCCGAACGACGAGCTCGTCATCGGCACCTCGAAGACGTCCGCACCGATGTACATGGCCTCCGCGGCCCTGGTCGCGGTCAGCATCGCGATCGCCGCGGCGGCCGGGCCGCTGTCCGCCGTCACCGAACGGGCGGGTGCGGACCTGATCGCGCGCGTCCCCTACCTCGAGGCGGTGCTCGGATGAAGCGCTGGCCGCAGATCCTCTGGCTGACCGTGGTGTGGGTGCTGCTGTGGGGGTACGTGACCCCGACGATCGTCGTCGGCGGCCTGGTCGTCGCGCTCCTGGTGACGGTGCTGTTCCCGCTGCCGGTCCTCAACCGGCTCCCGTTCCGGCCGTGGCCGCTGCTGCGGCTGGGGGCGTTCCTGGTGGCGGACCTGTTCCGCTCCGGGTGGGACGTCGCCGTCGAGACGCTGCGCTACGGGCCGAAGTCCCGGGCGGGCATCGTCGCGGTCCCGCTGCTCACCGACTCCGAGCGGGTCATCACGCTGATCGCAGGCGCGGCCGCCCTGACGCCGGGCAGCTTCGTCCTGCAGATCGACCGGGCCGGCTGCGTGCTCTACGTCTACGCGCTCGGGCTGCGCAGCGCCGCGGACGCCGAGCAGACCCGCGCCCACATGCGGCGGCTGCAGGAGCGGGTGGTCTCGGCGGTGGGGGTGACGGTGTGACTCCCGCCGACGGACTCTCTCCCGCGGAGGCGACATGACGATCGTGTTCGGGCTGGTCCTCGGGATGCTCAGCGCCGCGGCGCTGCTGACCGTCGCCCGGCTGCTCAAGGGGCCCGGCACCCTGGACCGGATCGCCGCGCTGGACGTGTTCGTGGTGATCATCGTGGCGGCCTCGGCGGTGTACATCGCCATCTACCGGGACGGGTCCACGGTGCCGCTGATCGCGGCCGTGGCGCTCGTCGGGTTCGTCGGGTCCGCGACCGCGGCCCGGCTCGTCGAGCGGTGGGAGCGGCACCGGTGATCGGCTCATGATCAGAGACATCGTCTCCAGCGTGTTCCTGCTGGGCGGGGCCCTGTTCTGCCTGCTCGGCGCGATCGGGCTGGTCCGGCTGCCGGACCTGCCCGCCCGGCTGCAGGCCGCGACCAAACCGCAGACGCTCGGGCTGCTGTTCGTCCTGATCGGCACCGCCGTGCGGCTGGAGTTCGAGAACGCGGCCACGCTCGTGCTGGTCATCCTGTTCCAGGCGGTGACCGCGCCGGTGATCTCCCAGATCGTCGCCCGGTCGGCCTACCGGACGGGTGCCGTGGACACCGACCTGCTGGTGATCGACGAGCTGACCGCGCGCGTGGCGGAACAGGACGGCGGGGCCGACCGTCGCGCACAGTAGAGTCCGGACGTGGCTGTGTACGCACTCGGTGACGCCGAGCCAGACATCCATCCGACGGCCTACGTGCATCCGGACGCCGTCGTCATCGGGAACGTGACGCTCGGGGCCGAGGCGTCGGTCTGGCCGACCGCCGTGCTCCGGGGGGACGACGGGTACATCACCGTCGGCGCGCGGACGAGCATCCAGGACGGCTCGATCATCCACACCACGGCGCACCAGCCCACGCTGATCGGCGACCGGGTCACCGTGGGGCACAACGTCCACATCGAGGCCGCGGACATCTCCGACGACGCGCTGATCTCGTCCGGCTCCGTGGTGCTCAACGGGTCCACGGTGGGGGAGGGCGCGATCGTCGCCGCGGGCGCGGTCGTGTCGCCGGGCTTCGCGGTCCCGGCCCACCGGATGGCGGTCGGGGTCCCGGCGCGCCTGCGGGAGGGCTACGAGGTCCCGGAGGGGCGCTTCGCCTACGCGGTCGAGTCCTACGTGCAGCGGGGGAAGCGGTTCCGCGCCGAGCTGCGGAGGCTGTCCTGATGGCGGCGAAGCCGTTGGCCGAGGTCGTCGAGGAGGGCTGGGCCCGCGCGCTCGAGCCCGTCGCCCCCGTCGTCGCGCAGATGGGGGAGTTCCTGCGGCAGGAGATCGCCGCGGGCCGGCGGTACCTCCCGTCCGGCGCGAACGTGCTGCGGGCCTTCCAACAGCCCTTCGACGACGTGCGGGTCCTGATCGTCGGCCAGGACCCCTACCCGACGCCGGGGCACGCCGTCGGGCTGTCGTTCTCGGTGTCGCCGCAGACCCGCCCGATCCCGCGCTCGCTGGCGAACATCTACCGGGAGTACTCCGAGGACCTCGGCTACCCGACGCCGTCGACCGGGGACCTCACCCCCTGGACCGAGCAGGGTGTGCTGCTGCTCAACAGGTGCCTGACCGTGGAGCCGGGCTCGCCGGGCTCGCACCGGGACAAGGGCTGGGAGGCGGTCACCGAGCAGGCGATCCGCGCGCTCGTGGAGCGGGACGCCGATCCCATGGTCGCCATCCTCTGGGGCCGGGACGCGCGCAATCTCGCCCCGCTGCTGGTCGACGTCCCGATCATCGAGTCCGCGCACCCGTCGCCGATGTCCGCGGACCGCGGCTTCTTCGGCTCCCGTCCGTTCTCCCGCGCGAACGACCTCCTCGAGGAGATCGGCGGCGAGCCCGTCGACTGGAAGCTGCCGTAGGGTTGGCCCGTGGACGGGGGCAACCTGCGTATTTCGGACGCTGACCGCGAGGCCGCCGCGCAGCGGCTGCACACCGCGATGGCGGAGGGGCGGATCACGCTCGACGAGCTCGAGGAGCGGTTGACCGTCGTCTACGCGGCCAAGACGTTCGCGGACCTCGAGCCCCCGCTGGCGGACCTGCCGGGCGCCGCCGTCGCGCCGTCGGTGGCGGTGCCCGCCCGCAAGGAGTCGGTGCACCTCAACACCGAGATGGGCTCGATCAAGCGCACCGGCGCGTGGGCCGTGCCGCGGCAGCTGAGGCTGACCACGAGCATGGGCTCGATCCACCTCGACCTCACCGAGACCCAGGTCCCCGCCGACCTGCAGGTGGACGTGTCGACCGGCATGGGCTCGGTCACGCTGGTCCTGCCGCCGGGCGGCTCCGCGGACGTGGACGGCGTGAAGACCTCCTGGGGCTCGGTCTCGACGAAGGTCCCCCACACCCCCACCGGTCGCGGCCCGCACCTGGTGGTCACCGGCAGCGCCGGGATGGGCTCGCTGACGATCCGCTACGCCCGCAAGGGCCTCAAGGAGTGGTTCACCTAGGGCACACCCCGGCCGAGATGAACCTGAGGGCGATTCGAGCAGGGTCGGCATCGCCCTCAGGTTCATCTCGGCATGAGAAAGGGCGGCCTCCCTCGGGAGACCGCCCTCACTGTGCAGCGCTGAGCTCAGGCGCGCGTGACCTTGCCCGCCTTGAGGCAGGAGGTGCACACGTTCTGGCGGACCTTGTTCCCGCCGGCGTTCAGCGAACGCACGGTCTGGATGTTCGGGTTCCAGCGACGGTTGGTACGGCGGTGCGAGTGCGAGACGGACATGCCGAAGCCCGGACCCTTGCCGCAGACGTCGCAGACGGCAGCCACGTCGGACACTCCTCGGGTTAGACGGATGAGACAGGCCCGGCGTCGAGCCGGGCACGTGTCGTCCAGGGTAATCGACGGGCTCCGGCGCCCGGTAACTAGGGTGGGTCCCGTGCCCACCACGCTCGACCACGCCCTCCTCCGGCGCTGGGCCGAGGCCGCCGTCGCGGGCCTGGAGGCACGCCGCGCCGAGCTCGACGGGATCAACGTCTTCCCCGTCGCCGACGCCGACACCGGCACGAACATGCTGCTCACCATGCAGGCGGCGCTCGCCGCGTTCGACCCGGCCGAGCCGGGCCCGTCGCTGGCCCGCGGCGCGCTCCGCGGCGCGCGCGGCAACTCCGGGACCCTGCTGTCGCAGGTCCTGCGGGGGATCGCGGAGGAGGCGGAGCTGGGCGCGGGGCTGCGCCGCGCGCTCACACACGCCACCGCCGCCGTGGCGGAGCCGCGTGCGGGCACGATCCTCAGCGTCCTCGAGGCCGCCGCCGAGGCGGGGGACGACCCGCGGGCGGTCGCCGACGCCGCGCACGTCGCCGTCGGGCGGACCACCGGGCAGCTCGCCGAGCTGAGCCGCGCCGGTGTGGTGGACGCGGGCGGGCTCGGGGTGGCCGTGGTGCTGGACGCGCTGGTCACCGCCAGCTCCGGGGAGGCGCCGGTCCGGGAGCCGGCCCGCGTGGTGCGCCCGCGGGCCGCGCTGACGACCGAGCGCGAGACGGGCTCGGCGGAGTACGACCACGAGGTCATGTACCTGCTCGACCGCACGAGCGAGGAGGCCGTCACCCGGCTGCGGACCGTGCTGGCGGCACTCGGCGACTCCGTCGTCGTGGTCGGGGACGGCACCGGCACGTGGAACGTGCACGTGCACTGCTCGGACGTCGGCGCCGCGATCGAGGCCGGTGTCGAGGCGGGCCGGCCGCACCGGATCACAGTGCTGCGCTTCGACTCCGCCACCGCGCGCTTCCGCCGACCCCGCGCCGTGCTGTTGGTGGTGAGCGGCCCGGACGTCGCGGGGCTGGTGCGCGCGGCGGGCGCGGACGTCCTGGAGGCCAGGACCGGGCACACCGTCACCGGTCGGCAGCTGCTGGCGGCGGTCGAGGAGACCGGCGCCGCGCACGTCACGGTCATGACCTGCGACGCGACCCTGTTCGGCCTGGCCGCGCGGGTCGCCGCCGAGGCGCGGGACGCGGGCCGGGAGGTGGTCGTCGTGCCGACGACGTCCGTGCCGCAGGGCCTCGCCGCGCTCGCCGTGCACGACCTGGACCGCAACGCGGCGGACGACGTCGTCGCCATGGCGGAGGCCGCCGCGGGCACGCGCACCGGCGCCCTGGTCGTCGCCGAGGCGGAGGCGCTGACCTGGGTGGGGCGCTGCGCCCCCGGTGAGGTGCTGGGGATGAGCGAGGGCGAGGTCGTGCTGATCGCCCCCGACCTGAGTGTCGGTGCCCTGTGGTTGGCTCACCGCATGCTGACGGCCGGGGGAGAGCTGGTGACCGCGTTGCTGGGGGCGGATGCGCCCGCCGACCTGGGCGAGCGTCTGGAGGAGGACCTGCGGCGGACCCACCCCGAGGTGGACGTCGTGGTGTACCGGGGCGGGCAGGTGGACTTCCCGTTGGTGGTGGGGGTCGAGTGAAGGTCGATCTGGACACGCGGCTGGTGGACGTCCTGGGCGCCACGACCGCGAAGGCGCTGGGCGGCAAGCTGGAGCTGCACACCGTCGGCGACCTGGTGCGGCACTACCCGCGCCGGTACGTCGAGCGGGGGAAGCTCTCGGACATCGCGGGCCTGGCGGTGGGCGACCACGTCACGGTGATCGCGACCGTGGCGTCGGCCACCACCCGGAAGATGCAGAACCGGCGCGGCACGCTGATGAACGCCACGATCCGGGACGCGAAGGGCGCCGAGATCGCCTGCACGTTCTTCAACGCCTACAAGGTGCAGGGGATCATCAAGGTCGGCGCCACGCTGATGTTCTCCGGCACGGTGTCGGTCTACCGGCGCGGCCGGACCTCGCAGCTGCAGCTCACCCACCCCGAGTTCGAGGAGCTGGAGGAGGACTCGGCGGACCGCCCCTTCATCTCGATCTACCCGGCCACCAAGGGCGTCCCCTCGAGCGCCATCGCGCGGTCGGTGCGGCAGGTCCTCGCGGTGCTGGACGACCCGACCGACCCGCTGCCGCGCGAGCTGCGCGAGGAGCACGGGCTCGCCCCGCTCGGCTCGGCGCTGCGCCGGATCCACGTGCCGCAGTCCGAGGCCGAGCGGCACGCGGCGAAGGCCCGGCTGGTGTGGGACGAGGCGTTCGGCGTGCAGCTGGCCCTGTCCCTGCAGCGGGAGCGGTCGCTGCAGCGGCCCGCCGCGCCCTCGCCGCGGATCGCGGGCGGGCTGCGCGAGGCGTTCGACGCCCGGCTGCCGTTCACACTGACCCCCGGCCAGATCGCCGTCGGGGACGAGATCGCCGCGGACCTGGCCCGGCCGCTGCCGATGAACCGGCTCGTCCAGGGAGACGTGGGCGCGGGCAAGACCATCGTGGCGCTGCGGGCGATGCTGCAGGTCGTCGACTCGGGGCGCCAGGCCGCGATGCTGGCGCCCACCGAGGTGCTGGCGACCCAGCACGCCCGGTCGCTGCGGAGCATGCTCGGGCCGCTGGGCATCGAGGGCGAGCTGGGCGCGGCGGACGGCGCCACCCGGGTCACCCTGCTCACCGGGTCGATGTCCACGGCCGAGCGGCGCAAGGCGCTGCTGGACATCCAGTCCGGGGCCGCGGGGATCGTCGTCGGCACGCACGCGATCATCGAGGACACCGTGGGGTTCGCGGAGCTGGGCCTGGTCGTGGTCGACGAGCAGCACCGCTTCGGCGTGGAGCAGCGGGACAAGCTGCGCGGCCGCGGCGAACGCACCCCGCACCTGCTGGTCATGACGGCCACGCCGATCCCGCGCACCGTCGCCATGACCGTCTACGGCGACCTGGAGATCTCCGCGCTCACCGAGCTGCCCAAGGGGCGCTCCCCGATCAAGACCACCGTGGTGCCCGCGGGGGAGAAGCCCTCCTGGCTGGAGCGGGTGTGGACGCGGATCCGCGAGGAGGTCGCGGGCGGGCACCAGTGCTACGTCGTGTTCCCGCGGGTGGGTGGGGAGTACGCGACCGCGAAGAAGAAGTCCGCGTCCGCTCCGGAGGACGAGGAGGAGCCGGATCTCGACGACGACGGGGGCGAGGAGCGCCGCCCCCCGCTCGCGGTGGAGGACGTGGCCCCGCAGCTCGCCGAGGGGCCGCTCGCCGGGCTGAGCGTCGGGATCCTGCACGGCAAGCTGTCCGCGGAGGAGAAGGAGCTCCGCATGCGGGCCTTCGACGCGGGCGAGACGGACGTGCTGATGGCCACGACCGTGATCGAGGTCGGCGTGGACGTCCCGAACGCCACCGGCATGATCATCATGGATGCGGACCGGTTCGGGCTCTCTCAGCTCCACCAGCTGCGCGGGCGCGTCGGGCGCGGCTCGGCGCCGGGGGTGTGCCTGCTGGTCACGGACATGCCCGCGGGCACCACCGCCCGGGAGCGCCTGGACGCGATCGCCTCCACGACCGACGGGTTCGAGCTGGCCCGGCTGGACCTGGAGATGCGCCGCGAGGGGGACATCCTGGGCTCGCAGCAGTCCGGCACCCGCTCGGGCCTGAAGCTGCTGTCCCTGCTCCGCCACGAGCAGGTGATCAGCGAGACCCGTCTGGTCGCCGCCCGTCTGGTCGCCGCGGACCCCGGCCTCGCCCACCACCCCGACCTGCGCGCCCTGGTCACCGAGACCGTCGGAGACGAGGCCGCCGCGGCCTACCTCGACAAGGTCTGACCCGCGGGGTCAGGCGGAGAGGTGGCCCCGGCCGTCGTTCTCCAGGGCGGCGACGGCCTGTTTCGGCAGGTGCAGGACGCCTGCGCGTTCGAGCTTGGCCAGCTCCGAGCGGGCCATCGCGTAGGCGGCGTGGCGTTCGGCGTCGTTGTCGGAGTCCCGCGCGGTGGTGAGGAGCTTGATCGCCCGCTCCACCGACGACCGCTCCGTCGACGACAGGGTGGAGTGCCGGATGCGTTCGGCGGCGTCCTGCGCCGCCTCCCAGGCCCGCACGGCGCGATCGACCGCGGCCACGAAGGCCTCGGCGTGCCCGCGGTCCGCGGGGCGGGTGTCGGTGTCCAGCGCCTGGGCCTCGGCGAAGGCCTCGACGAACCGGCCGGTGCTGGGCACCGAGACGTCCGCGAGGGCGGGCAGGCGCAGCACCGCCATCGCGTCGCACTCGAACGCCGTGTACTCGACCCGCAGCGCGTCGAACCGCTCGCGGGCCCGCTCCCACGGGGGTGCCGCGGCGCGCGGGGCCGCGGCGGCCGGTGGGGGGCCGACCCGACGCCGTCCGGCCCGCTGGGCGGTGATCGCGATGACGGCGAGCAGGAACAGCGGGGAGATCGAGACGGCCGCGAAGGCGGTGAACGCCGCCGCGCTGCCCAGCGCCCCGACGATCAGCACGATCAACGGCAGCGCGATCCACGGCGAGGGCACCGCCATGCCCGGCCGCAGCGGCGGGCCCGCGTGGTAGCGCCCCCGCGGGGCGGCCGCCCGCCGGACGCGCCGGGCCGTCCGCTCCCCGGGGGAGAACCCGCCGCCCCACCGGTCGGCTCCGCGGGCTCCGCCGCGGCGAGTGCCCGGTCCGAAACCGCCCGGGTGGTGCGGACGCCGTGTCATCTCTCCTTGGTACCCCAGGATGGTGGTCGACGGCATCGGCCGAGGTGGGGAATGCCCGCAGATCTCAGGACGATCTCAGGGTGCGCAGTGCGCACCTCACGGTTTCACCACGCGGATCAGCGGTCGACCGCCCTCGGGTGGGCTGTCTAGTCTCACCGAGTCCCCGGCGCCGTCGCGGGGAGACGTCAGCGTCCGACGGAACGAGGAGCCGGATGTTCTCGAAAGTCCTGGTGGCCAACCGTGGTGAGATCGCCATCCGCGCGTTCCGTGCCGCGTTCGAGCTCGGCGTGTCGACGGTGGCGGTGTTCCCCTACGAGGACCGCAACTCGCTGCACCGCGCGAAGGCGGACGAGTCCTACCTGATCGGCGAGCGCGGCCACCCCGTCCGCGCGTACCTGTCGGTGGACGAGGTCATCAAGGCCGCGCAGAAGGCGGGCGCGGACGCCGTCTACCCCGGCTACGGCTTCATGTCCGAGAACCCGGACCTCGCGGCGGCGTGCGCGGAGGCGGGGATCACGTTCGTCGGCCCGCCCGCGGACGTCCTGCACCTCACGGGCAACAAGTCCCGCGCCGTGGCCGCCGCCCGCGAGGCCGGGGTACCGGTGCTGGCCTCCTCGGCCCCCTCGACGGACGTCGACGCGCTGGTGGCGGCGGCGGAGGAGATCGGCTTCCCGATCTTCGTCAAGGCCGTGGCGGGCGGCGGCGGGCGCGGCATGCGCCGCGTCCAGGCGCCCGAGGACCTGCGGGACGCGATCGAGGCGGCCTCGCGCGAGGCGGAGTCGGCGTTCGGCGACGGGACGGTGTTCCTCGAGCAGGCCGTGGTGAACCCGCGGCACATCGAGGTGCAGATCCTGGCGGACGCCGAGGGCAACGTCGTGCACCTCTACGAGCGGGACTGCTCGGTGCAGCGGCGCCACCAGAAGGTGGTGGAGATCGCGCCCGCCCCGAACCTCGACCCGGAGCGGCGGGACCGGATCTGTGCGGACGCCGTGAACTTCGCCCGGCGGATCGGCTACCGGAACGCGGGCACCGTCGAGTTCCTCGTCGACGAGCGCGGCAACCACGTCTTCATCGAGATGAACCCGCGCATCCAGGTGGAGCACACCGTCACCGAGCAGGTCACCGACCGGGACCTGGTGATCGCGCAGCTGCGCATCGCCTCCGGCATGACGCTGCCGGAGCTGCGGCTGACCCAGGAGGAGATCGTCCTGTCCGGGGCGGCCCTGCAGTGCCGGATCACCACCGAGGACCCGGCGAACGGCTTCCGCCCGGACACCGGCGTCATCTCCGCCTACCGGACCCCCGGCGGCCCCGGCGTGCGGCTCGACGGCGGCACCGTGCACGCGGGCGCCGAGGTCTCCGCGCACTTCGACTCGATGCTGGTCAAGCTGACCTGCAACGGCCACGACTTCGCCAACGCCGCCCGCCGCGCCCGGCGCGCCATCGCGGAGTTCCGGATCCGCGGCATCGCGACCAACCTGCCCTTCCTCGCCGCGGTGCTCGACGACCCGGACTTCCAGGCGGGCGGGGTCACCACCAGCTTCATCGAGGAGCGCCCGCAGCTGCTCAAGGCCAAGCCGCCCGCCGACCGCGGGTCGCGGATCCTGCAGTTCCTGGCCAACACCACGGTGAACCAGCCGAACGGGCCGCGGCCCGAGGTCGTCGAGCCGGTCGACAAGCTGCCCCCGGTGGACCTGGGCGCGGCCCCGCCCGCCGGGTCGGCCCAGCTGCTCGCCGAGGTGGGCCCCGAGGAGTTCGCCCGACGGCTGCGGGCCCAGACCGGCGTGGCGGTCACCGACACCACCTTCCGGGACGCCCACCAGTCCCTGCTCGCCACCCGGATCCGGACGAAGGACCTGGTGGCGGTGGCGCCGTACGTCGCGCGGCTCGCCCCGCAGCTGCTCAGCCTGGAGTGCTGGGGCGGTGCCACCTACGACGTCGCGCTGCGGTTCCTCGCCGAGGACCCGTGGGAGCGGCTGGCCGCGATCAAGGCCGCAGCGCCGAACATCTGCACCCAGATGCTGCTGCGCGGGCGCAACACCGTGGGCTACACGCCGTACCCGACCGAGGTGACGGACGCGTTCGTCGCCGAGGCCGCGGCCACCGGCATGGACGTCTTCCGGATCTTCGACGCGCTCAACGACGTCTCCCAGATGCGCCCGGCCATCGACGCCGTGCGGGCCACCGGGACGGCCGTCGCGGAGGTCGCGCTCTGCTACACCGCGGACCTGTCCGACCCGGCCGAGCAGCTCTACACCCTCGACTACTACCTGCACCTCGCGGAGGAGATCGTCGAGGCGGGCGCGCACGTGCTGGCCATCAAGGACATGGCCGGGCTGCTGCGCCCGCCCGCCGCGCGCAGGCTGGTCACGGCGCTGCGCGAGCGCTTCGACCTGCCCGTGCACCTGCACACCCACGACACCGCGGGCGGCCAGCTCGCCACCCTGCTCGCCGCGATCGACGCCGGCGTGGACGCCGTCGACGGGGCCGTGGCCTCCATGGCGGGCACGACCTCGCAGCCGTCGCTGTCGGCGCTGGTGGCGGCCACCGACCACAGCGAGCGGGAGACCGGGCTGTCCCTGCAGGCCGTATCGGACCTGGAGCCGTACTGGGAGGCGGTGCGCAAGGTCTACGCGCCGTTCGAGTCCGGGCTCGCCTCGCCGACCGGCCGGGTCTACCACCACGAGATCCCCGGCGGGCAGCTGTCCAACCTGCGCCAGCAGGCCATCGCGCTGGGGCTGGGGGACCGGTTCGAGCTGATCGAGGACTGCTACGCCGCGGCCGACCGGATGCTGGGCCGCCTGGTGAAGGTCACGCCGTCGTCGAAGGTGGTGGGCGACCTGGCCCTGCACCTGGTCGGCGCGGGGGTGACCGCGGCGGACTTCGAGTCCGACCCGGGCAAGTTCGACGTCCCGGACTCCGTGATCGGCTTCCTGCGCGGCGAGCTCGGCACCCCGCCCGGCGGATGGCCGGAGCCCTTCCGCACCCGCGCGCTCGAGGGCCGCTCCCCGGAGGCCGCACAGCCCGACCTGACGATCGACGACCGCCGGGGGCTGCGGGACGACCGCCGCCGCACCCTCAACCGGCTGCTCTTCCCGGGCCCGACGCGGGAGTTCGAGGCGCACCGCGAGTCCTACGGCGACACCAGCGTGCTGTCGTCCAAGGACTTCTTCTACGGCCTGGAGCCGGACCTCGAGCACACGGTGACCCTCGAGCGGGGCGTCACGCTGCTGATCGAGCTGGAGGCCGTCTCCGAGGCCGACGAGCGCGGGTACCGCAGCGTCGTGACGACGATGAACGGGCAGCTGCGGCCCGTGTCCGTGCGGGACGAGTCGGTGCAGACCGAGGTCAAGGCCGCCGAGAAGGCCGACCGCGGCAACGACCGCCACGTCGCGGCGCCCTTCGGCGGGGTGGTGACCCTGCAGGTCGAGGAGGGCGACCCGGTGTCCGCAGGCCAGACCGTCGCGACCATCGAGGCGATGAAGATGGAGGCGAGCATCTCCGCCCAGCGCGGCGGCATCGTCGCGCGCCTGGCCATCGGCCAGGTGCAGCAGGTGGAGGGCGGCGACCTGCTCCTCGAGCTCGGCTAGCGCCCCGTGAGTGGTAAGTAGTGCCCCAGCACCACTTCCCACTCACGAGCGCCGGAGGCGCGGTTTGACCAGGATCATCGCCGGACAGGCCGGGGGGCGGCGGCTCACGGTGCCGTCCGAGGGCACCCGGCCGACGTCGGACCGGGTGCGGGAGGCGTTGTTCTCCGCGCTGGAGCACGACCCGGGGCTGTCCGGCGCCCACGTGCTCGACCTCTGCGCCGGGACCGGGGCCCTCGGGCTCGAGGCGCTGTCGCGGGGGGCCGCGTCCGCGACGTTCGTCGAGATGGACCGGCGGGCGGTGGGGGTCCTGCGGAAGAACCTCGCCGTCGTCGGGCTCGGGGGAGACGTGCGCTACGGGCCCGCGGGGACGGTGCTGGCGGGCGACCCGCCGCGCCCGCACGATCTCGTGTTCGTCGACCCGCCCTACGCCGAACCGGACTCCGCCATCGCCGGGTGGCTCGCCACGGGGCTGCGGTCGGGGTGGATCGGGGAGGGCACGGTCGTCGTCGAGCGGTCCCGCTCGCGCGAGCCCTTCCCCTGGCCCGCGGGGTATGCGGGGGTGCGTGAGCGACGTTACGGGGACACCGTGATCCACGTCGGCGACTGTTACGGTCCCGGCATGGCTGGTGAGACGCGATGAGGCGGGCCGTCTGCCCCGGATCTTTCGACCCCGTGACGCTGGGCCACCTGGACGTGATCGGCCGGGCCGCGGAGCTGTTCGACGAGGTCGTCGTCGCGGTCCTGATCAACAAGAAGAAGCAGGGCATGTTCGCCGTCGAGGAGCGGATCGCCATGCTGAACGAGGTCACGGCCGACCTCCCGAACGTGCGCGCCGACTCCTTCCACGGCCTGCTCGTGGACTACTGCCGGGCCCACGAGATCAAGGCGATCGTCAAGGGCCTGCGCGCGGTCACCGACTTCGACTACGAGCTCCAGATGGCGCAGATGAACCAGCGGCTGTCCGGTGTCGACACGCTGTTCATGTCCACGAGCCCCGAGTTCAGCTTCGTCTCCAGCTCGCTGGTCAAGGAGGTCGCCACGTACGGGGGTGACGTGGCCCACCTCCTGCCGCCGTCCGTACACCGGCAGCTCGTGGAGCGCATCGCGGAGCGCGCGTAATCCCCCCGATCGGAACTTGACACGCCCTGCGTGCGGCCAATACGGGGAACCCGGCTGCGCCGGTGAGAGGATCGGCCGCGTGTACAGGGTCTTCGAGTCGCTCGACGCGCTGGTGACGGTGGTGGAGGAGGCGCGCGGCGTCCCCATGACCTCCAACTGCGTGGTCCCCCGCGGCGACGTGCTCGACCTGCTCGACGACGTCCGCGAGGCGATCCCGGCCGAGCTCGACGACGCCCAGGACGTCCTGGACCGCCGCGACGAGATCGTCGGTGAGGCCGAGCGCGAGGCCGAGGAGACCCGGACGGCGGCGACCACCGAGTCCGACGAGCTGCTCGCCGACGCCCGCGCCGAGGCCGAGCGGCTCGTGAGCGAGGCCCGCGAGGAGGCCGAGCGCACGTTGGCCGAGGCCCGCCACCAGGCCGACACCATGATCGCGGACGGCAGGCAGGAGTACGAGGAGGTCACCGCGCGCGCCCGGCACGACGCGGACCGCCATGTCGAGGCCGGCCGCGCCGCGCACGACCGCTTCGTCGCCGAGGGGCAGCAGGAACAGGCCCGCCTGGTCTCCCAGACCGAGGTCGTGCGCGCCGCCCACGCCCAGTCCGCGCAGATCATCGACACCGCCGAGGGCGAGGCGGACCGCCTGCGCCAGGAGTGCGACGGCTACGTCGACGCCAAGCTCGCGGAGTTCGAGGACACCCTCACCAAGGCCCTGACCACGGTCAGCCGGGGCCGCAGCAGGCTATGGAAGGGCGGTTCCCCGAACGGCACCCCCGCCCCCGCGATGTACGGCCGCACGGGCACGGGGATGGACCTGATCGACTGAGCCTCGCGGCGTCCCGCGCGTCACATGATCCACGGCTCGGGCGCGAGACGGTCGATTTCCGACCGCTCCGCACCCGACGAGTGGATCATCGCTCGATGCGCCACCTGTTGCCAGTCGATCACTATTCGGTCAACCGGAGCAGAACTGGCGGGCGCTCGGGCTAGTCTTCGCCGCCATGCAGCCCCGGCACGAGCCCGATCCGGAGACCTGGTGGGAGCGGTACGGCCATCGGCTGCAGGGCGAGCCGGTGGGGCCCGTCGCCGGATCCCCGGGGGAGACCGTGTCCGAGAGTGCCGAAGCGCCGCCCGCCCCGTTCGACGCCGACGCGCTCCTGCGTACCCGCGGACCCGTCCCGGACCGCGGGTGGCGGCGGTGGCTGCACGGCGTCACGCTCGGGCGGGTCGACCCCGGGCCGAGCCCGGCGCAGCTTGCGGCGCAGGAGCGCCTGAAGCGGGTCCGCAGCCACCTCGCGGGGACCCACCGGGTCGCCGTGACCAGCATCAAGGGCGGCGTCGGCAAGACGACGGTGACCGCCTGCCTCGGGCTCGCGCTGGCCGAGCACCGCGGCGACCGGATCCTCGCTCTCGACGCCAACCCGGACGCGGGCACCCTCGCCGAGCGACTGACCGGGCACAGCGACCGCACCGTCCGCGACCTGCTGAACGACCTGGACCACGTGGACTCCTGGACCGCCGTCTCGCGCTACACGAGCCTCGCGGGGCGGCTGCAGGTGCTGGCGTCGGAGCAGGACCCGGCGGCGGGGGAGGCCTTCACCCGGGACGAGTACCTGCGCGCCGACGCGGTGCTGGCCCGCTTCTTCAGCGTGATGCTCACCGACTCCGGCACGGGGATGGTCCACTCCGCGATGGCGGGCACGCTCGACCGGGCGGACTCCCTGGTCGTCGTGGGGGCGCCGACGGTCGACGGGGCCGGGCGGGCGAGCAAGACGCTGGACTGGCTGCGCGCGCACGGCCACGGCGAGCTGGCGCGGGAGGCCGTCGTCGTGCTGGTGGGGGCGCCGAGCCGGGAGATCGACGGGGAGGGCCTGCGGGAGCACTTCGCCGCCCGCGTCCGCAGCGTGCTGGAGATCCCGCACGACCCGCACCTCGCGACGGGTGGGCGGATCGACCCGGCCCGGCTGCGGCCCGCCAGCCGGGAGGCGTTCCTGGAGCTGGCCGCGGCCGTCGCCGAACGGTTCCCGGCGCGCGTATCCTCGACGCCGACATGAGCACTCAACCGAATCCCTGGCTCTTCTCCGTCCGCGAGATGGGCCGCCGCCCGGGCATCATGCGCACCGCCACCCGCACCATCGTGGCCCCCGGGGTGGACGACCCCGACGCCGCCATCGGGCTGGTCGGGGTGCTCGCCGTGCCGCCGGGCAGCGACATCGCGCTGGACCTGCGCCTGGAGTCCGTCTCCGAGGGCGTCTACGTGTCCGGCACGGCGTCGGCGCAGCTGACGGGGGAGTGTTCGCGCTGCCTCGACGAGCTGGCCGAGGACGTGGTGGAGCGGATCGAGGAGCTCTTCGCCTACCCGGACTCGCTGACCGAGGAGACGACGGACGCGGACGAGATCCCGCGCGTCGTCGACGACCACGTGGACCTCGAGCAGGCGGTGCGGGACGCGATCGCCATCGACCTGCCCATGGCCCCGCTGTGCAGCGAGGACTGCCCTGGTCTGTGCCCCGAGTGCGGGGAGAGGCGGGCCGATCTCGGGCCCGACCACCGGCATGAGACACTGGATCCTCGGTGGGCCGCTCTGCGTGAGCGCCTTTCCTGAGACAACCCTCGTAGAACAGTAGGAGAACTGCCGTGGCCGTACCCAAGCGCCGGATGTCGCGGTCCAACACGCGCTCTCGCCGGGCGCAGTGGAAGGCCACCGCGCCGTCCCTCGTCGCCTGCAGCAACCGCGCGTGCCGTGAGCCCAAGCTCCAGCACATCGCCTGCCCCGTCTGCGGGCAGTACGACGGCCGCCAGGTCGTCCGCCCCGCCTGAGTCGCACCTGGTGGGCGAGAAGAGCGTCACGGGACCCCGTACCGACCGGGCCCCGTTGTTGTCAGCACTCGGCGTCGAGATCGGCGCCGAGCTGCTCACGCTCGCCCTCACCCACCGCTCGTACGCGTACGAGAACGGTGGCCTGCCGACCAACGAGCGCCTGGAGTTCCTGGGTGACTCGGTGCTCGGCGTGATCGTCACCGAGCGGCTCTACCGCGATCATCCCGATCTCCCCGAGGGACAGCTCGCCAAGCTCCGCGCCAGCGTGGTCAACATGCACGCGCTGGCCGGGGTGGCGGCCACGCTGGCCCTCGGGGAGTTCGTGTACCTGGGCCGGGGTGAGGAGCTCACCGGCGGCCGGGAGAAGTCCAGCATCCTGGCGGACGCCACCGAGGCCATGATCGGTGCGGTCTACCTCCAGCACGGCCTCGAGCCGACCCGAGCGTTGGTGCACCGCCTCTTCGACGGGCTGTTGCAGTCCGCCCCGCTGCTCGGCGCGGGCCTGGACTGGAAGACGAGCCTGCAGGAGCTCACCGCCTCGGAGAACCTCGGCGTGCCGGAGTACCGGATCACCGAGGAGGGCCCGGACCACCTCAAGACGTTCACCGCCACCGCCGTCGTCGGCGGGCGGGACCTGGGGTCCGGGGAGGGGCGCACGAAGAAGGAGGCCGAGCAGAAGGCCGCCGCGCTCGCCTGGCGCACGATCACGGACGAGACCGCCGCGAGTGCCTGAGCTGCCCGAGGTGGAGGTCGTCCGCCGCGGGCTCGCCGACCACGTGCTGCACCGCCCGATCCGCTCGGTCGAGGTGCTGCACCCGCGCGCCGTCCGCAGGCACCTGACCGGGGACTTCGCCGAACGGCTCGTGGGCCGCACGATCACCGCGGCGGGCAGGCGCGGCAAGTACCTCTGGCTCGACGTCGGCCACGACGAGGCGATCATGGCCCACCTCGGCATGTCCGGCCAGATGCTCGTCGCGGCGGCCGACCGGCCCGCCGAGAAGCACCTGCGCATCCGCTTCACGTTCGAGACCGGCCCCGAGCTGCGGTTCGTGGACCAGCGGACCTTCGGCGGGCTGTCGATCCACCCCCTCGTCGACGGGGTGCCCGAGCCCGTCGCGCACATCGGCCGCGATCCCATGGATCCCGAGTTCTCGCTGGACGCCGCGGTGGCCGGGATCCGCAGGCGGCGCACCGAGCTCAAACGGGCCCTGCTGGACCAGACGATCGTCTCCGGCATCGGGAACATCTACGCGGACGAGGCGCTCTGGCGGGCCCGGCTGCACGGCCTGCGGCCCACGGAGAAGCTCACCCGGGCCCAGGGGGTCACGGTGCTCCAGGCCGCCTCCGAGGTGATGCACGAGGCCCTCGACCAGGGCGGGACGAGCTTCGACGCCCTGTACGTCAACGTCAACGGCGCGTCGGGCTACTTCGACCGCTCCCTGAACGTCTACGGCCGGGGCGACCGGGCGTGCCGGCGCTGCGGCACCCCGATCGTGCGGGAGCCCTTCATGAACCGCAGCTCGTACAGCTGCCCGCGCTGTCAGCCGCGGCCGCGCGCAGCAGCCGCACCGCGACGGTGAGCCGCGCGCGGTAGTCCGCACGCGTCTCGACCTGGTGCTTGAGGCCCGCGGACACGCTGATCAGCGTCTGTGCGCGGTCCGGGTCCCCCAGCGCCGCCGTGAGCAGCGCCGCGAACCGGGCGGATGCCTCGACGACCTGCGGCGGGTCGCCCGCCAGGGCCCGCTCCCCCACGGCGTCAAGCGGTGGGCGCTCGACCCGGAGCGGGCCGCGCGGCTCTGGGCCCTGTCCACAGACCTCCTCACCGCGCGCTGAGCCGCGGGTCGGCGACGCGGGCCGCGCGGGCGGATCCCTCCGCTACAGCCACCCACGCTTCTTGAAGATCAGGAACAGCAGCCCGCCGAGCAGCACCATCAGCCCCACGGCGAACGGGTAGCCCCACGCCCAGTGCAGCTCCGGCATCTGGTCGAAGTTCATCCCGTAGATCCCGGCGACCAGCGTCGGGGTGAAGAGGATGGCCGCCCAGGAGGACACCTTCTTCATCTGCTCGTTCTGGTCGTACCCGGCCTCGGTGAGCCGGGTCATCTCGTCGTTCTGTCGCTGCGCGACGAGCGTGGAGTTCACCGTGAGGATGTTCTCCAGCAGGGACCGCAGACCCTCGGTGCGCTCGCGGGCGCGGGTGGCGTGGTCGAAGACGTCCCGGAACAGCCGGTGCAGCTCCAGGTCCGGGTCGTCGCTCTTCTTGGAGAACCGGGCGCGCAGGGCGAGGAAGATCTCGGCCAGCGGCTCCACGGCCCGCTGCAGCTCGATCACCTCGCGGGTGAGCTGGTAGATCCGGCGGGAGACGTGGGGGTCGGCGTCCCAGACCTGGGTCTCGATCTGGTCGACGTCGTCCTGCAGGCCGTCCAGGACGGGCCCGTAGTCGTCGACGACCTTGTCCAGCACCGCGTAGAACACGGCGAACGGGCCGTGGGCCAGCAGATCGGGATCGGCTTCGAGGCGCTTGCGGACGTCCGCGAGGTCCGGCTCGTCGGCGTGCCGCACCGTGATCACGAAGTCCCGGCCGAGGAAGAGATGGATCTCGCCGAGCTCCACGTCCTCGGTCTCGTCGAGGTACCGGGCGGGTCGCAGCACCGCGAACTCGGTGTCGCCGTAGCGCTCGAGCTTGGGCCGCTGGTGCCCGTGCAGGGTGTCCTCCACGGCGAGCCGGTGCAGCCCGAACTCCTGCTCCGCGGCCGTGATGTCCTCGGCGGTGGGGCGGAGCATCCCGATCCAGCAGAACGCGTCCCGGCCCGGACCGCAGGCCCGCAGCGTCTCGACGGTCAGGTCCAGGGAGGCGGGCTCCCGGGTCCGGTGCCCGTCCACGTACACCGCGTTGTCGACGACCGTCATGCGGCGACGATAGCTCTACCTGCCGAAGTCCTGCGTCCAGTAGTCCCCGCTGGGCTCGTACCCCACGCCGATGGTGCGCAGCGAGCAGTTCTCGATGTTGCGGCGGTGGCCGGGGGAGTCGAGCCAGGCCGCCACCACCTCGTCGGCGCTGCGCTGGCCCATCGCGATGTTCTCCGCTCCCGGGTCCGGGTAGCCGGCCGCGCGCAACCGGTCCGCGAAGTCCCGCCCGTCGAGCGAGTCGTGGGCGAAGTAGCCGTGCGCGGCCATGTCCGCGCTGTGGTCCCGGGCGGCGGCGGTGATCCGGGCGTCGCTGGTCAGCGGGTCGCAGCCGGCGCGGGCGCGGGCCTCGTTCGTCAGCGCGACGACGCGGGCGGCGGGTCCCGTCGCCACCGGGATGTCGGTGGTGGGCAGCGCGGCGGTGGTGCGCGGGGGTGGGGTCGTCCCGGTCGGCGCCGCGGGCACCGCGGTGATCGCCTCCGCGACCGGTGCGGCGACCGGGACGGGGGTCGGCAGGACCAGGGGCGCGGTGGTCGGCGGCGGCGCCACCACCCGGATCGACGGCGGCGGGGTCGGCTCGGTCGGCTCGGTCGGCTCTGTCGGCTCTGTCGTCCCTGTCGTCTCGGGGACGCTCTGCCCGGCGAGGGCCACCGACCAGGTCTCCGGCACGACGGCGACCACGCCGAGCCCGGCGAGCACCGCCCCCAGGGCGAGCCCGGCGAGGAGTCTCGGACCCGCTCCGACGATCACGGTCCGGTAACGTAGCGCCCCGATGAAGAGCAACGACGAGGCGCCCGTTCGGCTCAACGTCTGGGTCGCAGGTCGCGTCCAGGGGGTCGGTTTCCGCTGGTGGACGCGGTCCCGTGCGCTGGAGCTGGGTCTGGTGGGGGAGGCCCGCAACCTGTCCGACGGCCGGGTGGCGGTCGCGGCCGAGGGGCCGCGGGAGGCGTGCGCGAGCCTGCTGGCCCTGCTGCGCGGTCGCGAGACACCGGGACGGCCCGGACGGGTCGACTCCGTGGCCGAGCAGTGGAGCTCGGCGACGGGACTGTGGACGGAGTTCGCCGAGCGGTAGCCGTTCTGTCGGTGCCCGGGTCTAGCGTGCCCTGCACCACACCGGTGTCGGCCTTGGAGGCAGCGATGACCGTTCAGCTCAACCCCTACCTGCACTTCGACACCTCCGCCCGTGCGGCGCTGGAGTTCTACCAGTCCGTGCTGGGCGGGGACCTGCAGATCATGACGTTCGGCGACATGGGGTCCCCCGGCCCCGTCCCGCCGCCCGAGGGCGTGATGCACGGCCAGCTCCAGACCGCGGACGGGTTCGTGCTCATGGCGTCGGACGGCGATCCGGAGCGGCCCACCGAGGCGGGTGGGCAGGTGTCGGTCAGCATCTCCGGTGACGAGTCGGCGAAGATCGAGGGCTGGTTTTCCGCGCTCGCCGAGGGCGGCGTCGTCGACGTGCCGTTCGAGAAGCAGATGTGGGGAGACCACTTCGGGCAGGTCACCGACCGGTTCGGCATCCGCTGGCTGCTCAACGCGGCCGGGTAGAGTCCCGCGGACTGACCACACCCGGGGGACGTGTGCATCTCAAGAGCCTGACGCTGAAGGGCTTCAAGTCCTTCGCCTCGGCCACGACGCTGCGCCTGGAGCCGGGGATCACCGCCGTCGTGGGGCCCAACGGCTCCGGCAAGTCGAACGTCGTGGACGCCATCTCGTGGGTCCTCGGCGAGCAGGGGGCCAAGGCCCTGCGCGGCGGGAAGATGGAGGACGTGATCTTCGCGGGCACGTCCGGGCGGCAGCCGCTCGGACGCGCCGAGGTCACGCTCACCATCGACAACTCGGACGGCGCGCTGCCGATCGAGTACTCCGAGGTGTCGATCACCCGGCGGATGTTCCGGGACGGCGCGGGCGAGTACGAGATCAACGGCAGCGCGTGTCGGCTGCTGGACATCCAGGAGCTGCTGTCGGACTCCGGCATCGGCCGGGAGATGCACGTCGTGGTCGGGCAGGGCCAGCTGGACGCGATCCTGCGGTCCAAGCCGGAGGAGCGCCGCGCCTACATCGAGGAGGCCGCGGGCGTCCTCAAGCACCGCAAGCGCAAGGAGAAGGCGCTGCGGAAGCTCGACGCGATGCAGGCCAACCTCACCCGGCTCACCGACCTGACCTCCGAGCTGCGCCGCCAGCTCAAACCGCTCGGTAGGCAGGCCGAGATCGCGCGCAAGGCCCAGCAGGTGCAGTCGGAGCTGCGGGACGCGCGGATCCGGCTGGCGGCGGACGACATCGTCACGCTGCGGGAGTCCCTGGCCCGGGAGGAGGCGGACGAGCAGCAGGCCCGCGCCCGCCGTGCCGAGATCGCCGCGCAGCTGGACGAGGCGCGCGCGGCGCAGGCCGGGCTCGAGGAGGCACTGGCTGCGGATGCGCCGCGGCTGCAGGCGGCGCAGGACACCTGGTACGCGCTGTCGGCGCTGGCCGAGCGGCTGCGCGGCACGGTCCGCCTCGCGGAGGAACGGGCCCGGCACCTGGCGGCGTCGGCCGCCCAGGAGTCCGCGGCGCGCTCGCCCGGCCGGGACCCGGACGAGCTCGAGGCCGAGGCCGATCTCGTCGCCGAGCAGGAGGAGGAGCTGGTCGCGGTGGTCGTCGAGGCCCGGCAGCGGCTGGCCGAGGTGCTGGAGGAACGCGCCGAGCACGAGCGCACCCTGCAGGCCGCGGAGCGCGCGCACCTCGCGGCGGTCCGGGCGATCGCGGACCGCAAGGCGGGCCTGGCCACGCTCGCGGGCAAGGCCGAGGCGCTGCGCAGCGGCGCGGCCGCCACCGCGGAGGAGATCGAGAACCTGTCCGAGGCGCTCGGCGAGGCCGAGGCCCGGATCGTCGAGGCGGCCGAGGAGCTGGAGGCCGCCCGCGAGGAGCTCGGCGTGCTGGACGAGGCGGACGCGGGCGAGCTCGCCGCCCGCGTCGAGTCCGCGGCGCAGGCCCAGGAGTCCGCGGCGGCGCGGGTCCGGGAGCTGGTCGCGCAGGAGCGGGAGCTGGAGAAACAGGGCGCGCACTGGCAGGCCCGGGTGGATGCGCTGTCCGTCGGGCTCGCGCGCAAGGACGGCACGGGCGCGTTGCTGGCGTCGGAGTCCGAGGGCGTCCTCGGCGCGGTCGCGGAGCTGATCGAGGTCGAGCCCGCCGCCCGCCCGGCCGTCGCGGCGGTCCTGGGCGAGCTGGCCGAGGGCGTGGCCGTCGCGGGTCCCGCCGCGGCGGTCGCGGCGCTGCGCGCGCTGCGGCAGGGCGAGCACGGCGCGGCGACGCTGCTGGTCGGGGCGTCGGGGGAGGGCCCGGAGCTCGAGGCCGCCGCCGAACGCCGCCCGGTGGCCCCGGCGGGCCGCCCCGCCCCGCCCGCCGGGCGGTGGGCGGCCGAGGCCGTTCGCGCTCCCGCCGGCCTGACCGCGCCGATCGGGGGGCTGCTGAGCGGGATCGTGCTGGTCTCCTCCCTCGACGAGGCCGCCGTCGTCGCCCGGGCCGGGCTCGTCGCCGTCACGTCCGAGGGGGACGTGCTGGAGGAGTTCCGGGCCCGCGGCGGGTCCGGCGGCGGGTCGAGTGCCTTGGAGCTGCAGGCCGCGGTGGACGAGGCCGTCGCCGCGCGCGAGGCGAACGAGGCCGAGCTGGCCCGGCTGCGGCCCGCGCTGGACGGGGCGCGCGCGGAGGAGGCGGCCCGCAAGGCGGACGTCGAGGCCGCCACCGCCGAACGGCGGGCCGCCGAACAGCGGCGGGCCGCGGCGGGCAGCAGGCTCGGGCGGCTCGAACAGGTCGTGCGCTCGGCCGAGCAGGAGGCCCAGCGGCTGCGGCAGCGCCGGGACGCCGTGGAGGCCCGCCGGTCCGAGTCGCTGCTCGCGCTCGAGGCCGCCGAGCACCAGCTCTCCCTGGCCGAGGACGAGGAGGTGGAGGACGAGCCGGACACCGAGGTGCGGGACACCGCGGCCGACCGGCTCGCCACCGCCCGGTCCGAGGAGGTCGAGTGCAGGCTGGCCCTGCGCACCGCGGAGGAGCGGGCCCGCGCCATCGCCGGTCGGGCGGACTCGCTGCGCAGGCAGGCCGCGTCGGAACGGCAGGCCAGGGTCCGCGCGGAGGCCGCGCGCAAGGAGCGTGAGCGGGGGACCGCCGTCGCCGGCATGGTGATCGAGGCGGGTGGCCGCGCCCTCGACCGGCTGGACGTCTCCCTCGCCTCGGCCGCCGCGGAGCGGGACGAGGTCGCCGCGGCCCGGGCCGACCGCGAGGCCGCGCTCACCGAGGCCCGCGCCACGACCGGGCGCCTGTCCGGCCTGCTGGACAAGCTGGTGGACGCCGTGCACCGGGACGAGGTCGCCCGCGCCCAGTCCCGGTTGCGGCTCGACCAGCTCGTGGAGAAGGCGTTGGCGGACTTCGGCGTCGGGGTGGACGACCTGGTCGCCGAGTACGGCCCGGCGGTCGGGGTGCCGCCGTCGCCCGCGGAGATGGCCGAGTACGAGGCCGCGAAGGAACGCGGCGAGGAGGTCGTCGCGCCCCCGCCGATGCCGTACGACCGGCCGACCCAGGAGCGGCGGGCGAAGCGCGCGGAGAAGGACCTGTCGCTGCTGGGCAAGGTCAACCCGCTCGCGCTCGAGGAGTTCGCCGCCCTGGAGGAGCGGTACACCTTCCTGTCCACGCAGCTCGAGGACCTGAAGGACACCCGCCGCGACCTGCTCACCGTCGTCCGCGAGGTGGACGACAAGATCCTCGAGGTCTTCACCACGGCGTACGAGGACGTGGCCCGCGAGTTCGAGACCGTGTTCGCCACCCTCTTCCCTGGCGGCGACGGCCGGCTGGTGCTCACCGACCCGGACGACATGCTGACCACGGGCATCGAGGTCGAGGCGCGGCCGCCGGGCAAGAAGGTGAAGCGGCTGTCGCTGCTCTCCGGCGGCGAGCGTTCGCTCACCGCGATGGCCCTGCTGGTCGCGATCTTCCGGGCCCGGCCCTCGCCGTTCTACGTGCTCGACGAGATCGAGGCGGCCCTCGACGACGCCAACCTCCGCAGGCTCATCTCGCTGATGGAGGAGCTGCGCTCCACCTCACAGCTCATCGTGATCACGCACCAGAAACCGACCATGGAGGTCGCGGACGCCCTCTACGGCGTCTCGATGCGCGGGGACGGCATCACCACGGTCATCTCGCAGCGGCTCCGGGCGGCGTCGTAGGACCGGGGTCTGACAGGGTGGGGGGGTGACGACGCAGACCCTCTGGACCGTCGTGGTCGTGGCTGTGGTGGTCGTGCTGATCGCCCTGGTCGCAGGCATCACGATCAGCCGCCGCCGAAGGATCTCCCTCCGCGAGCCCGAGCAGCTCGAGACCCCGGAGGAGCCGAAGCCGCGGCAGGGGAACACCTACACGGCCCGCAGCGGGTTCGACTTCACCTCCGGGGGCGGCACGGCGACCGTCGAGCCGCCCGCGGAGAAGAGCACGGAGACGAGCGCGGAGAAGAGCGCCGAGAAGGCCGTCGCGCCCGAGCCGGAGCCCGCGCCGCGGCCGGGCACCGTCGTGACCGGCCCGGCGCAGGTCACCGGGACCGAGCCCGCCGCACCCGCCGCACCGACCGAACCGTCCGAGTCGAGCGAGCCGACCCCGCAGATCCCGCGGACTCCGACCGAGCGCCCGCCGGGCGACGAGCTGACCGGCACCGCGGACGATGTCCGCACCCCGCCCCGCGGCCTGCCCACCGGCGGCACCGCGACCGAGGCACGCACGCCCCCGGAGGGGATCGCGGTCGTCCGGGAACCGGACACGGACACCCCGCCCGACGGCCTCCCCGTCACCCCGGCCGAGCCCTCCGCCGCGGAGGCCCCGACCACCGAGGCCCCGACCACCGAGGTCCCGACCACCGAGGTCCCGACCACCGAGGTCCCGACCACCGAGGCCCCGCCCGCGGACACTCCGACCGCGGAGACTCCGGCCGCTGCCGCCGCGGCCCCGACCGCACCCGAGGCGACCGCACCCGAGGCGACCGCACCCGACGCACCGACGACCCGGATGCCGTCCCCGGACGCCCCGACCACCGAGACCCCCACCGCGCCCGAGCCCGGCACCCCCGCCCCCACCCGCCCCGCCGCACCCACCGAGGAGATCGCCCCCGCCGAGGGCCGCCTCGAGCGGCTGCGCGGCAACCTCGCCCGCTCCCGCTCCGCCTTCGGGCAGTCCCTGCTGGGCCTGCTGGGCGGCGGCGAGCTCGACGAGGAGTCGTGGGAGGACGTCGAGGCCACCCTCCTGCAGGCCGACCTCGGGCCGGAGACGACCGCCGAGATCGTCGAGACCCTGCGCACCGAGCTGGCCCGCCGCGCCGTCCGCACCCCCGCCGAGGCGAAGGCCCTGCTGCGCGAGGTGTTGATCGGCGCGCTCGGGCCCGACATGGACCGCTCCATCCGCGCCCTCCCGCACGACGGGCGGCCCGGCGTGCTGCTGGTGGTCGGGGTCAACGGCACCGGCAAGACCACCACCACCGGCAAGCTCGCCCGGGTCCTGGTCGCGGGCGGGCGGACCGTCGTGCTCGGCGCGGCCGACACCTTCCGGGCCGCCGCCGCCGAGCAGCTCGCGACCTGGGGTGACCGCGCGGGCGCCGCCGTGGTGCGCGGGGCCGAGGGCGCGGACCCGGCCGCGGTGGCGTTCGACGCCGTGAAGCGGGGGACCGCGGACGGCGCGGACGTCGTGCTCCTCGACACCGCGGGCAGGCTGCACACGAAGACCGGCCTGATGGACGAGCTGGGCAAGGTCAAGCGCGTCGTCGAGAAGCAGGCCGAGGTGGACGAGGTCATCCTCGTGCTGGACGCCACGACCGGCCAGAACGGCATGATCCAGGCCCGTGTGTTCGGCGAGGTGGTGAAGGTCACCGGCATCGCGCTGACGAAGCTCGACGGCACCGCGAAGGGCGGCATCGTCTTCCGCGTGCAGCGCGAGCTGGGCGTCCCGGTGAAGCTGGTGGGCCTCGGCGAGGGCTCGGACGACCTCGCCCCCTTCGAGCCCGCGGCCTTCGTCGACGCCCTTCTGGGCTAGCGCGGCCCGGCGGTCGGACCAGTCACCCCGCGTCGTCGGTGCGGGACGAATGCCACGAAACGGTCACACTTCTCGTCACGGAGCGCTCACACTGGGTCGCGGGCCGATAACGAAACGTGGATGTAACTCGCTCGGCCGCCGGGTTCACGTTGTCGAAACACAGAGCGCTCTTCCGCGAAACATCGTGGTCCGATTCTCTGCGCACCCACTGCTCCGTCGGGGCGGTAGACGACAGGGAGGGAGAGCCGTGGAAGGGCTCGACACCGGCAATACCGCGTGGATGTTGGCCAGCACTGCGCTGGTCCTGTTCATGACCCCTGGACTGGCGCTGTTCTACGGCGGCATGGTCCGGAGCAAGAGCGTCCTGAACATGATGATGATGAGCCTGTCCGCCATGGGGCTCATCGGCGTCCTGTGGGTGCTGTACGGCTACTCGATCGCGTTCGGGAACGACGTCGGCGCCGGCCTGCTGGGCAACCCGTTCGAGGCCTGGGGCCTCAAGGGCCTGTTCGTCGGCAGCTACACCGGCGACGAGGTCTCCTACGTGCTCTCGGCCGACATCCCGGCCCTGGTGTTCGTCGCCTTCCAGGCCACGTTCGCGATCATCACCGTCGCCCTGATCTCGGGTGCGGTGGCGGACCGCATGAAGTTCGGCGCCTGGCTGCTCTTCGCGGGGCTGTGGGCCACGATCGTCTACTTCCCGGTCGCGCACTGGGTGTTCGCGTTCTCGAACGACGACGCGGGCGTGGTCGGCGGCTGGATCGCCAACGACCTGGCCGCGATCGACTTCGCGGGTGGTACGGCGGTCCACATCAACGCCGGTGTCGCGGCGCTCGCCCTGGCCATCGTGCTGGGCAAGCGCAAGGGCTGGCCGCGTGAGCCCATGCGGCCGCACAACCTGACCCTGGTCATGCTGGGTGCGGGCATCCTGTGGTTCGGCTGGTTCGGGTTCAACGCCGGGTCGGCGCTGGGTGCCAACGGCACGGCCGCCTTCGCGATGGTCAACACGATCGTCGCCACCTGTGCCGCGATGCTCGGCTGGCTCGCCACCGAGCGCGTCCGGGACGGCAAGGCCACCAGCCTCGGCGCCGCCTCCGGCATCGTCGCGGGTCTGGTCGCGATCACCCCGTCCTGCGCCTCGATCTCCCCGATGGGTGCGATCCTGCTCGGCGCGATCGCCGGTGTCGTCTGTGCCCTCGCGGTCGGCCTGAAGTTCCGCTTCGGCTACGACGACTCGCTCGACGTCGTCGGCGTCCACCTCGTCGGCGGCATCCTGGGCACCGTCCTGATCGGCTTCCTGGCCGACCCGGGTTCGCCGGCCGGTGTCGCGGGCCTGTTCTACGGCGGCGGTGTCGACCAGCTGTGGCGCCAGGTCGTCGGTGCGCTCGCCGTCCTGCTCTACTCGGGCATCCTGACCTTCGTCATCGCCCTGATCGTGAAGGCCATCTTCGGTGGCAAGATCCGCGTCAGCGACGAGGACGAGGTCACCGGGATCGACGAGTCGGAGCACGCGGAGACCGCGTACGACTTCTCGAGCCACCGTGGTCTGGCGGGTGTCGCCGGGACGCCGCGTCCCGACGCCGCCACCGCGGGTGCCCAGTCGGTCGTCGCCGGCAAGGAGGGCTGAGGAATGAAGCTGATCACCGCCATCGTGAAGCCGTTCGTGCTGGAGGACGTCAAGGGCGCCCTCGAGCAGATCGGGGTCCTCGGGATGACCGTCTCCGAGGTCCAGGGCTACGGCCGCCAGAAGGGTCACACCGAGGTCTACCGGGGTGCCGAGTACTCCGTCGACTTCGTGCCGAAGGTGCGCGTGGAGGTCGTCGCGGACGACACCCTCGCGGACAAGGTGGTCGACGCGGTCGTCGAGGCCGCCCGCACCGGCAAGATCGGCGACGGGAAGGTCTGGGTCTCCCCGGTCGAGACCGTCGTCCGGGTCCGGACGGGCGAGCGCGGGACCGACGCCATCTGAGTCGGTCCCGAGCAGGGGCACCGGGCCCGCTGTGCCGCTCCGGCGGCGCGGCGGGCCTGCGGTGTCTCGCGGGACCGAGTGATTCCTCCCGTCTGTCCGGTTCCGCCCGCCACCACCGATCGGAGAGCCCCCGATGATGCTCGTGACGGCGATCGTCAAGCCGTTCGCGTTGGACGACGTCCGTGCCGGACTCGAGCGCCTGGACGTCGCAGGCATGACGGTCAGCGAGGTGACGGGCTACGGCCGCCAGCGCGGCCACACCGAGGTCTACCGGGGCGCGGACTACCACGTGGACTTCGTGCCCAAGGTGCGGATCGAGATCGTGGTGGACGAGACCGTCCTGGAGAAGACCATCGAGACGGTCGTCCAGGCGTCGCGGACCGGCAAGATCGGGGACGGCAAGGTCTGGGTCGTCCCCCTGGAGACCGTCGTGCGCGTGCGGACCGGCGAGCGGGGCCCGGACGCCCTGTGATCAACGCAGTGACGCCCTCGGGGGGATCAGGGTCCGCCGAGGACCTGGTCAGGGCCAAGGCCGTGCTGCTCGACCAGCACGGCGGACGACGACGGCTGGCGCCGGACGCGTTGCGCACCGCGCTGGTCGACCTGCACGACTTCTGGCTGTCGTCGCGCGCGACGGCCATCGGCATCTCCGACCGGGCGGCGCTCGTCGCGGTCGGGGCGCTCGGCAGGCGCGAGCTCTGCCCGTACTCCGATCTGGACCTGGTGCTGCTCCACGACGGGCGCAAGGACGTGGACCGGTTGGCGGAGGAGCTCTGGTACCCGCTGTGGGACGCCGGGGTCGGCCTCGACCACTCGGTCCGCACGCCCGGGCAGGCCGTCCAGGTCGCGGCGACCGACCTGCGGGCCGCGTACGGGCTGCTGGAGCTGCGCCACATCGCCGGTGACCCGGCCCTGTCGGAGAAGGTGGCGCAGGCCGTCCGGCAGGCGTGGCGGGCGGGCATGCGGAGCCGGTTCGACGAGATCGCGGACTCCGCCCGGGACCGCTGGGCCAAGGTCGGCGACGTGGCGCACCGCATCGAGCCGGATCTCAAGTCCGGGCACGGCGGCCTGCGAGACGTCCAGCTGCTGGACCACCTCGCCGTCGCGCAGCTGGTCGACCGGCCCTCGGGCGAGGTCGCCGAGGCGCGGCTGCTGCTGCTCGACGTCCGCACCGAGCTGCACCGGATCGCCGGGCGGGCGCGGGACGTGCTGCGCGCCCAGGAGGCGGACGAGATCGCGGGCGTGCTCGAGCTGGGCGACCGGTTCGACCTGGCCAGGGCCGTGTCCGGGGCCGCCCGGGCGGTCGCCTTCGCCGCCGAGGTCGCACTGCGGTCGGCCCGCTCGGCGCTGCCCCGCCGCGGCCTGTCCGCGCTGCGGCGCGCACCCGTGCGCCGTCCGCTGGACTCCGGCGTCGTCGAGCACGCCGGGGAGGTCGCCCTCGCCCGGGACGCCGCGGCGAGCCGGGACCCGGCGCTGGTCCTGCGGGTGGCGGCGGTCGCCGCACGGACCGGGCTGCCGATCGCCGCGGGCACCCTCGCCCGCCTGGCCGAGACCGCCCCGGAGCTGCGCGAACCGTGGCCGCGCGCCGCCCTGGGCGAGCTGCTGTCGCTGCTCGGCACGGGCGAGGGCATGGTCGACGTGGTCGAGGCGCTCGACCGCACCGGCCTGTGGGGTCGGCTGTTCCCCGAGTGGGGCGCGGTGCGCGACCTGCCCCCGCGGGACCGGGCGCACGTCTGGACCGTGGACCGGCACCTGATCGAGGCCTGCGCGCGGGCGGCCGCGCTCACCACCCGCGTGTCCCGGCCGGACCTGCTGCTGGTCGGAGCGCTGCTGCACGACATCGGCAAGGGCCGCGGCGGCGACCACTCGGTGGTGGGGGAGTCCCTGGCCGTGCAGGTCGGGCGGCGGCTCGGGTTCGGCCCGCACGACGTCGACACCCTCGGCGCGATGGTCCGCCACCACCTGCTCCTCCCGCACACCGCGACGCGACGGGACCCCGAGGACCCGGCCACCGTCGCGCGGATCGCGGAGACCCTGGACGGGAACCCGCTGCTCCTGGACCTGCTCGACGCGCTGGCCGAGGCCGACTCGCTCGCCACCGGCCCCGGGGTGTGGACGCCCTGGAAGCGCGCCCTGATCCGGGACCTCGCGACCCGCGTCCGGGCCCGGATGATCGGCGAGCCGCCGCCCGGGCCCGTGCAGCTCGCCGACTCCGCGGCCAAGGCGGCGGAGGAGCTGGTCGCGCTGGTCGGCGCGGACGGCGGCGTGCAGCTGCGGCTGCTGGCCGAGGACGACCTGGCCACGGTCGTCTCGGCCGTCCCCGACCGGCCGGGTGTGCTCTCGGCGGCGGCGGGCGTGCTCGCGCTGCACTCGTTGGAGGTGCACGCCGCGGAGGTGCACACCGAGACCGCGCCGAGCGGCACGGTGGTGGCGGTGTTCAGCTTCGCGGTGTCGCCGCGCTTCGGCGGGCTGCCGGACCCGGCGCTGTTGCGGGCGGACCTGGTCCGCGTGCTCGACGGCGGGCTCGAGCTGCCGGAGGCGTTGGCGCGCAAGGAACGCGACTACGCACCCACCTCCGAGGTCGCGGAGCGCACCGCCCCGCCGCGGGTGCTCTGGTTCGACGACGAGGCCACCGGCGCCGTCGTCCTGGAGCTGCGGGGGCGGAACCGGATCGGGCTGCTCCACCGGGTCGCCGCGGCGCTGGAGGGGGAGGCGATCGACATCCGGTGGGCCCGGGTGGAGACCCTGGGCGCGTCGGTCGTCGACTCGTTCGGCGTGGCGGGGTCCGGTGCGGACGGCCACGTCCCGAAGGGCGACCGCCGCCGGATCGAGCAGGCCGTCCTCGGCGCGGCGAGCGAACGGAGGATCCCCGCCCGCTGAGGCGGGTGCGCGACCCGACGCGGGGACGACGCGGGACGACGCGGGAACGACGCGGAACGAAGCGGACGGACCGGACGTTGGTCTCCCGTGATCCATGCACTGCCCGCCCCCGGCGACACCCCGCGCCGCGCCCTGCCCGTGCCGGGGCACCCCGTGCGCCTCGCGCTCCCGGGGCGGGTGTTGCTGCTGGTCGCGGGCGTGCCGGGCGCGGGGAAGAGCACGGTGCTGCGCCGGTTGCCCCTCGGCGACACGCTGCGGGTGCTGGACTCGGAGGTGCAGCGGGACCGGCTCGTGCGGCTGCTGCCGGACGTGCCGTACGCCCGGCTGCGGCCCTGGGTGCACCTCCTGCACCGGCTCGCGGTGGTCGGTGCGGCGTGCGGGGCGGTGCCCACCGTCGTCGTGCACCTGCCCGCCACGGGGGCGGGCCTGCGCCGCGCCGTGCGCGCGGTGGCGCTCGCGACCGGACGGGAGCCCCACCTGTTGTGGATCGAGGCGCCCGCGGCGGAGGCGCTGTGCGGGCAGGCCGCCCGCGGCCGGATGATCGAGCGCAGCTCCTTCGCCCGGCACGTCGCCCGGGCCGCCGGGGTCGCCGAGCGGATCCGGGGCGGCACGCTCGGCGAGGGCTGGGTCTCGGCGACGGCGCTGGACCGCCGCGCCGCCTCCCGGGGTCTGGTGCTGGACCGTCTGCGGGAGCGGGACCAGGCCAAGTAACCTGGGAGGCGTGTTCGACACCCTGAGCGACCGCCTGTCCGGAGCGCTGCGCGACCTGCGCGGCAAGGGACGGCTGTCCGACGCCGACATCGACACCACGGCGCGCGAGATCCGGATCGCGCTGCTGGAGGCCGACGTCGCGCTGCCGGTGGTCCGGTCGTTCATCGCGCGGATCAAGGAACGGGCCAAGGGCGCCGAGGTCAGCCAGGCGCTGAACCCCGCCCAGCAGGTCGTCAAGATCGTCAACGAGGAGCTCGTCGGCATCCTCGGCGGGGAGACCCGGCGGCTCGCGCTGGCCAAGGAACCGCCGAGTGTGATCATGCTCGCCGGTCTGCAGGGTTCCGGTAAGACCACGCTCGCGGGCAAGCTCGCCAAGTTCCTCGGCGGGCAGGGGCACACCCCGCTGCTGGTGGCCTGCGACCTGCAGCGACCCAACGCGGTCAACCAGCTGCAGATCGTCGGTGAGCGCGCGGGCGTCCCGACCTTCGCGCCCGAGCCCGGCAACGGGGTCGGCGACCCGGTGGACGTGGCCCGCCGCGGCATCGCGTACGCGCGGGAGAAGCAGTACGACATCGTCATCGTCGACACCGCGGGCCGGCTCGGCGTGGACGCCGAGCTGATGCGGCAGGCGTCGGACATCAAGGCCGCCGTCCAGCCGGACGAGACCCTGTTCGTGGTCGACGCCATGATCGGTCAGGACGCGGTGGCCACGGCCGAGGCGTTCCGGGACGGGGTCGGGTTCTCCGGCGTCGTGCTCACCAAGCTCGACGGGGACGCCCGCGGTGGTGCCGCGCTGAGCGTCCGCGAGGTCACCGGCCAGCCGATCCTGTTCGCGTCGAACGGGGAGAAGCTCGAGGACTTCGACGTCTTCCACCCGGACCGGATGGCCTCGCGCATCCTGGGCATGGGCGACCTGCTCACCCTGATCGAGCAGGCCGAGCAGGTCTTCGACCACGAGCAGTCGCAGAAGGCCGCCCAGAAGATCTCGACCGGCGAGCTGACCCTCGAGGACTTCCTCGAGCAGATGCTGGCCATCCGCAAGATGGGGCCGATCGGCAACATCCTGGGCATGCTCCCCGGCGCCAACTCGGCGCAGATGAAGGAGGCGCTCGCCCAGGTCGACGACAAGCAGCTGGACAAGCTGCAGGCGATCATCCGCGGCATGACCCCCGCCGAGCGGGACGATCCGAAGATCATCAACGGGTCGCGCAGGCTGCGCATCGCCAACGGCTCCGGGGTGACCGTCTCGGACGTCAACGACCTGGTCAACCGCTTCTTCGAGGCCCGCAAGCAGATGAAGCAGATGGCGGGGCAGTTCGGCTTCGGCGGCGCCGGGCGCTCCGCGACGCGCAAGCAGGCGAAGAACAAGCGCAAGGCCAAGCAGGCGAAGAAGGGCGGCGGCAGGCCCAACCGCGCCCCCGCGAACCCGTTCGGCGCGGACCTGTCCCAGATGCCGCCGAGCCTGCAGCAGCTGCCGCCGGGGCTCGACGGGCTGCCCGCGGACTTCGACATCAGCAGGCTGAACTTCGGGGACAAGAAGGGCAAGTAGTGCCGGGTCCGACACTGCACCTGCGGGGGACGGTCCTGCCGGACGGGCGCCGGGACCTGGTCGTCGCCGACGGGGTCGTGCAGGCCGACCCGGTCGCCGGCGCCGAGGTGATCGACGCGCCGTTCATCGTCCCCGGGCTGGTGGACGCCCACTGCCACGTCGGGATCGCGACCGGCGGGGTGCCCGCGACCCTGGAGCAGTGCGAGGAGCAGGCGGTCGTCGAGCGCTCGGCGGGGGCGCTGCTGCTGCGGGACTGCGGCTCGCCCACCGACACGTCGTCGCTGCGGGGCAGGCCGGACCTCCCGGAGATCATCCGCGCCGCCCGGCACCTCGCCCGGCCGAAGCGCTACATCCCCGGGCTGGCGCTCGACCTGGACGATCCCGCCCTGCTGCCGGACGCGGTCGCCGCGGCCGCGACCAGGGGCGACGGCTGGGTGAAGCTGGTGGGGGACTGGATCGACCGGGGTGAGGGGGACCTCGCGCCGCTCTGGCCGGACGACGTGCTGAAGGCCGCGATCGACGTCGCCCACTCCCACGGCGCCCGGGTGACGGCCCACGTGTTCGGCACGGACGCCCTGCCCGGCCTCCTCGAGGCGGGCATCGACTGCCTGGAGCACGGCACGGGCCTCACCGAGGACCTGATCGCCGCGATGGTCGCCCACGGCACCGCCCTGGTCCCCACGTTGATCAACATCGAGACCTTCCCGGGCATCGCCGCGGGCGCCGGGAAGTACCCGGTCTACGCCGAGCACATGCGGGACCTGCACCGACGCGTGCGGAACACCGTCGGTGCCGCGATCGACGCCGGCGTGCCCGTCTTCGCGGGGACGGACGCAGGCGGCGGCATCGCCCACGGCCGGATCGCGGACGAGGTCCTCGCGCTGCGGGCGGCGGGACATCCCGACCCGGTGGGCGCGGCGTCCTGGACGGCCCGGGAGTGGCTGGGGCGGCCGCTGCTGGAGCCGGGGGCGCCGGCCGATCTCGTGGTGTACCGGTCGGATCCCCGTGCCGACCCCGAGGTGCTCCGCGAGCCCGTCCTCGTCCTGCTGGGTGGTCACCCCTACTGATCGCCGCTCACGAGGTGGGGCGGGCGCCGGGATCCGGGCGGCGGTAGCGTCGTGACCGTGGGCCAGCCCGATTCCTCCGACCCGCGCCTCGTCGAGCCCGCCGCCGGTCCGGACGGGGCGCCGGCAGGCCTGCCTCCCGAGGAACGGGCCGTCGAGGCGCCGCCCCGGCACCGATGGGGCCTGTGGTCCTACGTCGGGGTGGAGATCCTTTTCCTCGCCTCCTCGTTCGCGATCGGGTGGTTCCTGATCGGGCCCGACGGGCCGACGGCGCTCGCGGTGATCCTGGGGCTGTCGATCCCGACGATCCTCGCCGCGGGCACCGCCGTGCTGATCACGCGCTGGCGCGGCAACGGGCCGGCGGTCGACCTGGGCCTGCGCTGGTCGGCGGCGGACGTCGGCCGCGGGCTGCTGTTCGGCTTCGGCGGGCTGCTCCTGAGCATCCCGGCGTCGCTGGTGTACGTGGCGGTGGTGGGGGAGGACAACGCGACCACGGCCGTGGGGCAGGCGTTCGACGGCATCGAGGTCGGCTGGCCCGTCGCCCTGCTGGTGTTCCTGCTGGTCGCTTTCGTGGCACCGATCTGTGAGGAGATCGTCTACCGCGGGCTGCTCTGGGGTGCGGTGACGAAGCACGGCGCGAACCGCTGGGTGGCCTTCGCGATCACCACGGTGCTGTTCGCCGTGGCGCACCTGGAGCTCACCCGCACGCCGTTGCTGCTGGTCGTGGCGATCCCGATCGGCCTGGCCCGGGTGTTCACCGGCAGGCTGCCCGCCGGCATCGTCGCCCACCAGGTCAACAACCTGGTTCCGGCGCTGGCCCTCGCGCTCGCATTGACAGGTGGGGTACCGCTGGGCTGAAGCCCGTCTGGCAGAATGGTGCGTCAGGTCCGTGGCCGGCCCTCTACCGATGCCGCGGCCGAGCAGACACACGAGTGAGCGAGCCGTACCCCACGCGGTCCAGCGCTGACTCTCGAGCAGCACACACGATCCGCGAGGAGCACAAGAAGCGTGGCCGTCAAGATCAAGCTGATGCGTCTGGGCAAGATCCGTCAGCCGTACTACCGCGTCGTCGTCGCCGACTCGCGCACCCGCCGCAACGGGCGCGCCATCGAGACGATCGGCAAGTACCACCCCAAGAACCAGCCGAGCCTCATCGAGATCGACTCCGAGCGCGCGCAGTACTGGCTGGGCGTCGGCGCGCTGCCGACCGAGCCGGTGCAGCACCTGCTCGAGATCACCGGTGACTGGCAGAAGTTCAAGGGCCTGCCGGGCACCGAGGGCACCCTCAAGCCGCAGCCGGAGAAGGTCGACAAGCTGGCGCTGTTCAACGCCGCGCTCGCCGCCGCAGGCGAGGAGCCCACCACCGAGGCCACCACGCCGAAGAAGAAGGCTCCCAAGGCCGAGAAGACCGACGAGGCGGCGGAGTCCGCCGAGTCGGCTGCACCGTCTGAGGCGTGAGCGTGCTGGCGGACGCGCTGGAGCACCTGGTCCGGGGGATCGTCGACCACCCGGAGGAGGTGCGGGTCGAGCTCGTCACCAACCGGCGCGGTCGCACGCTCGAGGTCCGGGTACACCCCGAGGACCTCGGTAAGGTGATCGGCCGGGGCGGGCGCACCGCCACCGCCCTGCGCACCGTCATGGGGGGCATCGGCGGACGGGGCGTGCGGGTCGATGTCGTCGACACCGACCGGTAGGACGCCCTCGGGCAGGCCGCGCCGCGCGTCGGCGGGCCTGCGCAAGCCGGCCCCGGCGGCCGCCACGTCCCCGGCTCCGGCCGGGGACGT
This sequence comes from Pseudonocardia sp. WMMC193, assembly GCF_021728735.1. NCBI lineage: Bacteria > Bacillati > Actinomycetota > Actinomycetes > Pseudonocardiales > Pseudonocardiaceae > Pseudonocardia > Pseudonocardia sp. WMMC193. The sequence continues at coordinate 2,959,027 of NZ_JAKKDO010000003.1, read as the reverse complement.
CCTCGTCGGGATCGTCGCGAAGGCCCACGGCCTGCGCGGCGAGCTCGCCGTGGAGGTCCGGACCGACTCACCCGAGGTGCGGTTCGCCGCGGGGTCCGTGCTGCGGGCCCGCAGGCCCGGCACCCCGGAGCGGACGCTGACCGTCGAGGGCAGCCGACCCCACTCGGGTCGGCTGCTCGTCCGCTTCCGGGAGGCGCCGGACCGGACCACAGCCGAGGAGCTGCGCGGTCTGCAGCTCCTGCTGCCCGCCGCCGAGCTGCCCGCCCCCGAGGACCCGGACGAGTTCCACGCCCACCAGCTCGAGGGCCTGCGCGCCGAGCTGGTGGACGGCACCGTGATCGGGACCGTGCGCGAGGTCGTGCTCGGTCCGGGCGGTGACCTGCTCGCGGTCGCGCGCGAGGGCCGTCCGGACGCGTTGGTCCCGTTCGTCACCGAGATCGTCCCGACCATCGACCTCCCCGGCGGGAGGGTCGTCGTCGCGCCGCCCGAGGGGCTGCTGGACCTGGACGTCTGAGCAGCTCCCGAGCACAGCGCCCGAGAACAGAACCCGAGAGAGGGGCCCACGGCCGTGGGCCCCTTTTTTCGTGCCCGCGGCGTCAACTTTGGTTGACGCCGTGGCGTCGTCAACGTAGGTTGACGACATGGCGGAAGCGACAGCGGTGGCCGCGGCGGCGTCCAGCAAGGACCCGCACGTCGGCCTGGCGGCGGTGGCGGCGCTCCGAGCGCTGCAGGAGTCCCTGGAGGAGCTCCAGGTCGGCAACGCCCGCGCCCAGGGCTGGTCCTGGGCGCAGATCGCGGGCGTGCTGCAGGTGAGCAAGCAGGCGGTGCACAAGAAGTACCGCCGACTCGGCTACTGAGGGGGATCACGGATGTTCGAGAGGTTCACGGTGACGGCCCGACAGGCCGTGGTGCAGGCCCAGGAGGACGCGCGCGAGCGCAGGCAGCCGGAGATCCGCACGGAGAACCTGCTGGTCAGCCTCTACCTCCCGCTCGACGGCGCGGCGGCAGGCCTGCTGCGGAGCGCCGGCGTCGAGCGGGAGGCGGTGGAGGAGGAGGCCGACCGCCGCGCACGCACCACCGGCGCGCCGGACGCGGGCAAGCTGGCCGTGCTGGGCATCGACCTGGACGAGGTGCGGCGCCAGGCGGAGGAGACCTTCGGCCCGGGGGCGCTGGACCGCACCCGGGCGGGCAAGCAGCGGCGGCTGTTCGGGCACATCCCGTTCGACGCGGCGTCCAAGAAGGCGCTCGAGCTGTCCCTGCGGGAGGCGCTGCGGCTCACACACAAGGAGATCCGCAGCGAGCACATTCTGCTCGGGCTGCTGCACGCGGGCGGGGGTGCGCAGGAGATCCTCGAGGCGCGCGGCGTGACGCTCGAGGGGATGCGGGAGGCGGTCGCGTCGCTGGAGGAGGCGAGCTGACGGCTGTCACACGAGCGCCGTCGGAGGGGTCCGCTCACTCCTCCTCGAAGGTGTCCTCGTGGCCGGTGCGGGCGGACCGGACGCCGTCGATCTCGGACAGCTCGGTCGCCAGGGCGGTGAGATCGCCGCGGCCCGCCAGGCGCAGGGTCACGGCCGCGGTGTCGGCGGTGCTCTCCCGGGCGATCTCCAGGTCCTGCACGGCCCAGCCGCGGCGGGTGCACAGCTGTACGACGGTGCGGAGGATGCCCTGGCCGTCGGCGTAGCGCAGGCGCAGCACCGGCGGGTCGCGGCGGCGGCGCTGGGTCGCCCTGGCCAGCGGGAGCAGGCCGCGCGTCACCACGAAGTGGCCCGCGGTCGCGGCGACCGCCAGGACGGGCAGTCCCGCGCCGCAGGCCGTGCCGATGCCGGCGGCGAGCCAGATGGTCGCCGCCGTCGTCAGGCCGCGGACGGCGTCCTGGCGGACGAAGATCAACCCGGCGCCGATGAAGCCGATCCCGGACACGATCTGCGCCCCGATCCGGGACGGGTCCAGTGCGACGTGGTCGGTGCCCAGCAGGTCGTCGAAGCCGTACTTGCTGACCAGCATGAACACGGCCGCGCCCACGCCGACCAGGGTGTGGGTGCGCAGGCCCGCGCTCTTGGCGCCCGCCTCCCGTTCCAGCCCGATGACCGTGGTGAGCACCAGGGCGAGCAGCACCGGCAGCAGCAGCGACCACTGCGTGTCGGAGGACCACAGCGAGGACACCCGACCTCCTTTGGCAGGATCCGCGAGGTGCGGATCGACGTCGTGACGATTTTCCCGAGCTACCTTGCGCCGCTGCGCGAGGCGCTGCTCGGTCGGGCGATCGACCGGGGGCTGATCGAGGTCGCGGTGCACGACCTGCGGGACTGGACGCACGACGTGCACCAGGCCGTCGACGACTCGCCCTACGGCGGCGGGCCCGGCATGGTCATGAAGCCGCAGGTGTGGGGAGAGGCACTCGACAGTGTGATCGGTCCCGTGATCGACACACCGGCGCGGCTGGTGGTCCCCACGCCCGCGGGGCGCCCGTTCACCCAGCAGCTGGCGCACGAGTGGACGAGCGAGGAGCGGCTGGTCTTCGCCTGCGGCCGCTACGAGGGCATCGACCAGCGCGTCGTCGACCACTACGCACAACGAATGCCGGTCGACGAGGTCAGCATCGGCGACTACGTCCTGGTCGGCGGCGAGGTCGCGGTCCTGGTCATGGTCGAGGCCGTGGTCCGGCTGCTGCCCGGGGTGCTGGGCAACCCGCGCTCGGCGGCCGAGGACTCCTTCTCCGACGGCCTGCTCGAGGGCCCGGCCTACACTCGCCCGGAGGTGTGGCGGGACCTGCCCGTGCCGCCGGTGCTGCGCAGCGGCGACCACGCCGCCGTCGACCGGTGGCGGCGTGACCGGGCTCTCGAACGCACGGCGCGCCTACGCCCCGACCTGCTCGCCGCGCTACCGCCGGACGCCCTCGACGAGACCGATCGGGCGGTGCTGGACGCCCTGGGTGAACGCCCGTAGAAGGCGTCTGGCACTATGGATGAGTTGCCAGCGCCGTACCGTGCTGTGTCGGCGCCTCCCCTTGCGAGGACCGGCGCCCCGGCACGTGACCTGACCGGCGAAGCTTGACGAACCATCTGGACGAGGACGGACCCGCGCGATGAACACCCTGGACGACCTGGACGCACAGATCCTGCGCTCCGACATCCCCGCCTTCCGGCCGGGTGACACGCTCAAGGTGCACGTGAAGGTCATCGAGGGCAGCCGCTCTCGGGTCCAGGTGTTCCAGGGCGTCGTCATCCGCCGTCAGGGTGCGGGCGCCCGCGAGACCTTCACGGTCCGCAAGGTGTCCTTCGGCGTCGGCGTGGAGCGCACCTTCCCGGTGCACACCCCGAACATCGAGAAGATCGAGGTCTTCTCGCGCGGTGATGTGCGTCGCGCCAAGCTGTACTACCTCCGTGACCTGCGCGGCAAGGCCGCGAAGATCAAGGAGAAGCGCGAGATCACCACTGCGAGCTGAGCCCGTCACCCCGACGTGACGGCGCCCTGCCGTAGCCTCATCACGTGGCGTCACCCGAGCTCCCCGACGACCGCCGCGGCAGGCCGCGTCGGGACGGTCCCCCGATGACCGGGGACGGTCCGCCGCCGGGCGCCGTGCCGCTCGCCGGAGAGCGCCCGCAGGGCCGGGTGCCCGGCACCGGGGCCAACGGGGCGCCGTTCCCCGGACCGGCGGAGTACCCGCCGTCCGGGCCGCGGGGGCCGATGCCCCCGCCGCAGGCACTCGGCGCACCACCGAATGCCGGCCACCGCAACGGAGGCCCGCGCAACGGGGTGCCTCCGAACGGTGCCGTTCCGAACGGTGCCGTTCCGAACGGTGCCGTCCCGAACGGGGTGGCGCCGAACGGCGCGATCCCGAACGGGGCGCCCGTGCAGGGCCGCGGCCCGAACGGTGCACCGCCGTACGGTGCGCCCGCGCAGCACGGCAGGCCGCAGGGGCCGCCGCCGCGGCGCGTCCCGCCCCGTCCCGTGGAGGACGACCGCCCGACGGACGTCGTCGCACCCGTCGTCGACACGGGTGAGGACCGCCCCGAGGACCGCCCCGAGGGCACTGTCGACCCGCAGCTGCGGGTGGACCTCGACGCCGTCCCCGGCAGGCACCGCCGCCGCGCGGGCGCGTCCCCGCAGGGACGGCCCGCGGGCGAGTACGTGGCCAAGCGCGCCCCCGGCACCAAGAAGCCCAAGTCCGGGCGCAGGCGCCGCTCCACGTTCTGGAAGGAACTGCCGATCCTGGTCGGGGTCGCGCTGGTCCTCACGATCGTCATCCAGGCCTTCGTCGCCAAGGTGTACGTGATCCCGTCGGGCTCGATGGAGACCACGCTGCACGGCTGCACCGGCTGCAACAACGACCGGGTGCTCGTCGACAAGGTCACCTACCGCTTCACCGACCCCGCCCCGGGGGACGTGGTGGTGTTCCGCGGGCCGGACTCCTGGGTCAACACCGAGTTCCAGGTGGACGAGCCGTCGAGCACGGTCGGGGAGATCGTGCAGCAGTTCCTCTCGCTGATCGGGCTCGCCCCGCCGGACGAGAAGGACTTCGTCAAGCGGGTCATCGCCGTCGGCGGGCAGACCGTGGCGTGCTGCGACTCCCGCAACCGCGTGATGGTGAACGACCAGCCGCTGGACGAGCCCTACATCTACTATCTGCCCGCCGCGGGCCCCGCCCGGCAGATCCCGTTCGGGCCGATCACGGTGCCCCAGGGCGAGCTGTGGGTGATGGGGGACAGCCGCAACAACTCGTCGGACTCCCGGATCGACGGGCACGGGCCCATCCCGGTGGAGAACGTGATCGGCAAGGCTCGGATGAAGGTGCTGCCCGTCAGCCGCTTCGGGTTCATCGACGACACCGACCCGCAGACCTCGGCCCTGCAGAACTCGGCACTGCCGCTGGGCCTCGGGCTGGTCGGCGTCCTGCCGTTCATGCTGGTCAGGCGGCGAATGCTCGACCGCGAGGAGGACGAGTTCCTGCCGCACCCGACCCGTTCCCGGCGCCGGTCGTAGGTGGTCGCACCGACACGGCGGCGGCCGCGCCGGAGGCGTCCCGCCCAGCTCCTCCCGCCCGAGTGGCGCCCCACCCGGGCGACCGTGCGCGCGTCCGCCGGGATGTGGACGCTGCAGAGCACCCTGCAGCGCCACGGGCTCGGCCCGGTCGCCGGGGTGGACGAGGCCGGCCGCGGCGCCTGCGCGGGCCCGCTCGTCGTGGCCGCCTGCGTGCTGCGGCCCGGGGACGCCCGGCGCCTGGAGGGACTCACCGACTCCAAGCTGCTCGGCCCCGCCCTGCGCGAGGAGTTCTACTACCGCATCCTGCGCCGGGCCGAGGACCACGCGGTGGTCGTCATCCCGCCCGCCGAGGTGGACCGGCGCGGGGTGCACATCGCCAACATCGAGGGGATGCGACGCGCGGTCGCCGGGCTGAGCAACCCGCCGGGCTACGTCCTCACCGACGGCTTCCCGGTCCGCGGCTTCGGCAGGCCCACGCTCGCCGTGCCCAAGGGCGACCTGACGGCGGCGTGCGTCGCGGCGGCGTCCGTGCTGGCCAAGGTCACGCGAGACCGGTTGATGGTCGGCCTCGACGCGCAGTACCCGGAGTACGGCTTCGCGATCCACAAGGGCTACAACACCCCGCTGCACGAGGAGGCGCTCGCCGGGCACGGGCCCAGCCCGGAGCACCGGTTCTCGTTCGTGAACGTGGCGGCGGCGGCCGGGGTCGGGCGGTCGGGCGGGGTGGTCCAGAATGGGTTCCCGGACGGGGACACCGAGGTAGGGGGAGAGCAGTCGTGAGCGCCGAGGATCTCGAGAAGTACGAGACCGAGATGGAGCTCACGCTCTACAAGGAGTACCGCGACATCGTGTCGCAGTTCTCGTTCGTGGTGGAGACCGAGCGCCGCTTCTACCTGGCGAACTCCGTGGACGTGGCGCCGCGCAACAGCGACGGCGAGGTCTACTTCGAGGTCCGGATGTCGGACGCCTGGGTGTGGGACATGTACCGGCCCGCCCGGTTCGTCAAGAACGTGCGGGTGCTGACGTTCAAGGACGTCAACATCGAGGAGCTCGACAAGCCCGACCTGCGCCTGCCGGAGAACGACCGCTTCTAGCCCGGGGCACTGAGGCACGAGGCACTGGGGCACTAGCACGAGGCCCCGACGGAACCGGCCCGCCGAGGCGGCGGAACCGGAGTTGTCCACCGGAATCGGGGCCTGTGGAGCAGATTCCCGGTTTCGCTCCACAGGCCTTGCGCGCCGGTCATCGTGTCGGCATGGCAGCGAAGGACGAACTGGGCCGCCGCGGTGAGGACGCCGCGGTCGAGTACCTGCAGAGCAGGGGACTGACCGTGCTGGACCGCAACTGGCGGTGCCGGGACGGCGAGATCGACGTGGTGGCGAGCGAGCCCGGCAGGCTCGTGGTCTGCGAGATCAAGACCCGGTCGGGCACCCGGTACGGGGAGCCCGCCGAGGCCGTCACACCGCTGAAGGCGAACCGGATCAGGGCGGTCACCCGCGCCTGGCTGGCCGCCCACACCACCGACTGGTGCCCCGTCCGGTTCGACGTGGTGGCGGTGCTCATGCGCCCCGGCGGCCCGGTCACGCTCCAGCACTTCCAGGACGCGTTCTGATGGGGCTCGCACGCGGGTGGTCCGTGGCCCTGCGCGGGGTCGAGGGGGTGCCCGTGGAGATCGAGGCGCTCGTCGGCGGCGGCATCCCGGGGGTGCAGATCGTCGGGTTGGCGGACACGGCGCTGCAGGAGTCCGTGCACCGGATGCGCTCGGCGGTCGTCAACTCCGGCCAGGACTGGCCCGGGGTGCGGATCCTGCTCGCGCTCTCCCCGGCCACCCTGCGCAAGTCCGGCTCGCGGTTCGATCTCGCCCTGGCGGTGTGCGTGCTGGCGGGCGCAGGCGTGGTCGATGCGGGCCGGCTCGCCGGGATCGCGCTGCTCGGTGAGCTCGCGCTCGACGGTCGGGTCCGCCCGGTCCGCGGCATCCTGCCGTGTGTGCTCGCCGCCCGGGAGGCGGGGCTGCGTCGCGTGGTCGTCCCGGCGGCGACCCTGCCGGAGGCGGCGCTGGTGGAGGACGTGGAGGTGTTCGGCGCGAGCACGCTGGACGAGGTCGTCGGCTGGTTCGCCGGGGAACAGCAGCTCGAGCGGCCAGGGAGCCCGCCGCCCACGCCGCCCTCGAGGTTCCCCGAGCTGGCGGACGTGGTCGGCCAGGAGGACGCGCGGCGGGCGCTCGAGGTGGCCGCCGCAGGCGGGCACCACCTGCTGCTGCTCGGTCCGCCCGGCACCGGCAAGACCATGCTCGCCCGGCGGATCGTCGGGTTGCTGCCGGAGCTGGAACGCGACCAGGCGCTCCAGCTCGCCTCGATCCGCTCGGTGGTGGGCGAGCTGCCCAGCGACCCGCTGGAGCTCGTCGCGCCGTTCGTGGCACCGCACCACTCGTCGACGATGGCGGCCCTGCTCGGCGGCGGCTCCGGCACGGCCCGCCCCGGCGCGGTCTCGATGGCCCACCGCGGCGTGCTCTTCCTGGACGAGTGCACCGAGTTCCAACCGCACGTCCTGGAGTCCCTGCGCACGCCGCTCGAGGAACGGGAGGTGCGGATCTCCCGGGCGGAGGCCACCGCCATCTACCCGGCCCACTTCCAGCTGGTCGCCGCCGCGAACCCGTGTCCGTGTGCGCCGGTCCGGGACCGGGACTGCGTGTGCAAGTCCGTGGACCGGCGGCGCTACCTCGCCCGGTTGTCCGGCCCGCTGCTGGACCGGGTCGACATCCAAGCGCGGATGCTGCCGGTCATCGACCTGGGTGGGGAGGACACGGGTGAGGACACCGCGACCGTGCGGGCCCGCGTCCTGGAGGCCCGGGCGGCCGCCGCGGAGCGGTGGTCGGCGCACGGGTGGCGCACGAACGCCGAGGTGCCCGGCCCCGAGCTGCGGCGGCGCTTCGGCCTCCCGCGCTCGGTGGTACGGCCCCTGGAGGAGCGGATGCGGGCGGGTGAACTGTCCGCACGTGGCGCAGATCGAGCGTTGCGGGTCGCGTGGACCTTGAGCGACTTGGCGGGCACGAGCTCGCCGGACCGGGACGCGGTCGACGGGGCGCTCTACTTCCGCGAGCGGAGTGCGGCGTGAGCGGGCTCGCGACCGGCGCGGCGGCCCCGCGGTCGGCGGCGGTCGCCGAGGAGGTCCTGCGGGCCCGCGCCTACCTGCTGCGGGTGGCCGAGCCGCCCGCCCCGCACACCGGGCGGTTCGTCGAGGCGGTCGGCGCGGTCGAGGCGGCCGCCGCGATCCGGCGCGGAGACGTCTCGCGGGAGGTCGCGGGGGAGACCTCGGGCCGCCGGGCGGCCGACCGGGCCGACCAGGACCTCGCCGCGGCGCGGGCCGTCCAGGCCCGGCTGCTCTGTCCCGAGGACCCGGCCTGGCCGCACTGGCCGTTCACGAGCTTCGCCCTCGCGCAGAGCGAGGACCTCGTGCCGCCCCTCGCCCTGTGGGTACGGGGCGTGGGCGACCTCGCCGAGCTGTGCGGCCGCGCCGTCGCCGTGGTGGGTGCCCGGGCGGCGACCGGGTACGGCACCCACACCGCGGCGGAGCTGGGCGCCGGGTTGGCCGCGGCGGGGCAGACCGTGGTGTCCGGGGCGGCGCTCGGGATCGACGGCGCCGCGCACCGTGGTGCGCTCGCGGCGGGCGGCCCGACCGTGGCCGTGCTCGCCTGCGGGGTCGACCGCCCCTACCCGGACTCGCACACCGGTCTGCTGGGCCGCATCGCGGCGGCCGGGCTGGTGGTGTCCGAGTACCCGCCGGGGGCGGTCCCGGCCCGGCACCGGTTCCTCGTACGGAACCGGCTGATCGCCGCGCTGTGTGCGGGCACCGTCGTCGTCGAGGCCGCCCGGCGCAGCGGCGCCCGGCGCACCGCGAGCGACGCACAGCGGCTGGGGACCGTGCTCATGGCGGTCCCGGGGCCGGTCAGCTCGGCGCTCTCGGCGGGCTGTCACGAGCTGATCCGGTCGGGGGCCCTGCTCGTCACCCGGGCCGAGGAGGTCACCGAGGCGACGGGCAGGCTGGGGATCGAGCTCGCGCAGGAACCGGACGGGCCGCAGCGCCCGACGGACGTGCTCGATGCCGGCCAGGCCCGCGTGCACGACGCGTTGCCCCCGCGGGCCGCCCGCACGGTCGCCTGGCTCGCGGACGAGGCCGGGTTGACCCCCGACCAGGTCCGCTCCGCGCTGACCGGGCTCGAGCGCCGGGGGATGGCCCGGTTCCAGGACGGTCGGTGGCAGCGCCGGACCCCGGGGGAGGGTGCCTCGTGAGGCCACGGCGTGGCACGTTGACGGCGGCCGCAGGGACCCGCACCGTCTGGGGATGGCCGCCGCGCGCACTCCCGCCCCTGGCCCCGACGGCCCGGACTCCGACGGTCCCGCCGCCCCCGGGCTCGGCCCGGAGGTCGAGTCGGCGATCGAGCGGTTCGCGCGGTACCTGGAGCTGGAACGCGGCCGGTCGCGCCACACGGTCCGCGCCTACCGGTCGGATCTGGCCGCGATGCTGGCCGGGCTCGGCGGTCTCGCCGATCTGGACCTCGCGCACCTGCGGCGCAGGCTGGGGGAGGCCCACCGGGCGGGGGCCGCGCGGTCCACGCTGGCCCGGCGCGCGGCCGCGGTGCGGACCTTCACCGCCTGGGCGGTGCGCGCGGGCCTGCTCGCCACCGACCCGGGCGCGCGGCTGAGCTCACCGCCCGCCAAGCCCGCCCTCCCGGAGGTGGTGCGCGCGGACCAGGCCGCCGCGGTCCTGGACGCCGCCGTGTCCGGGGCCGCCGAGGAGGACCCGGAGGCGTTGCGGGACCTGGCCCTGCTCGAAGTCCTCTACGCGACCGGCATCCGGGTCGGCGAGGCGTGCGGACTCGACCTGGACTCCGTCGACGACTCCCAGCGGACCCTGCGCGTCCTGGGGAAGGGGAACCGGGAGCGGACCGTCGTGTTCGGCGTGCCCGCGGCGCGGGCGCTGGACCGCTGGCGGGCCGTGGGGCGGCCCGTCCTGGCGGGCCCGCACTCGCCGCCCGCGCTGTTCCTCGGGGTGCGCGGCGGGCGCATCGACCCGCGCGTCGCGCGCACCGTGGTGCATCGCGCCATGACGGCGGTGCCGGGCGCACCGGACATCGGCCCGCACGGCTTCCGGCACGCGGCCGCCACCCATCTGCTCCACGGCGGCGCCGACCTTCGTTACGTACAGGAGTTGCTCGGTCACGCTACGCTGTCAACGACTCAGCTCTACACGCACGTGACAGTCGACCGTCTGAAGGTGGTCCATGACCAGGCTCATCCCCGGGCATGATGCTCCCGACGTCGAGTCTGCGCAGCTCACGGGCCGATCGACGAGCGGCGCGGCCGCACTGGCGCACAGCCTGGTCCGGGCCCTGGAGGCCCCGCACGAACCGTTCGCCGTCGTGCGCAGGGTGTCACTGCGTGCAGTCGCGGCGGAGACCGGGGCAGACGCTGCTCCGAGCGGGCGCCACCACGACCTGACGGGCGCCGCACCCGCCGGCGACACGCCCGAGCTGGCCGCCGTTCGCCCGATCGGGCACCCCTCGTCGCCGAACGGCACCTCCACCGAGGAGGAGGGGGACGGTGCGGTCGCGGAGGTGCTGGACCTGCCGGTCTCGCCCGCGGCGCTGCCGTCCGCCACCGGGACCACGGCCGCCGGCGCCGACACCGCGGCCGAGATCACCGCGGGCCTCTGGGGGGACTTCCGGGCGACCCGGGCGCGGGCGGCCCGGGATCGGATCGTCCTCCACTACCGCGGCCTGGTCCGCGGGGTCGCCGGGAAGATGGCCGGCGGGCTGCCGAGCCACGTCGACGTCGCCGATCTCGTCCAGGTCGGCATGTTCGGGCTGATCGACGCCGTCGAGCGGTTCGACCCGGCCCGCGAGGTGCGGTTCGAGAGCTACGCCGCCCAGCGGATCCGCGGCGCGATGCTCGACGAGCTGCGCGCGCAGGACTGGGTGCCGCGCAGCGCCCGGGCCCGGCGTCGCGAGGTGGAGCGGACCCGGGAGCGGCTGGAGGGGGCGCGCGGGCGCAGCGTCGCCGACGACGAGGTCGCCGCCGAGCTGCGGATCGGGCTGCGCGAGCTGCGCAGCGCGCTGCAGCACCGTCAGCTGGTCAGTGTGGAGGCGCTCGAGGCCGGGATCCCGGGGCCGGTGACGATGGCCGACCTGCTCCCGGACGACGAGGCACCCGATCCCGTCGCGGTGGCCGAGCATGCCGAGACCGTCCGGGAGCTCGTCGGTGCCGTGCGGGCGCTCGGCGAGCGGGACCGCCAGGTCGTGCGGCTCTACTACCTGGAGAACCGGACCCTCGCCGAGATCGGCAGGCTGCTCGGGGTCACCGAGTCGCGGGTCTGTCAGCTGCACGCGCGCCTGGTCACGCGGCTGCGCACCCGGCTCATGGAGACGGTCGCGGGCTGACGCACGGCTCCGACTCACGGCAGCTTCCGACTCACGGCAGCGGTAGCAGACGGACGTACCGCGGCCGGAGCAGGACCAACGGGTCGAGGTAGTCCGCCGCCGAGCCCGACCCGCGACGCAGGCCCCAGTGCAGGCACGCGGCCACGGGACAGCCCGCGTGCCCGGGCTCGAGGGTGCCGATCGGGTCCCCGAGCCCGACCCGCACCCCCACGGCGACGGTCGCGGCCACCGGCTCGTACGTGGTGCGCAACCCGTCCGGGTGCAGCACGGACACCACGCCGCGGCCCGCGACGGGCCCGGCGAACACCACCTCGCCCGCCCGCGCGGCCAGCACCGCCTGACCGGGCGCGGCGGCCAGGTCGGCGCCGCGGTGTCCGCGCCCGTAGCGGAACGGCGGCTCCTCGAACCGTCGCGCGACCGCCGGGGCGGGGCGCAGCGGCCAGCCGTACTCGCCGGTCGGCGCGCGTTCGGCTCCGTTCCCCCCGCCCCCTACCCCCAGCCCACCCTCCACCTCCTCCACCTCGGCCGGCGGGAGGGGCGCCGCCGCCGCGACACCCCCGCCCGCACCGCTGATCGCGAGGGCCCCGACCAGGCCCGCCGCCGCCATCCGTCGCCCCCAGCGCATGGGCCGAGGATGCCGGGACGGGGAGGGGGGCGGGAGAATCCGTCCACAGGTGGCCGAATCGGTGGACAACCGCCGGTCACGAGGGTGGTCCCGGGTGAGCCGGTCAGGGGGCCCGGCGTACACTCGGAACCGCACCTCGAGAGATCGAGGTGACTTCGCGCGCTCGCGCGCCCCGCAGCACGATCGCCGCAGCGGGGCCCGGTGACCGGGCGGTCCCGAATCCACGTCCGGCAGGGCGGGGGAGCGGGTTCCGGGAACCGGCGCGGCGCCAGGGCGGGGCCTTCACCGGAGGACCCGCGAGAACCGCCACGCGCGGGGTGGAGTCTCATCCCGCGCCCTACCGAGAGGTGCACACCGGCCATGGCCGTCGTCACCATGAAGCAGCTGCTCGACAGCGGCGTGCACTTCGGGCACCAGACCCGTCGCTGGAACCCGAAGATGAAGCGCTACATCCTGACCGAGCGCAACGGCATCTACATCATCGACCTGCAGCAGACGCTGTCGTACATCGACCGTGCGTACGAGTTCGTCAAGGAGACCGTCGCGCACGGCGGAACGATCATGTTCGTCGGCACGAAGAAGCAGGCGCAGGAGGCCATCGCCGAGGAGGCGGGCCGGGTCAACATGCCGTACGTGAACCAGCGCTGGCTGGGCGGCATGCTGACCAACTTCCAGACCGTGCACAAGCGCCTCCAGCGCCTCAAGGAGCTGGAGTCGATGGAGCAGACGGGGGGCTTCGAGGGTCGCACCAAGAAGGAGATCCTCATGCTCACCCGCGAGAAGGACAAGCTCGAGAAGACCCTCGGCGGTATTCGCGACATGTCCAAGGTGCCCAGCGCGGTCTGGATCGTGGACACCAAGAAGGAGCACATCGCCGTCGGCGAGGCCCGGAAGCTCAACATCCCGGTCGTCTCCATCCTGGACACCAACTGCGACCCGGACGAGGTCGACTTCCCGATCCCGGGCAACGACGACGCGATCCGTTCCGCGGCGCTGCTCACCAAGGTGATCGCGAAGGCGGCGGCGGACGGTCTCCTCGCCCGCTCGGGCGGCAACCGCAACGACTCCGCGGGCGCGGCGGGCAACGGCTCCGAGCCGCTCGCCGAGTGGGAGCAGGAGCTCCTCGCGGGCGGGTCGGACGGCGCGAGCCTGCCGGCAGGCGAGGCCGCCCCGGCGGCCCCGGCGGCCCCGGCGTCGACCGACAGCGCGACCCCCGAGCCCGCGGCCGCCGCTCCGGCGTCCACGAGCAACGGCACCCAGCAGACCGCAGGCTGATCCGCTCCCCGCGGCCGAGCGCATCCCGCTCGGCCGCGGGGACCGGTCCCCGGCCCGCGAACTCCACCGCGAAGGACGAGAAAGCACCGAGATGGCGAACTACACCGCCGCCGACGTCAAGCGGCTCCGTGAGCTCACCGGCTCCGGGATGATGGACTGCAAGAAGGCGCTCGAGGAGTCGGACGGCGACCTCGAGAAGGCCACCGAGCTGCTCCGCATCAAGGGCGCGAAGGACGTGGGCAAGCGCGCCGAGCGCGCCACGTCGAACGGCCTGGTCGTCGCCGAGGGCGGCACCATGGTCGAGCTGAACTGCGAGACCGACTTCGTCGCCAAGAGCGAGGACTTCGTCACCCTCGCCACCAAGATCCTCGGCGTGGCCGTGGACCAGAAGCCCGCGGACGTCGAGGCCCTGGCCAAGGCCCCGCTCGACGGTGGCACCGTGGCGGACGCGATCCAGGCCCTCTCGGCCCGCATCGGCGAGAAGCTCGAGCTCAAGCGCTACATCCACGTCGACGGCCCGGTCGCGGTCTACCTGCACCGCCGCTCGAACGACCTCCCGCCCGCCATCGGCGCGCTCGTCGCGTACGAGGGGTCGGACGCCGAGGCCGCCCGCAACGTGGCGATGCACATCGCCGCGGCGCGCCCCCAGTTCACCACGCGTGACCAGGTTCCGGCCGAGGTCGTGGAGAACGAGAAGCGCATCGCCGAGGCGACCGCCCGCGAGGAGGGCAAGCCCGAGAAGATCCTGGACCGGATCGTCGAGGGCCGGATCACCGGCTTCTACAAGGACGTCGTCCTGCTGGAGCAGGCGTCGGTCCTGGACTCGAAGAAGACCGTCAAGAACCTGGTCGACGAGGCCGGGCTGACCGTCAAGGACTTCGTCCGCTTCGAGGTCGGCCAGTCCTGATGACCGAGGGGATCGACGTCGAGGACCACGGCCCCCGGACGGGCTTTCGCCGCGTGCTGCTCAAGCTCGGCGGCGAGATGTTCGGCGGGGGCGGGCTCGGCGTCGATCCCAAGGTCGTGGAGACCGTGTCGCGGCAGATCGCCGAGGTCGTCGCGAGCGGTGCCCAGATCGCCGTCGTCATCGGCGGCGGCAACTTCTTCCGCGGCAGCGAGCTGCAGCAGCGCGGGATGGACCGCTCCCGCGCGGACTACATGGGCATGCTCGCCACCGTGATGAACTGCCTCGCGCTGCAGGACTTCCTGGAGCGCGAGCACCACCTCGACACCCGCGTGCAGACCGCGATCACCATGGGCCAGGTCGCGGAGGCCTACATCCCGCGGCGGGCCATCCGGCACCTCGAGAAGGGCCGGGTCGTGATCTTCGGGGCCGGTGTCGGCATGCCGTTCTTCTCCACCGACACCGCGGGCGCCCAGCGCGCGCTGGAGATCGGGTGCGAGGCGTTGTTGCTGGCCAAGGGCGTCGACGGGGTCTACACCGCGGACCCGAAGACGGACCCGACGGCCGAGATGTACACCGAGATCACGCACCGCGAGGTGCTGGAGCGCGGGCTCAAGGTCGCGGACGCCACGGCGTTCAGCCTCTGCATGGACAACAAGATGCCGATCATCGTGTTCAACCTGCTGACCGAGGGCAACATCGCCAGGGCGGTGCGTGGTGAGAGGATCGGCACGCTGGTCAGCACGACCGAGAACTGAGTACGAGCCAGGGAGCAGCCCCGTGATCGACGAAACCCTCTTCGACGCCGAGGAGAAGATGGAGAAGGCCGTCGACGTGGCCAAGGACGATCTGGCGAGCGTGCGCACCGGTCGGGCCACCCCGGCGATGTTCTCGCGGGTGGTGATCGACTACTACGGCGCCTACACCCCGCTCAACCAGCTGGCCTCGGTGACGATCCCCGAGGCGCGGATGGCCGTGATCAAGCCGTACGACGCGAGCTCGCTCAAGACCATCGAGACCGCCATCCGCAACTCCGATCTCGGCCTCAACCCGAGCAACGACGGTCAGATCATCCGGTGCGTCATCCCGCAGCTCTCCGAGGAGCGCCGCCGCGAGATGGTCAAGGTCGCCCGCAGCAAGGGCGAGGAGGCCCGCGTCACCATCCGCAGCCTGCGCCGCAAGGCGATGGACGAGCTCCACCGCATCGTCAAGGAGGGCGAGGCGGGCGAGGACGAGGTCGGGCGCGCCGAGAAGGAGCTGCAGGGCACCACCGACAAGTACGTCGCCCAGGTCGACGAGCTCGTCAAGAACAAGGAAGCCGAGCTCCTCGAGGTCTGAATGACCACCTCCCACGGCGCAGACAAGGACAGCCCGCCCCCGGTCACCACGGACCTGCCCGGGTCGGGGCTGCCGGGTGTGCCGTCGAAGTCGTCGCGGTCGGCGCGGCTCGGCCGCAACCTGATCGCCGCGATCGCCGTCGGCGTCACGATGGGGGCGGTCATCCTCGCCTCGCTGCTGATCCAGCGGCAGGCGTTCGTCATCGTGCTCGCGGTGGCCGTGGCCGTGGCCACCTGGGAGCTCCCCGGTGCGCTCCGACACAGCGCGCAGGCCATCATCGTGCCGCTCCCGGTGCTGCTCGTGGGCGGGCAGGCGATGGTGTGGCTGGCCTGGCCGTTCGGGCTCACCGGCTCGGCCATCGCGTTCGCGGTGACCGTGCTGGTCTCGCTGCTCTGGCGGATGTTCGCGGCGGGTTCGGCGACGAATCCGGCGTCCGGCTTCGTGCGGGACGTGGGCGCGGGCGTGTTCACCGCCGCCTACGTCCCGTTCTTCGTCTCGTTCGCCGTGCTGCTGGTGCTGCCGGAGGACGGCGTCGGGCGGGTCCTCACGTTCATGATCTGCGTCGTGGCGTCGGACGTCGGCGGGTACGCCGCGGGCGTCCTCGCAGGCAGGCACCCGATGGCCCCGCGGATCAGCCCGAAGAAGTCCTGGGAGGGCTTCGGCGGCTCGCTGGTCGCCGGCATGGTCGCGGGCGCGCTGTCGGTCCACCTGCTGCTGGCGGGCGTGTGGTGGCAGGGCGCGATCCTCGGCGCCGTCCTCGTCATCACCGCGACGCTCGGCGACCTCACCGAGTCCATGATCAAGCGGGACCTCGGGATCAAGGACATGGGCAACCTGCTGCCCGGCCACGGCGGCCTGATGGACCGGATGGACTCGATGCTCCCGGCCGCGTTCGTGTCCTGGGCGCTGCTGAGCGCCTTCGTCCCCGTCTGAGGCTCGGTCGTCGTGCACTACAAGGGCTTCGGGGGCCAGACCAAGAGCGGGCCGGCGATCCCGAGCCCGAACATCTGGCACTGGCCGGAGGTCTACCAGCGGGAGAACGAGGCGCAGGACGCGGACGGTGTCCTGTGGTCCGCGCTCGCCGAGGCCGCGCCGTGGGCCGGGCGGGACGTCGTCGACGTCGGCTGCGGTGACGGGTTCCACCTGCCGCGCTTCGCGGAGTCGGCCCGCTCGGTGGTCGGCGTCGAGCCGCACCCGCCGCTGGTGGCCCGCGCGCAGGCCCGGGGCCTCGACGTCCGGCGCGGGGGAGCGGAGGCGCTGCCACTGCCGGACGCGTCCGCGGACCTCGTCCACGCCCGCACCGCCTACTTCTTCGGCGCGGGCTGCGAACCGGGGCTCGCCGAGGCCGACCGGGTGCTGCGGCCCGGCGGCATCCTCGCGATCATCGACCTGGACTTCACGGTGGGGCCGTACGGGGAGTGGCTGCGCGCCGACCTCCCCCGGTACGACGCGGCCGCCGTCGAACGCTTCTTCGCCCGGCAGGGCTTCGACCAGCGTCGCGTCACCAGTACGTGGCGTTTCCCGGACCGCGACACCCTCGAGGCGGTCCTGCGCATCGAGTTCGCCCCGGCCACCGCGGCGCGGGCGATCGCCCGGACGACGGGGCTGACCATCCCGGTGGGCTACCGCCTGCACACCCGCCGCACGCCGGCGGGTCTCATCCTCTGACGGCCTGCCCGTCGGACGCTCCGGTGGCGCGGGTGTACTGCTCGAGGACCGCGGTCAGGAGCAGACGGTCCGTGCGGGTCGCCGCCGGGTCGAGGCAGGTCTGGAAGCGCGCGCCCTCGACGAGGGCGAGCACCGCCCGCGCCAGCTCCTCCGGCCCCACCGTGAGGCTGCGGCCCGCCCGCCCGGCGGCGTGGGCGATCAGCTCACCCACCCGTCGCCGCAGGTCGGCGCGGTGCTCGGCGACCTGCTCCGCCACGGCGGGGTGGCGCAACGCGTGCAGGGCGAGCTCGGTCTGCAGGACCTGCCACCGGCGGTCGGCCAGGTGGGCCCGCACGATCTCGCCCACGAAGGCCGTGAGGTCCTCGACCGGGGCGGGCTCGATCTGCTCCAGCGCGGCGCCGAGCCCGGCCACCACCGCCGCGTGCCGCTGCGCGACGAGGGCGAGCAGCAGCTCGTCGAGCGAGGAGAAGTTCGAGTAGAACGCCCCGCGGGTGAACCCCGCCGCCTCGCAGACCTGCTCCACGCTCGTGGCCCCGAACCCGCGCTCGACGAACACCTCCGCCGCGGCCTCCAGCAGCCGTGCTCGCGTGTCCGCCCGTCGCCTGGTCGCCATTGTGACCTCCTGAACAGTGACGATACACCAGTGCATCCAATACAGTGGTGTATCGAAACGGAGGAACGATGAGACGCACCGTCGGACTGGTGGTGGCCGTCCTGGGCTTGCAGCTCGGGTTTGTGCTCAGCTACGTGGGGGCCTTCCACGACCCTCGACCGGACGCGATCCCGGTCGAGGTGGTGGCGCAGGCACCCGTGGTCGAGCAGCTGGCCGCGGGACTGGACGGCACCCTGGAGATCACCGGCGCCGACGAGGCGACGGCCCGCGCGGACCTGCTCGCGGACCGGACGTCCGGGGTCCTGATCGTGGGCGAGCACGAGGACGTCCTGCTCGTCGCGAGTGCGGAGGGCACCTCGGTGTCGGGGGCCGTCGAGACGGTGCTGACCCGGGCCGACGCCGCGCAGGGCCGGACGCTGCGGGTCGAGGACGTCGTGGCCCCCCAGGCCGGGGACGCCCGCGGGCTGAGCGGGTTCTACCTGGTCACCGGCTGGATCGTGGGCGGCTACCTGCTCGCGGCCCTGCTGGGGCTCACCGGCGAGAAGCGGCCCGACCTGCGCACCACGGTCCGACGACTGGGCCTCGCCCTCGGGTTCGCCGTGCTGGGCGGGCTGGGCGGCGCGCTGATCGCCGGACCGGTCCTCGGCGCGCTGACCGGGCACGTCCTGGCGCTCTGGGGTCTGGGCACCCTGCTGACCTTCGCGGCGGCCGCCGTCACCGTGGCGCTCTCCGCGCTGCTCGGCGTGGTCGGGATCGGCGTCACGATCCTGCTGTTCGTGATCCTCGGCAACCCGAGCGCGGGCGGCGCCTACCAGGACGGGGTGCTGCCGGCCTTCTGGGCGACCATCGGCGGGTGGCTGCCCAACGGCGCGGGCGTGGACGCGCTGCGCCGGATCGTCTACTTCGACGGCGTCGGCAGCACCGCGCCGCTGCTCGTCGCCGGTGCGTGGGCGGTCGGCGGCATCCTCGTCGCCCTGCTCACCGCCCGGTTCCGCAACGCGCCCCACGGCCGTCACGAGGCCGGGCACGTCCTGCGGGAGCCGGTCGCGGTGTGAGCGCGTTTCGTGCGCACACTGCTGCATGATCACGGTTTCCGTGCGGTCGGTGCGGTCTCGACCGCGCTGACCGCACAACTTCCGCGGATCATGCCGACGGCCGCACGTTTCGTGCGCTCAGCGCTCCCCACCCCACCGTGACGACACACTTTCGGCGATCATGCAGCACCGAGCGCACGACACGTGCCCAGCGGCCGGCCCGGCTCACCCCGCCGGGTGACGCCCTCGCTACCGTGGGCCCATGAGCCGCACCCTGCGCACCCCCGCCGGGATCCCCCTGCCCCAGCTCGAGCTGCTGCTCGGGGCCGCAGGCTGGGTCGCGGGCACGCTCGGCCTCGGGAGCGGTGGCGGCACCCTGCTCATGGCCGCGGGCCTGCTGTTCAGCGGCTGGTGGTTCACCGTGATCCGCAGGCGCCACGGCCGGGGCGCGCGGCTCCCCCGGGAGCTGCGGACCCGCGCGCTGCGGGTCGTGGCGGCGGTCGCGGTGGTGCTGGTCGCGTTGTCGATCGTGCTCCCGATGATCGGGAACGGCTGGGGCGAGCTGACCGTGCCCCTCGGCGCCGTCGCGATCGGCGTGGGCCTCATCGCGCTGGCGTCGGTCCTGGTGGAGCGTTCCTGGACGGCCGTCGGCGGGGCGCTGGTCGTGCTCGGCGCGGTGGGTGCCCTGCTCGCGCTGAACACCGCGGGCACCGCCGTCCCCTACGGCGTCGTCGGCCTGGGCGGCGCCGCCGTCCTGTGGGCGGCCGCCGCGCGGCGGACCGGCGCGGTCACCGACGTCCGCGAGCGCATCGGCCGCTGACACCCTCGCCGAGCTGCGGCGTACCCTGGTGGGCGCGATGTCCACCTCCCTGCCGCTCGTCTTCGACGCGCCCAAGCGCGCCACCCCGCCCCGCCATCTCGCCGACCTGGACCCCGCCGACCGCAAGGCGGCGATCCAGGAGCTCGGTCTGCCCGCGTTCCGCGCCGACCAGCTCGCGCGCCACTACTTCGGCCGCCTCACCGCGGACGTCGAGCAGATGACGGACCTGCCCGCCGCCGCCAGGGCGCAGCTCACCACGCTGCTCCCGCCGCTGGTCCAGACGGTGAAGGAGCAGGTCTGCGACGACGGGCAGACCCGCAAGACCCTCTGGAAGGGCCACGACGGCACGCTCGCCGAGATGGTCCTCATGGGGTACCCGGACCGCGCGACGGTGTGCATCTCCAGCCAGGCGGGGTGCGGCATGGCCTGCCCGTTCTGCGCCACCGGCCAGGGCGGGCTGCAGCGGAACCTGTCGACCGGCGAGATCGTGGACCAGGTGCGCCAGGCCGCCAAGGCCGCGCAGGAGGGTGCGCTCGGCCCGGACAAGCGGTTGTCGAACATCGTCTTCATGGGCATGGGCGAGCCGCTGGCCAACTACAAGCGTGTGGTCGCCGCGCTGCGCCGCATCACCGAGCCCGCCCCGAACGGTTTCGGCATCTCGCCGCGCGGGATCACGGTCAGCACCGTCGGGCTGGTCCCGGCGATCGACAAGCTCGCGCAGGAGGGCCTGCCGGTCACCCTCGCGATCTCGCTGCACACCCCGGACGACGAGCTCCGCGACACCCTGGTCCCGGTGAACAACCGGTGGAAGGTCGGCGAGGTCCTCGACGCGGGCCGCCGCTACGCCCAGACCACCGGCCGCCGGGTCAGCATCGAGTACGCCCTGATCCGGGACGTCAACGACCAGCCGTGGCGCGCCGACCTGCTCGGAAAGGTGCTGCGCCGGCACCTCGGCACCAAGCGCGTGCACGTCAACCTGATCCCGCTCAACCCCACCCCGGGCAGCGAGTGGGACGCCAGCCCCAAGCCCGTCGAGCGCGAGTTCGTGCGCCGGGTCGAGGCCCAGGGCGTGTCCTGCACGGTGCGGGACACGAGGGGCCAGGAGATCGACGCCGCCTGCGGCCAGCTCGCCGCCGCGAACCGCACCTGACGAACGCCGCTCGTGCGTGGTAAGTGGTGCTCTGGCACCACTTACCACGCACAGGCGCCGCAGGCGCGGGCCTAGAGCCGCTCCCCGGACTCCGCGTCGAACAGGTGCAGGTCCTCGCTCGTCGGGGTCAGCACGACCTGGTCGCCGCGGCGGGCCCCCGTGCGGCCGCCGGTGCGCACGACGACGGGGGTCTGCTCCTCGTCGTCGAGGTGGGCGTAGAGGTAGGCGTCGCTGCCCAACTCCTCGACGACGTCGATCTGGGCCTTCACCCCCGAGCCCGCCCCGTCGCCACCCACCCCGTCGGCTCCGCCCCCTGCCGTCCCCCGGCCGTTCGCCACCGCCCACTGCTCGGGGCGGATCCCCAGGGTGACCGTGTCCGCGGAGATGCGCCCGCGCACCTCGCGCGGCAGCCGCAGCTCCGACGAGCCGATGCGGACTCCCTCCGCCGAGACCGGCAGCGTGAACAGGTTCATCGCGGGCGAGCCGATGAACCCGGCCACGAACCGGTTGGCCGGCTTGTCGTAGAGGTCCGCGGGCGTGGCGAACTGCTGCAGCCTCCCGTCGGCCAGCAGTGCCACCCGGTCGCCCATCGTCATGGCCTCGACCTGGTCGTGCGTGACGTAGACGGTCGTGACCCCCAGCCTGCGCTGCATGGCGGCGATCTCGGTGCGGGTGGAGACGCGCATCTTGGCGTCGAGGTTGGACAGCGGCTCGTCCATCAGGAACACCTGCGGCTCGCGGACGATCGCCCGGCCCATGGCCACCCGCTGCCGCTGGCCGCCGGAGAGCGCCTTGGGCTTGCGGTCGAGGAAGTCCGTCAGCCCCAGCACGTCCGCGGCGGCGCGCACCTTCTCCTGCTGCACCGACTTCTCGACGCCCCGCATCTTCAGCGGGAACGCCATGTTCTCGCCCACGGTCTTGTTCGGGTACAGCGCGTAGTTCTGGAACACCATGGCGATGTCCCGGTCCCGCGAGGGCACCCCGACCATGGTGCGGCCGCCGATGCGGATCTCCCCGCCGTCGATCTCCTCGAGCCCGGCGAGCATGCGCAGGGCGGTGGACTTGCCGGAGCCGGAGGGCCCCACGAGGACGACGAACTCGCCGTCGGCGATCTCGAGGTCCAGCCGGTCCACGGCGGGCTTGGCCCCGGCGGTGTACACCCGGGACGCCTGGTCGAACACCACGTCAGCCACGATGGGCCCCCTTCACTTGACGGCCCCGAAGGAGAGGCCCTGGACGAGCTTGTTCTGGGCGATCCAGCCCGCGATCACGACGGGCAGCGCGCACATCGTGGCCGCGGCGCAGAGCTTGGCGAAGTACAGCCCCTCGGAGGTGATGAACCCGACGAGGAACACCGGCACCGTCGCGGCCTGCGCGGCGGTGAGGTTGACGGCGAAGAAGAACTCGTTCCACGCGAAGATCACGCAGATCAGCGACGTGGCGGCGATGCCGGGGGAGACCACCGGCAGCACGACCTCGCGCATGGAGCGCCACAGGGACGCCCCGTCCATCGAGGCCGCCTCGAGGAGCTCCTTGGGCACCTCCTGGAAGAACGAGCGCATCATCCACACGGCGATGGGCAGGTTCATGGCGGTGTAGAGGACGATCAGCGTCCAGACGTTGTCCAGCATCCCGATGTCGTTGACCACGACGTAGATCGGCACGATCGCCGCCACCACGGGCAGCATCTTCGTCGAGATGAAGAAGAACAGCACGTCCTGGGTCTTCTTCACCGGCCGCAGCGACACCGCGTAGGCCGCGGGGATCGCCAGCGCGAGCACGAAGATCGTCGACATGACCGTGGCGAACAGCGAGTTGAGCAGGTAGGGCCCGATGCCGGCGTCGAACACCTCGGCGAACTGGTCCAGCGTCGGGGTGAAGAACAGCGTCGGCGGGGTGGTGTAGGCGTCCGCCTCCTGCTTGAAGGCGGTGAGCACCATCCACAGGATCGGGAAGAAGAAGCCGATCCCGATGATCCAGGTCAGCACCGTGAGCAGCGCGGGCCCGACCTTGTCGCCGCGCTGCGCGGGCGCGACCTCCTCCTGGACGGGGGTCCGTTCCACCGTCGTGGTCATGACTCCTCCTGGAAGCTGCGGAAGATCAGCCGCAGGGCGAACGTGGAGACGATGATCGTCGCGACGACCACCACCACACCCATGGCCGCGGACTGTCCGATGTCGAAGCCCAGGAACGCGCGCTGGTAGATGTAGAAGGGCAGGTTCGCGCTGGCGGTGCCCGGGCCGCCCTGGGTCATCATGTAGATCGCGTCGAACGTGTTGACCAGGTAGATCGCCCCGAGCACGATGCCCAGTTCGATGAACCGGCGCAGGTGCGGCAGCGTGATCTCGCGGAAGATCGCGAAGGAGCCCGCGCCGTCCACCCGGGCCGCCTCCAGCACGTCGTGCGGCTGGGACTGCAGGCCCGCGAGGGTCAACAGCATCATGAACGGCGTCCACTGCCAGACGAGCGCGACCATCACCGAGGTCAGCGGGAAGGCGGAGATCCAGTCCGTCTGGCCCGCGCCGAAGGGCGACAGCACGAAGTTGATCAGGCCGTAGGTCGGGCTGAACAGCACCGTCTTCCACAGCAGCGCGGCCGCGACCGGCGTGATGAGGAACGGGGTGATCAGCAGCGTCCGGACGACGCCGCGGCCGCGGAACTGCCGGTCCAGTAGCAGCGCGAACGCCAGGCCCAGCACCATCGAGATCAGCACCGCACCCACGGTGAGGAGCACCGTGTTCAGTGCGACGCCGCGGAACTGGCTGTCGGTGAAGACGTTGACGTAGTTGTCCAGGCCCACGAACTGCTGCGATCCCGGGCGGACGAGGTTCCAGCTCTGCAGCGAGTACCAGATGGTGAACAGGAACGGCAGCTGCGTGACGATGATCGTGAAGACCAGCGCGGGCAGCAGCGGGGCGCGGCGGACCCACCCCTCCCGGCCCTTGTTCACGGGTTCCCGCGGGACGATCTCCGCGGGCCTCTCGACGGTGGCGGTCATGATGTCTCCTCCGCTGGAGTGAGCGCGTCGTCGGTCACTGCCCCTCCCGCTGGTAGGACTCTCCGACGGTCTCGGCGTAGACCTGGGCCTGGTCGAGGGCCTCGTCGGCGGTCTGCTGCCCGGCGATGGCGGCCGAGAGCTGCTGGCTGACCCGTGTCCCCATGTCCTGGAACTCCGGGATGGCGAGGAACTGCACGCCCGTGTAGGGCACCGGCTCGACGCTGGGGTTGCGCTGGTCGGCCGCGGCGATCGCGTCCAGCGTCTGCCGGGCGTAGGCCTTCGACGCCTCGACGTACTGGGGGATCTGGTACGTCGACTGCCGGGCGCCGGGCGGGACGTGCTCCCAGCCCAGCTCCTGCCCGACCATCGGGCCGTACTCCTTGGACGTCATCCAGGACAGGAACCGCCAGGCCGCGTCCGAGGTGCCCTCCTCCTCGGCGGTCTTCGGGATGGCCAGCGACCAGGTGTAGAGCCACCCGGAGTCCGGCTTCTCGACGACGGGGGCGGGCGCGTAGCCGACGTTGCCCGCGACCCGCGACTCGGCCGGGTTCTCCACGATGCCCGCGGCGACCGTGGCGTCGTACCACATGGCGGCGTTGCCCTGGCTGAACTCGGTGCCGCACTCGGAGAAGCCCGCGGTCGCCGCACCCGGGACGCCGTAGTTCCGCTGCAGGTCGACGTAGAAGTTCGCGGCCTCGCGGAACTTCGGCGAGGTGAGCTGGGCGTTCCACTGCGGGTCGTACCAGCGGGCGCCGAAGGTGTTGACCATCGTGTCGAACGGCGCCATCACCTCGCCCCAGCCCGGCTTGCCGCGCAGGCAGATCCCGGACATGCCCTTGGACGGGTCGTGCAGCTTCTGCGCGGCGGCCGCGACCTCCTGCCAGGTCGGCTGCGCCGAGAGCTGGATCCCGGCCTGGGCGAACAGGTCCTTGCGGTACATCAGGAACGAGGACTCGCCGTAGAACGGCACCGCGTACATGTGCCCGTCGGGGCCGGAGAGGGCCTGGCGCACGGCGGGGATGAAGTCGTCCTCGTCGTACCCCGGGGTCCGGGCCATCAGCGGGTCGAGGTCCACCAGCCAGCCGTTGGCGGCCCACTGCGGGGTCTCGTAGTTGGAGATCATCACGGCGTCGAACTCGCCGCCGCCGGTCGCGACCGACGCGGTGATCTTCGCGCGTGCCTCGTTCTCGCTCAGTGACACGAACTTCAGCCGGATCCCCGGGTTCTCCTGCTCGAACCGGTTGGACAGTGCGATCGCGTCCTGCATCTGCGGGTTGGAGACGATCGCGATGGTGATGGTCTGCCGGCCGTCTCCTCCGCCGCCGAGCGCACCGGCGCCCGCGCAGCCGGAGAGGGCGAGGACGAGGACCGCGATCACGGCGGTCAGGCTGCCGAGTCCTCGGCGCGGGCGGCGGGGTGGACGGTCGGGCGACCTGCTGGGCGGTGCGGCCACGGTGCCCTCCTTCTCGGGTATCGGCGGTGAGTTCCCGTGCGGCACGTGTTCCATGTCACGCCAGTACGTACGGTAAGGCCAATTTAAGCGCTTGCGCAAGCGCTTACGCATCGGAATGCTGCACCATGGCGTGACGCGGCTCACGAAGCGCGGTACACATCGCGGCGATCATGACACCGGGCGGTCCTCCCGGCAGGGCGAGACGAGAGGTGGTGGCGATGGCGACCATGGCGGACGTCGCGCGGCTCGCCGGCGTGTCGATCGCGACGGTGTCGCACGTGCTCAACGGCACCCGCACCGTCCGCCCGGAGACCCGGGCCCTGGTGCTGGACGCCGTGCGCGCCGCCGACTACACCCCCAACACCGTCGCCCAGGCACTCGCCACCGCCCGCACCACGACCATCGGCCTCGCACTCTCCGCCATCTCGAACCCGTTCCTCGGCGAGCTGATCCACGCCATCGAGGCCGAGGCGGCCCGGCAGGGCTACACCCTGCTGCTCGTCGACCCGCACGAGGACCCCGAGTACGAGGAGGTCGTGATCCGACGGCTGCAGGGCCGCCGCGTCGACGGCGTCCTGTTCGCCCCCTCCGCCCGCCCCGGCGCGGCGCTCGCCCACCTGACCTCCCGCGGGGTCCCGACGGTCCTGGTCGACCGCCTCATCGACGACCGGATGGACCAGGTCGGCAGCGAGAACGTCGAGGCCGTGGCGGGGCTCGTCACGCACCTGGCGGGCGCGGGACACGAGCGGATCGCGCTGGTCGCGGGCCACCCGGGCCTGCAGACGACGCTCGAGCGCGTCGAGGGCTACCGGCTCGGTCTGCGGCGGGCCGGGCTCCCGGTCGAGCTGCTGGTCGACGGCCACTCTGCCGAGGAGCCCGCGCGCGTGGCCACCCATGCGTTGCTCGCCCGCGCCGACCCGCCCACCGCGGTGATCACCGCCAACAACTCGATGACGATCGGCGCGATGCAGGCCTTCCGCGAGGCCGGGCTGCGCGTCCCCGAGGACGTCGCCCTCGCCTGCTTCGACGACTTCCCCTGGGCGGACCTGTTCGCCCCGCGGCTCACGGCCGTCGCCCAGCCCTTCGCCGAGATCGGCCGCGAGGCCGTCCGCCTGCTCCTGCGCCGCATGGCGGATCCCGCCGCGCCGCCGCAGACCCTCCGCCTGCCGCCGCGCTTCGTGCACCGGGACAGTTGCGGCTGCGCCGCCCGTGCGCGGTAAGTGGTGCCAGAGCACCACTTACCACGCACGACCGCCGGAGGCGGCAGACTGTCGCCGTGGACCTGCCCGTCATGCCGCCCGTGAAGCCGATGCTGGCCAAGCCGGCGCCCCGCATCCCCGCGGGGTCGCTGTACGAGCCCAAGTGGGACGGCTTCCGCTCGATCGTCTTCCGCGACGGCGACGAGGTCGAGATCGGCAGCCGCAACGAGAAGCCGATGACCCGCTACTTCCCCGAGCTGGTCGAGGCGCTCAAGGCGAACCTCCCGGAGCGCGCGGTGGTCGACGGCGAGGTGATCGTCGCGAACCTCGACGGCAACACCCTGGACTTCGAGGCCCTCCAGCAGCGCATCCACCCCGCCGCCTCGCGCGTGAACCTCCTCGCCGAGCAGACCCCCGCCAGCTTCGTCGCGTTCGACCTCCTCGCCCTGGGGGACGAGGACCTCACCGCGCAGCCGTTCGAGGTCCGCCGCGCCCGGCTGGAGGAGGCCCTCGCCGCGGCGCGGGCGCCCGTCCACGTCACCCCCCTCACCCGGGACGTCGACGAGGCGCAGCGCTGGTTCGAGCAGTTCGAGGGCGCGGGGCTCGACGGGCTGATCGCCAAGAAGCCCGACCAGACCTACCAGCCGGACAAGCGCGTCATGACCAAGATCAAGCACGAGCGCACCTGCGACGCCGTGGTGGCCGGCTACCGCGTGCACAAGTCCGGCCCCGACCTGATCGGGTCCCTGCTGCTGGGCCTCTACGACGACCGGGGCGTGCTCGCGTCCGTCGGCGTCGTCGGCGCGTTCCCGATGGCCCGGCGCCGGGAGCTGTTCGCGGAGCTGCAGCCGCTGGTCACCGAGTTCGAGGGGCACCCGTGGAACTGGGGTGCGCACCTGGAGGGGGAGCGGGCCCCGCGCAAGAACGAGGGCAGCCGCTGGAACAACGGCAAGGACCTGTCCTTCGTGCCGCTGCGCCCCGAGCGCGTCGTCGAGGTGCGCTACGACTACATGGAGGGTGCCCGGTTCCGGCACACGGCGCAGTGGGTGCGGTGGCGTCCCGACCGGACCCCGGAGTCGTGCACCTACGCGCAGCTCGAGCATCCCGTCTCGTTCGATCTCGCCGAGGTGCTCGGCGCCGACTAGCCCTTCTGTGCTGGTAGACGGGCTGGAGTTCGGGCATCCTTGATCCGTGGCTCCCCATGTGCACGGGCCGGACTGCGACCACTCCGCCGACAAGCCGATCGGCTGGTGGCTCCGGCACGTCGACGGGCTGATCGAGTCCTCGATGGACCGGGTGCTGGCGGACGAGGGGATCGGGCGGCGGCACTGGCAGGCGCTCAACGCCGTGGCGGGCGGCGCGGACACCGAGCCGGCGCTCGATGCGGCGCTCGCGCCCTTCGGGGGCACGTCGCGCCTGGTCCTGGACCAGCTCCGGGCGCAGCACTGGATCCAGGAGATCGCGGGCCGGATCACCCTGACGCCCACGGGCTCCGCGGCCCGCGGGCGACTCGTGGTGGCCATCAGGGACTACCGCGCCCGGATCACCGAGGGCGTGTCGGAGGAGCAGTACCGCACCACCGTGGAGACGCTGCAGCGGATGGCGCGCAACCTGTCCTGAGCGCACGGGTCGTGCGCTCACTGCGGCGAGATCCGGAGAAGTGTGCGCTCAGCGGGACGCCCACGACACCGTGCGCACACTTTCGGTGATCATGCGGAGGGCCGCCGGGCGGCGTGATCGCGGCGGGTGGATGATGCCGCCGTGGCCCTGCCGACCGCCGCCGAGCTGGAAGCGGCTCGGTCGCGCCCGCTCCCGGACGTCCTGCCCGGGCCCGGCGCGCCGTTCAAGGTCCTGTTCTGCGGGATCAACCCCGGGCTGGTGTCCGCCGCGACCGGGCACCACTTCGCCCGCCCCGGCAACCGGTTCTGGCCGGTGCTGCACGAGTCCGGCTTCACCCCGCGGCTGCTCGCGCCCGCCGAGCAGGGCGAGCTGACGGCGTCCGGCCTCGGGATCACCAACATGGCCGCCCGCCCCACCGCCCGCGCGGACGAGCTCACCGACGCCGAGCTCGTCGAGGGCGGCCGGATCCTCCGCAGCCTGGTGGAGCGGGCCGCGCCGACCTGGCTCGCGGTCGTCGGGATGGGGGCGTACCGGACGGCGTTCGGGGACCGGGGCGCGGTCGTCGGGGCGCAGGAACCGACGATCGGGTCCACCCGGATCTGGGTCCTGCCCAACCCGAGCGGCCTCAACGCCCACTACCCCAAGCAGCGCCTGGTCGAGGAGTTCGCCCGCCTCCGCGCGGCCGCCCTCCCCTCGTGAGCGGCGATAGTCGCTGGGGCGACTATCGCCGCTCACGGGACTGGCGCCGCTCTCGGGTCAGGCTTCGTCGAGGTCCGGGATCTCGGAGCCGGTGTCCCGGGCGTCCCGGTCCGCCCAGTCCAGCAGCGGTGTGATGTCGAAGGCCGAGCTGTCGATCTCCGCGTGCAGGTCGCCGAGGGCGGCGAACCGGGCCGGGACGGTGGCGATGGTGAAGTCGCCCGGCTCGGCGTCGTCGATCTCGTCCCACCGGATCGGCGCCGAGACCCGGCCCTCCGGGGTGCCGCGCACCGAGTAGGCGCAGGCGATGGTGTGGTCGCGGGCGTTCTGGTTGTAGTCGACGAAGATCGAGTTCGGGTCGCGGTCCTTGCGCCACCAGGACAGGTCGACCAACGGGCAGCGCCGCCCCACCTCCGCGGCGAAGGCGTGGGCCGCGCGCCGCACCTCGGCGAACCCGTGGGTGGGCGGGATCCGCACGTACACGTGCATCCCCTTGCCGCCGGAGGTCTTCGGGTACCCGACGGCGCCGAGCTCGTCCAGCACCTCGTGCGCCACGTGCGCCACCCGCCGGACGTCCCCGTAGGACGCCCCGGGCATGGGGTCGAGGTCGATGCGCCACTCGTCCGGAGACTCGGTGTCCGCGGCCCGGGAGTTCCACGGATGGAACTCCACCGTGGACATCTGCACCGCCCACACGACGTCCGCGGGATGGGCCACGCACAGCTCGTCGGCGTAGCGGTGGTATCGGGGGAAGTGCACCCGGACGGTCGGCACCCAGTCCGGCGCGCCCTTGGGCAGCCGCTTCTGGTGCACCTTGTCGCCGTCGGTGCCCTTGGGGAAGCGGTGCAGCATGCACGGCCGGTCCCGCAGCGCGCGGACGATGCCGTCCCCGACGGCCATGTAGTAGTGCGCGAGGTCGAGCTTGGTCTCGCCGCGTGTGGCGAAGTAGACGCGGTCGGGGCTCGACAGCCGGACGGTCCGCCCGGCGACCTCGAGCTCGACCGCCTCGCTCACTGCCGCCAGTCGCGCCGCTTGCGGACGTTCAGCCAGACGACGCCGGCCAGGATGACCACCGACGGGACCACGGAGAAGAGGATCTCGGTCCAGCTGGTGTGGTGGCCGATCAGCATCAGCGGCAGCAGGATCGCGACCAGCACGCCGGCGATCGACGTGGCCTTCGGGAACTCCCCGTGCCAGCCCCACTCGGCGGACGGCTCGTCCGCGGGGTCGACCTTCGCGAGTTCGGCGCCCGCCATCTTTCCTCCAGTGTCGAGAGTGCGGGCCTCATCCTGTCACAACACGACGGCGAGGATGATGGGCGGTGATGAACGGATTCCCTCCGCGGTCGGTGCTGGTCCTGGGCTCGACCGGCTCGATCGGCACCCAGGCGCTGGACGTCGTCGCGCGGGCGGGCGGCCGCTTCGTCGTGGCCGGGCTGGCCGCGGGCGGCGGGGACGTCGACCTGCTCGCGGCGCAGGTCAGGGCCACGAACGTCACCCGGGTCGCCGTCGCGGACCGGCGGGCGGCGGCGCGGCTGCGGAGCGAGCTGCCGCACCTGGAGGTCGTCGACGGACCCGACGCCGCCGCCGAGCTGACGCGGACCACCCCCGCGGACGTCGTCCTCAACGGGATCACCGGCTCGCGCGGCCTCGGCCCCACCCTCGCCGCGCTCGAGTCCGGCGCCACGCTGGCGTTGGCCAACAAGGAGTCCCTGGTCGCGGGCGGCCCGCTCGTCACCCGTGCCGCCAAGCCGGACCAGATCGTCCCGGTGGACTCCGAGCACTCGGCGCTGGCGCAGTGCCTGCGCGGCGGCACGCGGGACGAGGTCGCCCGGCTGGTGCTCACCGCGTCCGGCGGGCCCTTCCGCGGGCGCCGGCGCGGCGATCTCGAGCACGTGGGCGTCGACGAGGCGCTGAAGCACCCGACCTGGGACATGGGCCCGGTCGTCACGATCAACTCGGCCACGCTCGTCAACAAGGGGCTGGAGCTGATCGAGGCCCACCTGCTGTTCGACGTCCCCTACGACCGGATCGACGTCGTCGTGCACCCCCAGTCCGTCGTGCACTCCATGGTCACGTTCGTCGACGGGGCCACGATCGCCCAGGCGAGCCCCCCGGACATGCGGCTGCCGATCGCGCTCGCGCTGGGCTGGCCGGAGCGGGTGCCCGGGGCGAGCGCGCCGAACGTGTGGGACGCGCCGCAGAGCTGGACCTTCGAGCCGCTGGACCACGAGGCGTTCCCCGGCGTGCGGCTGGCCCGGTACGCCGGGGAGACGGGCGGGTGCCTGCCCGCGGTCCTCAACGCCGCCAACGAGGAGCTGGTCGCCGCGTTCGTCGCGGGCCGGATCGGCTACACCGCCATCACCGACCGACTGGAACGCGTGCTGCGGGCCGCGGACGGGTGGTCGGAGGACCCCGCTACCGTGTCCGACGTCCTGGCCGCGGAGGAATGGGCGCGGACACACGCGCAGGAGCTCACATGACAGTCGTCTGGACGATCGTCGGGATCGTCGTCTTCTTCCTGGGCATCCTGTTCTCGGTCGCCTGGCACGAGCTCGGGCACTTCGCCACGGCGAAGTGGTTCGGGATCAAGGTGCCGGAGTTCTTCGTCGGGTTCGGCAAGACCGTCTGGTCGCGCCGCCGCGGCGAGACCGAGTTCGGGTTCAAGGCGGTCCCGCTCGGCGGGTACGTGCGGATGATCGGCATGCTGCCGCCCGCCAAGGGCGAGCTCTACGGCCGCAGCCGCCGGACCGGCCCGTTCCAGGGCCTGATCGACGACGCCCGGCAGGCCAGCGCCGCGGACGTCGGCCCGGAGGACGCGGACCGGCAATTCTACACCCGCGCGCCCTGGAAGCGGATCATCGTGATGATCGCCGGGCCGCTGATGAACCTCGTCCTGGCGATCGTGCTGTTCGCGATCGTGCTCATGGGCTTCGGCACGATGACGGCCACGTCGACGGTCAGCTCGGTCAGCCAGTGCGTGCTGCCCGCGGGCTCGCAGACCGACGTGTGCCCGCCCGGTGCGCCGCTCACCCCCGCCGCGGCGGCCGGGTTCGAGCCGGGCGACCGGATCGTCTCGTTCGACGGGCAGACCTTCGACTCGTGGGAGGACACCCAGAAGGCCATCCGCGCCGCCACGGGCACGGTCTCGGTGGTCGTCGACCGGGGCGGGCAGCTGGTCACCCTGACCCCCACCCTGATCACCACCGAGCTCCCCGCGCTCGACGGGTCGAACCACACCGTCCAGGCGAGCTTCCTCGGCCTCTCCCCGCTGCAGGAGATCCAGCGGCAGGGGATCGGGGCCGTCGGCGAGCACATGGTCGACATCGTCGGGCTCGTCGGGCAGAAGCTGGTCGAGATGCCGCAGCGGGTGCCGAACCTGTTCGGCGCGGTGTTCCTCGGCGAGCAGCGCGACCAGGACTCGCCCGTCGGCGTGGTCGGGGCCTCCCGGATCGGCGGGGAGATCCTCGCCAGCGACGCCCCGCCCGCCCAGGAGGTCGCGGCCTTCCTGTCGCTGCTGGCGATGGTCAACATCTCGCTGTTCCTGTTCAACCTGCTGCCCATCCCGCCGCTCGACGGCGGGCAGATCTTCCCGGCGATCTGGGAGGCGATCCGGCGCCGCATCGCCGCGCTGCGGGGCAGGCCGGACCCCGGCCCGGTGGACGCGGCGAAGCTCATGCCGGTGGCGATGACCGTCGCGTTGATCTTCATCGGGTGGAGTGCGCTGGTGTTCGTGGCGGACGTCATCAACCCCGTCCGACTGGGTTAGCGATAATGCCGAGGTGATCTCTCGCCCGCTTGCCGTGTTCGACATCGACGGCGTGCTGGCGGACGTCACGCACCGGCTGCACCACCTGCGGGCCCGCCCGCAGCGCTGGGAGCGCTTCTTCGCCGCGGCGGACGTCGACCCGCTGCTGGACGAGGGCGCCGAGCGGCTGCGCGAGGCCCAGGTGGACTTCGACGTCGTCTACCTGACCGGGCGGCCCGAGCGGAACCGGCGGCTGACCGAGCGCTGGCTCGCCCAGCACGACCTGCCCACCGGCCCGCTCTACATGCGGGAGGACGACGACTACCGGCCCGCCCGGATGATGAAGCGCGAGGTGCTGCGCAGGCTGGCACGCACCCGCGAGGTCGCGTCGGTGCTCGACGACGACCCCGCCGTCGTCCGGGTCCTGTCGGACGACGGCTGGCCGGTCGAGCTGGCCACCTGGCTGCCGCACTCCTCCACGCTGGCCGACGCGCAGGAGAACAAGGGCCGCACCTGACGCCCGGGGGAACGGCGGGTGAACCGGCCCGGGTCACAGGGAGATCGTGGCCGGACAGGCGCATACTGGACGTCGTGAGCGTCTCCCTGGGAATGCCGTCGGCCCCCGCCCCAACCCTGGCCCCGCGCCGGCAGACGCGACAGCTGATGGTCGGGTCCGTGGGTGTCGGCAGCGAACACGCCATCTCGGTGCAGTCGATGACCACCACCCTGACCTCGGACGTCAACTCCACGCTGCAGCAGATCGCGGAGCTGACCGCCGCGGGCTGCGACATCGTGCGCGTCGCCTGCCCGAGCCAGGACGACGCGGACGCCCTGCCCGCGATCGCCCGCAAGGCGCAGATCCCGGTCATCGCGGACATCCACTTCCAGCCGAAGTACGTGTTCGCCGCCATCGAGGCGGGCTGTGCGGCGGTCCGGGTGAACCCCGGCAACATCCGCAAGTTCGACGACCAGGTCAAGGAGATCGCCAAGGCCGCGAAGGACCACGGCACCCCGATCCGGATCGGCGTCAACGCGGGCTCGCTCGACCGGCGGCTGCTGGAGAAGTACGGCAAGGCCACGCCCGAGGCGCTCGCCGAGTCGGCGCTGTGGGAGGCGAGCCTGTTCGCCGAGCACGACTTCCACGACATCAAGATCTCGGTCAAGCACAACGACCCGGTCGTCATGGTCCGG
The DNA here is from genome assembly GCF_021728735.1 of Pseudonocardia sp. WMMC193. Lineage (NCBI taxonomy): Bacteria > Bacillati > Actinomycetota > Actinomycetes > Pseudonocardiales > Pseudonocardiaceae > Pseudonocardia > Pseudonocardia sp. WMMC193. The sequence continues at coordinate 2,925,277 of NZ_JAKKDO010000003.1, read as the reverse complement.
GCCTACGAGCTGCTGGCCGCCCAGTGCGACTACCCGCTGCACCTCGGTGTCACCGAGGCCGGGCCGGAGTTCCAGGGCACCATCAAGTCCGCCGTCGCGTTCGGTGCGCTGCTGAGCCAGGGCATCGGCGACACCATCCGCGTGTCGCTGTCCGCGCCGCCGGTGCAGGAGGTCAAGGTCGGGCGGCAGATCCTCGAGTCGCTCAACCTCAAGCCGCGTCGGCTGGAGATCGTGTCCTGCCCCTCGTGCGGGCGCGCCCAGGTGGACGTCTACAAGCTCGCGGACGAGGTCACCGCCGGGCTGACCGGCATGGAGGTGCCGCTGCGCGTCGCCGTCATGGGGTGCGTGGTGAACGGGCCGGGGGAGGCACGCGAGGCGGACCTCGGCGTCGCGTCCGGCAACGGCAAGGGGCAGATCTTCGTCAAGGGCGAGGTCATCAAGACCGTGCCCGAGCACGCGATCGTCGAGACCCTGATCGAGGAGGCGCTGAAGATCGCCGAGACGATGGAGGAGCCCGGTGCACCCTCGGTGACCGTGGGGTGAACGTCCTGGGTGGTCGGGACGGCGCCGGTGTGGGCAGCACGGCCCGGTTGTGGCACCGTAGAGGGGTGCTGAGGGTCGCCGGTGCGCGGTTGCTCGATGATCGGGACCGTGGGGGCGTTCGTGCTGCCCTCGACGCCGACCCGGTGGCGTCCTGCATGGTCGCCGCCCGGGTCGAGGCCGCGGGGCTGGACCCCTGGCGCCTCGGCGGCGAGATCTGGGCCTCCGGCTCCCGGCTGGAGGGCCTCTGCTTCTCCGGCGCGAACCTCGTCCCGCTGCGCGGCGAGAAGACCGCCATCCGCGCCTTCGCCGACCGGGCCCGCCGGCACGGCCGCTCGTGCTCGTCGCTGGTCGGGCGCGCGGAGCTGGTGCTCCCGCTGTGGGAGGAGCTCGCCGCGTCGTGGGCGCCCGCCCGCGAGGTGCGCGCCGACCAACCGCTGATGGTGCTGGCCGGGGCGCCGTCGGTCGTGGCCGACCCGCTGGTGCGGCCCGTCCGGCTCGAGGAGCTCGACCGCTACCTGCCTGCGGCGATCGCGATGTTCACCGAGGAGGTGGGCGTCGACCCGCGCGCGGGGGACGGGGGCGCGGGCTACCGCGCGCGCGTCGCCGAGCTGATCTCCGCGGGCCGCGCGTTCGCCCGGTTCGAGGACGGCGAGGTCGTGTTCAAGGCCGAGATCGGCGCCATGTCCGCGCGGGTCGGGCAGATCCAGGGCGTGTGGGTGGACCCGACGCGGCGGGGCGAGGGGCTGGGCACCATCGGCACCGCGGCGGTCGTCGAGCGGCTGGGGGCGATGGGCCGGATCTCGAGCCTCTACGTCAACGGCTTCAACACCCCGGCCCGCCGCACCTACGACCGCATCGGCTTCACCCAGGTCGCGAGCTTCGCCACGGTCCTCTTCTGACCGCAGTGTGGCTCCATGATGCGGGTCACGCGAGCAGGTAGCGGGTCCAGGAGTCCGTGACGTAGTCGGCGAAGGACTGCGGGCTCCAGCCGCGCTCGTGCACCAGCAGGACCCAGTACTCGGCGGCGTTCATGCTCCAGACGACGTCGGCGACGTGCGCGTCCGTCAGGTCCGCCCGCAGCTCGCCGGTGCCGCGCAGGTCCGCGGCGAAGCGCAGCATGTTCGCCCGGCGGCGCTCGGCGATCTCCCGCCAGAGGGCGGCGCAGTCCGGGTCGGTGGCGGCGGCGTCGCGCAGCGCCAGGAAGATCGGGGCCAGGCGCTGCTGCAGGGCGGCGAGGCCTTCGGCGTAGAGCCGCAGCTTGTCCGCGGCCCGGGGCGCGGCGAGGGTCCGCCGCACGTAGTCCCGCTGCGCGCCCGGCACCGGCTCGTCCGTGCCGGAGAGCGCCGTCTCCACCAGCTCGCGGAGCACCGCGGGCTTGCGGCCGACCGACGCGTACACGGTGTCCACCGAGACCCCCGCCCGGCGGGCGATCTCCGCGACGGTCGTGGCCGCCCACCCGCGCTCCGCCAGGAGCGACCGCGCGGCGGCGAGGACGGCGCGACGGGTGTCCGCCGCCTGCCGGGCGCGCCGCGGGGAGCGGTAGGGGCGGGGCTTGACCGGCTCGGACACGCGCTCTACCTTAATTCATCCGAAGCTAGTTCGGACGAATAGGGGTCACCATGTACGCCTTCGTGCAGGACGTGCCGATCGACGAGCCGACGTACCGGCGGATCATGGCCGAGATCGGCCCCGAGCCCGTCGCGGGCTCGCTGCTCCACCTCTGCGTCCGGCACGAGGGCGGGCTGCGCTACATCGACCTGTGGGAGTCGGAGGAGGCGTGTGCCGCGGCGTTCGCCGAGCGCATCCACCCGGCCGTCGACCGGGCCTTCGGGGGTGCGCGGCCCGCCACCGAGCCGGTCGTCGAGCGGCTGGAGGTCCTCGACGCGTCGGGTGCGTTGCTGGCCCGGACCTGAGGCTACCCTCGGGCGGTGCGTCGACTCGCTCCCCTGATCGCCGCCTGCGCCGTGGTCTGCGCCTCGGCGGGGTGCGGGTTGTTCACCGACAGCGGGCCCGAGGACACCGTCGCGGCCTACCTCGCCGCCTGGTCGGCGGGGGACGACGCGGGCGCCGCGTCCCGCACCGACGCCCCCGACCAGGCCCGCGAGGCCCTCGCCGCCGCCCGGACCGCCCTGCGGCCCACCGCGGTCACCGGCGAGATCGCGCAGGTCCGCACGGCCGGGCAGCGCTCCGAGGCGTCGGTGAACGTGACCTGGGACCTCGGCGGGGACCGGCGCTGGACCTATCTCACCGCGCTGCAGCTGCGCCCGGACGACGCCGCGGAGACCGGCTGGGTCGTCGACTGGAGCTCGGCGAGCCTGCACCCGGAGCTGCAGACCGGGCAGGCCTTGGCCCTGCGCACGGTCACCCCGGACCCCGCGCCGGTCACCGACCGGAACGGGGCGCCGCTGCTCGCCGCCACCCCGGTCGTCACGATCCTGCTGGACCGGGCGGCGGCGGGGGACCTGAACGCCGTCGCCGCGGCGTTGGCCCGCGCGCTCGGCCCGATCGACCGGGCGATCACCCAGCAGTCGATCACCGACGGCGCGAACGCCGCCCCGGCCGCGCAGGCCGCCACCGTCGCCGTGCTGCGCGAGCGGGACTACGACACCGTCCGCGCCGCGATCTACGACCTGCCCGGCGTCCGCTTCACCAGCTCCACCCGACTGCTCGCGCCGGATGCGGGCTTCGCGAGCCAGGTCCTCCCCGCCGTCCGGACGCACGTGGCGGACCAGGTCAACGGCAGGCCGGGCTGGGAGGTCGACGCCGTCGACGCGCTCGGCAACCCGCAGCGGACGCTCGCCGAGCAGCCCGTCACCCCAGGCACCACCGCGCAGATCAGCCTCGACTCCACGATGCAGACCGCCGCGGAGGACGCGGTGAACGCGCTGCCGAACCAGGTCGCGCTCGTCGCCGTGCAGCCCTCGACGGGGGACGTCCTCGCCGCCGCCCAGAACGACGCGGCGGACTCCGCGGGCGCCATCGCCTTCACCGGCCGCTACCCGCCGGGCTCCACCTTCAAGATCGTGACCGCGAACGCCGCCCTGGGGAGCCTCGGGGTGAACGCGGCCACGCCGCAGCCCTGCCCCGGCACCACGTCGATCGGCGGGCGCGTGGTGCCGAACGAGAACGGGTTCGCGCTGGGCACCGTCCCGCTGGCCACGGCGTTCGCCCGCTCCTGCAACACCACGTTCGCGACGCTCGCCGCGCAGCTGGCCCCCGACGCACTGCCCGCCGCGGGGCTGCAGCTGGGCTTCGGCGCCGACTACGACGTGCCCGGCCTCACCACCGTCACCGGGAACGTGCCGCCCGCCGACGACGTCGTCCAGCGCGCCGAGGACGGCTTCGGCCAGGGCCAGGTCGTGGCCACCCCGTTCGGGATGGCGCTGGTGGCGGCGGGCGTCGCGCACGGCGGGCCGGTGGTGCCGCAGCTGATCCGCGGCGAGCAGACGGCGACGACCGTCGCGGCCACCCGGCCCGACCCGGCGGCGCTGGACCAGCTCCGCCCGATGATGCGCCAGGTCGTGACCGACGGGACCGCGACGGCGCTGCGGAACTCGGGCGAGGTCTACGGCAAGACCGGCACCGCCGAGTACGCCCAGGGCGGGCAGAACCGGGCGCACGGGTGGTTCGTCGGCTACCGCGGGGACGTCGCGTTCGCCGTGCTGGTGGTGGACGGCGGCTCGTCGAGCGCGGCGGTCCCCATCGCGCAACGCTTCCTCGCCGGGTTCTGAGTAGTACCCTCGCCCCGTGCGCACCCCCCGGATCGCCACGCTCGCCCTGGCCGCCGACGCGGTGGCCGTCGTCGTGTTCGCGGCGATCGGCCGCGCGAGCCACGAGGAGGCCGGCAGCCTCGTCGGCCTGGCGGGGACCGCCGCACCGTTCCTCGCCGGACTGGCCGCGGCCTGGGCCACCCCGCTGGTGCGCGCGCAGCCCGCCGGGTTCCGGGCGGGCGCCGTGGTGCTGGCGGGCACCGTCGGGATCGGGCTGCTGCTGCGGGCCGCCTTCCTCGGCAGGCTGCCGCTGAGCTTCGCGATCGTGGCCACGCTGAGCCTGGCCGTGTTCCTGCTGGGTTGGCGGGGTGTCTCGGTGCTCACCGCGCGCCTCGCGCACCGCCGCGCTTCCGTACGATAGGGCCTCGTGACCGCAGTACTCGCCCCTGGCACGCCCACCCCCGTCCGTGACGTCCCGGCGCACATCCCGCGCCCGGAGTACGTGGGGCGCAAGGCGCCGTCGCCGAACCGGGACGGGGACGTGCAGACCCCGGAGACCATCGAGCTGATGCGGGTCGCGAGCCGGATCGCCGCGCAGGCGCTGCAGGCGGGCGGCGCGGCCGTGCGGCCGGGCGTGACGACGGACGAGGTGGACCGGGTGGTGCACGAGTTCCTCGTCGACCACGACGCCTACCCGTCCACACTGGGCTACCGCGGCTTCCCGAAGTCCTGCTGCACCAGCCTGAACGAGGTCATCTGCCACGGGATCCCGGACACCACCGTGATCTCCGACGGAGACATCGTGAACATCGACGTCACCGCGTTCATCGGGGGCGTGCACGGCGACACCAACGCCACCTTCCTCGCGGGGGACGTGTCCGAGGAGGACCGCCTGCTGGTCGAGCGCACCCACGAGGCCACCCTGCGCGCGATCAAGGCGGTGCGGCCGGGCCGCGAGCTGAACGTGGTCGGGCGGGTGATCGAGTCCTACGCCCGGCGCTTCGGCTACGGGGTGGTGCGGGACTTCACCGGGCACGGCATCGCCCGCGCCTTCCACAGTGGACTCGTCGTGCCGCACTACGACCAGCCGGACGTGCACGTCGAGCTCGTCCCCGGCATGACGTTCACGATCGAGCCCATGATCACGCTGGGGACGATCGACTACGACATCTGGCCGGACGGCTGGACCGTGGTGACGAAGGACCACAAGCGCACCGCGCAGTTCGAGCACACCATCGTCGTCACCGACACGGGTGCGGAGATCCTCACCCTGCCCTGACGCACGACGGCCCGCCGGGTCTGGTGATCCGGCGCCCGTGGCCGCACGCTGGGGGCATGACGACGGTCTACGACGGCATCTCCGACCGACTGCGCGGCTGGCTCGAGGAGCAGCCGGTGTTCTTCGTGGGCACCGCGCCGCTGTCCGGCGACGGGCTGGTCAACCTGTCCCCGAAGGGCACCCGCGGCACGTTCCGGGTGGTGGACGCGCACACCGTCGCCTACCTCGACCTGACCGGCAGCGGCGTGGAGACCATCGCCCACCTGCGGGAGAACGGCCGGATCTGCGTGATGTTCTGTGCCTTCGACGGCAGGCCGACCATCGTGCGGTTGCACGGCACCGGCAGCGTGCTGGCCCGGGACGAGCCGGGCTTCGCCGAGGCGCTCGCGGCCTTCGGCGAGCCGGGGACCTCCCGACGCCACGGCGCCCGCTCGGTGATCACCGTGGCCGTCGAGCGGGTCGCGGACTCCTGCGGCTACGCGGTGCCGAGGATGGACCTCGTCGAGGAGCGGAACGTCCTGGACCTGGCGCACGCCAAGAAGTCCCCGCAGGTGATGGCCGACTACCACCGGGAGAAGAACGCGCGCTCCCTCGACGGCCTGCCGGGGCTCTGACTCACTCCGCGGGCGCGCCGAAGATGTCCTGCAGCCGCCGCAGCGTGTCGCGGATGGACTTGGCGTTGACCTGCGGGAACTTGAGTCTCGCGATGCCCTTCGGGAACCGGGAGACCCCGTAGTCGAAGGTCTCGGTGACCCGGGTGCCCTCGGGGACGGGCTCCAGCTCGTAGCGCCAGATCGCCTTGGCCCAGTGGCACCAGGCGATCCGGCGGTCCGGGTCGAGCTCCACCACGTGGTTCGTGATCCGGTACGGCAGGCCGATCTTCATCCTGACGCCGAAGGTGTCCCCGAGGCGCAGGGACGACGGCCCGGAGATCGTCGACTGCACGGACCCGCTGCCGTCGAACTCGTGGTGTCGGTGCGGGTTCGCGAGCAGCGCGAACACCTGCTCCGGCGGCGCGGTGACCACCGCGGAGGCCCACACGCGCCCGTCCGCGATCGTGGCTCTCACCGCAGCGCCGCCAGGGCCTTGTCGGCGTGGGCCTGGAACTGGGTCTCGCTGCCGAACTCCGCGAGGATCTCGCGGTCCTGCCCGATCACGTACGTCCGACGGCGGGTGTGCAGGCCGCCCGGCAGCCAGGCCCGGTAGGCGCCCAGCTCCTTCGCGACCGCGTGGTCGGGGTCCGACAGCAGCGGGTAGCCCAGCGAGTGCGCGCCCGCGAACGTCGCCTGGGCGGCGACGTCGTCCGAGCTGATGCCGACGGGCTGCGCCCCGACCGCGGCGAACTCGGCCGCCAGGTCGCGGAAGTGGCAGGCCTCCTGCGTGCAGCCGCCGGAGCTCGCGATCGGGTAGAAGAACAGGACCACGGGGCCCTTCTCGAGCAGCTCGGAGAGCCGCCGGACGGTGCCGGTCTCGTCCTTCAGGGCGAAGTCGCTGATCATGCCCTGTCTCCTGTCATGGGGACCTTCTTCTTCGGGGGGAGCGGGATGAATCCGCTGGTGCGCTTGACGTAGTCGACATAGCCGGGGCGGCGCTCGCCGATGGTGCTCTCCAGCAGCGTGGCGCCGGTGCCCTTGGCCAGGTTCACGGTGATCGCCGCGGCGCCGAGCACGCCGATCAGACCGGCGGGCTGGTGCAGGGCGAGCAGGGCCAGACCCCACCACACGCAGGCGTCGCCGAAGTAGTTGGGGTGGCGGGTGTAGCGCCACAACCCGCGGTCCATGACCCGCCCCTTGTTCGCGGGATCGGCCTTGAACGTGGCGAGCTGGGCGTCGCCGACGGTCTCGAAGAACATCCCGACGGCCCAGACCAGCACGCCGAGCACCGTCACGACCGTCGGCCAGACACCCGACGCGAAGCCGTGCGGAGGCGGAGCCGACCATCCGTACTGCCCGACCTGGACGGGCAGCGACACGACCCACATCACCACGCCCTGGACGAGGTACACCTTCCGGAAGGCGTGCAGCCAGGGGTTGCCGCGGGCCTCCTTCATGAGCTCGACGTAGCGCCGGTCCTCGGGCTGCCCGTGGTTGCGGCGTCCGATGTGGATCGCCAGCCGGGCGCCCCAGACCACCGTGAGGGCGGTGATCAGCCACTGTCGCCAGGCGTCCCCGGAGCCCTGCGCCGCCACCAGCGTGACGATCGCGATCACGCCGAACCCGCTGCCCCACACCACGTCGATGCCGTCGTGCCGCTTGCGGACGTAGGCGACGGCCAGGGCCGCGGCCATCACCAGGAGCACCGCCACGGCGGTGATCCAGAGGTTGGTGAGGAAGGCGCCCCAGGGGAAGCTCACGGGGCCAGTCTCTCGTAGACGGGCTCGCGCAGCCTGTCGAGCGCGGGGTCGGTGCCCAGGGTGGCGGCGCGGCTGCGGGGGAGTCCCGAGCGTCCCTCGGCGTCCGGTCGCACCAGCAGGATCTGGTGCACCCCCATCCGGTTCTCCTCGAACGCCAGCGCGGCGCCCGCGAGGTAGAGCAGCCAGACCCGGAACTGCTCCTCACCGATCAGCGCGATCGCCTCGGAGGCGTTGTCCTGCAACGTGTCCAGCCAGGGCCGGACGGTCCACACGTAGTGCTCGCGCAGCGAGTGGACGTCGACCGCCTCGAGCCCGGCCGCCTCCAGGAAGTTCAGGGTCTCGCCGAGCGGGCGCATGTGCATGTCCGGGGCCACGTAGGACTCCATGAACGCGCCGCCGCCCGGCGCGGAGTTCAGACCGGACGCCCCGCGGGACATCTGCTGCAGGAGCAGCCGCCCGTGGGGGCGGAGCTTCGAGAACAGCTGGGCGGCGTAGACGGGGTAGTTGTCCTGCCCGACGTGCTCGCCCATCTCGATGGACGACACGGCGTCGAACGGCGGGTCGTCCACCTCGCGGTAGTCCTGGAGCCGGATCTCGACCCGGTCCTCCAGGCCCAGCTCGCGGACCCGCCGCAGCCCGAGGACCCGCTGCTCGGCGGACAGGGTCACCCCGACGGCGGTGACGCCGTAGTGCGTCGCCGCGTGGATCAGCAGGGACGCCCACCCGCACCCGACGTCGAGCAGCCGCATCCCCGGCTTCAGGTCCAGCTTGCGGCAGATCAGGTCCAGCTTGTCCCGCTGCGCGTCCTCGAGCCCGTACTCGTCGGAGGCGTCCTGGGTCCAGTAGCCGCAGGAGTAGGCCATCCGCGGGTCGAGGAGGAACTCGTAGAACGCGTTGGACAGGTCGTAGTGGTGGGAGATGGCGGCGCGGTCGCGCAGGAAGGTGTGCCGCCGCCCGCGCAGCCGCGCCTCCGACGCCGGTGGCCGCGGCCGGGGTCCGAGCGCGCCGAGCCGTGCCGCGGTCCGCAGCGCGGCCAGCTTGTCCGCGAGGGTGAGCGGGCGGGCCCCGACCTTCCAGAACCGGGACAGCCCCTCGGCGATGTCCCCCTCGACGCCCAGCTCACCGGCCACGAACGCCCGCGCGAGCCCGAGCTCGCCCGGGTTCCACAGCAGCCGACGCAGCACCCGGCGGTGGCGCAGCAGGATGATCGGCCCCGGCCCGGGGGGACCGGCGATGGACCCGTCCCAGGCCTTGATCCGCACGGGCAGCGGCGCCCCGAGCACGTGCTTCTCGAGCATCTCCGCGATCCGCGAAGCGACAGACATGGCACCTCCGGTGCTCGTGCGCGGTAAGTGGTGCTCTGGCACCACTTACCGCGCACAGGGGTCAGCGGGTGAGGGAGAGCTGGTAGACGTCGAGATAGCCGACGCGGAAGCCCGCCTCGCAGTACCCGAGGTAGAACTCCCACATCCGGCGGAAGGTCTCGTCGAAGCCCAGCGCGGCGACCTCGGACCAGCGCTCCTGGAAGCGTCGGTTCCAGTGGTTCAGGGTGCGGGCGTAGTCCGGGCCCAGCGAGCGGCGCTCGGAGATGTGCAGGCTCGTGTCCCCGAGGCTGCGCTCGATCGACTCGACGCTCGGGATTAGCCCGCCGGGGAAGACGTACTTGTGGATCCAGGTGTAGTCGTTGCGCGCCACCCGCATCCGGTCGTCCGGCATGGTGATCGCCTGCAGCCCGACCCGCCCGCCCGGCTTGAGCAGGCGGTCCAGGGCGGCGAAGTAGGTGGGCCAGTACTTCTCGCCCACCGCCTCGATCATCTCGACGGACACCACGGCGTCGTAGGACCCGCGGGCCTCGCGGTAGTCCCGCAGCAGCACCTGGACGCGGTCGGCGAGCCCCGCCGCGGCGATCCGCTGCTCGGCCAGCGCCGCCTGCTCGGCGGAGATGGTGATCGTCGTGACGCGCGCGCCGCGGCGCGCGGCCCGGATCGCGAGCCCGCCCCAGCCGGTCCCGATCTCCAGGATGTGCTGGTCGGCGGTGACACCCGCCAGGTCCAGGATGCCGTCGATCTTGCGCTCCTGGGCCGCGACCAGGTCGTCCGAACCCGGGGCGAACCACGCCGCGGAGTAGGACATGGTCTCGTCGAGGAACAGCTGGAACAGCTCGTTCGACAGGTCGTAGTGCCGGTGGATGTTCTCCCGGGACCCCTCCAGCGAGTTCGCCTCCTCGGCGGGCTGGCGCGCCTCGACCCAGCGCCGGGCCAGCCTCTGCAGGGCGGGCGGGATCAGTGTGGACAGGGTGGCGGCGAAGGGCTCCAGGAGGCCCGGCAGGTCGTCCGCGGTCCAGTCGCCGACCATGTAGGCCTCGCCGAACCCGATCTTGGAGTCGTTGCCGAGCCTGCGGAAGAAGGCGTCCGGTCGGACGATCCGCATGGTCGGGCCACCGAGGCCCAGCACCTCGTCGCCGATCTCGACGCGCACGGGCAGCGACCGCACCGCACGCCGGAACAGGCCCTCGGCGATCCGGCCCTTGACCGGGGAACGCGGCACCGTGCCCAGCCCCGGCCACACCCCCTCGTTGGGGCGGGGGACGGCGCGCGTGGGCGGCTGCGGCTCGTGAATGGTCATTCAGACCCCCTCCTGAGGGCGGTGCGGCGGGCGCGGCACGACGGGAAGTCGCTTGAGCCACAGGCGGATGCCGTGGACCCGGATGAGCGCGGAGGTGCGCAGGGTGACGAGTGGGCGGCGCAGCGCCAACGCGGCGAGCGCCGGCGGGGTCGCCGCGCGGCGGGTGCCGGTGACGGTGGCGGTCAGCGCGGTGGTCTCGTTGCGGCGCAACGTGATGGCCAGCGCGAGGCGCTCGCCCGGGGCGGGCAGGGACAGCCGGTAGTCACCGTCGACGGCGAAGAACGGCGACACGTAGAAGGCCTTCGCGGTCTCCGCGCGCTCCGCGGGCAGCAGGTAGCAGTGGCGCTCCCCGTAGGTGTTGTGGACCTCGGCGATCACACACTCCAGCTCCCCGGTGTCCCGGTGGCACCAGAAGACCGACAGCGGGTTGAACACGTGGCCGAGGACGCGGGCGTTGGCCAGCATGAGGATCCGGCCGCCGCGCAGGTCGACGCCCTGCTCGGCGAGGTAGGCGTCGACGTTCTCCCGGATCGTCCGGTCCGGGTCGCCCAGGTGGTCCCGCGCCTCGAACCGGGCGAGCGGACCACCGAAGCGGGGCAGGTCGTCGAGGTCGACGAGCCAGAGATAGGTCCGGTGCGCGAACCCGTAGTCCACCGCCTCCCGACGGCGGTGGCGCACCTCGGCGTCGTAGAGGGCTACCACGTCGCCCCCAGGGACTCGGCGGCGCGGACGCCGGAGAGACAGCCGTCCTCGTGGAAGCCCCACCCGTGGTACGCCCCGGCGAACGCGGTGGTCCCGGTGTTCAGGGCGGGCAGGTCCCGCTGCGCCGCCACGGACGCCGGGGTGTAGCTCGGGTGCTCGTAGGTCATCCGTGCGATCACCCGGTCCTCGGCGACCCGGCCCGCGCCGTTGAGCGTGACCACGTACGGGCCGCCGTCGAGGTGCTGCAGGCGGTTCATGTCGTAGCTGACCAGCACGGAGTCCTCGCCCGCGCAGGTGGACTTCAGGTAGTTCCAGCTCGCCCGGGCCCCCGCGGCGCGCGGCAGCAACGAGTCGTCCCCGTGCAGCCAGGTCTCGTTGCGGGAGTAGGCGAACGCGCCGAGGGTCGCGCGCTCGGCGTCGGTCGGGTCGGCGAGCAGGGCCAGCGCCTGGTCGGGGTGGGTGGCGACGACGACCTTGTCGAAGCGTTCGCCGTCCACGGTGACCCCGCCGATCCCGCCGACCCCGCCGCTTCGGCGGACCGAGCGCACGGGGGAGCCGACGCGGACGTCGGACAGGTTCTTGCGGATCAGCTCCACATAGCTGCGGGACCCCCCGACGACCGTGCGCCACTGCGGGGAGCCGCCGATCGCGAGCATCCCGTGGTGGTCGAGGAAGGTGAACAGGTAGCGGGCCGGGTACTCGAGGCTCAGCTCCGCGCCCGCGGACCACACGCAGGACACCACGGGGATCATGAAGTGGTCGACGAAGTACGGCGAGTACCCGCCGACGGCCAGGAACGCCCCCAGCGTGACGTCCCCCGCGCGGGGGTCGGCCAGCACCCGTCGGGCGTGGCGGTGGAAGCGGACGACCTCGCCGAGCATCCGCAGGTAGCGCGGGTTGCGGGCGTTCGCGGGCGTCGGGAACAGCCCGCCGAGCCTGCGGGCACCCGCGTACTCCAGGCCGCACCCCTCGCAGCGCACGCTCATCGACATGTCCGAGTCCTGTGTGGCCACGCCGAGCTCGGCGAACAGGCGCAGCAGGTTCGGGTAGGTCCGGTCGTTGTGGACGATGAACCCGGAGTCGACGAACGTGCCCGCCAGGTCGTGCGTGTGGGCGTGCCCGCCGAGCCGGTCGTCCCCCTCGAACAGGGTGACGTCGTGGGTGCGCCGCAGCAGGTAGGCGGCGGTCAGACCGGACACACCGGCGCCGATCACGGCCACGGACGTCATCGCAGGGCTCCCAGGGGGACTTCGAGGCCGCCCGGGGTGGGCTGCCGCATGGCGTTCGTGATCGCGGGGTCCTCCGGTTCGAACCCGAGCTCGCCCAGCACGAAGCGCTGCACGAGGGAGTGCCAGTCCGCGGCGTGGCGGAGCATGGCGTGGCCGTCGCCGTGGACGTCGAACCGGGCGACGCGGGTGACCTGACGCGCCCGGACGGCGTAGGCGAGGGACTCGCGCGGATCGGTCATGCGTTCGCGGTCCCCGTGGGCGATGAGGACGTCCCGCCCGGCGAGCTGGTCGACCGGGTCGCTGCCGTCGAGCCAGGGCGCGAGCGCGGCCACGGCCCGCACCTGCGGCGCGCCCGCGGCGTGCAGCACCGCCCGGCCGCCCATCGAATGGCCGACCAGGACGGTGGGGAGGTCCCCGGTCAGGAGCTCGGCCACGTCACGGGCGGCGTCTCGCGCCGGTCCGTTCCAGCCGCGGAGCCGGTAGCGGACCATCGCGACGGCCAGGCCCTCGGTCCGGGCGAGGAGCCGCGCGAACGGCAGCATCCGCCAGTAGGTGAGCCGGCGGCGCTCACCGGACTCCGACGACCGCGACCGTCCACCATGGGCCACGACGACGAGCGCGCGCGGATCCTCGGGCGGCGATCCCACCGGCTCCAACCTGGGCAGACTCACGCACACCTCCGTGTCGGGACTTCCGTGGGGCATCCGTGTCCGACCCGGGGCGCGGATGGCGGTCTGTCCGTCATGTCACAACAGGGAGATCATCGCGCCACCCGGCGTACTCCGCCTGTCGATCGTGGGCGAGGATCGGGGGTGGAACCCGAACGCTGGAGGAGTCTGTGCCCACCCCCGACGTGCCGCCGCTGCTGACCGCCCGGCAGAGACTGCTGCTCACGCTGCGGCGCAAGCGTCGGACCTCGGGGTTCTGGTTCGGCCTGGCGATCGAGCTCATCTGGCCGCTCGTGATGGTGTTCACTCGGCTCGGGTGGAGGGGCGGGCAGCACATCCCGCCCACCGGTGGCGTGCTCATCGCGGCCAACCACGTGTCGGGCTGCGACCCGATCTACGACACCGCGTTCGTCATCGCCCACCGGCGCATGCCCCGGTACCTGGCGAAGTCCGAGCTGTGGACCGTGCCGATCGTGCGCTCGGTGCTGGGCAAGGGGCAGCACATCCCCGTCTACCGTGACTCGGCGCGGGCGATGGACGCCTTCCGCGGGGCCGTCGAGGCCCTGGAGCGCGGGGAGGTCGTGGTGTTCTACCCCGAGGCCACCTACACCGCGGACCCGGACGGCTGGCCGATGAAGGCGAAGAACGGCATCGGCCGGATCGCCGTCCAGTCCGGGGTGCCGGTCATCCCGCTGGCCAACTGGGGCACCCAGGAGGTGCTCTCGCCGAAGGGGAAGGTGGGCCTGTTCAAGCGGGTCAGCCTGGTCGCCGGCCCGCCCGTCGACCTGTCGGAGTTCGTGGGCAAGCCCCGGACCAGGAGCAACCTCGACGCGGCCACCGCCACGATCATGAGCGCCATCACGGGCCTGGTGGCGGACGTGCGGGGCGAGGAGCCGCCGGAGCTGGCCTACGACCCGGCCCGCAAACCCCTGGCCGGCTGACACCCGGCGAAGGATCCTGCATCCGGTGTCACCGGTGACACTCGTTGCAGGATCCTTCACCTCGGGGTTCGCGGTCGTGAACGGATGTCGGCGTTTCCCCGTCTGCCGGGCGGTGGGGCTGGTGGCGGGCCCGTCCGCCGCGTGGTGCCACGGGTTCCTCACCCGCGCCCCCGACACCGTGGAGATCGCGTTCCCGGCGAGCAAGCGCTCCCGGCCGGGGGTGCGGGTGCGCGAACGGGTGTTGGCCGTCGAGGATCGCGCCGTACTGAACGGGTTGCCCGTCGTCGGTCCTGCACGGACCGTGCTGGACACCGCCGTCGCGCTGTCGGACGGCTCGGCGTTCCTGGATCGAGCGTTGCAGCGGCACGTGTCGCTCGACCAGCTACGAGCCGCAGAGGCGCGGATGACCGGGGCGAACGGCGTCGTCGAGGCCCGCAGGCTGCTCGCCGCCGCAGGCGATCGGGCGCACTCGACGGCGGAACGGCTGCTGCTGCGCCTCCTGAAGGAGGCGGGCATCGGCGGCTGGGTGCTGCACCTGCGGGTCGGGCCCTACGAGGTCGACGTCGCGTTCCCGGAGACCCGGGTGGCGATCGAGATCGACGGGTGGGCCTGGCACAGCGACGTCGAGCGGTTCCGCTCGGACCGCCGCAAGGGCAACGACCTGGTGGCGGGCGGATGGACCCTGCTGCGCTTCACCTGGCACGACCTGCACCACAGCCCGCAGCGGGTGGTGGCGGAGATCCGTGCAGCGCAGCGCCGGGCCTCGTGAGCGAAGGATCCTGCATCCGGTGTCACCGGTGACACTCGTTGCAGGATCCTTCACTCGCGGGCCAGGCGCTCCAGGCGTCTCGTGGTCGGCCAGCGGACCTCGCGCGCCCAGCCGAGGCGTTCGAACAGGCGGATGGTGACCGCGCTCAGGTCGACCTGGCCCTTCTGCACGCCGTGGCGGGCGCAGGTGGGGTCGGCGTGGTGGAGGTTGTGCCAGGACTCGCCCATCGAGAAGATCGCCAGCCACCAGACGTTGGCGCTGCGGTCGCGGGCGGAGAAGGGGCGCTCGCCCCACATGTGGCAGATCGAGTTGATCGACCACGTGACGTGGTGCAGCAGCGCGACCCGGACCAGTCCGGCCCAGAACAGTGCGGTGAGCGCACCCCACCAGGACCAGGTGACCAGGCCGCCGAGCAGGGCGGGGAGCAGCAGGGTCAGGGTGCTCCACAGGCCGAACAGCGAGTCGATCCGGCGCAGGTCGGTGTCCTGGAGCAGGTCCGGGGTGAAGCGCTCCTCGTTGGTGAGGTCGCGGTCGAACAGCCAGCCGGTGTGCGCGTGCCAGAACCCCTTCGCCAGCGCGCGCGTCGACGTGCCGAACAGCCAGGGGGAGTGGGGGTCGCCCTCCTTGTCGGAGAACGCGTGGTGGCGCCGGTGGTCGGCCACCCACTTGATCACCGGGCCCTGCATCGCGAAGGAGCCGGCCAGGGCCAGCGCGATCTTCAGCCCGCGGGTGGCCTTGAACGAGCCGTGCGTGAAGTACCGGTGGTACCCGACGGTGATCCCCAGGCAGCAGGCGACGTAGAACACGGCCCCGATCAGGACGTCCGACCAGCCCAGGAAGCCGACGACGGCGGCGAGGGGGACCGCGGCCACCAGCGCCGCGAGCGGCAGGAACACGAAGACGTACACCCCGACCTGCTGGGGGAGCGCACGGCGCCCCGCGAGGATCGGCTTCGGGCCTGCCAGGGTCATGGGGCTCACTCCCGGTGTTCGGCGCGCGGGCGCCGGGCGGATCGGCCCGTCCAGGGTAGGTCGGTCAGATCTCCAGGCCCAGCAGTGCGTTCTCCACGACCTCGGGCAGCGCCGGGTGGATCCAGTACTGCCCCGTCGCCATCTCCCGGGCCCCCAGGCCGAAGGACATGGCCTGGATCAGCGGCTGGATCAGCGTGGACGCCTGCGGGCCCATGATGTGCGCGCCCAGCAGCCGCCCGGTGCCCTTCTCCGCGATGATCTTGCAGAGCCCCGTGGTGTCCTCCATGGCCCACCCGAAGGCGACGTCCCCGAAGCGCTGCACCGTGACCGTGTAGTCCAGGCCCGACATGCGGACCATCTCCTCGGTCTTGCCCACGCTGGCCACCTGCGGCTCGGTGAACACGGCCGACGGGACGTTGCGGTGGTTGGTCTCGAGCGGGGCCTCCGGGTGCAACAGGTTGTGCCCCACCACCTTCGCCTCGCGGTTCGCGACGTGCTTGAGCGCCCACGGGGAGCTCACGTCACCCAGCGCCCACACCCGCTCGGCGCTGGTGCGCTGGAACCGGTCCACCTCGATCCGGCCGTCGGAGTGGGTGGCGATCCCGGCCGCGCCGAGGTTCATCCGGTCCCCGTTGGGGATCCGGCCCGCGGCCACGAGGAGGACGTCGGCGGCGACGGAGGACCCGTCGTCGAGCGCGACGGTCAGGTCGCCCGCCTCCCCGGTGACGCCCGTGACCTGGGTGGCCAGCCGGACGTCGAGCCGCTCGGAGAGCAGCTCGGTGTAGGCCGCCGAGATCGTCTCGTCGTGGGAGCGCAGCATCCTGCTGCCGCGCACGACGACGGTGACCTCGGTGCCGAGCGCGGAGAACACGTGCGCGAACTCGGCCGCGATGTACCCGCCGCCGACGATCACCATCCGCCGGGGCAGCTCGTCGATCCGCATGATCGTGTCGGACGTCTCGTACGGCGCGCCCGCGATCGCCGCAGGCACCATCGGGCGCCCGCCCGCGGCGACGACGACCTGGTCGGCGGTGATCTCGTCCACACCGGACCCGTCGGTCCGCTCCACCCGCAGCGCCCTGGGCCCGGTGAAGGAGGCGTGGCCGAGGTAGACGGTGACGTTGTCCGAGCGCTCGGCGCGGTACTCCAGCCCGCCTTTCGCGATGGGGTCGATCCGGCCGAACACGCGGTCCCGGATGTCCGCCCAGCGCACCTTGTCGATGGTGGCGTCGACCCCGTACCGGGAGGCGTGGCGCACCGTCTCGGCGACGTCGGCGGCGTAGACGTACATCTTCGTCGGGATGCAGCCGACGTTCAGACAGGTCCCGCCGAACACCCCGTGCTCGACGATCGCCACGTCCCAGTCGGCGAAGCGCTCGTCGATGAAGGTGTTGCCGGAGCCGGAACCGATGACGACGAGATCGTGATGGGCCACTCCACGAGGCTAACCGCACGGGTGAACGCGGGCGCGGGCACCGGACCGCCCGCTGCGCGATACTGCGCACATGAGCGAGGACTCAGCCACGCGCCCCGCGCCGGACCCGGTGGCCGTCGAGCCCACGGGGACGGTCGCGGTGCCCACCGACGACACACCGCCCACCGCCGAGCGGACGACGACCACCCCGCGCCGCGCACCCGCGACCCGACACTCGCGGGTCAGCGGGATGTGGGTGGGGCTGATCCTCTCCGCGGTCGTCCTGCTGTTCCTGCTGATCTTCATCCTGCAGAACCTGGAGCCGGTGCGGATCCAGTTCCTGGGCCTGGACGGCACCCTGCCCACCGGCGTCGCGCTGCTGCTCGGCGCGATCGCCGGGATCCTGCTGGTCGCCATCCCGGGCAGTGCACGGATCGTGCAGCTGCGCCGGGCCGCGCGGCGCGGCGCCAAGCGCGCGCAGTAGCGCGGGGCGACCCGGGCGCCGCACGTTTCGTGCGCTCAGTGCTGCATGATCACGGTTTCCGTGCGCTCAGGGCGGTGCGAGCAACGCTGAGCGCACGGAACCGGTGATCACGCGGCGCGGCGGCGCCGGGGAGGACGGCCCTGGCCACGGGGCTGACCGCCACCCTGACCGCCGCCGCCGCCACCGCTGCGGCGTCGCCGCCCGGTGCCCGCGGCGGGCTGCTGCTGCGGGGGCTTCGGCGCCTCGACCGGGATGCCGCTGGGCTCCCGCGCGCCGGTGACGTCCACCAGCGAGGCCGAGCCGGGCGCGGCGGTGCTGACGTCCGGCTTCACCCCCGCCTGCCGCATGAGGGTGTCGACGTCTCGCCGCTCGTCCGCGGTCACCAGCGTGACGACGACGCCGGACTCGCCACCGCGGGCCGTCCGACCCGCGCGGTGCAGGTAGTCCTTCGGGTCGCCCGGCGGGTCGACGTGCACGACGAGGCTCACGTCGTCGACGTGGATGCCCCGCGCCGCGACGTCCGTGGCGACGAGCACGGGGATGCTGCCGTCCTTGAACGCGTCGATCGCGCGGTTGCGGGCGTTCTGGGCCTTGCCGCCGTGCAGCGCGCTGGCCTGCACACCGGTGCGGCGCAGCTGCTTCACCACGCGGTCGGCGCCGTGCTTGGTGCGCACGAAGAAGATCGTGCGCCCCTCGCGGGCGGCGATCTGCTGGACGATCTGGTTCTTGTCGTCCCGCTGCACCAGGAACAGGTGGTGGTCCATGGTCTCGACGGGCGCGGCCGCGGACGCCACGGCCCGGGTCACCGGGTCGTGCAGGTAGCGATCGACGAGGGTGGCGACCTCGTTGTCCAGCGTCGCGGAGAACAGCAGGCGCTGGCCGTCCGCGGGCGTGCGGTCCAGGATGCGCTTGACCTGGGGCAGGAACCCCATGTCCGACATGCGGTCCGCCTCGTCGATCGCGGTGATCTCGACGTCGGAGAGGTCGCAGGTGCCCTCGGTGACATGGTCCGTCAGCCGGCCGGGGGTGGCGACCAGCAGGTCGACGCCGCGGCGCAGCGTGTCGATCTGCCGGTTCATCGACATGCCACCGACGACGGAGGCGACGGTCAGGCCCAGCGCCTTCGCGAACGGCTCGACCGCGTCCATGACCTGCTGGGACAGCTCCCGGGTGGGGACGAGCACGAGCCCGCGCGGGCTCTTCGGCCGCGCCCGCTCCCCGGCGAGCCGGGAGACGAGGGCGAGCCCGAACGCGAGGGTCTTGCCCGAGCCGGTCTGGCCGCGGCCGAGCAGGTCGCGGCCGGCCAGGGTGTCCGGCAGGGTCGCGGCCTGGATGGGCCGGGGGTCGGCGAAGCCCTCGTTCGCCAGGGCCTTGAGGACCGGCTCGGGCAGGCCGAGGTCGGCGAAGGTGGGGAAGCCGCTCGCGGGCGGGGTCCAGAGGACCTCCGGCGGCATGGCCCGACGCTGCGGGGCGGCGGGAGCGGAGCCGCCGCGGGAGCGGCGGGGACGGCTCGAACGGGTCGAGCTGGTGCCGCGGTCCGCAGAGCGGGCAGGGCGGCGGGACGGGCTGGTCACGAGACCTCCGTGGACGGTGGCACGTCGCACGGCGGAGCGGGCGGCGATGGCCGCGCCTTCACGGGACGAGCCCGGGCGCGGATGGGGAGTGCGCCCGAATGGATACGTACAGGTGCGCGCGGTGAGGCCCGGGCGCTCGGCTCCAGTGTAGGGGAGTCGAGCGGCGGGCTGGTGGTCGCACCCTGTGATCTCGCCCCCCCCCGAGACGGCGAACGGCGCGTTCGCTCAGTAGTTGTGAGCGAACGCGCCGTTCGCCGGTCAGGTCAGGCCCGCCTCCGCCACCAGGGAGTGGAAGAGGTGCTCGCCTGCGTCCTCGGCCAGGCCGCGGGCGGTGAACCACTCCGCCACCCGTCGGACGTCCCGGACGAGGAACTCCGCCCCGTGCGGGTTGCCGACGAGGTCGACGACCTGCGGGAGGTCGATCACGACGAGCCGTCCGTCGTGGACCAGCAGGTTGTAGGCGGACAGGTCGCCGTGGGCCCAGCCGAGGCGCGCGAGGCCGTGCAGCACCTCGCCGAGCTGCGCCCACAGGTCGTCGCGCTCGGCGGGTGTCGGGCGCAGCTGGGCGAGCCGGGGCGCGGCCTGCTCGCCGTGCCCGACGAACTCGAGCAGCAGCTCGGTGTCGTCGAGCTGGACGGGGTAGGGGGCCGGCAGGCCCGCCGACCACAGCGTGGCGAGCGCGCTGAACTCCGCGGCCGCCCACTGCCCCGCCAGCAGCTCGCGCCCGAACGCGGTGCGCTGCGCCATGGCGCGGGTCTCCCGCGAGCGCCGCACCCGGCGTCCCTCCTGGTAGGCGGGGTCGCGGTGGAAGGCCTTGTGCGCCCGGTACCGCTTGGCCGCCACGACCACTCCGGAGCGGTCGATCAGGTGGACGTCGGCCTCCTTGCCGGACTTGAGCACGCCCAGCTCGGTGTCGACCGCGCCGTGGGCGGTCACCACCCAGCTCGGGCGGGGTTCGGGGCCGTGCTGCGCGCCGGTCCAGGTGGACCAGCGGTCGCCCTCGGGCGGCAGGTCCGGGTCCTCGGACAGGACGGGGGTGGGTGGGACGAAGTCGTCGTCGTCGAAACGGGGCTTGGGCACCGGGGGTGTCTCCAGACGTGGGGTGATCACCCCACGCGAGCGACCCTCAGCGCGGGGTGCGGATGCGGGTGGGCGCGCCGGGGCGCGCCGCCATCCGGGCGGCGGTCGTCACGTCGGCTCACCTCTTCCACGTCTCTGCCCCGACCGTACGGACGGCGTCCAACGAATTACGGTCGGGCCATGACCACCCGTCCGACCCTGCGCGGTTCCTTCGGCATGTCCGCCTCCACCCACTGGCTCGCGACGGCGACGGCGCAGTCGGTGCTCGAACGCGGCGGCACCGCGGTGGACGCCGCCGTGGCGGGCGGGTTCGTGCTGCAGGTCGTGGAGCCGCACCTCAACGGGCCGGGCGGGGACCTGGTGGCGATGTTCGCGCCCCGCGGCAGGGACCCCCGGGTGATCTGCGGCCAGGGTGCGGCGCCCGCGGGGGCGACGCGGGAACGCTTCGCGGACTTCGACTCCGTGCCCGGCGCGGGCGCGCTGGCCGCGGCGGTCCCCGGCGCCACGACGACCTGGCTGTGGCTGCTGGCCGAGCACGGGACCTGGGAGCTCGCGGACGTCCTGGACTACGCGATCCACTACGCCGAGACCGGTTTCCCCGCGCTGCCGAGGTTGCGCGGGACGATCGCGGCCGTCGAGAGCCTCTTCCGCGAGCACTGGCCCGCCTCCGCGGCGCTGTGGCTGCAGGAGGGGGACACCTTCACCAACCCGGACTGGGCGCGCACCCTGCGCCTGCTGCGGGACGCGGGCGGCGACACCCGGGAGGCCCGGATCGAGGCGGCGCGGCGGGTCTGGCAGGAGGGCGAGGTCGCCGAGGCGATGGCGGCGGCCGCCGCGGTGCCCCACCGGCACTCGGACGGACGCGACCACGCCGGCGTGCTCACCGCCGCCGACATCGCCGCGTTCCGGCCCGCGCTCGAGGAGCCGATGACCCTCGACTTCCGCGGGACGACCGTCGCCAAGCCGGGCACCTGGAGCCAGGGACCGGTCCTGCTGCACGCCTTGGCGATGCTCGACCGGCTGCCGCACCTGGACCCCTCGACCGCGGAGGGCGCGCACACGGTCGTCGAGGTGCTCAAGCTGGCGCTGGCCGACCGCGAGGGGTTCTACGGCGACGGGCGCGGGTTCACGCCGTCGGGGGACCGGGCCGCGCTCGTCGGGGAGCGGTCGGCGGGCTACCGGGTGAGCGAGGGTGGGTACGTGCCGCCGCTCGAGCTCGACGGGCCCCCGCAGGACGGCTCCACGAGCTTCGCAGGCTCCGGGGAGCCGACGGTCGCCCGGGACGGGGCGACGCGCGGGGACACCTGCCACCTCGACGTCGTCGACCGCTGGGGGACGATGGTCTCCGCGACGCCGTCGGGCGGGTGGCTGCAGTCCTCGCCGACGGTCCCCGGGTACGGGTTCTGCCTGGGCACGCGGCTGCAGATGACCTGGCTGGACCCGGCGTCGCCCGCCGCGCTGACCCCCGGGCTGCGCCCGCGGACCACCCTGAGCCCCACCCTGCTGCTGCGCGACGGCGAGGCGGTCGGCGCCCTCGGCACCCCCGGCGGCGACCAGCAGGACCAGTGGCAGCTGCTCTACCTGCTGCGGACCCTCGTGCTCGGGATGAGCCCGCAGGAGGCGATCGACGCACCCGCCCTACACACGACCGCGATGCCGGGCTCCTTCTGGCCGCGCACCTGGACCCCGCACGGCGTGGTGGCCGAGAGCAGGCTCGGCCCCGCGGTGCTCGACGGCCTGCGGGCCCGCGGCCACGAGGTGGTCGACGCGGGACCGTGGAGCCTCGGGCGGCTGTCGGTGGTCACCCGCGACCCGCGCACCGGCGAGCTGGGCGCCGCCGCCAACCCCCGCGGCGCCCAGGGCTACGCAGCCGGTCGCTGAGACCCGCCCGGCTTCGGACGCGTGTGTCGCCCCGGATCAGGCGGGGAGGACGAGGTCCAGGTGGTCGGCCTTGCGTTCGACCGTCAGACCCGCCTTGCGGGCGATCCGGGCCACGCCCGCCGCGTCGCTCGGCTCGGCGCGGGTGGTGGCCAGGAGCCGGGCCAGGCCGCCCTTGTGGGACTTGTTGTGGTGGCTGACCACCGAGCGCGTGCCGTCGGGGCGCTCGGCGAGGACGTTCACCGTGACCGCGCCGGGGACCCGGGCCAAGGCGGCGTAGGAGCCCGAGCGCAGGTCCACCACGAGATCGTCGACCTCGGCCAGGACGGGCTCCAGGACGGGGCGCCACCGCGCCGCGAGAGTGCCGCCGCCCGGGAGCGTCGACCCCGCCGAGAGCCGGTAGGCCGGGATCGGGTCCCCGGCCCGGACCAGCCCGAACAGGGCCGACCCGACGGCGAGGCGGGCGTCGGCCCGGGCGCGGCCCGCCCGGGTCAGGGACCGGACGTCGAGCGCGTCGTAGAGCACACCGGTGTAGCGGGTGATCGCGGGCAGGGTCGGCGAGGTCCACAGCGCCGCGTTGCGGGCGATCTCGGCGTCCTGCCGCTCCGACACGCCGAGTGCCGCGCGGGCGGCCGGCAGGTCCGCGGCGAGCTCGACCAACTCGTCGAGCAGGGGCTTGCGCACCGCGTCCAGCGCCGGGTGCGAGAGGGCGGCGAGGTCCAGCGGCGGACCGTCGCCGCCGGCGAGCTTGGTCTCCGACGGGGGAAGCAGGACGAGCACAGGCCGAGGTTAGTTGTGCCCGTATGACGACCCCGTTACGGTCCCAGTCGTGATCCTCCTCGTGTCGCGCAGGCACGTCGATCTCCTGCGCGTGACCAGCGCCGCCTGTCGCGGGCGCTGACGACCCCGCGCCCTACACCGAAGATCACCTGGAGACCCTCGTGTCCGATCCCGTCGACCCCACCGCCGCCTGGTCCTTCGAGACCAAGCAGGTCCACGCGGGCGCCGCCCCCGACACCGCCACCGGTGCCCGGGCGACCCCGATCTACCAGACGACGTCCTACACCTTCCGCGACACCGACCACGCCGCCGCGCTGTTCGGGCTCGCCGAGCTGGGCAACATCTACACCCGGATCATGAACCCGACCCAGGACGTCCTGGAGCAGCGGGTCGCCGCGCTCGAGGGCGGCATCGGGGCCGTCGCCGTGGCGTCCGGGCAGGCCGCCCAGACCCTCGCGATCCTCAACATCGCGCAGGCCGGGGACCACTTCGTGTCGTCGGCGAGCCTCTACGGCGGCACGTACAACCTGTTCCACTACACGCTGCCGAAGCTGGGCATCGACGTCACGTTCGTCGAGGACCCGGACAACGCCGAGGAGTGGCGCGCCGCGGTCCGCCCGAACACCAAGGCGTTCTACGCCGAGACCATCGGCAACCCGCGGTCCAACGTGCTCGACATCCGCCTGGTCGCGGACCTCGCGCACGAGGCGGGCGTGCCGCTGCTGATCGACAACACGGTGCCGACGCCGTACCTGGTGCGGCCCATCGAGCACGGCGCCGACATCGTCATCCACTCCGCCACCAAGTTCCTCGGCGGGCACGGGACGAGCATCGGCGGCGTCGTCGTCGACTCCGGGAACTTCGACTGGGCGGCCCACGCCGAGCGCTTCCCCGGCCTGACCACGGCGGACCCGAGCTACCACGGGCTGAACTACTCCGAGGCGCTCGGCCCGCTGGCGTTCCTGATCAAGTTCCGGGTGCAGCTGCTGCGCGACCTCGGCCCGGCGATCGCCCCGCTGAACTCGTTCCTGCTGATCCAGGGCATCGAGACGCTGTCGCTGCGGATCGAGCGGCACGTGCAGAACGCGCAGGCCGTGGCCGAGTGGCTCGAGGCCCGCGACGAGGTGGAGAAGGTCTACTACGCGGGTCTGCCGTCGAGCCCGTGGCACGCGTTGGCGCAGAAGTACCTGCCGCGCGGGGCGGGCGCCGTGGTGGCGTTCGACATCCGCGGCGGCGTCGAGGCGGGCAAGAGGTTCGTCGACGCGCTGGAGCTGCACAGCCACCTGGCCAACATCGGCGACGTGCGCAGCCTGGTGATCCACCCGGCGTCGACCACCCACAGCCAGCTCTCCGGCGAGGAGCAGCTGTCGACGGGTGTCGGACCGGGCCTGATCCGGCTGTCGGTCGGCCTCGAGGGCATCGAGGACATCAAGGCGGACCTCGACGCGGGCTTCCGGGCCGCGAAGTCCTGACCCGGTCTTGACGCTCGTGGACGCCCCTCCCGCCACCGGTGCGTGGCGGGAGGGGTCCGATCCCGGCCGACGTCGGTTCCTCGACGTCGGCCCCGTCGCCCTGGACGCCGGGGGCGAGCTGGACGTCCGGCTGTCCTACGAGACCTGGGGCTCACCGGACTCCCCGGCGGTCCTGGTCCTGCACGCGTTGACCGGGGACACCCACGTCACCGGACCCGCGGGGCCCGGGCACCCCACCCCCGGCTGGTGGGGCGACCTCATCGGGCCGGGCCGCGCCCTGGACCCCGAGCGCTACTTCGTGGTGGCGCCCAACGTCGTCGGCGGCTGCCAGGGCTCGACCGGACCGTCGTCGACGGCACCGGACGGGCGGCCCTGGGGCAGCCGGTTCCCGGTGGTCACCGCGCGGGACGCGGTCCGCGCGGAGCTCGCGCTCGCGGACCGGCTCGGGGTGGCGCGCTGGTCGCTGGTCATCGGTGGGTCGATGGGCGGCATGCGCGCGCTCGAGTGGGGCGTCACGGCGCCGGAGCGGGTCGAGCGGCTGATGCTGCTGGCCTCGCCCGCGGCCTCGGCGGCGGACCAGATCGGCTGGGCCGCACCCCAGATCGCGGCGATCAAGGCGGACCCGGGCTGGCACGGCGGGGACTACCACGACCTGCCGCCCGGCGAGGGACCGCACCGCGGGCTCGGCGTCGCGCGACGGATCGCGCACCTGACCTACCGCAGCGGCGCCGAGCTCGACACCCGCTTCGGGCGGGAGGCGCAGCCGGGCGAGGACCCGGCCCAGGGCGGGCGGTACGCGGTCGAGTCCTACCTGGACCATCACGCCGCGAAGCTGGTGCACCGCTTCGACGCCGCCTCCTACGTGCGGCTCACCGAGCTGATGAACGCGCACGACGTCGGCCGGGGGCGCGGGGGAGTGGCCGCGGCGCTGGCCCGGGTCACGGCCCGGACGCTCGTCGTCGGGATCAGCTCGGACCGGCTCTACCCGGTGGCGCAGCAGGAGGAGCTGGCCGCGGGCATCCCGGGGGCGCGGCTGGAGATCATCGACTCGCCCTACGGGCACGACGGCTTCCTGATCGAGTGGGAGACCGTGGGTCGGCTCGCGGGCGAACTCCTCGCCGGCTGACGCTTGGGCGTCCCAAGCACCGCTGAGCGGCGCTTGGGACGCCCAAGCGTCGCTGTCGGAGGGTTTGACGCTTGGGACGCCCAAGCGTCGCTGAGTGACGCTTGGGACGCCCGAGTGTCACTGTCGGGGGGTTTGACGCTTGGGACGCCCAAGCACCGCTCAGCGACGCTTGGGCGTCCCACGCGTCAGGCCGGTCCGACGATCGGCGGGCGCGCGCGTCAGCGGCGGATGCTGACGTGGACGTGGTCGTAGTGCCCGCCCGTCGCGTCCTCGGCGTCGTACACGCCGCCGCCGTCGTACGGGCGGCCCCAGCCGCCGTCCGCGTCGGCGAAGAAGGCGCCGCGGTACCAGATCCGGCCCTGCCAGATCACGTACCGGACGTCCAGCTCGGCGGCCTCGTCCCGCAGGTACTGCGCGATCGCCCAGCCCTCGGCCAGGTCGTCGCCCGCGGCGAAGGTGCCGTAGCGGGTGGGGAAGAAGTCACAGGCCCGGCCCTCGGGATGGTCGCTGGACGGGTTCCAGGCGTGCTCGCTCCAACAGGTCGACTCGACCAGCCCGCCCGCGAAGCGCGCCGTCACGGCCTCGTACGCGGCGAGGGTGGCGGGCGTGACGCAGCCGCTCGACGTCGGGTCGTCGGCGATGCAGCCGGGTGAGGGCTCGGGGGCGACCCGTTCCCGGATCCGGTCCACCGCCTCGAACCGCACCACGGCGACCGCGGCGCCGACCAGCAGGACCACCGCGAGCAGGGCGAGGACGACCCGTCGAGAAGTACGCACTTCACCCGAAACTACACCGAGAACACCGCGATCCCGTTGGGCACCAGGCGCGGCGAGGGGTCCGACGGGTCGTTGACGACCGTGGTCGCGGGGTGTCCGGGGGCGCGGTAGGCCAGGGTGGACGAGCCGCCGCCGTCGAGGTTCAGCCCGTCGTCCAGGCCGAGCTCGGCGAGCAGCCGGGAGAACTGCAGCAGCGTGGCGCCGACGCTGTCGGACTGCCTGCCGTCCACGGTGACCAGGGTGAAGTGCCGCCCGTCGGCACTCACCCCGACACCGCTGCGCGGGGCCCGCGCGGTGTCGTTCAGGTTCTCGGTCGGTCGCCCGTCGCGCAGGATGGGGCTGCCGCCGACCGCCATGTACGGGGCGGCGCCGCTCGCCGGTTCGAGGCGGTAGTCGACGGCGACCTCGTCGCCGACGGACAGGCTGCGCAGCGCGGCCGCCCCTCGGTCGCGGCCGACCAGCGCGGTCTCCCCGGGCGGCAGGGTCCCGCCGCGCGGCGGGCGGACCTCGGCGACCCGACCGTCTCGGACCAGGACCTCGACCTGCTCGGCCGCGCACGGCGCGTCCCGGTCGACGTCGGAACCGCACAGGGTGCGGGCCCGGTCGACCTCGCCCCAGTCGCCGGTGAACACCCCGATCCCGTCGACGGGCACGGCGTGCTGGTTGAGCGCCACGATCGGCAGCGGCGGCGGCTGCTCGGCGCCGTTCGCGACGAGCCGGATCCCGGTGCGGCGCACCTCGCCGCGCAGTGGCATCCGGTCCACCCGTGCGACGCCGTGGTGGTCGGTCGTGAACACGTAGTCCATCTCGGCGCCGTCGACGGCCGGGGCGGCGCGCCTGCCCTGCGGCACCGCACCCTTGACCGGCCTGCCGTCGAGCACGGCCGGTCCCGCGGCCGCGTTGGTGCGGCCGATGTCGAAGAAGTCCCCGTTGATCCCGGCGACCGCGCCGACGCCGTCCGCCATGGTCTTCACCGTCTTGCGGGCCGCGACGGCGCCGGGCCACAGGAGGTTCACCTTCACGGCGGGGTTGGTCAGGTCCACCTCGACGACGTCCGCCTGCACCCGTCCGATGCCGAGGTCGGTCGTGAGCTCGCGGTGCGTGACCCCGGGGCCGACCTCGACGGCGGGCCCGACGGACTCGATGAGCGGCTGCGGGACCTCGTCCGCGGCCGCCACGCCGGGCACGAGCAGTGACATCGCCGCACTCACCGTGAGGGCGAGCCGCCCGATCCGCATTTCTCGTCCCCCCGACGTTGTGACTGTCGGGACGGATGTGATCACGTGGTGCGCATGGGACGGGAGGGGCGTCACTCGTCGGGGCGAGATCGCCACCCCGTCCAGCGATGCGGGCGCCCTAGACTCCGATCATGGCGCCGATGCTCGACGGGATCCGGGTCGTCGACCTGACGACCACGTTCATGGGGCCCTACTGCACCATGCTGCTCGCCCGGATGGGCGCGGACGTGGTGAAGGTCGAGGCGCCGGGCGGGGACGTGGTGCGCCACATCGGCCGCGGCCGCAACCCGGGGATGGGGCCGGTCTTCCTGGCCGCCAACCACGGCAAGCGCAGCATCGGGCTGGACCTCAAGGACCCCGCGGGGCTCGCGGCGCTGACCGAGCTGGTCGCGGGGGCGGACGTGTTCGTCACCAACCTGCGGCCCGCCGCCGTCGCGGCGCTGGGCATCGGGCCCGCCGAGCTGGCGGCGCCGGGCCTGGTCTACTGCGCGCTGCCGGGCTTCGGGGGCGACGGGCCCTACCGGGACCGCGCCGCGTACGACGACGTCGTGCAGGCCGCGTGCGGCCTCGCCGCCGTGCAGGGCGGGGACGGGGAGCCGGAGTACGTCCGCTCGGTCGTGGCGGACAAGACGGTGGCGCTCATGGCCGTCGGGGCGATCTGCGCCGCGCTGGTGAGCCGGGAGCGGACCGGGGCGGGCCGGGTCGTCGAGGTGCCGATGTTCGAGACGATGGCCTCGTTCACGCTGCTGGAGCAGCAGCAGGGACACGTGTTCGCGCCGCCCGAGGGGCCGGTCGGGTACGCGCGCACCGCCTCGCCGAACCGCAGGCCCTACCGGACGGCCGACGGCTACCTCGGCGTCGTCGTCTACACCGACAAGCAGTGGCGCACGTTCTTCGACCTGGTCGGGCGCGCCGACCTCGCCGCCGACCCGCGGTTCGGCACGATCACCGGGCGCACCGAGCACATCGACGAGCTGTACGGGCTGCTCGCCGAGGTGCTCCCGGCGCGGACCACGGCGGAGTGGGTCGAGACCTTCACGGCCGCCGGCATCCCGGCCCAGCCGGTCCTGGGGCTGGACGAGGTGCTCGCCGACCCGCACCTGGCCGCGACCGGGCTGCTCGAACGCGTCGAGCACCCCAGCGAGGGCGGCCTCGACCTGCCCCGGCTGCCGGTGACGGTCGACGGCGCCGCCGCGGCGCCGGTGCGCGGGGCGCCCCGCCTGGGTGAACACGGCGCGGAGATCCTGCGCGAGGCGGGCTTCGCCGACGCCCGCATCGAGGCCCTGCAGCGGGCCGGGACGCTGTTCTGAGCCTCAGCGGATCCGGGCGCCGTAGACCTTCTCGACGGTCATCGTCATCAGTACGCGGCGGTCGGCGACCATGACCTGGCGGTACTCCGCCCAGTCCGCGTGCTCGCCCGCGGCCTTGCGGTAGTAGTCCACGAGCGCCTCGACCTCGGGCGAGTCCGGGGTGGAGCCGGGGCCGACGAGCGTCACCGGGCCCTCGGCGGTGGCCCAGGTGAAGCCGTCCGCGCTGGTCACCTCGAGGGCGGCCCGGGGGTCCCGGCGGAGGTTCGCGGTCTTGGCCCGGCCCTCGGTCATCGAGACCGAGATCGTGCCGGCCGCCCGGTCGTAGAACGGGGTGACGGGCGAGAGCTGCGGCGATCCGTCCTTCTTGATCGTCGCGAGGACGCCGAGGCGGGACTCGGCCAGCAGGGCGTGCAGATCTGCGGTGTCGGTCACATCCGACCCAACCGTCCCGGCGCCGAGGCTGTTCCTCGGACCGGCGCCTCGAGGCCCCAGTCCCGAGGCCTCAGTCCCGAGGCCTCAGTCCCGAGACCCACCGGCCAGCGGCAGCACGACCCGCACCACGCCGCCCGACGGCGTCGGCCCCAGCTCCGCGGTGCCGCCCAGCTCGTCGGCCCGGTGCCGGATCGACGTGAGCCCGGTCCCCGCGGACCACGCGCCCGGGTGGGCGCCGTCGTCGGTGACCCGGACGACCACCTCATCGGCGACGGTGATCTCCACACGGGCGCAGGTCGCCCCCGAGTGCCTGCGCACGTTGGTGAGCGCCTCCGACGTGATCCGGAAGACCGCGACCTCCACCGCGGGCGGGAGCGCGGCGTCGGGCAGGGAGAGGTGCACCTCGATCGGCGCGGCGGCCGCCGCCCGCCTGCGCAGCGCCGCCCACAGGCCGTGTTCCTCCAGCTCCAGCGGGCGCAGACCGTAGACGGTGCCGCGCAGTTCGTGCAGTGCGGTGCGCAGCTCCTGCCGGGCGGTGGTGAGCAGTGCGGCGGCCTCCTCGGGGCGGGTGGCGAGCAGTTTGTCGGCGGCGTCGGCACGCAGGACGGCGCCGGTCAGCAGCGGGCCCAGGCCGTCGTGCAGCTCCCGGTGCAGCGCGGTGCGCTCCCGCTCCCGGGCGTCCAGGGTCGCGGCGCGGGCGGCCCGCAGCTGCTCGGTGAGCTCGACGGCGTGCAGCAGCCGGGCCAGCGGGGTGCCGACCAGGACCAGCGCGGCGCGGTCGTCCGGGTGCAACCGGCGCTCCCCGGGCCGCAGGGCCGCGGCCAGCGCGAACCGGCCGTCGAGGGGGACCGGTGCGGTCGGCGCCGTCGGGTCGCCGGAATCCGCGACGACGACCGCGCCGTCCGTCAGCGCCAGGCGCGGCAGCCGCAGCGCGCGGCGGGTCTCCTCGACGATCGCCGCGGGCTCGCCGAGCCGCCCGTGGATCGCGAGCGCCGTGCTCGCCGGGTCGCCGCGCCCGCCGTACACGGCCCGGCCCACCGCGCGGCGCAGCGCGGCGAGCACGGGCTGGAAGAGCAGGGCCACCGCGATCGCCGCGATCGTCTGCACGGTGCGCCCCGCCTCCGCGGGCACCGCCGCCGAGACCGCCGCGACCAGCCCGGCGTACACCGCGACGACCACCACGACCGCCGCCGTGTGCAGCAGCAGCGCGGAGAACACCGAGAGGATCAGGGCGAAGACCAGAACGTTGAGCAGCGCGGACAGCGCGGTGGCGACCACCCAGACCGTCGGGATGCCGGGCAGCAGGAACGCCGGGAGCGACGGGAGGATCGCCACGAGCTGCAGCACCGCGACCACGACCTGCGCCCACCGGACCCCGCGCCAGGCGGGGACGAGCAGCGCGAGGGTGACCAGCGCGATCCCGCCCGAGAGCACGGCGACCGCCGCGGCGGCGGCGATGCTCCCGGTCTCGTCGGGCGCCACGTCCAGCGCGGGGACGGCCGCGGCCACCGACAGGACCGCGGCGAGCAGCAGACCGATCCGCGACGGCCGCCCGGTCGCGACCGGCCGCCCCGCGCCGGGCTCGGAGCCGCTCACGCCCCCAGCCCGCCGTCGCGCGCCCGGACGATCGCCTCGGCGCGGGTGCTGACGCCGAGCCCGCGGAAGACCGCGGAGATGTGGTTGCCGAGCGTCTTGGGGGCGATGCCGAGGTGGGCGGCGATCGCGGTGTTGGACAGGCCCCGGGCCAGCAGCACCAGCACCTCGCGTTCGCGCGGGGTGAGGCCGGGGAACGGAGCGGGCTCGGCGCGCGGCCCCCGCAGCCTGCCCGCGACCTGCGGCGACAGGATCGCCGACCCGGACGCGACCGCCCACACCGCGCGCTCGATCTCGTCCGGCTCGGCGCCCTTGAGGAGGTAGCCGCGGGCCCCGGCGGCGAGGGCCTGGGAGACGAGCTCGTCCTCGTCGAACATGGTCAGGACGAGGATGCCGGTGTCGGGGAAGCCCGCCGTGATGCGGCGGGCCGCCTCGACGCCGTCGAGCTCGGGCATGCGGAGGTCGAGGATGACGACGTCCGGACGGGTGAGCGCCGTCTCGCGGACCGCCGCCGCGCCCGTCCCGACCTCGCCGACGACCTCGACGCCCGCGAGCGTGCGCAACAGCGCGACGAGACCGCCCCGGACGATGGGGTGGTCGTCGGCGTGGTGGTCGTCGCCGTGGTCGCGGCCCTCGTGCTGCTGGGCACGCTGGTGCTGGGCGTGCCCGCCTGGCGCGGGAACCGGCGGGCGGCCCTGGTGGTCGCCGTGCTGGCGCTGGTCGCCATCCTGCCGAGCCTGCCCGCCTTCGTACTCGCCGCGACGGGTGAGATCCCGGCGGTGGCGGCGGTGGCCGCGACCGTCGGCGTTCTGCTCCAGGTGCTCGCGGCGGTGCTGATCCTGCGGGGCCGATGAAAGCCCCTGGCGGGTCTCAGTAACCTTCCAGGGGTGTTGACCAGGATGTCGTCGCTGTTCCTTCGCACCCTCCGCGAGGACCCGGCCGACGCGGAGGTGCCCAGCCACAAGCTGCTGGTCCGCGCGGGCTACGTCCGCCGGATCGCCCCGGGCGTCTACTCCTGGCTGCCGCTCGGGCTGAAGGTGCTGCGGCGCATCGAGCAGATCGTGCGCGAGGAGATGGACGCCATCGGCGCCCAGGAGATCCAGTTCCCCGCGCTGCTGCCCCGCGAGCCCTACGAGGCCACGAACCGGTGGACCGAGTACGGCCCCAACATCTTCCGGCTCAAGGACCGCAAGGGCGCGGACTACCTGCTCGGGCCCACCCACGAGGAGCTGTTCACGCTCACCGTGAAGGGCGAGTTCTCGTCCTACAAGGACTACCCGGTCATCCTGTACCAGATCCAGACCAAGTACCGGGACGAGGAGCGGCCCCGCGCGGGCATCCTGCGCGGCCGCGAGTTCCTGATGAAGGACTCGTACTCCTTCGACCTGACCGACGAGGGCCTGTCGGAGTCCTACGCCAAGCACCGCGCGGCGTACATCAAGACCTTCGACCGGCTGGGGCTGCGCTACGTGATCGTCGCGGCGACGTCCGGCGCGATGGGCGGCTCGGCGTCCGAGGAGTTCCTCGCCGAGTCCGAGACGGGTGAGGACACCTTCGTGCGCGGGCCCGGCGGCTACGCGGCGAACGTCGAGGCGGTGACGACCCCCGCGCCGCCCGCACAGTCCGTCGAGGACAAGCCCGCCGCCGTCGTGCACCACACGCCGGACACCCCCACGATCGAGTCGCTCGTCGACTTCCTGAACGCCAACACCGACCGCAAGTTCACGGCGGCCGACACGCTGAAGAACGTGCTGCTCAAGACCCGGCAGCCCGGATCCGACGAGTGGGAGCTGCTGGCGATCGGCGTGCCCGGCGACCGCGAGGTCGACATGAAGCGCGTCGAGGCGGGGCTGGAGCCCGCCGAGGTGGCGTTGCTCGAGGAGAAGGACTTCGCCGCGAACCCGTTCCTGGTGAAGGGGTACATCGGGCCGAAGGCGCTGCAGGACAACGGGGTGCGCTACGTCGTCGACCCCCGGATCGTCACCGGCACGGCCTGGGTGACGGGTGCGGACCGGGCCGACCACCACGTCGTGGACCTGGTGTGCGGCCGGGACTTCACCCCGGACGGCACGATCGAGGCCGCCGAGGTGCGCGCCGGTGACCCCTCTCCGGACGGCACCGGTGTGCTCGAGGCGGCGCGCGGCATCGAGATCGGCCACATCTTCCAGCTCGGCCGCAAGTACGCGGACGCCTTCAAGCTCGACGCGCTGGGCCCCGACTCCAAGCCCGTCCGGATCACCATGGGCTCGTACGGGATCGGTGTGTCGCGGCTGGTCGCGGCCATCGCCGAGCAGTCGCACGACGACTCCGGCCTGGTGTGGCCGCGGGCCGTGGCCCCCTTCGACGTGCACGTGGTCGTGGCGCACAAGAGCAACCCGGAGCTGCTCGCCGCGGGCGAGGCGCTCTCCGCCGAGCTCGAGGCGCTCGGGCTGTCCGTGGTGCTCGACGACCGCAAGACCAGCCCCGGGGTGAAGTTCGCCGACGCGGAGCTGATCGGCGTGCCCACCATCGTCGTGGTGGGTCGCGGCCTGGCCGAGGGCACCCTCGAGGTCAAGGACCGGGCCACCGGCGAGCGCACCGAGATCGCGGTCGAGGGCGCGGCGGAGACCGTCGCCGCCCTCGTCCGGGGCTGAGCGAACTGTGAGCGGCGTCATTAGGTAAGGCTCACCTTTCTTCCGCTACCGTGTGATCATGCGGGAGTTGCGGATCGCGATCATCGGAGCGGGACCGGCGGGGATCTACGCCGCCGACACGCTGATGAAGTCCGGCACGGCGTGTTCGATCGACCTGTTCGACCGGCTCCCGGCGCCGTTCGGGCTGGTCCGCTACGGCGTCGCGCCCGACCACCCGCGCATCAAGGGGATCGTCGGCGCGCTGCACACCGTGCTCAGCAAGCCCGGTGTGCGGCTGTTCGGCAACGTGGCGTACGGGCGGGACCTGTCGCTGTCCGACGTCCGGATGCTCTACGACGCCGTGATCGTCGCGACGGGCTGCGAGCGGGACCGGGACCTCGACATCCCCGGGATCGACCTGCCGGGCAGCCATGGCGCCGCCGAGTTCGTGAAGTGGTTCGACGGGCACCCGGACGTCCCGCGGGACTGGACCCTCGACGCCGCGCACGTCGGGGTGATCGGGGCCGGGAACGTGGCGTTGGACGTGGCCCGAGTGCTCGCCAAGCACGCCGACGACATGCTCTCGACCGAGATCCCGGACAACGTCCACGCCGGGCTGCTCGCCAACCGCGCCACCGACGTCCACGTGTTCGCGCGCCGCGGCCTGGCGCAGGCCAAGTTCACGCCGATGGAGCTGCGCGAGCTCGACCACGTGCCGGGCGTCGAGGTGGTCGTGGCACCGGAGGACGTCGAGTTCGACGACGGGTCGCTGGCCGCGCTGCGCGAGTCGAAGCAGACCCAGATGGTGGTCAAGACGTTGCAGGACTGGGCCCTGCGGGACCGCAAGCCCGCGCCGCGGCGGCTGCACCTGCACTTCCTGTCCAACCCCGTCGCGGTGCTGGGGCAGGACCGGGTGAGCGGGCTGCGCACCGAGCGGATGGAGCTGCGCGGCGACGGCGGGGTGCGGGGGACCGGCGTGTTCACCGACCACCCGCTGCAGGCGCTCTACCGCGCCGTCGGCTACATCGGCTCCGAGCTCCCCGAGCTGCCGTGGGACGCCCTGTCGGGCACCCTGCCGCACGCGGCGGGCCGGGTCCTGGACTTCGACGGCCAGCACGTCCCCGGCGTCTACGCCGTGGGCTGGATCAAGCGCGGGCCCGTCGGGCTGATCGGGCACACCAAGGGCTGTGCGCTGGAGACGGTCGGGTCGCTGCTGGCGGACACGCTCACCCCCGCACCGGTGCCCGACCCCGCCGCCGTGGTGGAGCTGCTGGAGGAGCGGGGCGTGCAGTACACGACCTGGGACGGCTGGCTGCAGCTCGACAAGCACGAGCGCGGGCTCGGCGAGGAGCGCGGCCGCGAGCGGATGAAGGTCGTGCCGCGCGCGGAGATGGTCGAGCTCTCCCGCACCGCCTGAGCGGGGTCAGCGGCGGAAGTCGTTCGCGAGCCACCAGTCGTAGAGGGCCGCGGCGTCGCCGTCGGTGCGGCGCAGGTAGCCGAAGGACAGCGCGGCGTTGTCGGACCAGAACAGGTACGCGGCGCCGCTCGGGTCGAGGTAGCAGCCGACCCGGCCCGCGAACCGGCCGTCGACGGAGTAGCCGGTGGCGAGCGTGGCGCCGGTGCGGCACTGCGCGTGCTCGGCGCCCTGCTGCACCGAGACGTTGTCCGCCGTGGCGGCGCCGTCGAACCCGCCGTCGAGCAGGCTCTGCTGGGCGTAGCGGCTGAACGTGGCACCGTCCGGCCCGTCCGCGGGCCCGTTCTCGCACTCGACGTACCCGGTCGCGCCGATGGTCGTGGCGGTCTGCAGGTTCGGGGTGCAGTTCGCGGTGGAGAACCCCGCGGGGAGCGCGGCCAGCAGCTGCGCGTCCTCCGAGCCGGGGACGGCCGTGGTGACGGCCTGCGGCGTGGGCGTCGCGGTAGGGGTCGTGGTCGGCGCCGACGCGCCCGTGATCACCCGGTTCACGAAGTAGCCCGCCACGCCGAGGCCCGCCAGCAGCACGACGCAGGTGACGATCACCGCGGCCAGCCCGGCCTTGGAGATCCCGCGCCGCCGCGGCTCGGGCGGTGGCCCGGTCTGCCAGCCCGGCGCGGTCGGTGGCGCCGCGGCCCAGCGCGGGTCCGATGACGCGGCCTGCTGTGCGTACCGGGGATACCGCGGGTCCGACGGCATCGAGCCGAAGGTCGAGGGCCGCGGGGTGTCGGTGGCCGTCGGCGGCGCCGTGGGGACGGCGCCGGAGCCGACCGCGGCCCGGGCCGCCGCGGCGAGCTCGCCCGCGGTGGCGTAGCGGTGGTCCGGGTCCTTCGCCATCCCGCGCGCGACGACGTCGTCCAGGCCGCCGGGCACCTCCGCGCGCTGGATCAGCGGCACGGGCAGGTGCAGGTGGGCGTGCATCAGGGTGGGCAGGTCGCCCGCGAAGGGTGCCTTGCCGGTCAGTGCCTGGTAGAGCACGCAGGCCAGGGCGTAGACGTCGACGCGGCGGTCCGCGACGACCCCGTGGAAGCGTTCGGGGGCCAGGTAGGCGACCGACCCGGGGACGGTGCCGGAGCGGGTGAGCTGCTCGCCGCCGTCGGACACGCCGCTGGAGCTGGCGATGCCGAAGTCGAACAGGTAGGCGAACAGCTCGTCGTCCGGCCCGGTGAGCAGGATGTTCGAGGGCTTCACGTCCCGGTGGACCATGCCCTCGGCGTGGGCGGCGTCGAGCGCGGAGGCGATCTGGGCCACGACCGAGACGGCGACGGCGGGGGTCAGTGGGCCGCGTTCGGCGAGCCGGGTGCCCAGGTCGCTGCCGGAGACCAGGCGCATGTCGAGGTAGAGCCGCCCGTCGATCTCGCCGAAGCGGTGGATCGGGACCACGTGGGGGTCGCGCAGCTTGGCCGCGGCGCGGCACTCGCGGCGGAACCGCTCCGTGTACTCCGGGTCGTCCGCGAGGTGCGCGGGCAGCACCTTGAGCGCGACCTCGCGGTCGGTCTCGGTGTCGAAGGCCCGGTAGACCTCTCCCATGCCGCCACGACCGAGCAGCGACTCGATCGTGTACGGGCCGAACGTCGTGCCCTCCACACCGCCTCCTCTCCCAGTGTCGAGCGAACGGACGACGGTGTTAGCCGGCGGCCGTCGCGCTGTCCAGGATCCGATCGACGACCGCCGGATCCGGGAGCGGGCTGGACGCGGGCCCGCCCGCGGTGTCGACGTTCACGACGAGCAGCGCCGTGCCGCCGCTCGCCACCGGCGCCGCGAGCACCGCGACCACCCCCTCGGTCGCCAGGCAGCCGTCGTCGACCGGGGCGCGGACCCGCGCCTCGACGACGGTCCCGGCGCCGGTGGGGCGCGGGTCGGACAGCGTCACCTCGGGCGTGTGGCCCGCGGTGTCGGTGTAGAACGACCGGCCGAGCCGGTCGGCGAAGTCCGTGGCGGCCGCGGCGGGCTCGGCGTCGGTCTGCACGAGCGTGCTCGTGGCGGTCCCGCGCTTGTAGCCGTCGCCGCGGCAGGTGTAGGCGGGCGCGTCCGCGCCGCCGCCGAATGTGACGCCCAGGATCCGCACGGTCTCCCCGTCGACCGGGGTCCAGTCGGCGGGCACGGCGTAGCGCAGGTACGGGGTGTCGACCGCGCGGAACCCCGCGGGCACCGACGGGCCCAGGGACCCGATCACCAGCCAGAACCCGCCGGCCAGCAGACCCGCCACGACCAGGATCACCGCCGTCAGGCCCGCGATCCAGCGGCCCGTGTGCTCGGGTCGGGGGCCGGGTGGGGGAGGTGGGGGCGGTGGGGGAGGCGGAGGAGCCCAGGGCACTCCCACCTGGGTGGGGTCGGCCCGGGGCACGACACGGGTCTCGTCGTCGGTCCCCTCCGGATCGGCCACCCGCCGAGCCTAACCGCCCGGGGTCTCGGCGTGATCACGTTCGTCACCCGGCGAGGAAGGAGAGCCGCACGGTCCGGACGGCGTTGTCGACGTTGGTGTCCACCAGACAGACCGACTGCCAGGTGCCCAGGGCCATCCGCCCGCCCAGCACCGGCACGGACATCGACGGGGCGATGATCGCGGGCAGCACGTGGTCGCGGCCGTGGCCCGCGGAGCCGTGCCGGTGCGACCACCGGTCGTCTCCGGGGAGCAGGGTCCGCAACGCCTCGAGCAGGTCGTCGTCGCTGCCCGCGCCGGTCTCGATGACCGCGACGCCCGCGGTCGCGTGCGGCACCCAGACGTTCACCAGCCCGTCCTGCTCGTCGCGGCAGAACTCGGCGATCCGACGGGTCAGGTCGACCACCCGCTCGGTGCCGCCGGTCCGGATCTCGATCTCCTCGCTGCGCATGGTGCGAGCGTAGGGTCCGCTCGTGCGCACGGCCTTCGGTTCGCCCTTCGACGTCCCCGCCGGATACCTGAGCACCGCGAGCGTCGGGGTGCCGCCACGCGCGACCGCGGACGCCGTGGACGCGGCCCTGCGGCGCTGGCGTACCGGCGCGGGCCGGGCCACGGACTTCGACGACGTCGTGGCCCGGGCCCGGGCGGCGTTCGGCCGGTTGGTGGGGGTCGACGCCGACCGGGTCGCGGTCGGCGGCGCGGTGTCGCCGCTGGTGGGGCTCGTCGCGGCGGCCACCCCGGACGGCGCGCGGGTCGCGGTGGCCGAGGGCGAGTTCTCCAGCGTCACCTACCCGTTCGCGGTGCAGGGGCGGGGGATCACCGTCACCGAGGTGCCGCTCGAGCGGCTCGCCGAGGCGGACGCGGACGTGCTCGCGGTGAGCGTGGTGCAGTCGCTCGACGGCCGGCTCGCGGACCTCGACGCGCTCCGGGCCCGCACGGACGCGACGGTGCTGCTGGACGTCACGCAGGCGGCCGGGTGGCAGCCGTTGGACCTCGGGTGGGCGGACGCCGTGGTGGGGGCCTGCTACAAGTGGCTCTTCGCGCCGCGCGGGGCGGCCTGGATGGCGGTGCACCCGCGGCTGCGGCTGGTCCCGCACGCCGCGAACTGGTACGCCGCCCAGGACCCGTGGGGGAGCACCACGGGGCTCCCGCCGCGGCTGGCGACCCAGGCGCGCGGCCTCGACACCTCACCCGCCTGGTACTGCCACGTGGGGGCGGCCGAGTCCCTGGAGTGGCTCGCCGGTCTGGACCTCGCGGCGGTCCGCGCGCACTGCGTGGGACTGGCGGACCGGTTCCGCGCGGGGGTGGGGCTCGACCCCGCCGGTTCGGCGATCGTCCACGTGGCCGACCCCGCCGCCGCCGAGCGCCTGCAGGCGGCCGGGCTGCAGGTCACGGCCCGCGGCGGCGGTGCGCGGCTCTCGTTCGCCCTCTACTCCACCGACGACGACGTCGACCGCGCCCTGGCCGCCCTGACCTGACCTGACCGTGAGTGGCGATGGTCGCTCTGGCGACTCCGCTCACCCACCCCGCCGCCTCCGGCGGCTGCCGGCCCCCGGCCTCCACTCACGGGTCAGCGGGTGATGCCGGGCAGGGGCGGGACGACGGGGAGGGTGTTGGTCGCGAGGCGCCAGCGCGCCGCGCGGGCGGTGCCCTCGCTCAGGGCCTTGAAGGCCGCGGCGCGCAGCGGGACCTGGGTGGTCTGCTCCAGGACCGACCGCCAGGCGGCGAGGACGTCCGCCTCCGCGGTGACGGCGAGGCGGCCCGCCGACAGGGCGTCCGTCACGGGGGCGGGGGTGCGGTAGGCGGGCTCGGCGGACACCGGCCGGGCGCCGACGTCGGTCAGCGTCTGCTCGATCTGCCCGCGCAGTGTGCGGTGCGCCTCGATGTCCGTGCGCGCCACGGCCGCCTGGTCCGGCGGCACGAACGCGACGATCAGCGTGTAGACCCAGAGGGCCGCGTGCTCCGCGGCCAACGCGGCCTGCAGGGCGGCG
Organism: Pseudonocardia sp. WMMC193; assembly: GCF_021728735.1. NCBI lineage: Bacteria > Bacillati > Actinomycetota > Actinomycetes > Pseudonocardiales > Pseudonocardiaceae > Pseudonocardia > Pseudonocardia sp. WMMC193. The sequence continues at coordinate 2,885,873 of NZ_JAKKDO010000003.1, read as the reverse complement.
ATCGCCTCCGGGTCCAGCTGGGTGGAGCTCACGTGAGCACCGCCGCGTAGGTCGCGCAGCAGGCGGCCAGCGAGCCGACGAGGCCCACCCGGCCGGTCGGGAGGGTGGCCACCAGCCCGGTCGCCTCGCGGGCCGCGGCGTCCAGCGCCTGCCGCACCGCGGCGAGGTCCACCGGGCCGGTCGGGGCGGGCGCGGGTGCGGGGGTCGCGGTGGCCGAGCTCTGCGGGCCCGCCAGCCGGTCGATCTCGGCCTGCAGCGCGGCGGCGTGGTCGTTGCGCGCCGAGCGCAGCGGATCCAGCCGCGGCGTGAGCGCGGGATCCGCGGTGATCGCGGCGGTGACCAGGGCCGCGTCGACGCGGGCCCGCTCGGCCAGCGGGATCAGGGGGTCCGGGCCGTCGTCCGCGGGGGACGTGGTGCAGGCGGCCAGCACGGGCACCGCCAGCCCCAGGACGACGAGCGCCCGGCGGCGGGTGACCCGGGCGGGGGCCACGAGCGGCTCGGACGACACGGACGACACGGCCTCGCATCCTGCCGTATGCGTTCCGTGGTCGGCCGCGACGGGTCCGCCCGTCCGTCCCGGCCGCCGCGCTAGGCTGGACGGCCGTCCGGCCCCTCACGTTCGCCCGCGTCACCGTCACGTCATCTCGCCAAGGAGTCCCATGCCCCCCGGAGTCCCCGAGCAGCTCCCCGGCTCCCTGCGCGGAGTGCTGGAGCCCCTCGTCGCCGACGCCGGGTTCGAGCTCGACGATCTCGAGGTGCGGGCCGCCGGTCGCAAGCACACCGTCAAGGTCGTCGTCGACGTCCCCGAGACCGCGGAGCAGACCGGCGTTCCGCTGGACGCGATCGCCCGGCTGTCCCGCAGCGCCGCCGCGGAGCTCGACCGCCACGAGCACCTGATCGCCGGGTCGTACACGCTCGAGGTGACCTCACCCGGCGTCGACCGGCCGCTGACCCGCCCGCTGCACTGGCGGCGCGCGCACCTGCGGCTGGCGAAGGTCTCGCTGACCTCGGGGGAGACCGTCGAGGTCCGGGTCGGCACGGCGGGGGAGGACTCCGTCACGGTCGTCGAGGCCGGCGCGAAGAAGCCGGAGCCGCGCGAGCTGGCCTACGCGGACGTGACCCGCGCGGTCGTGCAGGTCGAGTTCAAGGCGCCGCCCGCGGCGGAGGTCGAGGCGCTCGGCGCCGGGAACGGAGAAGGACAGTGAACGTCGACATCGCCGCCCTGCGCGCCATCGAGCGGGAGAAGGAGATCCCGTTCGACACGGTGATCGAGGCCATCGAGACGGCGCTGCTCACCGCGTACAAGCACACCGACGGCCACGAGCCGCACGCCCGCATCGACATCGACCGCAAGTCCGGCCTGGTCCGGGTCATGGCGCACGAGGTGTCCGAGGACGGCGCCGCGGGCCCGGAGTGGGACGACACCCCCGAGGGCTTCGGCCGGATCGCCGCCACCACCGCGCGCCAGGTGATCGTGCAGCGCCTGCGAGACGCCGAGCACGAGCGCACCTACGGCGAGTTCGCGGCGTCGGAGGGCGAGATCATCTCCGGCGTCGTGCAGCGGGACGCCCGGGCGAACGCGCGCGGCGTGGTCGTGGTGCAGCTCGAGGACAACTCCCGCCGCGGCGCGGGGGGCCGGATCGAGGGCGTGCTGCCGCAGACCGAGCAGGTGCCCGGTGAGCGCTACGAGCACGGCGACCGGATCCGCTGCTTCGTCGTCGGGGTGACCCGGGGAATGCGGGGGACGCAGATCACGTTGTCGCGAACGCACCCCAACCTCGTCCGCAAGCTGTTCGCGCTCGAGGTGCCGGAGCTGGTCGACGGCTCCGTCGAGATCGTCGCCGTGGCCCGCGAGGCCGGGCACCGCTCGAAGATCGCGGTGCGCTCCACCGTCCCCGGGGTCAACCCGAAGGGTGCCTGCATCGGCCCGATGGGCCAGCGGGTGCGCAACGTCATGAGCGAGCTGCACGACGAGAAGATCGACATCATCGACTGGTCGGCCGATCCGGCGACGTTCGTCGGCAACGCCCTCTCCCCGTCGAAGGTGGTGTCGGTCACGGTGGTGGACGCCAAGGCGCGCACCGCGCGGGTCGTCGTGCCGGACTTCCAGCTCTCCCTCGCCATCGGCAAGGAGGGGCAGAACGCCCGGCTCGCCGCCCGGTTGACCGGCTGGCGGATCGACATCCGCAGCGACGCCGACCCCCGGGCCGCCGCGGACGCCGAGGCGGAGAGTGTGGCGGGGACGGCGGGGACGGAGTCGGTCGGCTGAGTGCGGACGCGCTACACTCGTCCCCGGCCCGCGATTCGGAGCCGGGACCCGTCCGTACGTGTGTCGGGTGTCGGAGACGCGAGCAGGCCACCGGTCTGTTGCGCGTCGTCGTGGTGGACGGGACCCTGGTCCCGGACCCGCGCAGGCGCCTCCCCGGTCGGGGTGCCTCGGTGCATCCCCGCCCGGAGTGTCTCGACCGGGCCGAGCGCCGCTCGGCGTTCCCGCGGGCACTTCGTGTCCCGGGGCCGCTGGACACCGCTGCGGTCCGGAAGCATCTGGAGCAGCAGGAGGGTGTCGAGATCGTCTCGGCGCCGTCATTCACAGAAGACAAGGTCGACCCGTCATGAGCCAGTCGTGAAGATCGCACCATGAACGTGCATCGACTCTAGGTTCGAGGTCGAGCGGACACCTGCCGCCCGGCCTCTCGTCGAAGTCAGAGGAGAGCAGTGGCAGGCAAGGCCCGCGTGCACGAGCTCGCGAAAGAGCTCGGCATCTCGAGTAAGCAGGTCCTGAGCAAGCTGCAGGATCTGGGGGAGTTCGTGAAGTCCCCCTCCTCCACCGTGGAGGCCCCGGTCGCGCGCAAGCTGCGCGACTCGATGGCAGGCAACGGTGGAGCACAGCGCCGGGGCATCCCCGGCAGCGGCAGCCGTCCGCGCCCCGGACAGTCCGGTGGCGCCCCGACGCCCGGTCCCGGCCCCAAGCCCGGCCCGCGCCCGTCGAGCGCCCCCACCCCGGGTCCCGGCCCCCGTCCCGGTGCGCCCGCGCCCGGTGCGGGCAACCGTCCCGGTCCGCGCCCCGGTCCGCAGAACACCCCGGAGACCCCGGCCGCCCCCGCGCAGCCGGAGGCCCCCGCCGCGAGCGCCGCTCCGGCGGCTCCGGCGCGCCCGTCCGGCGCGCCCTCGGGTCCGCGTCCCGGCCCTCGGCCCGGTCCGGCCCAGCCCGCGCCGCAGCAGCGGCCGCAGGGTGAGGGCGACCGTAGGCAGCAGGGTGGCGGCGCGCGTCCCGGCCCCCGTCCCGAGCAGTCGCGTCCCGCGGCCGCCCAGGGTGGTTCCGGTGCGGGCACCGTGCCCCCGCGCAGCGCCGGGCCGCGTCCCGGCCCGCGCCAGCCGCGCGTCGGCAACAACCCGTTCGGCGTCGGTTCCGGGGCCCCGCCCCGTCCGGCCGCGCCGCGTCCGGGCCCGCCGCCCCAGCAGGGTGGCGACCGTCCGCAGGGCGGCGAGGGTCGCCCCGGTGGCGGCGCTCCGCGTCCGGGCGGTCCCGGCACCGGTGGGCCCCGCCCGCCGCAGCGCTCGGGTGACCGTCCCGGTGGTCCGCGGCCGAACCCGGGCAACATGCCCCCGCGGCCGAACCCCGGCATGATGCCCGCCCGTCCGGCGGGTGGCCGTCCGGCGCCCGGTGGGCGCGGCGGTCCCGGCGGCGGCCGTGGTGGCCCCGGCGGTCGTCCGGGCGGTCCCGGTGGTCGTCCCGGCGGCGGTGGCGGCGGTTTCCGTCCCGGCGGCGGTGGCCCCGGTGGCGGCGGCGCCCCGGCGGGCGGTGGCTTCCGCGGTCGTCCCGGCGGCGGTGGCGGTCGTCCCGGTGCCCGTGGTGGCACCGCGGGTGCCTTCGGTCGCCCCGGTGGACCGGCCCGCAAGGGTCGCAAGTCGAAGCGGCAGAAGCGCCAGGAGTACGACGCCATGCAGGCGCCGTCGGTCGGCGGTGTGCGCCTTCCGAAGGGCTCCGGCGAGACGATCCGGCTCCCGCGCGGTGCGTCCCTGACGGACTTCGCCGAGAAGATCAACGCCAACCCGGCGTCCCTGGTCCAGGTGCTGTTCCACCTGGGCGAGATGGTCACGGCCACGGCGTCCGTCGCCGACGAGGTGCTCGAGCTCCTCGGCAACGAGATGAACTACAACGTCCAGGTCGTCAGCCCGGAGGAGGAGGATCGCGAGCTGCTCGACAGCTTCGACATCTCCTTCGGAGACGACGGGGACGAGGAGGACTGGGTCGTCCGGCCGCCGGTCGTGACCATCATGGGTCACGTCGACCACGGTAAGACCCGACTCCTCGACACCATCCGCAAGGCGAACGTCCGCGAGGGCGAGGCCGGCGGCATCACCCAGCACATCGGCGCCTACCAGGTGCAGACGGAGCTGGAGGGTGTCGAGCGTCCGATCACCTTCATCGACACCCCGGGTCACGAGGCGTTCACCGCCATGCGTGCCCGCGGCGCGAAGTCCACGGACATCGCGGTGATCGTGGTCGCGGCGGACGACGGCGTGATGCCCCAGACCGTCGAGGCGATCAACCACGCCCAGGCGGCCGACGTGCCGATCGTGGTCGCGGTGAACAAGATCGACGTCGAGGGTGCCAACCCGGCGAAGATCCGCCAGCAGCTGACCGAGTACAACCTGGTCGCGGAGGAGTACGGCGGCGACACGATGTTCGTCGACATCTCCGCGAAGCAGGGGACGAACATCGACCAGCTGCTCGAGGCGATCCTGCTCACCGCGGACGCGGCGCTGGACCTGCGGGCCAACCCGAACATGGAGGCCCAGGGCGTCACGATCGAGGGTCACCTCGACCGCGGCCGTGGTCCGGTGGCGACCGTCCTGGTCCAGCGCGGCACGCTGCGCGTCGGCGACTCGCTGGTCGCGGGCGACGCGTCGGGTCGTGTCCGGCGGATGGTCGACGAGCACGGGGACGACATCACCGAGGCGCTCCCGTCGCGTCCGGTGCAGGTCATCGGCCTGACGTCGGTCCCGGGTGCGGGCGACACGTTCCTCGTCGTGGACGAGGACCGGGTGGCCCGGCAGATCGCCGACCGGCGGCGGGCGCGCGAGCGCAACGCCGAGCTGGCCAGCCGCCGCAAGCGCGTGTCGCTCGAGGACCTCGACGCCGCGCTGAAGGAGACCAACACCCTCAACCTGATCATCAAGGGTGACAACTCGGGTACCGTCGAGGCCCTCGAGGACGCCCTGATGAAGCTCGACGTGGGAGACGACGTGGACCTCCGCGTCATCCACCGCGGCGTCGGTGGCATCACCGAGGGCGACATCAACCTCGCCATCGCGGACAACGTCATCGTCATGGGCTTCAACGTCCGGGCCGAGGGCAAGGCGACCGAGCTGGCGAACCGCGAGGGCGTGGAGATCCGGTACTACACCGTGATCTACCAGGCCATCGAGGAGATCGAGCAGGCCCTGAAGGGCATGCTCAAGCCGGAGTACGAGGAGGTGGAGCTCGGCCGCGCCGAGGTCCGCGACGTCTTCAAGTCCTCCAAGTTCGGCACGATCGCCGGTTGCCTCGTGATGAGCGGGGAGATCCGCCGCAACGCCCGCGGGCGCCTGCTGCGGGACTCCGTGGTCATCGCGGACAACCTGCCGATCAGCTCGCTGCGGCGCTTCAAGGACGACGTGGTCGAGGTCCGCGAGGGCTTCGAGTGCGGTCTGACCCTGGGCAGCTACAGCGACATCAAGGTCGACGACGTCATCGAGACGTTCGAGATGCGCGAGAAGCCTCGCGCCTGACCCCCTGATCGGCGGGCCCCGCACGGGGCCCGCCGATCGGGTCTACCACCCATGTATGTAGGAGCACTGGAGTGCGACGTCCTGCTCGGGGACGTGCACTCGCTCAAACAGAAGCGCTCCGCCGTGCGGCCCGTGGTGGCCGAGCTGCGGCGGCGCTTCGCCGTGTCCGCCGCCGAGGCGGGACACCTGGACCTGCACCGACGTGCCCTGATCGGGGTCTCGTGCGTGGCCGCGGACGTGGCCCACGTGCGAGACGTGCTGGACTCCTGTGAGCGGCTCGTGGCCGGTCGCCCCGAGCTGGAACTGTTGTCTGCCCGACAGCGCCTGTTCGGGCCGGAAGAGGACTAGGAGCGCGCCATGGTGGACCAGGCCCGCGCCCGCCGGCTGGCGAAGCGGATCACCCAGATCGTCGCCGAGGCGATCGAGCACACGGTGAAGGACCCGCGGCTGGGGGGCGTCACGATCACCGACGCCCGCGTGACCGGTGACCTGCGCGAGGCCACCGTGTACTACACCGTGCTCGGCCGGACCGTCGACGAGGAGCCCGACCTCAAGGGCGCCGCCGCAGCGCTGGAGAGCGCCAAGGGTGTGCTCCGCACGATGGTCGGGCAGCAGACCGGGATCCGGCACACGCCGTCCTTGGCGTTCGTCACCGACGAGGTGCCGCACGAGGCCGCGCGGATGGAGGAGCTGCTCGCGCGCACCCGGGCCTCGGACGCCGAGGTGGCCAAGCTCGCCACCAGCGCTCGGTACGCGGGCGAGCCCGACCCGTACAAGGCGCCCCGCGAGCCGGACCCGGACGACGAGTGACCACCGAGCAGGAGGCCCGCTGGGCCCGTGCCCGTGCCGCCGACCGGGCCCGTGAGCTCGCGCGGCTGACGGCCGCCGACCGTGCCCGTGCGGTCGACGAGGCCGTCGAGACCGCAGCGGACGTCCTGGACGGGGCCACCCGGGTCGTCCTGCTCGGTCACGTCAACCCGGACGCGGACTCGCTCGGTTCGGCGTTGGCGCTGGGTGTCGCGTTGCACCGGCGGGGTGTGCAGGTGGTCGTGTCCTACGGGGCGGCCGAGCCGGACGAGCTGCCGCCCGAGACGCTGCGCGCGCTCGACGTCGAGGGCCTGCTCCACCGGCCCGCCGACGTCCCCGTCGACCCCGAGGTCGTCGTCTGCTGCGACACGGCGGACCGCCGCAGGCTCGGCATCCTCGCCGACCGGGTGGACGCGGCGGAGACGACGATCCTGGTCGACCACCACGCGTCGAACCCCGGGTTCGGGGACGTCCAGGTGCTCGACCCCCGCGCCGAGGCCACCGTGATCCTGGTGCACCGCATCCTCGACCTCCTGGACGTGGACATCGACCCGGTGATCGGGGCGTGCCTGTACGCCGGGCTCGCCACGGACACCGTCGGGTTCCGGATCGGCGGGCCGGGGCCGCACCGGCTGGCCGCGGAGCTCGTCGAGGCGGGGGTGCAGGTCGAGCCGCTGATGCGCACGCTCGTCGACTCGCACCCGTTCGCCTGGCTGGCCGCGCTCGGCGAGATCCTCGCCGGGGCGACGCTCGACGGTGACCTCGTGCACGCCACGGTGCCGCTCGCGGTGGTCGAGTCGTTCCGGCCGGAGGAGGTCGAGAGCGTCGTCGACCTCGTGCGCACGGCCGTGGAGGCCGAGGTGACGGTGGTGCTCAAGCAGATCGCCCGCACCCGCTGGACGGTGTCGCTGCGCTCGCGCGGCGCCGTGGACGTCGCCGCCGTCGCGGTGGCGCTGGGCGGCGGCGGGCATCCCCGAGCCGCGGGCTTCACCCGGGACGGCGACCGGGAGGGAATCCTCGCGGCGATCCGGACGTCGTTGGGCGATTCCGGACGAAGGTGACACGACCCGTTCACCCGGAGTGCGTACGGTGGGCCCCGTGAGCGCTGATCTCGCCGCGCCGTCCGCACGGCGCACCTTCCTCGCGGCCGCCCTCCGTCGACCCGGCCGGATCGGCGCGGTCTACCCGAGCTCCCCGCGCCTGGCGGGCGTGCTGGCGTCGGTGGTGCCGTCGCGGGGCACGCCCACGGTCGTCGAGCTGGGGCCGGGGACCGGGTCGGTGTCCGCGGTGATCGCCGGGCGGCTGCCCGCGGGGTCGCGCCACCTCGCGGTGGAGCTGGACCCCTCGATGGCGGCCTTCCTGCGCCGCACCCGTCCGGGGCTGGAAGTCGTCGCCGGCGACGCCAAGGAGCTCACCACCCTGCTCGCCGACCGGGCCGCGCACCGCGTCGACGCCGTGATCTCGGGCCTGCCGTGGTCGCTGTTCGACGAGGGCGGCCAGCGCGAGATCCTCGGCCAGGTCGGTGTGGCGATCGGTGCCGAGGGCGCGTTCACGACCTTCGCCTACACCCACACGCTCGCGATGCGCGGCGCCCGCAGCTTCCGCAGGCTGTTGGGCGACCGGTTCGACGAGGTGTTGATCAGTCGCACGGTGTGGCGCAACGTGCCTCCTGCGTACATCTACGTCTGCCGGCGGCCCAAGGGGTAGGTGCCCCTTTGCAGTGACAGCGGATGCGCACTGCTGCGTGCTCGTGCGGATCGGCTGTCACTGCGGCGGACCCGAGGGCAGGTGTCTCCGGCGCCTTTGCAGTGGCAGCGGATGCGCACTGCTGCGTGCCCGTGCGGATCGGCTGTCAGTGCAGCGGACACGGGGGTAGGTGTCTCGGGCGCCTTTGCAGTGACAGCGGATGCGCACCGCCGCGTACCGTGCGGATGCGCTGTCACTGCAAAGGGGCGCTTGGTACACACTGCTGCCCCCCGTGCGGATGTGCTGTCACTGCGAAGGCGCGCCGGTGTGCACCGCCGTCCCCCGGTGCGCATCCGCTGTCACTGCAAAGGGGCCGCCGGGTGTGCACCGCCCTCCCGCCGGTGCGGATCGGCTGTCACTGCAAAGGGGCGCCGGGGACACCCCCGCCGACCGAGGCCGGGCGCGCGGGGGAGGATCGGGGCGTGAGTTCCGAGCCCGCCGCCCACGGCGCCTCACCGCGGCAGGTCGTGCGTCTGGCCCTGCAGGCGCTGCCGGTGCTCGCCGCCGAGCCGCTGTACATCCTGGTCGACACCGCCGTCGTCGGGCGGCTGGGGACGGTGCCGCTGGCGGGCCTGGCGGTCGCCGGGGTGCTGTTCGCGCAGGTCACGACCGCGCTGAACTTCCTGTCCTACGGCACCACCGCGCGCTCGGCCCGCCTGCACGGGGCGGGGCGGCGCCAGGACGCCGTCGTGGAGGGCGTGCAGGCGACGTGGGTGGCGATCGCGGTCGGACTGCTCGTGCTGGGGCTGGGACAGCTGTTCGCGCGGCCCGTCGCGGACCTGCTGGGCGACGGCGGCGGGGTGGCCGACGCCGCGGTCGGCTGGCTGCGGACCGCGCTGTTCGGCGCCCCCCTCATCCTGATCACCCTGGCGGGCAACGGCTGGATGCGCGGGGTGCAGGACACCGCCCGCCCCCTGCGCTACGTGCTCACCGGCAACGGGATCTCGGCCGTGCTGTGCCCGATCCTGGTACACCCGCTGGGCCTCGGGCTGGAGGGCTCGGCGATCGCGAACGTCGTGGCGCAGGTGATCGTCGCCGGGCTGTTCCTCCGCGCCCTGCTCAAGGAGGGGGTGTCGCTGCGGCCGCGCCCGGACGTCATCCGCGCGCAGCTGTCGATGGGCCGCGACCTGATCCTGCGCACGGCCGGGTTCCAGATCTGTTTCCTCTCCGCCACGGCGGTCGCCGCCCGGTTCGGCGCGGCGAGCGTGGCGGCGCACCAGGTCGTGCTGCAGCTGTGGAACTTCCAGGCGCTGGTGCTCGACGCCGTCGCGATCGCCGCGCAGGCCCTGGTCGGGGCGGCGCTGGGCGCCGGGGGAGCCGACCAGGCCAAGGCCACCGGCGCCCAGGTCACCCGCTACGGGCTGTGGCTCGGCATCGGGTTCGGGGTGCTGTTCGCCGCGCTCTACCCGGTGCTGCCCGGGGTGTTCACCGCCGACGGCGACACCCTCGCCACGATCCCGCAGGCCTGGTGGTTCTTCGTCGCGCTGCAGCCGATCGCCGGTGTGGTGTTCGCGATCGACGGGGTGCTGCTCGGCGCGGGCGACGCCGCGTTCCTGCGCACCACGACCCTGGTCGCCGCGCTCGCGGGCTTCCTGCCGCTGATCTGGATCTCGCTCGCGTTCGGCTGGGGCCTGCTGGGCATCTGGACGGGCCTGAGCCTGTTCATGCTGGTCAGGCTGGTGGCCGTGGGCCTGCGAGCTCGGTCGGGGCGGTGGGCCGTGACGGGAGTCGGCTAGGCAGCTCCAGCCGGAACACCGTGCCGGGGGAGCGCCCGGACACCTCGATCGACCCACCGAGCCTGCGCACGATCCGCGCCACGAGGGCCAGGCCGATGCCGCGGGGGCGGTCGGGGGCCGCGGGCTTGGTGGAGAACCCGTGGGCGAAGACGTCGTCCGCGGCGTCGGCGGGGATGCCGGGCCCGGTGTCCTCGACCTCCACGATCCATCCGCTCGCGCCGTCCGCCAGCCGCACCCCGACGGCAGCGCCGGGCGAGCCGTCGGCCGCGTCCAAGGCGTTGTCGACGAGATTGCCGACGAGCGAGACGAGATCGTCCGGCTCGACGGGCGTCTCCGCGCTGGTCTCGTCCTCGACGGTGAACGCGATGTCCCGTTCCGCCGCGGACCAGGCCTTGTCCAGCAGCAGCGCGGCCAGCACGGGATCGTGCACGACCAGGTCCGACGGCCCGCGCGCCCGGTCGACGGCGGCGGTGCCCGCCCGCAGCGCGTCGTCGGTCTCGCCGAGCTGCACGAGGGTGAGCACGGTCTGCATGCGGTTGGCGAACTCGTGGGCCTGCGCCGACAGCGCGCGGGCGCGGTCGCGGGCGGCGTCGCGCTCGCGCAGGACGTCCGCGAGCTCGGTCCGGTCCCGCAGCGTGACGACTCGGGTGCCCTCCCCGGCGCGGGGACCGGCGGCGGTGCGCGAGAGCAGCAGGACCCGCTCGCCCGCCAGTGTCACGGTGTCCCGGACGTCCTCCACACCGCCCGTCGCGAGCCGGGTGACGGCCCGCAACGCCGGGTCCACGCCCAGCTCCACCAGTCTGCGACCTTCGACGGGCTGGTCGAGGCCGAACCCCAGCAGCCGCCGGGCCTCGGCGTTGACGACCACGACCCGGCCGTCCTCGTCGAGCACCATCAGCCCCTCGCGCACGGCGCGCAGCACGGCGTCGTGGTGGGTGTAGGCGGCGGCGATCTCGGCCGGCTCCAGGCCGAGGGTCTGCCTGCGCACCCGGCGGGCGAGCAGCCAGGCGAACGACGCGCCCAGGGCCACCGCCACGGCCGCCACGAGGACGATCCAGGGCAGCTCGCGCGCCACGAGCTCGCTGATCCGCGTCTCCAGTACGCCGACGCTGACCAGCCCGACGACCGGGCCGCCCGAGCCTGCGAACACCGGGACGACCGTGCGGATCGAGGGGCCGAGGGTGCCGAGGTAGTGCTCCGTGTACACCTGCCCGGCGCGGGCCTCGGCGATCGTGCCCAGGTAGGTCTGCCCGATCCGGTCCGGCTCGGCGTGGCTGTAGCGCACCCCGTCCGGGCTCATGATCACGACGAACGCCGTGCCGGTGGCCTCCTGCACCCGCAGGGCCAGCGGCTGCATCGTCCGCGCGACGACCTGCGGGTCGCCGCCCGCCGTCACCGCCGCGACCACGGCGGGATCGGTCGCGACGGACTGGGCGGTGGCCGTGGTCAACCGGGCGGCTGCGTCGGTCTCGAGCTGGCGGGCGCCGAGGACCGCCAGTACGGCGGCCCCGCCGACCGTCACCAGGACCGTGGCCACCTGCAGGAACAGCAGGCGACGGACCAGGCTCGACGATCGGCGGGGCCGGGAGGACATGAGGACAGTGTCTACCGTGCGGACTCGACGAGCTCCTTGTCCTCGGGCTCCGCCGACTCCACCGACTCCGCCCGCTCGGCGTCACGGCCTGCGCCGTGCTCGAGCTCCATCGCCGCGTCGACGAGCGACGGGTCGTCCAGCACCGCGGCGAGCCGCTCGCGGTCCAGCTCACCGTTCCAGCGGGCGATGGCCAGCGTGGCGACGACGTTGCCGATGCAGTTGGTGAGGGCGCGGCCCTCGCTCATCACGCGGTCGATGCCGATGATCAGCGCGATGCCGACGGCGATGGCCTCGGCGGTGAAGAACTCGCCGCCGAAGGCCTGCAGCGAGGCCGCCAGGGTCACCAGGCCCGCACCCGTGATGCCCGCCGCGCCCTTGGACGTCAGGACCATGAGCAGCGCGAGGCCGATCTGCAAGCCGATCGGGAGGGTCTCGCCGCCCGCGTGGATGATGAACAGGGCACCGAGGGTCAGGTAGATGCAGGTGCCGTCGAGGTTGAACGAGTAGCCGGTCGGGATGACCAGTCCGACGGTCTGCTTCGACGCCCCCGCCGCCTCCAGCTTGGTCAGCAGCCGCGGCAGCACCGACTCCGACGACGAGGTGCCGACGATGATCAGCAGCTCGTCCTTGATCAGCCGGATGACCTTGAAGATGTTGAACCCGGCCCACCAGGACACCAGGCCGAGCACCGCGACGATGAAGAACAGGCAGGTGCCCCAGAACACGCCCATCAGCTTGAGCAGCTCACCGAGCGACTGGGTGCCGAACTGGGCCACGGTGTAGGCCATGCCGCCGAACGCGGCGACCGGCGCGGCCCACATGATCAGCTTGATGATGCCGAAGATGACCTTGGCGATGGTCTCGATCGAGCCGACGACGCGGGTGCGCAGCGGCGCGGCCAGCAGCGACACCGAGCAGGCGGTGAGGATCGCGAGGACCAGGACGCGCAGGACCTCGTTCTCCACGAACGGGCCGAGGAAGCTGGTCGGGAGCAGGTCGTTGAGCAGGAAGCCGGTCAGGCCGCCCTGGTCGGCGTTCGAGCCGCTCTCCACCTGCTTGGCCGCGGACTCCAGCGCGGCGGCCGACGGCTGCCCGGTGAAGCCCCCGCCGACGTCGAAGACGTTCGCCGCGAGCAGGCCGAGGGTCAGCGCCACGACGGTGGCGACCAGGAAGTAGAACAGCGCCTTGAGCGCCAGGCCGCCCGCGCGGGCGAGGTTGCCGATCGAGGCGATCCCGACGACCACGGTGCAGAAGATCACCGGAGCGACGATCACCTTGATCATCTGGATGAACCCGTCGGCCAGCCACTTCGAGCCCTTGGCGGCGTCGGGGGCGAGCATCCCGAACACGATGCCGCCGAGAATGCCGACGATCACCCAGAACCAGAGCTGGGTGTAGAACCGCCTCTTCCGCGGCGGTGCTGATGCTTCGGTGGTAGCCACTCGTCCTCCTCGACGTCCGATGCCGGACGGCACGTTAGGAACGTGACCGGCGCCATGTCAGGGTGTGCGCGTCCATAATTGGGCGGGCCTTGAGGTTTCGCTGGTTGGGAGACGTCGGAGAAGTGCGCGCACTGCTGGTCGAGGACGACGCCGTCCTGGGTGGCGCCGTGGCCAAGGCGCTGACCGCGCACGGGTTCCGCGTCCAGCACGTGACCAGCGGGTCCGCCGCGCTGGAGGCCGTGGCCCAGGGGGCGCCGGACGTCGTGTTGTTGGACATGGGCCTGCCGGACCGGGACGGGATCGGGGTCTGTCGGGGGATCCGCGCGGTGTCGCGGGTGCCGATCCTCGCCGTCACCGGGCGCGGGGCCGTCGAGGCGCGCGTGGCCGGGCTGCGCAACGGCGCGGACGACTACATCGTCAAGCCGTTCCTGATCGAGGAGCTGCTCGCCCGGATCGACGCGGTGCTGCGCCGCACCCGCGGGCTGGGGGTGGCGCCCGCGGTGGTCGCGGGCGACGTGGAGATCGACCTCGCGCGGCGCTCGGTGAGCGTCGACGGCGCCGAGGTCGCGTTGGCGCGCAAGGAGTTCGACCTGCTCGCGGCGCTGGCCAGGCGGGAGGGTGCGGTCGTCGCCCGCGACGAGCTGCTCGACGAGGTCTGGGGGAGCACGGACTCCTCCGCGCGCCGCACGCTCGAGGCGCACGTCGGCCTGGTCCGGTCGAAGCTCGGCCGCCCCGAGGTGATCGTGACGGCGCGTGGGGTGGGCTACCGGCTCGGAAAGTAGGGTCACGCGGGTGTCCGGGCTCGTGATCGTCGACAAACCGAGCGGGATGACGTCGCACGACGTCGTGTCCCGCCTCCGCCGCATCCTGCGCACCCGCAAGGTCGGCCACGCCGGGACGCTGGACCCGATGGCCACCGGCGTGCTGGTGTGCGGGGTGGAGCGGGGCACCAAGCTGCTCGGACACCTCGCCCTGGACACCAAGGCCTACACCGCGACCATCCGGCTCGGCGCGTCCACCACCACCGACGACGCCGAGGGGGACACGCTCACCGAGGCGGACCCGTCGGGCGTGACGGACGAGGCGGTCGCGGCGGGCATGGCCGCCCTGACCGGCGGCATCGAGCAGGTCCCGTCCAGCATTAGCGCGGTGAAGATCGACGGCAAGCGCGCCTACGCGCGGGTGCGGGCGGGGGAGGACGTGGTGATCCCGCCCCGCCCGGTGACCGTGTCCGCGTTCGACCTGGTCGAGCGGCGGGGCGCCGAGCTGGACGTCGTCGTGGAGTGCTCGTCCGGCACGTACGTGCGCGCGCTCGCCCGCGACCTCGGCGCCGCACTGGGCGTCGGCGGCCACCTGACGGCGTTGCGCCGCACCCGGGTCGGGCCGTTCGGGCTCGCCCACGCCCGCACCCTGGAGCAGCTGGCGGAGGACCCGGCGCTGTCGCTCGACCTCGCCGGGGCGGTCGCGACCGCCTTCGTGCGGCGAGACGTCGACGAGAGCGGCGCGACGGACGTCTCGCACGGCAAGCGGCTGCCCGCCGCGGGTCTGCCGGGCACCTACGGCGTGTTCGCCCCCGACGGCCGTGTCCTGGCCCTCATGGCGGACGCGGGCGCGGTGGCCAAGCCCGTTGTCGTCCTCGCGCCCGCCGCCTCGTAGGCTGCTGATCGTGGAACGGTGGCGCGGGATCGACTCCGTCCCCTCGGGTTGGGGCCGCAGCGTCGTGACGATCGGGGTGTTCGACGGCGTCCACCGCGGGCACCGGCAGCTGATCGCCCGGGCCGTCGCGGTCGCCGAGGAGCGGGGGCTGCACAGCACCGTCGTCACGTTCGACCCGCATCCCGCCGAGCTCGTCCGGCCGGGGTCGCACCCGGCGGCGCTGACGACCCTCGAGCGCCGGGCGGACCTCGTATCCGAGCTGGGGGCGGACGCCTTCTGCGTCATCCCCTTCACCGCCGAGCTGGCCCGGATGGAGCCCGCGGAGTTCGCCCACGAGATCCTCGTGGACACCCTGCACGCCGCGGTCGTGGTCGTCGGCACGAACTTCACCTTCGGCTACAAGGCCGTCGGGGACCTGGACACGCTGCGCGAGCTCGGCTCCCGGTTCGGGTTCGGGGTGGAGGGGCTCGACCTCATGAGCGGCGCGGGTGTCACGTTCTCCTCGACCTACATCCGCTCGTGCATCGACGCGGGGGACATGGAGGCGGCGGCCGCGGCGCTCGGGCGGCCGCACCGGGTCGACGGGGTGGTCGTGCACGGCGACAAACGCGGCCGCGAGCTGGGGTTCCCCACCGCCAACGTGTCCTGCGCCGAGCACACCGCCATCCCCGCGGACGGGGTCTACGCGGGCTGGTTCACGATCGGCGACCGGCGGCTGCCGGCGGCGATCTCGGTCGGCTCCAACCCGACGTTCTCGGGGCGGGTCCGCACCGTCGAGGCCTTCGTGCTCGACGTCCACGAGGACTTCTACGGCCACGAGGTGGGCGTCGAGTTCGCGCACCGGCTGCGCGGCATGGAGCGCTACGACGGCATCGAGCCGCTGATCGAGCAGATGAACAAGGACGTGGAGCGGACCCGGGAGCTGCTCGGCTGACCGCAGTTTCTCCGTTCCGCCTCGGGGACGGGGGCCGCGGTGCGACGATCGTCGGCGTGGATCCCGAGTCGCTCCTCGCCGCGAACCGCGAGCGGCAGCGCGCGCTCTACGGTGCGCCGATCGGGCAGACGGTGCACCGGGTGGTCAAGGCGCTCGGGATCACCCAGGGGGCCCTCGCGCGCACGGTCGGGGTGAGCCCGGCGATGTTGTCGCAGCTGGTCACCGGGCGGCGGGTGAAGATCGGCGACCCGGCGGTGCTCGCCCGCCTCCGGATGCTCGACGACCGGGCCGCGGGCCCGGCGGTCGCGGCCGACCGCGTCCCGGGGCTGCTGGCGGCGGTGCGGTCGTCGACCCCGGTGGCATGGACAGCGCAGCCGGGGCAGCCGGGGCAGCCGGGGCAGCCGGGGCAGCCGGGGCAGCCGGGGCAGCCGGGGCAGCCGGGCAGGCCGGACCCGTCGGGCCCCGCGGACCGCGCGGGTGACCCGCCGCGTCCCGGGCGGCCCGCCGATCCGACCGAGGCGCTGCGCGCGGTCACCACGCCCGCCCGGCTGGTCGCGGCCGCCGCCGCGTTGGGCACGGCGTTCCCGGAGATCGCGGCGCTGCTGCGCCGGGCCGCCTCGAACTAGTGCCCGTACCCCGCCTGACCGGCTCGAACGGGTGGGTCGGCGCGGGCGGGCGGCGGCGCGCTGGTAGCCTGGACACCGGGTTCGGCTGCAGTCCGTGGCGGCCGTTCCGACCACCCGCCCGAGGCACACCTCGCGGACGGGCCCCACGGACGTCACCACCGAAGGAGACACACGTGGCTCTCGACGCCGCAGCGAAGAAGACGATCCTCGACGAGTACGGCACCCACTCCGGTGACACGGGCTCGCCGGAGGCGCAGGTCGCCCTGCTGACCAAGCGGATCAGCGACCTGACCGAGCACCTCAAGCAGCACAAGCACGACCACCACAGCCGTCGCGGGCTGCTCCTCATGGTCGGCCGTCGCCGCCGGCTGCTCAAGTACCTGGCCTCGGTGGACATCAACCGGTACCGGTCCCTGATCGAGAAGCTGGGCCTGCGCCGCTGAGCACCTCCCGAGGGGGTGGCGGATGCCGCCCCCTCGGGTCGCAGAACTGAACACCGCCACCCTCTGACCGACCTGATCCGCCGGTCCTCGGTAGTGGCCCCCGGAGCACGAGGCTCCGGGCGCTTCGATCGAAGACCGGCTCCGCGGAGGATCCACCGGTCTCACGGGGTGGCTCGAGTCTCGAGGAGAGACACCACTTCATGACCGATCCCATCGAGAACGACGGCGTCCACGAGACGACCGCAGTGATCGACAACGGGAGCTTCGGCTCCCGCACCGTCCGGTTCGAGACCGGGCGCCTCGCGCGCCAGGCCGCCGGATCCGTCGTCGCCTATCTGGACGACGAGACCATGCTGCTCTCCGCCACCACGGCGTCGAAGCAGCCCAAGGAGCACTTCGACTTCTTCCCCCTCACGGTGGACGTCGAGGAGCGGATGTACGCGATCGGCAAGATCCCCGGCTCGTTCTTCCGCCGCGAGGGTCGCCCGGGTACGGACGCGATCCTGACCTGCCGGCTCATCGACCGGCCGCTGCGCCCGTCCTTCGTCGACGGCCTGCGCAACGAGATCCAGATCGTCGTCACCGTGTTGTCGCTGGACCCGCAGGACCCGTACGACGCGCTCGCGATCAACGCCGCCTCGGCGTCGACGCAGCTCGCCGGGCTGCCGTTCTCCGGCCCCATCGGCGGCGTGCGCGTGGCCCTGATCGACGGCCAGTGGGTCGCCTTCCCGCAGTGGGAGGACCTGCAGCGCGCCGTCTTCGACATGGTCGTCGCCGGCCGCGTCGTGGGTGACGACGTCGCGATCATGATGGTGGAGGCCGAGGCCACCACCGAGACGATCGAGCTCGTCGCCGGGGGCGCGCAGGCGCCCACCGAGGAGATCGTGGCGCAGGGCCTGGAGGCGGCCAAGCCGTTCATCCGCAGCCTGTGCATCGCCCAGCAGCAGCTGGCCGAGGTCGCCGCCAAGCCGACCCGCGACTACCCGACGTACCCGGCCTACCAGCCGGACGCGTTCGAGGCCGTGGAGAAGGCCGCCTCGAAGGACCTGGCCGCTGCTTTGGCCGTCGGCCCGAAGCAGGAGCGCGAGGCGAAGACCGACGAGGTCAAGCTCGCCGTGCTCGAGTCCCTCGGCGCGCAGTTCGAGGGCCGCGAGAAGGAGCTGGGCGCCGCGTTCCGGTCGCTCAACAAGAAGCTCGTCCGCCAGCGCATCCTGACCGACAAGGTCCGGATCGACGGGCGCGGGCTCACCGACATCCGGCCGCTGTCGGCCGAGGTCGAGGTCGTCCCGCGGGCGCACGGTTCCGCGATCTTCGAGCGCGGCGAGACCCAGATCATGGGTGTCACCACGCTGAACATGCTCCGCATGGAGCAGCAGATCGACTCGCTGGGGCCGGAGACGCACAAGCGCTACCTGCACCACTACAACTTCCCGCCGTACTCGACCGGTGAGACCGGTCGCGTCGGGTCGCCGAAGCGCCGCGAGATCGGCCACGGCGCGCTGGCGGAGCGGGCCCTGCTGCCCGTGCTGCCCACGCGCGAGGAGTTCCCCTACGCGATCCGCCAGGTGTCCGAGGCCCTCGGCTCCAACGGCTCGACGTCCATGGGCTCGGTCTGCGCCTCCACGATGTCGCTGTACAACGCGGGCGTGCCGCTCAAGGCGCCGGTCGCGGGCATCGCGATGGGCCTGGTCTCCGACACCGTCGACGGCACCACCCAGTACGTCGCGCTGACGGACATCCTGGGCGCCGAGGACGCGTTCGGCGACATGGACTTCAAGGTCGCCGGCACGGCGGAGTTCGTCACCGCGCTGCAGCTGGACACCAAGCTGGACGGCATCCCGTCCGAGGTGCTGGCCGCCGCGCTGAACCAGGCCAAGGACGCCCGCCTCACCATCCTCGAGGTGCTGGGCGAGGCCATCGACGGCCCGGACGAGATGAGCACCTACGCGCCGCGGGTCACCGCGATCAAGGTGCCCGTCGACAAGATCGGCGAGGTCATCGGCCCGAAGGGCAAGATGATCAACTCGATCACGGAGAAGACCGGCGCGGACATCTCCATCGAGGACGACGGCACCATCTACGTCGGTGCCGCCGACGGCCCCTCCGCGGAGGAGGCGATCGGCATGATCAACGCCATCGCCAACCCGCAGCTGCCGAAGATCGGCGAGCGGTTCCTGGGCACGGTCGTCAAGACCGCCGCCTTCGGCGCCTTCGTCTCGCTGGTCCCCGGCAAGGACGGGCTGGTCCACATCTCGAAGCTCGGCAACGGGAAGCGGATCGGCAAGGTCGAGGACGTCGTCAAGGTGGGCGACAAGATCCGCGTCGAGGTCACCGACATCGACAACCGCGGCAAGATCTCGCTGATCCCGGTGGTGGAGGAGGGTGCGGCGGCTCCGGCCGACGCCCCGTCCGACGCCGACGTGGTCGTCGAGGCCCCCGCCGAGGTCTCGAGCTGACCTCCTCCGCACGTCCGGACGCCCCCGGGGTGGCTCGCACCGAGCTCCCCGGGGGCGTTCGCGTGCTCACCGAGCAGGTCGCGGGCGTGCGCTCCGTCGCGCTCGGCATCTGGATCGCCATCGGCTCCCGGGACGAGCGCCCGGACCAGGCCGGGGCGGCGCACTACCTCGAACACCTGCTGTTCAAGGGCACGGGGCGGCGCTCGGCGCAGGCCATCGCCGAGGAGATGGACGCGGTCGGCGGCGAGCTGAACGCGTTCACCGCCAAGGAGCACACCTGCTACTACGCGCACGTCCTCGACGAGGACCTGCCGTTGGCGCTCGACGTCCTCGCGGACGTCGTCACCCACGCCGAGCTGGCGCACACGGACGTCGAGCTCGAGCGCGGGGTGGTCCTGGAAGAGATCGCCATGCGGGACGACGATCCCGAGGACCTGCTCGGCGAGCTGTTCGACGAGACGCTGTTCGCGGCCCACCCGCTCGGCCTGCCCGTGATCGGCTCGGAGGAGTCGATCCGCGGGATGAGCCGCGAGACCCTGTTCGAGTTCTGGCGGGGCGAGTACACCGCCCCCCGGATGGTGGTGGCGGCCGCGGGGAACCTGACCCACGACCACGTCGTCGAGCTGGCGGCGAAGGCGTTCGACGGGCCGGACGCGCGGCCCGTCGGGCCCCGCCGCTCCGGCGGGGTCGCGCTGCCCGCGCGGCGGGCGCTCGCCCTGCGCACGGACGACTCCGAGCAGGCCCAGCTCATGCTCGGCGTGCCCGGTCTCGACCGGCACGACCCGCGGCGCCCGGTGTTGGCGGTGCTCAACGCGGCGCTGGGCGGCGGCCTGTCCTCCCGGCTGTTCCAGCAGGTCCGGGAGCAGCGCGGGCTCGCGTACCAGGTCTACTCGTCGAGCGTGTCCTACGCGGACGCCGGCACCTGGTCGGTCTACGCGGGCTGCGCGCCGGAGCGGCTCGGCGAAGTGGTCGGCGTGGTGCGGGACGTGCTCGCGGGCGCCGCCGCCGAGGGGATCACCGAGGCGGAGGTGCGCCGGGCCAAGGGGTCGCTGCGCGGCAGCACCGTGCTGGGCCTGGAGGACACGGCGAGCCGGATGAACCGGCTGGGCCGCTCCGAGCTGGACCACGGCCGACAGCGTTCGCTGGAGGAGAGCCTGGCCCGGATCGACGAGGTCACCGTCGAGGAGGTCGCCGCCCTGGCGGACGAGCTCCTCACCCAGGACCTCACGGCCGCGGTGGTCGGCCCCTACGACGACCCGGACGACCTCCCCGCAGCCCTCCAGGATCTCGCCTGACCCCCTGCTCCATAATGCGGGCGGGGGTGGGCATCGGTGATCCTCTCGCTCGTCGCGGGTGTGGTGATCGTCCTCGGGTTGGTCGGGGTCGTGTCCCAGGTGCTGCCCGGGCTGGTCGTGGTGCTCGCGGGGGTGGCGGTGTGGGCGATCCCGCGCGGGGACGCGCTGGGCTGGTGGGTCTTCGGGATCGCCGCGGCGCTGCTGGTGATCGGCTCGATCGTCAAGTACACGATCCCGGGCAAGCAGCTCAAGGACGCGGGCGTGCCCGGCCGGTCACTGCTGCTCGGGGCGGTCCTCGGGATCATCGGGTTCTTCGTGATCCCCGTGATCGGGCTGTTCCTGGGCTTCGTCCTCGGCGTCTACCTGGCCGAGCTCGCCCGGCTGGGCAGCTCCGCGCAGGCCTGGCCCTCGACGAAGCACGCGCTGCGCGCGGTCGGCTGGAGCATCGTCATCGAGCTGGCGGCCGGGCTGCTGATGACCGCCGCGTGGATCACCGGTCTGGTGCTCGCGTGAAGTGGGCCGCGGGCGTGTGCCCGAAGTGCCTGCGGAAGGCGTCGACGAACCCGTTCAGCGAGGCGTAGCCCACCCGTCGGGCCACCCCGGCGACCGGCATCCCGTCCGCCAGGTGCGGCAGCGCGGCCTGCAGCCGGACCTGTGTGCGCCAGTCCGTGAACGTCATCCCGGTCTCGGCGAACGCCCGGCGCAGGGTGCTCACCGAGGTGCCGGCGGCGGGGGCCAGCTCGTCGAGGCCGCGGGGGTCGTCGGGTCGGGAGACCAGCCACTGCGCGACGGCGCGCGCCCGCCGGTCGTCCGGCAGCGGCACCGCCACGCCGGGATCGGTCACCGCGCCGACGAGGCCGAAGAACAGCGTCCGGGCCGACTCCTCGACCGCCTGCAGCGCCGGCCCGGACAGCGCCAGCATCAGCTCGCGCAGCAGGGGACCGACCCCGATGACGGTCGGTGCGGTCCAGTCCAGCGGGCACGCGTGCGGCCACACGTAGAGACAGTGCAGGGCGGCGGGCGGGCGGTTGACGACGTCGTGGGCGGCGTGCGCCGGCACGAACAGGGCCCGGGTCGGCGGCAGCACCCAGGTGCGGTCCTCGACCACGGCCGTCGTCAGCCCCTCGCTGACCCAGGCGATCTGGTGCTGCTCGTGGCGGTGCAGACCCCAGCCGCCCGGCTCCGCGGGACCGAAGCGGCAGATCCACATGGAGCGTTCGTCGTCGCCCTCGTGGCGCTCGTACGGGATCACGTCGACCGCGACGGTCATGGCTTCTCCCTGGGGTCGTCTGAGCGCTGAGCTGGTACTCGGCCGCTGGAACTGAGGTTAGCCTCACCGAGCTAACCGAACGACCCCCGTGGAGAACCGTTGAGAACCCGTGTCCTGATCCTGGCGGCGGCCGCCCTCGTGCTCGCCGCCTGTTCGACCGCCGCGCCCGAGCCCGCCGCGCCCGCCCAGGTCACGGTGGAGCACCAGTTCGGCAGCACGACCGTGCCGGCGAACCCGCAGCGGGTGGTCAGCGCCGGGTACACCGAGCACGACACCCTGCTGGCGCTCGGCGTGATCCCGGTCGCGGTGACCGACTGGTACGGCGACCAGCCCTACGCCACCTGGCCGTGGGCGCGCGACGAGCTGGGCTCGGCCACCCCCGAGGTCCTCGAGATGACCGACGGCCCGAACTACGAGAAGATCGCGTCCCTGCAGCCGGACCTGATCATCGCGACGAACGCCGGGCTGGACCGGGGGCAGTACGAGCGGCTCGCGGCGATCGCCCCGACCGTGGCGCAGCCCAAGGGCGACAAGGCGTACTTCGCGCCGTGGGACCAGCAGACCCTGCTGATCGGGCAGGCGCTGGGCCAGGGCCCGCAGGCGCAGGCCCTGGTCGACGGGATCAAGAAGCGCTTCGCCGACGCGGCCGCGGCCCACCCGGCCTTCGCGAACACCCCGGCGGTCTTCCTGCAGGCGCCGTACTACGACGGCAGCGCGATCGCCTACCAGGACGGCCTGTCCACCGAGTTCCTCACCGACCTGGGCTTCACCGTCCCGGCGGACATCGACGCCTTCGCCACCGGAGACGACTCGCGCCAGGCCTACATCCCCATCGAGCGGCTCGACGTGCTGAACTCGGCGAAGGTCCTGCTCTGGGCCACCGAGGACGCCGAGGCCCGCACCGAGCTGGAGGCCCAGCCGATCTACCGCACGCTCGCCCCGGTGCAGGGCGGCCACCTGGTCTTCACCGACGCCACCCTGGCGGGTGCGCTCTACTTCACCAGCCCGCTTTCGCTGCCCTACGTCCTGGACACCCTGGTCCCGCTGCTGGACAAGGCGGTCGCCGGCAACCCGGAGACCAGGCCCTCACTAGGCTGACCCGCGTGATCCGAGTGGCGGTGCTGGGGGCGAAGGGGCGGATGGGGTCCGAGGCGTGCGCGGCGGTCCGCGGCGCCCCGGACATGGAGCTGGTCGCGGAGATCGGCTCCACCGACCCCCTGGACGGCATCGCCGCGGCGGACGTGGTGGTGGACCTGACCCGGCCGGACGTCGTCCTGGACAACCTGGCCCACGTCCTCGGCGCGGGCAAGCACGCCGTCGTCGGGGTGAGCGGGTTCTCCCCGGAGCGCCTCGAGGCCGTGCGGCGGCTGATCCCCGACGGCGTGGGCGTGCTGATCGCCCCCAACTTCGGCATCGGCGCCGTGCTGACCATGCACTTCGCGCAGCTCGCCGCCCCCTTCTTCGAGTCGGTCGAGGTCGTCGAGGCCCACCACGAGAAGAAGGTGGACGCGCCCTCGGGCACCGCGGCCCGCACGGCGACGCTGGTGGCGCAGGCCCGGGCGAAGGCGGGGCTCGGTGCGGTGCCGGACGCCACGACGTCGGACCCGGACGGGGCGCGCGGCGCCGTCGTCGACGGCATCCACGTGCACGCCATCCGCATGCCCGGGGTGGTCGCGCAGCAGGACGTGATCTTCGGCGACGCGGGGGAGACCCTGACGATCTCGCACAACAGCGCGAACCGGGCGTCGTTCATGCCCGGGGTGCTGCTGTCCATCCGCAGCGTGGGGCAGCGCCCCGGGCTGACCTTCGGGCTCGAGCCGCTACTGAACCTGTAGGTCGAGGGTGCCGGCGTGGCGGACCTCGCGGAGCGTGCCGTCTCCGGTGTCGAGGGTGCGCACGGCGCCGTCCGCGGCCCAGCCCGCGCGGTCGTAGAAGCGGCGTGAGGCGTGGTCGGCCTCGGGCACCCAGGCCCGCCCGGTCTGCGAGCCCGCCCGGCGCAGCGCGGCGCCCGCCACGGCGAGCAACCGGCCGCCGTGCCCGCGCCTGCCCCAGCGCGGCTCCACGAGGAGGGTGCTGATCTCGGCGATCGAGCCGCCCTGCCCGGCGTAGTGCGCGGCGGCGCAGAACCCCACCGTCCACTCGCCCTCCTGCGCCACGAACACGTGGAAGGGCTCCCCGGCGTGCACGGCGTCCGCCCAGGTCCGCCGCGCGTCCGGGCTGGTGAGGGCCTCCAGGGCGGCGGCCGGGAGGAGGTCGGCGTAGACCAGCCGCCAGGTCTCGGCCTGGATGCGGACGATCTCGTCGACGTCCGCGTCGACGGCGGGGCGGACCGAGGCGAGGGCCATGCCGCATTCGTACCCTGCCTCACTCACGCCTGGCCGTCGGGGGGCGGGCATGACACCGTCGGTGTCCGTGAACGTTCGTTCGGCGGAACCGGCGGTGGGCCTGCGGGCGGCCTGGCTCGCGCTCACCTCGGTCTACGTCCTCTGGGGCTCGATCTACCTGCTCAACCGGCTGACGATCACGGACGTGCCGCCGTTGCTCGCCGGGTCCCTGCGGTTCCTGGCCGCGGGACTCGTGCTGGGGGTGATCGTGCTGCTCACCGGCGGGTTCTCGGCGTTCGGCATGACCCGCGCGCAGCTGCTCACCTCGATGCTGAGCGGGCTGTTGCTGCCCGCCTGGGGGAACGGGTTCGTCGCGCTGGCCCAGACCCAGATCCCGTCGGGCCTGGCCGCGCTGCTGCTCGCGGTCGTCCCGCTCTACATCGCGGTGCTGCGGACCGTGTTCGGCGACCGCCCCTCCCGCGCGACGCTGGTCGGCGTGCTCGTCGGCCTGGTCGGGCTCGGGGTGTTGGTGTTGTCCGGGCCGGGCTCCGGAGGCACGGCCGGGAGCGCCTGGTGGGGTCCGTGGCTGGTGGTGCTGGCGGGCCTGGGCTGGGCGAGTGGCACCTACGCGACGACCCGGCTCCCGGTCCCGCCCAA
The DNA here is from genome assembly GCF_021728735.1 of Pseudonocardia sp. WMMC193. Taxonomy (NCBI): domain Bacteria; kingdom Bacillati; phylum Actinomycetota; class Actinomycetes; order Pseudonocardiales; family Pseudonocardiaceae; genus Pseudonocardia; species Pseudonocardia sp. WMMC193. The sequence continues at coordinate 2,861,112 of NZ_JAKKDO010000003.1, read as the reverse complement.
CCCGTTCGCCATGGCGACCGTGCAGATGGTGACCGGCGGCGTGCTGATGGGCCTCGCCGGGCTGCTGACGGGCGCGCGGCTCGATCTCGCGGCCGTGTCCGGTGTGGCCTGGTGGGCCTGGGTCGGGGCGGCCCTGGCCACCCTCGGCGGGTTCAGCGGCTACGCCCTCGCGCTGCGGGGCCTGCCGGTCTCGACGGTCGCGACCTACGCCTACGTCAATCCGGTGATCGCCGTCGTGCTCGGGGTCGCGCTGGTCGGCGAGCGCTTCTCGCTCCTGCAGGCCCTCGGCGGCGCGATCGTGCTCGTCGCCGTGGTGTTGGTGGTGCGCGCGGAACGGACGCCCGCCGAGCTCCCGGACGCGTCGCCGCGCTGACGGCGCCGAGACCGGCTGGAACTGTCGGTGGCTGCCGGCACGATGCCGGTCGTGAGGACGATCTCGGCCGACGTGGCTCGACGGACCGCGCTCGCCGCCCAGGGGTTCGCGGACCCGCGGCCCACGGGCCCGGTGACCCGGCGGCACCTCGCGCGGGTGCTGGGCCGGGTCCGGCTGCTGCAGCTGGACTCGGTGAACGTGGCGGTGCGGGCGCACTACATGCCGGTCTTCGCCCGGCTCGGGGCCTACCCGCGCGCCCTGCTGGACGCCGCGGCCTGGGCGGACTCGGCCCGGCGGCCGCGGATGATGGTCGAGTACTGGGCGCACGAGGCCAGCCTGCTGCCGGTCGCGGACTGGCCGCTGCTGCTCTCCGGGGCGAAGCGGCCCGGCTGGTGGCGGCACTACGCCGAGCTGGCCGAGCGGGAGCCCGCGCTGGTGGCGGACGTGCTCGCCGCGGTCAAGGAGCTCGGCCCGGTGGGGGCGGGCACCCTGGAGGCCGCGCTGGGCGCGCAGAGCAGACCGCCGGGGGTCACCTGGTGGGAACGGTCGGAGGTCAAGCGGATCTGCGAGTACCTGTTCGGGCTCGGCGCGCTCACCACCGGCACCCGCGTGCACTTCCAGCGCCTCTACGACCTGCCCGAGCGGGTGCTGCCGCCCGAGGTGCTGGCCGCGCACCCGATGGACCACGGGCTCGCCGCCCGTGAGCTGGTGCGCCGTTCGGCCCAGGCGCTCGGGATCGGGACGGAGCCGGACCTGCGGGACTACTACCGGCTCGGGCCCGCCGACTCGCAGCGCGCGGTCGCCGAGCTGGTCGAGGCGGGGGAGCTGGAGCCGGTGGCGGTCCGCGGCTGGCGGTCCCCCGCCTACCGGTGGCCGGGCGCCGTGGTGCCGCGGCGGGTCGAGGGCCGCGCGCTGCTCTGCCCGTTCGACCCGTTGATCTGGGAGCGGGAGCGCACCGAGCGGATCTTCGGCTTCCGCTACCGCATCGAGATCTACGTGCCCGAGCCCAAGCGGGAGTACGGCTACTACGTGTTCCCGTTCCTGCTCGACGGCGAGCTGGTCGCGCGGGTGGACCTCAAGGCGGACCGGGCCGCGGGGGTGCTGCGGGTGCAGGGCGCCTTCGCCGAGCCGGGCGTCGCGCATGCCCGCGTCGCCGCCGAGCTGGCGGCGGAGCTGGACCTCATGGCGGAGTGGCTGGAGCTCGACGCGGTGCAGGTGGGGGAGCGGGGCGACCTGGCCGGAGCGCTGCGCCGAGCGTGGTGAGCCGGGGCCGCTGAGGGGCGCTGCCGCCGGGACCGCCGGGGCGACCGCCGGGGCCGCTGACGCTTGGGACGCCCAAGCGTCGCTCAGCGGTGCTTGGGACGCCCAAGCGTCAGAGCCGCCGGTGCTTGGGCGTCCCAAGCGTCGCTCCGTGGTGCTTGGGCGTCCCAAGCGTCAGAGCCGGGGCCGCGGAGATGCTTGGGCGTCCCAAGCGTCAGAGCCCGGGCAGCCGAGATGCTTGGGCGTCCCACGCGTCGCTCAGCGGTGCTTGGGACGCCCAAGCGTCACCCGGGCCTGGCTCAGACCCCCGCGGTCGCGGCGCGGGTCACCAGCACGTCCCCGCTGCCGGTGCGGCCCGTGATGTGCAGCGGCGGGCTGTCCACCGGCGCGACCCCGCCGACGTCCAGGTCGCTGCGCGCCGAGCCGGAACCCGAGAACAGGTCCAGCTCCGCCGCCACGCCCGCGTGCACGCCGATCCGCAGGCCCCCCGAGCCGGTGGTCAGGTCGAAGCGGCCCGCGTGGGCGTCCGCGACCACGACGTCACCGGAGCCGGTCCTGCAGGTGAGGTCGCCGTGCACCTCCCCGAGCGTGACGTCCCCGCTGCCCGCCTTGATCTGGGTGGACCCGCTGAGCGAGGCCACCGAGACCCCGCCGGAGCCGGTGCGCAGCTTGGCGTCGCCGCCGACGATCCCGAGCTCCACCCGGCCGGAGCCGGTGGTGATCTCGCCGGCGCCGGTGATCTCGTCGACCTCTGCGGTGCCGGAGCCGGTGCGGATCGCGGCCCAGCCCGCCCGGCCGGACACCGAGACGTCCCCGGCGCCGGTCTTCACGGCGAGCCGGGACCCCGCGGGCGCCCAGACCGTGACCGACAGCGGCACGACGCGCAGCGGGAGGTCCTGGGTCGACCGGATCACCAGCCGCCTGGCCTCGGCGTCCCAGCGGACCTCCGCGGCACGCACGGCGGCGGCACCCGGGTCGACCGCGGCGTCACCCGAGGCGTTCCCCAGCCAGGTGAGGATGCCGGTGAGCCCCTGCTCCCACGGGCTGTCGCCGTGCGGGTCGTGGCGGACCTCGGCACGCACCTCGGTGGCGGACTCGTTGAGCTCGACCCGGACCCGCCCGACGTCGATCCCGATCTCCAGCTCGGCGGCCTCGGCGCACGGCCAGGCGTCCTGCCTGCGCACGTCCTCGCGCTCGCTCATCCCTGCACCCACCCCTTCAGCCGGCCGTCGCCGTCTCCGCGGCCGTCTCCGCGGCCGTCTCCCCGGCCGTCTCCCTTGTCCTCCCACGTGCGGTCCCAGCCGCGCCGGTGGCGCTGCCTGCCCGCCAGGGCCCCCTGCACCGCCTGGGAGACCCACGAGTTCAGCGAGACGCCCTGGGCCTGCGCGGCCTGCTCGGCCTGCGCCTTGATCTGCTCGACCATGCGCAGGGTGATGCGGCTGATGTCACCCGCGTCTCCCGGCGGGGTGAACCGCGGCGTCTCCGGCTCGCCCGCCGGGGCGGCGCTGACGGCGACGCGCACGTCCCGCCCGTCGAGCCGCACCTCCACCGTGCGGTCGCCCAGCTCCGCGGTGACCTCGGCGGCCAGGTCGGAGAGGGCGTTCATGATCGCGAGCCGCGCGGCGGGCTCGATGGCCGCGCCGAGCAGCGCGGCCGTGCGCTGGGTCTGCTCGTCTCCCGCGGCGGCGGCGGACGCGAGGTCCTCCCGCAGCTGCGCGACGTACTGGCCGATGTCCATGACACCACTATGGCGTCACGACTGACGTCACGCAACCATCATGGTGACGCCACCACTCTGCCGGTTACAGTCGCCGCATGCAGACGGTTCCGCCGAAGGTCCAGCTCATCGCGAAGACCGAGTTCGTCCCCCCGGCGGACGTGCCCTGGGAGACGGACGCGGACGGCGGCCAGGCGCTCGCCGAGTTCGCGGGCCGCGCCTGCTACCAGTCGTGGTCCAAGCCGAACCCGCGCACCGCGACCAACGAGGGCTACCTGCGACACATCCTCGAGGTGGGCCACCTGTCCGTGCTCGAGCACGGCACGGTCTCCTTCTACCTCTCCGGCATCTCGCGGTCGCTGACCCACGAGCTGATCCGGCACCGGCACTTCTCGTACTCGCAGCTGTCCCAGCGCTACGTCCCGGAGCGGGACGCGGCGATGGTCGAGCCGGACGTCATCGCGGACGATCCCGAGCTGCACCAGATGTTCCTCGACGCCGCCGAGGCCTCGGTGAAGGCCTACGAGCAACTGCTCGAGGGCCTGGAGAAGCGCTTCGCGGACGTCCCGAACGCCACGCTGCGCCGCAAGCAGGCGCGACAGGCGGCGCGGGCGATCCTGCCGAACGCCACCGAGACCCGGATCGTGGTCACCGGCAACTACCGGGCCTGGCGGCACTTCATCGCCATGCGCGCGACCGAGCACGCGGACGTCGAGATCCGCGCCCTGGCCATCGCGTGCCTGCGGCAGCTGCAGGACGCGGTGCCGAACGTGTTCCGGGACTTCGAGATCGGCACGCTGGACGACGGCTCGGAGATCGCCAGCAGCCAGTACGTCACGGAGGGCTGACGGCCCGCGGGGCCGGATCGACTCCCCCCACGGTCCCGTCCTCGGCGCGGAGGACCTCGACGAAAGGTCTCCCGTGCTGCAACGGCCCCGTTCCCGGACCGGCCTGATCGGTCCGGTCGCCGCCGTCGTTGTGCCCTGGCTCTGGTTCCCGCTGCGGGACGTGCTGGGTCCGGTGGGGGACGTCCTCGCGATCCTCTGGCCGGTCGTCGTCGTCCTCGTCGTGCTCGTCGTCGCGGTCCTGGCCTGGCGACGCCGGTGGGCGTACCTCCCCGGGATCGTGTCCCTGCTCGTGGTGGGCGTGCTCGTGGTGCTCGCCCCCTGGCGTCCACAGCCCACCGGGCCGGTCGACCCGACGGGCGCGGTGCGCGTCGCCGCAGCCAACATCACCGGGATGGCGGGCGACCCGGCGGCGCTGCTCGCCGACCCCGCGGACGTCACGGTCGTCAGCGAGGACGCGGGCCCCGTCGACGCCCGCTTCCGCGCCGCCTACCGGTACGCCGTGTACGGCGGCGACCGCGACCGGGGCGGCGACACCCACGGAGTCGGGGTCTACTCCCGGTACCCGCTGCGCGTCCTGCAGGTCGCGGGCCCCGACCTGCCCGGCGTGCGGGTGCGGGTCGAGGCGCCGGTCCCGTTCACCCTCTACGCGCTGCACGTCCCGCGCCCGTGGATCTCCGACCGCGGCTTCGAGGTCACGCCGATGGAGCACCACCGCATCGTCGAGGCGCTGGCCGCGCAGGCCGCGGCCGAGCCGGGCCCGGTCGTGCTCGCGGGCGACCTCAACACCACCGACCGCAGCCGCGACTACCGCGTGCTGACCGGCGTGCTCACCGACGCCGTCCGGGACACCTGGCAGGGCCCGACGCAGGTCACCTCGTGGCGGCTGCTGCTCCTGCGGATCGACCACGTGCTGGTCAGTCCGGGCTGGTGCGGGGACGACCCGCTGCACGTCCCGCTGCCGGGATCGGACCACCAGGCCGTGACGGCGACCGTCGGCCCCTGCCGGTAGGCGGGCGGGGCCGGCGCGGGCCCGCTACCGTCGGGTCGGTGAGCCTGGCCACCGCGGAACGTGCTGCCCTGTCCGACACCCTCGACGAGCTGGGGCCGGACCGACCGACCCTGTGCGCGGGCTGGACGACCCGGGACCTGCTGGCCCACCTGCTCGTCCGGGAGCGGCAGCCCTGGGTGTCCGGCGGGATCGTGGTCCCGGCGCTCGCGCCGCTGACCGAGCGGGCGATGGCGGGCTACGCCGAGACCCCCTGGTCGGCGATGGTGGACGAGCTGCGCGGCGGCCCGCCCGCCTGGTCGCCCTTCCGGATCGGGCGGGTCGACGAGACCGCGAACGGCGCCGAGTTCTTCGTCCACCACGAGGACGCCCGCCGCGGCGAGCCCGGGTGGGAACCCCGCCCCGCCGACCGGGAGCGCGACACGCGGCTGTGGGGGCTCGTGACGCGGACGGGTCGACTGTTCCTGCGCCGCAGTCCCGTCGGCGTCGTGGCCCGCCGACCGGAGGGCGCCACCCACGTCCTCAAGACGGGCCCCGGGCTGGTCACCCTGGTCGGCGAGCCCGGCGAGCTCGTCCTGCACCTCTTCGGCCGGGACGCCGCGCGGGTCGAGATCGAGGGCCTCCCGGCGGACGTACAGGCCTACGAGGCCGTCGAACGGGGGATGTAGCGGGGGAGGTGGAGGACGCCGTGAGCGCGTGACCGGACCGCCGGGAGCCGGGGACGGTACCGTCACCCCCATGAGCCCGACGCCCGCGCGCCCCTTCGGCCGAGTGCTGACCGCCATGGTCACCCCGTTCGACGCCGAGGGAGCGCTCGACCTGGCGAAGGCGGAGGAGCTCGCGACGCACCTGGTGGACCTCGGCAACGACGGGCTCGTCGTCAACGGCACCACCGGCGAGGGGCCCACCACCAGCGACGAGGAGAAGGCGGAGCTGGTCCGGGCCGTCGTCTCGGCGGTGGGGGACCGGGCCACCGTGGTCGCGGGGGCGGGCACCTACGACACCGCGCACAGCGTCCACCTCGCGCGGCAGGCGGAGAAGGCGGGCGCGCACGGCCTGCTGGTGGTCACGCCGTACTACTCGCGGCCCCCGCAGAACGGCCTGGTCCTGCACTTCACCGCCGTCGCGGACGCCACGGACCTGCCGGTGATGCTCTACGACATCCCGCCGCGCTCGGTCGTGCCGATCGAGCTGGAGACGCTGCAGCGGCTCGCCCAGCACCCCCGGATCCTCGCGGTGAAGGACGCCCGCAACGACCTGCGCGTCGGCACCGAGGTGCTGGCCACGACGACGCTGGCCTACTACTCGGGCGACGACCCGGTGAACCTGCCGTGGCTGTCCGTCGGGGCGGTCGGCTTCGTGTCCGTGATCGGGCACGTCGTCGCCGACCGGCTGCGCGCGATGCTCGACGCGTACGAGGCGGGCGAGCAGGACCGCGCCCGCGCCCTGCACTACGCCATGATCCCGCTGCTGCGCGGCATGGGCCGGGTCGGCGGCGCGGTGTTCTCGAAGACGGCCCTGCGCCTGCGCGGGATCGACGTCGGGGACCCCCGCCTCCCGCTGCCCCCGGCCACCGAGGAGCAGGTCGCGCTGATCGCGGCCGACCTCATGGCGGGCGGCGTGGCGCTCGACCCGGACCAGGTCCCGCACACCCGCCCGTTCGACACCGGTCACGGCGCCCTCGGCACCCGGACCACCACCGACCTCGGGGCCGAAGTGGCCTACCGCTAGAACCCCCTGCACTACAGAAGAGAGCACAGCAACCTTGAGTCGTCCCTCCTCCCGCAACGACCGGCGGTCCCGCAACCGGCGGGGCCGCGACCGGTCGCAGGACCGTCCGGCGCCGCCGCCGGAGGTCACCAACCCGGCCGAGCTGCCCGGCGGTCCGCCGCCCGCGATCCCCGAGGGGGGCCTGCGGGTCTACGCCCTCGGCGGGATCGGCGAGATCGGCCGCAACATGACGGTCTTCGAGTACGAGGACCGGCTGATGGTCGTCGACTGCGGGGTGCTGTTCCCCAGCGACGACTCGCCCGGCGTCGACCTCATCCTCCCGGACTTCCGCGCCATCGAGCACCGGCTCGACGACATCGACGTCCTGGTCCTGACCCACGGCCACGAGGACCACATCGGCGCCGTGCCGTTCCTGCTGCGCCAGAAGCCGGACCTGCTGGTCGTGGGCTCGCGGTTCACGCTCGCGCTGGTCGCGGCCAAGTGCAAGGAGCACCGCCTCACCCCGCACCTGCTGGAGGTGAAGGAGGGCGACCGGCTGAACCACGGGCCGTGGGACTGCGAGTACTTCGCGGTCAACCACTCCATCCCGGACGCGCTGGCCGTCGCCATCCGCACCCCCGCGGGCCTGGTCCTGCACACCGGCGACATCAAGCTCGACCAGCTCCCGCTCGACGACCGGCTGACCGACCTCGCGGGCTTCTCGCGGCTCGGCGACGAGGGTGTGGACCTGTTCCTGGTCGACTCCACGAACGCGGACGTCCCCGGCTTCGTCACCCCCGAGCGGGACATCGGGCCGGTGATCTCGGACGTCTTCGCCAAGGCGCCGTCGCGGATCATCGTCGCCTGCTTCGCCTCGCACGTGCACCGCGTCCAGCAGGTGCTCGACGCCGCCGCCGCGCACGGCCGCCGGGTCTGCTTCGCGGGCCGCTCGATGGTCCGGAACATGGCGCTGGCGGGCGAGCTGGACCTGCTCAACGTGCCGGACGGGCTGCTCGTCGACCTCGACGAGGCCATGACCCTGCCGGACGACCAGCTCGTCCTGGTCTCCACCGGGTCCCAGGGCGAGCCGCTGTCCGCGCTGTCCCGGATGGCGCGCGGTGACCACCGCAGCGTCGTGATCCGGCCCGAGGACACGATCATCCTGGCCAGCTCGCTGATCCCGGGCAACGAGACCGCGATCTTCGGCGTGATCAACGGGCTGACCCGGCTCGGCGCCAAGGTGGTGCACCAGGGCAACGCGAAGGTGCACGTGTCCGGGCACTCCCCGGCCGGTGAGCTGCTGTTCCTCTACAACGCGGTGCGCCCGTCGAACGTCATGCCCGCCCACGGGGAGTGGCGCCACCTGCGCGCCAACAAGGCCCTCGCGGTGGCGACCGGGGTGCCGGAGGAGAACGTCGTGATCGCCGAGGACGGCGTGGTGGTCGACCTCGTCGACGGCCGGGCCGCGATCACCGGGCGCGTCGAGGTGGGCCGGGTGTACGTCGACGGCAACCTCGTCGGCGACATCGGGGACACCACGCTGTCGGACCGCCTGGTCCTCGGCGAGGGCGGCTTCATCTCCATCACGGTGGCGATCGACAAGCAGACCGGGCGGGCCGTCTCGCGGCCCACCCTGTCCGGCCGCGGCTTCTCGGACGACCCCAAGGCGCTCGACGCCGTGCTGCCGCTGGTCGAGGACGAGCTCTCCCGCACGGAGAACGAGAACATCACCGACCCGCACCGCGTGGCCCAGGCCGTGCGGCGGGTGGTCGGCAAGTGGGTCGGCGAGACCTACCGCCGCCGCCCCATGATCGTTCCGACGGTCATCGCGGTCTGAGCAGGGGCGCGGGAGCCGCCGTGGCGCGGCTCCCGCCCTGCCCGTGGTGGGTGCCGGCTCGACGACCGCACGTGTCGTGCGCTCAGCGCTGCATGATCACGAGTTGTGTGCGCTCAGTGCGGTCCGGGCAGCACTGTGCGCACGAAACGTGCCACCGCGGCCGGCCCGTTCCCGGCGGTGTGAGCCGGGCGGGGTGTGGCGGTCCCGGGAATCGTCGCCGCGGCCGGTTACCGTGGGCGACATGGCGGGGAGAGGGACGGCCGGGCGGACCGGCGGCGGCGAGGCGTGGGCGACGGCCGGATCCGGTCGGCCGCGCGCGTCGTCGTCGCGGTCCCGCACGCCCGCCAAGCGCACCCCGGCCAAGCGCGCACCCGCGAAGCGGGCGCCCGCCAGGAAACAGCCCGACCTGATCGACAAGGGGATCGACGCGGTCGGTCGCGGCGTCGTCAAGGCCACGCGGTCCGCGGGCCGCGCGGCCGGGCGCACCCGGGAGATCGACCCCGCCCACCGGCGGGACGGGCTGGGTGTCCTGTTCATCGTGCTCGCCGTGATCTCCGCGGCGGGGATCTGGTGGGAGGCGGGCGGCCCGGTGGGCCGCGGGTTCTCCGCCGGCGTCGGCGCGGTGTTCGGCCTGGCCGGGGCGCTCCTGCCGGTGATCCTGCTGATCGTCGGCATCGTGCTGATGACCACGCCGGCCCACCCCGAGGCCCGGCCGCGGATCGCCGTCGGCACCCTGCTGCTCACCCTCGGGGTGCTCGGCCTGATCCACCTGTTCTCCGGCTCGCCGGACGTCCCCGCCGACTGGGCCACCGGCGGCGGGGCCGTCGGGTACGTCGCCGCGACCCCGTTGGCCAGCGGGCTCACCCCGTGGGTCGCCGTGCCGGTGCTGCTGCTGCTCAGCTTCTACGCGTTCCTCGTGCTCACGGCCACGCCCGTGCGCGAGGTCCCCAACCGGGTCCGGCGGCTGCTGGGCAGGCCCGAGGTCGACCCCGAGTCCGAGGAGCCGGTCGCCGAGGAGGAGCCGGTCGCCGAGGAGGCCCCGGCCCGCAAACGCCCCGCCCGCCGCCGCCAGGCCGCCAGCGCGGAGGCGTTCGAGGACGAGCCGACGGAGCCGGAGGAGGAGTACTTCCCGGTCGAGCCCAAGCGTCCGCGCAAGGCCGCCGCGGCCCCGTCCGCCGCCGAGGAGCCGCAGGGCCCGGAGCAGGCCGAGAAGGCCGAGAAGGCCGAGAAGTCCAGGCGCGCCGTTCCCGCCCAGGTCGTCGCCACCCCGCCCGCCGAGGACCTCCCGCCCGAGGGCGAGCAGATGTCCATGGCGATCCGCGAGCCCGTCGGCGAGGGCGCGTACACGCTCCCGCCCGCGGACCTGCTGGAGACCGGGCCGCCGCCGAAGCTCCGCTCCGCCGCGAACGACGAGATGATCGAGCGCATCACCGGCGTGCTCGAGCAGTTCAACGTCGACGCCCAGGTCACCGGCTTCACCCGCGGCCCCACGGTCACCCGCTACGAGATCGAGCTGGGCCCGGCCGTGAAGGTCGAGAAGATCACCCAGCTGACGAAGAACATCGCCTACGCGGTGGCCACGGACAACGTCCGCATCCTCGCGCCCATCCCCGGCAAGTCCGCCGTGGGCATCGAGGTGCCGAACTCCGACCGCGAGATGGTCCGCCTCGGGGACGTGCTGCGTTCCGGCACCGCCCGCAGCGAGCAGCACCCGATGGTGATCGGGCTGGGCAAGGACATCGAGGGCCACTTCCTCTGCGCCAACCTCGCGAAGATGCCGCACCTGCTGGTCGCGGGCTCCACGGGCTCCGGCAAGTCCAGCTTCGTGAACTCGATGCTGGTGTCGCTGCTCCAGCGGGCCACGCCCGAGGAGGTGCGGATGATCCTCGTCGACCCCAAGATGGTCGAGCTCACGCCGTACGAGGGCATCCCGCACCTGATCACGCCCATCATCACCCAGCCGAAGAAGGCGGCGTCCGCGCTGGCCTGGCTGGTGGAGGAGATGGAGCAGCGCTACCAGGACATGCAGGCCAACCGGGTCCGCCACATCGACGACTTCAACCGCAAGGTGCGCTCCGGTGAGATCACGGCGCCGCTGGGCAGCGAGCGGGAGTACCGGCCGTACCCGTACATCCTCTGCATCGTCGACGAGCTCGCGGACCTGATGATGACGGCCCCGCGGGACGTCGAGGACGCGATCGTCCGCATCACCCAGAAGGCCCGGGCCGCGGGCATCCACCTGGTCCTGGCCACGCAGCGCCCGTCCGTGGACGTCGTCACCGGCCTGATCAAGACGAACGTGCCGAGCAGGCTGGCGTTCGCCACGTCGTCGCTCACGGACTCGCGGGTCATCCTGGACCAGCCGGGCGCCGAGAAGCTGATCGGCATGGGCGACGGGCTCTACCTGCCGATGGGCGCGTCCAAGCCGGTCCGCATGCAGGGCGCGTACATCTCGGACGAGGAGATCGCCGAGGTCGTCGGGTTCACCAAGGACCAGGCGGAGCCGACGTACCTCGAGGGCGTCACCGCGCAGAAGCAGGGCGAGGCCAAGGAGATCGACCCGGACATCGGGGACGATCTCGAGGTGCTCGTGCAGGCGGCCGAGCTGATCGTCACGTCGCAGTTCGGCTCGACGTCGATGCTGCAGCGGAAGCTGCGGGTGGGCTTCGCGAAGGCGGGCAGGCTGATGGACCTGCTCGAGACCCGCGGGATCGTCGGGCCGTCCGAGGGATCGAAGGCGCGCGAGGTCCTGATCAAGCCGGACGAGCTCGAGAGCGTCATCTGGCTGCTGCGCGGCGGCGGCGGAGAAGCCCCTTCCGACACGGAAGATTGAAGCTTCTACCAGCGCAAACGTGTGTCATTCGGCTCCGCTGAGTGGCCGTTCGCCGTAACCCCGTGTGGTTGCCCCCACAACCGGGCGTCCGGCGTCACCGTTTCGTGATGTCTCATGGTTGAGTGCTCCCCGGCACTCGCACGGCGGAAGGGCACGCATGTTCTGGAGCAAGCGCGGCAGGGGTTCGCGACGCAGCGACACGGGGCGCAACGCCCTCGTCCCGATCCCACTCACCGGCGGCCTGCTCAGCGGTCAGGTGCAGGACGGCGAGGGGCGACCGCTGGCCGGCGCCCAGGTCTCGGTGCTCGACCGGACCAGCACCCGCATCGTCAACGCGGACACCGACCCGTTCGGCTACTTCACCGCCGCGCTCGTCCCCGGCCAGTACCGGGTGCGCGCCGAGGCAGGCGGGTACCGGGGCAACGGCGGCACGATCGAGGTCGAGTGGGGCAAGCACGCCGAGCTCGGCGTCGTCCGGCTCGACCCGGACGAGTCGCTGACCCCGCCCCCGCCCGGGGTCTTCGCGATCGACCCGGACCACTCCTCGGTCCGCTTCGTCGCCCGGCACATCGGTATGTCGCGGGTCTACGGCCGGTTCAACACCTTCCGCGGCCAGATCCGGATCGCCGAGCCGTTCGAGGACTCGGCCGTGGACGTGGTGATCGAGACGGCCAGCGTCGACACGAACGTCGACGCGCGGGACACCCACCTGCGCTCCGCGGACTTCCTCGACGTGGAGCGCTTCCCGCAGATGCGCTTCTCCTCGACCCGCTTCCGGCGCGGGGTGGGCAACCGCTGGCTCGTCGACGGCGACCTCACGCTGCACGGCCTGACCAGCGACGTCCAGCTGGACGTCATGTTCCTCGGCATGGCCGAGTGGAACGGTCAGCGGGCGGGCGCGGTCGCCACGACCGAGCTGCACCGCGAGCACTTCACGCTGAACTGGCAGCAGACCATCAGCCGGGGCGTCCCGGTCGTCGGGTCGACGATCGAGGTCACCCTGGACGTCCAGGGGGTCCGGCAGTAGGGCCGTGACACTCAGCTGAAGCCGTGCTGCCGCCACGCCTCGTAGACGGCGACGGCGGCGGCGTTCGCCAGGTTCAACGACCGGGAGCCGGGCACCATCGGGATCCGGACCCGGTCGGTGGCCCGGGCCTGGACCGCGGGCGGCAGGCCGCTCGACTCGGACCCGAACAGCAGCACGTCGCCCGGCTCGTACGCGAGGTCGGTGTGGAGCCGGGTCGCCGTCGTGGTGAAGGCCAGGATGCGCGCGGGCGCGGTGGCGCGTTCCAGGTCGTCGAACGTCGCGTGGACCCGCAGGTCCGCGAGCTCGTGGTAGTCCAGGCCCGCCCGCCGGACGTTGCGCTCGTCGAGCGCGAACCCCAGCGGCTCGACGAGGTGCAGCTCGGCACCGGTGTTGGCGGCGAGCCGGATCGCGTTGCCCGTGTTGGGCGGGATCTCGGGGGCGTGGAAGGCGATCCGGAACACGCGAGGTTCGTACCACCCCCACGCTGCGGGGGTTCGGTCAGGCGGAGTTCGGTCAGGCGCTGCGGCGTTCGGCGAGCCAGCCCGTGGCGGTCTGGCCTGCGAGGTCGCGGAAGTCCCGGGCGAGGTGGGGCTGGTCCGCGTAGCCGCAGGTCGCGGCGGTGTCGGCGAGCGTGCGGCCGGTGCGGAGCAGGTCGCAGGCGCGTTCGAAGCGGATCACCCGGGCCGCGGACTTCGGGGTCAGGCCGGTCTCGTCGCGGAAGCACAGCGCGAGGTGGCGGCGGCTCCAGCCGATCTCCTCGGCCAGCTCCGCGATCCGCAGGGTGCCGCCGGTCGCGGTGAGCCGGTGCCAGGCGTACGCCACCTCGGGCCGGGGATCGGGTCGGCGGGCGTCCGCGGCGAGCCGGGCGAGCGCGGCGTCGAGCAGGGCGAACCGGCTCCGCCAGGTCGGGGCCTCGGCGAGACGGGCCCGCAGCCGGTCGGCGCGGGCGCCGATCAGATCGTCCAACCCGACGACGTCGCCGGTCAGCGCGCTCGCCGGGGTCCCGAGCAGCACCCGGGCGCCCAACCAGGTGAGCCGCAGCTGCAGACCGGTCTGCGCGGCCCCGGTGGTGATCACCGCCGGGGCGTCGTGCAGGCCGCCCACCATGCTGGTGAACGAGCCGGGGCTGCGGTCCGGGTCCGGCATCCGGGTGATGTCGACGGTCCCCTCCAGGCACAGCAGGAACGTCAGGTGTCCGCCGGCGACCCCCATGTGGACCCCGGGTGCGGCCGCGGGCATCCGGTAGCCCGAGTACAGGTCGACCAGCGGGCGCAGGGCCGGTGCGGGTCGTGCCCACACCAGCTCCCCGCCCTCCGTCATGCTGCAGGAGGGTAGCGCGCGTCCGAGTCAGACGGCGTACATCCGGACCCAGTCGACCTCCAGCCGGGCGGGGGCGTTCCCGCGGCCGGCGTCGTCGTAGTTGTCGAGCTGGATCGTCAGGTGGCCGCTCGGCATGGCCTGGATCGGGGCCCGGCCGCCCGGCCCGGCGCCACCGCTGAAGGAGAACCACTGCTCGCCGTCGATGAACCCGCGGACGTGCTCCGGCGTCCATTCGAAGGCGATCGTGTGCCACTCGGACAGCGGGGCGCCGCAGTCGGTCTCGCCGGCGAACTCCTGCTGGACGGGCAGGGTCGGGTGCGGGTAGTGCAGCCAGGCCTCGGCGCACGCGGCGCCGGGGGAGGAGTTCTCGAGGAAGTCGTACTCGCCGTCCGCGGGCCACTTCTCCGAGTCCGGCCAGACGATCAGCACCGGGTGGTAGGGGGAGGCCCCGCTCCCGGTCTGCAGGCTGCGCACCCGCATCTCCCAGCGGCCGTACTGCGTGCCGTGCGTGCTGGCCAGCCAGCCGGTGTCGCCGTTCGCGAGGCCGGTCTCGACGAGCACCCCGTTCTCGACGGTGGTGCGCGAGGCGCAGCGCCGTCCGTTGCCGGTGTGGCCGGGCCAGCACTCGCCCGCCTGCACCCACTTCGCCGGGTCGGGGGCGCCGGGCCGGTCGAACTCGTCGGACGCGGGGAGCGGGGTCCCCCATCCGTAGCGCTCCGCGGCGGTGAGCGGGACGGGACGGACCCCGGGGTCGTCGGGACCGTGGGTGGGTGGCGTGGTGGTCGGTGGCGTGGTGACCGGCGTGGTGGTGGTCGGTGGCGTGGTGACCGGCGGGGTGGTGGTGACCGGGGTGGTGGTGACCGGCGGGGTGGTGACCGGGGTGGTGGTGACCGGCGGGGTGGTGGTGACCGGCGGAGTGGTGGTCGGCGTCGGTGTGGCCGGAGTGGTGGTCGGCGCGACCGGCGACGTCGTGGGCACGGGCGGGGTGGTCGTCGGCGCCGCGGTGGTGGGCGGGGTCGTGACCGGCGGTGCCGGGTGGTCGACGGTGCCCACGACGACGGGGACGGGTGCGGGCTCGACCGGTCGGTAGCTGCACATCGTCACCGCGAACGGCGCGGGACCGGCCTGGTCGACCGCGACGGCGATCTCCGCGCGGGCGGCGTGCTCGGGGGCGAGGAAGCGGTCCCCGACCCGGGTGTAGCGCTCGCCGCCCCGGACCGTGACCCACTGCCCGCGGGCGCGGCCCAGCGCGGTGTCGTTCGCGTCGAACCAGGTCGCTTCGAGCCGGGCGGCGCTGTCCGCGGTGCTGCGCAGGTCGACGGTGAGGTCCCAGGACCCCGCTCCCGAGACCGCCCGGTCCGGTGCGTGGACCAGGGTCCGGGCCTCGGCGGGGTGCACCACGAGCTCGTGACCGGCCACGATGTGGGCGGTCGTGGCGACCCGGCTGCCGTCGTCCCCCGGGACCGTGGACCATCCGGCCGCATCGGTGGCGAGGACCGGGTTGCCGCACCCGTTGCCGGGGGTGCCGCTCACCGCGACGCGCTGCGGGACGGGGACGCTCGCGGCGGACACGCCGACGACGCAGGCGAGCAGGGCGAACGAGGACAGCACGGACACACCCGTGCGACGCAGTGAGGTCGACATCCTTCTTCCCGGACGGTGGGGTGCGGCGGCACGCGGGGGACGGCCGACGCCGGGGAGCGTCCACACGCGACGGTGGCCGCGGGTGGACGGGGATGATCATGGACCTCGTCCGCGTCACGGTCTGCCACCGTTCGGGTGACGGATGTGGCTGTTGTGACTCTGGTGACGGCTACGACAGCTCCGACGCCCGGCGGGCGCCACGCTCTCGCAGCCAGGTGACCACGTCGGTCGCGCCGCGGCGTTCGGCGGCGTCCAGCGGGGTGCAGCGCTCCCACTCCGGCAGCCGGTCGAGCCCGGCGCCCTGCGCGAGCAGCAGCTGCGCGGCGGCGAGGCTCCCGCCGTGGCAGGCGTACCAGAAGCAGAGATCGACGTCCTCCACCGCGGCGATGCGGTCGAGCATGCCGAGCGCCGCGGCCTCGGCCTGGCGCACGCGCGCCCCGCGCTCGACCAGCCGTCGGGCGGCCCGGTGCTGCCCGAACGCCACGGCGTCCGACAGGGGGGTGCCGTCCGCGATCACGGCTCCGTCGGCGTCGATGTCCGCGCCCGCGTCGAGCAGGGCGTCGAGCAGCGGGACGTCGTCGTTGCTCGCCGCCCAGTGCAGCGGGGTCTCGCGGTGGAATCCCACGAAGCGCGCGTCCACGTCCGCGCCCGCGTCCAGCAGCACGCCGAGCATCTCGACCGCCCACGCCCGGTGCCCCGGGTGGTCGGCCAGGACGTGGAGCAGGGTGCGGTGCCCGTCGGGGCGCGCGGTGGCCAGGGCCGGGTCGGCCGCGAGCAGGGCTGCCAGCTCCTCGAGCGCCCCCGCCCGCACGGCCTCGACGGCGTTCACAGCGTCAGCATCATGCGGACGTTGCCGAGGGTGTTCGGCTTGACGTGCGCGAGATCGAGGAACTCCGCCACACCGGCATCGTAGGAGCGCAGCATCGCGGCGAACACCTCCTGGGACACGGGGGTGCCGTCGATCTCGACGAACCCGTGCCTGCCGAAGAAGTGCTTCTCGAAGGTCAGCACGAACAGCCTGCGCAGCCCGAGCTCGCGGGCGCCGTCGATCAGCGCGGAGACGATCGCGTGCCCGACCCCCTTCCCGAGGGTCGACGGGTGGACCGCCACCGTGCGGATCTCGCCCAGGTCCTCCCACAGCACGTGCAGCGCGCCGCAGCCGACGACCTCGCCGTCCACCTCGGCGACCAGGAACTCCGGGACCGCCTCGTAGAGGGTGACGATCTCCTTGGCCAGCAACACCTTGCCCGCGTAGTTGTCCACGAGGGACTTGATCGTCACGACGTCGGCGGTGCGGGCCCGCCGGACGGCCACCACTGCCATGGCGACGCACCTTAGTGCCCCGGCCGGGAAGGGCGACACCGCGCTCGGCGGGCTCCCGTCTACCCTGATGGCCGTGACTTCCCCCGCCTCGCCGCGTCGCGCGGCCCTGCTGACGCTGGGCTGTGCCCGCAACGAGGTCGACTCCGAGGAGCTGGCGGGTCGGCTCGCCGGCTCCGGCTGGGAGCTGGCGGAGGCGGACGAGGCGGACGTCATCGTCGTCAACACCTGCGGGTTCGTCGAGCAGGCGAAGAAGGACTCGATCGACACGCTGCTGTCGGCGTCGGACGTGGCGGCGAACCGGGGCGCGAAGGTCGTCGCGGTGGGCTGCATGGCCGAGCGGTACGGCAAGGAGCTGGCCGAGTCCCTCCCGGAGGCGGACGCGGTGCTCGGCTTCGACGCCTACCCCGACCTGGCCGAGCGCCTCCAGGACGTGCTCGACGGACACGCCCCGGTCTCGCACGTCCCCGTCGACCGCCGCACGCTGCTGCCGATCGCGCCCGTCGAGCGGCAGGCGTCCGAGCGGGCGATCCCGGGCCACGACTGGGTCCCGCGGGCCCGGCTGCAGGACGGTCCGGTGGCGTCGCTGAAGCTCGCCAGCGGCTGCGACCGGCGCTGCGCCTTCTGCGCCATCCCCTCCTTCCGCGGATCGTTCGTCTCCCGCGCACCCGAGGAGGTGCTCGCCGAGGCCGCCTGGCTGGCCCGCGAGGGCGTCCGCGAGCTGGTGCTGGTCAGCGAGAACTCGACGTCCTACGGCAAGGACCTCCCCGGCGGCACCCGCGCGCTGGTGGGCCTGCTGCGCGACCTGGCCGCGATCGACGGGATCGAGCGCGTGCGGGTCAGCTACCTGCAGCCCGCCGAGACCCGTCCGGACCTCGTCGAGGTCATCGCGACCACCGACGGGATCGCGCCGTACTTCGACCTGTCGTTCCAGCACTCGTCGAACGCGGTGCTGCGGCGGATGCGCCGGTTCGGCTCCACCGAGGACTTCCTCTCGCTCTGCACGCGGATCCGCACGCTCGCCCCGGAGGCGGGCATCCGCAGCAACGTGATCGTCGGGTTCCCGGGGGAGACCGAGGAGGACCTGGCCGAGCTCGAGACGTTCCTGACCGGCGCGCGGATGGACGCCGTGGGCGTCTTCGGCTACTCCGACGAGGACGGCACCGAGGCCGCGGGCTACGACGGCAAGATCGACCCCGAGGAGGTGGCCGCGCGCGTCGCGCGGATCACCGCCCTCGTGGACGAGCTCATGGCGCAGCGGGCCGAGGAGCGGATCGGCACCGGGGTCGTCGTGCTGGTGGAGACCGAGGAGTCGGACACCGAGGACGCCGTGGGGCGGGCCGCGCACCAGGCGCCGGAGGTCGACGGCGAGTGCGTGTTCGAGGCGGGGGACGTCGAGCTGGTGCGGGGGTCCTTCGTGCGGGCCGAGGTCGTCGACTCCGAGGGCGCGGACCTGGTCGTGCGGGCGCTCGAGGTGCTGGTCGAGGCGCCCGGGCTCGTCGCGGCGGCAGGCGGATGAGTGCCGTGCCGGCGGGGGAGCAGGCCTCCCCGCTGCCGGAGGCGCCGATCCTGAACCTGGCGAACGTCCTGACCGGGGTCCGGATCCTGATCGTCCCGTTCTTCCTGGCGGCGCTGCTGACGTCCGACGGCACGGACGTCACCTGGCGGTTCATCGCCGCCGTCCTCTTCGCCGTCGCGGCCATCACGGACCGGTTCGACGGCGAGATCGCCCGCAGGCGCGGCCTCGTGACCTCGTTCGGCAAGATCGCCGACCCCATCGCGGACAAGGCGCTGATGGGCGCGGCGTTGATCGGGCTCTCGCTGCTGGGGATCGTGTACTGGTGGGTGACCGTCCTGATCCTCGGCCGTGAGATCGGCATCACGCTGATGCGGTTCTGGGTGCTCCGCTTCGGGGTCATCCCGGCCAGCCGCGGCGGCAAGCTCAAGACCCTGGTGCAGACGTTCGCGATCGGGCTCTACCTGCTGCCGCTGCCCGAGGTGTCGTCGGTCGAGATCGTCCGGTGGACGTTCATGGCCGCGGCGGTCGTGCTGACCGTCGGGACGGGCGTGGACTACGTCGCCCGCGCGCTGCGGCTGCGGCGGACCGCGGTGCGCCCGCACTGACCGCACCGACTGCACCGACCGCACGGACTGCACGGACCCGCTCGGTCGCCCGCCTCGCTGTTCGCCCACAGCGGACGGGTCGTACGGGGGCACGCGAGGGCCGGACCCGATACGGTGGAGGGCACGGACGAGAGGGGTGGGCACATGGCTCTGCTGCTGCGTGAGGCGATCGGTGGCAGTCTTCGGCGCGCCCGCACCCTGCGGAAGCGCACGCTGCGAGACGTCTCTCGCGCCGCCCGGGTCAGCCTCGGCTACCTCTCCGAGGTCGAGCGCGGGCGCAAGGAGCCCTCGAGCGAGCTGCTGGCGGCGATCTGCGAGGCGCTGGACATCTCGCTCGCCGACCTGTTGACCGAGGTCGTCGAGGACATGACCGCCGTCGAGTTCGTCGGGCGCACGGAGACGCTGGTCCCGATCGGGCAGCGGCACACCGACCTGCGGCTGGCGCCGGTGCGCTCCGCGATGTCGGGTCGGCCCGGTACCCCGGTGGCGTCCGCGGCCTGAGAGCTTCCTGAGGCATTGTCCGGTTGGTCCGGATCTGCGCGCCCCTGCGCGCGACGACCGGTAGCCTGGAGCCCAGGGTCGCCCCGACGGCGGCCTCCGGACGATCCCCGATATCGTCCGTGCGCGGTGGCGGCAGCCCACGTCGCGATGCCACGATGGCGGTCGCGGGGGGACACGCGGTCCGCTCGACCGGTTTTCGCACTCGGAGGTAGGCGGAGCAGATGGCCAACGGTTTCACAAAGGCCTGGAAGTACCTGATGGCCCTGTTCTCGTCGAAGGTCGACGAGTACGCGGACCCCAAGGTGCAGATCCAGCAGGCCATCGAGGATGCGCAGCGCCAGCACCAGGCACTCTCGCAGCAGGCGGCGGCCGTGATCGGCAACCAGCGCCAGCTCGAGATGAAGCTCAACCGGCAGCTGGGGGAGATCGAGAAGCTGCAGGCCTCGGCGCGGCAGGCGCTGGTCCTGGCCGACCAGGCGCGGGCGCAGGGCGACGAGGTCAAGGCCGGGCAGTACGAGCAGGCGGCGCAGGCCACGGCGACCCAGCTCGTCACGGCCGAGCAGTCGGTCGAGGACCTGAAGACCCTGCACGACCAGTCGATCGGCGCGGCCGCGCAGGCCAAGCAGGCCGTCGAGCGCAACGCCATGCAGCTGCAGACCAAGATCGCCGAGCGCACCAAGCTGCTCAGCCAGCTCGAGCAGGCCAAGATGCAGGAGCAGGCCGCCAAGTCGCTCCAGCAGATGACCGAGCTCTCGGCGCCGGGGAACACCCCGTCGCTCGAGGAGGTCCGCGACAAGATCGAGAAGCGCTACGCCAACGCGGTGGGTGCCTCGGAGCTCGCGTCGAACTCCGTGCAGGGCCGCATGCTCGAGGTCCAGCAGGCGACCGTCGACATGGCGGGTGCCTCGCGGCTGGACCAGATCCGCGCCTCGATGGCGGGCAACTCGATCACCGGCGGCGAGAAGCCCACGCAGCAGATCCCGGCGTCGCCGCAGAGCTCGCCGCAGACCCAGCAGCAGCCCGGCACCGCCTGATCCACGACGAACGGCGCTTTCGCTCACTAGGTGTGAGCGGAAGCGCCGTTCGTGTGTTCGGCCCCCGAGCAGCGAGGCGGCGCGTTGGTTCACACCTCGTGAGCGAGGGCGCCGTTCACCGGGCGGCGGCCTGGCCCTGGCGGCGGCTCAGCGACGGCGGGTGCGGGGGCGCGTGGGGGCCGGGGCGGGGCCCTGTTGGCAGCGCGGGCACCAGTAGGCGGGGCGGGCGTAGACCCCCGCACCCTGCTCGGCGATCTGGATCCGGGTGCGACAGCGGCGGCACGGGCGGTTGCCGCGCTCGAACACCCAGTGTGCCTCGTTCGGGTGCAGCGATCCCGTGGTGGTCTGCTCGGGGCGGTCCGCGTTGGACAGCAGCAGCTTCCGGGACAGGGCGATCACCCCCGGGAGGTCGGGCGTGTCGCGCACCAGGGTCCACGGCGTGAGCCCCAGCAGGAAGCACACCTCGGTCTTGTAGAGGTTCCCGACGCCCGCCATCACCCGCTGCTCCAGCAACACCAGCCCGAGCTCGTGATCGCCCCGCGCCCGCATCCGGCGCAGCGCCTCCGCCTCGTGCGCAGGGCCCCAGGCGGGATCGAGCAGATCGGGGCCCAGGTGCCCGACGAGCCGGTCCTCCTCCGCCGTGGGCAGCAGCTCCAGGTCGTGCAGCGCGAACCCGACCGCGACCCGCTCGGGCACCTCCAGCACCGCCCGCGCCTCGTACTCGGGTCGCCGCCAGCGCATGCCGGGGCGGTAGAGGTGCCAGGAGCCGTCCATCCGGAAGTGCGAGTGCAGGCTGGTGCCGTCGTCGAAACGCGTGAACAGGTGCTTGCCCACCGAGGCCACCCCGGTCACGCCGACGCCGCTCAGGTCGACCGCCGCGAGCCGCGGGTGCCGGATCTCCCCGCGGACCAGCGTCTGCCCGGCCAGCGCCGCGTGCAGCCGCTTCCCGGCCAGGTACACGGTGTCCCCTTCAGGCACGCGTCCGAACCTACCGGCGACCGCACCGCTCGGCGATTCCGACGGCGCGGGTACACGTTTCGTGCTCTCAACGCTGCTCGATCCGCGAAAGTGTGCGCTCGGCGCGGTTGGCACAGCGCTCTCGGCGCACAACCGGTGATCATGCAGCGCTGAGAGCACGAAACGTGCACCCGCCCGGGACGCGCCACGGCACCCGCAACGCCGGCGCTGGTAGCGTCGCTGAGGTGAGAGGGATGGGCTGGGTCGTGGCGCTGCTCGCGCTGTCAGTGGCCGGGTTCGCGCTCACCGCCGCCGAGCCGTCGGTGCTGGTCGGGATCGTGGGGGCCGCGCTGTTCGCGCTCGGGTTCGCCCGGGTCGCCGCGCCGAGCCGCCTGGCCGGGCCGCCCGCCGTCGTCGCGCGGCATCGGCACCACCGCGATCCCGGACGTCGGGTTCCGCGGCTCCTCGACCCGGACGCCCCGGGTCGCACTCGCGCACGTGCTCCGTCGGGTCCCCTCCCGGCGGTGTAGCCAGTCCGCTCCACCGCCGGTGTGTCCCTGACACCCCGACCGGAGGAGACCCGTGCTCGACTTCCTGTACTACCCCGTGTCCGCCGTGCTCTGGTTCTGGCACCAGGTGTTCGGCCTGGTCCTGGGCCCCGACGACGGCGTGGCCTGGGCCCTCGCCGTGATCTTCCTGGTGCTCACGCTCCGGACCCTGATGATCAGGCCGGCGCTGAGCCGACTGCGCTCGGCACACCGCATGCGCGCGCTCGCCCCGCGGCTCACCGAGCTGCGCGCGCGCCACCGCGACGATCCGCAGAAGCTCGTCGCCGAGACGCGCGCGCTGCAGGCCGAACACGGTGTGTCGGCCTTCGGCGGGATGGCCTCCGCCCTGCTGCAGGCGCCGGTGTTCCTGGCACTGCTGCACGTCCTGCGCTACTTCAACCGCCCCGGCCTCACCTTCGAGCAGAACGCCGCCATCCCCAACTACGTGTTCGGCCCCGACGAGGTCCGCTCGTTCCTCGAGGCGCGGCTGTTCGGCGCCCCGCTGTCGGCGTACGTGACCATGCCGCAGTCGCTGCTGGACTCGTTCGGCGGCGCGTCGGTCACGTCGTGGCAGGTGCTGGCGGTGGCGCTTCCGCTGGCAGTGCTCGCCGCCGTCGCCACGCACGTCACGGCGCGGCGCTCGCTGCGCACCCAGCCCGACGCCCCGCGGATCATGCGCGCGCTGCCGTGGGTGTTCCCGCTCGGTGCGCTGGCGAGCGTGCCGTTCCTGCTGGTCGCGGTGCTCGTGTACTGGCTGGCGAACAACGGGTGGACCCTCGTCGAGCAGCACGTGCTCGGGTGCATCGTGGAGCGCGAGGTCGTGGTGGTGCCGGACGCGGTCGCGCCACGCCCGCCGGCCCGCGCACCGAAGCCCGGTCAGAAGCCGGTTCGACGACGGTCGTAGCGTGGGCCGCGTGCGAACCGTCCGCGTGCTCGTCCTCGTGCTCGCCCTCGCCCTGCTCGGCGGGTGCGGGGCGGCGACCACGCACACCGCGAGCTCGGGCGGTGGGCCGAGTGCCACCCTGCCCGCCCTGCGCACCAAGCTGGCCGCGCTGTCGTCGGACGAGTGCGTGACGCAGCCCGGCGCGCAGGCCTACCCGAACTGCGGGCGGTTCGTGCGCGAGGTCCAGAACGTGGTGCCGGCGGCGCGGGCCGAGAGTGGGTCGGTCGCGTCGCCGGACGCGCTGACCCGCGCGGCGGACGCCGTCGACGCGGCCGTGAACCGCCTCGCCCAGGACTCGTGCGTCGGGAACGGCGGGGCCCCGGCAGGCGGCCCGGACGCCTGCGGCCCGGACCTCACGGCGTTGCAGGCCTCGTTCGCGGACCTGGTCACCGCGGTCGGATAGCGGGGTCTGTCCGGTCTGTCCGACCTGCGGAAACACGCGAAACGGACGTTCGCGTACCGCCGCAGGCGCGCCGCGCGCGGGGAGCATGATGATCCTCGGTCGACGGGAGGGGCGGAAGCGGATGCGGGCGGTGCTCGGTCTGGTGGTGGCGGTCGTGCTCGGGTTGGGCGTGCTCGTCGGGGTGCGCTCGCCCGCGGTCGCCGGGGTGCTCGGATCGGACGGGCTCGTGCCCGTCGCCGAGCCCGCCGCGCCGGACCACGCGCCCACGCCGATCGTGCACGTGACCCCGGCGTCGGACCTGAACCCGACGACGCCGATCACCGTGACCGTCGCCGACGGCACCGCGCAGGCCGTGCGGGTCACGGACCCGAAGGGCAAGGCCGTCGAGGGCACCCTCGCACCGGACGGCCGGACGTGGACCTCCACCGGCGAGCTCGCCTACGCGACGACGTACGCCGTGGGTGTGGACACCCTCGACCGCGACCGCGCGCCCGGCCACACCGACGCCACGGTCACGACGATCGCGCCGAAGGCCCAGGCCTACCCCTCGTTCGTGCCCGCGCCGAACTCCGTCCCGTCGGTGGGCGTCGGCCAGCCGCTGGTCGTGCGCTTCGACCACCCCATCACCGACCGCGCCGCCGCCGAGAAGGCGCTCACGGTCACCACCAGCCCCGTCCAGGTCGGGGCCTGGTACTGGATCTCGGACACCGAGGTGCACTACCGGGCCGCGCAGTACTGGCAGGCGGGCACCACGATCACGCTGAAGGCCGCGATGTTCGGCGTCGACCTCGGGGACGGCGTCTACGGCTCCACCGACCGCACCCTGAAGCTGGCGGTGCACGACGCCTGGGTCGCCAAGGCCGACGGCGCCACCGAGCAGATGCAGATCTTCGACAACGGCGCCCTGGTCAAGACCATGAACATCAGCCTCGGCGCGCCCGGGTTCCCGTCGCACACCGGCCCGCACGTGATCTCCGACAAGCAGCCGTCGATCATCATGGACTCCTGCACCTACGGTGTCTGCGCCGGTCAGCCCGGCTACTACAAGGAGAAGGTCGACCTGGACCTGCGCATCTCCAACGACGGGGAGTTCGTGCACTCCGCCCCGTGGTCGGTCGGGCAGCAGGGCAACGAGAACGTCTCGCACGGCTGCGTGAACCTCGCGCCCGCCGACGCCCAGTGGTTCTTCGACCACTTCGGCATCGGGGACGTCGTCGAGATCACGAACTCCGGGGGCCCGCCGCTGCCGGTCTACGACACCTACGGCGACTGGGAGCTCAGCTGGGCCCAGTGGCAGACGGGCTCCTGAGCACCGAGGCCAGGTGCGCGCCCAGCACCCGTAGGCCGAGCGCGAGCGGCGGCTCAGCACCCTGAGCTGGGCCCCTGACGCTTGGGACGCCCAAGCGTCACGCCGTCACCCGGCCCTTTGACGCGTGGGGCGCCCAAGCGTCGCTCAGTGATGCTTGGGGCGCCCAAGCGTCACGCCGTCGCCCGGCCCTTTGACGCGTGGGACGCCCAAGCGGCACCCGCCGCCCGCGCCCCTTGACGCGTGGGACGTCCACGCGGCGCTCAGGCCCGCAGGCGCAGTCCCTTCGGGGTGACGCGGAAGCCCGCCTCGGTCAGCACCTCCGCCAGCGCGGAGCCCAGTGCGCCGCCGCCGTCCGCCCGTTCGACGGCCAGCGAGCCGAGCCAGCCCTCGTGCACGGCGCCTGCCAGCGCCTGGGCGGCCGCGCTCAGCTCGTCCTGGTCGGTGGTGAAGGACAGCAGGGACTTGCCGCCGCGCTCGACGTACAGCGCCGGTGCCCCGTCGACCAGCACCACCAGCGCGCCCGCCTTGCGGGCCGGGCGGTGCTTGGCGTCCCCGACCGTGGCGGGCCAGGGGAGGGCCGCGCCGTAGGGCTGAGCGGGATCGGCCGCCGCGAGCACGACCCGGGACAGCCTGCCCTCGCCGGGCTGCTGCTCGACCGGGGAGGCCCCCACGTCCGGGTTCGACAGCGCCCGCACCCGGTCGATGGCACCGGGGACCGCGAACTGCGCCGCACCCAACCCCTCGACGACGTACCCGCGGCGCACCCGCCCGGAGTCCTCCATCGCCCGCAGCACCTTGTAGACCCCGGCGAACCCGCCGGACACGCGCTCGGTGCCCAGTGCGCCCCGGGTGAGCACGCCGTGGCGCTCCAGGAACGCCTCGGCCTTCGCGTGGGCGCGCCGGGTGGCGTCCGCCTCGCGGTCCACGGCGAGGGCCCAGCGACCCCCGACGGACGGCGGCCCGGTGCGGCTGGGCAGCTGCGGCCTGCCCGCACGGAGCTGGGCGTACCGGCCGCGGCCCGCGGTGCGGCGGGTGCGGTGCGCGGGCCCGCCCCGCCGGGACCCGCCCCCGCTGAGCCGGGCACGCAGCGGGCCGAGGGTGTCGTTGGTGAGCAGCCCGGCCCACACGAGGTCCCAGATCGCGGTGACCACGGCCTCGTCCGTCGGGGCCTCCTCGCCCTGCGCCACGAGACCCTGTCCCGCCAGGTCCGCCAGCCCGCGGAAGAACAGCGCCCCGCCGCCCACCGCGGGCTCCTCCAGATCGGGCTTGCCGAGCGCGGCGAGCAGCGCCCGGTGCAGCGGGGTGCCCGCGATCTCCGGGTCGGGCTCGGGCAGCAGCAGGTCCGCCACGTCCGCGGGGGCCACCGCGAGCCAGCCGTCGCTGCCGGCGAGCGGCCCGCAGCCGGTCCAGGTGACCTCGCCCGCCGCGGTCAGCTCGTCCAGCAGGGCCGGGGTGTAGCCCGGCAGCCGGGCGGGCAGGATCAGCGACTCGAGCGCGCTGGCGGGCAGCGGCGCCCCCGCCAGCTGCTCGACCACGCCGAGCACGTCCTCCGCGCCGGGTGCCCGCCGCATGCGGCCGCGCCGTTCCGGACGCTCCGCCGAGCCGGTCTGCACGCCCTGCCACGCCGGCAGGAACCGCCCCAGCGCCCGCTGCTCCACGGGCTCGACCTCGGCCCGCAGCCGCGCGAGCGAGGCCCGCCGCAACCGCCGCAGCACCTCCGCGTCGCAGTACTCGACCACGCCGTCCGCGCCCCCGGCGGCCTGCGGGCGCAGCTCGCCCTTCACCACCCGGCCGAGCCCGGTGAGCCGGTCCAGCACGCCCGCGACCACCGCGACGCCGAGCCCGAACCGCGCCGCGCACTCGGCGGCGGTGAACGGGCCGTGCGTGCGGGCGTAGCGCAGCACCAGGTCACCGAGGGGATCGGGCACCGGCTCGGTGAACGTCTCGGGCACGCCGACGGGCAGCGGGGCGCCGAGCGCGTCCCGTACCCGGCCCGCGTCCTCGATCGCGACGAAGCGCTCCTCGCCCGCGATGCGGACCCGGATGGCGCGGCGCTGGGCCTCCAGCTCGGCCAGCCACGCCGGGTCGACGCCGCGGGCGCGCCCGTCCGCCACCGAGAGGTCCCCGATGAAGCGCAGCAGGTCGGCCGCCCCCTCGACGTCCTTCGCGTGCCGGTCCGGCGCCGTGCGCTGCAGGGAGGCCTCGACCTCGGCCAGCACCTCGGGATCGAGGAGCTCGCGGATGGCCTCCGAGCCCAGCAGCTCGGCGAGCAGCGTGGAGTCCAGCGACAACGCCGCCGCCCGCCGCTCGGCCAGCGGCGCGTCCAGCTCGTAGAGGAACATCCCGATGTAGCCGAACAGCAGGCTGCGGGCGAAGGGCGAGGGCTGCGGCGTCTGCAGCTCGACGACCTTGACCTTGCGGGACTGCACGTCCGCCATGAGATCTCGCAGGCCCGGCAGGTCGTAGACGTCCTGCACGCACTCTCGCATGGCTTCGAGGGTGATCGGGAACTGCTCGTACTTGCCCGCGACCGCCAGCAGCTGGGCCGACCGCTGGCGCTGCTGCCACAACGGGCTGCGCCGCTTGGGGTCGCGGCGCGGCAACAGCAGGGCCCGGGCGGCGCACTCGCGGAAGCGGGACGCGAACAGCGAGGACCCGCCCAGCTCGCCGACCACGATCTGCTCGACCTCGCCGGGCTCGAGCAGCACGTCCTCCGCGGAGGGCATGATCTCGGTGCCCGCCTCGTCCAGCGCGTCCGGCAGCCGCAGGACGATCCCGTCGTCCGCGCCCGCCGCCTGCACCTCGACGCCGCGCCGCTCCCGCATCCGGGCCGCGATGGCGAGCGCCCACGGCCCGTTGACCTGCGCACCGAAGGGGGAGTGCACCACGAGCCGCCAGTCGCCCAGCTCGTCTCGGAAGCGCTCCACCAGGATCGTGCGGTCGCTCGGGACGTGGCGGGTGGCCTCCTGCTGTTCGCGCAGGTAGGCGACCAGGTTGTCGATCGCCCACTCGTCCAGGCCCGCCGCCGCGGCGCGGGCCCGGGCCTCGGCGTCCGACAGGCCCGCCATCTCCCGGACGAACGCGCCGATCGCGCGCCCCAGCTCGAGCGGGCGGCCGATCGACTCGCCCTTCCAGAAGGGCATGCGCGCGGGCTCGCCCGGCGCGGGGGTGACGATCACGCGGTCGTGCGTGATGTCCTCCACCCGCCAGCTCGACGTGCCGAGCAGGAACGTGTCGCCCACGCGCGACTCGTAGACCATCTCCTCGTCCAGCTCGCCGACGCGGGAGCCGGCGCCGTCCGCACCGCCCGGCGTCATGACGGTGAACAGGCCGCGGTCGGGGATCGTGCCGCCGGAGGTGACCGCCAGCCGCTGGGCGCCGGGGCGGCCCTTGAGCTCGTCGGTGACCCGGTCCCAGGTGATCCGGGCCCGCAGCTCGCCGAACTCCTCCGACGGGTAGCGGCCCGCGAGCATGTCCAGCACCGAGTGCAGGGCGGAGTCCGGCAGCGCCGCGAACGGCGCCGCCCGCCGGATGACCGCGGCGAGGTCCGACAGCTGCCACGGCTCCAGGGCGACCATCGCCACGATCTGCTGGGCCAGCACGTCCAGCGGGTTGCGCGGGTAGCGCATCGACTCGATGGCACCGGCGGTCATCCGCTCGGCCACCACCGCGCAGGACACCAGGTCCCCGCGGAACTTGGGGAACACCACGCCCTGGGAGACCGCGCCGACCTGGTGCCCGGCGCGGCCGACCCGCTGGAGCCCCGAGGACACCGACGGCGGCGCCTCGACCTGCACCACGAGGTCCACGGCGCCCATGTCGATGCCCAGCTCGAGGCTGGACGTGGCGACCACGCACGGCAGCCGCCCCGACTTGAGCTCCTCCTCGACCAGGGTGCGCTGCTCGCGCGACATGGACCCGTGGTGGGCCTTCGCGACGACCGGGGGCGCGCCCCCGCCGACCCCGGACTGGCCGATGGCCTCCGCGGGGAACCGGTCGAGATCGACGGCTCCGGGGGCCGCCTCCTCCGCCTCCTCGGCGGCCAGCTCGTTCAGCTTCGCGGTGAGCCGCTCGGCCAGTCGCCGGGAGTTGGCGAAGACGATCGTGGACCGGTGCTCCCGGACGAGCTCCAGCAGCCGCCGCTCCACCGCGGGCCAGATGGAGGGCCGCTGGGCGCCCCCGGCCGCCGATCCGATGACCTCCTCGTCCGCACTGCCCGGCTGGGGCAGCTCGCCCAGCGCGGCGAGGTCCGGCACGGGCACCTCGACCCGCACCTCGATCGTCTTGGGGGTCTTCGGCTGCACGATCTCGACCGGGCGCGCCCCGGACAGGAACGTGGACACCTCGTCCAGCGGGCGCACCGTGGCCGACAGCCCGATCCGCTGGGCCGGCCGCTCGAGCAGCTCGTCCAGCCGCTCGAGGGAGACGGCCAGGTGCGCGCCGCGCTTGGTGCCCGCGACGGCGTGCACCTCGTCGAGGATCACCGTCTCCACCCCGCGCAGCGACTCCCGCGCGGCCGAGGTGAGCAGCAGGAACAGCGACTCCGGGGTGGTGACCAGCACGTCCGGCGGGGTGCGGGCGAACTGCCGCCGCTCGTCCGCCGGGGTGTCCCCGGTCCGCATGCCGACGGTGATGTCCGGCGCGGCATCGCCGAGCCGCACCGACTCCTGCCGGATGCCGGTCAGCGGGGCGCGCAGGTTGCGCTGCACGTCCACCGCCAGCGCCTTGAGCGGCGAGACGTAGAGGATCCGGCAGCGCCGCTTCGTCGGTGCGGGCGGCGAGGACGCCAGCCGGTCGAGTGCCCAGAGGAAGGCGGCGAGGGTCTTACCCGACCCGGTCGGCGCCACGACCAGCGCGTTGCGCCCCGCCTGCGCGGCACTCCACGCGCCCTCCTGGGCGGCCGTGGGCGCGGCGAAGGCGCCCCGGAACCAGCCCCGGGTGGCGGGGGAGAAACCGTCCAGTGCGCTCACCCCGACCACTATGCCGTCGACCCCCGACAGTTTCCCGTCGACCGAGCACGAGCCGGACGCCCACCGCCGCCAGCGCCACCCCCGGGACCGCCCAGATCCCCGGGACCTCCCCGAACATCAGATAGGCCCAGACCATGGTCACCGGCGGGGTCAGGTAGAGCAGCGCCGAGACCCGCGTGGCGCCGTTCCTGCGCAGGACCAGCAGGTACGTGCCGTAGCCGCCGAAGGTCGAGAGCAGGACGACCCACGCGACCGCGCCCCAGAACCCCGGGTCCGCGGGGGGAGCCGCCTGCCCGAGCACCCCGGTGACCGGCCAGAACAGCGCTGCGGCGGCCGTCACCTGCAGGGCCATCGCGACCAGCGGGGTCTCCGGCGGGTTCCACCGCCGCTCCAGCAGCGTCCCCGCGGACAGCGCCAGCGTGCCGCCGAACGGCAGCAGGAAGGCCCACCACGGCGCCGTCCCCGGTCCCAGGTCCCCGGCCACGACCAGGGTCACCCCGACGAGCCCGGCGCCCAGCCCGATCCGTTGGCGGCGGGTCGTGTGCTCGCCGACCAGCGGCCCGGCCACCGCCACGACCAGCGGCTGCAACGCGGCGACCAGGGCCGCCGTGCCCGCGGGCACCCCCAGCGCGACGCCCGTGACGACCCCGCCGAGGTAGAGCGCCTGGCCCAGGGTGCCCAGGAGGGCCTGCCGCCCGACCGCGCCGCGGGGGATCGGCCGCCGCGCCACCAGCACGGCACCCCACAGCAGCGCGGCCGCGATCAGGTACCGCCAGGCCAGCAGCGTGTCCACCGGCGCATACCCGGTCCCCAGCTCGGCCCCGACGAACCCCGAGCTCCAGAACAGCACGAACAGAATGGGCATGCCCTGCAAGTAACCACACCGGTCGGTATACTCGCAGTGTATGGAGACCACCCCGGCGGGCGAGCGGCTGATCGCCGCGGCGAGCAGGCTGTTCTACCGGCAGGGGATCCGGGCGGTGGGCGTCGACCTGATCGCCGAGACCGCGGGCGTCACGAAGAAGACGCTCTACGACCGCTTCGGCTCCAAGGACGCGCTGGTCGCGCTGTACCTCGAGCGGCGGCGCGGGGTCTGGCAGGAGTTCCTGCGTGACCGCATGACCGGCCGTCCGCTGGTCGACGTGTTCGACGTGCTGGCCGACTGGCTGCGCGACCAGGACCGCGGCTGCGCGTTCGTGAACGCCTACGCCGAGGTCGGGGGCACCGGGCACCCCGCGGAGGCGGTGATCCGGGCGGAGAAGGCGCAGATGCGGGCGTGGCTGGTGGCGCGCGCCGCGGCCGAGGGGCTCCCGGAGCAGGTCGGCGAGCAGCTGCACCTGCTCTACGAGGGGGCGACCGTCCTGGCCACGGCGGGCGGCGTGCCGGACGCCCCCGCGCGGGCCAAGCGCGCCGCGCTCACCGTCTGCGGTTCTGCACCCACCAGCGGATCAGCAGCGTGAGCGAGGCGAGCAGCATGAGCAGCACCACCGCCTGACCGAGCGGTGAGGACAGGCCGGTGGGATCGGACATACCGGTCAGGGTAGCCACGTGGGCGTCGCGCCGCCGTAGTCCGGCTCCGACGGCCAGTGCAGCCGCCGCCCGTCGACCGTGCCGGGCGGGGAGGCGATCGTGAACGGCCCCAGCGACTCCAACCACGGCGCGGGGTCCACGTCGACCGCGTCCGGGTCGGTGCGCGGCAGGCGCTGCAGGTGGGCGGCGGTGCCGGCCAGGGCGAGCCGGACGTGGTGCGTGCCGCCGGACCGCCGCTGGGCGGCGACGGCGAGCAGGGCGCCCGCCGCGCCCAGGTAGCCCGTCGCGTGGTCGAGCACCTGCGCGGGCAGGGCTCCCGGATCCCCCTCCACCAGCGCGATCCCGCACGCGGACTGGACGAGCGAGTCGAACCCGCGCCGCCGGGCCCAGGGCCCGGTGTGGCCCCACGCCGACAGCGTGACGACCACGAGCCCCGGATGCCGCTCCGCCAGCTCCTCGGGGGCCAGCCCGAAGCGGTCCAGGGACCCCGGCCGGTAGCCGGTGACCAGCACGTCGGCCCCCGCGACCAGGTCCTCCAGGGGGAGCTCGGCCACCGCGGACCGCTTGCCCGGCAGCGTCTCCCAGGCCTGGACCTCGATCTCCGGGCGGTGCGGCGGGTCGATCCGCAGCACGTCCGCGCCGTGCGCGGCGAGGGTGCGGGTGGCGACCGGCCCGGCGATCACCCGGGTCAGGTCGAGCACCCGCAGCCTGCCCGGCGGCCGGGGTGCGGCCTCGCCGACGACCCGCCGCTCGACGAGGGGCAGGGCCCCGGCCGCGACCCCGGCGTCCGACGCCGCCCACTCCGCCTCCGTGCGGGTGGCCGCCGCGACCCCGCCCGCCTCGTGCAGGGCGGTCTCCAGCGGCACCTTCTCCCAGGTCCCGATCGCGGCGCGGACCTCGTCGAGCCCGGCGTCCGCGGTCAGACCGAGGACCCGCCGGGCCGCCTCCGCGTGCCACGGGTAGTTGGCGTGCAGCCGGATCCAGCCGTCCGCGGTGCGGTGGAAGGCCGAGAGCGGGTCGAACAGGCTCCCGGGCGCGACCCCGACCTTGCGCAGGTACCGCTCGCTGCGCAGGACGACCGCGGCCTGGCGGGTGTCGATCGCGACGGGCCGGTCGGACGCCGCGAGCAGGGCGGCGCCGATCGCCGCGGTGCCGAACGCGGTGACCGGGAACCGACTCCCGAGCGTCCGGTCGGGCCCCGTGGTCGTCAGGCGGCCCGGCGCGGCGGGATCGCCGCCCAGCTCGGCCCACACCTGCTCGATCATCGCGACCCGATCAGCTGGGCGACGCCGTCGAGGATGCGCGTCAGCCCGAACGCGAACCGGCTGTCCCGGTCGCCCTCGGGATCGTCGGTCTCGGCGAACGCGCCCCCGGTGAAGGCGGCGATCAGCGCCGGGAACCGGCCCGGGTCCAGGTGGGTGGTGAACAGCCGCTCGTAGCTGTCGTCGTCCGCGACCTCGGCGCCCGCGAAGATCACGTCGCCGAAGACGTGCGCGTTGATCAGCAGGATCACCTGCAGCTTCTCCGGCTCGGACAGCGGCGTGGCGCGCAGCGCGCGCAGCCCGTGCTCGAGCCAGGTGAGCTGGTGGGGCGTCGCGGGGGGACCCAGGACGGGCAGGGTCTGCAGGATCCACGGGTGGGCGCGCATGCGCGCGCAGGTGCCCCAGGCCCAGCGTTCGACGGCCGGGCGCCAGTCCTCGTCCGGCTCCGTCTCGCGCTCGGGCGGCGGGCCGACCGCGGCGTCCTGCATGTGCAGGATCAGCTCCTCCTTGCTCCCGACGTGCCGGTAGAGCGACATCGTCGTGAAGCCGAGGGCCTTGGCGATCCTGGCCATCGACACGGCGGCGAGCCCCTCGGCGTCGGCCAGGGCGATCGCGGCCGCGACGATCCGGCCCAACGACAGACCTTCGCGGTCGTCGGGCCTGGCCGTCCAGACGGCTTCCAGGGCGTCCATCGACTCGATCCTACGACGTGTGTATGGCATATACTCGTGTGTATGGCATACACAATCGAGGTCGAGGGGCTGCGGAAGTCCTTCGGGGACCGCCCGGTCCTGGCGGGGATCGAGCTGCAGGTGGCGCCGGGCACCGTCGCCGCCCTGCTCGGGCCGAACGGGGCGGGCAAGACGACCACCGTGAAGATCCTCTCCACACTGCTGCGCCCGGACGCGGGCCGCGTGGTGGTCGCAGGGGTGGACGTCGTCGGCGCGCCCGCCGAGGTCCGCCGCCGGATCAGCCTCACCGGCCAGCACGCGACCGTCGACGAGGTGCTGACCGGCCGGGAGAACCTCGTGATGATGGGGCGGCTGCGGCACCTCACCAAGGCGGTCGCCCGAGAACGGGCACAGGCCCTGCTCGAGCGGTTCGACCTGGTCGAGGCCGCCGACCGGAGGGTGTCGACCTACTCCGGGGGCATGGCGCGGCGGCTCGACATCGCCCTCGGGCTGGTCGACGACCCCGTCGTCCTGTTCCTCGACGAGCCCACGACCGGCCTCGACCCCCGTTCCCGGCGAGACGTCCGGGACACGGTGGCGGAGCTCGCGGCCTCGGGCGTCACCGTGCTGCTGACCACGCAGTACCTGGAGGAGGCCGACCGGCTGGCGGACACGATCTCGGTCCTCGCCGACGGTCGGATCGCCGCCGCGGGCACCGCCGACCAGCTCAAGGCGCTCATCGGCGGCGAGACCGTCGAGCTGGTGCTGCCGGACGAGGCGGCGCTCGCCGCGGCCTCCGCACTGCTGGTCGGCGGCCGGGTCGACGGGCTCTCGCTGCACGTGCGCACCGACGGCACGGCCGCCGGGGTCCGCGAGGTCCTGGAGGTGGTGGCCGGGGTGCCGGTGCTGCGGGTCGCCGTGCACCGCCCGACCCTCGACGACGTGTTCCTGCAGGTGACCGCATGAGCGCCTACTCGAAGACCCCCGGCCCGCTGCTCGACGTCGCCGTCCTGCTCGGGCGCAGCCTGCGGCACTCCGCGCGCAGCGTCGACGCCACGATCTCGGCGATCGTGCTGCCCCTGCTGATCCTCTGCGTGTTCGTGTTCGTCTTCGGCGGCGCGATCGACCGGGGCGGTGAGTACCTCACCTACGTCGTGCCCGGGGTGATCGTGCTGTGCGCGGCGTTCGGCACGGCGTCGACCGCGGTCGCGGTCAACCAGGACATGACGACCGGGGTGATCGACCGGCTGCGGTCGCTGCCGGTCGTGGGCTCGGCGGTGCTGGCGGGGCACGTGGTCGCCTCCGTGGTGCGGAACGTCGTCTCCACGGCCGTGGTCGTCGCCGTGGCGGTCGCGCTCGGGTTCCGGCCGGTGGCGTCGCTGTCGGACTGGGTCGCCGTGCTGGGTCTGCTGGTGCTGTTCATGGCCGGGGTGTCGGCGCTGTCGGCGGCGTTCGGGTTGCTCGTGTCCTCGGTCGAGGCGGCGGGCGGGCTGTCCTTCGTGCTGCTCTTCCTCCCGTACGTGAGCAGCGGTTTCGTGCCGCCGGAGACCATGCCCGCGGTGCTGCGCGGGTTCGCGGCGCACCAGCCGATGACGCCGCTGATCGAGTCGGTGCGGGCGCTGCTGCTCGGGACGCCGGTCGGGTCCTCGGCCTGGCTCGCGGTGGCGTGGTGGGGTGGCTTCGGGGCGCTGGGCGTGGTGGCCGCGGGGCTGCTGTTCCGTCGCCGTGCGCGGTGAGTCCGTGCGCCGAGTCCGTGCGCCGAGGTCCGTACGCTGGGGCCGTGCGACTGAGCCAGTTCCGGACCCTGATGCACGACGAGTTCGGCGAGATGCGGGCGGGTTCGCTCGCCCGTGACCACGTGTTCTCCGAGCTCGGCGGGCGGACGGCCGACCAGGCGATCGCGGCGGGGATCGACCCGAAGCGCGTCTGGGAGGTCATCTGCGTGGCCTACGACGTGCCGCCCGCCCGGCGGCTGGGCCGGGACGACTGACCCGGTCCTCGGGACGTCGGGCGGGGCGGTCGGGCCGCTGGGCGCGGCAGGGTAGCCGATCGGCGTGTCGGGTTCGCTTCGAACAGGCGTTCGGCTACGGTGTTGTCCACACCCGGCCCCGGCCGTCCACAGCGGGGGCGTGAGTGTGAGAACTGTCGGTGGGCTCCAATACGGTTCCTCCGTGGCTCCCCGGAAGACGTCGAACACATCCACCCCGGCCCCGTCCCGCACCGAGCGAGGTAGTCAGATGAGCACTCCCGACCGCGAGAAGGCGCTCCAGCTCGCCCTCGCCCAGATCGAGAAGAACCACGGCAAGGGTTCGGTCATGCGCCTCGGCGACGACACCCGCCCGCCGATCGGCGTGATCCCCACCGGGTCGATCGCGCTGGACGTGGCGCTCGGTGTCGGCGGGCTGCCTCGCGGCCGGGTCGTGGAGATCTACGGGCCGGAGTCCAGCGGTAAGACCACGGTCGCGCTGCACGCGGTGGCCAGCGCGCAGGCCGCGGGCGGCACCGCCGCGTTCATCGACGCGGAGCACGCGCTGGACCCGGAGTACGCGAAGGCGCTCGGCGTCGACACCGACGCGCTGCTGGTCTCGCAGCCGGACACCGGTGAGCAGGCGCTGGAGATCGCGGACATGCTGATCCGCTCCGGCGCGCTGGACATCATCGTCATCGACTCGGTGGCCGCGCTCGTGCCCCGCGCCGAGATCGAGGGCGAGATGGGCGACAGCCACGTCGGCCTGCAGGCCCGGCTGATGAGCCAGGCGCTGCGGAAGATCACCGGTGCGCTGAGCCAGTCCGGCACCACCGCGATCTTCATCAACCAGCTGCGCGAGAAGATCGGCGTGATGTTCGGGTCCCCGGAGACCACGACCGGCGGCAAGGCGCTGAAGTTCTACGCGTCCGTCCGCCTGGACATCCGCCGCATCGAGACCCTGAAGGACGGCACCGACATGGTCGGCAGCCGCACCCGGGTCAAGGTCGTCAAGAACAAGGTGGCGCCGCCGTTCAAGCAGGCGGAGTTCGACGTGCTGTACGGCGTCGGCATCAGCCGGGAGGGCTCGCTGATCGACGTGGGCGTCGAGCAGGGGATCATCCGCAAGTCCGGTGCCTGGTACACCTACGAGGGCGACCAGATGGGGCAGGGCAAGGAGAACGCCCGGAAGTTCCTCAAGGAGAACCCGGACATCGCCGCCGAGGTGGAGAAGCGGATCAAGGAGAAGCTCGGCATCGGCGCGGTGCTCGACGCGGACGTCGACAAGGTCGAGCCGCTGCCTGCCCCGGTCGACTTCTGACGGTGGGATCGGGCACGACCCCCGCCTCCGGGCGGCGCCTGTCGATGGACGACCTCGCCCCCTCCGCCCGTGCGGAGGTGGCGGTGGCGTCGTTCGACGACCCGACCGACGAGCCCGCCGACGAGGGTGGGGGACCGGCGGAGCGCACGCGATCGGGCCCCGCCGCGGTCGCGGACTTCGGCGATCTCGCCCCGGCTGCGGCGCCTGCGGACGGGGCGCCCCGGGACCCGGGGGGACAGGACTCGCCAGCACAGGACCGGGCAGCACAGGAGCCGGCCGGTCCGCGCGCCCCGACGCTCGTCGAGTTCGGCGAGCTGGCGGCGCCGAACCGGCAGCCGCCCGCCGAGCTGGGCGGGCTCGCCGCGCCGGTGGAGGGGGCTCCCCGGCTCACGATGGAGGACCTGCGCTTCGGGCGGTCGACGCGCGGGCGGGGCTCGGGTCGTGAGGCGCCGTCGCGCGGCCGCGCCGGGTCGTCCCGGTCGCGGCGCACCTCGGACGACGCGCCGGCGCTGGACACCGAGTCCGCGGCCTGGGAAGCGGGGGAGTTCACCGCCGTCGGAACGGACCCGGAGCGACCCACCCGTGAGCGTGGCCGCGGTCGCGCCCGCTCGCGGCGGGAGCGCCCGCAGGAGCCGGTCGAGGACACCCGCAGCCCGGAGGAGCAGGAGGCCGCGGCCAAGGAGATGTGCCTGCGGCTGCTGACCGACCGGGCCCGCAGCAAGCACGAACTGGGCGTGAAGCTGAAGCAGAAAGGCGTCGCGGACGAGATCGCCGAGCGGGTCCTGGAGCGCTTCGACGAGGTCGGCCTGATCGACGACGAGGCCTTCGCCGGGGCGTGGGTGCGCTCGCGGCACCGCCACCGCGGTCTCGGCCGCCGCGCGATCGCCCAAGAACTGCGCCGCAAGGGCGTCGACCGGGAGGTCGCGGACGAGGCG
Organism: Pseudonocardia sp. WMMC193; assembly: GCF_021728735.1. NCBI lineage: Bacteria > Bacillati > Actinomycetota > Actinomycetes > Pseudonocardiales > Pseudonocardiaceae > Pseudonocardia > Pseudonocardia sp. WMMC193. The sequence goes on along the minus strand of NZ_JAKKDO010000003.1, from coordinate 2,823,743 downwards.
CTCACCGAGGTGGACGACGAGGCCGAGGCGCTCCGCGCCCGCGAGCTGGTCGACCGCAAGCTCCGCACCGCCCGGGTGGACGGCCCCGACGAGCGCCGCAAGGTCGGCCAGCGCCTGGTCGGCATGCTCGCGCGCAAGGGGTATCCGTCGAGCATCGCCTACAGCGTGGTCCGCACCGCCCTCGCCGAACACGGCGCGGACGAGGACGAGCTCGGCCCCGCCGCGGACACCTGAGCCCCGCCGTCGGGGCCCCGGGCAGCCCCTTGACGCTTGGGACGCCCAAGCGTCACTCAGCGGTGCTTGGGCGTCCCAAGCGTCAGGCGCCCGCTGCACCGCGTGGTGCTTGGGCGTCCCAAGTGTCGCTGGGTGGTGCTTGGGCGTCCCAAGCGTCAGGCCTTCGCGGCGTCGCGTGACGCTTGGGCGTCCCAAGCGTCACTGACCGACGCTTGGGCGTCCCGAGCGTCAAGGGGGCTGGGGCGCTGCGTGGTGCTTGGGCGTCCCCAGCGTCAGGCCCTCAGCCGAGGAGCCGGGTGAGATCGTCCAGGACCAGGTCCGCGCCGAGCGGGCCGAGGCCCAGGAACCAGACCGTGTCGTCGACCTGCTGGGCGTGCCCGGCCGCCACCGCGGGGATGCGGGCCCACAGCGCGCCGTTCACCACGGCGTCCTGGCCGGTGGTCTGCGGGTCCCCGTAGCTGGAGTAGAAGATCCGGTCGCCCGCGGCCTGGTCGATGCGTTCCTCGGAGATCTCGGTGGCGAGCTCGTCGAAGTCCTGCGTCGGGGGACGGGGGAGCCCCACGTCCTGGAGGATCACGCCGATGAACGACAGGTTGCCGTAGAGCCGCAGCCGCCCGGGCATGAACCGGACCAGCGAGATCGTGGGCGGGGCGCCCGCCAGCCGCTCGCGCACCGCGTCCGCCTTGGTCTGGTAGGCGTTGAGCAGCTCGACGGCCTTGTCCTCCTCGCCGAGCGCGGCGCCGACGAGCCGCAGGTTCTCCTTCCACGGGAACCCGGGCCGGATGCTGAGCACGGTCGGCGCGATGGCCGTGAGCTGCGGGTAGAGCTGTTCGACCCGCAGCGCACTGCCGAGGATCAGGTCCGGCTGCAGCGCCGCGACCCCTTCGAGGTTCAGCGGGTCCAGCGGTCCGAGCCGGGTCACGCCGGGGATCCGCGGCTCCAGGTAGGGCGAGACCTTCCCGTCCGGGCTGGCGACGCCGACCGGGGTGATCCCGAGCGCGAGCACGTCGTCGAGCTCGCCGGTGTCCAGGACGACCACGCGGGTGGGCTTGGCCTCGAGTCGGGTCTGCCCGGCGGAGTGCGTGATCGTCCGGGGGAAGACGCCGGGCGCGACGTCCGCGCCGAGTGCCGCGGTCGCCGCGTCGGCCGTGGAGAACCGGGCGCCGCCGGTCGCGACGTCAGTGTTCCCCGATCCGGACACGGCGGGTGCCGCGCACCCGGCCGTCAGCGCGGTGATCAGGAACAGGAGTGCGGTTCGGGAGCGCCAGGACGTCCGGGGGGACGCCGGGTGGCGGGGGAGTGGGGACATGGGACCTCTCCAGAGGATGGGGAGGTGGTGGGTGGTGGCGTCGTCCGGGGGAACGGGGTGGAGCAGGGTTCAGCCGCCGCGCAGCCGGGCGGCGAAGAACCGGTGGACCTCGGGTTGGACCTGCAACCCGCGGTGGCCGATGCCCGGGAGCACCGCGAAGTCGACGCCGATGCCGTGGGCCTCGAAGTTCGCCCGCAGCGACCGCAGCCGGTCGATGCGGGTGTCGCCCCCGGCGTCGAGCCCGGGTTCGGCGATCTCCCGGGTCTCGGTGTCCGCGGCGCCGACCACCATCTGGACCGGCACGCGGCGCAGCCCGTCCACGTCGACCGGGCGCCCGAACCGCTCGAGGACGTCGGCGGTGCCGAGCCACCAGGGGGTGTCCGGGTCGATCCGGGTGACCCGACCGGGCGCGCCGATCGACACCGAGGCGAGCCGCTCGGCGTGCAGCAGCGCGAACCGGTGGGCGAACTGGCCGCCGCCGGAGAAGCCGTGCAGGTGAAACCGCCGCCCGCCGACGCCGATCTCCTCGAGCATCGCGAGCAGGACGAGGTCGTAGCGGGTGCCGCGGAAGGCGAGGCGCTTGTAGCCGGAGAGGTCGCCGGGCTCGTCGGCCCCGGCGGGGAACAGCGGCGCGACGACGAGGCAGTCGTGCTCCTCGGCGAACCCGCGGTAGGCGTCCCGGTAGCGCTCGGCCATCCGCTGCGTGCCGTGGACGACCACCACGACGTGTCGGGGTTCGGCCGGGACGTAGAGGAAGTAGGAGAACCGGCGGTCGACCTGGGCGGCGAAGAGCGGGGAGGGTCCCCGCGAGTCGAGCGCCGTCGTCATGTCGCGAACACTACAGTTCCTGTAGTGGCGACGACAACGCTCCTGGAGCGGATCCGGGCGGTGCGGCTGACCGCGGCGGAGCAGCGCGTGGTGGACCACCTGCTGGGCGCCCCGCGACAGGCCATCTTCAGCACTGCCGGGCAGATCGCCGAGGCCGCCGGGACCAGCGACGCGACGGTGGTGCGCACCGCCCGCAAGCTCGGCTACGACGGCCTGCCCGGCCTGCGGGAGAGCCTCACCGACCACGTCGTGGGGGTGACGGGTCCGGCGGTCCTCGCCCGCGCCGCCGCGACCGCCACCCCGGAGGGCGTGCTCGCGCAGGTCTTCGCCGACGCCGCGGACCGGCTCGCCCGCACGGCCGCGGCGGTCGACGCGCGGGCCTTCGAGGCGGCCGTCGAGCTGCTGGTCGCGGCGGAGGAGGTCGTGGCGTACGGCATCGGCCCGTCCGAGCTGCTCGCGCGCTCGCTGGCGCTGCGGCTCACCCGCGCCGGTCGCCGGGCCCGCGCCACCGGGGCCTCCGGCTTCCGGCTCGCCGACGACCTCATGGGCCTGCGCCCCGGCACGGCCGTGGTGTTGTTCCTGCCGGGCCGCCGCACGGTCGACGCGGAGGTGGTCCTGCAGCACGCCCGCGCCACCGGGGCGAGCTCCCTGCTGGTCACGGACTCGCTGCAGCTCCCGGCGGACGTCACGCTGCCCGCCGCGCACGGCACCGGCGACCTCACCGGCGAGACCCTCACGGCGGGCGTCCTCACCGACGCCCTCCTCCTCGCGGTGTCGGCCCGGGACGAGCAGCGCGTGGTCGCCGCCGACCAGACCCTGACCCGCCTGCGCGAGTCCCTTACCCGCGACCGCCCCTGACCAGCACGAACCCTCAGCGACTGGTGATCACGGCAGGTGAAGATCATCAGGCGCCCAGGGTCGAGCGAACCCGCTCCGCCGACCCTGAGCGCCTGGTGATCGTGCGGGGGCTTGATCACCAGGCGCTCAGGGTCGGCTGTGCCTGCGCTCCCAACCCTCAGCGCCCGATGATCACTGCTCGGGGCGGTGCAGGACCTGGACGTCCGCGGAGAGGCCGCCGATCGCGTCGACGGTGCTCACGAAGTTCAGCAGCACGTCGATGAAGGCCTGGGCGGCGTGGGTGGGGGCGATGTCCGTGCGTCGGGCGAGGGCGACGGTGCGGTAGAGCGGCGGGGTGAGCACCGTGCGGCGCAGCCGGGGGCGCCCCGCGAACACCAGGTCCGGCACCACGGCCACGCCGGTCCCCGCCTCGACCAGGCGCAACACCGCGTCCATCTCGCCGCCCTCCACGGCGAACTTCGGCGTGACGCCCGCCTCCCGGTAGGCCTCCAGCGTCACCTCCCGCAGGTCGTAGCCCTGCCGGACCATCACCAGCGAGCGCCGGGACAGCTCGGTGACCGTCATCGACCCCCGGGACGACGGCGGCCGCCCCGACCGCGGCGAGGCCACCGACAGCCGCTCCCGCAGCAGCGGCAGGGTGTGCAGCGCGGGGTCGACGCCGGACGGCGGCACGATCACCAGCGCCACGTCCAGGGCGCCGCGGGCGAGGTCGCGGACGAGGGACTGCGAGCCGTTCTCGGCGAGCTCGAGGTGGATCTCGGGGTGCCGTTCGTGGAAGAGCCGGAGCACGTCCGCGAGCAGCCCGATGCACATCGACGGGGTGGCGCCGACCCGCACGCGACCCGTCCGCAGGCCCGCGAGCTCGGCGACCGCCGTGCGGGCGGTGTCCATGTCCGCGAGCATCCGGCGGGCCAGGGGGAGGACGGCCTCGCCCGCGGGCGTCAGCGAGACGGTCTTCCCGCGGTTGACCAACGGCGCCCCGAGATCGTCTTCCAATGCCCTGAGCTGGCGAGACAGTGTGGGCTGCGCAACACCCACCACGTCGGCCGCCCGAGTGAAGCTGCGCACGTCGGCGACCGCGACGAAGTACGCGAGCTGCTGAAGTGTCACGCGTATAGCTTACGTGCATAGATCATGGCGTCCTCATGCATTGGACGGCATCCCCCCTGAGTAGTGCACTGGGCGCCGTGGCGACACAGGTGTCTACGGGAGGCTCGGCGAAAGCCTCCGCGACCCCGGCACGGCCCAAGCGGCCGTTGATCCCGGCGGTCCTTCTCAAGTTCGTGATGGCCCTGAGCGGTTTCGTGCTCGTGGCCTACCTCGTGGTGCACATGATCGGCAACCTCCAGATCTTCTGGGGGCCGACGGCGATCAACGGCTACGCGGAGTGGCTCCGGACCCTGCTCGAGCCCGTGCTCGGCTGGGAGGGCTTCGTCTGGGTGGTGCGCATCGCCCTGCTGGCCTCGGTGATCGGGCACATCTGGGCGGCGACTCTGCTGGCCCTGCGGGCCAAGCGGGCCCGGCCGGTCAAGTACGCGGCGGGCAACAAGGTCAAGGGCAGCTACACCACGCGCACGATGCGCTGGGGCGGCGTCATCGTCCTGCTGTTCGTGATCTACCACATCCTCGACCTCACGGTCGGCGTCGCGAACCCGGTCGGTGCCCACCTCAAGCCCTACGAGAACATCACGGCCGGCTTCGCGCCGGACCGCTGGTACGTCACCCTCTTCTACGTGATCGCGCTGCTCGCGATCTGGTTCCACCTGCGCCACGGTCTGTGGAGCGCGATCCAGACCCTGGGCTGGAACAGCAACCGCCGCGAGAAGACGCTCAAGGCGATCGCCACGGTGTTCAGCACCGTGCTGATCGTCGGCTTCCTGATCGTCCCGATCTCCGCCACGTTCGGATGGATCTGACATGAGCTACTCGGACTACACCGTCGGCGCACCGGTCGTCGACAAGGCCGCCCCCGACGGTCCCATCGAGACCCGGTGGGAGCGCCGCAAGTTCGGCGTCAAGCTGGTCAACCCGGCCAACAAGCGCAAGGTCAAGATCATCGTCGTGGGCACCGGCCTGGCGGGCGGCGCGGCGGCGGCGACCCTGGGCGAGGCCGGCTACCACGTCACGAGCTTCTGCTACCAGGACAGCCCGCGCCGGGCGCACTCGATCGCGGCGCAGGGCGGCATCAACGCGGCGAAGAACTACCGCAACGACGGCGACAGCGTCTACCGGCTGTTCTACGACACGGTGAAGGGCGGCGACTTCCGCGCCCGCGAGTCGAACGTGCACCGCCTCGCCGAGATCTCCCGGCAGATCATCGACCAGTGCGTGGCGCAGGGCGTCCCGTTCGCCCGCGAGTACGGCGGTCTGCTCGACACCCGCTCGTTCGGTGGCGTGCAGGTCTCCCGCACCTTCTACGCCCGCGGGCAGACGGGTCAGCAGCTGCTGCTCGGCGCGTACCAGGCCCTCGAGCGCCAGATCCACGCCGGCACCGTGAACATGTACCAGCGCCACGAGATGCTGGAGCTGATCGTGGTCGAGGGCCGGGCGCGCGGCGTCGTGGTCCGGGACATGGTCACCGGCGAGATCTCCTCGCACCTGGCCGACGCCGTGGTCCTGGCCACCGGCGGCTACGGCAACGTCTTCTACCTGTCGACGAACGCCAAGGGCTGCAACGTCACCGCGAACTGGCGCGCGCACCGCAAGGGCGCCCTGTTCGCGAACCCGTGCTTCACCCAGATCCACCCGACCTGCATCCCGGTCTCCGGCGACCACCAGTCGAAGCTGACCCTGATGTCGGAGTCGCTGCGCAACGACGGCCGCGTGTGGGTCCCGAAGCAGCTGGGCGACACCCGCAAGCCCAAGGACATCCCGCACTCCGAGCGCGACTACTTCCTCGAGCGCAAGTACCCGAGCTTCGGCAACCTGGTCCCGCGGGACATCGCGTCCCGGGCGGCCAAGGAGGTCTGCGACGAGAAGCGCGGGGTCGGCCCGTCGGGCCTCGGGGTGTACCTCGACTTCGACGACGCCATCCAGCGCCTGGGCCGCAAGGCCGTCGAGGCCAAGTACGGCAACCTCTTCGAGATGTACGAGCGGATCACGGGCGAGGACCCGTACGAGATGCCGATGCGCATCTTCCCCGCCGTGCACTACACGATGGGCGGGCTGTGGGTCGACTACGACCTGCAGAGCACCATCCCCGGGCTCTACGTCGCGGGCGAGGCCAACTTCTCCGACCACGGCGCGAACCGCCTGGGTGCCTCGGCGCTGATGCAGGGCCTGTCCGACGGCTACTTCGTCCTGCCGGTCACGATCGGCGACTACCTGGCGTCGAACAAGCTGCCCGAGGTCGCGCCGGACGCCCCCGAGGTCGTCGAGGCCGAGGCGGCCGTCCAGAGCCGCATCGAGAAGCTGCTGTCGATCAACGGCAACCGGACCGTCGACTCGTTCCACCGCGAGCTCGGCCACATCATGTGGGACTACTGCGGCATGGAGCGCACCGAGGAGGGCCTGCTCAAGGCCATCGACCTCCTCGCCGAGCTGCGCCGCGAGTTCTGGAACAACGTCAAGGTCCCCGGCACGGGGGCGGAGCTCAACCAGAGCCTCGAGAAGGCCGGCCGGGTCGCCGACTTCATCGAGCTCGGCGAGCTCATGTGCCTGGACGCCCTGCACCGCAGGGAGTCCTGCGGCGGCCACTTCCGCGCCGAGAGCCAGACCGAGGACGGCGAGGCGCAGCGTGACGACGAGAACTTCGCCTACGCGGGGGCCTGGGAGTACACGGGTGCGGGCTCGGCCCCGGTGCTGCACAAGGAAGAGCTGAACTTCGAGTACGTCCACCCGACCCAGCGGAGCTACAAGTGAAGGTCAACCTGCGCGTCTGGCGCCAGAAGGACCCGGTCGACAAGGGCCGCATGGTCGACTACACCGTCGACGACGCGTCGGAGGACATGTCGTTCCTCGAGCTCATCGACGTGCTGAACGAGAAGCTGATCCTCTCGGGCGAGGAGCCCGTGGCGTTCGACCACGACTGCCGTGAGGGCATCTGCGGCATGTGCTCGATGGTGATCGACGGGCAGCCGCACGGCCCCGAGCGGTCCACCACGACCTGCCAGCTGCACATGCGGAAGTTCAACGACGGCGACACGATCACCGTCGAGCCCTTCCGGGCGGGCGCGTTCCCGGTGATCAAGGACCTGGTCGTCGACCGCGGCGCGTTCGACAAGATCATCCAGGCCGGCGGCTACATCTCGGCGAACACCGGCTCGGCCCCCGAGGCGCACTCCACCCCGGTGCCCAAGGCGGCGGCGGACCGGTCGTTCTCCGCGGCGGCCTGCATCGGCTGCGGTGCGTGCGTGGCGGCCTGCCCCAACGGCTCCGCGTCGCTGTTCCTCGGCGCCAAGCTGACCCACCTCGGCGAGATGCCGCAGGGTCAGCCGGAGCGCTGGGAGCGCGTGGTGAACATGGTCGAGACGCACGACGACGCCGGCTTCGGCGGCTGCACCAACACCGGCGCGTGCGCCACGGCCTGCCCGAAGGAGATCCCGCTCGACGTGATCTCCCAGCTCAACCACGACTACCTCAAGGCCACCGTCGGCGGCCGCAAGAAGTGACCCGTGAGTGGCGATAGTCGCTCTGGCGACTATCGCCACTCACAGGTCGGTGGAGCCCGGAACCCCTGGTGGGGGCCGGGCTCGTCGTGTTGCGTGAGTACCCGCGCACGGAGTGTGACCTCCGTCTCGTGTCCGCGAATGTTCCCGACCCGACACCCTCGCGCTGTGATCTGCGTCGTACCCTCCGTGTGATCCGCACGACAGGCAACGACGCCGAACGAGGGACGACGTGTCATCCACCACTGACATGGCGGCCGGCCGCGCACAGATCGCGGCACGGACGCTCCGCACGGACCGCTGGTGGCTCCCACCGCTGCTGAACGTGGCGGGACTGGGCGCCTGGGTCGTCTACGCGACCGTCCGCGCGTTCATGCAGAACTGGTACTTCGTACCCGAGTACAACTACCTGACGCCGTTCTACTCACCGTGCGTCTCGAACGGCTGCGTGGAGCAGGCGGCGCACTTCGGCCGGTTCCTACCGGACGTCTGGTGGCTGCCGTACGCGGCGATCTCGCTGCCGTTCCTGCTGCTGTTCCGGCTGACCTGCTACTACTACCGTAAGGCCTACTACCGGGCCTTCTGGGGCAGCCCGCCCGCGTGCGCGGTGGCCGAGCCGCACGGCAAGTACACCGGCGAGACCCGCTTCCCGCTGATCCTGCAGAACCTGCACCGCTACTTCTTCTACATCGCGGCGCTGATCTCGCTGCTCAACACCTACGACGCGGTCAAGGCGTTCATCAAGGACGACGGGTCGTTCGGCCTGGGTCTGGGCAACATCATCCTGGTCGCGAACGTCGTGCTGCTGTGGCTCTACACCGCCTCGTGCCACTCCTGCCGGTCGATCATCGGCGGCAGGCTGAACCACTTCTCCAAGCACCCGGTGCGCTACAAGGCCTGGGTCGGGGTCAGCAAGCTGAACGCCAAGCACATGCAGCTGGCCTGGGCGACGCTCGCGAGCCTGGCGATCACGGACGCCTACATCATGTGCGTCTCGGCCGGCTGGTTCTCCGACCTGCGGATCGTGGGGTGAGCGGAATGGACAGGAACGTCGAGACGCACGAGTACGACGTCGTCGTCATCGGGGCCGGGGGAGCGGGCCTGCGGGCCGCGATCGAGGCCCGGCTGCAGGGCAAGCGGGTCGCGATCATCTCGAAGTCGCTGTTCGGCAAGGCGCACACGGTGATGGCCGAGGGCGGCTGCGCGGCGTCGATGGGCAACGTCAACCCGAACGACAACTGGATGGTCCACTACCGGGACACCATGCGCGGCGGGAAGTTCCTCAACAACTGGCGCATGGCCGAGCTGCACGCCAAGGAGGCCCCGGACCGCGTCTGGGAGCTGGAGACCTACGGCGCGCTGTTCGACCGCACCAAGGACGGCAAGATCAGCCAGCGGAACTTCGGCGGGCACACCTACCCGCGGCTGGCGCACGTCGGCGACCGGACCGGCCTGGAGCTGATCCGCACCCTGCAGCAGAAGATCGTGTCGCTGCAGCAGGACGATCACAAGGTCACCGGGGACTACCAGTCCCACCTGCGGGTCTACCACGAGTGCACGATCACCGAGCTGCTCAAGACGGACGGCCGGATCGCGGGCTGCTTCGGCTACTTCCGCAACGACGGGCGGTTCGTGCGCTTCGACGCGCCGGCGATCGTGCTGGCGACGGGCGGGGTCGGCAAGAGCTACCAGGTCACCTCGAACTCCTGGGAGTACACCGGGGACGGGCACGCCCTGGCCCTGCGCGCGGGCGCCACCCTGATCAACATGGAGTTCCTGCAGTTCCACCCCACGGGGATGGTCTGGCCGCCGTCGGTGAAGGGCATCCTCGTCACCGAGTCGGTCCGCGGCGACGGGGGCGTGCTGCGCAACTCCGAGGGCAAGCGGTTCATGTTCGACTACATCCCGGACGTGTTCAAGGAGCAGTACGCCACCACCGAGGAGGAGGGCGACCGCTGGTACACCGACCCGGACAACAACCGGCGCCCGCCGGAGCTGCTGCCCCGGGACGAGGTGGCGCGGGCGATCAACTCCGAGGTCAAGGCCGGGCGCGGGTCCCCGCACGGCGGGGTGTTCCTGGACATCGCCTCGCGGCTCAAGCCCGAGGAGATCCTCAAGCGGCTGCCGTCGATGCACCACCAGTTCAAGGAGCTGGCGGACGTCGACATCACCAAGGAGCCGATGGAGGTCGGCCCCACCTGCCACTACGTCATGGGCGGGATCGAGGTCGACCCGGACACCGGCATGAGCTCGGTACCGGGGCTGTTCGCCGCGGGGGAGTGCTCGGGCGGGATGCACGGGTCGAACCGACTGGGCGGCAACAGCCTCTCCGACCTGCTGGTGTTCGGGCGGCGGACCGGGCTGTACGCGGCGCAGTTCTCCGAGGGCGCCCGACCGGCCGTCGCCCGGGAGGACGTGGACGCCGCCGTGGAGCGGGCGCTGCTGCCGTTCACCACGGCCGCGGAGCAGGGCGAGAACCCGTTCGTCGTGCAGCTGGAGCTGCAGAAGTGCATGCACGAGCTCGTCGGGATCATCCGCAAGGAAGACGAGATGGAGATGGCCCTCAAGAAGCTCGAGGACATCGCCACCCGGACCCGCACCGTCGTCGTCGAGGGGCACCGGGAGTTCAACCCCGGCTGGCACCTCGCGCTCGACCTGCGCAACATGCTGCTCGTCTCGCTCTGCGTGGCGAAGGCGGCCCTGGAGCGGCAGGAGAGCCGCGGCGGGCACACCCGGGACGACTTCCCGGTGATGGACTCCGACTGGCGGCACATCCTGCTGGTGTGCAGCGCCCTCGGCGAGGACAACGTGGAGCTGACCCGCAAGGAGCAGATACCGATGCGGCCCGAGCTGTTCGACCTCTTCGAGCTCGACGAGCTGAAGAAGTACTACACCGGCGAGGAGCTCGGGGGGCACCGCGCATGAGCCACTGGCATCACTTCAAGGTGTGGCGCGGCGACCAGGGCGGCGGGAAGCTCGAGGACTACCCCGTCGAGGTCAACGAGGGCGAGGTCGTCCTCGACATCATCCACCGCCTGCAGCAGACCGAGGCCAACGACCTGGCCTGCCGCTGGAACTGCAAGGCGGGCAAGTGCGGGTCCTGCTCGGTGGAGATCAACGGCAAGCCGCGGCTGGCGTGCATGACGCGAATGAGCACCTTCGCCGACGACGAGGTCGTCACGGTGACCCCGCTGCGCACCTTCCCGGTGATCCGGGACCTGGTCACGGACGTCGAGTTCAACTACGTCAAGGCCCGCGAGGTCCCGGCGTTCGCGCCCCCGGAGGGTGTGGCGCCCGGGGAGTACCGGATGCAGCAGGTGGACGTGGAGCGGAGCCAGGAGTTCCGCAAGTGCATCGAGTGCTACCTGTGTCAGAACACCTGCCACGCGGTGCGGGACCACGAGGAGAACAAGGAGGCGTTCTCCGGCCCGCGCTACCTGATGCGCATCGCCGAGCTGGACATGCACCCGCTCGACGCGGCGGACCGCAAGGACATGGCGCAGGACGAGCACGGCCTGGGCTACTGCAACATCACGAAGTGCTGCACCGAGGTCTGCCCCGAGCACATCAAGATCACCGACAACGCGCTGATCCCGATGAAGGAGCGCGTGGTGGACCGCAAGTACGACCCGATCGTCTGGCTGGGGAACAAGCTCTTCCGCAGGTAGTCGACCCCGGCGCATTATGGAACCATAATGCGCCGGGAGAGGGCCTAAAGCCGCGTTATGGAACCATAATGCGCCGGGCGGGTCACAGGCCCATTTGTCGGCGGATCTCGGCGAGCTTGTCCTTGCCCTTCTGCTCGCGCTCCGCGAACTTCTGCTCCGCCTCCTCGACCTCGGCGGTGCGCAGCTCCTCCCAGCCCATCGCCGTCGCGGAGCGGCCCTCGATCTTGTCCCGCACGTAGTCCAGCGTCGGGACGCCCTGGTCGGTGTAGTCCGTGGCGACGGACGGCGGCGCCCAGGGCTCGGCGGTCACGGGCTCGGCCTCGACGATCTCCGCGTCGACGGGTTCGACGGGCTCGGCGGGTTCGGCGGCGGGTCTGTGCTCGGGGGTGCTCATCGGCGACTCCTCGACTCGGCTGACCCCACGCTACCGGCGTCGGCGAGACTGGCGCGGTGCTGCGGGTGCGGGAGGTCGTCGTCGTGTTCGACTCGGCGTGTCCGCGCTGCTCCCGGATCGCCCGCGAGCTGCCCGGCTGTGTGACCGTGCCGGTCCGGGCGCGCGCGTGCGCCGAGCCCCGCCTGGGCGAGATCTACCCCAACCTGCCCGCGGTCGTCGGGGCCTGCGGCGCGCCCGCGATCGGGATCCTCCGCACGGACGGACAGGTGCGGTGGTGGACGGGCCTGCGCGGCGTCGTCGGGCTGCTTCCGGTGCTGCGCCCGGGTGGGCTCCGCCACGCCGCGGCGCTGCTCCGGGAGGCCGCCCGCCGTCGGTGAGCCACGGGCGTGGCGCGCCCCCGCACCCGGCGCAGGGACTAGCGTGATCCCCGTGCCCACCGTGACGCCCTTCGGTTCCTGGCCCACCCCGATCTCGTCCGAGCTGGTCGTCGCCGCCGCCGTGCGGGTGTCCGGGGCGCGGACCGACGGAGACGCCGTGTACTGGGCCGAGGGCCGACCGAGCGAGGGCGGGCGCACGCAGATCGTCCGCCGCGACCCGGACGGCACCACCACCGACCTGCTCCCCGAGGGCTTCGACGCCCGCACGGCCGTCCACGAGTACGGCGGCGGTGCGTGGTGGGTCCGGGGCGGGGTCGTCTGGTTCGCCAACTGGGCCGACCAGCGCCTGTACCGGCTGGCGCCCGGCGGCGAGCCCGAGCCGCTGACCCCCGAGCCCGCGACCCCGCGCGCGGACCGGTACGCGGACGGTTTCGTCGCGGGCGACTCGCTGCTGCTCGTGCGGGAGCGCCACGAGGGCCCGAAGGCCACCGACGTCCGCAACGAGATCGTCCGGCTCTCGGGCGGTGAGGTCGAGGTGCTGGTCACCGGCCCGGACTTCGTCACGAGCCCGAAGCTGTCCCCGGACGGGGTCCGCCTGGTCTGGATCCAGTGGAACCACCCGTCGATGCCGTGGGACGACACCGTCCTGATGGGCCGCAACCTGGAGAACGGCGACGAGGCCTACATCGCGGGCGGCCCCGGCGAGTCGGTCATGGAGCCGCAGTGGCAGCCGGACGGCTCGCTGTGGTTCCTCTCCGACCGCACCGGCTGGTGGAACCTCTACCGCTGGGTGCCGGGCCAGGACATCACCCCGGTCGTCGTGCTCGACGCCGAGATCGGCGTCCCCGCCTGGCAGCTCGGCACCTCCCGCTACGCGGTGCTCCCCGGCGGCCGGGTGGTCTTCGCTCGCTGGTCGAAGGGCTACGACGGGCTGGCCGTCCGCGAGCCGAACGGCGAGTACGTCGAGCTCGACCTGCCCTTCTCGGCCATCGGGTCCGTGGCGCCGTACGGGATCGGCAGCGTCGTCGTGGTGGCCGGCACCCCGACCGAGGAGCCGGGTGTGCACGTGGTGAGCGTCGACGGGGACGTCGAGACCCTGCACGCCCCCCGCGACCTCGGGATCGACGACGGCTACCTCTCCGTCCCCCAGGCCGTCTCGTTCCCCTCGACGGACCCCGCGGGCGAGCCCCGCACGTCCCACGCGCTGTTCTACCCGCCCGCCAACCCCGAGCACGAGGGGCCGGAGGGCGCGCTGCCGCCGCTGCTCGTCGTGATCCACGGCGGCCCGACGGCGGCGGCGCTGCCGGTGCTCTCCGTCGCCGTGCAGTACTGGACCAGCCGCGGGTTCGGGGTGGTCGACGTGAACTACGGCGGGTCCACCGGTTTCGGCCGCGCCTACCGCGAGCAGCTCAAGGGGGCCTGGGGGATCGTGGACGTGGCGGACTGCCTCGCCGCGGCCCGCTACCTCGCCGCGACCGGGCGGGTGGACGGCGAGCGGCTGGCCATCCGCGGCGGCTCCGCGGGCGGGTACACCACCCTCGCCGCGCTGGCCAGGCCCGACACCCCGTTCTCCGCGGGGGCGGACCACTTCGGCGTCGCGGACCTGGAGGCGCTGGCCGCGGACACGCACAAGTTCGAGAGCCGCTACCTCGACGGGCTGGTCGGCCCGTACCCCGCCGCGCGCGAGACCTATGTGGAGCGCAGCCCGATCCACCACGTGGCGGACTTCCACACCCCGCTGATCGTGCTGCAGGGCGCGGAGGACGCGATCGTGCCCCCGAACCAGTCCGAGGCGATCGTGAACGCGCTGCGGGAGCGGAAGGTCCCGGTCGCCTACCTGCTGTTCGAGGGCGAGCAGCACGGCTTCCGCAAGGCGGAGAACATCACCCGCGCCCTCGACGCGGAGCTCTCCTTCTACAGCCAGGTCTTCCGCTTCGCCACCGACGTGGAGCCGGTGGAGGTGGAGAACCTGCCGAGATGAACCTCAGCCACGTCCGGACGGGGTCCGGACGTGGCTGAGGTTCAGCTCGGCGAGGTGGTCAGCCGCCGGTGACGGCACCGACGGCCGCGTCCGCCTCCTGCTCGGCGTCCGCGGGGGCGGCCGCGGTCTTGCGGCCGCGGGAGAGCCTGCGCTCCACGTACTCGGCGAGCTTGCCGAGCGAGTAGTTGATCAGGATGAAGATCGCCGCGACGACCACGTAGGTCTGGATCGGGTTCTGCAGCGTCTGGATGATGATGTTCGCCGTCCGGACGAACTCCTCGTAGCTGATGATGAAGCCCAGCGAGGTGTCCTTGACGATCACCACGAGCTGGCTGATCAGCGCCGGGAGCATGATCCGGAAGGCCTGCGGGAGCAGGATCGAGCGCAGCACCTGGCCCTGGGTCAGGCCCAGCGAGTAGCCCGCCTCGGCCTGGCCGCGGGGGAGTGCGTTGATGCCCGCCCGCACGATCTCGGCGATGATCACGCAGTTGTAGAGCGTGAGGCCGATGACCAGGTACCACATGATCGGCAGGTCGATCCCCACCTGCGGCAGCACCCGCGCCGCGAAGAAGATCGCGATGACGACCGGGACGCCGCGCAGGAACTCGATGACACCGACCACGAGCCAGCGGTAGTAGCGGTTCGCGGTGACCCGGGTGACGGCCAGCAGGGTGCCGATGACCAGCGAGAACACCAGGGTGAGCCCGGCCGCGGACAGCGTCGCGACCAGGGCCTGGCCGAACAGGTTCCACACCGGGCCGAAGTCGCCGTTGGTCGGGTCCAGCAGCGGCCCCCACTTGGCGGCCGTGAACTGGCCCTGGTTCGCCAGCCGGACGATCACGAACACGACCACGCCCAGCACGATCACGCCGGCGACGATCGAGGAGATCAGCGTGCGGGTGCGGGCCTTCGGGCCCGGCGCGTCGTAGAGCACGGAGGTCATCGGGCCACCGCCAGCTTCTTCTCGAGCCGGGCCAGGCCGATGCCGGCCGGGATGGTCAGGACGAGGTAGCCGAGCAGCACCCCGAACAGGGTCGCCGCGGCGGCGTAGCCCTGGGCGGAGGTCAGCGTGCTGCCGACCGCGAACAGGTCGCCGCCGATGCCGAAGGCGCCCGCGATGGCCGAGTTCTTGATCATCGCGATGATGACGCTGCCCAGCGGCGGGACGACCGTCCGGAAGGCCTGGGGCAGGATGACCAGCGACAGCGACTGGGTGAACGTGAGGCCCACCGCGCGGGCGGCCTCGGCCTGGCCCGGGGGCACCGAGTTGATGCCGGAGCGGACGGCCTCGCAGACGAACGCCGAGGTGTAGAACGTCAGCCCGGCGACGCCGAACCAGAAGTACGAGCCGTTGACGCCGAGCTCGGGCAGCCCGAAGGCCACCGCGAACAGCACGACCGCCAGCGGGGTGTTGCGGAAGACGGTCACCCAGGCCGAGCCCAGCGCCCGCAGCGGGGGCACGGGGGAGACCCGGCAGGCCGCGATGACCGTGCCCAGCACGAGCGAGCCGATCGCGGCGAAGACGCAGAGCCGGAGGGTCCCGAGGAACCCCGAGACGTAGAGGGGGAACTGCTCGATCAGGACGCCCACGGCGCTCCTCCTGGTGGACGCGAGCCCGCCCGCCGGTCCGTGGACCGGCGGGCGGGCTCAGGGGGTCACGTGCAGGCGCCTGCGGCGGGCAGCGGCGGAACGTCCGGCGAGACCTTCGACAGCGTGTTGTTCCAGGCCGCGGCGTAGGTGCCGTCCGCCTCGGCCTCCTTCAGCGTCTGGTCGATGAACTGGCAGAAGGCGACGTCGCCCTTCTTGATGCCGATGCCGTACGGCTCCTCGGTGAACTTGTTGTTCACGAGCTTGAAGGCGCCGTTGGAGTTCTCCACCAGGCCGGTGAGGATCACGTTGTCCGTGGTGACGGCCTGGACCTGGCCGGTGCGCAGCGCGTCCGCGCACTTCGAGTACACGTCGAACAGCACGATGTTCGCGGGGTCGACGTACTGCTTGATCTTCTCGGACGGCGTGGAGCCGGTGACCGAGCAGACCTTGGCGTTCGCGGCGCGGAGCGTGTCCGGACCGGTGATGGCGGAGTTGTCGGCGGCGACCATCAGGTCCTGACCGGCGACGTAGTACGGACCGGCGAAGCTGATCCGCTCCTTGCGCTTGTCGTTGATCGTGTAGGTCGCGACGACCATGTCGACGCGGTCCTGCTCGATGACCTCCTCGCGCACCGCCGACGGGGTCTCGGTGTAGGTGATCTTGTCCGCGGGGATGCCGAGCTTCGCGGCGACGATCTTGGCGATCTCGACGTCGAAGCCCTGGGGGTTGCCGTCGAGGCCCTTGAGCCCGAACAGCGGCTGGTCGAACTTCGTGCCGAGCCGCAGCGTGCCCGCCTGGGCCAGCTTCGCCATGGTGGTGCCCTCGGGGAAGGACGCCCCCTCGGCGACCGGCGGCGCGGAGGTGGCACCCCCGCCGAGCTGGGACGAGCCGCCGCCACCACACGCGGTGGCGGCGACGACCACCGCGGCGGCCGCGACGGCCACCTTGGCGAGTCGGTTGAGTCGCATGAGAAAATCCCTCCGGGAGAGCGGTACGGCGTCAGTGGGTGAGGATCTTGCCGAGGAAGTCCTTGGCGCGGTCGCTCGTCGGGTTGGTGAAGAAGTCGTCCGGGGTGGCGTCCTCGACGATCTCGCCGTCGGCCATGAAGATCACCCGGTGCGCGGCGCGGCGGGCGAAGCCCATCTCGTGGGTGACCACGAGCATGGTCATGCCCTCCTTGGCCAGGGTGGTCATGACGTCGAGGACCTCGTTGACCATCTCCGGGTCCAGCGCCGAGGTGGGCTCGTCGAAGAGCATCACCTTGGGGCCCATGGCCAGCGCGCGGGCGATCGCCACGCGCTGCTGTTGCCCGCCGGACAGCTGGGCCGGGTACTTGTCCTTCTGGTTCGCGATGCCGACCCGCTCGAGCAGGCGCATGGCGTTCTTCTCCGCCTCGGCCTTGTTCTGCTTGCGCACCTTCGTGGGCGCGAGCATCACGTTCTCGAGGATCGTCTTGTGCGCGAACAGGTTGAAGCTCTGGAACACCATGCCGACGTCCGCCCGCAGCCCGGCGAGCGCCTTGCCCTCGGCGGGCAGCGCCTTGCCGTCGATCGCGATCTCGCCGCCGTCGATGGGCTCGAGCCGGTTGATCGTGCGGCACAGCGTCGACTTGCCCGAGCCCGAGGGGCCCAGCACCACGACGACCTGGCCCGCCGCGACCTCCAGGTTGATGTCCTTGAGGACGTGCAGCTCGCCGAAGTGCTTGTCGACGGCCGCCATGCGGATCATGGGGGTACCGGTCTCGGTCATGGACGGCCTCCAAGGGTGATGGTCGGCTTCGCAAGCTCCGCCTCCGGCATGGGCGGACGCTAGGGCGAATCGGACATCCGAGTCCATCACCTTGGGCAAGCTTTAGGGTTTCAGTCTCATCACGGAACTCGCGAACGGAGTGAACGTGCACATCCTTCTGGTGGAGGACGACGACCGGGTCGCGGCCGCGCTGCGTCCGGCGCTGCACCGGCACGGGATGAGCACCACCCGTCTCGACCGCGGCCGGGACGCGGTGGAGCACCTCGCCGGCGTCGACGTCGTCCTGTTGGACCTGGGCCTGCCCGACGCCGACGGCGTCGACGTCTGCCGGGCGATCCGCGAGGCCAGCGACGTGCCGGTCATCGTGGTGACCGCGCGCGGGGACGTCGAGGACCGGATCGTCGGGCTGCACTCCGGCGCCGACGACTACGTCGTCAAGCCCTACGACGTCGGCGAGCTCGTCGCCCGCATCCACGCCGTGCAGCGCCGACGGGGTCCCGAGACCGCCGAACCGGTGGACCGGGTGGTGACCGCGGACGGCGTCGCGATCGACCTCGGCAGGCACACCGTGACCGTCGACGGGACCGAGGTCACGCTGACCCGCAAGGAGTTCCAGGTCCTCGCGCTGCTCGCGTCGGCGCGCGGGACGGTGTGCACCCGCACCCGGATCGTGGCCGAGGTGTGGGGCCGGAGCTGGCCGGGGGCCAACCGCACGCTCGACGTCCACGTGGCGACGCTGCGCACGAAGCTCGGCCGCCCGGAGCTGGTGCAGACCGTGCGCGGGGTGGGGTACCGCCTGGGGACGTCGTGAGGCGGGGACAGTCGTGAGGACCCGTCTGCTGGTCATCGTCTGCGTGCTCGTGGGGCTGCTCGCCGTCGGGCTCGGGGTGCCGCTCGCGCTGTCCAACTCCCTCGCCGCCCAGCAGAGCCTGTTCATCGACCGGCTCACGGACACGATCTACTTCGCCTCGCGCGCCCAGCGCCCGATCACCGAGGACACCGCGCCCGGGCTGGCCGAGGAGCTGGCCCGCTACGACGAGGTCTACGGCGTGGCGGTCACGGTGGTGGACCGCGCGGGCACGGTCGTCGCGGCGTCCCGGCCGGACCCGCCCGAGCTGGACGCGGACGGGCTCGACCGGGTGCAGGTCGCCCTGGCCAGCAGACGCTCCGCGGCCCCGCCGCTGATCTGGCCGTGGGACACCCGGCCGCTGGTGCTCGCCGAACCGGTGCTGGTCGACGGCGAGGTCCGCGGCGCGGCGATCACCGTGTCGCCCACCGGGTCCCTGCGGGTGCAGGAGCTCCAGGTCTGGTCGCTGGTCGCCGCGCTGGTGCTGGTGTCGGTGGGGCTGGGCGTCCTCGTCGCGCTGCCCGTCACCCGCTGGATCCTGCGGCCGGTGCGCCGGTTGGACGAGGGGACCGGGCGCGTGACCAGCGCGGTCCTGGCCGGGCGACCCGCCGAACCGGTGTCCGACGGCTCCGGGCCGCCCGAGCTGCGCAGGCTCACCGCGTCCTTCGACCGGATGGCCGAGTCGGTGACCCAGGCGCTCTCGACGCAGCGGGCCTTCGTCGCGGACGCGTCCCACCAGCTGCGGAACCCGTTGACGGCGCTGCGGTTGCGGTTGTCCAACATGGACGGGCGGGTCGCCGCGGACGCCGCCGAGGAGCACGTCGCGGCCATGGAGGAGGCCGAGCGGCTCTCCGGGGTGCTCGACGGGCTGCTGGCCCTGGCCCGCGCCGAGCGGGACGCGGGCGTGGACCGGGAGGCGGACGTCGCGGTCGACGCGATCGTCGACGACCGGCTCGACGCCTGGCGTCCGCTGGCCGAGCACACGGGTCTGCGCCTGCTGCGTGGCGGCGTGCGGGGCCTGCGGGTCCGCATCGCGCCCGGCGGGATCGAGACCGTGCTCGACGCGCTGCTCGACAACGCCGTCAAGTTCACCCCGCCCGGCGGCGCGATCACCGTGACCGTGCGCCCGGTGCGCGACTCGGACCCGGCGCTCGTCGAGATCGCGGTGCTGGACACCGGCCCCGGCATGGCGCCCGAGGACCTCGACCGGGCCGTCGACCGCTTCTGGCGGGCCCCGGACCAGTCCAACGTGGAGGGCTCGGGGCTGGGCCTGGCCATCGCGGCCCGCACCGTGGAGCTGGCGGGCGGCGTCCTCACCCTCGATCTCCCCCACGGCGGCGGCCTCCGCGTCTCCGCCGCCCTGCCCCGAGTCCGCTGAGGTCGGGCGCCCGAGTCGGACGGGCGCGTCAGTCGGGGAGGTCGGGGGCGGCGCGCAGCAGGGTGGCGAGGGCGTGCAGGGACCGCTCCAGCTGCGCGGGGGAGGGGGCGGAGAGGGCGAGGCGGACGGCGTTGGGGGAGTGGGCGGGGATCACGGCGAAGGCCGCGGCGGGCGTCACCGCGATACCCCGCCGGGCGGCCGCGGCGACGAACGTCTCCGCACGCCAGGGGTCGGGCAGGGGCAGCCAGGCGTGATAGGCCGCCGGGTCGGCCCGGAGGGTGGGCAGGATCCGGCGGGCGAGGGTCTGGCGGGCCGCGGCGTCGGCGCGCTTGCCGGCGACGAGGGTCTCGACGACGCCGTCGGACAGCCAGCGCGTGGCGGCGGCCACCGCGAGCCCCTGGGGCCCGTAGCCCGCGGTCCGCGCGGCGACCCCGATCCGCTCGGTCAGCTCCGGCGGGCCCGCGACGAACCCCAGGGTGAGGCCGGGCGCCACCCGCTTCGACAGGCTGTCGACGACGACCGTCCGTTCCGGGGCGTGCGCGGCGAGGGGGCCCGGGTCGGGGCGCAGGAACGAGTAGACGGCGTCCTCGACCGCGACGACGTCGTGCGCGCGGAGCACCGCGGCCACCGCCGCCCGCCGTTGCTCCGACATGGTCACACCGAGCGGGTTGTGGAGCGTGGGTTGCACCGAGACCGCGTGCACGGGTGCCTCGGAGCACACGGCGTCGAGGGCGTCGGGGACCATGCCCTCGTCGTCCAGCGCGACGGGGACCGCGACCAGCCCGAGGCGGTGGGCGATCCCGCGGACCAACGGGTAGGTCAGCGCCTCGACCGCGATCCGGCCCCCGGTGGGCACGAGCCCGGCGAAGGCTGCGCCGATGGCCTGGCGCCCCGACCCGGTCACGATCAGGTCCGGCGGGGCCCAGCCGGGGCGGGCCAGCGCCCGTCCGGCCTGGGCGCGCAGCTCCGCGGTGGCCCGGACGCCGAGCGGAGCGAGGGCGGCGGCGAGGACGTCCGGCCTGCTCAGGCTCTCGATCGCGGGGGCGAGCAGCCCCGGCTGTTCGGGGAGGACCGGGAAGTTCAGCTCGAGATCGACGGGCGCGTGGGCGGGCTCGGCGAGCGCGGGCTCGGGGGTGGGCGCCGCGGCCCGCACGAAGGTCCCGCGCCCGACCTCCCCGACCACGACGCCGCGGCGGGTCAGCTCGGCGTAGACCCGGGCGGCCGTCGACACCGCGATCCGGTGGTCGCGGGCGAAGCGGCGCTGGGTGGGGAGGCGGTCGCCGGGGCGCAGCCGCCCGCGGGCGACGTCCGCGGCCACCCGGTCCGCCAACGTGCGGAAGTCCACGATTGCTCCGAGATCATTGTCGTCCTTGATCCGAGCATTGTGCCTGCTTACGGTCGTGAGCGGGAAGTGGTGCTCCAGCACCACTTCCCACTCACAGGCACCGGAGGTGCAAGACGATGGACACCGTGATGTTCGTGCACGGGCACCCGCTCGACGGGCGGGTGTGGGGGCCGCAGGCGGAGGCGGCGGCCGCGGCGGGCTACCGGGTGCTGAGCCCGGCGCTGCGGGGGTACCGGGACGGCCCGCGGGCGGGGCCCGTCGTGACGATCGCCGATCACGCGGACGACCTGGCCGCCGTCGTCGGTCGTGCGGTCGGCGGAGTCGGCGGGGTCGGCGGGATCGCAGTGGTCGGGGTGTCCATGGGCGGGCAGATCGCGCTCGAGCTGTACCGGCGCCACCCGGGCTCGGTCGCGGCGCTCGTGCTGTGCGGGACCACCGCCGCGGGCGAGACCGCGCAGGGCCGGGCGGACCGGCTCGCCCAGGCCGAGCGGCTGGAGCGGGACGGCATGGTCGGCCACACGCACCGGACGCTGCCGCTCATGGTGGGGCCGGCGACGTCGCCGGACACCCAGGACCTGGTGCGGGACATGATGCTGCGCACCCCCGCCCGCGGGGCCGCCGCCTCCCAGCGCGGGCGCGCCGACCGCGCCGACCTCCGCCCGCTGCTCCCGCGGATCGCCGTGCCCACGCTGGTCCTGGTCGGCGACGACGATCCGTACGTCCCGGTCGAGCAGGCCGCGCTGATGGCCGCCCGGATCCCCGGCGCGGCCCTGCGGGTGATCGCCGGGGCCGCGCACCTGCCGAGCCTCGAACAGCCCGCGGCCACCACCGACGCCCTGCTGGGCCACCTCGCCCGCGTGGGAGAACCCTTGCGCGCCGGGGCGTGTTCCTAGAACTCCATCAGGTTGTCCCGGAAGTGTTCGTGGGTGTAGGCGGTCCGCACCCGGCCGCGGCGCTGCAGCGCCGGGACGAGCCCGTCGCACACCCGGACGGCGAGGTCGCGAGACATGCCGCCGGTGATCAGGAACCCGTCGCCGCCGACCTCGTCGATCGCGGCGCACATGGTGTCGGCGACGGTCTCCGGGCTGCCGACGAGGGGCAGCGACTCGATGGTCCAGCGGGCGGCGGCCTCGCGCAGGGTGGGGGCGTCGGCGGACCGGCGGAGGAAGTCCGCGAGGGTGCTGCGGTGCCCGTTCGTGGTCACCGCGGGCACGGGCCCGTCGAGGTCGAAGCCGGAGAAGTCGTTCTCGGTGAGCGCGGACAGGTGGGCCAGCGCCGCCTCGGCCAGCCACTCGGTGTCCTCGGCCAGGTGGGCGGCCAGGGAGCGGGCCAGCGCGTCGGTCTCCGCCAGGACCGGCGCGACCACGAAGAGGATCTTGCAGCTGTCGGGGTCGCGGCCGAGCCGCTCCATCCGGGCGCGGATGTCCTCCCGGTAGGCCTTCATCCCGGCGACCCCGTCGGCGGAGGCGATGATCGTCTCGGCGTGCGCGGCGGCGAACTCCCGGCCGCGCGTCGAGCCGCCCGCCTGGCAGTAGACGGGGCGGCCCTGGGGCATGGGCAGGGTGTTGAGCGGTCCGCGGCTGCGGAACCACTTGCCCTGGAAGTCGATCGGCGCGACCTTCGTGTGGTCGACGTAGCGGCCGGTCGCGCGGTCCATCACCAGGGCGTCCGGCGCCCAGGACCCCCACAGCCGCTCGACCAGGTCGACGAACTCGTCGGCGCGGTCGTAGCGCTCGTCGTGGTCGGGCAGGGCGTCGAGCCCGTAGTTCTGCGCGGCCCGGTCCTCGCTGGAGGTCACGATGTTCCAGCCGACCCGGCCGGAGGAGAGGTGGTCGAGCGTGGCGAGGCCGCGGGCGAGCAGGAACGGCGGATAGAGCGAGGTGGACATCGTCGCGACGATGCCGAGCCGGTCGGTGTGCTGGGCCAGCGTGGCCTGCAGGGCGACCGGATCGTGCTTGGGCGCGTACAGGCCGTGCTTGAGCTCGGTCTCCAGGCTGCCCGCGTAGCAGTCCGGCACCATCGAGGAGTCCTCGATCATGATGTAGTCGAAGCAGGCCCGCTCCAGCATCCTGGCGAAGTCGACGTGGAAGCGGCCGTCGGGCCAGGTCGCGCCGATGTCGCCGCCCCAGGGGCCGCGCCAGGAGGCGTTGCCGGAGAAGTTCATGAACCACCCGAGGTGGAAACGGCGGTCGGTCACGGGTGCACTCCCAGGGTCGGCGGGGCGGGTTCGGGCGGCTCGACGCGGGCGGGGTCGCGGCGCAGCCCCAGCACGCCGAGGACCGCGCCCACCGTGAGCAGGACGACGAGGGCCTGGTAGGGACGCACCCCGGACAACAGACCCACGAGGGTGATCAGGACGGCGCCGCCGATCTGCTGCGCGCAGGTCAGCACCGCAGACGCCACGCCGGTCCGGCCCGGCGGGATCCCGTCGACCGCGCGGACGGCCAGCGGGACCATGCACAGGGCGCTGCCGGTCGCCAGCATCGCCATCGGCACCAGGAGCAGCGGATCGGCCGCCCCCGTGCTCGGCGGGGCGAGCGCGACCGCGGCCCAGACCATGCCGGCGGCGGCGAGCAGGCACCCGGCCGGCACCAGGACCCGGTCGGGAACCCGGCGCAGCAGCCGCGGCGTGGCCGCCGTGGTCAGCACCATCACGACGATCACGGGGGTGAAGACGAGCCCGGTCGCGGCGGGCCCGAGCCCCCAGTCGCGCTGCACCACCAGCTGCAGGTGGATGAACGCGGTGTGGGTGCTGCCGAACACCAGGGCCGACAGGGCGTACGCGGTCGGGCGTCCGCGCCCGGCGAGCAGCCCGAGCGGTAGGACGGAGTCCGCCCCGGCCCGTCGGACGACGAGGACGGCCGCGACCGCGCTCAGCAGGCCGCCCGCCACCAGCCCGGTGAGGACCGGCCACGGGACGGCCTCACCGGACAGGCCGACGGCGCCCAGCAGCATCGCCAGCGCGGCCCCGGGGAGCACCACCTGCCCCACCCCGAGCCGGGGCCGCTCGCCCGCCGGACCGCGCAGGCCCGGCAGGGCGAGCAGGCAGGGGAGCAGAGCCGCGCAGAGCGGGAGGTTGACGAGGAACACCCACCGCGTGCCGAGCCATTCGACCAGGAGCCCACCTGCCGTCAGGCCGATCCCGCCGCCGACCAGGCCCGCCCCGGTCAGTCGGGCGACGGCGCGGTTGCGCCGCGCGGGGTCGGGAGCCAGCTCCGCGATCACCGCGAGCAGCCCGGGCACGGTGGCCGCCGCGGCCAGCCCCTGCAGGGCGCGGCCCGACAGCAGCGTCGCCGGACCGGTCGCCAGACCGCAGAGCAGGGACGCCAGCCCGAACACCCCGACCGCCACGACGAGGACCCGGCGGGCGCCGAACGCGTCCGTGAGCCGCCCGCCCGCGAGCATCCCGGACCCGAACGCCAGCAGGTAGGAGACCAGGACCCAGCTCAGTGCGGTGTCGTCGAGGCCGTACTCGGCGCGGATCCGGACCAGCGACACGTTGACGACGGTGCCCTCGAGCATCACCAGCACCTGGGTGGCGAGCAGGGTCGGGGTGACCAGCCACCACCGCGGCCCGGATCGCGTCGGACCGGTCCGGACGGACATCGCGCCCGACCTCAGAACGCCAGCAGGTTCTGCCGGAACGTCGGGTGCTCGTAGGACGAGCGGATGAGTCCGCGCTTGCGCAGGGCCGGAGCCAGGCCGTCCGCGATCTCGGTGATGTTGCGCCGGGTGACGGGCATCGCGACCAGGAACCCGTCCCCGCCCGCCTCGACCATCGCCTCGCCCATCTGGGCGGCGACGTCGTCGGGGGTGCCGACGAGCTCGATCGACTCCTGGACGGTGTGGTTGAGGATGGACTCGCGCAAGGTGGTGCCGGAGCGCCGGTAGTCGTTCATCGTCGACTGGTGGCCGTTGTTGCCCGAGAGGTCGGGGAAGGGCTCGTCGAGGTCGAACTTCGAGTAGTCGGTGCTGGTGAAGTAGCTCATGCCGGCGAGGATCGCCTCGATGTTGTCGGCCTTGGCCTGCCGCTGGCGCTCCTGGCGCGCCTCGGCCTCCTCCCGGGTCTCGCCGAGCACCGGCGCGATCAGGAACAGCACCTTGGCGTCGCTCGGGTTGCGGCCGAAGCGCTCCATCCGGGCGGAGATGTCGTCCCGGTAGGCCTTCATCTCCTCGACCCCGCGCACCGCGGCGATGATGGTGTCGGCGTTCTTCGCACCGAAGTCCCGGCCCGCGGGGGAGCCGCCGGCCTGGCAGATCACCGGGTGGCGCTGCGGCCCCGGGATGGTGTTCAACGGGCCGCGGCTGCGGAAGTACTTCCCCTCGAAGTCCACCGTATGGATCTTGGTGTGGTCGGCGAAGAGGCCTTTCTCCTCGTCCATCCGCACGGCGTCCGGCTCCCAGGAGTCCCACAGCGCGGTGACGACCTGGACCCACTCGTCGGCCATGACGTAGCGCTCGTCGTGCTCCACGTGCGCGGTCAGGCCGTAGTTCTGGGCGGCCTGGTGGGGGCTCGCGGTCACCAGGTTGAGCCCGACGCGGCCCTCGGTCACGTTGTCGAGGGTGGAGAACAGCCGGGCGGCGAGGAAGGGCGGGTAGAACGTCGTCGCGACCGTGGCGACGATCCCGATGTGCTTGGTCGCCGCGGCCAGCAGCGGGACGAGCGGGACGGGGTCGAACCGGATCGTGCCGCCGTTGTAGACGCTGGACTCGAACGTGCCCTTGTAGATGTTCGGGAGGACCGAGGAGTCCTCCATCATCATGTAGTCGAACCCGGCCCGCTCCAGGGAGACGGCCATGTCGACGAACAGGCCCGGGCGGCCCACGTCCTGCGTCGCGTTGCCCGACCAGAGCCCGTTCCACTGGTAGACACCGAACCCGGTGCCCAGGAACCATCCCATGTGGAACATGTCGTGTCCTCCTCGCGCCACCACCCGGTCCGTCCGGTGGTCCGGGCGGCTCCGCGTCCGCCCGGCACCGATGACACCCGCGGCCGGTGTCCGGCCGATATCCCCGCCGTCGCGGTTCGATTGCGCCGGAGCCCGACCGTGGCGGCGCAATGACCTGGGCACCGGCGCGCCGCGCACCGGTCATCGGGGCTGTCGAGGATCGGCGGCGGCGGGGCACCCCGCCGCCCCGGTTCCCGACCCGAAAGGGCTCCCATGACCGTCGTGCCGCGTACCTTCTCCGACTCCGGCCGCCCGCTCGGCGTCGGGATCTCGCTGGGCCGGGCGAGCGAGCGCTTCGCCGACCAGCTCGAGCTGGCCCGCCGCGCCGAGGCGGCCGGGTTCGACATGGTGACCGTGGGCGACAACGGGGTCGAGACGTTCGCCATGATGGGCGCGCTCGCGGTGGCGACCGAACGGGTGCGCCTGGTGTCCTCGATCGCCGGCTGGAGTCACAGCCCGGCCACGATGGCGCACGCCGCGTCGACCGTGCAGAACCTGTCGTCGGG
This sequence comes from Pseudonocardia sp. WMMC193, assembly GCF_021728735.1. Taxonomy (NCBI): domain Bacteria; kingdom Bacillati; phylum Actinomycetota; class Actinomycetes; order Pseudonocardiales; family Pseudonocardiaceae; genus Pseudonocardia; species Pseudonocardia sp. WMMC193. Next base: position 2,797,123 of record NZ_JAKKDO010000003.1, on the reverse strand, counting down.
GCGCTTCGTGCTCGGTATCGGGGCCACTCCGCGCGCCTGGGTGCGGGACTGGCACGGCATGGAGTTCGACCCCGTGGTCCCCCGGATGCGCGAGTACGTGATCGCGCTCCAGGCCTGCCTGCGGGCGTCCTCGGAGGCCCCGACCGCGGTCGACGGCCGCTGGTTCCCGACCCACGGCTACGCGAACTGGGACGTGGTCCAGTCCGCGCCGCCGCCGGTGCTGCTGGGGGTCACCCTGCCCCGGATGACCACGCTGGCCGGGGAGGTCTGCGAGGGCGTCATGATCAACTCGATCGTCCCGCTCGAGCACATCCGGACCCGCTCGGCGGCGCAGCTGCGGGACGGCCTGGCCGCCGCGGGCCGCGCGCCCGAGGACCGGACCGTCGGGGTCGGGCGGTTCGTCGGGGTGCACCCCGACCGGAGCCGGGCCTACGACCTGGTCCGCGCGCAGCTCGGGTTCTACTTCGCGATCCCCTACTTCCGCACCGTGCTCGCCGACCACGGCTTCGAGGCCGAGCTCGCCGCGGGCGAGGCCGCGGTCGCGGCGGGGGACCCCGCGGCGCAGATCGCCGCCGTCAGCGACCGGATGGTGGACGCCATCGGGCTGGCGGGCACCCCGGGGGAGGTCCGCGAGAAGCTCGGCGCGTACGAGGGGGTCGTGGACTGGGTGGTCCTCGCCGGGGGGATGAACCTGCCCCCCGCGGAGGGGCAGGCCCACACCGCGCGGATCCTGGAGACGTTCGGCGCGGTCACCGCGGTCGGCTGACCGACCCGACGAGCCCGGCGCGGCCCAGCTCCAGGGCCCGCCGGGTGTTGGCCGCCGCCCGGTCCCGGGGGAGACCGAAGGCGGTCACCAGCTCGACCCAGTCGACGACGCCTGCGTACCCGGCGATCCCCGCCGCGACCTCGTCCGCCGTGCCGGTGAGCGCGATGGCGTCCACCATCCGGTCGCTGACGGCGGCGACCTGCGCCGCCGCGTCGCCCGCCGCCACGGCGGCCTCCCCGGCCGCCAGCTCGGCCGCGAAGCCGAACGGCTCGAGCAGCGTGCGGAAGTACGGGACGGCGAAGTAGAAGGCCAGCCCGGGGCGGACCAGGTCCCGGGCGCGCCGCGGGTCGTCGTCGATGCCGACGTAGCGCAGCGTGCCGACCCGCAGCGCACCGCGTTCCCGGCCCGCGCGGCCCAGCCCGGTCGCGATCCGCTCGGTGGCCGCGCCGGACAGCCACGCGTGCGGGTGGATCCCGTTGAACACCAGGCCGTCCGCCACCTCGGCACCGAGCTCCGTCATCCGGGGCCCGGTGGCCGCCAGCAGCATCGGCACCTCGTGGCGGGGCAGCGCGGGGCCCGGGAAGCCGGTGGTGCGGTGGTAGCGGCCCACGGTCGCGGTGGGCCGCTCCGGGGTGGCGTCGAGGGCGTCCCGGGTGGCGAGCAGGTACTCCCGCATCCGGGCGAGCACCGGGTCGAACGCCATCCCGTGCCAGTCGCGGGCCCAGGGCCGGGGCATCGGCCCCAGGCCCAGGGTGTACCGCCCGCCCGACAGGTGGGCCACGGTCGCGGCGGCGTGCGCCGTGGTGACCGGGGTCCGCGCCCAGGTGGCGATCGACGACACGATCCCGATCCGCTCGGTCGTCACCGCCACCGCGGCCGCCGCGGTGAAGGTCTCGGTCCCGGAGTCGCCCGTGGCGACGAAGTCCAGTCCCGCCGCCTCGGCGGCGCGCGCGGACCCGACGACGTCTCGCGGGTCCACCGCGATCCCGACGGCGGGTGCCGACGGCGCGCCCATCAGAAGGCCAGCAGGTTGTCGCGCAGGTACGGCGAGTCGTAGCCGTCCCGGATGAGCCCACGCCTGCGCAGCGCGGGGGAGAGCCCGTCGGTCAGCTCGGCGATCCGGCGCCTGCTGAGGTCCCCGGTGAGCAGGAACCCGTCCCCGCCCGCCTCGGCCATGACCTCCTCCATCTGGGCGGCGACGGAGTCCGGGGTGCCGACGAGCTCGACCGACTCGCTGACGTTGTGCGTGCTCGCCAGCTCGCGCAGGGTGCGTCCGGCGCCCGCCGTGGCGTAGTCGGCCATCGTCGACCGGTGGCCGTTGACCCGGGCGGCGACGTCCGGCATGGGCGCGTCGAGATCGAAGGCCCCGAAGTCCACGCCGCTGTAGTAGGACATCCAGAACAGGTTGTCCTCCAGGACGGCGTCGCTCATCGCCTCCTTGCGCGCCTTGCGGTCCTTGGCCTGGGCCTCCGTCTCACCGAGCACGGGCTGCACGAGGTAGAGCACCTTGAGCTCCGACGGGTCGCGCCCGACGGCCCGCATCCGCGCGCTCATGTCCTCCCGGTAGGCCTTCATCGCCTCGACGCCCAGCACCGCGGACACCACGATGTCCGCGTGCTTCGCGGCGAAGTCCCGCCCCGCAGGCGACCCGCCCGCCTGGCACAGGACCGGCCTGCCCTGCGGGGACGGCGCGGTGTTCAACGGCCCGGCGCTGCGGTACCAGCGCCCCTGGAAGTCCACCGCGTGCACCTTCGCCGGGTCGGCGAACATCCGGCGCGCGCTGTCGGCGACGATCGCGTCCGGCTCCCAGGAGCCCCACAGCGCGCGCACCAGCTCGGCCCACTCGTCCGCCATCGCGTAGCGCTCGTGCTCGACCTGCCGGTCCAGCCCGTAGTTCTGCGCGGCCAGGTGGGTGCTGCCGGTCACCAGGTTGGCGCCGACGCGGCCGCCCGTGAGGTGGTCGAGCGTGGCCATCAGCCGGGCGAGCAGGAAGGGCGGGTAGAAGGTCGTCGCCACCGTCGGGATGATCCCGATGTGCCGGGTCCGCCGGGCGATCACCCCGGCGTAGCAGACGGGGTCCAGCTTGGGGGCCGCGGTGCCGGTCCGCAGCCCGTACTCCATGGTGCCCTGGTAGGTGTCGACGACCTGGGAGGAGTCCTCGAACACGATCGCGTCGAACCCGCCCCGCTCGAGGGACTCCGCGACCTCGGCGTAGTAGCGCGGGTCGGTCCACTCGGTGCGGGCGCGCCCCGCATACGGGCTGCGCCAGGTGTAGGGGGCGATGCTGGAGAAGATCCCGAGATGGAACACGTCAGTACTCCAGGAGGTGGTCGCGGAGGGTGGTGCCGGTGTAGCCGTCGCGGATCAGCCCGCGGCGGGCGAGCTCGGGGCCGAGGCCGTCGGCGACCTCGGCGACGTAGTGCCGGTCGACCGGTCCGGTGACGAGGAACCCGTCGCCGCCGACCTCGGCCATGACCTCGCCCATCTGCGCGGCGACCGAGTCCGGGGTGCCGACCAGTCGGACCGACTCCACCAGCCGGTACGCTCCGGCGGCCTCGCGCAGCGGCCGGTCCGCCGCGGCGGCGAAGAAGTCCGCCATCGTGCTCTGGTGGCCGTTCGTGACGAGGTCGGCGGGCAGCGGGAGATCGGGGTCGAACGCGGCGAAGTCGATCCCGGAGAAGTACGACATGCTCGCCAGCAGGAACGTCGGGTCGGCGGCCTGGGCGGCGTCGGCGGCGGCCCGCCGCTGCCAGGCGTCGGCGTCGGTGTCGCCGAAGGTGGGGCTGACGATGAACAGCACCTTCACCGAGTCCGGGTCGCGCCCGGTCGCCGCCGCCCGCGCCCGGACGTCCGCCCGGTAGGCCTTCATCGCCTCCACGCCCTGGACGAGGGCGATCACGGTGTCGGCGTGGGCGGCCCCCAGGTCGCGGCCCGCCGCCGATCCGCCCGCCTGGCACACCACGGGTCGGTACTGCGGGCCGGGCACGGTGTTCAGCGGGCCGCGGGAGCGGAAGAACCGGCCCTCGAAGTCCACCCGGTGGACCTTGGTGTGGTCGGCGTAGACCTCGGCGAAGCGGTCGGGGACCACCGCGTCGGGCTCCCAGGACTCCCACAGCGCCCGGACCAGCCGGATCCACTCGTCGGCGCGCGCATAGCGGTCGTCGTGGTCCGCGTGGCGGTCCTGGCCGAAGTTGCGCGCGGCCTGGTGGGTGCTGGAGGTGACCAGGTTGATCCCGGCCCGTCCACGGGTGACGTGGTCGAGGGTGACCGCGAGCCGGGCGGCCAGGAACGGGGGGTAGAACGAGGTCGAGACCGTCCCGACCAGCCCGATGTGGGACGTCGCGTCCGCGATCACCGGGAGGTAGGGGAGCGGGTCGTGCTCCGGCGCGCTGAACGCCGCGCGCAGCGCGTAGTCCCGCGACCCGCCGTAGGTGTCGCTCACCTGCAGCGAGTCCTCGAACACGAGGTAGTCGAAGCAGGCCCGCTCGAGCGACCTGGCCACGTCGACGTAGAGCTCGGGGCCGACCCAACCGGTGCCCGGCGCGCCGCCCCAGGTGCGGCTGCGCGGGCCCAGTTCTGCACCGAGACGTTGCCGAACCAGCCCATGTGGAACATCGGTCCTCCTCTGCGGAACGCGCCGTGTCGCGCGGAAGCGTCGAGCCGCAGCGAACCGCGCGGACGTTCCGGGCGGGCGCGCGCTCGGTTTCCGGCTGATTGCGCGGACCGCCGGGGCGGGGCGTCCCCGGGCGGCGGCCTCAGGCGCGCAGCATCACGCGGTCCCCGCGGAACGCGCTGTGCACGATCTCCACCGGCCCGTGTGCGTCGCTGCGCACCGTCGTGCCGATCAGCAGCGGGCTGCCGGGCTCGATCTCCAGCAGCCGGGCGAGCGCGGCGGGGCAGGCGACCGCACGGACCCGGGAGCGGGCGACGGTGTCCGGGTGCCCCCCGCGGGCCGTGGGGTCGGCGGGACCGTCGAGACGCTGGTAGCGGGTCCGCACGAACAGCGGCACGTCGGTGCGCCCCAGCTCCTCGACGACGGCGAAGCGGGCCTGCTGCGGGCCGGGGGCCGACAGGTGCTCCCCGACGTGGCGGACGGTCTCGACGACCCACGGCTCGCCGCCCGCCGTGGTCCGGGGCTCGAGATCGAGGTCCAGCACCCGGTGCGCCACGACCGTCCCGAACCGGGGCGCCCGGCTGACCAGCCCGTCCTCGGCCAGCATCTGCAGGGCGCGGCGGATCGAGTTGCGGCTGAACCCGTAGCCCGCCACCAGCTCCTCCTCCACGAGCTGGGGCCGGGCGTCGGGCCAGTCCCGCAGCGAGACGCGCAGCCGGGCGTAGGCCCGGTGTGGGCTCGACTCGTGCTGCTGGCGGGCAGCGGCCCGCAGTCTGCGGTGCTCGGCCCGGCGCCGGTCGATCTCACGGGGTCTCACGCGGTCCTCCCCTGGTCCGGGCGGGTATGGGGGACGCCGCTGTCCGTACGCGGGACCCGGCGGGGACGCGTACCCCGCCATGGTCGTCGGCGCGGGCCCGCAGGGCCAGGGGGCACCCGGCCGGCGCAAACGGATCGCTGCACCCGGAAACACCACCGTCACACCGGGGGCGGGCTCAGTGGCTAGCGTCCCGGGGAGGGAGCCCGAACGGAGAGGAGTACACGGCGGTGAACGTCGATCGCGGACCTGCGTCGACACCTCGGGAGGGTCCCGTGCCGGGGGCCGCCCGGGACGAGCTGGACGAGCTCTGGGCCGTCTCGGCCGAGTCCACCGGCCCCTCCGGCGAGGCCCTGCTGGTCGTGCCCGCCGACCAGCTGATCCCCCCGGAGCTCATCGCCCCGGGGAGCGGCCTGCGCACCGCGGTCATCGAGCGCCGTGAGGTCGAGCCCGGTGAGGTGCTGCGCGGGGTCATCGGGTCGCCCGGGCAACGGGTGGTGCTCATCGAGCAGCTGGGCACCCTGCACGGCGAGCCGCTCTACGTCGTGTCGAGCTACCACGCCACGGATCGGCCGGACGTGTTGAACAGCGGCTGGGACACGCTCAACCTGCACGGCGACTTCTGGACCCTGCAGGAGGCCTTCACCGAGCTGTTCGGCACCGAGCCGGGGCCCGCCGAGCTGAGCTCGCAGGCCGTGCGGTGCGAGGAACGGACCGCGCGGCTGCTGGGGCTGACGGTCGGGGCGCCGGTGCTCCTGCGGGAGATCCGGCTGCGGGACGTCGCCGGGGTGGTGCGGGTGATCGTCTACGTGCACTACCGGGCCGACCGCGTGGTGCTGGAGGAGTCCTGAGCGGTGCGGGGCGGTGGGGTCCACCGCCCCGCACCGGGGTCAGGCGGGGTTGAGCGCCGTGTAGTCGACGGCGCTGTCGGTGCGCCAGGTCAACCCGGACAGGGTGGTGCGCATCGCCGTCGTCGGCTTGGTCTTGGCGATGTACACCGTCGAGGCCGAGCCGAGCCAGATCCGTTCCGCGGCGTTCCAGTAGGTGCCCGCGGCGGCGCTGAGCGCGTCACCGGCCTGCACACCGGAGTTCACCGTGGCGTAGAACGAGTCGTCGGACCAGTTGGCCAGGTTGGTGCTCGATCCCTTGGTGGTCCCCAGCAGCAGCTCGTAGGGCGGGGAGAGGGAGATCGCCGACCCGGAGTTCAGCGAGGCCTGCGCCTTCCAGGTCTGCACCTTGTCCGAGTACTGGACCGGCGGCAGCGAGTCGACCGTGATCCGGAAGCCCGCGTCGGCGGCCGCACTCTGGATCGCCACCGCCGCGTCCTCCATGCCCGGCATCGAGTTGTTCACGGTGAGCGCGACGTCGACCCCGTTCGGGTAGCCCGCGGCCGCCAGCAGCTGCTTCGCCTTGGCGGGGTCGTAGGTCCACTTCGGCAGCCCGGCCCCGGTGTAGCCGGGGGCGTCGGGTGACAGGAACGAGTTGGTCACCTCGGCGCGGTCCTTGAACGCCTGCGACACGATCTGGTCGTAGTCGATCGCATACGCGAACGCCTGCCGGACGGACTCGTCGGTGAAGGGCGCCTGGCTGGTGGTCAGGGAGACCGAGATGAAGTTGTTGGCGGACAGCTGGGGCACGACCACCGACGAGTCCGCGGCCAGGTCGGTCTGGTCCGAGGCGCGCAGCCCGAGGGCGATGTCGGCGTCCCCGGAGCGCAGGGCGCTCGCCCGGTTGGCCGGGTCGGCCACCACCCGCCGGATGATCCGCTTCACCTTCGGCTCGCCGAGGGCGTAGGTGGGGTTCGCGGTCAGCACGGTCTCGGTGCCCGCGGTCTGGCTCTCCACCCGGTAGGGGCCGAAGCCGAAGTCGAAGCGGCCGCTGGAGTACTTCGTGGCCCAGGGGTCGTCCGCCGTGACGTGCTGCTTGAGGTAGGTGGAGTCGTAGATCTGGCCGGTGATGTCGGCCATGGTGGACAGCAGGGTGAACGTGTCGCCCGCGCTCGGCACGGTGACCGAGACGGTGTACTGGTCCACCTTCGTGAACTGCTTCGCGGGGTCGGTCAGGGCCGGGGCCACGACGTAGGGGGTGACCGAGGTCGGGGAGCCGAACTTGCGCTCGTAGGACCAGATGACGTCGTCCGCGGTGAGCTCGTTCCCGTGCTCGCTCATCACCCCCTTGCGCAGGTGGAAGGTGACGGTCTTGCCGTCCGGGGAGACGTCGTAGGACTCGGCGAGGCGGCCCTCGAACGTGTAGAGGTCCTGCTTGACCACCCCCGCCTGGTCGGTGGCGACGTAGGGCTTGCGGATGAGCGTCTCGTTCAGCGCCAGCGACAGGTCCATGAAGTCCAGCGAGGAGGACCAGCCTGCGTCGAAGGAGACCTGGGTCGCCTGGTCGGGGGTCACCACGACGACGGTGGAGCCGTCGTCGCCGGTGGCCCCCTGCGGCGGCGCGGAACAGGCCGCGGCGAGGGCGAGCCCGACGAGGGCCGCCACGGCGGCGGTCAGTCTGCGTCGGCGCCGTCCGCGGGCGGGACGGGGATCCTGCGCGGCGTGATCCGGGGGCGGGAGCATGGTCGGTCCTTCCTGGGGTGGGGGTGGGTGCGGGTCCGCCGGAGAATCAGTCGGTCCGGGCGAAATGGGCGGACACGACGTCCGCGAGCAGCTCGGGCGCCTCGTCGGCGACGTCCATGCCGACGTCGCCGAGGTCCGCGAGCAGGACGGTGTCCGGATGGGAGGCGGCGACGGCGCGGGTCTCGCCGTCGAGCATCTCCCGGGCCCCGGTCAGGCCGAGGACGGGGATGCGGACCGCGGCGAGCAGGGCGAGGTGGTCCGTGCGGCCGACCGCGTTGTGCCCGTCGGGGCGGTGCTCGGCGCACTGCAGCATCTCGGTGAGCGACCGCGCCATGACCGGGCCCAGCACCGGCCCGGCCGTGTGTGCGACGCGGTTGCGCCACCAGGCGTCCACGTCGTCGATGAAGTCCGGGCCCCAGACCGGCGGCGGCTCCGTCGCGAGCTCGCGGGCGAACTCGGCGGAGAGCACCGGGATGCCCCACATGGCGAGCGAGCGGACCCGGTCGGGGCTGGTCGCGGCCAGGGTGAGCCCGACCGAGGCGCCGGTGTGGTGGCCGAGCACGTGCGCCGCGTCGATGCCGAGGGCGTCCAGGACGTCCAGCGCGGCGTCCGCGTAGTCGCCGAGCCCGGCCGCCGAGGGGACGGGCGTGACCGGGTCGGACGCGCCGTAGCCGGGCAGGTCCATCGCGACGACGCGGTGGCCGCGCTCGGCGAGTGGCCCCAGCAGCGCCGACCACATCGCCGACGAGCTGGGGACCTGGTGGAGCAGCAGGACCGGGGAGCCGTCCTGCGGCCCCGCCGTGCGCAGGTGCACCTGGCCGTGTCGGGAATCCACATAGGACTTACGGGTGACGGTGGTGGTGACGGTGACGGACATGGCGCTCCTCGACGGGCGGGTCGGCTAGAAGGCGAGCAGGTTCTCGCGCAGGGTGGGGAAGGCGTAGCCGTCCCGGATCAGGCCGCGCCTGCGCAGCTCGGGCGCGAGGCCGTCCGCGATCTCGGCGATGAACCGCCGGTCGACCCGACCCGAGACCAGGTACCCGTCCGCGCCGGACTCCGCGACCAGCTCGCCCATCTCGGCGGCGACCGCGTCCGGGGTGCCGGTGAACGACAGGACCGGCAGCGGGCGCGAGGCGATCTCGCGCAGCGTCGTGCCCTCCGGGTGGCCCTCGGTGAGCCACGCCAGGGTGGACTTCGCCGCGTTCGTCTGGACCCGGGGGACCGGGGCGTCGAGGTCGAACCGGGAGAAGTCCTGGCCGGAGGCGAACGACATCATCGCCAGGTTCGCCTCCACGTTGGCGGCCACCGCGGCGGACTGTGCGCGGCGCAGCTCGGCGGCCTGCTCGGCGCTGTCGGTCAGGGCGAAGCTGCAGATGAACAGCACCTTGACGTCCTCGGGGCGGCGACCGGCCGCGACGGCGAGCGCGGAGACGTCCTCCCGGTAGGCCTTCATCTCCTCGACCGTGGTGACCTGGGCGATGATCGTGTCGGCGTGCTTGGCCCCGAACTCCTTGCCCGCCGCTGACCCGCCCGCCTGGCAGAGCACGGGCCTGCCCTGCGGGCCGGGGATCGTGGTGAGCGGTCCGCGGCTGCGGAAGTACTTGCCCTCGAAGTCGATCGGATGGACCTTGGTGTGGTCGGCGTAGATCCCCGCGTCGGGGTCGGCGCGGACCGCGTCCGGCTCCCAGGACGCCCACAGCCGGTTGCAGACCTCGACCCACTCGTCGGCCATCGCGTAGCGCTCGTCGTGCTCGATCTGCTCGCGCAGTCCGTAGTTCTGCGCGGTGCGGACGTTGTGCGAGGTGACCAGGTTCGCCCCGATGCGCCCGGCGGAGAGGTGATCGAGGGTGCTGAACAGTCGGGCCGCGAGGAAGGGCGGATAGAACGTCGTGGTCACGGTCGCGATCAGCCCGATGTTGCGGGTCTGCGCGGCCACGGCGGCGACCAGCGGGATGGGGTCGTGCTTGGGCGCCAGCCGGGCGGTGCGCAGCGCGTAGTCCATCGAGCTCCCGTAGGCGTCCGAGACGAACGAGCCGTCCTCGAACATCAGGTAGTCGAACCCCGCGCGTTCGAGGGAGCGCGCCATGTCGACGTAGAGCTCCGGTTGCGTCCACTCCGTCGCACCCCGACCCGACCATCGACCGTTCCAGGACTGCACCTGGTAGCTGAGGAACCAGCCCATGTGGAACATGCTTCACCCTCACTGTCGCCGTGTCGTCTGTTCGGTCCGCCCCCGGCGGACCACCGCCCACCCGCTAGCGGGTCGGTCGCTCGAAGAAGGTCCGGGAGGCGAGGGAGACCGACGCCACCGTCGCGGCCAGGGCGGCCGCCGGGAACGCGGCGGACCACCACCGCCCGGTCAGCGCGTCGCTCACCCCGCGGGTGAGCATCGAGCCCCACTCCGGGGTGGGCGGCGGGAGCCCGACGCCGATGAACCCCAGCGCGGCGGTGAGGATGACACTCACCGCGAAGATCACCGAGGTGTTCTGCAGCGCGGGCCGCGACGCGTTCGGCAGGACGTGGCGCAGGGTCAGCTCCCACTCGCTCATGTCCTGCATCCGGGCGGCGTCGAGGTAGGCCTCACCGCGGACCCGGAGCACCTCCGTGCGCACCAGCCGGACCTGGACGGGGCACAGGATCACCGACATGGCCACGGTCAGGGTGAGTCCGGTGGCCCCGTAGAAGGACACCACGATCAGCCCGGCCAGCACGGCGGGAACGGCCTCCACCAGGTCCACGATGCGGGCGGACCCGCGGGCCACCGCGGCCCGCGCCCCGCGTCCGGACTCGCTCATCCCGATCGTCAGCCCGAGGACGAGGCCGATCAGGGTGGCGCCGACGGTCGTGCCGAGGGCGATGAGCAGGTTGGTCCGGGCGGCGGCGATCGTGCGGGAGAACACGTCGAGGCCCGCGGAGTCGGTGCCGAAGAGGTACGGCGCGCCGGGCGGCTGGGAGACCGGGCCGATCACCCGCTCGGGGTCGAACGGGACCACGAACGGCCCGACGACGGCGACGAGCACCACCAGGGCGAGCGGCACCAGCGCCGCCGTCCGGCGGGACAGCAGCGGGCGCGCGACGGACGGACGGGGGGCGGCGGTCGGGGCCGACATCATGCCTCCACTCGGGAACCGGGACGCCGCCGCGGGTCGATGACCATGTTGCACAGGTCGACCACCAGGAAGACCAGCAGCGCCATCGTGGCGATGACCATCAGGAAGCCCTGCAGGGCGACGTAGTCCGACGCGGTCACGGCGTCGACGGCGTAGGTGCCCATGCCCGCGAAGCCGAACAGGGTCTCCAGGACCACCGCCCCGCCGAGCAGGTAGCCGAAGAGCGTGCCGCACATCGCGACCGCGGGTGGCAGGGCGCGGCGGTACACCGACAGGACCACCCCGATCCGGCTCGCCCCGGAGGCGATCCGGAACCGGGTCGGTGCGGCGTCGATCGACTCGCCGAGCGACGACACCAGCAGCTTGATCAGGATCGGTGACTGGGCCAGGGCCATCACCAGGACCGGCAGGGCCAGGTGCCGGGCCATCGACCAGGTCGCCGCCCAGTAGGTCTGCAGGATCGTGTCCAGGAACGGGAAACCGGTGATCACGTTCGGGGGGACCAGGCCCGCATCGAGCCTGCCCAACGGCGCGGGCACCACGTGCAGCGCGGTGTAGAACACGAGGAGCCCGGCGACGGCCAGCACGTACTCGGGCACCGCGCCCGCCGCCCTGGCGTACGCGGTGATCACCCGGGACACCGGGTTGTGCGGGTGCCACACCGCCACGTACGAGGCGACGAGGCTGAGCAGGACCGTCGCACCGAGACCCATCAGGGCGAGCTCCACGGTCCCGAAGAGCCGCTGGCCGAGCTCGGTGGCCACCGGCGCCCCGGTGGCGAGCGAGGTGCCGAGATCCAGCCGGGCCAGCTGGGACAGGTAGCGGCCGAGCTGGTCGAACAGGGACCCGTCGAGCCCCATCGCCGTCTGCATCTTGGCGTAGGCGGCATCGTCGTACTGCTGGCCGAGCTTGGCGCGGACCGGGTCGCCGGGGATGGAGCGGATCAGCAGGAAGCTGACCGCGGTGAACACCAGCAGGTGCACCGGGAGCACGGCCAGCCTGCCGAGCCACCACCGGTTCCGGCGCACGACGGCGACGAGCGGGGCGAGCGGGGCGGCGGGGGGCGCCGCAGGGGGCGCTGTGGAGGGCGCCGTGGGGGGCGCGGCGGCGGTCACGAGGCCACCGCCCGCTGGGGGTGCGCCGCGAGCAGGGTGCGGGTGTAGGGGTGTTCGGGAGCGTGCACGAGCCGCGTCGCCGGGCCGTGCTCGACGATCCGGCCGCGGTGCATCACCACGATCTCGTCGCACAGGAACGCCGTCGCGGGCAGGCCGTGGGAGATGAACACCAGCCCGGTGCCCGCGGCCGCGCTCTCGGACTTCAGCAGGTTGAGGATCGCCCCCTGGACCGAGACGTCCAGGGCGGAGACGACCTCGTCGCAGACCAGCATGCGCGGCCGGGCGACGAGGGCGCGGGCGATCGCGAACCGCTGCCGCTGCCCCCCGGACACCTGGTCGGGCCTGCGGTCGGCCATGGCCGGGGCGAGCCCCAGCCGCGCGAGCACCTGCTCGGTCAGCTCCTCGGCCTCCTCCCGCGAGACCGTCAGCAGCCTGCGGGCCGACGTGGTCACCGCGTGGCGCAGGGTGTGCCGAGGGTCGAAGGAACCGGTGGTGTCCTGGCCGATGTACTGCACCTCGCGGCGGAACCCGGAGCGGCCGGGGCGGGTGCCCAGCACGGTCGACAGGTCCAGCCCGCGGTACTCGACGGCGCCGGAGGTGGGGCGGTCCAGGCCGACCAGCATCCGGCCGAGCGTCGACTTGCCCGAGCCGGACTCCCCGACGATCCCGGTCCGCACGCCGAACGAGAACCGCGCGGTCACCTCGTCGACCGCGCGCACGCCGTGGGCGCCGCCGAAGGTGCGGACCACGTCCCGGGCGCGCAGCTCGCCGTGGCCGGGACCCTCGTCGGGTGGGGTGGGTGTGCTCATGCCGGGGCCGCCGAACCGACGAACTGTTCCAGCGTGGGCAGCAGGTCCGCCTCGACGTCGCCGAGGGTGGGCACGCAGCGCAGCAGGCCGCGCACGTACGGGTGGGCGTCCGGGCGGTCGAGCCGGTCCGACGGGCCGTCTCCGACCAGGTCGCCGCGATACATCACCAGGGTGCGATCGGAGTACTCGGCGCACAGGTGGATGTCGTGGCTGACCATGATCACCGCCGTGCCGAGCTCCATGGTGAGCTCGGTGAGCAGGTCCATCGCCGCGCGGGCGGTGGAGGCGTCGAGCGCGCTGGTGGGCTCGTCGGCGATCACCAGGCGCGGTCGGCCCGCGAGCGCCAACGCCAGCATCACCCGTTGGCGCATGCCGCCGGACAGCTCGTAGGGGCGGGCCGCGAGGACGCGCGCGGTGTCGCGCAGCCCCACCCGGGTCACCCAGTCGCCCGCCGCCACCCGGGCCTCCCGGCGGCTGCACCCGGTGTTGGTCCGCAGGACGTCCGCGAGCTGGCTGCCCACGCTCCAGACGGGGTCCAGCGAGGTCATCGCGTCCTGGAACATCATCGAGACCCCCGGCGTGCGCGGAGGCAGCCGCGGCCGTCTGCCGCCGCCTGCCCGCCCCAGGTCCCGACCGTCGAACCGGACGGACCCCGAGACGGTGACCGCGGGATCGAGGAATCCGGCGATCGCCAGCGCCAGGGTGGTCTTGCCCGACCCCGACTCGCCCACGACGGCGATCCGCTCGCCGCGGGCGACCCGGGCGGAGACCGCGTTCACCGCGACCACCGCGGACGCGCCGCTGCCGTAGCTCACGGTGAGGTCGTCGATCTCCAGCAGCGCGCCCTCGGGGGCCGCCGGAGCGGAGTCCTCCGCGGCGCCCGCGTGGGCGGACGTCCGCGGGTCCGCGGGATGTGGAACACCGAGCTGAACACCGAGCGTCACGGGTACCTCCATCAGGGTGGGCTCGGCAATGCTCGGATCGCGGTGTTTCTGGCCCCACGCCGGTGGGTAACCTGCTCGTTGCGCCACGCACGGTTGATGACGGGCACGAGGCGGCTAGGCGACTAGGCGACCTTGCCCGCGCGGTAGAACCGCTCCGCGCCGGGGTGCAGCGGGACGGGCTGGGTGCCGATCGCGGAGCGCGCGTCGATGGTCAGCGCGGCCGGGCTGGCGGCGGCGAGGCGCGCCTGACCGGCGAACATCGTCTGGACCAGTGCGGCGGCCAGGTCGTCGTCCGTCCCGGCGGGGACCAGCAGGAAGTTCCGGACGAACAGCGTCGCCACCGGCTCCCCGATCCCGTAGGCGGACGCGGGCACGGTCCCGGGGGAGTAGACGGGGTAGGCCTTGCGGACGTCCTCCAGGACGTCGGTGAGGTCCAGCAGCCGGATCGGCAGCGCCGCGGCGAGATCGGTGATGCCCGAGGTGGGGAGCCCGCCGGACCAGAAGAACGCGTCGACGGTCCCGTCCCGCAGGGCGGCGATGGAGTCCGCCAGGCCCAGCTGCCGGACCTCGACGCCGTGGTCGGGGTCGATGCCCGCGGTGCGCAGCAGGCGTCGGGCGATCTCGTAGTAGCCCGAGATCGGCGTGCCGACGGCCACGGCCAGCCCGCGCAGGTCGACCAGCCGCCGGGCGGGCGAGTCCCGCCGGACGACGACGTGGACCGCGTCGTCGTAGATCCGGGCCAGGGCGCGCGGGGAGCGCGGATCGCCCGGCGCGTCCACCGCCAGCCGCTCCGCCGCCGTGTCGACCTGGCTGAACGCCACGTCCGCGGTGCCCGCCGCGAGCCGGTCCAAGTTGTCGACGGAGCCCGCCGTGGTCAGCACCTCGGGGGTGGCGCCGAGCTGCTCGGACCAGATCGCGGCGAGCGTGCCCCCGAGCCGGTAGTAGACGCCCGCGCCGACGCCTGCGGCGATCGTGAGCCGCCTGCCGTCGTAGGGCAGGCCGCAGCCGGCGAGCGGGCCGACGAGCGCCGGGACCGCCAGGCCCGCCAGGACGCGCAGCGCCGTCCGGCGGTCCAGGTGCATGGCGGCATCCTCCCGGACCCGCACCCCCGCCGTCATCCCGGTGCCGACGGTCGGTGCCGACGGTCGGTGCCGTGGCCTCCCCTCGCGGGGCCTACCCTCGTGGGGTGACCCGCAGCTACACCATCCGCACCTACGGGTGCCAGATGAACGTGCACGACTCCGAGCGCATGGCAGGCCTGCTCGAGTCGGCGGGCTATGCGCGCGCGGAGGACCCCGGCACCGCGGACGTGGTCGTGTTCAACACCTGCGCGGTGCGGGAGAACGCGGACAACAAGCTGTACGGCAACCTCGGGCACCTGCGGCCTGCCAAGGACGCGAACCCGGACATGCAGATCGCCGTCGGCGGCTGCCTGGCGCAGAAGGACCGCGAGACCATCACCCGGCGCGCCCCGTGGGTCGACGTGGTGTTCGGGACGCACAACGTCGGGTCGCTGCCCACCCTATTGGAGCGCGCCCGGCACAACGCCGCCGCCGAGGTGGAGATCCTCGAGTCGCTGGAGGTCTTCCCCTCCACACTGCCCGCCCGCCGCGACTCCGCCTACGCCGGCTGGGTCTCGATCTCGGTGGGCTGCAACAACACCTGCACGTTCTGCATCGTGCCGTCGCTGCGCGGCAAGGAGCGCGACCGGCGCCCCGGCGACATCCTCGCCGAGGTGCAGGCGCTCGCCGCGGACGGCGTGCTCGAGGTGACCCTGCTCGGGCAGAACGTGAACGCCTACGGCTCCGAGTTCGGCGACCGGCAGGCGTTCGCGAAGCTGCTGCGCGCCTGCGGCGAGGTCGAGGGGCTCGAGCGGGTCCGGTTCACCTCGCCGCACCCGCGGGACTTCACCTCCGACGTGATCGCCGCGATGGCCGAGACCCCGAACGTCTGCCCGCAGCTGCACATGCCGCTGCAGTCCGGGTCGGACCGGGTGCTGCGGGCCATGCGCCGGTCGTACCGCTCGTCGCGCTTCCTGGACATCCTCGACGAGGTCCGGGCCTCGATCCCGGACGCGGCGGTCTCCACCGACATCATCGTCGGGTTCCCGGGGGAGACCGAGGAGGACTTCGCCGCGACCCTCGACGTCGTGCGCCGCGCCCGGTTCGCCCAGGCCTTCACGTTCCAGTACTCCCCGCGGCCGGGCACGCCCGCCGCGGACCTGCCCGACCAGCTGCCCAAGGCGGTCGTGCAGGAACGCTACGAACGGCTCGTCGCCCTGCAGGAGGAGATCTCCTGGGCGGAGAACCGCAGGCTCGAGGGCAGCACCGTCGAGGTGCTGGTGGCCACCGGCGAGGGCCGCAAGGACGGCGCGACCCGCCGGATGAGCGGCCGCGCACGGGACGGCAGGCTGGTGCACTTCGCGCCGGGGACCGCGACACCCCGACCGGGCGACCTGGTCACCGTGACGATCGACTACGGCGCGCCGCACCACCTGGTGTCCGACGGCGGGGTGCACACCCACCGCCGCACGCGGGCGGGAGACGCGCACGAGGCGGGACAGCGGCCCGGCGGCGCGCCGACCGGGTTGGGGCTGCCGGGGTTCGGGAAGCCTGCCGCCGAGCCGGTGGCAGCGGGATGTGGGGTTCGGGGATGAACGACAAGGCACCCTGGGAGCGCGGCTCGAACGGCGGCTCGGGGAACGGCGGCTCCGGGAACGGCACGGACCTGTCCGCGCTCGAGACCGAGCTCGCCGGCGTCGCGCGGCGGGTGGAACGGCGGATCGACCCCGGCGTGGCGGCGCTGGTCGCGGCGGTGGGGGTGCTCGCCGTCGTCGGTGGCTTGCTGCTGCCCTGGGTCGGGTCGACGACGGGCTGGCAGCTGCTGGTCGGGGTCGAGAACCTCGGCCCGCTCCCGCGGCTGTTCACGATCACGGCCACCGTGTTCGGGCTGGTCGCGTCCGTGCTGGCGCTGACCACACGCCTGTGGGCGATCGCGTTCACGGCCGCCGTGGGCTGCGGCATCTCGACCGTGACGGGCGTGTGGGCGATCTGGACCCGTCAGTCCGGCGCGCTGGAGGGCGTGGTGGGCCCCGGCCCCGGGCTGATCCTGGCCGCGGTCGCGGTGGCCGTCCTGACCTTCACCTGGGCGAAGATCGCGCTGCAGCGCGGCTGAGCGTCAGAGGTTCTCGGCCGACTGCTGCGCGGCCTCGAGCCACTCGCGCCACTGCGCGGCCTGGTCCTCGGCCTCCTTCGCCTTCCGCGCGTTCCCGGCCGCCCGGGCCTTCTCGGCCTGCGCCTCGAACTGCTCCACGCGCTCGCGGAACTGGGCCACCCGCGCCTCGGTCTCCGGGTCCGTGCGCCGCCACTCGCGCTCGGCGGCCTGCTTGACCGCGTCCTCGACCGCGCGCAGCCGCTGCTCGAGGGGTCGGATGTCGTCCCGCGGGACCTTGCCGATCTCCTCCCACCGCTCCTGGATGCCGCGCAGCGCGGCCCGGGCGGCGTCGGCGTCCGCGGTGTCGATCTTCTCGGCCTCGGCCAGCAGCGCCCGCTTCGCGGCGGCGTTGGCCTCGAACTCCTCGTCCCGCTCGGCGAACATCGAGCTGCGCCGCTGGAAGAACGCGTCCTGGGCGCCGCGGAAGCGGTGCCAGAGCGCGTCGTCCGTGTCCTTCTGCGCGCGCCCGGCCGCCTTCCACTCGGTCATCAGGTCGCGGAAGCGCGCGGCGGTGGGCCCCCAGTCGTCCGACGACGACAGGGCCTCGGCCTCGGCGACCAGCTCCTCCTTGCGGGCCTTCGCGGCCCCGCGCTGGCGGTCGAGGTCGGCGAAGTGCGAGCCGCGGCGGCGGTTGAACGCCTCCCGGGCCCGGGAGAAGCGCTTCCACAGCGCCTCGTCGGTCTTGCGGTCGATGCCCTTGATGGCGCGCCACTCGTCGAGGATCGCCTTGTAGCGGTCGCCCGCCTGCTTCCACTGGGTGGACTCGTTCGCCATGGCCTCGGCCTCGGCGGCGAGCTCCTCCTTGCGGGCGACGGCGGCCTGGCGGTGCTGGTCGCGGGCGTCCTTCGCGGCCTCGACGGCGTCGGACGCCATGCCGACGAGCTCGTCGAGCCGCTTGCGCAGGCCCTCGACGTCTCCGAGCACGGCCGCGGTGTCGAGGCCGTCACGCAAGGCCTTGGCGCCGGTCAGGGCGTGCTTGGGGTCGCCGCCGCCGGTCGCGAGCCGGGTGACGAGGAGCTCGGTCTCGGCGAGCAGGTCGTCGAACCGGCGGGCGAAGTGGGCCAGGCCCTCGTCGGGAGCGCCCGCCTGCCAGGAGCCGATCTCCCGCTCGCCCTCGGCGGTGCGCAGGAAGACCACGCCCTCGGCGTCCACCCGACCCCAGCGGCGGGGGTCCTCCGACGCCGCGGAGACCGGGGAGGGCTCGACGGGGGCGGCCGCCGGGACGGGCGAGGCGCTCGGCGCCGGCGCGGCCGGGCGGGCGCCGCCGGGCGGCGGGCCGGGGCGGGGGCCGGGCCTCGGCGGGCCGGGGCGCGGCGCGGCGGGGCGCGGCGCGACCGGCTCCGCCTGCGTTGCAGGCGGTGCCGGATCCGTGGCCTGCTCCGGTGCCTGCCGCTCGTCCGGGGTGCTCGCCCCCGCGGGCCCCGGGGCCTGCTCGGCGGTCACCTGCGTGCCGGCGTCGGGCGCCGGGGTGGGGTCCCCGTCGGCCGTGGTGCCGTCCTCCGGTCCGGTCTGCTCGTCCGACACCGTCGTCCTCCCTCGTTCGGGCCCGCCGGGCCGGCGGGCGCCCCGCCCCGCGGTGGACCCGCGGGGTGGAGCCGTGCACGAACCGGCCGGGCGCGACGCGCCCGCCGGTCGGCGAATTCAAACAGGTCAGCGGGGCAGGGGGAACCGCAGCGCCCCGGACGAGACCGCGACCGGGCACCTCGGCGCGCCGAGGAGCGCCGGATGCGACCCTCCGACGTGCCCTCGCTACCGAGGGTCACGGCGCGGCGGTGGGGCGGCCCGGGCGGCACGCACCGCATACGCTCGACCGCGTGCCGTCCGTGGTCGTCGTGGTCCCCCAGCCGCCGCTGCTCGTCCCGGAGCTCGCCTCGGGGGCCGCGAGCGAGACCGCGGAGCTGCGGGCGGCGGTGCGGGAGGCGGCCGCGCGGATGGCCGCCGTGACCACGGACTGGGTCGCCGTGGGCGCGGACGTCGAGCGCCGGACGGTGGAGCACGCCGTCGGGACCTTCCGCGGGTTCGGCCGGGACGTGCGGGTCTCCCTCGCGGGGGATCCCGGCGACCCCGATCCCGAGCTGCCGCTGCCGCTGCTCGTCGCGGGGTGGCTGCGGCCGGACGGGGTGACGATCCGGGGCGAGCTGGTCGCCGCCGACACCCCCACCGCGGACTGCCTGCGACTC
Source organism: Pseudonocardia sp. WMMC193 (assembly GCF_021728735.1). Classification (NCBI taxonomy): domain Bacteria; kingdom Bacillati; phylum Actinomycetota; class Actinomycetes; order Pseudonocardiales; family Pseudonocardiaceae; genus Pseudonocardia; species Pseudonocardia sp. WMMC193. The sequence continues at coordinate 2,777,989 of NZ_JAKKDO010000003.1, read as the reverse complement.
GGGCGCTCGCTGGCGGCCGAGGGCCTGCTGGTCGTCGGCGACGGTGCCGCGACGCACACCGAACAGGCCCCCGGCCATCTGGACGAGCGCGCGGAGCCCTTCGACGCCGCCGTCTCCAAGGCCCTCGAGCACGCCGACCCCGCCGCCCTGGCCGCGCTGGACCCGGGACTCGCCGCCGAGCTGTGGGCCGCGGGCCGCGCGCCCTGGCAGGTCCTGGCGGGCGCGGCGGAAGGCCGCGACTGGCGGGGTGAGCTGCTGTACTCCGGCGCGCCGTACGGCGTGGCCTACCACGTGGCCGTCTGGACGCCGGCATGAGACTGGTGTGCGTCGTCGGGCCCACGGCCACGGGCAAGTCCGACCTCTCGCTCGACCTCGCCGAGGCCCTCGACGGCGAGGTGGTCAACGCCGACGCCATGCAGCTCTACCGCGGCATGGACATCGGGACCGCCAAGCTGCCCGTCGCCGAGCGGCGCGGGGTCCCGCACCACCAGCTCGACGTCCTCGACGTCACCGAGGCCGCGTCGGTCGCGGCCTACCAGCGACACGCCCGCGAGACGATCGAGGACCTGCTCGCCCGCGGCCGCACGCCCGTCCTGGTCGGCGGGTCCGGGCTCTACGTGCAGGCCGTGGTCGACGAGCTGGAGTTCCCCGGCACCGACCCCGAGATCCGGGGGAGGTGGGAGCGCGAGCTGGCGGCCGTCGGGGCCCCGGCGCTGCACCTCAGGCTCGCCGAGGTCGACCCCGCCGCCGCGGCGAACGTGCTGCCCGGCAACGGGCGGCGGATCGTGCGCGCCCTGGAGGTCGTCGAGCTGACCGGCAGGCCCTTCCGGGCGACGTTGCCCGGGCAGCGCGTGCCGCGCTACGACGCCGTGCTGATCGGGGTCGACCGGGAGACCGCGGAACTCGACGAGCGGGTCGAGCGGCGGGTCGCGCTGATGCTGGAACAGGGGCTGGTCGAGGAGACCCGGGCGCTGCTGGAGCGGGGGCTGCGAGAGGGCCGGACGGCGTCCCGGGCGCTCGGCTACCAGCAGGTCGTCGCCGCGCTCGACGGCACCTGCTCGCTCGCGGAGGCCGCGGCGGACACCGTGCGCGCGACGCGGCGGTTCGTGCGCAGGCAGCGCTCCTGGTTCCGGCGCGACCCGCGCGTCCACTGGCTCGACGGCGCCGATCCGGACCTGTCGGCGCGGGCTCGTAGGCTGGTCGCGTGATCCCGTTCGTCAAAGGCCACGGCACGGAGAACGACTTCGTGGTGCTGCCCGACCCCGAGGCGCGGCTCGACCTCACGGCCGAGCGCGTGGCCGCGCTGTGCGACCGGCGCCGCGGCCTGGGCGCGGACGGTGTGTTGCGGGTCGTGCGGTCCGCGGCGCTGGGGGTCGACGGGCCCGAGTGGTTCATGGACTACCGCAACGCGGACGGCTCGATCGCCGAGATGTGCGGCAACGGGGTGCGGGTGTTCGCCCGCTACCTGCAGGGACAGGGCTGGGCGGGCGGCGAGGTCGGCACCCGCGCGGGCGTGAAGAGCGTGACGTTCTCCGGGGACCGGGTGTCGGTGGAGATGGGCCCGGCCGTGGTGTTCGGCGAGTCCGTCGCGCGCGTCGGTGGGGTGGAGTTCGCGGGGATCGCGGTGGACGTCGGGAACCCGCACCTGGCCTGCGTGACCAGCGCGGACATCGGCGCGCTCGACCTCACGAGCGCACCCTGGCGCGATGTCGAGCTGTTCCCGAACGGGGCGAACGTCGAGTTCATCGCCCCCGCCGCGCAGGAGCCCGTCGCGATGCGCGTGCACGAGCGGGGCGTGGGGGAGACCCGGTCCTGCGGCACCGGCACCGTCGCGGCCGCGCTGGCCTCGCTGCGGGCGGCCGGGCGCTCGGCGGGGCGGCTCGCCGTCGACACGCCGGGCGGGCGGCTGGAGGTGACGGTCCGGGACGGGGGCGCCTCCACGGCGTTGCACGGGCCCGCGGTGCTGGTCGCCCACGGTGAGCTGACGGCGGACTGGTGGGAATCGACGGGACAACCGGCCCGTTCGGTGGGACACTCGACGGCACGATGACTGAATCCCCCCTCATGCAGGACCCCACCGTCGGCGAGCTGGAGCTCGAGGAACGTTCCTCGCTCCGCAGGGTCGTCGGACTCTCCACCGAGCTCGCGGACGTCACCGAGGTCGAGTACCGGCAGCTGCGCCTGGAGAAGGTCGTGCTCGTCGGGGTCTGGACCGAGGGCACGTCCGAGCAGGCCAACCAGTCGATGGTCGAGCTGGCCCGGCTGGCCGAGACCGCGGGCTCCCAGGTCATGGACGGCCTGGTGCAGCGGCGCCAGAAGCCCGACCCCGCCACCTTCATCGGCTCCGGCAAGGTCGACGAGCTGCACCACGCCGTCGAGGCCGCCGGTGCGGACACCGTGATCTGCGACGGCGAGCTCTCGCCCGGCCAGCTGCGCCAGCTGGAGGACAAGCTCAAGGTCAAGGTGATCGACCGGACCGCCCTGATCCTGGACATCTTCGCCCAGCACGCCCGCTCGCGGGACGGCAAGGCGCAGGTCGAGCTGGCCCAGCTCTCCTACCTCCTGCCGCGGCTGCGCGGCTGGGGTGAGGCGCTGTCCCGGCAGGTCGGCGGCCGGGCCGCGGGCGGTGTCGGCATCGGTGGCCGCGGCCCCGGTGAGACCAAGATCGAGCTGGACCGGCGGCGGATCCGGCACCGCATGTCCAAGCTGCGCCGCGAGATCACCGCGATGGGCAAGGTGCGAGACACCCAGCGCGGCAGCCGCCGCCGGCGCGAGGTGCCGAGCGTCGCGATCGTCGGCTACACCAACGCGGGCAAGTCCTCGCTGCTCAACGCGTTGACCGGGGCCGGGGTCATGGTGCACGACGCGCTGTTCGCCACCCTCGACCCGACCACCCGCAAGGCGGAGACGCCGGACGGGCGGGCGTACACCCTCACCGACACCGTCGGGTTCGTGCGGCACCTGCCGCACCAGCTCGTCGAGGCGTTCCGGTCCACCCTCGAGGAGGCCGGGCAGGCGGACCTGCTGGTCCACGTCGTGGACGCCTCCGACCCGCTGCCGGAGGACCAGATCGCCGCGGTGCGCAAGGTGCTCGTCGAGATCGGCGAGGAGCAGGGCGGCGTGATGCCGCCCGAGCTGCTGGTCGTGAACAAGACGGACGCCGCGGGCGACCTCGCCCTGGCGCGGTTGCGCCACCTGCTGCCGGACGCCGTGTTCGTCTCGGCGCACACCGGGGCCGGCATCGCACGGCTGCGGACGACGCTCGCCGAGCGGCTGCCCCGGCCCGAGGTGGACCTGGAGCTGCTCGTGCCCTACACCGAGGGCGGGCTGGTCGCCCGGATGCACTCCGAGGGTGAGGTGCTCTCGTCGGAGCACGTCGCCGAGGGGACGAGGCTGCACGTCCGGGTGGGCCCGGAGCTCGCCGTGGCGGCCGTGCCCTTCGTGGTCGGCGGCACCGTCCCGGAGCCCGCCTCCAGCGCGGTGGGCTGAGCACGCACGTCCATGGCACCGGACGACCCCGTCCATGATCCACGACCGGGGAGCGGGGCGGTCGGATTCCGACCGCCCCGCTCCCGACGGGTGGATCGTCGTGTGCGGGCGGCTCTCGTCGCGCTGGCGGCGCTCGGGGTGAGCCTGGTCGGGGTGCCCGCGGCCGCCGCGACCCCCGCCGCGCCCGAGGATCTGTGCACCGTCACCGACTCCCGGCTGACCGAGCTGTCCGGTCTCGCCGTGCACGACGGCGAGATCTGGGCCATGGCCGACGGCGGGCGTCGGGTCACGGTGTACCGGCTGGACCCGGCCGACTGCGCGGTCGTCGACACCCGGACCGCCGAACTCGACCCGTTCGACGCCGAGGACCTGGCCGTGGCGCCGGACGGCACGTTCTGGGTCGCCGACACCGGCGACAACAACCGCGCGCGGGAGACCGTCGCGCTGCTCGTCGTCCCCCCGCGCGATCCGCCCCGCCTGCACCGGCTCGTCTACCCGGACGGCGCGCACGACGCCGAGGCGGTCCTGCTCGGCGCCGACGGCGTCCCGGTCGTCGTGACCAAGGAGGTCACGGGGATCGCGGGGGTCTACCGGCCGGACGGCCCGCTCGCCGAGCCGGGCCCGACGCCGCTGCGCCGCGTCGGCAGCGTCGGGTTCGCGCGGTCGGAGACGCGCGGAGGCCCGATCGGGGCGCTCGGCGCGTTCACGGTGACCGGTGGGGCGGTGTCGCCCGACGGGCGCGTGGTCGCGGTGCGCACCTACACGGACGCGTGGCTCTACCGGGTGCCGCCCTCCGGTGACCTGGTGGCGGCCCTGCAGACCACGCCGCTGCAGGTCCCGCTGCCGGACGAGCCGCAGGGCGAGGCGATCGCGTTCCTGCCCGACGGGACCCTGCTGTCGGGGTCCGAGGCACGCGGGCGGGACGGCAGGCTGCGGGCCGTGCCCGGCGCGGTGGACGCCGCACTGGCCGCGGCGCCGCCCGTCCCGACCCCGCCGCCCCCGGCCGCCGCGCCGCCCGAACCGGCGCCCGAGTGGCGGCCCGCCGTGATCGGCGGAGGAGTCGCGGTGGTGGTGCTCGGCCTCGCCGCGGGCGCGCTGGCCCTGCACACCCGCCGCCGCTGACCACCGGCCGCGCCCCCGGGAGACTCGCGTGTCCGGAACGGGGGACTCGCGGGAGGATCCGCGAGTCCCCCACTCGGGACACGCGAGTCGGATGCGCCGCCCTGTGACGTGCTGGTTACAGCCTGCGCACCGGCGCCGTTCGGAGGGTCCACCCGACCTACGCTGGCCCGGTGCCGATCGTGACCGCCTACGAGGACACCCCGGGCGGCCACGACGCCCTGGTCCTCGGGGTCCAGCTGGCCCGGCTGACCGGGCTGACCGCCGTCGTCGCGACGGTGTACCCGACGGACGGGCTGGGGTACTCCGCGGTCGCCCGCGACCCCCGGTGGCGGGACAAGGCCGAGGAGGTCGCGCTCGCCCGGTTCGGCCGGGCCCGCGAGCTGATCGGCGGGGACGCCCTGCCGGAGTTCGCCCCACTCGGCCCCGGACCTGCGGCGACGGTGCTCGCCGAGTACGCGGAGGAATCCGGGGCCGCCGTCCTGGTCGTCGGGTCGACGGGCGGCGGCCTGCTCGGACGGCTCGCCCCCGGCAGCACCGTGCACCGGCTCCTGCCCGCTGCCCGCTGCCCGGTCGCGATCGCCCCCCGCGGCTACCGGCACACCGCGGCCCAGGGCATCACCGTGATCACCGTGGCGTACGACGGCACCCCGGAGGCCGACCGCGCCACGGTCCTGGCCGTCCACCTCGCCGGCCGGACGGGCGCGGCGCTGCGGTTCGCCGTCGTCGCGGCGACCGAGGCGGACGTGCCCGCCGCGACCGAGATCGCCCACAAGGGGATCGCCCAGGCGCCCACGGAGATCGACGCGCTGACCGACGTGGTCGTCAGCCGTCCCGGCCAGTCGGTCGGGGCCACCCTTGCCGACCTGTCCGAGCGGACGGACCTGCTGGTCGTGGGCTCGCGCGGCTACCCGACCATGCGCCGGATCCTGCTCGGCGGGGTGGCGGGTGTGCTGGTCCGCAGCGCCCGCTACCCCGTGATCGTGGTGCCCGCCCCCGACTGAGCCGCTCGGGTCAGAGCCTGCGCAGCACCGTGACGACGCGACCGAGGATGGTGGCCTCGTTGCCGTCGATCGGCTCGTAGGCGGGGTTGGCGGGCAGCAGCCAGATCTGGCCCGCCGTGCGCTTGAACGTCTTGACCGTCGCCTCGCCGTCGATCATCGCGGCGACGATCTCACCCTGCTCGGCCACCGGCTGCTGCCGCACGACGACCCAGTCGCCGTCCATGATCGCGGCCTCGATCATGGAGTCGCCCTTGACGTGCAGAAGGAACAGCTCGCCCTCGCCGACGATCTCCCGCGGCAGCGGGAAGACGCTCTCCACCGCCTGCTCGGCCAGGATCGGCCCACCGGCCGCGATGCTGCCCAGGACCGGCACGAACGCGGGCGCGGGGCGCTCGGTCAGCACGTCCGGCTGGTCCGAGGAGGTGCCCGCCTCCTCCTCGGGGCTGCGCACGTCCACCGCACGGGTGCGGTTGGGGTCGCGGCGCAGGTATCCCTTGCGCTCCAGGGTCCGCAGCTGGTGGTGCACCGACGACGTGGAGGTGAGGCCCACCGCGTCCCCGATCTCGCGCACGCTGGGCGGGTAGCCGAAGCGGTCGACCCAGTCCCGGATCACCGCCAGTACCTTCCGCTGCCGCGGGGTCAGCGTGGTGGGGTCCGCCGGTGGGTCCGGAAAGGCGCGCACCTGTCCGGTCTCGCCGCCGGCGCCGGACTCGTCCCGTGCCATCTCCCTGCCGCCTCCTCGTGTCCCGCTCGCTCGTGCCACCCGATCGACCCCGCTCGGCGAGAGCGGCGAGGTCGGCCCGGCCGACCCGTCAGGGGTCGCCGGGGGTCCGTCGGGTTCGGACGGTAGCCCGGATCCGGTCGTTCGCCAAACACATGTTCGAACGACACGCCGATCGTGGCGGCGCGGGAGGGGTGACGCGCCCGGCGGTCGATGGTAAGAACTCGCACGGACGTTCGAATCGAACATGCGTGCGAGTGGCGCGCGGCGGAGTGGGCTCGCGGGTGCGGGCAGGCGGGAGAGCGGCGATGGACCGGTCGGCTGGCGGGGTCGTGGAGCTCGAGGGCACGAGGGTCGGCTCGGGGGTCGGCCCAGGTCTGGTCGCGGGCGGCGGAGTGCGGCGGTCCGGGACCGGCCCGCGCCCGGTCGGCCCCCGTCCCGTGCGTCCGGCCGCGGCGGGGGAGCGGGTCGCCGTGCTGCGCCGCGGTGTCGCGGTCGGCGCCGCGGCGGGCGGTCCGGGCGGCGTCCGGCTGCTGGAGACGGAGCGGTGGCGGCGCGGTGGCCGGGGCACGTGGTCTCAGGGCGTCGCCGCGCCGGCGCGGCCGTCGTCCACCGGTGCTCCCGACCTCCGGCGGCGCGCCGTCCAGGACGTGCCGGGCAGGTCCGGGCCGGTGACGGCGCGGCGCTACGCGCTGCGCCGGGCGGTGGCCGCGGCGGTGCTCGGCCTGGCGTCGATGCTCGTCGTGGTGGGGTTGGGCCTGGTGGGGCAGGCCTCGGGCGCCGCGCACACCCGGGCGGAGGTGCCGAGCGGCGTGGCGGCCGTGGTGGTCGAGCCGGGGGAGACGGTGTGGGACCTCGCGCGCCGGGAGGTCCCGGAGGCGGACGCCGCCGCGGTGGTCGAGCGGATCGTGGCGGACAACGGTCTCGGGTCGGCCGCGGTGGGTGTGCTGCCCGCGGGCACCGTGGTGCGCGTCCCCGCCTGACCGGTCCTCCGTCGTCCATCGGGGTGAACCCGCGGGTGTGCGGCACCGGTTTTTGTCGGTGCCCGTTGCTAGACATCGCACAGGCGTTCGATCGCCGCCCCGGACATCCGGTTCGGGCCGGTCGGCGCGGGTCGGGAGGCCGTGATGGAACTCGGGAACGCGGTGCGGGCGGTCGAGCGGACCGGTCGCGGCGAGGAGGGGCGCCCGGCCTGCGCGGGCGAGCGCCGGGGGCCGTCGCGCGCCCGGTCGGAGCGCGAGCGGAGCCAGGGGTGGGGCGGGGGCGCGGGCGCACCGCACGCCTCCGGCGCCCCGGCCTCGTACCGGAGGGCGCACGCGGCGGCGGTCCCGGCCGCGGCCCCCACAGCGCCTGTGGTGCCGGCCGCTGCGGCGCTGCGGGTCCTCGGCGCGTACGCCTCGGGGGCCAGGGCCCTGCGCCGGGCGGACGGGCCCGCGGTCCTGCCCGCCTGCCGTCCCGCGCGGCGACAGTCCTCGACGATCGGGGGCCCGTGCGTCCCCACCCGCAGGCCGCGGTTGGGGCGCGGCCGTCCCGGCGGGGCGCGTCGGCTCGCGGGGGAGGTGCGGGCCGGGCTGACCGACCGCGTGCTCGCGGCGGTGGCGGTGGCTCTGGGCTCGGCGACCGTCGTGGTCGTCCTCGGTCTCCTGGCGGACCTGGCGGGCGCGCGATGAGCCGCGCCGCGGGGGTCGCCGCGCGCGCCCGGTTCGCGCGGCCCGTGCGGTGCGCCGGGAGGGGTGCGTCGCGCGACCACCGCGTTCGTCGCGGTGTGGCCGCGCCCGGCGGTGGCGGCGAGCGGGCCCCCGGTTCGGGGGCTCGACCGGGCACGGCGGGTCTCCGGTCGTCCGACCGTGCGCGCGAGCTGGTGCGAGTGAGGTCGCTGTGCGTCCGTGTGGGTGTCGCGCGGCGTGGGGTGCGCACGGTGCGTGCTGGACCGGCCGCCGGTTCGCGACACACCGCGGGCGGCGACACGCCGTCCGCGTGACACGGTCTCGTTCCCCGCATGCGACCCGCCGGTCGTCGACGCGACGAGCGGTCCCGGCGCCCGCCCGGTCTCCGGCGGGCGGTGTCGGCGCCCCGGCTCGATGGTCATGACCTGCGGGGCGTCACGGGCTGTCGCCGGCCGGGCACGGCCGCACCCGGGGCGTGGTCGCGGGCCCGGGCGTGACAGGTTCGTTCCCGATCGGGGGAAGTCCGGCGAGCGGTGCGCCACGGCATTGGCGGTACCCCCACATCTTGTGGTTACATCCGTGTCGTTCGCCTACAGCTTGGGTTTGTGAGTCGATCCGGGCCGACAAGCCGAGTACGGTGGAGAGAGGGAGGGATCCGCAATGCGATGCCCGTTCTGCCGCCACTCGGACTGCAAGGTGATCGACTCTCGCGAGGTCGAGGAGGGCGCGGCGACCCGTCGCCGCCGTTCCTGCGCGGCCTGCGGGAAGCGCTTCACGACCGTCGAGGAGGCCGTCCTCGCGGTGCTGAAGCGCAGCGGCGTCACGGAGCCGTTCAGCCGGGACAAGGTGGTCTCGGGGGTGCGCCGGGCGTGCCAGGGCAGGCCGGTCGACGAGGATGCGTTGCAACAGCTGGCGCACCGCGTCGAGGAGGCCGTCCGGGCGGGCGGTACCGCGGAGATCCCCAGTCACGAGGTGGGGCTCGCGATCCTCGGACCGCTCAAGGAGCTCGACGAGGTGGCGTACCTGCGCTTCGCGAGCGTGTACCGGTCGTTCTCGTCCATCGAGGACTTCGAGAAGGAGATCGCCGACCTGCGCACGGCTGCCGGGGAAGCAGCCGCGTCGTCGGGTCGCGCCCAGCGGGACCCACGACCCGCCGGGTGAGGACCAGGGGCCGACCCGTTCGCCGAGCGAGCACGGGCGAGCCGACCCCGTCACGCAATCCGCCCCGCCGCCCCAGCCGGCGGGACGCGGTGACGTACGGACGCGAATGAGGGAGAGCATGACGGAGACCGTCGGGGCGGAGCCCACCGAGAGCGCTGCCACCGCAGCGTCGAAGGGCTCTGCGGGGGGCAACGGACGGGGCCGCAAGTCCGCGTCGTCTGCACAGACCGCGCAGGCCGCGCAGACCGCGCAGTCCAAGAGCCGCCGGGGCCTCACCGTCGAGCGGCTGCACACCACGCCCGGGGTGCACCCGTACGACGAGGTGACCTGGGAACGCCGGGACGTCGTGATGACGAACTGGCGGGACGGGACGATCAACTTCGAGCAGCGCGGGGTCGAGTTCCCCGACTTCTGGTCGCTGAACGCCACGAACATCGTGACCAGCAAGTACTTCCGCGGCGCCGTCGGCTCGCCGCAGCGCGAGTCGAGCCTGCGCGCCCTGATCGACCGGGTCGTCGGCACCTACCACCGGGCGGGCGTCGAGCACGGCTACTTCGCCACCGACGAGGACGCGGAGATCTTCGCCCAGGAGCTGACCTGGATGCTGCTGCACCAGGTGTTCAGCTTCAACTCCCCGGTCTGGTTCAACGTCGGCACCGCGTCCCCGCAGCAGGTCAGCGCCTGCTTCATCCTCTCGGTGGACGACGAGATGGACTCGATCCTGAACTGGTACCGCGAGGAGGGTCTGATCTTCAAGGGCGGCTCCGGCGCCGGTCTGAACCTCTCCCGCATCCGGTCGTCGAAGGAGCTGCTGTCCTCCGGCGGCACCGCCTCGGGCCCGGTCTCCTTCATGCGCGGTGCGGACGCCTCCGCGGGCACGATCAAGTCCGGCGGCGCCACCCGCCGCGCGGCGAAGATGGTCGTGCTGGACGTCGACCACCCCGACATCGTCGAGTTCGTCGAGACCAAGGCCAAGGAGGAGGCGAAGATCCGCGTCCTGCGGGATGCGGGCTTCGACATGGACCTGGGCGGCTCCGACATCACGTCGGTGCAGTACCAGAACGCCAACAACTCCGTCCGGGTCACCGACGAGTTCATGCACGCCGTCGAGGGCGGGACCGACTTCGGCCTCCGCTCCCGCACGACCGGCGAGATCATCGAGCGCACGGACGCCCGCACCCTGTTCCGCGGCATCGCACAGGCCGCGTGGGAGTGCGCCGACCCCGGCATCCAGTACGACGACACGATCAACGACTGGCACACCACCCCGGAGTCCGGCCGGATCACCGCGTCGAACCCCTGCTCCGAGTACATGCACCTGGACAACTCCAGCTGCAACCTGGCGTCGCTGAACCTGCTCAAGTTCCTCGACGAGGGCGGCCGGTTCGACGCGCCGCGCTTCGCCAGGGCCGTCGAGCTGATCATCACCGCCATGGACATCTCGATCTGTTTCGCGGACTTCCCCACGGAGCCGATCGCGGACACCACGCGCAAGTTCCGCCAGCTGGGCATCGGCTACGCCAACCTGGGCGCGCTGCTCATGGCGACCGGTCACGCCTACGACTCCGAGGGCGGCCGCGCGCTCGCCGCGTCGATCACCTCGCTGATGACCGGTGCGGCGTACAAGCGCTCCGCCGAGCTCGCCGGCGTCGTCGGCCCGTACGAGGGCTACGCCCGCAACGCCGAGTCGCACCAGCGCGTCATGCGCAAGCACGCCGCGGCGAACGACGGCTACCGCACCTTCCCGGCCAGCACCGCGATCCAGAAGCTGGCCACCATCACCTGGAAGGAGGCCCTGGCCACGGGCGAGCGGAACGGCTGGCGCAACGCGCAGGCCTCCGTGCTGGCCCCGACCGGCACCATCGGCTTGATGATGGACTGCGACACGACCGGCATCGAGCCGGACCTGGCGCTGGTCAAGTTCAAGAAGCTCGTCGGCGGCGGCTCGATGCAGATCGTCAACCAGACGGTCCGCCGGGCGCTGGACCAGCTCGGCTACCAGGCCGAGCAGGCCGAGGCGATCGTCGAGTACGTGGCCGAGCACGGGCACGTCGTGGACGCGCCGGGCATGAAGCCGGACCACTACGAGGTGTTCGACTGCGCCATGGGCGAGCGCTCGATCGCGCCCATGGGCCACGTCCGGATGATGGCCGCGGTGCAGCCGTTCCTCTCCGGCGCCATCTCGAAGACGGTCAACATGCCCGAGGCCGCCTCGGTGGACGACGTCGAGAAGATCTACCTCGAGGGCTGGCGCCTCGGCATCAAGGCGCTCGCCATCTACCGGGACAACTGCAAGGTCGGCCAGCCCCTCTCCGCGGGGAAGCAGGCGAAGTCGTCCGCGGAGGCGGAGAAGGCCGAGCCGCAGGTCGTCGTCGAGCAGCGGCCGGTCCGCAAGCGGCTGCCGAAGAAGCGCCCGAGCGAGACCATCTCGTTCACCGTGGCCGGCGCCGAGGGCTACCTGACCGCGGGCTCCTACCCGGACGACGGCCTGGGCGAGATCTTCGTCAAGCTCGGCAAGCAGGGCTCGACCCTGGCCGGTGTGATGGACGCCTTCTCCATGTCGATCTCGGTCGGCCTGCAGTACGGCATCCCGCTGGAGTTCTACGTCTCGAAGTTCAGCAACCTGCGCTTCGAGCCAGCGGGCATGACGGACGACCCGGACGTGCGCATCGCGACGAGCGTCTTGGACTACCTGTTCCGCCGCCTGGCGCTGGACCACCTGCCCTACGAGAAGCGCGCCCAGCTCGGGATCTTCTCGGCGCAGGAGCGGTCGGCGCAGGTCGAGCAGGACTACTCGAGCCCGGCGGAGCTGGACCTCGAGACGGTCCGGTCCACGGTGGACGTCACCCCGCCGTCGGCCACCCCGGCGGGCGTGAGCCCGGCACCGGTCGAGGTAGGCAGCTCCACCGAGCTGCTCGAGCTCCGGCTGGGCAAGGCCGCGGACGCCCCGCTGTGCCTCACCTGCGGCACCAAGATGCGCCCCGCGGGCTCCTGCTACCTCTGCGAGGGCTGCGGCTCCACCAGCGGCTGCAGCTGACAGCGCGTGATCGTCGGCCCGCCCCTCCCCGAGGGGCGGGCCGACGCCGTCTCCACCCCCGGGCCGCATCGTGGCTCCGCATTGGCCGTGTCGACCGCCGGAAACGACAGTCGTGGCTCCACAACGGCCGGGTCGGTCAGGTCGCGGAGCGGGCTCCGGGCGGCTCTGTTGGGGTGGTGCGCAGGAGCTGGCGCCACTGCTCCGGGCTCCAGCGGGCCGGTTCGGTGGCGGCCAGGAACTCCTCCAGCAGGCTCGTGAAGCGCTCGGGGGAGGTGTGGAACGGGAAGTGGCCCGCGTCGTCGAAGATCTCGAACCGGCTGCCCGGCATGGCGGCGTGGGCGCGGTGCCCGTGCTCGACGGGCACGATCGCGTCCCGCCCACCCCACACCAGCAGGGTCGGCATGCCGCGGGTGAGGTAGCAGCGGTCCAGCATCGTCACGACCTGGCCGCGCCAGTCCACGACCGCGCGCAGCGTGCGGATGAAGGCGGCGCGGGAGGTCGCGTCGGGCAGGGCGTCGACGATGCGGAGCATGTCCTCGGCGTCATGCCCGAGGTCGGTGCCCAGCGCCCGCATCAGGCCCACGGCGGCGCCGACCTGCCACCGCATCGTCGGCAGCCGCAGCGCGTGCAGCGCGGCCGCTGCGCCGGGCAGCGTCATGGCCCGCAGGACGGGGTTGACCTCCGGCCCGGCGCCACCGGAACCGACGAGGACGAGCCGCTCGGTGCGGTCCGGGAACTGGTAGGCGAACTGCATCGCGACGCCGCCGCCGAGGGAGTGCCCGACCAGCGTCGCCCGGGTGACCCCGAGGACGCCGAGCAGGTCCCGGATCCCGTTCGCGTACGCCGCGACCGAGTAGTCGGCCCGCGGCTTGTCCGAGTGCCCGTGCCCGAGCAGGTCCGGCGCGATCACCAGGTGGGTGCGGGCGAGCCGCTCGAGCACCGGCGTCCAGGTCCGTGAGCTGTCTCCGATGCCGTGGACCAGCACGATCGCCGGACCCGACCCCGCGACCCGGAACGCCCGCCGGTAGCCGTGGACGGTCCGGAAGCGCAGCTCCGCCTCGCGCGCGGGCACCACGCCGAGTCGACCCGCGACGGGTTGCACGGTCATGGCGCGACGGTAGGACCGGGTGGTCACCGCCGTGTCTCTAGTGTGTGACGCGTGCGCTTCCAGCTCGTCCCCGCCGCCTACGTGATCCTCCGCCGGGACGATCACGTCCTGCTGCAGCTCCGCCGCAACACCGGCTACCGCGACGGGTTCTGGGCCACCGCCGCGGCCGGGCACGTCGAGGAGGGCGAGACGGTCGTCGAGGCCGCGCTCCGGGAGGCCCGCGAGGAGCTGGACGTGGTGCCGACGGACCTCACCCCGGTGACCGCGATGCACCGCACGGGCACCCGCGAGCCGATCGACCAGCGGGTCGACTTCTTCTTCACCTGCACCCGCTGGAGCGGCACGCCCCGCCGGATCGAGGAGGAGAAGTCCGCCGGGATCGAGTGGTTCGCGCTCGACGCGCTGCCCGAGAACGTCGTCCCGCACGAGCGGTTCGTGTTCGACCGCCTCCGCACGGGCCTGCCGCCGATCGTCGAGTTCGGGTTCGACCCGCGCGTCAGCCCAGCCTGACCACCGCGCCCCAGTCCTCCTGGGGCAGCTCGTCGACGACGGCGGTGACCTGCATCCACGTCAGGTCCACGATGCCGTGGTGGGTCGTCAGGAAGGCGGTGTCCGCGGCGTCGCGTCCGGTGTGGATCCGCACCATCGACTCCCGCGGGGCCAGGCCGGTGGCGTCGACCAGCCGCCAGCCCTCGCCGTCCCACGCCTCGACGACCGCGTGGAAGTCCATCGGGGACAGCCCCGGCGCGTAGACGGCGACGAGCCGGGCGGGGACGTCGAGGGCCCGCAGCAGCGTGGTCACCAGGTGGGCGTAGTCGCGGCAGACGCCCTCGCCGAGCAGCAGGGTGTCCACGGCGTCGTCGGTCGGTTTGGAGGACCCGCCGACGTAGAGCAGCCGTTCCCGCACCCACCGGGTGACCGCGTCGATGCGCGCGCCCGCGCCGTGGACGTCCCCGAACTCGCGGGTGGCCGTGAACAGCAGCCGGTCCGACGGGCAGTAGCGGCTGGGGCGCAGCGCGAGCAGCCGCTCCCGGGCGTCCGACCCCGGCACCTCGCGCCGGCCGTCGACCCGGGCTGCGTAGTCCACCGTCAGGTCTCCCGGTGGGCAGTCGAAGAGGTGGGTGCGGTTGCCGAGCTCGTCGATCAGCTCGGTGGGTGCGGGCAGGGCCCCGCCGTCGAGGGTGAGCGCGAGCCGCTCGTCGGCCCCGCCCGCGACGGCGATCTGCAGCGCGAACAGGGCCTGCTCGGAGACGGACAGCTGGAGCCGGGCGGAGAGGTCGCGTCGCATGTCTGAATCGTCGCAGCCACGACGGGCGGCGGCGACTCGCGGGCCGCCGGGTCAGCCCGCCTCGTAGCGCGCGGCGCTGATGTGGCGCTCCACGGCGGCCTGCTGCACCCGGAACGAGCGCCCGAAGCGCACGGCGGGCAGCTCCCCGCTGTGGACGAGCCGGTAGACGGTCATCTTCGACACCCGCATCCGCTCGGCGACCTCGGCCACGGTGAGGAACGGCGCGCCGATCATGTCCGAGTGGTCCTCTGCTGACATCCCCGTGTCCTCCGCCTTTGTCCGATACAGGCTGTCGTGTCACCTGTGGTGCTGCTGTGACGGAAGAGTAGTGGACCCAGCGTCACCGACCGAGCGATCGATGCTTCCCGAAAGGGTGGAAACGACCGGAACGGGCACTCCTCGTGACGGCACCGATGCGCACAGTGACAGGGCGGTCGGCGTGAAGGCGCTGAGGGTTTCACCCCGACACGCCGACATCGTTAGGCCACTCGGAGTAATTCGGCGCCGTAGTCTCCGCGCATGTTCCCGGTCCGGGCCGCGCTCGCCGCCCTCGTGGCGACGACGCTCGCCGCCGGCGTCGGACTCGGCCTGGAGGACTCCCCGCCCGCGCCGGCACCGCCCGTGCCCACCTGCGCCGCCACCGGCCCGTACGCGCCGCCCCCGACCGACAGTGTCGGAACCCCCGCGGGCCTGACCCTCTGCCCGGTGCGCGCGGCGCTGGAGATCCGTACCCCCGGCGCGGTACTCGACGGCCTGGACCTGGTCGGCGGCGTCGTCGTGGCGGCCCCGGACGTGGTGATCCGGCGCAGCCGCATCACCGGCGACGGGAGCACCCCCGCGGGCGTCCGCACGGTCGGCGACGGGGCGGTGCGGATCGAGGACAGCACGGTGACCGGCGACTTCACCGACGCGGCCGTCGACGGTCCCGCCTGGGTGGCCGAGCGCATCGAGATCACCGACGTGGCCGCGGACGGCGCGCGCCTGGGCCCCGGTGCCACGCTGCGCAACAGCTGGCTGCACGACTTCCGGGCCCGACCCGACCGGGAGATCGACGCCGTGACCCTCGCCGGGGGAGACACCGGGGACGTCTTGGTGGAGGCCAACCGGGTCACGCTCGGGCGCGGCCCCGGCCTGGGCAGTGCGGTGCTCGTCGACCCCGCGGTCGACGCCCGGCACCAGTCGGAGGAGCGCGAACCGCTGCGGAAGGGCCCGGTGCTGGTGCGCGGCAACGAGCTCGGCGGCGGCGAGTACACCCTCCTGCAGGACCCCGGCGGCGGGGACGCGAGCGGCGCGACGGTCCGGATCACCGGCAACCGCTTCCATCGCGACGCCGCGGCCGCGACCGTCCGGATCCGCGGCGGTGCCCACCTGGCCGACAACGTGTTCGTCGACGGGGGAGAGGTCCGGCGGTGACTCCCGTACCCGATCGACACTCCCGGCGGCGGGCGACACGCCGCCCCGACCGCGTCAGGCTGGCGGTGATCGCAAGAGTGGGGCACAGTGATCACGCACAGTTTCCGAAGCGAAGAGTCACAGACCGCTGTGAAGACGCGTGGGCGTTGGGGAAGACGATCCACGTCTGTCAGAGCGGAGGTCTGCAGTGGTGAGTACACGCGGCGTGGTCCACGTCCACTCGTCGCCGACTGCGGTCTGCCCGCACGTCGAGTGGGCGGTGTCCGGCGTGCTCGGGACACGGGTGTCGCTCCAGTGGAGCGCGCAGCCCGCCGTCCCCGGGCAGATGCGTGCGGAGTTCAGCTGGTCGGGTCCGGCGGGCAGTGGCGGCGCGCTCGCCGGTGCCCTGCGGGCGTGGCCGATGCTGCGCTTCGAGGTGACCGAGGAGCCCAGCTCCGGGGTCGACGGGCAGCGGTTCTGCCATGTCCCGGGCCTCGGGCTCTGGACGGGCCGGATGAGCGCGAACGGCGACGTCATGCTGGGGGAGGACCAGATCCGGGCCCTGATCGCCGAGGGTCCGGCCTCGGGCATCGCCCAGCGGCTGAGCCACGCGATGGGTGAGGCGTGGGACGAGGAGCTCGAGGCCTGCCGCTACGCGGGCGACGGCGCTCCGGTGACCTGGCTGCACCAGGTCGGCTAGCCGAACGCACCATGGAGCCATAACCGTCGAGTCCGGGCGTCGGAACGACGGTTATGGCTCCATGGTGTCTGGCTACTTGGTGAACAGCAGGCTGGCGTTGTGTCCGCCGAAGCCGAAGGAGTTGTTCACCGCGGCGGTGAGCTCCATCTTGCGCGGCTCACCGGCCACGACGTCCAGCTCGACCTTCTCGTCCTTGTTCTCCAGGTTCAGCGTGGCCGGGATGATCCCGTCCCGCACCGACAGCAGGGTGAACAGGCCTTCGACCGCACCCGCGCCGCCCACCAGGTGCCCCATGTTGCCCTTCGGGGCGGTGAGCACGGGGTGGTCGCCCAGCGCCTTGCGGATCGCGTTCGCCTCACCCACGTCCCCGACGACCGTCGAGGTGGCGTGGCAGTTGACGTGTCCGACATCGGTGGGCTCGAGCCCCGCCGTCCGGACCGCGTTCAGCATGGCCCGGCCCTGTCCGCCGCCCTCGGGATCCGGTCCCGTGATGTGGTAGGCGTCCGACGTCAGGCCGATGCCCGCCAGGGTGCCGTGGATCGTGGCGCCCCGCGCCTCGGCGAACTCGCGCCGCTCCAGCACCATGATCCCGGCGCCCTCGCCGAGCACGAACCCGTCCCGCCCGGTGTCGAACGGCCGCGAGGCCTCCTCGGGCGCCTCGTTGCGCTGGGAGAGCGTGCGGGCCTGCACGAACCCGGCGACGGTGATGGGGGCGATGCACGCCTCGGCGCCACCGGCCACCACCACGTCGACCTCGCCCGCCTTGAGCAGCCGGTACGCCCAGGCCATGGCCTCCGCGCCCGTCGCGCACGCGGAGGCGGGGGAGTGCACTCCGCCCTGGGCTCCGATCTCCAGCGAGATCATGGCCGCGGGCCCGTTCGGCATGAGCATGGGCACGACCAGCGGCGTGACCTTGCGCAGGCCCTCCTGCTCCAGCAGGTCGTCCTGGTCCAGCAGCGTGGTGACGCCGCCGATGCCCGTTCCGACGACCACCGCCAGCCGGGTCGGGTCGACCCGCGGTTCCTCGCCCTTCTCGACGGCGAGCCCGGCGTGCGCCCACGCCTCGCGGGCCGCGATCATTGCGACCTGCTCGGCGCGGTCCATCCGACGGGCCTGCACGCGGGGCAGCACCTCGGACGGGTCGACCGCGAGCTGGGCGGCGATCTTCACGGGCAGGCCGCGGGCCTCCACCCAGTCGGCGGTGATCGCCCGGACCCCGGACTTCCCGGAGAGGAGCGCGTCCCAGGTGGAGGCGGCGTCCCCGCCGAGCGGGGTCGTCGCGCCGTAGCCGGTGACGACGACGTCGGTCATGAAGGGCCTTCCTGCGGCAGGGACAGCGGACTTACTGGTTCTTCTCGATGTACGAGACCGCGTCGCCCACGGTCTTCAGCTCGGCGAGCTGGTCGTCCGGGATCTTGACGCCGAACTTGTCCTCGGCCTGCACGGCGATCTCGACCATGGACAGCGAGTCGATGTCGAGGTCGTCGACGAAGGACTTGTCGGCGCTCACCTCGGCGGTGTCGATGCCGGCGACCTCTTCGACGATCTCGGCGAGGCCGGCGAGGATCTCGGTGCTGTCAGCCACGGGGTTACTCCTTGTGTGTGGGTGGGAAATCCAGGGGGAATCTACGGGACGCGGACGACCTGGCCCGCGAAGGAGAGGCCCGCGCCGAAGCCTACGAGGAGCGCGATCTCCCCGGAACGCACCGTCCCGGCCGTGCGCATGTGGTCGAGCGCCATCGGGATGGACGCGGACGAGGTGTTGCCCGAGTGGATGATGTCGTCGGCCACCCGCATCTCGTCGCGGGCGCCCTCCTTGCGGAGCCGCTTGGCCACCGCCTCCACGATCCGCAGGTTGGCCTGGTGCGGGACCAGGACGTCGATGTCGGCGGGGGTGAGACCCGCCTTCGCGATCGCGTCGAGCGCCACGGGGGCGATCTTGGTGGTGGCCCAGCGGAACACCGACTGGCCCTCCTGGAAGAGCTTGCCGGTGGTGTCCTCGAGGATGTGGATGACCGGGGCCATGTCCCCGGCGCTGCCCCACGAGACCGGCCCGACGCCGACCTCGTCCGGGGTCTGCGCGCCGGTGACGACGGCCGCGCCCGCCCCGTCCGCGAAGATGATGCAGGTCGAGCGGTCGTCCCAGTCGATCCAGTCCGACAGCTTCTCCGAGCCGATGACCAGCACGTTCTTCGCGCTGCCCGCCCGGATGAGGTCCGCGCCGGTGGCGAGCGCGTAGCAGAACCCGGCGCAGGCGGCGTTGAGGTCGAAGGCGGCGGGGGCCTTGATCCCGATCCGGTCGGCGGTCTGCGCGGCGGCGTTGGGGATCGGCGCCGTCATGGTGCAGGTGGCGACGATGACGGTGTCGATGTCGGTCGGCGCGAGCCCGGAGTCCAGCACCGCTCGCGAGCCCGCCTCGACGGCCATGTCGACGAGCGAGGTGTCCTTGTCGGCGATCCGGCGCTCCACGATCCCGACCCGGTCCCGGATCCACTGGTCGTTCGTCTCGACGCGGAGGGCCAGGTCGTGGTTGGTGACGACGTGCTCGGGCTGGGTGCTCCCCAGGCCGATGATCCGCGCGCCCGGTACCGGTGCGGGCAGCTGGAAGCTCACGCGTGCTCCTCGATCAGCGCGGCGGCCTTCTCCAGGTCGTCCGGGGTCTTCAGGGCCAGGGTCGCGACCCCCTTGAGGTCGCGACGCACCAGCCCGACCAGGGTGCCCGCGGGGGGCAGCTCGATCACCGCGGTCACGCCCAGTGCGCCGAGCGTGGCCATGCAGGAGTCCCAGCGCACGGGCCGGGTGACCTGCGCGACGAGCAGGTCCAGGGCCTGCGGGCCGGACTTGACCACCGAGCCGTCGGAGTTGGTGAGCAGGGGCCGCACCGGGTCGTCGGGCGCCAGCTCCGCGGCGGCGGCCCGGACGGCGTCCTCGGCCGGGGCCATGAACCGGGTGTGGAAGGCGCCGGCGACGGGCAGCACGGCGGCCCGCCGCGCTCCCTCCGGAGGCGCCGCGGCGAGGGCGTCGACGGCGGCCTGGGGGCCTGCGGCGACGATCTGACCGGCCCCGTTGCGGTTGGCGGGGTCGAGGCCCAGCTCGGCGAGCCGGGCCAGCACGACCTCCTCCTCACCGCCGAGCACGGCGGCCATGCCGGTCGGCTCGAGGGCGCAGGCGGCGGCCATCTCCCGGCCGCGGATCGCGGCGAGCCGCACGGCGGCGTCGGGGCTGAGTACCCCGGCGACGGCCGCCGCGGCGAGCTCGCCGACGGAGTGGCCTGCGGTCGGGGCGGAGTCCGGGACGGTCAGGTGCGCCGCGGCGAGCAGGGCGTTCACGACGACGAGGGGCTGGGTCACCGCCGTGTCCTTGATCTCGTCGGCGTCGGCGGTGGTGCCGAGCCGCACGAGATCCAGACCGGTGGCCTCCGACCAGGCGGCGACGGTGTCCGACGCCCCGGGGAGCTCCAGCCACGGCGCGAGCATGCCGGGGGACTGCGACCCCTGACCGGGCGCGAGCAAGGCGATCACGACTGCAGAGCCAACACTGCGCGGGCCGCGAACGGAACACCGCCGCGCACCACGATGGGGTGCCGCATTTGTAAGGTTCCTCCAATCGCACGACAACGGGCGACCTCGGACCGGGTCCGGTGGTTCGGGTACCCGGCCTGGTCAGGGGCTACTCCCGGGCTCCGCGAGACGCCCTGCCAGCAGGGCCGTCCGGAGCACGTGGGCGTCCCGGGGATCGGTGGCCGAGCGGCCCGTGAGTTCACTCACGCGCCGCAGCCGGTAGCGCACGGTGTTGGGGTGGACGAACAACGCCCGCGCGCACCCCTCGAGCGACCCGCCACCCTCCAGGTAGGCCGCGAGTGTGCGCAGCAGCTCCCCGCCCGCGGCCTCCACGGGCGCCACGACGGACTCGACGAGCCCCCGCACCGCCGTCGGATCGCCTGCGACGGCCCGCTCGGGCAGCAGCTCGTCGGCGTCCACCGGCCGCGGCGCGTCCGGCCAGCCCGGGGCGGCGCGGAGCCCGGCGAGCGCGGCCAGCGCGGACGCGTGCGCGGCGGCCAGGTTCGCCGCCACCGGTCCGACGACGACCGGGCCCGGTCCGAAGTCGGCGACGATCGGGGCCAGCGCCCGGTCGGGGTCACCCGCCGCCCGGCCCCGGGGCTCGGTCAGCAGGAGCACCAGACGGCTGCCCTGGACCCCCACGAGTACCTGCCTGCCGAGCCGGGTGGCGTGCCGTCGCATCTCCGAGAGGACCTCGGCGGCCTCCTCGCCGCCGTCCTCCGGGGGGCTCCCGACCATCACGCGGACGGCCGCGCCCGGGTCCCACCCGATCGTCGCCGCCCGGGACACCAGGGCGTCGTCGGTCTCGCCGCGGATCACCCCGTCGACGACGAGGGCCTCCTGCCGGGCGTCCCAGGCGCCGCGGGTCTCGGCGGCGTTGGCGTAGACCGTGGCGGCGGCGAACGCGATCTCGCGCCCGAACCGGAGCACGGCCTCGACGAGCGTGCGGTACTCGGGCTCGTCCGCGGCCAGCGGCGGCAGGCGCTCCTCCATCACCTCGGTGGCGATCCGGACGAGATCGACGGTCTGGCGGAGGCTGAGCCGTCGGGCCAGGTCCTTCGGGGCGATCCGGAAGGCCTCGGCGGTGAGCCGCATGGTCTCGCCGGGCTCCCCGAACCAGGCGACGAAGTTGCTGATCCCGGTCTGCGTGACCAGCAGCACGCCCGCGCGCTGGTCGGCGGGGAGGCGGGCGAACCACGGCTGGCCGTCCTCCATCGCGGACAGACAGGCCGCGGCCAGGTCCCCGGTCGCGCGCTCCAGGCGCCGCAGCGTGGCTGCGGACACCGCCTGGACGTCGGACAGGGTCATGGGGGAAGCATGACACGCATGCGGGTGCTGCGACGGGGTCTGGAACGGGCCGTGACGGTCCACGAGGGCTGCGAGGCCCGGCACGGGTTCTCCTTCGGCGCGCACTACGACCCGGACGACGTGTTCTTCGGCGCCCTGACCGCGCACAACGACGAACGGCTGGCCCCCGGGGCGGGCTACCCGACCCACCGGCACGACGAGGCCGACCTGGTCACCTGGGTCGTCGAGGGGGAGCTGCGGCACACGGACTCGCTGGGGAACTCCCACATCCTGCGGGCGGGGGAGGCGCAGGTGCTGGCCGCGGGTACGGGCGTGGAGCACGCGGAGTTCGCGGCGGGCGCCCAGCGCTGCCGGTTCGTGCAGTCCTGGCTGGTCCCGGACGCGCTCGCGTCCCCGGTCCTGCACACGGTCGACCTGCGCGCGGCCCTCGCCGGCGGGCGCCCGGTCCTGGTGGGGGCGGGGTCGGCTCCCGGCCCCTTCGCAGTGACAGCGGATCCGCACGCCGCCGCCGGTGCGGATGCGCTGTCACTGCAAAGCCGTGCGGGGGCACGGGACTCCGCCGCCGGTGCGGATCCGCTGTCACTGCAAAGGGACACGGGGGCAGCGGACTCCGCACCCCGCGCGGATCCGCTGTCAGTGCAAAGGGAGACGGGGGCACGGGACTCTGCCGCCGGTGCGGATGCGCTGTCAGTGCAAAGGGGGACGGGGGCACGGGACTCTGCCGCCGGTGCGGATGCGCTGTCAGTGCAAAGGAGCGCGGGAACACCCCTGCCCCTCCGCCGCGCGGACGCCGCACTCTGGGCCGCCCGGCTGCCCGCGGGGGCGACCTGGGACCTGCCGCCCGCGCGGTTCCTGCACGTCTTCGTCGCGCGCGGCAGCGCGTCCCTCCCCGCCGGAGAGCTGGGGGAGGGGGACGAGCTGCGGCTCACGGACGAACCCGCGCCGACGCTGACCTCGGGCGGCGCGGAGCTGCTGGTCTGGGCGATGGGCAGCGACCTGCGGCCCTGAACGGCGACCGCGGCGGACCGTAGACGTCGAGAACCGGGGTGACCCGGTCTCGCTGGTCACCCCGGCTGTCGACGACGTACGGATCGTTCGCTGACACGCACCGCGAGCAGGCAGAAAGCGGAACGGGTTGTGCGCCGGTAGGTGGTGGAGAAGGTCTCCAGACTCAGCCGATCGGCGTCACCTGGGTGGCCTGCGGGCCCTTCTGGCCCTGCTCGATGTCGAAGGACACGCGCTGTCCCTCGTCGAGGCTCTTGTAGCCGTTCACCTGGATCGCGGAGTAGTGCACGAACACGTCCGCGCCACCACCGTCGGGAGCGAGGAAGCCGTAGCCCTTCTCGCTGTTGAACCACTTGACGGTGCCCTCTGCCATTCTTGCTCTCCTCGTGCGTGCTCACGGGGCCCACGCCCCGGGAAACGCCGACCGGCCACTACTGTCCGTGCCCTGGTCGGAGCGGCGATTCCACCGTCGGTGGGTCGACGCTGGGCGGAGCCTAGCGTGATTCCCGTCGCTTGCCGAGGGGTCGCGAGCTGCGTATTCGTCCCGGAACCGGGACGAAACACGGGAGCGGTCACCTGCCGCCGGGGAGAGGGCCGTTCGGGTGATCCTCTTCCCCGGCGGAGGGGGATCGGCTAGGCGACGCCGCTGTCGGAGGTCTGCGGGCCCGCCGCGCGCGGGTCGTCGATCCGGTACTTCGCGGCGGCCTCGGCGGCCGCCCCCTTCTCGACCTCGCCGCGCGCCGCGAGCGAGATCAGGGCGCCGACGACGATCGACTCGGCGTCCACCGCGAAGTGCCGCCGGGTGGCGGGGCGGGTGTCGGACAGGCCGAAGCCGTCCGTGCCCAGCGACAGGAACGGCGCGGGCACCCACTGCCGGATCTGGTCCGGCACCGCCCGCATCCAGTCCGACGACGCCACGACCGGGGCCTCCGAGCCGCCGAGGACCTGGGTCACGTACGGGACCTTCGGCTCGGCGTCCGGGTGGATCAGGTTGTGGTGCTCGGCCTCGACGCCGTCACGGCGCAGCTCGCCCCAGGACGTCACCGACCAGACCTCGGCGCCGACGCCCCACTCCTCGGCCAGGATCTCGCGCGCCTTGACCGCCCACGGCAGCCCGACGCCCGAGGCCAGCAGCCGGACCTGGGGCCCGTCCGCCCGGCCGGACTCCAGGTACCGGTGGATCCCGCGCAGGATCCCGTCGACGTCCACGTCGGACGGCTCGGCGGGCTGCTGGTACGGCTCGTTGTAGACCGTCAGGTAGTAGATGACGTTCTCGGCGTCCTCGCCCACCATGCGCCGCAGGCCGTCCTTGACGATCGCGGCGATCTCGAAGCCGAACGCCGGGTCGTAGGCCACCACGGCCGGGTTGGTCGAGGCGAGCAGCAGCGAGTGGCCGTCGTTGTGCTGCAGGCCCTCACCGGTGAGCGTGGTCCGCCCCGCGGTGGCGCCGACGAGGAAGCCGCGCGCCATCTGGTCCGACGCCGCCCAGATCGAGTCGCCGGTCCGCTGGAAGCCGAACATCGAGTAGAAGATGTAGACCGGGATCATCGGCTCGTCGTGCGTGGCGTACGAGGTGCCGACGGCGGTGAACGAGCCGACCGAGCCCGCCTCGTTGATGCCCTCGTGCAGGATCTGGCCCTGCTCGGACTCCTTGTACGCCAGCATGAGCGAGGCGTCCACGGAGGTGTACTGCTGGCCGTGCGGGTTGTAGATCTTCTGCGTCGGGAACATGGAGTCCATCCCGAACGTGCGCGCCTCGTCGGGGATGACCGGCACGATCCGGTCGCCGACGCCCTTGTCCTTGATGAGGTCGCGCAGCAGCCGGACGAACGCCATGGTGGTGGCGACCTCCTGCTTGCCCGAGCCCTTGCGGACGGTCTCGTAGACCTTGTCGCCGGGCAGCACGAGCGCCTTGGACGTCGTGCGGCGCGAGGGCAGTGCCCCGCCGAGGGCGCGGCGCCGCTCCTCCATGTACTTGATCTCCGGCGCGTCCGCGCCGGGGTGGTAGTACGGCGGCAGGTACGGGTCCGCCTCGAGCGTGGCGTCGGTGATCGGGATGCGCTGCTCGTCCCGGAACTGCTTGAGGTCGTCCAGCGTGAGCTTCTTCATCTGGTGGGTCGCGTTGCGGCCCGCGAAGTGCGCCCCCAGGCCGTAGCCCTTGATCGTCTTGGCCAGGATCACGGTGGGCTGGCCGTTGTGCTCGGTCGCCGCCTTGTAGGCCGCGTAGACCTTGCGGTAGTCGTGCCCGCCGCGCTTGAGTCCCCAGATCTCGTCGTCGGACAGCGGCTCCACGAGGGCCTTCGTCCGCGGGTCGCGGCCGAAGAAGTGGTCCCGGACGTAGGCGCCGTCGTTGGCCTTGTAGGTCTGGTAGTCACCGTCGGGCGTGGTGTTCATGAGGTTGATCAGCGCGCCGTCGCGGTCCGCGTGCAGCAGCGCGTCCCACTCGCGGCCCCAGATGACCTTGATGACGTTCCAGCCCGCGCCGCGGAAGAACGACTCCAGCTCCTGGATGATCTTGCCGTTGCCGCGCACCGGGCCGTCGAGCCGCTGCAGGTTGCAGTTGACGACGAAGGTGAGGTTGTCCAGTCCCTCGCCTGCGGCCACCTGGAGCAGCCCGCGGGACTCCGGCTCGTCCATCTCGCCGTCGCCCAGGAAGGCCCACACCCGCTGGTCCGAGGTGTCCTTGATGCCGCGGTCGCGCAGGTAGCGGTTGAACCGGGCCTGCATGATGGCGTTCATCGGGCCGATGCCCATCGAGACCGTGGGGAACTCCCAGAAGTCCGGCATCAGCCGCGGGTGCGGGTAGGACGGCAGGCCGTGGCCCCAGCCGCCGTGGCTGACCTCCTGGCGGAACCCGTCGAGGCGGTCCTCCGACAGACGCCCCTCGAGGTAGGCGCGGGCGTAGATGCCGGGGGAGGCGTGGCCCTGGATGTAGACCTGGTCACCGCCGCCCGCGTGCTCCTTGCCGCGGAAGAAGTGGTTGAAGCCGACCTCGTAGAGCGTCGCGGACGACGCGTACGACGAGATGTGCCCGCCGACCCCGATCCCGGGCCGCTGCGCGCGGTGCACGGTCATGGCGGCGTTCCACCGGATCCAGCGCCGGTAGGAGCGCTCCGCGTCCTCGTCGCCGGGGAACCACGGCTCCCGGTCGGTCGGGATCGAGTTGACGTAGTCCGTGCTGGTCAGCGACGGGACGCCGACGTGGCGCTCGCGGGCGCGCTGCAGGAGGCGCAGCATCAGGTAGCGGGCGCGCTGCTGCCCGGCGTTGTCGAGCGCGGCGTCGAACGAGTCGAGCCACTCGGCCGTCTCCTCGGGGTCGATGTCCGGGAGGTGGGCCGCGAGACCGTCGCGGATGACGTGAACGCGCTGGGGGTCGGTGGGGCCGGTCAAGGGGTCTCCCTGCGTGGCTCGGACATGGTTCGGTGCAGTCTGCTCGCGTCGTTGCCGCGGTGCGCGACGGGGACACGGCCGATGCGCTCTATCGTGCCCCTCTCGGCGCGAAGTCGGTACGACGGTTGCGCAGGGCAGTGCGGTCGTGTTCGGATTCCGCATCCGAACACGGTCTTCGGCGGCGCAGTGGTGTGCCGCCACCGACAGGGAAAGAGGTGCACGCGTGGTCGCCGCGGAAGATGCCGGACGCACGTCCGACATCGCCGGCAAGCTCGGCATCGAGCCGGGCCAAGTCGTCCAGGAACTGGGATACGACTCCGACGTCGACGAGGCGGTGCGCGAAGCCGTCGAGGACGTCACCGGTGAGGACGTCCTCGACGAGGACGCCCAAGAGGTCATCGACGTCGTCCTGCTGTGGTTCCGCGAGGGGGACGGCGATCTCGTCGACACCCTCGTGGACGCGCGCGGGATGATGGCCGACGAGGGCACCATCTGGGTCCTCACCCCCAAGACGGGGCGGCCGGGGCACCTGGAGCCGAGTGAGATCGCGGAGGCCGCGCCCACCGCGGGCCTCGCGCAGACCTCCAACGTCACCCTCGGGGACTGGGTCGGGGCGCGCCTCGTGCCACCGAAGGCCGCCCGGAAGCGGCCGCCGGCCTAGGCTGACCGGGGAAGACCCCCGATCGTGCCGAAGGAGAACCCATGTCCGTCGAGGTGGGGGCGCAGGCCCCCGACTTCACCCTGAAGGACCAGGACAAGCAGGACGTGACCCTGTCGTCGTTCCGTGGCGACAAGGCCGTCCTGGTCGTGTTCTACCCCTTCGCGTTCTCCGGCATCTGCACCGGCGAGCTGTGCACCGTGCGGGACGACATCTCGACGTTCCAGAACGACGCGGTGCAGGTCCTCGCCGTCTCCACGGACCCGACCTTCGCCCTCAAGGCGTGGGCCACCGCGGAGAACTACACCTTCCCGCTGCTGTCGGACTTCTGGCCGCACGGTGAGACGGCGAAGGCGTACGGCGTGTTCAACGAGACCGCGGGCATGGCCGTCCGCGGCACCTTCCTCGTGGACACCGCGGGCAAGGTCGCGTTCGCCGAGGTCAACGGCCCCGGCGAGCCCCGAGACCAGGACGCCTGGAAGAAGGCCATCGCGGCGCTGTAGTGCCGCGGAGCCTGCAGGCGTGCCGCTGTCGCCGAGCTGCGGATGCCCGACGCAACGGTCGTGCATCCGCAGCTCGTGACAGGGTCGCCCCGCAGCGTTGTACCGTGAGGAACGCCGAAAGGCACCCGGGCGTGTAGCTCAGCTGGAAGAGCTCCTGGTTTACACCCAGGCGGTCGCAGGTTCGAGTCCTGTCGCGCCCACCCACATGGTCGCCTCCGAGGCTCAGCGGAGGAGCGGGTCTCCCCGGGTCACACACCTGCCCGGGGAACACGTGGTCATGTCAGCGACGGTTCCTGAGGAAGGAGACGTCGTCGTTGCCGATGAGGTCGGGCACGGTCCAGCCGTCGAGGTCGTACTCGGCCAGGCACTGCTCGGCCAGGCCTTTCATGGCCGCGGTGTGGCCTTGGGCTTCGGCGGCGAAGAGCAGTTCGGCCTTGACGTTCTCGTGGTTGCCCGAGTAGTTGCGTTCATACAGTTCGTGACGGCCACCGAACTCGGATCCGACGGCGTCCCAGAGGGCTTTCATGACCTTGACCCGGTCCACGGCCTCGTAGCCGTTGGAGCCGCGGACGTACTTGTCCAGGTAGGGGCGGACCTCGGGGGTTTTGAAGTCGATGGAGTGGGAGTTGAGGTAGATCAGCCCGGAGGCGACGTCGGACTCGATGATCTCCTTGATCCGCGGGTAGGCCTGGATCATCAGCATCCGGTAGGTGAGCCCGAAGTCGAGCTTGGGCAACAGGGCGCCGTTGGTCCACTCGTCGGGGTTGCGGGCCATGGCGTCGGCGAGGGCGTGGAAGGTGTTGCGCCAGCCCACGACCTCCCCGACCCGGGTCTGCACGCCGCGGAAGTCCTTGCTGCCGGTGATCTCCAGGGCCTTGAGCAGCAACCCCGCAATGAAGTCGATCTTGGTGGCGAGGCGGATGCAGCCGTGGAAGGTGAACCGCGGGATGAACCCCGACACGGGGAAGAACCCGTTGATCTTGTCGATGTCGCCGTAGAGGAACACGTTCTCCCACGGCACGAGGACCTTGTCGAACACGAAGATGGTGTCGTTCTCGTCCATCCGCGAGGACAGCGGGTAGTCGAACGGGCTGCCCATCACGGCGGCCTGCTGGGTGTAGCTGGTGCGGCAGATCAGCTTGACCCCCGGTGCGTCCATGGGCACCGTGCAGATCAGCGCGAACTCCTTCTTCTTGATCGGGAGTCCGTAGTGGGCGATGAAGTTGTAGTTCGTGATCGCCGAGCCGGTGGCGACGACCTTGGCGCCGGAGACGATCAGTCCGGCGTCGGTCTCCTTCTCCACCTTCATGAACACATCGCCCACCTCGTCCGGGGGCAGGTTGCGGTCCACGGGCGGGTTGATGATGGCGTGGTTCCAGTAGAGGACCTTCTCCTGCGACTCGCGGTACCAGCGGCGCGCGTTGTCCTCGAACGGTGCGTAGAACTCCGAGTTCGCCCCCAACGTCCCCAGGAAGCTGGCCTTGTAGTCGGGTGAGCGGCCCATCCAGCCGTACGACATCCGCGCCCAGGTCTCGATGGCCTCGCGGTCCTGGAGGATGTCCTCGACCGAGTGCGGGGACCGGAAGAACGGGTGCGTGACCCCGCCGTTGCCGGTGTCCGTCGGCACGGTCAGCTTGTCCTTGGTGGCCGGGTCGTGCAGCGCGTCATACAGCCGCGCGGTCATCCGGACCGGGTTACGGAAGGCCGGGTGGGTGGTCACGTCCTGCACCCGCTCCCCGTACACCCACACCTCCCGCCCGTCCTGGATCGACGCGATGTACTCGTCACCGGTCATCGGCGCCGTCACGGTGGGAACATCAGCCGGGCGGTCCTGCTGGATCGTCATTCTCGAACCCTTCTTCAGCGGGGGGACAACGGGTCTGGCGAACGGATCAGGCTGCGTGCGGACGCAGCGGGGTGAAGGCGGTCGCGGCGTCGAACCAGCCCGCCTCGGGGGAGTCGAGGGAGCCCGTCCAGTGCAGACCGGTCTCGACCGGACCGATCTCGCGGAAGGCCCCGCAGTAGAACAGCAACGGTTCCGCGTCGGTGACATCGATGTGCTCGACCTCGCCGACGACGATGAGGTGGTCCCCGCCGTCGTAGGTGCGCCAGGGTCGGCACGAGTAGACCGCCGACGCCCCGACGAGCACGGGTGCGGTGGGCCCCTCGGCCCACTCCGGCCCGGGGTCGGCCGGGCGACCCGCGAAGTGCCAGGCGGTGTCGACCTGGTCGGCGCCGAGCACGTTGACCGCGAACGGCGCTCCGTCGAGGAAGCCGCACGCCTTCGACTTCCGGGTCAGCGTGACCTGACAGAGCGCAGGCTCCAGCGAGACCGCGGTGAACGCGTTGACCGTGGCGCCGTGCGGGGTGCCCTCGTCGTTCCGGCAGGTCACGACCGTGACGCCGGTGGCGAACCGACCGAAGGCGTTCCGTAGGTCACGGGGTGGGACCGTCATCTCGCGCACCTCCCTGTGCGGTGTGAACGCTATGCGTACACTCTGAACGCTTTGCGTTCACCCGCTGGAGAGTGCCGTACGCCACTGGGCCGGTCAAGTCCCGGCGTCGGATCCGGTACGGAAGAATGGGGTCGATGGCGGTGGAGGGTGGCGACCGTGACTACGTGCAGAGCCTCGAACGGGGCTTCGCCGTGCTCCTCGCCTTCGACGAGGAGCTCACCCATCCCACCCTCGCCGAGCTGGCCGCGAAGACCGGTTTCTCGCGGCCCGCGGTCCGCCGACTGCTGATCACCCTGCAGCGCCTGGGGTACGTGGCGAACGACGGCACGCGATGGTCACTCACCCCGCGGGTGCTCAGCATCGGCCAGCACTACACCGCGACCCGCGCGATGATCGAGTTCGCCCAGCCGCACCTGCTGCGACTCGCCGAGCGCACCGGCGAGTCCGCCTCCCTCGCCGAGCTCGACGGGTTCGACGCCGTCTACGTCGCCCGCGTCCCCGTGCGTCGGATCATGAGCATCAACGTCGCCGTCGGTACCCGCGTGCCCGCGCACGCCACCTCCATGGGGCGCGTCCTGCTGGCGTGGTCCGGGCCCGTCGCGGTCACCCGGTTCCTCGAGCAGGCGCCCCTCAACGCCTTGACCCGGCGCACCGTGACCGACCCGGCTCAACTCAGGCTCGTGCTCTCGCAGGTGCGCGGGGACGGCTTCTCGATCGTCGACGGTGAGTTGGAGGAGGGTCTGCTGTCGGCCGCCGCGCCGGTTCGCGACCGGACCGGGCGGGTCGTCGCCGCCCTCGCCTCCTCCACGTCCGCGGGGCGTCTCGCGCCGGACCGACTCCGCGACGAGACGGTCCCGTTGCTGTGCGAGATCGCCGACGGCCTGTCGGCACAGCTGGGTTACGACCCGCGCACCACGTCCGTGCCCCGAGACGGCTTCTTCTGAGCCGAGGGACCGGGAGTCAGCGGGTCCGGAGCCCGTCGACGACCACGGTGAGCATGCGAGCGAGCTGCGGCGCAGCTCTCCGGGTCAGCGCGACTGGTGGGCGCCGGTCATGATCTCGGCGAGATCGTCCGGGGCGAGGAAGGACGGCGGCGGTGGCGGGCCCCAGTGGAAGAGCCCGCGCGCGCCCTCGAGCGTCTCCGGTGACCAGAGCTGGTCGTCGAGGATGCTGTCCATGTCGGAGTAGTACTCGGAGAAGTTTCCGGCCGGGTCCTTCAGGTACCAGAAGAAGTTCGATCCCGCGTGGTGGCGGCCGAGTCCCCACACGTGGCGCTCGGGGTTGCCCTCCAGCATCGCGAACGCGCCCCGGCCGACCTCGTCGACGTCGTCGACCTGCCAGGAGCTGTGGTGCAGGAAGGTGACCGGCGCGTGGAGGACCAGCAGGTTGTGATGGTCCGTCGAGCAGCGCAGGAAGGCGCCGTGCCCGCCGATCCGGTCGCTCACCCGGAACCCGACGAGGTCGGTGAAGAAGCGGACGGTGGCCTCGTAGTCGGTCGACCCGAGGACCACGTGGCCGAGCTTGCGCGGGCGGACCGGGGTGTCCCGCAGGACCCCCGGGGCGCGGCCCGTGCCGCGGTCGATGCGGCCCGGCCCGTTGTAGGGGGTCGCCGGGGTCGGGGGCTGTCGGATCGGATCGGCGATCCGGACCGCCACCCGCGTCCCCGTCACGGGTTCGACGGTGCGCGCACCGGTCCCGTCCTCCTCGACCGGGACGCCCGCGCCCCGCAGCCGGTGGGCCACCCCGGCGACGTCGTCGAGGTGGTCGGCGCCGATCGACACCTCGACCAGCCGGCGGGTGGGTGCGTGCACGATCCGGAGCTGCCGCCCGCCGTCGGTACTGGACAGCCAGCCGTCCGCCTCCGGCGTGAGGCCGAAGTCGGTGTAGTAGACGGCCGTCGCGGCGACGTCGGGCACCCCGATGGTGATCGAGTTCAGTCGGTGGAGCGGCATCGGCCCTCCCTCTCGTCCGGTGAGCCGGGCGCTCAGGCCGCGGGGGCGACCAGGCGGTGGCGCATCTCGCCGATCCCGCGGATGTAGGTCACGAGCTCGTCGCCGATCTCGAGCCAGCGCTGCGGGGTGCGGCCGAGGCCGACGCCCGAGGGCGTGCCCGTGAAGATGACGTCCCCGGGCAGCAGCGGGGTCACCGCGGAGAGCCGGGCGACCAGCTCGGGCACCGGGAAGACCATGTCCCGGGTCCGGCCCTTCTGCATCTGCTCCCCGTTCACGAGGCACCCGAGCTCGAGATCGTCTCGGTCGGGGAGCTCGTCGGGGGTGACCAGCACGGGGCCGATCGGGCCGAACCCGGGGTGGGACTTGCCCATGCTGAACTGCGGGGCGGGCCCGGACGCCTGCAGGATGCGCTCGGAGATGTCCTGGCCGACCGTGACGCCCGCGACGTGGGACCACGTGTCCGCCGCGGCGACCCGGTGCGCGGGCCTGCCGATGACGACGACGAGCTCGACCTCCCAGTCGACGTGCCCCGGCGGGCGGGTGATCTCGCCGAAGGGGCCGGTCAGGGAGCTGACGAACTTGGTGAAGACGGGGGGGTGGTCGGGCACGGCGAAGTTCGACTCGGCGGCGTGCTCGGCGTAGTTGAGGCCGATCGCGAAGACCTGCCGCGGGGCGGGCGCCGGGTTGCCGAACTCCTCTTCGGCGACCTCCCGCACGTCACCGTTCCCGGTGGCGGCGAACTCGAGGACGGCGTCCCAGTGTTCGTAGGCCTCCTGCGGGTCGGCGGGCAGCCGGCCACCGCTGGCGGCGTTCAGGTCCACGACTCGACCAGGGCTGACGACCTGGTGGAGCCGACCGGAGATGCTGGCGAATCGCACGCGACTGCTCCTCGGGAACGAGGGCCGTGGCCCTCTGTTCCGGGCCGACGACCACACCGGCTTCGGTGTCGGTGGGACATGTGTACGCGGCGGACGCTCGAAGCGTCAAGCATCTTTCGAAAGTTGTTCCTTGGTTCGTATCAGCGTGTAGGGTGCGATCCGTGGCCAGACAGGGAGCGTCCGGGACCCGGACCGACGAGGTGCATCGCAGGCTGCGCAGCGACATCCTCGCCGGGCGTCTGGTCCCGGGGTCGCGGCTGAAGTTCCCCGAGCTGTGCGAGACGTACGGGGTCAGTGTCGGCGCGGCACGCGAGGCCCTGACCCGGCTCACCGCGGAGGGCATGGTCAAGACCCAGCCCCATCAGGGCTACATGGTCACGCCGCTCTCGCACGAGGACCTGGCTGACCTGACCCGGGCCCGGATCGAGATCGAGTCGCTGGTCCTGCGCCTGTCGGTGCAGGAGGGGGACGTGCAGTGGGAGTCTCGCGCCGTCGCCGCCCACCACGTGCTCGAACGCGCCGTGTTCCTGAGCGACGACGATCCGGACCACCCCACGGACGAGTGGGCGGCCGCGCACGCGAGGTTCCACCTGGCGCTGCTCGACGGTTGCACGAACCGGCGCCTGCTCGACGTCGCCCGCGCCCTGCGCGAGGAGGCCGAGCTCTACCGGCAGTGGTCGGTGTCGTTCGGCCAGGAGCCCGACCGCGACCTCGCGGGGGAGCACCGCGCGCTGCTCGAGGCCTCGGTGGGCAGACAGGCCGATCTCGCCGGGCAGCTGCTGCGCGACCACATCGCCCACACCACGTCGCTGCTCATCAGCGTGGCCACCGACGAGCCGATCCGAGCCGCCGCACCTGCGCGCGCGGACGAGCGCGCCGGCTGACGCGTCCCGACCGACCCACCCCGGTGTCGATCCGACCCCCGACCGCGCGATCCGTCAGTCCGAGGTGGACAGGCTCCGCGTGATGCCTGCGGCGGCGACCCGCAGGGCGGCGACGAGGCGGGGGCGCACGCGGCGGAGATCGGGGACGACGAGGCCGAGGGCGGCCACCACCGAGCTCCGGGAGCCGGCCCCGCCCGTCAGGTGGACGGGGACGGCGACCGAGCAGGCTCCCGGGCTCATCTCCTCGACCGTCTCGGCGTAGCCGTCCCGGCGGGCCCGCGCGAGCTGCTCGGCGAGCCTGCCGGGTTGGGTCACGGTGTACGGGGTGATCCGCTCGAGCGACCCGAGGACCTCGCGTTGGACGGACTCGGGGGCCCACGCGAGGAGCACCTTGCCGACGCCGGTGGCGTACAGCGGCAGCCTGCCGCCGACCCGGCTCACCACGGGGACCGACGCGTTCCCCGAGATGCGGTCGAGGTAGACGGCCGCGGTGCCGTCCCGTTCGGCGAGGTGGACCGTGGCGTGGGTGGCGGCGTAGAGGTCCTGCAGGAACGGCGCGGCGACGTGGCGCAGCTCGGTCTGGACCGGGGCGAGGAGCCCGATGTCCCAGAGCCTGCGCCCGATGACGTAGCGGTCCCCGCGGCGGTCGAGCCCGCCGAGCTCGACGAGCTCGGCGGCGAGCCGGTGGGTGGTGCTCAGCGGGAGCGCGGCTCGGCCCGACAGCTCGGTGAGGGTGAGGGCGCGGTGGGTCGCGTCGAAGGCGGCGAGGACGGCGAACAGGCGCGCACCCACCCCGGCACCGGGGGTGGAGAGGTTCCCCGCCATCCACACCTCGTCTCCTCGGCCCTGACCTGGGCAGGGTACGCGGGGAGGGGGCGTTCAGAACCCGATGGGCAGGCCCGCGTAGTTCTCCGCCAGCCCGGTCCTCCCGGCGGTGCTCTGGGCGACCCAGCGGAGCTGGGACAGCTGCAGCTGGGCGTCGAACGGGTCCCCGGACTGGTGCAGCATGGTCGTCATCCACCAGGAGAAGTGCGTGCAGCGCCACACCCGGCGCAGCGCCGCGTCCGAGTAGGCGTCGGCGAGCGCGGGTTCCTTGTCCCGGAGCAGGGCGGCGAGCGCGGGGGCGAGCATCGCGACGTCCGCGACCGCGAGGTTCAGGCCCTTCGCGCCCGTGGGCGGCACGATGTGCGCGGCGTCGCCCGCCAGGAACAGCCGGCCGTGGCGCATCGGCTGCTGCACGAAGCTGCGCATCGGGAGCACGGACTTCTCGGTGAGGGGCCCGGGGGTCAGCGTCCACCCGTTCTCGCCGTGGCCCAGCCGGGTGGCGAGCCCGTCCCAGATCCGGTCGTCGGACCAGTCCGCGATGTCGGTGCCGTTCGGAACCTGCAGGTAGAGACGGGACACGGTGGCCGAGCGCATGGAGTGCATCGCGAAGCCGTCCGGGTGCCAGGCGTAGATCAGCTCGTCGGTGGACGGTGCGACGTCCGCCAGCACGCCCAGCCAGGAGTACGGGTAGGTCCGCTCCCACGACTGCTTCGCGCCGTCCGGGACGGCGGCGCGACACGGGCCGAACGAGCCGTCGCAGCCGACGACCACGTCGGCGTCGAGCCGCTCGGCGGTGCCGTCCGGGCCGGTGAAGGTGACGTACGGGTGATCGGTCTCGATGTCGTGCACGGCCGTGTCGGTGACCTCGTACCGGATCTCCTGGCCCGCGGCCTCCCGGGCCCGGCCGAGGTCCTTGGTGACCTCGGTCTGGCCGTACACGGTCACGCTCCGCCCGACCAGGTCGACGAAGTCGAGGTGGTGCCGCTCGCCGGGCCACTGCAGGTAGATCCCGCGGTGCTCGTCGCCCTCGGCCGCGAGGCGCGCGCCCAGCCCCACCTCGTGCAGCAGGTCGACGGTCGACTGTTCGAGGATCCCCGCCCGGATGCGCGCCTCGACGTACGCGCGCGAGCGGGTCTCGACGATCACGGACTCGACCCCGGCCCGGTCGAGGAGGTGGGAGAGGAGCAGACCGGCCGGACCTGCGCCGACGATGGCGACCTGGGTACGCATGCGGTCACGATCGCAGGAGGTCCGCGGACGGACCAGCCGATCCTTCCACTCAGTGGAAGGTGTGGCCGGCGGTCAGCTCCGGGGTTCGGGGGTGAGGGCGCCGTCGAGCATGCGGGCGAGGGTCTCGGTGAGGACGTCGACCCCGGTGCACAGGTCCTCGTCCGCGGTGAACTCGGCCTCCGCGTGCGAGATGCCCTCCACGCTCGGGACGAAGAGCATGACGGTGGGCACGAGGTCCTTCATGTTGGTGGAGTCGTGCCCGGCGCGGGTGCGCACGATCATGCTGGAGACACCCAGGTCCTCGGCCACCGCGCGGGCGAGCTCCACGCCCTCGGCCTGGTAGACGTGCCCCCGCCAGGTGTGCGCGAAGCGGCGCTCGATCGCGACGTCCGCCTGCAGCTCGATCTCGGCGAACCGGGCCCGCAGGGCGTCGTCCGCCTCGGCGAGCAGCTCGTCGGAGGGGGAGCGCAGGTCCAGGTGCATCCGCACCTCGCGGGCCACCACGACCGGGGAGTTCGGGTAGACGGTCAGCTGGCCGCACGAGGTGTGCAGCTCCTCGCCGAACCGCTCCGCGAGCTCCCGCAGCGCCACGACGATCAGCGCCGCGCCGTACAGGGCGTCCTGGCGGTCGGCGATGGCGGTGGCCCCGGTGTGCCCCTGGCTGCCGACGACGGCGATCTCGTACTTGTTCGCCGCCCAGGTCCGGTCGACCAGCCCCAGGGTGGTGCCGGACTTGTCCAGCTCCCGGCCCTGCTCGATGTGGATCTCGGCGTAGGCGGCCACCCGCCGCTCCGGCCCGAACACGTCGGTCTCCCCGCGGGCGCCGATGTCGTCCAGCGCCTCGGCCACCGAGACGCCTGCGGCGTCGGTGGTGGCCAGCGCGGTGTCCAGCGGCAGCTCGCCGACGAACACCGCACTGCCCATCATGGACGGCTTGAACCGGCTGCCCTCCTCGTTGAACCAGTTCACGACGGCCACGTTGCACCGCGGCGTCGTCCCGGTCTGCGCGTAGTGGCGGCGCAGCCGGTCCGCGGCGTGGGCGGCGGCGAGCACGCCGTAGGCGCCGTCGAACCGCCCGCCGCGCGGCTGGCTGTCCAGGTGCGAGCCTGCGAGCACGTACGGGGCGCCGGGGCTCAGTTCGAGCAGCCCGAACATGTTGCCGATCCGGTCGTGCACCACGGTGAAGCCGCGGTCGGTGAGCCACTCCGCGAGCCAGGCGCGGGTGGCGGCGTCGTCGGCCGTCGCGGCCTGCCGTTCGACGCCGCCCGCGGGGGTGGCGCCGAACGCGGACATCGCGGCGAAGTCGGCCAGCAGCTCCCGGTCGGCCGCGGGGGAGGTGCGGGGGGTGGTCGGAGCGGACACGGGGGACTCCTCAGAGAACGGCCGCGCCGACGGGCCGGATCCCGGGGATCACGGTGTCGCCGTACGCGTGCAGGGTCTGGTCGATGCCGTCGTGTTGCAGGTAGAGCGCGAACTGGTCGACACCGAGCGCCGCCAGCTCGGCCATCCGCTTGACGTGCTCGTCCGCGGTGCCGAGCACGCAGAAGCGCTCCACGATCTCGTCGGGCACGAAGGTCGTGTGGGTGTTCCCCGCCCGCCCGTGCTCGTTGTAGTCGTAGCCCGTCCGCCCCTCGATGTAGGCGGTGAGCTCGCGGGGCACGTCGGACTCGCCGCCGTACTTGGCCACGATGTCGGCCACGTGGTTGCCCACCATCCCGCCGAACCAGCGGCACTGGTCGCGCTGGTGGTCCCGGTCGGTCCCGACGTAGGCCGGGGCGGCCACGCAGATGGTGACGTCCGCGGGGTCCCGACCCGCGTCCGCGGCGGCGTTGCGGACCCGCTCGATGGTCCAGGCGGCGATGGCGGGGTCGGCGAGCTGGAGGATGAACCCGTCGGCGTAGCGGCCGGTCAGCTCCAGGGCCTTGGGGCCGTAGGCCGCCACCCACACCGGCAGCCGGGAGCGCCCCGCCCACGGGATGCGCACCTCGGACCCGTTGACCATCGCGCTGCGGCCGTTGGCCAGCTCCCGGATGACCTGCACCGAGTCCCGCAGCGTGGCGAGCGTGGACGGCTTGCCGGCGAGCACCCGCACCGCGCTGTCGCCCCGGCCGATGCCGCAGACCGTGCGGTTGCCGTACATCGAGTTCAGCGTGGCGAAGGTCGAGGCGGTGACGGTCCAGTCCCGGGTCAGCGGGTTGGTCACCATCGGCCCGACGGTGATCGTCCGGGTGGCCGCGAGCATGGCCGAGTGGATGACGTACGGCTCCTGCCACAGCATGTGCGAGTCGAACGTCCAGGCGTGGGTGAAGCCGCGGTTCTCCGCCTGCACGGTCAGCTCGACGAGCCGGGACGCGGGCGGGTTGCACTGCAGGACGATGCCGAGGTCCACAGTCGCTCCTAGATCAGGTTCTGGGACAGGTCGCGCTTGACGAACCGGCCGTCGCCCTTGCGGCCCCGGTACTCCCCGCCCGCCACGACGACCTTGCCGCGGGACAGGACCGTGTCGACGGCCCCGTCGATCTCGAAGCCCTCCCACGCGGAGTGGTCCATGGCCATGTGGTGGGTCTTCTCCAGGCCGATCGAGGTGTGGCCCGCGGGGTCGTAGACGACGACGTCCGCGTCCGCTCCCGGCGAGATCACGCCCTTGCGCGGGTACATGCCGAACATCCGGGCGGGGGTGGTGCAGCAGACCTCCACCCAGCGTTCGAGGGAGATCCGCCCGCTGACCACGCCCTGGTACATGAGGTCCATGCGGTGCTCGACGCCGCCGATCCCGTTGGGGATCTTCGAGAAGTCCCCGAGGCCCATCTCCTTCTGCCCGCGGAAGCAGAAGGGGCAGTGGTCGGTGGCCACGGTCGTCACGTCACCGGTGCGCAGGTAGCGCCACAGCTCGTCCTGGTGGCCCTCGGCGCGCGAGCGCAGCGGCGTGGAGCACACCCACTTGGCGCCCTCGAAGCCCGGCGCGCCGAGCTGCTCCTCCAACGACAGGTACAGGTACTGCGGGCAGGTCTCGCCGAACACGTTGCGGCCCCGCCCGCGGGCCTCGGCGATCTGGGCGAGTGCCTGCTTGGCCGAGACGTGCACGACGTAGAGCGGGGCGCCGGTCACGTCCGCGAGCATGATCGCGCGGTGGGTGGCCTCCTCCTCCAGCTGCCAGGGCCGGGAGACGCCGTGGTGGTACGGGGAGGTCTCGCCGCGGGCGAGGTGCTGGGTGACCAGCTCGTCGATGGCGATGCCGTTCTCCGCGTGCATCATCACCAGCCCGCCGTTGCCCGCGGCCTGCTGCATCG
This sequence comes from Pseudonocardia sp. WMMC193, assembly GCF_021728735.1. Lineage (NCBI taxonomy): Bacteria > Bacillati > Actinomycetota > Actinomycetes > Pseudonocardiales > Pseudonocardiaceae > Pseudonocardia > Pseudonocardia sp. WMMC193. The sequence goes on along the minus strand of NZ_JAKKDO010000003.1, from coordinate 2,739,364 downwards.
CGCGCAGGATCTGGCCGTCGGTGGAGTAGTAGACCCCCGGGTAGGCCATGAACATCTTGAAGCTGGTGACGCCCTCGGTGACCAGCTCGTCCATCGCCTTGAGCGCCTCGGCGTCGACGTCGCCGAGGATCTGGTGGAAGCCGTAGTCGATCGCGCACTCGCCCGCGGCCTTCTCGTGCCACTCGGCGAGGGTGTCCTGCACCCGCTGCCCCGGCGTCTGGATGGCGAAGTCGACGATCGTCGTGGTGCCGCCGTGCGCCGCCGCGCGGGTCCCGGTCTCGAACGTGTCCGCCGCCGTGGTGCCGCCGAACGGCATCTCCATGTGGGTGTGGCCGTCCACGCCGCCGGGGATCACGTACTTCCCGGTCGCGTCGATCACGGTGTCGACGGCGCCCGCGAGGTCGGCGCCGAGGGCGGCGGAGCCGGGCTCCACCAGCGCCGCGATCCGTTCGCCGTCGATCAGGACGTCGATGCGTTGCCGCCCGGTGGCCGACACGACCGTGCCGCCCCGGATCAGGGTCGTTCCCATGGCCGGTCCTCCGCTCACTTCTCGGCGAGCTCGGCAAGATAGCGCTCGGTGGCCGCGCCTGCCTTGAGGAACCGCCGCTCGGCGTATGTCTTCTTGATGAACCGCTGCTCCCAGTCGTAGACCGAGACCGCGTCGAACCGCGGGCCCTCCGCGCCGACGGTCGAGGCCAGCGGGTCGATCACGGTGTCGACGGCGGGCAGGTGGAAGGTGGTGAGCGTGGTGCGGTGCCCGGCCGGGTCGGTCGAGGCGATCACGCGGTGCCGGGTGGCGGGCCAGCGGCCGTTGGTCCACCGCATCATCAGCTCGCCCATGTTGATCACGAGCGCCTCGTCGACCACGGGGACCGACACCCATGCGCCGTCCCGGTCCTTGACCTGCAGGCCCTCGTAGGTGCCGCGCTGGTGCAGCATCGTGAGCGTGCCGCCGTCGAAGTGCTCGTCGAAGATGACCGTGGGGTCCTCGCGCAGCGGCGCGCCGCGCGGCGGGTAGTAGTTGATCGAGCAGCTGGACGCGTTCGGCTCGACGAGCGCGTCGAAGTAGTCGATCGGCATCTCCAGGGCCACCGCGAACAGGCGCATCAGCGCCGCGCCGAGCTCCTGGGTGCGGGCGAACAGGGCGCCGACGGCCGCCCGGTAGCCCGCGACCTCGTCCGGCCACACGTTGGGGGAGAAGAAGTCCGCGTAGTCGGCGGGCACCCCGGCGGCCTCGGCGGCGGCCGCGTCGTCGAAGTGGCTCGCGTGGACCCGCAGCGAGCGCACCGTGCCCTCGGCGTCGATGTTGGTGGTCAGCCCGCGGTAGGGGTGGCCGACGGGGGAGACGAGCGAGTCCCGGTACTCCTGCGGGGTGTTCGCGAGCTCGACGGACTTGGCGTAGACGGCGTCGATCAGCTCCCGCGGCACGCCGTGGCCGGTGATCTGGAAGAAGCCGGAGTTCACCGCGGCCTCGTTCACCTGGCGCGGCGCGGTCTCGAGGTCGGAGCCGTCCAGGAACGACGCGACGTCGATGACCGGGATGAAGTCGGCGGGGACCTGGCTGCTGGTCATGGGGAGGACCCTTCGTCGGGAACGGACGGTGGGGACGGTGGCTCAGGCCGCGACGGTGCGGCGGAACTTGCCGAGCAGGTGCGGGCCTGCCTCGACCGGTGCGTAGCGCGGCGTCTCGCCGGGGGCGAGGCAGGAGGGCAGGCAGCGGACGTCGGCGTCCCAGTTGGCGTTGGCGAAGAAGGGCACGCTCTGCCTGCGGGCCGCGGCGGCCGCGCCCTCGACGGGGTTGACGACGCGGTGCAGCGTGGAGCGCCACCGGTCGTTGGTCCAGCGGGCCATCAGGTCGCCGATGTTGAGCACGTAGGCGCCGGGCACCGCGGGGACCGCCGCCCAGGCGCCCGCGTGGTCGAGGACCTCGAGGCCGCCGACGGCGTCCTGGCGCAGGATCGTGAGCAGGCCGTAGTCGGTGTGCGCGCCCGCCCGCAGCTGCCCCTTGGCGAGCGGCACCGAGGTGGCGGGGTAGTTGATGGCCCGCAGGGCGTGCGGGGAGCGGTCGATCTTGTCGTCGAAGAACGTCGCGGGCAGGTCCAGGCCCAGCGCGAACAGCCGCATCAGCCGGGCGGTCAGCGCGGTCATCGCCGCGGTGTAGGCGCGGGCGGCGGGCTCCAGCTCGGGCAGGTCCTCCGGCCACCGGTTCGGCGTGTGGATCGCGGCCTCGTCCGGCCCGGACAGCGGGTGCGCGGGCGGGTCCATCGGGCCGATGTTGAGGCTCTCCTTGACGTCGCCGGGTGCCTCGTCGGTCCCGGTGGAGCGGGCCAGCGCCTCGGCGCCCGCCGGGATGTAGCCGTACGGCTCGCCCGGGCCGGGACGCAGGGCGAGCTTGGCCTCCGCGGGCAGGTCGAAGAAGCGGGTGAAGGCCCGCCAGGCGCGCTCCTCGACCTCGGGGTCGACGCCGTGGCCGACGATCTGGAAGAAGCCGACCTCGCGGCAGACGCGGTCGAGCTCGGCGGCGACGACGGCGTCGTCACGGTCGAGGTCGATCACGGGGACGTACGCGGACATGACATGCCCTCTCGCTCGGCGGCGGTACGCAGGCAGCGCGTTATGCGTATAACGGCAACCTAGGCCGTGATCGGGGGCTCGCACAATGCGGTGCACGTCACCTCGCAACCAAGCGGGAGAGTCACTGCCGTCAGCGGTGGTTATGCGTCTAACATCGTCGCCGTGGACGTGGGGGAGCGGATGTCGCCGCCGAAGGGCCGGGTCAAGGCGACCGACGTGGCCGAGCACGCCGGGGTGTCGATCGCCACCGTCTCCCTCGTGGCCAACGGCAAGGCGGAGGGGCGGGTCTCGGCCGCCACGGCGGCGCGGGTGCGCGCCTCCATCGCCGCGCTCGGCTACGTCGTGAACCCGGCGGCCCGGTCGCTCGTCACCGGGCGCCACCATCGGGTCGCGCTGGTGGCCCACGACATCGCCAACCCGTTCATCGCCGCCACCGCCGCGGGCGTCGGCGAGGTGTTCGGCAAGGACATGCAGCTCATCCTCGCCGCCGCCACCGGCGAGGACGGCCCGCCGGACATCGCGACGATCTCCTCGTTCGGCGTCGACGGGATGCTCGTCAACATCGCCGGGATCCAGGACGACCCCCAGCTCGGCGAGGCCGGGTTCCCGGTCGTCGTGCTCGACGAGTCGCAGGGGCCGCCCGGGCTCTCCCGGGTCTACTTCGACGTCGGCATCGGCGCGACGCAGCTGTCCGAGCACCTGGCGGGGCTCGGCCACCGCGTCGTGGTCTACCTGGACTCCGAGCGCGTCCGCGAGACGTTCGACGACCGCCGCGAACGCTTCACCGCGGCCTTCCGGCAGCACGTCCACCGGGCCAAGATCGTGTCCGCCCGCTCCCGGATCGACATGCACGTCGCGCAGGCGCTCGTCGCCCGGTCGCTGCCGAGCTGGCGGCGCCAGGGCGCCACCGCGATCGTGACCGCCACCGACGTGCAGGCCTACGGGGTCCTCGCCGCCCTCGCCGCGGCGGACGTGGAGGTCCCCGGCGCGCTGTCGGTGGCCTCGTTCGACAACAACCCCATCGCCGCCGTGACCCACCCCCCGCTCACGTCGGTCGACCTCCCCGCCCGCGAGCTGGGCCGGGAGGCCGCGCTGCTCGTGGTCGACCAGATCGAGAAGGACGCGCGGCCGGGCCGCTCGGTGATCCTGCCGACCTCGCTGGTCGTGCGGCGCTCCACCGGCCCCGCCCCGACCTGATCCCCACTCCCAGGATGGTGCCCCCGTGTCCCCACCCGTCCCCCCGTCGCCGGGCCTCGTCGTGACGGTCGGCGACGTCGTCGAGGACGTCGTCGTCCACCCCGCCGGACCCACCCGCGTCGGCACCGACAACCCGTCGACGATCGTGCGGTCGCGCGGCGGCAGCGCCGCCAACGTCGCCGCCTTCGCCGCCGCGCTCGGCCCGGCCCGCTTCATCGGCCGGGTCGGCGAGGACGCCCTCGGCGCGGCCCTGGCCGCCGACCTGCGCGCGAGCGGCGTCGAGCCGCGGGTGCAGCGTGCGGGCCGCACCGGGTCGATCGTGATCCGCATCGAGCCGGACGGCGAGCGCACCATGTTCCCGGACCGGGCCGCGGCCGCCGAGCTCGCCGACGTCCCGCCCGCCTGGGTCGACGGCGCCGCCGCCCTGCACGTCTCGGCCTACGCGCTCGGGACCCCGGCCTCGGCCGCGACGGTGGCCGCCCTGGCCGACTGCGCCCGCACCCAGGGCGCGCTGCTCAGCGTCGACGCCAGCTCGGTCGCCCTGCTCGATGACCTCGGCGTGCAGCACTACCTGGACCTGCTCGCCCACCTCGCACCCGACCTGCACTTCGCGAACGCCCAGGAGGCCGCGCTGGTCCCGGCCGCACGGATCACCGCGCTGGGCGCCGTGGCGGTGGTGAAGAACGGGCCGTGGCCCGTCACCGTGCACCGACCCGGCCTGCCGGTCGCGCAGGTGCCCGTCCCGCCCGTCGAGCGGGTCAGCGACACCACCGGCGCGGGGGACGCCTTCGCCGCGGGGTACCTGCACGCCGTCCTGACCGGCGCGGACCCCGAGCGGGCCGCGGCCGCGGGCAGCGCGCTCGCCGCGCGGGTCCTCGCCGAGCCGGGCGCGATGCTGGCCCCGGCCGCGGAGGTGACGGTGTGAGCGTCCCCGTCGTCCCCGTCCTGCTCGACTGCGACCCCGGGCACGACGACGCGTTCGCGCTGTTCGTGGCGCTGGGGCACCCGGGCCTCGACCTGGTCGGGGTCACCACGGTCTGCGGGAACCAGACCGTCGAGCGGGTCACGGCCAACGCCGCGAAGCTCCTGGACCACCTCGGTGTGGAGGGCGCTCTCCCCCTGGCCCGGGGTGCCGAGCGCCCGCTCGCCCGCGATCACCGGGCCGCGCCGGACATCCACGGCGAGAGCGGGATGGACGGGCCGGTCCTGCCCGCGAGCAGCCGCGCGCTGGACCCCCGACCCGCCGACGAGCTCATCGTCGACCTCGTCCGGGCCCGGCCGGGCACCGTGCTCGTCGCGACCGGGCCGCTGACCAACCTGGCGCTCGCCCTGCGCCGCGACCCGGAGATCGCGCGGCTCGTCGGTGGGGTCGCGATCATGGGCGGGGCCGTGACCACGGGGAACGTCACCGCCTCGGCCGAGTTCAACATCTACGTCGACCCGGAGGCGGCCGCCGAGGTCTTCGCCGCGCCGTGGACCGTGACGATGATGGGCCTCGAGGTCACCCACCAGGCGCTGGCCACCCCGGACGTGCGCGCCCGGCTCGCCGCGCTCGGCGGGCGCGCCGCGGTGCTCGGCGGGGAGCTGCTGGACTTCTTCGGCGCGCGCTACCTGCAGCACCAGGGCTTCGCCGCCCCACCGGTGCACGACCTGTGCCCGATGGTGCACCTGGTCGCGCCCGAGGTGTTCACCACCGTCGAGGCGCCGGTCGCCGTCGAGGTCGCCGGGGCGCTCACCCTGGGGCGCACCGTGGTGGACCTGCGGGACTCCCCGCCCGGCCCCCGGCACGTCGTGGGCCTGTCGATGGACGCCGAGCGCTTCTGGGACGTCGTGCTGGAGGCGGTCGCGAGGCTGCCCTGAGTCGGTGACGCTTGGGCGGCCCGAGCACCGCTGAGCGACGCTTGGGCGGCCCGAGCACCGCTGGGTGACGCTTGGGCGGCCCGAGCACCGCTGAGCGACGCTTGGGCGGCCCGAGCGCCGCGGGCTGACGCTTGGGCGGCCCAAGCACCGCTGAGCGACGCTTGGGCGGCCCAGGCGTCAGGGCCGGGTGGCCGCCAGGTCCGGCTGCTCGGCCATGATCCGCTCGTAGAGGGCGGAGAAGCACAGTTCGGCGTACTCCACCGTGTGCTGCTCGGCGGTCAGCGTGGCCGCGGGCTCGGAGATGGGCACGGGCGTGCCCGCGGCCCGGGCCAGCAGCTCGCTCTGGAAGCAGCGCTCCATCGCCACGAACCACCACACCGCCGCCTCCAGCGAGGCGGCGGCCGTGAGGTGCCCGTGGTTGGCGAGGATGAGTGCGCGGCCCTCCCCGAGCCGGGCGGCGATGCGGTCGCCGTAGACCCGGTCCAGGACGACGCCGTCGAACTCCTCGAACACTGCGTGCCTGCCGTGGAAGGCGCAGGCGTCCTGGGTCAGGGGTGCGAGCGGTGTGTGCAGGCAGGCGAAGGTCTTCCCGTAGGGCGCGTGGGCGTGCGCCGCGCCGTCGACGTCCGGTCGGGCCGCGTGGATCGCGGAGTGGATGCAGAACGCCGCCCGGTTCACCGCGCCGTCACCCTCGACGACCTCGCCCGCCGCGTCGACCCGGATCAGGTCGTGGGGGAGCACGCCGCCGAACCAGCGGCCGAACGGCGCGACCCAGAACGTGTCGGGCTCGAGCGGGTCGCGCACGGTGATGTGCCCGGCCGCCCCCTCGTCGAAGCCGAAGCGCGCGAACAGGCGGTACGAGGCCGCGAGCCGGTGCTTGCGGACCGCCTGCTCGGTGGCCGCGGGGGAGAGTGTCGTGGTCATGCAACGCTCCATGAGGTTATTCGTTTTACCTCGTGCACCGTAGTCGCGCACGAGCCGACGGAGACGAGAATCCGCAGGTCGAAACAGCTTCGCCACCTGCGCGAAACATTGGTCGGGGAGGCGGCGACAGAGGTGACCAGCGCCACAGAGCGGCCCGTTCCCCTGGATCACGTTATGCGAATAACCTTCCGACCGCAGGGCTGACGGCCCGCCTGAACTTCCCCTGATCTCCGCTGATCTCCGCTGTTCCCCCCGAGGGCGCGGCCCACCGCCGGCGCGCTCCCACCACCGTCGACCTCCAGGAAAGAGGGACGTCGTGAACTGGATCCCCGCTCGACCCGGTGCCCGCCGCCGGGTCACCACCGCGCTGGCGAGCGCGGCGGTGCTCGGCGTCGTGCTCGCCGGCTGCGGCGACGGAGGCGTCGACCAGGCCGCGCCCGCGGGCGGCACGGACCGGCCCGCCCGCTCGGACTACTCCGCCTGCCTCATGGTGAGCAGCCTCGGCGTCGCGGACCGGTCGTTCAACCAGCAGGCCTGGGGCGCGCTGCAGAGCGTCGCCTCGGCCACCGGCATCCAGGTGAGCTACCTGGCCCAGTCCGGCTCGATCGACTACCCGCAGATGGGCGACCAGTTCGTCCAGCAGGGCTGTGACCTCATCGTCGGCATGGGCTTCAACACGACCGAGACGATCGAGCGCCTGGCCCCGCAGAACCCGGACATCGACTTCGTCCTCATCGACGACGTCGCGGGCGTCGACCTGCCGAACGTCAGCTCGCTGCACTTCCGCACGGACGAGGCCTCCTTCCAGGCCGGCTACCTCGCCGCCGGGATGAGCAAGACGGGCACGGTGGGCGTGGTCGGCAACGTCTCGATCCCGCCGGTCGAGCTCTACCTCGACGGCTTCGTCAAGGGCGTCGAGCACTACAACCAGGTCAACGGCACGTCGGTGAAGTCGGTCGGCTGGGACCCGGCGGCCCGCACCGGCACCTTCGTCGGCAACTTCACCGACGCCAACCGGGCGCGCCTGCTCGCCGAGTCGGAGATGCAGCTCGGCGCCGACGTGCTCATGGTGCTCATGAGCGGCGGCGGTACCGAGGCCGTCCGCGCCGCGGGTGGCCCCGCCGCGGGCCGCTACCTGATCTGGCCGGACAACGACGGCTGCGTGAGCAACGAGGCGAACTGCGACCTCTTCCTCACCAGCGTGCTGAAGAACATCCAGACCAGCCTCACCGACGTCGCCACGAAGGCCGTCGACGGCGCCCTGCCCGCGGGCACCTACGAGGGCACCGTCGAGAACGGCGGCGTCGGCCTCGCCCCGTTCCACCAGGCCGACGCGGCCGTGCCGCAGGCCCTGCGCGACCAGCTGAGCCAGGTCGGGACGGCCATCGTCGACGGTTCGGTCCAGACGAGCGCGGCCGGCTGACCCCGCGCACCGCGGGCGGCCCTCCGGTCGCCCGCGGTGCCGGCCCGAGGAGGGAGGTACTCGTGGTGCGACCCGCTACGGCGCAGGCGCCACCCCGGCAGGACACGGCCGCGGTGGTGGAACTGCGCGGGGTGAGCAAGGTGTACGGCACGCTGCGGGCGAACGACGGCATCAGCCTGTCGGTGCGCCCCGGCGAGATCCACGCGCTCGTCGGCGAGAACGGCGCGGGCAAGAGCACGCTGATGGGCATCCTGTCGGGCACGGTGCGGCCGGACGAGGGCCGCGTCGTGATCGACGGCGAGGACGTCACCGGGTTCGACGCCAAGGGCGCCATCGCCCGCGGGGTCGGCATGGTGCACCAGCACTTCCGGCTCGTCGGCGCGTTCACCGCGGCGCAGAACATCGCCCTCGGCGACGAGCCGCTGACCCGCCGGGGCCTGCTGGACACGGCCGCGGCGCGGCGGCGGGCCGCGGAGGTGTCCGAGCAGTTCGGGCTCGTGCTCGAGCCGGACGCCGTCGTCGAGGACATGTCGGTCGGCATGCAGCAGCGGGTGGAGATCGTCAAGACGCTCACCCGGGACGCCCGCATCCTGATCTTCGACGAGCCCACGGCGGTGCTCACCGACGAGGAGGCGGCGTCGCTGTTCCGGACGCTGCGCAGGCTGCGCGACGACGGCCGCGCCATCGTCTTCATCACCCACAAGCTCCGGGACGCCCTCGCGGTCGCCGACACGGTGTCGGTGCTGCGCCGCGGGCGCCTGGTGGCCACTCGCGATCCCGCCTCGACGAGCGTCGAGGAGCTCGGCACGCTCATGGTGGGCCGCCGGGTCGGCGGCGCCGAGCGGGCCGCGGACCTGGTGCCGCCGGACGCCCCGGTGCGCCTGTCCGTGCGCGGCGTGACGATGTCCAGTCGCACCCTGCACGGCACCCCGCTGCGGGACGTCGACCTGGAGGTCCACGCGGGCGAGGTGCTCGGGGTGCTCGGCGTCGACGGCAACGGCCAGCACGAGATCGTCTCGGTGTGCACCGGGGCGCAGACCCCGGACGCGGGCGAGGTGGTGCTCGACGGGACCCCGCTGACCGGGGCCGGACCCGCGGCGTTCCTGGCCGCGGGCCTCGGCGTCATCCCGGCCGACCGGCACGCCGAGGGGCTGGTGCTCGGCATGTCGATCGGCCGCAACCTGGTGCTGGACCGGCGCCACGACCCCCGCTTCTCCACGTGGCGCTCGCTCTTCCTGCGCGAGCGGGAGATCCGCGCGCACGCCCGCCGGATGATCGAGAAGTACGACATCCGGGCGCAGTCCCCGGACCAGCTCGTCGGCAGCCTGTCGGGCGGCAACCAGCAGAAGGTCATCGTGGCGCGGGAGATGGAGCGCGACCTCACCGTCATGGTCGCGGCCAACCCGACGCGCGGCCTGGACGTCGGCTCCATCGAGTTCGTGCACGGCAGGTTGGCCGCCATGGCCGGGGCGGGCGGTGCCGTGCTCGTCGTGACCTCCGACATCGACGAGGCCGTCGCCGTCTGCGACCGCATCGCCGTCGTCAGCTCCGGTGTGGTCACCGGCGTGGTGGCGGCACCGTTCGACCGGGACCGCATCGGCGTCCTGATGGGAGGCGACTGATGGTGATCGAGGCGCAGGCCCCCGCCGCGCCGCCGCGTCCGGGGCCCTCCCCGCGGCGCTCGGCCCGGGACGTCCTGGCGGCGGCCTACCGGTGGATCGGCACCCGCAACCAGGGCGTCGTCCTGCTGTTGTCGCTGGTCACGGGGTTCGCCGTGTCGGCCGTACTCATCGTGGCGACCACGGCGGACATCCGCATCGCGCTCGGCGGGCTGTTCCGCTACCCCGGCAACGCGCTCGCCGTCACCGGCGAGGGCCTCTGGTCCTTCTACACCGGGCTGTTCCGCGGCGCGATCGTCGACCCGGAGATGCTCGGGCGGGCGCTCGCCGATCCCTCGGTGGCCGCCTGGCGGCGGGCGCTGACCCCGCTGGGCAACACGATCACCGCGGCCGTCCCGCTGGCCATCGTGGGCGTCGGTCTGGCCATCGCCTACCGGTCGGCCGCCTTCAACATGGGCGCGCACGCCCAGATGGTCGGCGGCGGCATCGGCGCCAGCTGGGTGGCGTTCGGGGTGTCCGGCCTGCCCTGGCTGCTGCACGTGCTGCTGGCGATCGTCGCGGCGGTCGTGGGCGGGGCGCTGTGCGGCCTGCTGCCGGGCCTGCTCAAGGCCGTGACCGGGGCCAGCGAGGTGATCGTCACGATCATGTTCAACTACGTGATGGCGAACGTCCTGGTGTTCCTGCTGTCCTCGACGTTCTTCCGCGCCGAGGGCAACGGGGTGGCCAACCCGGTCGGGCGGGTCACCCCGCCGTCGGCCGCGCTGACCGACCTGGTGCCCTTCCTGCCGGTCAACACCGGCGCGATCGTGGCGCTGCTCGTCGTCATCGCCGGTGCGGTGCTGCTCAACCGCAGCAGGCTCGGCTTCGAGATGCAGATCGCGGGCGCGAGCCCGCGGGCCGCCGACGTCGCGGGCATCCGCCGCAAGGTGGTCGTCGTCTGGGCCTTCGTGATCTCCGGCGCGGTGTGCGGGATCGCGGGTGCGGTGCAGGTGCTCGGCGTCTCCCAGCAGCTGCAGGTGGAGTTCGGGCACACCATCGGCACGCTGGGGATCCTCGTCGCGTTCGTCGGGAACACCCGCCCGGTCGGGGTCGCGGGCGCGGCCCTGCTCTACGGCGCCCTGCAGGCCGGCGGGCTGACCGCCCAGCTGGACTCGGGTGTCAGCTACCAGCTCACCAACGTCATGCAGTCCCTGATCGTCATGTTCGTGACCGCGCCCGCGCTCATCGCGGCGATCTACCGGCTGCGCGAGAGACAGGGGGCCTCCCGATGACGCGCGCGGACACGCCGTCGAACACGGGCGCCCGGATCGACGAGGTCACCCGGTCGCTGGCCGAGCGGCTCGCCGAGCGGGCCCGGCGCAAGGCGTCCTGGTTCGTCGCCGCCCTCGCCGTCGGGCTGGCGCTGCTCGCCTGGAACGGCGGCGGGCAGCGCACCGACCTCGCGCTCGGGGCCTCCTCGGCCTCGACGGTGGTGACGGCACCGGTGTGGGTGTTCTGCGGCGTCGGCGCGCTCGTGGCGGCGGGCTGCGCCGTCGCGGTGCACCGGCTGCGGCGCGCGACCGGCCGGGTCCACTCGGTCCCGGTGCTCGTCGCCCTCGGGGTGCTGGCCGGGGTCGTCGGGGTGGTCGCGTGGGCGGCCCGCGGCAGCCAGGCGAGCCTCGGCGGCATCCTCGCCCTGTCCGTGGTGGCGGCGGTGCCGATCATCCTGGGCTCGACGTCCGGGGCGCTGGCCGAGCGCAGCGGCACCTTCAACATCGCCATCGAGGGGCAGCTGCTCGTCGGGGCCTTCGCCTCGGCGCTCGTCGCCTCCGTCACCCGCAGTGCGTGGCTGGGTCTGCTCGTGGCGCCGCTGGCCGGTCTCGCGCTCGGCGCGCTGCTCGGCGTGCTGACGATCCGGTTCCGGGTGCCGCAGGTGGTGGCCGGGTTCGTGCTGGTCGCGCTGGGCACGAGCCTGACCGCCTACCTGGCGGAGCAGATCATGGTGCCGGACCTCGCCACCTACAACTCGCCCCCGGTGTTCGCGGTGTGGCAGATCCCGCTGCTGTCGGACATCCCGGTCGTCGGGCCCGCGCTGTTCGCCCAGGGGCCGATCTTCTACCTGGCCGTGCTCATCGTCGTCGTGGTCGAGTTCGTGCTCCGGCGCACCCGGCTCGGACTGCGGGTGCGGGCCGTGGGGGAGGCGCCGCAGGCCGTCGAGAGCTCGGGCATCGACGCCAAGCGCATCCGGTTCTGGGGCACCGCGGTGTCCGGCGCGATCGCGGGCATCGGCGGCGCGGCCCTGACCATCGGCTCCGCGGGGCAGTTCGTCGCGGGCATGAGCTCGGGGCTCGGGTTCGTCGCGCTGGCCGCGGTCATCCTCGGGTCCTGGCGGGTGGCCCAGGGTGCGGCGTCGGCGCTGCTGTTCGGGTTCGCCTCGTCGGTGTCCGCCGTGTTCGGGCTGCTCGCCGTGGCGATCTCGCCGCCGCTGCTCATGACCGCGCCCTACGTCGTCACGATCCTGGTGGTGGCGGGGGTCGTCGCGAAGGGCCGCGGCCCGGCCGCGGCCGGCGGGGTCCTGGACTGAGCGTGCCCGGCCCGTCCCCGACCGTCGCCCTGCCCGACGACGACCTGCGCGCCCTCGCCGGTCCGTTCCCGTCCGGGGTCCGCACCGTGGTGTGGGACTGGCGGGAGCCGGGCCCGGTCCCCACCGAGGTGACGCTGCTGGTCAGCGAGCACAGCCCGCGCCCGCCCGCCCCGGAGGTCCTGGCCGCGCTGCCGCGGCTGCGCCTGGTGCAGCTGCCCTCCTCCGGCGTGGACCCCTGGCTCCCCGTCGTCCCCGCCGGGGTGGTGCTGTGCAACGGCCGCGGCATCCACGGCGCCGCCACCGCCGAGGCCGCGGTCGCCGGGGTGCTCGCCGTGCTGCGCAGGCACGGGGAGGCGCACGACGCCCGCCGCGCACGCCGGTGGGAACCCCTGGTCGTCGAGCAGCTGGGCGGGAGGCGGGTCACCGTGGTGGGCGCGGGGGACGTCGGCGGGCGGATCGCCACGATCCTGCGGGCCTTCGGCGCCGAGGTCGCCGTCGTCGGGCGGACGCCCCGCGCCGGCGTCACGACGCAGGCCGACCTGCCCACCCTGCTGCCGGCCACCGACGTGCTCGTGCTCGCCGTCCCGCTCACCGACGCCACCCGCGGGCTCGTCGACGCCGCGGTCCTGGCCGCGCTGCCCGCCGGGGCCGTCGTGGCCAACGTGGCGCGGGGCCCGGTCGTCGACACCGACGCGCTCGTGGCCGAGGTGGCGCGCGGGCGGCTGCGCGCCTACCTCGACGTCACCGACCCCGAACCCCTGCCCACCGACCATCCACTGTGGCACCTGCCCGGCGTCGTCCTCACCCCGCACACCGGCGGCGGCGAGACCGCCTGGCGGCGCCGCTTCGCCGAGCTCGTCCGCGAGCAGGTCCGCCGCGCCGCCGCGGGCCTGCCGCCGGTCAACGCCGTTCCCACCGTCCCCGCCTGACCCCTCCGGAGGAGAACCCATGTCCGTCGCCGTGTCCGACGAGGTCCGCACCGCCCTCGCCGAGGGCCGCCCGGTCGTCGCGCTCGAGTCGACGATCTTCACCCACGGCCTGCCCCGCCCGCGCAACCTCAAGGTCGCCACCGAGGCCGAGGCGATCATCCGGGACGCGGGCGCGGTGCCCGCCACCATCGGCGTGCTGGACGGCGTGCCGCGGGTCGGGCTCGCCCCGGACGAGATCGCCCGGCTCGGCGAGGACGACACCGTCGTCAAGATCAGCGAGCGGGACCTGCCGGTCGCGGTGGCCCAGCGCCTCTCCGGCGGCACCACCGTCGCCGCCACGGCCGTGCTCGCCCACGGGGCCGGGATCGCCGTGTTCTCCACCGGCGGGCTCGGCGGGGTGCACCGCGGGGCCGCGACGACGTTCGACGAGTCCGCCGACCTCGTCGCGCTGGCCCGCACCCCGATCCTGGTGATCAGCGCCGGGGTGAAGTCGATCCTCGACGTCGGCGCCACCCTGGAGCGGCTCGAGACCCTCTCGATCGGCGTGCTCGGCTACCGCACCACGGCCTTCCCCGGTTTCTACGTCCGCGACTCCGGGCACGCGATCTCCCACTCGGTGCAGACGCCCGAGGAGGCCGCCGCCGTGCTGCGGGCGCGGGACGCGCTCGGCATCCCCGCGGCGATGCTGCTGGCCAACCCGGTCGCCGAGGCGGCCCAGCTCGACGTCGAGGAGCACCGCGCCGTGCTGGCTGCCGCACTGGCCGCGGCCGAGGAGCAGGGGATCACCGGCAACGACACCACGCCGTTCCTGCTCGACTGGATCCAGCGCGCCACCGACGGCCGCAGCCTCGACGTCAACGTCGAGGTCTACCGCGGCAACGTCGCCCTCGGCGCCGCCGTGGCCACCGCGCTCGCGGGCGCGTAGTCCCGCGCCGGGTGGCCGGGCCCGTCAGCGCCGGGGATCGCGTTCGGCCCGCTCCCGGCGGAGCCCGTCGAGGTCGTCGGCGGCCAGGGCGGTCCAGAACCGCAGGGCGGCGTGCTCCATCTCCAGCCCCAGCTCGAGGGTGATCATGCGCGGCTCGGCCCACGGCTCCCGGCCGTGTCGGGCGACCATGTCCTCGTAGTCCGCGATCCGGCTCTCGTGCTGGCGGATCTGCTCGCGGGCCAGCTTCGGGACGTCGTCCGGGGAGCCGGCCTCGTTGAAGAACAGCTTGAGCTCGGCGACGTCTCGCATCTCGAAGTGCTCGGGGGTCGGTGCCGCGAGCCAGTCCCGCAGCGCGGCGCGACCCTCGTCGGTCAGCGAGTAGGTCTTGCGGCGCCGGCCGCCGTCCTCGGTGTCCAGGGCGAGCAGGCCCGCCTCGGCGAGCCGGTCCGGCTCGGAGTACAGCTGCGCGTGGGGGAAGTGCCAGAAGTAGCCGACGGAGCGGCTGATCGCCCGCTTGAGGTCGTACGGCGTCGAGGGCCCACGCAACGCGATCATCCCCAGGACCAGGTACGAGGTCGTGGACAGTCGCATCGGCTCTCCTCTCGTGCCGGCCGGCGCATCGCGGACTCTAGTGCCCCGTACGGGAAGGTTTAGCGCCGAACTCGGCGACCCAGTCACGCGTGGGTGGCGCCACCCCGGAGGACCGGACCCCGGGCTTCCCTTCTAACAGTCCGAAACGTATGGTCTGAAACAGACGTACGACGACGAGGGGGTCGCATGGACCTGGTGACGACGCTTCGGTGGGCGGTCGAGCGCAACCCCGACCGGCCCGCAGTGCGGGGGACCGGCCGATGGCTCTCCTACCGGGAGTGGGACGCGCGGACCGACCGGCTGGCCGGGGCCCTGCGCAGCCTCGGTGTGGAGCGGGGGGCGCGGGTCGGCCTGGTGATGCACGGCGGCGAGCAGCTCGCGAGCCTGCACCTGGCCGTGCAGAAGCTCGGTGCGGTCTCGGTGCCGCTCTCGACCCGCTTCGGGACCGAGGAGCTCGGCTACTGCCTGGGAGACGCCGATGTCCGCCTGGTGGTCGCGGACGCCGCGCACGCCGAGCGGGTCGCGGCCTCCGGCCGGGGTGACCTGCTGCGCGAGGTGACGGCCGTCGACGCGCTCGCGGAGCGGCTCGACAGCCCGACCTGCGTGGTCCCGGCGGACGAGGACGTCAGTGTGATGCTGTACACCTCGGGCACCACCGGGAAGCCGAAGGGCGTGCCGCGCACCCACCGCGCCGAGCACCTCGCGGCGGTCGCGCACGTGATGCAGACCCGGCAGCGCCAGGGCGTCCCGACCCTCGGGGTGATGCCGCTGTTCCACACGATGGGCCTGCGCACCCTGCTCGCCTCCATCGTCGTCGGCGGCACCTGGGTCGGTCAGCCCGCGTTCGACGCCGACGAGTCGATGCAGCTGATCCTCGACGAGCGGATCGGCTCCCTGTACCTGGTGCCGACGATCTACTGGTCGCTGCTTCGCACGGGCAGGCTCGGCGACGCCCGGGCGCTGGACAACCTGGCCTACGCGGGGGCCGCCATGACCCCGTCGCTGGCCGAGAAGCTGGTCGAGCAGGTGGCACCCGCCTCGTTCGTCAACCACTTCGGCTCGACCGAGATCTACACCTTCACCATCGGGCCGGACGTCGCCGCCAAGCCCGGCTGCGCGGGCCGGGCCGGGCTGTTCTCCCGGGTGCGGTTGATCGCCCCGGACGCGGGCGCCCCGGTCGACGAGGAGGTCGAGCGCGGGGCGCAGGGTCAGGTGATCGTCTCGATGGCCTCGCCCGAGGCCTTCGGCGGCTACTGGAACCGGCCGGACGCGAACGCCAAGGCCATCCGGGACGGGTGGTACCACACCGGTGATCTCGCGATCGCCGACGAGGACGGGGACCTGTGGGTCTCCGGGCGCACCGACGACATGATCAACTCCGGTGGCGAGAACATCTACCCGGACGAGATCGAATCGGTCCTGGCCCGGTGTCCCGCGATCGACGACGTCTGCGTGGTCGGGCTCCCCGACGAGCGCTGGGGGCACGCGGTGACCGCGTTCGTGGTCCCCGTCCGCGGGGCCGACCCGCTGGCCACCGCCGAGCAGGCGCTGGCCTGGGCGCGGCAGGAGCTGCCGTCGCTGAAGCGGCCGAAGCGGGTGATCGCCGTCGACTCGATCCCGCGCTCCGGGGTCGGCAAGACGCTGCGCCGCACGCTCGCCGCGGGCGAGTACGACCTGAGGGGAGAAGCACGTGTCTGATGTCGTGGAGGCCACCCGCACCTGGGTCCCCAGCCGGGACGAGGACGCCGCGCTGGTGACCGGTCGGGGCGCGTTCCTCGACGACCTGGACCCGTTGCCCGGCACGCTGGTCGCCACCGTCGTGCGTTCCACCCGTCCGCACGCCCGGCTGCGCTCGGTCGACCTGAGCCGCGCCCGGGCCCACCCGGGGGTGGCGGCGGTGATCGGCCCGGAGGAGGTGCGCGCCGCGCTGCGGCCCTTCCCCCTGTCGACCGGCGCGGTGATGCCGTACCTGCCCACCGGCGTGGACAAGGTGCGCTTCGTCGGCGAGCCGATCGCCGTCGTCGTCGCCTCGGACCGCTACGTCGCCGAGGACGCCGCCGAGCTGGTCGCCGTGGAGTACGAGGAGCTGGGCGCCGTCACGGCGGCGCGCGCCGCGCTGGAGCCGGACGCCCCGCTGCTGCACGAGGACGCCGGGTCGAACGTCGCCACCGACCGCACCTTCTCGTTCGGCCCGGTGGAGGAGCGGTTCCGGGACGCCGCGCACGTGGTGACCGGCCGCTACGACTTCCCCCGCTACTCCTCGGTGCCGATGGAGTGCTACTCCGTGATCGCCCAGTGGCTCGAGGGCGACGGCGGCCCGTCGGTGGAGTGCTGGGCGAACTTCCACGGACCGTTCTCGATGGTCCCGGTCATGGCGGGCGCGCTCGGGATCCCGACGTCTCGGGTGCGGTTGCACGTCCCCGCGGACATCGGGGGCAGCTTCGGGATCAAGGCGGGCATCTACCCGTACGTCGTGCTGATGGCGCTGGCCTCCAAGCACGCGGGGACGCCGGTCCGGTGGGCCGAGGACCGCGTGGAGCACCTGATGGCGAGCTCCACCGGCGCGGACCGGGCGATGACCTTCTCCGCCGCCGTCGACGCCGACGGCACCGTCACGGCCCTGCGCACCGACCTGATCGACAACGTCGGCGCCTACCTGCGCCCGCCGGAACCCTCCACGCTCTACCGCTGCTACGGCAACATCACCGGGCCCTACCGCATCGACGCGGTCGAGATCCGGGCCCGCGCCGTGGTCACCAACACGATGCCGACCGGGCTGAACCGGGGCTTCGGCGGCCAGCAGCTCTACTTCGGTCTGGAGCGGCTGATGGACGCGGTCGCCGCGGCGACGGGGCTCGACGTCGTCGAGGTGCGGCGCCGGAACCTGGTGTCGGCGTTCCCGCACGAGACGGCGACCGGGGGCGTGTACGACTCCGGTGACTACGCCGCGGCGCTGGACCTGGTCGTGAAGAACGCCGACCTGGCCGAGCTGGAGCGCAGGCGGGAGGCGGCCCGGGCCGCGGGCGCCTTCTACGGCATCGGCACCGCGCTCGTCGTCGACCCCTCCGGCACCAACATCGGCTACGTCGGCCTGGCCACCCCGGCCGAGGAGCGCAAGCCGGGCCGGGACAAGTCCGGCTCGACCGAGCACGTCCGGATGTCGGTGGACCTGCAGGGGATCGTGACCGTGCTGCTGGGGTCGGTCCCGCAGGGGCAGGGCCACGCCACGGTGGCGCGCAAGGTCGCGGCGCAGCGGCTCGGGCTGCCCCTGGAGCAGGTGCGGGTGGTCGTCGACATGGACACCGCGACGACCCCGTGGACGGTCACGTCCGGGTCGTACTCCTCGCGGTTCGCGCCGCTCGTCACGAGCGCGGTCGTCGCGGCCGCGGACACCATCGCCGCCACGGTGAAGGCGGCCGGGGCCACGCTGCTGGAGGGGGCCGACCCGGGCGAGCTGACCCTGCTCGACGGGAAGGTCGTGCACCCGGACGGTCGCGCGGTCGCCTTCCGGCACGCCGCAGGCGTCGTGCACTGGGACCCGGCGTCGCTGCCGGACGGCGTGCCCGCCCGGCTCTACGCCGAGGCCGAGTTCTCCCCGCGCGAGACCCGCGCGGCCACGGCGGACGACCGGATCAACTCCTCGCTCTGCTACGGCTTCGTGGCCGAGATCGTGGCGGTCCGGATCGACCCGGACACCCTCGAGATCACCGTGGACCGGGTGTCCTCGGTGCACGACGCCGGCACCGTGCTCGACCAGACCCTGCTCGACGGCCAGGTGTACGGCGCGCTCGTGCACGGCCTCGGTGGGGCCGCCTACGAGGAGTTCACCCACGCCGACTCCGGCCAGCCGACGGCGGCGACGTTCCTCGACTACCTGTGCCCGACCAGCGCGGAGGCCGGGTTCGACCTGCGCACCGACCACGTGGTGACCCCGTCCCCGCTGACCCCGCTCGGCGCCAAGGGCTGCGGTGAGGGGTCGTCCATGAGCTTCCCGGTGGCCTACGCCAACGCCGTCGCCGACGCGCTGGCCCCCCACGGGATCGAGATCACCCGCCTGCCGCTGCACGGCGAGGTACTGCACCGACTGCTCACCGAGAAGGAGAACTCCTGACATGGCACTCACCGGCGGCGACGTCGTCCTGGAGCGCGCGCACGACGGGCGGGTCGCGTACCTGACCCTGTCCCACGGCAAGTACACGGTCGTCACCATGGAGATGCGCAGGCTCGTCGCCGAGCGCTTCGCCGAGATCGACCGGGACCCGCAGATCCGCGTCGTCGTGGTCCGCTCGGACGGCGAGCACTTCACCTCCGGCGGCGACATCGCCGGGTTCATGGAGGTCGAGCCCATCGACCTCACCGACCTGGGCCAGGACGTCACCGCGCCCGCCCGCAGCACCAAGCCCGTCATCGCCGCGATCGACGGCTACTGCTTCGGCGTCGGCCTGGAGATGGTGCTGTCCTGCGACATCCGGCTCGGCACCCCGCGCACCCAGCTCGCGCTGCCCGAGATGAACCTCGGCATGATCCCCGGCTCCGGCGGCACCCAGCGCCTGGCCCGGCTGATCGGGCTGTCCCGGGCGAAGTTCCACATCATGACCGCGACGCGGATCCAGGCCCAGCAGGCGCTCGACTGGGGCATCCTGGCCGGCCTGCACGACGACCGGGACGCCCTGTACTCGGCCGTCGACGCGCTGGCGCTGAAGATGGCGGGCTTCTCACCCGCCGCGCTGCGCACCGCGAAGGAGGTGCTCGACCGCGGCGTCGACGGGCCGCTCTACACCGGCATCGAGCTGGAGCGGAAGGCCTACTCGATGCTGCGGGCGACCGCGGACTTCGCCGAGGGCGTGAAGGCGTTCGGGGAGAAGCGCGCCCCGCACTTCACGGGGCGCTGATGAAGGCCGCACCGTTCGCCTACGTCCGCCCCGGCAGGCTCGACGACGTGCTCGGCGAGCTCGCGGGCGGGGACGGCAAGGTCCTGGCAGGCGGGCAGTCCCTGGTGCCGGTCCTCGCGATGCGGCTGGGCCGCCCCGGCACGCTGGTCGACATCACGGCCGTGCCGGAGCTGGCCTCGGTGGGCCCGGACCAGCACGGCTACCGGATCGGCGCGGCGGTGCGGCAGCGCGCGGTCGAACACGACCCGGCGGCCCGGGCTGTCCCGCTGATCGGGATGGCCATGCCGTTCGTCGGGCACCGGGAGCTGCGCAGCCGGGGCACCGTCTGCGGCAGCCTCGCCCACGCCGACCCGGCCGCCGAGCTGCCCGCCGTCGCCTGCTGCCTGCAGGCGACCGTGGAGCTGGCGGGCCCGGCCGGGCGGCGCAGGCTGCCCGCCGAGGAGTTCGTGACCGGCGCGATGACCACCGCGGCCGGCCCGGAGGACGTCGTCGTCGCGGTGACGTTCCCCCACGCCCGGACGGGCGAGGGGTACGGGTTCGCCGAGATCGCCCGCCGGCACGGTGACTTCGCCCTCGCCGGCGTGGTCACCCGGGTCCGGGTCGGTGCCGACGGCGGGGTGACCGAGGCCCGGCTGACCGGGTTCGGGATCTCCGACCGGGCCGTCACCCGGGACGTCACCTCGCTGCTCGCCGAGCACGAGGACGACCTGCGCCCGGCCACCGCCGCGCTGGCCGACGACGTCGTCGACACCGGCGGGGACACCCACGGTTCCACCGGCTACCGGCGCCGGTTGTTCGGAGTGCTCGCCGCCCGCGAGCTGTCCCGTGCGCTGCAGCGCGCCCGGGACCGGAAGGAGGGTTCATGACCACGGTCGAGCCGAGGCACGACGGTCTCGCAGGCCCCGCTCAGCCCCGCGACCGCGTCGCCGCCGACGAGACCGTCGGGATCACGATGACGGTGAACGGCACCGAGACCACGGTCACCGTGCCGCCGCGCGCGCACCTCGGTGACGTGCTGCGGGAGCAGCTCGGCCTCACCGGGACCCACCTGGGCTGCGAGCACGGCGTCTGCGGCATGTGCACCGTGCTCGTCGACGGCGAGGCCGCCCGGGCCTGCCTGCTGTTCGCGGTGCAGTGCGAGGGCGCCGAGATCGTGACCGTGGAGGGGCTGGGCACGCCCGACGACCAGCACCCGCTGCAGCAGGCGTTCTCCGCCCACCACGCGCTGCAGTGCGGCTTCTGCACCCCCGGGATGCTGATGAGCAGCTACGACCTGCTCACGACCACTCCCGAGGTGGAGAGCGAGGAGCTGCCCGAGCAGATGTCCGGCGTGCTCTGCCGGTGCACCGGCTACCGCGGGATCCTCGCGGCCGTCGACGACGTGCGGCAGCGGTACCCGGACGGCGTCCCCGGGCCACGGGCGTGCGGCACGCGCACCCTGGTCGGGCGGGGGAGCGGCGGCGGGACCGGCGCCGCGGCCGCGGGGGAGGACGTCCCCGCGGCGGCACTGGCACAGGAGGTGCGGCTGCCGTCCGGACCGCCGTCCGCGGTCGTGGACGTCACCAGCGCCCTGGGTTCCCCGGTCGAGCGGGTCTGGGCCGTGCTCGACGACTTCGACCTGCTCGCCCGGTGCCTGCCCGGGGCGCGGCTGACCGAGGTGCTCGACGGCGACCGCTACCGCGGCCGCGCCGTCGTCGCGCTCGGCCCGGTGAAGCTGTCCTTCGACGGCCTGGCCCAGGTCGTCGAGCGGGACCCGGCCGCGCACCGGCTACGGTTCCACGCCCAGGGCGCCGACGCGGGCGGCAGCGCCACCCAGGCGGACGTGGTGCTGGCGGCCGAGGCCGGGCCGGACGGCGGCACGGTCCTGACCGCGCACGCCGACGTCCACCTCACCGGTCGGGTCGCGCAGTTCGGCCGGGCGCTGGCCGGGGACGTCTCGCGCAGGCTGTTCGAGCAGTTCGCGGCGAGCGTCGACGAGGCGGCGGAGACCGGGTCGGTCACCGCGCCGAGCCGCGGCGCGCAGCTGCGCCTGGTGGCGGGGACCGTCCGGGACACCGTCCGCGCGCTCGTCCGCCGCGGGTTCGCGCGCCTGCGGCGCTAGGGACACCGCTAGCGCACACCAGAACGATCGCAAGGAGGCGACACGATGACCGCACCCGAGGGTGGCCCCACCGACGGCTCGACCACCGCCGCGCCCCCGCGGCGGCCCGCCCGCCGCATCGAGCCGGGGCCGGGCATCCGGTCCGGGCTGCGCGCACTGCCCCGACGGCTGAACCCCGCGACCGTCGGGGCCGGCGTGGTCGCCGCCGTGTTCGGCTGCACCGGCCCGGCGCTGATCGTGATCGACGGCGCCGCCGCGAACGGACTGCCGGGACCGCTGATCTCGTCCTGGATCTTCGGGATCTACGTGTTCGGGGGGCTGATCTCGCTGCTCCTCGCGTTGCGCTACCGGATGCCGATCGTCGGCGCGTACTCCATCCCGGGCGCGGTGCTGGTGGTCGGGGCGCTCGGGACGTTCCCGTTCTCCGCCGTCGTCGGGACGTTCCTCGTCGCGGGCCTGCTCGTGCTCGTGCTCGGGCTGTCCGGGCTGATCGGCACGGTGTCCCGATGGCTGCCCCAGCCGATCGTCATGGCGATGATCGCCGGCGCGCTGGTCCGGTTCGGGACCGGGGTGGTCACCGCGGCCGAGTCCGCGCCCTGGATCGCCGCGGCCGCGATCGTCGGGTTCCTGCTGCTGTCCCGGTTCGTGCCGGTGGTGCCCGGCGCCCTCGGCGCCCTGGTCGCCGGGGTGATCGCGGCCGCGGCCACGGGTGGGTTCGCCACGCAGGCCTCCGCCGTGGACGGCTGGACGGCGCCGGTGCTCGTCGCCCCGACGTTCGACGTCGCCGCGATCCTGGCCGTCGGGGTCCCGCTGGCGGTCCTCGTGATCGCGGCGGAGAACGCCCAGGCCTACGGTGTGCTGCTCAGCCAGGGCTACCGGCCGCCGATCAACGCCATGACCGTCGCGAGCGGCGTGGGCGGCCTGCTGGCCCCGCTGACCGGGGGCCACAACGCCAACATCGCCGGCCCCATGACCGCGATCTGCTCGGGCCCGCAGGCGGGGCCGGACCCCGACGCCCGCTATGCCGCGAGCGTCGTCAACGGGGTGCTGTTCATCGCGTTCGGCGTCCTCGCCGGTGTCGCGGTCACGGCGGTCACGGCGCTGCCGTCCGAGCTGGTGGCGGTCGTCGCGGGGCTCGCCATGATCGGGGTGCTGGTGTCGTCGTTCCGGGGCGCGTTCGGCGAGGGCCGCTTCCGGATCGGCGCGCTGACCGCACTGGTGGTGGCGATGAGCGAGGTCGCGCCGCTGGGGATCTCCAGCCCGTTCTGGGCGCTCGTCGCCGGGGTCGCGATCTCGGCGGTGCTCGAGCCGGGGGACTTCCGGGTGCGGGCCGAGACCGACTGAGCCGGGATCCCGGGCGCACGCCGGACACCCGAACGGGTGCCGCGCGTGCGCCCGGCGAAGTATCTGTACTAGCGTACGAATTGTGGATGGCCGCCACAGCCGAAGCGCCCGGACCCGGGCCGCGCTGCTCGATGCCGCGATCGAGATCATCTGCACCGAGGGCGTCGCCGCCGCGACCCAACGGGCGGTGGCCGCGCGGGCGGGCACGTCGCTGGCCTCCACGACCTACCACTTCAGCACCGCGGACGACCTGCTGGTCGCCGCGTTCGAGCTGACCTGCAGCCGCACCCTCGCCGACTTCCGCAGGCTGGAGCAGGAGGTCGTCGCGCGCCGGATGACGCTCCTCGACGCGGCGATGGAGCTGGTGGGCCGCGCGCCCTACGGCACCCACGTGCCGGCGGACGGCGTCATCCAGCTGACCCTGACCGCGATCCACGAGCCGCGGCTGCGGCCGATCGCGGACGCCTTCGTCGAGGGCTTCTCCGCCCTGTTCCGGCCGCTGGTGCAGCCCCCCGCCGCGGCGGACACCCTCGTGCGCGCGCTGTCCGGGCTGATCCTGCACGAGATGGCCCGCGGCGCCGCCACCCCCACCGCGACGATGCGCGCCGACATGGCGCGCCTGTTCGCGGCCTTCGGCATCCCCGTCACCGACACCGACCCAGCCCGTCACGAGGAACCGGAGTGAGACATGACCACCACCACGACCACGACGACCGCCGCGTGGCCCAGCGGCCGATCGGGTCACGACGCCGTGCTCGCCCAGTTCGGCGACGGTCGCGCCGACCTGATGCGCTGGGCGCTGACCACCGGTGACCCGCTGGCGGACGCCGTGGTCACCGAGATGCACGAGCTCGGCACGGCGGTCGCGCGACCGCTGCTCACCCGGGGGATCCAGGACGGGCTCGGCTCCCTCGACGATCCGCCGCCCGCGCTGGCGGCGTTCCTGCACCAGACCGAGACGCCGCCCGCCTACGCGGACGACCACCTCCTCGACCAGGCGTCGCGGCCGTACTTCAGCTCGCCGACCCCGGTCCACATCCTCTCGCTCAGCGCGGGCGCCCTGGTCCGGGTCTACGAGTCCCCGTCGATCGCGAAGGTGCTCTCCACGACCGGCAGGCTCGTGGACCGCGCGGAGAAGCGGCTCACCGAGACCGGCACCTGGGTCACCCAGGCGATGCTGCCGGGCAACCTGCGCCCCGGGAAGCCCGGGTACGTCGCGACGCTGCACGTGCGGATGCTGCACGCCCACATGCGCAAGCTGGCGCTCGACCGCGGGTACGACAGCACGGTCGACGGCGTGCCGATCAACCAGGTCGACCTGGCCCGGACCTGGATGGACTTCACCCTCACCGCCTACACCGCCGAGGAGCTGATGGGGTTCGGGCTCACCGGGCGCGAGCTCGACGGTCTGTACCGGTACTGGTGGCACGTCGCCCACCTGCTCGGCGTGGATGCCCGGCTGGTCGAGGGGATCACCGGCAACCAGGCCGCCCGCCGGGTCGACGACCTCCTGCAGGCCGTGACCGGGCCCGTCTCGGACGACTCCGCACGGCTCGCCGACGCGACCCTGGACTCGATCGCCTCCCTCCTGCAGCAGTTCCTGAAGCTGCCGCCGCGCCTGTCGCGGCCCGCCCTCGACGCCCTCACCCGCCGGATCCACGGCGCCTCGATGAGCGAGGACCTGCAGATCGCGCCCGAACCCGTCGCGGACGCCGTGCTCACCCCCGTGATCGCGGGCTTCCGTGCGGCCCGCTCGGCCCGTCGCCGGTCGCCGGAGCGCTGGGAGGCCGCCATCGACGCGAACATCGCCGCCGAGCGGGCTCGGGGGGACGCGAAGGCCGAGCCCACCGCCTACGAACGGGGCGCCACGGGATCGGAGGACTGAGCGCCGCTCCGCCGGCGGGCCGTCTCGCGGGTGGCGCAGGTCGAGGACCGCGGCGGCGACGGTGAGGTGGTCAGCGTTCGGTGAACCGGCGCATGTGGGTCTGCGGTTCGCCGGTGGTGAAGGCCGCGCCGAACTCGGCCACGCTCGCGCGGGTGGCGTCCTCGATGGACTGGGACTGCCACTCCCGGAGCAGCCGCTTCTGCTGCCGCAGGACCTGCGGGCCGAAGCCCGCGAAGCGCTCCGCGTGCGCGGCGATCCGCGCGTCGAGCCCGTCGAGCGGGACCAGCTCGTCCACCAGACCCCAGGTCAGCGCGGTGGCGGCGTCGATGGGCTCGCCGGTGAGCAGCATCCGGGAGGCGCGCGCGGCGCCGACCAGTCGCGGCAGGAGCGCGGCGTGGATGACCGACGGGATGCCCAGGGCCACCTCGGGCATCCCGAACCGGGCGTCCTCGGCGGCGATGCGCAGGTCGCAGGCCATCGCCAGCTCCAGCCCGGCGCCCAGGGTCCAGCCGGGCAGCCTGCAGACGACCGGGGTCGGGAACAGCCGGACCGCCTCGCACAGCTCGCGCAGCCCGTCGATGAACACCTCGGCGGTGCCCCGGTCGAGCCCGGCCATCTCGTAGACGTCCGCGCCGGCGACGAACGCCTTGTCCCCGGTGCCGCGCAGCACCAGGACCCGCAGGTCGGACCGCGCGAGAGCGGCGAGCGCGGCGCGCAGGTCGGCGACCACGGGGGAGCCGAGGACGTTGGCGGAGGTGGCGTCGGTGATCGTCAGGGTGGCGATCCCGGACTCGACGACGGCGTCGGCGTGGGTCATGGCTCCATCCTCACCCGGGCCGGGTCAGGGACCTCCAGGAGGCGGTCCGGGTCGGCGAGCACCTCGGCCAGGACCGCCTCGGCAGCGCCCCGCACGGTCGCGGCGTCCCCGTGGCGGGAGGCCACGACGCGCTCCGGCGGATGCCCCATGCAGCGGGTCGCGAGCTCGGCCTCCACCGCGGGCAGCAGGTGGGGGACGAGCTCGGCGAACAGCCCGCCGAGCACCACGACCGGCAGGTCGACGACGTTGACCACCGACGACAACCCCACGCCCAGCGCCGTGCCCGCCCGGCGGACCGCCTCGACCGCACTCGGCTCGCCCCGCTCCAGGGCCCGCCGGAGGGCGGCGAGGTCCGCGCACCCGCTCGTCGCGAGCAGCGCGTCCCGGCCTGCGAACTGTTCGACGCAGCCGCGGCCGCCGCAACCGCAGGCGGGGCCGTCCGGCTCGACGACGACGTGCCCGATCTCGCCCGCGAACCCGCGGGTGCCCCGCAGCACCCGCCCGTCGACGACGAGCCCGCCGCCGATGCCGACGTCCGCGGAGACGTAGATCAGGTCGGGCGCGACGTCGAGATGGGCGAGCGCACCGAAGGTCGCCTCGTTCCCGACCAGCACCCGCCGGGGGGTGGGGGCGGGTGCCGGGCTCAGGGTGGGGCGGGTCCCGTCCAGGGCGGGGAGGTTGGGGGCCCGCACCACCACCGTGTCGTCCGGTGTGCCGCTGAGCAGGGCGGGGAGGGCGAGGCCGGTGCCGAGCACCGGTCGTCCCAGCTCGGCGGCGAGGCCGGCGGCGACCTCGGCCGCGCCGGCGTAGATCGCGTCGGCGGTCAGGGCGCGGTGGTCGCGGGGCACCCGGCGCCTGCCCGCGGACACGCCGTCCAGGCCCGACGCCCCCGCCACGACGGCGTCGACCTCGATCGACACGCCGACGGCGACGGGCGAGCGCGGCCCGAACCCCACCGGCCGGGCGGGCCGCCCCGGTCCGGCCGGCGCCGCGGTCTCCTCGACGAGCACCCCGACACGGACGAGGGGGTCCAGCAGCGAGGCGACGGTCGCGCGGGTCAGACCGGTGCGGCTCGCCAGCGCCGCCCGGGAGGCGGGTCCGGCACGCAGGGCCGCGAGCAGCAACCCGAGGTTGTGACGCCGGAGCGCGGCGGGCCCGATCGCGCGGGGCGTGGACAGGACGACCTCCCGAGGGATCGGCGCCTCCGGCGCTCGTGAGTGGTAAGTGGTGCCAGAGCACCACTTACCACGCACGGGCGCCGAAGGCGCGGGTCGGGTCAGCGGGCGCCGGTGAGGTGTTCGAGGGCCAGCTGGTGGAGGCGGACGAAGCCGTAGCCGCGTTCGCCCGCGGCGTCCGGGTCGTAGTCCTCGAAGGCGCTGCGGTCCGCGAGCAGGTCCTGGAGGGACTCGCCGGGGTCCAGGGTCGGCAGGGCCAGGTCCGGGATGCCCGCGAGCGCCTGCGCCTGCACGACCTCGGGGTCCGCGCGGAAGGCCGCGGCCCGCTCGGCCAGGATCAGGTAGGTGCGCATGTTGGCCGACGCCGAGTCCCACACCCCGGTGATGTCCTCGGTGCGCGAGGGCTTGTAGTCGAAGTGCCGGGGCCCCTCGTAGCCCGCGGTCTCCAGCAGGTCGACCAGCGCGAAGGCGTTCAGCAGGTCGCCGTGGCCGAACACCAGGTCCTGGTCGTACTTGGCGCCGCGCTGCCCGTTGAGGTCGATGTGGAACAGCTTGCCCGCCCAGAGCGCCTGGGCGATGCCGTGGGCGAAGTTGAGCCCGGCCATCTGCTCGTGGCCGACCTCGGGGTTCACCCCGACCAGCTCGGGGTGCTCCAGCCGCTCGATGAAGGCCAGCGCGTGCCCGACCGTCGGGAGCAGGATGTCGCCGCGGGGCTCGTTGGGCTTGGGCTCGAGGGCGAACCGGATGTCGTAGCCGCGGTCGAGGACGAAGGCGCAGAGCAGGTCCATCGCCTCGGCGTAGCGGTCCAGCGCGGCCCGCACGTCCTTCGCGGACTCGTACTCCGCGCCCTCCCGGCCGCCCCACAGCACGAACGTCTGCGCGCCGAGCTCGGCCGCCAGCTCGATGTTGCGCAGCACCTTCCGCAGGGCGAACCGGCGGACGCCGCGGTCGTTGCTGGTGAAGCCGCCGTCTTTGAACACGGGGTGGGTGAACAGGTTGGTCGTGATCATCGGGACGACCATCCCGGTGCTCTCCAGGACCTCGCGCAGCCTGCCGACCTGCTTGTCCCGGGTGGACTCGTCCGGGCGGAAGCCGAACAGGTCGTCGTCGTGGAAGGTCAGGCCCCAGGCGCCCCGCTCGGCCAGCCGGTGGACGGCCTCGACGACGTCGAGCGGGGGGCGGGTCGCCTCGCCGAACGGGTCGCGGGCCTCCCACCCGACCGTCCAGAGACCGAAGGAGAACCTGTCCGCGGGGGTGGGCGACCTCATCGTCCGCTCCTTTTCGATGGAACCTGAACTAATTCGGCCGGACTGTAGCCCCGGAGGATCCGGGGCCACAACCCTCAGCTGAGCCGCTCGTAGACGACGGCCATGCCCTGGCCGCCGCCGACGCACATGGTCTCGAGCCCGATGCTCTTGTCCTTGGCGCGCAGGCCGTTGAGCAGGGTGGTGGTGATGCGGGCGCCGGTCATGCCGAAGGGGTGGCCGACGGCGATGGCGCCGCCGTGGACGTTGAGCTTGTCCCCGAACGGGTCGATGCCCAGGTCGCGGGCCGAGGGGATGACCTGGGCGGCGAAGGCCTCGTTGATCTCGACGAGGTCGACGTCGTCGATGGTCATCCCGGCGCGGGCGAGGGCCTGCTTCGAGGCCTCGACCGGCCCGTAGCCCATGATCTCCGGCGACAGCCCGGTCACCCCGGTCGAGACGACGCGGGCGAGCGGGGTCAGGCCGAGGTCGCGGGCCCGGGTGTCGGACATGACGATCAGGGCGGCGGCGCCGTCGTTGAGCGGGCAGCAGTTCCCGGCGGTGACGAACCCGTCAGGGCGGAACACCGGCTTGAGCTGGGACACCGCCTCGTAGGTGACGCCGGCGCGGGGCCCGTCGTCGGTGCTCACCGTGGTGCCGTCGGGCAGGGTGACCGGGGTGATCTCGCGGGCGTAGAACCCCTCGTCGATGGCCTGCTCGGCGAGGTTCTGGGAGCGGACGCCGAAACGGTCCATGTCCTCGCGGGTGACGCCCTTGAGCCGGGCGAGGTTCTCCGCGGTCTGCCCCATGGCGATGTAGGCGTCCGGGAGGACGCCGTCCGCGCGGGGGTCGGTCCAGGTGTCGGTGCCGGACTCGGCGGTGGCGACGGTGCGGGCCTCGGCGTCCGCGAAGAGCGGGTTGTGGGTGTCCGGCCACGAGTCCGAGCTGCCCTTGTCGAAGCGCGACACGGTCTCCACGCCGGCGGAGACGAACACGTCCCCCTCGCCGGCGCGGATGGCGTGCATGGCCATGCGGGTGGTCTGCACCGAGGAGGAGCAGTAGCGGGTGACGGTGGTGCCGGGCACGGTGTCCAGGCCGAGCAGTACCGCGACGATGCGGCCGAGGTTGTTGCCGGACTCGCCGCCGGGCAGGCCGCAGCCGAGGATCAGGTCGTCGATCTCGGTGGGGTCCAGCGCGGGGACCTGGTCCAGGGCGGCCCGCACCATCTGGACGGTGAGGTCGTCCGGTCGCATGCTCGCCAGCGAGCCCTTGCGGGCGCGGCCGATGGGGGAACGGGCGGCGGCGACGATCACTGCTTCGGGCACGGTGTCTCCTTCGACGTGGAACGAGATCACCTTAACGGCGGGGTCCCCCGGGCCGACTCCTCTGCGAGAGGAAGGACACTGACGTGGACGACATCGCCGGCGCGCTCGACAGCCTGCTCGCGATCACGGCGGTCGCGGCGTTCGCCCCCCTGCTCGCCGGGCTGGTCCCGAGGCTGCCGGTGCCGCAGGTGGTGCTGCTGCTGGCGGGCGGGATGGTCATCGGGCCGCAGGTCCTCGGGCTGGCCTCGCCGACGGCGGTGGAGCCGCTGGCGGACCTCGGGCTCGGGTTCGTGTTCCTGCTCGCGGGCTACGAGATCGACCAGCGGCTCTACCGACAGGACGCCGGCAGGCGCGCGATCATCGCGTGGTTCGCGTCGCTGGCCCTCGGGCTGGCGGTGGTGGGCCTGCTGACCTGGCTCGGGGTGGTGCGCGCGTTCGTCCCGGTCGCCCTCGCGATGACCACCACGGCGCTGGGCACGCTCGTGCCGATCCTGCGCGAGAACGCCATGCTGCGCGGCCGGTTCGGGAGCTACCTGCTCGCGGGCGGGGCCGCGGGGGAGCTGCTGCCGATCCTGGCGATCGCGGTGTTCCTCGGCATCGGCAACCGCTGGGTGGCCCTGCTGTCCCTGGGCACGGTCCTGGTGCTCGCGGTGCTGCTCGGCTTCGCCACCCGGGTGCTGCGCCCGGGCGGGCGGCTCGCGGCCGTGTTCACCGAGCGCCAGCACGAGACCAGCCAGATCCAGCTGCGCTTCACCGTCCTGCTGTTGGTGTTGCTCCTCGCCGTCACCGAACGCTTCCATCTCGACGCCGTGCTGGGCGCGTTCGTCGCGGGGATGGTGCTGCGGCGCTGGGCGGGCGGGAGTGCGCCGGTGCTGGAGGAGAAGCTCGACGTCACCGGGCACGGGTTCCTCATCCCGATCTTCTTCGTGTACTCCGGCATGACGATCGACCTCGACGCCATCGCGCAGGCGCCGCTGCGGCTGCTGCTGTTCTTCGGGCTGATGGTGGGGATCCGGGGGCTGCCCGCCCTGCTCGTCTACCTCGGGGTGCTGTCGCTGCGCGAGCGCGTGCAGCAGGCGCTGGTCACCGCCACCGCCCTGCCCCTGGTCGTCGCGCTGAGCGAGATCGGGCTGCGCAACGGCACGATGCTGCCCGAGAACGCCGCGGCCCTCGTCGGCGCGGGGATGCTGACCGTGCTGGTCCTGCCCGCGATCGCGGTGGCGCTGCGCCGCCCCGAGCCCGTCCCGCTGCAGCAGGAGCCGGAGCAGGGCGTGCTCTAGTGCGGTGACCACGAACGTTCACCGGTCCTCGCGGGCCCGGGCGGCCCCTCGCGGCGTTGCCCCCGCACCCCGGTACACCCGGTACAGGCGGCGCGGGGGCGCCTTGCGAGGAACCACCCGGATCCCGCGATCACCCGGCGAACGTTCGCGGTCACCGCACTAGCGAACGATCGATCTGGACGCGGGCGGTCCCACCGCGCAGAATCCCTCGTCGATGGACATCACCTATCCGCCCGACGCCGAGCGGTTCCGGGCCCGCATCAGGACCTTCCTCGCCGAGAACCTGCCTGCGGGCTGGGCCGGGGTGGGCGCCCTCCCGCCGGACGAGCGGGCGGAGTTCGCCACCCGGTGGCGGGCCACGCTCACCGAGAACGGGCTGGTCGCCGTCTCCTGGCCGAAGGAGTACGGCGGGGCCGGGCTCACGGACGTCGAGCAGGTCGTCCTGGCCGAGGAGCTCGCCCGCGCCGGCGCCCCGAGCGGCGGCGAGAACGACGGGTTCGGCATCGGCATGCTCGGCAACACGCTGATCCAGCTGGGCACCGAGGAGCAGAAGTCGTACTTCCTGCCGCGGATCCTGTCCGGCGAGCACCGCTGGTGTCAGGGCTACTCCGAACCGGACGCCGGGTCCGACCTGGCGGGCCTGCGCACCCGCGCCGTGCTCGACGGCGACGAGTGGGTGATCGACGGCCAGAAGATCTGGACCTCCGCCGGGCACACCGCCAACTGGATCTTCGTGTTGGCCCGCACCGACCCGGCGGCGCCGAAGCACAAGGGCATCACCTTCCTGCTGGTCCCGATGGAGCAGCCCGGGGTGGAGGTGCGGCCGATCGTCAACGCCGCCGGGCACTCCCTGTTCAACGAGGTGTTCTTCACCGGGGCCCGCACGCGCGCGGACCTCGTCGTCGGCGGGGTCGGCGGCGGGTGGCGCACGGCGATGACGCTGCTGGGCTTCGAGCGCGGCGGCCAGGTCACCACGCAGGCGATCGAGTTCGCCCGGGACCTCGACCGGCTCGTCGAGCTGGCCCGCGACCGCGGCCTGACGGGCGACCCGCGGATCCGGGACGAGCTCGCCTGGTGCGCGGCGCGGGTGCAGGT
The DNA here is from genome assembly GCF_021728735.1 of Pseudonocardia sp. WMMC193. Classification (NCBI taxonomy): domain Bacteria; kingdom Bacillati; phylum Actinomycetota; class Actinomycetes; order Pseudonocardiales; family Pseudonocardiaceae; genus Pseudonocardia; species Pseudonocardia sp. WMMC193. The sequence continues at coordinate 2,707,601 of NZ_JAKKDO010000003.1, read as the reverse complement.
CATGCGCTACCGCGGCCTGCGCGGGCTGACCGCGCTGCTGCAGGGGTGCACCCCGGGGGCGGACGGCGCGATCAGCAAGCTGGTCTGGAGCGAGTACTTCCAGCGCTACACCGAGCTGGCCGCCGAGATCCTCGGCCCGGAGCTGCTCGCGCCGACCGGGCCGGGCAGCGGCGAGGTGCTCCGCGTGGCCGAGGTCGGCACGCCCAACTCGTCGAGGGCGTGGGTCGACGAGCTGCTCTACGCCCGCGCCGGGACGATCTACGCGGGGAGCTCGCAGGTGCAGCGCACGATCATCGGCGAGCAGCTGCTCGGCCTGCCGCGCGAACCCCGGCTCGACGGCGGCCCGTTCGCCGAGATCCGCCCCGGGAAGGGTGCCTGATGGACTTCGCCTACGACGCCGAACAGGACCAGTTCCGCGCGAGCATCCGCAGCTTCCTCACCGACCACGCGGACCCCCGCGCGGCCGACGGGCACGACGGCCCGCTCTGGCAGCGGTTGTGCACGGACTTCGGCGCGGCCGGGCTGCACGCCCCCGAGGAGCACGGCGGCGGCGGGTTCACGCTGGTCGAGACGGCGCTGGTGCTCGAGGAGCTCGGCCGGGCACTCGCGCCCGTCCCGGCCTGGGGCACGGTGGCCGCGGCCGAGGCCGTGCTGCGGCTCGGCGGCGCGGACGTTCGCAAGGAGGTGCTCCCGCCGCTGCTCGCGGGGGAGCGGATCGGCGCGTTGGCCCTGGTCACGGAGGCGGACCTCGACCCCGCGCGGGTGCCCGTGCGGGCGGACGGCGGGACCCTGACGGGCACGGTGCCGGTCGTGCCGAACGGGCACGTGGCGGACGTGCTGGTCGTCCCGGCCCTGGTCGGCGACCGGGTCGTGCTCCACGTGGTCACCGAGTTCGAGGCCGAGCGGCAGGACTCCCTCGACCTCACCCGCCCCGTCGCGGCCGTGCGGCTCACCGACGCCCCCGGGACCCCGCTGGACGAGGGGGACCTCGACCGGCTGCTCGACGTCCTGCGCGTGCTGCTCGCCGCGGAGCTGCTCGGCACCGCCGGCGCCTGCCTGGACGCCGTGGTGGAGTACGCGAACACCCGGGTGCAGTTCAACCGGCCGATCGGCTCGTTCCAGGCGGTCAAGCACCGGTGCGCGGAGCTCGCCGTGGAGCTCGACGCCGCCCGCGCCGCCGTGATGTTCGCGGCGCTGGCCGCGGCCGAGGACTCACCCGAGCTGGCCACGGCCGCGCCGGTGGCCAAGTTCCAGGCCGCGGACACCGCGGTGGCCTGCGCCGCGGCGTCGATCCAGATCCACGGTGGCATCGGCTTCACCTGGGAGCACGACGCCCACCTGTTCTACCGCCGCGCCCTGACCGGGGCGGCCCTGCTCGGCAGCAGCGCCCGCCAGCGGGAGGTGCTCGCGAGCCGGCTCGGCTTCTGACGCCGGGGGAGGGAGATCGGCTCGACGGGATCGAGCGCAGGGGGCGGCGTCCGCGAGGGCCGCTGCCCCCACCCGCCCGAGCGCCGGTTCGCCGCGCTCGGGCCGGCCGAGACGCTGGAGCTAGCGTTCGACGTGCGCCCGCACCGCTGAGCCGTCCTCGCTGGTCCAGCCCTTCTTCTGCGCGTAGGCGAGCATCCCGGCGAGGTCGTCCTCCCAGCCCGCGGGGACGGTCCCGGCCAGCCTGCGGATCGCCGCGACGTCGATCATCACGTGCTCGCCGTCCGGCAGGACGGCGCCGAGCGCGGCCCGCTCGACGGCGGCGGCGAGGTCCGCGCCGCCCAGGTCCGACCGGACGGAGAAGGCGGTGACGTTCTCGGGCTCGACGAGCTCGGCCGCGTCGGCGGTGAGGCGGAAGTACATGAGCCCAGTATGGGTCACCGCAGGCGTGCGGAAAGATCTCTCCCGTGGCGACCCCCGTGTACCTCGACTGCGACACCGGCATCGACGACTCACTGGCCCTGCTCTACCTGCTGCACTCGCCCGAGGTCCGGCTGCTCGGGATCGGCGCGGTGCACGGCAACATCGACGCCGAGACCGCCGCGCGGAACACCCTGGACCTCCTCGCGTTGGCGGGCGCGGAGGTCCCGGTGGCGATCGGGGCCCGGGACCCCCGGGCCGGGGTGTACGCGGGCGGGGCGCCGCACGTCCACGGGGTCGACGGGATCGGCGGAGTCGCCCTCCCGCCGTCGGGCCGGGCGGCGGTCGCGGAGTCCGCGGCCGAGATGCTGGTCCGGCTCGCGGCCGAGCACCCGGGCGAGCTGGAGGTCCTCGCCGTCGGGCCGCTGACCAACCTGGCCGCCGCGCTGGACCTCGACCCGGACCTGCCCGCGAAGGTGCGGCGGGTCGTGGTGATGGGTGGGGCGGCGCAGACCTCGGGCAACGTCTCGGCGGTCTCCGAGGCCAACATCCACAACGACCCCGAGGCGGCGGCCCTGGTCGTCGCCGCGCCGTGGCCGATCGTGCTGGTCCCGCTGGACGTCACCATGGCCCACCGGTTCACCGAGGCGGACCAGGCGGCGTTGGCGGCCTCGGCCGATCCCGCGGCGCGCGCCGTCGGGGACATGCTCGACCAGTACTTCACCTTCTACCAGGGCGTCTACGGCGTCCGCGGCTGCGCGCTGCACGACCCGCTGGCCGCCGCGCTGCTCGTCGGCGGGATCACCGCCACGCACGCGCCCGCCGTCCCGGTCGTGGTGGACGACACCCACGGCCCCGGCCGCGGGCAGACGCTGGTCGACCTGCGCCACCAGCGCAGCGGCGAGACCGACGTGCCGGGCGCCCACGTGCGCGTCGTGCTGGACATCGATCCGCCGCTGGCGCCACACCTGCGCGAGCGGCTGCTGGCGCGGTACGGTCCGTCCGTGGGGTGAAGCAGGCCGCCCCTCCCTGACCCGGGAGGAGTGCACCCATGACGCTCGCCGAATCCGCACCGATGGGCATCGCGGTCCCGGCCGCGGGGTTCTACACGATCACCCTGCGCGGGTCGCTGGACCGGATGGTCGGCGCCCGGTTGCTCCGGCTGGTCGATGCCCGCCTGCAGATGGCCACCTACGGCCACGCGGTCACCCGGCACGTGCTGCTCGACGTCAGCGGGCTCGAGGCCGTCGCCCCGGGAGGCGAGGCCGCCCTGCGGCACGCCGCGCACGCCTGCGACCGCCGCGGCATCACCTTCGACCTGGTCGGGGCCGCCGCGGTCGGGCCGCACCTGGGCATCGGGGCGCGGCAGGCGCTGGCGCGGTACCGCAGCTTCCCGGACGTCCCCGCGGCGGTGGCCGCCCTCAGCGACTGACCAGCGCGGCCACGATCTCCAGCTCGCGCCGGTCGCGCGGCGCGGGGACCAGGACCACGCCCGCATCGAGCCGCACGCCGGCGAGGGGGTGGGGGACCGCCCATCCCTTCCCGACCGCGTCGTAGGCCCACGCCGGGGGCAGCGCGACGTGCACGCTGCCGTCGGGGTGCAGGTGGGCGCGCTCGCGGGTGGCCGGGTCGACGTAGGGCCCGTGGTCGGCGAGCAGGGAGCGGGTGCCCGGCGGGCCGATCGCCGCGGGCGCCCACCGTCGGGTGTCGAGCCGCTGCCACAGGGCGTCGGACAGGTCGGCGCCGCAGGCGACCGGGAGCTGCGGCAGGTCCGTGGTGGTGTCCGGTGGGCCGCCGGGGCGGGCGGGCAGCCTGCCCAGGCCCGGCCAGTCCGCCTCCGGCCCGTCGGGCAGCGGGTTCTCGCCGTGGGCGTGCAGGTGGTCGAGCCGGTCGCCGAGCCAGCTGCCCGCCGCCCCGACGATCTCGCCCGCCAGCTGCGCCGCGGACGCGGTGCGCGCCAGCCGGACCGGGGCCCCCGACTCGCGCCGCAACCAGTGGCGGGTGCGCGCGGCAAGGTCGGAGCCCTCCTCCTCGGTCGCCTCCGCGAGGAACACCGGCACGCCGCGGAGCGCGCCGGACGGCAGCTCGCCCGCGGGCAGGGCGCCGTGCAGCAGGACGGCCCCCGAGAACCGCTCGGGCGCGGCGAGCAGCAGCGCGCCCGCGACCGTGACGCCGGTGCGGAAGGCGAGCAGGAGCACCGACCGGTCGGGATCGCCCTCGCCGCCCAGCCAGCCGAGCAGCCAGTCGACGGTCGACGCGAGCTCGGACTCGTCGGTGAACCAGGTGTAGCCGCGCGCCGCGGGCCGTGGCGCGCGCACCGCGGCGTACGCGACCGGGCCGTGCGGCAGCCACGGCGAGATCTCGATCATGGAGTGCTCGCTCGTGCCGTTCCCGTGCACCACCACGACCAGCGGCGCGGCGGGGTGCTCGGAGCCCCACCGGGCCACCATCGGCTCGCCGAGCGTCATCCGCCGGACGCTAGCGGCGGCCCCGCCACGCCGCCGTCTCAGTTCGAGGCACCCGCGGCGGCCACCGTCGCGGCGGTCCGCGAGTCGACGTGACGCCCCGGCCGTCCGCCCGTTCGTCTCCGGCCTGCTACCGCCGACTGGTCGGTGAATCGACATTCACCGAATTCGTTTCCGCGGCCGCGCGGAGCGCCTAGGGTCGAATGCGCGAGTCGAACGTGGACATGCTCGAAGGAGTGCATGGTGCGTACCAATCCGCTGTATGCGAATCCGGTCGTCCGTCGTCGTCACGCCCTGTCCACAGTGGGCGCGGGAGCCGTTCCGGCCTGGTGGGCCCCGCGCGCGGCGGGAAATCGCAGTTGGTGGACAGCACGCTGGGCACGTCCCGGGAATTGACGCCACCGCGCGACCATTCGAGAAGAAGCCCGAGGTCTCACCCTCCCGCCGGCGCTCCCGAGCCGGCACGATCGCTCTACCGAACGATCGCTCAGGGAGGAGTGCGCGTGAACGACCTGACGGGTCTGGTCGCGGTGGTGACCGGGGGCAACGGCGGAATCGGCCTCGGCATGGCGACCGGCATCGCGAAGGCGGGCGGCGACATCGCGATCTGGGCGCGGGACGCCGCCAAGAACGCCGACGCGGTGAAGCGGCTGACGGACGTCGGGGTGAAGGCGATCGCCCTGCAGGTCGACGTCACCGACGAGGCGCAGGTGGGCGAGGCCATGGAGCGCACGGTCGCCGAGCTCGGACCGCTCGGCTGCATGATCGCCAACGCGGGCACCTCGGACCGCACCCCGGTCGCGGACCTGTCGCTGGAGACCTGGCGGCGGGTGCACGCGGTCAATCTCGACGGCGCGTTCCTGGTGTGCCGCGAGGCCGCCCGACGGTTCATCGCGCAGGGGACGGGCGGGTCGATGGTCGTCGTCAGCTCGATGATCTCCCGCTACGGCGGGGTCGGTCAGGGGGCCTACGCGTCGAGCAAGACCGCGATGCTGGGGCTGAGTCGCACCCTCGCCGTCGAGCTCGCCCGCCACCGGGTCCGGGTCAACGCGCTCGTCCCGGGCTGGACCCGCACGGGCCTGTCCGAGGGCGGCTACCAGGACGAGCGCTTCCGGGACGCCACCACACGCCGCACCCCGGCCCGCCGCTGGGCCGATCCCGCGGAGTTCGAGCGGGTCGGTGCCTACCTGGCCGACCCGTCGCTGACCTTCCACACGGGCGACGAGATGGTCGTGGACGGGGGATACTGCGTCTTCTGACACGGGTAGCCTCGCGCGGGTGAAGCGTGCGGGGACGGTCGGGGCGCTCGTGGGTGCCGCAGGCGCGGCGGCGGCGTGGGTGGCGAAGGACTACCGCCGGTGGCGGGCGCTCGATCCCGTCGACGTCCCGGCCACCCCGGTCGGCTGGGCGATCGTGAGCGGGCTGCGGCTGCGCGCGCGGGACCCGCTGCGCTGGCGGGACCGGGGGAGCGGGGACGTCAGCCGCGGGCTCGTGCAGCTCGAGCCGCGCCCGGGCGGGCGGCCCGCGGTGGACCCGCACCCGATCCCGCACCGGGTGCTCGAGCAGCACGCGGACCAGGTGTCGACCGCGGCGCTGGCCGCGGCGCTCGCCGAGTTCGAGGAGCGCCCCGAGCTGGAGACGCGTCCGAGCGCGCACTCGCGGGGGCGCACGGCCCTCGCGGTCCGCGGCGGTGCCGAGATCGCGCACCTCCACCCGGCGGACGGGTCGATGCACGTCGCGCTCTCCCCGCTCGACGCCCGCGTGGTCGTCGCCCGCCGCTGGGGCGAGTTCCACCCGCTGGCCGGCGTGGCCCGCGGGCTGCCCGAGGGCTGGGTGCTGCTCTACCCGCCGCAGGACCCCGCGGCGGTGGAGGCGCTGCGCGCCGTCCTCGCCGCCGCCGTCGGACACGCGCTGGATCCCGCACCCCGGGAGGCGGAGCCGGACCGCGAGCCCGCGACGGTCCTGGGCGTGCCCACCGTCCCGAAACGCTCCCCGAGATGAACCTCAGGGCGATTCGAGCACGGTCGGAATCGCCCTCAGGTTCATCTCGGCAGGGATCTGGCGCACGGGCCGGGGGCGGGCAGGGCTCGTCCGGTGAGGGTGCCGAGCAGGAGCATCGCGCCCCACGGGCCCGCGACCCACATCGGCCAGAAGTACAACGCATGCCCCGCGCCCAGCGAGGTCGCCACCCAGATGATCAGGCAGATCGCGCTCGTCGCGACCCAGGGCGCCCAGGCCGCGCCCACCGGGAGCCGGCGCGCCGTGGGTACCGACGACGACGGTGTCGGTCGGGGCACCGCGGACGGCAGGTCCGCCGTGACCGCCGCCAGGTCCGCGGCCGTGCGGGCGGCGTAGGCGCGGTCGACGCGCTGCTCGTACTCCGCGAGCGTGAGACGACCGGTGCCCACCTCGTCCGCCAGCCGTGCGGCCGTCCGTTCCCGCTCCGCGTCCCCGATTCGCACGTCGCTCATGACACGCCCTCCCCGTCGGTGCGGGGAAGTCTGCACCGGTCGGATGCGACATGTCAAGCTCGACATGTCGACTCAGGCCGGTGGCACCGTGCACTGCAGGACGAGCATCGACCGGGGGATGACCCGCAGGCGGGCGTTGGACTTGTGGCTGCGGCGCCGGGCCCCCGCCAGCAGCGGGTCCGCGGTGTCGACGACGGTCTCCCAGGCCCGGCCGTAGCTGTCGTCGGGCAGGTAGCAGGTCACCTGCTGGTGGCTGGCGTTGACCAGCAGCAGGAACGAGTCGTCGATCACCTGCATGCCGAGCATGTCCCGGTCCGGGATGCCCTGGCCGTTCAGGTAGATCATCAGCGACTGGGTGCCCGCGCGCTGCCAGTCCTCGTCCGTCATCTGCCTGCCGTTGGGCTTCAGCCAGGCGATGTCCTCGATGCTGGAGCCCTCGATGGGGCGGCCCTGGAAGAAGCGCTGCCTGCGGAAGATCGGGTGCTTCGCGCGCAGTGCGGTGAGCCGGGCGACGAAGTCGGTCTGGACGTCGAACTCCCGCGCCCGGGTCCAGTCCACCCAGGCCAGCTCGTTGTCCTGGCAGTAGACGTTGTTGTTGCCCTGCTGGGTGCGGCCGAGCTCGTCACCGTGGGCGAGCATCGGCACGCCCTGGGACAGCAGGAGCGTGGCGAGGATGTTGCGCTTCTGCCGCTCGCGCAGGGCGTGCACGGCCACGTCCTCGGTGGGGCCCTCCGCGCCGTGGTTCCACGAGCGGTTGTGGCTCTCCCCGTCCCGGTTGTCCTCGCCGTTGGCCTCGTTGTGCTTCTCGTTGTAGGACACCAGGTCCTCGAGGGTGAAGCCGTCGTGCGCGGTGACGAAGTTGATCGAGGCGATCGGACGGCGGTTGTCCGCCTCGTAGAGGTCCGACGACCCGGTGAAGCGCGCCGCGAACTCGCCCAGCGAACGCGGCTCGCCGCGCCAGAAGTCCCGCACGGTGTCCCGGTAGCGCCCGTTCCACTCCGTCCACAGGGGCGGGAAGCCGCCGACCTGGTAGCCGCCGTCCCCGACGTCCCACGGCTCGGCGATCAGTTTGACCTGGCTCACCACCGGGTCCTGGTTGACCAGGTCGAAGAAGGCCGACAGCCGGTCGACGGCGTGGAACTCCCGGGCGAGGCTCGAGGCGAGGTCGAACCGGAACCCGTCGACGTGCATCTCGGTGACCCAGTACCGCAGCGAGTCCATGAGCAGGCGCAGCGACTCGTGGTGGCGGACGTTGAGGCTGTTCCCGGTGCCGGTGGTGTCGAAGTAGTAGGCCTCGTCCCCGTCGACGAGCCGGTAGTAGGCCTGGTTGTCCACGCCGCGGAAGGACAGCGTCGGGCCCAGGTGGTTCCCCTCGGCCGTGTGGTTGTAGACGACGTCGAGGATGACCTCGATCCCCGCCCGGTGCAGCGCGCGGACCATGGACTTGAACTCGGTGACCTGCTCGCCGCGGGTGCCGAAGCAGGCGTAGCCGTTGTGCGGGGCGAAGAAGCCGATCGTGTTGTAGCCCCAGTAGTTGCGCAGGCCCTTGTCGGCGAGGGTGGAGTCGTGCACGAACTGGTGCACCGGCATCAGCTCGACGGCCGTGACCCCGAGCTGCTTGAAGTGGTCGATCATGACCGGGTGGGACAGGCCCGCGTACGTGCCGCGCACGTCGTCGGGGATGTCCGGGTGGCGCATGGTCATGCCGCGGACGTGCGCCTCGTAGACGACGGTCTCGTTGTAGGGGATCCGCAGCGGCCGGTCGCCCTGCCAGTCGAAGTACGGGCTGATCACCACCGAGGTCGCGGCGTACGGCGCGGAGTCGGTGTCGTTGAAGCTCGACGGGTCCCCGAAGCGGTAGCTGAACAGCGCCTCGTCCCACCGGTACTCCCCGTCGACCGCCTTGGCGTAGGGGTCCAGCAGCAGCTTCGCCGGGTTGCAGCGCTGCCCGCGGGCCGGGTCGTAGGGGCCGTGCACCCGGTAGCCGTAGCGCTGCCCGGGCCCGACGCGCGGCAGGTAGCCGTGCCAGATCAGCCCGTTGCGCTCGGGGAGGACGACCCGTTCCTCGCGGCCCTCGTCGTCGAACAGACAGAGCTCGATCGAGTCGGCGACCTCCGAGAAGATCGCGAAGTTGGTGCCGCCGCCGTCGAAGGTGGAGCCCAGCGGATAGGGCGAGCCGGGCCAGATGTGCACCCCGTGATTCTGCCGGTACGTCACCGGGCCGCGATCTCCTGGGTGCCCACGGCCGCCAGCAGGTCGAGCCTGCTACGGGCGTCCGTGCCGGGGCTGGGGGTGAACACGACGACGCGCAGGTTGCTCCCCCGGGTGGCCAGGGTGTCGCAGTCCAGGTCGATCGGGCCCACCTCCGGGTGCTCGACGACCTTGTGCGAGCCCTGGTGCTCGGCCACCACCCGGCGCCCCCAGAGCTCCCGGAACCACGCGGACCGCTGCAGCCTCGTGAGCAGCGCCGCGAGGTCGGATCCTCGGGATAGCGGCTGGTGGTGGTGCGCAGGTCGGCGACCATCGACTCGGCGAACGCGGCCAGCTCCTGCGCGGTGTGCCGGACCCGGCCGTGCACCGGGCTCGCCTCGAACAGCCCGATCAGCGTGTTGCGCCGCTCGGCGGGGAGCGTGCTGGGATCGCCGAACGTCGCCGCGAACAACGTGTTCCAGTGCAGGAGGTTCCAGGTCGCGTCGTAGACGGCGAGCGGGTGGCCCGCGAGCTGGTCCATGATCCGGTGGACGCTGCCGGGGATCACCCGCGGGATCCGGGCGGGGTCGGCGGCGTGCCCGGCGAGGCGCATGAGGTGGGCCTGTTCCGCGTCGTCGAGCTGCAGGGCGCGGGCCAGGGCGCCGCAGACCTGCGCCGACGGGGCGCCGGCCCGGCCCTGCTCGAGCCGCACCACGTAGTCGATCGAGATGCCGGCGAGGATCGCCAGCTCCTCGCGGCGCAGGCCGGGCGCGCGGCGGACCCCGTTGCGCGGCAGCCCGACGGCCGCCGGGTCCAGTCGGTCCCGCCACGTCCGCAGCGCCGTGCCCAGGTCGTCGTTCACGGGTCCATCATCCGTCCGGACGGCCCGGACTGCCTGGGAAGAGCGTTACCAGGCTGCGGCGCGTCGGAAGGGGCAGGCTGGAGCCCATGAAGGACGACACCCTGACCCTGGCCGACGACCTCGTGCTGACCCGCATGGGGTACGGCGCGATGCAGCTCGCGGGACCCGGCGTCTTCGGCCCGCCCCGCGACCGCGCGGAGGCCGTGCGCGTGCTGCGCACCGTCGTCGACCTGGGGATCACCCACATCGACACCAGCGAGGCCTACGGCCCGGTGGTCACCAACGAGATCATCCGCGAGGCCCTGCACCCCTACCCGGCGGACCTGCGCCTCGTCAGCAAGATCGGCGCCCGCCGCGGGCCGGACGGCTCCTGGAACCGGTCCGACGATCTGCGCGAACAGCTCCTCGACAACCTCGCCCAGCTGGGCGTCGACGCGCTCGACGGGGTCAACCTGCGTGCCATGTCCGACGAGCCGATCGGCGAGCTGTTCGCGGCCACCGTCGCGCTGCAGAAGGAGGGGCTGGTCCGACACGTGGGCCTGTCCAACGTCACGGCCGCGCAGGTCGCGGAGGCGCGGGAGATCGCGCCGATCGTGTTCGTGCAGAATCTGTACAACGTCGCCCACCGCACGGACGACGCGCTGATCGACTCCCTCGCAGCCGACGGGATCGGCTACGTCCCGTTCTTCCCGCTCGGCGGGTTCACCCCGCTCCAGTCGGACACGCTGGCCCGGGTCGCGGCGTCCCTCGGGGCCTCCCCGCAGCAGACCGCGCTGGCCTGGCTGCTGCAGCGCAGCCCGAACATCCTGGTCATCCCGGGGACGAGCGCGGTGGCGCACCTGCACGAGAACGTGGCCGCCGCGGATCTCGAGCTGCCCGCCGAGGCCCTCGCACAGCTGGACACGATCCAGGGCTCCTGGTCCCCGGCCCACTGACGGGGGCTGTCAGGGATCGCGACTACACCGGAGGGCATGAGGATCCTCGTCACCGCACCCACCGGAAACGTCGGCACGCACGTCGTGCGGGTGCTGCTCGCCGCGGGCCTGCGGCCCCGCCTGCTGGTCCGCGACCCGGCGCGGCTGCCCGTCGGGGTCCGGTCCGCGTGCGACGTCCGGGTCGGCGACCTGACCCGCGCCGACGACGTCCGGGCCGCCGCCGAGGGGATCGACGCCGCGTTCTGGCTGGACACGACCCCCCACACGGCCGAGGACCCGATCGCGGAGTCGGCCGCGCTCGGGGAGGTGTTCGCGGCGGCCCGGGTGCCGCGCGCGGTGTTCGTGTCCAGCAGCGGGGCCGAGCGGGGGAGCGGGGCCGGGCACCTCGACGGGCTGGCGGCGATCGAGCGCGCCCTGATCGGCGACGTCTGCGTGCTGCGCTGCGGGTACTTCGTCACCAACCTCCTGGCGGACCTCCCCGGAGACCGACTGCACGGCACCCGGGACCCGCAGGAGGCGTTCCCGTGGGTCGCGCCGCGAGACATCGGCGAGGTCGCGGCCGCCCGGCTGCTGTCCGACCGCTGGTCCGGCCGGGTCGTCCAGGGCGTCTACGGCCCGCGCGATCTCTCGTTCGCGCAGGTCGCGGGCATCCTCACCGACGTGCTGGGGCATCCGGTCGAGTACTCGCCGAGCTCCGACGACGAGCTGCGTGCGATGCTCGCCGAGCTGCCCTCGAAGGCCGTCGAGGCCATCGTGGGGATGACGGCCGGCACCCGCGGACGACCGCTCGACCCGCCGCGCGGCGTCGAGAGCACCACGCCCACCACGCTCGCCGAGTGGGCGGTGGCTACCCTGCGGTAACCGTTCCAGCGTCGGAAGGCCGCCCCATGGACTTCACCCTCCCCGAGACCGCCCTCGCCGTGCAGGAGGGCGTCCGGGCGATCGGCGCGAAGTACGACCACGCCTACTGGTCCCGGTGCGAGGACGAGCACCGGTTCCCGTGGGAGGTGTGGTCGGACCTGGGCCGGGGCGGCTGGCTCGGGCTCACCGTCCCCGAGGAGTACGGCGGCGGGGGCCAGGGGCTCCTGGAGCTGGCGGTCGCCTGCGAGACCCTCGCCGCGTCCGGCGGCACGGGCGGGATCTTCCTCTACATCCTCACGCCGGGGTTCGGGGCGACGACCCTCGCCCGGCACGGCACCGCGGAGCAGAAGGCGCGGATCCTGCCCGGTGTCGCGACCGGCGAGACCCAGTTCTGCATGGCGCTGACCGAGCCGGACGCCGGCAGCGACGCCCTGCGCATCCGCACCCGCGCCGTCCGGGACGGCGGCGACTTCGTGATCGACGGACAGAAGATCTGGATCTCCGGGCTGGAGAACGCGGACTGGATGGTGGCGATCACGCGCACCGTCCCCGCGGCCGACGCCAGGCCCCGGACCAGCGGTTTCACCCTGCTGCTGGTCGACGTCAAGGAGGCGGTCGCCGCCGGCACGCTGCGCTACACCCCGATCCCGAAGCTGGGGTCGAACGTGGTGACCTCGAGCCAGGTCTTCTTCGACGGGGTCCGGGTGCCCGCCGAGAACGTGCTCGGCGAGGTCGACGGCGGCTTCGCCGTGCTGTGGGACGTCCTGAACCCCGAGCGGGTGCTCGCCGCCGCCGGGGGAGTGGGGACGGCCGACGCGGCGCTCGACGTCGCCGTCCGGTACGCGAGGGAACGGGAGGTGTTCGGCCGCCCCATCGGGGCGAACCAGGCCATCCAGTTCCCGCTCGCGCAGATCAAGGCGAAGACCGAGCTCGGCAGGCTGATGACGTACAAGGCCGCGTGGCTGTTCGACCGCGGGCTGCCCTGCCACGCGGAGACGAACATCGCGAAGCTGACCGGCGCGCAGGTGGGGTGGGAGGCCGCCAACCAGGCCTTCCAGACCTTCGGGGGGATGGCCTACTCGAAGGAGTACCCCGTCGAGCGGCTGTTCCGGGACAGCCGGATCGCCAAGAACATCCCCGTCGCCGAGGAGCTGGTCCTCGCCCACATCGGCACCCAGGTCCTCGGCCTGCCCCGCTCCTACTGACCTCGGGAGTGGCGGCCGGGGGACGGCAGCCGGCGGAGCCGGCGGGGTGGGTGAGCGGAGTCGCTGGAGCGACTATCGCCACTCACAGGAGGAGGGGGGTGCCGGAGTCCAGGAGCAGGCGCATCGACGGAGCGCCGTCCGGGGTCAGGGAGACGCCGGGGAGCCTCGGGCCGGGTGGGGTGGCGCCGGTCAGGCGGGTCGCCACGATCCCCGTCGCGCCGGACTTGTGCGGTGGGGTGAGGCGGTGCGGGAGGGCGGCGAGCTGCTCGTCGCTCAGCTCCGCGACGGCCAGGAACGGCATGTCCGGGGTGCCCTGGTGGATCGCGAGGGTGGGCCCGTCCGGCACGGTGTGGCGCCGCCAGTCGCCGTCGGGCGGGGTGCCGCGCAGGACGACGCCGTAGGGGTAGGCCTCCCGCGCGCAGCGGGCCGCGAACCCCAGGTCCTCCACCCCCGGCTCCTCGATCCACAGCAGCTCGACGTAGTGCCGCGGGAAGCGCACCCGCCGGTTCCGGGTCCCCTGACCGGCGTGTCGGGTGCCCTCGTCGAGGAAGAACCCGACAGGCGGCTCGGGCGGCCCGGGCAGGAAGGCGATCACGTGGTCGAGTTCGAGCATGGGGGGTATTCAACCCGGGTGATCGATCGCTTCGACGGCTGGATCTCCGGGCTCGGCACCCCTGCGGGACTCCGTGTGGTGGTGGGGCACTGGCCGCGCTCGCCGCTGGGCTCCTTCACCGACGTGATGGTGGAACGCCCGGACGGGCACCGGCTGCTCCTCGCCCCCTCCGAGCCCGTCGCCGAGTTCGTGACCGCGACCTACACCTTCGACGAGGTGCGGCTCGGCCCGGTCGTGCACGTCGAGCGCGGGGACCGGCGACAGGTCACCGCGGGGCCGCTGGAGTGCGCGTGGCGCGTCGGTGGGCGGGGCGCCCTGGGGTGGCTGCTGCGTGCGGTCCCGGGCCCCCTGCAGACGGACCCGCGCTGGGTCGCCGCGATCGACGTCGTCGCGCGGCGGGTCCTGCCCGGCGTCCGGACCGTCGGGTCCGCCGGGCAGGGCCGCCGCGAGTACTACTGCGCCCGTGACCTGCACCGCGTCACGTCGGCGGTGGTGCGGTGGGACGGGGTCGACCAGGGTGGGCTCGCCCCGGTGGACCCGCCGGTCCGCTTCGGGTTCGGCTCCACCCCGGCCACCCCCGCCCACACCCGGATCACCACGCTGGTCTACAGCGCGGCGAGGTAGGCGATCGACGGGGCGAAGAAGTACTCGCCGCCCTTGAGCGTCACGGTCTGCGGGAACACCTCGGCGGGCCGCAGCCCGGGGCCGCCCCAGGGCACGGGGCACGGCGGGAGCGACGGCCGGTGGCCCTGCCCGATCACCGGGTCGAGGCCGGGCTGTTCGCCGGCCTTCGGGAACCCGGCGAAGTCCGCCCAGTTGGCCTGGGTGAACTCGAACTGGTCCACCACACTGCTCATGTACGCCATGAACAGCAGCCCGACCCCGCCGGTCGGCCGCAGCGCCGGGTCGATGTCGGCGTTCGGTCCGTCGTAGCGCTCGCCGTAGGTCTGGCCGCGGCGGGCCATGATGTGCGAACGCTCGCCCTCGACCGCCTCGAACCCGCCGGTGCCGCGCGGGTTGGTCTTGCGGATGTGGGCGAAGTGCGGGCACTTCAGCCCGTCGGGGTCGCCGTCGTACCCGAAGTCGTTGACCACGTGGGGGTCGCCCGCCTCCTGTCCGGACAGGACCACCGGCGTGCCGTCCTCGAAGCGCCCGACGATCAGGGCGCCCGCCCGCTCCCGGTCCGGCTCGGACAGCGCCAAGGTGTCGGCGAGGTGCTCCTCGGCCGTCTTGAACGCGCGGACGTTCTGCTCGAGCTTGCGGAACACGAAGTAGCTGCCGAACCTGTTCGCCGACTCCGGGACGAGCACCTGCTTCAGCGGGAACGCCGGGTCCCAGGCGGTCTTGTCCTCGGCCGCGATCTCGGCCTCGACGAACAGGGGCTGGCTGCGGCCGTCGACGTAGCCGAAGTGCTCGATGCCGTTGCCGTCGGCGTTGTGCTGCCCGCGCCCGGTCTCCCGCTGCAGCACGGTGACCGTGGGCGGCAGGACCGCCCGGACCGCGTCCTCCGCGGCCTCGACGTCGTCCGCCGAGACGCCGCCGATCAGCACGACGGCGTGGACGTCCCCCTGGTAGCCCGCCTCCCACGTCTCCTGCGCGGGGTCGGCCAGCTTCGCCGTGCTGGACTTCATCCCGCCGCGGAAGGCGGTGTCGGTCGGGGCGTCGGCCTTGCGGCCCAGGGCGCCGTACCCCGACGCCGACAGCGCGGCCCCGACCCAGACCGGGCGGATCGGCAGGTGCGCCTTGAAGGCGGCGGTCTCCCAGCGCTGCACCGCGTACGGCTTGATCATCGGGGCGAGCGCGCGGAGGAACGCGCAGCCGTCCGCCGCGTCGCCGAAGTGCACGAACAGGGCCAGGAACCGCTCCCGCACGTGGCCGGAGAGGATGTTGGCCTGCAGGGTGTCGAGCGCCTCCTCGGTCGCGGGGTCGAGTGTGGTGGGCAGGGACTTCTCGAGATCCATCGCTCCTCCTGCGTCGGTGTCGGGCAGGGAGGAGAGGCCGGTGGGTGCCCCGCAGAGACGTCCGGCGGGTACGCACAACTGCGTACCCGCCGGACGGATCAGCAGGCCGGCGTGAAGTTCTCCCGGTGGATCAGGCGCGGCGCCATCCGCCTGCGCTTGAACGCCTTCACCCCGGCGTCCACCATCGCGGGCGGGCCGCACAGCCAGCCCGACCAGCCGCGGGCGCTGGGGACGTCCTCGACGAACGCGTCGGTCGGCAGGCCCGAGCGGTGGTCCGGGTCCGGCTCGTGCGAGAGCACCGGGAGGAACCGGAAGCCGGAGTACCGCGCCGCCAGCTCCGCCATCGCGTCGCCGTCGTAGAGGTCCGCCGCCCCGCGGACGCCGTGGTAGAGGTGGATCTCCCGCCCGGGGTCGCGGGCCAGGGCGGTGCGGGCGAGCCCGACCAGCGGGGCCAGGCCGGTACCGCCGCCGATCATGACCATCGGGCCCTCGGCGTCGTCGAGGACGAAGTCGCCGAACGGCCCGCTGACCTCGATCTCGTCGTCGACCCGGAGGGAGTCGAAGATCCACCCCGCGGTCGCCGCGCCACCGGGGACGAGCCGGACGTGCAGCTCCAGGACCTTGTCGACGTCCGCGGTGTTCGCCAGGGAGTACTGCCGCCGCACCCCGGACCCCGGCACGGTCAGCTCCACGTACTGCCCGGCGTCGAACGCGAGGGGCTCGCCCAGGGCGATCCGCAGCCGTCGGGTGTCCCGGGCGACGTCCGCGAGCTCCACGACGGTCCCCACCAGGTCCCGCAGGGGATGGGCGGTGCGGCCCGCCGCCGCGGCGGGCCCGTCCAGGGCGAGGGTGAGGTCGGAGCGGGGCCGCGCCTGGCAGGCCAGCGCCAGGCCTGCGGCCCGCTCCGCCGCGGTGAGGGTGTCGGCGGGGGAGTCGCGGTGGTCGACGTCACCGCGGACCACCCGCAGCTTGCAGGTGCCGCAGGTCCCCTGGTTGCAGGAGTTCGGCATCCAGACCCCGGCCCGGAGGAAGGCGTCGAGCAGGGGCTGGTCCGGGCCGCAGGGGACGGTCCGGTCGCCGAGGGCGGCTCCGAAGGTGGGCGCGGTGGACGTCATGGGGGTCAGACCTCCCAGGTGACGGGCAGGGCGGTCGGGCCGCGGAAGCCCCAGCCCCAGAACTCGACCTCGGCCGAGGTGTCCCGCTCCATGTTCGGGATCGCCTCGAACAGCTCCTCCAGCGCGATCCGCATGACGTGGTTGGCGTAGTAGATGCCGGCGCAGGCGTGCCGGCCCGCGCCGAACGCCAGGTGCGGCAGCGGCGGGCGGTGCAGGTCGAAGCGGGTCGGCGCCTCGTACAGGCCGGTGTCGTGGTTCGCCGAGCCGTAGGACTGGATCACCGGGGTGCCCTTCGGCAGGTCCACGCCCGCGAGGTGCACGTCCGCGGTGGTGATCCGCGCCGTCGCCGACCAGATCGGCGAGGTCCAGCGCATGCCCTCCGCGATCGCCCGGGGGATGAGCGCGGGATCGTCGACGACCTGCTCGAACTGCTCCGGCTCGCCGAACAGCCCGACGAGCGTGGACGCGATGCCGTGGCCGGGCTCCTGCATGGCGCCGAGCAGGTACACGTAGATCGTCGGGTAGATGTACTCGCGGTCCCGCGTCTTCCCGGGCGGCATGCCGTCGTGGAGCCAGTGCGAGATCGCGGTGTCCGCGGGCTCGGTGATCCACCGGTCGATCAGCGGGTCGACGGCGGCCTTGATCTCCTCCTTGGCCCGGTCGCCGTCGAGGAACCCCTCCGGGTTGGCGAACTCGCCGTCGGCCGTCATGGCGGCGTTGGTGAAGGAGCGGTTCAGCCGGGCGAACCAGTCCCGCAGGGTGTCCGACGAGACGTCCGTGAGGCCCAGCAGGTCACCGAGGGACCGCACGCTGACCGGCTCGGCGTACTGCCCCACGAGCTCCGCGCGGCCGTCGTTCTCGAACGCCTCGACGTACCGGCGGGCGATGGGGCGCACCAGGTCGTCGACCCAGCGGTCCACCTCGACGGGCTGCAGCTGCGGCTCGACCATGCCGCGCAGGTCGGCGTGCACGTCGCCGTTCACCCCGATGATCGCGGGGTGACCGAACGTCCGGCCGCCCGCCGGGGTGATCACGGCTTCGAAGTCCGGGCTGGTGGCGATCTCGCGGCAGAGCTCCGCGGTCGAGGCCACGTAGGAGCCGAGCACGGGGACGTAGGCCAGCGGGGCCTCGGCCCGCAGCCGCTCGTAGACGGGGTAGGGGTTGCGTTCCAGCTGGCTCATGGTGATGTCGTCGAGCCAGCCCAGGTCGTTCTCGGTCGTCGTCATCGACGTTCCTCCACAGGGATCCGAGTCGGCGGTGTCCGGGATGGCCGCGAAGGTAGGTCCGCGGCACCGCCGCGACGACACGGATCGCGCGGATCCGAGACGCATCGCGCGCCGGGTCGCCCGCGCTGCGCTGGGCTACCATCCTCGGCATGCCCGCACGCAGTGGTGCGACGTTCCGGGACTGGCAGCGCGCCTCCCAGTCGGTGGCGGCGGCGTACTTCCCGCACGAGCTCACGCCGCTGGGCGGCGGGGGCGACCCGCGGCTGACGTTGCGCACGGTGGACCTCGGCCCGGTGCTCATCGGGTACGTCGGGTGGGGTGCGGACGTCGCCGTGGCCTGCGACTATCCCGCCGCCTACGAGGTCAACCTGCCGCTGACCGGGCACCTGGAGAGCCGCGGGCGGCACGGCACGGTCACCTCCGTGGCCGGGCAGGCCACCGTCTTCCGGGCCGACACGCCGTCGTTGATCAGCCACTGGGACGCCACCTGCACCGTCCTCGGCGTGAAGTTCGACCGGGACTGGATGGACCGCGAGGCCGAGCGGGTCCTCGGCAGGCCCGGGACCGTCGGGTCGCTGCCCGACCAGGTCCGGCTCGACGCCGCGGGGCCGGGTCGGGACTGGCGGCACCTGGTCGCCGGCCTGTCCTCGCACGCCCGCACCACGCCGCTGTTCTCCGACCAGCCCGTCGTGCGGGCCCAGCTGGCGGGGGCGGTGTCCGCGGGCTTCCTGCTGGCGGTCTGCCCGGAGGACGGCGGCCCGCCCGCGCGGCCGCGGATGATCAGCCGGGTGGTCGACGCGGTGGCGGACGACCCCGCCCGCGCGTGGACCGCCGCCGAGATGGCGGACGTCGCGGGCACCTCGGTGCGGCGGCTGCAGGACGGGTTCCGCCGGTGGATGGGCTGCACCCCGACCGAACACCTGGTCGCCGTGCGGCTGCACCGCGCCCGCGCCGACCTCGCCGCCCGGCCGGGCCTCACGATCAGCCAGGTCGCCGCGGCCTGGGGTTTCTCCAGCGCCAGCCGCTTCGCCGCCGCCTTCCGGCGCCGCTACGGTCACCCGCCCTCCGCCGCCCGCTGACGGCGGACCCGGACCCTGAAACGATCGTTCGGTTGACGGCGGCGGCTAGCATGGCCCGATGGACTCGCCTGTCACCCTCGAGCGCGACGGCGCCGTCGCGGTCGTCACGCTGAACCGGCCCGAGCGGCGCAACGCGCTGACCGTCGAGCTGAAGGAGGCGCTGCACCAGGCGCTGGCGGAGGTCGCGGCCGACCCGGACGTCCGCGCCGTGGTGCTGGCGGGCAGCGGCAAGTCGTTCTGCGTGGGGCAGGACCTGGGCGAGCACGTGAAGTCCCTGCGCGGTGACTCGGCCACCTCGTTCGACACCGTGGAGAAGCACTACAACCCGATCGTCACGCTGCTCGCGACGATGCCGAAACCGGTGGTCTGCGCGATCAACGGCGGGGCGGTCGGGGCGGGCCTCGGCTTCGCCATGGCCTGCGACCTGCGGATCGCGGCCGAGGGCGCCACGTTCGCCACCGCCTTCTCGGCGATCGGGCTGACCGCGGACTCGGGACTGTCGGCCACGCTCACGCACTCGCTCGGCGCGGCCAGGGCCACCGAGCTGCTGCTGCTCGGCGAGTCGTTCGACGCGGCGCAGGCACTGGCGTCCGGCCTGGTCCGGTCGGTCGTCCCGGCGGACGAGGTGCTCGGCGCGGCGCTCACGCTCGCCCGGAAGCTGGCCGCCGGGCCCACGCTGGCCTACGCCGAGATCAAGAAGGCCGTGGCGATCGGGGCGGTGTCCTCCCTGGACACGGTCCTGGCCGCCGAGGCCGCGGGGCAGGCGCGGCTGGGCGTCACCCGGGACCACCACGAGGCCGTGGAGGCGTTCCTCGAGAAGCGCGCCCCCGCGTTCGAGGGGCGATGACGGCCCCCACCGGGCGGCGCCGACCGGCCTACGACGCGGCGTCCCTGCTCGCCGTGGCGGTCGCGGAGTTCAACACCCGCGGCTACGACGCCACGTCGATGGAGGACCTCTCCCGCGCCGCGGGCATCACCAAGTCCAGCTTCTACCACCACGTCTCGGGCAAGGAGGAGCTGCTCAAGGCGGCTCTCACCCGGGCCTTGGACGGTCTGTTCGGGATCCTCTCCGAGCCGGAGTCGCTCTCCGGTCCGGCGCTGGACCGCCTGCGGCACATCATCTACCGGCAGGTGGAGGTGCTGCAGTCGGAGCTGCCGTACGTCACGCTGCTGCTGCGGGTGCGGGGCAACACCGAGACCGAGCGGTGGGCGCTCGCCCGCCGCCGCGCCTACGACGCCTCGATCGCCTCGCTCGTCGCCGAGGCGGTGGCGGACGGTGAGGTGCGCGCCGGCGTCGAGCCCTCGCTCGCCGCCCGCCTGCTCAGCGGCACGGTCAACTCGATCAGCGAGTGGTACCGCCCCGGCCGCCCCGGCTCCGACGCCCTGCCGGGTGAGGTCGTGCGGATCGTGGGCGAGGGCATCATCCCGCCTGCGTAGCGTCCCCGTAGGCCGCGGCGATCTCGTCGGAGCCCATCCACCGCGCGTAGGCGGGGCCCTGCGGCCAGCCCTCGGGGGAGTCCTGCCACTCCTCCCGGCGGCCGTAGGGCAGGACGTCGACCAGCGCGAACAGGTGGCTGAGCTGCTCCACCCCGCGCCCGTTCGTGTGCCAGGTCCGGTAGACCCGGTCGCCGTCGCGCAGGAAGACGTTGACGCCGAAGCCCTCGTTCGGCCCCGCGCCGACGTCCGCGCCGAACGCGCTGCCCGCCGTCGAGTACCACTCCATGCGGTTGCCGACCTCGTCCCGGTAGGCGAGCGCGTCGGCGATCGGGCCCTGGGTGACGATCACGAACCGGGCGCCGAACTTCGCCAGGCCCGCGAAGCGGGTGAACTGCGTGGTGAAGCTCGTGCAGCCGCCGCACTGCCACCGGGCCCCGTCCTCCCACATGTGGTGGTAGACGATCAGCTGGTCCTGGTCGCCGAACAGGTCGACCAGCCGGACCGGCCCGTCCGGGCCCTCCAGCACGTAGTCCGGCATCTCGACCATGGGCAGCCGCCTGCGCTGCGCGGCGATCGCGTCCAGCTCGCGCGTGGCGGCCTTCTCCCTGGTCCGGAGCGCGGCGAGCTCCCGCTCCCAGGTCTGCGTGTCGACGACGGGCGGTCGTGCGGTCATGGGTCCTCCCGGTTCGGTGGAGCTTCGGTGACGTCGTGGGGGTGGACTCTCCCGGGGCGCGGAACTCATCGTTCGGTCGGGGACGGCACGGGTGCGGCTGCGGCGCGAGTGCGCCCGCAGTAGCGTCGAGCTGATCACGACACTTCGCGAAACGAGGCACCCCATGGCCCTCTCGGCCGGCGACACCCTTCCCGAGGTCACGCTGACGACGATGCGCGACGACAAGCCCACCCCCGTCACGAGCACCGAGGTGCTGGGCACGGGCACGGTCGTGCTGTTCGGCGTCCCCGGCGCCTTCACCCCCACCTGCTCGGACCAGCACCTCCCCGAGTACGTGCTGCGGGCGGACGAGCTCAAGGCCAAGGGCGTGGACACGATCGCCTGCGTCTCGGTCAACGACGCCTTCGTCATGGACGCCTGGGGCAAGTCCCGGGACACCGGGGACGCCGTGCTCATGCTCGGCGACGGGAACGGCGACCTCGCCAAGGCCCTCGGGCTCACCCTGGACGGCACCGGCATGGGCCTGGGGCTGCGCAACCAGCGCTACGCGGCGGTCTTCACCGACGGGGTCGCGAAGGGTGTGTGGGTGGAGAGCTCGCCCGGCGACGTCACCGTCAGCTCGGCCGACGCCGTGCTCAAGTCCCTCTAGGCGGGTGTGGGCGGGGTCATAGCCGAACTGAGCGGTCGATCAGTCAGGGTGGACCCGTGCTGCGCGTGGTGTGTACCGAGTTCGGAGACCCGGAGAAGCTGACGCTCGTCGAGGAGCCCGACCCCCTGCCCGGGCCCGGTGAGGTCCTCGTGGGCGTCGAGGCCGCGGGGGTCAGCTTCGTCGACGGGTTGATCGTGCAGGGCCGCTACCAGGTGAGGCCGCCGCTGCCGTTCACCCCCGGGTCGGCGGTCGCGGGCACCGTCCTCGCGGTCGGCGACGGTGTGGACCCGGCGCAGAAGGGCACCGCGGTCGTCGGCTCGGTGCTGGGGTTCGGCGGGTACGCGAGCCGTGCCGTCCTGCGGAACCCCGTGTCGCTGCCGCCGGGTGTGGGTCCGGTCGTGGCCGCCTCCGCGCTCGAGTCCTACTGCACGCTGGTCTTCGCCGTGACCCGCCGCGTGGCGATCGCGCCGGACGAGTGGGTCGTCGTGCTGGGTGCGGGCGGCGGGATCGGGCTGGCCGCGGTGGACGTCGCCCGCAGCCTGGGCGCGCGGGTGCTGGCCGTCGCGTCGAGCGCGGAGAAGCGGGCGGCGGCGGTCGCGGCCGGCGCCACCGAGGCGATCGACTACACCGACCTCAAGGACGGCATCCGTGCGGCCACGGGCGGCGGCGCGGACGTGGTCGTCGATCCCGTCGGGGGCCCGGCGGCGGAGTCCGCGCTGCGCGCGCTCAGGGCGGGCGGGCGGTTCTGCGTGCTCGGGTTCGCGAGCGGCGAGATCCCGCGGCTGCCCGCCAACATCGTGCTGCTGCGCAACCGCACGGTCGTCGGCGTGGACTGGGGGGACTGGGCGCGGGAGGTCGGCGGGGCCGAGGGTCAGGCCGCCCTGCTGGCGGACGTCGTCGGGCGGATCGGGCGCGGTGACCTGCACCCGCCGCAGCCGGTCACCGCCCCGTTGGCCGAGGCCGCGCAGATCCTGCGCCGCTACGCCGACCGAACGGCCGTCGGCAAGTACGTGCTGGTCCCCTGATCCTCGACGGCGAACGGCGCGTTCGCTCACCAGGTGTGAGCGGACGCGCCGTTCGTCGGGTCACCAGATGCGGACGCGGGCCTCGGGGGAGGTGTAGAGCGCGTCGTCGGGGGAGACCTCGAACGCCTCGTGGAAGGCGTCCAGGTTGGTCACCACCGCGTTGCAGCGCAGGTCCGGCGGGGAGTGCGGGTCGACGGCGAGCCTGCGGACCGCCTCGGCGTCCCGGGTGGCCGCCCGCCACACCTGGGCCCACCCGACGAGCACCCGCTGCAGCCCGGTGAACCCGTCGATCACCGGGGCCTCGGTGTCCCCGAGCGCGATCCTGTAGGCCTTGATCGCGATCGTCAGCCCGCCCAGGTCGCCGATGTTCTCGCCGACCGTGAGCGCCCCGTTGACCTTGTGCTCGGGCAGCCCGGCGGGGGAGAGCAGCGAGTACTGCTCGATCAGCGCGCCGCTGCGCTTGTCGAACTCCGCCCGGTCCGCGGTCTCCCACCAGTCGGTCATGTTGCCGTCGCCGTCGTAGCGGCTGCCCTGGTCGTCGAAGCCGTGGCCGATCTCGTGCCCGATGACGGCGCCGATGCCGCCGTAGTTGGCCGCGTCGTCCGCCTCGGGGTCGAAGAAGGGCGGCTGCAGGATCGCGGCCGGGAAGACGATCTCGTTCATCCGCGGGTGGTAGTAGGCGTTGACCGTCTGCGGGGTCATCAGCCACTCGTCCTTGTCGACGGGCCCGCCGATCCGCGCGAGGTCGTAGTCGAAGTCCCACTCCGCCGCCCGCAGCATGTTGCCGAGCAGGTCGTCCCGGGAGACGACGAGCGACGAGTAGTCCTTCCACCTGTCGGGGTAGCCGATCTTCGGGCGGAACTTGCCCAGCTTCTCCAGCGCCCGCTCGCGGGTCTGCGGCGACATCCAGTCCAGCGTGGAGATCGACTGCCGGTAGGCCTCGACGAGGTTCGCGACGAGCTCGACCATCCGCTCCTTCGACGACGCCGGGAAGTGCCGCTCCACGTAGAGCTTCCCGACCTCCTCGCCGACGGCGCCCTCCACCACCGAGACCCCGCGCTTCCAGCGCTCCCGCAGGGCGGGGGTGCCGGACAGGGTGCGGCCGTAGAAGTCGAAGTCCTCCTCGACCACGGCGTCGTTCAGGTAGTCCGCGCAGGCGGACGCCACCCGGATCGACAGCCAGGCCTTCCACTGCTCCAGCGGGAGCTCGGCCCACAACCGGGCCGCGGCCAGCACGAAGGCGGGCTGCCGCACGACGACCTCGTCGAACGCGCCCTCCGGGGCCGCGAGCGCGGCGTGCCACGCCGACCAGGGGAACTCCGGGGCGTTGGCCTGCACCGCGGGCCAGGTCATCAGGGTGTAGGTCTTCTCGGCGTCCCGGTTGGTCACCCGGTCCCAGGAGATCGCGGCGAGCCGCGTCTCCAGGTCCAGCACCGTGGCGGACTCGTCCGGCAGGCCCACCAGGGCGGACAGCCGGGACAGGTGCGTCAGGTACGCGGCCCGGATCTCCGCGTACTGCTCCTCGCGGTAGTACGACTCGTCCGGCAGGCCGAGCCCGGCCTGCGACAGGTGCACCAGGTAGCGCGACGAGTCCTTGGCGTCGGTCCCGACGAAGGCGCCGAAGAGCGCGGCCCGGCCCTGCCGCTGGCGGCGGCCGAGCACCCCGGCGAGCTCCTCCTTCGACGACGCGTCCGCGATCTCCGCCAGGAGCGGCTGCAGCGGGGCGGTGCCCAGCTCCTCGATCCGCTCGGTGTCCATGTAGGAGGCGTACAGGTCGGCCACCCGGCCCTCGCGGACCTCCTCGACGATGGCCCGGACGTCCTCCTCGGCCCGGTCGCGCAGGTCCCGGAAGGCGCCGTCCTGCGCCCGGTCGTCCGGGATCACGTGCCCCGCGAGCCACTTGCCGTTGACGTGGGTGAACAGGTCGTCCTGCGGGCGGGTGCCGGTGTCCACCCAACGCAGGTCCAGGCCACTGCGGCGCTGCTCGGTATCGGTCACCCGGCCATCCTGCCTAAGCGGGCGCCGTGCTCGCCACGGGTCGACGGTAGGAGTCCCGCGCCGCCCGGCCGACCTCGAGGGTCCGCAGGTGCGTCGCGCGGTCGGTCCGCGTGGGCTGGGTCTGCACGAGGAGCGTGGTCGCCCAGCTCAGGGCGGGGTCGGCGCGCAGCCGGGCGGTCACCTCCGCGGCGGGCTCCCCGGCCCGGACCAGCCGCGACACCGCGACCCGCGGCTCGCCGACCGACCGTCCCCAGAACCGCTCCAGGTCCACGGCGGCGCCCTGCGGCCTGCCCGAGATCACCCCCGTCCCGCGGGCCGCGGCCGCGTCGACGCCCCGGGCCGATCCCGTCGCCCACCACATCCGGTCCAGCAGCCCGGGCGCGTCCGGCACGAGCGTGATCCCGCCGAGGACGGCCCGCAGCTCGTCGACGGCCGCCGCGGTCTCGGCGTGCCGACGCTCGTGGTCGCGCCCGAACAGGGCCGACGCGGCCGGGTCCGACCCCGCCCCGACGCCGAGCTCCAGTCGCTCGCCGGACAGCGTGTCCAGCACGGCGGCGTCCTCCGCGACCCGGCGCGGGTCCTCGAGTGCCACCGCGACGACACCCACCCCGAGCCGGATCCGCTGCGTGGCCTGCGCGACCGCCGCGAGCAGCACGAACGGCGACGGCAGGTACCCCTGCGCCTCGCTGTTGTGGTGCTGGGCGACCCAGAACGAGTCGTAGCCCGCCGCCTCCGCCGCCACGGCGAGGGCCACGGTGTCGCGGTAGGCGTCGCGCGGCGAGCCGAGCCCGCCGACGTGCGTGAGGTAGCCCAGCTCCATACCTACGCAGGGTATCGATCAACGTACGCACGGTAGTCATCGGGCCCGGTGACGGCGACCACCCTTGCCGTGCCGCTGCGCGGGCGTCACGATCGGCACGTGGACCTTCGGCTGGTGGCGCGACTCTACGTCGACCTCTGCCGGACGGCCGTGGCGCTCTGTCGGTGACCCCGTCCCCGTCCCCGTCCCCGCCCCCGTCCGCACCGCTCCCGAGGAGCCCCGCCGTGTCCCCGCTGTCCCCCGTGTCCCCGTCGTCCCCGCTCGCCGCCGTCGACCTGACCCTCGAGCCGCTCGGCCCGCGCTTCGGCGCGATCGTCCACGACGTCGACCTGGCCACCGCCTCCGACGCCCAGGTGGCCGCCATCCGCGCCCGGCTCACCGAGCGCAAGGTGCTGTTCTTCCGCGGCCAGCACGCCCTCGACCCGACCGGCCAGGTCCGGCTGGGCAACCGGATCGGCGAGCTGACGGCGTCCCACCCGGTGGTCCCGGGCATCGACGACGAGCACACCGAGATCTACGCGCTGGACTCCGCGGACAACGGCTTCTCCGACGTCTGGCACACCGACGTCACCTTCATGAAGCGGCCGCCGCTGGGCTCGATCCTGCGGGCGGTCACCCTGCCGGCCGCCGGCGGCGACACGAACTGGGCCGACCTGGAGCTCGCCTACGAGTCCCTGTCCCCGGCGGTGCAGCGCCTCGCCGACGAGCTCGACGCGGTCCACGACGGCAACCGCGAGTTCGGCTACTACCTCGCGCAGCGCCGCCAGGGCCGGGGCAGCGTCTGGGAGGGCGAGACGGTCACCAGCCTCGAACCGGTCGTGCACCCCGTGGTGCGCGTGCACCCCGAGACCGGGCGTCGGTCGCTGTTCGTGAACCCCGGCTTCACCGAGCGGATCCAGGGCGTGTCGGACGCCGAGAGCAGGCACCTGCTGGACCTGTTCTACGCGCACCTCACCAAGCCCGAGCACATCGTGCGCCACCGCTGGGCCGAGGGGGACGTCGCGATGTGGGACAACCGCTCCACCGTCCACTACGCGAACCGCGACTACGGGGACGCCCGCCGCGTGATGCACCGCGTCACGCTGCGCGGGGACGCGCCGGTCGGGGTGGAGGCGCTGCGCTCCCAGGCGGTCTGAGCGCCGGCTGGGGATAGGTAGCCTGGCTCGTGTGAGTAGACCTCTGGCCGGGTTGCAGGTGGTGGAGTGCGCGAGCTTCGTCGCGGGACCGACGGGCGGCATGACCCTCGCCCAGCTCGGTGCCTCGGTGATCCGGATCGACCCGCTGGGCGGCGGGTCGGACCATCTGCGCTGGCCGGTGGACCGGGCGGGTGACTCGTTCTACTGGGCCTCGCTGAACAAGGGCAAGCGCTCGGTCGCCGTGGACATGCGCTCCGACGAGGGCCGCGCCCTGGTCACCGACCTGATCGCCGCGACCGGCGTGCTGGTGGACAACGTCGTCGGGCGGCGGTGGATGGCCCCGGAGACCCTGCGCGCGAAGCGGGCCGACCTGATCCACGTCCGGGTGCAGGGCTATCCGGACGGGCGGCCCGCCGTCGACTACACCGTCAACGCCGAGGTCGGGATCCCGCAGATCACCGGGACCGAGGAGGGCGCCGCGCCGGTCAACCACGTGCTCCCCGCCTGGGACCTGGTCACCGGTCTGTCGGTGTCCACGGCCGTCCTCGCCGCGCTCTACGCCAGGTCCACGACCGGCGAGGGGGCGTTCGTGGAGCTCGCGCTCTCGGACGTCGCGCTGGCCGGGGTGGCGAACCTGGGCTGGCTGTCGGAGGCCGCCGAGCGGGGCACGGAGCGCCCGCGACACGGCAACCACGTGTACGGCTCGTTCGGCGTGGACTTCGCCTGCTCGGACGGCCAGCGGGTGATGGTCGTGGCGCTGACCCCCGGCCAGTGGTCCGCCCTGACCTCGGTGACCGGGACCGGCGAGGTGTTCGCCGCGCTCGAGCAGGCGCTCGAGGCGGACCTGACGAGCGAGTCGGAGCGCTACCGGCTGCGGGACACCATCGCGGCCGTCCTCAAGCCCTGGTTCCTGGCCCGCGACTCCAAGACGGTGTCCGACGAGCTGGACACCGCCCGCGTGCTCTGGGGCCGCTACCAGGGCATGACGGACGTGGTGGCCGCCCACCGCACCGGCGGGCACGCGGTCCTCGCGGACCTGGAGATGCCGGACGGGACGTCCGCGATCACCGCCCGGTCGCCGCTGCGGTTCGACGGCGACCACGGCGACGCGGGCGCCACCCCGGTGCTCGGCCGCGAGACCGACGAGGTGCTGAGCGAGGTGCTGGGCCTGTCCCCGGCCGAGCTCGGCGGGCTGCACGACCGCGGTGTGGTGTAGCGGCTTCGCCGCCCGTGCGTGGTAAGTGGTGCTCCAGCACCACTTACCACGCACGACTCTCGGCTCAGCACTCCACGACGGTCAGGGCCAGGCCGCCGCGGCTGGTCTCCTTGTACTTGCTCTTCATGTCCCGGCCGGTCAGCCGCATGGTCCGGATGGCCTTGTCGAGGCTGACGTGGTGCACGCCGTCCCCGCGCACCGCCATCCGGGCCGCGGTGATCGCCTTCGACGCGGCGACGGCGTTCCGCTCGATGCAGGGGATCTGGACCAGGCCGCCGATCGGGTCGCAGGTCAGGCCCAGGTTGTGCTCGATGCCGATCTCCGCGGCGTTCTCCACCTGCTCCGGGCTGCCGCCCATGACCTCCGCGAGCCCGGCGGCAGCCATGGAGCAGGCCGAGCCCACCTCACCCTGGCAGCCGACCTCGGCGCCGGAGATCGAGGCGTTCTCCTTGAACAGGCTGCCGACGGCGGTGGCGGCCAAGAGGAACCGGACGACGCCGTCGTCGTCGGCGCCCCGGCAGAACCGCCGGTAGTAGTGCAGGACCGCGGGCACGATCCCGGCCGCGCCGTTGGTGGGGGCCGTGACGACGCGCCCGCCCGCCGCGTTCTCCTCGTTGACGGCCAGGGCGAACAGCGTGACCCACTCGGCGGGGTCCGCGTCCTCCTCCTGCAGCGCCGCCCGCATGTCGGCCGCCCGCCGTCGGACCTGCAGGCCGCCCGGCAGCACCCCGGTCGTCGTGGACCCGCGCTCGACGCACTCCTGCATCACCGCCCACAGCGCGAGCAGCCCGTCGCGGACCTCGGCCTCGGTGCGGCTGGCGCACTCGTTGGCCAGGGTGAGCGCGCTGATCGACAGCCCGGTCTCCCGGCAGCGCGTGAGCAGCTCGGCCCCGGTCGAGTAGGGGTGCGGCACCGCGACGGCGGGTGGGCGCCACGCCTCGCCGTCGACGACGAACCCGCCGCCCACCGAGAAGTACTCCGCGGTCAGCAGCGTGGTGTCCCCGGCGGTGGCGGTGAAGCGCATCCCGTTGGGGTGGAAGGGGAGCACCCGCCTGCGGTGCAGGATCACCTCCGGGGCGGCGGCCTCGTGCACACCGGCCAGACGGATGCGGCCGGTCCGCTCGACGTCCGCCACGGTCGACGACCGCGGGTCGACCGTCTCCGGCTCCTCCCCGGCCAGTCCGCGCACCACCGCGCCGACGCTGCCGTGCCCCTTCCCGGTCGCCCCGAGGCTGCCGAACAGCTCCGCCCGGACACGGACCACCCGGGGCAGGAGCCCCTCGCGCCCCAGCCGCTCGACGAACAGGCGCGCCGCCCGCATCGGACCCACCGTGTGAGAGCTCGACGGCCCGATGCCCACGGTGAACAGGTCGAACGCGGACACGGTCATCCGCGGTGCTCCGCCCCGGTGTCCGTGCGCCACTCCGTGGCGGTGTCCGTGCGCCACTCCGTGGCGGCGTCGAGCAACCACTCCGCCAGGTACGCGGCGAACGAGGACCGCACGAGGATGCGGTAGTCGTTCTCGCCCAGGCAGAGCAGGATCACGTTCGCCTGGCCGAGCGTGGTGACCGCCGCCGAACCCGCGCCGAACACGCGCGGGTGCAGGTCGATCGCGCACCCCGTCTCCAGGACGTCCCGGGCGTGGGCCCCGCGCAGCCGGATCGTGGTGCGCTGCGCGGAGACGTCCGTGCCGCCCAGCTCGGCGGCGGAGCGGAACGGGCTGGTCCGCAGGACCTCGTCGGGGCCGAGCCACACGGCGTCGAACCCGTCGTCCGCCACCCAGGTGTTCGGGCGCAGGGCGGTCTCGCCGCGGACGCTCGTCATCGTGTGGAACGGCTCGGCCAGGAGGGCGACCGAGTCCGGGAGCTCGGCGAACCGGGCGGCCCAGCCGTCGAGCGCGCCGGTGCGGGTGAGCGTCTCAGCCATCGCGGCGGGTCCCCTCGGGGTCGACGAGCACGGATCCGGTGACCTCGACGGGGACCAGGTCCCCGGCCACCGGGACGGTCAGCCGCTCGCCGATCCGCGCGTGCCCGCCCTTGACCAGGGCCAACGCGAACGTGCGGCCGAGCGCGGCGCTGCGGTAGCTGGACGTGACATGGCCGAGCATCGGCACCGGGGGCGGCGGCAGCTCCTCGGTCTGCTCGACGATCTGCGAGCCCTCCGGCAGCTTCACCGTCGGGTCCAGCGGCAGCAGCCCCACGAGCTGCTTGCGCAGCGGGTTGCGGTTCTCCGCCCGCGCGAACGACCGCTTGCCGATGAAGTCGACCTTCTTCGTCGAGACCGCCCAGCTCATCCCGAGGTCCTGCGGGGTCACGGTGCCGTCGGTGTCCTGCCCGATGATCGGGTAGCCCTTCTCCGCGCGCAGCACGTGCATCGTCTCGGTGCCGTAGGGGGTGATCCCGTACGGCTCGCCGAGCGCGATCAGCCTGCGCCACAAGGCGGGGGCGTGCCAGCCGTCGACGTTGACCTCCCAGGCCAGCTCGCCGGAGAAGCTGATCCGGGCCAGCCGGACCGGCACGCCGTCCACCTCGGTGTCCTGCCAGGTCATGAACGGGAAGGCCGCGGCGGAGACGTCGACGTGCGGGGCGAGCGCGCCCACCACGTCCCGGCTCCGCGGCCCCACGACCGGGAAGGTCGCCCACTGCTCGGTCACCGACGTCAGCGTGACGCGCAGGTGCGGCCACTCGGTCTGCAGCCACTCCTCCATGTGGTCCAGGATCGGCGCGGCGCCGCCGGTGGTGGTGTAGACGAGGAAACCCTCGTCGTCCAGCCGCAGGACGGTGCCGTCGTCGATCACCATGCCGTCGAGGCCGCACATCACGCCGTAGCGGACCCGGCCGGGCCGCAGGCTGGACATGAGGTTCGTGTAGATCATGTCGAGGAAGGCGCCCGCGTCCGGGCCGCGGACCTCGATCTTGCCGAGCGTGGAGCCGTCGAGGATGCCGACGTCCCGGCGGACCGCCGCGCACTCGCGCAGCACCGCGGTGTCCATGTCCTCAGTGCCACCAGCCTCACCGGGCAGCGGGTAGTACCGTGCCCGCTTCCACTGGCCGACGTCCTCGAACACCGCCCCGCGCGCCACGTGCCAGGCGTGCAGCGCCGTGGTCCGGACCGGGTCGAAGAGCTGCCCGCGCTCCCGCCCGGCCAGCGCCGCGAACGCGACCGGGGTGTACGGAGGCCGGAACGTGGTGGTGCCCAGCGACTCGATCGGCACCCCGAGCAGCTCGGCGGTGATCGCGCTCGCGAGCACGCCGGAGGTCTTGCCCTGGTCGTGCGCGGTGCCGATCGTGGTGTAGCGCTTGACGTGCTCGACGCTGCGCAGCCCGGCCCCCGTGGCGCGCGCGATGTCGGCGACCGTCGAGTCGCGCTGCAGGTCGACGTACTGGCGCGCGGGGTCGCCGTCGGTCCGCCACAGGACCAGGTTGGTGCGGGGGAGGGGCTCGGGGGTCTCGCCCCGGCCCTCCGCGAGGCACCCGGCGAGGTCGAACGTCCCGTTCGCGGCGCCGACCACGGTCACCCCCGCCAGGGCCTCACCCGGTCGGAACGCGCCCAGCTCGGCGTCGTAGCGCAGGGCGCCGCGGACGTGCGAGAACAGGTGGGAGGTCGGGTTCCAGCCGCCGGAGAGCAGGAGCAGGTCGCAGGGCAGCTCGCCCTGGTCGGTGAGCACGTGGCTGATCGCGCCGTCCGGTCCGGCACCGGTCCCCAGCACCAGCCCTCGTGCGCGGCGATAGTCGCCGGAGCGACTATCGCCGCGCACGGGGCGGGGGTCGAGGAGCGTCACTTCCGCGCCCGCCCCGGCGAGGTCGGCGGCGGCGTCGTAGGCGGCGTCGTCGCTGGTGAAGACCACGACCCTGCGGCCCGCGAGCACCCCGTACCGGTGCAGGAGGTCGCGCGCGGAGGCGGCGAGCATGATCCCGGGACGGTCGTTGTCCGCCACCACGATCGGGCGCTCGTGGGCGCCGGTCGCCACGACCACGTGCCCGGCCCGGATCCGCCAGACCCGCTGCCGGGACAGGCCCTGCGGCGCCGGGGCCAGGTGGTCGGTCCGGCGCTCCAGGGCGAGGACGAACCCGTCGTCGTAGTGGCCGAACGCGGTGGTGCGCAGCAGGATCCGCACGTCCGGGTGCGCGCGCAGCTCGGCGAGCGTGTCGGCGACGAAGTCCAGCGCGTCCCGGCCGCAGATCCGTTCGGTGCCGGTCAGCGAGCCGCCCGCGGCGGGGCGGTCGTCCACCAGCACCACGCGGTCGCCGCGGCGGGCCGCGGTGCGGGCGGCGAGCAGGCCCGCGGGGCCCGCCCCGACCACCAGGGTCTCGCAGTGCGCGTACCGGCGGTCGTAGCGCGCGGTGTCGGGGACCTCGGCCAGCCGGCCGCGACCGCCGATCGAGGAGGCGACCAGGCCGTCGACCAGCTCGATCGTGGTGGCGAGCAGCATCGGCTCGGGGAAGGGCTCCTCGACCTGCACGAGGCCGGTCGGGTCCTCGCTCCAGGCGGCCGTGACGCCGCGCGGGCGGTCATGCTTCACGCTGCGCGCGATCGTCCGGACCCCGTGGGCGAGCAGCGCCGAGGCCAGCGTGTCGCCGGGGTGGCCGGTGTAGGAGACCCCGTCGAAGGTGAAGCGCAGCGTGCGCGTCCGGTCGACCCGGCCGTACCCGTCGACGCGCGTCATCGCGAGAACCGGTAGGTCGCGGTGTCCCGGACGGCGGTGAACCAGCGGCGGCAGCCCGCCGCGTGGCTCCAGCGCTCCTCGAAGCGCCCCTTGGGGTTCGCGCGGACGAACACGAAACGCCCCCACTCCTCGTCGGTCAGGGCGGCGGGGTCCGCGGGGTAGGCCACCCCGGCCTGTCCGCCGTAGTGGAACTCGACCTCCTCGCGGGGGCCGCAGTACGGACACTCGATCAGCTGCATGACGGCTCCTAGTGGGCGACGGCCGCGGCGCCGTGCTCGTCGACGAGCGCGCCGGTCGTGAACCGGTCGAGGGCGAACGGGGCGACGTAGGGGTGCGGGCGGCCGTGCGCGACGGTGTCCGCCAGGCACCACCCGATGCCGGGGGTGGCCTTGAAACCGCCTGTGCCCCAACCACTGTTCAGGTACACGTTGGCGTAGGGCGTGTGCCCGACGATCGGCGACGCGTCCGGGGTGACGTCCACGATCCCGCCCCACGTCCGCAGCAGGTGCGCGCGGGCGAACACCGGGAACAGCTCCACCGCGGCCGCCATCTGACGCTCGATGATGTGGAAGGCGCCGCGCTGGCCGTAGCCGTTGTAGGAGTCCACACCCGCGCCCATCACCAGCTCGCCCTTGTGCGCCTGGGAGACGTAGACGTGCACCGCGTTCGACATGACGATCGTGGGGTGGACGGGCTCGAGCAGCTCGGAGACCAAGGCCTGCAACGGGTGTGACTGCAGCGGCGCCGGGACGCCCAGCATGTCCAGCAGCACGGACGTGTGCCCGGCCGCGCACAGCGCCACCGTGCCGCAGGCGATGTCACCCCGGGTCGTCCGGACTCCGGTGACCCGGTCGCCGTCGGTCTCGAAGCCCACGACCTCGCAGTCCTGGATCAGGTCGATCCCGGCCTCGTCGGCGCGGCGGGCGAACCCCCAGGCCACGTAGTCGTGCTTCGCGATGCCCGCGCGCGGCTGGTAGGTCGCGCCGTGGACGGGGTAGCGGATGTCCCCGGACACGTTGACGATCGGGCAGATCTTGGCGACCTCGTCGGGGGAGAGCCACTCGGCGTCGATCCCGTTGAGCCGGTTGGCCTCGACGCGGCGGACCGAGTCGCGGACGTCCTGCTCGGTGTGGGCGAGGTTCAGCACGCCGCGCTGGGAGAACAGGATCGGGTAGCCGAGGTCCTCCTCCAGCCCCTCCCACAGCTTCAGCGCGTGCTCGTAGATCGCCGCGGACTCGTCCCACAGGTAGTTGGAGCGGATCAGGGTGGTGTTGCGGGCCATGTTGCCGCCCGCGAGCCAGCCCTTCTCCAGCACCGCGACGTTCGTGATCCCGTGGTTCTTCGCGAGGTAGTGCGCGGTGGCCAGGCCGTGCCCGCCGCCGCCGACGACGACCACGTCGTAGCTGCGGCGAGGGTCCGGTGTACGCCAGAGGAAGTCCGGGTGCTCGGGAAGGTTCTCAGCCATCAGATCTCCGGGTAGAGCGGGTGGCGGGCGACGAGCGCGTCCACTCGGGACCTCAGCGCGGCGAGGTCCGGGTCGGGGCGCAGGGCGAGGGCGATGACGTCCGACACCTCGGTGAAGTCCGCCTCGGTGAACCCGCGGGTGGCGAGCGCGGGGGTGCCGATCCGCAGGCCGGAGCTGACCATCGGGGGGCGGGGGTCGAAGGGGACGGCGTTGCGGTTGACCGTGATCCCGACGGCGTCGAGCCGGTCCTCGGCCTGCTGTCCGTCGAGCTCGTGGTGGCGCAGGTCGACGAGCACGAGGTGGACGTCCGTGCCCCCGGACACCACGCTCACGTTCTCCTCGGCCAGCAGCCGCGAGGCCAGGATCCGGGCGCCGGCGAGGGTCCGCTCCTGGCGCTCGCGGAACTCGGGCGTGGCGGCCAGCTTGAACGCCACCGCCTTCGCGGCGATGACGTGCTCGAGCGGCCCGCCCTGCTGGCCGGGGAACACCGACGAGTTGAACTTCTTCGCCAGGTCGCCTCGGGCGAGGATCACGCCGCCGCGCGGCCCGCCTAGCGTCTTGTGCGTGGTCGAGGTGACGACGTGGGCGTGCGGCACCGGGCTCGGGTGCAGCCCCGCCGCGACCAGGCCCGCGAAGTGCGCCATGTCCACCATGAGGTAGGCGCCCACCGAGTCGGCGATCCGGCGGAACTCGGCGAAGTCCAGCTGCCGCGGGTAGGCCGACCAGCCCGCCACGATCAGCGTCGGCCGCCGCTGCAGGGCGAGCCGCTCGACCTCGGCCATGTCGACGCGGTGGTCCGACTCGCGGACGTGGTAGGCCGCGACGTCGTAGAGCTTGCCGGAGAAGTTCAGCCGCATCCCGTGGGTCAGGTGCCCGCCGTGCGCGAGGTCGAGGCCGAGGATCGTGTCGCCGGGGGAGAGCAGGGCGGCCATGGCGGCGGCGTTCGCCTGCGCGCCGGAGTGCGGCTGGACGTTGGCGTACTCGGCGCCGAACAGGGCCTTCAGCCGGTCGATCGCCAGCTGCTCCACGACGTCGACGTGTTCGCAGCCGCCGTAGTAGCGGCGGCCCGGGTAGCCCTCGGCGTACTTGTTGGTGAGCACCGAGCCCTGCGCCTGCAGCACGGCCAGCGGCGCGACGTTCTCGCTGGCGATCATCTCGAGGGTGTCCCGCTGCCGGGCCAGCTCGGCGGTGACGGCGGCGTGCACCTCCGGATCGGCCTCGGCGAGCGGGAGTCCAAGGGCGGAGCGGGTGGCGAGCGACATGGCGTGCTCTCTCTGGTCGGCACGTACGCGTGGACTGGTATATCAACCATGGGGTACGGTGGCCGCGAGGTCAAGGGGGAGTGCGGATGAGCGTGACGGCAGAGCTCGGCGCGGGCGAGTCGCTGGCCGACCGCGCGTACGCGGCGATCCGGGACCGGCTCGTCATGCTGGAGATCCGCCCCGGCGACCCGCTGAACGACGACCGGCTGGCCGCCGAGCTCGGCACCGGGCGCACCCCGGTGCGCGAGGCGCTCAAGCGGCTCGAGGTCGACCGGCTCGTCGTCGCCTATCCGCGGCGGGGCACGTTCGCGACCCCCGTGGACATCACCGACCTGGCGAACCTGTCCCAGGTCCGGTTCGTGCTCGAGCCGCTCGCCGCCCGCGCGGCCGCCCGGGACGCGGGCGCGGCCGACCGCGCCGCCCTGCGGGAGCTCGCCCGCACGATCGCCGGGCTGGACCCCGAGGGCGACCCGCGGGCGCTGCTGCGCGCGGACGTCGAGGTCCACCGGGCGCTCTACCGCGCCACGGGCAACCCGCACCTCGAGGACGTCTGCGTGCGCCTGGACAATCTCGCCACCCGGATCTGGGTCCTGTTCCTCGACCGCCTGCCCGCGCTCCCCGGCCACGTCCACGAGCACGCCGACCTGTTGGACGCGGTGGTGGCGGGCGAGGAGGACAGGGCCGAGGCACTGGCCCGAGCCCACGTGGAGGGCTTCGAGCGCAGCATCCGCGCCCTCCTCTGACGCACTATGGAACCGTAACGTCCGTTTCGAGGCCTCGGATCGACGTTATGGTTCCATAGTGCGTGGGCTAGAAGCGGCCGCCACCGCCCCGGCGCCCGCGGGATGCCGAGCCGCCGAAGCTGCCGGGGGAGCGGCCGCCGCCGAACCCGCCACCGCCGAAGCCGCCGCCTCGGGACCCGCCTCGGTAGCCGCCGCCGCGCATGGCCTCGTTGAGGATGCCGCCGAGCACCAGGCTGCCCAGGTCGACGCCGGTGCTGCCGCCGCCCTGGGTGGGTCCGGACCAGCGGTTCACGTCCTGGCGGGCCAGGTTCAGGGCCTCGTTGCCGAGGGACTCGGCCTGCTGGGCCTCGCGCAGGGCCGCGGTGGGGTCACCGCCCGCGGTGGCGGCGGCGAGGTGCCGCTGCGCCTCGGCGAGCCGGGTGCGGGCCGGGGTCCCGATGGCGCCGCGGCGCGTCGACACGAAGTCCGACGCCGCCGACACCGCGGCGCGCGCGGAGACGAGGGTCTGGTCGAGCATCGCGGCCGCCCGGCGCGCCCGCTCCTCCGCCTCGCGGGCCGCCGCGATCGCCTGGTCCAGGGCGACGTTCGCCTCGTCGAGCAGGTGCAGGGCGGCCAGCGGATCGGGTTGCGCGGCGGTCGCGGCCTGCTCGGCGGACTCCAGGGCCGCCCGCGCCCTGGCGAGCACACCGGCGTCCACCCCGGACAGCGCCGAGGCCTCGGCGAGGTCCTGTTCCACCTCGGCCCGCGCCGCGGGGATCCGGCCCGCCGCCTCGACGAGCTCGGTCTCCCGGCGTCCCACGCCGTCGAGCAGGGTCTCGGCCTGGGTCAGCGCGTCCTCGGCGGCCCGTCCGTCGACGACCGCGTAGGCGGGGCGGGAGGCGCCGAGCTGGGTGCGGGCCTCGCCGATCTCCTTCTCGGCGTCGGCGAGCAGGGCGTGCGCCTGGGCGAGGTGGTCCGCCACGGGCTCCAGCGCGGCGGGCGCGTAGCGGGCGCCGAGCCGCGCCCACGCCGCCTCGACCTCGGGGATCCGTGCGGTCAGGCCGAAGTGCCGCGAGGCCAGGCCGTCGACGTACCCGCCCGCGTCCGCCTCCAGGGCGCGCATCCGGTCGAACGCCTCGACCTGCGCGTCGAGCCGGTCGTCCGCCTGCGTGGCGAGCCGGAGGATCTCCGCGTGCAGGGCGCGCTGCTGGGGCTCGGTCTCGGGGATCTCGTCGTCGAGCCGCTGGCGGATCTCGAAGGCCGCCAGCATGTCCGCCCGCGACGCCTCCAGGGCGGCGACGAACGGGGCCACCGCCTCCTCGCCGAAGTGGCCGCGGGCGGCCGCCAGCTCGGTCTCGGAGGTGCCGACGGCGTTGTCGACGTCCAGCAGGGCCTGCGACGAGCGGAAACCGAGGTCCTCGGTGGACTCTCCGGGGAAGGGGTCCGCGATCTGCTCCTCCTGCGGGGCGGGAGCGGGCGCCGCCTTCCTCCGACGCCGCGAGACCAGGTACGCCCCGCCGCCGACGACCACCGCGCCGCCCACGACGTACGGCACGACCGAGCCGCCGGACCCGCTCGACGAGCCGCCCGTGCGGAGCCCGTCGGCCAGCGCGACCGCGGCGCCCGCCCAGTCCGACCGCGCGAGCAGGGGCTGCACGTCGTTCGCCTCGATCGCGTCCGTGGCGGACGCCGACAGGGGGAAGCCCTGGTCGAACGAGGTGCCGTACACCCGGTCCCCGGTCGCCACGGCGAACAGCACCTGGTTGCGACCCAGCTGGGACGCCTGCGCGGTGGCCTCGGCCCAGGCCTGTCCGTCCCGGCCGTCGAACGAGTCGACGTAGACGACGTAGAGCTCCCAACCCTTCTCGCTGCGCAGCTGCGCGGCCGCCTGCGTGATCCGCGTGGTGTCCGCGGGGGTGAGCACCCCCGCCCGGTCGGTCACCCGGTCCGGTACGCGGAAGGGCGCGTCGGCCGAGGCCGTGCCGACGAACAGCAGGAACGGCAGGACGAGAAGGGCGGCAAGGGCCGCGAGCCGGCGCAGCGTCACGCGTCCATCTTGGCCCCTCAGGCCCCGCCGATCACCAAGGCCCGCAGTTCCAGGGCGATCCGGTCCCGCAGCTCGGCGTGGGCGGCGGCGGCGCGGTGCTCCTCGGCCTCCAGGTCCGGGTAGCGCCAGACCGGCCGCGAGCGGTACTCGTCCGGCTCCCAGGAGTAGCGCGGGTGGACGTGGGCGTGCAGGTGGGGCCAGCTGTTGCCGAGGATCTCGTAGTTCAGCCGCCGGAACGCGGGGTCGCCGCGCAGCGCGGTGACGACCGCCTGGCCGAGCAGGGCGAGATCCTCCAGGAAGGCCGTCCGCTCGGGCGGCTCGAGATCGGTGAGGTGGTCGGCCTCGCCGCGGTGGATCAGCAGGCAGTAGCCCGGCAGCTTCTGGTGGTCGCCGAACACCGCGTACCCCGACACGGTCTCGCCCACCAGGTTCTGGGGCTTCTCGCCGCGCC
This sequence comes from Pseudonocardia sp. WMMC193, assembly GCF_021728735.1. Taxonomy (NCBI): domain Bacteria; kingdom Bacillati; phylum Actinomycetota; class Actinomycetes; order Pseudonocardiales; family Pseudonocardiaceae; genus Pseudonocardia; species Pseudonocardia sp. WMMC193. The sequence goes on along the minus strand of NZ_JAKKDO010000003.1, from coordinate 2,669,206 downwards.
GCAGCGCGGCCAGCCTCCCGTCGCTCATGGGGGCAGGCTATTGGCTCGGGGCCGTCGGCGCCGGACCACCGGCCCCCAGCAGGGCTGCGAGCCGCTCGAGGTCCTGCCGCACGGCCGCGACGTCCCGGGCCAGGTCCTCGGGGGTCATGTCCGGCCGCTGCCGGACGGTGAACAGGACGTCGCAGCCGTCGCCGTTGGGCAGGACGCGCAGCGGGTTGGACACGACCTCCCCGCCCGGCAGGGTGACGTCGTGGTCCGCGACGCCGTGCTCGTTGCGCGGGGCGAAGGCGATCTCGACCTCGCCCATGGGGGAGTCGGTCACCCAGCGCCCCTCGCGGAGCTCGACCGTCGCCCCGGCGAGCCCGGCCGCCCAGCGCGGGAGGTTCGTCGGGTCGGTCACGAAGGCGTAGACGGCCTCCGCGGGCGCGGCGACCTGGACCGCGACGTGGGTACTCGGCACCGTCCCTGTCACGGCAGCTCCAGCAGGAACGAGTGGCCCTGGTGGGGCTCCAGCTCCACCAGGAACGCCCGCAGGTCGTCCACCACCCCGGCCTCCTTCTCGGTGAACATGTCCACCACGCGGGAGCCGGGCACGAGGTGCTCGCTGCGGATCGTGCCGGTCACGGCCTCGGGGCTGAAGTTCAGCACGGTGACGTGCTGGTCGCCGCCCTCCAGCTCGTGCACCATCACCAGCATGCCGCGGTGCGAGACGTCCGGGACGTCGATCTGGCGGCTCGTGGCGATCCCGTGCCGGGACCGGACCGCCAGGATCGCCTGGAGCTGGCGCAGGAAGCTGCGCTCGTCCGCGAGCTGCTCGGGCAGCGGGCCGTAGAGCGAGCGGCCGCGCGGCATCCCGGCGCTGGACTTCACGGCCTGGGGCGCCACGCCCATCAGGTCGTGGGCGGCCCGGTTCATCCAGCGGGTGTCGCCCTCGGCGATCAGCTCGGCGACGTCCTCCGCGGGCAGGGTGAGCATGCCGGTGAGGTCCCACCCGGAGAGGGCGAAGACCCCGGGCTGCAGGGCGTTGAACATGGCCAGCAGCAGGTGCACCCGCATGATCGCGGGGACGTCCGCCTCGGTGATGTCGTCGAGCGAGCGGAAGCCCAGCGTGGCCGCGATGACGGTCGCCGTGGTGCAGGCGATGCCGTTCGTGGTGAACACCCGGTTGTAGTCGACGCTCACCAGCGTCTCGGACAGGTCAGCGCGGATCCGCTCGGCCAGCTGCTCGCCGGTGACGTCCTCGCCCGCGAACGGGTAGACGTCGTCGCGGTGGCCGGTGGCCCAGTGCAGCAGCTCGTAGGTGAGCTCGTCGTGGTTCTGCAGGGCGTGCACGAGCCCGGCCGGGTCGACGCCCAGCTCCAGGGACGTGCGCAGGGTCAGCCGCAGGAACTCGGTGTCCGCGGTGACCAGCGCGTGGTGGTAGGCGGGGCGGTTGACGAAGTCGTAGGACAGGTCCGCGCCCGCGGCGGAGGTGGCCCGGATGTCGTCGATGGTGAGGTTGAGCTCCTGGAAGGTGAACCCGCCGACCTTGCGGACCATGGAGCCGATGAGGTGGTTGGCCGCGGCGCTCAGCGGGTGCCCCTCCGACCAGGCGGGCATGCCCTCCGCCGCCTTCTCGACGCCGAGGAACCCGTTGGCGTCCAGGCGCAGCGCGCCCGCGCCGAGGTCGGCCAGCGAGTGCAGCGCGTCCCCGATGACCAGGCGCATCCCGGCGAAGCTGGGGTCCAGCCAGTTGATGGAGGGCTGCCCGTCCTTGAAGTAGTGCAGGTACACCCAGCGCCGTGAGACCCCGTCCACGCCGATCACCGGCTTGGTCGCGCTCCAGTTCGTCTCCTTCACCCCGGGCGCGTAGAAGATGACGCGCTGCAGGCGGCCGATGATGTAGCCGGCCTTCTCCAGGGCCTCCTCGGTGGCGGCGTCGAGGTTGGCGGAGTCCCGGCCCGCCGGGACGTCCGGCAGCAGGTCCCAGTCCTCCTCCTCGATCTCCACCATGTGGTAGATGCCGGGGTAGTCGGCGTGCTTCATCTCGGCGAGCCGGAAGTCCGCGCCCTTGCCGGTGTGGCCGGGGACGATGTCGTCGATGATCGTGCCGCCGGACCAGGTGGCCATGCCGCACATGGCCCGGAACTCGGCCTCCGTGCCGAAGGCGGGGTCGATCTCGGTGGACATCCGGTCGAAGTGGCCGTCGACGGAGCTGGTGAGCTGCCAGCCCGAGATGCCGCCCGCCCGCTTCACCGGTCCGGTGTGGACGGCCTCGATGCCCACCGCGGAGAAGACGTTCCAGAGCGCCTCGTCACCCAGGGCGCCCAGGAAGGACTCGCCCGGCCGGGTGATGAACGAGATGGGGTAGGCGGTGAACCACACCGACGCCGTCTCGACCGCCTGGCGCGGGCCGGGATCGGCGAAGGGGTTCTGCCACATCGAGCCCTGGCCGGAGAACTGGCGGGCGATCTCGTTGGCGTCCGCGAGCATCGACTGGCTGAGCAGCCAGGACACGTAGGCCGGGTTCTCGCCGGTCGCGGCGCCGTCCTTGGCCACCGAGCGCCGGACGACGGGTGTCTTGGCCCGCGCGCGGTGGCGCAGCGTCCGCGGCCGCGCCGGGTACTCGTGCTCCGCGTAGGTGATCTCGCTCGGTTCGTGGGGTGCCTGCTCGGGCGTCCGGCCCGATGTCTGCAGCCCCTGCTCGTCCGTCATCAACGCTCCGTGCTCGCCTGGTGCCCGCCTCAGCCGGGGGAGGTGTACCACCCACCCCGACGAGGCAACGACGGTGACGCGCCCACGATGCGCCGCGCTCCCTGTGATCGCATGCCGAGCGGTCAGCCGCGCAGGGAACGGACCATGCTCCGGAGTATCCGCAGGGCGCTCTCCCGGTCGGCCTCGGTCAGGCCGGACAGCATCCGGACCTCGACGGACCGCACCGCGGCGGTCGCCTTCGCCAGGCTCCGCCGCCCGCTGGGCGTGAGCCGCGTCGGCAGCACCTTGCCGACGGGTGCCTGCGCGGGCCGGGCGACCAGGCCCTCCCGTTCCAGCGTCTGGAGCAGCACGTTCATCGACTGCCGGGTCACGAACGCGCCCCGCGCGAGGTCGGAGTTCGACAGGCCCGGCCGCTGGGCGAGCAGCTCCAGGCAGGAGTAGCGGGTCACCGTCATCCCCAGCGGGCGCAGCACGTCCTCCATCGCCAGGCGCAGCGCGCTCGACGCCTCCTTCAGCAGATAGCCGAGCGACGTCTCGAGAACGACGCCGTCGACCTCGTCTTGACTCATGTCAGGATTCTGACATAGCCTGGCTCGTGTCAGAAAGCTGACACGAAACGAGGAGTGCCACCATGCCCGTCACCGGCCCCGACTTCATCTCCCTCCAGGCGCGCGACCTCGCCGCCTCGCAGGCCTTCTACGAGCGGTACCTCGGGCTCGTCCGCGCGCAGGCCGGGCCGCCGCACGCGGTCGTGTTCGAGACCGAGCCCGTCGCGTTCGCGCTGCGGGAGGTCGTGCCCGGCACCGACCTCGACTCCGCCGCGCACCCCGGCATCGGGGCGGCGATCTGGCTGCACGCCACGGACGTGCAGGCCGTCCACGACGCGCTCGTCGCCGACGGGCACACGATCGTGGCCGAGCCGATCGACGGCCCCTTCGGGCGCACCTTCACCTTCGCCGACCCGGACGGCTACCGGATCACCCTGCACGACCGCGCCTGACGCGCGCCGCAGGCTCAGTGGCCGCAGCCGGAGGCGCCGCCCGCGGTGTGCCCGAGGCCGAACGGGTCGAGGTCGCGGGTGTCCCCGCGCGGGGTCCAGCGCCCCTGGACCTCGTGGTAGTCCCCGGCCGGGCCCTGCTCGGCGATGCTGCGCACCGCCGCCACCAGCCGGTCCACATCGGATGCGGTGGTGTTCAGGCCCAGGCTCACCCGGACCGCGTCCGCGCCGCCCGCCAGGCGGGCCAGCAGCGGGTGGGCGCAGAACCGGCCGTCCCGCACGCCGATGCCGTGCTCGGCGGACAGCGCGGCGGCGACCAGACCGGCCGGGACGTCCCGCACCACGATGCTGACGACCCCGACCCGGTCCTCGGCGTCCGCCCAGATCCGCAGCGGCACCACCTCGGCCACCTCGGCCAGGCCCGCCGTCAGCCGCTGCAGCAGCGCCCGCTCGTGCGCGGGCACCGCGGTGTCGATCACCGGGTCCAGGGCGCGGCAGGCGGCGGCCAGGGCGGCGGCGCCGAGCACGTTCGGCGTGCCGGCCTCGTGGCGGTGCGGCGCGGGGGCCCAGGTGACCTCGGCGGTCGCCCCGGACACGCCCACGGCCTGCACCGCGCCACCGCCCGCGAGGTAGGGCGCGGCCACGTCCAGCCAGTCCCGACGCCCGACCAGCGCACCCGCGCCGTAGGGGGCGTAGAGCTTGTGCCCGGAGACCACCACGTAGTCGACGTCCCAGGCGGCGATGTCGACGCGGCGGTGCGGGGCGAGCTGCGCGGCGTCCAGCACCACGCGGCACCCCGCGGCGTGCGCGAGGGCGGTGATCTCGGCGATCGGCGGGATCTCGCCGGTGACGTTCGACGCGCCGGTGATCGCCAGCAGGGCGGTGGGTCGCTCGGTCAGCGCCTCGGCGAGCCGCTCGAGGGTCTCCGCGACCGTGTCCGCCGCGGCGAGCACGCGGTGGTCGCCGCGCCAGGCGAGCAGCGTGGCGTGGTGCTCGAGGTCCAGGCAGAGCGTCGCACCCGGCACGGCCCCGGCCAGCAGGTTCAGCGCGTCGGTGGTGTTGCGGGTGAACACCGTGACGTCGTCCTCGCGGGCCCCGAGGAACCGGGCGACCGTGCCGCGGGCCGCCTCCAGGACCGAGGTGCACACCTGGCTGGCGTAGCCCGCGCCGCGGTGCACGCTGGAGTAGTAGGGGAGCAGCTCGGCGACGTGGTCGGCGACCGCCTGCAGGGCGGGCGCGCTCGCGGCGAGGTCGAGGTTGGCGTAGGGCACCGTGCGCCCGTCGACCAGCGGCACGGGCAGGCCGGTGCCGACCAGGGCGGGCAGTGCGACAGCGGCGGGCGGCGCGACCGCGGCGCCAACGGGTGCGGTCGGGGCGGCACAGGGCGCGACGGCGGTGTGGGACATGGTGATCCTCCCGGATCCGTGACAGGACCCGGCGCTGCACGCGGGTCCGCGCTTGCCACCGCGGGTTCGCGGCGGCCAGGTCGTCACCCGGAGCACCCCACCGCGGAGGAGGGTTGCCGACCAGCGAGCCGGGGCTTGACGCTGGCACTCATGACCTGCCGACGACGGTAGGCAACCGATCCGGCCCCGGTCAAGTGTGATCCGGGAAACGCCGAAATGACTGGACATTGTCGGGTCGAGCTCCCAGGAATGGTGGCCGATTGTCTGTTCTAGGCGGCGGCGCGCAGATTAACGGCGGATTTCCCCGGCCGGATCGGGAAATCGCGACCCTGGGTGATCATGGGGCCGTGCCAGCGGGCATCGTGTGGGCTTCCGTCGGCCTCCGAGCCCTGGTGAGATCGTCGTGCCGTGATCGGTTCCCGGGCAGGGGAACACGATGGGGTGAGAGTGGGTGCGACCCGCGCCGCGTGGGGACCGAGCCGTTTTCGGCGTCGAATCGCGTGGCCCCGGTCACGATTTCCGCCATTTCGGCCGTCCCAGACGCACCGGACAATGTCGATCTCGGGGGGCGCTGTTCGCCATTGCTCCATACGGGTGGCACAGTCCTCGGCATGCGCCTCACCACCACCTTCGCGGTTCGACGCCACGTCGACCTGCGCCGCGTGGCGAGCGCGCTGTGTAGCGCGACGGTGAGCTGAGGTCCGGGGCCGTTCGGCGACACCGCCGCAGACCCCGCCTCCCCCTCCTCGCTCCGACGCACCCCCGCGGTGCGCCAGGTTCGCGCCCGACCCGCCGTCCCGCCGTGTCCCAGGGCTCCCCGCTCCACATCGGACACCCCGGCGACGCGGGTCCCGCCGAGCCGTCCGCTCCCCAGAGAAGAAGGAATCACCATGTCCAGACTCCGAACGCGCCTGCTCGGCAGTGCCGTCCTCGCCAGCGCGGGACTCGCCGCGCTGGCGGGCACCGCGCAGGCCGCGACGCCGGACCTCGTGCCGGACCTCGCGCCGGTGCTGTCCGCGCCGACCGGGATCGACCCGGCGCCCGCCCCCACGGCGCCCTACGTCGAGCCCAGCCAGACGTACTACGACGACCCGCTGAACCAGCAGCTCGACTTCGCCCCCGCCGGCGTGCCGATCGCGGGCCTGATCAAGTCGGTCGCGGGCGCGCCCACCCGACTGCTCCCCAGCTGATGCGCGGCGCACGCAAGGTCCTGCTCGGCCTGCTGGCGGTGGGGGTGGTCGCCGGGGTCACGGCGATCCCGAGCGGCGACGCCTACGCGGACGTCCAGACGGTCCGGTCCTCGATCAAGGGCGCGGACGGCAAGGACTACTGGGTCGAGAACAACCTGGTGGACACCGCGACGAAGCCGGACGCGGGCACCCGTCCCGAGTACATGGTCGTCTGGGCCGGTGACGAGAACGTCGCGGACACCGTCGTCCCGGACGTCAAGAACCTGCCCGGGTCGCTGGCGAACCCGCTCGACAAGGCGCGCAACGCCCTGCCGGGGCCGGACTTCATGGCGGTCGTCGACGTCACCAAGGGGTCGGCGAACTACGGCAAGGTCGTGAACACGGCCACCGTGGGCCCGCTGGTCGAGAACGAGCCGCACCACATGCAGTACTCGTGGCGCAAGGGCGACAAGATCTACGCGGGTGGCCTCTTCTCGGCGGCCACCTACGTCTTCGACGTGTCCGCGCTGCCGGAGCTCAAGCTCTCCGGCATCAGCCTCCCCAGCCAAACCCTCTGCGGGTCGGTGCCGGACGCGTACTGGGTTCTGAAGGACGGGACCGCGTACGGGACCTACATGGGCGGCCCGGTCGTCCCCGGTCCCTGCACCTACTCGAACGGCGAGGTGCGCACCGGCAACGGGTTCGCGGGTACGCCGGGCGAGGTCGTGCGCTTCGGTCCGGACGGGCAGAAGCTGGTCGAGGCCCCGGCCGCGACCCGCACCCCCGAGGACCCGACGCAGTGCCTCAACATGCCGGCGCTCGGGCAGCCCAGCTGCGCGAACCCGCACGGCATCCAGGTCCGCGAGGACCTGAACACGATGGTCACGAGTGACTACGCCGAGCCGCGGACGATCATCCTCGACCCGGTGAAGGCGCCGTCGCCGTACCTGCGTCGACCCACGGTGCGGACCTGGGACATCTCCGACCTGAACCACCCGAAGGTCAAGTCGGTGTCCTACCTGCCGACCGGTCCGCGCTCCGGCGCGGGCGACCCGCTGCACAACGAGAACCGGGCCGCGATGGAGACCACCGTCACCAACCTGCCCGGCCACAAGGGCGCCTTCGCCCAGACCATGCAGGGCGGCGCGCTGTTCTACACGCCGGACATCACCGTTCCCGAGCCGGAGTGGAAGGAGATCTACGACCTCTCCGCCGCGGTGAAGGAGCTGGACCCGAAGGCGGGCGACAACGGCGGACCGTCGTCCAACGGCGGCTGGCTGCAGACCAGCCCGGACGACAAGACGCTCTACCACGCGATCATCGGCCGCAAGCCGGGCGCGCTCGGGCCGACCGACCCGGGGACGAACGGCGGCGTCATCGCGCTGGACATCGAGAAGCTGGTGAACGCCGGCACCGACGCCCAGTGCTCCATCGACACCGAGGCCGAGATCGCGGCGGGCGGCGCCGAGTCCGACTGCCCGACGCTCAAGGGGCACCAGACGATCAACCCCGGCAAGGCCGCGGGTGGTCCGCACTGGGGCGCGCTGGACACCCTCGAGCTGGGGGCCGACGGCTTCTACCACCAGACCGACCAGCCGAAGCGGCTCGCGACCGCGAACTACTTCGTGGCGCGCACCGGCACCGACGGTGACCACCGGGTCTGCCTCGTGGACATCGCGCAGGACGGGTCCCTGACCCTCGACGCGGACTTCAAGGACGAGAACACGGGTGACACCTGCATCTCGTTCAACCGGGAGCGCTGGCCGCACGGCGCCTTCGGCAACGCGAAGCCGCACTCGATGCTGTTCGTCGCGAACGATGCCGACATCAAGTAGGCGTCTCCTGGTCGTGCTCCCGCTCGCCCCGCTCCTCGCGGTGGCGGGCGGGGGCACGGCCTCCGCCCTCGACGCGGGCTCGCCCACCTCCGCCGCACGTGCGGCTGCGGCGCTGGGGGAGCAGGCGGGGGCGTTCGCGGTGGGCCTGCGGGTCGCGCTGCTAGTCGGGACCGCGCTGGTCGCGGGCCTGGCACTGGTCGGGCTCGTCGCCCCGGCGCCCGCCGGTCGGCCCGGGCGCGGCATCCGGGTGACGGGCTGGGTGGCGGCGGGCGTCGTGGCCGTCGCGGCCGAGGTCGTGCACCTGACCGGGGACGTCGCGGTGCTCGGAACGGTCCTGCAGGTGGTGGCGGCCCTGGCGGCCGCGGCGCTGATCGGGTCCCGCTGGGCCGCCCTCCCCGGGGCGGTCCTGCTGGGTCTGCTGGCGGTGCAGCTCGGGTCGGTCCGGACCGGCCTCCCGTTCCTGCTCGACGTCGCGTACGCCATCGGGGCCGCCGCCCTGCTCGGCGCCGCGGCGACGCTCGCCGCGGCCCGGCGCGGGTCCGCTGCCACGCGCACGCGAGTCGCCCCTCCCCAGGGGACTCTCGAGGCGCGCCGCTCCCGCGAGAACGCAGAGGCCCCGACGGTGCAGTTCGCGGCCGTGGCGTCGGGCGCCGCCGTCCCGGACGAGCCCGCCGGTCGGGGCGGGCCCCCGCTCGTCCCGGTCGCGATCGTCGGCGGGCTGCTCGCGACGGCGGCCGCGCTGGCACAACTGCTGGTCAGCGGCCCGCAGACGAGCCACGACCTGGTCGGCAGCCCCTACGGCCTCGCCTCGCTCGCGGCGGTGGCGCTGCCGCTGCTCGCGGTCGTGGGCGTGGCGGTCGCGGCCCGGCCCGAGCGCACGTTCCGTGCCGGCGGCGCGATCGCGGCGGCACCGGGCGCACACGACTCGCGAGCGTCCGGCGCCGAGCACACGACACCGGCGCTCGGCGCCCCGCGCCCGGGCCGCGAGCTCGCCCGCATCGGGGCGGTCGTCGGCGGCGTGGGGCTCGCGGCGGCGTCCGTGCTGGCGGCGCTCCCGCCGCCCGGTCCCGCACCCGTACCCGGCCAACCGCTGCTGCGGACCGTGGCGAGCGGCGGCGAGACCCTCGCCGTGCTCGTCGCGCCGCTGCGGCCGGGACCCAACCTGGTGCACGTCTCGGGGGACTACACCGCCCCGGCCGCGACCACCCCGGTCGCGCACCACCACGGAGCCACCCCGGCGACGGCGACCGTCGCCGCCGGGGACGCCCCGCCCGTCCCGATCACGGCGCGGGACGGCGCCGGGGGCGGCTGGGCCGTCGTCGACCTGCCCCCGGGGAAGGGCACGCTGACGCTCGCCGTCGGCACCGGGTCGGCGACGGTCCCGGTCGACACCGGGACCGCGCCGGAGCAGGCCGGGGCGCTGGTCGGCCCGGACGGGCCGGAGTGCGCGTCCGCCCTGCTCGGGGACCTCGCCGGGCAGCGGCCCGGCACCCCCGCGCCGGAGGTGGGCGCCTGCCCGTCGGACGCCCTGTCCGAGGCGGACGCCGACGCGCTGCGGGCGACCGTGCGCGGCATCGTCGACCGCGGGGTGGACCGGATCCGGCTGGTCGCCGACGACTCACCCCGCTCGGTGCAGGCCGCCGCCGTCGTGCACGAGGCCGCCCCGGACGTCTCCTACTCCGACCGGCCCGACCCGGACTCGGCGCTGGTCGTCGTGTCCGGCTGGGCGCCCGCGCGGGCGGCGCTGGACGACGCGTCGGCCCGCGCGCTGGAGACCCCCACCCACCTGGGTGGGACCTACCTGGCGCCCTGGCTGCTGACCCCCGGAGTCGTCACGGCGACGGCGTCCTCGGTGCTGCCGCTGACGTTCGACCCGCAGGACACCCGGTCGCGGAACTACGCGGGAGCCGTCGCCGCGCTGTTCCCGGGTGAGCCGCCCGCCACCGCCGGGTACCTGGCGTGGGCGCGGCACGAGGGCGTCCCGCCCGCCCCGCGACCGACGCTCTACGGCGCCGCCCCGGTGGACGTGCCCATGACCAGCACCGGCGAGCACCACGCCGGCACCCCCAACCCGGCGTCGTGGTTCCCCGGCGGGACCGTCGTCCCGGTCTCCGCCCCACTCGACTAGAGGAGTCACCGTGTCCGTACTCACCGACCTGCGCGCCACCGAGCGCGCGGCGTTCGGACCCCAGGACCGCAAGGCCGCGCCCGTCCAACCCGTCCCGACCGCCGCCGCGGTCCTGCTCGCCGCCCTGTTCCTGTGGGGCGTCTCGCGGGTCGCGCCGACGACGATGGTGCTGACCGGCGCGCTCGGGCTGCTGCTCGGGTTCACCCTGTTCCACTCGCGCTTCGGCTTCACCTCCGGGTGGCGCCAGCTGGTCGCCGTGGGGCAGGGCGCGGCCATCCGGGCGCACATGCTGATGCTCGGCGTGGCGACGGTCCTGTTCGGCGTCATCTTCGCGACCGGCATCGGCCTGTCCGGCGACCCGCGGGGCTATGTCAACCCGGTCGGCATCGGGCTGGTCGTGGGCGCCTTCCTGTTCGGCGTCGGGATGCAGATCGGCGGCTCCTGCGCGTCCGGCACGCTGTTCGCCGTCGGCAGCGGGCAGTCGGCGATCGTGCTGACCCTGTTCGGGTTCGTCGTCGGCTCCGTCTTCGCCGCGCTGACCTTCCCCTTCTGGACGTTCGTGGTGCCCCAGGGCATCCCGGTCGACCTCAGCACGGTCTTCGGCATCCCCGGCGCGGTCGCGGTCTCGCTGCTCGTCATGGTGCTGATCGCCGGCGCCACGTACGTGGTCGCACGCAGGCGGAACCCCCCGCCCGTCGAGCGTCCGCCGTCGGCGGCGGGCCTGGCCCGTGCGCTGCGGGGCTCGTGGCCGATGTGGGTGGGCGCGATCGCGCTCGCGGTGCTGAACGCCGGCGTGCTGTTCGTGTCCGGCCAGCCGTGGGGCGTGACGTCCGCGTTCGGGCTCTGGGGCGCGAAGGTGCTGCAGTGGTTCGGGGCCCAGCCCGAGAACTGGGCGTTCTGGCAGGTGCCCGCCAACGCGAAGATGCTGGCCGGGCCGGTGCTCGCCGACCGGATCTCGGTGCTGGACATCGGGATCATGGTGGGGGCGCTCTTCGCCTCCGGCGTGGGCGGCGCCTTCCTGCTGCACAAGCGGATCCCGTGGCGGATCGCGGTGGGCGCGGTCGTCGGCGGGATCCTCATGGGGTACGGCGCGCGGCTCGCGGGCGGCTGCAACATCGGCGCCTACTTCTCCGGGATCGCCTCGTTCAGCCTGCACGGCTGGATCTGGGGTGTGGTCGCGCTGGCCGGGACGTGGGTCGGACTGCGGCTGCGGCCGCTGTTCGGGCACACCAACCCCAAGCCGGTCGACTCGCTGTGCTGAACACATCATCGAAGGGACACACCATGATCCGCAGCTCCACCACCGCCGTCCTCGGGGGCGTCGCCCTCGCCGTCCTCGGGGCGGGTCTGACCGCCACCACCGCGAGCGCGGCCCCGGTGATCGCCGAGCCGTCCACCCCGCCGGCGGAGACGCCGGTCGCCGGCAACCCGGTGTGGGTGACCGACCACCTCCCGGTGCCGATCGACGACCCGACCCTGGGCGTGTTCGACCTGCTGGCGCCGGTGTACGGCGCCCTCGGCGGGGTCAACTGACCCACCGCACCGTGGAGCCACGGCGGTCGTTCCGAGCCCCGAGAACGACGGTCGTGGCTCCACACCGCGTCGGCCGTGACGGAGAGCCGATTGACGCCCCCGCCTCCGCCCGGCACGATCACGAGCACCTGAAGTCATCGATCGTTCGTTCAGTGACTCGTGCGCCGACGCCCGCCGGGCCGGCCCGCGGATCCTGGGCGGGGACGGGAGTGCGGATGCGGACGCGGTTCACGGAGCTGTTCGGGGTCGAGCACCCGATCGCCCAGGGGGGCATGCAGTGGGTCGGGCGCGCGCCGCTCGTGGCGGCGGTGGCGAACGCGGGGGCCCTGGGGTTCATCACGGCCCTGACCCAGCCGACGCCGGAGGACCTGCGTGCGGAGATCCGCCGCTGCCGAGAGCTCACCGACCGGCCCTTCGGGGTGAACCTCACGATCCTCCCGGCGATCACGCCGCCGCCGTACGCCGAGTACCGGCAGGTGATCATCGACGAGGGCGTGCCCTTCGTCGAGACGGCGGGCGCGAACCCGGTGGACCACCTGCCGCACTTCCACGACGCGGGGATCAAGGTCATCCACAAGTGCACCTCGGTGCGCCACGGCGTGAAGGCCCAGTCGCTCGGGGTGGACGCGCTGTCGATCGACGGCTTCGAGTGCGCCGGGCACCCCGGTGAGGACGACATCCCCGGCCTGATCCTGCTCCCCGCCGCCGCGGACGCGCTCGAGATCCCGTTCATCGCCTCCGGTGGCTTCGGGGACGGCCGCGGTCTGGTCGCGGCGCTCGCGCTCGGCGCGGACGGGATCAACATGGGCACCCGGTTCATGGCGACCGTCGAGGCCGACATCCACCAGAACGTCAAGGACCGCCTGGTGGCGGCCCAGGAGCGGGACACCCAGCTGATCTTCCGGCAGCTGCGCAACACCTCCCGGGTCGCCGACAACGCGGTCTCCCGCGAGGTCGTCGAGAAGCTGAACGCCGGCGCGACGTTCGAGGAGGTCCGCGACCTCGTCGCGGGCACCCGCGGCCGGCAGGTCTACGAGACGGGCGACCTGGACGCGGGGATCTGGTCCGTGGGCATGGTGCAGACGCTCATCCGCGACGTCCCGACCTGCGCGGAGCTCGTCACCCGCATCGTGCGGGACGCCGAGCAGATCATCACCGAGCGCCTCGCCGCCGCCGTCGGCACCACGGCGGCCGCCTGAGCGCCCTGCCACCCACGCGCATTGTGGAGCCACAACTGTCGTTTCGGGCCCCGAAAACGACAGTTGTGGCTCCACAATGCGTCAGGCGACCGTGCGTCAGGCGACGGCGCGGACCGTCACCGTCTCGTCGCCCTGCGGGGCGCCCATGAGCGGGTCGCCGTCGCACACCAGCAGGCCGCGGTCGGCGAGGTAGCGGACGTGCGAGGCGGTCTCGGCGAGCGCGCCGATCCGCATCCGGCCGACCTCGTCCCAGGGGCGCGACCAGGTCAGCTTCGCCGTGACCTCCCACATCGTGGGGCGGCCCGCCTCCCGGACGATGTCGAGCAGCTCGGCGCAGCGCTCGGCGTGGTGGGCCTGCAGCGCGCGGGCCCGGGCCGCGAGACCGCGGAAGCGGTACTCGTGCGCGGGCAGCGCGGTGAGGCCGCCGAGCTCCTCGTCCTGGCGGGCGACCTTGTCCAGGGAGTCCAGGAAGGTGGCGAGGGCGGGGGAGTCCGACTGGTGCGGTGTCATCCCGATGTTGGGGGTGATCCGGGGCAGCACGTGGTCGCCGGTCAGCATGACCCGGGCGTCGGTCTCCAGCAGGCAGATGTGGCCCGGCGTGTGCCCCGGCGTCCAGACGGCCGTGACCCGCCTGCCCGTGATCGGCAGCGGGTCGCCGTCGGCGAGCAGCACGTCCGGCCGGGCCATGTGCTCGAGGTCCGCCCGCCACGCCTGCGGCCCGGTGAGCTCGTCGATCTCGGGCTCCGACGCGCCGCACCCGCACAGCCAGCCGGCCATGGTGTCGCTGCGCCCCACCGGGGAGCCGCGCTCGGGGAGCGTGGCGGCCTCCTCGGGGTGCATGGCGATCCACGCGCCGGAGCGCTCGGCGAGCCTGCCGGACAGGCCGTGGTGGTCCGGGTGGATGTGCGTGGCCACGATCCCGACGACGTCCTCGGCGCGGGCGCCCGCGGCCGTGAGGCCCGCCTCCAGGGCCGACCAGCCCTCGGGGCTGTCCCACCCCGGGTCGACCACGACGACCCCGTCGTCCGCCGGGATCAGGTAGGCGAGCGTGTAGCGCAGCGGGTTGTCCGGGATCGGCACGGGGACCGACCACATGCCGGCCTCGAGCCGCTCGACCGGCGGGAGCACCCGCGCCATCCAGGCCTGCTGCTGCGCGGTCCCGACCACCTCGACGCCGCCCGTCACCGGCCACCTACTTTCGACACGCTGAACGTCCGATATCCACTGGCGACGGTAACCTCCCGCCGCGCGCTCACTCAACCGCCCGTAACAGGAAGGTGACGAGGCGCTCCGCGTACCCGTCGACGTCGATGTCGCCGCGCCGGGCGTCCGGCGTGGACGTCGTGTGGATCATGACCCCGCCGCAGAGCGCGTCCAGCAGCAGCGTGGGGGAGGTGTCGCGGCGGATCTCGCCGCGCTCGATCCCGCGCCGGATCATCGCGCGCGCCGCCTCGAGCCGGCTCCGGCGATGGGTCTCCCAGGCCTCCGCGACGTCCGGGATGGTGAGGTACTCCACACCGAGCCGCCGCAGCGCCTGGCCCTCCGCGCCGAGATGGTGGACGAGCAGCTGGCGCGCCAGCGCCAGCAGGTCGCCGCGCAGCGTGCCCGTGTCGGTGTCCAGGACGAGCGGCACCCCGTCCGCGAGCGCGGCCCCGAGGAGTGCCTCCTTCGTCGGCCACCGCAGGTAGATGGCCGCCTTGCCCACGCAGGCGAGCCGGGCGACCGCGTCCACGCTGAAGGCCGCCCACCCGTGGTCGGCGTAGCGGGTCACGGCCGCCCGCAGCACCCGCCGGTCGACCTCCGGGTCCCGCGGCCTGCCCGCCGTCGTCGCGCTCATGAGACGGCCAGGCTATCGGGTGATCCCGGCGGCTCACGTTGCATGCCACAAGCATCGGAGTTAGCTTGCATGTAGCACGCAAAGGAGAAGAGTCGTGATCAGCACGTCGACCGCCGCCGACCTCATCGAGGTGATCCGGGACGTCGTCGCCCTCGGCCGGGCGGCCCGGCAGGCCCCCGAGGGGGAGCCCGGCGGCCCCTGCGCGGTCCACCACGCCCAGGCGGGAGTGCTCGTGCTCCTGCACGAGGAGGGCGAGCAGCGGCTGGGCCGGTTGGCCGGGTCCCTGGAGCTCGACGCCTCGGTGATCAGCCGTCGGGTGGCCGTCCTGGAGGAGTCCGGCCTGGTGGTCCGCCGCCCGGACCCGGACGACCGCCGGGCCCAGCTCGTCGGCCTGACCGACCAGGGCGCCGAGGCACTGCGCTGCTACCGCACCGCGCGCGCCGAGGAGGTGGCCGCCGCCCTCACCGACCGGGAGGACGCGGACGTCGCCACCCTCGTCGCAGGTCTGCGCGGCCTGCTGACCGATCTGAGCCGGATGCCCGCCCCCAGGCACCGCACGCCCGTCGGCTGAGCGCCGACACCGAGAGTCGAGGAAGTATGTCCAGCCCCACCGCCGCCACGGCCACCGCCCCGGTGACCGCGCAGGACAGCGGCACCATGACGCAGCGCCAGGTGGTCCAGGCGCTGTCCGGCATGTTGCTCGCGATGTTCACCGCGTTCCTGTCGGCGACCATCGTGTCCAACGCGCTACCGGTCATCATCACCGACCTGCACGGCTCCCAGAGCCAGTACACCTGGGTCGTCACCGCGACCCTGCTGGCGTCCACGGCGAGCACCCCGATCTGGGGCAAGCTCTCCGACCTGTTCTCGAAGAAGCTGCTGGTCCAGCTCGGCATCGTGCTGTACATCGGCGGCTCGGTGCTGGCCGGTTTCTCGCAGTCCGTCGAGACGCTGATCGCGTGGCGCGCCGTGCAGGGCCTCGGCCTCGGCGCCCTCCAGTCGCTGATCATCATCGTGATCGCGGCCATGATCAGCCCCCGCGAGCGCGGCCGCTACACCGGTCCGATCGCCGCGGTGATGTCGCTGGCCACGGTCGCGGGCCCGCTGATCGGCGGCCTGATCGTGGACAGCCCGCTCGGCTGGCGCTGGTGTTTCTGGGTGGGTGCGCCGGTCGCGGTCGTCGCGCTGATCGTCGTGCAGCGGACGCTGAACCTGCCGGTGGTCAAGCGCCGGGTGAAGATCGACTACCTGGGCGCCGCGCTCATCGCGGGCGGCGTCTGCGACCTGCTGATCTGGGTCACGCTGGCGGGCGACGAGTTCGCCTGGACCTCCGGCACGTCCTGGCTGCTGCTCGGGATCGGCGTGGTGCTGTTGGCGCTGGCCGTGTTCGTCGAGTCGCGGGCCGCCGAGCCCATCGTGCCGCTCTACCTGTTCAAGAACCGCACCACCACGCTCGCCACGGTCGCGAGCATCGCCGTCGGCGTCGCGATGTTCGGCGGCGCGGTCTTCCTGGGGCAGTACTTCCAGATCGCCCGCGGCTACTCGCCGACGGCGTCCGGCCTGCTGACGCTGCCGATGATCCTGGCCTCCACGCTCTCGGCGACGTTCTCCGGCATCCTGATCACCCGCCTCGGCCGCTGGAAGGCCTTCCTCGTCGTCGGCTCGATCCTGATGGTCGTCGGGTTCGGGCTGCTGGGCACGATCGACCACACCACGGACATGGTGCTCATCGGCGGGTACCTCGCGGTGCTCGGCCTCGGCATGGGCATGACGATGCAGAACCTGGTGCTGGCCGTGCAGAACACGGTGCAGCCCTCGGACCTGGGCGCGGCGTCCTCGACCGTGACCTTCTTCCGGTCCCTCGGCGGCACCGTCGGGGTCTCCGTGCTCGGCGCGGTCCTCGCCTCGCAGGTCGCGGACCGGACGGCGGACGGCCTCGCCGCGGCGGGCGTCGCGGTGCCCGAGGGCGGCGCGGGCGCGGACGTCAGCCTCGCCTCGCTCAACGACCTCCCGCCCGCGCTGGGCGACATTGTCCGCGGCGCGTACGGCGACGGCACGGCCACGATCTTCCTGGTGGCGGGCGCGCTCGCGATCATCTCGGTGCTCGCGATCGTGTTCATCAAGGAGGTGCCGCTGCGCACCCTCAGCGGCATCCAGCAGCAACAGGCCGAGTCCGCGGGCGGCGCTGAGACCACCGCTGAGATCACCGCAGAGACCGTGGTCGAGCCGGTCCGCGAGCCCGTCTGGCACCAGGGCCGCCACGCCCTGCACGAGAGCACGCCGCGCGCCGCGGCCGACCCGGACGGCATCGGACCGGCGGTGTACGGCTTCGTCGGCACCGCGGGCGGAGCCGGCATCGGGTCCGCGGTCGTGACCCTGACCGGGCCGGACGGCGTCCAGGTCGGCCGGGCGGGCACCGCCGCGGACGGCGGCTTCGAGTTCCACCTGCCGACCGGCGGGACGTACCTGCTGGTCGTCGCGTCCGGAGCGCTGCGGCCGTCGGCCACGATGGTCGCGGTCGCGGACGCCCCGGTGCGCCACGACGTGGTGCTCGGCGGCGGCGTCGAGGTCACCGGCACCGTGCGGCCCGCCGTCCCCACCACGCTCACCGCGATCGACGCCCGCGGCGACGTCGTCGGGGTCGCCCGCACCGACGCCGGGGGCCGGTACCGGATGGACGGGCTGGCCGCCGGCACCGTCACCCTCACCGCCGCGGGGGAGGGGCACCCGCCGGTCGCCACGACCGTCACCCTCACCGACGGCACCCCGCTGGTCCACGACGTCACGGTGCCCGACCGGGCCACGCTGCGCGGCACGGTCACCGCGGACGGCACCGGGCGCGGGGTGCCGGAGGCGGTCGCCACGCTCGTCGACCCCGACGGGCACGTGGTCGGCTCGACCACCACGGACGCCGACGGCCGGTTCGGCTTCGACGACCTGCCTGCCGGCCGCTACACGCTGACCGCCGCGGGGTACGCCCCGGACGTGCAGGTCGTGCGCGTCGAGCCGGGCGGCACCACCGACGTCCGCGTGGCGCTCGGTCCGGCGGGCGGGCCGGGGTACGACACGGCCCGCCGCGCCGACCGCGACACCGAGCTGGAGGCGGAGCTCGACGCCGAGCTGGACACCGGACCGGTCCGGGTCCAGCCGGTCGCGGGCGACTGACCCGGAGACGGATTGGACAGCACCGACGACGACGGCCCCCGCACCCACGGTGCGGGGGCCGTCGTCGTCGGCCGGGCTCAGGCGACGGTGGCCTCGAGGGTCACCGGGATGTTGCCGCGGGTGGCGTTGGAGTACGGGCAGACCTGGTGGGCGGCCTCGACCAGCTGGTCGGCGGTGGCCTGGTCCACGCCCGCCAGCTCGACGTACAGGGCGACGGACAGCGCGAACCCGCCCGCGTCGTTCGGGCCGATGCCGACCTCGGCGGACACCGACGAGTCGGTGACGGGTGCCTTCTGCTGGCCCGCGACCAGCTTCAGCGCGGAGTGGAAACAGGCGGCGTAGCCGGCGGCGAAGAGCTGCTCGGGGTTGGTGGCGCCGCCCGCCCCGCCCATCTCCTTCGGGATCGCCAGGTCCTGGTCGATCTGGCCGTCCGACGAGCGGACGTGGCCGTTGCGGCCGTCTCCGGTCGACATGGCGGCGGCGGTGTAGAGGGTGGACACGGGAGGCCTCCGAGGGGGTAGAACGATCGGTCTCTTCGAGCCTGGCACGAGCGGTCCGAAAGCGCAAGACCGATCGTTCTTTCTGCTAGCCTGGCGCCCATGTCCGTGCTCTCTCCCGCCCGGGAGCGGCTGCTCGCCACCGCGTCCGCGCTCTTCTACGCCGACGGCATCCGCGCCGTCGGCGTGGACCGGGTGATCGGCGCCGCGCAGGTCACGCGCGCCACCTTCTACCGGCACTTCCCGAGCAAGGACGACCTGGTCGTCGCCTACCTCGGCGCCGTGGACCGGGCCGTCCGCGCGGTCGCCGACGCCGCGCCCGAGGGGGCGGCCCGGCTGCGCGCCGTCGTCGGGGGGATGGGCGAGCAGCTGTGCACCGAGGGCTTCCGCGGCTGCGCGTTCCTCAACGCGGCCGCCGAGTTCCCGGAGCGGGACAGCCCCGTGCACCGTGCGGTCGCCGCGCACCGCGCCTGGCTGTCCGAGCTGTTCGTGCACGAGCTCGCCGTGGTGGGCCACCCGGACCCGCAGGCGGGCGCCGCCCACCTGATGATGCTGCGCGACGGTGCCATGGTCGCGGGCTACCTCGGCGACCCCGCGGTGGCCCGGGAGACGCTGCGGCGCGGCCTGGAGGAGATCCTCGCGGCGTGAGGGTGCGCGCGAGACGTGATCGCACGTTTCGTGCGCTGAGGGCGGCATGATCGTTGTTTGCGTGCGCTCAGTGCGGTCGGCACGACGGTGAGCGCACGACACGTGCGATCACCACAGCCGCTGCGGGACCCCGCCGATCCACACCGCCCGCACGGCCGCGGCGGAGGGCTCGCGCAGGGCGTCGGCCAGCGGGGTGTGCAGCAGGACCAGGTCGGCCCGCACGCCCGCGGCGACGCGACGTGCCGGCGCGCCCGGGGTCGGCGCGAGATACCCCGCCAGGGCCTCGGCGGCCGTGATCGCCTCGTCCGGTCCGAGCGGCGCCCCGTCCGGTGTGGACCGGGTGGTCGCCGCGGCGATCACCGCCCAGGGGTCCACCGGCCCGTACGGGGCGTCGGAGGACGGCGCCACCGCCACGCCCGCGTCGAGCAGGCTGCGGCAGCGGTAGAGGTCCCCGTGGTCGGCGACCGGGACCTCGCGGCGGAAGGCGTCGCCGCGGTCGGCGAGGAACCCCGGCTGGGTCACCACGGCGAGGCGGCCCAGCTCCCCGATCAGCTCCGCGGGCACCATCGCCGCGTGCTCGACGCGGTCGCCCGGGAGCACGCCCGCCACGTGCAGCGCGACGAGGAGCAGGACCAGCGACTCCCGGGTCACCGAGTGCACCGCCACGGGGCGCCCGACGGCGTGGGCGGCGCGGATCCGCTCCACGAGCTCGTCGAGCCCCGGCAGCCCGGAGTCCGCGAGCACGATCTTGTACGGCCCGGCGACGACCCCCGGGGGAGGCGCGGCGCCGAGCGCCACGCCGAGCAGCGTGAGCCGCTGCGGGACCACCGCGAGGGAGGCCGGGTCGGCGAGGTCGGGGGTGGCGTCGGTCAGCGCGGTGAGGCCGAGGGACGCCAGCTCGGCGCCGAGTCCGCGCAGGTCGGGCGGGTCGGCGGCGGGGAGGCGGGCACGCAGCCAGTCGTCGGCGCGCAGGACCCGGCCGGTGGGCGCCCCGTCCCGCAGCTCGACGCCCGGGTGGTCCGGCGGCCCGATCCGCGCCAGCGCCGCGCTGTTCAGCACCCACATCGCCCCGCTGCGGTGCTGGATCCGGACCGGTCGCTCGCCGTGCAGCCGGTCGAGGACGGCGGCGTCGAGATCGTCCCCGGGATAGCCGACGCCGCGGACCCAGCCGTGGACGTCCGCCTCGGCCGCGCGCAGGGCGACGGCCAGCGCGGCGTGGTCGGCCGGACAGCGCACCGACCGCCGGGCCGCGGCGAGGGCGTGCAGGTGCAGGTGGTGGTCGTGCAGGCCGGGCAGCAGCGCGCCGCCGCGGCACTCGACGACCTCGACGACCTGCACGACCTCGGCGGACCCGCGCTCCCGCGCACCGACCGCCACCACCCGGCCGCCGTCCACCAGCACGTCCGTCCGTGTGCCGTGCACCTCGGCGTCGCGGAGCAGCAGGGTGTCGGTCATGCCCGCAGACCGAGGTCGGCGAGGACCGCGGCGGTGTCGGCCCCGAGCGCCGGGCCGCCGGACGGGATCTCGCGGTGTCGGGGGAGCGGCGCCTCCTCGACCGGGCCGCCCGCGCTGCCGTCGAGGGTGTCCGCGACCACCGCGGTCATCGAGACGTCGTGCAGCACACCGGGTGCGCGCACCGCGAGCGCCGCCGCGGTGAGGCCCGTGAGCGGGTCGGCGATCGCGTCCCCGACGAACACCGGCAGGCCGTCGCGGTCGAGCGCGACGAGCCCCGCGGCGGCGGCCACGTCGTCGCCGAACCCGACCCGGTCCGACGCCCGCCCCGCCGCGGTGATCGACACCCACGTCGAGCCCCGCGCCACCGCCTCCTCGGCGTGCAGCCCCCAGGCCCGCAGGGCCCGCGGACGCGACCCTTCGATCACCACGTCCGCCGCGGCGACCAGCGCGTGCAGCGCCGCCCGGTCGCGGACCGGGTCCAGCACCACGGAGCGCTCGCCGTGGTGGAGCAGCGCGTGGAAGCGGGGCTCGCCGCGCCGCGCGCCGTCGGGCCGCTGCGGGGTCTCGACGGTCACGACCGCCGCGCCCGCGCGTCGCAGCAGGTGGGCGCACAGCGGACCCGCCCAGAGCGCGGCGAAGGACACGACCAGCCGCCCGCGCAGGTCGGCCCGCCCGGCGGAGGCCACACCGGGGGGCCCGGGGTGGGACGACGGGTGGGACGACGGGTGCGCGACGGGCGCGGCGGCGACCCCGAGGAGGGTGGCGCGCTCGGCGAGCTCGGCGGCGGGCATGACCGCGAGGGCGGCCCGCAGGAGCGGCCAGGGATCGTCGTCGGGGAGCGGGTGCTCGACCAGGGCGCCGAGCAGGGCGGGATCGTCCGGCCGGGCGCAGGAGACGGCCGCCCAGCCGTCGGACAGCGGGACCAGCCTGCAGGCGCCCCCGACGGAGGTCCGGCCCGCGCGGGTGCGTCCGGTGAGGGCGGCGCGCTCACCCAAGAGCGCGGCCCCGTCGATCCCGAACATCGCGCCGAGCCCCGCGGCGACCGAGGCCGCACGCCCGGGCGGGACCAGCGGCGGGCCGTCCGGATGCCCGGTCAGGGCCGCGACCCCGCAGGCCAGCCAGTCCGCCCGCGCGTCCACGCCGCGACCCTACCGACCGATCGGCGCGGCACTACCCTGCGAGCACCATGACCGTGCCCGTCCTCGCGCCCGCCGAGCTCGCCGAGCTGCCCCCGCTCCTCGACGGCGACGGGGGGATCGTGCACCCCCTCGTCGCGGTGGACCTCGACGGGCCGGGCGACTCGGTCCCCGCGGGCGACCGCATCCTGGTCGGGATCGGCACGCCGCGGGCGCTGTGCGCGGACCTCGACCTGACGCTGGTCACGACCGCCACGGACCGCACGCAGGTCGCGGTGGCGGACCCGGCGGCCGCCCTGGCGCACCTGGACGCCGTGGTCGCGGCGAACCCGCAGGCCTCGACGGTGCTCGCCGGGCTGCTGCGCTGGTCGGGCACCCTGGACGTCCCCGCCGCGCTCGACGCCGAGTCGCTCGCCTACTCCACCCTGCTCGGCGGGCCCGAGTTCGGCCGCTGGCTCGCCGCCCGCGGCCCCCGCCCGCTCCCGCCCCCGGTCGCCGACCCGGTGCTCGCCGCGCGGGAGGGGGGCACCCTGCACCTCACCCTCAACCGGCCCGAACGCCGCAACGCCTACGGCCGCCTGCTCCGGGACGCCCTGGTCGGGCTGCTCGACCTGGCGCTGCTCGACCCGACGGTCGAGCGGGTCGTCCTCGACGGCACGGGCCCGGCCTTCTGCGCCGGGGGCGACCTCGACGAGTTCGGCACCACCCCCGACCCGGTCACCGCGCACCTCGTCCGCACCCGGGCGGGTGCCGCGCTGCCCCTGCACGCCCTGCGCGGGCGCGTCGAGGTGCGGTTGCACGGCGCGTGCGTCGGTGCCGGCATCGAGCTGCCCGCCTACGCCGGGCGGGTCGTCGCCGACCCCGACACGGTGCTGCGGCTCCCGGAGGTCGCGATGGGCCTGATCCCCGGCGCGGGCGGCACGGTCAGCATCCCGCGCCGCATCGGCAGGCACCGTGCGCTGTGGTGCGCGCTGTCCGGGCTGCCGGTCCCCGCCGCGACCGCACTGGAGTGGGGACTCGTGGACGCGATCGTCCCGGCTCGTGCCAGGCTGTCCCCATGAGCGACCCGGACAGCTTCGACACCGAGAGCGACCAGCTCGAACCCGAGGACACGTTGATGGACACGGGTGTCGCCGACGTGCTCGACGAGGGCTACTCGCCGCCCGAGCGGCCCTGGACCGCGGACGAGGACGCGACCCTCGACGAGCGGCTGGCGCGCGAGCTCCCCGACGAGACGGTGGAGGACGAGGACGACGAGGACCCGGACTGGGAGGCGGACACCGACGACACCGACGGGGAGCTCCTCGACGACCAGGTCGGCGAGCGCCGCTCGGGCCGGTTGGTCGACGCGGCCGAGGGTGGGCTGTCCGACACCGACTCCGACGCCTGGGCCTCGGACGTGGGCATCGACGGCGCCGGGGCGTCGGCCGAGGAGGCCGCGGTCCACGTCGTCGACGAGTGATCCGGGGACGACCCGGAGGGCTCAGGCCTTCTCGAGCTCACTCTCCAGCTTGAGGACGGTCGTGCCGTCCTCCTGCACGAGGACGTAGGCGGGGTTGTCGTCGGTCCCGTTGCGGGACTGCTTCTTGCCCTTGATGGTCTTCTCGACGCGGTCGGTGTGCACCGAGTCGACCTTGCCCTCGCCCTGCCCGTTGCCCCAGTTCCACGCGACCCGGGATCCCTTGCGGTACTTCGCCATGCGCGGGGGATCCCCGCCGGTGCGGGCGCCGAAACCGGGGCCCTGGGTCAGGCCGGCGTCAGGCGGTGCGTCAGGCGCTGTCCCGGGGCACGAGCCGGGCCGGGAGCCGCCGCACGGCGAGCTCGGGATCCCACCGGCCCTCGAGGGCGGCCAGCACGGCGTCCGCCATCCGGGACTCGTCGGCGGCGAGGTCGGCGCTCACCGTCGTCAACCGCGGTCGGACCAGCTCGGCCTGCGGTTCGTCGTCCGCGGCGAGGACCGCGACCTGCTCCGGCACGCGCACGCCCGCGTCGACCAGTGCGGTGAGGATGTGCGCCGCGTGGGTGGTGGTGGCCCCGACGACGCCGTCGGGCAGGGTCCCGTCCGTCAGCCAGGTCCGCACCAGGACCGCGGCGGTGTCGCGGTCCGGGCTGAACGGCACGCGCCGGGTCTCGGCGCCGCCTGCCTCGGCGGCGGCCTCCGCCTCGTCCATCCGGTGTCCGAGGGTCTGCCGATCCACGAGCCGGGAACAGCCACCGAGCACCACGATCCGCCTGCACCCGCGGTCCAGCAGGTGCTGGGCGGCGGTCCGACCGAGGTCCCCGTCGTCGATCACGACGGTCGCGGTGAGGTCCGAGGGCGTGTGCGACAACGCGATCGGCACGGTGCCCGCCTCGGCGAGCATCGCGACGCTGTCCTCGGTGTAGCGGTCCAGGGTGGCCACGACCGCGGCGGGCCGCAGCGCCAGCCACGACCGGGCGGCCGGGATCCCGGTGACCGTGGGGTCGCCGTGGATCAGGAAGGTGTAGCCCGCCTCGCGGACGTCTCGGGCCACCTGGATCAGGGTGACGAACGACAGCCCGCCGCGCAGCACGGCCGCGCCGTCGACGTGGCCCACCACGAGGTCGCTGCGCCCGCGTCGCAGCGACCGTGCGCTCACGTGCGGCACGTAGCGCAGCTGCTCCGCCGCCTCGAGCACCCGCGCGCGGGTCGGCTCGGGGATCCGGGCGCCCGGCGTCCGGTTGAGCACGTAGGAGGCCGTGGCGCGCGAGACGCCTGCCTGCCGGGCGACGTCGCTCATGGTCGCCGCGCGGGGACCGGTCGAGTCCCCGCGTCCGCTTATACCGTCCACGAGGGAGATCGTGCAGCAGCCCGCTCCGACACGATCGGGTCCTCCCCGCACCCACACGGGCGAGATCACCGCGCTCACCCGTGGTGACCCGAGTGCGCCGTCCGAGCGTCGGCGCCGTCCCCGTTCAGGGGGTGGAGCGTGACACCTGTTGCGGCTCAACGGGTGGCGCCCCGGGGGTCCGGGCGCGCCCCACGTGCGCGAGGTGGGGTCCGCCATGTCGGGCAGACACGGCGGGGCCGCGGCGCGCACACTGGCGCGCTCGACCGGGGATCGGGCCCGGCGCGGGAGGAGCGGCATGACGGTGATGGTGGCGGTACCGGACTCGCCCGAGGGGCGGACGGCGCTGTCGGCGGCGATCGACGAGGCGCGGCGGCGCGCGACCGACCTGGTCGTGCTCAACCTGGCGCTCGGGCCGCTGGACCTGGTGGGCATGCCCACCGACCTGACGATCACGGTGAAGGAGCGCACCGGCTACGCGGACCTGGCGGACTGCGTGCTGGCCGCGCTCGACGAGCACGCGGACGCCGTCGACGTCCTCGTGATCGGCATGAAGCGGCGCAGTCCGATCGGCAAGGCGCTGCTCGGCTCGCTGTCACAGCGGCTGCTGTTGGAGGCCGAGGTCCCGGTGCTGGCGGTGAAGCGCTGACCCGTCCGACGCGCTGACCCGTCCGACGCGCTGTCCGATCCGACGCAGAACGAGGCCGGCCGACCCGTTCCTCGGGTCGGCCGGCCTCGTCGTCGGGTGGCGCGGACTACTTCTCCTCGGCCGCCTGCTCCTCCGCCGCGGGGGCGGGGACGGTCACCGGGATGCGGGTCGCACCCGGCGTCTGCGGCTCGGTGTAGGCGCCGGCCACGCGCACCTTCAGCACGCCCGCCTGGTAGGTGGCGCTGACGGCCTCGGCCGTGACGTGCTCGGGGAGCGCGAAGCTGCGGCGGAAGGAGCCGTAGCGGACCTCGCGGAAGCGGCGTGCGCCGTTCTGCTCGGAGCGCTCGTCACGGCGCTCGCCGTGCACCAGGAGACGACCGTCCTCGACGTCCACCCGGACGTCCTGGGCGGTGTCGATGCCCGGCAGCTCGAGGGCGACGACGGCGTCGTCACCGTCGCGGGTCACCTCCGCGGCGGGGGTGAAGCCGGTCTGCCGCTGCACCGGCACCGGTGCGAAGGCGCGGCGGACGAGGGCGTCGAAGTCGGCGAAGAAGGGGTCGCGTCGGGTCAGGGTGCTCATCGGATGCCTCCGTTGTTCTGCGTTCCTGACTCACTAAACATGAGTCGGTTCCGCTCAATTCCGGAGCCGGACCGAGGTGATGCGAGTCACCGACGTGACCTCTTCGGGAACGATTCAGAAGATCAGCGCGTCTTCGGTACTGTAAGTGCATAACTGAGGAGAGGAGGACAGCATGACCACGTTCTGGACCACGGTCCGCCGCACCGCACGTCGTTTCGACGACTGGACGCTGCAGGCGTTCAACCCGCAGTACCCAGTCGGCTCCCGGAAGTGAGCCCGGGAGCCGACCAGGGCTCCTAGTGAGAGGGGCCGGCAGTGTCGCCGGCGGTCCCCTCGATCTCCGCCGCGGGTGCCTTCACCGGGCGCAGCCGCACCCAGGTGAGGAAGAAGACCGCGAGCACGAGCATCGCGATCCCGGTGTCCAGGTTGATGTTCCAGCCGCCCGCCTTGTCGATGTCCGCCTGCGTCGTCGAGAACAGGCCCAGGACGAGCAGCACGATCCCGTAGACGCCGAACATCAGGGCGAGGATCGTCCGCAGGTCGAACAGGCGCGAGGCCGTCGTCGAGGCCGGGGCACTGTGCCCGGTGGCCGGACCGTCCGGTTCCGTCATGTCGTCCGTCCTTACCAGAAGAGGATGTAGAGGATGGCGGTCAGGACGAGCACGCCGACGCCCAGGGTCACGGGGCTGCGGTACCAGCCCGCGTCCTCGCCGTGGGTCTCGTGGGTGCGCTCCTCCTTCGACGTCAGGCTCCACACCAGACCGGTCAGCTCGGCCGCGGGCCGCGGCGTGCTGACCATGGAGACCGCCACCGCGACCACCACGCCGACGACGAACGCCGCGCTGGCCCCGACGAAGCTGCCCGCCTGGCTCGACAGCGGGAGGACCCCGGTCGTGACCAGCACGTTCACCGCGACGGCCGCGGCCGTGCCCGAGAGCAGGCCGATCCACGCCGACGTCCCGGTCATCCGCCGCCAGAACAGGCCCAGGATGAAGATCGCGAACAGCGGCGCGTTGAAGAAGCTGAACAGCGACTGCAGGTAGTCCATGATGTTGCCGGACCCCGAGGCGATGAACGCCGTGCCGATCGCGATCACACAGCCGATGACGGTGATCCAGCGCCCGACCTGCAGGTAGTACTTGTCCGACTTGCCGGGCCGCACCCAGTCCTGCCAGATGTCGTAGGTGAACACCGTGTTGAACGAGCTGATGTTCGCCGCCATGCCGGCCATGAACGCCGCGAGCAGACCCGCGATCGCGACGCCCAGGATCCCGTTGGGCAGGACCTCCTTCATCAGCAGCGACAGCGCGTTGTTGTACTCGACGTCCGTGGTGCCGCCCGCCTTGAGCGTGACGATCTGCGGGACCAGGACACCGGCGATCATGCCGGGGATGATGATGACGAGCGGCAGCAGTGCCTTCGGGTAGGCGCCGATCAGCGGGGTGCGCTTGGCCGCCGACATGCTCTTGGCGGACAGCGCGCGCTGGACCTCCGCGAAGTTCGTGGTCCAGTAGCCGAAGGACAGCACGAAGCCGAGACCGAACACGATGCCGATCACCGAGAGCGTCGGGTTCGCGATCTCGGTCAAGGTGGTGCCGGGCCAGGACGACAGCTCCTCGGCCCCGCCCGGGCCCGCGGTCACCGCCGCCTTGAGCCCGTCCCACCCGCCGACGCGGCTGAGGCCTGCGATCGTGAGCGGGATCAGCAGTGCCAGGATCACGAAGAACTGCAGCACCTCGGAGTAGATGGCCGCGGACAGCCCGCCGAGGGTGATGTAGGCGAGCACGATGAGCGCGGCGATCGGGATGGCGAGCGCCAGCGACCAGCCGAGCAGGGCCTCCAGGAGCAGGCCGAGCGAGAACAGGTTGACACCCGCGATCAGCACCGCGGAGAGCGCGAAGATCACGGCCTGCACGCGCTGGGTGGTCCGGTTGAACCTCTTGAAGAGGAACTCGGGCACCGAACGGGCCTTGGAGCCGTAGTAGAACGGCATCATCACCAGGGCGAGGAAGACCATCGCCGGGATCGCGCCGATCCAGTAGTAGTGCACCGTCGGGATGCCGTACTGGGCCCCGTTGGCCACCATGCCGATCAGCTCGAGCGCGCCGAGGTTCGCCGAGATGAACGCCAGGCCGGTCACCCAGGCGGGCATGGACCGGCCGGACAGCAGGAAGTCCAGGCTCGACGACACCGACCGTCGGGCCGCGTAGCCGATGCCCAGGACGAGCAGGAAGTAGAACGCCACCAGGACGTAGTCCAGGGCGTTGGCGTCGAGCCGGAGGTCGGTCTGTTGGGCGAGGATCATGGGTGGCCTCGCAGC
The DNA here is from genome assembly GCF_021728735.1 of Pseudonocardia sp. WMMC193. Taxonomy (NCBI): domain Bacteria; kingdom Bacillati; phylum Actinomycetota; class Actinomycetes; order Pseudonocardiales; family Pseudonocardiaceae; genus Pseudonocardia; species Pseudonocardia sp. WMMC193. The sequence continues at coordinate 2,641,151 of NZ_JAKKDO010000003.1, read as the reverse complement.
CGTCCGGTGTGCATAGCGGCTCCCTCGCCGATGTCCGTGCGATCGTGTCGCGCCGGAACATACCCTCTCCGCCGACGAAGTGAACATTATCCGACAGACTGAATCGGTGGAGTCTGTGCGGTACGGGCGGGTACGGCCCCGCAGGTCCGTTGACGCTGGTTCGAACGCGTTGCATTGTGTGCGGTGTGAACGGCGGTCGAGGGTGAGCCTGCTCGCCCGGCAGCGCCAGGAGCTGATCCTGGAGCAGGTCCGGGAGCGCGGCGCCGTGCGCGTCTCCGACCTCGCCGAGCGGTTCGGCGTCTCGGACATGACCGTCCGCCGCGACCTCGACGTCCTCGCCCGCCGCAGGCTGGTCGCCAAGGTGCACGGTGGCGCCACCGCGCTCGGGGTCCCCAGCACGCACGAGCCGGGCTTCGTGGAGAAGTCCGGCCGTCAGCAGGCGGAGAAGGAGGCGATCGCCGCGGCCGCGGCCGAGCTCGTCGAGCCGGGCACCGCGATCGGCCTGTCCGCGGGCACCACCACCGCCGCCCTGGCCAGGGCCCTGCTCGAGGTCGAGGGGCTGACGGTCGTGACCAACTCGATGGCGGTGGCCGAGGTGTTCAGCGCGGAGCGTCCCGGGCGCACGGTCATCCTCACCGGGGGGATCCGCACGCCGTCGGAGGCGCTGGTGGGGCCGGTGGCCGTGGCGGCGCTGCGGACCCTGAACCTCGACGTCGTGTTCCTCGGCGTGCACGGGATGAGCGCGGCGAGCGGGTTCACCACCCCGAACCTGATGGAGTCCGAGACCGACCGGGCCCTCGTCGAGGCCGGACACCGGCTGGTCGTGGTCGCGGACTCGACGAAGTGGGGGACCGCCGGGATCTCGACGATCGCCGAGCTCGCCGAGGCGGACGTGCTGGTCACCGACAGCGGCCTCGACGACGAGGCCCGCGCGGTCCTCGCGGGCGAGGTCGACCAGGTGGTCGTCGCCGAACCCCGCTGACGCGGTCGTGCGTGGTATGTGGTGCTCTGGCACCACTTACCACGCACGGGCGGCGCAGCCGCCAGACCTAAACCCGACGGGCGCCCGAGTACGGGAAGCTGCTCATGTCCGAGATCTTCACCGGTTCGCCGCTGGTGCTGGCGTGCAGGATCTTGCCGCCGCCCATGTAGATGCCCACGTGGCTGACCGGCTGGTAGAAGAAGACGAGGTCGCCGGGCTGCAGGTCGCCCTTGGCGACCGGGGTGCCGAACGTCGACTGGGCCGCCGAGGTGCGCGGGATGGTGATCCCCGCCTGCTTGAACGCCCAGCTGGTGAGGCCGGAGCAGTCGAAGGCGTTCGGACCCGACGAGCCCCACGAGTACGGCGCCCCGAGCTTGGTCTGCGCCGCCGCGAGGGCCTTGGCGCCGAGCCCGGACACCCCCGAGATCACGTCGCCGACCGAGGCGCCCGCGGCGGCCTTCTTCAGCGCGTCCGCCCGGGCCTGCGCCTCGGCCGCCTTCTTGAGGACGTCCGCCTGCGCGGTGTTCGCGTGGCCCAGCACCTGGGGCAGGGCGCCCAGCGCGGAGCCCAGCGCCGTGGCGCTGGTGCCGTCCGTGCCGACCGGCGGGACCGCCGGGATGACCTGCGTGACCTGGGTGGCCTGCGCGGCGAGGTCCGCGCCGGTCGCGGTGGCGCCGTCTCCCGCGGCGTCCGTGCCGTCGGTGAGTGCGGGCAGCACGTCGTCCGCGGCGGCGAGGTGGAACGCGCCCGTGGCCTGCGCGATCTCCTGGGCCGGATTCGGCATGCCGGTGAGCAGCGCGGACGCGCCCACGGCCCCGACACCCGCGGCCGCGACCATGGCCCGGGGCGAGCGCAGGACGGCCGGGAAGGTGCCCGTCAGGCCGCCGGCCACGCTGCGGAACGCGCCGGTGACCCCGGCGCCGGTGAAGAACGAGCCGGTGAGCCCGGCGGGCGGCTCCGGCGCGGCGGCCGGGAACGCCCGGGTCGCCTCGTCCACCGGGGCCACCGGGGTCTCGGGGGACCCGGCGCGGCGGGCCCGACGGCCGCCGGAGGGCGGCGGGACGTCGCCGGAGAGCCGGGAGATCAGGTCGGCGGCCGAGAGGCCACCGGACCGGTCCTCGGCGCTGTGACGGGCGGCCGGGACGAACAGGTCGAAGCCCCTCGGGGACAGGGCCACGCTCGCGCCTGGTGCAGTCATGCAGTCGTTCCTCGCCGTCCACGGGCGGGAGCGCTGGGGAGCGCCGCCTGTACCTGCCCCGTGCCGGGGAGTGGGCGCCCGGGGGAGTGTCGGCGGGCAGGTGGGACGGGCCGACCGGGCGTGCCCCCGGACGCGGTTCCCGGAGGCGGGTACGACCGTAACCGGGCCGTGATCGGGACGCGCCCCGAACCGTGACCCGCGCGCCGACCGGTCGGCTCTCCGGGACGAGACGTCGTTTCCGTCGGCCGAGAGCCGTTCGGCGCCTGGTCAGCGTGTCGTGCTCGCGTAGAGCGCGCGGAGCCGTTCGGCCCAACCGCCCGCCTCGAAACGGTCCAGATAGCGGGCGCGGGCGGCGTCGCCGAGCCGCGCGCGCAGCGCGGGGTCGGCCGCCAGCTCCGCGACGGCCTCGGCGACGGCGTCCGCGTCGAGCGGGACGGTCCGGCCGGTCTCCCGGGTGACGATCTCGGGCAGGCCCCCGGTCCGGCCGGTCACCGCGGGGATGCCCGCGGCCAGTCCGCGCACCGCGGCCGTCGGCATCACGTCGGTGCGGGTCACGTGCACCTGCAGGTCCGCGGCCTGCAGCAACGCGGCCGGGTCGGGCAGCGGGCGGAAGCTCACCCGTCCCGTCAGCTCCTCCTCCCGGCCCACCCGCGCCTCCAGCCAGGGCCGCAGCGGCCCGTCCCCGGTGAGCACGACGCGGACGCCGAGGTCCTCGGGCAGGGCGGCGACGGCGTCGAGCAGGAGGTCCTGGCCCTTGCCCCGGCGCATGGGGGCGGCGGAGACGACGAGCACGTCGTCCGCGCCCACCTGCAGCGCCGCCCGGGTGCGCGCGCGGTCGGGCAGCGGCGCGGGATCGGTCACGCCGTCGGGCAGCACGACGAGGCCGTGCGCCGAGCCCGCCACCCGCCGGTACCAGTCCACCTGCAGCCGCGAGACGGCGATGGTGCGGGTGACGAACCGGGCGCGGGCGGTGGTCTTGGCCGCCCGCCGCAGCCGGTCCAGCCTGCCCGCGGGCTCCTCCTCGATCCGGTGCAGCGTGGAGAACACCGGGATCCGCAGCCGGGTGCCCGCCGCCGCGCCGACGACGTCCGCGTTCGGGGCGTGGGTGTGCACCAGCTGCGCCCGGTGCGCGCGCAGGGTGTCGAGGAGCGCGGGCACCGCCCGGGGGTCCCAGGGCGCCAACCCCTCCTCGACCACGACGGCCCCGGCCGCGCGCAGCGCCTCGGCCCGGCGGCCCCCGCTCCCGGTCAGGGCGACGACGACGAGCTCGAGCCCCGCGCCCGCCGCGGCGCCCGCCAGTGCGGGCAGCCCGTACTCCCCGTCCGCGGGGTGCAGCGTGTCGACGAGGTGCGCGACTCTCACCGAGGATCTCCTCACCGGGCTGTCACCCGATCGTGGTCGTGGAGCGGCCGAGGGTAGCGAGAATGCCCCAGACCGGCCCGAAGATCCCTCGCCCGGCGGGCCGGTTAGCGTTCCCCCTCGGTGCGCGCGCTGATCCTGGACTCACCCCTCCTCTTCGGGTGGCTGCCGACGACCCTGACCTGGCTGGGCGTCGGCTCCCTGGTGTTCCTCTTGGTGCGGTTCCGCAGGCGCTGGTGGACGCGCCGGGTGCCGCTCATCCTGCTGGTCACGGGCCTGGTGCTGGGCGCGGCGGCGATCACCTTGGCGGTGTGGGCGCCGTTCCCGGACCCGCTCGGGTGGCGGGTCTGGATGTGGAGCGGGGTGGGCGTCGGCGCGCTCGTCGCCGGGACCGTCGGCTTCGGGGGCCGGTGGTGGCGCCGGGTGCTGATCGTCCCCGCGGTGGTGCTCGTGCTGCTCACGGCGGGAGTGAAGATCAACGCCGTGTACGCCTACCGGCCCACCCTCGCAGGCGTGCTGGGCGTCCCGGCCGCGAACGCGATCGACTTCGCCGCCGTGCCCGGGACCGGGCCCGTGGTGCCTGTCGCAGGCTGGCAGCCGCCTGCGGACCTGCCGCGCGCTGGGCGGGTCGCGACCGTCGACATCCCGGGCACGGTCTCCGGGTTCGCCGCCCGGCCCGCGTCGGTGTACCTGCCGCCCGCCTACCTGGTGACCCCGCGCCCCGAGCTCCCGGTGCTGGTGCTCATCGGCGGCCAGCCCGGGGACGTCTCGGACTGGCTGCAGGCGGGCGAGCTCCCGACGATCATGGACCGGTACGCGGCGGCCCACGGCGGCCTCGCGCCCGTCGTCGTGGTGCCGGACGCGACCGGCAGCAGCTTCGCCGACCCGCTCTGCCTCGACTCCCGGCTCGGGAACGTGCAGACCTACCTGGCGACCGACGTGCCCGCCTGGGTCGCGGCGCACCTGCAGGTCGGGCCGGGCCGCGCGATCGGCGGCTTCTCCTACGGCGGGACGTGCGCCGTGCAGATGGCGACGAACCATCCGGACGCCTACCCGACCTTCCTCGACATGTCCGGGGAGGTGGAGCCCTCACTCGGCGACCACGCGAAGACCGTGCAGGCCGCCTACGGGGACCGGACCGACCCGGAGGCCGCCTACCGCGCGACCCTCCCGCTGACGCGGTTCCCGCAGGTGAGGGGCATCGCCGGCCGGGTGGTCGTGGGGCGCGACGACGCGATCTACGGCCCGCAGGCCCGCCAGGTGGTCGACGCCGCGCAGGCCGCGGGGCTGGACGTCACGCTGTCGGTGGTGAACGGGACGCACTCCTGGACCGTGGCGAAGGACGGGCTGGCGGCGGAGCTGCCGTGGGTGTGGGGTCGCCTAGTGTCGTCGCCGTGACCAGCACGGTGTATGTGATCGGCATCGGGTCCGGCGACCCGGACCACCTGACCCTCGCGGCGGTCTCGGCCCTGCAGAAGGTCGACGTCGTCTTCGTGATCGACAAGGGGGAGGCGAAGGAGGACCTGGTCGCGCTGCGCACCGAGATCCTGCACCGCCACCGCACGCCCGGCTCGTACCGCGTGGTCGAGGCCGCCGACCCGGAGCGGGACCGGACCGCCGAGCGGTACACCGAGGCCGTCGTCGACTGGCAGGACCGGCGGGGCGCGCTCTACGCCGAGATGGTCGCCGGGCTGGCGCCGGGAGAGACCGGCGCGTTCCTGGTGTGGGGCGATCCCGCGCTCTACGACGGCACGCTGCGCCTGCTGGAGGGGCTGGACGTCGAGGTGGTCTCGATCCCCGGGATCTCCAGCGTGCAGGCGCTCGCGGCCGCCCACCGGCTGATCCTCAACCGGGTGGGCCGCCCGGTGCTGATCACCACCGGGCGCCGCATCGCGGGGGGCCTGCCCGCGGACGTCGACGACGTCGTCGTGATGCTCGACGGGGGCACCGCCTTCGCCGACCTGCCGGACGCCGAGGTCGCGGACGTCGACGTCTACTGGGGCGCCTACGTCGGGAGCGCGGACGAGATCCTCGTGGCCGGGCCGGTGCTCGAGGTGCGCGACGAGGTCCGCCGCGTGCGGGCCGAGGCGCGCGCCCGCAAGGGCTGGATCATGGACACGTACCTGCTCCGACGCCACCCCGCCGAGCGCTGAGCGCGCGCTCTGCCAAGCTGTGCGGCGACGAGCGGGGGGACCAGTGGCAGGCGAGCACGACCGGGCGGGGAACGGGGCCGCGAACGGGGCCGCGAACGGAGCTGCCGAGGGGGCGGCGAACGGGGCCGCGGACGGGGCGACGGACGGGGCGACCGAGGTGCGCCCGACGGGGCCGCAGCCGGTCGCGCGCGACCGCAGCGTCGTGATCGAGTCCGGTGTCACCCGGCTCGCGGGATGGAGCGCGCGCATCCTGCTGATCGCGCTCGGGCTGGTGCTGCTGGGCCTGGTCATCGGCCAGCTGTGGTCGATCGTGCTGCCCACCGCGTTGGGCGTGATCATCGCGACCGTGCTGCGTCCGCCGGTGCGCAAGCTGGTCGAGCTCCGGTTCCCGCCGGCGCTCGCCGCCCTGCTGGTGCTCGTGGTGACGGTGGCCGCGGTCGCCGGGATCTTCGCGGCCTTCGCCCCGCAGATCGTCGGGCAGACCGACCAGATCGTGTCTGGCGTGACCAGCGGGCTCGTGCAGATCCAGCAGTGGCTGGAGGGGCCGCCGTTCAACCTCGGCGAGGGCCAGCTCGGCAACCTGCTGGACCAGGTCGTCACGCAGCTGCAGTCCAGCGCGTCCACGATCGCGGGCGGTGTGCTCACCGGGGTGGGCACGTTCGCCAACGGGCTGCTGAACCTCGTGCTCGCCGTGATCCTCGCGTTCTTCTTCGTGAAGGACGGCCCGCGGTTCCTGCCGTGGCTGTCGCGGGTCAGCGGGGAGAAGGCGGGCAGGCACCTCTCGGCGGTGCTGGAGCGGGCCTGGGCCACGCTCGGGTCGTTCATCCGCACCCAGGCGCTCGTCGCGCTGATCGACGGCGTGTTCATCGGTGTCGGGCTGGCGATCCTCGGGGTGCCGCTGTGGCTCCCGCTGGCCGTGCTGACGTTCTTCGGCGGCTTCATCCCGGTGGTCGGGGCCTTCGTCGCCGGTGCGCTGGCCGTGCTCATCGCGCTGGTCACGCAGGGCTTCACCACGGCGCTCATCGCGCTGGCGATCATCGTGGCGGTGCAGCAGATCGAGGGCAACGTGCTCCAGCCGATCCTGCAGAGCCGCAGCATGGGGCTGCACGCCGCCGTGGTGCTGCTGGCGGTCACCGCGGGCGGCACGCTGTTCGGCATCGCCGGGGCGTTCCTCGCCGTGCCCGTGGCGGCCGTCGCCGCGGAGATCCTGCGCTACCTCGGCGAGCAGATCGACCTGCGCTCGGGAGGCCCCGTGGCCGAGCCCGACGAGCCGATCGAGGACCCCTCGCCGTCCTGACCCCCGTCCTGACCCAGCCTGCGGCGAGCGGTGCGACGAGCGGACCGGCGGGGTCGACCGGCGGTGTTTCCCCGGGTCCCGAGCCGGTCATCCTCCTGACGACCGGCTCGACACACCCCGACTCCCCGGAGAGCGCATTGCTCAGCCAGTCGGACGCCTCCCCGATCAGCACCCCGATCAGCACCCCGATCACGCCCCCCACGTCCGAGCTCGACGAACACTTCCCCGCCGTGGAGCACAGCACCGAGCTGAGCGACACCGGCATCGAGTACATCCACCGCAGCTGGCCCGCGGACGCGAGCAGGCTCGCGGTGATCCGCCACGAGCTGCGTCGCTGGGTGACCCCGCTGGGGCTCACCGGCGACGAGATCGACGACCTCGTCCTGGCGGTGGACGAGGCCGTCGCGAACGCCGTGCGGCACGCCTACCCCGCGGACCGGCCCGGCGAGGTGGAACTGACCCTCTGGACCGAGAACGCCGCCACCGGACCGGCGCTCTGCATCGAGATCACCGACCACGGCAGCTGGCGTGCCCAGGACACCGTGACCGGTGACGCGCAGGGCGGGCGCGGCATGCTGCTGATGCAGCACATGGTGGAGACCGTGCTCGTGCACTTCGACGGCCGCGGCAGCCGGGTGCTGCTGCGCCACCGCTTCGGCGGTCCCGCGGAGCAGGCGGCGCCGCCCGCGCCGAGGCATGCTCGGTAGGTGATCGACTCCCTCCTGGACCGCACCGTCGTCCTCGGCTGGTCGCGCGTCGGGTTCGCGCTGCGCCGCCGGGGCTGGACCGACCCGCCCCCGGACGCGTTGCGCGGGACGCGCGCGCTGGTCACGGGGGCGAGCGGAGGGCTGGGCCTCGCCACCGTCGAGGGCCTGGCCCGGCTCGGCGCGACCGTCCACCTGACGGGACGCAGCGCCGAGCGCGGCGAGGAGGCGGCGGCCCGGGTCCGCGCGGCCGTCCCGGGCGCCGACCTCCTCGTCTCGACCGTCGACGTCGGCGACCTCGACGACGTCCGCCGGTTCGCCGCAGGCCTCCCGCACCTCGACGTGCTCGTCCACAACGCGGGCGTGCTCCCGAAGGAGCGCGTCGAGACCGCGCAGGGCCACGAGCAGACCCTCGCGGTGCACGTCCTCGGGCCCTACCTGCTGACCGTGCTGACCCGGCCGGGGCGAGCGCTGTTCGTGTCCTCCGGCGGGATGTACGCACAGCGGCTCCCCGTCGACGACCTGGAGTTCCGGTCGGGCCGCTACGGCGGCACCGCCGCCTACGCGCGGACCAAGCGGATGCAGGTCGTGCTGGCCGGGCTGCTCGCCCGCGAGCTCGCCCCGGACACGCTGGTGCACGCGCTGCACCCCGGGTGGGCGGCCTCACCCGGGCTCACCGACGCGCTGCCCGGGTTCGACCGGCTCGTCCGGCCGATCCTGCGCACCCCCGAGCAGGGCGCGGACACCGCGGTCTGGCTCGCGGCCGCCCCCGACGTCGGCACCGGCCGGTTCTGGCAGGACCGGGCGCCGCGCCCGATCCACTACCTCCCGTGGACCCGGGAGGACCCGAAGGACCGAGAGCGCTTCCTCGCGGAGGTCCGCAGGCTCACCGGGTGAACCGGCGGCGCGCTCGCGGGTCCTCAGTGGGTCTCGGTGCCGAGCAGGGTGTCGACGGCCGCCGTCACGTGCGCGACCACGGCCTCGGGATCGGCGGCGACCACCGCCTCGGTGCGCAGGACCGTGCGCAGCAGCGCGATCCCGAGCAGCCAGGCCAGGGTGAGCTCGGCCCGCAGCTCGGCGTCCGCCCGGTCCTCGCCCTCGGCGAGCTCGGCGAGGGCCCCGCCGAACGCCGCCCGCAGCTCCTCGCGCACCGTCTGGGCGGCGTCGGAGTTGCCCGCGGACCGCAGGGCGGAGAGGAACAGGGGGGACTGCACGTCGTCGCCCGTCATGATGGCGCGCACGGTCCGCGGGACGAGGTCCGTGGCGGGCCCGTCGTGCAGCACCTCGAGCGCCTGACCCGTCACGGCCTCGGTGAACAGCCCGTCCTTCGAGCCGAAGTGGCGGAACAGCAGGGCCTGGTTCACCCCGGCCCGCTCGGCGATGGCCCGGACGGTCGTGCCGTCGTAGCCCACGGACGCGAACAGCTCGCGCGCCGCGGCCAGGAGGGCGGCGCGGGTCGCGGCGGAGTCGCGGGGTCGGGCGGGCACGTCCCTATCGCACCACGCGGGGTGTGTGGCGGCCCGGCGCGGGGTACGCGACCGACATGGCTTCCCGGGAGAACGACACCGAACGACCCGACACCGCCGCGGACATGGCGGGGGCCCTGCAGCTCGACCCCGAGGAGACGCTGACCACGGGGGATCCGCTGGACGCGGGCTACTCGCCGCCCGACCGGCCCTACGCCGTCGAGGACCCCGCCGTGACCGGCGAGGAGGAGACCCTCGACGAGCGGCTGCGCCGCGAGGAGCCCGAGGACGCCACCGGGGCCGACGAGGACCGGACCGGGCGGCTGATCGCCGACGGGGCCGACGGAGAGGCCCTGGACGTGGGCGTCGACGGGGGCGCGGCCTCGGCGGAGGAGGCGGCGGTGCACGACGTCGAGACGGGGATCGAGCCCGTGGTGGACGACTCGCCCGCGGGGGACCCCGAGGTGGAGGAGGCGTTGGAGGAGGAGCGCAGGCCCCGGGCGGCGCAGCGGGACGCGGAGCGGGACATCGCCACGCAGCTCGACCAGGAGTCCGAGACCGGCGGGGTGCCGGGCGTCGCGGGGAGCCGCGACGCCGGGGTCACTCCGGGCAGTTGGACGTGAGCGCGGCGATCACTCCGTCGAGGTCGAGCGCCTCGGCCTCCTCACCGAACGCGACGACCTCGCCGCTCGCCTCGACGAAGTGGCGCAGCAGGTCCCGGTCGACCTCGAGGACGGCCCGGCCGTCGTGCGAGCGGATCTCGATCTCGACGATGTCGTAGCCCTGGACGAGCTGCGGGCTCATCCGGATGTCGCCGTAGCCCGCGGGACCCGAGAGCGCGTCGCGCACCAGGTCGCGGGCGACCAGCCACTCGACCCAGCGGTCCTGCCTGGTCCGCACCGCGAGCACGACGGCGAAGGGATCGGACGCCGAGTAGGTCCAGCGCGTCACGACGGGCGCGGGCTGCCCGTGCAGCACGGTGAACATGTCCTGCTGGACCGAGTCGCTGCCGATCATGGCGTGTCTCCCTGGCGTGGGGGCCGTTCGGCGGTGTCCGTCGGCCTTCACAGGGGGAATCGGCGGCGCGCTCCAGAACGCAGCACGTTCTCGTCGCTTTCACCCATTGTGGTGATCAGCAGCGTGATCAGCTGCGGGTGGCCGCGGAGACGACCCAGATGCCCGTGGTCCCCGCCCGCACCGGCTGCACCAGCGTGAGGGCGGCGGTGCCCTGCGGGTCGGTGAGGGTCACCGCGCCCGGGGTCGAGCTCGTGGGCTCCGGGTCCGTCCAGCCCCAGGTGGCCGTCGCGTAGTTCCGCGCCACCTCCTCGGGGTCCAGCGTCCACGGCTGGGCCCCGCCGTCCACCTGGTCCTGCAGCGTCCGGGCCTGGTCGATCGCCGTCACCGGCCAGAGCAGCGCGGTGCCGGTCGGGGCGGCCTGCGGTGTGGTGGGCGCCGCGGCCGGGGCCTGCTGGATGCGGGCGGCGCCCTCGCCGCTGCCCGCGCAGCCGGTGAGCACGGCGAGGGCGGCGACCGCGATCAGGAACATCCTCGTCACCTGGACGAAGGTAGGGGTCGACGCGCGAGGCCCGCTCACGACGCTCCGGCCACGTTAGGGTTCCGCGCATGTCTGAGAGCAGCGCCGCGTTCTACCGGGCGAGGGACTTCCTGCTGGCGAACCGCGAGGACTACGACACCGCCGTCCGGGACTTCCGCTGGCCCGAGCTGACCGAGTTCAACTTCGCGTTCGACCACTTCGACGCCGTCGCGGCCGATCCCGAGCGCGGCGGCCGCAAGGCGCTGTGGATCGTCGAGGCGGACGGCAGCGACGCGTCCTGGACCTACGCGGAGCTGTCCGAGCGCTCCAGCCGGGTCGCGAACTGGCTGCGGGAGCGCGGGGTCGCGCGCGGCGACCGGATCATCCTGATGCTCGCCAACCAGCTGGAGCTGTGGGAGACCCTGCTCGCCGCGATGAGGCTCGGCGCCGTCGTGATCCCGGCGACGACGCTGCTGACCGCGGACGACCTGCGGGACCGGGTGGACCGCGGGCACGCCAAGCACGTGATCGTCGGTGCGGCGGACGCCGCGAAGTTCGACGACGTGCCGGGCGACTACACGCGGATCTCCGTGCGCGGGGCCCCCTCCGGGTGGCACGACTACACCGACGCCTACGACCGCAGCGCCGTGTTCCTGCCGGACGGGCCGACCCTGGCCACCGACACGCTGCTGCTCTACTTCACCTCCGGCACCACGGCGAAGCCGAAGCTGGTGGAGCACACGCACCAGAGCTATCCCGTCGGGCACCTGTCGACGATGTACTGGATCGGGCTCGAGCCCGGCGACGTGCACCTCAACATCTCCTCGCCCGGCTGGGCCAAGCACGCCTGGTCGAACGTCTTCGCGCCGTGGCTGGCGGAGGCGACCGTGCTGGTCATGAACTACACCAAGTTCTCCGCCGAGGAGCTGCTCGGCGTGCTGGACACCTACGGTGTGAACAGCTTCTGCGCGCCGCCGACGGTGTGGCGCATGCTGATCCAGGCCGACCTGACCGGGCTGCGGACGCCGCCGCAGAAGGTCGTCGGGGCCGGGGAGCCGCTCAACCCCGAGGTGATCGAGCAGGTCGAGAAGGCGTGGGGCCGCAAGATCCGGGACGGCTTCGGGCAGACCGAGTCGTCGGTCCAGATCGCGAACCCGCCCGGCTCGCCGATCAAGCCCGGCTCGATGGGGCGCCCGATGCCCGGCTTCCCGATCGTGCTGGTGGACACCGTGACCGGGGAGCCCGCGGACGAGGGCGAGATCTGCATCGACCTCGCGCGGCGGCCCGTCGGGTTGATGGTCGGCTACAAGGACGACCCCGAACGCAACGCCGAGGCGATGGCGGGCGGGTACTACCACACCGGGGACGTCGGCTCCCGGGACGCGGACGGCTACATCACCTACGTCGGCCGCGCGGACGACGTCTTCAAGGCCTCCGACTACCGGATCAGCCCGTTCGAGCTGGAGAGCGTGCTGATCGAGCACCCGGCCGTCGCCGAGGCGGCGATCGTCCCGTCGCCGGACCCGGTGCGGCTGGCGGTGCCCAAGGCCTACGTCGTGCTCGCCGCGGGCTACGACCCGACCGAGGAGACCGCCCAGGACATCCTGCGGTTCGCCCGCGAGAACCTGGCGCCCTACAAGCGGATCCGGCGGCTGGAGTTCTTCGAGCTGCCCAAGACGATCTCCGGCAAGATCCGGCGGGTCGAGCTGCGCGGGCGCGAGGGCGAGCTGCACGCGGACCCGCAGGCGGCACCGTCGGGGGAGTACACGCTGTAGTGGCGGGGGTTCCTCGGGCGTGGGCGGGCCCCGTCCGGTAGGTATGCCGTCACGCCGTCCGACGGCGGATCGAGTTCGACTCAGGGGCCGGGAACGGTCCGCAAGGCGAGGGGGCGGCATGGCGGCTGGCGACGGGGCGTACACACCCGGGGACGGCCCGATGGCCGGTGTGCTGGCGGGCATGCCCGAGGTGATCGAGCGACTGCTGGCCCAGCACGTCCCGGACCGGCTGGGCCGGTGCACGGCCTGCCGCAACGCCGGGTCCGGTGTGGTGTGGCCGTGCACCCTGCACCAGATCGCCACCCGGGCCCAGGTGCTGCGGACCCAGAACGGGCAGCGACCCCGCAGCGGTGCTCAGCCGTTGTAGGTATCAGCCGGTGTAGGTATCAGCCGCTGTAGTGGCCGGGCCACTTCTTGTACGGGATCCGGGTGATCTCGAGGATCTCGCCGAGGGTGGACCACTCGTTGCGGCCCAGGCGGGCGAGCGGGCGGAGTTTCGTGGCGCTGGGCAGGTGGTTGCCGCGCTCGTCGGTGTCGAAGACGTCCTCGTCGATGGCCGCGTGCAGGACCCGGCCGATCACGACCGTGGAGTCGCCGAGCTCCAGCGTGTGCTCGGTGCGGCACTCCAGGGCGACCGGGGACTCCTTGACCCGGGGCGGCGCGACGGTCAGGCTCGGCTCCGGGGTCAGGCCCACCTCGGTGAACTCGGAGACCTCGGCGGGGAAGTCCGTCGCCGTGGCGTTGATCTTCTCGAACATGGGCTCGTTCGCGAGGCACACCACGAACTCGTTCGTCTCCACGCAGTTGCGCAGCGAGTCCTTCTTCCCGACGCTCGTGAACTGCACCATCGGCGGGTCGACGCAGGCCGCCGTGAAGAACGAGTGCGGCGCCAGGTTGTCGACGCCGGCGGCCGAGCGGGTGGAGACCCACGCGATGGGCCGCGGGACGATCACGCTGTTCAGGACCTTGTAGAAGGCCTGGCTGCCCAGCTCGGCGGGGTCGATGTCCGTGCGCATGCCCCGATCATGCCGCGCGGTAGCGTCCGGGGCATGGGTCGTGCGCGTGCTCTCGGTCTCCTGCTGGGCGCGGCCGCCGACCTGGTCCTCGCCGACCCCCGCCGCGGCCACCCGGTCGCCGGTTTCGGCCGGGTCGCGGGGGCGCTCGAACGGCGGCTGTACGCGGACTCCCGGGCCGCGGGCGTCGGGCACGTCGCGGTCCTCGTGGGCGGGACGGTCGCGGGGGCGGGGGTGCTCTCCGCGGCCCTTTGCAGTGACAGCGGATCCGCACGCGGGTCGGGGTGCGGATCGGCTGTCAGCGCAAGGGGTGCGGCGAGGGTGCTCTCCGCGGCCCTTTGCGCTGACAGCCGATCCGTACCTCACCCGAGGGGCCGATCCGCTGACACTGCAAAGGGTCTGTCCGTCGGGTCCGTCTTTCGCCCGTGGCGCGGATCCGCTGACAGTGCAAAGGGTGTGGCGGGCGGGTCGGTGTTCAGCCCGTGCCGCGGATCCGCTGTCAGTGCAAAGGGCGTGGCGGGCGGGTCCGAACCTCGCCCGTGGTGCGGATCGGCTGTCACTGCAAAGGGCGTGGCGGAGGTGGTGCTGACCGCGGCGGCGACCTGGGCGGTGCTCGGCGGGACCTCGCTGGTGCGGGAGGGGGCGGCGCTCGCCGGCTCGCTCGACGCGGGTGACCTCGCCGCCGCCCGGGCCCGCATCCCGCACCTCTGCGCCCGTGACCCCGCCCTGCTCGACGCCGACGGGATGGCCCGCGCGGGCGTGGAGTCGCTCGCCGAGAACACCTCCGACGCCGTCGTCGCGCCCCTGTTCTGGGGGGCGGTCGCGGGCGTGCCGGGGCTGCTCGGGTACCGCGCGGTCAACACCCTCGACGCGATGGTGGGGTACCGCTCACCCCGCTACGCCCGCTTCGGCTGGGCCGCGGCGCGCCTCGACGATCTCGCCAACCTGCTCCCCGCCCGGCTCTGCGCCCTGCTCACCGCGGCGGCCGCGCCACTGGTCGGGGGGCGTCCGGCCGCGGCGCTGCGCGCCTGGCGGCGGGACGCCCGCGCGCATCCCAGCCCCAACGCCGGACCGGTGGAGGCCGCCGCGGCAGGCGCCCTCGGCGTCCGGCTCGGCGGGCGCACCGAGTACGCCTACGGCGTCGAGGAGCGCCCCGCACTCGGCGACGGCCCCGCCCCGACCACCGCCGACCTGCATCGCGCCGCCCGCCTCTCCCGCGCGGTCGGCCTGCTCGCCGCGGTCGTGGCGGCCGGTGTCGCCGCGCGGGCTCAGGGCCGCGGCTCGGCCTGATCCTGCTCCCGGTCCTGCTCCATGTCGCGACCGGACAGGGCGTCCCGCAGGCCCGCCCGGCGCTCGCGGCGTTCCCGGCGACCGCGGCGCTGCAGCACCTCGAGGCGCACGAAGTAGCCCAGGGCGAGCAGCGCGATCGCGCCGAAGGTCAACCACTGCAGCGCGTACGAGCCGTTGGTGAACGGGGCCGCGCTGGTCGGTGTCGAGATCGGGATCGGGGTGAGGACCCCCGGCTGGCCGGGGGCGAGCACGACATAGCCCTCGACGACGTCCGACAGCCCGGTCGCGGCCGCCAGCGACCGCGAGTCCGCGGCGTAGATCTGCAGGTGGGAGCCGTCGACGAGCGGGGCGCGGCCGGTGCCGTCCGTCTCGTTCAGGCGCAGCCTGCCGGTGAGCGTGACCGGTCCCGCCGGGGCGGGTGCGACGTCCGGGACGGTCTGGCCCTCGTCCGCGGCGATGGAGCCGCGATCCACCACCACGACCCGGCCGTCGCCCAGCCGCACGGCGGTGAGGACCTCGGAGGCGGGCTTGCCGTCCACCACCCGGAGCCGGACGAGCGCCTCGTCCGCGGGCAGGTACTGCCCGGTCACGGTGACCTGGCGCCACTCGTCCGCCGCGGCGACCGAGCCGCCCGGCACGAGCGACTCGAACGGGACGGGCGGTGTCGCGTTCGCCTCGGCGATCGCGCGCTCCTGCGCCTGCCGCTGCCCCTCCCGGTCGAACTGCCACGGTGCCAGCAGCGTGTAGCAGGCCACGACGAACCCGATGACGACCACCACGAAGGCGATCCAGCCGGGTCGCAGCAGGAAGCGCATGCCGCCCAGACTAACGAGGCAGACTGTGCCGGTGACTCCCCATGGTGCGCTGCTCGTGGCCGGGACGACCTCGGACGCCGGCAAGAGCGCCCTCGTCGCGGGCCTGTGCCGGTCGCTGCACCGGCGCGGGATCTCCGTGGCGCCGTTTAAGGCGCAGAACATGAGCAACAACTCGATGGTCACCCCGGACGGCGGTGAGATCGGCCGGGCCCAGGCCATGCAGGCCCACGCCTGCGGCCTGACGCCGAGCGTCGACCTGAACCCGGTGCTGCTCAAGCCGGGCAGCGACCGGACCTCGCAGGTCGTGGTCCGCGGGCGGGCGGACGGGCACGTCTCGGCGCTGTCCTACCGGACCCGGACCGGAGCGCTGAAGGAGGTCGTCGTCGACGCGCTGACCCGGCTGCGGTCGCGCTACGACGTCGTCGTCTGCGAGGGCGCGGGCTCGCCCGCCGAGATCAACCTGCGGGCCACGGACCTGGCCAACATGGGGCTCGCCGAGGCCGCCGACCTGCCGGTGGTCGTGGTCGGCGACATCGACCGCGGGGGCGTCCTGGCGCACCTGTTCGGGACGGTCGCGGTGCTCTCGCCGTCCGACCAGGCCCGTATCGCCGGATTCGTGATCAACAAGTTCCGGGGCGACCCCGCGCTGCTCGCCCCGGGGCTGGAGCAGCTGCGGGCCCTGTCCGGGCGACCCACGTTCGGGGTGGTGCCGTGGTCGGACCGCCTGTGGCTCGACGCCGAGGACTCGCTCTCCGCCGTCGCCGACGGGGTCCTCGGCCGGCCCGGCCCGCCGGTGGGCGACCAGTGGCTGCGGGTCGCGGTCGTCCGGCTGCCGCGGATCTCCAACGCGACCGACGCCGAGGCGCTGGCCTGCGAACCGGGTGTCGCGGTGCGGTACGTGACCGAGCCGTCGCGGCTGCTGGACGCGGACGTCGTGCTCCTGCCCGGATCGAAGGCGACGGTGTCCGACCTGGCCTGGCTGCGGGACTCCGGCCTGGCCGAGGGGGTGCTCGCCCACGCCGCCGCCGGCAAGCCGGTCCTCGGGATCTGCGGTGGGTACCAGATGCTCGGACGGCGGATCACCGACGCGGGCGTCGAGTTCACCGGGTCCGTCGACGGGCTCGGCCTGCTCGACCTGGAGATCGTCTTCGACCCCGAGAAGCACCTCGGCACCCCCACCGGCACGGCCCTCGGCGAGCCCGTGACCGGCTACGAGATCCACCACGGCCGGGTCGTGCGGTCCGGTGACCCCACGCTGGTGGGGGACGAGGGCTCCGACCGCGGGAACGTCCTCGGGACCCACTGGCACGGGCTCCTGGAGAACGACTCCTTCCGCCGCGTCCTGCTCGGCAGGCTCGCCGACCTCGCCGGAAGGACGGGCTTCGCGGTCGCCCCGGACACGTCGTTCGCCGCGGAGCGGACGGCGCAGCTCGACGTGCTCGCCGACCTGGTGGACGAGCACCTCGACATCGGCGCGCTTGATCATGTGATCAGTCACGGTCCGGACCGGGACCTCCCGGTCGTCGCGTCCGGTCTGGCAGAGTCCCGGCAGTGAGCGAGCGGGCGAGCGGCATGTCGGCACAGGGGTTTCCCTTCTCGGCGGTCGTCGGGCACGACGACCTGCGCCTGGCCCTGGTCCTGAACGCGGTGCACGACGGGGTCGGCGGCGTGCTGGTGCGGGGGGAGAAGGGCACGGCCAAGTCGACGGCGGTCCGGGCGCTGGCGAGCCTGCTGCCCGCGGTCGAGGTCGCGACGGGCTGCCGGTTCGGCTGCGACCCGGCGGCGCCGGACCCCGCCTGCCCGGACGGCCCGCACCCCGGCGGCGGGACGGCGCGGCCCGCCCGGCTCGTCGAGCTGCCGGTGGGGGCCACCGAGGACCGGCTGGTCGGGTCGCTGGACCTGGAGCGGGCGCTGTCCGCGGGGGAGCGGGCCTACCAGCCCGGCCTGCTCGCGGAGGCGCATCGCGGCGTGCTCTACGTCGACGAGGTCAACCTGCTCCACGACCATCTCGTGGACCTGCTGCTCGACGCCGCGGCCATGGGACGGGTCCACGTGGAGCGCGACGGGGTGTCGGTGTCGCACGCCTCGCGGTTCCTGCTGGTCGGGACGATGAACCCGGAGGAGGGCGAGCTGCGGCCGCAGCTGCTCGACCGGTTCGGGCTCACCGTCGAGGTCAAGGCCGCGCGCGAGGTCGGGACGCGCGTCGAGGTCGTCCGGCGGCGGATGGCGTTCGAGGCGGACCCGGCGGCGTTCGGGGCGGCCTGGGCGGCGGCGGACGCGGCCGTCGCCGCGCAGGTCGTGGACGCCCGCGCGCGGCTCGGGTCGGTCCGGCTCAGTGACCGCGAGCTCGCCCGGATCGCGTTCGTGTGCGCCCGGTTCGACGTCGACGGCATGCGCGCCGACCTGGTCATCGCCCGGACCGCGACGGCGCACGCCGCGTGGCGCGGGGCAGCCGCCGTCGCCGAGGAGGACGTGCGGGTCGCGGCCCGGCTCGCGCTGCCGCACCGCCGCCGTCGGGACCCGTTCGACGAGCCGGGGATCGACGAGAAGGACCTCGACGAGGCCCTGCGCGACGCCGAGGACTACCTGGGCCCCGAGGACCCGAAGGACCCCGAAGACCCGGACGACCCCGACGACGACCCGGACGGCGGCGGCGAGCCCGACCCGACCCCCGACGACGCACACACGGGAGACGCCGGGGCCACGCAGGAGGGCTCCGCCGAGCACCGTGCCACCGAGCACCGTGCCACCGAGCAGCGTGCCGCCGAGGACCCCGCCTCCGGGAACTCCACCGGAGCCGGCGCGTCCGGCACCTCCGACGCCCCGAACGAGCCGCCCGGGGCACCGGAGCCGGACGGGACGACGGGCGAGACGGAGGGCGGGGCGCAGGCCGTGGAGCGGCCCGCCGCGATGGGGGCCGGCACCGCGATCCCGCTCGGCGAGCGCGCGCGGCTCGACCGCGCCCAGACCCGCCGGTTCACGATCCCCGGCGTGGGAGAGGGGACTCCCGGACGGCGGTCGCGGGCCCGGGTGGACACCGGACGGATCGTGCGGCCCACCGACGGGGCGCCACGGCGGGCCGCGGACCTGCACCTGCTCGCCACGATCGCCGCCGCCGCGCCGTTCCAGGTCGAGCGGGGCCGCTCCGGCCCGGGGTTGCGCCTGCACCGCGCCGACCTGCGCGGGGCGGTGCGCGAGGGACGCGAGGGGAACCTCGTGCTGTTCGTCGTGGACGCCTCGGGCTCGATGGCCGCGCGCAAGCGGATGCAGACCGTGTCCGGTGCGATCCTCGCCCTGCTCCGGGACGCCTACCAGCGCCGGGACAAGGTCGGGCTGGTGACGTTCCGGTCCGCGGGCGCCGAGCTGGTCCTGCCGCCGACGACGAGCGTCCCGACCGCGCAGGTCCGGCTCGCCGCGATGCGCACCGGCGGCCGCACGCCGCTCGCGGACGGGCTGTTGCTGGCCCGTCGGACGTTGGCGGGTGAGCGGGTCCGGGACCCGCGACGGCGACCGCTGGTCGTGCTGGTGACGGACGGCCGCGCGACGGTCGCGGCCCGCCCGGGCGGCGACCCGGTCGCCGACGCCTGCCGCGCCGCGGGCCTGCTCGCCGCCGACGGGGCGCACACCGTCGTCGTGGACTGCGAGTCCGGGTTCGTGCGGCTCGGGCTGGCCGGGCGGGTCGCCGCCGCCGCGGGCGCACCCGTGATCACCATGGACGAGCTGACCGTGGCGGACCTGACCGCCGCGGCGTCGGCGTGAGGGGGTTCTGATGCCTCAGGGGCAGGTCACCACGGTCCCGCAGGACGGGCTCACCACCCGGCAGCGCCGCAACCGGCCGCTGCTGGTGGTGCACACCGGCGCGATGAAGGGGAAGTCGACGGCGGCGTTCGGCATGGCGCTGCGCGGCTGGAACCAGGGCTGGTCGATCGGGGTGTTCCAGTTCGTGAAGTCCGCGAAGTGGAAGGTCGGCGAGGAGGAGGCCTTCCGCGCCCTCGGGCGGCTGCACGAGCAGACCGGTGAGGGCGGCCCCGTCGAGTGGCACAAGATGGGCTCGGGCTGGAGCTGGAGCCGCCGCGCGGGCACCGAGTCCGACCACGCCGCGGACGCGCTCGAGGGCTGGCGGGAGATCCGCCGCCGGATCGAGAACCAGGTCCACCAGGTCTACGTGCTCGACGAGTTCACCTACCCGATCAAGTGGGGCTGGGTGGACGTGCACGAGGTCGTCGAGGTGCTGGCGGCGCGCGAGGGCCGCCAGCACGTGTTCGTCACCGGCCGCGACGCCGCGCCCGAGCTCGTCGAGGCCGCCGATCTCGTCATGGAGACGACCAAGGTCAAACACCCGATGGACGCCGGGCAGAAGGGGCAGCGGGGGATCGAGTGGTGACCCGGGCGCTGGTGATCGCCGCGCCCGCGTCCGGCTCCGGGAAGACGACGGTCGCCACCGGGCTGATGGCCGCGCTGACCCGGCGCGGCACGGCGGTCGCGCCGTTCAAGATCGGACCGGACTACATCGACCCCGGCTACCACGGCCTCGCGGCCGGACGCCCGGGCCGCAACCTCGATCCCGTCCTCGTGGGCGCCGAGCGGATCGGGCCCCTCGTCCGGCACGGGTCGGCGGGCTGCGCGGTGGCGGTGGTCGAGGGCGTCATGGGGCTGTTCGACGGCCGGGTGTCCGACGGCGCCGGGTCCACCGCGCAGGTCGCGGGCCTGATCGGGGCGCCCGTGGTGCTGGTCGTGGACTGCCGGGGCCAGTCCCGCTCGCTCGCCGCCCTGCTGCACGGCTTCCGCTCGTTCGACCCGGGGACGACGGTCGCGGGGGTGATCCTCAACCGGGTCGGGTCGCCGCGCCACGAGGAGGTGCTGCGCGCGGCGTGCGACGAGGTGGGGCTCCCGGTGCTCGGCGCCCTCCCGCGCCGCGCCGCGCTGGCGGTCCCGTCCCGGCATCTCGGCCTGGTCACGGCCGTCGAGCACGGCCCCGCGGCGCTGGCCGCGGTGGACGCGATGGCGGAGCTGGTCGCCGCGCACGTCGACCTCGACGCCGTGCTGGCCCTCGCCGAACCCCTGCCGCAGGGCGAGACCTGGGACCCCGCCGCCGCCCTGGACACGCGAGTCGGACGTCCGGTGGTGGCGGTGCTCGGCGGGCCCGCCTTCTCGTTCGGGTACGCCGAGCACCCGGAGCTGCTGGCGGCGGCGGGGGCGGAGGTGGTGATCGTCGACCCGCTGCGGGACGAGACGCTGCCCGCCGGGACCGGCGGCCTGGTGCTGCCCGGCGGGTTCCCCGAGGAGCACGTGGCGGCACTGGGCGCCAACGAGAAGCTGCTGCTCGCGATCCGTGAGCTCGCGGCCGCGGGCGCGCCGGTCCGGGCCGAGTGCGGCGGGCTGCTCTACCTCTGCCGCGAGCTCGACGGGGTCCCCCTGGTCGGCGCGCTGGACGCCACCGCGGCCATGACCGGGCGGCTGACCCTGGGCTACCGGGACGCCGTCGCGCTCTCGGGATCGACCGGGTTCGCGGCCGGGGAGCGGGTGCCCGGGCACGAGTTCCACCACTGCGCGGTGACCCCGCGCGGGGGCGCGACGCCCGCCTGGGGCTGGCGCGGCGCCGAGCCGGAGGGGTTCGTGGTCGGCGGGGTGCACGCGTCCTTCCTGCACACCCATCCGGCCGGGCACCCGGGCTCCGTGGCGCGTTTCGTCGCCGCGTGCCGGTGATCGCGGCCCCTGCCGTGGTCGTGGTCGTCGTCGTCGGGATCGGGGCCCGGCGCGGGGTCTCGGCGGAGGCGGTCCGGGCGGCGCTGGCCCGTCTCGAACGTGACCTGCCCGACGATCCGGCCCGCCCCGCGGCCAGGATCTACGCCTCCGTGGACACCAAGGCGGACGAGGCCGGGATCCTCGCCGCGATCGCGCCCGCACCGCTGCACACCCGGCCCGCCGCCGCGCTCGCGACGGTCGCGGCGCGCGACTCCGCGGCGAACCCGCTGGTCGAGGCCGTGACGGGCACCCCGAGCGTCGCGGCGGCGGCGGCGCTGCTCGTCGCCCGGGAGATCGACCCGGCGGCCCGGCTCGCGGTGGCGAAGACGGTCGTCGGACCGGTGACCGTCGCCGCCGCCCTCGCCGATACCCCCGAGGGGTACATCGCCGCCGGCACGTGCGGCGCCGTTTATCATTCGGGGCCACTTCCGGAAGGGACACACTCACGGTGACCGAGCACGACCAGTACCTCGTCGGCCTCGACCTCGGCGGCCGCAGGGTCGTCGTCGTGGGGGGCGGGCAGGTGGCGCAGCGCCGGGTGTCCCGGCTGATCGCCGCGGGCGCACTGGTGGAGGTCGTCTCGCCCGAGGTCACCCCCGCCGTCGAGGGCATGGCGTCGGCCCGCGAGATCACCTGGACCCCGCGCCGCTACGCCGACGGCGACCTCGACGGCGCCTGGTACGTCCTCGCCTGCACCGACGACCCGCAGGTCAACGCCGCCGTCAGCGCCGCCGCCGAGGAGCGCCGGACCTTCTGCGTCCGGGCGGACGAGGGCAGCCTCGGCTCCGCCGTCACGCCCGCGACCGGGGAGTACGACGGGCTGACCGTCGGCGTCCTCGCCCGGGGCGCGCACCGCCGCTCGGCCGCCGTGCGGACGGCGCTGGTCGAGGCCCTCGCCGCCGGGGTCGTGTCGGACTCGGCGGACCCGGTGCTCCCCGGCGTCGCGCTGGTCGGCGGCGGACCCGGCGACCCCGAGCTGATCACGGTGCGCGGACGGCGGCTGCTGGCGCGGGCGGACGTCGTGGTGGCGGACCGGCTCGGCCCGCGCGACCTGATCGAGGAGCTGGGCCCGGACGTCGAGGTGATCGACGCCTCCAAGATCCCCTACGGCCGGGCGATGGCCCAGCAGCGGATCAACGAGCTGCTCGTCGAGCACGCGCGGGCCGGGAAGTTCGTGGTGCGGCTCAAGGGCGGCGACCCGTTCGTCTACGGCCGCGGGTTCGAGGAGGTCCAGGCGTGCGCGGCGGCCGGCGTGCCGGTCACCGTGGTCCCCGGGATCACCAGCGCGTTCGCCGCGCCCGCGGTCGCGGGGGTGCCGGTCAGCCACCGCGGCGTCGCGCACGAGATCGTCGTGGTGAGCGGGCACGTGGCGCCGGACGACCCGCGCAGCCTCACCGACTGGGCCGCGCTCGGCCGGATGAGCGGCACGGTCGTGCTGATGATGGCGGTGGAGCGGGCGGGCCGGTTCGCCGAGACGCTGATCGCGCACGGCCGCCCCGCGGACACCCCGGCGATCGTGATCCAGGACGGGACCACGCGCATCCAGCGCAGCGTCCGCACCCGGCTCGACGCCCTGGAGGCGGACATCAAGGCCGAGGAGATCAGCCCCCCGGCGATCATCGTGATCGGCCCGGTGGCCGGGCTCACCGCGTAGTGCCCGACAGCGCCGTCAGCGCCGTTCTGGTGCGGCACGGCGAGTCGGTCTGGAACGCCGCGGGCCTGCTGCAGGGACGGACGCACGCGGTCGGGCTCACCGCACGGGGGCGGGCGCAGGCGCGGGCCGCGGACCTGGGAGCCCTGGGAGCCCTGCGAGACCTGCGCGGTGTGCGGATCCTCACCAGCCCCCAGCTCCGCGCGCTGGAGACGGCGTGGATCCTCGCCGAGCGCATCGGGTCGCCGGTCGAGGAGTGCGCCGAGCTGCGCGAACAGGGCCACGGCGGGTGGGAGGGTCGCCCGGTCGCGGTGTACGCCCCGCTGCTCGCCGCGGCGGGGCCGGACTGGGCGCCGCCGGGCGGGGAGACCTTCCGGGAGCTGTGGACCCGGGTGCGCGGGATCGACCTGACCGGCGCCGTCGTCGTCACGCACGGGGAGACGATCCGGGCGCTGCTCGCCCCGTCGCCGGAGGAGCCGCCGCGGCGGATCCCACCCAACGGCGCCGTGCTTGCGCTCGGGGGCCCCGGCGTGATGTCGTTCGGGTGACGGCAGTGGAGGAACCCGGTGCGACTCCGGGGCGGTCCCGCCACTGTGACCGGGGAGCACGTCCCCACGCTCGGCCACCGCTCGCGCGGGAAGGCCGGGGACGTGCGGCGATCCGGGAGCCAGGACACTCGCCGCCGTCACCGGTGATTCCACGATGAGGGCGCGGACCCTCGAGGAGGCCAACATGTCCGGTGACGTCCGGAGCAGGGTCGTCGTACTCGGTGTCGGCTCGGGTGATCCCGAGGCGGCCTGTCTGGAGCAGGCGGACCACGTCCTGGTGGCGCCCGAGCTCGAGTCGGCCGTGTTGTTCTACGCGGAGGCCTGGCGGGTCGACCGGGTCCGTCCGGGTGACGCGGTGACCACCGTCGCCGACCTGCTGGCGCTGGACGGGCCGTGCACGGTCGCGCTGGTCGTGCCGGACGAGCCCGCCTGGCGCGCGGTCGTGGACGGGCTGCGCGTCGCCGCGGACGCCGAGGTCACGGTGCCGGGGACGGCGGTCGTCCCGCCGCGCCTGAGCCCGCTCTGGTGAGCGACTTCTACGAGGTCCTGCGCGGCAGGCGGGACGTGCGCAGCGGCTTCCTGCCTGCGGTCCCGGTCGCCGACGACGCGCTGCGCCGCGTCCTGGAGGCCGCGCACGCCGCGCCCAGCGTGGGGTTCTCGCAGCCGTGGGACTTCGTGGTGGTGCGGTCGGTGCAGACCCGGCGCGCGGTCGCGGACCTGGTCGCGCGGCAGCGGTCGGCCTACGCGGCCTCGCTGCCGCGGGCGCGGGCCGCCGCGTTCGGCGCGCTGAAGGTGGAGGCGGTGCTCGACGCCCCGGTCAACGTCGTCGTGACCAGCGACGCGACCCGGGGCGGACGGCACACGCTGGGCCGGTTCGGGCGCCCGGAGATGGCGGCGCACTCGACCGCCGCGGCCGTGCAGAACCTGTGGCTGGCGGCCCGGGCCGAGGGCCTGGGCGTCGGGTGGGTGAGCTTCTTCGACGACGCCGGGCTGGACGCCCTGCGCGGGCTGCTCGGCCTGCCCGCGCACGTGGACGTCGTCGCCTACCTGTGCGTGGGCCACGTGCGGGAGTTCGCGGCCGAGCCGGAGCTGGCCGCCGCGGGCTGGGCGCGCAGGCGGCCCCTGGGCTGGGCGGTGCACGCCGAACGGTACGGATCACGGGCGCTGCCCGGGGAGGTCGCGATGAACCTGATCGACGAGACGACGGCGGCGATCGCGCCCGCCTCGGCCGCGGCCGCCGCGGAGGCGCGGGACCGGCTGGACCGGATGACCAAGCCGCGGGGCTCGCTCGGGCGGGTCGAGGACCTGGCCGTGCGGCTCGCCGCCATCGCGGGGGAGTACCCGCCGCCGGTGCCCGAGCCCGCGGCGGTCGCGGTGTTCGCCGGGGACCACGGCGTGCACGCGCAGGGGGTGTCGCCGTGGCCGCAGGAGGTCACGGCGCAGATGGTCGGGAACTTCCTCGCGGGCGGCGCGGTGGTGAACGCGTTCGCGCGCCAGCTCGGGGCCGAGGTGTGTGTGGTGGACGTCGGCGTCGCGGCGCCGCTCGAGTCGGACCTGGACCCCGTGCCGGGTCTGCTGCCGCGGCGGGTCCGCAACGGCACGGCCGACCTGTCACAGGGCCCCGCGCTCACCCGCGACGAGGCGCGGCGGGCGGTCGAGGTGGGCATCGAGGTGGCCCGCGACCTCGTCGCCGCCGGGAACCGGCTGCTGGTCACCGGCGACATGGGGATCGCGAACACCACGGCCGCGGCGGCGCTGATCTGCGCGGTCACTGGGGCCGCGGCGGCGGACGCCACCGGGCGGGGGACGGGGATCGACGACGCGACCCTGGACCGCAAGACCGCGGTCGTCCAGGCCGCCGTCGACGCGCTGACCTGGGAGGACGGGCTCGACCTGCTCGTCGCCCTCGGCGGGCTGGAGCACGCCGGGCTGGCCGGGTTCGTGCTCGGCGCGGCCGCGCTGCGGGTCCCCGTGCTGCTCGACGGGGTCAACGCGGGCGCCGCGGCCCTGGTCGCCTCCGTCCTCGCCCCGTCCGCCGTGGACTACTGCGTGGCCGGACACCGCTCCGCCGAGCCCGGCCACGCCCTCGCCATGGCGCACCTGGGTCTCGACCCCCTGCTCGACCTCGGGATGCGGCTGGGGGAGGGCACGGGGGCCCTGCTGGCGATGCCGGTGGTGCAGGGCGCGGCCCGCGCGCTGGCGGACGTCGCGACGTTCGACTCCGCCGGGGTCGCGGACAAGGACGCCTGACCGGCCGCCGGGTCGTCAGCGGGCGGGGGCGGGCAGCCGCCAGCTCGCCACCGGATCGGCGAACGCGAGGTCCGGGTCGTCCACGGCGAAGGAGCGGGCGCGGCCCGGGCCCGTCGCGCGGGTCTCGAAGCGGACGGTGACCCGGCCCTTCCCGGCGCCCTGCACCCAGCCGTGGCCGAACTCGGTGTGCTCGAGGTCGTCTCCCGCCCGGTAGGGCTCCGCCGGGTTCCGGGGGGTGCCGCGGCCGCCGGGGCGGGGCCCGAACTCACCGCCGGGCTCAGGGTGCTCGTTCTCGGCCGCGACGGCGGCGGGCGTCTCGACGGGCGTCTCGGGGGGAGTCTCGGTGGCCACCCAGCCCGTCTCCGACGGCACCGCCTCGAACAACGCGGGCGGCGGCGAGTCCGACAGCCCCGACAGCGACACCCCGACCAGCCGCACGCCGCCCTCGGGGACCGCGGTGCGGGCGAGGCGGTGCGCCACCGCCGTGAGGACGGCCAGGTCGGTGGAGGCGAAGGCCGTGGTCTCCGAGCGGGTGTGGGTCTCGAAGTCCGCGTTGCGCGCCTTGACCGTGACCGTGCGGGCGGCCCGCCCGTCGAGCAGCAGCCGCCGGTGCGCGGCGGCCGTCATCCTCCCGACCTCCGCCAGGACCGCGGACATCTGCGTGAGGTCGTGCTCGAAGGTCGTCTCCGCCGAGATCTGCTTGGCCGCGCCCCGCGGCGCCACCGGCCGGTCGTCGATCCCGCGGGCGAGCTTGTGCAGCTCCGTGCCCACCGCCGTGCCGAGCACCCCGGTGACCTCGCGCGGGTCCATCGCGGCCAGCGCCCCGATCGTCTCGACCCCGACCCGGCGCAGCGACGCCTCGGCCACCGGCCCGACGCCCCACAGCGACCGCACGGGCAGCGGGTCCAGCACCGCCCGCTCGACGGCCGGGTCGACGACGCGCAGCCCGTCCGGTTTCGCGAGCTCCGAGGCGATCTTGGCCACCTGCTTGCCGGATCCGGCGCCGACCGAGGCGGGCAGCCCCGTGCGGGCCCGGACCTGCGCCCGCAGTGCCACGCAGAACTCCTCGACCTCCGCCGCGCCCGCCCCGACCAGCGCGGGTGGCTCGAGGAACGCCTCGTCCACCGAGATCGGCTCCAGCACCGGCGCGGCCTCCCGCAGCACGGCCATGACCTCGTCGGAGATCACCTTGTACAACGCGAACCGCGGGGGCAGGACGGTCGCGTGCGGGCACCGGCGCCGCGCCTGCCCCATCGGCATCGCCGACCGGGCGCCGAACGCGCGGGCCTGGTAGCTGGCGCCCGCGACGACCCCGCGCCCGCCGGTGCCGCCGACGAGCACGGGCCGGTCCGCGAGCGTGGGCCGGGTGAGCTGCTCGACGGCGGCGAAGAACGCGTCCATGTCGAGATGCAGCACCCACCGACCGACCGTGCTCACGCCCCCATTGTGCCCACGACCCCCGACAGAACCGCCGGGATCACTGGGCCGGGGTGGTCGAGGTGAGCGCGTCGAGGAGAAGATCGACCGTGACCGGGCCCCGGTACACCTCGCCGTTGACGAACAGCGTCGGCGTGCCCCGGACGCCGCTGCGGACCCCGGAGTTGAAGTCCGCCTCCACCCGGTCCTCGACGGCGCGGGTGCGCGGCCACACGACCGAGTCCGGGTCCACCCCGGCCCGGACCGCGTGCTCGCGCAGGTCCGCCTGGGTGAGCCGCGGCGGGCCGGGCGCGTAGAGGCTCGCGTGCATCGGCCAGAACCGGCCCTCCAGCGCGGCCATCTCCGACGCCGTCGCCGCGGCCAGAGCGTGCGGGTGCAGCTCGGCGAGCGGGAAGTGTCGGAACGCGAAGCGCAGCCGGTCGCCGAGCTCCGCGCGCACCTCCTCGATCACGGGCGCGGCGTCCCGGCAGTACGGGCATTCGAAGTCCCCGTACTTCAGGAGCGTGAGGGGCGCGTCCGTGTGACCCTGGACGTGGTCGTACGGGCCGAGTGGCGGGTCGAGCACGATGTGTCCCTTACGGCAGGATGGTCCGGGTGGCGGTGACGACCCTATCCGAGCGCGGCGAGCTCTCCCGGGCTGCGCGGCAGTTCCTGCGCACCGAGTCCGGTTCGGCGTTCCTGCTGATCGGGGCGGCCGTCGTCGCCCTGCTGTGGGCGAACCTGCCGCTCGGCTACGAGACCTTCTGGCACACCCCGCTCACGATCGACTTCGGCGGCGCCGCGATCGACATGGACCTGCGGCACTGGGTCAACGACGGCCTCATGGTGCTGTTCTTCTTCAGCGTCGGGCTGGAGATCGCCCGCGAGATGACCCTCGGCGAGCTGCGCGGCTTCCGCGCCATCGCCGCGCCCGCGGCCGCGGCGGTCGGCGGGCTGGTGGTCCCCGCGCTGGTCTTCCTCGCGTTCAACGCGGGCGGCGAGGCGGCGAACGCCTGGGGGATCGCGATCTCCACGGACACGGCGGTGCTGCTCGGGGTGCTGGCGCTGGTCGGCCCGCGCTGCCCGGACCAGCTGCGGGTGTTCCTGCTCGCGCTGGCCATCGTCGACGACATCGGCGCCGTGATCGCCATCGCGATCTTCTACACCGAGGACGTCGACGTCCTGGCCCTGCTGCTCGCCGTCGTGCTGTTCCTGGCGCTGCTCGGGCTGCGGTACGTGAACTTCTGGCGGACGCCCTTCTACGCCGCGATCGGCATCGTGATGTGGGTGGCGGTGCTCGCGTCCGGCGTGCACCCGAGCGTCGTCGGCGTGGCGCTGGGTCTGGTCGTCAACGCCTACACCCCGCGCCGCCAGGACATGAAGCGCGCGCTGAACGTGGGCAAGACCTTCCTGCTCGACCCGACGCCGCAGCGGGCGCTGGCCGCGCAGGCCGCCGTCGTCGAGGCGGTGTCGCCGAACGAGCGGCTGCAGCTGCGGATCCAGCCGTGGTCGAGCTACGTGATCGTGCCGCTGTTCGTGCTGGCCAACGCCGGCGTCGTGCTCTCCGGGGAGACCCTCCGGGCCGCGTTCACCTCGCCGCTGACCTGGGGGATCGTCGCGGGTCTGGTGCTCGGCAAGCCGATCGGCGTGGCGCTCGGCACCTGGGTCGCGCTGCGGACCGGGATCGGCCGGGTCCCGGACACCCTGCGCTGGGGGCAGCTCTTCGGCGGCGCGGCGCTGTCCGGGATCGGGTTGACCGTCGCGCTGTTCGTGACCGAGCTCGCGCTCGACGACGAGCTGCTGGTCAGCGAGGCGAAGATCGGCATCCTGACCGGGTCGATCCTCGCCGCGATCGTGGGCTGGCTGGTCTTCCGCCTCGCGGGCGAGCGGGGCGGCCAGTGCTCGCCGAGCGGCCTGCCGACCCTGCCCCCACGCCCCTGGCGCCCCGTCGACTGACGCTGCTCAGGGCTGCAGGAGGGCGTCTCCGTCGTGCTGCCGGACGGGCGGCGCCTCGGCCCCCAGCCCGGCGACGGCGGCGGGGTGGGCGGGGCCCGCCTCCAGGTCCACCAGCCACGCCTGCGGGCCGTCCGTCCAGCTCACCACCCGCGGGCCCGCCAGCGTGATCGTGTTCATCGGGCTCGACAGGCCGTCCCCGGTGGCCTTGAGCAGGGCCTCCTTGCGGGTCCACACCTGCAGGAACGCGGCGGCGGACGACGGGCGGGGTTCGGCGGGGGACAGGGCGTGCCCGGCGAGGGCGTCGACGTCCGCGAGGTCGCGCAGCTCCTCGACGTCCAGCCCGATCGGCCCGCCCTCGCTCAGCGCGACGCCCACCCGGTCGCCCGAGTGCGTCATCGAGAACTCGACGCCCGGCACCGTCGGTTTGCCGTGGGGCTTCCCGCACCGGCAGGTCCGGTCGATCTCGAGCGCGGCGGGATCGGCGCCCAGCCGCTCGGCGAGGACGATCCGGGCCAGCGCGTGCGCCCCGAGGTAGCGCGCCGCGTCGGCCGGCCTGCGGAAGCGGTCGAGCCGCGCGCGCTCGTGGGCGTCGAGCAGCGCGACCAGCCGAGGCACATCCAGCACAGGCCGCCCCCACCACACATCGACCACTCCCGAAGCCTACGGGGCACCGGGCATTGTGGAGCCACAACTGTCGTATCGGACCCCGAGAACGACAATTGTGGCTCCACAATGCGGGCAGGCCGCGACTCAGCCGCTGCGACGGGCGGCGTAGTCGACGCGGGTGTGCATCGGTTTCGTGCTCGCCCGCCCGTCGCGCAGCGGAACCGGGGACGACGGCGGGTGCGGGGCCGCCTTGCCGCGCTTCGCGGCGCGGCGGGCGGCCCGGTTGGCGGGCTGGGGCTGCGGATGGCGAACCTGCATGAGGACCTCCCGAAGGGATGGCTGCTCCCGTGTCGCAGGCACGGCCGTGCCAGGACGGTTCCACGGGAGACCGGACGGATCAGGTGAAGGTCGTGGGGCGCGGCGGAGTGCCGCGCCGACTCACAGGGTGATCAGGTCCATGGGCGCAACGGTACGGACACCCCCGCGGGGCCACCACCGAATTACCGTGGCCCCGTGCAGAACCCCGACGTGATCGTGATCGGCGGCGGCATCGCGGGCGCGTCCGTGGCCTACGAGCTCGCCGCGGACCGGACGGTGCTCCTGCTGGAGGCCGAGCCCTCGCTGGCGATGCACTCGACCGGCCGCTCGGCCGCGACCTACATCCCCGGCCACGGCACCGCCACGTTCCGCGCGTTGATCAGGGCGAGCGCGGCCCGGTTCCCGGCGCTGGCCGAGGAGCTGGACGCGCCGCCCTTCCTGCGCCCCCTGACCGTGGTCTTCACCGCCCTGGACGCGGACGGCGAGCGCGAGCTCGACGCGCTGCAGCGGGAGTGGTCCGCCGAGCCGGACGGCCCCCGCCCGCTGACCGGCGCCGAGACCGACGCGGCCTGCCCCGGCCTGCGCGGCTCGCGCGCGGGCGCGGTGGTCGAGGCCGCGGACGCCGACGCGATCGGCCTGCACGGCGCGTACGTCCGCGGCCTGCGGCGCCGCGGCGGACGGGTCGTGCAGGGCGCGCGGGTGCAGGGGATCGCGCGGACCGGCGGGGGATGGCGGGTGGAGACCGCGCAGGATTCGTGGACCGTGCCGGACGTCGTCGCCGCGGCCGGGGCCTGGACCGACCGGCTCGCCGCCCTCGCCGGCGTCCCCGGGGCCGGGTTGCAGCCCTACCGCCGCACCATCGCGATCTCGCCCTGCGCCGTCCCGGCGGGCATGCCGATGCTCATCGACGCCGCCGAGCGCTTCTACGCCAAGCCCGAGGGGGACGCGCTGCTGCTGTCCCCGAGCGACGAGACGCCCGTCGAGCCCGGCGACCCGCGGCCCGACGAGCTGGACGTCGCGCTCGCCCTGGAGCGCGTCGAGGAGGCCCTGCACCTGGGCCTGCGCTCGGTCCGGACGGCCTGGGCCGGGCTGCGGACGTTCGCGCCGGACCGCGACCCCGTCGTCGGGAGCAGGCCGGAGCACCCGGGGTTCCACTTCTTCGCGGGCCACGGGGGCTCCGGGATCGAGTCCGCGCCCGCGCTGGCCGCCCTCGGCGCCGCGGTCGTGACCGGCGGGCCGGTCCCGGGCGACATCGACGTGACCCCCGCCCGGGTCTCCTGTAAGCGCTTGCTGACTTAGGCTGGGCCCATGGCTCCCACCACGGCTCCCACCACCGCCTCCGGACGCCCGCTGTTCGACGGCCCGTTCTGGGCCGACCCGTTCCCCGCGCTGGCCGAGCTCCAGGCCGACGAGCCCGTCCGCAGGCTCGACCTGCCGGACGGCCCGATGTGGCTGGTCACCCGGTACGCCGACGTCCGCGCGGCCTTCGTCGACGCGCGGCTGAGCAAGGACTGGCGCTACACCCTGCCCGAGGACCAGCGGGCCGCGTTCCCGGCCGCGCCGACCCCGATGATGCTGCTGATGGACCCGCCGGACCACACCCGGCTGCGCAAGCTGGTCAGCCGCTCGTTCACGGTGCGCCGGATGGAGGAGCTGCGCCCGCGCGTCGAGCAGATCGCGGCCGACCTCGTGGCCGGGCTGTCCGGCACCGTCGACCTGATGCGCGAGTACGCCTTCGTGCTCCCGGTGCAGGTGATCTGCGAGCTGCTCGGCGTCCCGGCGAGCGACCGCGAGGACTTCGGGGCCTGGTCCTCGACCCTGATCGACGAGTCGTCTCAGGAGGACTCGATGGCCGCGATGCAGAAGCTGAGCGGCTACCTGAACGACCTCGTCGAGCGCAAGCGCGCCGAGCCGGACGACGCCCTGCTCTCCGCTCTGACCCAGGAGGTCGACGACGGCGACCGGCTCTCCCAGGAGGAGCTCGTCGCCATGGGCATGCTGCTGCTCATCGCGGGCCACGAGACGACCACGAGCCTGATCGGCAACGGCGTCATCGCCCTGCTCACCCACCCCGAGCAGCGGGCGCTGCTCGCGGCGCGGCCGGAGCTGTGGCCCGGGGCGATCGAGGAGCTGCTGCGCTGGGACCCGCCGGTCACCAACACCCCGGTGCGCTTCGCCGCCGAGGACGTCGAGATCGCCGGCACCACCATCCCGGCCGGCTCCGTCGTGATGCTCGGGCTGAGTGCCGCCAACCGGGACCCGGAGCGGTTCGGGAGCGGCCTGGACGTCACCCGGGCCGACCGCGGGCACGTCGCGTTCGGGTACGGGCTGCACCACTGCCTCGGCGCGCCGCTCGCCCGGATCGAGGGGCAGGTCGGGCTGCAGACCCTGTTCGCGCGCAAGCCCGACCTGGCCCTCGCCGTCGACCCGGCGGAGCTGGCGTACCGGCGCAGCGTGCTCGTCCACGGCGTGAGCGCGCTTCCGGTGACCGTCTAACGGGTACAACGGAGGGGAGACCTCGGGGAGGCCCGCGTGCCGCAGGACCGTGACCAGGATCGTGGCGACCCGTTCGGTGGGTTCGACGCGTTCGGCCCGCTGGGACCGCTGGGTGGGCTGCTGCGCGGGCTCGCCGACGGGCTGGGGCTCGACGAGGACCCCGTCCGTCCGCAGCCGCGCGACCCCGCCGGGCGGGCCCCCTCGGCCCGCACCCGCACGCTGGACCGCTTCGGCCACGACCTGACGGCCGCGGCGCGGGCGGGCCGCCTCGACCCGGTCGTCGGGCGGGACGCCGAGATCGACCAGGTCGTGGAGGTCCTCGCGCGGCGCACCAAGAACAACCCGGTGCTGGTCGGCGAGCCGGGCGTGGGCAAGACCGCGATCGTCGAGGGGCTCGCCGGGCGGATCGTCGCGGGGGAGGTGCCGGTCGCGCTCCGGGACGTCCGGGTCGTCGCGCTGGACCTCGCGGGCATGGTCGCGGGCACGCAGTACCGCGGCCAGTTCGAGGAGCGGCTGACCACCGTCGTCGACGAGATCACGGCGGCCGGGCGCTCGCTGGTGGTGTTCGTCGACGAGATCCACCTGATCGTCGGGGCGGGCTCGGCCCAGGACCAGACGATGGACGCCGCCGCGATCCTCAAGCCCGCCCTCGCCCGCGGTGAGCTGCAGCTGGTCGGCGCCACCACACCCGAGGACCACCGCCGCCACTTCGAGCGGGACGCCGCGCTGGACCGCCGGTTCGAGGCCGTCCGGATCGGGGAGCCCACGCCCGAGGCCACCCTCGGGATCCTGCGCGGGCTGCGCGCCCGCTACGAGGAGCACCACCGGGTCCGGATCACCGACGCCGCGCTGGCGGCCGCCGTCACGCTCTCGGTCCGCTACCTGCGGGACCGGTTCCTGCCGGACAAGGCCCTGGACCTCGTCGACCGGGCCGCGGCCCGGGTGGGTCTGCGCGGCGGGCCGTCGTCGACCTCGCGGGTGGACGAGCTCGTGCGCGCCCGGGAGGTCGCCGCCGACGCGGGGGACGCCGAGCGGGTCGCGATGCTGGACCGCGAGCTGGAGCGGTTGGTGCTCGAGCCGGACGGGGGCGGGGGCGGCGGGGAGATCGGCGCGCGGGAGATCGCCGAGGTCGTCGCGGACCGGACCGGCATCCCCGTGGCCGAGCTGACGACCTCGGAGCGGGCCCGGCTGCTGGAGCTGGAGGCGTTGCTGGGCAGGCGGGTCGTGGGGCAGCACCGGGCCGTCGAGGCGGTCGCGGACGCGGTGCGCAGCTCCCGGGCCGGGCTCGCCGGGCCGGACCGGCCCGCGGGGTCGTTCCTGTTCCTCGGCCCGACCGGGGTCGGGAAGACCGAGCTGGCCCGGGCGCTCGCCGCCGTGCTGTTCGGCTCCGACGAGCACCTCGTCCGGCTGGACATGACCGAGTACGCCGACCGCGCGTCGGTGTCGCGGCTGGTCGGGGCCCCGCCGGGCTACGTCGGGCACGAGGACGCGGGGCAGCTCACCGAGCAGGTGCGGCGCAACCCGTACTCCGTCGTGCTGCTCGACGAGATCGAGAAGGCCCATCCCGAGGTCCTCGCCGTCCTGCTCCAGGTGCTCGACGCGGGCCGCCTCACCGACGCCCGCGGCCGCACCGTGGACTTCCGGCACACCCTGGTGGTGATGACCGGGAACGTCGGGCTGCAGGCGCTCGCCCTGCGGCCGGAGTTCCTCAACCGGATCGACGACGTCGTGACCTTCGACCCGTTGTCCCCCGCCGAGATCCGGGAGATCGCCGCGCTGACGGTCGGCGAGCTCGTGG
Organism: Pseudonocardia sp. WMMC193; assembly: GCF_021728735.1. Classification (NCBI taxonomy): domain Bacteria; kingdom Bacillati; phylum Actinomycetota; class Actinomycetes; order Pseudonocardiales; family Pseudonocardiaceae; genus Pseudonocardia; species Pseudonocardia sp. WMMC193. The sequence continues at coordinate 2,606,781 of NZ_JAKKDO010000003.1, read as the reverse complement.
CGCGGGTGGCGGCGCAGGGCGTGGTGCTGGAGGTCGAGCCCGCCGCCCTCGACCGGCTCGCCGAGCTGGGGTACTCCGCGGAGTACGGCGCGCGGCCGCTGCGGCGGGTGGTGGCGCGGGAGGTGGAGCGGAAGCTGGCGAAGCTGCTGCTGGCCGAGGAGGTGCGGGGGCGCGTGGTGCTCGCCGCGGACCTGACGCTGCGGGTGCAGTGACGGGCGGAGTGATCCAGCCCCGCGTGGGGAGCGTCATCTCCGCGGGACGGCCGGGGCCGCGTGCGCCAGGATCGGCGGCGTGGAGACCCTGACCGTCGGTGGGCGGACGCTGCGGGTGGACGTGCGGCCCGGGACCGGGACCCGGCCGCCGTTGCTGCTGCTCAACGGCATCGGCGCGAGCCTGGAGATGCTGGACCCGTTCGTCGAGGCGCTGCCCGCGGACCTGGAGGTCGTCCGGTTCGACGTCCCCGGTGTCGGCGGGTCGCCGCAGCCGTCGGCGCCGTACCGGATGCCCGCGCTCGCCCGGACCGTCGGCGCGCTCGTCCGGGAGCTGGGCCACCCGCAGGTCGACGTGCTGGGCTACTCCTGGGGCGGTGGGCTCGCCCAGCAGGTCGCGCTGTCCGAGCGCGCGCTCGTCCGCAGGCTCGTCCTGGTCGCCACCGGCACCGGCTCGCTCATGGTCCCCGGCAGGCCGAACGTCCTGTCGAAGATGCTCACCCGCCGCCGCTACTCCGACCCGGCCTACGCGGCCCAGGTCGCGGGGGAGATCTACGGCGGCTCCATGCGGACCCACCCCGAGCGCGCCGCGCGGCTGCTGCACGGCGGGCCGACCCAGCGGGGCTACCTCTACCAGCTGCTGGCGGGTGCGGGCTGGACCACGCTGCCCGCGCTCTGGATGATCGGCGCGCCCACCCTCGTGGTCGCGGGCGACGACGACCCGATCATCCCGCTGGTCAACGCCCGGATCCTGCACCGGGGCATCCCGCGGTCGACGCTGCACGTCTACCGCGGCGGCCACCTCGCGCTGCTCACCGAGCCGGCGGAGCTGGCTCCGACGATCGAGCGCTTCCTGCGTCCGTGACCCGCTGCGCCGGGATCTCCACGAGCTCGGCCGTGGGCTCGACCACCACGGCCGACGCGACCAGATAGCCGATCGTCCCGAGGCACCCCGCGGCCACGAGCCCGGCCCCGGTCGCGGGGTCGCCGACGGCGAGGGCCCGCAACGCGACCGCGGCGCCGAGCGTCAGCCCGGTCGCCACCAGCAACATGACCACGGCCTCGGCGCCGCGCACGCCCTCGCGGTGCCGCACGAACAACCCGACCGCCAGCACGGCCGAGACGACTGCCCCCGCCAGGTGGAAGCCGGACGATCCCCCGGCCGGCCACAGCGCCAGGGTCACGAAGTAGGCCGCCAGGGCCACGCCCGCGTGCAACGCGGGGGTGCGCATCGGGCCGGGGTCGGCGAGCACGGCCATGACCAGCACCGCGCCGACGACGATCCCGACCAGGGCGACGATCGTCATCGTCGTGACGGTGCCGAGGCCCGCGAGGCCGCGGTAGCCCGCGTAGCCCCCGACGAGGAGCGCGACGCCGCCCGACCAGCCGCGCCAGCCGGGGCGGTACGGCCGGCTCATGTGTGCAGGGTCGCGCCCTCGGCGCGCTGTGGTGCGGGCATGATCCCGCAGTATGGCCTACGAGACGCTCGACTACGCCGTCGAGGACGGGATCCTGACCCTCACGCTGAACCGCCCGGCGGCGCTGAACTCCTTCACCGTCACGATGGCCGAGGAGCTCATCGCGGCGTACGGGCGGGCGAGCGCGGACGACGACGTGGCCGCGATCGTCGTCACCGGGGCCGGGCGGGCCTTCTGCGCGGGGATGGACCTGTCCGCGGGCGGAGACGGAGCTCGCGGAGTCGACCATCGGGGGAGCAACGTGTTCGGCCTCGACGAGTCCCTCCACCCCACCCCCGCCGACCTGCGTGACCGCTTCGAGGACCCGGAGATCGTCGCCGGGGTGCGGGACACCGGCGGGCGGGTCTCGCTGGCCGTGTACGCCTGCACCAAGCCCGTGATCGGCGCGATCAACGGCGCCGCCGTGGGCATCGGCGCCACGATGACGCTGCCCATGGACATCCGCATCGCGAGTGAGAACGCCCGGATCGGGTTCGTGTTCGGGCGGTTGGGGATCGTGCCGGAGGCGGCGTCGAGCTGGTTCCTGCCGCGGATCGTCGGGATCAGCCGGGCGCTGGAGTGGGTCTACACCGCCGACATCCTCTCCGCCCGGGAGGCGCTCGAGGGCGGCCTGCTCCGCTCCGTCGTCCCCGCCGACGCGCTGCTGGACACCGCCTACGGGCTCGCCCGCCGGTTCGTCGACCACCACTCCCCGGTCGCGACCGCGCTGATGCGGCAGATGATGTGGCGCAACAGCGCCGCGCCCCACCCGGTGGAGGCCCACCGGGTGGACTCGCTGGCGATGTTCCACACCTCCGTCGCCGACGGCAAGGAGGGCGTGGCGGCCTTCCTGGACAAGCGGCCGCCGCAGTTCCGCGGCCGGGCCAGTGAGCTGCCCGAGGTGTTCTAGCGAGCTCAGTAGGCGATGAACAGGATCTCGTCGCGGCTGTACTCGTGGCCGGGGTGGTTCTCCTTCAGGTGGGCCTGGGTCTTCGTGACGAGGTCGTCCTCGTCGGTGCCCTGGATCTGTTCGCCGCACGGGCAGTTCAGGCGCGTCTTCATCGGTGCCTCCTGAGGTGGTCGGATGCGCATCACGCTACCCCCGGCCGAGGAACGGCATGGCGGTCGCGGTGATCGTCAGGAACTGGACGTTCGCGTCGAGCGGCAGGTCCGCCATGTACCGGACGGCGTCGGCGACGTGGACGGCGTCGAACGTGGGTTCCGGGCGCACCGACCCGTCGGCCTGCCGCGCGCCCGTCGCGATGCCCGCCGTCATGTCCGTGGCGGCGTTGCCGATGTCGATCTGTCCGCAGGCGATGCCGAAGGCCCGGCCGTCCAACGACAGCGACTTCGTCAGGCCCGTGATCGCGTGCTTGGTCGCGGTGTAGGCGATGCTGCCCGGCCGCGGCGCGTGCGCGGAGACCGAGCCGTTGTTGATGATCCGCCCGCCGCCGTGCGTGCGCATGAGGGCGAAGGCCTCGCGTGCGCACAGGAACGCGCCGGTCAGGTTGGTGTCGACGGTGGCCCGCCAGGCGGAGACGTCGATCTCGTCCGGTGTGCCGCTCGGGCCGAACCCGCCGGCGTTGTTGACCAGCAGGTCCAGCCGCCCCCACCGCTCGCGGACGGCGGCGAACAGGGCGGCGACGGCCGCCTCGTCGCCGACGTCCGTGGGGACCGCGAGGACGTTCTCCCCGGTCGCGGTCTCGGTCAGGGCCTCGGGGCGGCGGCCGGCGAGCGCCACCGCCCACCCGTCCGCGAGGAGGGCGCGGGCGACGACCCGGCCCAGGCCCGATCCGGCTCCGGTCACGACGGCGGTGCGCATGCGGTCAGTCATACCGGGCCGGTCGCTCCCGCGGGGCCCGGGACTCGGGGCGCAGCACCCGGGTCGCGGTGAGCAGCAGCAGGAGGAAGCCTGCCACGTAGGCGTCCGGCCACAGCGAGATCAGCCCGGTGGCCGGGATGGGTCCCACCGTGGGGCTCGGCAGCTTCGTGATCACCGCGGCGGTGACGACGAGCGTCGCCGCGACCGCGACCCACCGGCGGCGCACCACGAGCAGCACGAGCAGCGGCACGCACCAGACGTAGTGGTGCGACCAGGCGAACGGGGCGGCCGCCGCCGCGCCGAGCCCGACGACGGTGAGTCCGGCGAGGTCGTCGAGCCTGGGGGCGACGAGCAGCGTCGCCACGGCGAGCAGGGCGGCTCCCGCGAGCGGCCACGGCACCCCCAGTCGTCCGAGGGTGCCGACCAGCGCGTGGTTGCTCGGCCCGTCGACCGCGGAGATGCGGTCGGCGGCGAACACGGTGCCGCGCAGCCAGTACTGCACGCTCGCCGCGGGGGCGAGCAGGAACCCGAGCCCGGTCAGCGCCGCGAAGGTGCCCGCGGCCGTGGCGGCGGCCCGGTGGTCCCGCTTGACCAGCAGGTACGCCACGAAGAGCAGGGGCGTGAGCTTGACCGCGGCGGCGAGTCCCAGCGCGAACCCGCGGCGGCGCCCGGTGAGGTCGAGGAACACCAGCGCGAGCAGCACGATGTTGATCTGGCCGAGGTACAGGGTGGTGCGGACCGGATCGAGCCACAGGGCGGCCGCGGTGAGCAGCGCGACGAGGGGTGCGGTGAGGGGTGCGGTGAGGGGCGCGGTGAGCGGGGCCGGGGCGCCGCAGCGGCGGATCACCAGGACGAGCAGGACGATCTGCAGCGCCGTCCAGGCGATCTTCAGCACCGGGAGCGGCACGACCGTCAGCGGCGCGAACAGGACCGCGGCGATCGGCGGGTAGACGAACGGGAGGTCGAGGAGGACGCCGCCGTCGTAGAGCGGGGCGCCCGCCAGGACGTGCGCGCCGCCCGCCACGTAGACCTGCAGGTCGATCAGGAGCGTGTGGGCGTCCGGCCGGCAGGCGAGCACCACCACCTGGGCGGCGACCAGCAGGACCGTCAGGGTGCGCACCCCCGAAGTGCACCAGATGTGACGCGCACCACACGATCTGGCATGCTGGTCGCATGCGCAGCGCCTTCGCCCACACCGCCGAGCTGGACCTGGCTCCCGGCAGCGACGAGACCGACCCCGGGGCCGCGATCGACCTGGAGGTCCGGCCCGTCGCCGTCCTGCACACCGAGGCGGGCCGCTGCGGGGACCGGATGCGGCTGCGCGTGCTGTTCGCCTGCGACGTCGACCTCGAGGACGAGGTGCGGCGGCGCATCGACCTCGCGCTGACCTCCCGCTGGTCCGTGCGGGACGCGCTGCCCGGCGCGGTGCGCGAATGCGAGCGCGCGGAGGCGGAACGCCTGCTGAATGGGTGATTAGCGCGGGTCCGACACACAGCGGCGTTCCGGCGGCAACACATCGGCAATGGATCCGCTCGATGCTCTCGGACCATGAGTAGCGACCAGATGGAGCAGGCGTGAGTCGCCCGCCGTTCCCGCCGTTCACCCTGGAGTCGGCGCGGAAGAAGGTCCAGGCCGCCGAGGACGCGTGGAACTCGCGCGACCCGGAGCGGGTGTCCCTGGCCTACAGCGAGGACTCCGTGTGGCGCAACCGCGACCGGTTCGTCACGGGCCGCGCCGAGATCGTCGCGTTCCTGGCCGACAAGTGGGAGCGCGAGCTCGACTACGCTCTGCGCAAGTCGCTGTGGACCTTCGCCGACAACCGGATCGCCGTCCGCTTCCAGTACGAGTCGCACGACGCGAGCGGTCGGTGGTGGCGCAGCTACGGCAACGAGAACTGGGAGTTCGACGCCGAGGGCCTGATGGTGCGCCGCGAGGCCAGCATCAACGACCTGGCGATCACCGAGGCGGACCGCCGGATCTTCGGCACCCGCCCCGAGTCCGAGTACGGCGTCGACATCCCCCTCGCCTGACCGTGAGCGGCGGGGCCTGATCAGCGGCGGTGGCGGTCGGCGAGGGCGCGCAGGCCCGCGGGGACGTCGAGGGCGTCGAGCCGCACGTGCAGGACGGCCATGCGGTCGTCGGCCAGGGCGGCGGACAGCTCCGCGGCCAGCTCGTCGGGGGTGCTCGGGGTCGCCGTGCGCAGGTCGACCCCCGGCGCGAAGGCCCGGGCGAGGGCGGTCCAGTCCCAGGCGGCGACGTCGTTGTACACCGCCTGCGGGCTCTGCAGCGCCCGTTCGATCGTGTACCCGGAGTTGTCCACGACCACGATCACCGGGTTCGCGTGCCGCGCCAGGGTCCCCAGCTCCTGGACGGTCATCTGCGCGGCGCCGTCGCCGATCACGAGCACCGGGCGGCGCTCCGGGGCGGCCAGCGCGCAGCCCAGGGTCGCGGGCAGCGCGTAGCCGATGGAGGACCACACGGGCTGGGCGACGACGTCGACACCCGCGGGCAGGGTGATCCCCGCGGCGCCCCAGAACGTGGTCCCGATGTCGGTGACCAGGCGCGAGCCCGCGGGCAGCAGCCGTTCGAGCGTCGCCCACAGGGTGTCCTGGTCGAGGGTCTCGCCGACGACGGGGCCCGCGGCGGGGACGTCCGGCAGCTCGCGGGGGAGCGGGGCGGCGAGCTCGGTGAGGATCCGCAGCGCCTCCGCGAACGGCACCGCGTACTCGCGGCCCGCCACCCGGGCGGTCCGGACGCCGAGGTGGATCGTGTGGGCGGGGTCGTCGCGGTGGCTGAACATTCCGGTCACGGCGTCCGCCATGAGGGTGCCGACCTCGATCAGGACGTCCGCGGTCTCGACGGCGAGCTGTGCCCGCTTCGCCCCGATCCCGCCGATGTAGACCCCCGCGAACCGGGGGTGCGTGGCGTCGATCGCGCCCCGCCCCGAGCTGAGCGTGACGACGGGGGAGTCGAGCGCGGAGACCAACGCACCGAACACGCCCTGGCTGCGGGTCCGCTCCACGAGGTGCCCCGCGATGACGGCCGCACTCTGCGCCGACCCCAGCAGCGCGCGCACGGCCGCCGAGAACCGCAGTGTGGAGCCACAACTGTCGTTCTCGGCGCCCGAAACGACAGTCGTGGCTCCACACTGCGCTTCGGTGAGGGCGACGTCGGCCGGGACGACGAGGTAGACGGGGCGTTGTTCGTCGATCGCGGCCTGCAGGACCTCGTCGATCCTGGCGCAGGGGTCGTCGTGGGTCAGGATCGCGCCGGCGGCCGTCACCTCGGCGTAGGCGCGGGCGAAGTGGGCGAAGTCCCCGTCGCCCAGGGTGTGGTGCAGGAGCATCCCGTCCCGGGTGGTCGCCGGGGCGCCGGTGATCTGCACGAGCGGCACGTTCTCGGCGTAGGCGCCCGCGACGGCGTTGAGCGCGGACAGCTCGCCGACGCCGAAGGTCGTCACCAGGGCGCCGATGCCGCGAGTGCGGGCGTAGGCGTCCGCCGCGTAGCCCGCGTTCAGCTCGTTAGGCGAGCCGACCCACTCCAGGAGCCCGGCCTCCAGGACCGAGTCGAGCAGGGACAGGCTGAAGTCACCCGGGACCCCGAACAGGTGTCGGGCGCCGAGCGCGTGCAGCTTCCGGGCGAGGTACTGCGCGACGGTCTCCATGCGGTCCAGGAGACGCTCGTTGCGCGTCGTGTTCAAGTGAGCGACTCTGAACGACGCAGAATGCTCAACATCCACCCGACGACTGCGAAGGAACCGCTCACCGTGCTCGACCGGACGGACGCCCGCATCCTCCTCGCACTGGACGACGACCCGCAGGCCACCGTCGTCGCGCTGGCCGAGCGGCTGACCCTCGCCCGCAACACCGTCCAGTCCCGGATCCGCCGCATGGAGGCCGACGGTGTACTGGCGCCCGTCAGCGTGCGCGCCCGGCACGCGGCCGCGGGCTATCCGGTCCTCGCCTTCCTGACCCTCGCCATCGACCAGGCGGACGCCGAGCGCACCCTCGCCGACATCGCCGAGGTGCCCGAGGTCTGCGAGGCCCACGCGATCACCGGCGACGGCGACCTGCTGGTCCGGGTGATCGCCCGGGACACCCCGGACCTGCACCGGATCACCCTGGAGCTGCTGCGCTGCCACGGCGTCGCGCGCTCCAGCACGGCGATCGCGATGGTCGAGTCCATCCCGTTCCGCATGGCGCCCGCGCTGCGCAGGACGCTCTGACCTCGTGAGTGGCGATCGTCGCCAGGGTGACTCCGCTCGCCCACCCCGCCGCCTCCGGCGGCTGCCGACCCCCGGCCGCCACGCACGGCTCAGGGGAGGGGGAGGCGGGCGGCCTCGACGGGTTCGCCCAGGCCGTGCGCCTCGGCGGTCCGCCGGACGGCGTCGACCACGTGCTGCATCGCGAGCTTGCGGACCGCGCGGGTGCGGTAGGCGATCGACACGGTGCGCAGGACGGGCTCGGCGAGCGGGTAGGTCGCGACGCCCGCGGGCCGGTTCGCCAGCCCCAGGTCGGACACCAGCGTGACGCCGTGTCCCCCCGCGACCAGGGCCAGGGCCGTGAACTGCTCCTCGGCCTGGTGGATGGTCCGCGGCTCGAACCCGGCCCGCCTGCAGGCGTTGCGCGCGGCGCGGCCGAAGTGCGAGCGCGGCCCGGCCAGGATCCAGGGGCGGTCGGCCAGCTCGCCCAGCTCCACCGTCGGGCCGTGCGGCTCCGCCGCGGGCAGCGCCGCGTACAGCCGCTCGACGGCGACGACCTCCCTGGTCAGCGACGGGTCCCAGGACATCGGGTGCCCGGAGTAGTCGATCACGAACGAGAAGTCGAGGGCGCCGTCGCGGACCGCCCCCGCGGTCTCCTCGGGCGCCAGCTCCCGGGTGCTGACCGTGATCCCCGGATGGTCCTGCGCGAGCCGGGCCAGCGCCGCGGGTAGCAGGCCCGCCGTGACCGAGGCCCACACACCGGCCGTCAGCCGCACCGACCGCTCGTCGCGCGCCTCCTCCAGGGCGAGCTCGGCGCGCTCCACCGACCCCAGGATCTCCTCGGCGTGCTCGGTGAGCACCAGGCCGAGCTCGGTGAACCGCACGCGGCGGCCGAGCCGTTCGAACAGCGGGCCGCCGACTTCGCGCTCGAGCTGCGCGAGCTGCTGGGAGACCGCGGACGCGGTGTAGTGCAGCGACGCGGCGGCCGCGGTGACCGTCCCGCGCCGGTACAGCTCACGGAGCATCCGCAGGCGGGTGAGGGAGAGCTCCACCCGGCCACCGTAGGCGTGCAGTCGGGGTGAACGCGACCGTGAACGTTTCGTTGATGGACGAGCACGGCCCGCCTGCCGCACAGTGGTGGTACCGGCCGACCCCGCCGCCGGTCCCCGCACCGAACCAGGCCCTGGCCAGGGCCTGTCTCGCCATGCCCCCGATCTGATCCGTCAGGAGGACTGCCCGTGACCACGATGCAGGAGCCGCTCGGCGCCGTGCCGACCACCGCCGCGTCGACCCCCGCCGTGTCCCAGGACCCGATGTTGCGGCTGACCTGGACCGACCGGGTCACCGACGCCCGCGGCTACCTCGTCGTGCACACGCTGCGCTCCGGCATCGCGACCGGCGGCACCCGGATGCGCCCGGGCTGCACGCTGGGCGAGGTCGAGGACCTGGCCCGCGGCATGGCGGCCAAGACCGCCGCCTTCGACCTGCCGGTCGGCGGGGCCAAGGGCGGCATCGACTTCGACCCGAAGGACCCGCGCGCCTTCGGCGTGCTGCAGCGCTTCATGGCCGCCATGCGGCCGTGGATCGAGGCGCACTGGGTCACCGCCGAGGACCTCGGCGTGCCGCAGCACCGGGTCGACGAGGTGTTCGCCTCGCTCGGCATGGGCCAGTCCTACTACTCCGCGATCCGCCGCTCGGCCGACCCGGTGCAGACGATGGAGCGGGTCCGGAAGGGGCTGAACGCGCAGGTCCCGGGTGGGCTGCTCGGCGACGTCATCGGCGGCTACGGCGTGGCGCACGCCTGCCTGGGCGTCGCGCGCTCCTCTCGGTGGGAGAACGAGCGGACCACGGTCTCGATCCAGGGCGTCGGCACGATGGGCGGGGCCGCCGCCTGGTACCTGCACGAGGCCGGGATGAAGGTCGTCGCCGTCGCGGACGCCGCGGGCACCCTGCACGACCCCGCGGGCCTGGACGTCCCCGCCCTGCTCGACCTGCGGGACGCCTACGGCGAGATCGACCGCACCCGGCTGCCCGCCGGCGTGGTGCAGCTGCCGCGTGCCGCCGTCGTCGGGATCGAGGCGGACGTGTTCGTCCCCGCCGCGATCTCCTACGCGATCACCCCGGACAACAGCTTCGACGTGGCCGCGAAGGTCGTCGTCGAGGCGGCCAACGCGGCCACCACCCCGGAGGCGGAGGCCATGCTGGCCGCCCGCGGCATCCCGGTGGTCCCGGACTTCGTGGCCAACGCCGGCGCGGCGGCCTGGGCGTGGTGGCTGCTGCTGGGCTGGGTCGGCATGGAGCACAACGACGTCACCACCGCCGAGGACTCCTTCCGCCTGCTGCGCACGCAGATGGCCGAGCGCGTGCAGCTGCTCCTGGGCCGCTGGCACGCCGAGGGCGTCCGCCCCCGCGAGACCGGCCTGCAGATGGCCGTCTCCGACCTCGACGGCCAGGAGAACACGCTCGTCATCCCCTGACCTGCGGCCCCGCCGCTCGTGCGCGGTGAGTGGTGCTCCGGCACCACTCACCGCGCACGGGCGCGTCAGCGCACCTGGTGGGTGTCCAGGTGGCGCAACAGGTTCTGGACGAAGCGGTCGCCCGTGCGCTGCAGGGTCACGTTCATCAGCGCGGTGACCCCCGGGCTCGCCAGCCGGCTCAGCGGCAGCTCCACGTGCAGGGTCAGCTTGATCGCCAGGTGGGTGCCGCCCGGGGCGTCCTGCAACACGTACCAGCCCTCGGCGCCGGTGTACTCGTGCCCGCCCGCCGGGGGCTCGTGGGTGTAGTCGATCCGCGCGCCGTCGGTGAAGGTCATCCGCTCGGTGAAGGTCGGCGCGATCCCCACGCCGAGCACCTTCAGCCGCACCATCGACCACCGCCACAGGTCGCCGTCGGTCTCGATGCTGGTGAGCAGCGGGGTGAGCCGGGGGAGCATCTCCGGGTCCGTCAGCACGGCCCAGATCGCGGCGCGTTCGGCCGCGACGACCGCCTCGGACTCCGTCGTGGTCGTGAACCTATTCACCGGCTACCTTCCGCAACAACCTGCCGAGCTCCGCCCGGTCGTGTGCGTCCAGTGTCGCGAACACGTCCGCGGACCGCGCGTGCCGGGCCGCCTGGATCTCCCCGACCAGGGTGCGCCCCCGCTCGGTGAGGGTGACGAGCGTGGCCCGCCGGTCCCCGGGGTCGGGGCTGCGCTCGACGAGCCCGCGGGACTCCAGGTCGTCGACCACCTCGGTGGCGCTGCGCGGCGCGATCCGCAGGTGCTCGGCCAGCGCGGACAGCCGGATCGGCCCGTGCCGCGCGACGACGGCCGCCGCGCGGAACTGCGACGGGGTGAGCTCCCAGGGGGCCAGGGCCTCCTTGTTGCGGCTGCGCAGCTGCCGCGCGACCCCCCAGAAGGCGTCGGCGAGTGCGTCGGCGTCCACGGGAACATCCTACGCGGGGTCGATGTTGTAGCCTCATGATGAGGTTACCTCAGTAAATCGACCGAAAGAGGACGCGCACTTGGACACCCCACGAGAACGTTCCGGACGCCCCGGCCGTCCCACCGTCACCGCCGCCGAGCGCGAGGAGGCCAAACGGGTCTCGCTCCGCCGCATCGGCGCGCTCTTCGCCCCGCACCGCGGCCCCATCGCCGTCGTCACCGCGATCATCGCGGCGTCGTCGCTGGTCGCGATGGCCTCGCCCTTCCTCCTGCGCGCCACGATCGACGTCGCCCTGCCCCGGCAGGACCTGCGCCTGCTCGCCTGGCTGGTCGCGGGCATGATCGGGGTGGCCGCCGTGACCGCCGCGCTCGGCGTCGCCCAGACCTGGATCTCCACCCGCGTCGGGCAGGAGGTCATGCACGGGCTGCGCAGCAGCGTGTTCGCGCACCTGCAGCGCCAGTCGCTCGGCTTCTTCACCCGGACCCGCACCGGCGAGGTGCAGTCCCGCATCACCAACGACATCGGCGGGATGCAGTCCGTGGTCACCTCCACGGCCACGTCCATCGCCTCCAACCTGACGACGGTCGTCGCGACCCTCGTCGCCATGCTCGCCCTGTCCTGGCGGCTGACCCTGATCTCGCTGGTGGTCCTGCCGCCGTCGATCTGGCTGTCCCGCCGGGTGGCCCGGATGCGCCGCGCGATCACCGCACGGCAGCAGCGCGAGCTCGCCGACCTCAACGTCACCGTCGAGGAGGGGCTGTCGATCTCCGGGATCCAGCTCTCCAAGACCCTGGGCGCGGGCCCCGCCGTCGCGGCGCGGTTCACCGAGAGCTCGGAGCGGCTGGTGGACCTGGAGCTGCGCAGCCAGCTCGCGGGCCGCTGGCGGATGGCCGCCACGACCGTGATCTTCGCGGCCATCCCGGCTGTCATCTACCTGTCCGCGGGCTTCTTCCCCGGCGCGATGACGATCGGCACGCTCGTCGCCTTCACCGCCCTGCAGGGCACCCTGTTCCGCCCGATCACCGGGCTGCTCAACGTCGGCGTCTCGCTGGTCAGCTCGCTGGCCCTGTTCGCCCGGATCTTCGAGTACCTGGACCTGACCGTGGAGATCGACGACCCCGCGTCGCCGGTGGTGCTGGCCGCGCCGACGGGGCACGTCCGCTTCGAGGACGTCACCTTCACCTACCCGGGCAGCGACACGGCGGCCGTCGCCGGGGTCACGCTCGACGTCCCCGCGGGCACCTCGCTGGCCCTGGTCGGGGAGACCGGCTCGGGCAAGTCGACGCTGGCCTCGCTGATCTCGCGCCTGCAGGACCCCGACGCGGGCAGGCTCACGATCGACGGCGTCGACGTGCGCGACCTGCGCCTGGCCGACCTGGCCGGGATCGTCGGGGTGGTGAGCCAGGAGACCTACCTGCTGCACACCACCGTCCGGGAGAACCTGCGCTACGCCAAGCCGTCCGCCACGGACGCCGAGATCGAGGCCGCGGCCCGGGCGGCCCAGGTCCACGACCTGATCGCCGGGCTGCCCGAGGGCTACGACACCGTCGTCGGCTCGCGCGGGCACCGCTTCTCCGGCGGGGAGAAGCAGCGGCTCGCGATCGCGCGGACGCTGCTGCGGGACCCGAAGGTCCTGGTCCTCGACGAGGCGACGAGCGCGCTGGACACCGAGACCGAGCGGGCCGTGCAGCGCGCCTTCGCCGAGCTGGCCGAGGGTCGTACGGTGATCACCATCGCGCACCGGCTCTCCACGGTCCGCGACGCCGACCAGATCGCGGTGATCGACCACGGCCGCGTCGTCGAGCGGGGGACGCACGACGATCTCGTCGCGCGGGACGGTCGGTACGCGGCCCTGGCGGCATGACGGTTGAACGTTGTACGATCGAAGGGAAGTTGAACGCTCAAGCGAGGAGATGCCGGCATGACCCACCCCTTCGACACCCATCTGGCCCGGGTCGCGCAGGCCGGTGAGCACGCCGTCTGGACCCCCGCCGACGGCGCGCTCCCGGCCCTGTTCCTGAGCCACGGCGCCCCGCCGCTGTTCGAGACCCCGGACTGGATGGAGCAGCTGTTCACCTGGGCGCGCTCGATGCCGCGGCCCAAGGCGGTGCTGATCGTCTCGGCGCACTGGGAGGAGGCGCCGCTGGCGATCTCCTCCGCGCAGGCCGCCGTCACCCCGGTCTACGACTTCGGCGGCTTCGACCCGATGTACTACCGGATGCGCTACGACACCCCCGAGGCCCACGACCTCGCGGGCCGGGTGCTGAAGACGCTGAGCGGCGAGCACATCCACGAGACCGGCCGCGGCCTGGACCACGGCGCCTGGGTGCCGCTCAAGGTGATGTACCCCGAGGCGGACATCCCGGTGATCCAGCTCAGCCTGCCCACCGGGGACCCCGCGTCGCTGCTGGAGCTGGGCGCGAAGCTGCGCCGCCTGCGGGAGGAGGGGGTGCTGGTGATCGGCTCGGGTTTCACCACGCACGGCCTGCCGTTCCTCACCCGCGAGAACATGACCGGGCAGGCCGCCGCGCCGGGCTGGTCGGTGCAGTTCGACGCGTGGGCGCGCGAGGCGCTGAAGCGCGGGGACGTCGACGAGCTGGCCGCCTACCGCGCCAAGGCGCCGGGCATGCCCTACGCGCACCCGACCGTCGAGCACTTCACCCCGCTCTTCGTGACCCTCGGCGCGAGCAGCGACCCGGAGGCGAAGCGGGACTTCACCATCGACGGCTTCTGGATGGGCCTGTCCAAGGGCAGCTTCACCGCCGCCTGATCCGCGAGGGCCCGCGCGCGTCAGGTGAGGTGGGTCCGGAAGAAGCGCTCGATGCGCTCCCAGGCGTGGGCGGCGGACTCCGGTTCGGGGCCGGTGCCCGTGACCCGCAGGAACGGGCGCATCAGGGCCGGGGCGTTGTCCGACCCGTTGAGGAACGAGTGGCCCGCCCTGGGGTACTCGACGACGTCGTGCGGAACGTCAGCCCTGGTCAGGGCGGCTTCCAGGGTTCCCGCGGCCCCGCGCAGGCTGAGGTCCGCGGCGCCGTAGCTGCCGACGATCGGGCACGCGCCCGCCACCGCGGCGTCGAGCTCGCGGGGGAGCATGCCGTAGTTGACCGAGGACGCGTCGAACCCGCGCGTCGCGGTCAGCAGGGCGAACCCGCCGCCCATGCAGAACCCGATCACCCCGACCCGCCCGGTGCAGTCCGCCCGGGAGACCAGCTCGGTCCGGGCGGCCTCGATGTCCGCGAACGCCCGGCCCCGGCCGGAGAACAGCGCCCGGAACGTGCCGACGAGGCAGCGCCGCGCCCCACCCGCGCTGAACAGGTCCGGGGCGAGGGTGAGGAACCCCCTGCCCGCCAGCCGGTCCGCGTGGGCCCGCATCTCGTCGTCGAGCCCGAAGGCTTCGTGCACCAGGACGAGCCCGGGCCACGGCCCCGCCCCGTCGGGGACGGCGCCGGGGATGGCGTCGGGGATGGCGAGGTAGCCGCCGAGGGTGGGGGAGCCGCCGGTCGCGGCGGCCCGGGCGGTGAGGTCCACGGTGGTCACGGCCATCGATCGTGCCCGATCCGACCGCCCGGGGCGAGCGGGCCCGCCGCGGTCGGGACTGCTTGTCGCCGAGGTCCCGCCGTGCGACCGTGGCGCGCGTGGCACAGGACGAGGGACCGGGCGCGATGCTGTCCGGGCTGCGCCTCGACCAGCTCCTCGGCGAGGTCCAGGAGCGGCTCGGTGAGATCCGGCTCGCCCGCGACCGCGTCCAGGGCCTGCTCGACGCGGTGCTGGCCGTGGCGTCGGGCCTGGAGCTGGAGACCACGCTGGAGCGGATCGTGCAGGCCGCCGTCGACCTCGTCGACGCCCGGTTCGGCGGCCTCGGCGTGCTCGCGCCGGACGGGTCGCTGGACCGCTTCATCGACGTCGGGCTGGACCCGCACGCGCGGGCGGGGCTGCTCGGCCACCCGCCCGAGGGGAAGGGCCTGATCGGGCAGCTGATCGTGGCGCCCCAGCCGCTGCGCCTCGCCGATCTCGAGTCGCACCCGTCGTCGGTGGGGGTGCCGCCGGGGCACCCTCGGATGCACAGCTTCCTGGGCGTGCCGGTCCGGGTGCGGGACGCGGTGTACGGCAACCTCTACCTGACCGAGAAGCGCGGCGGCGGCGAGTTCACGGCGGACGACGAGGTGATGCTGGCGGCCCTCGCGGCCGCGGCCGGCATCGCGGTGCAGAACGCGGACCTCTTCGAACAGACCCGGCTGCGCCAGCACTGGCTGGAGGCGCTGGGGGAGATCCGGTCCGCGGTGCTCGCCGACGCCGACGAGCCGGACGTCCTCGCGCTCGTCGCGCTGCGCAGCCAGGAGCTGACCCGGTCGGTCGCGGCGGTCGTGGCGCTGCCCGGCGAGGACGGCGGGTTCACCGTCGCCGCCCGCAGCGGCGCCCCGACCGGCACCGGGCTCGACGAGGCGCTGCTGCTGGAGGTGGCGGAGAGCCGCAACCCGGTGCTCGCCGAGGGCCCCACCGTCGCGGTCCCGCTGCGGGCCGCGGAACGGGTGCTGGGTGTGCTCGTCGGCTTCCGCAGGCCCGGCGACGCCGCCTTCCGACCCGACGAGATCCCGCTGCTGGACTCCTTCGCCCAGCAGGCCGCGCTGGCCCTGGAGCTGGGCGAGCGCAACCGCGCGCAACGCAGGCTCGACGTGCTGTCCGACCGCGACCGCATCGCCCGCGACCTGCACGACCACGTCATCCAGCGGCTGTTCGCCACCGGGCTGCGGCTGCAGAGCACGCTCAAGCTGGACGCGGGCACGGAGGTGCGCGCCCGGATCGAGCAGGCCGTGGCGGACCTGGACCGCACGGTCCGCGACATCCGGACCTCGATCTTCGACCTGCACACCGCGGGCGGGGACGGCGTGCGCCGCACCCTGCTCGACGCCGTCACCGAGGCCGGGGAGGGGGTCCGCACCTCGGTGCGCACGGCCGGGCCGGTGGACACGATGGTGCCGCCCGAGCTGGCCGCGCACGTCGCGGCCGTCGCGCGCGAGGGGGTGACCAACGCCGTGCGGCACGGACGGGCCGCCGCGGTCACCGTCACCCTGGACGTCGGGCCCGCGGAGCTGCTGCTGGAGGTGGTCGACGACGGCCGCGGGATCACCGAGGGGGTGGCGCGCAGCGGGCTGCGCAACCTCGCCGCCCGGGCCCGGGAACTCGGCGGGTCGCTGGACGTGCGCCCGCTGCGGGACGGCGGCACGCGGCTGAGCTGGCGCGTGCCCGTCTGAGCGGTGGCGCGGCCCGAAAAGGCCGCGCGCCCGCGGCGGCGGTCCCGTTACCGTTCCCCGTCGCCACGACGACTATCGTCTTCTGTCCCACCACCTCGCGCCAGGGGGCCCGCGTGCTGCTGCGTCTGCTCCGCACCCACCTGCGGCCCTACACGCGTCCGTTGCTCGCGATCGTCGCGTTGCAGCTGGTCGGGACGATGGCCGCGCTGTATCTGCCCAGCCTCAACGCGGACATCATCGACCGCGGCATCGCCACCGGGGACACCGGCTACATCCTGTCCACCGGCGGCTGGATGCTCGTGGTCACGCTCGTGCAGATCGTCTGCTCGGTCGCCGCGGTCTACGTCGGCTCGCGCACGGCGATGGGCTTCGGCCGGGACCTGCGGGGCGCGCTGTTCCACCGGGTCGGCGGGTTCGCGGTCCGCGAGGTGAACCGGTTCGGCGCGCCCTCGCTGATCACCCGCGGCACCAACGACGTGCAGCAGGTCCAGATGCTCGTGCAGATGAGCGCGACCATGATGGTCGCCGCGCCGATCATGTGCGTGGGCGGCGTGATCATGGCGCTGCAGGAGGACGCCGGGCTGTCCTGGCTGGTCGCGGTGTCCGTGCCGGTGCTGGCGGTGAGCATCGGCCTGGTCGTGGTGCGGATGGTGCCCAAGTTCCGGCTCATGCAGGAGCGGATCGACGCCGTCAACCGCGTGCTGCGCGAGCAGATCACCGGCATCCGGGTGGTGCGGGCGTTCGTCCGCGAGCCGGAGGAGACGGCCCGCTTCGGCGCCGCGAACGCCGCCGTCACCGAGGTCGCGACGGCCGCGGGCAGGCTGCAGGCGCTGATCTTCCCGATCGTCATGCTGATCCTGAACGTCTCGAGCGTCGCGGTGCTGTGGTTCGGCGCCATGCGCATCGAGGCGGGGGAGATGCAGATCGGGGCGCTGACCGCCTTCCTCGCCTACCTGCTGCAGATCCTGATGGCCGTCATGATGGCCACGTTCATGGCGATGATGATCCCGCGCGCCGCGGTCTGCGCGGAGCGGATCACCGAGGTGCTCGACACCGAGTCCTCCGTCTCGCCGCCCGCGTCCCCGGTCCCCGCGCCGCCCGCCGTCGGGGAGCTGGAGTTCGCCGCCGCGACCTTCGCCTACCCCGGCGCCGCCGCCCCCGTGCTGCGGGACGTCACCTTCACCGCCCGCCCCGGCGAGACGACCGCGGTCATCGGCTCCACGGGTGCGGGCAAGACCACGCTGCTCTCGCTGGTCCCGCGGATGTTCGACGTCACCGGCGGCGCCGTCCTGGTCGACGGCGTGGACGTGCGCTCCTACGACCCGGAGGAGCTCTGGTCGCGGATCGGGCTGGTGCCGCAGAAGCCGTACCTGTTCTCCGGGACCGTCGCCTCGAACCTGCGCTACGGGGACCCCGCGGCCACCGACGAGGAGCTCTGGGCGGCCCTGGAGGTCGCGCAGGCCGCGGACTTCGTGCGCGCCATGCCCGACGGGCTCGACGCGCCGATCTCCCAGGGCGGCACCACCGTCTCCGGCGGGCAGCGCCAGCGCCTCGCGATCGCCCGCGCGCTGGTCAAGCGCCCCGAGATCTACCTGTTCGACGACTCCTTCTCCGCGCTCGACCTCACCACGGACGCCCGGCTGCGGGCGGCCCTGGCGCCGGTCACCGCGCACGCCACCGTCGTCATCGTGGCCCAGCGGGTGTCCACGATCCGCACCGCGGACCGGATCGTCGTGCTGGAGGACGGCGCGGTCGTCGGGTCGGGCACGCACGACGCGCTGCTCCGGTCGTGCCCCACCTACGTCGAGATCGTCGAGTCCCAGCTGAGCGTGGAGGAGGTCGCGTGAGCACCACGGAGAAGCGGACCGGCCCCACCCAGGACGCGGACACCGTCTCCGCCGCGCGCGGGGCCGCCGCCCAGCGCCGCGGCGGGGGACCGCCGTGGATGGGGGCCGGACAGCCGGTCGAGAAGGCGGAGACGTTCACACCCTCGGCGAAGCGCCTGGTCCGGCGGCTGGCCCCGGAGCGGCTCGGTGTGCTCGCGGTGCTCGCGCTCGGGGTGATCTCGGTGGCGCTCAACGTGATCGGGCCCAAGATCCTCGGCCACGCCACCGACCTGATCTTCGCCGGGATCATCGGCGCGCAGCTGCCCGCGGGCATCACGGCGGCCCAGGCCGCCGCGCAGGCCCGCGCGGCGGGGAACGACACGATCGCCACGCTCATCGAGTCCCAGGGCGTGGTGCCCGGCCAGGGCATCGACTTCCGGGCGCTGGGGTTCGTGCTGCTCGGCGTGATCCTGATCTACCTCGGCTCCTCGGCGTTCTCCTACGCCCAGGGCTACCTGCTCAACGGCATCGTGCAGCGCACCGTGTTCCACCTGCGGCGCGAGGTGGAGGACACGATCAACCGGCTCCCGCTGCGGTACTTCGACACCCGCAGGCGCGGCGAGGTGCTCAGCCGGGTCACCAACGACATCGACAACGTGCAGCAGACGCTGCAGCAGACGATGTCGCAGCTGCTCACCTCGCTGCTGACGATCGTCGGCGTGCTGGTCATGATGTTCGTGATCTCGCCGCTGCTCTCGCTGGTCGCGCTGGTCACGATCCCGGTGTCGCTGTGGCTGACCCGGGTGATCGCGAAGCGCTCGCAGAAGCAGTTCGTGGCGCAGTGGCGCACCACCGGGATCCTCAACGGGCACATCGAGGAGGCCTTCACCGGGCACGAGCTCGTCCGCGTGTTCGGGCGGCGCCGCGAGGTCGAGGCGCAGTTCGAGGTGCAGAACGAGGCGCTGTACCAGGCGAGCTTCCGCGCCCAGTTCATGTCCGGGACCATCATGCCGTCGATGATGTTCATCGGGAACGTCAACTACGTGCTGGTGGCCGTCATCGGCGGGCTGCGGGTGTCCTCGGGCGCGATGAGCCTCGGCGATGTGCAGGCCTTCATCCAGTACTCCCGGCAGTTCACCCAGCCGCTCACGCAGGCGGCGTCGATGGCGAACCTGCTGCAGTCCGGCGTCGCGTCCGCGGAGCGGGTGTTCGAGCTGCTCGACGCCGAGGAGGAGACCCCGGACCCCGCCGTCCCGGCCGTGCGGTCCACCCGCCGGGGGCGGGTGGAGTTCGAGCACGTGTCCTTCCGGTACCAGGAGGACACGCCGCTGATCACCGACCTGTCGCTGGTCGCGGAGCCCGGGCAGACGGTCGCGATCGTCGGCCCGACCGGCGCGGGCAAGACCACCCTGGTCAACCTCGTGCTGCGCTTCTACGAGCTCGACGGGGGCCGGATCACGCTCGACGGCGTCGACATCGCCGCGATGACCCGGGCCGACCTGCGCAGCGGGATCGGCATGGTCCTGCAGGACACCTGGCTCTTCCACGGCACCATCCGGGACAACATCGCCTACGGGCGGCCCGGGGCGTCGGAGGAGGAGATCCTGGCGGCGGCGCGCGCGACGTACGTGGACCGGTTCGTCCGGTCCCTGCCGCTGGGGTACGACACGGTGATCGACGAGGAGGGCACCGGCGTCAGCGCGGGGGAGAAGCAGCTGATCACGATCGCCCGCGCCTTCCTCGCCGACCCGTCCCTGCTGATCCTCGACGAGGCCACGTCCTCGGTGGACACCCGCACCGAGGTGCTGGTGCAGCGCGCGATGGCCGCGCTGCGCACCGACCGCACCAGCTTCGTCATCGCCCACCGCCTGTCCACCATCCGGGACGCCGACCTGATCCTGGTCATGGAGGCGGGCGCGATCGTGGAGCAGGGCACCCACGAGCAGCTCCTCGCGCGCGACGGGGCCTACGCGCGGCTCTACCACGCCCAGTTCACGGCCGCCACGACGGATCACTGAGCTACGGAACCGCCAGGGTCTGCGCCTCCCGGGCCACCCCGCGCAGGCCGGCCGCCTCGGCGTCCGCCGCCAGGGTCCGCGCCGCGGCGGGGTCGGGGTCCAGCTGCAGCGCCAGCAGGCGACACCGCAGGATCGACGGGACACCGCCCGCCCGCTCGGCGAGCGCCGCCGCGACGGCCAGGTCCGCGCGAGCGCGGTCCGCGTCGCCGCGCAGCAGGTGCAGGCGGGCGGTGGCCAGGGCGACCGGGCCGACGACGCCGACCTGCCCGGTCGTGGCGACCAGACCCGTCAGCGGCGTCAACACCTCGAGGACCCGGGCGACGTGCGGGTGCAGGCGCAGGTCGGCGACCAGGTGCGCGAGCAGCGTGAACCGCCCGTGCGTGATCCACCCGGTCGGCTCGGGCCGGGCGAGCTCGGCGGCGACCCACTGGGCGGCCAGCGCCGACCGGCCCAGCCCCGCGGCCGCGGCCGCGCACAGCAGCGGGACGATCCGGTCGTCGGGTGCGGCGGCGGCGGACGGCGGCGCGGTCGTCACGCCCGGGAGGCCGACCAGCTCGGCGAGCCTGCCCTGCTCCCACCGCAGGGTCAGCACCGCCAGCGAGTAGACGCCCGCCTGGTACAGCTCGGTCCGCCGGTGCAGCGCGTAGGCGTGCTCGAAGCGGGCCTCGGCCGCGTCGAGGTCGCCGCGCCACTGGGTGAGCATGCCCTCCGCCCACCGCAGCTGGGCGCGGTCGACCGGCAGCCGCAGCAGGTCGCTCGCCGCGATGCCCTGCCGCACGTGTTCCTCGGCCCGCGCGGTGTCGCCCAACGTCATCCGCGCCATGAGCAGCAGGCTGTGCCGCACGGCGTCGTCCGCGGGCGGACCCGCCCGCAGGGCATCCTGACGCTCCAGCAGCGCGATCGACTCGGCCGCCCGCCCGGCGACCCCGGAGTAGACCAGGGCCCGGCCGAGCAGCGCGTCGGACAGCGCCTCGGCGTCTCCGCACTTCTCGGCGACCTCGATCGCGCGGGCGGACAGAACGTCCGGCACGGACTCGTCCCGGTCGTAGCAGCTGCCGACGGCCAGCGCCGCCAACACCCGCGCGTGCGCGGGCGGGTCCCCTGCCACCAGCCGCTCGATGCCGGCGAGCCGGGAGACCAGGCGCCCGTGGCCGGTCGCCGACCCCGCCCGCCCATCCTCCGCGTCCTGGCCGTAGGTGGGCCAGGGCCACGCGCCCGCCGTGCGCAGCAGCGTCCCCGCGAGCAGCCCGGCGGAGCGGGTCCGGCCGTGCCGGACGGCCGCGAGCAGGGCCGCGTCGACGACGTCGAGCACGGTCTGCCCGCGGCCCGCGCGGGCGAGCGCGCCGAGCCGGGCGACCAGCAGCTCGTCCCGTTCGGTGTCCCCGCCCCCGGTCTGGTCGAAGACGTCGAGGGCGGCGCCCCACCAGCGGGCGGCGCTGTCGGCGTCCCAGCGGGCGTCGGCGTCCCGGGCGGCGGTGCGGCACGCGTCGAGGACCTCGGCGGGGTCGACCAGCGGCAGCGCGGCGACCAGGTGGGCCGCGCGCCGCGACCCCGTGGTGAAGCCGGCCGCGCACGCGTGGGCCCGGCGCCGCCGCACGTCCGACAGGCCGGCCAGCACCTCGTCGCGCAGCAGGCCGTGGGCGAAGCCGTACCGCCCCTCGGCGGCGACGATGATCTGGGCGTCGGCGGCCTCGTCGAGCAGGTCGACGACCTCGTCGAGGTCGAGCCGGGTGATCGCGCCGATCACCTCCAGATCGAGCGGGTCGCCGGTGACGGCGGCGGCCCGCAGCACGCGCAGGACGTCGTCGTCCAGGGCGCCGAGCCTGCGCCCGAGCACGGTCCGCACCGCCCCCGGGACCTCGCCCGCCAGCCGGTCCGCGCGCGGCAGCCGGGCGTACTCGCCGACGAAGAACGGGTTGCCGCCGGTGTGGTCGGCGAGGGCGCGGACCTCGTCGGCGGCCAGCGGCTCGCCGCCGATCCGTTCGGCCAGCTCGGCGACCTCGGTCTCGGCGAGCGGCCCCAGCGCGAGCGTGCGGGTGCCCGGGCGGCGGGCCGCGGCGGCGAGCAGGCGGTCGAGATCACCCCCGCCGCGGCCGTCCCGCCCCCCGGGCCCGTCGCGGACGGTGAGGACGAGCCGCGCCGGGCCCGCGGCGAGGTGGGTCAGCAGCCCCAGGCTGGCGGGATCGGCCCACTGGACGTCGTCGACGACGACCGTCGCGTCCCCGACCAGGGCGTCGACCTGCTCGTAGACGGCGTAGCGGGCGTCGTCCGCCTCGGCGCCCGCGGGTGGGGTGAGGACCCGGGCCGGGTCGCCGCCGAGCGCCTTGACGAGCGTGCGGATCGGCCACCAGGGCGGGACGCCGTCGTCGTCCGGGCAGGTCACGCGGACCGCGTCCGGATGCGGGCGCAGGACCTCCTCGGCGAGCCGGGTCTTCCCGATGCCGGCGGGGCCGGTCAGCACCAGCCATCCGGTCGCCGCCCGCAGCGCCTCGAGCTCGCGCACCCGTCCGACCAGCTCCGACCGCGCGGGCTCCGCCGCGGCGACCGGGGTGCGGGCCGCCCCGGGCCACGCGTCGACTGCCGGGTCCCGGTTCAGCACCGCGGTCTGCAGCGCCCGCAGCGCGGGTGAGGGTTCGAGGCCGAGCTCGTCGGCGAGCACGCGGACGTGGGCGCGGAGGGCCTCGAGCGCGTCGGCCGTGCGACCGGCGCGGTACAGCGCGGTGACGTGCAGCCGACACGAGCGTTCGCGCAGCGGGTCGCTCGCCTGCAGCTCCCGCGCGAGCCCGACGGCACGGGCGACCCCGCCGACCCCCAGCAGGCCGGTGACCAGGTCCTCGCCCAGCTCGGCGCGGCGTTCGTCGAGCTCCGCGGCGGCGACCCGGACCCACTCGGCGTCGGCCAGCTCGGGGAGCAGCGGACCGCGCCAGACGGCGAGCGCGGCGTCCGCCGCCGCGACCGCACCGGCCCAGTCGTGGGCGGCGACCGCGGCGCGGGCCGCGTCCGCACCGGCCCGGAAGGCGGCGACGTCGGTGCACTCGGCCGGGACGTCGAGCAGGTAGCCGGGGGCGCGTCGGACGATCGCGGGGCCGGACCCGTCGCGCAGCGCCCGGCGCAGGTTCGACACGTACGCCTGCAGGCCCGCGGTCACCCGCGGCGGCCGGTCCGGGCCCCAGACGGCCTCGACGATCGCGTCCGTGGCCACGACGCGGCCCGCGTCGAGCGCCAGGACCGCCAGCACGGCACGCTGCTTGGGGCCGCCGAGGTCCGCGGGAGGTCCGTCGCCGTCCCGGACCGCTTCCAGGGCACCGAGGAGGCGGAAGCGCAACGACACGTCACCGATCCTGCAGCACGGCCGCCCGCACCGGCGCCGCGGCCGCGATCACCCCGTGCGGGTCGAACGTGGCGACCAGGGTCGAGAGCCGGGCGAGCGTGGGCGGGTCGTAGGCGCGGGCGACCTCGGCGGGGTCGGCGGACACGGCGAAGTTCGGCAGCCTGCCCCCGGTCGACCAGGGCGCGAGCGCGGCGATCACGGAGCGGCAGCCCGCGGGATCGTCGCCCGGTCCCTGGGCGACTCCGATGGCGCTCACGCAGTACGCCGCGTCCCGGTGGCAGACCGCGCTCGGCTCCGGTGCACGTGACAGCGCGCCGCCCAGCTGCCGGATCTCGACCACGATCTGCTCGGGCCCGGCCGCGGCGAGCAGCGCGTCGACCGCCGCGGCCGGCAGGGCGCGCAGCAGGGTGCTCGCCTCGGCGACCGGCATCGGGTCGACGGGGTCGGCGTGCACCGACCCGATCTCGGCGTACGGCAGCGGCCCGACGCCGCCGAGCACGGGCTCCGGGAACCCGGCGCGGTCCAGCACGGTCCGGCCCGCGGCGGGGGCGCCGACCCAGGCGTAGCGCACCGCCACGCCGACCCGGCCGCCCAGCGGACCGGCGCCGGGTGGCAGGCGCACGATCGCGACCGAGGTGGTCGCCTCCTCGGGCAGGCCCGCGCACCACTCCCGCCAGGTGTGCAGGACCGCGGCCGCGTCCGCGCCGTCGAACCAGAGGCAGCCCGCGAGCAGACCGGGCAGCCGGACGAGGTCGAACTCCACCGCCGTCACGATCCCGAGGGCGCCCTTCCCGCCGCGCAGACCCCAGTACAGGGCCGGGTTCTCGGTGGCGGCGGCGCGGCGCACCCGGCCGTCCCCCGTCACCACCTCGAACGCCGTGACCAGGTCGGACGCCACTCCGAACGTGCGGGCGAGGGGGCCGTGACCGCCGCCGGTGAGGTACCCGACCACCCCGACCGCGGGCGCGGAGCCGGTGAGCCCGGCGAGGGGTTCGGGGGTGGCGGCGAGGACGTCGGTCCAGCGCACGCCCGCGCCTGCCCGGACCCGGGCGCCGTCGACCACCAGTCCGGTCATCCGTCCGGTGTGGACGAGCAGGGTGCCCGGGCTCGCGGCCGTCGCGCCGTGGCCGGTGTGCTGGACGGCGACCTGCAGCCCGTGCGCGGCGGCGCAGCGCACCGCGGTGGCGACGTCCGTCTCGTCGAGCGCCTCCACGACCGCGACCGGGCCCGCGGCCGGGTTCCAGGCGGCGAGGTTCCACGGCACGGCGAGCGCGGCGTAGCCGGGGTCGCCGGGGCGGTGCAGGGGCCCGCGCAGGTCGGCGGCGAGCGCGTCCAGCGGGGTGGTGGGGACGGGCAGCGTGGTCATGGGGACACCGTGGCCGCAGGGACTTGGCGTGCTCTTGGGGTCGTCTTGTCGGGGGCGGGGTCTGCCGCGCGGGTCTGCCGCGCGGGTCTGCCGCGCGGCCCTGCCGCCTGGCCCTGACGCTTGGGACGCCCAAGCGTCGCTTAGCGGTGCTTGGGCGTCCCGCGCGTCAGGCCCGGCCGGCCCGGCCGGTCCGGGCAGCAGCGGGCCCGGGGAGCAGGGAGCGCAGGACGCGGCCCGCCCGGGCGCCGTCGGGCTCCTCGCCGGTGATCAGCTTGAGGTAGACGAAGGACTCCACGACCCGGACCACCGTGAACGCGAGGTCCGCCGGGGGCAGCGGGCTGACCAGCCCACCCGCGGCGGTCTCCGCGGCGGCGAGGGTGTCGACGAGCGCGATGAACCGCCGCTGGAAGGCGCTGGAGGACAGGGTGAGCAGCCGCATGGCGAACTCGCCCTCCTCGGCGAGGAACCGACGCATGCCCGGGTGGGCGAGGGTGTCCTCCACGAACAGGGTCAGCCGGACGGCCAGCTCCGAGGGATGGTCGGGGTCGGCCGCGGCCCGGTCGCGGGCCCGCTCGGCCGACGCCTCGACCGTGCGCTGCGCGAGCGACCAGATGATCTCGGTCAGCAGCTCCTCGCGGGAGCCGACCCAGCGGTAGACCGTCGCCCGGTTCACCCCGAGCTCGGCCGCGAGGGCGGTCATGTCGACCCGCCGCCCCGCCTGGAACGCCCGCCGGGCGACCCGGAAGGCGGTGAGCGGGTCCGGCCTGCCCCCGCCGGCCAGTCGGTCCTGCAGCGATGTCCGCATCCGCACCCCCGGTGGACGTTGACGACGTACTGTGATCTGGGTCATGCTATGCGACATCGTCTCGAAATGTCGCATCGACGCGACAGGGCGAGGCGCTGTCGCATCTCGACGAGGAGAAGCCGCATGACGGAAACGCAGCACGTCCCCGCGGGTCGGCTCGGCGACCCCGCCCACACCCTCGGCACCGACCCCCGGGCCGACCCGCGCATGGTCGCGGTGTTCGGCGCGTTGGGTGCGCTGGACCACCCGGCGCCCGCACCGCTGACCGCGCAGGCGAGCCGCGAGGAGCTGTTGGCCTTCGTGGACGCCGCCGAGGAGGGCTTCGAGGGCCTGTTCACCGCGCTCGGCCAGGACTGGGCGCCGGTCGACGGCGTGACCCGCGAGCACCGGACGATCACCGGCGCGGGCGGGCACGAGATCGGCCTGCACATCCACCGTCCCGAAGGCGGGACCGGGCCGCTGCCGGTGATCTACCAGGTGCACGGCGGCGGCATGGTCATGCTGCAGACCGAGGGCCCGCTGTACACGCACTGGCGAGACGAGCTCGCGGCGGCGGGCACGGTCGTCGTGGGGGTGGAGTACCGCAACGGCGGCGGGGTGCGCGGCCCGCACCCCTTCCCCGCGGGTCTGGAGGACTGCGCCGCGGGTCTGCAGTGGGTGCACGCCCACCTCGCGGAGCTCGGCGGCACGCACCTCACGGTCACCGGGGACTCCGGCGGCGGGAACCTGGCGCTCGCCCTGGCGATCAAGGCGCGCCGCGAGGGCTGGGGCGAGGTGATCGCGGGCGTCTACGCGCAGTGCCCGTACATCCTCGGCACCTGGGACAAGCCGCCCGCCGAGCTGCACTCGCTGTGGGAGAACGACAAGTACTGGCTGGACCGGGCGCTGTTCCCGCTGCTCGCCACGGTCTACGACCCCGAGGGCGCGCACGTCGACGACCCGACCTGCTGGCCGCTGCGCGCCCGCACCCCGGACCTGACCGGCCTGCCCCCGCACATCATCTCGACCAGCGAGCTCGACCCGCTCCGCGACGAGGGCCTGGCCTACCACCGCATGCTGCTGGCGGCGGGCGTCCCGTCGGTCGGCAAGATCAACCTGGGCCTGTGCCACGTCGGCGAGCTGCTCTTCCGCGAGGCGATGCCGGACGTGTACGCCGAGGCCGTGCGGGACGTCACCGGGTTCGCGAAGTCCCTGGCCTGAGCGAGCGGCGCGCTCGCTCCTGAGGTGTGCGCGAGCGCGCCGTCCGCCGTCAGGTCTGGTGGGGGTAGGTGTGGTTCAGGGGCGGCACGAGGGTCTCCTTGATCGCTCGGGGGCTGGTCCAGCGCTGGAGGTTGAGGATCGAGCCCGCCTTGTCGTTGGTGCCGGAGGCGCGGCTGCCGCCGAAGGGTTGGCGGCCCACGATGGAGCCGGTGGGGCGGTCGTTGACGTAGAAGTTGCCCGCGGCGTGGCGGAGCTCGCGGTGGGCGGTCTCGATCGCGGTGCGGTCGGTGGCGAAGACCGCGCCGGTGAGGGCGTAGGGGCTGGTGCGGTCGACGAGCCGGAGCACCTCCTCCCACGGGGAGTCGTAGACGTGCACGGCGAGGATCGGGCCGAAGTACTCGGTGGTGAACGCGTCGTCGGCGGGGTCGTCGGGGGTGAGGACGGTCGGCTGGACGAACCACCCCTCGTCCGACGACGTGCCCCCGCCGACCAGCACGTCCGACCGGTTCTCGAGCACGCGGGAGAGGCGGCGGAAGGCGCGTTCGTCGATGACGGCGCCGCCGAAGTTCGCGAGGTCGGCCACGTCGCCGTAGGTCAGTGACTCGGTGACGGCGACGAGGGAGTCCCGCAGCGCGGGCCAGAGCGCCCGCGGCACGTAGGCGCGGGAGGCGGCCGAGCACTTCTGGCCCTGGTACTCGAACGCGCCGCGGACCAGCGCGGTGGTCAGCGGGGCGGGGTCGGCGGAGGGGTGGACGACGACGAAGTCCTTGCCGCCCGTCTCGCCGACGATGCGCGGGTAGGCGCGGTAGCGGTCGAGGTTGTCGGCGACGGTGCGCCACAGCGTCTTGAAGGTGGCGGTGGAGCCGGTGAAGTGCAGCCCGGCGAAGCCGGGGTCGGTGAGCGCGACGCGGGAGACGGCGAGCCCGTCGCCGGTGACGAGGTTGACCACCCCGGGCGGCAGCCCGGCGGCCTCGAGGACCTCCATCGTGTACTGCGCCGCGAGCTGCTGGGTCGGGGTGGGCTTCCAGACGACGGTGTTCCCCATCAGCGCGGGCGCGGTGGGCAGGTTCCCGGCGATGGCGGTGAAGTTGAACGGGGTGATCGCGACGACGAACCCGTCGAGGGGCCGCCAGTCCATCCGGTTCCACTCGCCGGGGACGCTGCGGGGCTGTTCGGCGAGGATCCGGCGGGCGTAGTGGACGTTGAACCGGAGGAAGTCGATCAGCTCGCAGGCCGCGTCGATCTCCGCCTGCTGGACGCTCTTGGACTGGCCGAGCATGGTGGCGGCGTTGATCCGGTCGCGCCAGGGCCCGGCGAGCAGGTCCGCGGCGCGCAGGAACACGGCGGCGCGTTCGTCGAAGGGGAGGGCGGCCCAGCCGGGGGCGGCCGCCCGGGCGGCGGCGACGGCGTCCGCGACGTCCGCGTCCGTGGCGTTCGCGGACACCCCGATCACGGAGCGGTGCAGGTGGGGTTCGCGCACCTCGAAGGGCTCCCCGGCGGCCATCCGGCGCTTCCCGCCGATCGTGAGCGGCAGCTCGGGGCTCGCCGCGCGGACGGCCGCGACGGCGGCGACCAGCGCGGCCCGCTCCGCGGTGCCGGGTGCGTAGGTCCGGACCGGTTCGTTGGCGGGCTCAGGCACGACGGTGACGGCGTCCATGATCATCCCTTCACGAGCGAGCGGAGGAGGAAGCCCAGGTTGGCGGGGCGTTCGGCGAGCCGGCGGGCGAAGTAGGCGTACCAGTCGGCGCCGTAGGGGACGTAGACGCGCATCCGGTGCCCGGCCGCGGCGAGGCGGCGTTGCTCGTCGACCCGCACGCCGTAGAGCATCTGCAGCTCGAAGGTGTCCGCGGCGCGTCCGTACCCCAGCGCCCGCTGGATCAGCCGCGGGTCGTGGGTGCCGATCATGGGGTGGCCCGAGCCGGCCATCAGGATGTCGAGGCAGCGCGCGTACGCGGCGCGGACCTCCGACGGGTGCTGGTGGGCGATCGCGGCGGGCTCGGCGTAGGCGCCCTTGACCAGCCGCACCCGGGATCCCGCGAGGGCGCGGCAGTCCGCCTCGGTGCGGTGCAGCGCCGCCTGCACCACCGCCCCGACCCAGGGGAACTCCTCCCGCAGCCTGCCGACGACGGCGAGGGTGTCGTCCACCGTGGACGAGTCCTCCATGTCCACGGTGACCGTGGTGCCTGCGCGGTCGGCGGCGGCACAGATCTCGGCGGCGGCGTCGAACGGGCGGGGGCCGAGCGCGGAGAGCTTCACCGACACCTCGGCGGGCAGGTCGCCGACCCCGGCGAGCAGGTCGAGGTAGGCCCGCACGGTGGCGGCGACGCGCGCGGGATCGGTCACGTGCTCGCCGAGATGGTCCAGGGTGGCCAGGCGGCCGTCCGCGGCCAACGTCCGCACGGCGGCCAGCGCCGAGTCGGTGCTCTCCCCGGCCACGAACCGGTCGACCAGCCCACGCCCGGCCGCGGCCGTCACGAGCCTGCGGACGGCGGGCACCCGGGCGGCCGCGTGCACGGTCGCGCTGAACACCGTCATCGCGGGTCGTGCTCCAGGGGGACGTGCACGCCGCGGACCACGCCGAGCTGGACGTCCTGGCGGGGGAGGAGCGCGTCGAGCAGCCAGTCCGCCGCCACGCGCACGCGGTTGCCGGGCATCGACAGCAGGTGGTAGCCGCGGGTGACGACGGTCGCGGGGAACCCGGACAGCGGGATGCCGAGAGGGTTGGCGGCGGCGTCCGTGCCGCCGAGCTCCACGACGAAACCCAGGTCGTGGTGTCGGTAGGTCCCCGGCGAGCCGACGCCCAGCGACGCGGCGACGTTCCGGGCGGCGAGCGTGCCCTGCCGGGTGGCGTGCTGGGCCGTCATCGCGGTGGCCGAGCCCGGGCGCGTCACGTCCGGCACCGCCGCGGCGTCCCCGCACGCGAACACCTCGGGATGCGCGGCCACCCGCAGATCGGTCCGGACGACGAGCCGCCCGCGGTCGGTCGCGAGCCCGACGGCCTCGACGAGCGGGTCCGGCCGCACCCCGACGCACCAGGCCAGGGTGTGCGTCGGCACGGTCTCGCCGGTGGTGAGCAGCACCTCGCGGGCGCGGGCCTCCTGGACCGACTGCCCCGTGCGCACCTCGACGCCGCGTTCGCGCAGCACCCGGTCGGCGGTCCGGGACAGCCGCGGGTCCAGCTCGGGCAGCACCCGGTCGGCGAGGTCGAGCAGCAGCCAGCGGGTCGGGGTGTCCCGCAGCGTCGGGTAGCGGGCGGCGATGTCCGCGGTGAACGTGGCGGCCTGCGCGGCCAGCTCGGTCCCGGTGTAGCCCGCCCCGACCGTGACGAAGGTGCAGCGCGCCGCCCGTTCGGCCGGGTCCGCCGCCGTGGCGGCCAGCTCGATCTGGCGGATCAGGTGATCGCGCAGGTAGAGGGCCTCGGGCAGCCCGCGGAAGCCGTGCGCGTACTCGGCCACGCCCGGCACCGGCAGCAGCTTGTTCACGCTGCCGACCGCCAGCACGAGCCGGTCGTAGGGGACCGAGCCGGTGCCGCCGTCCGGATCGCGCCAGGTCACCGTGCGGGCCTCGACGTCCACCGTCTGGACCTCGCCGAGCACGATCTCCGCGCCCTTCAGCGACCGCGCCAGCGGCACCGCCACCCGCCGCGGGTCCAGGGTGCCGACGGCGACCTCGGGCAGCAGCGGCAGGTAGAGGAAGTGGTCGAGCTGGTCGATCACGGTGATCCGCGCCTTGCCGCGCAGGGTCCTGAGCAGCCTGCGCGCGGCCGTGTGCCCCGCGAAGCCGGCACCGACCACGACCACCCGCGGGAGCTCCGTCATGCGGTCAACATAGCCTCCACGTGCACGTTCCTCATGACGTCGAGGACGGTGCCGACGGGGTCGACCACCGCGGCGGTGAGGACGCCGGGGCCGCGCTCGATCGGCGGCCGGTGCGGCGTCGCCCTCAGCGCGCGCCGAGCTCGGCCGCGACCGCGGCGAGGGTGTCGAAGGCGGCCGCGTACTCCGCCTCGGCGCGCTCCCGGAACTGCGCCAGCGGCGGCGCCACGTCCACCAGGGCCAGCGGCACCGTGACCACGGTCAGGGCCATGCCGAGCGCCTCGCCGAGCAGGATCTCCAGCAGCGGGACGGCGTGGTCCCAGCCCTCGCGCGGGGTCCCCGGGTCGTAGAGCGCACCCTGGCTGGTCACGATCACCGCCTGCCTGCCCGCCATCGGCTGGGTGGTGTCGTCGAACGGGGTGGTCACGCCGGGGACGTGGATGTAGTCCAGCCACGCCTTGAGCGTCGAGGGCACCGAGTAGTTGTAGAGCGGCGCCCCGACCAGCAGGACGTCCGCGTCGACCAGCTCCTCGATCAGCTCCCGCTGCAGGGTCTCCGCCGCGGCGGGCGGGTGCGCGTCCGCCGGGCGCAGCCGCGGCGGCCAGTGCAGCGCGGCGTCCGGCAGGTGGGGCAGCGCGTCGCGGTGCAGGTCCCGGCGGGTGACGAGATGGTTCGGGCCCGCGGCCCGCCACGCCTCGGCGAAGTGGGCGGTGAGCGCCCGGGTCCGGGAGTGCACCAGATCGGCCGAGGAGTCGAGGTGCAGCAGGGTGGGCACGAACGCCGAACCTACGGCAGGCTGACCGATCATGAGCGACCGCATCGAGGTGACCCGGGTCATCGCCGCCGAGCCCGCGGCGATCTTCGCCGTCCTGAGGGACCCGAAGGGGCACGTCGACATCGACGCGTCCGGCATGCTGCAGAGCCACACCGGGGAGCCCGCGTCCGCGGTCGGGGACTCCTTCACGGTGCACATGGACCGCGAGGCCCTCGGGGACATGCCGGAGCTCGGGCGCTACGACGTCGAGGTGCACATCGAGACCTACGAGCCGGACCGGGCGATCGCCTGGTCCATCGTGGGGCTCGCGAGGCCGCCGCTCGGGCACGTCTACGGGTACACCCTCGAGCCCGTGGCGGGCGGCACCCGGGTGACCTCCTACTACGACTGGTCGGCGGTCCGGGAGGACTGGAAGCACCGCTTCCCGATCGTCCCGGAGTCCGCGCTCAAGGCCACCCTCGGCATCCTGGCCCGCACCGTCCGCCGGGGGTCGTGACCGCGGCCACCCCGGGAAATACGGAGGCCCCTCCGGTCGGTTGCCACGGGACATGAAGACGTGGTTCATCACCGGTTCGTCCCGCGGTTTCGGTCGGGAGTGGGCGGTCGCGGCCCTGCGGCGCGGCGACCGGGTCGCCGCCACGGCGCGGGACGCCTCGACCCTCGACGATCTCGTCGCGACCTACGGGGACGCCGTGCTGCCCCTGACGCTCGACGTGACCGACCGGGCGGCCGTGTTCGCCGCCGTGGCGCGGGCGCACGAGCACTTCGGCAGGCTCGACGTCGTCGTGAACAACGCGGGCTACGGGCAGTTCGGCATGATCGAGGAGCTCTCCGAGGCCGACGCCCGCGACCAGATCGAGACGAACGTGTTCGGCGCGCTGTGGGTGACCCAGGCCGCGCTGCCCCTCCTGCGCGCGCAGGGTTCGGGACACTTCCTGCAGGTCAGCTCGATCGGGGGGATCAGCGCGTTCCCGAACATCGGGATCTACAACGCGTCGAAGTGGGCGCTGGAGGGCTTCAGCCAGTCCCTCGCCCAGGAGGTCGCGGACTTCGGCATCCACGTGACCCTGATCGAGCCGGGTGGGTTCGACACCGACTGGGGTGGCGCGTCCGCCCGGCACGCCACGCCGAACCCCGCCTACGACGCGTTCCGGGTGAAGGCGGCCGAGCAGCGCCGCTCCCGCACCGCGAAGTCCGGGGACCCCGAGGCCTCCGCCGCGGCGGTGCTGGAGCTGGTCGACGCCGAGAACCCGCCGCTGCGCGCCTTCTTCGGCGAGGTCCCGCTGTCGATCGCGAAGGCGGACTACGAGTCCCGCCTGCGGGAGTGGGAGCAGGGCCAGGACCGCGCGGTCCGGGCGGGCGGCCGCTAGCCCGGTCGCTGGTCGGGCCGGCGGGCTAGGGCGGCGCGCCGTTCGCCCGGCCCGGGCCCGTGCGCAGCTCGCGCAGGGTCCAGCGGCCCGGGTCGCCGACCAGGGTCGTGACGCTCAGCGGGTCCACGTCCACACGCCACACGCTCGCGGGCGGCGCGCCCAGGGCGTGGGCGATCGCGGCCCGCACCACGGCCGGGTCCACCACGACCAGCAGGCCGCGGGGGCGCTGGGGCACCGCGCGGAGCCAGGCGCCGATCCGGGACACGAAGTCCTGCATCGACTCGCCCCCGTGCGGGGTCGACTCGGGGTCGGTGAGCCAGCGGGTGAGGCCGTCCGGGTCGGCGGCGGCGACGTCGTCGAGCGTGCGGCCGGCCCACCGCCCGTGGTCCAGCCCCGCCAGCGCGGGGTCGACGGCCGCGGGCAGGTTCAGCGCGTCCGCGGTCTGCCTGCAGCGCAGCGACGGCGCCGACCGCACCTCCTCGTAGCGCGGGAGGGCATGCGTGGTGAGCTCGCTGCTCTCCAGGGGCTCGTCGGCAGCGAACGAGGACCGACGCACGGCGGCCGTGGCCCCGTGCGCGAGGAGCACCACCCGCACACCGCGCATTATGTATGGAGCAGTGCCGTGGGTCAGGCGGGCCGTGGGTCAGGCGGCCTTCGGTGCGGCCGCGGCCATGGCGTCCAGGACGGTGATGTTCAGCTCGAAGGCGCGGACCGCCTCGTCGCACACCCGGCGCTGCTCGATCTCGTCCCACGGCGCCCCGTCGAGCAGGGCGCGGTAGCGCACCCGGAACCTCGACGGGCTGCCCAGCGCCGAGAAGTCGTAGAACAGGGCGCCCGCGCCGGTGATCCCGTAGGTCTTCTCCAGCAGCTTCCCGACGACCTGGCCGCCCGCGAGGTCGCCCAGGTACCGGGTGTAGTGGTGGGCCACGAACCGGGCGGGGTCCGCCGCGCGCAGCCGGGCGGCGTAGGCCTCGGTCTCGGGGAGCAGCCGCGGCGCGGCCGTCGAGCCGCCGAGCGCCTCGACGTCTCGCAGCAGGGCGGGGAGCCTGCGCAGCTCGTCGATCACGAACGGGCCCGCGACGGGGTCGTCCGCCAGCTCGTCGCCCCGGGCCTCCAGGGCGCCGTAGATCCCGAGGTACTGCTCGGCGAGCAGGGTGTAGCCCGCGATCGGCAGCTCGCCCGCGAGCAGGGCGGCCATGTAGGTGGAGTGGTGCGCGCGCTCGTGGACGACCATGGTCGCCTCCCGCAGTGCGGTCGACAGTGGCACCGGGATCCCCCTTTTGCTGACGCCGTGTCAGCAAAAGGGTAGCCCACGCCCGCGACTGAGGCCAGCCTAAGTTGCGGCGCCCGCCATGGCCAGCACGATCCGCACGGCCGCCTCGATGGTCTCCGGGAGCTCGTCGGCGGGCACGTCGACCAGCTGCCGGGCGCCCAACGCCGCCGCGATCATGGCGACGACGACCGCGGGCTCGGCCACCCCCAGCTCGGTGACGATGGCGGTCAGCCGCGCCGAGATGGGGTCGGCGTGCGCGGCGATCCGGCGGTAGGCCGCGGGATCGAGGGCCTGGGTCAGCGCCTGCCCGGGTGGCAGGTGGAACTCCGCGAGCCGCTGCAGCTGCAGCCGGACGAACACCGCCAGCCGCTCGGCCGGGGTGGGTGCGGCCTCGAGCGCGGCCTCCAGGTCGGCGACGTAGCGGGCGGCCTCGTGCTCCACGAACGCGACGAGCAGCGCCTGTCGGTCGGGGAAGTGGTTGTAGATCGAGGAGCGCCCCACCCCCGCGGCGGCCGCCACCCCCGAGAGCGTGACGGTGTCGAAGCCGCGCTCGTAGAGCTGTTCGCGCAGCGCCGCGAACACACGCGCGCGCACCTCGTCGCGGTGGGCGGCCAGCGACCCCCCGAGCACCTTCGGCACCGTCTCAGGGTAGGTCGTCGGCCGCCGCCCGGCACGCACCTACCCGCGTCTGCGTGAGCCAAACGTGAAGAACCAGACGCCCGCCGTCACCGGTCTGCCGGTTGACCGGCCCGTCCGCCCGGCGAAGGGTGAGGATCCGGCGGTCGGGTAGGGGAGGCGGCACTGTCCACGGCAGTGAGCTCGGTACCGGGTTCGGCAGCGGGATCGGCACCGAACACGGCGACACGGGAGCGCGCGGGATTCTGCGCGGGATTCTGCGCGGCCACCGTGTCACTGGACCACGGCACGGTCGCCCTGCGGCTCGCGGGCCGGCTGGACGGCGAGTGCGCGGCGCGCCTGCACCACGCGCTGCACGCGGCCACGGTCGGCGCCCGCGCGGTGGTCGTCGACCTGAGCGAGGTGACCCACCTGGGGTCGGTCGGGGTGAGTGCGCTGCTCGGCGCCTACACCCGCGGGGGCGGCCGGGTCCACCTCGCGGGCCTCACCCACCCGGCGGTGCGGCAGGTCGCCACGCTGCTGGAGCTGGAGCGACACTTCACCGTGCACCCGGACATCGAGGGGTTCGTCGACTCCGTCCGCTGAGGACGTGGTCTGCTTGTGCCATGCGGATCAGTGTCTTCGGCTTCGTGGGTGACGGCGGCGGGCGGAGCGTCGTGGACGCGTTCGTCGCGGAGCTCGAGACCCTGCGGGCGGAGGGCTTCGGCCGGATGTGGGCGGCCCAGCTGCCCCAGGAGCCCGACCTGCTGACGGTGCTGGCGATCGCGCTGCGCGAGGTGCCGGACATCGAGGTCGGCTCCGGTGTGGTGCCGATCCAGCCGCAGCACCCGATGGCGCTGGCCCAGCGCGCGCTGACCACGAACCTGGTCGGGGAGGGCAGGCTCACCCTGGGGCTGGGGCTCAGCCACCGCGCCGTCACCGAGGGCCAGTGGGGGATGTCCTGGGACCGCCCGCTGCGGCGGATGACCGAGTACCTCGATGGTCTGCTCCCGCTGCTCGCGGGCGAGCAGGCGGACGCGACCGGCGAGCTGCTGACCACCCGCGGGCGGCTGCGGATCCCGGGCGCCCCGGCGCCCGAGGTGTACCTGGCCGCCCTGGGCCCGCAGATGCTGCGGCTGGCGGGGCGGCGCACGGCGGGCACGGTGACCTGGCTGACCGGCCCGAAGACCCTGGCCGAGCACGTGCTCCCGACGATCACCGCCGCGGCCGAGGAGGTCGGCCGGACCGCGCGGGTGGTGAGCGCGCTGCCCGTCTCGGTGACCGACGACGTCGACGCGGCCCGCGCCCTCGCCGCCCGCCGGTTCGCGATCTACGGCAGGCTGCCCTCCTACCGCGCGATGCTCGACCGTGAGGGGTACGCGGGCCCCGCGGACGCCGCGATCATCGGCGACGAGCAGGAGGTCGGCGAGCGGCTGGCCGAGCTGGCGGCGCTCGGGGTGGCCGAGTTCGTCGGCATCCCGGTGGCCTCGGACGCCGAGGGCGCGGCCCGTACGCGAGCGGTCATGCGCGCGGCCGAGTCGGAGCCCGCGCGAGACGGTGCGCGTCCCCCGGTGGACGCCGGGGTGACGAACGGCCTGCCGGGACGTGAGGAGTGACGCGTCGGCCTTCAGGGCGCCCGCGGAGTGCCCCTAGTCTGGCCACGTAGTCCCAGCGATCGATCCCTTTGAGGTGACCGTGTGAGCGTCGAGGCCCCCGACGTCGTCCCCCCGGAGTCCGGCTCCGCGTCCACACCGGACCGCGCGCGGCCGGTGACCGGCCAACGCCGCAGCGGTTGGCAGCAGGGCCTGGTGTGGGCCTTCGTGGTGATCCCGATGCTCGCGCTGCTGGCCACCGTGCCCGTGGTCTGGGGCTGGGGTCTCGGCTGGTGGGACCTGGCCATCGCCGCGGTGTTCTACACCGTCGGGATCCTGGGGGTGACGGTCGGCTACCACCGGCACTTCACCCACGGCTCGTTCAAGGCCCGCCGCTGGCTGCGGGTCACGCTGGCGATCACCGGCTCCATGGCCATCCAGGGCTCGATGATGGCCTGGGTGGCCGACCACCGCCGCCACCACGCCTACTCCGACAAGGAGGGCGACCCGCACTCGCCGTGGCGCTACGGCACCACGCCCCTGGCGGTGGCCCGCGGCTTCTTCTGGGCGCACGTCGGCTGGGTGTTCGACCGGGACAAGACGAACTGGGAGCGGTTCATCCCGGACCTGCTGGCCGACCGGGCGCTGCGCCGGGTGTCCGGTCTGTTCGGGCTGTGGGTGACCGCCAGCCTGGTGCTGCCCGCGGCCCTCGGCGGGCTCCTGACCTGGTCGTGGGCGGGTGTGCTCACCGGCTTCTTCTGGGGCGGCCTGGTCCGGATGGCCGTGTGCCACCACGTGACCTGGTCGATCAACTCCATCTGCCACATGGTCGGCGCCCGGCCGTTCCGCTCGCGGGACCGCAGCCGCAACTTCTGGCCGCTGGCGATCCTGTCCATGGGCGAGAGCTGGCACAACCTGCACCACGCCGACCCGACGTGCGCCCGGCACGGCGTGCTGCCGGGGCAGATCGACATCTCGGCCCGGGTGATCTGGTTCTTCGAGCGGTTCGGCTGGGCGTGGGACGTCCGCTGGCCCACCACCCGCCGCCTCGACCGGCTCAAGCGCGCCTAGGTCGGTTCTAGCGACAGCCCAGCCCGAACCGGCGGCCCCGGGTGCGGGGCCGCCTGCGGGCGCAGCGCCAGGCGGCGAGCAGCCGGACCAGGGGGTCCGGGTCGTCGATCCCGCGGGCGCCGGTGCGCACCGCGTCGAGCAGGGCGTCGTCGGCGAGCACGGCCGCGGAGTCGACCGGGCCCGCAGGCATCGGGAGGTCCTTCATCGCGTCCATGCCTGGTCATCGCGCCGCGCGCGCAGAACGTGTCGGCGCGGACGGGTGATCTACGAGACGTTTGCTACTCGTCAGTAGTAGGTGACACCCGGCTGGCCGCCGCCCACGGCCACGGCGTCCCCGTTGATCGCCACGCTGCGCGGCGAGCACAGGAACGCGATCACGTCCGCCACCTCCTCGGCGGTGACCAGCCTGCCCAGCCGGGTGGACCGGCCCAGGGCGCGCTCGGCCTCCTCCTGCGAGGTGCCGTCCGCCGCGGCCTTGGCCGCGATCATGCCGGGCGTGCGTTCGGTGACCGTGAGGCCCGGGTGGACCACGGTGACCGTGACCCCGCGCGGGCCCAGGTCCTCGGCCAGCGCGGCGGTCAGCGCGGCGACCGACACGTTCCGCACCGACCCGACCAGCGACGTCGAGGCGCGGGCGTTCAGCCCGCTGACGTTGACGATCCGGCCGAAGCCCTGCGCCGTCATGTGCGGGGCGACCGCCCGGGCGCAGCGCAGGTAGCCGAGCACCTTGGTCTCGAACTGCTCGCGCAGGAGCGCGTCCGTGGTCTCCGCGGCTGCGGGCTGCGGGCCCGCGCCCGCGGGTTGGGCGGCCGCGTTGACCAGCACGTCCACCCCGCCCAGCTCGGCCACGACCTGCGCGACCATGGCCTGTACGGCCGCCTCGTCCGTGGTGTCGGCGGCGATCGGCAGCACCCGGGTGCCGTGCCGGGCGACCCGGCGCACCGCCTCGTCCGACGGGGTGCGGGAGACAAGGGCGACGTCGCACCCCTCGGCGGCCAGCGTGTCGGCTACGGCGAGGCCGATGCCGCGGCTGCCCCCGGTCACGACGGCGCGTCTGCCCGTCAGCTGCAGGTCCACGGCGTCAGCCCGGGAGGAGGCCGCGGACGAACTCGGCCTGGCCGAGATGCTTCGCGTCGTCGTCGAACACCGAGACCAGGCGGACGCCGCGGGTGACCGGGGGGTCCCAGCGGTCGTCGATCACCTCGTCCAGCTGTTCGGGCGTGACGTCGGCGAGCAGCTCCCTGGTCCGCGCGAACACGGCGGCGTGGTAGCCGGCCAGCCGGGTCTCGTCCGCCCGCACGGCCGCGACCTGGTCGGGGCTGTGGCCGTAGCCGGTGTCGGTGGGGTCGAGGGGGAGCCCGAAGCGCTCGTGCCAGCCGTCGGCCAGCCAGACCTGCTCGGTGCCGAACGCGTCCGCCACGTGGTCGTCCTGCACCCGGGTGAGGTGCCAGACGAGCCAGGCGATGGAGTTCGCCTCCCCGTCCACCCGCAGGGCCAGCCGGTCCTCGGTGAGGCCGTCCACCACGGCGGGCACCCCCTCCCCGATCCGGCCGAAACAGTCGATCAGCAGCTCGGCGGGCGTCATGGCGATCACGCTACCGCTACCCTCCGACGATGGCTCGGTACGTCGACGTCCACCCCGAGAACCCGCAGCGCCGCGCGATCGGACAGGTGATCGCCCTCGTCCGGGAGGGCGGGCTGATCGCCTACCCCACCGACTCCTGCTACGCGCTGGGCTGCGCCCTCGGCAACGCCGAGGGGCTGGCCCGCATCCGGCAGATCCGCAAGCTGGACGACAAGCACCACTTCACCCTGGTCTGCCGGGACTTCGCGCAGCTGGGGCAGTTCGTGCAGGTCTCCAACGCGGTGTTCCGCGCGGTCAAGGCCGCGACCCCGGGGCAGTACACGTTCATCCTCCCGGCCACCAAGGAGGTGCCGCGCAGGCTGCTGCACCCGAAGAAGAAGACCGTCGGCGTGCGCATCCCGGACCACCGCGTGGTCCAGGCGCTGCTGGACGAGCTGGGCGAGCCGCTGCTGTCCTCCACCCTGCTGCTCCCCGACGCCGCGGAGCCGCCCACCCAGGGCTGGGAGATCAAGGAGACCCTGGATGCCGCCCTGGACGCCGTCGTCGACTCGGGGGAGTGCGGCACCGAGCCCACGACCGTCGTCGACCTGTCCGGCCCGGAGCCGGAGATCGTGCGCCGGGGCGCGGGCGACCCGAGCCGGTTCGAGTAGCCGAGCCTCTGGACGCCCGCCCGACTGTCACCTAAGTTCTGTGACCGGGCGCACCGCCGCAGCGTCGCGGTCGGAGCGCCTGTCGTCCAGCCCCCTGCGCCGTTCCGTGTCGGATCGTGCGCCCTGCGGAATCATCCCGAGATCATCCCGAGCTCCCCGGCGTGTCGACTTGCCGTTCACCGCCGGTCCACCCGTAGGCGACCGGTCATCGCACGCCCGTCCGACGAGCCGCTCGGCGCGGATCTCCCCGGTAGTGTCCCGAGCACCAAGAGATGCCGGGGCGCGCAGCTCCCCCGGCGGCCCCCGCGCTCGTCGCCCGCTCCGGGTGCGAGTGACCGAGCGGGGTCCGTGCGGCGTTCCGGCGGGTTCGGGGCCGGCGAACGCGGAGGACAGTGTGGAGCGAGACCTCTCGTCCACCTCCTGGCTCGACGAGCCGGGTGGCGGCGCGACCGGTGCGGTCGACTCGGTCGACTCGGTGGCCGGCGGGGCGGACGCCCTGCTCGCCGGTCTGGCCCGCAGGATCTGTGGTCACGCCGAGCGGCAGCTCGCCGTCGCCGAGCGGCTCGCCGGCGGTGCGGAGGGCGGCGCGGGCGCGGAGATCGCCGCGGGCGCGCGCCGGCTGCTGCGAGACGGCGAGAGCGTGCTGACCCTGGTCGGCGGCGTCCCGGAGCGCCGCGGGCCCGTGCCGACCGGGTTCGGCCGGATCCTCGCGGACGTCGCCGCGGGCGCGGAGGACCCGCGCCGGGTCTCGGTGCCCCCCGCACCGTCCGCGGCCCTGCCCGCCGGGGTGGCGGTCGGCGCCGGACAGGTCCTCGCCGAGCTGCTGGCCCACGCCGAGCGCAGCACGCCGCGCAGCGCGCGGATCGAGCTGGTCGGCCGGTGGGCGGGGGACGGCGGCGTCACGATCGAGCTGCAGGCCGAGGGCGTCGAGCTGCCGTGGCAGCGGGCCGCGGCGCTGGAGAACGAGATCGCGGGCGGCGTGTCCGGCGCGATCCCGCCGGAGCGGCTCGGCCTGCACCTCGCCGCGCGGCTCTCCCGGCGGCTCGGGGCGCGGGTGGAGCTGCAGGCCCCGCTCGGCGGTCCCACCACGCCCGGCTTCGGCACGGTGGCGCTGGTGCGGTTCCCGCGGGCCCTCGTCGAGCCCGCCCCCGGCGTGCACCCGCCGCAGGTCCCGGCCGAGCCGGTCCCGTCGCCCCGCAGCACCCCACCCGAGATCACGTGGGAGCCCGTCCGCGAGGGCGCGGCGCCCGCCCCGGCCACGGTGGACGAGCTGTTCGGCGCCTTCGACGCCTCGCTGGCCCGCGCCGGGGACGACCTGGCGGGCACGCCGATCTTCGCCGCCGTCGCGTCGGCGTGGTTCCGCACCGACGACGACCCGGCCCCGCTCAACGGCACGAACGGCACGAACGGCACGAACGGCTCCCACAACGGCGCGTCCAACGGGCACCGCAACGGCGGCTCGTTCGGGCTGGCGGACAGCTGGCTGACCGGCGGGTCCGCGTCGGCCCCGCGCAACGGCTCGCCGTCGAGCTGGTCCGGCACCCGGGACGACGAGTGGCGGGCCGCCGCCGAACGCGCGGCCGCCGCCGAGGCCGAGTCGGCCCCGCCGGTGACCGGGAGCGGGCTGCCCCAGCGGCGCCCCGGCAAGCAGATGGTCACCCCGCCGCTGCGCGGCAGGCGCGCCGAGACGGCCGCCGCGGCCGAGCGCGAGCCGGAGAAGGTGCGCCGCAGGCTGTCGACCTACCAGCGCGGCCTCGAGGCGGGCAGGCACCGCGCCGCGGACCCGGACGAGGCCGAGGAGCGCTCGTTCCAGGACGGCACCGCCGAGCCCGCGCAGGGCCCGGTCCCCGGCCCCGTCCTGGAGCGCTACGAGGAGGACCGCGACCCCTGGACGGGCGAGGGCCTCTGGGAGGACGACCGCCGCTCCTGACCCCGTGAGTGGCGGCCGGGGGTCGGCAGTCGCCGGAGGCGGCGGGGCGGGTGAGCGGAGTCGTGATAGCGACTATCGCCACTCACGGGGTCTGAGCTGGGGATTCGGTGCGCCAGACGGGTGCGCCGCTGCCGCGCGGCACCAGGACCGGGTCGTAGGAGCCCGGCGTCACCGACATCCGCACCTGGTCGGTCACGCCCTGATAGTGGCCCAGCGGGG
Source organism: Pseudonocardia sp. WMMC193 (assembly GCF_021728735.1). NCBI lineage: Bacteria > Bacillati > Actinomycetota > Actinomycetes > Pseudonocardiales > Pseudonocardiaceae > Pseudonocardia > Pseudonocardia sp. WMMC193. The sequence goes on along the minus strand of NZ_JAKKDO010000003.1, from coordinate 2,564,977 downwards.
TGTCGGCGGTGAAGGTCTCCGGGTCGAGGTAGGCGTGCTCGTCGTCCGATCCCGCGACCCGGGCGGCCTGCGCGAGGTCGAGCACGCCGAGGTCCAGGATCCACATCGCGACCCTGGTCAGCGACACGTGCACCCGCCAGCTGCCGCCCTCCACGGCCCGGCGGCGCAGCGCCGCGACGATCCCCGCGGCGGTCAGCCAGGAGACGATGTAGTCGTTGACCACGAGGATGGGGGAGAGCCTCGGCTCGGCGCCCCCGCCCTCGAGGTGCGCCATCCCGGTGACCGCGCCCGCGGTCTGGTCGAACCCGATCCGGTCCCGCCACGGGCCGTGCTCACCGTGGAGCGAGTTCGTGGCGTGCACGATCCCGGGGCGCACCGCGGCGGCCTCCTCGGCGGACAGCCCGATCGACGCCAGGTAGCCGGGCCTGCGGTTCGCGTAGAAGACGTCCGCGCCCGCCAGGAGCTCCCGCACCACCGGGTCGGTGGGCCGGACCGTGGCCGACCGCACGCCGACGTTCGCCGACAGGTAGGTGGTGTCGTGCTCGAACTCGGTGGGCCGCCACAGGTTCAGCACGTCCGCGCCGTCCAGCGCCAGGCTCCGCCCGGTCCCGGCGCCCGCGATCACGTGCCCCATCCCGAGCGCCCGCACCCCGCCCAGCGGGGCCTGCGCGGCGGGCAGCGGCTCGGGTGCGCTGTCACCGATCCGCTCGAGCGTGACGAGCGGGGTGGCCTCGAGGACGGCGGCCTGCTCGGTCGCGCGGAACTCCTCGGGCGTGCGGACCAGCGGCATCACCACCCCCGCCGCGGCCCCGGCCGCCTCCAGGTCGGCGCCCGACCACCGGCCGACCGCCCGCGCCACCGCCTCCGGGGTGTCCGCGCAGTCGAGCAGGCGTTGGGCGGCGACCTTGAGCGCGGGATAGCCGTTGAGCGGCATGACCCAGCGGTCGTCGGCGGTGCGGTAGAAGCGGAAGCCGAAGGCGGGCGAGGCGTTGACCGGCGAGGCGATCGGCAGCCCGTGCAGGAGCTCCCACCTGCGGTCGTAGAAGGGGCACAGCCGGTGCGGGGCGGTCCGCAGGTCCACGGCGACGTCCTGGCCCACGCCGGTGCGGTCCCGGTGCAGCGCCGCGACCGCGACCGACTTCGCCGCGAGGGCGAGCGCCGCGGCCCCGGCCAGCCGCAGCGCGCTCGGGACGACCGGGTCGGCCCCGGTGAAGGCGACCGTGCCGCCCGCGTCGGCCGCGGCCAGCCCCAGCCCACCCAGCAGCCGGTCGAGCTCGGCGGGCAGATCGGGGGTGAGATCGGGGCCGGTCACGGCAGCATCACGTGCTTCGCGCGGAGGTACTCGCCCACGGACTTGCCGATCTGGTCCACCCGCAGGTTCGACGAGCCGCCCGTCCCCAGCAGCCCGCGCAGCACCACGTGCACCGCGCGCAGGTGCGGGAACTCGTGCCGCACGATGTCGCAGTCCTCGGCCTCCGGCAGCAGCGCCCGCAGGTTCTCGGTGCTCAGCGTGCTGCGCAACCAGTCCCAGTGCGCGGGGTCGGGCACCCAGACCCCGACGTTGGAGTTGCCGCCCTTGTCGCCCGCGCGGGCGTGGGCCACCGTGCCGAGCCGACCGCGCCGACCGCGCTCCCCGTCGCCCCGGACCGGCGGCGGTTCGGGGGAGCGGCCCTGCGCGAGCTGCTCCGGGCTCGCGAACGTGCGGGACACCGGCGCCTCGATGCGCCGCCCGTCCGCCAGCACGGCGGTGTGCGGGACGAGCTCGACCGGCAACAGGGCGGGCCAGTAGCCGATCCGCGGCCAGGGCGCCCGGACCGGCTGCGCGCCGCCGTCGTGGTGGAAGCCGGGGTAGCCCTGCAGGTAGAGGCTCCCGACGGCGGCGGGGAAGGCCGCCAGCGCCTCGGCGGCCGACGCGGTGGCCATGACCCGGATCGGCACGGTCGCCTCCCACTGGGACCGGGGGTCCTCCGCGGCCGTGCCGAGCGGCGTGACGTCGAGCTGGTCCACGTGCCCGTCGAGCTGCAGGCGGAGCTGGCGGCGCAGCAGCGCGACCTTCTCCTCGACGTCCGGCGAGGTGCAGAACAGCATGGTCGAGATCTGCCAGCCGAGCTGCGCGAACACCGCGACCTTGTGCGTGGGCGGCGGCGGCGACCCGACGACCGGGCCGATCGCCACCCGGTCCGGCCCGACCCGACTGAGCCGGACGGTGTCCAGGTGCACCGTCGCGTCCGGGTTGAGGTAGCGGGGGCCCTGGATCTCGTAGACGAGCTGGGCGGTCACCGTGTCGACGGTGACCGTGCCGCCGTCGCGCGCGTGCTTGGTGATCACCGACGAGCCGTCCGCGGCGACCTCCGCGATCGGGAAGCCGCAGCGGTCCATGCCGGGCACGGTCCGGAAGCCGGAGAAGTTCCCGCCGGTCGCGTGGGCGCCGCACTCGATGATGTGTCCGGCCGTGATCGCGCCCGCGAGCGGGCCGTGGTCGTCGGGGGTCCAGCCGTGCCACCAGGCCGCGGGCCCCGCGGTCAGCGACGCGTCGGTCACCCGCCCCGTGACGACGATGTCCGCGCCCGCCCGCAGCGCCTCGGCGATGCCGAACCCGCCGAGGTAGGCGTTGGCGGCGATCGGCTCGAACCCCCAGTCCTTGAGCGGGGCGCCGGAGTCGAGGTTCTCCAGGGCGTACCCGTCCCGGTGGAACTCGGGCAGGCGGTCGAGCACGGCGTCCCCCTCGACGTGGGCGACCGTGAGCGACACGCCGGCCTCGGCGAGGTCCGCGCGCAGGGCGGCGGCGAGCCCGGCGGGATCGAACCCGCCCGCGTTCGTGACGACCTTGATCCCGCGCTCGGCCAGCGTCGCGAGGTGGGGGCGGAGCTGCTTGCGGAAGTAGGCGACGTAGCCGCGCCGATCCGCGGCCAGCGCGGCGAGCGTGACCTCGGCCAGGTAGTCGCCCATCAGCACGTCGACCGGATCGCCGGCGAGCACCTCGTCCACGGCGGTGAACCGGTCCCCGAGGTAGCCGCTGAAGTTCCCGATCCGCACCGATCGTTCGTTCATGAGTGGAGCGTAGCGTTCAGCGAACGCTCAGCAAGCCGTTGCGCGGCGGTACTACCGTCGGGCGGCGTGACGACCACCACGGATCCGCGCCCCCTCGACGACGCGTTCTTCGCCGACCCCGACGCCCTCTACCGGGTCCTGCGGACGGAGGCGCCGGTGTCCCGGGTGGTCACGACGATGGGGCTGACGGTCTGGCTGGTCACCCGCTACGCCGACGCCCGGCCCGCGCTGAACGACGCCCGGCTCGCCAAGTCCGGCTCCGGGTTCGCCACCGTGCTGGAGAAGCAGGGGATCGAGAACCGGGCCCGGTTCGCCGACTCGCTCGTCGGGCACATGCTCAACACCGACCCGCCCGACCACACCCGGCTGCGCAAGCTGGTGAGCCGCGCGTTCACCGTGCGGGCCATCGCCGCGATGCGCCCGCGGCTCACCGCGCTCGCCGAGGAGCTGGCGGACGCGATGACCGGCGACGAGGCGGACCTGCTCGACGCCTTCGCCTTCCCGCTCCCGATGACCGTGATCAGCGAGCTGCTGGGCGTGCCCCCGGAGCATCGGGAGGACTTCCGCGGGTGGTCGAACACCCTGCTCTCGGCCGGTGAGCCCGAGACCCGCACGGCGGCCGCGGGGGCGATGGCGCAGTTCCTGTCGCAGCTCGTGGCGGACAAGGCCGCAGACCCCGGGGACGACATGCTCTCCGCGATCGTCCGGGCCGCGGAGGACGGGGACTCGCTGTCTCACACCGAGGTCATCTCGATGGCGTTCCTGCTGCTGGTCGCCGGGCACGAGACCACGGTCAACCTCATCGCGAACGGCATGCGGGCGCTGCTGCAGCACCCGGACCAGGCGGCCCTGCTGCGGGCGGACCCCACGCTCGTCCCGAACGCCGTCGAGGAGTTCCTGCGTTACGACGGACCGGTCAACCTCGCGACCCTGCGCTTCAGCACCGAGGACGTCGAGATCGGCGGGACGACGATCCCGGCGGGGGAGGTCGTGCTCGTCTCGCTGATCGGGGCGAACCGGGACCCCGAGCGCTACGAGCGCCCCACCGAGCTCGACGTCACCCGCGACGCCCGGGGGCACCTGGCCTTCGGCTACGGGATCCACCACTGCCTGGGTGCGCCGTTGGCCCGCCTCGAGGGCGAGATCGCCTTCCGCACGCTGCTGTCCCGGTTCCCGGCGATGACCCTCGCCGCCGATCCGCGGTCGCTGACCTGGCGCGAGAGCACCCTGATCCACGGCGTCACGAGCATGCCGGTCCGGCTGCGCTGATCCGGCTCCGGCCCCCTCGTGAGCGGCGATGGTCGCCAGAGCGACCATCGCCGCTCACGGGGGCTGAGCCGGGGATACCTCAGGTGCCGGTGTCCGTGCCGTGGTGGGCGGCCGCGCCGAAGCCCGCCGGCTGGGAGTCGGGGGCGGTCGCCGGGCTGGCGGCGGGCCCTGCGGCGGCGGGGGTCCCGTTGGCGCCCATGGCGGCCCACGTGCCGCCGACGCCCTCGCCCTTCGCCTCGCCGGGCCGGGTGTCGCCCGCGTAGCGGTAGAGCGGCCAGCCGTTCAGGGTGAGCTGCTGGGTGCCGTCGGGCCTGCCGACCGTGCCGACCAGCCCGGTCGGGATGCCCTGCAGGGCGGGCTGGCCGTCCCCCTTGACCGGCGGCCACTTCGCCGCGCACTCGCCCACGCAGGTCGAGGCGGACGGGGTGGTGCGGTCGTTCGCGAAGCGGTAGACGGTGAACCCGTCGGTGGTCACCACGGTCCCGACGGCGGTGACGCCGGTACCGAGCCCGCCGGTGGGGACGGTCGTGGTGCCGGCCGCGGCGCCCGCCGCGGTGCCGACGGGGGCGGCGTCGCGGGCGTCGGTGAAACCACCCGCCGAGCAGGCGGACAGGGCGAGGGTCAGGGCGGCCGCGGCGGTGAGTGCGGCGACCCGCGGAAGGCGACGGGGGAGCGTCATCGTGGGGTGTCCTCGGACTCGGTCACATCGGGGGAGCGTTCGTGCGGATCCCGACGGCGGGGGGCGTGACGTCGGGATCCGCTGCGATGGACCCTACGAATCCGGACACCGCGCCCGTTGTGTCACTGAGAGGCGGTCACGCCGCGCGACGTGCCGGACGCGCCGAGCGGCGCGGCGCTGCTGCCTGCGCCCCGTGATGTTCGGCCGAATGCCGCAGGGCCTCCTCAGAATCGACGAGACGGCGCCGTTCGACCCCTCACGGAGCGCGTTGACCCGGCCACGCGGCGAGAGATCGCGCACTCTCGAACCGCCTGGCCCGTCCGGTGAGCGGGTCGTCGAATTCCAGGGTCGTCGCGAGGAGCTGCAGCGGGTTCGTGAAGTCGTCGAGCGGGGTCTCGCGGAGCACGGGGTAGAAGTCGTCCCCCAGGATTGGGATGCCGAGCCCGGCCAGGTGCAGCCGCAGCTGGTGCGTGCGCCCGGTGTGCGGGTGCAACCGGTAGAGCCCGCGCTCCCCGCGCGTCTCGACGAGCTCGACGAGGGTCTCGGCGTTCGGCTCGCCGGGCTCCTCGTAGGCGCAGATCACCCCGCGCTCCTTCACGATCCGGCTGCGGACCGTCCGCGGCAGCTCCAGCTCCGGCCGGACGGGCGCGACGGCCCGGTAGGTCTTGCGGACCCGCCGGTCGCGGAACAGCGTCTGGTAGCGCCCGCGCAGCTCGGGCCGCACGACGAACAGGACCAGCCCGGCCGTCACGCGGTCGAGCCGGTGCGCGGGGGAGAGCTGCGGCAGGTCCAGGTCGCGGCGCAGCCGGACCAGCGCGGTCTCCAGGACGTGGCGCCCGCGCGGGATCGTGGCGAGGAAGTGCGGCTTGTCGACGACGAGGATGTCCTCGTCCCGGTGCACGATCCCGATCTCGAAGGGGACCGGCACCTCCTCGGGCAGGTCGCGATGGAACCACACGAAGGACGCAGGCCGGAACGGGGCGTCCACACCCAGCGGTCCGTCCTCGTCGACGATCCGGCCCTCGGCGAGCATCTCGGCGACCCGCTCGGGCGCCACCCGCGGCAGCCGCTCGACCAGGTGCTCCCGCAGCGTGGCCCACGGGCCGGCGTCCGGGGTGCGCAGCCGGACGGGATCGAGCCCGTGCCGCTGCGGCAACGGCGCGGGCCGCCGCCGTCTGCTCACCTCACCACGGTACTCAGAACGGGATCAGCGGAACCAGGAAGGTGCGCAGCAGCAGCACCCCGAAGAACACGACCATGAACGCGAGGTCCAGGCCGAAGTTGCCCAGCCGCAGCGTCGGGACGACCCGGCGGACCGGGGCGATCACCGGCTCGGTGATGCCGTGGGTGATGCGCCGCGCCTGGTAGAGCGCGCTGCCACCGCCGCCCGCCACCGAGATCCAGTCCACGATCACCCGGGCGAACAACACGATCTGGAACAGCACGAGGACCGTGCCGACGAGCCATCCGACCACGGCTCCTCCTCTCTCTCCCGGTCTCTCCCGGGACCTCTCACGGGGGCAACGAGTCGGCGGTGGTCGGAAGTTCCTAAGGTGGTCGCCGATGACGAGCGCACCGGTGGTGTCGCCCGCCGCGGACGCCACCGCGCGGGCCCGCTGGCGTGCGCTCACCCTCACCGACCCGATCTCCCGCCTCGTCCGCAACGCGGCCCACGCGGGCATCGACGACGAGGCGTTCGACCTGCGCCAGCTCGCCCTCGCGGCGGTGGACCTCGTCGTCGGGTCGATGGGGTTCGCCCGCGAGGCGACCCTGGACGAGGTCGCGGACGACCTCACCCGGCTCGCGCTGCGGATGCGCCCCGAGCTCGCCCACCAGGCCCGGGACGTGGCGCAGGTCGTGCTCAAGGGCCTGCTGAACGAGGCGCACGAGCACCGCCGCTTCACCTACTGGTTCGCCGACCTGTCCGGCGACCAGGTGGTGCGCGAGCCCTACAGCTTCCGGCTGCTGTCCCTGCGCGAGGCCGAGTACGGGCCGGTGCTGACCGCGTCGGACCAGGCGATCACGCTCTTCCTGCACGGCCTGGACGTGGACATCGAGGACGCCGACCGCGCGCTGGCCCACGTGCTGCAGCGCCAGCTGGACGACCGGCGGTTCGACGCCGCCGCCCGCACCGCGGCGCAGGCCGAGCGGACGTCGGTCGGCATCGCCGCCACCCTCGCCGAGCTGCTGGACGCGACCCGGCGAGACGTCGGATCGCACGACTGGCTCGTCGACGTGCCGGACCGGCTGAGCGCGGCGCGCCGGCACGTCGAGGAGCGGATCGCCGAGGACGACCGGTTCCTGGAGCACGTCCAGGGCGGCCTCGACGCCGAGACCGGCGCGGACGTGCGGGCCACGTCCGGCCGGATCGTCGACCTGCTGCGGCGGGTCCGGCAGGTCCATCTCGACCTGGAGAAGCGCCTGGTCGGCGCGCGCGAGGTGTTCCTCGCCGCCCAGGTCCGGCAGCGCCTGGCCCGCCGGCGCAGGCTGCGCATGCTCGCCGTCGGCGAGGACGTCCTGCTCCCCACCCTGGGGCTGCCGCGCGAGCAGGCCCTCGAGGTCGGCACGGCGTTCGCCGACCGGGCGCTCGGGGTGACCGTGCCCCGGCTCGTCCGGTTCGACGACCTGCTGGACCAGCTGTGGGCGCCGCCGCGGCAGCGGGAGACGGTGGAGCCGCTCGCCGAGGACGAGGGCCTCGACGAGGTCGAGGAGCCGGACCTGCAGCGCTACCCGCCCGAGGTCGTCGCCGCGGCGGGCGAGGTGCTGGCCGTGGCGCGCGCGGACGCGGCGGGCGCCCCGTTGTCCGCCCTGCTGGACCGGTGCCCGGACGACGAGGTCGCCGAGCTGGTGATCCTGACGACGCTGTGGGCGTTCGCGCCGGACCCGGCCGCGGACTCCGAGGAGCCGGACGACTCGGTGGAGCTGGCCGCGGGGCTGGAGGCGGTCGACCGGGACGGAGCGGCCGGGGTGCTGGATCACCGGCTGGCCCGCGGCCGTGACCTGGTGCTGCGCCCCCTGCCCGCCGAACGTGCGGTGACGGACGAGGACGAACGGGTGATGGCCGGTGGGTAGCAGCTCCGTCGCGGCGGACCTGACCGAGGTGCGAGCGGCCGCCGAGCTGCTCGGCTTCGGTCTGCAGCGGCGTTCGCGTCCGGTGGAGGGCGGCGACTACCGCGCCCTGCTGGACCGCTACCGCAGCGAGCTGCGCTTCCGGGACGTGGTGGACACGATGGCCGAGGGGCTCGGGCTGGAGGTGCTGGGCACCCCGCGGTCCGGGCTGGTGCTCGCCCCCGAGCCGGGCGGGCCGTTCGCCACCCGGCTGACCGACTTCCGGGCGATGGACCAGGCGGAGCGGCTGGTCTTCGGCCTGGTCCTGATCGGGATCGCCGCCTACGCCTACCCCCAGGACGTGGACTTCGACGACCCGGAGACCAAGCTCGTCGACCTCGTGAAGGTGGACGAGTTCCTGCGCTCGGCGATCGACACGTTGCGCGCCCAGGAGGGCGGCGAGGGCACCCCGGAGGAGCGGGCCCGGGCCGCCGCGGAGGTGTACGCGGACATGCCGCAGCTGATCACCACGCAGACCGGGCGGCGCGGGCGCGGCTGCACGCTCAAGGCGATCGAGGACGCGCTGGGCTGGCTCGTCGACCAGGGCGCCGCCCGGGAGGCCACCTCCCTGGGCCCGGACGTCTACCAGCTCACCGACCGCTTCCGGCTGCTCGTGGCCGACTCCGCGGGCGGGGCGGCGCTCGACGCCCTGCGCGCGCTGCGCAGCGGTGGGCCGGGAGCCGCCGCGTGAGCGCGCCGGTGATGTGGAAGATCAGCCGGGTCCGGATCGACCGGATGGGGCCCTCGGCGGCACGCTTCCTCGACGTCACGCTGGACTTCACCGACGCCGAACGCAAGCCGGTCGACTCGATCCTCTGGCTGCGCAACGGCGGCGGGAAGTCCACCGTGCTCTCGCTCATCTGCGCGCTGATCCGGCCCGCCCGCCGGGACTTCCTCGCCACCGCGGCCACCGGCAAGCACCTCGAGGACTACGTCCTCGGGGCGGACACCGGACACGTCGTCGTCGAGTGGTCGGGGCCGGGCGGACGCCTGGTCACGGGCGCGGTCTACGAGTGGGCCGACCGGGCCCAGCCCGCGGACCCCAACCGCGAGCACGACCGGCTCGGCGCCCGCTGGTACCTGTTCCGCGAGGTGGACGACCGGGTGGCGCTCGACCGGCTGCCACTGGCCGAGCGGCTCACGCAGAAGGACTTCGTCGCGGCGCTGCGGGCGTGGGACACCGTGCCCGGCGCGGGCGTCGTGGTGACCGACCGGCAGGACCGCTGGGCGCAGGCGCTCGACGAGCACGGCCTCGACCCGGCGATCTTCAACGCGTTGCTGCAGATGAACGCCACCGAGGGCGGCATCGAGGGGCAGTTCCAGTTCCGCAACGCCGACCAGTTCGTGCGGTACCTGCTCGAGCTCATCGTCGATCCCGAGGTGCCCGGGCAGGTCTCGCAGATCCTGGAGAAGGTGCGGGCCGGGCTGGCCGAGCGCCCGGAGCTGCTGGCGGACCAGGCGTTCGCCACCGAGGCCGTCCCGCTGGTGCGCGCGCTGGCCGAGAGCCGAGACGCGCTGACCGGCGCGGAGGAGGCCGAGCGGGCGCTGGCCGAGCGCGCGGCCGCCCTCGCCGGCGCGATCGCGGCCGGCGTCTCGCGGGCCCGGCGGGAGGAGGCCGAGCACGCGGACCGGGCCGAGGAGATCGGCGGCGAGGCCGCCGAGCACCGCGACCGGGCCGCGCTGGCCGAGGCCCGGTCGGCCGCGCTGTACGGGCTCGCGGCGCGCTACCGGCTGGCCGCGGCGCAGGAGGAGCTGGCGCGGGCCCGGGAGGCGCAGACGCGCACCGCCCGAGCCGAGGCCGCGTGGCGCGGGGTCGGGGAGCTCCTGCGGCTGCGGGCGGCCCGGGACCGGGTGACATCGCTGGAGGAGCAGCTGGCGGCGGCGACCGCGGAGGCCGAGCCGCTGCGGGTGCGGCTCGCGGCGGCGGCGGCGGACCTCGCCCGCGCCCTGGACGCCGCCCTCGCCGAGCACACCGCCCGGGCGGACGAGCTGGACGCGCGGCTGGCGGCGGCCCGCGAGACCGAGACCGCGGCCCGGGCGGCGGTCCGGCGGTCCACGGCGGAGGAGGGCAGGCTCTCCGGCGAGCTCGCCGCGGCGCAGCGCACCCTGGCGGACGTCGACGAGAGCATCGCCGCCGCCGTGCGGGCCGGGCACCTGGAGGCCGACGAGGACGTGGCCGTCGCCGCGGACCGGCACCGGACGGCGGACGCGGAGGCGGCCGTCGAGCTCGGGCGGCTGGTCGAGGAGCGGGCGGCGCTGCGGGAGCGGCGCGAGGAGCTGCGGGCCGCCACCGAGGCGCTGGTCGCCGAACGGCGCACGCTGACCGAGACGCACACCGCGGACACCGCCCGCGCGGCGGAGCTGCGCGAACGCGCCGCGGCGCTGGCCGCCGAGGAGCGGCTGGCCGCGCTGGCCGGGGGTGGGACGGTCGATCCCGTCGCGGAGGCCGGAGACCTCGACGAGCTGCTCACCGCGGCGATCGCGCGCACCGAGCGGCGGCGCGTGGAGCTGGCGGTCGAGGGCGCGGAGGACGAGCGGGCCCTCGACGCGTTGGCCGCCACCGAGCTGCTGCCCCCGGCCCTGGACCTCGACCGGGCGCGGCAGGCCGTCGAGGTCGCCGGCATCGCCGTGACCACGGGCTGGCGCTATCTGGCGGACTCGGTCGCCCCCGCCCGCCACGAGGCCGTCCGGGAGGCGGCGCCCGCGCTGGTCGCGGGCCTGCTGGTGCACGACCCGGCGGACCGCGGCGCGGCGCTCGAGGCGGTGCACGGCGCCGGTCTGCGCCCCACCTCGATGATTATCGTGAGCACCACTGCGGCCCTGCAGGCCGTGGTCGACGGGGAGGCCGCCTCCGCGCACGCGGTCGTGCGCCCGGCGCCCGCGCTGACCGACCGCGCCGCGAGCGGCCCGGAGATCACCGCCCGCGAGCGGGCCCGGGCTGGGCGGGCGGGTGCGGACGCCGAGCTCGCCGCCGAGCGGGAACGGGACGCGGACCTGCGCCGCCGCGTGCGGGACCTCCGGGCCGACTGCCCGCCGGGGACCCTGGCCGCGCTGGACCGGTCGATCGCCGAGGCGGCCGCCGGGTTGTCGCGCGTCGCCGCCGACGACCAGCGGGTCGCACAGGACCTCGCCGCGGCGGACGCCGCCGAGGAGGCCCTCGACGCGCGCCGGTCCGCGGCCGAGGAGGTCCGCCGGGCGGCCGCCGTCGCCGGTGCGGTGCTGGCCGGGCTCGCCGAGCGGCTGCGCACCGCGGAACCGGTGCGACAGCGGGCCCGCGCGCTGCCCGCCGAGATCGCCGCGGCCCGCGCCGCGGGCGAGGAGGCGGCCCGCACCGAGGAGACCGCGCAGCGCGAGGCCCGCGAGGCGGAGGAGTCCGGCGGCGCGACCCGCCGCGCCCTCGCGGACCTGCGCGCGGAGCGCGACCGGCTCGGGGAGATCGGTGAGGTCGGGGCCGGCCCGGTCCCGGACCTCGGCGAGGCCCGCCGGGCCCACGAGTCCGCCGAGCAGGCCTACCGCCGCGAGGTGTCGGACTCGGCGCTGGCCGCGTCCCTGGCGGAGGCGCGGCGCGTGCTCGCCGATCCCGGCGGGCCGTCCGCGCAGGTCGCGGCCCTGGATTCGGCGGTGCGCGCCGCGGCCGAGGAGCTGCTGGGCGCCCCCGAGGCGGTGGACGCACCCTCCCGCGAGGCCGCGCTCGCCCGGGCCGTCGAGGCGGGGCGGGCGGCCACCGAGGCGGTCGGCGAGCGACGCAGCGCGGTGGCGGCCGCGGAGGCGGAGGTCGCGCGCCACCCGGAGGGCGGGGACCTCCCGGACCCCGTGCCGGACACCGTCGAGGCGGCGCTGGCCGGCGCGGCCGAGGCGGAGGACGAGCGGGCGGGCCACCGTGCCGCCGCCGAACGGTCCCGCAGCGAGCTGGAGCTCGTCGGCGGGCTGCGGGCCGAGGCTCGGGAGCGGGTCACCGGGCTGGCGCACCAGGGCGAGCTGCTGGGCGTGGCGCCCGCGGCGGACGTGCCCGCGGCGCCGGAGCCGGCGGAGCCGCTCACGGTCGCGGACGCGCGGGAGGCGGTCGTCGCCCTCCGCGAGCGGCTCGACGCCACCGCCGCCGCCGTCCGACGCGCCCGTGCGGCCCTGGAGAAGGGCGCCCGGGAGATCGTTGTGTGGGCGTCGGTGGAGCGGTTCGCCCAGGTCAAGCCCGCGATCCGGGACCGGTTCCGGGTCCCGGACGTCGCCGGGGAGATCGGGCCCGTCGCGGCCGATCTCGCCGCCGAGCTGGAGCTGTTCGCGGAGAACGTGCGCATGCGCCTCGAGGAGCTGGAGGAGCACAAGTCCGTCGTGGTCACCGCGATGACCGGGATGGTCCGGCAGGCGCTGCGGTCGTTGGCGCGGGCCCAGTCGCTGTCCGAGCTGCCCGAGAACCTCGGGCCGTGGGCCGGACACCGGTTCCTCGACGTCGGGCCGCGGTCGGCGGTGGAGACGGCGGACGCGGTCGTCCGGGACCGCTGCGCCCGGCTGGTGGACGTGCTGACCGCCCGCGGCGCCGAGGTGCCCCGCGGCCAGGAGCTGCTCTGGCAGGCCACGAACGCCGTCGTCGGCGACGGGAACTGGCGGGCCCGGGTGCTCAAGCCGTCCACGGCGCTGGCCCTGGAGCGGGTGTCGGTCGAGCGGATGCGCAAGTGGTCGGGCGGGGAGAAGGTCACCATCTCGCTGCTGCTGTTCTGCATGGTCGCGAAGCTGCGGGCCACCAGCCGCGGCCGGGACCTGCCGGGGCTGGGCGCGCTGCCGCTGGACAACCCGCTGGGCAAGGCGAACTACGTGGTGTTCCTGGACCTGCAGCGCAAGGTCGCCAACGCCAACGGCGTGCAGCTGATCTTCCTCACCGGCGTGGGGGACATGAAGGCGGTCGGCCGCTTCCCGAACGTCGTCAGGATGCGGAACGCGGCCCGCCGCGGCCGGGAGTACGTGCAGGTCGCGGAGCGGATCCAGGCCGAGGAGGATCCGGTGGGGGCCATCGACACCACCCGCATCCACCGGGACGACCCGGTCCTCACCCTGCTGTGACGCCGGCCCTGTCCCCGGTCGCTGCCGCCATGGCGGCGCAGCTGCGGGGCCGACGGGTGCCGTGGGCGGACCTGCGCGTCGCCGCCCTGGGCCGGGACTCGAGCCTGCTCGGCGACCCCGACCAGCGTGAACGCCTCCGAGCCGCGGTCGACGAGCTCGTCGCCGCGGGCCTGGTCGAGCTCCCGGCACCCGGCGGCCGCTCCTGGGACCGCGGCCGCATCGACCTCCCGCTCTGGGTCCAGCGGGTCGCGAACCGTGAGAGCGCGCCCGAGCCGCCGCGGGCCCCGGCCTGGCACGTCCGGCTGAGCTGGGTCCCGCACTTCCTCGCGACGGAGCGCCGCGGCCTGAGCGAGAACGAGTGGCTGCTGCTCCGGGGCGTGCAGGAGATGCTCGCCGGGGGAGTGGCGACCCACGTCGTCCCCACCCGCGAACGGTCCCTCGACCTGCTCGGGGACGAGAAGCTGCTCGACCGGATGCTGTCGGGCAGGCTGTTCACCCGCGGCGGGCTGTCCCTCGCCCTGCTGCAGGCGCGGCAGGTCGCGCGGCCGATCACGACCGGTGCGATCGGGCCGGGCCCGGTCACGCTGATCGTCGAGAACGTCGCGACCTACGACTCGCTGTCTCGCACGCTGCCGCCCGACGGCGAGGTGGGCCGGCTCGTGTTCGGCCAGGGTAACGACCTCGGCAGCGCCCTCTCCGCCCTGGCGGCCGAACCGGAACCGGTCCGCGACCTGCGGTACTTCGGTGACCTCGACCCCGCGGGCGTGCGGATCCCGAGCAGGGTCGACACCGCGGCCCGCGGCCTCCCGCCGCTGCGCCCGGCGGCCCGGCTCTACCGGCTCCTGCTGCAGGTCGGCCACCCCCGCCCGGGCGGCTCGGGCGCGGCCGACCTGGACTGGCTGCCCGAGGAGGTCCGACCGCGGGTCGCCGCACTGTTCGGCGCGGGCGAACGGCTGGCCCAGGAGTGGCTGGGCCTCGAACAGCTCGCCCACGAGGACCTGTCACGGGTGTGATCGCGACCCGCGATCACGGTCGGTCAGAGTCGGGGCAGGGGGTGGGCGGCGGCCTCGCGGTAGCGCTCCTCCAGGCCCTTCGTCAGGGTGCCCTCGTGCACCCGCGACCCGCCGCTCTCCCAGGTGGGGAGCGTGCCGGTGGCCACCCAGGCCGCCTGTCGGGCCGCGCCGTCCGCGACGTACTCGCCCGGCTCCGGGACCACGACCGGGACGCCGAACACGGTCGGCGCGATGCGCCGGACGGCCTCGGAGCGGGCGGCGCCGCCGATCAGCCGGACCGCCGCGGGCCGCACGCCGAGGGCGGCCAGGGCGTCGATGCCCACCTTCTGCCCGCTGAGCATGCCCTCGACGACGGCGCGCGCGAGGTGCGCGGGGGTGCCGTTGGCCAGGGTCAGGCCGTGGACGGAGCCGGTGGCGTCGGGCAGGTTCGGGGTGCGCTCGCCCTCCAGGTACGGGACCAGGACGAGGCCGTCGGCGCCGGGCGGGGCGGACAGGGCGAGGTCGGACAGGGTGGCGTGGTCGACGCCGAGGAGCCGGCCCGCGGCGTCGAGCACGCGGGCGGCGTTCAACGTCACGACGAGGGGGAGGAACGCCCCGGTCGCGTCCGCGAAGCCGGCGATCGTGCCGGACGGGTCGGCGCCCTGGCGGTCCCCGCGCGCGGACACCACCCCGGACGTCCCGAGCGAGACGATCACGTCGTCTCCCGCGCCGAGGCCCAGCGCGGCCCCGGCGTTGTCCCCGGCGCCCGCGCCGAGCCGGAAGCCCGGACCCGCCACGGACTCGGCGGGCCCGAGCACCCGGGGCAGGACGACGTCGTCCCGGCCGAGGCCGAGCCGCAGCAGGTCGCGGCGGTACTCGCCGGTCGAGGCGTCGAAGTACCCGGTGCCCGAGGCGTCCGACCGGTCGGTGACCAGGTCCTCCAGGTCGGTCGACCCGGAGAGCCGCCAGGTCAGCCAGTCGTGGGGCAGGCACACGGCGGCGACCCGGGCGGCGTGGTCCGGCTCGTGCTCGGCGAGCCAGCGCAGCTTGGTCACCGTGATCGACGCGACGGGCACGGTGCCGGTGGCGTCCGCCCACGCCTGCGCCCCCAGCTCCTCGACCAGCGCCGCCGCGGCCCCCGCCGACCGCGTGTCGTTCCACAGCAGCGCGGGCCGCACGACCTCGCCCGCCGCGTCCAGGCACACCATGCCGTGCTGCTGCCCGGCGACGCTGACGGCGGCGACGTCCTCCAGCCCGCCCGCCTGGGCGAGCGCCTCCTGCAGCGCCGTCCACCAGTGCCGCGGGTCGATCTCGGTGCCGTCGGGGTGGGCCGCCTTGCCGGAGCGGACCAGCTCCCCGGACTCGGCGTCCCGGACGACGACCTTGCAGGACTGGGTGGAGGAGTCGACACCGGCGACGAGCATGCCGACACCCTGCCAGGATCAGGCGCGTGGAACGAGTACTGATCACGGGTGCGGCCGGACGGATCGGCGGAATGCTGCGCGAGCGGCTGACGGGTGTCGAGCTGCGGCTGCTCGACGTGGAACCGGCCGGGAGCGGGTCCATCGTCGCCAGCGTCACCGACCCCGACGCGATGCTGGAGGCGTGCACCGGCGTGGACGCGGTGGTGCACCTGGGCGGGATCTCCGGCGAGGACACGTGGGAGCGGATCCGGGACGTCAACATCGAGGGCACCTACGGCGTCTTCGAGGCGGCCCGGCGGGCGGGGGTGCGGCGGGTCGTGTACGCCTCCAGCAACCACGCCGTCGGCTTCTGGCCGAACCCCACCGAGAACGCCCCCGAGCTGCCCGACGACCTGCCCCCGCGCCCCGACACCTTCTACGGCGTGAGCAAGGTCCTCGGCGAGGCGCTCGGCGCGCTCTACCACGACCGGCACGGGATGGACGTGGTCTGCCTGCGGATCGGCAGCTGCTTCCCCGCGCCCCGCGACCTGCGCGGGCTCGCGACCTGGCTCTCGCCCGGCGACTGTGCCCGGCTCGTGCACGCGGCGCTGACCTGCGAGAACCCCGGCTTCCGCACGGTCTGGGGGATCTCGGCGAACACCCGCCGCACCTGGTCCCTCGCGGGCGGAGCGGCGATCGGCTACCACCCGCAGGACGACGCCGAGGTCTTCGCCGCGCAGCTCACCGCGGGCTCCCCGGAACGCGAGGAGGCCGGTCGCCGCTACGTCGGCGGGGCCTTCACGTTGTGAGCGCTACAGCGCCATCGCGTCGGTCCACAGCCGCGCGCTGCGTCCGGTGAGGACGTCGAGGAGGGCACCGGCCTGCGCGTCGGTGAGCGAGGCGACGTAGTCGACCACGGCGCGGCCGCGGGCCAGGTGGGGGACCTCGGCCGCGGGCACGTCGAGCCGCGCGTACTGCTCACGGGCCAGCTCGACGAGATCGTGCAGCCGGGGCGGCAGGGCGGGGGAGTGGGTGTCGCCGAGCCAATCGTGCAGGGCGCCCACCAGCCCGGTGACGACGGTCGCCTGGCCGCGCTGGTGCGAGGCCAGGTCCGCGCGGAGCAGCACGAACTGCTGGTGCACGAACTTCAGCACGGCGACCTCGTGCCACTGCGCCTCGCCCAGCACCACGTGGGCGGCGCGGACCGGGGGATCGGCGAGCACCCGGATGCCGCCGACCAGCCGGGCGGTCCAGCGCGCGGAGAACTCGGCGACGGCGCGCTCGGCGGCCATCGACCCGTCGAAGGGCAGCGCGAGCAGCCCGTCGACCAGTTCGTCCCGCACCCGGGCGACGGCGGCGGCGAACGCGTCGTCGGAGTAGATCCACGCCTCCCGCTCGGCCATCCGCCGCCGCAGCCGCTCGAGCGCGGCGCCGGGTCCGGACGAGGGGTGCGTCTCCCACCCGCGCAGCTCGGCCGCCACCCCGGCCTGCTGCAGGACGCCGACCCGGTGGAAGTCCTCGACGTCGTGGATGGCGTAGGCGATGTCGTCCGCGGTGTCCATCACCGACGCCTCGACGGTCTGCTGCCACGGCCCCACCGGGAAGGGGCGGCGCGCGGCGATGAGCTCGTCGAGCTCGGTGTCGTAGGCGGAGAACTTGCCGACCGCGCCGCGCGGCGGCAGGGCGGCCGTGCCCGGGTGCGGGTCCGGGTAGGTCAGCCGCGTCCACGGGTACTTCAGCACGGCGGCGCGCACGGCCGCGGTGAGGCCGAGGCCGGTGCGGCCCGGCCCGTGCAGGTCGATCGTGGTGAGGATGCGGAAGGACTGGGCGTTGCCCTCGAAGCCGTCGGAGAGCCCGAGGCGGTCGCGGGCGATCCGGTCGAGGACCTGTTCGCCGAGGTGGCCGAACGGCGGGTGCCCGAGGTCGTGGGCGAGCGCGGCGGCCTCCACGACGTCCGGGTCGCACCCGCCGAGCTTCTCGACGAGCGCGGAGGACTCCGCACCCACGTGCTCGGCGATCGCCCTGGCCACCTGCGCGACCTGCAGCGAGTGCGTGAGCCGGTTGTGCAGCAGGAGCCCGGACCCGTTGGGGCTGACCACCTGCGTGACGCCGGCGAGGCGGGCGAAGAAGGGCGAGGCCGCGATCCGGTCGCGGTCCACCCGGAAGGGCGAGCTCGCGATCCCCGCCCCGGTCTCCGCGGCCCCCGCCGACCGCTCCTCCCGCCCCACACCCATGTGCGGGAGCGTAGGCCGTGCCCCGGGACACGGCCTGTGCCGTGGCTAGCCGACCCCGACCGGGGCCCGCTGCGGCCGGACCGTCGAGCGGACCAGGGCGAGGACCAGCAGCCCGCCCAGCACGCCCGCGGCCCCGGCGACGAGGTAGCCGTGCCGCAGCCCCTCCGCGACCGCCCCGGCCGCCGCGCCGTGTCCCGCGGCGAGGGACTCGACGTCTCCCGCCGAGCGCTGGAACACCAGCCCCAGCACCGCCACCCCCAGGGCGAACCCGAGCTGGCGGGCGGTGTTGAGGGTGCCTGCCACCATGCCGCCGAGCTGCGGGGGCGCGGCGGACATCGCCGCGGCGGTGAGGGTCGGGATCGCCAGCCCGACCCCGATCCCGACGACCGCGAGCCCGGGCAGCAGCACCCACTGCGACGAGTCCTCCCGGACGAGGGCCTGCAGCCCCGACCCCACGCCGACCAGCAGCAGCCCGGTCCCGACCGTCCAGCGCGGCGAGACGCCCTGCAGCGCCCGCCCCGCGACCGCCGAGACGGCGAAGGAGCACACCGCCATCGGCAGCAGCGCGACGCCCGCGGCGATCGGCGTCAGCCCCAGGACGCCCTGCATCCACACCGAGGCGTAGGCGAGCATGGCGAAGGCCGCGGCCATGAGCAGCAGCCCGGCGGTGATCGTCGCGCTGAAGGAGGCCGAGCGGAACAGCGCCAGGTCCAGCAGCGGGTGGGCGGCGCGGCGCTCGATCCACAGGAACACCGCGAGCGCCACGGCCGCGAGCACGAGGAACGGCGCCGCCGCGGCCCAGCCGTGGGAGCCGGCCCGGATCAACGCGTAGGTGAGGCCGCCCGCGAACACGGTGAACGCCAGGATCCCGGGCACGTCCACCGTGACGCCCGGACGGCGGGTCTCGGCGCACACCGCGAGCGTCAGGACGATGGTCACCACGGAGACGGGCAGGTTGACGAGGAAGATCCACCGCCAGCCCGCGTGCTCGGTGAGCAGCCCGCCGACCAGCGGGCCGAGCGCGGAGCCCGCCCCGTTGACGGCGCCCCACACGCCGAACGCGACGCCCCGGTCGCGGCCGTGGTAGGTGGCGTTGAGCATGGCCGTGGTCGTGGCGAACATCAGCGCGCCGCCGACGCCCTGCAGGCCCCGCGCGGTGATCAGGACGCTCGCGCTCGGGGCGAGCCCGCAGGCCAGCGACCCGAGGGCGAACAGGGCGAGGCCTGCGACGTAGGCCCGCCGCCGTCCGACGATGTCCGCGAGCGACCCGGCGCCGAGCAGCAGGGCGGCGAGGACGAGGGCGTAGACGTCCAGCACCCACTGCAGCGCGCTGAAGGAGGCCTGCAGGTCCGCGGCCATGTCCGGCAGCGCGACCGTCACGATCGTGACGTCCAGCAGGAGCATGAAGGATCCGAGACAGATGGCCACGAGCGGCCACCACCGTGAAGTCATGCGACGAGCATCGGGCTGTGGCCGCCGAAAACGGCCTAGGATCGGGGATCGTGCAGAAATCCGACACTCTCGACGGCGTCGATCGAAGAATCCTGCATGCGCTGAGCATCGACGGCCGGGTCTCGTTCGCCCGGGTCGGGGAGGTGCTGGGGGTGTCGGACCGGACCGTCGCGCGGCGCTGGGCCCGGATGCGGGAGTCGGACTCGGTGCGGCTGGTCGGGGCGCGCGGACCCGACCGTCAGGCGAGCGCGCAGTGGATCATCCGGGTGCGGTGTCGGCCGGGCAGCGCCACCGAGGTCGCGCACGCCCTGGCGCGCCGCGAGGACACCCGGTGGGTCCAGCTGCTGTCCGGCGGCACCGAGATCACCGCGAGCGTCCAGTCCTGGTCGGCCGAGGAGCGCGACGAGCTGATCCTGCAGCGCCTGCAGCGCACCGCCCAGGTCCAGACCGTGACCGCGCACAGCATCCTGCACGTCTTCACCGGCGGGCCGGACGTGTTCGCCGCCGTCGAGGTGCTGGAGGCCGACGAGGTCGCCGCCCTCACCCCGGTCTTCCGGGAGCGCGCCACCGGGCTGACCGAGGCGGACCGCCCGCTGCTGCGCGTCCTGAGCCGGGACGGCCGCGCCCCCTACGCCGAGCTGGCCGCCGCCACCGGGTGGTCGGAGTCCACCGTGGCCCGCCGCCTCGAGGCCCTGCGCGGCGCGGGCCTGCTGTTCTTCGATCTCGACGTCGACGACCGGCGGCTCGGCTTCCACGCCCACACGCGCATGTGGCTGAGCGTCCCGCCCGCCCACCTGCTCGAGACGGGCCGGGCGATCGCCGCGCACCCGGAGGCCGCCTTCTGTGCGGCGACGACCGGCCGGTCGAACCTCACGGCGTCGGTCGTGTGCCGCGACGAGGCGGACCTCTTCCGGTACCTGACCGAACGCGTCGGCGCCCTGCCCGCCGTGTCGGACGTCGAGACCGGTCCGATCATGCGCACGGTGAAACGGGCGGGCGCCTACCCCTGACCTGCGCCTTCGGCGCTCGTGCGTGGAAAGTGGTGCTCCAGCACCACTTTCCACTCACAGGCGGCGGAGGCGCACGGGAACACCACCGACCGGCACGGGCAGGGAGGTGTTGTCCCAGCGCAGGCCGGGTTCGCTGGTCCAGCGGTGGGTGCGGAGCAGCTCGTGCAGGATCGTCAGCACCTCGTAGCGCCCGAACCACAGCCCGATGCACTTGTGCACGCCGCCGCCGAAGGGCACGAACGCGTCCCGGTCCTTCGGCGGCGCGGCGAACCGGTCCGGGTCGAAGGTCTCCGGCGAGTCCCAGCACTGTGGGTCGTAGTGGTTGACCGCCTGCGCCACGGTGACGCGCGTCCCGGCCGGGATGTGGTGGCCGAGGACCGTCGTGTCCTTCACCGCCGTCCGCAGCACCACGGGCACGGGCGCGTCGAGCCGCAGGGCCTCGGACACGACGCGGTCGAGGGTGGTCAGCGACCTCAGCTCGGCGACCCCGAGGTGCCCGTCACCGAGCGCGAGGGACTCCGCCCGGGCCTTCTCCTGCCACTCCGGGTGCCGTCCGAGGTGGTAGGCGGCGGACGCCGCGGTGGTCGTCGAGGTGTCGTGCGCGGCCATCATCAGGAAGATCATGTGGTTGACGACGTCGTCGTCGGAGAAGGCCTCGCCCTCCGGCGTGCGGGCGTGGCACAGGGCGCTGAACAGGTCGTCCCCGGTGCCTGCCCGCTTGGCGGACAGGGCATCGCGGAACCAGCGCTCCAGCACCGCGCGCCCGTCGAGCCCCTTCTTCCACCGGGTGCCCGGCAGCGGCCTGCGCACGAACGCGTTCGCCCCGCGCACGCAGGCCACGAAGGCCCGGTTGATCTCGTCCGACCGGGACCCGGAGTCCATGAACACCCGCGCCGCGACGTCCAGGGTGAGCTGTTTGAGGGCCGGGTGGATCCGCATGTCCCCGGACCAGGTGTCCAGCGTGGAGCGGACGACGGGCGCGGCCTGGCGGACGTAGCCCGCGACCCGGTCCGCGGTGAACGCCTCCTGCATGATCCGCCGGTGCATCCGGTGCTCGTCGAAGTCCAGCAGCATGAGCCCGCGGTGGAAGAAGCGGTCGACGAGGGTCCGCCAGCCCTCCTGGGAGAAGGCCTTGTCCCGGTTCACCAGCACCTCGCGCGTGGCCGCAGGCCCCGCGACCACGACCGAGCGCCCGAGCGGCCCGCCCATCCACCACACCGGGCCGTAGCGCTCGGTGCGCCTGCGGGTGAGCTCGTGGCCGAGGCGGACGTAGCCGAGGGTGTGGCCCAGCAGGGGGAGCCCGAAGTCCCCAGGGATCTCGGCGGTGCCCGGGGGCACCGGGCCGAACGGGCGGGCGGCGCCGGGCTCGCGCAGCCTGCGGTCGACGCTGCGGGGCAGCGGGACGGTCAGCACGGACGAGTACCGGGCACGCACCTGGTCGACGATGGCCATGGGCCGACCGTAGACAGATTGCAGGAAAGTGTCCAGAGAGTTGACGCGACCTCTAGAGTTGTCCCATGCGACCGATGGCCGAACGTGCCCGCGCCCAGCTGCGCGCCGAGGCGCTCGACGTCGCGGAGGAGCTCGTCGTCGCCGGCCGGTTCGGCATGCCCGAGCTGGCGAGCAGGCTCGGGGTCAGCAGGCAGACGCTCTACAACGAGTTCGGCGACCGCCACGGCGTCACCTCCGCGCTGGTCCTGCGCTCGACCGAGCGGTTCCTCGACGGCATCGAGGCCGCGCTGGCGGGGGAGCGGGACCTGCACGCCGCCTGGGTGGCCGCGGTGGCCGCGGCGCTGCACCGGGCGGCGGACGAGCCCCTGCTGAAGGCGCTGCTGACCGGGGACTCCGACGTCCTCGGGGCCGAGCCCATCGTCGTCGCCGCCCGGGACCGCGCCGCCGCCTACCTGCGCCGCACCTGGCCGGAGCTGGAGAACGTCGACCTCGCCGCCGAGACCGCCGCCCGGCTGACGGTGAGCCACATCGGCCTGCCCCTCGCCCCGCCCGAGGTGATCGCCGAGCAGGTCGCGACCGTCGTGGTCCGCACCTGTGCGCGGCGATAGTCGCCCTGGCGACGATCGCCGCGCACGAGGGTCAGCGGGTCAGGCGGGGCAGCACGGCGCTCGCCAGACTGATCATCAGCGCCGCCGCGCCGAGCAGCACGGCGAAGCAGAGGCCCAGCCGGGCGGGTTCGCCGATCATCAGGCCGCGCAAGGCCTCCACCTCGTACGACAGCGGGTTGACGTGGTTGACCCACTGCAGCCAGGTGGGCATCAGGGCGACGGGGTAGAGCGCGTTGGAGGCGAAGAACAGCGGCATCGTGATCGCCTGGCCGATCCCCATCAGCCGGTCCCGCGACAGCACCAGCCCCGCGATGGCGATGGACAGGCAGCAGAAGATCGCCGACCCCAGCATCAGCGCGGCGACCACGCCCAGCCACTTCAGCGGGTTCGCCGTCAACGAGACCCCGAGGACCAGCGCCAACGCCAGCACGACCACCGCCTGGGCCACGGCACGGATGCCGGCGGCGAAGGCCTTCGCGGCGACCATCGCGACCCGCGGGGTGGGGGTGACCAGGAGCTTCGACAGCACCCCGGCGTCCCGCTCCCAGATGATCTGGATGCCGTAGAAGATCGCGATGAACAGCGCGGACTGGGCGAGGATGCCCGGCGCGAGGAAGTCCAGGTAGGGCACGTTCCCGGTGGGGATCGCGTGGATCGCGGTGAACACGTTGCCGAACACCAGCAGCCAGAGCGCGGGCTGCACGGCGCGGGTGACGAGCTCGGTGCGGTCGTGGCGCAGCTTCTGCAGCTCCACCAGACACATCGTGGCGATCCGGGAGAGGAACACCCGCACCGGTGCCCACCAGGACTCAGCCCAGCCTGCCTGCGGTGCGGCGAGCGCTGCGGACATCGGAGATCCCTCCCTGCTCCAGGTCGTCCCCGGTGTGGTGGCGGAAGACGTCGTCGAGCGTGCCGATCCCGTCCTTGAGCGCGGCGGGTGTGCCGAGCGCCCGCACCCGGCCGCGGTGCATCAGCGCGATCCGGTCGCAGTGCTCGTCCGCCTCCTGCATGGCGTGCGTGGTGACCAGGACGGTCATCCCGGTCTCGGCGCGCGTGGCGGCGATCCGGTCCCACACGCCGTCTCGCGCGACGGGGTCGAGCCCGACCGTCGGTTCGTCGAGCACGAGCAGCTGCGGTGCGCTGACCAGCGCCTGCGCGAGCTCCAGGCGGCGGACCATGCCGCCGGAGTAGGTCTTGGCGGGTCGGTCGGCGGCCTCGGTGAGGTCCATCGCCGCGAGCACCTCCGCGACCTTCTCCCGCCGGACTCGCCGCGGGACGTCGAACAGGCGGGCGAACAGCGCCACGTTCTCCCGGCCGGTCAGCGTGGCGTCCGCGGACAGCTGTTGGGGGACGTACCCCAGCAGGCGCCGGACCCCGATCCGGTCCCGGGCGACGTCGTGCCCCAGGACGGTGATCGAGCCCGGCTCGGTGGGCAGCAGGGTGGTGATCATCCGGATGGTGGTGGTCTTGCCCGCGCCGTTCGGGCCGAGCAGGCCGAACACCTCCCCGCGCTCGACGCGAAGGTCCAGCCCGTCCACGGCCGTCGTGCCGCCGAACGCCTTGCGCACCCCCCGGCACAGGACCGCCGGTTCGGGTGGGTTCTCGCTGGTGGACACGCGTCGACGGTACTGCGGTCGAGCAGTGATGAGCAATGCGAACGACTGGGCTGCCGGCTCGACGGGGAGGGGGCGAGCTGCCAGGCTCGCACCCATGAGCGACGAGCAATGGTTCTTCTGCCTCAAGCACCACACCGTCGAGGGGCCGGACGGCTGCCGGGCCGCGGACCGGCTCGGGCCCTACCCGGACAGGGAGACGGCCGCGCGCGCCCTGGAGATCGCCAAGGAGCGCACCGAGGCCGCCGACAAGGCGGACGAGGAGTGGCGCGAGCGGGGCTCGACCCGCTGAGGAACCGGCATTAGGCTCTCGGGAGATTTGATGCAGTCGCATCGCTGTCGAGAGGGGCACACCGTGGTGGAGGGCAAGGTCGCGGTCGTGACCGGCGGCAGCCGGGGCATGGGCCGGGAGATCTGCCGGGACCTGGCGCGGCGGGGCTTCCGGGTGGTCGTCGCCAGTCGCAAGGCCCCGGCCTGCGAGGAGCTGGCCGAGGAGCTCGTCGCGGAGTTCGGGGCCGAGGCGATCGGCGTGGGTGCCCACGTGGGCCACTGGGCGGACTGCGACGCGCTGATCGACCGGACCCTGGACACCTGGGGCCGCATCGACGTGCTGGTCAACAACGCGGGCATGTCGCCCCTCTACGACAGCCTCGGCGCGGTCGGCGAGGACCTGTTCGACAAGGTCATCGGCGTGAACCTCAAGGGGCCCTTCCGGTTGGCGGTGCGTGCGGGCGAGGCGATGCAGCGCGGAGACGGCGGGCAGATCGTCAACATCTCCAGCATCGCGGCCGTGGCTCCCGCTCCCGGCGAGCTGCCCTACGCCACCGCCAAGGCGGGCCTCAACGCCCTGACCCTGGGGTTGGCCCGGGCGTTCGGGCCCACGGTGCGGGTCAACTGCGTGATGCCGGGCATGTTCCGCACCGACATCAGCAAGGCGTGGGGCGAGGAGATGTTCGCGCAGGCGAGCCGGGTGCCCGCGGGCCGGATCGGGGAGGCGTCCGAGATCGTCGGGGCCGTCCGGTACCTCACCAGCGACGACTCCACCTACACCACCGGCGCGGTGCTCAAGGTGGACGGCGGCGCGACCTGGGCGCCCGCATGAGCACGGCGTCCTCGGCCGCCGGTCGCCCGGACACCCGGTCGCGGCTCCTCGACGCCGCGGAGGCGCTGTTCGCCGAGCGCGGCACCGAGGCGGTGTCGCTGCGGGAGATCGGCCGGGCCGCCGAGGCGCGCAACGTCATCGCCGCCCAGTACTGGTTCACCGACCGGGACGGCCTGGTCCGCGCCCTGATCGAGCGGCACGCGCCGGAGATCGAGGCCGCCCGCCACGCCCTGCTCGACGAGTACGAGGACCTGTTGGCCCGCGGCGCCGCGGGCACCGAGCAGGACCGGCTGCACCTGCTCGCGGGCGCGTTGGCCCGCCCGCCCGCGCGCAAGCTCGAACAGGGCGTGAGCGGGGCCGGATACCTGCGCACCGTCGCCGACCTGCTCACCCGCCCCGAGCCCAGCACCGAACACGTGGGCTACGACCGCGAGGGCGGGAGCATCATCCGCTGGCGGCACCTGCTCGAGCCGCTCCTGGACCCGGACGCCGTCGTCCTGCACCGGAGGTTCTACGTGATCCGCTTCGTCGATGTCGAGCTCGCCCAGCGCTCCCGCGCCCCGGGCAGGCGCGACCACCGGCTGTTCGTCAGCCAGCTCGTCGACTCCGCCGCGGGCCTGCTCGGCGCCGCCACCTCGGACGAGACCCGCAGGCTGCGCGCGGAGCGGGGGTGAGCACCGGGACGGGCGCGGGTGTGGTCGATCTCGACGACCTGGGCCGCTGGGTGCGGGCGCAGGGGATCGCCGAGGAGATCGGCGAGGTGACCCCGCTCGCGGGTGGCACCCAGAACGTCGTCCTCAAGATCGAGCTGGACGGTCGGCCGGTCGTGCTCCGCCGCCCGCCCGAACACCCCCGGCCCACCTCCGATCGCACCCTGACCAGGGAGATCACCGTGCTGCGCGGGCTGGCGGGCACCGACGTGCCGCACCCGCGGCTGATCGCCGGGTGCACCGACACGTCCGTGCTGGGCGTGGTGTTCTACCTGATGGAGCTGGTCGACGGCGTCAATCCCGGCGAGGAGGTGACCGAGGCGCAGCGCACGGACGCCGCCCTGCGCCGCGGTCAGGCCCTCGCCGTGGCCCGGGCGCTGGCCCGGCTCAGCGCGGTCGACCCCGTCGCCCAGGGACTCGACGTGCTGCGCAAGCCCGGCGCGTTCCTCGCCAAGCAGGTGCCGCAGTGGCTCGGCCAGCTGGAGTCCTACCGGGAGTTCGCGGGTTGGGACCCGGCGGGGCTGCCGGACGTCGAGCCGATCGCGCGGTGGCTCACCGCCCACCTCCCGCCCGAGCCGGAACCCGGCGTGATGCACGGCGACTTCCATCTCAACAACATCATGCTCGCCCGGGAGGAGCCCGCGGTCGCGGCGGTGGTGGACTGGGAGATGTGCACGGTCGGCGACCCGCTGCTCGACCTGGGATGGCTCATGGTCACCTGGCCCCAGCCGCCCCGCACCCTCGAGGTGGGCGGTCCGTTCGCGCAGCTCGGCGGCCTGCCGACGCGTGCGGAGCTGGTCGCCGAGTACACCGCCGCGGGCGGGCGGCTCGCCCGGGACGTCGACTGGTACACCGCGCTGGCGGGCTTCAAGCTGGGCATCGTGCTGGAGGGGACCCACGCGCGGGCGGGTGCGGGCAAGGCGCCGAAGGAGATCGGCGACCGCCTGCACCGCCACGCGGGCGCCCTGCTCACCCTCGCCCGCTCCATCGCCGACGGCGAGTGGTCCGTCCACCCCTGAGCGCATTGTGGAGCCACGATGCCGGGGGTCAGGTGCGGTGGAGACCCGTCAGGTGTTCGTAGGCCGCCGCGTTGAGGGTGATGCCGTTGCGCGCGGCGTCGTCGGTCTGGGAGCGCACCTTCGCCGGGACGCCCGCGACCAGCGAGTTCGGGGGGACCACGGTCCCCTGGGTGACGACGGCGCCCGCCGCGACGATCGACCCGCTCCCGATCCGGGCCCCGTTCATCACGACGGCGCCCATGCCGACCAGCACGTCGTCCTCGACCGTGCAGCCGTGCAGCACCACCCGGTGCCCCACGCTCACCCCGTCGCCCACGGTGCACGGGAAGCCGGGGTCGGTGTGCACCACGGTGCCGTCCTGCAGGTTGCTGCGGGCGCCGATCGTGATCGGCTCGAACTCGGCGCGGAGCACGCAGGTGTACCAGACCGACGACCGCACGCCGATCGTGACGCGGCCCGCCACCACCGCACCCGGCGCGACCCAGGCGGTCGGGTCCACCGACGGCGTGTGGCCGTCCACAGTGATCATCTACACTCCTTCGAACGCGCGCAGGATCTCGGCGCTGAACAGCACGAACCGTGCGATCTGGACCTGCGACGGCGTGTCCCGCACGGTGGTCACGGCGATCCGGGCGGCGTCGTCGAGCGGCCAGCCGTAGATGCCCGCGCTCACCGCCGGGAAGGCGACGGTGCGGGCCCCGAGCTCGTCGGCGACCCGCAGCGACTCGCGGTAGGCGGAGGCGAGCAGCGCGGAACGGTCCTGGCGCTTCGCGTAGACCGGCCCGACGGTGTGGATCACCCAGCGGGCGGGCAGCCGACCCGCCGTGGTCGCCACCGCCCGGCCGGTCGGCAGCCCGTCGGGGAACCGCGTGCGGCGCAGCTCCTCGCACTCGCGCAGGATGTCCGGCCCGCCCGCGCGGTGGATCGCCCCGTCGACGCCGCCCCCGCCGAGCAGGCCGGAGTTGGCGGCGTTGACCACGGCGTCCACCTCCTGCGTCGTGATGTCGCCCTGGACGAACTCGATGGTCAACGGAGCCTCCCGAGCAACGGGATCGCGGCGATCTTGGCCTCGGTCAGGGACTCCCAGAGGATGCCCGCGGCGGGCCGGTCCTCCCGCGCGGACCGGCAGTCGATCACCCGCTCCGGGGTGACGACGAGGTCGACCGGCACGTCGTGCGCCGCGGTCGGGATCACACCCGCCGGCCTGACCTGCAGCTCGTGCACGGTCGTCACGACGAGGGTCTCCTCCGCGACGAGCCCGGCCGCCCGGGCCAGCGCGAACTCCAGGTCCGCGAACCCGCCGCCCTTGCCCAGCCGCGCGCCGTCCGCGCCCACGGCGACGCAGCCGGTCACCACGAGGTCGACGGGGTCGAGCTCGTCGACGGCGACCCGGCGGGCGTTCGCGGTGGCGTTCTTGATCGACACGGCGCGGCGCGGCGGATCGGTGAGGTGCGCGGGATCGAGCAGGAAGAAGGGGTCGTCCTCGGCGAGCTTGGGCACGGCCATGTAGAGCGTCTTGCCGTCCTCGAGGGCCCGCTGCCGCACCGGGAGCTGCGCGGAGTCCGGGTTGGACTTCACCGTCGCGGCCGCCGTCCACTCCGGGCGGGAGCGCAGCAGCTCGGCGGCCCGCTCGGCGCCGGTGAAGTTCGAGATCCGGTGCCGCGCGCCGGGGAAGCGCGCGACCTTCGCCTCGGTCAGCGCCGTCCACACCTCGTCCCGCAGCGCCGCCTTGGCCTCGAGCAGGGCGCGGTCGCCGCCCGCGTCGTGGTCGTGCCGCCGGGGCGTCCGTGCCATGCGTGCACCCTACGGCGCCTCGTTCAGCAGCGCGTGCACCCGCTGGACGACGTCGATCTGGGCGTCGTTGTACAGGTCGCGCAGCGCCTTTCCCATGGTCTCGCCCGCGAACCGGGCGCCGCCGGGGGCGTCCGTGCCCAGGTCCGCGGCATCCGGATGGCGCTGCCACATCCCCCGGACCTCCTCGGCCATCCGACGGGCGAGGTCCGCGCGGGTCGCCTCGTCGGCGTCGGTGGACAGCCCGTCGAACTCGGCGTCCGCGGACGTGCGCTCGAGCGAGCCGAGCAGCTCCGAGTAGGCCTGCATCCCGCGCGGGCCCAGCACCCGCGACAGCACGACGGTGAACGACCGGTCGGCGGCGGAGATGTCCGCCCGCGCCGCCGACGCGAGCTCGGGCGGCAGGTCGGTGGGCAGCGGCTGCGTCATGATCGCCGCGAGTTCCCGGCGGATCCGCTGCAGCCGCTCGATGGTGGCGGCCAGTTCGGCGTCGAGGGTGCGCAGGGCTTCCTCGGGGTGGTCGTCGGCGTCCCCCATCTCCGCGATCTGGGACAGGGAGAAGCCGAGGTCGGTGAGGCGCTTGATGCGCAGCACGCGGACGAGGTGCGCCACGCCGTACTGCTTGTAGCCGTTGGCGCGGCGTTCGGGCTCCGCGAGCAGCCCGACGTCGTGGTAGTGCCGGACCGCGCGCAGCGTCGTCCCGGTCAGCTCGGCGATCTCGCGAGTGCTCCAGGCCATGCACTGATCACACACCATGCCCGTGCGCGGTAAGTGGTGCTCTGGCACTACTTACCACGCACGACCGCACGTAGGCTGAGCGACGATGACCGTCTCGCACAGCGCGCACTGGGGAGTCTTCCGGGCCGAGTGGGAGGGGGAGCGGCTGCGGGTCACCCCCCACCCGGACGACCCCGACCCCTCGCCGGTGCTGCAGAACATCCCGGACGCGGTGCGCCACCCGGCCCGCGTCGCCCGGCCTGCCGTGCGTCGGGGCTGGTGGGAGCACGGGCCCGGGCCGTCGGACCGGCGTGGGCACGAGGAGTTCATCGAGGTCGGTTGGGACGAGGTGCTGGACCGGCTCGCCGGCGAGCTGCGCCGAGTGCACACCGACCACGGCCCGACCGCGGTCTACGGCGGCTCGTACGGCTGGGCCAGCGCGGGGCGGTTCCACCACGCGCAGAGCCAGATCCACCGGTTCCTGTCCATGGCGGGCGGCTACACGCAGTCGGTGAACACCTACTCCGGCGGCGCGGCGGAGGTGCTGATCCCGCACGTCCTCGGGCCGTTCGACGCGGTGACCCGCTCCGTCGTGACCTGGGACCAGATCGCCGCGCACACCGACACCGTGCTGGCCTTCGGTGGCATGGCGCTGAAGAACTCGCAGATCGCACCGGGCGGGATGTCGCGGCACGTCGAGCGGTCCGCGATGGCGGCGGCCTCCGCGCGCGGGACGCGGTTCGTGCTGGTCAGCCCGTTGCGTCCGGATCTTCCGGCCGCGGTGTCCCCGCAGTGGCTCGCCCCGGAGCCGGGCACCGACGCGGCGCTGATGATCGGCCTGGCCCACACGCTGCTGGCCGAGGACCTCCACGACCCGGACTTCCTCCGCGACCACTGCGACGGGTGGGAGGCCTTCCGCGACTACCTCCTCGGGGGTCGGGACGCCGACTGGGCCGCCGAGATCTGCGGGATCCCGGCGGACGAGATCCGGTCGCTCGCGCGGCGGCTCGCGGCGGGCCGCACGGTGATCACGGTGGCGCAGTCGCTGCAGCGCGCCGAGCACGGCGAGCAGCCGGTGTGGGCGGCGCTCGCGCTGGCCGCGATGCTCGGCCAGATCGGCCTGCCCGGCGGCGGGTTCTGCTACGGCCTGGGGTCGCTCGCCCACTACGGGCGGGTGCGCACCGCCGTCCCCGTCCCGACCCTGGCGCGCCGGCCCAACCCGGTCCGCTCGTTCATCCCGGTCGCGCGGGTGGCGGACATGCTGCTGGACCCGGGCGGGAGCTACGCCTACAACGGGTCCGACCTCACCTACCCGGACATCCGGCTCGTCTACTGGTGCGGCGGCAACCCGTTCCACCACCACCAGGACCTGTCGCGGCTGCGACGGGCGCTGGCGCGCGTGGACACCTTCGTGGTGCACGAGTCGGTCTGGACGGCCACGGCCCGGCACGCGGACGTCGTGCTGCCCGCCACGACGACCCTCGAACGCGAGGACATCGGCGCGGGCGGCACGGACGCGCTGGTCGTGGCGATGAAGCCGGTCGCCCCGCCGTACGAGTCCGCGCGGGACGACCACGCGATCTTCGCCGAGCTCGCCGCCCGCCTGGGCTTCGCGGAGCGGTTCACCGAGGGCCGCACCCCGCGCGAGTGGCTGGTGCACCTCTGGGAACGGACCGAGAAGGCGTTGGCGAACAAGGGGTTCCCGGCGCCCACCTTCGAGGAGTTCTGGGCCGCGGGCGAGGTCACCCTGCCCACTGGCCCGGACGACGGCGGCATGCTCGCCACCCTGCGCGACGGCGGGCGGCTGACCACCGAGAGCGGGCGGGTCCAGATCGGGTCCGCGGTGATCGCGTCCTTCGGCTACGACGACTGCCCCGGCCACCCCGCCTGGATCCCGCCCAGCGACCCGCCGTCGGCCCGGCACCCGCTGTGGCTGGTGTCGAACCAGCCCGCGACGCGGCTGCACAGCCAGCTCGACTTCGGGGCCACGAGCGCCGCAGGCAAGGTCGACGGGCGCGAGGTGATGCGGATCCACCCCGCGGACGCGGCCCCGCGCGGGATCGAGGACGGCGCCGTGGTCCGGCTGGTCAACGACCGCGGAACCTGCCTCGCCGCGGCGCGGGTGACCGACGAGATCCGCGCCGGGGTGGTGCAGCTGCCGACCGGGGCCTGGTACACGCCGGCCGCGGACGACGACCCGACCTGCGTGCACGGCAACCCCAACGTGCTCACCAGGGACGTCGGCAGCTCCCGCCTCGCGCAGGGCTGCACCGGCCAGCTGACCACGGTGCAGGTCGAGGCCTACGTCGGGGTGCCGCCCGCGGTGCAGGCCCACCGTCCCCCGCGGATCCGCCAGGCGGAGTAGCCCCGCCCGCCGCCGCGGGTCGCGCGGCGGTGGGCGGGCTTCCGACGGGGTCGGGGAGGCATGCCGCGACCAGGCCGGGACTTCCTGCACGGCCCGGAGTCGTGTCCCGCGTCGCACCGACTACTGAGTGACCGGTGCGGCGGGGGCGCAAACCTCGCGTCCCGTCTCGGAGCACTAGTGGGTGCGGAGCGCCTCGATGAGCTCGTCCTTCGACATGCTCGACCGGCCGTCGATGCCGACCCGCTGGGCGCGCTCGTAGAGCTCGTCCTTGGTCATGTCCTCGTACGAGCCTGCCCGGCCGCCGCGGGCGGCGACCGTCTGCTCGCCCTCCGCCGCGGAGCTGTTGGCGATGCGTGCCGCCTTCTCCTTCGACGCCCCCTCGTCCCGGAGCGCCTGGTACACCTTCTCGTCCTTGATGCTGGGATTCGGCATGGCGCAGAGGTACCCGCCGGGCACGACGTCCATTCCCGGCCGAGGGTGGCGCGGGAGGGTGCACGTCTCACCCGGCGGGCACCGGTTCCGGGGTCGGTGCGACCACCGTCGGGTGCGACGGCCGCGGCGCCGGCCGGGGGTCGACGGCGGCTCGCTCGACGAGCGTGGCACCGCGGAGCATCGACGGCCGCACCGGAACGGCGACCCGCGCACCCGTGGTCGGGATGATCCGCAGGGGCTGCACGCGGGCGTCGACCATCAGCGGCCGCCCGGTGCGCACCACGGGGCGCAGCGGACGCAGAACCACCCGGCGCGTGGCGTCCCCCCGCGGTCCCGGCCGCAGGTCCGCGGACGCCGGGACCGTGACCAGCCTGCGCAGGACGGGTCCCGGCCCGCGGGCGGCCAGTACCTGGGCCTGTCTGCGCAGCGCCGGCCGCACGGCGGGTACGACCCGGGGGAGCGGCAGCCGCGCGGGCAGCGTGACCCGCGGACGCGCAGGCCCGACGATCAACGCCAACGCCGCGGCGGTCAGCGCCAGCACCGGGACCAGCGCGAGCGCGGTGGGCAGGCCCGCCTGCTCGGCCACGAATCCGATCACCGGCGGACCCCCGAGCAGCCCGGTGTACCCGACCGTCGAGGCGAGTCCGACACCGCGGGCGCCCGAGTGCGCGCCCGCGCGGGCGATCGCGACCGGGAACAGGTTGGCCAATCCCAGCCCGACCAGCACGAACCCGGCCAGCGCGAGCTCGGGCGAGCCGGTGAGCAGGGCCAGGCTCATGCCGGCGGCGGCGAGCCCGCCGCCGCCCGCGAGCAGCCGCGTCTGGCCGATCCGGCGCAGCAGCACCCCGCCCGCCAGCCGCCCGCACGCCATCGCGAGGGAGAAGCACGAGTATCCGGCCGCGGCCAGCGCAGGGCCGGCACCGAGGGTCTCCTGCAGGTGCAGTGCGCCCCAGTCGGTGATCGCGCCCTCGCCGAACGCGGTGCAGCCCGCGATCAGCCCGAGCAGCACGACCAGGCCGCGCCCGCGCCGAGCGTCACGGGAGCGCGGCGGTGCGAGCGGTTCGGTGACGTTCGTCGGGGGTGTGGTCGTCGAGTGTGTCGGGGGTGTGGTCGAGGGTGCGTTCGCGTGACCCTCGGAACGATCATGGGGACGGGTCGCGGGGAGGCCCAGGTCGCGCAGCGCCGGACGGGTCCAGGCGGTCACGCCGAGCCCGACCAGGCCGACGCCGACCAGGTGTGGGAGCACCGGGCCGAGGGCGGTCGCGACCCCGCCGACCGCCGCGCCGACCAGCCCGCCGAGGCTGAACGCGGCGTGCAGGAACGGCAGCAGCGGCCGGTCGGGGCGTCGGGCCTCGACCGCGACGCCCGCGCTGTTGATCGCGACGTTGACCAGGCCGGTGCAGGCACCGAACACCAGCAACGCCGCGCAGAGGGTGGGAATGGAGCCGGCGAGGCCCGGCAGCGGGACCACCACGCAGACGGCGAACGAGCCGAAAACGGCCACCCGACCCGCGCCGAAGCGGGTGGCCAGCAGGCCGGTGAGCTGCATCGACGCCAGAGCGCCGAGGGACACGCAGAGCAGGGCCACGCCGAGGGTCGCGTGGGTGGCCCCGACCTGCTCGGTGACGTCGGGGATGCGGGCGGCCCAGCTGCCGAACACGGCACCCGCCAGGGCGAACAGCGCCATGACGGGGTTGCGGGCACCGGTGGTGGGACGGGGGGACGGACGGAACCGGCCGGACGCGCGCAGGCGCGTCCCGACGGGAAGGACGGGCATCGGGGATGTTCCTCGGGCGGGGCGCTCCGGCGGCGTTCGGGTTGCCGGACCGGGGCGCCCGCCGTGACGGCCACGCGCGGCGCGCGTGGCGGGGCGGTCGGAGTGGGGAGACGCACGACCGCGTGCGCCGAGGTGTCCACGGTGCCAGAACGCCGACCGTGATCGCCAGCTCGCCGCAGGTGAGACGGCTCACGATCGATTCAGAAGCGGCTACTGCAGGAGCGCGACGAGCCGGTCCAGGAAGGCGCGCTGGCCCTTGACCAGCTTCTCCCGGGCCGTGTCCAGGTCGAACCAGCCCGCCCGGTCGATCTCGGGGAAGCGCAGCAGCCGCCCACTGTGGCGGGGCCACTCGATCTCGACCCAGTCGCCCTCGTCCGGGCGGTCGGCGACGGCCGCGACGAGCTCGTCCGGCACGTCCCCCGCGAGCGCGAAGCCGAGCACGGTCTTGCGCCGCCCGGACTGGACCACGTGCCCGAGCTCCCGCAGCTCACCCGCCGGGGCCGGGAAGCCCAGCTCCTCGGCGAACTCGCGGCGGGCCGCCGCGACCGGCTCCTCGCCGTCGTCCAGCTCGCCCTTCGGAATCGACCAGGCCGCGGCGTCCTTGCGGGACCAGAACGGCCCACCCATGTGTCCGAGCAGCACCTCGACGCGGCCCGCGCGCTCGCGGTGGAGCAGGATCCCGGCACTGGTCAGCACACCGGGATTCTGCCCTCCGTCAGTGGACCCGCGTACGCCAGTCCGCCGGGACCCGTCCGGCCGGGCCGGGCGTGGGCTGGTCCGCGGGGTGCGACGTGGGCGGGGCGAGCTCGGGCCCGGACAGGCCGACCTCCCGCTCGTAGTCCCAGAACCAGTCCTCGCCCGGCTCGAAGCTCTGCACGACCGGGTGCCCGGACGACCGGAAGTGGGCGGTGGCGTGCTGGGCGGGGGAGGAGTCGCAGCAGCCGACGTGCCCGCACGTGGCGCAGCGGCGCAGGTGCACCCACCAGCCACCGGCGGCGTCGCACTCCGCGCAGCCGGTGCCCGACGGCGGGACCACGGAGTCGATCACGGGCTCGGTCACGAGGCCTCCTCGGCATCGTCGAACGGCAGGAGCACCTGGAAGCGGGTGTCGCCCGGCGCGGAGACGACCCGGAGGTCGCCGTGGTGGCGGTTCACCACGATCCGCCACGAGATGTCCAGGCCGAGCCCGGTGCCCTCGCCGACGGCCTTGGTGGTGAAGAAGGGCTCGAAGATCCGCGACCGGATCTCCTCCGGGACCCCCGGCCCGGTGTCGCCGATCTCGACGAGCATGCGGTCGCCCTCGCGGGCGGTGCGCACGGTGAGCGTGCCCTGCCCGCCCATGGCCTGCAGGGCGTTGTCGATCAGGTTCGTCCACACCTGGTTGAGCTCGGCGGCGTACACGGAGATCTTCGGCAGCGTGCGGTCGAAGTCCTTCACGAGCTGCACGCCGTCGCCGAACTTGTTGTGCAGCATCACGATGGTGGACTTGAGCAGCTCGTGGATGTCCACCGTCTGGTACGGCGCCCGGTCCATCTGCGAGTACTGCTTGGCCGCCCCGACCAGCGTGGACACCCGGGTGGTCGAGTCCGCGATCTCGTTCATCAGCAGCTCGGTCTCGACCGTGTAGTTCAACCAGCGCACCGCGCCCTCGAGCACGGACGCCGGGACGCTCTCCTTGACCCGCGTCAACCACTCGACGTCGATCCCCGCGGCGACGAAGTTGGGCGCGATGTCCCAGCCGCCGTCGATCCCGGCCTCCTCGAGCCACTCGCCGACGGCGTCCTCGGCGTCTCCGGTCTCCAGCGGGGACAGGTCGGGCGCCTTCCCGACGCGGTCGGCCGCGTCCTCCTGGATGCGCACCAGGGTCTCCAGGTCGACCCGGTCCCAGTTGCCCGCCCCGATCATGCCCAGCTTGTGGCGCATCCCCGCGACGCGTTCGCGCAGCGTGGCCGTGGCGCGCACGGCGGCGGCCGCCGGGTTGTTGAGCTCGTGGGTCAGACCGGCGGACAGCGACCCGAGGGCGAGCAGCCGCTCCCGCTGGGCCACCGCGTTCTGCGTGTTCTGGAACCCGAAGAACAGGCCCTCCAACAGGTGCAGGGCCATCGGGAACCACTCGCGCATCAGCGTGGACAGCTTCTCCGCGTCGAGCACGTAGAAGCGCGACGGGACCGTGACCCGCAGGGAGTTGTTGTAGACCTGCGGCACCCGGTCGCCGAG
Source organism: Pseudonocardia sp. WMMC193 (assembly GCF_021728735.1). Classification (NCBI taxonomy): domain Bacteria; kingdom Bacillati; phylum Actinomycetota; class Actinomycetes; order Pseudonocardiales; family Pseudonocardiaceae; genus Pseudonocardia; species Pseudonocardia sp. WMMC193. Next base: position 2,528,921 of record NZ_JAKKDO010000003.1, on the reverse strand, counting down.
GTAGGCCTGCCAGGCACCGGCGTACACCCCGGGCTGCGCGGTCCGCTCGACCTCGACCTCCTCGCCGCCCGAGCGCCGGGTGAGTACGACGGTGCCCTCGATCAGCACGTAGAAGCAGGTCGCGGGGGCACCCTCGGTGTAGACCGGCCCGGGCCCGAACTCCTCGACGCGGCCCTGCTCGCACAGCGCCTCGAGCTGGGCGGGCTCGAGCTTCTCGAAGAGGAAGAGGGTCTTGAGCTCCTCCGGATCGCACACCGACCGTGCTGACGACTCGCTCTCGCTCATGACGGGTTCCCTCTACGGATTCTCTAGGTACCGGTGGACGAGCGACACGGCCATCGCCCCGTCGCCCACGGCGGACGCGACCCGCTTGACGGACTCGGCGCGGGCGTCCCCCGCGACGAACACGCCGGGCAGGCTCGTCTCCAGGTGCAACGGATCGCGCTCGGCATCCCATCCCGCGGGGCGCTTCCCGCCGACCAGCAGGTCCGGCCCGGCGAGGACGAAACCGCCCGCGTCCCGCGCGATCCGCTCGCCCAGCCACTCGGTGCGGGGGCTGGCCCCGATGAACACGAACAGGTACCCGGCGTCCACCGTCTCGGTCTCGCCGGTGGTGCGGTCCCGCAGGGTCAGCTTCTCCAGGTGCTCCCCGCCGGTGGCCTCGACGACCTCGCTGCAGGTGCGCACGGTGATCTCGGGGATGCCCTCGATCTGCTCGATGAGGTACTGCGACATCGACGCCTGCAGGCTGGGCCCACGCACCACCATCGTCACGCTGCGGGCGTGCCGCGAGAAGTACACGGCCGCCTGACCCGCCGAGTTGGCGCCGCCGACGACGTAGACGTCGCTGCCCGCACAGCCCGCCGCCTCGGTGAGCGCCGAGCCGTAGAACACCCCGCGGCCCGCGAGCTCGGTCAGCCCCGGCGCCTCCAGCTCGCGGTAGGTCACCCCGGTCGCCAGGACGACGGCGTGGGCGTGGATCGCCGTGCCGTCCGCGAACCGGACGGTGCGGGCGCTGCCGTTCGCCTCCAAGGCGACGACCTCGCGGGCGGTGAGCAGCTCGGCGCCGAGCCGGATGGCCTGCCGCCGGGCCCGGTCGGTGAGCTGGGCGCCGGACACGCCGTCCGGGAAGCCGAGGTAGTTCTCGATCCGCGAGCTCTGGCCCGCCTGGCCGCCGGTCGCCATGCGCTCGACGAGCACCGTGCGCAGGCCCTCCGACGCCCCGTACACGCTCGCGCCGAGGCCCGCCGGGCCGCCGCCGATCACGATGAGGTCGTAGAAGTCCGCGGCCGGGATCGTCGAGAGCCCGACGCGGTCGGCGAGCTGCATCTCGTCCGGGCAGACCAGGCACTCCCCGGACGGGGAGATCACCACCGGCAGCTGCGAGTCGTCCACCCCGGCGGCCTCCAGCAGCCGGCACGCCTCCGGCTGGTCGACCGGGTACCAGCGGTAGGGGACCTGGTTGCGGGCCAGGAAGTCCCGCACCTCGTGCGAGCGGGCCGACCAGCGGTGCCCGATCACCCGCGTCTCGCTCACCTCGTGCCGGTCCGCCTGCGCCCAGGCCTCGATCATCGCGTCGACGACCGGGTAGAGCTTCTCCTCCGGCGGGTCCCAGGGCTTGAGCAGGTAGTGGTCCAGGTCGACGACGTTGATCGCGGTGATGGCGGCGTCGGTGTCGGCGTAGGCGGTGAGCAGCACCCGGCGGGCCACCGGGTAGAGGTCCAGGGCGCGTTCGAGGAACTCCAGCCCGTTCATGCCGGGCATGCGGTAGTCGGCGAGCAGGACGGCGACGTCGTTGCCGCGCAGCGCCATCTCCTTGAGCGTGTCGAGCGCCTGCTGGCCGGACTCGGCGCGCACGATGCGGAACCGGTCGCCGTAGCGGCGGCGCAGGTCGCGGGCCACGGCGCGGGACACGCTCGGGTCGTCGTCGACGGTGACGAGGGCGGGTTTGGCGGGGACGAGCGAGCTCGGAGCTGTGGGGGCCCCAGTCGACGTGGGGGCGTCGGTCATGGTGTCCATCCTGCCGTGTGACGGGTGCGCGGTGCACGGGTTTCGCTCAGGGGTGCTCACCCCAGCCGTTCGCGCAGGCCACTGGCCCTGCTGACCGGTCTCCCGACGGCCGCGCGGACGGCCTCCTCGCTGCCCACCAGCCGCACGACGCGCTCGGCCCGGGTGACCGCCGTGTAGAGCAGCTCGCGGGTGAGCAGCGGCGACTCCGGCGGGGGCAACACGACGGTGACGTGCTGGAACTGGCTGCCCTGGCTGCGGTGGACGGTCATCGCGTGCACGGTCTGCACCCCGCCGACGCGGGCCGGGGCGAAGGACTGCGGCTCGCCCGGGCGGCCGAACACCGCGCGCAGCACGCCGTGCTCGCGGACCACGACGCCGGTGTCGCCGTTGTAGAGGCCCAGGTCGTAGTCGTTCCCGGTGACCAGCAGCGGCCGACCGGCCCACCAGGGGCTCGCCCGCTCGCCGGGGGCGGGGTCGGCGAAACCCGGGTGCGCCTGGCCGAGCCAGCGCTCGACCTCCTGGCTCCAGCGGGTGACCCCGAACGGCCCGCGCCGGTGCGCGCACAACAGCCGGTGCCGGTCCAGCCCGCGCAGCGCGTCCGCCGTGCGACCCTCGCGTGCCGCGGCGAGCAGCGCGCCGGACGCCTCCACCACGTCCGCGCGCAGCCCGTCGAGACCCGCGGGCTCGCGCACCTCCAGGTCGGACTCGACGAAGAGCAGGTCCGGGTGGCCCGCGCGGAGCAGGGCGACCGCCTCGTCCGCGGACCCGCGCTGCACGGCGTCCGCGAACGCGGCGATGCCGCCCTCGAAGCGCCAGGTGTGGGTCAGCGTGACGACGCCGTGGACCACCGCCGGATCGTCCGGGGCGAGGGCGCCGATGCTCCGCAGCCGCTCGTCCAGCGCCGGCTCCGGGGTGCCCGACGCGCGGGCGAGGTCGCCGAGGACCGCGCCCGCCTCGACCGACGCCAGCTGGTCCGGGTCGCCGACCAGGACGATCCGGGCGTCCGGGCGGACCGCCTCCAGCAGCCGGGCCATCAGGGTGAGGGAGACCATCGAGGTCTCGTCGACGACCACGACGTCGTGCGGGAGGCGGTTGGCGCGGTCGTGTCGGAAGCGGCTCGACGAGCCCGGCCGCCTGCCCAGCAGCCGGTGGATCGTCGAGGCCGTGGGCGCACCCACCCGGGCACGATCCTCGGCGGGGAGCCGGCCGGTGTGGTGGCCGACGGACTCGCCGAGCCGCGCCGCGGCCTTCCCGGTGGGCGCGACCAGCGCGACCCGCAGGGGGGTCGGTCCGGTGTGCAGGTCGTGCAGCAGCGCGACCAGGCGCGCCACCGTCGTCGTCTTGCCCGTGCCGGGGCCGCCCGCGAGCACGGTGACCCGGCGCAGCGCCGCGACCGCCGCGGCGAGACGTTGCAGGTCCGTGCCGGGCGGCGGGGCGGGCACGGCGCCCGTGTCCGGCGGGGGGTCGAAGAGTCGGGCGAGGCCCGCGCGCAGCCGGTCGAGGTCCACGACGGGCTGCTCCGCGGCCGCCCGGTCCCGCAGCTCGCGCCGGACCAGCTCCTCCTCGGCCCAGTAGCGGTCGAGGTAGAGCAGGGACCGGCCGTCCTGCACGGGGACCAGCCGCAGCGGGTGCCCGGACGCGGCCTCCGCCCCGACCGCGGTGAGCGGGCTGCGCTCCACGGCCGCGAGCCAGGCCGCGGGCTCCGGCCACGGCAGCGCCGCGACGTCCACCGACTCCTCACCCTCGCCGAGCACGGTGTGACCGACCTCGGCGAGGTCCACGCACACCGAGCCGTTCCGGATGGCGCGCACCGTGAGCGCGACCGCGAGCAGCACCTCCTCGGGCTCACCCGCCGGATCCCCGCCGAGCCGCCCGAGCCGGGTCGCGACGTGCACGTCCGCCGCCGTGAGCACGCCCGCGGTGTTGAACTCCGCGAGCAGACCCGTCGCGGACCGGGCGGTCCGCAGGTCGTAGGGGTCGCGATCGAGCTCCACGCTGGTCATGTCAGGTCCCCCAGGTCGAACAGCCCCGGCTCGTCCGGCTCGGGCTCGCTCGGCCGGGGCTTCTTCGGCGGGGTGGGTGCGGTCGGCGGGGTGGGTGCGGTCGACTGCTCGACGACCACGGGCAGGTCGAGGGCCAGCTCGTCCGGGCCGTCCACGCCGTCCACGCCGTCCACGCCGTCCACGCCGTCCACGCCGTCCACGCCGTCCGGGCCGTCCGCGCCGACTGGGCTGTCCGGGCCGACAGCGTCGTCGGGGTCGACTGGACCGCCGTCCGGGCCGCCCGGGCCGCCCGGGTCGACCGCCTCGGCCTCCGCCGGCACGGGACCGGCCGCGGACCGCTCGCCCGGCTCGGCGACGTCCGGAGCCGCCACCCGTGCTCGTGAGTGGCGATAGTCGCTCTGGCGACCATCGCCACTCACGGAGTCCAGGGTGTCCGACAGCGCCTCGACCAGGCCCGCGGGCGGGCGCCAGCCGAAGACGCCGCAGGGCGTGCCCGCGACCTGCGGGGTGCCGGCGCCGCACATCCCGCGCAGGAACAGGTAGAGGACCCCACCCAGGTGCTCGGCCGGGTCGTAGGACGGCAGCCGCCACCGCAGGTAGCGGTGCAGCGCGACCGCGTAGAGCAGGGCTTGCAGCGGGTAGTGCGCGGCCTGCATGGCCGGGACCAGCACGGCGGGGGCGTAGTGCGCCGCCGTGAGCGGCTCCCGGCCCGCCGGGCCCGCGGGCCCGAGCCAGTTGGTCTTGTAGTCCACCACGAGATAGCGCCCGTCGACCCGCAGCACCGCGTCGATCGAGCCGGTGAGGTACCCGCGCAGCGGCTGGTCGGCGAGACCGGGGGCACTCAGCAGGTCCGGGTAGCCCGCGAGCGGGTCGTCCGCGGGCAGGTACCGACGCAGGACGGGGGCGAGGTCGCCCAGCGTGACCCGGCCTGCGGGGGTGTCGCCGCCCGCGAGGGGCATCTCGAAGTCCAGCTCGGCGAGGCGGTCCCGAGGCGGGATCGCCCGCAGCGCCCGGCCGCCCGCGAGCGGCCCCAACGGGGTCTCGACGACCGGGACCAGGGCCGCGGCGAGGGCGTCCGGGTCGATGTCCGTGGGCTGCGCGGCGAGCGCCGCGCCGACCTGGGCCCGCAGCTCGGCGGCCAGGTCCGGTGCGGTGGGGTCGAGGTGCTCGAACACCGCGTGCACCAGCGTGCCGAATCCGGCGCCCAGCGGGAGGTCCGCCATGGGGGAGGGCACGTCCGCCCCCAGGTCCGCCGCGGTCTCCGGCAGCTCGATCTCGGCCTCGTCGTCCGTCCCCGCGTGCTCCGGCTCGGACCCCACTCCGGATCCGGTCGGAGCCGACCCGTGTGCATCCGCCGTCAGCGCCGAGTAGGACGTGCGCCGCCACGCGGTGTCCAGGACCCGGGCGAACCGTGCGGTCCCGAGGGCGGGCAGCGGCTCCGGGCGGGCGGGCGGTGGCGCGGGAGCGCGCTCGGACAGGGTCTCGACCCTGAGCCCCGGAATCCCGCGCAGGATGTCCAGGGCCGCCGCATCCGCCGGCACCTTGTACCCCGGCATCGGCACGGTCCCCGCCGCCGGACGCCCGATCAGCAACCGGTTCAGCGCCGAGCACTCGGTGGTCGTCGAGGGCGCCCACCACGCCACGACCTGGCACTTCGCCCGGGTCAGCGCCACGTACATCAGCCGCAGGTCCTCGCCCGCCTCCTCGTCCAGGTGGCGCTGCAGCCGCTCGGCGCGGGCCGGGCCGAGCGGGCCGCCGACGTCGAGCACACGGGCCCCCTCGTCGTCGTGCACCAGCAGGACGTCCGCCTTGTCGTTCACCCAGCGGTCCCAGCCGAACGGCACGTAGACGACCGGGAACTCCAGGCCCTTGCTGCGGTGCACGGTGACGATCTGCACCGCCTCGGCGTCCGACTCCAGCCGCCGCGACCGCTCCGTGGTGGTGTCCCGCGCCGCGTCCGCCATGCGGTGGCGCAGCCACTCGACCAGCGCGGACGGACCCAGGTGCCGGTCGAGCGCGGCACCGTGGAGCACCTGCCCGATGTGCCGGACGTCCGTCAGCCGCCGGTCGCCCTCGCGCAGCCCGAGCAGGCGTTCGGGCAGCCGGGTCCGGGTGGTGACGGCCTCCAGCAGCGCCGCGACGCCGCGCTCGGCGAGCACCGCGTGCCAGGCGCGCAGGTCGGCCCCGAGCCCGTCGATCAGCTCCTCGGCGCGCGCGCCGCACAGCTCCTCGACGGTGTGCCCCACGAAGCAGGTGAGCGCCACCGCCCGCAGCCGGGTGGTGCGCTGCGGCTGCTCGACGGCCTCGAGGAGGGTGAGCCACTCGGCCGCCGCCTCCGTGGTGAACACGCTGGTGGTGCCGGTCAACACCGCCGGGACGCCCGCCTCGGTGCAGGCCGCCCGCACGGCCAGGCCCTGGTTGTTGGTCCGGACGAGCACCGCCACGTCCCCGGCGTGCAGCGGCCGGTCCTCGACGGTGGCGCCCGAGGCGAGCAGGGCCGCGACGTCCCGGGCGACGTCCTCGGCGACGACCTCGCGAGCCTTCGCCGCCCGGCCCAGCCTGCGGCCGGTGAGCGGGCCGATCCGGTCCCGGTCCACGACGCGCAGCCGGAACGGCTCGTCCGAGTGCGCGCCGCCGGGGACGGCGAACCGCCGCGCCGTGTGGTGGGCCTCGACCCGCCGCACGACGATCTGGTCGCTGCCCAGCGCCACGCCCTCGCCGGACGCCGAGCCGAACACCCCGTCGAGCGCGTCCAGCAGGGCCTCGTCGGTGCGGAAGTTCCGGCCGAGCGTGCGGACCGAGCCCTCCCGGACCGCCTGCAGGTAGGACACCACGTCCGCCCCGCGGAACGCGTAGATCGCCTGCTTGGGATCCCCGATGAGCACGAGCGTGACCTGGCCGTGGAAGGACCGCTCGAGGATCTCCCACTGGATCGGGTCGGTGTCCTGGAACTCGTCGACGAGCACCACGTCGTAGCGGGCCGCCAACCGCGCCCGCGCGGCCTCGCCGCGCACCGGGTCCCGCAGCGCGTCCGCGAGGCGGGTGAGCATGTCGTCGTAGCTGAACAACCTGCGGGCGCGCTTGCGGCGGTCCACCTCGGCGCGGACGGCCTTCGCGAACCCCTGCCGCACCTGCGCGACCGACTCCGGGGCGGCGTCCGCGGGCTCGAGCCGGGCCTGCGGGTCGCCGACGGCGCGCCGGGCCAGGGCGAGGGCCTCGTCCCGGCCGAACAGCGGCGACCCGGCCCCGCGGGCGGCGTACTTGCGCACGTAGAAGTCGTCCACGACCTCGGTGACCAGGTCGTCGGTGTGCTCGACGAACTCCGCGTCCGGATCGCTGTCCCCGGCCACCCCGAGCCCGGCCAGCATCTGCTGGCAGAACTGGTGGGTGGTCGCGATGGTGGCCGCGTCGAACTCGGCGAGGGCGGCGCGCAGGTTCGCCCGGGCCTGCTCCACGTCACCCTTCTGCAGCAGCGTGATCACCGGATCGTCCGTGAGCGCCCCGCGGGCCAGCCCGCGCTCGGTCGCCGCGAGCCGCTCCCGGACCCGTTCGCGCAGCTCCTGGGTGGCCTCCCGGCCGAAGGTGACCAGCATCAGCCGCGAGAGGGGGACGCCGTCGGCCACGTACCGGGTGGTCAGCGCGGCGATCGTGTACGTCTTGCCGGTGCCCGCGCTCGCCTCCAGCACGGTGGTGCCCTCGGGCAGGTCACCGTCGACCGCGAACTGCGGGTGGGTGGGGAGTACCTGGGTCACAGGACCTCCAGGTGCTCGGTGTCGAGCAGGGGCCGCCAGATCCGCTCGGCCAGCGTGCCGAACCGCGACTGCGCCCCCTCGCGCTGCGCGAGCAGCGCCCGGAACTCCGGGTCGGGCCCCAGGACCGCGATGATCGACTCGTCCTCCTTCTCGAACCGCCACTCGCCCTCCGCGGCGGCCTCCGCGTCCGCGACGGCGGTGCCCAGCCTGCGCGCCTTCGCGTACCCCAGCGCGCAGGGCATGGACAGCGGCAGCGGCTCGCGCAGCCCCTCGCGGTGCACGGCGGCGAGATCGGCCAACGCCGACCGGGCCTCCTCGACCCCCACCGGGCCCACCACGGCCCGCGCCGTGCCGCCGCGCCCGCGCCCCAGGGTGACCGCCCGCCACGGCACGCCGGGCCGGGTCACGGTGAGCGCCAGCAGCCGCGCCCAGGCCTGCAGGCGGTGCTTCGCCGCCAGCCGCGAGTACACGACGGTGACCAGCGTGTGGTCGTGGATCCCGGCGACCGTGCCCACCACGCGGACACCCGAGGGCAGCGGCGCCGCGACGTCCAGCGACACGGGCTCCCCGACGCGCAGCTCGCGACTGGCCTCCACCAGCGGTTCCACCGCCCGGTCGACCTTCTCCAGCACGGCCCCGCCGAGCGCGCCCGGCGGCAGGTCGCCGCGCCGCCACTCGGCCGCCGCGGTGTGCTGCTGCCCCGCGCCCGCGAGCCGGTCGCGCAGCATCCGGTCGCCGACGGCCCACTCCTCCAGACCGTTGAGCGCCACGGGCAGCGCGTCGCCGGGCTCGGTGTCCTCGGACCGCGGGACCATGCCCACCCGCTGGCGCAGGAACGCCTTCATCGGGTGGTCGAGGAACCGGACGAGGTCGTCCAGCTCCACGGTGTCGGTCTCCGCGGGCGGGGCGAGTGGCCCCGACAGGAACGGCGGGACCGGACGCCGCTCGCCCTGGGACGCGCGGGCACCCGCGAGGGCGGTGCGGTCGAAGCTGAACGGCTCGGGCAGGGCGAAGTTGCGGGGGTCGAAGGGCTGCAACGGGTGGCGGTGGGTGATCGCCTCGCTCGCCTTGCCGCCGACCACCCGCACGGTCTCGTCCACGGCGTCGAGCAGCTCGCCGATCGGCACCGCGGGCGGGCGGGGCGCACCGGTCCGCTCGTTCATCCCCGAGTGCACCACCACGAGGTGCTCGGTGGCCGCGGTGATCGCGTCGAGCAGCAGCTGGCGGTCCTCGGCGCGCGGGTCCCGTTCCCCGATGCGCGGTGCCCTGGCCAGCACGTCGTCCCCGTCCGGGGCACCGGTACGGGGGAACACCCCGTCGTCCACCCCCAGCAGGCAGACGACCCGGTGGGGGACCGAGCGCATCGGCACCAGGGTGGCGACGGTCAGCGTGCCGGTGCGGAAGTTCGCCCGGCTCGGCCTGCCGCGCAGGCGGTCGGCGAGCAGGCCCCGGACGTCGGACAGCGACAGCGGGACGGTCTCGGCCTGCGGGCCCGCCGACCGCACCACGTCCGCCAGCTCGGCGCGGGCCTGGGTGTCCTGCCAGGCGTCCGACGTCGTGGTGGCGGTGAGCGCCGACAGCCCCTCCTGCAGCGCGGCCACCCACGCGGTGAGCGGCTGCGGACCGCCCAGCGCGCCGAGGACGGCGGCGAGCCGGTCGAGGATCTCGGCGAGCGACCCGACCAGGTCGACGTCCGAGGAGTCCACGTCGTCCAGCGGGAGCGCCGTGCCCAGCCAGCCCTGCTCGCCCGGGCGCTCGGCCATCGCGACGCCGAGCAGCATCCGGTCCAGCCCGGCCGCCCAGGTGTTCTGCGGGAACCCGTCGAGCCGGAAGGGGCGGCGGTGCTCGCCGTCGAGCCCCCAGCGGACGCCGGACAGCGCGACGAGCTCGCCGATCCGGTCCACCGCGTCGTCGTCCAGGCGGAAGCGGCGGCGGACCGGGCCGGAGCCGACCAGGTCCAGCACCTGGGAGGCCGCGACCCGCGAGTCGGCCAGCTCCAGCAGTGCCGACGCCGTGCCCAGCAGCGGGTTCGCCTGCCGCAGGGCGCGGTCGGCGAGCCGGACGCGCAGCCGGTGGCCGGGGTGGGCCTCCTCCTCGTCCTCGGCGGCCAGGCCGAACGAGGCCGAGATCAGCGGGGCGAACGCCTCGATGTCCGGGCACATGACGATGACGTCTCGCGGTTCGAGGGTCGGGTCCGCGGCGAGTAGGCCCAGCACGATCTCGCGCAGCACCTCGACCTGCCGGTCCGGGCCGTGACAGGCGTGGACCGCGACGCTGCGGTCCGCGGGGTCCAGGAGGGGGAGCTCCCCGCCGGGGGCCCGGTCGGTGCGCAGCGCCTCCTGCAGCCTGCCGAGCAGCGTCCGCGGGGTGGGCGCGCCGGGGTGGTAGTGGTCCTGCGCCGCGGGGAGCCGCAGCTGCAGCTCCCGCACGTCTCGCCCCAGCGAGCGCAGGAGGGGGTTGCCGACGGCGGCCGCGGACCCGTCCTGCTCGCGGAGCAGGGCGGGCTCCCGGCCCCTCAGCGTCTCCCGCAGTGTCTCCCACAGCGCGGGCGAGGGATGGGGCAACCAGAGGTGCACCGCGCGGTGGACGGCCAGGGCCTCCAGGACCGCGAGGTGCTCGGCGGCGAGCCGGGTGGGCCCGAACACGCTCACCGACTCGGGGAGCTCCACGCGCGACGGATCGGCCCGCAGGACCGCCTCGGCCGCGGCGAGCCGTTCGGCGGGGCCCGGTTCGCCGATCCGGGCGCGCAGCCTGCGCCAGAGCTCGACCTGCCAGCGCAGGTCGGGCGGGGTGTCCTGCGGGTTCCCCCCGTGCCAGGCGCGGAGCATGTCCGGGCGGTGGACCGCGTAGCTCGCGAACAGGTCCGAGAGCCTGCGGGCCACGGCGTAGGTGCGGGTCTCCCCGCTGTGGCGCAGGTGCGCGGCCAGCGCCGCGAAGGTCGCCCCGGGGTCCGCGACGGCCGCCCGGACCTCCTCCAGGAGCGGCCAGACCGCGCGGCGGGGGTCCCAGGGATCGGTGTCGGGGTCCGTCCCGGTGGCCGCGTCCACCGCCTCGGCGAGGAGCTGACCGGGGGAGGGGAAGACGACGTTCGCGCACACGCCGTCCGCACCCGCCCGGGTGCCGGTGCGGGTGCCGAGGCGCAGGGACAGGCGCTGTTGGAGCCACCGCTCCACGCCGCGCTCGGGCACCGCGACGACCACGGGCGCGAACGGGTCGCCCGCGGGCTCGCCGAGGACCTCGGCGAGGGCGGTGGCGAGCGTGTCCGCTCGTTCGGCACGGTGGATGTGGAGCACGTGCTGGAACCTAACGGGGGCCGCCGACAGTCGCGGACACCCCTCCACGGTTGTCCACAGGCCTACCAGTTCGCGATCGCGTAGTCCTTCAGGAAGACGCCGTAGAGGTCCTCGCCCGCCTCGCCGCGCACGACCGGGTCGTAGACGCGGGCGGCGCCGTCGACCAGGTCCAGCGGGGCGTGGAAGCCCTCCTCCGCCAGCCGCAGCTTCTGGTGATGGGGGCGTTCGTCGGTGATCCACCCGGTGTCCACCGCGGTCATCAGGATGCGGTCGGTGTCGAACATCTCCTGCGCCGAGGTGCGGGTGAGCATGTTCAGGGCGGCCTTGGCCATGTTCGTGTGCGGGTGCCCGGGTGCCTTGTACCCGCGGCCGAACACCCCCTCCATCGCGCTCACGTTGACCACGTACGACCGGCCGTGCGCGGCGGCGCCCGCGGCCAACGCGGAGCGCAGCCGGGAGACCAGGATGAACGGCGCCGTCTGGTTGCACAGCTGCACCTCGAGCAGCTCGAGCGGGTCGACGCCCTCGACGTTCGCGACCCAGCTGTTGACCCGGGCCGTGTCCGGCAGCAGGCCGCCCGCGTCGACCGCGATGCCCGCCTCGATCCGCTCGGGGGACGCGCTGCGGGCGGTCATCGCCAGCTCCGCGAGCCGGTCGGCGGCCTTCGACCCGCCCTCGGCGGTCTCCACCACCGCACCCAGCGTCGGGACCGCGCCCGCGAGGGCGGCCGGGTGCGCGTCGCTCGCGTGGGAGAAGACGAGCACGTCCGGCACCGTGTCGGCCGGGAGCGGCGTGCTCTCGGCCTCGGCGAGCGCGGCGTAGGAGCCGGGTGCGCGGCGCACGGTCTGGGCCGCGTTGTTGATCAGGACGTCGAGCGGGCCCTGCCCCGCGACGTCGTCGGCCAGCGCCGCGACCTGCGCGGGGTCGCGCAGGTCGATGCCGACGACCCGCAGCCGGTGCAGCCAGTCCGCCGAGTCCTCGACCGCGGTGAAGCGGCGCACCGCGTCGTGCGGGAACCGCGTGGTGATCGTCAGGTGCGCGCCGTCCCGCAGCAGCCGCAGCGCGATGTACATCCCGATCTTGGCCCGGCCGCCGGTCAGCAGGGCCCGCCGCCCCCGCAGGTCCGTCCGCGCGTCCCGCCGGGCCCGGTTGAACGCGGCGCACGACGGACAGAGGTTGTGGTGGAAGGCGTCCACCACGGTGTAGCGCTGCTTGCACATGTAGCAGGACCGGGCGCGCCGCAGCGTCCCCGCGACCGCGCCGGGGATGGTCGACGCCAGCGGGATGCCCGCCGTCTCGTCGTCCACCCGGCCGGGGGCGGCCGTGGCGGTGGCGGCGAACACGGCGTTGTCGGCGTCGGTGACCGCCTTGCGGCGGGCGCTCTTGCGGCGCTGCTTGACCGACTTCCACACCCGGGCCGTGGCGCGCCGCACCGCGACGGCGTCGGGGTGCTCGGGGTCCAGCTCGTCGACCTGCGCGAGCACCTTCAGCGCGGTCGCCAGGTCGTTCGGGTCGATGGCGCTCATTCCAGCTCGGCGAGCGCCTTCCGGGCCTGCTCGAGCTGGGCCTCCAGCTCGGCGACCTTGGCCTCGCGCGTGGCCCGGGCCTCGGCGATGACCTCGTCGATCGGGCCGGAGATCTCCGGGTGCAGCTCGGCGGCGGCCTTGAGCACCGCGCCCGCGGACACCGGCAGGCCGCGGGCCAGCCAGGTCGCGCCGCGCTTGAGCTCGGCCTGCCACTCGCCGTCGACCGCGCCGCTGACGGTGAGGGTCAGCTCGACCACGCGGGTGGTCTTGGCGGTGGAGCCCTTCGGGCGGCCGCGCTTGCGCGGGGCGGGGTCCCCGGGCGCGTCGGTGGGGGCCGGGTCGGCGGGGGCTTCGACGGCGGGGGCCTCGACGACGGGGGCCTCGGGCGTGGAGTCGGCGGGCTCCGGAGTCGGTGCGGTCACCGCTCCAGGATGACGCTCGAACAGGTGTTCGAGTTCGCCCGCCGGCGGCACATCGCGCAGCTATATAGTTGTGTGATGTAATGGTCCGCGTGAACCGAACGGCCACGAACGACGTCGCGGAGCTCGCCCACGTGCTCGAACGCACCGTGAGCTGGCTGCGCCGCTCGGCCCGGGAGGCGGAGTGGAACACCGTCGCCCTCTCGGTGCTCGACGAGCTGGATCGGGGCGGCCCGCGGCGGATCACCGTGCTGACCGCGCTGGAACGCACGTCGCAGCCGGGGATGACCGGGATCGTCGGGCGTCTGGAGGCCGCGGGCCTGGTGACCCGGTCCCCGGACCCCACCGACGGCCGCGCCGTGCTCGTCTCCGCCACCCGCGCGGGCCGCGCCTACATCGCCGAGCGGCACGCCGCCCGCGCGACGTTCGTGGCCGACCGGATCACGACCCTGTCCGACGACGACCGACGCGCGCTGCTCGCCGCGACGCGCGCCCTGGCCGCCCTCATCGAGTCCGAGGGGAAGCCCCTGTGAGCACTGTGAGCAGTACCGCGAGCCCGTTCCGCCAACCCAGGGCGGTGTGGGCGGTCGCTTTCGCGTGCGTCATCTCGTTCATGGGCATTGGGCTGGTCGACCCGATCCTGCCCGCCCTCGCCGACCAGCTGCAGGCGAGCCACGCCCAGGTCGAGCTGCTGTTCACCAGCTACCTGGTGGTCACCGCGCTCGCCATGCTGGTGACCGGCTGGGTGTCCAGCCGGATCGGCCCCAAGCGCACCCTGATCGCCGGGCTCGTGCTCATCGTGATCTTCGCCGCGGCGGCGGGGGCCGCGGGCGGCATCGGCGGGATCGTCGGCTTCCGGGCCGGGTGGGGCCTCGGGAACGCCCTGTTCATCGCCACCTCGCTCGCCGTGATCGTCGGCTCCGCGAGTGGCGGGTTCGCCGGCGCGATCGTGCTGTACGAGACGGCGTTGGGCGTGGGGATCGCCTCCGGTCCGCTGCTCGGCGGGCTGCTCGGGAACATCTCCTGGCGGGGCCCCTTCTTCGGGGTCGCCGTGCTGATGCTGATCGCCCTGGTGGCGACCGTGGTGTTCGTCGAGAAGACCCCGCCGACGCAGCCCAGCAGGCTCTCGGAACCGCTCACCGCGTTGCGGCACCGGAGCCTGCGCACCACCAGCCTGGTCGGGCTCCTCTACAACTGGGGCTTCTTCACCCTGCTCGGCTACGCCCCGTTCCTGATGAACCTCTCGGCGCTGCGCCTGGGTGCGGTGTTCTTCGCCTGGGGCGTCCTCGTCGCGCTGTTCGCGGTGTTCGGCGCCACCTGGTTGAAGAACCGCTTCGGCACCGCGCGCACGCTCTACGGCTCGCTGGTGGGGGTCGCGCTGGTCCTCGCCGTGATCGGCACGTTCTCCGGGTCGGTGCCCACGGTGATCGTCGCGACGGTCCTCTCCGGCGCCTTCGTCGGGCTGAACAACACCCTCGTCACCACGGCGGTCATGAGTATCTCGCCGGTCCCGCGCCCGGTGGCCAGCGCCACCTACGGCTTCGTCCGGTTCATCGGCGGCGGGCTCGCCCCGTTCGTCGCGGGACTGCTGGCCGCGGCGGTGAACGTCCACCTGCCGTTCTGGATCGCCGCGGTGGTGGTGCTGGGCGGGCTCGCCCTGCTCACCACCGTGCACCGCGATCTCGAGCAGGCCGACGGCGGGGAGTCCGAGGTGGACAGGGCCGAGGAGGTCGCGGTCGGCGAGGGTGCCGTCGAGCCCTCGGAGATCCGGTCGTGAGCGCGCGGTCGGTGCTGCCGTCGGTGCTGCGGTCGGCGGCGCCGCGCCGGGCCGGGGCGCTGTGCGCGCGTGGTGAGGGGGAGCGGTGAGCTTCGAGTACGGGGCGGACGGGCCGCGGTCGGTGGTCGTCGGCGTGGACGGCTCGGAGACCGCCTACCGGGCCCTGCACTACGCCGTCGGGCAGGCGCGGCGCCAGGGCGGACGGGTGCTCGCGGTCTACGCCGACCAGATCCCGTCGCTCGCCTTCGCGACCGCCGTCCCGCTCGCCGCGTCCGCGGTGGTCGACGAGTCCACGGACACCCTGGTCGCCGAGCTGCGCACCACGGTCGACGGCCTGGCCCGCGAGTACGGCGTGCAGGCCGTGTTCGAGGTCGTGACGGGCGACCCGGTGAACGCCCTGGTGCACATCGCCGAGCGGGAGCGGGCGGACGCGATCCTGGTGGGCGCGAGCGTCCAGGCGGGTCACAAGCTCTTCGGCTCGGTCGCGATGCGCGTGGTCAAGATCGGCCGCTGGCCGGTGACGGTGGTGCCGTAGGGGGCGTGCCGCGCGGCGGCACTGCGGTGGCGCTGCGTGCCGGCGTGACGGTCGGGGGTGACGAGAGCGCGCGGGTGAGTGCGCTCGCGTGGCGCTCGGAAGGATCTTGCTCGGTGAAGGTGACGGGAGCGTTGAGGTGGTCGCGCTCCCGTGACGCTCGGGCAGGGGTCCGGGTCGGGCGAGCGGCCGGTTACCGCGCGAGGTAGGTGCCCGGCGCGGGGTGGATCGGGTGCAGGCCGCGACCGCCGCCCAGCTCCGGTGGTGCGTCGACGGTGTCGCCGCCGCGTTCGGCGAGCCAGTCGACGAGGTCGTCCCACCACGGCCGCGGGTGTCGGCGGGCGTGCGCGCGCCACCATTCGGGATCGGCGGGGTTGCCCGGTGAGACCGGGCCGTCTCCCGCCCGCAGCTCGGCGGACCCGAAGCCGACCGCGGCGGCCGTGCTCCCGGGCACCAGCACGAACCGGCTCTTCCCGCCGAGCAGCTGGGTCGTGCGATAGGCCGACTGCCAGCCGCCGACCAGGTCCGTGGCGCCGGCGAGGACGTAGGCGTCCGACGCCACGGCGGCGAGGTCGACCGGCTCGCCCAGCACCGTCAGACCGCCGGGGCGGGTGAGTGCGCCGGACAGCGCCGCCTCCGCCAGGTCGCGGTACAGCGCGGCGGGAACGTCGCGTGCGGCCAGGTTCCATGCCCGCAGCGGGTCCGGCGCGGTTCCCGAGCTCCCGGGTCCTGCCCGTTCGGTCCCCCGATACCGGCGCTCCCAGGCGGGCCGGATCAGGGCGGCGGGGTCGAGCAGGGCGTGCACCTCGGCGAGGGTGCGCCCGTCGAGCGAGCCCGCCCGCGCGACGGCGGCGACGGCGGACCGCACCGACGCCTCGTCGACCGGCAGCCCCGCACCCGGCCGGGCGCGGTCCCGCCCGCCCTCCAGCGCGGCCCCGGCGAGGACCAACGCGGCCACCCGCTCCGGACGCGCGAGCACCGCCGTGGTCACGGCCGCGAGCAGGCCGCCGCCCGCCACACCGAGCAGGACGGTGCGCTCGCTGCGGCAGATCCGCTCGACCGCGCCGAGGGCCTCGACCAGTGCCGCAGCGGCGGCGTCCAGGCCGTGGGACGGGTCCTGGACCGGGTGCCACGACAGGGTGAGGACCTGGTGTCCGGCCGCGACGAGCGTGCGGACCAGGCTCCGGTCCGGCGCCAGGTCGACCAGCGCGTACGAGTTCGCGAAGGGCGGCACCACGAGCACCGGCACCTCGGCGACCTGCTCGGTGGTGGGCAGATGGTGGATCAGCTCGAACGCCGCCGTCCGCAGCACGACGGCGCCGGGCGCGGTCGCCGTCTCGACCCCCGGCTCGAGGTGCGCACGGCCGCCGGGCAGCCGCGGTGCTGTGCGGCGGGTAACGCCCGGATCGGACCCCAGGACGGCTCCGAGCGCACCGCCCAGCTCCTCGAGCAGGAGCCGGGCCGCGTCCGCGCTGCTCCGCACGGCGGCCCGCGGTTCGGACCGCAGCGCGTCCGGGTCCAGCAGCGGGTGCGAGCCGGGGACGGTCAGCTCCGCCAGCCCGTCGACGGCGAAACGCAGCCGGTCGGCGTCTGCGCGGTCGCGGGCCAGGTCGTCGACGAGGTCCAGGGCGGCCGACCGGCCCGCCCGGTGCGCGCGCCGCAGGCGGCCGAGCACCCCGTCCACGCGCCCGCGATCCTCGGGGCCTGCGAGATCGGCGCCGATCCCGATCCGGCCGAGCTCGGCGAGCAGGCCGACGGTCCGGCCCGCGGCCGTCGCGGCGGCGGCCGGGCGGCGCAGCATTCCGAGCGCGAGCCGCGCGGCGGGCCCGACGGGCAGCAGCCGGGCACGCGGGCCGCGGGCGGCCTCGAGCAGGAGGGCGTCGAGTGCCAGCGCGGCGTCTGCGGCGTCTGCGGCGTCTGCGGCGTCTGCGGTCTCGGGGTCGGCGGGGGCGGCGTCGTTGTCGGGCGTCGTCCCGGCTCCGTCCGTCGGGGAGTGCGCAGGCGGCATCCGTCAGGTCTACCGGCTCCCCGGCCGGGTCGCGACGACCGCCCTCGTGGCGGCCGTCACGCGGGGCGCGGGCGGGGAGTCCCGGGCACGGGCCGGTCGGCTGCGGCGGATACCCTGAACGGCGGCCCTGAGGACGCTCGGCAGAACAGGGAGACGTGTGTCGCAGACGGAATCCGTACCGGTTCAGGGGCTCTCCCCGGCCTCTCGTCCCCTGCGTGCCTGGCAGCGCTCGGCGCTGGCCCGCTACCTGGCGGCGAAGCCCCAGGACTTCCTGACGGTCGCGACCCCGGGCGCGGGCAAGACCACGTTCGCCCTGCGGGTGGCCGCCGAGCTGCTGGCGGACCGGACGATCGAGGCGATCACGGTCGTCACGCCGACGGAGCACCTGAAGTACCAGTGGGCGGCGGCCGCGGCGGCGGTGGGGATCGCGCTGGACCCGGAGTTCCGCACGTCCTTCGGCGGCACCTCCCGGGACTACCACGGGATCGCGATCACCTACGCCGGTGTGGCCACCCACCCGGCCCGGCACCGGGCGCGCACCGAGAACCGCCGGACCCTGGTGATCCTCGACGAGATCCACCACGCGGGCGACGCGAAGTCGTGGGGCGAGGGCGTCCAGCTGGCGTTCGAGCCCGCGGAGCGCAGGCTCGCCCTGACCGGTACGCCGTTCCGCTCCGACGACAACCCGATCCCGTTCGTCGAGTACGAGCGCGACGCCGAGGGCGCCCTGCGCTCGCGTTCGGACCACTCCTACGGGTACGCGGACGCGCTCGCCGACAACGTCGTGCGGCCGGTGGTCTTCCTGGCCTACTCCGGGACCTCCAGCTGGCGGACCAGCGCGGGCGAGGAGATCACCGCGCGGCTCGGCGAGCCGATGACCAAGGAACAGACGGGCATGGCCTGGCGCACCGCGCTGGACCCGGCGGGGGAGTGGATGCCCTCGGTGCTCGCCGCCGCGGACAAGCGGCTGACCGCGCACCGCAACGGCGGCATGTCCGACGCGGGCGGGCTCGTCATCGCGACCGACCAGACGGCCGCCCGGGCCTACGCGGCGTTGCTGGAGAAGATCACCGGCACGCGTCCGGCGCTGATCCTGTCCGACGAGACGGGGTCGTCGGAGCGGATCGACGCCTTCTCCCGCTCGCAGGAGCGCTGGATGGTGGCGGTCCGGATGGTGTCCGAGGGCGTCGACGTGCCGCGGCTCGCCGTCGGCGTCTACGCGACCTCGGCGTCGACCCCGCTGTTCTTCGCCCAGGCCATCGGCCGGTTCGTGCGGTCGCGGCGCCAGGGTGAGACGGCGTCGGTGTTCGTGCCGTCGGTGCCCGTGCTGCTGGGTCTGGCGTCGGAGCTGGAGGCGCAGCGCGACCACGTCCTCGGGGCCCCGCACCGGCCCAAGGAGGAGTGGAACGACCAGGAGCTGATGCTCGCCAACCGGCAGGAGGACGAGCCGGGGGAGGACGAGAAGTCGTTCACCGCCCTGCACGCCGACGCCGAGCTGGACCAGCTCATCTTCGACGGTGCCTCGTTCTCCGCGGACGAGGAGGACTACATCGGCCTGCCCGGCCTTCTCGACGCCGACCAGGTCCGCTCGCTGCTGCAGCAGCGCCAGCAGGACTGGGTGGACCGCGGCTCCCCGCGCTCCGGGGCCGCCGCCCGCGCCACTCCGCCTCCGCCGGCCCCCGAGCCCCAGCGCGGCCTCTCGGTGCGCGAGCAGATCCAGAAGCTCCGCAAGGAGCTGAACTCGCTGGTCGCACTGCAGAACCACCGCACGAAGAAGCCCCACGGCATGATCCACAACGAGCTGCGCAGGCAGTGCGGCGGCCCGCCGACGGCCATGGCGACCATCGAGCAGCTCGAGGAGCGCATCGCGACCATCCGCAGCTGGCGCTGAACGGCTCCCGACACACGGAAGGGCGGGCACCCGCAGGTGCCCGCCCTTCCGACGACGCTACTCAGACCGGCCAGGGGAGTGGCCGGCGCCCATCACTCGCCCTGCTGGACGTCCACCTCGAGCTCACGCAGTTTGTCCGCGTGGGCCCGGGCGTGGTGCCCGCAGAACAGAAGCTCGCCGCCGGACGGCAGTACGGCACGAACCTTTGCGGCCGCTCCGCAGCGGTCACAGCGGTCGGCGAGGGTCAACTCGGGCCGGGTCAGGGTTCCGGGCTGCATAGCGGTCTCCCTCCGTCTCCGCACCGGTCCCCCGGTGCGGCTTGCTGTGACGACCGCTCACGCGGTGCGTCCACTCTTGCAGACGTTCGACACCCCTGCATGTGTTCCCGGCCCGTGTCGCGACGACAATCACGTTTCGACGGGAATCCGTCGGCGGAAGGTCGACCCGGTGGCGGTCCGGTGACGAACACTTGATTCAGTTGACTACGAGTGAATGATGCGGTGCCTGTGGTGACACCGCAAGGTGTCGTGTGTAAACAGTCGGGTCCTGCCGACTACGGAGTGCAAGCATGGTAATGGCGTCGTCGAAGGGGTTCGCGAGCCGGGTCCCGGCTCCGGTCCTCTTCGTCGTCGGGGGCGTCTCGATGTACGTCGGGGCGGCCCTCGCGGTCGGACTGTTCGACCGGTTGTCGCCGTCCGCGGTGGCGGTGTTACGGATCTTGGCCGCGGGGCTGTTGCTCCTTCTGGTCGTACGGCCCGGGAGGGTCGCGTGGAGTAGCGGCAGGCTCCGCCGGAGCGTCCCGTTCGGGGTGGCCACGGCGCTGATGAACGCGGCGTTCTACGAGGCCATCGCGCGCCTGCCGCTCGGGACGACGGTCGCGCTGGAGTTCTGCGGCCCGGTCGCCGTGGCGGCCGCGCTGAGCCGCCGCCCCCGAGACGTCGGGGCGGTCGTGCTGGCCGCGGGCGGGGTGGCCCTCATCGCGGACGTCCGCTGGTCGGGCAGCCCGTCTGGGGTGGTCTGGGCGCTCGCGGCGGCGGCGCTGTGGGCGGCCTACATCGTGCTCGGGAAGCGGGTCGCGCGCGGCGGGAGCGGCATCGACGACATGGCCGTCGGGTTCGCCGTGGCGGGGGTGCTGTGCTCCCCGCTGCTGGTCCTGCCGGTGTTCCGGGACGGCTGGTCGGCACTCGCCCCGTTGGCCGAGCCGGTCGTGCTGCTGCTCGTCCTGGGTGTCGGGCTGCTGTCGAGCATCGTGCCCTACGGCCTGGACCAGGTGGTCCTGCGCCGGGTCGGGCAGGCGCGGTTCGCGGTGCTCCTCGCCCTGCTCCCGGCCACCGCCACAGTGATCGGGTTGGTGGTGCTCGGGCAGCTCCCGGGGGTGGCCGAGGCCGTCGGGATCGCCCTGGTGGTCGGCGCGGTGCTGCTCCGCTCGCGCGACGGGGACACGCCGCCGGAGACCCCGCCGGCCCCATCGGGGTCACGCAGCGTCACCACTCGGAGGGGTGACGCAGAGTGAGGGCCGCCGACGCGGTCGAGTGAAGATCGCCCGAGCGGGTGGAGAGTCGTCGCGGGCCGTCCTCGGCGGGCGTCCGTGCGCGCTGTGTGACGCCCCGTGTCCGGCCCGTGTCGACCCCGTCCGGCCCACTCCCTGCGGTCAGGTCACGCCGAGCGACGGCGCCGATCGTCGTCGGCCGGGGTGGGTGAGGTCTCACCCGCCCGGCGCGCGGACGTTCGGCGGTGTCAGGACTGCTCCGGTCCGGGCGGGATGGGGGTGCCGCCGGGCGGTCGTGGCGATGGTCGAACAACAAATCACGCGACCCGTGACCGAATCGTGATGATCGTCCGGGAACTTTCACGATCCAGAATGCTTCACCTCACACCGAATCCCCGCATACGTTGTCGCCCACAACATTCATCCGGCGCAACACCGCGTCGGATCCACAGCGACGTGGGAGTGCGGGATGCGTTTACGGAAGACAGCGGTCGCGCTGGGTCTGGGCCTCGCCCTGAGCCTCACCGCGTGTGGGGCGAACAGCGCGGGCGGCTCGGGCTCGGGCGGGGAGAGCGCCGCGCCCAGCAGCGGCGGGGTCAAGGTGGGGGTCATCCTCCCCGAGACCGACAGCTCGGCGCGCTGGGAGGGCTTCGACAAGCCCATGCTCGACAAGGCGATGCGCGCGGCCGGGCTCGACCCGGACATCCAGAACGCGCAGGGCGACGAGCAGAAGTTCTCCACCCTGGCCGACGGGATGATCTCGTCCGGGGTGAAGGTGCTGGTCATCGCGTCGATCAGCTCCGACGGCGGCTCGGCCGTCGCGGCGAAGGCGAAGGCCCAGGGCATCCCGGTCATCGACTACGACCGGCTCAACCTCGGCGGCACCAGCGACTACTACGTCAGCTTCGACAACGAGAAGGTCGGCGCGCTGCAGGGCCAGGGCCTGGCCCAGGCGCTGCAGGGCCAGCAGGGCGCGCAGGTCATCGAGATCGAGGGCGCCCCGACCGACAACAACGCCACGCTGTTCTACAACGGCCAGCAGACCGTGCTGAAGCCGATGTACGACTCGGGTGCGCTCAAGCTCGTGCGGAGCCAGCCGATCGACAAGTGGGACAACCAGGTGGGCGGCACCACCTTCGAGCAGATCCTGACCTCCAACGGCGGCCAGGTGAACGGCGTCGTCGCGGCGAACGACGGGCTCGCGGGCGCCGTCGTCACGGTGCTGACGAAGTACGGCCTCAACGGCAAGGTCGCGGTCACCGGCCAGGACGCCACGGCGGACGGCCTGCAGGCCATCCTGCGCGGCGACCAGTACATGACGGTGTTCAAGCCGATCCAGGAGGAGGCGGACGCCACGGCGAAGCTCGCCGCGGCGCTGGCCAAGGGCGACACCGCCACGGCGGACGCCACGGCGACCCAGACGGTGGCCGACCCGAAGGGCAACCGTGAGGTCAAGTCCGTGCTGCTCACCCCGCAGCTGATCACCAAGGACAACGTGAAGGTGGTCACGGACGCGGGCTACGTCAAGGCGAGCGAGATCTGCGTCGCCGAGACGCAGGCCGCCTGCACCGCCGCCGGCATCAAGTAACCAGACTCGGACGCACGGCCGGCGCTCTCCTGCGGCCGTGCGTCCGCCCGTGGAGGGCCCATGTCCGAACCCATCCTCCAGCTCCGCGGCGTGTCGAAGAGCTTCGGCGCGGTGCAGGTGCTGCACGACGTCGACCTCACCGTGCGCGCGGGTGAGGTCACCGCGCTCGTCGGCGACAACGGCGCGGGCAAGTCGACGCTGGTCAAGTGCGTCGCCGGTATCCACCCGATCGACGGCGGCGAGATCGTCTTCGACGGCACCCCCGCCACGCTCGGCTCGCCCGCGGACGCGTCGAAGCTCGGGATCGAGGTCGTCTACCAGGACCTCGCGCTGGCCGACAACCTCGACATCGTCCAGAACATGTTCCTCGGCCGGGAGCGCGGCAAGCCGTGGCTGCTCGACGAGGCGGACATGGAGCAGGCGGCCCGCCGCACGCTGGCCTCGCTCAGCGTCCGGACCGTCACGAGCGTCCGCACCCCGGTCGCCTCGCTGTCCGGCGGTCAGCGGCAGACCGTCGCGATCGCCAAGGCGGTGCTCTGGGACTCCCGGGTCGTCCTGCTCGACGAGCCCACCGCGGCCCTGGGCGTGGCGCAGACCCGGCAGGTGCTCGACCTCGTCCGCAGGCTCGCCGAGCAGGGCATCGGCGTGGTCCTGATCAGCCACAACATGGCGGACGTGTTCGAGGTCGCCGACCGCATCGCCACGCTCTACCTCGGCCGGATGGTGGCCGAGGTGCCGACCCGCGACGTCACGCACGGCCAGGTCGTCGAGCTCATCACCGCGGGCCGGTCCGGCGACCTCGGGCTCGCGCGTCCGGAGAAGGTGGTCCAGTGACCGCCGAGGCACTCCCCACCGCGGAGGCGGCATCATGACAGCACCGGAGAAGTCCGCCGCCGAGAGGGCGAACCCGGGCAACCGGTCCGCCGACTTCGGCATCGACACCACGGCCCGGACCACGTCCGAGGCGCTGCGCGGCTACGTGCAGGGGCTGCGCAGCGGCGAGCTCGGCGTGCTGCCCGCGCTGCTGGGACTGGCGGCGCTGTTCGTCCTGTTCACCGCCCTGGACCAGGGCGGGACGTTCCCGAGCCTGCTCAACCTGGCGAACCTGCTCCAGCAGGGTGCCGGGCGGACCATCATCGCGATGGGCCTGGTGTTCGTGCTGCTCACCGGCGAGATCGACCTCGCCGCGGGCACGGCGTCCGGCCTCGCGGCCGCGCTGATGGCGCTGCAGATGGTCAGCCAGGGCAACCTGCTCGGCGCCATGGGCGGGTTCGTCTTCGTGATCTTCATCGTGGGCCTGCTGATCTGTGCGGCGCTGGCCGCCTGGGTCCGGGTCTGGCCGGGGGCGGCGGGCGCCGCGCTGGGCGCGGTGCTGCTGTTGGTCGGGGCGCCACCCAACCCCTGGGTGGCCATGCTGCTGGCGGTGACCACCGGCGTCGCCGTCGGCTGCCTCACCGGGTTCCTCGTGGCCCGCACCGGGATGCCGAGCTTCGTGGTCACCCTCGCCCTGTTCATCGCCTGGCAGGGCGTGATCCTGCAGCTCATCGGGGACGGCGGCACGCTCGGCCTGCGCGACCCGGTGATCAACGCCGTGGCGAACGGCAACCTCTCCACGCTCGGCTCGTGGGTGCTCTTCGTGGTCGCCGCGGGCGGGTACGCGCTCGTCGCGCTCGCCCAGCAGCGCAACCGGCTCAGCAAGGGCCTCGTCGCCCAGCCGACCGGCCTCGTGCTGATGAAGGTGGGGGCCGTCGTCGTGCTCGGGGCGCTCGCGACCTTCCTGCTCACCCGGGACCGCTCGCCGGGCGTGATCGCCATCTCCGGTATCCCTTATGTCGTGCCGATCGTGCTCGTCCTCATGGTGCTGGGGACCTACGTCCTCGACCGGACGCGGTTCGGCAGGCACGTCTACGCGGTCGGCGGCAACCGGGAGGCGGCCCGCCGGGCGGGCATCGACGTCGTCAAGATCCGGTCCGCGGTGTTCGTGATCAGCTCCGCCTTCGCGGCGATCGGCGCGATCGTCTACTCGTCCAAGGTGGGGTCCGTCTCGCCCGCGGCCGGTGGCGGCAACACGCTGCTGTTCGCCGTCGGCGCGGCGGTGATCGGCGGGACGTCCCTGTTCGGCGGCCGCGGCCGGGTGTCCAACGCCGTGATCGGCGGCGCCGTGCTCGCGACCGTCGAGAACGGGCTGGGGCTGCTCAAGCAGCCCGCCGCGGTGGTCTTCGTGATCACCGGTCTGGTGCTGCTGCTCGCCGCGGGTGTCGACGTGCTGTCGAGGCGGAAGTCGGCGGCCGCGGGCAGGTGACGATCGCAGGACCGAACTCGGGGACCCGGCCCGACGACGCGCGGCGCCACAACCGCACGGCGCTGCTGCGTCGTCTGCACGTCGACGGGCCCTGCACGCGGGCGACCCTGGCGAGCGAGCTGGGGCTCAACCGCAGCACGATCAAGGCGGTCGTCGACGGGCTGGCCGAGGCGGGGGTGGTGACCGAGGCCGTCCCCGCCCAGCGGTCCGGGGCGGGACGGCCGTCGCTGCTGGTCCTGCCCGAGGCGTCCGCGGCCGTGGTCCTCGCCGTCGACGTCCGGGTGGACCAGGTCTCCATGGCGATGGTCGGCATCGGCGGGCAGATCCTGGGCAGGCACAGCTGGAACCTGCACCGCACCACCCGGCTGCCGGGCGAGGTGATCACCCACGTCGCCGAGTCCGCACAGCTCCTGCGGGACGAGCTGGGCGTGCGGGAGCAGTCCGTCGGCGTGTCCGTGCCCGGGGTGGTCCGACGCGCGGACGGGCTCGTGTTCGAGGCCCCCAACCTGGGCTGGCGGGAGGTCGGGCTGGGCACGCGCCTGGAGGCGGTGCTCGGGTCGCCGACCGCCGTGGGCAACGACGGCGACCTCGGCGCGCTGGCCGAGCACCTGCGCGGCGCGGCCCGCGAGGTGGCGGACCTGCTCTACCTGTCCGCGGACGTCGGGGTGGGCGGCGGCGTGATCGTCGGCGGGGTGCCGTTCCGGGGGAGCAGCGGCTATCTCGGCGAGATCGGGCACATGATCGTCAAACCCGGTGGTCGGGCCTGCTTCTGCGGTGAGCAGGGCTGCTGGGAGACCGAGGTCGGCGAGCCCGCCCTCTGCCGCGCCCTCGGGCTGCCGGAGGACACCCCGCGCGGGGTGCTGGTCGCGGAGCTGCGCGGGCTGACCCGCGTCGACCTGCTCGACGAGGTGCGGGACTGGCTGGTCACCGGCCTGGTCACCGCCGTGAACCTGCTCGCGCCGGAGATGGTGGTGCTCGGCGACCTGTTCGCCGCCCTGCCCGCGGCGCTCGTCGAGCGGGTCCGCCAGGAGGTCCACGTCCGCAGCCTGGTCAGTCGGGCGGGCGGCGGCACGCGCATCGAGGTGAGCCCCCTGGGGCGGGACGGCAAGCTCGTCGGGGCGGCGGAGCTGGCGTTCGAGCCGGTGCTCGGCACGGTGTGACCGCGCGCCCGTGACCGTGGGTAGGGTCCGCGGAATGCTCCGGGTGCCCGCCGACGATCACCTCGCCGTCACCGTCCGCGTGCTCACCGCGCTCGGCGCACCGGAGGCCGCCGCGCGGGAACAGGGCGAGCTGCTGCTCGAGGGGGACCTGCGCGGACACGCGTCCCACGGCATCCGACGCCTGCCGGTGCTGGCCGGGCGGATCCGCGCCGGGCTCTGCGCCCCCGCGGCCGTTCCGCAGCTGGACTGGTCGACCCCCGCGGTCCTGCGAGTCGACGGTCGCACCGGGCTCGGCCCGCCCGTCGCCCACCGGGCGGTCGAGGCGCTCGTCGAGCACGGCACGGGGGTCGCCGTGGCGGCCATCCGGCGGGCCGGGCACCTCGGCATGCTCGCGCCCTACGTCGAGCGGCTGGCCGGGGCCGGCCTGATCGGCCTGGCCGTGACCACCAGCGAGGCGCTCGTCCACCCGTGGGGCGCCGCGCCGGCGATGCTGGGCACCAACCCGCTCGCGGTGGCGGTGCCGACCGACGGCGAACCCGTCGTCCTGGACATGGCGACCGGGCAGATCTCGCGCGGCAAGGTCCTCGACCACGCCCACCGCGGCGAGCCGCTGCCCGCGGGCGCCGCCGTCGACGCGTCCGGCGCCCCCACGACCGATCCCACCGCCGCCCTCGACGGCGCGATCTCGCCGTTCGGCGGGCCGAAGGGCTACGCGTTGTCCCTGGTCCTGGAGCTGATGGTCGCCTCGCTGACCGGCACCGCCCTCGGCCGCGAGGTCCGCGGCACCCTCGACACCACCGACCCGGTGACCAAGGGCGACGTGCTCATCGCGCTCGACCCCGCGGCGTTCGGCGGGGGCGTGGCCCTCGGTCCGTTCCTCGACGAGCTCCGCGCCCTCGACCCCGCCCCCGGCCACGCCGGCGTCCAGATCCCCGGCGACCGCGCCCGCGCCACCCGCGCGGCGAACCTGGCGGCGGGCGTGCCGGTCGACCCCGGCACCTGGGCCGAGGTCACGGCACTCTGATCGGGCCGCTGCGCCGTTCGGCCCACCCGATGATCGTCCGTGCGAGCGGGCGGGGCCGCGGTGGTTGACTACCCGCCGCACGACGGCACGGCGGGGAGGGGTTCACGGTGCATCCTGACGATCCCGGGATCATGGGTCTGACGCTGGAGATCGGCCGCACGGCTGTGGCCGCCGCCGACCTCGGGCCGCTCTTGCAGCGGATCTGCGCCACCCTGCCCGGCACCCTGGGCGTGCCCGCCGCGGCGATCGTGCTGGTCGAGCCGCCGGACACCCGGCTGGCGGGCGTCACGGCCTCGGGGCCGGACCCCGCGCGGCTCGGTGAGATGGAGCTGCGCGCGGGCACCGGCCCGGTCCAGGGCGCGGTCCGGTCCGGCCGTCCGATGGTCACGCCCGACCTCACCCGCATCGGGCCGCCCGAGCTCGCGGCCGCCGCGGCGGACACGGGTCTGACCTGCTCCGTCGTCGTCCCGCTGCGGGTGGACGGGGAGCCCGCGGGCGGGCTGCAGCTGTTCGGCCACCCCGGCCGACCGGTCGGCGACGGGCACGTCGATGCCCTCGCCGGGCTGGCGGACGTCCTGTCGGCCCGCCTGTCGGACGTCTGCGCGGTGCGCAGGCTGACCGGCACCGTGGCGCGGCTGACCGCCGAGCACGAGGCGGCGCTGCCCGTGGCCCACGCGGCCGGGATGCTCGCCGAGCGCTACCGCACCGACCCGGAGGAGGCGGGCCGCTTCCTCGACAGCCTGGCCCGCAAGACGGGCACGGGCCTCGCGGACGCGGCGCGCGCGGTGCTGAGCCGCACCGACGGCCTGGACGCCCCGACGACGGCGATCGCCCGGGTCCCGGCCCCGCGCGCGGGCCACGAGCAGCCCCCGGGTCCCGGCCCGCGCCGCCCGGTCGAGCCCCGCCCGGTCGAGCCCCGCCCGGTCGAGCCCCGCCCGTGGAACGGCCGCACCGCGGGCGCGACTCCGCCGCGGCACCAGGCCCCCGAGCCGCGGGGCACGCACCCGTCGGGCGACCGGCTCGCCCCCGGCCGCCCGGGCCCGGCGCGTCCCGTCGCCGACACACCGGCCCCGCCGCCCACCGGCGGGCGCCGCCACCTGCGCGAACCCGCCCCGGAGACCCCGGCTCCGCCGCCCGGCGGGCGGGCCCGGCACCGCCGCGCCGACATCGGGTGACGCATCCGGCGTTGGTGGGACACCCGCGCGACACGTAGGGTCTGCTCCCGTACCCGCGGGAGCCCCCACGTTCCGAGGCTGAGAGGGCGGCAGGACCGGCCGTCGACCGTTCGCACCTGACCCGGTTAGCACCGGCGTAGGGAGGTCGCCTTGCGCGCGCTCGTGTCTGTACTCCTCGGCGTGATCCTGCTCCTGACCGGCTGTTCCGCCGGCACCGGCGGCCCCGAGGCCGGCCAGAAGATCCGGGTCGCCCTGGACTGGACCCCGAACACCAACCACTCCGGGCTGTTCGTCGCCCAGCAGGAGGGGTGGTTCGCGCAGGCGGGGCTCGACGTCGAGTTCCTGCCGTACAACAGCACCAGCCCGGACACGCTCGTCGGCTCGGGGGCCGCCGAGTTCGGGATCTCCTTCCAGGACTCCTTCACCTACTCGAAGGGGGCGGGCGCCGACATCACCAGCGTGATGGCGATCCTGCAGCACTGGGCCACCGAGATCGCGGTGAAGGCGGACCGCGCCGACATCCAGAGCCCGAAGGACCTCGACGGCAAGACCTACGGCGGCTTCGGCGCGCCGTACGAGGTGCCGAAGATGCAGCAGGTGATCAAGGACGCGGGCGGCACCGGCGACTTCACCAGCGTCACGCTCGGGACCAGCGCCTACGAGGCGCTGTACGCGGGCCAGGTCGACTTCACCGAGCCGTTCGTGGCGTGGGAGGGCATCGAGGCGCAGCTGCGCGGGGAGCCGCTGAAGTCCTTCCGCTACACCGACTTCGGCTTCCCCGACGCCTACAACGTGCTGCTCATCGGCCACTCGCCCTGGCTCGCCGCGCACCCCGACGCGGCCCGGGCCTTCGTCCAGGCCGCCCAGCGCGGCTACCAGCTCGCCGCGGACGATCCGGCCCGCGCCGCGCAGGACCTGCAGGACGCCAACCCGGGCGCCTTCACCGAGCCCGAGCTCGTCACCCGCAGCCAGGAGATGCTGGCGAAGGACTATCTGAAGGACGCGCAGGGCCGCGTCGGCCCGCAGGCCCTCGACCGGTGGCAGGGCTTCTCCGGCTTCCTCGTCGACTCGGGCACCGTGGTGGACGCGAACGGGCAGCCGCTGCGGGCCCGCCCGGACTTCTCCACCTGGTTCACCAACGACTACCTCGGACAGCCCGCGTGACCGCGACCCTGGAGCGCCCGCCCGCGGCGGCCCGGCCGGTGCCGCGCAGGCCCGCGCGCTGGGCCCCGCCGGTCGTCGTGGTCGCGCTGCTGCTGGCGGGCTGGCAGCTCGGTGTGACGCTGTCCGGGGTCGCCCCGCAGGTGCTGCCCTCGCCGCTGCGGGTCGTCGAGCAGGGCTGGGCCAACCGCGCCGCGCTCTGGACCAACACCCTGCCCACCCTGCAGGTCACGGCCGTCGGGTTCGCGCTGTCGCTCGCCGTCGGCTGGGTGCTGGCGACCGCCGTGGACTTCTCGCCGTGGCTGCGCCGCGCCCTGCTCCCGCTGATGATCGCCTCGCAGACCCTGCCGATCATCGCGATCGCCCCGCTGATGATCCTCTGGTTCGGCTTCGGGCTGCTGCCGAAGGTGCTGGTCATCGCGCTGGTCACGTTCTTCCCGATCGTCGTCGGGCTCGTCGAGGGGTTCGCCCGGACCGACCGCGAGGCCTCGAACCTGTTGCGCAGCATGGGCGCGAGCCGCTGGACGGAGTTCCGCTACGTCCGGCTGCCGGGTGCGCTGCCGTCGTTCTTCACGGCGCTGCGCATCGGGATCACCTACGCCGTGACGGGCGCGATCTTCGCCGAGTACGTCGGCGCGCAGGCCGGGCTGGGCATCTTCATGAACCAGCAGAAGAACTCGTTCCGCACCGACCTCGTGCTCGCGGCGGTGGGGGTGTCGGCGGTGATCACGTTGGCGCTCTTCGCCCTCACCTTCCTGGTGCAGCGCCTCGTCGCCCCGTGGATCCGCAGGTGAAGATCAGCGTCCGGGACCTGGAGGTCTCCTTCGGCGACCTGCGGGTGCTCGACGGCGTGTCGTTCGACGTCGCGCCCGGGGAGTTCGTCTCGATCCTCGGACCCAGCGGCTCCGGCAAGTCCACCCTGTTCCAGGTGCTCGCCGGTCTGCTGGAACCCGACGCCGGCCGGGTCGAGGCGGCCAGCTCGGCCTACATGCCCCAGAAGGACCTCCTCTTCCCCTGGCGCACGGTGCTGGACAACACGACCCTGGGGCTCGAGGTGGCGGGCATGCCCCGGCGGGCGGCGCGCGCGAAGGCCGGGGCGCTGTTCGAGCCGTTCGGGCTCAGCGGGTTCGAGCACTCCCGCCCCGACGAGCTGTCCGGGGGGATGCGGCAGCGGGCGGCGCTGCTGCGGACCGTCGTGCAGGACCGGGACGTGCTGCTGCTCGACGAGCCGTTCGGCGCCCTGGACTCGTTGACCCGCACCGCCATGCAGGAGTGGCTCGACGAGATGCGGGCCCGGTTCGGCTGGACGGTGCTGCTCATCACCCACGACGTCCGCGAGGCGGTCTACCTCTCCGACCGGGTCCTCGTGCTCTCCCCGCGGCCCGCCCGCGTCGTCCACGAACGCCCGATCGACCTGCCGCACCCGCGCGAGGTGACGGCCGCCGCGGCCGTGGAGGTCGAACTCCGGGGGGCGCTGCGGTGAACATCAGCAGCGGGGCGCTCAAGCACGGGATCACCGAGGAGGAGATCCACACCGTGCTGGCGGCCCCGCTGCGCACCGTGGCGCAGGGGGAGCGGACGCTGCTGATCGGCGTCGGGACCGGCCGCGACCTGCTGGAGGTCGTCCACGACGGCGAGCGGGTGCTGCACGCCATGCGGCTGCGGCCGAAGAACTACCCCCACCTGACGGACGGCCTCCCCGGGCCTGGCTAGCATCGTCGCGTCCGGTATGACCCGTTCGGTCGGCCGACTCACCCCCGCGGCTGACGGACGACCACGTAGGGTCGTGCTCGACGGAGACGGAGCCTGCGGAGTCGACCATCGGGGTCGGCGGAGCCCGCGGAGTCGACCAGCCGGTCGTCGAGAGGTGGAGACGTGAGCGGTGGGATGACGCCGGAGACCGAGGGCGCGGAGCCGGCCGTGTCGTTCGCCGAGACCGGCCCGGCCGTCGTCGTGGTCGGGATCGGGGCGGACGGCTGGTCGGGCCTCGCGGGCACCGCGCAGGAGACCCTGGCCGCGGCCGAGGTGATCCTCGGCGGGCCGCGCCAGCTCGACCTGGTCGCGGGCAAGGTGACCGCCGACCTGGTGGCCTGGCCGTCCCCGCTGGTCCCGGCGCTGCCGGGGCTGCTCGCGCGGTACGCGGGCAGGCGGCTGTGCGCGCTCGCCTCGGGCGATCCCATGTTCTTCGGCCTGGGCGCCACCCTCGCGCGGACCGTCGGCGCGCGGCGCATGCACGTGATCGCCCACCCGTCGTCGACCACCCTCGCGTGCGCGCGGCTGGGCTGGCCGACGGAGGACGTCGAGGTGGTCAGCATCGTCGGGCGGCCGGTGGAGCGGCTGCGGCGCACCGTCTCCCCGGGCCGTCGGGTGCTCGTGCTGTCCGCGGGCGCCGAGTCGCCCGCCCAGATCGCCGCCCAGCTCACCGACGACGGCTACGGGCCCAGCAGGCTCACCGTGCTCGAGCAGCTCGGCGGGCCGGGGGAGCGGATGTACTCCGGGGTGGCGCGGGACTGGCTGCACCCGGAGGGGGACGCGCTGAACGTCGTCGCCGTCGAGTGCGCCGCCGAGCCCGGCGCCCGGGTCCTCGGTGAGGTCCCCGGCCTGCCGGACGACGCCTACGCCAACGACGGCCAGCTGACCAAGCGGGAGATCCGGGCCGTCACGCTGGCCCACCTGGCGCCGCGCCCGGGGGAGACCCTGTGGGACGTCGGCGCGGGCTCGGGCAGCATCGGCATCGAGTGGATGCGGGCGCACCGTTCCTGCTGGGCGATCGGGGTCGAGGCGGACGCCGTGCGCGCGGAGCGGGTGCGGGACAACGCGGACGCGCTCGGCGTGCCCACCCTGCGGGTGGTCACCGGCATCGCGCCGGAGGTGCTCAGCGACCTCCCCGTGCCGGACGCGATCTTCATCGGCGGCGGGCTGACCCGCGAGGGCGTGCTCGACACCTGCTGGGCGGCCCTGCCTCCGGGCGGTCGGCTGGTCGCGAACGGGGTCACGGTGGAGTCCGAGTCGGCGCTCGCCGTGGCGCAGCGGCGGTTCGGCGGGTCGCTGGTGCGCATGTCCATCGCCCGGGCCGAGCCGGTCGGCGGCTTCCTCGGCTGGCGGCCGGGCATGTCCGTGACGATCTGGAGCACGGTCAAGCAGTGACCGTCCACTTCATCGGGGCGGGTCCCGGCGCCGTCGACCTGCTCACGATCCGAGCGCGGGACCTGCTCGCGGCGTCGCCGGTCTGCCTCTACGCGGGCTCGCTGGTGCCGCCGGAGATGCTGGAGCTCTGCCCGCCGGGCGCGCGGACCGTCGACACGGCGCTGATGACGCTCGCCGAGATCGTCGAGGAGATGGTCCGGGCCCACGAGCACGGGCTGGACGTGGCCCGGCTGGCCAGCGGCGACCCGTCGGTGTTCTCGGCGATGGCCGAGCAGATGCGCAGGCTGGACGCGGCGGGCGTGCCCTACGACGTCACGCCCGGGGTGCCCGCCTACGCGGCGGCCGCGGCGGCGCTGCAGCGCGAGCTGACCGTGCCCACGGTCGCCCAGACCGTCACGCTGACCCGGATCGCGGCGCGGGCCACGCCGATGCCGGAGTCCGAGTCGTTGGCGACGGCGCAGGGCACGATCGTGCTGCACCTGGCCGTGCACCGGATCGACGAGGTCGTGAAGGAGCTCGCGCCGATCCACGGGTCGGACTGCCCGGCCGCCGTGGTCGCCCACGCCTCGCGCGAGCACGAGATCGTGCTGCGCGGGCGGCTGGACGACATCGCCCACGCCGTGCACGAGGCGGGCATCCAGCGCACGGCCGTGGTGATCGTCGGGCGGGCGCTCGCCGCCGAGCAGTTCCCGGACAGCCACCTGTACTCGGACGCCCGTTGCCGGTCCTGATCCTCGGGGGCACCTCCGACGCCCGACGGGTGGCGGAGCTCCTCCCCGGATCGATCTCCTCCCTCGCCGGGCGGGTGCGGCAGCCGATGCTGCCCGCCGGCGAGGTGCGGATCGGCGGCTTCGGCGGTGTCGCCGGGCTGGCGGCCTACCTGCGGTCGGCCGGGATCACCGCGGTCGTGGACGCCACGCACCCCTTCGCGGCGCAGATGACCGCGCATGCGGCGCAGGCGTGCGCGCTCACCGGGGTCCCCCTGGTGGTCCTGAGGCGTCCGGGCTGGAGCGGGGCGTTCACCCGGGTGCCGTCCTTTGCCGTGGCAGCGGATGTGCTGCCTTCCCTCGGATCCCGCGTGTTCCTGACGACGGGCCGCCAGGACCTCGCCGTGTTCGCCGGGTCGGACCTGTGGTTCCTGGTCCGCTCCGTCGACCCGCCCGCCCCGCCGACGCCGCGCCGGATGGTCTCGGTGCTAGACCGCGGCCCCTTCACCGTCGAGGGCGAGACGGCGCTGATGCGCGCCCACGCGATCGACGTCCTGGTCACGAAGGACTCCGGCGGCCCGACGGGCGCGAAACTGCAGGCGGCGCAGTCCCTCGGCATCCCGGTCCTGATGATCGACCGCCCGCCCCTACCACCGGGCGTCGAGGCGGTGGACACCCCGGCGGCTGCGGCAGACTGGACCGCCCATCGCACTATGGAACCTTGAGGCGATTGTGAAGCGCTTACCTGTGCATCAAGGTTCCATAGTGCGTCAGTAGTGGCGGGGGGTGAAGACGGTGGTTCGTCCGCCCCTTGTCACCGTGCGGGTTCGGCTGGAGCCGACGATCACCAGGGTGCGCATGTCCACCAGCTCCGGGTCGAGCTCGCCCAGCGTCGTGACCGTGATCCGCTCGCCCGCCCCGCCGACGTCGCGGCCCAGCACCACCGGCGTCTCGGGGGCGCGGTGGGCCAGCAGCGCGTCCCGGGCCGCCCCGACCTGCCACGGGCGGGCCTTGGAGCGCGGGTTGTAGATCGCGATCGCCAGGTCCGCCTGCGCCGCGTGCACGAGCCGGTCCACGACGGTCTCCCACGGCTTGAGCCGGTCCGACAGCGAGATCATCGCGTAGTCGTGCCCCAGCGGCGCCCCCACGGCCGCGGCCACCGCCTGCGCCGCGGTCAGCCCGGGCAGCACCCGCACCGGGACGTCGAGGTACTTGGGTTCCGACGCCACCTCCAGCACGGCCGTCGCCATCGCGAACACCCCGGGGTCCCCGGCGCTGACCACGACCACCGACCGGCCGCTGGCCGCCAGGTCGAGGGCGTGCGCGGCCCGCTCCGCCTCCACCCGGTTGTCGCTGGCGTGCCGGGTCTGGCGCGGGTTGGGCGGCACCCGGTCCAGGTAGGGCCCGTACCCGACGAGATCGTCCGCCTCGGCGAGCGCGGCCGCGGTCTGCGGGGTGAGCCAGTCCCGCCCCGCGGGCCCCGTCCCGACCACCGTCACCCCACCCCGTGAGTGGCGATAGTCGCTCTGGCGACTATCGCCACTCACGGGGTCGGTGGGCTCCTCGGGGACGCTCGCCGCGACCTCGCCGGGCAGGATCGCGATCGAGAAGTAGGGGACCGAGGCGGGGTCGACGTCCGCGAGCGCGCCGGTGCGCTGGCCCGCCATCGTGGCCCGCTCCACGAACCGGGCGCGGTCGAGCTTGCCCGCGTCCTCGAACGCCGCGCGCACGGTCCCGAAGGTCCGCCCCAGCTTCATGACGGCGGCGGAGTCGGTGACCCGCAACCGCTCCGCGAGCTCCTCGCGCGGCAGCGTCCCGGGCAGGACGGTGAGCACCTCGTCCCGCTCGACCAGGGGCTGACCGAGCGCGGCGGCGGCGCCGGCCACCGACGTCACGCCCGGGACGACCTCGGCGCGGAACCGGCCCGCGAGCCGCTTGTGCATGTGCATGTAGGACCCGTAGAACAGCGGGTCGCCCTCGGCCAGCAGTACCACGTCCCGGCCCGCCTCCAGGTGGGCGGCCAGCCGGGCGGCGGCCTCGGCGTAGAAGGCGTCGATCGCGCCCTGGTAGTCCGTGACGGTCTCCGTCGTGACCGGGTAGACCAGCTGCTCCTCGACCTGGTCGCCGCGCAGGTACGGCTCGGCGATGCCGCGCGCGATGGAGCGGCCGTGGCGCGCCGAGTGGTAGGCGACGACGTCCGCGGCCCCGATCAGCCGGGCCGCCTTGATCGTGACGAGCTCCGGGTCGCCGGGGCCGAGCCCCACGCCGTAGAGGGTGCCGTAGAGAGTGCCTGGCATGTCCTAGATCTCCTGCTCGCTGGCCAGCGCGTTGAGGGCCGCCGCCGTGATCGCCGACCCGCCCCGGCGGCCGTGCACCACGAGGAAGTCCAGGTCGGGGCGGGCCGCCAGGGCCTCCTTGGACTCGGCGGCACCGATGAAGCCCACCGGGATGCCGAGGATCGCGGCCGGGCGCGCGGCCCCGGCGTCGATCATGTCGAGGAGGTGGAACAGGGCGGTCGGGGCGTTGCCGATCGCGACGACCGCGCCGTCGAGCCGGTCTCGCCACAGCTCCAGGGCGGCGGCGGACCGGGTGGTGCCCAGGCGTTCCGCGAGCGCCGGGACCTCGGGCTCGCGCAGCGTGCAGACGACCTCGTTGTCCTTCGGCAGCCGCGCCCGGGTCACGCCGGAGGCGACCATCATGGCGTCGCACAGGATCGGGGCGCCGTCCCGCAGGGCCGCGCGCGCCGCCGTCACGACGCCGGGGGAGTACGCGATGTCGCCGGTGAGGTCGACCTGTCCGCAGGCGTGGATCATCCGGACGGCCACGTACCCGACGTCCGGCGGGAACCCGGACAGGTCCGCCTCCGCCCGGATCGTGGCGAAGCTCCGCCGGTAGATCTCCGCGCCGTCGCGGATGTAGTCGCTGGTCATGTCCTGTCCAATGCGGAGAGATCGGGAACGCGGAGATCGTCGATGCGGTAGGTGCCGTCCGGCTGCGCGACGACGTCGAGGTGCGGCCCGTGCGGTGCCCCGCACCGCCGCTCGCACCCGACGACGTGGGCGCGCGGCAGGTCGGTCGCGGCGGCCAGCAGGTCGCGGACGTCCCCCCGCACGTCCGCGTGGGACTTCGCGCACCCCGGCCGCCCGGCGCAGGCGCTGATCCGGAGCGCGGGATCGTCCGGGGTGCGCAGGCCGGCGGCGTGGAGTCGTTCCGCCGCACCGGGTCCGGGGTCCGCCAGCACGACGGTCCGCCAGGGCGTGACGATCACCTCGGTCGCGGACGCGGCGAGCGCCCGCAGCTGCGCCGCCGACACCTCCCCGAGCACCGGCGCCACCACGAGCGCGGGCCCATGATCCACGGTCGAGGAGGGAAGCGGTCGGTTTCCGACCGTCCCGCTCCCGAGGTGTGGATCATCCCCGTCGCCGTCCGCGCGCGGATCCGCGGCCGCCGGACCGCCCGCGGGTCCGGCCAGCGCCCGGGCGATGCGCGCCGGCGCGTCGGGGATCTCGCTCGCCCGCCAGGCACCGCACCCCGGCTCCTGCGTGCGGAGGGTGAGAAAGACCTCAGCGGCGGCGACCAGTAGGGCAGGCGCCTCGGCGACCGGGCACCCGACCGTCGTGGGCTCCCCGGCCACCAGGAGAACGCCCTGGTCGGGACCGGTCGCGCGCCAGCACAGATCGGGACGCTCGGCCGCGACGTCACCTCGCCCGTCGTCGAGGGCGAACAGGAACCGGCCGGGGAGGCCCGCCAACGCCGGGACGGCGCACAGCCGCGCGTCCAGCTCGCGGGCGAGGCCCCGGACGTCCGCCAGGCCACCGTCCACACCGGACAGCGGCGAGGCGAGCACGTTGCGCACCCGCTCGTGGGTCGACGAGGGCAGCAGACCCGCCGACCGCAGCCGCTGCTCGAACCGCGGATCCTCCCGGGAGAGCCCTCTGAGCTGCAGGTTCCCCCGCGAGGTCAGGTGGACCGCCCCGTCCCCGAGCTCCTCGGCGCTCCCGGCGAGCACCCGCAGCTGCGCCGCCGTGACGACCCCGCCCGGCAGCCGCACGCGGGCCAGCGCGCCGTCCGCGGCGTCGTGCGGGGCGAGGACGCCGGGGCACGCGTCGGCGCGGGTGCGGGGGGAGGACACGGCGACACTGTAAGCACGGCGGCTTGACTCGGGGTGAGCGTGTTGCGGAGAGTGGGGTCACCACAACCGAAGAGGCGTGCGGAGCCAGGAAGCCGGTGCGAGTCCGGCGCGGTCCCGCCACTGTCACCGGGGAGCAGACCCCGCACCGACGGCCACGGGGAGACCCGGAAGGCCCGGGGCGAGCGACGATCCGGGAGCCAGGACACTGCCCGCCACGCCACCCACGCACACTGACCCGGGACGAGGATCCCGAGGAAGGGACTCGCCGCGATGCCCCGTGTCCTGCTGTTGTCGACGTCGGACACGGACCTGTTGTCCGCCCGCGCCTCCGGGGCGGACTTCCGCCTGGCCAACCCCAACCGCGTGCTGCTCGACGAGCTGCCCGGGATGGTCGCCGAGGCGGACGTCGTGGTGGTCCGGGTGCTCGGCGGCTACCGGTACTGGGAGGACGGGCTCGACCTCCTGCGCGCGGGCGACACCCCGCTCGTCGCACTCGGCGGGGAGATGGCGCCGGACGCGGAGATGATGGAGCTCTCCAGCGTGCCCGCGGGTGTCGCCGCGGAGGCGCACACGTACTTCGCGCAGGGCGGCGCGGAGAACCTCGGCCAGCTCCACGCGTTCCTCAGCGACACCGTGCTGCTCACCGGCGAGGGCTTCGCGCCGCCGGTGGAGCTGGCCGAGTGGGGGGTGCTCGAGCGCGCCGCCGCCCGCCCCGCCGCCGGCCCTGACGCTGGGGACGCCCAAGCACCGCTCAGTGACGCTCGGGACGCCCAAGCGTCAGGCCCCGCGCCGGCCGGCCCCACGGTCGCCGTGCTCTACTACCGCGCCCAGCAGATCGCCGGGAACACCGCCTACGTCGAGGCGCTGTGCCAGGCGATCGAGGCGCGCGGCGCCACGGCCCTGCCGATCTTCTGCGCCTCCCTGCGGCAGGCCCCCGCCGCGCTGCTGGAGACGCTGAGGCGGGCCGACGCCCTGATCGTCACCGTGCTGGCCGCGGGCGGCACCAAGCCCGCCTCCGCGCAGGCGGGCGGCGAGGACGAGGAGTGGGACGTCGCCGAGCTCGCCGCGCTCGACGTGCCGATCCTGCAGGGCCTCTGCCTCACCTCCAGCCGCGCCACCTGGGAGGAGAACGACGACGGGCTCTCGCCCCTGGACGTCGCCACCCAGGTCGCCGTCCCCGAGTTCGACGGCAGGCTGATCACCGTCCCATTCTCCTTCAAGGAGGTCGACGCGGACGGGCTGTCGGTCTACGTCCCGGACCACGAGCGGGCGGCGCGGGTCGCCGGCATCGCCGTGCGGCACGCGGAGCTGCGCCGGATCCCCAACGCGGACAAGAAGATCGTGCTCATGCTGAGCGCGTACCCCACCAAGCACGCGCGGATCGGCAACGCGGTCGGGCTGGACACCCCGGCGTCGACGGTCGCGCTGCTGCACGCGATGCGGGAGGCGGGCTACGACATCGGGGACTTCCCGGGTGTCGACGCGCAGGACGGCGACGCGCTGATCCACGCCCTCATCGAGGCGGGCGGCCAGGACCCGGACTGGCTCACCGAGGAGAAGCTGGCGGGCAACCCGATCCGCATCTCCGCGCAGACCTACCAGCGGTGGTTCGACACCCTCCCCGAGGACCTGCGCGCGGGCGTGACCGAGCACTGGGGCCCGCCGCCCGGCGAGCACTACGTGCAGGACGGCGACATCGTCGTCGCGGCGCTGCGCAGCGGGAACGTCACGCTGATCGTGCAGCCGCCCAGGGGGTTCGGCGAGAACCCGGTCGCGATCTACCACGACCCGGACCTGCCGCCCTCGCACCACTACCTGGCCGCCTACCGCTGGTTGGCCGAGGAGTTCGGGGCGCACGCGGTCGTCCACATCGGCAAGCACGGGAACCTGGAGTGGCTGCCGGGCAAGACCCTGGGCATGTCCGCGAGCTGCGGCACGGACGCCGCGCTGGGCGACCTCCCGCTGATCTACCCGTTCCTGGTCAACGACCCGGGGGAGGGCACGCAGGCCAAGCGCCGCGCGCACGCCACGCTCGTCGACCACCTGATCCCGCCGATGGCCCGCGCCGAGACCTACGGCGACATCTCCCGCCTCGAGCAGCTGCTCGACGAGCACGCCAACGTCTCCGCCCTCGACCCCGCCAAGCTCCCCGCGATCCGCCAGCAGATCTGGACGCTGATGACCGCGGCGAAGATGGACCACGATCTCGGGCTGGACTCCCGGCCGCACGAGGCCGAATTCGACGACATGCTCCTGCACGTCGACGGCTGGCTGTGCGAGATCAAGGACGTCCAGATCCGGGACGGGCTGCACGTCCTGGCCGCGGCCCCCGAGGGGTCCGTCCGGGTCGACCTGGTCCTCGCCATGCTGCGCGCGCGCCAGATGTGGGGCGGCGAGCAGAACGTCCCCGGCCTGCGCGAGGCCCTCGGCCTGGCCGAGGACGGCACGGAGGCCCGCGGCGAGGTCGACCGCGTCGAGGCGCTGGCTCACGGCCTGGTCGCCGACATGGAGGCCGCCTGCTGGAACCCCGACGCCGCCGCGGAGATCGTCCGCTCCCGCCTGTCCGACACGCGAGTCGGACACGCCGAGCCGCAGGCCGAGATCGTCGAGCGGATCCTGCGGTTCGCCGCGACCGAGGTGGTGCCGCGGCTGGCGGAGACCGCGCACGAGATCGACCGGATCCTGCACGCGCTGGACGGCGGGTTCATCCCCGCGGGCCCGTCCGGCTCCCCGCTGCGCGGACTGATCAACGTGCTGCCCACCGGCCGGAACTTCTACTCCGTGGACCCCAAGGCCGTCCCGTCCCGGCTCGCCTGGGAGACCGGGCAGGCGATGGCGGAGTCGCTCGTCGAGCGCTACCGGCGCGACCACGGCGGCGAGTACCCGCGATCGGTCGGCCTGTCCGTCTGGGGCACGAGTGCCATGCGGACCAGCGGGGACGACGTCGCGGAGGTCTTCGCGCTGCTGGGCGTGCGCCCCGTCTGGGATGAGATGTCCCGGCGCGTCACCCGGCTCGAGGTGATCGACCTCGAGGAGCTCGGCAGGCCGCGCATCGACGTCACGGTGCGCATCTCCGGCTTCTTCCGGGACGCGTTCCCGCACGTCCTGGCCCTGCTCGACGACGCGGTCCAGCTCGTCTCCGACCTCGACGAGCCCGCCGAGCAGAACTTCGTGAAGGCCCACGTGCTGCAGGACGAGCAGCGCACCGGGGACCGGCGCCGCGCCACCACGCGGATCTTCGGGTCCAAGCCCGGCACCTACGGCGCCGGTCTGCTCCAGCTCGTCGACTCCCGCAACTGGCGAGACGACGCCGACCTCGCCGAGGTCTACACGACCTGGGGCGGCTACGCCTACGGCCGCGGCCTCGACGGTGCACCCGCCCGCGACGACATGGAGACGGCCTACCGGCGGATCGCGGTGGCGGCCAAGAACACCGACACCCGCGAACACGACATCGCCGACTCCGACGACTACTACCAGTACCACGGCGGGATGGTCGCGACCGTCCGCGCGCTGACCGGCACCGCGCCCGAGGCGTACATCGGCGACTCGACCCGGCCCGAGTCCGTCCGCACCCGGACCCTGCACGAGGAGACCGCCCGGGTCTTCCGCGCCCGCGTGGTCAACCCGCGCTGGATCGAGGCCATGCGTCGGCACGGCTACAAGGGCGCCTTCGAGATGGCGGCCACGGTCGACTACCTGTTCGGCTGGGACGCGACGACCGGCGTCGTCGCGGACTGGCAGTACGAGAAGCTCACCGAGACCTACGTGCTGGACCCGGACAACCGGAAGTTCCTGTCCGAGTCGAACCCGTGGGCGTTGCACGGCATGGCCGAGCGGCTGCTCGAGGCCGTGGAGCGCAAGCTCTGGGAGGCCCCCGAGCAGGCCACGCTCGACGCCCTGCGGCAGGCCTACCTGGAGACCGAGGGCGACCTGGAGGCCGAGTAGCACCACGATCGGGCGATCCGTGCTGCGCGGCGGCCCGCGCCGGGCCACCCTGTCGGACATGATCGTTCGTTCGGTGCGCGCCGTCACGTTGATCGCCGGGACGTTGCTCCTGGCCGCCTGCGGGTCGAGCGCCGCCCCACCGCCGGGCGTCGCGTCGGTGAGCGCGACGCCGGCGCCCACCAGCGCCGCGACCACGTCGGCGGCGAACGCCGGCGGCGGCGCCACGGTCAAGTGCAGCCTCGACCAGCTCGAGGCGTCGGTCGGCCGGACCACCGGCGAGGCGGGCCAGCGGCACACCACGATCGTCTGGACCAACACGTCGTCGAAGCCGTGCGGGATCACCGGGTTCGGCGGGGTCGACCTCAAGGGCCCCGACGACCCGACGTTCGGGCCGACCTACTCGCTGCCGCGCGACAGCTCCACGCCGCGGCCGCTGGTCCTGGAGGCGGGACAGGCCGCGCACACCGTCATCACCTGGCTGCCGCCGCAGGACGGCGGCGGCTGGACCCCGACCGGCATGCTGGTCACCCCGCCCGACGAGACCCGCTCGGCCCAGCTGCCCTGGCCCGGCGGCGCGGTCCAGCGCCAGGACGGCGCCACCCACCCCGGCACCTACATCGGCCCGGTCCTCCCGGGCGCCGAGGCCTGAGCGGCGGGGTCTGAGCGGCGGGGTCCGCGGTCACCGGCCCGGTGACGGGGGAGTCGTCGGCACGCTGAGGGGCACGGCCGGGACGGGCGTCGGCCGGTGCTCGGGGCGGGCCGCCAGCAGCGCGACGCCGACGGACGTCACCACCGCGCCGGCCACGCCGAGCAGCAGGGCGACCGGGTCGGCGCCGAACGGCTCGCCCATCACCAGGACGCCCAACGCACCCGCGGCGAGCGGGTCGACGAGGGTGACGACGGCCAGCGGCGCCCCCAGCCCGCCGTCCCGGTAGGCGTGCTGGGCGAGCACGACGCCCATCA
The DNA here is from genome assembly GCF_021728735.1 of Pseudonocardia sp. WMMC193. Lineage (NCBI taxonomy): Bacteria > Bacillati > Actinomycetota > Actinomycetes > Pseudonocardiales > Pseudonocardiaceae > Pseudonocardia > Pseudonocardia sp. WMMC193. The sequence goes on along the minus strand of NZ_JAKKDO010000003.1, from coordinate 2,486,914 downwards.
GCATCGCGGCCCCGACCAGGGCGAACCGGGCGGGCTCCGCGCCCTCGACCATGATCACCTTGACGGTGCCGGAGGCCAGCCCGAAGCTCAGTGCGGCGCCGATCGCGTGGCACACCGCGGCCGCCCGCGGCCTGCTGTGGCCGAAGACCGCGGCCGCCGCCACGGCCGCCGCGACGAGCAGGGCCAGGATGCCCGCAGCGGGCCAGAGACCGATCGCCGCCTCCGGGTGGGCGCCGTGCGGGCCGTGCGGCACGGCGGCGAGCACCAGCGGCAGCCCGACGACCACGCACGCGACCCCCGCCCACGAGCGCCCGCTGATCGGCTCGCCGTTCACCCGCCTGCCGATGAGCAGCGCGAACGCGACCGCGGACACCCCGACCGGCTGGACCACGACCAGGGGGCCCGCATGCAGGGCCAACAGGTGCAGCCCCGCGGCCGTCAGGCTCGCCAGGATCGCCGCCCACCAGCCGCGGCGGCGCGCCAACCGGCCGACGAGGGCGAGGCCGCTCGCCCCGTCCACCCCCGCGAAGCGGCACGCCTCCCGCTGCTGGAGCACCGCGGAGAGCCCATAGAACACCGCGGAGGCCACGGCGAGGAGCGCCGCCACACCGATCTGCACACCACCAGACTAGGGGGAACTCCTAGGCGGCCGTGCGGGGCGCGATCACCACCCCGACCACGGCGAGTCCCACCAGCACCACGAGCAGCACCGACAGCGCCACCGCGGGCCCCGCGAGCAGGGCGAGCAGGGTGCCGCCGAGTCCGACGAAGGTGGCCTGGGCGAGCTGGTCGGTGAGCTGGGCGGCGGCGGAGTCGTAGCCGACCTCGGTCGAGGCGGCCAGCAGCAGGAACGACAGCGACGAGAAGCCCAGACCCATGCCCAGGCCCGCGACCAGCCAGAACGGCAGCGCGAGCCACGCGAGACCCCAGCTCGGCGCGACCAGCAGCAGCCCGGCGGCGCCGACCGCGATGCCGCACATCCCGATCCGCAGCAGCATCGGGCGGGGGAGGTCGGGGTGGCGGCCCTGCCAGGCCGAGGCCGCGGACCAGCCCAGCGAGCCTGCGATCAGCGGCAGCCCGGCGGCGGTCAGGGACCAACCGTGGACGGCGGTGAGCAGCAGGGGGAGGAACGCCGTCGTCGTGAAGAAGGCGCCCGCGATCAGGCCGCGCCCGGCGACCACGGCGGCGATCCCGCGGCGGGCCCGGAACGTGCCCGGCGGGACGAGCCTGCGCAGCGCCGGGACCAGGACGGCGACGGCGGCGAGGGCGACCAGCCCGCCCCGGACGTCGGGATGGCTGCCGGCCCAGCTCAGCGCCGCGACCCCGACGGCGGCGGCGAACGCGGCGGGGACCACGCCGCGGCGCGGGACGGTGGGCTCGGGCGGGCTCAGGTTCCGGACGGCGGGCAGCACCAGCAGGGCCGCCACCGCCACCAGCGGCAGCAGCCCGAGGAAGACCCAGTGCCAGGACAGGTGTTCGGTGACGACCCCCGCGACGGGCGGCCCGACCAGCGAGGGCAGCACCCAGGCCGAGGAGATCAGCGCGAACACGGCGGGCCGGGAGCGCGGGGCGTACACCTGCGCGACGAGCACGTACACGGCGACCGCCTGCGCACCCGCGCCGAGGCCCTGCAGCATCCGACCGGCCAGGAGCTGGGCGAACGTGCCCGCGGTGCCCGCCACCAGCAGCCCCAGACCGAACACCGCCGGAGCGGCCAGCAGAGCGGGCCGGGGACCGCGGGCGTCGCTCACCCGGCCGCCGAGGACGGTGCCCACCACCATCGTCACGATGAACGCGACGAACGGCCAGGCGTAGTCCTCCACCCGCGCGAGCTCCGCGACGACGGCGGGCATCGCCGTGCCCACGCCCATCTGCTCGAACGCGATGAGACTGATGAGCAACACGATCCCGACGGTCACCGACCGCCGCGACCGCCCGAACAGATCCTCCCGCACCACACTCACGGTGTCACGGTGCACCCTGAAGTCCGGTTCAGGTCAAGGCTCCACACTGCGCCGGGGCCAGAGCCGGGCGAGGAACTGCGCGGTGAACTCGGTCGTCCCGACGTCCCCGGCGAGGTCCCTCGTGCGGCTGCCCTCGGCCAGCTGGGCGCGCATGGCGGCGGTGACCTCCTCCGCGGCCTCGGCGTGACCGAGGTGCTCGAGCAGCATCGCGGCGGACCAGATGGCGCCCAACGGGTTCGCCAGGTCCCTGCCCGCGATGTCCGGGGCCGAGCCGTGGACGGGCTCGAACATCGACGGGAACTCGCGCTCGGGGTTGAGGTTGCCGCTGGGCGCGATGCCGATCGAGCCCGCGACGGCCGCGGCGAGGTCGGACAGGATGTCCCCGAACAGGTTCGACGCCACGATCACGTCGATGCTCCGCGGGTCCAGCACGAGCTTCGCGGCGAGCGCGTCGATGTGCTCGCTGCGCCACGCGACGTCCGGGTGCCGCGCCGCCCGCTCGGCGACGATCTCGTCCCAGAACGGCATCGAGTGGATGATCCCGTTGGACTTGGTCGCCGACACGACGTGCTTGCGGCGCCGCTCGGCGAGCGCGAACGCGTAGTCCGCGATGCGGGAGACGCCGGTGCGCGTGAACACCGCCTCCTGCAGCGCCAGGTCCGTCCCGACCCGCCCGCCGACCTCGGAGTACTCGCCCTCCGAGTTCTCCCGGACCACCACGAAGTCCACCCCGGAGGCGTCGGCGAGCGGTGAGCGGACGCCGTCGAACACGGCGATGGGGCGCAGGTTGACGTACTGGGCGAAGCGGCGCCGGATCGGGATGAGCAGGCCCCACAGCGAGACGTGGTCCGGCACGCCCGGCCACCCGACGGCGCCGAGCAGGATCGCGTCGTGGCCGGCGATCCGGTCGAGGCCGTCCGCGGGCATCATCGCGCCCTCGTGGGCGTAGCGCTCGCAGGACCAGTCGAGGGTGTCGTAGGTGAAGGCGATCCCGTGCCGCCTGCCGACGGCGTCGAGCACCGCGGTGGCGGGCGGGATCACCTCCTGCCCGATGCCGTCTCCGGGGATCAGGGCCAGGCGGTGGGTCGTGCTCATGATCCCGCAGCCTACGGCCGCTCGTGAGCGGTAAGTGGTGCTCTGGCACCACTTACCGCGCACGGGCGCCGCAGGCGCGGATCAGACGGAGATGTCGACGCTCGGGCGGAGCTCGGCGGCCGCGGCCAGGGCCTCGTGGACGGGGTTGGCCAGGAAGCCCGCGACGAGCTTGTCGTCCGCCTGCGCGCCGACCGTCGGGAGGGCGATCTGCTCGTAGGCGGCCTGGAAGCGCGGACCCCAGCGGCGGGTGCCGAGGCGGGCGGTGCGGGAGCAGTTGTCGACCATGTAGGCCACGTCGCGGGCGTGCATGTACGGCAGCAGCGAGTCGACGGCCTCGATGATCGACTCGTTGACGATCTCCGACCAGGCGTGCCCGCGGTCGGCGAACTCGTCGACCTGGGCGACCATCGTCGCGACGAACATGCCCGCGGTGAGCGGGTCGATCGGGGTCTCGTGCGTGGCGCGGCGGGCGCGGACCTCGTCCCCGTGGGCCCACATCGGCGAGCCGCCGATCCGCGACATCGGGCGGACGGCGAGGCGGGCGTCGGCGAGGACGACGCTGCGGAGCTCGGTGCCGTCGGCGACCTCGTCGTAGATCTCGGCGACGATCTCGCGGGCGGCCGCGTAGGTCGCGCTGTAGGCGCGGTCGAACAGCTCCGCGTCGGTGCCCTCCCGCACGGCCCGCAGACCGGCCCGCGAGATGGTGCGCGCGATCGGGCCGGTGACGGTCTCGCAGGCCCGCTCGTAGGCGGTGACCGGGTCCGCCCCGTCGAGCAGGAACCAGCGGTAGAGCGCCTCGACGAGGCCGTGGACGGCGCCGAGCAGGATCCCGCGCTCGCCGACGATGTCGCTGCGGTACTCCGACTCGAGGGTCGTCTCGAAGGTGTACGGCGAGCCCAGGCCGACCGACCAGGCCAGTGCACGGTCGGTCGCGTGGCCGTCCGGGTCGGCGTGGACGGCGATGGAGGCGTTGATGCCGGCCCCGTTCACTGTCGCGCCCTGCTCGTACAGGCGGCGGACCGAGTCGCCCATCCCCTTGGGGCACACGGCGATCACGGCGTGCCCGGCGGGGAGGTCGCCGCCGGTCGCGCGCAGGTGGCCGAGCAGGAAGCCGTGCGAGAGGCCGATGGTGGCGCCGGGCTTGAGCGCGGCGAAGATCTCCTGGTGCTGCGCGGCCAGGGCGGCGTCGGCGATCAGCAGGACGACGAGGTCGGACTCGGCGACGACGGCGAGGACGTCGCCCAGGGTGCCGGACTCCTCGGTGAAGCCGTGGGCGCGGGCGTCGGCGCGCGACGGCGAGTCGGGCCGCAGCCCGACCGAGACCGTGATCTCGGTGCCGGACAGCGAGTCCCGCAGGTTCTTCGCCTGCGCGCGGCCCTGCGGCCCCCAGCCGATCACGCCGATCCGCCGCACGCCGTGGAAGGCCTGCGGGAGCAGCGGGAAGAGGTGGCGCCCGCCGCGCAGCACCGTCTCGGTGCCGCCGGGGACGGTGAGGGTCTCGGTCTCGAAGACGTCCGAACGCATGGATCCTGTGTACGGTGACCGGCGGTCTTCCGACAAGCGCAGGTACTGGAGCGGAGCGTTGCAGGAATCGCAAGAGCTGGAGCTGTTCCTCCACGTGAGCCGCACGCTGAACTTCGGGCGGACCAGCCTCGAGTGCCACGTCAGCCCGGCCACCCTGACCCGCACGATCCAACGCCTGGAGACGCGGGCGGGGTCGCGGCTGCTCGACCGCGGACCGCGGGGGGTCGCCCTGACCGCGGACGGGCAACGGTTCGTCCGGTACGCCGAGCGGGCGCTGGCGCTGTGGTCGGACTGGCGCACCGACAGCGCCGACCTGGCCGGTGACCTGCGGATCTTCGCCACGGTCACGGCATGTCAGGCGCTGCTGCCGACCGTGCTGGCCCCGTTCCGCGCCGCCCATCCGCAGGTCCGGCTCGACCTGCGGACCGGGGACGCGGGGGCCGCGCTGGCCCGCCTGGACGAGGGCGACGTGGACGCCGCCGTCGCCGGCCTGCCGGAACGGCTGCCGCAGAGCCTGGTCGGGCGGACCCTGGCGGTGACCGACCTGGTGCTGGTGGGCGGGTCGAGGGCGGGCCCGTTCGTCGTCCCGAACCGCGGGCTGGTGCGCGAGGCCGCCGAGCGGTGGTTCCGCGCGCGGGGGATCACTCCCACGCTCGCGGCCGAGCCGGACTCGCACGAGGGTCTGCTGGCGCTCGTCGCGCTGGGGGTGGGGACGGGGATCGTGCCGCGGCTGGTCCTGGAGACGAGTGCGGTGCAGGTCGAGATCGTCGAGGAGGGCCTGGCGGCGTTCCCGATCGGGCTGTGCGTGCGGCGTGCGGACCTGCGACGGCCGATCGTCGCCACGCTGTGGGGGTCCGTCCCGGGGGACTCGCGTGGCTGAACCGGGGGACTCGCGGGACTCGCGGGTCAGCGGACGCGGGTGGGGAGCGCGCGGGCGCCGACCAGCACCACCAGCCCGGCGAGCGGGACGATCAGCAGGCCCACCCGCAGGCTCGTGGCGTCCGCGACCAGCCCGACGACCGGCGGCGAGCACAGGAACCCGATGCGCAGCAGCCAGCTCACGACCGTCAGGCCTGCGCCGGGCGGGAGGCCCGGCAGCTCGTCCGCGGCGTGCATGGCCGCCGGGATCAGGGTCGCGACGCCGAAGCCCGCCAGGCCGAACCCCACGATCGTCAGCGGCACGGACGGGACGGCGAGCGCCGATCCCATCCCCAGCACGACGACCACGGCACCGGCCCGGGCCGTCGCCCGTTGGCCGAACCGGTCGACCACCCGGTCCCCGATGAGCCTGCCCAGGAACTCCAGGGCCTGCAGCGCCACGAACCCGAGCCCCGCGACGCCCGCCGCGGCACCGAGACCGGTCAGGTACACCGCGCCCCAGGACGCCCCGGAGTCCTCGATCAGCGCCCCCGCGGAGGCGATCACCCCGAGGACCACCAGGACCAGCGCGGCCTTCCCGCCCGCGCGGGAGCGGATGCGGGTCGGGGTCTCGACGGGCTCGCGCTCGGCGTCCTCCGGGCCGGGTAGCAGGAAGCGGAACGCCGCGAGCGCGACCGCGATGAACAGCGCCGCGGACACGCCGAGGTGGATCGGCAGCGGCAACGCCAGCGCGGCCGCCGCCGAGCCCATGAGCCCGCCCAGCACCGCGCCCGCGCTCCAGGTCGCGTGGAACGAGTTGAGGATCGAGCGCCCGTACCGGCGCTGCACGCGCAGGGCGTGGGCGTTCTGCGCGACGTCGACCACGGCGTCACACGCCCCGGCCAGGAACAACGCGCCGGCGAGCAGCACGGCGTTCGGGGCGAGCCCGGCCAGGGCGATCCCGACGGCCACGGCGACCATCCCGAAGCTCGCCACCCGGGACGACCGGAAGCGCCGGACCAGCGCCGACGCCGCCAGCCCCGCGAGCAGGGCACCGAGCGGGAACGCCGCCACCGCCGTGCCCAGCTCGGCGTTGCTCAACCCGAGGGTGTCCTTGAGCTCCGGGTAGCGGGGGAGGAGGTTCGCGAAGACGGCGCCGTTGGTGAGGAAGACCGCCGCCACCGCGGCCCGCGCCCGCCGGTCCGTCGCCCCCGCCGTGCTCACCACCCTTTCACCACCGGCCCCAGGCTACGGAGCCGCGGTCAGCCCGCGAGATGCGCCCAGCGATCACCGATCACCGACCACGGGCCCGTGTCCGCGACCCGGCCCGCCTCCAGCACGACCACCCGGTCGGCCCGCTCGAGCGCCACGCGGGTGGTGCTCGCCCCGAGCACGGTGGTACCGCGGGCCCGCAGGGCGGTCCACAGCTCGAGCTCGGTGCGGGCGTCGAGGGCGGAGGACACGTCGTCGGCCAGGACCAGCGACGACCCGGTCGCCAGCGCCCTGGCTATCGCCAACCGCTGGACCTGCCCGCCGGACAGGCGGATGCCGCGGTGGCCCACCGCCGTGTCCGGCCCGCCCGCGACGGCGAGGTCGTGGGTCAGCCGGGCGGCGTCCACCACCTCGGCGAGGTCGGGCAGCGGGCGACCGAGCGCGATGTTGTCCGCGAACGTGCCCGACAGCATCCGCGGCACCTGCGCCACGTACGCCACCCGGCCCGGCCGCAGGTCGGTCTCGGTGAGCTCGGTGCCGTCCCACCGGATCACGCCCTCGGTGGAGACGATCCCGGCCAGCGCGCCCAGCAGGCTGGACTTGCCGGACCCCACCTCGCCGGTGAGCAGCACGAGCTCGCCCGCCCGGATCTCCAGGTCGACGCCCTCGACGCCGACGGTGCCGTCGTCGTGCACCGCGGTGAGCCGCTCGCAGGTCAGGACCCCGAGCGGGACCGCGGGCGTCGGCTCCGGGGCGGGCGCGGTGCCCGCCACGAGGTCGACGCCCGGGGGCAGCCGGGTCGGGTCGGCGGGTGCCGCGAGCGCCCCCACGTCGGCGAGCCACCGCCGGGTCGCGGGCGCCTCGGTGACGATCTGCGCACCCACCTGCCCGAAGTAGCCCGAGCCCGCCAGCACCGTGCTGACCAGCAGCGCCGTCGCGAGGTCCCAGACCCCGGCCAGGTGCAGCGACCAGGTCAGCACGATCCCGAGCTGCACCAGGATCCCGGGCAGGCCCTCGAACAGGGTCTGCAGCCGCTGCTCGCGGATGATCGCCCGGACGCGGGTGCGGTCGACCGCCGCCAGGTGGGCCCGGACGGCGTCGGTCGCGGCGGCCAGCTTCACCGTGCGCACGGCCTCCAGCGCGGACCCGAGCTCGGCGCCGAACCGGGCCCGGGCGTCCGCGGCGGCCCGCCCGGCCCGCCCGACGAACGGCGCCCCGACCGTCGCGGCGCCGGTGCAGAGGGCGAGCATCCCGGCGATGACGAGCGCGGCCACCGGGTCGCCCGCGGCGAGCCCGGCCAGCGTGACCATCAGCGCCGCCATCGTCACGTCCACCCAGTTGTCCAGGTAGATGATCATCCGCTCGGAGTCCAGCGCCCGGGCCACGACCTCGCCCGCGGGGGTCCGGGCGGGGCGGCGGGAGGTCGTCTGGCCCCGCAGCACGCCGAGCCGGAGCCGCAGGGCGATCGCGTTCCACCACATCGTGTAGGTGCGGTACGCCAGGGCGATCCACACCGGGAACGACAGCAGCACCACGGTCAGCGCCACCGCCGCGGCCCACGGCGACGTGCCCGCCTGCAGTGCCGCCGCGACCTCGCCCCACAGCCAGCCGGTCGCCACACCGGTCGCGCCGCAGGCCACGGCGAAGGCGAACAGCAGCGCGCCGCTCAGCCCCCACCGCGGGTGCGCGGTGATGAGCCGCGGGACGGCCCGGCGCAGGGGCGGGGTGTGGTTCTCCGCGGTCCGCCGCGGTGGGGTCGCACGCCGGTGCGCGCGGCGCAGCGTGGGGACGGACTCCTCCGTCCGCGGCACCTCGGCGAGCGCGACGGCCGCGGCCGTGCCCACCGCGGACGACTCGCGAACCGGGAGCGGCCGTCTCGCGGGCCCGGGCAGCGCGGCGGGGGACTGGCGGGTGGTCGCCAGCAGGTCGGCGAAGTGCCCGGGCGCGCGCTCGACGTCCGCCCGCAGGCCGGACTGGATCACCGCACCGTCCTGCAGGACGGCGACGGAGTCCGCGTGCCGGATCGTCGACAACCGGTGCGCGATCACCACGCCCGTGCGCCCGGCCAGCAACGACCGGGTGGCGCGGGTGACCCGCTCCTCGGTGCGCGGGTCCATCCGCGCGGTCGCCTCGTCCAGCACGACCAGCCCGACGTCACGCACCAGCAGCCGGGCGAACGCCACCAGCTGCTGCTCGCCCGCGGACAGCGTGGTGCCGCCGGTGCCGAGCCGGGTGTCGAGACCGTCCGGCAGCGCGGCGACCCAGTCGTCCAGCCCGAGGGCGGTGAACGCCGCCGCGATCCGGTCGCGGGGGACCGGCTGGTGCAGCGCGACGTTCTCGGCGAGGGTCGCCGAGAGCAGCTCCGTCCGCTGCGTGACGACGCCGACCGCCCGCCGCAGCCCGCTGAGCTGCAGGTTCGTGGCGTCCCGGTCGCCGATCCACACCTGTCCGGGCGGGGGTTCCACGGCGCGGGACAAGACCTTCGCCACGGTGGACTTGCCGGAACCGGTGCGACCGACGAGCGCGCACGTCGTCCCCGCGGGGACGACGAGATCGACGCCGGACAGCCGGAACGCGCCCCGGTCCCGCTCGTCCGGGTACCCGGCGGTGAGGCCGCGCAGCTCGACGGCGAGGGGGCCCGACGGCACCGGGTCGCCGCCGGTCGGCTCCCGCTCCGCGCCCAGCAGCGCGCGGACGCGGGTCAGCGCGCCCAGCCCGACCTGGATCTCCGGGAGCTGGTTCGCGACCTCGTCGACCTGGGCCACGAACGCGGACGCCAACAGCCACAGCGACACCAGCCCGGCGACGCCGCCGGGATCCCCGGCGACCACCCACACCCCGCCGAGCACGACCGCGCCCAGCAACGCGTGCGTGACCAGCCCGGTCGCGAGACCCACCTTGGTGGTCGCCCGGCGCGTGGCCCTGGTCCGGGCCATCACGACGGCGGCGCGGGCCGCGTAGCCGCGCAGCACGTGCGCCCGACCCGCCGAGGTGCGGATGTCGTCCTGCCCGGCGACGGCCTCCTCCAGCTGCGCCGCGTGCTCCGACCAGGCCTCCTCCTCGGCCACCGTGCAGCGGGCGATCCGGGCGGTGAACGGCCGCGCCACGGCGACCGTCAGCGCCGCGACCAGCGGGAACGCGATCCACGCCGGCCAGAACAGCAGCCCGGCCACCACCCAGGCCGCGACCGAGCGCAGCAGCGCCGCGCCGGTCTCCCAGCCGATCCGGCGGAAGAGGGTGCCGATCTCGCGGGCGTCGTCGTCCACGCGGTCGAGCAGCTCGCCGACGGCCTGGTCCTCCAGCGCCGCGACGGGCTGGGCGAGCGCGGCGTCCACCAGATCGGCGCGCAGCTCACCCTCCGCGCGACCCACCACGCCCGAGAACACGACCCGGCCCACGGTGTCCAGCACGGCGGCCCCCAGCAGCAGCGCCGCAAGGACCGCGACCAGCGCCAGGGTCGGGCCGCCCGCGACCCGCCCCACGACGGTCGCCGCCACGGCCTCCGCCCCGGCGGCCACCACCGCCGCCCCGACGGCCAGGCCCGTCACCGGCCCACGCAGCCGTCGCACACTCAACGGCCGCACGCCGTCCACCCCCCAGATGTCGGCGACGACGCTAGCCGGGCGCGCCCGCGTCCCGCCTCCGGTTTTCCGCCATGATCCACACCTGGCAAGCGGACCGGTCGAATTCCGACCGCCCCGCTTCCGGCGAGTGGATCATGCCGCGGGCCCGGACCGGGGCCACGCACGACGGCGGCCCCGGACCGTGAGGTCCGGGGCCGCCGTGGGTGAACCGTCAGTCCAGGTAGTCCCGCAGGACCTGCGAGCGCGACGGGTGGCGCAGCTTGCTCATCGTCTTCGACTCGATCTGCCGGATCCGCTCACGGGTGACCCCGTAGACCTGGCCGATCTCGTCCAGCGTGCGGGGCTGGCCGTCGGTGAGGCCGAACCGCAGCCGCACGACGCCCGCCTCGCGCTCCGACAGGGTGGCCAGCACCGACTGGAGCTGGTCCTGCAGCAGCGTGAAGGACACGGCGTCGACCGCCACCACGGCTTCGCTGTCCTCGATGAAGTCACCGAGCTGGCTGTCGCCCTCGTCGCCGATGGTCTGGTCCAGCGAGATGGGCTCCCGGGCGTACTGCTGGATCTCCAGCACCTTCTCCGGGGTGATGTCCATCTCCTTGGCCAGCTCCTCCGGGGTGGGCTCACGGCCCAGGTCCTGGAGCAGCTCGCGCTGGATGCGACCCAGCTTGTTGATGACCTCGACCATGTGCACCGGGATGCGGATGGTGCGGGCCTGGTCGGCCATCGCGCGGGTGATGGCCTGCCGGATCCACCACGTGGCGTACGTGGAGAACTTGTAGCCCTTGGTGTAGTCGAACTTCTCGACGGCGCGGATCAGACCGAGGTTGCCCTCCTGGATCAGGTCCAGGAACGCCATGCCGCGGCCGGTGTAGCGCTTGGCCAGGCTCACCACGAGGCGCAGGTTCGCCTCGAGCAGGTGGTTCTTGGCGCGCTCACCGTCCCGGACGATCCAGCGCAGGTCGCGACGCAGCTGCGGAGACAGCTTCTCGTTCGACTCGACGGCCCGGCGCAGGCGCTCGGCGGCGTAGAGACCCGCCTCGATGCGCTTGGCGAGCTCGACCTCCTCCTCCGCGTTGAGCAGCGCGACCTTGCCGATCTGCTTGAGGTACGCGCGGACCGAGTCGGCGGAGGCGGTGAGCTCGGCGTCCTTGCGCGCCTGGCGCAGGGCCTCCGACTCCTCCTCGTCCCAGACGAACTCGTTCGACTTCTGCTGCGACGACCGGGTGGTCGGGGCCCGCCGGTTCGCACCGGTGTTGGTGGGCTCCTCCTCCTCCTCGTCGTCCTCGTCGTCGGAGTCGTCCGCGGAGGCGTCCTCGACGGCGTCCTCCTCGACGTCTTCGATCTCGACCTCTTCGAGGTCGCCGTCGCCCGGGGCGAGGTCACCCTCGTCGAGGTCGACGGCGTCGTCGTCGCCCTCGCCCTTCTTCTTCGGTGCGGCTTTCGCCGTCTTGGCACCCGGCTTGGCGGGCGCCTTGGCGCGTCGGGCCGGCCTCGCCTTCGTGGCGGTGCCCGCGCCGCGCCCACGCGCGGGTGCGGTCACCGTGTCGTCCACGGTCGAGTCGGTACGGGTTGCGGAGTCTGCGGCTGCCACCTAGGCCCTCTCGCTGCGTGCGCTTGCGGTAGGTCGGCGTCACGCACCAGGATGCGGCTGCGCAGGACGTCCGACGGCTTCGAGTGGACCTCGCCTCGCCGGTCGCCGTCGTTTCTCGTGGGGTCGGCGCGCGTCCCGGGGGCGGGGTTCCCGAACCATTGTAACGACCTGGGCGGGGGATGCTCGCCGGTCCGGCCTGTTCGCGGCACCCGCATCGGTTCAGAAGGGCTCGGCGGGCGCCCCACTGCGCCGGACGGCGCAGCGCGTGACCCCGCCCACCCCCGGCCCCGACCTGTGCGGTCTGTGGTCGGATGGCCGCCATGGCACCCCGCACGACCGGCGTCCCCGGCGTCGACCAGGCCCGACTGCCCGCCCCGGACGAGATCGCCGAGCTCCGGCGTGTCGCGGAGCGCGTCGCCGGCGAGGCGGCCGCCCACCTGCGCACCCTGCCCGCCCCGCGCGAGACCGGTGCGGTGAGCACGAAGAGCACGCCCACCGACGTCGTGACGGAGTCGGACCGGGCGATCGAGACGCTCGTCCGCGCCCGGCTGGCGGAGCTGCGGCCGGGCGAGGCGGTGTTCGGCGAGGAGGCCGCCGGGGACGCCGCCGCGGCGCGCTGGGTCGTCGACCCCATCGACGGCACCGTGAACTACCTGTACGGCCTGCCCTGGTACGCCGTGTCGGTCGCCGCCGTGGTCGACGGGGTGTCGGTGGCGGGCGCGGTCGTCGAGCCGGTGAGCGGGCGGGTGTGGAGCGCGGGCGCCGGACTGGGGGCGACGTGCGACGGCGCCCCGCTGGCCGTGACGGGCGAGACGGATCTCTCGCTCGCGCTCGTCGGGACCGGGTTCGCCTACTCGGCGCAGCGGCGGGCCCGGCAGGCCGCGATGGTCGCCACGCTGCTGCCCCGGATCCGGGACCTGCGGCGCAACGGGTCCGCCGCTCTGGAGCTGTGCGGCGTCGCGGCCGGGCGGGCGGACGCCTTCGTCGAGCACGGGCTGGGCTGGTGGGACTGGGCCGCCGCCGCGCTGATCGCCGCGGAGGCCGGGGCGCGGGTGGTCGCGGTGTCGGGGCGGGCGGGCGCGGCGGCGGACCGGCTGGGCTCGGAGATCACGGTGATCGCCACCCCGGGCGTGGCCGACGCGCTGGTCGAGGTGCTGCACGAGGCGGGCGCGGCCGACGTGTGAGCGGTCGGGCTCAGCAGCGGGCGGACTCGCGGGCGTCGGCGAGGACCTGCGGGTCCAGCCGCGGCCCGGTGGCCTGCGCGCCCTCGCCGTTCTCGCCCGACCCCGGCGCGCCGAGCTGTTCGAGGGCGTCCTGGACGTTGCGGCCCGGGTCGACCTGGGTGAAGGCCGTGCCGATCGCGACGTCGACGGTGTCGTCCCCGCGCTCGTCGCGCACCAGCTCCAGGCACGGCAGCACCAGCTGCAGCGTGCCCGCCGCGGCCTCGCCGGGCTGCCCGAACCGCAGCTGGCCGTGGCACTCGAGGTTCCCGTCGGGGTACAGCGAGTCGTTGTCCGGGCTGGCGGCCTCGCCGAAGCCGAGGTCGGCGAGCTGGGCGGCGACGAGGTTGGCCTGCCCGCGCTGGCCGCCCGCGTTGAGCACCGTCGTCCGCACCGACGCGGGCGGGACGGGGGCGACGGAGTCCAGGGCGCCGGCGTCGAGCACCGTGCCGACCGAGCCGGACGCCGGCGCGGGGCACGCGGCGAGCCCGGAGTCCGCCGCCGAACGGATCAGCACGGTGGTCCAGGTGCCCGCGGCGAGCAGGGCGAGGACCGCCACGGTGACCACCATCGGGAGCATCCGTCGCCGCTGGTACGGACGCAGACCCGCCATCACACCGCCCCCTGAGCCGACACGGCGACGACCCTAACCCGCCGGCGCCGTCGGCCGGCGCAGGACACCGGGACGGGCGTCACCCCGGGGTAGGGGCGCAGGCGAACAGGCGTTCATCTATCCTCTGCGCGCCGACGGGGGGCGGTCGGTGAACGTGGGCCGGACGAGTGAGACCGGCGTCACTCGGCCTGCGGGCACAAACCCCGACGGCCCGGACGTTGTGCAGCGGCACGACCTCTGGCGACGAGATGCAGTGAACGAGGGTGGGATAGATGGCGACCGACTACGACGCGCCGCGGCGCAACGAAACCGACGACATGGCGGAAGACTCGCTCGACGAGCTCAAGGCCCGTCGGAACGAGGCTCAGTCCTCCGCGGTCGACGTCGACGAGTCGGACACGGCGGAGAGCTTCGAGCTCCCGGGAGCGGACCTCTCGGGCGAGGAGCTCACGGTGAAGGTCCTGCCGAAGCAGGCGGACGAGTTCACCTGCGGCAGCTGTTTCCTGGTGCACCACCGGAGCAGGCTGGCCGAGACCAGGGGGAACCTGTTCATCTGCCGGGACTGCGCCGCTTAGTGCCGCTGGTCTCCGACTCGTCCGAGGCGAGAAGGGCGCCCCGTCGGGGCGCCCTTTCTGCTGTCCGGAGCAGGCGCCGCGGCGCTATCGGCCGAGCGCGCGGGTGAGCTCCTCGGGGCGCCGGGTGGACACGACCCAGTAGGGGAACGGTCCGTCCGTGGTCTCGATGCGCAGGATCGTGGGCACCCAGCTGCGGTGCAGCACGTACGCGGCCGGGTCGAGCTGGGGGCCGAGTGCCTCCTGCTTCTGCTTGCGGCCGACGGTCTGGACGCGCCCGACGTGCTCCAGCGCGATCCGTTCCTCCCCGGCCACGAGCTGCCCGTCCTCGACCTTGACCCGCACGCTGCCCAGACGCCAGACGGCGAGCAGGGCGAGCGGGATCAGCACCGCGTAGCCGATCCAGGAGCGCACGCCCGGGTATCCCATGTGGATCTCGGCCCCGAGCAGCGCGGCGACGCCGGCGGCGAAGACGAACCACCAGAGGGGGGTCGTCAACCGCTCGTCGAACCCAGGAGGGCCGGACGTCGCAGGACCGGCGGTCGACGGATGCTCGCTCACGAGTCCCCACTGTAACGTCGCCCGTTGTGCCCGGCCCGATCGATGCTCCCCCGCACGAGCCGATGGTCACGCCGCCCTCCCGACCCAGGCTGGACGTGCTGTTGACCCGCCTCGACCCCGACGTACCGCTGCCCGCCTACGCCCGCCCGGGCGATGCGGGAGCGGACCTCGTCACCACCTCCGACGTCCTGCTCGGCCCCGGCGAGCGCGCGCTCGTCGGCACCGGCGTGGCGATCGCGCTGCCGGACGGCTACGTCGGGTTGGTGCACCCCCGTTCGGGGCTCGCCCACCGGACGGGCCTCTCGATCGTCAACACCCCGGGCACCATCGACGCGGGCTACCGCGGGGAGATCAAGGTCAGCGTGATCAACCACGATCCGCGTGAGCAGGTTTTTCTCCGGAAGGGTGACCGAATAGCCCAGTTGGTCGTTCAACAGGTGGAGTACGCACGCTTCGTCGAAGTGGCCGAGCTCCCTGCGTCCGAACGGGGTAGCGGGGGGCACGGCTCGACCGGCGGGCACGACCAGCTGGCGGGAGGTGACGGGCGATGAGTGTCCGATACGGCGAGGAGCTGGAGTTCGACGTCGACTCCGAGTACGACGACGAGGAGTACGACGCCGAGTACGACGGGCCCGACCACGGCCCGTTCGACGTCGCCATGCTCGACCCGGAGATGACCGACGCCCTGGCCCGGATGGACTTCGGCGCCGTGCAGGTGCCGATCCCGCCCCGGGGTGAGATCGCGGTCGAACCGACGAACGAGGGGCGGCTGCAGGCCGTCCACGTCACGATGCCCGGCGGGCGACTGTCGCTGTCCGCGCTGGCCGCGCCGCGCACGACGGGCCTGTGGAAGGACCTCTGCGCCGAGATCGAGGCCTCGCTCAAGGAGGCGGGTGCGGACGTCCGCACCACCACGGGTGTGTGGGGCCGCGAGCTCTACGCCACGACCAAGCAGGCCAGCTCGGTCTTCGTCGGCATCGACGGCGAGCGGTGGATGGTCTACGGCGTGGCGTCGGGGCCGTCGGCGGAACAGCCGCGGCTGGACGCCGAGCTGCGCCGGATGCTGCGCGGGACGATCGTCGTGCGGGGCAAGTCCCCGTACCCGCCGCGCACCGTGCTCCCGCTGACCCTGCCCTCCGCGCTGGTGGACGCGGATGCGGCGGCCGCTGAGGCCGCCGCGCCGCCGAAGGCCACGCTGACCCTGCGCACCCGCGTGCCGGCGAAGGCCGACGAGGGCGCTGAGACCGCTGGGGCCGCTGGGGGCGCTGGGGCTGCTGGGGCCGAGGAGACCCGGGCCGTTCCGGCCGCGGGTGGCGCCGCCGCGCAGACGCGTGTGGTGCCGGCCGCGTCCGCCGGTGGTGGCGCCGCCGCGCACGGTGCGGGTGGACGGCCCGGTGCCGAGGGCGGTTCCGGTCGGTTCGCCACCGGACAGGGCGCGCCGGTCCCGGCTGCGTCCGGTCAGGGTGCTGTCGGTCAGGGTGCGTCGGGTCAGATCACGCCGGGTCAGGGTGCGTCCGGTCAGGGTGCGGCCGTGCCGGGTGGGCCCGGTCGGTTCGCTCCCGGTGTGGGCGCGCCTGTTCAGGGTGGGCCCGGTCAGAGTGGGCCCGGTCAGGTGGGGCCTGCTCAGAGCGGCCCCGGTCACGGTGGTCCGGGTCAGGTCGGTCCGGGTCAGGGCGCGGGCGACCACGGTGCCCCCGGTCGGTTCGGACCTGCGGCCGGCACGTCGTTCGGTCCGGGGCAGGCGGGGCAGGGTGGCGCGGCGCAGGCCGCTGCCGGGCCCGTCGGCGGCCAGGCGCCCGGTGTCGGCGGCCCCGGTGTCGGCGGCCACGCGACCGCAGGCGGCTGGGGCGCTCCCGGGCCGGAGGACGGCCGCGGACGCCCGGATCCGGCGGAGACCCGCGCGATGCCGGTTCTCGGCGACCCCCGCCGGGCGGCCGCGGATCGACCGCAGCCGGGCGAACAGGCCGAGACGGCGCTGTTCCCGCAGGTCGAGGACCGCAGCGGCTGGTCCGCGACGGGTGCCCGCCCGCAGGCAGGCGACCCCTCCGCGCCGAACCCGATCTCCGGCGGCCACCCGGTGCCGCAGGGGCCGCACAGCCCCCGTGGCCCGGTCTCGGGCGCGCATCCGGTTCCGTCGCCGCCCCAGGGGACGGCGGGATCCGCCTACGACCCGAACCAGGGGCTCGGCCAGGCGGTCAACGACCGGCCCGCGGGCGCTCACGCGGCCGAGGGCTATGCGGCCAACGGTCACTCGGCCGACGGCTACGGGGCCAACGGGTACGGGGCCAACGGGTACGGGGCCAACGGGTACGCGGCAGGCGGTCAGGCGGCCCACGGTGGCGTGGCTGACGGCTACGGAGCCAACGGTCACGCGGTCGACGGCTACGCGGCCTACGGGTATGCGGCAGGCGGTCACGCGGCTGACGGCTACGCGGCCAACGGGTACGCAGCCGACGGTCAGGCGGTCGACGGGTACTCGGCCCACGGCGACGGGGTCGGTGGCCACTCGGTCGACCGCCCGCTCGACGGGCGCGCGCCTACCGGCCCGACGGGCACCGGCTCTCACGGGCACCGCGGGCACGACGCCCCGGTGAACGGCTACGGCTCCCACGGCTTCGCGGCGAACCCGACCCAGGGGGCGGTGCCGTCCGGCGAGCAGCCCACGGACCCGGGCCGGACTCCGGACCCCGTCGGCGGGCCCGGTGCGCCGACCTACGGCGGCCGCGGCGACTCCGGCGGCCACCCGATCCCCGGCAGGCCCGCGTACGGCGACCCGGCCACCCGGGCTGCGAACGGCGTGCCCGGACCGGACGGGATCGGGTCCGCCCACGGCCAGGCGCCGAACGGGGCGGCCCGCAGCCAGGAACAGAACGGCGCCCCGCACGGCCGGACCGCGAACGGTTTCGGCGCCCACGGGGCGACTCCGAACGGCGCGGCGTCGAGCAGCGGCCTGCACGGGGCCCAGAACGGCGGCCAGAACGGTGCGGTCGCGAACGGCCTCGGCGCCTACGGGCCGGCCTCGAACGGTGTGGCCTCGAACGGTGTGGCCTCGAACGGTGTGGCCTCGAACGGTGTGGCGCCGAACGGTGTGGCGCCGAGCAGCGGCCTGAACGGGGCCCCGCACGGCGGGGCCGCGAACGGCCTCGGCGCCTACGGGCCGGCCTCGAACGGTGTGGCGCCGAACGGCATGGCGTCCAACGGCGCCCAGAACGGCGCCGCGCACGGCGGGCTCGCGAACGGCTTCGCCGGCGACGGTTCGACGCCGAACGGTGTGGCGCCGAACGGGACCGACCACTCCGTCGACGACGGTTGGGGTGCGTGGGGCGCGGCTCGGCCCGCGCACTCCGCGGAGCAGAACGGGACGACCGCGAGCGGGCGGTCCTGGACCTACGACCCGGCGTCGGGGTGGACGCCGGCCGAGGCTCCCGCCTCGGCCGACCCGTGGGCGGGTGCCGACCCGTGGATCTCCGGGCCCGGGCTCGACGCCCCCCAGCCCGGGTACGAGGCAGTGGACCGCGAGGCCGGGCGACGCCCGGACACCAGCGGCTACTCCGCCTACGCGGGCTACACCGGCGAGCCCTGGGCCGCCGCCCCGCAGACCCCGCAGACAGCGCAGACCGCACCGGATGCCCGCGCCGCGCGCACCGGAACCCCGGGCGACCAGGCCCCGAACGGCCGGGGCGCGCACGACCGGAGCCCGCAGCCGCCCGCCGAGCCCAGCCGGTTCGACGCCCTCCTCGCCGCCAGCGAGGAACGCGCCCGCCGCGAGGAGCAGGCCCGGGCGGAGCAGGCCCGCCTCGAGCGGCAGCGCGAGTACGAGGCGTGGCTCGCCGAAGCGCGCGCCGAGGAGGCCGCCCGCGCCGAGCAGGAGCGCGGGCAGGCCCGGGAGGCGGCCCGCCGTCAGGCCCGGCAGGAGCGGGTCGAGCGCTCCGGACCGGGCGCCGCCCCGTCCGGCCGCACCGGGAACGACGACCCGGCGGCCGCCCCGCTGACCCGTCGCGAGCGCCGCGAGCAGGAGCGCGCGGCGGCCGAGCGGGCGGAGCAGGCCGCACGGCAGGGTGCGGAACAGGAGTCGGACCAGGACTCCCGCCACGCCGGCGGCCCCGGCACCCGGCCCGCGCTGGCGTTCCTCGGCGTCGACCCGATGACCCTCTTCGCCCCGGCCGAGCAGGGCAGGCATCGCAGGCCCGGGGAATGAACCCGTTGCGAGTAGCGTCACGTCCGCCCGGCGCAACGCCGGGCGGTCGGACGTCGCTCCGGAACCGGACGAACCGGCTCGTCGGGCCGCTCGTCATGCGGATGGAGCAGCCGGCGGCGACCCACTCACCGAACCGTGCGACCGACGTCACTCGATGCGGGCTCCCCGGCACGGTGAAGGGCACACTTCCGGTTTCCAGCGCGTTACCCTTGTGCGGGCGACGTCCGGATCAACGGAGACGGACCGTGCCCGAGCAGCCGAGGAGAGAGATGGGCAGCACGGACAGCGGGGCGTTTCGCCGCATGCTTCGCAAGCTCACCAGCGACGTGGACGTGCTGGATGCGGACGATCTGTCGGAGGACTCCGAGAAGGCCGGGGCGCAGCGCGCGAGCGACTGTGCCTGCGGCCAGGAGGTCACGATGCAGGGCCGCCTCCGCAGCGTCGAGTTCTGCCCCGAGGACGCGCACGCCGCGCAGCTCCAGGCGGAGCTCTACGACGGCACCGAGGGAGTGACGCTGGTCTGGATGGGTCGACGTCGGATCCCGGGGATCGAGCCCGGCCGCACCATGCGGGTCCGCGGCCGGATCTCGGTCAAGGACGGGCAGAAGGTCCTGTACAACCCGTACTACGAGATCTGTCAGGCCCAGTGACCGCAGGCCCCGACGGGGATCCCCGGCCGGACACGGACGCCACGACCCGCATCCCGCGGGTCGGCGCCGTCGACGAGGACGCCCCGACGGGGCCGATCCCGGGCGTCCCGGCGGCGCCGCGGCCGTCGGACGCCGGCAGCACGGGCCCGACCCGACGCATCGACCCCGTCGAGGACGAGCAGCCCGAGCGTGGCGAGCGGTCCTCGCCCACCCTCATGGAGCAGATGGGCGGCGTCCAGGGGATCGTCGCGTCGACGGTGCCGGTCGCGGTCTTCGTGATCGTCAACCTGCTGTTCTCGCTCCAGCCGGCCCTCATCGCGGCGATCGCGGCGGGGGTGGTGGTGGCGATCGTCCGGGTGGCGCGCAAACAGGCGCTGCAGCCGGCGGTCTCCGGGCTGGTCGGGGTCGGGGTGTGCGCCTTCATCGCCTACCGCACCGGTGAGGCCCGCGGCTTCTACCTGCCCGGCCTGCTCTACAGCGCGGGCCTCGGCCTGGCGTTCCTCGTGTCGATCATCGTGCGGTGGCCGCTCGCCGGCGTCATCTGGCACGGCATCAACGGCCACGGCCAGGGCTGGCGCAAGAACCCCCGCATGCTCGCGGCCTACAGCTGGGCCAGTGCCCTCTGGGTCTTCGTCTTCGCCGCCCGCCTGGTCGTGCAGGGCTGGCTGTACAACGCCGACGAGGAGACCTGGCTCGGCATCGCCCGCCTCGCCATGGGCTACCCCCTCGTCGGGGTCGCGATCGTCGGCACGGTGCTCCTGGTCCGCCGGGCGGAGAGCTCGGCCGAAGCCACCTCGTGAGTGGCGATGGTCGCCCTGGCGACCATCGCCACTCACGGGTCAGCTTCCCACCACCGCGGCCCGGATCTCCTCCTCCACCGCCACGGTGGCCACGAACAGCAGCTCGTCCCCCGGCTCCAGGGCGTCGTCCGCTTGCGGGACGATCACCCGGCCGCCGCGCAGGATCGTGACGAGGGCGGAGTCGGCGGGCAGCGTGAGGTCGCGGACCGGGCGTCCGGCCAGGGGAGTGGTCTCCGGGAGGGTGACCTCGACCAGGTTGGCCTGGCCCTGCCGCAGGGTCATCAGGCGGACGAGGTCGCCGACCGCGACCGCCTCCTCGACCAGCGCCGCCAGCAGCCGCGGCGTGGACACCGAGACGTCCACGCCCCAGTTCTCCCCGAACAGCCACTCGTTGCGGGGGTCGTTGACCCGCGCCACCACCCGTCGGACGCCGAACTCCGTCTTCGCCAGCAGCGACACGACCAGGTTGACCTTGTCGTCCCCGGTCGCGGCGATCATGACGTCGCAGCTCTCGATGCCCGCGTCCTCCAGCGACTGGAGCTCGCAGGCGTCCGCGTGCACCCACTCCGCCTCGTCCACGGCGGTGGGGTCGATGTGGGTGAGGTCCCGCTCGATGAGCATGACCTGATGGCGGTTCTCCACCAGCTCGCGGGCGATGGAGCGGCCGACGGCCCCGGCCCCGGCGATCGCGACCCTCATCTCATGCCTCCTGCGGCGGCGCGGCGGCCGCGGCCGTGACGTCCGAGACCGTGCCGGACACCGCCGCGACGTAGATGGTGTCCTCGTCCTGGACGGCCGTCTCGCGGGTCGGCAGCACGCCGGTGCCGAACCGCACGATGAACGCCACCCGGCAGCCCGCCGTCTCCTCGAGCTCCTTGATCGGGTGCCCGACCCAGCCCTCGTGCAGCGGCAGCGGCAGGATCGCGACGGTGCCGGCGGGCTCTCGCCAGGCCGTGGCGACGCCGTCGGGCAGCACCATCCGCATGAACCGGTCCGTGGTCCACGGGACGGTCGCGACGGTCGGGATGCCGAGCCGCTCGTAGACGGCGGCCCGCTTGGCGTCGTAGATCCGGGCGACGACCCGCTCCACGCCGAAGGTCTCGCGCGCGACCCGCGCCGAGAGGATGTTGGAGTTGTCCCCGGAGGAGACCGCGGCGAACGCGTCCGCCTTCTCGATGCCCGCCTCGATCAGCACCTCGCGGTGGAACCCGAAGCCGACGACCTGGCGCCCCCGGAAGTCGGTGCCCAGCCTGCGGAACGCCTGGACGTCCTGGTCGATCACGGCCACCTCGTGGCCGAGGCGCTCGAGCCCCGCGGAGAGGGACGCGCCGACCCGGCCGCATCCCATGATCACGACGTACATCGGGTGGGCCCTCCGGGGTCCTGGTCGCTGGTGCGGGCACGCTATCGCGTCCGTTGCACGGAGGGAGCATAGGCTGCGCGCGTGCCCAAGCTCGGGACCGCGCTCAAGCGGATCGTGGTCGGCCGACCCCAACGCAGCGACAAGCTGTCGAACACCCTCCTCCGCAAGCGGATCGCCCTGCCGGTGTTCGCCTCCGACGCCATGTCGTCGGTCGCCTACGCCCCGGAGGAGATCTTCCTGACGCTGTCCGTGGCGGGCCTGGCGTCCTACGCCCTGTCCCCGTGGATCGGGCTGGCGGTCGTGGTCGTGCTGCTCACCGTGGTGACCAGCTACCGCCAGAACGTGCACGCCTACCCGTCCGGGGGCGGGGACTACGAGGTCGCCACCGTCAACCTCGGCAAGCGCGCCGGGCTGACCGTGGCGAGCGCCCTGCTGGTCGACTACACGCTGACGGTCGCGGTGTCGGTCAGTGCGGCGGCGGCGAACATCGGCGCCCTGATCCCGTTCGTGGGCGAGCACAAGGTGTGGTTCGCCGTGGTGGCGATCGCGGTGCTCAGCGCGATCAACCTGCGGGGGATCCGGGAGGCGGGCGTCGCCTTCGCGATCCCGGTCTACCTGTTCATGATCGGCGTCGCGACCATGATCATCTGGGGGCTCACCCGGATCCTGATCCTCGGTCAGGACGTCGAGACGGCCAGCACGAACCTGCACCTCGTCGCCGAGGGGGACACCTTCACGGGCCTGGCCCTGGTGCTGCTGGTCCTGCGCTCGTTCACCCAGGGCGCCGCGGCGCTGACCGGCGTCGAGGCCATCTCGAACGGCGTCCCCGCCTTCCGTAAGCCGAAGTCCCGCAACGCCGCGACCACGCTGCTCCTGCTGGGCCTGATCTCGGTGAGCATGTTCATGGGCCTGATCGCGCTGGGCAGGCTCACCGGCGTCCAGATCGCCGAGGACCCGGCCCGCCAGTTCCCCGACGCGCCGCCGGGCTACCAGCAGCAGACGATGGTCGCCCAGCTCGCGGACGCCGTGTTCTCCGGATTCCGGCCCGGCTTCTTCTTCGTCGTGATCATGACGGCGTTGATCCTGGTGCTGGCCGCGAACACGGCGTTCAACGGGTTCCCGGTCCTGGGCTCGATCCTCTCGCAGGACCGCTACCTGCCCCGCCAGCTGCACACCCGCGGCGACCGGCTGGCCTTCTCCAACGGCATCCTGATCCTCGCGGCGTTCGCGATCGTGCTGGTCATCGGCTTCCAGGCCGAGGTCACCCGGCTGATCCCGCTCTACACGGTGGGCGTGTTCGTGTCGTTCACGCTCAGCCAGGCGGGCATGGTCCGGCACTGGAACCGCGAGCTCCTCGACGTCTCCGACCAGCGCGAACGTCGCCGGATGCGCCGCTCACAGGCCATCAACGGGTTCGGCGCGATCATGACCGGGCTCGTCCTGATCACCGTGCTGATCACGAAGTTCACCCTCGGCGCGTGGATCACGATCGTCGCGATGGCCGGCTTCTTCGTGCTCATGCTCGCCATCCAGCGGCACTACGACCGGGTCTCCGCCGAGCTGGTGGCGGACGACGGGGACACCGTGCTGCCGAGCCGCAACCACGCCGTCGTGCTGGTGTCGACGCTGCACAAACCGACCCTGCGCGCCTTGTCCTACGCTCGCGCCACCCGGCCGGACGTCCTGGAGGCGCTGACCGTCAACGTCGACGACGCGGACACCAAGCGCCTCATGACGGACTGGCAGAAGCGCAAGATCCCGGTGCGGCTGAAGGTGGTCGAGTCCCCGTACCGCGAGATCACCCGGCCCGTGCTGGAGTACGTCCGGCGGATCCGGTCGGACAACCCGCGAGACGTCGTGACCGTCTACATCCCCGAGTACGTCGTGGGACACTGGTGGGAGCAGATCCTGCACAACCAGTCCGCGCTGCGCCTGAAGTCCCGGCTGCTGTTCCAGCCGGGCGTCATGGTGACGAGCGTGCCCTGGCAGCTGGACTCCTCGGCGTCGGCCAAGGCGCTGTCGCCGCACCAGGCTCCGGGGGCCTCCCGCCGCGGCTACCCGTCGCTGGAGCAGCTGCCCGGCGACCGCGCGAACCCGAAGACCCCGGAGAGACAGCAGTGACCCCCGCGACCCCCGTGACGCTCGACTGGACCGACCGTGTGCTCGACGTCGAGGTGGGGCCCGTCGCGCACGGCGGGCACTGCGTCGCCCGGCACGAGGGGCGGGTGCTGTTCGTGCGCCACAGCCTGCCCGGGGAGCGGGTGCGGGCGGTGGTCACCGACGACCAGGGCGGCTCGTTCGCCCTCGCCGACGCGATCTCGGTCCTGGAGCCCTCGCCGGACCGGGTCGCCGCCCCGTGCACCTGGGCCCGCGCGGGCGGGTGCGGCGGGTGCGACTTCCAGCACGTGGAGCCCGCCGCGCAGCGGGACCTCAAGACGACCGTGCTGCGCGAGCAGCTCTCCCGGCTCGGCGGCGTCGAGTCGGACGTCGTCGTCGAGGAGCTCCCCGGCGGCCCGCTCGGCTGGCGGCAGCGCCTGCGGCTGGCGGTGGACGACGCGGGCCGCGCCGGCCTGCGGGCCCACCACAGCCACGAGGTGGTCCCGATCGCGGACTGCCTGCTCGCGCCGTCGGGCATGCTGCCGGACCTGTTGGAACAGCGCTGGCCCCCGAACGGGCACCTCGAGGTCGCGGTGGACGCGACGGGGGAGCGCCGGTTGGGCTCGGCGTCCGTCCAGCACGCGGCGGGCCGGGAGTGGGAGCTGTCGCCGGGCGCGTTCTGGCAGGTCCACCCCGAGCTGGCGGACACCCTCGCGGACGTCGTGCGGGAGTGGGCGGCGGCCCCGCGCGGCGGCGTGGCCTGGGACCTCTACGGCGGGGTCGGGCTGTTCGCGGCGGTGCTGGCCGCGCAGGTGGGGCCCGAGGGTTCGGTCACGGTCGTCGAGGCCTCCACGCAGGCGGTGGCCGACGGCCGTCGGGCCCTCGCCGACCTGCGGCAGGTGGACTTCCGGGCGGGCCGGGTCGAACGCGTGATCGCGGACCTGCCCGACCCGGCGGTCGTCGTGGCGGACCCGCCGCGCAAGGGCCTGCAGAAGCGGATGGTCACCGAGATCACCGAGCGGGCTCCGGAGCGGGTGGTCTACGTGGCCTGCGACCCGGCCGCCCTGGGCCGCGACGTGCGGTTGTTCCGCGAGCGCGGCTACGGCCTGAGCCGGATCCGCAGCTTCGACGCCTTCCCCATGACGCACCACATGGAGTCGGTGGCGCTCTTCGAGACCCTGTGAGCGGCGATCGTCGCCATGGCGACGATCGCCGCTCACGAGGGATCTAGGGTGGGGCCGTGGCCATCGCCGATCATGTGCAGGAGTGGGAGCCGGGGCCGGTCGAGGTCACCGAGACGATCTCCGCGACCCCCTCGACCGCCTTCGCGGGACTGCTCGACCAGACCCCTCCGGACACCGAGCTGCCCCCGTTGTGGACGGTGTTCCACTTCCTGGAGCTCACGCCGACCGCCGAGCTGGGGGAGGACGGGCACCCCCGCGAGGGGCACTTCCTGCCGCCGATCCCGCACCGGCGCCGGATGTTCGCGGGCGGGCGGCTGACCGTCCACGCGCCGATCAGGTTCGGCGACACCATCACCCGGCGCAGCGCGCTGACCTCGATCACCCCGAAGTCGGGGCGCTCCGGCGACATGCTGTTCGTGACCCTGCGGCACGAGTACGTGCGCGACGGCGCCGTGGTGCAGACCGAGGAGCAGGACGTCGTCTACCGGCAGCAGGAGCCCGGGGCCCCGCGCGCCGCGGCCCCGACGGTCCCGGAACCCGGCCCGGCGCCGGCGGAACCGCACGTGGCGCTGACCCCGGACGAGGTGCTGCTCTTCCGCTTCAGCGCGCTGACCTACAACGCCCACCGCATCCACCACGACCTGCCCTACACCACCGCGGTCGAGGGCTACCCCGGCCTGGTGGTGCACGGCCCGCTCCTGGCCCTGCTGGTGCTCGAGGTCCCGCGGCGCGCCGGGCAGGGCGTCGCCGCCGTGGACTACCGGCTGCGCCGGCCCGCCTTCGCCCACAGCCCGCTCGTCGGGACCGCGACGGCCGCGGGTGTGCGGGGTGCGGAGCCGAGCGTGACGGCGTCGCTCACACTGGCGCCGTGACGCTGACGCTTGGGGCGCCCAAGCGTCGCTGAGTGACGCTTGGGACGCCCAAGCATCAGGCACGGGCAGGCGCGCGGTGACGCTTGGGACGCCCAAGCGTCGCTGAGTGACGCTTGGGACGCCCAAGTGGCGGTGTGCCTGGCGCGGCTGGTGACGCTTGGGGCGCCCAAGCACCGCTCAGCGATGCTTGGGCGTCCCGAGCGTCAGCGGTGCCCGAGCGTCAGCGGCGCCCACACCGCCGCGCACCCCCACCCGCCCGCACTCGTCAGTGGCAGGCCTCCGGTGCGCTCGGCGGGTAGTCCAGTGCGGGGTTGCCGTCGAAGAACCCGCTGGGCTTGAGCATGAACCCGACCGTGCTCACCGGCATCACCGGCCAGTCCCCCGGGCGCACGATGTGGTGCGCGCCCATCGAGTACCAGAGCACCAGGTCGGTGTCCTCCAGCGGCCGGTCGGCCGCGACGTAGGCGGGCAGCCCGTCCCCGCCGGGGTTCTGCAGCGGGTAGTCGCCCGCCGCGAACCGCTGCGAGCGGTCCTGCGCGGTCACCCACACCTGGTGCCGGGTGAACCCGGCTCGCGGGGCGAACAGCGCCGTCGTCGGGTAGATGGGCGGCGCGGACGTCCCCGGCATCAGCACGTACCCGGTGGGGGTGCCGAGCGCGGAGTGCACCGACGGGTTCTCGATCCGCCAGTGCCGCGCCACCGAGGCGTCGGTGTCCCGGGCCCCGACCGCCTCCGAGACGACCGGGGTCCGCCGCACCTCCCACGCGTTGCCGTGGGGGTTGTCCGGGCCCGGGGGAGAGGGCACTGAGTCCAGCTCGACGACCGTGTTCCCCGGCCCGTCGACCGCCATCTCCATGCGCACGCAGAAGAAGTGCTGGTGGTGGGGGCCGTACAGGCCGGGCGCGACGAGCGTGCCGTGGGCGGGCGTGACCCCGGGGGCGACGGCGCCCGTCGAGATCACGCCGGTCATCTTGACCTCGTACTCGATCGTCCCGTCGGTGTAGAGATACCAGAAGTAGCCGTACTCGTAGTTCCCCACGGTGACGATCGTCGACAGGACGAGCCGACGCCGGCGCCGCACCTCGACGCGGCCGGTGCGGAAGTCGGTGTGCTTCCACCCGATCCCCACGTCCTCCTCGTGCATGCAGACCGCGTTCGGGATGACGACGGCGGCCCCGTCCTGGTCGTTGACCACGCCGTCGAAGTACTGGATGTGCCCCACGCAGTCGCAGCCGAGCTGCAGCGGGTTCGCCAGCCAGCCGACGCCGTACTCGCCCTGGTCGAAGACGTTCTTGATCCGGTGTGTGGGGGCCGGGTCGCCGTAGGGGACGTACATCTCGGCGAGCCCGGCGCGGTGCACGATCGGCCGCCCGGCGTAGGCGATCTGGTGCAGCACCAGGCCCTCGCGCGGGGTGAACCCGATCCGCAGCGTCCACTTCTGCCAGCCGACGGCGTGCCCGTCGACGGTGAACGACGGCCCGTCCGGCTGCACGACGTCCCAGGCCTTGACCTCGCGCACCGACTCGACCCGGGGCACGTTGTCCGGCGCGTGGATCCACTCGGCCTCGTAGTTCCCCGGCTGCGGGGGGAACGGCACGATCCCGTGGTCGGCCACGTCGACGACCTCGCCCGCGTCGAGGTCCACGGTCACGATCAGGCCCTCGACGGGCCGGGCGTACCCGTGTTCGCCGGGCGCCGCGCGCACCCACGTGAGCGGCCGCACGATCCGGCGCACGGCCGGGTCGTCCTCCGGGCCCGTCCAGCTCGACGCCCACGGGTCGATCATGGCGAGCGAGAAGTCGGTGACCCCGCGCGCCCGCATGGCCTCCTGCCAGCGCGGATCGGCCCGCACGATGTCCTCGGTGGAGGTGAACTCCTCGGCGGTGATCGGCGGCTGCACCCCGGGCCGGTCCCGCCAGGAGACCAGCTCGCGGCGGGTCAGCGAGACGACCGCCTCCGAGGTCGTCCGGGTGCCGCGGTCGTAGAGGACGATCTCGGCGCAGCGGTCCACCGGGTCGCCCGGGGCCCAGGCGAGCAGCGCGGCCTTCGAGGGCTCGTGCAGCGAGACGAACACGAACCGGGCGGTCGGGGTGAGGCCGCGCAGCTCGGTCAGCAGCGCCGAGGCGGCGGCGACCTCGTCGGCGGTGAGCGGTTCGAGGGGGTGGGTCTGCAGGACGGCGGTCATGACTCCTCCAGCTCCAGGGTGAAATGTCCGAGTCCTGCGTACACCGCGGGTCGTTTCGCGCGGAAGTACCAGGCGGTCACCATCCCGAGAACGAAGACGACGAGGACCACCCACGGGATCGCCGTGACGAACGGCGCGTCCTCGGCCGCGGCGAGGGTGTCCCGGTTGGCGATCAGCAGGTAGCAGGCACCCACCATGGCCAGCCCGCCGATCACCGGCGCGACGAGCGTCCCGAACCAGTGGAAGCCGTCTCGGGCCTTGACCAGGAAGAACCGGATGATCGCCACGCACACCAGGCCCTGCACCGCGAGGATCCCGAGGACCCCGAGCAGCGGCGACCACGTGCCGAGCTTGAGCAGCGCGCCCTCGGTGGAGGGGTCGGCGAGGACGAAGGCGAGCCCGTAGAGGAAGACGAAGGCGGTCACCGTCATCGCCGCGATCCCGGGCGAGTGGTGGCGCGAGGTGTCGGCCAGCCTGCGCGGCAGCACGCCCTCGCGGCCGAGCGCGAACAGGTAGCGGGCACCGGTGTTGAAGAAGGCCATCGCGCAGGCGAACGAGCTGGTCACGGCCAACAGCTCCAGCACGGCGGTGAGCCAGCCGCCCACGAACCGGTCGGCGAGGGGGTAGAAGGCCGAGGCGTAGGTGCCCGCGAACTGGTCCGACACGGCCTGGACCGAGCCGGTCAGGCCCCAGCCGGACACGAAGGCGTAGGACACGACCATGTAGAACACGCCGAGCCCGATCACCGACGTGTAGGTGGCGACCGTGGCGATCCGGCGCGGGTCGCGGGACTCCTCGGCGTAGTTCGGGGCCATCTCGAAGCCCACCCAGGACCAGAACGCGGCGAACAGCGCGACGCCGGCCGCGGCGCCGCCGAACACCTGGATCGCGCCCGGGTTGTCGAAGATCGCGACGGGGTTGAAGGGCTGCGCCGACAGCCCCTCCGCACCGCCCTGCCCGAGCACCGCGACGCTCAGCACCACCAGCGCGAGCACCTCGGCGATCAGCATCACCCCGAGCACCTTGGCGGTGAGCTCGATGTGGAACCACGCGAGCAACGCCATCACCGCCAGCGCCACGACCATGTAGACCCAGGCGGGCAGCACCACCCCCGTCCACGTCTCGACGGTGGTCGCGGCGAAGTAGCCGAGCACGCCGATCACGGCCGCGGTGAAGATCATGTAGCAGAGCGCGATGAGCACCCCGGCGCCCGTGCCGACGATCCGGCCGAGCCCGCGGCTGACGAAGGTGTAGAACCCGCCCGCGCTCGTCACCCGACGGCTCATCGCGATGTAGCCGACCGAGAAGATCGTGAGCGCGAGCGTGGCCAGCAGGAACGCCGCGGGCGCCGCCCAGCCGCCGCCGTCGACCGCCACCGGGACGTTGAACAGCATGGCGGTCAGCGGGGCGGCACCGGTGACGATGCAGAACAGCACGGACGGCAGCCCGAGGGCGCCGCCCGCGAGCCTGCCGCTCCGGGCGGGGGTTTCCAGGGTCAGGTCGGCCATGACGACTCCACGGGGTCGGGCTTCCCAGCGTGCGAGGCCCGTGTGACGGCCGTGAGCGTTGCATGTTGCATCTATTGCACAGCGCACCGGATTTCGGGGCCCCCGGGCGTTCCGCCGCGGGGAGGCTCCGGGGAGGATGGGGCGGTGACAGGTTCGGTCCTCACCCCCCAGCCCTCGGTGGAGCAGCGGATCGCCGACGAGCTCGGCGTGCGACAGCACCAGGTGGCCGCCGCGGTCGGCCTCCTCGACGACGGGTCCACGGTCCCCTTCGTCGCCCGGTACCGGAAGGAGGCCACCGGCGGCCTCGACGACGCGCAGCTGCGCACCCTGGAGGAGCGCCTGCGCTACCTCCGCGAGCTGGAGGAGCGGCGCACCGCGGTCCTCGACGAGATCCGCAAGCAGGGCAAGCTCACCCCCGAGCTGGAGGCCCGCATCCACGCGGCGGAGTCCAAGGCCCGCCTCGAGGACGTCTACCTGCCCTACAAGCCCAAGCGCCGCACCAAGGCGATGATCGCCCGCGAGCAGGGCCTCGAGCCGCTCGCCGACGCGCTGCTGGCCGATCCGACCCTGGACCCGACCGAGACCGCGCAGGGCTACGTGACCGACGAGGTCGCGGACGCCGCGGCCGCGCTCGAGGGCGCCCGCTCCATCCTCGTCGAGCGCTTCTCCGAGGAGCCCGACCTGATCGGCGGCCTGCGCGAGCGCATGTGGTCGCGCGGCGTGCTCGTGTCGAAGGTGCGGGCGGGCAAGGAGACCGAGGGCGCGAAGTTCGCGGACTACTTCGACTTCTCCGAGCCCTTCACCACGCTCCCCTCGCACCGGATCCTCGCGGTGTTCCGCGGGGAGAAGGAGGAGGTCCTCGACGTCACGCTGGAGCCGGACGCGGACCCGGAGAACGCGGGCGACTGGGAGACCCTGATCGCGGCGCACGTCGGGGTGTCGCAGCAGGGTCGGGCCGCGGACGAGTGGCTGGCCGGCGTGGTCCGCTGGACCTGGCGCACGCGGATCCTGCTGCACCTGGGCATCGACATCCGGGTCCGGCTGCGCACCGCCGCGGAGGAGGGGGCGATCGCCGTGTTCGCCTCCAACCTGCGAGACCTGCTGCTCGCGGCACCCGCAGGCACCCGCGCGACGATGGGGCTGGACCCGGGCCTGCGCACGGGCGTCAAGGTCGCCGTGGTCGACGCGACCGGCAAGGTCGTCGCGAAGGACACGATCTACCCGCACGAGCCGCGCAAGGACTGGAACGGCGCGCTGGTCACGCTGACGAAGCTCGCCACGGCGCACGACGTCGAGCTGATCGCGATCGGCAACGGCACCGCGTCCCGGGAGACGGACGCGCTGGCGGGCGAGCTGGTCGCGATGAACCCCGGGCTGAAGATGACCAAGGTCATGGTCAGCGAGGCGGGGGCGTCGGTGTACTCGGCGTCGGCGTACGCGTCGGCGGAGCTGCCCGACCTGGACGTCTCGATCCGGGGCGCGGTGTCCATCGCGCGCAGGCTGCAGGACCCGCTCGCCGAGCTGGTGAAGATCGACCCGAAGTCCATCGGCGTCGGGCAATACCAGCACGACCTGCCGGAGTCCTCGCTGTCCCGCTCGCTCGACGCGGTGGTCGAGGACTGTGTGAACGCCGTCGGGGTCGACCTGAACTCGGCGTCGGCGCCGCTGCTGCGCCGGGTGTCCGGGATCAGCGAGTCCCTGGCCGCGGCGATCGTCTCGCACCGGGACGCGAACGGGCCGTTCCGGACCCGGACCGCGCTGTCCGACGTCCCGCGGCTGGGCCCGAAGGCCTTCGAGCAGTGCGCGGGCTTCCTGCGCATCCGGGGCGGCGACGAGCCGCTGGACATCTCCGGCGTGCACCCCGAGGCCTACCCCGTGGCGCGGCGGATCGTGGAGGCCTCGAAGCTCTCGATCGACGAGCTGATCGGCAACACCACCAAGATCAAGTCGCTGCAGCCGCAGCGGTTCGTCGACACCCGGTTCGGGCTGCCGACCGTCACCGACATCCTCGCCGAGCTGGAGAAGCCGGGCCGCGACCCGCGGCCCGCGTTCCGCACGGCGACCTTCGCCGAGGGCGTCCACAAGATCGCGGACCTGCGGCCGGGCATGGTGCTCGAGGGCGTGGTGACGAACGTCGCGGCCTTCGGCGCCTTCGTCGACGTGGGCGTGCACCAGGACGGCCTCGTGCACGTCTCCGCCATGTCCAGCCAGTTCGTGTCCGACCCGCGCGAGGTCGTGAAGTCCGGGGACGTCGTCAAGGTCAAGGTGCTCGACGTCGACGAGGCCCGCAAGCGGATCTCGCTGACCCTGCGCCTGGACGACGAGCCGGGCAAGGCGGCCCAGCGCGGCGGCGGACAGGGCGGCGGTCAGGGCGGCGACCGCAACCGCGGCGGCAAACCGGGCGGGCAGGGTCGCGACGGACAGGGCCGCGACGGGCAGAACCGCGGCAAGGGCGGGGGTCAGAACCGGCAGAACCGCGGCGGCCAGGGCGGCGGCAAGGGCGGTCAGGGTGGCGGCCAGCGCCGCCAGGACCAGAAGCCCGCCCCGCTGAACAACGCCATGGCCGACGCTCTCAAGCGGGCCGGTTTCAAATAGCGCCTTCGGCGCCCGTGCGTGGTAAGTGGTGCCAGAGCACCACTTACCACGCACGAGCGGGCTCGGCCGCCTAACCGAGCAGGCGGGCGGTGATCGCGTCGAGGTGGGCGGGGTCGGCGCCGTTCGCCACGAGGTAGCCGCGCAGGCCGCCGGGGTGGGACTCCAGGTCGTCGAGCACCGCCTCCAGGGCCGCCGGGTCGACGCCGAGGAGGGCCTCCGCGTCGTCGTCCACCCCGGGCAGGTGCGCGCCGGAGGCCCGCAGCCGCGCGAACAGCGGCTCGAGGTTCGCGTTGGTGGCGGCGTAGTCCGCGAGCACCTGCGCGCGGGGCACACCGACCAGCCGCAGCACCGTGGCGATCACGATCCCGGTGCGGTCCTTGCCCGCCGCGCAGTGCACGAGCATGGGCGCCGGGGCGGTCGCGACGATCTCCACGATCCGCGCGATCTCGGCGGCGGCGTCCGCCACCAGCAGCCGGTAGGCCCAGCCCAGGTCGCGCTCGGCGGCGGGGGTGGCGGCGATCACGTCGGGCGCCAGGGACGCGCCCAGCGCCACCACGTGGATCTCGGCCCGACCGGTGAGCGGGTGGGCCCTGCCCTCGGTCTCGCGCGGCGAGCGCAGGTCGATGACCGACCCGGGGGTGACGGGGGAGACGTCGCCGGGCTGGGGGGCGTCGCTGCGGAGCAGGACGCCGCGGCGCAGCGTGCGGCCGTCGGCGGTGGTGAGGCCGCCGACGTCGCGCAGGTTGGCGGGCACGGTGAGATCCAGCGAGGCGGTCACCCCTCCGAGGGTGCGGGTGGAGCGTGAACGGCGGGTGGAATCGTGAGCGGAGGCACGTCCGGAACAACCCGCGGGGGGAGGTCGTTGTCGATGATGATCCCCCCGTGGAGATCCCCCGCGACCCGTCGTGCGACACTGGGAGCGTCGGCTGTCAGCGATGACGTCAGCCGAGTAGCCCCATGGTCCTTCTCCGGCGCAGCACGAGTGCGCCGCTCCGGGCCCGCGGGCTTCCCCGCGGGTGTGCCGAACCTTCTCGGCCACCCGGCTATGCGACGAGGACATGAGTGAGCACTCTGCTTGACCTGCCCGAGCACGACAACGACAACGACGAGATCACCGAAGCCGCGTTCCTCGCCCTGGGGCTGGACCCCGCTCTGGTCGAGGTGCTCGACGAGCTGGGCTACGAGACGCCCAGCCCCATCCAGGCCGAGTCCATCCCCTCGCTGATCGCGGGCCGGGACGTGCTGGGCCAGGCCGCCACCGGCACCGGCAAGACGGCCGCGTTCGGCCTGCCCATGCTGCAGCGGCTCGCCGAGAGCGGCCGCCGTGACGAGCGCCGCCCGTTCGGCCTCGTGCTGGCGCCCACCCGCGAGCTGGCCATGCAGGTGAACGACGCGATCACCAAGTACGGCTCGAAGATCGGTGCCCGGGTGCTCGCCGTCTACGGCGGCGCCCCGATCGGCCCGCAGCTCGGTCAGCTCAAGCGCGGTGTGGACGTCGTGGTGGCCACGCCCGGCCGCGCGATCGACCTGATGAACCGCGGCGCCCTGGCGCTCGACGCCCTCGAGGTCGTCGTGCTCGACGAGGCGGACGAGATGCTCGACATGGGCTTCGCCGAGGACATCGAGACCATCCTGCAGGCCACCCCGGCCGACCGGCAGGCGGTGCTCTTCTCGGCCACCATGCCGCGCCGGATCGAGCTGCTGGCCCGCGAGTACATGCGCGAGCCGGTCATGGTCCGGATCGCCCGCGAGGAGGTCCCGGAGGGCGAGGCGCCGCGCGTGCGCCAGACCGCCTACATGGTGCCGCGCACCCACACCACCACCGCGCTCGGCCGGATCCTCGAGCTGGAGCGGCCCACCGCGGCCATCGTGTTCTGCCGCACCCGCGCGGACGTCGACGCGGTCACCGAGACCCTCACCGGTCGCGGCCTGCGCGCCGAGGCCCTGCACGGCGGCATGGACCAGGAGCACCGCACCCGGGTCGTCGAGCGGCTGCGCAACGGCCGCACGGACCTGCTGGTCGCGACGGACGTCGCCGCCCGCGGGCTGGACATCGAGCAGCTCTCGCACGTGGTCAACCACGACGTGCCGAAGTCGCCCGAGGCCTACGTGCACCGCATCGGTCGCGTCGGCCGCGCGGGGCGCGAGGGCGTCGCGATCACGCTGGTCCCGTCCGGCGCGATCCGCCACCTGCGCAACATCGAGCGGCTGATCGGCAAGTCCGTGCCGGTCGCCCCGGTGCCCACGGTCGACGACCTCAAGGCGGCCCGGCTGGAGCGCACCCGCGTGCAGCTGCGGGAGCAGATCGTCACCGACCTGCGCCAGGACGCGGACGCGGACGTCGACGGCGTCGGCGCCATGGTCGAGTCCCTGATGGGCGAGTTCGACCCGGCGGACGTGGCGGCCGCGGCCGTGCGCCTCGCGCGGACCGGCTCGACCTCCCCGGACGACGACGTGGAGATCCCCACGTTCAACGCCCCCCGTGGCGGCGCCGACCGCGGTGCCTCGCGCGGCGGTCGTCCGGACCGTCTCGGTGGCCGCGGCCAGGGCCCCCGCCCGCCCCGCGAGGGTGCCACCCGCCTGTTCGTCTCGGCGGGTCGCGCCGCCGGTGTCCGCCCGCAGGACATCGTGGGCGCGCTGGCGAACGAGTCCCGCCTGTCCGGCCGGGACATCGGCGCCATCCAGATCCACGAGCGCCACTCGCTCGTCGAGATCCCGGAGCACGCGGCGGACGACGTCCTGCGCTCCATGCGGGGCGTGACGACCCTCAAGGGTCGCCGCGCCAACATCCGCCGGGACCGCGCCGCGAACTGACGCACACGGAAAGGCCCGCCACCCCGGTCGAGGGGCGGCGGGCCTTTCCGCATTGTGGAGCCACAACTGCCGTTTCGCGGCGTCAGACGACAGTTGTGGCTCCACAATGCCTCAGGTCAGTCGGCCAGCGGGTCGTACTGCATCGCGCCTACGGGGTTCCCCGCCGGATCCTCGAAGAAGATCAGGTGGCCCACGCCGGCGATGGTGAAGCGCTCCATCAGGATCGCGCCGCCCGCCGCGCGGACGGCCTCGGCGGTGGCGTCGACGTCGTCGACCGCGAAGGTGGCCTCGACGCCGCGGGTCGGCTCGGGGAGCAGGCTCCGACGCTGCTGCAGGGCGCCCTGGATCCCGTCCGGGCCGGTCGCGACCCGATAGAAGCCGGGCGGGCCCCAGGCGTGGAACGTCCAGCCGAACACCTTCTCGTAGAAGGCCTTCGAGGCGGGGACGTCGTCGGCGTTGATCGCGAAGTGACTCAGGTCGGCTGCCATGGCGACGATCGTGGCGCGCGGTGGCGCTGTCGCGCGACCTAGACTCCGCCGCATCATGTCGAATCCCCGCCACGAACCGACGGTGCGGGGCTACGCCGTGACCCATCCCGCGGGCTCGGCGACCCTGCCGCTCGAACCCGGGTGGCACCAGTTCGTCTACGCCGCCGCGGGCACCATGACGGTGTCGACCGCGCGGGGCGCCTGGACGCTGCCGCCGCACCGCGGGCTGTGGATCGGCGAGCACGAGCCGGTCACCGTGACCAACCCGGCGTCGGTCGCGATGCGGGTCCTCTACCTCGACGCCGCCCTACGCGCCCTCGACGGTGCCGCCCGGGCGGTCAACGTCCCCCGGTTCGCCCGCGAGCTGGTGCTGCACGCGGTCCGGGTCGCTCCACTCCGGACGTCGGACCCGGTGCAGTCCGCGCTGGTCACCCTGCTGGTCGACCAGCTCGCCGCGCTGCAGGCCGCGCCCCTGTGGCTGCCGCTCCCGACCGACCCCCGCGCCAGGGACCTCGCCGACGCGGTGCGCGCCCGACCCGACGCCGACCTCGACGCCCTCGCGAGGCGGGTGAGCACCGGCCGTCGCACCCTCGAACGGCTCTTCCCCGCCGAGACCGGGCTCACGCTCGGCGCCTGGCGCCGCCGCGCCCGGATCCTGCGCTCGGTGGAGCTCCTGGGGGCCGGGGCCCCGGTCACCCGGGCGGCGGTGGAGGTCGGCTACACCACGCCGTCGGCGTTCGTGGTGGCCTTTCGCGCCGAACTGGGGGAGACGCCGGGCCGCTACCTCGGGGGTGTCTAGGAGCCCGCTGCCGACGCCACGTCCTGGCTGCTGACCGGAGGGTGCCACCCGTCGTCGGCACCGCGATGGTAGGCAGGGACTCCACCACGTGAGGGAGTTCCCGATGACGCACGATCTCAAGCCCCGCTCCCGCCAGGTCACCGACGGGATCGAGCGGACCGCGGCACGCGGGATGCTGCGCGCCGTCGGGTTCCGGGACGACGACTTCGCCAAGCCCCAGATCGGCGTCGCGTCGAGCTGGAACGAGATCACCCCCTGCAACCTCTCGCTGCAGCGCCTCGCGCAGGCGGCGAAGGAGGGGGTGCACCGCGCGGGCGGCTACCCGATGGAGTTCGGCACGATCTCGGTGTCCGACGGGATCTCGATGGGCCACGTCGGGATGCACTTCTCGCTGGTCAGCCGCGAGATCATCGCGGACTCGGTCGAGACCGTCGTCGAGGCCGAGCGGCTGGACGGCACCGTGCTGCTGGCCGGCTGCGACAAGTCGCTGCCCGGCATGCTGATGGCCGCCGCGCGCCTGGACCTGGCGAGCGTGTTCGTCTACGCGGGCTCGATCCTGCCCGGCCACATCGACGGCCGGGAGGTCAACATCTCCGACGCGTTCGAGGCCGTCGGGGCCTGCGCGCGCGGGTTGATCACGCGGGACGAGCTGACCGCCATCGAGAAGGCGATCTGCCCCGGCGAGGGCGCCTGCGGCGGCATGTACACCGCGAACACGATGGCGAGCGCGGCCGAGGCGCTGGGCATGGCGCTGCCCGGGTCGGCCGCCCCGCCCGCCGTCGACCGGCGCCGGGACGGCATCGCGCGCGACTCCGGCGAGGCCGTGATCGGCATGCTGGCCAAGGGCATCACCGCGCGGCAGATCCTGACCCGCGAGGCCTTCGAGAACGCGATCGCCGTGGTCATGGCGTTCGGCGGCTCGACCAACGCCGTGCTGCACCTGCTGGCCATCGCCGCGGAGGCCGAGGTCCCCCTCGAGCTGGACGACTTCAACCGGATCGGCGACCGCGTGCCGCACCTCGCGGACGTCAAGCCCTTCGGCAAGCACGTGATGAGCACCGTCGACCAGGTCGGGGGAGTGCCCGTCGTCATGAAGGCGCTGCTGGACGCGGGACTGCTCCACGGGGACGCCCTGACCTGCACCGGGCGGACCGTCGCGGAGAACCTGGCGGACGTCGACGCCCCGCTCGACGGCACCGTGATCCACCTCATGACCGACCCGATCCACCCCACCGGCGGCATCACCATCCTGCGCGGCTCCCTCGCCCCGGACGGCGCCGTGGTCAAGTCCGCGGGCTTCGACTCCACCGAGTTCCGCGGGACCGCCCGGGTGTTCGACGGCGAGCAGGGCGCGCTCGACGCCGTGTCCGACGGCACCGTCGTGCCCGGGGACGTCGTGGTGATCCGCTACGAGGGCCCGCGCGGCGGCCCGGGGATGCGGGAGATGCTCGCCGTCACGGGGATGATCAAGGGCGCGGGGCTGGGCAAGGACGTGCTCCTCGTCACGGACGGGCGGTTCTCCGGCGCGACGACCGGGCTCTGCATCGGGCACGTCGCCCCCGAGGCGACGGACGGCGGCCCGATCGCCTTCGTGCGCGACGGCGACCCGATCGTGCTGGACATGACCACGCGCACACTGACCCTGGACATCCCCGACGAGGAGCTGGCGGCGCGGAAGGCGGCCTGGGTGCGCCCGGAGACGGGGCGGCGCACGGGGGTGCTGGCGAAGTACGCGAGACTGGTCGGGTCGGCGGCGCAGGGCGCGGTCTGCTCCTGACATGGGGCCGGATCGCGGCAGGCGCAGGCTGACGCTTGGGCGGCCCAAGCACCGCTGAGCGACGCTTGGGACGCCCAAGCGTCGGGCACGGGCGGTGCAGGCTGACGCTTGGGACGCCCGAGCACCGCTGAGCGACGCTTGGGACGCCCAAGCAGCAGAGGCCAGGCAGCGTGACGCTTGGGCGGCCCAAGCACCACGGAGCGACGCTTGGGACGCCCAAGCAGCAGAGGACGAGGAGTGGCGTGGGTAGGAAGCAGCAGGGCCGGGGGCAGAAGCGCGCGGCGAAGGTCGCGGCGCGGAAGCGGAAGGTCCGGCAGAGCGAGCCCCTGCGCCCCGTCGTCACCGTGCCCGGGCTGGACGGCTGGGAGGGCCCCGTCGAGGAGCTCACGCCCGTCGACGAGATGCGCTACGCCGTCGCGGAGATCCGCACGGTCCGCGCCCTCGGCCCGCACGACGGCAACCCGGAGTGGCTCGAGGTCCTCCAGGCCAACGTCGACGTCCTCGCCGACGCGGGGGAGAACGAGCTGGTCGTCGAGATCCTCGACGACCGGGTCCGCCGCGCCGTGCGGGACACCCTCGACGCCCGGTCGCCCGAGCCCGCCCGCGAGGAGGTCCGCTGCCTCGTCGAGTCCGACGGGGAGATGGGCGATCCCGACGTGGTGCCCGGCGACATCGGCGGCGCCCCCGCCCAGGGCATGGCGCTGGCGATCCTCTTGAGCTGGCTCGCCAACCGCGGACCGCGCCCCGTCCCCACCGCCGCGCGGACCCGTGTCCCGGAGTGGGTCGCGGACACCCTCGGCGCGCGCCCGGGCGAGGTCGCCACGACGTTGATCGGGATCACGGGTTCGGAGGAGGAGCGCCGCGCGGCCCTCGGCCCCGCGGCGGACGAGCTGGGCGAGGACTTCCTCGCCGGCCTGATGTGGATCGCCGCGGGCCTCGTCGCCCTCTACGGCGACGGGGACCCCGACACCTACCTGGCGTTCCCGGAGGGTGTGCCGGCCTGAGCGGAGCCCGCTCCGGACGCCTGATCCGACTCCCGATCCGACTCCCGATCCGACTCGGACCACGCCTGCTCCAGCGCCTGCACCAGCACCTCCACCGACTGGGCGCCGGACACGCCGTACCGGCGGTCGAGGACGTAGAACGGCACCCCGCTGATGCCGAGGCTCCGCGCGGTCTGCTCGTCCGCGCGCACCGCGTCGGTGTACTCCGCGGAGCCGAGCACCCGGTCCACGTCGGCCTCCGGCAGACCCGCCGCCACCGCGACCCGGCGGAGCGCCTCCACGGAGCCGATCGGCTCGCCGTCCCGGAACAGGGCCGTGACCAGCGCCGACTTGACCTGCGACTGCAGCTGGGCGCCGCCGAGATCCCAGGCGAGGTGCAGGAGGCGGTGGGCGTCGAAGGTGTTGCCGTCCTGCGTGCGGTCGAACCGGATCTCCAGCCCGTCCGCCGCGGCGAGGTCGGCGAGCCGCTGCTCCATCGCCCGCACCTGCGGCACGTCCGCGCCGATCTTCGCCGACAGCCGCTGCGTGCGGTCGCCCTCGTAGGTGCGGGGCGCGTGCGGGTCCAGCTCGAAGCTGCGGTAGCGCACCTCCACCTCGTGCGGGAACGCCGCCAGCGCGGCGGCGATCCGCCGGGTACCCAGGGCACACCACGGGCAGGCGACGTCCGACCAGATCTCGAGCTTCACGCTCGGTGACAACCGCCCGCCCGGCACGGCGATTCCCACTCACAGCGCTCTCTCAGCGCGCGCCCACCCGACACCGAGCGTGCCGGGCCATGGTGGAGGGATGGGCGAGGGGCCGGAGCCGGAGCTGGTCGCGCGGGCGAAGGCGGGGGACCGGACGTCGATCGACCGGGTGCTGACGGCGGTGCACCCGTTCGCGCTGCGCTACTGCCGCGCGCGGCTGGGGCACGCGCTGCCGGGGGTCACGGCCGAGGACCTGGCCCAGCAGGTGTGCCTCGCGGTGCTGCGGGCGCTGCCGCGCTACGAGGACCGCGGACGGCCGTTCCTGGCGTTCGTCCACCGGATCGCGGTGCGCGAGGTGGCCGACGCCTACCGCGCGGCGGCGCGGGACCCGCTGCTCGCCGAGCTCGTCCCCGACCGGCCGGACCCAGACGTCGGACCCGAGGAACGCGCGCTGACCGGGGACGACATGCGCCGGGTGCGCCCGCTGTTGAACCGGCTCACGCCCGCCGCCCGGGAGGTGCTGCTGCTGCGCGTGGCACTCGGCATGTCCGCGGAGGAGACCGCGGCGGTCGTCGGGCGTTCCCCGGGTTCGGTCCGCACCATGCAGCACCGTGCGCTCGCCACGCTGCGGTCCGGCGCCGCCGCGATGGTGCGGTCGGCGGTGCCGCAGTACTGAGCCCACCACCGAGCAGCAGTACTGAGCAGCAGTACTGAGCAGCAGTACTGAGCCGCAGTACTGAGCCGCAGTACTGAGCAGCAGTACCGAGCCGCAGTACCGAGCAGGCGCCCCGGTACCCGAGGAACCGGCGCCGACCCCGGCGGGGCCCGGAACGCGCTCGTTACACCGCGGATCACGGCGCGCAACCCGGCGGGCTCACCGTGGCCTCATGCACGAGCGGGAACCGTCCGTCGATCTGCTGCGGGCCCCCGGACCCGCGCCGACCGCAGGAATCGGCGTGATCGTCCCCTTCGACTTCGCGCTGGACCGCGAGCTGTGGCGGTGGGTACCGGAGGACGCGGCGCTGCACGTCACGCGCACGCCGTTCGTGCCGTCGCCGGTCACCGCGGCGATGGCGCGGGTGATCTCGGACCCCGAGCCGGTCCAGCGCGCCACGCGGGACGTGCTGGTGCCCGAGCCCGGCGTGGTCGCCTACGCGTGTACCTCGGGCAGCTTCGTCGACGGCGCGGCGGGCGAGATCGCGCTCACCGGCGTGATCGCGGACGCGGGCGCCCCGCTGGCGCTGACCACGTCCGGCGCGCTGGTCGAGGCGCTGAAGGTCCTGGGCGCGAGCCGGGTCGCGGTCGTCACGCCCTATGTGGACGACCTGACCGACAAGCTCGCCGCGTTCCTGGCCGCCCACGGGGTGGAGACCGTCGGGAGCGTGGGGCTGGGGCTGCTCGGCCAGATCTGGCGGGTGACCTACGACGAGGTGGTGCGGGCGGTGCGCGCCGCGGACCGGCCCGAGGCCGAGGCCGTGTTCATCAGCTGCACCAACCTCGCGACCTACGACGTCATCGCCCCGCTGGAACGCCTGCTGGGCAAGCCGGTGATCACGGCGAACCAGGTCACGGTCTGGGCGGCGCTCCGCGCGGTCGGGCGCCGCGCGGTCGGGCCGGGCCAGTCGCTGGTCACCGGCAGGCAGGGCG
Organism: Pseudonocardia sp. WMMC193; assembly: GCF_021728735.1. Taxonomy (NCBI): domain Bacteria; kingdom Bacillati; phylum Actinomycetota; class Actinomycetes; order Pseudonocardiales; family Pseudonocardiaceae; genus Pseudonocardia; species Pseudonocardia sp. WMMC193. The sequence goes on along the minus strand of NZ_JAKKDO010000003.1, from coordinate 2,445,453 downwards.
CGCCCGCGCACCTGCGGGTGGTGCCGGACCAGCCGCGGCGCAAGGGCGGCGGGCCCGACGGGCCGCCCGTCCTGCACAAGGTCCGGGTCCGGCTGCCGGACGAGGCGGGGGCACTGGCCCGTCTCACCGAGGCCGTCGCGCGGGCCGAGGGCAACATCCTCGGCCTCGCGGTGCACGGCCAGGACTCGCGCTCGGTGGTCGACGAGATGTTCGTCGGCTCCACGGGCAGCGCCGAGGACCTCGCCGAGGCCATCCGCCGCGGCGTGGGCACCGCGGAGCCCGTGCTCGTCACCCCCGCCGACCCGCACGATCTCGTCGACGCGCCCACCCGCGCGCTGGACCTGGCGGTGCAGGCGATGTCCGGTGGGGATCTCGCCCGCGGCATCGAGGCCCTCGTCCACGCCGACGAGGTCCGCTACCAGCCCACCGCGCCGTCGTCCGACCCGCACGTCCTCGCGGTCGCGGCGCCGACCGGCGGCTGGCTGGTCGCGCAGCGGGAGTGGGCGCCGTTCACCGTGACCGAGCAGGCGCGGGCCGAGGCCTTCGTGCGGGCGGCGGGCGTGGAGCCGGTCCGGCCGCGCTGGGACATCCTGACCCTGTCCGGGGACGAGCTGGTGGCCGAGCCCGCGACCGGCGAGGAGCTGGGCGCGGTCGAGGAGCTGCTGTGCGAGTGCCTCGCGACGCTGGGGCCGGACGGCGAGCGCGCGACCTGGACCGACCGCGAGCTGCGGGACCTGCTGATCACCCCGCGGGGTCCGGCGCTCCTGGTCCGGGACGGCGAGCGGGTCGTCGCCCTCGGCGCCGTGGTCGACGGGGAGGCCGAGGACGAGTACGGGGCCCCGGTCCTGCTCGTCCACCCGCACTACCGCGGCATGCGCCTCGGGCGCTGGCTGCGCAAGCGCCTCGCGGAACGGTCCGGACGGCCGGCGCCTACGCTCCCCGTGTGACCCTCCCGCACCGCTGGTACCACCCGGACACCACGGCCTACGACGACCGCTGGTCCGCCATGGAGAACCCCCACGGCGAGGCCGATCTCGTCGCCTCCTACGGGCCCGCGTCGGTGCTCGACGGCGGCTGCGGCACCGGCCGGGTCGCGGTCGAGCTGGCGCGGCGGGGGATCGCGGTGGTCGGGGTGGACCCGGACGCCGACATGATCGCCGCGGCCCGGGCGAAGGCGCCGGAGCTGCGGTGGCGGGAGGAGGGGTTGGAGTCCCTCGACCTCCCCGACCGGTTCGATGTGATCGTGCTGGCGGGCAACGTGATCCCGTACGCGGGCGACCGCGCAGGGGTCGTGGCGGGCTGCGCGCGACACCTCGCCCCGGGCGGGCGCCTGATCGCCGGGTTCACCCTGCAGCCCGGCTGGCCGACCCTCGACGACTACGACGGCTGGTGCGCCGGTCTGTCCCTGGAGGACCGCTGGTCCACCTGGGACCGCGCGCCCTACGCCGGCGGCGCCTACGCCGTCTCCGTCCACACCCGGTCGGCCACCCCGTGAGGTGAGCGGCGCGGAGGCAGGTCCTGGATCACCCGCCGGAGATCGTCTCGGGGCGGGTCATGCCCGGCAGAGTATTTCGCCGTGCGGCACGATCAACCACCCGTCGGGGCTGTCGCGCCAGGCCCGCCAGCCTGCGGAGATCTCCTCCAGGTCCGCCCGGGTCGCGAGCCCGCGCTCCACGGCCTGGGTCGCGATGGCCGAGTCGAGGATCCGGTCGGCCCACATCCCGCCCCAGGCGGCGCGGGCGTCGGGGGTGGCGTGACACCACACCGAGGCGGTGGGGGTGATCTCGGTGAACCCGGCCGCGCGGGCCCAGGCGAGCAGCCGACGGCCCGCGTCCGGTTCGGCGTCGTTGCCGTGCGCGACCGCCCGGTACAGCGCGAGCCAGCGGTCCAGCCGGGGGTCCGCCGGGTACCAGGTGAAGGCGGCGTAGTCCGCGTCCCGCGCGGCGACGACCCCGCCCGGACGGCACACCCGGCGCATCTCGCGCAGCGCCGCGACGGGATCGGAGAGGTGCTGCAGGACCTGGTGGGCGTGCACCACGTCCCACGTGTCGTCCGGGTCCGAGAGCGCGTAGACGTCGTCCACCGCGAACTCGGGCCCGGGCGTGCGGCGGGCCTCCGCCAGCGGCGCCTCGACCACGTCGACGCCCTTGACCCGACCGGGCGCCACCCGCGCGGCGAGGTCGTGGGTGATGCTGCCCGGCCCGCAGCCGACGTCGAGCAGGTCCAGGCCCGGGCGCAGCAGGGGCAGCAGGTACCCGGCCGAGTTCTCGGCGGTCCGGGCGCGGTGCGAGCGCAGCACGGACTCGTGGTGGCCGTGGGTGTAGACGTCCATCAGCCCGTCACGTCCAGTCCCGGACGGCGGCGTCGAGGGCCGCGCGCATCGCGCCCACCGGGCCCTCGTGACCGGTCATCAGCTCGACCTGCGCCACGGCCTGGTGCAGCAGCATGTCCAGCCCGCTCGCCACGCGGCAGCCCGCCACCGCCGCACCCGCGGCCAGGGCCGTGGGCCAGGGCGCGTACACGACGTCCAGCACCACGGTGCGGTCCCGCCACCGGGCCCCGGCCAGTTCGTCCGCGGCGCCCGCGGGCAGCGTGGAGAGCACGACGTCCGCCCCGTCCAGCAGCCCCGCGGCCACCTCGGCGTCGGTCAGCACGCCGCGCACGTCCGGCCGCACGTCGAGGCGTTCGGCGGCGTCGAGCAGCTCGCCCGCGCGGCGGGGTTCGCGGACCAGCACCGTCGGCTCCGCGGCGCCGAGCTCGCGCAGCGCCGCCAGCGCGGCCTGGGCGGTGCCGCCCGCGCCGAGCACGACCGCCTGCTCGACCTTCTCCACCCCCGCCGCCCGCAGCGCCCCGACGATCCCGACGACGTCCGTGTTGTCGGCGTGCCGCCCGTCCGGGCCCAGGACCAGGGTGTTCGCCGCCCCGACGGCCTCGGCCAGCGGGGAGACGGTGTCCGCGACGTCGAGCGCGACCCGCTTGAGCGGCATGGTCAGCGACAGCCCCGCCCAGCTCGCGTCCAGCCCGGCGACGAACCCCGCCAGGTCCGCCTCGCCCGTCTCGACCACCTCGTACGACCAGCCCTCCAGACCGAGGGCGGCGTAGGCCGCGCGGTGCAGGACGGGCGAGAGCGAATGTCGGATGGGAGAGCCGAGCACGGCGGCGCGTCGTGTCACACCGGGAAGTATCTACCTGCGGAAGGACTCCAGGGTGACCTGGTCGGTGGCGGCGAACCGGGCGGCCGCCTGTTCGATGCCCGCCATCGTCGCCACGGACTGGGCGCAGCCGAACCCGTACTTCTGCCGGACGCGCTGGTCGGCGATCCGCATGCAGGTGCGGCTCGTGTCCACGAACTCGGCGACGGGGTACACCGACCCGGCGTGGAAATGCTCCTCCACGATCAACGACGGCGAGTAGAAGGTCTGGCGGGAACCGTCCGGCCAGCGGACGTCGAAGAGCACCTCGGGCACCCGGCGACGGTAGATCGCGGATGTGACGACCGTGTTGCCCACCCCGTGAGCGGCGATGGTCGCCAGAGCGACCATCGCCGCTCACGAGGTCGGGGGGCCCTGACAGACTCCGGCCCATGGGCACGGTGCTGTTGCTGGGCGGACGGAGCGAGATCGGGCTGGCGGTGGTGCGGCGGCTCGCGGGACGGGAGGCGACCCGGGTCGTGCTCGCGGCCCGCGGGGGCGTCGAGCCCGTGCCCGAGATCCCCGGCGCCGCGGTGGAGTCCGTGGACTTCGACGCCGACGACCTGGCCGCGCACCGCCCGCTGGTCGAGGGGACGGGGGAGATCGACGTCGCCGTCGTCGCGTTCGGGATCCTCGGCGACCAGGCCCGCGCCGAGGCCGACCCGGCGCACGCCGTGCAGGTCGTGCACACCGACTACGTGGCGCACGTGCAGGTCCTGACCGAGCTCGCGAACCACATGCGGGCCCGGGGCCGCGGCACGATCGTCGTCTACTCGTCCGTGGCGGGTGCCCGGGTCCGCCGGGCGAACTACGTCTACGGGTCGGCGAAGGCGGGCCTCGACGGCTTCGCCTCCGGCCTGGCGGACGCGCTGCACGGCACCGGGGTGCGGCTGGTCCTCGTCCGGCCCGGGTTCGTGATCGGCCGGATGACCGAGGGGATGAGCCCGGCGCCCTTCTCCAGCACGCCCGACCAGGTCGCCGACGCGACCGTCGCCGCCCTGCGCGGCGGGCGGGACGAGGTCTGGGTGCCGCGGGTGCTGCAGCCGCTGTTCGCGGTGGCCCGGCACCTGCCCCGGGCGCTCTGGCGACGTCTGCCGCGCTGAAATCGTTCGACACTTTCGTGACGGGCCGACAGTGGCGCGTCCGTGATCGTCGTCATAAGGTCGGGTGCGCATCTCCCCATGTGACGACGACGTCAAGGAGAACGACCAGTGCACACTCGCGGAGCAGTCGTCCGGCAGGCGCCGGGCAAGTACGAGGTCGTCGATCTCGAGGTGGACGACCCGAAGACCGGTGAGATCCAGGTCCAGCTGGTGGCCTCGGGCCTGTGCCACTCGGACGACCACATCGCCACCGGTGACATCCCCGTCGGCATGTACCCGTTCGCGGGCGGTCACGAGGGCGCGGGCATCATCACGAAGGTGGGCCCCGGCACCAAGGGGTACAAGGAGGGCGACCACGTCGTCTTCTCGTTCCTGCCCGGCTGTGGCCGGTGTCGCTGGTGCGCCAGCGGCATGCAGAACCTGTGTGACCTCGGCTCGACCCTGTTGCAGGGCTCCCGCTGGGAGGACCCGACCGACTTCCGGCTGTCCCTCGACGGGCAGCCGGTCGGCCAGATGTGCGGCATCTCGACCTTCTGCGAGACCACCACGGTCGCGATCGACTCCGCGGTCGTGGTGCCGGACGACATCCCCCTGGACAAGGCCTGCCTGGTCGGCTGCGGCGTCGGCACCGGCTGGGGCTCGGCGGTCAACTCCGCGGAGGTCCGGCCCGGCGACACCGTGATCGTGATGGGCATCGGCGGCATCGGCATCAACGCCGTGCAGGGCGCGCGGCACGCGGGCGCGTCGAACATCATCGCGGTGGACCCGGTGGCCTTCAAGCGCGAGAAGGCGCAGGAGCTGGGCGCCACCCACGCCGTCGAGACGATGGAGGAGGCCGCCGAGCTCGGCCGCCAGTTCACCAACGGCCAGGGCGCGGACTCGGCGATCGTCACCGTCGGCGTCACCACGGGCGACCACGTCGCCCAGGCCTTCAGCGCGATCCGCAAGGCGGGCACGGCGGTCGTGACCGGCCTCGGGGACATCACCGAGGTCGGCGTCCCGATCGCGATCTCCGAGCTCACCCTGTTCCAGAAGCGCCTGCAGGGCGCCCTGTTCGGCGCCTCGGCGCCCAGCTTCGGCATCCTGCGCCAGCTGGAGATGTACCAGCAGGGCGTGCTCAAGCTCGACGAGCTGATCACCAAGACCTACTCGCTCGACGAGATCAACCAGGGCTACCAGGACATGCACGACGGCAAGAACATCCGCGGCGTCATCGTCTACTGACTCGACCCGCGGCTGCGCCGCCCGTGAGTGGTAAGTCGTGCCAGAGCACCACTTACCACGCACGAGCGGCGGAGCCGCAGATCAGTGGTCGCGGGCCTCGAGGCGGTCGCGGACGTCCGCCGGGAGGAGCTCGCGCAGCTGCTCGGGGAGCAGCGGGAGGTCGAGCAGGCTGAGCTTGACCCGGCTGCGCCGCGCGTGCAGGTCCGGGTCGAGCCGGACCACGCGTCCGGCGTGCGGCTCCGCGGTGACGTGCACGCGGTCGCCCGCGGTCACGTCCTTGTGCCCGATCCCGTCCACCTCCACGGCGAGGGTGCCGCAGCGGGGGGTGAGATCGAAGGTCAGCGCGTCCGTCCCGGCGACGACGAGGGGCCGCGAGATCCCGCTCATCGGCGCCGACGGCGTCACGACCACCCCGTCGACGGACGGCGACACCAGCGGCCCACCCGCCGCGTAGCTGTAGGCCGAGGAGCCCGCGGGCGTGGCGACCACGAGGGCGTCGCTGCGGTAGAAGCCGTAGCTCAACCCGTTGACCGAGAGCGTGGCGTCCACCTGTCCGCGCCCGGGCTGGCGGGCCAGCGCGAGGTCGTTGAACGCGATCGCCCGGTCGGTCCCGGAGACGGCGCCCGCGGAGTCGACGCTCGGCGCCGCCGTGATCCGCAGCGCGCTGTGCGGCTCCTCGGTGAAGTCACCCCGGATGAGCCGCGGCAGCGCCGAGTCCAGCTCGGCGGGCGTGACCTCCACCAGGAACCCCAGGTTGCCCAGGTGTACGCCGAGCACCGGCACCGGGCGGTCGGCGACCAGGCGCAGGGCGCCGAGCATGGTGCCGTCCCCGCCCAGGCTCAGCACGCCGTCGCACTCCGCGGCGAGCTCGTCGGTGGACACCGGCACCGCGCCGGGCACCCGGCGGGCGTCCGCGGCGCGCACCAGGACCTCGGCGCCGAGCTCGGCGGCGACGGCGACGGCGCGTTCGGCGACCTCGGTGACGTCGTTGCGGGGATGGAGGACCAGCGCGATCTGCACGACCTCCATACTGTCCGATCATGCTGCTCATCGACGGACACAACGACCTGCCGTGGGCGCTCCGCACGTTCGACGGGCCGGAGCCCGATCTCGCCGCGGGCGCTCCGACCCTGCACACGGACCTGCCGCGGCTGCGCGCGGGCGGGGTGGGTGCCCAGTTCTGGTCGGTCTACGTGCCCTGCTCCTTCGTCGGGGACGCGGCGGTCGCGGCCGTCGTCGAGCAGGTGGAGCGGGTGTACGCGCTGGCCGACCGGTACCCGGCGGACCTGCGCGTGGTCACCACGGCCGACGAGGTCGAGGCGGCCCACGCGGACGGCTGGATCGGGTCGCTGCTCGGGGCCGAGGGCGGGCACTCGATCGGCGGGTCGCTGCAGGTCCTGCGCGCGCTGCGCCGCTCCGGCGTGCGCTACATGACGTTGACGCACAACCTGAACACCGACTGGGCGGACTCGGCGACCGACGAGCCGACCCACGGCGGACTCAGCGACTTCGGCCGCGACGTGGTCGCGGAGATGAACCGCATCGGCATGATCGTGGACCTCTCGCACGTGGCCGCGACCACGATGCGCGCGGCGTTGGACGCGACCCGGGCGCCGGTGCTGTTCACGCACTCGTCGGCGCGCGCGGTGACCGACCACCCGCGCAACGTGCCGGACGACGTGCTGGCCGCGCTCCCCGCGAACGGCGGCGTGTGCATGATCACCTTCGTGCCGCGGTTCGTCTCGCGGGCCGTCGCGGACTGGGACGCCCGCCTGGCCGACGCGATGGCGGCCGCCGGGGCCGACCACCGCGACCTGCGGGCACGGGACGCCTTCGCCGCGACCTGGGACGGCCCGCCGCCGCCCGGCGCCACCCTGGACGACGTCGTGGCGCACCTCGAGCACGCCCGCGAGGTCGCGGGGATCGACCACCTGGGCATCGGCGGCGACTACGACGGCGTCGCCGAGCTCCCCGCGGGCCTGGAGGACGTCAGCGGCTACCCGAGGCTGTTCGCGGCGCTGTCCGCACGCGGCTGGAGCCGGGCGGACCTGGAGAAGCTCGCGGGCCGCAACGTCCTGCGGGTGCTGCGCGCCGTGGACGACGTCTCCCAGCCGTAGCCCCCACCGCCTGGTGATCATGCGCGGGGGTGATCATCAGGCGCCCACGGTCGAGTCGCCGCCCCAGCTCAGCCCTCAGCGCCTGGTGATCACCCACCGCGCATGATCATCAGGCGCGGAGGGTCGGGCGGAGGTCGGACTCCGGCACCGACTCGACGCCCTCGCGCGCGATCCGCTCCGCGAGGGTGAAGGCGTGCTGCTGCAGCCCCCGGACGTCCAGGCCCGCCGGGGGCTCGCCGATCCACCGCGCGATCCCGTCGCCCGCCCGCTCCAGCAGCGAGGCGGCGCCGCGGGAGTTGCCGCGCTGGGCGTGCGTGAGGCCCGCGCCGTACTGGGCCAGGGCACGCCAGAGCTCGCGGCTCTCGGGGCCCGCGGTCTTCCAGGCCGCCTCCAGCACCTCGTGGGCGTGGAAGGGCATGCCCTCGTCGAACAGGCGCTGCGCCTCGGTGACGGTCTCGTCCGGGGTGAGGTCGAGGTCGTCCGGGATCGTCGGAACCCCTTGTGCCCCATGGGGGAGTGGGCGGCCCAAGACGTCCCGGGGGCGGGCGTTGCGGGCGCGCCCGGTGGGGTCGCGGTCCCTCATCCGGACTCCAGGGGGCGCAGCTCCTGGTCGAACCGGTCCAGGAACCCCCGCCAGTCCGGCACCGGGGTGGCCGGGCGGACCACGAACTTCGTCAGCCCCGCGTCGACGTACTCGGCGATGCGCTCCCGCGCCTGCGCCCAGCCGTGCGCCACGATCTGGTCGGGCGACACGTCGGGGCGGCGGTCGACCGAGTTCGCCAGCGCGGCCGCGATCTGCGCGTCCGTGGCCTCCGGCGGGACGACGGCGAGGTTGGTGCCGTAGTGGTCCGGCTCCACGGCGCGGCCCGCGGCGGCGGCGGCGCGTTCGATGATCGCCCGGCACTCGGCGGCCTCCGCCGGGGTGACGAAGCTGCCGAGCCAGCCGTCGGCCAGCCTGCCGATCCGTTCGAGGCCGACCCGGGCGCGCCCGCCGAGCCACAGGTCCACGTGACCGGGCGGTCGGGGGCCGACGCGCGCGTCCGTCAGCTGGAAGAACTCGCCGTGGTGGGTGACCCGGTCCTCGGTGAGCAGCCGGCGGACCACGACCAGCGCCTCCTCGAACACCGCGGCACGGTCGCCGGGCACCGGGTAGAGCTGCCGCTCCCGTGCCCGGGCGGGCCGCACCCCGAAGGCGGGCAGCACCCGCTTGGGCGCCAGCGTGGCCAGCGACGCGAGCTCCGCGGCGACCAGCGCCGGGTTGCGGCCCGGGAGGACGAGCACGCCGGTGCCCACCTTCAGCGTCCGGGTGCGCCCGAGGGCGAACGCCATGCCGGTGTGCGCGTCGACCGCGTCGGTCCCGACGAGGTCGGGGAGCCAGAGCGAGTCGATCCCGCGTGCCTCGAGCTCGTCCACCAGCTCGACGAACCCGTCCGCCCCGGTGGAGCCGCCCACCGGGAGGGAGCCGATACCGATCCGTACCTTCACCCGCCCGACGCTACGGGGTCGTGGGCTCCTTGCCGACAGAACCGACGGAACCGACCGGTCCGACGGTCGAGTCGGCCGACGGCGCGGGCGAGGGGGTCGGCGAGGGGGACGCGGCCGGGGCCGGGCTGGGGGCCGCGTCGGCGCTCAGCTCGGCCTTGAGGATGCGGGTGGAACGCCCCAGGCTGCGTGCCGCGTCCGGCAGCTTCTGCGCGCCGAAGAGGAGCACGAACGCTCCGATCACGATCAGCCAGTGCCACGCGCTGAGCCCACCCATGCCGCCTCCTGCTGGTGCGTCGTCGTCCGAGTATGGACCATAGGCCGGCGCGCGCGTCACATTCACAGCGGAGCCCCAGGAATTGCGTCCGAATTGCGGTCTGCTGTCGGAAACACGGCGTTCGGCCGGTCCGCGGCGCGCCATTCGGGCTGGTAGACAGTGCGGCTGTGGGTCGACTGGTCGGTGTGCGCAAGCTCCTGGTGCTCGGGGTGGCCGCGGGGGTACTGCTCGCCGGAATGCTTTTCCCGGTGGCGGGTGGAATCGGGCTTCTCGCGGCGTCGGTGAGCGATTCCGCCGTCGGCTCCCACACCGACCTCGAGACGGGCGTGCTCCCCGCCGTGACCACGGTGAAGGACCGCAACGGCGCCACCATCGCCTCGCTGTACCAGCAGTACCGCGTGCCTGTGGACAGCGACCGGATCGCGCCGGCCATGAAGGCCGCCATCGTCGCGATCGAGGACCGGCGGTTCTACGAGCACGGCGGCTTCGACCCCATCGGCGCGCTGCGCGCGCTGGTCAACAACTCCAACGGCGGCGCCACCCAGGGCGCGTCGACGCTGACCGAGCAGTACGTCAAGAACTACGACCTCTACGTCGCCGCGCAGACCGACGCCGAGCGCCGCGCCGCCGTCGCGCCCAGCTACGCGCGCAAGCTCAAGGAGGCCGAGCTCGCCGTCAGCCTGGACCACGACCTCAGCAAGGACGAGATCCTCACCCGCTACCTCAACCTGGTCTACTTCGGACACGGGGCGTACGGGGTGCAGGCGGCGGCCCAGGCGTACTTCGGGGTCGACGCGGCCGCGCTCACGGTGCCGCAGGCCGCGCTGTTGGCGGGCATGGTGCAGAGCCCGGCCGAGTACGACCCGGTGAACCACCCGGAGGCGGCGACGGGCAGGCGCAACGTGGTGATCGAGGCGTTGGCGGCGCAGGGGTCGATCCCGGACACGTCCGCCGAGGCGCAGCCGCTGGGCGTCGTGGCGAACCCGTCGGTCCCGGCGGAGGGGTGCATCGGGGCGGGCGACGCCGGCTACTTCTGCGACTACGTCCTGGACTACCTGCGCAAGGCCGGGTTCCCCACCGACCGGCTCTCCGGCGGCGGGTACACCGTCACCACGACGCTCGATCCCGATGCGCTGGCCAAGACGAAGGCCGCGGTGGACGAGCAGGTCCCGCCGACGCAGCCGCACGTCGCGAACGTCATGTCCGTGGTTGCGCCGGGCGCGGACGCCCACCAGGTCGTCGCGATGGCGGCGAACCGGACCTTCGGCAACAAGGAGGGGGAGTCGAGCTACGGGCTGCCCTACGAGCCGGAGAACATGGGCGCGGGCTCGGTCTACAAGATCTTCACGGCGGCGACGGCGATGGAGCAGCACCTCGTCGGCATCGACACCGTGATCTCCGTGCCGCCCAGCGGGTACACCTCGCCGATCTACCGCAACGGCTCGGGCAGGCCGATCCCCGTGGGCAACGCGGGCAACTACCGGACCGCGCTGACCCTGCAGGACGCGCTGGCCGAGTCGCCGAACACGGCGTTCGTGAAGCTCGAGGAGAGCACCGGGGTCCCCCCGGTCGTCGACATGGCGGTGCGGCTCGGGCTGACCTCGCTCGCCGAGACGCCCTACAGCGGCAAGGCGGGCACGCCCTCGATCGCCGACGTGATGAAGCAGCAGAAGCAGGCGTCGTTCACCCTCGGGGTCACCCCGACCTCGGCGCTGGAGCTCGCGAACGTGCAGGCCACGCTCGCGTCGCACGGCACGTGGTGCCCGCCGACGCCGCTCCTCTCGGTCACCGACCGGGCCGGCGCCGCGGTGCCGGTCACCCAGCAGGCCTGCACCCAGGCCCTCGACCCGGCCATCGCGGACACCCTGATGACGGGCCTGTCCAAGGACGACGCCGCGGGCGGCACCTCGGCCGCCGCCGCCGGACAGATGGGGTGGAACCGGCCGATCGCGGCGAAGACGGGGACCACGCAGGAGTACAAGTCGGCCGCCTTCGTGGGCGCGACCCCGCAGCTCGCGGGCGCCGCGATCGTGTTCGACGACTCCGCCTCGCCCAAGCCGATCTGCGACGGCAGCCCGCCGCGCTCCTGCGGCGGCGGGAACATCTACGGCGGCAAGGCCCCGGCCCGCACGTTCTACCGGGCCTTCGGCGACATCCTGGCCGCGCAGCCGGTGGCGCCGCTGCCCCCGACCGACCCGGCGTACCTGCACGGCACGCTGCCGGACGTCGTCGTCGCCCCGCCGCCGGACCAACCCCAGCCCGACGGCGCCCAGCCCCCGGCCGACCAGCCCCCACCCGACCAGCCGCAGCCGGGCGGCGAGAACGGCGGCTGACGCCGCTCGTGAGTGGTCAGTGGTGCTGGAGCACCACTGACCACTCACAGGGCGCGGAGCGCCTGGTCCAGGTCGGCGATCAGGTCGCGGGGGTCCTCGAGGCCGACCGAGAAGCGCAGGTGGCCCCACTCGCGGAACTCCGCGGGCCAGGAGCGGGCCCGCTCGTCATCCCCGGCGACGTGCACGATCAGCGACTCGTCGTGGCCCAGCGACACGGCGGAGGTGATCACCTCCAGGTTCGCGACGAACGCGTTCTGGTCGCCGCGCACCGCGAAGGCCATCATGCCGCCGAAGCCGTCCATGGTGCGGGCGGCGAGCTCGTGCTGCGGGTGCGTGGGCAGTCCGGGGTAGGTCGTGTACGCCACGCGCGGGTCCGCCGCGAGCCACTCGGCCACCGTCTGGGCGCTCGCGCAGTGCTGGCGCATCCGCAGCGGGAGGGTGACCGCGCCGCGCATGATCAGCCATGCGGCGAACGGGCTGAGCACGCCACCCACGTTGACCTGCGCGTCCGTCCGGATGCGGTCGGTGAGGGCACGGTCGCCGATCACCGCGCCGCCCATCGCGTCGCCGTGGCCGTTGAGGTACTTGGTCAGCGAGTGGACGACGAGGTCGGCGCCGAGCGCGAGCGGGCGCTGCAGGATGGGGGTGGCGAACGTGGCGTCGACGGAGAGCAGCGCGCCCGCCTCGTGGGCGATCGCCGCGACGGCCTCGACGTCCGTGATGCGCGTGCTCGGGTTCGCGGGGGTCTCGACGTGCACGAGCCGGGTCTCCGGCCGGATCGCGGCGCGGACGGCCTCGGGGTCGCTCGAGTCGACGAGGGTGGCGGTGATCCCGTACTTGTCCGGCAGCAGCTCGGTGAGCAGGCGGTAGGTGGCCACGTAGGTCACGTCGGAGCTGACGACGTGATCGCCGGAGCGCAGGAACGTGAAGAACACCGCGTGCAGGGCGGCGACCCCGCTCGCGAGGGCGACCGCGTCGACGTTCCCGCGGTCCCCGGCCGTCTCCAGCAGGGCGAGCTTCTCCTCGAGCCAGCCCTGGTTGGCGCCGCCGTTGCGGGTGTAGATCGGGGTGTCGACGTCCGACCAGCTCAACGTCGACGGGTCGGCGGGCAGTGCGTAGGAGTTGGCCGCGACGATCGGACGGCGGACGGCCCCGGTACCGGGGTCGACGGCGTTGCCCGCGTGGACGCTCAGCGTGTCGAAGTGCACGCCCGCATTCTCACCAGCGCGGGTCCCGACCCTCCAGGCCGAGGACGCGATGGAACACCGGGGCGTCCGCCCCCACCTCGACGCGCTCGCCGAACAGCCCGGGCACGACGACCTCGAACTGCTGCGCGAACCCCAGGCAGGCGCGGGCGCTCGCCGCGTTCACGGAGAACCGCTGGCGGGTGGCCCGGGCCAGGTCCCAGCCGTGCACGACCAGCTCGTTCACCGCGATGGCACCCACCTCGGACGCGGGGAGGCGCAGCCCGCCCGCCTCGGTCTCGCCCGCCCACGCCGCGGGCTCGGCCCAGGCCGCGACGAGCTCGGCCAGCATGTCCGGCAGGGCCGTGCGCCAGTCGGGGTCCAGGTGCGCCGCCGACGGGGTCTCCGGGGCGCCGAGCGGGGTCTTGCGGGCGGAGTGCGTGAACGCGTCGGTGAGCGTGACCAGGTGGTCGAGCAGGGTCGCCACGTCGAAGTCGGGGCAGGGGGTCGGGTCGCCGAGCTGCTCCGGGCCGATCGCGGGCAGCAGCGCGGCGACCCGGCGGGCCGCGGGGGCCAGATCGAGTGCGGGGCCGAGTGCGGGCTCGTGTGCGGGCTCGGGCGGGCGGGGCGCGTCGGTCGTCGAAGCAGTCATGCCGGGGGAGACCGCGGGCGTCCGCGGAACTCATCGTTCGACACGTGGTAGAACTTCAGGGACGCCGACGAAAGGGACCCCATGACCGCGAGCACGGCCACCGTCACCGGCATCGGCAGGCTGTTCCGGGCGGTCGCGATCGCCGAGGCCTGCTCCTGGGCGGGCCTGCTGGTCGGGATGTTCTTCAAGTACGTCGTGGTGCGCAACGACATCGGCGTCACGATCTTCGGCCCGATCCACGGCGCCCTCTTCGTCCTCTACTGCGTGGTCGCCCTGGTGGCCTGGCGGATGCTGCGGTGGGACCTCAAGACCCTGGCCCTGGCCCTGGTCTCCAGCATCCCGCCGCTGATGACCATCTGGTTCGAGCGCCGCGCCGCCGCCCGCGGGCAGCTCGCGGGCTGAGGTCCGCAGCGCGGTACCTGGGCCGCTGCTCAGCGGCTCATGCACCGCGCTGCGGCCGCGGGACCCCCGGGCTGTCGCTCGCGGGGGAGCCGTGTACCCTTCGGAATGCGACCACCCCGTCGTGCGTTCACCACGTACGTCAGGGCGATCAAGTGGAGCCCCGCTCCCACCCGCTCACTGCTCACAGGTGTCCGGGTCCCGGTCAGCAGTTCTTCGCGGAGCTGTGTCGATCGACGGGTCTTTGCTTGTCGTCGCGTGACATGACGGCATAACGAGGAGACCCCATCACCACAGAGACCCGCATCAACGACCGCATCCGCGTTCCCGAGGTCCGGCTCGTCGGCCCGAACGGCGAGCAGGTCGGCATCGTGCGTATCGAGGACGCCCTTCGGCTGGCGCAGGAGGCCGAGCTGGACCTCGTCGAGGTCGCGGCTCAGGCCCGCCCGCCCGTCTGCAAGCTCATGGACTACGGCAAGTTCAAGTACGAGAGCGCGCAGAAGGCCCGGGAGTCCCGGCGGAACCAGCAGCTCACGGTGATCAAGGAGCAGAAGCTCCGGCCGAAGATCGACAAGCACGACTACGAGACGAAGCGCGGCCACGTCCGCCGCTTCCTCGAAGGCGGCAACAAGGTCAAGGTCACGATCATGTTCCGTGGTCGCGAGCAGTCGCGCCCGGAGCTGGGCTACCGGCTGTTGCAGCGGCTCGCCGAGGACATCAGCGACCTCGGTGTGGTCGAGGCGGCGCCGAAGCAGGACGGCCGCAACATGACGATGGTGATCGCTCCGACCAAGAAGCCGACCAAGAAGCCGACGGCCCAGTCTCAGGAGTCCGAGACCGAGGCCGAGGCGACGGTCGAGCCGACGGCCTGAGACCGACCAGCCCGGTAGTACCCGTGCCGCGGCCCGCCGCGACCAGCGGCGGACCGCGACAGACAGAAGTGAGACAGCCATGCCCAAGAACAAGACGCACAAGGGAACGGCCAAGCGGGTCAAGGTGACCGGCTCCGGCAAGCTCCTGCGCCAGCAGACCGGTCTGCGCCACCGGCTCGAGGTGAAGTCGAGCAAGGAGACCCGCGACCTGGGTCACGTGGTCGAGGTCAACAAGGCCGACCGCAAGCGCGTCAAGAAGCTGCTCGGTCGCTGACCGCTCCCGCCCGCTAGCCCCCTGAAGTAGTGAGGAACACCCCATGGCACGCGTGAAGCGCGCGGTGAACGCCCAGAAGAAGCGCCGCTCGATCCTCGAGGCGTCGGCCGGTTACCGCGGGCAGCGTTCGCGGCTGTACCGCAAGGCGAAGGAGCAGCAGCTCCACTCGCTGACCTACGCCTACCGGGACCGGCGCGCCAAGAAGGGCGACTTCCGGCAGCTGTGGATCACCCGCATCAACGCGGGCGCCCGCGCCAACGGCATGACCTACAACCGCTTCATCCAGGGCCTCAAGGCCGCGGGTGTCGAGGTGGACCGCAAGAACCTCTCGGAGCTCGCGATCAGCGACCCGACCGCGTTCGCCGCGCTCGTCGAGCTCGCGAAGACCAACGTGCCTGCCCAGTCGCCTGCCGCCTGAGCTTGCTCACCGAACGCACGCCACGCGTCGTAGCAGCCCGCAAGCTGCTGCGGCGCGTGTCGCGTGAACGGGCCGGGCGCTTCCTCGTCGAGGGCGCCCAGGCCGTGTCGGAGGCGATCCGGTACGGGCGGGTCCACGAGATCTTCGCGACGCAGGCGGCCCTGGACCGCAACGCCGCCCTGCTCGACGGGGTGCCGGTCACCCTCGTCGACGACCGGGCCGCGGACGGGCTGTCGGACACCGTCACCCCGCAGGGCCTGATCGCCGTCTGCGACCTGGTGGACGTGCCGCTGGCCGAGGCGGTGCGCGGGGCGCGGCTGGTCGCCGTGCTCGCCGGCATCGCCGAGCCGGGCAACGCCGGGACCGTGCTGCGGGCCGCGGACGCCGCGGGCGCGGACGCCGTGGTCTTCGCGGGAGACACCGTCGATCCGCACAACCCCAAGGCCGTGCGCGCCTCCACCGGCAGCCTCTTCCACCTGCCCGTCGCCCGGGAACGGGACCCGGCCACCGTGCTCGACGCGCTGGCGGGCCTCACCCTGCTGGCCGCCGACGGGCACGGCGAGGTCGACCTGCACGCGTCGCCCGAGGTGCTGGCCGGGCCCACCGCGTGGATCTTCGGTGGCGAGGCCCACGGCGTCCCCGAGACCCTGCTGGCGCGGGCGGACCACCGGGTGCGCGTGCCGCTGTACGGGCGGGCCGAGAGCCTGAACCTCGCCACCGCGGCGGCCGTGTGTCTGTACGCGAGCGCCCACGCTCTACGATCACCGACCGTGCATGAGGGAACCCGATGACCAGCCTGGAGAGCACCGACCTGGACGCCGCCGTCAAGGCGGCCCACGAGGCGTTCGAGGCCGCGGGCGATCTGGACGCGCTCGCCGCCGTCAAGCCCGCGCACCTCGGCGACAAGGCCCCCGTGCTCCTGGCCCGCCGCAGCCTCGGCAGCCTGCCCGGCAAGGAGCGCGCCGAGGCCGGCAAGCGGGTCAACGCGGCCCGGGTCGAGATCCAGGCGGCCTTCGACGCCCGCCGCGCGGTGCTCGTCGCGGAGCGTGACGCACGGGTGCTGCGCGAGGAGACCGTCGACGTCACCCTCCCCTGGGACCGCCGCCCGCGCGGCGCCCGGCACCCGATCACCCAGATCGCCGAGACGATCGCGGACGTGTTCGTTGGCATGGGCTGGGAGGTCGCGGAGGGGCCCGAGGTCGAGTCGGCCTGGCTGAACTTCGACGCGCTGAACTTCGGCAAGGACCACCCCGCGCGGACCATGCAGGACACGTTCTACCTGGACGACGGCACGGTCCTGCGCACCCACACGTCCCCGGTGCAGGTCCGCGCGCTGCTGAACCGCGAGCTGCCGGTCTACGTCGTGTGCCCCGGGCGCACCTTCCGCACCGACGAGCTGGACGCCACCCACACCCCGGTGTTCCACCAGGTCGAGGGCCTCGCCGTCGACAAGGGGATCACCATGGCGCACCTCAAGGGCACCCTGGACGCCTTCGCCCGCGCCATGTTCGGGCAGGAGTCGACCACCCGCCTGCGGCCCTCGTTCTTCCCCTTCACCGAGCCGTCCGCCGAGGTGGACGTGTGGTTCCCGGAGAAGAAGGGCGGCGCGGGCTGGGTCGAGTGGGGCGGCTGCGGGATGGTCAACCCGAACGTGCTGCGCGCCTGCGGCGTGGACCCGGAGGTCTACTCCGGCTTCGCGTTCGGCATGGGCCTGGAGCGCACCCTGCAGTTCCGCAACGGGCTGCCGGACATGCGGGACATGGTCGAGGGCGACGTCCGGTTCTCCCGGGCCTTCGGAATCTGAGGGAGTAGGCAGTGCGAGTCCCCCTGTCCTGGCTGCGCGACCACGTGGCCGAGGTCCCCTCGGACGCGGCCGTCGTGGGCGAGGCGTTCGTCCGCGTGGGCCTGGAGCTCGAGGAGATCCACCCGCTCCCCGAGATCACCGGCCCGCTCGTCGTCGGCCGGGTGCGCGAGATCGAGGAGCTCACCGGCTTCAAGAAGCCGATCCGGTTCTGCCGGGTGGACGTCGGCGCCGCCGAGCCCCAGGGGATCGTCTGCGGCGCCCGGAACTTCGCCGTCGGCGACCTGGTGGTCGTCGCGCTGCCGGGTGCCGTGCTGCCCGGACCCTTCCCGATCGCCGCGCGCGAGACCTACGGGCGGATCTCGGACGGCATGATCTGCTCCGCCCGGGAGCTCGGCCTCGGCGCGGACCACTCCGGCATCCTCGTGCTGCCCCCGGGCACCGCCGAGCCCGGTGCGGACGCGCGGGCGGTGCTGGGGGTGGACGACCCGGTCGTCGAGCTGGCGATCACCCCGGACCGGGGTTACTGCTTCGCCGTGCGCGGCATCGCCCGCGAGCTCGCCGCGTCCCTGGGCACCGGCTACACCGATCCGGCCGCGCAGGTCGCGGTGCCCGCGGCGAAGGGCGAGGCGCACCCGGTCCGGCTGGCCGACTCCGGCTGCGCCCGGTTCGTCGCGCGCACGGTGGTCGGGGTGGACGCGAGCGCGCCCACCCCCTGGTGGATGCAGCGCAGGCTGCTCGCGGCCGGGATGCGGCCGATCTCGCTGACCGTGGACGTCACCAACTTCGTGATGCTCGACCTGGGGCAGCCGATCCACGCGTACGACGCGTCGGCGCTGCAGGGCGAGATCGTCGTGCGGCGGGCCGTCGCGGGCGAGACGCTCCGCACGCTCGACGGCGTGGAGCGCACCCTCGACCCGGACGACCTGCTGATCACGGACGACTCGGGCCCCATCGGCCTCGCCGGCGTGATGGGCGGGGCCTCCACCGAGATCCCGCTCGACGCGGCGGGCACGATCGACGTCGTCATCGAGGCCGCGCACTTCGTCCCGACCGTCATCGCGCGGGCCGCGCGCCGGCACAAGCTGCCCAGCGAGGCGTCCAAGCGCTTCGAGCGCTCCGTCGACCCCGAGCTGCCCCCGATCGCCGCCGAGCTGGTCGCGAACCTGCTGGTGGAGCACGGTGGCGGGCGGATCGAGCCCGGCCGCACGGACGTGGGTGCGGCGCCCGCCCTGCCGTCGATCACCATGGCGCTGGACCTGCCGGACCGGTACGCGGGCACGACCTACCCGCCCGGCGCGACCGTCGCGCGGCTCGAGCAGGTCGGCTGCACGGTCACCGGCACCGACCCGCTCACGGTCACCCCGCCGTCGTGGCGCCCCGACCTGGACCTGCCCGCCGCGCTGGTCGAGGAGGTGCTGCGGCTGGAGGGGTACGACACCATCCCGTCGGTGCTCCCGGCGGCGCCCGCCGGGCGCGGTCTGACCCCGGCCCAGCAGCGCAGGCGCGCGGTGTCGCGGGCGGTGGCCGAGGCGGGGTTCGTCGAGGTCGAGCCGTTCCCGTTCGTCTCCGACGCCGTGTGGGACGACCTCGGGCTCGCTCCGGACGACATCCGCCGGACCACGGTCACGGTCGCCAACCCGCTCGACGCCGAGCGCAACCGGCTCGCCACCACGCTCCTGCCCGGGCTGCTGGACACCCTCGTCCGCAACGCCGCCCGCGGGTTCGACGACCTCGCGCTCTACACCGTCGGCCAGGTCGTGCTGCCGCACCGCAACCCGGTGCCGATGCCCGACCCCGCCGTCGACCGCCGTCCCACGGACGCGGAGATCGCCATGATCGACGCGGCGCTGCCCGCGCAGCCCGTGCACGTCGGCGCGGTGCTGGCGGGGAACCGCGAGCCCGCCGGGCACTGGGGCCGGGGCCGCCCGGCGAGCTGGGCGGACGCCGTCGAGGTGGGCCGGCTCGTGGGTCGGGTCGCGGGCGTCGAGCTGCGGGTGACCCGCGCCGAGCTCGCGCCGTGGCACCCCGGCCGGTGCGCCGCGCTGCGGGTGGGGGAGTGGGTCGTCGGGCACGCGGGCGAGCTGCACCCCAAGGTGGTCGAGGCGCTGGGCCTGCCGCCGCGGACCTGCGCGATGGAGATCGACCTGGACGCCATCCCGCTGCGGGAGGACCGGCCGGTGCCGCGGGTGTCGCCGTACCCGCCGGTCTCGGTGGACGTCGCGCTGGTCACGGCGCTGGACGTGCCCGCGGCGAGCGTCGAGCAGGCGCTGGTCGAGGGCGGCGGCGACCTGCTCGAGGCGGTCCGCCTGTTCGACGTCTACGCGGGCGACCAGGTCGGCGAGGGCAGGCGGTCGCTGGCCTACAGCCTGCGTTTCCGGGCCCCCGACCGCACCCTCACCAGCGAGGAGGCGAACGCCGCCCGGGACGCCGCGATCGCCGTGGCGGCCGAGCGGTTCGAGGCCGTCCAGCGCTGACGCGCCCGTGCGCGGTGAGTGGTGCCAGAGCACCACTTACCGCTCACGACCGCAGCAGCCGCTTCTCGAGCATCCCGCCCAGCCACGGGATCACGCCCCACAGCACGAACGCCCAGCTCCCCAGCAGCGGGAACGTCGGGATCGACACCACGAACGCCACCGCGCTGACCATCGCGCCGAACCACCCCTCGAGCCCGCGCCAGTGGGCCGGGGTGTCGGGCCGGAACGCGTCGGTCCGGTCCAGCCTCAGCACGAGGGCCGTGAAGATCAGGATCTGCAGCGTCTGGGCCAGCGCGTAGATCGTGAAGTGCGCGAAGTCGACCTGCTCGTCGGCGATGAACTGCGTCAGGAACGGGGTGAGCACGATCATCAGCAGCCACGCCAGGTTGATCCAGATCGTGATCGTGTCCGCCCGCCGCACGTAGCGGAACAGCCGGTGGTGGCTGATCCAGTGCCGCCCGATCACCGCGAAGCTGATCAGGAAGGCCAGGTAGGCGTTCCAGTTCGCGCCGAACGCGGCTCCGATCTCGGCGAACGTGGAACCCTTCGGCACCTGCAGGTCGATCGCCAGCAGCGTGATGGCGATCGCCACGACGGCGTCGGAGAAGAACGCCATCCGCTCGGCGGCGCCCAGCTCCGTCCCGTCGACCTCCGCCGCAGGCTCCCGCTCGCTCATGGCGGCAGCGTAGGACGTCCGCGGCGGCTCATCCCAGCGCCGCGACGGCCCGGCGGCCCGCCTCGACCCACCGCGCGTCGTCCGGCTCGCGGTCGGCCACGGCGATCGTGACGAGCCGGTCACCCGTCGCGACCTGCAGCGTCGGCCCGCCCGCGGTGTCGACGACCACGGCGGCGTCCCCCACCTCGAGGGGACGTCCGGACCGCAGCAGGTCGGCGGGCGCGCCGCCGCGCACGCCATAGACGTTGATCGCGGCGAGGCCGCGCGGGGTGCCGCGGGTGGTGGCGGTCGCGCAGGACGGCGGGTCGCCGCCGTTGGCGGGCGGGGCCACCGGCGCCTCCAGCAGGAGGGCGAACCCCTCGGCGTCGAGCAGGCACTCGTCCGGCAGGACGTCCGACACCAGGACCGCGGTGGTCGGGGCGGCGGGCGCGGGTTCCGGCACCGCCCGCCCGGGCACGGACACGGCACACCCGGCGACCAGGAGCAGCACCACCAGGGCCGGGACCGCGCGCACCGCCCGACGCTACGACGCCCGCCCCGGGCCCCGAGGCGTTTTCGCCGAACTCAGACCCGCGCCAGCCTGACCAGCTCCCGCGCCGAGGCGTCGGGCAGGTAGGCGCGGGTCAGCGCCAGCCCGATCCGCGGCAGGTCCGCCTCGTCGCGGAAGACCAGGTGCAGCGGCGAGTACCGCGGCTGGAACTTCGCCTTGAAGGCGTGCAGCGAGCGGAACCCGTACAGCGGCTCCAGGCGGGCGCCGAGGGTGTCCAGCAGGCGGTCGAGGACGGCGGTGTCCCCGTCGGTGTCGGTGCGGGCCAGCGGCGCCCCGGACAGCGACACCACGCGTGCGCCCTCCGCCCGGAAGGTGAGGCAGGACGAGGCGATCAGGAACTCGACGACCGGCCGGAACCCGTCCTCCCGCCGCCGCATCACGTCGAGGGTCCAGCCGGTGACCCGTCCGTCTCCGTACACCGGCAGCCAGGACGTGACCCCCTGCACGATCCCGTCGGCGTCGAGCGCCAGCCCGACGCGGACGTGCGGGTCGAGCGCCTCGTCGACCCCGCCGAGGGTGAACCCCAGCTCGGGCAGGCCCTTGTCGCCGACCCACTGTTCCGAGATCTCCCGCACCTGCGCGACGAGCGAGTACCGCTCCTCGGCGAGGGTGACCATCCGGAACCCGACGCCCTGGGCACCCGCCCGGTTCAGCGCCGACCGGACGTCCTGCCAGGACTTCCCGCGGAACTCCAGGTCGGGCAGGTCGATCAGGGTGTCCTCGGCGACCTGCGTGGTGCGCCAGCCCGCCGCGCGGGCGGCCTGCGCCAGCTCGTCCGACGCCGAGAACAGGCACGCCACCAGCCCGGCCGTCTCGCTGCGGGCGCGGAACTCGGCCACCGCGCCCACCGGGTCGGCGCCCACGGGGTCGCCGAGCCCGATCGCGACGCCGGCGTGCCGCTGCCAGGCGACGACGGTGTCCCCGGCCGCGGTGCGGAACCAGTCGTTGTCCGGCCAGGTCGCCATCCACGACAGCGTGCCGCCGCCGTACCGCTCGACGAGGGCGACGGCGGTCTCCCGGTCGGTCAGCCCGCCCGCGGCCCGCCGACCGCGCCGCGACGGCACCCGCCACGCCCGCCGCCCGATCACCAGCACCGCGAACAGCACGGCGTAGGCCAGGCGGTCCGCCACGAAGATCCCCGGCGCCTGGCCGAGCTCGATCTCCCCGCCCGCCACCGCCACCGCGCCCGCCGCGACGCCGACGAGGAGCCCGACGGCGACGTTGAGCGCCGCCCAGCCGACGACCCAGCGCCAGGCGACCCGGTGCCCCTTGCGCAGGCCGTTCACCGCGAGCCCGGTGATCACCACGTTGAGCACGATGTCGACCCACGTGCTCTCGGGGTCGGCGGTCGAGCCCAGCGGCCCGTCGTTCGGCAGCGCCACGCTCAGCACGGACCCGGCGGTGAGCAGGACCAGCACGAACACCGCCAGCAGCCGCCACTCGCGCCGGGTCGGCCTGCCGGGCGCGGCGAGCCCGAGCCGCGCCCGTACCAGCCGCGGCCCGACGGCGAGCGCCAGACCGACCGCCACCAGGTGCTCGAGATCGGCCAGCGAGCCCAGGTACACGGCGCTGGCCAGCACGTACAGGCCGAGGGCGAGGCGCAGCCGCAGCCGCCAGGGCGGGCGCAGGACCGCGCTCGTCACCGCCGCGGCCGCCAGCGACCCGGCGGAGAACCCGACGTCGAGCAGGGTGGCGGTGCGGTCCGCCCACCCCCACCCGTGCCCGCGGACCGCGACCAGGAACCCGAGCGCGGCCAGGATGCCGGTCAGCTGCCCGACGACGGCCGCGACCGCGGCGACCCGCGTCCCCAGCCGCCACTCGGCGTACCCCACCAGCAACGCGAAGCTGCCGGTCATGGCCAGGTAGAACGGCGGCACCACGGCGAAGAACGGGCCCGTCAGCAACGTCCACCAGCGCCCCGCCTCCAGCGACGGCACGCCGTAGGCGACCATCGGGTACCAGGACGCGTCCTCGGCGGCCCGCCAGAGGGTGCCGGTCGCGAGCCCGAGCGCGATCATCGCGACCACGACGGCGCTGGTGAACGGCAGCCGCCTGATCAGGTGCGTCATCCGGAGAGGGTCGCACGGGCGCAGACGGCGTTACCGTCGGATCATGTGCTTCGCAGACGAGCCCGGTGGCGCGCCCCGACCCGCGCCCGGCGTCGCCGTGGACCCGATCGCGCTCGAGCCGGTCGACGAGGTGCGGATCACGACCCTGGTGGAGAACACCTTCGACGCGTTGCTGGTCGGCTCCGAGCGGGTCGCACGGGCCGGGCTGGGGGCGGGTCGGGTCGAGGCGCCGCAGTTCCTCGGCGGCGCGGCGGACGTGGGCCTGGTGGCCGAGCACGGGTTCTCCGCGCTGGTCACGGTGCGCCGGGGAGCCACGGAGACCGCACTGCTGTTCGACGCCGGACTCTCGCCGGACGCCTTGTCGCTCAACGCCGCGCGGCTGGGGGTGGACCTCGGCGCGGTGCAGGGGATCGTGCTCAGCCACGGCCACCCCGACCACGCGGGCGGGCTGCTCGGGCTGCCGCGCCTGCCGATGGTCCTGCACCCGGGTGCCTGGACCCGGCGCAGGTTCGCGCTGCCCGGCGGGGCGCGCGAGCTGGCCTCGCTGAGCCGCCGCGCGCTGGAGGCGGAGGGGTTCTCGCTCGTCGAGCGGCGGGTCCCGTCGCTGCTCGTCGACGGCGCGGTGCTGATCACCGGCGAGGTCGACCGGACCACCGACTTCGAGCTCGGCATGCCCGCCGCGCACGAGGCCTGGACCGGGGACGGCTGGGAGCCGGACCCGTGGGTGGTCGACGACCAGGCCCTCGTCGTGCACGTCCGGGACCGCGGTCTCGTGGTGCTGACCGGCTGCGGGCACGCGGGCGCGGTGAACATCGTGCGGCACGCGCAGCGGCTCACCGGCGTGGCGGAGCTGCACGCCCTGGTCGGCGGCCTGCACCTCGGCGGAGCGCACGTCGAGCCGGTGATCGCCCCGACCGTGGCGGCGCTGCGGGCGCTCGCACCCGCCGTGGTCGTCGGAGGCCACTGCACCGGCTGGAAGGCGCAACACGCCCTCGCCGCGGCCCTGCCGGACGCCTACCTCCCGCCCAGCGCGGGCAGTACCTACCGGCTGTGAGCGCGGCTCACAGGTGTTTGAGGGCCTCGCGGCGCGAGAGCGGGGAGAGGTCCGGGTGGGCGTCGACGAACTCGCGGACCCACAACGGGTCGGTGCGGGCGTGTTGGCGCAGCGCCCAGCCGATCCCCTTGCGCAGGAAGAAGTCCTCGTCCTTGAGGCTGGCCTCGATCGCCTCGCCCAGCAGAGCGGTGTCGGTGGCCTCCTTCGCCATCAGCTGGCAGATGATCGAGGCGCGCCGCAGCCACGGATCGGGGTCGGTGGCCCAGCGCCGCATGACGGGGACGACCCGGCCGGGGTCGGCGCGCAGCAGCGGGCCGACCAGGCGGTTCGCGATCTCGTCGACGTGGTCCCACCAGGCGCCGGACACGATCCAGTGCCGGTAGCGGGGGAGCCAGTCCGCGTCCGGCAGGCGGGCGAGCGACCGGTGGGCGCACAGGGCCGTGGCGAGGTAGCGCTCCTCGCGGAACTCCGCGCCGTCCCACAGGGCGTCGACGACGCGGGCCAGGACGTCCGCGGTCGGCGGCGGCGCGGCGGCCAGGCACTCGCGCAGGATCCGGGCGCGGACCGGTTGCGGCACCCCGCGGAAGGGCAGGGCGGACTTCATGTACGCCTGCATGGTCGGCGCCTGCTCGGGGTCGGCCGCGCGCGCGAGCGCGGCGCGCAGGGCGGCCACCAACGGGTGCATGGGGCGAGCCTAGAGCCGTAGGCTCGGGGAAACCCCCTTTGCATGAGCTTGCAGGGGTGTGCATAATCATCCGCGTGGTACGGATCGCAGTGGCAGGAGCCAGTGGCTATGCCGGGGGAGAGCTGTTGCGGCTCCTCCTGGCCCACCCGAGCGTCGAGATCGGCGCGCTCACGGCGGGCGGCAACGCGGGCCGACGAGTCGGTGAGTTCCAGCCCCACCTGACCCCGCTCGCGGACCGGGTGCTCGGCGAGAGCACCGCCGAGGTGCTCGCCGGACACGACGTGGTCTTCCTCGCGCTGCCGCACGGCAAGTCGGCGGAGATCGCGGCGCAGCTGGGCGAGGGCGTCCTCGTCGTCGACTGCGGGGCGGACCACCGGCTGGCGGACTCCGCCGCCTGGGACCGGTGGTACGGCGGGGAGCACGCCGGGCACTGGCCCTACGGCCTGCCGGAGCTGCCCGGTGCGCGGGACGCGCTGCGGGGCACCCGGCGGGTCGCGGTCCCCGGCTGCTTCCCCACGGTCTCGTCGCTCGCCCTGGCCCCGGCCCTGGCGGCCGGGATCGTGGCCCCGGACGTGGTGGTCACCGCGGTCACCGGGACCTCCGGCGCCGGGAAGTCGCTCAAGCCGCACCTGCTGGGCGCCGAGGTCATGGGCTCGCTCTCCGCCTACGGGGTGGGGGGCGTGCACCGGCACACCCCGGAGATCGCGCAGAACCTGTCGGGGGTGTCCGGTACCCCGGTACGGGTGAGCTTCACCCCCGTCCTCGCGCCCCTGCCCCGGGGCATCCTCGCGACCTGCACCGCGCCGCTGACCGGAGACGGTGCGGACGCGCGGGAGGTCTACGAGAAGGCCTACGCGGCCGAGCCGTTCGTCCGGCTGCTGCCCGAGGGGCAGTGGCCCACCACCAAGGCCACGCTCGGCGCCAACACGGTGCAGCTGCAGGTCGCGGTGGACGCGGACGCGCAGCGGCTCGTGGTGGTCGGCGCGATCGACAACCTGGCCAAGGGCACCGCGGGCGGCGCCGTCCAGTGCATGAACATCGCGCTCGGCCTCCCCGAGACCACCGGTCTCCCGACCACGGGGATCGCGCCGTGAGCGTCGTCGCGCCGCAGGGCTTCCGGGCCGCGGGCATCGCCGCGGGGCTCAAGGTGAGCGGCAAGCCGGACCTCGCGCTCGTGGTGAACGACGGGCCGGAGCAGACCGCCGCGGCCGTCTTCACCCGCAACAAGGTCAAGGCCGCCCCCGTCCTGTGGTCCCAGCAGGTCCTGACCACCGGCACGCTCCGCGCGGTCGTCCTCAACTCCGGCGGGGCGAACGCCTGCACCGGCCCCGAGGGCTTCCAGACCGCGCACGCCACCGCCGAGAAGGCCGCCGAGGTGCTCGGGGTGGGCGCGATCGACGTCGCGATCTGCTCCACCGGGCTGATCGGCGCACAGCTCCCGCGGGACGTGCTGCTGGCCGGGGTCGAGAAGGCCGCCGCGTCGCTGGACGCCTCCCCGGAGTCCGGGCTGGCCGCGGCCACCGCGATCATGACGACGGACACCGTGGCCAAGCAGGCCGTGGCCGTCCGGGAGGGCTGGTCGGTCGGCGGGATCACCAAGGGCGCCGGGATGATCGCGCCGTCGATGGCCACCATGCTGTCGGTCCTCACCACGGACGCCGCGGTGTCGGCGGAGACCCTGGACAGCGCCCTGCGCGCCGCCGTGCGGGTCAGCTTCGACCGGCTGGACGTCGACGGGTCGATGTCCACCAACGACACCGTGATCGCGATGGCTTCCGGCGCCTCCGGTGCCGCGCCCTCGGTCGCGGAGCTCACCGTGGCGTTCACCGAGGTCGCGAAGAGCCTCGCGGCGCAGATGCAGGCGGACGCCGAGGGCGTCACCAAGCGGGCGACGATCCGGGTCACCGGCGCCGCGAGCGAGGACGACGCGGTCACGGTCGCCCGCACGGTCGCCCGGGACTCGCTGGTCAAGACCGCGCTGTTCGGGTCGGACCCGAACTGGGGCCGGATCGCCGCCGCGGCGGGCTACGCGGACGCGGAGCTGGACCCCGACTCGCTGGACATCACGATCAACGGCGTGCTGCTCTGCCGGGGCGGCGTGGCGGCGGGGGACCGGTCGCTCGCGGACCTCAGCGGCGAGGACGTCCTGGTCGTGGTCGCGCTCGGGATCGGCGGCGGCGAGGCGGAGATCCTCACCACCGACCTGTCGCACGCGTACGTGGAGGAGAACAGTGCCTACTCCTCGTGAGGGCGGCAGCCCGGTGATCAGCCCGGGTCGGCTCACCCACGCCGGTGAGAAGGCCGCGGTCCTGGCCGAGGCGCTGCCCTGGCTGCAGCGCTTCCACGGCAAGGTCGTCGTGGTCAAGTACGGCGGCAACGCCATGATCGACGAGGAGCTCAAGCAGGCCTTCGCGCAGGACATGGTGTTCCTGCGGCTGGCCGGCATCCACCCCGTCGTCGTGCACGGGGGTGGGCCGCAGATCAGCGCGATGCTGAAGCGACTGGGCCTGCCGGGTGAGTTCCGCGGCGGGCTGCGGGTCACCACGCCCGAGACGATCGACGTGGTCCGGATGGTGCTGGTCGGGCAGGTCGGCCGCGAGCTCGTCGGCCTGATCAACCAGCACGGCCCCTACGCCGTGGGCCTCTCCGGGGAGGACGCCGGGCTGTTCACCGCCGAGAAGCGCACGGCGCTGGTCGGCGGCGAGGAGGTCGACATCGGCCTGGTGGGAGACGTGGTGGAGGTCAGCCCCGCGGCGGTGCTGGACATCGTGGCGGCGGGGCGCATCCCCGTGGTCGCCGGTGTCGCGCCGGACGTGGCGGGCCAGGTCCACAACATCAACGCCGACAGCGCTGCCGCCGCGCTGGCGGCCGCGCTCGGCGCCGAGAAGCTCGTGGTGCTCACGGACGTCGAGGGCCTCTACGCGAACTACCCCGACCCCGAGTCGATCATCTCGGAGCTGACCGCCGCCGAGCTGGAGCCGATGCTCCCGCAGCTCGAGAGCGGGATGGCCCCGAAGATGGAGGCCTGCCTGCGCGCGGTGCAGGGCGGGGTCCCCCAGGCGCACGTGATCGACGGCCGCGTGCCGCACTCCGTGCTGCTCGAAGTCTTCACCTCAGCCGGTGTCGGAACCATGGTGGTGCCCTCATGACCAGCAACTACGCCGAGCGGTGGCAGCACTCGCTCATGAACAACTACGGCACCCCGCCGCTCACCCTGGTGCGCGGCGAGGGCGCCCGCGTCTGGGACGCGGACGGGCGCGAGTACCTCGACCTGCTGGGCGGCATCGCGGTCAACTCCCTCGGCCACGCCCACCCGGCGATCGTCGAGGCGGTCACCCGGCAGATCTCCACGCTGGGCCACGTCTCCAACCTCTACATCGCCGAGCCGCCGCTGCTGCTCGCGGAGAGGCTGCGGGACCTGCTCGGCCAGGAGTCGGCGCGGGTGCTGTTCAGCAACTCCGGCGCCGAGGCGAACGAGACGGCGTTCAAGATCGCGCGGCGCACCGGCCGCCCGAAGATCATCGCCTGTGAGCAGGCGTTCCACGGCCGCACCATGGGTTCGCTGGCCCTGACGGGCCAGCCCGCCAAGCGCGCCCCGTTCGAGCCGATGCCCCCGGGCGTCGAGCACATCCCGTTCGG
Organism: Pseudonocardia sp. WMMC193; assembly: GCF_021728735.1. NCBI lineage: Bacteria > Bacillati > Actinomycetota > Actinomycetes > Pseudonocardiales > Pseudonocardiaceae > Pseudonocardia > Pseudonocardia sp. WMMC193. The sequence continues at coordinate 2,416,976 of NZ_JAKKDO010000003.1, read as the reverse complement.
GGACGTCGCGGCGCTCGAGGCGGCGGTGGACGAGACCACCGCGGCGGTGTTCCTGGAGCCCATCCTCGGCGAGGCGGGCGTGATCGTGCCGCCGGAGGGCTACCTGGCGGCGGCGCGGGAGATCACCGCGCGGCACGGTGCCCTCCTGGTGCTGGACGAGGTGCAGACCGGCATCGGGCGCACCGGCGCCTGGTTCGCGCACCAGACGGTCGGGATCGTGCCGGACGTCGTCACCCTGGCCAAGGGCCTGGGCGGCGGCCTGCCGATCGGCGCCTGCATCGGGATCGGGGCGGCGGCGAGCCTGCTCGAGCCCGGCCAGCACGGCACCACCTTCGGCGGCAACCCGGTCAGCTGCGCCGCGGCCCTCGCGGTCCTGGCCGTGATCGCGAACGACAACCTGCTCGAGCACGTGACCACGCTCGGCAAGGAGATCACCGCGGCCGTCGAGCAGATGCCCCTGGTCACCGACGTGTCCGGCGCGGGCCTGCACATCGGGATCGGCCTGGCGAAGCCGGAGTCCGCGGCGATCACCGCGGCCGCCCGGGACCGGGGCTACCTGATCAACAACCCGGCGCCGGACCGGCTGCGGCTGGCGCCGCCCCTCGTGCTCCCCCGGGAGGAGGCCCAGGGCTTCCTGGCCGACCTCCCCGACATCCTGCGGAGCGTCTAGATGGTCCGGCACTTCCTGCGGGACGACGACCTCAGCGCCGCCGAACAGGCCGAGGTCCTCGCGCTGGCGGCGGAGCTGAAGGCGGAGCGGTTCGCGGCGGGGGAGAGGAGCCTGCGAAACGACCGATCGGCGCTGCCGCTGCACGGGCCGCGCCCGGTCGCGGTGATCTTCGACAAGGCGTCCACCCGCACCCGGGTCTCCTTCGAGGTCGGCATCACCCAGCTCGGCGGGCAGCCGGTGATCCTGGACGGCACCACCAGCCAGCTCGGCCGCGGCGAGACGATCTCCGACACCGCGCGGGTGCTCTCGCGCTTCGTCGACGCCATCGTCTGGCGCACCTCGGGGCAGGAGCGGATCGCCGAGATGGCCGCCGCGGCCACCGTCCCGGTGGTCAACGCGCTGACCGACGAGTTCCACCCGTGTCAGGTCCTCGCGGACCTGCAGACGATCCGGGAGCGGTTCGGGCGCACCGCCGGGCTCACCCTGACCTACCTGGGGGACGGCGCGAACAACATGGCCCACTCGCTGCTCCTCGGCGGGGTGCTGGCGGGCCTGCACGTGCGGATCTGCGCGCCCGAGGGCTTCCAGCCGGACCCGGAGGTCCTGCAGGCGGCGAAGGCCCACGGCAGCGAGACCGGCGGGTCGGCGGAGCTGATCGGGGACCCGGGCGCCGCGGCCGAGGGCGCGGACGTGCTGGTCACCGACACCTGGGTGTCGATGGGCCAGGAGGCGGACGGGCTGGACCGGGCGGCGCCGTTTCGGCCGTACCAGATCAACGCCGAGCTGCTGGGCAAGGCGAACAGCGGCGCGATCGTGCTGCACTGCCTGCCCGCCCACCGCGGGGACGAGATCACCGACGAGGTGCTCGACGGTCCCGCGAGCGCGGTGTGGGACGAGGCGGAGAACCGGCTCCACGCCCAGAAGGCGCTGCTGGCGTGGCTGATGGACCCCGCGCGCACATGACCGGCGCCACCCGGGCGGCCCGGCAGGGCCTGATCATCGAGCTCGTCTCGCGGCACACGGTGCGCAGCCAGGGCGAGCTGCTCGTGCTGCTGGAGGAGCACGGCGTCGACACCACCCAGGCCACGTTGTCCCGCGACCTGGACGAGCTCGGGGCCGTCAAGCTGCGCGGGGCGGACGGCGGGCAGCCCGCCTACGTGATCCCGGAGGACGGGAGCCCCGTCCGGGGCGTCGAGGGGGGCACGTCGCGCCTCGAACGCCTGCTGTCCGAGCTGCTCGTCTCCACCGACTCGAGCGGCAACATGGCGGTCCTGCGCACGCCGCCCGGAGCGGCGCACTACCTTGCGAGTGCACTGGACCGCGCGTCGCTGAGCATCGTCGTCGGCACCATCGCGGGAGACGACACGATCTTCGTGGTCGCCCGTGAACCGCTGACCGGCGCCCAGCTGGCCGACCGGCTACAGAACCTGCATGAAGGAGCATCGTGAGCAAGGTCCTGACCTCCCTCCCGAAGGGCGAGCGCATCGGCATCGCCTTCTCGGGCGGCCTCGACACCTCGGTGGCGGTCGCCTGGATGCGCGACAAGGGCGGGATCCCGTGCACCTACACGGCAGACCTCGGCCAGTACGACGAGGCGGACATCGCGGGCATCCCGGAGCGGGCCACGCAGTACGGCGCCGAGATCGCCCGCGCGGTGGACATCAAGCCCCAGCTGGTGGACGAGGGGCTGGCGGCGCTGGCGTGCGGCGCGTTCCACATCCGTTCCGGCGGGCGCACGTACTTCAACACCACACCGCTGGGCCGCGCCGTCACCGGCACCCTGCTCGTCCGGGCCATGCAGGCGGACGAGGTCAACATCTGGGGTGACGGGTCGACCTACAAGGGCAACGACATCGAGCGGTTCTACCGCTACGGCCTGCTGGCCAACCCCGAGCTGCGGATCTACAAGCCCTGGCTGGACGCGGACTTCGTCGACGAGCTCGGCGGGCGGGACGAGATGAGCCGCTGGCTCACCGCGCACGGCCTGCCCTACCGGGACTCGGCGGAGAAGGCCTACTCGACGGACGCGAACATCTGGGGCGCCACGCACGAGGCGAAGACCCTCGAGCACCTGGACGTCTCGCTGGAGACCGTCGAGCCGATCATGGGCGTGCGGTTCTGGGACCCGGCGGTCGCGATCGAGACCGAGGACGTCGCCGTCACGTTCGAGGCGGGCAGGCCGGTGGCGCTGAACGGCAGGCGCTTCGCCACGGCCGTCGACCTGGTCCTGGAGGCGAACGCCATCGGCGGCAGGCACGGCCTGGGCATGTCCGACCAGATCGAGAACCGGATCATCGAGGCCAAGTCGCGGGGGATCTACGAGGCCCCCGGCATGGCGCTGCTGTTCGCCGCCTACGAGCGGCTGATCAACGCGATCCACAACGAGGACACCGTCGCCAACTACCACAACGAGGGCCGCAAGCTCGGCAGGCTGCTCTACGAGGGCCGCTGGCTGGACCCGCAGGCGCTCATGGTGCGCGAGTCGGTGCAGCGGTGGATCGCCTCGCTGGTCACCGGCACCGTCACGCTGCGGCTGCGCCGGGGAGACGACTACACGGTCCTGAACACCGAGGGCACCGGCTTCTCCTACCACCCGGAGCGGCTGTCGATGGAGCGCGTCGAGAACGCGGCCTTCGGTCCCACGGACCGGATCGGCCAGCTGACCATGCGCAACCTGGACATCGCCGACTCCCGCGCCAAGCTCGAGGCCTACGCGGACCAGCCCGCCGAGCAGGGCACCGTGCTGGTGGAGCACGGCACGCTGTTCGGGGAGCTGCCCTCGGGCGGGTTCGACCGGATCGCCGCGGGTGAGGACGGCGGCGAGGGCGCCTCGCTCGACGCCGCGGCACTCGAGTCGGGTACGGACTGATGCCCGAGTCGAGCGGAGCGTTGTGGGGCGGCCGGTTCACCGGCGGCCCCGCGGACGCGCTGGCCGCCCTGAGCAAGTCCACCCAGTTCGACTGGCGGCTCGCGCCCTACGACATCCGCGGATCCAAGGCGCACGCCCGCGTGCTGCACCGCGCCGGCCTGCTGACCGACGCCGAGCTGGACGGGATGCTGGAGGCGCTGGACAAGCTGGCGGCGGACGTCGAGTCGGGCTCCTTCGGCCCCGCCGTCGACGACGAGGACGTGCACAGCGCCCTCGAGCGCGGCCTGATCGAGCGAGCCGGGCCGGAGCTGGGCGGCAAGCTCCGCGCGGGCCGCTCCCGCAACGACCAGGTCGCCACCCTGTTCCGGATGTGGCTGCGGGAGGCGGCGCGCCGGATCGGGTCCGGCGTGCTGGACGTCGTGGACGCACTCGTCACCCAGGCCACCGCCCACCCGAACGCCCCCATGCCGGGCCGCACGCACCTGCAGCACGCGCAGCCGGTGCTGCTCGCCCACCAGCTCGGGGCGCACGCCCAGGCGCTGGTCCGAGACGTCGAGCGGCTGCGGGACTGGGACCGGCGGGCCGCGGTCTCGCCGTACGGGTCCGGGGCGCTTGCCGGGTCGTCGCTGGGGCTCGACCCGGAGGCGGTCGCGGCGGAGCTGGGCTTCGACTCCTCGGCGGAGAACTCGATCGACGGCACCGCCGCGCGGGACTTCGCCGCCGAGGCGGCCTTCGTCCTCGCGATGGTGGCGGTCGACCTCAGCAGGCTGTCGGAGGAGGTCATCCTCTGGGCGACCGCGGAGTTCTCCTACATCACCCTGGACGACGCGTTCTCCACCGGCAGCTCGATCATGCCGCAGAAGAAGAACCCGGACGTCGCCGAGCTCGCGCGCGGCAAGGCGGGCAGGCTGATCGGCAACCTGACCGGGCTCCTGGCCACGCTCAAGGGCCTCCCGCTGGCCTACAACCGGGACCTGCAGGAGGACAAGGAGCCGCTGTTCGACTCCGCCGAGCAGCTCGAGGTCCTGCTGCCCGCGGTGTCCGGCATGGTCGAGACCCTGGTGTTCCACACCGAGCGGCTCGCCGAGCTGGCCCCGGCCGGGTTCACCCTCGCCACCGACATCGCCGAGTGGCTGGTGCGGCAGGGGGTCCCGTTCCGGGTGGCGCACGAGGCGGCGGGCGGCTGTGTGCGCGCCGCCGAGGCCCGCGGCGTGGGCCTGGCGGACCTGACCGACGCCGAGCTCGCGCAGGTCCACACCGCGCTGACCCCCGCGGTCCGCGAGGTCCTCACGGTGGCGGGCTCGATCGCCAGCCGGGACGCGCGGGGCGGCACGGCGGGGGTCCGGGTGGAGGAGCAGCTGGACCGGCTGCGGCTCGTCACGGCGGACCACCGGGCCTGGTGCTCCGCCTGAGCGTCGCGGGATGCGCGCCCCCGACCCGACCTCCGCAGTGTGGAGCCACAACGGCCGGAACCGCGCCGTGAGACGGACACTGTGGAGCCACGATGCTGCTTGATCGCGGTGAGCTCGCGGGCGACGTGCTGCCCGCGGCGCGGCGGCTGCTGGGCTGCACGGTGGAGGTGGACACGCCGGACGGCACCGTGGCCGTCGAGCTGGTGGAGGTCGAGGCGTACCGCGGGGCGGACGACCCGGCGTCGCACAGCTACCGGGGGCGGACCCCGCGCAACACGGTGATGTTCGGGCCCGCCGGACACCTGTACGTGTACTTCGTCTACGGGATGCACTTCTGCGCCAACGTGTCCTGCCTCGGCGACGGGGCGGCGGGCGCGGTGCTGCTGCGAGCGGGACGGGTGGTGTCGGACCCGGGGATCGCCCGGGTCCGTCGGCCCACCGCCCGCACGGACCGCGAGCTGGCGCGCGGGCCCGCCCGCCTGGCCGCACTGCTCGGGCTCGGCCGGGACCACAACGGCCTGGACCTGACCTCGCCGGACTCGCCGGTGCGGATCGTGGCGGGCGCACCCGTCGCCCCGGACCGGATCCGGAGCGGACCGCGGGTCGGGGTGGCGGCCGCCCACGAGCTGCCCTGGCGGTTCTGGATCGACGGCGCGCCGGAGGTCAGCCCCTATCGCCGGCACACCCCGCGCGTCCGGACCCCGACCCGACCCGACCGACGTGCGGCGCGGGGATCGGGGAGGATTGGCCCGTGAGCATCCTCGACGAGCTGGAGTGGCGCGGCCTGATCGCGCAGAGCACGGACCTCGACGCCCTGCGCAAGGACCTCGACGCACCCGAGCCGCTCACGCTCTATTGCGGATTCGACCCCACGGCGGCCAGCCTGCACGCTGGCCACCTGATCCCGCTGCTCACCCTGCGCCGCTTCCAGGAGGCGGGGGCCCGGCCGATCGTGCTGGCGGGCGGGGCCACCGGCCAGATCGGTGACCCGCGGGACGTGGGGGAGCGGTCGCTGCAGAGCGTCGACACCGTCGCGGAGTGGGCCGGGCTCATCCGCGGCCAGCTCGAGCGGTTCGTGGTCTTCGACGATTCGCCCACCGGGGCGCTGGTCGCGAACAACCTGGACTGGACCGGCGGGCAGAGCGTCCTGGAGTTCCTGCGGGACGTCGGGAAGCACTTCTCGGTGAACGTGATGCTGGCGCGGGAGACCGTGAAGCGCAGGCTGGCGACGGACGGGTTGTCCTACACCGAGTTCAGCTACCTGCTCCTGCAGTCCCAGGACTACCTGGAGCTGTACCGCCGGTACGGCTGTCGGCTGCAGATCGGCGGCTCGGACCAGTGGGGCAACATCGTCGGCGGAGCGGACCTCATCCGCCGGGTCGACGGGGGCTCCGCCCACGCCCTGACCCTGCCGCTCGTCACGGACTCGGAGGGCCGCAAGTTCGGGAAGTCGACGGGCGGCGGCAACATCTGGCTCGATCCGCGGCTGACGTCGCCGTACGCCTGGTACCAGTACTTCGTGAACGTGGCCGACGCCGACGTGGGCCGCTACCTGCGGATGTTCACCTTCCTGTCGCGGGAGGAGATCCTCGCGCTCGAGGAGGACACCCGGGAGCGTCCGCACCTGCGGGCGGGGCAGAAGCGGCTCGCGGCGGAGCTGACCACGCTGGTCCACGGACCACACCAGACGGAGCAGGTCGTCGCGGCGTCCGCGGCGCTCTTCGGGCGCGGCGAGCTCACCGGGCTGGACGCGTCCACACTGGACGCCGCGATGAGCGAGGTGCCGACCGCAGACGCGGTGCTGGGGGAGACCACGCTCGTCGACCTGCTGATCGGTACCGGTCTCGTGGAGTCCCGGGGCGCCGCGCGGCGGGCCGTCGGCGAGGGCGGGGCGTACGTGAACAACGTGAAGATCACCGACGAGGGCTGGACGCCGTCGTCGGCCGACGTGCTCGCGGGTGGCTGGCTCGTGGTGCGCCGCGGGAAGCGCAACCTGGCCGGCGTCCGCGCGCGGTAAGCGACGTCACACGGCTGTTCTCTCGGGCCCGGCGCCCCCGTCAGGGGGGTGCCGGGCCCGACCCGTCTCGGTGGCGGCGCCGTCGGGCCGCGTCGGGGGCGACTGCAGGCCCGTGCCGCGCACGCGGACCTCGATACCGGCCTTGACCTGCGAAGACATCGATAACCCACCCCCCCGGTTTTCGGGCCCTGAGGGCGTGTGTGTAACTTTCTCGTCGTCGCCAAGGCGGTCAGCACGACAGACCGGGACGGAATCTCCGGCCCAGAGTCAGACGGCAGGCGGCGACGACAATCGGTTCACACCGACCCGCTAGGGGCGATGGGGATCGGCGCGGGACCCCGGTGCTTGACCAGGCCGGTGGAACCGGGTAAGTTAAGAAAGTTGCCTCCGGCCGGACCGGCCTGGTAGAGTGACTGCAGACGACGCCCCCGAGCGTGTATCCCGAGTGGATCCATGCGGAGGTGTGCGGATGTCTTTTGAGAACTCAACAGTGTGTCGAGCTATTTTTCTTGTTCTGGCAGTGTTTGTGCCAGTTCATTTTGGGGCTCGTTCCTCCGACCCCGTCGGAGGCGAGCCCGTCAGCTAGAGCCAGTTTTTGTTGGAGAGTTTGATCCTGGCTCAGGACGAACGCTGGCGGCGTGCTTAACACATGCAAGTCGAGCGGTAAGGCCTTTCGGGGTACACGAGCGGCGAACGGGTGAGTAACACGTGGGCGACCTGCCCTCCACTCTGGGATAAGCCCGGGAAACTGGGTCTAATACCGGATATGACCTTCCCTCGCATGGGGGTTGGTGGAAAGTTTTTCGGTGGGGGATGGGCCCGCGGCCTATCAGCTTGTTGGTGGGGTGATGGCCCACCAAGGCGACGACGGGTAGCCGGCCTGAGAGGGCGACCGGCCACACTGGGACTGAGACACGGCCCAGACTCCTACGGGAGGCAGCAGTGGGGAATATTGCGCAATGGGCGAAAGCCTGACGCAGCGACGCCGCGTGGGGGATGACGGCCTTCGGGTTGTAAACCTCTTTCGCCAGGGACGAAGCGCAAGTGACGGTACCTGGATAAGAAGCACCGGCCAACTACGTGCCAGCAGCCGCGGTAACACGTAGGGTGCGAGCGTTGTCCGGAATTATTGGGCGTAAAGAGCTCGTAGGCGGTCTGTCGCGTCGGTCGTGAAAACTTGGGGCTTAACTCTGAGCTTGCGGTCGATACGGGCATGACTGGAGTTCGGCAGGGGAGACTGGAATTCCTGGTGTAGCGGTGAAATGCGCAGATATCAGGAGGAACACCGGTGGCGAAGGCGGGTCTCTGGGCCGATACTGACGCTGAGGAGCGAAAGCGTGGGGAGCGAACAGGATTAGATACCCTGGTAGTCCACGCCGTAAACGTTGGGCGCTAGGTGTGGGGGCCATTCCACGGTCTCTGTGCCGCAGCTAACGCATTAAGCGCCCCGCCTGGGGAGTACGGCCGCAAGGCTAAAACTCAAAGGAATTGACGGGGGCCCGCACAAGCGGCGGAGCATGTGGATTAATTCGATGCAACGCGAAGAACCTTACCTGGGTTTGACATGCACCAGACATCCCTAGAGATAGGGCTTCCCTTGTGGTTGGTGTGCAGGTGGTGCATGGTTGTCGTCAGCTCGTGTCGTGAGATGTTGGGTTAAGTCCCGCAACGAGCGCAACCCTTGTTCCATGTTGCCAGCACGTAATGGTGGGGACTCATGGGAGACTGCCGGGGTCAACTCGGAGGAAGGTGGGGATGACGTCAAATCATCATGCCCCTTATGTCCAGGGCTTCACACATGCTACAATGGCCAGTACAGAGGGCTGCGAGACCGTGAGGTGGAGCGAATCTCTTAAAGCTGGTCTCAGTTCGGATTGGGGTCTGCAACTCGACCCCATGAAGTTGGAGTCGCTAGTAATCGCAGATCAGCAACGCTGCGGTGAATACGTTCCCGGGCCTTGTACACACCGCCCGTCACGTCACGAAAGTTGGTAACACCCGAAGCCGGCGGCCCAACCCTTGTGGAGGGAGTCGTCGAAGGTGGGACTGGCGATTGGGACGAAGTCGTAACAAGGTAGCCGTACCGGAAGGTGCGGCTGGATCACCTCCTTTCTAAGGAGTCTCACCGAGTGGTGAGCGTCCGGGTCTTCGGGTCCGGTCCTTTCACTGATACGCATCCGTGATGACGGTTCGAGTCCTGGTTTGGGGTTCGGGTCGTGGGTGCGCTGGGTGGAACACAGTTTGCATTGTGCAGAACTTGGGTTCGACACACTGTTGGGTCCTGAGGGGACATCCTGTTGGGTGTGTTCTCCGGCCGCACCCGGTTGGTGCCTTCTAACGCTTTCGTCGAGGTGACTCGGTTGGGGGTGGTGGAGGTGCTGGTGCCGGGGTTCGGTTGTGTGTTGAGTGTTGCATAGTGGATGCGAGCATCTTGTTGTGGTCAAGTGTGTAAGGGCACATGGTGGATGTCTAGGCATCAGGAGCCGATGAAGGACGTGGGAGGCCGCGATAGTCCTCGGGGAGTTGTCAACCTAGCTGTGATCCGAGGGTGTCCGAATGGGGAAACCCAGCGCCCGTCATGGGGCGTTACCGTGCGATGAATTCATAGTCGTACGGGGGGAACGTGGGGAAGTGAAACATCTCAGTACCCACAGGAAGAGAAAACAACCGTGATTCCGTGAGTAGTGGCGAGCGAAAGCGGAGGAGGCTAAACCGTGTTCGTGTGATACCCGGCAGGGGTTGCGGATGCGGTGTCGTGGGTTATGGTCGTCGAGGTTCTGCCGGATCTTGGATCGTGTTGTCTGTGTGTTAGTGGAAGACGTCTGGAAAGCGTCACCGTAGTGGGTGAGAGTCCCGTACGCGAAAACATGCAGGGCATGGTGGACTGTGTACCCGAGTAGCAGCGAGCTCGTGGAATTTGCTGTGAATTTGGCGGGACCACCCGTTAAGCCTAAATACTCCCTGGTGACCGATAGCGGACTAGTACCGTGAGGGAAAGATGAAAAGTACCCCGGGAGGGGAGTGAAATAGTACCTGAAACCGTGTGCCTACAAGCCGTCAGAGCCTTTCGGGGTGATGGCGTGCCTTTTGAAGAATGAGCCTGCGAGTTATGCTTCGTGGCGAGGTTAACCCGTGTGGGGTAGCCGTAGCGAAAGCGAGTCTGAATAGGGCGTGTAGTCGCGGGGTGTAGACCCGAAGCGGAGTGATCTACCCATGGCCAGGGTGAAGCTACGGTAAGACGTGGTGGAGGCCCGAACCCACCAGGGTTGAAAACCTGGGGGATGAGCTGTGGGTAGGGGTGAAAGGCCAATCAAACTCCGTGATAGCTGGTTCTCCCCGAAATGCATTTAGGTGCAGCGTCGCGTGGTGGGTACCGGAGGTAGAGCACTGGATGGTCTAGGGGGCCGACAAGCTTACTGAAATCAGCCAAACTCCGAATGCCGGTACTGTTAGCGCGGCAGTGAGACTGTGGGGGATAAGCTTCATAGTCGAGAGGGAAACAGCCCAGATCACCAGCTAAGGCCCCTAAGCGTGCGCTAAGTGGGAAAGGATGTGGGATCGCCGAGACAACCAGGAGGTTGGCTTAGAAGCAGCCACCCTTGAAAGAGTGCGTAATAGCTCACTGGTCAAGTGGTCCTGCGCCGACAATGTAGCGGGGCTCAAGCGCACCGCCGAAGCTGTGGCAATCCAGCAGAGATCCGCTCGCCGGTTTTTCCGGTGGGTGTAGTCGTTGGGTTGGGTAGGGGAGCGTCGTGCATCCGTTGAAGCTGCGGGGGAACCCAGTGGTGGAGGGTGTGCGAGTGAGAATGCAGGCATGAGTAGCGAATGCAGAGTGAGAATCTCTGCCGCCGGATGACCAAGGGTTCCTGGGCCAGGTTGTTCCGCCCAGGGTGAGCCGGGACCTAAGGCGAGGCCGACAGGCGTAGTCGATGGATAACGGGTTGATATTCCCGTGCTCGTGATAGTGCGCCCATGCTGAGGTCGTTGATGCTAACCATCCGAACCCGGCTCTGTTGTCCCTTCGGGGGCTTGAGTTCGGGGGAGCGTGGGAACCGATTCGGTAGTAGGCAAGCGATGGGGTGACGCAGGAGGGTAGCTCCGCCACGCGGTGGTTGTCGTGGTGTAAGCCTGTAGCCTGATTCCTAGGTAAATCCGGGGGTCGTGAAGGGTGAGAGGTGATGCGTAGCCGATTGAGGCGAAGTAGAGTGATCCCATGCTGTCGAGAAAAGCCTCTAGTGAGTGCTGTTGCGGCCCGTACCCCAAACCGACACAGGTGGTCAGGTAGAGAATACCGAGGCGATCGAGTGAACTCTGGTTAAGGAACTCGGCAAAATACCTCCGTAACTTCGGGAGAAGGAGGGCCGGTTGTCTTGAAGCCCCTTTGCGGGCTAGGGGCGGCCGGTCGCAGAGACCAGGCCCAAGCGACTGTTTACTAAAAACACAGGTCCGTGCGAAGTCGCAAGACGATGTATACGGACTGACGCCTGCCCGGTGCTGGAACGTTAAGAGGACCTGTTAGTCCTTTCGGGGGCGAAGCGGAGAATTTAAGCGCCAGTAAACGGCGGTGGTAACTATAACCATCCTAAGGTAGCGAAATTCCTTGTCGGGTAAGTTCCGACCTGCACGAATGGCGTAACGACTTGGGCGCTGTCTCGACCAGAGACTCGGCGAAATTGCACTACGAGTAAAGATGCTCGTTACGCGCGGCAGGACGGAAAGACCCCGGGACCTTTACTATAGCTTGGTATTGATGCTCGGTTCGGCTTGTGTAGGATAGGTGGGAGACTGTGAAGCGGTCACGCTAGTGGTTGTGGAGTCGTTGTTGAAATACCACTCTGGTCGAATTGGGTGTCTGAACCTCGGGCCATGATCTGGTTCAGGGACAGTGCCTGGTGGGTAGTTTAACTGGGGCGGTTGCCTCCCAAAGAGTAACGGAGGCGCCCAAAGGTTCCCTCAGCCTGGTTGGCAATCAGGTGTTGAGTGTAAGTGCACAAGGGAGCTTGACTGTGAGACTGACGGGTCGAGCAGGGACGAAAGTCGGGACTAGTGATCCGGCACCGCCTTGTGGAAGGGGTGTCGCTCAACGGATAAAAGGTACCCCGGGGATAACAGGCTGATCTTGCCCAAGAGTCCATATCGACGGCATGGTTTGGCACCTCGATGTCGGCTCGTCGCATCCTGGGGCTGGAGTAGGTCCCAAGGGTTGGGCTGTTCGCCCATTAAAGCGGTACGCGAGCTGGGTTTAGAACGTCGTGAGACAGTTCGGTCCCTATCCGCCGCGCGCGTAGGAGACTTGAGGAAGGCTGTCCCTAGTACGAGAGGACCGGGACGGACGAACCTCTGGTGTGCCAGTTGTACCGCCAGGTGCATGGCTGGTTGGCTATGTTCGGAAGGGATAACCGCTGAAGGCATCTAAGCGGGAAGCTCGTTCCAAGATGAGGTCTCCCACCACCTTGCGTGGTTAAGGCTCCCAGTAGACGACTGGGTTGATAGGCCAGAGATGGAAGCCCTGTGAGGGGTGGAGTTGACTGGTACTAATAGGCCGAGGGCTTGCCACAACATGTTGTTCGCATCCACTGTGTGACCCTGAGCACACAACCTCATTCCCTGGTTTCGGGGGGTGTTCGGTTGGTGTTCGAAACCCTGGGTCCCGATTCCTTCCACTGTGTGGTGGGGGTTGGGGTGTTGGGGATAGTTGGATAGTGTTGTCGGTGGTTATGGCGGAGGGGGAACGCCCGGTCCCATCCCGAACCCGGAAGCTAAGCCCTCCAGCGCCGATGGTACTGCACTCGCCAGGGTGTGGGAGAGTAGGTCGCCGCCGACATCAAACATCGAAGGGCGTCCCCACCGGGCAGGTGGGGGCGCTCTTTTTTGTGTTCTCCGAGGCTGGAATCGCGGCTGTGCAACAGAAGCCCGAGCACGGCCGCGACGCGACGGAATCGGAATCTCCAGTGACTGATCGGGATGACAAGCAGGGCTCCGGCGACCGCCGTGACCGCCCGCGCACCTTCGACCGGCGTGACGACCGCCGCCAGGGTGGCCGCGTCGGCAGCGGGTGGGGTGACCGCAACGACCGGGACCGCGACCGCAGCGACCGGGGCACCGGCGACCGCGACCGGGGCGACCGGCCCCGGGGCGGGCGGAGCCAGCCGAGCGGAAAGGTGCCCGTCGACCGGTGGGGCAAGGACGACCGGCGTGGTCGGGGCCGGGACGACCGCTCCGGCGGATTCCGCCGGGACGACCGTGACGACCGCAAGGGCGGCTCCCGCGGCGGCCGGGACGACCGGCCCGGCGGTGACCGTGCTCGCGGCGGCGCGCGGGACGACCGTGGCGGCTACCGAGGTGGCTACCGAGACGCCGGCGGGCGCGACGAGCGTGGTCCGCGCCGGGACGACCGTCCGTCCGGTGGTGGCTCCCGCGAGGACCGCGGTTCTCGGAGTGGCGGCTACCAGGGCGATCGCGGTGGCCGTGGCGGCTCGCGCAGCGACGACTTCCGGGGCGGTGACCGTGGTCGCGACGGCTCGCGCGGTGGGTACGGCTCCAACGACCGCGGCGGCTACCGCAGCGACTCCCGTCGTGAGCGCGGCGAGGGCGGTGCGCGCGGCTACCGGGGGAACGACGGTGCGCGCACCGACCGCGGCGGCAGCTCCGGTGGCTACCGCGGAAACGACGACTCGCGCGGCTACCGCGGGAACAACGAGTCGCGGAACCACCGCGGTGGAGACGACTCCCGCGGATACCGGGGCAACGACGGGGCGCGGAGCGACCGCGGTGTCCGCGGCGACGACGACTCCCGCGGCTACCGGCGCACCGACGACTCACGGGGTGACCGAGACTCCCGCACCGACGGTCCGCGCGGCTACCGCGGGAACGACGACTCCCGTGGATACCGGGGGAACAGCGGTGCCCGGAGCTACCGCGGTGACGACGATTCCCGCGGCTACCGGGGCAACGGCGGTGCGCGCACCGACCGCGGGAGCAGTGGTTCGGGCGGCTACCGGGACACTGACTCACGTGGTGGCCGGGGCAGCGATTCCCGCGGGTATCGCGGCAACGACACCTCGCGCGGGGACCGCGGGAGCAGTTCCGGCGGCTACCGCGGAAACGACTCGCGTGGTGACCGCGCGACCGGCGGCTACCGCGGCAGCAGCGACTCCCGTGGCTACCGGGGCAGCGACTCGCGTGGTGACCGCGAGAACGGCTCCCGTGGTTACCGCGGGAGCGATTCGCGCGGTGAGCGGGACGGCGACTCGCGCGGCTACCGTGGCAACGACACTGCCCGCGGTGACCGCGCCGGCGGCGACTCGCGTGGTGACCGCAGGTCCGACGCCTTCCGTGGCGGGTACCGCGGCGATCGCGACTCCGGCTACCGCGGAGGCTCGTCCGGTGACCGCGACGATCGTGGTCAGCGCGGCGGCTACCGGGGCGACCGGGACCGCGCGGGCTACGGCGCCGACCGGGGTGCCCGTGCTGACTACCGCGCCGACTACCGCGGCGACGACGACCGCGGCCGTGACGACCGTGACCGGAACGACCGTGACCGCCGGTTCGGCGACGACCGCGCCGCGTCCGTGGACGAGCGCCCGGTCACTCGGGACACGGACGACCGCCCGGTCACCCGAGAGACGGACGAGCGCCCGAGCAGCGCGGCCGTCACCGGCGATGCCCTGCCCGCGTCCGACGACCGGGAGAGCGCCGGCTCTCCGACCGACCACCCCTCCACCGCCGACACCGCCGCGGCTGTCGAGCCCGCTGCCGCCGCGTCCCCGACCGTGACCGAGGGCGGCCGCGCGGCGGAGCAGGTCGCGGGCACCGAGAGCCTGACCCCGACCTTCGACGACGGCCGTGCCGCCGCCGAAGACGCCCGGGGCACCGGGGACGACGCCCGTCCTGCGCGCACGACCGACGCGCCGTCCGAGCAGGCCCCGGTGCGCGACCGGGACCGCGAGTGGCGGCAGGAGTACCCGCGCCGGGACCGTCGCGACGACCGGCCGCGCCGGGACGACCGCCCGCGCGGCGGTGACCGGGGACGACGGGACGACCGGCGGGACGCCCGACCGGGACGGGACGACCGGCCCCGGCGTTCGGCCGGCGCCGCCGAAGGGGTCTCGACCCCGTACATGGCCGAGCCCGATCTGCCGGAGGGGGTGCGGGCGTCCGCGCTCGACGGCGACGTCCGGCGTGACCTGCGTGGTCTGCAGAAGGACACGGCGGACACCGTGGCGCTGCACCTCGTGGCCGCCGGGATGCTCGTCGACTCCGACCCGGAGCAGGCGCTCGAGCACGCCCGGTTCGCCCGCAAGCGGGCGTCTCGGATCGCGCTCGTCCGCGAGGCGGCCGGGATCGCCGCCTACCACGCGGGGGAGTGGACCGAGGCGCTCGGTGAGCTGCGCGCCGCCCGTCGCATGGGGGGCGGGCCGGGGCACCTGGCGGTGATGGCCGACATCGAGCGGGCGCTCGGGCGCCCGGAGCGCGCGCTGGACCTGGCGCGCAGCCCGGAGGCGAAGGAGCTCGAGCACGCGGAGCGGGTCGAGCTCGCGATCGTCGCGGCCGGGGCCCGGCGGGACCTCGGCGAGACCGACGCCGCGGTCGTCGGGTTGCAGGGGGCCGACCTGGACCCGAAGAAGCGGGATCCGTGGAGCGCGCGGCTGTTCTACGCCTACGCGGACAACCTGCTCGCCGCGGGCCGCGAGTCCGACGCCGTGCAGTGGTTCGCCCACGCCGTCGACGCGGACGTCGAGGTCGAGACCGACGCCCGCGACCGGCTGGCCGAGCTGACCGGCGAGTCCCTCGACGACGACGGCTTCGACATCGGCGACGTCTACGAGGACGACGGGGCGGACGGGGACGAGCCGGCCGAACCGACACGGGCCGCGAACGGGACCACGGCGACCGCCGCCGCCCGTCCCAGCGTCTCCGCCCGTCCCAGCGTCTCCGACGGGCCCGCTTCCGACGACGCGGTCTCGGATGAGGCGCTCTCCGGCGACGCGGCGCCCGCCGGGGCCGTCTCCGACGAGGCTGTGTCCGATGAGGCGCCCTCCGCCGGGGCCGTGTCCGATGAGGTCACGACCGCCGGGGCCGTGTCCGACGGGACCGTGTCGGACGGGACCGTGTCGGACGGGACCGTGTCGGACGGGACCGTGTCGGACGGGACCGTGTCGGACGGGACCGTGTCGGACGGGACCGTGTCGGACGGGACCGTGTCGGACGGGACCGTGTCGGACGGGACCGTGTCGGACGGGACCGTGTCGGACGGGACCGTGTCGGACGGGACCGTGTCGGACGGGACCGTGTCGGACGGGACCGTGTCGGACGGGACCGTGTCGGACGGGACCGTGTCCGAGGAGGTGGCGACCGACGGGCCCGTGTCCGGCGAGCCCACATCCGGCCAAGCCGGCTCCGACGACGGTCCCGTCTCCGACCCGACCGTCTCCGACCCGACCGAGCCGCCCGCCCCCTCCGCGAGCGGGACGGACGGCGAGGCGGACGAGGACGGCGACCCGCTGCCCGCCGTCGACACCTGGCCTTCCCTCGAGGGGCAGAATCGGGAGTCGTGAGCGACCTCCTCTCCCGGTTCGACGCCCTCCTCGCCGACCTCGACGGCACCCTGTACGCGGGTAAGGAGGCGGTGCCGGGCGCGGTCGCCGCCGTCCGGGCCGCCGCGGAGCGGGGGGTGCGGACCGCGTACGTCACCAACAACGCGTCGCGGCGTCCGGCGGACGTCGCGGCGCACCTCGTCGAGCTGGGGTACCCGGCGACGACCGAGGACGTCCGGACCAGCTCGCAGGCGGGTGCGGCGATGCTCGCCGCGCAGCTGCCGGCCGGGGCGAAGGTGCTGGTCCTGGGCACCGACGCGCTCGTCGACGAGGTGGCCCTGCGCGGCCTGACGCCCGTGCGCGAGGCGGCGGGTGCGGTCGCGGTGGTCCACGGCCACTCCCCGGACACCGGGTGGCGCCAGCTCGCCGAGGCCACCCTCGCCATCCGCAACGGGGCGGTCTGGGTCGCCACGAACGTCGACCCGACGCTGCCGACCGAGCGCGGCCCCATGCCCGGGAACGGGTCCATGGTCCGGGTGGTGCAGACCGCGACCGGGATGGACCCGCAGGTCGCGGGCAAGCCCGCGCCCGCGCTGATCCTGCAGGCCCACCGGGACGGGGAGCGGTCCCTGGTCGTGGGGGACCGCCTGGACACCGACATCGAGGGCGGCAACGCTGCGGGCCTGCCGACGCTGCTGGTGCTCACCGGCGTCTCCACCCCCCGCGACGTGCTCGAGGCCCCCGAGCGGCAGCGGCCGACCTACATCGGCGCCGACCTCGGCGTGCTGAGCGAGGACCCCGGTCCCGAGGGATGGCGGGTGTCCGACGGCGTGCTGAGCGGCGAGGGCTCCCCGGTGGCCGCGCTGCGCGCCCTGCTGGCCGCGGCGTCGGGCCCGGACGTCCGGGCGGACGGCGACCAGGCCGTCCACGCTCTCGACGCCCTGGGCCTCGGCTGACCGAGCCCATGATCCACGTCTCGGGAGCGGGACGGTCGGAGATCGACCGTCCTCCTCCCGACGAGTGGATCACTGCAGTGCCGGTCCGAGCGCGGTGGTGAAGATCGGCCGGGCATGGCTTAGCCTGGCGACGATGAACGCTCCGGTCCCCGGCGACCCCCGGCCGCCCGCCGCCCGCCCGCTCGAGGCGGTGCGTGCCGAGGTCGACAGCGCCCTGGCCGCGCTGGACGAGGTGGCCGAGCGGCCCGCGTCCGAGCACGTCGCGGCGTTCGAGCGGGTGCACGCCGCGCTCGGCGCGGCCCTCGCCGCGGGCTCGTGACCACGCGTTCGCGGCTCGACGCGGAGCTCGTGCGTCGCAAGCTGGCCCGCTCCCGACAGCACGCCGCCGAGCTCATCGGCGCCGGTCGGGTGACCGTGAACGGCATGCCCGCGCAGAAGCCCGCGTCCCAGGTCGAGCGCAGTGCCCCGGTCGTCGTGGCCGAGAACGACGAGCCCGAGTGGGCCTCGCGCGGCGCCCACAAGCTGATCGGCGCGCTCGACGCGTTCGGGGTCGACCCCGCGGGCCTGCGCTGTCTCGACGCCGGCGCCTCCACCGGGGGGTTCACCGACGTCCTGCTCAGCCGCGGGGCCCGGGAGGTCGTGGCGGCGGACGTCGGGTACGGGCAGTTGGTCTGGCGCCTGCGGTCCGACGAGCGGGTGCGCGTCCACGACCGCACGAACGTCCGCGCGCTGGAGCCCGCGCAGATCGGCGGGACCGTCGACCTGACCGTCGCCGACCTGTCGTTCATCTCGCTGCGCACGGTGTTGCCCGCGCTGGCCGCGTGCACCGCCGGGACCATCCTGCCGATGGTGAAACCGCAGTTCGAGGTGGGGAAGGAGCGGCTGGGGTCCGGGGGAGTGGTGCGGGACCCGGCGCTGCGGCTCGCCGCGCTGACCGAGGTCGCGCAGGCCGCCCGCGCGCTCGGACTGGCCGTGCTGGGCGCCGTCGCGAGCCCGCTGCCCGGCCCGTCCGGCAACGTCGAGTTCTTCCTGCGGCTCGGCACCGGGGAGGACGTCGGGGACGGCCCGCTGGCCACCGCCGTCGAGGAGGGGCCGGCATGAGAGAGGTCCTGGTCGTGCTGCACGCCGGGCGCGCCACGAACCGGCGGGTCGCCGCCCGGGTCGCGGAGCGGTTGGCGGCCTCGGGCATCCGGCTGCGGGTGCTCGCCGACGAGTGGGCCGAGGTGCAGAACGGCCACGACCTGCCGCCGGAGCTGCGCCCGGTCGTCGTCGACGGGTCGCCCGCCTGCGCGGCGGAGACCGAGGCCGTGATCGTCCTCGGCGGCGACGGCACCCTGCTGCGCGCCGCCGACCTCGCCCGCCCCGCGAAGGTGCCGCTGCTGGGGGTGAACCTCGGCCGCGTGGGGTTCCTCGCGGAGGCCGAGCAGGAGTCGCTCGGCGAGGCGCTCGATGCCGTCGCCGCCGGGAAGTACCAGGTCGAGGAACGGATGACGGTGGACGCCGTGGTCCGCCACCACGGCCGCACGCTGGACCGCACCTGGGCGCTGAACGAGGCCTGCGTGGAGAAGA
Source organism: Pseudonocardia sp. WMMC193 (assembly GCF_021728735.1). Lineage (NCBI taxonomy): Bacteria > Bacillati > Actinomycetota > Actinomycetes > Pseudonocardiales > Pseudonocardiaceae > Pseudonocardia > Pseudonocardia sp. WMMC193. Next base: position 2,397,947 of record NZ_JAKKDO010000003.1, on the reverse strand, counting down.
GCACCCGTGAGCGGATCCTCGAGGTGATGCTGGAGATCGACGGCCGCCCGGTGTCCGGCTTCGGCTGCGACGGCGTGATCTGCTCGACGCCCACCGGCTCCACCGCCTACGCCTTCTCCGCGGGCGGCCCGCTGATCTGGCCGCAGGTCGAGGCGATGCTCGTCGTGCCGTCGAACGCGCACGCCCTGTTCGCGCGGCCGCTCGTCGTGTCCCCGACCAGCGAGGTCGCGATCGAGATCGACGCGACCGGCCCGCCCGCGGTCCTCGACTGCGACGGCCGCCGGATCATCGACGTGCCGCCCGGCGCCCGGGTGGAGATCACCCGGGGCGTCGAGCCCGTGCGGATGATGCGGCTCGACGGCCAGCCCTTCGCCGACCGGCTCGTGCGCAAGTTCGACCTCCCCGTCCGCGGCTGGCGCGGGGAGCCGGACGACAGCTGAGCGGACACTGACCGCACTCGAACAGCCGTTCGGCTCTCGTGTCCACAGGGGCGGCGCGGCGGCGTCGGATCTGTCGGGCGGGCGCCGTATCGTGCGGCCCATGCTGGCCGAGATGCGCATCCAGGGCCTCGGCGTGATCGAGGACGCCACGCTGGAGCTGGATCCGGGCCTCACCGTGCTCACGGGTGAGACCGGTGCGGGCAAGACGATGGTGGTCACCGGTCTGTCGCTGCTCGGCGGCGGTCGGGCCGAGGCCTCGCGGGTCTCGGGGGCCAAGGCCGTGGTCGAGGGGGTCTTCGCCGAGGCCGGGCCCGGGGCGTTGGAGCTGGCCGAGGAGGTCGGCGCCGAGGCGGACGAGGACGGCACGCTGATCGCGGTCCGCACCGTGTCGGCCGACGGGCGGTCCCGTGCGCACCTCGGCGGGCGGTCCGTGCCGGTCGGGGTGTTGGGCAGGCTGGCGGAGGCCTCCCTCGCCGTCCACGGCCAGAACGACCAGCTCCGCCTGCTCCGATCGGCGGACCAGCGTGCGCTGCTGGACCGTTTCGCGGGAGACGCGGTGGGCAAGCCGCTGGTCGCCTACCGGGAGACCCGGGCCGAGTGGCAGGCGGTCGGCGCGGAGATCGTCGAGCGGCGGGACGGGGCGCGGCGGCTCGCCCAGGAGGCCGACATGCTGCGCCACGGGCTGGCCGAGATCGAGGCCGTCGCACCGCAGCCGGGTGAGGACCGGGTGCTGGTCGAGGAGGCGCGGCGGCTCGCGGCGGCGGACGACCTGCGCGAGGCCGCGGGGCTGGCGCACGGCCTGCTCGGCGGCTCGGACGACGGGGAGACCCCCGGCGCCGTCGGGCTCGTCGGGGAGGCCCGCAACCGGCTGCAGGCCTCCGGCGATCCGGAGCTGACCGCGCACGATGCCCGGCTGGACGAGGCGCTGGCGATCCTCACCGACGTGGCGGGGGAGCTGACCGGCTACCTCGACCGGCTGGACGCGGACCCCGAGCGGCTCGGCGAGGTCCTGTCCCGGCAGGCCGAGCTCAAGGCGCTGACCAGGAAGTACGCGGCGGACGTGGACGGGGTGCTGGAGTGGGCGGCCCAGGCCGCGCGCCGGCTGGACGGGCTGGACACCTCGGACGAGGCGCTCGCCGCCCTCACCGCCCGCCGGGACGCCCTCGCCGCGGACCTCGCCGGGCACGCCGCGGAGATCACCGCCGCGCGCACGGAGGCGGCCGCCCGGCTGGCCGCGGACACCACCGCCGAGCTCGGGGGGCTCGCGATGAAGGACGCGGAGCTGTTCGTCTCGGTCCTGCCCCGCGAGGCCGGGGACCTGCTCGAGACGGGCGGGCAGCGGCTCTTCGCCGGACCGGACGGGGTGGACGAGGTGGAGCTGCGGCTCGTCCCGCACCCCGGGTCGCCGCCGCAGCCGCTGCACAAGGGTGCGTCCGGCGGTGAGCTCTCCCGGGTGATGCTGGCGCTGGAGGTCGCGCTCGCCGGGTCGGACCCGGTGCCCACCATGGTGTTCGACGAGGTCGACGCCGGGGTCGGCGGTCGCGCCGCGGTGGAGATCGGGCGCAGGCTGGCGCGGCTCGCGCAGCGGCACCAGGTGATCGTGGTGACCCACCTCCCGCAGGTCGCGGCCTACGCCGACCGCCACCTCGTGGTGCAGAAGAAGCGGGGCGAGGGGGTCACCCGCAGCAGCGTGCGCACGCTGCCCGAGAGCGACCGGATCGTCGAGCTGGCGCGCATGCTCGCCGGGCTGGACGACACCGACACCGGCCGCGCCCACGCCGAGGAGCTCCTCACCACGGCCCGCGCGCACCGGGACGAGGACCGGAAGCCCGCGAAGAAGCGCCGCCGAGCGTGACAGGAGCGCTCTCGCGCTGACGCGCCTGTGACGCTCGCGGTGGGTGATCGTTGCGAGTGTGACGTGAGCGCTGCGAGGTGTGCGCTCCTGTGACGGTCGTCGCGGGCGTGACGGGAGCGCTCTTGCGCCGACGCCCCTGTGACGCTCGTGGTGGGTGATCGTTGCGAGTGTGACGTGAGCGTTCCGAGGTGTGCGCTCCTGTGACGGTCGTCGCGGGCGTGACGGGAGTGCTCTTGCGCCGACGCTCCCGTGACATTCGCGGTGGGTGATCGTTGCGAGTGTGACCGGAGCGTTCCGAGGTGTGCGCTCCTGTGACGGTCGTCGCGGGCGTGACGGGAGTGCTCTTGCGCCGACGCTCCCGTGACATTCGCGGTGGGTGATCGTTGCGAGTGTGACGTGAGCGCTGCGAGGTGTGCGCTCCTGTGACGGTCGTCGCGGGCGTGACGGGAGTGCTCTTGCGCCGACGCTCCCGTGACATTCGCGGTGGGTGATCGTTGCGAGTGTGACGTGAGCGCTGCGAGGTGTGCGCTCCCGTGACGGTCGTCGCGAGCGTGACGGGAGCGCTCTCGCACCGACGCTCGTGTGACGCTTGCGGTGGGTGATCGTTGCGAGTGTGACGTGAGCGCTGCGAGGAGCGCGCTCCCGTGACACTCAGGCGTGGGTGGTCAGCCAGCGGGTCACGGACTCGAGGACGTCGGGGGCGATCGTGGTCTCGATGGTCGCGTACTCGGCGGGGCTCCCGGTCTGCGCGGGCTGCATGAGGTGGTTCAGCTCCGGAAAGGTGCGAACCTCCGAACCCGGGGCCCGCGCGAGCGCGGCGCGCATCGGGCCCTCGCTCTGCGCGGGCGGGACCTGCAGGTCCTTCGCGCCGAAGAACGCGTAGGTCGGGATGCGCAGCGCGCGCAGGGCGGGCTGCGGGTCGTAGGTCAGGAACGGGACCAGCGAGTCCACCTGCGCCGCGGCCGCCTGCGGGTCGACCCCCTGGGCCACCGCCTGGTCGCGGGCCGCCTGCCGGGCGGCGTCGAGGTCGCCCGCCCGGACCTGCGCCACCAGCGTCCGGACGTTCTCGACGCCGGCGTCCACCTGGTCCGCGGGCAACCCGGCGGCGGCGAGCAGCAGCCGGTTCTGCTCGATCAGCACGTCGCCGCCGGACACCGCGGGGCCCGCCATCAGCACGGCGAACGCGACGTCCCCGCGCTGCGCCGCCAGCGGCGCGAGGTAGCCGCCCTCGCTGTGCCCGAACAGCCCCACCCGGGCCGGGTCCACGTCGGGCCGCCCGCGCAGCAGCGCCGCGCCCGCGAGCGCGTCGTCGGCGAGGACGTCGTACGGCGTGCCCTCCAGGGTGCCGCCGGACCCGCCGACCCCGCGGTCGTCCGTGCGGAGCACCACGAACCCGGCGCGGGTCAGGGTGTCGGCGAGCAGCAGGAACGGCTTGTGTCCCGCAATGGTCTCGTCGCGGTCCTGCGCCCCGCTCCCGGTGATCATCACGACGCCGGGGAACGGGCCCGGTCCGGGCGGCGCGGTGACGGTGCCCGCCAGCGTCACGTCGCCGCTCGGGAAGGTCACGTCCTCGGTCCGGTACGGGTAGGGCGGCTGCGGCTCCTGCGGCCGCGCCTGCGCCGGCAGCGTGCCCCTGGCCAGCGAGAACGGGAGACTCTGTCCGCCCTGGGTGAGGGTGCCCGAGATCGCGTCCCCGTCGAGGGTGCCGGTGAACGCCGGTGAGCCGGGCACGGTGGAGAGGCCGAAGCGGACGGTGTCCCCGTCGACCGCGACGCCGTCGAGCGGGGCGCCCCGCGTCCCCTGCGCCGGGATGTCGATCGTGCCGGACGCCTGGTCCTCGCCGATGTGCAGCGCGAACGGCAGCCGCTGCCCGGGCAGCTCGATCGCGCCCTGCCAGTCCCCGGCGAACGACGAATCGGCCGGTATCCCCGTCGGCCCGGCCCCGCACGCGGCCAACCCCAGCACCAGAACGAGAGCCCACGCCCCCCGACGCACCATGGCCGCGATCATGCCCGGCGCCGCCGCCGGGCGCCGAACCGGTTCGCGGTCGAACGGACGGGGTGGTACCCAGACCGGATGCCGCCACCCCCGACCTCCGTCCTGCTCTGGCGGGCCGACGACTGCGCCGCCGCGGGTCCCGTCCACGCCTGCTGCCTGCGCGAGACCGCGCCCGGTGCCCGCGCCGTGGTCTACCGCACCCGGGCGGAGCAGGGGATCGCGGGCGTCGTCGACTTCACGGCGGCGGCGGGCCCGCGCCCGGACGGGGGATGGGCGGCCCCGGGTGTCTTCGTCCCGCTGGCCGACCCGGTGCCCCGCGCGGCGCTGCTCGCCGACGACACCCTGCGTCCGGTCTTCGCGACGCTGCGCAGCAGGCGCAGGCTGCCCGAGCCGGCCGCCCGTCTGCTGGCCCGGATGATCGACCCACCTGCGGATCCCCGACCGGATCGGTGACAGCCCGGTCACGGTCGGCGCGCCTTCACCGCACGGGCACGAGCGGATGTCAAGGTGCCCCGCATGAAGCTCTCCGGCCTGCTGCACCGCTCGCGACCCGAGCTGCCCGGGCTCGCCGGGACCGCCCGCGTCGACAAGCGCACCGACGCCCTGCTGAAGCGGCTCAAGCCCGGTGAGGTCGCCGTGCTCGACCAGATCGACATGGACCGCGCCACGGCGGACGCGCTGATCGCGGCGGAGGTCGCGGCCGTCGTCAACGCGGCGCCGTCGATCTCCGGGCGCTTCCCGAACCTCGGCCCCGAGGCCCTGCTGGCCGCCGGCATCCCGCTGCTGGACGACTGCGGGCCGGAGATCCTGCACGCGGTCAAGGACGGCGCGCGGATCCGGCTGCACGACGGCGCGGTCTTCGCGGGCGAGCTGGAGCTGGGCCGCGGCACCGAGCAGACGGCCGACTCGGTCGCGGACGCCCTCGTCGAGGCCAAGGCGGGGCTGACCCACCAGCTCGAGGCGTTCGCCGCGAACACCACCGAGTTCATGCGCCAGGAGCGCGCCCTGCTGCTCGACGGCTACGGCGTGCCGGACGTCGACGTGGTCCTCGAGGGCCGCCAGGTGCTCGTCGTCGCCGCCGGGTTCGACCACCTGAAGGACCTCAAGAAGCTGCAGCACTTCATCCGCGAGTACCAGCCGGTGCTGGTCGGGGTGGGGGCGGGCGCGGACGCGCTGCGGGCCGCGGGCCACACCCCGCAGCTGATCGTCGGGGACCCGTCGGACGTCACCGACGAGACGCTGACCTGCGGCGCGGACGTGGTCGTGCCGGCGTTCGCGGACGGGCACGCGCCCGGCCTGCACAAGGTCCAGGATCTCGGCGCGAGCGCCGTGACGTTCCCGAGCAGCGCCAACCCCGAGGACCTCGCGCTGCTGCTGGCCCACCACCACGGCGCGTCGATGATCGTCACCGTGGGGCTCTCCGCGACGATGGCCGAGTTCCTCGACCGCGGCCGCTCGGGCAGCAACGCCTCGACCTTCCTCACCCGGCTGCAGGTCGGGGGCACCGTCGTCGACGGCCGGGTGATCGCGCAGCTCTACCGCAGCCGGGTGTCCACCGGCGCGCTGTTGTTGCTGGTGGGCGCCGCGCTCGTGGCCATCCTCGCGGCGCTGCTGATGTCCCAGGCGGGCGACGCGGTGATCACCTGGGTCACCACGACGTGGACCGCGCTGGTCGAGACGGTCCGGGGCGGGGTCGCCCCGTGATCTCGCTCAAGTACCACGCCATCTCCCTGGCCGGGGTCTTCCTGGCCCTGGCGGTCGGGGTCGTCCTCGGCGCGAGCGGGCTGTCGGACCGGCTGCTCGCGGCCGTGTCGACGGACCGGGACTCGCTGTCCTCCCAGGTCGACACGTTGACGGCGGAGCGGGACTCGCTGCTCGATCAGCAGGCGGCCGCCGACCAGTTCGCCGCCCGGGTGGGCCCGGCCGCCGTCGCCGGCTCGTTGACCGGCCGCAGCGTCGCGATCGTCCAGGCGGGCGGCGACCAGAGCGACCAGGAGTCGGTGATCCGGCTGATCGGGCAGGCCGGCGGCACCGTGACCGGCTCGATCACCCTCACCGACGCCGTCACCGACCCCGCGCGGGCCGACCAGCTCAACGAGCTCGCCGCGCGCCTGCTGCCCGCGGGCGCCCAGCTCCCGGCCGCCTCGGACACCGGCAGCCTCGCCGGTGGCCTGCTCGGCAGCGTCATGACCACCAAGAACGCCGCGACCGCGGGTTCGGCGGGCGCGGTCTGGACCGGTCTCGCCGACTCCGGGTTCGTCCAGCCGGGCACGGCCCCCGGGCCCGCCGACATGATCGTCGTGCTGACCGGCGGCGCCCAGCAGGGGGCCGACGCGGGCGACTCGGCCGCCGTCCTGGCCCGCCTGGCCGCCGAGCTCGACCGGGCCGGATCGGGCGCGGTCCTCGCGGGCCGCACCGGCTCGGCGTCGGCGACCGGACCCGTCGGCGTCGCCCGCGCGGCGGGCGGCTCCACCGCGGGCCTGTCCACGGTGGACGACGTGCAGACCGGCACCGGCCGCGTCGCCACGGTGCTGGCGCTGAAGGAGCAGCTCGACGGCAAGGCGGGCGCCTACGGCTCCGACCGCACCGCGAGCAACGGCGCCGTCCCCACCGCATGACCCCGGCTCGGCGTGCCGGTTGCGGGTCTCGCGGGCGCAGGGCGTAACCTGAGGTTCCGTGCAGACACGCTCGACCCGTCACCTGTTCGTCACCGGCGGGGTCGCGTCCTCGCTGGGCAAAGGCCTCACCGCGTCCAGCCTGGGGCAGTTGCTGACCGCGCGTGGACTCCGGGTCACCATGCAGAAGCTGGACCCCTACCTCAACGTCGATCCCGGCACCATGAACCCGTTCCAGCACGGCGAGGTCTTCGTGACCGAGGACGGCGCGGAGACCGACCTCGACATCGGCCACTACGAGCGGTTCCTCGACCGGAACCTGCACGGGCGGGCCAACGTCACCACCGGCCAGGTCTACTCCGAGGTCATCGCCAAGGAGCGCCGCGGCGAGTACCTCGGCGACACCGTGCAGGTCATCCCGCACATCACCAACGAGATCAAGGACCGCATCCTCGCGATGGCGGAGCCGGACGCGGACGGCATCGTCCCCGACGTCGTGATCACCGAGGTGGGCGGCACGATCGGCGACATCGAGTCGCTGCCCTTCGTCGAGGCGGCCCGCCAGGTCCGCCACGAGGTCGGCCGGGACAACTGCTTCTTCCTGCACGTCTCGCTCGTGCCGTACCTCGCGCCGTCCGGGGAGCTGAAGACCAAGCCCACCCAGCACTCCGTCGCGGCGCTGCGCAACATCGGCATCCAGCCGGACGCGCTGGTCCTGCGCGCCGACCGGGAGATCCCGGAGGCGATGAAGCGCAAGATCTCGCTGATGTGCGACGTCGAGCTCGACGGCGTGGCCGCCTGCCCGGACGCCCCGTCGATCTACGACATCCCCCGCGTGCTGCACCGCGAGGCCCTCGACGCCTACGTCGTCCGCAGGCTCGGCCTGCCGTTCCGGGACGTCGACTGGACGGTCTGGGGGGACCTGCTCGACAAGGTCCACAACCCCGACGAGACGGTGACGGTCGCGCTGGTCGGCAAGTACGTCGACCTGCCGGACGCCTACCTGTCGGTCACCGAGGCGCTGCGCGCGGGCGGGTTCGCCCACCGGGCCAAGGTCGAGATCCGCTGGGTCCCCTCGGACGACTGCGAGACGCCCGCGGGCGCGGCCGCCGCGCTGGACGGCGTGGACGGCATCCTCATCCCCGGCGGGTTCGGCATCCGCGGGATCGAGGGCAAGCTCGGCGCCCTCACCCACGCCCGCACCCGGCAGATCCCGGCGCTGGGGCTGTGCCTGGGGCTGCAGTGCATGGTGATCGAGGCGGCGCGCAACCTCGCCGGCCTCGCCGACGCGTCGAGCTCCGAGTTCGACCCGCGCACCCCGCACCCGGTCATCTCGACGATGGCCGAGCAGCTCGACGTCGTCGCCGGGGAGCGGGACATGGGCGGCACCATGCGCCTCGGGGCGTACCCCGCGGCACTGGGGGAGGGGACCGTCGTCGCGAAGGCCTACGGCTCCCGCGAGGTCTCCGAGCGCCACCGGCACCGCTACGAGGTCAACAACTCCTACCGGGCCCGGCTCGCGGAGGCGGGCCTGGTCTTCGGCGGCACCTCGCCGGACGGCACGCTCGTCGAGTTCGTCGAGCTGCCCGCGGAGCAGCACCCGTTCTACGTGGGCACCCAGGCGCACCCCGAGCTGAAGTCCCGCCCGACCCGTCCGCACCCGCTGTTCGCGGCGTTCATCAAGGCGGCGTTGACCTACAGCGGCGAGGTCAGGCTGCCGGTCGAGCTGCCCGCCCGGCCGAAGAAGAAGCCCGCCGAGGTCGGTTCGTGAAGCCCGGCGAGCACGACTTCCCGGTCGCCTCGTCGAAGGACATCTACACCGGCCGCGTGATGGCCGTCCGGGCCGACCAGGTCGTGATGCCCGGCGGGCGGGAGGCGACCCGGGAGATCCTGGAGCACCCGGGCGCCGTCGCGGTCGCGGCCGTCGACCCGGACGACCGGCTCATGATGATCCTGCAGTACCGGCACGCCGTGCGGCGGCGGCTGTGGGAGATGCCCGCGGGTCTGCTGGACCACGCGGGGGAGGACCCGGCCGCGGCCGCCGCCCGCGAGCTCGAGGAGGAGTCCGGGCTGCGGGCGGCGGAGTGGTCGGTGCTGGTCGACTGCGTGTCCAGCCCCGGGTTCTCCGAGGAGGCGATCCGGGTGTTCCTGGCGAGCGGGCTCACCGAGGTGACCCGCCCCGACCTGGGCGACGACGAGGAGGCGGACCTCGAGACCCGCTGGATCCCGTTGGCCGAGGCCGTCGCGATGGTGCTGCGCGGGGAGATCGTCAACGCGACGACCGTCGCCGGCGTCCTCGCCCTGCAGGCGGTGCGGGACGGTCACGGCCGCACCCGCCCGCTGGACGCCGCGTGGCCCGACCGCCCCACGAACTTCGCGGCCCGCACCTCCTGAGGTCGTGAGTGGCGATGGTCGCTCCAGCGACCATCGCCGCTCACAGGTCGCCGAAGCCCTCCAGTGCGGCGATCTTGCCGAGGACGTCGAGCCGGTTCGCGGGTTCGCGGGTCGGGTCGCGGTGGTCGTAGACGTTCGCGACGTTCTGCGCGATGCGGCTGCTCTCCCCGAGCCCGCCCCACTCGCCGAGGTCGATCGACGCGATGGCGGCGTCCACGTCCAGCCCGTCCTCGAAGCGCGCACCCGCCTCCCGCTGCACGAACAGCAGGTACTCGCGCATCCGCGAGACGTCCGGCTTCGCGCCGATCGGGCCGTGGCCGGGCACGATCGTGTCGACGGGCAGGTCGAGCATGAGGTCGCAGGCCGCGATCCAGCGCTCCACCGGCCCGGCCCAGACGATCGGGGTGCCGCCGATGAACAGGACGTCCCCCGCGTAGAGCAGCCGGGCGTCCGGGACCTGGACGAGCGTGTCGCCGGGGGTGTGCGCGGGCCCGACCTGGATCAGGCGGACCTCCCGCCCGCCCACGTCGAGGCTGGTCTCCCCGCGGAACGTCCGGGTCGGCGGGGTGGCCGTGATCCCCTCGAACTCGAAGGGCCCGAACACCTTCCGCACGAAGTCCCCGCGCGGTCCGGGCAACCGCTTGAGCGCCGCGAGCGCCTCGACCTCCTCCTGGCCCATCAGCGCGGCCGCCGCCTCGGACGCGACGATCTCGATGTCGCCGACCAGCTCGTTGCCGAACACGTGGTCGCCGTCGGAGTGGGTGTTGACCAGCGTCTCGAGCGGGTTCGCGGCCGTGAGCGGGCGGATGCCCGCCAGCATCTCGCGGGTCAGCGCGAGGTCGAACAGCGTGTCGACCAGCAGGCTGACCCCGCCGCCGGTGACCAGGCCGGAGTTGCTCAGGCCCCAGCCGCCGTCGGGTTGCAGCCAGGCGTGGCAGCCGTGGCCGAGGTCGTGCAGTCCCTTGTCGTACACGGGCTCTCCTTCAGAATCCGGAGCGGAGGGGGACGAGCGGGGCGCCGGGGACGACCGTCTGCCGGGTCTCGCCGCCGAAGCCGCGCAAGGACACCACGTCACCGGGCTCCAGCCAGCGCGCCTTCGCCACGTCCGGGGTGTCGACGTGTTCGAGCAGACACCCCCGCGGCACGGTGCCGGAGCAGATGACGTCCCCGGGCACGAGATCGCAGCCGCGGGAGGCGTACGCGACCATCTCGCCGAAGGTCCAGTCCATGCCCGTCAGCGCACCGCGGGCCAGCTCCTCGCCGTTCAGCGTGACCGACAGCGGGGTCTCGGGGTCCGCGTCGGTCTCCACCGCGGGCCCGAGCGTCGACGCGGAGTCCTTGCTCTTGCCCATCCCGATGCCCTGCGCCATGTCCCGCATCTGGATGTCGCGGGCGGACCAGTCGTTGAACATCGTGTAGCCGGCGATGTGGTCGGCCGCCGTGTCCGGGTGCAGGTCCCGGCCGCCGCGGCCGATCACCGCGGCCACCTCCAGCTCGAAGTCGAACAGCGTGCAGCCCGGCGGGACCGGGACGTCGTCGTGGGGGCCGAGGATCGAGCCGACGTTCGCGAAGTAGAAGGCGGGCGTCTGGAACCAGGCCTCCGACAGCTCGGTGGGCCTGCCGAGGGCGGCGTAGCAGCCGCGCAGGTGGTCGAGGAACCCGAGCGAGTCCCGCACCGACGGCGGCCGGGGCAGCGGCGCCCGCAGCCGGACGTCCGCGAGCGCGCGGACCTCCGCCGGGTCCCGCCGCGCCCCGTCCCCGGCCTCGGCCAGCTCGCCGCGGGTCAGCAGGTCCAACAGCGTCGTGCCGGGGGCCAGGCCGCGCACGCTCTCCCCGTCGACGATCCCGACGCGCGCCCCGTCCCCGCCGTCGTAGGTCACCCACCTCATGCGAACACCACCGGGATCTCCTCCCACCCGCGGGCGACCTTGTTGGCGACCCGCCGCACCGCGGGTCCGGCGGGGGCGATGTCGGGGAACCGCTCCAGCAGCCGGGCGAAGATGATCTGGCCCTCGAGCCGGGCCAGCGGCGCCCCGATGCAGTGATGGTGGCCGGGCAGGAACGTCAGGTGCCGGTTGGGGCTGCGCGTCGGGTCGAACGTGTCGGGGCGGTCGAAGGCCCGCGGGTCCCGGTTGGCGGACGCGATGACGAGCCAGACGATCGCACCGGCGGGGAGGTCCACGCCGCCGAGGGTGACCTCGCGCGTCGTCTTGCGCAGGTCCAGGTGCAGGGGAGGATCCATCCGCAGCATCTCCTCGACGGTCGAGGAGAGGTCCGCCTCCCGGGCGGAGGGCTCGGCGAACAGGAACTGCAGCCCGTTGCCCAGCAGGTTCACCGTGGTGTCGTTGCCCGCGGTGAGCAGCAGCGCGAGCGAGCCGAGCAGCTCGTCGTCCGGCAGGTCGGCCGCCGCGAGGATCGAGGTCAGGTCGTCCCGCGGGTGGGCGCGGCGCCGGGCGAGGATCCCGCGCAGGTACTCGACCATCTCGGACGCGGTGTGGATCGCGGTGGCGCGGGCGGCGCCCTGGATCCCGGGGTCGAAGGTCGCCGCCAGGGCCTGGGACCAGCGGCGGAACTCGGACTGCTCCTCCTCGGGCACCCCGAGCACGTCCGCGATGATCGCGACCGGCACCGCGCCCGCGAAGTCCGCCATGAACTCCGCCTTCTGTCCCGGCTCGAACCGGTCGAGCAGGGCACCCACCCTGGCCTCGACGATCGGTCGCCAGCGGCGGGTCGCGAACCCGGTGAAGGCGGGCACCATCGCCTGCCGCATCCGGGTGTGGGCGGGCGGGTCGTGGAACATGAACTGCTGCGCGCTGACGGCCATGAAGGCGGCCTGGACCGGGTCCGTCGGGTCGTGCAGCCCCGCGGGGGAGTCGTGGAAGTGGTCGGAGCTGAACACGGCGTTGTCCCGCCCCATCCGGGCCACGTCGTCGTAGCGGAAGGCGAAGTAGCCCAGACCGGGGAGGGGGTGCACCCCGCCGCCGGTCTCGCGCAGCTCGCTGTAGAGGGGGAAGGGATCGGGGTCGTCGCCCATCAGGCGACCCAGGAGCGTCTCCGTCGACGTCATGGGGTCAGCGTGCCGCCACCGCCCACCGCGGGGCTCGGACAGGCACGCACACCTTCCGGACGGACGCGCACAGGCGTACGGTCCGCTCCACCACCACGGCGAGGACGCCATGTACGAGGTCGAGACCGTCCGCACGGACCGTGCGGCCCCCTGGAGCGAGACCGTCATGGCGTTCCAGGGCACGCTGCGGTGCACCTACCCCGACGCGGGCCGGTTCGACGCGGTCGCGACCCGGCAGCGCAGCGGGCGGTTCCAGCTGGTCACGTGGCACATCGGCCAGGAGCAGACGCTCAGTCGACGCCGGTCGGAGGACGCGGACCTCCGTCTGCTGCTGCCGTTGGCGGGCCCCGCCGACCTGCGGATCGGGCGGTCCGACCACCGGCTGACGACGCGTGAGGGCCTGCTGATCGGGCCCGCCGAGCCCTACCACCTCCGGCTGCCGCCCGGCAGCCGCGGACTCGTCGTGACGCTGCCGGGCACCGAGATCGACACGCCGGACGGCCCGCACCGGATCCTGTCGCTGGACCGCGCGCCGGGTCGGGTGCTGCGGCTGGTGCTCACCACGCTCGTCGCCGACCGCGCGGAGCTGGACCGCCGCAGCTTCGACACGGTCTGCGGGCACGCCGCCGAGCTCGCCTGCCTGGCGGCCGAGGACCGCGCGGCCGTCCCCGAGTCCGATCTCGCCGACGAGGTCCGGCTCGTCGTGCGCCGCCACGCCCACGACCCGGAGCTGACGGGCACGGAGGTCGCCCGGCTGGTCGGCTGGTCGTTGCGCCAGGTCCAGGCGGTGTTGCAGCGGGAGGGGACCACGCCGTCGGACCTCATCCGGGAGGCCCGCCTCGAGCGGGCCCGCCACCTCCTCGGCGGCCCCGGCACGATCACCGAGATCGCCCGGGCGTCGGGCTTCCGCTCCATCGACGCGTTCGAGAAGGCCTTCCGCCGCCGCCACGGCCGTACCCCGACGGACTTCCGCAGATCCTGACCGGGTGGCGTCGGTCCGCGACGCGCTGTCGTACCGTGTCGCATGCGCATCGCGGTGGTCGAGGACGACGACGGCGTCGGTGACGCGCTCGTCGACGCGCTCGGTGCCGTGGGGCACAGCCCCGTGCGGATGCGCCGCGGGTCGGACGTGCTGCTCGGCCACCGGGACGTCGAGGCGGTCCTGCTCGACCTCGGCCTGCCGGACGCCGACGGCCTGACCGTCCTGCGGCGGCTGCGGGCGGTCAGCGACGTGCCGGTCGTGGTGCTCACCGCCCGCGACGACGAACGCTCCGTGGTCCGCGCCCTGCGGACCGGCGCCGACGACTACGTCGTCAAGCCCGCGCGCCTCGGCGAGCTGCGGGCGCGCCTCGAGGTGGCGGTCCGCCGCCGCAGGCCCGCCGAGCAGGACGCCCCCGAGGTGGTGGAGGCGGGGGACGTCGTGGTCGATCTCGCCGCCCGCCGCGTCGAGGTGGCGGGCGCGGAGGTCACGCTCGCCCCGAAGGAGTTCGAGATCCTCGCCCACCTCGTCGCCCGCCGCGGCGAGGCGGTGAGCAGGCAGGAGCTGCTGGACGCGGTCTGGGGTGACGCCTACGTCGCGGTCTCGCGCAGCCTGGACGTGCACATGACCTCGCTGCGGGCGAAGCTCGGCCGCCCGGACGCGCTCACGACCATCCGCGGCTACGGCTACCGGTGGGGCCGCTGACGTGTGGCGGCGGGTCCTGCTCGTCCTGGTCGTGTACTCGACGATCGCGGTCGTCGCGCTGGCGGTGCCGCTGGCGCTGGCGCTGGGCCGCGAGCGGGCGCAGCGGCTGAGCGAGAGCCGTTCGTCCGCCGCCGCGTACTTCGCCGACCTCGCGGCCCGCCGGGACCCGGCGGTCGCCGTCGACCTGGCGCAGGCGGTCGACCGGTACCACGCGCTGTACCGCGAGCCGGTGCTCGTGGTCGACCGCGACGGCACGCCGCGCGCGTCGGCGGGCCTGGCCGGGGTGCCGCCCGACGTCGGCGCCGCCGTCTCGGAGGCCCTGCGCAACCAGCGCAGCCGCGTGCCGGAGTCGGTGACCCCGTGGTCGCCCGCCGAGGTGCTGGTGGCCGTGCCGGTCGGCACCGGCACGCAGGTCGACGGCGCGGTCGTGCTGGTGGCGTCGACCGCGGCCGCCGCGGCGGACGTCGGCCGGGCCTGGTGGATCATCGGCGGGGGCGCGGCCGCGCTGCTGGGGGTCGCGTCGCTCATCGCCGTGGCCCTGTCGCGCTGGACCGCCCGCCCCCTGAGCGGGCTGTCCGCCCGGGTCGCGGCGCTCCAGGACCGCGTGGTGGACCGCCCCACCGCGCCCGCCCCGGTCGAGGGCGGACCACCCACCGTCGAGCGCCACGCCGGGCCGCGCGAGGTGCGCGCGCTGGCGGCCGCCTTCGACGGCATGGCCCGCGAGGTCGAGGCCGCCGCGGCGGCGCAGCGCCGGTTCGTCGCCGACTCCGCTCACGCCCTGCGCAACCCGCTCGCCGCGCTGCGCATCCGCCTCGACACCCTCGGCATGGTCGTGCCGGAGGACTCGGCCGCGGTGCACCACCGGACGACGCTGGAGGTCGACCGGCTGGAGGGGATCGTCGTCGACCTGCTCGCCCTGGCGACCGCCGAGACCCGCAGGCCCGACGCGGTCGCCGCCGCGGACGTCGGCGCGGTGGTCACCGAACGCCACGAGTTCTGGGCGGCGGCCCTGAGCGCGGCGGAGGTGTCCGCCACCGTCGACGTCCGCCCCGGCCTGCGGGCCGACCTGGCCGCGGGCGACCTCACCCAGGTGCTGGACGTGCTGCTCGGCAACGTCGTGCAGCACGCAGGCCCCGGCACCCGGGTCGAGATCACGGGCCGCGGCGAGGCGGCCCACGTCCTGCTCACGGTCGAGGACGACGGGCGCGGGGTGCCCGAGCCGGACCTGCCGCTGGTCACCACCCGGTTCCACCGCGCGACCAACACGGTCGGGCAGGGGACCGGCCTGGGGATGTCGATCGCCCGCGCGCTCACCGAACGCGCGGGCGGGCGGTTCGAGGTCGGGACGGGGCCCGCCGGTGGCCTGCGCGTGACGCTGCGGGTGCCGCGCGCCCGTCCGGAGTGACCGTCCTAAGGGAGCGTTAGGGTTCGCCGCCCCGCCTTCCGCCGCCGCCCGCCGGCCCGCACCGTGGTCTCACGACGACGGGGTCGGCCTCCTTCCGTTCCGGCCCGCGTCCGCAGGAACAGGAGGCTGTCATGAGCGACCCGACCACCCAGCCGGCGCCCGCCCCGGCGTCGCCGCGGGCGGCGAACCGGCGCGCGATCCTGAACACGTTGCGCGGCTCGTCCGGAAACCTCGTCGAGTGGTACGACGTCTACGTCTACACGGTGTTCGTGTCGTACTTCGAGAACCAGTTCTTCGACTCCGCGGACAAGAACTCCACCCTGTACGTCTACGGCATCTTCGCGGTGACGTTCCTCATGCGCCCCGTCGGCTCGTGGTTCTTCGGCCGGTTCGCCGACCGGCGGGGCAGGCGGGCGGCGCTGACCTTCAGCGTCTCCCTCATGGCCGCCTGCTCGCTGCTCATCGCGCTGACCCCGGGGCGCGAGAGCATCGGCGTGTGGGCCGCGGTCATCCTGCTGCTGTGCCGCCTCGTCCAGGGCTTCGCCACCGGCGGTGAGTACGGCGCGTCGGCCACCTACATGTCCGAGGCCGCCACGCGCGAGCGGCGCGGGTTCTTCTCCTCGTTCCAGTACGTCACCCTCGTCGGCGGCCACGTGCTCGCGCAGCTGACGCTGCTGGTCATGCAGCTGTTCCTCGACCGCGAGCAGATCGCCGAGTTCGGCTGGCGCATCGCGTTCCTCATCGGCGGCGTCGCCGCGATCGTCGTGTTCTGGCTGCGGCGCAGCATGGACGAGTCCCTCTCCGCCGAGCAGCTCGCCGCGGTCCGGCGCGGCGAGGACACCGGATCGGGGTCGCTGCGCGAGCTGCTCACCCGGTACTGGCGGCCCCTGCTCACGTGCTTCCTCGTCACCATCGGCGGCACGATCGCCTTCTACACCTACAGCGTCAACGCGCCCGCCATCGTCAAGTCGACCTACGCCGACGAGGGCATGACCGCGACGTGGATCAACCTCGTCAGCCTGACCTTCCTCATGGTCATCCAGCCGATCGGCGGGCTCGTCAGCGACCGGGTCGGCCGCAAGCCGCTGCTGGTGTTCTTCGGCGTCGGCGCGGTGATCTACACCTACGTGCTGCTCACCTTCCTGCCGCAGACCACCTCGGTGGCCGCCTCGCTCACCCTCGTCTGCGTCGGCTACGTCATCCTCACCGGCTACACCTCGATCAACGCGATCGTGAAGGCGGAGCTGTTCCCGTCGCACATCCGCGCCCTCGGCGTCGGGCTGGGCTACGCGCTGGCCAACTCCGCCTTCGGTGGCACCGCGCCGCTGATCTACCAGGCGGCGAAGGACGGCGGGTACGTCACGGTGTTCATCGTGTACGTGACGGCCGTCGTCGCGGCCTCCCTGCTGGTCTACGTGTTCGTGCTCAAGAACAAGACGGAGACCGCGCTGGACCGTGAACAGGGCCGCGCCTTCGTCTGACGGCACCTAGGGGGTGTCTGATGGATCTCCAGCCGGCCCGCGGGGCCCCAGGCGGCGCCCCGCGGCGTTCTCGTCGGGACCGATCCAACCCCGGGATCGGCCCCTCCTCGGCCTTGCGGGCCATCCACCTGGAACCCCGCGGACTCGGCGGAGATCCATCAGACACCCCCTAGGCTTCCCGTCCATGACGTCGCTCGCCCCGCAGCCGGACCGCCGGTCCGTGCTGCGGGGCCTCGTGCTGGGGGCGGCCGCGCTGGGTCTCGCGGCGTGCGGGACCGACGACACGCCCACGGTGCGGCTGGCCGCGGGGGAGCCCGGCGGGCTCTTCTGGGACTTCTCGGGTCTGCTCGCCGCGGCGGCCGGCCGGGCGGGCACCGCCCGGCTGGAGCCGCTGCCGACCGGCGGTTCCGCGGAGAACCTGCAGCTGCTGGGGGCGGGATCGGCCGCCCTGGCCATGACCCTCGGCGACCTCGCCCAGGACCGCGTCGCCACCGACGGGTTCGCGGCGGTCGGCCGCGTGTACGAGAACTACTTCCAGGTCGCCGTGCGCGCCGACTCCCCGATCACCGCGCCGGCCCGGCTCGCGGGCCGGACGGTGAGCGTCGGCGCGCCGGGATCCGGCGCGAGCACCCTCTCCGCCCGCGTGCTCGACGTCGTGGGGCTCGGCGCCCCCACGGCCGTGCGCCGGGTCGAGCGGACGATGCGCGGGGCGGCCGCGGCGCTCGTCACGGGCGAGGTCGACGCGGCGATGTGGGCGGGCGGTCTGCCCACCCCCGCGTTCGCCGACCCCGCCACCCCGATCCGGCTGCTCGACCTCGGCGGCGAGGTGGACGCCCTGCGACAGCGGTTCGGCAGCGTCTACGAGTCCGTCACCGTGCCCGCCGGGGTGTACGGGGCGAATCCCGCGGTGACGACCGTCGGTGTCGCGAACCTGCTGCTCGCCCGGCGGGACGTGGCCGACCGCGTCGCCGCCGACATGGTCGACCTGCTGCTCGACGACCCGTCCGCGCTGGTCCCCACCCAGGCGGTCGGCAGCCAGTTCCTCGACGCCCAGTCGTTGATCCAGACCGGCCCCGTGGCCCTGCACCCCGGGGCGGCCGCCGAGTACCGGCGCCGCCACGGCTGAACCCACCCGCCCTCCTGCGGTCGTGCGTGGTAAGTGGTGCTCTGGCACCACTTACCACGCACGGGCCTCAGGGGCGCAGTGGCCTGCCGTCCGGGTCGGTGTTGCGGCCCGCCAGCAGGACGATGCCGTCCGCGACCCCCCACACCGCGCCCAGCCCGAACGTCACGATCGTGACGATGAGCTGCGCGATCGCGATCTCGGTGTGGCCGGTGTAGAACCGGCCCGCGCCGACGGCGCCGAGGAACAGCTGCAGGATCCCGGCGGTGACCTTGGACTTGTCCGAGTACGGCAGCCCCGTGCCGGGCTCCCGGCCGAACGGGGCGTCCTGCCACGCGAGGTGGGCCGTCGGGCGGGGGAGCCCGGGGGCGCCGTACGTCGGGCCGCCCCCGAACGCCGCGGGCAGCCCGGCGGGTGGGCCGTAGGCGAGGTCCGCGGGCCGGGCCGGGGGAGACGGCCGCAGCACCGCAGGCCGCGGGTCCGGCAGGTCCTCGAACACCACCGCGAGGTCGGTCGTGGTCTTGCCGTTCCAGACGGCGCCGACCCGGTCGGCGTACTCGTCCCCGTCGAGCCTGCCGTGCGAGAAGTGTTCGGCGAGGGCGTTCGCCGCCTCCTCGCGCTCGGCGTTGCCGATGCGCAGCGCCGGTCGCGCGGGCGACGCGGCGGGTTCCGGCTCGGGTGCGGGTTCGGGCTGCGTCACCCTCCCGACGGTACCGAACCGCACGGCCTAGAGTCCGGTCATGCGCTTCGGTCTCTTCGTCCCACAGGGCTGGCGGCACGATCTCGTCGGCATCGACCCCGCCGAGCACTGGGGGGTGATGAAGGGGCTGGCCCGGCACGCCGACGCGGGCCCCTGGGAGTCGATCTGGGTCTACGACCACTTCCACCCGGTGCCCAAGCCCACCCACGAGGCCGTGCACGAGGCGTGGTCGCTGATGGCCGCGTTCGCCGCCGCGACCGACCGGGTCCGGCTCGGCCAGATGTGTACCTGCATGGCCTACCGCAACCCGATGTACCTGGCGAAGGTCGCGGCCACCATCGACGTCATCTCCGGCGGGCGGGTCGAGATGGGCATCGGCGCGGGCTGGTACGAGAACGAGTGGCGGGCCTACGGCTACGGCTTCCCGTCCCCGGGCGACCGGCTCGGCATGCTCGACGAGGGCGTCCAGATCTTCCGGCAGGCGTGGGAGCACGGCACGGCGACGTTCGAGGGCAAGCACTACCAGGTCGACCAGGCCCTCTGCGAGCCGCAGCCGCTGCAGGCGGGCGGCATCCCGATGTGGATCGCGGGCGGCGGGGAGAAGGTCACGCTGAAGATCGCGGCGAAGTACGCGGACTTCACCAACTTCGACGGCTCGCCCGAGGGCTTCACGCACAAGTCGGAGCTGCTCGCCAGGCACTGCGAGACCGTCGGCACGGACTTCGCCGCCATCGTGCGGTCGGCGAACTACAACGTGGCGATCGCCGAGACCGAGGCGGGCGTGGAGGCGAAGCTGCAGGAGGCCGTCGACCGGCTGCGGCCCCACGTGGGCGACGAGCGGGCCGAGGCCTCGCTCGGGGCCTACCGCGGCCTGCCGGGGGTGGGTACGCCGGAGCAGATCGTGGAGAAGCTGCGCGGCATGCAGGAGCGGGGGATGACCTACGGCATCTTCTACTTCCCCGACGCCGCCTACGACCGCTCCTCGATCGAGCTGTTCGAGCGCGAGGTCATCCCGCACGTTGCCTGAACGCACGGTCGAGGCCTTCCTCGCGCACCTCGCCGTCGAGCGCGGGAGCTCGGCGAACACGCTGCGCGCGTACACGAACGACCTGGACCGGTACGTGGCCTACCTGCACGACCGGGGCCTCGACGACCTCGCCGCCGTCCGGGAGTCGGACGTCGGCGGGTTCGTCGCGGCCCTGCGCAGCGGCCCGACCCCGCTGGCCGCCTCCTCGGCGGCCCGCGCCCTGGCCGCGGTGCGCGGACTGCACCGGTTCGCCGCCCGCGAGGGTGTGGTGCCCGTGGACGTGGCCAAGGCCGTGACACCCCCGGCGCAGCCCGGCAGGCTGCCGCACACGCTGACCGTCGACCAGGTGGAGCAGCTGCTGGCGGGGTGCGTGGGGGACGGGCCCACCGCGCTGCGCGACCGCGCCCTGCTGGAGATCCTCTACTCGACGGGCGCCCGGATCTCCGAGGCCGTCGGGATCGACCTCGACGACCTCGACCCCGGCGACCGCACGGTGCTGGTCCGCGGCAAGGGCGGCAAGCAGCGGATCGTGCCGGTGGGCAGGCCCGCGCTCGCGGCGGTCGACGCCTACCTGGTCCGGGCCCGGCCCGCGTTCGCGGCCAAGGGGACGGGCACGGCGGCGTTGTTGCTCAACGCCCGGGGTGCCCGGCTGTCGCGGCAGTCCGCCTGGCACACCCTGCGCGGCGCCGCGGACGCCGCCGGGCTGGACCCCACCGCGATCTCGCCGCACACCCTGCGGCACTGCTTCGCCACCCACCTGCTCGCGGGCGGCGCGGACGTCCGCGTGGTCCAGGAGCTGCTGGGCCACGCGTCGGTCACCACCACGCAGATCTACACCCACGTGACGGTCGACGCGCTGCGCGAGGTGTACGCCACGAGCCACCCACGCGCCCGCGGATAGCCCACCCGTGAGTGGCGATGGTCGCCATGGCGACCATCGCCACTCACAGGGTGGTGTGGGTCCAGCGGCCGGCGAGCATCGTGGCGGCGACCGGCAGCGCGCGGAGCTGGGCGGGGGTGCACCGCGCGGGATCGGCGTCCAGGACCGCCAGGTCGGCGACGCGGCCCGCGCGCAGGGGGCCGTCCGGCCCGGATGACGCGGCGAGCGCCTCGGCCAGCGTCAGGTGCTGTTCGGGGTGCCACGGCTCGCGCGCGTCCCCGCTGCGGTGCACGGCGGCGGCGATCGCCACCCACGGGTCCAGCGGCGCGACCGGGGCGTCCGAGCCCAGGGCCAGGGTGGCCCCCGCGGCGAGCAGCGACCGGAACACGAAGGCCCGCCGCGTGCGGCCCGCCCAGTAGTGGTCCGCGACGTCCCGGTCGTCCACGGCGTGCTCGGGCTGCACCGACGCGGTGATCCCCAGCGCGGCGAACCGTGGCACGTCGGTGTCCTGCAGCAGCTGCGCGTGCTCGACCCGGCCGCGGGCGCCGGTCGCGGCGAACGCGTCGAGCACGAAGGCGTTCGCGGCGTCCCCGATCGCGTGGACCGCCACGTCCAGCCCGCCCGCGGCGGCGCGGCGCAGCAGCGGCTCCAGCTCCGACCGCGGCACCAGGACCATCCCGCACGGGTGCGGCGTGCCCTCCAGCCCCGGGTACGGGTCGACGCAGAAGGCGGTCCGGGTGTTCAGCGACCCGTCCGTCACGATCTTCAACGGCCCCATGGTGAGCAGCCCGTCCGTGCCCGGCACCGCGGCGCCGGTGCGCAGTCCCCGCTCCAGCGCGAGGTCCAGCGCGGGCGGCCACACCGACGACACGACCCGCAGGGAGCGGGTGCCCGCGGCGATCCGGGAGGCCCACGCGTCGAGCGGGAAGGGGGCCTCGAAGTCCACGACGCCCACCACGCCGCGGGCGGCGGCGGCCCGCGCGGCCTCGTCCGCGGCGCGGTCGACGTCTCCCGCCAGCCGGACGTCCTCCATGATCGGGATCCAGTCCTGCTCGCGCACGACGCCCGGGGGCACGCCGTAGTGCGCGGCCGCGGCGGCGTTCACCCAGCAGCAGTGCAGGTCCGCGCTCACCAGCACGATGCGCGGGGCGGGCGGCAGCAGGTCCGCCCGCGGGAGGTCCGGCCACAACGCGTCCCGGAACCCGGCGCCGACCAGCATCCCGTCCGCGGGCGGGTCGCTGCGCAGGCGCGCCTCGACCAGCGCGGCCGCCTGCGCCGCCGAGCCCGCCCCGGACAGGTCCAGCCGCCGCCGGGACAGCGCCCACTGGTCGAAGTGCACGTGGCTGTCCCACAGCCCCGGCACGACGACCCGGCCCTGCAGATCGACCCCGGGGCCGGGGGAGTGCGGGCGGACCTCGGTGAGCACGCCGCCCTCGACGGTCAGGTCCACCAGCTCGCCGTCGACCCGGCCCGCGCGGAGCCGCGTCGACGCCGCCGCCGCGGGAGGGCGGACGTCGGCGGTCACGCGTGGCGCAGCCGCAGGAACCAGGCCAGCGCCGCGGCCAGCACGATCCCCATGGCCAGCACGGACACCCCGATCCCCGCCACGGGGGCCAGGAAGGCGCAGGCCAGGATCAGGACCGCCGCCAGCGTGACGAGCAGCGGGGTGAGCGTCCCCGACGGCCAGACGAGCCCGCGCAGCACCATGATCACGAGCACGTAGAGCGCCACCGGGACCGCCACCGCGAACCCGGCGACGAGCGGTGCCACGTGCGCCTCGTGCTCGGCGAGCTGCACCGCCGTCTCCAGGCCCGCACCGAGCGCCGCCACCGCCGCGAACACGAGGAAGTGGCCGTATCCCCAGGTCAGGGCGGTGCGCAGGGAGCGGAACCCGTGCTCGTCGCCCCCGAGGAAGTAGATCCACCAGATCCCGAACATCAACAGCAGCGCACCCACGGCGACCAGCACCAGGTCCAGCGTCAGACCGGAGGCCTGCGAGCCCTGGAACGCGACGGTCGCCGCGAGGATGACCTCGCCGAGCACGATGATCGTGAACAGCCCGTAGCGCTCGGCGATGTGCTCGGGGTGGAAGGAGGTGGGGCGGGTGCGCTCGGCCCACGGCGGCACCGCGACCTCGGCCACCGCCAGCACCACGAAGCCGATGTAGTCGAACGGGTGCGGCAGCAGGAGCCGCAGCAGCCACAGCACCTGCACGACGGCGATCCCGAGCGCGTACCGCTGGGCGGTCCGGCGGCCCTCGGGGTGTTCGCGGGCCGCGCGCAGCCACTGCAGCACCATCGGGATGCGCATGACCGCGTAGCCGACGGTCACCATCGCGAAGTCGTAGTCGTTCAGCGCCGCCGGGACGCCCGCCGCCAGGATCAGCACGCCCGCCATCTGCAGCAGGGTGAGCAGCCGGTACGGGACGTCGTCGGTGTCGTAGGACGAGGCGAACCAGGTGAAGTTCATCCAGGCCCACCAGATGGCGAAGAACACCATCACGAACCCGCCGGTCGCCGCGACGGCGTGGTTCTCCTCGATCCCGTGCGCGAGCTGGGCCGCGGCCTGCGCGATCGCGACCACGAAACACAGGTCGAACAGCAGCTCGAGCGGGGTCGAGGCGCGCCCCTCCTCCTCCGGGTCCCGCCCGTTCATCCGCCGCCGCCACGGCATCGCCAATCCCGGAACCGCCATGATCGTCCCCTCCCCGCGCGTTCCGGGGAGAAACTACCCGGTAGGTTTCGACCGGAAGTTCGAGGCGCCCTGGCGTGGCGCGTTGCCCCCGGTAGGTGGGTTTCCTAGTCTGCGGCGCAGGTAGGGACATCAGAGGAGCCGCATGGACACATCCCCCGCGGGGCCTGACTACGACCCGACCGTCGAGGATCCCGCTCCCGCCGCCGCCCGGCACCGGGCGGGCGCCCCCGAACCCGCCCCGCTGACCGAGCACGGCCCGGCCCGGGTGATCGCCGTCGCGAACCAGAAGGGCGGGGTCGGCAAGACCACCTCGACCATCAACCTGGGCGCGGCGCTGGCCGAGTACGGGCGCCGGGTGCTGCTCGTCGACTTCGACCCGCAGGGGGCGCTGTCGGTGGGGCTGGGGGTCCAGCCGCACCAGCTCGACGCCACGATCTACAACCTGCTGATGGAGCGCGGGGTCGAGGCGGAGGACGTCATCCTCGAGACGTCCGTGCCCGGCATGGACCTGCTGCCCAGCAACATCGACCTGTCCGCGGCGGAGGTCCAGCTCGTCACCGAGGTCGGCCGCGAGCAGGCGCTCGGCCGGGCGCTCAAGCGCGTCCTCGGCAACTACGACGTCGTGCTGATCGACTGCCAGCCGTCGCTCGGCCTGCTCACGATCAACGCCCTGGCCTGCGCGGACCACGTGCTGATCCCGCTGGCGTGCGAGTTCTTCTCGCTGCGCGGCGTGGCGCTGCTGATGGACACCATCGACAAGGTGAAGGACCGGCTCAACCCGGACCTGGAGCTCATCGGCGTCCTCGCCACCATGTTCGACTCGCGCACCGTGCACACCCGCGAGGTGCACCAGCGCGTGGTCGAGGCCTTCGGCGACCTGGTGTTCGACGCCGTGATCAACCGGACCATCCGCTTCCCGGAGACCACGGTGGCCGGGGAGCCGATCACCACCTGGGCGCCCAACTCGTCGGGCGCGGCGGCGTACCGGATGCTCGCGCGTGAGGTCATCGCCCGTTGACCATCGCCCCGGAAGAGCGCCCGCGGTTCACCGTCCGGCTCCAGAACTTCGAGGGGCCGTTCGACCTGCTGCTGCAGCTGATCGGCAAGCACCAACTCGACGTCACCGAGATGGCGCTGCACAAGGTCACGGACGACTTCATCGCCCACCTCACCGCGATGGGCGACGCGATGGACCTCGACGAGACCACCGAGTTCCTCGTCGTCGCGGCGACCCTGCTCGACCTCAAGGCCGCCCGGCTGCTGCCGAACGCCGAGGTCGAGGACGAGGAGGACCTCGCCCTGCTCGAGGCGCGGGACCTGCTCTTCGCCCGGCTGCTGCAGTACAAGGCGTACAAGCAGGTCGCGAGCCTGTTCGCCGAGCTGGAGAAGACGGCGCTGCGCCGGTTCCCCCGCTCGGTCGCCCTGGAGCCGCGGTTCGAGGGGCTGCTCCCCGAGGTGCTGCTGGGCATGGACGCCGCGGCGTTCGCCGAGCTCGCCGCCGGGGTGTTCCGGCCCAAGCCGCCGCCGGTCGTCGGCGTGGACCACGTCCACCAGCACGACGTCTCGGTGCCGGCCCACATGGACATCCTCCGCGAGCGCCTGGCCGAGCTGGGCGAGGCCACGTTCGCGATGCTGACGGACGACTGCACGGAGACCATCGAGATCGTCGCCCGGTTCATGGCGGTGCTCGAGCTCTTCCGCGAGAAGGCCATCGACGTGGAGCAGCCCGAGGCCTTCGGCACGCTGACCGTACGCTGGAACCCTGATGACCTCGTCCGAGCCTGAGCCGCCGGATCTCGACGCGCTGGAGGCGGCGTTCGCGGAGCCGTCCACGGTCGAGGAGCCGGGCCTGCCCACCCTGCACCGCGACGACGAGCTGGCCGCGGCCCTCGAGGCGTTGTTGCTGGTCGTGGACTCGCCGACGGACGAGGCGTCGCTCGCCACGGCGCTGGACCAGCCGGTCGCCCGGGTGGAGCGGGCCCTGCGCCACCTCGCCGAGTCCTACCGCGAACAGGGCCGCGGGATCGACCTGCGCCGGGTGGGGGAGGGCTGGCGGTTCTACACCCGCGACCTCTACGCCCCCTACGTCGAGCGCTTCCTGCTGGACGGGCAGCGCGCCAAGCTGACCCGGGCCGCCCTGGAGACCCTCGCGGTCGTCGCGTACCGGCAGCCCGTCACCCGGGCGCGGGTCGCGGCGGTACGGGGTGTGAACTGCGACGGCGTCCTGCGTACGCTGCTCACACGCGGTCTGGTGGAGGAGGCCGGTGTGGACGGGCCCACCCAGGGCACGCTGTTCCGCACCACCGAGCTCTTCCTGGAGCGGCTGGGGCTGTCCTCGCTGGAGGACCTGCCCCCGCTGGCTCCGCTGCTACCGGACATCGAGACGATCGACGAGCTCTGACGGGCTCGTCACCAGAGCTTCACGAGGGAACGACACGATGGTTGACTCCGCACCCCAGGGTGTGCGGCTGCAGAAGGTGCTCGCACAGGCGGGGGTGGCCTCGCGCCGCGCCGCCGAGGAGCTGATCGCCGCGGGCCGGGTCTCGGTGGACGGTGAGATCGTCCGCGAGATGGGGCGGCGCATCGACCCGGACAGCGCCGTGGTGCACGTGGACGGCTCGCGCATCCAGCTCACCGAGGACCAGGTCTACCTGGCGCTGAACAAGCCCGTCGGCATGCTGTCCACGATGTCCGACGACCAGGGCCGGGTCTGCGTCGGGGACCTGATCCTGCACCGCACCGAGCTGCTGAACAAGGCGGGCAGGCTCTTCCACGTCGGCAGGCTGGACCAGGACACCGAGGGGCTGCTCCTGCTGACCAACGACGGGGAGCTGGGCCACCGGCTCATGCACCCGTCGTTCGAGGTGGAGAAGACCTACGTGGCGGAGGTGCAGGGGCAGGTCAGCCGGGACGCCGGGCGGCGGCTGCGCGAGGGCGTCGAGCTGGAGGACGGGCCGGTCGCGGTGCACTCCTTCAAGCTGATCGACTCCATGCCGGGCCGCTCGGTCGTCGAGCTGAAGATCCACGAGGGCCGCAAGCACGTCGTGCGCAGGCTGCTCGACGAGGTCGGCTACCCCGTCGAGCGGCTGGTGCGCACGGCGATCGGGGACGTCCGGCTCGGCGACCAGCGCCCCGGCAAGCTGCGCCCGCTGACCCAGAGCGAGGTCGGCGCGCTGTACAAGGCGGTGGGGATGTAGTGGCCGTCCGGGCGATCCGCGGCGCGATCCAGATCGAGGGGGACTCCCGGGACGAGATCCTGGAGGGCTCCGCCGAGCTGGTCACCGCCGTCCTCAAGCGCAACGACCTGACCAGCGACGACATCATCTCGATCCTGTTCACGGCCACGCCGGACCTGACGGCCGAGTTCCCGGCCTACGCCGCCCGCCTCCTCGGCCTGACCGACGTCCCGCTGATGTGCGCGGTGGAGATCGCGGTGCCCGAGGCCATGCCGCGCGTGCTGCGCCTGATGGCGCACGTGGAGACCGACCTGGCCAGGGCCGACCTGCGCCACGTCTACCTCCGCGGCGCGGCCGCCCTGCGCCGCGACCTCCCGAGCTAGCGGCTCCGCCGCCCGTGCGTGGTAAGTGGTGCTCTGGCACCACTTACCACTCACGAGTGCCGCAGGCGCGGCTGGCACAATGACCGGGGCTCGCGCGGGGTGTGCGGGGCTCGTCCTTCCAACCGCCGGCGTGAGAGGTGTCCATGGTGCTGCACGGGGTCGTCGCGATGGACGGGCCCTCCGGTACCGGCAAGTCCACCGTCTCGCGCCGGTTGGCCCGCGAGCTGCAGGCCGACTACCTCGACACCGGGGCGATGTACCGCGCCGTCACGCTGGCGTGCCTGCGCGCGGGGCTGACCGCCGAGAGCTCCGCCGAGGAGATCACGAAGGTGGCGCTGTCCGCCGGGATCGAGTCGGTCACCGACCCGGCCGCCCCGCGGATCCTCCTCGAGGGGGAGGACGTCGAGGCCGAGATCCGGGGCGAGGCCGTCACGAAGGCCGTCTCCGCCGTCTCCGCCGTGCCCGAGGTGCGTGCGGCGCTGGTCGCACGCCAGCAGGCGTACATCGCCGCGGCGAGCGGCATCGTGGTCGAGGGGCGGGACATCGGCTCGGTCGTCGCGCCGGACGCCGGGCTCAAGATCTACCTGACCGCGTCGGAGGAGGTGCGGGCCGCGCGCCGCAACCGGCAGGACCTGCGGGCCGGCCGCACCGCGGACGCCGCCGCCACCCTGGCGGACGTCCAGCGCCGCGACCGGCTGGACTCCACCCGCAAGACCTCCCCGCTGCACGCCGCGCCGGACGCGCTCGTCCTGGACACCGACGAGCTGTCCGTGGAGCAGGTGCACACGGCGCTGCTGGCGCTGGTCGAGGAGCGTGGCCTGGTCTCATGACCCTTCTGGAGGCACCGGCGGCCGCCGATCTCCCCGCCGGTGCGGACCCCCGGCTGCACGACCTGGCCCGCTGGCTCGGGACGTGGCTGTTCGTGCCGGGCTACCGGGTCCGGGTGCACGGTCGCGACCGGATCCCGGTGGACGGGCCGCTGGTGCTGGTCGCCAACCACAGCGCGATGGTCGACGGTCCGCTGCTGTTCGGACTACTCGGGCGCCGTGCGGTGTTCTGGGTGAAGCAGGAGATGTTCACCGGCGTCCTCGGGGTCGGGCTGCGCCGGATCGGGCAGATCCCGGTGCGGCGCGGGTCCGCGGACCGGGCGCCGCTCACCGCGGCCCGCGAGGTGCTGCGGGGCGGCGGCCTCGTCGGGGTGTTCCCCGAGGGCACCCGTGGCAGTGGGGACGTCGCGGCCGCCCAGCAGGGGGCGGCGTGGCTGGCCCGCGCGACCGGGGCGCGGATCCTGCCGGTGGTCATCCGCGGGACCCGCCGGGGCGGCGGGCACCGCTGGAGACCGCGAGTGGACGTGCTGGTGGGCGAGCCGTTGCCGGCCCCCACCGGGAAGGGCCGCGCCGAGCTGGCGGCGGCCACCGAGACCGTGCGTGGCGCTCTCGCCGCGCTGGTCCGAGAACTCGATGACGTACGGAGCAGGACGTGAGTGAGATCAGTGGGACCGACCGGGCCGCCATGGCCGACCTGGGTCTGGACCCCGACGAGTTCGTGGGCGACGAGTTCGCCGACCCGGACGCGCCGCAGGAGGAGGGGCCCACCCCGGTGCTGGCCGTGGTCGGGCGACCCAACGTGGGCAAGTCCACGCTGGTCAACCGCTTCCTTGGGCGCCGCGAGGCGGTCGTGCAGGACGTCCCCGGGGTGACCAGGGACCGCGTCTCCTACGACGCCCTGTGGAACGGCCGCCGCTTCACCGTGATGGACACCGGCGGCTGGGAGCCGGACGCGTCGGGCCTGCAGAAGGCGGTCGCCGCGCAGGCCGAGCTGGCCATGCGCACCGCGGACGCGATCCTGCTCGTGGTCGACTCCCGCGTCGGGGCCACCGAGGTCGAGCAGGCCGCGGCGGACGTGCTGCGCCGCTCCGACCGGCCCGTCCTGGTCGCCGCCACCAAGGTGGACGACGAGCGCATGGTCGCCGAGACCGCCGCGCTCTGGGGCCTGGGTCTCGGCGAGCCCTACCCCGTCTCCGGCCTGCACGGCCGCGGCTCCGGCGACCTGCTCGACGCGATCCTCGACGCGCTGCCCGAGACCCCGCGCGAGACGTTCGAGGCCACCCGCGGCGGGCCGCGCCGGGTCGCCCTGGTCGGGCGCCCGAACGTCGGCAAGTCCTCGCTGCTCAACCGCGTCTCCGGCGAGGTCCGCTCCGTGGTGCACGATGTCGCCGGCACGACGGTGGACCCCGTCGACTCCCTGGTGGAGCTCGACGGCGAGATCTTCCGCTTCGTCGACACGGCGGGCCTGCGCAAGCGGGTCAAGACGGCGTCGGGCATGGAGTACTACGCCTCACTGCGCACCCAGGCGGCGATCGAGGCCTCCGAGGTCGCGCTCGTCCTGCTCGACGCGAGCGAGCCGATCTCCGAGCAGGACCAGCGGGTGCTGACGATGGTCGAGGAGGCCGGGCGCGCGCTCGTGATCGTGTTCAACAAGTGGGACCTCGTCGACGAGGAGCGCAGGCTCGCGATGAAGCGCGAGCTGGAACGCGACCTCGGGCGGGTGCGCTGGGCCGAGCGGATCAACATCTCCGCGCTGACCGGGCGGGCCACCGCGAAGATCGCCCCGGCCATGCGCACGGCGCTGTCGTCCTGGGACACCCGGATCCCGACGGGCAGGCTGAACAGCTGGCTGTCGGACGTCATCGCCGCCACCCCGCCGCCCGTGCGCGGCGGCAAGCAGCCGAAGGTCCTCTTCGCCACCCAGGCCGCCACCCGACCGCCGACGTTCGTGCTGTTCACGAGCGGCTTCCTGGAGGCGGGCTACCGCCGGTTCCTGGAGCGGCGCCTCCGCGAGGAGTTCGGCTTCGAGGGCTCCCCGATCCGGCTGTCGGTGCGGGTCCGGGAGAAGCGCGAGCGGGGCGGGAAGCGCCGCTGAGTATCCTCGCCCCATGTCCGAACCGGTGCGCGTCGTCCTCGCGGACGACGAGGCGCTGCTCCGGATGGGCCTGCGGACCGTGTTGGAGGCCCGCGGCACCGTCGCGGTCGTCGGGGAGGCGGCCGAGGGGCACGGCCTGATCGCCGCCGTCGAGGCGCACCGGCCGGACGTGGTGCTGGCGGATGTCCAGATGCCCGGCATGAGCGGGCTGGAGGCCCTCGCGGTGCTCTGCGCGCGTCCCGACGCGGTCCCGGCCGCGGTGCTGACCACCTTCGATCTCGACGACTACGTGGCCGAGGCGCTGCGCATCGGCGTCCAGGGCTTCCTGCTCAAGGACGCCGAGCCGGACGCGTTGATCCGGGCCGTCCTCGACCTCGCCGCCGGGGGCGCGGTGCTCGATCCGCGGATCACCGCCCGGTTGTTGCCGCGGCTGGTCCCCGAGACCCCCCACCCGCGGCCGCGCCCGGCGGACCTGACGCTGCGCGAGACCCAGGTGCTGCGCCTGCTCGCGGCCGGGGTGTCGAACGCCGCCATCGGCCTGGAGCTCGGCCTGGCCGAGGCCACCGTGAAGAAGTACGTGTCCGCGCTGCTGGTCAAACTGGGTGCCGAGAACCGCGTCCAGGCCGCGCTGCTCGCCCAGAGCTGGGGCGCCTGATGTCCCCCGACCCCACCCACCCCGTGAGTGGCGATAGTCGCCAGAGCGACTATCGCCACTCACGGGGGGTGTGGCGGCCGGGTGCGCCGGTGCGGGTCGTGGGGCTGGAGATCCTGGCGATGGGCACGTCGGCGGCGTTCGTGCTGCTCGCCGCCCCGGGGCCGACGTCGTGGTCCCTGCTCGCCGGGCTCGTCGGGTGTGCGTTGCTGCCGTTGCGCCACCTCTGGGCGCCGCTCGGGGTGATCGTCTCGCTGCCCGGGATCGCGGGCGGGTTGGGCTGGCCGGTCCAGATCGTGACCCTCTGGGCGCTCGGCCGCCGCACCAGGCCGGTGGCGACCGTCCCGTGGTTCGTGCTCGTGGTGCTCGCCGCGGTGCTGCCGGTGCAGCTGCGCGAGTCGCTGACCTGGCAGTCCACGGTGCTCAGCGTGGTCTTCGCGGTGCTCTCGGCCGCCAGCCCGCTGGGCTTCGGGCTGTTCGAGGCCGCCCGGGCCCGGCTCACGGCCAGCCTGCGGGAGCTGGAGAGCGCCCGCGAGGCCATGGTCGTCGCGCGCGAGGCCGCGGCCCGCGCCGAGGAACGCGCCCGGATCGGCCGCGAGGTGCACGACGCCGTGGGCCACCACGCCACCCTCATCGCGGTCGGCGCGGCGGCGCTCGCGGCCTCCTCGGAGGACCCGCACGTGCGGGAGACCGCGGAGCGGCTGCGGACCCAGGCGAAGGAGGCCCTCGCCGAGATGCGCAGCGCGCTGGGCCTGCTCGGGCCCGCCCACAGCGCCGGGGTGGGTGACCTCGCGGAGCTGGTGGACAGCGCCCGGCGCAACGGCCTGGACGTCCGCTGGGAGACCGTCGGCGACCCGCGCCCCCTCCCGCAGGCCCCCGACCACGCGGTGTACCGGGTGGTGCAGGAGGCACTCACCAACGCGGCCCGGCACGCCCCGGGCTCCGCGGTGCGGGTGGAGGTCTCCTGGGGTCCCGGGGTCGTGCGGGTCGAGGTCCGCAGCGGCCCCGCCCGCGCCCCGGTGCGCGGCCTCGGCGCGGGCGGCGCGGGTCTGGCGGGGCTGGCCGACCGGATCCGGGCCGTCGGCGGGGAGCTCGACCACGGCCCGGCGGACGACGGGTTCGTCGTCCGCGCCGTCCTCCCGCTGGCCCCCGAGACCCCCGGCACCCCACCCCGGGGCCAGCCGCCCGCGGTCAGCGGGGCAGCCGGTACCGGATGAGCCGGGAGCTGTTGCCGACCACGGCCACGCTGGACGCGTTGTGCAGGATCGCGGCGACCACGGGGGACAGCGCGCCCGCGGCCGAGACCGCCAGGCCCGCGGCGTTGACCGCGATCGACATGCCGTAGTTCTGCCGGACGTGGGTGATCGTGCGGCGGCCGAGGTCGCGCAGCTCGAGCAGGGTGTGCAGGTCGTCCCCGGCGAGCGCGACGTCCGCGGTCTCCACCGCCACGTCCGTGCCGCCGACGCCCATGGCGATGCCGATGTCGGCCAGGGCGAGCGCGGGGGCGTCGTTGGTGCCGTCCCCGACCATGGCGACGGTGTGGCCCTCGGCCTGCAGCGCCCGGACGACGTCCTGCTTCTCCTCGGGCATGACCTGCGCGCGGTACTCGCCGATCCCGAGCTCCGCGGCGACCGCGGCGGCGGTCTGCGGGTTGTCGCCGGTGAGCAGCACGATCCGGCGGACGCCGTCCGCACGCAACGCGTCGAGCACCTCGCGGGACTCGGCGCGCACGGTGTCCCGCAGCGACACCAGGCCGACCAGCCTGCCGTCGACGGCGAGCAGCAGCGGCGTCTCGGCCCGCTTCTGCAGCCTGGTGACCCACCCGGACGCGACCCGGCTCACCGGGACCTTCATCTCGCGCAGCAGCGCGCGGTTGCCGATCAGCAGCGTGCGGCCGTCGGACTGCACGCGCATGCCCTGGCCGAGCAGCACCTCGCACTCCTCGTGCGGCGGGATCTCGATCCGGCGCTCCTCGGTGGAGCGGATCACGGCCTGGGCGAGCGGGTGCCGGGAGTGGATCTCGGAGCTGGCGGCGTAGGCCAGGACCTGCTCGGGGGACCAGGTGTCGTCGAAGGAGATGACGTTGGTGACCACCGGGCGGCCCAGGGTGAGCGTGCCGGTCTTGTCGAAGACCACCGCGTCGACCCGGCCCGCCGCCTCGAGGTGCGCGCCGCCCTTGATGAGGATGCCGCGGCGGGCGCCGTTGCCGATGGCCGCGCTGATCGCGGTCGGGGTGGACAGCCCCACCGCGCACGGGCAGGCGACGAGCAGCATGGTCATCGCGCGCCGCACGTCCCGGGTGAGCAGCAACGTCACCGCGGACAGGGCGAACGACGCCGGCACGAACCGCCGGGAGAAGTTCTCCCCGACGGTCTGGATCGGGGCCCGGTCGGACTGCGCCGACTCGACGCGGTCGATGATTCGGCCGATCGCGGTGTCCCGGCCGACGGCCGTGGCGCGCACGACGATCCGCCCGCGCATCAGCACCGATCCCGCGTGCAGCGCCACCCCGGGGGCGACGGAGACGGGCAGCTGCTCGCCGGTGATCGCGGCCTGGTCGACGACCCCCTCGCCCTCGACGACCTCGCCGTCCACCGGCAGCACCACGTGCTCGTGGACGACCACCTCGTCGCCCACCCGGACGTCGTCGATGTCGATCTCGATCTCGGTGCCGTCCGCCAGCCGCGTCCAGGTGCGGGTCTGGGCGCCGGTGAGCAGCTCGGAGATCGCCCGCCGGGAGCGGCGCAGCGTGAGGTCCTGCAGGTACTCGCCGATGTTGAGCAGCCAGAGCACCGTCAGCGCAACGACGTTCTCGCGCAGCACGAGCGAGGCGACCGTGGCCGCGGAGACCAACGCGTCCGTGCCCGCTCCGCGGCCGCCGGTCAGCGACCGCAGCGCCCCGCGCAGGAACGGGTAGCCGGTGAAGATCGTGACGCCGGTGGCGACGGTCCGGCTGGTCGGCCCCAGCACCGGCGGGCGGCGCAGGCCGTAGCGGCGCACCCCGAGCGCGGCGAGCGCGACCCCGCCGACGACGAGCCGCACGAGGTCGGCGTTGCGGACGTCCGCCGAGCGCGGCGCGCGGGCCGCCGTGGCCTCCGGGTCGGCGCCGCAGCCCTTCTCGACGGCGTCGAGCAGCTCCGCGCGGACGCAGCGGGCCGGGTCGTACCAGACCACGACGCTGCCGGTCCGGGGGTAGGCGTGGACCTGGCGGACCCCGCCGACCGCGTCCACGGCGTCCTCCACCGCCACGCAGAGCGAGGCGCGTCCGCGCAGCTCGGGGACGGCGAACCGGGCGCGTCCCGCGGCGTCCGAGAGGACCTGCACCTCGGTGGTCCTCAGTGGTCGTGGTCGTGGACGTGCGCGGCCCCGGGCACCGGGGCCTCCTCGCCGATCTTGGCGCGCGCCTCGCTGACGATGTCCGCGGTGGCCAGCCGGGCCCGCTCGGCGCCGGTCTCGGCCGCGCGGGCGCCGCGCAGCCCCCAGGAGGTGACCGTGACCGCGGCGCCGCGCACCGCGCCCGAACGGACCACGCGCTTCACACCGTCGTAGGCGGCCGCACCCACCAGCCCACTGCCGACCAGGCCCGCGGCCTTACCGATGAGACCAGCTGCGAACACGACTCTCTCCTCCCGGGACGATCACGCCGTCAGGGTACGCGGGCCGGGTTCCCCCGCGCCGACCCGACCGGACGGTCACACCGCCGGGGTGCCGCGGACGGGGGTCCGGGTGGAGAGGCTCAGATCGGCGGCCGGGAAGTACCCGTGGCTGAACTCGCAGGGTCGGCCCTGCTCGTCGACGAGCACCCGCTCCCGCAGGAGCAGCAGCGTGCCGGGGGAGACGTCGAGCAGCCGCGCGGTGCGCCCGTCGGCGCGCACGGCGTGCACCGTCGAGTCGATCCGGTCGACCGCCGAGCCGTGGGTCCGGGCGAACAGCTCGTCGAAGTCCACGGGCGAGTCGGTACTGAGCGGGCGGTGGGGCAGGCTCGCCCGCGAGTAGAGCAGGTACACGCCGAACGGCCTGCCGTCCCGCAGGATCCGGTACTCGGTGACCGCGACCTCGGGTTCGGAGGTGCTCAGCATCCGGGAGAGGAACGGCGGGGTCGGCACGGTGGCGACGGCGAGCCGTTCGGCCCGATAGCGCCAGGCCTCGGTGCGGTGCCAGCCGCGGCCGGTGTCGAGCGGCAGGTCGGCGATCCGCCGCTCGATGACCGTGCCGGTCCGCGGCGCCCGCCGGACGACGCCCTCGTCGGCCAGCTGCGCCAGACCCCGGCGGATCGAGTTGCGGCTGACCCCGAACCGGTCGGCGAGGTCCTGTTCGTTCAGGCGGTCACCGACCGGCAGCAGCCCCTCGCGCACGGCCGCACGCAGCTCGGCGTGCACGGACAGCGCGGACTGGCGGGCCCCGACGACACCCGGCTCGACGGGCTCGACCGCGGTGCGGGCGCGGCGCGGCACCGGGATCCGCAGCCGGGGCCGGAACTCCGTGGACAGGGTGGTGTGGGTGGCGGGGTAGTGGGTGACGCTGAACTCCCGCGGGACCCCGTCCGCGCTCCACAGCACCCGGGATTTCACGAGCAGCGCGGTGCCGACCGGGACCTCCAGCTGCGCGGCGACCTTCTCGTCCGCCTCCACCGCCTCGAGCCAACAGCCGACCTGGCCGAGCGGGCTGCCGTAGACGCGGGCGAACTCGTCGCCGAACGAGGCGGTCTCGGCGGAGGTCATCGTGAGCCTGCGGTCCACGCCGCCGGACAGGCTGAACCGGGCGTAGAGCAACGCCGGTCCACCGTGGCGCAGCAGCACCAGCTCGGTGAGGTGCACGGCCTCGGCGTCCGGGGACAGGTGGTGGCGGGTCAGCGGGGTGGCGGGCACCCAGCGGCGCTCCAGCACCTCACACCGGAAGACGTCCTCCGTCGTGGTGCTCCACCCGACCCCGTTGTCGATCCGCACGTCGGTCAGGTCGCCGCGCACGACCGTGCCCGCCCGCGGGGAGCGGGACACGATGCCCTCCTCCACCAGCAGACCCAGCGCCGCGCGGACGGCGCTGCGGCTCACGGAGAAGCGGTCCACCAGGGTGTGCTCGTCGAGGCGCTCGTCCGCCTCGATGAGACCGGTGCGCAGGCTGGAGCGCAGCGCGGCGTGCACCCCGGCGACCGACTGGAGCCGCACGCGGTGCTGGCGCAGTGCCCGCTCCCGCGTCGCCCGCCGGTACTGCTCCTCCGCGGTGGTCATCCGTCCTCCTGCGCGCCTCGACCGGACCAGGGTCCGCCACCGCGTCGGGGCACACGTTCGGATGGTTCGTCGGCGCCGTGCCGCGGTGGTCACCGGACGGTGAACACCTCGTTGCGCGGTCCCGCGCCCGGCGGCGGGGGAGCGGCCCGCGCGGCTGTGGGGCCGGTCACGACGCGGTCGGCCCGGGGGCCGTCGCGCCCCCGCGCCGCCGGGCCCGCGGTGGCGAGCCGGATGCGGCGGCAGCCCGCTGACCTGCGCAGACGGGCTGTCGCACGGCCGCGTGACCCCGCGTAATTGCGCCTTGACCCTCGACGTCACCGCGCGGCAATACTCGCTCCATACGGTTCTGGTCGTCCCCCGAACGACCACGAAGAGCCCGGTGATGATCGTATGAGTCCCCCGCCGTTCCACCTCGGTTGGTTCTATTCCAAGGGCTTCGGTCCGAAGGCGTGGAAGCACGGGTGGGCGGGTCCGCGCGCGGCGGTGGCGAGGTTCACCCGACCCGACACGGCGGTGGATCTGGCCCGGGCGATGGAGCGGGCGCGCTTCGACTACTTCATGATCGAGGACTCGTCGAACGTCCCGTACACCTACCAGGGCAGCCACAACGCCTACCTGCAGCACTCGGTCGACACCCCGAAGCTGGACCCGATGGTGCTGGCGCCCTTCATCGCCCAGGCCACCGAGAAGCTCGGCGTGGTCGTGACCTGCTCCACCACCGAGTACCACCCGTTCATGCTGGCCAGGGCGATGAACGCGCTCGACCACACCACCGACGGCCGGATCGGCTGGAACGTGGTCACCGGCTCGAACGACGGCGGGGCGCAGAACTACGGCCGGGACAGGCAGTACCCGCACGACGAGCGCTACGACATGGCGGACGAGTTCCTCGAGGTCGCCCACGGCCTGTGGCGCAGCTGGGACGAGGACGCGGTGGTCCTCGACCTGGAGAAGGGCGTGTTCGCCGACGGGGACAAGGTGCACGCGCTGCACCACGAGGGCACCTACTTCCGCTCCCGCGGACCGCTGTCGGCCCCGCGCTCCCCGCAGGGCGCGCCGGT
The DNA here is from genome assembly GCF_021728735.1 of Pseudonocardia sp. WMMC193. NCBI lineage: Bacteria > Bacillati > Actinomycetota > Actinomycetes > Pseudonocardiales > Pseudonocardiaceae > Pseudonocardia > Pseudonocardia sp. WMMC193. The sequence continues at coordinate 2,361,162 of NZ_JAKKDO010000003.1, read as the reverse complement.
GATCTGCCAGGCGGGCGGGTCCGGGCGGGGTCGGGCGTTCGCGTCCCGCTGGGCGGAGACGATCATCTGCGCCGCCCGCGGGGTGGACGCCATGAAGGCCTACCGGGAGGACGTGCGCGCCCAGGCCGCCGCGGCGGGCCGCGACCCGGACGGCATCAAGGTCCTGTTCCTGATCTCGCCGATCGTGGACGAGACCATCGAGGCCGCGCAGGAGCGCCGGAAGGCCCGCTGGGACTTCGCCGAGAGCGAGGTCGAGTTCGGTCTCGCGGCCCTCTCGCGCGGTTCCGGGATCGACTTCGCGCAGTTCGCGCTCGACGAGCCGCTGCCCGCCCTCACCTCCAACGGGCACCAGTCCAGCGTCGCGCAGATGGAGGGCAAGGTCCTCCGGGACGTGCTCCGCTACCAGCGCCACCTGGAGTGCGTGCCCCTGACCGGCACCGCGCAGAGCGTCGCCGCCGAGATGCGCGAGGTCATGGCGGAGGTCGGCGGGGACGGGTTCCTGCTCAACGAGAGCTACTTCTCCCGCCGGTACGTCACCGAGATCTGCGACGGGCTGGTGCCCGAGCTCCAGCGGCTGGGTCTGACCCGGACCGAGTACGAGTTCGACACCTTCCGCGAGAACCTCCTGGCTTTCTGAACAGCTTTCTGAGAAGGAACGAACAGATGAGCGCCAGACCCTTCCACCTCGGGTGGTTCTACTCCAAGGGCTTCGGTCCGAAGGCGTGGAAGCACCAGTGGGCCGGACCGAAGTCCGCGGTCGCCCGCTTCACCAAGCCGGACACCGCGGTGGAGCTCGCCCGCGCGATGGAGCGGGCCTGCTTCGACTACTTCATGATCGAGGACTCGTCGAACGTCCCGTATACCTACCAGGGCAGCCACGACGCCTACCTGCGGCACTCGGTCGACACCCCGAAGCTGGACCCGACCGTGCTCGCCCCCTACCTGATCGCGGCGACGGAGAAGCTCGGCATCGTGGTCACCTGCTCGACGACCGAGTACCACCCGTTCATGTTGGCCCGCAAGATGAACACCCTCGACCACGTGAGCGAGGGCCGGATCGGCTGGAACGTGGTGACCGGGTCGAACGACGGCGGCGCCCAGAACTACGGCCGGGACAAGCAGTACCCGCACGACGAGCGCTACGACCGCGCGGACGAGTTCCTGGAGGTCGCGCACGGGCTGTGGGCGGGGTGGGAGCCCGACGCGCTGGTCCTGGACCTGGAGAAGGGCGTGTTCGCCGACGGCGACAAGGTCCATCCGCTGCACCACGAGGGCCGCTTCTACCGCTCCCGGGGCCCGCTGTCGGCGCCGCGCTCCCCGCAGGGTTCGCCGGTGATCTGTCAGGCGGGCGGCTCCGCCCGCGGCCAGGCCTTCGCGGGCCGCTGGGCCGAGACGATCATCGCGTCCGCCTCCACGCCGGAGAAGATGAAGGCCTACCGCGACAACGTCCGGGCGACGGCCGCCGCCCACGGCCGCGACCCGGACCAGATCAAGATCCTCTTTCTCGTCTCGCCGACGGTCGACGAGACCCGGGAACGGGCCGAGGACCGCTACCGGCGCAGCCTGGAGATCGACGACAACGAGGTCGAGTACCAGCTCGCCTCGCTGTCCCGGCAGTCCGGGATCGACTTCTCGCAGTTCCCGATGGACGAGCCGCTGCCGGACACCCTGGTCAGCAACGGGCACCAGTCGATGGTCGCCCAGTGGCAGGGCCGGGTGCTCGCCGACGTCATCCGCGGCAACCCGCTCAACTCCGGGTCGAACGCCTTCGTCGGTACCGCGGACGACGTGGCAGCCCACATGGACGAGGTCATGCAGGAGGTCGGCGGGGACGGGTTCCTGCTGGTCAACAGCTATTTCTCGCGGCGGTACGTCACCGAGGTCTGCGACGGGCTGGTGCCCGAGCTCCAGCGCCGCGGACTGACCCGCACCGCCTACGAACACGACCACTTCCGCGACAACCTGATGGCGTTCTGATGATCACGATCGTGCAGCTGGCCCTGCGCCCGGACGACACCCTCGCGGGCGTCGAGTCCGCCGTGGCCGCCCTGGAGGCGGCAGGCGTCGCCGCGGTGTGCGTGCTCGACGGCGCGGACACCGGGGAGGCGACCGCCTTCGAGTCGACGACGCTGTGTGGACGACTGGCCTCGACGACCTCCGAGATCGGCCTGGTGGCGTCGAACTCCGCGCTCTACGGCTTCCCCTACCACCTCGCCCGGCGGCTGGCGACGGTCGACCACTTCTCGGACGGCCGCTCCGGCTGGCTGCTGCGCACCCGGACCGCGGCCGATGAGGCGGCGGCCTACGACTGGCGCTCGACCGGCGGGAGGGGGGTCGAGCTGCACCGGGCCGCGGAGTACGCCGAGATCGCGCTGGAGCTCTGGGACTCCTGGGAGGACGGCGCCCAGTACCCGGACAAGGCGAGCGGCGACTACAAGGACGACGCCCGGATCCACCGCATCGACTACCGCTCGCTCGCCTTCCGCGTGGAGGGTCCGCTCGACGTGCCGCCTTCGCCGCAGCGCCGCCCGGTGCTGTTCGCCCGGTTCGACGAGGCGGCGGAGGCCGCGCTGCTCCCGTCGGTGGACGTCGCGATCGTCTCGGACCCGACCACGGCCGCGGCGGTGACGGCCCCCCTGATCCTGCGCGCCGTCCCCCCGCACACGACCCCGGACGAGGCGGAGCGGCTGCGCGCGGCGACCGGCGCCCACGGCCTCGCCCTGCACGCCACCACCGACACCGTCCCCGAGGCCTGCGCGCTCGCGGTCGCGCTCGGTGCCGCCCGGAACCCGGGCGACACCCTCGCGGCGGCGCTCGGCCTGACCCTGACCCTGGGAGGACGCGCGGCATGACCCGCCCGACGATTCACCCCGCCACGATGCACCTCAGCGTCAACCTCACCGAGTACGGCAGGCACTCCGGCGGCTGGCGGCACGCCGTCAGCGACGTCAGCCGGATCCCGAACCTGGAGACCTACCGGCACGTCGTGCGGACCGCCGAGCGCGGGCTGTTCGACCAGGCCTTCATCGCGGACACCCCGGTGCACGGCTGGGGCCGGTCGAGCTCCACGACCACCCGCATCGACCCGCTGGAGATCGCGGCGGCCCTGTCCACCGAGACGGCGCACATCGCGATCATCGCGACCCTGTCCACCAGCTACAACGAGCCCTACGACGTGGCCCGCCGGGCCGCCTCGGTGGACGCGGTCACGGGCGGGCGGCTCGGCATCAACTACGTCGCCTCCACCGGGGACCAGACGGCCCGCAACTTCCACCGCGCGGCCCAGCTCCCGCACGACGAGCGCTACCAGCGGTCCAACGAGTTCATCGAGGTCGTCACGAAGCTGTGGGCGAACGCCCCCACCGCGGACGCGGCGGGGTCGCGGGTCGCCCACCGCGGGCGCTTCTTCGACGTGGACGCGACCCTGGACGTCCGGCAGCCGCGGCACGGCAGGCCGCTGATCGTGCAGGCGGGCTCGTCGCCCGCAGGCCGCGACCTGGCCGCCCGCTGGGCGGACGCGATCTACGCGGGCGGCTCCACGCTGGACCGCGCGCAGGAGTACTACCAGGACATCAAGGCCCGCGCGGTCGCCTACGGCCGGGACCCGGACAGCATCAAGGTGCTGCTGGGCATCGCGCCCTTCCTCGGCGACACCGCCGAGGAGGCCGCCGAGCTGCAGGCCACGATGGACGCCCACCACGCCGAGGGCGCGGACGTGGTCGCGCACCTGTCCGGCCTGCTGGAGTACGACCTGTCGACGCACGACCCGGACGGGCCGCTGCCCTTCGACCTGCTGCCCGAGGTCACGAGCGCCAGCGTCAGCCAGGCCACGCTGTTCACCCGGATGGCACGCGAGGAGCACCTGACCATCGCCCAGGTCGCCTACCGGTCCTACGTCGGCGGGCTGGCGAACATGCAGTTCGTCACCACCGGCACCCCCACCCACGTCGCCGACGTGATGCAGGAGTGGTTCGAGGCGGGCACCTGCGACGGCTACTCGCTCGTCGCGCCGCTGCTGCCGCAGACCATCGACGCGTTCGTCGACGGCGTGGTCCCGATCCTGCAGGAACGCGGGCTCTTCCGCACCGAGTACGAGGGGTCCACCATCACCAGCCACTTCGGCCTGTCCGCGCTCGACTCCCGCGTGGCGGTGGTCGCGTGAGCACGCCCCCCTTCCACCTGGCCTGGTTCACCTCCTTCACCGCCCCCGCCTGGCGCTCCACCTTCGGCGGCGACACGGGCACGGAGTGGATGACCGGCGAGTACTACGTGTCGATGGCGCGCCAGCTCGAGCGCGCGGGCTTCGACTTCATGATGTTCGAGGACTCGACCATGGTGTCCGAGGCGCTCGGCGGCACCATGGAGCAGGACCTCAAGCACAGCCTGCACAGCCCCAAGCTGGACCCGTTCCCGCTGCTGCCGATCCTGGCCAGGGCCACGAAGCACATGGGCTTCATCGCCACCGGGTCCACGTCCTTCTACTCGCCGTACATCCTCGCCCGGGTCATGGCCACGATGGACCACCTCACCGGCGGGCGCGTCGGCTGGAACATCGTGACCAGCTCCGAGGACATCGCCGCGCAGAACTACGGCATGGACGCCCTGCCCCCGCACGACGAGCGCTACGACATCGCCGAGGAGTTCGTGCAGGTCGTCAAGGCGCTGTGGGACTCCTGGGAGCCCGGGGCCATCGTGATGAACCGGGAGACCGGGCACTACGCCGACCACACGAAGGTCCACCGGATCGACTACCGCGGCAAGTACCACGCCTCGCGTGGCCCGCTCAACATGCCCGCGGGCCCGCAGGGGCATCCGGTGCTCTGCCAGGCGGGCGGCTCGCCGAAGGGTCGGGACTTCGCGGCCAAGCACGCGAACGCGATCGTCGCCACCAACCCGAACGTCGAGAAGATGGCCGCCTACCGGGCGGACATCCGGGAGCGGGCCGCCCGGCACGGCCGCAACCCCGACGACGTCAAGGTCCTGTTCCACGCCGCCCCGATCATCGCCGAGACCACGGAGGAGGCGCACGCCGCCTACCAGCGGGTCTTCGGGATGGACGACCCGCTGCAGATCGAGCAGACCCTCGCCATGACCGCGGCCGTCACCGAGATCGACTTCTTCCAGTACGACCTCGACGCGCCCATGCCGCAGGACCTGAAGACCAACGGCCACCAGTCGGTGCTCGACGACTTCATGAAGCGCAACGAGGGCAAGACGCTGCGCGAGTCGCTCGGCGAGCGCCTGCGGCTGGGTCCGCTGCTCGTCGGCACGGTGTCCGAGGTCGCCGACCAGATGGAGGACATCGTGACCCGGGTGGGCGGCGACGGCTTCCTCATCCGGGCGGAGACGGGCCTGTCCCACACCCGCCGCTACATCGACGAGATCTGCTCGGGGCTGGCGCCGGAGCTGCGCCGCCGCGGGCTCATCCGCAGCGACTACCCGAACGACCTGTTCAAGCAGAACCTCCTCCAGTTCTAGGAGCGCGAGAAGTGAGTGCCAACCCCTTCCACCTCGCCTGGTTCGGCGCGGGCGGCTTCGGCGTGAAGTCCTGGAACAAGACGTGGTCCGGTCGCGGCGGCCAGGACTGGGCGAGCCCGCAGCTGTGGGTCGACATCGCCCAGGCCCTCGAGCGGGCGCGGTTCGACTACATCATCATCGAGGACTCGTCCTACGTGCCCGACGCGTACGGCTCGAACGCCAAGGCCTACCTGTCCTCGGCCACGGCCACCCCGAAGATGGACCCGACGGTGCTCGCGCCGATCATGTCCCACCTGACCAGCCGGATCGGCATCGTGCCGACGCTGTCGGTCACCGAGTACCACCCGTACATGCTCGCCCGCAAGATCAACACCCTCGACCACATGTCGAACGGGCGCACCGGCTGGAACATCGTCACCTCGTCGAGCCACCGCGCCGCCCAGAACTACGGCAAGGACCTGCTCGAGGAGCACGACCTGCGCTACGACATCGCGGACGAGTTCTTCGACGTCAGCTGCAGGCTGTGGGAGTCCTGGGACGCGGACGCGGTCACCCTCGACGCGGAGAACGGCGTGTGGGCGGACTACGAGAAGGTCCACACCATCGACTTCGAGGGCAAGTTCTTCAAGGTGCGCGGGCCGCTGAACGCGCCGCAGTCGCCGCAGGGCAGGCCCGTCTTCACCCAGGCGGGCGGGTCGCCGCGGGGCAGGCAGTTCGCCGCCCGCACCGCGAACTCGGTGATCTCCGGCGTCGAGGGCGGCCCGGAGGCGATGAAGCGGTTCCGGGACGACATCCGGGCCCAGGCCGTCGGGTTCGGCCGGGACCCCGACGACGTCAAGGTGCTGTTCATGGCCTCCCCGGTCGTCGGGGAGACCGACGAGGAGGCCCAGGCCAAGCGCGCGCGGCAGGTCGCCTTCGCCGAGGCCCACCCCGAGCTGGGCCTGCTGCACCTGTCCCGACACTCCGGGATCGACTTCGCGCAGTTCCCGCTCGACGAGCCGATCCCCGACACCGCGAAGACCAACGGCCACCAGCAGATGCTGGCGCAGGCCATCGGCAAGACGCCGCGGGAGTTCCTCCGCAAGTCCCTGTCCACGATGGAGTTCGTCGGCAGCCCCGACACCGTCGCGGCGAAGATGGACGAGGTCATGGCCGAGGTCGGCGGGGACGGCTTCCTGATCGCGAACTTCGACCTCAACCGCCGGTACGTCAGCGAGATCGCCGACGGCCTGGTCCCCGCGCTGCAGCGTCGCGGCCTCACCCGGACCGAGTACACGCACTCCCGCTTCCGGGACAACCTGCTCGAGTTCTGAGCCGACCGGAGCCGATGGTCGGCTCCGCGAGCTCCGCCTCCGCGCCCGCGACCACGAAGGACGAGATCCGTGCCCGAGACCCCCGAAGGCGAGCCGTTGCTCGCCGTCCGCGACCTGACCGTCCGCTACGGCGGCGGTGACCCCGCCGTCGACCGGGCCTCCCTGCGCATCGAGCGCGGCGAACACGTCGCGATCGTGGGGGAGTCCGGCTCCGGCAAGACCACCCTCGCCCTCGCCGTCGCCGGGCTGCTGCCGCTCGAGAACACCGTCCGCACCTACGAGTCGTTCCGGTTCGCGGGGCAGGACGTGGTCCGGGTGCAGAAGCACCTGATCCCGCAGCGCACGCCGGGCATGTCCATGGTGTTCCAGGACGCCATGACGTCGCTGGACCCCGTCGCGACGATCGGGTCCCAGTTCACCGACGTCCTGCGGGGGGTCCGTCGGGTGGGTCGGCGCGAGGCGCGGGCGCTCACCGTCGAGTGGCTGGGCAAGGTCGGTCTCGGCGGGACCGGGAACGACGCCGAGCGGGTGCTGAAGCTGCGGCCCTACGAGCTCTCCGGCGGCATGCGCCAGCGCGTGATGCTGGCGTTGGCGCTGTGCAGCGAGCCGACGCTGCTCATCGCCGACGAGCCGACCTCCGCCCTGGACGCCTCGCTGAGCCGGGACGTCATGGACCTGCTGCTGGACATGACCCACCGGACCGGCGCGGGCCTGCTGGTGGTCAGCCACGACATCGAGCTGTGCCGCATGTACGTGGACCGGATCGTGGTGATGTACCACGGGCGGATCGTGGACGTGGTCCGGGCGGAGCACGTCGAGGAGGACGCCACCCACCCCTACACGCTCGCCCTCACCGAGTGCGTGCCCACGCTGGAGTCCTCCCGGCTGCGGCGGCTGCCGAGCCTGTCCGACGAGGCCCGCGCCGAGTTCGACCGGATCGCCGAGGAGCGGGCCGCCGGGTCGACTTCCGGGTCGACTTCCGGGTCGACTTCCGACGCGCGCACCGCCGGCGCCGAGCTCGAGCAGGTGTCGGCATGAGGAAGCCGGTCTCGCTGCGTGCCGAGGCGCTGAGCCGCAGCTTCGGACGGCACGTCGCCGTGCAGCCGCTGGACCTGGAGATCACCTCCGCGACGTCGTTGGGGATCGTGGGGGAGTCCGGCTCCGGGAAGTCGACGCTGTCCCGGCTGCTCGTCGGGCTGGACCGGCCCAGCGAGGGGCGGGTGACCCTCGACGGCGCGGACGTCGCGCAGCTGCTGCGCAGCCGCGCCGGGACCCGCGACCTGCGCCGCACCGTGCAGTACGTCGCCCAGGACACCTTCTCCAGCTTCGACCCGCGGCGCACCCTGCGAGACGCCGTGGCCACCCCGCTGCGGGTGCTGCGCGGGCTGGACCGGGACGCGGCCGAGGCGGAGATCCTGCCCGTGCTCGACCTGCTCAAGCTGGACCGCCGGATGCTGGAGCGCTACCCCGCGCAGCTCTCCGGCGGCCAGCGGCAGCGGTTCGCGCTGGCCCGCTCCCTGGTCGTCAAGCCCCGGATCCTGCTGTGCGATGAGGTCGTGTCGGCGCTCGACGTGTCCGTCCAGGGCGCGGTGCTGAACATGATCCGGGACTTCTGCGAGTCCGAGGAGGTCGGGCTGGGGTTCGTCTCGCACGGGCTGCCCGCAACCGCTTTCGTGGCCGACGAGCTGCTGGTCATGTGCCGGGGCGAGGTCGTGGAGCACGGGCCGACCCAGCAGGTCCTCGACGCCCCCACGCACCCGTACACCGTCTCGCTGCTCGACGCGTACCGCCGCGGGCCCCGACCACTGCTGGACGTGTCCGCGTGAGCGAGCTCGCGAGCGAACCGTGGGCGCGGAACGAACCCTCCGGGCGTCGGGGCTGGACGGTCCTCGTCGTCACCACGTTCGGCAGCCTGCTGGTCTTCCTGAACAGCACGGCCACCAACGTCGCGCTGCCCGCCATCTCGGCGGACCTGTCGATCGCAGCGGCCACGGCGGACTGGATCCTGCTGTCCTTCATGCTCACCCTGTCGATGTCCGTGCTGGTGGTCTCGCGGATCTCGGACATGGTGGGGCGGCGGCGGATCTACCTGGCCGGCCTCGCGATCCTGGTGGTGTCCAGCATCGGCGCCGCGTTCGCGACCGGGCCCGCGGTGCTGGCGACCCTGCGCGGGGTGCAGGGCGTGGCCGCGGCGATCATCATCACCGGCGCGACCGCGGTGATCTCGGACGTGTTCCCGGCGCACCGGCTGGCGGGCGCGCTGAGCATCAACATCATGACGGCGTCCGCGGCCGGGATGCTCGGGCCGCTGGTGGGCGCGCTGCTGCTGGAGTCGTACGGCTGGCGCTCGCTGTTCCTGGTGAACGTGCCGTTCGGGCTCATCGCGTTGGCCCTGGCGGCGACGGTGCTCCCGCGGGACCGGCGGACGCGGAGCGCGGGGGAGTCGCTCGACGTGCCGGGGGCGGTCCTGTCGGCCGTCGGGCTGGCCTGCCTGCTGCTCGCGGTGAACCGGTCGTCCGCGTGGGGGGTCACCGACCCGCGGGTGCTCGGGCTGGGGGTCGCGGCGGTGGCGATCCTGGGCGCGTTCGTGGTCGTGGAGCGGCGGGCCGCCCGCCCGCTGGTGGACCTCGGCCTCGTCGCGGACCGCAACCGGGCGCTGGCCTACGCCACGGCCTTCCTGATGGCGCTCCCGCAGGCCGCGTCGCTGGTGCTCGTCGTGCTCTACCAGCAGACGGTCCTCGGGGCCTCCAGCGTCGAGGCCGGGATCGCCGCGACGGTCACCGCGGCCGCGCTCGTCGTCACCTCGCCGGTCGCGGGCGTCCTCGCCCGGTCCCTCACGCCGCGGGCGGTCTCCTCGGCGGGCTGCGCGCTGACCGCCGTCGGCTACCTGCTGCTCGGGCTGTCGATGACCGGGGCCGGGACGGGCGGGGCCTTCTGGGTCGGGCTCGTCCTGGTGGGGGCGGGCAACGGGATCTTCATGGCCCCCAACACCGCGTCCATCGTCCGGGGGCTCCCGGTGGACCGGCGCGGCATCGCCAACGGCATCCGGTCGCTGATGTTCAACAGCGCGCAGACCCTGGGCGCCGCGCTCGCCCTGCTGCTGGCCGCGGCCGGCCTGGCGGGCGCCGGGATCGGCGGCTACGACGGCGTCGCTGCCGACCCCGCAGGCGCCCTCTGGGGCTTCCACCTGGCCGCCGGACTACTGGTCGCGTTCGCCGTGGCCGCGACCGTCACGTCCCTGCGCCGCTCCGGCGCCTGGCTCGTCGACCAGACACCCGACTCCGCGGCTGCACCGGTGCCGTCGCCCGCATCGAGAGGAGAGGACCGTTGAGCCCGTTCCTGGCTCGCCACCGCTGGTGGATCACCCGGACCCTGGTGCTGCCGCTGCACGTCGCGGTCTTCGCGAGCGTGGCGTTCTTCCTGGTCCGGCTGGTGCCGGGGGACCCCGTCATGGCGCGGATCGACGCCAGCGGCGGCTTCACGCAGGAGGACTACGACCGGGCCGCGGAGCAGATGGGCCTCGCGGGCTCGGTCTGGTCGCAGTTCGGCCGGTTCTGGTCCGAGCTGGTCACCGGGAACCTGGGCGTCTCGCCCGTCACCGGCCGTCCGGTGTGGGAGGAGGTGATGAGCCGCCTGCCGTCCACGGTGGAGCTCGTGACGCTGGGCCTGCTGGGCTGCGTGGCCCTGGCGCTGGTCCTGGCGGCGATCACCGTCACCACCCGCAGCCCGCGCCTGCACGCCGTGCTGCGCGGCTACGGCAAGCTGGCGGGCTCCGTGCCGGACTTCGCCGTCGCCATCCTCGGCCTGGTCCTGTTCTTCGTGGTCCTGCAGGTGATCCCGGCCCCGCTCGGGCGCGTCGACCCGCGGATGACGATGCCGGACGTCACCGGGTTCCCGTTGCTGGACAGCGTGATCACCGGCGACTGGCCGGTGTTCGCGGCGATCACCGCGCGCTACGCCCTCCCGCTCGCGGTGCTCGTCCTGGTCCACACCCCGAGCCTGTGGCGCCAGCTCAGCCTCGGGCTGAGCGAGCAGGTCACCGCCTCGCCGACGCTGTTCAAGGTGGCCTCCGGCGCCACCCGCACCTCCATCCACCTCTCGGTGCTGCGGCGCGCCAGCGCGTCGTCGGTCGTCATGCTCGGGGCCATGTTCGGCGGCCTCATCGGCGGCGTCGTGGTGATCGAGCAGCTGTTCGGCTTCGGCGGGGTCGCCCAGTTCGCGATCGGCTCGGTGGAGCAGCTGGACTTCGTCGGCCTCCAGGGCTTCCTCGTCGTGATCGCCGGGCTCTGCCTGCTGGTCTTCTTCCTGGTCGACCTCGTGAACATGATCCTCGACCCCCGACGCCGCCCCGGCGTCCGAGTGGACGGCTGAGCCCCATGACCGAAGTCCTCGCGGCCGTCCCGACCACTCCCGCGCCTGCGCCCGCTCCGGCGGCACCGGTCCGGCCCGCGTCCCGGTGGCGCGTGTGGCTGCCCGCCCTCCCGTTCGCCCTGCTCGCGCTGCTCACGGTCGTCGCGCGCCTGGTGGTGCCGTTCGACCCGGAGACGGTGGTCGCGCCCGCCAACCTCGAGCCGGGCGGCGCCCACCTGTTCGGCACCGACGCGACCGGCATGGACGTGTTCTCCCGGACCGTCGCGGCCACCCAGGTGAACCTCGTCATGGCCGTGCTGGTCACGATCATGGCGACGGCCATCGGGCTCGCCCTCGGGCTGGTCCTCGGCATGAACGAGGCGGCGGGTGGTGTGCGCGGCCTCCTCGGCCGGGGCATGAACCGCTTCACCGACCTCACCGACGCCGTCCCGCCGCTGATCGTCGGCGTCGTCGTGGTCGGGCTGTTCGGCCCGTCGATCGTCAGCCTCAGCGTGGCGCTCGCCCTGATCCTCATGCCCAACCAGGTCCGGCTGACCCGCGCGGAGGTCCTCAAGGTCCGCGGGGACGCCTACGTGGACGCCGCGCGGATGGCGGGCCTGACGCCCTGGCAGGTCATGGTGCGCCACGTCCTGCCGAACTCCGCCCGGCCCGCGATCGAGAACAGCTCCAACATCTTCGGGGTCTCGATCATCGTCTCGGCGTCGCTGGGCTTCCTCGGCGTCGGGCTCAACCCGCCGACGCCGGAGTGGGGCGTGATGATCTCCACCGGCATGTCCGACGTGATGCTCGGCGGCTGGTGGACCACGTTGTTCCCCGCGCTCGCGCTGTGTGTCGCGGTCGCCTCCGCGGCGCTGCTCACCGGCGTCATCACCCGTCTGACCCGCTCCCCGGGCCACTGATCCGCCCCCTCACCAGGAGAAGAGAGAAACCCCCGTGACCCAGCCCATGTACTCCGCCCGCGGCAGCAGCATCATGCAGAGGTCCGTGGGCCGCCGCGGCTTCCTCGCAGGCGGCCTGTCCGGCCTCGGCCTCCTGGCCCTCGCCGCCTGCGGGGGCGGCGGCGGTGGCTCGTCGGCGGGCGGCAGCGGCGGCGGGGGCGGCACCCGCTCCCTCGTCGTCGCCGTGCCCGCGCTGGCCCCGACGCTCGACGGCGTCGTCGGCGGCGGCGGGCTGAGCCTCGAGTCGTTCGAGATGAACGCGAACCTGCAGGCGGGCCTGGTCCGCAACCCCTACATCGCGGGCAAGACCGAGAACACCGTCGTCCAGGACTTCAACACCTACGTCGGCTACGTCGCGGAGTCCTACGACGTGTCGGCCGACGGCCTGACCTACACCTTCCGGCTGCGCCCCGGCCTGCAGAGCCCGCTCGGCAACCCCATCACCGCGGACGACGTGCTGTACTCGTTCGAGCGCAAGTGGAACACCCCCACCTACTCGAAGACGGTGTGGCAGGGCGGGTTCGCGGGCCCGCAGGCGATCAGCAAGATCGACGACCACACCGTCGCCTTCACCCTGACCAACCCGGGCTTCGGCCTGACCTTCCTCGGTCTGTTGGCGAACCTGCAGGGGCACATCTACGACTCGACCGCGCTGAAGCAGCACGCGACCTCCGCGGACCCGTATGCGCTGGAGTGGGCCAAGGCCAACGGCGGCTGGGGGCTGGGCCCGTACCACGTGACCTCGCAGACCCCCGACCAGGAGATGATCCTCACCGCCAACCCGAACTACGCCTACGGGGCCCCGGCCATCGGCCAGGTCACCCTGCGCGTGGTCGGGGACGCGGGCACCCGGGCGTCGCTGGTGGCGAGCGGGGACGTGGACATCGCGGAGGGCACCCGGCCCACCGACCAGGCGCGGCTGGCGTCCAACGACGCCGTCGTCGTGCCCGAGGCGGACCCCATCGAGTACGTCGACCTCACCCTGGTCACCAACAAGGCCCCGTTCGACGACGAGCGCGTGCGCAAGGCGATGTCGCTGGCCGTGCCCTACGACCAGATCATGCAGCAGATCTACGCGGGCCGGGCCGTGCCGACGGTCGGCAACGTCAACCCGAACACGCGCAACTACGACGTGTCCAAGGTGCCCGCGCCGACCTCGGACCCCGCGCGGGCCAAGGCGCTGCTCGGCGAGGCGGGGCACGACCGGATCGCGTTCACGCTCTCGGTGTCCACGGCCAACCAGGACCTGATGGACGCGTCGGTGCTGATCCAGTCCTACGCCCGCGAGGCCGGGTTCGACATCAGCATCGACCAGAAGACCGCCGCGGACTTCTCGACCCTGCGCAACAAGGCGGCGGGCCAGGCGATCATCTACCGCAACCGGTCCCAGGTGCAGACGCCGACGTACGCCTGCACCATCTTCTGGAAGCCCAACAACGACGCGTCGAACCCCTCCCGCTGGGACGACGCCTCGGCGAACCGGTTCCGGGCGATCGTCGACCAGGCCCAGGCGCTCCCGGACCCGCTGAGCCCGGAGGCGGGCGCGCTGTGGGTGCAGGCCCAGCAGATCCTCGTCGAGTCCTCGCCGGAGATCTTCGTGTGCTCGATCCAGCCGTCGCAGATCTTCCGCACCGACGTCGGCGGCTTCACCTACCGCTCGGAGAACGCGATCGACTTCGGCAACATCACGATCCTCGACGCCTGACCGCCCGGCCGCGGCAGCGCCGCCGCGGCCCGCCCGCCCCGTGAACGCCGCCCCGTGGAAGGAACGACCACGCCCCCCGTACGCCCGGCGGCCGCACCGCGTGGTGCGCCCGCCGGTATCGCCCCGCGCCCCTACGCCGTCCTCGCCGTCACCAGCCTCGCGCTCGCCCTGGTGCTGATCAACGGCACCTCGATCAACGTCGCCCTCCCCGACCTCTCCCGCGACTTCGCCGCCCCCGCAGGCCTCGCCGACTGGTTCCTGCTGGCCTTCCTGCTGGCCAACACGGCGTCGATCCTGGTGTTCGGGCGTATCTCGGACCTCGTCGGCAGGCGGCGGATCTACCTGGTCGGAATGACGGCGTTCATGGTGCTCAGCCTGGCCGCCACCGTCGCCCCGGACGCGGGCACCTTCATCGCGGTCCGGGCGCTGCAGGGGGTGTCCGCCGCGACGATCGTGGCGAACTCCTCCGCGCTCGTCGCGGACGCGTTCCCGGAACACCGGCTGGCCTACGGGCTCTCGCTGAACCTCACCGCGGCCTCGGTCGCGAACACCGTAGGCCCCACCATCGGCGGGCTGCTGGTCTCGGTCGCGGGCTGGGAGGCGGTGTTCCTCGTGAACGTCCCCTTCGGACTGGCCGCGTTGCTGCTGGGTCTGCGGGTGCTGCCCGCGCCGCGGCGGGCGTCCGGTCGCCGGGAGCGGTTCGACGCCCGCGGCGCGCTCCTGTCCGCCGCCGCGCTCGCGACCCTGCTCTACGGCGTCAACCGGCTGTCGACGGCGGGGCCCGCGGACCCGTTCGTCTGGGCGATGCTCGGTCTGGGCGTGGTGTTGTGGGCGGTGTTCGGGCTGCTGGAGCGCCGCCTGCAGGACCCGCTCGTCGACCTCGCGCTGGTCCGGGACAAGGCCCGGGCCTGTGCCTACGGCGCCGCCTTCTTCCAGTCCTTCGGCCGCGCCGGGGTGACGGTCCTGGTGGTGTTGCAGCAGCAGATCGTGGCGGGTCGCTCGGCGGCGGAGGCCGGGCTGACCGGGATGGTCATGGCGCTGGCGATGGTCGTGGTGACCCCGGTCTCCGGGCGGCTCACCCGGATCCTGACGGCCCGCACCCTGACCGCGCTCGGCGGCGGGCTGTCCGTCGTCGGGACGGTGGGGCTGGCCCTCACCCCGCCCACGGCCGCGCTCCCGGCCACGATGGCCTGGCTGGTCCTCGTCGGCGCGGGCATCGGCACGTTCGTCACGCCCAACACCACCGCCATCATGCGCGGTGTCGCGCCGGAGCGGCGCGCGGTCGCGAACTCGGTGCGGTCCATGTTGTACAACAGCGCCGCGGCACTCGGCACCAGCGTGGTCCTGCTGCTGGTGTCCGCCTCCGGCATCGCGGGCTACGACGTGCAGGACTCCGGTCCGCAGGTCAGCGCGGCGTTCACCGTGGCCCTGCTCGTCTGCGCCTGCGCGGACGCACTCGCCCTGGTGTTCGGGATCGCCAGGGGCGGGCCGTGGCGGGTGCGGGACGGGGCGGCCGGATGACCGCCGTCGCGCCGGCGCCCGTCTCGCGGGCGGCCGCGGTCGCGGTCCTGACGACGACCTCCCTGGCGGCCGTCCTCGTGTTCGGGTCGGCGTCGGCCCTGGGGGTGGCCGTGCCGGACATGGCCGCCGACCTCGCGGGCGGCGCGGGCACGGCGACCTGGGTGGTGCTGGCGTTCCCGCTGGCGAACGCGGCCACCATCCTGGTGTTCGGCAAGCTGTCCGACTCGTTGGGCCGCCGCCCGCTCTACCTGGGCGGGCTCGTGGTGTTCACGCTCTGCGCCGCGGTCTGCGCGCTGGCGCGGGAGGACACCGTCCTGATCGCCGCCCGGGTCCTGCAGGGGCTGTGCGCCGCGGCGGCGGTCAGCAACACCACGGCGGTGATCAGCGACGTCTTCCCGCCGCCGCGACTGTCGTTGGCGCTGTCGCTCAACATCACCGCGGGCGGCGCGGCGACGCTGCTGGGCCCCGTGGTCGGCGGGCTGCTGGTGGACGCCTACGGGTGGCGCTCGATCCTGTGGTGCGCCGTCCCGATCGGGCTCCTGGCCTGCGGGATCGGCTGGTGGAGCCTGCGGCACGCGCATTCGCCCGCCCGGTCGGCCGGGTTCCGGCTGGACGTCCCCGGCGCCGTGCTGTCGATCGCGGCGATCGTGGCCGTGCTGCTGGCCGGGCAGTTCGTCGCGGCGGGGCGGGTGGTCCTCGCCGCCCTGGTCCTGGGGATCGGGGTGCTCGCGGGCGGCGTCTTCGTGACGGTGCAACGCCGGGTCCGCGAGCCGGTGCTCGACCTGCGGATCCTCGCGGGCGACCGCGGCTTCGCCTACGGCGCGTCCTTCTGCGCGGGACTGGCGTTCGGCGCGTCGGCCCTGCTCGTGGTGCTGTACCTGCAGACCGTCCGGGGCTTCTCCGCAGGCGCGTCGGGTGCGCTGGTCCTGCCGATGGGACTGGCCCTCGTCGTCGCCTCGCCCGCGACGGGGCTGCTGGGCAGGTGGGTCTCGGCGCGGGTACTGACGACGACCGGGGCCGCGCTGGTGGGGGTGGCCATGCTCGGGCTGGCGGGGCTGTTCACCGGGCGGCCTGCCGTCGTGGCGCTCGTGGTACTCCTGACGGTGTCGGGGTTCGGCGAGGGCGTGTTCATGGCCTCGATCACCCGCCGGGTGATCGAGGGGGTGCCCGCCGACCGGCGGGCGATCGCGAACGGGTTCCGGTCGGTGCTGCACAACGGCGCGCTGGCCCTGAGCACGGCGTGCGTGCTCGCCGTCGTACTGGGCGGTGGTCCCGACGGGTACGTCGTGTCGGCGGCGGCGCTCGGTGTCGTCGGGCTGCTCGCGGCGCTGCTGTCGGCGCGCCGGGACCGGAACGGATGAGAGGGGAACGGATGGACACCGTGCTGGTGGTCGACGAGCTGCAGCGGCAGGCCCTCGGCGCGCCCGCCGGGTGGCGGGTGGCGTCCTGGGAGGAGTTCGAGGCGGGCGCGGTCCCGGCGGCGGACGTGCGCTTCGTGGTGATCAGCCGCGACGGCGGCGTCGAGCGCCGCCGCCGGATGCGGGAGCTGCCCGCCGTCGAGCGGGTGCAGGTGATGAGCGTGGGCTTCGACTACGTCATGGACCACCTGCCGTCGGGCGCCCGGCTGCACAACGCGGCCGCCGTGATCGCCGAGACCACCGCCGAGCAGGGTCTGCTCAACATCCTCGCGGCGCTGCGCAGGCTGCCGGACTACGTGCGCGCCCAGGACCGCGCGGACTGGGTCGACGTGGACGACCCCACCAGCGAGATCCCCGCCGCGGGGCTGCGCAGCCTGGTCGGCGCCACGGTGGTCCAGCTCGGGCACGGGGTCGTCGGGAAGGCACTCGCGCGCAGGCTGGCGGCGTGCGGGGCGGAGGTCGTGGCCTTCGCGCGCAGCGCCCGGATCGAGGCGGGCCGCCCCGTCCTGCCGCTGGCGGAGCTCGACGAGTGGCTGCCCCGCGCGGACGTCGTCGCCTCCGCGCTGCCGCTGAGCCCGGCCACCCGTGGACTGGTCGACGCGGCCTTCCTGGCCCGGATGAAGGACGGTGCGCTGTTCAGCAACGTCGGACGCGGGGCCACCGTGGACACGGCCGACCTGACCGCGGCGGTTGCCACCGGGCGGATCGGGGCGAGCCTGGACGTCGTCGACCCGGAGCCGCTCCCCGCCGACCACCCGCTCTGGCGGCTGCCGAACGTGCTGCTCACCCCGCACATGGCCGGTGACCACCGGGGCACCCTGGGCGAGCTGGCGGCGCTCGTCGCGACCCAGTTCGAGGCCTACCGCACCGGACGCCCGCTGGTCGACGACGTGACCGCCATGGTCGAGCCCTCGCTGCCGTAGCGCCACAGGCACTTCGAGGTGCCCCGGTCACCTCGAAGTGCGTACTGGTCGGGCGCTGCCCCGGAGGGCGACCATTCGTCCGTCACATCCGGAACAGCGCAAGGAGACACGGTGTCCGTCGCCGTCGCACCGTGCTCGAGCAGCTGGGCACCGCCCGGTGGACCGGTGAGGAGCCGGGGCGGGCCGCGGCCTTCGACATGGCCCTGCTCGACCTGTTCCGGACCGCCACGGGCGCCTTCGCCCACGCCGCCGCCCTGGCCCGCGCGGAGGGCATCGCGCCGGCGGAGCTCCTCCCGCACGCCCTCGGCATCCGCGAGATCCTCGTCGACGCGGGGCACGGTGGGGACGAGTTCAGCCGGGTGCTCGACTACCCCCGATCTGGTCGATGTGCTCGACGGCCCAGTCGCCCAGGGGGATCAGGACGGCGTCGAGCCGCTCGCCCGACGGGGTCATCGGGTACTCGACCCGCGGCGGCATCTCGGGGGAGTCCCGCCGGGTTCGCTCGTGGTGAAAACGTCGGCGGGTCGGGCAGATCGCCGTGACCGTGGCCGTTGGGTCCGGCATGGGATACCGCCGCGACGAGCTCGTCCGACAGCCGATCGGGTACTGGACCGGGGAGGCCTACCGGCGGATCGCCGCGGCCATCCGGGAGAGCCTCGCGGCGAACGCCCTGAGCCAGCCCCAGTGGTGGATCCTCAACCACCTCGACGGCGGCCCTCGGCCTCGCGACGTACTGGTCGAGACGCTGACCGGCTACAGCGACCGCGAGGAGGGGCGCGACGTGGCGAGCGAGCTCGACGCGATGGTGGGGGCCGGGCTCGTGGTCGAGTCCGAGGTCGGCGTCGCGCTCACCGGAGACGGTGTCACCCGACTCGCGGCGGCGCGCGAGCGCAACGGCGCGACCCACGCCTCCCTCCGCGCGGACGTGAGCGACGAGGAGTACGCCACGACCATCGACGTGCTGCGCCGGATCGTCGGCAACCTGGGTGGGGACGCCCGTCTGCCCTGACAGTTCCGTGTCTGCACAGCGTGTCCGTGTCTGCACAGCGTTCCCGCGGCGACGGCCCGCCGCCGACGGCGAAGTGCTGCCTGGTGAACACCTCGCCGTAGTCGCGCCGGGCCCACCCGTTGCCCCGACTCTGACAGACCATGATCGCCGTCTGCGGTTCACGGGTGCCGGATTCGGCACCTGTGGACCGCGGGTCGCGATCTTGGGGGGGCAGCGCGCTTTGCGGTGACTACAGATGCAGGAAATCGGTTCGAACAGGTGTTCGATATGGGGCGCGTGGATCCGGTATTCTGTGGGCATGTCCGAGACTCGATTCGTCACCTCCCCGCAGTCGCGGGAGGAATGGGTGGCGTGGGTGTCGGAAATGATGTCCTCAGAGTACGAGGCGGAATCTCCGGCAGAACTCATCGAGCGCATCTCGCGGCTGGATCAGGCGGTCGCGATCCTTTCGGCCGCGCGTCTGGAGGCGGTGTACGCGTTCGCGCGGGCGGAGGTCGGTGCGCGGTTGGACGCGGCCGGCGCGCCGCTGCAGGCGGTCCCCGTCGAGCTCGACCAGAGCGGCTCCGACTCGGGCGGCTCCGACTCGGGCGGCTCCGACTCGGGCGGCTCCTCCGACCCTGCTCGTGTCCTGGAGTCGGGCCCAGGGCCAGGCTCGGAGCCTGCCCTGGCGTTGGTGGTGCCGGATCTGGAGCGGATCGAGCGGGAGGTGGCGGCGCAGGTGGGGTTGGCGTGTCGTGTCGGGCCGGGGGAGGGGCGGCGGCGGGTGCGGATGGCGCGTGATCTGCATGCGGGGTTGGGTCGGGTGCGGGAGGCGTTCGTGGCGGGGGAGTTGGGGGAGCGGAAGGTCGCGGCGATCGTGCGGGCGACCGGGCACCTCGACGAGCGCGAGCGTGCTGCGGTCGATGCGGAGTTGGCACGCCGTGGTTGGGAGGGGTTGGGGGAGCGGCGGCTCGGTGACCTGGCCCGGCGGATCGCCGGTCGGGTCGCTCCGGAGAAGGCACTCGAGCGGGTGCGGCAGGCGCGGCGTGGTCGTTTCGTCAGTGTCCGGCCGGTGGGGGACGGCATGGCCGATCTGCGGGTGCGGCTTCCGGTCGAGCAGGCCGTGGGCTGTTATGCGGCGTTGGACAAGGCGGTGCGTCAGGTGTTCGTGGCGTCGGAGCCGGTCACACGGACGCGCGGGCAGATCATGGCCGACACGGTGGTGGAGCGGGTGACCGGGCGGGCCCGGGCCGGGGAGGTGGATGTGGAGGTGCAGGTGCTGGTGCCGGTCGAGTCGCTGCTGGAGCCGGGTGCGCCGCTGTTGGGTGAGGTTCCCGGTTACGGCCCGCTCCCGCCAGAGGTCCTCGCTCATGGGGAGGGTCGGCGTTCGTGGCGGCGTCTGTTCACTCGTGAGGGGGTGGTGGTGGGTGTGGAGTCTCGGCGGCGTGTGTTCACGGGGGTGGTGGCGGAGGTGATCCGGGCGCGGGACGGTGGGGTGTGTGCCGAACCGTATTGTGATGCCCCGATCCGCCATCTCGACCATATCGTGCCGCATTCTCGTGGTGGTCCGACCAGTGCGGCGAACGGTCGCGGAACGTGTGAGTTCCACAATCTCGTGAAAGAGAACGACGGGTGGGCGGTCCGGAGAGAAGGAATGGTGCTCACCACGACCACCCCGACCGGGCACGAGTATTCACGGCGCCTCGAAGAAACCGTCCCTCTCTCCCGAGGAGCGAGCTCGTGACATCCCCGTATCGCCAAGCCGGCTACGCCCTGCGTCTCGACTGGGGCCCGACGGGCGCGGCCGAGATCGCCTCGGAGGTCGACGTCGCCGTGGTCGTCGACGTCCTGAGCTTCACGACGACCCTCACGGTCGCGGCGGACCGCGGCACCGTCGTCCACCCCTACCGCTGGCGGGACGAGTCCGCCGTCCGGTTCGCCGCGGACCACGACGCGGTGCTCGCAGGCGGCCGGTCCCAGGGCGGCGTGAGCCTGTCCCCGGCCACGATCCGGGCCGCCGCCGACCTGCCGCGCCTGGTCCTGCCCTCGCCCAACGGCTCGACGATCAGCGCCCTCCTCGCCGACGCCGTCCCGCTCGTCGCCGGGGTGAGTCTGCGCAACCGCGCTGCGGCCGCGGCGTGGCTCCGCCGCAGGCGCGCCGAGAACCCCGACCTGCGGGTGGCCGTCGTCGCCGCCGGCGAGCGGTGGCCGGACGGCAGTCTCCGGCCCGCCGTCGAGGACCTGTGGGGTGCGGGCGGTCTGCTCAGCGTGCTGATCCGGGAGGGCTGGACGGCATCCCCGGAGGCGCGCGCGGCCGCCGCGGCCTTCGACGCGGTCGGCGCGGACGTCGAGACGGCTCTGCACGACTGTGCGAGCGGCCGTGAGCTCGACGGGATCGGCTTCGCGAACGACGTGGACACCGCCGCCGAGCTCGATGCGAGCGCGTCGGTCCCGCTGCTGGTCGACGGGCGCTTCGTCAGCGCCCGGAGCTGAGCGGAGGCGGTTCCGCGCCCCGGACCCGACGATGGTTGGCTGGTCGACATGCCCGACATGGATCATCCGAAGGTGCAGCGCGTGCTCGCCGACCTGCGCGCGGGCGGGGCGGACGAGGAGCGGATCGGCCGCCTGCAGGTCCTGCCGGACGCGGTCCGCACCGCGGCCGCGGCGGCGGCCGCGCTGGGGGTCGAGGTGGGCGCCATCGCGAACTCGCTGGTCTTCGCCGCGGACGGGGAGCCCCTGCTCGTCCTGACCTCCGGCGCCCACCGGGTCGACACGGCGACGGTCGCGGCGCTGGTCGGCGCCGAGGTCGTCCGGCGGGGCACCCCGGAGTTCGTCACGGCCGCGACGGGGCAGGCCATCGGCGGGGTCGCGCCCGTCGGGCACCCGGCGCCGGTCCGCACCCTGGTCGACGTCGCCCTGCGGCACTACCCGGAGGTCTGGGCCGCCGGTGGGATCGCCCACGCCGTCTTCCCCACGACCTTCGACGAACTGGTCGCCGTCACCGGCGGAACGCCGGCGACGGTGGGGTAGCGCGCCGACCCAGCACCTCCGTCACGACCGGCGCCGCCAACTCCACGGCGAGCAGCACGTCGTGGAAGCGGTGGGGGCGACCGAGGGTCGCACGCGTCGCGAGGCGCCCGAGGCCGCCGACGGCCATGAGCCCGGCGAGCAGCCGCATCCGGTTCAGGTCGGGTTTCTCGGCCGCCGCCGCGTCCAGCCACCCCACGCCGTAGCCCGCGAAGACGGGTCCCATGAAGCGGACGTGCGAGTCCACGGTCGCGTCACCGGTCATACCGGGTTCGCCGCGCGCGCCACCGACCAGCTGGATCCCCCCGATCGCGATGCAGGCCCAACCGGTCACGCGTGCCATGGTCGTCAACGCCGTCATCCGGTCAGCCTGGCAGCACCGCGCTCGACCGTCATGCCGTTTAGGCGGCGGCCCGCGCCCCGCACGACCGGTCCACCAGGTCCGAGCGGCGTACGAGGAGGACACCCGCGCCCTCCGGGGAAGCGCTACGAGTGGCGCCCCGGCGGGTCGTCCTCCGGGGGCGGACGGTCGGTGATCCCGGCACCCGCTGCGGTGTCTCCTCCGTCGCCGGTCTGTCCACTCGGGACGAACGCGGCGATGCCGACGCGCCACACCTCGTCCAGGTCGGCGTCCTCCGGGAACCGGTCGGCGAGCTCGAGGTCCACGAGGCCGTGGGCGAAGGCCCAGACCGCCCGCGCGACGGGGACGTCCCCACCGACAGCGGCGAGGAGGGGGGCTCCGGCCGCGTCCTCGACGCCGTCGGGCAGCCGGTCGCGCCGGAGCCGCCGCCGGGCGGTGAGCTCGTAGAGCCGAGGGTGCGCCGACGCCCAGCGGCGGTAGGCCTGCGCCATGCCGGGGAGGTCTGTGTACGGACCCAGGGCCTCGGCCTGGCTGCGGAGCGCCCGTTCCTGCAGAGCCGCCTCGATGTCGTCCTTCCCGGTGACGTGCTTGTAGAGAGACGGAGCCCGCATCTGCAGCTCCGCGCCGAGCCTGCGCATCGTCAGGCTCGTCGGCCCCTCCGCCTCGAGGATCCGTTCGGCGGCGTCGACGACCTCCTCGCGCCGGGTCATGGGTGCAGGACGCGCTGGGTCGCGATGCGGGTGCTCCAGCCGAGACCGACGACGAAGACCACCAGCGGTACCCCGTCGACCAGGGCGCCCACCAGGAGCAGGACGACGGGCCCCCACGGTCGCGCCGCCCAGTCGCCGAGCCTGCGCAGACCGAGGACACGAGGAAGGTCGGGCACCACGAGGCCCGCGACCGCCGCGGCGATCACGGGCAGCCCGTACTTGACCGACTCGAAGACCGTGAACGCGGCGAGGACGAGGGCGAGCAGCGTCCAGCCGAGCCGTCTGACCCGATGCCCGGGGGTGGCCGGGAGAGGTGCGTCCATCCGGTCAGGCTAACAGTGTTAGCCGAAGACGCGCCCTAGTTCGACAAGGGGAGACACTCGCTGAGCAGACCGAGGACGTCCCGCCAGGCTCGCGCCGCGTGCTTCTCGTGGTACCCGACGCCGGGGAGCAGCACCTGGTCGGGCAGCTCGTCCAACGGGTGGTGGAACGCGTGCTCCGCCCCGCCGTAGATCGTCAGCCGCCAGTCCACGCCCGCGTCCTGCATCTCGGCGGCGAACGCGTCGCGTTGCGCGGCGGGCTGGATCGGGTCCTCCGATCCCACGCCCGCCCACACGGGGCAGCGGATGTGGGCGGCCTCGCCCGGCCTGCCGGTGATCAACCCGTTGATCGTCCCGATCGCCTGCAGCGGCACACCGGCCCGACCGAGCTCGAGCGCGACCGCACCGCCGGTGCCGTACCCGATCGCGGCGATCCGCTCCGGGTCCGTGCGGTCCTCGGCGAGGACGACGTCCCGCGCCGCGGTCCCGATCTCGCGGAGGCGGTCCGGGTCGGCGAGCAGCGGCAGGCAACGCGCGAGCATCTCCTCGGGGTCGCGGAACCAGCGTCCGCCGTGGATGTCGAAGGCGAAGGCCACGTAGCCCCGCTCGGCCAGCGCGTCGGCTCGGCGCCGCTGCACCTCGCTGATCCCGGTGCCCTCGGGGCCGAGCAGGACCGCCGGTCGGCGGTCGTGGCCCGACGGCAGCGCCAGATGACCCACCATGGTCAACCCGTCCGCCGGATACTCGACCGTCCGTCTCGTGATCGTCGTCATGAGACCGGACGCTAGCCACCGACGGCCCGTCGGTGCGGTGGTTTCGCCCGACGCGGAACCGTCCCTACGCCGAGCGACCCGCCGCCCGGCCGAACGTGGCCCGGTAGGTGGTGGGGCTGGCCCCCACCGTGCGCCGGAAGTGTCGGCGCAGCGTGGCCGCGGTGCCGAGGCCGCAGCGGGCGGCGATCTGCTCGATCGTCGCGTCCGAGGACTCGAGGAGCTCCTGGGCCAGCGAGATCCGTTCGCGGTGCAGCCAGTCCAGCGGGCGCAGCCCCAGCTCGGCGTGCATGCGTCGGGCGAGCTGTCGGCTGCTCAGGCCCGCCCGGCGGGCCAGGGACTCGACGGTGACCGGTTGGTCGAGACGGTCCCGGGCCCAGGCGAGGGCACCGGCGAGCCCGTCGGTCGTGCGGGGCAGGCTCGGGCGGGTGGCGTACTGCGCCTGGCCGCCGGGGCGGTGCCCGGGGCCGACGAGCCTGCGGACCAGCCCGTTGGCCGCCGCCGCTCCGAAGTCCTCGCGGACGAGATGGACGCACAGGTCCAGGGCCGCCATCTTGCCCGCCGAGGTCAGCACGAGGCCCTCGTCGACGTAGAGGACGTCGGGTCGCACCTCGACCCGCGGGTGCGCGCGGGCGAGGTCCTCGGCGTGCATCCAGTGCGTGGCCGCCGCGCGCCCGTCGAGCAGGCCGGCGTCGGCGAGGACGAACGCACCCGTGCAGAGTGCGGCGATCCGGGTGCCCCGCTCGTGCGCGGCGCGCAACGCGGCCCGCAGCGCGGGATCGGTGTCCGCGGCGGGATCGTCGGTCGAGGGGACGACGATCGTGTCGGCGGCGCGCAGGTCGTCGAGGGTGCAGGTCGGGACGTCGGGCAGCCAGGGGGTGGGGCGGCCGTCGGGCGTCCACGCCGCGAGGCCGTACCAGCGGCCGTCCGCGGTGAGGTCGGACCGGTCGACCCCGAAGACCTCGGCGGCGATGGCCAGCTCCAGCAGCATGGTGTGGGCGTGGACGGCCAGGACGACGCGGTGCATGTCGGAAAGTATGCGGTAGTGGTCGGATCGGACGCTCGTCGTGTCGGCGCGGTCCGGGGACGCTGGGCGCATGTCGATCACCACACCCCGCGTCGCGGTCTACGGCGCCTACGGCCACACCGGACGGTTCGTCGTCGCCGAGCTGCTGCGCCGCGGCGTCGAGCCCGTCGTCTCCGGCCGTGACGCCACGCGCCTGGCCGCGACCGGACTCGAGGCCCGCCCCGCCGCGACCGGCGACCCGACGGCGCTGGCCGCCGCCTTCGCGGGCGCCGACGCGGTGATCAACGTGGCCGGTCCGTTCCTGGACACCGCCGTCCCCGTGGCGGCGGCCGCGGTCCGGGCGGGTGCCCACTACCTCGACGTGTCGGCCGAGCAGGCCCCCGTCCGCGCCCTGGCTGCGGAGCTGGGCGCGACGGCGCGCGCGGCGGGGGTGAGCGTGGTGCCCGCCATGTCGTTCTTCGGGGGGCTGGCCGACCTGCTGGCGACCGCGGCCGTCGGCGACCGGCGCGGCGACGACGTCACGGTGGCCATCGGGATCGACCGGTGGTGGCCCACCGCCGGGACCCGGATCACCGGACGACGCACCACCGCACCTCGGCTGGTGGTGACCGACGGTGCGCTCGCGCCGGCCGACGCCGAGCCCGAGGTCCGCACCTGGCACTTCCCGGAGCCGCTCGGCGCCCAGGAGGTCGTCGCGCACCCCTTCTCCGAGACGGTCCTGATCGCCGACCACCTCCCGGTCCGCTCCGTGCGGACGTTCCTCACCACCGCGCCGCTCGCGGACCTCCGGGACCCGGCCACGCCCGCCCCCGAGGCGGTGGACGACCTCGGGCGGTCCGCGCAGCGGTTCACCGTCGAGGTCGACGCCGGCGGTCGGCGGATCAGCGCGTCCGGCCGGGACATCTACGCCGTGACGGCGCCCCTGGTCGTCGAAGCCGCCCTGCGGCTGGGGCGGGACCGGCCGGGCGGGGTCTGGGCGCCGGGGGCCCGGTTCGACGCCGAGGACTTCCTCGCCGCACTCACGCCGGAGCCGCTGAGCCTCCGCCACCCCGTTCCCGCGCGGTGACGCCCCCGAGGTCATCGCGCCGCCCGGGCCACCCCCGCCGGCTCGGCCGCCCCGTGTCGGGCGAGCGGAGCCGTCACCGCCACGCCGGCGACCGCCAGTGCCACCGCGACCACGACCCCGGCCCGGAGGTCCGTGCTCACCACCGCGGCGGTCGCGACCGCGAGGCCGATCGCCCCTCCGAACTGGAAGGACATGGTCATGAGACCACCGGCCAGCCCCTGCTCGGACTCCTCGGCGCGGTCGGTGCCGACGAGGGTGAGGGGCCCGTAGGCCAGGGCGAACGCCACGCTGATCGCCAGCAGCCCGGCCGCCATCAGGGAGACCGTGCCGTCGAGCGGCAGGAACCCGAGGTACCCGACGGCGGCGAGCCCGAGCCCCGCGACCAGGACCCTCCCGTTGCCGACGCGGCGGACCAGCGGCGGGGCGAGTGTCGGGGCGAGGACCGCGTCCAGCCCGCCGATGGCCAGCAGCAGGCCCGTCTCGATCGAGGACCAGCCCAGCTGCTCCTGCAGGAACAGGACCGCGGAGAACTGGAACGCCATGAAGGAGCCGACCAGGGCCATGGCTCCGAGGTTCGCCCGGGCCACGCCCGGCACGCGCAGGATCCCCAGCCGCAGCAGCGGCTCCGGTCGACGCCGCTCGACGGCGAGGAACGCGACCAACCCCGCGACCGCGCCGGCGCCGGTGAGCAGGCTGATGGCGAGCGGCACCTCGGGCGCGTGCACCACGGTCAGGATCAGCAGCGACATCCCGACGGTGAGCAGGAGCGTGCCCACCAGGTCGAACCGCGCACCCGCCCGGCGCGCACCGCCGTCACGAGGGACCACCGCGGCCGCCGCCGCCAGGATCACGGTCGCCAGCACCACCGGTGCGAAGAACACCCAGCGCCAGTGCAGCGCCGTGAGCAGCCCGCCCACCACCATCCCGAGCGAGAACCCGCCTGCCGCCGCGCCCGCGTACACCAGCACCGCCCGGTCCCGGGCGGGCCCGCGGGCGTACGTGGTGGTGATGATCGACAGGCCCGCGGGGGCGGTGAACGCCGCGGCGACGCCCGTCACGAAGCGGGCGGCGACGAGCATCCAGCCCTCCGTCGCCACCCCGCCCAGCCCGGAGAACACGACGAACACCCCCAGCATCACCAGGAACATCCGGCGGCGCCCGAGCAGGTCCGCGGCGCGGCCGCCGAGCAGCACGAACCCGCCGTAGCCCAGCACGTAGGAGCTCACGACCCACTGCAGCTCCCCGGTGCTCAGCCCGAGGTCGGCGCGCATCGACGGGAGGGCGACGCCCATCATCGAGATGTCGACCCCCTCCAGGAAGATCGCCCCGGACAGCACGAGCAGCAGGGCCCAGGCCCGGGCGGACAGGCGGTCGGTCGCGGTCATCGGTTCCCCCATGAGTTACTTCTTGATACCGACCGCATCGTGCGTCACCATCCAGAGCCATGGAAGACGGCACTTCGGAAGAACCCGGTTCCTGCGCGGTGACCGACGACGACCCGTTCCAGTGGGACGCCCGCCAGAACTGCGAGGTCCGCCAGATCCTCGACCGGATCGCGGACAAGTGGTCCCTGCTGGTCATCGCCCTGCTGGAGCGCCGGACCATGCGCTTCACGGAGCTGAAGAAGGAGATCGACGGGGTCAGCCAGCGGATGCTCACCGTCACCCTGCGCCAGCTCGAACGAGACGGCCTGGTCCACCGCTACGTGCACGCCACCGTTCCGCCGCGCGTCGACTACTCGCTCACCGGCCTGGGCTGCACGCTGCACGACACCATCAAGCCCCTGGTGGCCTGGACCGAGACCCACCAGGAACAGATCATCTCCGCCCGGGCCGCCTACGACCGGGCCGTGGCCACCGGGTGACCCGTCGGCGTCGTCGTGGGGCCTCGGGAAAACCCAGCGCGAGACCCCGGCGGCGCGCCTACGGTGGTGTGCGACCACCGACGACGTGCCCCGGACCCGTCGTCCGGGCTGTGGGGGATCCTCGTGATCATCGGGCTCCGCCGGACGGCGGCCGCGCATGGCTGACACCATGCCCACGCTGTGGGTCACCGGAGCCCCCGGCATCGGCAAGTCCACAGTCGGCTGGGGGCTGTTCGAGGCCGTCGCCTCCCGTGGTGGGAGCGTCGCCTACCTCGACATCGACCAGCTCGGCCTCCTCGGTCCGCCGCCGGGCGGCGGCGACCGGAGCCATCGGATCACGACCGACAACCTGGTCCCGCTGCTCCACGGTCTGCGCCGGGCGGGCGTGCGGCAGACGATCGTCTCGGGAGTCGTCGACCCCGAGCGCGGGATCGACCACCACCTGCGGGCCGGGCCCCCGCTCGACGGCGTGCCTCTCGACCTGGTGCGGTTGTCCTGCCGTGACGACGTCCTCCGCGGACGGTTCCTCGGGCGTGGATCCTCGCCCGAGCTGCTGGACGAGTTGCAGCGCTACGCCCGGCTCCTCGACCGGACGGGGATCGGTGAGCCGGTCGACACGACGGACCACACCCCCGCGCAGACCGTGGCCGGGCTGCTCGGTCGGTGCCTGATCGCGGCGCCGGGAGCGGGGGAGGTGCCGACGGGTCCGCCGCCGTCGATCCCCGTCGCCGGGGTGATCGGGCCGACGGCGGTGGGCAAGTCCACCGCGGGATGGCACGCGCTGCGGACGCTCTGGCAGGAGGGTCGTCCCGCGGCCTTCGTCGACGCCCAGCAGCTCGGGTTCGTGCACCCCCGGCCCTCCGACGCGTTCGTGCGGGCCCAGATCTCGATCCTCCTCCACGGGTACCAACGGGCGGGCGCGACCGTCGCCCTGCTGGTCTCGCGCGATCCGGTGCTCGCCCGGCCGCCGTTCGGGGAGGGGGCGGGCACCCTGATCCGGCTCGCCGCCGACCCGGACGCGCTGGCGCGGCGGGTCGAGAGCCGGGCGCGGGGTTCGTCCGCGCTGCTGGCGGGCGACGAGCTCCGCGGTGCGCCCGCGCCGACGCGGCGGGCGGTCCTCGACCGTGCGCTGCGGGAGGCCGAGAACCTCGCCCGGGCCTGCCCGGACCTGCCCGTCGTCGACTCCTCGCGCCAGGCGGCCGAGGCGACCGCGGCGGCGCTGCTGGAGCATCTCCGCAGTTCAGTGCTCGCCCTGCGCTCGCTCCCTCCGCGGCCGGGTACCGTTCGCCTCGTGCTCAACCGCGACCGCATCCTGGAGACCGCCATCGCCCAGGGTTTGGACCGGTTCAGCATGGCGGGGGTGAGCCGGGAGCTCGGGGTGACCGACATGGCGCTGTATCGCTATGTCGGGTCTCGGGAGGAGCTGTACTCGCTGGCGGCGGCGCGGGCGCATGCGACCTTCCAGTTCCGGCTGGAGGGGACGGACTGGCGGGCGCACCTGGTGGAGGTGGCGGAGCAGACCTGGCAGCTGGCGGCCCGGCATCCGGGGATCGAGCGGTATCTGCTCGACGGTCCCTACCACCCGGAGACGTTGCGGGTGTTCGACGCCAGCATCGCGGGGTTCCGGGCGTTGGCCCCGCAGTTCTCGGCCGACCAGGCGTACGTGCTGCTCAGCCGGGTGGTGTCGTTCACGCTGGCGGCGGCGGACAACGCGTTGAGCCGCCGCTGGCAGCCTGATCCGGGGGAGCCCAGCGCGTTGTTCCGGTGGACGGTGGAGGCGTTGGTGGACGGGATGGTCGGCAGGCTGGACGACCTGCCGACCGATCCGTCCGCGCGTGGTCTGGGTCCGGAGAGCGCGATCAGCCCGTCGCGGTCTTGAGGAAGGGCAACATGGCGTTGACGCCGTAGGGGATGGACAGGACCGAGGGTGAGGAGAGGGCGAGGTCCGGCATGAAGTAGGCGTGGTCGGCCTTGACCGCGCCCAGGTTGGCGAGTCCGGCGTTGGAGGCGAGGGTGTCGGCTTGGTTGGCGCCGAAGCCGTAGACGACGAGGATGTCGGAGTCGATCTGGGGGAGGAGCTCGGCGGAGAGGGGTGACTGGGTGTCGGCCGGGGGAAGCGATGCCACGTAGGGGGTGTCGGTGAAGCCGAGTTCTTTGAGTGTGGTGACGACGGTGGCCTGGTTGCCGCCGACGTAGACCTCGCCGGCCATGACGTCGAGGTAGGTGGCGGTCTTGCCGCGGAAGGTGGGGTTGGCCGAGGCGACCCCGTTCAGGTAGGTCTCGGTGTCCGCGACGAGCGTGTCGCCTTCGGCGGGCTTGCCCAGCGCTTGGGCGATCAGCCGCGTCGCGTCCTGCCACTTGGGCGCGTAGGGCTGCGCGCCGACGGGGAGGGCGATGGTGGGGGCGATCCGCGACAGGGTGTCGTACTCGTCTTTGTCGCCGCTGGAGGCGACGTTGATGATGAGGTCGGGTTTGGCCGCGGCGATGGCTTCGAGGGGCAGGACGCGGCCGGTGGTCACGGTGGGGGTGGCCGTGCCCAGTTTGTCCTCGGCCCAGGGGCCGACGCCGCGTTCGAAGCCGTAGCGGCTGTGGATGCCGACGGGGGTCACGCCGAGTGCCAGGACGACGTCCGCGTCCGACGGGCCGAGGGTGAACACCCGGGTGGGTTGCTGGGGGATCGTGGTGGATCCGAGTGCGTGCTGCACGGTGACCGGGAACGCGGCGGCGGGGGCCTGGGGTTGCTCGGTCGGAGCGGGTGTGCCGGCACACCCGGCCAGCACCAGCAGGAGCGCCACCGCTCCGAGGATTCGCTTCATGAGGGCAGACTAATCTGAGGTTTGGGTAGCAAACAACCACGCGCCTCAGCGATCGCGGGTGGGGTCGCCGCGCCCGGCGAAGGCGGGGCCTGCGAGGAACCACACCCCGGTGACGATGGGGAGGAGCAGCAGGGTGGCCCAGTAGGGATGGCCTGCGGCGTCCTCGACATCGGCGGGAGCGGGCCCACCCTCGAGTCCGATCATGACGAGCAGGCAGGCCGCGCCGATCGCCGCGGCGAGCAGCACGCGGAACCATTCACGCCAGAGGGCGCGCACCTCCTCGGTCGATCCCTTGGGCGGCCTGGTCGGTGCCGGTCCGCCCGCGAACCGGTACCGGAACCAGGTGTCGGTGCGCTGCACGATGTGGTGGCCGAACGCCACGGTGATGCCCAGGTACAGGGCCGCGAACGCGTGCGGCCGTGTCGGCGGGGCGCCGTTCAGTACGTCGACCGCGACGAGGACCAGCAGGGCGAGGTCGACGAGGGGCACCCCGGCGAGCACGACGGTGCTCAGCCGCCGGGCGCGGGCGAGGTAGCGCAGCGCCAGCCCGGCGAGCAGGAGTGCCCAGAACGCGACCTCGGCGCCGATGATCGCCGCGATCACGACAGCAGCGCCCGGCGCAGGGCGGCGGTGGCCTGGTCGCGGCTGATCAGGTCGGGCGCGGTCAGCAGCTCGAAGGTCAGCCCGTCGACGACGGCGTTGAGGTGGGTCACCTCGGCTTCGATGTCGGTGGCGGGTGGTCTGAGCCCCGCCGCCACCAGGTCGGTGACCACCGTGGTCAGGAACTCCCGGATCGCGGTGGCCTGCTCGGCCACGATGCGAGCCAGACCCGGGGCGTGGCGGGCCCTGGCGACGAACGCCATCCAGACGCCCAGCTCCCGCTCGGTGTCCTCGCGCAGCGGCATCAGCTCGCTCACCATCGCCACCGCCCGCCGCCCGAGGTCGGGCTCCGTCGCGAGGCGAAGGATGCGCTCCCGTACCCGCTCGGCGAGGCCGGTCATCGCGAACTCGTGCAGCCCGGCCTGGGTGGAGAAGAAGAACCGGATCGACCCGGACGACAGCCCGGTCTCGGCGACCACACCGCGCACCGACGCCGCCTCGACGCCGCCCTTCTCCAGGAGACGCCACACCGCCTCGACGATCTCGCGCCGCCGCTCCTGCGGGTTCACCTGGGCCACGAACGCAAACTAGCACACCTGTGCTAGTCCGCTCGGCCCTTCACTGAGCCCCAGACGGCACCCCGGTCGAGCCGGGCGACCATGACGTCCAGCGCGGCCTCCCGAGCAGCGCCGCGGCACACCTCCCGGCCCCGGCCGTCACTCGAACACGGACCAGCAGAGGGCGTTGCGCCGTTGCTGGTCCTCGAGGACGAGCTCCTGGACCGGCGCGGGGAGCCTGCCGCGCTGCCACAGGCATTCGCGCCTGCCCGCCTCCACCCCCGACGCCGCCCGCACGGCCTTGATCGCGTAGGCGGCGGCGCCGAGGTCGTGCTCGGCGACGTGCGCCACGCACGCCGCCTGTCCCGCCGCGTAGGCGGCGAAGCGGGGTGCCCCGCGCAGGTCCCGGGCCGCCCCCATGGCGTGTCCGCCCGCCGAGCGGGTGTCCCACATGGACAGTTCCCCGCACGTCCACGCCCGCACCGCGGCGAGCGCCGCCCGCGGCCGCGGATCGTCCGAGTCGAACAGGGGGAGGACGTGCTCGGCGCACTCCGCGGCCCACAGGGCGAGCAGGTGGTGGTCGGCGTCGGTGAGCGTGCCGCCGCGGCGGACGGTGACCATCCTGGGGTCGCGCACCGGGGGCAGGATCATCCTCCGAGCCGCCCCGTGTCGGCGGCGGTCAGACTCTCGTCCACGGATCCGACTCTACGAGACGCCGCAGGCCCGGGTGCGCTGTCCGCGCAGCGGGGCGCTCCCGAGCCGGCGTGGGTCAGCGGAGCCGCACCTGCGCGGTCAGCGACGGCTCGACGCCCTCGGCGGCGACCGCGACCGTCGCGGTGTCGCCCTCCCGGTCGCCGGTCGCGACCAGCGGGGACGGGACGAAGGCCGGACGGGACAGCCGGTAGGAGACGCTCTCGACCTGCTCCTGCGGGGCGTGCCGCCGGGGCAGCTCCAGGCCGAGCAGCGCCATCAGCGGGCCGTGGATCACCAGGTCCGGGTACCCCTCCACGGCGGTGACGTACGGGACGTCGTGGTGGATGCGGTGGCCGTTGTAGGTCAGCGCGCTGAAGCGGGAGAGCAGGACCGAGTCGGTGGGCAGCCGCAGGCGCCAGGCGGCGGCGGGCTCCGGTCGGCCGCCCTCCGGACGTGCCATGGTCCGCCGCTCGGTGCCCTCGGGCTCGGAGCGGTAGACCACGTCCTGCTCCTCGACGGCCGCCACCGCGGGGTCGCCGTCGACGGTGAGCTCGCTGCGCACCGTCACGAACAGCATCTCCCCGGTCCGCCCCGACCGCGGGACCACGGCGCTCACCGCGGACCGGCTGGTCAGGACGGACCCGAACGGGATGGGCCGGTGCCGGGTGAACCGGCCGCCGGCGATCATGCGCCGCCTGCCCGGGATCGGCGGCAGGAACGGTCCGTCGGCCGGGTGGCCGTCCTCGCCGATCTCCGAGGTGCGCGGATGGGCCAACAGCAGGAACCAGTGCCACAGCGGAGGCAGCGGCGCACCGTCGTCGAGGGCGGGCGGGTCGGTCTCGACCAGGTCGGCGAAGGCCGCGGCGGGCCAGGGATCGACCCGGCGGGTGAGCTCGACGGTCGGCGGGTGCCAGTCCGCGACGGCCGCGGCGAGCGATCCCTGGGTGGCGAGGTCGGTCATGGGAGTCTCCTTCGGGGTCGAGACGGCGTCAGAGGACGACGAACGCGAGCCAGGCGGCGACCGGCGCGAGGAGGCAGACCCCGAGGCCCCACAGGAGCATCGCGCGGTAGGTCTGCGGGCGCAGGGCGTCGGGCGCGTTGGCGATGACGAGGGCGCCGTTGGTGGAGAACGGGCTCGCGTCCACGATGGTGGACGCGGCGGCCAGCGCGATGACCACCCCGGTCACCGGGAGCGCCCCGGAGCCCAGGAACGGCACCGACAGCGGGACCAGCGCGCCGAGGATGCCGGTCGTGGACGCGAACGCCGAGACGACCCCGCCGATGTAGCAGATCACCAGCGCCGCGACCAGCGGCGTGCCAATCCCGACGATCATGGCGCCCAGCGAGTCGACGACGCCGACGTCCTCCAGCACGCCGATGTAGGTGACGATGCCGCAGACCAGCAGGATCACCGGCCACGCGATCTGACTCGTCGCCTCCTTGGCGGTGGTGCGGAAGATCAGCGCCAGCACGGCGGCGATGGTCAGCGCCGTGAAGCCGGTGTCCAGGCGGAAGCCGATCGTGCCCACCACCAGGGCCGCGAGGCCGACCAGGGTGACCAGCTGCTCCACCTCGAGGCGGCCTGCGGTCGGGGCCGCGACGAGCGTCGCCGTGCGGCCCGTGCCGCCGCCCGCCGGGGCCGCGCCGGGGACGGGGCCCTCGCCGGGGGACGTGTCGTCGTCGGCGGTGGGGGCCGCGCCGGGGGCCGGGGCTGTGCGCCGGCGTCCGAAGATCGCCCAGGTGGCGAGGGCGGCCACCAGGTTGAGCGCGAACGTGCCGGCGAACAGGGCGGCGGCGTCGACCTGCAGGCCGTTGGCCGCCAAGGTGCCGTGCACGATGCCGCCGAGGATCCCGGTGGGGGAGAAGCTCCCCGCCGCGGCGCCGTTGACCGCCATCAGGCCCGCGTAGATGGGGGTGATGCCGTGCCGCACGGCGAAGGTGATGCCGATCGGGGCGACGATCGCCACGGCCGCGGGCGAGGCGGCGCCCGCCGCGCACAGCACGGTCGTCAGCAGGAACAGCACCCACGGCACCAGCCCGATCCGGTTGCCGCTCAAGCGGACCGTGGACCGCACCAGCCAGTCGACGGTGCCGTTCGTCCGGGCCATCCCGAACAGGAACGTCACGGCGAGCAGCACCACGAACAGGTCGCCGGGGAAGGCGGCGAGCACCTCCTTGGGCCGGCTCCCGACCAGGACGCTGCCCACGAGGAACGCCGCGACGAGGGCGAGCACGCCCATGTTCAGGCCCCGCAGGGCCGACAGCAGGAAGACGGCGGCGAGCCCGAGAACGCCGATGATCTCGATCGTCGTCATGCCGTCACCGCGCCCGGGCCGGGACCGGCTGCTCGGCCTGTTCCGGTGTCTCGGCGAGCCAGGCGAGCACGCTCTCGGTGTGCTCACCCAGCGCGGGCACCGGGCGGAGCGCGGGGTCGGTGCCCGGCAGCCGCACCGGCGGCACGAGCCCGGTCAACGGGCCGACCGGGCTGTCGAACTCGGCCCACCGTTCCCGGGCGCGCAGCTGGGGGTGGTCGGCGAACTCGGCCATGGTGCGTTGGCGCGCGTAGGCGATGGGCGCCGCCTCCAGCCGGGCGACGAGCTCCTCCCCGGTCAGGGTCGCGGCGACCTCCGCGATCAGCGCGTCGAGCTCGGCGCGGCGGGCCACCCGCTGCGCGTTGCCCGCGAACCGCGGGTCCGCGGCCAGCGCGGGCTGCTGCAGCACGACCCGGCAGAACGCCTCCCACTCGTGCTCGTTCTGCAGCCCGAGGTTCACGACCGTGCCGTCGCCCGCGGTGAACGGGCCGTACGGGGCGATGGTGGCGTGGCTGGCGCCCGCGCGCAGCGGCGCCGTGCCGCCGTAGCGCGTGAAGTACTCGGCGTAGCCCATCCACTCGCCGAGCGCCTCGAGCATGGACACCTCGAAGGCGGTCCCCCGCCCGGTCCGGCCGCGGTCGAGCAGCGCCGTGAGGATCCCGGAGTAGGCGTACATGCCCGACGCGATGTCGGCGATCGAGATCCCGACCTTCGCAGGCTCCTCCGGTCCGCCGGTGAGCGAGACGAGCCCGGCCTCGCACTGGATCAGCAGGTCGTAGGCCTTGCGGGTGCCGTACTCGCCGCCCGTGCCGTAGCCCGAGACGCCGCAGACGACCAGGCGCGGGTGCCGGGCGGTGAGGGTGGCGGGCTCGAGGCCGAGCCGGTCGGCGGCGCCGGGTGCGAGGTTCTGCACCACCACGTCGGCCCGGCCGACCAGCTCGTGCAGTGTCCGGTTCCCCGCGGCCGAGCGGACGTCGAGCTCGACGCTCTCCTTGCCGCGGTTGAGCCAGACGAAGTGGCTGGACATCCCGCGCACGGTGGTGTCGTAGTGCCGGGCGAGGTCGCCGCGACCGGGTCGCTCGATCTTGATGACGCGGGCGCCGAGGTCGGCGAGCTGGCGGGTCGCGAACGGGGCCGCGACGGCCTGCTCGAGGCTGACGACGACGAGCCCGGCCAGCGGGCCCGGCGTGGTGGGCGGTGGTGCGGAGGTTCTCATGGGCCACTCCATCGTGGGTTCGGCATCGTGGGTTCGGCGACGAGGCGGTGGGCGATCGCCCGGCAGCCAGGATCGCGGCGCCCGGCGCCCGTGTGAAATGAACGCTTCGCGGACCGACGATGCGCGTCGCGCATAATTGCAGCATGGAGATCCGGGAGCTGGGCTGGTTCACGCTGCTCGCCGAGCGGGAGCACGTCACCGAGGCGGCCGAGCACCTCAACGTGGCGCAGTCGACGCTGTCCCGCGCGGTCGCCCGGCTCGAGCGCAGGCTCGGGGTGCCGCTGTTCGACCGCGCCCACAACCGGCTGCGGCTCAACGAGTACGGCGAGATCCTGCGCGCGCACGCGCTGCGGGCCCTGTCGGAGATCTCCGCGGCCGAGCAGCGGATCGCCGCGCTGGCCGATCCGGGGCGCGGCACGCTCTCGGTCGGCTTCCTGCACTCCTTCGGCGGCTGGCTGCTGCCCGGCCTGCTCGCCGGCTACCGCGCCGAGTCCCCGGGGGTGGCGTTCCGGCTCAGCGGCGGCGCGGCCGACACCGTGGTCGACGGCGTGCGGGCCGGCAGTCTCGACGTGGCCTTCACCAGCCCGCGCCCGGCCGGTGACGACCTGCTGTGGACCGAGCTGGGCGACGAACGGCTGGGGCTGCTGGTGCCCGAGGCCCACCCGCTGGCCGAGCGGGAGTCGGTCGCGGTGGAGGAGCTGGCTCAGGAGCAGTTCGTCGCGCTCGAGCGGCTGTACGGGCTGCGGCAGGTCGCGGACCGGCTCTGCGCGGCGGCGGGTGTGTTGCCCCGGGTGGTCATGGAGGCCACCGAGCTCGTCACGGTGCGCTCGCTGGTCGCGGCCGGGCTGGGTGTCGCGATCGTGCCGGCGCCGCGCCCGGGGGACGCGGTGCTGCCCGGGGTGCGGGACGTGGCGATCGCCGATCGCGGGGCCTCGCGGGCGGTCGGGATGATCGTGGCCGCCCACGGCACCCCGACGCCCGCGGCCCGCCGGTTCCGGGAGTTCGTGCGGGCCCGGCACACCGAGCCCCCGAGCTGAGGCGCCCTGCTCGTGGTCAGGAGCCGGGGGCGTGGCTCGCCTGGCGGAGG
This sequence comes from Pseudonocardia sp. WMMC193, assembly GCF_021728735.1. Classification (NCBI taxonomy): domain Bacteria; kingdom Bacillati; phylum Actinomycetota; class Actinomycetes; order Pseudonocardiales; family Pseudonocardiaceae; genus Pseudonocardia; species Pseudonocardia sp. WMMC193. Next base: position 2,324,081 of record NZ_JAKKDO010000003.1, on the reverse strand, counting down.
ACCTCGCGGGCGTGGGCGAGCACCGGAGCGTCGACCATCCGACCGTCGAGGGCGAAGACGCCGGCGGTGTGCCGTTCGGCGGCGGCGAGCACCGCCTGGGCGTCGGCGACCTCCGTCGGCGTCGGGCGGAAGGCCTCCCGCACCACCGCGACCTGGCTGGGATGGACGCAGGCCTTGGCCGCGTAGCCGTCCGCGACGGCGTCCGCGGTGTCGGAGCGCAGCCGGTCGAGGTCGGCGATGTCGACCAGGACGGTGTCGACCGGCATCACCCCGGCGGCCCGGGCCGCGTACAGGACGCGGGTGCGGGCCTCGGCCAGGGCGGGCCGGTACCCGCCTGCCGCGGTCCGGGCGCTGCGGCCGCCGAGGTCGGCCCGCAGGTCCTCGCTGCCCCACATGATCCCGACACAGTTCGGGGCGGCCGCGATCTCCGGTGCGGCGAGCACCCCGGCCGCGGTCTCGCACAGCGCGACGACGGGCCGGGGCGCGAGCGCGACGACGTCCGCGGCCCGGGCCGTCATCGGCAGCATCACCGGGACGTCCGGACGGGCGGCCAGGGCGGCGAGGTCGTCGTCGTGCCAGGGGGTCCCCGGTGCGTTGATCCGCACCAGCACACCGGTCGGGTCCAGCGCGTCCAGACCGGCGACGACCGCCGACCGTGCCCCGTCCTTGGCGCCCGGGCCGACCGCGTCCTCGAGGTCGAGGACCACCATGTCCGCCACGGCGGCCGCCTTGGCGTAGCGCTCCGGGCGGTCACCCGGGCAGAACAGCCACGCCGGGCCGCGCACGACCGGCGGCAGGGGGTCCTCGACGGCCTCGGCGAGGCTCGGTGCAGCGGGCTCGTCGGCCACATCACTCCTTGTCCGGTGGTGTCGGCGCCTGCCGGGTCCACACAGGAGACGGGCCTCGCGCCGGGACCCCCAGTCTCGGCCACCGACGCGAGGGTGTGAAGTCCGGGGGATGCGGACCGACGATGCGCCGGGCGCATGACACGCCGCGGTGTCGGGAGTCGCGGTCCGGGGAGAGGACCGGGGACGGCCGCGCACCCCGGGTGGCGGTACCCGCGCAGGTCGCTGAACCGGGAGTACCGGGCGGGTCTCGAGCGGTCCGTGACCGTGGGCGGGCCCCCTCCGGGTCCCGGTCAGCCGGGGGCCTGACGGCTGAGCGGCTCCCATGCCCGGTAGAGCTCGTCTCGGGCGCGGCGCAGCTCCTGGACCTGGTCGTAGGACCGGCTGCCGACGATGAGTCGCCGGGGCGGGTCGGGCAGTGTGGCCAGCTCCATGACGACCGGGACGGCCGTCTCCGGTGCCGGGCCCGAGTCCTCGCCCCACATCTCGGCCAGTTCGGCGCGCAGGGCGTCGTAGTGCGGCAGGGTTCCCGTCGCCGTGATGCCCTTGGTGAACAGCTCGGTGTCGTAGCCGCCCATCTCCACGATGGTGACCGTGACGCCGAACCGCTCGACCTCCATCGCCAGCGCCTCACTGACGGTGTCCAGTGCCGCCTTGCCCGCGCCGTAGAACCCGACGGACGCCATCCCGCCGGCCGCGCCCATCGAGGTCACCTGCAGGATTCGTCCGGACCCCTGTGCGCGCAGATGGGGCAGGACGGCTTGCGACACCCACACGGCGCCGAAGAAGTTGACGTCCAGATGTGCCCGGATCTGGTCCTCCGTGGCCTCCTCGACCATCCCGTAGAGCAGCCCGCCCGCGTTGTTGACCACGACGTCGAGCCGGCCGAGGGCGGCCACCGCGCGGTCCACGGCATCCCTCACCGCGCTGCGGTCGGAGACGTCCAGGACGAGCGGGATCAGGGTGTGCGGGTACTCCGCCTGCAGGTCCGCCAGCGGCGCCACGTCGCGGGCGCAGGCCACCACGCGGTCCCCGGTGGCCAGGACCGCCTCGGCGAAGGCCCTGCCCAGCCCGCGGGACGCGCCGGTGATCAACCATCCTCTGGCAGGGGTCATGTCTGCACCTTCCTCAAACGAGACGAACCGTCTCGTCTCGTCGTTACCGTAGGTCTCCGGGCTCCGCCCTGTCAAAACGAACCGGTCCGTCTCGTTGTCCGGGTAGCGTGTCGCCATGCCCGATGCCAGGACGCCGGAGCCCTCTCGGCGCAGTGAACGGTCCCGGCACGCGATCCTGGAGGCCACCCGCGCGCTGGTCTCCGAGGTCGGGTACGGCAAGATCGCGATCGAGACCATCGCGGCCCGGGCGGGCGTCGGCAAGCAGACCATCTACCGCTGGTGGCCGTCCAAGGGCGCGGTGATCTTCGACGCGTTCCTGGCCCTGAGCGAGGGCGCGTCGGGGCCGGGCGTGGCGCTGCCCGACACCGGCGACATCGAGGCCGATCTCAAGACGGTCCTGCGCGCGACCGCCGCCGAGTTCGCCGACCCCGAGTTCGAGAAGCCGATCCGGGCGCTCACCGGCGAGATCGTCAACGATCCCGACCTGGCCGCCCAGTACCGCGAGAGGCTCGCCAAGCCCGTCGACGAGGCCAAGAAGGAACGCCTGCGCAGCGCCCAGCGGGCCGGCCAGCTCGCCGCGGACGTCGACCTCGACCTGGTCCTGGAGGTGCTCTACGCGCCGCTGTTCCAGCGCTGGCTGCACCGCTCCGGCCCGCTGACCGCGCAGTACGCCGACTCGCTCGTCGATGCCACGCTCAGGGCCTTCGGCCCCTGAGTCGCAGGCCCGCCACGGTCATCGCGTCCGCGCGTCGACCTGCGGCACGAGCTCGGCGAGCAGCGCGCGGACGCGGCGGTCGATGTCGTCGCGGATCGGGCGGACCTCGTCGACGGGCCTTCCGGCGGGGTCGGTGAGGGCCCAGTCGAGGTAGCGCTTGCCGGGGAAGACCGGGCAGGCGTCCCCGCAGCCCATGGTGATGACGACGTCCGAGGCCTCGACGGCGTCGGTGGTGAGCCTTGTGGGGACCTCGTGGGTGAGGTCGATGCCGATCTCGGCCATGACCTCGCGCACGGCGGGGTTGATGGTCTCGGCAGGTTCGGAGCCTGCGGAGCGGACGGCGACCGCGCCGTGGGCGTGGTGCTGGAGCAGCGCGGCGGCCATCTGGGAGCGGCCGGCGTTGTGCACGCAGACGAACAGGACCTCGGGAACGGCGGGCATCAGCGGGCTCCGTGACGGGTCGGCCACCAGCGGCGACGCAGGGCGAGGGAGACGTAGACCAGGCCGACGAGCACGGGTACCTCGATCAGTGGGCCGACGACGCCGGCGAGGGCCTGGCCCGACGTCACGCCGAAGGTCGCGATGGCGACGGCGATGGCGAGCTCGAAGTTGTTGCCCGCGGCGGTGAACGCCAGCGTGGCGGAGCGCTCGTAGCCCAGCCCGACGGCCTTCGCGAGGGCGAGGGATCCGAACCACATGAGCGCGAAGTAGGCCAGCAGCGGCAGCGCGATCCGCGCGACGTCGAGGGGTTGCGAGGTGATCGCCTCGCCCTGGAGGGCGAAGAGGACGACGATGGTGAACAGCAGCCCGTAGAGCGCGAACGGCCCGATCCGGGGGATGAACCTCTCCTCGTACCACGTGCGGCCCTTGGCCTTCTCCCCGAACCGGCGGGTCAGGTAGCCGGCGACCAGGGGGATCCCGAGGAAGATCAGGACGGACCGGGCGATCTGCCAGGCGGAGACGTCGAGGTCGGCCCGGGGGAGGCCCAGCCACCCGGGGAGCACGGAGAGGTAGAACCAGCCGAGTCCGGCGAACGCGACGACCTGGAACACCGAGTTGATCGCCACCAGGACGGCGGCGGCTTCGCGGTCACCACACGCGAGGTCGTTCCAGATGACGACCATGGCGATGCAGCGGGCCAGGCCGACGATGATCAGGCCGGTGCGGTACTCGGGCAGATCGGGGAGCATCAGCCAGGCCAGGGCGAACATCAGCGCGGGCCCGAGCACCCAGTTGAGGACCAGCGAGGAGATCAGCAGGCGGCGGTCCCCGGTGACGGTGTCCAGCCGGTCGTAGCGGACCTTGGCCAGCACCGGGTACATCATGATCAGCAGCCCGAGGGCGATGGGCAGCGAGACGCCGTCGACGGTGATGGCGTCGAGCGCTGCGCCCAGGCCGGGGACGAGTCGTCCGGCGCCGAGCCCGATCGCCATGGCGGCGAGGATCCAGACCGGCAGGAAGCGGTCGAGTGTGGACAGTCGCTGTGCGACGGGTGCGTCGGGGTCGTTCGTGGTGGTCATGCGGGGGCGTCCTCGGGTGCGCAGGTGCTGGCGAGTGGGGTGTCGGTGGGGACCAGGACGTGGGCGAGCCTGCCGATGACGGCGGGCCGGACGCGGTAGTAGATCCAGGTCCCGCGCCGCTCCCCGGTGATCAGGCCCGCGGTGCGCAGCACCTTGAGGTGGTGGCTGATGGTGGGGCCGGTCAGGTCGAACGCGCCGGTCAGATCGCACACGCAGGCCTCGCCGCCGTCGTGGGCGGCGATCAGGGACAGCAGGCGCAGCCGGACCGGGTCGCCGAGGGCCTTGAAGACGGCGGCCAGTTCGGCCGCCTCGTCGGCGCTCAGTGCGGCGTGCGTGGCCGCGGAGGTGACTAGCAACGGCAGGGACACCGGTACGGACTTCGACACACGTCTATCTTCATGGATGTCGAAGCAGCGGGTCGACGCGGGGGCCGGTGACCTCGAGGACGGGCGAGACGGCCTGCTCAGCGCGCAGCGGCCACCCGGGGCGGGATGCTGCCGACCGCGAACGCGGCGGCGGTCGCGGCGACGGCGGCGAGCAGCCAGAACACCGCGGTGTAGCCGCCCAGGGTCGCGGCCAGGGCGGCGCCGGCCCACGGGGCGACGGCGGTGGCGATCATCGACGGGGCGGAGAGCAGCCCGTTGAGCCGCCCGTAGTGCGCGGCACCCCAGCGGTCGCTGATGGCGGTGGCCTGCAGCAGGGTGAAGATCCCGCGGGCGGCGCCGGCGAGCATCGCGACGGCGGTCAGCAGCCCGGTGGGGCCGGGGACCAGGGCCAGCAGCGCGGTCGCCAGTGCGGACACGGCCAGGATGCCGACGCCGCGGGCCCGCACGCCCAGGGTCCGGTCGAGGCGGCCGTAGCCGAGCCGTCCGCACACCTGCCCCACCCCGCCGAGGCCCAGCACCCAGGCCGCGGTCGTGGTGGACAGGCCGCGTTCGAGGAACAGCGGGACCTGGTTGACCACCACGGCGAAGGCACTGAAGGTGCCCAGCGTGATCGCCGCCACCAGCAGTGCGAACGCGCGGCTGCGCACGATCTCCCGCGGCGCGTGCCGAGGCGCGGGCTCGCCCGTCTCGTGGTGCTCGGGCCACCGTCCGCGCAGCCCGAGGGCGTGCCCGGGGAGGGTGGTCACGGCGAGGACGATCGCCAGGACGAGGTAGGTGTCGCGCCACCCGAGGTGGCCGAGCAGGGCCGCGGTCAGCGGGGCGAAGATCGTGCTCGCCAGCCCGCCCAGCAGCGTCACCACGGTCAGCGCCCGCACCCGTCGAGGTCCCCACCAGCGGGTCAGTGCGGCGAAGGCGGGCGGATAGAGGGTCCCGGCCATGGCGACCCCGGCGAGGGTCCACGCGGCGAAGAACAGCGGCAGCGTGGGTGCCCATCCGATCCCGACGACGGCGGGCGCGGCCAGCGCCGACCCGACCGTCATCACCGGCCGCGGCCCGATCCGGTCCAGCAGCCGCCCGGACCAGATCCCCACCAGCGCCGACACGACGAGGCCCGTCGAGAAGGCGGCCGTGACCGTCGAGACCGGCCAGCCCGTGTCGGCGGAGATCGACGGCGCGAGGACGGGGAAGGCGTAGTAGAGGACACCCCAACTGACGATCTCGGTCGCGCAGAGCACGAGGAGCACCCGCCGCAGACCACCGACGGTCAGCGACGCGACGCTCGCCGGCGGCACCTGCTCAGTCCTGCGGGCGCCCGACACCGACCGCGACCGGCTCGACGGGGGCGCCACAGCAGCCTCCGTCCGCGGCGCCCGCCGGGTCGTCGACCACCCCGGCGCCCCCGCAGACCCCGGTCTCGGGGAGGACCAGCTCGACGCGACCGGCCGCGGCCTGGTCCCCGTCGATCGCGGCGACGACGGAGCGGACCTGCTCGTAGCCGGTCATCGCGAGGAACGTCGGCGCGCGGCCGTAGGACTTCATACCGACCAGGAACACCCCCGGCTCGGGCTGCGTCAACTCCCGCGCCCCGTGCGGAGACACCGTGCCGCACGAATGCACGTTCGGGTCGACGAGCGGCGCCAGCGCGCGGGGTGCCTGCAGCACCGGGTCGAGATCCAGGCGCACCTCCGAGAGCCACGACAGGTCCGGACGGAACCCGGTCAGGGCCACGACCTCCGCCACCGGGTCGAGGCGGCGCCCGTCGTCGGCGACCAGGACGAGTCCGTCCGCGGCGGCCTCGACGGCGCGGGTGCGGAACCCGGTCACGATGCGGACGTGCCCGGCCTCGACGGCGGCGGCGGCGCGCCGGCCCAGCGCTCCGCGGGCGGGGAGCTGGTCGGCGTCCCCGCCGCCGAAGGCGTCTCCGACCCGGCCGCGGCGCAGCAGCCAGGTCACGTGCGTGCCCGGCTCGGCGGTGGCGAGCTCGGCGAACGCCACCAGCGCGGTCAGCGCCGAGTGCCCGCTCCCGGCCACCGCGATCCGCTCGCCCGCGAACCGGCTCCGCACGGCGGGGTCGTCGAGGTCGGGAACCCGGTAGCCGATGTGTGCCGCCGCGGCGCGCTCCCCGATCGCGGGCAGCCCGTCCCCGCCCAGCGGGTTCGGGCCGCTCCAGGTCCCGGAGGCGTCGACGACCGCGCGGGCGGTGATCCGCTCGTCCGCGAGGTGCACCGTCAGCGGCTCGCGGTCGCGGCCCGCGTCGACGACCCGGTCCCGACCACGCCGCGCCACACCGACGACGCGCGCGCCGAAGCGGACCCGGTCTCCGAGGACCTCGGCGAGGGGCTGCAGGTAGCGGGCCGCCCACTCCTGCCCGGTCGGGTGGTAGTCCGGGTCCGGGGCCTGCCACCCCGTCGACGCGAGCAGCCTCTCCGCGGCCGGGTCGACCAGCTCGGCCCACCGGGAGAACAGGCGCACGTGGTGCCACTGCCGCACCGCCGCACCCGCCCGCTCCCCGGCTTCGAGGACCAGCGGGGTCGACCCGCGTTCGACGAGGTGCGCTGCGGCGGCGAGCCCCACCGGGCCCGCCCCCACGACCACCACCGGCAGCTCGGCCATGACTCCTCCATCGATGAGCATCGATCCTTCGGGCCCGGACTGTATCGACGGGGGTCGATGGATGCAACCATCGACGTTCGTCGATACTCTGGTCGCCATGAGCGCTCCGCCTCGCTTGCCGTCGTCGACCGTCCTGCCGCTGTCGGACGTCTCCGACCCGGCGCCGGCGCAGCTCGCCGCCCACGACGCGGCGACCTACGCGGAGTGGTTCGCCTGCCTCGCCGACCCCACCCGCGTCCGGCTCCTGCACGCCGTGGCGGTCGCAGGCCACGAGACGACCGTCGGTGAGCTGCACACCCGGCTCGGGATCAGCCAGTCCACCACCTCCCACCACCTGCGCAAGCTCGCCGACGTCGGGTTCGTGACCGTGCGGAAGGAGGGCACGGCCACCCTGGTGTCGGTCAACCCCGCCTGCTGCACCGGCCTGCCGCACGCCGCCGACGCCGTCATGGGACTGCTCGGCCCCCGTCCCTGCTGCCCCGCCGACGTGCCGGAGGACGTCACCGTCCGCGCCCTGGAGGCACGCGACTGGCCGGAGGTGAGACGCATCTACGCCGAAGGCATCGCCACCGGACACGCCACTTTCGAGACCGAGGTCCCCGACCGCCGCGAGCTCGACCGCAGGTGGCTTCCCGGCCACCGCTGGGTCGCGGACGTCGACGGCCGGGTCGCCGGGTGGACCGCCCTGACCGCCGCCTCCACCCGCCCCGTCTACGCCGGGGTCGCCGAGTCCGCGGTCTGCGTCGGGGACGGGTTCCGCGGCCGCGGCGTCGGGAAGGCGTTGCTGCACAAGCAGGTCACCGCCGCGGACGGCGCCGGGATCTGGACGCTGCAGACCTCGGCCTTCCCCGAGAACCGCGCCTCGCTGGCCCTGCACCGCTCCGCCGGCTACCGCACCCTCGGCGTCCGCGAACGCATCGCCCGCCACCACGGCGTCTGGCGCGACACCGTGCTCCTCGAACGCCGCCGCGCCGTCGACGACTAGGGTCCTGGCCGGCGTCGGGCCCTTCGGCGCATCTCACCCACGGCCTCGACCTCACCGCGACCGATCGCGCCCCGGGCTCGGCTCATCTGGCTCCGCGGGCGCGCAGGTCCGCGAGGGACTCGCCGCCCGCGAACCAGAGTTCCGGCTCGCACTCGGTCAGGACCACGCGGATGGTCTCCCGCTTCGCCCCGATGGCCTCTTCGGCGGCGGTGGTGAGGGCCTCGCCGAGGGCGCGGAGCTGCTCGGGGGAGCGGCCCTTGGCGAGGGTGACCTGGATCAGGGGCATGGGTGTTCCCTTCCGAGCGCGGTGGGTCAGGCGCAGCCGAGCTCGACGGACCCGAGCCGGTCGATCGAGGCGACGACGACGTCGGCGGGGGCGACGGGGACCGCCGCGGTCAGCCCGCCGGAGAGCACGATCTCGCCCGCCCGCAGGCCCTCGCCGTCGGCGGAGAGCTGGCGGGCGAGCCACGCGACCGCGGCGGCGGGGTGCCCGAGGGCCGCCGCGCCGGACGCGGTGGCGACGACCCGCCCGTTCTTCTCCAGCACCACGCCGACCAGCCTCAGGTCGATGCCGGCGGGGGAGACCGGGGCCCCGACGAGGTAGCGGGCGGCGGAGGTGTTGTCGGCCACCACGTCGGCCATGGTGAAGCGGTAGTCGGTGTAGCGGGAGTCGAGTACCTCGATCCCCACCGCCACCCCGGACGTCGCGGCCAGCACGTCCGCCGCGGTGACGTGGGGTCCGTCGAGGTCGCGGCCGAGGGTGAACACGATCTCGGGCTCGCAGCGTGGCTGGATGTGCCGCGAGGTGTCCAGCGGCGCACCGAGGTCGAGGGCGTTCGCGGCGGCGAGGAAGCCGTAGACGGGGTCGGTGACGCCGACCTGTGCCTGTTTGGCCCGGGAGGTGACCCCGAGCTTCCACCCGGCGAGCGGGCCCGCGCCCGAGCGCAGCACGCGTTGCACCCGGTAGGCGGTGGGGAGATCCAGGTCGGGGAACTCGTCGGACAGCTGCGCGATGGCGGTCCGCTCGGCCACGGCCTTGTCCAGGCGGGTGGCCAGCTCCTCGATGTCGATCCCGCCGTCGATCCTGCCGTCGGTCCTGGTGTCGCTCATGGTCCGACCCTCACGGTGACCGGGCCGAGCCGGTCGAACTCGGCCCGGAAGACGTCTCCCGGGGTCATCGGGACGGCCGCGTGCAACGCGCCCGTCATGATCAGGTGGCCGGGCTCGAGCGCGATCCCGTTCTCCCCGAGGGTGTTCGCCAGCCAGGCGACGACGGCGACGGGGTCGCCCAGGGCGGCCGCCCCCGCGCCGGTGTCGACGAGCTCGCCGTTGCGGGTCAGGGTCATCCCGACCAGCCGGGTGTCCAGCGTGGTGACGGGGACGACCCGGCTGGAGACCGCGACCGCGCCGTTGGACGCGAGGTCGGCGACGGTGTCGGCGAGCTTGATCCGCCAGTCGACGATGCGCGAGTCGACGATCTCCACCCCGGCCACCGCCCCGGCGAGGGCGGCGCGAGCCTGGGTGACGGTCACGCCGGGGCCTTCGAGCCGCTCGCCGAGGACGAAGACGATCTCGGCTTCGAGCTTGGGCGCGATGAACCGCGACAGCGGGATCTCGTCGCCGTCGCGGTAGACCGTCGAGCCCAGGACGGGGCCGTAGTCGGGGGAGTCCACACCGATCATCCGCTGCATGGGCTCGGAGGTCAGCCCGACCTTGTAGCCGACGACGCGGTCGCCGTCGGCGAGGAGCAGGGCGACCAGCTCCCGCTGCACGGCGTAGCCGTCCGCGATGCCCAGGGCGGGGTCGTCGTCGGTGAAGGGCGCGATCGGCGTGCGCGTGCGGCGAGCGTCGTAGAGCGCCTGCGCCTTGCCGCGCGGGTCCGTCACGACCACGGCCGCCTCGTCCGGTCCCGTACTCATCCTCGCTCCTGAACGGCCATCACGACGGCCTTGGGGTCGGTGAAGATCTCGCGGCTGACGGTACCGCCCTCCCGGCCCTCGGGTACCTCCACGGCGACCGCCCCCGCGGCCGTCGTGGGTCGGGTTCAGGGTGTCTGTTCCCGGCGGCGGGCCGAGAGCCCGGAGCGGTACTGCTTCGGGATCGGGTGTCCTCGGTAGTCCTGGTCGAGTGCGGCGTTGAGCGTCCAGTAGGGGTCGACGAGGTGGGGGCGGGCGATGGCGCAGAGGTCGGCCCGTCCGCTGGCGATGATCGTGTTGGCGTCCTCGACCGAGGAGATGGCGCCGACGGTGATGGTCGGGACGCCGGTCTCCTGGCGGATCCGGTCGGCGAAGGGCGTCTGGTAGAGGCGGCCGTACCTCGGGCGGGCCTCGGTGCTGGTCTGGCCGGTGGAGACGTCGATGATGTCGGCGCCGTGCGCGGCGAGCATCGGGGCGAGGGCGACGGCGTCGTCACCGTCGAAGCCGTCGTCGACCCAGTCGGTGGCGCTGATCCGGACGCTGATCGGCTTGGCGGCGGGCCAGACCTCGCGGACGGCGTCGAGGATCCGCAGGGCGAGGCGGGCCCGGTTGTCCAGGCTGCCGCCGTAGGAGTCGGTGCGCCGGTTGGAGACCGGCGAGAGGAACCCGGACACCAGGTAGCCGTGGGCGAAGTGCAGCTCGAGCAGGTCGAACCCGGCCTCGTCGGCCCGTCGTGCGGCCGCGACGTGGTCGGCGACGACCTGGTCGAGGTCGGCCGCGGTGGCCTCGCGCGGCACCGCGCTGTCGGGTCGGTACCGAACCGGCGAGGGGGCGAGGATCTCCCAGTTCCCCTGGTCGAGGGGCTCGTCGATGCCCTCCCACATGAGCTTGGTGGAGCCCTTGCGCCCGGCGTGCCCGATCTGGGCGCCGATCGCGGCGTCCGTCCGCTCGTGGACGAACCGCACGACGCGGGCCCAGGCGTCCCGCTGCTCGTCGGTCCACAGGCCGGGGCAGCCGGGGGTGATCCGCGCGTCGGGGGAGGTGCAGATCATCTCGGTCATGACCAGCCCGGCACCGCCCTGGGCCCGTGCGCCCAGGTGGACGAGGTGCCAGTCGTCCGGGACGCCGTCGGTCGCCGAGTACTGCGCCATCGGCGAGACCACGATCCGGTTCGGGAGGGTGAGCCCGCGCAGCCGGAAGGGGTGGAACATCGGCGGGGTGCCGGTCTCGACCTCGAGTCCGTGGGCGCGGGTGCGCTCGGCGAGCCAGGCGTCGACGCGGCCGACGTAGCCGGGGTCGCGCAGCTTGAGGTTGTCGTAGGTGACCCGCTGCGAGCGGGTGAGCAGCTGGAACGTGAACTGCTCCGGCGCGAGGTGGCGGTAGCGCCGGGCGCCCTCGAACCACTCCAGGCTGGTCTGGGCGGAGCGCTGCAGCGACTCGACGGCCGGCTTGCGGTCCTCCTGGTAGGCCTTCAGCGCCGCGTCGATCGTCGGCTCGCGGTCGACCGCGACGGCGAGCCCGATCGCGTCCTCCAGCGCGAGCTTGGTCCCCGACCCGATCGAGAAGTGGGCGGTGTGCGCGGCGTCGCCGACCAGCGCGACGTTGCCCGCCATCCAGTTCCGGTTGCGGACGACGCCGAAGTTCAGCCAGCCGCTGTTGTTGCCGACCAGGCCGTGCCCGTCGAGCAGCTCGGCGAAGATCTCCTCGCAGAACCGCATGCTGCGCTCGTCGTTCTCGCCGGGCCTGCGCGGTGCGGCGGCGAACTCGCCCAGCCCGGCGCGGGCCCAGGTGTCGGAGTCGGTCTCGACGATGAAGGTGGAGCGCTCGCCGTCGAACGGGTAGATGTGCGCCCAGAACAGGCCGAACCCGGTCTGGACGAACTGGAAGGTGAAGCAGTCGAACGGGCGGGTCGTGGCGAACCAGACGTACTTCGCGGTGCGCGGGTCGAGGCTCGGTTCGAAGTCCGCGGCGAGCGCGGAGCGGATCCGGGAGTTCACGCCGTCCGCGGCGACGACCAGGTCGTGCGAGGCGCGCAGGGTGTCGAGGTCGGGGGCCTCGCTGGAGTAGCGGACGTCCACACCCAGCTCGGTGGCCCGCTCCCCGAGGATCGCGAGCAGCCGCTTGCGCTCCAGGGCCGCGAAGGCGTGCCCGTCCGACCGCTCCCGGGTGCCGAGGAAGTCGACGTCGATCGCCGACCAGTGCCGGAACTCCGCGGCGATGCGGCCGAGGGACTCGGGGTCGGCGGACTCGATGTTCGACAGGGTCTCCTGGGAGAACACCACGCCGAAGCCGAAGGTGTCGTCCGCGCGGTTGCGTTCGTAGACCGTGATCTCGCGGGTGTGGTCGGACTTCTTCAGCAGGGTCGCGGCGAACAGACCACCGGGCCCACCACCGACTGCGACGATCTTCACGGGAGTCTCACCAGTCCTTCCTGGACGACCGAGGCCAGGAGGCGGCCGTCGGCGGAGAACAGCCGGGCGGTGCCCAGGCCGGTGCCGCGGGTGGCGACGGGGGAGTCCTGTACCAGCGCGACCCACCCGTCGATGCGGCCGTCGTGGTGCCACCACATGGCGTGGTCGAGGCTGGCGGTGACCACGCCCTCGTCGGCCCAGGCCGCGCCGTGGGCGCGCAGGATCGGCTCGAGCATCGTGTAGTCACAGACGTAGGCCAGGGCGCTGCGGTGCAGGGCCGGGTCGTCGGGGAGGCGGTCCCAGGCCCGCAGCCACACGGTCTGGCGGCGGACCCGCGCGCCGTCGTGTCGGGTGTAGACCGCGGACGGGGAGTGTCGGATGTCGACGCTGCGGTGGTGGCGCCAGTACTCGGCGTCGCGGGTGTCCGCATCGCCGAGGGCCTCGGCGGTGGTGGGCAGGGCCTCGGGGTCGCCGAGGTCGGCGGGCGGCTCGACGGCGTGCTCGACGCCGGCGGCCGGGACGCCGAACTGGGCCATCGCCCGGAAGACCTCCCTGCCGTGCTGGACGCCGCGCACGGCCCGGTGGGAGAAGCCGCGTCCGTCGCGGACGCGCTCGACCTCCCAGCGCGTGGGTGCCCGTACGTCTCCGGCGCGCAGGAAGTAGCCGTGGAAGGAGTGGATCCGGCGGTCGTCGTCGCAGGTCAGCGTGGTCGCGTGCACGGCCTGGGCGACGAGCTCGCCGCCGTAGGCGCGCCCGCTGGGGATCCCCTGGTGGCGGGCGACGAACGCGTCGTCGCCGTCCTTGCGCAGGTCGAGCGCGTCCCGCAGCGGTGCGCTGGTGCGCGCGGTCTCGGTGGGCATCGGGGTGGTCATGCGCGCCGGTACCCCTCGAGCACGGAGTCGTCGACGTCGTCGAGGTTGACGACGATGTTGTCCGGGGTCCGGCAGGTCAGCCACACGAGCTCCTCGGTGGTCGACATGTTGCCCTCGACGTGCGGCATGAACGGGGGAACGAACACGAAGTCGCCCTCGGTCATCTCGATCCACTGCGCGTAGTCCTCGCCGTACCAGATCCGACCGGTGCCCTCGAGCACGTAGCCGCCGGTCTCGGCCTCGCCGTGGTGGTGGGGCAGGGAACGGTAGCCGGGCTCGTTGGACACCCGGCCGAACCAGATCCGCGTGGCCGGCGTGTGCTGCGGCGAGACACCGGAGACCCGGACGGCGCCGCCGGACTGCCCGGTCGCGCCGAACTCCTGCCCGGCCCGGGTGACCACCGGTACGGACCCGGTGTCCGGCTCCACGGTTCGGCTCTGCGCGGTCATGCGACGCCTCCTGCGACGGTGGGGAGCAGGTGTCCCTGCTCGGACGGTTCCTCGATGCGGATACGGGTGGTCAGCACGCCGACGCCCTCCAGAGCGACCTCGACGACGTCGCCGTCGCGCAGGGTCGCCCGACGCATGTCCCGCTCCTGTATGTCGTGTAGCTGACGACCGTTACAGAAGCACGCTTCACATGGTCGGGGCAAGGGTGCGGGGGCGAGCTCGCGCACAGCGGACCGGAGCCGCGTTGAACGGCTAGGTGCGTGGCGTCGGGAGGCCTACCGTCGTTCACCACTACCTCACGACCGTCATGCGTCCGGCATGACTGCGACCCCATCCACGTCGAAGGGAAGGCCATGGCCGAACGGTCCTTCGCCGCCGAGGTGCAGAAGCTGCGCGCAGGCGCGGGCGAGACACTGCACGTCGAGGGCATCCTGGCCGTGACGAAGGCGCTGCTGCAGTCCGGCGTCGCCTACGTCGGCGGCTACCAGGGCGCGCCGATCTCGCACCTGATGGACGTCCTCGGTGACGCCCGCGAGGTGCTCGACGAGCTCGACATCCGGTTCGAGAACTCGGCGTCGGAGGCGACCGCGGCGGCGATGCTGGCCGCCTCGGTGCACCATCCGCTGCGCGGCGCGATCACCTTCAAGTCGCCGGTGGGCACCAACGTGGCCTCGGACGCGCTGGCCAACCTGGCCTCGGGCGGGGTGACCGGCGGCGCGCTGGTGATCCTCGGCGAGGACTACGGCGAGGGCTCCTCGATCATGCAGGAGCGCAGCCACGCCTTCGCGATGAAGTCGCAGATGTGGCTGCTCGACCCGCGCCCGAACACCACGGCCATCGTGGAGGCCGTCGAGGCCGGGTTCGCCCTGTCCGAGGTGTCGAACACCCCGGTCCTCCTGGAGCTGCGGCTGCGCTCGTGTCATCTGCACGGCGGCTTCGTGGCCAAGGACAACCGGCGGCCGCCCATGACGGTCGCGCAGGCCGCGCAGGCCCCGCGCCGCGCCGTCGACCGGATCGTGCTGCCGCCGGCCGGCTTCCTGCACGAGAAGGAGAAGATCGAGGACCGCTGGCCCCAGGCCGTCGAGTTCATCCGCGAGCGCGGCATGAACGAGCTGTTCCCCGGCGACGGGTCGGCCGACGACGTCGGGGTCATCGTGCAGGGCGGGCTCTACAACACCCTCAACCGGTCGATGGAGCTGCTCGGCGCCTCCGACGCCTTCGGCCGCACCCGGGTCCCGACCTACGTCATGAACGTGACCTATCCGGTCGTCGACTCCGAGATCGTGGAGTTCTGCGCCGGCAAGCGCGCGGTGATCATGGTGGAGGAGGGGCAGCCGGACTACATCGAGCAGAACCTGCACGCCGTCCTGCGCCGGGCCGACGTGCCGACGGTGCTGCACGGCAAGGACATGCTGGCCGCGGCGGGCGAGTACACGACCCAGGTCGTGACGCGCGGGCTCGACCGGTTCCTGAGCAAGTACGCCCCGCAGACGGTGACCCACCGGCCGTCGCTGCTGCTCGACGCGGACGATCCGGCGAGCCCGCTCGCCCCGCGGGTCGCGGCCGAGGTCGTCCGCCCGCGCCCGCCGGGCCTGTGCACCGGCTGCCCGGAGCGACCGATCTTCGCGGGCCTCAAGCTCGCCGAACGCGAGACGGGCGCGCACCAGATCTCCGCCGACATCGGCTGCCACCTGTTCGCGATCAACGCGCCCTTCGACCTCGGCGCCACCACCATGGGCTACGGCCTGGGAGCGGCCGGGGCGGCGGCCCTGTCGAGCGACCGGACCGAGAACCGGCCCGTGTCGATCATGGGTGACGGCGGGTTCTGGCACAACGGCCTGACCTCCGGCATCGGCAACGCGGTGTTCAACAAGTCGGACCAGCTGATGGTGGTGGTGGACAACGACTACGCCGCCGCCACCGGTGGGCAGGACCTGCTGTCCTCGCACGCCGAGCTGGAGCGCCGCTCCACGCACCACCCCATCGAGCGGGCGGCCCGGGGTCTCGGGATCACCCGGGCGACCACGATCGACCACACCTACGACGTGCAGAAGGTCAAGGACGCCTTCCTGAAGGCCTTCCGCCGCACGGAGAGCGGGCCCGAGCTGCTGGTCATGCAGTCCGAGTGCCAGCTCAACCGGCAACGGCGGGTGAAGAAGGAGCGGGCGGAGAAGCTGAAGCGCGGCGAGCGCGTCGTGCGGGAGCGGTTCGGGGTGGACCCGGAGACCTGCACCGGTGACCACGCCTGCATCCGGATCTCCGGCTGCCCGTCGCTCACGATCACCGACAACCCGGACCCGCTGCGCAGCGACCCGATCGCCACCGTGCTCGACAGCTGCGTGGGCTGCGGGGTGTGCGGCAACAACGCCCACGCCGCGGTGCTCTGCCCGTCGTTCTACCGCACGGACGTCGTCGACAACCCCACCGTCTCCGACCGGCTGCTGGGCCGCGTGCGGGGCTGGTGGATCACCCTCGCATCCCGGGGCCTCGAGCGCCGGGCCGCTCGGATGGAGGTCTGATGCCCACCGTCATGCCCGCGACCACGCCCGCCACCGGGGAGGCCACCTGGTACGCCGGACAGCGCCCGATCACGATCGCCGTACTGGCGATGGGCGGCGAGGGCGGCGGCGTGCTCGCGGACTGGATCGTCGCGGTCGCCGAGCGGGCCGGGTACTTCGCCCAGACGACCTCGGTGGCCGGCGTGGCGCAGCGCACCGGTGCGACCGTGTACTACGCCGAGCTCTACCCGCCGCTCACCGAGACACCCGACGCGGCGGGCAGGCCCGAGCCCGTGCTCGGCGTCTTCCCGGCCCCCGGGGAGGTCGACGTCGTGGTGGCCTCGGAGCTGATGGAGTGCGGCCGGGCCGTGCAGCGCGGCTTCGCCACCCCGGACCGCACCACGCTGATCACCTCCACCCACCGCGTCTACTCGATCGACGAGAAGATGCACCTGGGCGACGGGCGGGTGGACTCCGCCGAGCTCCTCGCGGCCGCGGGGCGCGCGGCGAAGCGGCTGGTCGCGGCGGACTTCGCGGCGATCGCCGAGGAGCACCGCAGCGTGATCTCCGCGGCGCTGTTCGGCGCGGTGGCCGGGTCGGGCACGCTGCCCTTCCCCCGCGAGGCGTTCGAGCAGGCGATCCGGGACGCCGGCAAGGGGGTCGAGGCGAGCCTCGCCGCGTTCGCGGGCGGGTTCGCGGCGGCCGCACCCCCCGTTCCCGAGAAGCCGAGGCGAGCCCCCGTCGAGATCTCGATCGGCGTCCGCCCCGTGTCGGTCGAGGAGCGCAAGGAACGCGAGGAGGCACGGCGCGCCGAGATCGCCGCCACCGCCCCCGAGTCCCTGGTCGGCCCGGACCTGCGCC
This sequence comes from Pseudonocardia sp. WMMC193, assembly GCF_021728735.1. Classification (NCBI taxonomy): domain Bacteria; kingdom Bacillati; phylum Actinomycetota; class Actinomycetes; order Pseudonocardiales; family Pseudonocardiaceae; genus Pseudonocardia; species Pseudonocardia sp. WMMC193. The sequence goes on along the minus strand of NZ_JAKKDO010000003.1, from coordinate 2,306,895 downwards.
CGCTGGCCCGCGAGGTCGCGGACCTGCCCGCCCCGGCGCGCTCCACCGTGCTGCACGGGCTGGTGCGCACCGGTCTCTACCAGGACCTCGACTACGCGCGACGCTATCTGGACCGGGTCCGCACGGTCGCCGCCGCCGACCCCGATGCCGCCGGATCCGCCCGGCTCACCACCGCCGCGGCCCGGCACCTGGCCCTGTGGATGTGCTACCAGGACACCATCGCGGTCGCGCTGCAGAAGACCCGCACGCGCCGGCTCGAGCGGGTCCGCACCGAGGCCCGCGCCACCCCCGCCCAGGTCACACAGGTCCGCGAGTACCTGCACCCGCAGTCGGAGGAGATCACCGACACGCTGCCCTACCGCCTCGGCGGGCTGCTGCGCCGCTCCACGGCCTTCACGCGGGCCGTCGACCGGGTGACGCGGGAGGGGATGATCCTCAACACCACGTCGGTCACCGGCTACACGATGCTCTCGACGATGGCGCGGATGCGTCCACTGCGCCCGCGGTCGCTGCGGTTCGTGCACGAGCAGACGGCGATCGAGGAGTGGCTGGCCCTCGTGCTCGCGGTCGCCGCCGACGACGCGGAGCTGGCCGTCGAGATCGTCGAATGCCAGGGCGTCCTCAAGGGCTACGGCGCGACCTACGCCCACGGAGACGACAGCTTCGCGCTGCTCGTGACGGCGGCCCGGGCCCTGCGCGGCCGGGCGGACGCCGCGACCGAGCTGGCCCGGCTCCGCTCCGCGGCGCTGGCTGACGAGGACGGTGCGGCACTGCGCACGCGGCTGGCCGGGGCCGGCCTGCCCACCACCCCCGACACCCCGAAGAGGAAGAGTTGACCATGACCGTCGAGCTGATCAACCCGGACGTGCTCGCGAAGCCCTCCGGCTTCACCCACGCCGTGCGCCACGGCGACACCGTCCACCTGTCCGGCCAGACCGCCATGGACGCCCACGGCACGATCGTCGACGGCGACATCGTCGACCAGTTCCGCCAGGCCCTGACCAACGTGCTGACCGCCCTGCGCGCGGCGGGCGCGGAGCCCGCCGATCTGCTGTCGGTGCGGATCTACCTGATCGACGTGCCCGGCTACCAGGCCCGGGGCAAGGAGATCGGGCGGATCTGGAAGGAGCTCTGCGGGTCCGACTACCCGGCCATGACCGGCGTCGGGGTCACGGCGCTGTGGCAGCCCGAGGCCCTGATCGAGATCGAGGCGGTGGCCGCGGTCCGCTCCTGACCCGACACGGCGAACGGCGCCTTCGCTCACCAGGTATGAGCGAAGGCGCCGTTCGCCGTGTCCGGGGGGCGGGTCAGGAGTCGACGACGAGCGAGAAGTACTCGCGCGCCGGGCCCGCGAGCCGGGCTCGCAGGGTCCCGAACAGCTCCTCGGCCCGGTTGCCCACCCACGCGGTGGGCAGCGCGTCGAGCGGCAGGCCCGGGTCGAGATAGGGCAGCCGGCGCCAGACCGTCACCAGCGACACGTGGTCGGCGAAGGCCTGCGCCGGAGTGGGGTCCGCCCCCTCCCAGGTCCGCAGCACGGGCTCCTGTCGCTCGAGGAAGGCCGTGTACTGGGCGTGCAGGGCATCGAGGTCCCACCACGAGGCGACGGTCTCGCGCAGCGGCAGGCCCCCGACGTGGCGACTGCGGAAGAGCTCGGTGTAGCCGCGCAGCCCGGCCCGTTCCAGCGCGTGCGAGACCTCTGCCTCGAGGTGCGCGGGCGCCACCCACAGCCCGGGCGCGACCGTCCCCAGCCCGAGCCGGATCAGCAGGCTCCGCAGCCGGTGGCGCTGGTCGCGCGCCGACTCGGGCACCGAGAACGCCACCAGGAGCCAGCCCTCGCCTGCCGCCGCGCGCCGCCGGGAGAAGATCCGTTCGTCGCCCTCCGCCAGCACCTCGGTGAGCAGCGGGGACAACCGGTAGCCTGCCGCGCCGTCGACGCGCTGCGGTTCGAGCAGGCCCCGGCGCTTCAACCTCGACACGGCGGACCGGACGGCCTGGCCGTCCACGCCGACGGCGTCGAGCAGCCGGACCAGCGCCGCGACCGACAGCGCGCCGCCCCGCTCGCGCGCGTAGAGCCCGTAGACGGTGACGATGAGCCTGCGGGGCGGAACGGGGGCGAGGATCTCCTGCGTCTCGACGACGGTCGTCACGGGCGCATCGTACGGGCCGGGCGCACCGGAACGGCGCACGCGCCGCACCGCGGAGGGCGGTGCGGCGCGTGCGCGCAGCGCGGGGCGCGTCACCCGGCGGCTCGCAGCCGGGTTCCGGGCGAGGTGCGGCCGCCGGCCACGACCGGGCGGTGCCGGGCGGTCAGCCGCGCGATGGGCCGGGCATAGGCACCCGGGTCGACGGGCAGCAGCCACTCGGTGAACCGGCGCCTGCGACCGATGCCCTCGCCGAGGTCGGAGAGCATCTCGTCGATGTTGTGCAGCGAGAAGGGGATGATGTTGGTGCCGCGGGCGTGCTTGCCCCTGGTCCGCTCCTCCATCCAGCGCAGCCGCTCCTGCACGAAGGCCCGCCGCTCGGCGACCGGGGGCAGTGCGATCCCGCCGGCCAGGTGGGTGCCGATCCACAGCGCCGCGACCTCGGCGGACAGTGGCGAGAGGAACGAGGAGTTGTAGCCGCAGAAGGTCAGGTCGGCCACGGTGTGCGGCAGGATCTGGCGGTACAGCTCGAAGTTGCCCCGCTCGTCCACGAGCCGGTCCCGCACCTCCGCGGACAGGAACGGGACCCGCTGGTGGAAGCCGGTCCCGGCCACCACCACGTCCGCGGGCACCACGGTGCCGTCGGCGAGCTCGGCGACCGGCTCGCCCCCGCGGACGCCGAGCCGGGCGATCACGGCGTCCCGGTGCACGTCGATCGTGCCGTCCGCCACGCCCTCGTAGAAGCCCTCGGTGGCCAGGCTGACCGTGGAGCGGGCGATGTCCTCCAGCGACCCCTCCGGCACCAGACCCAGCTTCGTGAGCTCGAGCTGGCGGACGATCTGGCCCTGCAGGCTGCCCATCATGCCGTCGCGCACCCCGCGGCCCGCCCCGTGCAGGAACTTCTCGAAGCCGACGAGCCTGGCGTAGCGGAACAGGCCCTCCCCGAGCCGGGTGAGCAGCAGGTACTTGTAGTTCAGCGCCCCGGCGATCCGGCGTGGCATCTTCCACAGCAGCTCGCGGGCCACCACCGTCGTCGTGCGCGACACGGCGGTCAGCGCCACCGCGATGTCGCAGGAGGACTTGCCGTAGCCGATCACCACCACGTCCCGGTCCCGGGCGTCCTCCAGCACGGTGAACTCCGAGGCGTGGCAGTAGCGCCCGCCCGCGGCCCGGAACTCGTCGGCGCCCGGCAGGTCGGGGACGAAGGGATCGGAGAAGATCCCGTTCGCCACGACCAGGTGGTCGACGTCCTCCGCGCCGGCGGACGTCGTGACGGTCCAGCCGCCCGCGGCGCGGGGTTCGGCGGAGAGCACCTCGGTCGAGGTCCGGACCCTGTCGAGGATCCCGAAGTGCCGCGCGTAGGACTCCAGGTACTGCTGGACCTGCTCGCCCGACGGCCACTCCGGGTAGTGCCGCGGCATCGGGTAGTCCGACAGGGAGTACGTGCCCTTGTCGTTCTGCGTGGTCAGGCCGGGGTAGCGGCGCGAACGGCTCCACACCCCGCCGACGTCCGGCGCCTTCTCGAAGACGGTGACGTCGTGTCCGAACCCGGTGAGGATCTTGGCGGAGGACAGGCCCGCGAAGCCTGCCCCGACGATGGCGATGCGCATGAGAGGTCTCCTGAGACTGGCTGGGGTTACTCGGCGAGCTGCGGAATGGCGGCGACGGCCTGCTCGGGTCCCATGGCCGAGTAGCCGCCGTCGACGGCCCAGTCGGCGCCGGTGACCCCGGACGCCGCGGGGGAGAGCAGGAAGGCGACGACCTCGCCGACCTCGTCCGGGTCGCCGACCCGGCCGGTGAGGTGGAACGGCGCCGCGACCCGGTCGGTCTTCGCCCGGTCCCCGCCGGTCAGGTCGTCCATGATCTTCGACCAGGTCCAGCCCGGGCTCACGGAGTTGACCCGGATGCCGTCGGCGGCGAGGTCCATCGCCATCGAGCGGGTGACCTGCACGAGCGCGGCCTTGCTCGCCGGGTAGACCCACCGGCCGGTCTGCGCGACCTTCGAGGAGATCGAGGTGAAGGTGACGACCGCGCCGCCGGTGGCGGCGAGGTGCGGGCGGGCGGCGCGGGTCACCTGGACCGCGCTCACGACGTTGACGTCGAGTGCCCGCAACCAGTCGGCGCGGCCGGTGTCGGCGCCCTCGTCGAGGTAGCTGCACGCGAGGTTGACCAGGCCGTGCAGCCCGTTCGGGGCCGCGACGGCGGCGAGTGTCTCCGCGACCGCCGCGTCGTCGGTGATGTCCGTCCGATGGAAGCTCACCCGCTCGCCGAGCTCGTCGAGCAGCGGCGTGGCGCCCTCGGCGTCGATGTCGGCGATCGCGACGGTGGCACCCGCGGCGGCCAGCGCGCGGACCACACCGTGCCCGACGAGGGTGGAGCCGCCGGTCACCAGGACCGTTCGGTGGTGCAGCACGGCCATGAGGTGCCTCCCGGGGAAGAGAAACGCGACGGTCATATAGCGGACTCGTGAACGCAGTCAACAATCTGTTATATGCTCCTGCGTGGCTATCCCCGCCGCGCAGGAGCTGTCCGGCGTGCGCGGTGAGAGCGCTCGCCACGAGGAGGTGGAGATGACCGAGGTGCTGACCGGGTACCGCCGGGTCCACTCGTCCGACCTGGACGAGGCGCGCGAGCGGGTCGGGGAGGTCTTCTGCCCACACGGGCTGGCGCCCGCGGGTCGCTCGTCCACCGCGCAGGCGGTGCGGTTCAACTCGACGGAGCTGGGTGCCGTCGGGCTGTCGTACCTGGCGTACGGCACCACGGTGCGCATCCGCCCCCAGCCGCTGGGCTCCTTCGTCCTGGTGCAGATCCCGCTGTCGGGGCGCGCGCTGGTGCGCACCGGCGGGGACGAGATCGTCTCCGACCCCACCGTGGCCTCGGTCCCGGACCCGGAGGCGGACCTGGACATGACGTGGGCGGAGGACAACGAGCAGCTCATCGTCCGGGTGGACCGGCAGGCCCTGGAGGCGCAGCTGCAGCGCCTGTTGGGCCGCCCGCCCGCGAAGCCGCTGCGCCTGGCCACCCGGCTGGACACCACCACCCCACAGGCGCGGTCCTGGCTGTCCACGCTCGAGATGCTGCGCGCGGACCTCGACGGGCCCGCCGGGCTGCGCCACCCCGCGTTGCAGGCCCAGGCCGAGCACCTGGTCCTGAGCCAGCTCCTCGCGGCGGTGCCCCATTCCGCCTCCGCCGAGCTCGAGGGGATCGGCCGCGAGACCACGCAGGTCGTGCCCCGGGTGATTCGGCGGGCCGAGCAGTTGATCGCCGATCACGCGCGGGAGCCGCTGACCGTCGACGACGTCGCAGAGGCCGTCGGGCTGTCCGTGCGCAGCCTGCAGGAGGGGTTCCGTCGCCACCTCGACACCACGCCCACGGCCTGGCTGCGGGACGCCCGGCTGATCGGCGCCCGCAGGGAGCTCGCCGACTGCGACCCGACCCGCACCACCGTGTCCCGGGTGGCCGCGGACTGGGGCTTCCATCACCTCGGCCGGTTCGCCGTCGCCTACCGGGAACGGTTCGGCGAGTCGCCCTCGGAGACCCTCCGGCGCTGACCGGACCCCTGCCCGAGCGCTGATCGAGCCCCGATCGAGCGCTGAGCGGACACCCTCCGCGCACAGCGGATGGCTCCGCGCGGCACGGAGGCGGATCCTTCCGAGCACGCCCGCCCGCCTGGAGGTTGCCGTGTCCGTCCTGTCCACCCTGGTCGAAGCCACCCGGTCCGGTTCGGTCCGGGTCGTCGACCTGACGACCCCGCTGCAGGAGTCCACCCCGATCCTGGAGCTCCCGCCGCCCTTCGCCAACACCAGCCGGTTCCGGCTCGAGGAACTCTCCCGCTACGACGACCGCGGGCCCGCCTGGTACTGGAACGACATCCACACGGGCGAGCACACCGGCACCCACCTCGACGCCCCGAACCACTGGATCACCGGCAAGGACGGCCTCGACGTCTCGCAGGCCCCGCTGTCCACCCTGGTCGCCCCGGTCGTCGTGATCGACAAGGTGGCCGAGGCCGAGAAGGACGCGGACTTCCTGCTGCAGATCGACCACGTGCAGGAGTGGGAGGCCGAGCACGGCCCGCTCCCCGAGGGCGGCTGGCTGCTCTACCGCACCGGCTGGTCCGCGCGCGGCGACGACGCCGAGGCCTTCGCCAACGCCGACGAGAACGGACCGCACACCCCCGGCGTCGCGCCGGACTGCGCCCGGTGGCTCGCCCGCGAGACCCCGATCACCGGGTTCGGTGTGGAGACCGTCGGCACGGACGCGGGCCAGGCCCCGGCGCTCGACCCGGCCTTCCCCTGCCACTCGGAGCTGATGGGCGCGGGCAAGTGGGGCCTGACCAGCCTGCGTAACCTCGACCGGCTGCCCGCCACCGGCGCCGTGCTCGTCGTGTGCCCGCTGCCGATCGTGAACGGCTCGGGGAGCCCGGCCCGCGTGCTGGCCCTCGTCGAGGGGTGAGGGGCGTGGCCGCACACCGCAGCGCCGCCGACGCCGCCGACGCCGCCGACGCCGTGGTCGTCGGCGGCGGCGTCAACGGCCTGGTCGCCGCCGCGCGGCTGGCCCGGGCCGGCTGGTCGGTCGCCCTGGTCGACGACCACGAGCGGCTCGGCGGGTTCATCGCCACCGAGGAGCGGACCCTCCCCGGCTACACCCACGACACGTGGTCGAGCTGGCACCCGCTGTTCGTCACCGGCCCGGGCTACGCCGCGTTCGGCCCCGACCTGTACCGGCACGGTCTCGAGTACGCCAACACCGACGGCCCGCTCACCGCCACCGTGTCCGACGACGGGACGGTCGCGCTCGCGCACCGGGACGTCGAGGAGACGGTGGCGGGCTTCGCCGAGCCCGCCGACCGGGACGCCTACCGGGCGATGATCGACCGCTTCGGCGCCCACGCCGCCGGCGTCGGCGGCCTGCTGGGCGCCGAGCTGCACTCGCGCGGCGTCCTTCGGCCCGCGCTCACCCTGGCCCGGTCCGCCGGGCGCTCCGGCCTCGCGGACTACGCCCGGGACGCGCTGACCTCGGGCCGGTCCTGGATGCGGGCCCGGTTCCGCGGGTCGGAGACGGACCGGCTGTGGGCACCGTGGCTGCTGCACGCGGGGCTGGCCCCGGACTCCGCCTCCGGCGGGGTGATGGTGCCGGTGCTCGCCGCGACCCTGCACGGTGCCGGGTTGCCGGTCGTCGTCGGCGGTGCGGGCGGGTTCCTGACGGCCTGGGAGGGGTTGCTCGCCGAGCTCGGCGTGGCCGTCCACACCGGGCGGAGGGTCGACCGCATCGTCCTGCGAGACGGTGCCGCCGTCGGCGTCGCGGGGGACGGGTTCGAGATCCTCGCGCGCCGGGCGGTCCTCGCCTCCGTCACACCGCCTGCGCTCTACGGTTCGCTGCTGCCGTCGGGGGCGGTGCCCGCCCCGGTCGCCGAGGCGGCCGCCCGCTACCGGCCCGGACGGGCCGCGATGCAGATCCACGTGGCGCTCTCGGGCCCCGTCCCGTGGGCGGACCCCCGGCTCGCGGACGTGCCGCTCGTGCACGTCTCCGACGGCTCGGCCTCCACCGGGATCGCCTGTGCCGAGGCCGAGGCGGGGCTGCTCCCGCGCAGGCCCACCGTGGTCGTGGGCCAGCAGCACGTCCTCGATCCCTCCCGGGTGCCCGCGGGGGCCGCCGCGTTGTGGCTGCAGCTGCAGGAGCTGCCGTTCGCGCCGGTCGGGGACGCGGCGGGCGAGCTCGACACGAGCGACGGCTGGGACCGCACGCTCGCCGAGGGCTACGCGGACCGCGTGCTGGCGCGGCTCGCCGCACACGCCCCCGGGCTCCGGGAGCGGGTGCGCCACGTCGACGTCATCGACCCGACGGCAGTGGCCGCGCACAACCCCAACGCCCTGTCCGGTGATCCCTACGCGGGATCGGCGGAGCTGGACCAGAACTTCTGGTGGCGGCCACTGCCGATCTCGGGCGGACACGACACGCCCGTGCCGCGGCTGTGGCACATCGGCGCCTCCACGCACCCGGGCCCCGGTCTGGGCGGTGCGTCGGGGTTCCTGGTCGCGGACCGGTTGGCCGCCCGACGCCGATGACCCCGGACCGATCGACCGCGCCGGGGGTCGGGGGGCGGCTCCACGGACGAGCGAGCAGAGACGTCCTCAGCCCCCTGCGGCGATCCGAACGGCCTCGTCGACCGACAGGACCTTGCGTCGGGACGCGCCGACCGCACGGCCCGCCAGCTGCTCGTGCCGGTCGATCGCCCGCCAGCCCGCGAGCCCGATCCGCTCGGGACGGCGCTCCCGCAGCAGGGCGTCGAGCTCGGCCGGGGCGTGGGTGGGCTCGGGGAGCAGACCGGCGAGGTGGTCGGCGAGCAGTCGGTCCACGGTCTCCTCGGCACAGAGCCTGCTGCGCCCGATCCCGCCGGTGGGGCCGCGTCTGAGCCACCCGACGACGTAGTGTCCCGGCGCCCCGTTCACGCGGCCGCCGTCGCTGGGGACCACGGCCCGGCGGTCGTCGAACGGGAGGCCGGGGACCGGGATGCCGCGGTGGCCGATCGCGGTGACCACGAGGGTGCAGCTCAGGTCCTCGCCCGAGCCGTCCGGCGCGGACAGGCGCAGGCCCGTGACGGCGTCCGGGCCGAGGATCTCGACGGGGGAGCGGCCGAAGCGGAGCACGATGCGGCGGTCCCCGCCCGCGGCGCGCGTGGCGTACTCGGCGATGATCGCCGCCTTGCGGTCCCGGATGAGGTCTCCGGTCGCCGTGGTCCCGGCCTCGTCGGGCGGGACCGAGACCGTGACGCCGTCGAGGCGGCCGAGGGCGAGCAGCTCCGGGGTGGTGAAGGCGGCGTCGGCGGGGCCCCGGCGGCCGACGACGTGGACCTCGCGGATCCGCGAGGCGCGCAGGGTCGCGAGCGCGGGCGCCGCGATGTCGGTGCGCGCCATCACGTCCGGGTCCGTGGTGAGGATCCGCGCCACGTCCAGCGCGACGTTCCCCGTGCCGATCACCACGGCCCGCTCCCCGGACAGGTCGACCGGGAGGTCGACGAACGCCGGGTGGCCGTTGTACCAGCGGACCAGCTCGCCCGCTGGGTGGCTGCCGGGCAGGTCCTCGCCGGGGATGCCGAGGCTGCGGTCCCCGGCGGCCCCACCCGCGTGCACGACGGCGTGGTGGTGGGCGAGCAGCTCGGCGGCGGACAGGTGCACGCCGATCTCGACGTTGAGGTGCAGGGTGACGCCGGGCCTGCGGGCGAGTCGGTCCAGGCCGAGGGCGAAGGCCTTGGTGTGGGCGTGGTCGGGCGCGACCCCGTACCGGATGAGCCCGCCGGGCGTGGGTGCGGAGTCGAACAGCGACACCCGGGCCCGGCCGCCGGTCCGGTCGAGGATCTCCTCGGCGGCGTAGTAGCCGGACGCGCCGGTGCCCACGATCGCGACCCGGAGCTCGCCGTCTCCCGCGACCGGCCGGGCGCGGGCGGGGGAGGGCCGGGGCCGGAGCGGGTGGTGGTCGAACCACTCGACGCTCGCGTGGAGGCTGAGCCTGCCCGCGGCGTCGAGCGCGTCGTCGGGGGTGATCGCGTCCACCGGGCAGACGTCCGTGCAGGCGCCGCAGTCGATACAGGTCGACGGGTCGATGTAGAGCGTCTCCGCGGTGAGGTACTCCGGGTCGCCGGGGCGTGGGCGGATGCAGTCCACCGGGCAGACCTCGGCGCAGACGGCGTCGTTGCAGCAGGGCTGCGTGATCACGTGCGTCATCGGGCGACCCCCACCGTGACCCGGATCCCGTTGAAGATCGGGATCCCGGTGATCGGCTCGACGTGCCGGTCGTCGACCAGGGCGTTCACGTTGACCCCCGGTGCCGCGGCGGCGTGGGTCAGCCGGACGCCGGCGCCGGTGTGGCCCCACCCGTGCGGCAGGCTCACCACGCCCTGCCGGACCGAGTCGTCGAGGTGCAGCGCGGCGGTGACCCGCCCGGCGGCACTCTCCACGACCACCGCGTCTCCCTCGACGAGACCGCGGCGGGCGGCGTCGGTGGGGTGCATGTGCAAGGCGCTCTCCGCGTCGTCTCGGTGGGGCAGGGCGTTGTGCAGCCAGGAGTTCATGCCCCGTCGCTGCCTGCGGTTGATGAGCAGCAGCTCGCCCTCGACGCCGGGGTCGAGGCTGCGGCGCACCCGCTCCAGGTCCTCGACGAGCAGCGCCGGGGCGAGGTCGATCCGCCGCTGCGGCGTCCGCAGCACGTCCGGCAGCCGCGGGCCGAGCGGGCCGTAGTCGATGCCGTCGGGGGCGGCCTCCAGGGCGGCGAGGCTCAGCCCGTCTCCGGTGAACCGGTCGCCGTACGGGCCGCTGCGCAGCCGCAGGTCCACGAGCCGCTCCGGGCCGCGTCGCGCCCCGACGGCGCGCAGCGCGGTCTCGGTGTCGACGCCGACGAGGGTCGCGGCGCGGCGGGCGGCCCGGGTGGCGATCTCCTCGTCCAGCGACTCGACCGTGCCGCCGCCGCGCAGGATCGCCGCGAGCCGCAGCAGTTGGTGCCAGTCCGGCAGCTCACCCGGAGCGGGCTCGACGGCCGCGGCGCTCCAGCGGGCGACGTTGCGCAGCTGGTAGTGGTTCAGGGTGAGGTCGATGTGCCCGTGCGAGAACAGGTTCGGCGGGGGGAGCAGGACGTCCGCGTGCCGGGTGGTCTCGTTGAGGTAGGGATCCAGACAGAGCAGGAAGTCCAGCTCGCCCAGCGCGCGTTCGACGTTCGCGCTGCCGGGCAGCGAGCGGGCCGGGTTGCCCGCCAGCGTGATCAGCGCGCGGACCCGTCCCTCGCCGGGGGTGAGGATCTCCTCGGCGAGGCACGCCGCGGGAAGCTCCCCCATGGCCTCGGGCATCCCGCGCACGCGGGAGCGCCAGCGGTCGAAGGGCAGCCCGCGCATCGACCCGGGCCAGGTCGTCTGGCCGCCGCCGGGCGGGGTCGCGAACAGGGCGCCACCGACCGCGTCGAGCCTGCCGGTGACGGCGTTGAGCACCTCGACCAGCCAGTTCGCGAGCGTGCCGAACTCCTGCGCACACGTCCCGATCCGGGAGTGCACCACCGCCCGGCGCGCCGTCGCGAACCGCCGGGCCAGGTCCCTGATCGCGACGGCCGAGATCCCGCACGCGGGCGCGACGCGCTCGGGGGTGAACTCCAGGGCGGACGCGAGAACCTCCGCCGCGCCGTCGAGGTGCGGGGCCGCGTTCCCGAGCGAGTCGAGTCCCTCGGCGGCGATCACCGACAGCATGCCGAGCAGCAGGTGCGCGTCGCGGCCGGGCCGGACGGCGAGGTGGCTGTCGGCGACCTCGGCGGTGCGGGTGCGGGCCGGGTCGATCACCACCAGGTGCCCGCCGCGCCTGCGCAGCGCCGCCAGCCTCCTGTCCATCCCCGGCGCGCAGATCGTGCTGCCGTTGGACACCAACGGGTTCGTGCCGATCAGGATCAGCAGGTCCGTCCGGTCCAGGTCCGGGACGGGCATCCCGAGCGGGGTGCCGTAGAGCAGCGAACAGACCAGGTTCTTGGGCAGCGTGTCGAGGCTGGCGGGGGAGAAGAGGTTCCGGGAGCCGAGGGCGCCGAGGAGGGTCGGCAGGTACAGGGTGTAGTCGAGCTGGTGGGCGGCGGGATTGCCGGTGTAGACCGCCACGCTGTTCGGATCGTGGGCGACGAGGGGTGGGAGGTGCTCGGCGATCCGGGCGAAGGCCTCGTCCCAGCTCGCCTCGCGCAGCTCGCCGCCGTGGCGCACCAGCGGGGTCCGCACGCGGTCGGGGTCCTCCTCGACCGCACCGAGCCCCAGTCCCTTGGCGCAGGCGTGGCCCTCGCTGAACACGTCGTCCCGGTTGGGGCGGACGGACAGCACCCGCGGACCGTCCAGCTCCACGGTCAGGCCGCAGGTCGCCTCGCACAGTGGACAGATCCGGGTGGCGGTGATCGTCATCCGATCCTCGCCTTCTCGGCGCGCCGGGTCATCGGTGCGGGCCACTCGCGACCCAGGGTGAGCCCGCCGTCGACGACGATCGCCTGGCCCGTCACGAAATCGGCCTCCGCGAGGTAGGCCGCGGCCCGCGCGATGTCCTCGGGCTCGCCGATCCGGGGGATCGGCTGCAGGGCGGCCAGCCCGGCGCGCAGCCGCTCCGGGTCCACACGAGACGGTGCGTCGGTCCCGTTGGCGACGATGTCCGTGTCGGTCCCGCCGGGCACGATCGCGTTGACCCGCACCCGGTGCGGCGCGAGCTCCATCGCCGCGCTGCGCACGAGCGCGAGGACCGCCGCCTTGGCGGCGCCGTAGGCGTGCGGGCTGTGGCCGGTCTGCAGCGCGGCCACGCTGGAGGTGGCGAGGATGCAGCCCGATCCCTGTGGGCACATGACCCGTGCGGCGTGCTTGATCCCCAGCATGACGCTGCGGCTGAGCAGGGCGAACGTGGCGTCCCACTCCGCGGTGTCCAGCTCGGTGACGAACCGCCACGCACCGACCCGGCCCGCGTTGTTGACCATCGTGTCCAGCCTGCCGAACCGCTCCACCGCCAGGTCGACGGCGCCCGCGACGTCCGCCTCCACGGTCACGTCCCCCCGCCGGAACTCGGCGCCCAGCTCGCGCGCCAGGTCGGCGCCCGCGGGGTCGACGTCCAGCAGCACCAGGCGCCCGCCGCGCTCGGCGAACAGTCGCGCGATCCCCGCCCCGATGCCGCTCGCCGCACCGGTCACCACCGCTACCTGTTGCACGGATCCTCCTTGAACCTTATGGCTTTAGGCTAGCCGGACTGACCGAAGGAGGTCGAGGGTGAAGGTCGCACTCGTCACCGGTGGAGCGCGCGGGATCGGCGCGGCGCTCTCCCGCAGGCTCGCCGCGGACGGTTTCGCCGTGGCGGTCAACTACGCGGGCAGCGAACAGGCGGCGACGGCGCTGGTCGCCGAGATCGCGGCCGCGGGCGGAACGGCCTGCGCCCTGCAGGCGGACGTCGGCGACGCGGAGGCGGCGGCCGGTCTCGTCGCGCGGGCCACCGAGGCCCTCGGTCCGCCCACAGCGCTCGTGCACAACGCCGGGGTCGCCCTCTCGGGGTCGGTCCGCGCGCAGAGTCCGCGGGACTGGGACCGGGTGCTCGCGGTGAACCTCAGCGCCGCGTTCTACCTCGCCCACGCCGCGCTGCCCGCGATGTACGAGCGGGGGTGGGGACGGATCGTGTTCTTCACCAGTCCCGCCGCCGAGCGGCACCCGATGCCGGTGACCGCCGCCTACGCCGCGGCCAAGGCCGGTCTGCAGGGCATGACCAGGGCGATGGCGAAGGAGGTCGCCCGGCGCGGGATCACGGTGAACAGCGTGCTGCCGGGCTACGTGCTCACCGACATGGTCGCCGCCGAGGGGCCCGAGGCCGTGGCGGAGATGGACCGCCGGTGGCCCCGGATCCCGCCCGCCGCGGTCGCCTCGACGGTCTCCTACCTGCTGTCCGACGAGGCGGAGTACGTCTCGGGCGAGGAGATCGGCGTCTGGCGCGGTGGGCCGGTCTAGCGGCCGACGGAATACCTACAGGCTTTCGGCAAACCTCTAGTGCACCTGCACGACACCGTGGTAGACAGTCGTCCGCATCGAGCCACCGCCCGTCTCGAGAAGGGGTCGCCCCCGCCATGACCACCACGCGCGCTCTCCCCGATCACCTGGTCGAGGCCGTCCGCATGCTCGAGCAGAACTCCCTCGACGCCACGCCGCTGCGGCCCCTCGTCGAGGCCCGCCGCCTGCGCCGCTGATCCGTCGGCTCCCGCGCAGCGGTCACCCCGGAGCGGCTCGCCGCCCGGGGGGTGCCGCGTCCCCACCTCCCGAGAACCCGAGTCCCAAGGACCACCATGCCTCGTACCCGGAAGTACAGCTCACGCACGGTCGTCGCCACCTGTCTGGCGATCACCATCCTCGACGGATTCGACCTGCTCGTCTTCGGCGCCGCGCTGCCGGTGCTCCTGGAGACCCGGCAGTGGGGGATGACGGCGGCCTCGGCGGGCGTCGTCGGCAGCCTCTCGCTGTTCGGGATGTTGTTCGGTGCGCTGGTCATCGGCTACCTCACCGACCTGCTCGGCCGCCGCCCGATGCTGTTGGCCTGCACGGCGTGCTTCGCCCTGTTCACCGGACTGTGCGCGATCGCGCCCAGCATGGAGGTCTTCGGCGCTCTGCGGTTCCTCGCGGGCCTCGGCTTCGGCGGGGCGCTCCCGACGCTCATCGCGCTCACGATGGAGTACGTCCGGATGGAGCGGCGCCAGTTCGCGAACGGCGTGATCCAGACGGGGTTCCCGCTCGGCGGCGCGATCGTGTCGGTCACGGCGATCTTCCTGCTCCCCACGCTCGGCTGGCGGGCGCTGTTCGTCCTCGGCGGCGTGTTGGGCCTGGTCCTGCTCGCGGTGGCCTGGCGCAACCTGCCCGAGTCGATGGCCTTCCTCGCCGCGCGCGGCAGGCACGACGAGGCTCGCGCGCTGGCCGAGCGCTACGACCTGCCCGCCACGGCGGAATCGGCGATCGCCGTGAGTGGGACACCCGTGGCGAAGAGGCAGTCCCCGATCGCGGCGCTGTTCGCCCCGGGCCTGCGGGCGGCCACGATCCTGTTCCCGCTGATCAGCATCTGCGGTCTGCTCGTCGGCTACGGGATGCAGACCTGGACGCCGCAGATCCTGCGCTCCACCGGTTACGACCTGGGGTCGGCGCTGACCTTCATGCTGATGTTCAACCTCGGCTGCATCGGTGGCGCCCTGTTCCTGAACTACTCGGCGGGCCGCTGGGGACCCCGTTCGACGATCGCCGGGGGCTTCCTGCTCGGCGCGGCCTCGGTCGCGGTGCTCAGCATGGGACCGCCGCAGGCGCTCGCGCTCCTCATCATGGTCGTGATCGGCTTCTGCACCGGCGCGCAGCCCGCGGTGTACGGGTTCGCCGGCGTCTACTACCCGGCCGCCGTGCGCGGCACCGCGCTCGGCCTGGCCGCGGGCCTCGGCCGGTTGGGCGGCGTCGCCGGACCGGTGATGGCCGGGCTGATCATGGGGTCCGCCGCGGGCTCGACGGGGGTCTTCCTGGCCTTCGCCGCGGTGGGTGTCCTGGCCGCGGTCCTGGTCGGGTTGGTCCCGCGGGTGCGGGCCGCGAAGGACGCACCGGCGGCGGTGGTGGCATGAGCGGCACCGTCACCGACGCGCTCCGCTGGTGGGCGCGAACCGTCCCCGACCAGGCGGCGATCGACTTCGACGGCGCCCCGGTCACCTACGCCGAGCTGGACGTCTGGGCGGACGGCGCCGCGGCCTGGCTGCGGTCGCACGGCGTCCGGCCGGGCGACCGGGTGGGGATCGTCGGCGACAACAGCCTGGAGTGGTGCGTCGTCGCGCTGGCGGCCTGGAAGCTCGACGCCGTGGCGTGCGGTTTCAACCACCGGTTCAAGGTGGGCGACCTGCGACCGCTGATCGAGCTCTGCGCGCCGACCGTCGTCGTGGCGGACGCGGCGCACCACGAGCGGGCGAAGGAGGCCGCGGACGTCCCGGTCCTCGGGACGGCCGAGGTCACCGGTCTGCGCGGCGGGGCGCACGCCCCGATCCCGCGCCGGGACGTCGAGCCCACGGACCCGACGCTGATCGTGTTCACCAGCGGGACGACGGGGACCCCGAAGGGCGTCGTGCACACCCACGGCACGATCGCCGCGGTGATGCACGAGTGGTCGCTCGCCGAGCGCGTCGAGCCCAACGGCATGCGGATCCTGCTGGTCCTGCCGATGTTCGCCGCCGCGGGGATCATGTGGGGGCTGGCGCGCGCGGTGGTGCAGGGCGGCACGCTGCACCTGCAACCGCGGTTCGACCCGGCGCGGGCCCTCGAGCTCCTCGAACGGGAACGCATCACGACCTTCACCGGCCCGCCGATCCTCTTCCAGCAGATCGCGGCGGTGCCCGGGTTCGCGCAGGCGCGGCTCGACAGCCTCACGACGGCCTGGGTCGGCGGCGCCCGGGTGGACGCCGGGCTGCAGGCGGCCTGGGGCGCCCGCGGCGCGCACCTGCGCCAGATGTACGGGCAGACCGAGACCGGCGGCGGCTGCACGGTGATGGCGGCGGGCGGCGATCCGGCGAAGTGCGGGTCCGGTGGGGTGTTCACCCGCATCCGGGTCGTCGACGCCGACGGCGTGGACTGCCCGCCGGAGACGGTCGGCGAGATCATCGTGCGCGGGCCCGGCGTCTTCGCGGGCTACTGGCGCGACGAGGAGGCCACCGCCCGCGCCCTGCGAGACGGCTGGCTGTGGACCGGTGACCTGGGCGTCCTCGACGCCGACGGGGCGCTCACCTTCGTCGACCGTCGGGGCGAGATGATCAACTCCGGCGGCCTCAAGATCTCGCCCATCGAGATCGAGTCGATGATCGGGCAGCTGCCCGGGGTGTCCGAGGTCGCCGTCTTCGGGGTGTCGGACCCCAAGTTCGGCGAGACGCCCGCCGCCGTGGTCGCCGGCGCGGAGCCCGCCGACGTCGTCTCCTGGTGCGACGCCCGCCTCGCGGACTACAAGGTTCCGCGCTACGTCATCCCCCACGACGGGCCGCTGCCTCGGATGGCCAGCGGGAAGATCGACAAGCGCGCGCTGCGCGTCGCCTACGCCGATGCGCCGCAACGCTTCCCGAAGGTGAGGTGACCAGGCAGGCCGTGACCGCCGAACCCTAGGCCTGGCGCTGGTAGCGAGCGCGGTGGGTGTCCGCGGTGCCGTACTCGTACTCGAACGCCGTGAGCCGCTTGAAGTAGTGCCCGATCGCGAGTTCCTGCGTCATGCCCATCCCGCCGTGCAGCTGCACCGCGCTCTGGCCCACGAACCGCGCCGCCCGCGCCACCGTGACCTTCGCGGCCGAGACGGCCTTGGGCCGTTCCGGCTCCGGGGCGAGGAAGGCCCGGTAGACCGCCGACACGGCCAGCTCCAGCTCCAGGTCCATGTCGACCATCCGGTGCTGGAGCACCTGGAACGAGCCGATCGGCTGCCCGAACTGCTTGCGCTCCTTCGTGTACGCGATGGTGTCCGCGAGGACCTTCCGCATGCAGCCGACCGCCTCCGCGCAGACGGCCGCCGTGGCCTCGTCCAGCGCAGGCGCGAGCGCGGACCGGTCGAGCTCGGTCGCCCGGACGCCGACGAGCTCCAGGTCCGCGGCGTGCCGGTCGTCGATCGTGCGGTAGGGGTGCGCGGTGAGGCCGGACGCGTCGGTCGCGGTGAGGAACAGGGCGTCGCCGGTGTCGACGAGCAGGTGGGTGGCCTGCGGGAACCCGACGACGACGGCGGCGGACCCGCTCAGGCCCCCGTCCCGAGCCGTCACGTCCGCCCCGAGCGCGGTGGCGATCCGGACCGACCCGTCGACGATCCCCTTCAGCTCGGTGTGGGCCCCCGCGCGGCGCAGCACGCCGCCGCCGAGCACCACGGTGTCGACGAACGGCTCGACGACCAGCGCCCGGCCCAGCTCCTCGGCCACCACCATCGTCTCGACCGGCCCGCCGCCCTCCTCCGGGAGCGCGGCGCCGAGGATCCCGAGATCGTCGGCGAAGGCCCGCCACACCTGCGGCCGCCAGCCGACCCGGCTGTCGTGGAGGTCGTAGTGCTCGGCGAGGTAGTCGGCCAGGGACCGCCGCAGGAGGTCCTGCTCGGCGGTGAGGGTGAAGTCCATGAGTCAGAGCCCCCGTGTCACAGTCCGAGTGCGGCTTTGGCGATGATGTTGCGCTGGATCTCGTTGCTGCCGGCGTAGATGGTCCCGGCGCGGTCGTTGAAGTACCGCAGCGGAGCCACGGCCTGCCACGGCTCGCCGCCGACGTAGCCGTCCGCGGGCGGGGCGAACCCGGCGAGCGGGCCGCCGGGCCGGGTCGCGTGCGGCTGGTAGGCCCGCCCGCGCGGGCCCGCGGCCTCGAGCAGCAGCTCGGTCAGGGTCTGGCTCAGCTCGGTGCCGATGATCTTCATGCGGGACGCTCCCGCCCCGGGGTCCCGGCCGGCCGCCACCGCGGTGAGGACGCGGAACTCGAGCACCTCCAGGGCGTCGATCCGGATCCGCGCGTCGGCGAGCCTCGCCGCGAAGACGGGGGAGTCCACCGAGGCGGCCACCTCCGCGACCTCGTCCGCCATCACCTGCAGCTTCGGCGCCATCGCCGTGCCGCCGCGCTCGAACTGCAGCAGGTACTTCGCCACGGTCCAGCCGTCGTCGATCTCGCCGACGACGTTGCTCTTCGGCACCCGGACGCCGTCGAAGAACTCCTGGTTCTGGATGATCTCGCCGGACGTCATGACCAGCGGGCGGACCTCGACGCCCGGCGAGGTCATGTCGATCAGCAGGAACGTGATGCCCTGCTGTTTGCGCTCGCTCTTCGTGGTCCGGACCAGGCAGAACATCCAGTTCGCCTCGGCGGCGTGCGTGGTCCAGATCTTGCTGCCGGTGCAGACCAGGTCGTCTCCGTCCGACACGGCGGACATCTGCAGCGACGCGAGGTCGGACCCGGACTCGGGCTCGGAGTAGCCCTGGCAGAAGAACACCTCGCCGGAGAGGATCCGCGGCAGGAACCACTCCTTCTGCGCCGTGGTCCCGAACCTCATGAGCACGTGGGCGACCATGCTGATCCCCATGGGGGACAACGACGGCGCGCCGGCCAGCACCGACTCGCGGGCGAACAGGTAGCGCTGGGTCACCGACCAGCCCGTGCCGCCGTACTCGACGGGCCACGCGGGCGCCGCCCAGCCGCGCTCGTGGAGGATCGCCTGCCACGCCATGCTCGCCTCGTGCTCGGCGTACACGCTGGTCATGAGCCGACCCGCCTGCCGCAGGTCCGGGGTGAGCTTCTCCGCCAGGAACGCCCGCACCTCGTCGCGGAACGCGAGGTCGTCGGCTGACCAGTCGAGGTCCATGGCCACAACCTAACAAACGTAGGTGAGGAGGTCCCCGCACGGAGCCTGTCTTACCTAATGCCAGTAGGCTACGGTGTCCGGTGGCGACGAGGCTCGCCCCGCGACCGGTGTGACCCCCTCCCGGTCGACCCCGGTCACCCGAACCGCTGAGAGGACGCCCCATGACGATTCGCGACGAGCTGCTGATCGACGGCGAGTGGCGCAAGCCCTCGTCGTCCGTCCGGATCCCGGTGGTCTCACCCTCCACGGGCGCGGTGGTCGGCGAGGCCCCCGACGCCGACGCCGAGGACGTCGACGCCGCCGTGCGCGCGGCCCGTCGCTCGTTCGACGAGGGCGTGTGGCGGACGAAGACCCCGGCCGAGCGCGTCGAGGTCCTGGAGCGTGCGCTGAGCCTGATCGAGCCCGCGCTCGACGAGATCGGCCGCCTCGTCACCGCCGAGATGGGTCTGCCCACCTCGATCGCGGGGCTGCAGATCCCGGGTGCGCTGGCCGTGGGCCGGTACTTCCTCGACGTGGCGCGCCACGACCGGCTGTCCGAGGTGCGCCGGACGATGTACGGCCCGGCCGCGGTCGTGAAGGAGCCCGTCGGCGTCGTCGCGTCGATCGCGCCGTGGAACGGCCCGTTCAACATGGCCGTGTCCAAGATCTTCCCGGCGCTGGTGTCCGGGTGCAGCGTGGTCTACAAGCCCGCGCCGGAGACCCCGCTCGACGGGTTCTTCGTCGCCGAGGCGCTGCACGCGGCGGGCGTGCCCGCCGGCGTCTTCAACTACCTCACCGGTGACCGGGAGGCCGGCCGCGCGCTCGTGGCGCACCCGGGCGTCGACAAGATCAGCTTCACCGGCTCGACGGCGGCCGGCCGCCAGATCGGCCGGGAGGCGGGCGGCAGCTTCAAGCGCCTGCAGCTGGAGCTGGGCGGCAAGTCCGCCGCGATCGTGCTCGACGACGCCGACCTGCAGACCACGATGGCCGGGCTCGCGATGGGCTCGTTCTTCAACACCGGCCAGGTCTGTGCCGCCTACAGCCGGGTCCTGGTCCCGGCGAGCCGGTACGACGAGGTCGTGGGCGCGCTCGTGGCCACCGCCGAGTCCTTCGTGGTCGGCGACCCGTTCGACCCTGCCACCACCATGGGCCCGCTGGTCTCGAAGCGTCAGCAGGAGAGGGTGCTCGGCTACATCGAGGCGGGCCGGGCCGAGGGCGCGAGCGTCGCGACGGGCGGTGGGGTCCCCGAGGGCCTGGAGCAGGGTGCCTACGTCCGACCCACGGTGTTCACCGGCGTCGAGAACGCGATGCGGATCGCCCAGGAGGAGATCTTCGGGCCGGTGGCGTCCGTGATCCGGTACGAGACCGTCGACCAGGCCGTCCGGATCGCCAACGACTCGGAGTACGGCCTGCACGGCGCCGTGTTCACGGCCGATCCGCAGCGGGCGGCGGACGTGGCGCGGCGGGTGCGCACCGGGACCTTCAGCGTCAACGGATTCACCTACAACACCGAGGCGCCGTTCGGCGGGGTCAAGTGCTCCGGCGTCGGCCGCGACACCGGGCCCGAGGCCGTCCAGGCGTACTACGAGCTCAAGACGGTCAACCTCACCGAGGACATGACCACCCTGTTCTGACCGGTCCGGGGCGCGTCTGCGCCCGCACCCACCACCGGAGGAGATCCTGCGGTGGTGGGTGCGGGCGGTGTCGGACCGGCCTCAGGTCTCCGAGGTGGAGACCGGGAGGGCGACCGCGTCCGCGGGCACCGTCGGGTAGGCCTTGCGCAGCTCGGGCTTGGCGACCTTGGCCGAGAACGTGCGGGGCAGCGGCTCGGTGCGGACGACCGCGTAGCGGGGCCGCTTGAACCCGGCGAGGTCCCGCCGGGCGGTGTCGGCGAGCCGGTCCAGCACCGGCGCCGGGTCCCCGGCGCACGACACCAGGACCATCGGCACCTCGCCCCAGCGCTCGTCCGGCACCCCGATCACGGCCAGCTCGCCCACGCCCTCGACCCCGGCCAGGGCCCGTTCGATCTCGGCGGGGTACACGTTGATGCCGCCGGAGATCAGCATGTCCTTGGTGCGGTCGACGACCTTGAGGTAGCCGCGGTCGTCCATGCTCCCGAGGTCTCCGGACCGCAGCCAGCCGCCCGGCAGCATCGTGGCGGCGGTCGCGTCGGGCTTGCGCCAGTACTCGCGCATCACGTGCGGACCGCGGACCAGGATCTCGCCGACCTCGCCCGCGGCGGCCGTGTCCTGCGGGTCCGCGCCGCCGATCCGGATCGTGGTGCCGCGCAGCGCCTTCCCCGCGTAGCCGGGGTAGGCCGAGGCGTCCTCGGTGCGCAGCGCGGACACGAGGCCGGACGCCTCCGTCATGCCGTAGACCTGGATCAGCGACACCCCGCGGGCGCGGTAGGTCTCCAGCAGGTCCAGCCGCACGGGCGCTCCGCCGACCGCCGCGGACACCAGCGAGGAGAGGTCCCGCGACCCGAAGTCCGGCAGGGTCGCCATGCGCTCGTAGAGCACCGGGACCGTGGTCAGGGCGGAGATGCGGTGGCGTTCGATCATGTCCAGGTAGCGGTCCGGGTCGAAGTCGCGCTCCAGCACCATGGTGCCGCCCGCGTACACCGTGAACTGCATGAAGCAGGAGATCACCGCGCCGGTGTAGACCAGGGGGACCGCCACGAGCATGCGGTCCCGCCAGGTCAGTCCCTCGGCGACGACCTTGGCCTCGCCCGGGGCGATCACGCTGCGGTGCGTGAGCACCGCCCCCTTCTGCAGGCCCGTGGTGCCGGAGGTGTAGCAGAGGAAGGCGGGGTCGGCGTCGGAGATCTCGACGGGGGGCGGTGTCGGCCCGGCCTCCAGCAGGGCCGACCAGGGCGGGAGGTCCGTCCCGCCGACGCAGACCACGTCCGGGCCGTCGACCAGCTCGAGGGCGGGCGCGAGCGACTCCTCCGTGACGACGAGCCTGCAGTCCGCGTCGTGCACGAGCGGGGCCAGCTCGCCCGCGGTGAGCCGCACGTTCAGCGGGACGCTGACCGCGCCGAGCTTGAGCGTGGCCAGGATGGTGTGGACCAGCTCGGCGCGGTTGCCCAGCAGCGTCCCGACCCGGTCGCCCTGCCGGACGCCGCGCGCGGCCATACCCGCCGCCACGGCGTCGCTCGTCGCGTCCAGCTCGGCCCAGCCGTACTCGCGATCGGCACTGACGAGGGCCGTGTGTTCGGGGCGCCAGTGGCCCCAGAAACGGACGAGCTCGGCGAGGTTCACGCCACCACTCCTGTCGACGTCGACGTGGTCGGGGTCCGGCGGTTCGGGAAGTCGCTCACCCCATGGGGTGATGCCGTCCGACCATGACACGTGAGACAGAGAGTGTCAATCGTCTCGCTTCGGGATCGGGCTCAGGTGGTGTGCACGATGAGCACGTCCACCCCGGCGGTCCGGGCCGCCTCGCTCGGGACGGATCCGAGGAGCCGGCCCGTGAGCGTGCTCAACCCCCGGTTGCCGACCACGAGCAGGTCGGCGCCGTGGTCGCGCACCGCCGCGGTGAGGACGTCGACCGGGGCGCCGTCCGCGGCGGCGGTGCGGATCCGGTCCGCCGGGAGGACGGCGGCGGCGCGATCCCTCGCCGTGCGGAGGGTGTCCTCGGCGGGTGCGAACCCGTGCACCAGGAAGGACTCGCCCTTGAGCGCGTCGTCGGCGGCTCCGGTGTCCTTCTCGGAGGGATGGTAGGCGGACACGATCACCAGGTCGGCCCCGGTGGACGAGGCCACCGCGGCGGCCCGGTCGACGGCGCGGAACGAGGTGTCGGAGCCGTCCGTGCCGACGACGACGGTGGTGTAGCCGGACATGGGGTCTCCTCAGCGGAAGTGGTGGCGGCCGCGGTCGACCGGGGCGCCGAGCGGTGCCTCGGTGACCCGGGGGAGCTCGGTGGTGGGTGTCTCCGTGGTGGGATCGGGGCGGCCGTAGGGGGCGGCGCCGACGACGGCGGTGCGCCCTTCCGCGTGCTCCTGCTCGGCGAAGGAGCGCTGGATGGCCTCCTGTGCCGCGGGCGGGAGGGTGTGGAGCATGTCGCGGACCCGCTTGCGGCGGCGGGCGACGGCCTTGCGTTCCGGCATGCCCTTGCTCGCCTCGATCTGGGGCTTGAGCGGGGGCAGGCCGTCGAGCTGGTCGATCTCGGCCATCTCGCGGGCGGCCTGGGCGGTGTCCTTCTCCTCGGACATGCCGATGGGGCCCTGTCGGCGACCGTTGAGGAACTGGGAGACGACGGGGTCCTCGGAGGTGAGCAGGACCTCCCGGGGGCCGAACATGGCGAGGTGCTTGCGGTAGAGCATGCCGATGTTGTCCGGCACGGTCTGGGCGGTGTTGATGTCGTGGGTGACGATCAGGAACGTCGAGTCCGTCTGGGCGTTGAGGTCCAGGATGAGCTGGTTGAGGTAGGCCGTGCGGACGGGGTCGAGCCCGGAGTCCGGCTCGTCGAACAGGATGATCTCCGGGTCCAGCACCAGCGCCCGAGCCAACCCGGCGCGCTTGCGCATCCCGCCGGAGATCTCGCCGGGGAGCTTGTACTCGTCCCCCGTGAGGCCGACCATGTCCATCTTCTCCATCACGATGTCCCTGATCTGTGCCTCGGACTTCTTCGTGTGCTCGCGCAGCGGGAAGGCGATGTTGTCGAACAGGTTCATCGACCCGAACAGGGCGCCGTCCTGGAACAGCACGCCGAACAGCTTGCGCAGCTCGTAGAGCTTCGACTCGGTGCACCGCACCAGGTCCGTGTCGTGGATGACGATGGAGCCCTTCTCGGGCTTGAGCAGCCCGATCAGGGACTTGAGGAACACCGACTTCCCGGTACCCGAGGGGCCGAGCAGGACGGACACCTCGCCGGGGGGAAGGGTCAGGGTCACGTCGGACCAGATGTTGGCGCGTCCGAAGGACTTGGACAGTCCCTCGACGGTCACCTCGACACCGGGCATGGAGCACCTCCGTTGGGCTCGTCGCGCGGGTGGTCCCACCTAAAGGCCCTAGGGGCCCGGGTACGCTGTGGCCCGGGTCACCGACCCCGCATGCTGATGATACGTATAACGAAATCTGTCAGTTGAAGCAGTGTGCGGCGAGAGCGGTTCACTCGAACGAGGGGCTTCTGCTCACAGATCGCCAGCTCGGAGCGGTCGAGTTCGATGCGGTTCGGATGATCGACGTTACGAAGAACGTAACTTGTTGCATGACGGGTCGTTGACCCTGTGACAGCTCCCCGAAGCGGGCAACGTCCCGTGCCACGTCTCAGTGCAGAGGCTCAGATGCAGCAGCTCCCCGCCGCGGCCAGGCCGCGCTCCGCCCCGTCCCGAACGGCGGCGTGATGGCGGCGCCCACACTCACCCGCGTCGTCACGCCCATCGGCGGCTTCTTCGCGTTCACGCTCGACACCTTCGTCGCGATGTTCAAGCGCCCGTTCCAGTGGCGCGAGTTCATCCAGCAGACGTGGTTCGTCGCGTCCGTCTCGCTCGGCCCGGCGATCCTGCTGGGCATCCCGTTCGTGGCGCTGGTGACCTTCCAGTTCAACCTGATCCTGGTCGAGATCGGCGCCATCGACCTGTCCGGCTCGGGCTCGGGCTTCGCCACGGTGACCCAGATCGGGCCGGTGGCCACGACGTTCATCATCGCGGGCGCGAGCTCGACGGCGATCTGCGCGGACATCGGCGCGCGGAAGATCCGCGAGGAGCTCGACGCGATGGAGGTGCTGGGCATCGACACCGTCCAGCGGCTGGTCGTGCCCCGCGTGCTCGCCACCGCGGTGAACGCGTTCCTGCTCAACGGCGTCATGATCCTGATCGGGCTGTCCGGCGGGTTCGTGTTCGGCGTGTTCCTGCAGGGCGCGAGCCCCGGTCAGTACGTCGACTCGATGAAGCTGCTCGTCGGCTTCGCGGACCTGGTGCACGGCGAGGTCCGGGCCGTGGTCTTCGGGGTCGTCGGGGCACTGATCGGCTGCTACCGCGGCATGACGTGCGCGGCCGGGCCGCGCGGTGTGGGGAACGCGGTGAACGAGACGGTGGTCTACACCTTCCTCGCGCTCTTCCCGATCAACATCCTGCTCACGCAGATCCCGTACTCACTCGGCATCGTGGGAGGCCACTGACATGAGCGGCCTCATGAAGGTGCTCAAGGCGCCCTTGAACCTGCTCGACGACCTGGGTCGTCAAGCCGAGTTCTACGGCAAGTCCATCGCCTGGACGCCCAAGGCGGTCAAGAGCTACAAGACCGAGCAGGTCCGGCTGATCGCGGAGGTCGGCATGTCCTCCGGTGCGCTGGCCGTGATCGGCGGCTCGTCGGTGATCACCCTGTTCATCACCCTGTTCGCGGGCGTCACGGGCGGCGTCCAGACCTTCGACGCCCTGTCCAACCTCCAGCTGGAGGCGCTCGGCGGGTTCGCCTCGGCGATCATCAACCCGCGGCTGCTGACCCCGATCGTCGCCGGCGCCGCGCTGGCGGCCACCGTGGGCTCGGGCTTCACCGCCCAGCTCGGCGCGATGCGGGTGTCGGAGGAGATCGACGCCCTGGAGGTCATCGGCGTCCGCTCGCTGCCCTACCTGGTCACGACCAGGCTGGTGGCGGGCATGATCACGATCATCCCGATCTTCGCCATGGCGATGTGCGGGGCCTGGATCGGCTGGAAGCTCACCCAGGTCGACTTCTTCGGACTCTCCGAGGGCACCTACGACCACTACATGGACACGTTCATGCAGTGGCAGGACGTGCTCTACTCCTTCGCCCAGGCGCTGGGCATCGCGGTCGTGGTCATCCTGATCCACACCTACTACGGCTACACCGCCTCCGGGGGCCCGGCGGGTGTGGGGCGCGCGGTGGGCAAGGCCGTGCGCACGTCGCTCATCGCGGTGCTCGCCGTGGAGCTGGCCATCTCGATGGCCCTCTACGCCGACTCGGACGCCTTCCGGATCTCGGGGTAGCGCCGTGAACTCTCTGACACAGTCGATCAAGCTCAAGGTCTACGCCCTGGTCCTGCTGGGGGTCATCGGCGGGTTCACCGTGCTCTGCGTGGCCGTCTACGACAAGGCGTTCACGCCCACCGTGCCCGTCTACGTGCGGGCCGACCGCACCGGCCTGCAGATGTACCCCGGCAACCGGGTGCAGCTGCTCGGCGTGGACGTCGGCCACGTGGGGACCGTGGCGCTCGACGAGGGCGGCCGTTCCGTCCTCATCACGCTCGACATGGACCCGGACACCCTCGACCGGATCCCCGCCAACGCGGGCGTCCAGCTCAACCAGCTCACCGCGTTCGGCGCGAAGACCGTGGGGATCACCGTCCCCGCGCAGCCGTCCACGGTGTCGCTCGCGGCGGACGACACGCTGCTCGCCGACCGGGTCACCGTCGAGGTCAACACGTTGTTCGACCACCTCGACGACGTGCTCACCACGCTCGAGCCGGACAAGGTCTCCGCCTTCCTGGGCAACATGGCCCAGTCGCTGAACGGGCGCGGCGCGCAGATCGGGGAGACCGCCGTCGAGCTCGAGGCCTACCTGCGCAGGTTCAACGAGAACCTCCCGGACCTGCAGCGCACGCTGACGAGCGGGGCGGACCTGGCGAACCTCTACGCCGACATCGCCCCCGACCTGACCGACCTGCTCGACAACGCGGCCTTCACCAGCCGCACCATCGTCGACCAGCAGGCCCAGCTGGACAGCTTCCTGTTCAGCGTCTCGAAGCTCTCCGGGGTCGGCGCGGACTTCTTCCGGCAGAACGGCGACGACCTCGAGGAGGTCACCCGCACGGCCCTGCCGACGACGGGCCTGCTCGAGGAGTACTCGCCGGAGTTCGCCTGCTTCCTGCAGGGCATGGACGAGGGCCGCAAGCGGCTCGAGAAGACCCAGGGCGACACCGTCCCCGGTCTGGTCGGCAACACGACCTTCGAGCCGGGGGACCGCGCCTACGACGCGCCGCCGGTCGTGGCGGCCACCGGCGGCCCGAACTGCAACGGACTCCCGTCCATCGACGGGCTGTCCACCCCGGACTCGTTGCTGCGCAACGTGGACGCGGGCGGCGAGCCCAACCCGTACCCGGGTGACAACACGCTGCGGATCGGCGACCCGCCGCTCGTCGCGCAGCTGTTCGGCCCGGAGGCGGCGAAGGGCCTGGAGGGCGACCGGGACGGGAAGGGCACGGTGGGCCGGCGATGAGCGGCAGCAACGCACAGGCCGTCGCGGCCCCGCTCACCAAGAGCATCGTCTTCGTCATCGTGACGGTGTTGGTGTTGGGGCTCATCGGCTTCGAGCTCTCCGGCGGTGGCTGGTTCTCCGCCACGAAGACGTACTCGGCCGTCTTCCGGGACACCTCGGGGCTGCGGTCCGGGGACTCGGTGCGGATCGCCGGGGTGAAGGTCGGCAAGGTCTCCGACGTCTCGGTCTACGACAACACCCAGGGTCTGGTGACCTTCGACGTGGACGCCGACCGGGAGCTGCCCGAGGGCGTGCTCGCCTCGGCCCGCTACCTGAACCTGACCGGCGACCGGTACCTCGCGCTGGCGGAGGGCCCGGGCAGCACCGCGCCGCTGGCCGAGGGGGCGACGCTGCCGATCACGCAGACCAAGCCCGCGCTCGATCTCGACGTGCTGCTCGCCGGCTTCAACCCGCTGTTCGAGGGGCTGGCGCCGGAGAAGATCAACTCACTGACCCAGGACGTCATCCAGGTGTTCCAGGGGGAGGGCGGCACGATCGAGTCCCTGCTGGCCAGGGCGGCGTCGCTGACCAACACCCTCGCGGACCGCGACCAGGTGATCGGCCAGGTCGTCACCAACCTGAACACGGTGCTGGGCACGCTGGACCAGCGCGCCCCGCAGCTGGAGCAGACGATCGACAACCTGCAGGAGCTCATCTCGGGGCTCAACGCCGACCGGGGTCCGCTCGGGCAGTCCTTCGCAGACGTCAACCGGCTGGTCGGGAGCACCGACACGCTGCTCGCCGACCTGCGCGGCCCGCTGCGGGGCACGGTCGACCAGCTCGACCGGGTCGCCACCCTGGTGAACGAGGGCCAGGCGGCCGTCGACGAGAACCTCTCCCTGCTGCCGGGCGCCTACCTGCGGGTCTCCCGCCTCGGCTCCCGCGGCGCGACCTACAACCTGTTCATCTGCTCCCTGCGGCTCAAGCTCACCGGGCCGGACGGGCAGCCCATGTACACCCCGTGGGTCGGCCCGTCGGACAACGTCGACCGCTGCAAGCCGGGCGTCGACCCGCTCGAGACCCCGGAGCAGCGCGCGGCGTACGACCCGGTCGTCGAGGAGCGCCGCGCGAACCCGCCGGGCACCGGCGTGGGCGAGAACCCGACCCCGACCGAGGAGGGCGGCCGATGAAGCTCCGCTTCCGCGAGAAGAACCCGGTCGTCATCGCGATCGCGGGCCTGGTCGGCCTGCTGGCGGTGCTGTTCGGCTCGTTCCAGCTCGCCGCCCTGCCGGTGTTCGCCGGTACGACCTACGAGGCCCGGTTCGCCGAGGGTGGGCTGAAGTCCGGCGACGCGGTCACCGTCGCGGGCACCCCCGTCGGCGAGGTGACGTCGGTGGACCTCGACGGCGCGGACGTCGTCGTCCGGTTCACGGCCAAGGACGTGTCACTCGGTGACGCGACCCGGGCCACCATCCGCACCCAGACCCTGCTCGGCGAGCGCCAGCTCGGCATCGAGCCGGCGGGCGACGGCGAGATGGCCCCGGGCGACACGATCCCGCAGGCGCGCACCCGGTCCCCGTACAGCGTCACGCAGGGGATCGAGGATCTGACCCGGCGCACCGGCGAGGTCGACATGAACCAGCTCGGAGAGGCCATGGACACCTTCTCCGAGGCGTTCAAGGACACACCGGACGAGATCGGGCCCGCCTTCACGGGGATCACCCGCATCTCCCAGACGATCGCCTCGCGGGACGAGGCGCTGCGCGCGCTGCTGGCCAGGGCCGAGCGGACCACCGAGGTGCTGAAGGGCCGGACCGGCCAGCTCACCACCCTGCTGGTCGACGGCAACACCCTGCTGCAGGAGCTGGAGTCGCGCCGCGCGGTGCTGCACGAGCTGCTGGTGAACACCCGCGCGGTGGCCGACCAGATCGTCGGGCTGACCGAGGAGCAGCGGGGGCGGCTGGCTCCCGCCCTGGACAAGCTCAACGCCGCGATGGTGGTCATCGAGCGCAACGAGGGCAACATCGTCTCGTCGGTGCAGCGCGTGTCCAGCTTCATCACCGGCCTCGGCGAGGGCCTCTCCACGGGCCCGTACTTCACCGGCCACGGCGACCTCAGCGGCCTCGTGCCGACGCTGTTCCCGGTCAGCGACTACATCCCGAGCCTCACGGTGCCGGGCAACCCCGTCCCCGGTGCGGTGCCGGAGCTCCCCGCCCCGTCGGGCCTGATCGGACTGGGAGGCAACTGATGCGTGCACTCGGCACCGTGTCCAAGGTGCTCGGCGTCGTGGTGGTCGGGCTCCTCGTCGCGGGACTGGTCGTCCTGGTCCAGGGCCACACCAAGTCCGGCACGGCCTACTTCGCCTCGGTCAAGAACGTCTACCCGAAGGACCGCGTCCGGATCCAGGGCGTGGACGTCGGGCAGATCACCGCGATCGAGCCCGAGGGCGACAGGGTCAAGGTCAGCTTCGACTACGACGCGAAGTACGACCTCCCCGCGGACGCGAAGGCGGCGATCATCTCCCCGACGCTGGTCGCGACCCGCTTCCTGCAGCTCGCCCCGGCCTACACCGGCGGCCCGACGCTGGGCGAGGACGGGATCATCCCGCTCGACCGCACGGCCTCGCCGCTGGAGTTCGACGACCTGAAGAAGGAGATCGGCACCCTCTCGCAGGCGCTGGGCCCGGACGGCGTCGACAAGGACGGGGCGCTCAAGCGCTTCTCCGACACTGTCGCCGCCAACGCGGCGGGCGGGCAGGGCGCCCACTTCAACGAGATGGTGCGCCAGGCGTCCGCGGCGGTGCAGACCCTGTCCGACGGCCGCGAGGACCTGTTCGGCACGGTCGCGAACCTGCAGGCCTTCGTCACCGCCCTGGCCGCGCTCGACGACCAGATCGTCGAGTTCAACGGCAGGCTCTCCACGGTGTCGGCGTTCCTCGACGACAACACCGACGAGCTCACCGCGGCGCTGCAGGGCGTCGACGAGGCGGCCCGCGCCGTCCAGGAGTTCGTCGACACCAACGGCGGCCCGCTGACCGAGTCGGTCGACAAGCTCGGCCGCTTCACCCGCACCCTGGCCAACAGCCGCGACGACCTCGCGACGATCCTGCACGTGGGGCCGAGCACGCTGATGAACCTGTTCAACATCTACAGCCCGCGCTCCGGCTCACTCTCCGGCGCGCTGGTCGTGGACAACCTGAACACGCCCGCGGACTTCGTCTGCTCGGCGTACTCGGCGGCGTACCAGAGCGTCGACGAAGGTGTGAAGGCCTGCAAGAGCTACCTCGGACCGCTGCTCACCGTGCTCCGCGTCCAGCAGCCGCCCGCGCAGGTCAACCCGCTGCTCGTCCCGGGCGGCGGTGCCAACCAGCCGGATCCCGGCCCGATCGACCCGGCCCCGCCCGTCGCCGAGCGTCCGGCCCAGCTGCCGCCGCCCGTCGACGTCCCGGGCCTGGGCGGCCTGCTCGTCCCGAACGGGGGCAACTGATGCGGAGGTCCATCGCGGCGGCGGCGCTCGCCGTCACCACGGCGCTGCTGCTGTCCGGCTGCGACTACAAGGGGCTCAACGACTTCACGCTCCCGGGCGCGGAGGGCACGAAGGAGGGCTCGTACGCCGTCCAGATCGAGATGAGCGACGTCGCCGACCTCGTCCCCAACAACCCCGTGCGGATCGGGGACGTGACCGTCGGCAACATCGAGAAGATCGAGCTGGACGGCTGGAAGGCCCTCGTCACCGTCACGCTCAACCCGGAGGTGCGGCTCCCCGAGAACGTGACCGCCCGCGTCGGGCAGGTCTCCCTGCTCGGCGCGAAGTTCATCGAGATCGACCAGCCCGCCGACCCCGCCGTGCGCACCGTCGCGGCGGACTCGCGGATCCCGCTCGCCCAGGCCGGGAAGTACCCGGAGACCGAGCAGATCCTCGCGTCGGTCGCCGCCCTGCTCAACGGCGGCGGCCTCAACCAGCTCAAGACCATCACCACGGAGCTGGACAAGGCGATCGACGGGAAGGAGGAGACCTACAAGAGCCTCCTCACCGAGCTGGACACGTTCGCGGGCGGCCTGGACGACCAGAAGGACGACATCGTCCGGGCGATCGACGGCCTCGACCGGCTGTCGGCCCGCTTCGCCGAGCAGAACTCCAAGGTCGAGGACGCCTTGGACGCGCTGCCGCCCGCGCTGCAGGTCCTGAACGAGCAGCGGGCGAAGCTCACCAGCACGCTGACCGCGCTGGGCGACTTCGGCGTCGCGGCGGACGACGTGATCCAGCGGACCTCGACCGACCTGGCCACCAACGTCGCGAACCTGGAGCCCGCGCTGCGCGGCCTGGCGGACTCCGGCCGTTCACTGACCGACTCGCTGGGCCTGCTGGGGACGATCGTGTTCCCGCTCAAGGGCTTCGCGGAGACCTTCCGCGGGGACTACGTGAACTTCTGGCTCACCCTGGACGTCACGTTGTCCACGCTGGACCGCAACTTCCTCACCGGTACCCCGTTCGCGGGCAGCCTCGGCAACTTCGAGAAGGTGCTGGCGGGCACGGGTGGTGCGGCCCTGCAGAACGCGGACCCGTTGCTGGCCCCCGTCCAGGGCGGCCAGGTGCCCCCGGTGGCCGGGGACCTGCTGCCCGCCCTCGGCGGCGAGGCGGGCTCCCAGCCCGCCTCGCGACCGACCGACCCGCCGTCACCGCCGACCGGCGAGCCCATCCCGCCCGACCAGCGCCCCGCCGGGGACCCCGGCCCCGCGCCGGGCTCGGTCGGCGGGCTCCTCGGCGGCCTGACGGGAGGGAACTGACATGCTGATCTCCCGTTTCGTCAAGGTGCAGCTCCTCGTCTTCACCGTGCTCACGCTGGTCGCGGCGCTGCTGATCGTCTTCGTCTACGTCCGGGTGCCCGCGTTGCTCGGCGTCGGGCGGATCTCGGCCACGGCGCAGCTCCCGGCGGCGGGTGGTCTGTACCCGAACGCCAACGTCACGTACCGCGGGGTCACCGTGGGCAAGGTGACGGACGTCGAGCTGGCCGACGGCCACGTCGTCGCCACGATGTCGCTGGACGCGCACCGGCTGCCCGCCGCGTCCAGCACCGCGGAGGTGCACAGCGTCTCCGCGATCGGCGAGCAGTACCTCGACCTGATCCCGCCGACGGGCGACACCGGCCCCACGCTGGCCGACGGGGACGTGATCCCGTTGTCCCGCACGTCGATCCCGCCGGCCACGGCGGACGTGCTGGAGTCGGCCGACTCGCTGTTGGCCTCGGTGCCCCGCGATCAGCTGCGGAGCACGGTCGACGAGTTCGCGGCGGCCTTCGACGGCATCGGCCCGGACCTCGGGCGACTGCTCGACACCACACAGAGCCTCGTCCGCACCGCGGACGAGAACTACGATTCCACACAGCGGCTGCTGCAGGACTTCCCGCAGTTCGCCGATCCCCAGCTCGTGTCCAGCGACGCCATCCGCGGTTGGAGCAGGGACCTGGCGGGCTTCTCCCAGGCGCTGCGGGACAACGACCCGGCTCTGCGCGCGGTGCTCACCGAGGGCTCCGCGGCCGCCGGGAAGGCCACCGACCTGCTGAAGGACCTCAGCCGGACGACGCCGACCCTGCTGTCCACCACCGGCGTGCTGACCCGGTTGGCGGAGGCGTACCACGCTCCGATCGAGCAGGTCCTCGTGGTGTATCCCATGTGGGCGGCCGTGAACCAGATGATCGTGCCGAAGGACCAGCCCGGCGCACTGCGGTTCAACCTCGAGACGAACGTCAACCCGGCCTCCTGCGTCGAGGGCTGGACCCCGCCGGGTGAGCCCGGCGGCCCGCGGAACTCCTCCGAGCTGGGGGACCTCCCGCTGCCGCAGAACAGCTACTGCACGCTGCCGCAGGACGATCCCACCCTCGCGCGCAGCGCCCGCAACCTGCCGTGCTTCGAGCCCGGGTCACCCCCGGGACGCCGCGCGGCCACGATCTTCCAGTGCCGGGGCACCGGTTTCAGCACGGCGGAGGCGGGGCGACTCACCCTCGCCCCGGACAGCCCCGTGAACGGGCAGCCCGCCTTCGAACCGCTCGCCGCACTGGGGGCGACCAGCACTCCGGCACCGAAGCCCGAGGAGATGACATGGCCATCACTGATGCTCGGCGGGGCGGACGCATGACGCGCCGCACCGCGAGTCCCCCCGCCGCCGTCCGGGAGGACGGTGTGGTGGACGACGACACCGAGACCGACCCCCAGACCCAGACCGGCACCGAGGCGCGCGCCACGGAGGTCGAGGCCGCGGCCGAGGACGACCGACCCACCTCGGTCCTCGAGGCAGCCGAGGCCGCCGAGGCGCCCGAGCCGGCCTCCGGCACCGACGACGGTGGTGCGGCCGGGGACGACCGTCCGCTGCGTGGGCGTCCGCTGTTCGGCCTGATCGCCCTGCTGGTCGCTGTGGTGCTGCTGCTCGTCGCGGCGATCGTGGCGGCCGTCGTCTGGCGAACGGCGCGGCGGCGGCCTCCGATCGGGAGAACGCCCTGTCCGCGGCCCGGGCCACGGCCGTCAACCTCACCACGATCGACTTCGCCACCGCCGAGGAGGACGTCCGACGGGTCCTCGACGGCTCGACCGGCGACTTCGGCGGGCTGTTCACCCAGAACCTCGACTCCTACGTCGGGGTGGTGAAGGAGGGCCGGGTCGTCACCACGGGCGAGGTCACCGAGGCGGGCATCGAGAAGATCGACGGCGACACGGCCAGTGCGGTCGTCGCCGTGAAGACCACGGTGAAGAACAAGACCGTGCCGAACGGCGAGCAGCGCTTCTACCGGCTCGTCGAGCAGCTGGAGCGCCAGGACGGGAGATGGCTGGTGTCGCGAGTGGAGTTCGTTCCGTGAGCCGGCTCGGAGGAGTCCTGACCGCCGCGCGCGGAGGGGCCACGGCCGTCGGACACGGCGCGCGGAAGGCGGTGCGGCTGCCCGGCGTGGCCTGGGCGGACGCCCGGCGCAGGCCGAGGCGGGCCTTCCTCACCCTCGGCGTGGTCGCGGTCGTGCTGATCGTCGTCGCGGGACTGTTCGGGTTCCTCGCGCTCCGGCAGGCGCAGATCGAGAGCGCCCGGGGCGCGGCGAGCGCGGCGGCCGAGGACAAGGTCACCACGCTGCTGTCCTACGACTACCGCACCATCGACGCCGACCAGCAGGACCGGCAGGCCCTGGTCACCGGGCAGTTCAAGGAGGACTACGGCTCGCTGATCGCGGACATCGTCGGGCCCGCGGCGTCCCGGCAGCAGCTGACCACCCGCTCGTCGGTGGTGTCGAGCTCGGTGGTGGGGACGGAGGGGACCGACCGGGTCACCCTGTTGATGTTCCTCAACCAGACCACGCAGTCCGCGGACAAGCCCGACCCCACGCTGTCGGGCAGCCGGATCCGGGTGACCCTGGAACAGGTGGACGGAGACTGGCTGGTCTCGGAGCTGACCCCCGTCTGAGCCGGGGGCCCTCGCGGGTCGGGCGGTCGCCGCACGTCGGCCGCCCGACCCGTTCTTACTGTGAGACAGAGGACGTTGCATGTTGCACGAGGACGTCGTTACGGTCGTGAGGCCGGGTGCGCGGACGCTCCGCGGCGGAGAGGACGCACAGTGACGCTGGACCGTTCCCACTTCCTCGTCGGAGGGGAGTGGCGGGTCCCCGCCACGAACGAGACCGTCGAGATCGTCGAGGCCGCCACCGAGAAGCCGCTCGGCACCGCGCCGCTCGCCGGCACCGCGGACGTCGACGCGGCCGTGGCGGCGGCCCGTGCCGCCCTGCGCGGGCCGTGGGGGCGGACCACCGGCGTGGAGCGGGCCGAGGCGATGCGTCGGTTCGCCGCCGCGTTGAGGTCCCGCGGCCGCGAGACCTCCGAGCTGGTCAGCCGCGAGAACGGGATGCCGCGCGCGCTGTCGCTGGGCGCCAACGGGTTCAGCCCCGCGATCACGCTCGACTACTACGCGGGCCTCGCCGGGACCGTGGACGCCGAGGACGTGCGCCCGGGGATGCTGTCGCGGACCAGCGTCCGGCGCGGCCCGGTCGGCGTGGTCGCCGCGATCACCCCCTGGAACTACCCGCAGGCCCTGGCCGCCATGAAGATCGCGCCCGCGCTCGCCGCGGGCTGCACCGTGGTGCTCAAACCCGCGCCGGAGACCGCGCTCGACGCCTACGTCTTCGCGGACGCGGCGCTGGAGGCGGGTCTGCCCGCCGGCGTGCTCAACGTCCTGCCCGGCGGCCGCTCGGCCGGTGCCCACCTGGTGGAGCACCCGGGCGTCGACAAGGTCGCCTTCACCGGGTCGACCGCGGCGGGCCGTGCGATCGGCGCGGCCTGCGGTCGGCTGCTGCGCCCGGTCACCCTGGAGCTCGGCGGCAAGTCGGCCTCCCTCGTCGCGGAGGACGCCGACCTGGCCGCGTTCGCGGCGGCCCTGCCCGAGGTCTCGCTGGCCAACAACGGCCAGACCTGCCACGCCTGCACCCGGATCCTCGCGCCGCGCTCGCGGTACGCCGAGGTCGTGGACGCCGTGACGGACACGGTGCGGGCCTTGCGGATCGGCGACCCGCTGGACAAGGCCACCCGGATCGGCCCGCTGGTGAGCGCGGCCCAACGCGAGCGCGTGCTCGCCCACATCGACGCCGGCCGTCGGAGCGGACTTCGCCTGACGGCCGGCGGCGCCATCCCCGCCGACCAGCCGACCGGGTGGTTCGTCGAGCCGACCGTGTTCGCGGACGTCGACAACGCGGCCGCGCTCGCGCAGGAGGAGATCTTCGGCCCGGTCCTGGTGGTGACGCCCTACGCGGACGAGGACGAGGCCGTCGCCCTGGCCAACGACTCGCAGTACGGGCTCGGTGGCACGGTCTGGACGACCGACGTCGAGCGCGGGCTCGCGCTGGCGGACCGGATCGAGTCCGGCTCGGTGGGGGTCAACCACTACGGCCTGGACGTGGCCGGCCCGTTCGGCGGCGTGAAGGCCAGCGGGCTCGGTCGGGAGATGGGCCCGGAGGGGCTCACCCCCTACATCGCCTACAAGTCCGTCTACCTCGCCCCGGAGCGCACCCCATGACCGACACCGCCCCGAGCACCGAGCCCGCCGCCCTGTTCGAGAAGCGCGGCCACATCGGGATCATCACCCTGAACCGGCCCCGGGCCATGAACGCGGTGAACTCCGCCCTCTCCGTCGCGGCGGGGGACGCACTGGCCCGGGCGCAGGAGGACCCCGACGTGCGGGTCGTGGTGATCACGGGTGCCGGGCGGGGCTTCTGCGCGGGTGCGGACCTCAAGGAACTGGCGCGGGGCAACCGCATCGACGACCGCGACCACCCCGAGCGGGGCTTCGCCGGGCTGGTCCGACAGTTCGTCGGCACGCCGACGATCGCGGCCGTCAACGGCTACGCGATGGGCGGCGGCACGGAGATCGTGCTGGCCTGCGACCTCGCCGTGATCGACGAGACGGCGTCCCTGGGGTTGCCGGAGGTCAAGCGCGGCCTGTTCGCCGCGGCGGGCGGGGTGCTGCGGCTGCAGCGCCAGATCCCCCAGAAGATCGCTCTCGAGACGATCCTGACGGGCGAGCCGATGTCCGCGGCCCGGGCCTACGAGCTGGGTCTGGTGAACCGGGTGGCGCCGGAGGGCACCGCCCTCGAGGTGGCCCTGCAGGTCGCCGAGGTGATCGCGGCCAACGCCCCCGTCTCGGTGCAGCAGAGCAAGCGGGTGGTGCACGAGACCTGGTCGACCGACTGGGGCCCGGAGGCCTGGGCGGTCAACACCGACGCGATGAAGGTCGTGTTCGCGAGCCGGGACTCCCGCGAGGGCCCGCGGGCCTTCGCCGAGAAGCGCGATCCGGTGTGGGAGGGGCGGTGACCGGGGCGGCCATCGCCGGTCTCGGGCTCACCGAGATGGGCAAGGTGTACGGGCGCTCCTCCACCTC
Source organism: Pseudonocardia sp. WMMC193 (assembly GCF_021728735.1). Lineage (NCBI taxonomy): Bacteria > Bacillati > Actinomycetota > Actinomycetes > Pseudonocardiales > Pseudonocardiaceae > Pseudonocardia > Pseudonocardia sp. WMMC193. Next base: position 2,269,872 of record NZ_JAKKDO010000003.1, on the reverse strand, counting down.
CCTCGCGGCCGAAGCGGTCCGCCTCGCCGTGGCGGACGCGGGACTGGCCCTGACCGACCTCGACGGGCTGCTGGTCAGCTCCGGGGTGAAGCAGGACGTCGGCGTCAACCTGGGTGCCGTGCTCGGGCTGCACGACCTGGCGATCCTCAACCAGGTCAACGCCTACGGGGCCACCGCGGGCGTGATGGTGGCGCAGGCCGCCCAGGCCATCGCCGCGGGCGCGGCGACCACGGTCGCGTGCGTGTTCGCGGACTCGCCGCTGAAGCCGAAGCAGAAGGCGGGCGCCGCCTGGGGTTCCGGGGCGGCCCGTCCCGGTGCCGCGCGGAACCTGCGCGGCATGGCGGGCTGGTCGGTCAACTCCGGCGCCACCAACCCGAACATCCTCTACGCGCTCTGCGCGCGGCGGCACATGGAGCGCTACGGCACCACGTCGGAGCAGCTCGCGGAGGTCGCGGTGGCCCAGCGGGCGTGGGCGGTGCACAACCCGCTCGCGCAGCTGCGGGAGCCGATGACGGTGGCCGACCACCAGGCCTCGCGCTGGATCGCCGAACCACTGCACCTGCTGGACTGCTGCCTGGTCAGCAACGGGGCGGTCGCGGTGGTCGTCACCGCGGCGGACCGCGCCGAGTCGCTGGCCCGGCCGCCGGTCCACCTGTGGGGGTACGGCCAGGCGCACGGTCCCCGGCGCATGCACGCCGGGTCGGACTGGGGACTGGTCACCCCCGCGGCGAGGTCGGGCCCGGCCGCCATGCGCATGGCGGGCATCGGCGTCGAGGACGTCGACGTCGCCGAGCTCTACGACTGCTACACCTACACCGTCCTGGTCACGCTGGAGGACTACGGCTTCTGCGGCAAGGGCGAGGGCGGTGCGTTCGTGTCCGACGGCAGGCTCGCTCCCGGCGGGAAGCTCGCCTGCAACACCGGCGGTGGCCAGCTGTCGTCCTACTACATGTGGGGGTTCACCCCGCTCTCCGAGGCCGTGATCCAGGCCCGGGGGCAGGGCGGCGGACGCCAGGCGCCGCGAAACGACGTCGTGCTGGTGAGCGGCAACGGCGGGATCCTCGAACACCACTCCACGCTGGTGCTGAGCCCGCACGGGAGGAAGTCGTGACGGCGTTCCCGCGGGTTGAGCCGGACGAGGCGAGCGCCGCCTTCTACGCGGCCGCGGCCCGGGGGGAGTTGTTGATGCAGCGTGGCCCGTCCGGCACCGTGCTGCCGCCCGAGGCCCGCACCGACCCGACGACCGGCTCCGCCGAGCTGGAACCGGTCGTCGTGTCGGGGGAGGGGACGCTGGTCAGCTGGGCCGTGGTGCACCAGGCGCCGCTGCCCGCCCTCGCCGAGGCGGTGCCCTACGTCAGCGCGGTCGTCGAGCTGGCCGAGGGGCCCTGGGTGATGGTCCGTCTGCTGGGCGACCCGACGACGTTGCGCGCGGGCGATCCGGTGCGGGCGCGGTTCGTCGCCTCCGGCACCGACGCGGAAGCCGGGGCGGTCCTGCCCGTGTTTCAGCAGCTCCCGGCGTCGTCGCCCCGGTAGGCTGGCACGCGGGGCGACGCAGGGGGATGAACGTGGGACGAGGTCGGGGGCCCTTCGCGGGCGGCCCGGAGCAGGCGCGCCGCGCGCTGGTCGCGGCGGCGGAGGAGTGCTTCCTGTCGTTCGGGGTGGGGCGCACCACGATGGACGACATCGCCAAGCGGGCAGGGGTCTCCCGGCCCACGGTGTACCGGTACTTCGCCGACCGGGACGCGTTGATCGTGGAGGTGGTGTCCCGCCGCTCCCGCGCCTTCAGCGGCCACGCCCGGGACTACATCGAGAGCAGGCCGACGTTCACGGCGAAGCTCGTCGACGGCCTCGCCTTCCTCATCGACGGCGGTCGCAAGGATCCCATCCTGCGGGCCCTGCTCCGCCCGGAGAACCTGGGCGCCGCCAACGGGATCCTCGCCTCCAGCAACGTCGCCGAGAACCTGACGTACGAGATCTGGGAGCCGATCCTGTCGGCGGCGCAGGCCGCCGGGGAGATGCGCACGGACGTGGACCTGCACGAGTTCTGCGCGCTGATGGCGGACGTCGAGATGATGATGGTCGGGCGGGAGGACCTGTTCGACCCGGACGGGCCCGGCGCGCGCGAGCTGATCGGGGACTTCCTCCTCCCCGCGCTCGTCTGACCCGCGCGCTCCCGACCCTGGCCGGGGGCCACGGGACGCGAGCGCGCGGGCCCCGCACGCAGGCTAGGCCGGGCGGGCCGACTCGTACGGCACGGCCTTGTGCAGGGCCGGGACGATGTAGCGCTCCAGCAACCGCCGGTGGGACGGGTCCTCGGCGCCGAGGCGCTCGATGCGGCCCACCAGGATCAGCTCGACGAAGGTCAGCCAGGCGCAGAACCGGTCGATGTCGAGATCCGGTCGCACCTCCCCGGCGCTCTTCGCCTCGGCGAGGATGTCGCTCCACAGCTCGGCGGTGAGGTCCGTGGCGAGCTTGGGGGTGTCGCTGACCCGGTTGGCGACCTCGAGGAACTCGAGGCTGACCAGCTGCAGGACCATGGGGTCCCGCCGTCCGGCGTCCACGAGGAAGACCATCCCGTCGACGATCTTCGCGTCGATCGTCGAGCGCGTGTCGATGAACCGGCGGGCCCGGTCCAGGAGGTCCCGGGCGCGGGCGAGCAGCACGCCGGTGATGAGGTCGTCCCGCGTGGCGTAGTGGCGGTAGACGGTGGGGCGGGAGACGCCCGCCTCGCGGGCCACGTCGTCCATCGTGGCCTTGGTGATGCCGAGCCGCAGGAAGCAGGCCTCCGCGGCGAGCAGGATCGCCGTGGCCGGATCGGACACACGGGCGCGCGGCGACCGCTTCCGGTCGCCGTCCGATCCCTTCGCCATCGACGCCCCCCTCTGTGCGCCCGCCGACGCTACCGGACGGGTCCCCGCGGGCCGGGTCTCGGTCGTCCCCATGTCAGGTGATCGTCCAGGTGTCGTGGCCGCGGAGCAGGGCCTGGAGGTCGGAGGGGCCCGCCTGGGCGGCCTGGAGTTGGGCGCGGGCGGCGTCGTCGTAGGTGGTGCGGTCGACGTTGCGGAAGACGCCGGTGACGGTGTGGTCGAGGTTCTGGTCGCTCAGCCGGGACAGGGCGAAGGCGAGCTCGTGGTTCGTGGCGTCGTGGGTGACCACGTCGGAGGGGTCGAACTCGGCTCCGTCGACGACCTCCAGCCCGAAGTCCTTCCGGATGACCGCGCGGCGGTCGTGTTCGGGCCCGAACACGATCGGTTCCCCGTGGCGCAGCGGGATCAGCCGGGAGTCCTTGGTCTCGGGCTTGCGGAGCAGGTCGAAGGAGCCGTCGTTGAAGATGGGGCAGTCCTGGAAGATCTCGACGAGCGCGGAGCCGCGGTGGGCTGCGGCGGCGGCGAGGACTTCGGTGAGGCCTTTGCGGTCGGAGTCGAGGGCTCGGCCGATGAAGGTGGCTTCGGCACCGAGGGCCAACGAGATGGGGTTGAAGGGGTGGTCGAGTGAGCCCATGGGGGTGGACTTGGTGACCTTCCCGACCTCCGAGGTGGGGGAGTACTGGCCCTTGGTGAGCCCGTAGATCCGGTTGTTGAACAGCAGGATCTTCAGGTTCACGTTGCGGCGCAGCGCGTGGATGAGGTGGTTGCCGCCGATGGACAGCGCGTCGCCGTCGCCGGTGACGACCCAGACCGACAGGTCTTCGCGGGAGGTGGCGAGGCCGGTGGCGATGGCGGGGGCGCGGCCGTGGATGGAGTGCATCCCGTAGGTGTTGAGGTAGTACGGGAACCGGGAGCTGCAGCCGATGCCGGAGACGAACACGGTGTTCTCGCGGCGGATGCCCAGGGTGGGGAGGAAGGAGCGGACGGCGGCGAGGACGGCGTAGTCGCCGCAGCCGGGGCACCAGCGGACCTCCTGGTCGGAGGTGTAGTCCTTGGCGGTCTGCTTCGTGTCGGTGGTGGGGACCAGGCCCAGGCCGGGCAGGCCGAGTTCGATGGTCATGCGTGGGCCTCCAGGCCGGTGAGGTGGTCGAGGAACACGTCCTGGAGTTCTTCGGCTTTGAACGGGAGCCCGGAGACCTTGGTGTAGGACTTGGCGTCGACGAGGTAGCGGGCGCGTAGTAGCAGGACGAGTTGGCCGAGGTTCATCTCCGGGACCAGGACCGTGTCGTAGCGGCGGAGCACCTCGCCGAGGTTGGCGGGCATGGGGTTGAGGTGGCGCAGGTGGGTGGTCGCCACGGCGTGGCCCTTCGCCCGGACGCGGCGGGCGGCGGCCTCGATGGGGCCGTAGGTCGAGCCCCAGCCCAGCACGAGCAGCCGCGCGGTGCCTTCGGGGTCCTGGACGGCGATGTCCGGCACGTGGATGCCGTCGATCTTGGCTTGGCGTAGCCGCATCATCCGGTCGTGGTTGTCCGGGTCGTAGCTGATGGACCCGCGCCCGTCGGCTTTCTCCAGGCCGCCGATGCGGTGTTCCAGCCCGGGTGTGCCGGGGATCGCCCACGGTCGGGCGAGGGTTTCGGGGTCGCGTAGGTAGGGCCAGAACTCCCCGGACCCGTCGGGGGCGTTGGGTTCGGTCGCGAACCCTGGGTCGACCGGTTGCAGGGTGTCGGCGTCGGGGACCTTCCACGGCTCGGACCCGTTCGCGAGCGCCCCGTCGGAGAGCACCATGACGGGGGTGCGGTACTTGACCGCCATGGCGGCGGCTTCGACGGCGGCGTGGAAGCAGTCCCCCGGGGACTGGGGGGCGATGATCGGTAGGGGTGCTTCGCCGTTGCGCCCGAACATGGCTTGGAGCAGGTCGGCCTGCTCGGTCTTGGTCGGCAGCCCCGTCGACGGGCCACCACGTTGGACGTCGATGACCAGCAGCGGCAGCTCCAACGCGACCGCCAAGCCGATGGTCTCGGCTTTGAGCGCGATCCCCGGCCCGGAGGTGGCCGTGACACCCAGGACCCCGCCGAAGCTCGCGCCCAGGGCGGCGCCGACCCCGGCGATCTCGTCCTCGGCCTGGAACGTGGTCACGCCGAACGCCTTGTGCTTGGACAGCTCGTGGAGGATGTCCGAGGCGGGGGTGATCGGGTAGGCGCCCAGGAACACCGGCAGCCCGGTGACCTTCCCGGCCGCGACGATGCCGTAGGACATCGCGGTGTTCCCGGTGATCTGCCGATACGTGCCGGGGGCCAGCTTGGCGGGGGCGACCTCGTAGGTGACGGCGAAGGCTTCGGTGGTCTCACCGTAGGCGTGACCTGCCCGGAAGGCGAGGATGTTGGCCTCGGCGATCTCCGGGCGGCGGGCGAACTTCTCCCGTAGGAACCGCTCCGTGCCCTCGTGCGGGCGGTGATACATCCAGGACAGCAGCCCGAGGGCGAACATGTTCTTCGCCCGCTCGGCGTCCTTCTTGCTCAGCCCGGTCTCCTCCAACGCACCCCTCGTGAGGGTGGCCATGGCGACCGGATGCACCTGGAAGTCGGCCAGCGAGTCGTCCTCGAGCGGATTCTGCGCGTAGCCGACCTTGGTCAGGTTCCGCTTGGTGAACTCGTCGGTGTTGACGATCAACACCCCACCGTGGGGCAGGTCGGCGATGTTCGCCTTCAACGCGGCGGGGTTCATCGCGACGAGCACGTCCGGGCGGTCACCGGGGGTGAGGATGTCGTAGTTCGCGAAGTGCAGCTGGAACGAGCTGACTCCGGGCAGGGTCCCGGCGGGGGCGCGGATCTCGGCGGGGAAGTTCGGCAGCGTCGACAGGTCGTTGCCGAACGTCGCGGTCTCCGAGGTGAACCGGTCACCCGTCAACTGCATCCCGTCACCCGAGTCACCCGCGAACCGGATCACCACCCGGTCGACCGCGTGGACCTCGGGGCCGGCCTGCGGGGCCTCGATCGTCACGATTCTCACGTCCTTCTCGGCGGGGGCGGCTGTTCCGGGGAGCGATAACCTAGTACCATTAGGAACAGATTACGTCATCTGTATCAACGACGAGGAGATGGGCGTGGTCACGCTTTGTCGCTCACTCGTGCGCCTGATCGGTCCTCGCATCCCGTCGGGGACCGGCCGCGTCTGGCCCGGGTGTGGACACGGGCCCCGTCGCCGACGGCGCGCGGCCCGTCACGCGCTTCGCTGACGAGCCGAGAGAAGGGTCGCCGATGACGCTCCCCCTGCAGACACTCCGCGTGCTCGACCTCACCGAGGGTGCGGCCGAGTCCTGCGGTCGCCTGTTGGCCGACCTCGGCGCGGAGGTGCTGCGCGTCGAGCCGCCGGGCGGCTCGCCCGGCAGGCGGGACGCGGTGGGCTTCGCACTGCGCAACGCCAACAAGCTCGGGATCACCCTCGACCTGACGACGGCGGCGGGGCGGGACGAGGTGCTGCGGCGGGCGCGGCACGCGGACATCCTGCTGGAGTCCTTCAGCGCCGACGAGGCCGCGACCCTGCGCCTCACCCCCGAGGACCTGCTCGCGGCCGATCCCGCGCTCGTCGTGGTCTCCGTGACCGACTTCGGTCGGACGGGGCCGTGGGCCGACCGCGTCGCCACCGAGGACGTGCTCGCGGCGGCCGGTGGTGTGCTGTCCCGCTCCGGGATGCCCGGCGGCACTCCGCTGCTGCCGCCCAGCGGACTGGTCGACCAGACGGTCGGCGTCCACGCGGCGTGGGCGGCACTCGTCGCCTACGTGAAGCGGGTGCGGACCGGCGTCGGCGAGCACGTGGACGTCTCGGCGTTCGAGGCCGTGGTGCACGGTTTCGACCCCGGGTTCGGTGCCCAGGGCTCGGCGGCCGCGGGCCGGTCCGAGTCCTTCCCCCGGGACCGTCCGAACGCCGCGAACTTCTACCCGGTGTTCCCCTGCGCCGACGGCCACGTCCGCATCTGCCTGCTGGCCAGGCGCCAGTGGCGCGCGATGTTCGCCTGGCTCGGCGAGCCCGCGGAGTTCGCGGACCCCCGCTACGACGCCATCCCCGCCCGCTTCGCGGCGTCCGACCGGCTGAACCCGCTGATCGCCGCCCTGTTCGCGGGCAAGACGCGCGAGGAGCTGACCCTGGAGGGCAGCAGGCGCGGGGTCCCGGTCGGCGGGATGCTCACCGTCGCGGAGGTGCTGGCCGCGGAGCACCTGCGCAGCACCGGCACGCTGGTCGACGCCGAGATCGCCGACGGCCTCCGGGCCACCGTCCCGACCGGCTACCTCTCGATCGACGGCGAGCGGGTGGGCCTGCGCGTCCGGGCCCCGCGCCCCGGCGAGCACGACGACCTGCCCCTCCCGGCCGCACGCCCCGCGCCCGACCTCGGGCTCGCGCCGCAGGAACCGGGGGAGCGGCCGCTCGCCGGGCTGCGGGTCCTCGACCTCGGGGTGATCGTGTTCGGTGCCGAGCTGGGCCGGGCGTTCGCCGACCAGGGCGCCGACGTCGTGAAGATCGAGAACGCGGCCTTCCCCGACGGGCTGCGCCAGACCCGCAACGGCGGCGGGATGAACGCCTCCTTCGCCTGGGGTGGGCGCAACAAGCGCGGCCTGGGGTTGGACCTGCGCAGCGCGGAGGGCAAGGAGCTGTTCCGGCGGCTGGTCGCCGAGGCCGACCTGGTCACCGCGAACTTCAAGCCCGGCACGCTGGAGTCGCTCGGCCTCTCCCACGCCGACCTCGTCGAGATCAACCCCCGGATCGTGGTGTCGGACAGCAGCGCGTTCGGCGCCCGCGGTCCGTGGCGGACCCGGATGGGCTACGGCCCGCTGGTGCGGGCCTCGTGTGGCGTCTCGGCCCTGTGGCAAGACCCCGGCACGGGCGACTTCTGCGACGGCTCCACCGTCTACCCCGACCACGTCGCGGGCCAGGTCGCGGCCGTCGCGGCGCTGGCGGTGCTGATCGGGCGCGGCGCGAGCGGCCCCGGCCGGTCGATCGAGATCGCCCAGGCGGACACCGCGGTGATGGCGCTCGGGCCCACCCTGGCGCGGGCCTCGCTCGACCCGGCGGCCTCGGGCCCCGAGGGGAACCGCCGCTCCGGGGTCGCCCCGGCGGGCGTCTACCCCTGCGCCGGGGACGACGAGTGGTGCGTGGTCGTGGTGCGGGACGACGCGGACTGGGGACGGCTGGCCGCGGCGACCGGCCTGCCTGACGACGACGACCTGCGCACCCTCGCGGGCAGGCTGGAGCGGCGGGACGAGCTCGAGAAGCGGCTCGGCGAGTGGACGGCCGAGCGGACCCCGGACGAGGTGGCCGAGGTGCTGGCTGCCGTGGGGGTGCCCGCTGCCGGAATGCTCCGGTTGCCGGACGAGCTCACCCATCCCCAGCTCGTCGCCCGCGACTCCTTCCATGAGATGTCCCACCCGTTGCTGCGGCGGCCCGTCCCCGCCGCCGCGCGGGTGGCCCGGTTCTCGCAGATCCCCGACTCACCCCTGCGCCCCGCGCCCCTGGCGGGGGAGCACACCAGGGAGATCGCGCGGACCCGGTGGGGGCTGGCCGACGAGGAGATCGAGCGGCTGGTGCGCGAGGGCGTGCTCCAGCCCGCCGATGCCGGCTGAGGCGCCGGCGTCCTCGACCGGGGGCTGTACGAACGTTCACCCGGTTCGCTACGTTACCGCTGACACAATTCGTCGTTTGTAAAGCTGTAGGTCACAGTCGACCGGACAGGAGAGTGCCATGCCCACCACGCAGGCAGACGTCAGACCCGATCTGGTGGTCGAGTTCGACATCTACGACCCGGCGCTCACGATGCCGGTGGACCGCATGCAGGAGCGGACCACCGAGCTGCGCAAGATCGGCCCGGTCGTGTGGTCGCCCGGGTACGGCGGCCACTGGCTCGTCACGGCCTACGGCGAGGCGCATGCGGTGCTCCGGGACCCGGAGACGTTCTCCAGCTACCCGAACAACCTGGTCGACGCGGGGCAGGGCAAGTTCCTGCCGATCGAGCTCGACCCGCCGGAGCACACGTCCTACCGGCAGGTGCTGCAGCCGCTGTTCAACCCGAACCGGATGAAGGCCCTCGAGCCCCGCATCCGCGCGCTGGTCGTGGAGCTGATCGAGCGGTTCGAGGGAGACGGCGAGGTCGAGTTCGTCGAGCAGTTCGCGCACGAGCTGCCCACCACGGTGTTCCTCGCCCTGATGGGCTGGCCGATCGAGGACGCCCCGACCTTCACCACGGCGACCGAGATCGCGATGAACGGCAAGCCGGGTGACACCCCCGAGCAGGCCGTGCAGTCCCGGACCGAGGCCGCCATGCAGATGTTCGGCTACTTCATGCAGGTCATCGGCGCCCGCAAGGAGGCGCAGGCGAAGGGTGAGGCGTTCGACGACGTCACCACGGCGATCATCGACACGCCCATCCGGGACGCCGAGGGCGTCGAGCGGCAGCTCACCGACGACGAGCTGGCGCGGATGTTCTTCCTGCTGCTCATCGCGGGTCTGCACACCGTGCAGGGCACGCTCTGCTGGATGATGACCCACCTCGCGCAGAACACCGAGGAGCGGGACCGGATCATCGCCGACGCGGGCGCGATCCCGGCGGCGGTCGAGGAGATCCTGCGCCACGAGGCCCAGGTCGCGATGGGGCGCCGGGCCACCCGGGACGTCGAGCTCGGCGGCGTCACCATCAAGGCGGACGACCAGCTGCTCGTGCTGCTCTGCTCGGCCAACCGGGACGACTCGCAGTTCGTCGACCCGGCGAACCTGGACGTCGCCCGCACACCCAACCGGCACCTGTCCTTCGGCGCCGGGCCGCACCGGTGCATCGGCTCCCACCTCGCGCGCGTCGAGCTCAAGATCGCCATGGAGGAGATCCACAAGCGCATCCCCGACTACCGGCTGGACCCGGCGGACCCGGCGGTCGTGCTGCCGAGCCAGGTCCGCGGGTTCGCGCGGCTGCCGCTGCTGTTCACCCCCGTCGAGAAGTCCTGAGCGGACGCTCGACCCCCTTAACCTAAAGTAATAAGGTACGGCTGCGTCCGTACCGTCTCGGAGAGGAGACGCCCGATGGGCAGGCTCGAAGACAAGGTCGCGATCATCACGGGTGCGGGGTCCGGTCTGGGGCGCCAGTCGTCCCAGCTGTTCGCCTCCGAGGGCGCCAGGGTCGTCGTCATGGACGTCGACGGCGACCGTGCGGACGCCACCGTGAAGCTGGTGAGCGAGCAGGGCGGCACCGCGGTGGCGGTGCAGGCGGACACGACGGTCGAGGCGGACGTCGCCCGCACCGTCCAGACCGCCCTGGACGAGTACGGCAAGATCGACATCATGTGGGCGAACGCCGGCATCGTGTCGCGCGGCGGCGTGCCCGGGGTGATGGGCGGCGAGGCGGTCGAGTTCGAGGAGTACCCGCTCGAGGACTGGAACCACGTCCTCACCACGAACCTCACCGGCCCGTTCCTGTGCGCCAAGCACGTCGCGAAGCACATGCGCGAGCGCGGCAGCGGCGCCATCCTGGTCACCTCGTCGGCGGCGTCGCTGCAGGCGTACCACCAGATCCCGTCGTACTCCGCCAGCAAGGCCGGGCTGAACGCGATGGTCCGTGGCTTGGCGCTGGACCTGGGCAAGTACGGCATCCGGGTCAACGCCATCGCGCCGACCCACGGCATGTCGCCGAACTTCCTCATGCCCGCGGGCTCGCCGGTCGTCGGCCAGTCCTACGAGGAGGTGGCGGGTCCCTGGGACAAGAGCGTGACCCCGATCCCGCTGAAGCTGGACCGCCCGCCGTCGCTGCTCGACAACGCCAAGGTGGCGCTGTTCCTCGTCTCCGACGACGCGGCGTACACCTCGGGCCAGGTCATCTCCTCCGGAGACGGCGGCACCATGGGTCGGGTCGCCATCTGGTTCCCCGAGGACCTCGGGCAGGGCTGAGTCGTGGCCGGACCGCATCTGACCGTGGACCGGCGCGCCTGCGCCGGTCACGGGTTGTGTTACGGCGCGGCCCCGGAGATCGTCGACTGCGACGACCAGGGCGACCCGGTCATCCTCGCCGACCCGGTGCCGTCGGATCGGGTCGACCAGGCCAAGCACCTCGTGGAGATCTGCCCGGAGCGGGCGCTGGCCATCGAGGGCGGCGTCTGACCGGGTGTGAGCAGTGATCGGACCGCCCCCGTCGGGTGCGGTCCGATCACGGGAAGGGAAGCCGTGAGCAGGGCGAGTGGCGGAGTCGAGCACGAGATGGACCTGGAGGTGGCCGGGCGCGATGCGGTCGCCGACGGCGTCGTCCGGCTGACCCTGCGGTCGGCGGCGGGGGAGGACCTGCCGGAGTGGGAACCGGGGGCGCACCTGGACCTGCACCTGGGGCCCGACCTCGTGCGGCAGTACTCGCTGTGCGGCGACCGCCAGGACCGGACCTGTTATCAGGTCGCGGTGCTGCGCGAGCCGCGCAGCCGCGGGGGCTCCTCCCACGTGCACGACGCCCTCGAGGTGGGCCGGGCGGTCCGGGCCAAGGGGCCGCGCAACCACTTCGCCCTCGACGAGGCCCCCGCCTACCGCTTCGTCGCAGGCGGGATCGGCATCACGCCGATCATCCCGATGGTCGCGGCGGCCGAGAAGGCGGGCGCGGAGTGGACGCTCACCTACGGCGGCCGCACGCGCGCGTCCATGGCCTTCACCGCCGAGCTGACCGAGCGCTACGGCGACCGGGTCACCCTGGCGCCCCAGGACGAGGTCGGGCTGCTCGACCTCGACGCGCTGCTCGGCGCCCCCCGGGAGGACACGCTCGTCTACTGCTGTGGGCCGGAGGCCCTGCTCGAGGCGGTCGAAGCACGGTGCGCCGCCTGGCCGACCGGGTCTCTGCGCCTCGAGCGGTTCGCGCCCAGGGAGCTTCCGGCGACCGCCGAGGACGGGTCGTTCCAGGTCGAGCTCGCCCGGTCGGGGGTCACCGTCACGGTCGCGCCCGGGGTCAGCATCGTGGACGCCGCGGCCGAGGCCGGTGTGACCATCGAGACCTCGTGCCGGGAGGGCACCTGCGGGACCTGCGAGACGAGCGTCCTGGGTGGGGTCCCCGAGCACCGGGACTCGCTGCTGACGGCCGAGGAGCAGGCGGAGAACGACGTGATGTTCCCGTGCGTCTCGCGGGCGAGCTCGCCGACGCTCACGCTCGACGCGTAGGGGCCCGGTCGCGACCGTCCCGTGGTAATCTAAAGGCTGTAGGATTAATCCCGAACGAGTGTGCGAGCCGACGCGCGAGGGCGCGGCGGAGCACGAGGAGGCGGCGATGACCACCCAGGAGACCTCGCCTGATGCCGGGGGCACCAACCTCGCCTACCGCAACGACCGCATCCGCCGGGCGCTGGATCACATCCGCAACGACTCCACGGACGAGTTCGACGGCGTCAACGGGTTCACCGCCCAGGAGTTCACCGACCCGGACATCGCCCGTGGCGAGCGGGACCTGGTGTTCGGCAGGGTGCCCTCGATCGTCTGTCACGGCAGCGAAATCCCGAAGCCGAACGACTTCATGACGCTGCAGCTGCCGCGCAACAACGTGATCGTCGTGCGGCAGCGGGACGGCTCGGTGAAGACCTTCGTCAACCTGTGCCGACACCGCGGCGCCATGCTGGAGGAGCAGGAGAAGGGCCGCTGCAGGCTGTTCTCCTGCGGCTACCACCGGTGGTCCTACGACACCGACGGGACGCTGCGCGCGATCACCCGCGACAACACCTTCGGGGAGATCGACCGCACGAGGTTCGGCCTGATCGAGCTCCCGACCGAGGAGCGCCACGGGTTCGTCTGGGTCGTCGACGAGGCGGACGCGGAGATCGACGTCGCCGCGTGGCTCGGCACGGAGATGGACGACATCCTCGCCGGCTACGGCATGGAGAAGCTGGTCTCGGCGCAGGCCGAGGGCTTCGACGAGCCGGTGAACTGGAAGATCATGCAGGACGCGTTCCTGGACGGCTACCACATCCAGTACGCGCACCCGAACACCGCGGCGAAGCACATCCACACCAACGTGATGGCCGTGGAGGACTTCGGCCGCCACGCCCGCTTCATCGCACCGCGCAAGACGATCGACAAGTACCTCGAGGAGCCCCCGGCGGCGGACGAGGACCTGTCCAAGCACGTCACCGAGACGCACTTCCTGCTGCCCAACAGCACGCTCCTGCGGCAGCCGGACCACTTCGAGCTGCTCACCTTCCGGCCCCACCCGACCGACCCCGGGCGCTGCCGCATGGAGATGCGCCTCGTGGTGCCGACGGTCGAGGACTCCGGCTGGGAGGAGGAGCGCTGGAACCGGATCTGGGAGAAGAACTGGAAGATCCTCCTCGCCGTGCTGCACCAGGAGGACTTCCCGCTGCTGCGCAGCTCGCAGGTCGGCATGGCCAGTGCGAACGCGGGCGGGATGCTGCTGGGCCGCAACGAGGTCGTGAACCAGATCTTCCACCGCGAGCTGAAGAAGCTGGTCCAGTGATCGACTTCGACTGGGTCCCGCCGGGGGAGGACCTCCCGTCGGACGTGGAGGCCGAACTGCGGGAGATGCTGCGGGACGCCGCCGAGGCGGACGCGGAGGCCGGCTTCCCTCAGCTCTCGCTCGACGACGACACCGAGCCCGGCACCACCCGGCTGCTCGTCTGGCTGCTGCCGGACGACCGGTCGGGACGCACGGTGCCGCTCGCCCCGAGCCTGGCGGGCTACCTGCGGATCGAGCCGCTGTCCGGCGAGGACGCGGGCACGGCCGAGGTCTCCCACGTCGTGCGGCCCGAGTACCGCTCGCGTGGGATCACCACGCTCCTGCTCGAGAAGATCGGGCTGGAGCTGGGCTCCGACGAGGGCTGGTGCGGCACCGGGGCGACGGCCCTGCGCGTGTGGGCGCGCGGCAACCATCCGGCCGCGCTGCGCATGTCCTTGCGCTTCCGCCGCTACGGCATCACGACCGCGGCGCGCCGCTGGCAGCTGGTGCTCCCGCTGCGGGTCGGTCGGGAGATCGATCCCGGCGCCGAGCCCCGCACGATCGCGGTGCGGGAGGCGCAGGGCGCGGCGGAGCGCAGGGCGGCCGCGGACCTGTGGACCGCGAGCGGGCGCCGCCACCGGCCCCCCGCGGACGCCACCCTGCTGGTGAGCGGCCCCGAGGCGGCGCTGGACGGCGCCGTCTGGATCGACCCGGACTCCGGCGAGCCGACCGAGTGGGGGGCCGCGGGCAGGCTGGTCGCCCTGGTGACCGGGAACGCCGACCGCGACCACGAGGAGGACCCGCTCGTGCGGGCCCTGCTGGTCGCCGGGCTCGAACGGCTGCGGGACGCGGGCGTCCGCGCCGGGATGATCACGATGGACGCCCGGGACCGGCCGCTGGTCCACGAGGCCCGCAGCCTCGGCCTGATGCACGACCAGACGGACGTGCTGTACACGGTGCGCAACCGCGCCACCGAGCCGTTGCCCGCCGTTCGATGAGTCGCGAGTGCGCAAGGAGGCGCTGGTGAGAGAGTTCCCCGGGGTACCCGCGGACCTGGCCGAGATCGTCGAGAAGCACGGGCAGGCGGTCGCCGCAGGCGACAACGCCACCGTCCTGAACGACTTCCGGCAGGACCGGGTGGGTCAGCTGCTGGGATCGGCGCGCCCGCCGGAGGGTCTGCACTCGGCCGAGCTGCTGGGCATCGAGCCGGGGCCGGGTGAGCTGTACGAGGCGCACATCCGCTACACCGGGACGGGTGGGGAGGCGGTCTTCCGCTCGCGCTGGATCTTCGTCGACGGCGCGTGGCGGGTCACCCAGGTCCGCAACGTTCCGGACACCCCTCCGCAGACGTCCGCGGCCCACCCGTCCGACGACGGGGTCGACGCCCCGCACTGGGAGGGTCTGCGCCGCGGCGAGCTGCGCATCCAGCACTGTCCGCGGTGCGGCCGCTGGACCTGGTCGCCGCGGCCGATCTGTCCGGGCTGCCACTCGACGGAGCTCGAGTGGCCCGTCGTCGAGCCGACCGGGCGGATCTACTCCTGGACCCGGACCTGGCAGCCGTTCTCGCCCGAGGTCACCGGGCACCTGCCCTACGTCGTGGTGAACGTCGAGCTGCCCGCCGCGGGGAACCGCCGCATCCTGGGCGTCCTGCAGGACGGCGACGGAGCAGACGTCCGGATCGGCGCCGAGGTCAAGGGCGAGATCGAGCAGCCCGCCGACCCCGACAAGTACCCCGTCCTGCGTTGGAGGCTCGCATGACCACCCGTGACCGCGCCTTCCGCGCCGCGACGGCCGTCGTCGGCGTCGCCAACACGCCGTTCCACAAGCGGGGCACCGCCACCCAGAGCTCCGCCCGGCTGACCCTGGAGGCCATCCTCGCGGCCGCCACCGACGCCGGGATCGACGCGCACGAGATCGACGGGTTCGCCTCCTACGCCAACGACGACAACGAGGGCCTGGCGATCGGTGCGGCCCTCGGCGTGCACGAGATCCGCTGGTCGTCGATGGTCTGGGGCGGGGGAGGGGGCGGTGTCGCCGCGGCGGTGAACGCCGCGTCCGCCGCCGTCGCCACCGGGCAGGCGGACATGGTCTGCGTGTACCGCGGCATCTCCGAGGCGGACGCGGGCAGGCAGAGCTACAGCAAGGGCCACATGGGTCCGCTGCTCGCCGGGCACGGGATGTTCGCCCCCGCCCAGGTCTGCGCGATGCGGACCCAGCGGTTGATCGAGGTCGACGGCGTGCCCGCCTCGGCCCTGGAGGCGCTCGTCGCCGCCGCCTACCACCACGCCCAGAACAACCCGGACGCCGTGGCGTACGGCAAGCCGCTGGACCCGCAGGTCTACGCGGACTCCCGGATGATCTCCGAGCCGCTCCGGCTGTACGACTGCTCGCGGGAGAACGACGCCGCGGGCGCGGTCCTGGTGACCACGGCGGAGCGGGCCCGCGAGCTGCGCCAGAAGCCGGCCTACGTCCTGTCGGGCGTGCAGGGCGGCGGCCCCGACTGGTCGGAGTCGGTCGAGAACGACCTGGCCTACACGAGCGCGGGCTTCCACCCGGCCATGGTCCGGAGGCTGTGGGAGGGCGCGGGCGTCAAGCCCGGCGAGGTCGACGTGGTGCAGGTCTACGAGAACTTCTCCGGGCCGGCCGTCGCGTCGCTGATCGACCTCGGGCTGGTGCCGTCGGGCCCCGAGGCGGGCCGGGTCATGCGGTTCGAGAACCTCATCGCGCCCACGGGCTCGCTGCCGATCAACACGGCGGGCGGCAACATCGCCGAGGGCTTCGTGCACGGGTTCGGGCTGATCGTCGAGGCGGTGCGCCAGATCCGCGGCACCTCGCCGAACCAGGTGCCCGACGCCGCGCTGTCCCTCCTGCTCGGGGGCCCGATGGCCCCGCTCGTCAGCGCCACCTTGTTCGGCGCCGACTCCGTCCTGTAGCAACACTCATCCCGGACAAACGCAACGCTGCGTGAGAGGACCTCACCATGGCCACATCGGTCGGTTCCGCCCTCCACTGGTGGGCGCGCACGAAGGGCGACCAGGCCGCGCTGGTCTTCGGTGCG
Organism: Pseudonocardia sp. WMMC193; assembly: GCF_021728735.1. Taxonomy (NCBI): domain Bacteria; kingdom Bacillati; phylum Actinomycetota; class Actinomycetes; order Pseudonocardiales; family Pseudonocardiaceae; genus Pseudonocardia; species Pseudonocardia sp. WMMC193. The sequence goes on along the minus strand of NZ_JAKKDO010000003.1, from coordinate 2,253,500 downwards.
GACACCGTGGACTACCGCACCCTGCGGGACTGGTCCGGCGCCGTCGCGCGCAGGCTCCACGAGCGGGGTGTCGCCGAGGGGGACCGCGTCGGTCTGCTCGGCGGGAACACGCCGGAATGGGCTGCCGTCGCGCTCGGCGTGCTCAAGGCGGGCGCCGTCCTGGTCCCGCTGAACCCGCGCCTGGTCGGCCCGGAGCTGCACAAGCTGCTGTCGGACTCCGGCGCGAAGCTGGTCCTCGCCGACCCGCAGTTCGACCCCGCGATCGCCCAGGCCCGCGAGCTGGGGAGCATCGTCGACACCGTCCCGCTGCCCGAGCTCGCGGCGCTGCGCGGCGGCGGAGCCGAGGTCTTCCGCATCGACCGGGAGCCCCACGAGCCGGTCGCCCTCCTGTTCACCAGCGGCTCGACGGGCCTGTCCAAGGGCGTCGTCTGCACCAACCGGACGTTGCTGGACATCGTGTTCGAGGCGTCGCTGTGCGAGGAGGGCCTGCGTCCCGGCGGCAGCAGCCTGCTGCTCCTCCCGCTCTGCTTCACCCCCGGCCTGGTCTGGGGCCTGGTCATGCAGGTCGTGCTGGGCGGCACCCTGGTCGTCGAGGCGCAGCTGGACCCGTCCCGGGCGGTGCGCGCGCTCGACGAGCACAAGATCGAGACGATCTTCGGCGTCCCGCTGATCTACGAGGTCATGGCGAAGGCCCCGGAGTTCGCCGGGGCGGACCTGTCGAACCTCAAGACGGCGGTCGTCGGCGGCGCCGCGGTGTCGGTGCCCCTGCTCGAGGCGTGGGGGTCCAAGGGCGTCAAGCTCCGGCAGATCTACGGCATGACCGAGGCGGGCGGGGTGGCGACCGCGACCTGGCCGTCGGAGGCCGAGACCCACCCGGACTCCTGCGGCGTCGGGTCGGCGTTCACCGAGCTCAAGGTCGTGCGGCCGGACGGCAGCGAGTGCGACCCGGGCGAGCCGGGTGAGATCCTGCTGCGCGGCCCGGGCGTCTCGCCGGGCTACTGGCAGGATCCCGAGACGACCGCGCAGGCCTTCCGGGACGGCTGGCTGCACAGCGGTGACCTGGGTGTCTGCGACGCCGAGGGCAGGCTGTCGTTCGTCGACCGGATGAAGGACCTGATCATCTCCGGGGGGATCAACCTCTCGCCGGTGGAGATCGAGGCCGTGATCAGCCGGATACCCGGCGTCCGGGAGGTCTCGGTCATCGCGGCGAAGGACGACCGCTTCGGCGAGACCCCGGCCGCGATCGTGACGGCGGACGAGGGTGTCACGGTCGAGGCGATCGTGGAGTACTGCGGACGCGAGATGGCGGACTACAAGGTGCCGCGCTACGTGGTGCTCCGGTCCTCGGAGCTGCCCCGCCTGCCCAGCGGCAAGATCAGCAAGCGGGCGATCCGGGACGAGTACACGGACGTCGCGGACCGCTTCGAGAAGGTCCGCTGACGCCGGCCCGACACCCCTGACCCCGTCCCACGAACGGCACCTCCGGGAAGCTCCGCTCCCGGACGGTGCCGTTCGTGCGTTCACCCGGCGTTACAGATTGACGAATCACGTCATTTGTTACTAGTCTTCCGACACCGCGTGGCACCGACGTCGCGCGCGTGGGGGAGGCGAGATGAGCACCGCGACCGACCAGCCGTCCGCGCAGCACACGGACCCCGGTCCCGAGCTGCGGATCCACTGCCCCGCCGACGGGCGCCTGGTCGGGATCGTCCCGGACCAGGGCGCGTCCGAGGTCGCGGCCGCCGCGGCCGCGCTGCGCGCGGCACAGCCCGCCTGGGAGGCGCTCGGCCCTCGGGGGCGTCGCCGCCACCTGCGGAACTGGCTGAACTGGCTGCTGGACAACGAGCGCCGCATCCTGGAGCTCTGCCAGGCCGAGGCGGGCAAGTCCTGGTCGGACGCCGCGATCGAGATGACCGTGGCCATCGACGTCATCAACTACTTCACGGCGAACGCCGAGCGCTTCCTCGCCGACCGGCACGTCAAGCCCGCGGGCATCGCCAACAAGGCCCGGACACTGCGGGTGCAGGCCCGCCCCTACCCGCTGGTCGGCCTGATCACGCCCTGGAACGGTCCGCTCGGCGGCCCGATGATGGACGTCGTCGGGGCGCTCGTGGCCGGTGCGGCGGTGCTCAGCAAGCCGTCCGAGGTCGTGCCGCTGACGTGGGCCGAGGCGGTCGAGGGCTGGCGGGAGATCGGCGCGCCGCCGGTGCTGGAGTGCATCACCGGTGGAGGTGCGGCCGGCGCGGCCGTGGTCGAGCAGGTCGACATGGTCATGTTCACCGGGTCGGTCGCGACGGGCCGGAGGATCGCGGCACGCTGCGGCGAGCGGCTGATCCCGTGCAGCCTGGAGCTGGGCGGCAAGGACGCGATGGTCGTGCTGTCCGACGCGGACGTGGAGCGCGCCGCGGGCGGTGCCGTCTGGGGCGGGATGATGAACGCGGGCCAGGCCTGCGTCTCCGTCGAGCGGGTGTACGTCGAGGCCCCGGTGTACGACGAGTTCGTCGCGTCGGTGGTCGCGAAGGTCGAGGCGATGCGCCAGGGCATGGACGCCCCCGGCAGCTTCGCCACCGAGATCGGCGCGATGATCACCCCGAGCCAGACCGAGATCGTCGAGCGGCACGTGGCCGACGCGGTGGCCAAGGGCGCGCGCGTGCTGACCGGCGGGAAGGCGAGCGGCCCCTACTTCGAGCCCACGGTGCTGGTCGACGTCGACCACTCGATGGCCTGCATGCGCGAGGAGACCTTCGGCCCCACGCTGCCGATCATGAAGGTGGCGGACGAGGACGAGGCCGTGCGCCTCGCGAACGACTCGGACTTCGGTCTCTCGTCGAGCATCTGGTCGAAGGACCGCCGCCGCGCCGACCGGCTGTCCCGCCGGATCGAGGCGGGCTCGGTCTCGCTGAACAACGCCGTCATCGCCACGTTCCAGACGCCGGTCCCGATGGGCGGGTGGAAGCAGTCCGGCCTGGGCAGCCGCTTCGGCGGCGCGAACGGCGTGCTCAAGTACTGCAGGCTGCAGACGGTGGTCGCCGAACGGCTGGCGCTCAAGGCGGAGCCGAACTGGTTCCCGGTGGTGCCGAAGAAGAGCGAGCTGATGGGGCGGGTCGTGCGGTTCCTGGGGGCGCACGACTGGAGGCGACGGCTCGGCCGCTGACCGCGCTCGCGGTCGCCACCTGCCGGTGTCACCGCGGGCTACGTCCCGGCGAGCTCGGCCACGACCGGCGCGATCCGCTCCAGCATCGGTTCGGGGACCGACACGTAGCTGATCCCCGTCTCCTCCCGCCGGGCCCGCAGGGTGTCCGCGATCTCGGCGGTCGAGCCGACCAGGACCGAGGGCAGCGCGTGCACCTCCTCCGGCGGCACCCCGAACGTCGCGGCGGTGCGCTCGAGGCGGGCGGTGTCGTCCGCATCGATCACCGCGGTGATCGTGACCTGCAGCTCGACCGGCCGCTCGGCCGCCGCCCGCACCCGGCTCGCCTTCTCCGCCACCAGCTCCCGGGTGGTCGTGCGGGCCGCGGCCCGGCCGATCCGGCCGGTCCGCATGTCCGGTGCGATCCCGACGATGTCCGCGTGTCGTGCCGCGAGGGCGAGCACCCGCGCTCCGCCGCCGCCGATCAGGACGGGCGGCGGCGCGTCCGTCGCGGTGCCCTCCGGCAGGTCGGTCAGGACGTAGTGCTCGCCGTCGTGGTGCGTGGATCCCGCCCAGCAGGCCCGGATCAGCTCCAGCGACTCCGCGAGGCGATCGACGCGCTCGGGCGCCGCGCGCCAGGTACCGCCGAGCATCGTGTGGTCAGCGGCGAGCCAGCCCGCCCCGATGCCGAGCTCGAACCGGCCGCCGGTCTCGCGGGCGAGCCAGGCCCCGTCCCGGGCGACGACGGCGGGGTGCGCGGCCTCGTTGTCCAGCACCAGGGTCCCGACCCGCAGCCCCGTGGTGGCACCCGCCGCCATGGCCAGCGCGACCAGCGGGGGCACGGAGGCGAGGCTGAAGTGTTGGGGCACCTGGAGGGTCGAGAAGCCGAGATCCTCCACCCGACGGGCGAGGGGGAGCCACGGACCGTCGGCGCCGGTGCTGGTCAGTCCGAACTGAAAGGGGTGCACCCGCCCACCTTACGGCTTTAGATAACCTCGATCTCCCCGACGGTGGCGGCCGGGACCAGCGCCGGCGGAGGCGTGGTCGCCGACACCTGGGGGGCCGCGCCGCGCAGGAACGCGCGGATCGACTCGGCGAACACCTGGTCCGACGTAAGGCCGCTCTCCCGCACCGCCTCGGCGAGGGTCGGCTCCCGCTCCGGGTCCACGTGGGCGAAGACCGCGTTCGCGTCCTCGGGGTCCCGGGCCGCCTCGGTGATCGAGGCGCCCAGGGTCAGCTTGTCCATGCCGTCGAGGATCAGCACCTGCTGGGCGGGTGGGATGCCGAGGTCGCGCAGGATCCGCGCGCTGTTGTCGTAGGTCTGGATGAGCACGTCCCGCGGCATGAACTGCAGCAGGACCGGGGCGGCGTTGCGGTGGCGCAGCACGGCCGCGCGGAAGTTCAGGCTCAGGGCCACGAACCAGTCGATCCACGTCGGGGTGGTCTCCGGGTCCGGCAGTCGGGTCTCCAGCACGATCAGCCTGGCGATGCCGCGGAGGATCTCCGCCTTGTCGGCGAAGTGGTGGTAGAGCGACGGCGCGCGCACGTTCAGCTCACGGGCGAGTCGGGGCAGGCTGAACGCGTCGAGGCCCTCGGTGTCGATGATCCGCAGGGACGTCTCGATCACTGCGTCGTGTCGGATCAGCGGCTTCGCCGGGCGTGGCATGCGGTCATTATCCGCCGGAGCTCGGCGGTCCCGTCGCAGGGTGTGGGCCGAGATGAGACGCTTGACAGTATGTGTCTCACGTGTCACGGTGGCGGGGTGAGCGGGTACTCGTTGTTGAGTGGCGTCCGGGTCCTCGAGGTCGCGCAGCTGGCGCCGTCGTCGGTGGGCGGGCACCTCGCCGACCTGGGCGCAGACGTGATCAAGGTCGAGACGCCGGGGCGGGGTGAGGGTGTGCGGTCCACCGGCGCCCGCGCCGTCGACGGTCCGGACGGGCCGGGCTTCCTGCACCTGCGCTGGAACCGCGGCAAACGCAGCATCGAGCTCGACCTGCGGTCGGATGCGGGTCGGGCCGCCTTCCTGCGACTCGCCGCCGAGGCGGACGCCGTCGTCGAGGGCACCCGGCACGGCCACCTCGAACGCCTGGGACTGGGGTTCGACGCGCTGTGCCGGGTCCGCCCGCAGACCGTGCTGTGCGAGGTCTCCGGCACCGGTGCCGACGGGCCGTACCGCGACCTGGCGACCGGTGGCCTGTGGTTCGACGCGTACGCGGGGCTGCGGACCGTGGACACGCAGAACCCCTCCCCACCCGGTGTGATGGGCGGGTCGGGGGAGGCCCCACAGGCGATGTACGCGATCGGGGCCTACGGCGCCCTGGCGGTCCTCGCGGGCGTGCTCAAGGCCCGCGGCACCGGCGAACCCGTCCGGGTGCAGGTCAGCAGCGTGGACGTGGCGACCGCCTGGATGCCGGACCGGATCGACGCGGCGCTGAACGCCGACCGCACCGTGCCGCGACCCGGCTGGACCCCGGACGGCCGCCTGCCGGACTGGCCGCTGCTCGACGCGTACGCCACGAAGGACGGCGGTGCGATGGTCTTCGGCTCGCACACCGCCAAGTTCTGGCAGCACTTCTGCACCGCGGTGGACCGGCCCGATCTCCTGGAGATCGACCTCGCCACGGTGGACGAGGGCGGCGACGAGCGGGCCCTGCACGTCTGGCGCGAGCTCGACGCGCTCTTCCGCACCCGGACCCGCGCCGAGTGGACCGACCTGTTCCTGGCCCACGACATCGCGGGCGGGCCGGTCAACACGGTCGCCGACCTGCTCGAGGACCCGCACTTCCGCGCGCGCGCCACCACCTACGAGGTCGACGGGCTGCGGTTCGCCGCGAGCCCCGTCCGCGTGGTCGGGGAGGACTTCGCCCCCGCCCTCGCCCCCGGCCTGGGTGAGCACACCGAGGAGGTGCTCGGTTGTCCGTCTCCGGACTCCTGAGCGAGCCGGGGACACCGTTGCCCGGGGTGCCGTCGCACGCGGTGCCCCTCACCACCACCTGGGGGACGACCTCATGACCCTGCTGAACAGCGACGTCGCCGACCTGCTCGTCCGGCATCTGCGGGCGGGCACCACGGAGATGTCCCCGACCGACCTCCGGGTCCCGATCTCCCACTTCGTCAGCGAGGAGCGGGCGGCGAAGGAGCGGGAGCTGCTGACCCGGCTGCCGGTGATCATCGGCCACGGTTCGGAGATCGCCGAGCGCGGGTCCTTCCTGACCCGCGAGATCCTGGGGATCCCGCTGATCGTCGTCCGCAGGTCCGACGGCACCGTCCAGGGCTACCTCAACATCTGTCGCCACCGCGGCGGGCGGGTCGAGGAGGCGCCGTGCGGCACGAAGCGTGTGTTCACCTGCCACTACCACGGCTGGAGCTACGGCCGCGAGGACGGCACCCTGCGCGGCGTCCCGTACGACGACTTCTACACCCACGTGGAGAAGGACCGCCACGGCCTGCACACGGTCCGGATCGCCGAACGGCACGGCTTCCTGTTCGCCGACCTGTCCGGGACCGCGGACTGGGACATCGACGACTGGCTCGGGCCGGAGGTCGACGCGCAGCTCGCCCCGTTCGGACTCGACGGCGCCGAGATCTTCCTCGACAAGACCTTCACCTTGGACATCAACTGGAAGATCGTGCTCGACGGCGCGATCGACGTCCTGCACCCGAAGTTCCTGCACCCCACCGGTGTGGGGAAGCTGATCGAGACCAACACCAGCGTGTGGCGGCGGTACGGGCGACACGGCCAGTCGTTCAGCCCGCGCACCCGCATGGGCGACAGGGCCCGCGCGGGCGAGGAGGTCGACGCGAGCTTCCGCTACATGGGCAGCAACCTGATGCTCTACCCGAACTCGATGGTCATCTCCACCCCGGACCACGTCGAGTTCTGGACGGTCTGGCCGGACCCGGAGACCGCAGGCCGCTCCACGACCCGGATCCGCTTCCTCGTGCGGCCGGAGAAGCGCACCGAGCACGTCGAGGGCCGGATCCGGCGCAGCTGGGAGATCCTGGAGGAGGCCGCGTCGAAGGAGGACTGGCCGATGGAGGTCACCATCCAGCAGAACGCGAAGGCCCGCCCCGAGGGGACGTTCCTCTACGGCCGCAACGAGCAGTCCTGCCAGCACCTGCACCGCGAGCTGGCCGCCGACCTCGGAGACTAGGCGACCAGGGCCGGGACCACGAACTCGGCGACCATCCGGCGGACCCTCGCGAGGGAGTCCGCCGAGTCGTCGAGCTGGGTGATGAACATGATCTCGAGGTGGGAGAACCAGGCGCACAGTGCCTCGAGGTCGATCCCCGACCGCAGCTCGCCGGACTCCTGTGCCGCCACGAGGATCGGCTCCCAGAACTGGCGGGTGAGCTCGGTCGCGAGGCCCGTCGTGCTGAGCAGCGAGGTGGCCAACGCCATCTGCTCGGGCGAGACGAGGGTGTGGACCAGCGGATCCCGGTGGCCCACCGTGACGTTGAGGACCATCCCCTCCACGACGCGGTCGGCGAGCGTGGGGAGCTCGAGCAGCCGGGGCCGGGTGCGGGTCATGTTCTGCGTGGCCCGGCGCCGGACCAGCGCCGTCAGCAGCGCCTCGCGGTCGGCGAAGGTCCGGTAGAGGGTGGCGCGGGAGATGCCCGCCGCGGACGCCACGTCCTCCATCGTGGTCTTGGCGATCCCGAACCGCGCGTAGCAGGCGTCCGCCGCGTCCAGGATCCGCTCGACGGCGGGGGAGCGGGCGGCCATGCCGGCAGCATACGACCGGCCGATCACCGCCCGACCGCGCGGGCGAGGGCCTGCAGCTCGCTCGGGCCGCCGGACGCGATCAGTGTGTCGACGACCGTGTCCTCCCACCGCGTGAACTCCTCCCGGATCTTGCCCGCGGGCCCCACTAGCGCGACGTCCTCGACGAGCGCGGTGGGCACGGCCGCCACCGCCTCCTCCCGCCGCCCGTCGAGGTACAGCTCCTGGATCCGGGCGCAGGCGTCCGCGTAGCCCAGGCGCACGAACACCTGGTTGTGGAAGTTGGCCTCCTTGGCGCCCATCCCTCCGATGTAGAGCGCCAGCTTCGGCCGGACGCGATCGGCGGCGCGCTCGACGTCGTCGTCCACGACCACGGGGACGGTCGCGGAGATCCGGAAGTCCGCACGCGTGCGGCGGGCGCCCGGCCGGGCGAAGCCCTCGGCGAGCGCCTCGCGGTAGAACGCGTCCGCCTTCGGGGAGAAGAACAGCGGCAGCCAGCCGTCCGCGATCTCCGCGGCCAGCGCCACGTTCTTCGGGCCCTCCGCGGCGAGGTGGATCGGGATGTCCGCGCGGAGCGGGTGCACGGTGGACTTGAGCGGCTTGCCCAGACCGGCCCCGCCCGGGTACGGCAGCGTGTAGAACTCCCCGTCGTAGGTCACGGGCTCCTCGCGCGCCCAGACCTTCCGCACGATGTCGACGTACTCGCGGGTGCGCGCGAGCGGGCGCGGATAGGCGGTGCCGTACCAGCCCTCCACGACCTGGGGACCCGAGGCGCCCAGGCCCAGCACGAAGCGCCCACCCGAGAGGTGGTCGAGGGTCAGCGCGGCCATCGCGGCGGCGGTGGGTGTGCGCGCGGCCATCTGCAGGATGTTGGTGCCCAGCAAGACCCGCTCGGTGGCCGAGCCCCACCAGGCCAGCGGGGTCAGGCAGTCCGAGCCGTAGGCCTCGGCGGTCCAGACGGACTCGAAGCCCAGTCGCTCGGCCGCCGTCACCGCGTCCGCGGCCTGCGGGGGCGGCCCGGCCGACCAATACCCGACATGCAGACCCAGCTCCATGGAAGCCCCCTTCGTCGGGAATGAGACGGTATACGTACTTCGTATCACGTGTCAGTATCGGCCGGACAGCCCCGCCGTCGAGGAACAGTGTGTCCTCCGTGCTCCCCGGAAGGAAGGAGCCCCATGGGCACCGTCACCACCAGCACACCACGTCCCGGTGTCCGCCGGCTCACCCTGAACCGGCCGGACGCACTCAACTCCATGACGGCCGAGCTGATCGAGGAGCTGCGCACCGGGCTCCGGGCGATCCGCGAGGACTCCGACGTGCGGGCCGTGGTGCTGACCGGCGCGGGCCGCGCGTTCTGCGCCGGGATCGAGCTGCGCGGCTACGGCGAGCCGCCGCTGACCCCCGCCGGGGGAGAGGGCCGGTCGCAGACCGGGCTGCGGGTGCAGCAACACATCTCCAGCCTCGGTGAGGAGTTCCGCCGGGTCCGCGCGCCGATCGTCGCGGCGGCGAACGGCGGTTCGTCGCCGGGATCGGGCTCGGCACCACGATCGGCGGCTTCCTGTGTGGTCAGGTCGCCGCGGTGCTGGTCCCCGCCTTCGGCTGGCGGTCGGTCTTCCTGGTCGGCGTGGTCCTCCCGCTGGTCCTCGTGCCGGTCGCGGTCAAGGCCCTGCCGGAGTCGCTGGTCTACCTGGCCGTCCGCGGTCGGGTCGACCAGGTGCGGCTCGCTGATCGCCCCGCTCGTCGGTGGTCTGCTGTTCACCCGGGGCGTTCCGGGGGAGGTCATCTTCCGCCTGGTCGCCGTACCGGCGATCCTGGGCGCGGTCACCGTCGCGATCCTGGTGGCGCGGATCCACCGCGCCCGCCGCGCGGCGACGACGGACCCCGTCGCCGCCTGAGCCGGGCGGAACCTCCTCGACCGGCGCCACCCGGTCCGGCTCAGCCTCCGCTGAGCCGGACCGGGATGGCGTTCATCTGGACGGTGCCCGAGAGCGGGTCCAGGACGCTGCCGTCGGTGAGGGTGTTGCTGTTGACGCCCGGTTTCCGCCTGGCGACCCGCAGCGTCGCGTGCGGGTCGTCGTGGCCCCACCCGTGCCCGAGGGACACCACCCCGGCGGCCACCTGGTCGGTGACCGTCACGGGGACCCGGATCTCGCCCGCGGCCGAGGTGACGACGGCGGTGTCCCCGTCCGTCAGGGCGTGGGCCCGGGCGTCGGCGGGGGAGACGTAGAGGGTGGAGCGGTCCCTGCCCTTCGCGAGCGGGGACACGTTGTGCAGCCAGGAGTTCTTCGACCGGGCGTCCCGGCGGCCGATCAGGAGCATCGTGCCGGGTTCGGGCCGCGGCGGCTCGACCTGCGCCAACGCTTCGAGGACCAGCGCCGGGGCCAGCTCGACGGTGCCCGACGGCGTCCGGATCACCTCGTCGAGTCGCGGCCGCAGCGGGCCGAGGTCGATCCCGTGGGGGGCCTCGAGCAGGCGGGCCAGGGTGAGCCCGCCGGGGTTCTCGCCGAACAGGTCGCCGTAGGGACCGGAGCGGATCCGCAGGTCCAGCAGGCGGCGCACCCCGCGCCCCGACATCTCGATCTCCTCGGGATCGCGGCCCAGGTTGCGGGCGACGGAGCGGCGCAGGCTCGCCGCCATGTCGTCCTCGATCTCGGCGGGGGTGGCCCCGGAGCCCTCGTAGATCGCGATGAGCCGCAGCAGGATCTCCCACTCGCTGAGCATGCCCTCGGGCAGCGGGCGGGCGGGCACCGAGAACCGGGCGAAGTTGCGCTGGGCGTACTGGTAGAGGACGAGGTCGAAGTGGTCGCGGGTCAGCGCTCCCGGCGGCGGGAGCACGACGTCGGCGTACCGGGTCGTCTCGTTGAGGTACGGGTCGACGCAGACCATGGCCTCGACCGCGTCGAGGGCCCGCTGCATCTGCGCGGAGTCCGGGGCCGAGCGGGCGAGGTTGCCCGCGTAGACCACGAGGCCGCGGACCCGGCCGGGGCCCGGTGTCAGGATCTCCTCGGCGAGGGCGGCGACCGGCAGCTCGCCGACCACCTCCGGGTGGCCGCTGACCCGGGTGCGGTAGCGCCCGACGGTGAACGGCCGCGCGGGCGTCGTGGCCCTGCGGGTGGTGGGCCCGCCGGTCACGGGGCGGGTGAACAACAGGCCCCCGGGGCGGTCGACGTGTCCGCACAGGAGGTTGACCGCCTGCAGCGCCCAGCAGGTCAGCGTGCCGTACCGGTTCAGCGTGGTGCCGAGCCTGCCGTAGACCGCGGCCTTGTCCGCCGTGGCGAGCTCACGGGCGAGCGCGGTGATCCGGTCGGCTCCGATGCCGCAGACCTCGGCCACCCGGGTGGGGGGATGGTCGGCGACGGCGACGCGCAGCTCGTCGAGCCCGCTGATCCGGCCCGCGGCGGCGCGGGGGCGCACCAGGTCCTCCGCGAGGAGCACGTTCAGGATCCCCAGGAACAGGAAGAGGTCGGTGCCCGGGCGGACCTGGAGGTGCTCGTCGGCCGCCTTCGCCGTGGCGGTCCGTGCCGGGTCGACCACGACGAGCCTGCCGCCGCGGGCGTGCAGGGCGGCGAGCTTGGCGCGGTAGTTCGGCGCGGCGCCGACGCTGCCGTTCGAGACCAGTGGGTTGCCGCCGACGACGACCAGCAGCTCGACCGTGTCGAGGTCCGGGACCGGGATGCTGCTCGGGTCCCCGAACAGCATCGACGCGGTGACGTTCTGCGGGAGCTGGTCCATGGTCGCGGGCGAGTAGTTCTGGATGGTGCCCAGTGCGCGGGCGAGCCTGCCCGCCAGCAGGGAGAACGCGACGTTGTGGCCGGTCGGGTTGCCGGTGTAGGCGGCGACGGCGTTGCGGTCCTCGGCGAGGATCGGGCCGAGCAGGCGCTCGACCTCGGCGAACGCCTCCTCCCAGGTCGTCTCGACCAGCACCCCGTCCCGCCGGACGAGCGGTCGGGTCAGCCGGTCCGGGTCGTCGTCCACGGCACCCAGCGACGCCCCCTTGGGGCACAGGTAGCCCTTGCTGTAGACGTCCGCGTCGTCGCCACGGACGGAGACGACCCGGTGGTCGGCGTCCAGGGTGACCGACAACCCGCACATGGCCTCGCACAGCGGGCAGCCGCGCGGGACGGTGCGCAGGGACGTGGTCGTCGCAGTGCTCGGCATCGGGCCCTCCGTCTTTATCTACAGACGATAGTTTCGGGCCGCGCGCCGGGTCAACCGTCCGGTCTCGGGCCGGGTGCGGGTCGACTCGCAGTCCGGAGTGGCGGCGTGGACGGAGTCCGACGGCGGTGACGTGTCGCACGCCTCACTCGTTCGGACCCCCGCTCCGCGTCGGAGCGTGGCCGATGTCGCCCGCGGAGGGCCCGCTTGGCCCTCATACTCTGCCAAAGGGTTAGGTTAGCCTTCGCTCGTCAAAAGCGTGACGGACTAACCGCTGTCAGGAGTGTGCATGGTCTCCGGCCAAGCCGAAGGATCGGTGTTCGACGTGGTGGGAGTGGGGTTCGGTCCCTCCAACCTGGCCATCGCGATCGCGCTGCGAGAGTGGAACCAGCGACAGGGTGCGCCCGGGTTGACGGCGCGATTCCTCGAGCGGCAGCCGCGGTTCGGCTGGCACCGCGGGATGCTCCTCGAGGACGCGACCATGCAGGTCTCCTTTCTCAAGGACCTCGCCACCCTGCGGAACCCGACCAGCGACTTCAGTTTCCTGGCCTACCTCGCCAGTCGCGGTCGGCTGGTCGACTTCATCAACTACGGCACCGCGTTCCCCACCCGGATCGAGTTCCACGACTATCTCGAGTGGGCCGCGGACCGGGTCGCGGACGACGTCGACTACGGAGTCGAGGTCGTCGAGGTCAGTCGGGGCCCGTCGGCCTGGTCGCACGGCCCGGCGGAGTATCTCGACGTGGTCGCCGCGCACGCGGACGGGCGGGTGGAGCGACTGCGGGCGCGGAACGTCGTCCTCGCGACCGGTCTCCGACCGCACCTTCCCGAGGGCGCCCGACTCGGTGACCGGGTGTGGCACAACCGCGAGCTCGTCCAGCGGGTCGACGGCCTCCGCTCGGCCGATCCGGAACGGTTCGTCGTGGTGGGGGCGGGGCAGAGTGCCGCCGAGACGGCGGAGTACCTGCACCGCAGCTTCCCGTCCGCCCAGGTCTGCGCGGTGTTCGCGCGCTACGGGTACAGCCCGGCCGACGACAGTCCCTTCGCCAACCGGGTGTTCGACCCCAAGGGTGTCGACGACTTCTTCGCCGCCGAGGAGGACGCCAAGCGGCTGATCCTGGACTACCACGCGAACACGAACTACTCCGTCGTCGACCCGGATCTGATCGAGCGGCTGTATCGGTCCCACTACCACGAGAAGATCGCCGGGACCGAACGGCTCCGGTTCCTCAACCTCTCGCGGGTCCGGGACGTGCGAGACGGGCCCGACGGCGTCGAGGTCGCCGTCGAGTCGTTGGTGGACGGTGCTCGGGAGACCCTCTCCGCCGACGCGCTGGTCTACGCCACCGGCTATCGCTCCACCGATCCCGCCGCCCTGCTCGGCGACCTCGCGGGCGACTGTGTCCGGGACGGGAGCGGACGGCTGGCCATCCGGCGCGACTACAGCGTCGAGACCACCGCGCAGGTCGAGGCCGGTCTGTTCGTGCTGGGGGCGACCGAGCACACCCACGGGATCTCGTCGACCCTGCTGTCGAACGTCGCGATCCGCGCGGGCGAGATCGTCGACGCCGTGGCCGACTCGGCCCGGAGGTCCGCGCGGAAGCCGACCGCCGCGGCGAGCTGACGCCGCACCCGCCCACTCCCACCACCTCGAGGTCCCTACCGAAAGGAAGCTGTACGCATGTCGACGAACCCCTTCGACGACGAGAACGGGGAGTTCTACGCCCTGGTGAACGAGGAGGGCCAGTACTCGCTGTGGCCGACGTTCGCCGCGGTGCCCGCGGGGTGGGAGATCGCCTGCGGCCCGGACTCCCGGCAGGCGTGCCTGGACCACGTGGAGCAGAACTGGACCGACCTGCGACCGAAGAGCCTCGTCGCGGCGATGGAGCAGGGCGCCTGATGTATCGCACGCTGCTCAGCGGCAAGATCCACCGCGCCACCGTGACGCAGGCGGACCTGCACTACGTCGGCTCGATCACCATCGACGCCGCCCTCATGGAGGCGGCCGACCTCGTCGAGGGCGAGCAGGTGCAGGTCGTCGACATCGAGAACGGCGCCCGACTGGTGACCTACGCCATCACCGGCGAACGGGACAGTGGGGTGATCGGGATCAACGGCGCGGCCGCCCACCTGGTGCACCCGGGCGACCTCGTGATCATCATGTCGTTCCGCCAGGTGCCCGCCGCCGACCCGACCTCGCTCGTCCCGCGGGTGGTGCACGTCGACGCCGACAACCGGATCGTCGCGCTCGGTGCGGACCCCGCCCAGCCCGTCCCCGGCGCCCCCGAGGCGCTGGTCTCCGGACGGACGGCCCGGTGAGCGAGACGGTGGAGCTCGACGGCGCCGCGCTGCGCGTCCTGCTGGCCGAGCTGTTGGAGGAGGAACCCGCGGACATCGCCGACGACGCGAACCTCTTCGAGCTGGGACTGGAGTCCATCACGCTGATGCGGCTGGTGAGCCGCTGGCGCGGGGAGGGCCGCCACGTCGGGTTCGCGGCCCTGGCCGAGAACCCGACCGTCGAGGCGTGGACGCGCCTGCTCGCCGGGGAGCCGGTGGCCCGGGCCGACGAGCCTGCGGCGGGATCCGCGCCGGGATCCGCGGCGGGATCCGCGGCGGACGCGGGCGAGGAGTTCGACCTGGCGCTGCTCCAGCACGCCTACTGGGTCGGGCGGGACGCGGGACAGCAGCTCGGCGGGGTGGCGCCGCACCTCTACCTCGAGTTCGACGGCCCCGGGATCGACCCCGACCGGCTGCGCGCGGCCTTCGACGGGCTCGTCCGCAGGCACCCCATGCTGCGCGTCCGGATCGGGGACGACGGCAGGCAGCGCATCGCCCGGCCGTCGTCCTGGCAGGCCCTGCGCGTGCACGACCTCCGCGAGGCGGAACCCGAGGACGCGGCCCGCGAGCTCGACCGGATCCGGGACGAGACGTCCCACGAGCTGCTGGACATCGAAGGGGGCGAGGTGTTCCGGGCCGCCGTCAGCCTGCTGCCCCCCGGCCTGCCCGGCGGGCCCCGCGCGCGGCTGCACCTCGACGTGGACATGGTGGCCGCGGACGCGGTGAGCTACCGCGCGATGCTGGCGGACCTGGCCGCGCTCTACGCCGACCCCGACGCCACGCTGCCCGCGCTGCGCTACACCTACCGGGAGTACCTGCACGCCCGGCCGGAGGCACGGGCGGCGGCGAAGGCGGAGGCGGCGCGGTACTGGGCCGACCGGCTGGCCACGCTGCCCGGGCCCCCGGAGCTCCCGCGTGCCGTCGATCCCGGCGACCGGGCGCGGGCGCGGCGGCTGGCATTCCACCTGGACACCGCCGAGTGGGCCGCGGTCGCCGCCGCCGCGCGCCGGCGCGGGGTCACCCCCGCGGTCGCCGTCGCCACCGTGTTCGCCGAGGTGGTGGGCGCGTGGAGCGCCGATCCCCGGTTCGTCCTCAACGTGCCGATGTTCGACCGCGAGCAGGTCCACCCGGACATCGACCGGGTCGTCGGGGACTTCACCAGCTCCGTGCTGCTGGAGGTCGACCTGACCGAGCCGCGGACGCTGCACGAGCGGGCGCAGGCGGTGCAGCGGCGGTTGCACGCGGACGCCTCGCACAAGGACCACTCCGGGCTGGAGGTGCTCCGCGATCTCGGCCGCCGCAACGGCGAGCAGCTGATCGCGCCGGTGGTCTTCACCAGCGGGATCGACCTGGGGGAGCTCTTCGACCCGGGGGTGCGCGCCCACTTCGGCGACCCGGTGTGGATCATCTCGCAGGGCCCGCAGGTCGTGCTGGACGCCCAGGTCAGCGAGCTGGACGGCGGCCTGTTGGTGAACTGGGACATCCGGGAGAACGAGTTCGCGGCGGGGGTGCCCGCGGCGATGTTCGCCGCGTTCGAGGGGCTGGTCCGCGGACTCGCCCGGGACCAGAGCTGGACGGAGCCCGTCGGTGACCTCCGGCCCGCCGACCAGCGCGCGGCGCGGGAGGCCGCGAACGACACCGCGACCCCCGGCAGCGGTGCCCTGCTCCACGAGCGGTTCTTCGCCCACGCCGCCGAGCGCGCGGACCGACCGGCCGTGTGCTGGGCGGACGGCCACACGATGGGGCACGGGGAGCTCGCGGACCGGGCGCTGCGCGTCGCCGCGGGGTTGCACGCCCGCGGGGTCCGTCCGGGCGACCCGGTCGCCGTGACCCTGCCGCGCGGCCCCGAGCAGGTCGTCGCCGTGCTGGGCGTCCTCGCCGCGGGCGGCGCCTACGTGCCGGTCGGGATCGAGCAGCCCGCGGCGCGCGCCGAACGCATCGCCTCGGTCTCCGGCCATGCGGTGGTCGTCGGGGCCGGCGTGCCGCTGAGCGAGCTGGAACGGGCGGACCCGCTGCCCGCACCGGTGCCCGTCGACGCCGAACAGCCCGCCTACCTGCTGTTCACCTCGGGATCGACCGGCGAGCCCAAGGGCGTCGAGGTCCCGCACCGGGCCGCGGTGACCACCCTGGACGATCTCACCGGGCGGTTCCGGCTGGGACCGGAGGACCGCACGCTCGCCGTGTCGGCGCTCGACTTCGACCTCTCGGTCTTCGACGTCTTCGCGATGCTGGACGTCGGCGGCGCCGTCGTGACGCTGACCGAGGGCAGGCAGCGGGAGGCCGAACACTGGGCCGAGCTGGTCCGGACCCACCGGGTGACCGTGCTGAACTGCGTCCCGGCCCTGCTCGACGCACTGCTGGCGACGGGTGCGGACCTGGGCGACTCGCTGCGGCAGGTCCTGCTGGGCGGTGACCGGGTGGGCGTCGACCTGCCCGGCCGGCTGCGGGCACGGGTGCCGGGATGCGGGTTCGCGGGGCTGGGCGGCACGACCGAGACGGCCATCCACTCCACCGTCTGCGTGGTGGACGAGATCGACCCGTCGTGGCAGTCGGTGCCCTACGGCACGCCGCTGGACGACGTCGTGCTGCGCGTCGTCGACCCGCGCGGGCGGGACACGCCGGACTGGGTGCCGGGCGAGCTGTGGATCGGGGGCGGCGGGGTCGCCGCCGGGTACCGCGGCGACCCCGAGCGCACCCGGGACCGTTTCGTGACGCGGGCGGGCACCCGCTGGTACCGGACCGGGGACACGGCGCGGTACCGGCCCGGTGGCACCGTCGAGTTCCTCGGCCGCCGGGACAACCAGGTCAAGGTCAACGGCTTTCGCATCGAGCTCGGCGAGGTCGAGGCCGCGACCCTGCAGGTTCCGGGTGTGCGGTCCGCGCTCGCCGTGGTGGTCGGCGGGGCCGCCCCGTCGCTCGCCGTCGCCGTGGTGGCGGACGGGCCGGTCGGCGACGGGTCCGCGCTGCTGGCCGAGCTCGGCACCCGGCTGCCCCCGCACATGATGCCGCGCACGGTCCTCGCGCTGGACGCGATGCCGCTGACCCCCAACGGGAAGCTCGACCGTGCCGCGGTCCGGTCGAGGGTCGCGGCCGCGAGCGGGGACCAGGCGCCGGTGGCGCCGCGCACGGCCCTGGAGACGGTGATCGCGCACGTCTGGCAGTCGGTGCTGGAACAGGACGCCATCGGTGTCACCCACTCGCTGTTCGCGGTGGGCGGCGACTCCGTGCTGGCGACCTTGATCGTGTCGAGGCTGCGGGAGACCCTCGACACCCGGGAGGTCTCGGTGCGGATGCTGTTCGGCGCCCCGACGATCGCGGGTCTCGCCGCCGCGATGCTCGCGGCCTCGACCGAACCGGACCGGCTGCGGGAGGTGGCCGAGATCGTGCTCGAGGTCGAGGCGATGTCCGAGGAGGAGGCGGCGGACGCGGTCCGCGCGCTGGCCCACGCCGAGGGGGACCGGTGACCGATCCGGGGTTCACCCCCTGGCCCGCCGAGTTCGTCGAGCGCTACGTCGAGGCGGGGTACTGGGGGTCGGAGACGCTGGGCGGGCTGCTGCGCGGGTGGGCGGCCCGTTCGCCGGGGGACGTCGCGCTCGTGTGCGGACCGCGCCGCCTCACCTACGCCGAGCTCGACGCCGCCGCGGACGCGATGGCCGCCGGGTTCGGGGCCCGCGGGTTCGGACCGGGCGACCACGTCGTCGTGCAGCTGCCGAACGTGGCCGAGTTCGTCGTGGCGCTGTTCGCACTGCTGCGGCTCGGCGCGATCCCCGTCCTGACCATGCCCGCCCACCGCCGCGCGGAGATCGTGCACGTCGCGCAGGTCAGCGAGGCGGTGGCCTGTCTCGTGCCGGACCGGCACGAGGGGTTCGACCACGTGGCGCTGGCCGAGCAGGTGCG
Source organism: Pseudonocardia sp. WMMC193 (assembly GCF_021728735.1). Lineage (NCBI taxonomy): Bacteria > Bacillati > Actinomycetota > Actinomycetes > Pseudonocardiales > Pseudonocardiaceae > Pseudonocardia > Pseudonocardia sp. WMMC193. The sequence goes on along the minus strand of NZ_JAKKDO010000003.1, from coordinate 2,235,255 downwards.
CCGCGAGGTGCCGTCCGTGCGATCGGTGTTCGTGCGCGGCGAACCGGGGGCGTCCGTGTCGTCCGTGTCGTTCGGGGGGTTCGAGGACCTGGCGGACGTCCCGGTGCCGGGCGCCCGGGTGGACGACGCCGCCTCCGCCGAGGACGTCGCGCTGCTCCTGATGTCCGGGGGGACCACGGGCAGGCCGAAGCTGATCCCGCGCACCCACCGCGACTACGCCTACAACCTGCGGGCGGCGGCACAGGTGTGCGGGCTGACCGAGCGGGACGTCTACCTCGCGGTGCTGCCGATCGGGCACAACCTGCCGTTGGCCTGCCCCGGGGTGCTGGGCACCCTGTCGGCGGGCGGCACGGCGGTGCTCGCCCCGGCGCCCAGCCCGGACGTCGCCTTCGGACTGGTCGAACGCGAGCGGGTCACCGTGTCCTCCGTGGTCCCGCCGCTCGCGCGGCTGTGGGTCGAGGCGGCCCCGCAGGACGGGCGTGACCTCTCGAGTCTCGACCGGCTCATGGTCGGCGGCGCCCGGCTGGACGTCGGGACGGCCGACCGCGTCCAGGAGGTGTTGGGCGTGCGGCTGATCCAGTCGCTGGGCATGGCCGAGGGCCTGCTGACCCAGACCCGGCCCGAGGACCCGCCCGAGATCGTCCGGTCCACCCAGGGCCGCCCGATGTCCCCGGCCGACGAGATCCGGGTCCTCGACGAGGCGGGTCGCCCGGTCCCGGCGGGCGAGGTCGGCGAGCTGTGGACGCGCGGGCCCTACACGCTGCGCGGCTACTACCGCGCGGCCGAGTACAACCGGCTGGCGTTCGACGACGAGGGCTTCTACCGCACCGGTGACCTGGTCCGGGTCCTGCCGGGAGGCCACGTCGTCGTGGCGGGCCGGGTCAAGGAGGTCATCAACCGCGGCGGCGAGAACGTGTCGGCGACCGAGCTCGAGGAGGAGCTGCTCGGGCACCCGGCCGTCGCGGCGGCCGCGGTCTTCCCGCTGCTCGACGACGACCTCGGCGAGACCGTCTGCGCCGCCGTCGTGCTCCGCCCGGCCACCCCGCGACCGCCGAAGCTCAAGGAGCTCAAGGCCTACCTCCGCGAGCGCGGGCTCGCCCGCTTCAAACACCCCGACCGCCTGCTGCTCGTCGACACGCTCCCGCTCACCGGGGTGGGGAAGGTCGACAAGAAGGCGCTCGCCCAGTCGGCCGCGCGCGTCTGACGCGCCGCCCCGCCCCGCTCCGACCAGTCGAGGAACCCATGGCTCCCAGCACGACCAAGCAGGAACTCCTGGCCCGGCGGATCGCCGCCGCGGGCCTGCACCGCGCGACCCCGGGGCCGAGCTCGCCGGTGGTGCGCGAGACCGGCCGCACGGACTTCCCCCTCTCGTTCGCGCAGCGCCGGATGTGGCTGCACCAGCAGATCGTCCCGGACAGCACGGCCTACAACCTGTGCATCGAGGTCTCCTTCACCGGGGAGGTCGACGAGCGGGCGCTCGCGGCGGCCTTCCGCGCGCTGGTGCGCAGGCACGAGATCCTCCGGACGACCTACCACGCCGTCGACGGGGTCCCCTGCCAGCGGGTGCACGAGGAGCTCCCGCTGCACCTGGAGGTGGCGGACCTCGACGGGACCTCCGTGGGGGACCTCGCCCGCGTGCACGCCGCGCGGCCCTACGACCTGGAGCGGGAGAGCTCGCTGCGGGTCGTGTTCGCCCGGGAGTCGGCGACCAGGCTCACGGTGCTGCTGCTCGTGCACCACATCGCGTGGGACGGGCTGACCTTCGCGGCGTTGTCCCGCGACCTCGAGCGGTTCTACCGGGAGGCGGCCGCGGGCGGCGACCTCCGCCCGGCCCCGCCCGCGGTCCAGGTCGCCGACCACGCCGCGGCGGAGCAGGCGGCCTGGGACGACGCGGGCCGGTCGGCGGAGCTGGAGTTCTGGCGGGCCCGGTTGGCCGAACCCGCCCCCGCGCTGTTCGACGGCATGGTGCCCGAGCACCCGGACGGCCCCGCCGAGGGCGGCGCGCGGGTGGACCGGCGGATGTCCGAGGCCGCCACCGACGGGCTCCGGCGGCTGGCCCGCGACCTCGACACCACCCCGTACACGATCTTCCTGGCCGCCTACACGGCGTTGCTGAGCCGGTACGGGTCCGCGGACGACGTCGCGGTCGGGACGGCCGTGCTCAACCGTGAGGACGCCGGCGTCACCGATCTGGTCGGCAACTTCGGCAACATCGTGGTGCTGCGCTCGCCCGTCCGGGTCACCGACTCGTTCCGGTCGCTGGTCGAGCGGGTGCGCCACGTCGCGGCGGAGGGCTTCGCCCACCAGGGCTACCCGTACGACAAGCTCGTCGAGAAGCTCAACCCGGAACGCACCGCGCGCGGCGGCGGCCTGTTCGACGCCATGCTGCTCTTCCTCACCCAGCAGATCGACGGTCCGCAGCTCCCCGGCGCGACGACCACCTGGTTCCGCACCGACAACGGGACGGCCCAGCACCCGCTGGCGCTGGAGGTGTTCCTCACCGCCGACGGCATGGACGTCGAGGCGACCTACGCGACGGCGACCCTGACGGGCCCGCTCGTGGCGCGCTTCCTGGCCGAGCTCGACGGGCTCCTCGCCGCCGCGGCCGACCGGCCGCAGGAGCGGCTCGGCGCCCTGCTGTCCGCGGGCGCTCGGTCGTCGGGCGCTCGGTCGTCGGGCACACCGTCCCCGCTCGCGGCTCCCGCGGGCACCCCGGCGCCGTCGGTCCCGGACCTGCTGCGGTCGCGGATCGAGCGGGAGGGCCGGGCCGCCGCGGTCGTGTCCGGGGACCGCGTCGTGTCCTACGCCGAGCTCGGCGCGCGGGCGGGCGCGCTGGCGGGGGAGCTGCGCGCCCGCGGGGTGGAGCCGGAGGACCGGGTGGCGGTGGTGCTGCCGCGCACCGACGACCTCGTCGTCGCCGTGCTCGGGGTGCTGGAGGCCGGGGCGGTCCTGGTGCCGATCGACCGCACCGCCCCCGCGGAGCGCATCGCCTACCTGCTGGCCGACGCGGCACCGCGCTGCGTGATCACCACCGGGGAACTCGGGGCAGGCCTGCCCGACGCCGCGGACGGGGTGCCGCTGGAGACGGTGCTGATGGAGGACGGCGCCCGGTTCCGGGCCGGCCCCGCGCCCGCCCCGGTGCGCGCCGCCGCAGCCGCCTACCTGATCCACACCTCGGGGTCGACCGGCCGTCCCAAGGGCGTCCTGGGCACCCACGCGGGCCTGGCGAACCGGCTCGCCTGGGCGCAGGAGCAGTGGCCGGTCGCACCGGGGGACGTCCGGCTGGCGAAGAGCTCCATCGGCTTCATCGACGGGGTCACCGAGCTGCTCGCCGCGCTGGCGGGCGGTGCCCGGGTCGTCCTGGCCGACGACCGCGCCGCGACCGACGTGGCCGCGCTCGCCCGGCTGGTCGCCGACCACGAGGTCGGCCAGCTCACGGCCGTCCCGTCGGTGGTCGCCGCGCTGACCGCGCTCCCCGGCGCGGACGTCTCGACGCTCGGTCGCTGGGTGTGCTCGGGCGAACCGCTCACCGCGGCCGTCACCCGGGACGCGCTCGCGGCCGCGCCGGGTTCGGTCGTGGTCAACTCCTACGGCTCCTCCGAGGTCGCGGGCGACGTCCTCGCCGGCGAGGTCGCCGGGGACGCAGCGGTGACCGTCGGTCGGCCGGTGCCGGGCGCCGAGGTCCTGCTGCTCGACCGCTTCCTCGTCCCCGTCCCCGCCGGTGTCGTCGGGGAGGTCTACGTCGCGGGCGTCCAGGTCGCCCGGGGCTACCTCGGCCGGTCGGCCCTGACGGCCGCGCGCTTCGTCGCGGACCCGCGCGGTGCGGGCGGTCGGCTCTACCGGACCGGTGACCTGGGCCGCTGGACGGAGGACGGCCGCGTCGCGCTCCTCGGCCGGGTGGACCACCAGGTCAAGATCCGCGGCGTCCGGGTGGAGCCCGGCGAGGTGGAGGCCGTGCTCGCCGAGCACGAGGCCGTCGCCGAGGCCGCGGTCGTCCCCCGGGCGGACGCCGTCGGCGGCGGGACGGCGCTGGTCGCCCACCTCGTCGGCGTCGAGGGCCGTGCGCTCGACACCGACGAGATCCGGCGATGGCTGCGGACCCGGCTGCCCGCGCAGCTCGTGCCCGCGTTCCTCGCCCCGATCGAGGCGCTGCCGCGCACCCCGGGCGGGAAGCTCGACCGGGCCGCGCTGCCGGACCCGCTGACCCACCCCGAGACCCGCCCCGCGGTCGCCTCCCGCCCGCCCCGGACCGACCGCGAACGCGTGCTGTGCGCGCTGTTCGCGGCGTCCCTGGGCCTGCCCGAGGTCGGCGTGGAGGACGACTTCTTCGCCCTCGGCGGACACTCGCTGCTGGCCCTGCGGCTGGCCAACCGGATCAAGGACGCCGTCGGCGCGGAGATCGCGGTCGCCGACCTCTTCGGCGCCCCGACCGTCGCCCGGCTCGGCGAGCTCCTCGACCGGCTCGACGCGCTCGACGCACCGCCCGCGCCCCCGCTGGTCCGGGTGCCGCGCACCGGGGACCTGCCGCTCTCGGCCGGGCAGCAGCGGCTGTGGACGGTGACCCAGACGGACGGGGCCTCCGCGGTCGACCCGGCGGCCTACAACGTCCCCCGGGTGTGGCACGTGCACGGGCCGGTGGACCTCGCCGCGCTGCGAGGCGCGTTCGAAGACGTCGTGGCCCGGCACGAGATCCTGCGCACGACCTACCCGACGGTCGGGGACTCCGTCGCGCAGCGCATCCACGAGCCCGGTGCGGTGCCGGTCGCGGTCGACGTCCTGGCCGTCGCGCCCGCCGACGTCGACGCCGCCGTGGCGGCGGCGGTCGGCCACCGGTTCGACCTCACCCGGGAGGCCCCGCTCCGGCCGACCGTGCTCGAGGTCGGCGCGGACGAGTGGGTGCTCGTCCTGACGGTGCACCACATCGCGGTGGACGAGTGGTCCTACCGGGTGCTGCTCGCCGACCTGTCCGCCGCGTACGCGGCCCGGCTCGGGGACGGTGCCGCGCCGCTCACCGCCCCGGCGCTGCAGTACGCGGACTTCGCGGCCTGGCAGACCGCGCTGCTCGGGCCGGACGACGCCCCGACGCCCACGGCCCGCCGGCAGCTGGACCACTGGGCCGACACCCTCGCCGGTGCGCCGGCCGAGGTGACCCTGCCCCTGGACCGGCCGCGCCCGGAGGTCTCCTCCGGCGCAGGCGCGACGGTCGGCTTCGCGCTCGACCCCGAGCTCACCGCCCGGCTGCGCGAGGTCGCCCACGAGCACCGGATCAGCATGTTCATGCTCCTGCACGCCGCCGTCGCGGCGCTGCTGGGCAAGCACGGTGCCGGGGACGACATCGTGCTCGGGACGCCTGTGTCCGCGCGGCGCGACCAGCAGCTCGACGACGTCGTCGGGTTCTTCCTCAACACCCTGGCCCTGCGGGTGGACCTGGGGGGCGACCCGACGCTCGCCGAGCTGCTGGGCCGGGTCCGCGAGGCCGACCTGGCCGCGCTGCGCCGCCAGGACGTGCCGTTCCAGCGGGTCGTCGGCCGGGTCAACCCCGAACGGGCGCCCGCGCGGCACCCGTTGTTCCAGGTCGAGGTCGTGTACCTGCGCACCGACGTCGAGCGCAGCGAGCTCGGGCTCGCCGGCGCGACCGTCGTCCCGCAGCCGCCCGGTGCGGGCACGGCCCGGTTCGACGCCGCCTTCCAGTTCTTCGAGGCCGGCGACGGCGGGCCGGGTGCCGCCGTGCACGGCGTCCTGGAGTACGCCGTCGAGCTGTTCGACGCCGCGACCGCCCGGGCCGTGGTCGAGCGGCTGCGCCGGGTCCTCGCCGCGCTCGCGCGCGACACCGGCGCCCGACTGTCCGAGGTGGACGTCCTGTCGACGGGCGACGTGCTCCGGCTGCTCGATCGGCGGACCGCCCTGCCCGCGGTCGCCGAGCGGCCGAGCACGCTCGCGGAGGCGTTCGCCCGGTCGGCCGCGGCCCGGCGGGACGCGGTGGCGCTGGTCGCGGGGGAGGACCGGCTGACCTACGGCGAGCTCGACGCCCGCGCGAACCGGGTCGCACGGCTGCTGCGCGAGCGCGGCTGCCTGCCGGGGGACCGGGTGGGGATCGCGGTGCCGCGATCCGCCGAGATGGTCGTCGCGCTGCTGGGCGTGCTCAAGGCCGGCGCGACGTACGTGCCGCTGGACGTCTCGGCCCCGGCCGAGCGGCTGGCCCTGATCCTCTCCGACGCCGCGCCCGTCTGCGTCCTGACGACCGAGGCGACCCGGTCCACCCTCGCCGCCGCGCGGACGCCGCTGGTGGTGCTGGACTCCGCCGCGGTCGTCGCCGAGCAGGCCGCCATGGGTGACGCCGCGCCCGAGGTGGGGCCGGTGCCCGCCGCGCTGCCCGCGTACGTGATCTACACGTCGGGCTCGACGGGACGGCCCAAGGGCGTGGAGGTGAGCCACCGGAGCGTGCTGGACCTGCTCGTCGCGGCGACGGCGGCGGGGACGGCCCGGCTGCGGGTCGACGAGACCGACGTGTGGACGTTGTTCCACTCGGTGGCGTTCGACGTCTCCGTGTTCGAGCTGTGGGGTGCCTTCGTCCACGGTGGACGCCTGGTCGTCGTGGACGCGATGACCGCGCGGGCACCCGAGCAGCTGTGGGAGCTGCTCGCCGCCGAGCGGGTGACGGTGCTGAGCCAGACGCCGTCGGCCTTCTACCAGCTGGCCGAGGCGGAGCAGGCGGGATCGGCGGACTCCCTGCGCTACGTGATCCTCGCGGGCGAGGCGCTGGAGCCGCGGCGGTTGCGCCGGTGGTACGAGCGGCACCCGGTGGACGCCCCGGTGATGGTGAACATGTACGGGATCACCGAGACCACGGTGCACACCACGTACCGGGAGCTGGACCTCGCCGCCGCCGAGGGGACCCGCAGCCCGGTGGGCGGCCCGCTGGGCGGCCTCGCCGTCCTCGTGCTGGACCCGCACCTGCGGCTGGTGCCCACCGGCGTGGTGGGCGAGGTGTACGTCGCGGGCGGTCAGCTCGCGCAGGGCTACGCCGAGCGCCCCGACCTGACCGCGGCCCGGTTCGTCGCCCACCCGTTCGGTGCCGACGGCGAGCGGCTCTACCGCTCGGGCGACCTGGCCCGGTGGACCGCCGCGGGCGAGCTGGAGTTCGTCGGCCGCGCCGACGACCAGGTCAAGCTGCGCGGCTTCCGGATCGAGCTCGGCGAGATCGAGGCGGCCCTGCTGGCCCATCCCGGCGTCACGCAGGCCACCGTGCAGGTGCGCGAGGACGTCCCCGGGCACCGGCGACTCGTCGGGTACGTCGCGCCCGCCGCCCACGATCCCGCCGACCTGCGGGCGGCGCTCGCCCGGACGCTGCCCGAGTACATGGTCCCCGCCGCCGTCGTGCCGCTCGACCGGCTGCCGCTGACCCTCAACGGCAAGCTCGACCGCCGCGCGCTGCCCGTGCCCGAGGTCGGGGAGCGCGCCGTGCGCGCCCCGCGGACCGAGGTGGAGACGCTCGTCTGCACCGCCTTCGCGGCGCTCCTGGGCCTCGACGAGGTGGGGCTCGACGACGACTTCTTCGCGCTCGGCGGGGACAGCATCCTGGCCACCCGCGTGACCGCCCTGGTCCGGGCGGGCGGCTACCGGCTCCGGGCGCGGGACGTGTTCACCGGCCGCACCCCGGCCCTGATCGCCGAAGCCGCCGAGGCCGCGGTGCCCGCCGACGCGGGTCCCACGGACGTGGACCTGCGCGCGACCCTGGACCTCACCGCCGAGGACGAGGCGGCCCTCGCCGCGGTCGCGGGCGGTCCGGTCGCCGACGTGTGGCCGCTGTCCCCCCTGCAGGAGGGGCTGTACTTCCAGTCGGTCTACGACGCCGACTCGGCGCGCATCTACGTCCTGCAGAGCCTGTTCACCGCCGCGCGCGTGTTCGAGGCGGACCGGCTGGCGGCCGCGCTGCGGACCCTGGTGGCGCAGACGCCGCTGCTGCGCGCCGGGTTCACGGCCACCGCCGCCGGGCGGCCGGTCCAGTTCGTGCGCGCGGCCGTCGACCCGGAGCTGGTGCAGGTGCACCTCACCGGCACCGACGACGAGGTCGAGGCGCAGCTCGCCGAGCTCGGCCGCCGCGAACGCGACCGCAGCTTCGACCTCGCCCGGGAGCCGCTGTTCCGGCTGGTGCTCGTGCACACCGGCGCCGGTCCCGACCGGCTGCTGCTCACCAACCACTTCCAGCTGTTCGACGGCGCGGCAGGCATCACCCTCGTCGACCGGCTGGTCGCGCTCTACCACGGCCGGGATCACGACACCGCCCCGGCGACGGCCGGCCCGGACTACGCCGACTTCCTGCGCTGGAACCTCGGCCAGGACGAGGCGGCGGCGCAGCAGGCGTGGCGGCAGGCCTTCGCCGGACTGGAGACGGGGACCGAGGTCGTCGGCGGCGCCCGCACCTGGGCGGAGCCGTCCCGGCGGGTCGGGACCCGCCTGGGCCCGGACCTGTCGGCCGCGCTGCGGCGTCTCGCCGCGGACCGCGGCGTCACGCTGAACGTGGTGCTCAACGCGGCCCTGGGCCTCGTGCTGGCCCACGCCACCGGGGACGACGACGTGGTCTTCGGCACCCCGGTCGTCGTCCACCCCGACGCCCTGCCCGGCATCAACGACGCGATCGGCCTGTTCCTCAACACCGTCCCCGTGCGGGTGGCCCTCGACCCGCGCGAGAGCGTGGGCGACCTCCTGGTCCGCCTCCAGGACGACCGGGTGCGGCTGCTCGCGCACTCCCACCTCGGCCTCGGCCGGATCCAGCAGGCGACGGGGCACGACCGGCTGTTCGACACCCTCTTCACCCTGCGCAACGCCTGGTACTCGTTCGCCGAGTCGCCGTCGCGCGCAGACATCGCGGACGTCGCGATCGTGGACGACTCGCACTTCCCGCTGTCCTTCGCCGTCAACCCGTTCGACGACATCGAGGTCACCCTCGACTACCGGCCCGACGGCGTCCCCGAGGAGACCGCGCGCACGCTCCTCGCGCGGTTCGAGGGGGTGCTCGGCCGGGTGGCAGCCGATCCGACGGCGCCCGTCGGGTCGCTGGCCGTGTCGGTGGACGCGGAGCTCGCGGAGCTGGAGCGGGCGTGGACGGCGGGGGAGCGCCCCGTCGGCGAGGCGACGGTCGCGGAGCTGCTCGGCGAGCGGGCCCGGCTGCACCCGGACGCCACCGCGCTCGTCTTCGGCACCCGGCGGGTGTCGTTCGCGGAGCTCGACGCACGCGTGTCCCGGCTGGCCAGGGTGCTGCGCGCGCGGGAGCTGGGCCCGGAGTCCGTCGTGGGGCTCGGGCTGCCGCGCAGCATCGAGACGGTCGTGGCGCTGTTCGCGGTGCTGCGGGCGGGTGCGGCCTACGTCCCGCTCGAGCTGGACTACCCGGACGAGCGGCTCAAGGAGGTCCTGGCCGACTCGGGCGCGGCGCTCCTGGTGACCGACGCCTCCGGGGCCGTCCGCCTCGGCCCGGCGGGTGTGCCGCTGCTGTGCCTGGACGACGAGGACGTCCGGGCCGAGCTCGCGGCCGCGTCGGCGGCGCCGCTGACCGACGCGGAGCTCGGGGCCTTCGGCACGGGGAACCCGCGCCGGGCCGAGTTCCCGGCCTACGTGATCTACACGTCCGGCTCGACCGGCCGCCCCAAGGGCGTGGTGACCCCCTTCGGCGGCCTCACCAACATGATGGTCAACCACCGGGACACGATCTTCCGGCCCGCGGTGGCCTCGGCCGGGGGCCGGACCCTCCGGATCGCCCACACGGTGTCGTTCTCCTTCGACATGTCCTGGGAGGAGCTGTTGTGGCTGGTGGAGGGCCACGAGGTGCACGTGTGCGACGAGCGGCTGCGCCGGGACGCCGTGGAGCTGGTCGAGTACTGCGACCGCGAGCGCATCGACGTCGTCAACGTGACACCCACCTACGCCCACCACCTGTTCGCGGCGGGCCTGCTCGACGAGGGCCGTCACCGTCCGGTGCTCGTGCTGCTGGGGGGCGAGGCGGTGCCGGAGTCGATCTGGGGTCGGCTGCGGGACACCGAGGGGGTGTGGGGGTACAACCTCTACGGCCCCACCGAGTACACGATCAACACGTTGGGGGCGGGCACCGACGAGAGCCCGACCCCGGTCGTCGGCAGGCCGGTCGCCAACACCCGCGACCGCGTGCTCGACGCGTGGCTGCGCCCGGTGCCCGCCGGCGTGGTCGGTGAGCTCTACATCTCCGGGGCGGGCCTCGCGCGCGGCTACCTGGACCGCTGGGGGCTGACCGCCGAGCGGTTCGTGGCGGACCCCTTCACCCCCGGCGCGCGCATGTACCGCACCGGTGACCTGGTGCGCCGCCGGCCCGACGGGCACCTGGAGTTCCTGGGGCGCAGCGACGACCAGGTGAAGATCCGCGGGTACCGGGTGGAGCTCGGGGAGGTCGAGTCGGTGCTGGCCGGCGTGCCGGGGGTGGCGCAGGCCGCCGTGCTCACTCGGCCTGACCCCGTCGTGCCGGGGCAGCGCAGCCTCGTGGCGTACCTGGTCCCCGACGGCCCGGTCCCCGACCGCACCGGTCTGCCCGAGGCGGTCCGCGCGCGGGCGGCGGAGCTGCTGCCGGACTACATGGTCCCCACCCTGTGGGGACAGGTCGACGCCCTGCCCCTCACCGTGAACGGCAAGCTCGACACCGCCGTCCTGCCCGAGCCGCGCCGGCTGCGGAGCCGGGCCGCGCGCCCGCCTGCCACCGAGACCGAGCGGGTGCTCTGCACGGTGTTCGCCGCCGTGCTGGGCCTGGACGAGTTCGGCGTCGACGACGACTTCTTCGGCTTCGGCGGCGACAGCATCTCCTCGCTGCAGGTGACGAACCAGGCGCGCAAGGCGGGTGTCCGGATCCGGCCGCGGCACGTGTTCGACGGCCGCACCCCGGCCCGGATCGCCGCGGCGCACGACGGCAGCGGCACGGGCGGCGGCACGGGCGGCGACAGGGACGGCGAGAACGGCGCCGCGATTGGCACGGCGACCGGCACCGCGACCGGCACCCCGGCGACCGGCACCGAGCGTCCCGCGCTGGTGCCCGGGCCCCGGGGCGGGACCGCGCCCCTGTCCGACGGGCAGCGCCAGCTCTGGACGATCTTCAGCATCGAGGGACCGGTCCCGACCTACACCATCCCGTTGGTCTGGCGGCTGACCGGGACGCTGGACGTCCCGGCGTTCCGCGCCGCGCTCGGCGACCTGCTCCTCCGCCACGAGATCCTGCGGACGGTGTACGTGCCGGAGGAGGGTGACGTGGTCGCCCGGGTCCTCCCGCTCGACGACGCACCCGACTGGTTCGGCCACCGGCGCGTCGACCCCGGTGAGGTCGAGGCCCTCGTCGCCGAGCTGTCCCGGTACGGCTTCGACCTCGGCGCCGAGCTGCCGATCCGGGCGGAGGTGCTGACGTGCGGCCCGACGGAGTCCGTCGTCGTGCTCGCCGTGCACCACATCGCGGTCGACGAGATGTCGTGGCGGCCCCTGGTCGCGGACCTGGAGCGCGCCTACGCGGCCCGGCTGGCGGGCCGCGACCCGGCGCTCGGACCGGCCACGGTGCAGTACGCCGACTACGCGCGCTGGCAGCGGGCCCACCTGGGGACGAGGTCCGCGCCGACACCCGCGAAGACGGCCCAGCTCGAGTTCTGGCGCGCCACCCTCGACGGCGTGCCCGACGAGACGAGCCTCCCCGCCGACCGGCCGCGCCCCGCCGTCCTGAGTGGACGGGGTGCGACCGTCGAGGTCCGGCTGCCCGCGGCGCTCACCGCCCGGGTGCACGCCGTGGCCGAGGAGCACGGGATGAGCGTGTTCATGGTCCTGCACGCCGCGGTGGCGCTCCTGCTCGGCAAGCACGGCGCCGGGGAGGACGTCGCCGTCGGGTCCCCGATCTCCGGCCGGGTCGACGCCGCGCTCCAGGACTCCGTGGGCTACTTCCTCAACACCCTCGTGCTCCGCACCCGGGTGGCGCCCGAGTCGACGGTGGGGGAGTTCCTGCGCCACGTGCGCGAGGTGGACCTGCAGGCCTACGACCACCAGGACACCCCGTTCGACGAGGTCGTCGACCTCGTGCGGCCCACCCGCTCGATGGGCCGCAACCCGCTGTTCCAGGTCATGCTGGTCTTCCTCGCGCAGGAGGCCAACCACGCCTCGCTGCGCCTGCCGGGCGTGGCGGCGACGGCGGAGCACCTGACGACCGGCACCTCGAAGTTCGACCTCGCCTTCAACCTGCAGGAGCGCGCGGGCCGGATCGGCGGGGTGGTCGAGTACTCCACCGACCTGTTCGACACCGACACCGTCCGCCGGGTGGCCGAGCGGCTCGAACACGTGCTGGACCAGCTGACCCGGGACCCGGCCGTGCGGCTGGGCTCGGTCGGCGTGCTGGCCGCCGCCGACCGGGCCGCGCTCGAGCGCGACCGGGCGGCCGGGGAGCGTCGGGTCGACGACGCCACCGTGGCGGAGCTGCTCGGCGAGCGCGCCCGCGTGTGCCCGGACGCCGTGGCCCTCGTGGCGGGGTCCGAGCGCGTGACGTTCGCGCAGCTCGACGCCCGCGTGTCCCGGCTGGCGCGGGCCCTGCTGGACCGGGGTGTGGGCCCCGAGTCCGTGGTGGGCATCGGCCTGCCGCGCGGGGTCGACACCGTCGTCGCCCTGTTCGCCGTGCTCCGGGCGGGCGCGGCCTACGTGCCGCTCGAGCTGGAGTACCCGGACGAACGGCTGCGCGCGGTGCTGACGGACGCGTCGGCGGCCCTGCTGATCACCGACGCGGAGTCGGCGCCCCGCCTGGCGGCGACCGGCGTCCCCCCGCTGGTCCTCGACGACCCCCGGGTGCGGGCCGAGCTGGCGCAGCGGTCGGGCGCCGCGGTGACCCCCGGCGAGCTCGGGGCCTTCGCGCCGGGGAACCCGCACCGGGCGGACCTCCCGGCCTACGTGATCTACACCTCGGGCTCGACGGGGCGGCCGAAGGGCGTCGTCACGCCGTACCGGGGGCTGACGAACATGATGGTCAACCACCGGGAGAAGATCTTCCGGCCCGCGGTGGCGGCGGCGGGCGGGCGCGTGTTCCGGGTGGCCCACACCGTGTCCTTCTCCTTCGACATGTCGTGGGAGGAGCTGCTGTGGCTGGTGGACGGGCACGAGGTGCACATCTGCGACGAGTCGCTGCGCCGGGACGCCCCCGAGCTGGTCCGCTACTGCGACCGGGAGCGCATCGACGTCGTGAACGTGACGCCGACCTACGCCCACCACCTGTTCGCCGCCGGGTTCCTCGACGCGGACCGCCACCGACCGCCCCTGGTCCTGCTGGGCGGGGAGGCCGTGCCCGAGTCCATCTGGGGTCGGCTGCGGGACACCGACGGGGTGTGGGGCTACAACCTCTACGGACCCACCGAGTACACGATCAACACCCTGGGTGCGGGCACCGACGAGAGCGCCACGCCCGTCGTCGGGCGGCCGATCGCCAACACCCGCGACCACGTGCTCGACGCGGGCCTGCAGCCGGTTCCCGCGGGCGTGGTCGGCGAGCTGTACGTCGCGGGGGCCGGTCTGGCGCGGGGGTACCTGGGCCGCGGCGCGCTGACCGCGGAGCGGTTCGTCGCCGACCCGTTCACCCCGGGCGGGCGCCTGTACCGCACGGGTGACCTGGTGCGGCGCCGACGGGACGGGCACCTGGAGTTCCTGGGGCGCAGCGACGACCAGGTGAAGATCCGCGGCCACCGGGTGGAGCTCGGCGAGGTGGAGGCGGCGTTGGCCGGCGTGCCGGGGGTGGCGCAGGCCGCCGTGCTCACCCGGCCGGACCCCGTCGTGCCGGGGCAGCGCAGCCTCGTCGCCTACCTGGTGCCCGACGGCCCTGTTCCCGGCGACGGAGCCGAGCAGCTGCCCGCGCAGGCCCGCGACGCCGTGTCCGCGCGGCTCCCCGGCTACCTCGTCCCGACCCTCTGGGCGGTGGTCCCGGCGTTGCCGCTCACGGTGAACGGCAAGCTCGACGCCGCGGCACTGCCCGAACCCGCGCCGCTGCGCGCGCGGACGGGGCGGGCGCCGCGGACGCCCGTCGAACAGCTGCTCTGCGAGGCGGTCGCCGAGACGCTGGGGGTCCCGAGCGTCGGGATCGACGACGACTTCTTCGATCTCGGCGGGGACAGCCTCTCCGCGATCGCGCTGGCCGGCCGGGCCCGCGCCGTCGGCCTGCCGGTGCGGGTGCGAGACGTCCTCCGGTACCCGACGGTCGCGCAGCTCGTCGAGCAGGGGACGGCCGCGGACGTCGACGAGCCCGCGGCGGATCCCGGCCTGGGCCGCGTCGGGCTCACGCCCGCCCTGCGGTGGCTCGAGAGCCTGGGCGGGTCACCGACCGGGCCGCACCAGGCGGGCCTGCTGCGGACCCCGCCCGGCGTGGACCGGGCCGCGCTGGTCGCCCTCCTCGGTGCGCTCCAGGTGCGGCACCCGGTGCTGGGCGCCCGGCTCGTGACGGACGACCGCGGCCGCTGGGACCACCTGCACGTCCCGGACCCGACCGGGCTCGACCCGGCGGGGACGCTGCGTCGGGTGCCCGTGTCGGAGGAGGATCTCGCCACGGTCGTGGCCCGCGAGACCGCCGCCGCCCGGGACGCGCTCGACCCGTTCTCCGGTGCCGTGGTGCGGTTCGTCTGGCTGGACCGCGGGCCCCGGCGCACGGGACGGCTGATCGTCGTCGCGCACCAGCTGGTCGTCGACGGAGCGTCCTGGCGCACCCTGGTCGAGGACATCGCGGCCCTGGGCGCGGGCGCCGCTCCGCCCGGTCCGGCGGGGACCTCCCTGCGGACCTGGGCGGACGTGCTGGCGGCGGTCGCCGAGGACCCGCGGACGGCGGACGAGGCGCCGCACTGGCGGGCGCTGGCGACCGGCGCGGCGCCGCTGACCGGTGATCCCGCGCCGCGGCAGCAGGCGGCGGACGCCCGCAGGCACCGACGGGTGCTCGACCCGGCGGTGGCCGAGACGGTGCTCGTCGGGTTGCCCCGAGCGCTCGGCGTCTCGGTGAACGCGGTCCTCCTCGCGGCACTGGACCTCGCGGTCACCACGGTGCTCGGTGGGGCGGGGGAGGGTGTGCTCGTCGACGTCGAGGGGCACGGACGGGTCGAGGGACTCCGGCCCGGTCTCGATCTCACGCGCACCGTCGGCCGGTTCACCGCCCTGCACCCCGTCCGGCTGGCGGGGGCGACGGACCCCGGCGGCCTCGACGACGCCGCCCGGCTGCTCGACGCCCAGCTCACCGGCCACCCGAACGGCGGGCTGGGGTACGGGCTGCTGCGCCACCACGTGCCGGGGGTGGACCTCGGACCGGCCGCCGACGTGTCGTTCAGCTATCTGGGCCGCACCGTCGTCCCCGCCGAGTCGGCGTGGTCCGTGGCACCCGAGTTCGCCGCGACCGACGTCGGCGCGGCCCCGGGCGTCCTCTCCGGACACGGCCTGGTCATCGGCGTGACCGCGGTCGACGACGGCACGTCGCTGCGGGTCGCGGCCGACATCCGCACCGGAGTACTGCCCACCGAGACCGTCGAGAGACTGGCGGCGCACTGGATCGGGACCCTCGAGTCCTGGGCGGTCCGTGCGGCCGCCCGCAGGAAGGACCAGCAGTGAGCACGACGTCCGAGGTCCGGACCGCCCGCCCGGCGCGGGTGGAACGGCTGGCACCGGAGCACTGGCGCTCCTCCTACGACCTGTTCATGGCGGGACTGCACCTCCCGGCCACGTCGGACGAGCGCTGGGCCCAGGTCGAGGGCCTCTACCGACCCGGGCTCGTGTACGGCAGCCGCGTCGACGACACGGTGGTGGCCACCCTCATGACCACCCCGCTGGGCATGGTCGTCCCGGGCGGCGGGGTACTCCCCGTCGCGGGCTCCACCGCGGGCGGCGTGCGGAGCGGCCACACGCGACGCGGGCTCTACGCCGCGCTGATGAGCACCCGGCTCCAGGACCTCGCCGAGGCCGGGGAGACCTTCCTCGTCGAGCGGCCGAGCGTGGCGACGCTGTACCAGCGGTGGGGGAGCGGCGAGGCGACGGCGACCCGCACCCTGCGCGTCCATCGCGACCGCTCGACCCCGCGTGCGGACCTCCCCGCGCCGACGGGCGTCGTCCGGCAGCCGGTCGACGGCGGGCTGCGCGAGGTCCTGGCCGCCGTGCACGCCCGCGCCGTGGCCTCCGGGGCCCGGCCGGGGATGGTGCACCGCTCCCCGGCCTGGTGGGACGCGTGGGACCCCTACCGGGGAGCCGCCCCGACGCTGGCCGCGGCGACCTACGAGGGGCCCGGCGGGGAGACGGGCTACGTGACCTGGGCCGTCGACTTCGAGGGTGTCGACGTGGCGTCGATGCGCCGGGTGCTGACGGTCGTCGAGCTCGTGGCCGGGTCGCCCGAGGTCGCCGCCGTGCTGTGGCGGTACCTGCTGCACCTCGACCTCGTCGAGGAGATCCGCGCCCCGGGCCGCCCGCTCGACGAGGCGGTGCCGTTGCTGCTGCACGACCGCCGGGCGTGCCGCGTCGAGGACACCCTCGACGAGATGTGGCTGCGGATCATCGACGTCCCCGCGGCCCTCGCCGCGAGACGCTGGGGCTCGGGGACCGGGTCCGACGGCGTCGTGGTCGAGATCGTCGACGAGCACCTGCCCGCGAACGGGGGGCGGTACCGGATCAGCGGCGCCGGGGTCGACCGCGTGGCCACGGACCCGCAGCTCACCGTGCCGGTCTCGGCACTGGCGGCGGCCTACCTCGGCGGCACCGCGCCCTCCCAGCTCGCCGCGGTCGGCCTCGTGGCCGTCCACGATCGCGCGGCCGTGCCGGTCGCGGACCGGCTGTTCGCGACCGGGGCCGCGCCGTGGTGCGGGACGATGTTCTGATCATGCTCCGGTCCCTCCTGGTCGACATCACCCCGCTGCGGCGGAGTGCGTCCTTCCGCTCCCTGTTCCTCGCCCGTTTCGTGCTGCTGTTCGGCGTCGGTCTCGTCGCGGTCACCGTGCCGCTGGAGGTGTACCGGCTCACCGGGTCCACCGCCACGGTCAGCCTGGTGGCCGCGGCGGAGGGGTTCGCGTTCTTCGCCGGGTTCCTCGCGGGCGGCGTGCTCGCCGACCGGCGGGACCGGTGGGCGCTGATCGTGTGGAGCACCCTCGTCTGCGGGCTGACCTTCGTCGGGCTCACCCTCAACGCGGCGTTCCTGCAGGCCGTGTGGCCCGTGTTCGCCTTCGTCGTGCTGAACGGACTGTCGGGCTCGATGGGCATCACCGCGCTGCTCGCCGTCCTGCCCGAGCTGGTCGACGCCTCGCAGCTGCACGCCGTCGGGGCGCTCAACACCGTGTCGATGCGGCTGGGCACCGTCCTCGCGCCGGTGACCGGCGGCGCGGTCTTCGCCGTCGCAGGCCCGGGGTGGAACTACGGCGTCGGCGCGGTGACGGCCCTGTCGGCCTGGGTGGTGCTCCTGCTCGTCGCCCGGCGTCGGGCGGCCGTCCCCCGCTCCGACACAGAGACGGCGCCGCCCACCGCGGAGGGCCCACTGCGCGCGATGCGCAGCGGCTACCGGTTCGTCGTCCGCGAGCCCGTGGTCCGCGGCGTGATGGTGGCGGGGGTGGTGGGCATGTGCGGCGGCGGGTCGCTGGTCCTCATCCCCGCGTTCGTGGACGCCCGGCTGGGCGGGGACCCGACCGTGGTGGGCCTGATGTACTCCGCCCTGTCGGCGGGGCTGATCCTCGGGGCGCTGGGCAGCGGCAGGCTCGGCGGCGTGTCCCGTCCGGGTCGGCTGTTGCTCGCGATGATGATCGTGAGCTTCCTCTGCTACGTCGCCGCCGGGCTGGCCTCGGTCGTGCCGGTGGTGCTGCTCCTCGTCGTCGCCGCGGGCGCGAGCGTGTCGGTCGAGGAGGTGCTCCGGTACGCCCTGCTGCAGATCCGCACGCCCGCCGCCATGCTCGGGCGGGTCAACAGCGTGTTCGGGGCACAGAACATGTCCGGCGCCGCCGTCGGCGCCCTGGTGGCCGGGGTGTTCGGGTCGGTGTTCGGGCCCGCCGACGCCTTCTGGGTCTACAACGCCGTCATGGCGGGTGTCGGTGTCGTCCTGCTGGTGGCCCTGCCCGGGCTGCGCCGGGTCGGCGGCCACGGTCGAGTGGAGGTGTCATGATCTTCGTCGGTGACGGTGCCCTGCTGTGGCGGGCCGTCGACCACGCCCGTCGGAGCGGGTACGCGGTGGACGGGGTGTGCACGTCCGTCGGCGGGGACCGGCCGCCGTGGGCCGAGTCGGTGACGGTCCACGAGACCACGGACGTGAACCTGCTCGCGGACGAGCTGAAGGCGGCCTCGACCGACGGGGTCGTCTGGTCGATCGACAACCGCTTCCTGTTCCGGGCGCCGCTGCTCGGGACGGGGCTGCGGATCTACAACGTGCACGGCGGCCCGCTCCCGCAGTACCGGGGGCTGCCCCTGGCTCTCGTGGCCCACGCGATCCTGAACGGGGAGACCGAGTTCGCCGCGACACTGCACGAGGTGGACGCGGGGATCGACACCGGTCCCGTCGTCGACGAGGAGCGGTTCCCGGTGGAGCCGGACGACGTCTTCGAGGACGTGATGCTCAACCTGGTGGAGGCCTGCCATCGCCTCTTCGTCCGGGCGGCCGACGCGGTGGCGGCGGATCGGCTGCCCCGAGGGGAACGGCGACCGGGACCGGGTGGCTACTACGGCAGGCGGGCGCTGACCGAGTTCGTCCGGCACCGCGCCCATCCGAACTATGTCCGCGCCACCGATCTCGGAATGTTCGAGGATTTCTTTCCGGAAGCGGCGGCGGCCTGGCGCTGACCGCGGAAACGGGGCGATGAAGGGGAGGAGACTGCCTCGGAAAGCGGTCGGTTCACATTTCCCGCGGCGCCGATTCCGGGCCGGAATGACTCCGGCCCGGAATCGGCGCCGAGCGCGCGATCAGCCTGTCGCGGTCTTGAGGAAGGGCAACATGGCGTCGACGCCGTAGGGGATGGACAGGACCGAGGGTGAGGAGAGGGCGAGGTCCGGCATGAAGTAGGCGTGCTCGGCCTTGACCGCACCCAGGTTGGCGAGGCCTGCGTTGGACGCGAGCGTCTCGGCCTGGCTCGCGCCGAAGCCGTAGACGACGAGCACGTCGGAGTCGATCTGCGGCATGAGCTCGGCGGACAGGGGCGACTGGGTGTCCGTGGGGGGAAGCGACGCCACGTAGGGGGTGTCGGTGAAGCCGAGCTCCTTGAGCGTGGTGACGACCGTGGCCTGGTTGCCGCCGACGTAGACCTCGCCGGCCATGACGTCGAGGTAGGTGGCGGTCTTGCCGCGGAAGGTGGGGTTGGCCGAGGCGACCCCGTTCAGGTAGGACTCGGTGTCCGCGATGAGCGTGTCGCCCTCGGCGGGTTTGCCGAGTGCTTGGGCGATCAGCCGGGTGGCGTCCTGCCACTTGGGCGCGTAGGGCTGCGCCCCGACGGGGAGGGCGACGGTCGGGGCGATCCGCGACAGGGTGTCGTACTCCTCCTTGTCGCCGCCGGAGGCGACGTTGATGATCAGGTCGGGCTTGGCCGCGGCGATGGCCTCCAAGGGCAGGACGCGGCCGGTCGTCACCGTGGGGGTGGCCGAACCCAGTTTGTCCTCGGCCCAGGGGCCGACGCCGCGTTCGAAGCCGTAGCGGCTGTGGATGCCGACGGGGACCACGCCGAGTGCCAGGACGACGTCCGCGTCCGACGGGCCGAGGGTGAACACCCGGGTGGGCTGCTGCGGGATCGTGGTGGATCCGAGCGAGTGCTGCACGGTGACCGGGA
Source organism: Pseudonocardia sp. WMMC193 (assembly GCF_021728735.1). NCBI lineage: Bacteria > Bacillati > Actinomycetota > Actinomycetes > Pseudonocardiales > Pseudonocardiaceae > Pseudonocardia > Pseudonocardia sp. WMMC193. Next base: position 2,215,477 of record NZ_JAKKDO010000003.1, on the reverse strand, counting down.
ACGCGGCGGCGGGGGCCTGGGGTTGCTCGGCCGGAGCGGGAGCGCCGGCACACCCGGCCAGCACCAGCAGGAGCGCCACCGCTCCGAGGATTCGCTTCATGAGGGGAGACTAATCTGAGGTTTGGGTAGCAAACAACAGGGTAGGGTCGCCACCACGAGCCGTGCGGGGAGTCAGTACGTTCCGTGAGCGGTCGCTGCGGTCCGTGGCCCGTACGGCGCCCGCTCGAGCCACTCGCCGAGGCGGGGAACCGCAGGTGAGAGCGCTGCGGCCGCGCGCTGCGCCCCGCGCAGCGCCGGGCTCCGCGGGCGCATGTGACGCAGGGCCCGCCCCGCCGCGTCGCGGTTGTGGCGGGCGGCCGCCGTGCGCTCCGCCGCGTAGTCCTCGACCGCTCCCCGCGCCCGTTCGGGGCCGGTCGCACGCAGGGCCAGCGCCACGGCCGAGGCCGCGGCGTCCGCGTCGGCGATCCCGCTGTTCATCCCGCGGGCCCCGAAGGGCGCGAACAGGTGCGCCGCCTCCCCGGCCAGCAGCACCCGGCGGTGCTCGTCGACGAAGGAGTCCGCCACCAGCTGCAGGAACGGGTAGCGCGAGGCCCACAGCACCCGGTCCAGGTAGCCGCGGTCGACCACCTGCGGCAGCCAGTCGCGCATGCGGGCCTCGTCGAGGAACTCCTCGGGGTCCTCGCCCGGCCTGCACTGCAGGTCGACCTGCCTGCCGCCGGCGAACGGCACGACCAGGACGTGCCGCCCGCCGAGACCGGGATGGTGATAGTGGAAGGTGCGCAGGGCGGGCTCGGGCGCGCGGGGGTCGTCGGCCAGGTCGACGACGACGTGGTGGCTGTTCGAGCGGCCGCCCACCATGGTGCGGCCGATCGCGGCCCGGACCGGGGAGCGGGCCCCGTCGGCGGCGATCACGTACCCGGCGCTCCAGGACCGGCCGTCCGCCGCGTGCACCTCGACGCCGTCGGGGGTGCTGCGCACCGTCTCCACCCGCGCCGACCAGGCGAGCTCGACGCCTGCCTCCCGGCAGGCCTCGAGGAGGAAGCCCTCGGTCTCGATCTGGCGCAGGCAGGCGTAGGGCGGGAGCCCGTGCCCCCGGGTCCCCGAGTCGTCCCGGTGGTCGCGCGCGAACACCTCGTGGCCGCGGTAGCGGGTGCGGCGCCCGGCCCACCGGATGCCCCGGCGCGCGATCGCGGTGCCCAGGCCCGGCCGCATCCGGTCGAGCAGGGTCAGCGAGTCGCGGTGGACGTACAGCGCGCGGCTGCCCGGGCGAACGCGGTCCTGCGGGTCGGCCTCCAGCAGGCGGACCGGGATGTCGAGGGCGCGCAGGGCGAGGGCCGCGGTGAGCCCGACGGGCCCGGCGCCGACCACCAGGACGGGGGGAGTGTGGGCACCATGGTCTGCAGTCAACTGCTCGGCTCCGTCGATGTATTCGAGCGCACGAAAAGCGGCCCGGGGGCGCCCCGGCGCGCGGCAGCGAATTCTGGAGAAAACGTTGTCCCGGCCCGGGGAGCGGCTTAAGGTAAGGCTATGGTTACATTAGTCGGGGGTCCGGTTCCAGTGGTCTTCCGAGATTTCCGGTGAACGTCGCGGAGGTCGTCGCACGGCGGGTGCGGGCGCGCGGCCTGCTCGATTCGGCCGCGTTCCACAGCGACCGCACGTGGACGCACCGCGAGGTCCACTCCCTGGCGGCGAGGCTCGCGACCGTGCTGCGGGAGCGGGGCGTCCGGGCCGGTGCGCGCGTCGTCCTGTCCCTCGTGGACAGCCCGGTGTTCGTCGCCCTGTTCCTCGCGGTGGCGCGGACCGGTGCGGTCGCGGTCGTGACCAACCCGTACCTCGGCGGGGCGGAGCGGGCCGAGCTGGTCGACCGGGTCGGGCCGGCACTCGTCGTCGCCGGCGGTCCGGGCGGTGCCCTGGGGTCGGCGGAGCGATGGGTCGAGCCCGAGGCGCTCGTCGTGGCCGCGGACCGGGCCGCCGAGGGTGCCGCGGTCGACCTGGCGGACGATGCGGACCTCTACGTGCAGTTCACCTCCGGCACCACCGGTCGTCCCAAGGGGGCCGTGCACCGCCACGGGGACCTCGCCGCGTACCACCGGGCGGTGGGGGAGGACATGCTGGGGATCTCGGCCGCGGACGTCACCCTGTCCGTCTCCAAGATGTTCTTCGCCTACGGGTTCGGCAACTCGCTGGTCTACCCGCTGTTCTCGGGTTCGGCCGCGGTGCTGAGCCCCGAGCGACCGACCCCGGCGGCGATCGCCGAGCTGGTCGACCGGTACCGGGTCACGGTCCTGCACGGGGTGCCCTCCGCCTACGCCAACCTGGTCGCCGAGACCGACCGGAAGGCGTTCGGCTCGGTGCGGGTCGCGGTCTCGGCGGGGGAGTCGCTGCCCGCCGTCGTGCGGGCGCGCGCCGGGGAGCTGCTCGGGGCCCCGGTGCTGAACGAGCTCGGATCGACCGAGGTGGGGGGCGCCTACTGCGCCGAGACCCCCGCCGACACCGCAGCCGACGACCCGGCCGACCGCGCGCCCGGGACCATCGGACGGCCCCTGACCGGCTACGCGCTGCAGGTGCGCGACGGCGCCGGGCGACCGTGCCCGGTGGACGTCTCGGGCAGGCTGTGGGTGCGGGGTCCGACGGTCATGTCCCGCTACCTCGACGCGCCCGATGAGACGGCCCGGGTGCTCGTCGACGGGTGGCTCTCGACGAACGACACCGGGTTCCGGCGCGCCGACGGCCGGTTCGTCCACACCGGACGCGCGGACGACATGGAGATCGTCGGCGGGATCAACGTCTCGCCGCAGGAGGTCGAGGCCGTCCTCGGCGAGCATCCCGCGGTGCGGGAGATCGTGGTCGCCGCGGTCCTCGACGCGCGCGGCGCGAGCAAGCTGCGCGCGTTCGCGGTCTCGACGGCCGCCGCGGACCGCCACGCCCAGCTCGAGGGCGAGCTGCTCGCCCTGGCCCGGCGCAGGCTGGCGGCGTTCAAGGTGCCGCGCAGCATCACCTTCGTGCCCGCGCTGCCGCGCACGTTCAGCGGCAAGGTCCAGCGGTTCGTGGCGCGGACGGGGCAGTGGTGACCGCGCGGCGCCTGCACTGGGCCGGGCCGGGCCGCTGGTCGGAGGAGGTCGGGCCCGCGCCCGAGGCGGCCCTGGTGGTGGACTCGTTCCTCGCCGTCGGGGGGCGGGTGCGGGACCTCGACCGGCACGGGGCCCGGTTCCGCGCCGGGTGCGCCGCCCTCGGGCTGCCCACCGCCGACCTCGGGGCGTTCCTCACCGACGCCGCGGCCGCCCTCCCGCGGGCGGGGCGGTGGTTCCCCCGTGTGGAGGCCCACCCGGGTGGCCGCCTCGTGCTCTGGGTCCGACCGGCGCCGCCGGAGCAGTGGGAGACCCGGCTGTGGGTGGCACCCGAACCGGACGCCCGCCGCCGCCCCGAGGTGAAGGGTCCCGATCTCGCGCTGCTCGCGGGGCTGCGCGGCCGCGCCGTCGCGCACGGCGCGGACGACGCCCTGCTGGTGGGCCCGGACGGGGTCGTGCGCGAGGCCGCACACTCCGCCCTGCTGTGGTGGCGCGGGGACCGGCTCTGCGTCCCCGCCCCCGACCTGCCGGTGCTGCCCAGCGTCACCGCCGCGCGGCTCCGCGGTGCGGCGCAGGCCGCGGGCGTGCCGATCACCCCCGAGCGCTGCGCGCCCGCGAGCCTCGCCGAGGCGGAGGTCTGGACCGTGAACGCACTGCACGGGATCCGCCCGGTGGTCGGCTGGCGGGGCGCCGGGGCGCCCGTGCGGGCCGCCGTCCCCGACGCGGCCCGCCTCGACCACTTCCGCAGCCAGCTCGCCGCCGACGCGTCCACGCGACGCTGACCGACGCCCGGAGACCCGATGCGCACCATCCTCGTCGACAACTACGACTCCTACAGCTACAACGTGTTCCAGCTGATGGCCGCCACGTTCGGGGTCGAGCCCACGGTCCTCGCCAACGACGCCCCGGAGTGGGCGGACATCGACCTCGCCGACTATGCGGCGGTGGTGATCTCCCCGGGGCCCGGCAGCCCCGCCGAACCGGGGGACCGCGGCGTGGCCCTGGACCACCTGCGCGCGGGGACCATCCCCGTCCTCGGGGTCTGCCTGGGCCATCAGGCGCTCGGCTGGCTGGCGGGCGGGTCGGTGGTCCCCGCCCCCGAACCCCGGCACGGCTACCTGGAGACCATCCGCCACAGCGGGACCGAGCTGTTCCGCGGCGTCCCGCAGGACTTCACGGCCGTGCGCTACCACTCGCTCTGCCTCGCCGAGCCGCTCCCCGAAGACCTCGAGGCCACGGCCTGGTCGCCGGACGGCGTGGTGATGGGCGTCCGGCACCGGCGCCTCCCCTGGTGGGGCGTGCAGTTCCACCCGGAGTCGGTGGCCTCCGAGCACGGCGCGGCGATCTTCGCCAACTTCGCCGAGCTCGTCCGGGCCGAGCACCGCGGCGGACCGACGCCGCTGCGCCCCCAGCAGCGGACCCTGCGCCGCCGGACCCTGGACTTCACCGTGTCGACCGAGGTCCTGTTCGAGGAGCTGTTCGCCGACTCGCGGTTCGCGTTCTGGCTGGACAGCAGCCGGGTCGAGCGCGGGCTCTCCCGCTTCTCCTTCCTGGGGGACGCGGGCGGCGGGCTCGGCGAGGTGCTCAGCGCGCGGGTGGGCACCGGCGTCGTCCACGTCGTCACCGAGGACGGGCGGGTCCGCGCCACCCCCGGGTCGATCTTCGACACCCTGGAGGAGCGGCTGCGCACCCACCGGCTGCCCTGGGACTCCGCGCTGCCGTTCGACCTCGCCTGCGGCTACGTCGGCTACTTCGGCTACGAGATGCGGGACGAGTGCGGGTCGCCCACCGACCACGTCTCGCCCCAACCAGACGCCCAGTGGATGACGGCGAGCCGCATGGTCGCCGTCGACCACGAGACCGACACCACCTGGGTCTTCGCCCTGGCGGACGGGGGAGACGGCTCGGTGCGGCGGGCCCAGGCCTGGGTGGACGAGACCGCGGGCCGCATCGAGGCGCTGCGCGGCGCCCGGCCGCGGCCGGTGGCGCACGAGGAACGGGAGATCGACGTCGAGCCGCTGCTGCACCGCTCGCGGGCCCGCTACCTCGCGGACATCGCGGAGTGCACGGCGAGCCTGCACGCCGGGGAGAGCTACGAGATCTGCCTGACCAACGGCCTGGACCTGCCCTTCACCGGATCCCCGCTGGAGGCCTACCGCTGGCTGCGCAGGCGCAGCCCCGCCCCGTACGCCGCCTACCTCCGGTTCGACGAGCTCCACGTGCTGTCGTCGTCCCCGGAGCGCTTCCTCACCGTCGACGCCCAGGGCACGGTCGAGTCCAAGCCGATCAAGGGCACCGCCCGCCGCGACCCCGACCCCGAGGTCGACCGCGCCCTGCGGGACGAGCTGGCGGGCAGCGACAAGACCCGCGCCGAGAACCTCATGATCGTCGACCTGCTGCGCAACGACCTCGGCCGGATCTGCGAGATCGGCAGCATCCGGGTGCCGGGCTTCATGAAGGTGGAGTCCTACGCCACCGTCCACCAGCTCGTCTCGACGATCCGCGGTCGGCTCCGGCCCGAGGTCGGGCCCGTCGCGGCGGTCCGGGCCGCGTTCCCGGGCGGCTCGATGACGGGCGCGCCCAAGCTGCGCACGATGCAGATCATCGACGCGCTGGAGCAGCGCCCGCGCGGCATCTACTCCGGGGCGCTGGGCTTCTTCGGCTTCCAGGGCGCGGCGGACCTCAACATCGTGATCCGCACGGCGACGATCGAGTCCGGGCGGGCGAGCATCGGGGCCGGTGGGGCCATCGTCCTGGACTCGGACCCGGTGGACGAGTACGACGAGATGACCCTGAAGGCGGCCGCGGTCGTGCAGGCGGTGGCCGGAGCGGGTGGCGGAGCACGCGGAGTCGCACCCTGCGCCCGGCCGGAGCGGCGCTCGGCATGACGACCGTCGTCGCCGACCTGAACGGCATCTCACTCGCGTACGACGTGCGCGGCGAGGGCCGGCTCGTCGTCCTGGTGATGGGCACCGGGAGCCCCGGTCGGGTCTGGCACCTGCACCAGGTCCCGGCCCTGCTCGCGGCGGGACACCGGGTCGTGACGTTCGACAACCGCGGGATCCCGCCGACGACGGAGTGCGCCGACGGCTTCACCGTCGACGACATGGTGGGGGACACCGCGGCCCTCATCGAGCACCTCGGCGGCGGCCCTGCCCACGTGATCGGGACCTCGCTCGGCGCGCGGATCGTCCAGGAGCTCGCCCTGGCGAGACCGGACCTCGTCTCCCGGGCGGTGGCGATGGGCGCGCACGCGCGCCTGGACCCCGTGGCCGAGGCGCAGGCCCGCGGCGAGATCGCGCTGCACGACGACGGCGTGGTCCTGCCGCCCGCTTACCATGCCGCGGTGAAGGTGGTGCAGAACCTCTCGCCCGTCTCGCGGCGGGCGGAGTCCGTCCAGGACTGGCTGGACGTGTACGAGATGGGGGGCTCGGCGATCGGACCGGGGGAGCGGGCCCAGCTGGCGGCGTCGGTCGACATGGGCGACCGGCGGCCCGCGTACCGGGCGATCACGGTGCCGTTCCTCGTCGTCGGCTTCGCGGACGACACCACCATCCCGCCCCACCTGAGCCGGGAGGTCGCCGAGGCGATCCCGGCCGCCCGCTACGTCGAGGTCCCCGACACCGGGCACGTCGGGTACCTCGAACGTCCCGCGACCGTGAACGAGATCCTGCTCGACTTCCTGAACGAGGAGCGCACGTGACCGCCGAACCCCCGTCCCACCTGGCCGACGTGCTGGCCGTGCGCCGGCTCTCGCCCAGCCTGGTCCGCGTCGAGCTGGGCGGGCCGGGGCTGCGGGGGTTCACCTCACTCGGCGTCCCCGACGAGGGGTGCCTGCTCAACTTCCCGGTGGCCGGGATCTCCGAGGACCCCGTGGACGACGTGGGCCGCTGGTACACCGTCCGCGCGGTCGACGAGGCGGCCGGGCGCCTGACCGTGGACCTGGTGGTCCACCCCGGTGGGGTCGGCGGCGAGTGGGCCGCCGTGGCCGAGGTCGGCGACCGGCTCCGGATCGTGCACCAGAACAGCTGGTTCAAGCGACCCGAGGACGCCCGGTGGCAGCTCCTGCTGGGGGACGTCGTCGGCCTCCCGGCCTTCGGCCGGATCATCGAGGAGACGGCGGGCTCCCTGCCCACGACGGCCGTGATCGAGATCCCCGACCCCGCCGACCGGCAGCCCCTCACCGGTGCGGAGGTGACCTGGATCGACACCCCGGAGCTGGGCACCGCGGGCAGCACCCTGGCCACGGTGGTCCGGGCACTGGAGCTCCCCGAGGGACCCGGGTACGTCTACGTCGCGGGCGAGGCCGCCGCGACGCGCGCCATCCGCAAGCACCTGCGCCACGAGCGCGGGCTCCCGGCCCGCTCCTACGGTGTCGTCGGGTACTGGCGCGTCGACGGCAAGGAGTGGAACCGCCGGTTCCGCGAGTCCGGAGCGGACCTGCGGGCCCTCTACGCGGAGGTCGAGAAGACCGCGCCCGACGCCGAGGCCGCGCTCGACGTCTACGAGGAACGGCTGGACCGCATCGGTCTGCTCTGAGCGGGCCGAACACGCCCGTGCGGGTCCGTGCACGGTCGACCTTCCGACTTCGACACAGGGTGTCCCCGCTGCGCACCGGCACGCCCATCCAGCCGTGGGAGCCTTCGGAGACGACGAGGTCGGTGGCGGAGCCGAAGATCGGGTCGGTCTGGGCGTCCGGCGAGAAGACGTGCTGGGTGTGCTCGAGGATGTTCGGCAGGACCGATCTCCCGGCGGCACCGGAGGACGCCGGGAGCCGCGCGGTGGCGGTGTCGGGCGGGATCTCGGCCAGGTCCGTGGGTGCCCGGAGCTGAGCGGATGGTGCCGTCGTCCCGCGCCGGGGCACGGCCGAGCTCGCCGGTGACTCCACCGTGATCAAGCGACGAGCCTGCCACCGTCGGCGGTGACGTCGGTGCCGGTCATGAATGCGCTGCGGTCCGAGGCGAGGAACAAGGCCGCGTCCGCGACGGCCTCGGCCGGGACGAGATCGGCGAGTGGAGTCCGGAGCGTGCCGGAGAACCCCGCGGCCCGCGCCTCCTCGAGCGTCCGGGCCATGCCCGGGGTGTCGGTGGGGCCGGGCAGGAGCGCGTTGACTCGGATCCGGCGCGAAGCGAGCTCCCCCGCCCACGAGCGGGCCAGATTGCGGCCGGCTGCCTTGGTCGCCGCGTAGACGCTCATGCCGGGTGACCCCGTCACCCCGGCGATCGAGGACACCAGGATCACCGAGGCGCCGTCCACCAGCAAAGGCAGCGCCTTCTGCACCGTGAAGAAGGTCCCCTTGGTAGTGGTGGCGAGGGCGGTGGTACCTGCTCCACCTCAGGTCGCGCGCCCAGGGGCGCCGACCATGTGTAGCAAGAACTGTTACAATCAACACATGAGTGCCAACTCCCGGATGACGACCGCTGTGCACGTCTTGACGTGGATGGCGTTCGACCGGCGGGGGACGGACAAGGAGATCGCGACGTCTCAACGCATCGCGACGAGTGTGAACACCAACCCCGTCGTGATCCGTCGCTGTCTGGGGGAGCTGCGTGCCGCCGGACTCGTCGAGGCCGTACGCGGACGCAGCGGGGGTTGGGTGCTCACCCGCGACGCGGCCGAGATCACGTTGCTGGACGTCTACCGGGCAACCGGGGCGGAGCCGATCTTCGGTATGCACGCGGCGTCCCCGGATGCGGAGTGCTACGTGGGCCACGGCATCGTGGCGGCGTTGGGCGAGGTCTACGACGAGGCGAGCCGGGCGATGTGTGAGGTGCTGGGCTCCACCTCGATCCGGGACGTGCTTCGCCGGAGTCTCGCCGACTTCCCCGAGCTCTGGGAGGGCCAGGGGTTCGGCGTGGTGGCGACCGGCTGAACCCGGTCGTCGGGCGGTGGCCCAGCCCCGCTGGGCGGCTCGGGGTCACCGCGGACCCGAGCACGCCGGACCTGTGGTCAGGCGCGGTCCCACGACCCGCCCGATGGTGCTCGCGGAGCTGGTCTGGGACCTCACCGTGGACGGAGACCGGCTCGAGGCGACACGGCCGCCGGAGGTGGCGGCCTGAGCCGGCTCGCACGCTCACGCGGGGCGATGGGTGCCGCTGATCCTAGGTGCGGCGCACCCCGTGAGTGTCGCCCTTCTTCGGCGTGCCTGCGCGGCGTTGACTCGTCTCCGTCAGCCACACGACGGAGGGAACGAGAAGCGTGACGATCATCGTCATCACCGGAGGAAGTCGCGGGTTGGGTGCGGCGGCGGCGCGGGCGTGCGCCCGCCGAGGCATGGGTGTGGTGCTCACCTACAAGGCCAACCCGGAGTCGGCGCAACTCGTCGTCGAGGAGATCACGGCCGAGGGCGGCACGGCGGTGGCGCTGCCGCTCGACGTCGCCGACGTGGCGTCGTTCGGCGCGTTCCGGGAGTCGCTGCGGGCTGCGCTGCGCACCGAGTGGGGCCGCGAGGACTTCGACGGGCTGGTCAACAACGCGGGCTACGGCCTGTACGCCCCGATCACCGAGGTGACCGAGGCACAGTTCGACTCCTTGTTCGCCGTTCACCTGAAGGGCCCGTTCTTCCTGACCCAGACGCTGCTGCCGCTCCTCGCCGACGGTGGACACATCGTCAACATGGCCAGCGCCACCTCCCGGGTGGCGACGTCCGGGGTCGCGCCGTACGCGAGCCTCAAGGGCGGGTTGGAGGTGCTCACCCGGTATCAGGCCAAGGAGTTCGGTGACCGGGGAATCCGTGCCAACGCCATCGCTCCGGGGTCGATCCGTACCGAGCTGGGTGGCGGCCTGACCGACGAGTTCGAGAAGATGTTGGCGGGCCAGACCGCCCTGGGTCGCGTCGGAGAGCCCGATGAGGTCGGCACGGTGATCGCCGGCCTGCTCTCGGCGGACAGCCGGTGGATCAACGCTCAGACGATCGAAGTCGCAGGCGGCTACGTCATCTGAAAGGACAGCGCCGTCCGACCCCCGTGGGCGAAGGCCTGCCCGGGCTGCAACGGCACTCTCCCGCAGTCGGTGTGACGCTGATCGCCGATCCAGGTCGGCACGTGCACGGCGAGGTGGAACCCACCGTTCGCGCTCACCTGCGTCCGCTCGCCCGACTTGACTGTAACCGTTGTTGTTACATAAGTTCTGGTGTAACCGTAATCGTTACACCATCTCGTCGGGCCGCGCGACGTCGTCGTCGGCCGCGACATCACCCTGGTAGGAGCGGAACATGGTCGAGCCGTTGACAGGCGACGAGCGTCACCTCGGCGGGTCGGCGCGGCGGGTGCAGTTCAGTCGGCTCGGTGGCCCCGAGGTGCTGGAGATGGTGCCGTTCACGCTGCCTGCGCTGGCGTCCGGGCATGTGCGCGTGGCGATCGACGTGATCGGGCTCAATCGCTTCGAGGCCTTGTTCCGGCGCGACCACTACGTCATCACCCCGACGCTGCCTGCGGCGCTCGGTGTCGAGGCCGTGGGCGCCGTCCTCGACACCGCGCCCGACGTCGAGGGATTCGTCGTGGGGGAGCGGGTGGCGATCCTGCCGATCCAGTCCCCGGTGGTCGGTACCGGCACCTACGCCACCCACGCGGACGTTCCCGTGGGGGCGCTGGTCGCAGTGGCGGCCGATCGGTCAGACGAGCAGGAGGCCGCGACCTGGATGGCCGGCCTGCAGGCCTACACCCTGGCCACCAAGGTGCCGATCCAACGCGGTGACACCGTCGTCGTCACGGCCGGAACGTCCTCGGTCGGCACCGCACTGATCCAGATCGCACGGGACTTCGGCGCTACGGTCATCGCCACGACCCGCACTGCTGCGCGCAAGCCGGAGCTGCTCGCCCTGGGAGCCGACCACGCCGTCGCCACCGACGACGAGGACCTCGTCGGCATCGTCGCCTCGATCACCGACGGGGTGGGCGCCACGGCGGTGTACGACACCGTGGGCGGTGCTCTGCTGGTCGATCTGATCGCCGCCACCGCGCCGTTCGGGCATGTGCTCTGCTACGGGGCACAGACCTCACCGGATATCCGGGCGGCCCGCGTCGACGTGCCCCTGGTCGCTCTCGACCGTAGGTCCATCGCTTTCGTCGACCTCTTCGAGCTCGTGGAGTCCCCCGACCGCCTGGCCGCGGCGAAGGCCTACATCACCGATGCCGGCAAACGCGGTGCACTGTGCGTGCCCGTGGATCGAGTGCTGGACTTCGACGACGTGCAGGAGGCCCACCGGCTTCTCGAGGCCGGCCGTCTCGCCGGGAAGCTGCTGCTCCGCGTCACCCGTCCCTGACCCGCCGCCTCACCCCGCATCTGGATCGAAAGGAAGGGAGACACACCCATGTCTGGCAAACTCGAAGGCAAGGTCGCGGTCGTCACCGGCGGCTCCAGCGGAATCGGTCTCGCCATCGCCAAGGAGTTCGTCGAGCAGGGCGCCTACGTCTTCATCACCGGGCGTCGTGCGACGGAGCTCGAGAAGGCGGCCGAGGAGATCGGGCGCAACGTCACCCCGGTCCAGGGTGACGTCGCGAAGCTGGCGGACCTCGACGAGCTCTACGACGTCGTGCGGCGCGAGCAGGGTCGCGTCGACGTCGTCGTCGCGAATGCCGCCGTGGGCGGTCTGGCCCCGGAGGGTGCCGCAGCGTCACCGGAGCACTACGACAAGGTCTTCACCGTCAACGCGCGCGGGGTGTTCTTCACGGTGCAGAAGGCGGTCGACCTCCTGAGCGACGGCGCAGCCATCGTGCTCGTCGCCTCGAACGCCCACTCTCTGGGCATCCCCGGCTTCGGGCCGTACTCCGCCTCCAAGGCGGCGGTCCGCTCCTTCGCACGGACCTGGGCGGCCGAGTTCAGTGGTCGCGGCATCCGCGTCAACACGTTGAGCCCCGGACCGATCGACACGCCGATCTACGACACGTCCGGGCTGACCCGGGAGGAGAGCGACGAGTTCCTGAACGGGATCATCAGCCAGGTGCCGCTGCGCCGCATGGGCCGCCCCGAGGAGATGGCCGCGGCCGCGCTGTTCCTGGCCTCCAGCGACTCCGGCTTCATCACCGGCGTCGATCTCGTGGCCGACGGCGGCATGACTCAGATCTGACGGGCTCCGTCACCGCCGGTGCGGACCGCGACGAGGCGGCGGACGGCGAGGCCGAGGTCGGCGCGCTGTGCCTTCGCGATGGCTGCGACCGTGCTCCCGTAGTAGGCGTAGATCATCCGCTGGTTGACCGCACCGCCGCTGCTACGCGTGCGACCCGGCCGCCTGCGAGCCCGGCAGCCGAGAACTCGGCCGTCTCGTCCACTCTGCTCGTGATGGGCGCTCGCGCCCATCACGATTCCTCAGGTCAGATCGGCGTGGACGAACGAGATGAGCTCGCCTGCGAACTTCACATCGAAGACACCGCCTGTCCGTCCACCGGGGAAGTCCCCGGTGAAGTCGACCACGACGTGCACGTCCTCCGCCCGCGGCGTCATGCTGACGACGCGGGTGGTCGTGTTGTACTCGATGAAGTAGCGCCTGTAGTACTCCGCGATTCCCGCCCGGCCCTCGAACCGCCCGCCCACCGACGGGTCGTCGAGGACTGCGTCGTCGGTGAAGTGCGCGAGGTACTGCTCGGTGTCGTGCGTGTTGATCGAGTCGACCCACTCCGAGATGGTCGCCTGCAGGTCCGTGCCGGTCATCGTGGCTCCTTCGAGTCCTTGTCCGTCGTGGCCGTGAGAGCCGTTCCCGCGGGCCTCACTCGCCCAGGAGCGAACGATGGTCCGTCGATGCAGCACCACGGCGGGTGTTGCACGACCAAGACTGCGCGTCTTCGCAGCCGGTAGGGAGGCCGGGCGAGCCGGGGTGCGCCACACCCAGGAACCGCCGCAGGCCGCCGGGCCGGTGCCCCGTCTCCGCCACCTCGGTCGAGCCGAGCTGTGGGCCGTCGATCCGCACCTCGTGCGCGGGTGGGTGACCGAGCAGCCCCAGGGCGGCAGGGTCGGCCTGCTTGACGAGCGTGCGCAGGCCGTGCCGGACCAGGGGCTCGGTGGTCGGCGCCGGGTCGGCGAGCCGGCTCGCGGCGATACCGACGGCCTGAGCCGGGGAGGTCCTGCTGAGGTCGTTGAGGTGGTTGGCCACCGACCGACGCACGTAGGCGCTGTCGTCGCGGTAGAGGGCGTCGAGGATCGGGATGGTCGCCTCCGGGCGGGTCAGGAGCGCCCTGACCCTGCTCACCCAGGGGAGAGAGGGCCTCGTTCCCTCGGACGCGAGCCGCCGGACGTCGGCCTCGGGCGAGCGGGTCCACTCGAGGATGCGTCCCAGCGCGTGGTCGGGATCGGCGTTGAGGAGGATGCGGAGGGCGAACTCCGAGGTCAGGCGGCCGGTGAGGGCTGCGAGGACGTCGAGTGCCGCGTCGAACGCCGCGAGCTGACCGTCCTGCACGGCGCGGACCGCGACGGCCTCGGTGACCGGCCGGATCAGCCAACCGTGGAAGGGGAGCGGTCCTGCGGCGGCGGCCCTCACAGCGTCGTGCAGCGTGTCGAAGTCACCGGGCAGGTCGGTGAGCAGCGCGTCGCGGAGCAGATCGGCCCGCGTGCGCAGGGCGAGGGTCGCGTCCGCCTCGAGGGTGCCCGCAGCGGCCCGGAGGGCGGTCATCGGACGGACGCGCGGTGTCGCCGCCTCGACGGCCCGGATGAGGGCGTGCGCCGTCGAGGCGTTGATCATTTCGTCGGCGAAGGGCATGTCGGCTCTCAAGACTCGGGTCCGCGAGAATCTCGCAGAGGGTCGGCTCGTCCCCGTCCACGGTGCCCGCCCTCGCGGGCACGAGGGAGGCCGGGCGAGCCCGGGTGCGTGACACCCCGGAATGCGTCAGGCGTGCATGGCGGCGAGGTAGGCCAGGGCGTCGGCGCTGCGGCTGCCCTGCGCGGGGGTGCCGACGAGCAGCTGTTGGGCGGGGGCGTCGCGGACGTCGAAGCTCTGGTAGGTCAGCTCGATGCGACCGACCTCGGGGTGGACGAAGACCTTGAACGCGCGGCTGAGCCCGCCGACGGTGCGGTCCTGCCAGAGGCGGCGGAAGTCCGCCGACGTCTCGTGGAGCTCGGCGACCAGGGAGTCGATCTGCGGGTCACCGGGGAAGCGGCCGGACTGCAGGCGCAGCGCGTGCACGGTGTTGGTGACGACCTCGTCCCAGTCGACGAACACGGCCCGGGCCTGCGGATGTCCGAGCAGTATCCGGACCATGTTGGTCCAGCCCTCGAACGGGGACAGCAGCGCGGCGGCGACGCGGTTGGTGGCGAGGACGTCGAAGGTCGGCCCGAGGACGTAGGCCGCGGAGGTGGGGAAGGCGTCGAGCAGTTCGACCAGTGCCGGGTGGACCTGCTCGGCGCCGGTGGCGGGGCCGAGGCGGGGGTTGAGCCCGGCGAGGCGGTAGAGGTGCTCGCGGGAGTCGAGCGACAGCCGCATGGCTCGACCGAGCGCGTCGAGGACTGGGGCGGACGGGTTGCGTTCCCGGCCCTGTTCGAGCCGGGTGTAGTAGTCGCTGCTGACCCCGGCCAGCACGGCGACCTCCTCCCGGCGCAGCCCGGCGACCCGCCGATTGGGCTGCGTGGGGAGGCCGACCTCGCGGGGGTCCAGGCGGGCGCGGTGGGCCTTGAGGAACTCGCCGAGTTCGTTCGTCGGCACGTCAGCGGCCCTGCACGGCTCGGGTGAGGCCGGTGCCGATGCGGTCCATCGTGGCCTGGTAGGCCTCGGGGAGGTCGACGTCGAGGCGGTCGGCGAGCACGAACAGCCACCAGAGGCATTCGGCGAGCTTGTGGCGCAGCTCGGCGTCGGTGTCGCCGTCGATGTCCCAGGTGCGCTCGGCGGCCAGCGCGAGGCGGCCGACGTAGGCGGCGTCGTTGGTGAATCCCACCGCGAGCTCGGGCAGGGTCCAGGTGCGCCCCAGCAAGCGCTGCTCGAGCTGCTCGTAGAGCTCACGCACCTCACGGGCCCGGGTCCGCGCGTCGCGGAGCCCCGCCTGCTCGACCGTCGATCCATCGTCCATGGGAGCGACGGTAGGACGCTATGCGGACAGTTCCGGACCGGGTTGGTCCGGCGGTGGGTGTCGACCACCTCACAGCACCCGGTCGGGTATGCGGACCGTGGCTGTCCGGGTCTGTTCCTAGCGTCGAGCCGTGAGCACAGTGATGATCTACGGGGCCACCGGGTACACCGGGCGGCTCGCGGTCGAGCAGGCGGCCCGGTCCGGGCTGGACGTCGTGGTCGGGGGTCGGGACCCGGAACGGACCTCGGCCGTGGGAGCGCAGTGGGGTCTGCGGGCGCGGACCTTCCCCCTCGACGATCCGGGTGCGGTGCGGGCGGGAATCGAGGACGTGACCTGCGTGCTGCACGTCGCCGGTCCGTTCGCGGTGACCGCGGAGCCGATGATGCAGGCCTGCATCGACACGGGCGTGCACTATCTCGACACCACCGCGGAGTACCCGACGTTCGCGCTGGCGGAGTCGCTGCACGAGAAGGCGTCTGCGGCGGGGGTGATGGTCCTGTCCGGCGCGGGATGGGACGTCGTGCCGAGCGACTGCCTCGCGCTGCACACGGTGCGACGGGTCGCGGAGCCCGAGCGGCTGACCCTCGCGCTGCGGGTGACCGGCGGGTTCTCGCGCGGCTCGCTGGCCAGCGCCGCGGGGATCGGCGACCTCGGTGCCCTCGTGCGCGCCGGCGGCCGGATCGTCGAGGGTCACGCCGCGCCGCTGACCGTCGACTTCGGTGCCGGTCCGCAGGAGTGCGCACCGGCCGCGATGGGCGACCTGATCACAGCCCACCGCTCGACCGGCCTGGGCGACATCCGGGTGTACCTGTCCGCGGACTTCCCGGAGGCTTCCGACGGTCCCGGCCCGACCGCCGAGGAGCGGGCGGCGACCCGCTACCAGGCGTTCGCGGAGGTCGTCGGCCGCGACGGGGCCATCGCCCGATCACTGATCGACACCCCCGGCGGGTACAGCTTCACCCCGGCCTCCGGCGTCGAGATCGCCCGCCGCGTCCTGACAGGCGGGGCTCCCGCCGGATTCCAGACCCCGGCGTCGGCCTTCGGGCCGGAGCTGGCGCTCGCCATCGGTGACACGACGATCACCGATCTCTAGGGGGCGCGTTCTGTTCCGCGAGGGCGGCGGCTCGCACGCGTACCGCCTCGCGCACGGTGTCGGGGGACAGGACACGGACCGGGACGCCGAGGCCGAGCAGGAGCTCGGCGAGCGAGGCGACGTCCCGCCCGCCGAGCTGGACGACGGTGGCGTCCGGGCCGTCGGGCCGATGCGTACCCGAGGTCGGGGGGATCCGTCGTCGGGCCTCGTCGAGGGGCAGCGGCAGGCGGACGGTGGCGTAGAGCGGGTAATCGCTGGTGAGGACCTTCGCCACCAACCGCGCCGCCTCGGGCGGGTCCGCCAACTCGACGATGCGCCCGGTGGGTGCGGCGGCCAGCACCCTGTCGGCCCGGAAGGTCCGCCACGCCTCCCGGTCGACGTCGTAGGCCACGAAGTACCAGCGGTGCCCGGTGAACACCAGCCGGTGCGGATCCACTCTGCGCTCAGTCTCCCGGCCCCCCATGTCTCGATAGGTCAGGCGCACCCGCTCGCTGCGCCGACAGGCGTTGGCCAACTCAGCCAGCAGCCCGGCCGACAACGGCTGACCGCCACCACGGGCCGTCTGCTCGACGGTCTCGTCCATGGCACCGAGCAGCGTGGCCATCCGCGCAGGCAACATCCGACGCAGCTTCAACAGCGCCGACAGCGCGGCCTGGTCGTCGCCGAGGACCCGAGTCTGGGCGGCCTCGCGCAGCGCGACCGCGACGGCGAAGACCTCGTCGTCGTCGAGGACGAGCGGGAGCACTCGGCCCTCCCCGGCGAGGCGATATCCGCCGAAGCGGCCGGGATCGGACTCCACGGAGTACCCGATCTCGCGGAGCCGAGCGATGTCGCGTCGCACCGTTCGTGGGGTGACCTTCATCCGGCCCGCCAGCTCGGCAGCCGACCAGGACGGGCGGGATCCCAGCAGAGCGAGCACCTGCAGCAGGCGAGACGACGTCCCGGACACCCCGACGATGCTAGGCCGCCCCGTCCGTGGCGGGAGTCCGCGGATCCGGTGCACGCCTCCGCTCACCTGCGGTGTCGTCCATCAGGGTGGCCGCCGGGTGGCGACGCTGCGACACACCGAGCGCGACGGTGGCGAGGACCGCCGCCACCAACGGCGCGGCGAAGACCAGAAACAGATCGCGGGGAGTCAGACCACCGTTGAGCAGGTAGCCGACGACGACAGGCGCCAAGATGGAGGCGACCCGCCCCACGCCGATGGCCAGCCCCATACCGGTGCTACGCGCACGCGGCGAGTAGAGACCGGGGGAGATCGCGTAGAACCCCGAGACCGCACAGGCCGTGACCGTTCCCATGACGACGGCGACCGTCGCCGCGACGCCGGGGGCGCCGAGAGTGGCCCCGAACGCCGCGAAAGCCACCGCGGCCAGTGTGAGGGCGCCGACGAGGATCGGCAGACTCCGGAACCGCAGCGCCAGCGCCCCGAACAAGAGACACCCCGCGATGCCACCGATGTTGAAGACGAGACCGACCCGCACCCCGAGTGCGTCGTTCCCGGTGGTTCCGGCCAGGATCTTCGGAATCCAGGTCGTCGCGAAGTAGTAGGCGGCGAGAACCAGGGAGTAGCCGATCCACAGGAGCACGGTGCGGACCCCGACAGAGCCGGTGAGAACCTCTCGCCACGGTGAGCGCGTGCCCTGCATGATGGGCAGGTCGGGCAGCTGCATGATCGGCTCACGGCGCATCCGGACGAGGATCGCGTTGACCCGGGCCAGGGCGTTGCGTGGCCGCCGGGTGAGCAGGTAGTCCAGCGACTCGGGCAGGAGCACTGCTGAGACCAGCAACAACACCGCGCTCAACAGTGCCGCGACCGCGAACAGGGCGTGCCAACCGAACGTCGGGATGACCAGGGCGGCGGCCAACCCGCCGAGGGTCGCGCCGATCGGATAGCCGGCGCTGTACAGACCGATGATCGCGCCTCGCCGCCGGTTGGAGGCGTACTCCGAGACCAGGACGTTGAGGTTGGCCATCATCCCGCCGACGCCGATCCCGGTGAGAACCCGGAAGGCGACCAGCTGGGGCACGTCGGCGGCGACGACGCACAAGGCGCTGCCGATCGTGGCCACGGTCAGCGAGGCCAGGGTCAGCCTTCGGCGTCCGATCCGGTCGGCCAGCGGCGTGAGCAGGAACGATCCCGCCGCCATGCCGAACAGGCCCGCCGAGAGCAGGTAGCCGAGCAGGACTGGGCCCGTCTCCCACTCACGAGACAGTGCGGGTGCCACGTAGGACATCACAGCGACGTCGATGCCGTCGACGAAGAACAAGCTCAGTGCGACCGCGATCCCGACGACCTGGAAGCGGGTCATCGGCGACTCACGGATGTCGGACAGCAGATCCATGGCACTGCTCCTTTGCAGCGGCAGGGGATGTCAAGGGAGGTCGAGCACGAGCCGAGCAGGAGCGCCTGCTCCGGGCACAGCGGCGGCCCGGCTGACGCAGACGCAGAGGTAGCCGCCCTCGTCGTGTTGCGCGGGACTGAGGAAGACGTCGCGGTGGTCGACGACGCCCTCGCAGGCGAGAACCCTCACCTCACAGACGCCGCACTCACCGCGGCGGCAGTCGGAGATCATCTCGGCACCTGCCGACTCCAGCGCGTCGAGCAGTGACCGATGGGCGGGGACGGTCGTCCGCAGCGCGAGTCGGGGCACCTCGACCACGAACTCCTCGACGGGGAGCCGACCGCTGCTGCCGAAGGTCTCGAACCGCAGGCCTCCGGGCGGCCGCCCCGCGGCCACCCAGGCGGTGCGCAGGGCGTCGAGCAGACCGATCGGGCCACAGACGTACAGCTCGTGGTCGGCGGGGATGCTCGCCACCAGCTCGGCGGCGTCGACCAGGGTACCCTCCTCCTCGACCCGCAGATCCACCTCGATCTCCGGAAGTTCCTCGAGCTCGTCGAGGAACGCCATGCTCGAGCGGCTGCGACCTGCGTAGACGAGCCGGACCGGCGCCCCGTCGGCCGCGAGTGCGCGCACCATCGGCAGGATCGGGGTGATTCCGATGCCGCCCGCGACGAGCACGTATCCGGCCCGTCGCCTGGTCAGTGGGAAGTCCTGCACCGGGTCGGAGACCCGCAGCCGGTCGCCGACCGCCAGTCCGTGCATGTAGCGAGATCCGCCGCGGCCGTCGGCGGCCAACTTGATGCCGAGGTCGAGCACGCCGTGCTCGGCCTCGTGGTGGACGACGGAGTAGGAGCGCACCTCGCTGCGGCCCTCCACCTGCACCTGGACCTCGACGTGCGCACCGGGCTCCGCACGCAGCGGTCGACCGTAGTCGAGACGGAGGCGGCGGATCCCGTCGGCGGGCGCGGTGGCCTCGCGAACCGTCGCCGTCGTCCAGGTCATCGTCCGGCTCCGGTCCAGGCGCGGGCGACGCCGACTCGCTGTGTCTCTGCGTCGATCATCGCGTCGATGGCCCGGCGGGCCCACATGCTCCCGGCGTCGATGTTGAGGTTGTAGAACTCGTGGCCCGGGTTGGCGTCGAGCGCCCGCTGCTGGGCGGTGATCATCGCCTGGTCCTCTGTGAAGACCTTGGCGACGCCCTCCCTGAGCCGGGTCGTGATGCCCTGGTCCCGGAGGTGGTAGTCGCGGGCGATCGCCCAGAAGTAGTGGGTGGTGTCGCGCGTCGCGGGCGTCATCGTGTTGAGGATGCGGTTCGCCACCCCCTGGGACCGGTCGCCCTCCGGCGCGCCGGTCCCCGCCTTGGCGACTCCGACGTCGATGGTGACGGTGCACGGCGCCTCGAACCGGATGATCTGCCACCGGTCGACCGGGCCCGACCAGCCGGGGAAGGCATGCTGGAGCTGTCGCGACCAGAACGGCGGCGGGGTGACACCCAGCATCCACTTGGTGGCGGTCACGATGCCGCCCTCGTGGCGCACGTCGAGGCGCTCGGTGTTGATCTCGTTCTGCGACAGGGTGCTCGCATGGACGAAGGCCTCGTGGGTCAGGTCCATGAGGTTGTCCACGATGAGCCGATAGTCGGCGGCGAAGCGGATGGTCTGCCCGTCTCCGGCCCACTCCGGGTCGTCGTTCCAGTGCATGTCCGGGATGAGGTCGGGGTCGGCGCGGGCGGGGTCGCCGGGCCAGATCCACACGAACCTGTACCGCTCGACCACCGGGTAGGAGCGGACACAGGCGCTCGGGTTGATGGTCTGTTGGGCGGGCATGAAGGTCGCCCGTCCATCGCCGTCGTAGCGGATCCCGTGGTATCCGCAGGCCACGTCGTCGCCCTCGAGCCGCCCGGACGACAGCGGGACCAGTCGGTGCCAGCACGAGTCGGCCAGTGCGACGGCGGTGCCGTCGAGCTTTCGGTAGAGCACGACGGGCAGGTCTGCGACCCGAACCGGGTGGAGGTCTCGTCCCACCGCATGATCCCAGGCCGCCGCATACCAGGCGTCGAGTGGGAAGGAGGGGCGGTCACGGTCGTCGAGCGGGCCGGGAGGGCCTGCGGGCTTCGTCATCGAAGCTCCCTTCGGTCGAGAGGCGTGAGAGGCTCAGACGAGCTCGTCGCGGTAGAGCCCGAGGGCCTTGACGACCGGCTCGTTGGAATAGGCGAACAGCACGGCGTCGTCGGTCATCGAGTCGTTGACGTGGCGGTAGCTCGCCCACGAGGGGACGACGAGGACGTCCTTCTCCCCCCAGGCGAACTCCTGGTCGTTGACGACCGTTCGTCCCTCGCCGCGGACGACGTGCAGAATCGTCGCCGCGGTGTGCCTGCGGGGGACACCGTGGAACCCGGGGACCAGGCGCTGCACCCGACACGACATCGTCGGCATGACCGGCCCCCCGGTCCACGGGTTGGTGTACTCCAGCGAGATTCCGTCGACCTCGCTGCCGGAGGCGTGCTCGGCGATGGCGGAGAAGGCCCGCTCGGTCTCCGCCCAGGGGTAGTTCCCGATGGGCGAGGCGTCCGTCCGCTCGCCGATCCACGTGGGGTTCAGCCGGCCGTGGATGAACTGCAGCGACGACAGGTCGTCCGGCACCGACGCCTTCTGGGCCGCGTCCGAGTAGAGCTCGAAGAACGCGGTGTCGAGCGAGTTGACGAGGGGGAAGTCCAGTCCGTCGAGCCACGTCATCGGGCCCTCGCCCTCGTGGTAGTGGTCATGCCAGTGCCAGCCGGGGGTGAGGAGCAGGTCGCCCGGGTTCATGTGGACCCGCTCGCCGGAGACGGTCGTGTAGGCGCCGGAGCCCTCGATGATGTAGCGAAAGGCGTTCGCCGAGTGGCGGTGCGCCTGCGCCTGCTCGCCCGGAAGGATGATCTGAATCCCGGCGTAGAGGCCGGTGACCGTCGCGGAGGTGTCGCGCATTCCGGGGTTGACCAGCATCAGCACCCGACGCTGGGCGTCCTCGATGGACAGTGCGTCCGCGAAGTGCATCATGTAGGGCCGCAGCGCCCGGTAGCTCCAGTGGAAGGGCACCGCCCGAGCGGGCGGTTCCCCGGGGAAGAGATTGTCCAGGTGCCGCCAGAGCGCCCCGACGCTCAGAGCCTCCATCTCGTCGTAGGCGGTCTCGGTCCGGATGTCCGGGGTGAGGGTCATGTCGTTCCTCCTCAGGCTGCGGTGCCGGCGTTGTGGCCGTAGAGCCAGTCGACGACGTCGTAGTCGGTCGTGGTGCGCGCGGCGAGCAGGGCCGCGCGAAGGTCCCGCCCGATCCCGTCGACGTGGAGGACCTCGCCCCACTTGCGGGCCGTGGTCTGCACGCGCGAGGTGCGGGGCGCGCGAACGGTCTCGTAAGCCTTGAAGGCGGCCTCGGTGTCGCCGGGGTGCTCGTCGACCGCGTCCGCCAGCGCGGCCCCGTCCTCGATGGCCTGGCACGCACCCTGGGCGAGGTACTGCAGCATCGGGTGGGCCGCGTCGCCGACGAGTGTGATCGATCCCCGACTCCAGCCGAGGGCGGGGGAGCGGTCGAGCATCGGCCAGCGGCGGGAGGTGTCCAGGAGCGCGATGCCCGCCTGCACGTCCGGGCAGGTGTCGGCGAAGGCGGCATGCAGCTGCGCGTCCAGATCCCCCGCATGAGCGGTGTACCGGCGCGTGTCGATCGTGGCCACCTGGTTGCAGAGCCGTCCATTGCGCACCGGGTACTGGACCAGGTGCAAGCTGGGGCCGACCCAGATCACCATGCCGTCAGGTTCGCGGAGCCCGCCCTGCGGGGTCAGCGCCTCGATCGGGACGGTGCCGCGATAGGCGACGTAGCCGGAGTCGACCGGGTCCCCGTCGTCGATGAGCAGGCGGCGCGCCGGTGAGTACAGACCATCGGCGGCGACGAGCGCGTCCGCGGTGAACTCCGACCCGTCCGCACAACGCACCCGTGTCCCGGCGTGGTCCTCGGCGATCTCCGCGACCTCCTTGCCGGGGATCAGCTCCACCAGACCGCTCTCCTCGCACGCGACCAGCAGGGCCCGGTGCAGGTCTGCTCGATGTGCCACGAAGTAGCGGTAACCGAAGCGCTCGCGGAAGGAGTCCCCGGTGTCCAGCGAGGCGAGTCGCTGCCCGGAGAGGGCATCGCGCAGGGTGAGCCTCGTGGGGAAGAAGGCGGTCGCGGTGACCGCATCGAGCACCCCCAGACGGTCCAGGACACGGGAGGCGTTGGGGCCGACCTGGAGGCCGGCGCCGACCTCGGCGAACTCCGGCGCTCGCTCCAGGAGGCGGACCGCGTGCCCCGCGCGGGCGAGAGCGAGGGCAGCGGCCAGGCCGCCGATACCGCCGCCGGTGACGAGGAACGGGGTGGACGAGGATGGCGACATCAGTGCTGCCCCTTCCGTCGCTGGAATTTCATCAGCACACGGATGAATGTGCACTCTGCGCGAAGTCCTGTCAACAGTTCTCCTGGCAGATCCCCGGCCTTGACGACTCGGCGCACACATTCCTATCGTCAGCACACTGACGAAGCGGAGCCGCTGGTGGTCCGCCCGATGAGGCAGGTGTCTTGATGCGACTGGTGACCTACGACGACGGATCCGGGATCGACAAGGTCGGGTACGTACGCGACGACCGGATCGTGGACTTGGGCGAGCTCGTCGGCGGGTACGAGCGACCCGACGCCGCCGGCCCGATGCGCCGGCTGCTGGCCCGCTGGGAGGATGTCCGTGAAGCCCTCCCAGCCGACGGGCCCTCGGTGGCCCTGGCCGACGTTCGGCTGCAGGCGCCGGTTCCGGACCCGACGAAGGTCGTGGCCGCGCCGGTCAACTACCGCGACCACCGCACCGAGATGGAGCTGACGGTGGACGTCAGCGACCTCGCCGTCTTCCTGAAGGCACCCTCCTCGATCATCCCGCACCGGGGCATCGTCGAGCTGCCCTACTCGGACCGCCGAGTGGATCAGGAGGGCGAGCTCGCGGCGGTGATCGGGCGGCGTGCACGCAACGTCTCCGAGGCCGAGGCGCTGTCGTACGTGGCCGGCTACACCGGCTGCCTCGACATCACGATGCGCGGCAAGGAGGACCGCTCGACCCGCAAGTCGTTCGACACCTTCACCCCGCTGGGTCCGTGGCTCGTCACCAGCGACGAGGCGGGGCCTGCCGACGACATCGATCTCGACTGCTCGGTCGGCGGTGAGCACCGGCAGAAGACCAACACGCGCAACCTGATCTGGGGGGTCGCGAAGTTGGTGTCCTACATCTCGACGGTGATGACCCTCGAGGTCGGGGACGTCATCGCGACCGGGACGCCTGCCGGCGTGGGGCCGCTCTCGGCGGGGGACGAGATCGTCCTGACGCTGTCGACGATCGGAACGCTCTCGGTGACGGTGGCGAAGGACCCGGCGGTCGGACCCTCTCCGACGGGTACCCGTCAGCTCTGACGTCGGTGGCTGGGCCGCCGTCGTCGCCCGTGTCGCGTCGGGGGCCGCGGAAACCCGTCGGTCTTCCGGCGCTGCCTGCCCTGCTGGGAGCGGGCATGGTCGGCCTGCGCGATCTCGCGGCTGTCCCCTCCGTCGTGCCGTGGGTCGTGTCGGCGGTGTTCGGGCTGGCGGTCCTCCGCCGTCCGGACTGGTCGACACCCCGTGCCCGCATCGTGGCGGCGCCGGTGCTCGGGTCGGTGCTCGGTCTGGCCGTCTCGCCGCTGGTGCCCGCGCTGTCCGTTCCCGGGGCGGCTCTGGTCGCCGCGCTGCTCGGGCTCGTCCTCCTGCAGCTCGCCCGATGTCCCGTCGGACCCTTCCTGTCGGCTCCGGTGCTGCCGGTCCTCGCGGACATCCGGAGCTGGTGGTACCCCGTGGTGGTGCTGGGGGCCGCGTCGCTGATGGCCGTACTCGCCACCCCCGGTGACGCGCCGCGCTGGAAGGTGCGCGCGGCGGCCGTCCACGGCGGCGCCGTCACGGTCTGGCTGGCACTGGCCGCCGTGGCGCGGCTGCCCGTTGCGGCGTTCGCCGCCCCCCTGCTCGTCTCCTGCCTCGAGTTCGTCCGATCGGGCGCCTCGTCGGTCAGGCTCGCGGCGCTCCGGTGGGTGCTGGTGACGGCCACGGCGGGCGGGGCCGTCCTCTGTCGGGTGTCGATCCCGTTCGGGTGGCTCGCCTGTCTGACCGCGGTGGCGTTGGCCACCGCGCTGGTCCGCCTTCTCGGTGATCCCCATCCGCCAGCTCTGGCCCTCGCCGCCACCCCGTTCGTGGTGTCGACGGACCCGCTCACGCTGGTGGCGGCGGTGGCGGTGGGGGCGGCTGCGCTCTACGGCGGGGCGGCCCTAGTGCGGCGGAGCCTCGACCGCCTGACGAGCGGTGCGCACGAAGGCCTCGACGACCGGTGACCGGTCGTCCTCGCGCCAGGCGAGGCCGGTCCCGATCCGCGCCTGCGGCCCCTGGGGGAGGGACCGGTACACGACGCCGGGGCGGTGCAGCTTGCGCATGGAGTCGGGCACCAGGGCCACTCCCATCCCGGTGGCCACCAGACCGATGATCGCGTGGACCTGCTGCGCCTCCTGGACGACCCGCGGGCTGAAGCCCTCCTGCTGGCACAGCGCCACGATGCGGTCGAACACCAGCGCCTCCCGTGAACGCGGGACCACGATGAACCCCTCGTCGGCCAGTGCCGCCACATCGACCGGGGTGTCCGGAGGCCCCGCGAGCGGATGCGTCTCCGGCAGCGCCAGGCAGATCGGCTCGGACAGCACCTCGACGAGCCGAAGGCCCTCGGTGGCGGTCGGCAGTCGGACGAGACCCGCGTCGAGCTCGCGGGCTGCCAACAGCTCGAGCTGCTCGGCCGTCGTGTGCTCGTGCAGGCTCAGATCGACGGCAGGGTGCCCCCGACGGAACGCCTCGATCAGCCCGGGAAGGACGCTGTAGGTCGCGGGACCGACGAACCCGACGGCGAGCCGACCGGTACTGCCCGCAGCCGCGCGGCGCGTGGCGGCGATCGCCCTCTCGCGCCGCTCGAGGAGCACGCGTGCCTCGTCCAGCAGGACGGCGCCCGCGGTCGTCAGGCTGACATGCCGCTTGGTCCGCTCGAGCAGACGCATCCCCAGCTCGTCTTCCAGGCGGGCGATCTGCTGGCTCAGCGCGGGCTGAGCCAGGTGCAGCCGCTCGGCGGCCCGGCGGAAGTGCAACTCCTCGGCGACGGCGACGAAGTACTGCAGGTGCCGAAACTCCATGCCCAGCCTCTGATCGTCGGGAGTTATCAGTGGTGAAGGTTTATATATTGGACGCTCTCAGTCGGTGCGTCCAGGCTGGGGGCGACATCTCGACGAAGGAGACGCGATGACGACCGCCGCCGACCAGACCGCCGGGCAGGACGCGGGGACCCCGCCGCCCGACGCCGCCACCTACGACCAGCTCCTCGCCCTCGCCCGGCACCGCCGCTCGGTGCGCGCGATCGACCCGAAGCGGGAGGTGTCCGACGAGACGATCGAGAAGATCCTGGAGGTCGCGCGCTGGGCCCCGTCCGCCGGGAATGCGCAGCCGTGGGAGTTCCTCGTCGTACGCGACCCGGAGACCAGGGGGCGCATCGCCGACCTGTACTCCCGGCAGATGACCGACAAGCGCGAAATGCAGGAGGCCGTGTGGGGGCACCGCAACCACATCGGCTACACGGGGTTCCGCCACTCACCGGTCTTCGTGCTCGTCCTCGGTGACCCGCGGGTGATCGACGCCTACCCCGTGCGAACCGCGCTGGAGAAGGGGGAGTCGCATTTCGTGACGAGCCTGGCGCAGGCGACCGTCTTCGCGCACCTCGCCGTGGCGTCGCTGGGTCTCGGCTCGCAGTGGATCAGCGACGTCAGCTCGCCGTACATGAGCACGATGATCAAGTCCTGGCTGGGGATCCCGCGCGGACTGCGCATCTACGACATGTTCGGCGTGGGACACCCGGCCGTCATGCCGACGCCGACGACCCGCCGGGAGCTCGACGAGATCGTCCATCGCGACCGCTACGACGCCACGAAGGCGCGTGACCAGCAGGCGATCGAGGACTTCCTGTGGGGGGACACCCTGCTCGGCGGGTTCAAGTCGCACAACGGCCTCAAGGGATCCTGATGCGTGTCGCCGTCGTCGGGGCGGGCCCTTCGGGGGTGTTCGCGACCGCCGAGCTCCTGACCCGTCCGGGGGTCGAGGTCGACGTGCTGGACCGCTCGTACACCCCGTTCGGACTCGTCCGCTACGGGGTGGCGCCGGACCATCTCAAGATCAAGACGGTGGCGACGGCGTTGAGCCGGGTCCTCGCCGACGAGCGGGTGCGGTTCCACGGCGGCGTGGAGCTGGGTCGCGACCTCTCCCTCGACGAGCTGCGCTCGGTCTCCGACGCCGTCGTCCTCGCCACCGGGGCGCGGGACTCCCGCCGACTCGGCATCCCCGGTGAGGACCTGCCGGGGAGCTTCACCGCCGCGGACATGGTCCCCTGGTACAACGGCCACCCCCTCGACGGGGTCCGGTGGTCGACGGCCTCGTCCTCGGTGGCCGTCGTCGGGGCGGGCAACGTCGCGCTCGACGTCTCGCGGATCCTGCTCAAGGGCGGAGCGGGTCTCGCGAACACGGACCTGCCAGGCTCGGTCGCGGCCGTCCTGGACGCGCGGCCGGTCACGGACGTGCACCTCGTCATCCGTCGTGGCGTCGCCGACGTGCGGTTCAGCCCTGCGGAGCTGCTCGAGTTCGATCATCTCGACGTCGATGTCCTCGTCGACCCGACGGAGATCACCCTGGGGTCGGCGGAGCGCGCCAGGGCCGCGGAGGATCGACTGGTCGCCCAGCGGGTAGCGATGTTCACTCGGTGGGCCGAGGCGGGCGCGGTCGGTGCCGGGCGTCGTCTGCACGTGCATTTCCACCGCACCCCCACCGAGATCGGGGGTGCCGCCGGGGTGGAGGCGATCGCACTGCGGGACAACCGCTCGGGTCGCATCGAGGAACTGTCGGTCGGCGCCGTCGTCACGGCGATCGGGTACCGCGCCGCAGCGCCCGCAGGTCTCTTCACGACCGATGGCGCAGTGCACCACGACGCGGGCCGCGTGGCCCCCGGGCTGTACGTGGCGGGCTGGCTCAAACGTGGGCCGAGCGGAGTGATCGGCACCAACAAGGCCTGTGCGGCCGAGACGGTCCGGGCGCTGTGGGCGGACGTCGACAGCGCGGCCATCACCGGCGGTGCGGACGGACCTGCCGATCTGGTCCGCTCACGCCTGCCCGAGGTCGTCGACTGGTCCGGCTGGACGCGGATCGACGCAGCCGAGATCGCCCTCGGCGCCACCACGGGCCGCGCCCGAACGAAGATCACCAACCATGCCGAGCTCGCGCGCCTGGGCGCGGCTGCGGTTCTCGCCGAGGAGACCCGATGACCTACGTGATCACTGCAGGCTGCATCGACGTGATGGACCGCTCCTGTCTGGAGCAGTGTCCGGTCGACTGCATCAAGCCGGGGGAGCGGATGCTCTACATCGATGCCGAGGTCTGCATCGACTGTGGCGCGTGTGAGCCGGCGTGTCCGCAGGAGGCCATCGCGATGGATGCGATGCTGCCGGAGGAGATGCGGAGCTATGTCGACACCAACGCGGCGTTCTTCGCCGCGGGCGCCTCGGTGGATCCGCCCGAGGTGGCGTCGGCGCCGCGCCGCGCCGGGTGATCCATCAGTGTACTGATTGATTGTTCCCGACCCCTGAGGGTGCACGACCCCCGGCTCTGCGGCACTTGTACGATCGGGGTGCCCGCGGTCGGCCGACCCGGGTGCGCTTGCCGCGAGAGGGGGACTGGTGGCCTCGCCGCAGCAGCCCGCCGGGCCCGTCGAGTTCGACCTCGCGAGCATGATCGGGCACCTGCTGCGCACCTGCCAACAGGTGCATGTCGCGATCTGGGCCGAGAACTTCCCCGGAGGTCTCACCTCGCCTCAGTTCGCCGTCCTGCACGCCCTCGCCCACGACGGCTCGCTGACCCAGGTGACGCTGCGCTCGAAGATCCGGCTCGACCGGTCCACCACGGCGGACGTGATCCGCAGGCTGGTCGCGCGCCGGCTCGTCACCCAGGTCAAGGACCCAGAGGACGCCCGGCGCCGGGTCGTGCGGCTGACCGCGGCGGGCCGGGCGCTCTACGTCGAGTCGACAGTGCGTGCGACGCAGGTCAACGAAGCGATGCTGGCCGGACTGGACCCGGTGCAGCGCGAGCAGCTCGTCACCCTGCTCACGTCCCTTCTCGACCATCACAAGGGCTTGCTGGACTACCGGGAGAACTGACTCTCCGGCCCTTGACAGGTGGTTCCGCCTGACACATTCTTCCGTGTACTGATGAATCTTTGGAGCTCGGGCTCCGCCACCACGCTTCGCCGACTCCCAACGGAGGGACCATGACCGGCGTCGTCCGCCCGTCCTCACCGACCGCGTCCACAGCGCCAACGAGTTCCCGCAAGGTGGCCTTCGCCAGCCTTGTCGGGACGACCATCGAGTACTACGACTTCTCGGTCTACGCGATGGCCGCCTCCCTGGCGCTCGGCCCCCTGTTCTTCCCGTCGGGAAGCGGTGCCGCGAGCACACTCGCGGCCTTCGCGACGTTCGCCGTCGCCTTCATCGCTCGCCCGCTCGGGTCGATCGTCTTCAGCACGATCGGCGACCGGGTGGGGCGGCGGCGTGCCCTCCTGATCTGCCTGTTGCTGATGGGGTGCTCGACCGTCGCCATCGGGTTGTTGCCGACCTATGCCGCTGCGGGTGCCATCGCACCGATCCTGCTCGTCGTCTGCCGGATCCTGCAGGGACTCGCCGTGGGCGGCGAGTGGGGCGGTGCGGTCCTGCTCGCGACCGAGCACGCACCGCCGAACCGGCGGGCGTTCTTCGGCGCGTTCCCGCAGATCGGTCCGCCGCTGGGCTTCGTCCTGGCCGCGCTGATCTTCTCCGTCACGACGGCGGTCAGCGGCCCTGAAGGTTTCCTCGTGTGGGGCTGGCGGGTGCCCTTCCTGCTCAGTGTCGTGATGGTCGGAGTCGGCCTCTGGGTTCGCCTGCGGGTCGAGGAGTCCCCGGTGTTCGACGCCGCCGCGAGTCGCGACGAACTGGTGAAGGCGCCGCTGATCGAGGTCTTCCGCCGCTACCCCGGACGCATCCTGATCGGCATGTGCACCGCCCTCGGCGGTCTCACCACCTGGTTCCTCATCACGACGTTCAGCGTGTCCTACGGCACTGCGGCACTGGGGATCGGCTCGCAGACGATGATCCTCGTGGTCTGTGCCGCTGCGGCCACCCACGGCGTTCTCGTCCTCCCTGCGGCGCTCGTCGTCGAGCGTTTCGGCCGCCGGATCCCGATGATGATCGGTGCGGTCGGTGTCGCGGTGTGTGTGGTGCCTGCCTTCGCGCTCCTGAGCACGCGGAACCCGGTACTGATCGGCCTCGGGTTCTGCGTGACCATGGTGCCGTTCACCCTGATCTTCGGCCCCGTCGGGGCCTGGCTCGCCGAGCTGTTCCCGACCAGAGTCCGCTACGTGGGCGCCTCGACGGGCTTCATGCTCGCGAGCCTGCTCGGAGGCTTCTCCCCGCTGGTGGGCAGCGCTCTACTCGCCGGGGGGCGTCCGCCCGTGGTGCTGGGTGCCTACGCGGGGGTGCTCGCCCTGCTGGGCGTCCTCGCTCTCGCGTTCTCGCCGGAGACCAAGAACCGGTCGCTACTGACCTCAGAGTGAATCCCGACCGTCGAGGAGAATCCGCATGTCCATGTCGACCCGCACCATCGAGCGTGCGGAGGTCAGACTCGTCGACCTCCCCCTGGGCTCCGCCCGCGGCGGCTCGGGTGCGACCCGGCTGCAGCTCGCGTTGGTCACGCTCGTCGACGCCGACGGAGCGCAGGGGACGGGATACAGCTACTCCCTCGGCCCCGGCATGGGCTCGGTGGTCGCGCTGCTCGAGGAGCTGCACCTGCCTGCGGTCGTCGGCTCCGACCCGGACGACTGGGCACGGGGCTGGTACCGGATGCGCGATGCGACCCATCGGCTCGGTACCGGTATCCCCCTCTTGGCGACGTCGGCCGTGGACATCGCGATGTGGGACCTGCGTTCGGTGCGAGCGGGACAGCCGCTCTACCGGTTCCTGGGCGCCCAGCGCGAGGAGATGCCCGTCTATGGAAGTGGCCGGGCGACGCATGCCATGACCACCGAGGAGCTGGTCGAGGGGGCCCGCAGCTATGTCGACGAGGGCTTTCCCGCGGTGAAGCTCCGCGTCGGGGTGCGGGCCCCCGCGGACGACGTGGCGCGAGTCGCTGCGGTGCGGGCTGCGGTCGGCGACGACGTGGCGATCATGGTCGACGCCAACGAGCGTCTCGACCTCCCCACAGCACAGTGGATGGCTCCGCGGCTCCTCGACCTCGGCGTCGTGTGGTTCGAGGAGCCGGTGCCGTCACGCCACCCCCAGGCGCACCGCAGCCTCTCGACGGGCCCCACCCCGCCGTTGGCGGTGGGGGAGCACGTGCTCGGACTGGCGGGCTTCACCGAGTTCGTCGACAGCGCCTCGGTCTGGATGCCGGATGCGCCGCTGACCGGTGGCGTGTCGGAGTTCCTGCGCATCGACGCCCTGGCGGAGGCACACGGAGTGAGCGTGACCCCGCACTTCCTGCCCGAGCTGCACGTCCATCTCGTCGCGGCGGGTCGGGCCACGACCTGGCTGGAGCACTTCCCGCTGCTCGACGATCTGCTCGCCGAGACGCTCACGATCAAGGACGGGGTGACCACCCCGCCGGACCGGCCCGGTCACGGCCTGCGCTTCGACGAGGGCCGGGTCGGGGCACACACGGTCCGCTCGGTCGAGGTCGGGCCACGCGGCCGAGGACGATGACGGCTGGTGGCGGGCCCGCCCGGCTCAGTCGGGTGGTCGTTGGAGGACGAGGAGCTCCTCCAGTCGGGCGACGACCATCTCGCGGACGTCGTCTGGAGCCAGGACCGTGAACGGCACGCCGAGCCGGAGCAGGTAGTCGGCGACCCACCCTGGACTGGGTCCACCCAGTCTGGTCAGGGTGTGGTGCGGGCCGTCGGCGCGGTGCTGCGCGACCGTGGCCGGGACGAGGGCCTGAACCTCCCCGAGTGGGCGGTGGATCTCGACGTCGGCATGGACCTCGAACGGGGTGGCGGTGATCGAGGCTTCGACGAGGGCGACGGCGTCGACACCGCCGCGACGCGCTTCGGCCCGACCGGTGACGGTGACCCCGGTGATGCGGTCCACCCGGAAGACGCGCCAGTCGTCGCGGTCCAGATCCCAGGCGGCGAGGTACCAGCGGTGCGCGGTGCGGACCACCCGTACCGGCTCGACCTCACGGTCGGTGCCGGCACCGCGGCGGTCCCGGTAGCGGAACCGCGCCCGCTCCCGTCCTCGACAGGCCCCGGCGAGCGCGGTCAGCACGTGGAGGTCCACCTCACCGCGTGGTTCGGGTGCCTGCCCGGCGCGAGCCGTCGCGGCGTCGAGCCGGTCCAGCGCCTCGGCCGACCTGCGTGGCAGGCATCGCTGCAGTTTCCGCAGTGCGGTCAACGCCGACTGTCCCTCGCCGTCCGGATGGTTCCAGGCGAGGCTGCGCAGCGCGATCGCGGTGGCCATCGCCTCGTCATCGTCCAGGGTGAGCGGGGGCATGCGTGATCCCGCTCCGAGGCGGTACCCGCCCCACGGGCCGGTCGTCGCCTCGACGCCGTACCCCAGCTCACGGAGCTTGGCGACATCACGTCGAACCGTGCGCTCGTGGACACCGAGGCGGTCGGCGAGCTCGGTCGAGGTCCACTCCGGTCTCGTCGACAGTACCGCGAGGAGCTGGAGCAGACGGTGTGAGGCGCTGAGCACGAATCCGAGCGTAGGCGGTGACCCGGACAGGATCTGTCCGCAACCCGACCTAGGGTCCGAGTCGTGGCACCGAGCGGCTCGCCGAGGACGGCGATCCTCTCGATGCTTCGCCAAGGCACTGCCCACGACGGGGGAGAACTCTCATGACCACCGACCCGAGCGCCGCGGCGCCCACCGCGCACCTGAGCGCTGCCGATCATCCTGAGCTGGTTCGGGCACCCCGCACGACCTTCGTGTCGATCCGGGGCAGCGGACGTCCGGGTACCGCCGAGTTCTACCGCAAGAAGGAGCTCGTCGGCGCGGTCGTCCGTGCTCTGCCGGCTGCGCGGCAGGTGCGAGCCGCGGCGGGCGTCGTGGAGATCGTCTACTGGTACCCGGACGCCGCGGCGCCCGTCGACATCGCGGACTTCTACTGGGTCAACCCGATCGACGACCTCGAGTACCGCGTGCTCGCCCAGGTCGATGACGGGACCACGGGGCAGGAGCTCGTCTCCGCGGTCGGGGCCGCGGATGCCACGGATGCCACGGACGTCGGGGCGGAGCTGTTCACGCTGCCCGAGCGTCTGGTGGTGCAGGTGATGCACCATGGCCCGTTCGCCGAGGAGCGTGAGACGCTCGCGGGGCTGGGTGCGTTCGCCGCGAGCCGGGGCGTGCGGCGGGTCGGCGCCCACCATGAGATCCACCTGGACCCCTTCACGGCGCGCACTCCGCAGGACGAGCTGCGCACCATCTTGCGGGACCCCGTGGGCTGACGATCGGGTGGGGCCGCCCAGGGGCGTCGTCTCGTGGCCCGATGTCGAACCCGATCGCGTCGGACCTGTCACAGGTACGGCTATGATGTAACTAGAGTAGTTATGTTTCTGTGTGGTGGTCACGGTCCACGTGATGGAGGTGCGGTATGCGGTTCGGAGTGTTCGCGGTCAGCCAGGTCGGGGGAGGGGAGCCGGAGGCGGCGGTGGCGTCGGTCCGGCTGGCGGAGGAGTTGGGGTTCGAGTCCTTGTGGCTGAACGACCATGTGGTCGTTCCGAGTCGGTACGACAGCGTCTACCCCTACGACGAGTCGGGGAAGATGGGTGGCGATGACGTGGTCGATTTTCCGGATCCGCTGATCTGGCTGTCGTTCGCGGCGGCGGTGACGAGTCGGATCCGTCTCGCGACCGGGGTGCTGGTCCTGCCCCAGCGCAACCCGGTCGTGTTGGCCAAGCAGGTCGCGACGCTGGACCGGCTCAGCGGCGGGCGGGTCGTGCTCGGGGTCGGTACCGGATGGCTCGCGGAGGAGTTCGCCGCGGTCGGGGTCGACTTCGCGGGACGTGGTCGGCGGCACGACGACTACCTCGCCGCGATGCGACAGCTGTGGACGGGGGAGCCGGCGTCCGTCGATCGAGACACCGTCTCCTTCTCCGGCGTGGTCAGCGTGCCGACCCCTGCGCAGTCTCGGGTTCCGATCGTGGTCGGTGGTGGTGGACCGCGGGCGATTCGTCGTGCGGCTCAGCTCGGTGACGGGCTGTTCCCTGCGGCGCTCCCGGCCGGTGAGGTCGCAAAGACGGCTCGGTTGCTCCGCGAGGAGACGGAGCGGGCGGGTCGTCCGGCGGGTTCGGTCGGTCTCACGGTCATCGACGGCGCCCAGGATCTCGACGAGTTCTCGCGCCTGGTGGAGCAGCACGGTGCCGCGGGAGTGGAGCGGATCTTGATCCCGGTTCGTCCGGAGAAGGAGCTGCGGACGTTCGCCGAGGCGATGTCCGCTCGCTTCGGGATGACCGCATAGGTGGGCCTGGTCTTCGGCGCGCTCCGCCGCGTCCGTCTCCGACCTTGCGACGAGGTGCGTCGACGCCACCGGCGGCGACCAGTGGTCTCCAGGAGGCGTGGCCCCGGTTGGTGACTCTGACGCCTCCCTCGCCGGCCCCAGGCCAAGCGTCCAGTTGGAGATCGACGACCGGGAGGGCTACGACAGGTACGCGAACGCGGATCACGGCCGCATCCTCGCGCGGTTGGGTGGACGCGTGGTGGTGGCCGAGGACGACGTGAAGACTCCGGAGGGAGACGGGGCAGGTACCGCACGGTCGTCGTGAAGTTCCCGACGGCGAGCGCGCGGTCGGCGTCGAGTACGAACACGAGGGTACGGTCCAGACCGCGGTCGCCGACCGAGAGGTGGTGCTCAGCGCAGGGGCCTACAACTCCCCGAAGCTGCTGATGCTCTCCGGTATCGGGCCCGCCGCACATCTACGGGAGCTCAGCATCGACGTAATCGTCGACCAGCCGAACGTCGGCGCCCACCTCCAGGACCACCCGCTGACGCTATTGCAGGTGGAGACCTCTGCGGCGGCTGTTCGTCGGGCCCCGCGGGGGACGGGTGACGGTCGCCATCCTCAGGGATGGCACCCGCTGGGACGAAGTGGTCGCCGATCTCGGTCTCGAGAAGCTCCGTCGCCACGACCTCCCACACACCGGCCTGACATGGGGATGGCCGATGCAGGGGCGACGCCCATGATCAGGACAGGGACCGCGGCATGATCATGATCACACGGTTTGTACATCGTGATTCCGCAGGTGGAAACGACGAAGGCCGGTGGCTCCGTCGAGAAACCACCGGCCTCTGCCGACCGTCGGGACGACAGGATTTGAACCTGCGACCCCTTGACCCCCAGTCAAGTGCGCTACCAAGCTGCGCCACGTCCCGGCCGCCCCCGTGAGGGCTCGATCAGCCTACCGCACCGCTGATCGTGCTCTGCACCGACCCGGACGCCGCGTCCCCCCAACTCGTCCGCGAACACACCGACCCGAGAGCCACGGTGGGGCACCACCGTGACGGTCCATTGAGTCTCGTCCCGTCCGGGCCGGGGCGCCACCGCCCTCGGTCGCCCCGGGGTGGGCGACTTTCGTAGGTACCGGCCGGTAACCCGCGGTCCGGCGGTCCCGGGCCGCGGCTGTGTAGAGTCCGGTCGGGGTGACGGGGAGGCGTCCGGGTGCCTGGTGGCCCCCGCGGTCTTCAACACCGACGTGGCCGAGTATCTCGGTCAGGCGGGTTCGATTCCCGTCCGCCTCCGCCACCCGGGAACGGTTCGTCGGTGCGTGTCGGGGTGCGGTCGAGCACACCGCGGGCCGACGGGGATATCCTCACCACAACACACCCGTGAGACAGGACGAGACATGGCGCAGGGCACCGTCAAGTGGTTCAACGGCGAGAAGGGCTTCGGCTTCATCGAGCAGGACGGTGGCGGCGCTGACGTCTTCGTTCACTACTCGCAGATCGACGGACGCGGTTTCCGCAGCCTGGACGAGGGCCAGCGGGTCGAGTTCGAGATCGGCCAGGGCCAGAAGGGCCCGCAGGCCGAGGGCGTCCGCGTCATCTGAGGTCGCCACGGAAGAGGCCCACCCCGCTGTGCGGGGTGGGCCTCTTCTGCTGTTCGGACCCGGGTCAGCGGATGAAGTAGATGACGGCGAACAGGCCGATCCACACGACGTCGACGAAGTGCCAGTAGTACGACACGACGATCGCGGCGGTGGCCTGGGCGGGGGTGAACTTGCTCAGCGTGGTCCGGACGATCAGGAACGCGAACGCCACGAGCCCGCCGATGACGTGCAGGCCGTGGAAGCCCGTCGTCATGTAGAACATCGTCCCGTACGCGCTGGACGAGATCGTGGTTCCGGTGTGCACCAGCTCGTAGTACTCGTAGGCCTGGCCGATCACGAAGATCGTGCCCATCGCGAGGGTGAGCAGGTACCAGCGGCGCAGCCCGAACACGTCGCCGCGCTCGGCCGCGAACACGCCGAACTGGCAGGTGAACGAGGACGCCACCAGGATGATCGTGATCGTCAGCGCGTAGGGGACGTTGAGGTGGGTGGGCGGCGGCGGCCATTCCCCGACGTGCTGGGCCCGCGCGGTGAAGTACATGGCGAACAGGCCCGCGAAGAACATCAGCTCGCTGGACAGCCAGACGACCGTCCCCATGCTCACGATGTTCGGGCGGTTCAGCGAGTGGATGCGGGGGGAGAGCGAAGCGGCGCCGGACGTCACAAAACGAACATATCCGACATTCTACGGTCGGTCGAAGCCGGGGCCGTCACAGCTCCGGCCCGAACCGGAGCAGGACGAGCGCCACGAGCACCGCGAACCACAGGGCAAGTGGGACCGAGTGCCGCCGCACCAGCGCCGCGACGGCCGGGTGCGTGGGCCACCGCCGGTCGAGGTTCCGCAGCGTCACGTACCAGAAGATCGGCACCGTGACCGCCCACACGATCATGCAGTAGGGGCACAGGGCGCCGATCCGGTAGAGGCTCTGGCCGATCAGCCAGTGCACGAACACCGCGCCCGCGGTGGCGCCGAGCTGCAGCCCCGCCCAGTACCACCCGGCGAGCCGCCCGCCGGCGAGCAGGGCGGCGCCCGTGGCCGCGACGACCGCGAACCCGGCGATGCCGAGCAGCGGGTTGGGGAACCCGAAGACGGCCGCCTGGGCCGTCGTCATGACCGAACCGCAGCTCAGGACGGGGTTGATGCTGCAGGTGGGGATGTAGGCGGAGTCCTCGGCGAGGGCGAACCGCTCGACCGTGAGGACGAACGCGGCGAGCAGGCCGATCCCACCGCCGACCACCAGCAACCAGGGCAGACCGCGGGGGAACGGCTCCCGCGCCTCGGCGGCGGTCATCGGGCGAGGACCGCGTCGAAGGCGTCGACCAGGTCGCCGACGGTCTGTGGCTGGAGGCGTTCGCCGTCGAGGAAGAAGCTCGGGGTGCCGCGCACGCCCAGCGCCTCGCCGTCCGCGCGGTCGGAGCGGATGCGGTCGAGCGTCTCCGGTGCGGCGGAGACGCGGTCGTACTCGGCCAGGTCGAGGCCCAGGTCGGCGGCGTACCCGCGGAAGCGCTCGTCCACCGGCTCCGGGCGACCGCCCCACTCGGCCCGGGTCTCGAACATCCGCTGGGCCATCGGTGCGAACGCGCCCTGCTGCGCGGCGGCCTCGACGGCGCGGGCCGCGGGCTCGGCGTGCTGGTGGGCGTCGATCGGGAAGTAGCGCACGACGAACCCGATGCGGTCGCCGTACTCGGCGCGCAGCTGGTCGAGGGCGGGGTGGACCGCCGCGCACGCCGAGCACTCGAAGTCGAGGAACTCGACGAAGGTGGCCTCGGTGCCGGGTGAGAGGCGGTGGCTGTCCGCCCGGTGGGCGGCGGTCGAGCCGCCCCAGGGGACGAGGACGACGACCAGCACGGCGACGAGCGCGGCGCCGAGGGCGGCGGCGAGGGCGGCGGCGAGGATCTTGACGTTCAGGGGCACGGGACATCCGTTCTCAGGACGCGGACCCGCACGACGGTGCGGGTGGGGGACGGCCGGACCGACCCACGTCGTGGGTCGGTGGGCCGATCAGCGCCTGCTGACGCAGATCTCCGTACAGAGCACGGCGCCGCCGGGAGCGTCCGGCGGGCTCGACGAGACCGGGACGCGGGGTCCAGTGGGCGTACCGCAGGGGACGGCGCGGGCGTCCGGCACCGGGGACGGGGTGAGATCGGTCGCCGCGGCGACGCGGAGCACCGGGGTGGCGAGGCCGTCGTGCAGCGGGTGGGTGTCCGGGCAGGCGGGCGGCGCGGGGGTCGGGTCGTTCGGGTACGCGACCGCGGTGACCGGCACCACCGTGGGGCCGGCGGGCGTGCACTGCAGCACCAGGGCCACACCGACGAGGAGCACGGTGAGAAGCCCTCGCAGCGCTCGCCCACCGGTCACGGACGGGAGGCTACCGACCCCGCCGCCCGTGAGTGGTAAGTGGTGCTCCAGCACCACTTACCACTCACGGGCGGCGGAGCCGCGACACCGTCAGGGCGCCAGGACGAGCGCGACCGCGACACAGGTGAGGATCACCATGGACGCCAGGATCGGGTACTGGATCCGCAGCGCGACGGCGGACGGGAACAGCCGCACGGCCCGCTCGTGGGCCGCGACCGCCGCCGCCACGTGCCCGAGGACGATCGCGCCGAGCTGCACGGCGGCGATCGCCCCCACCCCGACGACGGTGTAGTCGACGGCCTCCCGCCACCCGAGCAGCACGACGACCTGCTGCCCGTCGAAGACGAGCAGTGAGAAGTAGTGCGCGATCGCGTAGCCCGCCGCGATCGGGACGAGGGTGTGCGCGAAGGCGCGGGGGAGCGGGGCGCGGTCCTCGCCGCGGACGGGGTCCGCGCGTCGGGTGCCGAGCAGCCACAACGCCGTGACCAGCGCCGTGGCGCCGACCAGCCCGACCGTGGCCCACAGCGTGCCGCGCAGCGGCCAGAGCTCCGAGCGGGACAGGCCGTCGAACGCGGTGGTGCCGAGCAGCACCAGCACGACGGCGGTGAGCCCGGGCCGGGGGCGGACGGCCTCCAGCCCGTCGAGCGGGTTGCGCAGCACGAGCCGGCCGTCGCCCCGCCTGCCGAGCGGGGCGAGCGCGCCGAGCAGGGTGGACCAGACCTCGAACCCGTCGCCGTGGGCGAACCAGTCCCGGCCGAGGACCAGCGCCGCGGCCACCTGGACGACGGCGTAGCCGGTCAGGCAGGCGGCGACGAGCCGCGGGTCGGCGGGTTCGGGCGCGGCGAGCTCCAGCCAGCCGAACGCGCCCAGCACCACCGCCGCGGGCCAGAGCCCGACCCGGGCGGGCACACCCCGGCCCGCGGGGTCGATCCGCAGAATCCGGGCCAGCAGCAGGTGCAGGGCGCGCAGCGGGTTCAGCACCCGCCAGACCGGCCCCAGCAGCAGCGAGGCGGGGACCAGTCCCACCCAGAACACCACGTAGAGGGTCCAGGGCGCGAGGTTGTCCGGCGTCTCCGGCGGACCCGTGAACCCCACGACGACCACCGCGACGGCGAGCACGGTCGTGACCGCGCGCAGGATCGGGCCGAGCAGCCGCGGCGGCTCGGGCAGCGGCCTCCCCGCGGCCGCGCCGCGCAGCCGCGGCGTCCGCCAGAGCACGCCGAGCAGCACGAACGTCAGGACCAGGACGAGGCCCGCGGCGAGCGCGGCGTACTCGACGGGGACCGGGAGGTCGCCGCGGGTGCCGACGCCGTGCGCCAGGGGCATCAGCGGACTTGCAGGGTGGCGAGCGGCTCCCCGGAGTGGTGGAGCTCGAGCTCGAACTCGCCGGGGACGTCCGCGGTGAAGTCGATCGTCGCGGTGCCGCCCGCGGGCACCTGCACGGCCTTGTCGTACCCGTGCAGGTGGGCCTCCTCGGCGGTGTCGCTGCCGATCTCCAGGTGGACCTGCGACCCGAGCGTGACGGGCACGGTGCCGGTGTCCCCGGTGACCTGCCCGCCCGCGTAGGCGACCCGCACGGTCTGGACGCCGCCTGCGGGCGGGGCCTGCGGCGCGCCGCACGCGGTCAGCAGGACCGCCAGGAACAGGAACAGGGCCGCCGAGCGGGCGGTCATCGGGCCTCCTCGGGAACGACCTGGTCGGGGAGCGTGTCCGGGGTCATGGCGCGCAGCGCGGCGAACCCGGTGAGCAGCAGCCCGACGCCGAGGCCGACCGTGCCGGCGGTGGCGATCCGGTCCAGCGTCGGGTCCCAGGCGTAGGGCAGGACGGCGTCGGCGAAGCTGTCGGTGTCCGACACGGTGAGCAGGGCGAGCACGGTGCCACCGATCCCGGTCAGCAGGGTGCCCCAGCGGGTGCCCGCCACGGTCAGCGCCGCCCCCGCGACCGCCGCCGCCCAGGCCCCGATCCCGATGCCGGCGGTGCCGAACACGGTGGGCCAGTAGGGCAGGTCCACGGGTACGTCCGCCGAGCCGAGGACGTGCACGAGATGGGCGGCCACGGCCAGCAGGCCGAGACCGGCGACGGCGAGCTCCGCCCAGCGCCGTCGGACCGCGGGGGCGCCGAGCAGCGCGGCGCCGACGGCGAGGGCCGCGGTCAGCCCCCACCACCCGGCGGTCGCGGGGGCGGGCGGCCAGATCGTCTCGCCGCGCAGGGCGACCGGCTCGCCGTCGACCGACAGGGGGATCGTCCACGCGACGGGGGCGCCGCTCGGGGACGTGGCCACCCGCGGGTCCGCCCAGTGGGCCGAACCCCCGGGCGGGACGACGGGTTCCTCGCCGCGGTCCGCGACCGGCACGACCTCGACGGTGGCGGCGGTGTCGTTGACCAGCGCGAGCCGGGCGCCACCCTCGACCACCCGCACGACCAGCCCCGGCACCGGCGGATCGAGCCCCAGCACCCGCGGGAGATGGGGCTCGGACGCCAGGCCGGACCCGTGGGCGGTCGCCGTGCCCGCCGTGACCACCGCCAGCAGGGCGGTGAGCACGGCGAGCAGCGCGAACCTCGGCATGGGCGGAGTCTCGGACCGCGGTCAGCCGGCGAGCTCGGCGGCCCGCTGCGACGAACGGCGGTCGACCAGGGCCCCGAACAGCAGCCCGAGCACCGCCCACAGCACGACGTGCAGACCCAGGGTGGACAGCCGGAAGTCGTACAGGACGACGGCCGGGAAGTCCGCCGGGGTCTCGGCGATGGTGGGCAGCAGGGCCCCGATCACGCCGATCACCACGAGGTAGCCGAGCACGGCGAGCAGCACACCGTTCCACGCCCCGAATCGGGCGACCAGCCGCCTGCCCACGGCGACGGCCGCCACCGCGACCGCGATCGACAGCGCGAGCATGAGGACGAACGTGCCGGTCCGCAGGCCGATCGTGTCGTCCGCGCTGGAGGCGGGCGGGTTCGACGGGTACTTCAGGAACGGCACCAGCACCACGACCACGTACCCGACGAGCGCGAGCACGGCCGAGGTCGCCCGGGCCGACAGCCGCCCGATCCGGCCGTACACCCCGGCGAACACCAGGGCGAAGATGCCGCCGATCGCCACGCCGTAGATCAGCAGCGCGACCAGCAGCCCGACCGTGCTCTGCACGCCGCGGCCGACCATCGGCTCGCCGCCGGCCTCGCCGGACGCGGCGGCGAGCATGTCCTCGTAGGCGATCCCGCCGTCGAGCGCG
Source organism: Pseudonocardia sp. WMMC193 (assembly GCF_021728735.1). Taxonomy (NCBI): domain Bacteria; kingdom Bacillati; phylum Actinomycetota; class Actinomycetes; order Pseudonocardiales; family Pseudonocardiaceae; genus Pseudonocardia; species Pseudonocardia sp. WMMC193. The sequence goes on along the minus strand of NZ_JAKKDO010000003.1, from coordinate 2,174,191 downwards.
GGCTCACCCACGAGGTAGGCGAACACCCACGCGCACACGGCTGCCGCCAGGCCCGCGAGCATGCCGCGGACCAGCAGTGTCCTCACCATCGACCGTGGTCCTAGTGGCAGGGGAAGCCGAGCAGGTGCCGGCCGTCGTGGACGAACTCATGGATCATCTCGCCGGAGAACACCGAGGTCGCCCCCTGGTCCATGCCGACGAGGTAGAGCAGCGCCAGCAGGATCACGCCCGCGAAGACCGCCCACGGGGCGAGCTCGCGCAGCGGGACGACGCCCAGCGACACCGACGAGCTCGGCAGGGTTGCACCCTGAGCCATCACGACCTCCAACGAGTCATATGAACGGATGTGCAAGCGTCAGCATCCGATGACATGTCGTGGTTGTCAATGGTGCGCCGGGCTACAGTCCGATACCCCCGTCCTCACACCTGCCGAGGAGCCCTCGTGACGATTCCGAGCGACGAGGCGGACCTCTTCTCCGACGAGGCCCGGCTCGACCCGTACCCGATCTACGACCGGCTGCGCGAGGCCGGCCCGGTCGTGCATCTCACCCGGACCGACCTGTACGCCCTGACCCGCTACGAGGACGTCCGGGCCGCGTTGATGGACTGGCGGACCTTCTCCTCGGCCCGCAGCGTCTTCGTCGACCCGCAGACGAACGCGCAGCTCGAGGGCATCACGCTGTGCAGTGACCCGCCCGAGCACAGCCTGCTGCGCTCGGTGCTGGGGCGCCCCCTGCGCCCGGAGCTGATGCGGGACATCGCGCCTCGGGTCGAGGCCGCGGCGGACGAGATCGTCGGCGCGCTCGTGGACCGCGGCCGGTTCGACGCGGCCACCGACCTCGCCGAGCACCTGCCCATGACGATCGTGTCGGACCTGGTCGGGTTGGGGGAGGCCCACCGGGGCAAGATGCTGCAGTGGGCCGCGGCCATCTGGGACGTCCAGGGTCCGGTCAACGAGCGGTTCACCGCCGCCACGCCGCTGGTCGAGGAGTTCCTCGGCTTCGCCGCCGAGGAGGCGGTGCCCGGCCGGATCGTCCCGGACGGCTGGGCCGACCAGCTCTACCAGGCCGCCGACCGCGGCGAGCTGCCGCGGGAGAAGTGCCCGGTGATGATGCTGGACTACGTCACCCCGAGCCTGGACACGACGATCCTCGCGATCACGAACATGATCGCGCTGTTCGCCGCCCACCCCGAGCAGTGGACGCTGCTGCGGGAGGACCGCAGCCTGGTCCCGCACGCGATCAACGAGTCGCTGCGGGTGGAGTCGCCGGTGCCGCAGTTCAGCAGGGTGCTCACCGAGGACCACGAGGTCGACGGTGTGCCGCTCGCCGCGGGCACCCGCGTGGCGCTGCTCTACGGCGCCGCCAACCGGGACCCGCGGAAGTACCCCGATCCCGCGCGCTTCGACATCACGCGGCGGCCGTCGGACCAGCTGGCCTTCGGGCGGGGTGAGCACGTGTGCATCGGGATGAACCTGGCCCGGCTGGAGATGTCGGCCCTGCTGGAGCGGCTGGCGGACCGCGTCGAGCGCTTCGACGTGCTGGCCGCCCGGCCGCTGCTCAACAACGGGCTGCGCGGCTTCGAGCACCTGGAGGTGCAGGTCACGGCCGGGTGAACAGCCCGGCGTTCAGGTAGACGTCCCAGTCGGCCGCGGTCAGGCCGTGCTCGCCCGAGCGCAGGTGATAGCCCATCGCCGGTCCGCGGAAGGCGGTGTCCGTGGCCGGCGGCCAGGCGTCCGAGGGCAGGCCGGTGTCGCCGAGCCCGTAGAGCGCGAAGACGGGGGCGGCGGCCCGGTAGGACAGGAACTCGCCCTGCGGGTCGGCGTTCGCGTCCTCGGACGCGCTCCCGACGAGCACCGTCCGCGGCGCGAGCAGCGCGAGCAGCTGGTGCTGGTCGACGGGCAGGGACGCGGGATCCCCGGCGAAGGCGCGGTAGTTCTGCGCGAACCAGTGCGGGAAGGACTCGGTGATCCGCGCGATGGACTCCCCGCTGTCCCGCCGGGCGAGCTTGGTGCCGGTCGAGCCCGAGTCGTTGGTGATCGCCGCGGCGAACCGGGTGTCCTGCGCCCCGGCCCAGAGCGCCGCCTTGCCGCTGCGGGAGTGGCCGATCACGGCGACCTTCGTCGCGTCGACGTCCGGGTCGGTCTCCAGGTAGTCCAGCACCCGGCTCGCACCCCACGCCCAGGCGCTGACGGCGCGTCCGGCGTTGTCGGGGAGGTCCCGGTCGGCCGGGTGGAACAGGTCGATCACGCCCGTGCGGTAGTCCCCGCCGTCGGGGGCGACGGCGTTCGCGTCGAAGTGGGCCAGCGCGTAGCCGGCCTTCGTGATCGCCTCGGTGGGGAGGTAGTCGGAGGACGCGCGCGGGTCGCTGCCGCGGTGGTCGATCATCAGGAACGTGCCGCGGGGCCTGCCCTCCGGGAGGGTGAGGTCCGCCTCGAAGGACCCGGTGCCCTCGGGGCCGGTGATCCCGATGGTCACCGTCTTGTGCCTGCCCTGCTCGGTGACGGCGAAGGTCTGCGCCGTCGGCTGCGGGAGGCTCTCCCCGTAGACGTGCTCCCGGAACGCCGCCAGGATCTGCGGCCGTCTCCGCTGCTCCCACGTTCCGACGTCCGTGACCGGCGCCCCGTCGTCGAGCTCCAGGGGGTCCGGGTACTCGATGCCGTCGATCGTCACCGCCACGGGGGTGACCGCTGTGGGCGGCTCCGCCGCGGCCGCCCAGACCCCACCCAGCACCAGCAGCGCCGTGACGCACCTGGTCACGATGTGTAGTCGGTCGACGCGGCTCGGGACACCCACACCGCGGAACCTACGGCAGGAGGACGTGCCCGCAACCACCGTCGGCCCATCGGAGGACCCCGACCGGGTGAGCGGGTGTGGTGTCCTGCGATCGCTAAGGTCGGCTCATGAGACACCCTCTGTCAACCTTCGGGTCAGGCGGCTCGGCCGAGGGCTCGGTTGCGGTTGGCGACGTGGACGGCCTCGTCGTAGAGGACACCTCGGGTCAGGCAGTGCCAGAGGATCTCCAGCCAGCGGTTCCCCAGGGCCCGCAGCGCGTTGTGGTGACTCTTTCCGGCAGCGATCTTCCCGTCGTAGAACTCCCGCGCCCAGCCGCTTCGAGTAAGGCTGCAGAACGCCCATTGGTGCACGGCGTCACCGAGGTATCTGTTGTGCGCCAGGCGTCTCGCGACGACGAAGTCGCTTTTTCCCGAGCGTCGGGTGACCGGGGCTCGACCGGCATAGCACTGCAGACCGTTCGGAGAGTCGAACTGCCCGAGGTGCTCACCGATCTCACCGGCGACCCGAGCTGCGAGTCTGTCTCCCAGGCCGGGGAAGCTCAGGTAGATGTCCCCGCCCGGGAAGGCCTTCCCCGGGTCGGGCTCCTCCACGGTGTGATCACGCCGGGTTCGCCGCCCTCCCAGGAGCAGCTCACCCATGCGCTGTTCCCAGCCGCGGCGGGCCTCGTGCAGGGCGAGGAGCTGGACCGCGGCCAGCCGGATCCCGGCGGCCTTGGCGCGCACGAGGTAGTCCCGCGTGGGCAGCGACGGCACGGTCAGAGCGGCGGTGACCCGGTCGGCGAAGCGGCCGGGCCAACCGTGCCGGCCGGCGCGGGCGAACGCCTCGAGCTCGTCGCGGGTCGCAGCGGCGAGCTCGTCCTGGGTCGGCCAGCGCTCCAGCAGTCGCAGCACCGTCGGAGCACCGAGGTCCTTCCCGGCAATGATCAGCGCGGCGGGGTAGGTGGTCTGCAGGTCGGCTCGGAGCCGGTTGAGCAGGCGGCGTTGGTCACGGGCGGCGCGTTCGTCGTCGCGGCCGATTGCGCGCAGCTCGCCTGCGATCGGCCCGTGCGGGACCAGCGTCTTGAGCACGGCGTGGCGGTCGAGCGCCAGCAGACAGCAGATCCTCGCGTCCTCGGCGTCGTCCTTCTTCCGCGCCGGGCCGCGGCGGCGGGCCACCAGGTCCGGGTTGACCGGCAACACGGTGAACCCGGCGTCGAGCAGGGCTTCGACGAGCAGCCCGTGGCGGGTCTCGATGACCACCCGGACCTCGGCCGGGTCGGGCTCCAGGCGCAACGCACGCTCGACCAGAGCAGCGACACCGTCCGGTCCGTGCGCGATCCGGAACTGCTCGACCACGCCTTTCTCCACCGTGCCGAGGGCGACGTCATGAAACTCCTCAGCCCAGTCGATGCCGATTCCCAGCACCCGCTTCTCTCCTTCCGCCGATCACATTCTGCTCGCTGTGCTCGGCGGACCGGGAAGGCGCTGCGTCGTGCTGATGAACCAGTCCTCGCGGGACCACACCCTCCTGGACATCAGACCTTCGCCGGGGCCCGGCAGGGGCGCCGTCTCATGCCAGTCCTCAAGGGACAAGCGCCGAAAGCGCTCCCTGCCGGGAACCACCGTGCGAAAGGAAGGTAGAGCCATCAGCGTCGAGGACGCCCCGACCGGCTCGCGACACCGGCTGCTGGTCCTGGGCAAGATCACCGAGATCCTCGACGCGTTCACCCTCGCCCGGCCGGTGCTGACCCTCGGCGAGATCCAGAAGGCGACCGGGATCCCCACCTCCACCGTCCAGCGCCTGGTGGCGAACATGGTGGCGGAGGGCCTGCTGGACCGGGCCGGGGACGGCATCCGGATCGGCGTGCGGATGGCCTACTGGGCCGCGCCCGCGACCCAGGGCGTGGACGTGCTGGAGCTCGTCGCGCCGGTCGTCCGGTCGCTGCGGGACGAGACCGGGGAGACGGCGTGCTTCTTCCGGGCCGAGCAGGGCAGCCGGGTCTGTGTCGCGCTCGCCGAGACCACGCACGCCCTGCGCCGGGAGATGTACGTGGGGAAGGTGATGCCCCTGCACGTCGGCTCGGCGGGCCGGGTGATCCTGGCCTGGCGCCCCGACCTGCTCGACCGCGTGCTGGCCGAACCTCTCGAGACCCTGACCGACGAGACGATCACCGATCCGGACGCGCTGCGCCTCGCCGTCGCCCGGGCCCGGCGGGACGGGGTCTCGGTGACGGTCGGCGAGCGGGAGGACGGCGCGTCCGGACTGGCCGCCCCCGTGTTCGACTCGGGGGCGGAGCTGGTGGGGGCGCTCGGCGTCGTCGGGCCTCGGCTGCGGATGCCTCGCGAACGGTGCGAGGGGTGGGTGGACACGGTCGTCGCGCACGCCGAGCAGCTCGTGCGCACCCTCGGCGGTCGGCACCCCCGATGAGCCGCACGGACGGCGGTTGACCCGTATGGTGGGTATCTGCTCACATAGCAGGTGACACTCGCCGTCCAGGAGGTCCGATGACAGCCATGCCCCTCGAGGGAGTCCGGGTGGTCGAGCTCGGCAACTACATCGCCGCGCCCACCGCCGGTCGGCTGCTCGCCGACTTCGGCGCCGAGGTGATCAAGATCGAGCGCCCGCGCACCGGGGACGAGCTGCGGAACTGGCGGCTCTACGCGGGCGAGACGTCGATGCTCTACCGCACGGTCAACCGCAACAAGAAGTCCGTGGTGCTGGACCTGCGGGACCCGGCGGGGCGCGAGGCGGTGCTCGCGCTCGTCGCGCAGGCCGACATCGTGTTGGAGAACTTCCGGCCCGGGACGCTGGAGAAGTGGGGCCTCGGCCCGGCCGAGCTCGACGCCGCGAACCCGGACGTCGTCGTCGTCCGCATCTCGGCCTTCGGGCAGACCGGCCCGCTCGCCGGGCGGCCCGGGTTCGCCGCGGTCGCCGAGGCGATGGGTGGGCTGCGGGACCTGGTGGGGGAGCCGGACCGGCCGCCGTCGCGCACCGGGGTGTCCATCGGGGACTCCATCGCTGGGCTCTACGCGGCCTTCGGCGCGGTCATGGCGCTGTTCCAGCGCGAGACGCGCGAGCGGCCGCCGCTGGGCAGGCGCACCATCGACGTGGCGCTCAACGAGGCCGTGCTGTCCATGATGGAGTCCCTCGTGCCCGACCACCTCGCCTACGGGGTGGAACGCAAGCGGGTGGGCGGCCGGATGGAGGGCATCGCGCCCTCCAACGCCTACCCGTGCGCGGGCGGGGACTCGGTGGTCATCGCCGGCAACGGCGACGGCATCTACAAACGACTGATGGAGACCGCCGGCAGGCCGGACCTGGCCGAGGATCCCGATCTCGCGTCGAACGCCGGGCGGTGGCTGCGCCGGGACGAGCTCGACGACGCGATCGGCGCCTGGACCGCCTCGCTGCCCCGCGCCGAGGTGCTCGCCCGGCTGGAGGCGGCGGAGGTGCCCGCCGGCCCGATCTACACCGCCCCGGACATCTGCGCGGACCCGCAGTACCGCGCGCGCGACATGATCCAGTACTTCGAGGTGGACACCGGCGGCGAGGCGCCGAAGCGGGTCGGCTTCACCGGTGTCGTCCCGGTGCTGGGCGACGGCACCGTCCCGATCCGCTCGCTGGGACCCGATCTCGGCGAGCACACCGACGAGGTCCTGGGAGGCCTGCGATGACCGTCCTGCGCGACGTCACCCTGCGGGACGGGCTGCAGCTCACCGGCCGGGCGCTGCCCACCGGGCGCAAGGTCGAGATCGTCCGGGAGCTGCTCGACCTGGGGGTGCCCAGCCTGGAGATCGGCTCGCTCGCCCGCCCCGACCTGGTGCCCCCGCTGGCCGACACCCTCGACGTGGTCGCCGCGCTGACGCCGGCGGAGCTCGACCGGTGCTGGCTGTGGGTCGCGACCCCGCGCCACGTCGCCCGCGCCGTCGAGGCGGGGGCCCGGAACGTCCAGTACTGCCTCTCGGTGTCCGACGCCCACAACCGGGCCAACATCGGCCGGGACACCGAGGCGAGCCTCGCGGCCATGCCTGCGGCGGTCGAGACCGCGCTCGGTGCGGGCGGGCGCATCCAGCTGTGCCTGGCCACCACGTTCACCTGTCCGTTCGACGGTCCGGTGGACCCGGACCGCGTCCTGCGGATCGTCGAGGACCCCCGGACCGAGGGGGCGGCGGACGTGGTGCTGGCGGACACCCTCGGGCAGGCCGCGCCGGGCGAGGTGGCCGCGCTCGTGGAGCGGGTGCACGCGGCCCGGCCGGACGCGCGGATCGTCTTCCACGGCCACGACACCTGGGGGCTGGGCGTGGCGAACACCCTCGCCGCCGTCGCCGCGGGGGCGTCCATGGTGGACGGCGCCCTCGGCGGTCTCGGCGGCTGCCCGTTCGCGCCCGGGGCCAGCGGCAACACCGCCACCGAGGACCTGCTGTTCGCGCTGCGGCCGGACTGGCTGGACCCGGCGGGCCTGGTCGCGCTGGCCGACCTGTCGGCCGCGCTGCTGGACGAGCTCGGCGAGCCGAACCGCTCCCGGACCGCCCAGGGCGTCGGCTCCGACGCCCCCGCCTTCCCCTGGACCCGCGCCTCCGGCGCCCGTGCGCGGTAAGTGGTGCCAGAGCACCACTTACCACTCACGAGCGCCGGAGGCGCTCAGTCCTGCGGGGGAGGGAAGCCGCCCGTGGCGACCGGGCCCCAGTCGTCCGGCGTGACCCGGATCAGCGACTTGCCCTGACGGGCCATCGCCTCCCGGTACTCCGCCCAGTCCGGGTGCTCGCCCGCGATGCCGCGGTAGTAGTCCACGAGCCCGTCGAGCGCCTCGGGCATGTCGAGCACCTCGGCCGTGCCGTCGACGTGCACGTAGGGGCCGTCCCAGTCGTCGGAGAGCACGCACAGCGCGACCTGCGGGTTCCGCCGCACGTTGCGGGTCTTGGCCCGACCCGGGTAGGTGGACACGACGATCCGCCCCTCGGCGTCGACGCCGCAGGTGACCGGCGAGGACTGCGGCCGCCCGTCCGCCCGGGTCGTGACCAGCACCGCGCGGTGGCGCGGGCGCAGGAACGCGAGCAGCGCGTCCCGGTCGACGCGGTCCGCGGTGGCGAACTTCGGCATGCGTCGTTTCCTTCCCCTCGGTCCGATTCGGGGGCCAGGGTACGGCGCGCGAGGGGGGATCGGGATGTGACGGTGACCGGGTGGGTTCGCGGCCGGTCGGTGAGTCGTGATCTGATCGGCGGTCACGCGACCCGAGCGACCGATAGGATCGCGGGTGCGGTCGAACAGTGAGAGGAGCATGGGGTCTTGGCAGAGGACACACCGGGTCGCGCAGGGCTGTCGATCCAGGGTGAGCAGCAGCAGGATGCGGGATACATTCGGGCGTCGGAGGAGGACGTCGACCTCTACGTCGACGGGGTCTCCGACGAGGTGATCATGTGCCGTGAGCGCGGCAGGCACCTCTTCCCGACGATCCGCCAGGCGGGCATCCACTTCTCGGAGGTCGACGAGGAGGGGCTGTTCATCCGGCGCCTCCAGTGCACCTGCTGCAAGCTCGCGGTGCGGGTGGAGAAGTGGGAGGGCGTCCGCCGGGGTAGCCGGACCCGGTTCGCCCGGGTCACCTCGGGGCTGGTCTACCAGACCGGGCCCAAGGGCGAGATGTACCTGGCGCCGTCCGGGCGCGGTCACATGACCCCGCGCCAGATCGGCGACTCGGTCGCCTCGAAGGCGCTGGCGGGCGAGAGCATCACGGCGCTGCGCAAGTCGATCGCGAAGGCCCAGGCGGACGCGAAGAAGAAGGCCCAGAAGAAGCAGGGGGGCTGACTAGGTGGGCGTACGGGAGATCCGGTACTGCGACATCAGCGGTACCGAGAAGGACGTCGAGTCGCACGAGCTCCAGGTCGACCAGATGCGGATCCAGATCGACCTGGCCGAGAAGGAGTACGGCAAGCTGCTCGACCTGCTGCGGCCGTACCTGGATGTCGGGCGCATCGAGGCCTCGGTCCCGGAGCTGCCGCGCAGGCGGGCCCAGCCCTCCGGCACGGCGCTCACGGTCGAGCAGCGCCAGCAGGTCCGCGAGTGGGCCGAGGCGAAGGGCATCGAGGTGCCGCTGAACAACCGGTTCAAGCGCACCCTGGTCGACCAGTGGAAGGCCGAGACCCAGGAGGGACAGCTGGAGTTCGACTGACGGGTCGTTTCGGGCAGCCGGGTGGCGCCCCCTGCGGCCGGCCACCGCCGACGGGTCTACCGCTCGGCGGACGTGGCGCGGGTGCGCAGGGTGGGCAGCCATGTCGGGGCGGCTGCGCGGAACCGGGCCGGGTCCAGACGGGCCGCATCGGCCGGGACGGCGCCCAGCAGGGGCTCGAGGCGGGCCCGGTTGGTCTCGTCGATCTCGGTGGGGGCGTCGGGCCAGGACCCGATCACCAGTCCGGCCTCGGGGAGGCCGCGCAGGGCCTCGCGGGTCAACGCCGTGTGGTTGAGGGTGCCCAGTCCGCTGCGGCACACGACGATCACCGGTGCGCCGAGGAGCCGGTCCAGGTCACGGAGGGTGTGTCCCTCGTCGTCGAGCTCGACGAGCAGCCCGCCCGCCCCCTCGACCAGGACGTGGTCGTGCTGCGCCGCGAGCGCCGCGACGAACTCGACGTGCTCCCGGATCGGGGGGAGCGCGACCCCCGCCCGTCTCGCCGCGGCCACGGGCGCCATCGGATCCGGCAGCCGGATCCCCTCGTGCGTGGGCACGCCGGCGAGCCGCGAGACGACGTCCGCGTCCCCCAGCCCGTCCTCGGTCCCCGCCTGCACGGGCTTGTAGACCACCGCGTCCGGCAGCACCGAGGCCACGGCCGCGGTCGTGATCGTCTTGCCGACCCCGGTGTCGGTCCCGGTCACCACCAGCACTCCGCGGTCGTGCGCGGTAAGTGGTGCTCTGGCACCACTTACCGCGCACGGGCACGCAGTGCCGGTCATGCCGCGAGGGTGCGGGCTCGGCGCGCCGCCGCTGCTGCGCGTGCGGGGTCGAGGGTGGCCCGCGCGACGAGGCGCAGGCGGGACACGCCGTCGGGCACGCTCGGGGGTCGGAAGCAACCCACCACCACGCCGTCCTCGAAGAGCCGGGTGGCCGCGGCGAGGGCCGCCCCGGGCTCACCGACCTCGAGGGACTGGACCGCGCCGGGGGAGTGGTCGATCTGCGCGGCGTCGGCGACCGCGCGGGCCACCCGGTGCAGGGCGGCGACGCGATCGGGCTCGGCGCGGACGATCCGGCACGCCTGCGCCGCGGCGGCGGCGGCCGCGGGCGCCAGGGCGGTGTCGAAGATGAAGGTGCGTGCGGTGTTCACGAGGTGCTCCCGCAGGGCGGGGGAGCCCAGGACGGCGCCGCCCTGGGCGCCGAGGGCCTTGGACAGCGTGGCGGTCACGACCACGTGCTCGGCGCCGGCGAGGCCCGCCGCGTGCACCGCGCCGCGCCCGCGACCGGCGACGCCGACGCCGTGCGCCTCGTCGACGACGAGCAGCGCGTCGTGGAACGCGCACAGCTCCGCGGTGGCGGCGAGGTCCGCGGCGTCTCCCAGTACCGAGTACAGCGACTCGACGACCACGATCGCCCGCGGTTGGGTCCGCTCCCGCAGGATCCGCTCCAGCGCGCCGAGATCGGCGTGCGGGCACACCGCGACCGGGGACCGGGAGAGCCGAGCGCCGTCGATCAGGGAGGCGTGGGCATGGGCGTCGGAGACGATCAGGGTGCCCGGGTCGCCCAGCGCCGTCAGCAGCCCGATGTTCGCGGTGTAGCCGCTGGAGAAGGCCAGGCAGGTGGGCTGACCGGTCAGGTCGGCGAGCTCCGCCTCCAGCTCGGCGTGCCCGGCCGTGGTGCCGGTGACGACCCGGGAGGCGCGGGCGCCCGTGCCGAAGCGGTCCAGCGCCGCCGCCGCGGCGTCGCGGACGCGCGGGTCGTCGGCGAGGCCGAGGTAGTCGTTCGACGCGAGGTCGAGCAGGCCGCGGCGGGACTGCGGGTTGCGCCGCACGTCGTCCGCGCGCACCACCCCGGCCCGCTCCCGCCGCTGCGCCGCCTCCGCGAGCCAGACCCCCAGGCTCATCCGTGCACCTCCTCGACGGCGCCGGTGATCGCGGCGCCGATCGCCGCGACGTCCGCCGTGGACGAGACGTAGGGCGGCATCGTGTAGACCAGGTCGCGGAACGGGCGGACCCAGACCCCGCGACGGAGCGCCGCCCGGGTCACCGCACCCACGTCCACCGGGCCGCTGAGCTGCACCGCGCCGACGGCGCCGAGCACCCGGACCTCCTTCACCGCGGACAGTCCCGCCGCCGGGCCCAGCGCCGCGGCCAGTTCCCGGCCGATCCGCGCGACCGTCCCGCCGTCGTCGAGCAGCGACAGTGAGGCCGACGCGACGGCGCAGGCCAGGGGGTTGCCCATGAACGTCGGGCCGTGCAGCAGCGCGCGTTGCGGGGACCGGGTGACGGCCTCGGCGACGGCACGGGTGCAGAGCACCGCGGCCAGCGTCAGGTAGCCGCCGGTCAGGGCCTTCCCTACGCACATCACGTCCGGCACGACGCCGGCGTGGTCGACCGCGAAGGGGGCGCCGGTCCGGCCGAACCCGGTGGCGATCTCGTCCGCGATCAGCAGGATGTCGTGCGCGTCCGCGATGCGCCGCAAGGCGGTCAGGCATCGCGGCGGGTACACGTGCATCCCGCCCGCGCCCTGCAGCACCGGCTCGACGACGAGGGCCGCCACCGTGTCCGCGTGCGCCGCCACGAGCTCCTCGGCGCCGGCGATCCAGGCGTCGACCTGGGGATCCGACTCCGGCGTGAGCACGCCGTCGACGGTGTCGGCGGCGGGCGGGCGCGGCAGGAACAGCTGGGTGCCCACCAGCCCCGGGAACAGCGCGTGCATCCCGTCGACGGGGTCGCAGACGCCCATCGCCCCGGTGGTGTCGCCGTGGTAGCCCCCGCGCAACGCCACGAACCGCCTGCGCTCGGGCCGCCCGCGCGCCGCCTGCACCTGCACCGCCAGCTTCAGCGCCACCTCGACCGACACCGAGCCGGAGTCGGCGAGGAAGACGTGGGGGAGACCGGTGCGCGCGGCCAGGTCCTCGGCCAGCCGGACCGCGGGCTCGTGGGTCAGGCCGCCGAACATCACGTGGCTGAACCGGTCGACCTGGGCGTGCGCGGCGGCGTCGAGCACCGGGTGGCGGTAGCCGTGGGCCGCGCACCACCAGGAGCTCATCGCGTCGATCGCGTCGAACCGGGCCCCGTCGGCCGCCTCCAGGTCCAGCCGGACGCCTGCGGCGCCGCGCACCGCGTAGGGCGCGGGCCCGTCGAGCGCCGCGTAGGGGTGCCAGAGCAGGCCGCGGTCGCGGTCGAGCAGCGAGGTCATGCGTTCGGGGCGTCGGTGGTGCCCGCGCCGCGGCGCCGGATCGCGACCGGGTCCGGCGCGTGTCCCTCGGTGTCGGCGCCGAGCACCGCGAACCCGTTGTCCGCGATCATCTGCAGGTCGTCCTTCGCCGCCTGCCCCTCGCTGGTGAGGTAGTCGCCGAGGAACAGCGAGTTCGCCACGTGCAGCGCGAGCGGTTGCAGCGACCGCAGGTGCATCTCCCGCCCGCCTGCCATCCGGACCTCGGTCGCGGGGCAGACCAGTCGGGCGAGCGCGAGGATCCGCAGGCAGCGCAGGGGATCCAGCTCCCAGGTCCCGGCCAGCGGGGTGCCGTCGAACGGCATCAGGAAGTTCACCGGGACCGAGTCGCTGCCGATGTCTCGCAACGCGAAGAGGGCGTCGACCAGTTGGTCGTCGGTCTCGCCCATCCCGACGATCAACCCGGAGCAGGGGGACAGCCCCGCCGCCCGCGCCTTCGCGACGGTGTCGACGCGGTCGGCGTAGGTGTGCGTGGAGCAGATGGCGTCGTAGTTCGACTCGGCGGTGTTCAGGTTGTGGTTGTAGGCGTCGACCCCGGCCTCGGCCAGGCGCTCGGCCTGCCCGTCCTGCAGCAGCCCCAGGCAGGCGCAGACCTCGACGTCCGGGTGTTCGGTCCGCAGCGCGCCGACGATCGAGGCCACCCGCTCGACGTCCCGGTCGCCCGGCCCGCGCCCGCTGGAGACCAGACAGACGCGGGACGCGCCGCCCGCGATCCCCGCGCCGGCCTGGCGCACCGCGTCCGCTGTGGACAGCCAGGAGTACTTCAGGACGTCCGCGTCGGAGCCCAGCCGCTGGGAGCAGTACCCGCAGTCCTCCGGGCAGAGTCCCGACTTGAGGTTCACCAGGTAGTTGACCTTGACCAGGTTGGCGAAGTGCGCGCGGCGCACCCGGCCCGCCGCGGCGACGAGGTCGAGGACCTCGTGGTCCGGGGTGGCCAGCACCTCGAGGGCCTCCGCGCGGTCGAGGACCGCGCCGTCGAGGACTCGCTCGGCGAGCACGTCATAGGTTTTGAACACCGTTCAAACGTAGGTGCCCGATCCCCGCCTGACAAGATGTGTCCGTGGCGTTGACCCGGGAGCTGATCGTCGACGCGGCCTACGCCGTGCTCGACGGGCAGGGGTTGGCCGGGCTCACGATGCGCCGCGTCGCGCAGGAGCTGGACGTGCGGCCGGGGGCGCTGTACTACCACGTCGCGAACAAGCAGGAGCTGCTCGCGGAGGTCGCGGCCCGCATCCTCGGCCAGGGCGCCGCGACCGACGACGCGCACAAGGCCGCCCGGGAGCTGCGGGACGCGTTGCGCCGGGTCCGGGACGGGGCCGAGGTGGTCTCGTTCGTCCTCGCCTTCCGGCCCGAGGGGTTGGCGCCGATCCGGGCGTTGCCCGCGGCGTTCGCGCTGCCGCCCCGCGAGGCGGTGTGGGCCGCCCGCACCCTGACGCACTACGTCCTCGGCGCGGTCGCGGAGGAGCAGAACCGGGCCGAGCTGGTCCGGACCGGGATCCTCGCCGACGGGCCGGACGACGTCGAGGAGTCCTTCCTCTTCGGACTCGACGCGGTGCTGGCCGGGCTGCGACGCCGCGTCGACCCGTGAGCGCGCGGCGGTCAGGCGATCCGGACGGCGTGCGGGCCCACCCGCGGGAACCGGTCCATGACCTGCGGGTCGTGGCCGGGGACGATCAGCTCGGCGGAGTCCGCGAGCTCGCGAATCCGGTCGTAGGCCGCGTAGATGCCGGGCATGGAGTGCAGGATCGGGCCAGGCCGGTCCTGCTCCAGGTTCTCGGTGAAGTGGATGGCGTCCGAGGCCAGCACGACCCAGCCCCGCGCCGTCCACACCCGGGTGAGCTGCATCCCCGCGGTGTGCCCGCCGACCAGGTGGACGGACAGGCCGGGCGCGATCTCCGCCTCGCCGTCGACGAGATCGAGGCGGTCGGGGGCGAGCACGGTCGCGAGGTCGGACTCCGAGCGGAGCCAGTGCTCGCGGGTGATCCGCTTCGCCACCGGGCCCGTCCAGTAGTCGCGCTCGGCGCGCTGGACCACCCGGCGGGCGGCGGGGAACCGCGCCGCCGCGCCGGTGTGGTCGTAGTGCAGGTGCGACAGCACGAGGGTGTCGACGTCCGCGGGGTCGATCCCCAGCGACGCGACCCCCTCGTGCGGCGTGCAGTCGAACGCGATCGCCGCGGGGGCCCGGTCCGGCTCCAGCCCCGCGTCGAGCACGACGGCGCGGGTGTCGGAGACGGCGAGCCAGACGTAGTACGCGGTGGGGTGCGGCTCGGCCCAGGTGTCGTCGTACCCCAGGAAGTGTTGTCCCCGAAGGCCTTCGCGGGTCGCGTACCGGATCGCGTGGACGGTGTACATCAGGCGCCCACGGCCGCCTTCGCCCGGACCGGCTCCAGCCCGAGCTGCTCGGTCGGCGTGCGGACGTAGTCCTTGCCGGTCCCGACGGCGATCACGTTCAGCAGGCAGACGGCGGCGACGAAGATCGCCACCGCGACCCAGTTCTCGCCGCCCTCACCGGCCAGCGCCGCGGAGATCGACGGGGCGAAACCCGCGACGGCGAACCCGATCTGGGTGCCGATCGCGGTGCCGGACAGCCGGACCCGCGCGGGGAACATCTCGCCGTAGAACGCGGGCCAGACGCCACCGGTGGCGCTGTGCACGAAGCCGAACATCACGATGCCGACCACGAAGATCAGCACGTAGTTGCCGGTCGAGATGGAGGCCAGGTAGCCGAACATGAGCACGGCGCAGCCGAGCGAGCCCGCGATGAACACCGGCTTGCGGCCGACCCGGTCGGCGAGGTTGCCGAAGAACGGGAGGGCGGCCAGCGCCACGGCGTTGGCCAGCACACCGACCCAGAGCATCGCGGTGCGGGACAGGCCCTCGGTGTTCACGGCGTAGGACAGCGCGTACACCGAGAAGACGGTGCTCACGGTGGCGATCGTGGCGCAGGCGACCACCCGCAGCACGGAGCGCCAGTGGTCCCGGAACAGGACGGCGAGGGGGAGCTTCTCGACCTCGTTCTGCTGCTGCTCGCGGGTGAAGACCGGGGTCTCGTCGAGGCTGCGCCGGATCAGCAGCGCCACCACCACGACGACGGACGACGCCCAGAACGGGACCCGCCACCCCCAGCTCAGCAGGGCCTCCTCGGGCAGCGTCGCGATCGGCAGGAAGACCGCGGTGGCCAGGATCTGGCCGAACTGGGTGCCGCTGAGGGTGAAGCTGGTGAAGTACGCGCGGCGGTGCGCAGGTGCGTGCTCGAGGGTCATCGAGTTCGCGCCCGCCTGCTCGCCGCCCGCGGAGAAGCCCTGGAGCAGCCGCAGCGTGACCAGGAGGATCGGTGCGGCGACACCGATCGTGGAGTAGGCGGGCAGGCAGCCGATCAGGAACGTGCACACGCCCATCAGCAGGACGGTCAGCACGAGGACGCGCTTGCGCCCGAACCGGTCGCCGACGTGGCCGAGCACGAAGGCGCCGATCGGACGGGCGATGTAGCCGACGCCGAACGTGGCCAGAGCGAGCAGCGTGCCAGTGGCCGCGCTGGAGCCGGGGAAGAAGACCCGGCCGAACACCAGCGCCGCGGCGGTGCCGTAGATGAAGAAGTCGTAGTACTCGAGCGCGCTGCCGATCCAGGCGGCGAGCGCCGCCTTCCGCGGTTGGGCGGTCGTGGGCTGGGACACGAGGGGCTCCTGGGTGATGCGTCGATGCAGGCACCGGGCGACGGCGTATGTACCGTCTGGTTACGTACCGGATAGTGAGTTAGGTCGGCGGCGGTGTCAAGCCCGAGACACGGCCTCGGTCTGACCCACGAGCGCGGTCAGGTACTCGAGCACCAGGTCGCCCAGCATCCGGCGGTAGTGCTCCCGGCGGCCCGCGTCCAGCAGGTCGCGGTCGAAGATGGCCTGGAAGGTGTGCCGGTTGGCCGTGCGGAACACGCAGAACGCGCTGATCAGCATGTGGACGTCCAGGGCGTCGACGTCCGTGCGGAACAGGCCGCAGGCCTGGCCGCGCGCCAGGATCCCGCCCAGCACGTCGACGGCGGGCGCGGCGAGCCCCTCGCGGATCGGCGAGGTGCGCAGGTGTTCGGCGTGGTGGATGTTCTCGATGCCGACCAGCCGGATGAACGCCGGGTGCGACTCGTGGTGGTCGAAGGTCAGCTCCGCCAGGGCGCGCATGGCGCGGGCGGGGTCGAGGTGGTCGACGTCGAGCTGGGACTCCAGGGAGCGGATGCCGGCGTAGGCCGCCTCGAGCACCGCCACGTAGAGGCCCTGCTTGCTGCCGAAATAGTAGTAGAGCATCCGCTTCGTGGTGCGGGTGCGCGCCGCGATCTCGTCCACCCGCGCGCCCGCGTACCCGCGGTCGGCGAACTCCTCGGTGGCGATCGCGAGGATCTCCGCCCGGGTCCGTTCGGCGTCGCGCTGTCGCTCGGGCGGCACGTCTGCGGGTTCGGCGCTCACGGGCCCGACGATATCCGCCCGCCGCTCTTGCCGAGGATCCCTCGACCCGGTACAAGTAACCATCTAGTACATCGTTGGTTCGTCCGCAGTCTCGTCGAGGAGCGCCGTGAACGTCGTCCGCACCGGCCTGATCGGCTCGGGCATCGGCCCGTCCCTCTCGCCCGCCCTGCACGAACGCGAGGCGCGCGAGCTCGGGTTCGCCCTCGACTACCCCCGCTTCGACCTCGACGTCCTCGGCGTCGAGGCGGACGCCGTGGGGGAGCTGCTGGCGCGCGCCCGGGCCGCGGGGCACCGCGGCGTGAACGTCACCCACCCCTGCAAGCAGCGGGTGATCCCGCACCTGGACGCGCTTTCGCCGGACGCCGCGGCCATCGGCGCCGTGAACACCGTGGTCTTCGAGGACGGGCGCGCGGTCGGGTACAACACCGACTGGTCCGGCTTCCGGGACGGGCTGGTCGACGGCCTGCCCGGGGCCCCGCTGGACCGGGTCGTGCTGCTCGGCGCGGGCGGTGCGGGCGCGGCGGCGGCGCACGCGTTGGTCGCCCTCGACGTGGGCGCGCTGACCGTGCTCGACGTCGACGCCGAGCGGGCGGCCGAGCTCGCGGCGGCGCTGAACGCCCGATCCGCCGAACTCGCAGGTACGGACAGCGGGACTCGCGTGGACGAACCGGGGGACTCGCGGGTGGTGGGCGCGGGGGTCGGGGAGCTCGGCCGGGCGCTCGACGGGGCGGACGGGCTGGTGCACGCCACGCCCGTCGGGATGGCCGACCACCCGGGGCTGCCGCTGCCCGCCGCGCTGCTGCGGCCCGAGCTGTGGGTCGCGGAGATCGTCTACCGGCCGCTGGACACCGCGCTGCTGCGCGCCGCCCGGGCCGCGGGCTGTCGCACGCTCGACGGCGGGCGGATGGCCGTGCACCAGGCGGCCACGGCGTTCCGGCTGTTCACCGGCCGGGAGCCGGACCCCGCCCGTATGCTGCGCCACCTCGCCGAGCTCATCGGACAGGAGGAGTCCCGTGTCGCCTAGGACGGCCCTCGCCACGGTGTGTCTCTCCGGGGCGCTCGACGACAAGCTGGTCGCCGCCGCGGCGGCCGGGTTCGACGGCGTCGAGATCTTCGAACCGGACCTCGTCGCCTCCCCGATGCCACCCGGCGAGGTGCGCCTGCGCTGCGCCGACCTGGGCCTGTCCGTCGACCTCTACCAGCCGTTCCGCGACCTGGACTCCACCGATCCCGCGCGGTTCGCGGCGAACCTGCGCCGCGCGGACGCCAAGTTCGCCGTCATGGAGGCGCTGGGGGCGGACACGGTGCTGATGTGCTCGTCGGTCTCCGCGGACGCCGTCGAGGACCCGGACCGCCTCGCCGAGCAGCTGCACACCGTGGCCGAGCGGGCCCACGACCGCGGGCTGCGGATCGCCTACGAGGCGCTGGCGTGGGGCGCGCACGTCGCGACCTGGGACGCGAGCTGGGAGGTCGTCCGGCGCGCCGACCACCCGGCCCTGGGCCTGTGCCTCGACAGCTTCCACATCCTGTCCCGCGGCTCGGACCCCGCACCGATCGCGGACGTGCCGGGGGAGAAGCTGTTCTTCCTCCAGCTCGCCGACGCGCCACACCTGTCGATGGACGTGCTGCAGTGGAGCCGCCACCACCGGCTGTTCCCCGGCCAGGGCGCCTTCGACCTGCCCGCGTTCATGCGGGCGGTGCTCGCCGCCGGGTACGCCGGGCCCTGGTCGCTGGAGGTGTTCAACGACGTCTTCCGGCAGGCGGATCCCGAGCGGGCCGCCGTGGACGCCCACCGCTCCCTGCTCACCCTCGCCGAAGCGACCACCGGGGGGACCGAGCCCCCGCCGCGGCTCGCCGGCCACGCGTTCGTCGAGGTGACCGGCGACGAGTCGACCGGCGGCGTGCTCGCCGCCCTGGGCTTCGCGCGCACCGGCGTGCACCGCACCAAGCCGGTCGAACGCTGGGAGCAGGGCGGCGCCCGGGTGCTGGTCAACCGGTCCGGCGCGGAGACCGCCATCGCCGCGGTGGCCGTCGAGTCCGCGGACCCGCCCGCGTCGGCGCGGCGCGCGGTCCGGCTGGCCGCTCCCGCGCTGCCCCGCGAGCGCGGGCCCGCCGAAGCCGACCTGGCCGCCGTGACCGCCCCGGACGGGACGGCGTTGTTCTTCTGCCGCACCGGCGCGCCGGACGACTGGTCGGGGGACTTCGTGGCGACCGGCGAGCGGGCCGCGGGGATCGGCGTGACCGGCATCGACCACGTCGGACTGGCCCAGCCGTTCGACCACTTCGACGAGGCCGCCCTGTTCTACCGCTCGGTCCTCGGCCTGGAACCCGTGACCTCGGCCGAGTTCGCCGCGCCGTTCGGGCTGGTCCGCAGCCGCGCCCTGGCGGACCCGGGGCGGGACGTGCGGCTCGCGCTGAGCGTCTCACTGCTGCGCCGCGGGCAGTGGGCGCCCGGCGTGTCGGAGCCCCAGTACGTCGCCCTCGCCGTGGACGACGTCGTCGCCGCGGCCCGCGCGGCGCGGGCGGCGGGTGCCCCGCTGCTCGGCATCCCGGACAACTACTACGCCGACCTGGAGGCCCGCCTGGAGCTGCCCGCCGCCGAGATCGCGGCGTACCGGGAGCTCGGGGTCCTGCGCGAGGAGACGCCGGAGGGCGCCTACCTGCAGGTGTGCACCGAGGTCCTGGGCGGGCGGCTGTTCGTGGCGCTGGTGCAGCGGATCGGCGACCACGACCTCTTCGGCTGGACCGACGCCCCGGTCCGGATGGCGGCCCACCGCCGTCGTCGGCTGGCGCGGGCGGCCGTGCGCACCTGAACTGTCGGTGCCGTCCCGGATGATGCGGCCATGAGTCGTGAGATCCAGGTGACGGTCGACGCGCACGACCCGGCGGCCGCGGCCCGCTTCTGGGCCGAGGCGTTGGGCTACGTCATCCCCGGACCGCCGGGGGTCGCGCTGCCGGCGGGCGCGGACCCCCTCGCGGTCTGGCAGGAGTTCCTCGCCCGCATCGGCGTACCGGAGGAGCAGCGCAACACCCGCGCGGCGGCCGAGGACCCGGAGGGCCGCGGCCCCCGGCTGTTCTTCCAGCAGGTGCCCGAGGACAAGACGGTGAAGAACCGCCTCCACCTGGACGTCCGTGCCGCGCCGGGGCTGCAGGGCGAGGAGCGGATGGCGGCCCTGGAGGGCGAGTGCGCGCGGCTGGTGGCCCTCGGCGCCACCCGCCTACGCCGCGTCGAGCCCGCCCCGCCCCTGGACGGCGGCCACATCGTCCTCGCCGACCCCGAGGGCAACGAGTTCTGCCTCGACTAGCGCCTCCGGCGCTCGTGCGTGGTAAGTGGTGCCAGAGCACCACTTACCACGCACGGGCGGTGACGCCGCAGGTCAGCGGAGGCGGTGGCGGCCGTCGTCGGTGCGGACGGTGCGCCTGCGGCGGGCGAGGTGTTCCAGGAGCGGGACGGCGACGCGGCGGGTGGTGCCGAGCGCCTCGCGCGCCTCGCTGAGCGTGAACGTCTCCGGCAGGCCGCGCAGGATCTCGACGGCACGGTCCTCCGCGTCCGGGAGCAGGAGGACGCCGTCCCCCACTGTGCTCAGCTCGCCCGCCCTGACCAGGGTCGCGACCTGTTTCGGGCCCAGCCCGAGGCCGGCGAGCCGCTCGGCGTCCGGCGCGGCGAAGGGGGCCTCGGCGAGGTCGGACCGCACGGCGTCGAGCGCCCTGCGCAGCGCGTCCGGGAGGCCGGCGTCGGTGGCCCGGCGGATCCGTCCGTCCCGGGCCACCAGCGTGTCCTGGCCCGCGAGCAGCTCCGCCACCAGCGCCGGGTGCGGCAGACCCAGGGCGTGGCGGGCCGCCTCGATCGGCAGGCCGGGGTCGAGCGGGTCGGCGTGGTCGTGGGCGCTCACCGCCGCGCCCAGCGCCTCGACCAGCGCGGGGACGCGGGCCGGGGCCAGCAGCCAGCCGCCGCCGCGGACCGCGGGCACCGCCTCGACCGCGGCGGCGGGCACCCCCATCGCGACGAGGTCCGCGGCCCGCACCGTGCCGCGGCGGCGGAGCTCGTCCGCGGCGTCCGGCGCCCCGGTCACCGCCGCCAGCTCGGCGGCGCGGGCCCGGGCGGCGCCGCGGCGGCGCAGCTCCGGGGGTCGGACGTCGAGCACCGTCAGGCCGGTCACGGCGCGGCGCCCGGGATCGCGCAGCACCACGCGGTCCCCGATCCGCAGCGGGAGCGGGCGGTCGAGCCGCAGCCGGACGACGTCCTCGCCCAGCGGCCGGACCCGCACCGACACGGCCGCGGACCCGATGTGCAGGATCGGGGCGCGCGGCAGGTCGGCGGCCGACCCGTGCACCCGACCGTCCAGCTCGGAGACCGTGAGCCAGGCGCCGGGGGTGCACAGCGCCGCCCCGCGCCCGATCTCGTCGACGCCGATCCCGCGCAGGTTCGCGGCGACCCGGGTGACCCCGCGCGCCGTCCGCACGGTCTCGCCCAGACTCTCCAGCCCGCGCACGCCGATCCGCCGGTCGCCCAGCGCCAGCTCGTCCTCCCGGCTCAGGGTGCCCTCGGCGAGGGTCCCGGTGACCACCGTCCCGGCGCCGCGGACGGTGAACGCGCGGTCCACCCAGAACCGCACGGGCGCGGCGGGATCGGGCTCGGGCAGGCCGCTGACCAGCGCGTGCAGGGCCGTGCGGAGCTCGTCCAGCCCGGCGCCGGTGGCACCGGAGACCGCGACGGCGGGCCAGTCGGGCAGCTGCTCCCGCGCCTCGGCGAGGGCGAGCTCCGGTTCCAGCAGGTCGGAGCGGGTCACGACGAGCAGCCCGTGGCGCACCCCCAGCGCGGCGAGGGCCTCGGCGTGCTCGGCGGTCTGCGGCATCCAGCCCCCGTCCGCGGCGACGACCAGCAGGACCGCGGGCACCGGGCCGACCCCCGCGAGCATCGTCGTCACGAAGCGTTCGTGGCCGGGGACGTCCACGAAGGCGACGCTGTCCTCGCCGATCCGGGCCCACGCGAAGCCCAGGTCGAGGGTCATCCCGCGGCGCCGCTCCTCGGCGTAGCGGTCCGGTTCCATGCCGGTCAGGGCGCGGACCAGGGTGGACTTGCCGTGGTCGACGTGCCCCGCCGTCGCCACGACGTGGGTCCTCATGCCACCGCCGCCCGGACGGCCGCGACCAGCGCGGGATCGTCCGCCGGGTCGACCGCCCGCAGGTCGAGCAGGCACCGCCCGCGCTCGACGCGCCCCAGCACGGCGGGCTCCCCGAGGCGCAGGGCCGCGGCGAGGCGTTCGGGCAGCGCCACCGCCCAGCTCTCCAGCACGACGTCCGGGGCGCCGCCACCGCCGACCCGGGCCCGGGAGGGCACGGCCTCCCCGGCGACCTCGGCGGCCAGGGCCTCGGCGCGGCGCCGCAGCTCGGCGACGTCCGCGTCGAGGGCGGCGCGGGTCGGGGTGGCCGGCCCGCGCAGGGTCGCCTCCAGCGCGGCGAGGGTCAGCTTGTCGACCCGCATCGCGCGGGCGAGCGGGTGGCGGCGGATGCGCTCCACGGTCTCGGCCGCCCCGAGCACGAGCCCGGCCTGCGGCCCGCCGAGCAGCTTGTCCCCGGACGCGGTGACCAGGGTCGCGCCCGCGGTGAGGGTGGTCGCGGCGTCCGGCTCGTCCGGCAGGAGCGGGTGCGGCGCGAGCAGCCCGGACCCGATGTCCACGACCAGGGGCACCCCGAGGCCCGCCAGCTCGGCGACCGGCACGCTGTGGGTGAAGCCGCTGACCGTGAAGTTCGACGGGTGCACCTTGAGCACGAACCCGGTGTCCTCGCCGACGGCCGCGGCGTAGTCGTGCAGATGCGTGCGGTTCGTCGTCCCCACCTCGCGCAGCCGCGCGCCCGCGGCCTCGAGCAGCTCGGGGATCCGGAACCCGTCGCCGATCTCCACCAGCTCACCGCGGGACACGACGATCTCGCGGCCCGCGGCGAGCGTGGCGGCGGTGAGGGCGAGCGCGGCGGCCCCGTTGTTGACCGCGAGCGCCCCACCCGCCGCGGGGACGGCCTCGCGCAGCGCGGCCACCGCGTCGGCCCCCCGCCTGCCGCGCCCGCCGGTGGCGAGGTCGAGCTCGACGTCACACGTCCCGGCGGCGGTCTGCAGCGCCGCCCGGGCCGCGGCGGACAGCGGGGCCCGACCGAGGTTGGTGTGCAGCAGGACCCCGGTGGCGTTCAGGACCGGGCGCAGGCCCCGCGGCAGCTCCCGCACGGCCGCGGCGACGACCTCGCCCGGCGCGATCTCGCCCCGCCGGGCGGCGGCCTGGGCCTGCCCGACCGCCGCCTTCACCGCCGGTCTCCCCAGCCGTGCGATCGCTTCGGCCAGCGCCGGGTCGGCCAGCACGACGTCCGTCCGCGGGATGCTCCTGCGCAGATCCACCCGCCCAACCTACGGTGGAGGCGTGACGGTGGCGGCGGACGGCAAGAGGCTCACGGAGTTCAGCCACGGCGCGGGCTGCGGCTGCAAGATCGGCCCGGGCGCGTTGGCGGAGGTCATGGCGCTGCTCGCGCCCTCCCAGCGGCCCGACGAGCTGCTCGTGGGCACCGAGACGGGGGACGACGCGGCGGTCTGGCGGCTCGACGCCGACCGGGCGCTCGTGGCCACCACGGACTTCTTCACCCCCGTCGTCGACGACCCCCGGCTGTGGGGGCGGATCGCGGCGACCAACGCGGCGTCGGACGTCTACGCCATGGGCGGGCGCCCGCTGTTCGCCCTGAACCTCGTCGCCTGGCCCACGGACGCACTGCCGCCCGAGGTGCTCGCCGAGGTGCTGGCGGGCGGCGCCGACGCGGGGCGGGCCTGCGGGTTCGTGGTCGTCGGCGGGCACTCGATCGACGACCCGGAGCCCAAGTACGGCATGGCCGTCATCGGGGAGGTGCACCCGGACCGCCTGCTCACCAACGCGGGTCTGCGCCCCGGCGACGCGCTGGTGCTGACCAAGCGGCTCGGCATCGGGATCGCCACCACGGCGGTGAAGCGGGGGGTGGCGAGCACCGCGCTGGTGGACGCCGCGGTGGCCTCGATGATCGCGCCCAACGCCGCCGCGGCGGCCGCGGCCGTGGCCGCCGGGGCGACCGGGTGCACGGACGTGACGGGGTTCGGGCTGCTCGGGCACCTGCGCAAGATGGCCGCGGCGTCCAGCGTGGACGCCGCGGTGCGGGTGGCCGACGTGCCGTTCCTCGACGGCGTCCGGGACCTGGCCGACGCCGGCGTGGTGCCGGGCGGCTCGCAACGCAACCGGGACTGGGTGCGGGAGGTCGTCGACGGGAGCCCCGGCGAGACCGACCTGCTGCTGCTCTCCGACGCCCAGACCTCCGGCGGGCTGCTCTTCGGCGCGGCGCCGGACCGGGCCGCCCGCGCGGTCGCCGAGCTGGGGGACCGGGGCGTGCCCGCCGCCGTGATCGGCGAGGTCGGCGCCGGGACGGGCCGGATCCGGGTGCTGTGAGCGGCGGCCGGGACGCTATACGGTGATCCCGTGCCCCGCCCGAGCCGCTGGTCGGAGATCCTGGTCGCCGCGAGCGAGGAGTTCCGCGACCGCGGGTACGAGGCGGCCACGCTCGAGGGCATCGGCGCGCGCGTCGGCATCCTCAAGGGCTCGATCTACAACTACGTGGGCAGCAAGGAGGAGCTGCTGCTCGCGGTCGTCGAGCAGCCCGCCAAGCAGCTCCTCGCCGAGCTGGAGCGGCTGCAGGCGGACAGCGGCCACACCGTCGCGGTGCGGTTGCGCGAGCTGATCCGCATGCAGGTGCGGATCTTCGGCGACCACCATCCGGCCGCGTTCGTGTACCTGCAGAACATCGGCCGGATGACCGCGCCGCGTTTCGCCGAGTTCCGGGAGATGGACGCCCGGTACATGGCCGCGATCGAGGCGCTCGTCGCCGAGGGCGCGCGGACCGGGGAGTTCTCCCTGGCCTCGAGCCCGCGCACGGTGGCCCGCGCCGTCGTCGGGATCCTGGACTGGATGCAGCACTGGTTCGTCCCCCGCGGCCCCGAGGCGGACCGGGAGCTCGCCGACGAGCTGTTCGCGTTCGCGCTGGGCGGGCTGGTCGCGGGCGGCGGCATGCGGGGGATCACCCGGGCGTTCCCCGCGTGAGGCTGGACGGGAAGGTCGCCGTGGTGACCGGGGCGTCCTCCGGGCTGGGGCTGCGGTTCGCGCAGGTGCTGGCGGAGGCGGGCGCGGACGTCGCCGTCGGGGCGCGGCGGGACCTCGCGGCCGCCCGCGCCGTGGTGGAGGGCGCCGGACGGCGGTGTGCGGCGGTGCGCACGGACGTCGCCCGGGACGCCGACTGCGCGGCCCTCGTCGCGGCCGCCGTCGAGCAGCTGGGCCGGGTGGACGTGCTGGTCAACAACGCCGGCACCGGGTACGCGGCCCGCGCGGAGCAGGACGATCCGGCCGCGGCGGCCGCGCTCTTCGCCGTCAACCTGCTCGGGGCGTACCAGATGGCGATCCACGTCGGGCGCGCGCTGATCGCGCAGGGCGAGGGCGGGTCGATCGTGACCATCGGGTCGGCGCTGGGCAGCACGACGGGCCCGCTGCCGGAGGCGGCCTACTCGGCGTCGAAGGCGGGGGTGGCCGGGCTGACCCGCGACCTCGCCGCGCAGTGGGCGCGCCACGGCATCCGGGTCAACACCCTCGCCCCGGGGTGGTTCGCCTCGGAGCTGACCGGGCCGCTGCTGGAGCACGAACGCCGGGCCGCGCAGCTGGCGGGCTGCGCGGCGCTCGGCCGGATCGGCAGGCCCGAGGAGCTCGACGGCCCCCTGCTGCTGCTCGCCTCGGACGCCGGGTCCTACATCACGGGGACCACGCTCACCGTCGACGGCGGCTGGTCGATGCGGTAGGGGACGTCTCAGCGGGTGTGTACGGGGAGGTGGTGCAGCCCGCGGGACAGCAGGACGGAGTGCCAGGTCAGGGGCTCGTCACGCAGGCGCATCGCGGGGAAGCGGCGCAGGGCCGCGGGGATCGCGATGCTCGTCTCGAGCCGGGCCAGCGGGGCACCGAGGCAGTAGTGCAGCCCGATCCCGAACCCGAGCTGGCGGCCCGGTCTGCGCGAGACGTCGAAGCGGTCCGGGTCCGTGAAGACCGCCGGGTCCCGGTTCGCGGCCGCCGGGCAGAGGAACACCCGCTCGCCCGTCCGCAGGGTCCGCCCGCCCAGCTCGACGTCCGTGGCCATCAGGCGCGCGATCGTCTTCGCCGGACCGTCCCAGCGCAGCAGCTCGTCCACCGTGCCCGCCGCGTCCGGGGCCTCCGACGGGTGCCGCAGCAGCGCCAGGATCCCGTTGCCGATCAGGTTCGTGGTGGTCTCGTGGCCGGCGAAGAGCAACAGGACGCCGGTGGCGACGACCTCGTCGTGGGTCAGCGAGTCGCCCTCGTCCCGGGCGCGGATCAGGGCGGTGAGCAGGTCGTCTCCCTCGTGGTCGCGGACCAGGTCGTCCAGGTAGGCGGTCAGCTCGGCCATCCCGTCCGCGCCGTCGGCGTGCCGGTCCGGGTCGCCCATGCCGCCGAACACCAGCCCGGTGATGCGGTCCGACCAGTCCTTGAACCGGTCCCGGTCCGCGCGTGGCACCCCGAGCAGCTCGGCGACCACGGAGGAGGTGAGGGGATACGCGTACTCGCCGATCAGGTCGGCCTCCGGCCCCAGCTCGTCGAGCAGCTCGGCCGCGATCTGCACGACCCGCGGCCGTATCCGCTCGACGGCCCGGGGGGTGAAGGCCCGGGACAGCAGCCTGCGCAGGCGCGTGTGGTCCGGGGGGTCCTTGAAGACCATCCAGTCCTCGAGCACCCCGAACGCCGCGCGGACGGACGGGTCGGTGTCCGGTCCGTCGAGCCGGGCGCGGCGGTAGGGCGCGATGCGGTCCGACGAGAAGCGCGGGTCCCGCAGCGCGGCGTCGACGTCCGCGTACCGGGTGACGAACCAGGACCGGTAGCGCTCGCTCCAGTGCACGGGGTCGTGCTCGCGCAGCTCGGCGAGCAGGGGGTACGGGTCGGCGACGGCCTCGGGGGAGAGGAGGTCGGCCCGGGTGCTGCCCGGTCCCAGCACGGTCATGGCGCCTCCAACACGGCGACGACGCAGGCGTTGCCGTCGAGCACGGACACCCCGCCGCCCATGGTCTCGACCAGCCCGATCCGCGCGCCCTCGACCTGGCGTCCCCCGGCCCGCCCGCGCAGCTGCCAGACGATCTCGGCGAGCTGTGCGAGGCCGGTCGCGCCGAGCGGGTGCCCGCGGGAGAGCAGCCCGCCGGAGGGGTTCACCGTGTGCGGCGCCTTCAGGCCGAGTGCCGCGGTGGTGACCAGCTCGCCGATGGTGAAGGCGTCGTGCACCTCCGCGACGTCGACGTCCTCCGCTCCGAGTCCGGCGGCGGCGAAGGCCGCGGCACCGGTGTCCCGCACCAGGTCGTGGCCCCACACCTCGCGCGAGCGATGGTTCCAGGGGGCGCCCGACTGCAGCGCGACCGACCGGACGCGGACCCCGCCGCCTCCCGAGCCGCCCCGGCCGACGATCGCGGCCGCGGCGCCGTCGGAGGTCGGGCAGCACTGCAGCAGGGTCAGCGGATCGGCGATCGGGCGCGAGGCCAGGACCTCCGCCACGGTGAACCGCCCGCCGAAGGGGGCCCGCGGGTTCGCCAGCGCGTTCGCCTTGTTCTTCACCGCCACCGCGGCCAGCTGCTCGAGGGTGGTCCGGCCCTCGTGCAGCCACCGGGCGGCGGCCATCGCGTAGAGGGCGGGCAGCGCCAGCCCGGTGCGGCCCTCGGGGTCGGTCGGTTCGGGGACGATCGCGCCGTCGCCCATCCGCTCGATCCCCAGCGCCAGCACCCGCCCGTACCGGCCCGTGCGCACGGCCTCGCAGGCCTCGGCGAAGGCGGTGGTGCCGCTCGCGCACGCGTTCTCGACGGTCAGCACGGGCATGCCGGTGAGCCCCATCGCGCGCAGGACCCGCTGGGCCACCCCGGCGGGGCCGAACACGGTCCCGACCCACACGGCGTCGACCGTGCGGGGGCCGCCCGCGTCCCGGAACGCCTCGTCCACCGCGGCGAACGCGAGGTCGACGAGGTCGACGTCCGGCTGCCTGCCGAACCCGGACGTCCCGACGCCCTCGATCGCCACGGTCATGTCCGCTCGACCCTCAGCTCGGCGGCCGCCAGGAGGCGCACGCGGGCCCCGATCGGGATCGGCGCCGCGCTGTGCGCCAGCACCCGCGGCCCGTCGTCGAGGTCGACGTAGGCCAGCGCGTAGGGCGGGGTCCGGTCGGCCACCGGGATGCGCACGACGGTCGCGCTCCAGACCGTTCCGCCGGGCCCGAACCGCGCGGGCTCGACGGGGCCCCCGCAGGTCGGGCAGGCGGGCCAGGTGAACGCCGACGGCTCCGCGCAGGCGGTGCAGCGGCGGCCCTCGACCAGGCCGTCGCCCGCAGGGCCCGCCACGACGACGGGGCGGGGATCGACGCTGCTCACGGCGCCCATGAAACCAAACTGCAGGTCGGTTATCAACGCGTCTTGACAGGTCTGCGTGGCGCAGGACACAGTGAAAGGGCATGGACGGCAAACCATGGTTTGTGGAACCGGCGAAAGGATCCCGACCGATGAAGTTCGGCTTCTTCACCATGCCCGAGCACCCGCCGCGCGAGAACTGGACGCTCTCGTACGACCGCGACATCGCGGCGATCGTGGAGGCCGAGCGGCTGGGCTTCCACGAGTACTGGATCGGCGAGCACCACACCGGCGGCTACGAGAACGTGCCGGTGCCCGAGTACATGATCGCCAAGGCGTCCGCCGTGACGCACCGGATCCGGCTCGGTACCGGAGTGATCAACCTGCCCTACCAGGACCCCTTCATGGTGGCCGAGCGCATGGCGTTCCTCGACCACCTCACCCACGGTCGTCTGGAGTACGGCTTCGGCGGTGGCGGGCTCCCCACGGACAAGGCGCTGTTCGGGCTCGAGCCGACCGAGGCCGCTCCGCGGACGAACGAGGCCCTGGACATCATCTGGCGGCTGCTCACCGAGGACGACCCGGTGAGCTACGAGGGCGTGTACTGGAAGTACGAGAACCGGCAGCTGCAGGTCGGGCCCTACCAGGACGTCCCGCCGTTCGCGATCGCGGGCCTCACCGGCGTGCACAACTACGCCAAGTGCGGCGAGCGGGGTTGGAAGCCGCTGTCGGTGCACTTCGCGCCCACGGACAACGGCACCTACACCGATGCCCCCGACCTCCGGGCCATGGGGGACGCGATGCTCTCCGCCGGTGCCTCGGCGGGCATCGACCCGGCCGTGACCAGGGACAACTGGCGCATCGTCCGCGAGGTCTACGTCGCCGACAGCCGCGACCAGGCGCTGCAGGACATCCGCGAGGGCGTCAAGCTCTCCTACGACTACCTGTTCGGGCTGGGCCTCGGCGCGCTGATGAAGATCGGCGACGGGATGACGGACGCCGACCTCACGCTGGACTGGATGGTCGAGAACATCCCCTGGATCATCGGCAGCCCCGAGGAGTGCACCCGCACGCTCAAGGAGCTCGAGGAGGAGACCGGCGGCTTCGGCACCCTGCTGATCAACGTGCGGGACTGGGTGACCACCGACAAGTGGAACCGGTCGAACGAGATGTTCGCCCGGTACGTCATGCCGCACTTCACCCGGCGAGAGCGTCTGGACCGGCGGCAGAAGCTGGCCGACCGCGCCCTCGGCATCGACTGACGGCCCGGGGTCGCGCCGCCCAGAGGAGGATCGATGACCTTCCCCCGGTACTGGGACGAGGAGCGGGAGACCCTCGAGCCCGCCAAGCGCGAGGCACTCGTCCTCGACCGCATCCAGTACCAGCTGCGCTACGTCTACGCCGAGCTGCCGTTCTACCGGAACCACTACGACGCCCACGGTTTCCACCCCGACCAGGTGCAGACGCTCGAGGACTTCACCACGAGGGTCCCGGTGATCACGAAGCGACAGCTGGTCGCGGACCAGGCCGCGCACCCGCCCTTCGGCAGCTACGCCCGTGAGCTGCCGCCGGGCGGGATCGCGCGGATCCACGGCTCCTCCGGCACCTCCGGCGTGCCCACGATGTACGCGGTCTCGAAGAACGACTGGGAACGGGCGGGCGAGGTCCACGCCATGGCGCAGTGGTGCGCGGGCGTGCGGCCGGACGACATCGTGCAGGTCGGGTTCCCGTTCGGCCTCTTCTTCGGCGGCTGGGGCGTGGTGCAGGGCGCCGAGCGGATCGGCGCGACCCTGTTCCCGCTGGGCGTCACCGAGTCGCAGAAGCACCTCGAGCTGATCGGCAGGCTGGGCTCCACGGTCTTCAGCGCCACGCCGAGCTACTGCATCCACCTGCTGTCGGTCGCCGAGCAGCTCGGCATCGACCTGCGGGCCTCGAGCGTGGAGCACCTGCTCGTCGGCGGTGAGCCCGGGGGCTCCCTGCCCGGGACCGCCGCCATCATCCGGGAGGGCTGGGGCGCCACGGTGTCCGACGCGGGCTCCACCTCCGAGATGTATCCCTTCCAGACGAGCGTGGGGTGCGAGGCCCAGACCGGCACCCACCTCTACATCGACGAGGTGTTCACCGAGGTGGTGTCCGCGGCGGACCCGAACGTGCCGATCCCGGTGGGGGAGCGCGGCGCCCTCGTCTACACCCACCTGTGGCGAGACTCCCAGCCGATGATCCGCTTCGCGCCGGGGGACGAGTCCTACCTCGCCACGGACCCGTGTCCGTGCGGGCGCACCTACCCGCGGCTGCCGGAGGGCGTGCTCGGTCGGCTGGACGACATGCTCGTCATCCGCGGCGCGAACATCTACCCCAGCGCGGTCGAGACCGCGCTGCGCTCCGTGCCGGGGCTCGGCCCGGAGTTCCGGATGCGGGTCACCCGCAAGGGCGCGCTGGACGAGCTGACCGTCGAGGCCGAGGGGCCCGTTGCGCTGCAGGGGGCGACCGAGGACGCGTTGAAGCGGGTCCTCGGCATCCGGGTCCCCGCGGTGCTGCTCGCGCCGGGCACGATGCCGGAGACCACGTTCAAGGCCCGCCGGGTGGTGGATGATCGCTGAATGCTGCTCGACCTGACCCAGCCGTTGGTCCCGGGGATGCAGGTCTACCCGGGTGACCCGCAGTTCCGCTGCACACCCGTCACCGCGGACGGGGTCACGGTCACCGAGCTGCACCTCGGCACGCACACCGGTACGCACGTCGACGCGCCCGCGCACGTGATCCCGGGCGGCGCCGGCGTCGCCGACCTGGACCTGGAGCTGTTCCGGGGCCGGGCGGTGGTGATGGACGGTCCGGAGCCGCCCGCCCTCCGCCCGGGGGACGTCCTGGTGGTCCACACCGGTTGGTCACGGTACTTCGGCACGCCCCGCTACCTCGACCACCCGGTGGTCGACCCCGCGGTGGCCCGGGCGATGCTCGCGGCGGGTGTGCGCGCGCTGGCCGTCGACACGCTGAGCCCGGACCCGAGGGACTCGCTCGCCGTGCACGAGATCGTCCTCGGCGCGGGCGGGGTGATCGTGGAGAACCTGCGCGGTGTGGAGCGGCTGCGGGGCCGCGACGCGATCCTCACCTTCCATCCCCTGGCCCTGCAGGGGGACGGCTCCCCGGTCCGCGCCGTCGCCGAGCTGGCCTAGGCGCGTCGAGGCGCCGCCGGACGGCCCGGCCCGCGACGCCCAGGGCGACCACCCCCAGGCCGGCGAGCATGGCGCCGGTCGGGAGGGTGGCGGCGAGGAGGAGGCAGCCGACCAGACCCGCGACGGCGACGGGGCGGGAGCGGCGGTCGAGGGTGCAGGCCGAGGCGTTGGCGACCGCGTAGTACAGCAGCACCCCGACACCCGAGGCCGCGATGACCCCGCGCAGGTCCACGGCCGACACCAGGACCGCGACCACCACGCCGGTCACGACCAGCGCCGAGCGGCCGCGGTAGGGGCGCGGGAGCTCGCGGTCGTCCGCCATGGCGTTCGCCGTGCGGCCCACGCCTGCCAGCAGGGTCAGCAGCACCCCCACACACGCCACGGCGGCCCCGACCCGCACGACGACCGAGGCACCGGGCAGCCCACCCGCCACGTCCGCGAGCGGGGCGACCGACCGGGCCAGCCCGGCGGGGCCGAGGGTGAGCAGCGCCGTCCCGCCCACGACGGCGTAGATCGCGAGCACGGAACCCAGCGCGATCCGGATGGCGAGCGGGAGGGTGCGCGCGGGATCGCGGACGTCCCCGCCCAGCGTGGCGATCCGTGCGTACCCGGCGAAGGCGAAGAACAGCAGGCCCGCGGCCTGCAGCACGCCGAACGCGCCGACCGAGGGCCCCTCGGTGAGCCGGTCGGCGCTCGGCTCGCCCCCGACGAGCCCGGCGACCACGACCACCGCCAACGCCGCGAGCGTGACCGCCACGAGGACGCGCGCCGCCGCGGCGGTGCGGGTGATCCCGAGCAGGTTGACGCCGGTCAGCGCCACCACGGCGACGACCGCCGGGACGGCCGGGACGGCGGGCCACACGTAGGCGCCGAAGGTCAGCGCCACCGCCGCGCAGCTCGCCGTCTTCCCGACGACGAAGCACCACCCGGCCAGGAACCCCCAGCCCGCCCCGAGCCGCTCCCGCCCGTAGACGTAGGTGCCGCCGGACTCCGGGTACCGCGCCGCGAGCCGCGCGGACGAGAGCGCGTTGCAGTAGGCGATCGCCCCGGCCACCAGGAGCGCGACCGGCAGCCACGCCCCGGCCGCCGCCGCCGCGGGCCCGAAGGCCGCGAACACCCCGGCCCCGAGCATCGACGCCAACCCGACGACCACCGCATCCGAGAGCCCCAGGCGCCGCACCCCGCGACACTAGCCACGCGAGGTGAACCCGCGGCTGCGCACAGGTGCCGTAGGTGCGTCACTCCATCCAGACGATGATCTGGTCGGCGACGCACGCGGGCTTGTCCGCGCCCTCGATCTCCACGACGGCGCGGAAGGTGGCCTTGGCGCCGCCGGGGACGGGCGCGACGTCGAGGAGGGTGACCTCGGCGCGGATCCGGCTGTCGACCGGGACGGGATGGGTGAAGCGGACCTTGTCGAAGCCGTAGTTCACCCCCCGCGACGCCCCCGGCACCGCGGCGAGCTCGCCGATCAGCACCGGGACCAGGGACAGCGTCAGCATCCCGTGGGCGATGGTCGCGCCGTAGGGGCCCTCGGCCGCGCGGGCCGTGTCGACGTGGATCCACTGGTGATCGTCCGTGGCGTCGGCGAAGGTGTCGATGCGGGGCTGCTCGACGACCCGCCAGGCGGTGTGCCCCAGGGACGTCCCGGGCGGGCAGGCGAGCAGGTCGGCAACGGTCCGGAAGGTGGTCATCCGAGCGCCGGCACCCGGTCGGGGTCGGTCTCGTCGTGCCCGAACTCGTCCGCGCCGAAGTACGCCGCCTCCACCAGGTACCGGTCGCGGAGCAGGTCCGCCGCGGCGCCGGTGAGCACGACCCGGCCGTGGTTGAGGATCACGCCGCGGTCCGCGATGGACAGCGCCAGCTCGATGTGCTGCTCGACCAGGATGAGCCCGATGCCGTCCTCCTTCGCGAGGTCGCGGATGGCGGGCAGCATCTCCTGGACGATCTTCGGTGCCAGCCCGAGGCTCATCTCGTCGATGATCAACACCTTGGGCTTGGCCAGCAGGGCCTTCGCGATCGCGAGCATCTGCTGCTCGCCGCCCGACATCAGGCCCGCCTTGCGCCCCTCCAGGTTCCGCAGCACCGGGAAGCGGTCCAGCACCGCCGCCTCCCGCCGGGCGTCCGGCCTGCGGGCGGCCAGTCGCAGGTGCTCGCGCACGGTGAGGCCGTAGAAGATGCCGCGGTCGTCCGGGACCAGGAGCACGCCGGCGCGCGCGACCTGGTGTGGCCTGCGCCTGCCCAGCGGAGCGCCGAGCACGTCGACCTCGCCCGCCAGCAGCGGGACGAGCCCGACCATCGCCAGCAGGGACGTGGTCTTGCCCGCGCCGTTGGGCCCGAGCAGGGCGACGACCTCACCCGGGGCGACCGAGACCGTCAGCCCGCGGATGGCGGGGACGCCGTTGTACCCGGCCGCGAGATCGCGCGTCTCCAGGAGGTTCTCAGGCATGGGTGGCCCCTGCGCTTTCTACGGGAGCGCCGAGGTACGCGGCGACGACGGTCGGGTCGGTGCGGGCCTCGGCCGGGGTGCCGGTGAAGATCTGCCTGCCGAACTCCAGCACCGTCACCCGGTCGCAGACGCCCAGGACGAGGGACATGTCGTGGTCGATCAGCAGCACGCCGGGGCCGGAGTCCGCGATCGACCGGATGCGGCGCGCGAAGGCCCGGCTCTCCAGCGAGTCCAGGCCGGCGGCCGGCTCGTCGAGCAGCAGGACCTCCGCACCGCCCGCCAGGGCGCGGGCCACGCCGACCAGCTTCTGCTGGCCGAGCGAGAGGTCCCGCGCGAGGGTGTCCGCCACGTCGCGCAGGCCCACGACCTCCAGCGCCCGGGTCACGACGTCGTCGGCGGTCGCGCGGCGCGGGACGAAGACGTCTCGCACCAGCGTGCGCCAGCCGCCGATCCGCGCCGCGACCAGCAGGTTCTCGGCGACCGCGAGGTTGCCGAACAGCTCGCCGGACTGCCAGGTGCGGGACAGGCCCGCACGCCGCCGCTGGTGCGGCGCGAGCGCGTCGATGCGGGCGCCGTCGAGGTGGATCTCGCCCTCGCAGGCGGTGAACCCGGTGACGGCGTCGACGAAGGTCGTCTTGCCCGCGCCGTTGGGCCCGATCAGCCCGACGACCTCGCCGGGGGCCACGTCGATGGTCACCGAGTCGTTCGCGACCAGCCCGCCGTAGCGGACGGTCAGGTCGCGCGTGTGCAGACCCTGCTCAGACACGGGACGGCTCCTTCGCGGCCGGGACGACGGGATCGGTGGGCGGCGGCGCGGAGCGGGTCAGCTTCCGCCGGACCCAGGCCACCTGCTCGCGGGTGGCGCCCGCGATGCCGACCGGGTTGAGCAGGGCGGTGATGATCAGACCCAGGCCGGAGATGAGCAGGTAGTAGTCCCCGAGGTCGAACACCCCGCGCAGCAGCGTGTAGACGATGCCCAGCGGGCCGAGGATGCCGGCGACGACGGCGCCGCCGACGCTCGTGATGCCGCCGAGGTACGCCACCGCCAGCACCTGGAGCCCGGCGAACACGCTGAACGACTCCGCCGAGAGCTGGCCGCGGCTGAACCCGATCAGGCACCCCGCGATGCCCGCGATGAAGGCCGAGACGGCGAAGCCGATCAGCTTGGTCTTGCGCACGTCGATGCCGGACGAGGCGGCGGCGCGCTCGTTGGCGCGGACCGCGAGGAAGGCCCGGCCGGTGTCGCCCGAGGCGATCCGCAGGAAGGCCCACACCAGGACCGCCGCGATGACCAGCACGGTCAACGAGAAGGCGATCCGGGAGAGGTCGCGGCCCTCCCGCACGCCCAGGTTCAGCCCGAACAGCGTGGCGTCCGCGATCGGGTTCCCCTCGGGCGGGCTCAGCGTGTAGTTGTTGAACACGAACCGCTCGATGGCCAGCGCCGCGGCGATCGTGACGATGGCGAGCTGGGCACCGCGGATCCGGAAGGCCGGCAGCGCCACCAGCATGCCGAGCCCGGTGGCCACCAGCGCGCACAGGATCAGCGAGAGCGGGAACGGGATGCCCCAGTTCGTGGTGGCCTTCGACAGGCAGAAGCCCGCGGCGCCCGCGAACGCGCCCTGGGCGAGCGAGATCTGGCCGAGGTACCCGGTGAGCACCACGTAGGACAGCGCCAGGAGCATCACGATGATCGACGTGGTGATGCCGAAGCGCCAGGTGCCCTGGGTGAACGACAGCGCGGCCACACCCACCACCAGCATGATCACGGCGGGGATCGGCTTGAACCTCGGGATGGACACGTCCGGGAGCCGGACGGTCTGCAGCGAGCCGCGCGAGGGCAGCCGCCTGCCCTGCACGAACAGGATGACCATGACGACGGCGAACGGGATGACCTGGTCGAGGCCGGACTGCGCCCACTGCGGCCAGAAGGGCTTGGTGATCAGCAGGTTGATCAGCGACTGGAACGCGCCCATCAGCAGCGCCGCGACCACCACGACGGCGATCGACTCCATGCGCGCCACCAGCAGCACGGCGAGCGCGGGGACGACGAGCAGCGTGTAGTTGTCCGCGTTGAGGCCGGTCAGCGAGCTGCCGAGCATCACGGCGACGGTGCCGAGCATGATCGCGACGACCTGGGCGACGGCGGCGAGCCGGTCGGGGGAGAAGCCCATCAGGACCGCGGCGCGCTCGTTCTCCGACGCCGCGCGGGTGGCCACGCCCGCGCGGGTGAAGCGCAGGTACGCCCAGACTGCGCCGGCGAGCAGCACCATGATCAGTGCCATGACGATCTCGCGGGTCGGGATCTCGGCCCCGAGCACGGTGAAGGAGCCCTCGGGGATGAGCGAGGCGACGTCGATGTTGTTGGGCCCGAACCGGAGCACGACCAGGGCCTGGAGGGTGATCATCACCGCGACGGACACGACCACCTGGGCGAGGACCGGGGCGTGGCGCACCGGGCGGAAGACCACGTAGTGCACGAGCAGGCCGAGCAGGAACGCCATGACGAGCCCGATGAGGGCGGCGACGGCGACGGGCGGGCGGCGGGCGAACTCGATCGAGCCGATCGGGAGGACCAGCGTGCCGTCCAGCCGGAGCTGGGCGAAGACGAAGGCGCCCCACATGGCCATGGCGCCCTGGGCGAAGTTGATGATGCCGGTGGCGCGGTGCACCAGCAGCAGGCCGGTGCCGAGGCCGATGTAGATCGCTCCCAGCCCCAGACCGAGGACCACGAACTGCAGGATCGTGCCCACAGGAACTCCTTCCTCGAAGGAGCGGGCGGATCCCCTGTCCCGGAGTCCTCCGGGCGACGGGGGACCCGCCCGCCGCGCGCCCTAGGCCGCGCTCATCTTCGACGGGTCGAGGGCGATGAAGCCGTTCGGGTCGACCGGCTTCATGGAGCCGTCCGCCTGCACCTCGAAGAAGATCGCCTCGTGGCTGCAGGACGCGGGCCGGTTGGCCCACTGCTGCCCGTCGCACGTGACGGTCGGGCCGGCGAAGGTCGGCATGTCCTTGACGGCCTTCATGGCCGCGGTCACGGTCTCCGGGTTGATCTCGCCCTGGATGCCCTTGAGCACGGTGGCCAGGTTGACCATGCCCGCGAAGGAGTAGAGCGAGCGGGCGGACTGCTGGTCACCGCGGTCGATCGCCTCCATCGAGGCGGCGAAGTCCTCGAGCTGCTGCTTGACCTCGGGCGGGGCGTTGTCCTTGGCGGCCGGGACCCACACGCGCGGCTGGACGATCGCCCCCGCCGCGTCGGGGCCCAGCTGGGCGATGAACTGCGAGCAGGAACCCGCGAAGAGGGTGCCGCCGTAGCCCTGCGCCCGCAGCGCCTTGAACAGGCCGGTGCAGCCGTCCTCGGTCAGCGCGATGATGCCCGCGACGTCCGGGTTGGTCGACAGCTCGGTGGCGGCCATGACGTTGAAGTTCATGTTGTTGCCGGGCACGTAGAGCGGGGTGACGTTCATGCCGAGGTTCTTGGCCGCGGGCATGACCAGCTTGTCGACGTAGCCGTGGCTGGGCGGGCCGTCGGTGACCGCGAGCGAGGCGTTGGTCTTGCCGATCTGGTTCAGGATGGTGACCATGCCCAGCGCGCTGGTCTCCAGCGGGCCGGAGAAGTAGAACGATTGGCCCCACGGCAGCGAGTCGACGACGGCGGTCGCGCCGAGCTCGCCGATGATCGGGATCTTGGCCGCGGTGAGCACCGGGACGGCGCCGCCGACCGATCCGTCGTAGGCGTCGAAGACCGCGACGACGTTCTCGGTGACGAACTGGTTGGCGCAGTTGACGGCGGTCTCGGGGCTGCCGTCGCCCGCGCACAGGTCGATCTTGATCGGCCTGCCGCCGATGCCGCCCAGCTTCTCGTTGATGTACTGCTCGGCGGCCTGCGCGCCGTACCCGGTCTGCGGGTAGGCGGTGGCGCCGTCCATGGGGGCGAGCACCCCGACCAGGACGGGCTCGCCGGTCAGGCCGCCCGCGGCGGCGGACGAGTCGTCGCCGGAGCCGCAGCCTGCCAGTACCAGGGCCGCGGCCGCGAACGACGCGACGGCGGCGAGGGTTCTCTTCATCGAGATTCCATTCGGTGGGGTGGACGGGGCCCTTGGGCGGATCACGCCGTGGTGATCCGCGCGGGACCCGGGGGGCCTGGCGGGCCTAGCTGGACAGACCCGCGGCCTTGAGCCCGAGGGCCCGGGCCCGGTCGACGTCGTAGTTCTTGCGCGTGACGAGGCGCTGGGCGTAGAGCCCACCACCGGACTGGATGTTGGTGACCAGGTGCCACCCGCCGTAGGCGTCCGCGGTGGTGTCGCGGATCGCGTGGAACAGCTTCGTGCGGTACTCACCGGAGATCCCGCCCCCGGTCGACATGTACTTCTCGAGGTAGGGCTGCAGCGTCGGATTGTCGAAGTCCGTCATCGACGGTGCGGTGACCACGGCCCCGCCCGCGATGTCGTGCAGGTGGCGCACCATCGTGCCGAACTGCGCCGCGCCCTGGTACTTGGTGACGTTGGTGAACATGTCGTCGGGGTAGAAGTAGCCCTCGGGCGTGGCGTGCGCGTTCGTGATCGCGGCCTCGAGCCCGGCGCGCAGCAGCGTCGCGTGGATCATCATCTCGTCGATCTTCTCCCGCACGTGGGAGACCTTCGCCGTGCCGTTGGCCTCGGCGATCAGCAGCGCGAGCCCGACGAGCTCGTCCGCCTGCTGGACCATGAACGAGATGCCGCCGAGCCGCTCCCACAGGCCCAGGGAGTGGGCGAAGACCGCGGCGTGCTCGGTCTCGCCGTCGAGGAACACGCGCTCGTTCGGCACGAACACGTCGTCGAAGATGCACATCGAGTCCGGCATCGACTCGTACGCGGACACCGGGAAGTCCCGCGGGTCGCGGTCGGTGGGGTGGTAGGTGGTGTTGGTGATGTGCACACCGGGGGAGTTGACCGGGATCGCGCAGGCGATCGCGTAGTCCTCCTCGCCGGGGCGCATCGTCTTGGTCGGCATGACCATCAGGTCGTGGCCCAGCGCGGCGCCGCTGATGTGCAGTTTCGCCCCGCGCACGACCACGCCGTCGGACTGCCGGGAGACCACCCGCACGTACGCGTCGGGGTCCTCCTGCTTGCCCGGGTGCAGGCTGCGGTTGCCCTTGGCGTCGGTGATGCACTCGGTGATCCGGATGTCCTCGCGGCGGGCCTTCTCGACGTAGGCCTCGATCCGGGGGATGTACCGGGGTGCGGAGCCCACCAGGCGGCCCGCGGCGACCAGGACGGTCATCAGCGACTGGTAGGTCACGTTGAGGACCAGGTCGAGCTCCATCAGCTCGGGGATGCGGTCGCGGAGCTCGGCCGGGCTGAGCGGGGCGGTGATCACCGGGTTCACCGCGTCCGGCGCGGACGAGTAGTACTTGTCGTAGCCGTCCGCCACCGCCTGCAGTGGTACCGCGAGGCCGGGCTCCTTCTCCAGGTCCTCGACGAGCCTGCCCTGGAAGTAGACCTTCCGACCGTCCTTGAGGGACGCCTTGTACTCCTGGCCGGTGAGCATGCGATGGCACTCCAGATCGTCGGCGTGGGGAGACGACGCGGCCCGGTGCGGCGCGTGATTGTGACGTCGTCGTCAGGTGGGAAGCATCGACCGTGACGCCCGTCATGTCAACACCGGAATTCGACGACTTCCGCAGCTCATGTACCACTCTCAAAAGTGAGATTGACACCGACGTCACA
Organism: Pseudonocardia sp. WMMC193; assembly: GCF_021728735.1. Classification (NCBI taxonomy): domain Bacteria; kingdom Bacillati; phylum Actinomycetota; class Actinomycetes; order Pseudonocardiales; family Pseudonocardiaceae; genus Pseudonocardia; species Pseudonocardia sp. WMMC193. The sequence goes on along the minus strand of NZ_JAKKDO010000003.1, from coordinate 2,134,808 downwards.
TGGGTTGCATGGTTGCCGGCGTGGACGCAGAGCAGCGTGGACCCGAGTTCGGGTGGACCGACGAGCATCGTGCGCTGCGGGCCACGGTCCGGGACCTGCTGGCCGCGCGGGCCCCCGTCGCGCGAGCCCGCGAGCTCGCCGAGGCGGGGGAGCGGCACGATCCCGCGCTGTGGACGGCGCTGGCCGCGGACGTCGGGCTGCAGGGGCTGGCCCTGCCGGAGCGCTACGGCGGCTCCGGCGGCACCCTGGTGGACCTCGCGATCGTCGTCGAGGAGATGGGCCGGGTGCTGTTCGGCGGCCCGTTCCTCTCCACGGTGGCCCTCGCCGCGCCCGTGGTGCTGGCGTCCGGGGACGAGCGGGCCTGCGCGGCGTTCCTGCCGCGGGTCGCCGACGGCACGCTGACCGCGGCGTTGGCGGTGGAGGCCTGGGCGGAGGACGAGATCACGGTGACCGCGGACGCCGCGGGCGCCCTGACCGGGACCGTCCCGGTGGTGCTCGACGGCGCCGACGCGGACCTGCTGGTCGTGGCGGCCTGCGGACCGGACGGGGTGGCCCCGTACCTGGTCGAGGCCGGTGCCGTGCGCACCCCGTTGTCGACGATGGACCTGACCCGGCGCGCGGCGCGGGTGACCTTCGACGCCACCCCGGGGACGCTGCTGGGCGACCCCGGTCGCGGCTGGGCGGTCCTGCAGGCGGCGCGCTCGGTGTCGTCGGCGCTGGTCGCGGCGGAACAGGTGGGCGGCATGGCCGCCGCGACCGAGCTCACGGCCGAGTACGCCCGCACACGGCGGCAGTTCGGCAGGCTGATCGGCTCGTTCCAGGGCGTCAAGCACCGCTTGGCGGACATGACCGTCCGCAGCGAGCTGGCGCGCTCCGCCGCCTACTGGGCGGCCTGGCAGCGGGTGGGATCGGACGCGCTGGCCCACGGCGCCGCCGTCGCGCGCTCCTACTGCGGCGACGCGTTCCTCCAGACCGGGCTCGACACGATCCAGCTGCACGGCGGCATCGGCTTCACCTGGGAGCACGACGCCCACCTCTACCTGCGCCGCGCCCGGGCGGACCGGGGGCTGCTGGGCACCCCCGCCCAGGCCCGCTCCGAGCTGGCCGCGCGCCTGGCGCCCCGCACCACGACCGAGGGGGTCCCCGCATGACCGTCACCGAGCCCGCCCGGGTGCGGGTCGCACCGGACGCGTCCGACGACGAGATCACCACGACGGTCGAGGGCTGGCTGCACGAGCACCTGCCCGCGGACTGGCGCGCCGCCGTGGCCCGCGGCGACCTGGCGGCGGTGGAGGCGATCCGGGAGGACCCCGAGCGCGGTCCGGCCTGGTTCGACCTGCTCGGGGACGCCGGGCTGGCCACCCCGACGTGGCCGGTCGAGCACGGCGGGCTGGGCCTGCCCGCGGACCGCGGCGCCGTCGTCACCGAGACGCTCGCGCGGTTCCGGGCCGAGCGGCACGGCCGGGACTTCGTCGGCCTCGTGCTGGCCGGGCACACGATCCTGGAGTGGGGCACCGACGAGCAGAAGGCCGAGCGGCTGCCCGCGCTGCGCCGCGGCCGCGAGTTCTGGTGCCAGCTGTTCAGCGAGCCCGGCGCGGGATCGGACCTGGCCGGGCTGTCCACCCGCGCCGTCCGGCAGGACGACGGGACCTGGCTGGTCAACGGGCAGAAGGTGTGGAACTCCTACGCCCACCTCGCCGACTTCGGGCTCCTGGTGGCCCGCACCGACCCGGCGGCCCCGAAGCACCGCGGCATCACCTACTTCCTGCTGGACATGCGCACGCCCGGCGTCGAGCCGCGACCGCTCCGGCAGATGACCGGGGACGCCGAGTTCAACGAGACCTTCCTGACCGACGTCGTCGTCCCCGACTCCGCGCGGATCGGCCCGGTCAACCAGGGGTGGTCGGTCGCGATCTCCACGCTCATGCAGGAGCGCAACGGGCTGTCCGGGCGCCCGGCCGTGGGCCCCGGCGCGACAGACGAGCTCGTCGCCCATGCCGTCGCGAACGGGTCCTGGTCGGACCCCGTGCTGCGCGAGCGGCTGCTCGAGGCCTACGTGGAGGAGAAGGTCCTCCAGATGACGACGGTGCGCAGCTTCGTCTCCTCCGGGGCCGCCGCGCCCACCGCGGAGGGCTCCATCCGCAAGCTCGCCCACTCGGTCCTGGCCGAGAAGCTGGGGGTGCTGGGCACCGACCTCGAGCCCGACGGCGCCGTGGCCTGGGAGTCCGAGAGCCCTGCGGCGCAACGCTTCCTGGCGATGAAGACCTACTCGATCGCGGGCGGCACCTCGGAGATCCAGCGCAACATCATCGCCGAGCGGGTGCTGGGACTGCCCAAGGACCCGGACCCCGAACGCCACCTGCCCTTCACCGAGCGGGGGCGGTCGTGACCGAGGGGCCCGTCGGTGTCTCCACCCCGGTCGACGGGGTCCTGCTGGTCACCCTCGACCGGCCCGAGGCCCGCAATGCGGTGAACGCCGCGCTGGCCGAGGGCGTCTCGGCGGCGATGGACCGCCTCGACGCCGATCCGGACCTGCGGGTCGGGATCCTCACCGGCGCGGGCGGCACGTTCTGCGCCGGCGCGGACCTCAAGGCCTTCGTGCGGGGGGAGCGGCCCTACGCGGGGCGCCGCGGCTTCGCGGGTCTCGTGGAGCTGCCGCCGGAGAAGCCGCTGATCGCGGCGGTGGAGGGCTATGCCCTGGCCGGCGGGTGCGAGATCGTGCTGGCGTGCGACCTGGTCGTGGCGGCCGAGACGGCGGTCTTCGGCATCACCGAGGTGCGGCGCGGCCTGGTCGCGGCGGGCGGCGGGCTGCTGCGGCTGCCCGAGCGCATCCCCTACCACCTCGCGATGGAGCTGGCGCTGACCGGCGCGCACGTCCCCGCCCCGCGGATGGCCGAGCTCGGCCTGGTCAACCGCCTGGTGCCGACCGGGGGCGCGCTCGACGCCGCGCTCGCGTTGGCGGGCGAGATCACGGCGAACGGCCCGCTCGCCGTGCGCACCAGCAAGCGCATCGTCGTCGAGACCCTCGGCCGACCCGCTGCGGAGAAGTGGTCCCGCCAGGAGGAGCTGGTCGCGCCCATCGCCACCTCGGCGGACGCGCGCGAGGGCGCGACCGCCTTCGCGGAGAAGCGCCCCCCGGTCTGGTCCGGGACCTGAGTCCGCCCCGCCCTCGACCCCCACCGGATGCTCAGCGAGGAGATCCCATGACGGCACCGCTCGCGTTCTCGCTGGGAGAGGCGCTGCCGCTGTCCGCGGCCCGCCACCCGGACAAGGCCTGTTTCCTGTTCCCCGACGGGTCGGAACACTCGTTCGCCCGCACCAACTCCCGGGTCAACAAGCTCGTCTCGGCGCTGCGGGGCCAGGGGATCGGGCGTGGGGACCGGGTGGCCGTGCTGGCGCTGGACTCGCACCGGTACGTCGAGATCGTGTTGGCGTGCCTGAAGCTGGGCGTGGTCTACATGCCGCTCAACTACCGCCTGATGCGCCCCGAGGTCGACGTGTTCCTCCAGCGCGGGCAGGCCGTCGCGCTGTTCCACGACGCGCGCTACGCGGGCCTGCTCGAGGGGGTCGCCGAGCAGCACGCGCCGCTGCGGCTGGTGATCGAGATGGAGTCCGCGTTCGACGCCTTCCTCGAGACCGGCCGAGACGTCGAGCCGCCGGTCGTGTGCCAGGACCGGGACCTGCTCGGGCTGGCGTTCACCTCCGGGACCACCGGCACCCCGAAGGGGGTGCTGCAGTCCCAGGGGATGATGAAGACGATCATCGAGAGCGGGATGATCACCAGTAGGCCGCAGGCGGACGACATCCGCTACGTCGCCGCGCCCGCCTTCCACGTCACGGGCATCGCGGGGCTGCTCAGTGGGGTGGCGGCGGGCTTCACCTCGCTGCTCCTGCCGCAGTTCGACCCGGCCACGGTGCTGGGTTTCCTGGCCGAGGACCGGGTCACCGGCATGTTCCTGGTCCCCACGATGATCAGCACGCTGCTGCAGCAGCCCGGCGTCGCCGACCACGCCTACGACCGCCTGCGGTTGATCTACTACGGCGCCGCGCCGATGTCGCCCACCCTGCTGCGCCGGGCGATGGAGGTCTTCGACTGCGACTTCCTGCAGCTCTTCGGTGCGGGCACCGAGGCGGGCCTGCAGGCCTTCCTCACCCCGGAGGAGCACCGGCTCGCGCTGGCGGGCCGCACCGAGCTGCTCGGCTCGATCGGCAGGCCGGGCTACGGCATCGCGCTGCGGCTCGTCGACGACGAGCTGAACGACGTCCCGCTCGGCGAGGTCGGCGAGATCGCGACCCGCAGCGACATGGTCATGGACGGCTACCTCGACATGCCCGAGGAGACCGAACGGGCGTTTCGGGGCGGCTGGTTCCGGGCGGGCGACATGGCCTACCAGGACAAGGAGGGGTACCTCTACCTGCACGGACGCAAGAAGGACATGATCATCAGGGGTGGCGAGAACGTCTATCCCGTGGAGATCGAGACGGTGCTCGCCGAGCACCCGTCCGTGGTCCAATGCGCCGTGATCGGGGTGCCGGACGAGCACTGGGGCGAGACCGTGCGCGCCTACGTCACCGCCCCGTCGTGGTCGGGGACGGCGGAGGAGCTGGCGGCGGAGCTCGTGGAGCTGTGTGGGGGGCGGCTGGCGCGGTACAAGGTGCCCGCCGAGGTCGTGGTGCGCGAGGAGCTGCCGTGCAATGCCAGCGGGAAGATCCTCAAGCGTGAGCTCAGACGGCTCGACACGTGAGCACCCGCGCCCCCGGACCGCAGGTCAGGGCCGGTAGACTGCGTCATCCGGTCCGCTCGGTCCGGGTCGCCGGTGAGTAGGGGACAGACGATGGCATCGCGTGGCGGCAGCTCCCGCGGCAGGCGGGTCACGGCCGCGAGCGATCCCCAGCAGCAGCGCCGGGACAGCGGTCCGCAGACCGACAAGGGGCAGGCCCGCCGGGAGCAGCTCATCGAGGCCGCGCACACGGTGTTCATGCGGAAGGGCTTCCTCGACGCGCGCGTCGCGGACATCGTGGCGGAGGCGAACGTCGCCCAGGGCACGTTCTACAGCTACTTCGACTCGAAGGACACGATCTTCCGCGAGGTCGCCCGGATCACCACCGACCGGATGCTGGAGGACGTGGCCGCGGCCACGGTCACGTCGCCGGAGGCGCCGATGATCGACCGCATCCGCGCGGGCCTCAAGGGCTACATCGAGGTCTACCGGGAGAACGCCCGCATGATCGCCCTGACCGAGCAGGTCAGCACGTTCACGCCCGAGATGCGCGAGATGCGGCTGCAGATGCGGGAGGGGTGGCTCGCCCGGTTGGAGCGGGTGCTCAAGCGGCAGCAGGCCGAGGGCATCGCCGACCCGACGCTGGACCCCTACATGACGATCCAGGTGCTGGGCGCCATGGCGGACCACGCCTGCTACGTGTGGCTCTCGCTGGGCAAGCCGTTCGACGAGACCGAGGTGTTGGACTCGCTCACCCGCGTGTGGGCGCGCACGATCGGCGTCGAGGACTCCCAGGCCTGGCAGGTCTGACACAGCTGACCAAACGATCGGTCGAATTCTCCGGACCGAACGGTTGACCAGGAGCCCGCGGCGGGGTCCAATGGACAGGTGACGGACACCGGAGGTCCTGGGCCGCAACGGATCGCCCCGCGCGCGCGGCCGCTCGAACCCAGCCGGTACGACCGGATCCTGGAGGCGGCAGCGGAGCTGTTCCGCAGCCAGGGCTACGCGGCGACGAGCGTGGCCGAGGTCGCGGCGGCGGCGGGCCTGCTCAAGGGCAGCGTCTACCACTACATCCGCACCAAGGAGGACCTGCTCGCCGCGATCATCGAGGAGGCGCACGCGGGCACCGGGCAGCTGGGGGAGGAGCTGCGGGCGTCGCAGGCGTCCGCGGTCGAGAAGCTGCGGACGGTGATCGAGCGGCACCTGCGGGGCACGGAGAAGAACCTCGTGCAGGTCCAGGTGCTGTTCCGCGAGTTCTCGACCCTGCCCCCCGAGCGGTTCGCGGCGGTCGTCGAGCGCCGCGACACCTACGAACGCGCGGTCCGGGAGCTGGTCCGCCAGGGTCAGGCCGAGGGTGTCTTCGCGGCCCACCTCGATCCCCGACTGACCGCCGCCGCCGTCCTGGCCACCCTGAACTCCGTGCAGGCGTGGTACCGGCCGGACGGCCCCATGAGCATGACCGAGATCATCGACGGGTTCACCGACCTCCTGCTCCGCAGCGTCGGCGTCGAGACGCATCCCGACCTGAGGAGACCGAACTGATGAAGACCGGTGCGGAGTACCTGGCGTCGATCGACGACGGGCGCAGGGTGTGGTTCGAGGGCGAGCTCGTCGACCGCATCGAGGACCACCCGATCCTGGGCGCCAGCGCGAAGCTGATCGCCGAGGGCTACGACAAGGTGTACGACCCGACCGGTGACCACAGCCCGTTCTCCGACGTCCCGACGGACGCGGCGGGCCTGCGCGAGCACATCGACTTCGTGCACGACATGGGCATGCTGGCCCACGTCACCTACACCTCGATCATGACGCTGCTGACCGCGGCGGGCCGGATCATGGACTCCTGCCCCGAGGAGGTCGAGCGGATCAACGCGTTCGTCGCCAGGGCACGCGCGGAGGACCTGCGGATCACCCAGTGCATCACGGACGCGAAGGGCCACCGCAAGGTCCGCCCGGGCGCCCAGCAGGACCCCGACCAGTACGTCCGGGTCGTCGAGCGGCGACCCGACGGGGTGGTGGTGCGGGGCGCGAAGCTGCACATCACCGCGGCCTCGCTGGGCCACGAGCTGATGGTCATCCCCACCAAGGGCATGAAGCCGGGGGAGGAGGACTACGCGATCGCGTGCATGATCCCGGTCAACGCGCCCGGGGTGAAGATCGTGGACGTCAGCTACGCGCCGCGGGCCGCCGAGCTCGAGGACTACCCGGTGTCCGGCCCGGTCGCCTACCCGGAGTCGTTCGTCATCCTCGAGGACGTCTTCGTCCCGACCGAGCGGGTCTTCCTCGACGGGCAGACCCGGTACGCCACCGTGTTCGCGCACTCGCTGGGGCTGTGGGAGCGCCTCGGCGGGCTCTCCTCGATGGCGGACGGCGCGGACCTGCTGGTCGGGCTCGCCCAGCTGATCGCGCAGGCGAACGGCACCGAGTCCGTGGCGCACGTCCGGGACAAGATCGACGACATGCTCATCCAGGCCACGCTGATCCGCGCCTCGCTCGAGGCCGCGATCACGCACTGCCACGTGGGCGACAACGGCGCCGCCTTCCCCGACGAGCTGTACACCAACGCGGGCAAGTACTACGCGGCCTCGCACTACGACCGGCTCGTGCAGAGCCTGCACGACATCGCGGGCGGCTCGATCGTCACCGCGCCGTCGCTGGCGGACCTGCGCAACCCCGAGATCGGCCCGGCGGTGCGCAAGTACATGCAGGCCAACCCGGAGATCGACGGCGAGATCCGGCTCCGCCTGTTCCACCTGATCCGGGACATCTCGGCGGACACGTACGGCGGCTGGAAGCTCGTCACGAACATCCAGGCGGGCGGCGGGCTCTACGCGCAGAAGATCGTCACACGCAAGTGGTACCCGATGGACAAGGCGGTCGCCAAGGCCAAGGAGCTGGTCGGCGTCCCGTTCTGACCCCGCGACCGGGCAGGATCCCGTGTCCGCTGTCACCCGTGACACCGGTCGCGGGATCCTCCGCCCGTGGGGCGACTTGCCCGGGACACCCCCGTCCGACCATCCTGCTGGGGTGACTGAGGACTCCGTCCGACTCGACACTGACGAATCCGGGCTGGCGCGGGCACTGCCGCGCCCGTCGCACGGACACGACGAGATCCAGGGTGTGCCGTTCCGCCCGGTCGGCTTCCGGGACGACGACCTGCCCACCGCGCTGGAACGCTCGGCCCGCTGGCTGCGCGAGGTGCAGGAGTGGCTGGGCGAGCCCGTCGACGTGATCGGCGTGCACCTGGACTACGACGACTCGCCCGGCGGCATCTACTACGAGGTCAAGCTGCTCTGCAACGACGAGGACCTCGCCGGCGTGCCCATCGCCCTGCGGCAGCGGGCGGCACAGGGGACGGCGGACTGACACATCGGCCCGCGCGCCCGGATCCGGGCGCGCGGGCCCCGGCTCCGCTACACCGTGACGCCGAGGCGCTCCAGCTCGTCGAGCTGGGCGGCGGTGAGGCCGAGGACCTCGGTGAGGACCTCCCTGGTGTGCTCGCCCAGCGCCGGGGCCGCGGCGCGCGGGGACATGGGCGAGCGCGAGGCCACCCACGGGACCGAGGGCAGCCTGCGGGGGCCGATCTCGGAGTGCGTCAGCTCCGGGAAGAAGCCGCGCGCGGCGAGCACGGGATGGCGGTGCACCTCGCCGATCGTGGCGACGACCTCGGCGCCGATCCCCTTGGCCTGCAAGGCCTCCACCACCTCGGCGGGGCTGCGCTCCGCGGTCCAGGCCGAGACCAGGGCCTCCAGCTCGTCCTCGTGCAGCCTGCGTGATCCCAGCGTGCGAAACCGCGGGTCGTCGGCGAGGCCGGGATCGCCCATCACGTCCGCCAACGCGGCGAACGCGGCGTCGTCGGCCACGCTGACCGCCACCCAGTCCGCCCCGCCGCGGCAGCGGAACGTGCCGTGCGGGCTGCGTGCCTCGTCCCGGTTGTGGATCACCGGGACCTCGCCGCCGGTCGCGCCCGCGAACAGCACCGGCCAGGGGAACGCCGCGAGGCAGGACTCGAACATCGCCGTCTCGACGCGGACGGGCTCGCCCGTCGCGCGGGCCCGGTAGAGGGCGCCCAGCGTGGCGACGGCCGTGGTGATGCCCGCCATCGGGTCCGGCAGGGACATCACCAGGTCGGTCGGGCCGCCACGGACGCGGCCGTTGGACGTGGCGATCCCGCAGAGGGCGTCGATCAGCGAGCCGTAGGCCGTGTGTCCGGAGTACGGGCCGGACTCGCCGAAGCCGGTCATCGAGACCGCGACGATCCGCGGGTTGATCTCCGTCAGCCGCTCGAAGGGGAAGCCCATGCGCCCCAGGGCGCCCGCGCTCATGTTGTCGATCACCACGTCCGCCGTGGCGATCAGGTCGCGCAGCAGGTCCCGGCCGCGTTCGGTCTTGAGGTTGAGTGCGACGGACCGCTTGCCCTGGTTGTTCTGGTTGAAGTACCCGGAGCGGTTCACCCCGACGATCTCGTCCGCGTAGGGACCGAGTCCCCGCGTGGTCTCGAGCCGGGTCGACGACTCGATCTTGAGCACGTCCGCGCCCAGGTGGGCCAGCTGCATCGCCGAGAAGGGGCCCGCCCACACCACGGTGAGATCGACGACGCGGATCCCGGCGAGCGGGCCGGGGACGGGGGCGCCCGCGCCCGCGGCGGGGGAGGGCCGCTCGGCGGGGGTGGTCCACAGCGCCTCGGCGTCCCCCGAGCCCAGGCGCGGCACGGGGCCCCGCTCGGGCGGGACCGCGCCGTCGAAGCGCCACGGCCGCACGGGCACCGGCACGCCGTCCCCGGTGGCGAACCGCGCCGTCGGCAGGGACGAGCGGGCCGCCAGGTGGTCCCACTCCAGGATGTCCCGGGCGCCGTGGATCGGGCAGGCGGCGATCCGGTGCTCGTAGGCGAGGTCGAGGAACTCCCGCATCGTGTAGGGGGCGAGTGCCTCCCGGACGAACACGTCGAGGACGTCGTGGTTCTCGTCGCGGCCCGCGGTGGTGTCGAAGAGCTCGATGGCGCCCCAGTCCGGGTCCCCGAGCAGGTGCACCAGCCTGCGGAACTCCTCGTCGCGGGTGATCTGCATGAGGACCCTGCCGTCGACGAGCTCGTAGAAGCCCCACGGCCCGACGCTGCGGTTGCCCTGCCAGACCGGCGCCGTGCCCGTGTAGGCCCAGCGGGACACGGCGGTGGCCAGCACGGAGGCGACGGCGGCCTGCTGGGAGACGTCGACCCGCTGGCCGTGTCCGCTGCGCCGGCGCTCGAACAGCGCGCCGAGCACCGCGACGACCGCGCCGCACGCCGCGTGCACGCTCGACAGCTCGCCGCGGTAGCGCAGCGGCTGCGGGTCGTCGTCGGTCAGCGACGTCGAGTTGACGCGCAGCAGCCCCGAGGCGGCGAGGGCGAGCAGGTCGTCCGATCCGTGGGGGCCCGCGCCGGTGCCGATCCGGCCCAGGGCGGAGACGTCGACCACGACCAGCCCCGGGTCGTCCGCCACCAGGCGCTCGACCTCGGCGTCGGTCAGGAACGGGTCCCCGTCCCGGGAGCCGCGCAGCACGACGTCCGACCGCGCGGCGAGGGCGCCGAGGTCCGCGGACCGCGACACCGAGCTCTTGCCCGCGTGGAAGTAGGCGAACGCCGCGCTGCGCTCCGCGTCCGGCACCCCGCCCGCGAACGGGCCGAGCGCACGCAAGGGGCTGCCGGGCCCGGACTCGACGAGCACCACGTCGGCGCCCAGGTCGGCGAGCAGCCGCCCCGCGTACGCGAGGGCGATCGTGTCACCGGCCTCGAGCACCCTGACCCCCGCGAGCGGGCTTTCCACACTCGGCGAACATGACGTCATCGTCACACCCTTCGTCGCCGGTGAGCCTAGCGATTCGCGGCTCCGAACGGCACCCCCCGTGGCGATCTCGAACTCCGGGCGGGGCCCGTGGACTCGCGCACCACCAGGACGGACGGGAGGACCGGGTCGTCCGGCGCGGTGCCGGTGACGAGATCGACCAGCGCCCGGCCCGCGGGCTCGGCGGGGCTGGTCACGGTGGTGAGCGGCGGGTGGCAGAAGGAGGCGCCGAAGACGTCGTCCGCCCCGACGACGCTCACGTCGCCGGGCACGGCCACCCCGGCCCGTTCGAGGTGTTGCAGGACGCCGATCGCGATCAGGTCGTTGAACGCCACCAGGGCCGTCGCCCCGGTGGCCAGGCCCGCCTCCGCGGCCGCGGGCCCGGACCCGAGGACGGGGGCGTGCGGGCCCGCCGCGTGGAAGGTGACGCCGTGGCGCTCGGCGTGGGCGGCCAGGGTGCGGCGGCGTTCACCGTCCGCCCAGGAGGTCTCGGGCCCGCGCAGGTAGACCAGGGCGCGGTGCCCGAGCCCGGCGAGGTGCTCGACGGTCTGGGCGCTCGCGGCGTCGATGTCCGCGACCACGCCCGGCAGCCCGGCCAGCGGCCGGTTGAACACCGCGGCCGGGTGGCGGCGCAGCAGCGGCGCGAGGTCGTCGGCGGAACCGCGGGGGGACACCAGCAGGAACCCGTCGACGAACGAGCCGAGCCGACGCAGGTGGGCGGCCTCGATCGCGGCGTCCTCCTGGCCGTCGGCGAGCACGATGCTGTGCCCGGCCGCCGCGGCCTGCGCCTCGGCCCCGCGGATCAACCCGACGTGGTGGGGGTTGGTGACGTCCGGGACGAGCAGGGCGAACAGCCCCGTCCGGCCCGAGGGGAGCGCCTGCGCCATGCGGTTGGGCACGTAGCCGAGCCGCTCGGCGACCTCCGCCACGTGCGCGCGGGTGCGCTCGGACACGCGGCCGGGGTTGGACAGCGCCCGGGACGCGGTGGACGTCGCGACGCCGGCCGCGCGGGCGACGTCGTAGATCGTCACGGCCCGCGGACGGGCGTCCCCGGTGTGATTCATGGCGGCATTCCACCACGGGCCTGCACCCGAGCGGCAACCGGTTGCCATACTGGTTCGAGCCGAAGAGAGGGAGCACTGCGCAGCATGGGGACCGTCCGGTCGGGGGTCAGGAGCGGGACACGGGACGACAGGGGTGGACGCGCCGTCTGGGCGGTGTGGGCCGCCGCGATCGCGGTGTACCTGCTCGCGGTCACCCAGCGGACCTCGCTCGGGGCGGCCGGGCTCGACGCCGCGGACCGCTTCGGGATCGACCCCGGCACGCTCTCGCTGTTCGTCTTCCTCCAGATCACCGTGTACGCGGCCGGACAGATCCCCGCCGGGATGCTGGTGGATCGGTACGGCCCCCGCCGGATGCTGCTGGTCGGCGGGCTGATCCTGGGCGTGGGCCAGGGCGTGCTGGCCTTCACCGGGGCGCTGCCGCTCGCGCTCGGCGCCCGGGCCCTGGTCGGCGCGGGAGACGCGGTGGTGTTCTCCGCGGCGATGGTGGTCGTGGCGCGCTGGTTCCCGCCCCGCCGGGTCCCCGTCGTCACCCAGGTCACGACGATCGTCGGGCAGCTGGGTCAGGTGCTCTCCGCGCTGCCGCTGCTCCTGCTGCTGCACGCCGCGGGCTGGACCGCGGCCTTCGCCGCGGCCGCCGCGGCCAGCGTGCTCTCCGCGGCCGTCGCCGGGACGGTGGTGCGGGACGGCCCGCGCGGCTGGCGGGCCCCGCCGCCGGTGTCGGCGCGGACGATGCTGCGCCAGGTCGCGGACGTCTGGCGGCGGCCGGGGACGCGGCTCGGGTTCTTCGGCCACCTCGGCACGCAGTTCTCGATGATGACGTTCGCGCTGCTCTGGGGCCTGCCCTACCTCGTGTCGGCGCAGGGGCTGGACCCGCTGCTCGCGGGCTCCCTGATGACGCTGCTGGTGCTCGCCGCGGTGGTGGTCGGGCCGCTGGTCGGGGTGCTCACCGCGCGGCACCCGATGCGCCGCTCGTGGATCCTGCTGTCGGTCATCGCGCTGACGGCGGGCACCTGGACGGCCGTCCTCGTCCAGCCCGGCCCGGCCCCGCTGTGGCTGCTCGTCGTCCTGATCGTGGTGCTCGCGATCGGCGGGCCGGCGTCGGTGGTCGGCTTCGACATCGCGCGGACGACGAACCCGGGCTCCACCCTCGCCGTCGCCCAGGGCATGGTCAACATCGCCGGGTACAGCGCGTCCGTGGTGGTCCTGATGGTGATGGGGTGGGTGCTGACCGCACTGGGCGGCTTCACCCCGGAGGGCTTCCGGGTGGCGTGGCTGGTGCAGTACCCGGTGTGGGCGGTCGCCGTCGTCGGGATCCTGGTCACCCGCCGCAAGGCCCGTCGGGTGGACGCCGCGCGCGGGATCGCCCCGCGGCCGCTGCGTGATGTCGTCCGGCGCAGGCCCGCCTCGCCGACCTGCGGCCGGGCGGCCGTGGGCGTCCCCGAGCAATGAGGAGGCCCGGCCCCGACCGGGTGGGCCGGGACCGGGCGTCGTCGGCGGTCCCCCTCGAGAGCCGACGACCGGACACATCCGGCGGGCCGTCGTACCCGCCGGATGCTCCCAGCCTGCGTTCGGCGCCGGGCGCCGAACGGTTCAGCTCTTCGGCATGAGGACCTTGTCGATCACGAACACGGTGGCGTTCGAGGTCGGGATGTTGCCGCAGAGGATGTTCGCGGTGTTACCCATCCCGTCGGTGACGGTCGGGGCCTCCGGCGTGCCGCCGATCGTGACGGTGCCGCCTGCGAGCTCGGTGACCGTGCCCGCGTCGACCAGCCCGGTGGCGTCGTAGCGCTTCGGGACGACGTGGTAGCTCAGCAGCCCGCCCAGCTGCTGCTGGTTCGCCAGCAGGCTGGTGAAGGCCTGGTCGCCGACCTGCTTCTGGACCGCCTCGAACGCGCCGTTGTACGGGGCGAACACGGTGATGGCCTGCTGCTGGTTGAGGGTGTCGGCCAGGCCGGGGACCTTGCCGACGGCGGTGACGAGCGTGCTCAGCAGCGGGTTCGTGCTCGCGGCGGTGGCGACCGGCTGCGGGCCCATCGCGTTGAGCGACCCGGGCGCGTCGCCCTGCGGGAGCTGGCCGCAGGCCGGACCGAAGACGTCGGCGTTGGTGGTGACGCCGTTGCCCGCCGCCGCCGGTGCGGACGTCGGCGCCTGGGACATCGGGGCCTGCGACGGGGTGGCCGGTGCGGCCGACTCGGACGAGCCGCAGGCGGCCAGCGAGACGGTCAGAGCGGCGATCGCGCCCGCGGCGGCGATGCGGAAGGTCTTGCGCATAGCGATTTCTCCTTGAATTCTCCGGCCCGGTGGACCGGACCCTCGACAGTTGTTCGGTGCGTTGTGCGGATCGGTTCGATCGATTTCTCAGGCGACCGTGAAAATGGTCGCGGGCCAGCCGGAGGCCCCGTCGGGAATGGGGTCGGCACGCTGTTCGGTCTGGACGTTCCCGGCGGCGTCGGTCGCCCGCACCTGGACGGTGTGGCTGCCCGGTGGGAGGTCGAAGTCGGCGGTCCACATGCGCCAGGTCCGCCCGTTCACCGCGGTCGAGAGGGTCGCCTCGCGCCAGGGACCGCCGTCCATCCGGACCTCCACGCGGCCGATCCCGACGGGCTGGGACCAGGCGATGCCCGCGCAGCGCACCGGGCCCGCGGGCACCGTGGCGAAGCCGCGGGGGGCGTCGATCCGGGACTGGGTCTTGATCGGGGCCCGCTGCGCCCACCCGCGTTCGAGCCAGTACGCCCGGCGGGCGTCGAACGTGGTCAGCTCGAGGTCGACCAGCCACTTGGTCGCGGACACGTAGCCGTAGAGCCCGGGGACGACCATCCGCACCGGGAACCCGTGTTCCGGCGGGAGCGCCTCGCCGTTCATCCCGACGGCGAGCAGCGCCCCCCGGTCGGGTTCGAGCACGACGTCCGTGGGGGTCCCCGCGGTCCAGCCGTCGACGCTCGTCGCGAAGATCTGGTCCGCGCCCGGGCGCACCCCGGCGTCGAGCAGGAGGCTGCGCAGGTCGACCCCGGTGAAGGTGGCCGTGGAGACGAGATCCCCGCCGACCGGGTTGGACACGCAGGTCATCGTGATGGTGCGGTCGACGAGGGGGCGGGCGAGCAGGTCGTCGAAGGTCAGGGTGAGCTCGCGCTCGACCAGGCCGTGCAGGCGCAGGCTCCAGTCCTCGGCACGCACCTCGGGGACCCGCAGCGCGACGTCGATCCGGTAGAAGTCCGCGTTGGGGGTCACGAACGTGGGCGTGCCCGCCGCGGCGAAGTCCGCGTCCGCCGGGATCGCGGGCGCCCGCTCGGTGCGCAGCGCCGCGGCCAGCCGCCGGGTGACCCGGTCGCGGGACTCGGCGTACCCGCCGCCGACCAGCAGGCTGCCCGCCCCGGCCGCGACGGACAGCACCGCCACCGCCGCGAGCCCACCCAGCAGCACCGCGCGCCGGGTGTGGTCCTGGCGGGCGGGTCTGCGGAACCCCACGAACACCGCCACCCCGACGAGCAGCGCCACCACGGGCGCCACGAGATCGACCGGTCCGAACGTGGGGGCCCCGACCACGGCCGCGATCCCGGCGAGGCCGAGCGCGACGATCAGCACCACCCCGCGCCGCAGCAGCCCCGCCACGGCGGCGAGGAGGAGGATCACCACGGCCATCCCGGTGAGCAGGACCGGCTTGTCGGCCGTGCCGAAGGTCGTTTTCGCGAATTCGGTGAGGAACTGCGGCGAAAACCGGATCACGGTGTCCCCGACCGCCAGGAAAGGCGACGATCCGGGCGCGATCAGAGCGGCGACGAGCTGCCCTGAGGAGATCGCGGCGAGGACCGACACGATCCCGGTTGCGGCGGCGACGGCGCGGTTGCTGGACACGAGAGGTGTTCGCGCGTCCGGCCGATCCGGTTCGGCCGGTGGGCGGGGGGCACCCGGTCGTGCGGGATGATCGGGGCATGCGTGCGTACGGCTTCACCCGGACCGGCGGCCCGGAGACCCAGACCTTCCTGGACGTGGCGGTACCGGAGCCGGGGCCCGGGGAGCTGCGGGTCCGGGTGCGCGCGGCCGGGGTGAACCCGGGGGACTGGCGGTTGCGCGAGGGCGCCTACGGCACCGTCCCGCCCGCCGTGCTGGGTCGGGAGGTGGCCGGGACCGTCACCGCGGTGGGGCCGGGCGTCACGGGCTTCGGGACGGCCGACGAGGTGTTCGGCGGCTGCCCGGGCATGGTCGGGGGCTGGGCCGAGGAGGCGATCGTGACCGCGGGGTTCGCCGCGCACCGGCCCGCGTCCGTGCGCCCCGAGGACGCGGCCGCGCTACCGGTGGCGGCGGGCACGGCGTTCGACGCGCTGGAGGGCCTCGCGCTGCCCGCCGGGTCGACGCTGCTGGTCAACGGCGCGGGCGGCGGGGTCGGGGTGCCCACCCTGCAGCTCGCCCGGGCGGCGGGGCTGCGGGTGGTGGGGGTCGCGAGCCCGCGCAAGCACGCGCTCGTCGAACGCTTCGGCGGGATCCCGGTGGCCTACGGCGACGGCGTGCTCGACCGGGTGCGGGCCGTCGCGCCGGACGGCGTGGACGCCGTGTTCGACCTGGTCGGCG
Organism: Pseudonocardia sp. WMMC193; assembly: GCF_021728735.1. Taxonomy (NCBI): domain Bacteria; kingdom Bacillati; phylum Actinomycetota; class Actinomycetes; order Pseudonocardiales; family Pseudonocardiaceae; genus Pseudonocardia; species Pseudonocardia sp. WMMC193. The sequence continues at coordinate 2,118,635 of NZ_JAKKDO010000003.1, read as the reverse complement.
GCGACCCGCTGCGCGCCGTGGCGACGCTGCTCACCGACCGCTCCCGGCTGCGCTCGATCGCGGACAAGGGGCTCGCGGCGGAGCTGGGCGGCCGGGACGTGGTGCGGGACCGGAGCACCCGGGTCCTCGACGCCCTGGCCAACGAGGTGGCGGCGGGCAGGCTGGACCCGCACGTCACCGAGGTGCTGCCCCTGGAGCAGGCCGAACGTGCCCTGGCCGAGGTCGAGAACGGGCACGCGGAGGGCAAGGTCGTGCTGCGTATCGCGTAGCTCAGGCCTGGGCCGCGGCTCGGGCGTGCGCAGGCGTCCAGCCCAGGCGCGGGCCGAGGGCACCCGCGATGTCGCCCAGGATCTGGGTGTAGTCGTCCGGGCGGAAGGTGAAGGGCAGCGCGAAGACGACCTCCTCCACCCGCTGGTAGCCGGCGTGGGCCTCGAGACGCTCGGCGATCTCCTCGGACGTCCCCACCAGGTCCGGGGCGAAGAGCATGCCGGGGCCCTGCGGCTCCCGCGTCCGCGGCGTGCGCGCCTCGACGTAGGCGTGGTACCGCTCCCGCTGGTCCGCGGTGGCGGAGTCGGTGGGGATCACGACCAGGCCCTGGGAGACGCGACCCTCCGGCCGCACCTCCCGGTACGCGTCGATCTGGGCGGCCTGGATGGCGGCGAAGTCCCACACGCCGTTCGGCGGAGCCTGCTCGGCGCGGACCACGCTGCTGGTCAACAGGTTCATCTCCAGCTCACCGGCCCGGCGGGCGGACGACAGGCCCCCCGCGCCGTACCAGAGCCGGGCACGCAGCCCGGGGGAGTGTGGCTCGACGCGCTCGGAGAACGTCTCGAACCCGGCCGTTCCGGAGAAGCCGCTGACCTGCTCGCCCGCCACCGCGCGCAGGAAGCGGGTGAGCCGCTCGGTGCTGAAGTCCTCCTGGTCGGCGGTGTCCGGGTAGAGCGCCTCGCGGACGTCCTCCCACCGCATGGGCGGGCCCACGCTCACGCCGGGGTTGAGCCTGCCGCCGGAGAGCAGGTCGACGGTCGCGAAGTCCTCGGCCAGCCGCAGCGGGTTCTCCCAGCCCAGGGGCGTGACGGCGGTGCCCAGCTCGATCCGCGACGTGCGCTGCGAGGCCGCCCCCAGCACCGCCACCGGCGAGGAGACCCCGTACTGGAGGTGCCGGTGGCGCAGGAACGCGCTGTCGAACCCGAGCTGCTCGCCCAGTTCGATCATGCGCAGCGTGGACTCGTGACCGCCCGCGGGGTCGTCGCGGTCGAACAGGCCGATGGTGAGGAAACCGAGCTTCTGCAGCACGTCCGCTGCAACACCGCGGCCCGCGCGCTGCTTCCCGGTGTCGGCCGGGACGCCGACCGAGTACGGTGGTCGGACGAGTTCAGACCACGTGCTCGCCCCGAGAGCCGAGAGCGGCCGTGTGCCGCATGACGCAGGAAGGTGGCGAGGGCTCACCCCACGAGCCCGAACCCGTGACATCTCTCCACCGTGACCAGCAGCTTCTCGTCGGGGACGAGACGCCGTGGCACGCTGCGGCCGTCGCGTCGTTCGTGGTCGACGACGCCGGGGTCGTCTCCGCCGCCAACGCGTTGTCCCGCGAGCTGCTGCCGAGCGTCCTCCCGGGCGCGCTCCTGGCCGACACCGCGCCCGCCTGGCTGTGCGCGACCGGCCCCGCGTCCGGCGAGCTCGACGACCGGCGCTACCAGGCCCGGCCCGTCCGGCTCTCGGACGCCACCTGCTGGTGGCTCCTCGACGACACCGACGCCGAGGACGCCCGCTCCGAGCTGGGACTGGCCCGGGAGCGCACCGCGTTCCTCACCGAGGCCTCCGACGAGCTGCTCGGCTCGCTGAACCTGCAGCGCTGCATGGACATCGCCGCCCGGCTCGCCCTGCGCCACCTCGCGGACGCGGCCTGGGTGGTGGGCCCCGGCGGTCCCCGCCCCGTCGTCGTCGGGACGCCGGAGGGGTTGCGGCACTCCACCCTCGACCACGCCCCGGAGGAGGTCCTGGGCCTGGAGGAGGCGCTGCTCGGCTTCCCGCCCGTGCCCAGCCGCTGGCTCGACCCGAGCGGGGTGCCCGGGTGGCTCGCGCCGGAGGGCTTCGGCCCGATCGGCTCCGTCGTCATCACCCCGCTGCCCGGTCACGCCGTGGCCGCCGGAGCGCTCATCCTGCTGCGCAAGCCGTCGAGCCCGCGGTTCTCCGCGGCCGAGGAGGAGATCGCGCGGCTGTTCGCGGCCCGCGTGGGCGTGGCGCTCTCGGCGGCGCGGATGTTCGCCCAGCAGGCGAGCGTGACCGACACGCTGACCTGCGAGCTGCTGCCGCCGGTGCTGCACCAGCTGCCGGGCGTGGAGCTCGCGGCGCGGTACCGGCCGGCCTCGGACACCGACCGGGTCGGCGGGGACTTCTACGACGTCCACCCGGCGGACACCGAGGACGGCGAGTCGCTCGTCGTGCTCGGGGACGTGTGCGGCAAGGGCCTGGAGGCCGCCGTGCTGACCGGTCGGATCCGCAGCACCGTGCAGGCGTTGCTGCCGATGGCCGCCGACCACCTGCAGATGCTCCGCCTGCTGAACACCGCGCTGCTGAGCACCGAGCACACCCGCTTCGCCACCATGGTGCTGGGCTCGGTGAGCCGCCGCCACGCGGACGTCCGGCTGCGGCTGACCAGCGCGGGGCACCTCCCGCCGCTGGTCGTGCGGGCGAACGGCCGGGTCGAGGAGGTCGACACGCAGGGCACGCTCGTCGGCGCGATGCCGGAGGTGGAGGCGGCCTCGGTCGAGATCGTGCTCGGCCCCGGAGACACCTGCCTGCTCTACACCGACGGGATCACCGAGGCCCGCGGCGGCCCCTTCGGCTCCGAGTTCTTCGGCGAGGAGCGGCTACGCCGTGCGCTCGCCGGCTGTGCCGGGATGCCCGCGGAGGCGCTCGTCGAGCGGATCCAGATGCTGGCGAGCGACTGGGCGGGCCGCACCCGGCCCGACGACATGGCCGTGCTGGCCATCACCGCGCCCCGCGGGCAGCACCTCACGGCCGTCGGGGGGCACGGACCAGGGAGGTACACCGCGTGACCGCAGCGGATTCCGTCGAGGAGACCGGGTCGCAGGACCGGGTCGAGCAGCTCTGGCGGGCGGCGGTGGCCGGGGACACCCGGACCGCGGCCGACGTCGTGCTGGGCGCCCTCGCCGACGGGGTCCCGGCCGAGTCCGTGCTGCTCGACGTGATCGGCGGCGTGCAGCGCCGGGTCGGCGAGGAGTGGGCGGCCGCGCGGATCGACGTCGCGCAGGAGCACACGGCCACCGCCGTCAACGACCGCGCCGTCACGGCCGTCACGGCCGTCGCGCTGGCCGCGCCCCGGACCGAGCCCGAGCACGGGCGGATCACCGTGGCCTGCGTGGACGGCGAGTGGCACGCGCTGCCCGCCCGGCTGCTCTCCGAGGTCCTGGTCCTGCGCGGGTTCACCGTGGACTACCTGGGCGCGCAGGTGCCCAGCCCGCACCTGGTGGAGCACCTGCACCGGACCGGTCCCGACGCCGTCGCGCTCTCGGGGTCGCTGGCGACCCGGCTGCCCGCCGCGCACGCCACCATCGACGCCTGCGCCTCGACCGGCACGCCGGTCATCGCGGGCGGGGCGGCGTTCGGGGTGGACGGCCGCTACGCGCGGCTGCTCGGGGCACAGGCCTGGGCGCCCGACGCCCGCACCGCGGCCGAGCTGCTGGTCGCAGGCCCACCCGGGCTGCCGGGGGTGCCCGGCCAGCCCGCCGACCGGCTGCCCCACCTGGCCGACCAGGAGTACACGATGGTCGCCCGCACCCAGCGCGAGCTGGTGAAGGCGGTGTACGCGGGTCTGGAGGACCGGCTGCCCGCGATGCGGTCCTCCACCGAGGACCAGCGCGAACGCACCGCGGAGGACCTCGCGCACATCGTCGAGTTCCTGGCCACCGCGCTCTACGTCGACACGGACGCGCTGTTCGCGGACTTCCTCGGCTGGACGGCCGGGGTGCTGTCCGTGCGGGGCGTGCCCGCCCGGACCCTCGTCCCCGCCCTGGACCTGCTGGCGGGCGAGCTGCGGGACTTCCCCCGCGCGCGGCGGATCCTGGACCACGGCCGGGCAGCGGTGCTCGAGCCCGCGACGGCGGCGTCGTGACCGGGCCCGGCGTGCTCACCCTGTCCTGGTCGCACCCCGAGGACGGGGACGCCACCGTGGGGATGACGGGTGACCTCGACTACGCCACCGCCGACCGGCTGCTCGCCGAGGTGATCGCCGAGGCCGCGGTCCCGGGCACCGAACGGATCGTGCTGGACTGTGCGGAGCTGGTGTTCTGCGACTCCCACGGGCTCGCCGTGCTGCTGATGATCCGGCGCCGCACGGCCGCCGCGGGCGTGGACCTCGCGCTGGACAACCGCCCGGCCCGGCTCGACCGGCTCCTCGCGATCACCGGGACCGCGGAGCTCCTCACGGGTGCGGTGCCGCAGGCGCGCTCGCAGAGCTAGCGAGGCCCCGGGAACCAACGGCGGACTCCCGGTGTTGAGGGGGACGTACCGTCGAGCCGAGGGAGAGAGATGAGCACTGAGAAGGCGATCCTGGCGGGCGGCTGCTTCTGGGGCATGCAGGACCTGATCCGCAAGCGGCCGGGCGTGGTCTCCACCCGCGTCGGCTACACGGGCGGAGACGTCCCGAACGCCACCTACCGCAACCACGGCACGCACGCCGAGGGCATCGAGATCGTGTTCGACCCCGCCGTGACGAGCTACCGGGAGCTGCTGGAGTTCTTCTTCCAGATCCACGACCCGACCACGAAGAACCGGCAGGGCAACGACATCGGCCTGTCCTACCGGTCGGCGATCTACTACGTCGACGACGAGCAGAAGCGCGTCGCCGAGGACACGATCGCGGACGTCGAGGCGTCCGGGCTGTGGCCCGGCAAGGTCGTCACCGAGATGGAGCCCGCCGGGGACTTCTGGGAGGCCGAGCCCGAGCACCAGGACTACCTGGAGCGCATGCCGTGGGGCTACACCTGCCACTTCCCGCGCCCGAACTGGGTGCTGCCGAAGCGGGCGGGCGCTCAGGCCTGAGTCGTCCACTCCTCCGCGGAGGTGTAGGCGAGGAGGTTGCCGAGGCGCTTCTGCACCCCGGCGATCTCCCGCACGGCCTGCGCCAGCAGGCTGCGGTCGAGCGGAGCGAGTGACCGCACGCGGACCACGTCCGACGCGGGCTCGCCCCGGTCCCGCTGCTGCAGCTGGATGCGCAGCCGCAGCCGCTGGAGCACCTCGAACACCTCGGTGAGGGTGTCGGCCTGCTCCGTCGGCATCAGCATCGACCCGCTCGCGGCGGTGAGCCGCGTGCGGGTCGACAGGGCGGGCGAGTGCACCGAGAGCGCCGCCCAGCGGGCGATCTCGACGATCGGCCGCAGGGCGTGGGCCTTGATGTCCACCGTGCCGATGCGGCGCAGCTGCGCCCGGTTGGTGAGTGACTCGCGGATCAGCAGCCGCAGGGTGTGCGGGTGCTCCCGGACCCCGGCGAAGACCTCCTGCACGACGGGTTCGGCGTGCCCGTCGACCGCCCGGCCGTCCAGCAGCAGGGACGCCATGAGCATGCCCTGGTCGTCCAGCGGGCTGACCAGCCACTGTTCGGCGGCCTCCCGCCACTCGGACCGGGTGCGGGCGAACCGCGGGTTGACCGGGGTGGCGCCGTGCCGGTCCACGGTCAGACCCGCCGCGGCGAGCGCCTCGTTGACCTGGACGAAGGCCCGCCGGTAGCAGACGGCGCGTTCCGGGGTGACCGAGTCGGCGAACACCACGGCGGAGTCGATGTCCGAGCTGGGCGCGGCCTCCCGGCGGGCGTTGGAGCCGAGCACGAGCCAGGTCAGGTCCGCGAGGTCGAGGCCCGGGTCGGCCCCCAGCACCAGGGCGAGGACCCGGCGCTGCACCGCGTCGATCAGCGTGGCGTACACCGCCGTGACCTCGGCCGGGTCGCGGCGCTCCCGGGCGAGGTCGGCGAGCAGGGCGGGCAGCCGGTGGCCGAGCGCGGCGACCTGGTCGAGGTCGTCTGCCCGGTCCAACCGGGCGCGCAGCAGCAGCCCGGCGGCCGAGGGCGAGGCGAGGAAGTCCTGCGGGTCGACCGCCCCGCGCAGCGTGCCCTCCGGGTCGACGACGAGCAGGTAGTGCAGCCGGTGCTCGAGCAGCTCCTCCAGGACCTCGGCCGTGGGCGTGCCGGTGAGCACCGTGCGCGCCACCGGCACCATGATCTCGGACAGCGGGGTCTGCGCGGACCGGCCCGCGGCGAGCACGCGCTCGCGCAGGATCTGGTCGGTGACCACCCCGAAGCGGCCCGCGCCCGCGGGCACGGCGACGTAGCCCTTGCGCCGCTCGGTCATCAGCGCCGCGGCCTCGGCGACCGTCATGCCGGGGGTGCCGAGCACGGGGTCACTGACGACGAGCTCGTCGACCGTCCGGAACCGCGGCTCGGGGTCCACGGGACGAACCTACCCCTTCGTGTCCCAGACCGGCCCGATCTTGCCCCCGGTGTGCGCGAGCACCTTCGGCTTCGCGATGAACCACCCGCCGACCAGCAGCGCCGCGATGATCGGGATGCCGAGCACCACCACGATGAAGTTCGTCTTGTGCCAGAACTCCGGCGAGCTCTGCCAGCCCGAGATCGCCATGCCGACGATCACGAAAGCCAGGAACGCGAGCCCGAAGTAGCTGGTCCACGGGCTGCCGGGCATCCGGAACGGGCTCGCGGGGATGACGCCGCTGTCGCTGAGCCTGCGCAGCCGCAGCTGGCACAGGAAGATCGTCGCCCAGGTGAAGATCACGCCGAGCGCGGCGGCCTCGAGTGCGGTCTCGAAGGCGTCCGGGTCCACGGCGTTGAGGACGGCGCCGAAGACGTAGACCACGGACGTCATGATGATGCCCGCCCACGGCACGCCCGACCCGCTCATCCGGGTGGTGAAGGGCGGCGCCTGCTTGCTCATGCCCAGGCTGCGCAGCACGCGGCCGGTCGAGTAGAGACCCGAGTTCAGCGACGACATGGCCGCCACGATGAGCACCGCCTGGATGACGTCGCCCATCCAGTTCCAGCCCAACGCGCCGAACACGCGCACGAACGGGCTGGTGTCGCCGTTGTACTGGTCGGTGGGCAGCATGGAGACCAGCAGCAGCAGCGAGCCGCAGTAGAACACGCCGATCCGGAAGATGACCGAGTTGACCGCTTTGGGCACCTCGCGCTTCGGGTCGGACATCTCGCCCGCGGCGACCCCGACCATCTCGATGGCGGCGTAGGCGAAGACGACGCCGGACATGACGAGGATCGGTCCCCACCAGTGGTAGTCGCCGGAGGCGGGCCAGAACCCGCCCGGGTTGGACCACAGGTTGTCGAACCCGGCGCGGTGCCCGCCGATGTCGAAGCGCCCCACCACGAGGACCAGGCCGACCACCAGGAACACCACGATGGCCCCGACCTTGAGGATCGAGGCCCAGAACTCGAACTCGCCGAACGCCTTCGCGGACAGCAGGTTCACCGCCAGCACCACGGCCAGCGCGATGAGCACGGTGAGCCAGCTCGGCATGTCCGGCAGCCAGTGCTTGACGTACACCCCGACCGCGGACAGCTCGGCGATCCCGGTCAACGCCCAGTTCAGCCAGTACATCCAGCCGGTCACGTACGCGGCCTTCTCACCGAAGAACTCGCGCATGTAGGAGACGAACGCACCCGACGTCGGCCGGTGCAGGACCAGCTCGCCCAACGCCCGCATCAGGAAGTAGGCGACCAGGCCGACGAACGCGTAGCTCAGCACCAGGGCGGGTCCGGTGCTCTGCAGCCGGGATCCCGTGCCGAGGAACAGGCCGGTCCCGATGGCGCCGCCGATCGCGATCATCTGCACCTGGCGGCGGCCCAGGGACTGCTGATAGCCCTCGTTCTCCGCGTGCAGTCCGCTGCTCTGGTCCAGCGTGTCGGTCATGCGGTCCCCCTCCGTGCGTGGTGAGCCTCGTGGTCGTCTCGCCGTGCAGTCGTCTCGCCGTGCAACGGAAGATAAGCCGGATCACGCCGCGGCGCTCTGTAGACGTGTGACGATCGCGTGACGGTCCGTCTCCGGGGCCGGGAACGCGCCGAGCCCGCGTCCCCGGTGGTCCGGGTGGCGCGGGCTCGTGTGGCGGTGAGCGGGGACCTGCTCAGCCGCCCATCTGGTTGTTGCCGGTGGCCAGCATCCGGGTCAGGGCGGCCTGGGTGGCGGCGTTCATCGTGCCGGTCTGCGGCAGGTGGGCGTCTCGCTGGAGGTAGGTGATGGCCTGGGTGGTCTGGGTGTTCATGATCCCGGTGTCGGGGCCCTCGTAGTAGTTGAGCTGCCCGAGCTCCTGCTGCAGGGTCTCGATGGCCTGCGAGGGCTTGACCGGCGGGGTGGGCGGCGTTGGCGGCGTGACGTGCCCGCCGCCCCCGTTGCCGTTCGACCCGCCGCCCGCGGGGACGATCGCGTGGCCCCCGCTGTGGGCACCGGGCACCACGTTGATGATGGGGGTGGTGCCGGGGTCGGCCATCGGGGCGGCGGTGCTGCCCCAGAGACCGCCCAGCCCCGCCACGAGGCCCGCCGTCAGGCCCGCCGCGGCCAGGACCGAACCGACCGTGATCGCGATCGTCTTGCCGCGGCCGCCCTTCTGCCCGGCGGTGGCGCCGGGCCCCGGCCGGTACCCCGCCCCCGCGGGCTGCTGTCCCGCGTACTCGGGCCCCGCGTAGGCGGGACCGCCCTCGTGGGTGTCGTAGCGGGTGTCGTCGTAGCGGTCGTCGTCGTACTGGGCGTCGTACCGCGGCGCGTAGGGGGTCCGGGCGGTGGCGGAGCGGTAGGGCGAGCCGTACCGGGGGCCGCGGGGCTGCTCGTCCTCGCCGCCGGTGGTGGTGCGGGTGGTGGTGTCGGTGCTCATCGGGAGCCTCCCCGGTCTGTCCGCCCGGTCCCTCCGGGCTGAGACCGACTCTGCGCCCGGCCGATCCAACGCCGGTCCAACCTGGGGGCCGGGCCGCGGAATCCCGCTGAAACGCGCTGGTCAGAGGTCGGTGAGGCGCATCCGGGCGCCGGTGGCCCAAGCCGCGTCGGCTGCGCTCTCGGGCAGGGCGGCGCGGGCCGCCGCGAGCAGCGGGGGCGCCCAGTCGGTGTGTGGCCAGCCGATCCCGGCCCGGGTGAGGTGGGCGTGCGCGGCACCGAAGAGGGTGACGGCCTCCCGCGCCCGGCCCGCCTGCGCGGTCAGGCCCGCCCGCAGCTCCAGCAGGAACGGCGCCTCGACCACGCCGTGGGCCCGGTGGGCCTCGAGCAGCCGCTCGGTCCAGCGCAGGCCCTCGTCGGTCCGCCCGGCGCGCAGGGCGTCGGCCGCGGCGACGACGGCGGCGACCCAGCAGGTGAAGTGGTCGTCGACGGCCGCGCCGCGGGCGAAGACCTCGGCGGCGGAGCCCGGGGTCTCGCCGGCGAGCAGCGCGGCGACGGCGAGCGGCAGCGCGTCCGGTGCGGCGACGGTGCGCAGCGCGGCCAGCGCCGGTGCGACGGCGGCGGCGCCGATCCCCGCGGCGAGCGTCCCGGCGACCACGGCGAGCCGGTCGACCAGCTCGGGCGCCCCGGACCCGGGCTCCACGGCGCGCACGGCCGCCGCGACCAGGTCGGGGGAGCCGTCGCCCGCGAGCCCGCGGAACCCGGCCAGGCCGAGCAGCGCGAGCGCCCGGTCCAGCGGCTCGCCGAGCTCCAGCGCGACCGCTCGCTCCAGCCGGTGCCGCGCCTCCAGTGACAGCCCGCGGTGGTAGAGGTACTGCGCGACCCGCCCGACGACGGCGACCCCGACCGCCGAGGGCCGGTCCACCAGGGTGTGGACGAGGGTGGCCCGCAGGGCTGCGAGGTCGTCGTCGAGCCGGGCGAACCAGGCGGTCTCGGCGGGGGAGCCGAGCCGGGGGAGCTCCGCGGCGAGCCGGGCGACCCACCGGTCGCGGCGCAGGTGCAGGCCGTCCGGGTCGGCGGCGACGTGCGTGGCGTGCCCACGCACGGTCGCGAGCTGCGCGAACCGGGAGGGCCCGCCCACCCGCAGCGGCCCGAGGGGGCTCAGCAGGGAGCGGTGCACGAGCCCCGCGACGGCGTCCTCGGCCCGGTCGGCGGGCAGCCCGGCGAGGGCGCCCGCGACGCCGACCGTGAACGGGCCCGGCACCACCGACACCGCGGCGTGCAGGGCCGCCTCGTCCGGTCCGAGCAGCGCGACGCTCTGCGCGACCGCCTCCCGCAGCGTGCGGTGGTGGTCGCCGCGGTGGGCCCGCCCGACCGCGGCGAGGCCGCTCGGGTCGGTCGTGACCTGGTCCAGGATCTCCGGCAGCGCGAACGCGCGCGTGCGGGCGGCGGCGAGCTCGATGGCCAGCGGCAGGCCGTCGACGGCCCGGCAGATCCGGGCGATCACCTCGGCGGAGTCGGGGGCGCGGGCGGAGTCGGCGACCCGGGCCCGCTCGGCGAACAGGCGGACCGCGGGCGCGGCGGCGACCTCCGGGTCGTCGGGGTCCGGCAGGGGCAGCGGCGCGAGGGCGACCACGGCCTCGCCCGGCACGTCGAGCGCTTCGCGGCTGGTGGCGAGCAGGGTCGTGGCGGCACCATCGGCGAGCAGGGTCTCCGCGAGGTCGGCCGCGGCGTCGAGGACCTGCTCGCAGTTGTCGAGGACCAGGAGCATCCGCAGGCCCAGCAGGTGTGCGCGGACGGCGTCAGTGGCGGGCACGGCCAGCCCGACGGCGGCGCGGACCGCGTCGAGGACCTGTTCGGGGGCGCGGGCGGCGGTCAGGTCGACGAACCGGACGCCGTCGGGGAACGCGGGCGCGGCGGCCCGCGCGACCTCCACCGCCAGCCCGGTCTTGCCGCACCCCGCCGGGCCCACGACCGTGACCAGCGCGGACTCGGTGACGAGTGCGGTGAGCCGGTCGAGCTCGGCGTCCCGGCCGAGCAGGGTGCGCCGGGGTGGCAGGCGCACGTCGACCGTCGGGGCGGCGACCCGGCGCGGCCCGGCCAGCGTGGGGTCCTCGGCCAGCAGGCGGGCGTGCAGGTCCCGCAGCTCGCGGCCGGGCTCGACGCCCAGCTCGTCGAGCAGGAGGGTCCGGGCCCGGGTGAAGTCGGCCAGCGCGCGGTCCGGGCGGCCCGCGCGGTGGTCGGCGAGCATCCGTTGGGCCCAGAGGCGCTCGCTGAGCGGGTGGTCGCGCAGGGCGGACTCCAGCTCGAGCAGGGCGGCTTCCGGGTCGCCCTCGGCGAGCAGGGCGTCGACGTGACGTTCGCGGACCTGGCCGTGCAGCTCGGTCAGCCGGGCGACCGCCGCCTCCGCCCAGGGCTCGTCCGCCAGCTCGCCGAGGGGGCGGCCGCGCCACAGACCCAGTGCCTCCGCCGTGACCAGCAGCGCGGAGCGGCCCGCGGTGAGCAGGTCGTCCGCCTCGCGGGCGAGGCGCGCGAACCGCAGCGAGTCGACCTCCGCCGAGGCGGTGAGCAGCCGATATCCCGCGGGATCGTGGGCGAGGACCTGCGAGGCGGCGCCGCGGACGCGGTCCGGCTCCAGGGCCTTGCGCAGCCGGAAGACGTGGGACTCCAGGGTGGACTGCGCGCCTGCGGGCGCGGCGTCGGACCAGAGGGCCTCCACCAGGGCATCCGGGCTGACCGGGCGGTTCGGGTGGACCAGCAGCATCCCGAGGACGGTGCGCAGCTTGCCGCCCGCGACCGGTACCGGCACCCCGTCGCGCTCGACGGTGATCTCCCCGAGATCCCGGTAGCGCAGCGTCATGCCGGTGATCCTCGCAGCAGCCGCGCGGCGGCCGCGACCAGCACGATCGGCACCCCCAGCGCGACGGCGGTCGGGAGCAGCGCGGCCGCGACGGCGCCGACGACGAGCGCGAGCAGCTGCCGCAGCGCTGCCACGGCGGCCCGGCCGTCCCGCTCGGCCACGGCGGCGTGCGCGGCCGTGGTCAGGGCGCCGGTCATGTAGGTGGTCGAGGTGTGCAGCCGCAGTCCCACGACGCTCTGCCCGCCGAGCGCGGCGGCGAGCAGCGCCAGCACGACGGGCTCGACGCCCGCCAGCTGGAACGGGACGGCGGCGACCAGCAGGACCAGCTCGGCGACCAGGGGGAGGGCGAGCGCCGCGCGTGGGCTCGCGGCCCACAGCAGCGCACCGAGGGTGAACCCGCCGACGGCGATCCCGATCGGCACCAGCCGGGCGGGGTCGTGGCCGGTCAGCGCGTCGCCCGCGGTGACCAGGTTGCCCGTCACGATCCCGGCGAACGCCCCGCCGAGCGCCGTCAGCGCCACCAGGTTGACCGCGCCCGCCGCGCAGGCCAGCAGCGTCCCCGCCCATGCCCTCACCCGGGAACGCTAGCGCGACCGCCCCGGGACGGCTCGGGGATGGCCGAGCGTCCCGGGGCGGTCCGGATGGCCGCCCGGGGCGGCGGGCGGCCGTGAGGGGGACGGGGGAGATCAGAACATGATCAGGAGACGGTCTGTGCGGCCTCGGTCTCGGAGGAGGCGCTCGCCTGGCGGAGGGTGCCGTCGGCGTTCTCCAGGTGGGCGCGGACGAACCACTGGAACTGCTCCAGCTCGCCCGCCTGCGCGATGAGCAGGTCCTGGGTCACCGGGTCGAGCTTCTCGGTCTCCTCGATCGCGCCGCGGTGGTCCGCGATGACGCCCGAGTACACGAGGTCGAGCGCCGCGAGGTGGGCGATCGCGTCGTTCCGGCCGATGGAGTAGTCGTCCCAGGTGCGTTCCGCGACGAGGGCGCCGGGGGTGCCCTTCGGCGAGCCGCCGAGGGTCGCGATCCGCTCCGCCACGTCGTCGACCATCGCACGCACCGACTCGACCTGCGGGTCCAGCATGGTGTGCACCGCGATGAACTGCGGGCCGATCACGTTCCAGTGGACGTGCTTGAGGGTGAGCGCGAGGTCGTTCAGGGCGTGCAGGCGGATCTGCAGCAGGCCGACCACGCGGTCGGCGGCGCCGGTGTCGAGACCGGGGACGGTGTAGGAGACGCTGGCCACGAGGAAATCCTCCCGTAATCGATGTGTGCTCGACCCAGAGCTACCCGGCGGGGCCGGCCGAAAACGTGATCAGTCCGGGGGAGTGGCCCCGCGCTCGATGGGTATCCCGCGCTCCGTCACGAGCGGGGAGGAGCCACCGGTGTCGCTGCTGTCGGAGCCGTCCGGGTCGCCGTCGTCGGACGGCGACGACCTCCCGCCCCCGCCGGGCCAGGGCTCGACCGTCGAGCGGTGGGCCCGGTTCGCGGCCTGGGGGCGCGCCGACCTGCCCGCCGCGCGGCTGGCCGAGGGGCACGCGGACGCGCTCGCGATCCTGGTCGAGGCGGGCGCCGAGCCGATCCCGGGCGCCCGTTACGGGGTGTGGGCGGCCCGCTCGGAGGGCACCGGCGCGGTGCTCGCCGGGGCCGTCGGGTCCTGGTCGCTGGAGGGGCGGGTCCGGTACTGCTCCGGCGCGCACGAGCTGGACCGGGCGCTGGTCGTCGCCGAGGCGCCCGGCGGGAGCCGGATCGTGGACCTCGACCTGCGGCATCCCGGCGTGCACCGCGTGGAGGGCACCTGGCGGGCGGCGGCGATGCGCGCGAGCGACAGCATCGACGTCGAGCTGCGCGGGATCGCGGTGACCGACCCGGTGGGGGAGCCGGGCTTCTACACCGCGCGGCCCGGGTTCGCCTGGGGCGGCGGCGGGGTGGCCGCGGTCTGGTTCGGCGGTGCCGTGGGCGCCGTCGACCGGCTCCGGGAGCGCCTGGCGTCCGGGGCGGACGCCCATGCGCTGGCCCATCTCGGGGCGCTGCACACGGGCGTGTGCGCCGTGGACGCGCTGCTGGAGCGCACCGCGGAGCTGATCGACGCCGCGCCCAAGGCCGCCCACGCGGGCGAGGTCGCCGTCGCGCGGGCGGCGGCCGAGGCGCTCTGTCGGGACGTGCTCGACCGGGTGCCGCGGGCCGCCGGGGTCGGGGCCCTCGCCGCCGGGCTCGCCGACCACCTCGCCGACCTGGGGGTCTACGTGCGTCAACACCACGGCGAGCGGGACCTGGCCGCACTCGGGGAGACGCTGCTGTGACCGCCCCCGCCGTGGACGTCGCCGAGTGGTCGGCGGCCCTCGACGCCCGCGACCTCGCCCCGATGCCCACCGACCTCGGCCGCGTCGTGGTCGTCGCCGCCCACCCGGACGACGAGACCCTCGCCGCGGCCGGGCTGCTGCAGGCGCTCGACCGTGCCGGCGGGCCGGCGCACCTGGTCGTCGCGACCGACGGGGAGGCGGCCTACCCGGGCATGCCGCCCGCCGAGCTCGCCGCCACCCGGCGGGCCGAGCTCCACGCCGCCTGGGCCGACCTCGGCGGCCGCGCGGAGTCCGTGACCTGGCTGGGGCTGCCCGACTCCGACCTCGCCGCGCACGAGGACGCGCTGGTCGCGGCCCTGCGCCCGCTGCTGGCCGAGGCGGACGCCTGCCTCGCGCCGTGGCCGGAGGACCCCCATCCCGACCACGCCGCGGCCGGGCGGGCGGCCCGCCGCGCCGCCGCGGCCCGGACCCACTGCTTCGGCTACCCGATCTGGCTCATGCCGTGGAACCGGCCCGACGCCGTCGCGGTGCCGTGGGCCTCGGCGCTCGTCCACCGGCTCGACGACCGGGCCCGGGCGGCGAAGGCCGCGGCGATCGGGCGGTTCGTCTCCCAGACCGCGCCCGACGAGCCGATCCTGCCCCCGGACGTGCTGGCGCACTTCGCGGGCGACCGGGAGCTGTTCTTCCGCCTGCCACCCGCCGACGGCGCGCCGCTGAGCCGGTTCGCCGAGCTGTACGCCGCCGACCCGGACCCCTGGGGCACGCGGTCGCGCTGGTACGAGGAGCGCAAGCGGGCGATCCTGCTGGCCTGTCTGCCCCGGCAGCGCTACACCCACGCGGCGGAGCCGGGGTGCGGGACCGGCGCGCTGACCGCGGCGCTCGCCGCGCGGTGCGACGCGGTCACCGCGTCCGATCCCGTGTCCGCCGAGCTCGCGCGCGGCGAACCGACGGGGGAGCACGTCCGGGTGCTCGACGCGGCCCTGCCGGACCCGGCGGCGGTGCCCCGCGGCGTCGACCTGGTGGTGGCGAGCGAGGTGCTCTACTACCTCTCGCCCACCGACCTCGCGGCGGCGACCGACCGCATCGCGGAGTCCCTGGTGCCGGGCGGCGACCTGGTCGTCGTCCACTGGCGGGGGCTGCCCGCCGAGGCGCCGCAGGGGGCCGCCGAGGTGCACCGGCTGCTGCGGGGCGACCCGCGGTTCGCTCCGCTCGTCGAGCACCGCGACGAGGAGTTCCTGCTCGACGTGCTCCGCCGCCGATGAGGGTCGGGGTGGTGGTGCCGGCCCGGGACGAGGAGGACCGGGTCGAGGAGTGCCTGCGCGCGGTGCGCGCCGCGATCCGCCACGCCGGGGTGCCGGGCTGGGTCTGCGTCGTCGCCGACCGCTGCACCGACCGGACCGCGGACGTCGCGGCGCCGTACGCGCGGGTGGTGCGCGCCGGGCGGGCCCGCACAGTCGGCGAGGTCCGGGACCTGGGCGTGCGGCACCTGCCGCCGGTCGACTGGCTGGGCAACACGGACGCCGACTCGGTCGTCCCGCCGTCCTGGGTCGCCGACCAGCTGCGCCACGCGGCGGCGGGCGCGGATGCCGTGGCGGGTCCGGTCGACCTGGACGCGGAGCTGCCGGGCGTGGCGGCCGAGCGCTACCGGCGCCTGCTGACCGGCACCGACGGCCACGCCTACGCCGCGAACCTCGGGGTCCGGGCGACCGCCTACCACGCCGTCGGCGGGTTCCCGGCCGTCCCGCACGGGGAGGAGCACGCCCTGCTCGCCCGCCTGCGAGACGCCGGGTTCCGCGTGGTCCGCCCGCCGGAGGTCCGGGTGCGGACCAGCGCGCGGACCACCGGACGGGCCGCGGGCGGTCTCGCCGACCTGCTCGACGGCCTCGGCGCCTGATCCGGTTAACGCAGCGGTTACCGGACCGGGGAGCCGGCGGCAACATCGCGGCACGACGGTGGGCACGTCCGTCCGGCACGACCCGGTGAACGATCCGCAGCTCCCCTGCGGAGGAGGACCCCCTTCTGGTGTCGGGTGCGAGGGCCGCCACCGCGTGCGACACGACGCGGAGGTGCGGTGAGCGACACCGTCTTCGACCCGGCGGACCGGGCGATCCTGGCGGGCCACTGGTACGCCGTGGCGCGCTCGGCCGACGTGGTGGACGCGCCCCTGTCCGCCCGCCTCCTGGACCAGGACCTGGTCGTCTACCGCGCGGGCGGCGAGGTCGTGGTCGCGGACGACCTGTGCCCCCACCGCGGCGTCCCGTTGAGCATGGGGACCGGGGGCGAGGCCCTGCAGTGCGCCTACCACGGACTCCGGTTCGGCGCGGGCGGACGCTGCGTGGCCGTGCCCGCGCACCCGGGCGCCCGCATCCCGGAGCGGCTGCACCTGCGCCCGTACCCGGTCCGCGAGCGGTACGGGCTGGTCTGGACGTGCGTCGGGGACCCGGTCGGCGAGCTCCCCGGGTTCGCCGAGTTCGACGAGCCCGGGTTCCAGACCGTGGTGTTGCCGCCGTTCGACGTCCGGGCGTTCGCGGGGCGGCAGGTGGAGGGGTTCCTCGACGTCGGGCACTTCGCGTTCGTGCACACCGCGTCCTTCGCCGACCCGGAGAACACCGAGGTCCCGCCGTACCGCACGGAGCCCGCGCCGTTCGGGTTCACCGTGGACTACCGGTCGACCGTCGCGAACGTCGGCGCGGGCACGGTGAACCCCTTCCCGGGCGCCCGGTGGCTGCGGGCCTACGCGATGCACCTGCCGTTCACCCCGACCCTGGTGATCCACTTCCCGGACGGCGGGCGGCTGGGCATCCTCAACGCCGCCACACCCGTCGGGCCGCGGGAGACCCGGCTGTTCGGGGTGGTCGCCAAGGACGTCTTCACCGACCAGACCGAGGCCGAGGTCGTCGAGTTCAACCTGCGGGTGTTCGAGGAGGACCGGGTGATCGTGGAGCGCCAGCGGCCGGAGAACCTCCCCACCGACCCGCGCATCGAGGTCAACATCCCCGCCGACCGCAGCTCCGTCGCCTACCGGCGGGCGCTGCGCGATCTCGGCCTCGGCGCCTTCTTCACCGTCTAGAAAGGACGATCCATGCACGACTCCGCGGTGGGCGAGGTGCTCGCCGGGCTGGCCCAGGCCGGGGTGAGCATCGCCTGCTACCTGCCGGACTCCCTGTTCAAGCCGCTCTACCCGGCCATGGACGCCGCCCCCGGGCTGCGCACCATCCGCGTGACGAACGAGGGCGAGGGCGCCGCGATCTGTGGTGGCGTGTTCCTCTCGGGCAGGCGGGCGGTGCTGGTCATGGAGAACTCGGGGCTGCGCGCGTCGGTGGAACCCTTGGCGCGCATGGGGCTCGGCGCCGGGATCCCGGTCGTGATGCTGATGAGCTACCGCGGCGAGATGGGCGAGAACAACTGGTGGGCCGTGCCGCACGGGATCACCATGGAGCCGGTGCTCGGCGCGCTGCGGATCCCGTACCGGGTGGTGCGCCGGGAGCAGGAGATCCGGCAGTCCATCGTGGACGCCTACGAGCTGGCGTACTCGAGCTACTACCACACGGCCGTCGCGCTGGGCGGGGAGATCGTGCGATGAGGCGCTACGACTGCATGGTCTCCCTCGCGGGTCTGCTGACCGACGAGCTCGTGGTGCTCTCCCTCGGCGGCAGCGTGGACGAGTGGTACACCGCGGCCCCGCACATGCGCGCGGCCAGCCTGTTCCAACAGCAGCTGGGGTGCGTGACGCCCGAGGCGTTCGGGCTGGCCGTCGGGCTGCCGCACCGGCGGGTCGTCTCGCTGGACACCGACGGCGGGCTGCTGTTCAACCTCGGCATCCTCGCCACGCTCGGCAACGAGCAGCCGCCGAACCTGTTCGTGGTGGTCTGGGACAACGAGCGCTACCAGTCGATCGGCGGTCCGCCGACGCACACCGCCTCGGGCCGGGTGGACCTCGCGGGCATCGCGCGGGCCTCGGGCGTGACCGAGGCGCACACCGCCCGCACGGTCGAGGAGTTCGCCGCGCACTGCGCCGCCGGGCTCGCCGCCGAGGTCCCGTACCTGGTGGTGGCCAAGGTGTCCGGCGAGACGGTGCCCGGGATCCGCCGGAAGCACTCCGACGGCCGCGAGGACAAGTACGTCTTCGTGCGGCACGTCGAGGAGAGCGAGGGCATCGTGATCATGGGGCCCAGTGAGCACAACTGACCCGGCGGCGACCGGGCCCGACTGGATCGTGGTGGGCGGCGGGAGCGCCGGGTGCGTGCTGGCCCGGCGGCTCTCCGACGACCCGTCGGTGCGCGTCGTGCTGCTGGAGGCGGGGCCCGCCAGGGGCGGCCCCGCCGTCGCGGACCCGGCCCGCTGGACGGAGCTGATCGGCGGCCCGCTGGACTGGGGCCACGCCTACGAGCCCGCCGCGCCGACCCTGCACCGGCCCATCGCGATCCCGCGCGGGCGAGTCCTCGGCGGGAGCAGCGCCACGAACGCGATGCTCTGGTACCGCGGCCACCCCGCCGACTACGACGCCTGGGGCGAGGGCTGGGACTTCGCCACCCTGCTGCCGTACTTCCGCAGGTCGGAGGACGCGGGACGGTCCGACCCGTGGCGGGGGACCGGCGGGCCGATGCGGGTGGAGGCACCGGCGGACCCGCACCCGGTCGCGCTCGCGGTCCTCGACGCCGCCGTCGAGGCGGGCCTGCCCCGGATCGCGGACGCCAACGGTGCCACCAACCTCGGCGCCACCGTCCCCGAGTTCACCGTGCGCGGGGAGCGCAGGCACAGCGCCGCCGACGGGTACCTCGCGCCGGTCGCGGGGCGGGCGAACCTCGACGTGCGCTGCGACACCCACGTGGTCGGGCTCGAGTTCGCGGGCGACCGGTGCGTGGGGGTGCGGTGGCGGCCCGCCCGCGGGGAGTCCGGCGGCGGGATGCTGCGCGCGGAGCGGGGCGTGGTCCTCGCGCTCGGCGCCCTGGAGACCCCGCGGCTGCTGATGCTCTCCGGCATCGGGCCCGCCGCGCACCTGCGCGCGCACGGGATCGCGGTCCGGGTGGACCTCCCCGTCGGCGCCCGGCTGGCCGACCACCCGTTGGTCACCGGCATCACGTTCCGCGCCCGGGAGCCGCTCGGCCCGGTGCGCGGCACCGGCGGCGGGGCGATGCTGAACTGGTGCTCGCCCGGCTCCGAGCGCCCGGACCTGCACGCCTTCGTGGTCCAGGGGCCGCACGCCACCCCCGAGGTCGCGGCGCGCCACGACCTCACCCCACCGGTCTTCGCGCTCTCCCCGGGCCTGATGCGCGCGCGGAGCCTGGGGGAGGTCCGGCTGACCGGCACCGACCCCACCGCCCCGCTGCGGATCCAGCCGAACCTGCTCGGCGACCCGCAGGACGTCGAGGCGCTGTGCGCGGGCGTCGAGTTCGTGCAGGAGCTGGGGCGCACCGGTGCACTGGGCGCGGTCGCCGCGGGCCCGGCCGCGCCCGACCACCTGCTGACCGCGCGCGAACGGGAGGCGTTCGTCCGGCTCGCCACCTCGACGTTCTTCCACGTCGCGGGCACCGCCGCGATCGGGCCGGTGGTGGACCGCACGCTGCGGGTGCACGGCGTCGACGGGCTGCGGGTGGTCGACGCGAGCGTCTTCCCGAGCCTGCCCTCGTGCAACACCAACGCGCCCGTGATCGCGGTGGCCGAGCGCGCCGCGGACCTGCTCAGGGCCGCCGGGTGACGGCCGTCTGCACCCCTATCGAGGAGGAGACCATGGACCTCGCCGACTACCTGCGGCTGCTGCCGAAGGTCGAGCTGCACTGCCACTTCGTCGCCACGATCCGCCCGAGCACGCTCGTCGAGCTGGCCCGGGCCCGGGACGTGCCGCTGCCCTCCTACGACCCGGACGTCCTGTTCGACTACGACAACATCGTCGACTTCCTGACCGTGTTCGAGGCCGCCCAGCCGGTCTTCGCGGACAAGGGCGTGTTCGAACGGGTGGCCTACGAGTCCGTCGAGGACGCGGTGGCGGCCGGGAACCTGCGCTACCGCGAGTACTTCGTGAACGCCGACCTGTTCCCCATCCCCTACGCCGAGGTGCTCGACGCCATGGTCGCCGGGCTCGCGGCCGCCGAGCGGGACTTCGGCGTCGGGTTCGGGATCATCCCGGCGATCGCGCGGCAGCGTCCGCCCGCGTCGGCCCTCGACCTGGTCCGCACGATCCTCGACGACGGCCGCCCCGAGGTCCTCGGCATCGGCCAGGACTACCTGACCCCGCAGAACACCGAGTCGCCCGAGCTCTGGGTCGAGGCGTACGCGCTGGCCGAGCGGCACGGGCTGCGGCGGACCGCGCACGTCGCGGAGATCCCCGGCTCCACGGCGGACGCCGTGACGGTCGCGATCGAGCGGCTGGGTTGCGCGCGCATCGACCACGGCTACCACGTCCTGGACGACCCGGCGGTCGTCGAGGCGGCCCGCGCGCTGCAGATCCCGTTCACCTGCACGCCGTACTCCACCCGGGTGCTCTCGGGCTGGGAGATGACCCCGGAGCACCCGGTCGCACGGATGATCCGGGCCGGGCTGAACGTCACGCTCAGCACCGACGACCCCACGTTCTTCCGCACCGACCTCGGGCGCGAGTACGCGCAGGCGTTGCCCGCCATGGGGTTCGGGGCCGCGGACGGCGCCCGGATCGCCCTGGCCGGGGTGGACGCGAGCTGGCTGCCCGCCGACCGCAAGGAGCGGCTGCGGGCGGAGTTCACCGGCCAGATCCGCGCCCTGGACGCCGCCCTGGGTTCCGCCCTGGGTTCCGCGCTGGGTTCCGTGCCGGGTTCCGCGCCGTCCTGAGCGCGCCGGCGTGACAGTCTGGGCCCCGTGCAGCCCATGCTCGCCACCGCAGGCCCGCCGCCGGTCGGGCCGGGCTGGGCCGTGGAGTTCAAGTGGGACGGGGTGCGTGCGCTCGTCGAGATCCGGGACGGCGCGGTGCGGCTGGTGTCGCGCAACGGCAACGACGTCACCGCGGGCTACCCGGAGCTCGTCGCGGCCCTCCCCGTGGACCGCGACCTCGTGCTCGACGGCGAGATCGTCGCCCTGGACGCGGACGGCAGGCCGGACTTCGGACTGCTCCAGCACCGGATGCACGTCCGGTCGCCCGGCGCGCCGCTGCTCGCGCAGGTCCCCGTCCAGCTCTACCTGTTCGACGTGCTGTCCGTGGACGGCACCCTCGTCGTCGAGGAGACCTACGACGCCCGCCGGGAACGGCTGACCGGCCTGGGGATCGCGGGCGGGCGGGTGTCGGTCACCCCGTCGTTCACCGACGTCAGCCCCGCGCAGGGGCTCGACGTGGCCCGGGCCCACCGGCTGGAGGGCATCGTCGCCAAGCGCCGGAGCAGCCGGTACCTGCCCGGGCGGCGCAGCGAGTCCTGGGTCAAGACCGCGCTGTTCCACGCGCAGGAGGTCGTGCTGGCCGGGTGGACGGCCGGGCGCGGCAACCGCGGGAAGACCCTCGGCGCCCTGCTCATGGGGGCCTACGACGGCGGCGCGCTGCGCTACCTGGGCAACGTCGGCTCCGGCTTCTCCGAGGCCGCCCTGACCCGGCTGCGGGCGCAGCTGCGACCGCTCGTGCGCGCGGACAGCCCGTTCGACGAGGAGGTGCCGCGGGAGTACACCCGCGGCGTGACCTGGGTGGAGCCGCGGCTGGTGGGGGAGGTGGAGTACCGCACGCTGACCCACGACGGGCGGCTGCGGCACACCGTGTGGCGGGGGCTGCGGCCCGACCGCGACCCCGGCGAGATCACCGTCCCCGGTGCCGCGCCCCCGCCGGAACCGCCTGCGGGGCGGAAGGGGAGCTGGTCGGTCGGCGGCCGCGAGGTGGCCCTGACCAACCTGGACAAGGAGCTGTTCCCGGGGATCACCAAACGGGAGCTCGTGGACTACTACGCCCGCGTCTCCCGGCACCTGCTGCCGTACCTGGCCGGGCGACCGGTGAACCTGCACCGCTTCCCGGACGGGATCGACGCCCCCGGGTTCTGGCAGAAGGAGCTCCCGGCGCACGCCCCGGACTGGGTGCGGACCTGGGAGAACCCCGACGCGGAGCCGGGGGAGTCCCGCCGGTACGCGGTCGTCGACTCGACGGCCACGCTCGTCTGGATGGCCAACCACGCCGCCGTCGAGCTGCATCCGTGGACGTCGTCGACGGCCCGGCCGGACGAGCCCGACTGGGCGTTGGTCGACATCGACCCCGGCCCCGACACCGACTTCGACGACGTCCTGGTCCTGGCCCGGCTGCACCGCACGGCGCTCGCCCACCTCGGCGTCGAGGGCAGGCCGACGGTGACCGGGCAGCGCGGTGTCCAGATCCGGATCCCGGTGCGCCCCGGATACCGCTTCGCCGACACCCGCGGCTGGGTGGAGCGGCTGTCGAAGGCGGTGGGGCGCACGGTGCCCGAGCTGGTGTCGTGGGAGTGGCACACCGACCGCCGGGACGGCCGCATCCGGCTCGACTACACCCAGAACGCCCGCAACCGCACCCTCGTCGCGCCCTTCAGCCCGCGGCCGCGGCCCGGCGCGCCGGTCTGCGTGCCGATCGAATGGGACGAGCTCGACGATCCCGCCCTGCGCCCCGACCGCTGGACCCTGCGCACGGTCCTGGAGCGCCTCGAGTCCGCAGGCGACCCGCTGCGCCCCCTGATCGGCCGCGAACAGGAACTCCCGCGCCTCTGACCTGCGGCTCCGCCGCTCGTGAGTGGTCAGTGGTGCTAGAGCACCACTTACCGCGCACGGGCGACGGAGTCGCTGGTGAGGGCGTCGGTGAGCAGGGCGACCAGGGCCGCGTGCTGGACGTCGGTGGAGTTGCCGATCTCCTCGTCGCTGCCGTCGAGGGCGACGGCGGCCAGGCCCGCCTTGCTGTCGATCAGCTCGGCGATGCGGGCGTCGATCGTCTGCGCGGCGATGATGCGCCAGGCCGTGACCGGCATCGTCTGGCCGATGCGGTGGCTGCGGTCGATGGCCTGGGTCTGCTCGGCCGCCGTCCAGGACAGCTCCGCGAGCACGACGTTCGACGCGACCTGAAGGTTCAGGCCCACGCCCGCCGCCGTCAGCGAGCAGACGGCGATCGCGACCTCGGGATCCTGGACGAACGCGTCGATGTTGCGCTGGCGCACGCGCGGGGTCTGGTCGCCGCGGATCGACGAGAACCGCACGCCCTGCCGCTCGAACAGCTCCTCGGCCGCGTCCATCACGTCCACGTGCTTGGCGAAGAACACCACCTTGCCCGCGCTGCGGGCCAGCTGGGCGGCGTAGTCCGCCGCGAGCGCCGCCTTCGCCTGGCCGATGGTGCGCATCATGCCGAAGACGTTGTCGCCGGACCCGGCCTCGGCCGCGTCCTTCTGCTCCCAGCGGGCGACCTGCGCGACGAGGTCGTAGTCGATCCCCTCGACCACCTCGACGCCCCGCCGAGCGTCCAGCGCGGTGGTGTACCGCTTGACCAGGCGGCGGGCGAGCTCCTGCTCGGCGGCCCGGATCGAGCGGCCCGCGGCGCCGTCGAGCTCCACGGGCAGGTCGGCGATCCGCCGGGCCGGGATGTCCGCGGCCACGTCCACCTTGCGGCGCCGCACGATGCCCTGGTCCACCACGGCCTGCCGGGCCGCCGGGTAGAAGCCCGGGTCCGCCGGGTTGTAACCGGTCGCGGTCAGCGCGTTCATCAGGTCGGCGCGCGGCTTCTCGGCGTCGATCCAGCCGAGGAACTGCCAGATGGCCAGGAAGTCCTCGATGTCGTTGATCAGCGGGGTGCCGGTGAGCGCCATCATCAGCGGCCGCGGGGTGAAGTTCCGGATCCGGTCCGCCAGCTCGAGGACGTGCTTGCTGCGCTGCGAGGACTTGTTCTTGATGAAGTGCGCCTCGTCGACGACCATGCCGCGGAACCCGAAGTCCCCGAGCCAGCCGACGTGCCGGTCCAGCACCTCGTAGTTGACCACGACGATGTCCGCGAACCCGTCGATCGAGTCGCCGTTGCCCTGGATCACCGTGGCCGGGCGGCGCGGGGTCCAGAGGCCGGCCTCGCGCGCCCAGTTCGTCTTGACGACGTTCGGCACCACGACGAGCAGGGGATAGGCGTCCGCCGCCTCCGCGGCCAGCAGGGACTGCGCGGTCTTGCCGAGGCCGGGCTCGTCCGCGAGCAGGAACGTGCGGTGGCCCTCGGCGGCCGCCTGGACCAGCCGCGCCTGGTGGGGCATGAGCTCGCGCCCGCCCGCGATGCGCGGGAGGGCCTCGGGGAGCTCCATGCACGCGGGGGCCCCGCTGCTCGCCCGCTCGAACGAGCGCAGCAGCGGCCCCAGCAGCTCCCACCCGGCCAGCGGGGTGGGGCGGATCGTGGCCGGGCGCGCGGCGGAGAAGTCCGGGGCGAGGAAGGGGTTCGCCATCTGCCGGGTGATCACGGCCTGCGGGACCACCCGGGGCTTCGCCGGGGCCTCCTCGACCGGGGCCACCGGCTCGGGCTCCGGCTCGACCTCGACACCCGCCTTGAGCAGCACCTCCCGGGCGAGCGCGCGGGCCTCGTCGGAGACGGCGGCGTGCTCGTCGAGCAGGGCGAGCAGGGTGGGCTCGCGCACGGCGCTCATGGCGAGGGCCTTCGCGACGCCGTCGATCCGCTTCAGCTGCTCGGTCTTCTGCCGCTCGGTCAGCTCACCGGCCTTGACCCGGGCCCGCTCCTCGCGCAGCAGCAACGCCACGGCCTGGAACTTCGTGCGCGTGGTCGGCGTGACGCGGCCGTGGCGCAGCGCGCCCTCGACCTCACGGACCGAGCGCGCGAGCACGGACAGCACATCGGTGGGTCCGTCCCCGGTGCGCTCACGGCGCGGAGCGGGGCGGCGAGCCCGCGTCTGGGGCTTGCCTCGTCGAGCCAAGAACTCCTCCTGAGGGACAGTCCGGTCGGGTCGCGCACGAGGCTGTGCGCGTACGACCGCCGTCGAGTGCGGGGTCCGACGCGGCTGCCGCGCCGGGAGGATCACCCGGGGGTTCGACGGAGCGGGCGCCGAGGGCTGGAACCAGCCCGGAAGGCGCGCGGCCGTGTCCATCGTACGGGATGGGGGGTCCGGAGTGCAGGAGCGGCGTGTCCCCGGTACCGGGGGCACCGGCTCAGCCGACCCGTTGGCGCACCTTCTCGACGAGCGCGAGCCCGCTCGCCCGGTCCGCCGCCGAGTCCGTGGTGGAGACCTGGACCATGCAGTCCCGGTCGCCCGCCGCGAACTCGATGCCGCCGTTGATGTCGCGCATGTCGGTGCCGACCTTGCGCTCCTCGCCCAGCATCGGGTCCCACTTCGGGAGCACTCCGCCGGGTGCCGAGCCGGGGTTCCCGACCTCGACGGTCACGCTGTGGTAGGTGGTCTGGTTCTCCCACATGCAGCCGCCGCCGGCGGTGGAGATCCCGGAGGGCCGCCCGCCGTCGTTCGCGCCGATCAGGTCGCTCACCTCGGCGGCGCTGAGCAGGGCACACCCGTCGATCGGGGGGCCCGCGTCCGCCCCGGGGAGCTGGGAGGCCGCCTGCTCCTGAGCCTCCTTGACGGTGGGCGTGCCCGCGGTGGTGGACGCGCAGCCGGCGAGGGTCAGGGCGCCGAGCAGGAGGATCGCGGAGAGGCCCCGCTGGTGAGTCATGCCGGGTACTCGTCCGTGACGGCCGGATCGTCACACTCGCTAGGTTGATCCACCATGCAGCCCACCCGCGACCTCACCGATCCCGAGCAGAACGAGGCGGTGCTCCGGTCCGCCTCCGCCCTGCTCGCCGACGCGGGCGCGGCCGTCCCGGTCGCCGTCGACGCGGAGGCCCGGGCCGTGGCGGACTCCCGGCGGCGGCTGGCCGCGCTGACCGGCCCCGTGCACCTGACCGTGGTCTGGGCGATGTACGGCGAGACCGGGCGGATGGCGACCCGCGCGCAGCACCCGCACGGCGAGGACTTCGTGCGGGTCAAGGTCCGCCAGCTCGACTGGCTGACCGCCGGGCTGCCGGAGGTGACCTGGAGCATCCTCGCGGTCGACGACGGCTGCCCCGACCGGCCGTCGAGCGCCGAGGCGATGGCCGCGATCGCCGCCGCCGAGGGCTACCCGACCGAGGGCCACCGCGCGGTGTCCGTGCTGCGGCTCGCCGACGTGCTCGAGGGCGGCCCGTCGATCTCCCCGGCCTTCGACGCGCTGACCTCGACCGACCAGTCCCGCAAGGGCGGCTCGATCCTCGCCGGGCTGGCCGTCGCCGTCGCCGCGGGCGCGGACGTCGTCTGCTACACCGACGCCGACCTCTCGGCGAACCTCGCCATGCTGGGGTCGCTGGTCGCCCCGGTCGTGGCGGGGGAGGGCGTGGTCGCGGCGCTGGGGCAGCGCTACGGCATGACGGGGGCGGTGCTGGTCAAGGCGGACGGCCCGTCGGTCGAACCGCACAGCACCGGCGACAAGCCGGACAAGCTGATCGTGCTGTTCCGGCACGTCGTGCGGGCGATGCTGGTGCCGGACCTCGCGCACGTCCTGGACACCCAGGCGGGGTTCAAGGCCTTCGACGCCGCCGCGCTGCGGCCGGTGCTGGGCCGGGTGACGGCCTTTCACGAGACGTTCGACGTCGAGCTGCTGATCCTGCTCGCGCAGGCCTACGGCCCGGCGTCGCTGGTCGTCGAGCCGATCGTGTTCACCGAGGACCTGGCCGCCACGAACTTCCCCTCCGTCGACCCGGGCGCGCGCCACCTCGCGATGGTGGAGCAGGTCGTGCAGCTCTACGACCGGCTGGTCGCCCCGGTCGCGCCGGCCACCGGGGAGGCCGCGGACCTGCTCGACCTGCTGCGCGGGCTGGATCTCGACGGCTACGTCCGGCTCGTCGAGGGGCTGCGCGCGGAGGACCCGGGCGACCCGACGCTGTTCGACCGCCGCTGGCCGGTCGCCCACCTCAGGGAGCTGGCCGCGCCACCACGCTGAGCTCACCCGCCTCGGGGGCGAAGACCACCCGGCCCGCGCGGTGCAGGTCCTCCAGCCAGCCCCGCATCGGCCAGTCGCCCCAGCGGCGGTGGAACCGGCGGGCGTTGCGGACGATCTCGGCGACCCGGTCGGCGTCCTGTCGGGCGGGCGGGTGGTGCTGGTGGAAGGCCCGCGCGCCGCCCACCCAGAACATCTCGGCGCCGCGGTCGCGGGCGCGCCGCGCGAAGTCGGTGTCCTCGGCGCCGTAGCCGCGGAAGCCCTCGTCGAACCCGCCGAGGGCCCGCCAGGTCTGCGGCGTCACGGCGAACGACAGCGACCAGAACAGCTCCACCCGGTCCTCGGCGACGACCTGCCCGGGCGCCGGGGCCGGGCGACCCGGGTGAGGGGGAGCGAGGTCGGCGAGGCCGCTGGTCGGGTACCCGCCGGGTCCCGCGGGCGGGAGGTAGTGGACGGGTCCGCACAGCAGCGCGCCGTCCCGGGCGGCCGCGGTGTAGGAGGCCGGGAGGTCCGGGCCGGGGATGCAGTCCACGTCGAGGAAGACGAGCAGGTCGGCGCCGCGATCCAGGGCGGCGGCGGCCCCCGCGTTGCGGGCGGCGGCGAGCGGCAGACCCTCCGGCGACGCGTCGACCTCGAGCCGGACGGTCTCGGGCCCCGGTGACTCCGGCGCCCGCCCGCCCATCCCGACGACCACGTGCAGGCCGTCGTGCAGGCACTCGCCGAGCGCGGCCCGCTGCCTGCGCAGGTGCCCGGCCCGCCCCGCGACGGTCGTGACCACGGCGGTCCGCACCCGGTCGGTCCTCATGCCGTCGCTCGGACGTCGGCGAGCAGCCGGGCGGCGCGCGCCACACCCGACCCGTCGGACCACTGCGCCCACGCCGCGCCCCCGCGGCGGCGGGCCTCGCCCAGCAGAGCGGGCCAGCACTCGGCGGCGGGCCACCCGTCCGCCACCTGGGCGAGGCCGTGGCGGGTCAGGGCCGCCCCGGTCGCCGCCTGCTCGCCGTGCGGGCGGGACTGGGGCAGCACGATCGCGGGGCGGCGGGCCGCGGCGACCTCGGCGACGGCGTTCTGGCCGGCGTGGGTGACCACGACGTCCGCCTCGGCCAGCGCGGCCCAGACGTCCTGCACGTGCCCCAGGGGCCGGACGCGCGCGGGCACGTCGGGTCCTGCGGTGCCGGTGACCGCCCACGACCAGGTCGGCGTGGCCGCCGCCGCGGCGGCGAGGTCCGCGGCCGCGGGCCCGGCGCCGCCCCGGCCCCAGAGCACGAGCACCCGGTTCCCGTCGGGTGGGGGTGCGGCGGTGCGCCCCTCGTACCGCGACACCGCCCCGACGTGCTGCGCGGTCTCGGGGTGCGGGCGGAGCAGGTCCGGCAGCGCGGGCCAGGGCAGCAGGACGCGCGCCGCGAGGTCGTAAACGGTCCGGTGCGGCCGGTCGTCTCGCACCCCGGGTTGGCCGACGACCACCACCGGGACCCCGTGCAGCCGCGCGAGCAGCCCCATCTCGACCGACACGTCGGCGACGAACAGCCGGACCGCGGGGTCGGCGAGCGCCCGGGACGCCAGCGCCGTGCGCGCGCGGAGGCCTCGATGACCACGCGGGACCCAGTGCAGCGTGCCGCCCGCGGTCACGTCCTCGCCCTCCAGAGGCCCACCGGTGTCCAGGGGCAGGTCGATCCACTCCCCGGGCCACCCGGCGGGCCGCGGGAGGCTGGACAGCCCGATCACGGGCACGGCGTCCTGGGCGAGCGCGGACGCGATCGCGACCGCCCGGTGCACGTGGCCGCTGCCCTGGTGGTGGACGTAGTAGAGGACGGTCATGCGGCGATCGCGTCGTACAGCCGCTCGTACCCGGTGATCATCGCCTCGACCGAGCAGACGGTCTCGGCGCGGCGGCGCGCCGCCTCCCGGTCGAGCCGGGCGGCGGCCCGGATCGCGGCGGCCAGCCCGTCGACGTCTCCGGGTGCGGCGAGGACCCCGCACTCGTCGTCGAGGATCTCCGGCAGCGCACCGCGGGCGAACCCGGCCACCGGGGTGCCGCAGGCCAGCGCCTCCGCGACGACGAGGCCGTAGGGCTCGTCCCAGCAGGGGGAGACCACCGCGGCCGACGCGCTCCCGACGAGGCGGGCCAGCCGCCGGTGGTCGAGGTGTCCGACGTAGCGGATCCGGTCGGTCAGCAGCGGCGCGACCTCGTCCCGGAAGTACGCCGCGTCGGGGGTCGGACCGGCGATGCGCAGCCCCGTCCCCGCCCGGTCGGCGGCCCGGACGGCCTCGACCACGCCCTTCTCCCGGACCAGCCGACCCGACCACACCGGCGACCCGCCGCCGGGGCCGGGTGACCACCGGTCGGTGTCGACGCCGTTCGGGATCACCTCCGGGTCGGCGCCCAGCGGGCGCCACCGGTCCGCGGTGTGCCTGCTCACCGCCGCGAACACCGTCCCCGCCCGCGGGATCCGGACCGCGGACTCCAGCCACGGGGTCGGCGGCGTGTGCAGGGTGGTCAGCACCGGCGCCGGGACGCTCGCGGCCATCGCGACGGGCAGGTAGTGCAAGGAGTTGTTGTGCACGACCGTGTGGCCGCCCGCGCCCAGGTCGAGCATGAGCTGCAGGTAGGCGTGGTGCTCGGCGAGGAACCACTCCGGGGGCATCCCGACGTCGCTGCGGGCGTCGGTCGAGATCTCCGGGAGCCGGGCCATCGCCCGGACGCCGAGCCTGCGGTCGGAGTCCGGCGCCCCGAACACGGTGACGTCGTGGCCCCGCTCGCGCAGCCCCGTCGCCAGCTGCCAGGTGTGGGCCTCCAGACCGCCCGGGAACGGTTCGCGGAGGGGGTAGCGGGCGGAGGCGATGAGCGCGATCCGGTGTCTCATGTGGACTGGACGGGCGAGGTGTGCACGGGTCGGTCGCTCCACGGTCGGTCGTCCTGCGCCGTGGGGAAGGCGGGCAGGCAGGTCGTCGGTCGGTCACGAGCTGCTGCTGAACCCGGCGCCCCGATCATCGGCCCCCGAGCGGGGACGCACAACTCGAGCCCAGGACCTCCAGGTCGGCGGCGTAGCGCTCCAGCCCGGCCGGCACCCAGGCGGGGTGGTCCGCGTACCACCGCAGCTGCGGCGCGCGGACGTCGTCCTCCGTGACGGGGGTGCCGTGGACGAGCCAGTGCGGCCGGGCGCGGTCGGGGTCGAGGCCGAGGGCGTCGAGCACCTGCGGGTCGAGCGGGGCGCGGATCCCGCCCAGGAGCTCGCGGCCGGGGTCGGCGACCTCCCCGCGCAGCCCGAGGTGCGCGCGGACGCGTCCGGCCAGGGCCAGCAGGACGGGGTTGGCGGGGTGGTTGAGCACGTGCACGGCGTCCAGCCCGAGGGGGCGCAGCACGTCGGACACCCCGACGTCGCAGGCCCGTTCGCGGCGGGCCAGCTCGGCGACCGAACGCTCGGCCACGGCCCGGAACGCCCCGGCCGCGGGCCTGCCGAGGCTCCGGCCCGCGGCGGCGCCGAGCGTGCGCAGGTCGTGGTAGGGCACCACCGGCGGCACGGCGGCGGGGTCCGAGGGGTGGCGCACGATGGCCGTCCACGGGTGCAGCCCGCGGTAGCGGATCACCGGCCACATGACGGTGCGGGCGTCCGCGGGCAGGTGCGCGCGCAGCTGGGCGGTGCCGATCGGCAGGTCCCGGTAGTCCGCCCGCACGGGCTGGCTCAGCACCAGCCGGGTCCGGGCCAACAACCGGGCGACGTGCGGCAGGTCCGCGGCGGTGAGCTCGTGCACCGGCGGCACCCGGACCGTCGTCAACGGCAGGCCCGGCGCGAGCGCGACGCGCAGCGCCTCGGCCTGGCAGTTGCCCCACACCACGGCGAGGGGGCCGCGGGGTGGTCCGTCGTAGAACGCGCCGTAGTGGCGCCGCCGTCCGGGATCCATGTGGTCATCGTCGGGTGGGTCCGGGGGTTTCGCGCGCCGACGGCCGGGCATTCCCCGTCCCGCGAGAGGGAGGTCCACATGCGGGTGGTCTCGGTGCCCGAGGGGCATGCGTACGTGCGGAACACCGGTGGCCCCGGGGTCGTCCGGCTGCCGGACCCGCCCGTGCCCGGCGCGCCCGCGGGGCAGTGGTGGCCCTCGCCGTGGCTGGACCCCGAGCGGGTCCGGCGCGAGGCCGGGACCGTCGACGTCTACCACCTGCACTTCGGGTTCGACGCCTGTCGCCCCGCGCAGCTCTCGGCGCTGGTCGGGGCGCTGCGGGCGGCCGGGACGCCGCTGGTGTTCACCGTCCACGACCTGCGCAACCCCCACCACGTGGACACCGCGGCGCACGACGCCGCCCTGGACGTCCTCGTCCCCGCCGCGGACGCGCTCGTCACGCTGACCCCGGGCGCGGCCGCGGAGATCGCGCGGCGGTGGGGGAGGACCGCGCGGGTGATCCCGCATCCGCACGTCGTGCCGCTGGACCGGGTGCCGGTCCCGCGCCCGCACGAGGGGTTCCTGGTGGGCGTGCACGCGAAGTCCGTGCGCACCAACGCCGACCCCGTGGGGATCACCCGCCTGCTGGCCGCGGCGGACGTGCCGGACCTGCGGATCCGGTTCGACGCCCACGACGACGACCGCGGCCGGGCCGCCGCCCGGGCCGTCGCGGGGCTGCCGGGGGTGGAGGTGCACGTCCACCCGCCCTTCACCGACGACGAGCTGTGGGCCTACCTCGAGAGCCTCGACCTGTCCGTCCTCCCGCACCGGTGGGGCACCCATTCGGGCTGGTCCGAGGCCTGCCACGACCTCGGGACGCCGGTGCTGGTGCCGGACTGCGGGTACTACCGCGAGCAGGGGCCCTGCCTGGTCCACCGGTGGACGGCGGCCTCGGTGGCGGCGGCGCTGCACCGGGCGCGGCACCTCCCGCGCGCGCCCGCGCGGGGACGGGCCGCGCAGCGGGAGCGGATCGCGCAGGCCCACCTGGATCTGTATCGGGCCGTCACGGCACCGGTGCCGGCGTGAGGGTCGCCGTCCACGCACCCGGCGACCCGGGGCACGGGGTGGTCCGGCACGCCCGTGCGGTCGCCGGGCTCGCGGGCCTCGCCGAGCCCTCCGAGCCCTCCGAGCTCTCCGAACACGACGGGCCGCCGGACCTGGTCCACGCCCACTTCACCGACGCGCTCTTCGGCCCCGACGTCGCCACGGCCGCGCGCGCCTTCGCGACGTGGGCCGCGGACCTGCGGCGACCGCTGGTCGTCACGCTGCACGACGTCCCCGGCGCCGACCCCGACCCCGCGCGGGACGCCCGCCGCGCCGCCGGCTACCGGCGGGTGATCGCCTGCGCCGACGCGGTCGTGGTCTCCTCGCGGCACGAGGCCGAGCGGGTGCGCCGGGTGGCGGGCGCCCTGGCCCGCGTGATCCCGCTCCCGCTCCCGCTCCCGGCGCCGCCCGCCCCCGCGCCGGCGTGGGCGGAGCGGCCCTCCCTGGTCGTGCTCGGCTTCGTGTACCCGGGCAAGGGCCACGACCTGGCCCTGGACCTGGCCGCGGGCCGCGGGCTGCGGGTGGTCGCGGCGGGTGCCGTCGTGCCGGGGCACACCGCGCCCGCGGGCGTACTGGTCACCGGAGCGCTGACCGACGCGGAACTGGCCGCCGCCGCGCGCGCCGCGGCGGTGCCGTTCGTCGCCAACCCCGGGGTGAGCGCCAGCGGGTCGTTGCTGGCCTGGCTGGCCCACGGCCGTCGCCCGGTCACCGCCGCGGGGGCGTACGCGGACGAGGTCGCGGCGGACACCGGCGCGCTCGCTCCGACCACGGACCTCGCCGCGGCGCTCGACCACGCCGTGGCGTACCCGGCCACGACGTGGCTCGACACACCGCCCGCCTGGCCGGACGTGGGTGCGGCGCACCGCGCGCTCTACCGGGACGTCCTCCGGAGTCGGGCGGCGGTGAGCCGGTGCTGAGCGACCGGTCCGTCCCGGGGAACCGGTGGGACCTGCTCGACCCGCGCACCGCCCCGCGGCCCGAGGTCGGCGTGGTGGTCTGCCACTACGAACAGCCCCGCCTGCTCGCCCGCACGCTCGCCGCGCTGGCCGACCAGACCCTGCCGCCGGTGGACGTCGTCGTCGCCGACGACGGGTCGCGGCACCTCCCGCAGGTTCCGGCGGGCGTGCGGGTGGTCACCCAGGAGGACCGGGGGTTCCGGGCCGCCGCCGCGCGCAACCTCGGCGCCCGCCACGTCCGCGGCGAGATCCTCGTCTTCCTCGACGCCGACACCGTGCCCGAGCCGGACTGTCTCGCCGTGCTGACCGCGCGGGCGGCGCTGTGCGGCGACGTCCTCGCCGTCGGGCGGCGGTGTCACGCCGACCTGTCGGCGCTGCCGCCCGGGGCCGACCCGCGCTCGGCCCCGCGGCTGCCCGACCCCGCCTGGCTCGACGAGGCCTACGCCCGGTCCCGCGACCTCCTCGACGCCGACGGGCGCAGCTTCCGCCACGTGATCAGCGCGGTCCTGGCCTGCCGCCGGACCCTGTTCGACGACGTCGGCGGGTTCGACGAGCGCTTCGTCGGCTACGGCGGGGAGGACTGGGACCTGGCCTACCGCGCCTGGAACGCGGGCGCCGTCCTGGTCCGCGAGCGCGGCGCGGTGGCCTGGCACGACGGCGTGGACTGGGGCGGGCGGGCCGCCGATCCCGCGGTGAAGGACCGCGAGTCCGCGCGCCTGGCCGCGCTGATCCCCGAGCCGCACACCCGTGGGGCGCCGCTGCCGGTCGCGGTGGCGGACGTGCTCGTCGACGTCGACCCGGCCGCCGACCCGATCCGCACCCGGCACGCGCTGCTCCGGCAGACCCACCGGGACCTGCGGATCCGCGGGGGCCCGGCCGAGCTCTACGGCGCCGCGGTGCAGGAGGGGGAGTGGTCGGTCGACCAGCTCCGCCGCGCGCGGGCCCGGCTGCACGTGACCGGCGTGCTGCCGCCGACCGCGCTGGCGGCGGCGATGGCCCGGCTGGTCGACGAGGACCTGGGGTGCGTGGCGCTGCACTCGCCCGCGGGCGCGCCGCTCGCCCTGCTGCGCTCGACGCGGGCGCTGGGTCGGGCGCGGCGGGGACACCGCGGCGGGTTCGGGTCCGAGACCCTGGTCGTCGAGCCCCCCGCGGTGCGCGGCGACCTGGCCGCGTTCTTCGACCGGATCTGAAAGGCCGGCGCCGTGTGCCGGACCCGAGCGCGGGATCCCGCCCACAGCGGCCGGTCGGGCGAGTGCCGGAGGCCCGCGGGGCTGACATCCTGACGCGGTGACCGACGACGCCGTCACCGCTCGGGCCCGTGGACGTGCCGAGCGGGTGGCCGACCACCCCGCGCTCGACGTGCTCGCCCGGGTCGGGCTCGCCGCCTACGGGCTCGTGCACCTGCTGATCGCGGTGCTCGCGGTCCGCATCGCCGTCGGGGCGGGCGGGCAGGCGGACAAGGCCGACAAGACGGGCGCGCTGCAGGCCGTCGCGGCCACGGGCGCGGGCCGTGTCCTGCTGTGGCTGGTGGTCGGCGGGCTGGCCGCGCTGGTGGTCGACCGGCTCCTGCACGCGGCGGTCGGACACCGGGGGCTGCCGCGGGCGGCGCGGGTGCGGCGCACCGCCGTCGACCTGGCCGAGGCCGTGGTCTACGCGCTGCTGGCGAAGACGGCCGCGGACGTGGCGGCGGACGGCGGTGCCGACCCGTCGACGCCCCCGCTGCCGTCCCTGCTGCTGGCGCTCCCCGGCGGCCCCTGGCTGCTCGGGGCCGCCGGGCTCGGCGTGATGACGGTCGCGGGGTACGCGGCCTACCGGGGGCTCAGCGGCGCCTTCCACCGCGATCTCGACCTGCGCGGGGCCGGGCTGCGGCGCTCGCTGCTGGTCCTGCGGCTGGGCCGGATCGGCTGGACCGCGCTCGGGACCGTCTACCTGCTCTCCGGTGGTCTGCTGGTGGTCGCGGCCGTGCAGCACGACCCCGCCCAGCCCGTCGGGCTCGACGCGGCCCTCCAGGGCCTGGCCGAGCACACCGTGGGACCCGCGGTGCTCCTCGTCCTCGCGGCGGGGCTGGTGGTGTTCGCGGTCTACACGGTCTTCCACGCCCGGCACCGGGCGGCGTAGGGCCGGCGGAGGGTCAGGCCCCGGACAGCAGCATCGTCCAGACCTTGACGATCCTCCCGTCCTGCACCAGCGCGACGTCCGCGCCGGTCACCACCGGCGGCTGCCCCTCCGGGCCGAACCGCCACTCCAGGAAACCGAGGTCCTGGACGACCCGGATCGGCCCGCCGGGGCTGAACACGAACCCCGGGGCCTCGTCGAGGATCTTCTGCGCCTTCGCCGCCAACGCGTCGAACCCGGTCACCGTCTCCTCCGGGTCCGCGAACGAGACGTCCGTCGCGTACGTCCGCGCGATGGCCTCCGCGCGCCGCGCGGGGTCGCGCTCGTTGAACACGTCCAGCAGGTTCGCCCGCATGAGCTCCTCGATCGTCGCCATGTCCCGCAGTCTTCCTTCCCGTGGAGTGCACCGACTGTGGGGCGCAGTCTGGCTCGCCCGGACCGGTCCGGACAATCTGCGGGCGGCCGTCCAGTCGGCGGACACGGCGTTGCCGGTGGCGGCCATTTCGGGTGACGATGGGGCACATGGCCGCCCGGACCCTGCTCGAGCCGTTCTGGCCGGGCCGCCGGGCCCACGCCTACGACCAGTTCTGTCGGTAGGTCGCGCCGCCGCCCCGCGGTGGCGCGGCCCTCGTGTGTCTCCACCACCACACCGACCGCCGGAGCCCCCGTGTCCGACGCACTCGTCCAGCAGCCCGCCCGTGTCCGCATCGGGACCCAGCGGGGTGCCACCGTCTGGCTGACCGGACTGCCCAGCGCGGGCAAGTCCACGATCGCCCACGCCGCCGAAACCGTCCTGCGCGCCCGCGGGCTGCGGGTCGAGGTGCTCGACGGGGACGCCGTCCGCCCGCACCTCGCCGCCGCCCGCGGCTACTCCCGGGACGACCGGGCGATCAACATCCGCCGCATCGGCTGGGTCGCGGAGCTGTTGGCGCGCAACGGGGTACTCGTGCTGGTGTCGGCGATCGCCCCGTTCCGGGACGTCCGCGAGCAGGTGCGCGCGGCCCACACCGAGAACGGCACGGAGTTCCGCGAGGTCTACGTGAGCACCCCCGTGGAGGTCTCGGCCCAGCGGGACGTCAAGGGGCTCTACGCCCGCCAGCGCGCCGGCGAGATCTCCGGGCTGACCGGGGTGGACGACCCCTACGAGGTGCCGGACCGGCCCGATCTCGTCATCCCCGCCCACGAGCAGTCGGTCGACGACTCCGTCGCGCTGCTGCTCACCCATCTCACCGACGGCGGGCTCACCGGCCCGACCGAGGAGCAGTCATGATCCTTCCGATCCCCCGATGGACCGACGCCGTCGTCGCCGTCCCCGCACCCGGCGCGGGCGCGGGGAACTGGGTGGGCGCGCCCAGCGTCGTGCTGACCGACGACGGCGAGTACCTGGCGGCGTACCGGCTGCGGGCGCCGCTCGGGCTGGGCCGCGGTCTGGCGACCGTGCTCGCCCGCTCGACCGACGGGGTGGCGTTCACCGAGGTCGCGCGGGTGACCAAGGACCGGTTCGGGGCGGAGTCCCTGGAGCGCCCCGCGCTCGTCCGCACGGCGGAGGGCAGGCTGCGCCTCTACGTCAGCTGCGCCACCCCCGGCACCAAGCACTGGTGGGTGGACGCGCTCGAGGCGGACACGCTCGAGGAGCTGCCCACCGCGCCGGTCGTGACCGTGCTGCCCGGCGACGAGCGGCACGCGGTCAAGGACCCGGTGATCGTGCGCGACGGCGCGGTGTGGCACCTGTGGGCCTCGGTCCACCCGCTCGACGTGCCGGACCACGAGGACCGGATGACCACCGAGCACTACACCAGCCCGGACGGCCTCACCTGGCGGCACGCGGGCACCGCGCTGCGTGGCCGGACGGGGAGCTGGGACGCCCGCGGGGTCCGGATCAGCGCCGTCTTCCCGGTGGAGGGCCGCTGGGCCGCCACCTACGACGGCCGTGCCACCGCCGAGGAGAACTGGGAGGAACGCACGGGGCTCGCCTACGCCGACGACGACGGGGTGTTCCACGCCGAGGGGGCGGCCCCGGTCGCGGAGT
Organism: Pseudonocardia sp. WMMC193; assembly: GCF_021728735.1. Classification (NCBI taxonomy): domain Bacteria; kingdom Bacillati; phylum Actinomycetota; class Actinomycetes; order Pseudonocardiales; family Pseudonocardiaceae; genus Pseudonocardia; species Pseudonocardia sp. WMMC193. The sequence continues at coordinate 2,081,580 of NZ_JAKKDO010000003.1, read as the reverse complement.
CCCCGCACGCGGGCCGCGGGCTGCGCTACCTCAGCGTGGTCGCCCTCCCGGCGGGCGGCTACCGGCTCTACTACGAAGGCACCCGCGCCGACGGGGCGCACGAGCTGCGCACCGAGCTGCTGCGACCGTCCGTGCCTGCCGTGCCCGCCTCCTGATGCCGCCGGACTTCCTGCTGGTCGGCGCGGCCAAGTGCGGCACGTCCGCGCTGCACAACGCGCTGGCCGGGCACCCGGACCTGTTCCTGTCCACCCCCAAGGAGCCCAAGTTCTTCCTCACCGACGGCCCGCCGCCGGACTCCGGTGGCGGGCCGGGAGACGTGCCGACCTGGGGTGAGCACGTGTGGCGGCGCGCGGACTACGAGGCGCTGTTCGCCGCCGCGCCGCCCGGTGCGCTGCGGGGCGAGTCGACGGTGTTCTACCTCTACGACCCGGAGGCGCAGCGGCGGATCGCGAAGCTGGTCCCGCAGGCGAAGCTGATCGCGGTCCTGCGGGACCCGGTCGAGCGGGCGCACTCGAACTGGGCGCACCTGCGCGGGGCCGAGCTGGAACCCGAGGCGGACTTCCTGCGGGCACTCGAGCTCGAGGAGGAGCGGATCGCCGCGGGCTGGGCGCACTTCTGGCACTACGCGGCGCAGGGCCGCTACGGCGAGCAGCTCGACCAGCTGTTCTCCCTGGTCCCGCGCGAGCAGGTGCTGCTGCTGCGCTACCGCGAGCTGCGGGACGACCCGGTGACCACCGCGGACCGGGTCTGCGCGTTCCTGGGCGTGCCCACCGGCCTGATCGCCGGCGTCCCCCGCCACCATGTGCGGCCGGACGTCCACGGCCGGACCTCGGGCCCCACCGCCGCCGAGCGGGCGGCGGCCCTGCCCCGCTTCGCCGCGGACCTGCCGCGGGTCGCGGCCCACACCGGCTGGGACCTCAGCGACTGGGCCCAGTGACCTGAGGATCCCGGCCGCCGGGTGGCCCGGTCAGAACATCGTGTTCGTGTTGGCGGCCTGCTCGGGGACCTCCTGGAGGACGTCCCAGTGTTCGACGATCTTGCCGTGCTGGACGCGCCAGATGTCGGCCGCGGCGAGGCCGCGGTGGCCGGGGGTGAGCTGGAACCGGCTGTGGGTGACGACGAGGTCTCCGGACGCGACGGTGCGCTTGATCTCCAGCTGCAGCTCCGGGAACCGCCCGCGCATGTGGTGGACGTACCCGATGAACGCCTCCGCGCCGTCGGGGGCGCCGGGGTTGTGCTGGATGTAGGTGGCGCCGAGCGCGGCGCGCGCCGCGGCTTCGGGCTCTCCCTCGTTGAAGGCGCGGGTGTAGAACTCGGTGACGAGCGCGGTGTTCTCGGTCGCGGTGTCAGGCGTGGACATGGTGCTCCTCGGCGGTCGGGGGCGGGTCGGATCTCGGGACGTGGAAGCTGCGGCGGTAGGCCGTCGGGAGGAGGCCGAGGCTGCTGCTCAGATGGTTGCGGAGGGAGGTCGCGGTGGCGTAGCCCACGGCGCTGGAGACCTCCTCGATGGACAGGTCGGTGTTCTCGAGGAGCTCGCGTGCCCGGGCGAGGCGGTGCAGGGTGAGCCAGCGGCGCGGGGCGATGCCGGTCTCCTCGGTGAAGCGGCGGACGAGCGTGCGTTCGCTCATGTGGGAGCGGCGTGCGAGGTCGGCGATCGTGATCTTCGTGTCGAGGTGCGCCAGTGCCCACTCCCGGGCCGCGGCGGTCGACGTGTCGGCGGCGTCGGGCACCGGCCGGTCGATGAACTGGGCCTGTCCGCCCTCCCGGAACGGGGGGACGATGCAGCGGCGCGCGGCGCGGCCGGCGACCGGGGATCCGTGGTCGGTGCGGATGAGGTCGAGGCACAGGTCGATGCCCGCCGCGGCGCCCGCCGAGGTGTGGACGTCCCCGTCGTGCACGAACAGCACGTTCTCCGCCAGGTCGATGTGCGGGTACCAGGCGCGGAACAGCGGGGCGCACTCCCAGTGGGTGGTCGCCGTGCGGTCGTCGAGCAGGCCCGCCGCGGCGAGGGTGAACCCGCCCGTGCAGATCGACACGATCCGGGTCCCCGGCCGGACGAGGGCCAGTGCCGCCCGCACGTCGTCGTCCACGTCGGGCCGCAGGTGTCGCGGATCGACGGGCGGGACGACGACCGTGTCGGCGCGGGCGAGGACCTCGGGTCCGTGGTCGGGGAGCACGGAGAACCCGGCGTTGGTCGCCACCGGCCGCCCGGTGGGGCTGCACACGAGCACCTCGTACCCCGCGTCGGCCGCGCCGAAGATGCGGGCGGGGATGCCGAGCTCGAACGGGTAGCCGTGCTCCTGGGCGAGCGCGACCACGGTGTGTGTGCCGGCCGCCGCTCCCGGGAGCGCGGCCCGGCTCATGGTCGAGCTCATCCCTGCCGGGCGCGGCGCAGGGCCGCGGCCCCGAGGACCGCGCCGAGGTCGAGCTCGAGGGCCGGGTTGCCGACGATGAGGTTCACCGGCGGGCTCGCGCAGGTGACCCGCGCGATCTGCGGCGAGACCCGGGTGAGGGTGACGATCGAGTCGGACATCCGGTTCCTTCGGGCGGTGGGTGGGTGGTCGACGCTACGAACCCGCCGGCGCCGGCACGAGTGACGGGAACGTCATGTCCCGCTACGAACGCGCCAAACCCGGTCACCGCCGCGGTCCCTCGCCGCCGGCCGTCTCGTGGTCCGCTGTGATCAGGGCCCGGATGCTGCGTCGGCTCTCGGCGAGCAGCGCCTCGCGCGCCTGCGGATCGTCGACGGTCCGGGCGAGCTGCACGGTGCCGATCAGCAGGGCGAGGCGGCTGCGGACGACCGCGTCCGGTGTCGTGGCGGGCAGCCCGGCGAGCCGACGGAAGGCATCCGTCATCCGGGCCGCGGCCTCGGCGTAGCGGTGCCGCACCTCGGGCGCCGACCGGGCGATGTCGGCGAGCAGGGCCGCGGACACGCATCCCCCGGCGCGGTCGTCGCAGTGCGCGCCGGAGAGGTATCCGTCGAGCACCCGGTCCAGTCCGTCGGGGAGGGCGGCCGCGGCCTCGAACACCCCGGCCTGCCGCCGCACCTCGGCGGAGACGACCTCGCCCACGAGGTCCTCCTTGGAGCGGAAGTGCGCGTAGAACGCCCCGTTCGTCAGGCCCGCGTCCCTCATCAGCGCCGTCAGCCCCGCGCCGTCCAGCCCGTCCCGGCGGAACCGCCGCCCGGCCGCGCGGAGGATGCGGTCCCTGGTCCGTGCCTTGTGCACCGCCGGATACCGGGCCACGTCCGCACCTCCCGCTCGTCTCCCCGTCGCCGCGAGGCGATGATATGACGACCATCATCCCATCGGCGCGGTGATCCGGAGCCCGCGTCCCGGCTCACGGCCGGGTCGCCTGCTCCACCAGCTCGAGGACGTGGACGTAGGGCTGTCCGGTCGCCCGGGTCATCCCGAGTTCGCAGGTGCGGTTGCACGAGGCGAACGCGCTGTGCCCACCGGCGGTGATCTCCGCGGCCTGGGCCCGGGTGGCGGAGGCGGTGAGCTCGGGGTGCAGCAGCCCGCGGTCCCCGGCGAAACCGCAGCAGCCCCAGGTCTGGGGAACGGTCACCGAGGTCGCGACGGCACCGGCGACGGTCTGGAGGGCGTCGGTGAGTCCCATCCGGGTCGCCGAGCAGGTCGGGTGGAGCGCCAGGTCGTCGACGGGTGCGGTCACCGTCAGCCGGGGGAGCAGGTGGGTGGCACAGAACTCGACAGCGTCGACGACGGTGATCCCCCGGAACCGCTCGGGGCCGTGCTCGACCATCTGCCGCACTCCCTCGGTGCACGAGGACGCGTCGAGGACGACGGGGAGCTCGCCCCGGCGGGTGGCCTGCCAGAGGGCGGGCAGGACCCGGTCGGCCATCTCCTGGTAGCCGCGGGTCAGCCCCTTGGACCGCCAGGGGGTGCCGCAGCAGAGGCGGGTGGCCGCGGGCGGCGGGACGAGACCGACGCCCGCCCGCTCGCACAGCAGGGCGAACGCGGCGGCGGACCCGGCGGTCGACGGCGTGGCCGGGCCGAACATGGTGCCGGTGCAGGAGGGGAAGAAGACGGCTTGCGCCACCCCGGACGACGGGACGTCGGACGGGTGCCCGCCGCGGGGGAGCTCGGGGGACCACAGCGGGAGGGCGTCGGGTCCGGCGACCCTGCGTCCGGCCCGGTTGGCCGCCTCGACGACCGGGGTGGGCAGGGCCGCGGCGGCGGTGAGCGCGGCCGACGCGGCGCGGGTGGTCAGGTCCCACCGTCGGCCCGCGGCCGTCCAGGCGGCCTCGGTGGCGCGGCCCGCGCGGTCGGCCCGGAGGCGTTTGACGAGGTCGCCGGTGTTGATGAGGACGGGGCAGGTGGTCTGGCACATGCCGTCCGCGGCGCAGGTCTCCACGCCGTCGTAGTCGTAGTCCGCCTCCAGGAGGTCGGCGAGCTCGACGTCCCCGGCGCGGCGGGCCCGTTCGATCTCCCGGCGCAGGACGATGCGTTGGCGGGGTGTCGTGGTCAGGTCGCGGCTGGGGCAGACCGGCTCGCAGAAACCGCACTCCACGCAGCGGTCGGCCTCGGGCTCGATCGGCGGGGTGGTCTTGAGATCGCGCAGGTGGATGTCGGCGTCCTCGCTCAGCAGGACGCCGGGGTTGAGGACTCCCTCGGGGTCGCAGAGCCGCTTGATCTCGCGCATGACGGCGTAGAGCTCGTCCCCGTACTGGCGGCGGACGAACGGCGCCATCATGCGGCCGGTGCCGTGCTCGGCCTTGAGGGAGCCGCCCTGGCCGAGGACGAGGTCGACCATGTCGTCGGTGAACCGGGCGAACCGGTCCAGGGAGGCGCCCTCGCCCGCGAGCTGCTCGGTGAGCATGAAGTGGATGTTGCCGTCCTTGGCGTGGCCGAAGATCACGGCGTCGCTGTACCCGTGCGTGCGGAACAGGGACGTGAGCCGCTCGCAGGTGGGCAGCAGCTGCGGGACCGGCACGACGACGTCCTCCAGCAGCGCGGTCGTGCCGGCCGGTCGCGCTTCGGCGACCATCGCGTAGAGACCCTTGCGGATGTGCCACATCCCGGCCCGGGCGGCCGGGTCCGCGGTGAGCTCGTCCGGGCCGATGATCGGGAGACCGCCGATGGTGGCGCGCGCGGCGAGGGCGAGCTCGTCGACGCCGTCGGCGGTGGCGGCCTGGTACTCGACGAGCAGGGCGGCGTGCTCGTCGACCGGGAGCGTGCGCAGCCGCTCGTCGGCCGCCGGGTCCCGCTGCCCGACGCGCAGGGACGTGGCGTCGAGCAGCTCGATCGACACGGGGGACGAGTCGACCAACCCGGGCAGCGCGCCGGTGGCCGCGGCGAGGTCCTCGAAGACCAGGAGCCCGGTGCGGGTGTGCGGCAGGACGGGCACGGTCCGCAGGACGATCGACGCGATGAACGCGAGCGTGCCTTCGCTGCCGACCACGAGGTGGGCCAGGATGTCGGCGGGCGCGCGGAAGTCCAGCAGCGAGTTGATCCCGTAGCCCATCGTGTTCTTCATCGAGAACTGTCGCTCGACGCGGGCCCGGAGGTCGGGGGACTCGCGAACCCGGTCCCGCAGCCGGCACAGCCCGGCGTACAGCTCGGGTTCCCGGGCGCGCAGCGCGGCGTCCGCGTCCGCCGCTCCCGTGTCGACGACGGTGCCGGAGGGCAGGACCAGCACCATCGACTCCAGCGTGGCGTAGCTGTTGGCGGTGGTGCCGCAGGCCATGCCGCTGGAGTTGTTGGCGACCACCCCGCCGACGGTGCAGGCGACCTCGCTGGCCGGGTCCGGGCCCAGCTTGCGGCCGTGGCGGAGGAGGCGGGCGTTGACCTGGCGGATCGTGGCCCCGGGTCCGACCCGGACCCGGTGTCCTGAGTCGAGGACCTCGATGGACCGGAAGCGGGAGCGGGTGTCCACGAGGAGGCCGGTCGTGCCCGCCTGCCCGGACAGGCTCGTGCCGCCGGAGCGGAAGGTCAACGGGAGCCCCGTCGACCGGGCGGCGGCGAACAGCCTGCCGACCGCTGCGGCGTCGTGGGGGCGCGCGACCGCGCTGGGGACCAGGTGGAAGTGCGAGGCGTCGTGGGCGTGGGCCAGCCGGTCGGTCATGCGCTCGTGGAGCGTGCCGCCTGCACCGAGCGCCTCGCGGACCGCGGCCAAGGGGCCCTCCGACGTGTGGTCGTGGCGACGAGCCCGCTGCATCGGCATTGTCTAGTTGTATGACAACCGCACGTGTCCGGTCAACGACCGTGGTCCGCTAGCGTTCGTCCGGCGCCGGAAGGGGGTGGCATGGGTCGGCTCGAGACGGTCTCGGTGACCACGTCGCTGATCGCGACCATGCGGGCCGAGATCCTCGACGGGAAGATCGCGCCGGGACGGGGGCTCTCGGAGAACGAGGTGGCCGCCGAGTACCAGGTGTCGAGGCCCACCGCGCGGGTGGCGATCACCCAGCTCGTCCTCGAGGGTCTGCTCCGGCGGGAGGGCCGTCAGCAGCCGGCCCGGGTGCCGCAGCTGGCCGCCGCGGACGTCGCCGATCTCTTCCTCGTCCGGATCCCGCTCGAGCTGGAGGCGGTGGACCTGGTCGCGGGACGGGCCGAGGCCCACGAGACGGCCGGACGCGCGGTCGACGACCTGCGGGCCATCGACGAGAGCAGGCCGCACAGCGACTTCGTCGAGGCCGACCTGCGCTTCCACCGCGCCCTGGTCGACGGCATCGGTAGCCCGCGCCTGTCCGCTCACTACGAGCGGCTCACCGGCGAGATCCACCTGTCCATGGTCCAGTCGCGCTCGGTGCTGGGTCGCGAGCGCATCGCCGCCGAACACGAGGCGGTCCTCGACGCCCTGCGCCTCGGTGACGTCGAGCAGGCGCGGGTGCGGATGCGCGCCCACCTGGCCGGGGCGCGAGACGCGATGATGGCGGCGCTGGCGAAGGACGGGGAGCCGCGGCGCGCCCCCGTGGCCTGACGTCGTCGCCTCAGATCGCGGCCGTGGCGGCCGCGGTCGGCTTCGGTGGCGTCTTCACCCTGACCGCCGTGTTCATCCTGGCCTGCGGCTTGACCGTGGGGCTCTTCGGTGAGCGCACCCGCGGCCGTCGCCTCGAGGAGATCGGAGAGACCGTGCCCTGAGGGGAGCGCTAGCGCGACGGACCCTCCGGCGTCGCGGTGTGGGCGGCCAGGTCGAAGGTGCGGGGAGGGCCGGCGAGCGTGTTCTTGGACTCGACCGCCACCGCGTCCATGATCTCGAGCTCCCCGGCCTCGAGCCCGTCCAGGGCGAGCCGGACGAGGTCGGCGGGTGCCGTCATGGCCTCCTCGGAGAGGGTCATCCCGGCCTGTCGCACGAAGTCGCGCAGGGTGTCGGTCGCCACGAGCCCGGGGACGAGGGCGGTGACGAGCGTGCCCTGCTCGGCGAGCTCCGCCCGGATCCCGTTGGTGAGCCCCCACTCGGCGGACTTGGCGGCGGCGTAGGCGGTGTTGCCGAGCACGGTGGTCCAGGCCACGGCGGAGAGCACGTTGAGGATGGCTCCGCCACCGTTGCGGGCGAGGATCGGAGCGAACGCGCGGACCATGGCGAGGGTGCCGAAGTAGTTGGACTCCATCACGTCCCGGATCGCGGCGAGGTCACCCGTGACGAGGTTCCCGCCGTCGGTCGAGGCGGCGTTGTTGACCAGCACGTCGACGTCGGTGGCGATCTCCGCGACCGCGGCGACCGAGGCCGGGTCGGTGATGTCGAGACGCAGGACCTCGGCGCCGGGGATGTCGACCAGCTCAGGACGGCGGGCGGTCGCGTAGACCCGAGCACCGCGCCGGAGCAGTTCGGTGGCGAAGCAGGGGCCGATGCCGCGGTTGGTACCGGTGACGAGTGCGGTGGCGCCGGTGAGCTTCATGGTGTCTCCTCGCTGATTAACATGACCGAGTGGTCATGTTGATGACGCTAGCGACAACATGACCGCACGGTCAACTTGCTAGGATGCGGTCGTGAGCACACCTGCCCGCTCCCTGCGCGCCGATGCGGCCCGCAATCGTGAGCTGCTCCTCGCCGCGGCGGAGGAGGAGTTCGCGGAGCGGGGGCTGGACGCCTCGATGGCGGACATCGCGAGCCGGGCGGGCGTGGCGAAGGGCACGGTCTTCCGGCATTTCGCCACGAAGGAGGACCTGGTGGCGGCGATCGTCGGCGACCAGTTCGCCGCGCTCGCGGTCGTCGCGCGGGAGCTGCTGGGCGCCCCCGACGCGGGGGAGGCCCTGCTGGAGTTCCTCACGGTGGCCGCGGCCGCCCTGCAGCGCCGCGACCTCACCTTCCTGCAGGCGTTCAGCGAGGGCCACCCGATGGTGAGCGACCGGCGTGACCAGCTGCACGCCGCTGTCGGAGCGCTCGTGGACCGGGCGCAGGCGGCCGGCGTCCTACGCCCGGACGTCACGGGCACCGACGTGTTCCTCCTGGTCTGCGCGCCGGTGCACGCCGCCGGGTTCCACCCCCGTCCGGAGTCGGATCTCTGGCGCCGCTACCTGGGCGTCATCTTCGACGGCCTGCGGCGGGAAGGAGCCACACCGCTGCCGCGCCCCGCGCCGCCGTGGCCGTGAACGCCCGACCGGGCGCTCAGCGCTGCCCGACCCCCACGATGCTCAGGGCGAACTCCGAGTACTCGCGCGCGACCTGGGCCACGCTGATCGGCCCGTCGTCCTGGTACCAGCGCGCGATGCTCACGCACATCTCCCGTATCGCGAAGGAGGCCAGCGCAGGGGAGTCCACGGTGAACCGGCCCGCGGCCACGCCCTCGGTGATGATCAGCCGGAGCTGGTGCTCGTGCTCGCGGCGGAGGGCCTGCATCCGCGAGCGGTCGGGTTCCTCCAGGCTCGAGGTGTCCCGGTTGACCACGATCGCCTCCCGGCGGTGGGTGGCGTGGCGCTGCGCGTAGACCAGGACCGCGTGGTAGAGCCGGTCGACGGGCTCGGTGCGACCCTCGACGGCGGCGTGGAAGTCGTCGAGGACGCCTTGCGCCGTCGCCTCCACGATGGTCCGCAGGAGCTCCTGTTTCGAGCGCATGTGGTTGTAGAGGCTCGGCGTGCGCACGGCGAGCGCGTCGGCGATCTGGCTCAGCGCCGTGCCGTGGTAGCCGCGCTCGGCGAAGAGCGTGAGTGCGGCGTCCAGTACCGTCCCCCTCGTCACCGCGTCCCGGACAGAACCGGTCATGGCCGGTACCTCACGATCTGGAGCGCGAACTCCCCGTACTCGTCGGCGACCTGCTCGGGCGTGCGCGGGCCGTCCTCCCGGAACCAGCGGGCGATGCTCACACTCATCTCCAGGATGGCGAACGAGGCGAGCCCGGGGTTGCCCACGGCGAAGACGCCGCTCTCGATCCCGCGGATGATGATCGCGCGGATGGCGCGTTCGTGACTCCGCCGCCGCTCGCGCATGGTCGTGAGCGCCGGCTCGGGCAGGCTCGTGGTGTCCCGGTTGACGACGAGAGCCTCGCGCCGGCGGGTGGCGTGGCGCAGCGCGTAGACGCGGGTCGCGGCCCGCAACTGCGCGGCGGGGTCGTCGAGCCCGGCGACGGCGGCGTCGAAGTCCGCGCGCACCTCGTCCAGGGTCTGGCCGACCAGCGTCTCGAGCAGCTCCTGCTTGGAGCGCATGTGGTTGTACAGGCTCGGGGTGCGGATCCCCAGGCGATCCGCGATCTGGCTCAGCGCCGTGCCGTGGTAACCGCGTTCGGCGAACAGCGTGAGGGCGGCGTCGAGCACGGCCTCGGTCGTGACCGTCGGCCGGGTCGCGGGCGGGGTGGCGCGCGTGTCCGCAGACGGCATGGCCGTGATCCTATGTCCTCTTGCCTGCGTCGGCCCGGCCGCTTATCGTCTCGTCACCGAGACTTACGAGCGTTAGCTAGTCTCGTCCCCCTGCCGTGACCGAAGGAGCTCTCGATGACGAGACCGCAAGAAGTCGACTGGGAGGTCCTCCGGGCGTCCGCACCCTTCCGGGAGCTCGCCGCAGCCCGGCGCCGGTTCGTGCGCACCGCGGCCACGGTCCTGCTCGGCTGGTTCGCCGTGTTCCTGGCGGTGATCGGCGCGGCGCCCGGTCTCGCGGCCACGGTCGTGGTCGCCGGAATGACCGTCGGGTTCCTGCTCGGACTGAGCCAGTTCGTACTCGCCTGGATCCTGACCTGGCTGTACCTGCGCGCGGCCAACACCCGGTTCGCCCCCTTGGAACGCGAGGTCGAGTCGCTCGCGGCGGCGACGGGCGGACCGGGGGACGGCGCCGAGGACGCGGCCGCCGCGCGGAGCGCCGACGGTTCCGGGGCGCAGCGGTGAACGCCACCCGCCTGATCGCCTTCGCCCTGCTCGTCGGGGTGACGCTGGGGATCACCGTCTGGGCCTCGCGCAGGACGCGATCGGCGACCGACTTCTTCGCCGCGGGCCGTGGCATCTCCGGCCCGCAGAACGGCCTGGCCATCGCGGGCGATCTGATGTCCGCGGCGACGTTCCTCGGCTTCACCGGGCTGATGTACCTGTCCGGCTTCGACGGTTGGATCATGCCGTCGGTCACCCTGGTCGCGTTCGTGCTCATCCTGCTGCTGTTCGCCGAGCGGATGCGCAACGCGGGCAGCTTCACCGTGGCCGACGTCCTCTCCTTCCGGCTGCGGGACCGTCCGGTCCGCGCCGCCACCGCCGCCTCGACCGTGCTCGTCGCGGTCATCTACCTGGTCGCCCAGCTCGTGGGCGCCGGTGTGCTGATCCGTGCGCTGACCGGCCTCGACTTCGTTCCGGCCGTCATCGTGACCGGCCTGGCGATGCTCGCGTACGTGGTCTTCGGGGGCATGCTCGCCACCACATGGGTGCAGATCATCAAAGCGGTGCTGCTGCTCGTCGCTGGCGCCGCGCTGACCATCGGCGTGCTGGTCCACACCGGGTTCGACCTGGGCGTGCTCTTCGCCACCGCGGCGGCCCACAGCCCGTCCCCGGAGACGTACCTGGCCCCGGGCGGATCGGGCCGGACCTTCCTGGACACCGTGTCGGTCGCGCTCGCGTTCGCCATCGGCACCGCCGCACTGCCCCACATCCTGATCCGGTTCTTCACCGTCCCGGACGCGAGGCAGGCCCGCAGTTCGGCAGGCTGGGCCACTGCGCTGATCGGCGTCTTCTTCGTGATGACGGCGTTCATCGGCTTCGGTGCCCGCGCCCTGCTGCCCGCCGAGGCCGACCAGGCGGTGGGCAGGAGCGGCAACCTGGCCGCGCCGCTGCTGGCCGAGTTCCTCGGCGGAGGGGTGGGCACGCTGGGTGGTGACCTGTTCGTCGCGTTCGTGTCCGCGGTCGCCTTCGCGACCATCCTCGCGGTGGTCTCCGGCCTGGTCCTCTCCGCGTCCGGAGCGGTGGCGCACGACCTGTGGGTCAACGTGATCCGTCGGGGCGACCCGGGCGCGAAGGAGACCACGGTCGCACGGGTCGCCGCCGCCGCGATCGGTGCCGTCGCGATCGTGATCACCCTGGTGATGGGGCCGAACTTCAACGTGGCGTTCCTGGTCGGGCTGGCCCTGTCCGTCGCGGCGGGGGCCAACTTCCCCGCCCTGCTGCTGGCCCTCACCTGGCGGCGGTTCACCACGGCGGGCGCCATCGCGGGCATCACCGCCGGCTTGGTCACGTCGATCCTCTGCATCGTGCTCGGCCCGGCGGTGTGGCCCGGTGGGGCCGCGTCGGCTCCGTACCCGGTGGAGTACCCGACACTGCTCGCGATCCCGGTCGGCTTCCTCGCCTGCTGGATCGGCACCGTGCTGTCCCGGGAGCGGGGCGCCTCCCGCTCCTTCGCCGAGCTCGAGGTCCGCTCCCAGACAGGGATCGGCTCCGAGCCGGCCGCGACCTCGCACTAGAGCGACTCGCATCCCCACCCCGAACCCGAGGAGGAACGGTGCTGCGCACGGAGTACATCGCGACCGTGCCGGAACTGCTGGCAGGCCACGCCGAGTCCCGGCCGGACGCCATCGCCTACGTCGACGACCAGCGGACCCTGACCTACGGCGAGCTCGTCGAGTCGACCGCCCGCCTGGCCGGTCATCTGCAGGAGCTGGGTCTGCGACGCGGCGATCGGGTGCTGCTCTACCTGGACAACCGGGTCGAGGTGGCCGAGTCCTACCTGGCGGTGCCGCGGGCCGGCGCGGTCGCGGTGTGCGCCAACCCGCAGGCGGCCACCGCCGAGGTCGCGCACATCCTGTCCGACAGCGGATCCCGCGTCGTCGTCACCGATGCGGAGCATCTCCCACTCGTGCGGGAGCTCGCCGGCGACACCGAACTGCTCGCCGTGCTCGTCGTCGGCGACCCACCGGCCGGCGGCGGTCCGGCCCAGGGTCGCGAGATCGCCTACGCCGACCTGGTGGGCGCCGCCGCCCCGCAGGCACCGCGGGACTGCCTGACCCTCGACGACACCGCCTGGATGCTCTACACCTCCGGGACCACCGGCCGACCCAAGGGGGTCTACCTCACCCAGCGTGGATGCTTCTGGGTCGTGGCGGCCTGCTGGGCGCCGATCGCCGGTCTGAATCCGGACGACGTGCTGCTGAGCGCGCTGCCGCTGTTCCACTCCTACGCCCTGGTGCTCTGCGTCCTCGGCGTGTTCGCGGTGGGCGCCACCGCCCGGATCGTGCCGCGGTTCTCCGTCACGGACACCCCGTCTCGCTTCGCCGGTGCCCCGGAGGGGGACGTCACGATCTTCCCCGGCGTGCCGACGATGTTCCACTACCTGCTCGATCGCGTCGGCGACCAGGGCTTCACCGCCCCCGCGCTGCGCGTCTGCCTCTCGGCGGGGGCGATCCTGCCCGCCGCGGTGAACGAGAAGTTCGAGGCCGCGTTCGGCATCCGCCTGCTGGACGGCTACGGCATCACGGAGACCTCCACCATGGTCACGATGAACTGGCCGACCGGCACCCGGGTGATGGGGTCCTGCGGGCTGCCCCTGCCCGGCCTCTCCGTGCGGCTGGTCGACGCCTCGGGGGAGGACGTGGCGACGGGGGAGGAGGGCGAGCTGTGGGTTCAGGGCCCGAACGTCACCCCCGGCTACCACGACCTGCCGGACGCCACCGCCGCCGTGCTGGTCGACGGCTGGTACCGCACGGGTGACCTCGCCCGCCGGGACCCGCACGGCTACCTGCGGATCAGTGGTCGCACCAAGGAGCTGATCATCCGCGGCGGCGAGAACATCTACCCCGCGGAGATCGAGAACGTCCTGATCGCCTCGGACGAGGTCGCGGACGCGGCCGTCGTCGGGCTGTCGCACTCGCACCTGGGCGAGGTGCCGGTCGCCTTCGTCGTGCCGGCCCGCCCGGGCGCCTTCGACCACGAGGCGGTGCTGGCGCTGGCGCGCGGGCGCCTGTCCTCGTTCAAGCTCCCCGAGCGGCTCATCGAGTGCACGGCGATCCCGCGCACCGGGTCCGGGAAGGTCCTGCGGTTCCGGCTCCAGCAGCAGCTCGCCGAGGAGTCCGGGCCCGGCTCCGGGTGTCCGGGCGCACCTCGGTGTGGCCGCGGCCCCGCGTCTGACCTATCGTACTAAAGAGCGTTAGTTAGTGAGGAGCGCGAACAACCGATGGAGCTGATCAACACGTTCAGCGTGAGCGAGCCGGTGGACCGCGCCTGGGCCGTGATCACCGACCTCGAGCGGGTCGCCCCCTGCCTGCCGGGCGCCGCCCTCCTCGGGGTCGACGGCGACGACTACCAGGGGGCCGTCAAGATCAAGGTCGGGCCGGTCACCGCACAGTACGAGGGAGTGGCCCGCTTCGCGTCCCGGGACGACGACGCACACCACGCCGTGCTGCGCGCCGAGGGCCGGGACACGCGTGGGCAGGGCAACGCCGCCGCGACGATCGACCTCCGGCTCCACGCCAGGGGCGACGGCACCGAGGTCGTCGTCCTCACCGACCTCGAGCTCGCCGGACGGGTCGCCCAGTTCGGCCGCGGCGTGATCGCCGACGTCAGCGGCAAGCTGATCGGCCGGTTCGCCCAGCGGCTCGAGGACGAGATGGGTCGCGACTCGGCAGGCGCCGCCGCGTCCGCCCCCTCCACGAGCGGAGCGGCGCCGTCGAGAGACCGGGCCGTCGTGACGCCTGCCCGCTCGATCGACGACGTCGAGCCTCTCGACCTCGTGTCCGCAGGCGGCGGCGCCGCGCTCGGCCTGATCAAGCAGAACGCGATCCCGATCGGCCTGGGACTGCTGGGCCTGATCGGGGCCGTCCTGGTCGCGGCCTCGCGCCGGGCGACCCCGTCGCGCGCCGTGCCCGCGGCGGGGCCCGGTGTCGCGCCCGTGATCCTGCAGCTGGTCCTGCCGTCCGTCCCGGCGGCCCAGCACCCGACCCACGACACGCCCGTTCCCGGCGTGGAGGGAGACCGATGAGTGACGCCGCCGTGGAGCCGATCCACGAGCCGAACCTGTACATCGACGGACGATGGACCCCCGGTGGGGGTGTCGACCTGGAGGTCGAGAACCCGGCCACGGAGGAGATCACCGGCCGCATCACCCAGGCCTCGGTGGAGGACGTCGAGACGGCCGTCGCGGCCGCGCGCACGGCGTTCGGGCCGTGGGCCGCCACCCCCGTGGCCGAACGGGCCGCGGTGCTGCGCCGGCTCGGCGCGGTCCTCAGGGAGCGCGCCGACGTCTTCGCGGACATCGTCAACCGAGAGCAGGGCTCGCCGCCCCGGGTGGCCCGCGCCCTGCACGTCGACACCCCGATCGCGGTCGTCGACGCGACCGTCGAGGCCCTGGAGCGCTTCGAGTTCCGCTCGGAGCTGGGCAACTCGCTGATCCTGCGGGAGCCGGTCGGCGTCGTCGCGGCGATCACGCCGTGGAACCTGCCGCTGCACCAGGTCGTCGTGAAGGTCGTCCCGGCCCTGGCCGCCGGCACCACCGTGGTGCTGAAGCCCGCCGGGCTCACCCCGCTCGCGGCGTTCGAGCTGGCCCGCGCCTTCGAGGCCGCCGGGCTACCGGCGGGCGCCTTCAACCTCGTCCCGGGCAGCGGACGGGTGGTGGGCGACCTGCTCACCCGCCACCCCGGCGTCGACCAGGTCTCGTTCACCGGGTCCACCCCGGTCGGGCGCACCATCGCGGCCACCGCCGCGGAGTCGCTCAAGCGCGTCACCCTCGAGCTGGGCGGCAAGTCCGCCTCCGTCGTGCTCTCCGGCGCGTCCGACGCGCAGCTGGCCGCGGCCGTCAAGCTCACCGTCGCCAACTGCTTCCTCAACGGCGGCCAGACCTGCACGGCGCTCTCGCGCCTCATCGTGCCTGCCGACAGGATCGAGCAGGTCGAGGAGCTCGCCGCGGCCGCCGCCGCGAAGTACGCCCCCGGCTCGCGCCTGGGCCCGCTGATCTCGGCGGGCCGGCGCAAGGAGGTCCAGTCCTTCCTCGAGCCCGGTGCCGGTGGCGCGTCCGCGGTCACCGTGACCGCGCCGCTC
Source organism: Pseudonocardia sp. WMMC193 (assembly GCF_021728735.1). NCBI lineage: Bacteria > Bacillati > Actinomycetota > Actinomycetes > Pseudonocardiales > Pseudonocardiaceae > Pseudonocardia > Pseudonocardia sp. WMMC193. The sequence continues at coordinate 2,066,188 of NZ_JAKKDO010000003.1, read as the reverse complement.
GAGCTCCCGGAACGCGGCTACTACGTCACCCCGACCGTCGTCTCCCGGGTCGCCCCGGACTCCCGCCTGGCACAGGAGGAGGTCTTCGGCCCGGTGCTCGCGGTGCTCGCCGCCGGCTCGGACGACGATGCGGTGACGCTGGCCAACGACAGCATCTACGGTCTCGGTGGCGCCGTGTGGGGCCCGGACGAGGCCGCCCTGGAGGTCGCGGGGCGGCTGCAGACCGGTCAGGTCGACGTCAACGGCGGTGCCTTCAACCCGGGGGCCCCGTTCGGTGGCTACAAGCAGTCCGGCACGGGCCGGGAGATCGGCGAGTACGGCATCGCGGACGTCCTCGAGATCAAGGCGGTGCAGCGATGAGCGACCCGACGGTCGAGTACCCGCACGAGGTGCGCGCCGCGGTCCTGCGCGAGGTCGGCGCCCCCATGCAGGTCGAGACGATCCGCCTCAGGGCCGTCGGCCCCGGAGACGTGCGGGTGCGCATCGAGGCCACCGGCGTGTGCCACTCCGACCTCTCGCTGGCGAACGGCACGCTGGCTCAGCCGCTGCCCGCGGTCCTCGGACACGAAGCCTGCGGCACGGTCGTCGAGACCGGGGCGGAGGTCACGGACCTGGCCGTGGGCAGTCGGGTCATCCTGCTGTGGATCACCCCGTGCCGGGAGTGCCACCCCTGCACCCACGGCCAGCCCCACCTGTGCGAGAAGGGGTCCTCCCGCGCCGGCGAGCCCTACGCGGTGACTCGGGACGGCACGCCGGTGTACCCCGGTCTGACCGTCGGCTCGTTCGCCGAGCAGACCGTCGTCCCGCGCGGCGCCCTGGTGCCGGTCCCGGATGACATCGACACCGCCGACGCGGCCCTGCTGGGCTGCGCCGTGATGACCGGTGTCGGCGCGGCGACGCACACGGCGCACGTCACGAAGAAGTCGTCCGTCCTGGTCGTCGGCCTCGGCGGCGTCGGTCTCTCGGTCCTGCAGGGCGCCCGCCTCGCGGGTGCCACCACGATCGTCGCGGTCGACCGCAACACGGACAAGGAGGCGCTGGCCAAGGCCGCGGGCGCCACGCACTTCGTGCCCGCGGACGACACCACGAAGAAGGCGGTCCGGTCGCTCACCGGCGGCCGCGGGGCCGACTTCACCTTCGACTGCGTCGGCTCGTCGCGGACGATCCGGGACGTCTGGGGCCTGACCCGGCGCGGCGGGACCACGGTCGTCGTCGGGATCGGCGGCAAGGACGACGCGGTGCAGTTCTCCGCGCTCGAGCTGTTCCACTTCGCCCGCACCCTGAAGGGCTGTGTGGCCGGCTCGGTCGACGCCGAGGCGGACATGCCGCAGTTCTTCGACTGGGTCCGCGGCGGTGACCTGGACCTGCGCGGCCTGATCACCGGCCACGGCACCCTCGGCGACGTCGACCACGCGCTCGCCGAGCTCGCCGCCGGACGCGGGGTCCGCACCGTGCTCGCTCCCGTGGAGAAGTCGTGAAGGTCGGGGCGATCGAGATCGCCCCGATCCTCGACGGCGTGGGGCGCGAGCCGGCCGCGGAGGTCCTGACCCGGCCCGACGTCCCGGACGCGTGGGCGTGTCACTCCGAGCTGCTCGACGAGCACGGCACGCTGCACCTCGACCTCGGTGGGTTCCTCGTCCGGACCCGCGACCGCGTGGTGCTCGTCGACGCGGGGGTCGGCACCATCGACAACGGCAAGTACGCGGGCGGCCGGTTCCTCGACTCCCTGCGCGCCCAGGGAGTCGGGCCGGACGACGTCACCGACGTCGTGTTCACCCACCTGCACTTCGACCACGTCGGCTGGGCGACGGCGAAGGGGGAGGTCGTCTTCCCCCGCGCCACCTACCGCGTGCACGCGGCGGACTGGGCACACTTCGTCGAGTCGCCCGACGCCGAGCCCGGCGCCGTCCGCAAGCTGTCGCCGCTGCTGAGCCGGCTCGAGACCTTCGACACCGACGGGGAGCTCGCGCCGGGGCTCAGCGCCCGACACACCCCGGGCCACACCCCGGGTTCCACCGTCTACGTGGTGTCCGACGGTGACCGGCGGGCGCTGCTGCTCGGCGACGTCGCCCACTCGGTCGTCGAGCTCCACGAGCGCGACTGGGAGGCCGTCTTCGACGTCGACCCGGTGGCCGCGGCCGCGGTGCGCAACGCCCTGGCCGACGAGGTCGCGGACTCGACCGACCTCGTCGTGGGCGCCCACTTCCCCGGGTTGCGGTTCGGCCGGGTCGTCACGACCTCCGGCCACCGCACCTTCCACCAGCTCACCTAGGAGAGACGCCGTCATGGATCTTCAGCTCGCGGGCACCACCGTCCTGGTCACCGGGGCGGGGCAGGGCCTGGGCAGGTTCCTCGGACTGGGCTTCGCCCGCGAGGGCGCCACCGTCGCGTTCCACTACAACTCGTCCGCCGAGGGCGCCGAGAAGGCCGCGGCCGAGGCCGCGGAGCTGGGTGTGCGGTCGATCGCCGTCGGCGGCGACCTGCGTGATGCCGCCGCCGTGTCGCAGATCGTCGAGAGGACCGAGACCGAGCTGGGCCCGATCGGGGTCCTGGTCAACAACTCGGCGGTCACGAAGAAGCAGCGCTTCCTCGAGTCGACCCCCGAGGACTGGGCCCCGCAGATCGACGTCACGGTGACCGGGACGCTGCAGCTCACCCATGCCGTCGCCACGCGCATGGCCGAGCGCAGGAGCGGCTCGATCGTCAATCTGATGGGCGACTCGGGCCGGGTCGGCGAGTCGGGCCTGCTGGTCACCGCCACCGCCCGCTCGACCACCGTCGGCCTGACCCGCTCGCTGGCCAAGGAGCTGGCGCGCTTCGGGATCCGCTCCAACGCGGTCTCGCTGGCCCTGGTGCGCACGGACAACTTCGACGCCCACGCCGGCACGCCCGAGGCGGAGCAGATGAAGAAGATCCTCGCCCAGTACCCGCTGCGCCGCGTCGGGCATCCCGACGACATCGTCCCGATGGTGCTGCTGCTGGCCTCGCCGCTGTCGTCGTGGACGACCGGGCAGGTCGTCTCGGTCAACGGCGGCTACGCGATGCCCTGACCCCTCTAGGGTCACGGCGACACCGCAGCAAGGAGGACGAATGAGCGTGAGCAGGGCGGGCGGCGGTGCGGAGCAGCGGGGGAGGAGGCCGGGGGCGCTCGGACGCAACGTCCGCCGCAAGGAGGACCAGCGGCTGATCACCGGGCACGGGCGGTTCGTCAGCGACATCGAGCTGCCGTGGATGCGGCACGTCGCCTTCCTCCGCAGCCCCTACGGGCACGCGCGGATCACGGGCGTGGACGCGGACGCCGCGCGCGCGGCGGGGTACACCGTCTTCACCGGTGATGACTTCGCGCACGTCGCACTGCGGGCGCAGTCCGCCCTGCCGGGCTACGTCGAGACGGCACAGCCCGTCCTCGCCCACGACAAGGCGCGCTTCTCCGGGGAGGCCGTCGCCGCGGTGGTCGCGAAGGACCGCTACCGCGCCGAGGACGGACTGGAGCTGCTCGAGGTCGGTTACGAGGCGCTGCACCCCACGGTCTGCGCCTGGAACGCGCCGGTCGAGCCGGTGCACGCCGAGGCGCCGGACAACGTCCTGCTCGAGCGCACCTTCCAGGCGGGCTCGGTCGCGGACGCGTTCGACACCGCGGCCGTGATCGTCGAGCGCGAGCTGGTCACCAACCGGCACGCGGGCAACCCGATGGAGTGCCGGGCCGGCGTCGCGCTGTGGGACGCCGCGGACGGCAAGCTCACGTTCTACAACGGCACCCAGGTGCCCCACATCGCCCGGAACATGATCGCCGAGCTGATGGGCCTGCCCGAGGGCAAGGTGCGGGTGGTCGCGCCGGACGTGGGCGGCGGGTTCGGCGTCAAAGCCGTGATCTACCCCGAGGACGTCGCCCTGTGCCTCATGGCGCGACAGCTGCCCGGCATCCCGCTGAAGTGGGTGGAGGACCGCGCCGAACACCTCCTGGCCGCCACCCACGCCCGCGACCACCGCTACCTGATGAAGGCCGGGTTCGACGAGGCCGGAACGCTGCTCGCCGTCGAGGCGGACGTCAGCTGCAACGTCGGCGCGTACTCGGTCTACCCGTGGACGGCAGGCATCGAGCCGCTGATGGCGGGCGGCCTGCTCACCGGCCCGTACAAGCTGGACAACTACCGGGCCACCGTCCGCGGCGTCGCGACGAACACCGCGCCGTCGGGGCCGTACCGTGGCGTCGCCCGCCCGGCCAGTGTGTTCGCCATGGAGACCTGCTTCGACGAGGCCGCCAGCAGGCTGGGCATCGACCCGGTGGAGATCCGCAGACGCAACGTCATCACGCCCGAGGACATCCCCTACACGATGCCCTCGCGTCTGGTCGACGACTCGGGCCACTACACCGAGTGCCTCGACAAGGCGCTCGAGAAGCTGGACTACGCGGGCTTCCGGGCCGAGCAGGCCCGCCGCCGCGAGGCGGGGGAGAACCCGATCGGTTTCGGCGTCGCGCTCTACAACGAGCTCACCGGCCTCGGTCGAGCGGCGAGCGCCGGCCCCCGGATGCCCTTCCGGACCGGACACGACGCCTGCACCGTGCGGATCAACCCGGACGGCCGGGCCACGGTGCTCTCCGGCATCACGTCGCAGGGCCAGGGCTCGGAGACGATGGTCGCCCAGATCGTGTCCGACGCACTCGGCCTCGACTACGACGACGTCGACGTGCGGATCGGGGACACCGACGAGTCGCTGTGGGGGTTCGGCGCCTTCTCCTCCCGGCAGGCGGTCATCGGCGGTGGGGCGGCGCACAACACCGCGATGGAGGTGCGCGCGAAGCTGCTGCGGCTCGCCGCGGGTCTGATCGAGGCCGCGGAGGAGGACCTGCAGGTCGTCGACGGCGAGATCTACGTCGTCGGCGATCCGAAGTCGCAGATCACCGTGGCCGAGGTCGCCCGGGTGGCCTATCTGGAGTCCAACCGGCTGCCCGAGGACATCGACCCCGGCCTGGACGCCACCACGTTCTTCGACCCGATCCGCGGGGCTTTCGCCGCGGGCGCGCAGGTCGCGACGATCGAGGTGGACCGGGCCACCGGCGAGCTGAAGATCCTCGCGTGGGTCTGTGTGGAGGACGCCGGGCGGGCCATGCACCCGCAGATCGTCGACGGCCAGATCGCCGGGTCGATCGCGCAGGGCCTGGGCGGGGCGCTGTACGAGCACCTCGTCTACGACGAGGCGGGCAACCTGTCCACCGGCACGCTGCTGGACTACCTGATGCCGACCTCGGCCGAGGTGCCGGACATGGTCATCGGGCACGTCTCGCGGCCCGCGAAGAACCCGCTCGGGGTCCGCGGCGTGGGCGAGGGCGGCACGCTCGGCCCGAACGCGGTGCTGGCCGGCGCCGTTCGGGACGCGCTCGGGATCGCCGTCGACACGCTGCCCCTCAGCCCCGGGAGCATCTGGAAGGAGCTCCAGTCGTGATCGAGCTGTCCTGGCAGGACCGGGTCGCCGTCGTCACCCTCGACCGGCCCGACCGGCACAACGCGCTGAACGTCGAGCTGTGTCGTCGGATCGAGGCGGTGATCGCCGAGGCCGGTGCGGCCCGCGCGATCGTCCTCACCGGCAACGGCCGCAGCTTCTGCTCCGGAGCCGACCTCGGCGAGGTCTACACCGCGGACTTCCGGGACGCCCTGTACCGCATGCTGCACACCGTCACCGACGCTCCCGTCCCGGTGATCGCGGCGGTGAACGGCGCGGCGATCGGGGCCGGCACCCAGCTGGCCATCGCCGCGGACTTCCGCGTCGTCGCCGAGCGGGCCCGGTTCTCGGTCCCGACCGCGCGCCTCGGGCTCGCGGTGGACCCGTGGACCATCCGGCGGCTGGCCCTGCTCGCCGGGAACGGCGTGGCCCGCCGACTGCTGCTCGCCTGCGACCAGCTCGAGGCGGACGCGGCGCTCGCCAGTGGTCTGGCCGACCGCGCGGGCACCGTCGAGGAGGCGCTGGCCTGGGCGCGGCAGACGGCGGAGCTGGCCCCCCTCACGCAGGCCTACTCCAAGCGCGTGCTCAACGAGGTCTTCGAGCCGGAGTTCGACGAGGCCCTGGACACCCGGTTGCACGAGGCCTTCGAGGGGTGTTGGGCGAGCGAGGACTTCGCCGAGGGTCGCCTCGCACGCACCGAGAAACGTCAACCCGTCTTCCAGGGGAGGTGAGCCCGTGAAGTGCGCCCCGTTCGAGTACGTCCGCGCCGGCAGCGTCGACGAGGTCGTGAAGGTCCTCGGCGAGGCCGACGGAGACGGCAAGATCCTCGCCGGCGGCCAGAGCCTGGTTCCGGTACTGGCGCTGCGCATGGCGCGGCCCAGCGTGCTCGTCGACGTCAACCGGATCCCCGGGTTGAGCTCGATCCGGCCGGTCGACGGCGGTGTCGAGGTCGGCGCCCTGGTCCGGCACAGCCGGCTGGTGGAGCAGACCCACTACCCGCTGCTCGCCGAGGCCGCGCGGTGGATCGGGCACACCGCCATCCGCACGCGGGGCACGATGGGCGGCAGCATCGCCCACGCCGATCCCGCCGCGGAACTCCCGGTGGTCGCCGCGGGCACCGACGCACGGATCACCATCGCCGGCCCGTCCGGGGAGCGGACCGTCGCCGCCGAGGAGCTCTTCCTCAGCGCGCTGATGACCTCGCTCGACGAGGACGAGATGATCGTCCGTGTCCGGTACCCGGCCCTCGACCGCTGGGGGTTCGCCGAGTTCTCGCGCCGCCACGGGGACTTCGCGCTGGTCACCGCGGTGGTGGCGACGGTCGCCGGGCAGACCCGGGTGACCCTGGGCGGGGTCGGGGCGGTGCCCGTGCGGGCCACGCACGCCGAACAGGTCCTCGCCCGCGGTGGCACGGCCGGGGAGGCCGCGGCGGCGGCGTCCGAGGAGATCGAGCCGACGGCGGACCTGCACGGCACGGTTCCCTTCCGCCGCGCGATCGCGGGCGAGATGGTGCGGCGCGCCCTCGCCGACGCCGGCATCGAGTAGGAGAACAACGATGGACATCACCTTCAGCGTGAACGGCGAGCGGACGGAGATCGACGTCGAGCCGCGCCGGACCCTGGCCGACGCCCTGCGCGAGGACATCGGTCTCACCGGGACCCACCTGGGGTGCGAGCACGGGGTGTGCGGCGCCTGCACCGTCCTGGTGGACGGCGAACCGGCCCGCGCGTGCCTGATGTTCGCGGTGCAGGCCGACGGCAGCTCGATCACCACGATCGAAGGGCTGCAGGGCGCCGACGGCGCGCTGCACCCGCTGCAGGAGGCCTTCGTGGAGCACCACGGGCTGCAGTGCGGCTTCTGCACCCCCGGGATGCTCATGAGCGGTCTGCACCTGATCGACACCGAGCCGGACGCGGACCGCGAGCGGGTCCGCGAGGAGATGTCCGGCAACATCTGTCGCTGCACCGGCTACCAGGGCATCGTCGACGCCGTGCAGGCGGCGCAGGCCGCGGTCCGCGGCGACGAACCCGGCACGGGGGAGACCACGACCTCCCCGGAGAGCGGGTCGTCTCGAGGCCACTGAGAGCGAGGGTCGGCAGATGGTCGGGCCGATGCGACCCTTCAGCCGGTGATGGCCGCATCCGCGGCGGCGTCGGGTCCCTCGTCTTCTGTGGTCCCGGACCGGCGGTGGGAGTGGGCGGCCGGCTGCCGGGGGTGGCCTGGAAGGCTCTCGCACATGATCACCGGGCCTGAGATCGAGCGGGTGGCGGCCGAGCTGTCAGGGGAGGTCGCGAAGGCCGTTCACCGCCTCGGTGCGCGAGTCTCCGACGGAGCGGCCGAGGTCCTGGGCCGGCCGCGGGCGAAGGCTCCGCTCGCGGCGCCTGTGTCGGGGAGGTGGGCCGGGCCCACGGCGGTGGCAGGTCACCCGGGCGCGGAGGCGGTGGCGGGGTTGCCTGCGGAGCTCGCTCATCGGCTGTTGGGGGCGGTCGAGACCGCGCTGCCGGCCTTCCCGGCCGCGGAGTCGGTGAGCGGGCTCGGACGGCTCGTGCGGGCCGGGGCGGCGGGGGACGGGATGGTCGCCGTGGGGGGCCGGGAGGGGCACGACGCGTTCGCGGTCGCGACGCAGCTCGCCCGGGTCCGGCTCCCGGGTGCGGCCGAGGCGACGGCCGCGCTGGTCCGCGCTCTCGCCATCTCCGCGCCGGTCGCTGCCGTGCTCGACGCGACGATCGACGGGGATGCCGCGGTGATCGCGGCCGAGCACGGGCGGCGGTGGTTCGCGCTCTCGGTCGCCGCGGCCACCATCGTGGTCCGGGCCGGGGACGACGGCGGGGCGACCCCGGGTGGGGAGGCGGCCCTCGTCGTCGGGCTCGGAGTGGACGCGGCCGTGCAAGTGCTGGCCGAGCGGCCCATGCCCGCGGAGTGGGCGGCCGCGCGGGCGCAGGAGCAGCGGGCCGAGTTCCTGCTGCCGCAGATGTGCTCGATCATGCTGCGGGCGGAGAACCGACGCTTCGGGCTGCTCGAGGTCGGCACGGCCGCAGTCCCCGACGTCCCGGCCGGGGGAGTGGCCACGGCGGTGGACGGCGGTCTCGTCGTCCACGTCGGAAGCGACGATGTGCCGGTCACGGTCGTCGTGGAGACCACCGCACACGGCCCCGAGCGGGACCTCCGGCCTCCCGACCATGACGACTGGGAGGAGATCGTCGAGCTCGGCTTCTCCGCAGGCGGACTCGCCGAGCTGGTCGGCAAGCCGATGACGGTGCATCCGCCGCAGGAGGTCGGGTTCCCGTGGCCCGCGACGGTGCGGGCCCGCGTGTACGCGGGTGGACGCGGCAGTGGTGGGGCCGAGCGCTACTGGGTCCGGCTGTGGGAGGCACCGCTCGCGCCGGTCGCCGTGCTGCGGGACCGGCCGGTGGCGCCGTCGCTGCCCGCCGTCGTCGGGACCGCGCTGATCCGCACCGACTTCTCCGACGACGACCGCTGGGCGGCAGCGGTGGCCAGGCTGACCACCCCGAACGTGTCCGGGTTCGTCGCCGATGTCGGAATCGTCGACGACCGTCGTTTCGCCGACGCCTCGATCGCCGACCTGCTCGCGCTCGCGACTCCCTTCTGGTGCGGCCTCCACGCGTGCTTCTTCGTCGCCGACCGCGCCACCCTGGCCTCCGCCGAGCTCCCGGTCCTGGTCGTGGGCCTACGCGGGGACGACCGGGGGCGGAGCTTTCGCGTGATCGGCGATGAGCTGTGGGGGGTGGAGAACAACCTGGCGCTGTCCAACATGGACTTCGTCGAGTTCGCGGCTGCGACCGAGGACGGGGTCTTCCGCGGCTTCTGACCCGGGGCCGAGCCGGGCGGCGGTCAGATCGCGCGCAGGACGATCGCCCGGTGCCGGGTCGCGCCCGAGTCCAGCCAGGACGCCGTGACGGTGCCGTGTGGTTCGGGCCCGGTGTGGGGGAGGAGGTGGCGGACGATCTCGGTCTCGCTCACGTCGGTGGCGTCGGGTGTGGGGTGGACGTGGACGGTGCGGTCGACGGTGTCGGACTCCGACTGTGCCTGGGGGATCGCCTCGCCCCGCAGCAGCGCCGCGGCCTGGGTGTGGAAGACGGGGTCGGTGGTGGCGTCGTAGGCGTAGCGGGTGCCGAGGACGCCGTGTTCCATCGTGCCGATCAGCGTGCCCTCGATCTCTGTGGCCCGGTAGGTGAGGGGGACCAGGTAGGCGTCCTCGTCTGGGCCTGCGGTGTCGGTGACGATCATCAGCTCGATCCCGACCTCGCCCGCGGGATCGTCGAGTCGAAACCCGCCGGCCTTGGCGAGCTTCGGGGTCGTGGTGCCGCGGTACCAGTCCTGTGTGGGCAGCCAGGCGGTGAGCAGGTCGAGCTTCGACGGGGTCAGCGTGGTGCGATGGACGATGGCCACCGCGGCAGCCTGCCACAACCGCGGCCCGCGGCCGACCACCCTTGGTCGATCAGATGTTCGAGTCCGTACCCCTCGGGTGGGCCTCGTGACGATCTCGTCTCGCTCAGGAGCCCGGTTCGATCACCGCCAGACCGTTGGCCAAGACGGCGTCCTGGTCTCGGAGGGTCTCGAAGCCGTACCGCCCACCTCCGTCGCCGCCGAGGCGCCAGATCCGAGTCTCGAGTAGCTCGCCGGGACGCACCATCTTCGCGAAGCGCACCGACAGCTGCTTGAGGCGGGTGCCGTCCGAAGCGGCGACCTCGCTCAGCAGGGCTCGCGAGGCGAACGCCATCGTGCACATGCCGTGAACGATGATCCCGGGAAGCCCGGCCGCGATCGCGTACTCCTCATCCAGGTGGATCTTCATGGGGTCGCCCGACGCTGCGGCGTACCGGAACGTCTGGTCCGGGTCGATGCGCTGGAGGACGGACGAGCTCGGCGGCGTCGCGCGCAGCGCCCGGTCGAGGCGGTGGTCGGGATTGAGCTCGCCGACTCGTGCTCCTTCGTCGTGGCCGCGATAGAAGAAGGTCACCCGCTGTGAGTTCACCGTCTCGCCCGCGGGCGTGATCGATTCGGCGCGCACGGCCACCCGGGTACCGCGTTCCGTACCTTCGAATCCGACGACCGTCGCTCTGGGGATGACCACGTCCCCCGGACGGAGCTGACGCGAGAAGCGGAAGTCCTGTTGCGCGTGGACACCCAGCGGTGTCAGTGCGGACGGTGCGACGCTGAACAGCGACTCCATCAGGCAGTCGAACAGGGGGACCACCGCGAAGACCGGCGGCGCCAGGTCTCCGTCGGCATGGAGGGGGATCTCGTCGTTGGTTGCCGCGGCGTAGGCGGTGATCGATTCGCGCGTCACCTCGTAACGTTCACCGTCGGTCCACGTGTTCATCCTGCTCTGATCGAACGCCACGCGTTCTCGTCCCATCTCAGCGCTCTCCTGTGCTCTGTCGGATGTCGGGGCGGCGAGGGTGCGGAGACCGATGCGGTCTCCGAGGGTGCCTCCTCGCCTACAGCAGTTCGCGTAGCTCCGATTTGACGACCTTGCCGACGGCGTTGCGGGGCAGCGAGTCCACGACGACCAGTCGGGTGGGTTTCTCGTACGACGCGAGCCGCTTCCGGCACAGCATCGTGAGCTCGTCGAGGGTCGGTGGCTGCGCTGGATCGGCGGCCACCACGACTGCGACCGGGGATTCTCCCCACTTCTCGTGCGCTGCTCCGACGACGGCGACCTCGCGCACCTTGGGGTGCTGGTCCAAGACCGACTCGACCTCCGCGCTGTAGATGTTCTCGCCGCCGGAGATGATCAGGTCCTTCAGTCGCCCGACGACGTACAGGAAGCCGTCTTCGTCCTTGCGGACGAGATCCCCCGAATGGAACCATCCTCCCCTGAAGGCCTCCGCGGTCTCCGTCGGGAGGTTCCAATATCGATCCATCACGCTCGGGCCTCGGTAGACGATTTCACCGATCTCGCCGGGCCCGACGTCCTGCATCGAATCATCGACGATTCTGACGGCGACTGCGGCGACCGGCTTTCCCACCGATCCCAGCTTCGACAGCGCGTCGTCACCGCCGAGGAAGGTGGTGACGCCCGCGGTCTCCGTCTGGCCGAAGGTCGACATGTTCACCGCATGCGGGTAGGCCTCGAGCATGCGAGTCAGGAGCCGCTCCGTAGCGGGCGCAGCGGACCAGCACGTCACCCGAAGGCTGTCGGCGCGGGTCGAGACGTCGGGCGAGTCGACGATCTCCTGCCACTGGGACGGAACCAGGAACGCGTGCGACACACGATGTGACTGCACCAGGCGCAACACCGCGTCGGCGTCGAAGTTCCCACTCGGCGTGATGACCGTGGCCGCACCGACCGCGATCATCGGGCCGAATATGCAGATCAGTCCGACGTGGAACATGGGAGACGCGTAGAGGCTGACGTCGTCCTCCCGGTTGAGGCCGAAGTGACGAACCATGGTGTGGGCCATGGAGTTGATGTTCCGGTGCGAGAGCACCGCACCCTTGGGTCGCCCCGTGGTCCCCGACGTGTAGAGGATGAGCGCCGGTTCCGAATCGTCGATCATGCTCGGGAGATCGTGTTCCCCGCCGCCGGCAGCGCATTCGTCCCAGTCCACGACGTCGGCGTGCCGACTCGAGCCGCACCGTGCCGAGAACACCACACCGACGTCGGGGGCGCCGGCTCTGGCCTTCTGGACGATCGCGAGTCGCTCCTCGTCGACGACGACCGCCACGGCGCCGCAGTCGTTGAGGATGAAGCTGATCTCCGGGGCGCTGAGTCGAAAGTTCACGGGAACGGCGATCGCGCCGATGGCGTTCGCGGCCAGGACAGCCTCGAGGAACCGTGGGCGGTTCCCCATCAGGATCGCCACGCGATCGCCGCGGCGGACACCTCGCGCCGCGAGGGCGTCGGCACCGCTCAGGACGCGCTGGTACAGCTCGTGCCAGGTCGACACCGTGCCCTCGAAGACGAGGGCCGGGCGCTGCGCCCGGTTGTGGGCCTGTCTGGCCAGACTCGCAACCCAGTGATCTCCCCACTCGTGAGCGTGGGGAGCCGGCCTCCGCCGTGGGTCACCGTCGGCGTGGTGGGACGGCGGGGCTACCCGCTCTGCGAACGACATGCCGCCTCCTGCGACTCAGGCCAGTACCGTCGCGAGGGCGTTCTTCGCGGTTTCGTACTCGTCGGCGAGCCGTGTGACGAGATCGGCGGCCGGCACGGTTCGGTGGATGGTCGAGATGCCCTGTCCGGAGCCCCAGATGTCCTTCCACGCTCTCGCATCCATGTTGCCTCCGGATCCGAAGTTCATCTGCGTGGGGTCTGAACTGGGCAGATCGTCCGGGTCCAGGCCGGAAGCCGCGATCGAGCCGCGCAGATAGTTTCCGTGAACACCCGTGAAGAGGTTCGTGTACACGATGTCTTTCGCGGTGCTCTCCGCCAGCATGTCCTTGTAGCCGTCGGGAGCGTTGGCTTCGGCGGTGGCGAGAAAGGCGGATCCGACGTAGGCGAGGTCCGCGCCCGCGGCCTGAGCCGCCAGGATCGACCGCCCGTGCCCGATGGCGCCTCCCAGGACGAGCGGACCGTCGAACCATGATCGGATCTCGTTGACGAGAGCGAAGGGCGAGATCGCGCCGGCGTGGCCGCCCGCTCCGGCGGCGACCGCGATCACGCCGTCGGCGCCCTTGTCGATCGCCTTCTTCGCGAACTCGTTGCTGATCACGTCGTGGAGGACCAGGCCCCCGTAGGAGTGGATGGCCTCGTTCAGGTCGGTACGGGCGCCGAGCGAGGTGATGACGATGGGAACCTCATGCTCGACGCAGGCCTCGATGTCCTGCTCCAGGCGCTCGTTCGACCGGTGGACGATCTGGTTCACGGCGAAGGGGGCCACCTTGGCCGTGGGGTGATCGCGACGAAACGCCTTCAGGGCCGAATCGATGGTCGCGATCCACCGTCGGAGTTCCGAAGCCGGGCGGGCGTTCAGCGCGGGAAAGGAACCGACGACTCCGGACGTGCACTGCGCGATGACGAGTTCGGGTGTGGACGAGATGAACAGTGGGGCGGCGACGAGCGGGACCCTCAGCTCGGCGGTCAGTGAGTCAGGAAGTGCCATCGTGTCTCTCCTCGGTTCGATCGGGTGTCGGTCACGCGTCGAGATGGAGCTCGTCGTCGAGCGAGCGGGACACACAGGTCAGGATCGTCTCGCCGCTCGCCCGTTCCTCCGGGCTGAGCAGGCTGTCTCGGTGGTCGGGGCGGCCCGCCAGCACCCGGGTCTCGCACGTGCCGCAGACCCCTTCGAAGCAGGAGGCGGGCAGAGCGACCCCGCAGGCCTCGGCGGCGTCCACGATCGTCTGGCCCGCCGCGACCGTCGCCGACCTCCCGGACGTCGAGAAGTGCACCGTGAACGGCCGGTCGGCGGTCCCGTCAGCGGGGCCGGGTGTCGCGCGGAAGCGCTCGACGTGGAGGGTGCCGGTCGGTAGGCGGGCGCAGCGCGCCTCGACGGCGGCCAGCAGTCCCTCGGGCCCGCAGCAGTAGACGAGGGTGTCCGGGTCGACGCGGCGGAGGACGGCGTCCAGAGGGAGCGGGCCGGTCTCGTCCTCGGGGTGGATGCGCACGTGGTGTCCGTACTCGCCCAGCCGGTCGAGGAAGGCCATCGAGGTTCGCCTGCGCCCGCCGTACTCCAGCCGCCAGTCCGCGCCGTGGGAGACGGCCTGCGCGATCATCGGCAGCATGGGCGTGATCCCGATGCCGCCCGCCAGGAACAGGTAGCGGCGTGCCGGGACCAGCGCGAAGTTGTTGCGCGGCGCGGAGATCGTGACCGGGGAGCCCACGTGCAGGGTGTCGTGGATGCGCCGGGACCCGCCGCGGCCCGCGTGATCGAGCAGGACGGCGACCTCGTACCGATCCGGGACCCGCGGGTCGCCGCAGAGCGAGTACTGCCGCACGAGTCCGTCTCCGGCCGCGACGTCGATGTGCGCCCCCGCCGACCACGGGGGCAGCGCCGCCCCGCCCCGGTCGACGGTGAACAGGTCGACGTCGTCGGCGACCCGGCGGCGTTCGCGCACCACGGCGTCGAGCGGCTCGGCGAGCGGCGTCGCCCGGGCGGGCGGGGTGGTGGTCTCTGCGGTCGTCGGTGCCATCGAATCCTCTCCGTGGTCGCGGCGGCGGCGTCCCGGGGCGCCCGGGACGCCGCCGCAGGGGGTCAGCTGGTGACGGTGCGCCAGTCCTGTCCCTCGGGGATGTCGACGGCCAGCGCACGGACCGACCGCACGTCCAGGGTCGCCGGGTCGGGGTGGAGGGTCCCGGAGGCCTCGAGGTCTCGTGCGGCCTTGAGCAGGAACCGGCGGGTCCGGGCCACGAACTGGTCGCTCGAGCCGAGGTGCTCCCGCGTGCGGTCCATGATCTGGCCCTGGCTCTCCTGGAGCGCGACGTCCTCGAGCACGATGTTCGGGAGCCCGGTGAAGTGGTCGCCGCCCATGCTCGCCCGGTCCTGTCCCCACTTCGGCTTGTTCCGCACCGACGAGGCGAAGTCGTCCGGGGTCTCCATCAGCAGGCGGTAGACCTCGGAGTTCTCGGGGTCCTCCGTGTCCAGCGGCTGGGTCAGGTTGTGGAAGACGTAGAACTGCAGGGTGTTGGTGTCGTCGACCGGGACGACGGCCATGCAGACGCGGTCCTCCTTCACCCCAGACGGGATGAAGGACCAGAACGGCGCGACGTACTCGGTGATGCGGACGTAGTGGCTCCCGTCGCCGCGCGGGCGGTCGGCACAGGCCCGCAGGCCGAAGTCCGCGGTGTCGATGTCGTACGTGGGCGCGGACTCCACCGAGACCGAGGCGAGGCTGCTCGTGATCGCGGGCAGCCAGGCCTGGTGGAGCTGTCCGACGTGGACGGTGTCGACCAGGCCCTCCAGGCACTGCATCCAGTTGCAGGTGGTGAGCCCGACGACGACGGTCACGTGGTCGGCGGGCAGGTTGGCGAACTCGAAGTCCGGCAGCGGCGGTGCCGTGTCGGCCTCCCCGAGGTAGATCCACACGATGCCGCCCGCCTCGGCGACGGGGTGGTTGCGGACCTTGACCCGGGCGGCGAAGTCGGCGCGCTTGTCGGCGGGCTCGGTGGGCACGTTGACGCAGGTCCCGTCGGTGCCGAACTGCCAGCCGTGGTAGAGGCAGGTGATCCGGTCGCCCTCGGGCTTGGCCAGCGCCAGCGACGCCAGCCGGTGCGGGCAGCGCTCGTCCAGGCAGGCCAGGGAGCCGTCGGTGCCGCGGAAGACGATGAGGTCCTCGCCGAGCAGCCGCACCTGGGTCGGCTCACCCCCGGCGGGAACGGCCTCGGAACGCGTGGCGGGAAGCCAGTACCGGCGCATGTACTCGCCCATCGGGGTTCCGGCACCCACGCGGGTGATCAGTTCGTTGTCGGCAGCGGTCAGCATGCGGGCACTCCTTCGTGGTGGGGTTGCTGGGACTCGGTCGTGTCGGTTCGGTCGGGGGAGTGGGTGGGGTTCCCCAGGAGCAGGCGGGCCGCGGCCTCCGCGCGGCGGCGCGTCTCGGCGGGACCCGCGGTCGTCGCGGCGGTCATGCGGGGCCCGCCCTGACCACCCCCAGGGTCTCGTGGCGACGGTCGCTGGTGGCCCAGACCGCGCCCGCGGCCACCAGGCACACGACGACGACGAACACCGCGACCCAGACGAGGCTGCCGTTCGCCGCCGCGGCCAGCGCCCCCACGATCAACGGGGTGAACCCGGCGACCAGCGTCCCGCCCTGGTAGGCCAGCGACACACCGGTGTAGCGGTTGGAGGTCGCGAACATCTCGCTCAGCTGAGCGGCGAGGCTGGCGTTCATGAGCGTGGCTCCGATCCCGGAGAGCAGGCTCACCCCGATGTACAGCAGTGCCGTGGAGCCCGCGCCGATCAGCAGGAACACCGGCAGGGTGAGCACCGCCATCAGCACGGCTCCGACCAGGTAGGTCTGCCGTCTGCCGAATCGGTCCGAGAGGAGGCCGAACAGCGGCGTCAGGGCGATGGCCAGCACCCAGGACACCGCGAGCGCCGAGAGCGTGCTGGAGCGGGAGTGTCCCTGCTGCACGGCGTAGGAGATCGCGAAGCTGCCGAACAGGGTGGACGCCATCACGACCGGCAGGGACGCGGCGATCCCGCGCAGCAGCGAGGCCTTCTGGTCCCGGAACAGCCCGACGACCGGTACCCGGCGCTCGCGTTCGATCCGCTCCATCTGCGTGAACAGCGGGCTCTCGCTGATCCGGAGCCGCATGTACAGCCCGACGCCGAGGAGCAGGAAGCTGGCGATGAAGGGCAGCCGCCAGCCCCAGGACATCAGCTGCTCCTGCGGGAGCAGCCCGACCCCCGCCATCGCCAGGGTCGAGAGCAGGCCGCCGGAGGGCAGACCCGCCTGGGAGAAGGAGGTCAGGAACCCGCGGCGACCGGGTGGCGCGTACTCGGCCGTCATCAGTGCCGCGCCGCCCCACTCGCCGCCGACCGCGAAGCCCTGCAGCATCCGCAGGATCACCAGCAGTACCGGGGCGAGCGTGCCGACCTGGGCGTAGGTGGGCAGCAGGCCGATGAACCCGCTGGCCAGGCCCATGATGGTCATGGTCCAGATCAGTGTCGACTTGCGTCCGGCGCGGTCGCCGATGTGGCCGAAGACGAAGGCGCCGAGCGGTCGGGCGATGTAGCCCGTGGCGAACGTCGCGAAGGCGGCCAGCACTCCGACCGTCGGGCTCAGGCTGGTGAAGAACAGCGGACCGAAGATCAGCGCGGAGGCCGAGGCGAACAGGATGAAGTCGTAGAACTCGATCGTGTTCCCGAGATAGCTGGAGAGCGCGACCCGGCGCAGCTCGCGCCAGGAGGGCTGGGTCTGCGACTGCGGTGGGGCCGCCACGGGATCGCGGCTCGGGTCGTCGACGCTCATGGAGTCTCCTGGGAGTCGGTCAGGGCGGGAGGTGGCGGACGCGATGTCGGGTGGGTCGGACGCCGTGGGTGCGGGGGCTCAGCGGACCCGTTCGCGCAACACGGGCTTGCGGACCTTGCCGGTGGCGTTTCGCGGCAGGGCGTCGAGCAGCAGCAGCCGGGTCGGCTTCTTGTAGGAGGCGAGCCGGGTGCGACACCATTCGGTCAGCTCGGCGAGGGTGGGGGGAGTGCCGGCCGGGACGACGACGGCGACCGGGGTCTCACCCCAGCGCTCGTGCGGGGCGCCGACCACGGCGACCTCGAGGACCGCGGGATGTCCCGCGAGGACGTCCTCGACCTCGGCGCAGTAGATGTTCTCCCCGCCCGAGATGATCATGTCCTTCTTGCGGTCGACGACGTAGAGGAAGCCGTCCTCGTCCTCGCGCACCAGGTCACCGGAGTGGAACCAGCCGCCGGTGGTCGCCTCCGTGGTGGCCTCCGGGAGGTTCCAGTAGCCCTGCATCAGCCCCGGGCCGCGGTAGACGATCTCTCCGACCTCGCCCCGGGCGACGTCCTGCATGGCGTCGTTCACGATGCGGATGTCCACCGCCGGGACGGGGCGTCCGATCGACCCGATCTTGCGGATCGCGTCCTCGCCCCTCAGGGCCGTGGTGATCGGGGACATCTCGGTCTGGCCGAAGGTGCACACGTTGGGCACTCCGGGGAAGACCTCTGCCATCCGACGGAGCAGCGGGACCGTGGCGGGCGCCGCGCCCCAGCACAACAGTCGCAGGCGGTGGGCCCGGCGCCCGGCGTCCGGCACGTCCACCACCGCCTGCCACTGCGAGGGGACCATGAACACGTGGGTGATGCCCTCGCGGTCGAGCGTGTCGATCATGGCCTGGGGATCGAACGCGCCGCTGGGTGCGATGACCGTGGTCCCGCCGATGGCGATGAGCGGTGCGATCGCCCCGATGGCGGCGATGTGGAACATCGGCGAGGCGCAGAGGCTGACCTCGTCCTCGTCCACCAGTCGCCAGATCCGGATCAGGGTCTGGGTCTGGACGGCGAGATTCAGGTGGGTGAGGACCGCGCCCTTCGGTCGCCCGGTGGTCCCGGAGGTGTACATGATCAGAGCCGGGTCCCGCTCGTCGATCGCCACCGCGGCGGGCAGTCCGAGGCGCGACTCGGCCAGCTCGTCGAACGAGAGTGCGCCGGGTCCCGCCACCGCGGGGTCGGCGCCGGTGACCAGCACGAGTGCCGGGCCTGCGAGTGCACCCCGGACCTGTGCGGCCGTCGGCGCGAGATCGGCGTCGACGGCGAGGGCCACCGACCCGGAGTCCTGCAGGATGAACGTCACCTCGTCGGCGGTGAGCCGGAAGTTCACCGGGACCGCGATCGCCCCGGCGGCGTTCGCGGCGAGCAGTCCCTCGACGAACTCGGTCCGGTTGCTCATCAGGACCGCGACCCGGTCGCCCGGCTGCACGCCTCGGTCGGCCAGTGCGCCCGCCAGCGCGTGGACCCGGCGGTGCAGGTCGCTCCATGTGGTCGTTCGGCCCTCGAAGACCAGCGCGGGACGATCGGGCAGGAGGTGGGCATGGCGGTCGATCTGGGTCAGCCAGTGTTGGGTGCCGCCGGGCAGCCGCGCGGCGGAGCCGCGTTCGGCGAGGACCTGGCCCGCGGTCACGCGAGCGTCGCGATCCGGCCGGCGGGAACGCGGACGACCCCGGCCGCGTCTCCGACCACGAGATCGCCGAGCACGACCGGCACCGCGCCGATCACGATCGGATCACCGAGCTCACCGTCGCCAAGGGGGTCCTGGGTGGTCGCGCGTGTCGACACCGTCGCGGCGAAGATCGGCCACCCGAGCTCGACCAGTCGGCTCGCGTCCCGGACCCCACCGTGGATCACCAGGCCCGCCAGGCCGCGGGCGATCGCGGCGATGGTCAGGTCCGCGCCCCAGTATCCGAAGTCGAGGGCGCCGCCGCAGTCGACGACCAGCACCTCGCCGGGCGACGCGGCGCGCACCGCGTGGTGGAGCCAGAGGTCGTCCCCGGGTGGAGTCCGGACCGGGAAGGCGCGGGCGGCCAGGTGCATCGACGGGTGCAGCGGGCGGATCGTCTGCGGCAGCGCCCCGGTCCGCCCGGTGCCGGGTGCCGTGGTGGGGCCGGGTTCGGTCGCGGTCGTCATGACCGGTCCTCCAGTCGACGTGGTGGATGCCCGTCCGCGAGGACACGGCTGTGCGGACGGGTGGCTCCGGTCCCGGGTCCCGGGACCGGGTCAACGGGACAACGCTTCCCGGGGGACGCTGCCGAAGAGTCGGTCGGTCCGGCGGGCCCGCGAGAGGGGCCCTGGCGGCGACTGCGGTCGCTCGTCCAGCGCACGCGGACCTCCTCGTCCTGTGGGGATCGGCCCGGTGCTGCCAGGGCCGACGGTGTGACCATAGCGACTCTGCAGGCGATCTGTGAAGCAAATATTGCATGCAATCTTGCTCGGCCTGCGGCCTGCCGTCCGACGAGCGTCGGTGTGGCCCGCCGCGTGGCGCCGCGCGCCGCCATGCGGCAGCGCAGGTGGCGGTCGCGGGGCCGCGTGCTCGCGACACCCTCACGGGTCCCGGAGTCGGGAATCCGGCCATCTCGGCGTCGAACGGCTGCTCAGGGCCATCGAGGGGGGCGGTGACCCGACTCGGGCGGGGGGCTGGGTGGCTGTGCAGGGCGGCTCGGGGCCGCGGCCGATCTCCGGCGGACATCGGGCGGGTGGCTCGGCCGTGGAGTGTCGCGGATCCGGGGTGCGACGGACCTCCTCGTCCGGCGGCGATGACTCCGAGTCGGCTGCTGCCCGATCGGTGGGCAGGACGATAGCGACTGCGGGGGCGCCGGGGAAGACAGGATTGCCTACAATTTACCCCCCGTGAATCGGGAATTGCATTCGGTCATGTAACGTGACATCGTCACCGCACGTCGGGAGGGTCCCCAGAAATGGCAGTCGGCCAAGAGTCCTCGCTGGTCAAGTCGGGTGCCGCCGTGGACCGGGTGGTGGGCGAGGTCCTGGCCCAGATCGCCGCCGGTGAGCTGGGCCCCGGGGAGCAGCTCCGGCAGGAGGAGCTCGCGCGCACGCTCGGTACGAGTCGCGTGCCGGTCCGCGAGGCGCTGCACGCGTTGGCGGAGCAGGGCGTGCTGGCGCACCAGAAGCACCGCGGGTTCTTCGTGACCAAGCGCAGCCCGGGCGAGCTCGCCCAGCTGGCGCGCATGCTCGAGCTGCTCGAGGACGAGGTGGTCGGCGAGATCGTCTGGCCGGACGCGCAGGTGATCGAGCACATCCGGGGGCTCAACGAGCGGCTCCTGGCGATCGTCGACGACGTCGATCCGGCCGAGACCTTCGCGGTGAACCGCGAGTTCCACTTCGCGATCTTCGTGCTCTCCCCGCAGTCCGTGATCGTCGAGGAGCTGGACCGGCTGTGGCGCCTGGCCCAGCCCTACATCATCGCCGAGATGCTGATGGCCGACGCCCGGCGTCAGCGCTACGAGGAGCACCTCGACATCGTCGCGGCCCTCGAGGTGCGCGACCGGGAGGCGCTGATCGCCGCGATGCGCCAGCACCGGCGCCGCTCGCGGGGGGAGCAGTACGAGTCCCGCTGGCACCGCCGCGCCGGACGTTAGGCGCGGTCCCCGTGGCTCAGCGCGCGCCTGCCGCCTCCCGGACGAGGCGGCTGCGCCGGTGCGCCGCCATCCGCACGGGTGCGTCGGTCCAGCCGTAGCCCGCGTCCGTGCCGATGCGCTGGGTCAGGGCGAGGAACAGGCGTCCGCCCACGACCTCGGTGCACACCTGCAGATACGAGCCGTCCGGGGTCTCCTCGTAGAGGACGCCGAGCTCGCGGTACTCGGCGAGGTGGGCCGGGGCCAGGCGGGCGTCGACATCGGCGTAGTAGTTGTCCGGAATGTCCAGCAGCGGGGCACCCAAGGCCCGGGCCGCCCGGGCGGCGGCCAGGACGTCGTCGCAGGCCAACGCCACGTACTGCGGCTCGGAGACCCCCGGCGCCCAGGTGCCGCGGCGGAGCCGGGACACGGTCAGGGCGAGCCGGACCGTTCCCTGCTCGTCGGCGAGGGCCCGCGTCCGGACCAGGCCGAACGGTGCCGCGTACTCGCCCGCCCCCTCCGCGGTGAGCCCCAGCACCGAGCGGTAGAACAGGGCGGCCTCGTCGAAGTGGTCGAAGGGTTGGGCGAGCCCGACGTGGTCGATCCCGGTCACCCCGATGCCGGCCACCGCGGGCTCGTCGGTGGGGACGAAGTCGCCCGACCAGTCGTCCCGCGCGCCGGTGCGGCAGAAGAAGACCGCGGTGCCGTCCGGAGCCCGCACCGCGGCGAGGTCGGCTTCGCGCGGACCACGCTCCCGCGGCAGCGCGGGCACACCGAGTCGGGCGGCGCGTCGCGCGGCGGCGGGCGGGTCGGCTGCCTCGACCCCGACCGCCAGCACCGCGGCCTCGGCGCCTGCGCGGTTCACGAGGATCCGCGCGCCCGCCTGTTCCCACCGCTCCACGGGCTTGGTGCGGTGCACCCCCGTGCGGGAGAACCCCAGCGCGGCCAGGACATCCGCGGTGGACG
The DNA here is from genome assembly GCF_021728735.1 of Pseudonocardia sp. WMMC193. Taxonomy (NCBI): domain Bacteria; kingdom Bacillati; phylum Actinomycetota; class Actinomycetes; order Pseudonocardiales; family Pseudonocardiaceae; genus Pseudonocardia; species Pseudonocardia sp. WMMC193. Next base: position 2,044,293 of record NZ_JAKKDO010000003.1, on the reverse strand, counting down.
AGTCCCCGGCCACCTCGACGAACGCGTGCCCGGTGAGCGGCACCGGGAGCGAGTGGTCCGTCAGCGCCGTCAGCGAGCGGCGGGCGTCGACCGCCGCGCGCAGCGGGTCCGACTGGCGGAACACGTCGTTGAACACCTCGAGCGAGAGCGGCCCCGCGTACCCGGCGGCGTGCACCGCGGCCAGCAGCCCTGACAGGTCGAAGGCACCCTGACCGGGGAACAGCCGGTGGTGGCGGCTCCACTCCAGCACGTCCATGTCGAGCGACGGCGCGTCGGCGAGCTGGAGGAAGAAGATCTTCTCGCCCGGCAGGTCGGCGATCGGGGCCGGATCCGACCGCCGGGACAGGATGTGGAAGGAGTCCAGGCACAGGCCCAACGCGGGATGGTCGGCGCGCCGGACCACGTCCCAGGACGCGTCCCAGGTCGAGACGTGGGTGCCCCAGGCCAGGGCCTCGTAGGCCAGTCGGAGCCCGCGTGCCCGGGCGCGCTCGGCCACCGCGGAGAGCTGCTCGGCGATCCGGTCCGGCTCGGCCACGGCATCGGCCGCGACCGACGAACAGACCAGCACGGTGTCGACGCCCAACTCCTCCATGACGCCGAAGGTGTGGTCGGCCCGCCGCAGGGTGGCGGCGAAACGGGCCGGATCGGTCGAGTCGAGGTCCCGGAAGGGCTGATAGAGGTCGATGGACAGGCCCAGGTCGGCGCAGCGCAGGCGCACCTCGCCGGGTGACAGGGGAGTGGCGACGAGGTCGGGCTGGAAGATCTCCACCCCGTCGAAGCCGGCCTTCGCCGCCGCCTCCAGCTTGTCCTCCAACGCACCGGAGAGACAGACCGTCGCGATCGCCGTCCGCTGCTGCTCAGACACCGGCACACCCCGCTCGAGGCGCTGCGGGCCGGTTCACCGGATAGACGGGAGCGCGCCCGCTGAGCACCTCGACGACGTTGGCCGCCGTCTTGCGTCGGATCTCGGCCTCCGAGTCCTCGGAGTACCAGGCGCAGTGCGGGCTGAGCAGCACCGAGTCCAGGCGGCGCAGCGGGTGGTCGCCGGGCAGCGGCTCGACGGTGAAGACGTCCAGCCCGGCGCCGGCGATCCTGTTCTCGGACAACGCCGCCACCAGCGCGTCCTGGTCGACGACGGGTCCTCGGGCGGTGTTCACCAGGTAGGCGGTGGGCTTCATCGCGGCGAAGGCGGCGGCGTCGACCATCCCGGTGGTCGCGGCGGTCAGTGGGGCGTGGACGGAGACGACGTCGGACTCCCGGTACAGCTGCTCGGCCGAGACCAGCGGGATCCCCTCCGCCGCGGTGGCGTAGGGGTCGTGGGCGATCACCCGCATGCCGAAGGCCTGCATCTTCGCTGCGAGCCTGCGTGGGATCTGCCCGAAGCCGACCAGCCCCAGGGTCCGGCCGCGCAGCCGGAACAGCGGGCCGGCGGCCGCGTAGTCCCAGTCGCCCGAGCGCATCGCCCGGTCGTAGCGGCCCAGGCCGCGAGCCAGCGCGAGGATCATCCCGGCCGCGTGGTCGGACACGTCGTCGAGCGAGCCGTCGGGCACGTTGGCGACGAGGATGCCGGCCGCGGTGGCGGCCTCGACGTCGATCGTGTTCAGCCCGATGCCGTAGCGGGAGATGATCTGTGCGCGCGGCAGGCGGGCGAGGACGTCCGCGCCCATCGGCGCGTACTGGTTCAGGATGCCGTCCGCATCGGCGCACGCGGCCACGACCTCGTCCGCGGTGCGGGCCTGCGCCGAGACGAACCGGAACCCCGCGCCCTCGACGAGCGCGCGCTCGACGTCGAGGTCCCCGAACTCGCTGTCGGTCACGACGACCGTGGGGGCGCTCACGAGCGGCCGCCGAAGCGATGGTCGAGGTCCTGGTGGTGGGCGAGGTCGACGAGATCGGAGTACTCGGCGTAGGTGTGCTTGGCCGGGCCCTGCTCCGGGGACCCCGTGGCGGCGAGGCTCGCCAGGGCGTCCGCGGCGGCACGGGTGGCGGCGAACAGGGTGGTCACCGCGTAAAGGACCAGGTCGAAGCCGAGACCCTGCAGGTCCTTGGCGGTGAGTCGGGCGGCCTCGGTTCCGTCGACCAGCGAGACGACCTTGGGGCCGGTCACCCCCGCCGCCACCGTCTCGACCTCCGCGATCGTCTTGATCCCGTCGACGAACACCAGGTCCACGCCCGCCTCGGCGTAGAGCGCGGCGCGGCGCAGGGCCTCGTCCGGACCGACGGCGGGCAGCGCATCGGTCCGCGCGATGATCAGGAGGTCGGCGTCGCCGCGGGCCTCGACGGCGCAGCGCAGGCGGTCGGCACTCTCCTCGGCATCCGTCAGTCGGATCCCGGCGAGCTGCCCGCACCGCTTGGGTGCGACCTGGTCCTCCAGGTGCACCGCCGCGACCCCCGCCTGCCGGTACTCGGCGATCGTGCGGGCGATGTTCGACGGGCCGCCGTAGCCGGTGTCCGCGTCGGCGACGATCGGGATGTCCACGGCCCGCACCATGTTGCGGGCGTGCTCGGTCATCTCGGTCTGGGTGAGCAGCCCGATGTCCGGGGTGCCGAGCCTGCTCGCGGTGGCGCCGAAGCCCGTCATGTAGATCGCCGGGAACCCCGCCGCCTGCACGAGCCGGGCGGTGATGGAGTCGGGGGCGCCGGGGGCGGACACGATGTCCGGGCCCGCGAGCAGTTCCCGCAGGGTGGCCATGGTGGTCTCCTCGAGGTCGGGGATCAGACGGTGGTCGTGGCGGGGCTGGTCGCGGCGGCCTTCGCGGGCTGCTCGAGCCGCCACGCCAGCACGGCGGAGATCAGGCAGCCCACGGCCATGTAGGTGGCCACGAGGTACCAGGAGCCGCCGGTGGCGGCGGCGAGCGCGGCGGCGATGAACGGGGTGAAGCCGCCTGCGATCGCACTGGCGAACTGGTAGCCCACACCCGCCCCGCTGTAGCGGAACTCGGCCCCGAACATCTCGCTGAACAGGGGCTGTTGCACGCTGACGGCCATGTCGTGGGCGATGTTGAACAGCACGATCGCGCCGACCATCACGGCGACCTTGGACCCGCTCTCGATGGCGAGGAAGAACGGCGCGGCGCCGAGGACGCCCGCGATGGAGCCGATCAGATAGATGTTCCGGCGCCCGTAGCGGTCGGAGAGGTAGGCGAACAGCGGGATGGTGACGATCCCCAGGGCGCCGACGACGAGCCCGACGTTGAGCATGAAGTCACGGGTGAACAGCCCGTCCACGGTGGCGTAGCTGACCGCGAAGGTGATCACGATGTAGGCCGAGAACAGCTCGACGAGGCGCAGGCCGAAGATCTTCGCGAAGGCGCCCGGGTGGTTGCGCAGGGCCTCGAGGAGAGGCATCCGCCGGCGTCCGGTCGCCCGCTGCTCGGCGGCCTCGACCCGCTTGGTGACCTCCTCGGAGTCCACCACCCGGGCCCGCACGACGAGTCCGACCAGCACCAACAGGACGCTCGCGACGAACGGCACCCGCCAGCCCCACGTCGCGAACTGCTCCTCGGTGGTGACCGCCCGCATGATCAGGATGAACGAGGTGGCGATGATCAGTCCGACGGAGTACCCGACCTGGACGCCCGAGCTGTAGAGGGCGCGACGGCCGGGCGGAGCGCTCTCCACCGCCATCAGGGTCGCCCCGCCCCATTCGCCGCCGACGGCGAATCCCTGGATCGCGCGCAGGACCACCAGGAGGAAGGGCGCCCACCAGCCGATGGTCGCGTAGTCCGGCAGCAGCCCGATGAGGGTGGTGGCGCCGCCCATCAGGATCATTGTGAGCACGAGCATCTGCTTGCGCCCGATGCGGTCACCGAAGTGCCCGAACACGATCCCGCCCAGCGGGCGGAACAGGAAGCCCACGCCGAACGTGGCGAACGCGGCGAGCGTGCCGATCGCCGGGCTGACGTTCGGGAAGAACTCGGAGTTGAAGACCAGCGCGGCGACCAGCCCGTAGAGGATGAAGTCGTACCAGTCGATCACGGCGCCCGCGAAGCTGCCGAGGGCGGCCCGGCGGGCCTTGCGGTTGTCCTCCGCGGTGAAGGTCGTGGCGTCCATTGCCCCATCCCATCGTCGGCGCCCCACCGTCGGTGGTGGGGCAGGGGTGACCCGGGAGCCGCTGTGCTCCGCTCGGTCGCTGGAACTCTAGATGCGCGTTAACTGGGATACAAGATAGGGATGCAAGAATGTCGGTACACCGTCAGGAAGGGGTCTCGCCGATGGCCGCACCCGCCGCCAGGGCATCGCTCGCCACGGCCGTCGCCGACCGGCTGCGCGAGGCCATCATGGACGGAGCCTTCGAGCTGGGTGAGTCCCTGTCCGAGGACGCGCTGTCCACGGCCTTCGGCGTGTCCCGCACCCCGGTTCGGGAGGCGCTCAAGGAGTTGCGCGGGCAGGGCCTGGTCGAGATCCGCCCCAAGTCCGGCACGTACATCTTCCGCCCCGGCGAGGACCAGATTCGCGAGCTGTGCGAGTGCAGGCTGCGGTTGGAGATCGCGGGGGCGGAACTCGCCCTGGTGCGAGACGGCGCGGCGGTGTCCGCGGCGCTGCACGACCGCCTCGCCCCGATGGAGACGGCGCTCGCTGCGGGCGACCTCCTCCGCTACAACCGGCTCGACGCCGCCTTCCACCTCTCCTTCCTGGACTGGTGCGGCAACCGCTACCTGGCAGGCGCGTACGACCAGATGTTCGCGCAGATCTCCGCGGTGCGGGTGCATCTGTCCGCCCGTACCGCCGGAGCGTTCGAGGCCTCGATGCGGGAGCATCGGCAGATCGCCGAGCTGGCGGCCGCGGGGGACGTCCCGGGGCTCACGACGGTCCTCACGGCCCACGTCGAGCGGGCCCAACGGGGCTACGCGGGCGCGCTGCAGGAGCTGGAGCGGGCTTCGCAGCTCACCAGACCCCAGCGTCTGCGCAGGAAGCTCTCCCTCTGAGAATCCGAGCGCTGCACGGCCCCGTGTCGGCGAGCGTCGTCGCCGACGCCGTCGCAGCCCCGACCTCCGCGACGGCCGACCGGTGACCGTCCGATGGTCAGGTCCCGGTGCCTCGCATCAGCGAGGTGGACAGGGCCGGGTGGTGGATGTCCGCGTTCTCGGAGTCCATCGGCACGCCGTCGAACCCGCCAGGGGGGTCGGTGTAGAGCCGCAGCACCAGGCCGTCGGGCGTGGTGAGGCCGAGGACCTGGCCGATGTAGCCGGTGACCTTCCCGCTGTGCGGGACGCCGAGCCCGTCGAGGTGGGCCACCCACGCGTCCAGCGCGGCCTCGTCGGCCACGCCGAACGTGACCGGGTCGTAGCCCGCGGTCGCGACGGCGGCCTCGGGCGCGTGGCGTAGCTCGACGGGCGCACCGAGACCGGGCAGGAAGACCATCACGGCGTACCGGTGGCCGTGCTCGTCGACGTGGTCGAACCGGGCGACGTGCTCGGCGCCGAGGACGCGCTCGAACCAGTCGAGACCGGCCGCGAGATCGCGGACGGGGAACTTCAGGTGGTGCACTCCGGTGACGGTCGGGGTCACGGGGGTCTCCTTCGATCGTGGCGCAGCCGGGTCGTGGGCCGGGTGCAGCGCGCTCAGGACAGCTCCGCCATGTGCAGCGCCATCCGGCGGCGGACGGGCGGGAGCTTCCCGGCCAGTGCGAACATGGCGTCCCGGACCAGCTGCGCCGGGCGGTTGCGCACGATGGAGGCGCTGGTCATGGCGTTGGTGAAGCGGACCGTCGCCTTGGCGATCGGCTTGCGTCGGGCCTCGTAGCCGTCGAGTGCGGTCTCGCCGGGGGCCCGGTCGGTGAGGAAGTCGGCGATGGTGTGGCCGAGGTCGACCGCGTCCTGGATGCCGAGGTTCATGCCCTGACCGCCTGCGGGGCTGTGGACGTGCGCCGCGTCGCCCGCCAGCAGTACCGGGCCCAGCCGGAAGGTCGAGGCGACCCGGTGGTGGACGCGGAAGCGCGAGGTCCAGGACAGCGAGCCCACCTTCGCGCCCGTCGGTCCGCGCTCGTCGAGGATGCCCTGGACGAAGGGCACGTCGATCTCGGCGGGGTCCTCGTCGACGGTGGTGAGGACGCGGCGGTGCTTCTCGGGCAGCGGGCCGCTCACCACGATGCCGGACGGGGAGAAGAAGTTCTGGACCTCGTCGAACTCCAGGGGCCACTCGTCGAGCACCGCGTCGGCGAGCACGAAGGACTGCGGGTAGTCGCCGCCCAGGAACGAGATCCCGGCCTGCTGGCGAACCCGGGAGTGGGTGCCGTCCGCGCCGATCACGAACCGGGCGCGGACCTGCTCGACGCCGTCGGGGCCGAGGACGGTCACCGTCGCACCGTCCCGGTCGGGGCGGACCTCGGTGACCTCGTAGGGCCGCAGGACGTCCCCGCCCGCGGCGCGCAGCCCCTCCAGCAGGATCCGCTCGGTCCGGTACTGCTGGATCGTCAGGATGAAGGGGTGTCGGGTGGGCAGCTCGGCGAACTCGAGCCGGGCGAGCAGCCGGTCGCGGTCCCGGAAGGAGAACCAGGGGACCCGCACGCCCTCCGCGACGAGGGTGTCGGTGACCTCCAGCTCGTCGAGCACCTCCAGGGTGCGGGCATGGATGGCGGCGGCCCGGGAGGCGTTGGCGCCCTCCGCCTGGCGGTCGAGAGTCAGCACCTCCCGACCGGCGCGACGGAGCACGGACGAGACGACGAGTCCCGTGGGACCGCCGCCCGCGACCAGGACCTCGACCTTGCTGGGCAGCATCTCGGTACCCCCACTATGAGTCAACGTTTGTTGGCCAACACATGTTGACTGTACCTGGATCGTGTCGTCGTGCAACCCGTTAGGCTCGGGTGGTGCCGACGAAGAAGCAGCGCGCGGAGCTGTCCCGCGCCGCGATCCTCACCGCGGCGCGGCGCCAGTTCGCCCGCCAGGGACTGGACCGCACGACCATCCGGTCGGTGGCCTCCGAGGCGGGCATCGACCCGTCGATGGTGATGCGCTACTACGGGAACAAGGCCGACCTGTTCCGGGCGGCCACCGACATCGACCTCGCGCTGCCCGACCTGGCCGCCGTGCCTCCGGCCCGGCGGGGTGAGCTCGCGGTGCGGCACTTCCTCTCGCTCTGGGAGAACGCGGAGACCGAGGACCCGCTGCGGATGCTGCTCGCGAGCGCGGTGGACAGTCCCGAGGCGGCCGCCCGGGTCCAGGAGGTGATCGAGAACGGCCTGGCCCGCGTGGTGGCGGCGACCGTCGACGAGGACCCGGCGGCCAGTCGGGCGCGCGCGGCCCTGGTGGCCGCCCAGATCCTCGGCCTCGCCCTCTGCCGGTACGTGCTCCGGCTGCCCGCCGCGGTGGAGATGAGCCCCGAGACCGTCGTCGCCGGGATGGGGCCGGCCGTGACCGCGGTGCTCGACCAGCCCCTTCCGACGTCGACGGGCCGGTGAGCAGCCAGCACGAGAGCGCAGGACGAGGACACGGAGGAACGACGATGAGCGGGGCCGAGGAGGCGGTCGGGCCCCCGCGGCGGGTCCGCGACCCCGCCGCCAGGCGGGCGGCGATCCTGGCGGCCGCCGCGAGCGTGTTCGCCGAACGCGGCTACCCGGGCACCACGATGCGGGAGGTCGCCCGACGGGCGGGCGTCACCCACGGGCTGATCACCCTGCACTTCGGGTCGAAGGAGAAGCTCTTCCTCGCCGCGGTCCCCGGCACCAGGGAGCTTCCGGGCTTCACGGAGGGGCCCACGGCCGAGCTCCCGCACCGCATCGCCACCTCGTTCGTCGCGCGGATGGAACAGGGCGGCGCGCCTGATCCGTTGATCGCCCTGGTCCGGGCCGCGGCGTCGGACCAGGCCGCGGCGAAGCGGCTGCTCGCGGCCATCCAGGAGTTCAGCGTCGAGCCCTACGGTGCCGTGCTCGACGTGCCGGACGTCCCCGAGCGGGTCGCTCTGGTCGGAGCGCACCTGATGGGGCTGACGATGAGCCGCTACGTGCTGAGGGTCGGCCCGCTCGCCGCGATGTCCCCCGAGGACCTCGTCGCCCGGCTGACCGCGTCTTTGCGGACGATCCTGCTGGGCCCCGTCGGTTGAGTCACGCCGGGAGGAGCGCGAAGTTCCGGTCGAAGAGGTTCGCCGGGTCGTAGCGGGCCTTCAGGCTGCGTAGGCGCTCCAGCACCGCGCCCGGGAAGGCGTCGCGGAGCTGCTGTTCGCCGACCCGGGTCTCGAAGCTGAGGTAGAGGCCGTCGGCGTGCGCGGCGACGTCGGGCCAGCGGGCGTCGAGCTCCGGTGCCCGGTCGGGTGTGGTCGCGGCCATCAGCGAGAAGTTCTGGTGGCGGTGGGCGTAGGCCGTCGCGTCCGCGGGCAGGTCGTTGACCGCGCCGCCGACGCTGCGGAACTGCGCCATCGGTGCGGCGCCCGAGCGCACGAGCTCCGCGACGGCCGCGGCGGTCTCCGCGTCGAGGTGGGTGAACAGCGCGGACCGGGATTCGGCGAGCGGTTGCTGGGCGTGGTGGGGGGCGTGGTCCGCGCGCACGAGGTCCGGGTACCGGGCGCGGTGCACCTGCTGGTCGAGCGCGGGGCCCACCTCGAGGACCGGCCGAAGGTCGCGCAGCAGTGCGGAGTCGGCGTGCTCGCCCGCCGAATGCACCGTGTGGGCGCGGGCGATCGGCCCGCGGCCGGTGCCTATGACGATGAGGAAGCTCGTGACCTCCCGCGGCGCGGCCTCGACCGCGGCACCCCATCGTTCGAGCAGCCCCGCGGTGTCGCGCGCGTCGACCACGGTCTCGGCCACGGCGACCTGGTCGACGGGTTCCGCGGCCAGCTCGAACGCGGTCACCACGCCGAAGTTGGCGCCCGCCCCGCGGACGGCCCAGAGCAGGTCGGGGTTGACCCGGTCGTCGGCGCGGACCAGGGAGCCGTCGGCCAGGACGATCTCGACGGCCTGGACCCGGTCGATCGTGAGCCCCCAGCGCCGTGCGAGCAGTCCCATGCCGCCCGCGGTCGCGAGGCCGCCCACGCCGACGTCCCCGGTGTCTCCGGAGGACAGCGCCCAGCCGCGGCTGCCCAGCTCCGCCGCGACGTCCCCCCACAGCGCGCCCGGTCCCAGACGGACGAGTCGGGTGGTCTCGTCGAGCACCTCGACCTGGTGCAGCCCGGAGAGGTCGAGCAGCACGCCGTCGTTCAGGGTGGACCTTCCGCTGATGCCGTGGCCGCCGCTGCGGACGGCCAGGGGTCCGCCGCCGCGGCCTGCCCGCTCGACGACGGCGGCCACGTCCTCGCCGTCTCGCGCCAGCACGATCTCGGTCGGCGCGCCTCGGCGGGTGTAGGTGTGGCGCAACGCCTCGTAGTCCCGGTCCCCGGCGCGGACCCTGCGCGGCCCGGTCACGTCCGTGGTGGGGTGGTCGTGACGCCGGCAGCGGGCATCACCAGGTACTGGAGCGGGTCGCCGACGTGCGCCCCGGTGCCCGCCACCAGGTCCGCGGCGTGCTCGCCCAGTTGCTCGGCGGAGTACCAGCGCGGGTCGTCGATGCCCGCCGCGGCCCGCGGCCGGGTCCGGATCGGTCCGATGACCAGCTCGTACACCCGGGGGCCGCGGCCGCCGAGCTCCGCGGTCAGGGACCGGACCAGCGACTTCTTGGCCGCGTTGGTGGCGCCGACGAGGGCGGCGAAGGGGTAGGGGATCTCGGCGCTGAAGCCGCTGAGGTGGATCAGCGCGCCGCTGCGGGCGACCAGCGGGGTGACCGAACGCAGTGTCCGGAAGTGTGCCGTGAGGTTGGCGGCGATCATGTGGTCCCAGGTCGCGTCGTCGACGTCGAGCAGGCCGACTCGCCCGGGCGGGCCCCAGTCGCCGATGGTGACGACGGCGCCGTCCACCTCGGTCACCCCGTGCTCGGCCAGCTGTCGGCGCACCGCCGCCGGGTCGCCGGTGAGGTCCACCGGAACCGGCACCACGCCGTCCCCGCCGAGCGACTCGACCAGTCGGTCGAGCCGTTCGGCGCTGCGCCCGGCGGCCAGCACGGTGGCGCCACGCGTGCGCAGTGCCGCGGTCATGCCCTCGCCGATGCCCCCGGTGGCTCCGGCCACCAGGACCCGGCGACCCTCGAGGTCTCCGTTACTATCCACGTGGACAGTAACTTTCCGGGGTTCCGGGCCATTCCCGGCGCTTCATCCCGCCCAGCCGATCCCGAACCGGGCTGGCCCGAGCGTGGCGGCGAAGTGGGCGGACACGGTGGTGACGGCGACGTCCGCCTCCCGGGCCACGTCGCGCACGCCCCTCTCGGTCTCCGAGCTTGACGCCCATTGATGTATATACAACACTGGGCTCGTGACCGAAGCGCCCGCGGACGAGATCGTGCGCGACTGCCTGGCCGTACGCGTCCGACTGATCGCTCGTGCGGTCACCGCCCTGTACGACGGTGCGCTCGATCGGCACGGCCTGACCGTCGCTCAGGTCAACCTGCTCGCCGCGCTGGGCAAGGTCGGCCCGTGTCCGCCGTCGAGGCTCGGCGAGGTGCTGCAGCTGGAGCGGTCCACCGTGAGCCGGAACCTGAGGCTGCTGCAGGACCGCGGCTGGGTCGAGGCCGTCGCGTCGGACGCGAAGGGCGTGCGAGAGGTGGCGTTGACCCGCGCGGGCAGGAGCACGATCCGCTCTGTCATGCCGGAGTGGCGGCGGGCCCAACAGCGCGCCGCCCAGCTCCTGGGGGACACGGGCGTGGCGACCGTTCACGAGGTCGCGAGCGCCATGGGATATCCGCCCGAGGCGTAGCCCCGCGTGGCCGCCTGCCGGCAGCCACGCCCATTTGTTGTACCTACATCATGAGGAGGACGACATGGACGGGTACTTCCGGTCGACGGTGGTCGTGGTCACCGGCGCGTCACGCGGTATCGGCCGATCGACCGCCCTGGAGTTCGCCCGGCGAGGCGCGCACGTCGTGCTCGCCGCGCGGACGGCCGACCGGCTCGCCCACGTGGCGGACGAGGTCCGTGCCCTCGGCGCCGAGGTCCTGGCGGTGCCGACCGACGTCACCGCCCCCGACGCGGTGCGCGCGCTGGTCGCGGCGACCGTCGAGCGGTTCGGGCGGATCGACGTCCTGGTCAACAACGCCGGGATCGGCAAGGTCGGCGCGGCGGAGTCGGCCACCTTCGACGACGACGTCCACCAGACGTTGCGCGCCAGCCTCTTCGGGATGATCGACCTGACCCGCGCGGTGCTGCCGATCATGCGTCGGCAGGGTTCGGGCACGGTCGTCGGCATGTCGTCGGTGATGGGGCGCAAGGCGTTCGCGCGGTTCGGCTCGTACGCCATCGTGATGCACGCGGTCTCCGCGTTCTCCGACAGCCTCCGCCAGGAGCTGGCGGGCAGCGGAGTCCGGGTGTCGGTCATCCATCCCGCCCTCACCGCCACCGACCTGCTCAGAGACGCCGACGAAGCCGAGATGCCCCCGCCCTTCCGCCACATGACGCCGTTGTCGGCCGACGACGTCGCCCGTGCCGTGGTGAGGGCGGTCCGACGGGGGAGGCGACGTGTCGTGCTACCCCGGACCGCCTCCATGCTGCTGTTGGCGGAGGCCTGCTCGCCCCGCCTCGGGGACCTGGTCGCCACCGCCCTCACCAAGCGACCCGTGGCGAGGATGCTCGGCATGAGCCGCGGCACGACCTACCACGACGCGATCCTGAGCCGCCCGGGCCGGCGCGCCACGGCCCGGGGCTCCCGATGACGTGTCGAGTCATGAGTTGTCGTAGTCCGCCGTGGGCCACGTGAATCGGCTCGTGGTGAGGGTGAGTCGGGTCGTGCATGCTGTGTTGGCCCTCGTGGTGGTGGTCGGGCTGGCCATCCAGCTCACCCTGATCGCGACGGGTGGGGCGGACGCCAACTCCGGCGACACGGGTGCGGCGATGTCGATCGGCTCGGCTGGTGCAGCTGTTCAGCTTCTTCACGATCCAGAGCAATGTGATCGCCGGGGTCGTGGCGGCGATGCTGGCGCTCGATCCGCTCCGGGACGGCCGGGTGTGGCGGGTGGCTCGGTTGGACGCCCTGTTGGGGATCGTGATCACCGGCCTCGTGTTCGACTTCGTCCTGGCGCCGCTGGTCCACCTGACGGGCTGGGCGCTCGTCGCGACGGTCCTGTTCCACTACGTCATGCCGTGGGGGACGCTGCTCGCCTGGCTCGTGCTCGGTCCGCGGCGACGGTGGTCGTGGGTCACCGTGGTCGCGGCCTTCGTCTGGCCCGTGGCGTGGTTGGTGTACACCTTCGTCCGGGGCGCGATCGTGGGCTGGTACCCCTATCCGTTCCTCGACGCCGGCCGCCTGGGGCTCGGTCCGGCCCTGCTGAACTCCTTGCTCGTCGTCCTGGTGGCGGTGCTCCTGGCGGTCGTCTTCACCGTCGTCGACCGCAGGGTGCCCGCGGCGATCGGGACACCCGACACCTCGTCCGCGGACTCGAACAGTGGATCGCAGGACGGGAGTCGGGTGCTCCCTCAGCGGCCCCGGTGAGAATCTGCGCAGGTCAGAGTAGGGCTGCGGTGGTGGTTCCCAGGGTGATCAGGGCCCAGTCGTTGAGGACGTGGGCGCCGGTGCTGACCCAGAGGTTCTTGGTGCGGATGTAGGCGAGGGTGAGGACGAGTCGGGCGACGCCGATGATCAGCAGGGCCTGGGCGAGGTGCCAGTCGTAGGTGGGGAGGTGGATGAGCCCGAACCAGACGGCGGTGATCAGCCAGGCCAGAAGCGCGGCTCTGGTGCGGGTCAGGTGGGCGCGGCTGGTGAGGATGTGGAGCAGCGCGAGGAAGGGGAGGACCGTCAGGAGCTCTTCACCGAGTAGCTGGATCGCGACGCCGAGCTAGAGGGCGACGAGATCGAGGGGGTCGGACGCGGGGCTGGTGACGGCGGTGTTGGTCGCGGTGCTGAACAGGGTGGAGACCAGGAGGGCGACGAGCAGGGTGACCACGTAGTTGAGGGCGGCGAAGAGGATCATGAGGCCGATGTCGCGGACTGCGACCCGGCGGAAGACCGCCTTCCAGTGGGGGCCGGTGGCCCAGACCAGTGCGCCGAGCATGATCGCGGTGAACAGCGCGCGTGGGACGAGCGCGACGATGTCGTTCGGTTGTGGGATGAAGGACAGGACGAGGAACGCGGCGAGACAGGCCGCCCAGACGATGATCCACCGTCCGACGGAGACCCTGACGGGCGTGCCGTCGTAGTAGGGGAAATCGGCGTTGTCGCGGCGCTCGATGAGTCGTCCGAAGCGGTTGGTGGCGGGCCCGGTCGACCTCGGCTGAGCGTTCATGAGCTGTCCCGTCTCGAGGGGTGCGCGCCCGACTCGGCACTCGGCGTAGGACGAACTCTGCCGCGGTGGGCGACCTCGACCGCCGGATCAGAGTATGCCGAGGGTCCGAGCACGGGTGATGACCTGCGCGCGGTTGCGCGCCGCGAGTTTGCGCATGGCGGTGGCCAGATAGGCCTTCACGGTATTCGGGGACAGGTAGAGCTGCGCGGCGATCTCGGAGTTGGTGAGGCCGGTGGCGACGAGCCGGATGATGTCGTATTCGCGGGCGGAGACGAGCCCGCTGCAGCGTTGCGCCGGATCCCCGCCGTCGCCTCCGGCGGGTCGGTACCGGCCGGTTCTGGCGACGTCGCGGATGGCGGCGGCGAGAGCGGCCACGGAGGCGTCCTTGACGACGAGCCCTGCAGCTCCGGCGGCGAGGGTGGGGCCGACGCTGATGTGCTCGGGGAACGCGGTGAACAGGAGGACCCGGGTGTCGGGTGAGGTGGCGCGTATCAGCGAGATGATGTCGGGAGCGGGCCGGTCCGGAAGGCGGACGTCGAGTACGACGACGTCGGGGGAGAGCCGCGTCGTCTCGACCACGGCTTGCTCGCCGGAGCAGGCGACGCCGACGACGCGGATGTCCTCGTGGCCACGGAGCTGGGCTGCGACGCCGTCGCAGACGACGGGATGGTCGTCGACGATCAGGACGTCGACGATGTCGGTCAGCACGGCAGCTCGATCCGCCACGTCGTCCCGCCGTCCGGGTCGCCTGCCAGGGTGAGCAGCCCGCCGACTCGGCCGACGGCGTCGGCAGTGGTGGCCAGCCCGATCCCTTGTGGACAGTCGGGCGCCATGCCGACGCCGTCGTCGGTGACGGCGATGACGAGCCGCTCCGGGGTACGGCGGCAGACGGTGACGACGACGCCGTGCGCACCGGCGTGTTTCTCGACGTTGTGCAGGGCCTCGCGCACCGCGGTGACGGCGATGTCGCGTCGGGTGGGGTCGAGGGCCAGGTTGTCGTCGAGCATGACGAGCTCGGCGGGGGTGCCGGTGCGTTCGGTGAATGCGGTGCAGTCGGCGCGCAACGCGACGGCGAGCTCGAGGGCGGTGGGTGAGGCCCGCAGGGTGCGCATCGAGTCGCGGAGCGCGGTCGATGCTTCCACCGCCTGGCCCCGGAGCTGTTCGAGGCGGGCCCGCAGGACGGGATCGGCGCTCGAGGACTCGACGAGGCCTGCCATGCCGGACCCGATGGCGAACAGCAGGGCTCCGACGCTGTCGTGCAGCTCGGCGGCCAGGCGAGAGCGCTCGGCGTGCACGGCCGCCTCACGTGCGGCCCGGGCCCGATCGGCGACCTCGACCGCGCGCGCGATCTCGTCGGCGATCGTGCCGGCGTGCTGCGCAGCGACGGAGCCGAAGGCACCGTCGCTGCGCACACCGACCGCGAGCACGCCGAGCGTCCGACCGTCGGCGACGACCGGCACGGCGAGCAGCCTCCGTATGCCCTCGTCGGCGATCTGAGTGTCGAAGGTGTGGGTGATCCTTGCCGTGGCGAAGTAGTCGTCCACCCATTCCGTGCGGCCGAGGCCGAAGACCTTCCCGGTCAGGCCGTGCCCGGGTGGGATCTGGAGGGCCCGCAGCGCGGGAGTGCGGTGGCCGTCGAGGTGGCGAAGCACGGCGCCGCCGTGCGGGTCGTCGTGGTCGAGCTCCGCGATCCAGGCGACGTCACCCAGCGTGCGCGTGACGACGTCGACACATGCCTGCCACGCCCGGTCCCGGTCGACGAAGGCCGCCAGACCCGCGTGCTCTCGGACGAGGCCACGCAGCGCGGCGTCCCGCTCGGGGTGGGGGATCGCCGATGGAGACACTCTGCTAGTCAACCGCGGTGCCGACCGCGCTGTCGACATCGAACCCCTTGATCAGCTCGCGGCGCATGATCTTTCCCGTGGAGGTGGCGGGCAGCGCGTCGACGAACTGCACCAGACGGGGGACCTTGTAGGCGGCGAGGTGCTCGCGCGCGTAGGCGATCAACTCGGCGCCGGTCGTGGTGTCTCCGTCCGTGCGGACCACGTACGCGCAGGCCAGCTCACCCTTCACCGGGTCGGGCACGGGCCCGGCGGCGACCATCGCCACGCCGGGATGTCCGGCGAGGACCCGTTCGATCTCCGCGGGGTAGACGTTGTACCCGGCGGTAATGATCATGTCCTTGCGTCGATCGACGACGAAGACGTAGCCGGCGTCGTCCATGGTGGCGACGTCGCCGGTGTGCAGCCAGCCGTCGGGCTCGAGCACCTCGGCGGTGGCCTCGGGACGACCGTGGTAGCCGAGCATGACGACCGGCCCACGGATCATGAGCTCTCCCGGCTCGCCCACGGGGGCGTCCCGGGTGGCGTCGGCCAGGTCGGCGATGCGCACCTGTACGCCGGGCAGGGAGACCCCGATGGACCCCGGCCGCGGCGGTGCGTGCAGGGGGTGGGTGGTGCCGAGCCCGGAGATCTCCGTCATGCCCCACAGCTCGATCAGCGGCGCCCCGGACCGCCGCTCCCAGCGTTCCACGGTGGAGACCGGGATGGTCTGGCCGCCGACCGTGCAGCGGGTCAGCGACGACAGGTCCGCGTCGGCGAGATCGGGGTGGGCGAGCAGCATCGCGTACATCGCCGGGACACCTTCGAACAGGGTCGCGCGGTGCTCGGCGATCAGCCGCAGGGTCTGTGCCGGGTCGAACCTCGGCATCAGCACGACCGTGCCGCCGACGAGGAACGTCCCGTTGATCACGACGTTGCCGTAGACGTGTGGCGCCGGCAGCGCGGTGACCACGACGTCGTCGGCGCTGCGGCCGTGCATGGTGGCGGTCGCCGCGCAGTTCCACAGCACTGCGCGGTGGCTCTGCACCGCGCCCTTCGGATGCCCGGTGGTGCCCGAGGTGTAGCCGATCGTGCACGGCTGAGCGGGATCCGGCTCCACCTGCGGCACCGGGCCGGTCGAGTCCAGCAGGGCCGCGAACGCGACCACGTCGTCCCTCGTCTCGGGCAGGTCTCCGAACGCGACCACGCTGTGCAGATCGGGTAGGTCCGCAGTCAGCTCGGCCACCCGGCCCGCCTGGTCGGCGGTGGTGAGGACCGCGGCCGCGCCGCAGTCGCGCAGCACGAACGCCAGCTCCTCAGCGGTCAGCATCACGTTGACCGGGTTCACCACCGCCCCGGCCTTGAGAGCGCCGTGATAGGCCACCACCCACTCCCAGCTGTTCGGCGCGTAGAGCGACACCGGCCTGCCGGGGCGGACACCGCGCTCGGTGAGCCCCGCCGCGACCCGATCGCTGAGCTCGTCGAGCTCGAC
The DNA here is from genome assembly GCF_021728735.1 of Pseudonocardia sp. WMMC193. NCBI lineage: Bacteria > Bacillati > Actinomycetota > Actinomycetes > Pseudonocardiales > Pseudonocardiaceae > Pseudonocardia > Pseudonocardia sp. WMMC193. Next base: position 2,027,746 of record NZ_JAKKDO010000003.1, on the reverse strand, counting down.
GAAGGTCAGGCGGCGGTCGGGGGTCACGAGCGCGGTCTTCTCGCCGAACCGGCGGGCCAGCCCGGGCAGGATCTCTCCAGGTCCGTTCATGGTCGGGTCCTTCCCCGGCCCGGTCGCCCGTGGCCGGTCTCGGCGGCCTACAGACCGGCGTACAGGGCCTTCTCGAACGCGGCGTAGAGCGCCATCGACTCGGGGGTGACGAACGGAAGGAACTGGCTGTAGATCGCCCCGGTCACACCGGTGGTCGGATCGACCCAGAAGTGCGAGTTGCACAGCCCCGCCCACGAGCCGCTGTAGGGTGCGCGCATACCCGGTTCCTGCAGGATGTTCAGCATCAGTCCGAGACCCCAGGTGCGTCCCGGCCCGGTGGGGAAGTCGGTCCGGAGACGGTCTCCAGGATCCGGCCCAACCAGTCCGTGCTGTGCCCGTACTCGATCCTCGTTCCCGGGTCGGCGACGAGCGGTGCCGTGAACGAGCGGGCGTCTCCGGCCAGCACGTTCGGCACCCCGGTGGCCTCTTCCCACGCCGCCAGGTCGGCGCTCCAGAACCAGTACCCCAGCCCGGAGGTGTGCGTGGCCAGCCGGCGAACCGTCGGGCGCGACGCAGGCGGGCGCAGCTTCGGGACATCCCCGTCGACGCCCTCCAGCACCATCAGCTCGTCGAACTCCGGACGATAGTCCGCGACCGGGGCGTCAAGATCGACCCGGCCCTGCTCGACCAGCCTCAGTACCGCCACCGTCGTGATCATCTTTGTCATCGATGCCAACCTGAACGACGTGTCAGGCCCCGCTGCGTCGTCCGATCCTGCCGCCCGCGGCCCGGCCCCGCCCTCGTAGACGATGCCGTTGCGGTCCGCCGCGACGGCGACCGCGTTCGGGACGTCACCCCGGTCGACGGCGGCCTTCAGCAACTCGTCGATTCCCGCCTTCATCTGCACTCCCTCGTGTCGAATCGGCGTTTCGCCGGTAGTCAAGTCTCGACGTATCGAGCTCCGCTACACCCGAATGGGCGTTGGACCAGACGCGGAGAGGACGCGGTGTGGAGGCAGGTGCGAGCCCCTCGGAGGTCGTCCCACCTCGGCATGCGTGCGGCGGCGACCTCCGCGGCTTTGCGGTCGGAGGCCGCGACCCATGCTGCGTAGACCTCGAGGGTCGTCGCGCCGCCTGCGCCGTGGCCGAGGCGGCCGGCGACGGTCCGCAGGTCGACGCCTGCGGTCAGGAGCTCGGTGGCGGAGTAGTGGCACAGGTTGTGGATGTGGGTGTCGATGCCTGCTCGTTCGGCCATGCGCTTGCAGCGCTGGGTGACGGCGTTGGGGGAGTAGGGCTGGGAGTGGTCCGGTGTCTTGAGGCCGAAGGCGAAGGTCTGGTCGGTGAGCGTGGTGCCGAGTGTTCGCAGTCGTTCGGCGACTCGTTCGCGGTGTTCTCGGAGCAGGGTGACGGTCTCGGAGTCGAGGGAGATGCGGCGGGCCTGGTGGGTCTTGGTGTCCTCTCGCGGCCGCGGACCCAGGTGCGGCGGATTGGGAGGTGTGGCGGGTGCTCTCCTCGAGTGAGCTCCTTTGCGGCCCTTCTCACTGCCTCCGCGTCGGTCCCCGGGACCGTGATGGTGGGTGTCGAGCGCCTCCCGGTGACGGGATCCTCGCCCGCGGAGACCCGTACTTGAAGGGTGTTGCCGCGCACGCGGATCGAACCGCGGGTGCGGCTGTCCTGGGAGCTGCTCCTCACCACGAGGGCGACGCTAGCCGGCGCTCGTTCGCGAGTTCGTGGACAGATTCGTGGACAGCAGGCTGCGTTGCGATCGTGAACCCGGCGTCGCCGCAGGTGGGTGTGGTGCCCCCGGTCAGATTCGAACTGACACTGGACGGATTTTGAGTCCGCTGCCTCTGCCGTTGGGCTACGGGGGCCCGTGAACTGCTGTGTTCTACCTCGCGTCGGCGCGAATCACACGACGCCGGCAACCAGGGCGCAACCCTATCGCCGGTACCCTGGTGGCTCGCGTTCGACCCGGATCTAAGGAGAACCCCCCGTGAGCCAGCCAGTGTCCGAGGACCAGTCGACCGAGGGCGGTCCCGCCGTCGGCTGGCGGGTGCTCGTGGTGGAGGACGAGGCGTTGATCCGTCTCGACCTGACCGAGATGCTCGGGGAAGAGGGCTACCAGATCGCCGGCGAGGCGCCGGACGGCGAGGCCGCGATCGAGATGGCGCGCGACCTGAAGCCCGATCTCGTGATCATGGACGTCAAGATGCCGAAGAAGGACGGCATCGAGGCGGCGGCCACGATCGTCGACGAGAAGATCGCCCCGGTCGTCATGCTGACCGCCTTCAGCCAGCGGGACCTCATCGAGCGGGCGCGGGACGCCGGGGCCATGGCCTACCTGGTCAAGCCCTTCGCCCGGCACGAGCTCGTCCCCGCGATCGAGCTGGCGGTCTCCCGGTTCGCCGAGAAGCGCGCCCTGGAGGACGAGGTCGCGTCCCTGCACGACCGCTTCGAGACCCGGAAGGTGATCGACCGGGCCAAGGGGCTGCTGCAGGCGAAGCAGAACATGACCGAGCCCGAGGCCTTCCGGTGGATCCAGCGCACCGCGATGGACCGCCGCACCACCATGAAGGCCGTCGCCGAGGCCGTCATCGAGGGTCTGGCCCCCGCCAAGGGCTGAACTGCGCCCGATCCCACCCGCGCAGACGGGGTCGTCCGGAGTCCCGGACGGCCCCGTTTCGCATTTCCGACCATTTCCGCAGGTCAGTGCACAGCACCCGTTACCCACCGGTAATGACCCTGCCGGTGGTGCGATCTTCGCCACGTGCTAAAGCGGAACCCGCTGGTCAGAGCCTCGCGGCTTGATAACGTTCTGATAACTTAACACCTTCGGTCATCATCTGGCGACCGTGCGTGACATCCGGTTGCGGTCTGGTAAAGCTGGCTCCGCTCGTGATGACTCCGCCCCTGCCGGTCCCCTAACGTCCGCCCCATTCGCGATGGCTGATCGCGGTTCGGCGGGTCTGTCGGGGGACCGCCAACGACGTGGTTTGCACGGAAGGACATGACATGAGTCGGACGCGGAAGGTCGCCACGACCGCCGCCCTGCTCGCCGGAGTGCTCGCGCTCTCCGCCTGCAGCACCAATCGGGAAGAGGCGTCGAGCGGCGGCGGGGGGTCCTGCGACACCAGCAAGGGCACCCTGGTCGTCGGGTTCGTCGCCCCGCTCTCCGGCAGCCTGTCGGCGCTGGGTCTGGGCATGAAGAACTCGACCGACCTCGCGGTCAACCAGGCCAACCAGGCCTGCAAGGTGCCCGGGTACCGCCTCGCGCTGCAGGCGGAGGACGACCAGGCCACCGCGCAGATCGCGGGCCAGGCGGCCACCAAGCTGGCGTCGGACCCGAACGTGGTCGGCGTCATCGGCACGCTGAACTCCTCCACGGCGCAGACCGTGGCCCCGATCCTGGCGCAGAAGAAGATCGTCGAGATCTCGCCTGCGAACACCAACCCGGCGCTGACCCAGGGTGACAACTACGCCACCGCGCCCGCGCGGCCGAACGCCACCTACTTCCGCACCGCGACCACGGACGCCATCCAGGGCCCGTTCGCCGCGCAGTTCCTCGTGCAGAAGCAGGGCAAGAAGAACATCGCCGTGATCGACGACGGCAAGACCTACGGCGCGGGCCTGGCGGACCAGTTCGCCGCCGAGGCGCAGAAGCTCGGCGCCACGATCGCCGCGCGGCTGAAGGTCGGCGAGAAGGACACCGACTTCTCGGGCGTCATCACCCAGATCCGCGGCGCGAACCCGGACGCCGTCTACTACGGCGGTGAGTACCCGGTCGCCGGTCCGCTGTCGAAGCAGTTGGCCGACGCGGGCCTCAACATCCCGCTGATGGGTGGGGACGGCATCGTCGACTCGACCTACGCCCAGCTCGGCGGCCGCGAGGGCGACTTCGCGACCAACGTCGGCGCCCCGCCGGAGCAGCAGCCCAGCGCCAAGGCGTTCATCGACGCCTACGCGGCGGCCGGCTACTCCGAGCCGTACTCGGCCTACGGCGCGCTGACCTACGACGCGGCCAACGTCCTCATCGACGGCCTGTCGAAGACCGTGGGCAACGGGACGTTCTCGGACGCCTCCCGGGACGGGCTGATCTCCGCGGTCCAGGCGACCAACCTGCAGGGTGCCACGGGCGCGATCTCGTTCGACCAGTTCGGCGACACCACCAACAAGGTGCTGACCGTCTACACGGTCCAGGGCGGCAAGTTCACGCCGCTGGAGACGGGCACGTACGCCGCCAGCTGACGTCGCCCTGACAGCAACGCGAGCGGGGACGGGACACCATCCCGTCCCCGCTCGTGCACGCAGAGGAGATCCCTCGCTTGTCCATCTTCCTGTCCCAGATCGCGAACGGGCTGATGTTCGGCTCGCTGATCGCGCTGATCGCCATCGGCTACACGATGGTCTACGGCATCATCACGCTGATCAACTTCGCCCACGGTGAGATCTTCATGGTCGGCGCCTACGGCGGCCTGGCCACGCTGACGTACTGGGTGCCCACGGCCGTCGTGGCGCGGTGGTACTTCGCGTTGCCGATCGCGCTCGTCGCGGGCGCGCTGGTCTCGATGCTCGTGGCCGTCGCCATGGAGCGCTTCGCCTACCGGCCCCTGCGCAACGCGCCGCGGCTGGCCCCCCTGATCACCGCGCTCGGCGTGTCGGTGGCGCTGCAGGAGGCCGTCCGGGTGTTCTACCCCGGCGCCACCGCGGCGATCCCGTTCCCCCCGCTGTTCATCCAGGGCGCCTTCGTCATCCCGATCGGGGACGGCGTCGTCATCCGGTACACGGGCATCCTGCTGATCGTCGTGTCGCTCGGCCTGGCCTTCGGGCTGGAGCGGTTCGTCGAGCGGACCCGGCTGGGCCGCGCCATGCGGGCCACGTCCCAGGACCGCGACACGGCGCGTCTGATGGGCATCGACCCGGACCGCGTGATCGTGCTGACCTTCGCCATCGGCGGTGCCCTCGCGGGCGTCGCCGGGGTGCTCTACGGCAGCTACCTGAACAACATCAACATCGACATGGGCTTCCAGAACGGCATCTTCGCGTTCACCGCGGCGGTGCTCGGCGGCATCGGCAACATCCGCGGGGCCGTCGTCGGCGGGTTGGTGATCGGCCTGGTGCGGGCGCTCGGCGGGCAGTACCTGCCGGGCGGCACGGCCTACGACTACGTGTGGATCTTCGTGGTCCTCATCATCGTCCTGGTGTTCCGGCCGCAGGGCTTCTTCGGCGAGTCCGAGCGGGTGAGGGCATGAGCGAGGTGACGAGCGAGTCCGCGTCCACGACCGAGACCGCCGAGGCCCCCGTCCGGACCGTCCCCGCCGCGCCCCCGGCGCGGCACACCGGCCGCCTGGCAGGCCCGCTGAACGCGCTGGCCCCGCACGCGAAGATCGGCATGATCGTCGGCGGGGTGCTGTCGATCGTCGGCGCGTACCTGGCCTGGTCGACGTTCGTCCTGAACGAGGGGGCCTACCCCGAGCGGGCGACCCTCACGATGTTCGTGGAGCCCTTCGGCGTCACCGGGTTCCGGCTGCACATCACGCTGCTCGGCCTGGCGACGATCGTGGTCGCCCTGCTGCGGGTCCCGGCGAAGCACCGCATCGTGCGGGGTCTCGGCGTCGGCGTCACCGCCGTGGCGGTGCTCAACGGGCTGTGGATCACCGTCGAGGGCGGCGGGCTGGGCGCGATCACCGCGTCCGACGGCACCGTCGCGTTCGGGTCCATCGTCGCGCTCGTCGGCGGGCTGGTCACGGTGCTGTCGGCGACCGCGGGCGGACTCGAGGACAAGCCCGTCTGGGAGTGGAAGCTCGCCTGGTGGGTCGAGTGGATCCTGCTGCTGGTCGTGTTCGTGCTGATCCTGCTGCTCGTCGCCGAGGTGCTGACCTCCGGCGGTCAGGGCGGCGTGGTCAACCCGTACGCGGGCGTCGTGTTCCTGTCCCTGCTGGCCGCGCTGGCCGGGGCGTTCGCCGCGCTCAACGCCTCGGGCCTGCTGACCTGGGTCGGTGAGGTGTCCGAGCGGCACCGGGTGTTCAGCGTCGTGGTGCTGCTGCTCTGCGCGCTGGCCCTGCCCTTCACCGGGGCGGGCACCGAGTACTGGATGACGGTCGCGTCGAACATCGGCGTGTACGCCGCCACGGCGATCGGGCTCAACATCGTCGTCGGGCTCGCGGGCCTGCTGGACCTCGGGTACGTCGCCTTCCTCGGCATCGGGGCGTTCGTGGCGGCCAACCTGTCCGGCGCGGCGGCCTCGGTGATCGGCATCCACGTGCCGTTCCTGCTGGTCATGGTGATCTCGGCGGTGGTGGCGGGCATCTTCGGCGCCATCGTCGGCTCGCCCACGCTGCGGGTGCGCGGGGACTACCTGGCGATCGTCACCCTGGCCTTCGGTGAGATCTTCGTGCGGAGCGCGCAGAACAACATCGCGGGCCTGACGGGCGGCGCGAACGCCATCCCCAACATCCCGCAGGTGGCGCTCGGCAGCTTCCAGTTCAACCAGTCGATCTCCCTCGGCCCCATCCAGCTGCCCGGCGGCGTCATGTACTACGTCGCGATCGTGCTGCTGGTGGCCGCGGTCATGCTGGTGTTCGGCAACCTGAAGAACTCCCGCCTCGGCCGGGCCTGGATCGCCATCCGGGAGGACGAGGACGCGGCGGCGGCCATGGGCATCCGCACCGGCCCCATCAAGATCCTCGCGTTCCTGATCGGCGCCATGCTGGCGGGCTTCGCCGGGGCGTTCTTCGCGCACAAGACGGCCGTCGTGGCGTACGACTCGTTCCGCTTCCTGGAGTCGGTCACCCTGCTCGCCGCGGTCATCCTCGGCGGCATGGGGACGATCCCGGGCGCCGTGCTCGGCGCGTCGATCCTGTTCGTGCTGCCCGAGAAGCTGCGGGAGTTCGCCGACTACCGGCTGTTGCTGTTCGGTCTGGCGCTGGTGCTGATCATGCGGTTCCGGCCGCAGGGCATCATCGCGGACAAGCACCGCAAGGCGGAGTTGGCGGAGGATCCCGAGGACGCCGCCAAGGAAGCACCCGGCGCTCTTCCGACGGAGGTGAAGTGATGTCGGAGTCGGTCGAGCAGCCCGAGCTCGAGGCACCTCCGGAGGAGGTCACGGCCGAGCTGGCCGAGGACATGCAGATCGCCACGGGGACCCGGGAGCCGATCCTGGAGTCCGCGGGCGTGTCGATGGTCTTCGGCGGCCTGCGGGCGCTGAACGAGGTCACCTTCTCCCTCAAGGAGGGGGAGATCATCGGCCTGATCGGGCCCAACGGCGCGGGGAAGACCACGTTCTTCAACTGCCTGACGGGGCTGTACACGCCGACGTCGGGCTCGGTCACCCTGCGCGGCGCGCCGATGCCCCAGGACCCCGCGCGGGTCACGGAGGCGGGGGTGGCCCGGACGTTCCAGAACATCCGGCTCTTCCCGTCGATGACGGCCACGGAGAACGTCCTGGTCGGCAGGCACGTCCGGATGAAGCAGGGGCCGGTGTCCTCGCTGCTGCACGGGCCGCGGTTCCGGCGCAGCGAGGCGGAGGCCCACGACCGGGCGGAGAAGCTGCTCGCGTTCGTCGGGCTGACCCGGTTCGCCGACGAGCTCGCCCGCAACCTGCCCTACGGCGACCAGCGCCGGCTGGAGATCGCCCGCGCGCTGGCCACCGACCCGTCGGTCCTGCTGCTCGACGAGCCCACCGCGGGCATGAACGCGCAGGAGACCGAGGCGACCCGGCAGCTGATCTTCGCGATCCGGGACCTCGGCGTCTCGGTCGTGGTGATCGAGCACGACACGAAGTTCATCTTCACGTTGTGCGACAGGGTGTTGGTGCTGGTGCAGGGCGAGCTGCTGGTCGAGGGCTCGCCGGACGAGGTGCGCGGCGACCCCCGGGTCGTCGAGGCCTACCTGGGTGCTCCGCCGGACGAGGTCGAGGCGCAGATTCATGCCGGCGAGGAGTCGTAGTGGCGTTTCTAGAGGTACGTGACCTGGTGGTCGCCTACGGGGCGATCCAGGCGGTGCGCGGCGTGTCGTTCGACGTCGAGGAGGGGCAGATCGTCTCCCTCATCGGCTCCAACGGCGCGGGCAAGACCACCACGCTGCGCACGCTGTCCGGCCTGCTGCGGCCGGTGTCGGGCACGGTGTCGTTCAAGGGCGAGCAGATCCAGCGGCTCCCCGCCCACGAGATCCTCGGCCTCGGGGTGGCCCACAGCCCCGAGGGCAGGCGGCTGTTCGCCCGGATGAGCGTGGAGGAGAACCTCCGGCTCGGTGCCTACACCCGCAAGGACGAGGACGGCATCGTCGCGGACATCCAGCGGGTGTACGACCTGTTCCCGGTGCTGGGGGAGCGGCGGCAGAACAAGGCGGGCCTGTTCTCCGGCGGCGAGCAGCAGATGCTCGCGATCGGCCGGGCGCTGATGTCCCGCCCGAAGCTGCTCATGCTCGACGAGCCGTCCATGGGGCTCTCGCCGATCATGACGCAGCTGATCTTCGACACGGTCAAGGAGCTGCGTGCGGAGGGCACCACGGTGCTCCTCGTGGAGCAGAACGCGCTCGCGGCCCTGGGCCTGTCGGACCAGGCGTACGTGATCGACCTCGGTCGCACCACGCTGTCCGGCACCGGCGCCGAGCTGCTGGCGGACCCGCGGGTGCAGGAGGCGTACCTCGGCGAGGGCGTCGGCGCGGAGTAGCGCCCGTCCCTGGCCCGATCCCGACCCGGCGAACGGCGCGGGCGCTCACGAGGTGTGAGCGCCCGCGCCGTTCGGCCTGTGGGGGAGTGGGATCAGGGGCTGGTGTCGCGGTGCAGGCAGGTGAGCTTGGCCGTGCAGGTGCGCCTGCCCTGGTCGTCGGTCAGGACGATCTCGTGGGTGCTCGTGCTGCGACCCACGTGCAGGGGGCGGGCCACACCCGTCACCCAGCCCTCGGTGACCGCGCGATGGTGCGTGCACGCCAGTTCCAGGCCGACCGGGAAGCGCTCGGGCAGGGCGTGCAGCGCGGCCAGGGTGGACCCGAGGGTCTCGGCGAGGACGCCGCTGGCCCCGCCGTGCAGCAGGCCGTAGGGCTGGAGGTTGCCCGCCACCGGCATCCGGCCGCGGACCTCCTCCAGCGTGGCGGAGAGGACCTCGATCCCCATCCGCTCGTTCAGCTGGCCTGCAGGCATGTCACGGGTCGACGAGCTGAGCTCGGAGGGATCGATCGGCACGGGCGGAATCTAGCCCAGCGCCCCGCCCGCAAGCGCCCCCTCCCGCCCCGAGCTCGTGAGCGGCGATCGTCGCCATGGCGACGATCGCCGCTCACAGGGGCTTGTGGGTCACGAAGATCGCGGTGCCGGGGAAGAGCGCGCCGCGCAGGGGCGACCACTGGCCCCACACGCGGTCGCGGCCCTCGGGCCACTCCGGTTCGACCAGGTCGTCCAGGACCAGGCCCGCGGCCACGACGTCCCGGACCCGGTCGCCCAGCGTCCGGTGGTGCTCGACGTAGGTGGCCCGGCCCGCGTCGTCCACCTCGACGTACGGGGTGCGGTCGAAGTAGGACTGGGTGACGGTCAGGCCGTCCGGGCCGGGGTCGTCGGAGAACATCCACCGCATCGGGTGGTTCACGGCGAACACCCAGCGCCCGCCGGGCCGCAGGACCCGGTGGACCTCGCGCATGACCTGCACCGGCTCGGCCACGAACGGGACCGCGCCGAAGGCGGAGCAGGCCAGGTCGAACGATGCGTCGGCGAACGGGAGGCGCTCGGCGCCCGCCTGGACGAGCGGGACCTCGATCCCGGTGGCGCGGTTGAGGTCCGCGGCCGCGGCCAGCATCCCGCGTGAGAGGTCGAGGGCGACGGGACGGGCGCCCTGCGCGGCGAGCCAGCGCGCGCAGGGCGCCGACCCGCAGCCGACCTCGAGGACGGTCCGGCCCTCGACGTCTCCCAGCAGCCGGACGTCCGCCTCGCGCAGGCCCTCCGGGCACCACACGAAGTCGGCCTCGCCGATGTCCCGGCCGTGCTCGGCGAGATAGTCGGCCGCGTCGGCGTCCCACCAGGCGCGACTCGCCCGCTCGGACTCCGCCGGACCGACGGCGCGTCGGGCCACCGCGGCCGTCCCGAGAACCTGCTCGGCGCTGATCTTCGGGGTGTCGCTCACGGACTGGATCGTCCCAGTTCGGACCGGGGGGCCCGCATTGCCCCGCTGATCGGGTCACGCGTAGCATGGCGGGTACCCGTGGTCAACGTGTGCGCTTCGCCCCCGGGCGGGCGTCACGGGTACTTTCCACGGGAATCGACGAACGAAGGTGACTGTTACACGGTCCAGTCACGGCTACACCCACCCGACCGGCCGCCCGATGCGGCCACTACGAAGACTTCCACCGGAGCACCCCACTACATGTCCACCGACACCACCGCCGCCCCGACCAGCACGACCCCGCAGGTCGCCATCAACGACATCGGGTCGGAGGAGGACTTCCTCGCCGCCATCGACCAGACGATCAAGTACTTCAACGATGGCGACATCGTCGAGGGCACCATCGTCAAGGTCGACCGCGACGAGGTCCTGCTCGACATCGGCTACAAGACCGAGGGCGTCATCCCCTCGCGGGAGCTGTCGATCAAGCACGACGTCGACCCCGCAGAGGTCGTCGAGGTCGGCGAGTTCGTCGAGGCCCTCGTCCTCCAGAAGGAGGACAAGGAGGGCCGGCTGATCCTGTCCAAGAAGCGCGCCCAGTACGAGCGCGCCTGGGGCACGATCGAGGCCCTCAAGGAGGCGGACGAGCCCGTCGAGGGCACCGTCATCGAGGTCGTCAAGGGCGGCCTCATCCTGGACATCGGGCTCCGGGGCTTCCTCCCGGCGTCGCTGGTCGAGATGCGTCGCGTCCGCGACCTGCAGCCGTACGTCGGCCGCAAGATCGAGGCGAAGATCATCGAGCTGGACAAGAACCGCAACAACGTGGTCCTGTCCCGGCGCGCCTGGCTCGAGCAGACCCAGTCCGAGGTCCGCAGCGAGTTCCTCAACCAGCTCGCCCGCGGCCAGGTCCGCAAGGGCGTCGTGTCCTCCGTCGTCAACTTCGGTGCCTTCGTGGACCTGGGTGGCGTCGACGGTCTGGTGCACGTCTCCGAGCTGTCCTGGAAGCACATCGACCACCCGTCCGAGGTCGTCGAGGTGGGCCAGGAGGTCACCGTCGAGGTGCTCGACGTCGACCTGGACCGCGAGCGTGTCTCCCTGTCGCTGAAGGCGACGCAGGAGGACCCGTGGCGCCTGTACGCCCGGACCCACGCGATCGGCCAGATCGTCCCGGGCAAGGTCACCAAGCTCGTCCCGTTCGGCGCGTTCGTGCGCGTCGAGGAGGGCATCGAGGGCCTGGTGCACATCTCCGAGCTGGCCGAGCGCCACGTCGAGATCCCGGAGCAGGTCGTCCAGGTGGGCGACGACGCCATGGTCAAGGTCATCGACATCGACCTGGACCGGCGCCGCATCTCGCTGTCGCTCAAGCAGGCCAACGAGGGCATGACGGTCGACACCGAGTTCGACCCCACCCGCTACGGCATGGCGGCGGAGTACGACGACCAGGGGAACTACATCTACCCCGAGGGCTTCGACGTCGAGACCGGCGAGTGGAAGGAAGGCTTCGACGAGGCCCGCGCGGCCTGGGAGAAGGAGTACGCCGAGGCGCAGGAGCGCTACGAGCAGCACATCACCCAGATCCGCAAGGCCGCCGAGGCCGACGCGGAGGCTGCGGTCGAGGGTGCGACCGGCACCAACTACTCGTCCGGTGCCGGCGCGGAGGCCGGGCAGCCCGCCCAGTCCGGCGGCTCGCTCGCCAGCGACGAGCAGCTCGCGGCCCTGCGGGAGAAGCTCTCCGGCGGCGCGTGATCTGATCGCATGATCGGCCGAACGGCCCCGAGTCCCTTCGGACTCGGGGCCGTTCGTCGTTCGCGGCCCAGTGTCGCCCCGATCACGATCGTGCTGCGTTCCGTGACCGACCGGGCGCGGCGCGTGTGTCGATCATGTGTCGCGGCCTACCGTGGACGGCATGCGGTGGGGGGCTGTGGTGTCGGCGATGGCGGTGACCCTGACGGCGGTGCTGCTCACCGGGTGCGCCCGGGGGAACGCCGAGGAGACGACCCCGCTGCCGACCTTCTCGGCCGCCGAATCGGCCGCGGCGGGCGCCGCGGCCCCGCGGATCGGGCTCCCCGAGGACTGCGCCACCTTCCTGAGTCCCGACGACCTCGGCGCGATCTTCGCCCGCCCCGTCGGCTCCACGGCGATGCGGACGATCAAGGGGCTCGCCGAGCCGACGGTGAAGCGGACCGAGCGCGTCGGCTGCCGCTACACCGCCAGCGGTCGCGGCGGCGGGAACACGTTGCTGGACATGAACCTCGGCCGCTACGCGGACGCGGACGCGGCGGCCCGGCAGTGGCAGCTGAACACCAACGCGGAGCGCTCCGACGGGCAGTCCCGCGACCTCGCCCTCGGCACCGCCCGCGCCGTGGCCATCGAGCGGCGGGCCGAGACCGTGCTGGCGGTGGTCTACGGCGTCGACACCCTGACGTTCGTGCTGCCGACGTCCGCCCGCGCCCCGGGCCCGCCGGTGGACCGGCTCGTCGACCTCGCGCTGCGCGTGCTGCCCGCGGACGGGGCGAGCCAGCCGACGCACCCCGACCCGCCCGCGCCGCCGCCGACCGACACGGCCCCGATGGCGGCGGCGGGATGATCTCGCCGCGGCGGTGAGGTGTGGTGACGCGTGGGACGCCCAAGCGCCGCTGAGTGACGCTTGGGACGCCCGAGCGTCGGGGGGCTGGGGGCGGGTGCTGACGCTTGGGACGCCCAAGCGCCGCTGAGTGACGCTTGGGACGCCCAAGCGTCAGGGGGCGGCACTAGGCTCGGCGGCGTGCTGCAGATCGGGCTGACGGGTGGGATCGGCGCGGGGAAGTCGACGGTGTCGCGCCGGCTGGTCGAGTCGGGGGCCGTCCTCATCGACGCCGACGAGCTCGGGCGGGAGGTCGTCGCCGCCGGCAGCCCGGGCCTGGCGCAGATCGCCGAGGCCTTCGGCCCCAGCGTGATCCGCCCGGACGGGACCATGGACCGGGCCGCCGTGGCCTCGATCGTCTTCTCCGACGACGCGCAGCTGGCGGTGCTCAACGGGATCACCCACCCGCTCATCGCCCGGCGGACCGCCGAGCTGGTCGCCGCCGCGGGCCCCGAGGCGGTCGTGGTCTACGACGCCGCGTTGATGGTCGAGCAGGGCACCCAGTCCCGGTTCGCGCTGGTCGTGGTCGTCGACACCGACGAGGAGATCCGGGTGCGGCGGCTGGTGGAGTCCCGCGGCCTCGACGAGGCGGACGCCCGGGCCCGGATCGGCAAGCAGGCGACCGACGCCCAGCGCCGCGCCGCCGCGGACGTCCTGCTGCCCAACGACGGCGGCACCGAGGAGCTGCTGGAGCGCGTCGACCGGCTCTGGGCGGAGCGGCTGGTGCCGTTCGAGGAGAACATCCGGCTGCGTCGCCCGGTCCGCGGCGGCGCGCCGACGCTCGTCGACCCCAACCCGGGCTGGGCGGCGCGCGGGGAGCGGATCGTGGCGCGGGTCGCCCGGGCCGCGGGCGCGGTCGGCCGGGGGGTGGCCCACATCGGGTCCACCGCGGTGCCGGGGCTCCCGGCCAAGGACGTCACCGACGTCCAGCTGGCCGTGCGGTCGCTGGCGGACCTGGACGAGATCGTGGAGCCGCTGGCGGCGGCGGGCCTGATCCTGGTCCCGGACATCACCCGGGACAGCCCGAAGCCCACCGACCCGGACCCCGAGCGGTGGCGCAAGCGGTACCTGGCCGGGGCGGACCCCGGCCAGCGGGTGCACCTGCACGTCCGCGAGCACGGGTCCCCGGCCTGGCGGTTCGCGCTGCTGTTCCGTGACTGGCTGCGTGCGGACGCACCGGCCCGCGCGGAGTACCTGCAGGTCAAGAAGGCGGCCGCGGCGGAGTTCGCGGGTGATCCGGACGCCGCCCGGTACGTCGCACGCAAGGAGCCCTGGTTCGACGCCGCCCTGCCCCGCGCCGAAGCCTGGGCCGAGTCCACCGGATGGAGTCCCCAGTAATACGCTGAACGGACGGTTGTCGCCGAGGGGGTCGCTGTAACGGGTGACCTGTTCCCTCCGATAGCCCGGACGGGACCATCACGAGCGGTGAGCGGGGGTCGGGTGAGCAGCACGGACGTGGAAGACGTCGAGTCCGCAGGACCCGACGCCGCCCGAGGTGACGTGGACCGGCCGGACGCCGAGCGACCCGAAGCGGACCCGTCGGCCGAGCCCCGGTCGGACGACTCGGTCGTCGAACGGGACCTGAGCGAGTCCCCGCTGGGGGGCAGCCTCCGCACCGATTTCGGCGCCCACTTCGAGGCGCACTACCCGCGGCTGGTCGGCCAGCTGTTCGCGATCACGCTGGACTCCGGAGCGGCCCACGACCTGGTGCAGGACGCCTACTCGCGGGCCTGGCGCCGCTGGTCGGAGGTCCGCGAGGGAGATGCCGAGGCCTGGGTCCGGCGGGTCGCCGTCCGCGCCTCGCGCAACCCCCTGCGCCGGCTCGCCGCCAAGCTGGGCCTGCGGTCGGGGCGCGTGCCGCGCCAGGAGGGCCTGGACCCGCGCACGGTCGCGGTGCTCGGCGCGCTCGCCGACCTGCCGATCGACGAGCGACGCGTCGCCGTGCTGGTGCACATGGCCGGGCTGACCGTGACCGAGGTCGCCGTGCTGGAGGGGGTCTCGATCGGGACCGTCCAGGCGCGCCTCAACCGGGTGGGCACCCGGATCGAGCATGCTGTCGTCGAGCTGGGGCCCGTGTACGTGCCCCCGCCCGCACCCGAGGACGCCGAGCCCGTCTCGGTCGCCTCGGTTCACGAGGAGGAGGACCGGTGACCCACCCGCTGCCGGGACGCGGAGCCGACGAGCTGCGCCGTCTCGACGACGAGCTGGCCGCGGGGGTCACCCTGCCCGCGGTGGACGACGTGCTCCGCCGGGCGGGCGCGGTGAACCGGGCGAGCGGTGCGGCCGCGGCCGCGGTGCTGACCGTCGGCGCGCTGGGCGGCGTCACGGCCGTCGGGACCGCCGCGGCGCAGAACGCCCCGACCGTGGCCTCCCCGGTCGCGGACGTGGTGCCCGCCACCACCACCCCGCCCCCGGTCGTCACGACCACCGAGGCGCCGCCGGTCGTGGTGCCGCCGCCCGCTCCGGTCGTCGAGGAGGCCCCGCCCACCACGACCCAGCGCAGGGTCGTGCCGCGGACGACCACCCCGCGCCCGAAGCCGACCACGGTGGCCCCCGCGCCGCCGCCGGTCGTGCAGCCGCCGCCCCCGGTCGTCCCGCCGCCGGTCACGCAGAACCCGCCGCCGAGTGACACCGAGGGCGGGCCGGACACGGGCACGCCCCCACCGCCGACCACGACCACCACCACGACGACGGCCACCGCCTCCGGAACCACCACGACCAGCGCGCCCGCGGAGCCGGGTGCGGAGGCCGCCCGGTCCGCAGGCCGCGTCTGAGGTCTCCGCAGCTCACCCGGCCCGGACGGTGCCGTGTCCCTCCCAGGTCAGGGTGATCCCGCGGGTGGCCAGCCAGGCGTCGAGGTCGTTGCCGTGCGCGGCGAGCGCCGCGACGACCTCGGTGGCCCGGTGCAGCGCCCACTCGCCGGTGGCCGGGTCGAGCAGCCCGGTGGCCACCGCCGCGACGAACTCGTCCGCGTCGAGCAGGTCGCTCCACTGGCCCGTCCGGACCACCACGTCCAGGTAGAGATCGGTCGTCCGCCATGTCGGTTCGCCCGGCTCCACGCGGGCGATGTCGAGGTAGAAGTCCTGGTCGCGCTCGTGGCCGGGGTTCCAGGTCCAGTCGCTGACGACGATCCCGAGCTCGGGCAGCAGCCACGACTCGATCCAGCTCGCCGAGGCGCGGCCCACGACCTCGCGGCTCATGTAGAGGCCGAACGGGGTGCGCCGGTACTCCCGCACCGTGCGCCGGACACCCTTGTTGTCGACGTTCACCCCGGCCCCGACGTCGTACGTCTGGATCTTCGGCGGATGCATGGAGCCGATCCTGCCGGAAACTGTCGGGGCCGGCTCGTACTCTGGATGTATGGCATTCGCGACGGAGGTTCCCGGCAGCGCCCGCGAGGGCGGGGAGGCCGATGTGCCGTTGGCGCACTCGGAGTACCGCCCCGTCGGCGAGATCGAGCGGGCCGGTGGGCGCTTCGAGGTCGTCAGCGACTACGAGCCCGCGGGTGACCAGCCCGCGGCGATCGAGGAGCTCGAGAAGCGGCTGAGGGCGGGCGAGCAGGACGTGGTGCTCCTCGGCGCCACCGGTACCGGCAAGTCGGCGACCACGGCCTGGCTGATCGAGCGGGTCCAGCGCCCCACGCTGGTCATGGCGCCGAACAAGACCCTCGCGGCGCAGCTGGCGAACGAGCTGCGGGACATGCTCCCGAACAACGCGGTCGAGTACTTCGTCTCGTACTACGACTACTACCAGCCCGAGGCGTACATCGCGCAGACGGACACGTACATCGAGAAGGACTCGTCGATCAACGACGACGTGGAGCGGCTGCGGCACTCGGCCACCCAGAACCTGTTGTCGCGCAGGGACGTCGTGGTGGTCGCGTCGGTGTCCTGCATCTACGGCCTGGGCACCCCGCAGTCCTACCTCGACCGCTCGGTGAAGCTGGAGACGGGCGTCGAGCTGGACCGGGACGCGTTCCTGCGGCTGCTGGTGGACATCCAGTACACGCGGAACGACGTGGCGTTCGCCCGCGGCACGTTCCGGGTCCGCGGCGACACGGTGGAGATCATCCCGGCGTACGAGGAGCTGGCGATCCGGATCGAGTTCTTCGGGGACGAGATCGAGTCGCTGTACTACCTGCACCCGCTCACGGGAGACGTGATCAAGCAGGTGGACGAGCTGCGGATCTTCCCGGCCACGCACTACGTGGCGGGGCCCGACCGGATGGAGAAGGCCGTCCGCAGCATCGAGGCGGAGCTCGAGGAACGGCTCGCCGAGCTGGAGAACCAGGGCAAGCTCCTGGAGGCCCAGCGGCTGCGCATGCGCACCCAGTACGACCTGGAGATGATCCGGCAGGTCGGGTTCTGCTCGGGCATCGAGAACTACTCGCGCCACATCGACGGGCGCGGCCCGGGCACGGCGCCCGCCACCCTGATCGACTACTTCCCGGACGACTTCCTGCTGGTCATCGACGAGTCGCACGTGACCGTCCCGCAGATCGGCGGGATGTACGAGGGTGACATGTCCCGGAAGCGGAACCTCGTGGAGTTCGGCTTCCGGCTGCCGTCGGCGGTGGACAACCGGCCGCTGACCTGGGAGGAGTTCGCCGACCGGATCGGGCAGACGGTGTACCTGTCCGCCACGCCGGGGCCCTACGAGCTCTCCCGCACGGGCGGCGAGTTCGTGGAGCAGGTCATCCGGCCGACGGGCCTGGTGGACCCGGAGATCGTCGTCAAGCCGACGAAGGGCCAGATCGACGACCTGGTGGGCGAGATCCGCGAGCGCGCGGAGCGCGACGAGCGGGTCCTGGTCACCACGCTCACCAAGAAGATGGCCGAGGACCTCACCGACTACCTGCTCGAGCTGGGCATCCGGGTGCGGTACCTGCACTCGGAGGTGGACACGCTGCGCCGCGTCGAGCTGCTGCGGCAGCTGCGCCTCGGCGAGTACGACGTGCTGGTCGGCATCAACCTGCTCCGCGAGGGTCTCGACCTTCCCGAGGTGTCGCTCGTGGCGATCCTGGACGCGGACAAGGAGGGGTTCCTGCGCTCGGGCACGTCACTCATCCAGACGATCGGCCGTGCCGCCCGGAACGTGTCCGGCCAGGTGCACATGTACGCGGACAAGATCACCGAGTCCATGCAGCACGCCATCGACGAGACGGACCGGCGCCGGGCCAAGCAGATCGCGTACAACACCGAGAAGGGCCTCGACCCGCAGCCGCTGCGCAAGAAGATCGCGGATATCCTCGACCAGGTCTACAAGGAGGCCGCGGACACCGAAGAGGTCCCGGTGGGCGGCTCGGGCCGCAACCAGTCGCGGGGCAAGCGGGCCGCGGGCGAGCCGGGGCGTGCGAGCTCGGGGGTCGCGGCGGGCCGCGACACGTCGACGATGCCGCGGGCGGAGCTGGCCGACCTGATCCAGTCCATGAGCGACCAGATGCTCGCCGCGGCGCGGGACCTGCAGTTCGAGCTGGCGGCCCGGCTGCGGGACGAGATCCAGGACCTGAAGAAGGAGCTGCGGGGGATGGACGCCGCGGGCATCCGCTAGTGCGGTCACCGCACGGGGCACCAGGTCGCGCCCGGCCCGCCCCGGGCGGCCGGGGAGGGCGGCGGCGGCGCGGAGTGCGGGCTCGGTACCGTGTGAACCCGCCGGTCCGCTGCGTGCCGGCGGTGAACAGGAGGGCCGCTGCGTGACCGTGTCGAGCACCCGCCCATCCGCCGTCGGGCGGGCCCGGGCGTGGCTGGCCGGGTCGCGGGGGCCGGTGCTGGTCGGGCTGCCGCTGCTCGCCGTGTCGGTCACGCTGATGCTGGTGCACACGCACGGCTATCACATCGACCTCGAGGTGTACCGGCTCGGCGTGCAGACCTGGCTCGCGGGCGGGGACCCCTACGGCCCGCTGCCGCCCACCATCTCGGGGCTGGGCCTGCCGTTCATCTACCCGATCTTCGCGGCGATCGTGCTGGCCCCGTTCGCGCTGGTGCCGTGGACGGTCGCGTGGGTCTCGCTGTTCGTGCTGTCGCTGGCCTCGCTCGGCGTCACGCTCTACGTCACCGTGCTGCGCGCCTGGCCCGCGGGCGGGCGCGGGGGAGCGCTGTCGGTCGCCACGCTGGCGCTGCCGCTGCTCCTGTGGATCGAACCCGTCCTGGAGACCATCGAGTTCGGGCAGGTCAACCTCATCCTGATGGCGTTGGTCGCGGTGGACGTGCTGGCGCCGCGGCCCTCGCGGTGGGCGCCGTGGCCGCGCGGGATGCTCGTCGGGATCGCGGCGGCGATCAAGCTGACCCCGGCGGCGTTCGTGCTGTTCTTCCTGCTGCGCCGCGACGTCCGGGCGGCGGTCGTCGCGGCGGTGACCGGGGTGCTGGCCACCGCGCTCGGCTTCCTCGTCGACTGGCAGGCGTCCGCGACCTACTGGTTCGGGGGGCCGGCGTCCGGGGTCAGCGGCTCGGTGTTCTACACCAACGAGACGGTGCAGGCGGTCGTCGCGCGGTGGGGGGTGCACGGGCCGCTGCTGACCGGGATCTGGCTGGTCGCGACCGTCGTGCTGCTGATGCTGGCGGTGCCGACGATCCGGCGGGCCGATCCGGCGGTCGCGATGTCCGCCACGGCGGCGTTCATGCTGCTCGTCTCGCCGACGTCCTGGTCGCACCACTGGGTGTGGATCGCGCCCGCCCTCATCGCGGTGGGGGCGCACGCCGTCCGCACGGCGTCGCGGGGGTGGGCCGCGGTCACGGCGGTGCTCGCCGTCGCGTTCACCGTGGCACCGTTCCGGTGGCTGCCGGGCAACAACGAGGTCGAGCTGACCTGGAACCCGCTGCAGCACCTGGCGGGGGCCACCTACGTGATCATCGCGATCGCGCTCCTGGTGGCGGGCTTCCGGCACTACCGGGCCGTCGCCTCCGCGGTCGCGGATTGAAGCGCCTCCACGACCAGCCGCACGGCGGGCCGCTCGGCGACGCTCTCCCGCATCACCACCTCGACCATCCGGGCGGCCCGGACGCCGGCGAGCGGGCGGCGGGCGAAGCGGCGCCCGCCGCGGTCGTCGGTCGACCAGCGGGGGAGCAGCGCCACCCCGACGCCCGCCGCGACCAGCTCCTCGGTCACCGCGAAGTCGTTGATCCGCTGCACCACCCGGGGGCGGGCGCCGGTGAGGGTGGTCAGCGAGCCGAGCACGTCGTCCACCGGCCAGCCGACGTTCACGCTGATCCAGGGCTCGTCGGCCAGATCGGCCGACCGGAGCCTGCGCCGGGCGGCGAGCGGGTGGCCGGGCGGGAGCACCACGTCCAGGGGTTCGCGGACCAGCGGGACGACCCGGTGCCGAGAGCTCACCAGGGGCTCGCGGTGCTCGTCCCGGTGGGTGACGACGAGGTCGTAGTCCCCCGCGAGCCCGGTCACCTGGGCCGGGGTCATGTCGACGTCCCGCACCTGCAGATCGACGCCCGACCCCGCGATCCGGCGCAGCAGCCCGGCGAGCATCATCCGGGCTCCGGAGGGGAACAGTGCCATCCGGACCAGTCCGTGCGGCCGGGTGCGCAGTCGTTCGACGGCCGCGTCCGCTCGCGCGAGCGCGGCGAGGACGTGCTCGGCCTCGGCGACGAGCACCTGCCCGGCGTCGGTGAGCCGCAACCCGCGGCCCGCGGGCTCGGTGAGCGGCATGCCGACCTCGGCGGTGAGCGCCTTGAGCTGCTGCGAGATCGCCGACGGCGTGTAGGCCAGGGCCGCGGCGACCGCGGTCACCGAGCCCCGGTCGGCGAGCTCGCGCAGGATGCGGAGCCGCTGGACGTCCATGTAGGCAGGCTACAAGATGCTGTAAGAACATATCGCTGGTCTTCCGGGTCCGGGCGACGGAGCATCGAGGCGTGACCGCAAGACACCGCCTGCTCGCCGCCTTCGTCGCCGCCCTGTGGGGCGGCAACTTCCTGGCCATCCACTACGGCCTCGAGCACTTCCCGCCGCTCTTCCTCGCCGGCCTGCGCATGCTGGTGATCGCGATCCCGACGCTGCTGTTCGTGCCGCGCCCGCAGGTCCCGACGAAGTGGCTCGTCGGGTACGGGCTCGGGTTCGGCACCGTCCAGTTCCTGTTCCTGTTCGTCGCGATGGACGTGGGCATGCCGACGGGCCTGGCCTCCCTGGTGCTGCAGGCGTCCGCGCCGTTCACGGTGGTCCTCGGCGCGCTGTTCCTGCGCGAGAAGCTCTCGGTGCGGCAAGGGGTCGGCATCGGGCTCGCGGTGCTCGGGTTGGCCGCGATCGCGTTCTCCCGGGCGCAGTCCGCGGCACTGCTGCCGGTGCTGCTGACCCTCTGCGGCGCGTTGGGCTGGGCCTTCGGCAACCTGTGCAGCCGGTTGGCCGCGCCGCCGAAGCCGATGCACCTCACGCTGTGGATGTGCGTGATCCCTCCGATCCCGCTGATCGGGGCGTCCCTGCTGACCGAAGGACCGTTGGCCGGGGTGCGGGCACTCGGCGCGGCCTTCTCCCTCGACGGGCTGCCCGGTCTCGGTGCGCTCGTGTACCTGTCGGTCCTCGCGACGATCGTCGGCTCGGGCATCTGGACGTGGCTCATGCGGCGCTACCCCGCGGGCGTCGTGGCGCCCTACTCCCTGCTCGTCCCGGTCGTCGGGATCGTGCTGGCGGCGCTCGTCCTGGGGGAGCGGCCGTCGGTGACCGAGCTGGTGGCGGCGGTGGTGATCGTCGGCGGGGTCCTGCTCGGGACACCCCGGCCGGCACGCGTGGACCCGGCCGAGGTCGTGGGGACCGAGGAACCGGCCGTGCCGCGCGCGGCGTAGGAGGCACGGCGCGGAGCGCACGTTTCGTGCGGTCGGTGCTGCATGATCGCCGGTTCCGTGCGGCGGCTGCGGCCCCGGCCGCGGTGAGCGCACATTCTCTGCGGTCACGCACGGACTCACCGGAAGGGGGGCGCCGCAGGCGGGCCCACCGGATAGGGTCGGGGCACGTCCCGGCCCGTCGTCGTCACCGGGGCGGGGCGGAGGACGCATGAATCCACCCGCGTGGTCGGACGGTGGGGTGTGCGCGGTCCGACCCGGCACGGACGTGGGTCGACACGCCCGGACGCTCGCCCACCTGCACGACGCCACCCTCGCCGGCGCGCCCGCGGCCGGAGTGCGGCGGCTGGTTGCGCGGTCCTGGCGGCGGGTGCTCGCCCAGGGCGTCGACCCCGAACACGGCGAACCCGCAGGCCCGCTGCCCGCCGACGAGGTCGAGCGCAGGCGCGCGGAGTCGCCCCTGCACCGGGTGCTGCCGGAGCTGCGGGCCTCGCTCACCTCGGTCGCCGAGGACGCCCGGCACGTCATGGTGGTGACGGACGCCGACGGCGTCCTCCTGTGGCGGGAGGGCGCCAACCGCGTCCGGCACCGCGCGGACTCGCTCGGGTTCACCGAGGGCGCCACCTGGTCCGAGGCGTCGGTGGGCACGAACGCCATCGGCACCGCGTTGGCCGAGGGCTCGCCGGTGCAGCTGTTCGCGGCGGAGCACTTCGTGCGCGCCCACCACGTCTGGACCTGCACCGCGTGCCCGGTGCACGATCCGCGGACCGGCGAGCTGCTCGGCGTCGTGGATGTCAGCGGGCCCGCCGAGACCATCCACCCGACGACGGTCGCGCTGGTCGGCACGGCGGTGAAGCTCGCCGAAGCGGGCCTGTGGCGCCATCACGAGACCCGCCTGGAGGCCCTGCGGACCGTTGCAGCGCCCCTGCTCTCGGGCGGGCCGGGACTCGTCGTCGACGACCACGGCTGGGTCGCCGCGGTGAGCGGCATGCCGAGCATCGACCGGGTCGCCGCCCCTCGGGCGGACCGGCCGCTCGCGGTGCACGGGGTCGGGGTGTGCCTGCCCGAGCCGGTGCCCGGAGGCTGGCTGCTGCGGCTGGCCGAGGCCGAGCGCCTCACCCTGACCGTCGACCTCGCCGCCCGACCGCCCCGCGCGCTGGTGGACGGCACCACCCGCTGGGTGCACCCGCTGTCGCTGCGGCACGCGGAGCTGCTCGTGCTGCTCGCCCGGGCGGGCGACCGAGGCCTGGACGCCGGCGCCCTCTCCGCCGCGCTCTACGGCGACCGCGACCACCTCGTCACCGTGCGCGCCGAGATGAGCAGGCTGCGCCGCACGCTGGGCGGGCTGCTGCTGGCGCGCCCCTACCGCATCGCGGGGGACGTGCGGGTGGAGATCGTCGAGGGCCCGGCGCTCGCCGGCTCCACCGCCCCCGGTCTGCACCGGCCGGAGCCATGACGCGTGACGCTGGGGACGCCCAAGCGTCGCTGAGTGACGCTTGGGACGCCCAAGCGTCGGCGGGCTGTCGTGAGCTGTGACGCTGGGGACGCCCAAGCGTCGCTGAGTGACGCTTGGGACGCCCAAGCGTCGCTCAGCTCGTGATGTCCTTGCGGTGGAAACGCCAGGCGGCCGCGGCGAAGAAGACCGCGGCGTAGGTGATGCTGCTGAACAGGCCCCGGGTGATGTCGCCCCAGTCCGGCGCGCTGCTCAGCAGGCCGGACCAGGCGGTGGCGTAGTGGGTGGGGAGGTAGTTCCGCAGGCCTTCCAGCGCGGTGATCTGGTCGAGGATCTGCGAGACGATCGACACCATCACCGCGCCGCCGACGGCACCGAGCGGGGCGTCCGTGCTCACCGACAGCAGCAGCGCGAGTCCCGCCACCCACAGCAGCGACAGCGCCACGTACACGCCGCCGAGCAGGACGCGGCCGACCGCGACCCCGTAGCCCAGCGACTCCCCGGTGGGGCTGACCAGGTCACCGGCGCCGTAGGCGAGCGTGCCCACGACCAGCGCGACCACCGGCAGCAGGAGCACCGCCGCGAAGGCCAGGAATCCCGCGATCAGCGCCTTCTGTCGCAGCAGCCGCGCCCGAGGGATCGGCGCCGCGAGCAGGTAGCGCAGCGACGACCAGCTCGCCTCCGCGGCCACGGTGTCGCCGAAGAACAGCGCCGCGACCACCACCAGCAGGAACCCGGCGGACGCGAACAACGCGAAGATCGCGAAGTTGGGTCCGCTGCGTTGGCCGAGGTCGACGAGGCTGACGGACTGTCCGGTCTCGTCCCCGCTGCTGAGCGCGAAGGCGATCCACAGGATGACCGGCAGCAGCGCGACCAGCCCGAACGTCACCTGCGTGCGGCGCCGTCGGAGCTGGCGCACCAGCTCGACGCGCAGCGGCAGGGTCCGCCCCGGCCGGTACGACGAGGCGGGGGAGCCGTCCGCCCCGAGGAGCCCGACGTGCCCCTTCCGCGTCGAGACGTCCTGGTACTTCGCGTCGCTCACGGCACTCCTCTCTCGGCGCTCACGGAGCGGTGTCCTCTCCGACGAGCTGCAGGAACGCGTCCTCGAGCCGGCGGCGCGGACCGGCCGACTCCACCGACACCCCGGCCGCGACCAGCGCCTGGACCGCGGACGCGCGGGGCGTGCCGTTCAGTTCGGCGTGCACCGTGGTGCCCTCCGCGGCGACCTCCCGCACCCCGTCGAGGGCGGTGAGGACCTCGACGGCGCGGGCGGGCGCGTCGACGCCGAAGCTGGCCGCCCCGCCGCCCGCGATGATGTCCGCGACGGTGCCGTCCGCCACGACCCGCCCGTGGTGCATGACGACGACGTGCGTGCACGTCTGCTCGACCTCCGCCAGCAGGTGGCTGGAGACGAGCACCGTGCGGCCGCCCTCGGCGTAGCGCCGCAGCAGGTCGCGCATGGCGTGGATCTGGGGCGGGTCGAGCCCGTTGGTGGGTTCGTCGAGCACCAGGAGCTCGGGCAGGCCCAGCATGGCCTGGGCGATCGCGAGCCGCTGGCGCATGCCCTGGGAGTAGGTGCCCACCCGCCGGTGCACCGACTCGCCGAGGCCCGCGATCTCCAGCGCCTCCTCGAGGTGCGCCTCGTCGGTGGGGCGGCCGGTCGCGGCCCAGTAGAGCCGCAGGTTGTCCGCGCCGGAGAGGTGCGGCAGGAAGCCCGGTCCCTCCACGAACGCGCCGATGCGGGCGAGCACCGGCGCCCCCGGCCCGACCTCCTGGCCGAAGGCCCGGATCGAGCCCTTCGACGGCGTGATCAGCCCCATCAGCATCCGCAGGACGGTGGTCTTGCCCGCGCCGTTGGGCCCGAGCAGGCCGAGCACCATGCCCGGTCGGACCGTGAACGACACGTCCTTGACCGCGCTGAACCCGCCCCGGTAGGTCTTCGCGAGACCGCTGATCTCCAGCGGCAGCCCCTCGCTCGCCGGGGTGTCGCCGCGGCGGCGGAACCGGAACACGAGCCAGGCCGCCAGTGCCGCGGCCAGCACGACCGCGATCCCGACGACCGGCCACAGCGGCACCGTGTTCGGCGTGACGGCCCGCCCCGGGACGACCGGCACGGTCAGCCCGCCCTGCAGCCCGACCTGCCAGACCGCGGGCTCGCCGGGCGAGGCGAATCCCTGGTCGGTCGTCCCCACCGACACGACGAGCGTGTTGCCCGCCTCGATCGGCGCCACGACGCCGGGCAGGGTCACCGTGACCTGCGCCGGTGTGCCGTCCGCCGGGACCGCCACCCGGAAGGGCGCGACGGCGCTGCCCAGCAGCGCCCGCTGGCCGCCGGGGGAGTCCTCGAAGACCTTCGCGAACAGGACCGCCTCGGCGGGTGCGGCCTGCCCGGGCACCCGCGCGACGGTGACCGTGACCCGCGGCGCCCCCGCGACCAGGACCTGGGCGGCGAGCGGCTCGGCCCGGAAGGTCGCGGACTGGCCGGGCAGGTCCGCGGTGAACGCCGCGAGCCTGCTGCCGAGGCTCCCCAGCGCACCGCCGAGACCGGGCAGTGAGGTGAGCGCGGCCGGGACCCCGCCGGGCGGGTTCAGGACGACCTGCGGGTCGCCGCCCAGCCCCACGACCTGCGTCTCGACGTCCGTCGGGTAGGCGTCCGCCACGACCGAGCGGGTGGTGGCCGTGTTCTGCCCGGCCCGGATGCCGCTCTCGACCTCGTACCGGAACGCGGTGCCCGGGTCCTCGCCGACGCCGCGCAGGTGGAAGTCGAACCACGCGCCGATGCGGTCGCGGACCTCGGGGCCGGGGGCGCCGCCGTCGTGCCCGCCCGCGTACCACTCGACCTGCACCGGGGTGCCGGTCGCGGCGATCTCCCGGGCGTTGGCGTCCGCCTGGTCGAGGCCGAAGAGCGTGTCCTGCTCGCCCTGGACGAGCAGGGTGGGCGCGGTGATCCGGTCGGTCACCGAGGCGGGCGAGGACCGGGCCAGCAGCGCCTGCGTCGAGGGGGAGAGGGTGCCGGTCGTGGCGGCCTCGGTGAAGGCCGCGCACACGGCCGGGTCGAACCGGCCGCAGACCAGCGGTGCGCTCGGATCGGGGGCCGTGCCCGCACCATCCGCACCACCCGCACCATCCGCACCGCCGCCGCGGGCACCACCCGAGCCGACCGAGAACAGCGTGCCCGCCCAGCCCTTCTTGAACACCCCGTCGCCGGCGGCGGCGCCGCGGGCCGGGGTGTCCTCGGGCAGCGCGGCGGTCGCGGCGGAGTTGGGGAACAGCGCCTGGTCCAGCGCGTTCCAGGTGATCACCGGGGCGATCGCGTCGATCCGCCGGTCGTAGCCCGCGAGCAGCAGGGCCAGGGCCCCGCCGTAGGACCCGCCCGTGACGCCGACCCGCGGGTCCCCCGGGCCGTCCTGCTGCACCTCGGGCCGCGTCGAAAGCCAGTCGACGAGCTGCTGGGCGTCCGCCACCTCGTAGTCCGGCGAGTCGAGCGCGATCTGCCCGCCGCTGGCCCCGAACCCGCGCGCCGACCAGGTCAGGACGACGTAGCCGCGGTCGGCGAGCTCGCGGGCGTCCGCGTCCACGGACTGCTTGGTCGCGCCGAAGCCGTGCGCGACGAGCACCGCGGGCGCCGGGGTGGTGGCGGGCAGGTAGAGCGTGGTGTCCAGCGGGATCGTGCCGGTGGCCCCGGGGCCGCTCCGCACGTCGATCGTCTGCTCGCGCACGGCGGGCCCGGAACCGGTGGCGGCGTTCGCCACGCCCGGCGAGAGCAGCAGCGCGCCGACGCAGACGAGCACGCCGCAGGCGCGGAGGAGACGGGGCACGACGAGACCCTATTCGGGCAGGCCGACGGTGCGCGCGGCGCGCCTCAGGCGGTTCTCAGCGCCGCGACACACCTCACGTTCCGGACGAACCGCCCGGTCCCCCGGACGCGCCGGGCCGGGTCCACCGCGTCGAGGCGCTCGGCGGGCAGGGTCGTCGGGTGGCGACGATCCCCGAGGAGCAGGACCGGTGGCGCACCCTGCTGCGCCGCAGCCCGGTCAGCAGGCGCGCGGCGCTGCGCGGGGCGACCGGCGCGGCGGCCGCGCTGGCCCTGACCGCGGGTCCCTGGGCGCAGCTGGCGCGGGCGCAGGAACGGGTGGGGGTCGTCGGGCGCCACCTCGCCTTCGGCGACGACCCGCGCACCACGATGGCGATCGCCGCGGAGCTGGTCGACCGGCCTGGGGGAGCGGTGGCCGTCGAGCTGGGGCTGGACCCGGCGTACGGCGCGACGCTCCCGGTGGACGTCCGCAACCTCGTGAACTCCGGGCACTCCGAGCAGTACTTCGCGCACGCCGCGGCCACCGGCTTGGCGCCCGGGACGGAGTACCACTACCGCTTCCGGCTGGCGGACGGCCGCACCACGCCCGACGCCACCTTCCGCACCGCCCCGGCCGCGGGCGACCGCAGCCCGTTCGTCTTCACCGCGTTCGCCGACCAGGGCGTGAACACGGGAGGCGGAGAGGGCGCCAACCGGTACCCGGGCGACCGCGGAGACGTCGGCAAGCCCGCCGACGCGTTGACCGCCCTGGTCGCGGAGACCCGACCCGCCTTCCACCTGCTGGCCGGGGACATCTGCTACGCCGACCGCCCGGCCGTGGGCTCGTTCGACCCGGGGCTGTGGACCGCCTACTTCGCCGCCGTCGAGCGCAGCGCCGCGCAGACGCCCTGGATGTTCGCCACCGGCAACCACGACATGGAGCCGAGCTACGACGACGGCGACGCGGGCCACGGCTACGGCGGCCACGCCGCCCGGCTCGCCCTGCCGACCACGGGCCCGTCGGGCTGCCCGTCGGTCTACGTGTTCACCCACGGCTGCGTCGGGGTCGTGAGCGTCGACGCCAACGACCTCTCCGCCGAGATCGACGACAACGCGGGCTACAGCGACGGCGCCCAGGTGCGCTGGCTGGAGGGGACGCTGTCCGCGCTGCGGGCCGATCCGGCGATCACCTTCGTCGTGGTGTTCTTCCACCACTGCGCCTACTCCACCAGCGAGGCCCACGCCTCGGACGGCGGGGTGCGCGAGGCCCTGACCCCGCTGTTGGACCGCTTCCGCGTGGACCTTGCCGTACAAGGCCACAACCACCAGTACGAGCGCACGGACCCGATCCGCGGCGGCCGGGCGACCCGCGCCGCCCCGGACGGGGAGACCGTGCGGCCCGAGACCGACGGCACGACCTACCTGTGCGTCGGCTCGGGCGGGCGCAACAGCAACGGCTGGCTCGACGACGCGGGCGACCGCCACCGCGGCACCCCCGGGGAGGACCGGGAGATCCGCAGCCGGGTGCACGGCGGGGAGGACGAGTCCGTCACCTGGTCGCGGGTCCGCTACCGGGGCTACGCGTTCCTGCGGGTCGAGGTCACGCCCGGCACACCGGGCGGCACGGCCACGATGGCCGTGCACGCGGTCACCGACGGCGGCGAGGAGATCGACCGCGTGGACCTCGCGCGCCCGGTGCCCGCCCTCTGGACACCCGTCTGACCTGGTCAGCAGGTGGGTTCGGTCACCCCGGGTGGCGCAGGTCGATCAGTACCGGGCAGACTGGACGGGCACCGCAGGGGAGTATCCCGCTCGCGGTGGCGTCGTCAGCACGCGGAAGGGCCCGCCGCCCGGGATCGACAATCAGGCGGACCCGGAAACCGGCGCCACTGATCCGCAGTCGCGGAGGGGAGAGACCTCGGGGCAGTTCCATGCTGCCCTCGAGAACCCTGGAGCCCTCGTCGTGAACGTGCCCGTCTGGTTGTGGATCGCCACCATCGGTGGCCTCCTCGCCGTCATCCTGGCCGACCTGTTCCTGGTCGACCACAAGCCCCACGCGGTGACGATCAAGGAAGCCACCCGCTGGGTGCTCTTCTACGTCGCGCTCGCCGTGCTCTTCGGCCTCGGCATCTGGTACTTCGCGGGCGGACAGTTCGCAGGCGAGTTCTTCGCCGGGTACATCACCGAGTACTCGCTCTCGGTGGACAACCTGTTCGTCTTCGTCCTGATCATGTCCAGCTTCGCCGTGCCCGCCATCCACCAGCACCGGGTGCTGTTGGTGGGCATCGTGATCGCGCTCGTCCTGCGCGGCGCGTTCATCGCCGTCGGCGCCGCCGCGATCAACGCCCTGAGCTGGATCTTCTACCTGTTCGCCGCGTTCTTGATCTACACCGCGGTCAACATGGTCCGCCAGGGCATGGGCGGCGAGGAGGAGGAGGAGTGGTCCGAGCCCCGCGTCGTCGGCTGGGTGCGCAGGCTCTTCCCCGTCACCGACGAGTACCACGGCTCCCGCACCACCGTGAAGCTCGACGGCAAGCGCTGGGTCACCCCCATGCTGATCGTGATGATCGCGATCGGGCTCACCGACCTGCTCTTCGCGCTGGACTCGATCCCGGCCATCTTCGGGCTCACCCAGGAGCCCTACCTCGTCTTCACGGCGAACGCCTTCGCCCTGATGGGGCTGCGCCAGCTGTACTTCCTGCTCGGCGGGCTGCTCAAGAAGCTGATCTACCTGTCCTACGGCCTCGCCGTGATCCTCGCGTTCATCGGCGTGAAGCTGGTGCTGCACGCGCTGCACGAGAACGAGCTGCCCTTCCTCAACGGCGGCGAGCCCATCCCGGTGCCCGAGGTCGGCATCGCGCTGTCCCTCACGGTGATCGTCGCGGTGCTCGCGATCACCACGGTCGTCAGCCTGCTGGCGGTGCGGCGCAACCCGGCGCTCGCCGAGGGCCACGGCGGGACCGTCAGCGTCCCCGTCGCGCACGACGCGGCCGAGGCCGCCGAGATGGACCGGCACGACCGCGAGGTCGACGCGCGCCAGGCCGCCCTCGACGCCCGGCACGGGGGCTGAGATGGACATCCCCTTCTGGGTCTGGCTCGTCACCATCGGCGTGACGATCGCGTTCTTCGTCTTCGAGTTCGTCGCGCACGTCCGCACCCCGCACGAGCCGACGATGCGGGAGTCCGCCCTGTGGTCGGCCTTCTACATCGGCCTGGCCGTGGTGTTCGGCGTCGGGATCGGGCTGGTCAGCGGCTGGAACTTCGGCGGCGAGTACTTCGCCGGGTACCTCACCGAGAAGGCCCTCTCGGTGGACAACCTGTTCGTGTTCCTGCTGGTCATGAGCGGGTTCGCGGTGCCGAAGGCCTACCAGCAGAAGGTGCTGCTGATCGGCATCGTGATCGCGCTGGTCATGCGCGGCGGGTTCATCGCGGTGGGCGCGGCGCTGATCGAGAACTTCTCCTGGATCTTCTACCTGTTCGGCGCCCTGCTGCTGGTGCTGGCCTGGCGCCAGCTCCAGCACGACGACGGCGCGGACCCGGGCGACAACGCCATCACCCGCTGGTCGCGGCGCGTGTTCAACGTGACGGACGACTTCCGCGGGGACCGGCTGACGGTGAAGGAGGGCGGCAAGCGCTGGGTCACGCCGCTGTTCGTCACGGTCGTCGCCATCGGCTTCGTGGACCTGATCTTCGCCGTCGACTCGATCCCGGCCATCTACGGCCTCACCGAGGAGGCGTACATCGTCTTCACGGCGAACGCCTTCGCCCTGATGGGCCTGCGCCAGCTGTACTTCCTGCTCGGCGGGGTGCTGGAGCGGCTGGTCTACCTCGCGCAGGGGCTGGCGTTCATCCTGGCCTTCATCGGCGTGAAGCTCATCTTCCACGCGCTGCACGTCAACGAGCTGCCGTTCATCAACGGCGGGGAGCCCGTGCTGTGGGTCCCGGAGATCCCGACGTGGCTCTCGCTCGTCGTCATCGCGGCCGCGATCGCGGTGGCGACGGTGGCCAGCCTGGCGAAGACCGGCGGGAAGCTGACGAGCGAGAAGTAGCCGTGAGCGGCGATCGTCGCCAGGGCGACGATCGCCGCTCACAGGTGGTGCAGGTCCAGCCGGGGTTCAGTCACCCGCGTGGACCACCAGGTCGCACGCCTCGGCGGCCTCCCACAGCCGGGCGGGCAGGTCCTTCGCCCGCACCGGGAGACGGGTGTCGGAGACGAGGACGAGCCTCACCGTACGGCGACGAGGTCCACCACGAAGATCAGCGTCTCGCCGCCCTTGATCACGCCGCCCGCGCCGCGGTCGCCGTAACCCAGGTGCGGCGGGATCACGATGCGCCGGCGGCCGCCGACCTTCATGCCCTGCACGCCCTGGTCCCAGCCCTGGATGACCTGGCCGGCGCCGAGCCCGAAGTCCAGGGTCTGGCCGCGGTTGTAGGAGGCGTCGAACTCCTCGCCGGTGGAGTGCGCGACCCCGACGTAGTGCACGGAGATCCGGTTGCCCGCCTTCGCCTCCGGGCCGTCGCCGACGGTGATGTCGGTGATCTCGAGGTCGGTGGGGGCGGGGCCGTCGATCGGGTCGACGTCGGGCTTCTGCGGGGCCACGGCGGGTCCTCCTGGAGTTCGTCCTGCGGTCGGCCGCCCACCCTGCCAGACCCGACCGTCTGGACGTGGCGCGCCCCCGCACCGACGGGGTAGGGAGGGTCATGCAGATCCGATCCCTCCACCGCTTCCCGGTCAAGTCGATGCAGGGCGAGGAGGTCGAGTCGCTCGCGTTGCTCCCGGGCGGGGCGCGCGGCGACCGCGCCTACGCCGTCGTGGACGCCGAGGACGGCACCGTCGCCAGCGCGAAGTACCCGCGCAAGTGGGGGGCGCTGCTCGGGTGCTCGGCCGCCTTCCTCGGTGACCCCACCCCGGACGGACCCCCGCCGCCGGTCGCCGTCACGCTGCCGGACGGCCGGGTGCTCGAGTCCGGCGAGGCGCTGGACGCCGCCCTGTCCGACCTGCTCGGACGGCGGGTCGTGCTGTCCGCCGACCCGGTGGCGGGCGCGGAGTTCGAGGAGCAGTGGCCGCAGATCGAGGGCCTGGCACCGCAGAGGTTCATCGACGACACCACCGTGGAGCACAGCGACGGCGAGGCCGTCAGCCGGATCGCCACGGCGGGGCTGACGCCGTCGGACTCCTTCCTCGACCTCGGCGTCCTGCACCTGATGACGACCTCGACCCTCGCCGCGCTGTCCGCGGCGGCCCCCGAGTCCGTGTTCGACCTGCGCCGCTACCGGCCCAACCTGCTGCTGGACACCGGCACCGAGCCCGGGTTCGTCGAGGACGAGTGGGTGGGGCGCACGCTCGCCGCGGCGGACGCGCGGATCACCGTGACCATGCCGACCATGCGCTGCGTGATGACGACGCTCGCCCAGCCCGGCGTCCCCGAGGACCGGAACACGCTGCGCACCATCGCGAGGACCAACCGCCGCGCGATCCCCGGCCTCGGCACGTGGGCGTGCGCGGGCGCCTACGCCGACGTCGACGCCGCGGGGACGGTGCGCGTGGGGGAGCGGCTGACCTGAGCCGGCGGTAGGTTGCCTCGTGCGATGACGAGCACCGAGACCTACACCCCCGACCCCCGCCGCTGGCGGGCGTTGAGCGTCACCCTCGCGGCGGGGTTCATGACCCTGCTCGACGTCAGCATCGTGTCCGTGGCTCTGCCCTCGATCCAGCAGGGCCTCGGGACGAACCCGGCGGGCGCGCAGTGGGTCGTGTCGGGCTACGCGCTGACCTTCGGGCTGGCGCTCGTCCCGGCGGGCCGCCTCGGGGACGCGTTCGGCCGCCGTCGGATGTTCTTGATCTCGCTGACCGCGTTCGTGCTGTTCAGCGCCGCGTGCGGGGCCGCCCCGACGATCGGGCCGCTGGTCGTGGCGCGGTTGTTGCAGGGGCTGGCGGCGGGCTGTCTGGCCCCGCAGAACTCCGGGCTCATCCAGAACCTGTTCCGCGGCGCCGAGCGCGGCCGGGCCTTCGGGTTCTTCGGGGCCACCGTGGGGATCTCGACGGCCGCGGGCCCGATCGTCGGCGGCCTGCTGCTGGCCGCGTTCGGGGAGCCCGACGGCTGGCGCTGGATCTTCTACGTCAACGTCCCGATCGGCGTCCTCGCCGTGGTCCTGGCGGCGCGGCTGGTCCCGAAGGTCGGCACCGGCGGGGACCGCAAGCCCATCGACTGGACGGGCGCGGCGCTGCTCGGGACGGCGGTCCTCGCGCTGCTGTTCCCGCTGGTCCAGGCCGAGTCCGGGGGAGTGGCGCGGTACTGGTGGCTGTTCCCGATCGGCGCGGTGCTGGCCGGGGCGTTCCTCTGGTGGGAGCGCCGGGAGCTGCAGCGACGGCGGGAGCCGCTGCTGGACCTGCGGCTGATCACCGAGACCTCCGGCTACGCCTGCGGTGCCTTGATCGGGATGGTCTACTTCACCGGCTTCTCGGGCGTGTGGATCGTGTTCGCGCAGTTCTTCCAGAGCGGGCTCGGGTACACGCCGCTGCAGTCGGGGCTCTCGGTCACGGCGTTCGCGGTCGGGTCGGCGGTGTCCGCGGTCGTGGCGGGCAGGCTCGTCGAGCGCTACGGGCGCAGGCTCACCGTGTTCGGGCTGTCGCTGGTCACCCTCGGGATCGCGGCCGCGGCGGTGATCCTGCTGCTCGTGCCCGGGGACGTCGCCGGGCTGTGCGTGGCGCCCGCGCTGCTGGTCGGCGGGATCGGCGGCGGGTTCGTGATCTCGCCGAACGTCACCATGACGCTGCGGAACGTCCCGGTCCGCATGGCGGGCTCGGCGGGCGGCGCGCTGCAGACCGGCCAGCGGGTCGGCGCGGCGATCGGGACCGCGCTCGTCGCGGGCGTGTTCTACGGCGTCCTGGCCGCGGCCGGGAGGTCCTACCCGGCCGCGATCGCGGGGGCACTGGGCCTCGCGGTGCTGACGACGGCCGTCGCGCTCGCCGTCGCGGTCGTCGACCTGCGCCACGAGGGCGGCGGCACCGTCCCCGAGCCGAGCGAGCACCACGTCTCGCACGACTGATCCACCCGTCGGGAGCGGGGCGGTCGGAGATCGACCGCCCCGCTCCTCAGACGTGGATCAGGCCCCCAGCGCCCGCTTGAGGAAGTCCACCTGCAGGAGCAGCAGGTTCTCCGCGACGACCTCCTGGGGTGTCATGTGCGTGACGCCGGAGAGCGGCAGCACCTCGTGCGCCCGGCCCGCGGCCAGCAGGGCGCTCGACAGCTGGAGCGTGTGCGCCGCGACCACGTTGTCGTCCGCGAGGCCGTGGATCAGCATCAGCGGGCGGTGGGTGCCCTCGGCCGCCGCGTCGGGGAACAGTGAGGACCGGTCGTACGCCGCCGACGGAGGCAGCCCCAGGTACCGCTCGGTGTAGTGGGTGTCGTAGAGCGCCCAGTCCGTGACCGGGGCGCCCGCCACGGCGGCGTGGAAGACGTCCGGGCGGCGCAGCACGGCGAGCGCCGCCAGGTAGCCGCCGAAGGACCAGCCGCGGATGCCGACCCGGTCCAGATCGAGGTCCGGGTGCTCGACGGCCAGCGCCTGCAGCGCCTCGACCTGGTCGTCGAGCACGGGCTGGGCCAGGTCGAGGTGCACCGCCCGCTCGAACTCCGGCCCGCGCCCCGGCGTGCCCCGCCCGTCGACCACCACCACCGCGAAGCCCTGCTCGGCGAACCACTGGCTGGTCAGGTGGGCGCCCCTGGCCTGGACCACGCGCTGGGCGTGCGGGCCGCCGTAGGGGTCCATCAGCACCGGCAGCGGGGTGCCGGGCTCCCACCAGCTCGGCAGCAGCAGCGCGGTGGCGAGCTCGCGGGAGCCCAGGCGGTGCAGGGTGATCCGCGGCTCCAGCTCCGGGACGATCGCGTGCGAGGTCAGCGGCCTGCCCGCCACCGTCGTCCGGGTGGGGGTGGTGAGGTCGGTGGAGCTCAGCACGAGCGTGCCGCCCGCCCGGGTGCCGGAGTGCAGCCCGGTGGCGGGGGACAGGCGCTCCAGACCGTCCGCGGACCAGCTCCACACCGCGGTGGACGTGGGCTCCTCCGAGGCGGTGAACAGCACGGCGTCGTCCACCCCGAGCACGGCCCGGACCAGGAGCGACGGCGGCGTCACCGGCTTGCCCGCGACGAGGAGCCTGCGCGCGTCGTCGACCTGCACGAGGCGCCCGTCGTCGGTCCGCGCGGGCACGCCCGGGACGATCTCCACCCAGACCGGGTCGGTGCGCTCGTCGAGCGGGGTCGTGGCGCCGGTGGCCGGGTCGACGGCGACGGTCCGCAGGGCCTTCTGGTCCCGCGGCTGGGTCTGGATCATCAGGCCGTGGGCGTCCCACACGACGTCGACCAGGTACTCGTCGGCGAACGGGACGGGGGTGCGGGTCCCGTCGAGCCCCACGATCTCGAGCGTGACGGCGGCGTTCGGGGTCCCCGCGGCGGGGTAGGCGACCTTTGTGGGCTCGCGGTCCGGATGCGCCGGGTCGCTGATCCACCACGTCCGCACGGGCGACTCGTCCACCCGCGCGACGGCGAGCTGCTCGCCCGACGGCGACCACCAGTACCCGCGCATCCGGCCCATCTCCTCGGCCGCGGCGAAGTCCGCCAGACCGTGGGTGACCCCGGGCTCCGCGGCCACGGTGGTGGTGCGGCCCGTGTCGATCTCGTGGACCTGCAGCGCGCCGCCCGCCACATAGGCGATCCGCTCCCCGGTGGGGTCCAGCCGCGGGTCGACGACCGCGCCCTCGGTCTCGATCAGCCGCGGCGCGAGGCCCCCGGCGAAGTCGGCGAGGAACAGCCTGCCGGACAGCGGGAACACGGCGCGGGTCAGCGCGCGGTCCGTGGCGTAGGAGACGATCCCGCCCGCCTGCTCGCGGGCGCGTTCGCGGCGGGCCCGCTCCTCGGCGGGGAGGTCCTCGTCTCCTCCCTTGCCTGCGTCCAGCTCGTGGGGGTCGACGACGAGCCGCTCCTCCGCCGTCGCGACCTCGTAGGACCACAGGCAGGTCACCGGGTCGGTGCCGGAGCCGCTGCGCAGGAACGCGACCCGGCCGCCGTCGGGGGAGACGGTGGCCCCGCGCGGTGCGCCGAGGGTGAAACGGCGGGTGCGGGCGTGCAGGCGGGGGAAGCTGTCCGTGCTCACGCGCGCAGTCTGCCGCAGGCGCGCCGGACCCGATCGCGGGACGGCGCCGAGCGGGCGGACGCACCCACGTGTCACCCGGGCGGAGGAATCGGCGTCCGCTCGTCCCACCGCCGCCACCACCCGCCCCACGACCCGTCGCCGCGGGGCCACCGATCCGTTGCCCACACATCCCCACCAACGGAGGTGTGAAGGATGATCAACGTGCCGTTGTCCGGGCGGGCCCTCGCGGCCGCCCGCTCGGTGGACCCGCTCGTGTCGCCCGCGGCGGTGCACGCCGCGGTCGAGATCGCGGTGGCCGAGCAGCTGCGGGAGGTGGCCACCTGGCCCGCCGAGCGGATCCGCGCCAAGGCGGACGCCATCACGGCGCCCCAGTCGAGCTAGTGCCCCGTGCGAAAAGGTTCGGCACCGAACTCGGCGGCCCAGCCGCACGCGGGCGGCGTTGCCGGCCCGCGCAGTACGCCCGGTACGGCCTGCGGACCGGCGGCCTTGCCCGCGAGCGGCTGGACCACCGATTCCGGCACCAACCTTCTCGCACGGGGCACTAGTTCACGCAGGGCACCCCGGCGGCGTCGAGCACCGGCCGGTTCGTCCACGGGTCGGCGGGCTGGGCCGTCGTCGTGGGCGCCGGGGCGGTGGTCTCGGTGGGTCCGCTCGCGCGGATCCGCGACGGGTCCGGCGTGGTCGGCGCGCTCGTCTCACCCGCCCGCGCGTCGGAGTACAGGACGGTGTGGGTGAACTGGCGCACGGCCGCGTCGTCGACCTCGACGGCCACGCCGTCCGCAGGGGTGCGCAGGTCCGGCCGCAGGGTGGGGATGGTGCGGAACACGACGTCCCCACCCGCCACCGTGCCGAGCTGCCCGACCAGCTGCTGCAGGTCCCATCCGGTGTCGAGCACCACGTAGCGGGTGATCACGCCGATCAGGGCGGACACCTGCGCCGGGTCGGTGAGCGTGCCGGTGCTGAGCACCTGGTGGGTCAGCCCGGCGAGGTAGGCCTGCTGGCGGGTGACCCGGTCGAGGTCCCCGCCGTCGAGTCCGTGGCGCTGGCGGACGAACGCGAGCGCGCTGTCCCCGGTCACGGTCTGCGGGCCCGCGGGCAGGTCGACGCCGGAGTAGGCCCGGTCGTCCACCGGGGCGTTCAGGCACACCGGCACCCCGCCTAGGGTGTCGGTCAGCTCGACGAACCCGGCCAGGTTCACCTCGGCGTAGTGGTCGACGGTCACCCCCGAGACCTGCTCGACGGTCGCCACCAGCGCCGCCCGCCCCGCCTCGCGCCCGGCCCGGTCCAGCTCGGCACCGGCCACGCCCTGCGCCCGCAGCCGGGTCTCCGCGGCCCGGTAGGCGCGCCCGTACGCCGAATTGATCTTGTGGCGCCCGCTGCCGTCCGCGAGCTCCACGTACGAGTCCCGGGGGAAGGACACCGAGACCACCGGCGCGCCCGCATCGGCGGGCACCCGGACCAGCATGATCGTGTCGGTGTGCAGCTCGCCCGCGTCGTCGCCCGCGTGGATGCGGGCCAGCAGCTCCGGGGGCAGCGGGTCGCCGTGGGCGTCCGTGCGGCTGTCCATGCCGACCAACAGGGCGGTGTAGCTGCGCCGGGGCTGCGGGGTGGGGTCGGCCGGTCGCGTGGCGAGGACGTCGCTGGTGGTGCGGTCGTCGTCCAGCGTGCGGGTCAGCGACCAGACGTAGCCGGTGCCGGCGAGGACGCCTGCGGCCAGGAGCGCGACGGCGGAGCGGCCGAGGGTCGACGCGACGCGGCGGACGCGGGATCGGTCCATCTGTCCTCTCAGGGGCGGGTGCACCGTGGATCCCGGTTCCTGATCCCGACGGTGCGACCCGACCGGAGGAGTCTGGTGTGTGCGGACCTTACGACGATTCGCGTCCTGCCGCCCCGCCGACCACCCGTCCGGAGCAGCAGCGGCGTCCGCACCGCAGACCCCGGTCGGCTCCGCTCGGCGCTACTCGGGGCCGCTCGGGGCCGTGCCCGCCCGCGGGCAAACCCGTTCGGGTGAACACGCTCCCGCGGAGTAACCAACGGTCGCTGCGCCTACCAGACTGATGCCCGCACGCACGGATCGGGGTAGGGGGATGCGACGGGTGAGCACGCACAGGGCGTCGACGAGCACCAGCGGCGGGTTCCGGGCCGTCCCGAAGCCATCCTCGCCGCCCGTGCCCTTTCCGCGGGCGGGCGCCCCGGCCACGGTGGGGGAGCAGGCCGCGCGGCAGGGGTGGGCGCCTGCGCCGCGGTCGGGCCCCGCGCACACCCCGCCGCGCGGACAACGGGCCGTGCCGGTCGGCGACGGCACCGCACTGCGGGTGCTGCGCGCGGTGACCTACGTCCTGGTCTCGGTCGCGAGCCTGCTGTTCATCCTGCTCGTGGCCTGGGGCGTGGTCTCCTACCTGCGGCTGAGCACGGAACTTCCTCGCCTGTTCGGCGCCTGAGCCGTACCCTCGACGTCATGAGACCAGGGGGTGTCCTGCTGCCCGCCACGCGGTCGACGCGCCACCCGGTGCCGCGTCCGACCCGCGGGGCGGCGCTGTCCCCGCGCCTGCGCGCCCTGCCCACCGTGAACGCCGCCGTCGCGCCCTCCGGGGGCCCGGAGCGGCCCAGCGAGCGGCAGCGCCGCCGCGTCGCGGAGCAGGCCGCCGTGGGCGAGGGCTGGACCCCGCCCACGGACCTCGAGCCGGTCGTCCCCGCCCAGGCCGTCGACCTGGACTGAGACCCCCGGGTCACCAGCCGCGCTCGCGCCATTCGGCGAGGTGGGGGCGCTGCTCGCCGAGGGTCGAGTCGTCACCGTGGCCGGGGTAGAACCACGTGTCGTCCGGGAGCTCGGCGAACACGCGGGACTCCAGGTCGTCCATCAGCTGGACGTGGTCAGCCACGGTCTGGGTGCGGCCGTGTCCGCCGGGGAACAGCGAGTCTCCGGTGAACAGGTGCGGGCGGTCCGGACCGCGGTAGAGCAGCGCGATCGACCCGGGCGTGTGGCCGCGGAGGTGGATGACCTCCAGCTGGATCTCGCCGAACTCGACGACGTCCCCCTGGCCGACGAGCTCGTCCATCGGGATCGGGAGCTCGCCCGCGTCCTCCGGGTGGGCGATCTGGCGGGTCTGGAACATCCCGGCGACCGCGCCGAGCGCCTCCCAGTGGTCCTTGTGCCGGTGCGTGGTGACCAGGTGCCGCAGCTCGGGGCGGTCGTCCGCCGAGCCGACCAGGTCCGCGATCCGCTCCGGCTCGTTGGCCGCGTCGATGAGCAGCGCCTCGCGGGTGGCCGTGCAGACCAGCAGGTAGGCGTTGTTGTCCATCGGCCCGACCGACACCTTGTTCACCGTGAGCGGGCCGAGCGCGCGGCGGAGGGCCGGGCCGCCGGGGTCGGTGTGCCCGCTGTACTCGTCGAGGACGTCCACGCGGGCACCTTAGGGCGTGTCTCCCACTCCGCCGCCACCGCTCCCGGCGCCCACGTCGCCGCCGGCGGCGTTGCGGGACCGCCCGAATACGCCCGGTATGAGGGCGGCCCGGCTGCCTTGCCGGCGGCGCCGTGGATCACCGGGCCCGGCGGCGCCGGAGTGGGAGACACACCCTATCCGGACCCCGGGGACCTCGCGGTCGAACATGCGTGCGAGAGTGGAAGACGGAGGGGTCCCGGTGCGTTGCAGGACTCGTATGTCGGGGTTTCCGACCCTCGGCGCGGGGCATCCGGCGCGCGGGGTGGCCCATCCGCCGACGCCGTCTGTCGAGACACCGTTCCCGACGGTTTCTGTCGGTGCCCCCGCTTAGCATCGACAGCGCATCCGTCCGTTCTCCGAGGAGGCCCCCGAAGTGGCATCCGCCCGCACCCCGTACGAGGCTCCGCGACTCGTCGTCCGTGGCGCGCGTGAGCACAACCTGCGCGGGGTGGACCTCGACCTGCCGCGGGACAGCATGATCGTGTTCACCGGTCTGTCCGGGTCCGGGAAGTCGAGCCTGGCGTTCGACACGATCTTCGCGGAGGGCCAGCGGCGCTACGTGGAGTCGCTCTCGGCCTACGCCCGCCAGTTCCTCGGGCAGATGGACAAGCCGGACGTCGACTTCATCGAGGGCCTGTCCCCGGCGGTCTCGATCGACCAGAAGTCCACGAACCGCAACCCGCGGTCCACGGTCGGCACGATCACCGAGGTCTACGACTACCTCCGTCTGCTCTACGCGCGGGCGGGCGTCCCGCACTGCCCGGTCTGCGGCGAGATCATCGAGAAGCAGACCCCGCAGCAGATCGTCGACCAGGTGCTGGAGATGGCGGAGGGCAGCCGCTTCCAGGTGCTGGCGCCCGTGGTCCGCACCCGCAAGGGCGAGTTCGTCGACCTGTTCACCAGCCTGCAGTCGCAGGGCTACTCGCGCGTGCTGGTGGACGGCACCGTGCACCAGCTCTCCGACCCGCCGAAGCTGAAGAAGCAGGAGAAGCACGACATCTCGGTGATCGTCGACCGCCTGGCGGTCAAGGCGAGCGCCAAGCAGCGGCTGACCGACTCGGTGGAGACGGCGCTGCGCCTCGCGGACGGCATCGTCGTGCTGGACTTCGTGGACCTGGACGAGGCGGACCCGCACCGCGAGCGCAAGTTCTCCGAGCGGATGGCCTGCCCGAACGGGCACCCGCTCACGCTGGACGACCTGGAGCCCCGCACCTTCTCCTTCAACTCGCCCTACGGCGCGTGCCCCACCTGCTCGGGCATCGGCATCAAGAAGGAGGTCGACCCCGAGCTCGTCGTGCCGGACCCGGAGATGTCGCTGGGCGAGGGGGCGGTCGCGCCCTGGAACAACGGGCACACCGCGGAGTACTTCGGCAGGCTGCTCACCGGGCTGTCGAAGGCGATCGGGTTCTCGATGGACACCCCGTGGCGCATGCTGCCCGCGGAGGCGCAGAAGGCCGTGCTGCACGGGTCCGAGGACCAGGTGCACGTGCGCTACCGCAACCGCTACGGGCGCGAGCGCGCCTACTACGCCAACTTCGAGGGCGTGATCCCGTTCCTCGAGCGGCGGATGGAGCAGACCGAGTCCGAGTCGCAGCGGGAGCGGTACGAGGGCTACATGCGGGACGTGCCGTGCCCCGCGTGCAAGGGCGCGCGGCTCAAGCCGGAGGTCCTGGCCGTCACGTTGGGGGAGCGGTCGATCGCGGACGTCTCCGCGATGTCGGTCGCCGAGTGCTCGGTGTTCCTCAACGGCATGGAGCTCAACGAGCGCCAGTCCATGATCGCGGGCCGGGTGCTCAAGGAGGTGCAGGCCCGGCTCGGCTTCCTGCTGGACGTCGGGCTGGACTACCTCTCGCTCGACCGCGCGGCGGGCACCCTGTCCGGCGGCGAGGCCCAGCGCATCCGGCTGGCCACGCAGATCGGGTCCGGCCTGGTCGGCGTGCTCTACGTGCTGGACGAGCCGTCCATCGGCCTGCACCAGCGGGACAACCGGCGGCTGATCGACACGCTGACCCGGCTCAAGGAGCTGGGCAACACGCTGATCGTCGTCGAGCACGACGAGGACACCATCCGGGCGTCGGACTGGGCGGTGGACATCGGGCCCGGCGCGGGCGAGCACGGCGGCCTGGTGGTGCACTCCGGGCCGGTGGCGGAGCTGGAGTCCCACGACACGTCGCTGACCGGCGCGTACCTGTCCGGGCGGCGGAGCATCCCGGTGCCGGACGTGCGGCGCACGCTGGACCCGGCCCGCACGCTGACGATCGTGGGGGCCCGCGAGCACAACCTGCGCGGGATCGACGTGGACATCCCGCTGGGCGGCCTCGTGTCGATCACCGGCGTGTCCGGCTCCGGCAAGTCGACGCTGATCAACGACATCCTGGCCACGGTGCTCGCCAACAAGCTGAACGGCGCCCGCCAGGTGCCGGGCCGGCACACCCGGATCACGGGGGTCGACCAGCTGGACAAGCTCGTGCGGGTGGACCAGAGCCCGATCGGCCGCACCCCGCGGTCCAACCCGGCCACCTACACCGGCGTCTGGGACAAGATCCGCACTCTGTTCGCGGCCACGACCGAGGCCAAGGTCCGCGGCTACCAGCAGGGCCGCTTCTCGTTCAACGTCAAGGGCGGGCGCTGCGAGGCGTGCTCCGGAGACGGCACGATCAAGATCGAGATGAACTTCCTGCCGGACGTCTACGTCCCGTGCGAGGTCTGCAAGGGCGCCCGCTACAACCGGGAGACCCTCGAGGTCCACTACAAGGGCAAGACCGTGGCGGACGTGCTGGACATGCCGATCGAGGAGGCCGCGGAGTTCTTCGCGCCGATCACCTCGATCAGCCGGTACCTGACCACCCTGGTGGACGTCGGGCTCGGCTACGTGCGGCTCGGCCAGCCCGCCCCGACGTTGTCCGGCGGCGAGGCGCAGCGCGTCAAGCTGGCGTCGGAGCTGCAGAAGCGGTCCAACGGGCGCACGATCTACATCCTCGACGAGCCGACCACGGGCCTGCACTTCGAGGACATCCGCAAGCTGCTGCTGGTGATCAACGGCCTGGTGGAGAAGGGCAACACCGTCGTGGTCATCGAGCACAACCTGGACGTGATCAAGACTTCGGACTGGGTGATCGACATGGGTCCGGAGGGCGGGTCCGGCGGTGGCACGGTCGTCGCGCAGGGCACCCCGGAGCAGGTCGCCGCGGTCCCCGAGAGCTACACCGGGAGGTTCCTCGCCGATCTCGTCACGCCCGCACCGGCGGCGCGCAGGAAGGCTCCGCGGCGGCGCAAGGCCGCGGTGTGACCCGGGCCGACGGGCGGTCTCACTCACCGTTCCCGTCGGCTGGCGCTGTGTGAGCGTCGGCCGGGGGTATGCGGAAGCGCGACCGTTCGGCATCACCGGCGTAACATTTCTGAAACCGCACTGATGCCGCCTTTTCCTAGATTCTGCGGGTCGGCGCGTCGGGGGACATCATGCCGAGCCTGACCGTCCGGCCCCGGACGCCACCCGTACGTCGTAGGAGAACGCACACATGACGCTGCTCGTCCCGCCGCCGAACCAGCGCCCCTCGGGCCCGATCCACGACCGGCGGGGCTTCTTCCGCCTGGCAGGCCTCGGCCTGGGCGTCGGTGCCGCGGGGGTCGCCCTCGCCGCCTGCGGCGGTGGCAGCTCCAGCGGCGGCTCGTCCGCCTCGGGCGCCGCCTCGGCCGCTCCCGGCGCCTACGGCACGCTCGCCCTCCAGCTGTCCTGGATCAAGAACATCGAGTTCGCAGGCGAGTACATGGCCGACTCGAAGGGCTACTACACCCAGGCGGGCTTCGAGAAGGTCGACCTCGTGACCGGCCCCGTGGACAGCGCGGACGCGCTGGTCCTGGCCAAGAACGTGGACGTCGGCCTCTCGGCGCCGGACGCCACCGCCCGCTTCATCACCGAGCAGGGCGCCCCGCTGAAGATCATCGGCAGCACGTTCCAGAAGAACCCCTTCTGCATCCTCTCCATCGAGGAGGGCAAGCCGATCCGCACGGTGCAGGACCTGATCGGCAAGCGCCTGGGCATCCAGGCGGGCACCAACCAGCAGATCTTCGCCGGCCTGCTCAAGGCGAACGGCATCGACCCGTCCCAGGTCGAGCAGGTCGTCGTGCAGTACGAGCCGACCCCGCTGACGGAGAAGTCGGTCGACGGGTTCATGGCCTACACGACCAACGAGCCGTTCATCGTCAAGGCGGACGGGTTCACCCCGGTCGTGCTGCCCTTCGCGGACAACGGGCTCCCGCTGACCGCGGAGACGTTCACCGTGCTGCAGGAGACCATCGACAACGACCGGGACAAGCTGAAGGCGTTCCTGAAGGCCGAGATCCAGGGCTGGAACGACGCGGTGGCGAACCCGGCCG
Source organism: Pseudonocardia sp. WMMC193 (assembly GCF_021728735.1). Taxonomy (NCBI): domain Bacteria; kingdom Bacillati; phylum Actinomycetota; class Actinomycetes; order Pseudonocardiales; family Pseudonocardiaceae; genus Pseudonocardia; species Pseudonocardia sp. WMMC193. Next base: position 1,984,013 of record NZ_JAKKDO010000003.1, on the reverse strand, counting down.
AGTCCGCGCGGCTCGCCGCCGAGGTCTACGGCAAGGACCTGGGGCTGGACGTCCCGGGTCAGACCGAGCAGATGACGGCGCAGAACGAGCTCGTGGTCAGCGCGGACACGAAGGCGAACGGGCTGTTCACCCTCACCGACGCCCTGCAGGGCGAGATCATCAAGGCGCTGGGCGACATCGGCATCTCGATCACCGCGGCCGACCTGTTCGACCTCTCGCTGCTGGACGAGGTCTACTCGGCGGACCCGAGCCTCATCAAGGCCTGACGCGGTACCCGGGACAGCGAGCGGACGCGAGGGAGGACACCGCGTGACGGAGACGACCGAGCAGGCGGCGGCGGCGGGGAAGTACTCGACCACCGATCCGGCGGCGGCCCCCGGGGTCGCCACGGGGATCAACATCCAGGGCCTGCAGAAGGTCTTCACCATGGGCAGGCGGTCCGTGCAGGCGCTGGCCGCCACGGACCTCGGGACCACGCAGAACTCGTTCCTCTCGCTGCTCGGTCCGTCCGGGTGCGGCAAGTCGACGATCCTGCGGATCCTCGCGGGGCTCGAGACCCCGACGGAGGGCACGGCGCTGATCAACGGCCGGTCCACCCGGGAGATCCAGCGCGACCACGAGCTCGGCATCGCCTTCCAGGAGGCGGCGCTGCTGCCGTGGCGGTCGGTCACGAGCAACATCCGGCTGCCCCTCGAGGTCGCCGGGATCACGCCGGAGCCGGGGCTGGTGGACGACCTCATCGAGCTGGTGGGGCTGAAGGGCTTCGAGAAGGCCAAGCCCTCCCAGCTCTCGGGCGGGATGCGGCAGCGCGTGGCGATCGCGCGCTGCCTGGCCGTGCAACCCACCGTGATGCTGCTGGACGAGCCGTTCGGCGCGCTGGACGACATGACCCGCCAGCGGCTGAACGTCGAGCTGCTGCGGATCTGGACCGAGCGCCCGGCGACCACGCTGATGGTCACCCACGGCATCAGCGAGGCGGTCTTCCTGTCCGACGTGGTGGCCGTGATGTCGCCCCGTCCGGGGCGGATCGCGGAGGTGGTGGAGATCGACCTGCCGCGGCCGCGGCTGCCCGAGCTGCAGCGGACCCCGGAGTTCCACGCCTACGTGGACCGGCTGTCGGAGATCCTGTTCGGCCGCGGTGCCGGCGGGGAGCACTGATGGCCATCGCCGCGGCGCCCGCCGCGGAGGTGCGGCGGTTCGCCGGTCTGCGCGGCGTGCCGCCCTGGGTCGGTGGGGTGCTCGGGGTCGTCGTCATCGTCGTCGCGTGGTGGGTCGCGTCGCTGACCCTCTACCAGGGCAGCGGGGCCATCCCGACGCCGCCGAGCGTCGTCGCGAAGTTCTTCGACGGCGCGCAGTGGTCGGCCACGCTGAACAACGCGTCGGGCACCGTGGGCTCCGCGGCCCTGGGGTACCTGTGGGGCAACCTCGGCGCGATCGTGCTGGCGATCCTCGTGCTGCTCGTGCCCGCCCTGGAGCCGCTCGCGAACCAGATCGCGGTGGTCACCTACTGCATCCCGCTGGTGGCGATCGGGCCGGTGATCGTGATCGTCGCCGGTCGGGACTGGCCGTCCGGTGCGTCGGTCGTCCTGGCGGCGTTGAGCTGCTTCTTCACCACGGCGGTCGGGGCGCTGCTCGGGCTGCGGGCGGCGCCGCGCGCCAGCATCGACCTGATCAAGGCCTACGGCGGCGGCACGTGGACGTCGCTGCGCAAGGTGCAGCTGATCTCCGCGCTGCCCGCGCTGTTCGCCGCCCTGAAGATCGCGGCTCCGGCCGCGTTCCTGGGCGCGATCCTCGCCGAGTACCTCGGCAGCGGCGGGGACTCCACCCTGGGGCGGGCGATCATCGCCGCGCAGACCCAGTCGGACGCGCCGCAGCTGTGGTACCTCGCCCTGGTCAGCGGGATCATCTCCGGTGTCGGGTTCGTGCTCGTCGGGCTGATCGCGCGGCTGGTCACCCCCTGGACGTCGACAGGCGACGTGCCTGCGGGAGGCAAGTGATGAGCGCGGTCGTGGAGAACGCCCCGACGACCGGCCAGGCGTCGGCGACGGTGAGCGGGGGGACCGCCTCGCGGGCCATCGCGCAGAAGGCGGGGCGCGCGGTCCTCACGATCGTCGTCGCGCTGATCGTGCTCGGCCTGCTGTGGCAGCTGCTCCTCACGGTGTTCGACGTGTCCGCGTTCGTGGGCAAGTCGCCGATCAACGTGTTCCAGTACCTGTTCTCCGCCGAACCGCCGCGCGGGATCCGGCCGGCGTCGATGAGCGCCGAGCAGGCCCGGGCGGAGTCGTTCGGCGCCTTGGGGAACACCCTGCTCAACGCCCTGATCGGGTTCGCCTCCGGCATGGTCCTCGCCACCCTGGTGGCCATCGCGTTCGTGCTCTGGAAGCCGGTGGAGTTCGCGTTCATGCCGATCGCGATGCTGCTGCGCTCGGTGCCGCTCGTCGCGATGGCGCCGCTGCTCCTGCTGATCTTCGGGCAGGGGAAGCTGGGCATCGCGGTGATCGCGGCGATCGTCGTGCTCTTCCCGGTCCTGGTGAACGTGGTCGTGGGCCTCAACTCGGCCTCGCCCCAGTCCCTGGACCTGATCGCGGTGAACGGGGGGTCGGCACTGACCGCGCTCGTCAAGGTGCGCATCCCCTCCGCCCTGCCCGAGTTCCTCGCGTCGATGCGGATCTCCGTGCCGGGCGCGTTCGTCGGCGCGATGCTGGCGGAGTGGCTCGTCGGGTTCAGCGGGATGGGCGGCGTGCTGTCCGGCTACCGCGGGGCGGGCAACTACGGCGGCGTCTGGACGATCGTGACGCTCTCGGTCGTCGCGAGCATCGTGCTGTACGAGGTGGCGACGGTCTTCGAGGCCTGGGTCCTGAGCCGGTGGGGCCCGAACGCGGGCGTCAGCGCAGGCTGAGCATCAGGGAGCCACAACTGTCGTGTCGGGGCCCGACAACGACAGTTGTGGCTCCGTGATGCGGTGGGTCAGAGCGGGAACTGTCGGTACGCGGGGCGGAGCAGGGCGCGTACCTGGCGTCTCCGCACCGTGATCACCAGGTCGGGGACCTGGTCCAGGAGGGCGCCGGGCTCCGGGCTCGCCGGGACGAGCCTGCCGAGATCGATCTCGGGGGACTCGAAGAACGCGTGCAGCAGCTCACCGAGTGGCGCCGCCTGCTGCTCGACGACGGGTTCGAGCGCCGAGCCCGACCCGCGGCGGCGCCGCAGGTTGGCCAGCAGGGTCTCGCGGTCGCGGCCGCGCAGGGCCAGCACCTCGAAGGGATCCGCGTCGAACCGCTCCGCGAGCAGGTAGAACACCGCGGCCAGGTGCTTGCACGGCACCGTCGCGTCCGGGCAGGTGCAGTCCATCGTGAGGTCTCGCTGCGTGGCGGGGAACAGGCTCAGCCCGACGCCGGCGAACACCTCCTCGATCTCCGGCGGCATCCCGCCCGCCAGCAGCGCGGCGGCATACCAGGCGTCCTCCGCCAGGGCCTGCTCCGCGCGGGCCCACTCCGCCTTGCCCCAGGCCGGGACCCCGATCCGCACCTTGTACGGCGTGGGCCGGGTGCCCTGCACGAGCGCGACGACGGACCCGGCGTCGATCTCGCAGGACACGATCTGGCCCGCCCGGGCGTAGGTCTTGCCGCGCGCCATCCGACCGCCGACGCCGATCTCCTCCAGCACGGCGACGAAGCGCCTCGACCACCAGCTGCGGGCCACCCCGTCCGCCCGGACCCCGTTCTCGACGGCGATCCGGCGCTTAAGGTGGTCCTCCTCGGCCCAGAAGGGCTGGTCACTCATCTCCCACCGCCTCCGCGCCCAGGGCGAACACGGTCCGCAGCTCGCTCGTGGACAGCTCGGTGAGCCACCCCTCGCCGTCGCTGATCACCATGTCCGACAACGCCTTCTTCGACTCGATCAGGGCGTCCACCCGCTCCTCGACGGTGCCCGGGCAGACGAACTTCCGCACCTGGACGTTCCGCTGCTGGCCGATCCGGAACGCCCGGTCGGTCGCCTGGTCCTCCACGGCCGGGTTCCACCACCGGTCGACGTGGATGACGTGGTTGGCGGCGGTGAGCGTGAGCCCGGTACCGCCCGCCTTGAGCGACAGCAGGAACACCGACGGCCCGTCCGCGGACTGGAAGCGCTCCACCATCGCGTCCCGCTGCTTCTTGGGGGTGCCGCCGTGCAGGTGCAGGATCTCCTGGTCGAACCGGGCGGACAGGTGCGGCACCAGCATCGCGGCGAACTCGGTGAACTGGGAGAACAGCAGCACCTTGTCGCCCTCGGCGAGGATCTCGCCCAGGAGCTCCTCGAGCCGGGCGACCTTGCCCGAGCGCCTGCCGAGGGGCGAGCCGTCGTGCAGCAGGTGGGCGGGGTGGTTGCAGACCTGCTTGAGCTTGGTCATGGCCGCGAGGACGTTGCCCCGGCGCTGGATCCCCTGGCTGTCCTCGATCTTCTCCATCATGTCGTCGACGATCGTGCGGTAGAGCGAGGCCTGCTCGCGGGTGAGCCGGTACTCCTGCCGGATCTCGATCTTCTCGGGCAGGTCGTCGATGACGGTCGGATCGGTCTTGAGCCGGCGCAGCAGGTACGGGCGGGTCATGGCGCGCAAGGTCTCCGCGGCCTCGGGGCTCCCGTGCCGCTCGATCGGCACGGCGAAGCGCCTGCGGAACGCCTCCGGGGTGCCGAGCATGCCGGGGTTGAGGAAGTCCATCACCGACCACAGCTCGGCCAGCCGGTTCTCCATGGGCGTGCCGGTGAGGGCGATGCGGTGGCCCGCGACGATCCGGCGGGCCGCCTTCGACGGCGCGGCGTGCGCGTTCTTGATCGCCTGTGCCTCGTCCAGCACCAGGCGGTGCCAGGCGTGCGACTCCAGGTCCTCGACGTCCCGCGCCGCCGTGCCGTAGGTGGTGACGACGATGTCGGTGTCCGCCAGGACCTCCGCCAGCCGCTCGCCCTTGGCCCGCCCCGCGCCGTGGTGCGCGTGGACCCGGAGCTCGGGGGCGAAGCGGGCCGCCTCCCGCTGCCAGGTCCCGACCAGGGACATCGGGCAGAGGATCAGGGTGGGGCCGCGCCGCTCGCCGCCGCGTTCGCGTGCCTCCAGGGCCAGGAGCTGGATCGTCTTGCCCAGGCCCATGTCGTCCGCGAGGCAGGCCCCGAGACCGAGGTTCGCGAGGAAGGACAGCCAGGACAGGCCGCGCTTCTGGTACGGCCGCAGGGTCGCGCGGAACGACTCCGGCGGATCGAGGGGCTCGAGGGTGCGGTCCGCGGTGCCGCGCAACAGGTCCCCGACCCAGCCCTCGGCCGTGACGGCGGTGACCGGCAGCGGCGTGTCCAGCCTGCCCTGCGCGATGCCCAGCGTCTCGGCGACGGTGTGTGCCCGGCGCGTGCTCTGCGTGCGCAGGAACTCCAGGCCGCGGGCGAGGGCCTGTTGGTCCACCGACACCCACTGGCCGCGGATCCGCACCAGCTTGGCCTTGGCGGCCACCAGCGCGGCGATCTCCTCCTCGTCGAGCTCCTCGTCCCCCGCGGCCATCGTCCAGCGGAACCGCGCGAGCTCCTCGCGGCCCAACCCGCCGCGCGTGACGACGCCGGGTGCGCCGGGGGAGGACACGGACAGCTTGAGCCCCAGCGGTTTCCGGCCGTTCCACCCGGCGGGCAGCTGGACCCCGAACCCGGCGGCGAGCAGCCGCGCGGCGTCCTCGGTGAGGAACCGGTGGGTCTCCTCGATGTCGAGATCCAGCTCCTCGGGGCGGGCGCTGCGCAGGGCGGGGGTCAGCCCGGGAAAGACCAGCGCGGCGCGGCCCAGCTCGGCGAGCAGCAGCTCCTGGGCCGAGGTGATCAGACGGTCGGCCCGGCCCGCCCACACGTCCTCCGCGGGCACGATCAGGCTCGGGTCCTCGGTCGACTGGAGCTGGAACTCCAGGACCCAGCGCGTGCCGTCCCCGGTCTGGTCCAGCGGATCGTCCCCGGGGTCCGCGGGATCGTGCAGCGTGTCGATCTCGGCGAGCCGGAACGTGGCGCGCGCCGGGCCGGTCTCCTCGGTGGTGACCGCGTCCCACGGCTCGAGCGCGGCCGCCAGCGTGGCCAGCTCGCGCTCCGGCGCCTCGAAACGCGGGTCGGCCGCGCCGAGCGCGGCCAGCCAGGCCTCGGTGGCGGGCGTCGACTTCGGGGCGCGGCCGGTGCGTGGCGGGACCAGGGAGACGATCTCGGACGCCCGGCCGAGCCGCTCCCGGACCGCCGCGTCGACGAACACCGCCAGCGCGTCGTCCACCAGCAGGTCCGGCGCATGGCCCGCCACGTCCCCCGCGCGGCGCTGCTCGGCACGCCCCACCGGTGGCAGCGCCTCGACGAGCGACCGGCGGGCCACCGCGTCGAGCCCCTGGACGACGGGCCGCCACCGTGCCTCCGGACCGGGCCGCAGCGTGGGCAGGACGCGGCCCCGGGTCACGAGGTCGTCCGCGAACTCGCGCAGCGCCCGCAGGTGGGCGACGGACCGCCCGTACCGCACGTCCTCCGCCGGATCGTCCAGCTCCGCGGGGTCGACGACGACGCCCGGGACCGACCAGGGCAGCAGCGTGAGCTCGGCCGACCGGCGCCCGGAAGGCTTGGCGCGCACCAGCTCCGGGGAGTCCAGCGGCCCGCCGGAGCGCGAGGGCAGGAGGAGGTTCACCGACGTCTGCTTGCCCGGGTGGATCCCCGCGAGCTGGGACGCGGGTGCGGCGAAGGGATGTGGTCGCGCCGAGCGCAGCGACCGACGCGCGGTAGTGGCGGGCCGCTGCCCGTCCTCGGCCCACAGCACGGCACCCCGACCGGGGGACCAGAACGCGTGGACGACCAACACGCGCCCAGGCTACGAGGACCCCCCGACACTTCCGCGCCGGCCCGCTCCGCGCCAGCTCGCTCCACCCCGCGCGGAGCGATCTCTCTGGTGAGTGTCACGGAAGCGCGGTGGCGGCAGCGCTGGTGTCACGTTCGGAATGATCGCTGGTGCGGGCGTGACAGGAGCGTGGGCGCGGGAGCGCTCGTGTCACGTTCGGAGCGATCGCTGGGTGCGAGCGTCACAGGAGCGTGGCGCAGGAGCACTCGTGTCACGCTCGGAGCGATCGCGGGGCGCGAGCGTCACAGGAGCGTGGGCGCGGGAGCGCTCGTGTCACGTTCGGAATGATCACTGGGTGCGGGGGTCACAGGAGCGTGCGCGCGGGAGCGCTCGTGTCGCGTTGGGAATGATCACTGGGTGCGGGCGCGAGTGGCGGGAACGCCGTGGGCGGAGCGCTCCCGCGACAGTCGCAGTGGGTCTGCGGCGAATGTGACAGGAGCGCGGTTGCACGAGCTCTCCAGTCACACCCGCGATCTCCGCACGCGAGCGTGACGTGAGTGCAGAGCTGCGAACACTGGCGTCACGCTCGCAAGGATCTTTGCGGGCGAGTGCGACGGGAGCGCAGCTGCGGGAGCGGTCTCGTCACGCTCGGAACGATCTCGCGGCGAGCGGCGAGCGGCGGGCGTGGCGGGTCAGGAGCGGTGTCGCCGGTGCGCTCCTGCGACCGTTGGCGTGGGTCCGCGGCGAGTGTGACGGGAGCGCGGTTGCCAGAGCCCTCCCGTCGCTCCCGCCGTGATCTCTGCAGGCGAGTGTGACCGGCGCGCAGCTGCACGGGCGCTCCCGTCACCGCCGGAGTGATCACCGCTGCTGAGTGACACGGAAGCGTTCTCGCCACACACGGGGAGCGCATGCCTTTCGCGCTACGGGCGCGAGCCAGGCTGAGGCCGGGCGCTCGCGGAGCGGTGGGGGAGGACTCGCGGTCCGAGGAGTCCGACTCGCGTGTCCGAGGTGGGGGGCTCGCGGGGTCTACGGGCGAGCGTCACGGGGGCGTGGAGCTGGGAGCGCTCGTGTCACGTTCGGAATGATCACTGGATGCGAGCGTCACAGGAGCGTCGGCACGGGAGCGCTCCTGTCGCGCTCGGGATCGGAGCGTGCGAGTGTCACGGGGGCGTGGCGCTGGGCGCGCTCGTGTCACGTTCGGAGTGAGCACTGGGTGCGAGCGTCACAGGAGTGTGGGCGCGGGAGCGTTCCTGTCGCGCTCGGGATCTGAGCGCGCGAGGGTGACGGGGGCGCGGCGCTGACTGCGCTCGTGTCACTTTCGGAATCATCTGAGCGCGCGAGGGTGACGGGAGCGCGGCGCTGGGCGCGCTCCCGTCACACCCGGAACGATCTCTGCGGTGGAGTGTGCCGGGGCGGCGCTCCTCAGAGGCCGTAGAGCGGGCGGGCCTCCACCGGGACCAGGCCCTGGTAGTCCTCGTGCTTGGCGATCCAGCCGCGGATGAAGGGGCAGTCGGGGTAGACCGCCAGGCCCCTCGTGCGGGCGGCGTCGAGGGCGAAGCGCGCCAGCTTGCCGCCGAGGCCCTGCCCCTCGTAGGCCTCGTCGATCTCGGTGTGGATGAAGCGGATCGTTCCGGGTTCGGTGCGGTACTGGGCGAAGCCGGCCAACCTCCCGTCGACGTGGATCTCGAAGCGGGACCACTCGGGCACGTCCAGGACCATCGGCTCGCTCACGAGGTCGATCCTCCCAGGCCGCCGTGCGGGACGTACGTCGCGGGGATCACGCCGAGCCTGCCCTTCTGGTAGTCCTCGAACGCGGTCATGACCTCCTCGCGGGTGTTCATCACGAACGGGCCGCCCCACGCGACCGGCTCCCGGATGGGCCGCCCGCCCAGCACGACGACGTCGAGTGCGGGGGTGCGCGAGTCCTGCCCGACGTTGCCCGCCACGGTGATCAGGTCACCGGGGCCGAAGACGGCGAGCTGCCCCTCGCGGATCGGCCGGTCGTCCCGCCCGACGGTCCCCGCGCCCGAGAGCACGTAGACCAGCGCGTTGAAGTCCCGGCGCCAGGGGAGCCGCATGCGCGCGCCGGGGGAGACGGTCGCGTGCATCATCGCCATCGGGGTGTAGGTGGAGCCCGGGCCCTCCAGCCCGGCGAGCGAGCCCGCGATCACCCGGATCAGCGCGCCGCCGTCCGGTGTGGTGAGCAGGACGGCCTCCGCGGCGCGCAGGTCCTGGTACTTCGGCTCCAACCACTTGTCGGCCTTGGGCAGGTTGACCCACAGCTGCAGCCCGTGGAAGAGCCCGCCGCTCGCGACCAGCGCCTCCGGGGGCTTCTCGATGTGCAGCAGGCCGCTGCCCGCCGTCATCCACTGGGTGTCGCCGTTGGTGATCGACCCGCCGCCGCCGTGGGAGTCCTGGTGCTCGAACTCGCCGTCGAGGATGTAGGTGACCGTCTCGAAGCCGCGGTGCGGGTGCCACGCCGTGCCCTTCGGCTCGCCGGGCGCGTACTCGACCTCACCCATCTGGTCCATGTGCAGGAAGGGGTCCAGGTCACGCAGCTCGACGCCCTGGAAGGCGCGCCGGACCGGGAAGCCCTCGCCCTCGTACCCGCGCGGCGCGGTGGTGATCGAGCGGACACCGCGGTCGAGGTCGGTGGGGCCGGGTTCGGGGACACGCGGCAGGACGGTCACGTCGGCGACGGTGACGGCGGGCATCGGGACCTCCGGGAGGAGTGGGCAGGTACTTGCACTCGCAACAACATGAGCGGGTCTCGCTCTGTTCCCCCGGGTACGTTCGCGCTGGGATCACCTCCGGCGCAAGGGAGCACCGCATGCAGACCGTTCTCGAGAAGCTGACCTTCCTCGAAGGGCCGCGCTGGCGCGGCGGCCGGGTGTGGGTCAGCGACTTCTACACCCACCGGGTGCTGAGCGCGAACGAGGACGGCTCCGACCTGCGGGTGGAGGCCGCGGTGCCCGCCCAGCCGTCCGGCACCGGGGTGCTGCCGGACGGGCGGCTGCTCATCGTGTCCATGCGCGACCAGCGCATCCTGCGCCGCGAGCAGGACGGCACGCTGGTCACCCACGCCGACCTGAGCCCGCTGGCCACGGGGGTGCTCAACGACATGGCGGTCGACCCGCAGGGCCGCTGCTGGGTCGGCTGCTTCGGGTTCGACCTGATGAACGGCGCCCCGATGGAGTCGGCCGTGCTGATCCGGGTGGACCCGGACGGCTCGGCCGTGGTCGTCGCCGACGAGATGTTCTTCCCCAACGGCTCCGTCTGCGACGGACGCACGCTGGTGGTGGCGGAGAGCTTCGGAGAGCGACTGACGGCGTTCGACGTCGGGGGCGACGGGGCCCTGTCGAACCGCCGGGACTGGGCCCGCTTCGGCGACCCCCCGACCTCGCGGGACATCTCCGAGGTGCTGCCGTCCCTCGCCGTCGTCGCCGACGGCATCGCCGAGCCGGACGCCGAGGGCGCCATCTGGGTGGCCGACGCCGACCACCACCGCGCCCTGCGGGTGCGGGAGGGCGGCGAGATCGCGGCCGAGCTGGCCACCCCCGACGGGCTGAACACCTACGCGGTGGCGCTGGGCGGCGCGGACGGCAGGACCCTGTTCCTGGCCTGCGCCCCGAGCTTCCTCGAGCACGAGCGGGCGCACACCCGGGACGCGGTGCTGCTCGCCACGCGGGTCGAGGTCCCCGTGGGATCAGCGCCGGCATGACCGACTGGCTCGCACGGGCCGCGGCGCACCCGGTCGCCCGACTCGCCACGATCCGCCCCGACGGCACGCCCCGGCTCGTCCCCATCACGTTCGCGGTGGTGGACGGGCTGGTGTGCTCGGTGGTGGACGAGGTGAAACCCAAGCGCAGCACCCGGTTGGCGCGCCTGGCGGACGTCGAGCGCGACCCCCGGGCCGCCGTCCTGGTGGACCACTACGCCCCGGACTGGACCGAGCTGTGGTGGGTGCGGATCGACGGCACGGCACACGTCGTCGACTCGGGCGGGCTGTGGGAGCGGGCGCTGGAGGCGTTGCGCGCCAAGTACCCGCAGTACGCGCAGGCCGACCCCCGCGGCCCGGTCCTGGTCCTGACCCCCGCGTCCGTCCGGGGCTGGTCCGCGTAGGTCGTGAGCGGCGATGGTCGCTCTGGCGACCATCGCCGCTCACAAGGCCTCGAGGAACCCGGTGATGGTGGACTCGACGAGGGCGGGGCGCTCCAGGTGCGGAACGTGCCCGCAGCGGGGGAACAGCAGGTCGACCGGGCCCCGGGCCAGGTCCCGCACCGCCTGCACGTGGACGTCGCTGCCGTAGGGGTCCTCCGTGCCCTGGATCCCGAGGATCGGGCAGGTGATGCCGGGCAGCTCCGGCCGCAGGTCCCAGCTCGCGAAGGCCGGGTCGAGCCAGACGTCGTTCCAGTTGCGGAAGGTGCTCTCGGCGTCCCGGTGGTGGCGGGCCATCCGACGCGCCAGGTCGCCCGCCTCGAAGGCCGCCCGGGCCGAGCGGATCGTCTCCAGCGCGAACGGTTCCACCAGCACGTGCGGGGCCAGCACGACCAGGCCGGACACGGGCAGCGCCGCGGCCGCGAGCAGCGCGATCGAGCCACCGTCGCTGTGCCCCACCAGGACCGGCTCGCCGAGGCCCAGCTCCGCGATCAGCATCGGGACGACGGTGGTCGCCTCCTCGTGCATGAACGACGGCGTGCGCGGCCCGGGTGGGAGCTCGGAGAACCCGTGGCCCAGCCGGGAGTACGCCACCACCCGTCGCCCGGTCGCCGCGGCGAGCCGCTCCGGGAAGCCCTTCCACAGTCCCACGGACCCGAGCCCCTCGTGCAGGAACAGCAGCGCGGGACCCGCGCCGGGGACGTCGAGGACCTCGTGGCCGTGGATCACGGAAGGAGTGCTACCAGCTTCCTCGGCGCGACGCACCGGTAGGCCTCGGTGACGATCTCCTCGATCTCGGCCCAGTCCACCTCCACGTCCAGGTAGACGCCCAGCCAGCCGCGGTGCCCGACGTACGGCGGGCGGAAGAAGCGCGTGGGCTCCGCCGCGACGAGCTCCTCCTGTGTCCCAGGGGGTGCGGCGCACCAGAAGGCGAGCCGGTCGTCGTGGTGGTGGTCGGCGAAGGAGACGAACACCTTGCGGCAGAACCAGGTCGGCTCGCCGTGGCTGATCCGCTCCGTCGCCTCCGGGAGTGCCAGACACAGCGCCCGGAGCCGGTCGAGCGCCGAGGTGGGCCCCGTCACGGGCGGTACGTCCCGAAGCACCAGACGTTGCCCTCGGGGTCGGCCACCGCGAACTCGCGGGAGCCGTAGGGCTGGTCGACCGGCTCCTGGACGACCTCGGCGCCGCCGACCCGGGCGAAGAGCGCATCCGGGTCGGCCGCCGTGAGGTAGAGGACGGCGCGGCCGGTGTCGAAGCGGGGGTCGCCGCTGCGCGGTCCGAGCAGCAGCGTCGAGTCCTCCCACCGGAGCTCGGCGTGCGCGACGGTCCCGTCGTCCGCCGTCGCCACCCGGCCCTCGGTGAGCCCCAGCGTGCCGACGAGGAAGTCGAGGGCGGCGCGGGGGTCGTCGTAGCGGAGTGTCGCGTGGATTCCCATACCGGAAACCTAGGGCGACCCGGCCGTCACGTCTTGAACGAATGCGCGCGGCGGCAGTCCGGCCAGGTCGCGGAACTCCCTGGTCAGGTGGGCCTGGTCGCTGTAGCCGCAGAGCGCGGCGACCGTCCCGGGCGGCTCGCCCCCCACGACCAGGCGCGCGGCGCGCTCGAACCGCAGCACGCGCGCGGCCGTCTTGGGCGCCACGCCGATCTGGGAGCGGAACCGCGTGAGCAGGTGGCGCCTGCTCCACCCGGTCTCCGCCGCGAGGGCGCTCACCGCGATCCCGCCCGCGGTGCGCCGCAACAGGTTCCAGGCGTGCGCGACCTCCGGGTCGGGGAGCCGACGGTCCTCGGCGAGCAGCCGCTCGGCCAGGAACCCCTCGAGCGCGGCGAAGCGCGTCGGCCAGTCGGGGAGGTCGGCGAGCCGGTGCGGAAGCGCCGCCAGCGCGGGGTCGAGCCCGTCGAGGGTCGGGACGAGATCGGCCAGGTCCGCGCCGGGCCTGCGCAGCAGCACGAACGCGCCGATCGGCGTGAGGTCCACCTGCATGCCGTGCTGGTGGCCGGTGAACTCGGTGAGCACGGCCGCGGTGTGCAGGCCCGCGACGAACGACCGCGGGGCGGACGGGCCCGCCGGGCCGACCAGCCGCAGCTCGGGACCGAACCCCAGGATGAGCGTGCAGGACCCGACCGGCGCCTGACGGCGGCGCAGCGGGGCCGCGCTGAACTCCCGGTAGCCCTGCAGCCTGCGCACGAAGGGGCGCAACACGGGCGGCGGTCGCCGCTCGACGTACTCCCCCTCCATCCGTGCAGTGTGCCGCGTATCGCCCATCCGGCGCCGGCACCCATAATGCGGCCATGAACGGGCTGGCGGCATCGGTCGTCGAGCAACTGCCCCTGGGACTGTTCGCCCTGGATCCCGCGGGCCGGGTGCTGCTGTGGAGCACGGAGGCCGCGCGGCTGACCGGCTGGCCCGCGGACGAGGTGCTCGGCGAGATCCCGTTCGACCACGACCGGACCCCGGTGGACCGGGCGGGGGCGCAGGCCCTGTTCGACGCGGCGCGCGCGGGCCGGGTCTCGGTGCCGCTGCCCGCGAACGTCCCCACCGGGCGCACCCTGTTCGTCCACGCGGGGCCGGGCACGGGTGGGGTCGGGATCGTCGGCGCCCTGCAGGACGCCTCCGACGCGCGGGCGGGCACCGAGGCCTTCTCGCTGCTGGACGCGTTGTGGCAGAACGCCCCCGTCGGGTTGGCGTACTTCGACACGGACCTGCGGTACCGCAGGCTGAACACGGCGATCACCGCGATGGACGGCGGCACGGAGGACGGGCGGAACGGGCGCACCGTCGAGGAGCTGCACGGCGAGACGGGCGTCCGGATCGGCGAGGTCATGCGCGAGGTGATCGCCACCGGCGTCCCGCGCACCGACTGGCCGCTCACCGGCAGGCTGTGGCAGGGACACGGCCCCGAGCAGTCCTGGATGATCAACTGCTATCCGGTGCGCGACCGCAACGGGTCCATCCTCGGGGTGGGGCTCGTGGTCCTGGACGTCACGCAGTCCGAGCAGTCCCGCCGCGAGCTGGCCGCGCTCGCCGCGGCGCGCGAGCAGGTGCTGCGCCGCTACCGCAGCCTCGTCGACGCGACCGCCTCGGCGGTCTGGATCCGCGAGTCGGACGGCAGCGCGCGCGAGGACTCGCCGAGCTTCCGGGCGGTGTCGGGACAAAGCCGGGAGGAGTACCTGGGCTGGGGTTTCCTCGACGCCGTGCACCCGGCCGACCGGGCGGGCAAGCGGGCGGCGTGGGCGGCGGCCGTGGCGCGCGGCGCGGACTTCGAGCACGTCCACCGGCTGCGCGCCGGACGGGGCTGGCGCTGGTACCGGTCCCGTGCGGTGCCGGTGCTGGAGGACGGCGTGGTCGTCGAGTGGGTCGGCACCGAGACCGACATCGACGACGAGTGGCGCTCGCGGCACCGCCTCGACGTCCTGGCGGGCGCCACCCTCGCCGTGAACACCGCGCTGGACCCGGAGACCGAGCTGCTGGCCCTCGCCGACGCCGTCGTCCCCGAGTTCGCCGACCTCTGCCGCGTCTACCTCGTGGACGACACCGAGGCACCCGCGCCCGGCAGGCCCGTGCGCGGGCGGCGCTGGGTCACCCGGGCCGCGCCCGGGCTGCCCCCGGTGCCCGGCGCGGCCGACGGGACCACCGACGGGGCGGCGCGGTTCGTGTTCGGCCCCGACCACCCGCTGGCCAGGGCCGTGCGGACCCGGCGCCCGGAGCTGGAGCTGGACCCGATCGAGACCGACCACTGGGCGGGCACCCCGGAGATGTTCGAGTGGGCGCGCGCGGTCGGGATGAACTCCCGGCTCGTGGCGCCGGTCCTCTCCGGCGGCCGGGTCACGGCCGGGCTGCTGTTCGCGAGCTGCGGCGACCGGCCCGAGTACACCCCGGACGACCTGGCACTGGTCACCGAGCTCGCGGCGCGGGCGTCGGCGGCGGTGGAGCACGGTCGGCGGTTCCAGCAGACGCGCCAGGTGTCCCTGGCGCTGCAGGAGTCGATGCTCACCGAGCCGCCCGCCATGGCGGACATCGGCATCGGCGGGCTGGAGGTGGCCTGCCGCTACCGGCCCGCCGCCGCGGAGCTCGAGGTCGGCGGCGACTGGTACGACGTGTTCCGGCTCCCGTTCGGCGACCTCGCCCTCGCCGTCGGGGACGTGGCGGGGCACGATCTCGCCGCCGCGGCGACGATGGGGCAGCTGCGGAGCATGTTGCGCGCCTTGGCCTACGACACCGACGGGGCGCCGTCGGACGTGCTGCGCCGGTTGGACCGGGTGGCCTCGCGGCTCGACGTCACGCGGTTCACCACACTCGTCCACGGACGGATCCTGGTGCGCGGCGGCGGGATGGTGTTCCGCTGGTCCAACGCCGGGCACCCCGTCCCCCTGCTGATCGACGCCGACGGTGCGGTCGAGCACATCGGCGGCGCCGTGGACGTCGTGCTGGGGGTGGACCCGGAGCGGCTGCGCCACGACCAGGAGGTGCCACTGCCGCCCGGCTCGACCCTCGTGCTCTACACCGACGGCCTGGCGGAGCGCCGGGACGATCCCGACGACTGCGCGGACCGCGCCCTGCTCGCCCTGGCCCGGTCCGGCGCCGCGCTGGGCCTGGAGGAGCTCTGCGACCACCTGGTCGCGGGGACGCCCGCGGACACCGGTGACGACATCGTGGTGCTGGCGGTCCGGTGCACGAGCTGATCGCGCGGGCGCGCGGTCTCGCGGGCACCCCCGCGATCCTCGGCGTCACCGGGCCACCGGGCGCGGGCAAGACCACGCTCGCCCGCGCGGTCGTGGCGGCCGTGCCCGGCGCGGTGCACGTGCCGATGGACGGGTTCCACCTGGCGGACGTCGCGTTGGAGGGGCTCGGTCTGCGGGACCGCAAAGGCGCACCGGAGACCTTCGACGCGGACGGGTACGTGGCGCTGCTGCGTCGGATCCGGGCGGGCGAGGCGGTGTGGGCGCCGATGTTCGAGCGGGACCTGGAACAGCCGCTGGCCGGGGCCATCCGGGTACCCGCCGGGGCACCGCTGGTCGTGACCGAGGGGAACTACCTGCTGCTCTGGCCCGCGGTGGCCGCCGCGCTCACCGAGGTCTGGTACTGCGACCCGCCCGCGGGCGTGCGGCGCGAGCGCCTCGTCGCCCGGCACGTGGAGTTCGGGAAGAGCCCGGCCGACGCCGAGGCGTGGGTGGCGCGGGTCGACGAGCCGAACGCACGGCTCGTCGAGTCCACGCGAGAGCGGGCGGACCTGCTGGTCCCGTGACCCTCAGCCGCAGGGGGTGACGCTGCAGTCCGGGGCGGGCTGGTCTTGGGCGGTGCGGCCCTCGGGGGCGAGCAGCCCGCGCTCCCGCGGGTCCGCCGACTGCTGCTGCGGCGGCACGGGATCGGTGCCGTCGGCGGGGGCGCCGGGCTGCGGTCCGGCCGGTGGCCCGCCGTCGGGCGGGGGAGGGGCCGGGGTGTCGGCCGCGGGCGGGACCTCGGCCTGCGTGGTCGGCTCCGGGGTGGGGGTCGGCGTCGGCGTCTCGTTCGGCGGCAGCTCCGACGCCCGCTCGCCGATCGGGGTGTACCCGCCGAAGCTCTGCGGCGGCTGGTCCGCGACGGCCTCCTTCATGAAGGTCTGCCACACCTCACCCGGCAGCGACTTCCCCTCGATCGGGGTGCCGGACGCCGTCCGGATGGGGGAGTTCATGTCGGTGCCGACCCAGACCGTCGTCGCGAGGCCGGGGGTGAAGCCGGAGAACCAGGCGTCGTTGTTCTCGCCCTCGAACCGCGACTGCACCGTGCCCGTCTTGGCCGCGACCGGCCTGCCGATCGAGCGGTCGTCCGCGGGCGCGACGTCCAGCATGGCCTCCACGGTGTTGCGGGCCACCCGCTCGCTGAACCGGCGCTCGCCGGTGGCGTCGGGCGCCTCGTAGAGCACCCGGCCGTCCGCGGTGACGACCTTGGAGATGAAGTGCGGTGCGTGCCAGACCCCGCCCGCCGCGATCGTCGCGTACGCCGACGCCAGCTCGACGGGGGTGACCTCCTTGTTGCCCAGGGCGAGACGCGCGTCGGGGTCGTCGAGCGGGGAGGTGATGCCTGCGGCGCGGGCGGCCGCGGCGACGTTCTCCGGGCCGACCTTCGCCGCGAGCGTCGTGAAGATGACGTTGTTGGACAACGTCATCGCCTGCTTCACGTCGCAGCGGGGGCAGTCCGCCCCGTCCGCGTTGCGGGGACCGCCCTGCTCGCTGCCGTCGAACACGGTGCCGAGCCCGATCGGCGGGTCGTGCATCAGCGCGGCCAGGACCACGAACGGCTTGAACGTGGAGCCGGGCTGCTTGCTGACCCGCGCGTAGTCGAGGCCGACGCCGTTGTCCCCGCCGTAGTAGGCCTGGACGCCGCCGGTGTTCGGGTCGATGGCCACGACCGCGCTGCGCAGGTTGTCCGGCTGCCCGGCCAGGGCCTCCTGCGCCGCGTTCACCGCCTTCTCCTGCTGGGCGGGGTCGATCGTCGTGGTGATCGTGAGGCCCGCCTGCGACATCTCCTGGTCGGAGATCCCCAGGGAGTCCAGCTCGGCCTTCACCGCGTTCACGACGTGGCCGCGGCTGTCCGCGAACGTGCCCGTGCCGCCGACCTTGCGCTGCTGGGTAGCGGGGAAGGTGGCGGCGGCGCGGTCGCCGGGGGACAGCCAGCCCTCGCCGACCATGCCGTCCATCACGAAGTCCCAGCGCTGCACCGCCTTCTGCGGGTCGATGGCCGGGTCCCACCGCGACGGGGACTGGATGACGCCTGCCAGCAGCGCCCCCTCCGCCGGGGTCAGCTGCCCGACGTCCTTCGCGAAGTACGCCTGCGCCGCGGACTGGATGCCGTAGGCGCCGCGTCCGAAGTAGATGGTGTTCAGGTAGTCGGTGAGGACCTCGTCCTTCGACTTCTCCTGGCTCACCTTCAGGCTGACGATCAGCTCCTTGTACTT
This sequence comes from Pseudonocardia sp. WMMC193, assembly GCF_021728735.1. Classification (NCBI taxonomy): domain Bacteria; kingdom Bacillati; phylum Actinomycetota; class Actinomycetes; order Pseudonocardiales; family Pseudonocardiaceae; genus Pseudonocardia; species Pseudonocardia sp. WMMC193. The sequence goes on along the minus strand of NZ_JAKKDO010000003.1, from coordinate 1,966,121 downwards.
GCGCCACAGCGTCGCCTGGTCGCCGACCAGGGCGTTCTTGACGTACTGCTGGGTGATCGTCGAGCCGCCGCCGGAGCCGCCGCGCAGCTGGTTCCACACCGCCCGGGCGATGCCGGTGACGTCGAACCCGGGGTTGGAGTAGAAGCTGCGGTCCTCGGCCGCGAGCACGGCCTCCCGGACGTGCGGCGGGATCTGGTCGAAGGACACCTTCGTGCGGTTGCCCGCCTCCGGGACGAGCCGGGTCAGGTCGGAGCCGTCGGCGTAGGAGATCGTCGCGACCTGGTTGTTGACCGCCTGGTCGGCGGTCGGCACGGCGAACGCCAGGTAGCCGATCCCGAGCAGCAGCAACGGCACCCCGACGACGAGCCCGAGGCCCGCCGCGACCGACCACAGGATCGTGCGGCGGCGCCGCGCCGCCCGCTGCGCGGGGGTCATCGCGGCGAGTCGGGCGCGGGCGCCGGGGCCGAAACGACGCCGCAGCAGGTCGACGGGCGCGAACACACCCCGGCGGATCGGGCGGACCGGCTCGGGCGCGGCGGGGATCCCGGTGCTCAGCCCGCCGCCGCCGGTGGGGCGGCGGCTGTCGGGGGTCTGCCACCAACCCACCCCGGAGCGTTTGCCCGCCCGACGACGTCCGCTCGGCGCCGCGTGCTGCCTGGTCGGCGCGCTCACGGTGGTGTCGGCGGGGCCCGTGGTGGAGGTCCTGGTGGCGTCCGTGGTGGCGGCCGCGGTGGCACGGGTGCGGGTGGTGCGCGTCGACGCCGTGCGGTCTGGGGTTGTGCGGTCTGGGGTTGTGCGGTCGGAGCTCAGTCCGCGGGGAGATCGGCCGGGTTCCTCGCGGTGACCGGGGTGGACCGTGCGGGCAGAGTCGGGACGGTTCGGGTTCGTGCGGTCGGGGTTCGCGCGGTCGGGGTTCGTGCGGTCGGGGTTCGTGCGGTCGGCACTCGGGCCGACGTCCCCGGCGCGCAGACGTCCCGGGTGCTCGCGGTCCGGCGGGCGGACGGTGTGGGCGGCGCTCGGACGGTCCGGGCTCGTCTCGTCGGTTTCCGGGCGGTCCGAGCGCAGGTGGGCGGGGCCGGGACGGCCGGTGCGCTCGGAGTCCGAGGGGCGAACGGTGTGGTCCCGGCGCGGGCCCACGCCCGCGGAGCCGGCGGGTCCCGGTGTCGTCGCGCTCGGGACGCCCGGCGCCGGACCGGCTGATCTCGACCCGGCCGGCGGCGGGCCCGACGATGCAGGACCCACCGACGCCGACCCGACCGGTCCCGACCCGGCCGACGCCGGCCCGAGCGGTCGCGACCCGGCCGATCCGGGACGGGCCGGTGCGGGAGCGGCGGATCCCGGCGCGGCCGAGCGGCCTGCGGGAGGGCGGACGGAACCCGGCGTCGCGCTCCCCGCCGGACCCGCCTGCGGCACGTCGGCGCTGTTGCGTTGTTCCAAGGCCCGGCGGAGGAGCTCGGCGTGCCGGGAGCGCGGTCCCTGCGGTCCCCGCGGGCCGTCCGCGCCGTCGGGTCCGGAGGTGCCGGAGTCGGGCGCGGTGCGGGCCGCCGGCACCGACCGGCCCTCGGACGGGGGGACGGACGCATCGGGCCGAGCCGGGCCGTGGCCGCCTCCGCGCACGCTCATCCTCCCTCGCCGTCCGGTGCACCCGGTCGGTGGTGGACGGCCGGGCACGAAGAGGCCGTACGGCGCAACCCGAGGGATCCGTTCGGGTGCCTCGTACGACTGTCTGGAGGCTCAACGGCCCAGCCCAGGGCCGCGGTGCGGCACCAGATCGAACTCACCCGAATGACGGCACCCCGCCCCGGTCATCCTGGCGATCCCGACGACGGTGCGTGACAGCGACTGCTCCGGACGGATGTGAGCGTGGCCCCCCGCTGCAGCCGGGGCCGGTGCCAGGTGGCTCAGGTTCCTGACGGCCGGGGTTGCCGAGTGCCCCGGCGCCGGACGATGGAAGGCCCGGACCGACAGGTACCTGAGGCTCGCGGGGTGGGCTCGTAGCGGGTTTCTGGGCGGTTCGGATGGTCGGGCTGCTCGATGGTCCGGAACCTGAGTCTGGCGCGGGCTGTCCCTCGTCGGCTGCCGGGCGGGGCCGAATCGGGCCCGGCCGGATGGTCTGGGCTTCGGGTCGTCAGGGACCTGAACGTCGTGCAGGGACGCCCACGTCGGGTGTCGGTCAGGCCGGATGGTCAGAGCGCCGGATGGTCCGGAACCTGCGTTTGGTGCGGGTTGGCCCACGGCGGGTGCTGGGCGGGCCGGATGGTCGGATTGCGGGACGGCTCGGAACCTGCGGGTCGTGCGTGGTGGCCGCCGTCGGGTGTCGGGTGGGGGCGGATGGTCGGGTTGCTGGATGGTCCGGAACCTGCGGGTCGTGCGGGGCGGCCGCCGTCGAGTGTTGGGCGGGTCGGATTGTCGGGGCCTCGGATGGTCAGGGACCTGAGCGTCGCGTCCGGGGACGCGTGGCGGGTGCTGGGCCGGCCGGATGATCGGGGGTCGGATCGCCGGGAACCTGAGGATCCGAGGGACGCGCGTCGTCAGCCGGTGCCCTGCTCGGCGAGGAGGGCGGCCATGCGGGCGCGGAGCTCGGTGGCCGCGGAGTAGGGCCGCACCATGACGGTGAGCTCGACCAGCCCGTCGGCGCCGTCGCGCAGGATGTCGACGCCGTCGAGGGCCCGCTCACCGACCCGGGTCCGGAACCAGAGCACGTGCCCGTCGGGGCCGGCGAACTCGGCGTCGTAGCGGAAGTCCTCGAAGACCCGCACGACCGCGCGCAGGATCATCCGCAGCGACTCGCGGCCCTCGTAGGGCTTGTGCACGATCGGCGAGTGGAACACCGCGTCGGCGGTGAAGAGATCGGCCGCGGCGTCGGCGTCCCCGCGCTCGACCGCGGCCCGGAACCGGGCGAACCTGTCGCTGCTCATCCCGGCATCCGATCACGTGGGCCGGGCGGGCACCACCACCGTCCGGACGGCGGCGCGAGCCGGCGGCCGGATGCGCGTCCCGTCCCGTGCGGCGGCGCCGTGGCCGGGCGCCCTGTCGGCGGGTGCCACCCGCCAGGGCCGAAGGTCCCCTTTCTCGACGTTCTTCGCCGCAGCATCCGGGGGGCCGAACACTGGACCGAGTGGGTCAGGAGACTCGTTTCTCCGGCCCTGGAAATCGTCGGCCGAAAAGGTCGGCAATGAGGTCTCCGCGGAAGTGTGAGAGGGTTTCTCGTGCCCGCTCGAAAATCGTTCGCCGACACCCTGGGGAAACTGCCCGGGGTGTCGTACGCGTGCGTTCTCGACGCGGGCGACGGGTCGATCGTCGAGGCCGTCGGCGCCGGTGGGCCGCCGGTGCCGGTGGGGGAGATCCTCGACGCCTTCGTCGGCGTCGCGGGACTCGCGGGCGGGCGTGCCGGGGCGCTGCAGAGCGTCGTCGTGACCGGGCCGCGGACCGTGCAGGTGCTCGCTCCGGCGCCCCGCGGCGAGGTCGGCCGGGGCGCCCCCGGCGGGGCCGGAGACGCCCCGGCCGCACGCGATGTGCTGTACGTGCGGCTGATCCGTGCCCGCGCGAACGTGGCCGGCACGCTGCGCGAGATCCAGGTGCTCGCGGGGGCTCCGCCCCGTCCGGGCACCGGCTCGACGTCCGCGGCTCGTCCCGCGGTCCCGCCGACCGCGCTGCCCGCCGCCCCCGTCCGCTTCCCGGGGCCCGGCATACGGCCGCCGGGCACGCCCGACTCCGACATCGCCGGCCCTACGACGACGCCGACCGCGGCGCCTGGGACGACGCCCACCGCGACGCCCACCGCGACGCCCACCGCGGGGCCCACCGCGGGGCCCACCGCGACGCCCACCGCGACGCCCACCGCGGGGCCCACAGCGGCGCCTGGGACGGCGCCCGCGTCGGCGCCCACCACGACGACCGAAGGGGTCGACGCGCCCGGGGCCGCGGTGCTTCCCGGGACCGACGTGCCCGCCGGGACCGACGTGTCCGGTGCGGCCCCGGTGCCCCTCGGGGCCGACGTGCCTGGAGTGGTTCCCACGCCACGCGGGGCCGCCGGGCTCGTCGCGACCGAGGGCCGACGGCACGCCCCCAGTCGGGGGGATCCCGCTCCGACCAGCGCGAATCGGCTCCTCCGGGAGCCCGCGGCCCGGGCCGCCTCCGTCGCCGAGTTCTTCGCCGCGGCCCACCGGGCGCGCCCCCCGCTGCCCACGCCCGCGCCCAGGCCCGGGCCTGACGCCGCCCGCTCCGCCCCCGTTCCCGCCGCCCCTGTTCGCCCCGCCCCCGTTCCCACAGCGCCCGTTCCCGACGCGCCTGTTCGCCCCGCCCCCGTCCGTTCCGTCCCCGCCCGGCCCGCTCACCCGGTCCCCACGCCGCGCACCTCGCCCATGGATCCCGGACCGGCGCGCCGCGCACCGGACGGCGGGGGTCCGGACCCGAGACCGGACCCGGCGGCACAAGGCCCGACAGCACCGGACCCGACAGCACCGGACCCGACAGCACCGGACCCGACGGCACAAGGCCCGGCGGCACAAGGCCCGGCGGCACAAGGCCCGGCGGCACAAGGCCCGGCGGCCTCCGCCCCGGCGGCACCCGCCCCGGCGGCACCCGCCCCGGCGGCACCCGCCCCGGCGGCACCGGCCACGGCAACACCCCGCGCAGCGGTGTCGGAGGCCGCGGCCGCCCGCACCGCTGATGCCTCGGATCCGCCGGAAGAGGCCACCGGGGGTGCCGCGCCGGCGTCGGACGCGGTCCAGGAGCCGAGTGCGGACGCCGCGCGGGAGTCCTCCGGTGCGGCCGCCCGCGGCGGCCCGCTCGACACGGCCCATGCGGGCGACCCCGCGGGCCCGCCCGCCCCCCTGCCCCGGCGGACGGGGCGTGCCGTGGTGCCACCGTCGCGCACACCCCCCGACGGCGCCGCGGACGAACGGCGGTGGTCCACCGATCTCTCGACCCTGCGCCGGCTCGCCGACGGGTTGCGCCGGAGGCTGTCGTGACGCGCGCCGCCGCGCTGCCGGACAATCGCCGATATCGCCGGCGGTGCGATCCTCGACGCCCCCCGAAAACGTCCTCGTGACGATTCTGCGCTACCGTTCCCGTTCCCCCGTCCCCGCAATGGAAGATCATCCCGCAACGGATGATCGAAAGGCACACCGATGAGCTCGATCGAGCATTCTCTGGACATGGCCGCCAACATCAAGGGCGCGTTCGCCGTGGCCCTCGTGGACTACGAGAGCGGCATGACGCTCGGCTCCCGCGGCGGCAGCGCCGAGTTCGACCTGGAGGTGGCGGCCCCGGGCAACAGCGACGTGGTCCGCACCAAGATCGAGGTGACCCAGAAGCTGGGCCTGCGCGAGAACATCGAGGACATCCTGATCACCCTCGACAACCAGTACCACCTGATCCGGCTGATCCGCGGCCTGCCGGACGAGAAGCTGTTCTTCTACCTGGTGCTCAACCGCGCGCAGGCCAACCTGGCGATGGCCCGGCGCGACCTCAAGATCATCGAGCAGGAGTTCTACATGTCGCACCCGAACGCGGGCGCCCGTGCCCCGCAGGGCGGCGACAGCCAGTACTTCCAGGCGCCCGCCCCGCGCTGACCCCAGCCATCCCGACCCACCCGCGAGGACGTCCGTGCCGAGTCGAGCCGGAACCGCAGGCGCTCCCGGACCGCTGCGCAGCGCCGCCCACGAGGTGCTGCGCAGACCGGAGGTGCTGGCGGCCGCGCTGGTGGACGTCGAGAGCGGGCTGGCGCTCGACGTCGCGTTCTCCGACGGGCTCCGCCTGGACCCCGGGGTCGATCCCGACGCCGTGGCCGCGGCCCAGGTGGAGGTCCTGCGGTCGACCGCGGACCTCGCCCGGGTGCTGCGGCGCTCGACCGCGGAGGTCGTCGTCCGACAGGGCGAGGCGGTGTTCCACCTCGTGCGTCCGCTGCCGGATCCCGTCGGCGGCGGGGTCGCGGTCGCCGTGCTCGTCGCGGCACCCGAGCGGAACCTGCGGCGGGTGCGCAGGCTGCTCGACCGGATCGATCCCCGGGCGCTCGTGCCCTCGGGCCCGCCGGTCCGGCCCGCACCGCCGCGCCCGGCCGTCGAACCCCCTGCGGTCGCCGTCGCGGTCCCCGCCCCGCGTGCACCGGAGCACGGCGAGCCGGGCCCGGGTGGGCACACCGCGCCGGTACCGGCGACGGCGCCGTTCGCCGTCGTCCGGGCGCCGGGCGGATCCGAGCGCACGATCCGCCCGACTCGCGTGCCCGAGGTGGGGGACTCGCGGGCCGGGGGCGGGGGACTCGCGGGGACGCACTCGGGCGACCGGCACGCACCCGCACCCGCACCCGCACCGGAGCCGGCGTCCGCGGCCTCGGACTGGTTCGACCCCGTGGTGCCCGGCGAGCCGCCGCCGCCGCGGCGCACGCTGCGGACCCGCGCCGAGACCGATCATCTGGTGCTGCGCCGCCGGTCCTGACCCGCGAGAACCGGGTGGCGGCCCCGCACTAGCATCGGGGGGACCGTTCGTTCGATTCCTCGAGGAGTCTCCTGTGTCCGCAGCACCCGCCCCGCCCGCGTCCGCGCCGATCACGGTGCCCGCGGGGACGACCGCGGGGGCCCGGATCCGGGAGGCGGGCCTGCCGACGAGCGGGCCGCAGGCGATCGTCGTGGTGAAGGACGGGCAGGGGAACCTCAAGGACCTCGCGTGGGCACCCGAGGCGGACGCCGAGGTCGTGCCGGTCACCGCGGACTCCGACGAGGGCCGCAGCGTGATCCGGCACTCCGCCGCGCACGTCCTGGCGCAGGCGGTGCAGCAGCTGTACCCGGAGGCCAAGCTCGGCATCGGCCCGCCCGTCACGGACGGCTTCTACTACGACTTCGACGTCGAGAAGCCCTTCACGCCGGAGGATCTGCGCAAGCTCGAGTCGGCGATGAAGAAGATCATCAAGTCCGGCCAGCGGTTCTCCCGGCGGCTGTTCGCGTCGAAGGACGAGGCCCGCGCCGAGCTCAAGGACGAGCCGTACAAGCTGGAGCTGATCGACCTCAAGGGCCCCGAGGAGGACGTGGTCGAGATCGACTCCTCCGGCGAGCTCACGATCTACGACAACGTCCACGCGCACACCGGCGCCACCGTCTGGTCGGACCTGTGCCGCGGCCCGCACCTGCCGACCACGAAGTACATCCCGGCGTTCGCGCTGACCAGGACCGCCGCGGCGTACTGGCGGGGGTCGGAGAAGAACCCGCAGCTGCAGCGCATCTACGGCACCGCGTGGGAGTCGCAGGAGGCGCTCGACGCCTACCTGGAGCGCGTCGCCGAGGCCGAGCGCCGCGACCACCGCCGCCTCGGCGCCGAGCTGGACCTGTTCTCCTTCCCGGACCAGATCGGCTCGGGTCTGCCGGTGTTCCACCCCAAGGGCGGTGTGATCCGCAAGGAGCTGGAGGACTACTCCCGGCGCAAGCACGAGCGGGCCGGGTACGAGTTCGTCAACACCCCGCACATCACCAAGGGGCAGCTGTTCCGGACCTCCGGCCACCTCGAGTGGTACGAGGAGGGCATGTACCCGGGCATGATCCTCGACGAGGAGCGCAACGCGGACGGGACCGTCCGCAAGCCCGGCCAGGACTACTACCTCAAGCCGATGAACTGCCCGATGCACAACCTGATCTTCGACGCGCGCGGCCGCAGCTACCGCGAGCTGCCGCTGCGGCTGTTCGAGTTCGGGACCGTGTACCGGTACGAGAAGTCCGGCGTGGTGCACGGCCTGACCCGTGCCCGCGGCTTCACCCAGGACGACGCGCACATCTACTGCACCGAGGAGCAGATGGAGGGCGAGATCGCCTCCCTGCTGGACTTCGTGCTCAACCTGCTGCGGGACTACGGCCTGGACGACTTCTACCTGGAGATCTCCACCCGCAACCCGGAGAAGTCCATCGGCTCGGACGAGGAGTGGGAGCGCGCCACCGCGGTGCTGCGCAAGGTCGCCGAGGAGACCGGGCTCACGCTCACCGAGGACCCGGGCGGCGCCGCCTTCTACGCGCCCAAGATCAGCGTGCAGGTGAAGGACGCGATCGGCCGCAGCTGGCAGATGTCCACCATCCAGGTCGACCTGATGCTGCCGGAGCGCTTCGACCTGCAGTACACGGCGTCGGACGGCAGCAGGCAGCGGCCGGTCATGATCCACCGCGCGCTGTTCGGCTCCATCGAGCGGTTCTTCGGCGTGCTCCTGGAGCACTACGCGGGTGCGTTCCCGGCCTGGCTGGCGCCGACCCAGGTCGTCGCCATCCCGGTCACCGACGAGCAGGTGCCCGCCGTGGAGGAGGTCGTCGGCCTGCTGCGCGAGCGCGGCGTGCGCGTGGAGCTCGACGCGGGGGACGACCGGATGCAGAAGAAGATCCGCACCCACACCCTCGCGAAGGTGCCGTTCCTGCTGCTGGCGGGCGCGCGGGACGTGGAGGCGGGTGCGGTCAGCTTCCGCTTCCGGGACGGGTCGCAGGTCAACGGCATCCCGGTGGCGCAGGCCGTGGAGGCCGTCGTCGCGTGGATCGCGAGCCGCAGCAACGTGAACCCGACCGCCGAGACCTTCACCGTCTAGGCTCGCGGACGTGCCCGATCTGGAACCGATGGACGGTGTCGGCACGCCGGACGGGTTCCGCAGGCTGTGGACGCCGCACCGGCTCGCCTACATCAAGGAGGCGGGCGAGGGCGGCTGCCCGTTCTGCCGGATCCCGTCCCTGCCGGACGCCGACGGGCTGATCGTGGCGCGTGGCGAGACCGTGTTCGCCCTGCTCAACCTGCACCCGTACAACCCCGGGCATCTGATGGTCCTGCCGTACCGGCACGTCGCGGAGCTCGAGGACCTCACCGCGGCGGAGTCGGCGGAGCTGATGCTGTTCACCCAGCGCGCGATCCGGGCGATGAAGAAGGTGTCGGCGCCGCACGCCTTCAACACCGGGCTCAACCTGGGCACGGTCGCGGGCGGGTCGCTGGCCGACCACCTGCACCAGCACGTCGTGCCGCGGTGGGGTGGGGACGCCAACTTCATCGCGGTCGTCGGGCAGACGAAGGTCATCCCGCAGCTGCTCTCCGAGACCCGCGAGCTGTTGGCGGGCGCGTGGGAGCCCACCTGGAGCCCCGACTAGTCTGAACGACCCGGGACGTCCGGACCGGTGCACGGCGGAACCATGCGAGGAGTCGGCGCGACCCGATGCTCAACCTTCACGCCCGCGAGTACGTCAACCGGGTGACCGACCCGATCGGCCGCGCGCTGGTCGAGCGGGGGTTGACCCCGAACACCGTCACGGTGGTCGGGACGGTCGGCGCGTCGGCCGCCGCGCTCTGGTTCTTCCCGCGGGGCGAGCTCGCGATCGGCCCGTGGGTGATCACGTTCTTCGTGCTGCTGGACCTCGTCGACGGCGCCATGGCCCGCGCGGGCGGCAAGGGGACGGCGTTCGGCGCGGTGCTCGACTCGACCTGCGACCGGATCGCCGACGGCGCGCTGCTCGCCGGCCTGACCTGGTGGTGCCTGGGTGTCGGCGAGGAGCGGGTGCTCGGCATCGCCGCGATGATCTGCCTGGTCAGCAGTCAGCTGATCTCGTACGTGAAGGCCCGCGCGGAGGGCATGGGGCTCGACGCGGACGGCGGGCTGGTCGAGCGCGCCGAGCGCCTGATCGTCGTCCTGCTCGGCACGTTCCTGCACGGCGTCGGGGTGCCGTACGCGCTGCACGTGGCCCTGTGGGGGCTCGCGGCGGCCTCGGTGTACACGGTGCTGCAGCGCCTCGTCCTGGTGCACCGCAGCGCCCGGGAGCAAGCCCGGTGAACCCGGCCGAGCTCGGCTTCGGCGCCGCGTGGCGCGTGCTCCGGCACGTGCCGCGCCCGGTGGCGGGGCTCGGGTTCGAGGCGGGCGGCGATCTGGCGGCCCGCCGCGGGGGCGCCGGCGTCGCACGGCTGCGGGCGAACCTCGCCCGCGTCGTCCCCGGCCTCGCGGGCGCCGAGCTCGACCGGCTGGTCCGGGCGGCCATGCGCAGCTACGCGCGGTACTGGAACGAGGCGTTCCGGCTGCCCGCCCTGCAGCCCGGGACGATCCACGCCGGGATGCACGGCGCCGCGACGGGCATCGGGCCCGGGATCGCGGCCATGCAGGCGGGGCGCGGCGTGGTCTACGCGCTGCCGCACGCGGGGAACTGGGACGTCGCCGGGGTCTACATCCTCGAGGAGATGCGCAGGCACGGGCTGCCCGCGGAGATGACCACCGTCGTCGAGCGGCTGGAGCCGGAGTCGGTGTTCCGGCGGTTCGTCTCCTACCGCGAGTCGCTGGGGTTCGAGATCGTGGCGCAGGACGACGGGCGGGCGGCCCACCTCGCGCTCACCCGGCGGCTGCGGGCCGGGGGACTGGTGTGCCTGGTCAGCGACCGGGACCTGACCGGCGGCGGGGTGGAGGTCGGCTTCTTCGGCGAGTCGGTCCGGTTCCCCTCCGGCCCCGCGTCCCTGGCCGCGCTGACCGGTGCCGCCCTGTACCCGGTGGGCCCCTACTTCCTGCCGCGCGGGCGGTGGGGGGTCACGGTCCTGCCGGAGATCCCGGTGCCGGACCGGGCCGCCGTGCGCAAGGCGACCCAGGAGCTGGCGTCGGCGTTCGAGGAGCTCATCGCCGCGCACCCGGCCGACTGGCACATGCTGCAGGAGCTGACGCGGTGAGGATCGGGATCGTCTGTCCCTACTCGCTCGACGTCCCGGGCGGGGTCCAGAGCCACGTCGTCGACCTGGCGCGGGCGCTGCGCGCGCTGGGGCACGACGTCTCGGTGCTCGCCCCCGCCGAGGAGGGCGCCGACCTGCCGGACTTCGTGACCCCGGCCGGCAAGGCGCTCGGGGTGCCCTACAACGGGTCCGTGGCGCGCGTGACGTTCGGGCCGGTCACCTACGCGCGGGCCCGCCGATGGCTCGCCGACCACGAGTTCGACGTCCTGCACCTGCACGAACCCACCACGTTCTCCGTCTCGGTGCTCGCGCTGCTGGCGGCGGAGGGGCCGATCGTGGCGACCTTCCACACGTCCACGGAGCGGTCGCGCACCCTGCACGCGTTCGGCGGGGTGCTGCGGCCGCTGATGGAGAAGGTCACGGCGCGGATCGCGGTGTCGGCCACCGCGCGGCGGGTGCAGGTCGAGCACCTCGGCGGGGACGCGACGGAGATCCCGAACGGCGTGGACGTGGCGCGGTTCGCCCACGGGCCGCGGCTCCCGCTGGAGGGTCCGACGGTCGGGTTCGTCGGGCGCTTCTCCGAACCGCGCAAGGGCTTCTCGGTGCTCGTGGAGGCGCTCGACGGGCTCGGCGCCCGCCTGGTGGTGGTCGGGCGCGGGGACGCGGCCGAGCTGCCCGCGGGCGTGCAGTACCTCGGCGCGGTCGACGACGACACGAAGGCCGCCATGCTGCGCTCCGTGGACGTCTTCTGCGCCCCCAACCTGGGCGGCGAGAGCTTCGGCATGGTGCTCACCGAGGCGATGGCGGCGGGCGCCCCGGTCGTCGCGAGCGATCTGGAGTCCTTCCGCCGGGTGCTCGACGGCGCCGGTGTGCTGGTGCCGACGGGGTCCGTCGCCGGGCTGCGGGCGGCCCTGGGCGCGGTGCTCGCCGACCCCGCCCGGAGAGCGGCGATGTCCGCCGCGGGGCGGGCGCGGGCCGCCCGGTTCGACTGGCCGGTCGTGGCGGGCCAGGTGCTGCAGGTCTACCAGGCGGCGATCGCCGCCGATCCGCGTCAGGTGCCCGCCTCGTGAACGGGGCCACGACGTGGGTCGTCCTCGGCGTCGCCGTGCTGGTGCTCGTCTGGGTCACCGTGCTGTGCGTCGCGCGGTCGAGGCGGCTGGACCGGCTGCACCAGCGCACGGACGCCGCCCGGGTCGGCCTGGAGTCCGCGCTGGCGCGGCGGGCGTCCGTCGCGGTCGCCGTCGCGGAGGGGTTGGGCGCGGCGCGGGCCCCGGAGGGCAGCCCGGTCGCCGCGCTCGGGCACGCCGCCCGCGCCGCGGGCGCGGGCCTGGTCCGCGACCTGCCGCGCGAGTGGGACCAGGGCGTCGAGGCCCGGGAGCTGGTCGAGAACGCGCTCTCGCGCGCCCTGGGGGCGGTGGACCGGGACCTGCTGCCCACCGCCGTGCTGGCCGAGCTGGTGGACGCCGAACAGCTCGTCGTGCTGGCCCGCCGGGTCCACAACGACGCCGTCCGGGACACCCGTGGCCTGCGGTCGAGACGGCTCGTCCGATGGCTGCGGCTCTACGGCACGGCGCCGCTGCCGGAGTACTTCGAGATCGCCGAGTCGGCACCGCATAGTGGACGCGTAGCATCTACGGACGGCCCGGTCTCCCGGGAGTAACCGTCGAGAAGGAGCGCCACAGCAATGTCCGCGTCGTCGTCCGAGCAGGTCCCCGCCGGTCAGGAGTTGGGCACCGCCCGCGTCAAGCGTGGCATGGCGGAGATGCTCAAGGGCGGTGTGATCATGGACGTGGTCACGCCCGAGCAGGCGAAGATCGCCGAGGACGCGGGCGCCGTCGCCGTCATGGCCCTCGAGCGCGTCCCCGCGGACATCCGGGCGCAGGGTGGCGTGGCGCGGATGAGCGACCCGGACATGATCCAGGGGATCATCGAGGCCGTCTCGATCCCGGTCATGGCCAAGGCCCGGATCGGGCACTTCGTCGAGGCGCAGGTCCTGCAGTCCCTCGGCGTGGACTACGTCGACGAGTCCGAGGTCCTCACCCCGGCCGACGAGGCGCACCACATCGACAAGTGGGCCTTCACCGTGCCCTTCGTCTGCGGCGCGACCAACCTGGGGGAGGCGCTGCGGCGGATCTCCGAGGGCGCGGCGATGATCCGCTCGAAGGGCGAGGCCGGCACCGGGAACGTCGTCGAGGCGACCCGGCACATGCGCGCGATGCGATCGGAGATCAAGCGGCTCGGCACCCTGGACGAGGCGGAGCTGTTCATCGCGGCCAAGGAGCTGCGGGCGCCGGTGCAGCTCGTCGCCGAGGTCGCCGCGGCCGGGAAGCTGCCGGTCACGCTGTTCACCGCGGGCGGCATCGCCACCCCGGCGGACGCGGCGATGATGATGCAGCTCGGCGCCGAGGGCGTGTTCGTGGGCTCGGGCATCTTCAAGTCCGGCGACCCGGCGCAGCGCGCCGCGGCGATCGTCAAGGCCACCACGATGTTCGACGACGCGGACGTGATCGCCAAGGTCTCGCGCGGGCTCGGCGAGGCGATGGTCGGCATCAACATCCCGGACCTGCCCGACGCGCAGCGGTACGCCCAGCGCGGCTGGTAACGCCTTCGGGTGGTACCGCGGTGCGTGACGACGTCGGGTGGTCGAGACGTCGTCCGCCCGCCTGGCGCGGGGTGCGACCTGGGCGTCGGTCTCGGCGCCACTCGGTTGCGCTACGTGATCGAAGTGGCACGTTCCGGACACCGCGGCGCACTCCACGCCCACTCGAACGGGTGGCTGCTCCGATCGCGATCACGCTGGGGCTCCTACTGTCCGCTGTGACAGTTGGGGTTCGAGTGGTGGAGGCGACGGATGAGGTTCGTGCGTTCGGGCGTGCTCGGCGGTGTCGTCTGCTCGATCGTCGCCACGGCGATGATCACCGGATCGGCGGTCGCGGACCCCGGCGCACCGGCCGGATGCGTGCCCGTCGCCGTCGCTCCGGGCGCGGTCGCGGGTCCGGGGGCGACGGCCCAGGCCCCGCCCGCCCTGGCCCCGGCCACTCAGGCCCCGCCCGCCCAGACCCCGCCCGCTGAGGCCCCGCCCACTCAGGCCCCAGCCGCCGAGGCCCCGCCCGTCCAGACTCCGCCCGTCCAGACCCCGCCCGTCCAGACCCCGGCCGCCCAGACCCCGGCCGCCCAGACCCCGGCCGCCCAGACCCCGGCCGCCCAGACCCCGGCCGCCCAGACCCCGCCCGCCGGCGACGGGGCGGTCGACGGGGCGGCGGCCGGGTGTGCGCCCGCGGACACCAGCGCGGCGACCGCGTTCGGATGGGGCAGGCCGAACCGGGACGACGAGTTCGACGGCACCGCGCTGAGCGGCCAGTGGGAGCCCTACGACGGCCCCGGCCACAACGGCGCGGGCCGCCGCTCACCGGGCGCGTTCGCGGTGCAGGACGGGGTGCTCACCGTGAACGGCGGCGCCGACGGCACCACGGGCGGCATGGCGTGGGCGCCGGGGCAGCGGTACGGCCGCTGGGAGGCGCGGGTGCGCTCGCCCGCCGCGGACCCGAGCTACCACGCCGTCCTGCTGCTCTGGCCGGATGCCGAGAACTGGCCGAAGGGCGGCGAGGTCGACTTCATGGAGGACTCCGACCCGTCCCGCCAGGACACGGACATGTTCCTGCACTACGGCGCGGACAACAGCCAGCTCCACGGCGACGTCCGGATCGACGCGACCCAGTGGCACGACTGGGCCGTCGAATGGACGCCCGACCACATCACCGCGTTCGTCGACGGGAAGCAGTGGTGGACCACCGACGACACGAGCGCCCTCCCGCCCGGCCCGATGCACCTCACCGTGCAGCTCGACTGGTTCCCGGAGGGTAAGGGCCGGGTCAAGGCCTCGGAGATGCAGGTCGACTGGGTCAGGCAGTACCCCCTGGACCCCGTGAGCGACCGCTGAGCGCGGCTCGGCTCAGACGTACTCCATGATCAGTACGGCGGCCGTGCCCGGGGCGAGGGCCTGGTAGGAGTGGGGGAGATCGCCGGGGAAGCGGGCGTAGTCGCCCGGGCCGAGCTCCACCTCCTCGCCCTGCGGCCCCGCGACCCAGCGCCCCGCCGTCACGACCAGGTGTTCGGTGGTGCCCGGGATGTGGGCGTGGGCGGCCCGGGCCTCGCCGGGCTCCGCGGTGATCACGTGCAGGTCGCGCCGGGCGCCGGGTGGGCAGGCGGCCAGCAGGGTGCCGGTGAACGGCGAGTGGTCGGACGGGATCACCACGCCCTGCCCGGCCCGGACGACGGTCGTCCCGCGGTCGGGGGGATCGACGAGCCGGGAGAACGGGACGTCGAGCACGACGGCGATCGCCCACAGCGTCTCGACGCTCGGGTTGCCCGCCCCCGCCTCCAGCTGCGAGACGGTGGACTTGGACAACCCCGCCCGCCGCGCCAGCTCGCCGAGCGAGAGCTCCTGCCGGGTCCGTTCGCGGCGGACGGCCAGGGCGATGCCGTCGAGCGGTGTTCGGCTCATCGAACACTCAAACCGGTTTGACGAACGCCTGCCATGCCGGTCACTCTAGCGGACATGCGTTCGGCAGAGCGAACAGTCGACCTCCGGGACGTCGCCGCGTTGGCGGCGGCGGTGGGGATCGTCGGCATGTCGTACGGGGCACTCGCAGCGTCGGCGGGCGTCCCGTGGCCCCTGGTGGTCGGGATGTCGCTGCTGGTGTTCGCGGGCGGGTCCCAGTTCCTGGCGGTCGCGGTGGTGGTCGCGGGCGGTGCGCCGGCGGCCGCGGTCGCCGCCGGACTGCTGATCAACCTGCGGCACCTGCCGTTCGGGTTCGCGATCGGCGAGGTCGTCGGCCGGTCGTGGCCCGCGCGGCTGGTCGGGGCGCACCTGCTGATCGACGAGAACGTGGCGCTGACCCGCTCGCGCGGCACCGGGCCGCGCGGTACCCGCGTGTACTGGCTCTGCGGGGCGAGCCTGTTCGTCGCGTGGAACCTCGGCTCGGTGGTCGGGCTGCTGGCGGGCGGGCGGATCCCCGATCCCGCGGTCTTCGGGGTGGACGCGGCCTTCCCGGCGGCGCTGCTCGCGCTGCTGCTCCCGTCGCTGAGGCAGGCGGACGCGCGGCGGGTCGGGATCGCCGCGGCCGTGCTCGCGCTGGCCGCGACGCCCTTCCTGCCCGCCGGGGTGCCCGTGCTCGTGGGGCTGGCGGGGCTGCTGGTGGCCCTGCGCCCGGCGCAGGAGGTGCGGTCGTGAGCTGGCCCGCGCTGCTGGCGCTCGCCGTGGGCACGTACGGGATCCGGCTGGCCGGGATCCTGTTGCGGGACCGGCTGCGGCTCCCGGAGCGGGCGACCCGGCTCCTCGACCTGGGCGCGACGGCCCTGCTGATCGCCCTCGTCGCCACCGCGGCGCTCACCGAGGACGGCGGCTTCGCGGGCTGGGCCCGCCCCGCCGGCGTGGTGGCGGGCGCGGCGGCGGCGCTGCTGAAGGCCCCGTTCGTGCTGGTCGTGGTGTTGGCGGCGGGCGTCGCGGCCGGTCTGCGGGCGGTCGGGATCCCTTAGGGCGTGGTTCCCTCAGGGCGCGAAGTCCACCGTCACGCAGCCCACACGGTCGCCCGCGGTGCCCGCCTTGCCGGCCTCGGTGGCCGTCGCCTTCTCGTGCACCACGACGGACTGCGCCGCGCGGTCGGGCGTGAAGGCCCACTCCGCCTGGGTGGCGGTGACCGAGCCCGCGCCCGAGGCGTCGGTCGTGAAGTCCAGCCACACCTCGTTGGCCGGGTTGGCGAACGCCGGGTCGACGCTGGGGGTCACCGGGTCGGCCGCGTGCTGGAAGTGCGGCCCGGAGTCCGCCGCGGCCGGGCCGCAGGCCTTCTGGTGGGCGTGCGCGCCGTAGGTCCGGTTCGGCAGCAGGCCGGTCACGGCGAGTGTGATGGTGCTGGTGGCGTCGGTCGTCTCGCCGGTCACCCGGGCGGTCGCCCCCTCGGGGACCAGCTCGGGGTCGTAGGTCAGGGCGACGCCCTGCGTCCCGAACGTGCCGGTCACGTCGACCGCGGAGGAGGACGACGAGGACGCGGACGAGGACGGGGAGGACGGGGCGGCGGGGGAGGAGCCGCAGCCTGCGAGAAGGACGGCGGCGGCGGCGACGGGGAGCAGGAGCAGGCGCGTGGAGAGCATCGCCCAGAGATACCCCGCGGGGGTGTACCGGGCCGCGCCGACGGGCCCGGCGTCCCCCGATCGTGGCGCCGAGGGCTCGCCGCGCGGGGACGAGCGGTTCGCGCGACGATCGGGGTGTGCGTGCTCTCGTGATCGGTGCGACCGGCTATGTCGGCGCGCGGCTGGTGCCGCGGCTCCTCGGGGCGGGCGCGACCGTCCGGTGTCTGGTCCGGTCCCCGGAGAAGCTGGCCCGGACGGGGTTCGCCGACCGGGTGGAGGTGATCCGCGGGGACGTCCTGGAGACGGTCGCGGAGGCCTGCGCCGACGTCGACGTCCTCTACCACCTCGTCCACTCGATGGACGGCCCCGGGTTCGCGGAGCGGGACCGGGGGATCGCGGAGGCCGTCGCGGACGCCGCCGCCCGCGCGGGCGTGCGGCGGATCGTCTACCTGGGCGGACTCCAGCCGGTCGACGGCGGCAACTCGGCGCACCTGCGCTCGCGCGGCGAGGTGGGGGAGGTGCTGCTGGCGGGCCCGGTGCCCGCCGTCGTGCTGCAGGCCGGGATCGTCGTGGGGCGCGGGTCGGCGAGCTTCGAGATGATCCGGCACGTCGCGGAGACCGTCTTCGGGGGCCCGCTCGCGCTCCCGCTGCCGGACCAGGCCTGGAACCGCGTGCAGCCCATCGCGATCGACGACGTCCTGTACTGGCTGACCGCCGCGCTGCGGCTCCCGGCCGGGACGAACCGCACGTTCGACGTCGGCGGTCCGGACGTCCCCACCTACGTCGAGCTGCTCCGGGGGTACGCGCGCGAGGCCGGTCTGGCCCGGGCGGTGACCGTGCCGGTGCCGGTCGCGGCGCCCCGGCTCGGCGCCCGCGCCGTCGGGCTGCTGACCCCGGTCGACCGCGAGCTCGCCGCGCCGCTGCTGGAGTCGATGGCCCACGAGCTGGTCTGCCGCGAGGACGACCTGGCCGGGCTGGTCGGGGAGCCGCCCGGCGGCCGGACCCCCTACCCCGAGGCGGTCCGGCGGGCCCTGGCCGATCCCGGGACGCCGAGCGACCTGCCCGGCTCCGGGCCGCCCGAGATCACCGGCAGGCACGTGGTCGAGGTGGACGCCCCGGTCGAGGACCTCTGGGCGGTCGTCGCCGGGATCGGTGGCGACGAGGGCTGGCACACGCTCCCCGGGGTGTGGGCCGTGCGACAGCGGCTCGATGGTCTGATCGGCGGCGTCGGGCTGCGCCGCGGCAGGCCTCGGCGACTGGAGCCGGGCGCGGCGCTCGACTGGTGGCGGGTCGAGGAGGTCGAGCCGGGACGCTCGCTCCTGCTGCGGGCGGAGACCCGCATGCCGGGCACCGCACGGCTGCGCATGACCGCCGAACCCACCGGGCCGGGCACGAGCCGCTACACCCAGACCGTCACGTTCCGTCCCCGGGGTCTCGCGGGGCGCATCTACTGGTACGCCCAGAAGCCGGCGCACGATCTGGTGTTCGGGGTGACGGCACGGATGATCGCCTACCACGCGCAGGGCCGAACGGAGTAGCAGTAGGGCCCGCTCGGGGGCACCGGACTCTCAGGAACGGCGTTACTCGTCGAGGATCGTTGCGCCTGCACCTTTCGTTACCGAGTCGATCGGTGATCCTCCTCCCGTTGACCCGCCGGTTCGTCACCGAGAGCATTCGCCGCAGCCGTCCGCTCCCCGCAACGGCCGCACCCGCACCGCCCGCGGGTCGCCACGTTCCGCCGCGTTCCGGCCCGCCTCCCCCGAGGGCCGGGGCGCGGCGGTCGGCATTCGGGGGAGACCGCCGCCTCACGCGATCGGCCGAGAGCGACGGCTCGTTACCGATACCCACCGTGATGCCGTCCACCTTGACGGGTGAACGGATCGCCGACACGATCGACGACGCTGCCGACGCTCCCCGCTTCCGGTGGCACTCGCCCGCGGTCGCCGACGTCCCGGGCGCCGAGCCTCCACCCCGAGAGCCCCGGAGCTGCCCCGTCGTGCCCGTTCGACATACCGACCCGCCCCCCGCACCGTCGCGCGCACCGTCGTCCGTACCGGAGACGCCCGCCCGGACCCGCAGCCAGAAGGTCGCGGACTCGCCCTCGCTGATGGCGATCGTCGCCATCGCGGCGATCGGGGTGCTGCTCTACACCGTGTTCCTGTTCGACTTCGGCCATCGCGGCGACTGGCCCGCCTACCTGCTGGTCCTGGTCGCCGAGTCGTTCATCGTGGTGCAGGCGCTGATCTCGCTGTGGACCATCCTGTCCAGCGGCCACGACCCGCGCGACTACACGTTCAACGAGGCGCAGCGCGCGCTCTACGGCAACCAGGTCGAGCAGACCATGGCCATCGGCATCGGCATGCGGCACGCCGAGATGCAGCTCAACGACTTCCCGATCACGGTGGACGTCTTCATCACCACCTACGGCGAGGCGCTCGCGGACATCCGCAAGACCGTCGAGGCGGCCGTCGCGATGGACGGCGCGCACACGACCTACGTGCTCGACGACGGCAAGTCGGCCGCCGTCCGGGACCTCGCGCGCGAGCTCGGGGCCGAGTACGTGGCCCGGGAGGGCAACGCCCACGCCAAGGCGGGCAACGTCAACCACGCCCTGTCGATCACCACGGGCGACCTGTTCGTGATCCTCGACGCGGACTTCGTCGCGCGCCCGGACTTCCTCTACGAGACCGTCCCGTTCTTCGCGGACCCCACGGTCGCGTTCGTCCAGACCCCGCAGACCTACGGCAACCTGCGCGGGCTCATCTCGCGCGGCGCCGGCTACATGCAGACGGTCTTCTACAAGTTCACCCAGCCCGGGAAGAACCGCTTCAACGCGGCCTTCTGCGTCGGCACGAACGTGGTGTTCCGGCGGACCGCGGTCATGGAGATCGGCGGCATCTGGCAGGAGTCGAAGTCCGAGGACGTCTGGACGTCGATGAAGCTCCACGAGCGCGGCTGGCGGTCGATCTTCATCGGCACCGAGCTCGCCGTCGGGCACACCCCGGAGACGATCGAGACCTACACCAAGCAGCAGCTGCGGTGGGCCACCGGCGGCTTCGAGATCCTGTTCCGGGCCAACCCGATGGGCCGCGGCCGGGCGCTCACGCTGGACCAGCGCCTGCAGTACTTCGGCACGGCGACCTTCTACCTGGTCGGCATCGCGCCGGGGCTGCTGCTGCTCGTCCCGCCGCTGCAGATCTACTTCGGGATCGCCCCCATCAGCCAGGACGTCCCCGGTCTGACGTGGTTCTTCTACTACGCCGGCTTCTACTTCATGCAGATCGTGGTCGCGCTGTTCACCATCGGCTCGTTCCGGTGGGAGACGCTGCTGCTGGCCACGGCCTCGTTCCCGATCTACGTCAAGGCCTTCGCGAACGCGCTGCTGCGCCGCGACCAGGCCTGGAGCGTGACCGGGCAGAAGGGCGTGCGGAACTCGCCGTTCACGTTCATCGTGCCGCAGGTCCTGGCGTTCGTCTTCCTGCTCGCGACGTCCGTGGTGGGGGTCTGGCAGGCCCAGCTCGACCGGGCGTTCTCCCTGGCCGTGTTCTGGAACATCCTCAACACCCTCGTGCTGGGGGCGTTCGTGGTCACGGCGCTCAAGGAGTCCCGCGAGATCGCCCGCGCCTCCCGCGAGCTGCGCGCACTGCGCCGCGCCGGGCGAGAGCCGGTCGGGGAGCACGACGAGAAGGTGGTCACCCCGGTGCTGCCCGAGCCGCGCGAGGAGCGTCGCACGGCGGCGATCAGGCCGGTCGCGCCCGTCTCGCCCCCGCGTCCCGCGATCGCCGCCACCCAGGCCGTCGCGGCCGTGCCGCGGCGCCATCGCGCCGTGGCCGTCCGCGGACCGGCACCCCGGCCCACACCCCCGCCCGCAGCCCCGCGCCCGCCCGCGCCGGTGCTGCCCAGCCAGTCCGGGCCGCCGTCGATCAGCGGGCCGCTGCCCGGCCTGCCGATCGGGGGCGGGCCCGGGCGTGCCCGGCCACCCGCAGGCCGCCCGCAGGCCGCGGAGGTGCCGGAACCCCGGACGGCCCCCGTCCCGGTCGTCCCGTCCCCGCGCCGCCGCAGCGCGAGCGGCGCCGACCTGGCCGCGGAGGTCCTGTCGTTCAGCGGTGACGTCCCCGTCCGCCGGGGCGACCGGAGGTCCCGATGACGCTCGTGCGCCGCGTGCGGCTGCTGATCGGCATCATCGTGGTGCTGCTGGTCGCCGCCTACCTGACCATGCTGGTCAACGCCCGCAAGGGCGAGGTCGAGAGCGCCTCGGCGTCGCTGGCCGCGGAGAGCTACCCGGTCGGGACGGACTACTCCGGCACGCTCAGTGCCCAGCTGGTGCAGGTCGGTGACGAGGTGCAGGTCGGACAGCCCCTGTTCGAGCTGCAGAGCGCCACCCTCGCCCGCGACCTCGCCCAGGGCCTGGTCGACCCGGCCAAGGTGCCGTACCAGATCAAGGACGGCTCCACGATGGTCCTGACGGCGACGGACCAGGGCCGCGTCGAAGGCATCTCCTTCGCGGTGGGGTCCTTCGTGACCGCGAACTCCGAGCTCGCGACGGTGCAGGGGGCGGGCTCGCTCTACGTCGATGCCGAGTTCGTGCTGACCGCCCCGGACTACGCGCGGCTGCCGCCGAACGCCACCATCGACGTCCTGCTGCCGAACAACGAGACGGTCCGCGCCCAGGCCGGGCGGATCCAGGTCCGGACCGAGAACGGCGAGGCCCGGACCGTGGTGCAGGCCTTCAGCCCCGAGCTGGGGGACGCGACCGCGGACGGCCTGTTCGCCGTCGGGTCGCCCGTGCAGGCCACGCTGCACCTGCGCAACGACGGCGTGGTCACCGACGTCACGCAGTGGTTCACCGACCTGACCGGGTTCACCCCGTGAGGCGGGTGGGCCTGCTGCTGCTCACCCTCCTGCTCACGGGCTGCACCGTGCAGATCGAGGGGACCCCGGTGGCCGAGGGCGGCAGCGACCCCGAGCTCGCCGCCGCGGTCGCCGCGCTGCCGCAGCGCAGCATCGGCACCGCCCCGGCGATGCGACTGGCCGCGGGCCTGGTCCCGCCGACCAACCGCTGGTTCTCCGGGCTGGTGTTCCCGCCCGAGCCGCAGCCGGTCTTCCCGCTGCCGCTCTCGGTCGGGCTGAAGCCCGGCGGGCTCACGATCGGGGTCCCGCAGGTCCGGGCCGAGGACAAGACGGTGTTCGGCTCGCACACCCCCGCCCTGGACGTCCCGATCGACGCCACGGACCTGCAGGTCGCGGCCTACGACGACCTGACGGTGACCGTCGCCTACCTCGACCGCGGTGCCGAGGTGGGGCGGGTCGTCCTCACCCGCGGCTCGCCGTTCGTGCACTACACCGCGACCCGCGCCCAGTCTCTCACGGTCGGGCCGCAGCCGCTGCGCGCGGACGGCACGGTCGACATCCGCGGCGGCACCTACGGGGTGGCGACCGACGGGTCGTTGCGCGGGTCCGCCCTCGACCTGCCCGCGGGCGGGGCCGCCACCTTCTACGCCGTCCCGGCGGACGGGGACCCGGCGGAGTTCGCCGCCGCCGCGCGGGTCGCGGTGACCGGCGGCTCGGTCGTCGAGCAGGTCGACGGGGACACCGTCGCGACCACGCTGACCTACCGGACCTCCGGCGGCGACACGATCGTCGGCGCGATGCCCGGCCAGGGTGCGGCGGGGTGCCCGAGCGTGGGGTCGTTCGCCACGCTCTACGGCCGCATGGACCTGTGCCGCACGACGACGCTGCAGCTGCGCACGCCTGCGCTGACCCCGTCCGGCGCCCTCGACCTCGGCAGGCTCGACGCGGCCGAGCGGACCGAGCTCGAGCGGGCCGTCACGGCGGACACGGCAACGTTGCAGCTGACGGCCGCGGACACCTACTTCGGTGGGAAACAGCTGGCCAGGGCCACGAACCTGCTGACCCTCGCCGAGGGCCTGGACATGGCGCCGACCGCGCAGCGGATCCGCGACCAGCTCGTCCCGGTACTGGAACAGTGGGCCGACCCCATGGGATGCACCGAGCGGACCACGCACTGCTTCGTGTACGACCCGACGCTGCGCGGCATGGTGGGGCTCGAGAACTCGTTCGGCTCCGAGGAGTTCAACGACCACCAGTTCCACTACGGCTACTTCCTCTACGCCGCCGGGATCCTGGGCCGGGACGACCCCGCGCTCGTCGAGAAGATCGCGCCGGTGATCGACCTGCTGGCGGCGGACATCGGCAACGCCCGCGCCACGGGGGAGTTCCCCCGGGCCCGGGCGTTCGACCCGTACGAGGGCCACTCGTGGGCGTCCGGGTTCAGCCCGTTCGGCGACGGCAACAACCAGGAGTCCAGCTCCGAGTCCGTCACCGCCTACAACGGGCTGGCCCTGTGGGCGGAGCTGCGCGGACGGCCCGAGCAGCGCACGCAGGCCGTCGCGATGCTGTCCCGCGAGGCCTCGTCCGCGGTGCGGTACTGGACGCAACCCGACCTGCCGTCGGGGTTCGGGCACGAGATCGTGTCCATCAACTGGGGCGGCAAACGGGACTACGCCACCTGGTTCAGCGCCGAACCCAGCGCGATCCTGGGGATCCAGCTGATCCCGATGTCGCCCGTCGCGGGCTACCTGGGCGGGGACGTCGACCGGATCCGCCGCAACGTCGCCGAGGCCGCCCCGAACGGCTACGACGTCCCGCTGGGCGACTACGTGCTGATGTACAAGGCGATGGCGGACCGCGACGAGGCCCTGCGCATCGCCCGCACCCTCCCGAACGACGCGATCGACGACGGCAACTCCCGCGCCTACCTCCTGGCCTGGATCCTCACCCGCTGACCAGGAACGAGCGAACGGCGCGCTCGCTCACACCTGGTGAGCGAACGCGCCGTTCGCCGTCAGGGGGTGTCGTACCTCGCGAAGCGTCGCGTGAACGTCGCGGTGCCGCTCGTGAGGGCGCGCAGGTCCACGGCGTAGCGGAGCAGCTCGGCCGCCGGCACCTCGGCGCGGACCACGGTGCGGCCCGGCACCTCCGTCGGCTCGGTGCCCAGCACGCGTCCCCGCCTGCCGGACAGGTCGCCCAGGACGGCACCCAGGTGCGCGTCGAGGATCGTCACGCCGACCTCGTCGACCTGCTCCAACAGCACCAGCCCGCACTCCTGGGCCGCCGCGCGCAGGGCGAGCGCCCCGGCCGTCTGGAAGGCGGCGTCCGAGGAGTCGACGCTGTGGGCCTTGCCGTCCACCAGCGTCGCCCGGACGTCGACGACCGGGTGTGCGACGCCGTCGACCGCAGGCCCGTGGGCGAGCTGCGCGCGGATGCCCTTCTCGACGCTCGGCACGTACTGCGTCGGCACCGACCCGCCGACCACCGCGGAGCGGAACTCGAACCCGGACCCGCGGGGGAGCGGCTCGAACTCGACGTGGCACACCGCGTACTGCCCGTGCCCGCCGGACTGCTTGACGTGCCGCCCGGTCACCCGCGCCGCGGACCCGAGCGTGACCCGCATCGGCACCCGGACGTCCTCGGTGCGGACGTCCGCGCCCGCCTCCCGCAGCCGCGAGAGCACCACGTCCGCGTGCGCCTCCCCGGTCGTCCACAGCACGGTCTGGTGGGTCTCCCGGCTGCGTTCCAGGCGCAGCCCCGGGTCGGCGGTGACCAGCGTGGCGAGGGTCCGCGCGAGCTGGTCCTCCGCGCCCGGCTCCGTCGGCACGACGGCGATCGGCAGCAGCGGCTCGGGCAGCTCCCAGGCCCGCAGCAGCAGGGGGTGGTCCGCGGCGGACACGGTGTCGCCCGTCTCGGCCCCGGAGACCTTCGTCAGGGCGCAGATGTCCCCGGCCACGCAGACCTCGGTGTCGACGAGCGTAGCGCCGAGCGGCGTGTAGAGGTGGGAGAGCCGGTCGTCGAGGTCGTGACCGGTGTCCTCGGGGCTGCTGCGCGGCGCCGGGACGTGCCCGGACACGTGGATCGCGGTGTCCGCGCGCAGGGTCCCGGAGAACACCCGGACCAGCGAGACCCGGCCGACGTACGGGTCCGCCGAGGTGCGCACGACCTCCGCGGCCAGCGGCCCGTGCGGATCCGCCGTCAGCGCGGGGTGGGGGTCGCCGTCGATGGTGCTCACCGGCGGCAGGGGGTGCTCCAGCGGCGACGGGAACCCGCCGGCGAGCAGCTCCAGCACCGCGTCCAGCCCCGTCCCCGTCGCGGCGCAGACCGGCACGACGGGGTGGAAGGCCCCGCGGGCGACGGCGGTCTCCAGGTCGGCGACCAGCGTCTCGACGGCGATCTGCCCGCCGTCCTCGCCGTCCCCGCCGCCCAGGTAGCGGTCCATCAGCGACTCGTCCTCGGACTGCTCGATGATCCCCTCGATCAGGCTCGCCCGGGCCTCCTCGGCGCCGTCCGGCGCGGCTCCGGGACCCTGTGTGAGCAGGCCGTACAGCCCGTCGTCGGTCGGCAGGTACAGGGGGGCGACGCCCGCGCCGAACGCCTCCCGGCACGCCAACCGGGTGGCCTCGACGTCCGCCCGGGCCTGGTCGCACCGCGCGACCACGACCGCCCGCGGCATCCCGACGGCGGCGCACTCCCGCCACAGCGCCGCGGTGGCGGGGTCGATCACGCCGTCGGCCCCGGCGGTCGCGGGGACGACGAACAGCGCGGCGTCCGCGGCGCGCAGGCCCGCCCGCAGCTCGCCGACGAAGTCCCCGTAGCCGGGGGTGTCGATCAGGTTGATCTTGAGCCCCGCGTGCCGCAGCGGCGCGACGGCGACGCCGACCGAGCGGTGCCTGCGGACGGCGGCGGGATCGTGGTCACAGACCGTCGTCCCGTCCACCACGCTGCCGGCGCGGGGGATGGTGCCGGTGTGGGCGAGGAGGGCCTCGACCAGCGTCGTCTTGCCCGCCCCCGAGGGACCGACGAGCACGACGTTCCTGATCAGCGCGGGATCGACCACCCCGGCCGGGTCGGCTCCCGAGGCTCTCCGGTCTTGTCTGACGGTCATGGCCGCACCTCCGCGGGCATCCGCGCGGCACGCCGGTGTGCCGCCGGTCACACCGATTGGACTCCGGTGTCCGGTCGCGCACAACCCCTCAAGGCTTGCTCAAGACCGACCCCGGCGTGTGCGTGGCCACGTCGGCCCCGCGAGTAGGGTCCCTGGCCGTGCCCATCCCCGGTCCCGGTTACGCCATCACCGTCCGCGTCGAGGCCCCGTCGTCCAGCAGCGCCGCGGGGGATCTCGCGGTCGCCGTCGGCAACGTGGGCGGCGTCGTCACCGCGTTCGACGTGGTGGAGTCGCGCACCGACGCGATCGTCGTCGACATCTCCTGCAACGCCCTGAACTCCGAGCACGCCGAGGAGATCACCGCGGCGCTCGGCGCCGTGCCGGGCGTGACCGTGCGGAAGGTGTCCGACCGGACGTTCCTGATCCACCTCGGCGGCAAGATCGAGGTCTCGTCGAAGGTGGCGCTGCGCAACCGGGACGACCTGTCCCGGGCCTACACCCCGGGCGTCGCGCGGGTCTGCCAGGCGATCGCGGCGAACCCGTCGGACGCCCGGCGGCTGACGATCAAGCGCAACACCGTCGCCGTCGTCACCGACGGGTCCGCGGTGCTGGGCCTGGGCAACCTGGGCGCCGCCGCGTCGATGCCGGTGATGGAGGGCAAGGCGGCGCTGTTCAAGCGCTTCGCGAACGTCGACGCGTGGCCGGTCGCGCTCGACACCCAGGACACCGAGGAGATCATCCGCACCGTCCAGGTCATCGCGCCCGCGTACGGCGGCATCAACCTCGAGGACATCGCCGCGCCGCGCTGCTTCGAGATCGAGCGCAGGCTGCGCGAGCTGTTGGACATCCCGGTCTTCCACGACGACCAGCACGGCACCGCCGTCGTCGTGCTCGGTGCGCTGCGCAACGCGCTGCGGGTCGTGCACAAGTCGATCTCCGACGCCAAGATCGTGGTCTGCGGCGTCGGCGCGGCGGGCTCGGCGATCATCCGGCTGCTGGCCTCGGAGAAGCCGGGGGAGGTGCTCGCCGTGGACATCGACGGGATCGTGCACGCCTCGCGGCCGGGCCTGGACGAGAACCTCACGTCGATCGCGGCGCAGACCAACCCGACCGACCGCTCCGGCTCGCTGGCCGACGCCCTCGTCGGCGCGGACGTGTTCATCGGCGTCTCGGCGCCGAACCTGTTCGGGGCCGACGAGGCCGCCACCATGGCGGACGACGCGATCATCTTCGCCCTGGCCAACCCGGACCCGGAGATCGACCCGAGCGTCGCCATGCAGCACGCGGCCGTGGTGGCCACGGGCCGCTCGGACTACCCGAACCAGATCAACAACGTGCTGGCCTTCCCGGGGGTGTTCCGCGGCCTGCTCGACGCGCAGGCCCACGACATCACCGACCGGATGCTGCTGGCCGCCTCGGCCGCGATCGCGGACGTCGTCGCGGAGCCCAACGCGAGCTTCATCGTCCCCAGCGTCTTCGACCAGTCGGTCGCGCCGGCCGTGGCGGACGCCGTCCGCCACGCCGCCCAGGAGGCCGCGGCGGCGGGCGAGGTCACCGCGGGTCTCTGACCCCGGCCGCGTGCCGTCCGCTCGTCGGGGTCGGGGTGCGCTGGGTCACTGTCTACCCTGGTCGGCGTGGTTCCGACGATCGGTGTGCTGGCCCTGCAGGGTGACGTCCGCGAGCACCTCGCCGCGCTGAGCGCGGCCGGGGTCGGCGCGGTGCCCGTGCGCAGGCCCGCCGAGCTCGCGGCCGTGGACGGGATCGTCCTCCCCGGCGGCGAGTCGACGACGATCAGCAAGCTCCTCGGGATCTTCGAGCTGCTCGAGCCGCTGCGCGCCCGGATCGCCGACGGCCTGCCCGCGTACGGGTCCTGCGCCGGGATGATCCTGCTGGCGGGCGAGGTGCTCGACGGGCGCCCCGACCAGGAGCAGCTCGGCGGCCTGGACGTCGTGGTGCGCCGCAACGCCTTCGGCCGCCAGGTGGACTCCTTCGAGACCGACCTGGACATGACCGGCGTCGGGTCGGTGCGGGCGGTGTTCATCCGCGCGCCGTGGGTGGAGAAGACCGGTGCGGACGTCGAGGTCCTGGCCACGGTGCCGGGGGACGCCGCCCAGGCCGCGGGCCGGGTCGTCGCCGTCCGGCAGGGGAACGTCCTGGCCACCTCCTTCCACCCGGAGATCACCGGGGACCTGCGCGTGCACGCCTACTTCGCGGACCTCGTGCGCTCGGCATAGACAACCGATCGGTTGCACGTTAACGTACAACCGCGTGGTTGCAGATCGGCTGACCGACGAGGACTGGGACCGCCTGTTCCACGCCCTCGCGGACTCCACCCGCCGCGACATCGTGGTGCAGGTGCTGCACGAGGGCCAGTCGATCTCGACGCTCGCCGGCCGGTACGCCATGAGCTTCGCGGCGGTGCAGAAGCACGTCGCGGTGCTGGAGCGGGCGGGGCTGGTCCGCAAGGAGAAGCGCGGGCGGGAGCAGCACGTCCACGGCGAGCCCGTGGTGCTGAGCCGCGCCACCCGGCTCCTGGAGTCCTACGCGCAGCTCTGGCGCCATCGCGCGCAGTCCATCGACGCTCTGCTGGAGGAGACATGACCGTCGTCGACGTCGTCCGCGACACCGAGAACCTCACCCTCACGTTCGTCGCGGAGTTCGCGGCGCCCGTCGAGCGGGTGTGGCAGGTCTGGGAGGACCCGCGCCTGCTGGAGCGCTGGTGGGGGCCGCCGACCCACCCGGCGACCTTCGAGCTGCTGGAGGTCGAGCCCGGCGGTCGGGCCGTGTACTTCATGACCGGCCCGGAGGGGGCCCGGTTCGACGGCTGGTGGCGCATCACCGCCGTCGACGCCCCGCGCAGCCTCGCCTTCGAAGACGGCTTCGCGGAGGCGGACGGCACCCCGTCGGACGCCATGCCGACGACGTCCGCCCTGGTCACGCTGGAGGCGACGGACTCGGGGACCCGGATGACGACGGTCTGCACGTTCCCCTCGCTCGAGGCGCTGGAGAAGCTCTCCGAGATGGGCATGCCGGAGGGCATGCGCCTGGCGATGGGGCAGATAGACGGGCTACTGGCCGCCTGAGTGCAGCAGCTGCCCGTCGATCCACGGGTCGAAGCTGCGCGTGCGACCCAGGTCGTCGGTGTAGGCGCAGGCCCGGTTGGTGATCGTGTCCGGGTTCGCGGGGTCGCCGAACTGCGGCGGGCTCTGCAGGTCGCAGGTGTACAGCGGCTGCGCGGGCCCGGTCACGGTGACGGTCAGCGGGGCGGCCTCGGCGTGGTCGGCGGTGCCGAGGACGGCGGAGAGGGCGGACGACCCGGTCGCGAGCGCGGCGGCACCCGCCGCGGCGAAGCCCAGGCGCGCGATCAGCGTGCGGTCCATCGTGTCCCCCTCGTGTCGTCCCTGCCTCGCTATCGCGGGCCGGTCGACCGTCATTAACGCCTGACCTGGGCTTTCACCGAGGTCGGTGAATTCGGGGTACCCCGTGTAACGCCGGGTGCACCCTCTGGCGATGAGGCGCCGGACACCAGGTCGGTAGCATGGACGGGATATCCGGCAGGGGCCCTGGGCCGCCTGCGTGCCGCGAGCGAGGAGGGACGGGGCAGCCGATGAGTGGCCACTCCAAATGGGCGACGACCAAGCACAAGAAGGCCGTCATCGACGCCCGGCGCGGCAAGATGTTCGCGAAGCTGATCAAGAACATCGAGGTCGCGGCCCGCACCGGCGGCGGTGACCCGGACGGCAACCCCACGCTCTACGACGCCATCCAGAAGGCGAAGAAGAGCTCGGTGCCGAACGACAACATCGACCGGGCGGTGAAGCGCGGCTCCGGTGCGGACGGCGGCGGCGCCAACTACGAGACGATCACCTACGAGGGCTACGGCCCCAACGGCGTCGCGATGCTGATCGAGTGCCTGTCGGACAACCGCAACCGCGCGGCCACCGAGGTGCGCACGGCGATGACCCGCAACGGTGGGACCATGGCCGACCCCGGCTCCGTCGCCTACCTGTTCACGCGCAAGGGCGTCGTCGTGCTGCCGAAGGGGTCGCTGACCGAGGACGACGTGCTGCTGGCCGTCCTCGAGGCGGGCGCCGAGGAGGTCAACGACCTGGGGGACAGCTTCGAGGTCGTCTCCGAGCCCACCGACCTGGTCGCGGTGCGCACCGCGCTGCAGGAGGCGGGCATCGACTACGACTCGGCCGAGCCGACCTTCCTGCCCTCGATGCAGATCGAGCTGGACGCCGAGGGCGCCAAGAAGGTCTTCAAGCTGATCGAGGCGCTCGAGGACTCCGACGAGGTCCAGAACGTCTACTCGAACTTCGACGTGTCCGACGAGGTCATGGCCGAGGTCGGCTGAGGTACCACCCGGTCCCGGGCGGGGGAGCGCTTCCCCCACCCGGAACCGTCGGTGCCCGGTCCTAGACTCGCGGCCGTGACCGCACCGACGAAGAACGCGACCGACACGAAGCGACTCCTGCTGCTGGACGGGCACTCGCTGGCGTACCGGGCCTTCTTCGCCCTGCCCGCGGAGAACTTCCGCACGGGCACCGGGCAGACCACGAACGCCGTCTACGGCTTCACGTCGATGCTCATCAACCAGCTGCGGGACGAGCAGCCGACGCACCTCGCCGTGGCGTTCGACGTCTCGCGCAAGACCTTCCGGTCGGAGCGCTACGCCGACTACAAGGCGAACCGCACGACCACGCCGGACGACTTCCGCGGCCAGGTGGACCTCATCAAGGAGGTCCTCAAGGCGCTCAACATCCCGGTGTTCGCCGTGGACGGGTTCGAGGCGGACGACATCATCGCCACCCTCGCCACCCAGGCGGAGCAGCAGGGCTTCGACGTGCTGATCACCACCGGCGACCGGGACGCCTTCCAGCTGGTCACCGACCACGTCACGGTGCTCTACCCGAAGCGCGGCGTCTCCGACCTCGGTCGGATCGACCCGGCCGAGGTGGACAAGCGCTACGGGCTCACCCCGACCCAGTACCCGGACTTCGCCGCGCTGCGCGGGGACCCCTCGGACAACCTGCCCTCCATCCCCGGCGTGGGGGAGAAGACGGCGGCGAAGTGGGTCCGCGAGTTCGGCTCCCTCGGCGAGCTGACCGACCGGGTGGACCAGGTCAAGGGCAAGGCGGGGGACGCGCTGCGCGCCAACCTGGCGAACGTGCTGATGAACCGCCAGCTCACCGAGCTCGTCCGGGACGTGCCGCTGGACAGCGTCCCCGCCGAGCTCGAGGTGCGGCCGTGGGACCGGGACGCGGTGCACCGGCTGTTCGACGAGCTGGAGTTCCGCGTGCTGCGCGAGCGGCTGTTCGCCACGCTGCAGAGCGCCGAGCCCGAGGCGGAGTCCGGGTTCGCGGTGCAGGGCGGGATCATCGCGCCCGGGGAGCTGGGCGACTGGCTCGCCGAGCACGCGCGGGACGGGCGGCGCGTGGGCGTCGCGTTCTCGGGGGTCGCCGGGGCGATCACCGAGCGGGACTTCTCCGGGATCGCGCTGGCCACGGGCGAGCCGTCGGTCGAGGACCGGGCGGACGGGGCGGCGGCGGGGGTGCCCGTGGCCGGGTACGTGGACGTCCGGCTGCTCACGCCGGAGGACGAGGCCGCGCTCGGGGCGTGGCTGGCGGACCCGACCGTGCCCAAGGCCTCGCACGACGTCAAGGCGGTGCTGCACGGCCTGCGCTCGCGCGGGTGGGCGCTGCGGGGGCTGACCAGCGACACCGCGCTGGCGGCGTACCTGGCCCGGCCCGGCCAGCGCTCGTTCGACCTGGCGGACCTGGCGCTGCGCTACCTGCGCCGCGAGCTCGCCATGGAGGGCGGCCCCGCGGACGGGCAGCTCTCCCTGCTCGGCGGCGAGGAGGAGGCGGACGCGCAGCACGCCGAGGCCGAGATGGTCGCCGCGTCCGCGGTCGCCGAGCTGGCGGACGCGCTGGGCACCGAGCTGGCCGAGAAGGAGCAGACCCGGTTGCTGCTGGAGCTGGAGCAGCCCCTCGCCTTCGTGCTCGCGGACTGCGAGGCCGCGGGCATCGCCGTGGACCAGTCGCACCTCGGCATGCTGGAGGCGGAGTTCGGCGGGCAGGTCACCCAGGCCGCGCACCTCGCCTACGAGGTCATCGGCAAGGAGATCAACCTCGGCTCGCCCAAGCAGCTGCAGGTCGTGCTGTTCGACGAGCTGAACATGCCGAAGACCAAGCGCACCAAGACCGGCTACACCACGGACGCGGACGCGCTGCAGAGCCTGTTCGAGCAGACCGAGCACCCGTTCCTGCAGCACCTGCTCACCCACCGGGACGCCACCCGGCTCAAGGTCACCGTGGACGGGCTGCTCAAGTCGGTCGCCGCGGACGGGCGGATCCACACCACGTACTCGCAGACGATCGCCGCGACGGGCAGGCTGTCGTCCACCGACCCCAACCTGCAGAACGTGCCGATCCGCACGGCGGCCGGGCGGCGGATCCGCGAGGCGTTCGTCGTCGGCGCGGGCTACGCGGAGCTGATGACCGCGGACTACAGCCAGATCGAGATGCGGATCATGGCCCACCTCTCCGAGGACGCCGCGCTGATCGAGGCCTTCAACTCGGCGCGGGACTTCCACTCGGAGACGGCGTCGAAGGTGTTCGGGGTGGCGCCGGACGAGGTCACGCCCGCCCAGCGCGCCAAGATCAAGGCGATGAACTACGGGCTGGCCTACGGGCTGTCGGCCTTCGGCCTGTCCGGGCAGCTGCGGATCTCCACCGAGGAGGCCCGCGCCCTGATGGACGACTACTTCGAGACCTTCGGCGGCGTGCGGGACTACCTGCGCTCGGTCGTCGACGTCGCCCGCCGGGAGGGCTACACGGCCACCATGCTGGGGCGTCGGCGCTACCTGCCGGACCTGACCAGCGACAACCGCCAGCGCCGCGAGATGGCCGAGCGGATGGCGCTCAACGCCCCCATCCAGGGCTCGGCGGCGGACATCATCAAGGTCGCGATGCTCGGGGTGGCCAGGGCGCTCGCCGAGGAGGGGCTGCGCAGCCGGATCCTGCTCCAGGTGCACGACGAGCTGGTGCTGGAGGTCGCCGAGGGCGAGCACGAGCGGCTGGAGAAGCTGGTCCGCCGCGAGATGGCCGCGGCCGAGGACCTCTCGGTGCCGCTCGAGGTCTCGGTCGGCTACGGCCGCAGCTGGGACGACGCCGCCCACTGACCGCCCCGCGCCGCGAGTCCCGCACTTCGGACACGCGAGTCCGCCGCTCCGTGCGCGCGGGCGTCGGTGACCGCTGAAATCGGGTTGCCGCGGGCGGCAGGATGCTCGGAGTGCTGTGCGCCACGGACCCGCTCCCGCCCGCCCGTCGGATCCTGCTCCGCGGGGCGTCGGGGTCGGGGAAGACCACCCTCGGCCGCGCGCTGTCCCGGCGGACCGGCATCCCGTACATCGAGCTGGACGCGCTGTTCCACGGTCCCGACTGGGTGCCGCGGGCCGAGTTCGAGGCGGACGTCCGGGCGCTCGCCGCCGGACCGGAATGGATCACCGAGTACGGCTACGAGCCGGCCCGCCCGCACCTCGGCCCCCGCGCCGAGCTGCTGGTCTGGCTCGACCCGCCGCGCACGCGGGTGATGGCCCAGGTCGTGCCGCGGACCCTTCGGCGGCGGCTCGGGCGGGTGGAGCTGTGGAACGGCAACATCGAGCCGCCGTTGCGCACGTTCCTCACCGACCCCGACCACATCGTGCGGTGGGCCTGGCGCACTCAGCCGACGGTGGGCGAGCACGTGCAGGCGCTCGCCGCCGCGCGTCCCGACCTGCCGGTCGTCCGGCTGCGCTCGCGCGCCGAGATCAGGACCTGGCTGGACGGCCCCGCGCGCTCCCTGGCCCCGCCCGCCGTGGACACGTGATCGTCCGCCGCGGTCACCCGCAGCGGTCGAGGGTCGTCGGGCCCAGGCGCAGGACGCCGGACGTCAGCGGTTCGCACCGGATGCCGCCGCGGCGGCGGAGGGCCCGGAAGGCGCCCGGCGCGAGCACCCGGTCCATCCAGGCGCACGGGTTGGCCGGGCGGTGGGCCCGGAACCCCACGCCGCCGAGGGTGAACTCGCCGGTCAGCCCGTCGACGTCCGCGCCGCGCAGCACGACGGTGCGTCGCGCGAGGACCGGGTCGAACGGCGGCACCCCGAGCTCGGCGGCCACCGCCTCGAGGGACTCGACCGCGATCAGCGTCACGGAGGCACGGCGGTGCGCCGGGTGGCCGAAGTACCGGTCGCCCACGACCCCGAGGCCGGCCCTGACCTCGACGGACGTCCGGCCCGGAGGCTCGGGATCGGGCCGCGGCCCGTCGGACGGGCGACCCTCGAACGCGTGGATCGGCGACGCCATCAACGCGACGATCTCGACCTGCACGGCCCTATCCTGCCCCGATGAGCCCGCCGCCCGTCGCGCACGTCCGGCGGGCACGTGACCTGATCGACCGCTGCTACGCCGAGCCGCTCGACCTGGAGGCGATGGCGGTCGCGGCCGGGTACTCCCGGTTCCACTTCGCCCGGGCGTTCCGCACGGCCTACGGGGAGCCGCCGGGCGCGTACCTCACCCGGCGTCGGATCGAGCGGGCCCAGGACCTGCTGCGCTCGGCGAACCTCACGGTCACCGAGATCTGCCACCTCGTGGGGTTCACGAGCCTGGGGACGTTCAGCCGCCGCTTCTCCGAGCTGGTCGGCCGCTCGCCGACGGCCTACCGCCGTGACCACGAGACGCCCTCGGTCGTCCCCGGCTGCGTGCTGATGCGGTGGAGCGCAATCGCGGAGAAGCGGCGGGCCGCGGACGAGCCGTAGGTTCTCCTCGCGACGGAGGGAGCGACGAGTGATCGAGCGCATGTCCCACACCTGCGTGTGGGTGCTGGACCAGGACTCGGCGAAGGACTTCTACACCGGGAAGCTCGGCTTGGAGGTGCGCAGCGACGTGGTGATGGGTCCCGAGTTCGGCGGCTCCCGCTGGCTGACGGTCGGGCCGCCGGGCGGCGTGGGCGAGATCATCCTGGCGGACCCGGCGATGGGCCACGACCCGACGACCGCCGCACAGATCCGCGAGCTGGTGGCGAAGGGCGCGTTGGGGATGGGCGTGTGGGCGACGGCGGACTGCCGGGCCACGTTCGCCGAGCTCAGCGGGCGCGGGGTAGAGTTCCTGCAGCCGCCCGCCGAACGCCCGTACGGCGTCGAGGCCGTGTTCCGGGACGACTCCGGCAACTGGTTCAGCCTGACCGAGCGGGCGTAGGCCCGGCCCGTCCGCGCGTCGGACGTCCGCGGCGGAGCCGGGCGCCGGTAGCGTCCTCCCGGACGAGGGGAGTGCGTGTGCGGGTGCTCGGAGTCGACCCGGGGCTGACCCGGTGCGGGCTCGGCGTGGTCGACGGCACGGGCGGGCGCCAGGTCGCGTGCGTCGACGTCGGCGTGGTGCGCAGCGACACGGACGTCCCGGTGGACCGGCGGCTCCTCGTCGTGGCGGACGAGGTGGAGCGCTGGATCGCGCGGCACCGGCCGGACGTGGTCGCGATCGAGCGGGTCTTCGCCCAGCACAACGTCCGCACCGTGATGGGCACCGCCCAGGCCAGCGGGGTGGTCGCGCTGGTCGCCGCGCGGGCCGGGCTGCCGGTCGCGTTCCACACCCCGAGCGAGGTCAAGGCCGCGGTGACCGGCGCCGGTCGCGCGGACAAGGCCCAGGTCACGGCCATGGTGACCCGCGTGCTGGGGCTCGCCGAAGCGCCCCGGCCCGCGGACGCCGCGGACGCCCTCGCCCTCGCCATCTGCCACTGCTGGCGGGCGCCGATGATGACCCGGATGGCCGAGGCCGAGCGCCGGGCCGCCGAGATCGCGAAGCAGCACAAGGCGCGGTTGGCGGCGGCCCAGAAGGAGCGGCTCGCGGCGGCCCGACGGCGCTGAGCGAGGGCCGGGGTGAGAGCCCGGTCGCGCGGCGCCTCCGCCGCCCGAGTGCAGGACTCGCGGTGGGACACGCCGTCGGGTGGGGGTGGATCGGTTCGGGGGACCGGGCCGGTAGCCTTCGGCTCGAACTAGTGTTCGTACCTGCGAGGAGTGCTTGTGATCTCGTCCGTGCGCGGGCCCGTGCTGGAGATCGGGTTGGACCACGCCGTGGTCGAGGTCGGTGGGCTCGGGTACGCCGTGTTCTGCACGCCGAACACCCTGGCCGGGCTCCGGCGGGGGACCGAGGCGAAGCTCGCCACCACGTTGATCGTGCGCGAGGAGTCGCTGACCCTCTTCGGGTTCGCCGACGTCGACGAGCGGGAGCTGTTCCTGCTGCTCCAGACCGTGTCCGGGATCGGCCCGCGGCTCGCGCTGGCGACCATCGCGGTGCTGGAGCCGGACACGCTCCGCCGTGCCCTGCACGACGGGGACCTGGCGACGCTGCAGCGCATCCCCGGCGTCGGGAAGAAGAGCGCGGAGCGGCTGGTGGTGGAGCTGCGGGACAAGGTGCTGGTCACGCCCGCCGCCCCGCCCGTCGCGCAGGTCGCGGCCACCGGCGGGCACCGGGACCGGGTCGTGGAGGCGCTGCTCGGGCTCGGTTTCACCCAGAGACCCGCCGAGCAGGCGGTGGACGCGGTGCTCGCCGAGAACCCCGCGGCGGATCCGTCGCACCTGCTCCGGACCGCGTTGAGCAGCCTGGGCCGTAGCCGGTGAGCGAGGAGTCGCGCGAGTTCAGCGGGGTCGCCGCCGAGGCGGTACCCGAGGACCTGGACGTCGAGAACTCGCTGCGGCCGCGGAACCTGCGGGAGTTCATCGGGCAGCCGCGGGTGCGCGAGCAGCTCGAGCTCGTGCTCGAGGGGGCGCGGCGGCGCGGCGACCCGCCGGACCACATCCTGCTCTCCGGGCCGCCCGGGCTCGGCAAGACCAGCCTGAGCATGATCGTCGCGGCCGAGATGGGGGCGTCGATCCGGCTGACGTCCGGGCCGGCGTTGGAACGCGCGGGCGACCTCGCCGCGATGCTGTCCAACCTGCTCCCCGGGGACGTGCTGTTCATCGACGAGATCCACCGCATCGCCCGGCCCGCCGAGGAGATGCTGTACCTCGCGATGGAGGACTTCCGGGTGGACGTCGTGGTCGGGAAGGGGCCGGGGGCCACCTCGATCCCGCTGGACATCGCGCCGTTCACGCTGGTCGGGGCCACGACCCGGGCCGGCGCGCTGACCGGCCCGCTGCGCGATCGCTTCGGCTTCACCGCGCACATGGAGTTCTACGAGCCGCACGAGCTGGAGCGGGTGCTGACCCGCGCGGCCACCATCCTGGACGTCGACCTCAAGGCGGACGGCGCCGAGGAGATCGCCGGGCGCTCCCGCGGCACCCCCCGCATCGCGAACCGCCTGCTCCGCCGCGTGCGGGACTTCGCCGAGGTCCGCGCGGACGGCACCGTGAACCGCGCCGTCGCCCGGGACGCGCTCGCGGTGTACGACGTCGACGAGCTGGGTCTGGACCGGCTGGACCGCGCCGTGCTGGGGGCGTTGGTGCGGACGTTCGGAGGAGGCCCCGTCGGCGTGTCGACGCTGGCTGTGGCGGTGGGCGAGGAACCCGGTACCGTCGAGGAGGTCTGCGAGCCGTACCTGGTACGGGCCGGGATGCTCGCCCGCACGCCGCGGGGCCGGGTGGCCACACCCGCGGCCTGGGCCCATCTGGGGTTGCGTCCTCCGGAGGAGAGCACCGGTCCGCAGGCACTGTTCTAGGCGAAACCGCACGTCACGAGCCCGGCCCGGTGGTCGAGGCGCGAGCCCGGACTGGCAGACTCGCACCGCCGACGTGCTCGAATACGGAAGAAAGCGACATCATGGACCTGAGCCTGCTGTTCCCCATCCTCATCCTGCTGCTGTTCATCCCGATCTTCCTGTCGGGGCGCAAGCAGAAGCGGCAGTTGGCGGAGACCCAGCAGATGCAGAACGCCCTGGCGGAGGGTGACGTCGTCACCACCACCTCGGGCCTGCGCGGCACCGTGGTCGACGCGTCCTACGAGGACACCATCGACCTGGAGATCGCGGACGGCGTCGTCACCACGTGGCTGCGCGCCGCGGTGCGGGACAAGGTCGCGACCGACACCCACGCCGAGGACGCCGCCGAGGACGCCGCGGACACCGAGTCGGACACTCCGGCCGAGCTGCCCGCGACCGGCACGACCACCGCGAACGGGACGAGCCCGACGACGGCGACCACCTCGGACACCCCGGCGGGTGCGACCGTCGAGACCCCGGCCGACGACAAGAAGTGACCGCGGGGGCGCTGTCCGCGCCCATCGACCCGTGGTGCAGCATCGTCGGGTGCGCACGCAGCGCAGTCCGAGGCGACCGGGAGTGGAAGAAGAGTGGCAACGACCCCGGGGCGGATCCGCCCCTGGCGGTACCTCGCGGGGTTCGCGGGCATCGTCGTGGCGCTGTACGCGTTGGTGGCCTTCACCGGTGACCGGTCCTTCGCGCCGAAGCTCGGCATCGACCTTCAGGGTGGCACCCGGGTCACGATGACCGCGCGCACCGCGGACGGTCAGACCCCGCCGCGGGACCAGCTGATCCAGGCGCAGTCGATCATCGAGCAGCGCGTGAACGGGCTCGGCGTCAGCGGCGCCGAGGTGGTGCTGGACGGCAACAACCTCACGATCACCGTCCCGGGTGACGGTGGCGAGCAGGCCCGCGACCTGGCCCAGACGGCGCAGCTGCGGTTCCGGCCGGTCATCGGGCAGCCGGTCCCGGCCACCCCCGCCGACCCGGCGCAGCCCCCCGCGGCGGACCCCGAGTCGCCGGACGCCGTCGCGCAGGCCAAGCAGCTGCGGCAGAGCACGGACCCGACGACGCAGCAGATCGCGCTGCAGACGCTGGACTGCAACGCTCCGGACCCGCTGCAGGGCTACGACGACCCGGCCCTGCCGCTCGTCGCGTGCGACCAGAACAAGACGGCCAAGTACGTGCTCGGCCCGACGATCGTCGAGGGCACCGAGATCGCGTCGGCCACGGCCACCCAGGACCCGAACGGCGTCGGCTCGGTCGTCGACCTGACGTTCAAGTCCGCGGGCAACGCGGCGTGGGGCGCCTACACGGCGGCGAACGTCGGCGCCCAGGCGGCCTTCGTGCTCGACGGCGAGGTCGTCTCGGCCCCCACCATCCAGGGCGCGCTCTACGGAAACACCCAGGTCAGCGGCAACTTCAGCCAGGAGCAGGCGCAGAACCTCGCCAGCGTGCTGCGCTACGGCTCGCTGCCGCTGTCCTTCGAGTCCTCCGAGGCCCAGACGGTCTCCGCGACGCTGGGGCTCGCCTCGCTGGAGGCGGGGCTGCTCGCCGGTGCCGTCGGCCTGATCCTGGTGTTCGTCTACTGCCTCTTCTACTACCGGGTGCTCGGGCTGCTCACGATCCTGTCGCTGATCCTGTCCGGCGCGGTCGTCTACGCCGTGCTGGTGCTGCTGGGGCGCTGGATCGGGTTCACCCTCGACCTCGCGGGCGTCGCCGGGTTCATCGTGGCCATCGGCATCACGGCGGACTCGTTCGTGATCTTCTTCGAACGGCTGAAGGACGAGGTCCGCGAGGGCCGCTCGTTCCGGTCCGCCGTGCCGCGGGCCTGGGTCCGCGCCCGCCGCACCATCCTCACCGCGGACGCCGTCAGCTTCCTCGCCGCGGCGGTGCTCTACATCCTGGCCGTCGGCCAGGTGAAGGGCTTCGCGTTCACCCTCGGCATGTCCACGGTGCTCGACCTGGTCGTCGTGTTCCTCGTGACGCACCCGCTGGTGGCGCTGGCGTCGAACTCGAAGGTCTTCTCCAGTCCCGCGCTGTCCGGCCTGGGCTCGGTGGCCAGGATCGGGGCGCAACGCCGCCGCACCCGCGAGACCGCCTCGTCCGGCACGAAGGGGGCCTGAGATGTCCGTGTTCAGCAGGCTCTACTCCGGGACCGGCGCGTTCGACGTCGTCGGGCGCCGCAAGGCCTGGTACGTCACCTTCGGGGTGCTCGTCCTGATCTCGGTGCTGTCCATCGCGATCCGCGGGTTCAACCTCGGCATCGACTTCACCGGCGGCTCGCAGATCCAGCTGCCGGCCGCGGGCGTGAACGGCACCATCACCACCGAGCAGGTGGAGCAGGTCTACCGGTCCGCCGTGGGCGAGGACCCCGCGACCGTCCAGTCGGCGGGGGTGGGGGACTCGGCGACGATCATCATCCGGTCGGAGTCGCTCGAGCCCGCCCAGCTCGCGGCCCTCAAGGACGGCCTGAACGCGCAGCTGCAGCCGGTCGGCGGCGAGCAGGTGATCAGCGACAGCGCCGTCTCGGGCACCTGGGGCGGGGAGATCACCCGGCAGGCGCTGATCGCGCTCGGGGTGTTCCTGGTGCTGGTCACGCTGTTCCTGGCGCTCTACTTCGAACGCTCGATGGCGATCGCCGCGCTCGTGGCGCTGGTGCACGACGTCGTCGTCACCGCGGGCATCTACTCGCTCGTCGGGTTCGAGGTCACGCCGTCCACGGTGATCGGCCTGCTCACGATCCTCGGCTTCTCGCTCTACGACACGGTCGTGGTGTTCGACAAGGTCAAGGAGAACACCCGCGGCCTGCTGCAGCTGACCCGCCGGACCTACGGCGAGCAGGCCAACCTCGCGGTGAACCAGACGCTGATGCGCTCCATCAACACCTCGCTGATCGCGGTGCTGCCGGTGATCGGGCTGATGGTGGTGGGCGTCGGGCTGCTCGGCGTCGGCACGCTCGCCGACCTGGCGCTCGTGCAGCTCGTCGGCATCATCGCGGGTGCGTTGTCCTCGCTGTTGCTGGCCACGCCGCTGCTGGTCGACCTCAAGATGCGGGACCCGCGCTTCCGCAAGCAGGCCGAGCGGGTCATGGCCCGCCGGGCGCGGGCGGCCGCGACCCGGTCGGGTGAGGCCCCGGAGTCCGCGGACCTCGACACCACCGACGACGAGGCCGTGGCCCGGGAACTGCGCCGCGAGCGGGCCCTCGCGGCGGCGGCGAGCTCGCCGCGGCGGGCGCAGCCGCAGCCGGGTCGCCCGCAGGGCAAGAGGCGCCGCCGGTGACCGCCGCAGGCGACGACTCCGAGTACGAGCTGGAGCGGGTGCGGGACCTGGTCCGCAGCGTGCCGGACTACCCCGAGCCGGGGGTGCTGTTCCGCGATCTCACGCCGGTCCTCGCGGACGCCGAGGCGTTCGCGACCCTGACCACCGAGCTGGCGGCCCAGGCGGGTGCCGCGGACCTGGTCGCCGGGGTGGAGGCGCGCGGATTCCTCATCGGGGCCGCGGTGGCGCTCGTCGCCGGGACGGGCGTGGTGCCGATCCGCAAGGCCGGGAAGCTGCCGTCGGTCGCCGGGACACGGACCTACGACCTGGAGTACGGCACGGCCACGCTCGAGCTGCCCGCCGGCGTCGTCGAGCCGGGGACGACGGTCTTCGTGGTGGACGACGTGCTGGCCACCGGGGGCACCGCCGCCGCGGCCTGCGGGCTGCTGACGGACGCGGGCGCCGAGGTCACCGGGTTCGCCACCGTGATCGAGCTGGCGGCGCTGCGGGGGCGGGACAAGCTGCCCGGCGTCGAGGTCCACTCCCTGCTCTCCTACTGAAGCGCTCCGCGCCCGTGAGTGGTAAGTGGTGCCCTGGCACCACTTACCACTCACGGGCGCGGAGCGCCTATCGTTGAGGGGGTGACGGACGTCCAGCAGACCAGCCCCGCCGAGCTCGATCCGGCGCTGGAGTCGGCCAGACCGTCCGCCACCCGGCGCGTGCGGGCCCGCATCGCCCGCCGGATGACCCCGCAGCGCGTGGCGATCGTGAAACCGGTCCTCGAGCCGCTGGCCAGTGTGCACCGCACGTTGCACCCCAAGGCCGACCTGGTGCTGCTGCAGCGCGCCTACGACGTGGCCGAGGAGAAGCACGCCCACCAGAAGCGCAAGTCCGGGGATCCGTACATCACGCACCCCCTGGCCGTCGCCACGATCCTCGCCGAGCTGGGCATGGACACGACCACGCTGGTCGCGGCCCTGCTGCACGACACCGTCGAGGACACCGACTACTCCCTCGACCGGCTGCGCGCGGAGTTCGGCGACGAGGTCGCGCACCTGGTGGACGGGGTCACCAAGCTCGACAAGGTGGAGTTCGGCACGGCCGCGGAGGCCGAGACGATCCGCAAGATGGTCGTCGCGATGGCGCGGGACCCGCGGGTCCTGGTGATCAAGCTGTCCGACCGGCTGCACAACATGCGGACCATGCGCTACCTGCCGCCGGAGAAGCAGGCGAAGAAGGCCCGCGAGACCCTCGAGGTCATGGCCCCGCTGGCGCACCGGCTCGGCATGGCCACGGTGAAGTGGGAGCTGGAGGACCTGTCCTTCGCGATCCTGCACCCCAAGAAGTACGACGAGATCGTCCGGCTCGTCGCGACCCGCGCGCCGTCCCGGGACACCTACCTCAAGCAGGTCATCGCCGAGATCTCGCGACAGCTGCAGGCCGCCCGGGTGGACGGCACCGTCGAGGGCAGGCCCAAGCACTACTACTCGATCTACCGCAAGATGATCGTCAAGGGCCGCGAGTTCGACGACATCCACGACCTGGTGGGCGTGCGCGTCCTGGTGGACGAGGTGCGGGACTGCTACGCCGCGATGGGCATGGTCCACGCGCTGTGGCAGCCGATGCCCGGCCGGTTCAAGGACTACATCGCCCAGCCGCGGTTCGGCGTCTACCAGTCCCTGCACACCACGGTGATCGGGCCGGACGGCAAGCCCCTCGAGGTGCAGATCCGCACCCACGAGATGCACCGCACCGCCGAGTACGGCATCGCGGCGCACTGGCGGTACAAGGAGACCCGGGGCCACAACAACGGCTCGTCGGTCGAGATCGACGAGATGTCCTGGATGCGGCAGCTGCTCGACTGGCAGCGCGAGGCCGCGGACCCCGGGGACTTCCTCGAGTCGCTGCGCTACGACCTCGCGGCCAAGGAGCTGTTCGTCTTCACCCCGAAGGGGGACGTGCAGACCCTCCCGGTCGGCTCCACCCCGGTCGACTTCGCCTACGCCGTGCACACCGAGGTCGGGAACCGGTGCATCGGCTCGCGGGTCAACGGCAGGCTGGTCGCGCTGGAGCGCACGCTCGAGTCCGGGGACGTCGTCGAGATCTTCACCTCGAAGGCCGAGGGCGCCGGGCCGTCGCGGGACTGGCTGGGCTTCGTCCAGTCGCCGCGCGCCAAGACCAAGATCAAGCAGTGGTTCGCGAAGGAGCGCCGCGAGGAGGCCATCGAGGAGGGCAAGGAGGCGATCACCCGGGAGGCCCGCCGCACGGGCATGCCGCTGCAGCGCCTCGTGTCCGCGGACGCGATGAACGCGGTCTCCCGGGAGCTGCACTTCACCGAGATCTCCCAGCTCTACGCGGCGATCGGCGAGGGGCAGACCAGCGCCCGGCACGTCGTGCAGCGGCTCACCGCCCTGCTCGGCGGCATGGAGGACGCCGAGGAGGAGCTCGCCGAGCGGGCCACCCCGTCGACGGTGCGGGTCCGCCGCCCGAGCGGGGACGCCGGCGTCGTCCTGCAGGGCGCGGACGGCGCCGAGATGGGAGACGTCTACTGCAAGCTCGCCCGCTGCTGCACCCCCGTCCCCGGGGACGAGATCCTCGGGTTCGTGACGCGCGGGGGAGCGGTCTCCGTGCACCGCACCGACTGCACGAACGCGGCGGACCTCAAGTCCCGCAGCGAACGGCTCGTGGACGTCGCGTGGTCGGTGTCGCCCGCGTCGGTGTTCCTGGTGGCGATCCAGGTCGAGGCGCTGGACCGGCACCGGCTGCTGTCCGACGTCACGAAGGTGCTGGCGGACGAGAAGGTCAACATCCTCTCGGCCTCGGTGACCACGAGCCGCGACCGGGTCGCGGTGAGCCGGTTCTCCTTCGAGATGGGCGACCCCAAGCACCTCGGCCACGTGCTGCACGCCGTCCGCAACGTCGAGGGCGTGTACGACGTCTACCGGGTCACCAGCGCCGGCTGACCCCGTGAGCGGCGATAGTCGCTATAGCGGCTCCGCTGACCCACCCCGCCGCCTCCGGCGGCTGCCGACCCCCGGCCGCCGCTCACGGCTCAGGCGACGGTGGCGGTCTCGATGGTGACCGGGGTGGCGGGGGCGCCGTCCCCGGAGCCGCTGGTCGTGCCGCCCGCGGCGACCGTGTCGAGGGTCTGCAGGCCGGGGGCGTCGATCGTGCCGAACACGGTGTAGTTCGGGTCCAGCTGGGCGTTGCCGTAGATCATGAAGAACTGGCTGCCGTTGGTGTTCGGGCCCGCGTTCGCCATGGCGAGCAGCCCGCGGCCGTAGGTGATCTGCGGGAACGTCTCGTCCGCGAACGAGTAGCCGGGGCCGCCGCTGCCGCTGCCCGACGGGTCGCCGCACTGCAGCACCTGCAGGCCGGGGGCGGTGGTGAGCCGGTGGCAGGTGGTGCCGTCGAAGTAGCCCTGCTGCGCCAGGCTGACGAAGCTGTTGACCGTGCAGGGGGCCAGCGCCCGGTCCAGCGTGAGCCCGATCGGGCCCGCGGACGTGGTGAGGGCGGCGGCCACCGTGCCCTGTGCGCTCACCCCGGTGGTCTGCGCGGGCGGGGTCGCCGGCTTGGCCGCCTGCCCGCCCGCCGGGTACGCGCAGTCGACCGCGGCCGGCAGCGGGGAGGGCCGGGCCGGGACCGGGGCGTTCTCGGTGGGGACGTTCTGGGCGGCGTCCGTCGGTGCCGCGGCGGGCTGCGGGGCGGCGGAGGTGTCGGACTTCCACGGGGCGGTGACCAGCAGCACCACGGCGACGACGACCACGACGACCGCCCCGGCCGAGGAGAGCACCGCGACCCGCTTCTGTCGGCGCGCCCGCTCCTCCCGGTGCTTCTGCTGGTTCGCCAGCTTCCGCTTGGCCGCCTCCCGGCGCATCTGGTTCGTGGCCACCCGAGAATCCTCCGTCACTAGATCGCCCCGGCAGGGTAGCGAGGTCGCCTGTGTGACCCGCGTCTAGGCTGGTCGCCGTGCTCGTGGCCGGTTTCCCCGCAGGGGCGTTCCAGACGAACTGCTACCTCGTCGCGACCGGTGTCGGGGAGGCGTGCGTGATCGTCGACCCGGGCCAGGACGCCGAGGAGCCGCTCTCCGCCGCGCTGGCGGAGCACCGGCTCACCCCGGTCGCCGTGCTGCTGACCCACGGCCACT
The DNA here is from genome assembly GCF_021728735.1 of Pseudonocardia sp. WMMC193. Taxonomy (NCBI): domain Bacteria; kingdom Bacillati; phylum Actinomycetota; class Actinomycetes; order Pseudonocardiales; family Pseudonocardiaceae; genus Pseudonocardia; species Pseudonocardia sp. WMMC193. Next base: position 1,921,243 of record NZ_JAKKDO010000003.1, on the reverse strand, counting down.
TCGACCACACCTTCAGCGTGCAGCCGGTGTGCGACGGCGCGGACATCCCCGCCTGGATCCACCCGGAGGACCGCGAGCTGCTCGCGGACCCGATGAAGGGCATCAGCAAGAAGTCCGCGGCCTTCTTCGGCGGCCGGCTGGAGCTGCGCGAGCCGCGCTCGGTCGAGCTGCTGGTAGACGGCGCCGACCTCGAGCTGGCCGGGATGCGGCTGCGGGTCGACCACACGCCGGGCCATACCCGGGGCTCGGTCGTGTTCACCACCGAGACCGAGGACGGGGTCGAGGTGATCCTCGCCGGGGACACCCTCTTCGCGGGCTCCATCGGGCGGACCGACCTCCCCGGCGGCTCGCACGAACAGCTCCTCACGAGCATCCAGGACCGGCTGATGACCAGGCCGGACAGCGGCGTCGTGCTCCCCGGGCACGGCCCCACGACGACGATCGGCCGGGAACGGGCCGCAAACCCGTTCCTCCAGACGAGGCAGGGACTGTGAGCACGTTCTCGGCGCCCAAGGGCATCCCGGAGTACTACCCGTCGGACGGCGGGTCGAGCTCGGCCGGGTTCGTGCACGTGCGGGACACGCTGTCCGCCGCGGCGGAGCGGGCGGGCTACGGGTACATCGAGCTGCCGGTCTTCGAGGACACGGGGCTGTACGCGCGCGGCGTGGGGGAGTCCACGGACGTCGTCAGCAAGGAGATGTACACCTTCGCCGACCGCGGGGAACGGTCGGTGACGCTGCGGCCCGAGGGGACCGCGGGCGTCGTGCGGGCGGTGATCGAGCACCACCTCGACAAGCAGGGGCTGCCGGTCAAGCTGCGCTACGCCGGCCCGTTCTTCCGCTACGAGCGGCCGCAGGCCGGGCGGTACCGGCAGCTGCAGCAGGTGGGCATCGAGGCGATCGGCGCGGACGACCCGGCGCTGGACGCCGAGGCCATCGCGATCGCCGACGAGGGCTTCCGGGCGCTGGGGCTGCGGGGCTACCGGCTGGAGCTGACCTCGCTGGGCGACGCGGCGAGCCGCCCGGCCTACCGCGCCCTCCTGCAGGACTTCCTCGCAGGCCTGGACCTCGACGAGGCCACCCGGGCGCGCGCCGCGCTCAACCCGCTGCGGGTGCTGGACGACAAGCGCCCCGAGGTCCGCAAGCTGATGCTGGACGCGCCGCTGCTGCTCGACCACCTCTCGCCCGAGGCGCAGGCCCACCACGAGGCCGTGCTCGGCCACCTGGACGACCTGGGCGTCGCCTACACGATCAACCCGCGGATGGTGCGCGGGCTGGACTACTACACCAAGACGACGTTCGAGTTCGTGCACGACGGGCTCGGCGCCCAGTCCGGCATCGGCGGCGGCGGGCGCTACGACGGGCTGATGGCCACCCTGGGCGGACCGCAGCTGTCCGGCGTCGGGTTCGGGATCGGGGTCGACCGCACCCTGCTGGCCTGTGCCGCCGAAGGGCTGCAGCCGTGGTCCACGGCCCGGGTCGAGGTGTTCTGCGTGCCGCTGGGCGACGAGGCCCGACGCAGGCTGGTCACCGTCGCCGGCGCGTTGCGGGCCGCCGGGGTCCGGGTGGACGTCGCCTACGGCGGCCGCGGCCTCAAGGGTGCGATGAAGTCCGCGGACCGCTCGGGCGCCCGCTACGCGCTCGTGCTGGGGGAGCGCGACCTGGAGTCCGGGACCGTGGGGGTGAAGGACCTCGCCTCCGGGGACCAGCGGTCGGTGCCGCTCGAGTCCGTGGTGACGGAGCTCGCCTCGCTGCTCGCGTGAGAGGGGTCTCGTCCCCGGTGAGCAGGCGCCGGTGAGCAGGCGCCGGTGAGCAGGGACCGGTGAGCAGGCGCCGATGAGTAGGGACCGATGAGCAGGGACCGATGAGCACGGCGGACCGGAAGCGCTGGGACGCCCGGCACGGGGCCGTGGGGCTCGGCACCCCGATGCCGCCCGACGGGCTGCGGGGCCGGGAGTCGCTGCTGCCCGGGGCGGGGCGGGCCCTGGACGTCGCCTGCGGGCGGGGCGCGGTCGCCGTGTGGGCGGCGCAGCGGGGTCTCGCGGTCGACGCGGTGGACGTGTCGCCCGCGGCCGTGCGGTCGGGGCGGGCGCTCGCGGAGGCGGTGGGGGTGCGCGCGGTCGAGGTCGGTGAGACGGCCGCGCCGGGCGAGGTGCGGTTCGCGGTGGCGGACCTGGACGCCTGGCGGCCGCCCGAGGGCGTCTACGCGCTCGTCGTGTGTCAGCGGTTCCGCGATCCGGCGCTCTACCCGGCCCTGGCCGCGGCCCTCGCACCCGGCGGCCTGCTGGTGGTCACGGTGTTGTCCGAGGTCGACGACGAGCCCGGGCGGTTCCGCGCGCGACCCGGCGAGCTCCGCACGGCGTTCGGGCACCTCGACGTGCTCGCGGACGAGGAGCGGAACGGGGAGGCGACGCTGGTCGCCCGGCGCCCGTGAGGCTCCCGGCGGCGGTCACGGGCGGGTCATGATCCACCGGTGGGGAGGAGGGGGGTCGATTTCCGACCGTCCCGCTCCCGGTTTGTGGATCACCCCTCAGGCCCGCTCCCGGCTCGCGACGACCGCCGCGAAGGCCGTCGTGATCGGCACCGACGCGACCAGACCGATGCTGCCGACCAGGGTGCGGACGACCTCGGTGGCGACGTCCTGCGAGGTCAGCACCGCTCCCGGGCCCTGCCCCGCCACCGTGAACAGCAACAGCAGGGGCAGCGAGGCACCGGCGTAGGCGAGCACCAGGGTGTTGACGGCCGACGAGACGTGGTCGCGCCCGATCCGCATGCCGGCGGCGAACAGCTCTCGCGGGCCGAGCGAGGGGTTGGCGGCCCGCAGCTCCCAGACCGCGCTGGTCTGGGTGACGGTGACGTCGTCGAGCACGCCGAGCGCGCCGATGATCACTCCGGCGAGGACGAGGCCGCGGGCGTCGACGGGCGCGCCGAGCGTGGCGATCAGGCCCGCGGTCGTGTCGTCGAGCCCCGTGAGCCGGGCGAAGGCCGAGAACACCGAGCTCAGCACCGCGATGAGGCCGAGCGAGAGCAGGGTGCCGAGGACGGTCGTCGACGTGCGCGCGGAGAAGCCGTGGGTCAGGTACAGGACCAGGAACATGATCACCGACGCACCGATCACGGCGACCGTGACCGGGCTGGACCCGGCCAGGATCGCGGGCAGCACGAACACGACGAGCACCACGAGGCTCAGCCCGAGCGCGACCAGCGCCGCCAGCCCGCGCCACCGCCCCAGCGCGAGCACCGCCAGCGCGAACGCCGCGCCCAGCCAGATCAGCGCGCTCCCGCGCTGGAAGTCGACCACCTGGTACGAGCCCGGGTCCGCCGCGTCACCGCCCGAGTAGGCGACCTGCACCGCGTCGCCGACGGCGAAGCGGGGGGTCGACGGCTCGATCGGCACGAGCTGCACCAGGTCGCGGCCGGGCAGCGGCCCGCCCTCCATGTGCAGCGTCAGCCCGGCGCAGCCGCCGTCTCCGGAGCCGGGCGAGCAGTCGGCCGCCTGCGCCGCCGTGACCTCGGCGTGGAACACCTCCTGGGGCCGCTGCGTGCTGTGCGGCAGGTCGCCCGTCGGCCAGAGCACGACCAGTCCGACCAGCGTCGCGAGCGCACAGGGGACCAGCAGGGCGGCCAGCAGGACCCGCACCCGACGCCCGGCAGGCGCCGCGGGCCCGTGGCCGTGACCGTGGCCATGACCGTGGCCGGTTCCGGGCGCCGGCTCGGGCTCCGGCTCCGCGACGGGTGCGGGCGGGACGACCGGGATCGGCTCCGTCCGCTCCGCAGCCGAGCCTCCCGCAGCCGAGTCTCGCGCGGCCGAGTCTCGCGCGGCCGAGCTTCCTGCGGCCGAGCCTCGCCGAGCCGGGTCGCCCGACGCCCCGCGCGCGGGTACCCCGTGCTCGGGCCGGAGCGCACGACGGTCGTGACGGGCCATCCCCGCATCCTCGCGACCCCCGCCGCGGTGACGACGCGCGGGTCCGGGCTTGCGCACCATCTCGAACATGTGTTCGACTGGCGCTCGTGCGATGGAGCGGGCAGGAACCCCAGCAGGCGCTCCCGGGACTGGTCCGGACGGTCCGGGCCCCGGAGTTCGCCGGCGTCGTCTTCCACGAGGTGGAGGCGAGGTCGGCGCTCAACCGGGTGCCCGGTTCGTCGCCGATGCCGTTCTCGTGGACGGTGAACCCGTACCGGGGCTGCTCGCACGCCTGCGTCTACTGCTTCGCCCGCACCACCCACACCTACCTCGACCTCGACGCGGGCCGGGACTTCGACTCCCAGATCGTGGTGAAGGTGAACGTCGGCGGGGTGCTGCGCCGCGAGCTCGCCCGGCCGCGGTGGGCGCGTGAGCCGGTCGCGATGGGCACCAACACCGACCCCTACCAGCGTGCCGAGGGCCGCTACCGGCTGATGCCCGGGATCGTCGAGGCGTTGGCCCGCTCCGGCACGCCGCTGTCCGTCCTGACCAAGGGCACCGTGCTCGCCCGTGACCTGCCGCTGCTCGCCGCCGCCGCGCGGGACGTGCCGGTCGGGCTCGGGGTGTCGCTCGCGCTGCTCGACCGGGACCTGCAGGGCAGGCTGGAGCCGGGCACGCCGAGCCCGCGCGCCCGGCTCGACCTCGTGCGCCGGATCGCCGACGCGGGCCTGGACTGCGGCGTGATGATCGCGCCGGTGCTGCCGTACCTGACCGACTCCCGCGAGGCGCTCGACGCGGTGCTGGCGCAGGTGAAGGAGGCGGGCGCGTCCGGGGTGAGCGTCCTGCCGCTGCACCTGCGGCCGGGCACCCGCGAGTGGTTCCTGGCCTGGCTGGCCCGGGAGTACCCGCCCCTGGCCCCGCGCTACGAACGGCTCTACCGCCGCGGCGCCTACGCCGACCCGCAGTACCGCAAGGCCCTCGCCGCCCGGGTCCGCCCGCTGCTGCGCGCGCACGGCCTGGACCGCGGGGAGGGCGTGCGCCGCAGCGCCCAGGACGACGGGGTCTCCGCCGGCCGGGTGTCGGCCCAGGCGGGTTTCCCGGCGTCGGACGTGGCGCGGCAGGCCCCGCCCGCGGAGCACCTGGCGGCCCCGGTGGTGGAGCAGTTGACCCTGCTCTGAAATGCGGTCGCACCGGCGGATAGCCTTGCCGACCGTGATGCGAACCCACCCCGTCGGCACGCTGCGTGCCGAGCACGCCGGCCAGACCGTGACCCTCGCCGGATGGGTGGCCCGTCGCCGCGACCACGGCGGCGTGATCTTCGTCGACCTGCGGGACGCGTCCGGCTCCGCCCAGATCGTGTTCCGCGAGGGCGAGATGGCTGAGCGGGCGCACCGGCTGCGCTCCGAGTTCTGCCTGCAGGTGACCGGCGAGGTCGTGCCGCGCCCGGCGGGCAACGAGAACCCCGACCTGCCCACCGGGGCGATCGAGGTGACCGTCACCGAGTTCACCGTGCTCTCGGAGTCCGCGCCGCTGCCCTTCCAGATCGACGAGCAGACGGTCGGCGAGGAGGTCCGGCTCAAGTACCGCTACCTGGACCTGCGCCGCGCCGAGCCCGCCGCCGCGATCCGGCTGCGCAGCAAGGTCAACCAGGCCGCGCGCAGCGTGCTGGAGAAGCACGACTTCGTCGAGATCGAGACGCCGACGCTCACCCGCTCCACCCCCGAGGGCGCCCGGGACTTCCTGGTCCCCGCCCGCCTCAAGCCCGGCTCCTGGTACGCGCTGCCGCAGTCCCCGCAGCTGTTCAAGCAGCTGCTGATGGTCGGCGGGATGGAGCGCTACTACCAGATCGCGCGCTGCTACCGGGACGAGGACTTCCGCGCCGACCGGCAGCCGGAGTTCACCCAGCTCGACATCGAGATGAGCTTCGTCTCCCAGGACGACGTGATCGCCCTGGCCGAGGAGGTCCTCGCGAGCCTGTGGCGGCTCGTCGGACACGAGATCACCGGGCCCATCCGGCGCATCTCCTACGCCGAGGCCATGTCCCGCTACGGCAGCGACAAGCCGGACCTGCGCTTCGACCTCGAGCTGACCGAGCTCACCGAGTACTTCGCCGAGACCGGGTTCCGGGTGTTCCAGAACCCGTACGTCGGCGCCGTCGTCATGCCGGGCGGGGCGGCCCAGCCCCGCAAGCAGCTGGACGCCTGGCAGGAGTGGGCCAAGCAGCGCGGCGCCCGCGGCCTGGCCTACGTGCTGGTCGACGAGGACGGCACCGCGTCCGAAAAGGGCCCGGTGGTCAAGAACCTTTCCGAGGAGGAGCGCGCCGGGCTGCCCGCGGCGGTCGGGGCCAACCCGGGCGACTGCATCTTCTTCGCCGCCGGCCGGCCGAACGAGGCCCGCGCCCTGCTGGGTGCGGCCCGCCAGGAGATCGCCCGGCGCACCGGCCAGATCGACGAGAGCGCCTGGTCCTTCGTCTGGGTCGTCGACTTCCCGATGTTCGAGAGCACGGCCGACACCACGGACGTCGCGGTGGGCAAGGGCGCCTGGACGGCCCTGCACCACGCCTTCACCTCGCCGACGCCCGAGTGGATCGACAAGCTGGAGTCCGACCCGGGCCACGCGCTGGCCTACGCCTACGACATCGTCTGCAACGGCAACGAGATCGGCGGCGGGTCGATCCGTATCCACCGGGCCGACCTGCAGAAGCGGGTCTTCGAGATCATGGGCCTGTCGGACGAGGAGGCGCAGGAGAAGTTCGGCTTCCTGCTCGACGCGTTCGCCTACGGCCCGCCCCCGCACGGCGGGATCGCGTTCGGCTGGGACCGGATCACCGCGCTGCTGGCCGGGCAGGACTCGATCCGCGAGGTCATCGCGTTCCCGAAGACCGGCGGCGGCTTCGACCCGCTCACCGCCGCCCCGGCGCCGATCACGCCGGAGCAGCGCAAGGAGGCAGGGGTCGACGCCCAGCCCCCGACGCCGTAATGCTGCACCTGCGGGTCGTCAGCCCCGCGCAGACGACACCGCAGGTCCTCCGGCTGCTGGAGGCCGAGGCCGGGGTCGCGCACCTGGTCCTGCACCGCGGCGCGGCCGTGCGGCCCGCGGGGGACGTCGTCGAGGCGGACGTGGCCCGCGAGTGCGCCGACGCGCTGCTCAGCGACCTGCGCACCCTCGACCTGGACCACCACGGCGCCCTCACCCTCGAGTCGCTGGACACCGTGCTGTCGGACTCGGCGGACCGGGCCGAGGAGGCGGCGCCCGGCGAGGGCTCCGACGCGGTGCTGTGGGACGAGCTGATCGCGCGCACGGGGGAGGAGTCGCGGCTGTCGTTCTCCTTCCAGGCCTTCCTGACCATCGCGTGCCTGCTGGCTGCGATCGGGGCGATCACCGACTCGTCGGTGCTGGTCGTGGGGGCGATGGTCCTGGGACCGGAGTTCGGCCCGCTGGCCGCCGTGGCCGCCGGGCTGGTGCTGCGCAGGCGCGACCTCGTCCGCCGCGGCGGCACCGCGCTCGCGGTGGGCTTCCCGCTGGGGATGGCCATCACCGCGGCGGCCACGGTGCTCTTCGACGCCACCGGCCTGCTGGTCAGCGCCGATCTCGACGGCCTCGACGACGTCGCCTTCATCTACCAGGTCGGCCCGTTCTCGCTGATCGTCGCGCTGCTCGCGGGGGTGGCCGGGACCCTGGCGCTGACCTCGGCGAAGTCCGGGAGCCTCGTCGGGGTGTTCATCTCGGTCACGACGGTCCCGGCGGCGGCGTTCGCCTCCGTCGCGGCCGTGGAGGGCCGGTGGTCCGAGGCCGGGCTGTCGGCCTTGCAGCTGCTGGTCAACCTCGTGGGGATCGTGGTCGCGGCGGCCGGGACGCTGCTCGTCGCCCGGTGGACGAGCGCCCGCCGCGACCGCGGCCGGGAGCTCTCGGCGGGCTGAGGGCGCGCCGGTGCCCGTGCGCCACCCGGCGCGGCAGGCCACAGGGGGTAGGGTCGACCCGATGTCACGTGACCTGGCCGACTTCCCCAGGCCCGTGCTCACCGCCCTCGCCGCCGCCGAGCGCTTGTTGACCCGCCGCGCCGGCGCGAGCGTGGTGCTCGCCGACCCCGAGGACCTCGGCGGCAGCGAACGGTCGGTGGTGGCGCGCGCCCGGGTGGCGCGCAACCCGTTCTCGCTGCCGCGCACCCTCGTGGTGAAGCACTACCTCGGCGATCCCGGGCCCGACCGGCCCGACCCGTTCCACTTCGAGGTCGCGAGCTGCCAGCTGTTCACCGCCCTGCCGGTCGACTCCCGGCCCAGCCCGGTGCTCATCGCCCACGATCCCCAGGCCCGGCTGCTGGTGCTGGAGGACCTCGGCCGCAGCTCCACGCTCGCGGACACCCTGTTCGGCACCGACCCGGTCGCCGCCCAGCGCTGCCTGCTGAGCTGGGCCCGCGCGCTGGGGCGCATGCAGGCCGCCACCGCGGGCCGGGAGAACGACTTCGGCGCGCTGTTGCGCAGGCTGGGGGAGCGGGCCCGCCGCGACCCGATCGCGGACGAGGCCCGGGCGGCGTTCGCCGGGGTGCCCGAGCTGCTGCGGCAGGCGCTCGGGGTCACCGTGTCCGCGGCGGCCGAGGCGGAGGCCCGCGAGACCGCCCGGCTGCTGGGCGGGACCCGGTTCCGGGCCTTCAGCCCGTCGGACACCTGTCCGGACAACAACCTGGTGACCAGCCGCGGCGTCCGCTTCGTGGACTTCGAGTGGGGCTGCTTCCGGGACGTCGCGCTGGACGCGGCCTACTTCCGGGTCCCGTTCCCCGGCTGCGAGTCCAGCTTCGCCCTGCCGGACGGGATGGCCGACGCCATGCTCGAGGCCTGGCGCAACGAGATCGCGACGGTGTGGCCCGACCTGGACGACCCGGCCCTGCTCGGCGCCCGCCTGCTCGACGCCCAGGTGCTGTGGGTCTGGCTGTGCACGTGGTGGCTGCTGCCCCGGATCACCGGGCCGGACGCCACCGACACCGCGTTGGGTCCCGATCCCGGCCGCTCCCCGCGGACCAGCGTGGCGCTCGCCGAGTACTGGCGCCGCCTCGAGCAGGACGCCCGCGGAGCCGGGCGCACGGCGACGGCCGAGCTGGCGCAGGCGATCGCCGCCGCGCTGGGGGCCCGGTTCGACCCCGAGGGCGGGCACACCCTGGCGGTGTACCCGGCGTTCCGCGAGTTCGCCTGACCGTCCGCCGACCGTCACCACGCGCACATCGGACGGGTCGGGCGAGGATCGATCATGCCCTCGTGACCGTGCAGACCCTCGCACCTGCCCGTTCCGGCACCCTCGCCCCCCGCCCCATCCGGACCCTGGCCGCGCTGGGCGACTCCACGGTCGTCGGGGTGGGGGATCCGCTGCCCGGCGGCGGCTGGCGGGGCTTCCCCACGCTGCTGCGGGACGCCGTCGGGGCCGACCTGCTCAACACCGGCCGCACCGGCGCCCGCATGGCCGACGTGCGGAACCTCCAGCTGCCCGCCGCCGTCGCCGCCCGTCCGGAGGCGGCGGTGGTCTGCGCGGGGATGAACGACACCCTGCGCTCGGACTTCGACCCGGCGGGCATCCAGCGCGATCTCGCGGCGGTCCTGCGGGCGCTGCACGGGGTCGGCAGCCATCCCGTGGTGCTGCGCTACCACGACCACACACAGGTCTTCCGGCTGCCGCACCGGCTGCGGGCCGCGCTGCGCGCGCGGGTCGCGGCCTTGAACACGGCGATCGACGGGGCCGTGCAGGGGACGGGGGAGCCGGGGGCGACCGGGGTGCTCGACCTGCACCGACTCCCGGGCGGCTACGAGCGGACGGCGTGGAGCGTGGACCGGCTGCACCCCTCGGAGCAGGGGCACCGGCTGCTGGCCCGGGGCACCGCCGAGCTCTACCGGGCGGCCGGGTTCGCGGTGCCCGGTGAGGTGAGGCTGGAGTGCGCGGGCGGGCGCGAGGTCACGGCGCTGCACCGCGGGGCGTGGATCGTCGTCAAGGGCACGCCGTGGCTGGTGCGCCGCGGCCGGGACCTCGGCCCGGTGATCCTGCGCGGCCTCCTCGACGGAGACCGCGCCCGCTAAGCGGACTTCTGCAGCGGGGCGGGCGCCAGGGGCAGTCCCGTCTCGATCTCGAAGAGGGAGGCGCGGGTGCAGGGTCCGCACACCCAGCTGATCCCGGCGACGGTGTGGTGGCTGCTCCACGCGAGCCCGCGGACGTCACGGGCGGTGCGTGGACCGTGACAGACGGCGCAGCGGCTGGGCGGGTTCTCGTCCATGCCTGCCGAGGATGGCCGAGTCGCATTGCCGTTCTGTGAACGCCACACCCCTCGATGTTGCTTTCCGGGGAAGACTGTGAGCCTGTTACAGCGAACGCAGGAACCGGCCCATCCGGACGAGGGCCTCCTCCAGCAGCGGCAGCGCCGTGGCGTAGGAGCAGCGGACGTGCCCCTCGCCGCTGGGCCCGAACACGTTCCCGGGCACCACGGCCACCGACTCCGCCTTGAGCAGCCGCTCGGCGAAGGTCTCCGAGTCCAGGCCCGACGACCGGATGGACGGGAAGGCGTAGAACGCGCCGCCCGGCTCCGGGCAGTCCAACCCGATCTCGCGCAGGCCCTTCACGAACACCCGGCGGCGCCGGTCGTAGTCCGCGACCATCTCCTCGACGTCCCCGTCCGCCTCCTTCAGCGCCTCCACCGCGGCCAGCTGGGAGACGTGCGGGGCGCAGAGCATCGTGTACTGGTGCACCCGGACGCACAGCTCGGCGATGGCCTGCGGCGCGCAGATCCAGCCGACCCGCCAGCCGGTCATCGCCTGGGCCTTGGAGAACCCGCCCAGCACGACGGTCCGCTCCCGCGCCCCGGGCACGGCGCCGAGGCTGGTGTGCACGCCGTCGTAGGTGAGGCGGTCGTAGATCTCGTCGGAGAGCAGGTAGAGGTCGTGCTGCTGCGCCACCCGGACCAGGCCCTCCAGCGCGCTGCGCGGCTGCACCGCGCCCGTCGGGTTGGCGGGGGAGCCGATCAGGATCGCCTTGGTCCGCGGGGTCACTGCCGCCGCGACCACCGCCGGGTCCACGGCGAACCCGTCCTCCGCGCGCGTCGGCACCCGGACGGGGGTGCCGCCCGCGAACGCCACGCACGGCTCGTAGGCCACGTAGCAGGGCTCCGGGACGATCACCTCGTCCCCGGGGTTGAGGACCACCCGCAGCGCGAGGTCGAGCCCCTCCGACACCCCGGTGGTGATGAGGCACTCGGAGTCCCAGGCGTAGCTCGCCGAGTACCGCTTCTGCAGGTCGGCGCAGATCAGCTGCCGCAGCTCGGGCAGCCCGGCGTTCGAGGTGTAGGTCGTGTAGCCGTGCTCCAGGGCGTAGATGCCCGCCTCGCGGATCCGCCAGGGCGTGACGAAGTCCGGCTCGCCGACGCCCAGGGAGATGACGTCCTCCAGCTCCGCGGCGATGTCGAAGAACCGCCGGATGCCCGACGGCGGGGTGGCCCGGATCGTGTCGTTGAGCGGCTTCACGGGGTCACCGGCAGCCGGTGGTCCGGCTCGGGGTCGGAGAACGAGTCCCCGTCCCGCTTGTGGGTCTTGAGCACGAAGTGCGTGGCGGTGGCCTGCACGCGGTCGATCGTGGACAGCTTGCGGCTGACGAAGTCGCTGACCGCCCGGATGTTCGGCCCGACGACCGTGCACCGCAGGTCGTGCCCGCCGGAGACGAGGTAGCAGCTCAGGACCTCGTCGAAGCGGGCGATCCGCTCGGCCACGTCGTCGAACCCCACGCCGCGGGCGGGGGTCACCGCCACGTCGATGAACGCGGTCACCTCACCGGAGTCGCCGTCGACCTTCTCCCAGTCGACGACGGCCTTGTACCGGCGGATGACGCCCGCCCTCTCCCACTCCTCGACCTGGGCCGTGACCTCGGCGACGGACCGACCGGTCATCGTCGCCAGGGTGTCGTGACCCAGCGTCGAATCCTTCTCCAGAAGCTCGAGGATCTCGCGCACGTCGGCGACCCTACGACAGGCTGCGCGCGAGCCGCCGGACCGCCTCCCGCAGCTCGTCCGGCGGGTAGGTGGCGAAACAGACCCGGGCGCTGTGGGCGAAACCCGCGTCGACCGAGAACGCGGAGCCGGGCACGAAGCCGACGCCGTTCTCGACGGCCCGGGGGAGCAGCGCGGTCGTGTCGGGCGCGTCGGGGCCGTCGAAGTCCAGCCAGACGAACATCCCGCCGGTGGGGGTGGAGCGGCGGACCCCGCCCAGCTCGGCGTCGATCGCCGCGGTGAGGGCGGCGGCCCGCTCCCGGTTGGCGGCGCGGAGCCCGTCGAGGTGGGCGGCGAACCACGGCTCGTCGGCCAGCAGCTCGGCCGTGATCGCCTGGGTCAGGGAGGAGCCGCAGAGGTCGGTGGACTGCTTGAGCCGCTCGACGGCCGCGGTCAGCGGCGCGGGCCCGGTGAGCCAGCCGACCCGCAGGGCCGGCGCGAGGACCTTGCTGGCGCTGCCCAGGCGCACGACCCGGTCGCCGTGGGCGGCGACGGGGGTCGGCGGCGCGCCGTCGAAGGCCAGCAGCCCGTAGGGGTCGTCCTCGAGGACGAGGAAGCCGTAGCGCTCCGCGAGCCCGGCCAGCGCGCGGCGGCGCTCCTGGCTCAGGGTGACCCCGCGCGGGTTGTGGAAGCTGGCGACCGTGTGGACCAGCCGCGGCCGCAGCCCGCCCGCCAGCCGCTCGGCGAGCAGGTCGACGCGCAGGCCGTCGTCGTCGACGGGGACGGCGTGGACCGCCGCCCCGGCGGCCTGCAGGACCTGCAGGGCGCCGACGTAGACGGGGTCCTCGACGACGACCGGGTCGCCGGGGTCGAGCAGCGCGCGGGCCACCAGGTCGAGGGCCTGCTGCGACCCGCTGGTGACGACGACGTCCCCGCCTCCGACCGGCCGCCCGATCCGGGCGGTCTCGTGGGCGGCGACGACCTCGCGCAGCACCGCGATCCCGGTCGTCTCGCAGTACTGGGCGGCGGCCGGGTCGGCGAGCGCCCGCGCGGCGGCCTCGGCGATCCGTGCGCGCGGCAGGGCGTCGGCGGCGGGCAGCCCACCGGCCAGGCTGAGCACGTCGGGGCGAGCGGTGAGGGTGAGCAGGTCCCGGATGGCCGAGCCGCGGACGGCCGACAGACGGGTGGACAGCGTGAGCGACATGAGCGTTCCCGAGGCAGACGGTGGGGAGCCGGACTCCGGGGTCGGAGCGTGGTGGCCGGGTCCCGCGGGGGTCGTCCGCGGCGTGGGGGTGCCGAACCGGGTGGGGTTCCGCTCCATGGTGCAACAGTCGTCCTGCGATCCGGAACCGAGTTTCCATCATCTGGGACGGCGTCGAGGTTGCGAACCGATCACGACAGCATTCGGGTGATGGCCCCACCTGCACGGACCCTCTAGGTTGCCGGGCATGAGCTACCCGCCCGGTGACGACGGCGACCAGGCCCGTCCGCAGCAGCCCGGCCCGAACGACCCCGGCTACCCGCAGCAGGGCGGTCACCCCCAGCAGGGCGGTTACCCCCAGCAGGGCGGTTATCCGCAGCAGGGCGGCTATCCCCAGCAGGGCGGTTATCCGCAGCAGGGCGGCTATCCCCAGCAGGGTGGGTACCCCCAGCAGGGCGGCTACCCGCCGCCCGCGGGCTACCAGGGCGGCTATCCGCAGCAGGGCGGCTATCCGCAGGGTGGGTACCCGCCGCCCGCATACCCGGGGCCCGGGGGCGCTCCCGCGCTGCCGGACCCGCTGGTGGCGGCGGACTTCGGCGACTGGTGGACCAAGGTCATCGCGGTGCTCGGCCGCAGCTGGCAGCCCCTGCTGATCATCCAGCTGGCGACCGCGCTGCCGGCCCTGATCATCGGCGCGCTGGTGGCGTGGGCGATCGCCGCCGCGGCGGCGGGCAGCGGCGGCGGTGCCGCGCTCGCGTTCGTCGGCGTCGGGCTGTCCCTCATCATCGTGGTCGCGGCGTCGTTGCTCGCCCAGGGCGCGTCGGTCTACGTCGTCACCCGGCAGGCCGCCGAACAGCCGGTGAGCGCCGGTGAGGCGCTGTCCTTCGCCGCCAGCCGCGCGCTGCCGCTGCTCGGCTGGGGCATCGTCGCCGGGATCCTGGTCGTGATCGGCCTCATCCTGCTGGTCATCCCCGGCATCTACCTGGGCGTGGTGTTCGCCGCCTCGCTGACCGGTGTGATCATGTACGAGCGGGCGGGCATCGGTCGCACGTTCGAGCTGGTCAACCCGCAGTTCTGGCCCACGCTGGGCAGACTGATCACGTTCGCGATCGCCGCCTGGGTGTACTCGCTGGTCATCGGCCTGATCATCGGCAGCTTCACCGAGCAGGGCTCGGCGGTGCAGGGGATCCTCACCAACATCTTGACCCTGCCGGTCTCCCTCGCCTCCGCCGGCGTCGCCGTCGTGACCTACGCGAGCCTGCGCAACAAGGAGAACCCCCAGGTCGGCACCCCGACCCTGGTTCAGGAGATCCAGCGCTAGTTCCCCGTGCGAGGAGGTCGGTGCCGAGTTCGGTGCCGAGCTTTTCGTACGGGGTACTGGGGATGGCACCCTGGTCGTCGTGACGGACGGCCTGTTCGACCTCGGCGAGCCCGCCGCCCCCACCCCCGACCCGGAGGTGCGGGCGGCGGGCTCGCCGCTCGCCGCGCGCATGCGGCCCCGCACGCTCGACGAGGTGGTCGGCCAACAGCAGTTGCTCAAGCCCGGCGCGCCCCTGCGGCGGTTGCTGGAGGGCGGGTCGGCGGCGTCGGTGCTGCTCTACGGCCCGCCCGGGACCGGCAAGACCACGCTCGCCCGGCTGATGGCCCGGGCCGGGGGCGACCGGCAACGCCGCTTCGTTGCCCTCTCGGCGCTGTCCGCAGGCGTCAAGGAGCTCCGCGCGGTGATCGAGGACGCGCGGCGCCGCCGGGACTACGACGGCGGCTCCACCGTCCTGTTCATCGACGAGGTGCACCGCTTCTCCAAGACCCAGCAGGACGCGCTGCTCGGCGCCGTCGAGGACCGGGTCGTGCTGCTCGTGGCGGCGACCACGGAGAACCCGTCGTTCTCGGTGGTGTCCCCGCTGCTGTCCCGGTCGCTGGTGCTGCAGCTGCAGTCGCTCACCGAGGACGAGGTGCGGGAGGTGCTGCGCCGCGCGGTCGCGGACGAGCGGGGGCTGAACGGGGCCGTCACGCTGTCGCCGGACGGCGAGGCGGCGCTGGTCCGGCTGGCGGCGGGAGACGCCCGTCGGTCGCTCACCGCGCTGGAGGCGGCCGCGGACGGCGTGCTCGCCGACGGGACCGGGATCGTGGACCTGGCGGCGGTGGAGCGGGCGGTCACGGAGGTCGCCGTGCGCTACGACCGCGCGGGCGACCAGCACTACGACGTCATCAGCGCCTTCATCAAGTCCATCCGCGGCTCGGACCCCGACGCGGCGCTGCACTACCTCGCCCGCATGATCGTCGCGGGGGAGGACGCCCGGTTCATCGCGCGGCGACTGATGGTGCACGCCAGCGAGGACATCGGGCTGGCCGACCCGACGGCGCTGCAGGCCGCCACGGCGGCGGCGCAGGTCGTGCAGCTCGTCGGGATGCCGGAGGCCCGGATCGCGCTGGCCCAGGCCACGATCCACCTCGCCACGGCGCCGAAGTCCAACGCGGTGATCACGGCGATCGACGCGGCGATGGCGGACGTGCGCAAGGGCGCCGTCGGCTCGGTGCCCGCCCACCTCCGGGACGGGCACTACGCGGGCGCGGAGAAGCTGGGGAACGCGGTGGGCTACCGCTACCCGCACACCGATCCCGGCGGCGTCGTCGGGCAGCAGTACCCGCCGGACGACCTGGTCGGCACGGACTATTACGCGCCCACCACCCACGGCGCGGAACGGGTGCTCCACGATCGGCTGCCCAAGCTGCGGCGCGTGGTGCGCGACCAGAACCCGTGAGCGGAGATGGTCGCCGGGGCGACCATCGCCGCTCACAGGGTGGGGTGTGGGGGGCGCTCCCGCTCGGACCCGTGATGGGGAGCGGGAGCGCGCGCCCGTCGCCGGGGAGCGGCTGGGGTCGGCGGTCGCCGAGGGGTTACGTGGTGCGCAGGGTGAGGCCGAGCGCGCTCAGCGCCTGGCCGATCGGGGTGAAGTAGGCGGTGCACTGCCCGCCGCCGCCGGAGTGGACGCCCTGGGCCTGGCCGTCGGGGGTGAGGTAGGGGCCGCCGGAGTCGCCCTGGGCGCTGCAGACCGTGGCGACGACCATGTTCGTCTGCCGCTGGCCGTCGAAGTTGACGGTGCGCCCGCGCGCGGTGATCTTCCCGCAGGACTTGCCGCTGGTGCTGCCGTAGAGGCAGACGTCCGACCCGACCGGGGCCTCGGTCGTCCCGCGGACCGGGACGCCCGCGACGTCCGGGAGGGCCTGCATCGCGCTGGTCACCGGGATCCCGCCGACGTCCACGGCGCCGGGCGCGGTGGTCGCGCCCGTGCCGATGAGCTCGCCGTCCGCGTCCTCCCAGCGGTCCGCCTCCCGGGTGCAGTGCCCGGCCGTGATGATCCAGTCCTGGGCGCCGCGGCCCGCGGTGAAGCCCAGCGTGCAGCGGGTCCGGTCGCCGACGATCCGTTGCCCGCCCTCGAGGGCCTGGTGCCGGGGCGGCGCGGCGTCGGTGTGCACGCGCACCAGCGCGGGGTCGATGCCCGCCAGCAGGGCATCGAGCCCGGGGCCCGCCGGTCCGGTCAGCCGGATGTCGACCGCGTCCCCGTCGATGCCGTAGTCGGCGATCTCCGGCGGCATGGTGGCGGCGGTGCGGGCGTCGAGCAGTGCCATGACGGCCGCGGGGGCGGCGAGCGGGGCGGCGGCCTTCGGGGTGTCCGGCGCGGCCGCCGCGACACCCGCGCTCGCCAGCACGCCGACGGCGGCCAGCACGAGCAGACCGCGCAGGACCGACCGCACCCCGGGAAGCTGCTGTTCGACCACCGCCACGCCCCACCAACGACGGCGGGGTTGCCGCGGCAGCGGGGCGCCACCCGGCCGGGCGTCACCCGTTCAGAGTAGTTACACGGACGGTGTTCAAAGACCGTCGCGCTGCACCGGACAGCTCATGCAGCGGGGGCCGCCCCGGCCCCGTCCGAGCTCGCCGCCGGGGATCTCGAGCACCTCGACGCCCTCGCGGCGCAGGTAGGTGTTGGTGGTGACGTTCCGTTCGTAGGTCACGACCACGCCGGGGGAGACGGCCAGGACGTTGCACCCGTCGTCCCACTGCTCGCGTTCGGCGGCGTGCACGTCCTGCTCGGTGGTGAGCACCCGGATGTCCGGCAGCCCCAGCGCGGCGGCGATGGCCCGGTGCATGTCCTCGGGCGCGTGGTCGGTCACCACCATCTCCTTGCCGGGATCGTCCAGGTCGCCGGGCGCCACGGTGTAGCCGGGCAGCATCCCCAGCCCCGCGTACTTCACGAACGTCTCCGGGTCGACCATGGTCAGCACGGTGTCGAGGTGCATCAGCGCCCGCGTCTCGGGCATCCGCAGGGCCACGATCCGGGTCACCTCCCCACCCGCGAACAGCGACCGGGCCAGCCGCTCGACGCCCGCGGGCCGGGTCCGCTCGCTCATCCCGACCAGCACCGCGCCCCCGCCGAGCACGAGCACGTCCCCGCCCTCCACGGTGGCGGGGCCGCCCGCGGCGCCGTCGGACCACAGCGCGAACGACTCGCGCGCGAACAGCGGGTGCCAGCGGTAGATCGCCTCGTAGTGCACGGTCTCGCGCATCCGGGCCTGCTTGCGCATGGAGTTGATCGCGACGCCGCCGTGGATCCAGGCGGTGGTGTCCCGTGTGTAGAGGTGGTTGGGCAGCGGCTCGAGGACGAACTCGTCGGGCCCGAGCACGTGGAAGGCGACCGAGCGCGGCTCGGGGATGCGGTCGAGCACCTCCCGCTTGGTGATGCCGCCGATCATGTGTTCGGTCAGGGTCTCGGTGTCCATGGCGTCGAACAGGTTCCGCAGCGCGTCGACGGCGAGCGGGCCGTAGATGCGGTCGTCGAAGATCCGGTCGAGGGCGTAGGCCTTCGCCTCGGGCAGGGCGAGGGTCTCGCGCAGCAGCCGGTCGAACAGGTGCACGGTCACCCCGCGCTCGCGCAGGACCGCGGCGAACCGGTCGTGCTCCTCCTGCGCGCGGCGCACCCACAGGACGTCGTCGAACAGCAGCTGGTCCTTGTTCGAGGGGGTGAGCCGCTTGAGCTCGAGGCCCGGCCGGTGCAGCAGGACCTGACGCAGCGTGCCGACCTCGGAGTCCACCCGGTACATGGGGGTCATCGTGGTCGATGATGGGCGCGTGCGCTGGGACGACCTCGATGAACGTCTTGTGACGATGCTGCTGGCGGACAGCCGCCGCAGCTTCGCCGACCTGGGCGCGCAGGTCGGGCTGTCGGCGTCGGCGGTCAAGCGGCGGGTCGACCGGCTGCGGGCCGACGGGGTGATCACGGCGTTCACGCTGCGGCTGGACCCGGCGGCGCTGGGGTGGACGGTCGAGGGGTACGTCGAGCTCCACTGCCGACCGTCGACGTCCCCCGCCGCCATCCGGCGGGCAGTCGAGGGGCTGGCCGAGGTGGTCGATGCCAGCACGGTCTCCGGGGACGCCGACGCCCTCGTCCGGATCGTGGCCCGGGACATGCGGCACTTCGAGGAGGTCCTCGAACAGATCGGCGCCGAGCGGTTCGTGGAGCGGACCAAGTCGGTACTGGTGCTGTCCCCGTTGATCCGCCGGCCGCCGCCGCACTGATCGTGCGTCGAAGCGCCTGTACACGCAACGATCGTGCGTGAACGGGCAACATCCGTCCGTTGTGTGCGCGCACCGCCCTTCTTTACCGTTGCAGCCATCCCCACCTGGGAGGCGCGCGTGACCAGTGTCCTGACCCGCCCCGAGCTGCACCGCGACCGGCTGCCCACCCGCAGGCACTACGTGATGTGCCCGCCCGCCCACTTCGCCGTCGAGTACGCGATCAACCCCTGGATGGATCCCGCCGTCCCCGTCGACCGGGACCTCGCCCAGCGCCAGTGGGACGCCCTGCGCCGCACCTACCTCGAGCTCGGGCACGAGGTGACCGTCGTCGAGGCGGTGCCCGGGCTGCCGGACATGGTGTTCGCGGCCAACGCGGCGACCAGCGTCGCGGGGCGGGTCTACGGCGCCCGGTTCCGCTACCCGGAGCGGGTGCCGGAGGCGGCGGCCTTCCGGGCCCACCTGCCGGGCGTGTACGTCGAGCCCCGGTTCGTGAACGAGGGCGAGGGCGACCTGCTCGTGGCGGGGGACGTGCTGCTCGCGGGCACCGGCTTCCGCACCGACCCGCGCGCCCACCGCGAGGCGGCCCGGGTGCTGCGGCGACCCACCCTGTCGCTGGAGCTCGTCGACCCGCGCTTCTACCACCTCGACACCGCCCTCGCGGTGCTCTCCGCGCAGGAGGTGGCCTACCTGCCGTCGGCCTTCTCGGCCCGGTCCCGGGGGATCCTCGCGGGCCGCTACCCGGAGGCGGTGCTCGCCACCGAGCCGGACGCCGCCGTCCTCGGCCTCAACGCGGTGTCCGACGGCAGACACGTCGTCCTGCCCGCCGCCGCGACCGGACTGGCGGCGGACCTGCGGGAGCGCGGCTTCGAGCCGATCGGGGTGGACCTGTCCGAGCTGCTCAAGGGCGGTGGCGGACCCAAGTGCTGCACACTGGAGGTACGACCGTGACGCTCCCCCTGGTGCGGCCCTGCGCCACCGTCGACCACGAGCGGCTGGTCGCGGACCACTCCGCGCACAACTACGCCCCGCTCCCGGTGGTGATCACCCGCGGCGAGGGCGCCTGGGTGACCGACGTCGAGGGCCGCCGCTACCTGGACCTGCTCGCCGGGTACTCGGCGCTCAACTTCGGGCACTCGAACCCTCGGCTGCTGGCCGCCGCGCACGCCCAGCTCGACCTGGTCACGCTGACCAGCCGGGCCTTCGGCCACGACCAGCTCGGCCCGTTCTGCGCCGAGCTCGCCGCGCTCGTCGGCAAGGACATGGTGCTGCCGATGAACACCGGCGCCGAGGCCGTCGAGTCCGGGATCAAGGTCGCCCGCCGGTGGGGCTACGAGGTCAAGGGCGTGGCGCCGGACCGGGCGCGGATCGTGGTGGCCGCGGGCAACTTCCACGGCCGCACCACCACCGTCGTCTCCTTCTCCACCGACCCCGAGGCCCGCGGCGGGTTCGGCCCCTTCACCCCCGGCTTCGACGTGGTGCCCTACGGCGACCTCGCGGCGCTCGAGGCGGCACTCGGCCCGGACACGGTGGCGGTGCTGCTCGAGCCGGTCCAGGGCGAGGCGGGCGTGGTCGTGCCGCCGCCCGGCTACCTCGCGGGGGTCCGGGCGCTGTGCACCGACGTGCTGTTCATCGCGGACGAGGTGCAGTCCGGGCTGGGCCGCACCGGCCACGTCCTCGCGTGCGAGGCGGACGGCGTGGTGCCGGACGTCGTGCTCCTCGGTAAGGCCCTCGGCGGCGGCGTCGTGCCGGTGTCGGCGGTGGTGGCGGACCGGGACGTCCTCGGCGTGCTGCGCCCCGGCCAGCACGGCTCGACCTTCGGCGGCAACCCGCTGGCCTGCGCGGTCGGCCGGGAGGTGGTGCGGCTGGTGCCCGAGGTCCTGCCGCGGACCCGGCGGCTGGGCGAGGTGCTGCACGCGCGGCTGCGGGCGATGCCCGGGCTCACGGCCGTCCGCGGCCGCGGGCTGTGGGCCGGGGTGGACGTGCACCCCGAGATCGGGACCGGCCGCGAGGTGAGCGAGCGACTGGCGCGGGCGGGCGTGCTGACCAAGGACACCCACGGCCCCACCCTGCGCCTGGCCCCGCCGCTGGTGATCGAGGAGCCCGACCTGCACACCGCCCTCGACACCCTGGAGCGGGTCCTGAACCACTGACGCCCGTCAGGTCAGGGTCAGGTGCGGGACGGTCGCGGTCTCGGCGGAGGCGAAGCGCTTCCAGGACTGCGGATCGGTCTCGTCCGCGGCCTTGACTACCACGGTGCCGCGGGTGGCGCCCGCCGCGAGCCACTCCTGGACGAGCGGGGTCACGTCCACGCTCGACCAGCCCGCCGCGCACGCGGGCGCGTTGCCCCGGGTGTCGGTGCTGGTGGCCCACATCCGCTGCGGCGCGGGCTGGTTCGCCCAGCGGAGCTTCGGGCCGACCACGCTGCCCGCGGGCAGGGTCCACACCTCCCAGGCGGTGGCCTTGCAGGTCGAGGACCAGGTCTGGAACAGCTCGAGGGAGGCCCGGGAGACCGTGCGGCCCGCGGCCGGGGCGAGGTCGAAGGTGAGGTAGCTGCGCGCGGCCTCGACGCCGTCGTAGCTGCCCACGCGCAGGTCCGGGTCGCCGGAGGCGTCGGTGTTCCGCACGGTGGTCTGCGTGGTCGTGTCGAACGGCACGGGCGCGTCCTCGGTGACCGGCGCGGCGGCGACCACCCGGTCGACCGCGGACGCCGCCTCGGCGCCCGCCCGGCCGGTGAGCCGCAGCGGCGGCGGGGGAGCGGTGGGCGTGCCCGCCTCGCGCAGCGACGCCGCGAACCCGGTGCGGGTGGCCTCGACCTCCAGGTCGTAGCCGGGTGCGGCCTGCGGGTAGGTGGCCGTCGGGCCGTCCAGGACGGGGGCGGGCAGCGGGGTCGGCCACGGCAGGGCCTGCTCGCCGCCCGCGGCGTAGCGGACCGACGGTCCGGCCGGGGTGAGCGTGAGGTCCTGCGGCGAGGCCACGGGCCGGACGACGCCGTCGGGCCCCGCCTGCAGGGTCAGGTCCACGTCCTGCCACTCGGCGCCGCGCTGCACCCGCACGGGGCCCGAGTAGAGGGTGAGCGCGTTCTCCGCGACGGTGGCGGACTCGGTGCGGACGGGCCCGGCGCCCGCGGGCTCGGCGGCGTGGGCGGGGGCGGGCAGGCCGAGCGTGAGGGCGAGGGGCAGGGCGAGGGAGAGCAGGGTGGCGGCGACGGTCACCGCGCGACGTTCCATGATCGCTAGGGGTACCGGTGCCGGGTCGTCCGTGGCGCGCGACGCGCCGCTCGTCGCGGGCGGCCCCACCCGTTCGGGAGGCCGCCGGGCGGGGCTGGTCAGTGGGCGCCGGAGAAGGGCCGTTCGGCGTCGAGCAGGAGCGCCGGTTTGAGTAGTCCGAACATCGCGGTGAGTAACAACTCGGCGGTGCGCTCCGGCGGGTCGTGCGGCCGGTTCACGGCCCGGATGAGGAGCATGTTGGCGATCGTCGCGGCCACGTCGCCCGCCTCGGGATAGGACCGGAACTCCCCGGACCCCTGGCCGTCGGCGACCAGCCCGAGCACCGTCTCGGGGATCGGGGCGAGCACCCGCGGGTCGTCGGGGTCGCCCGGCTCGGCGGGCCCGGCGGGGCGCCCGCCCGCGTAGTCGTTCAGGGCGAACCAGAACGCGGCGGTCAGCCCCTGGTTCCGGGAGGTCATCCGGGTCAAGGCGCTGACCTGGTCCTTCAGCGCGTCCACGAGGTCGCGTCCGCGCTCGCGGTCCTGGTCGGCCTGGTCGACGAGGGCGGTGACGTACGGGGCGTACACGTGGCCGATCAGCGTGTGCTTGCTGGCGAAGTGGTTGTACGCCGAGGCCGGGCTGACCTCCGCCGTGGCGGCGATGTCCTCCATCCGGGTGCGGGCCCAGCCGCGCGTCGCGAACGTCATGTCCGCAGCCTCGAGCAGGGCGCGACGGGTGCGGTCGCGTTTCGTCTGGGCGGCGCGGGCGCGTGCGTCACCCGAACGGCCCCCGGGGTCGGCGGACATTACACAAAGCGTAACCGAAACTCGCCGAGTTGGGCTTGACTCCAAGATGGAGGTCACCTAAGATGGTGACGTACTTGAAAGTCGAACGGTCCGGGTGTGCAGGGCACGGCCACCGGGGCGCGAAGGTTCGACCGGACGGTACGCCGACATCCGTCGGGGGTCGTCGTCAGAACTGGGGACGGCTCGGGTGGCGGCGGTACGGGCCGTCCCGCGAGGGGCGGATCACCGCGGGATCCGAAGGGCACATCGGATCCGGCGGTCACACGGTGACGCACAGGGGGACGTTCCGCGGTCCCGCCTGTCCAGGGGAGGGGTTCCCGATGTACCGCACGTTCCCGATGTACCGCACCAGCGCGAGGTCCGGCCGATGACGGCCGCCGTGGCCGAGCCGCTGGAGCCGCTCGGGCCGCACGCCCTCGGGACCGTCGAGTCCGAGGACGGAGTCGAGGGGCCGGGTCGACCGCAGCTCAACGTCCTGCAGGGCGGCAAGGTCGAGGCCGTCGAGGCCGTCGAGATCATCGCCGAACCGGCCGCCGAGCCGGTCGAGCAGGCCCGCACGGCGAACGGCAGGCCGGTCCCGGCCCCCGCGCCGCTCGAGCAGTACGTCGCGGCCGCGGTGGCGGGCGACGAGGCGGCCCGGGACAAGCTGCTGCAGGAGATCCGCCCGCTCGTGCTGCGCTACTGCCGCGCCCGGCTGGGGCGCCAGGAGAGCGTGATCGGCTCGGCGGAGGACGTCGCGCAGGACGTCTGCGTGGCCGTGCTGGCCGCGCTGCCCGGCTACACCGTCAAGGGGCTGTCGTTCCGCGCCTTCGTCTACGGCATCGCCGCGCACAAGGTCACCGACACGTTCCGGGCCATCGGCCGGAACAAGTCGGAGCCGGTGGCGGACGTGCCGGACACCGGCGTCGTCCTCGACGGACCGGAGCACCAGGCGCTGATGGCCGAGCTGAACACCCGTCTGGGTGGTCTGCTGACGGTCCTGACCGACCGTCAGCGCGAGGTGCTCGTGCTGCGCGTCGTCGTGGGCCTGAGCGCCGAGGAGACCGCGCAGACGGTCGGCTCCACCCCGGGCGCGGTCCGGGTCACCCAGCACCGCGCCCTGGCCCGGCTGCGTTCGCTGGTGACCGGCGGGGCGTCCGACTGACCGTCGCCGAGGAGCCCGCAGGCGGACCGCGGCAGGTCGGGGTTCTGCAGCGGGCTCCTCGTGGTCGGCGGTAGCCTGACCGCCGACCTCCACCCGCCGGTGGGGGCGATCTCGGAAAGTCGCTGGAGGGCCCCGTGTCGGCTGGTCAGATCGCTGCGCTCATCGCGGCGATCGCGTTCGTGGTGCTCGTCGTGCTGCTCGCGATCCCCTTGCTCAAGCTCGGCCGCACCCTGGACGAGGCGACCGTGGCGATCCGCAAGGCCCACGAGGGCTCGACCCCGCTGCTCACGGACGCCCACACCACGCTGACCAGTGTCAACACCCAGCTGGAGCGGGTCGACGGGATCACGTCGAACGCCAAGACGGTCACGAGCAACGTCTCCGTGCTCACCTCGCTGTTCACCGCGACGCTCGGCGGGCCGCTGGTGCGCGCCGCCGCCTTCTCCTACGGCCTGAACAAGGCCCTCAAGGCGCGGCGCGGGGCGAAGGACGCGGGGCAGCACAGCAAGCGGCGGGGGCGTCGCAAGTGAAGCGCCTGTTCTGGGTCGGCGTCGGGGCGGCCGCGGGCGCCTACGTCATGCGCCGCATCACCGAGACCAAGCAGCAGCTGACCCCGCAGGGCATCGGCGCGAACCTGGCGGACGGCCTGCGCGAGCTGGGGGCGGGCCTGGGCGCGTTCGGGGCCGAGGTCCGCGCCGGCATGCAGGACCGCGAGCAGGAGCTGACCGCGCTCGTCGAGAAGCGGACGGGTGGGCACGTCCCGACGTACGGTGAAGCCCTGAGCGAGGACCCGCCTGCGAACGACGCCACGCAGCCGATCCGTCGTCGCTAGAACCCCTTTCGAGAGAGACATCGTGCAGACCCACGAGATCGTCCGTCGTTTCACCGATCACTTCGTCAAGGCCGGGCACACGCCCGTGCCCAGCGCGTCGCTGATCCTCGACGACCCCAACCTGCTGTTCGTCAACGCGGGCATGGTGCAGTTCAAGCCCTACTTCCTGGGTCAGGCCCCGGCGCCGTACCCGCGGGCGACGTCCATCCAGAAGTGCGTGCGCACCGGGGACATCGACGAGGTCGGCAAGACCACCCGGCACAACACGTTCTTCCAGATGGCCGGGAACTTCAGCTTCGGCGACTACTTCAAGGCCGGGGCGATCGAGCACGCCTGGAACCTCGTGACGGGGGACCTGGCGTCGGGCGGGTTCGGGTTCGACCCGGACCGCATCTGGGTCACCGTCTACGAGACGGACGACGAGGCCATCGCGCTCTGGAAGCGGATCGCCGGGCTGCCCGAGGAGCGCATCCAGCGCCGGGACGGCAAGGACAACTACTGGGACATGGGCGTGCCCGGTCCCGGCGGGCCCTGCTCGGAGATCTACTACGACCGCGGCCCGGAGTTCGGCAAGGACGGGGGCCCGGTCGTCGACGAGGACCGGTACCTGGAGATCTGGAACCTCGTCTTCATGCAGGACGAGCGGGGCGAGCTCTCGCCGAAGCTCGGGCACCCGCCGATCGGGACCCTGCCGTCGAAGAACATCGACACCGGCATGGGCGTCGAGCGGGTCGCCTACCTGCTCCAGGGTGTCGCGAACGTCTACGAGACGGACCTGGTCCGGCCGGTGATCGCGCGGGCGGAGGACTTCTCCGGCCGCCGCTACGGCGCGTCGCCCGAGGACGACACCCGCTTCCGGGTCATCGCCGACCACGCGCGCTCCGGCGTGATGATCATCGGTGACGGGGTCACCCCGTCGAACGAGGGCCGCGGCTACGTGCTGCGCCGGCTGCTGCGGCGGATCGTGCGCTCGGCGCGGCTGCTCGGCATCACCGAACCGGTGCTGAAGGCGTTCGCGGAGGTCGTGCGGGACGAGATGTCCCCGACCTACCCCGAGCTGACCACCGACTTCGAGCGCATCTCCGCGGTCGTCGAGGCGGAGGAGGAGGCGTTCCGCGCCACCCTGTCGTCGGGCACCCGGATCTTCGACACCGCGGTGGCCGACACCCGGTCCTCCGGTGCGCTCGTGCTGCCGGGGGACAAGGCCTTCCAGCTGCACGACACCTACGGCTTCCCGATCGACCTGACCCTGGAGATGGCCGCCGAGCAGGGGCTGTCGGTGGACCAGGACCGGTTCACGGCGCTCATGCAGGAGCAGCGCTCGCGCGCCAAGGCGGACGCCGCCAAGCACAAGGTCGGGCACGGGGACGGCACGATCTACCGCGCCGTGCTCGACACCCACGGCACCACGGACTTCCTCGGCTACACCGAGCTGGTCGCCGAGGGCACCGTCGTCGGACTGGTGGTGGACGGGCAGTCCGTGCCCGCCGCCCCCGAGGGCTCGTCGGTCGAGGTCGTGCTGGACCGCACGCCCTTCTACGCGGAGTCCGGCGGTCAGCAGGCGGACCGCGGCGTGCTCAGGTCCGGGTCCTTCGAGGTCCGGGTGGACGACGTCCAGTCCCCGGTCGCGGGCCTGCGGGTGCACCGCGGCGTGGTGACCGCCGGGACCGCGACCCTGGACTCGTCGGTCATCGCCGAGGTCGACGTGGCCCGCCGGGCCGCGATCTCGCGCGCCCACACCGGCACGCACCTCGTGCACGCCGGCGTCCGCGGGGCCCTGGGCACCTCGGCGGCGCAGGCCGGTTCGCTGAACGCCCCGGGCAGGCTGCGGTTCGACTTCACCTCGCCGTCGGGCGCGGTGTCGCCGACGCAGCTCGCGGAGGTGGAGGGCGAGATCAACGCGGTGCTGCAGGAGAACCGCGAGATCGCGACCTACGAGACGTCGATGGACGAGGCCAAGCGGCTCGGCGCCATGATGCTGTTCGGCGAGAAGTACGGCGACCGCGTCCGGGTCGTCGACATGGGCGACTACTCGCGCGAGCTGTGCGGTGGCACCCACGTGGGCCGCACCGGCGAGATCGGCCTGATCAAGGTGCTCTCCGAGGGCTCGATCGGCTCCGGGGTGCGGCGCGTGGAGGCCCTCGTCGGGCTGGACGCGTTCGACTACATGTCCAAGGAGCACCTGCTCGTCGCGTCGCTGGCCGAGCAGCTCAAGGCCAAGCCCGAGGACCTGCCGGAGCGGATCAACGGGCTCGTCGAGCGGCTGCGAGACGCCGAGCGCGACCTCGAGAAGCACCGCGCCGAGGCCGTCCTGGCCTCCGCCGGGTCGCTCGCGGCGCAGGCCGAGGACCTGGGCGGGGTGTCGCTGGTCGCCGTCGAGGCCCCGGCCGGGCTGGGCGGCAACGACCTGCGCAACCTCGCCTCGGACGTCCGCGGTCGGCTGGGCTCGGCGCCCGGGGTGGTCGCGCTGTTCTCCTCGGACGGGGACAAGGTCGCGTTCGTGGTCGCGACCACGGCCGCGGCCCGGGACCGCGGTCTGGCGGCCGGGAAGCTCATTCCCACGTTCGCCCCGGCCGTGGGCGGGCGCGGTGGAGGCAAGCCCGACCTGGCCCAGGGCGGCGGCACGGACCCGGCGGGGGTGGGAGCGGCGATCCAGCAGCTCCGCGAGGCCGTGCGTGGGTGACGCTGGTGCTGCTCGTGCCGCGTGCGCTGCTCGGGCCGCTCGGGTGCCGGCTGACGCTCGGGTGCCCGCTGACGCTTGGGACGCCCAAGCGTCGCTGAGCGGTGCTTGGGCGTCCCAAGCGTCACCGGCCCCGTCGGCCCCACCGGCGCGCGCATGATCACCCCGCGCGGGCGCAGGCTGGGGGTCGACGTCGGCTCGGTGCGGGTGGGGACGGCGCTCTGCGATCCCGACGGGCTCGTGGCGACCCCGCTCGAGACCGTGCCCCGCGCGGACGCGGCCCGGCGGATCGCGGAGCTGGTCGAGGAGCATCTCGTGGTCGAGGTCGTCCTCGGGCTGCCGCGGACCCTCGCGGGGCGCGAGGGCCCGGCGGCGGAGGCGGCCCTCGCCTTCCGGGACGAGCTGACCCTGGTCGTCCCCGCCGTGCCCGTCGTGCTGCAGGACGAGCGGCTCACCACGGTCGTGGCGACGCAGCAGCTGCGCGGCCGGGTGAAGGGCCGTCGGCAACGCGCCGTGATCGACCAGGCGGCAGCGGTGGCCATCCTGCAGGGGTATCTGGACTCCCAGGGCTGACCGGCCGTTACAGTCCGGGGCGTGAACCGGACGTCTCGCCCCCACGTCCCCGTCCTCGGCGCGACCGCACACGGCCGGCTCCGCACGGTCCACCCCCGGGTCCGGCGCGCGTGAGCCACCCGCCGCCCGGACCGTTCCTGACCCGCCGCGAGGAGCTCGCCGCCCGGCGGGCCGAGCTGCGGGAGAACGCCCGGCGCAGGCGCAGGCGGGGGGTGCTCGTCCTGCTGGCCGCGTTGCTGCTGCTGGGCGTGGTCTTCGGGGGCGGTGCCTACCTGGTGGGGTCGCGGTTCTTCACGGACGACTTCGACGGGCCCGGCGAGGGGGACGCCGTCGTCCGGGTCATCGACGGGGACACCACCGGCCAGATCGCGACGATGCTGGCCAACCGCGGCGTCGTCGCGAGCCGGGAGGCGTTCACCGAGGCCGCGGCCGAGGACAGCCGGATCCTCGCCATCCAGCCCGGGTACTACCAGGTCAAGCTCAAGATGTCCGGCGCGGCCGCGGTCGCCGCGCTGGTCGACCCCGGCTCCCGGGTCGGGCGCCTCGAGGTCCGCGGCGGGACCCAGCTCGACGACACCCGCTCACCCGACGGCACGGTCGCCCCGGGCGTTCTGAGCCTGATCGCGGCGGCGAGCTGCGCCGAGCTCGACGGCACCCGCACCTGCCTCACCGCGGACGATCTCCGCCAGACCATGGCGACCGCCGACCCGGCCTCACTGGGCGTGCCGGAGTGGGCGGTCGAGGACGTCGCGCGGGCCGAGCCCGGCCGCCGCTTCGAGGGCCTGATCACCCCCGGTCTGTACGACGTCGCGCCCGGCACCTCCGCCGCGGACGTCTGGAAGTCCCTGCTCGCCGTGTCGGTGGCCAAGCTGGAGTCCGACGGGCTGACCGGCGACGCCACCCACGACGGCCTGACCGCCTACCAGCTGCTCGTGCTGTCCTCGATCGTGGAGAAGGAGGGGATCACCCCGGACATGCCCAAGGTGGCGCGGGTGATCACCAACCGGCTGGACGTCAACCAGCGCCTCGAGATGGACTCCACGGTCAACTACCCGCTCGACCTGCAGGCTCTGCGGACCACGGCCGAGGCGCGCGCGACGGCCGGGCCGTACAACACCTACCAGAACACCGGCCTGCCACCCACGCCCATCGCCGCGGCGGGCAAGAACGCCATCGCCGCGGGTCTGGCCCCCGAACCCGGCCCGTGGACCTTCTTCGTCCGCTGTCAGACCGACGGCACCAGCTGCTTCGCCACCAGCCTCGCCGAGCACCAGGCGAACGTCGGACGAGCCATCGCCAACGGCGCCTTCTAGAACGGGCCCCGTAGGACCCGCGAGTCCCCCGCCTCGGACACGCGGGTCGGACGTCTCGGGGCCGGCGCCGCCGCGGCCTACTGGCCGAAGAAGCCCGCGGGCGGAACCGGCGAGGGGGTGGTGGCGCGGTCCCGCCGGACCCGCGCGCCCCGGATCCGCTGCCGCAGCTCCGCACCCGACAGGACGCGGGCGCGGAAGGGGTCCGCGGCCGTCCGGCGGACGAGCTCGTCGAGGGGCAGTTCCCGGGCCGACGCGACCACCACGACGTTCCCGAACCGCCTGCCCGAGAGGAGGTCCGGGGCGGCGATCGCGGCGAGCCGCGGGAAGGACTCGGCCACCGTCGCGAGCTGGTCGCGGGCGAACGCGAGGTCCCCGCCGTCGGCGACGTTGGCGAGGTAGACCCCGTCCGCGGCGAGGACCCGCCGGACGTCCGCCACGAACTCCGCGGAGGTCAGGTGCGCCGGGGTGCGGGCCCCGGCGAACACGTCCAGCACGACGAGGTCGGCGGACCCCGCGGGGTGGGTCGCCAGGATGGCCCGGGCGTCTCCGCTGGTCAGGCGGAGCCCGGGATCGTCGACGGGCAGCCGCGCGGCGACCAGGTCGATCAACGCGGCGTCCAGCTCGACGACGACCTGCGCCGACCCGGGGCGCGTCGCCGCCAGGTAGCGGGGCAACGTCCAGGCCCCGCCGCCGAGGTGCAGGGCGCGCAGGGGCGTCCAGGGCGGGGCGGCGAGGTCGATCACGTGTCCCATCCGCCGCACGTACTCGAACTCCAGGTGCTCGGGATCGGCGAGGTCGACGTGCGACTGGGCGGTCCCGTCGACCAGCAGCGTCCACGCCTGCGGGCGGTCCGGGTCGCCGATCAGCTCCGCGCGTCCGTGGTCCACCTCCGCGCGCACGACGGCGCGGGCGGTCCCGGGGTCACGAGGGGGCACCCCTCGATCCTGCCGCAGCCGCGGCGGGCGCCGGCGGTGACGCGCACTACCACGCCGAGCGGACGGTTCCCGGCGGGCGGGCGGCACCGAGCCCCGGTCATCCACGGGAAACGGCACCTGTGGACCGAATCCGTCGACGTCGGTCGGGGCCTCGCCGGACGGGGCAGGCTCGCGGCGGCGGTGGAGGACGACCGGTGCGGACCGGTATCGAGCCG
Source organism: Pseudonocardia sp. WMMC193 (assembly GCF_021728735.1). Lineage (NCBI taxonomy): Bacteria > Bacillati > Actinomycetota > Actinomycetes > Pseudonocardiales > Pseudonocardiaceae > Pseudonocardia > Pseudonocardia sp. WMMC193. The sequence goes on along the minus strand of NZ_JAKKDO010000003.1, from coordinate 1,890,906 downwards.
GAAGGGGTGGGGCGGACGTGGACGGAAGCGGCGCAGTGGCTGCAGCGGGGGAGTGGCTCTCGGGGCGGGAGGCCTGGCTCGCCTGGGCCCTGCTGGGCGCGGGAGCCGGGATGCTCGCCGGCGCGGTGGGACGCGGGCTTCTCGGGCGGCTCAGGCGCGGCACGGCGATCCCGCCGCCCTGGTGCGAGGTCGCCGTCGGTGGGCTCTGGACGGGCATCGCGGCGGGCGCGGCGACGGCGCACGTCCCGCTCGCCTGGGTGCCCTTGCTGGCGGGCGCGGCGTGGTTGGCGGTGGTCGCGGGCGTGGTCGACGTGCGCCACCACCGCCTGCCGGACGCGCTGACCCTCCCGGCCCTGCCTGCGGCCCTGGCGCTGGTCGTGCCGCTGGGTGGGTCCGCGGTCGGCAGGGCGGCGGCCGGGGCGGGGCTCCTGGCGATGGTCCACCTGCTGGTGCACACGGTCTCGCCCACCGCGCTCGGCCTCGGTGACGTGAAGCTCGCCGCCCCGGTGGGTGCGGTGCTGGCCGCGGGATCCTGGTCGGCGCTGGTCCTCGGCTGTGCCCTGGCCGCGCTGTTCAGCGGGCTCCTGGGGGCGGCCGTCGGGGTCCGGCGGCTGCTCCGCGGGCGCCGTCGTGACTCGGCGCCCGCCCCGGGCGGGGATGCGGGGGCCGAGGGGGGTCCTGTCGCGTCGGCGCGGGTCGCGGGGGCCTGGCGCGCGCGTCCCGCCTCCAGGGCCCCGCGGGCGCCGTCGCGGCTCGGGCCTGCCGCCGCGGGCGCCGAGGAGGAGGGGGTGGGACCGGCGGAGCTGCCGCACGGGCCGTCGATGCTCGCCGCGGCCTGGCTGACCGCGGCGGCGACGGCGGTGGGTGCCGGGCTGACCGGGCCCGTCGGGGCGGTGGTGGTCGGGTGAGAGAATCGCGGGGTGTTGCGTTGGATCACCGCAGGCGAGTCGCACGGCCCGGCCCTGGTCGCCGTCCTGGAGGGCATGGTGGCCGGCGTCGAGGTCACCACGAAGGAGCTGCAGGCCGAGCTGGCCCGCCGCAAGCTCGGTCACGGCCGCAGCCCCCGGATGGCCTTCGAGGCGGACGAGCTGGAGGTGATCGGCGGTCTGCGACACGGGGTGACCCAGGGCGGCCCGGTCGCCGTGCGGATCGGCAACACGGAGTGGCCCAAGTGGGAGACCGTGATGGCGGCCGACCCGGTGGACCCGGAGCTGATCGCGAACCGGGCGCGCAACGCGCCGCTCACCCGTCCGCGGCCCGGCCACGCCGATCTCGCGGGCATGACGAAGTTCGGCTTCGACGAGGCCCGTCCGGTGCTGGAGCGGGCGAGCGCGCGGGAGACCGCGGCGAAGGTCGTGATGGGGACGGTCGCGAAGGCCTTCCTCAAGCAGGCGTTCGACGTCGACGTCGTCTCGCACGTGGTGGCGATCGGCGCGGTGGACGCCCCGGAGGGCGACCCGGTGCCGGGCCCGGCGGACCTGGACCGGGTCGACGCCAGCCCCGTGCGTGCGCTGGGCGAGGACACCGCCGCCCGGATGATCGCCGAGATCGACGCGGCGCACGAGGCGGGGGACACCCTGGGCGGCGTGATCGAGGTGCTGGCCTACGGCATGCCGGTGGGCGTGGGTTCCTACGTCCAGTCCGACCGCAGGCTCGACGCCAAACTCGCCGGCGCGCTGATGGGCATCCAGGCCATGAAGGGCGTCGAGATCGGAGACGGGTTCCGGACCGCGCACCGCCGCGGCAGCGAGGCGCACGACGAGATGGTCCCGGGCGACCCGGTGAAGCGGCTCTCCAACCGCGCCGGGGGCATCGAGGGCGGCATGACCAACGGCGAGCCGGTGCGGGTGCGGGTCGCGATGAAGCCGATCTCCACGGTCCCGCGCGCGCTGCGCACCATCGACACGGCGACGGGGGAGGAGGCCACCGCGATCCACCAGCGGTCGGACGCCTGCGCCGTCCCCCGGGCCGGCGTGGTCGCCGAGTCCATGGTGGCGCTCGTGCTGGCGGAGGCGGCGCTCGAGAAGTTCGGCGGCGACTCGCTGGCCGAGACCCGGCGGAACGTCGCCGCGTACCGCGAGGACGTCGCACGCCGGTTCCACCACGGGCCGCAGGACCCCCGGTGAGCCGCCCGCTGCTGGTGCTGGTCGGTCCGCCCGGCTCGGGCAAGAGCACGGTCGGCAAGGTGCTGGCCCGGCGGCTCGCGGTGACCTTCACCGACGTCGACACGGTCGTCGAGGAGCGGGTCGGCACCACGATCGCGGACATGTTCACCACGCAGGGGGAGCCCGCGTTCCGGGCCGTCGAGCGGGAGGTGGTGGCGGAGCTGCTCGATACGGAGTGCGGTGTCCTCGCGCTCGGCGGCGGTTCCGTGCTGGCCGCGGAGACCCGCGCGCTCCTCGCGGCGCACCGGGTGGTGTCCCTGCAGGTCAGTCTGGCGGACGGGATCCGTCGCACGGGCATGTCCACCGCGCGGCCGCTGCTCGCCGGGGTCAACCCCCGCGCCACCTTCCGGACGCTGCTCGAGGCCCGTGCGCCGCTGTACGCGCAGGTCGCGACGATCCAGGTCGACACGGCCAGGCGCAGCGCCAACCAGGTCGCGGCGGCGGTCCTGGCCGGGCTGGGCCTGGAGACGGTGGAACAGCAGGCGGGCGGGTCCGCGGACGCGGACCCGAACGACCAGATCACCCCGAGCGAGGCGGCCCCGCTGCCGGACCCCGTCCTCGGCCGACCCACGGACTGACCCCGGACCGCGAGCCCGGACCGCGAGCCCGGACCGCGAGCCCCGCGCCGCGAGCGAGCGCAACGGCGTGCCCGGCGGCCGGTCGGACCGGGACCGGTCGGGACCGGTCGGGACCGGGCGGGCCGGGGCTCGGCGGGGCCGCCGGTTAGGGTCGTCGCATGTCGGCTCCTCCCGCCCCCACCAGCATCCGTGTCGCGGCCGAGAACCCGTACGAGGTCGTCGTCGGGCGGGGGGTGCGCGCCGGGCTGGCGGGCACCGTCGAGGGGCTCGGGGCCGCGAAGGCGCTGCTCGTGCACCAGCCCGCCCTGGCCGAGGCGGCCGAGGCGGTCCGCCAGGAGCTGGAGTCCGCGGGGCTGGACGCCCACCGCGTCGAGATCCCGGACGCCGAGGAGGGCAAGTCGCTCGCCGTCGCGGGGTTCTGCTGGGAGGTCTGCGGGCAGATCGGGCTGACCCGGCAGGACGTCGTCGTCGGGTTCGGCGGGGGCGCGGCGACCGACCTGGCCGGGTTCGTCGCGGCGACCTGGATGCGCGGGGTCAAGGTCGTGCACGTCCCGACCACCCTGCTCGCGATGGTCGACGCGGCCGTCGGCGGCAAGACCGGCATCAACACCGCGGCCGGCAAGAACCTGGTCGGCTCGTTCTACGAGCCCGGCGCGGTGCTCGTCGACCTGGCGACCCTGGACACGCTGCCCGCGGACGAGCTGGCGGCCGGGATGGCCGAGGTCGTGAAGGCCGGGTTCATCGCGGACCCGGTGATCCTCGACCTCGTGGAGCAGGACCCGCAGCGGGCGCTCGACCCCACGGGGGACGTCCTGCCGGAGCTGGTCACGCGGGCGATCCAGGTGAAGGCGGACGTCGTCGGGGCGGACCTGCGCGAGTCCCACCTGCGGGAGATCCTCAACTACGGCCACACGCTGGGCCACGCGATCGAGCGCCGCGAGGAGTACCGGTGGCGGCACGGGGCGGCGGTGAGCGTCGGGCTGGTGTTCGCCGCCGAGCTGTCGCGCGCGGCGGGGCGCCTGGACGACGCCACCACCGACCGGCACCGCGCCATCCTCACCTCGATCGGCCTGCCCACGACGTACGAGGCGGGTGTGCTGCCCGAGCTCGTCGAGACGATGCGGGGCGACAAGAAGTCCCGCGCGGGCACCCTGCGGTTCGTGGTGCTCGACGGGCTCGCGAAGCCCGGACGCCTGGAGGGCCCGGCCCCGGAGCTGCTCGAGCAGGCCTATGCGACGGTGTCCGCATGACGCGCGTGCTCGTCCTCAACGGCCCCAACCTGAACCGGCTCGGCCTGCGCGAGCCCGGCATCTACGGGCACACCACGTACGCGGACCTGGAGAAGCTCTGCGTCCAGACGGGCACCGAGCTCGGCCTCGAGGTGGAGGTCCGGCAGACCAACACCGAGGGCGAGCTGCTCGGCTGGCTCCACGAGGCCGCGGACGCGGGCACCCCGGTCGTGCTCAACCCGGCGGCGTGGACCCACACCAGCGTCGCGGTGCGGGACGCCTGCGCCATGCTCACCGGCGGGCTCGTCGAGGTGCACATCAGCAACGTGCACCAGCGCGAGGAGTTCCGGCACCACAGCTACGTCAGTGCGGTCGCCACCGGGACGATCGTCGGGCTGGGTGTGCAGGGCTACGTCCTCGCGCTGCGCTACCTCGCCCAGCGGTAGCCCCGGCGGGTGGGTTCAGGTCGTCGCGACCGCCACGGGTGACGGCGGGCGCAGGCCGTGGCGTTCGGCGTCACGGTCCGGGCGGACCACCAGCATGGTGACCAGCCCGCCCACCACCATCAGCAGGCTCGCGATGTCTGGTCGACGCGGCCGCCACGCCGCTGGAGGGGTTCGGCCGCGCCGTCGAGGTGCCGCGACACCCCGCGGCGCAGCAGCCGCTGGGAGAGCCCGCCGCCGAACCCGACCGCCGCCAGGTAGAGCTGCAGGAACGCGATCGCGAGCGCCAGCCCCCAGTAGACGGTGAACCCGGAGAGCACGGTGCCGAGCCAGGTCCCGGACGTCAGAAGGCGTCGGTACGGGACCCGGGGTTGCGTGACCGGGGCGGCGGGGGAGGTCACCGCGTGCGGTCCGTCGCCGCCGATCGCCGGCCAGGCGACGCACCACAGCAACCCGATCCCGCCGAGGATCCCGAAGGCGGCGCGCCGGCCCCAGGCGTTCATCGCCGCGTTCAGCAGCGGCGCGCCGAGGATCACGCCGAGCCCGGACCCGACGGTCAGCAGCGCGGCGGTGACGCCCCGCTTGCGCTCGTCGACCCAGGTGAACGCGACGTGCATGCCGAGCGGGACACCCGGCCCCTCACCCGCACCGAGCAGGATCCGGGTGACCAGCAGGACGGCGAACCCGGCCGCGGGCACGAGGATCGGCAGCTGCGCGGCCGACCAGATCAGCGCCAACGCGACCAGCATCCACCGGGCGGAGAACCGGTTGCCGAGGAAGCGACATCAGTTCCCGAACGCGAGGACGAACTCCTCGGCCGACCGGGGCCGGAAGACGACGTTGGTGCGGCGCACGTCGAGCAGCGGGGCGGACGGGTCCTCGGAGTACAGGTGCCCGGGGTAGACGATGGGGTTGCCCGCGAGCGCCCCGAGCCGCTGCAGGCTGCGGTACATCGCCTCGACGTCCCCGCCCGGGAAGTCCGTGCGCCCGCAGCCCTGCAGGAACAGCGTGTCGCCCGCGACGAGCTTCCCGTCGACCAGGAAGCACTGGCTGCCGGGCGTGTGGCCGGGGGTGTGCAGCAGCCGGATGGGGATGTCGCCGACCGTCACCACCTCGTCGTTGCCGTGGGGAACCAGGTCGGTGACGCCGGTGACCTTGGTGACCCAGTCCGCCTCGGCGGCCTGCACGTGGACCGGCACCTGCGTGCGCTCGAGCAGCCCGGTGAGCCCGTCGAGGTCGAAGCCCATCATCGACCCGCCGACATGGTCGGGGTGGTGGTGCGTGGCGAGGACGCCGGTGAGGCGCATCCCGTCCGCCTCGAGGACGTCCAGCAGCTCGCCGGGCGCGTACGCGGGGTCGACGACGACCGCCTCGCGGGTCTCGCTGTCCCCGATCAGATACGCGAAGTTGACCATCTGTGTGGCGACCCGGTCGCCCACGGCGAAGTCCCTGCCGGACAACAGCTGCTTGAAGTACAGCGCACCCATGGGCCTACCTTAGGCGCCATGACGACCGCCGCCCGCCGCGTTGCCCTGCGCGCCCTGCTCGACGCCGCCGGGCTCGACGGCCTGCTGGTCACCGACCTGCTCAACGTGCGCTACCTGACCGGGTTCACCGGCTCCAACGGGGCGCTGCTGCTCACCCGGGACGGCGCGCTGTTCGGCACGGACAGCCGCTACACCGCACGCGCCGCCGTCGAGGTCCCGGACCTGGAACCGCTGATCGAACGCGGGACGGTCGCGGCGCTGGCCGCGCGCGCCACCGGCCGGATCGGCTTCGAGTCCGACGCCGTGACCGTCGAGGGCCACGCCGCGCTCGCGGCGGTCACGGACGCGGAGCTGGTCCGGGCCCCGGGCCTGGTCGCGCAGCTGCGGGTGGTGAAGGACGAGACCGAGATCGCGGCCCTGCGCCGGGCCTGCGCGATCGCCGACCAGGCCCTGACCGACCTCCTGCACGGCCCCCTGGAGGGCCGCACCGAGCGTGAGATCGCCCTCGACCTGGAGTTCCGGATGCGGACGCTCGGCGCGGACGGGCCCGGCTTCGACTCGATCGTCGCCGCGGGCGCGCACTCCGCGATCCCGCACCACGCCCCGTCCGACACCCCCGTCGCCGCGAACGACCTGCTCAAGCTGGACTTCGGCGCGCTCGTCGACGGGTACCACTCGGACATGACGCGCACCGTGGTCGTCGGGCGGGCGGCGGACTGGCAGCGGGAGCTGTACGCGCTGGTGCACGCGGCCCAGGCCGCGGGCTGCGCGGCCGTCGAGCCCGGGGTGGCGACGAAGGAGGTGGACGCCGCCTCGCGGGACGTCATCGTCGCCGCGGGGCGCGGAGAGTTCTTCGTGCACGGTCTGGGGCACGGGGTCGGGCTGCAGATCCACGAGGCGCCCGCGCTGTCGGCGTCGTCCGCCGACGTGCTGGAGGCCGGCATGTGCGTGACCGTCGAACCGGGCGTCTACCTGCCCGGACGCGGCGGGGTCCGGATCGAGGACACCCTCGTCGTGGACGGCGAGACCCTCACCGGGTTCCCGAAGGAGCTGCTCGAGGTCTGACCGGTACGCTGGGGCCATCCGCCGTGTGCGGTCGTACCGGTTCCACGGGAGCGACCCCGCGCGCGTCCCCCGGCGAACCGAGTACGAGGAGAGTCCCGCACGTGGCCACGACGAACGACCTGAAGAACGGCCTGGTGCTCAACCTGGAGGGCCAGCTGTGGACCGTCCAGGCGTTCCAGCACGTCAAGCCCGGTAAGGGCGGCGCCTTCGTGCGCACCACCCTGAAGAACGTGATGACCGGCAAGGTCGTCGACAAGACCTTCAACGCCGGCACCAAGGTCGACACCGCGACCGTGGACCGTCGCGACATGACCTTCCTGTACAAGGACGGCCAGGACTTCGTGTTCATGGACGGCGACACGTTCGACCAGCTCAACATCCCCGCGTCGGCAGTCGGTGACAACGCGAACTACCTGCTGGAGAACCAGGTCGCGCAGGTCAGCTTCCACGAGGAGGCGCCGCTGTTCATCGAGCTGCCGACCTCCGTCGAGCTGGTCATCAGCCACACCGACCCGGGCCTGCAGGGCGACCGCTCCACCGGCGGCACCAAGCCCGCCACCCTGGAGACCGGGGCCGAGATCCAGGTGCCGCTGTTCCTCGAGACCGGCACCAAGGTCAAGGTCGACACCCGCGACGGCCGGTACCTCGGCCGCGTCAGCTCCTGACGTGCGGGCTCGCACCAAGGCCCGCAAACGCGCCCTCGACATCCTGTTCGAGTCCGAGGCGCGGGGGGACGACGCGCTCGCGGTGCTGACCCAGCGCCGCGAGACCGACGACGCCCCGCCCGTGTCGGACTACGCGGCGATGCTGGTCCGCGGCGTCGTCGCGCACAGGGAGCGGATCGACCAGCTGCTGGCGGAGCACGCCGAGGGCTGGACGGTCGCCCGGATGCCCGCCGTCGACCGCACCCTGCTGCGGATCGGCATCTACGAGCTGCTGTGGGTGGACGAGATCGACGACCCGGTGGCGATCACCGAGGCGGTCGAGCTCTCCCGCACCCTGTCCACGGACGACAGCCCCCGGTTCCTCAACGGCGTCCTGGGCCGCATCGCCGACATCGCCCCGCAGCTGCGCGCGACCCTCTGATCCGCGGCTCCGCCGCTCGTGCGCGGGAAGTGGTGCTCTGGCACCACTTACCGCGCACGGGTGCCGTAGGCGCTCTGGGCTCGGGCGAAGAGCCCCGGGGCCATGCCGTGCACCTTGGCGCCCAGGGTGAGCCAGCGCGGGGTGATCACCTCGGGGCTGCCGCGGCGGACCGCCCGCAGGATCTCCTCGGCCACGTGGTCGGGGGAGACCGGGCGCGGGAACGGCCTGCGCTCGGCCCCGTGGAACGGGGTGTCGACGATCCCCGGCAGCACCGTCGTCACGCCGATCTCGGGGACCTCCGCCCGCACGGCGTCCGCGTACCCCCGCAGGCCGGCCTTCGTCGCGGAGTAGACGGCCTCGCCCGCCACCCCGAGCGCCGCGATCGACGCCACGAACACCAGGTGCCCGCGTTCCGCGCGGAGCCCGGGCAGCAGTGCCCGGGTGAGCGCGATCGGGGCCCGCAGGTTCACGTCCAGCAGGGCGTCCGCGGTCTGCCCGGGGCCGATCCCGGCGCTGTGCACGACGAGCGCGGGCGGGCCCGGGAGCGCCGCGACCAGCGCCTCCACCCCGTCGGCCAGATCGGCGACCACCGCCTGCCCGCCGACGCGCTCGGCCACCGCGCGCAGCCGCTCCGGGTCGCGACCGGTGACGACGAGCCGCGCCCCGTCCCCCGCCAGCCGCAGCGCCACGGCCCGCCCGATCCCCGACGACGCCCCGGTCACCAGGGCGAGCCTGCCGTCGAGCCTCATCCGGGGGCCAGGTCGTGTCCGCCGCGCCCGGTGGCGAGGCGCTCGGCGTCGAACTCGTGCAGGAGGTGCTCGCCGCGCCAGGTGATGAACGTGATCCCGGCGATCACCACGACCGCCGCGAGGCACTGCCCGGCCAGCAGCGCGGGGGAGGAGTCGAGCCGCTCGCCCAGCCAGTACACACCGATGAGCACCGCGACCACCGGATCGGCGCTCGTGATCACCGCGACCGCGGGCGAGACCATGCGGCCCTGCTGGAAGGTGTTCTGGGACAGCAGGAAGCCGATCGGCCCCAGCACGCAGACGGCGTAGAGCGTGGCGTGGTGGAAGGGCTCGAGCAACCCCACCGCCAGCTGGCCGGTCAGGACCTTCATCAGCCCCGCCGTGACCCCGTACATGATCCCCGTCGCCAGCGCGAGCGCGAGCACCCGCGACGGGTGCCGGGACGCCGACGCGTAGACCAGGCACCCCACGACGGCCGCGGCCAGCGCGATGGCCAGCGGCAGCCCGTTCCAGACGTCGATGTGCTCCTGGGCGCCGGGGATCGGCCGGGCCAGCAGCAGGAACGCCGCGATGCCCACGGCGCAGAGCAGCGCGCCCAGCAGGATCAACGGGTCCGGACGCCGCCGCGACATCAGGGAGGAGAACGCCGCGGCGAACACCACCCCGGTGACCAGCAGCGGCTGCACGACCGCGATCGCCCCGAACGAGAGCGCCACCAGCTGCAGGACCAGGGCCACGATCGTCGAGAACAGGCCGAGCAGCCACATCGGCCTGCGCAGCAGCCGGGTGAGGAGCCGCGGGTCGAGTGTGCCCGCCGTCTCGACCTCGTGCGTGGCCCGTTGCTGCGCGGCCGTCGCGAGACCGAACCCGGCCGCGCCCAGCACGGCGGCCGGGACCGCGATCAACAGGTCGCCGTTCATCCTCACCCCCCGTGGACGCCCCCCGGATGCATACACCTCAACGACCGGATGAGGCCGGCGGGTATTCCCCCGATGTCGGGAACGACCGCCGTGTCCACGGTGATCCCGATGCAGGTGTGGCGCCCCCAGTGCAGCGCTCCGACCGCCAACCCGACGCCGTCCGCCAGCGGGAGCACCGGTGCCACCTCGGTGATGAGGCCCCCGCGGATGTGCAGCGGGCGCCGCGCCCCGGGCATGACCGACGCGATCAGGTGAAAGAACCGTCTGCCGTAGACGAGGCGGACGAGCGGGGCCTGCAACGGCCCGGGCAGCAGACCCAGCCCGGCCAGCACGGCGGCGGCCCCCTCCGGCTGCCCGGCGGCGGACCCTCTGGCCAGCGCCCGCTCGACGGCGGCGACCCGGTCCGCGGGTGACATCGGCCCGGTGGGGAGGTCCAGCGCCACGGCGGCGGTGCGGTTGCCGTCCGCGCGCGTCCCCGTGGCGGCCCGGGTGCGGGTGGTCAGCGGCACCATCGCGCGGGTGCGGGCGGGCACGCCGAGCTGCTCGTGCAGGGTCTGGGCGAGCGCCGCGAGCACCACGACGGTCGTCCCGACGCCGCGGCCGCGCGCCGCGCGGCGCACCTCGGCGCCGTCGAGGGTCACCGACAGTCGGCGCGGCGCCGGCTGCGAGGTTCCGACCAGCGGCGATCGTCCCGCGGGCCGCTGCAGCGCGAGGCTCGCGATCCCGCGGGCGACGGTGAGCCCGTGCCGCAGCCGGGCGGTCCACGGGGTGGACGCGTCCGTGGCGGCGGAGCGGCGCGCGGCCGGTGTGCCCGCGCCGTCGTCGGTGAGCAGCCGGATCAGGCCGTCGGTGACCGCGAGGCCGTCGCCGAGGGCGTGGTGCACCCGGGCGAGGACGTGGTGGGTGCCCGCCGCGGGATCGTGCGCCACCTGCAGCTCCCACCCCACCGTGGGGTCGAGCGCGTCGGCGAAGAAGGCGGTGGTGGCGGCGTCGACGTCCGGGAAGTCCGCCGCGGAGTCCGGGCCGATGCGCCACACGGTCGGCCGGACGTGCCGCGCCGGGTCCGGGGCCGGGACGTGCCGCCAGCGCAGCGGCCGCCCGGGTCGCGCGGGCTCCAGGACCCGGTTGAGCAGGGTGTTCTGCGGCGCCCGCGCCCGGACCAGGGCCGCGAGGGCGGCCGGCCAGCCGTCCGCCGGCGCGCCGGCGACCGTGATCCGGGCCCCGACCTGCTGCGGGACCGCGGCCGTCGAGGCGTGCAGGAACAGCGCGTCCGGGGCTCGGACCCGGCTGAACCCGCCCGTGTCGGGCTCCGTCCGGGTCGCCGGGAGGAGCTTCCCACCCCTGCGGAGCACCCCGGACGGGGGGCGAGGTCGGGTTCGGGCGGCGGCGGCGAGATCGGCGTCCAGGTCGTCGGACTCCGCGCGGCGCCGCAACGTCTTCACCACGATGGCGTGCTCCTCCGGGTCGGCCAGGGCGCGGACCGCCGCGGCGACGCCCGCCCGGCCGTGGACGACCCGGGCGAGGCCCTCGGCCTCCAGCACGGCGGCGTTGGCCCGGCCGTGGCCGGGGAGGGGATCGGCCAGGACGAGCGGGCGCGCGCAGGCGAGCGCCTCGAGCGCGGTGGCACCGCCGCCGTTGGTGATCACCAGGTCGCAGGCCTGCGTGGCCGCCGCCGGGTCGTCGATCCAGTCGACGGCCCGCACCCCCGCGACACCGGCGAGCCTGCGCCGCAGCGAGTCCACCCGCCCGGCGCTGACCAGCACGTCCGCGCCCCCGTCGACGGCGCCGCGACAGATCGCCTCGACGTCCCCGAAGGCCAGCGACCCGCAGGAGACCAGCGCGACGGGCCGCTCCCGCGCAGGCGACGTCCCCGCGGGGGGTGCGAACGCCGCGACCACGGGGAGAGCGGCCACCCGCACCGGTGCGCCCGGGGCGGCGCGGTCCAGCAGCCGGGCGCCCTCGGCCGTGCTCACCAGGTGCAGGTCCAGGTCGGCCGACGCCCACAACGGGTGCGGTGCGGGGTCGGTGACCAGGGCGACCGTCGTCATGGGGGCGCGACCGAGGCGGCGTAGCCGGGCCAGCCCGGTGATCCCCTCCGGGAACACGGCGACCACGAGGTCCGGTCGCACGGACTCCAGGACCGGGGCGAGCCTGCGTGCGAACACCCGGCCGATCACCGCGCGGGTGCCCGCGCGGAAGAACGGGACGTGCCACAGCAGCTGGAAGTACAGCTCGTACAGCCAGGGCAGGTACCGGACGCAGCCCGCGTAGACCGCCCGGAACAGGGGGCCCGAGCGGTCGCCGAGGGTCTCGGTCCAGGTCACGTCGGCGGCGGGCCAGACCCGCCGCGCGCTCTCGTCGACGGCCCGGGCCGCGGCGTGGTGCCCGGCGCCCATGCTGCCGGTGACCAGCAGTAACTTCATGTAGGATGTCCAGTGTGGAGGGTCGGGTTCTGGTCCTGAGCGCGCCCGTCGGGGAGGGGCACGTGGCCGCCGCGCGGGCGCTGGCGGCGCGGATGCGGGAGCGGTGGCCCGGCGCCGAGGTGCACGAGGTGGAGAGCACCGCGGGGCCGCTGCGCGACCGCCTGTTGCGGGCGAGCTACGCCGCCACCATGCGGGTCGCGCCCGCGCTGTACGGCCTGGGCTACGACCTGCTGGTCCGGCACCCGCGCTTCGCCCGGCTCTGCAAGCGGGTCGCCGCCGCCCGGCTCGGCCGGTCGCTGGCCCCGCTGCTGCGCGCCGAGCACCCGGACCTCGTCGTCTCGACGTACCCGATGATCTCCGGCGGCCTCGCTTGGCTGCGGGCCCGGGACCGGCTGTCGGCCCGCACGGTCGCGGTGGTCACGGACGTCGCCGTGCACCCGTTCTGGGTCTGGGCGGGGGTCGACGAGACCTGGACCCTGCTGCCCGCCTCGCGCGCCCAGGCCGAGGGGATCGAACCGGCGGCGGACGTCCGGGTGGCGGCCCCCGCCGTCGACCGGCGGTTCCAGCCGGGGGACCGGCTCGCCGCGCGGCGCGCGCTCGGCCTGCCCGAGTCCGCGTTCACGGTGCTGGTCACGGGCGGGTCGCTGGGGTTCGGCGGGCTCGAGGGCGTGGTCGACGCGGTGCGCGCGGGCGGCGCCGAGGAGATCGTGGTGCTGTGCGGGCGCAACGAGGGCCTGCGCCGCCGGCTGCGGGACCGGGCGACCGCGCTGGGCTGGACCGACCGGGTCCCGGAGCTGGTCACGGCCGCGGACCTGGTCCTGACCACGGCGGGCGGCATGATCGCGAGCGAGTCCCTCGCCGTCGGCACCCCGGTGCTGTTCGCGATGCCGGTCCCGGGCCACGGCGTGGCGGGCGCCCGGATGACCGAGGCCGCCGGGTTGGGCGTCGTCTGCCCGCGCGCCGAGGACGTCACCGAGACCATCCGCAGGCTGCACGCGCATCCCGAGGAGCGCGAGGCCCTGGCGGAGCGGGCTCGTGCCTACAGCGCGCACACCCTGGACGAGGAGCTCACCGGTCTCGCGGCACGCCTGTCCTGAGCCCGCATCGTGGCTCCACAATGCGTGTGTGGAGCGGGCTAGCCCACGCGCAGCGGGCGCGGGGCGCCCATGCGGAACGTGAAGCCCTCGCCCTTCATGGAGCGGTGCAGCCACCACAGCGAGACGCCGATGCCCACCGCCACCAGCGAGTAGCTGCCCGCCGTGGACACCATCAGGAAGTTCCCGACCGTCTGGGTGGCCAGCACCGCGAGCGTGGTCACCCCGTTGACCAGGAAGACCGCGGCCCACAGCAGCGAGACCTTCCGGAAGAAGCTCTTCATCGTGGGGTGCTCGGTGAGCGCGTCCGGGAAGGCGCAGAAGTCGTCCGCCAGCCGGGCGAGCAGCGGCTGCTTCAGCCCGAGGGTGAGGACCAGCAGCCCGGCGAACACGAAGTTCTGCACCGTGGGCTGCAGGAAGTACAGGAAGGCCGAGTGCGTCCACAGCCCGACGGCGGTGCGGACCACCAGCAGCGTCGTCGTCAGCCAGAGGACGGCGGGGACCTTGCGGCGCAGCACCAGCCGCCGCCCGATCGCCAGGCCGGACCAGCACAGCGCGCCGATGACCCCGGCGTCGAACCCCGCGTGGGTGAACAGGATCCAGAACAGGACCAGCGGGATCAGCGTGGATTCCAGCAGGGGACGGCCCGCGTGGCGCACGAGTGACCCGAGCGACGGGAGGTGGATCAGCGTGCGGTGGTCCGGCATGCACATCCTTATCGGGCTCAGTCCTGTGCAGTGGGGGCGTGGCAGTGCCGGAAGTGTAGCGGTCCGGGTCACGGGGAGATAACGGCATCGGTGCCCGATGTGTGCTCGCCGTGACGCCCCGGACCGTTACCCCCATCAGACGCTCACGGCCGCCCGGATGGACTCCCGCAGCGACCCCATGGTCGCCATCACCGCGGACGGCTCGTACCCGCAGTGCGCCATGCAGTTCGCGCAGCGCTCGTCCTTGCCGCGCCCGTAGGCCTCCCAGTCGGTGCCCTCGACGAGCTCCCGGTAGGTCTTCACGTGCCCGTCGTCGAGCAGGTAGCAGGGCTTCTGCCAGCCCAGCAGCGAGTACGACGGGATCGCCCACGCCGTGCAGTCCAGGTCGACCTTGCCCTCCAGGAAGTCCAGGAACACCGGCGAGTGGTTGAGCCGCCACTTCTTGCGGCGGCCGTCCCCGAAGGCCTTCTTGAACAGCTCCCGGGTCTGCTGCACGCCCAGGAAGTGCTCCTGGTCGGGGGCCTTCTCGTAGGCGTACCCGGGCGAGATCTGCATCAGGTCCACGCCGAGCTCGTCGTTGAGGTAGTCGAGGACGTCGATGACGTCCTGCGGGGTGTCGGTGTCGAAGAACGTGGTGTTGGTGTTGACCCGGAACCCGGCCTCCTTGGCCATCCGGATCGCCTCGACCGCCTGGTCGAACACGCCCTCCTTGCTCACCGACTCGTCGTGCCGCTCGCGCAGCCCGTCGATGTGCACCATCCACGCGAAGTTCTTGTGGGGGGTGAAGCGGTGCAGGTGCTTGGGCAGCAGCACCGCGTTGGTGCACAGGAAGACGATCTTGTTGAGGTCCAGCAGCCGCTGGACGATCACGTCCATCTCCTTGTGCATGAGCGGCTCGCCACCCGCGATGGACACCATCGGCGCCCCGCTCTCGACGATCGCGTTCACGGCCTGCTCGACCGGCATCCGCTGCTTGAGCAGGTGCGCGGGCTGCTGGATCTTCCCGCAGCCGTTGCACTTGAGGTTGCAGGCGAACAGCGGCTCCAGCTCCACCAGGAGCGGGAACTTGTCCACGCGCTTGATCTTCTGCTTCATCAGATACGTGCCGAGTCGGATGGACTGGCGCATCGGCATGCCCACTAGAGGACCTCCTTGGGAAGCGTGAAGACGACGTCCTCGGTGCCGGTCGTCCGCGTGGTGACGGCGGCCGGGCCCAGGGCGGACAGGAAGGCGACGACCTCGTCGACCAGCTCCGGGGGCGCGGACGCCCCCGCGCTGACCCCGACCCGCGCCGCTCCGGGGAGCCAGCCGAGGTCGATCTCGCCGACGTCGTCGACGAGGTGGGCGGGGACCCCGGAGCGGCCTGCCACCTCGGCCAGCCGCCGCGAGTTCGACGAGTTCTCCGAGCCGACGACGATCACGAGGTCGACGTCGGCGGCCACCGCGCGGACGGCGCGCTGGCGGTTCGTGGTGGCGTAGCAGATGTCGTCCCGGCGGGGCCTGCCGATGGCGGGGAACCGGGCGCGCAGCACGTCGGCGATCCGCTCGGCCTCGTCCACGGCGAGGGTGGTCTGCATGGCGTAGGCGACGCGCTCCGGGTCCGGGACGGTCAGCGTGCGCGCCATCGCCTCGTCCTCGACCACGACGACGTCCGCGGGCGCCTCGCCCACCGTGCCCTCGACCTCCTCGTGGTCGGCGTGCCCGATGAGCAGCACGGTCTCGCCGCGGCCCGCGTGCCGTTTGACCTCGGCGTGCACCTTCGCCACCAGCGGGCACGTCGCGTCGATGACGGCGAGCTCCCGCTCTTCGGCCTGCGCCCGGACCGCGGGTGACACGCCGTGCGCTGCCAGCACGGCGTGCGCCCCGGCGGGCACCTCGTCGAGCTCCTCGACGAACACCGCGCCGCGCTCGGTGAGCCTGCGGACGACGTGGGCGTTGTGCACGATCTGCCTGCGCACGTAGACGGGGGCGCCGTAGCGGTCGAGCGCGCGGTCCACGATGTCGATCGCCCGCTCGACGCCCGCGCAGAAGCTCCGCGGCTCGGCGAGCACGACCTCGCGCGGCCGCACGGCCGCGAACCAGTCGCCCAGCACGGGGGCGGCCCGGCGCAGGGCCCGCAGCGCCGTGAAGCCGCGGGTGACGGTCCCGGGGGTGACCAGGGGGGTGTCGGGGGTGTCCACGATCGCCCGGACGACGGCGAACGGCCCGCCCGCCGCCGCCTCGGCCAGCCAGCCGGACTCCATGTCCACGGCGAGGTGGCCCTCGCGGCCGAGCTCCGCGCGTCGGGCGCCGTCGACGACGGTCGGCGAGGAGACGATCGGCCCCAGGTGCACGGTGAGCCCGGCCCGGCGCAGCGCCCCCGCCAGGGCCGCGGCGGTGGGGATCGGGACGGGCGCGCGGAAGTCGGTGAAGTGGATCTCGGAGGCGACCACGAGGTCGCCCGGCCGGACACCCTCGGTCAGCGCTCCGGCCACGCCCGCGACCAGCACGGGCCGGGGGCCCGCGGAACCGATCCACCGCGCGGCCGCGGCCGACCGCACGGGCCCGAACCCGGTCCGCACCACCCGCGCGGACGCGGCGAGGCCGCGCAGCGCCACCTGCTCGACCGTGAGCGGGGCGCAGACGACCGGGGGCGCGAGCCCCACGGCACCGAGCGGGGCGCTCATTCGCCCACCTCCTGCACCCAGCGGCCGAGCGCGCTGACCGGGAAGGTCATCCGGTAGAGCCGGTAGCGGATGTAGAAGGCGCCGGGGAAGCCGGTGCCCGTGTACGGCTCCTCCTCCCAGCTGCCGTCGGGGAGCTGGGTGTCCATCAGGAACCGGACCGCGCGGCGGGCCTGCGGCGAGTGCGCCTCGCCCGCGGCGACCAGCGCGAGCAGCCCCCACGCCGTCTGGGACGCCGTGGACTCGCCCCGCCCGCGCCACGCCGGGTCCTCGTAGGAGCGGATGTCCTCGCCCCAGCCGCCGTCGGGGTTCTGCATCCGCGCCAGCCACCGCACCGCGCGCCGGATCGCCGGGTCGTGGCGGGACACACCCGCCGCGACCAGCGCCGGGACCACCCCGCCTGTCCCGTAGACGTAGTTGGTGCCCCAGCGGCCGAACCAGGAGCCGTCCGGCTCCTGGTGGGCGAGCAGCCAACGGACCCCCCGGTCGCAGGCCTCGGTGCCGGTCAGGCCGCTGTGCGCGAGCATCTCGACCACGTGCGCCGTGACGTCCGCGGACGGCGGGTCGATCACCGCGCCGAAGTCGCAGAACGGCAGCTTGGTGACGAGCTCGCGGGTGTTGTCCGCGTCGAACGCGCCCCACCCGCCGTCGGCGGACTGCATGCCGACCGTCCACGCGATCCCGCGCGCGACCGCGTCCTCGACGGGCACCCCCGCGACCCGGCGCAGCGCCAGCACGACCTCGGCGGTGTCGTCGGTGTCGGGGTAGCCGTCGTTGTCGAACTCGAAGGCCCACCCGCCGACCGGCAGGTCGGGGCGGCGCACCGCCCAGTCCCCGCGGACCCCCTGGACCTCCTCGTCGAGCAGCCAGGTCGCGGCCCGGACGACGTCGGGGTCGTCGGCGGGGACGCCGGCGTCCAGCAGGGCGGTCACCGCCAGGCAGGTGTCCCACACCGGGGACTGGCAGGCCTCCAGCATGCGGGTGGTCCCCTCCGGGGTCTCCTTGCGCACGAGGAACCGGTCGAACCCGGCGATGCCCGCCTTCATCGCGGGGTGGTCGAGCGGGTAGCCGAGCAGGTGCAGCGCGATCAGCGAGTACACCCACGGCGGCTGGATGCCGCCCCAGCTGCCGTCGGCCTCCTGGCGGGCCAGGATCCACTCGGCGCCGCGGCGCATCGCGAGCCGCCGCAGCGGCCCGAGCGGCTTGCGGGCGTAGGCGTGCAACCCCACGTCGAGCCGCTGGAAGGCGCCCGCCCAGGTCCAGGGCTTGGCGAAGGGCTCCGGCGCGGTGCCCGTCCGCAGCGCGTCGACCCCGAAGGGCAGCGGCCGAACCGGCTTCAGCGTGGCGACGATGGTCAGCGGCACGACGGTCTGGCGGGCCCAGCAGGACCAGTCGTAGACGTTGAGCGGGAACCACGGCGGCAGGAAGATCAGCTCGGGGGGCATGTTCGGCAGGTCGTCCCAGGACCAGAGCCCGAACAGGGCCAGCCAGATCCGGGTGAACACCCGGGACCGCTCGATCCCGCCCTCCGCGCGCACGAACTCCTCGGCGCGGCGCAGGTGGGGGGCGTCCGCCGGATCCCCGGCCAACCGCAGCGCGACCCAGGCCTCGATCGTCGTCGAGAGGTCCCCGGGACCGCCCGCGAAGGTCGCCCAGGTCCCGTCCGCGCGCTGCTGGGAGCGGATCCAGCGCGCCGCCTCGGCGGTCTCCTCCGCGGTGCGGATGCCGAGGAACTCCCGCATCAGCAGGTCCTCGGCGTCCATGGTCACGTTCGTCTCGAGGTCGCCCTGCCACCAGCCGCGCTCGTCCTGGATCGACCGCAGGAACCCGACGGCGGCGTCGAGCGTCTCCCGGGCCGTGCGGGTCGGGGTGCGGGTGGCGGTGCGGGTCGGGGTGCGGCTCTCCGGTGCGGTGAGCGTCATCAGAACTCCCTGTCGATCAGGTGGTGGCCCAGCGCGAGCAGCTCGGCGTGCGGTCCGGCGGCGAGGCCCGCACCGGCGAGGGCCCGTTCGGCGGCGACCATCCGGCGTCGGGCCTCGGCGCCTGCCCACTCCCGGCCGCCGCCCCGCTCGACGAGGTCCGCGGCGGCCCGCAGCTCGGCGTCTGTCTGCTCGCCGGTGTGCGCGAGCCACGCGGCGAGCTCGCGGCCCGCCGCGCCCCCGCGCTGCACCGCGAAGGTGACGGGCAGGGACTTCTTGCGCGAGCGCAGGTCCGACAGCACCGGCTTGCCGGTCACCGCGGGGTCGCCCCAGATCCCCAGCAGGTCGTCGACCAGCTGGAACGCCATCCCGACGGCCATCCCGTAGTCCGACAGCCCCCGGACCGCCGCCGTCGGGGCGCCCGCCAGCACCGCCCCGATCGCCGCGCTGGTGGCCAGCAGCGAGCCGGTCTTGCCCGCGGCCATCGTGAGGCACTCGTCCACGCCGACGTCCGCGCGCCGCTCGAACGCCACGTCCTCGGCCTGGCCCCGGATCAGCTCCCGGGTGGTGACGGCGACCAGGCGCGCCGCCGCCGCCGCGTGCGGGGAGCGGTCCTCCAGCAGGACCTCGGTCGCCAGCGCCAGCAGCCCGTCGCCGCACAGGATCGCGCTCGCGGCCCCCCACCGGGCCCAGACGGTGGGGCGGTGGCGGCGTTCCCGGTCGCCGTCCATCAGGTCGTCGTGGACCAGGGAGAAGTTGTGCACCAGCTCGACGGCCACGGCGCCCGCCAGCCCGGTCTCCGCGGGTGCCCCGGCCGCGGCCGCCGAGAGCAGCGCGAGCGCGGGCCGGACCGCCTTGCCGCCGCCGCGGCCCGGCGAGCCGTCGGCCTCGACCCAGCCCAGGTGGTACTCGGCCTGCTCGCGGCTGGAGACGTCCAGCCGGGCCACCGCCGCGCGCAGTGCCGGGCCGACCGTCTCGCGGGAGCGGGCCAGCAGCGCCGGGACGTCGACCGGTCCGGGTCGGGACGGGTCGTCGCAGAGGCCGGGTCCGTCCACGGTCACGGTGTCGGGGGTGCTCATGCGGGAACCTCCACGTCCACTCGGTCGGTCTGCAGGAGTGCCTCGGCGGCGTGCGCACCGGAACGGACGGCGCCCTCCATGGTCGCCGGCCAGCCGGTGGCGGTCCACGCGCCCGCCAGGTAGAGGCCCGGGTGGGCGGTGCGGGGCCCGGGGCGCCGCGCCGCCTGGCCCGGGGCGCCGCGGAAGGTCGCGTGCGGCTCGCGGGTCACGAAGGACTCCAGCACCCGTGCGTCCCGGGCCGCGGGCAGCAGCGCCGCCAGCGCCGGGACGAAGTGTTCCCGCAGCTCCTGGGCGGTGCGGGGGAGGAGGTCGTCCGCCGCGGACAGCGAGACGGCCAGGTACTGCGCCGCCGGGCCGAACACCGCCGCCGCGCCCGACTGAGCCGTCCGGTCGAACACCCACTGCACCGGGCTGTCGACGCCCGCGACGAACGGTTCCGCGAGGACCCGCCGGTCGTAGACCACGTGGACGTTGACGATCGGCGTCGAACCCAGCTCGGTGCCCAGGTCGTCCTCCACCGTCCCCGCGGGCAGGATCCGCACCGCGGCCGCGGGCGGGACGGCCACGACGACGCGGTCCACCGCGGTCTCCTCCCCGGCGCCGGTCTCGATCAGCCAGGCCCCGCCCGCGCGGCGGAGCCCCGTGACCTTGGTGGACCGGCGGATCTCGACGCCGGCCGCGGTCAGCGCGCGGTGTGCGGCGTCGTCGTGCAGGGCGCCGAGCGGGGCGGTGGCCCAGCCGATGTCCCCCGCGTCCGCGCGGTCGAGCAGGCCGAGCTGGAAGACGGTGGCGGCGAGGGCCAGCGAGGCGTCCTGGGCGCGGGCGTTGAGGGTGGCGATGCCGACGACGTCCCACAGCACGTCGACGGCCCGCGCGCCCTGTCCGTGGGCGGCGAGCCAGGCGCCGAAGGAGACCGCGTCCACGGCCGGGTCGTCCCGGTCGACGCGCCCCAGCGCGAGGGCGGCGCGGACCAGCCCGAGGCGCTCGCGTGGGCTCAGGTGCCCGTACCGCAGCAGCGCGTTCGCGAGGTGCAGGGGCGCGGGCAGCGAGCTGCGGCGCAGCCGGGCGCTCCGGGTCGGCGAGCGGACGGCGATGTCGAGGCGGTCCTGCAGCGTGACGAGGTGCTCGGCGCCGATCCGGTGCAGGAAGCGGCGGTAGGCGGTGCAACACCGCAGGAAGACGTGCTGTCCGGTGTCGACGTCGAGGTCGCCGCGGCGGAAGGACCCGGCGACCCCGCCGAGCCGGGCCCGGGCCTCGAGCAGCACGACGTGCGCCCCCGCGTCCGCGAGCGCGAGCGCGGCGGCCTGCCCCGCGAGCCCGCCGCCGACCACCCCCACCCGTGAGTGGCGATAGTCGCCAGGGCGACCATCGCCACTCACTGGGTGGGGGGTGCTCACGAGCGGCCCATCAGCGCGCGGGCCGCGACGACGAGCTTGGCCCCACCGGACAGCGAGCGCCGCCCGGTGTAGGTGGAGGCGGGGTCGGCGGCGATCTCGTCGAGCAGCCTGCGGTAGATGCCGGCCATCGCCCCGGCGCAGGCGGCGGAGCGCCGGTCGAGCAGCGGGAGCAGCGCCAACCCGTCGGCGTACCAGCCGCGGGCGCGGTCGGCGGCGAAGCGGACGTAGGCGGCGAGGGCGCCGTCGGGGTCCGCGAGGGCGCCGTGCTCGTCCAGGCGCAGGTCGACGCCGAACCGGGCGAGCTCGTCGGTCGGCAGGTAGACGCGCCCGTTGAGCAGGTCCTCGCGGACGTCTCGCAGGATGTTGGTCTGCTGCAGCGCGATCCCGAGACGGTCGGCGTACCCGCTCGCCCGCGCGTCCGGCCGCGACCCGAAGATCCCCAGGCACAGCCGCCCGACCGAGCCCGCGACCTGACGGCAGTAGATCTCCATGTCCGTGAACGTGGCGTGCGGTCGGGCGGGCTCGCCGGTCCGCTGCGCCTCGTCGTCCATGCGGGTGTCCGCCTCGACGCCGTCGACCAGCTCGTCGAAGGCGCCGAGCGGGATCGGGTAGCGGTGCACGGCCGCGTGCACCCCGACGAGCACGGGGTCCGTGGGATCCGGCTCGCCCGCGCGCATCTGCTGCACCGACACCCGGATGCGTTCGAGGGCCGCCAGCTTCGCCTCGGCGGTCGCCGCGCCCGGGACGTCTCCGTCGCCGATGTCGTCGATCCGCCGGGCGAGGGCGTACACGGCGGACAGGGCCGCGCGCTTGGGGGCGGGGAGCAGCCGGATGCCGTAGGAGAAGTTGCGGGCCTCGCGGCGGGTGATCTCCTCGCAGGCGGCGTAGGCGGCGGGGAGGTCTCGGGCGTAGTCGCGGCGGTCGGTGGTGGTGGGGACGGGGTCGGTGCGGGACGTGTCCGTCATGGGCGGCTCGCTCTCACGGCCCGGGGGAGGTGGCGCAGGACGTCTCGTCGGCGGCTGTGGGCGGCCTCCTCGGCGCGGCCCAGCACGTCGCCGTCCACCCGCCGCAGCGCGTCGACGGCGGCGCGGCCCCCGGCGACGTACCCCGCCACGGCGAGCCGGGCCCAGCCGCGCAGCGCCCCGACGACGGCGGCGCCCTCGTCGAGCAGCCGTTCCGCGCGCTCCGTCTCGTACAGGACGAGCCCGCGCAGTCGGGTCGTCGCCACCGGGCGGTCGAGCTCCTCGACCGCCACCCCGAACGCGTCCAGGTCCTCGGCGGGCAGGTAGACGCGGCCCCGGGCCCGGTCCTCCCGGACGTCCTGGCAGTGCTCCAGGACCTGCAGGGCGGTGCAGACGGCGTCCGACGCGCGCAGGACGGGGGAGGCGGGATCGGCGGGTGCGGCGCCGAACAGGGCGAGCACGATCCGGCCGATCGGGTCCGCGGACAGCGCGCAGTAGCCGAGCAACGCGTCCCAGGTCGGGTAGCTCGCGACGTGCTGGTCCTGCACGTTCGCGGCGATCAACCGGTCGAACGGCTCGGTCGGGAGGTCCGGGGCGTCCCGGGCCAGGGCGGCGAGGACGGGGGACCGGGGTCGGGGGGAGTGCAGGTCGGCGCGGAACGCCTCCAGGGCGGCCACCCGCTCGGCCGGTGTGCCGGGCCCCTCGTCGCCCAGGTCGTCGATCGTGCGGACGACCGCGTAGACGGCCCGCAGGCGGGTGCGGTGCCGGGTGGGCAGCACCCGGAGCGCGACCGGGAAGTTCTCGGCGGCCTCGGCGGACCGCAGTCGGGCGCCCGACGACGCGGCGGCGGCGTCTGCCGTCCCCGCGGTGTCACCGACCGCGTTCCCCCGGACCACGCCATGATCGTGTCGCAGTTCCGGCGAGGGGGCTTGCCCGATTCCCTCAATTCTCTCGGGTACGAATTGTCACGCGCGCACAAATATGTCGCACAGGTTGCCACGATGGGCGTAGAACCTCCGGTGTGGACAGCGCCCCCGTAACACCCGACCGGCTGGTGGAGGCCCTCCTGGGCCGCGTCCCCGCCGTCATGCAGGAGGTCGGCGCCGCGCTGTTGCCCGAATGGCCCGATTATGCGCGATTTCTGGACACGAACCGTGACGAAGTCGCCGCGGCCGCCGTGCACGTGGTGCATCGGCTCGTCGGACCCGAGGCGGCCGAGGGCATCGGGATCGGCGAACAGGAGCTGTTCGAGGAGATCGGCCGGATGCAGTGGCGGGAGGGCCGAGACGTCTCCAGTCTGCTCTCCGCGTTCCAGCTCGGCGCCCGGGTGTTCTGGCGGCACGTCGCGGAGGTGGCCGTGGCGCTCGACCTCGGGCCGCGGCCGCTCGCGACCCTCGCCGAGGGCGTGTTCGCGTTCGTCGACCGGCTGTCCTCCTCCGCCGCGCACGGGTTCGTGCTGGAGCAGTCCGAGGCCGCCGTGGCGCGGGAACGGCTGCGCGAGGAGCTCGTGGACCTGTTGCTGTCCGACCGCGCCACCGAGGCGGCGGTGGCCGCGGCGGCGGTGCGCGCGCAGTGGCAGGTCCCCGAGCAGGTCGCGGTGGTCCTCGTGCAGGACGACAGCCTGCTCGGCCACGGCGTGCTGTCCCGGTTCGACCCCGGCACGCTGCTGATCAACCGGGTGCGGCTGCCCGGCGCGATCGTGCCCGATCCCGCCCAGGGCGGACGCAGGCAGCGGCTCGCCGACCTGCTGCGCGGGACCCGCGCCGTCGTCGGGCCCACGGTCACGCCGGACCGGCTCCCGGCGAGCCTGCACATCGCCGAGGTGGCGGCGCGGCTGCAGCGCTCCGGCGTGCTGCCCGAGGACCCGGTCTTCGCGGAGGAGCACCTGGACGCGATCATCGTGCACCGGGACGCGCGGCTGCTGGAGGTGCTGCGCGCCCAGGTGCTCCGCCCGCTCGAGGGCGCCGCCCCCGCCTCCCGCGAGCGGCTCTGCGAGACCCTGGTCTCCTGGTTGCGACATCTGGGTGATCGCCAGGCCATGGCCGCGGAGCTGCACGTCCATCCGCAGACGGTGCGCTACCGCCTGGCGCGGCTCTACGAGCTCTTCGGGCCCGGACTCGACGATCCCGACCTGCGCGCCCGCCTGCTGCTGGCGCTGGCCTGGGGTGCCCCCCGGCTGCCGGGAGTCGACCCGAACCGGTGAGCGGTCGCCCACGCAGGGTGAACAGCCGTTCGCCGGGAGTGACACATTCCACGGTCGTGCAGGCCACTCCCACGTTGCCGTAGCGCGCGCGTGAGCGCACGGTTGAAGGACCGTCGTGCAACCGTCGCTCCCGAGAGGACCCTGACGTGCGTTCCCCGTGGTCGGGCGAGAACGAGCAGCCCCACGAGACACCGGCGCCGCGTTCGGCGCCCGCGGACCCCTTCCCGCGTCGCCGGACCGACCGGGTCGAGCGCGCGACGGGCGTGCTGGTCGCGGCGGGCGCCCTGCTCGCCGTCGTCCTGGCGGTGCTGACCTCGGTGTCGCTGCACGGCAGCGGTGTGCGCCAGGCCGCGAACGACGCCGTCGACCGGGTCGCGGTCACCGCGACGTTGACGGCGCCCGTCGAGGCGTCGCCCGGGCTGGACGCGACGATGAGCCCCGGGGTGGGTGCCGCGGTGCCGGCGACCTGGACCGCCCCCGACGGGTCCCTGCAGACCGGCACCGTCCCCGTGATGGGCCCGCAGCCCGCGGGGTCGTCCGTGCCGATCTGGGTGGACCGGACGGGCGCGCTCGCCCCGCCCCCGGTGACCGCGACCCAGGCGGCGGTGACCTCGGTGGTCGGCGGCCTGCTGGTGCTGTTGGCGGGCGGTCTGCTGCTGGCCGGCGTGCGTGCCGGTGTGCGCGCCCGGTGCGCCGCACTGAACCACCGGGCCTGGGCCCGGGAGTGGGCCGAGGTCGGGCCGCGGTGGGCGGCGGGGGCGGGATTCTGAGCGGGGTGGGGTGCCTGCTGACGCTTGGGAGGCCCAAGCGCCGCTGAGTGACGCTTGGGACGCCCAAGTGTCACTGCCGGGCGCGGCCTGTTGACGCTTGGGACGCCCAAGCACCGCTGAGCGACGCTTGGGACGCCCAAGCAGCACTGCCGGGCGCGGCCCGCTGACGCTTGGGACGCCCAAGCGCCGCTGAGTGACGCTTGGGACGCCCAAGCAGCACTGCCGGGCGCGGCCCGTTGACGCTTGGGACGCCCAAGCACCGCTGAGCGACGCTTGGGACGCCCGAGTGGCACCGGGCGCCGAGCGCGACCTACGGCGTGAGCACCCCGTCGAGGTAGAGCCAGGCGCCCTTCTCACGGACGAACCGACTGTGTTCGTGCAGGTCGCCCGCCGAGGAGTGGGCGCGGAACTCGACCGTGCCTTCCGAGTCGAACAGCCCGCCGCGGTCCACGGCCAGCACGTCCAGCCGGGTCCAGCGCTGGTCGGGGACCAGGGCGATGTGCCGCGGCCGGGTGCTCGGGTGCCAGGTCCGGCGCAGGTACGCCTCGTCGCGGACGGCGAAGGCGCTGTACCGGCTGCGCATCAGCCGCTCGGCCGTCGGCGCGAGGTCGCCGGCGTGGAAGCGGCCGCAGCAGGCGGCGTAGGGGTCACCGAGACCGCAGGGACAGGGTGTCATGCCGGGCCCGCCCCGCCGGAGGCCACCGCGGTGAACGCGACCGGCGCCGTCCACCCGCGTTCGGCGTAGGCCGCGGCCACCGCGCCGCCCACCCGGTCGACGTCGGCCGCCTCGACCAGCCCGATCACGCAGCCGCCGAACCCGCCCCCGGTCATCCGGGCGCCGTGCGCGCCCGCCCGTTCCATGACCTCCTGGGCGACGTCGACGTGCGGGACGGTGATCGCGAAGTCGTCCCGCATCGACGCGTGCGACGCGCTGAGCAGCGGCCCGATGCCGCGGGGGTCCGCGCCCGCCGTGAGCCGGTCGACGACCTCGAGCACCCGGGCGTCCTCGCTCACCACGTGCCGGGCGCGGCGGCGGAGCCGCTCGTCGGTCAGCCGCTCGACGGCGTCGAGCGTCGCGTCCCGCAGCGCGGGCACTCCGAGCTGTTCGGCGGCCTCGGCGCAGTCCGCGCGGCGCTGCCCGTACTGCCCGTCGACCAGCTGGTGGGGCGCCCGCGTGTCGACCACCAGCAGCGCCAGGCCGTGCTCGGCGAGGGGGAAGGGCACCAGCTCGACGGCGTCCGTGCGGGTGTCGAGGAACACCAGCCGCCCGGCGGCGCCGTGCATGGCGGCCATCTGGTCCATGCCCCCGGTGGGGGCGCCGACGAACTCGTTCTCGGCGCGGCGGGCCAGCCGGGCGAGCTCGGTGCGGCCCAGGTCCAGGCCGCCGAGCTCGGCGAGGGCCACCGCGACGGCGCACTCCAGCGACGCCGACGACGACAGCCCCGCCCCGACCGGTACGTCCCCGTCGACGTGCAGGTCGAGGTCCGGCACGGCGTGCCCCGCCTCGCGGAAGGCCCAGAACACCCCCGCGACGTAGGCGGCCCAGCCCGTGACGTCACCGGGCGCGACCGTGGCGGCCGCGAAGGTCACCGGGTCGTCCTCGCGGCTCGACCGCACCACGGACCGCTCGGCCGGTTCGACCGTGACGACGGTGCGTTGGGCGAGGGCGAGGGGCAGGACGAACCCGTCGTTGTAGTCGGTGTGCTCGCCGATCAGGTTGACCCGTCCGGGCGCGGCCCAGCGCTTCACGCGAGGTCCCGCAGGCGCGCCGCGACGTCCTCGGGGGTCGTGTCGTTGATGAACACGCCCATCCCGGACTCGGACCCGGCCAGATACTTGATCTTCGTGGGGGTGCGCAGGATGGAGAACAGCTCCAGGTGCAGGCGCGCGAGGTGCCGGTCCTGGCGCACCGGCGCCTGGTGCCACGCGGCGATGTAGGGCAGCGGGCGGTCGTGGAAGCGCTCGAGCCGGGCGAGGACGTCGAGCCAGACCTCGGCCAGGTCGGCGCGCTCCTCGGCGGTCAGCTCGGGCAGGTCCTTCACGTCCCGGTGCGGGTAGAGGTGCACCTCGACCGGCCAGCGCGCCGCCACCGGGACGAACGCCGTCCAGTGCGCGGACGAGACGACCGCCCGGGCGCCCGAGCGCTCCCGGTCCAGGATGTCCGCGTACAGGTCGCCGCGGGTGCGCACGCGGTAGCGCCGCGCCGACTCCAGCTGCTGTCGGGTCCGGGGCGTGACGAACGGGTAGCCGTAGATCTGTCCGTGCGGGTGGGCGAGGGTCACCCCGATCTCCGCGCCCCGGTTCTCGAACGGGAACACCTGCTCGACGCCCGGCAGCAGGCTCAGCTCGGCGGTCCGGTCCGCGAGGGCGTCGACGACGAGGCGGACGCGGTCGGCGGGCAGCCCGCCGAACCGACCGTCGTGGTCGCTGGTGAAACACACCACCTCGCACCGCCCGACCCCGCCGGAGAACGACGGGAAGCGGTTCTCGAACGCCACCACCTCGTAGTCCGGGGTGGGCACCTCGGTCTCGCGGCCGGGGATGGTCGGGCACAGCGGGCAGTGCTCGGCGCCGCCGGACGGCTGGAACGTGCGGGTCTGACGGTGCGAGGCGATCGCCACCCACTCGTCGAGCAGCTCGTCGTAGCGGATCTCGGAGACGGTGTGGACCTGCGGCAGCCCGCGGTGGTCGACGCCCGCCACCCGCCCCGGCTCGCGGTCGTACCAGAGGATCTCGCGGCCGTCGGACAGCTTTCCCGAGGTGCGGGTGGTCATGGGGGTCGCTCCGAGGTCGTGCGGGTGGTGCCGGGTGGATCCGCGGGAAAACCTATAGCACCGTGTTGCAGGATGAGTGCGTGTCCGACCCGCTCGAGAATCCCGTCCGGAGCGCGCTGACGGGACCACAGTGCTCCCTCGCCGACCACCGCGGCCGGGCGGCCCGCTACCGGCCCGACATCGCGCCGTTCTGCGCGCTGCCCCTGGACCCCGAGCCCGCGGACTGGGCGGACCTCGCGGCCCTGGTCGGCCCCGGCGGCGAGGCGGTCCTCGCCGGGCCCGCGCGGCCCGCCCCGGCGGGCTGGACGACGGTGATGGACCTGCCGGGCGTGCAGATGACCGGTGACGGCCTGGTCGCCGAGCCGGACCCGGAGGCCGTGCGGCTGGGCCCGGCGGACGTGCCGGAGATGCTCGACCTGGTCGCCCGCACCCGGCCTGGCCCGTTCAAGCAGCGGACCATCGAGCTGGGCACCTACCTGGGCATCCGCCGCGAGGGGGCGCTCGTCGCGATGGCCGGGGAGCGCATGCGGGTGCCGGGCCGCACCGAGATCTCGGCGGTCTGCACGGACCCGGCGGTGCGCGGGCAGGGCCTGGCGGCGCGGCTGATGCGGGCGGTGGCGGTGGGCATCCGGGAGCGCGGGGACGAGCCGTTCCTGCACGCCGCCGCGTCCAACACCGGCGCCATCCGGCTCTACGAGCACCTCGGGTTCACCCTGTCGCGCGAGCTGGTCTTCGTGGGGCTGACCAGGGTGTCGGCGGGTCAGTCCGCGGCCTGAGCCGGTGCGGTGACCACGTTCGTGGTCACAGCACCAGGTCGCGCGCGGCGAGGATCTCGTCGACCGCGCCGGGGGACAGGACCCGGTCGAGCACCAGGATCGCGCAGCCCGTCACGCCGCTGCGCCCGACGAGCGCGCCCGGCTCGACCCGCAGGCTCTGCGTGGCCGTGGCGACGGCCCGCTTGAACACCGACTCCCGGATGCCGGCGACCAGCGGCTCGTAGGCGCCGACGAGGTCGCCGCCGACCGTGATCACCGCGGGGTTGAGCAGGTTCACCGCGGCGGCGAGGACCTCGCCGATCCGCCGCCCCGCCTCCCGGACCAGGGTCACCGCCTCGGCGTCCCCGGCGCGGACGAGGTCCACGACGTCGGACACCGTGTCGACCGCGCGGCCCCGCACGACGAGGTCCCGGATCAGGGCGGACCCGCTGGCCAGGATCTCGATGCAGTCCACGTTGCCGCAGTGACAGGGCATGCCCGGGCCGTTCGCGACCTGGGTGTGCCCGATCTCGCCCGCCGAACCGCGCGCCCCGCGCTGCAGGACCCCGCCGCTCACGACGGCCGCGCCGATCCCGGTCGAGACCTTCAGCACGAGCAGGTCGTCGATGCCGGGGTGGGCGTGCTGCTCGGCGATCGCCATGACGTTCACGTCGTTGTCCACCCGCACCGGCACCGCGAAGTGCTCGTGCAGCAGCGGCGGGAGCTTCACCTCGGCCCAGCCCGGCAGCACCGGCACGCCGATGCTGCAGCCCGCCGTCGAGTCGACGGTGCCGGGGATGGACAGCCCGATGCCGCGGACCCCGGCCCGGTCGGCGCCCGCCTCGGCCAGGAGCCCGCCGAGCCGGTCGGCGACGGCGCGCATCACCGGCTCGGGGCCCGACCGCGCGCGGATGCGCAGCGAGTCCTGGGCCAGGACCGCGCCGGTGAGGTCGCAGACGGCCAGCGACGTGCGGCTCACCCCGACCGACGCGGCCAGCACGGTCCCGCCGCCCGCGTGGAACGCGAGCCGCGCGGCCGGCCTGCCGCCGGTCACCGCGCCGCCCTGCACCTCGCTGACCAGGCCCTCGGCCAGCAGCCGGTCGACGCGCGCCGCGACCGCCGTGCGGGACAGGCCCGTGGCCCGGCCGATCTCGGTGCGTGTCGCGACCGCGCCCTGGCGGATCAGCGCGAACACCTCGCCCGCCGTCGCGGGTGCCGCCGTCGGCCGCCGCCCCCGGAGCGCTCCGGTCATGACTTCCCCTCACCTGCTGATGTACCGAAGATGCCACATTTCTGTCTTTCGTGTGCGCAAGACACCACGCGGGATCCGCTGTATCAGCGGTCCGGGTTCGGCGCTCTGTCCCGACGTGGGGGAGGGGACCGTCGGACCGGGGCCGAGGGGGTGGTGTGGGCGCGACCGGCGGTCGCCGTGTCCACACCGGCCCCGGTTCGCGGCTCGCACCCCCGTGCGGGCGGACGGGGTCTGCTGGACCCGGCGGCCGGGGCTGAATACCGTACGGACAGTGAGCGCCGCCAGCCGCCCGCCCCTGGTCGGGCGCACCGACGAGCTCGGCCTGCTCTCCGGCGCCCTGGCCGCGGCCGGGGCGGGCACGCCGGGTGTCGTCCTGGTGTCCGGCGAGGCGGGCGTCGGGAAGACCCGGCTGGTCACCGAGCTGGCGGCCGTCGCGGCCCGCACCGGCGCGCTCGTGCTGTCCGGCACCGCCGTCGACGTGGGGGAGAGTCCGCCGCTGCTGGCGCTGGGGCTGGCCGTCCGGGCGCTCGACGCCGAGGGGCGCGCCGCGCTCGACCCGTGGTCCGCCGAGCTGGCCGGGCTCGGGATCCTGCCCGGTGCCGGCGCGGCCGCCCACCCCCTCGACCTGGCCGGACGGGTGCTGCTCGGGGCGGCCGCGGACCGTCCCGTGCTGTGGATCGTCGAGGACGTGCAGTGGGCCGACCGCGCCACCCGGGACCTCGTGACCTATCTCACCGCCACGATGGGATCGGCGCGGCTGCTCGTCGTGGTGACCCACCGGGAGGGCGGCGGTTCCCCGGGGCTCGACGAGCTGGGCCTCGGTGGCCTGCGCCGCCACCCGCGGGTCCACGACCTGCGGCTCGCGCCCCTGGACCGGGCGTCGGTGGACGCGCTCGTCGCGGGGGCAGGTGTCCCCGCGGACCTCGCCGACTCCGGCGAGCTCGTCTGGCGCCGTTCGCGCGGGAACGCGTTCATCGCCGAGGAGACCCTGCGCGCGCTGCGGGACCGGGACGCCGCGGCCCTCACGGGCGGGCTGCGCGACCTCGTGCTCGGCCGGGTGCGCGCCCTCCCGCCGGACGCCCGCAGCGTCGTGCGGGCGCTCTCGGTGGCGGAGGGGACCGTCTCGCACGAGGTGACGGGCCTGGTCACCGCCCTGCCCGCCGACCGGCTGCTGGCCGCGGTGCGCGCGGCGGTGGACGAGGGCTCGGTCGTCGTGGAGGACGAGGGGTACCGGCTGCGCCACGGCCTGGCCGTGGACGTGGTGGCGGCGGACCTGCTCCCCGCGGAGCGCCGCGACCTGCACCGGCGCCACGCCCTCGCGCTGACGGAGCTCGGTGCCGCCGACCCCGCCGCCGCCGAGCCCGCCCTGCTGGCCCACCACTGGGACCGGGCGGGGGACGGCGGGCGCGCCCGGTCCGCCGCCGCGGCCGCGGCCGAGGCGGCCGAGCGGGTCCACGGCTACGCGGACGCCTTCCACCACTGGCAGCGGGTCGCCGACCTGGCCCGCGGGGCGGACGCCCCGGACCGGGCACCCGCGCTCGAACGGGCCGCCGAGGCCGCCCACCTCGCCGGGGAGCACGACGCGGCGATCACCGCGCTGCGCGCACGGCTCGATCTCGGCGGCGGCAGCGCGTTGCTGTCCCGGCTCGGCGGCTACCTGCTCGACGCGGGCCGCGGCACCGAGGCCGAACGCGTCTACCGCGAGGTCCTCGCCGCGGGTACGGACGCGGCCGCCCTGGCGGGCCACGCGGAGGCGCTGCTGCTCGGCGGCAGTCTCGCCGAGGCCCGGCAGGAGGCGGTCCGGTCCCTCGAGGTCGCGCGCGCGACCGGGGCGCTCGCCGAGCAGGCCCGCCTGCTGCTCACGCTGGGCTACAGCCTCGCCTACCTGGAGGACCCCGCCGCGGGCGCCGCCGCGCTGGCCGAGGGGCTGCGGGCGGCGGAGGAGAGCGGCTCGCCCGCGGTCCTCGGGCGCGCGTACCACCGCCGCGCGGAGCTGCTGTCCGGGCCGCTCGGCGCGATCACCGAGGGCATCGAGCTGGCGTTGACCGGGGCCCGCAGGCTCACCGAGCTGGGGCTCGGCCGCACCCACGGGGTGCGGCTGCTGTCCCTGGCCGCCAACGGCCAGTTCCGCGTGGGGCGCTGGGCGGAGGCGGATGCCGTGATCGAGCAGGCCTTCGCGGCGCGCCCGGCGGGCAGCGAGGCGATGGACATCCGGCTGTCCCGCGGCCGGATGCGGGTCGGCGAGGGCGACCTGGCGGGCGCGGCCGAGGACCTGGACGTCGTCGAGATGCTGGCGCACGACACCGCGGGCGCCCGGTACAAGGTCCCGCTGCTCACCCTGCGCGCCGGCCTGGCGATGTTCCACGGCAGGCCCGAGGAGGCGATCCCCCACACGCTGACCGGGTTGGCGCTCACGGCCGCGCACGACGACGTCTGGCTCGACGCCGCACTCGTCTGGCACGGCCTGCGGGCGCACGCCGAGTGCACCCGGCTGGATCGCCCCGCCCCGGACGCCGAGACCGTCGCGCTGCTCCGCCGCCACGCCGCCGAACTGCCGGCCCGGGCGGCGGGCGCGGCGCCCGCCGTCGCCGGGTCGGTGCAGATGTTCGCGCTGATGAGCGCGGCCGAGGTGACGCGGGCGGACGGGGCGTCGGACCCGGAGCGCTGGGGCGAGGTCGCCGAGGAGTGGGAGCGCCGGGACAATCCGTACAACGTGGCCTACGGGCTGCTGCGCCGGGCCGAGGCGCGGTTCGCGCAGCGCACCCGTTCCGCGGCCGCCGCGGACGACCTGACGCGGGCCCACGACCTGCTGGTGGGCCTCGGCGCCCGTCCGCTCCTCGCCGAGGTCCGCGACCTGGCCCGCCGCGCCCGGGTGGCGCTGCCCGAAGGGGGCCCACCGGTTCCGCCCGTCCCGGTGCCCGCGCAGCGGACCGACCGGCTGGCGAGCCTCACGCCGCGCGAGCGCGAGGTGCTGGCCGAGATCGCCGAGGGCCACACCAACCGCGAGATCGCGCGGCGGCTGTTCATCAGCGAGAAGACCGTGGGCATCCACGTCACCCACCTGTTCGCCAAGCTCGGCGTGCGCAGCCGGGTGCAGGCGGGCGCGCTGTGGGTCCGCTCCGCTAGCCGGCCCGCAGACCGCGCTCGGTGACGGCGGCGCGCAGCTGGGCGAGCGCGCGGGCCCGGGTCGGGCCGATCGAGCCCATGGGGATCCCGATGTCCGCGGTGATCCGTTCGTAGGTCCACGGCTCGTCGGCGAACAGCGCGGCCAGCAGCTCCCGCCGGCGGGACGGCAGCTCGGCGACCAGCCCCCGCACCTCCCGTGCGACCTCCGCCGACACGGCCCGGTGCTCCGGGCCGGGCACCGCGTCGGTCAGGAGCTCCCCGACGTCCGCCACGGGGATCCCGGCGTGCGCGCTGCGGTCCAGCAGCCGCAGGCACTCGCGGCCCGCGACGGTGGACAGCCAGCCCGCGAGGCGTTCGGCGTGCTGGATCCGGTCGGCGTGCTGCGCGAGCCGCAGCCAGGTGCCCGCCACCGCGTCCTCGGCGTCCGCGGGCTGCAGGCGGAAGCCGCGCACCCGGGCCCGGACCAGCCGTTCGTAGCGGTGCACGACCTCCCGCCAGGCGGCGGGTTCGCCGCAGGCGACGCGGCGGAGCAGGTCGTCGTCGGGTGTGGGCACGGGCACGGGCACGGGCGCGGACAACGGCTGCCTCCGACGGGGAGCGTCACGCTGCGGACCCGACGGAGCCTTCCGCGCGCCGCCGGTCCGCGCGTCGGGGCAACGCCCTAGGGGGGTGGGGCCGACCCCCCTATTTCGCCGGCACGGACGCTAGTGGGTGCGGTCGGTCACCGGCGTCCGGTTGATCCACGCGGCGGCGGCGGGCGCGAAGCCCCGCCGGCGCGGGTCCCACTCGCCGGTGTCCGGCGGCTCGGCGGCCGAGCGGTCGGTCGCGAGGGCCCCGCACGGGCCGACGTGCAGGGCGGAGTGCACCCAGTGGAGGCCGCCGTCCGGCAGCGCGCCGTCGATGTGGGCGAGCGTGACGTGCCGCTCGCGGGCGGGGTCGATCGGTGCGTAGCAGCGCTCGCAGAGCAGGATCGCCACGGTCGCCTCCGGGGTGTCGAGTAGCCCCGTGATCGACGCTGAAGCAGGGGTGCAGGTCCGACAACGGTACGTCCTTCCCCGCAGGTCGCAGTACGTGGCGTCGCGCACGTCGGGTCCCGTTCCGCACGCTGCGTCGGATTGTCGGGGCCAGGCGCTACCCTCGAATTCCACGCATGTAGTTCTCGGGAGGTGCCATGCGCCTGGTCCACGCCGCGGACCTGCACCTGGACAGCCCGCTGCTGGGCCTGTCCCGTCTGGCGGACAGCGACCTGGCCGCCACGCTGCGCCGGGCCACCCGCCGGGCCTGCGAGAACCTGGTGGACCTGTGCGTCGCCGAGCGGGCGGACGCGCTGCTCCTGGCCGGGGACGTCTACGACGGGAACTGGCGGGACTACGCCACCGGCGCCTTCTTCGTCCGGCAGCTCTCCCGGCTGCACGACGAGGGGATCCCGGTCTTCCTGATCAACGGCAACCACGACGCGGAGAGCGAGATCACGCGCTCGCTGCGGCTCCCGCCGAACGTGCACCGGCTCGCCACCGACCGCCCCGAGACCGTGGTGCTCGACGAGGTGGGCCTGGCCGTGCACGGCCAGGGCTTCGCCACCCGCGCGGTGCTGGAGAACCTCGTCCCGGCCTACCCGGACCGCCTCCCGGGGCTGGTGAACGTGGGCCTGCTGCACACGTCGGTCACCGGCGCCGAGGGCCACGACTCCTACGCCCCCTGCACCCCGGAGGACCTCGAGCGCTGCCGCTACGAGTACTTCGCCCTCGGCCACGTCCACGACCGGCGGGTGGTCGCGGACGGCGAGCACGTGGCGGCGTTCAGCGGGAACCTGCAGGGCAGGCACCCGCGCGAGCCGGGGGCCAAGGGCGCCACGGTCGTCGAGGTCGAGCCCGGCGGGCGGGCGCAGCTGCGCCACGAGGTGTGCGACGTGGCGCGCTGGACCCACATCCGGCTGGACGTGTCGGGCCTGGGAGACGCGGACGAGGTGCTGGACGCGCTGGACGGGCGGCTGCGAGACGTCGGGCTGGAGGCGGGGTCCCGGCCGGTCGCCGCCCGGGTCACGCTCGACGGCGCCACGGCGGCCGCCCCCGCCCTGCTGGACGCCGAGTGGCTGCGCGCCGAGATCGACATCGTCGCGGAGAAGTCCGGGGCCGTCGTCGAGACGGTGCGCAACCGGACCCGCTCACCCCGCGCCGCCGCCGCGCAGGCCGCCGTGGACGAGGAGCTGGCGGGCGCGGTGGCCGCGGCGGCGGAGCGGCTCGTGGCGGACCCGTCGCAGGTGGAGGCCATGGTGGCGCCGCTGGAACGCGAGGTCGGGCGCCGGCTGCGCGGCGCGGGGCTGGATCTGCGCGACCACGCCGGGCTGGCGGCGCTAGCGCGGCGGGCCGAGGAGGAGCTGCGGGCGCGGCTGGCGGGGTCCGGCTGATGCGGATCACCGGGCTGACCCTCGAGCGCTACGGCACCCACGAGGGCCGGCTGCTCGCGCTCGGTCCCGGCCTCACGCTCGTCACCGGCCCGAACGAGGCGGGCAAGTCCACCCTGCTCGACGCGGTGTCCGATCTGCTCTGGGGCTTCCCCCGGCCCGTCCGCCACGCCTACGCCGCGTCCCCCGCGCGGCTGGCGATCGCGGCCGAGATCGCGCTGGAGGACACCGAGCTGGAGGTCCGCCGCACCACCCGCGGGCTGTTCGGGCCGGAGGGCACCGCGGTCGAGGCGCCGTGGGGGCCGGGCGGCGCGCACGCCCGGCGCACCTGGGCGCAGAGCTTCGGGCTCGGCCACCAGGCGCTGCGCGAGGGCGGGGCGCGGCTGTGCGAGGGCGGCGGCGAGCTCGCCGAGCTGGTCTTCACCGCGCGCAGCGGGCGTGACGTGCGCGCGGTCCTCGCCGAGCTGGACGACGAGGCGGACCGCCTCTACAAGGAGCACCGGAACGCCTCCACGGTCGAGCTGCGCCGGGCGATCAGCGCGTACGAGCACGTCGACGCCGCGATGGCCGAGCAGATGTCGCGCGCGGGAGACGTCGCCGCGCTCGCCGAGGAGATCGAGCGGCTCGAACGGCGGGCCGCGGGCCTGGCCCGCGACCGCGAGGCGGCGGACCGCGCGGGCGTCGAGGCCCAGCAGCGGCTGCGGGCGTACTCGGCCGCGCGGTCGGTGGCGCGGCGGCGGGCCGAGCTGGCCGCGCTCGCGGCCTCGGGCGTGGTGCTGGACGCGGCGCGCCTCGCCGAGTTCGACACCGCCCGGTCCGCCCGGGACGCCGCAGAGGCGGCGCTGGACGAGCTGGAGGCCCGGCTGCGGGACCTGCGCGCCGAACGCGCCGAGATCCGCGTGGAGGACGCGCTCACCGCGGACGCCGAGCGGATCCGCGTCCTCGACGGCGAGCGGCAGACCCGGGAGGCCGAGTCCGCCCGGCTCGCGGACCTGCGCGCCGAGTCGGCGGCCCGGGCCCGCGAGGCCGAGGAGCTCGTCGAGCGGATCGAGCCGGGAGTGGACGCGCGGGTGCTGCGTCGGCGCCTGGAGCAGCTCACGGTGCCCGCCGACCGGGCGTCGGACCTGGCGGCGCTGGGCGAGGAGGTGGAGCGGGCGCAGGCCGCCGCGGAGCGGGCCGCCGAGGCGCACCGGCAGGCCCGCCGGACCGCCCGCGAGGCCGCCGAGGGCACCGCGGGCCCGGACTCCGCGGCCGTCGCCCGGGTGGTCGAGGCGCACCGCGCCGTCCGCGCCGCGGGCTCCGCCGCCACCCTGCGCCGTGAGGCACTCCGCGAGGCCGCGGACGCCGCCCTCCGCGCGACCCGGGCGCTGACCGGCACCGCCCTCCCCCCACCTGCACTCGACGAACGGCGCGTTCGTTCAGACCTCGTGAGCGAAGGCGCCGCTCGCTCCGCGGTCCTGCCCGACGCGGTCCTGCCCGACGCGGTGCTGCCCGATGCGGTGCCGCCCGCCGATGCGGTGCCCGAGCCCCCCGCGGCCGCGCGGATCGCCGCGCACCGCGCCGCACTGCGGCAGGCCGCGGAGGCGGACGGGCAGGCGCGGCGGGAGGCGCACCGGGCCACCCGCCGTCGGGACGCGGCGCGGGCCGCGCTCGACCGGCTGGTCGCCGACGGAGCCCCGGCGGACCCCGCCGCGCTGGCCGCCGCCCGCGCGGCCCGGGACGCCGCGGTGGACACCCTCCTCGCCGCCGCCCGCGAGAGCACGGCCCACCCCACCCCCGAGATCCACGGTCCGGGAGGGGAACGGTCGATTCCCGACCCCTCCGCTCCCCAGGAACGGATCACAACCCAGCCCGCCCCCAAGATCCACGGTCCGGGAGCGGAGGGGTCGATTTCCGACCCTCACGCTCCCCACGGACGGATCACGGCCCACCCCGCCCCCGAGATCCACAGTCCGGGAGCAGGGGGGTCGATTTCCGACCGCCCCGCTCCCGGGGAGTGGATCACTGTCCCGGACGGCTCCGCGGCTCCGCACCGCGCCCCTGACCAGGCCTCCGCGGCCTCGCCCAGCCCTGAGATCCACTCGTCGGAAGACGAGAGGTCGCTGCCCGACCCCTCCGATCCCCACGGACGGATCACGGCCCAGCCCACCCCCGAGATCCACACGTCGGGAGGAGAGAGGTCGATTCCCGACCGCCCCGCTCCCGAAGAGTGGATCACGGCCGCAGACGGCTCCGCGGCTCCGCCGCGCGCCCCGCACCAGGCCTCCGCGGCCTCGCCCAGCCCTGGGATCCACTCGTCGGAAGACGAGAGGTCGCTGCCCGACCCCTCCGCTCCCCAGGAACGGATCACGGCCCAGCCCATCCCCGAGATCCACACGTCGGGAGGAGAGAGGTCGATTCCCGACCGCCCCGCTCCCGAGGAGTGGATCACGGCCGCGGACGGCTCCGCGACTCCCGTGACACAGCTGCCCCAGACTCCCGCCCCCGAGATCCACGGTCCGGGAGCGGACGGGTCGACTCCCGACCGCCCCGCTCCCCACGAGCGGATCACCAGCTTGGCCGAGGCGGCGATCGCCGTCGAGCGGGCGGTGCGGGAGGCGGACCGGCTCGCGGACGGGATGATCACCGCCGCGGACCGGATGGCCGAGCTGACCCGCGCCCGTGCGGAGCTGACCGCCACCGAGGAGGAGCTCGCGGCCGCCGAGCGGGCCGCCGAGGCCGCCGCGGCGGCGCGGACCGAGGCCCGGGAGCGCTGGACCGCCCTCTGGGCGGACGTCCCGGCTCCGCACCCGGACGAGGCGGACACCGTCCGCGCCGCCCTGCTGGCCGCGCGCACCGCGCTGGCCGAGCGCGACCACGCCCTGGCCCGCGCCCGGGACCTCGTGGCGGACGAGCAGGCGCAGGCCCGCACGCTCGCCGCCGCGCTCGAGGCGGCGGGGCGGCCTCGGCCGGGTGCCGACCTGGACGCGCTGCTGCACGCCGCCGCCGATCTCGAGGCCGAGGCGGACGCGGCCCGGGACCGGCGCACCGTCCTGGCCCGGCTGCGGGCGGACGCCGAGCGCGCCGCCGCCGAGGCGGACGCGCGTCGCCACGACCTCGACCAGGTCCTGGTCCGCTGGCGGCACGCCCTGCGTGCCGCGGGGGAGCCGGGAGACCTCGGCCCGGGCGCCTGGCGGATGCGCCGGGAGGTGCTGGCCGCCGCGGTGCGCGCGGAGGCGGACGCCCGCGGTCTGGCGGCCGAGGCCAAGCGGCTGGCCGCTCGGGTCTCGGCCCACGAGAAGGCGGTCGCGGCCCTGGCCGAGCGACACCTGGGTGCGCCCGCCTCCCCGGCCGTGGCGTTGCCGGAGCTGACCGACCGGGTGCGGGAGGCGGCGGCCGCCGCGGTGTCCGCCCGGCACGTCGACGCGCTGCTGGAGCAGACCGAGTCCGAGGCCCGACGGGTGCGGCGCGAGGCCGCCGCGGCCCGCGGCAGGCTGGACCGCCTCGCCGTCGAGCTGTGGCTCACCTCGACCCCCGAGGAGGGTGGGCTGGACGCGGCCGCCGAGCGGGGCCGCGAGGCCGTGCGGATCTCCGCCGAGGAGCAGACCGCCCTGGCGCTGCTGCGCACCGCGGCCCCGGACCTCGACGCGGACGAGCTGGTCGCGGCCTCGGAGACGGCGGAGGAGTCGGGCCTGGCCGCGGACCTCGACCAGGCCAGGGCCACCGCCGCGGCCCTCTCCCAGGAGGCGGCCGAGCTCTACGAGCAGCTCGGCAGGCTGCGGGACCGGCGCCGGGTCCTGGAGGGGGCGGACGGCGCCGCGGTGCTGCACGCCGAGGCGCAGGAGCACCTGGCCCGCGCGGCCGAGGCGGCGGAGCGCTACGTCGTGGTGCACCTGCAGCGCGAGACGCTGCGTCGCGAGCTGGAGGGCTACGAGCGCAGGCACTCGTCGCCGCTGCTGGAGGAGGCGGGCGGGCTGCTCGCGCGGCTCACCGGCGGCCGGTTCACCGCGCTGCGGCCGGGTGGCACGGGGGAGTCCCGCACGCTCGTGGCCGTGCGGGCGGACGGGGAGGAGCTCGGTCCCGAGCGGCTGTCCGAGGGCACCGCCGACCAGGTCTTCCTCGCGTTGCGGCTGGCCGGCATCCGACAGCTGCAGGCCGAGCGCCGCGCGGCCGGGCTGCCGGTGGTCCCCGTCGTGCTCGACGACGTCCTCATGACCTTCGACGACGTCCGCGCCGCCGCCGCGCTCGCCGTCCTCGCCGAGCTGGCCGCGGACTGGCAGGTCCTGCTGTTCTCCCACCACGACCACCTCGCCGCCCTCGCGGGCGACGCGACCGTGATCGACCTCGGCGCCCCGGCCCCGTTGCTGGCCTCCTGAACGGGCACGTCCGTGTCGCCGGCAGGATCTCCGGCGTGATGGATCCGTGCGGTGAGCACTTCACGATCGTCTCCGGCGCGGCCCGGGCGGCGGTGAGCGAGGTCGGGGCGGGGCTGCGGTACTTCGCCGTCGGCGAGACCCTGTACACCGAGCCCGTCCCGGACGGCTCCCGGCCCCCGCGCGGTTCGGGCGCCCTGCTCGCGCCCTGGCCGAACCGCGTCGCGGGCGGCCGCTGGACGTGGGAGGGGCGGACCCAGCAGCTGGCGCTGAGCGAACCCGCCGCGGGCAACGCGATCCACGGTCTGCTCCGCCACGCCTTCTGGCGCCCCTCGGACCAGACGGACGCGGCGATCACCCTGACGGCGACCGCGCCGCCGCAGAACGGGTGGCCGCAGCCGGTCACCGTCGCCGTCACCTACCGGGTCGGGGACGACGGGCTGTCCGTCGAGACCACCGCGACCAACGAGGGCTCCGGCCCGATCCCGTTCGGCCTCGGCTTCCACCCGTACCTGCGGATCGGGGACACCCCGACCGACGACTGCACCCTCACCCTCGCCGCCCGCGCGCAGCTCCCGCTGCGCGACCAGATCCCGAGCGGCCCGCTCGCGCCACGGGACACCACGTTCCCGCTGGCCACCACGACCCTGGACGACGCGTTCGGGGACTGCGTCCCCACCGACGGCCTCGTCCGCCACACCCTGACCGGTCCGGACGGCGGCGTCGAGCTCTGGGCGGACCCCGCCTTCGGGTGGGTGCAGGTGTTCACCCCGGACGACATGCCCGGCCACGGCCGGGCCGTCGCCGTCGAGCCCATGACGTGCCCGCCGGACGCCCTGAACTCCGGCACGGACCTGCAGATCCTCGAGCCGGGGGAGTCCTGGACCGGGAGCTGGGGGCTGCGTCCGTTCTGAGCCGGCTCCGCCCTGCCCCGGCGGCGGCGGGCCGTTAGGCTCGGCCCTCGTCGGAGCAGACGTGGGAGGAGAGCCATGGTGTCGCTGGTCGGGGGCGTGCCACCGCAGCTCGACGGGGTGGAGGTCCCGTCCTACGACCGGTCCGAGGTGACGGTCGGCATCGTCCACTTCGGAGTGGGCGGCTTCCATCGGGCGCACCAGGCGATGTACGTCGACGCCCTGATGAACGAGGGCGAGGCCCTGGACTGGGGCATCTGCGGCGTCGGCGTGCTGCCGGGGGACCGGCGGATGCAGGAGGTGCTGACCGCGCAGGAGGGGCTCTACACGCTCGTCGAGAAGCAGTCCGACGGGTCGTTGCGGCCGCGGGTGATCGGCTCGATCGTCGAGTACCTCTTCGCGCCGGACTCGCCCGAGGCCGTCATCGAGAAGATGGCCGCCCCAGGCACCCGGATCGTGTCGCTGACGATCACGGAGGGCGGCTACACGATCGACCAGGTCACCGGCGAGTTCGACGCCGAGGACCCCGCCGTCCGCGCCGACCTCGCCGCGGGCGCGGTGCCCGCCACGGTGTTCGGCCTGGTCACCGAGGCCCTGCGCCGCCGCCGCGAGCGCGGCCTGCCCGGCTTCACGATCATGAGCTGCGACAACATCCAGGGCAACGGCGACACCGCCGCCCGCACGTTCGCGGCGTTCGCGCGGCTCAAGGACGCCGGGCTGGCCACCTGGATCGAGGAGAACGTCGGCTTCCCGAACTCCATGGTGGACCGCATCACCCCCGCCACCAGCCCCGAGGACACCGCGCGCCTCGCCGAGGAGTTCGACCTGGAGGACGGCTGGCCGGTCGTCTGCGAGCCGTTCACGCAGTGGGTGCTCGAGGACCACTTCACGGCGGGCCGCCCGCCGTTCGAGGACGTCGGGGTGCAGCTCGTCGAGGACGTCGTCCCGTACGAGCTGATGAAGCTGCGCCTGCTCAACGCCGGGCACCAGGCCCTGGGCTACCTCGGCTTCCTGGCGGGGCACCGGTACGTCCACGAGGTGGCGGGCGACCCGCTGTTCGCGCGTTTCCTGCGCGCCTACATGGACCACGAGGGCACGCCGACGCTGTCCCCGGTCCCGGGCGTGGACCTCGACGAGTACAAGACGACGCTGATCGAGCGCTTCGCCAACCCCGGCGTCGCCGACACCCTGGCGCGCATCAACTTCGGCAGCTCCGACCGCATCTCGCTGTGGGTGCTCCCGGTGATCCGCCACCAGCTCGAGCACGGCGGCGAGCTGGAGCGCGCCGCCGCGGTCGTCGCGGGCTGGGCGCGCTACGCCGAGGGCGTCGACGAGAAGGGCGAGCCGATCGACGTCCAGGACCGCCTCGCCGAGACCCTGGTCCCACTCGCGCGGACCCAGCGCGAGAACCCGACGGCGTTCATCGAGAACACCGCCGTCTTCGGCGACCTCGCCCGGCAGGAGCGCTTCCGCGAGGCCTACCTGTGGGCGCTGGACTCCCTGCACGACAAGGGCGCCCGGGCGACGGTGGAGGCGCTGGTCGCCCGCTGAGGTTGCGCACGTTTCGTGCGCTCAGTGCTGCGTGGTCGTCGGTTCCGTGCGCTGAGCGCTGTTGCGACCGCAACCAGAGCACGAAACGTGCGGCCACTCGGCACCATGGAGCGATGGGGGACACACCGCCGCTGATCGGTGCGGCCGACATGGAGACGCCGTTCTACCTGAGGGACCAGCAGCGGGCGGCCGAGGCGGGGCCGTGGACCATCGCGCGCGGGCTGCCGCGCACGGTGTCGGTGCTGGTCGGGTGGGCGTGGCGCGCCTCGCCCGGGTTCACCGTGCTGTCCGGCGTCGTGAGCCTCGCCGCGGCGGGGGTCACCGCCTTCGGCCTGCTCGCGACGGCGGACGTCTTCACGGGTCTGCTCGCCGCCGTCCCGACACCGGAGCGCCTGCTCGCCGCGCTCCCCGCGATGGCGTGGGTCGTCGCCGCGCTGGCGGGCCGGGCGCTGCTGGACGCCGCCGCGGGGGCGGTGAAGTCGGAGCTGTCCCCGCGGATCGAGCGCGAGGCCGAGGACGAGCTGTACTCCCGGCTGGTGCGGGTGGAACTGATCGCGTTCGACGACCCGGACTTCGCCGAGCTGGTGCAGCGCAACGCTTACGGATCGATCATGCGCATCCGGATCGGCGTGGACCTGCTGGAGAACCTGATCGCCTCGACGGTCACCCTGCTCGCCGCGGTGGTCGCGGCGGCCGTGCTCCATCCCCTGCTCGCGCCGCTCGTGCTGATCACGGGGCTCCCGCAGGCCTGGGCGAGCGTGCGCGCCCGGCAGGCCGACATGGCCTCGATCGTGGAGCTGAACTCGGCGAACCGGCGGCGAGGGGTCACCGGATACCTGATCACCGGCCGGGACCCGGCGGCGGAGCTGCGCGCCTACACGGCCCGCGAGGTGGTGCTGCGGGAGCACCGGCGCATCGCCGCCGAGCTGATGCGCGGCGCGATCCGGCTGGGGCACCGGCAGAACCGCCTCGCGACGACCGGGCGCGGCCTGTCCGGCCTGGTCACCGGCGCGGCGTACGGCGTCCTCGCGCTGATCGCATGGGCGGGGTGGCTGCCGCTGGCCCTCGCCGGCACGGCGGTCGTCGCGATGCAGCGCGCGAGCGGCGCGATCCTGAGCGGCGTGTACGCGGTGAACGGCCTGTTCGAGGTGGGCGTGCACCTCGACCTGATGCAGACCTGCGTCGAGACCCTCGACGCCCGCACCCGACCACCCGGCGTCCGGGAGCTGCCCGGCGACCCGGGAACGATCGAGCTGGCGCACGTGTCGTTCCGCTATCCCGGCGCCGCCGCGGACGCCCTGCACGACATCGACCTCACCTTCCGCCGCGGCGAGGTGATCGCCCTCGTGGGGGAGAACGGGTCGGGCAAGACCACCCTGTCCACCCTGCTCACCGGCCTGATGCTGCCCACCGCGGGCGAGGTGCGCTGGGACGGGGTGCCCACCTCCGCGGTCGACGAGGACGCGCTGCTCGACCGGGTCGGCGTCGTCCGGCAGGAGCCGCTGCGCTGGCCGATGACGGCGGAGAACAACGTCCGCATCGGCAGGCTCGAACGACCGGACCCCACCGACGCGCTGTTCCGGGACGCGGTGGACCGCTCCGGTGCCCACACCGTCGTCGACGAGGTCGGCCGGGACTCCATGCTGTCCAAGGAGTTCCAGGGCGGCCGGGACCTCTCCGGCGGGCAGTGGCAGCGCATCGGCGTCGCCCGCGGGCTCTACCGCGACGCGCCGGTCGTCGTGGCGGACGAGCCGACGGCGGCGATGGACGCCCGCGCCGAGAAGGCGGTGTTCGGGGCGTTGCGGGCCGGGGGTGCGGACCGGCTGACGGTCCTGGTCACCCACCGGCTCGCGAACATCCGGGACGCCGACCGGATCGTGGTGCTGCGCGACGGCCGCGTCCTCGAACAGGGCACGCACGAGGAGCTGATGGCCCTGGACGGCGAGTACGCGGAGCTCTACACCATCCAGGCCGAGGCGTTCAGTCGTGCGCCAGCAGCGCCGCCCCGATGATCCCGGCCTCGTTGAGCAGCTCGGCGGGGACCAGGGGGGTGCGGGTGCTGACGTAGGGGCTCCAGCGGGAGAACTTCTTGCTCACCCCGCCGCCGACCACGATCAGGTCCGGCCACAGCAGGTTCTCGATGTGCTGGTAGTACCGCGTCAGCCGGGCTCCCCAGTCCTCCCAGGACAGGTCCTCGCGCTCGCGGGCCGAGTCGGCGGCGCGGGTCTCGTAGTCCACGCCGTCGAGCTCCACGTGGCCCAGCTCGGTGTTGGGGACCAGCCGCCCGCCGATCACCAGCGCCGACCCGATCCCGGTGCCCAGGGTGGACACGAGCACGGTTCCGTCGTGCCCCTTCGCCGCGCCGTACTCGACCTCCGCCATGCCCGCGGCGTCGGCGTCGTTCACCACGAGCGCCTTGCGCCCGGTGACGTGCTTGATCACGTGGTGGGCGTCCGCGCCGATCCAGGTCTTGTCCACATTGGCCGCGGTCTGGGTGACCCCGTGCTGGACGACCGCGGGGAAGGTGCAGCCGAAGGGGTCCTTCCAGCCGAAGTGGTCGAGGATCTGCCCGACGACCTCCGCCACCGCCTCCGGGGTGGACGGCTGCGGCGTGGGGATGCGCAGCCGCTCGTCGGCCAGCTTCCCCTTCTCCAGGTCCACGGGCGCGCCCTTGATCCCGGACCCGCCGAT
Source organism: Pseudonocardia sp. WMMC193 (assembly GCF_021728735.1). NCBI lineage: Bacteria > Bacillati > Actinomycetota > Actinomycetes > Pseudonocardiales > Pseudonocardiaceae > Pseudonocardia > Pseudonocardia sp. WMMC193. The sequence goes on along the minus strand of NZ_JAKKDO010000003.1, from coordinate 1,846,151 downwards.
GTCGATCCCCAGGCCGACGTGCTTGCGGCTCATGCCAGCGCCCCCTTGACGACCTCTTGTGCCTCTTCCTGGATCCGCGCCAGGTGCTCGGGTCCGAGGAAGCTCTCCGCGTAGACCTTGTACACGTCCTCGGTGCCGGACGGGCGGGCGGCGAACCAGCCGTGCTCCGTGGTCACCTTCAGCCCGCCGAGCGGGGCGCCGTTGCCCGGCGCCGTGGTCAGGCGGGCGGTGATCTCCTCGCCCGCCAGCGAGGTGGCCGTGACATCCGAGGCGGACAGCTTGCCCAGCTTCGCCTTGTCCTCCCGCGAGCAGGCCACGTCGATCCGGGCGTAGGCGGGCGCGCCGAACCGCTCGGTCAGCTCGGCGTAGTGCTCCGACGGCGTCCGGCCGGTGACCGCGGTGATCTCCCCGGCGAGCAGGCAGAGGATGATCCCGTCCTTGTCCGTCGACCACGGGCGGCCGTCCGTGCGCAGGAACGACGCCCCCGCGCTCTCCTCGCCGCCGAACGCGATGCTCCCGTCGCGCAGACCGGGGACGAACCACTTGAACCCGACCGGCACCTCGAGCAGCTCCCGGCCCAGGTCGGCGGCCACCCGGTCGATCATCGACGAGCTCACCGCCGTCTTCCCGACGGCCGCGCCCGCGGGCCAGCCGGGGCGGTGCGCGTAGAGGTACCGGATGGCGACGGCGAGGTAGTGGTTCGGGTTCATCAGCCCGGCGTCCCGGGTGACGATGCCGTGCCGGTCGGAGTCCGCGTCGTTGCCGGTGGAGATCGTGAACCGGTCCTTGCCCGCGACGAGCGAGGCCATGGCGTAGGGGGAGGAGCAGTCCATGCGGATCTTGCCGTCCCAGTCCAGCGTCATGAACGCGAACGTCGGGTCGACCGTCGGGTTCACCACCGTCAGGTCGAGCTTGTAGCGCTCGGCGATGGCGCCCCAGTAGTCCACGGACGCGCCGCCGAGCGGGTCGGCGCCCAGCACGACCCCGGCGCCGCGCACGGCGTCGAGGTCCACGACGGAGCCGAGGTCGCTGACGTAGGCGTCGAGGAAGTCGTACGTGCCCCGCTCGGCCCGCTCGATCGGGGTCCGCCGCACCCCGCGCAGCCCGGCCTCCAGGAGTTCGTTCGCGCGGCCTGCGATCCAGCCGGTCGCGTCCGTGCCCGCGGGGCCGCCGTCCGGCGGGTTGTACTTGAAGCCGCCGTCCGCGGGCGGGTTGTGCGAGGGCGTGACGACGACGCCGTCCGCGAGCCCCGCGGTGCGCCCCGCGTTGTGGGTGAGGATGGCGTGCGAGACGGCGGGGGTGGGGGTCCAGCGGTCGCGGCTGTCCACCAGCACCCGGACCCCGTTGGCGGACAACACCTCCACCGCGGTGACCCAGGCGGGGTCGGACAGCGCGTGGGTGTCCTTGCCGAGGAACAGCGGGCCGTCGGTGCCCTGCTGCGCGCGGTACTCCGCGATGGCCTGGCTCGTGGCGGCGATGTGGTCGTCGTTGAACGTGGCGCTCAGCGCGGACCCGCGGTGCCCCGAGGTCCCGAACGCCACCCGCTGGGCGGCCACGGCGGGATCGGGGTGCACGTCCGCGTAGGCGGCGAGCAGGGCCGACAGGTCGACGAGGTCCTCGGGCAGGGCGGGGGTGCCCGCCCGCGGGTGGTTGGCCATGACCGGCAGCCTACGGCTGCTCGTGAGCGGTCAGTAGTGCTGGAGCACCACTCGCCACGCAGGAGCGGCCGTAGGCTGCCGGTCATGCGGATCGCGTCGTTGCTGCCCGCCGCCACCGAGATCACCCTGCGGCTCGGGCTGCGGGAGTCCCTCGCCGCCGTCACGTTCGAGTGTCCGGCGCCCGGGGTGCCCGTCGTGGTGGACACCGCGATCCCGCCGGGGCTCGCGCCCGCGGAGATCGACGCGTGGGTCGGCGAGCGGGCTGCCGCCGGGCTGCCGCTGTACGAGCTGGACCGGGCCGCGCTGCGGGAGATCGACCCGGACCTGATCCTCACCCAGGACCTCTGCCGGGTCTGCGCGCTGCCCGCGGGCACCGTCGAGGAGGCACTGGCCGAGATCGGGTCCGCCGCCACCGTCGTCTCCGTGGACCCGCACACGCTCGACGACGTCCTCGCCGCGATCGCGGACGTCGGCGCGGCGGCGGGGGCGCACCACGCGGCGTCGCAGCTGGTCCGGGACCTGACGGAGCGTCTGGCCGCCGTCGCCGCGGCCGTCGCCGACGCACCGCGCCCCCGGGTCCTGGTCCTGGAGTGGACCGATCCGGCCTACGTCCCGGGGCACTGGGTGCCCGAGCTGGTGCGGCGCGCGGGCGGGGAGCCGCTCGCCGGCGTCGAGGGCGGCCGCAGCGTGGCGGCGGAGTGGTCCGCGCTGCAGGCCCAGGCACCCGACGTCGTCGTGGTCGCCCCGTGCGGCTTCGGCCTCGACGACGCCGTCGCCCAGGCGGGGCCGGTCCGCGACCGGTTCCCCGGGGTGCCGGTCGTGGCGATCGACTCCGCCGAGCTCGTCGTCAAGGCGGGTCCCGGGCTGGTCGACGGGATCGAGGCGCTGGCGTGGGCCCTGCACCCCGCGCGCGTTCCCGAGCCCCCGGCAGGCCGGATCATCCGGACATAGCACGTTCTCGCCCGGCATACATGGTGAGTCTCGGTTCACGATGCGGGTATGACATCGACGTCGCACAGCACGGCGGCCGAGATCCACGCACGGATGGACCGGCTGCCGATCACCCCCCGACACCGCTTCGCGGTGGTCGCCGTCGGCATCGGGATGTTCTTCGACCTGTACGAGGTCTTCCTCGCCGGGACCCTCGCGACCGTGCTCGGCAAGGAGTTCGGGGTCACCGGCACGACCCAGAAGCTGGTGCTCGCCTCGGCGTTCGTCGGGGCGTTCCTGGGTGCGATCACGTTGTCCCGGCTGGCCGACCGGCTCGGGCGCAGGCGGGCGTTCTTCCTGACCCTGGGGATCTACTCGGTGTTCTCGGTGCTGGCCGCGTTCAGTCCGAACGTCGAGCTGTTGATCCTGTTCCGGTTCCTCGCCGGGGTCGGGATCGGCGCCGAGCTGCCGCTGTGCGACGCCTACCTCTCGGACCTGCTGCCCGCCCGCAAGCGCGGCCGGATGATCGCGTGGGCGTACACCCTGGGCTTCTGCGGTGTGCCGGTGGCGGGCCTGCTGGCCCGGGTGATCACCCCGCACACCTTCCTCGGGCTCGAGGGCTGGCGCTGGATGTTCCTGCTCGGCGGGGTCGGCGCGATCATCTGCTGGGCGATGCGGCGCGGACTGCCGGAGTCGCCGCGGTGGCTGGCCTCGGTCGGCCGGGCCGAGGAGGCGGACGCGGTGGTCCGCACGTTCGAGGCGCAGGCGGGTGCGCTGCCGCCCCTGGAGCCGGTCGCCGACACCGCGCCGCCGACGCGCGAGCCCGTGCGCGCCCTGTTCCGCGCGCCCTGGCGGACCCGCACGATCATGCTGTGGATCTTCCAGCTCTTCCAGACCTTCGGCTACTACGGCTTCGGCACGCTGGTCCCGTTGGTGTTGGCGGCCAAGGGGTACGACGTCGTCCAGGGGCTGACCTTCACCGCCCTGTCCTTCCTCGGCTACCCGATCGGCTCGGCGCTGTCCATCCCGCTGATCGAGCGGTTCGAGCGCAAGACGATGATCGTCGGCGCGGCGCTCGGCATGATCGTGCTCGGCCTGGCCTTCGGCTACTCGAGCAGCCCGGTGGCGATCGTGCTGCTGGGCTTCGGATACACGGTGATCAGCAACCTGTTCTCCAACGGCTTCCACGTCTACTCGGGCGAGCTCTTCCCGACGACGCTGCGGGCCACCGGCGCGGGCTCGGCCTACTCGCTGTCCCGGCTCGCGACCGCGGTGATGCCGTTCCTGCTGGTCCCGCTGCTGGACTCGGCCGGTCCGACGGCCGTGTTCGCCGCCATCGCGGCGGCGATGGTGATCGTCGCGGTGGACGTCGCCGTGCTCGGGCCGCGCACGACCGGCCGGAGCCTCGCGGACATCAGCTCCAGCGCCGGCCCACGAGCCGCGCGATGAACGGGGCCACGAGCAGCATCAGGATCACCCGCACCACCTGGACGGCGACGACGAACGTCACGTCCCCGCCGGAGGAGATCGCCGTGGCCAGCACGGCGTACACCCCGCCCGGGGTCGTGGCCAGGTAGCCGTCGAGCAGCGAGGCGTCCGTGGTCCACGAGAGCACCAGGCCCAGCCCCGCGCAGGCCGCGACGATCGCCAGGATCAACGCCGTCGCGGCCGGGAGCACCCGCAGCACGATGCGCAGGGCGGGTCGGGTGAACCGCAGGCCCGCCTGCCAGCCGATCACCGCGTACGCGACGTCGACCAGCGGCTCGGGCGGCGACGCGCCGAAGGTGAGCCCGCCCAGGCTGAGCGCCAGCGCCAGGACCATCGGCCCGAGCAGCGCCCCCGCGGGCACGTGCAGCCGGTTCGCGACCGGGACGCCGACCAGCGCGCAGACCGCGACCAGGGCGAGGCCCAGGTACCAGGGCGCGGAGCTCGGCTGGGCCCCGCCGCCGACCCCGACGTGGGCGGCGCCGAACACCGCCGTCGCCACGATCGGCATGGTGGCCGTGACCATCCCGACCCGCAGGTACTGGATCACCGACACGATCCGCTCGTCCCCGCCCAGCTCGCGGGTGACGGCCACCAGCCCCGAGGCGCCGCCCGCGGTCAGCGCGAGCATCCCGGTCAGCGGGGACACGCCCCGCTGCAGGCCCAGCAGCAGCCCGGCGGCCATGCTGACCGCGAGCGTGCCGAGGCTGACCAGCAGGACCGGGAGCCAGTCGACGGCGACGGACGACAGGGTCCCGGGCGTGGCCAGCACCCCGATGACGACGCCGATCACGGCCTGCGCCCCGGACGTCGCGGGCCGCGCGACGCGCTCCGGCCCGATCCCGATCAACGCGAGCACGGTGGCGACCGCGAGGCCCGCGAACAGGGCGGGGGAGGGCACACCGAGCGCCTGCAGCACCGCCGTGAGCCCGACGGTGAGGACGAGCAGCAGGGCCCACCGGCCCCACGGGAAGTCCTTGATCCGTTGCACCGCCACACCGTGACCCTGTCACGTCGTGGTCCGGGCGTGGCAGGGTGATCGACATGAGCGGAGTCGACGACGACGTCCTTCCCGCCGCGCAGACCCCGGTCGGCCGCGCGCTCGCCGAGCTGACGGCGCCGGGCGGCGAGTTCCCGCTGCGGGAGGAGACCGTCGGGGGGATCCCGATGCGCGTCTACGCGAGCGGGCCCACCACCCTGGCGGAGATCCTGCACGCCTCCGCCGCGTTCGCCGAACGCCCGCACTGGGCCTACGCGGACGAGGTGCGCAGCTACGGGGAGCACCTGCGGCAGGTCTACGGCCTCGCCGACGCGCTGCTCACGCAGTACGGGCTGGCGCCGGGGGACCGCCTCGGGATCGCGATGCGCAACTACCCGGAGTGGAGCGTCGCGTTCTGGGCGGCGCAGGTCGCCGGCCTGGTCGCGGTGCCGCTCAACGCCTGGTGGACGGCGGGGGAGCTGGTCTGGGCGGTCGGGGACTCCGGTGCGCGGCTGGTGGTGGCGGACGGCGAGCGCGCCCCGGCGCTGGTGGGGCACGTCCCGGTGGTGCGGGTCCGGGGGACCGGGGAGTCGGACGCCCGGGAGTGGGCGGAGCTGATGGCCTCGCTCGATCCCACCGCGGGCCCGCCGCCGGTCACCGTGGCCCCGGACGACCTCTCCACGATCCTCTACACCTCCGGCACCACCGGCCGTCCGAAGGGCGCGGTGCACACCCACCGCAACCACGTCACCAACGCGCTGAACACCATGCTCACCGCGCGCGCCGGACTGCGCGCCCGCGGCGCGACCCCCGGTGGACCGACCGGGGTGCTGCTGACCTACCCGCTCTTCCACATCGCCGGGCTCAACAGCCTCTACGGGCAGGTCCTGACCGGCGGCTCGGTGGCCACGCTGTACCGCTGGGACCGCGCCGAGGCTCGACGGCTGGTGCGCACCCACCGTCTCACCGGCGCCGCCGGCGTCCCGACGACGCTGGGCGAGCTGGCCGAGGACGCGATCGCGCACCCCGACGAGCTGGGCAGCCTGAACCGGTTCGCCATGGGCGGGGCGCCGATCCCGCCGGAGCTGGTGCGGCGCATCGGCGCCGGGCTCGGCCCCTACGCGTCCAACGGCTACGGCCTCACCGAGACGACGTCCGCGCTGTGCGCCAACGTGTCCACGGACTTCCAGGCCCACCCGGACAGCGTCGGGCGGCTCGCGCCCGGGGCGGACCTGCGGATCGTGGACCCCGAGACGGGGGCGGACGTCGACAGCGGCCCGGACCGCCTCGGCGAGCTGTGGTTCCGCGGGCCGAACGTCGTCCCCGGCTACTGGAACGACCCGGCGGCGACCGCGGCCGCGTTCGTCGACGGGTGGTTCCGCACCGGGGACCTCGGGTACGTCGAGCGGGGCTGGGTGTACGTGGTGGACCGGCTCAAGGACGTGGTGATCCGCGGCGGCGAGAACGTCTACAGCTCCCAGGTCGAGGCCGCGCTGCACGAGCTGCCGTGGGTGGCGGAGGTGGCGGTCTACGGCGTCCCGCACCCGACTCTGGGCGAGGAGGTCGCGGTGGCGGTGCGGGTGCGGCCGGGCGCGACCGGCACGGTCGAGGAGCTGCAGCACCAGGTGGCCGAGCGGGTGGCGACCTTCGCCGTGCCCACCCACGTGCGGTTCTGGACCGAGCCGCTCCCGCGCACCGCGACGGGCAAGCTGCTCAAGCGGGAGCTTCGCGACGCCTCCGCGGGGTGATCGGGGAGCGAAACCCCGCAGCTCAGGAGCGAACGGCGCGTTCGTTCAGACCTAGTGAGCGAACGCGCCGTTCGTGAAACCCCGCAGCTCGGGCGCGAGCGGCGCGCTCGTTCACACCTAGTGAGCGAACGCGCCGTTCGCCTGAGGGGGTCGCGCGGCTGGGGGCTGTCACCGGAGCGAGTCGAGCAGCGCCTCGGCCTTCGCGAGCGCGGCGGCGGCGTCCCGGGCGGCCCGGCTCGCCTCGCGTTCGGCCCGCGCGGCGTCCTTCACCGCGGACTGTGCGGCGGTGCGGGCCTCCCGGGCGCGGTCGAGCTCGGCGGTGAGCTGCTCGACGCGGGCGCCGGCGTCGTCGCGCTCGGACTCGGCGTCCCGGAGGGTGGCGGTGGCGTCCTCGTGGGCGTCCGCGGCCCGTTCCGCGCTGCGGCGGGACTCGGCGACCGCTTCCTCGGCCGCGGCCCGCTCCTGTTCACGGCGCTCCGCCTCCGCCCGTTCGGCCCGCTCCCGCTCGCGACGCTCCGCCTCGGACTCCGCGTTGGACTCCGTGTCGGACGGCGTGTCGGACGGAGCGTCGGACTGCGACTCGGCGGTCTCGGGCGTCTCCAGGACGTCGTCCCCCGGCTCGCCCGGTCCGACGGTCCGGCGGCCGCGCCGCGCCTCGACGCCCGGGAGGCCCTGACCGGGCCTGCCCGGCGCGGGACGGCGGGGGGTGCGGGCCGTGCGCGGCTCGCGCGGCTCCCGGGTGCCCGGCCGGCCCGCGGCCCGGCCGCCGAGCGAGGACGCACCCGCCTCCGGGCCGAAACCCGACCAGCTGACGGTGCGGGTCAGTCGTCCCGACCGGACCTCGTCGGCGATGTCGGGGTCGGCGAGGGCGGCGTCCAGGATCCCGCGCAGGTCCCGCTCCACGCTCTCGGTGACCCGGTGGCCGTCCGCGGCCGCGATCCGGCGGGCCTCCCGGGCCATCGCCCCGACGAGCTTGGACCGCTGGGCGGACAGCGCGCGCAGCTGCGCGCCGTCGAGCGCGCGCTGGGCGGAGGACAGCTCGCCCGCGAGGTCCAGCAGCGCGTCGAGCTGGTCGCCGCGCTCGCGGGCGAGCAGGTTGGCGAGCCAGGCGGCCTGGTTGGGCCTGCGCAGCCTGCCGATCGCCTTCGCGGCGTCCTTGTCGTCGGCGGCCTTCGCCTCCGCGACCAGCTCGTCGCGGACGGGCACGAAGTCCTCCGGCGGGACGCCGTAGAGCTCGTCCGCGGCCGCTTCGATCCGGGTGGCGGTATCCATTCCCTCGGATGACACGGAGTGATTCCTCCTCCCTCACATCAGTGTGATGGCGGTCACAGATCGAGAGTGAACCACCGGATTGTGACGGCGCGCGGTGGGGCACCCGGAGGGCATGAGCAGCACCGCAGTCATCGTAGTGATCGTCGTCGTGGTGATCGCGCTCCTGGCCGTGGTGGCCTTCGCGTGGTCGCGTGCCGGGAAGCGCCGCAGCGCACGGCTCAAGGAACGCTTCGGTCCCGAGTACGACCGTCAGCTCGCCGAGACCGGGGACCCCGCCGAAACCGACCGGGTGCTCGCCGAGCGCGAGAAGCGCCACCGCGCGTTGCCGCTGCGCGAGCTCGACGAGCGCGAGCGGGCCACCTTCGAACAACGCTGGACGAGCGTGCAGGCGGAGTTCGTCGACGACCCGGACCGCGCCGTCGAGCACGCCGACGCGCTGGTCGACGAGCTGATGTCCGCCCGCGGCTACCCCGTCGACGACGCCGACGAGCGCGCCAAGGACGTCGCCGTCGAGCATCCCGTGGTCGTCCAGCGCTACCGCGAGGCGCGGCGCATCGCCGCCGCCAACCGCGACCACCGCGCGGACACCGAGGACCTGCGCGGCGCCGTCACGGCCTACCGCGAGCTCGTCGAGGCCCTGCTGGGCCGCGACACCGGCCGCACCAACACCCACGCCTGAGGAGAGACGACATGAGCGACGACGACCGCACCTTCATGGACAAGGTCCTCGGCCGGGACGAGCCGCGCACCACGACGTCCGCCACCGACACCCGCGACCGACCCGCCGACGAGTTCCCCACCCCCCGGGGCCACGACGAGCACGCCACCGAGCACACCACCGAGCACACCACCGAGCACCCCACGGGGCCGACCGGCGACCACACCCGCAGGGACGACATGCGCGTCGTCGACGTCCCCCGCGGCGACGCGCCGCGCGAGGCGGCCCGCGACACCGACTCGCACCAGACGGACTCGCACTGGACCGACCCGGACCGCGCCGACCAGCACCGCACCGAGTCCCACGACGCCGTCCGCGACCCCGCGGCCGCGGGCGACACCTGGCGCGAACCCACGCCGGACACCGCCACCGGACCGGCGTCGGACACCGACAGGGCGCCGGGCCGCACCGACCCGCGCCCCGCCACCTCGGCGCGCCGCGAGGAGGACGACGGCGGGTCCTACTCCGACCGCCTCGGCGCCCGGGACCCGCAGGCGCAGACGGGGGAGCAGGCCGTCGCGCTCGTCCCCGCCGAGCGGGCCGAGGACTACCGGCACCGGTGGGAGGGCCTCAAGGCCTCCTTCGTCGACGAGCCGCGCGGCGCGGTCCGGGACGCCAACGAGCTGGTCGGCCACGTCCTCGACGACGTCGCGGAGCTGTTCGCGACGCAGCGTGCCGACCTGGAGCGGGACCTGCGCAACGAGGGGGCGGACACCGAGCAGCTCCGCCAGGCCCTCAACCGCTACCGCGCGTTCTTCGACCGCCTGCTCACCCTCTGACCACCCGTGAGTGGCGATGGTCGCCAGAGCGACCATCGCCACGCACGGCTCAGGTGCTGAAGATTATGCCGGCGTCGGGCTCGAGGACGCGGAAGGTGAAGGACTCCTCGAGGTAGAGGGAGACCGTCTCGGCGTCGTGGCTGAGATAGCCGACGGAGAGGTCCTGCCCCACGTCCAGCACGAAGTCGCCGCCGCGCTCGCTGACCAGGACGGCGCCGTCCACCCCCGCCGTCCAGACGACGTGGCCGCGCAGGATGTTCTTGAGGTGGTCGAACAGCAGGTAGCCGCCGTGCTCGGTGGTCTCCACGATCCTGGTGTAGAGATCCGGGGCGACCAGCAGTGAGTACGGGCCGCCGATCCCGTTGCGGCGCAGGGCGTCCACGCCGCGGGCCACGGCGCCGGGCCAGGTCAGGCAGTCCGCGCCCAAGGCGGGCGACGGGTAGGGCGAGACCTGCGCGATCCCCTCCACCTGGGCGGCGGGCCAGCCGTGGAAGATGGCCCGGTTCTCCACCTCCGCCGCGACCCGGGCGGCCCGCGCGAGATCGTCGAGGTCCGGGTCGGGGGCGCCGCGCTGGATGTCGTCGATCTCCGCGCGGCTCACCGTGAACGGCACCCGCACCTCGGCGAGGGGCTGGACGCGCCGCACGGACGTGCGGACCCCGTCCGCGCCCTCGACGCCCGGCGGGGGGCCGGCCAGTGCGGTGCTGCGACCGAGCGAGTAGGCGGAGCGGTGCCAGCCGCCCGCGCCGACGAAGTCGACGACCTTGCGGGCCGCCAGGAGCGGGGTGAGTCGCTCCCTGGCCTCGTCGTCGATGGCCTTCCACGACTCGGTCGGGATGGGCGCGTGCGCCCGGAGGAGATGGTCGGAGGGTGCGGTCACGGTCGTCCTCTCAAACTGCCGATGCCGAGCGAGACGTCGCCGGACGAGTCCGACGGCGGAGCGATCTCCCGCTCGATGTCGTCGACGTACTGCTGCGGGTCCTTGTCCACGACGTCGAGCCCGCGGGTGCCCGCGTGCCGCTGTTTGAACTCGGTGAACTGGACCCCGAGCGCATCGCGGAGCCCGCTCGGGGCGTGGAGCCGGAAGTCGGGGAGGCCCTCGTTCTCCTCCTCGCCCATGTGCTCGTCGTTCGCGGCCCGGGCCGCGTCGACGCCCTCCCACCACCCGGCGCTCCCGACGGGGTGCCGGTCGGCCTGCCGCACGCCGTCCCGGATGTCGTTGTGGTCGCCGATGGCGTCGAGCGTCTCCTCCTGGGGGTCGTTCTCGCCCGAGCGGAGCAGGTGGGGGTAGAAGATGCGCTCCTCCGCCTCGGCGTGCACGTCCAGCAGGTCGGCGATCGGACGCCAGGTCTCGCGCAGGGTGGTGGGATCGGCCTCGGCGACACGGTGGTGGTCCAGCTCCGCGAAGCGGCGCCGGAACCACTCGTGATCGTCGAGGATCAGTTCGGTGATGTCGGGCACGGCGGGGACGCTAGCGGTCCCCGGCCGTGCCCGCAGGTCAGCCCTTGTTCTCGTGCGTCGCGACGAGCGTGGCGCGCGCCAGGGTGTGGCTGAACAGGTTGAACCCGAGGAAGGCGTTGGACGCCTCCTCCGGGATGCCCAGGCTCTCCACGTCCACCGCGTGCACCACGAAGAAGTAGCGGTGGGGGCCGTGTCCGGGCGGCGGGGCGGCGCCCAGGAAGCGCTTGAGGCCGCCGTCGTTGGCCAGGGTGAACGCGCCCCCGGGCAGGTCCGCGCCCTCGTCGCCCGCGTTCGTCGGCAGCGAGGTGGTCGAGGCGGGCAGGTCGACGACCGCCCAGTGCCAGAAGCCCGACGCCGTGGGCGCGTCCGGGTCGTAGCAGGTCACGACGAAGGACTTGGTCTCGGCGGGGAACCCGCTCCACGTCAGGGAGGGCGAGACGTCCTCGCCGCCGGGGACGCCGAAGATGCCGGAGAGCTGAGCGGTGGCGAGGGTGCCGCCGTCCTTGACGTCGGTGCTCGTCACGTCGAACGACGGGACCTGGGGGAGGTCGCTGTAGGGATCGTGGCTCATGCCCGGATGATGGCAGACCTCGGCCCCGGCCCGCCGTGTCGAACGCGGAGATCAGGTGATCGTGATCCCGCCGTCGACGGCGAAGGTCTGACCGGTCACGTAGCCGCCCGCGGAGCTGGCCAGGAAGACCAGCGCGGCGGCGAGCTCCTCGGGATCGCCCTTGCGCCCCAACGGGACCCGCTGCTCGAGCATCGTGTCCAGGTAGCCGGGCTGGTAGGTGTCGGTCATCTCGGACTCGAAGAAACCCGGGGCCAGCGCGTTGACCCGGATGCCCTTGCGGCCGCCCCACTGCTGGGCGAGGTCACGGGTCAGGCCGATGAGGCCCGCCTTGCTCGCGGAGTAGGCGGCCTGGGGGAGACCCGCGGTGGTGAGGCCGAGGATGCTGGAGATGTTGACGATGCTGCTGCCGGGCTGCATGACCCGCCCGCAGGCCTGCGCCATCCAGTAGCAGCCGTTCAGGTTGACGTCGATGACCTGCGTGAACTGCTCGACGGTCTCCCGGGTCGCCGGGTGGGCGGTGCCGATGCCCGCGTTGTTCACCAGCACGTCCACCCGGCCGAACTCGGCCATCGCGGTGTCGACGAGGTTCTGGCACGCGGGCTGGCTCGCCACGTCGGTGGCGACCGACAGCGCGCGCCGGTCCAGCCCCTCGACCAGCTTCTGGGTGTCGGCCAACCGGTCGGCGCGCCGCGCTCCCAGCACGACGTCCGCCCCGGCCTCCGCGAGCGCCTTCGCGAAGGCCACTCCGAGCCCCGACGACGCGCCCGTGACGATGGCCACCCTGCCACTCAACGAGAACCGCTCCAGAACCGTCATGGGGGACGACCCTAATGCAGTCGCACCACACCGCCGACGTGTCTCGTGCGACACGGCTTGGCCGCGAACGGCGAGGCGATGCGAGGATCGGGGCGATCCGATCGTTCGATCGGGAGCTCGGTGTCGAGCGGCGTGGTGGCAGCGACGCAGTGTCGGCGAAGTCGAAGGAGACGGGACATGGCGGAGACCCAGGGGCGGGTCGCGATCGTGACGGGTGCGGCGCGCGGGATCGGCGCGGCGACGGCGCTGCGGCTGGCGCAGGACGGCTTCAAGGTCGCGGTGATCGACCTGGAGGAGTCTGCGGCCAAGGGCACCGTGGAGGCGATCGCCGCCGCCGGGGGCACCGCTCTCGCCATCGGTGCGGACGTGTCGGACGCGGCGGCCGTCGAGGCGGCGGTCGCGCGGGTCGCCGAGGAGCTCGGCGCGCCGACCGTGCTGGTCAACAACGCGGGCATCACCCGGGACAACCTCATCTTCAAGATGGCCGAGTCGGACTGGGACGCCGTGATGAACGTGCACCTCAAGGGCTCGTTCCTGATGACCAAGGCCGTGCAGAAGCACATGGTGGACGCGAAGTTCGGTCGCATCGTGAACCTGTCGTCGACCTCGGCGCTGGGCAACCGCGGGCAGGCCAACTACTCCACGGCGAAGGCGGGCCTGCAGGGCTTCACCAAGACCCTCGCGATCGAGCTGGGCAAGTTCGGTGTCACGGCGAACTGCATCGCGCCCGGCTTCATCGCCAGTGAGATGACCAAGGCGACCGCCGAGCGGCTGGGCCTGGACTGGGACGAGTACCGCACCGCGCGGGCCAAGGAGATCCCGGTGCAGCGTGCGGGCGAGGTCGAGGACATCGCCCAGACGGTGTCGTTCTTCGTCGACGAGCGCTCCGGCTTCGTCAACGGCCAGGTCATCTACGTCGCAGGCGGCCCCAAGACCTGACGACGAACGGCGCGTTCGCCCACTCGGTGTGAGCGGACGCGCCGTTCGCCGTCGAGGGGCGGGTGGTCAGGAGCGGGCCGGGGCGGTGCCGATGCCGTAGGGCGGGATCGGGTCCTGGCCCTGCACGGGGACGGACTGGTCGCTCATGTTCGCCACGAGCACCGAGCCGTCCGGGGCGCGGAAGGCGATCAGCGGCTGGGTCTGGCTCGTGCCCAGCTCCATCCCGCCCGCGGCGAGCCGGGGGACGAGCCACTCCCAGGCGGGGGTCAGCGGGGTGGGTTGCCCGCCGTCCGCCTCGGTCGCGTCGGTCCACAGGGCCGCATACTGCAGGTCGTACTCCTGCGGGCCCCAGAGCAGGGCGCCCGCGGCGCCGGAGCGGGCGAACGCGTCGACCGCCGAGAGCGTGGCGGCGGCGCTGGCCTGGCTGGTCGCCGAGGCGTCCTGGCCGGGCGGGACGTCCGGGTAGAACTCGGCCCACCAGATCGGCAGGTTCGACTTGCTCTGCAGCCACCGGTCGACGTCGACGAACTTGCGCGCCGCGTCGTCCAGCCTGCCGCTGATCGTGCCCTCCCGGACCGCGGTGCCGCCGTCGACGACGAGGAAGTCCGCGCCGACCTTGTTCGCGAACCAGTAGTCCAGCGCGTCGATCACCCGCTGGTCGAGCGCGCCCCACGGGCCGGTCACCTCGTCGGAGGCGTTGGTGTCGTCCCGGGTCAGGCTGATCATGACCGGGTACGGGCCGCCGACCTGCACGTCCGGCCGGACGGCCTTCACCGCGGTGTAGACGCGGTTGTAGAGGTCCGTGTAGCCCTCGTAGTCCCAGCGGTTCCACTCCGGGTGGAAGAAGCCCTTGAGCTCGTTCCAGACCTGCACCTTCTCGATCTGCGGGTAGCGCTGCACGGTCTGCGCGACGAGGTCGGCGTAGGCCTGGAACTGGTCCGGGTCCGGCGCCTTCTCCAGCTCGTCCCAGTTGGTCTGCCCGGCCTGGCCGCCCTTCATCCAGTCCGGCGCGCAGCAGGCGGTGAGGATCGTCTTGGCGCCCGCGTCCTGCACGAGCTTCATCCGCCGGTCGAGCGTGGACCAGTCGTAGTCGCCGGGGGAGGGCTCGGGGTTGAGCGTGCCGAAGCCCATCAGGTGCACGTTCTGCCAGTCACCGCTCTTGGCGAGGATCGCCGCGCCGCGCGCGTCCGCCTCGGGCACGTCGGCGGCGTCGAGCGTGTTCTGGGTGTGGGTGACGCCGAGCTCCAGCGGCGTCGCCTGCGGCTGCCAGTCCCAGCCCTCGGACAGGTCGAGGCCGGACACCGTGCGGTCGGTCCCCTCCCCGCTCGGCGTGGGGTCGCCGGAACACCCGGCGAGCAGGACGAGGCCCGCCGCGACCGCGGCGACCAGGGGAGCGAGTCTCGTACGCACGGGGGAAGCGTCTCAGTGCCGGGCTGTGGTCATGCTGAGAGGGGTCTGTACGCGTCCGTCCGATATGCGCAGAACGTGGTCCATGCGGTCGAGCAGGGCGGGGTCGTGGGTGATCAGCAGGGTGGTGTGGCCGGCCGCGGCGGTGAGCAGGTCGTCGAGCACGACGTCCCGGGTGGCCGGGTCGAGATGGGCCGTCGGCTCGTCGAGGACGAGCAGGGCGGGATCGGTCAGCAGCGCCCTGGCGAGCGCGAGCCGCCTGCGCATGCCGCCGCTGAGGCGGTGCCCGTGGGTGCCGACCCGCTCGTCGAGCCCCAGGTCGAGCCGGACCCGGTCCAGTACGTCCCGCAGCTCGGGATCGGTCGCGTCCGGCCTGGCCAGGCGCAGGTTCTCCCGGACGGTGCTGTCGAAGACGTGCGGGTCCTGCGGGACGCCGCTCACCGCGGCACGCACCGCGTCCGGGCTGCGGCGCAGGAGGTCGGTCTCGCCGAGCCGGACCTCGCCGGTGGCGTCCATGAACCGGAACAGCACCGCGGCGAGCGTGCTCTTGCCCGCCCCGCTGGGCCCGACGACGGCGACGTGCGCCCCCGCGGGCACGTCCAGGTCGACCCCGTGCAGGACCTCGGTGTCGCCGTAGCCCGCCCGCAGCCCGCGGATCCGCAGGTCGGCGGGGTGGGACGGGACCGGGGTCGGGTCCGCGGGGGCGGTGGCCGGTGGGGTGTCGAGCACCGCGAACAGCCGGTCGCCGCTCTCCCGGACGGCCCCGAGCCGGGCCGCCGCCGCGGTCAGCGGCGCCACGATCTCGAACGCGGCCAGCGCGGTCAGGACCAGGACCGCCAGTGGGATCGGCGCGAGATCGCCCCTGGTCACCGCCGCGACGCCGAGCAGCAGCGAGCCCCACAGCGTCAGCCCGGCGATCAGGGCGGTGGCGCCCGCCCCGAAGCCGAGGATGGCCGCGTCCCGGCGCGCGGCCCGGGTCAGGGCGGCGTCGGCCGCGCCGACCTGCGCCCGCGCGCGGTCCATCGCGCCGTAGGCGAGCAGGTCGGGGGCGCCGTGCAGGGTGTCGACGAGCCGGGTGGCGAGCTCGGCGCGCGCCGCCGCGGCCCGGCGGGCCGGGCCCCGGCCCAGCCGCGCCGCGAGCAGCGGGACCGCGAGCCCGGCCAGCAGCAGCCCGCTCAGCAGGAGCAGCCCGCCCTCGGTGAGCAGGGCCGTCGACAGGGCGACCACGCCGCCGCCGACCAGCAGCGCGCTCAGTGGGGGTGTGAGCCCGCGGACCAGCAGGTCCTGGGTGGCGTCGGTGTCGCTGACCAGCCTGCTCACCAGGTCGCCGCTGCGGAACCGGCGCACCGGTTCGGTCGCCGCGAGCCGGGCGTAGACGCGGTCGCGGGCCTCGGCGAGGGTGCGCAACGCGGCGTCGTGGGTGACCAGCCGCTCGAGGTAGCGGGCCACCCCGCGGGTGACGCCCAGCGCCCGCGTCAGCACCACCGCGACGCTGAGCGCGGTGACCGGCGGATGTGTCGCGGCGGTGGCGATGAGCCAGGCCGCCAGGCTCAGCAACCCGACCCCGGCCGCGGTGGCGACCGCCCCCAGCAGCACTCCGAGCAGGAACCGCGCGCCCCGGGGCCGCGCCAACGCGAGCATCCGCACCAGCCCGCCGCGCCCGCCGGTGAACGGCTGCGCCGTTCGCTCCTCCGGGGCGCTCATCGGGCCATCTCCGGCGAACGGCCCGTCCGCTCCGCGGGGGTGAGCGACAGCGCCGTGCGCCGCTCGGGGGTGGTCCAGGCGGGGTCGTGGGTCACGATCACGGCGGTGCGGCCCTCGGTCAGGCTCTCGACGGCGCGGCGCACGGCCGCGGCGTTGTCGGGATCGAGGTGGGCGGTGGGCTCGTCGAGCAGCACCACGGGCGCGTCCCGGAGGAAGGCCCTGGCCAGCGCGACGCGCCTGCGCTGCCCGCTCGACAGCCGCGTCCCGCGCTCCCCGAGCCGGGTGTCCAGGCCCTCGGGCAGATCCGCGACGACCTCGTCCAGCTCCGCGCGGTGCGCGGCCCGGCGGACCTCGTCGAGGGTCGCGTCGGGGGCGCCGAGCCGGATGTTGTCGGCGAGGCTCTCGTCGAACAGGTGGGGGTCCTGCGGGACCCAGGCGAGGGTGCGTCGCCAGGCCGCGGTGTCGACGTCGGCGAGGTCCACGCCGCCCACGGTGACCCGGCCCGCGGTGGGCTCGGTGAAGCGCAGGAGCAGGTTCAGGATCGTCGACTTGCCCGCGCCGCTCGGACCGCTGATCACGGTGGTCCGGCCGGCCGGGAACACCGCCGACAGACCGGACAGCGCGGTCCGCTCGGGGTAGACGACCCAGACGTCGTCCAGCTCGATGTCGCCGCGCGGGGCCGGCGCGGTGCCGTCGGGCCCGCCGTCGCGCGAGTCGAGCACCGCGAACACCTTCTCCGCCGCCGCGACACCCTCCATCGAGGCGTGGAAGCGGGCCCCGACCTCGCGCAGCGGCAGGTACGCCTCCGGGGCCAGGATCAGCACGAACAGGGCGGTGCTCAGCGGGAGGTCACCCCACAGCAGCCGGAACCCGATCTCCACCGCGACCAGCGCGACCGCGAGCGTGGCGAGCACCTCGAGCACGAAGGCGGACAGGAACGCCACCTTCAGCGTGCCCATGGTCGCCTCGCGGTGCTGGTCCGTGACCCGCCGGACCAGCGCGGCCTCGGCCTTCGCCCGGCGGAACAGGGCCAGGGTCGGGAGCCCTTCGACGACGTCGAGGAAGTGTCCGCCCAGCCGCTCCAGCAGCGACCACTGCCGCGCGGTCCGGGCCTGGGTGTGCATCCCGACGAGCGCCATGAACAGCGGGATCAGCGGGACGGTCACCGCGATCACGACCGCCGAGATCCAGTCCGCGCCCGCCACCACGACCAGCACGGCCACCGGCAGGAGCACGGCGAGGACGAGCTGGGGGAGGTACCGGGCGAAGTAGTCGTCGAGGGCGTCGAGGCCCCGGGTCGCGAGGGTGACGAGCTCGCCCGCGTTCCGCGGGCGGCCCCGGGTGGTGTGCTCGACCAGCTGCATCCGCAGCTGCGACTTGGCCTTCGCGGCGCTGCGGAGCGCCGCGGCCTCCGAGCCGTAGGCGAGCCCGGCCCTGGCGACCGCGACCGCGGCGACGGCCGCGATCACCAGGGCGAGCTCCTCGAGCCCGGCTCCCGCGGTGGCGTCCGCGATCACCCGGGACACGAGCCACGCCTGCAGCAGGATCAGCCCGGTGAGGGCCGCCCCGCACCCGATGGCGACGAGCAGGTGCGTGCGGACGGCGCTCGCCGTGCGCAGCAGGCGGGGGTCGAGGGGTCTCATCAGTGCGCCGCGGGGATGTGGTCGCGGCCGACCCGCTTGCGGAACACCCAGTAGCTCCACGCCTGGTAGCCCAGGACCAGGGGCAGGAACACCAGGGCGACCCAGCTCATCACGGTCAGCGTGTAGGGCGCCGAGGCGGCGTTCGCGATCGTCAGCGAGAAGGCGGGGTCGGTGCTCGAGGGCAGGACCTCCGGGAACAGCGTCCCGAAGATCGTCACCGAGAGCAGGCCGACCGCGACGGCGGTGGCGGTGAAGGCCCAGCCCTCCCGCCCGCGTCGGATCGCGACGGCGCCCGCCACCAGGGCGACGACGGCGACCACGCCCGCCGCGAGCGCCCCGCCGCGCGCGGTCCACGCCACGAACGCGACCAGCAGCGGGAGCACGACCAGCACCGAGCGGCCCGCGAAGGCGCGCGCCCGCACCCGCACCGGCCCGTCGGTCTTCAGCGTCAGGAACACCGCGCCGTGCAGCAGGAACAGGCTCAGGGTGAGCAGGCCGCCGAGCACCGCGTAGCCGTTGAACAGGGCGAACACGCTCGCCGTGACGACGTGGTCGGCACCCATCTCCAGGCCCCGCACCAGGTTGGCGAAGATCAGGCCCCACAGGAACGCCGGGATCGCGCTGCCGAGCACGATCACCGTGTCCCAACGGGCCCGCCAGCGGGCGGTGTCGCCCTTGCCGCGGTACTCGAACGCCACCCCCCGCCCGATCAGGGCGAGCAGGATCAGCAGCACGGGCAGGTAGAAGCCGCTCAGCATCGACGCGTACCAGGCCGGGAACGCGGCGAACGTGGCGCCGACGGCGGTGATCAACCAGACCTCGTTGCCGTCCCAGACCGGCCCGATCGAGTTGATCATCACGCGGCGGTCGGTGTCGTCGCGGGCCAGCACGGGGAGCAGGGCGCCGACGCCGAAGTCGAAGCCCTCCAGGACGAAGTAGCCGGTCCACAGGACGGCGATGGCGAGGAACCAGACCAGGGGAAGATCCATCGTGGGCTCCTGAGTCGAGGTGCGGACCCTGACGAGCAGGTCCTCAGTAGACGAACGCGGGGACGCGGTCGTCGTCGGTGCGGTCGGGCTCGGCGGCGTCGTTCTCGGGGTACGGCATCACCGCGGCGGTGCCCGCCCTCACGTACTTCGCGAGCAGGCCGAACTCGACCACCGCCAGCACCGCGTAGATCAGCGTGAAGGCGGACAGCGAGATCGCCACCTCGGTCAGGCTCACCCCGGGGCTCACACTGTTCGCGGTGAGCAGCTCACCGACGACCGTCCAGGGTTGGCGGCCCATCTCGGTGAGGATCCAGCCGAAGATGTTCGCCAGCAGGGCGGCGGGCAGGGCGGCGACGACGAGCCGGTACTGCCAGTCCCACCGGAAGAGGCGCCCGCCCCGGGTCAGCCACAACCCGACGACCGAGATCGCCACCCCGGCCAGGCCCAGCCCCATCATCATCCGGAAGGCCCAGTACAGGAGCCCGACGTTCGGGATGTAGCTGCCCGGCCCGAACTCCGCGGTCAGGCGCTCCTGGATGTCGTTGATGCCCTGGACGTCCCCGTCGAAGTCGCCGGTGGCGAGGAAGGCGAGCAGGCCGGGGACCTGGACGTTGACGTGGTTGCGGCCGTCCTGGATGTCGCCGACGGCGAAGATCGAGAACCCGGCCGCGTGCTCGTCGTCCCACAGTGCCTCGGCGGCCGCGAGCTTCATCGGCTCGTACTGCGCCATGAGCTTGGCCTGGTGGTCGCCGCTCACCGTGACGACGATCCCCGCCACGAGGGTGACCACGAACCCGACGCGCAGCGTCCTGCGGAACAGCTCGTGCTCGCGCTCGTCCTTGCGCGTGAGCAGCTTGTACGCGCTCACCGCGGCGACGAACAGGCCCGCGGCGATGAACGCGGCGCTGACGACGTGCAGGTAGGTCGACCACGCCTGGTCGTTGCTCAGAACTGCCCAGATGCTGGTCAGGCGGGCCTGTCCGGTCGTCGGGTCGATCTCGAAGCCGACGGGGTGTCGCATCCAGGCGTTCGCGGCGAGGATGAAGTAGGCGCTGAGGTTGGTGCCGATCGCGGCGGCCCAGATGCAGGCCAGGTGCACGCGCCGGGGGAGCTTGTCCCAGCCGAAGATCCACAGCCCGATGAAGGTCGACTCGAGGAAGAAGGCCAGCAGCGCCTCCATGGCCAGCGGGGCGCCGAAGACGTCTCCGACGAAGGTCGAGTAGGCGCTCCAGTTCATCCCGAACTGGAACTCCTGCACGATCCCGGTGACCACGCCCATGGCGAAGTTGATCAGGAAGAGCTTGCCGAAGAACTTGGTGGCGCGCAGGTACTCGGTGCGGCCGGTGCGATGCCAGGCGGTCTGCAGGGACGCGACGATCACCGACAGCCCGATCGTCAGCGGGACGAACAGGAAGTGGTAGATCGTCGTGATCCCGAACTGCCAACGGGCCAGGTCCAGCGCCATGGCGGAGGCTCCTCCCGAACTTCTACAACATGTAGAGCGTTCGGGTTCAGTTCTACACGAAGTAGAAGATCGCTGTGGTGTGAGCAGCGCCTCCGGCACCCGTGCGCGGCAAGTGGTGCCAGAGCACCACTTACCGCGCACGACCGACGGACGCGCGGATGAGGTGTCGGGCGAGGAAGTCGTTGGCGGCCCGCCCCGCGAACCGGGGGACACCGGTGTGGCCGCCCGTGGTGGCGTGGAGGGTCTTCTCGGCGCTGCCGAGCGCGTCGAACAGGTCGAGGGCCTCCTGGCGGTCGTTGTCCTCGTCGTCCCACTGCAGCAGGACGTGCACGGGGACCGCCACGGTGCGAGCCTCGGCCAGCGCCCGGCGCGGGATGCGGCTGCCGGCGAACAGGACCGCGGCGGCGAGACGCGGCTCGACCACCGCCATCCGGACGCCGATCGCGATGTTCCCGCCCGCGAGCCCGACCGGCCCGTGGAGGCCGGGCAGGGTCAGCAGGACGTCGAGCGCGGCGCGGTGCTCCGGGACGGCGGCGTCGACGAGCGGGAGGACGAGCCGGTCGACGGTCTCGTCCAGGACCTTCTCGCCGGCGAGGATCGCCCGTCGCAGGTCGGCGCGGGCGGCCTCGGCGTCCGGCGCGCGGGGGCGGTCGCCGCAACCGGGCAGCTCGAGGGTCGCCGCGGTGAACCCGGCGGCCAGAGCGTCGCGGGCCCGGTCGAGGAGCCGCGGGTACATCCGGTCCAGTCCGCCGGGATGGCCGAGCAGGACCAGCGGGCCGGGCCCGGAGGTCCAGAGGATGCCGGGGGCTCCGTCAGGGGCTCCGTCGGGGTCGCCGGCGGCGGTGAGGGTGAAACGGCGCTCGCGGACACCGTCGTCGAGCGTTCGGTCGGAGGTGACGTCCATCCCGTAGGGATACCGCGGCCCGCCGGCGGTTTTCCGCGGCGCCGAGCGGTCGTGCGCGGTAAGTGGTGCCAGAGCACCACTTACCGCGCACGGGCGCGGAGCGCTAGTCGTTCGCGGTGGCCAGCTCCAGGTACTGCGCGAACTTCGTGCGGGCGGCCTCGGTGCGGGTCGGGACGTGCTCGGTGGGCACGTCGACGGCTTCGTAGCCACGCAGGATGCGCTTGGCGAGGGTGGCCTTGTGCACCTCGTCCGGGCCGTCGTAGATCCGCGCGGCCCGGGCCGCCCGGTACATCTGCTCCAGCGGCAGGTCGCCCGAGAAGCCGAGCGAGCCGTGGATCTGGATGGCCCGGTCGATCACGTCGTGCAGCACCCGCGCGCCCCAGAACTTGATCATGGCGATCTCGTTGCGGGCGTTCGACGCGCCGACCTGGTCCATCGTCCACGCCGCCTGCAGCGTGAGCAGGCGGGCGGCCTGCATCTCGGCGGCCGAGGTGGCGACCCAGTCCTGGATCATCTGCTTGTCGGCGAGCACCGAGCCGTGCGCGTAGCGCGAGACCGCCCGCTCGCACAGCATGTCGAAGGCGCGCTTCGACTGCCCCAGCCACCGCATCGCGTGGTGGATGCGGCCGGGGCCGAGGCGCTGCTGGGCCAGCTTGAACCCGTCGCCGGGGTTGCCGACCAGGTTGGTCTTCGGCACCCGGACGTCCTGGTAGAGGATCTCGGCGTGTCCGCCCTCGAGTTGCGGGTGCACGGTGGAGTGGTCCATCACCGGGATGTCGCGCAGGATGGTCACCCCGGGGGTGTCCACCGGGACGATGATCATCGACGAGCCCTGGTACGGCGAGACGTCCGGGTCGGTCACGGCCATCACGATCAGGAAGTCCGCCCGGCTCGCGTTCGACGAGAACCACTTGTGCCCGTTGATGACGTACTCGTCACCCTCCAGTACCGCGCGGGTGGTGAGGAGCGTCGGGTCCGCGCCCGCGCCGGGCTCGGTCATCGAGAAGCAGGACCGCAGCTCGCCGCGCAGCAGCGGGAACATCCACTGCTCCTTCTGCTCCGGCGAGCCGCCGATCGCCAGCAGCTCGGCGTTCCCGGAGTCCGGCGCCTGGTTGCCGAAGATGCCGGGCGCGAACCGGCTCGCGCCGAGGATCTCGTGCATCAGCCCGAGCTTGACCTGGCCGAACCCGCCACCGCCCAGCTCCGGCGGCAGGTGCGCGGCCCACAGGCCCTGCTCCTTGACCTGCTCCTTGAGCGGGGCGGTGATGCGTGCGTACTGCTCCGGGCTCAGGTCGAGCGTCTCGATCGGGTAGATCTCCTCGCGGACGAACTCCCGCATCCACGCCAGCTTCTTCTCGAACTCGGGTTCGGTGGAGAAGTCCCACGCCATCGTGCACCTCCGCTGCTTCGGCTCCGGTGACCCACGCTAGTTGATGCACACGCTTCAAAGAAGGGGTAACGCGGTCCGGACGCCGGGCGACTCCTCTCCCATCGCATCGAGGACGCGGCCGCCGTCCTGCTCTGCGGGATCGGCGTCGTCCTGCTGGTGATCGCCGCGGTCCTCGGGGTGATGGCGCACGGTTCGGTCGCGGCGCGCGCGGCGAGCGAGGGGGCGCAACGGTCGACCGTCCAGGCGACCGTCACCCGGATCCCGGACCTCCCGCCCGCGGACGACGACGTGAGCCCCGGTTCGCGCCGCGTCCTCGCGAGCTGGACCGCCCCGGACGGCACACCGCGATCCGGGCTGGTCAGCGCGCCGATCGGCGCCGAACCGGGGGCGCAGGTCCCGCTCTGGACCGACCGCGCGGGCACCGTGGTGCGGGCCCCCGTCTCGCCCCTCGCGGCGGGCCTGGTCGGGGGTGTCGTCGGGGTGCTGGCCGCGCTGCTCGGTCTCCTGCTCGTCTATGGCGGCTGGCGGCTCGTCCGGCTGGTCACCTGGCGGCGGAACGCCGCGGTCTGGGAGCGCCGCTGGGCCGAGGTCGAGCCCGCCTGGTCGGGGCGGACCTCCACCGCATGACGGAGTTCACCCGACGGCAACCCGGCGTGGGGTGACCCCGCGCGGGTCCGCTCGTTGAACAGGACGCCGGTATCGGCGGGGACTGGGGAGCCCCCTCGCCGATACCGGCAGATCCGTCTCTAGCCGTCGGGGAGCAGCGGCACCTCCCAGCCCTGGTCGCGGCCCAGCCGGGCCGCCCGGGTGACCGACTCGGACCCGAAGCGGGACCGCAGGTCGTCGAGCGTGCGGTCCAGATCCGGCCCGTCGGTGCGCTCGAACGGCAGGGTCAGCTGCATCGCGTCCCCCGCGTCGAGGTTCGTGAGCGAGATCCCGACGAGCGTGGTGCCGCGGTCCAGACACGTCGACAGCGAG
The DNA here is from genome assembly GCF_021728735.1 of Pseudonocardia sp. WMMC193. Lineage (NCBI taxonomy): Bacteria > Bacillati > Actinomycetota > Actinomycetes > Pseudonocardiales > Pseudonocardiaceae > Pseudonocardia > Pseudonocardia sp. WMMC193. The sequence continues at coordinate 1,822,315 of NZ_JAKKDO010000003.1, read as the reverse complement.
TCCGCCAGCAGCCTGCGCGCCGCGGCCAGCAGGGTCGGCGTGTGGTCGGTGGCGCGGGCGAGGGTGTGCGAGCGGGTGGCGCGCGTGTAGTCGCCGAACCGCAGCCGCAGGACGACGGTGCGGCAGGTCCGGTCCGCCCCGCGCAGCCGCTTCCCGAGCCGGTCGACGATCCCGGCCAGGACGACGTCCAGCTCCTCGGGGGTGCGGTGGCGGCGGCCCAACGCGCGCTGGGAGCCGATGGACCGGCGGCGCACGCCGGTGTCGACCACGCGGGGGTCGTGGTTGTGCGCCAGGGCGTGCAGGTGCCGCCCGGAGGCCCGGCCGAGCAGGCTCACGAGCGTGGCCTCGCCGAGGTCCGCCACCTCGCCCACGGTCCGGATCCCCAGCGCGTGCAGCTTGGCCTCGGTGACCTTCCCGACGCCCCACAGCCTGCCGACGGGCAGCGGGTGCAGGAACGCGAGCTCCCCGCCCGGCGGGACCTCCAGCAGCCCGTCCGGCTTGGCCACCCCCGAGGCCACCTTCGCCAGGAACTTCGTGCAGGCCACCCCCACGGTGATCGGCAGGCCCACCTCGCCCGCCACCCGCTCCCGCAGGCGCCGGGCGACGGCGGTGGGGGAGCCCGCGATCCGCCACAGCCCGCCGACGTCCAGGAACGCCTCGTCGATCGACACCCCCTCGACGACCGGGGTGGTGTCCCGGAAGACGGCGAACACCGCCTTGCTGGCCTCGGCGTAGGCGGCGAACCGCGGCGGCACGACGATCGCGCGCGGGCAGAGCGCCTTCGCCTGCCGCCCGCCCATCGCCGTGCGCACCCCGAAGGCCTTGGCCTCGTAGGACGCGGCGAGCACCACCCCGCCGCCCACGATGACCGGGCGCCCGCGCAGCCGCGGCGCGTCCCGCTGCTCGACCGACGCGTAGAACGAGTCGAGGTCGGCGTGCAGGATCGACGCCTCCGCCCTGCTCAGGATCCGCGACACGAACAGATGTTCGCATCCGCCCCCGACAATTCCCAGCCGAGATGAACCTCAGGGCGATTCCGGCACCCTCGGCATCGCCCTCAGGTTCCTCTCGGCGGGGAAGTCAGGCGACCTGGTCCAGGCCCTTGCGGACGGCCTCGGCGAGTTGGTCGAGGTGGTCCTCCGTCGCCGTCAGGGGCGGGCTGAAGCCCAGCGCGCTCACCATCGGACGGATGATCACCCCGTGCTCGCGGACGGCGTTCGCCACGCGCCCGGTGATCCCCGGCCGGTCGGGCACCAGCTCGAGGGCGCCGAGGAAGCCGGTGCCGCCCCGCGCCTCGGTGACGAGCGGGTGGTCCGCCAGGCCCTGCAGACGCTCCAGCAGCGGCCCCTCCAGGGCGTCCGCGCGGGCGAAGAGCCCGTCGCGCTCGTAGAGCTCGACCGTGGCGAGCCCGGCGGCGCAGGCGACGGGGTGCCCGGAGTAGGTCTGGCCGTGCCGCAGCACGGTGCCCGGGGTGTCCCAGAAGGGCGCGGCGACCGCGCCCGAGGCGAGCACGCCGCCGAGCGGCTGGACCCCGGACGTCACACCCTTGGCGAAGGTGACCAGGTCCGGCGTGATGCCGAAGCGGTCCACCCCGAACCAGTCGCCGAGCCGGCCGAAGCCGCAGATCACGGCGTCGGCGACGAAGAGCACGCCGTGGCGCGCGCACACCTGCGCCGCCGCCTCGATGTACCCGGGCGGCGGCGGCAGCACCCCGCCCGCCCCGATCACGGGCTCGCAGAAGAACGCCGCGACCCGCTCCGGGCCGAGCTCGCGGAGGGTCTCCTCGAGCATCTCGGCGTCGTTCCACGCCGTCTGCACGACGTCCGGCACGAACGGCGGCGCCACCCGGTTGCCGGGGATGCCCGCCAGCGAGGTGCCCAGGCCGTGCGTGCCGTGGTAGCTGTGCTCGCGGTGCAGCAGGATCGTGCGGTCCGGCTGCCCGGTCAGCGCGAAGTGCGCGCGGGCGATCTTGGCGGCGGTGTCGATCGAGTCGCCGCCGCCGCTGGTGAGGAACACCTTCGCGTCCGCCATCGGTGCGCGGGCGGCGAGCGCGTCGGCCAGGGCGAGGGCGGGCTCGTTCGCGAAGTCGGTGAACAGGTGGTAGGCGTCCAGCTTCCCGAGCTGGGCGGTGACCGCGTCGGCGATCTCCCGGCGGCCGTGGCCCGCGTTGGCGTACCAGAGGCTCGCGGTGGCGTCGAGGTAGCGGGTGCCCGCGGCGTCCCAGATCCAGACGTCCTCGGCCCGGGTGATCACCGTCTGGGACCGCTTGACCGATTCCATCGCCGCGAACGGGTGCCACAGGGACTCGGTGCCGATGCTCATGGTCGACAAGGGTAGGCAGGGACCCGACAGCCGAGCCATCCCAGCGAGGAGGAGACGTGGCGTACGACGCCGTCCTGGCCGAGACCGTGGGGATCCGCGGTCACGGCGACGACCTCATCGAGGCCTACACGGCCCGCCCGATGGCCCCCGGGCCGCGCGGCGGGGTGATCGTGATCCACCACATGCCCGGCTACGACAAGGAGACGAAGGAGATCGTGCGCCGCTTCGCGGTGCTGGGCTACGACGCGATCTGCGTCAACCTCTACAGCCGGGAGGCTCCCGGCGCCGCCCCGGACGACGCGGCCGCCGCCGCCCGCGCCCGGGGCGGCGTGCCGGACGAGCGGTTCGTCGGGGACGCGAAGGGCGCCGCGCGGTGGCTGCGGGACCTGCCGACGTCGAACGGCCGGGTCGGGACGATCGGCTACTGCTCCGGCGGCCGCCAGGCCTTCCTGAGCGGGGTCGAGGTCGACGTGCAGGCGGCCGTGGACTGCTACGGCGCGTTCGTCGTCGGGACGCCGCCGGAGGGTTTCCCGCTGCAGGTCGCGCCGCTGGCCGACCGGGTGCCCGAGCTGCGGGCGCCGCTGCTCGGCCTGTTCGGCCAGGACGACGCCCATCCGTCGCCCGCGGACGTCGACGAGCTGGAGAAGCTGTTGCGCGACAACGGGAAGACCTACGAGTTCCACCGCTACGAGGGCGCGGGCCACGCCTTCTTCGCCGTCAACCGCACGGCCTACCGGCCGGAGGCGGCGAACGACGGCTGGGAGCGGATCGAGGCCTTCTTCGGGAGGTACCTGTAACCGTGTGCACCTACTCCACGGAGCGGATCGAGGTGCGCCGCAGCAGCGGCAAGGGACCCGAGGGCTGGTTCCCGCTGCGCACCGCGACCGTCTACTACGACCACCCGGTCCACGCCCCGGACGACCACACCGTGAACATCGACTTCCTCGCCCCGGACCGCGGCCCGGGCGCGCGGGTGGCGGTGGAGCTGTCCCTGGAGTCGGCCCGCGAGCTCCTCGCGGCGCTGCAGACCACGGTGGAGCGTGCGCAGCACCACTGAGCAGAACTGAGCAGACCGAGCAGGACCGAGCCGAGCCGAGTGGGAGTGGCGGGCGCGACAGCGGAGGACCGGGTTCCGCCGGCTAACCTTCACCCGTGTCCGACCGCCCGCGCGCCGCCGCGCCTGCCGCCGACCTCGCCACGACCGTCGTCCTGGCGGCGTTCATCGCCGTGCTGGGGCTGTTCCCGGGCGTCTACGTCGGGGCGTCGGGGGTGCCGATCGTCGTCCAGAACATGGGCCCGTTCCTGGCCGGGGTGCTGGTCGGGGCGCGGCGGGCGGTGTTCGCGGTGCTGCTGTTGCTCGCGCTGGTCGCGATCGGGCTGCCGCTGCTCTCGGGCGGGCGCGGCGGGCTCGCCCCCTTCGTCGGCCCGAGCGGAGGGTTCCTCCTCGGATGGATCCTGTCGGCGCTGGTCAGCGGCCTGATCGCGCAGCGCGCCCGACGGCCCGGGCTGCCGCTGCTGCTCCTCGCCGCGTTCGCCGGGCTCGTCGCCGACTACCTGGTCGGGATCCCGTGGCTGGCGGTGTACACGGGCTCGTGGTCGACCGCGGTCACCGGGTCGCTGGTGTTCGTGCCCGGTGACCTCGCCAAGGTCGTCATCGCCGCGCTCGTCGCGTCGCTGGTGCACCGCGCGCTCCCGGGGCGGCTCGTGGGGCGCACGTGACCCCGGTGCTCGGCGGAGCCGCCCTGCCCGCGGACCTCGCCGCGCGGGTCGGGGCCGGGGCCGCCGAGCTGCAGCGCCGGGGAATCGGCCCGGGTGCGCGGGTGGCGATCGGCGACGGGGACGTCCTCTCCTGGTTCCTGGCCTGTGACCGGCGCGGGGCGGCGGCCCTGGTCCTGGAACCCGGCTGGTCCGCGCGCGAGCGGGCCGGGGTGCTGGCGGACGCCCGCCCGGACACGGTGGTGGAGGGCACCCCCGACGCCGGCTCCGGGACGGTGGAGGACATCCCGGTCGACCTCGCCGCGCCCTTCTACCTGCCCACGACCTCCGGGAGCAGCGGCACGCCGAAGGTCCTGCAGCGCTCTCGCGCCTCCTGGCTGCGCAGCTTCGAGGCGCTGGGCGCGGTGCCGGGCCCGGTGCTGGTCGCCGGGCCGCTCAGCTCGTCGTTGTTCCTGTTCGGTGCCCTGCACGCGTTGTGGTGCGGCGCCGAGCTGCGGCTGGCACCCCGGCTGAGCGCGGCGGCCGCCCGCGGGGCCGCCACGGTCCACGTCGTGCCCGCGATGCTGCCGGAGCTGGCCGCGGTCCCGTTCGAGCTGGTCGTGTGCGGGGGCGCGCACGTGCCGGAGGGCCTGCGCCGACCGGAGCTGCTGGAGTACTACGGCTCCGCCGAGCACTCGCTGATCGCGATCCGGCGGGACGGGGTCCTGCGCCCGGTCCCCGGGGTGGACCTGGAGGTGCGGGCGGGCGAGCTGTGGGTGCGCTCCCCGCTCGCGGTCGACGGCAGGCTGCGCGGCGGCGTGCTCGACCCGAGTCCGGAGTGGACCAGCGTGGGGGACCGCGTCGACATCGTCGACGGCGTGCTCACCGTCCACGGGCGCGAGTCCGCGACGATCGGCTCCGGCGGCTTCCTGGTGGCCGCCGAGGAGGTCGAGGCGGTGCTGCGCGCGGTGCCCGGGGTGTCGGACGTCGTCGTCGCCGGCTCGCCGCACCCGCGGCTCGGGGCCGTGGTCACCGCCGTGGTGGAGGGCGAGCCCGTGCTCGCCGACCTGCGCGCGGCCGCCCGGGCCGGCCTGGACCCGCGCAAGCGGCCGCGGATCTGGTTGCGGGCGAAGGAGATCCCGCGCACTCCGGCGGGCAAGCCCGCCCGCGCCGCGCTCACCGCGGCCCTCGCCGCGGGCACGCTCGCCGCGGAGCCCCTCCGATGACCCGGCCGGTGGTGATCGCCGCTCGCCGGACCCCGATCGGCAACGCGGGCGGGATCCTGCGCGCGTTCACCGCGGACGAGCTCGCCGCGCCGGTGCTGCGGGCCGTGCGGGCGGACGTCCCGGGCGCCCCGCCGGTCGACGACGTGATCCTCGGGAACGTGTTCGGGCCCGGGGGCAACACCGCCCGGGTCGCCGCCCTGCGGGCCGGGCTCGGCGAGGGCGTGCCGGGACTGACCGTGGACCGCCAGTGCGCGAGCGGGCTCGCGGCGATCACGGTGGCCTGCAGCATGATCCGGGCCGGGGAGGGGCGGGCGTACCTCGCGGGCGGCACCGAGAGCGCGTCCACCGCGCCGCACCGCGCGTTCCGCACGGACCCGCCCACCCCCTACACGCGCGCCCCGTTCGCGCCCGCGGAGCTCGGCGACCCGGAGATGGGGGAGGCCGCCGACCTGGTGGCGCGGGAGGCCGGGATCTCGCGGGAGCGGCAGGACCGCTTCGCCCTGCGCAGCCACGAGCGCGCGGTCGCCGCCCAGGCCGCGGGCCGGTTCGACGCCGAGCTCGTGCCGCTCGCCGGGACCGCAGGCGCGGTCTCGCGCGACCAGCGGCCGCGCGCCGGGTTCACGGCGGCGCGGCTGGCGCGGTTCCGCCCCGCCTTCACCCCCGACGGGACGGCGACCGCGGCGAACTCGTGCGCGGTGAGCGACGGGGCCGCGGCGGTCCTCGTGGTGAGCGAGGACGTCCGCCGTGAGCTGGGTGTTCCCGGCCTCCGGCTCGTGGCGAGCGCCACCTCGGGGGTCGACCCGCGGCGGCTGGGCCTCGGCGCGGTGCCCGCGATGCGGGAGGTCCTGGCGCACGGGCACCCGGACGTCGTCGAGTTCACCGAGGCCTTCGCCGGCCAGACCCTCGCCTGCCTGGACGCCGCGGACCTGCCCGAGGAGGCGGTGAGCCCGGACGGCGGGGCCGTGGCGCTCGGGCACCCGTGGGGCGCGTCCGGGGCCGTGCTCGTGGTGCGGCTGTTCAGCAGGCTGGTCCGCGAGGGTGCCGGACGGCTGGGGCTGACCGCGTTGTCGGCCGGCGGCGGCCTCGGTGTCGCGGCGCTGTGGGAGCACGTGCCCGGAGCAGACCGGTGATCTCCTACCGCGCCGTCTCCCACCGCTACGACGACCGCCCGGTGCTCGACGACGTCACCCTCTCCCTGCCCGAGGCGCGCGTGGGCTTCGTGGGCGCCAACGGCTCCGGGAAGTCCACACTGGCCCGGATGGTCAACGGCCTGGTCCGCCCGACGCACGGCGAGGTGCGGGTCGACGGGCTCGACCCCACGTCGGACGGCGCGGCCGTCCGCAGGCGGGTCGGCTTCGTGTTCACCAACCCGGACAGCCAGATCGTGATGCCGACGGCGGGGGAGGACGTCGCGTTCTCGTTGCGGCGCACGGTGAAGAACCGCGCCGAGCGGGCCGCGCGCGCCGCCGAGGTCCTCGCCGCGCACGGGCTCGAGGGCTACGCCGACCATCCCGCCCACCAGCTCTCGGGTGGGCAGAAGCAGCTGCTCGCCCTGTGCGGGATGCTCGCGCTCGACCCGGACGTGCTGGTCTGCGACGAGCCCACCACGCTGCTCGACCTGCGCAACACGCGCCGCTTCGCCGACATCCTGGCCGGGCTGCGCCAGCAGGTCCTGCTGGTCACCCACGACCTGGACCTGCTCGCCGGGTTCGACCGGGTCGTCGTCCTCGACGGGGGCGTGGTCGTGGCGGACGACGCCCCCGGGCCCGCGATCCGGTACTACCGGGAGCTCGTCGGATGAACCCGCTCGGCCTGTACGCGCCCGGGACCAGCCCGCTCCACCGGGCGCCTGCGGGCCCGAAGCTGCTGGTCCTGCTCGTGGTCGTGACGCTCGTCGTGGTGCGGAGGGACGTGGGCTGGCTCGCGGGCGCCTGCGGGCTCGTCGCGGTGGGCTACGCGGTCGCCCGCCCGCCGTGGGCGCGGGTCTGGCAGGTCGCGCGGCTGCTGCTCGTACTGGCCGTGTTCGTGGGTGGGCTGCAGCTGTGGCTGGTCGGTCCGCAGGCCGCGGCGGTGACCGTGCTGAGCCTGGTCGCGGCGCTGGCTGCCGCCAGCCTCTTCACGCTGACCACGCGGATCGACGCGGTCGTGGCGGCCGTGGAACGGGGGCTGGGACCGCTGCGCCGGTTCGGGGTGCGCCCGGAGCGGCTGGGCCTGCTGGTCGGGCTCACGGTGCAGGCCGTCGGGACCCTGGCGGCGATCGCCGCGTCGGTGCGCGAGGCGGCCGTCGCCCGCGGGGCGGGCCGGTCGCCGACGGCGTTCGCCGTGCCGTTCGTGGTCCGCACCCTGCGCCACGCCGACGAGCTGGGCGAGGCCCTCGCCGCCCGCGGTGTGGGGGACGAGGACGCGGACGAGCGGACCGGCTGACCGGCCCGGGACGGACCGACGGCGGCGGGCCGGAGCCCGCCGCCGTCGGGGGAGTCGGTGCCGTGCGCCCTTCCCCGGTGCACGGAACCGATCGGAACCGGGCGGTGTCAGTCCACCCGGTGCGACGGACGGGCCTCGGGAGGCAGCACACCCCAGTCGATGAGCTGGTCGGTCAGCTCGCCGGGGGTCATGTCGTAGATGATCGCCAAGGAACGCAGGTCCTCGGCCCGGATCGACAGGACCTTGCCGTTGTAGTCGCCGCGCTGGGACTGGATCGCGGCGGCGTAGCGGGCCAGCGGGCCCACCTTGTCCGCGGGCAGCTGCTGGAGCCGCTCGAGGTTGATGACGATCTTCGTGGCCGGCTCGGAACCGGACGGCACCCGGCCCTCGGGGAGCAGCTCGGCCACCGGGACGCCGTAGAAGTCCGCCAGCTCCGCCAGCTTCTGCACGGTCACGGCGCGGTCGCCGCGCTCGTAGGACCCGACGACGACCGCCTTCCAGCGGCCCCCGGACTTCTGTTCGACGCCGTGCAGCGACAGCCCCTGTTGTTGCCGGATGGCTCGGAGCTTCCCCCCGAGCGCCTTGGCGTAGTCGCCCATGTGGCGATCTCCTCATTCCTGGTCGACCACGGCTCGCGAGCCGGTGGACCTGTGACGCGCAGCGACGACCCTGATCGCTGTCGATCAATACGCAGAGTAATCATGCGCCGGTCCCGCGGCGCAGGTCAAGCCGGGTGGCCCCGGACGGGTGCCTGGTGGGACTTTCCCACCCGAACGAAGGATGTCCCGTCCCCCGACGGCGGTATGTCGGCCACCACTGCCACGGTCCGCCCACCACGCAGCGCATCCGCTGGTACGCGTGGTGGCCGTGTGGGTGTGGCGCTGGGTGACCGTACGCCACGTGTGCACCGGGCCCGTGCCGCGTCCCTGTGGGTGTCACGTGTCGCCGACCGCGACGGGTGCGCAGATCGTGATGAGGCCGTGACCGGACGAGCCGGGTCGGGTGCCGCCGCGGCCACCTTGCTAGGGTTCGCGGTCGACAGTCCCCCTTCTTTAACCCCGTCCCGTGAGGCGGGAAAGGAGAGCAACTCGTGGCGGAACCCCGCCGCGGGGAGGTCGGCGCGCGCGAGCTGCTCAGCGCTGCCGATGTCACCCGCACCATCGCGCGGATCGCGCACCAGATCATCGAGAAGACGGCGTTCGGTCCCGGCAACACCGCAGACCTCGTCCTGCTCGGCATCCCGACCCGCGGGGCCGTCCTGGCCCGCCGCCTCGCCGCCGCGGTCACCGAGTTCAGCGGGGCCGCCCCGGCCGTCGGCTCGGTCGACGTCACGCTCTACCGGGACGACCTGCGCCGCGGCCCCGCCCGCGCGCTGGAGGACACCGCGGTGCCCGAGGGCGGCATCGACGGCAAGCTCGTCGTGCTCGTCGACGACGTGCTGATGTCCGGCCGGACCGTCCGCGCCGCGCTCGACGCGCTGCGGGACGAGGGCCGTCCGCGCGCCGTCCAGCTGGCGGTGCTGATCGACCGCGGACATCGCGAGCTGCCGGTCCGGGCGGACTACGTCGGCAAGAACGTCCCGACCTCGCGCGCGGAGCGGATCCTGGTCCGCCTCGCCGAGACCGACGAGGGGGACGGCGTGGCGATCGAGAGAGGGGACGGCGAGTGAAGCACCTCCTGTCCGTGGCGGACCTCGACGCCGCCACCGCGACCGGCCTGCTGGACACCGCCTCCCGGCTCAAGGAGACGCTGCTCGGCCGCGAGGTCCGCAAGCTGCCGACCCTGCGCGGGCGCACCGTCGTCACGTTGTTCTACGAGGACTCCACCCGCACCCGGGTCTCGTTCGAGATCGCGGGCAAGTGGATGAGCGCCGACACGATCAACATCAGCGCCAAGGGCTCGTCGGTGTCCAAGGGGGAGTCGCTGCGCGACACCTCGCTGACCGTCTCGGCGATGGGCGCGGACTGCGTGATCATGCGCCACCCCGCCTCCGGGGCCGCGCACCGCGTCGCGGGCTGGCAGGACAGGGACGCCGCGGTCACCGGCACCCACACCAGCGTGATCAACGCGGGGGACGGCACGCACGAGCACCCCACCCAGGCGCTGCTGGACGCCGCGACCCTGCGGGACGAGCTGGGCGCGATCGCCGGGCGCCGGATCGGCATCGTCGGGGACGTGCTGCACTCCCGGGTCGCCCGGTCGAACGTGCTGCTGCTCTCCACCCTCGGCGCCGAGGTGGTCCTCGTCGCGCCGCCGACGCTGCTGCCCACGGGGGTGGCCGAGTGGCCCTGCCGGGTCTCCCACTCACTCGACGCCGAGCTCCCCGCCCTCGACGCGGTGATGATGCTGCGCGTGCAGGCCGAGCGCATGCACGGCGGCTTCTTCCCCAGCGCCCGCGAGTACGCGATCGCCTACGGGCTCAACGAGAACCGGCTCGCCCTGCTGCCCGAGGGCGCGCCCGTGCTGCACCCCGGTCCGATGGTGCGCGGCATGGAGATCGCGCCCGCCGTCGCCGACTCGTCGAACGCCAAGGTCCTCGCCCAGGTGCGCAACGGCGTGCACGTGCGGATGGCCGTCCTCTACCACCTGCTGGCCGGAGCGCCCGAATGACACTGCTGATCACGAACGCGAAGCCCTACGGCGAGGAGGCCGTGGACATCCTCGTCGAGGACGGGGTGATCACCGAGATCGGGACCGACCTGGCGTCGGACGACGCGGAGGTGCTCGACGCGGGCGGCCACGTGCTGCTCCCCGGCCTGGTCGACCTGCACGTCCACCTGCGCGAGCCGGGCGGCGAGGAGTCCGAGACCGTCGAGACCGGCGTGCACGCCGCGGCGCTCGGCGGCTTCACCGCCGTCTTCGCCATGCCGAACACCGACCCGGTGCAGGACACCGCGGTCGTCGTGGAGCACGTCCGCCGCCGCGGCGCCGAGATCGGGCTGTGCGACGTGCACCCGGTCGGCGCGGTCACGGTGGGGCGCAAGGGGACCCAGCTGGCCGAGCTCGGCACGATGGCGAACTCCGGCGCCCGGGTGCGGATGTTCTCCGACGACGGCTCCTGCGTGAACGACCCGCTGATCATGCGCCGCGCGCTGGAGTACGCGAGTGCGCTGGACGTGGTGATCGCCCAGCACGCGGAGGACCACCGGCTCACCGAGGGGGCGCAGGCCCACGAGGGCGCGGTCGCCGCCCGGCTCGGGCTGGCGGGCTGGCCCGCCACCGCCGAGGAGACGATCGTCTTCCGGGACTGCGCGCTGGCCCGCGAGGCCGGGGCGGACCTGCACGTCTGCCACGTCTCCTCGGTGCACACCGTCGCGGTCCTGCGCAACGCCAAGGCCCAGGGCATCCGCGTGACGGCCGAGGTCACCCCGCACCACCTGCTGCTCACCGACGGCAGGCTGACCGGGTACGACCCGGTGAACAAGGTCAACCCGCCGCTGCGCACGGGGGCGGACACCCAGGCCATGCGCGAGGCGCTCGCGGAGGGCGTGATCGACGTCGTCGCGACCGACCACGCCCCGCACGCCGCGCAGTACAAGGACGCGGAGTGGGCGGCGGCGCGGCCGGGGATGCTCGGCCTGCAGACGGCGCTGTCCGTGGTCGTCCACACGATGGTCGAGCCCGGCCTGCTGGACTGGCGGGGCGTGGCGCGGGTGATGAGCGAGAAGCCGGCGGAGATCGGGCGGCTGCCCGACCAGGGCAGGCCGATCGCCGTCGGGGAGCCCGGGACGTTCTGCCTGGTCGACCCGGAGGCCCAGTGGACGGTCCGGGGCGCGGGCCTGGCCAGCAAGGCGGCGAACACGCCGTACGAGGGAATGCGGCTGCCCGGAGCGGTGGTCGCGACGGTTCTGCGTGGCCGGGTCACCGCCCGGGACGGGAAGGTGGCGGTATGAGCAGCATGACGGCGGTCCTGGTCCTCGAGGACGGACGCGTCTTCCGCGGCGAGCCCTTCGGGGCCGTCGGCGAGACCCTCGGCGAGGCCGTGTTCACCACCGGCATGACGGGCTACCAGGAGACCCTGACGGACCCGTCCTACCACCGGCAGATCGTGGTGCAGACCGCGCCGCAGATCGGCAACACCGGCTGGAACGGCGAGGACGACGAGTCCACCGGCATCCAGGTCGCCGGGTACGCGGTGCGCGACCCCAGCCCGCGGGCGTCGAACTGGCGGTCCACCGGCTCGCTCGACGACGCGCTGCGCACGCAGGGGATCGTCGGGATCGCGGGCATCGACACCCGCGCGGTCGTGCGGCACCTGCGCGAGCGCGGCGCCATGCGGGCGGGGGTGTTCTCCGGAGTGTCCCTGGCCTCGGACGAGCTGCTGGTCGAGCGGGTCCGCCAGTCGCCCGGGATGGAGGGCGCGGACCTCTACGGTGCCGTGACCGTCCGGGAGCCCTACGTCGTGGAGGCCCAGGGGGACAAGGTGTTCACCGTCGCGGCCCTCGACGTCGGGATCAAGTTCAACACCCCGCGGATGATGGCCCTGCGCGGCATCGAGACCCACGTGCTGCCCGCCGACACCACGATCGAGCAGATCCTGGCGCTGGAGCCGGACGGCTTCTTCCTGTCGAACGGCCCGGGCGACCCGGCCACCGCGGACGGGCCCGTCGCGCTGACCAAGCAGGTCCTGGAGCGGCGGATCCCGCTGTTCGGCATCTGCTTCGGCAACCAGATCCTGGGCCGCGCGCTGGGCCGGGGCACCTACAAGCTCCGGTACGGGCACCGCGGGATCAACATCCCCGTCGTCGAGCACGCCACCGGGCGGGTCGCGATCACCTCGCAGAACCACGGCTTCGCCGTCGAGGGCAGCGCGGGGGAGCGGTTCGACACCCCGTACGGCACGGGGGTCATCACCCACACCTGCCCGAACGACGGCTGCGTCGAAGGCCTTGCGGGACTGGACTTCCCGGCCTTCTCGGTGCAGTACCACCCCGAGGCCGCCGCCGGTCCGCACGACGCCGCGGACCTGTTCGACCGCTTCTGCGCGCTCATGGACGAGCACCGCTCGTCGGGCCGCCACCACCTGAGGGAGAACGTCTGATGCCGCGCCGTGAGGACATCCGGCACGTCATGGTGATCGGGTCCGGCCCGATCGTCATCGGCCAGGCCTGTGAGTTCGACTACTCCGGCACCCAGGCCTGCCGGGTGCTGCGGGCCGAGGGGATCCGCGTCTCGCTGGTCAACTCGAACCCGGCGACGATCATGACCGACCCCGAGTTCGCGGACGCCACCTACGTCGAGCCGATCACCCCGGAGTTCGTCGAGAAGGTCATCGCCGCCGAGCGGCCGGACGCCATCCTGGCCACCCTGGGCGGGCAGACCGCGCTGAACACCGCGATCGCGCTGCACGAGAACGGCGTGCTGGAGCGCTACGGAGTGGAGCTGATCGGCGCGGACGTCGACGCCATCGAGCGCGGCGAGGACCGGCTGAAGTTCAAGGAGCTGGTGCAGCGCATCGGCGGGGACGTGCCGCGCTCGGCCGTCTGCCACTCCATGGACGAGGTGCACGCCGCGGTCGCCGAGCTGGGGCTCCCGGTCGTCATCCGGCCGTCGTTCACCATGGGCGGCCTGGGTTCCGGCCTGGCCCACACCCCGGAGGGCCTCGACCGGCTCGCGGGCGGCGGGCTCGCCGCCTCCCCGGTCACCGAGGTGCTCATCGAGGAGTCGGTGCTCGGCTGGAAGGAGTACGAGCTCGAGCTGATGCGAGACCACCACGACAACGTGGTGGTGGTCTGCTCCATCGAGAACCTCGACCCCATGGGCGTGCACACCGGCGACTCGATCACCGTCGCGCCCGCCATGACGCTGACCGACCGCGAGTACCAGCACATGCGAGACGTCGGCATCGCCGTGCTGCGCGAGGTCGGCGTGGACACCGGCGGCTGCAACATCCAGTTCGCGGTGCACCCGGAGACCGGGCGCCTGGTCGTCATCGAGATGAACCCGCGCGTGTCGCGGTCCTCGGCGCTGGCGTCGAAGGCCACCGGCTTCCCGATCGCCAAGATCGCCGCCAAGCTGGCCGTCGGGTACACCCTCGACGAGATCACCAACGACATCACCGGGGAGACGCCCGCGGCCTTCGAGCCCACGCTCGACTACGTCGTCGTCAAGATCCCGCGGTTCGCGTTCGAGAAGTTCCCCGGCGCGGACACCGAGCTGACCACGACCATGAAGTCGGTCGGCGAGGCCATGGCGCTGGGCCGGTCCTTCCAGGAGGCCTTCGGCAAGGCGCTGCGGTCCATGGAGACGACCGCGGTCGGCTTCTGGACCACGCCGGACCCGGCGGAGCCGCCCACCGACGAGGAGATCCGCACGCCCACGGACGGCCGGATCTACACCGTCGAGCGGGCGCTGCGGGCCGGGCGCTCCGTCGAGGAGGTCGCGGAGATCTCGGGCATCGACCCGTGGTTCCTGGACCAGATCGCGCTGCTCGTGTCCCTGCGGGCGCTCATCGAGGACGCCCCGGTGCTCGACGCGGACCTGCTGCGCCGCGCCAAGCGGGCCGGGCTCTCGGACCGCCAGCTCGCCGCGATCCGCCCCGAGTTCGCGGGCGAGGACGGCGTGCGCTCGCTGCGGCACCGGCTCGGGATCCGGCCCGTCTACAAGACGGTCGACACCTGCGCCGCCGAGTTCGCCGCGAAGACGCCGTACCACTACAGCGCCTACGAGACCGACCCCGAGGCCGAGTCCGAGATCGCCCCGCAGCGGGAGAAGGACAAGGTCCTGATCCTCGGCTCCGGGCCGAACCGGATCGGGCAGGGCATCGAGTTCGACTACTCCTGCGTGCACGCCGTGCAGGCGCTACGGGCGGCCGGGTTCGAGACCGTCATGGTCAACTGCAACCCGGAGACCGTCTCCACCGACTACGACACCGCGGACCGGCTGTACTTCGAGCCGCTGACCTTCGAAGACGTCCTCGAGGTCGTGCACGCCGAGCAGCAGTCCGGGAACGTCGTCGGCGTGATCGTGCAGCTCGGCGGGCAGACCCCGCTCGGCCTGGCGGCCCGGCTCACCGAGGCGGGCGTCCCGGTCGTCGGCACCACGGCGGCGGCCATCGACCTCGCCGAGGACCGCGGGGCCTTCGGCGAGGTGCTGCGGCGCGCCGGGCTCCCGGCGCCCGCCTTCGGCACCGCGACCTCCTTCGACCAGGCCCGGGAGATCGCCGCGCGGATCGGCTACCCGGTCCTCGTGCGGCCGTCCTACGTGCTGGGCGGGCGGGGCATGGAGATCGTCTACGACGACGCCACCCTCGCCGGCTACATCGCCCGCGCCACGACGATCTCGCCCGACCGGCCGGTGCTGGTCGACAAGTTCCTCGACGACGCCGTCGAGATCGACGTCGACGCCCTGTGCGACGGGGACGAGGTCTTCATCGGCGGCGTGATGGAGCACATCGAGGAGGCCGGGGTGCACTCCGGCGACTCCTCCTGCACCCTGCCGCCGATCACGTTGGGCCGCAGCGTGCTCGACGCCGTCCGGACCTCGACCGAGGCGATCGCCCACGGCGTCGGCGTGCGCGGGCTGCTCAACGTCCAGTACGCGCTGCACGGCGAGACGCTGTACGTGCTCGAGGCCAACCCCCGGGCGTCCCGGACGGTGCCGTTCGTCTCCAAGGCCACGGCGGTGTCGCTGGCCAAGGCGGCGGCCCGGATCATGCTCGGCGCCACCATCGCGGACCTGCGGGCCGAGGGCATGCTGCCCGGCGTCGGCGACGGCACGGACCTGCCCGCCGACGCGCCGGTCGCGGTCAAGGAGGCGGTGCTGCCGTTCAACCGCTTCCGCACGCCGTCGGGCCAGGGCGTCGACCCGCTGCTCGGCCCGGAGATGAAGTCCACGGGCGAGGTCATGGGCATCGACGCGTCCTTCGGGCCGGCGTTCGCCAAGTCCCAGGCCGGGGCGTACGGGGCGCTGCCCTCGTCCGGCAAGGTCTTCGTGTCGATGGCGGACCGGGACAAGCGCGCCATGGTGTTCCCGGTGCGCAGGCTCGCCGACCTCGGCTTCGAGGTGCTGGCCACCGAGGGCACCGCCGAGGTGCTGCGCCGGCACGGGATCACCGCGACGGTGGTGCGCAAGCACTCCGAGCGGGACCAGGGCGAGACGATCGTCGACCAGATCCTCGCCGGGGAGATCGTGCTGATCGTCAACACGCCCTACGGCAACTCGGGCCCCCGCGTGGACGGCTACGAGATCCGCGCGGCGGCGGTGAGCCGCGGCGTCCCCTGCATCACGACGGTCCAGGGGGCCAGCGCGGCGGTGCAGGGCATCGAGGCGAACCAGCGCGGTGACATCGGCGTCCGGTCGCTCCAGGACGCCCACGCGGCCCTGCGCAAGGCCCGCCCGTGACCGCCCGTCGGCTTCTGGCCGCTGGGCGCGCAGTGTGGCTCCACACTGCGGTGGGGGTGGCCGGGTGAGCTTCGGGGAGCGGCTCACTGCCGCCGTGGCGCGGTTCGGGCCGCTGTGCGCGGGGATCGACCCCCATCCGGCACTGCTGGCCGAGTGGGGGTTGGTGGACGACGCCTCCGGGCTCGCCGCGTTCTGCGACGCCGCCGTCTCGGCGCTGGCCGGGCAGGTCGCCGCGGTCAAACCGCAGTCGGCGTTCTTCGAGCGGCACGGGTCGCGGGGGATCGCGGTCCTGGAGGACGTCCTGGCCGGACTCGCGGGCACCGGCACGCTGACGGTGCTCGACGTCAAGCGCGGGGACATCGGGTCCACCATGGACGGCTACGCCGACGCCTACCTCGGCGTCGGTGCGGCCATGGCGGCGGACTCGATCACGGTGTCGCCCTACCTGGGCTTCGGCTCCCTCGACCCGGCCTTCCGGGCCGCCGAGGAGGCGGGGCGCGGGGTGTTCGTGCTGGCCCGCACCTCCAACCCGGAGGGCGGGTCGGTCCAGCTCGCTCCCGTGGACGGCGGGACCGTGGCCCAGTCCATGGTCGACGGTGCGGCGGCCCGCAACGCCGACGCCGCGCCACTGGGCGGGGTGGGTGTCGTCGTCGGTGCCACGCACGACCACGGCCTCGACCTCGGCGGCCTCAACGGCGCCGTGCTGGCCCCCGGCCTCGGTGCCCAGGGCGCGACCCCCGCGGACCTCGCGGAGCGCTTCGGCGGCCTGAACGGGGTGCTCCTGCCCGCCGCGAGCCGCTCGATCCTCAAGGCGGGCCCCACCGTCCCCGCGCTGCGTGCGGCCGCGGAGAGCCAGCGGGACGCCCTCGCCCAGGCGCTCACCGTCCTGCGCTGAGCGCGGCGGGGTGGGCCCACCCGCAGGCCCGCGATCCTGATCACACCGCCGTTCACCCGTTCGGAGGGGGTGGTGGCACCCTGGTGTCGGGCCGGCCCGGGCGAGCAGTCTGGTCGGGCCTTGAGGAACAGGGCGCGAGCGGGGGAGGTACGGGGAGTGGGCGAGCACGTGGACGTCCTGATCGTGGACGACCAGCGCCCGTTCCGGACGGTGGCGCGCACCGTGGTCGGGATGGTCGGGGGATGGCGGGTCGCGGCGGAGGCCGAGAGCGGCGAGCAGGCGTGCGCGGAGGCCGAACGGGTGCACCCGGCCGTCGTGCTGATGGACATCAACCTGCCCGGCATCAGCGGCATCGAGGCGACCCGGCGGATCCTGGCCGCGGACCCGGCCGTGGTCGTCGTGCTGCTGTCGACGTACGCGCTGGACGACCTCCCGTCGGACGCCGCCTCGTGCGGCGCCGTGGCGTACATCAACAAGGAGGACCTCACGCCCGCCCGGCTGCGCGCGCTGCGCCCGGTCGAGCAGGCCGGCTGAGGGTGACGCACGCCACGTCCCGAACGGCTCCTGTCGGCGCGGAGCGGGCGGGTCGGTCTGGCTTGTGAGCGGGTGCTCGTGATATCACCCGGACGGGTGTGGACGGGCCGCCCTGTGGGATCAAACCCACAGGTGGCACCCCCGATGGCGTCGCCGACGGATGTCTGGGTACGTTCGCTTCCGACCCCGGATCAATCCTCCGGGGACCGCGTCGCCCGGCCACCGGGTGACCGCCCTCGCGCACGACGAAAGACGGAGGAGACCGTGGCCCTTCCCCAGCTGACCGACGAACAGCGTGCCGCCGCCTTGGAGAAGGCCGCGGCCGCCCGCCGGGCCCGGGCTGAGCTGAAGGACCGCCTCAAGCGCGGGGGGATCACCCTCGCCGAGGTGCTGAAGCAGTCGGACACCGACGAGGTGCTCGGCAAGATGAAGGTGTCGGCGCTGCTCGAGGCGATGCCCAGCGTCGGCAAGGTCCGTGCCGCCCAGATCATGGAGCGCCTGGAGATCGCGCCGAGCCGCCGGCTGCGCGGGCTGGGCGAGCGGCAGCGCAAGGCGCTGCTCACCGAGTTCCCCTCCTGAGATGGACACCCGCCGGGGCCGGTTGATGGTGCTCGCAGGCCCCTCCGGGGTCGGTAAGAGCAGCATCGTCGACCGGCTCCGCAGGGAGCTCCCCGACCTGCACTTCTCGGTGTCGGCGACCACCCGGGCCAAGCGCCCCGGGGAGGTCGAGGGGGTGCACTACCACTTCGTCTCCCGCGAGGAGTTCGACCGGCTCGTCGCGGCCGGGGAGCTCCTGGAGTGGGCCGAGGTGCACGGCGGGCTGCAGCGCTCCGGCACGCCGGCCGAGCCGGTCCGGCGCGAGCTGGCCGCGGGGCACCCGGTGCTGGTGGAGGTCGACCTCGCCGGCGCGCGGGCCGTCAAGGAGAAGATCCCGGACTCGGTGACGGTCTTCGTGGAGCCGCCCTCGTTCGAGGAGCTGGCCCGGCGGCTGACCGACCGCGGGACCGAGTCGCCCGAGGTCCGGGAGCGCAGGCTCCGCACCGCCGTCGAGGAGATGGCGGCCCGGGACGAGTTCGACGTGGTCGTGGTGAACGACGACGTGCAGGCCGTCGTCGACCGGTTGGTAGAGTTGCTGGTCGCACCCCTGAACACAGCGTCTGGAGTTACCGAGTGAGCATGCCGCTGACCGGCCCCGTGGCCGGAGCGCTTCCCGAGGGCATCACCAACCCGCCGATCGACGACCTGCTGGACAAGGTCTCGTCGAAGTACGCGCTCGTGATCTACTCCGCCAAGCGCGCCCGGCAGATCAACGACTACTACTCCCAGCTGGGCGAGGGTCTGCTCGAGTACGTCGGCCCGCTCGTCGAGCCGGGTCCGCGCGAGAAGCCGCTGTCGATCGCCATGCGGGAGATCCAGAGCGGCCTGCTCGAGCACACCGAGGGCGAGTAGTCCGGGTGGCCCCTCGCGTTCTGTTGGGGGTCGCGGGCGGGATCGCCGCCTACAAGAGCGCGGAGCTGCTCCGGCGGTTGACCGAGACCGGTCACTCGGTGCGGGTCGTCCCCACCGAGTCCGCGTTGAACTTCGTCGGCGCCGCCACGTTCGAGGCGCTGTCCGGCCAACCCGTGCACACGGGCGTGTTCAGCGACGTGCCGTCGGTGCAGCACGTGCGGCTCGGCCAGGAGGCCGACCTCGTCGTCGTCGCGCCGGCCACCGCGGACCTGCTGGCCCGCGCGGCCGCGGGCCGGGCGGACGACCTGCTCACGGGGTCGCTGCTCGTCGCCCGCTGCCCGGTGCTCTTCGCGCCGGCGATGCACACCGAGATGTGGGAGCACCCCGCCACCCGCGCGAACGTCGCCACGTTGCGCGACCGCGGGAACGTCGTGCTCGAGCCCGCGTCGGGGCGGCTGACCGGCAAGGACACCGGGCCCGGCAGGCTGCCGGACCCCGCCGAGATCGCCGAGTTCGCCCGGCTGCTGCTCGAGCGGCCGGACGCGCTGCCCCGGGACCTGGTCGGACGCCGGGTCGTCGTGTCCGCGGGCGGGACCCGCGAGCCCCTGGACCCGGTCCGCTTCCTGGGGAACCGGTCGTCGGGCAAGCAGGGGTACGCGCTGGCCAAGGTCGCCGCGCAGCGCGGGGCGCACGTCACGTTGGTGGCGGGGCCGACGGACCTCGCCGCCCCCGCCGCGGTCGAGCTCGTGCGGATCGGCACCGCGCTGGAGCTGCGCGAGGCCATGCACGAGGCGGCGAAGGGGGCGGACGCGGTCGTGATGGCGGCCGCCGTCGCCGACTTCCGGCCGGCGGACCTGGCAGGCCACAAGATCAAGAAGGACGGCTCGGAGCCGCCGCCGCTGCGGCTGGCCGTGAACCCGGACATCCTCGTCGAGCTGGTGGCGGCGCGGGAGCCGGGGCAGGTCGTCGTCGGTTTCGCGGCCGAGACGGGCGACGAGACCACCGAGTTCCTCGAGTACGGCCGCCGCAAGCTCGCCCGCAAGGGCTCCGACCTGCTGCTGGTCAACTGGGTGGGCGAGGGCGGCGCCTTCGAGAACGCGGACAACCAGGGCTGGCTGCTGGGCGCCGACGGCTCGGAGACCGAGGTCCCGCACGGCTCGAAGGCCCTGCTGGCCGCCCGCATCTGGGATGCGGTCGCGACCCGCCTGACCTGATCGTGAGTGGCGATGGTCGCTCTGGCGACCATCGCCACTCACGGACGAGGACGGGCGGCCCCGGTGTCCGGGACCGCCCGTCGTCGTGTGTCTCGTGTGTCCGTCAGCCGCCGAACAGGCCGCCGAGGCCGCCCGAGCGGGCCGGAGCCGGCTCCTCGGCGGGCGCGTCGGCGGGCTTCGCCGCCGGGGCGGCCGGGGCGTCGGCGTCCTCGGGGTCCTCGCCCGCCGCCGGCGCAGGCGCCGTGGCCGCACCCGGGGCCGGGGTGGTGGCCGGGGCGCGGTTCTGCGGGGCGGTGAGGCCGGCGTCGGCGGGCTTGTTCGGGTCGGCCGCGGGTGCCGCGTCCGCCTTCACGTAGTCCTTGACCGACCAGCCGCCGAGGTTGACGAGCTCGACGAACCCGTTCTTCTCCGCGCCGATCTCGACCTTCGTGCCGCGGTCGCAGACGGCGACGATCTTCGCGCCCGCCTCCGGCTCCGCGCGGACGTTGACGTTGTCGGTGCAGACACCGGGGGTCGCTGCGGACGCCGTCCCGGCGAGGACGGCCATCAGTCCGGCGGCACCGACGGCGACCGCGCCGCCCACCGCCGCGGCGATGCGGCCGGGACGCTGCAGGCTTGCCTTCATGGGGAGCACACTCCAAGGGGTCGTGTCGCCTCGCGAGGATCCGGGGTCGATGCCCGTCGCGGCGGCGGTTCGCGATGTCAGCAGGCCCAACGACGCGGACCGTGACCGATTCGGGACCCCGGACGTGGTCCACCCGATCGAGTGCTCAGGGTGAGCGATTCTGACGCAGCGTGAACGGCGGGCCGGCCCCGGCGGGCGCGGCGGTGGCCGGGGCCGGGCGCGAGGCCGAACGTCGGTGCGGTCCACTACGCTCGCGGTGACGGAACTGCACTGGAGCGCCCCCCACCTCGCAGCCGCGGACAGGGGTGCCGGACCGATCGGAGTGGGGCGTGGCGAACGTGGGGCGCCGGTTGTTCACCAGCGAGTCGGTGACCGAGGGTCACCCGGACAAGATGTGTGACGCGATCAGCGACACCATCCTGGACGCGCTGCTGAAGGAGGACCCGAAGAGCCGGGTCGCCGTCGAGACGCTCGTGACCACCGGCCAGGTGCACGTGGCCGGTGAGGTCACCACCGCGGCCTACGCGGACATCCCCGGGCTCGTCCGGGACACGATCCTCGAGATCGGCTACGACTCGTCGTCGAAGGGCTTCGACGGCAACTCCTGCGGCGTGAACGTCGCCATCGGGGCGCAGTCCCCGGACATCGCCCAGGGCGTCGACACCGCCTACGAGAGCCGGGTCGAGTCCAGCGAGGACGAGATCGCCCGCCAGGGCGCCGGTGACCAGGGGCTGATGTTCGGCTACGCGAACACCGACACCGACGAGCTGATGCCGCTGCCGATCGCGCTGGCGCACCGGCTCGCCCGGCGGCTGACCGCCGTCCGCAAGAGCGGCGAGCTGCCCTACCTGCGACCGGACGGCAAGACCCAGGTCACCATCGAGTACGACGGCGACAAGGCCGTCCGCCTCGACACGGTGGTCCTGTCCACCCAGCACGCCGCGGACGTCGACCTCGACGGGATGCTCGCGCCCGATGTGCTGGAGAAGATCGTCCAGCCCGAGATCGCGAACCTGGGCCTGGACACGAGCAACGTCCGGCTGCTGGTGAACCCCACCGGCCGGTTCGTGATCGGCGGCCCGATGGGGGACGCCGGGCTCACCGGCCGCAAGATCATCGTCGACACCTACGGCGGCTTCGCCCGCCACGGCGGCGGTGCGTTCTCCGGCAAGGACCCCTCGAAGGTGGACCGCTCGGCCGCGTACGCGATGCGCTGGGTGGCGAAGAACGTCGTCGCCGCGGGGCTCGCCGAGCGCATCGAGGTGCAGGTCGCCTACGCCATCGGCAAGGCCGCCCCGGTCGGGCTGTTCGTGGAGACCTTCGGCACGGCGCACGTGGACCCGGCGAAGATCGAGGCGGCCATCACCGAGGTCTTCGACCTGCGCCCGGCCGCCATCGTGCGGGACCTGGACCTGCTCCGCCCGATCTACGCGCCCACGGCGGCGTACGGCCACTTCGGCCGCAGCGACCTCGCCCTGCCGTGGGAGGACACCTCCCGCGCCGAGGCGCTCAAGTCCGCCGCGAGCTGAGCCCGCCCGAACGGCACCCCCGCCCGTCGCCGGGCCGGGGTGCCGTTCGTGCGTTCCGGGGCTGTGGACGGATCGGACCGCCGGCGGCGGGAGTGTCGGAGCGATCGGGTAGGACGGGTCTGTGAGTACGGACGAGGCGCAGACGGGACTGGAC
Source organism: Pseudonocardia sp. WMMC193 (assembly GCF_021728735.1). Taxonomy (NCBI): domain Bacteria; kingdom Bacillati; phylum Actinomycetota; class Actinomycetes; order Pseudonocardiales; family Pseudonocardiaceae; genus Pseudonocardia; species Pseudonocardia sp. WMMC193. The sequence continues at coordinate 1,799,905 of NZ_JAKKDO010000003.1, read as the reverse complement.
GTCCCCGTGCCCACCGTCGTGCCCGGCCCGCCCCGACCGCGGACAGGCAGGCCACCCCGTCGGGCCACGTCGACCCGGGGGGACTGGCAGGCGGCGGACGCGGCGCCGGTCGCCCGGGTCGCGGTGGACGTGGCGCTCCCGCACCTCGACCGTCCCTTCGACTACCGGGTCCCCACCCATCTCGACGACGCGGCGCGGCCCGGGGTGCGGGTGCGGGTGCGGTTCGCGGGCAGGCTGGTGGACGGCTACCTGCTGGAGCGGGTCGAGGAGTCCGAGCACACCGGGCGGCTGGCGTGGATCGACAAGGTCGTCTCGCCCGAGCCGGTGCTCACCCCCGAGGTCGCGGCCCTGTGCCGGGCCGTGGCGGACCGCTACGCCGGGGTGTTCGCGGACGTGGTGCGCATGGCGGTGCCGCCGCGCCACGCCCGGGTCGAGGCGGAGGAGCCCCGGGAGCGGGAGGCCGCCGTCGTCGCCCGGCCGGATCCGGCCGGGTGGGCCCGCTACCCGCGCGGACCCGCGTTCCTGGAGGCGCTCGCCGCGGGCAGGCACGCGCACGCGGTGTGGCAGGCGCTGCCGGGGGAGTCCTGGGCGGAGCGGTTCGCCGAGGCGGCCGCGGCGGCGCTCGCGGCGGACCGCGGGGCGATCCTCGTGGTGCCCGACCAGCGTGACGTCGAGACGGCCCACGCCGCGGTCGTCGCGCTGCTGGGGGCGGACGCGGTGATCGCGCTCACCGCGGAGCTGGGGCCCGCCGAGCGGTACCGGCGGTGGCTCGCGGTGCGGCGCGGGGAGGTCCGGGTGGTGGTCGGCACCCGCTCGGCGGCGTTCGCGCCCGTGGAGCGGGTGGGGCTGCTCGCCGTGTGGGACGACGGGGACGACTCCCACGCCGAGCCGCGCGCACCGTACCCCCAGGTCAGGGACGTGCTCATCGCCCGGGCCCACGCCGCGGGGGCCGCGTTGCTGATCGGCGCCCACTCCCGCACGGCCGAGGCGCAGCTGCTCGTCGAGTCGAACTGGGCCGCGGCGATCGTCGCGGACCGGTCGGCGGTGCGGGCGGCCGCGCCCCGCGTCACGGCGATCGGGGAGACCGACACCCAGCTCGCCCGGGACCCGGACGCCCGCGCCGCCCGCGTGCCTGCCGTCGCGTTCGAGGCGGCGCGGCAGGCCCTCGGCGCCGGGCACCCCGTCCTCGTGCAGGTGCCGCGGGCCGGGTACCTGCCGTGGCTGTCCTGTGCCCAGTGCCGCGAACCGGCGCGCTGTCGGCACTGCGCCGGGCCGCTGGGGGTGCCGCGCGGCGGGGCGGACGCCGCGCCCCCGACCTGCCGGTGGTGCGGGCGGGCGGACGTGAACTTCCGCTGCGGCGGGTGCGGCGGCCGTCGGTTGCGCGCGGGGGTCGTGGGGTCGCGACGGACCGCCGAGGAGCTGGGGCGGGCGTTTCCGCAGGTGGCGGTGCGGACCTCGGGCGGCGGCGCCCCGATCCTCGCCTCGGTGAAGGCGAAGCCGGAGATCGTCGTCGCCACGCCGGGGGCCGAGCCGTGGGTCGAGGGCGGCTACGGCGCCGCCCTGCTGCTCGACGGCTGGGCCATGCTCTCGCGCGCCGACCTGCGGGTGATGGAGGAGGCGCTGCGCCGGTGGCTGGCCGCGTCGGCGCTGGTCAGACCACATGCGGAGGGCGGTCGGGTGGTGATCGTCGCGGACTCGGGCATCCCGGTGGTGCAGGCGCTGGTGCGCTGGGACCCGGCCGGGTTCGCCGCCGAGGAGCTGGCGTCGCGAGCCGAGGTGGGGTTCCCGCCCGCCGTCCGGATGGCCTCGGTCGAGGGTGTGCCGGGCGCGGTGGCGGAGGTCGTCGACCTGGTGCTGGCGGCCGAGCCGCGGATCGAGGTGCTCGGGCCGGTGGAGGTCGAGGACTCCGCGGAGGGCCACGAGCGGGCGTTGCTGCGGGTGCCGCGCGCGCACGGGCGCGAGCTGGCCCGGCACCTGCACGCGGTGCAGGCCCTGCGCAGCGGACGGAAGGCGCCGGACCCGGTGCGGGTGCGGCTGGACCCGGCCGAGATCGAGTAGGTGGCAGAATCGGGGGTGTTCGACCGAGGGGAGATCCGTGTCCGTCCAACCCGTCCGCCTGTTCGGTGACCCGGTGCTGCGGGAGGTGGCCGCACCCGTCACGACGTTCGACGCCGAGCTGCGCAAGCTCGTCGCCGACCTCACCGACACGATGCACGACGAAGGCGGCGCCGGCCTCGCCGCGCCGCAGATCGGCGTGGGTCTGCGGGTGTTCACGTTCGCCGTCGACGGGATCGAGGGCCACCTGATCAACCCGACGTGGACGGCGTCGGACGCCGAGGAGCAGCTCGGGCCGGAGGGCTGCCTGTCCATCCCGGGCCTGCAGTGGGACTGCAAGCGGATGGCGAACGTCGTCGCGACCGGGTGGGACGTGCACGGTGAGCCCGTGACCGTCGAGGGCACGGCGAAGCTGGCGCGCGCGATCCAGCACGAGACCGACCACCTCGACGGCGTGCTGTTCATCGCCCGGCTGGACCCGGCCACGCGCAGGCAGGCGATGGCGGAGATCCGCGAGGCCGAGTGGTTCGCCGGGCAGACCGTGAAGGTCAGCCCGCACCCGATGTTCGGCAAGGCCCGATGAGGCTGCTGTTCGCCGGCACCCCCGATCCCGCCGTCCCCGCCCTCCAGGCGCTGCTGGACTCGCCGCGCCACGAGGTCGTCGGGGTGCTGACCAGGCCGGACGCCCCCGCGGGCCGCGGCCGCACGCTGGTCCGCTCACCGATCGGCGCGCTGGCGGACGCCGCGGGGATCCCGGTGTTCACGCCCGCGAAGCCCCGCGACCCGGAGTTCCTGGAGCAGCTGCGCGCACTCGCGCCGGACTGCGTGCCGGTGGTCGCGTACGGGGCGCTGGTCCCGCGCGCGGCGCTGGACGTGCCCCGGCTCGGCTGGGTCAACCTGCACTTCTCGCTGCTGCCCGCGTGGCGGGGCGCCGCGCCGGTGCAGGCGGCGATCAAGCACGGCGACGAGGTCACCGGCGCCACCACCTTCCTGCTGGAGGAGGGCCTCGACACCGGCCCGACCTACGGGGTGGTCACCGAGCCGATCGGCCCCCGGGACACCACCGGTGACCTGCTCGGCAGGCTCGCCCGCTCGGGGGCGACGCTGCTGGCCGCGACGATGGACGGGCTCGAGGACGGCACCCTGCGGGCCGTGCCGCAACCCGCGGACGGCGTCACCCACGCGCCCAAGGTCCTGGTGGCGGACGCCCGGGTGGACTTCGCGACCCCGGCGCTCGCGGTCGACCGGCTGATCCGCTCGGTCACCCCGGAGCCGGGGGCGTGGTGCACCTTCCGCGAGACCCGGCTGGGCCTCGGCCCGGTCGTCCCGGTGCGCACGGGCGAGATCGAGCTGAAGCCGGGCGAGCTGCACGTCGAGAAGAAGCGGGTGCTGGTCGGGACCACCACGGTCCCGGTCGCCCTGGGCGAGGTCCGCCCCACGGGCAAGCGCGCGATGCCCGCCCCGGACTGGGCGCGCGGGGTGCGGATCACGGAGTCCGACAGCCTGACCTGAGCCCACGTCGCCCCGAGTGATCGTCGGGAGTGGAGCAGGATCCGCGCTCAGCGCGGGTTTCGCTCCAGTCGGCGTGATCACGTCGGGCTCCCGGGCGACCGGCGCGGGTGGGGGCGGGCGGACCTGGGACGATGGAGGACGGCGGCACCGGTGTGCCGTCCGCGAGCGAGACGACGAGGAGTACGTGTGAGCGAGGCCGACGGCGGACGACCGGAGCGGGACGACCGCGACGATCGGGGCCGGTCCGACCGTCCCCGGGGTGCGGGGGAGCGCCGGGGCTCCGGCTGGTCGGACGACCGCCGAGGCGGGCGGCCGAGCCGGGACTCGCGCGACGACCGGGGCGGCTCCCGCGACGACCGGGGCGGCGGGGACCGCGGCCCGAGAGGCGGCGGCTCCGGAGGCGACCGGGACCGCGGCGGTGCCGGCGGTGATCGCGGCGGCTACCGGGGTGAGCGGGCCGGGCGGGACGACCGGGGAGGTCGGGACGGCGGCTCCCGCGGCCCGCGAGACGAGCGGGCCGGCCACCGCGGGCCCCGAGACGACCGTGGCGGACCCGACCGCCGCCCGTCGGGGGACGGCGGCCACCGCGGCGCGCGGGACGACCGCCCCCGCGGGGGCTACCGCGACCGTGACGACCGCCGCGACGACCGCCCCCGCCCGGATCGCCGTGACGACCGGCCCCGTGACGACCGCCCCCGCGGCGCCTCCCGCGACCGTGACCGCGACCAGCGCAGCCCCGACCGCCGCGACGACCGCCCGCGGGCCGGCTCCGGCGACCGGCGCGGCGGCTACGGCCGCGACGACCGTGACGAGCGCGGTGGGCGCCGCGACCGCACCGCGGGCCCGCGCAACGCCGGGCCGCCGCGCCGCAGGCAGGGGCCGAGCACGCCGCCGTCGAGCGACCCGGCCCGCGCGGCCGCGTTCGAGCTGCTTACCGCGGTGCGCGAGCGGGACGCCTACGCCAACCTCGTCTTCCCCAGCATCCTGCGCCGCTACGGCCTGAAGGACCGCGACGCCGCCCTGGCGACCGAGCTGGGCTACGGCACACTGCGCGCCGCGGGCCAGATGGACGCCGTGATCGAGGCCTGCGCGGACCGCCCGCTGCACCGGGTGGAGCGCCAGCTGGTCGACGCGATGCGCCTGGGCGCCTACCAGATCCTGCGCATGCGGGTGCCCGAGCACGCCGCCGTCGCCACCGCGGTGGACCTGGTGCGGGAGACGGAGGGGTCCCGGTCGTCGGGCTTCGTGAACGCCATCCTGCGCAAGGTCGCCGAGACCGCGCGCGAGAAGGGCGCCGAGGAGTGGCTCGCCGAGCTCGCGCCCAGCGCGGAGGAGGACCCGGTCGGGCGCGCCGCGTTCCTGCACGCCCACCCGAAGTGGATCGCGCAGGCCTTCGTCGACGCCCTCGGCTCGCGCGCCGAGCTCGATGCCGCGCTGGCGGCCGACGACGCCCGCCCCGCCGTCCACCTGCTCGCCAAGCCCGGCGAGATCAGCGCCGAGGAGCTCGCGCTCGTCACCGGCGGCACCGAGGCCCCCTACTCGCCGTACGGGGTGCACCTGGAGCCCGGCTCGGGGGACATCGGCGAGCTCGACGTGATCCGCGAGGGCGTGGCCGCGGTGCAGGACGAGGGCAGCCAGCTCGTGGCGCTGGCGCTGACCCGGGTCCCGGTCGACGGCGACTCCGGGCGCTGGCTCGACCTGTGCGCGGGCCCCGGCGGCAAGGCCGCGCTGCTCGGCGGGATCGCGGCGATGGCGGGTGGCCGGGTCGACGCCGTCGAACCGGCCGAGCACCGCGCCGACCTGGTCCGCCGGGCCGTCGACGGGCTGCCGGTCACCGTGCACACCGCGGACGGCCGGGACGCCCCGCTCGAGGCGGGCGTCTACGACCGGGTCCTCGTGGACGCCCCGTGCACCGGGCTGGGCGCCCTGCGGCGCAGGCCGGAGTCCCGGTGGCGGCGCAAGCCCGAGGACGTCGCGAACCTGACCAAGCTGCAGCGCGAGCTGTTGCTCGCCGCGTTCCGCCACGTTCGGGTGGGCGGGGTGGTGGCCTACGTCACCTGCTCGCCGCACCTGTCCGAGACGGTCGGTGTGGTCGGCGGGATCGTGCGCCGCAAGGACCTCGAGGTGGCCGTCGAGTACGTGGACGCGCGGGAGTTCCTGCCGGGCGTCCCGGACCTCGGCGACGGGCCGCACGTCCAGCTCTGGCCGCATCGCCACGGCACCGACGCGATGTTCCTGACCCTGCTCCGCCGCACCGCCTGAGCAGCTCTGTGACCTGCATCTCCACCGCCGGTCGGTGCAGCTCGGCGGGGTGCGGCGCGTAGCCTGCGGGGGTGCGTCCCCTGACCGCTTCCACGCCCCTGATCGCGCCCAGCATCCTCGCGGCCGACTTCGCGCGGCTCGCGCAGGAGGCCGAGCGGGTGGCGGGCGCGGACTGGCTGCACGTGGACGTCATGGACGCGCACTTCGTGCCGAACCTGACGCTGGGCCTGCCGGTCGTCGAGTCGCTGCTGAAGGCGACCGACACCCCGCTGGACTGCCACCTGATGATCGACGACCCGGACCGGTGGGCGCCCGGGTACGCCGAGGCGGGGGCGCACAACGTCACGGTGCACGTCGAGGCCGCCCACGACCCGGTGATGGTGGCGAAGGACCTGCGGGCCGCCGGGGCGAAGGCCGGGTTGTCGCTCAAGCCCGGTACGCCGCTGGACCCGTACGTCGAGGTGCTCAAGCACTACGACACGCTGCTCGTGATGAGCGTGGAGCCCGGGTTCGGCGGGCAGAGCTTCATGCCCGAGGTGCTGGACAAGGTGCGCGAGGCGCGCAGGCTCGTCGACACCGGCCACCTCACCCTCATGATCGAGATCGACGGCGGGATCGCGGACTCGACGATCGAGGCGGCGGCCGAGGCCGGCGTGGACTGCTTCGTCGCGGGCTCCGCGGTGTACGGCGCCGAGGACCCCGCCCTGGCCGTCGCCGCACTGCGGGAGAAGGCCGCCGGCGCGCATCCCCGGTGGGCCCATGACGCCTGAGGACGCCATGCGGGAGGCCCTCGCGGCCTCCGTCGCGGTGCACGGTCGCACCAGCCCGAACCCGCCGGTCGGCGCCGTCGTGCTGGACGCGGCGGGCGAGGTCGTGGGGGTCGGCGCCACCCAGCCGCCCGGCGGGCCGCACGCCGAGGTCCTCGCGCTGCGCGCGGCGGGGGACCGGGCGCGCGGCGGCACCGCCGTCGTCACGCTGGAACCCTGCGCGCACCACGGCCGGACCCCGCCGTGCACCGACGCCCTGGTCGCGGCCGGCGTCGCGGCCGTGCACGTCGGTGTCGCGGACCCGAACCCCGTCGCCGCGGGGGGCGCCAGGGTGCTGGCCCGGGCGGGCATCGCGGTGACCCACAGCGCGCTCGACGTGGCGGGCGGGCCGCTGCGGGCCTGGCTGCACAGCGTCCGCACCGGGCGCCCGCACGTCACGTGGAAGTTCGCCGCGACGCTCGACGGCCGCAGCGCCGCCGCGGACGGCACCAGCCGCTGGATCACCGGCCCCGAGGCCCGCGCCGAGGTCCACGAGTTCCGCTCGCACGTCGACGCCGTGGTCGTCGGCACCGGGACGGCGCGGGCGGACGATCCGGCCCTCACCGCCCGGTACCCGGACGGCACGGACCGCGAGCGCCAGCCGCTGCGGGTCGTGGTGGGCCACAGTGACCTCCGTCCGGGATCCCGACTGGACGCGCCGGACGTGCTACACCTGCGGACACAGTCACCCGACGACGTGCTGAAGGCGCTCGCCGACCGTGGTGTCGTGGACGTCCTGCTGGAGGGCGGCCCCCGGCTCGCGGGCGCGTTCGTGCAGGCCGGGCGGGTCGACCGGGTGCTGGCGTACCTCGCGCCCGCGCTCCTCGGTGCCGGCCCGGCCGCGCTGGGGGACGCGGGGGTGGGAACGATCGGCGACATCGCTCGGTTGCAGGTGGACACGGTGCGCGTCGTGGGCGCGGACGTGCTGGTCGACGCTCGACCGGCCTGACGGAAGGGACAGGGGATGTTCACGGGGATCGTGGAGGAGGTCGGCGAGATCGTCGACGTCGCGTCCTCCGGCGAGGTGGTCGTGCTGACCGTGCGGGGGCCGCTGGTCTCCTCCGACGCGGGTCACGGCGACTCGATCGCGGTGAACGGCTGCTGTCTCACGGCCGTGGCGCCGGACGGCGGGGACACCTTCCGCCTCGAGCTCGTCCCCGAGACCCTCAAGCGGACCTCGCTCAGCGGGGCCGTCGCGGGCGCGAAGGTCAACCTCGAGCGCGCCCTGGCGGCGAACGGCCGCTTCGGCGGGCACATCGTGCAGGGCCACGTCGACGGCGTCGGCACGCTGCTGACCCGCACCCCCGGCGAGCGGTCGGACGAGGTGCGCTTCAGCCTCCCGGCCGAGCTCGCGAAGTACGTGGTGGAGAAGGGCTCGATCACGGTCGACGGGGTGTCGCTGACCGTGGCCGCCACCGACGGCGACACGTTCACCGTGGCCCTCATCCCGACGACGCTCGCCGACACGACCCTCGGCCTGCGCAAGCCCGGCGATCCCGTCAACCTCGAGGTGGACGTGCTCGCGAAGTACGTGGAGAAGATGACCGCCGGTTACGTCGGCGGCGCTGCCACATCGACGACACCGAAGGACGGTGCGGAGTGACCGAGATCGCTCACCAGGGCGCGGCGCAGGCCGCGGGGCTCTCGGGCGGCTTCGAGAGGATCGAGCGGGCGCTGCGCGACCTCGCCGAGGGCAAGGCCGTCGTGGTGATGGACGACGAGGACCGCGAGAACGAGGGCGACCTGATCTTCGCCGCCGAGAAGGCGACGCCGGAGCTGGTCTCGTTCGTCGTCCGCTACACCTCGGGGTACGTGTGCGTCGCCCTCACCGACTCCGAGTGCGACCGGCTCGACCTGCCGCCGATGCACCACTCCAACGCGGACGCCTACCGCACCGCCTTCACGGTGACGGTGGACGCGAAGGAGGGCATCTCCACCGGGATCTCCGCGGCGGACCGCGCCCACACGATCCGGCTGCTCGCGGCCGCCACGACCCAGCCGTCGGACCTGGTGCGGCCCGGCCACGTGCTGCCGCTGCGGGCCCGCGAGGGCGGCGTGCTGCGCCGCCCCGGGCACACCGAGGCCGCCGTCGACCTGACCCGGATGGCGGGGCTCGCCCCGGCCGGCGCGCTGTGCGAGATCGTCTCCCAGAAGGACGATGGCGAGATGGCCCGCGGCGACGAGCTGCAGGTCTTCGCGGACGACCACGAGCTCACCCTGATCACCATCGCCGACCTGATCGCCTACCGGCGGCGCTTCGAGAAGCACGTCCAGCGGATCGCGCAGGCCCGCATCCCCACCGAGCACGGCGAGTTCGTGGCGTTCGGCTACGACTCCCTGCTCGACGGCATCGAGCACATCGCCATGGTGAAGGGGGACGTCGGCACCCCGGAGGGGTCCGGCGAGGACGTCCTGGTCCGGGTGCACTCCGAGTGCCTCACCGGAGACGTCATGGGCTCGATGCGCTGTGACTGCGGTCCCCAGCTCAACGCCGCCTTGGCGGCCGTCGCGGACGAGGGCCGCGGCGTGGTGCTCTACATGCGCGGACACGAGGGCCGGGGGATCGGCCTGCTGCACAAGCTGCAGGCCTACCAGCTGCAGGAGGCGGGCGCGGACACCGTCGACGCCAACCTCGCGATGGGTCTGCCCGCCGACGCCCGGGACTACGGCATCGGCGCGCAGATCCTCTCCGACCTGGGCGTGAAGTCCATGCGGCTGCTCACCAACAACCCGGAGAAGCGCGCCGGGCTGGAGGGTTACGGCCTGCGCATCCTCGAGCGCATCGCGATGCCGATCCGCCCGAACCCGGAGAACCTGCGCTACCTGCGCACGAAGCGGGACCGGATGGGTCACGACCTCCCCGGTCTCGGCGAGAGCGCGGGCCCCGGCAACCTCACCGACGCACAGGGCTGAGGCCCGACCGCTCCGTGCACCCGCGGCCCGTCCGGGACGTCCGACGTCCTGAACGGGCCGCTCGTGCACCGTGGGTTCGGACGGGTGGGAGGATGGGACCGTGAGCGGTGAAGGACGGCCCGTGGACGCGGGCGATCTGTCGGGCGCGGCCGGGCTCCGCGTGGGTGTGGTGGCCGCGACCTGGCACGCGGAGATCGTGGACCAGCTGCTCGCGCGGGCGCTGGAGACGGTCGAGAAGGCCGGGGCGGTACCCACCGTGGTCCGGGTCCCGGGCACCATCGAGCTCCCCGTGATCGCCCAGGAGCTCGCCCGCACGCACGACGCGGTGGTGGCCCTCGGCGTGGTCGTGCGCGGGGGCACCCCGCACTTCGAGTACGTCTGCGACTCGGTCACCGCGGGCCTGACCCGCGTCTCGCTCGACGAGAGCACCCCGGTCGGCAACGGCGTGCTCACCACGAACACCCTCGAGCAGGCCGTGGACCGCAGCGGGGCCCCCGGCAGCGCCGAGGACAAGGGCGCCGAGGCCACCGAGGCGGCGCTGCGCACCGCGATCGTGCTCGCCGAGCTCCGGGAGCTCGGGTGACCATGAACGAGACGGCGCGGGTGGAGGCCCCGATCGGACGCGGGCCGGGGGCGGTGACGATCCGGCCGCGGCTGGCGTCCTGGCTGGGCTGGGTCTCCGCGGTGGTGACGATCGTCGTCTTCGTGGTGATCGCCGTGATCCTGCGGAACACGGCGACGGGCGTGTTCTTCCGGCTCGCCGACCAGGTGGCGATGGTCCTGTTCGGGCTCTTCGTCGCGGCCGGGTGTCTGCTGTTCGCGCGGCCGCGGGTCCGGGCGGACGAGCGTGGCATCGAGGTCCGCAACGTCGGGCTCGCGAAGACCCTGCCCTGGTCGGTGGTCGAGCGGGTCGGGTTCCCGGACGGCGCCCCCTGGGCCCGGCTGGACCTGCCGGACTACGAGTACCTGCCCGTGTTGGCGATCCAGGCGGTGGACCGGCAGCACGCGGTCGACGCGATCCGGAAGGTGCGGGCGCTGCACGCCGCCGCCCACCGCTGACCCCTTTGGGCGACCCGGCCTGACCGCTGGGCTCCCAGTCCGCCCGCGTCCCGGCCCGCCCGGTCGGCCGCCCCCACACTCCTCTGGCGCGGAGATCGAACGCAGCGTGACCATGCGCGTGCGGAGAGCTGATCGACCGACTCGGGCAACGGCGCCCGGGGGTGAGGCGGCGGGATGAGCATCGGGCTGGGCGGAACGGACACCCGACACGTCCGGCGGGGCGGTCGTTCCACCGGGAGGACGCCCGCGTCCCCACCGGAGACGGAGCGCGTCCGGCGGCCACGGGCGGTGCTCGTCGAGGTGCACGGCACGCTGCTGCGGGTCGAGGCCCTGCGCCGGCGCTTCCGGGAGGTCGGGCGGGCCGAGCACGAGCTCGACATCGTGCTCGCTCGCGCCGCCCGCGACGGCACCGCGCTCGCGCTCACGGGGACCCGCTCGGCCTTCGCCGACGTCCTGCGGGACGCGCTGCACGCGGTCGGGGGCCCGACCCTGTCCGACGACGCCGCCGCGCACGTCCTCGCCGGCCTGCACACGCTGCCCCCGCACCCCGACGCCGAGCCCGCCCTCGTCGCGCTCGCGCGGTCCCGCGTGCCGGCGTGGGCCCTCGCGCACGGTGCGGGGGAGTCGGTCGCGGGCGCCCTGGACGCGACCGGTCTGCGTTCCTTCCTGCGCGGCACCGTGGCCACCGACGACCTCGCCGCCGTGCCCCCGCACCCCGACGCGTTCCACCTGGCCTGCGCCGCCGCCCGCATCGATCCCGCCACCACGGCCTTCGTGTCCACCCAGCCCTTCCTCGTGCACGGCGCGCAGAAGGCCGGGCTGGTCGGCGCCCTGGTGCTACGCGAGGGGGAGCAACTGCCCAGCACCGTGACACCGCCCCACGTCACCGCCACCACCCTGCCCGACGCGGCCGCCCGACTCCTCGCCCTCCCAGCCTGACCGCCCGCCGAGCGTCACGGGAGCGCTGCCGCGGGCACGCTCCCGTCCCTCTCGCACCATCCGTGTCCGGCGAGCGTGACGGGAGCGCTCGCGCGGGTGCGTTCCTGTCGCGCCCGTCGAGCGTGACGCGAGCGCTCGCGCGTGAACGCTCCGGTGTCCCTCGCGCCTTGGGTGTCCGTCGAGTGTCACGGGAGTGTGGTCGCGGGTGCGCTCCTGTCCCACTCGCCGTGGCTGTCGGGTGGGTGTGACACGAGTGCTCTGCGGGGTGTGCTCCGGTCTCACTCGGCGGGTGTCACGGGAGCGTTCGCGCGGGTGCGGTCCTGTGTCGCTCGCGTGATGCGTTACGACGGGAGCGCTCGCGCGGCAATGCTCCTGTCGCGCTCGCGGGGGAGCGGGTGGGCGTGACGCGAGTGCTTCGCGGGGTGCGCTCCGGTCCCGCTCGACGGGCGCGACAGGAGCGTCCGCGCGGGTGCGCTCCCGTCACGCTCGCGCCTTTGGTGTCCGGCGAGAGTGTGACGGGAGCGCTGCCGCGGGAACGCTCCCGTCCCTCTCGCACCATCCGTGTCCGGCGGGCGTGACGGGAGCGCTCTGCGTGGTGCGCTCCGGTCCCACTCGGCGGGTGTCACGGGAGCGTGGTCGCGGGAACGCTCCTGTCCCACTCGCGGTGGGTGTCGGGGTGGGTGTCTCGCGAGCGCTTCGCGGGGTGTGCTCCGGTGCCATTCGGCGGGTGTCACGGGAGCGTTCGCGCGGGTGCGCTCCTGTGTCGCTCGCGTGATGCGTGTCCGGCGGGCGTGGCGGGAGCGTTCGCGTGGGTGCTCCGGTCTCACTCGGCGGGTGTCACGGGAGCGTTCGCGCGGGTGCGCTCCTGTGTCGCTCGCGCCATCCGTGTCCGACGAGCGTCACCCGAGCGCTCTCGCGGGTGCGCTCCTGTTCCGCTCGCGGGTCAGGCGCCGAGTTGTGGGCGCGAGTGGGTGTCGACGGCCGGGCCGCCGAGGTCGGCGCGGGCACCCGCCGCGGCGCCGTGGGTGAAACCGCTGCCGGACAGGCTCGGGCGCCGGGCCCGGCCCAGGGTGGGGAAGGCCTGCGCGTACGCCCGGTCCACCTGGGTGCCACGGTCGGCGAGGACCAGCTCGGCGCCCCCGCCGGGCGTGGTCTGCACCGCCTCGGTCTCGGCGAGCAGCAGCCGCTGGTGCACCTGCGCGGCGAAGCCCTGCAGCCAGGACCGCCGGTAGGCGGCCACGGACTCCCAGGGATCCGGTGGTCGCAGCCGGACGAGCTGGCCCGTGGCCTGCAGCAGCAGCGAGGTGTAGAGCAGCTCGACCCGTTCGCGGTCCGAGGCGAACCCGAACACGGTCACCGCCGCCACCTTGCCCCCGACCGCCCCGTGCATGATCCACCGGCAGCGCAGCGCCGCGGCGATCCAACCGAGCAACCGGGCCTTGCCGCCGGAGTACGGGTCCTCCATCGCGACCCGCAGCACGCCGATCGCGTCCCGCCGCGGGTCGCCCGCGCCCAGGCTCGCGGACAGCAGCGCCTCGTCGATCCCGTGCCGCGCCATGAGCTCGACGGCCTTGGCGTTGTAGGTCTCGGCCTCCTCCGGCGTGCCCGCCCGCTCGGCCTTGGCCAACAGCTTGCGGACCCGCTCCAGGCGATCGGTGCGGGCCTCGGTGCCGGGTGAGGTGCCGGGAGAGGTGCCGGGAGAGGTGCCGGGAGAGGTGGCGGTCATGAGGGGCTCCTTCGATCAGGTGTTCGAGGGTCTACCGCACCGCACCGACAGCCTCCGACGGACCCGCATCCACGACCACCCACCGCAGCCCTCCCTCCACAGCATCCGCACGGTAACGAGACCGGCACCCACAGCGACCACCGGCCCCGGATACACCCTCGCCGTCCCCGCCTCGCAGGCACTCCGCGCCACGGACCGTCGGTGCCCGGTTCTACTCTGGGGGACGCCATGCCGGACCCCGCCACCTACCGCCCGGCCCCGGGGACGATCCCCGAGGCCCCCGGCGTGTACCGCTTCTCCGACCCGCAGGGCCGGGTCATCTACGTCGGCAAGGCCAAGAACCTGCGGCAGCGGCTGAACTCCTACTTCGCCGACATCGCGGGCCTGCACCCCCGCACCCGCCAGATGGTCACCACCGCCGCCCACGTGCAGTGGACGGTCGTCGGCACCGAGGTCGAGGCGCTCCAGCTCGAGTACAACTGGATCAAGGAGTACGACCCGCGGTTCAACGTCCGGTACCGGGACGACAAGACCTACCCGGTGCTCGCGGTGACGATGAACGAGGAGTTCCCGCGGCTGCACGTCTACCGCGGCCCGCGCCGCAAGGGCGTCCGGTACTTCGGCCCGTACGCCCACGCCTGGGCGATCCGCGAGACCCTCGACCTGCTGCTGCGCGTGTTCCCGGCCCGGACCTGCAGCGCCGGGGTCTTCAAGCGGCACGGCCAGATCGGCCGCCCGTGCCTGCTGGGGTACATCGACAAGTGCTCGGCGCCGTGCGTCGGGCGGGTCACCGCGGACGAGCACCGCGGGATCGTCGAGGACTTCGCCGAGTTCCTCTCCGGCCGCACCGACCGCATGGTCCGCGAGCTCGAGCGGCGGATGCAGCAGGCGTCGGAGGACCTGGAGTTCGAGAAGGCCGCCCGCCTGCGAGACGACATCGGCGCGCTCAAGCGGGCCATGGAGCGCCAGGCCGTGGTGCTCGGGGACGGCACGGACGCGGACGTCGTCGCGTTCGCCCAGGACGAGCTGGAGGCCGCCGTCCAGATCTTCCACGTGCGCGGCGGGCGGGTCCGCGGCCAGCGCGGCTGGGTGATCGACAAGACGGACGAGACGCCGGACACCCCCGCGCTCGTCGAGCGGTTCGTGACCCAGTTCTACGGCGACTCCTCCGAGGGGGCCGCGGACCAGCCGGACAACCCCATCCCGCGGGAGATCCTGGTCCCGCAGCTGCCCGCGGACGCCGAGGCCCTGCAGCAGTGGCTCACCGGGCTGCGCGGCTCCCGGGTGAGCCTGCGCGTCCCGCAGCGCGGGGACAAGCGCGCGCTCGCCGAGACCGTCGAGCGGAACGCCAAGGAGGCGTTCACCCAGCACAAGCTGCGCCGCGCGGGCGACCTCACGGCCCGCAGCGCCGCCCTGCAGGAGCTGCAGGACGCCCTGGGTCTCGACGAGGCGCCCCTGCGGATCGAGTGCATCGACGTCAGCCACGTGCAGGGCACGAACGTGGTGGCCAGCCTCGTCGTGTTCGAGGACGGCCTGGCCAAGAAGTCCGAGTACCGGCGCTTCGAGGTGCGAGACGGCGCGGAGGGGGGAGACGTCGCGTCCATCGCCGAGGTCGTCCGGCGGCGGTTCAAGCGGTACCTGAGCGAGAACCAGCCGACCCAGAGCGACGAGATCGCGCCCGAGCCCGAGTTCGGCGCCAAGGTGCGCACCGGGATCGACCCGACCACCGGCCGTCCGAAGAAGTTCGCCTACGCCCCCAACCTGCTCGTCGTCGACGGCGGGCAGCCGCAGGTCGAGGCGGCGGCGGACGTGCTGGCGGAGCTGGGGATCACCGACGTCGCGTTGTGCGGGCTGGCCAAGCGCCTGGAGGAGGTGTGGCTGCCCGCCGACCCGGACCCGGTCATCCTGTCCCGGACCAGCGAGGCGCTGTACCTCCTGCAGCGCGCGCGGGACGAGGCGCACCGGTTCGCCATCACCTATCACCGGCAGCGTCGTTCCAAGGGCATGGTCGCCTCCGAGCTCGACGGGGTGCCGGGCCTGGGGCCCGCGCGCAGGCAGGCACTGCTGAAGCACTTCGGGTCCATGAGGAAGCTCAAGGCCGCGGACGTCGACGAGATCGCCGGGCTGCCCGGGTTCGGCAGGCGCACCGCCGAGGCCGTGGTGGCCGCGCTGCACCCGGAGGGTGCGTCGGCGGCCCTGCCTGCGAGTTCCGGTGAGTGACGCCGGCATCGAGGTCGCCCTGGTCAGCGGCCTGTCGGGCGCCGGGCGCAGCACCGCGGCGAAGGTCCTGGAGGACCTCGGCTGGTTCGTCGTGGACAACCTGCCGCCCGAGCTGATCGCCACCATGGTCGACCTCGGGGCCCGCTCCAGCGGTGAGGTCACCCGGATCGCGGTGGTCATGGACGTCCGCAGCCGGGCCTTCACCCGCGACCTGGCCGCCGTGATCAAGGATCTGGACGCGCGCGGCTACAAGCCGCGGCTGCTGTTCCTGGAGGCCGCGGACGCGGTGCTGGTGCGCCGGTTCGAGGCGAACCGCCGCGGCCACCCGCTGCAGGGGGACGGCAGGCTCGCGGACGGGATCACCGCCGAGCGCGCGCTGCTGCGCCCGCTGCGCGAGGCCGCCGACCTGGTCGTCGACACCTCGACGTTGTCGGTGCACCAGCTGCGCAGCCGGATCGAGCAGGGCTTCGAGACGGGTGCGCCGGAGCCGACCCGGGTCAACCTGCTGTCCTTCGGCTACAAGTACGGCCTGCCGCTCGACGCGGACCTCGTCGTCGACATGCGGTTCCTGCCCAACCCGCACTGGATCCCGGAGCTGCGCGAGCAGACGGGGCGAGACGCGGCGGTGTCGGACTACGTGCTCTCCCAGGAGGGCGCCGAGGAGTTCCTCACCCAGTACCTCGGCCTGTTGTCGCTGGTCGGCGCCGGGTACCGGCGGGAGGGCAAGCGCTATCTCACCGTCGCGGTGGGGTGCACGGGCGGCAAGCACCGCAGCGTGGCCGTCGCCGAGGAGCTGGCGCGGCGGCTGGCCGGTGCCGAGGGGGTGGCGGTGTCGGTGACGCACCGCGACCTGGGCCGCGAATGAGAGCCGTCGCGCTCGGCGGCGGCCACGGGCTGGCCGCCACGCTGGCGGCGTTGCGGCGGCTGCCGGAGGTCACCGACGTCACGGCCGTCGTCACGGTGGCGGACGACGGCGGCTCGTCCGGGCGGATCCGACGCGAGCTGGGCGGCCTGCTGCCGCCCGGGGACCTGCGGATGGCGCTGGCCGCCCTCGCCGACTCCGACCGCTGGGCGGCGCTCGTGCAGCACCGCTTCGGGGGCACGGGGGCGTTGGCGGGTCACGCCGTCGGCAACCTGATGCTGGCCGGCCTGATGGAGACCACCGGCGACCCGGTGGCCGCGCTGGACGCGATGAGCGGCCTGCTCGGCGTCCGCGGCCGGGTGCTGCCGATGAGCACCGTGCCGCTGGACATCGAGGCGGAGGTGAGCGGGCTCGGCGAGCCGGGGGGCCTGCACCGGATCCGCGGCCAGGTCGCCGTGGCGTCGACCCCGGGCCGGGTGGAACGGGTGTGGCTCCACCCGGCGCAGCCCCCGGCCTGCGACCAGGCGGTCGAGGCCATCCGGTCGGCGGACGTCGTGGTGCTCGGGCCGGGCTCGTGGTTCACCTCGGTGCTCCCGCACCTGCTGGTCCCGGCCCTGCACGCCGCGCTGGTGGAGACGGCGGCGCGGCGGGTCGTCGTGCTGAACCTCGCCCCGGAGCCGGGGGAGACCCCGGACTTCAGTCCCGAGCAGCACCTGGCCGTGCTGGCGGCCCATGCCCCCGACCTCCGTCTGCACGCCGTGGTGGCGGACGGGGCGGCGGTAGCGGTACCCCGTCGGCTGCGCCAGGCGGCACGGGCGATGATGGAGGAGGGCGGCCGGGTGCACCTCGCACCGGTCGCGGCGGCGGACCCGCTCGTGCCCAGGCACGAGCCCGCGGCGCTGGCGGTGGCGCTGCGCGAGGTGTTCGTGCAGGTGGAGAACGAGGGGGAGGCGCAGGCATGGCGATGACCGCGGCGGTGAAGGACGAGCTGTCGAGGCTCACCGTGAACAAGCCGTCCTGCCGGAAGGCGGAGGTCGCGTCCCTGCTGCGCTTCGCGGGCGGCCTGCACATCGTCGGCGGGCGGGTCGTGATCGAGGCGGAGGTGGACACCGGCTCGGTCGCGCGGCGGCTGCGCAAGGACATCCACGACCTCTACGGGCACCAGGTCGAGGCGCACGTGATCACCGCGGGCGGGCTGCGCCGGGGGAACCGCTACGTGCTGCGCGTGGTGCGGGACGGCGAGGGCCTGGCCCGGCAGACCGGCCTGCTGGACCAGCGCGGACGTCCGGTGCGCGGGCTGCCGCCCGCCGTCGTGTCCGGGGACCTGGAGGACGCCGAGGCCGCCTGGCGGGGCGCCTTCCTCGCGCACGGCTCGCTGACCGAGCCCGGCCGCAGCTCCGCGCTGGAGGTGACCTGCCCGGGCCCGGAGGCCGCGCTGGCGCTCGTCGGCTCGGCGCGGCGGCTCGGGGTCACGGCGAAGGCGCGCGAGGTCCGGGGGGCGGACCGCGTCGTCGTCCGGGACGGGGACGCCATCGGCGTGCTGCTGACCCGGATGGGCGCCCACGAGTGCGTGCTGGCCTGGGAGGAGCGGCGGATGCGCCGCGAGGTCCGGGCCACGGCCAACCGGCTCGCGAACTTCGACGACGCCAACCTGCGCCGCTCGGCCCGCGCCGCGGTGGCCGCGGCCGCCCGGGTCCAGCGGGCCCTGGAGATCCTCGCGGACGACGTGCCCGACCACCTCCTCGCCGCGGGCAGGCTGCGCGCCGAGCACACCCAGGCCTCGCTCGAGGAGCTCGGCCAGCTCGCCGACCCGCCCATGACGAAGGACGCCGTGGCGGGCCGGATCCGCAGGCTGCTGCACATGGCGGACAAGCGGGCCGCCGATCTGGGCATCCCGGACACCGAGTCGGCCGTCACCCCGGAGATGCTGGAAGAGGCGTGAAGCGCAGGTCATACGCAGTGACCTGCCAGGACCTATAGGGTTGGGCCGTCCGAAAGCAACGACCAGTGGAGGTACGCGTGACCGTCCGGGTAGGCGTCAACGGCTTCGGCCGCATCGGCCGCAACTTCTGGCGGGCGGTGGACGCCCAGCGCGCCGCCGGCACCACCGACATCGAGATCGTCGCGGTCAACGACCTCACCGACAACGCGACCCTCGCGCACCTGCTCAAGTACGACTCGATCCTGGGCCGCCTGCCGTACTCGGTGGAGCTCAAGGGCGACGACGAGATCCTGGTCGACGGCAAGCCGCTCAAGGCGCTGGCCTACCGGGACCCGGCGGAGCTGCCGTGGAAGGACCTCGGCGTGGACGTCGTGGTCGAGTCCACCGGCATCTTCACCAAGCGCGAGGGCGCCCAGAAGCACATCGACGCGGGCGCGAAGAAGGTCGTCATCTCGGCGCCGGCCACCGGTGAGGACCTCACCGTGGTCAAGGGCGTGAACGACTCGGCCTACGACGGGTCGCAGAACATCGTCTCGAACGCCTCCTGCACCACCAACTGCCTCGCGCCGCTGGCGAAGGTGCTGGACGACCTGCTGGGGATCGAGAAGGGTCTGATGACCACGATCCACGCCTACACGCAGGACCAGAACCTGCAGGACGGCCCGCACAAGGACCTGCGCCGGGCGCGCGCCGCCGCGATCAACATCGTGCCGACGTCGACCGGTGCCGCGAAGGCGATCTCGCTGGTCCTGCCGCACCTCAAGGGCAAGCTGGACGGCTACGCCCTGCGCGTGCCGATCCCCACGGGCTCGGCCACCGACCTCACGGTCGAGGTGCGCAAGGAGGCCACGGCGGAGGAGGTCAACGCGGCGTTCAAGGCGGCCGCCGAGGGTCCGCTGAAGGGCATCCTCAAGTACACCGAGGACCCGATCGTGTCGAGCGACATCGTCACCGACCCGCACTCGACGATCTTCGACGCGGGCCTGACCAAGGTCATCGGCAACCAGGTCAAGGTCGTCGGCTGGTACGACAACGAGTGGGGCTACTCGAACCGGCTCGCCGACATCACGGCGCTGGTGGCGTCCAAGCTGTGAAGACACTCTCCGACCTCGTCGACGAGGGGGTCGCCGGGCAGACCGTGCTGGTGCGCTCGGACCTCAACGTCCCCCTGGACGGCGAGACCATCACGGACGACGGGCGCATCCGCGCGTCCGTGCCCACGATCTCCGAGCTGTCCGGGGCGATGGCGAAGGTCGTCGTCACCGCGCACCTCGGCAGGCCGAAGTCGCCGTCGGACACGCAGTTCTCGCTGGGTCCGGTGGCGGCGCGGCTCGGTGAGCTGCTCGGCGCGCCGGTGAAGCTGGTGCCGCTGGAGGGGCCGCTGCCGAACCTGCACGACGGAGACGTCGTGCTGCTGGAGAACATCCGGTTCGACCCCCGCGAGACCTCGAAGAACGACGACGAGCGCGCCGAGTTCGCCCGTGAGCTGATCGCGCTCACCGGCGCGGAGGCGTTCGTGTCGGACGGCTTCGGCGTGGTCCACCGCAAGCAGGCCTCGGTCTACGACGTGGCGCAGGAGCTCCCGGCCTACGCGGGCGGGCTCGTCCTGTCCGAGGTCGAGGTGCTGCGGACGCTGACCGAGTCGCCGGAGCGGCCGTACGCGGTCGTCCTGGGCGGGTCGAAGGTCTCGGACAAGCTCGCCGTGATCGAGGCGCTGCTGCCCAAGGTCGACTCGCTGCTCGTCGGCGGCGGGATGTGCTTCACCTTCCTCGCCGCGCAGGGCTACGGCGTCGGGTCGTCGCTGCTCGAGAAGGACCAGATCGACACGTCCCGCACGCTCCTGGAGTCCGGGAAGATCGTGCTGCCGACGGACGTCGTGGTGGCGGACGCCTTCGCGGCGGACGCGAACACCAAGACCGTCCCGGTCGACGGGATCGAGGACGGCTGGATGGGCCTGGACATCGGCCCGGAGTCGGTCGCCGAGTTCGCCGCGGTGCTCGCGGGCGCGAAGACGGTGTTCTGGAACGGGCCGATGGGCGTGTTCGAGCTGGCGCCGTTCGCCGCCGGGACCCGGGGCGTGGCCCAGGCGATCGTCGACGGGGACGCGTTCTCCGTGGTCGGCGGCGGGGACTCGGCCGCCGCGGTGCGGGCCCTGGGCCTGCCCGAGGACGGGTTCTCGCACATCTCGACCGGCGGTGGTGCCTCCCTGGAGTACCTGGAGGGCAAGACCCTGCCCGGAGTGGCGGTGCTCGATGAGTCGTAGGCCCCTGATCGCGGGCAACTGGAAGATGAACCTGAACCACCTCGAGGCCATCGGGCTGGTGCAGAAGATCGCCTTCGCGTTGCCGCTGAAGTACTACGACCACGTGGACGTCGCGGTGATCCCGCCCTTCACGGACATCCGCAGCGTGCAGACCCTGATCGACGGGGACAAGCTCAAGCTCGTCCACGGCGCGCAGGACCTGTCGCCGTACGACTCCGGCGCCTACACCGGGGACATCTCCGGCGCCATGCTGGCGAAGCTCGGCTGCACCTACGTGGTGGTCGGGCACTCGGAGCGCCGGGAGATCCACGGCGAGGACGACCAGGTCGTCAACAGCAAGGTGCACGCCGCGCTCCGGCACGGGCTCAAGCCCATCCTGTGCGTCGGCGAGGGCCTGGACGTCCGGGAGTCCGGCGCCCAGGTCAGCCACACCACCGCGCAGCTGGTGGCGGCGCTGGAGAAGGTCACGCCCGAGCAGATCGCCGAGGTCGTCGTGGCCTACGAGCCGATCTGGGCGATCGGTACCGGGAAGGTCGCCTCCCCGGCGGACGCCCAGGAGGTCTGTCACGCCCTGCGCGAGCAGGTGCGCGAGCTGTACGGCTCCGCCACGGCGGACGGCATCCGGATCCTCTACGGCGGCTCGGTCAAGGCGAAGAACGTCGGCGAGATCGTCGCCGAGGCGGACGTCGACGGCGCGCTGGTCGGCGGGGCGAGCCTCGACGGGGACGAGTTCGCGCAGCTCAGCGCGATCGCGGCGGGCGGCCCGCTGCCGTAGTCCTCGGGCTCCGGCGCTCGTGTCGGCGAACGGCGCGTTGGCTCACACCTGGTGAGCGAGCGCGCCGTTCGCCGTCTCGGAACCGGGAGGCGGGCTCGACCGTCGACCGGACGGGTAACGGGGCGTGCTGCGGATTCGACCCTCCGGATACGACGGCCGCGGGCGCGGGTAGGCTTGACGTTCCTACCGTCCGTGGGTTTGAGAGGGTGGAATGGTCCTCGCACTTCAGATCGTGCTGATCGTCTCCAGCGTGCTGCTGGTGCTGCTGATCCTGCTGCACCGCGGTCGCGGCGGCGGCCTGTCGAGCCTGTTCGGCGGTGGCGTGCAGTCCAGCCTCTCCGGTTCTTCGGTCGCGGAGAAGAACCTGGACCGGCTCACGCTGTTCACCGCGGCGATCTGGGTCGTGTCGATCATCGGAACCGGCCTGCTGGTGAAGGTCGGGGCCTAGCAGTCGGCGCGACTGCACCCCTCACGGATCTCGAACGAGGAGACACCATGGCGATGTCCGGCGGCAACGCGATCCGCGGAACCCGGGTCGGGGCGGGCCCGATGGGCGAGTCGGAGCGGGGCGAGACCGCGCCGCGCGAACGCATCCCGTACTGGTGCGCGAACGGCCACGAGACCCGTCCGTCCTTCGCGGCCGAGGCCGAGATCCCGGAGTTCTGGGACTGCCCGCGCTGCGGGCTCCCGGCGGGCCGCGAGCAGCAGGCCCCGCCCGCCGCGCCGCGCACCGAGCCCTACAAGACGCACCTCGCCTACGTGAAGGAGCGCCGCAGCGACGAGGACGGCGCCGCCATCCTCGACGAGGCGCTGGCCCGGCTCCGCGCGAACCGCGAGCTCTGACCCGGGCCGGGGTGGGTCAACCGCCCCGGATGTCCTCCGCCACGCGGGCGAGGCCGGTGGTGGCGCGCGTCGACGGTCGTCATGGATCACTCCCCGGTAGGGGCCCGCGGGCGACGGTGCCGCGTGCCGATGTGGACGGTCGCGCTCCGACGCGCCGGTGGTCGACGCCGTGGCGGCGAGTCGGTGCCTCTGGAGGTGCGTACGCACCTCCGGTTAGGTTCGCGGGATGAGCCGCTGGAGTCTCCCCCCGACGTCGATCCCGACCGCCTGGTTCAACGTCGCGCCGCACCTGCCCGAACCCCTGGCCCCGCCCCTGCACCCGGCCACGCGCGAGCCGGTCGGGCCCGACGACCTCAGCCCGCTGTTCCCGATGGAGCTCATCGGCCAGGAGGTGTCGACCGCCCCGTGGGTGGACGTCCCGGGCGAGGTCCTCGACATCCTGCGGCTGTGGCGACCCACCCCCCTGGTCAGGGCCGAACGGCTGGAGAGGGCGCTCGGGACGCCCGCGCGGATCTACTTCAAGGACGAGTCCGTCTCGCCGTCGGGCAGCCACAAGACCAACACCGCCGTGCCCCAGGCCTTCTACAACGCCCGCGAGGGGATCACGCGGCTGACCACCGAGACCGGCGCGGGCCAGTGGGGGACCGCCCTGTCCTTCGCCGCCGCGCAGTACGACCTGGAGCTGCAGGTCTACATGGTGCGGGCCTCGTACGAGCAGAAGCCCTACCGGCGGATCGCGATGGAGACCTGGGGCGGTCGGGTGGTGCCCTCACCGGTCGACGAGCCCGGGCACCCCGGTTCGCTCGGCGCCGCGATCTCCGACGCCGTCCGGGACTGCGTGGGCCGCGCGGACACCCACTACGCGCTGGGGTCGGTGCTCAACCACGTGCTGTTGCACCAGACGGTGATCGGTCTGGAGGCGCGCGAGCAGCTCGAGCTCGCGGGTGAGCGCCTGCCGGACGTCGTCATCGCCCCGTGTGGCGGCGGGTCCAACCTCGGCGGGATCACGTTCCCGTTCGTGCCGGACGCGGGCGTGCGCCTGCTCGCCGTCGAGCCGACCTCCTGCCCGACCCTGACCCGGGGCACGTTCGACTACGACTTCGGAGACGTCGCGGGGCTGACCCCGCTGATGCCGATGTACACCCTGGGCCACGACTTCGTCCCGCCGTCGATCCACGCGGGCGGGCTGCGCTACCACGGTGACTCGCCGCTGGTGTCGGCGCTGGTCAAGGCGGGTCGGATGGAGGCGGTGGCCTACCCGCAGGGCAAGGTCTTCGAGGCTGCGGTGCAGTTCGCGAAGGTCGAGGGCAAGATCCCGGCGCCGGAGTGCGCGCACGGCATCCGCGCCGCGATCGACGAGGCGCTGGCCGCCAAGGAGACCGGCGAGGAGAAGGTGATCCTCTTCAACTACAGCGGCCACGGGTTCCTCGACCTGTCCGCCTACGACGACTTCACCCACGGTCGTCTCCCCGACGAGCAGGGGTGATCAGCAGCCGCAGGGGACCGTGAGGGGGTCGGGGTCCGGCAGGCGGAGGCCTGCCGCGCTCTCGACCGGCAGGCCCTCCCGGGCCCAGTACTCGAATCCGCCGAGCATCTCCTTGACCCGGACGCCTGCGCGGGCCAGGGCCAGGGCGGCGCGGGTGGCGCCGTCGCAGCCCGGGCCCCAGCAGTGGACGACCACGGGAACCGACGGGTCCAGCCCGCCCGGGAGCTCCGCCGTCGGCAGGTGCACCGCGCCCGGCACGTGGCCCTGGTCCCACGCCGCCCGGCTGCGGGTGTCCACCAGGACGAAGCCGGGGGCGCCGGTCGCGAGGGCCGCGTGCACGTCCGCCACGTCGGTGTGGAAGGCGAGGCGGGCGGCGAAGTAGGCCGCCGCCTCGGCGGGGGGTGCAGGCGGCACGGCGAGGGGTGCGGTCGTCGTCATGTGCCGCACGCTACGAACACCGAACCGCGAGGAACAGACGGATTCCACGGTGACACTCACGATGCACCGTGGAATCCACTGCTACTCGCTGATCACGCGGACCTTCGCCGCGGCGGCCTTCGCGTTCGCCCGCGCGGTGTCGGTGTCCTCGGCGGCGGCGACGACCACACCCATCCGGCGCGTGGTGAAGCTCTCCGGCTTGCCGAACAGCCGGATGTCCGTGCCCGGCACGGACAGGGCCTGCGCGACGCCGTCGAACGCGACCGCCTTGGCGTCCACCCCGCCGTAGATCACGGCGGAGGCGCCGGGGGAGCGGAGCGAGACGTCCACCGGGAGGCCGAGGATCGCGCGGGCGTGCAGCTCGAACTCCGACAGCCGCTGGGTGGCGAGGGTGACCAGGCCGGTGTCGTGCGGGCGCGGGCTGACCTCGGAGAACAGCACCTCGTCGCCGCGGACGAACAGCTCCACGCCGAAGATGCCGCGGCCGCCGAGGGCCTCGGTGATCCGACCCGCGACGTCCCGCGCGGCCGCGGCGGCCGCGTCCGACATCGGCTGGGGCTGCCAGGACTCGACGTAGTCGCCCGCCTGCTGGATGTGGCCGACGGGTGCGCAGAAGAACGTCCCCACGGTGCCGTCCAGACCGGCGGCCCGCACCGTCAGCTGGGTGATCTCGTAGTCGAAGTCCACGAACCCCTCGACGATCACCCGGGTGCCCGCCACCCGGCCGCCTGCCCTCGCGTAGTCCCAGGCCGCCTCGACGTCCTCCGGGGTCCGGATCGTCGACTGCCCCTTGCCGGACGACGACATGACGGGCTTGAGCACGCACGGCAGACCGAGGCGGTCGACGGCCGCGCGGACCTCGTCGAGCGTGTCGGCGAACTCGTACGGCGAGGTGGGCAGGCCGAGCTCCTCGGCGGCGAGCCGGCGGATGCCCTCGCGGTCCATGGTCAGCCGGGTGGCCCGGGCGGTCGGGATGACCGTCGCGAGGCCCTCCTGCTCGACCTGCAGGAGGGCGGCGGTCGCGATGGCCTCGATCTCCGGGATGACGTACTGCGGCTGCTCCTGCTCGATGACCGCCCGCAGCGCCACCGGGTCCGTCATGTCGATGGCGTGGGCGCGGTGCGCGACCTGGTGGCCGGGGGCGTCCGGGTAGCGGTCGACGGCGACGACCTCGACACCGAGCCGTTGGAAGGCGATCACGACCTCCTTGCCCAGCTCACCCGCCCCGAGCAGCATGACGCGGGTGGCGGAGGGACTGAGCGGAGTGCCGATGCGCACGGGGCCGGAGTTCATGGGCTCAGCCTAGATAAGCCTTCCGGAGCGTCTCGATGTCCAGCTTGCCGTGCATCTGGAGCATCGCGGCGAAGACGCGGTTCGCCTTCTCGGGATCGGGGTCGCGCATCCACTCGTCGGCCTCCACGGGCACGACCTGCCACGACACGCCGAACCGGTCCTTGAGCCAGCCGCAGGGCCGCTCGGACCCGCCCGCCACGAGCGCGGCGTAGTAGCGGTCGTTCTCCTCGTCCGACTCGACCGGGACCACGAAGGAGACCGCCTCGCTGTGCGGGAACTGCGGACCGCCGTTGAGCCCGGCGAACTCCCGCCCGTCGAGGGTGAACTCCACGTACATGACCTCGCCCGCCGGGCCCGGCGCGCCCTCGGGGTAGTACTGGACGCGGGTGATCCGCGAGTTCGGGAACACCGAGCAGTAGAACTCGGCGGCCTCCCGGGCCTGTCCGTCGAACCAGAGGCAGTTCTGGATGCTCTTCATGCGGGGGAGGACCGGCCGCGCGCCCGGTACTCATCGGCGGCGGTGGAATCCACGGCTATTCTCCCGCTGTGCCTATGGAATCCCTGGACGATACGGACTGGCGCCTGCTGGAAGCCCTGCAGCGGGACGGTCGCGCCAGCTACGCCGATCTCGGCAGGCTGGTCGGGCTCTCGCCGAGTGCGGTCACCGAGCGGGTGCGCAGGCTGGAGGACTCGGGCGTGATCACCGGGTACGGCTGCGAGGTCGACGCCGAGAAGCTCGGGCTCCCGATCATGGCGCTCGTCCGGCTGCGCTACCCGAGCGGCAACCACCTGCCGTTCCGGGACCTCCTCGGCACCACACCGGAGATCGTCGAGGCCCACCACGTCACGGGCGAGGACTGCTTCGTGATCACGGTGCGGGCGCGGTCGATGCGCCACCTCGAGGAGGTGACGGGCCGGATCGCGGGGCTGGGCGGGGTCACGACGAGTGTCGTGTACTCCAGCCCGCTCCCGAGGCGGTCGGTGGTGTCGAGTGCGGTGCGGGCGAGCGCTGCCGCGGCCGCCACGAGCCGCCGTCGCTGACCCGCACTATGGAGCCATAACGCGCGTTCCCGGCCCCGAAAAGCCCATTATGGTTCCACAATGCGCTAATCCGGCCTCGAAAAGCCCGTTATGGTTCCATAATGCGGAGGAGGGTGCGGGGGGAGACGGTGCGGGCGCCGAGGGCGGTCACCAGGCGGATGAGCTCGCGGTCCGCGGTCACCACCGTGACCTCGTCGGGGGACGCGTGGACCAGCTCCACCATCGTCGAGTCCCCGTCCCGCGGGGCGAGCAGGACCTCGAGGTCCTCGGGCACGGCCGCGCTGCGGGCCGCGCCCTCCAACACCAGGACCACCCGGTCGCCCAGGGCCGCGAGCGCGCCCGACCGCCGGGCCGCGGCGAGCTGTGTGGCGAGCCGCTCCGCCGCGCCCGCGCGGTCCCGCCACCACCCGTCCGGACGGGAGCCGACGACGTTGGCCCCGTCGACGACGAGCAGCATCAGCCCCGGTGCAGGTCGGACGGCAGTTTCGACGCCGCCTCCCGATCCAGCAGCCACCGCGTGTGCAGCCGCCCCCGCGCCCCGGCCACCGGGATCGCGACCTCACCCGCGCCGCCCAGCGCGAGCGAGACGGCCGCGGCCTTCGCCGACCCGCCCGTGATGATCCAGACCTCCTGGGCCGTGCGGATCGCGGGCAGCGTCAGCGAGACGCGGGTGGGCGGCGGCTTGGGGCAGTTGTAGACCGGCACGACCGTCCGCTCGGTCTCGTAGACGGCCGGGGACTCGGGGAAGATCGAGGCGCAGTGCCCCTCCCCGCCCATGCCGAGCATCAGCACGTCGAACGCGGGGACCTCGCCGTGGTCCTCCGGGCGGGCCTTGCGCGCCAACAGGTCCGCGTACTCCGCGGCGGCCTCGTCGGCCCCCGACGGCCCGTGGCCCACGTCCGCACCCATCGGGAACACCAGCGACGGGTCGACGTCGACGTGGTCGAGCAGCGCCTCGCGGGCCTGGGTCTCGTTGCGCTCCGGGTGCCCGGCGGGGAGGAAACGCTCGTCCCCCCAGTAGAACTCGATCCGCGACCAGTCCACCGCCGCGCGGGCGGGGGAGTCGCGGATCTGCTCCAGCATCGCGATGCCGACGCCGCCGCCGGTCAGCACGACCCGCGGGATCCCACCCCCCGCCTGCAGGTCGACCAGCTTCGTGACGAGCCGGGCCGCGCACGCCGCGGCCAGGACGTCCGAGTCGGAGTGGATGACGATCTCGGCCATCAGACCTTGACCGCCGACCGGCCGCGGGACACGGCCTCGACGCCCGCGAGCGCCTCGCCGTACGTCTCGTCCGGGTCCAGCCTGCGCAGCTCCTCGGCGATGCAGTCCGGCACGCCGCGGCGCGCGAGGGCGATCATCCGGTCCGGCTGGCCGGGCTGCGACAGCGTGGCCGTCTTCCCGTCCGGACGCGACAGCTCGACCTTGCCCGAGGCGCGGGTCAGCTGCACGAGCGTCATGCCCTGGCCGCCGGCGGCGGGGGAGCGCTTGACCTTGACCCCGAGCCGGGTGGCCAGCCAGCCCGCCAGCAGGTCGGTCGAGGGGGACACCTTCTCCCCGACGACGAGCGCGGACGTGACCTCCTCGTGCGGCGGGAAGTCGAGCGCCGCGGCGAGCAGGGCCCGCCACTGGGTCAGCCGGGTCCAGGTGAGGTCGGTGTCGCCCGCCACGTGCGTGGCGCGGCGCTGCTCGAAGGCCTTGATCGGGTCCTTCGCCGACAGCGCGTCGGTGATGCGGCGCTGGGCCAGCACGCCGATCGGGTCCTCGGCGGGCACCGCGGGCGCCTCGGCGGGCCACCAGGCGACGACCGGGGCGTCCGGCAGCAGGAGCGGCATGACCATGCCCGCACCCGCCTCGCCGCCCGCGAGGGGGCCGTAGCCGCGCAGCACGATCACCTCGCTCGCGCCCGCGTCACCCCCCACGCGGATCTGGGCGTCCAGCCGCGCGGCCGCCCGGCGCGCCCCGCGGGCCAGCACGATCACCCGGCAGGGGTGCTCGTGGCTCGCGGTGTTGGCCGCCTCGATCGCGCTCTCGATGCCCGCACCGTCGTCGGTGACGATCACCAGCGTGAGCACCCGGCCCTGCGCCTGCACGCCACCGGACTCGCGCAGCTCGACGAGCTTCTTGTTGACCGCCGAGGTGTTGCTCGACGGGAGATCGACGATCATCCTGTGCTCCTGCTCGCGCTCACGGCCGACGCCACGTGCGTCCGGTCCGGGCCAGCATCTCGTTGGCCTGTTCGGGCCCCCACGATCCCGCGGGGTACCCGGGCGGGCCCTCCGGGAGCGAGTGCCAGTGCTCGATCACCGGGTCGAGGATCTCCCAGGACCGCTCGACCTCCTCGTTCACCGGGAACAGCGACGGCTCGCCGAGCAGCACGTCCAGGATCAGCCGCTCGTACGCCTCGGGCGAGGCCTCGGTGAACGCCGTGCCGTAGCCGAAGTCCATCGTGACGTCCCGGACCTCCATCTGGCTGCCCGGCACCTTGGACCCGAAGCGCATGGTGATGCCCTCGTCCGGCTGCACGCGGATGACTAGCGCGTTCTGCCCCAGCTCCTCGGTCATCGTGGAGTCGAAGGGCAGGTGCGGCGCCCGCTTGAAGATCACCGCGATCTCGGTGACCCGCCGCCCCAGCCGCTTGCCCGTGCGCAGGTAGAAGGGCACCCCGGCCCATCGGCGGTTCTCGACCTCGAGGGTGATCGCCGCGTACGTCTCGGTGGTGGAGTTCGGGTCGTAGCCCTCCTCCTCCTTGAGGCCGCGGACCAGCTCGCCGCCCTGCCAGCCGCCGGTGTACTGCCCGCGTGCGGTGGTCTCGTCCAGCGGGCCGACGAGCTTGGTCGCGTTCAGGACCTTGATCTTCTCGGTGCGCAGCTCGTCGGAGGAGAAGGACGTCGGCTCCTCCATCGCCGTGAAGGCGAGCAGCTGCAGCAGGTGGTTCTGGATGACGTCCCGGGCCGCGCCGATGCCGTCGTAGTACCCCGCGCGCCCGCCGAGGCCGATGTCCTCGGCCATGGTGATCTGCACGTGGTCGACGTAGTTGCTGTTCCAGATGGGCTCGTAGAGCTGGTTGGCGAAGCGCAGCGCGAGGACGTTCTGCACCGTCTCCTTGCCGAGGTAGTGGTCGATCCGGAAGACCGAGTCCTCGGGGAAGACGTCGTTGACGATCGCGTTGAGCTCCCGCGCCGACGCGAGGTCGTGCCCGAAGGGCTTCTCGATCACCACCCGGCGCCACTGGTCCGCGTTCTGCGCGGACAGCCCGGAGCGGGCGAGCTGCTTGCACACCACCGGGAACGCCGACGGCGGGATCGACAGGTAGAACGCGTGGTTGCCGTTCGTGCCGCGGACCCGGTCGAGGTCGTGGACGGTCTGCTCGAGCCGGTCGAACGCGTCGTCGTCGTCGAAGGTGCCCTCGACGAACCGGAAGCCCTCGGCCAGCCGGTCCCAGACCTCCTGCCGGAACGGCGTGCGCGCGTGCGCCTTCACCGCGTCGAGGACGATCTGCCCGAAGTCGTCGTTCGACCAGTCCCGGCGGGCGAAGCCGGTCAGCGCGAAGCCCGGCGGGAGCAGCCCGCGGTTGGCGAGGTCGTAGATGGCGGGCATCAGCTTCTTGCGCGACAGGTCCCCGGTCACACCGAAGATCACCAGACCGCACGGGCCCGCGATCCGCGGCAGCCGCTTGTCCCGGGGGTCGCGCAGCGGGTTCACCCAGGCCGCCGTGTGGGCCGGGATGCCCTTCGTACCGCTGGTCATGGCAGCAAGCCTTCCACTGTTGTCACGGTCTCCGCAGGTCCTGGACCGCGCGAGCGAGCAGGACGAGCCCGGCGACCCGGTCGGCGAGGTGCAGCCGCAGCACGGGCACATCCCGCGCGGCGACCGCGGCAGCGGCGCCGCTCGCCTCGGTCAGCGCCAGCCTAGAGGTCTCGGGCCCCGGGTCGGGGACGAGATCATCCGGGGGGTCGCCCGTCAGCACGCAGACGGCACCCGGTCGGGGATCGGCGCGCGCGAACGGGGCGAGGACGTCGCGGTGGCGCGGCCCCCACCCGAACGTCACGGGCACGCCGGTGCGGCGGGCCAGCTCACCGCGGAGCACGGCCATCGACGCGTCGTCCGCCGGGTCCAGCCACACGGACAGGGCGAGGTGCCCGCCCTCCGGCACGGCGTCGACGAGCGCCTGCAGCGCGTCCCCGGTGGACGGGGCGCCGGTCAGCCACGGGCCTGCGTGAACCGTCACCACGCCGTCCGACGCGCGTTCGGGGAGGGCCTCGGGGATCTCGGCGGACCCGGCGACCTCGGTGACCTCGGCGAACGGGTCGCCGCCGAGCAGCCGGGCGGCGGCCGCGGCCGCGTACTGCCAGAGCAGCAGCTCGGCGCCGAGCGGCCCGCCGGTGGAGATCACCTCGTCAGACCCGCCGGAGGCGGGCTCGTCCGGCTCGGGCTCGAGGGTGGCGGGATCGTCCGGCATCCGGCGCGGTGCCGGGCCCAGCAGCTCGGACAGGTCGTCCGGGGCGGCCGTGGGGTCCTTGGCGGTCGCCGGGGCGAGGATCGGCCCGGATGGGACACCGTCCTCGCCCGCCTCCCCGTTCTCGCCGTCGAGCAGCACGGGCATCGCCCCCGCCGCGGCGACGAGCATCGCCACCCACTCGGTCAGCGCGGGCGGCGCGAGCCGCCCGTCCAGCCGGACCGCGTCGTTCGCGGACGCCACCAGCACGCCCGCGAGCAGCAGGGCGGGGTTCGCCGGGTCGTCCCCGGTCAGCAGCTCCACGGCGGCGCGAGCGTCGTCGAGGATCCCGCCGACGGGTGCGCCCGCGAGCCCCGCGGGCACCAGTCCCGGCGCCCCGAGCACGGAGAAGACGGCAGGCACGTCCCGCTCGGTGGTGATCACGACCGAGCCCGCGGCCCGGGCGCGCTCGTCGAGCGGGGACCCGGCCTCGGTCAGCACCACGGTCCGTTCGGCGGCGGCGCGCGGGCCGACCTCGTCGGCGATCGCGTCCGTGAGCAGCTCCTGGACGGCGGCGATCCACGCCGTCCCGCCCTCCGGGTCGGTGATCACCACCACCGTGCCGGTCAGGTCCCCGGCCAGGGCGTGCGAGACCACGCCCGGATCGGGGGTGTCCAGGACCGTGAGGAGATCCACGGACACGGAGCTTGCGGAGTCGACCATCGACCGAGCGTCGGTACGGACGCCGGCGCGGGCGAGGACCTCGGCGCCGAGCGTCCACCGGCTGTCGCCGACGAGCAGCACCCGGGCGGCGCCGTCGACCCGGAAGGCCTCGCGCAGCGCGTCGATCTGCCCGATCAACGGCCGGGAGGCCCACGGGAGGGCGGCCCAGCCGAGCGCGTCCGCGGCCGCCCGGCCCTGCTCGGGTCGCAGGAACGACGGGTCGGCGTCCGTGATCCGGGACGCGACGGTGTCGGCGGCCAGCTGGGCCGCCACCCGCCGCCCCTCGGCGGCGACGCCCGTCCCGGAGCTCGACGGGGTGGACGGGAAACCGCCGCCGAGCTCCACGACCGGGAGCCCGACGGCGGGTCGAGACGTCACGTGCGGGTCGCCTCCGACTAGTCGGCTGTCACTTGCCTGCGGCGTCGAGCTGCCCCTGGACGGACTCCTGCAGCTCCGACCAGGACTTCTCGAACTTCTCGACGCCCTCGTTCTCCAGCACCAGGAACACGTCGGTCAGGTCGATGCCTACCCGCTCCAGCGAGTCGAACACCTCCTGCGCGGCGGGCCCGGTGCCGGTGACCTTGTCGCCCTCGACGACGCCGTGGTCCGCGAATGCGGCCATGGTCTTCTCCGGCATGGTGTTCACGGTGTCCGCGACGACCAGCTCGGTGACGTAGAGGGTGTCCGGGTAGTCCGGGTTCTTGACCCCGGTCGAGGCCCACAGCGGCCGCTGCGGCTTGGCGCCCTGCGCCTCGAGGGCCTTCCAGCGGTCGGAGGAGAAGACCTTCTGGAACGCGTCGTAGGCCAGCCGGGAGTTCGCGACGCCCGCCTTGCCCTTGAGCGCCTTCGCCTCGTCGGTGCCGATGGCGTCCAGCCGCGCGTCGATCTCGGAGTCCACGCGGGACACGAAGAACGACGCGACCGAGGTGAGCGAGGAGACCGCGACGCCGTTCGCCGCGGCCTGCTCGACGCCGTCGAGGTACGCGGCCATGACGGCCTCGTAGCGCTCGACGGAGAAGATCAGCGTGACGTTCACCGACACGCCCTCGGCGAGCGCCCGGGTGATCGCGGGCAGGCCCGCCTCGGTGGCCGGGATCTTCACCAGCAGGTTCGGCCGGTCGACGGCCTTCCACAGGTCCAGCGCCTGCGCGACGGTGGCCTCGGTGTCCCGGGCCAGGGTCGGGTCGACCTCCAGGGAGACCCGGCCGTCGACGCCGCCGGTCTTCTCCCAGACGCCGGAGAAGACGTCACACGCCTGCTGCACGTCTGCGACGGTGACCTCGCGGATGGTGGCCGCGACGTCCGCGCCGCGGGCCGCCAGCTCCCGGACCTGCGCGTCGTACGCCGCCCCGTCCGACAGGGCGGAGGCGAAGATCGTGGGGTTCGTGGTGACCCCGACGACGCTCCACTCGTCGATCAGCTTCCTGAGGTTCCCGGAGGTGATCCGCTCGCGGGAGAGGTCGTCGAGCCAGATCGAGACGCCCGCCTCCGACAGCTGGGCCAGGGCGGCCGACTTACCGTTGCTGCTCATGTGCACTCCTCTCAGAGCTTGCCGAGGCTCGCGCGGGCGGCGTCGACGACGGCCTCCGGCGTGAACCCGAACTCGCGGAACAGGGTGGCGGCGTCCGCGGAGGCGCCGTAGTGCTCGATGGACACGGGCACGCCCGCGTCTCCGATGAAGCGGTACCAGGGCATCGCGATCCCGGCCTCGACCGAGACCCGCGCCTTGACCGACGGCGGCAGGACGGAGTCCCGGTACGCGGCGTCCTGCTGGTCGAACCACTCGACGCACGGCATGGACACCACACGCGTGGGAACGCCGTCCGCCTCGAGGGTCTTCCGCGCCTCGACGGCGAGCTGGACCTCCGACCCGGTGGCGATGATCACGACCTGCGGCTCGCCGTCCGTGGCGTCCGCCAGGACGTAGCCGCCCTTCTGCACACCCTCGTAGGAGGTGCCCTCCAGGGTGGGGACGTTCTGCCGGGTCAGCGCGAGGCCGACCGGGCCCTCCTGCCACTCCAGCGTCGCGCGCCAGGCGTGGGCGGTCTCGTTCGCGTCCGCCGGGCGCAGCATCGACAGGTTCGGGATGGCCCGCAGCGCCGCGAGGTGCTCGATCGGCTGGTGCGTGGGGCCGTCCTCGCCGAGGCCGATGGAGTCGTGCGTCCAGACGAAGATCGCCGCGGACTTCATCAGCGCGCCGAGCCGCACGGCCCCGCGCATGTAGTCCGCGAACTGCAGGAACGTGCCGCCGTAGGGGCGGGTCGGGCCGTGCAGCGAGATGCCGTTGAGGATCGCGCCCATCGCGTGCTCGCGGACGCCGAAGTGCAGCGTGCGGCCGTACGGGTTGGCGTTCCACATCTTCGTGGCCGCGGACTTCGGGCCGAAGCTGTCCGCGCCCTCCATCGTGGTGTTGTTGCTCTCGGCCAGGTCGGCCGAGCCGCCCCACAGCTCCGGCAGCACCGGCGCGAGGGCCTTGAGCACCTCGCCGGAGGCCTTGCGGGTGGCGAGGCCCTTCGGGTCGACGGGCCACTGCGGCAGCGCGTCGGTCCAGCCCTCGGGCAGGGCGTTGGCCAGCAGGCGGTCCCAGAGCTGCTTGCGCTCGGGCTCCCGCATCACCCAGTCGTCGAACGACTTCTGCCAGGCGTCCTTCTTCCCGCCCAGCCGCTCGCCGACGTCCCGGGTGTGGGCCAGCACCTCGTCCTCGACCACGAAGTCCTTGTCCGGGTCGAACCCGAGGACCTTCTTGGTCTCGGCGACCTCCTCGGCGCCCAGCGCCGCGCCGTGCGCCTTGCCGGTGTTCATCTTGGTCGGCGCCGGGAAGCCGATGATGGTGCGGAGCAGGATGAAGGACGGCCGGTCCTTCTCGTTCCGGGCCGCCTCGAGCGCGGCGAGGATGCCGGTGACGTTCTCCCCGCCCTCGACGACCTGGACGTGCCAGCCGTAGGCCTCGTAGCGCTTCGCGGTGTCCTCGGACAGCGCGATCGCGGTGTCGTCCTCGATGGAGATCTTGTTGTCGTCGTAGATCACCGTGAGGTTGCCGAGCTCCTGGCGGCCCGCGAGCGACGACGCCTCGCTGGTCACCCCCTCCTCGATGTCGCCGTCCGAGGCGATGACGTAGATCTGGTGGTCGAACGGCGAGGAGCCCTCGGGGGCGTCCGGGTCGAACAGGCCGCGCTCGCGGCGGGCCGCCATCGCCATGCCGACCGCGGAGGCGAGGCCCTGGCCCAGCGGGCCGGTGGTGATCTCCACACCGTCGGTGTGGCGCCACTCCGGGTGCCCCGGGGTCTTCGAGCCCCACCTCCGCAGCTGCTTGAGGTCCTCGATCTCCAGGCCGTAGCCCGCGAGGAACAGCTGGATGTAGAGGGTGAGGCTGGAGTGGCCCGCCGAGAGGACGAACCGGTCGCGGCCCGGCCAGTCCGGGTTCGCCGGGTCGTGCCGCATGACGCGCTGGAACAGCGTGTAGGCCAGCGGCGCGAGGCTCATCGCGGTGCCCGGGTGGCCGCTGCCGCAGTGCTGCACCGCGTCCGCAGCCAGGACCCGGACGGTGTCGACGGCCCGCTTGTCCAGCTCGGTCCAGTCCGGCGGCACCTCGGCCCGGGTGAGGGCGGCGAAGTCGGGCTCGGTAGAAGACACGGTGCGGAGCTCCTGTCTGCATCGATGGGGGTGGTGACGGTTCAGGGAGGACCGCGGGGGCCCGTCCGACTCGACCCCGGACTCTAGTCCGAAGCGGACGCCCGACGCCCGGTTCGGGGAGTTCGGACACGTAGTCCTCACGAACCGGCTACCCCGCGACCCCGTCCGCCACTCCACGAGCTAGCATCGACGCGCTGTAGAAGTACGCTTCCGCAGTCCCACCACTTACGGTCGAGCGAGGTAGCAGCTGGTGAGCACACCCGTGTCACACCGGGGGGCGGCGTCGACCGCTCCGGCGAAACGCGGCGTCGTGGACACGGTTCGGGCGTACGCCGCGCTCACCAAGGCCCGCATCATCGAGCAGCTGCTGGTCGTGACGGTGCCGGCGATGATCCTCGCCGAGCGCGCCATCCCGTCCGTGTGGCTGATCCTGGCCACCCTGGTCGGCGGCACCATGGCCGCGGCGTCGGCGCACGCGCTGAACTGCGTGGTGGACGCGGACATCGACGCGAAGATGAAGCGCACGGCGCGCCGGCCCACGGCGAAGGGCGAGGTGCCGCCGCGGAACGCGCTGATCTTCGGCCTGGCCCTCGGCGTGTTGTCCGCGGCCTGGCTGTGGCTGACCACCAACCTGCTCTCGGCGATCCTGTCGGTCGCCGCGATCGCCTTCTACGTGCTGGTCTACACGCTGCTGCTCAAGCGGCGGACCTCGCAGAACATCGTCTGGGGCGGCGCCGCGGGCTGCATGCCGGTCGTCATCGGCTGGTCGGCGGTCACCGGCACGGTCGAGTGGCCCGCGCTCGTCATGTTCGGGGTGATCTTCTTCTGGACGCCGCCGCACTTCTGGGCGCTGGCCATGAAGTACAAGGACGACTACGCGGCCGCCGAGGTCCCGATGCTGCCGGTCGTGGCCACCCCGCGGCAGGTGTCGGTGCGGATCGTGGCCTACGCCTGGGTGATGGTCGCCTGGACGCTGCTGCTGGCCCCGGTCACGTCCTGGATCTACGTCGGGTTCGCGCTGGCAGGCGGCCTCTACTTCGTCGTCATGGCGCACCGCCTGCACGCCGGGGTGAAGGCGGGCGAGAACGTCTCCCCGATGAGGCTGTTCCACCTGTCGAACATCTACCTCTGCGGCCTCTTCCTGGCCATCGCGGTCGACGCGGCCATCGGCCTGCCCACCGTCCTCTGACCGTGCGCGGCGATGGTCGCTCCAGCGACCATCGCCGCGCACGAGGGTCATCTCAGCAGGTCGGGGACCTGCCACTCCTCGCCCAGGACGTGGGTCGCGAGGAAGGCGTGGACGGTCTCGTACCAGAGCGCCGCGTGCTGCGGCGTCAGGATCCAGTGGTTCTCGCTGGGGAAGTACAGGAAGCGGTGCGGGTTCGCGTCGGGGTCGGCGACCCGTGACTGCAGGTCCCACCACAGCCGCAGCGCCTCGCCGATCGGGACCCGGTAGTCCTTGTCGCCGTGGACGACCAGCATCGGCGTCCGGATGGCGTCGGCGTGCCGGTCGGGGCTGTTGGCCAGGGCCCGCTCCGGGCTCATCTCCACGCGCCAGTAGTAGGAGAGGTCCGTCGTCGGGCCGAACTGGTCGAGCGACCACAGGCTCGCGTGCGTGACGATCGCCCGGAAGCGGTCCGTGTGGCCCGCGATCCAGTTGGCCATGTAGCCGCCGAAGGAGCCGCCCATCGCGGCCGTGCGGGTGGCGTCGATCTCCGGGAGGGCCTCCGCCGCGTCCTGCAGCGCCATCAGGTCGGTGTAGGGCGCCTCGCCCCACGCGCCCCAGCCGCGCTGCACGAAGTCCTGTCCGTAACCCGTGGACAGCGCCGGGTCGGGGAGCAGGACCGCGTATCCGCGGGCGGCCATCAGCCACGGGTTCCAGCGCCACTGCCAGGTGTTCCAGCTGCCCAGCGGACCGCCGTGCACCCACAGCAGGAGCGGCACGGGTCCCTGCCGTTCGGGGAGCACGAGCCACGCCCGCAGCGGGGCGCCGTCCACCGCGGTCGCGGTGACCTCGGTGAGCGTGCCCGGGAGCACGGGGGGTTCGACCGGCCCGGGCAGCAGGGTCGGCTGCTGGTCGGGGGCCTGGGCGTCGAGCCGGACGGGGGTGGGCGGGCAGTCCACGGCGTTGCGCAGCGCGTAGACCGTGCTCCCGTCCGGCGACACGACGGCGTTCGAGTAGGCCCCGTGGTCCCCGGTCAGCCGGGTCACCCGGTCGGACTCGAGGTCGATGCGGAACAACGGGGCCCGGCCCCGGTCGTCGGCGGCGACGACCAGGGCGCGGGAGTCCGGCGTCCACGCGACGTCCGCGGGCCAGCGGTCCCACTCCGGCGCCACCGGGCGCGCCTCCCCACCGGTCAGGGGCAGGAGCACCAGGTCGGTCCGCGGGGCCAGCTCGGTGGTGGTCCGCCGGGTCCGCAGCACGACGACGGCGACGCCGTCCGGGCTGACCCACGCCGGCCCGTAGTCGTGGTCCGGGTCCCCGAGGAGCGTGCGGCGGTCCCCGGTCGCGGTGTCGATCGCCTCGACGACGGTCCGCCGGTCACCACGCGGCAACGCCACGCTCCACGTGGTGAGCACGGTGCGGCCGTCCGGGCTGAGCGTGGCGGCGGCCTCGTCGAGGGCCCGGCCGGGAGCGGGCGTGAGGTCCCGCCAGCCGTCGTCGGTGTGGATCAGCAGGCGGGGCTCGTCCGGCCCGAGGTCGTGGTCCCAGTACCGGATCGGGTAGCCCTCGTGCAGGATCGCCGTGACCGCGCCGTCCTTGCGGGCCTTGCGGCGCGCGGCGTCGTCGGCGTCGGTCACCGCGGCGGGCAGCGTCGGGCTCGTGACCAGCACCGTCCCCGCGTCCCGGGCCACCGCGACGGCCGACACCCCACCCGCCCGGGTGGCCACGCTGCGGGCCTCGCCGCGCGGGGGGAGCGCCCACAGGGAGGACGACTCGGGCGCGTCCTTCGTGTCCGGGTCCTGTCTGCCGGACACGAACAGCAGGTCACCGTCGGGGGTGAAGACCGGCTGCGACTCGCCCTTCTCGCCGCGCGTGAGCCGACGGGCGGGCTCGCGCCCCGCGGGGTCGACCTCCCACAGCGCGGGCCGCCAGGCGGTGCGGTCGGCCGTCAGGGCGGCCGCGGTGGTGACGAGTCGGCGACCGTCCGGGGACAGGGCGAGGCCTGCGACGCGGGGGAGCTCGACGTAGGACTGGAGATCGGTGAAGTCGGGCACGTGACCATGCCTACACCCTCCGTCCGGAGGGGACGGATTCGCCGCGCAACCGTGTTCCGGGAGACCATGGGCATCGTGCGTACCGAGCAGGAGACCGGGGGACGGGTGTCGTGGGTGGCGACCGCCGCCGTCGCCGCCGCCTTCCTCGTCACGATGATCGGCACCACGATGCCGACACCCCTCTACCCGCTCTACGAGCAGCGGTTCGGGTTCGGCAGTCTCGTGGTCACGGTGGTGTTCGCGACGTACGCGGTGGGCGTCGGGACCGCGCTGGTGGTGCTGGGCGGGCTGTCCGACCGCATCGGGCGCCGACCCGTGCTGCTGCTCGGCCTGGTCTTCGCGCTGCTCAGCTCGCTGGTGTTCCTGATCCCGGCCGAGCCCGCGCTGTTCGTCGGGCGGCTGCTCTCCGGGCTGTCCGCGGGGATCTTCACCGGGACCGCCACCGCGACGATCATCGACCTCGCCCCGCCCACGGGCAAGCGCCGCGCGGGCCTGGTCGCCGCGGTGGTCAACATGCTCGGGCTCGGGTTGGGCCCGGTGCTCGCCGGGCTGTTGGCCCAGGTCGCGCCGCTGCCGCTGGTGCTGACCTACGTCGTGCACGCCGTGCTCGTGGTCCTCGCGGCGGCCGCGCTGGCCGTGGTGCCGGAGACCGTGCGGTCGCGGGGCTTCCGGATCGAGCCCCTGCGCGTCGGCGGGATCCCGCCCGAGGTGCGCGGCGTGTTCGGGTCCGCCGCGGTCGGCGGGTTCGCGGGCTTCGCGGTCCTCGGCCTGTTCACGGCGGTCTCGCCCGCGGTGTTGGCGCAGGTCATGGGGGTGTCCGGGCACCTCGCCGTCGGGGCGACGGTGTTCGCGATGCTCGGCGCGTCGGCGCTCGGCCAGCTCTCCTCCGCGCGGGTCCCGCCGCGGGTGGCGCTGCCGGTCGGCTGCGTGGGGTTGGCCGTCGGGGTGCTGCTGATCGGGACGGGTGTGGCGGTGGCGTCGCTCG
Source organism: Pseudonocardia sp. WMMC193 (assembly GCF_021728735.1). Lineage (NCBI taxonomy): Bacteria > Bacillati > Actinomycetota > Actinomycetes > Pseudonocardiales > Pseudonocardiaceae > Pseudonocardia > Pseudonocardia sp. WMMC193. The sequence continues at coordinate 1,760,472 of NZ_JAKKDO010000003.1, read as the reverse complement.
TCGTGTTCTGCGTGGGCGCCGTCGTGGCGGGCCTGGGGCAGGGGATGAGCTTCCGCGCCGGCCTCGCCGCGGTCGGGGAGGCGGCGCCGCAGGAGGTGCGCGGGGCCGTGGTGGCCACGTTCTTCCTCGTGCTCTACATCGCCATCTCGGTACCGGTGATCGCGGTCGGGGCCGCCACCCAGATCGTCGGTCTGGTCCCGACGACGCTCGTCTTCAGTCTCGTCGTCGCGCTGATGGCCGCGGTGGCGGCCGTCCTGACCCGCCGCGCCGTCCACGACTGACCCCGATCCGGGACTCGCGGGGCCGCGGCTCAGGCGTGGGCGGGGGTGCGGGGTTCGACGGGGGTGGTCTGCGGGGCCGGGGCGCGCTCGCTGGTGGCCGCCCAGACACCCGCGGCGGCCGCGGTGGTCAGGGCCGCGCCGAGGACGTGGAGGGCCACCAGCAGCTCCGGGACGCCCAAGGCGTACTGGATCCCTCCGAGTGCGCCCTGGGCCAAGACGATCGCGACCAGCAGCGCGAACCGGCGCTTGAGCCGTGCGGGGGCGTGCACCGCCCACAGCGCGAAGCCCAGCCCGACGACCAGCCCGAGGTAGGCGAACAGCAGGTCCGCGTGCAGCTGGGCGAGCAGGGTGACCGGGACGTCCAGCCGGGGGGTGTTCGCGTCCCCCGCGTGCGGGCCCGCCGCGGTGACCAGCGTCCCCGCCACGAGCAGACCCCCGAGCACGACGGTGGAGACGGCGCCCAGGGCCCGCACCGGCCGGGGCACGACGCGGGTCACGGCCCCACCCGCACGCGCCTCGTCGACCAGCTCGACGGCCAGCCACACCAGCACCGTCGAGGCCAGGAAGTGCGGCATGACGCTCCACCAGGCCAGCCCGGCGAGCACGGTGAACCCGCCGATCACGGCCTGGGCGACCACGCCCAGCGGCATGGCCAGGGCGAGCAGGGTCAGGCGCGTCCGGCGGGGCCGGGAGTTCAGCGCGGCCAGGAAGGTGATCCCCGCGACGATCACCAGGAAGATCGACAGCAGCCGGTTGCCGAACTCGATCCACTGCACGAGCGGGGCGATCTCGGGGTGCGGCTCCGGGACGAGCGAGCCGGGGAAGCAGTTCGGCCAGGTCGGGCAGCCGAGCCCGGAGCCCGTGACCCGCACGACCGCCCCGGTCACCATGATCCCCGCCTGGCCGATCAGCGACAGGATCGCGAGCCGCCGCATCCACAGCGGCGAGGTGGCGGGGATTCGCGTCATACTACGCATCGTAGAAGCAGGAGCCCACCGGCGACACCGCCGGGTTCCTACCGGAGCTTCACCGCGCGGACCGCCACCCCACCGGCCACGACGGCCCAGGCGAGCAGCACCAGCACGGGGCCCGCCCCGGGGCCGGTGCCGTCGACCAGCGAGCCCCGCAGCCCCTCGGCCAACGCCCCGGACGGCAGCAGGGCGGCGACCGCGGCGAGGCCCGCGGGCAGCTGGGCCAGGGGGATCACGATCCCGCCGCCGAGCAGCAGCACGAACCAGACGAGATTGGCCACCGCCAGCACGATGTCCGCGCGCAGGGTGCCCCCCAGCAGGATCCCCAGCGCCCCGAACGCCGCACAGCCGAGCAGCACCGTGACCAGCGCCCACAGCACCCCGCCGAACGTCGGCGTCCAGCCCAGCAGCGCCGCGATCACGCCGAGGACGACCAGCTGCACCGCGACCACGGCCAGCATCGCCGCGAGCCGCCCGGCGACCAGCAGCCAGCGGGGCAGGGCGGTGGCCGCGAGCCTGCGGATCACGCCGTAGCGGCGGTCGAACCCGAGCGCGATGGCCTGGCTGGTGAACGCCGTGGACATCACGGCGAGCGCCAGGATCGAGGGGACCACGGAGTTCACCCGCGGCTCGGGCAGCGGGAACACCCGCAGCACCGACAGGCCGACGAGCAGCACGATCGGGATCAGCAGGGTGAGCAGCACGTGTTCGCCGTGCCGCAGCGCCATCCGGGTCTCGGTGCCCGCCTGGACGCGGAGCATCCGGCCGAGGGAGCCGCGGCCGGGGGCCGGGGTGAACGTGCCCGCGGGGAACGGGGTCATGAGCGCAGCTCCCGCCCGGTGAGATCGAGGAAGACGTCCTCGAGGCTGCGCCGGGCGACCTGGACGTCGTCGGCGAGGGCGCCCTGGCCCGCGCACCAGCCGGTGATCGCGGAGAGCACGTGGGGGTCGATCCGGCCGCGGACGACGTAGCGGCCCGCGACGGTCTCCGCCGCCCGGTAGCCGGGCGGGAGCGCCGCGGCCAGAGCCGTGACGTCCATCCCGGTGCGGGCCCGGAACCGGAGCTCCTGCTCGTCGCCGGTGGAGGTGGTGAGCTCGGCGGGCGTGCCCGCGGCGACGACCGCGCCGTGGTCGACGATCACGACCTGGTCGGCGAGCGCCTCCGCCTCCTCCATCAGGTGCGTGGTGAGCAGCACCGCCACCCCGTCCCGGCGCAGCGCGGCGACGAGGTCCCACACCAGCCGCCGGGCCTGGGGGTCCATGCCCGCGGTCGGCTCGTCGAGGAACACCAGCTCGGGACGGCCCACCAACGCGCAGGCGAGCGCGAGCCGCTGCTGCTGGCCGCCGGAGAGCCGCTTGTACGGGGTGCGCGCGGCGGAGTCGAGGCCGAGCACGCCGATCAGCCAGTCCGGGTCCAGCGGGTGCGCCGCGCAGGCCGCGACCAGCCGCAGCATCTCGCCCGCCTTCACCCCGGGGTAGGCCCCGCCGCCCTGGGGCATCACGCCGATGCGGGCGCGCAGGCTGTCCGGCCCGCCGGACGGGTCCTCGCCCAGCACCCGGACCTCGCCCGCGTCCGCGTCCTGGAAGCCGGTGCAGATCTCGACGGTGGTGGTCTTGCCCGCGCCGTTGGGCCCGAGCAGGGCGAGCACCGCACCCCGGTCCAGGGTCAGGTCGAGGCCTGCCACGGCGGTGGTGGCGCCGAACCGCTTCACCAGGCCTCGCACCGACAACGCATGCACAACGGGTGAGTCTACGAAGGCGCGCGGATCTCCGCGTCGGGACCCGACTCCCGGCGGACGAGCTCGCGCAGGACCACGAGCGCCACCAGCAACATCACCGCGCCGGCCAGGATGGCGAAGGGCAGCTGGTAGGCGCGGAAGTTGAAGTCCGCGCCGGTCGGCGGGACCATCAGCGCGATCACGGCGGACGCCGCGAGGGCGAACCGGCGGTAGCGCGGCATCCCGCGGGTGGCGGCCAGCGGGATCGCCGCCCACAGCAGGTACCACGGGTGCACCACGGGCCCGAGCAGGACGACCGCGCCCAGCCCCACCCCGACGCCCGTGACCGGCTCCACGCGGCCCTTCAGACACAGCCACAGCAGCCACGCGACGACGGCGGCGATCGCGATCCCGCCGATCCCGCGCGTGATCGCCAGCGTCGTGTCGGTGTGGTCGCCGAGGCCCGCCAGGATCCCGACCTGCCCCGAGAGCTGGCCGAGGTCGGTGGACAGCGACATCCAGCTGCGGATCTCGTTGGCCGTGCCCTGGGTGTGGATCCAGCCGAAGCCCAGCCCCGTGCCGAACCCGATGACCAGGTACACCCCGACGGCGACGGCGCCGAGCAGCCCCGAGGCGCGCGCGACGTCCCGGAACCGGCCGCCCCACTGCCGGGCCAGGTCCATCCCGACGAACCCGAGCGCCAGCAGCGCGGGCAGCTTCACCGACCCGCCCAGCGTGATCAACGCCGCCCCCGCGACCCACCGCGCCCACGGCACCGGCGCATCCCCCGGACCGCTCCGACGGTCGACTCCGCGAGCTCCGTCGCGGGTACGACGGTCGACTCCGCGAGCTCCGTCGCGGGTACGAGGGTCGACTCCGCGAGCTCCGTCTCCGAGCGCCAGATGCAGCCCGGCCAGCAGCAGGCCGATCATCAGGGCCTCGTTGTGGATGCCGCTGACCAGGTGGAACAGCACGAGCGGGTTCGCCGCGCCCAGCCAGAGCGCCAGCCCGGGCTCCATCCCGCAGCGGCGGGCGAGCTTGGGCAGCGCCCACACGATCAGGCCCACGCCGACGAGCGCGAGGGCCCGGTGGGCCAGCACACCGAACACGACGTCGTTGCCGGTGAGCGCGGTGATGCCACGCCCCACCGCGATGAACAGCGGCCCGTACGGCGCCGGCGTGTCCCGCCAGATCGTGGGGATGGTGCGGGTCAGCGGATCGTCGACGCCGAGGGCCTGGGCCGGGCCGAGGACGTACGGGTCCAGGCCGCGGGCCATGATCGCGGACTGCGCGAGGTAGCTGTAGACGTCCTTGGAGAACATCGGCGGCGCCATCGCCAGCGGGATCGCCCACAGGATCCCGGTGCGCCCCAGCGAGACCCGGTCCGGCGCGGGCGGGATCGCGCCGCGCGCGGAGAGCATCCGCCCGATCCAGAGCCACGCCAGCACCAGCATGCCCATGCCCGCGTAGGTCAGCGCGATGGCGAGGGTGGCGTTCCGCGCGGGCAGGCCGATCAGGCGCAGCCCGTTGAGCGGGTTCGGGACCGGGAGCGCGCCCGCCCCCAGCGACCCGACGGCCATGAGCAGCGCCCCGGTCAGCCCCAGCCTGCGGGCGAGCCGGGCGGGATCGCGCCGCGCCGCCACGGCAGGATCCTGCAGGACGGGCGAGGCCATGCCGTGAGCGTACGGAGCCCGGGTCCAGTGAGCCCGCTCACCCCATGGCGGGGGTGCCTTTGCCGTCCGCGCGGATATAAGCAACACTGGTGTTGTGAAAACAGCCGGACCGACCGAGACCGGGGCGCCGCAGGTGCCCGGGCTCGACCTGTCCGGAGGAACCCGGCGCGCGGTCGCGCGCCTGCTCATGGAGCAGGGGCCGATCACCGCGGCCGAGGTCGCCGCCGAGCTGCACCTGTCCGCCCCCGCGGTGCGCAGGCACCTCGACGCGCTGCTGGCGGACGGCGAGGCCGAGGTCCGGGAGGCCCCGCGCCGCGGCCGCCGCACCCGCGGTCGTCCGGCCAAGCACTTCCTGCTGACGGACGCCGGCCGGGTCCGGTTCGGCCACGGCTACGACGATCTCGCCACCTCGGCGCTGCGCTTCCTCGCCCAGCACGCGGGGGAGCAGGCGGTGGGCGAGTTCGCCCGCACCCGGGTGCGGGACCTGCTCGGCGCCGCCGTCGAGGAGATCCACGCCGCGGGCGGACCGGGGGAGCGGGCCGAGGCCCTCGCCCGGGTCCTCAGCTCCCGCGGCTACGCCGCCGCCGCCCGCGAGGCGGGCGCCGGTGTGCAGCTGTGCCAGCACCACTGCCCGGTGGCCCACGTGGCCGCCGAGTTCCCCGAGCTCTGCGAGGCGGAGACCGAGGCGTTCGCCGAGGTCCTGGGCACGCACGTGCAGCGGCTGGCGACGATCGCACGCGGCGACACCGCGTGCACCACCCACGTACCCCTGATCGCACCCGAACGCGGCCAGGGGCGGCAAGTGACCACCACGTCCCCGAGAGGGAGGCAGCATGACGACCACTCCTGAGGCTCAGCAGGCGCTGACACAGGAGGAGACGCTCGCGACGCTCGGCCGGTACGACTTCGGTTGGGCCGACTCGGACGTCGCCGGGTCCACCGCGCGCCGCGGACTCTCCGCGGACGTGGTGGCGGACATCTCCCGCCTGAAGAACGAGCCCCAGTGGATGCTCGACTTCCGGCTCAAGGCCCTGGACCTCTTCGAGCGCAAGCCCATGCCGCGCTGGGGTTCGGACCTGTCGGGCATCGACTTCGACAACATCAAGTACTTCGTGCGGTCCACGGAGAAGCAGGCCTCCAGCTGGGAGGACCTGCCCGAGGACATCAAGAACACCTACGACAAGCTGGGCATCCCGGAGGCCGAGAAGGCCCGCCTGGTCGCCGGTGTCGCCGCGCAGTACGAGTCCGAGGTCGTCTACCACCAGATCCGCGAGGACCTGGAGGAGCAGGGCGTGATCTTCCTGGACACCGACTCGGGGCTGCGCGAGCACCCGGAGCTGTTCCGGGAGTACTTCGGCTCGGTCATCCCGTCCGGGGACAACAAGTTCTCCGCGCTCAACTCGGCCGTGTGGTCGGGCGGCTCGTTCATCTACGTGCCGAAGGGCGTGCACGTGGAGATCCCGCTGCAGGCCTACTTCCGGATCAACACCGAGAACATGGGCCAGTTCGAGCGCACGCTGATCATCGCGGACGAGGGCTCGTACGTGCACTACGTCGAGGGCTGTACCGCGCCGATCTACAAGTCGGACTCGCTGCACTCGGCCGTCGTCGAGATCGTCGTGAAGAAGAACGCCCGGGTGCGGTACACGACCATCCAGAACTGGTCGAACAACGTCTACAACCTGGTCACCAAGCGCGCCAAGGCCGAGGAGGGCGCGACCATGGAGTGGGTCGACGGCAACCTCGGCTCCAAGGTGACCATGAAGTACCCGGCCGTGATGCTGATGGGCGAGCACGCCAAGGGCGAGGTCCTGTCCATCGCGTTCGCGGGCGAGGGGCAGCACCAGGACGCCGGCGCGAAGATGACCCACCTGGCGCCGAACACGTCGTCGACGATCATCTCGAAGTCGGTGGCGCGCGGCGGCGGGCGGACCTCCTACCGCGGCCTGATCCGGGTCAACCCCCGGGCCAAGAACTCGAAGAGCACGGTGAAGTGCGACGCGCTGCTGGTCGACACGATCAGCCGCTCGGACACCTACCCGTACGTCGACATCCGCACGGACGACGTGCAGATGGGCCACGAGGCCACCGTCTCCAAGGTGTCGGACGACCAGCTCTTCTACCTGATGAGCCGCGGGCTCACCGAGGACGAGGCCATGGCGATGGTCGTGCGCGGGTTCGTCGAGCCCATCGCGCGCGAGCTCCCCATGGAGTACGCCCTCGAGCTGAACCGCCTGATCGAGCTGCAGATGGAGGGTTCGGTCGGATGACCTCGCAGGAAGTCGCCGGTCTGGCGCCCGAGCTCAAGGGCGCCAAGAAGGGCCAGGGCGAGACCCCCGTCCTGTCGGCGGGCGAGCGTTTCACCTCCTACGACGTCGAGGCCTTCGAGGTCCCGAGCGGTCGCGAGGAGAACTGGCGGTTCACCCCGCTCAAGCGCCTCAAGGGCCTGCACGACGGCACCGCCGCGCTCGACGGGCGCGCCACGGTCACCGTCACGGGCGCGTCGGCCGAGACCGTGGGCCGGGACGACCCGCGGATCGGCGAGGCGGGCACCCCGGCCGACCGGGTGGCCGCGCAGGCCTGGTCCGCGTTCGCCGAGGCCACGATCGTCACCCTCGACGGCACCCCCGACCCGGTCACGGTCACGGTCGAGGGCCCCGGCGCGGGGTCGACGGCGGCCGCGCACCTGCAGCTGCGCACCACGACCCACGCCGAGGCCACGGTCGTGCTCGAGCACCGCGGGTCCGGCGTGCTGGCGGACAACCTGGAGATCGTCCTGGCCGATGCGTCGCGCCTCACGGTGGTCGTCACCGAGGAGTGGGCGGACGACGCGGTGCACGTCTCGGCGCAGCACCTGTCGATCGGGCGGGACGCCGTGCTCAAGGTCGTCTCGGTCGCGCTGGGCGGCGACCTCGTCCGGGTCAGCCCGACGGTCACCTACCGCGGCCCCGGCGGGGACGTGGACCTGGTCGGCCTGGGCTACGCGGACGCGGGACAGCACCTGGAGCAGCGGCTCCTCGTGGACCACGCGGTGCCGCAGTGCCGCAGCAACGTGCTCTACAAGAACGCCCTGCAGGGCGAGGGCGCGCACACCGTCTGGATCGGGGACGTGCTGATCCAGGCCGCGGCGGAGAACACCGAGACCTACGAGTTCAACCGCAACCTGGTCCTCACCGAGGGCGCGCGGGCGGACTCGGTGCCGAACCTCGAGATCGAGACCGGCGAGATCATCTCCGCCGGGCACGCCTCGGCCACCGGCCGCTTCGACGACGAGCAGCTGTTCTACCTGCAGAGCCGCGGCATCGACCTGGAGTCGGCCCGCAGGCTCGTCGTGCGGGCGTTCTTCGGCGAGATCCTGCTGCGCATCCCGACCACCACCCTCCCCGAGCTGCGGGCGCGGTTGGAGCAGGCCATCGAGGCCGAGCTCGCCGCGACCGGCGTCTAGTCGACCCACCACTGGAGTACGAAGTGTCCACCCTGGAGATCAAGGACCTGCACGCGTCGGTGACCACCGACGAGGGTCCCAAGCCCATCCTCAAGGGCGTCGACCTCACCGTGAAGGCGGGGGAGACCCACGCGATCATGGGGCCGAACGGCTCCGGCAAGTCCACCCTGGCCTACGCGATCGCGGGCCACCCCAAGTACCAGATCACCTCCGGCGAGGTGCTGCTCGACGGCGAGTCCGTACTGGACATGACCGTCGACGAGCGGGCCCGGGCGGGCCTGTTCCTCGCCATGCAGTACCCGGTCGAGGTGCCCGGCGTGTCGATGGCGAACTTCCTGCGCTCGGCGGCCACCGCCGTCCGCGGCGAGGCGCCGAAGCTGCGCACCTGGGTCAAGGAGGTCAAGTCCGCGATGTCCGACCTGGACATCTCGGACGAGTTCGCGGACCGCTCCGTGAACGAGGGCTTCTCCGGCGGGGAGAAGAAGCGCCACGAGGTGCTGCAGCTCGCCCTGCTGAACCCGAAGATCGCGATCCTGGACGAGACCGACTCCGGCCTGGACGTCGACGCCCTGCGCGTCGTCTCCGAGGGCGTGAACCGGTACCGCAACGAGTCCAACGGCGTCCTGCTGATCACGCACTACACGCGGATCCTGCAGCACATCACCCCGGACTTCGTGCACGTCTTCGCCGGTGGCCGGGTCGTCGAGTCCGGCGGCCCGGAGCTGGCGAACGACCTGGAGAAGAACGGCTATGAGCGCTTTGTGAAGGCGCCGGCATGACCGCGGTCCAGGCCCCCTCGGGTCTGGACCTCGCCGCCATCCGCGGCGACTTCCCGATCCTGTCGCGCACCGTCCGCGAGGGTCGTCCGCTCGTCTACCTGGACTCCGGGGCCACCTCCCAGCGGCCCCGGCAGGTGCTCGACGCCGAGCGCACGTTCCTCGAGACGCACAACGCCGCCGTCCACCGCGGCGCCCACCAGCTCGCCGAGGAGGCCACGGACGACTACGAGGCGGCGCGGGCGAAGATCGCGCTGCTCGTGGGGGCCGAGCCCGAGGAGCTGGTGTTCACCAAGAACGCCACCGAGGGCATCAACCTGGTCGCGTACGCGTTCTCCAACGCCTCCATCCGGACCGGCCTGTCGGCGGACTCGGAGCGGTTCGCGCTGGGCCCGGGGGACGAGATCGTCGTCACCGAGCTGGAGCACCACGCCAACCTGGTGCCGTGGCAGGAGCTGTGCCGGCGCACGGGGGCGACCCTGCGCTGGTACGGGATCACCGACGACGGCCGGATCGACCTCGACTCGCTGGAGCTCTCCGAGCGCACGCGGGTCGTGGCGTTCGCGCACCAGTCGAACGTCACCGCCGCGATCGCGCCGGTGGCCGAGCTGGTCCGCCGAGCCCGCGAGGTCGGTGCGCTCGTGGTACTGGACGCCTGCCAGTCCGTACCGCACATGCCGGTGAACCTCACCGAGCTGGGTGTGGACTTCGCGGCGTTCTCCGGGCACAAGATGCTCGGCCCGTCCGGGGTCGGGGTGCTCTACGGGCGCACCGAGCTGCTCGACGCGATGCCCCCGTTCATCACGGGTGGCTCGATGATCGAGATGGTGCGGATGGAGGGTTCGACCTACGCGCCGCCGCCGCAGAAGTTCGAGGCAGGCGTGCCGATGACCTCCCAGGCCGTGGGCCTGGGTGCGGCCGTGGACTATCTGTCGGCGATCGGCATGGACCGGGTCTTCGCGCACGAGCAGGAGCTCGCCCGCGTCGCCCTGGACACGCTGGGGCAGGTCGAGGGCGTGCGCATCGTCGGGCCGACCGACCTGACCGACCGCGGCGGCGCCGTGGCGTTCGTGGTGGACGGGGTGCACGCCCACGACGTCGGGCAGGTGCTGGACGACCGGGGCATCGCCGTGCGGGTGGGCCACCACTGCGCGTGGCCGCTGCACCGGCGGTTCGGAATCGCCGCGACCGTCCGAGCGTCCTTCCACGTGTACACCACGGTGGAGGAGGTGGCCCAGCTCGCCGACGGCGTCCGGGCCGCCCAGAAGTTCTTCGGGGTCTGACATGCAGCTCGAACAGATGTACCAGGAGATCATCCTGGACCACTACCGGCAGCCGCACGGCGCCGGTCTGCGGGACCCGTACGACGCGGAGACCCATCACATCAACCCCACCTGCGGGGACGAGGTGACGCTGCGCGTCAAGCTGGACGGGGACTCCGTGCAGGACGTGTCGTACGAGTCGCTCGGCTGCTCGATCAGCCAGGCGTCCACGTCGGTGCTGACCGACCTGGTCGTCGGCAAGAGCGTCGAGGAGGCGTTCCGGATCCTGGAGTCCTTCCAGGAGATGGCGCAGAGCCGCGGCAAGGTGCCTGGGGACGAGGACGTCATCGGAGACGGGATCGCCTTCGCGGGCGTCTCCAAGTACCCGGCGCGGGTCAAGTGTGCTCTGCTGGGCTGGATGGCGTTCAAGGACGCCGTGGTGCGGGTGAAGGAGGAGGAGACGTCATGACCGAAGAGGTGGTGCGGGGTGCCGCCGGCATGCCGGAGCCCGCTGCGTCGAGCGAGGGTCCCTCGATCGACGACATCGAAGAGGCCATGCGGGACGTCGTTGACCCCGAGCTGGGGATCAACGTCGTCGACCTGGGTCTGGTCTACGGCCTGAAGGTCGAGGACAAGAAGGCGATCATCGACATGACGCTCACGTCCGCGGCCTGCCCGCTGACGGACGTCATCGAGGAGCAGGCCCGCAGCGCCCTCACCGGCCCGAGCAACGGCAGCCTGGTCGAGGACATCGCGATCAACTGGGTCTGGATGCCGCCGTGGGGCCCGGAGAAGATCACCGAGGACGGCCGCGAGCAGCTGCGCGCCCTCGGGTTCCGCGTCTAGCAGCGCAGTGTGGAGCCACCACTGTCGTGCCGGACGCCGACAACGGCAGTGGTGGCTCCCCGCCGCACCGTCAGCGGGGGTTGAGGGCGTACGGCTGGAGGTGGCGGTAGCCCTTGACCTGCAGCGGGCGTAGGCGGCGGACGGTGTAGCGGTGGTCCGCGCGCAGCGCCTCGCGCACCTCGCGGTCGACCAGGATGGTGTCCGGCCGGGCGTGGGTGGTGAGCCGGGCGGCGATGTTGACGGTCTCGCCGTAGACGTCTCCGAAGCGGGTGAGCACCTCGCCCGCGGCGAGCCCGATCCGCAGCGGGGGCAGCACCGGCTCGGCGCGCACCCGCTCGTGCAGGGCGACCGCGATCTCGGCGGCCGCCGCCACCGTGTCGGTCACGAACAGCACCTCGTCGCCGACGGTCTTGACGATCCGCCCGCCGCCCCCACCGATGACGTCGGTGGTCACGGCCTCGAACTGGGCGATCATCTCGGCCAGCTCGGCGGGGGAGCGGCGCCGGGTGGTCCGGGTGAAGCCGACCATGTCGGCGAACCCGACGGTCAGCTCGCGCGTGTCGTTCTCGTCGTCGAGCGGGCCGACGACGAACCGGGACACCGCCGCGGCGACGTGGCGGCGCCAGATGTAGCTCTGGGCCCGTTCGAGCAGCGGGAGCAGGTCGCGGGCGGCCGCCAGTGCGTTCTCGGGCTCGGCGCCCTCGGCCCGGTCCGCCACCATCCGCGCCAGCATCCCGACCTGCCAGTCCGCGAGCCGGGACATGGACTGGGCGATCGCCCGGATCACGGTCTCGCGGACGTCGGTGGGCAGCGCCCGGGCGGCCGGGTCGGTCGCCAGCAGGCTCGCGGCCTCGACGTCCCGGTCGGTGAAGTACACGAGATCGTCCGGCACGTCCGGGAAGCCGAGGGACCGCCACAGCCGCAGGGCCTCGTCCTCGGTGACCCCGGCGCGCGCCACCACCTCGCCGCGGGTGTAGCGGCGCGGCCCGTCCAGCACCCGCTCCTCCAGGGCGGTGACCAGCGCGGACGACTCGTCGAGGCGCCGCCGCTCGCCGCGGGCCGCGGCCTCGAGGAACTCCCCGAAGTCCTGCTCCCAGGTCATGAGCGCTCGGTCAGGTGGTGTGCACGATCAGCACGTCGACCCCGGAGCGGCGGGCCACGTCCGACGGCACCGACCCGAGGATGCGGCCGCTGAGCGTGTTCAGGCCCTTGTTGCCGACGACGAGGAGGTCCGCCCGGTGGTTCTCGACGGCCTTGCGCAGCACGTCGGCCGGGGCCCCGTCCTCGGCGACCTTGGTGATCTTGCGGGCGCCGATCGCGGCGGCCTTGTCCTCCGCGGTGCGGAGCACCTCCTCGGCGGGGGTCCAGCCGCGGACCTGGTAGGCCTCGTCGCCGAGCACGTCCTCGGCGTCCGCGGTGTCCTCCCGGGAGGCGGGGGTGTAGGCCGAGACGATCACGAGCTGGGCCTCCGCGTCCCGGGCGACCGCGGCGGCGCGCTCGACGGCGACGTACGAGGTGGACGATCCGTCGGTGCCGACGACGACGGTGGTGTAGGCGGACATCTGCCCTCCGGGGATCGGGTGTGTCGGCAGGTTACCCGGGGGTAGGCGTCGAGCAGCGTCCGGACCGGCCGTGACCTGCGTGGGGTTCACCCGGTGGGGTGGGCGGCGACCCCCAGCGCGGGGCCGACGAGCCGGGCCCGCAGCGGCCAGCTCGCGTGCCGGTAGAGCGCCCCCATCGCGGCGAGCGTGCCGGGCAGGTCGGCACGCGCGGTGAGGTAGGCCCAGCGGTGGCGCTCGGGGAGCCCGAAGAAGACGTCGAAGAAGCCCGGGACCTGGGCCGGCGGCATCCGCAGCAGGGACTCCAGTCCGCGGCGCCGCAGCGCGTGCACGGCGAGCGCCGGGGCGGGCCAGAGCACCCGCCGGGCGGCCGCGACGGCGTCGGGGCGGGTCAGCGCCTCGGCCAGCCGCGGGGCGAGGGTGAGCGCGGTGGCGACGGAGAACCCGGTGGCGGGGTGGACCAGGGGGGTCGCGGCGCCGAAGGCCGGCTCGGAGGGCCGGGTCGGGCCGACGAGCCGGCGGGGGGACGGGCTGAGCGGGCCGTCGACCGGGAAGCGGACGCGTTCCGTGCGGGCGTCCGCGGGCGCCGCGATCCCGTGGTGGGCGAGCCGCGCGTGCAGTCGCTCCCGCAGCTCGGGCAGGGGGAGCCCCGGCCGGCGGGCCAGGGACGTCTCCTCCAGCAGCACGGCGCCGCCGCCGAGCGGGACGGCGTAGAGGAACGTCGGCCACCCCGGGCGGCCGTGGTCGGGGCGCCAGTCCATGAACAGCGCCTCGCCGGGGGCGACGAACGGTGCGGCGAGGTCCTCGTCCACCACGACGCCGTAGGCCGTCTGCTCCGCGGCGACGCGGCGCGTGGCGGGCCGGTGGCCGGTCGCGTCGATGACGATCCGGGCGCCGAGGCGGGCCTCCACCTCGCCGAGCCGGGCCCGGTGCAGCGCGACGCCCGCGAGGCCCTCGTCGAGCGCGGCCCGCAGCCCCGCCGTGTCCAGGACGGTGTAGTCCCACCCCAGCGCGTGCTCGCGCCCGGCGACCGCCCGGCCGCGGGAGCGGGAGGCGATCGCGGAGTCGGGGAGCGGGGGGAGCTCGCCGGACCAGGCCGCGAACGTGGACCGCCAGGGGCGCTCCGGCGCGGGATCGGCCAGTGCGGTGCGCAGCCCGACCTTCGCGCACGCCCCCGCCAGCGCCCGGCCCGCGGGTCCCCCGCCCGCCACGAGCACGTCGAGCATCGGGTGCCTCAGCGCCCCGACGCCAGTGCTCCGCCGTCGAGCCGGACGGTCTCGCCGGTGATCCAGCCGGACTCGGCGTCGGAGACCAGGAAACCGACCGCCCGCGCCACGTCCTCGGGCCTGCCGAGGCGCTGCATCGGGTAGCGCTTCGCCACGCCCTCCTCGTCGTGGGCGTAGAGGGCCTCGGCGAACCGCGTCCTGACCACCGCCGGGGCCACCGCGTTCACCCGGATCGCGGGCGCCAGCTGCCCGGCCAGCTCCTGGGTCAGCATGATCAGCGCCGCCTTCGACGCGGCGTACGCGCCGATCGCGCCCGTGGCGCGCAGCCCGGCCATGGACGCGACGTTGACGATCGCGCCGCCGGACTCGGCCATCCCCGCCCGGTACGCGAGCTGCGCGAACCCGAGCGCGGCGACCACGTTGACGTCGAACGTCTTGGTCACGGCGGCCAGGTCGGCGTCGATCAGCGACCCGAACTGGGGGTTGATCCCCGCGTTGTTGACCAGGATCGACAGGTCGCCGAACTCGGCCACCGTCCGCTCGACGGCCTCGGCGCGGGAGTCCGGGTCACCCGCGTTGCCTGCGACGGTCAGCACCCGGCCGCCGAGCGCCGCCGCGGCCGCGGCGAGCTCGGGCTCCTTGCGCCCGGTGATCGTGACGGCGGCGCCGCGCCGCAGCAGCTCCTCGGCGATCGCGTAGCCGATCCCGCGGCTCCCGCCGGTGACGAGGGCGGCCCGGCCTGCCAGCTCGGCGCCTGCTCCGGTGACATCGGTCATGACCGGCACCCTACGGCGCAATCCGGTCGCCCCGGCCCGGTAGCCTGGAGGCGTGATCCAGATCGAGTAGGTCAGACGCGCCCCGTCGTGCGTCCCTGCTCGTGTGCCCACCCTCCTTGGAGTACTGCTGTGATCACCGCCTCCGACCTGGAGCTGCGTGCCGGTTCCCGCATCCTGCTGGCCGGCGCGAACCTGCGCGTGCAGCCCGGCGACCGGATCGGTCTCGTCGGGCGCAACGGCGCGGGCAAGACCACCTCGATGCGCGTGCTGGCGGGCGAGGGCGAGCCCTACGGCGGCCGCGTCATGAGCAACGCGCCGATCGGCTACCTCCCGCAGGACCCGCGCGAGGGCGACCTGTCCGTCACCGCGAAGGACCGGGTGCTCTCCGCCCGCGGGCTGGACGAGCTGCTCCGCAAGCTGGAGAAGGTGCAGCTGCGGATGGCCGAGGTCCTCGACGGGCCGGAGAACGACAAGGCCGTCCGCGAGTACGGGCGCCTGGAGGAGCGGTTCTCCTCGCTCGGCGGGTACGCCGCGGAGTCCGAGGCCGCGCGGATCTGCACGAACCTCGGCCTGCCCGAGCGGGTGCTGCACCAGCAGATGCGGACCCTGTCGGGTGGTCAGCGGCGCCGCGTGGAGCTCGCCCGGATCCTGTTCGCGGCCAGCGACGGCGGCTCCCAGTCCGCCACCACGCTGCTGATCGACGAGCCCACCAACCACCTCGACGCCGACTCGATCACGTGGCTGCGCGGTTTCCTCAAGTCCCACGAGGGCGGGCTCGTGGTCATCAGCCACGACACCGACCTGCTGGCGGACGTGGTGAACAAGGTCTGGTTCCTCGACGCCACCCGCGGCGAGGTCGACCAGTACAACATGGACTGGAAGCGCTACCTCGAGGCGCGCGCCACGGACGAGAAGCGCCGCCGCCGCGAGCGGGCCAACGCGGAGAAGAAGGCCTCGGCCCTGCACGCCCAGGCGGCCAAGATGGGCGCCAAGGCCACCAAGGCGGTCGCGGCCAAGAACATGGCCCGCCGCGCGGACGAGCTGCTGGCCGGGCTGGAGCCCGAGCGGCAGGCGGACCGCGTCGCGAAGATCCGCTTCCCCACGCCCGCCCCGTGCGGCCGCACCCCGCTCACGGCGGAGAACCTGTCCAAGGCCTACGGGTCCCTGGAGGTGTTCACCGGCGTCGACCTGGCGATCGACCGCGGCACGAAGGTCGTGGTGCTGGGCCTCAACGGCGCGGGCAAGACCACGCTGCTGCGCATGCTCGCCGGCACCGAGACCTCGGACTCCGGCGAGGTCGTGGCCGGGCACGGGCTGCGCACCGGCTACTTCGCCCAGGAGCACGACACGCTCGACATGAGCGCCAGCGTCTGGGAGAACATCCGGCACGCCTCGCCGGACTCGCCGGAGCAGCAGCTGCGCACCGTGCTCGGCACGTTCATGTTCTCCGGCGAGCAGCTGGAACAGCCCGCGGGCACGCTGTCCGGCGGCGAGCGCACCCGGCTCGCCATGGCGGGTCTGGTGTCCAGTGCCGCCAACGTGCTGCTGCTCGACGAGCCGACGAACAACCTCGACCCGGCCAGCCGCGAGCAGGTGCTGGACGCGCTGCGCCGCTTCGAGGGCGCCGTCGTGCTCGTCACCCACGACCCCGGCGCCGTCGAGGCCCTGGAGCCGGACAAGGTCATCGTGTTGCCGGACGGGACCGAGGACCACTGGTCCGCCGATTATCTCGAGCTCGTCCAATTGGCCTGAATCGTCACGATTCGCACGCCTCGTGCTGTGGTCCAGTTCACGTGGATCACCCGTACGCGTGATCCGTTCGGGGGAACCGCTCACCGATCATGCGTGATGTTGCGCTGGCCACATCCCGGCGGTTGGATCATCATGACCTGCACCGACGAGCCGATGGGCGGCTCCGGTGGGGCCGAGGAGGTCAAGAGTCGTGGCCGACCTGAAGAAGGGCGCCCGGATCACGGGGACCCAGCGTGACAAACTCGCCACCGACCTGAAGAAGAAGTACGAGAAGGGGGCGAGCATCCGCGCACTGGCCGAGCAGACGGGCCGGTCGTACGGATTCGTGCACCGCGTGCTGAGCGAGACCGGGGTGACGCTGCGCGGTCGCGGCGGCGCCACCCGCACCAAGAAGAAGTAGCCCTCCGCCGAGGTGCGCCCGCCGGCGTCAGCAGCGTACGGCGGCGGGCTGCGCTACCCGTACCTCCGCCACGGATTCCCGGTGCCTGTCGCGCCGCGGCGAGCGGGACGGCGCACCATGGTCGAATGGATCGGCCCTTCACCATCATGCGCGCGACGATGCGCGCGGCGGACACCCCGCGGTCCGTGGCCCCCGGGACCGTGCGGCGTATCTGGGGGTTCGCCCGTCCCTACCGCGGTCGGCTGCTGGCGTTCCTGCTGCTCACGACCGGGACCGCGGTCATCGGCGTGGTCACCCCGCTGCTCGCCGGCCGGGTGGTGGACACCATCGTCGGCCGGGCGGACGGGGCCGCCCGCCAGGTCGTCGTCCTCGCGCTGACCATCGCCGCCCTGGCCGTGTGCGAGGCGCTCATCGGGCTCGCCGCGCGCTGGTTCTCCTCCCGGATCGGTGAGGGTCTCATCGTGGACCTGCGCACCGCCGTGTTCGGGCACGTCCAGCGGATGCCGGTCGCCTTCTTCACCCGCACCCGCACCGGTGCGCTGGTCAGCAGGCTCAACAGCGACGTCATCGGGGCCCAGTCGGCGATCACGACGACGCTGGCGAGCGTCCTGTCGAACGTCATCCAGCTGACCCTCGCGCTGGCCGTGATGATCGGGCTCGCCTGGCAGGTCACCGTGCTCGCGCTGGTGCTGCTGCCGATCTTCGTGCTGCCCGCCCGCCGGATGGGCAGGCGGATCGCGGACCTGCGCCGGGAGGCGGCCGACCTCAACGCCGGCATGAGCACCCAGATGACCGAGCGGTTCTCGGCGGCGGGCGCCACGCTGGTCAAGCTGTTCGGCCGCCCGCGCGAGGAGGCGGCGGAGTTCACCGCGCGGGCCGAGCAGGTGCGGGACATCGGGGTCCGGACGGCGATGGTGTCCCGGGTCTTCGTCACGTCGTTGTCGCTGGTCTCGGCCCTGGCGCAGGCGCTGGTCTACGGCCTGGGCGGCTGGCTGGCGGTGACGGGGCGGATCGAGCCCGGCACCGTCGTCACGCTGGCGCTGCTGTTGACCCGGCTCTACACGCCGATGACCGCGCTCGCCAACGCCCGCGTGGACGTGATGTCCGCGCTCGTGGCGTTCGAGCGGGTCTTCGAGGTCCTCGACCTCCCGCCGATGATCACCGAGGGCACCCGGGAGCTGCCGCCGGGCCCGGTGTCCGTGCGGCTGCGGGACGTGCACTTCTCCTACCCCACGGCGGAGCAGGTGTCGCTGGCCTCGCTGGAGGACGTCGCCGTCCTCGACCGCCGGGCGCCCGGCGAGGTGCTGCACGGGATCTCCCTGGAGGCGCCCGCCGGGTCGCTCGTCGCGCTCGTCGGGCCGTCCGGGGCCGGGAAGTCGACGATCGCCGCGCTGCTCCCGCGGCTCTACGACGTCGACTCCGGCGCGGTCGAGCTGGCCGGGACGGACGTGCGGGAGCTGACGTTCGCGTCGCTGCGCCGCACGGTCGGCGTCGTCACCCAGGACGGTCACCTCTTCCACGACACCATCGCCGCCAACCTGCGCTACGCCGCGCCGGAGGCCACGGACGCCGAGCTGCGGGAGGCCGTCGAGCGGGCGCGGCTCGGGGAGGTGCTGGCCCAGCTGCCGGACGGGCTCGACACGGTGGTCGGCGAACGGGGCTACCGGCTCTCCGGCGGGGAGCGCCAGCGGCTGACGATCGCCCGGTTGCTGCTGGCCAGGCCGCCCGTCGTCGTGCTGGACGAGGCGACGGCCCACCTGGACTCGGAGTCCGAGGTCGCCGTCCAGGAGGCCTTGGCGGAGGCCCTCGCCGGTCGCACCGCCATCGTCATCGCCCACCGGCTCTCGACGATCCGGGCGGCTGACCGGATCGCGGTCGTCGAGGCGGGCCGGATCGTGGAGCAGGGGACCCACGAGCAGCTCCTGGCCGCGGGCGGCCGCTACGCCGCCCTCTACCGGACCCAGTTCGCCGCCCCGGTCACCGACGCCTCCTGCGGCCTCCCGGGCTGCGACCACGCTCACACGGTCGGGACGGGGTCGCCCTGACCCGGTCGGCCTACGTTGGGAGCGTGCCCGAACTCGACCGTCGGCACCGCCTCGTCGTCCTGGTGATCTGCTGCTCGAGCCTGTTCGTGGTCAGCATGGACGCCACGATCGTCAACCTGGCGCTGCCCAGCATCCAGACCGACCTCGAGGCGTCGGTGACCGCGCTGCAGTGGACCGTGGACGCCTACACCCTCACGTTGGCTTCGCTGCTGCTGCTCGCGGGCTCGACGGCGGACCGCGTCGGGCGGCGGCGGGTCTTCCGGATCGGGCTGCTGCTCTTCGGCGTGGGCTCGCTGCTCTGCAGCATCGCGCCGACCGCGGGGGCGCTCGTCGCCTTCCGGGTGGTCCAGGCGCTGGGTGGGGCCATGCTCAACCCGGTCGCGATGTCGATCATCGTCACCGTGTTCACCGACCCCCGGGAGCGGGCGCGGGCGATCGGGGCGTGGGCGAGCGTGATCGGGCTCAGCATGGCGCTCGGCCCCCTCGTCGGCGGGGCGCTGGTGGACACGGTCGGCTGGCGCTCGATCTTCTGGCTGAACGTCCCGGTCGTGCTGGCGGCCACGGCGGCCGCGACCCGGTGGGTACCCGAGTCCCGGGCCGCGCACCCGCGCCGCCTGGACCCGGTCGGTCAGCTGCTGGTCACGGTGCTGCTCGGGGGCGCCGTCTTCGCGATCATCGAGGGTCCCGCGCGGGGCTGGACCTCGCCGTGGGTGCTCGGCGCGGCGGTGCTCGCGGCGGCGGCGCTCGGCGCCCTGGTGCCATGGGAGCTGCGGCGTGTCGAGCCGCTGATCGACCCGCGCTTCTTCCGCAGCGTCCCGTTCGCGGGCGCGACCGTCGTGGCCGTCTGCGCGTTCGTCTGCCTGTCGGGGTTCCTGTTCGTCAACGCGCTGTACCTGCAGGTCGCCCGCGGGTACTCGCCACTGCACGCCGGGCTGCTCACGCTCCCGATGGCGGCGATGATGGCCGTGCTGCCGAGCGTGTCCGGGCGGCTGGTCGGCAGCCGCGGGACCCGGATCCCGCTGGTCGTGGGCGGGGCCGCGCTGGCGCTGTCCGGGGCGGTGCTGCTGTTCCTGCGCACGGACTCCCCGCTCTGGCTGCCGATCACCGCGTACGTGGTGTTCGGCGTCGGGTTCGGGATGATCAACCCGCCCATCACCACGACGGCCGTGTCCGGCATGCCCGCCGCGCAGGCCGGGGTGGCCTCGGCGGTCGCGTCGACGAGCCGCCAGGTCGGGGCCGCGCTCGGCGTGGCGGTGATCGGGTCGCTGGTCACCTCGTCCGTGGTGGGCCCGCTGGGGCCGGGGCTCGCCGCGGCGAGCCACGCGGGGTGGGGCGTGGTCATCGGCTGCGGCCTGGCCGTGCTCGCCCTCGGCGTCCTGACGACGGGGGAGTGGGCGCGCGGCACCGCGCGCCGCTCGGCCGAGCTGATCAGCGCCTGACCGACTGCTCCACCACGTCCAGCACCCCGTCGAGCGCGTCCGCGGGCAGTCCCATCGCCAGGTGGCTGACCAGGCCTTCGAGGACCAGCTCGAGGTACTGGGCGACGACGGCGACCGGCACGTCGTCCCGCAGCGTGCCGTTGGCGGCCTGGCGTTCCAGGCGGTCACGGGTGGCGGCGGTCAGCTCCGCCGAGTGCGCCTGCCAGCGCTCGCGGAAGTCCGGGTCGGTGCGCAGCCGCCGCGAGACCTCGAGCCGGGTGCCCAGCCAGCTGGACTCGTCTCCCGGGTCGGGCTTGCGGGCGGTGGCGAGCAGGTCGCGCATGACCTGGACCAGGCCCTGCTCGGCGACGACGTCCGCCATCCGGGCCGCGTCCTGTTCGGCGAGGGCGAGGAACAGCGCGTCCTTGTCACGGAAGTAGTGGAAGATCGCGCCGCGGGACAGCCCGGTGCTCTGCTCGAGCCTGCGCACCGTCGCCCCCTCGTAGCCGTAGGCCGCGAAGCAGCGCCGCGCACCGTCGAGGATGTGCTGGCGCCGGGCGGCGAGCTGGTCGGTACTCACGCGGGGCACGGGGCCAGTATCCCGTACGTACGTCTTGTGGCGCACGACATGCCGACGTGGGGTGCGTCGCGCTCGGGCGGACACCCGTTATGCCCGGTTCGCGCGCCTCCGGTGGCTCTCGGCGACGAGAAATTGTCGGACCCCGCGGGTAGCGTTCTCGGGCGTGGCACCGGAACCGGGTCAGGCGCTCGACGCCGCACTGTCCGCCCAGGGCACCGAGCCGGGAGAGGCGGATCTCCCGCTCCGCACCCGCGCGGAGGCCGAGGCGTTCGTGGCGTCCGTCTGCTTCAAGCACGGGCCCCCGCGGCTCGTCGGCGTCGAGCTCGAGTGGCTGCTGCGCGCCGCAGACCCACCCGAGCTGACCGCGATCCTCGCCGGTCTCGGTCCCCATGCCCCCGCCTCCCTCGCCCCGGGCTCGCCCGCCGCGCCGCTGCCCCACGGCTCGCTCGTCACGGTCGAGCCGGGCGGCCAGGTCGAGCTGGCCAGCCCGCCGCTCGCCTCGCTCCGCGCGTTGACCGCCGCGGTCGAGGAGGACACCCGGTCCCTGCACGCAGGCCTCGCCGCGTACGGGTTGACCCCCGAGCCCCGGGCCGCGGATCCCGACCGTCCCGCCCGGCGCCTGCTCGACCTGCCCCGCTACGCGGCCATGGAGCGCGTGTTCGACCGGCAGGGCCCCTACGGCCGCTCCGGCATGTGCTCGACGTCCGCGGTGCAGGTCGCGCTGGACGCGGGGGAACGCGCCCACATCGCGGCCCGGTGGGCCGCGGTCCACGAGCTCGGGCCGGTGCTGCTCGCCGCGTTCGCCAACTCGCCGGTCCTGCACGGCAGGCGCACCGGGTGGAAGTCGAGCCGGTTCGCGGCGTGGCTGGCGTCGGACCCGGCGCGCACGGCCCCGCCCACCGACCTGGACCGGCCGGACCCGGCGCAGGCCTGGGCGGAGCGCGTGGTCGCGACCCCGCTGCTGTGCGTGCGCGGGGAGGGCGAGTGGATCACACCCGTGGGGGTCACGTTCGCGGACTGGATCGCGGGGGCGCTGCCGGGCACCCCGACCACCGCGGACCTGGAGTACCACGTCTCCACCCTCTTCCCGCCGGTCCGCCCGCGCGGGTTCCTCGAGGTCCGCTACGTCGACGGACAGCAGGGCGCCGACTGGGCGCTGCCCGTGGCGGTGCTCGCGGCGCTGACCGCGCGACCCGCCACGGTCGACCGGGTGCGGGAGCTCTGCGAGCCCGTCCGGGACCGGTGGGTGCAGGCGTGCCGCGTCGGGCTCGAGGACCCCGCGCTCGCCGCGGCGGCGCGCGAGGTGTTCGCGCTGGCCGGGGCCGCCCTGCCCGCGCTCGACCCGCCGCCCGCGCTGGCCGCCCGGCTCGCCGCGGTCACCGAGGGGCGGATCGCCGCGGGCCGGTCCCCGGCGGACGAGCCGCTGCCCGGTGAACCCACCGTGCCCGAACTGGTCGAGATCATCCCGTCCCGGACCGAGGGAGCCCGTCGTGAACCTGCGTGACCGTCTCGTGGCGCAGCTGGAGACCGCCCGCCACCGCAGCACCGTCCTGACCGCGATCGACGACACCGAGCTGGTCGCGCAGCACTCGCCACTGATGTCCCCGCTGGTCTGGGACCTGGCCCACATCGGGAGCCAGGAGGAGCTCTGGCTGGTGCGAGACGTCGGGGGCCGCGAGGCCCTGCGCCCCGAGATCGACGGGCTGTACGACGCGTTCCAGCACTCGCGGGCCAGCCGCGTCGCGCTGCCGCTGCTCACCCCGGAGGAGGCGCGCGCCTACGTCGCGGAGGTGCGGGAGAAGTCGCTGGACGTGCTGGAGCGGCACCCGCTGACCGGGCGCAGGCTGGAGGAGGCGGGCTTCGCCTTCGGCATGATCGTGCAGCACGAGCAGCAGCACGACGAGACCATGCTCGCCACCCACCAGCTGCGCGTCGGCGGCCCGCTGCTGTCCGCCCCGCCGCCGCCCCCGGGCCGGGCGCTGCCCGCGCGCGAGGTGTACGTCCCGGCGGGGGAGTCGGTGCAGGGCACGTCCACCGAGCCGTGGGCGCTGGACAACGAACGCCCCGCCCACACCGTCAGCCTGCCCGCGTACTGGATCGACACCCACCCGGTCACGAACGCCGAGTTCACCGCGTTCGTCGAGGCGGGCGGGTACGGGGACCCGCGCTGGTGGAGCGTCGTCGGTTTCCAGCACGTCCTGGACGAGGGCCTGGTGGCGCCGCGGTTCTGGTCGCGGGACTCGGGGGGCACGTGGTTCCGGCGGCGGTTCGGCGTGGTCGAGCCCGTGCCGGGGGACGAGCCGGTGATGCACGTGAGCTTCCACGAGGCCGAGGCGTACGCCCGCTGGGTCGGCAAGCGCCTGCCCACCGAGGCCGAGTGGGAGAAGGCGGCCCGCTGGGACCCGGAGGCGGGCCGGTCCCGCCGGTTCCCGTGGGGAGACGGCGACCCCACCCCCGAGCACGCCAACCTGGGGCAGCGGCACCTGCAGCCGGCCCCGGTCGGCGCCTACCCGGCCGGGGCGTCGCCACTCGGGGTGGAACAGCTGATCGGAGACGTCTGGGAGTGGTGCTCGTCGGGATGGGAGCCCTACCCGGGGTTCGAGGCCTTCCCGTACCGCGAGTACAGCGAGGTGTTCTTCGGCGGCGACTACAAGGTGCTGCGCGGGGGCTCGTTCGGCACGGACGCCGCGGCCGTCCGCGGCACCTTCCGCAACTGGGACCACCCGATCCGCAGACAGATCTTCTCGGGCTTCCGCTGCGCGCGGGACGCGTCCGGTGTGTAGGCACCACGCGTGGATCGGGCCGCCGCGCCCGGTGTCCGCGCTGGTCCTGGACCCGCCGCACGGGCTGCTGCACCAGTCGTACGCGCCCGCGGACATGCGCGGGGGCGGCACCGTGAACGCGGACGGGTTCGGGGTCGGCTGGTACGCCGAGGCCGCAGGCCCCCCGGTGCGCTACCGCTCGGCGCAGCCGATCTGGTCGGACACGGCGTTCGCCTCGGTCGCGGCGGCGTCCTGCCGGGCGATGCTCGGCGCGGTCCGGTCGGCGACGACCGGCATGCCGGTGACCGACACGGCGGCGGCGCCGTTCGCGGCGGACCGCTGGCTGTTCAGCCACAACGGCGTCGTCCGCGGGTGGCCGGACGCGGTGGCGAAGCTCGCCGAGCGGCTCCCGGTCGTCGACCTGCTCACCCTCGACGCCCCGACGGACGCGGCCCTGCTCTGGGTACTCGTCCGGGATCGGCTGCGCGCGGGGGAGGAGCCCGGCGCGGCGCTCGCGGACACGGTGGCGGGGGTCGCGGCCGCCGCCCCGGGCTCGCGGCTGAACCTGCTGCTCACCGACGGGGAGACGGTCTGGGGCACGGCCTGGGACCACGCCCTGTCGGTGCGCGTCACCGACGAGGAGGCGGAGGTCGCCAGCGAGCCCGTCACCTCCGACGAGCGCTGGCGCCCGGTGCCGGAGGGCCACCTGGTCACCGCAGGCCCCGGCACCCACCACCTCACCCGCATCCGCTGACCGCACCGCACCGCACCGCACCGAGTCGTCCGCCGCGGTGTTCGCCACCACCGGTGCCGTTGGCGCCGGTCGGTCTACGCAAGGAGCACGTGATGAACCGCCTGTCCGCGCAGTCGCCCGTCCTCGACGTCCACCTGACCCCCGACCACGCCGAACGCGCGCTGCGGGAGGACGCCCGTGCGGGGCTCACGGCCAGGCCGAAGGAGCTGCCGCCCAAGTACTTCTACGACGCGCGCGGCAGCGAGCTCTTCGAGCGGATCACCGCCCTGCCGGAGTACTACCCGACCCGCACGGAGCGGGCCCTGCTCGAGGAGTCGGTCGCCGCCATTGCGGAGGCATCCGGGGCGGACACCATCGTCGAGCTCGGGTCGGGGTCGTCGGCCAAGACGCGGCTGCTGCTCGACGCGTTCCGCCCGACCCTGCGCCGCTACGTCCCGCAGGACGTGTCCGAGGCGGCGCTGCGCAGCGCCCTGGACGCGCTCGCGGCCGAGTACCCGGACCTCGAGCTGCACGGCGTCGTCGGCGACTTCACGAAGGACCTCGGGTTCCTGCCCGAGCGCGGCACGCGGCTGATCGCCTTCCTGGGCGGGACCATCGGCAACCTGCGCCCCGCCGAGCGCGCGGCGTTCCTCGCGCACGTCCGGTCGGTCCTCCGGCCGGGCGAGCAGCTGCTGCTGGGCACCGGCCTGGTGATCGACGAGCCCACCCTCGTCGCGGCCTACGACGACGCCGAGGGGGTCACCGCCGAGTTCAACCGGAACGTGCTGCACGTGCTCAACCGCGCGCTGGGTGCGGACTTCGACCCGGACGCGTTCGCCCACGTCGCGCTGTGGGACGCGGAGAACTCCTGGATCGAGATGCGGCTGCGGGCCGAGCGCGCCATGCGGGTGCGCGTTGCGGAGCTGGACCTGGAGGTGGACTTCGCGGAGGGCGAGGAGCTGCGCACGGAGATCTCGGCGAAGTTCGAGCCCGAGACCGTCCGCGCGATGCTCACGGACGCGGGGTTCGACCTGGTCCGCTGGTGGGCGGACGAGGACCGCCGCTTCGCCCTGAGCCTCGCCACCGCGGTCTGACCCGCCACCCGACCCGCCCCGCCGACTCTCGCTCTGCGTGATCCATCCACTCCGGATAGCGTTCGCGCATGGGGGTCTCGCGGCGGGATGCGCTCCGGCTCGGGATCGGCACGGCGGCCCTCGGAGTGCTCTCCGGGTGCGCCCTCGACACCAGCGGGGCACCGGGCGGGACCGGGTCCGGCGCGCTCGTCTTCTACTCGACCCAGCTCTCGACGACCGCGGAGGCCGAGTCCGTCCGCCGTCAGATCCTCACGGGGTTCGACCGGGAGGTGCAGTTCGTCGCCGACTCGTCGGTCACCAAGCTGCTGGACCGGGTCCGGGCCGAGGCGCAGGCCGGGACGTCGAACCTCGGACTGGTCGGCGCGCTGCAGGGCGAGCTCGCGACCCTGCACGCGGAGGGGCTGCTCCGCGACATGACGGACGTCGTGGAGTCCCTCGCCGACCGCGGGTTCACCGCCCGGTACCTCGACCTCGCCCGCGTCGACGGCCGCTACGCCTTCGTCCCGTGGATCTCCGCGAGCTACATCATGGCCGCCCGCCGCGAGGCGCTGCCGTTCCTGCCGCCCGGCGCCGACCTGCAGAACCTCACCTACGACCAGGTCCTGGAGTGGTCGCGCGCGGTGCAGCGGGCCACCGGCTCGCCGCGGTTCGGGCTGCCCGCGGGCGAGAGCGGCCTGCTGAAGCGGTTCCTGCAGGGGTACGCTACCCGAGCTTCACCGGAGGGGTGAACACCACGTTCGCCGGCCCGGACGCCGTCCCGATGTGGGAGTGGCTGCGCGAGATCTGGGCGACCACCAACCCGCAGTCGGTGACCTACGGCTTCATGCAGGAACCGCTGCTCACCGGCGAGGTCTGGATCGCCTGGGACCACGCCGTCCGGCTGGTCGACGCGCTGCAGACCCGGCCGGAGGACATCGTCTCGTTCCCCGCGCCCACCGGCCCGCGCGGCCTCGGCTACCTCCCCGTGCTCGGCGGGCTGGCGATCCCCGCGAGCGTCCCCGACCCGCAGCCGTCGATCGACCTCATCCGGCACCTGACGGACCCGGCCCGCGTCTCGACGACGGTGCGGACCGTCGCCTGGTTCCCGCCGCAGAGCCTGGACTCGATCCCCGGCGGCCTGCCCCCGGGCATCGGGCAGGAGGCGCAGACGCTGCAGCGCATGGTCGAGGCGCCCGGGGCGCTGGCGTCCTCGCTGGCCGTCGGCCTGGGCGGGCAGAGCGGGGCCTACGACAAGGTCTTCACCGACACCTTCCGCGCGATCGCGCTCGACGGCGCCGACATCCGCGACACGCTGGCGAACCAGGCGGTGGCGCTGCAGGGTGTGCTGGACACCGCGGGCGCTGCGTGCTGGGCACCCGACCCGCTCGGCCAGGGGGTCTGCCGTGTCGGTTAGCTCGCCGCGGCCGTCGGCGGCCCTGCCCTACCTGCTGCTCCTGCCGAGCGTCGCGTACCTGGTGATCTTCTTCGCCTCCCCGATGGTGCAGGCGTTCGGGCTGGCCTTCACCAGCACCACGGGGGAGTGGGGCCTCACGTCGCTGTCCGCCATGGTGTCCGACGACCGGTTCTGGCCCGCCGTCTGGACGACCCTGATCCTGCTCGTGGTCCTGCTCCCGATCCAGCTCGCGCTGGCCCTGGCGATGTCGATGATCATCACGGGGCGGCTGCGCGGCCGGGGGTTCTGGCTCTACGTCTTCCTGCTGCCGCTGGGCGTCTCCGAGCTCGGCGCGGGCATCCTGTGGTACTCGATCTTCGTGGAGCAGGGCTGGCTGAACACCGTCCTGCAGGGCGTCGGGCTGATCGACCGGCCGGTGATCTGGCTGGACTACCGGGAGCCGTGGCGGGTGATCGGGACGATCGTGGTCGCGGAGGCCTGGCGGTCGACGTCGTTGCTGGTGATCATCCTCGTCGGCGGGCTCCGGCAGATCCCGAAGGACTACCTGGAGGCCGCGGACGTCTTCCACGCCGGGCCCTGGCAGCGGATGCGCCACGTCGTCCTCCCGCTGCTGCGCCCGACGATCCGCACCGCGCTGATCGTGCGCGTGGTGCTGGCGTTCGAGGTGTTCGCGACCGTGATCGCGTTGGGAGGCACCGCGACCGACACGCTCGCCACCCAGGCCAACCGCGCCTACACCGAGTTCCAGGACGCCCATCTGGCCTCCGCCTACGGGCTCGTCATCCTCGTCGTCTCGCTGGTGGCGGTGGGGCTGGTCCTCGCCGCCCTCCCCGCGCGCAAGGAGCGCGGCGAATGAGGCGGGTGCTCGGGTACGGCGGCGCCACCCTGCTGGCCGGGTGGATCCTGGTGCCGATCTGGTTCGTGGTCGTCGGCGCGTTCTCCACGGCGGACTCGGTCTACACCTATCCGCTCGCGCCCTGGCCGGACTGGTCGCTGGAGTCGATGCGGTTCTTCGTGACGTCCGCCGGGGTGCCGCAGGCACTGCTGTCCAGTGTGGTCGTCGCACTGATCACCGGGATGCTCACGCTGCTCCTGGCCGCGCCCGCCGGATACGCCTTGGCGCGCTTCGTGTTCCCGGGCGCCTCGGCCTACCGCCTGACCGTCCTGGCCACCCGCGCGTTCCCTGTCGTCGTGCTGTCGATCCCGCTCGCGGTGTTCTTCCTGCAGTGGGGGATCTACGACTCGGTGTGGGGCGTCGCGTTCATGCACACCGCGCTGGCGCTGCCGTTCGTGGTGCTGATGGTGGCGGGGGTGTTCGCGGGCGTCCCCGTGGACATCGAGGAGGCCGCGCAGATCTTCGGCTGCTCCCGGTTCGGCGCGTTCCGCCGGGCGGTGGTCCCCAACGCCGCCCCCGGCCTGGCCGCGGCGGGCACGTTCGCGGTACTGCTGTCCTACAACGAGGTGTTCGCCGCCTCGATCCTCACCCTCCAGGAGCCGACGCTGCCGGTGTTCGTCCTCACCGGACTCACCCAGGCGCCG
This sequence comes from Pseudonocardia sp. WMMC193, assembly GCF_021728735.1. Lineage (NCBI taxonomy): Bacteria > Bacillati > Actinomycetota > Actinomycetes > Pseudonocardiales > Pseudonocardiaceae > Pseudonocardia > Pseudonocardia sp. WMMC193. Next base: position 1,732,224 of record NZ_JAKKDO010000003.1, on the reverse strand, counting down.
CTGCCGTTCCGCTACGCGGGCGCGCTGTTCCTGCTGGCGCCCGCCTTCCTGTTCATCCTGCTGATCCGCAGGCGCCTCGTCGGCGTCGGCGGACCCACCTTGCGGTAAGGGGAACCCGTTGTCGGACATCAGGATCTCCGGGCTGAGCAAGCGCTATGCGCGCGGCGCCGCACCGGCGGTGAAGGACGTGAGCGTCACCGTCGAGGACGGCGAGTTCTTCGTCCTGCTCGGACCGTCCGGCTGCGGGAAGACCACCCTGCTCCGCGCGATCGCGGGCCTGGAGACCCCGGACGCGGGCACCGTCCACCTCGGGGACCGGGACGTCACGGCGCTGCCGCCGCGCCGCCGCGACCTCGCCATGGTCTTCCAGGGCTACGCCGTGTTCCCGCACCTCACGGTGGCCGAGAACATCGGGTTCGGGCTGCGGATGCGCAAGGAGTCCCGCGCCGACGTCGACGCGGCGGTGCGCCACGCCGCCGGGCTCGTCCAGCTCGGCGACTACCTCGACCGCTACCCGAGCGCCCTGTCCGGCGGGCAGCGCCAACGCGTCGCGGTGGCCAGGGCGGTCGCCGTCCGGCCGTCGGTCCTGCTCATGGACGAGCCGCTGTCCAACCTGGACGCCCTGCTGCGGCTGTCCTTCCGGTCCGAGCTCAAGGCGTTGGCCAAGGAGCTGCACACCACGATCGTCTACGTGACCCACGACCAGGTGGAGGCGCTGTCGCTGGGGGACCGCGTCGCCGTCATGCGGGCGGGGGAGATCGTGCAGTGCGGCACGCCCATGGAGGTCTACGACCGCCCGGTCGACCGCTTCGTCGGCGGCTTCCTCGGCACGCCGCCGATGAACATGCTGCCCGGTGAGGTCTTCGGCGGCCACGGCGTGGCCGGGATCCGGGCCGAGAACATCGAGGCCTCCACGACGGAGCGGGCGGGGGCGCTGGCCGGCCGGGTCCGGCTCGTCGAGCCGCTGGGGTCGCAGCTGCTGGTCACCGTCGCGGCGGGGGAGCAGGACGTGAAGATCCTCACGCCCACGGACTTCCCGGCGGCCGACGGGGCGGACGTGTGGCTGTCCGTCGCGCCCGAGCGGATCCGCTGGTTCGACGCCGACACGGAGCGTGCACTCGCGCGCTGATCTGCGTGATCGCTCTGTCTGCTGTGGAGCGCGGTCGGCCGGGCGGCGGATCCATCCCGCCGTGCCGACCCCGGTCCGGTCGGTCCCGGTCCGTCCGGTGGCTCGGCTGTCCGGCGTAACGGGCCTTCGTCGATCCCGATGAAGCTCGCAGCGGGTGGTTGAGATCGAACTCACTCGTTGTTACTGTGGAGTTAAGTACCTCGTGAACCGATAGGGCGTTGACAAACGTCGGAAGGAAGCGCATCCCGTGAGTACGGAGACCGGCCACCCCACGTCGCACGGAACCACCCTCACGGACACCGCCCTCGGCGACCTCGCCGCGGACGTGTTGCGCGCCAACGACATGGGCGGCTGGACCAAGGCCGCCCCGCTGCTGTACCCGCACCAGTGGAGCTGGGACAGCGCCTTCGTCGCGATCGGGTGGGCGCAGGTCGACGTGCGCCGGGCGATGACCGAGCAGCAGCGGCTGTTCGAGGCCCAGTGGGCGAACGGCATGGTCCCGCAGATCGTGTTCAACCCGCTCGCGGGCCCGGACTCGTACTTCCCGGACCCCGCCCGGTGGGCGGTCGAGGTGTCCCCGGACGCGCCGGTCGGCGTCGCCGAGACCAGCGGGATCTGCCAGCCGCCCGTGCACGCGATCGCCGTGGCGCGGATCTGGGAGGTCGCCGCCGGGACCGAGGCCGAAGCGGACGTCCGCGCGGAGATCCGCACCCTGTTCCCGAAGCTGATGGCCTGGCACCGCTACCTGGCCGAGCACCGCGACCCCTCCGGCTCCGGGCTCGTCACGACCTACCACCCGTGGGAGGGCATCGACAACTCCCCGCGGTGGGACGCGGTGCTGGAGCGGCTCGAGGTCGGGGACGTGCCCGCCTACGTCCGCCGGGACCTGTCCCACGTGGCGGACGCGGGCCAGCGCCCGTCGAACGACGCCTACGACCGCTTCCTCTGGCTGCTCGAACTGCTCAAGCGGCACCGCTACGACGACGCCGCGATCCACCGCTCCTACCCTTTCCTGGTCAAGGACGTGTTCCTGACGTCCGTGCTCGTCATGGCCAACCAGGCGCTGCTCGGGCTGGCGGACGCGGTGGGTGCCACCTCCTCGGCCCGCGCCGAGATCGAGTCCTGGATCGCCCGCGGGCGGGCGGGCATCGCGTCCACCGTGGACACCGAGACCGGCCTGGCCTACGACCTGGACCTGGGCACCGGCACCCCGGTCGAGATCCGCACCTTCGCGGGCCTCTGCCCGCTGCTCGACGCCGAGAGCGGCGACCGCGACCGGGCCCTGAAGAACCTCGACTCCGAGGCCTTCGCCGGCCACCCGGACCTGCGCTGGGCCATGGTCCCGAGCACCAGCCCGCTGGAGGAGTGCTTCGATCCGCGCAACTACTGGCGCGGCCCGATCTGGCCGATCGTCAACTGGCTCTACTGGCGCGGCCTGCGAGACGGCGGCGACCTCGTCCGCGCGGACGCCCTGCGTGAGGCGAGCCTGGACTCGTTGCGGCACGTCGGCTTCGCGGAGTACTTCCACCCCGTCACCGGCGAAGCCCTCGGCTCGGCGATGCAGTCCTGGACCGCCGCCGTGGCCCTCGACTGGCTGGCCTCCTGAACAACGGGCCCGCCTGCAGCGGCTCGCCCGCCGGGTGACGGTTCGCCCGGCAGCAGCTTGCGGGGTGATGGTTTGCCGGGCGGCGGTTTGTCAGGCGGCGGCTTGCCCGGTGACGACTCGTCAGGCGGCGGCTCGCCCGGCGGCGGTTCGCCGGGTGATGGTTTGCCCGGCGGCGGCTTGCCCGACGACGGCTGGTCAGGCGATGGCTTGCCCGGCAGCGGTTCGCCGGCAGAGCACCGCGGGGCCGCTGCGCGACCCGCCCGCAGCTGGTGGCGCTCTCGCCAGGCAGCCGTGTGCCCGGCGAGAGCCTGTCCGGCAACGGTTCGCTCAGCGATGATCCGCGGCTGGGAAGCGAAGCGGTCGGCGCTCGACCGCTCTGCTCCTCGTTCGCGGATCATGCGCGTCGGGGCGGCAGCGAGCTGGCTGGTGATCCACTTGTGGGGAGTGGGGCGGTCGCCGATCGACCTCCTCGCTCCCCGACCATGGATCAGTGAGTGCGCCTGCACAGCCGGGTTTAGTGATCCACTCGTCTGGAGCCGCCCGGTCGCTGACAGACCGCTCGGCTCCTCGATGGTGGATCACGCGCTGGTCGCGGCCTGCGGGGTCGGCAGCCGGTGATGATCCACTCGTGAGGGCTGGGACGGTCATCTACCGACCGCCCTGCTCCCCGGTCACCCATCACCGGGCTGGCCCGCTCGGCCCGACTCCATGATCCACCTGTGAGGAGTGGCGCGGTCGTGTGGCGACCGCTGTGCTCCGGGCTCGCGGATCATGCCTCGGTTCGGCTCCGAGTGCCCGGCAACTGTGATGATCCACTTGTGGGGAGCTGAGCGGTCGCCTGGCGACCTCCCTGCTCCCCGATCATGGATCAGCGGGCGGGTTTGCACGGCCGGGGTTAGGTGATCCACTCTTCGGGAGGAGCGCGGTCGAACCACGACCGCGTTGCGCCCGGACGGTGGGTCATCCAGCGGCCTGCGTGGGGGGTGTGGCGAGGGCACGGCGGATCCGAGCGACGACCATGCCGGGCTCGGTGGTGACGTCCTTCCAGGTGAAGCGCAGGATCCGCCAGCCCGCGTCGACCAGGGCGTTCTGCTTGCGGCGGTCCTCCTGGAAGCGCTCGGGCTCGACGTGCCACGCCCAGCCGTCGGTCTCGATCACGAGCCGCGCCTCGAGGAACGCGATGTCGAGGAACCAGCCGCGGAAGGGGACGTTGCGGGTCCATCCGCCGATGCCCGCCGCACGCATCAGCTGGAACAGCATGCGCTCCAGCCGCGAGTCTGCGCGGTCGGCCGCGGCGACCACGAGCTCGCGCATCCGGGCCGACCCGGTCGACCCCATCGCGCGTCGGTACGCGGAGAGCAGGTCGTCGAAGCGGACCCGACGCCGCAGCGCGCTGTCCAGCAACGTGTCGCCGTCCGGGAGGGCGGTCGCGACCTCCAGCACCGCGAGCGGGACGGCCAGCACGGCCATGCCCCGGCGCCGCGTGACGTCGAGCGGATCGAGGTCCCGGCGCCGCACCCGCACGCCCTCGACCTGGCCGGGGCGACGCCGCCGGGGCACGGTCACGTCGACGAGTGGGCCGGGACGGTCGGCGAGATCGTGGACCCACGCCGCCGCCATTCCGGAGACCACGCCGTCGCTCCAGAGCGAGGCGGTCCGGACACGGACCGCGGGAGCCGAGCGGTCCCCGTGCACGAGATGGACGCGCGGCGCGACCCGGGTCCACACCCCCGCCTCGACGCGCCGTCCGACGGACCGGCGTGACAGCCCGAGCTCGGCCGCCTGCGCGAGGGTGATCAGTCCGTCTTGACGGGCGAGGAGACGGGCGAGTGGGGTGGAGGCCATGTGGGGCAGCCTCGCCGCCCCACCGTCACCCCCGTGCCGTTTCCGCGGATCCCGTTCGCGATCGCGAACTCACGAGATCCGCGAGGGGGAGCACGACGGTCGCATCCCGACCGGGGCCCTCCCGGAGCGTGGATCACGGCACGAGCCTTCTCCGCCCCGCTCCGTGATCCACGGATCGGGAGCGTCCAGGTCGACTGGCGACCCTTCGACTCCCGAACGGCGGATCACGTGGCGGGCGGGTTGGCGATGTCCGCGGAGGGTGATCCACATCTGAGGAGTGGAGCGGCCGGAAGTCGACCGTCCCGCTCCCGAGCGACGGATCATGTGACGGGCGGTCCGCGGCTCGCCCAGCGACCGCGATCCACCACTCAGGAGCGAGACGGTCGACAGTCGCCCGCCGCGCTCCCGGGCAGTGGATCATGCGACGGGCGGGACGGTGCCAGGTCCGCAGAGCATGATCGACGTCGGAGGAGCGGGGCGGTCGGATGTCGACCGTCCCGCTCCCGAGCTGCGGATCATGTGACTGGCGGTCCGCGGCTCGCCCAGCGACCGCGATCCACCACTCAGGAGCGAGACGGACGGCAGTCGCCCGCCGCGCTCCCGGGCAATGGGTCATGTGACGGGCGGGACGGTGCCAGGTCCGCAGAGCATGATCCACGTCTGAGGAGCGGGGCGGTCGGATGTCGACCGCCCTACGCCCGAGTTGTGGATCATGTGGCGGGCGGTCCATGCCGGGCCCGTGGAGGGTGATCCAGGTCTGAGGAGCGGGGCGGTCGGACGTCGACCGTCCCGCTCCCGAGAAGCGGATCATGTGGCGGGCGGGTCAGCGGGACGTCCGCGGAGGGTGATCCACAACTGAGGAGTGAGGCGGCCGGGAGACGACCGCCTTGCTCCCGAGCTGCGGATCACCTGGCCGGCGGGACCGCGGGCATGGGCGTGATCCACGTTCGAGGAGCGGGGCGGTCGGGAGTCGACCGCCTCGCTCCCCGTTCGTGGATCGAGGAGGCTCAGAGGTACGGCGTGGTGATCATCTCGAGGAAGTGGCCCGCCGGGTCGCGGAAGTAGACGCCGCGGCCGCCGTGTCCGGTGTTGGTCTCGCCCGGACGTCGCATCTGCGGGTCCGCCCAGTGCTCGACTCCCTTGTCGCGCAGTCGCCGGTAGGCGCGGTCGAAGAGGGCGTCGTCGACCAGGAAGGCGTAGTGCTGGTTCTGGATCTCGGGGTAGGCCTCGACCGGGAGGTCGGCGAACTGGATCAACACGCCGCCGTCGAGCAGGACGTTGGTGAACGGGCCCCAGGAGGGGGCGCTCGCGGCCTCGAAGATCTCCTGGAAGAAGCGGGCGGACTCGGTGCGGTCGCGCGCGGCGACGATGGTGTGGTTGAACGTGACGGGCATGAGGTGTCCTCTCGGTCGTACCGGGAGGGCGCCCGCGCAGACCGGTGAGCACGTCGAACCGGTGGGCGCGCCCGGGCCTGTTCGGGGTGCTCGGCCCGACGTCACGTCGGTGCCGGCCGGTACAGCCGCTCCTTCCCGATAGGCCCATTGGGGGCGCGAGACCGACTCTAGGACACCAGGTTCACCGGGGACACCGTGTGGTGCGATCCGAGTGCGGATGAGCCGTCCGGGCCTTCGTCGATTACTCCCGCCGGCCCTCCGACGCCGGGGCTCGCCGAGGGACGATCGGGGGAGATGTCCGGGGACGGGGGAGTCATGGCGAACTGTCTGGTGTGCCGCGGGAAGCGGGGGGTCTGTCCGACCTGCCAGGGACGGCGTGACGGGCGGGTCGGCCGCAAGGGCAGCCTGTGGCTGTACGACTGCCCGACCTGCAAGCGGCTCAAGGTGTGTCCCGGCTGCAAGGGCACCGGCAAGGTGAAGTGACGGCCCGGTCCCGGTCCCGGGCGGCGCAGCCGGGCTGGGCGTGCACGAGAGGGCGGCACCGCCTGGTCGGACCGGGTGCCCGCCTCTCCGTGCCGAAGACCGGTATCGCGGGGCCGGGGACCCGCGGGACGGAACGGGCCCCGCACCTCGTCGAGGTGCGGGGCCCGGCCGAGCGGTGTGGGGGTCAGCTCGCGAGCATGCCCCGGAGCACGTACTGGAGGATGCCGCCGTTGCGGTAGTAGTCCGCCTCGCCGGGGGTGTCGATGCGGACGACCGCGTCGAACTCCACCTTCTCGCCGGACTCCTTGGTCGCCGTCACGTGCACCGTGCGGGGGGTCGTGCCCGAGTTGAGCTCGGTGATCCCCGCGATGTCGAAGGTCTCGGTGCCGTCGAGGCCGAGCGAGGCGGCCGACTCACCCTGCGGGAACTGCAGCGGGATGACGCCCATGCCGATCAGGTTGGAGCGGTGGATGCGCTCGAAGGACTCGACGATCACGGCCTTGACGCCCAGCAGCGCGGTGCCCTTGGCCGCCCAGTCGCGCGACGACCCGGAGCCGTACTCCTTGCCGCCCAGCACGACCAGCGGGATGCCCGCGGCCGCGTAGTTCTGCGCGGCGTCGTAGATGAACGCCTGCGGGCCGCCCTCGACGGTGAAGTCACGGGTGTAGCCACCCGAGACGTCGTCCAGCAGCTGGTTGCGCAGCCGGATGTTGGCGAACGTGCCGCGGATCATGACCTCGTGGTTGCCGCGCCGCGAGCCGAAGGAGTTGTAGTCCTTCTTGTCCACCCCGTGCGAGTCCAGGTAGACCGCGGCCGGGGTGCCCGGCTTGATCGCACCGGCGGGGGAGATGTGGTCGGTGGTGACCGAGTCGCCCAGCAGCGCCATCACGCGTGCGCCGGAGATGTCGGTGACCGGCGCGGGCTCCGACGCCATGCCCTCGAAGTACGGGGGCTTGCGCACGTAGGTGGACTGGGGGTCCCACTCGAAGGTCTTGCCCTCCGGGGTGGGCAGCGCGCGCCAGCGCTCGTCGCCGCGGAAGACGTCCGAGTAGGACTTGGCGAACATGTCCTCGTCGATCGCGCCGTCCATGACGGTGTTGATGTCCTCGGTGGAGGGCCAGATGTCGCGCAGGAACACGTCGTTCCCGTCGGTGTCCTTGCCCAGCGGCTGCGACTCGAAGTCGAAGTCCATGGTCCCGGCCAGCGCGTACGCGACGACCAGGGGCGGGGACGCCAGGTAGTTCATCTTGACGTCCGGGTTGATCCGGCCCTCGAAGTTCCGGTTCCCGGACAGCACCGAGACGACCGAGAGGTCGGCCTCGTTCACGGCGGCGGAGATCTCCTCGGGCAGCGGGCCCGAGTTGCCGATGCAGGTCGTGCAGCCGTAGCCGACGAGGTTGTAGCCCAGCTTGTCGAGGTAGGGCCAGAGACCGGCCTTCTCGTAGTAGTCGGTGACGACCTGCGAGCCCGGCGCCATCGACGTCTTGACCCACGGCTTGACCGTGAGGCCCTTCTCGACGGCGTTCTTGGCCAGCAGGGCCGCACCCAGCATGACCGACGGGTTCGAGGTGTTGGTGCAGGAGGTGATCGAGGCGATCACCACGGCGCCGTGGTCCAGCACGAACTCGCCGCGCTCGCCCTTGACCGTGGTGGGCTTCGACGGGCGGCCCGCGCAGCCCTCGGCGGCCGAGAACACGACCGGGGCGGCCTCGTGGCCGTCGGTCGAGGTGGCGGGGGCGTCGCTGGCGGGGAAGGACTCGTCCGAGGACTCGTCGACGCCGCTGAGCTCCTCGGCGACCGCGTCCGTCGTGTAGTTCTGCACCGCGGTGCGGAACGCGGCCTTGGCCGACGCCAGCTCGATGCGGTCCTGCGGGCGCTTCGGGCCGGAGATCGACGGGACGACCGTCGACAGGTCCAGCTCCAGCGTCTCGGAGAAGGTCGGCTCGGCGTCGGGGTCCAGCCACAGCCCCTGCTCCTTGGCGTACGCCTCGACGAGCGCGATCTGCTCGGCGGAACGGCCGGTGAGCTTGAGGTAGCGGACGGTCTCGTCGTCGATCGGGAAGATCGCGGCGGTGGAGCCGAATTCGGGGCTCATGTTGCCGATGGTGGCGCGGTTGGCCAGCGGGACCGCGGACACGCCCGCGCCGTAGAACTCGACGAACTTGCCGACGACGCCCTGCTTGCGCAGCATCTCGGTGATCGTGAGCACCACGTCGGTGGCGGTGACGCCCGCGGGGATCTCGCCGCTGAGCTTGAAGCCCAGGACCTTCGGGATGAGCATCGACACGGGCTGGCCGAGCATGGCCGCCTCGGCCTCGATGCCGCCGACGCCCCAGCCCAGCACGCCCAGGCCGTTGACCATCGTGGTGTGCGAGTCCGTGCCGACGAGGGTGTCGGGGTAGGCCTGGCCGTTGCGGGCCATGACCGTGCGGGCCAGGTGCTCGATGTTGACCTGGTGCACGATGCCGGTGCCCGGCGGGACGACCTTGAACTCGTCGAACGCGCCCTGACCCCAGCGCAGGAACTGGTAGCGCTCCTTGTTGCGGCCGTACTCGAACTCGATGTTCTTCTCGAACGCGTCGCTCGTGCCGAAGAAGTCGATCATCACCGAGTGGTCGATGACCAGCTCGGCGGGGGCGAGCGGGTTGACCTTCGCGGGGTCGCCGCCCATCTCGGTCACGGCCTCGCGCATGGTCGCCAGGTCGACGACGCACGGGACGCCGGTGAAGTCCTGCATGATCACCCGGGCGGGGGTGAACTGGATCTCGGTGTCCGGCTCGGCGGCGGGGTCCCAGTTCGCCAGGGCGCGGACGTGGTCGGCCGTGACGTTGGCGCCGTCCTCCGTGCGCAGCAGGTTCTCGAGCAGGACCTTGAGGCTGTACGGGAGCTTCTCGGCGCCCTCGACGGCGGACAGTCGGAAGATCTCGTACGAGTTGTCACCGACCTCGAGGTTTCCCTTGGCTCCGAAGCTGTCGGTACTGGCCACTTCCGGCTCTCCTCTGCGATCGCTCAAGTGGTGGGCGCGTCGTGCGGGAGTCTCGCGCATCGAGTCGGTCGCGGCATCGTGACCCCCGTCCTGACTCAAACAGTACGCCTGTCCTATTTCGGGGTCCAGGCGACCCCCGACACAGCGGAACGGCCGGTCGCGGGGTGCGACCGGCCGTTCCGTCCCTCGTCAGTTGCCTGCGGCGATGAGCGCGTCGATGTCACCGGGCTGCAGGGCGCCCAGGACGTCGGCGTAGAGCTGCACGACGGTCTGGCCGGGGGAGACGTACCACTGGCCGTCGACCTCGGTGGTCAGCACCTTGACGTTGAGCAGGGCGGTGACCAGGCGCGGGGCCAGGTCGTTCAGGGCGGGGGAGTTCCCGACCTCCGACAGGCCCGCGGCGGCGAGGTCGGCCGTGCAGAGCCGCTGCTGGCCGCCGCCCTGGGGGGACGACATCAGGAGGCAGTCGCCGTCCCGCTTGACGTCGAGCCGGACGCCGTCGGGCGTCTGGATGCTGACGCTCGCGAGCGAGAGGCCGGTGTGGCCGCGGACGTCCGTCTCGGTCGTCTGGAGGTCGAGCAGCTTCGCCCCGGACGGCTGCGACCCGGCGGCGGCCGCGACGAGCGCGGGGCCCGCGTCGTGCAGGGCGCCCATCTCCTCGGGGTCGGTCAGCGCGATCACCCGCTGGACGTCCGAGTCCAGCGCCGCGGTGATCACGTCCTTCAGCGCGTCCTGCGCGGTGGGGGCGCCCGCGGCGGGCACCGACGTCGTCGGCCAGGGCTCGTTCTCCGACTTCAGCGCGTAGTCCGCGGCGGTGTAGAGGCCGCTGACGTACCAGCTGCCGTCGACCTGGACGGTGGCGATCCGGATGGGCTCGCCCTCCTGCTGCACGACCTGCGCGATGTCGATCGTCTCGGGCGTGCCCGCGGGGGGCTCGCCGTTCGGGAACAGCTTCTGCTTGAAGGAGTCCGTGAACGGCAGGTCGCCCGCCTGCGGGTTGGTGGTGATGGTGCCCGCGACCAGCTTGGTGATCGTCACGTTGGGGCGCACCGACTCCGCGGCCGCCTCGTCGAACCGCAGGCCGGTGAACGTGACCGTGTCGAGGCTCTGGTTCGCCGCGGCGTCCGGCTTGAGGATCTCCAGCCGCACCAGCTCGCGGGTGAGCACGTCGCCCAGGTCGGTGAGCAGCGCGGTCTCGTTGGGGGCGATGCGGCTCGCGGCCCGCAGGTAGTCCTTGCCCTCGAGGTCCCCGGCCAGCGCCGTGACGACCTCGGTCGGGGAGCTCGCACCGCCGGAGTTCCCGAGCAGGGCGTACGCGGTGTAGCCACCGCCGCCGAGCACCGCCACGATCGCGATGATCGCCGCGATCAGCGGCCACCGCTTCTTCTTGCGCGGGGGCTCGCCGCCGCCCTCGCCGCCGTAGCCGGGAGGGGGCCCGAAGTTCGGGGGCGGGCCGCCGTAGCCCTGCTGGGGCGGGTACTGCTGGGGCGGGTACTGCTGGGGCGGGTACTGCTGGGTCGGGTACTGCTGGGTCGGGTACTGCTGCGGCGGGTACTGCTGGGGGTACTGCGGCTGCTGGGGATGGGGGGCGGTCTGGCCCCACCCGGGCGCGGGGGGCGCGCCGGCGCCCGGGCCCTGCGCCCACTGCTGCTCTCCGGGCTGGGGGCCGTTCGGTGGCGGCCATCCCCCCTGCTGCGGTCCGGTCACGGCCTGCGTCCCCTCGTCATGCGCCCCGGGCTGGGAACGCTGGTGTCTCGCTCGGAAGCACTATCGCGGATGATCTTCGGTCTGAAACAGGGTGGAAGTACTGAGATCGGGTGGTGTCAGCACCGTGATCCGAATGGTCCGAGTGGAGCAACGGGTCCTTCGACCGGAGGAACGCCCGCGGTCGTGTCGGCGTGGCGCCGGGGCCGGGCGCCCGCGCGATGTCAAGGTTCCCCGCGTCTGATCTTGGAGGGGAAGCGTGCGGGTCCTGCGTGGCGTCCTGGTGGTCGTTCTGGCCGCGGCGCTCTCGACGACGGGTGTGGCGGTCGCCCAGCCGTCCCCGCCGCCGAACCCCACCAACGACGACCTGCAGCGCAGCCGCGACCAGGTCGACCAGCGGGCGTCCTCGGTCGCCCAGCTCACCCAGCGGCTGGCCGACCTGCAGGCGGAGGCGGACGACCTGCAGATCCAGGTCGCCGTCGAGCACGAGTCGGCGAACCAGGCGCTCGACGTCCTGACCGGCGCCGAGGCCGCGGCCGACGCGGCGACGGCGCGGGCCGAGTCCGCCCGCGCGCAGACGGAGGCGGCAGGCAAGGCGATCGACGCCGCCCGCACCCGGCTCGACGACTTCGTGGCGGGCACCTACTCCCAGGGGCTCGATCTCGGGCCGATCGGCCTGCTCACCACCGCGAGCGGCCCGGACGACCTCGTCGACCGCGCGCAGCTCACGGACGCCCTGGCCCAGCAGCAGGCCGCCGCGCTCGACGGGCTGCAGCGCGCCCGCGTCCAGAAGGCCAACGCCGACTCCGCCGCCCGCGCGGCGCAGGAGGAGGCCGAGCGCAGGCGGCAGGCCGCGGCGGACGCGAAGACCGCCGCCGACCAGGCCCTGGCGGGCGCGCAGGCGAACGCGGCCGCGCAGGCGCAGCGGCTCTCGGCCGTCGCGACCGAGCAGCAGCAGGTCCAGGCCCAGCTCGACGCCGCCGAGAACGCCGACGCCGGCCTGCGCGCCCAACGCCAGCGGTTCCTCGACTGGCAGTCGGCCCAGCGTGCGGCCGAGCTCGCCGAGCAGCGCCGCGCCCAGGAGGAGGCCGCCGGACGTGCGGCCGCCGCACCCCCGGCGACGTCCCGGCAGACCGGTTCCGGCGCCGTGCAGACCGTGATCGACCGCGCCATGGCCCAGCTCGGCGTGCGGTACTCGTGGGGCGGCGGCAACTCCCGCGGCCCGACGGTCGGCGTGCGCGACGGCGGCGTCGCGGACTCCTTCGGCGACTACCGCAAGGTCGGGTTCGACTGCTCCGGGCTGATGCTCTACGCCTTCGCGGGCGCCGGGGTGAACCTGCCGCGCTGGAGCGGCAACCAGGCCACCTTCGGGCTGCAGGTCCCGCGGTCGCAGATGCAGCCCGGCGACATGCTGTCCTGGGCGCGCAACGGGCGGACCTACCACATCGCGCTGTACATCGGGAACGGCCGGATGATCGAGGCGCCGTACTCCGGGGCGTCGGTCCAGATCTCCCCGGTCCGCTACACCGGCGGGCTCGCCCCGACGGTCTCCCGCGTCCTCTAGGTCCTGCGGCTTCGCCACTCGTGCGCGGTAAGTGGTGCTCTGGCACCACTTACCGCGCACGGGCGCCGTAGGCGCATTTCACGTCCGGTGGTGTCTCATGAGCGGCGTGCAGCCGTCTTCCTCGCCCGAGCCGACGCCCAAGTCCGACGCCGAGCTCCTGGAGCGGGCGGTCTTCGAGATCAAGCGGGTCATCGTCGGGCAGGACGTGCTCGTCGAGCGGATGCTCGTCGGGCTGCTCGCCAAGGGACACCTGCTGCTCGAGGGCGTCCCCGGCGTCGCGAAGACCCTGGCCGTGGAGACCGTCGCGAAGGTCGTCGGCGGCTCGTTCGCGCGCCTGCAGTTCACCCCCGACCTCGTCCCGGCGGACATCCTGGGCACCCGGATCTACCGGCAGGGCCGGGAGGAGTTCGACGTCGAGCTGGGCCCGGTCGTCGCGAACTTCGTCCTGGCGGACGAGATCAACCGCGCCCCGGCGAAGGTCCAGTCGGCGATGCTCGAGGTGATGGCCGAGCGGCACCTGTCCATCGGCGGCCGCACCTTCCCGATGCCCGACCCGTTCCTGGTGCTCGCCACCCAGAACCCCATCGAGAACGAGGGCGTCTACCCGCTGCCCGAGGCGCAGCGGGACCGCTTCCTGTTCAAGATCGTCGTGGAGTACCCGGGGATCGAGGAGGAGCGGGAGATCGTCTACCGGATGGGCGCCACGCCGCCGGTGGCCGAGCAGGTGATGAGCCCCGCCGAGCTCGTCCGGCTGCAGAACACGGCCGCCGAGGTCTTCGTGCACCACGCGCTCGTCGACTACGTGGTGCGGCTGGTGGTCGCCACGCGGACGCCCGCCGAGCACGGCCTCGGGGACATCGCGGGCTGGGTGTCCTACGGCGCGTCGCCGCGCGCCACGCTCGGCATCGTCGCGGGCGCCCGGACGCTCGCGCTGGTCCGCGGCCGGGACTACGTGCTGCCCCAGGACGTCCTCGACGTCGCGCCGGACGTCCTGCGCCACCGCCTCGTCCTGTCCTACGACGCGATCGCCGACCAGGTCCCCGTGGACCACATCCTGCAGCGGGTGCTCGCCACCGTGCCGTTGCCGCAGGTCACGGCGCGTCCGCAGGCCGCAGCACCCGGCCCGCCCGCCGCCGCGTCCGTCCCGCAGGCGCCGCCCGCATGACGGTGCCGACCGGCGGATCCGCGTCCTCGGGAACGCACCCGCCGTCGCTGGGGGAGGGGCGCCTGGAGGCCGGGCTGCGGACGCTCGAGCTGACCGTCCGCCGTCGGCTCGACGGGCTGTTGCAGGGCAACCACATCGGCCTGCTGCCCGGGCCCGGGTCCGAGCCCGCCGAGGCGCGCCTGTACCGCGCGGGCGACGACGTCCGGCGGATGGACTGGGCCGTCACCGCGCGGACGACCGAGCCGCACGTCCGCGAGACCGTCGCGGACCGCGAGCTGGAGACCTGGGTCGTGCTCGACCTGTCGCCGAGCCTGGACTTCGGCACGGCCGACTGCGAGAAGCGGGACCTGGCGATCGCCGCACTGGCAGCGGTGGCGCACCTGACCCGCGGGGGCGGCAACCGGATCGGGGCGATCGTCTCGACGGGCGCGGAGACGGTCCGCATCCCGGCGCGCGGGGGAGTGGGGCACGTCCGGACCCTGATGCGGCGGGTGGCGTCGATCCCGTCCGCGGCGGAGGGCACCCGCGGGGACCTGACGGCCGCGCTCGACCAGCTCCGTCGCCCGCCGCGGCGGCGCGGGCTGGCCGTGGTGATCTCGGACTTCCTCGGCGAGCCCGTCTGGGAGCGGTCGCTGCGCGCCCTGTCCGCCCGGCATGAGCTGCTGGCCGTCGAGGTGGTGGACCCGCGCGAGCTGGACCTGCCGGACGTCGGGACGGTCGTGCTGGCCGACCCCGAGACCGGCAGGCAGCGCGAGGTCGAGACCACGCCCCTGCTGCGCCGGGAGTTCGCCGCGGCGGCCGCGGAGCACCGGGACCGGGTGGCGGAGGCGTTGCGCCGCTGCGGGGCCGGGCACCTTCGGCTGAGCACGGACTCGGACTGGGTGGCCGACATCGTGCGCTTCGCCCTCGCCCGCAAACGGGTGGGATCGCGATGAGCGCCGCGCGGGTGCGCCGTTCGCCGGGGGGTGCGCGATGAGCCCGGGGAGGGTGCGATGAGCTTCGCCTCGCCGTGGTGGTTGCTCGGGCTGCTGGTCGTCGCGGCGCTCGTCGTGGGTTACCTCGTGCTGCTGCGCCGCCGCCGCCGGGACGTCGTGCGGTTCACCAACCTGGAGCTGCTGGAGAAGGTCGCGCCGGAGCGGCCCGGCTGGTACCGGCACGTACCCGCCGCGGCGCTGCTGACCGCGCTCGCCGTGCTGACGGTCGCGCTGGCCGGGCCCGAGGCCGAGGCGCGGGTGCCGCGCAACCGGGCGACGGTCGTGCTGGTGATCGACGTGTCGCTGTCGATGCAGGCCACGGACGTCGAGCCGACCCGGCTCGCGGCCGCCCAGGCCGCGGCGAAGTCGTTCGCCGACCAGCTCACGCCGGGGGTCAACCTCGGCCTGGTGGCCTTCGCCGGGACCGCGGCGGTGCTCGTGTCGCCGACCACCGACCGGACGTCGGTGAAACGGGCCGTCGACGGGCTGAAGCTCTCCGAGTCGACGGCGACGGGTGAGGCGATCTTCGCCTCCCTGCAGTCGATCGAGTCGTTCTCCCAGTCCGTCGCGGCGGCCGGGAACGGCGACGACGGCCCGCCGCCCGCCCGGATCGTGCTGATGTCCGACGGCAAGCAGACCGTCCCCGGGCCCGACGGCGAGAACGAGCCGCGCGGTGCGTTCACCGCGGCCCGACAGGCGGCCGAGTCCCGGATCCCGGTGTCCACCATCTCCTTCGGCACCGAGTACGGGACCATCGACATCGAGGGCGGCCGCACCCGCGTGGCCGTGGACGACGCGTCCATGCAGACCATCGCCGAGCTCTCCGGCGGACAGTTCTTCACCGCGGCCAGCGAGGACGAGCTCCGGCGCGTCTACGCGGACCTCTCCGAACAGATCGGCTACGAGATCCGCCGCGTGGACGCCAGCCGCCCCTGGCTCGTGGGTGGGGCGCTGCTGCTGGTCGTCGGACTGGGCGTGGGGCTGGTGCTGGGCCGCAGGCTGCCCTGAGCCCCTCGTGAGTGGCAATCGTCGCCGGGGCGACTATCGCCGCTCACGGGTGCACTAGGTTCGGTGCCCGTGAGTAGGAGTGTGCTCGTCACCGGAGGAAACCGCGGAATCGGCCTGGCGATCGCGGAGGCGTTCGCGGCGCAGGGGGACCAGGTGGCGGTGACCTACCGCAGCTCCGCGGACGGGCTGCCGGACACGCTGTTCCCCGTGCAGTGCGACGTCACCGACGCCGCCGCCGTCGACGCCGCGTTCACCGCGGTCGAGGAGAAGAACGGGCCGGTCCAGGTCCTGGTGTCCAACGCGGGCATCACCGACGACGGCCTGCTGATGCGGATGAGCGAGGACTCCTTCACCTCGGTCGTCGACGCCAACCTCACCGCCGCCTACCGGGTCGCGAAGCGCGCCTCGCGCGGCATGCTCAAGGCCCGCGGCGGTCGGATGATCTTCATCTCGTCCGTCGTCGGGCTGCTGGGCAGCGCCGGCCAGGTCAACTACGCGGCGTCCAAGAGCGGCCTCGTCGGACTCTCCCGCTCGATCGCGCGCGAGCTGGGCTCGCGGGGGATCACGGCGAACGTGGTCGCCCCCGGGTTCGTCGACACCGACATGACGCGCGCGCTGTCCGACGAGCGCCGCGCCGAGATCACCAAGCAGGTCCCGCTGGGCCGCTACGCCTCCGTCGAGGAGGTCGCCGCCGCCGTCACCTGGCTCGGGTCCGACCAGGCGGGCTACGTCACCGGGGCGGTCATCCCGGTCGACGGCGGCCTCGGCATGGGCCACTAGTTCCCCGCACAGAAAGGCTCGACGATGGGGCTGCTGGAAGGCAAGAAGCTGCTGGTCACGGGTGTGATCACCGATGCGTCGCTGGCGTTTCACGCCGCGAAGATCGCGCAGGAGCAGGGTGCGGAGGTCGTGCTCACCGGGTTCGGCCGGATGCGGCTGGTGGAGCGGATCGCGCAGCGGCTGCCCAAGCCCGCGCCGGTCGTCGAGCTGGACGTGTCCGACCAGGAGCAGCTGGACTCCCTGGTCGAGCGGGTGTCGCCGCACCTCGGGGACTCCCCGCGGCTGGACGGGGTGCTGCACTCCATCGGCTTCGCCCCCGCCTCCTGCCTCGGGGAGGGCGCGTTCCTGAACGCGCCGTGGGAGGACGTGGCCACGACCATCCAGGTGAGCGCCTACTCGTTCAAGTCGCTCTCGGTGGCGCTGCTGCCGCTGCTGGGCGAGGGCGCCTCGATCGTCGGGATGGACTTCGACAACCGGCAGGCCTGGCCCGCCTACGACTGGATGGGCGTCGCGAAGTCCACGCTGGAGTCCGTCACCCGCTACCTCGCGCGGGACCTGGGGCCGAAGGGGATCCGGGTGAACCTGGTGGCCGCGGGCCCGGTGAAGACCATGGCCGCCAAGTCCATCCCGGGGTTCTCGGCGTTCGAGGACAACTGGGACGGCCGCGCGCCGCTGGGCTGGGACGTCACCGACCCGGTGCCCGTCGCCAAGACCGTGTGCGCGGTGCTGTCGGACTGGCTGCCCACCACCACCGGCTCGATGGTGATGGCGGACGGCGGCTTCCACGCCGTGGGGGTCTAATAAGGGGCGTGTATGACGCCCTGCTCTTCCTCTCCTTCGGTGGGCCCGAGGGCCTCGACGAGGTGCGTCCGTTCCTCGAGAACGTGGTGCGCGGCCGCGGGGTCCCCCCGGAGCGTCTGGACGCCGTCGAAGAGCACTACAAGCACTTCGACGGCGTCTCGCCGATCAACGCCCGCAACCGGGAGCTGATCGCGGCGCTGCGGGAGCGGACGGACCTGCCGGTCTACTTCGGCAACCGCAACTGGCACCCCCTGGTCGAGGACACCGTCGCGGAGATGACCCGGGACGGGATCCGGAACGCGCTGGTGTTCGCCACCAGCGCGTACGGCGGGTACTCGGCCTGCCGCCAGTACGACGACGACATCGCGAGAGCGCGCGCCGCGGTGGCGGGCGCGCCCACCCTGACGAAGCTGCGCCACTTCTTCGACCACCCGCTGTTCGTGCAGGTCAACGCCGACGCGATCCGCGCCGTCATGATCGACGGCGCGCGGGTGGTGTTCACCGCCCACTCCGTGCCGACGGCGGCGGACGCGGCCGCGGGGGTGCCTGCGGAGGGCGGGCACCGCTACTCCCGGCAGGTCGCGGAGGCCGCCCGGCTCGTGGCGGGGGAGCTGGGCCTGGCGGAGTACGACGTCGTGTGGCAGTCGCGGTCCGGGCCGCCGCAGGTCCCGTGGCTCGAGCCGGACGTCGTGGACCACATCGAGGCGCTGCACGAGAAGGGCGTCGAGGCGGTGGTGGTCTCGCCGATCGGCTTCGTCTCCGACCACGTCGAGGTCGTGTGGGACCTGGACAACGAGGCCGCGGAGAAGGCGGCCGAGCTCGGCATGGGCTTCGCCCGCGCCGCCACGGCGGGTCCGGACCCGCGCTTCGCCGACATGGTCGTGGAGCTGATGGCCGAACACCTCGCCGAGGCCCCGCCCCGAGCACTGGGTGGGGTGCCGAGCGCGGGCTGCACCGTGGACGGGGCCCCCTGCGCGGTCGACTGCTGCCTGCCCGCGAAACGCCCCGCCCGCTGACCCGTGAGCGGCGATGGTCGCCAGAGCGACCATCGCCGCTCACGGGGTGGGGCGGCCGTAGCAGAAGGTGCGGACCGGGCCCTCGTCGACGCCGGCGAAGGGGGCGAAGAGCGTCTCGTGCGCGGCGCGGGCCCGGGGCTCGGTGACGGGGTCCAGGGCGGTGACCGCGCGGAGGATCCAGCCGTCCGCGAGCTTCCCGCCGAGCGGACGCAGCTCGATCACGCTCGGGACCCCCGCCGTGGGGCTCGTGGCCGCCACGACGCCGTCGAGCGCCGGGGTGGTGGTCCGCAGCAGGCGGGCCTCACCGGCGTAGGCGTGCGGGGTCGGCGGATCGGCGTGGATGGTGTGTGCCTCGGCGTAGGGCAGCCACCGGAGCGTGCCCTCGCCGCCGAGGTCGGGCAGCGTGATCTCCCGCGTCCCGACGACCCGGACCTGCCCGAGGTGCGTGCCGCGCAGGTGCGGCGGCAGGCCGGGCGAGTCCGGGAACGGGACGAGCGTGAGGGACGCCGTGACCTCCGGCGGGAGCCCGGCGGTCGCCTCGGCGAAGCGCGCGGGCAGGTCGTCGGTGACGGGGACGGTCAGGGCGCCGCCCCAGACCCGCGGCAGCTCCACCAGGCCGATCTCGACGGCGGTGACCACGGTGGCGTCCGTCGGCATCCGGTCGGTCCGCACCGCCCGGCCGTCCGGCGTCACGCCCTCGACGGCGCGCAGGTGGTCCGCGCCCGTGCCGAACGCGCGGCTCAGGATGCCGAACCCGCCGCCGCGCAGATAGCCGACCACGCCGACGCCCGGTGAGCTGCCGTTGACCGGCGCGAGGCCGTGCGGGGTGGTCGCGGCGACGACGTCGCCCCAGGTGGAGCCCGCCGCGATCCGCGCGGTGCGCGCCCGCGGGTCGACGGTCACACCGGTGAGCCGGGTCGTGGAGAGGAGCACGCCGCCGTCGAGCGCGGCGACCCGCCCGTGACCGGAGGACTGGACGGCGTGCGGCCCGTCGAGGGCGAGCGCCTCGCGCACCTCGTCGACGGTCCGCGGGACGGCGACGACGTCCGGTCGGTGCGGCCGGTTCGTCTGATAGCCGGTGGTCAGGGTGGCGTACTCGGCGGTGTCGGGTCCGTAGGTGTCCATGGGTCCACCGTGGGGGTCCGCCGGTCAGAAGTCCAAGAGATGGTCCGACTAGAGGCTAGCATTATCAGTTATGGAGCTGCGTCACCTGCGCTATCTCGTGGCCGTCGCGGAGGAGGGGACGGTGACGGCGGCGGCTGCGCGGCTGCACGTCGCCCAGCCCGGGGTCAGCGCACAGCTGCGGCAGCTGGAGCGGGAGCTGGGGGAGCCGCTGCTGGTCCGGTCGGCGCAGGGGGTGGCGCTGACCGAGGCCGGCACGGCGGTGCTCCCCTTCGCGCACGCCGCGCTGGCCGCGGTCGAGGGGGCACGGCTCGCGGTCGACGAGCTCAAGGGACTCGTTCGCGGGCGGGTGGTGGTCGGGATGGCGCCCTCGCTCGCCGCGACCGACCTGCCCGAGCTGCTCGCCGAGTTCCGGGCGGCGCACCCGCGCGTCGAGGTGGTGCTGCGCGAGGGGACGTCCGCGGAGCTGCTGTCCGGGCTGGTCGGCGGCACGGTGGACCTCGCCTGGGTGGGGGTGGCCGAGGAGCTGCCCGCGGGGATCGAGAGCCGCACGGTCACCGACCAGGTGCTCGTCGCCGTCGGCCGCGCGGGCCCGGTCGAGCTCGCCGACCTCGTCCGAGGGCCCGTGATGTGCATGGCCGCGGGCAGCGGCCCGCGCGCGGCGTTCGACCTCGCCTGTGCGCGCGCCGGGCTCCGCCCGACGGTCGCGTTCGAGGCGGGTGACCCGCTGCTGCTGGCGCGGCTGGCCGCCCGCGGGCTGGGTGTCGCGGTGCTGCCCGCCGGTGCGGTGCGCGCCGCGGGCCTGGAGCTCGAGCCCGCGCCGATCGTGCCGGAGATGCGCAGCCGGATCCTGCTGGCCTGGCGCGGGGCGGGCCCGAACGGCCCGGCGGCCCGCGCGCTGATCGCCCGCGCCGCGCGTTCCTGATGGCTGATGGTGTGCAGCCACTGCGGTCGTCACCGCGCTGAGCGCACGGAGCCGGTGATCATGCAGCACTCAGCGCACGAAAGGGGCAACCCCCGGGTGGTCAGGCGGGCGCGTAGGTCCGCACGGCCTCGGCGACCGCGGCCCGACGAGCGACACGGACCGCGGTCTCCAACGGGCGCAACGCCTCCCGCCTGGCGGTGGCCGC
This sequence comes from Pseudonocardia sp. WMMC193, assembly GCF_021728735.1. Taxonomy (NCBI): domain Bacteria; kingdom Bacillati; phylum Actinomycetota; class Actinomycetes; order Pseudonocardiales; family Pseudonocardiaceae; genus Pseudonocardia; species Pseudonocardia sp. WMMC193. The sequence goes on along the minus strand of NZ_JAKKDO010000003.1, from coordinate 1,711,517 downwards.
GCTCGCCGTCACCGCGCCGCCGGGCTCGTCGACCAGGGCGGCGGCCAGGATCGCCTCGACCTCGTCCGCCTGCTGCAGGACGCGCAGGGCGCGCGGGGGCATCCCGGCGGGCCAGTGGGTGGCGGGCCGGGCGCGCAGCGCGGCCGCGATCTCCTCCCGGACACCGGGCCGGTGCCGTGCGACCCCGAGCTCGGTGAGCAGGGAGGTCGACTCGCGGACCTGGCGCCGCAGCTCGTTCTCCGCCTCGGCGAGCGGGACGTACTCGGCGGGCGCGACCGGCGTCGGCACGGAGTACACGGTCCAGCGGACGACCCCGTCGGCCACGGCGGACGGCACCACGCCGAGCCCGGCCTCGCCGAACAGGACGCCCTCCTCGGCTGCGATCACGGCCGAGGCGAAGGGGCCCGGCCCAGGGAGCCCGCGGACGTCCCCGGGGGCCGTCAGGACCAGGCGCGCGGGCCCGCGGGGGGCGCGGCGCAGGGCGGCGAACAGGAAGGTCAACGACGTGACGGGCGCGCCGGGGGCGGGGAGGCCCGTGGCGGCCGCGGTGGCGTCGTCGGCGGCGAGGACGTCGTGGGCGTCCGCCCAGGGGGCGAGGGCGTCGAGCACGTCGTCCGGGGCGGCGGACCCGGCCAACCAGGCCGAGGACCAGACCGCGAAGGTGGCGGAGGAGCGGGGCACCGAATCAGGCTAACCACCGCGCGGGCCGGGCCGGCCCCTGCCGTGCGGGTGACAGCGCGTGACGGTCGGTGAGCGGTCGGGCGGCGCGCCGACGACGGCCCGGGGTGCCCGGAGCGGGGGACCCGCGTGGTCGGAGCGGGGGACTCGCGCGTGTCGGCGGGGATCGGGCGCGGTGGGCCGGGTAGAACCGACGCATGCCTCGCACCCACGACTACCGCGGTCTGTTCGGCACGGACGGGACCCGTGTGCAGCAACGGAAGGCGATCCCCGAGGTGCCCGCCGAGCGGGGCCTGGTCGTCGAGGACCCGGCGAGCGGCTTCTGCGGCGCGGTGGTGGCGGTCGACATCCGCGAGGTCACGCTGGAGGACCGCGCCGGCAGGCGCCGGGTGTTCCCGCTGCGCCCGGCGGCCTTCCTGTACGAGGGGAAGCCGGCCACGCTCGTCAAGCCCGCGGTGCAGGCTCAGCCGAGGCGGTCGGCGTCGGGCTCCACGAGGGTCGCGAACGTCAAGGCGCGCACCGCCCGCGCGTCCCGGATCTGGGTCGAGGGCATCCACGATGCCGCCCTGCTGGAGACGGTCTGGGGCCACGACCTGCGGGTCGAGGGGATCGTCGTCGAGCCGCTGCACGGCGTGCACGACCTCGCCGCCGCGGTCCGCGAGTTCGGGCCCGCGCCGCACCGCAAGCTCGGCATCCTCGTCGACCACCTCGTCTCGGGGACCATGGAGACCCGGCAGGCCGCGTCGGTCGCCGGGCCGCACGTCCTGGTCACCGGGCACCCGTTCGTCGACGTCTGGGAGGCGGTCAAGCCCGCCGCCGTCGGCATCCGGGCCTGGCCGACGATCCCCCGCGGCACCGACTGGAAGACCGGCGTGTGCGAGGCGCTGCGCTGGGGCGAGCCCGCGGACGGCGCGCGTCGGGTGATGGGCGCGGTGAAGTCCTTCCGGGACCTGGACTCGAGCCTGATCGGCGCCGTCGAGCAGCTGATCGACTTCGTGACCGTCGAGCACTGATCGACGGCGCAACGGAACGAGACCGACCCGAAATGATCATCGCGGACCCGGACCGCTGAACTCTGACAGACTGGGCGCCATGGTGCCGCTGATCTGGGTGATCGCGGGAATCCTGCTGCTCGTCGGTGAGGTCCTCGCGGGGGAGTTCGTGCTCGCGATGCTCGGCGTCGCGGCGCTGGCCGCGGGCGGGAGCGCCGCCCTGGGGCTCGGCTGGGTCGGCAGCGCGCTGGTGTTCGCGCTCGCCTCGGTCGTGCTGTTGCTGACCGCGCGCCCGGCACTGAAGCGCAGGACGCAGCAGTCGATCGAGGGCTACCGGCAGCACTCGGAACGGATGGCGGGGAGATCGGCGGTGGTCTCCCAGCGCGTCGACGGCCACGGCGGGCGGGTCCGGATCGGGCCCGACGAGTGGTCCGCGCGGGCGTTCGTCGACGGAGAGGTCATGGAGCCGGACGAGCGGGTGACGGTGGTGCGCATCGAGGGCGCCACCGCGCTCGTCATGGCGGAGTAGAGGGAGGCTCAGGTGGACGTCGCGGTACTCGTCGTCGTCGTGCTGATCGTGCTGTTCGCGATCATCACGGTGGTCAAGTCCGTGCAGATCATCCCGCAGGCCACGTCCGCGGTGATCGAACGGCTCGGGAAGTACAAGAACACGGCGGACCCGGGGCTCGCGTTCCTGGTGCCGTTCGTGGACCGGATCCGGGAGCGGATCGACCTGCGCGAGCAGGTCGTGTCCTTCCCGCCGCAGCCGGTCATCACGCAGGACAACCTCACGGTGAACATCGACACCGTCGTCTACTTCCGGGTCACCGACCCGAAGTCCGCGGTGTACGAGATCTCCAACTACATCACGGGCGTGGAGCAGATCACCACCACGACGCTGCGCAACGTCGTGGGCGGCATGACCCTGGAGGAGACGCTGACCTCCCGGGACCAGATCAACACCAAGCTGCGCGGCGAGCTCGACGACGCCACCGGCCGCTGGGGCATCCGCGTCGAGCGGGTGGAGATCAAGGCCATCGACCCGCCGCCGTCGATCCAGGAGTCCATGGAGCGGCAGATGAAGGCGGACCGCGAGAAGCGGGCCACCATCCTGACGGCCGAGGGGCAGCGGGAGTCGGCGATCCGCAGCGCGGAGGGGCAGAAGCAGGCCCAGATCCTCACCGCGGAGGGCGCGAAGCAGGCGGCGATCCTCAACGCCGAGGCGGAGCGGCAGTCCCGGATCCTGCGGGCGCAGGGTGAGCGGGCGGCGTCGTACCTGAAGGCGCAGGGTGAGGCGAAGGCGATCGAGAAGACCTTCGCCGCGATCAAGGCGGGCCGCCCGACGCCCGAGCTCCTCGCCTACCAGTACCTCCAGACCCTGCCGGAGATGGCGAAGGGCGAGGCGAACAAGGTCTGGCTGGTGCCCTCGGACTTCGGGAAGGCCCTGGAGGGCTTCACGAAGATGCTGGGCGCGCCGGGGGAGGACGGGGTGTTCAAGTACACCCCCACTCCGGACGACGGCGTCCGCAGCGCCCCCGAGGAGGACGAGGACTCGGTCGCGAGCTGGTTCGACACCTCCGGGGACCCGGAGATCGCCCGCCAGGTCGCGGCCGCCACGGCGCAGGCGAACCATCCGGTGGAGGAGCCGGGCGCGCCCGCGATCGCCCGGCAGGCCCCGCGTCCGGAGCTCGGCGCGAACGACCTCACCCCGCCCAACGGCCTCCCGACCGGCGACTGGTCCGAGGAGGCCCCACCCCGCTGACCTGCGCCTCCGGCGCTCGTGAGTGGTCAGTGGTGCTCCAGCACCACTGACCACTCACAGGGCGAAGCCGTAGGGGAGTTCGAGGCGGTGTCTCGCCAGGAGGGCCGTGTCGCTCAGCAGCTCGCGGGTCGGGCCGTCCGCCACGACCACACCGTCGTCGAGGATCACGCTGCGCGGGCAGAGCTGCAGGGCGTAGGGCAGGTCGTGGGTGACCATCAGCATGGTCCGACCCAGGCCGAGCAGGACCTCGGCGAGCTCGCGGCGGGCCACCGGGTCGAGGTTCGACGACGGCTCGTCGAGCACCAGGATCTCGGGGTCGCAGGCCAGGACCGTGGCCAGGGCGACGCGGCGGCGTTGCCCGCCCGACAGGTGCAGGGGCGAGCGGTCCGCGTGCTCCGCCATCCCCACCGCCGCGAGGGCCTCGGCGACCCGCCCCGGGACGTCCGGGACCCCGAAGTTCGCGGGCCCGAACGCCACGTCCTCGCGGACGGTCGGCATGAACAGCTGGTCGTCGGGGTCCTGGAAGACGATCCCGACCCGGCGGCGGATCTCCTGCACGGTGTCCTTGCGCACCGCCATCCCGGCGACCTCGACGGTCCCGGCACCGGGCGCCAGGATGCCGTTGAGGTGCAGGACCAGCGTGGTCTTCCCGGCGCCGTTGGGGCCGAGCAGGGCGACCCGCTCGCCCGGCTCGATCCGCAGGTCCACGCCGTGCAACGCCTGGTGGCCGTCGGGGTAGGCGAAGAGCAGGTCCTTGACCAGCAGCGACGGGTGCACGCTCACAGGATCACCCACCCGGTCACCGCCAGCGCGGCCGCGACGCCCACCGGGGCGAGGCCGCGGGCCCAGTCCGCGCGCGTGGTCCGGTCCTCGACGAGCACCGGCATGGCACCCGTCCAGCCCCGGGACAGCATGGCCAGGTGCACGCGCTCGCCCCGCTCGTAGGACCGCAGGAACAACGCGCCGACGCCGCGCGCCGTCGCACCGGCCTGCCACAGGAAGCGCGGGTCGTGGCCGCGGGAGACCCGGGCGAGGTGCATCCGCCGCGCCTCGCCCGCGATGACGTCGAGGTAGCGCAGCATCAGGGTCGCGATGGTGGTCACCAGGGCCGGGGCATGCAGCCGCTGCAGGCCGACGAGCAGGTCCCGCATCGGCGTCGTCGCGGCGAGGGTCAGCGAGATCAGGACGCCGAGGGTGCCCTTGACCAGGATGTTCCAGGCGCCCAGCAGACCCGGCTCGGACAGCGACAGCCCGAGCAGGTCGATCCGCGGGTCGGGGCCGGTGAACGGCAGCAGGACCGCGAGCACCACGAACGGCAGCTCGATGACGGAGCGGCGGAGGATCCAGCCGACCGGGATCCGGGCCGCCATCCACACCGCGACGAGCAGCACGGCGAACCCGGCGAAGACGGCGAAGGCCTCCCGGGGCGTCGCCACCACGCAGACGACGCCGAGGAACGCGGCGACGATCTTGACCTGTGGCGGGAGCCGGTGGACCACCGAGTCCCGCGGCAGGTGGAGCGGGTGCGCGTGGCCGGCGCTCATCCGCGGGGTGCGCGCCTGCGCAGCAGCCGGAACAGCCCGCCCGCGAGGACGAGCACCACCAGGACGCCGATGATCCCGGCCAGCCCGACGGTGCCGTGCCCGCCGAACACCGAGTAGTCCGCCAGGGGAGAGGCCGAGGTGTGGTGCTCGGTGGCGTGCTGGGCGATGCAGGTCCCCTGCAGGCCGGCGTCCGTCTCGGTGCAGCCGTTCAACGCGACCGTGTCCAGACCGTCCGGGTCCGGGCTGGCGAAGTAGGACAGCCCGCCCGCGACGAGCAGGGCGACCAGGGCGAAGCCGATCCAGAACCGCCTCACGCCGCGGCCTCCTTGCGGACCAGCGTCGGACCCGTGCCGCGCAGCAGGTGCACCAGGTCCGGTCGCACGGCCGCCACGGCTCCCACCGTCGCGGCGGTGATCACGCCCTCGCCGATGCCGATCAGCGCGTGCAGGCCCACCATCAGCGTGAACACCGTGCCGAGCGAGGCGCCGCCCGCACCACCGATCGCGTACTCGAGCACGAACCCGAGCGAGGCGATGACGGTGTTGGCGAACGCCGCCGTGAAGGCGACCACGAGCAGCCCGCCCCGGCCGCGCCGGGCGAGGCCGCGGAGCAGCACGGCCACCCCGTACCCGACGAACGTGCCGATCAGCGCCATGTTCGTGACGTTCATGCCGAGCGCGGTCAGCCCGCCGTCGGCGAACAGCAGCGCCTGCACCAGCAGCACGATCCCGATGCAGACCGCCCCCACGTACGGGCCGACCAGGATCGCGACCAGGGCGCCGCCGAGCAGGTGGCCGCTCGCCCCGGGCAGGATCGGGAAATTGATCATCTGGACGGCGAACACGAACGCCGTGACCAGGCCCGCCATCGGGGCCGTGCGGTCGTCGAGGTCGGTGCGCGCCCGCCAGAGGCACAGCGCCATTCCGACGATCGCGATCGCGCCGAACAGGAGAGAGGTCGGGGCGTTCACGAGCCCGTCGCTCATGTGCATCGCGCTGACCACGCGGGGCCTCCCGGGTGAGCCGAGGTCGCGGCGCCGGGGCCGGCGCCGCGCTCCAGCTCACCACCTTCTGTTCGCTGATGCAAAGCTCTGGCGAGAACCCAGGCCTGGCAACCGTCCGGTCGGAGGGGGCGGTGACGCCGGTCACGAACGGGTGGAGTGTGCCGCCGCGGCCGGGTGTCTGCTCGCCACGTGCACCGATCAGGCGTCCGCGAGCTCGCGCTCCCGTTCCTTCTCCGCCCGCTTGGCCGACCGGCCCGCGACGATCCCCAGCCCGGCGCGGCGCAGCGCGCCGAGCGGGGCGGTGACCGCGCCGATCGCGCGGTCCGCGACGCGGACCTGGTAGGCGGAGGACCCCGAGAGCTCGGCGACGATCGCGTGGTGCTCGCCCGCGACCCGGTCGGCGTAGCCGGGCTGGCCGGACACGCCGTTCATCCGGACGGCGGCGAGCGGCTCCGGCCTGCCGAGGAAGTCCCCGTGGTGGAGCAGGCGCAACCAGCAGTCCAGGTCGAGCAGCTCGTCCCGACGGCCGCGCCAGCCGCCCGCCGCGTCGATGCTCTCCCGGCGGAACAGCACGTTGCACGCGTCCCCGATGAGGTTCGCCCGGCCCCGCACGATCTTGCGGGCCACCTCGTCCCCGCTGCGCGTGCCGATCAGCCCGTTGAGCCCGCGCCGGGGGACCAGGACCCGGCTGCGGTCGTCGACGACGTGCCTGCGCGCCGCGACGAGCGCGAGGCCCGGGTCGTCGAGCAGCGGTTGGCTCTGCAGCTCCAGGCAGCGGGGGTGCAGGAGGTCACCGTCGACGATCGTCTTGACCAGCTCTCCGGAGCTGAACCGCAGTGCCCGGTTGCGGGCCTCGCTGCGCGGCAGGCGCTCCCCGCTGCGGGTGATCCGGATGCGGGGGTCGGAGAAGCTGCGCATGACCTCGAACGTGCGGTCCCGGCTGGCGTTGTCGAACAGCACCAGCTCGAAGTCCCGTTCGGTCTGGTCGAGCACGGAACCGATGGTCTCGCCGAGGTGCTCGTCGCCGTCCGTGATGGCCGCGACCACCGACACCGCGGGGGCCAGGCCCGGAACCGGCCCGACCGGTCCGCCCGCCGTCACTGCGGGCTCACCGTGTGCGCAGGTCGGGGCGGGGGCACGGGCGCTGCGATCGCATGGTCCGACACTCTACCGAGCGGTCCCGGCGGGCCCCCGGGTCGGTGTGACGGGCGCACTGTCCGTAAGGTTCGGGTCGTGCATCCGGACCAGGCCCACCATCGGGGAGTCACGGTCGGGTGGCCGGCGTCGGTCCGATCGGGTGACAGCGCGGACGTGTCGCACAGCACAGGTCACGTAACGCTTTCCGGTGGTCGTCAGATAACCCGTTCGATGACGAGGAAACGGGTGACAGCACGACCTGCAGTAGTCGGACGCCAAGACGTCAGTACAGACGCACCCGACGTGCGATGAGGGGGACAACTGCGATGCAGCGCAGTCAGCAACCGACGGTGTCCGTGGTGGTGCCGACGCGGAACGAGGCGCGCAACCTCCAGGTGGTGCTGCCGGCGATCGCGGCCGTGCGACCCGCGGTCCACGAGATCATCGTGGTCGACGGCAACTCCGTGGACGGCACGATCGAGACCGCCCGGCGGGTGCTCCCGTGGGTGCGGATCGTCGAGCAGACCCGCAAGGGCAAGGGCAACGCGATGGCGTGCGGCTTCGCGGCCGCCACGGGGGACATCATCGTGATGTTCGACGCCGACGGCTCGGCCGACCCGGCGGAGATCCCGGCGTTCGTGCAGGCGCTGGTCGACGGCGCGGACTTCGCGAAGGGCACGCGCTTCGCTCGCGGCGGCGGGAGCGACGACATCACCCTGCTGCGGCGCAGCGGGAACGCCGGGCTCAACGGCGTGGCCAACATGCTGTTCGGCACGCGCCACTCGGACCTCTGCTACGGGTACAACGCCTTCTGGGCGGACCTGTTGCCGCTCCTGGAGCTGCCGGCGGTGGACGCTCCAGCACCGGGGGACGGGTCGATGCTGTGGGGGGACGGCTTCGAGATCGAGACCGTGCTCGCCTGCCGCGTCGCGGCCGCGGACCTGCGGGTGACCGAGGTGCCGTCCTACGAGCGCGAGCGGATGTTCGGCGACACCAACCTGCGGACCTTCGCCGACGGCACCCGGGTGCTGCGCACCCTGGCCGCCGAGCGTCGCCGGGCCTCGAAGAAGACCGAGCAGAAGGCCGAGCAGCCCGCCGCCCGGATGGCTCCGGCCCCGCGCCCCACGCAGCCCCCGGTCCGCGACGGACACCCCGCCCGCAACGGGCACGCGGTCCAGAACGGACACGCCGCCCCGAACGGGCACGCGGTGTCGAACGGGCACGCCGTGTCGAACGGGCACAGCGTCTCGAACGGCCACGCCGTGGCGAACGGCTTCGCCCCGCAGAACGGCTTCGCGCCGCAGGACGGGCTGGGCGCACCGCGCCCGCACCACCGGCCGGAGCGGGACACGCTGCCCGTCCCGCCCACCACCGAGCCGGTGACCGCGCACTTCACCGCGGTCAGCCCCACCGAGGACGTCACCCCGGTCGCCGGGCCGCGTCCGGCGCAGCGCCCCTCGCCGCGCCCGGTCAACCGCCCGGCCGTCGGATCCGACCGCCCCGCGCCCGACCGCGCGGCGGCGCAGCGCGAGGCCGTCGACGCGCGTTACGCCCTCGAGGAGGAGGCCTCCTGACGGGGGCCTCCCCTCCGGCGGCGGCGGGCCGCCCGTCATACTCGTGGCGGGCGGTCGAACGATCGTGGACCCCGGCGGGGACGCCGGGGCCCACGCCCTACCGCCGGGGCGGAGAACACTGGAACGACCGGCTCGGGCCGGCCAGGAACGGAGTCACGCGGTGAGCATGCCAACCGCTGCGGAGCTGACACGCGCCCGCACGGCGCGGCGCGGCGTCGCGGTCATGCTCGTCCTCGCGGGCGTCACGGCCTGCCTGCTGGCCCTGTTCGACGTGGCAGGCGGTTCCGGTCTCCGGCTGGCCGTGACGATCGGGTTCCTGCTGCTGGGCCCGGGTTGGGCGGCGGCGGGCTTCCTGCGCCGCGCCCCGGCGGCCCACATGTGGCTGCTGACGCTCGGCGTCGGCATCGCCACCACCCTGCTCGCCGCCCAGATCATGGTCAGCGCGACCTGGTGGCACCCCGACCTGATGCTCTACATCGTGACCGGACTCAGCGTGCCCTTCCTGCTGCGCCACGCGGTGGTCGCCCAGTGACGACACAGGACACCCGCAAGGGAGCAGGGAACGGCTCCCCGAGCGCGGAGGAGACCCAGATCCTCGGCCCGCTCCGGCCGCCGCGGGACGTGGCGGACCCGCCGACGACCGCACTGCCGGTCATCCCGGCGCCGCCCGCCGAGGACCCGCCGACCCCCACCTGGGTCGAGCGGAACCGGCCGCTGCTGGACCGCTGGCTCTCCCCGGTCCTCGCCGTGCTCGCGCTCGCCATGCTGCCGCTGGCCACCGCGACCACCGACCTCGACGCGCTGGACGGCTGGGGCCTGGCCAAGGTCCTCGGCCCGGCGGCCTGGGCGGCACTGCTGTTCGCCATCGGCGCCTGCCTCTCCGAGCTCTACGCCCGCAGGCCGCGCATCCCGATGCTCGGCGCCGCCACCGGCGTGCTGATCCTGTGCTCGACGGGTCTGCCGTCGGTGATCCAGCCCGCCGCGCGCTTCGGCACCGCCTGGACCATCACCGGCTTCGTCGACGCGGTCGCGGTCGCCAACGGCGTGCCGCCCCAGGGTCTCGACGCCCGGTTCTCCTGGCCCGCGTTCTTCGCCCAGTGGGCGTGGTTCCGCGAGGCCGCGGGCGCCGACCAGCTGGACGTGGTGCTGCGCTGGTTCCCGCCCGCCGTCGTCACGGTGTGGGCGATCGGGATCTACGCGCTGGCCCGCTCGATGCTCGGGGGCACCCGCGCCCCGTGGGCCGCGGCCTGGCTGTTCGTCGGCCTCAACTGGATCGAGCAGGACTACTTCTCGCCGCAGGCCACGGGCATCTGCCTGCTGCTCACGGTGCTGACCTTCGCGCTCGGCCCGCTGGCCACCCGCCGGACGGACCCCAGCGGCGCCCCGGGCTGGCCCGCGCCCCACCTGGGCGCGAAACGGCTGCCGCTGTGGCACCGGTGGCTGGTGTCGGCGGGGACCCCGCCGAACCGGCCGACGCTGCCGCCGCGCCAGCTGCTGCTCGTGTACTTCTGCGCCGCGCTGTGCATCCTCGCGGTCATCCCGGCCCACCAGCTCACGCCGTTCGCGATCCTGGGCCAGCTGGCCCTGCTCGCGATCGTCGGCCGCTACCGGGGCCGCGGTCTGGTGCTGATCGGGATCATCGGCGTCGTCCTGTTCATCCTGATCGCCGCGCGGGACATCTGGATGAACCAGATCACCCTGTTCATCGGCGACGGCAACACCGGCGCCGCGCTGGAGTCCGGCGTGGGCGACCGGCTGACCGGCGACTTCGGGCAGCAGGTGGTCAAGTACGGCCGGTTCCTCATCGCCGCGCTGTCCTACGGCCTGGGCTTCCTCGGCGCGATCATCTACTGGCGCCGCAGGCGGGACCTGGTGCCGATCGGCCTCGCGGTCGTCCCGATGGGCTTCGCCGCGCAGGGCTACGGCGGCGAGGGCTTCCTCCGGATCCTGCTGTTCGGCCTGCCGATCCTCACCATCCTGGGCGCGGACCTGCTGCGCTTCCTGGTGCGGTGGCGGGGCTGGATGCGCCCGGTGCTCGCGGTGGGCATGGTCGCGCTCTTCGCGATCCTGATCTTCCTCCGCGGCGGCAACGACTCCTACCAGGTCGTCTACCCGCGGGACGCGGAGATGTACCGGCAGGTGGTGGCCACCACGCCGCCCGGGCAGAACGTCATGCCGCTGTCCGACCCCGGGCCGTTCGCCATCGAGGGGCTCACCAGCTTCGGCCGCGGCGGCGGCATCGAGGGCTGCGGCCGGATCGCGGCGGCGGGCACCCAGGAGCAGATGCTGTCCTGCATCGCCCAGATCAACCCCGACGTGATCGTGAACTTCCGGGACATCGAGGCCCAGGGCGTGCACCTGTTCCTCAACAAGCCCGGCTGGTCGCTGGACCTCGCGAACGCGCTGACCGCGAGCGGCCAGTACTACATGTGGTTCCAGCACCCGGACGACCCGTACGACTTCGTGCTCCGCAAGACGGGCGCACCGGTGATCGACGCGACCACGCAGGGGAGGCCGGGATGACCCTGGACCCCTCCTTCGACCGCTGGGTGTGGCTGTCGTTCTTCGGCCTGCTGGTCGTGCTCGGCGTCCGGGCCTGGGTGGTGGAGAGCAGCCGCGGGAGGCTGACCCGCACCCCGGGCCGCATCCGCGCGCTCACCGGCGCCTCGGTCGTCATGGTCTGCCTGGTGGCCGGGATGCTCTGGATCCAGGGCGGCCAGCAGGTGTTCGACGCCGTGGTGCACCGGACGGACCCCGTCACGGGCCTGCCGCTGGACCAGCCGCGACCGGTCGTCGCCCCGAACGCGCCTCCGGCCGACCCGAACGCGCCCGTCGACGAGCACGGCAACCCCGCCCAGGCCCCCGCGGTCCCGCCCGCGGGCACGGCCGCGGGCCCCTGACGAACGCCGGGAAACCGGCGCCCACCAGCACCGACGCCCCACCCGGGGCGGTAACAAGGCTCTCGACGAGGATGTCGGTCAGCAGTGGCACGTCCCGCCGCGGGACGTCGATCGCCGCGCGATATCGTGACGCCGCTGCCGATTCGGCGGTTCGGGTGAACCGCAACCGCCGAACCGCGGGGGGCATCGATCGCAGCAGCTGCAGTTCTTGTCCAGGGAGGGCTTCCAACCCCATGTCGGATCAGGTCTACGACTTCGTCGTCGTCGGTGGCGGGGCCGCCGGGTGCGTCCTGGCGAACCGTCTCAGCGCCGACCCGGCGAACCGGGTACTCCTCCTGGAGGCGGGCAAGTCGGATCCCTTCTGGGACGTCTTCACCCACATGCCCGCCGCGATGGGCCTCGCCATCGCGAGCGAGTCGCACAACTGGCACTTCCAGTCCGAGCCCGAGCCGTTCATGAACAACCGGCGCATGGACCAGCCCCGCGGCAAGCTGCTCGGCGGCTCCGGCTCCATCAACGCCATGACGTTCGTGCGCGGCCACCCGGCGAACTTCGACGAGTGGGCCCGGGTCACCGGGGACGAGGCGTGGGACTACGAGCACGTCCTCCCGTACTTCAAGCGCATCGAGGACTCGCTGAGCTTCGGCGGGAACGAGTACCGCGGCCGGGGCGGGCTGCAGACCGTCGAGAAGGCCCCCGCCGACCACCCGCTGTTCTCGCTGTTCTTCGAGGCCGCCCAGCAGGCCGGCTACAACCTCACCGCCGACCTCAACGGCGCGGTGCAGGAGGGGTTCGCGGCGTTCGACCGCAACATCCGCCGCGGCCGCCGCCAGTCGTCGTCGCAGGCCTACCTGCACCCGGTGATGGGCCGCCCCAACCTCGAGGTGCGCACCCACGCCCTGGCCACCCAGGTGATCTTCTCCGGGAACCGCGCCGTCGGCGTGACCTACCGGACCTCGGACGGCGAGCGGATCGTCCGGGCGAAGGAGATCGTCCTGTCCGGCGGGGCCTTCAACACCCCGCAGCTGCTGCAGCTCTCCGGCGTCGGCAGGCCGGACGAGCTGGCCGCCGTGGGTGTCGCGCCGCTGCACGAGCTGCGCGGCGTCGGCTACAACCTCGAGGACCACCTCGCGGTCCAGGTCCAGCACTCGTGTACCCAGCCCATCTCGATGGTGCACATGAAGGACAAGAAGAACTGGCCGAAGATGGGCCTGCAGTGGCTCGCCGGCCGCGGGCCCGCCACCAGCAACATGTTCGAGGCCGCCGGGTTCATCCGCAGCAACGACGACATGGCCTTCCCGGACGTGATCATCGGCTTCGCCGCCATGGCGATGAAGTTCGACGAGAAGCGCATCGTGGACGGGCACGGGTACCAGGTGCACGTGGGCACCATGGCGGCGCGCTCGCGCGGCAGCGTCACGCTGAAGTCCGCCGACCCCACCCAGCACCCGCGGATCGTGTTCAACTACCTGGACAACCAGCGGGACCGGGACGACTGGGTCAAGGCGATCCGGATCGCGCGGGACATCATGTCGCAGCCTGCGTTCGCGGGCGTCGACGGCGGGGAGGTCGTCCCCGGCCCGGCGGTGCAGACGGACGAGGAGCTGATCGCCTGGGTCGCGGAGGCGGCGCAGACGGGTCTGCACCCCACCGGCAGCGTCCGGATGGGGACCACGGCGGACGACGTCGTCGACCCCTCGTCGATGCGGGTGCACGGGCTGGAGGGCCTGCGGGTCGTCGACGCGTCGGTCTTCCCGACCGTCACCAACACCCAGACCTACGCGCCGACCCTCATGGTGGCCGAGAAGGCCTCCGACATGATCCTCGGCAACACCCCGCTGGAAGCGGTGCGGCTCGCCCGGCCCGAGGTCGTGTCGCAGGCGCGGCCGTCCGCGGCCCCGGACGCGGTCGTGAGCCCGGTCGGCTCGGCCTGACAACACCCACCCCCACCTCGGAGGACTGCTCGATGGAACTGCCCCAGCGGGCACCGGCCTGGGTGGGCCGGGTGGACCGACGGGCCCTGGGCCCTGACGCGCTCGACCTCGCGGTCGACCCGCGCTACTCGGCCGCCCGGCTGCTCGTGACCGCCGGGGACGTGCCCGTCGGGCTGATCACCGTCGGGCTCGTCGGTGGCCGCGCGACGACGTCGACGGTGCGGGCGGCGATCGACGCGCAGATCGGCGAGGACTCGGGGGAGGAGACGGCGCTGCCGGACTCCGCCGAGCCGCTGACCGTCGTGATCGCGACCCGGGGGCGGGCGGAGAGCCTCCGGAAGAGCCTCGCCGCGGTCGTCGCCGGGGACCACCCGGCTGTCACGGTGGTCGTCGTGGACAACGACCCCGTCGACGACGCCACGCAGCGCGTCGCCGAGGAGTTCGCGGACCGCGGCGTGGTGTACGTCCGCGAGGCGCGACGGGGCCTGTCCGTGGGGCGCAACCGGGGCCTGCGCGAGGCGGCCACCGCGCTCGTCTCCTTCACCGACGACGACACCGAGGTGGACGGCCGCTGGGCCTCGCGGATCGCCGCGGTGTTCGCGGCCGAGCCCGGGCTGGCCTGCGTGAGCGGCCCGGTCGTCGGGGCGCGGCTGGAGACCGAGGAGGAGCTCGCGGCGGAGCGGGCCCTCGTCTGGAACCGCGGGTTCGAGTCGCGCCGCTACTCGCTGGCGGACCCGCCCGAGGACTCCGCGATCTTCCCGTTCTCGCCGGGCCTGTTCGGCATCGGCGCGAACTTCGCCGTCCGGGCGGACATCGCGCGGGCGGTCGGCGGGTTCGACGAGGCGCTCGGCGCGGGCGCCCCGACCCGCGGCGGCGAGGACTGCGAGTTCATGGTCCGGCTCGTGCTCGCGGGCCACCAGGTCGGCTACGACCCGGGCGCCTACGTGTGGCACCACCACCGCTCCTCGCCCGAGGAGCTGCGCAGCCAGCTGCGGGGCTACTCGATGGGCCTGGGCGGGTTCCTCACCAAGATCGCGCTGGACCCGAAGGCGGGCCTGATGGCGGCGAAGCGGCTCCCCGCCGCCGTCGCGCAGTTCCGCCAGATCGGCGACCGCGAGGCCACCGCCGGAGACGGCATGGCGGCGGGCAGCCTGCGCGAGCGCATCACCTGGATCGCGGACGGTAGCACCGCCTACGTCCGTGGCAGGCGCGCCGCCCGCCGGTCCGGCGGGCGGATCCCCCGACTCTCTCCGATGGGGACTGAGAACCAGTGACGACCCCGCCCGAGCCGCCGGAGCAGCCGACCGGGCCCCTCGAGCACCAGAAACCCGACCCGCAGACGTCCGACCCGGGGGAGCGCACCACGCCGGTGCCGCCCGCCGAGCCGACGTCGACGGACTGGACCGGCCCCGGCACCACGCCGCAGCCGGTCGTCGACGAGGCGCCGCCGCGAACGGTGTCCCGCAGGACGCTCTACGTCGTCAGCGGCGTCGCCCTGGTCGCGATCGTGGCGCTGATCGCCGTGCTGCTCTCCCGGCCGGGGTCGGAGCAGGCGCGGCCGCAGCCCGCCGAGCCGCCGGGCCCGACGTCGACCACGGAGACCCCGAGCGCGGGCACCGAGACCAGCGCGGCGACGCTGCTGGGCTGGGGTGAGCCGAGCCGGGTCGACGAGTTCGACGGCCCGCGCCCGCAGGGCTGGAACCTGTACAACGGCCAGGGCCACGACGGCAACGGCCGCCGCACCCCGGACGCGATCAGCGTGCGGGACGGCATCCTGACCATCACGGGCGACTCCGACGGCAACACCGGCGGCATGGCGCTGTACCCGGGGCAGATGTACGGGCGCTGGGAGGGCCGGGTCCGGCTGCCGGAGAGCGACCCGACCTACCACGCGTTGCTCCTGCTGTGGCCGGACGCGGAGGACTGGCCGCGCGGCGGCGAGGTGGACTTCATGGAGGCCACCGACTCGTCGCGGCAGAGCGTCGAGTTCTTCCTGCACTACGGGCGCAACAACAACCAGGACCACGGCGAGGTCGCCGTCGACGCCACCCAGTGGCACAACTGGGCCGTCGAGTGGACCCCCGACCACATCGTGGCCTACCTCGACGGCCAGGAGTGGTACCGCAACGAGGACAAGAGCCACCTCCCGCCGCGGCCGATGCACCTGACGATCCAGCTGGACTGGTTCCCGGAGAACGGCGACCCCGACAACGTGCGGGAGTCCGAGATGCAGGTGGACTGGATCAAGGAGTACCCGCTCCGCTGATCCGCCCCACTGCGGGGTTACTGCGGGGTTACTGCGGGCGGCGGGCCGCGGGCATCTTCAGGGTTCTGGCGTTGGCGATGTCGATGCTGCCCGTGTCGGTGTCCAGGTCCGGGTCGAACCAGGCCGGGACGGGTGCCGCGATGCCGGGGCCGATGCGCTCGGAGCTGTTGAACGTGTCCGGGCGGATCCGCCCGGCCGCCCGGCCCGCGAAGTAGCTGCCGACGCCCGCGATCGTGCGCGCGATCTCGGCCCGGGAGGGCTTCACGTGCTCGGCGAGGGCCTTGCGGTACCAGGCCAGCTGGACGTCGAGGGCGTGCTGCAGGCTGTAGTGCCGCCGGACCAGCTCCAGGGCGAAGGCGGCGTTCGTCCGCCGCCGCACCGGGTCCGCCAGCAGCGACTCGAACTCGCGGACGAGGACGTCCTCGCCGGTGCCGCCGTCCCCGATGCCGTAGAACCCGTGCCACCGGAACTCGCGCGCCGAGCGGCGGTCCAGGACCTTGAAGAACCCGTGCTCACCCTGCACGATGCACGGCTTGCCGAAGGCCATGGCCCGCAGCACGGAGCCGCCCATGCCGAGCGCGATGTCCGCCGACTCGTAGGCCGGGCGCGGGTCCACCCGCAGCCCGGGCAGCGTGACGACCTCGCGGCCCGCGCGGGCGTTCACCGCCGCGGCCAGGGCCTGCAGCTCGGGCATCGCGGGGCCGTCGCCGACCAGCACGAGCCGGACCGGGTAGCGCGCCGCGAGGCGCCCGGCCGCGCGGATCGCCGTCTCCAGGCCCTCCTGCTTGAGGGCGCGGGCGAACCGGCTGACCGCGACGACCATGATCTCGTCCGGCTTCACGCCCATCTCGGCGCGGAAGTCGTCTCCCCCGGGGTAGCCCGGGTACTGCCCGACGACGTCCGTGGGGATCTCCAGGATCCCGATCGAGCCGCTGCGCTCGCGGGTCTCCATGGCGATGAGCGGGCCGCAGACCTGCAGCGGGATCGAGCCGGGCATGAAGTCCGGCACCGACATGCTGTTGATCGTCATGGTCATCGGCACGTCGTCGGAGCGGTGCGGGCCGAGGAACATCAGGATCGACGGGGTGAGCTCGTAGGTGTGCACGAGGTCGGGCTGCACCCGGCGCACCACGTCCCGCATGCGGCGGTAGGCGCTGCGCGCGGTGGGCGCGATGTTGTCCGGGCTCAGCTCCTCGATGGCCTCGAAGGGCAGGCCCTGCTCGGCGATGACGTCCTCGAGCACGCCGGGCGGGCCGGCCATGTGGACCTCGTGGCCGAGGTCGCGGGCGCCCGCGGCGAGGTCGACGGAGTTGCGTTGGCTGCCGCCGATGCCGAGGTTGTGCAGCACGACGAGCAGGCGCAGGCGCCGCTCTCCGGTCGGAAGCCGGAGCGCACCGTTCGGCCAGGTCACGTCGTGGTCTCCCGTCTGTCTCTCCGCGCCGGCTCTCAGCGCTCGACCGGCTGTCGGTCGGAACGCTCGGCGCCCGGTTCGTCGAGGTCGGCCTCCGCCCCGTCGGGGGCGGCCTCCTCCTCGGCGCGCGCCTGGCGGCGCAGGGTGGCGATGTACCGCAGCAGCGGCACCGCGACGACGGCCGCGGTGAGCGCCTGGGCGAGCAGGAACGCCAGCCCGGCGCCCCCGACCCCCATGCGGTCCATCAGCACGATCGCGAGCCCGATGACGAGCGCCGCGGTGAACACCTCCAGGACGACCACGCGCCCCATCTGGTTGCGCAGCCGGGAGGTGTTGATGAAGTTCATGTTGACGATGGTGAAGGGGATCGCGAGCACCGCATAGCGCAGCACCCAGGTCCCCTCGTCGGAGTAGGCGTCCCCCAGGATCGACAACAGCCACGGCGCCAGGAAGAACAGCGCGGGCACGCCGAGGACGCCGATCGCGTAGCTCAGCCGGAACGTCCGCCGCATCAGCGCCCACTGCTGGCGCCGGTCGTGGCTGGCCTCGACGACGTAGGACGAGCTGATGTTCCAGATCAGCAGGCTGAACGACTCGGCGACGAGCCAGGGGAGCGCGTAGTAGGCGTTCGCCTCGGTCCCGAGCCGGGCCACGACCAGCAGCGGCAGCACCAGGGGGATCACCACGGTGACGGCGCCGGTCGCGTACTCCGCGAGGAAGATCGTCAGCAGCCCGCGGCGGTCGGGCATGGGGGGAGTGCCCGGGCCGGGCGGCGGGATGCGCGGCAGCAGCCGCAGGAACAGGATGGGCGCGATCACCAGCTGCAACACGATGATCGGGATCGCCCAGGCGACCAGGATGCCCTTCTCGAACGCCAGCGAGGCGAACAGGATCAGCAGCCCCATCTTCCCGAGCGCGAACAGCAGCTGTTCCAGCGGGATCCAGGTGGACCTGCGCAGGCCGGTGAGCACCCAGTCCTGCAGCGTGGACAGCGCCAGCAGCACGACGAGCAGCGGGAAACCGAGCCGGTCCCAGGTCGTCGGGAACAGCTCGGGGTGCGGGAAGAACAGCAGGAACCCGAAGCCGAGCAGCAGCGCGATCACGGTCGCGATGCCGTAGCCCGCGAGCACCAGTCGCCTGCCGCGTCCGTGGGCCGAGGCGAGCACACGGCCGAACAGCAGCCCGACGTTCGAGGCCGCGATCTGCGAGAACATCGTGGCCGTGGAGAGGATGGCCGAGGACCGGCCGACCTCCGCCGCGGGCAGGCGGGCCGCGATCGCCCAGAAACCCAGCCCGACCACGGCCGTGATACCGGTGGCCGCCATCAGCGAGAAGGCGTTCAGCTCCAGGCTGGGCAGCAGGCCCTTCCGCTTCGGCTGCTCCGACCCGGCTGCCGGCTCGACGATCGGCACGGGCGCGGTCGCCGCGGCCGCGCCGGGCGCCGGGACGACGGCGGCGAACCGCTCGGTCGCAGGGTCCGCGTACGGGTCGGCGCCGGGACCCGTGTCGCGGTGGGCGGTGTTGCGGCCGGTCACCCACGAGACGGCGGTACGCCGGAGCTTCTGCGTCCGCTCGTTGTCGGAGTCCACTACCGCGCTACCCACCCGATGTGATCGTGCCTGTGCTGGTGCCTCCACCGTGGCCTGACGAGCGTAGTGGGCACCCCCTCGGGGGCCTCTGCCGGGTGCACCGACCGGGTTACCTAGTGTCCCCGCCATGAGCGAGCAGGTGCGGGTGCATCCGCAGGGTCTGTGCGAGAGCGACGACGTCGGTGCCGGGACCCGGGTCTGGGCGTTCGCGCACGTCCTGCCGGGTGCACGCGTCGGGCGGGACTGCAACATCTGCGACGGCGCGTTCGTCGAGGGCGGCGCCGTGCTCGGTGACAACGTCACCGTGAAGAACGGCACGCTCGTGTTCGAACGGGTGACTTGTGAGGACGATGTGTTCCTCGGCCCGAACGTCCTGTTCACCAACGATCTCCGGCCGCGGGCGGCGATCAAGCGCGGCGGAGATGCCCTCCTGCCGACCACGGTCCGCCGCGGCGCGACGCTCGGCGCGGGCACCGTCGTCGTCTGCGGGACGGAGATCGGGGAGCACGCCTTCGCCGCCGCCGGTTCCGTCGTGACCCGCTCGGTGCCCGCGCACGCGTTCGTGGCGGGCAACCCGGCACGGGTGAAGGGCTGGGTGTGCGCGTGCGGGGAACGACTCGGGGACTCGCTGGTGTGCGCGGACTGCGGCACCGCGCACGAGCGGTCGGGTGAGGGCCTCCGGGTCCGCTGAGCGCCCGTCGCTACGGTACGTCCGCACCGTTCCCCGCTCCCCGAGGAGAGACATGGCCCGCACCTCATCCGACCGGACCACCGCCTTCGGCGCCGCGACCAGGGCCTTGCGTGACGTCGGGGCGGCGGCCTGGTTCGGCGGCTCCCTGATGGGCGCCTCCGGACTCAACGCCGCCGCGGACGCCGCGGGCACCCCCGCCGACCGCGAGCGCGTGGTCAGCGCGGGCTGGGCGAAGTGGACCCCGATCTCGCGCGCCGCCCTGGCCGCCACGTTCCTGGGCGGCGTGGCGCAGCTGGCCACCCGCCGGAGCACCGCGAACGTCGTCGGCGTGGGCCTGACGACCGCCGCCGCCGGGCTCACCGCGGGCACCGCAGTCATGGGGTCCAAGGAGGTGCCGGAGACCACGATCCACGCCGTCGAGTGGACGATCCCGGCCCTGCTGGCCGGCGTCATCCTGGCCGGGGCCAAGCGCTAACGCAGGCCGATCGCGAAGGCGCCCCACGGCAGGGTCTGCAGGCGGGCCCGGAAGCCGAGCTTCTCGAGCATCGGGACGGCCTCGTCGGCGACCGCGACGGTGCGGGCGTCGGAGATCTCGACCTTGATGCAGCGGACGTCTCGCGCCCAGTCGCCGTGGGCGAGCAGCTCCTGCCACGCGCTCTCCACGTTGACCAGCAGGTAGTCGACGGGCGCGCCGCCGGTCCAGTCCGCGAGGATCCGGCCCGCGTCCGCCGCTTCGATCCGCGGCTGCAGGCTGTCGTCGCTCGCCGCCGGGGGCTGCTCGGGGGCGGTGTCGGTGATGTTCACGCCCCAGGCGTCCCGGTCCCAGCCGACCTGCAGCGTGGCGTCCCGGTGCCAGACCGCGGTCTCGACGATCCGCCCGCGCCCGCCGAGGTGTTCGAGGTTGCGGCGGGCGAGCACCGCGTTGTCCGTGTCCGGCTCGACGCCCAGGACGCGGGCCTCCGGGTACTCGTCGGCCAGGTCGGCGAGCAGCAGCCCGATGTTGGCGCCGAACACCGCGATGTGGCGGACCGGGCCCGGCATGTCCGCGGGCGGCATGTGGTGGCCCTCGGCGAGGAACTGGAAGGCGCGCAGGTCGCGCGAGCGCGGGCGCAGCCAGACGATGCGGTCGCCGAGCTCCGGCACCCGGAACGGTCGGGCGGACGAGGCGGGCCGCTGGTCCTCCTCGCGCCCGAGGGCGGACTCGGCGAGCAGGCGCACCATCCGCGCCCGGCCCGCCGCGTCTCCCACCCGGACCACGGACCGGACACCCCGCGCGGCCTGCCGCGCCGCGCCGGTCGCGAGCACGACACCCTCGCCGTGGCGCAGGTGCTCGACGAGACGGTGCAGGCGGTTGCCGTGGGGGATCTGCTCGGCCATCGTGTCCTCTCGGCTCACCCGCCCGCGTGTCGGTGGGGCGGGTCCAGGGTACCGGCGGCACTCGTTAGGGTTGCTCGGGTGGACATCCAGTCGCTGCGCAGCAAGGTCGGCGAGCTCCCCGCGGCGCAGCTCGCGTACCGCTGCGCGGTCGCCGGTCGGATGCGCGCCGAACGCTGGGGCCTCGCCCTCGACGAGTCGGTCCGCACCCGCACCCGCACCGAGAAGCCGCGTTCCGCGGGCGTCGGTCGGATCCTGGCCTACCACTCCATCGGCACGGACTCCTGGGGCGTGAACGACGTCCGCCCCGCGGACTTCGAGAAGCACCTGCAGCTGGCGATCGACGACGGCTGGACCTTCGCCACGCCCGCCGAGGTCCTCGCCGACCCGGCGCGCCGACAGCTCGCGATCACCTTCGACGACGGCGCCACCAGCGTGCTGGACAACGCCGTCCCGGTCCTGCGGCACCACGGCGTCCCCTCCACGATGTTCGTCGTCAGCGGGTGGGCGGACGGCGGTCACTCCGCGGGATACGAGCACGTCCTGGACTGGGACGGCCTGGCCCGGCTCGAACAGGCGGGGGTCACGCTGGCCAGCCACTCGGCGTCGCACCCGGACTTCGGCCGCCTCGACCCGGCCGCCGCGGAGCGCGAGCTGGTCGAGTCGCGGGAGCGGCTGGAGAAGATGCTCGGCCACGAGATCGACGAGTTCGCCATCCCCTTCGGCCAGTCCGCCAACTGGACCCCCGCCGCCGGGGAGATCGCCGCCCGCGTCTACCGCACCGTGTACGCCCAGGCCGTCGACACCCGACCCGCCCACACCGTCCCGCGCACGTTCATCACCCGGATCGACCGCCCGCTCGTCTTCCGCGCCGCCCTGAACGGCGCGTTCGACGACTGGGAGGAGTGGTTCCTCGGCCCGCGCTGAGGGCGCTCGATCGCGGTCGCTCGGCTCGTGCCGAGGACGAGTGGCCGCGGCTTCTCGGCCACCCTCGAGCGACGCTCAGCCTGAGTGCTCGTCGTCGAGATCCGGGTCCGCGGCGCGGCGGCGGGCGAGGAGCTCGTCGAGGCGCCGGTTGTCCAGGGCCTCGCGACGCTCGGCGCGGTAGGTGCTCTCCTCCGCGTCCAGACGTTCGACGAGCCGCGCGAGCCTCGTGCTGATCCTGAGGACCTCGGCGGGGTCGAAGTAGGCGAGCAGCATCCGCTCGTGCTCGTCGCTCACCGCCTGCAGTTCGGCCGCGACCCGCCGGCCGTGCTCGGTGATCTCGATGATGTGGCTGCGCCGGTCGTACGGATCCGGGTACTTCTGGATGGTCTCGGCGATCTCGAGCCGACGGACATGGTCGGACGCGGTCTGCGCCGTGATGCCGAGCAGCCGCCCGAGATCCGCCTGCGTCTCCTGCTTGCGCACCGCGAGGTGCGAGAGGATCCGCCACGTGGTGCGCGTGGACCCGTGCCGCACGAGCCGCCGGTCCAAGGCCCGGTCCGAGGCTCCGGCCGCCATCGCGAGCCAGTGGCTGAAGGTGATGTGGTCGTACCGCATGGTCTGCTCCCGTCGGTTCCGCTGCGCCGATCCGGAGTCTGACCGGCGGCACCGGTCCGCGAGAGGTTTTCGGAGATTCGGGTGCGAAACCGTCCGCCTCCACTCGTTCTCGCGGCACAGGACGCTGAGCAGGGCGGACGGCACTTGCTCAGGTTCCGGATGGTCCGGCGCCGTGGCTTTCCTGGTGGCGCTGGACCGGGTGGGGGTGTTGCGGCGCGTTGCTCAGGTTTCTGATGGTTCGGCATCACGGCTTTCCGGGCGGCGCAGGACCGGTCAAGGGTGTCACGCCGCGCTGCTCAGGTCCCGGATGATTCCGAATTCCTGTCGTTCCAGGTCGGACCATCCGACCACCGGGTCATGAGGTTCCTGGGCCACGCTGCTTCCCTGGCGTGGTCCAGGAACCTGCTGAATCGGGCACCGGACGGCCCCCGTTCTGGAGCATCAGGAACCTGGGCTTCGTGTGCCGCTGCCCGCGTCGGGTCCGAGGTGGGCTGGATCGTCAGGGTGCTGGATGGTCCGGAACCTGGGCTTCGTGAGGGGAAGCCCCGGTCGGATCCGGGGCGCGCTGGATGGCCACGGCGCCGGACCGTCAGGAACCTGGGCTTCGCGGGCCGGTGCCCCTGTCGGGTCGGAGGCGGGCCGGATGGTCGGGGTGGTGGACCGTCAGGAACCTGGGCTTCGCGTGGCGGAGCCCCCGTCGGGTCCGAGGCGCGGCGGACGGGCTGGGCGACGGACGATCAGGAACCTGAGCGCCCCGCCATCCCGCCATCCCGCCGCCCCCGCCGGGGTCCCGCGGTCCGCGGTCAGCCGGCGGACAGGGCGGAGCGGAGGACCTCGACGACCCACGCCTGCTGCTCCGCGGTGATCTGCGGGTACAGCGGGAGGCTGAGGATGCGGTCGGCCATGGCCTCGGCGACCGGGAATTCGCCCGCCTTGCCCAGGGTCGCGAAGGCCTCGGTGAGGTGGACCGGGGTGGGGTAGTGGATGCCCGCGCCCACGCCGTTGGCGTTCAGGTGGGCCAGGACCTCGGCGCGGCGGTCGACCTCGATCACGTAGAGGTGCCAGACGGGCTCGTTGCCGGGGGTGACCGTCGGGGTCACCACGGGCAGGTCGGCGAGCAGGGCGTCGTAGCGGGCGGCGGCCTCGCGGCGCAGCGCGTTCCACGCATCGAGGCGCGTGAGCTTCGCGCTGAGCACCACGGCCTGGAGGGTGTCCAGGCGGCTGTTCACCCCGACGACCGTGTGCTCGTACTTGCGCGGGGAGCCGTGCGCCCCGATCAGCCGGACCCGGTCGGCGAGCTCGGCCGAGTTCGTCAGCACCGCGCCCGCGTCCCCGTAGGCGCCCAGGTTCTTGCCCGGGTAGAAGCTGGTCCCCGCGATGTCGCCGATCGCGCCCGCGCGGCGCCCGTCGCGGCGGGCACCCTGCGACTGGGCGGCGTCCTCGACGATCCGGACCTCGGCCGGGAGCTCGGCGCGCAGCCGGGCCACGTCCGCGACCTGGCCGTACAGGTGCACCGGCAGGACCGCGCGGGTCCGCTCGGTCACCGCGGCGAGGGCGGCGTCGACGTCGATCAGGGCGGTGCCGGGCTCGCAGTCGACGAGGACGATCTCCGCACCGGCGCGCGCGACGGCCTCGGCCGTCGCGATGAAGGTGTTGGCGGGCACGATGCACTCGTCGCCGGGGCCGATGCCGAGCGCGCGCAGGGCGAGCTCGAGCGCGTCGGTGCCGTTCGCGACCCCGACGACGTGCTCGACACCCGAGTACGCGGCGTACTCGGCCTCGAACGCCGCGACCGCGGGACCGCCGACGAACGCGGTGCGGGCCAGGACCTGCTCCCAGCCCGCGGCGACCTCGGCGGCCACCTCGGCGTGCTGGGCCGCCAGGTCGACCAGGGGCACGGGTCCGGCGTTCATGCCGCTCCCTGCAGGTTCAGCGCCGAGGCGAGCGCGTCGACGACGAGCTTCTGCTCGGCCTCGCCGACCTCGTGGTGCACCGGCAGGATGATCGTGTTCCGGGTCAGGTGCTCGGTGACGGGCAGCGGCCCGTGCGGGTGCCCCGCGTACGCGGGCTCCAGGTGCGCGGCCATGATCCCGCGCCGCGCGGACACCCCCGCCCCGGCGAGCGACTCCAGGACGGCGAGCTGGTCGGCGCCCTCGGGCAGCTCGACCCAGAACGACTGGTAGTTGCCCGTGCCGTGCGCCGGATCGGTGACCGCGCGCAGGCCCAGCGGCTCGAGCAGCTCGCGATAGCGTGCGGCGATCGCGCGGCGCTGCGCCACGATCCTCGGCAGCCTGCCGAGCTGGACGAGGCCCATCGCGGCCTGCATGTCCGTCATCCGGTAGTTGAACGCCGTCTCGGCGTACCCCTCCAGGACCACCGTCGACCCGGCGGCGTGCCGGTCCGCGGCGGACACGGTCATCCCGTGCTCGCGCAGCCGACGGATCCGGGCGGCCCACTCGGCGTCGTCCGTGGTCACCATGCCGCCCTCGCCCGTGGTGAGCAGCTTGCGGGGGTGGAAGGACCACGCCGCGAGCAGGGCTCCGGCGCCGACGGGTGCCCCGTGGAGGGTCGCGCCCGCGGCGCAGGCGGCGTCCTCGACGAGCGGGATGTCGCGGCACACCTCGCGCAGCGCGGGGACGTCCGCGGGCTGGCCGCCCTGGTGCACGACGAGGACGGCCTTGGTGCGGTCGGTGAGCACCGCGGCGACCGACGCGGGCGTCAGGTTGCCGGTCTCTGGCGAGACGTCCGCGAAGACCGGGGTCGCGCCGCAGTAGCGGATCGCGTTCGCCGTGGCGATGAAGGAGAACGACGGGCAGACCACCTCGTCCCCGGGGCCGACGCCCAGCACGTAGAGGGACAGGTGCAGCGCCGTGGTGCAGTTCGAGGTCGCGATCGCGTGCGCCGCACCCACGTGGGCCGCGAACGCCTTCTCGAACTCCGCGACCCGTGGCCCCTGAGCGACCCAGCCCGACGTGACGGCGGCCGCGACGGCCTGGGCCTCCTCCTCGCCGAGGAGCGGCTTCATCACCGGGATCATCAGGCGGTCACCCCCGTCTCCTGCTTCCACCAGGCGACGAGGCCGCGCAGGCCCTCGTCCATGCCGATGGTGGGCTTCCAGCCGAGGTCGCGGGCGGCGGCGGAGATGTCCGCGAGTCGCCGCGTGACGCCGTTGACCTGGCGCGCCGGGCCGAACTCGGGGGTGAGATCGGAGTCCATGGCCTTCAGCAGCGCGTCGGCCAGGCCCGCGAGGGAGATCTCCTGGGCGGTGGCGATGTTGTAGACGTCGTCGGTGACCGGGGCCTGCGCGGCGAGCACGTTCGCCCGCGCGATGTCGTGGACGTGCACGAAGTCCATGGTCTGCAGTCCGTCGCCGAAGATCAGCGGACGCTCGCCGCGCTGGATGCGCTCCATCCAGCGGATCAGCACCTCGGTGTACACACCGTAGGCGTCCATCCGCGGGCCGTAGACGTTGAAGTAGCGCAGCGCGACGTAGTCCAGGCCCTTCATGGCGTGGAAGCTGCGCAGCATGCCCTCGTTGAACGCCTTCGCGGCACCGTAGAAGGTGTCGTTGTTGTACGGGTGGTGGCGCTCGGTGGTCGGGAACTCCTCCGCCAGCCCGTAGACCGACGCCGACGAGCTCGCCACGACCTTCTTGACGCCCGCCTCGGCGGCCTGCTCGATGATCGAGAACGTGCCGTCCACCAGCGACTCGAGCGCGGTCCGCGGCTGCTCGGCGCACTGGGTGATGCGCAGCGCGGCGAGGTGGAACACCAGGTCCTTGCCCGCCGTCAGCTCCCGCACGACGCCGAGGTCGTTGATGTCGCCCTCGACCAGGGTGAGCCGGTCCCCGGCCCGCTCCCGGGCGGCGGCGATGTTCTCGCGACGCCCACGCACCAGGTTGTCCAGGACCACGACCTCGGCGGCCCCGGCCTCGACGAGCTGGTCCACCAGCGTCGAGCCGATGGTGCCCGCACCGCCCGTGACCAGGATCTTCTGGCCGGAAACCGGCTGGGCTGCCTTCTCGCTGGCGGTCACACCGTCACCTCTCCACGGCCGCGCTGGGCCATCGTGGTCGCCACGTTCTCGATGACCCCGGCGGTCTCGCGCGGGGTCTGCTGGACCGCCCGGATCGGGACGGACTGGCCGTCCTTCGCCAGGCTCTCGGAGGCCGCCTCGAGGATCGCGAGGACCCGCAGGCCCGCGAAACCGTCGGTGAGCGGGCGCCGGTTCTCCGCGATGGCCGCGGCGAACTCG
The DNA here is from genome assembly GCF_021728735.1 of Pseudonocardia sp. WMMC193. NCBI lineage: Bacteria > Bacillati > Actinomycetota > Actinomycetes > Pseudonocardiales > Pseudonocardiaceae > Pseudonocardia > Pseudonocardia sp. WMMC193. Next base: position 1,684,866 of record NZ_JAKKDO010000003.1, on the reverse strand, counting down.
ACCATGACCGACCGCAGGGCCTCCAGGTTGGCCAGCGCGGGGGCGACGGTGTCCCCGGTGCGGTAGGACACGAGCCTGCGGCCGCGCACGTCGGCATCGGAGTCCGCGAGCTCGTCGTTGCGCTCCACGCCGCGGTCGTGCTCCGACAGCCGCTGGGTGGGGTTGAGGTCGTCCCAGATGATCGTGCGCTTGGACCCGCCGACCACGAACGTCCGGATCTTGGTGGGGGACAGCCAGTTCACGTGCACGTGCGCGAGAGCGTTGTTGGACAGCCGCAGGGTGAGGTGCGCGACGCAGGCGTGCCCGGCCCCCACCGGGTCGGAGCCGTGCGCGGCGACCGAGACCGGGACCACGTCGTCCGGGAGGATCGCGTCGAAGATCGAGAGGTCGTGCGGGGCGAGGTCCCAGAGGACGTCGACGTCCGGCTGCACGATGCCCAGGTTGATCCGCACCGAGTCGAGGTACTGCAGGTCCCCGAGCCGTCCGCTGCGCACGGTCTCGCGGATGTGGCGGACCTCGGAGGTGTAGCAGAACGTGTGGTCGACCATCAGCACCCGGCCGAGCCGCTCGGCGGCCTCGACGAGCTGCCTGCCCTGGTCGTAGGAGGGCGCGAGGGGCTTCTCGATCAGGACGTGCTTGCCCGCCTCGAGCGCCTGCATGCCCACCGAGAAGTGGGTCGCGGCAGGGGTGGCGATCGCCACGGCCTGCACGGCGGGGTCGGCCAGCACGTCGTCCAGCGACGTGGCGATCTGCACCGTGGAGTAGTCGCCCAGCACGGCGCGGGCCCGGTCGGCGTCCAGGTCGCACAGGTACTGCAGACGCAGACCCGGCGTCTGCTGGGCGTTGCGGACCAGGTTCGGCCCCCAGTAGCCGCCGCCGACGACCGCGATCCCGATCGGACTCACTGACTCCACCGTGGTGGCCCCCCTCGGATCCGTTGACGTGGCGCAACGAAGCGACCCTACAAAAGAGCCGGATGATCACTCGGGCCGGTCCCCGCGGGCGCTCAGCGGGCGTTCAGGACGCCTCGTTAGACTGCGGCGCCATGACATCGGCCAGGTACGCCCCCCGCCGCGGGCCGCAGTGAGACGACAGGACGCCGAGACGGGCTCCGCATTCTCCGGCTGGTTCGCGACCCGCAACGGGGCCCAGTCCGACGACCCCCCGACCGGTCCGATCCGGCTCCCGAGCGGCCCCGCCCCGCTGCGCGACGACGACGGTGGACGTCGCGCGGACCGGCCGGGTGGCGCCGCCGGAGACGATGCCGTGCCGCCCGCCGAGATGGGCAAGGACCTGGGCTCGTCGTCGGGTGGCTCGGGTCGACGGGCGCTGAACGACGGCCTGTCGCTCACCATCTCCGGAGCGGTCGGCTCGGTCGCCGGGCTGATCAGCTGGCTGATCGCGGCGCGGATCATGCCGCAGGAGGCGGTCGGGTACGCGTCGGCGTTCGTCTCGGCGTTCCTGCTGGTCGCAGGCGTGGCGCAGCTGAACCTCGACTCGGCGATGATGCTGTGGATGCCCCGCTCGGGGAAGAAGGCGTCGACGCTGTTCTGGCGCAGCCACCTCGTCATCATCCCGTCCTGCGCGCTGGTCGGGTTGATCTACGTCCTGCTCGAGCCGCTGATGGCGCAGACCGGTGCGGGCGAGTACCTGCCGATGTGGGCGGGCGGGCTGATGTTCCTGGCCGCGGCCATCGGCTGGGGACTGTGGGGCGTGCACGACTTCAGCCTCATCGCCGTCGGCAAGACGTGGTGGGCCTCGTGGCGCAACATCGCGTTCGCGGTGGCGCGGATCGGGCTGCTCGTCGCGCTCGGCGCCTCGCTCGGCCCGTTCGGCGTCGTGGTGTCCTGGGTGGTCCCGATCGTGCTGTGGACGGTGGGCAGCGCCGTCGTGGGCGGCGTCTACACCCGCAAGTTCGCGCGGATGTCCGACCAGGAGTGGCTGCCGACCCGCCGGGAGGCGGCGCGGTTCCTCGGACCCACCACGCTGGCCCACTGGGGCACCGTGCTGCTGTTCAACCAGGTCACGGTCATCGTCACGCAGCGGTTCGGCGGGGCCACGGGGGCCGCGTTCTTCATCGCCTGGCAGGCCGTGATGGTCATCGACATCGCCTGCCAGCGGTTCATGCAGTCTCTCTCGGCGCAGCTCGCCCGCGACCCCGAGAACGCGAAGGACCACATCCGCGCGTCCCGGCGCAGGCTGTACGTGATCTTCCTGCCGATGATCGTGATCGGGATCGCCGGAGCGAGCCTGGGTCTGTCGCTGTTCGGTCCGGGCTACGCCGAGGCCGCCGACGTGCTGCGCGTGCTGCTGGTCGGCATGGTGGCCCGCCTGATCATCAGCCACGAGCTGGGCGTCCGGCAGGCGCTGCACGACGGGTTCGGCTTCGCCCGGCTGCAGCTGATCAGCACGGCGTTCGTGATCGCCGTCGCGCTGTTCACCCCCATCGGACCGGCGAACGCCGACGGCAGCCACCCGGTGGACCAGCTGCTCCCCGTCGCCATCGGCTACGCGGTGAGCCAGGCCCTCTGCGCGATCGCGGTGCTCGTCTGGCCGCGTATCCGCCCGGGCGGCCCCAAACCCCGGGTCATCAAGATCGAAGAGGCCTGACCTCCAGGCCCCGGCTCGCACTGTGGAGCCACGACTGTCGAATCGGCCCCCCGACACGACAGTCGTGGCTCCACAGTGCGGCTACTGCAGGCCGCCGATCGCCACGTACTTGAGCTCCAGGAACTCGTCGATGCCGACGGTGCCGCCCTCCCGGCCCAGGCCGGACTCCTTGGTCCCGCCGAACGGCGCCGCGGGGTTGGACACCAGGCCGGTGTTCAGCCCGACCATCCCGCACTCGAGCTTCTCCGCCACCCGCAGCGCGCGGTTCAGGTTCTCGGTGAACACGTAGTTGACCAGCCCGAACTCCGTCGCGTTGGCGGCGGTGAGCGCCTCCTCCTCCGTGTCGAACACCGAGATGGGCGCGACCGGGCCGAAGATCTCCTCGTGGTTGAGCCGCGAGCTCTGCGGCACGTCGGTGATCACCGTGGGCGGGTAGAAGTAGCCCGGCCCGTCGACCCGCTCGCCGCCGACGGTGATCCGCGCCCCGTGCGCGACGGCGTCCCCGACGAGGTCGACCACCTTGTCCAGGCCCTTCCGGTCGATCAGCGGCCCGACCTGCACGCCGTCCTCGGTGCCGCGCCCGACCTTCAGCGCACCCATCCGCTCGCCGAGCTTCGCGGCGAACTCGTCGGCCACCGAACGCTGCACGTAGAGGCGGTTGGCCGCGGTGCAGGCCTCGCCCATGTTGCGCATCTTCGCCAGCATCGCCCCCTCGACGGCCTTGTCCAGGTCCGCGTCCTCGAACACGAGGAACGAGGCGTTGCCGCCCAGCTCCATCGAGGTCCGCAGCACCTTGTCGGCGCACTGTTCGAGGAGGATCTTCCCGACGCCCGTCGAGCCGGTGAAGGAGAGCTTGCGCGCCCGGCCGTCCCGGATCACCGGCTCCATCACCCCGCCCGCGTCGGTGGCGGTGACGATGTTGAGCACGCCCGCCGGGAGTCCCGCATCGAGCAGGATCCGGCCGAGCGCGAGCATGGACAGCGGGGTCTGCGGCGCGGGCTTGATCACCACGGTGCAGCCCGCGGCGAGCGCGGGACCGATCTTGCGGGTGCCCATGGCCAGCGGGAAGTTCCACGGCGTGATGAACACGCACGGCCCGACGGGCTGCTTCATCACGAGGAACCGGCTGCCGCCCGCGGGGGCGGTGGCGAACCCGCCGTCGATCCGCACGGCCTCCTCGGCGAACCAGCGGAAGAACTCCGCGGCGTAGGCGACCTCACCGCGCGCCTCGGCCAGCGGCTTGCCCATCTCCAGGGTCATCAGCAGGGCCAGCTCCTCCTGCCGGGCCAGCATCGCCTCGAAGGCGCGGCGCAGGATGTCGCTGCGCTCCCGCGGGGCCAGCGCGGCGAAGTCGGCCTGCGCCTCGTGCGCGGCGGTCAGCGCCGCCAGCCCGTCCTCGGGGGCGGCGTCCGCGACCTCGGCCAAGACCGCGCCGGTCGACGGGTCCTCCACCTTCACGGTGGCCCCGGACGACGACGGTCGCCACCGCCCCCCGATGAGCAGGCCGGTGGGGACGGAGTCGAGCACCTTGCGTTCCAGATCGGCGTTACCCATGACGCCGATGCTGCCATCCGAGACCCGGAGCCGCAGGAACGGTGCTCCAGGGAACACGGTGCTGCGCGGCACCGATCGTTCGTCTAGGAAGAGGGGGTGACGGACACGATGGCGAAGGTCCCCCCGCTCGTCCCACCCCCCGTGGAGCTGCCGGAGCGGGTGGCGGCGCTGCGCGCCGAGGTGCGGGCGTTCCTGGCCGAGGAGCTGGCGGCGGACCGGTGGCGCCCCCGGGCGGACACCTGGCTGTCCGGGTGGGACGAGCGGTTCAGCAAGGAGCTGGCCGCGCGCGGCTGGCTCGGGATGACGATCCCCCCGGAGTACGGCGGGCACGGCCGCGGCGCGCTGGAGCGGTACGTCGTGACCGAGGAGCTGCTGGCCGCGGGCGCGCCGGTGGCGGCGCACTGGATCGCCGACCGGCAGATCGGGCCCTCGCTGCTGCGGTTCGGCACCGAGGAGCAGCGGCAGGCGTTCCTGCCGGGCATCGCGCGCGGCGAGGTGTACTTCGGCATCGGCATGTCGGAACCGGACTCGGGATCGGACCTCGCGTCCGTGCGCTCTCGGGCCGACAAGGTCGACGGCGGCTGGGAGCTGACCGGCACGAAGGTCTGGACGTCCGGGGCGCACCGCGCGCACGCCTTCTTCGCGCTGGTCAGGACGTCGCCGAAGGACGAGAAGAACCGGCACGCGGGGCTGTCGCAGCTGATCGTGGAGCTGGACTCGCCGGGCGTCACCATCCGGCCGATCCCGCTGCTGACGGGGGCGCACCACTTCAACGAGGTCGTGTTCGACAAGGTCTTCATCCCGGACGACCGGGTGCTGGGGGAGATCGGGCAGGGCTGGCACCAGGTCACCTCCGAGCTGGCCTTCGAGCGGTCCGGCCCGGAGCGCTACCTGTCGACGTTCCCGCTGCTCACCGCCCTGCTGCGGGAGGCGCACCAGGTCGACGAGGAGCGGCTGGGCGGGCTCGTGTCGCGGTACTGGACGCTGCGGCGCATGTCGCTCGCGATCGCGGGCGCGCTGGAGGCGGGGCAGGCGCCGGAGCTGGCGGCCGCGGTGGTGAAGGACCTCGGCACCCGCTTCGAGAACGAGGTGATCGACGCCGCCCGGACGCTGCTGCCGACGGCGCCCGATCCCGGCGGGACGGGCTACGCCCGCCTGCTGGCCGAGGCAGTGCTGCACGCGCCCGGCTTCACACTGCGGGGCGGGACGAACGAGGTCCTGCGGGGGATCACGGCGCGAGGGTTGGGGCTGCGATGAGTGCAAGCGAGGGAGTGCGATGAGCGAGGTCCGGGAGATGGCGGAGCAGGTCTTCGCCGACGCGTGGGACGTCGAGGCCACCGGGCTCGACGCGGGCCTCTGGAAGACCCTGGAGCAGACCGGGCTCGCCCGGTTGACCCTGCCCGAGGAGGCGGGGGGATCCGGCGGCACGCTCGCCGACTGGGTCGCGGTCGCCACCGCGGCGGGGCAGTACGCGGCGCGGGTGCCGCTCGTCGAGACCGAGCTCGCCGCGTGGCTGCTGCACGCCGCCGCGCTGGAGGTGCCGACCGGGCCGCTGTCCGTCGCCGTCGACGAGGGCTCCGACACGCTGCACCGCGTCCCGTGGGGGCGGGCGGTCGGCGGGGTGGTCGTGCTGGCGGGGGACCAGGTCTCGCTGGTCGACCCCGCATCCGCGCAGGTCACCGAGGGGACGAACGTCGCCGAGGAGCCGCGGGACACCCTCGTCGGCGCGCGGGTGGTCGCGGAGGGCACCGCGCCGTCGACCGTGGCCGTGGAGTTCCCGCTGCGGGCGGCGCTGGGCCGGTCGCTGCTGCTCGCGGGGGCGGCCCGCGCGGCGCTCGCGATGTCGGTCCGCTACGCGACCGAGCGCGTGCAGTTCGGCCGCCCCATCGCGAAGCTGCAGGCCATCCAGCAGACCCTCGCGCTCGCCGGCGCCGAGGTGGCGGCGGCCGAGGCCGCGTCGGCCGCGGCGGCGGGGGAGGCGCAGCGGCTCGGCTTCCCCGAGGCCGCGCTCGCGGTCGCCGCGGCCAAGGCGCGCTGCGGCGAGGCGGCGGGCGAGGTCGCGCGCATCTCCCACCAGGTGCACGGCGCGATCGGCTTCACCCGTGAGCACGCGCTCCGCCTGGCCACTACGCGGCTGTGGGCGTGGCGGGACGAGGACGGGAGCGAGTCCCGGTGGAACGGGCTCGTCGGGGCGCGGGCGGTCGAGGCGGGCCCCGACGGGCTCTGGGCCCTGCTCACCGGCACCCCGTAGCCCAGCGGATCCCCGCCTCCGTCAGGAGGCGGGGATCTTGCGGAAGTCCCAGCTGGTGATCTTCTCGGGGACCAGGCGCAGCCACGCGTGCTTGCCGTCTCGGACGACCTGGCCGCCCGAGTACTTGTCCGCGAACGCCTGCTCGACGGCCTCCAGCGCGGGGTTCGGCTCGCCGGTCCGCGGGATCTCGCCCACCGGCTCCACCCGCCCGCGGATCTCGACGCCGCGCAGCTCGGTGTAGGCCTCGCCCGCGTCGACGACCGCGCCGATCCGCGGGTCCGCCTGCAGGTCCTTCCAGCGCTGCGCGCGGGTCAGCGAGGTCAGCCACATCGCCGCGCCGTCCCAGTGGAACCAGAGCGGGGTCGCGTGCGGGCCGTGGGTGCCGTTGGTCGCCACCCGGACGGTGCGTTCGGCCGCGAGGAAGGCGTCCCGCTCGTCGTCGGACATGGCGATGGCGCGGCCCCGGCGCTGGGTCTTCATGTTCCCGACCCTAGGCCAGTGGACCCGTTGGGGTGGAAGTGCAACCCAGGGTGATCGGGCGTCGTTAGCCTCCGACTGCTCCCCGAAGTCGAAAGGCCCCGCATGCGTCGTGTCGCCCTGGTCCTCGCCGTGCTGCTCACCGGATCCGCGCTGGTCGCGGGCGTCGCGCAGGCGGACACGCCGGGCCGCTACGTGGCACTGGGGGACTCCTACAGCGCCGGGCCGCTCATCCCGCCGCAGGGCGGCCTCCCGCCGGGCTGCCTGCGGTCGGGGCAGAACTTCCCCTCCGTGGTCGCGGCCGGGATCGGCGCGGCGGAGTTCGTCGACGTCTCCTGCAGCGGCGCCACCACCGACGACTTCACCGCACCCCAGAACGTGGTGCTGGGCCAGGCCCCGCCCCAGTTCGACGCCCTCACCGGCGACGAGGACCTGGTCACCCTGACGATCGGCGGCAACGACATCGGGTTCGCCGACATCATCCAGCGCTGTGCCCTGACCTCGCCGCTGAACCCGCTGGGCGCCGGCTGCAAGGACTCCTACGGCACCACCCTGGACGAGCGCATCTCCGTCGCGGGGGAGAAGGTCGCGACCGCGCTCGCGGCGATCGTGTCGCGCGCGCCGGACGCGACGGTCGCGCTGGTCGGCTACCCCGCCCTGCTGCCGGACGAGGGCCCCGGGTGCTTCCCGGTCGTCCCGTTCAGCCCCGGGGACGTCGCCTGGCTGCGCGGGGTCGAGAAGTCCCTCAACGCCACCCTCGAGGCGCAGGCCGACGCCGCGGGCGTGACGTTCGTGGACACCTACACCCCGACGATCGGCCACGACATGTGCCAGGTCCCGGGCGTGAAGTGGATCGAGGGCCTGCTCCCGACCGCCCCCGCGGCCCCGGCCCACCCCAACGCCCAGGGCATGCAGGCGATGGGCGCCGCGGTGCTCGACACCCTCACGCGCGCTCACTTGTCGGCGTAGGAGTCCACCAGGTTCGCCTCCAGCGGGACCCGGACCTCGGTCTCGCCGAACAGCGTGCGGGTCGCGGTGTCCGACGCCTGCTGGATCAGCCCGGCGGCCTCCTCGGCCGCGTCCACCGGGGCGTGCAGCAGCACCTCGTCGTGCTGGAAGAACACCAGCCGAGCGGGGTTGCCCGCGCGGTGCAGGGCGTTGCGCAGCTCGGCGAGCAGGATCAGCGCCCACTCCGCGGCCGTGCCCTGCACGACGAAGTTGCGGGTGAAGCGGCCGCGGGCCCGGGCCCGGGCGGGCTCCTCGTCCCCCGGCCGCGCGGCGGGGCAGGTGCGGCCCAGCCAGGACCGCACGAGCCTGCCCTCCTCGCCCGCCCGGGCGGCGTCCTCGACCACGGCGATCGCGGCGGGGAACCGACGGCGCAGCAGGGCGAGGTGGGTGGCGGCGTCCCCCGAGGTCTGGCCGTAGATCACCCCCAGGACGGCGAGCTTGACCCGCCCCCGGGCGGTCTCCGCGCCGAACAGCTCGGTGGCCAGGCCGGTGTAGAGGTCGGTCGCCGCGGCGGTCTGCGCGAGCGCCCGGTCGCCCGCCATCGCGGCGAGGATCCGCGGCTCCAGCTGGGCCGCGTCCGCCGCGATCAGCACGTGCCCGGGGTCCGCCCGCACGGCCGCCCGGACGGTCTTGGGGATCTGCAGCGCCCCGCCGCCCCGGGAGGCCCAGCGCCCCGACACGACCCCGCCCACGACGTACTCCGGCCGGAACCGCCCGTCCTTCACCCAGGTGTCGAGCCAGGCCCAGCCGTGGGCGGCGTGCAGGCGCGCCAGGTCCTTGTAGGCCAGCAAGGGGGCGACGGCGGGATGGTCCACCTTCTTGATCACCCAGGACCGGGTGTTGGGCAGCTCGACCCCGACGCGCGCGAACGCCGCGAGCACCTCGGCGGGGGAGTCGGGATTGACCGGGCGGCCGAACGCGGCGTCGACCTCGGCGGCGAGCGCGGCCAGCCGCGGCGGCCGCGCCCAGCCGAAGGGGCGGGGGCCGAGGGCCTCGGTGAGCAGGGCGTCGTGCACGTCCCGGCGCCAGGGCAGGCCCGCGGCACGCATCTCCTCGGCGACGATCCCGCCCGCCGACTCGGCCGCGGCGAGCATCCGGAACCGCGGGTCGGTGAGCCGGGCCCGCTGGGCGGCGTGCACCTCGACCACGTCCCGCAGCGTGGCGAACGGGTCGGGCTCCTCGCGGCCGAACAGGGCGGGCCGCTCGTCGGCCTCCGCGGGCTCCGGATCGGCGGTGACGGGTTCGCCGCGCAGCCGGGCCACCGCCGCGGCGAGCCCGTGCGGCGCGCCGAACCCCCCGTCCGCACCCACGAGCAGGCCCTCCACCAGCTCGACGTCGTGGGCCCGCCCGATCCGCACCCCGTGCGCGAGCAGCGTGCGGTAGGTGCGGTGGTGTCGCCACACCCAGCGGTCCACCCGCAGCTCCGCGAGCTGCGCGAACGGGAGATGGCGCGGCGGGCCCGCGGCCTCTCCGCTCGGCCCGAGCTCCTGCACCAGCGCCCCGCCCTCGGTCGCCTCCACCGCCGCGCGGGTCATGTGACCCTCAGCGCCGGCGCTGGAGGCGGTGCACCGGGAGGCCCGCGAGGAGGCCGCGCTCGGCGATGCCCCGGATCTCCTCGGGTGCGGCGCCGACCGCGCCGAGGACGTCGTTCGCCGCGAGCACCCCGGTCATCGCGGCGCGCTCCATCAGGCCGGACGGGTGCGGGCACTCCACGTAGTCCCCGGCGACCCGGATGCCGGGGGCGTCCGTGCGCACGCCGGGGCGGGTGCCCGCACTGCCCGGGGGGAAGGCGGGCGCCGTCGCCTCGGAGCGTTCGACCAGGTCGACGACCTGCGCCTGCGCCGTCTCCGGCCAGAGCGCGGCGAGCTCGGCGCGCATCCGGCGGGTCGCCTCGCCCGCCGTGGGCGCGGTGCAGGCGTAGGAGTGCAGCTCCAGGATCTCCCCGCCGGTGCGGGCGGCCCAACGCGCGGACTCGCCCTCCAGCCGGGAGTAGATCGTGACCGAGTCCAGCGTCGGCTCGCCGGAGACCGCGCTGAACACCGCCCGGTCCGGCCGGACCGGGCGGTCCAGCCACAGCCGGGTGACCGCGAAGGGGGGCGCGAGCTGCAGCGCCGCCGCCCGCCGGGCCAGGTCCGGGGCGACCGGCGACCGGGCCAGCAGGGTGCGCAGACCGCCGGGATCGAGTGCGAGCACCACGTGCTCCGCGTCCACGGTCTCCGACTCCGACTCCGACTCCGGCTCCGACCCGGACCGCACCCGCCAGCCCGACCCGACGCGCTCGAGCCCGTCCACCCGCACCCCGAGCCGCAGGTCCGCGCCCCGTTCGCGCAGGTAGCCTGCCAGCGGATCCCAGATCGCGGTGCGGTGGTCCTCGGCGGGCGCGTCGAAGCCGATGCCCGCGGGGTTGCCCAGGAAGTAGTAGTGGAACATCGCGACGAGCTCGGCGGCGGACAGGCCGGACTGGTCGCAGAAGAAGGACCGGGCGAACGCCTCGAACAGCATCTCCCGGGCCCGGTCGGACACCCCGAGCCCGCGGAGGAACTCGGCGGCGGACAGGTCGTCGAACCGGGCGGCGGTGTCCGCGGGGGAGTGGGCGAGCAGGGCCAGGCCGAGGCCCGCGTCCGCCCCCGCGATCTCGCGCAGCCGCAGGCTGGGTGAGCGGGCGAACAGCGCCAGCAGGTTGAGCGGCGGGGCCGCCGGGAGCGACCCGAGGTCCTCCGCCGGCCAGCGGCGGGAGATCACCGGGTAGCCCACCACCGGGCGCAGCGGCGTGCCGACCCGGGCCAGGATCGCCCGCCAGGTGTCGTAGTGGCGGAAGAAGGCGTGGAAACCGTGCTCGACGACCTGCGCCGACCCGTCCGGCAGCGTGTGCGACCAGGCCCCGAGCCGCCCGCCGAGGAACTCGGCCGCCTCCAGCACGGTGACCCGCGCGCCGCGCTCGGCGAGCACCACCGCGGCCGAGATCCCCGCGATCCCGCCACCGACGACCACCGCACGGGTCCCCTCCGGCACCCGCCGCGGCAGGTGCGGCCGACCGGGGACCAGGACGAGGGGCGCGCGGCGCCAGGGGAGGGTGCGGGGCACGGGTCCACCCTAGGAAGCCCCACCGACAGAACCTCCGCGCACCCGCCTGCTGCGATACTCCCGCGGTGCGGGGGCGGGCGTGGGTCGGGGAGCTGCGGACCTGGGCGACGGGCGTGGACCCCGGGTGGGGGCGGCTGCGGTTCGCGGGGGTCGCGACGGCGGCGATGGCCCTCGCCGTCCTGCTGATGTCCGGGGTGCGGGCGCTGTCCGGCCAGCCGATCACGGTGGTGCTGTTCGCCGCCGTGCTGGCGATGGTCAGCAACCTGTCGGTCACCGAGCCGGAGCTGGGGCGCCGCCGCGTCACGACGGCGCTGATGGTGCTGCCCGCGGCGGCCTCGACGGTCGTCGGGACGCTGCTGGTGGAGCACCGCACGGTGTCCGACGTGGTGTTCGTGCTGGTCATGATGGTCGCGGTGGTCGTCCGCCGGTTCGGCGCGCGCGGCACCGCGCTCGGCATGGCGCTGTTCATGCCCTACTTCTTCACGCAGTTCCTGCAGGCCCGCCCGGAGCAGCTGCCGTGGTTGCTGGCGGCGGTGGGTGTCGGGATCGGGTCGACGCTGCTGCTGCGCGGCTTCGTGTTCGCCGACGACCCGGAGAAGATCCTGGACCGCCTGACGGTGGCGCTGCGGGCGCACGTGCACGCGCTCGCCCTCGCGGTCGTCGACGTCCTGGAGGCCCCCGCGCAGGACCGCGCGAAGATCGACGACGCGTTGCGGGACGTCGCCCGCCGCCGCACCCGGCTCAACGACACGATGCTGCAGGTCGCCGACCAGTTCGACCGGCTCGACCGGCCCGCGGACGAGTCCCGCGAGCTGCAGCTCGCCGATCTCGAGCTGGCGGCCGAGCGCCTCGCCGTGTCCACCCGCAGGCTGGCGGACGATCCCGCCCGCCCGGGCGCCCTGGAACCGGAGGTGCGGCGGGCGCTGATCGCCGGGGCGCGCGGGATCGCGGCCGGGACCGCGACCGGGATCCCGGACGACAGCCGCGCCATCGCGCTGGCGGGTGCCCGGCGCAGCGTCGACCCGCTGGCCGCCGAGCACGGCGGCGCCCGGCCCCGCGAGCAGCGCCTCGCGTTCGCCGTGGTCCGCCTCGCCGACGCCCTGGAGGGCGGCGGCGACCATCCGCCGCCCGCCCCGGTCGAGGTGGACCAGGACGCCGAGCCGGAGGAGGAGACCACCGACGGGCCGAAGGGGCTCGCGCTCTCCACCCGGCAGGCGGTGCAGGTCGGGGTCGCGACGAGCCTGGCGATCGTCGCGGGGGAGCTGGTCTCGCCCGCCCGGTGGTACTGGGCGGTGATCGCGGCGTTCGTGGTGTTCGCCGGGACCGCGAGCCGCGGCGACGTCCTGACCCGAGGGTGGCAGCGGCTCGTCGGCACGGTCGGCGGCGTGGTCGCGGGGATGGGCCTGGCGCTGTTGGTCGGCGGCCACGTCGTCGTCTCGCTGGTGCTGCTGGCCTGTTGTGTGTTCCTGGCGCTGTACCTGGTCCGGATCTCCACCGGCCTGCTCGCCTTCTGGATCACCGCCGTCCTCGCGCTGCTCTACGGCGTGATCGGCCAGTTCTCCGTCGAGACGCTGGTCCTGCGGGTGGTCGAGACGGCCGTCGGCGGGGCCCTCGGGGCGCTCGCCGGGTTCCTCGTGCTGCCCAAGCACACGCGGGAGGCCTTCCGCGAGGCGCTCGACGAGACCGTCGACGCCCTGGACGACACCCTGGCCGCGACCACCGACCGCCTCCTCGGCCGACCCGCCGCCGGTGTCCCGGTCGAGCTGGCCCGGGTCGCCGACGAGAAGCTCAAGGTGCTGCGCGAGCGGGCGAGACCGCTGGACAGCCCGCTGCCGCGGCGCCGCGGACGGGGCAGCTACCAGCGGGCGCTGCGGGTGCTGACGGCCGTGGACCACTACGCGCGGTCGTTCGCACGGCTGTCCGACGGGCTCGTCGCGCCGGAGTGGACGGCGCTCGACCCGGCCGTCGCGGCGGTCCGGGCGAACCTCGCGGCCCTCGGTGAGGTGCTCGCCGAGCAGACGCCCGAGGTGCGCTCCGCCGAGCAGCTGGTCGACGAGGCCGAGGCCGCCGCCGCGACCACCGAGGATCCCGCGCGGCGGACCGCGATGCTGACCGCCGCCCGGCTGGTCCGCCGCATCGACCAGGTCGTCGTGCGCCTCGTCGACGACCTCGCGGGCGTGCCCGCGGGGACGAGCGGTCAGCGGGGATAGCTCTGGGGTGACGAGACGCCGCAGTGGGCGCAGGTCTCCAACGGGATGCGGTCGGGGTCCCCGACGGCGGTGCGCACGGTCAGGGCGGCGAGCACGCCCGCGGCGGCCAGCAGCCCGGCGGTGATCAGCAGCGCCGTGCGGAAGCCGGCGTCGAAGGTCGCCGGGTCGGTGTAGTCGGCCCCGGCGATCCCCGCCAGCCCCGGGATCACCGCGACGGCGAGCAGCCCCGCCGACCGCGCGACCGCGTTGTTGACCCCGGACGCCGCGCCCGCGTACCGGTCGGGTGCGGCGTCGAGGACCGTGGCGGTCAGCGGCGCGACCGTGAGCGTGAGCCCGACGGCGAAGACCAGGACCCCCGGCAGCACGTCGAGCAGCCAGGACGCGCCCGGCCCGATCCGCAGCAGCAACAGCACTCCGACCGCCGCGACCAGCGGCCCGACGGTCATGGGCAGGCGCGGCCCGATCCGCTGCGCCAGCGCCCCGGACCGGGCCGAGAACAGCAGCATCAACACCGTGACCGGCAGCAGCGCGGCACCGGCGAGCACGGGCGGGAACCCCGCGACCACCTGCAGCTGCAGCACCAGCAGCAGGAACAGGGTGCCGAGGGCGGCGTAGAGCAGCAGTGTGACGACGTTGGCGGCGGTGAACACCCGGCTCGCGAACAGCGTCGGGGGGACCAGCGGGTGCCGCGACCGCCGCTCCACCAGCACGAACACCACGAGGGCCAGCACCCCGACCAGGGTGACGGGCCACCTCCCCTCGGTGAGCCCCCACGTGAGCCCGCCGAGGCCGACGACCGCCGCGACGGTCCCGGTGAGATCGAGTCCCGGCGCGGCGGCCGGGTCCCGGGACTCGGGGACGTGCCGCAGCGCCACCCACACCACCAGCACCGCCAGCGGCAGGTTGATCAGGAACACCGCCCGCCACGTCCACTCGACGAGCCAGCCGCCGAGGAACGGGCCCACCGCACCGGCGATGCCGCCGAGCCCCGACCAGGCCCCGACCGCCGCGGCGCGGTCCGTGCCGTGGAAGGACGCGGAGATGATCGCCAGGCTGCCCGGGGCGAGCAGCGCCCCGCCCACCCCCTGCAGCGCCCGGGCCGCCACCAGCGTCTCGATCGTCGGGGCGAACGCGCAGAGCGCCGAGGCGACGGCGAACCACACGACGCCGATCACGAACACCCGCCTGCGCCCGAACCGGTCGCCGAGCGACCCGCCGAGCAGGATCAGCGCGGCGAGCCCCAGCGTGTACGCGTTCACCGTCCACTGCAGCCCGGAGAACCCGGCGTCCAGCTCCTCGCCGATGTGCGCGAGCGCCACGTTGACGACGGTGCCGTCGAGCATCGCGAGGCTGGAGCCCAGCACGGTGCCGAACACCACCCAGCGCCCCGCGGGTGTGCCGAGGCGGAGCCCGGTGTCGGCCATGTCGCGCACAGTACGCTCGGCCGTCGATCATCGGTGAGGCCCGCAGCGGCACCGTCGTGCCCGTGGGCGCGGTGGCGGCAGGCCGGGACGGGCGAGCAGAGGGCGAGGAGTGGCCGTGGCCGTGCACGTGCGGGTCGGGGACGACCGGGTCGGGACGATCGAGCTGGACCGCCCCGAGCGGCGCAACGCGCTGAACGTCGAGACCTGCGAGGGCATCGTCGCGGCCGTCGAGCAGGTGCGGGCCGAGCGGGCGCGGGCGGTCGTCGTCACCGGTAGCGGCACGAGCTTCTGCTCCGGCGCGGACTTCGGCGAGGTCTACGGCGACCACTTCACCACGGCGCTCTACGCCGCCCTGCAGGCCGTGTTCACGCTCCCGGTGCCGGTCGTCGCGGCCGTGAACGGGCCCGCCATCGGCGGCGGCACCCAGCTCGCGATCGCCTGCGACCTGCGCGTCGCCGCGGAGGGAGCCCGCTTCGCGGTGCCGACGGCCCGGCTCGGCGTGGCCGTGGACCCGTGGACGATCCGGCGGCTGGAGCAGCTCGCCGGGGGAGCGTTGGCCCGGTCGGTCCTGATCGGCTGCGAGACCGTCGGGCCCGAGCTCGCGCACGCCCGCGGTCTGGTCGACCGCCTCGGCAGCCCGGCGGAGGCCCACGCCTGGGCCGCGGAGCTCGCCGGCCTCGCTCCGCTCACCCTGGCCTACAACAAGCAGGTGCTGGACCGGGTCGACCTGGCCGCGTCCGACCCCGTCCTGACCGGGGCGTTCGCGGCGTGCTGGTCCAGCGCGGACCTGGCCGAGGGTCGGGCGGCCCGGGCCGAGAAGCGGGCGCCGGCGTTCGAGGGCCGCTGAGTCGATCGGCGGCTCGGCCGCTAGGCCGTTCGGAGGGTGACGGTGACGGTGCGTCGCCACTCTGTGGTCCGTACCTCACTCGAAGGTCTCGACCTGCACCCACGGTGACCGGACGAGGCCACCTCCCGACATCCCGCGCGTCTACCGGTCGTTGCCCCGTGAAGCACGGGGGTGAGAGGCGGTGGAGATGCGCAGGGCGCGCGGATGGACGGTCGGTGCGGTGACGGGTGCTGCGGTGGCCCTGGTCGCCTCGCTCGGGATCGGCGTGGCCGGTGCGGCGCCCACCTCGGCACCCCGCACGTACCCGACCGGTGCCACCCCCTGCACCGCGACGGCGAAGGCCTGCGTGGACGTCGACGGCCGGACCGCCTGGCTGATGGACGGCCACGGCGCGATCGTCCGCGGACCGGTCTCCGTGCAGACCGGAGACGACGAGGACCCCACCCCGCGCGGCACCTTCCACGTGCAGTGGAAGGCCGAGCAGTACACCAGCCGCGAGTACCTGACCCAGATGCCGTACTCGGTCTTCTTCGCCGACGGCGGCGTCGCCTTCCACGAGGGTCGCCAGGACACGCCGTCGGCGGGCTGTGTGAAGCTCGACGAGGCGGACGCGAAGGCCTGGTTCGCCTACCTCCAGGTGGGCGACGAGGTACAGGTCACCTGAGGTCACCCTCAGTTCGTCCGTCGTAGGGGTTCTACCGGTAGTAGAATCGCAGGCGTGCCGAGCTTGGGTGAGTTGGAACGTGCTGTCATGGAGGTCCTGTGGGCCGGGGCGGGTGAGCTGACCGCGCGCGAGGTCCAGGAGGCGCTGGCCGACCGCGAGCTGGCCACGACGACCGTGCTCACCGTGCTCGGCAGGCTCGAGCGCAAGCAGCTGGTCGTCCGCACGCGGGACGGCCGGGCGCATCACTACCGTCCCACCGCCTCGCGGGAGGACCACGTGGCCGAGCTGATGAACGACGCGCTCGACGGCGCCCCCGACCGCGGCGCCGCCCTCGCGCGCTTCCTCGGCTCGATCCCGCGCGAGGAGCGTCGCAAGCTGCGGGACCTGCTGGACTGAGCACGGTCCCCGTCCGGGATGATGGAGCGATGGCGCTCGCTGCGCTCGGTCTCCTGGTGCTCGGCGTCGTGCTCGCCGAGCCGGTCAGCCGTGCGTTCGCGCGGGCCCGCTGGACCCGTCGGGACCCGGTCGGCGCGCTCCTCGTCTGGCAGGCCATCGGCCTCGCGGGTGGGCTCTCGCTCGTCGGCTGCGGCATCGTCTACGGCCTCTCGCCCCTCGGTTCCTCCCTCCCCGACGCCGTCGGCACGCTGGTGCGGGAGTGGAACGACGGCCGGTGGCCGGACCGGTTCGACGCGCTGCACGTGATCGCCTTCGCCGCCTCCGTGGTGGTGGGCGGTCGGCTGCTCTGGGTGCTCAGCACCATGTACTGGCGCACCGTGCGGGCCCGGCGCAGGCACCGCGACCTGCTCGACGTGCTGGCCACCCCGTGGCCGGACTCGCCCGGTACCCGCGTGCTCGACCATCCCCAGCCGGTCGCGTACTGCCTGCCGGGGCGCAGCTCGCGGCTGGTCGTCTCGGCGGGCGTGCTGGAGGCGCTGGAGCCCGAGGAGGTGTGGGCCGTGCTCGCGCACGAGCGGTCCCACCTGCGGGAACGGCACGATCTGGTGGTCCTGCCCTTCGTCGCGTGGGGCGCCACGGCGCCGTTCGTGCGCGGCATGGAGTGCGCGCAGGTCGCCGTGGCGGAGCTGATCGAGATGCGGGCGGACGACGTCGCGGCCTGCAAGTCCGAGCCGCACGAGCTCGTCGGCGCCCTGAAGACCGTCGGGGGCAGCGCTCCCGCCGCGGCGCTGTCGTCCTTCACCGACGCCCTCGAAGCCCGGATCGAGCGGATCTCCGCGCACCCCTCACCCCTGCCGCTCGCGGCCCGCGCCGGCGTCCGGCTCGTCGCGGTCGCGCTGGTCGCGGTCCCGACGGTCCTGCTGCTCTTGTGACCCGCGCCTGCGGCGCCCGTGCGTGGTAAGTGGTGCCTGAGCACCACTTACCACGCACGAGCGCCGGAGGCGCCGCAGAAGTGTTGCGCGGTAATCACCTCGCGGGCGTAGCGTGGATCGGGTGCCGCTTACCGCACCTTCCGATCTCCCCCGCACCCTCGGCGCGCTCCGCAGCTCGGGACACGAGCTCAAGGGCGTCAAGACCGAGATCCGTGACAACCTGCTGACCGCCCTGCGCACGGGGACCGACCCGTGGCCCGGCATCGTCGGCTTCGAGAACACCGTGCTCCCCCAGCTGGAACGGGCCCTGATCGCGGGGCACGACGTCGTCCTGCTGGGCGAGCGCGGTCAGGGCAAGACCCGGCTGCTGCGCTCCCTGGTCGGACTACTCGACGAGTGGACCCCCGTCATCGAGGGCTCCGAGCTGGGCGAGCACCCCTACGACCCGATCGCCCCGCTGTCGATCGCGCGGGCCGCCGAGCTGGGCGACGACCTGCCGGTGACCTGGGTGCACCGCTCGGAGCGCTACACCGAGAAGCTCGCCACCCCGGACACCGCCGTCGCCGACCTGATCGGCGACGTCGACCCCGTCAAGGTCGCCGAGGGCCGTTCCCTCGGTGACCCCGAGACCATCCACTTCGGGCTCGTCCCGCGCGCGCACCGCGGCGTCGTCGCGATCAACGAGCTCCCCGACCTGGCCGAACGGATCCAGGTCGCGCTGCTCAACGTGATGGAGGAGCGGGACATCCAGGTCCGTGGCTACACGCTGCGGCTGCCCCTGGACATCCTGCTGGTCGCCTCCGCGAACCCCGAGGACTACACCAACCGCGGCCGGATCATCACCCCGCTGAAGGACCGCTTCGGCGCCGAGGTGCGCACGCACTACCCCCTGGAGGTGGCCGACGAGGTCGCCATGGTCGTCCAGGAGGCGGACCTGGCCGCGGAGGTCCCGCGGCACCTGATCGAGGTCGTCGCCCGGTTCACCCGGCACCTGCGCGAGTCGAGCGCCGTGGACCAGGCGTCCGGCGTGTCCGCCCGGTTCGCGGTCGCCGCCGCGGAGACGGTGGCGGCGGCGGCCCTGCGCCGCGCCGCGCTCGTCGGCGAGACGCGGGCCTACGCCCGGCCCGTCGACCTGGAGGCCGTGCCCGCCGTGCTGCGCGGCAAGATCGAGTTCGAGTCCGGCGAGGAGGGGCGCGAGGAGGAGATCCTCGAGCACCTGCTGCGCCGCGCCGTCGCCGACACCGCGCGGTTCGCGCTGCGCGGGGTCGACCTGGGCGGGCTCGCCGACGCGGTGGCGACCCACCCGGTCCGCACCGGCGAGCGGGTGCCCGCCGCCGAGGTCGTCGCCAAGCTGCCGACGGTCCCGGTGCTGACCGAGGTCGCGACCCGGCTCGGGGCCGAGGGGACCGAGGACCCGGGCCCGATGGCGTCGGCCGCGGAGCTGGCCCTGGAATACCTCTTCCTCACCCGCAAGCTGGCGAAGGACGAGACCGACGACGGCGACACGGTGGAATATGGCTGATCCCAGGCGCAGACGACGTCGGTACGCCTACGGGCCCTACGCGGGCGGGCCGGACCCGTTGGCCCCTCCGTTCGACATCCGGTCGGCGATGGACCAGATCGGCCGGGACGTCATGGAGGGGTCCTCGCCCCGCCAGGCGCTGCAGGAGCTCCTGCGCCGGGGACTCGACGGCAACCGCGGGCTGGACGAGCTGTCCCGGCAGGTCTGGGAGCGGCGCCGCAACCTGCAGCGGGACAACCGGATCGACGGCACGCTGCAGGAGGTCCGCGAGCTGCTGCAGCGCGCCATGGACGCCGAGCGGGAGGCGTTGGGGAACGAGGACTCCGACGACGCCCGCTTCCGGGAGATGCAGCTCGACGCGCTGCCGTCCGACACCGGTGGCGCCGTGCGGGAGCTGGGGTCCTACGACTGGAGGTCCTCGGAGGCCCGCCAGGCCTACGAGGACATCCGGGACCTGCTCGGACGCGAGCTGATGGACCAGCGGTTCGAGGGCATGAAGCAGGCGCTCGAGGGGGCCACCCCGGAGGACGTCGAGCGGATCAACTCGATGTTGGAGGACCTCAACTCCCTGCTGGAGAACCACGCGAACGGGCAGGACACCACCGAGCAGTTCCAGGAGTTCATGCGCGAGCACGGGGACTTCTTCCCCGAGAACCCGCAGAACACCGACGAGCTGATCGACACCCTGGCGCAGCGGTCCGCCGCCGCCCAGCGGATGCTCAACTCGATGTCCGCCGAGCAGCGGGCCGAGCTGATGGAGCTTTCGCAGCAGGCCTTCGGCGACCCCCGCCTCGCGCAGCAGATGTCCCGGCTGGACTCGATGCTGCAGGGGCTGCGGCCGGGCGAGGACTGGGACGGCTCGGGGCGCTTCCGCGGCGACAACCCGATGGGGATGGGCGAGGCGACCCGGGCGCTGGAGGAGCTGGGGCAGCTCGACGCGTTGGCCGAACAGCTCGCGCAGAGCTACCCGGGCGCGCGGCTGGACGACATCGACCTGGACGCGCTCACCGAGATGCTCGGCGAGCAGGCGGACGTCGACGCGCGCACGCTGGCCCAGCTCGAGCGCGAGCTGCAGCGCCAGGGCCTGTTCGAGCGGGCGGCGGACGGCACGTTGTTGCTGTCGCCCAAGGCGTTGCGCAGGTTGGGGCAGTCGATCCTGCGGGACGTCGCGGAGCAGCTGTCCGGTCGCAACGGCCAACGGGACACCCGTCGGGCCGGTGCGGCCGGGGACGCGACCGGGGCGACCCGGCCGTGGGCCTTCGGCGACACCGAGAGCTGGTCGGTGCCGCGGACGCTGCTCAACGCCCAGCTGCGCAAGGCGTCCGGGGACACCCGGGACCTCGACGTGACGGACGTGGAGATCGTCGAGACCGAGCAGCGGACCCGCGCGGCGGTCGCCCTGCTCGTCGACACCTCGTGGTCGATGGTGGCCGAGGGCCGCTGGGTGCCGATGAAGCGCACCGCACTGGCCCTGCACCAGCTGATCTCCACCCGGTTCCGCGGGGACGCGCTCCAGCTCGTGACGTTCGGGCGGCACGCCCAGTCCGTCGAGCTCGGGGAGCTGGTGGGTCTGGAGGGCGCGTACGCGCAGGGCACCAACCTGCACCACGCGTTGCTGCTGGCCGGGCAGCACCTGCGGAAGAACTCGGACGCCACCCCGGTGGTCCTCGTCGTGACCGACGGCGAGCCCACCGCGCACCTGGAGCCGGACGGCGAGGCGTACTTCGACTACCCGCCCAGCCCGTACACGCTGCGGGCCACCATCGGCGAGCTCGACAAGCTCTCCGGTCTGCGGGCGAAGTTCACCTTCTTCGTCCTGGGCGACGACCCGCGGCTGGCGGTGTTCATGGACGGCCTCGCGAAGCGGGTCGGCGGTCGCGTGGTCAACCCGACCGTCGACGGCCTGGGCGCCGAGGTCGTGGCGGACTATCTGAAACGCCGCAGCTAGCAGGCATTATGGAGCCATCACGGTCGTCTGGGGGCGGGATGGCTCCATATGCCGCTCACGGCGGGAGGTCGAGCGGGTCTGCCGCGTTCGTGCGCCACTGGTCGACGGTCCTGATGTAGCGGAAGAGCTCCTGGCTGCCCGGCGCCCAGCGGCCCTGCCGCGCGATGTCCAGCAGGGCGGCGCCCGCCCGGTAGGACTCGGTGGCGAACCCCGCCCGCAGCGAGTGGCAGGTGACCGGGTGGCTCAGCCCGGCCCGCTCCCCGGCGCGGCTGATCACCGCGGTGACGGCGTCGGGGGACAACGGCCGGTCGCTGACCACGTCGTGGCGGTCGACCCGCCGGAACGCGGGACCCGACCCGGCGCAGACCCGCCGCCAGGCGAGCCACGCGGTGCGCGGGCACAACAGCGGGTGCCGACGGCGGGGGAGCGCGCTGCGCCCTGTCGTCTTCCCGACCCGGACGTCGAGGACCAGGCCGTTCTGCTCGACCGTCACGTCCCCGGCGCGCAGGTGGGCCTGGTCGCTCGCCCGGGTGGCGCCGTAGAAGCCGATGGTCAGCATGGCGCGGTCGCGCCGACCCGCGTTCGTGTCCGGGCACGCCTTCGACATGGCGAGCACCGCGGCCAGGTCGACGGCCACGGCCTGGCCCCGCCCGCGCCGGATCCCGTCCTCGGCGAGCCGCCGCCGATACACCGCCAGAGCCTCGCGGGCGGCCTCCGGCCCGCGGGGGTCGAGGTCCGCGCCGAAACGACGCAGGCCGTGCAGCGCCCCGGCGATCCGCCTGCGGATGGTCGCCGGGGCCGCCGGTGTGCCCGCGGGACGGTCGAGCCGCGGCGCGCCGTTCTCCAACCAGAGCACGAACCCGACGAGAGCGCCGCGCCCGCCCGACAGCAGCGGGATCCCGGCCCACCGGGTGTAGTCGGTCCACGCCGCCCAGTCCTGGGCGTACGCCTCCCGGGTCCCCGCGACCCGCCCGTCCTCGAGGTAGCGGTCGGCCGCCGCGTCGAGCGCCTGCAGACGTGCGCGCAGGTCGTCGTGGTCGGTGACGAGGTCGGTCGTGTGAGTCGGGTCGGAGGGGGCGGTCGGGTCGGGCGTTGAGCGGAGCGCGAGGTGCGCGTGATCGTCGCTCACGGGGTGAGTATCGGGCGCGTGACGGTGCGGCGGGTGGAGGCGCGCGGTGGGGGCTGGCCCGCTCGTGATCCACACGTCGGGTGAGCGGCGGTCGCAGAGCGACCTTCCTGCTCCCGGGCCGTGGATCAGTGCCCGGGCGCACCGGGCGCATCGGGCGCATCGGGCGGACCAGCAGAGATCCCAGGCCTTGCCGCGGCCATGATCCACGGCTGGGGCGCGGGCGGGTCGTGAGGCGACCGTTCTGCTCCCGGCGTGTGGATCGCGACCGGTCCGAGCCGCGCGAGAACCATGATCCACACGTGGGGCGCGTGGGGGTCGCTGAGCGACCCCCGCGCTCCTCGGGCGTGGATCAACGGTTCGAGTGGATCCGGCCCTGGCCGTGATCCACGGGTGGGGCGCGGGCGGGTCGTGAGGCGACCGTTCTGCTCCTGGAGTGTGGATCAGAGCCGGTCCGAGCCGCGCGAAAACCATGATCCACACGAGGGGCGCGTGGGGGTCGCTGAGTGACCCCTGCGCTCCTCGGGCGTGGATCAACGGTTCGAGTGGATCCGGCCGTGGCCATGATCCACCGCTGGGGCGGGCGGAGGTCGCTCAGCGACCGTCCCGCGCCCGAAGCGCAGATCACCCGTCTTCGGCGGCGCTCGCTCGGCCCGATCCGGCTTCTGACCGGGGAGAAGAAGGTTTCTCCCGAGCCAGGCAGGAGCAGACGATCTGAATTACGACAACTCAAGTCGATATGGAAAAATGTAAGTGTGGAAGACGAGACCCGGCTGTGTGCGTTCCGGCAGTGCCGCGCGGCGTTGCCGCAGCTCAGCGGGCGGGGCAACCGCCCGCGCTACTGCCAGGACGGCAGGACCTGGGGGCCGAACGGGCTCAGCTGCAAGTCGGCCGAGGCCGCGTTCGTCGCGGTCGAGTCGCTGACGGAGGCGGACTCGGTGCTCACCTCGGCGGCGCTCGACGCGCTCGGGGACAGGCTGGCCGTGGCCCGCGCGCCGCTGGCGGACCTGCTGGCGGCGGTCGACGTCGTCGGGCGGCAGGTCGCGGAGGAGACCGCGGGCGCGCTCGCCGAGCGGGACCGGGCGCGGGAGGCCGCGGCCGAGGACCGCGGGGCTCGCGAGCGGGCCGAGGGGGACGCCGCCCGGCAGCGGGCGGAGGCCGACGCCGCGGGGGCACGGGCGGCGGAGGCGGTGGAGCTGGCGTCGGCGGCGGACCGGGCGCGGGTGAAGGCCGAGCAGGCCGCCGCGGCCGCGCTGCGGGAGCAGCTGCGCGCCGAGGGCAGGGTCGACGCGCTGACCGACCGCCTCCGGCGCGCCGAGGAGCTCGCCGAGGCGGCGGCCGCGCAGGTCGCGGAGCTGCGTACCCAACTGAGCACGCTGCAGGCCACGGCGCGCGCCACCGACGCCACCCTCGCCGAGGAGCGGTCCCGCGCCGCGCGGGACGCCGACGCCCACCGTGCCGAGCTCGCCGCCCGCGACGAGGCCGCGGCCGGTCTACGCGCCGAGCACGACGACGCCGTCGCCCGGCTGCGGGAGGAGCACCACGCCGACCTCGCCCGGCTGCGTGCCGACCATGAGAGCGCCGTCGCCCACCTCCGCGCCGAGCTCGACGAGGATCGGCGCCTCCACACGACCGACGTCGAGCGGCTGCGCACCGAACACGCGACCCTCGTCGAGCGGCTGCGCGCCGAGCACGCCGCAGCCACCGAGCAGAGCCTGGCCCGGGAGCGCACCGAGGCCACCGAGCGTCGGGAGGCCGCGCTCGACCGTCTCCGCGCCGAGCACTCCGCGGTGCGCGAGGAGCACTCCCGACTGGTCGCCGACCTGCACCGACAGCTCGGCGCGGCCGATCACGAGATCATGAGCCTGCGTCGGGACCTGGAGCGCGCCGGCTCCTGACGACGCGCTGGGTGAGCAGCCTGTTCACCACCGCACTGACCTCACCCGATCGCGGGATCAGCCCGTGCGCCTGGGCGTGGGGCGCGCGGGCTCCTGCGCGGCCTGATCACGCTGTCACGGTGCGCCCGATCGCCAGATCACGACCTGGCGGCGGGCTCGGGGCGCGCCCGCTCCTGAGCATGCGGGGAGCGGGCAGACTCTTCACCACCGCCACGACGCCCTCCGATCGCGGGATCACGACCCTGCGCCGGGGCCTGCATCGCCCCGGCTCGTGACGACGCGCTGGGACAACGCCCGATCACGCCGCCCAATCACGACCTGGCGCCGGGACATGGAGCGCGCCGGCCCCTGACCGCGCTGGGCGGGCAACCTGGTCACCCCCGGGACCCCGGCGCCCGCGCCGGCGTTCGGCCCGACAGGCCCGGTGCTCACGCCGACGGCTCGACCACGAGCAGCTGGGCGTCCTTCGCCACGGTGCCGCCGACCCGGGCCCGCAGCTCGCGGACGGTGCCGTCCACCGGGGCCGTCAGGACGTGCTCCATCTTCATGGCCTCGACCACCACGAGGGTCTGGCCCGCGGTGACCTCCTGGCCCTCGCCGACCTCGACGACGGTCACCGTGCCCGGCATGGGGGAGAGGACGGGGCCGCCGCTGCCCGCGGCGTCCTCGGCGGCGGCGTCCAGCGCGGTGTGCTCGCGGACCGCCCAGGTCTGTCCGCCGCCGGCCAGCCACAGCGTGCCCGCCGCGTCCCGCGCCGCGGTCCAGGTGCGGGTGACGCCGGCCTGGGTGTGCCGGTAGCCGCCGGGGATCGCGACGGTGGACGTGGGGACGGGGTCCCCGCCGTCGAGCATCAGCTCCGCGGCTCCGGCGCGGCCTCGCGTGCGGACCTCGACCGGTTCGTGGCCGTCGACCTCGAACCGCCCGACGGTCCAGGCGTGCTCGCCGAGCCGCCAGCCGCCGGGCAGGTCGAACGGGTCGACGACCGCGCCGTGGGGCTCCAGCTCGAGCAGCCCGATCCCCGCGGCGGCGCCCAGGACGTCCGCGGGCAGCTCGGTCCGGGTCAGCGACTCGAGCCTGCGGCCGACCAGGCCCGTGTCCAGGTCGCCTGCGCGGACGTCCGGGTCCGCGAGCAGGGCCCGCAGGAAGCCGACGTTCGTGCCGAGGCCCAGCAGGACGGTGTCGGCGAGCGCGGCGTCGAGCCGGCGCAGCGCCTCGGCCCGGTCGGCGCCCCAGGCGATCACCTTGGACAGCATGGGGTCGTAGTCCGACCCGACGGTGCCCCCCTCGACGACGCCGGAGTCGACGCGCACCGTCGTCGGCTCGCGCAGGGCGAGGATCCGGCCGCCGGTGGGGAGGAACCCGTTCGCCGGGTCCTCGGCGTAGACCCGCACCTCGACGGCGTGGCCGCGCGGCTCCAGGACCTCCGGCCAGGGGGCGGCCGCGCCGGCGGCGACCTGCAGCTGCAGCGCCACCAGGTCGACGCCGTAGACCTCCTCGGTCACCGGGTGTTCCACCTGCAGGCGGGTGTTCATCTCCATGAAGAACCAGTCGTCCGGGTTCTTCCCGTCGACGATGAACTCGACCGTGCCCGCGCCGACGTACCCGCAGGCCCGGGCCGCGTCGCAGGCCGCGGCCCCCATGGCCGCCCGCTGCGCGGGGGTGAGCAGCGGCGACGGCGCCTCCTCGACGATCTTCTGGTGGCGCCGCTGCAGCGAGCACTCGCGCTCGCCGAGGTGGACGACGCCGCCGTGGGCGTCCGCGAGGACCTGGATCTCGATGTGGCGGGGCGCGGTGATCAGCCGCTCGACGAGCAGGGTGTCGTCCCCGAACGAGCCGCGGGCCTCGCGCTGTGCCGACGCGATCGCCCCGGACAGCTCCTCGGCCGCGTACACCTCCCGCATCCCCTTGCCGCCGCCGCCCGCGGAGGGCTTGAGCAGGACCGGGTACCCGATCCGGGCGACGGCCACCTCGACGTCCTCGACGCCCTCCGACCCGGGCACCACCGGCACCCCGGCCTTCGCGACCGTCTGCTTGGCCCGGATCTTGTCGCCCATCGCGTCGATCGCCGCCGCGGGCGGACCCACGAAGACCAGCCCGGCCTCGGCGCACGCCGCGGCGAACGCCGTGTTCTCCGACAGGAACCCGTAGCCGGGGTGGATCGCCTCGGCGCCGGTGGCGCGCGCGGCGGCGAGCACGGCGTCGATGTCGAGGTAGCTGCCGATCCGCACGGCGGTGTCCGCGGCGGTGACGTGCGGGGCGGCGGCGTCGGGATCGGTGTGCACGGCCACGGAGCGGATGCCGAGCGTGCGCAGCGTGCGGATCACCCGCACCGCGATCTCGCCGCGATTGGCCACGAGGACGGTCGAGAACATCAGCGGACCTCCAGAGCTCACGGGACGCACGGGGCTCACATCCGGAAGACGCCGAACGCGGGATCCCCGAGGGGCGCGTTGGCGGCGACGGACAGGGACAGCCCAAGGACGGTGCGAGTGTCGGCGGGGTCGATCACGCCGTCGTCCCACAGCCGGGCGGTGGAGTAGTAGGGGTGGCCCTGCGACTCGTACTGGGCGCGGATCGCCTCCGGGTCCGCGTTCCCGACGGTCCCCAGCACGGTCGCGGCCTGCTCGCCGCCCATGACCGAGATGCGGGCGTTCGGCCACATGAACAGGAAGCGGGGGGAGTAGGCGCGCCCGCACATGGCGTAGTTCCCGGCGCCGAACGACCCGCCGATGACGACGGTCAGCTTCGGGACCCGGGTGGAGGCGACGGCGGTGACGAGCTTGGCCCCGTTCTTCGCGATGCCGCCCGCCTCGTACTCGCGGCCGACCATGAACCCGGAGATGTTCTGCAGGAACACCAGCGGGATGCCGCGCTGGTCGCACAGCTCGATGAAGTGGGCGCCCTTGAGCGCGGACTCGGAGAACAGGATCCCGTTGTTGGCCAGGATGCCGACGGGGTGGCCGTGGATGTGCGCGAACCCGGTGACCAGGGTGGTGCCGTACTCGGACTTGAACTCGCCGAACTCCGAGCCGTCGACGATGCGGGAGATCACCTCGCGCACGTCGTAGGGGGTGCGCGAGTCGGTGGGGACGACGCCGTAGAGCTCGGCCGGGTCGACGACGGGCGCGACGGTCGGGCGGCGCTCCCAGGGCGGCGCGACCCGCGGCCCGAGGGTGGCGACGATCGACCGCACCTTCCGCAGGGCGTCCGCGTCGTCGTTCGCGAGGTGGTCGGTGACGCCGGAGACCTTGGCGTGCAGGTCGCCGCCGCCGAGCTCCTCGGCGGTGACGACCTCGCCGGTCGCGGCCTTCACCAGCGGCGGGCCACCGAGGAAGATCGTCCCCTGGTTGCGGACGATGACGGCCTCGTCGGACATCGCCGGGACGTAGGCGCCGCCCGCGGTGCAGGAGCCGAGGACCGCCGCGATCTGCGGGATCCCGAGCCCGGACATGGTGGCCTGGTTGTAGAAGATCCGGCCGAAGTGCTCGCGGTCGGGGAAGACCTCGTCCTGGCGGGGGAGGAACGCGCCGCCGGAGTCGACCAGGTAGACGCACGGCAGCCGGTTGTGCAGGGCCACCTCCTGCGCGCGCAGGTGCTTCTTGACCGTCATCGGGTAGTAGGTGCCGCCCTTGACCGTCGCGTCGTTGGCGACGATCACGCACTCCCGCCCCGACACCCGCCCGACGCCGGTGATCATGCCCGCGCCGGGGGCGTCCCCGTCGTAGAGGCCGTGCGCGGCGAGCGGGGACAGCTCCAGGAACGGCGAGCCCGGGTCGACGAGGGAGTCCACCCGGTCGCGGGGGAGCAGCTTCCCGCGCTCGACGTGGCGGGCCCGCGACCTCTCGGGGCCGCCGAGCCGGGCCGTGGCCAGCTGGGCGGCCAAGTCCGCGACCAGGTTCCGGTGGGACTCCGCGTTGCGGGCGAACGCGTCCGAGCCGGGATCGGCGGTGGACCGCAGCGTCGTGGTCATGGGGCCACGGTAACTGACCGCCCGTTCAGTCAGCAATGGGCTAGGGTGTGTCGATGGTCAGGCCCAGTTCGCGGGACGCGATCCTGCGCGTGTTCGCCGAGCACGTCGCCGAGCGCGGGTACGCGGAGACCGCGCTCGCGGACGTCGCGGTGGCGCTGGGGCTGTCGAAGGGCACGATCCTGCACCACTTCGGGAGCAAGGAGGCGCTGCTCGGGGAGGTGCACGTCGCCTACTTCGGGCGGCGGCTGGCCGAGGCGGACTACGTGCGGGCGCACCTCGAGAGCCCCGTCGAGCGCCTGGTCGCGATGATCTACGCCTTGCTCGCCGCCCACCGGGACGACCGGGCCGCGAGCCTCACCTGCCTGCGTGAGCTGGTCCGATACTCCGGTGACGAACTCGGGGGGACCCTGGCCGAGCACATCCGCGGCCAGCGCACGCGGTACACCGACCTCGTGGTGGACATCGTCCGGGCGGGCGCGGCGGCGGGGGAGCTGCACACCGCGGACCCGCGGATGACGGCGCTGCACGTGTTCGGCATGTGCAACTACGCGTGGACGTGGTACCGGCCGGACGGCCCCGAGTCCGTCGAGCACATCGCGGGGGTGTTCGTGCGGGACCTGCTGGGCGAGGCGCGGGACGCCGAGCTGGCGAAGGCGATCGCCGTCGTCCGCCGGGCGCCCGGCCGCGTGCCGGCCGGCTGACCGGAGGGTCACCCACCCTCTGGCGCATTATGGAACCATAATGCTGTTTTCCGGCCTCAGAAAAGCCGTTATGGAACCATAATGCTGCGTGTGGGCCTCGAAACAGCCATTATGGTTCCATAATGCGCTAGCCGAAGGCGGTGGTGATCGCCGTCGCCAGGGCCTCGGCGGGGGTCGAGAGGGTGCGGCGGCCGGTCTGCAGGGTGAACTCGAAGCTGCCGAGCGGCGGGAGCCCGGCCACCGGGACCAGCCCCGGCGGCACCAGCGTCTCGGCGTGCGCGACCACCCCGAGCCCCGCCAGCGCCGCGGCCCGCAGACCGGACAGCGAGCCGCTGGTGCAGGCGAGCCGCCAGGGGCGGCCCACCGCCTCCAGGGCCGCGATCGCGGCGGCCCGCGACAGCGCGGGCGGGGGATAGGTCACGAGCGGGACGGGCCCCTCGGCGAGTCGGAACCCGGGGGAGGCGACCCACACGAAGCGGTCCGGCCAGACCGGGGTGCCGCCGGTCCGGCCGGGTGAGCGCTTGGCGAAGAGCAGGTCCAGCTCGTTGCGGTCGAGCGCGGCCTCGAGGGTCTCGCTCAGCCCCACGGTCAGCTCGACGTCCACGCCGGGGTGCCGCCGTCGGAAGTCGGCCAGGATCGTCGGCACCCGGGTGAGCACGAGGTCCTCCGAGACCCCGAACCGCAGCCGCCCGCGCACCTGAACACCGCGGAAGTGGGCCAGCGCGCGGTCGGCGGTGTCGAGGATCGCGACCGCGTACTCGAGCATCGTCTCGCCGTCCGGGGTGAGGGTGACGCTGTGGGTGTCCCGCAGCAGCAGCGTGCGCCCGACCGCCTCCTCCAGCCGCCGGACGTGCTGGCTCACCGTCGACTGCCGCAGGTCCAACCCGGCGGCGGCCCGGGTGAACGACAGCGTGCGCGCGACGGCGACGAACGAGCGGAGCAGGACCGGATCCATCGCGAACCATGATGACAGACAGAGCGGTGTGCGTGTTTCCGAATGACCGGAGGGCGGCGACGATGTCCGGGTGAAGCGCGTCGACCCGTTCCTGCTGATGATCCTCGCGACCGTGGGGGTCGCGGCCCTGCTGCCTGCGAGCGGGTCGGTCGCCACCGGGTTCTCCTACGCCACGAGTGTCGCGATCGCCCTGCTCTTCTTCCTCTACGGCGCCCGGCTCTCCACCCGCGAGGCGATCGAGGGGCTCAAGCACTGGCGGCTGCACGGCACGGTCGTGGCGGCGACGTTCGTCCTGTTCCCGCTGCTCGGCCTGCTGATCCAGCTGATCCCCGCGGCGATCCTGCCCACCGAGCTCAAGCTCGGGATGCTCTTCCTCTGCTGCCTGCCGTCGACGGTGCAGTCGTCCATCGCGTTCACCTCGGTGGCCCGCGGCAACGTGCCCGCGGCGATCTGCGCGGCCTCCCTGTCGAACCTGCTGGGCATCGTGCTCACGCCGCTGCTGACCGGACTGCTGCTGTCCGCGCAGGGCGGGTTCTCGGCCCGCGCGCTGCTGGACGTCGCGCTGCAGCTCCTCGCCCCCTTCGTGCTCGGGCAGCTGCTGCGGCGCTGGATCGGCGACTGGGTGGCGCGCAACAAGAACTGGCTCAAGATCGTGGACCGCGGCTCCATCCTGCTGGTGGTGTACGTCGCGTTCAGCGAGGGCATGACGCAGGGCATCTGGGGCAGGCTCTCGCTCGGCGCCCTCGCCGCGCTCGTCGGCACGTGCGTGGTGTTGCTGGCGGTGGTCCTGGCGATCACCTGGTTCGTGCCGCGCCGCTTCGCCCGCGCGGACCGGATCACGATCCTGTTCTGCGGGTCGAAGAAGAGCCTGGCCAGCGGCCTGCCGATGGCCGGGGTGCTGTTCTCGGCCGGGCAGGTCGGCCTGCTCGTGCTGCCCCTGATGCTGTTCCACCAGATCCAGCTCATGGCGTGCGCGGTCATCGCCGGGCGCCTGGCTCGGCAGGCCGAGGAGCCGGTGGCCGTCCCGGCCTGACCGGGCCTCACACGGGTGCGCCGCCGCGCCAGACCTCGCGCACGGTCAGCTCCGGCGAGAGCACCACGAGATCGGCGCGGCGGCCCGGTTCGAGGACGCCGACGTCGAGCCCGAGTGTCGCGGCGGGGGTCCCGGCGGTCATCGCGACCGCCCGGACCAGCCCCGACCTGCGGTCCGGCGCGGCGGCGACGATGGCCCGGAACAGGGTGTCTCCGGTGGCGGTGCTGCCCGCGATGGACCCGCGCCGCTCCAGCCGGGCGACGCCCTCGCGGACCCGCACGTCCAGCCCGCCGAGCCGGTAGCGGCCGTCCGGCATGCCCGCGGCGACCATCGCGTCGGTGACCGCGGCGACCCGGGTGGGGCCCGCGCTCGCGAGGACGAGGTCCCACAGCGCGGGGTGGACGTGCAGCCCGTCGGTGACGAGCTCGACGGTCACCCGCGGGTCCCCGAGCAGCGCCGCGGCCGGGCCGGGCTCGCGGTGGTGCAGCGGGGCCATCGCGTTGAACAGATGGGTGCCGACCCGGACGCCCGCCTCGATCGCGGACCCGACCAGCTCGTACCCCGCGTCCGTGTGCCCGACGGCGGCGAGCGCGCCCGCGCCGGCGACCCGCCGGATCGCGTCGAGGGCGCCCCGACGTTCCGGGGCGAGGGTCACCATCCGCACCACGCCGGTGGCGAGCAGGGCGTCCAGCTCGGCCGGGTCGGGGTCCCGCAGCAGCGCGGGATCGTGGGCGCCGCAGCGGGCCTCGGCGAGCCAGGGGCCCTCCAGGTGGACGCCGGCGAGCTCGCCGTCCGCGACCAGCTCGGCGAGGGCGTCGACGGCCCGGCGGAGCTCCGCGGGACCGGCGGTGACCAGCGAGGCGAGGGTCGTCGTGGTGCCGTGCGCCCGGTGGAACCGCAGCGCGCGGCGGGCCTCCGCGGGATCGCCGGTGGTGTAGGCGGCGCCGCCCCCGCCGTGCACGTGCAGGTCCACGAACCCGGGCACGACGACCGCGGCCCCCAGCTCGTGCTCCGCGGGCCTCGGGGGGCGGCCGATCCCGGTGGCGACGATCCGTTCACCCTCGACGCCCACCCACCCGGGGCCGCAGTGGCCGGGGAGGACGACGGTCTCCGCAGCCAGCACGATCGCCCGTTCGCCGGGGGCGGTGCGTCGGCGTTCTCCGTGCCCCGGGTCGTGCAGGCCGTTCACAGCGTCTCCGTGACCTTCCGCAGGCCCCGCGGGGCGTCCGGGTCGCCGCCCCGGTCGACGGCGACGTGCCGGGCGAGCAGCTGGAACGGCAGGATCTCCAGCAGCGGGGCGAGCGGCTCGGCGGTCTCGGGCAGCACCACGTCCCGCGCCGCGCTGCCCACGGTGACCACGTCCGCCCGCCGTTCGGCCAGCGCGTCGAGCACCGGCGCGAAGGCCCGCCCGCCCGCGCCCGCGGAGGTCACGGCGAGCACCGGCACCCGTGGCTCGACGAGCGCGAGCGGTCCGTGCAGCAGGTCCGCCCCGGAGAAGGCCTGCGCGGACACGTACGCGGTCTCCATCAGCTTCAACGCCGCCTCCCGGGCCGTCGGGTAGGAGTAGCCGCGGCCGGTGGTGATCATGCGTTCGGCGAACCGGTAGCGGATCGCCAGGGCGGCGAGCTCGGCGTCCCGGGCCAGGACCGCGTCGCCGAGGTCCGGCAGCGCGTCCGCCCCGGCGCCGCCGAACAGCAGGTTCAGGGCGAGCAGCTGCGCGGTGTAGGACTTGGTCGCGGCCACCGCGCGTTCCGGGCCCGCGAGGACGTCGACGTGCGCGTCCGCCGTCGTGGCCAGCGCGGACGCCGCGTTGTTGGTCACCGAGACCGTGAGCGCCCCGCCCGCCTTCGCCACCTCGAGGGTGCGCAGCAGGTCGGGGGATCCGCCGGACTGGCTGACCGCGACCATCAGGACGTCCCGGAGGTCGGGCCTGCGGCCGTAGGCGGTGTAGGTCGAGGGCGACACCAGCCCGACGGGCAGCCCGAGCGTGATCTCGACCAGGTACTTCGCGTACAGGGCGGCGTGGTCGCTGGTGCCCCGGGCGACGAGCAGGACGAACCGTGGTGCCCGGCGTCGGACCAGCTCGGCGGCCTCCGCGACGCCGGACGCCCCGCCGGGCCCGGCCTCCGCGAGCTGACGCCGCCACACGGCGGGCTGCTCGGCGATCTCGGCGGCCATCAGGGCGCCGGGGGAGAGCGTGTGGGTCACGGGTGGTCCTCCGAGTCGGTCGGGGTGGGGTCGTGGGCGTGGGCGGGGTCGTGCACGAGGTCCTGGGCGAGCCGCAGCGCACCGAGGACGGGATCGGTGCGCAGGACCGTCAGCGGCACCCCGGGCAGCCGCGCGCGCAGCAGGTCCTGCAGGACGGGTCGGTGGACGGCGAACCCGCCGCCGAGCACCACCGGCCCGGGGATCTCGAGCCGGTCGAGGACGCACCGCGCCAGACCGGCGAGGGCGTCGGCGGCGCGGCCGAGGAGGTCGGCGGCCACCGGGTCGGGCCCGGGAGCGAGCCCGGGACCCGCTCCGACATCCGCTCTGGTGTCGGCGAGCCGGGCGACCGCGTCGGCGCGGGCCGCCCAGTACTGCCGCTCCGGGCGGCCGTAGACGTGGTCGAGGAGTGCGTCGCAGTGGGGCAGGCCGCAGTCCTGCAGCAGGGCCGCGGTGACGGCGTCGGGCGGGAGGCCGCGGTCGTGGCGGCCCAGCGCGTGCCGGACGGCCTCGCGGGCCACCCACCACCCGCTGCCCTCGTCGCCGAGGAGGTAGCCCCAGCCGCCCGCGCGGACCTGCGTGCCGTCCGCGCGGCGGCCCCAGGCCACCGAACCGGTCCCGGAGATCAGGGCGACGCCCTCCGCGAGCCCGGCCAGCATCAGCTCCGTGTCGTGCACGACCGCGACCCGCGCGCGCGGCACCCGGGCCGCCAGCATCGCCGTCAGCCGGGCGACGGTGGCGGGGGAGTCCGCGCCCGCGGCCCCCGCGCACACCGCCTGGACGCCGGACAGGTCGCCGAGGCCCGCCAGGGCCGCGTCGAGGGCCGCGCCCGCGCGCGCGTCGCCGACCGAGGCGAGGTTGGCGGAGCCGGTCCGGGTCTCGCGGCGCACGCCGTCGGTGCAGCGCAGGGCCCGCGTCGTGGAGCCGCCGATGTCGAGGCCGAGCAGATCGCTCACACCGACTCCCGGGACGAGGGGGCGGGCCAGCGGCCGTCGTTCTCCCAGTACCGGCGGATGTCCTCCAGCTCGCGCCCCTTCGTCTCGGGGGCGAAGCGGTGCACGAAGACCATCGCGAGCAGGGCGAGCACCCCGAACACCACGAACGTGCCGACGCCGCCGACCCCGTTGAGCAGGGTCAGGAACACGGCGGCGACGACGGCGTTGGCCACCAGGTCCGCGGTGAGCATCGCCGACGCGCCGAGCGAGCGCAGCCGCGCCGGGAAGGCCTCACCGGCGTAGACCCACACCAGCGAGCCGAAGCCGAACGTGAACCCGACGGTGAACAGCACCAGCCCGATGAACCCGAACAGCGTGCCGCCGCCGGTCGCGAACACCGCGATGAGCAGCGCGTTCGCCACGACCATGATCCCGATCCCGCCGAGCAGCACCGGACGGCGGCCGAAGCGGTCCACCGTCAGCAGCGACCCGACGACGGCGACCAGGCCGAACACCTGCACCAGCGCGGGCAGGCCGAGCAGTGCGGCGTCGCCGCGGAAGCCCATCGCCTCGAAGATCCGCGGGGAGTAGTAGACGATCGCGTTGATGCCGGTGATCTGGATGAAGAACCCCAGCCCGACGACGAACAGGGTCGCCCGCAGGTAGGGCCTGCGCAGCATCTCCCGCCAGGCCCCCCGGCGGGTCGGCGAGGCGGTCATCTCGGCCAGCGCGGCGTCCGCGTCCGCGCCCGGGTCGAGCCGCTGCAGCACGGCGCGGGCCTCCTCGTGCCGTCCGCGCAGCGAGTACCAGCGCGCGGTGTCCGGCAGCCGCGCGATCAGCAGGGTGACCAGCAGGGCGGGGACCGCCGCGAGACCGAGCATCCAGCGCCAGCTGCCCGTCCCGGCCAGCGCCCAGGCGACGAGGTACCCGGCGATGATCCCGACGACCGTCGCCACCTGGTAGAGCACCAGGAGTGCGCCGCGGATCCGCGCGGGCGAGGACTCGGCGACGAACACCGGCGCGACGACGATCGAGACGCCGATCGTCAGGCCCAGCAGGACGCGGGAGGCGAGCAGCGTCGGCACGTTCACCGCCAGCGCCGAGAACAGCGAGAAGACCCCGAAGGTCGCCGCCACGGCGAGCATGGCCGGCTTGCGGCCGACCCGGTTGGCCAGCGCGCCCCCGCCGAGCGCGCCGAGGATCTGGCCGATCACCACGGCGGTGGTCACGAGCTCCTGCTGGCGCGTGGTCAGGCCGAACTCGTCGGTCATGAACAGCAGCGCGCCCGCGATGTTGGACTGGTCGTACCCGTAGATCACTCCGACCGTGGCCGCCGAGGCCGCGACGAGCAGCCCCAGTCTCGACGATCCACGCAACTCCGCGACGAACCCCATGGCGCTCCCCGATTGGTCTAGACCAAATAGTGGAGGTAGGTTGGCATAGACCAATCTGAGGAGTCAAGGGTGACGAGGGTTCCGCGCTACTGGGCGGTGAAGCAGGAGCTGCTCGCGATGATCGCTGCGGGCACCCCGGGGACGGCCCTGCCCACCGAGCGTGAGCTGGCCGATCGACTGGCCACCTCGCGGACCACGGTGCGCCAGGCGCTCGCCGAGCTCGTCACCGAGGGCAGGCTCGACCGCACCCAGGGCAGCGGCACCTACATCGCCGAGCCGCTGCTCGTCGAGGTGCAGCAGCTGACCTCCTTCACCGACGACCTGGGGCCGGGACGCGTCGCGAACCGGGTGCTCGACGTCCGGCGGGCCCCCGCGTCGGACGCCGCCGCGGAGGCCCTGGGCCAGGACGAGGTGTGGTGGGTCGAGCGGGTCCGGCTGGTGGACGGGGTGCCGCTGGCCGTCGAGACCGCGCAGCTGGCCGGTGAGCTGCCGGGGCTCGCCGAGCAGCTCGCCACCCGCGGGTCGATGTACGAGACGCTGCGCGAGGTCTACGGCCGCGGCGTCGACGAGGTGCGAGACGCCGTGCAGAGCAGGCTGGCGGACCCGCGCGAGGCGGAGCTGCTCGCCGTCGAGACGGGGCACCCGCTGCTGGTGGTGCGCAGGCACAGCCACACCGCGGACGGGCGGCCGGTGGAGTGGACGCACTCGGTCTACCGGGGGGACCGGTTCACCTTCGTGGCCGCCGCCCGGCGTACGTGACCCTGGGCACCCCGGGCGGGCGATTACTGTGGACGCATGCAGACCTGGGCCCCCGTCGCGCTCCCCGCTCTCGAGGGGAGCGGCCCGCCGCTTCGCCTGTACGACACCTCGACCGCGCGGGTGCGGCCCACGGCCCCCGGCGACGTCGCGACCATGTACGTCTGCGGGATCACCCCGTACGACGCGACACACCTCGGCCACGCCGCCACCTACCTGGCGTTCGACCTGGTCAACCGGTACTGGCGCGATCTCGGGCACGACGTGCACTACGTCCAGAACGTCACCGACATCGACGAGCCCCTGCTCGAGCGGGCGGACCGGGACCAGGACGACTGGGTGGTCCTGGGCATGCGCGAGACGGCGCTGTTCCGCGAGGACATGGCGGCCCTGCGGGTCGTGCCGCCGCGGGACTACATCGGCGCGGTGGAGGCGATCCCGGAGATCGCGGAGCTGGTGGCGAAGCTGCTGGTCGACGGCGCGGCCTACCGCATCGACGACCCCGAGTACCCGGACGTGTACTTCGACTCGGCCGCCACCGGCCACTTCGGCTACGAGTCGCGCTACGACGAGGAGACCATGCTCCGGCTCTCCCGGGAGCGCGGCGGCGACCCCGACCGGCCCGGCAAGCGCAACCCGGTGGACGCGCTGCTCTGGCGCATGGAGCGCCCGGGGGAGCCCGCGTGGGACTCCGACCTCGGGCGGGGGCGCCCGGGGTGGCACGTGGAGTGCGCGGCCATCGCGCTGAACCGGCTCGGCACCCAGATCGACCTCAACGGCGGCGGCTCCGACCTGATCTTCCCGCACCACGAGTGCGGCGCGGCCCACGCCGAGGCGCTGACCGGCGACCATCCCTTCGCCCGGCACTACACGCACACCGGGATGATCGGGCTCGACGGCGAGAAGATGTCCAAGTCCCGCGGCAACCTGGTGTTCGTCTCCAAGCTGCGCAACGCGGGCGTCGACCCGAACGCCATCCGCGCCGCGCTCATCTCCGGGCACTACCGGCAGGACCGGCCGTGGACCGACTCGCTGCTTTCCGAGGCGCAGGAGCGCCTGGCGCGGTGGCGTGCGGCCCTGGCGCTGGAGGCCGCGCCGTCCGCGGACGACATGATCGCGTCCCTGCGACAGCACCTCGCCGACGACCTCGACACCCCCCGCGCCCTCGCCGCGGTCGACGCGTGGGCCGCGGAGGCGGTGGAGCGCCGCGGCACGGACCGCGAGGCCCCGGCCGAGGCCCGCGCCGCCATCGACGCACTCCTCGGCATCACCCTCTAACCCGTGAGTGGCGATAGTCGCTCCAGCGACCATCGCCACTCACGGCTTTCTCGGGACCAGGGCCGGGACCGCCGCGACCAGGAGCGCCGCGGGTGCGAGGAAGGCCGCGGCCGGGTCCGCGTGGTAGACCGGGGGTAGGGCGATGGGGCTCGCCGCCGCGCCGAAGAAGCGCAGCGACTGCACCACCGAGATCGGGCCGCCGCCGCGAGTGCCCGCGCCGCCCAGCACCAGGGAGTTCACGCCGACCACCAGCAGCTGGCTCGGGAACCCCGCCAGCGCCCACAGGACGGCGACCAGCCCGACCAGCGGCACCAGGCCCACACCCGCCAGCAGCGCGCCGCCGAGCGCGGCGCCCGCGATCACGCAGCCGCGTCCCCCGAACCGGCCGACGGCGGACCCGGCGACCCGGGCCGTCAGGATCCCGACGACGCCCAGGCCCGTCAGGACCAGGCCGCGCGGCCCGGCGTCGAGGTCGAAGACGTCCGCGAGGCGCAGGGCGACGAGGAACCCCGCACCGCCCAGGCAGCCCCAGCCCAGCCCGGCGACCAGGCCCAGGCGCAGCACCTCGGGCCGCAGCGCGCTGCGCAGCGTGGCCGGGCTCCGGGTCGCGGCACCGTCGTCGTTCGGGAGCCCGACCACGGCCAGCCCGAGCGCCACCACCGCCACGCCGACGAACGCCAGGTGCCACTCCACCTCGGCGGCGAGCCCGCCCACCAGCGGCGCGGACGTCTGGCCCGCCGCCTGCAACGAGCCGTACCAGCCCAGCGCACGACCCAGCGCCTCCGGCGCCACGGACGCGGCGAGGGCCGCCATGACCAGCGGTGTGGTGAACGCGTTGGCCAGGCCCTGCAGCACCCGCGCGCCGAGGAACACCCCCCAGCTCGTGGCCACCACCGCCACCACGCAGGACACCGCGTAGACGACGTAGGCGGTGCGGACCGTCCGGACCCGGCCCCACCGCTCGCCGAGTGTCCCGGAGAGCAGCATCGCCGCGGCGAACGGGAGCAGGAAGGCCGTCAACGACGACGACGCGGCCGCGGGGGAGATCCCGAACGAGCCGCCCAGCTCCGGCAGCATCGCCGTGGTGATGCCCCCGCCGAACGGGCCCAGGAAACCGCCCAGGTAGAGCCCGGCCCGGCGGAGCCTCAGCTGGACCCGCCGCGGCGGCGGAGGTAGCGCTCGAAGTCCGCCGCGATCTCGTCACCGCTGGTCTCGGCGAGGTCGACGGGCTTCTCCTCCTCCTCGTCCTCGGCCTGCTGCTCGAGCTGGCGGACGTACTCGCGCACCTCGTCATCCGCCTCGGCCATCTCGTTGACCGTGCGCTCCCACTCCTCGGCCTGGTCGGGCAGCCCGCCGAGGGGGACCTCGACGTCCAGCGCCTCCTCGATGCGCATGAGCAGCGCGATCGCCGCCTTGGGCACCCGCGCCTGCGACACGTAGTGCGGCACCTCGGCCCAGTACGAGACCGACGGGACGCCGTGCTCGATCAGCTGCGACTGCAGCACCCCGACGATCCCGGTCGGGCCCTGGTAGGTCGACGGCTCGACGCCGAGCTTCTTCGCCGACTCGGTGTCGTACCCGCTGCCGCGCACCGGCGTCGGCCGGGTGTGCGGCACGTCGGTGAGCATCGCGCCGAGGTTGATGACCTTCGTCACGCCCAGCTTCTCGACGTACTCCATGATCTCGCCGCAGAAGGAGCGCCACCGCAGGTTCGGCTCGATGCCGTTGACGAGCACGACGTGCCGCTCGCTGCCCGGCAGCTTCGCCACGGACAGCCGAGTGGTCTGCCACTCGATGCGCCGGGTGACCCCCTGGGCCATCCGGACGAGCGGGCGCGTGACCTGGAAGTCGTAGTAGTCCTCGGGATCGATGGAGCCCAGGGGCTCGGCGTCCCAGCTCAGCTCGAGGTGTTCCAGTGCGGAGCTGGCGGCCTCGCCCGCGTCGTTCCAGCCCTCGAAAGCCGTGATCATCACCGGATCGACGAGGTCCGGCAGCTCCGCGGGCACCCCCGCCCCCTGCTCGCGCTCGGTCATCCGTCCACCCTACGGCGCGCGCGGATAACACGAGTGGGACCCGTACTCTTGTGGAGTGTCAGCCGTGAACGCAGCCGCGTCAGATCACAGCTTCGACACCACGCTCCTGGACACGCTGTCCGAGCGCGTGGTGATCGCCGACGGTGCGATGGGCACCATGCTCCAGAGCCACGACCTCACGCTCGACGACTTCGCCGGGCTGGAGGGGTGCAACGAGATCCTCAACGCCACCCGGCCGGACGTCGTGCGGGGCATCCACCGCGCGTACTTCGAGGCGGGCGCGGACGCCGTCGAGACCAACACCTTCGGCGCCAACCTGCCCAACCTCGCCGACTACGACATCGCGGACCGCATCCGCGAGCTGTCCGAGCGGGGGGCCCGGCTGGCCCGCGAGGCCGCGGACGAGGTGGGCGGGCAGCGCTACGTCCTCGGCTCGATCGGCCCCGGCACCAAGCTGCCGACGCTCGGCCACGAGACCTTCGCCACCCTGCGGGACGCCTACACCGAGACCGGCCGCGGCCTGCTCGCGGGCGGGGCGGACGCGTTCCTCGTCGAGACCTGCCAGGACCTGCTGCAGGTGAAGTCGGCGGTGCTCGGCGTGCAGGAGGCCATGCGCCTCGAGGGCCGCCGCATCCCGATCATCACCAGCGTCACCGTCGAGACCACCGGCACCATGCTGCTGGGCTCGGAGATCGGCGCCGCGCTGACCGCGCTGGAGCCCCTGGGCATCGACGTCATCGGGCTGAACTGCGCCACCGGCCCCGCCGAGATGAGCGAGCACCTGCGCACGCTGTCGAAGCAGGCCCGCATCCCGCTGTCGGTCATGCCGAACGCGGGCCTGCCGGTCCTGGGCAAGAACGGCGCCGAGTACCCGCTGACCGCCGAGGAGCTCGCCGAGGCGCTGAGCGTGTTCGTGCGGGACTACGGGCTGCGGCTGGTCGGCGGCTGCTGCGGCACCACGCCCGCCCACGTCCGCGCCGTCGCCGACGCGATCCCGTCCGTGACCCCCGCGGTCCGCAGGCCGCGTCCGGAGCCGGGGGTGTCCTCGCTGTACGCGCCCGTCCCGTTCCGGCAGGACACCTCGGTCCTGATGGTGGGGGAGCGGACGAACGCCAACGGCTCCAAGAAGTTCCGCGAGGCCATGCTGGAGGAGCGCTGGGAGGACTGCGTCGCGATCGCCCGCGAGCAGACCCGCGAGGGCGCCCACCTGATCGACCTGTGCATCGACTACGTCGGCCGCGACGGGGTCGCGGACATGCAGGAGCTGGCCGGGCGCCTCGCCACGGCGTCGACCCTGCCCGTGATGCTGGACTCCACCGAGCCGGAGGTCCTCAAGGCCGGTCTGGAGCTGCTCGGCGGCCGCTCGATCGTCAACTCCGTGAACTTCGAGGACGGCGACGGGCCCGGGTCCCGGTACCAGCGCACGATGGAGCTGGTCCGCGCGCACGGCTGCGCGGTCGTCGCGCTGTGCATCGACGAGGAGGGCCAGGCCCGCGACCGGGACTGGAAGGTCCGCGTCGCCGCCCGCCTCATCGAGGACCTGACCACGCACCACGGCATGCGGGTCGGGGACATCGTCGTCGACACCCTGACCTTCCCGATCACCACCGGGCAGGAGGAGGTGCGCCGGGACGGCCTGGAGACCATCGAGGCGATCCGCGAGCTCAAGCGGCGCTACCCGGACGTCCAGACCACCCTGGGCATCTCCAACATCTCCTTCGGCCTCAACGCGGCCGCCCGCCAGGTGCTCAACTCGGTGTTCCTGCACGAGTGCGTCGAGGCGGGGCTGGACACCGCGATCGTGTCCGCGGCGAAGATCCTGCCGATGGCGAAGATCCCGGACGAGCAGCGGGCCGTCGCGCTCGACCTGGTCTACGACCGCCGCCGCGAGGGCTACGACCCGCTGAACCGGTTCATGGAGCTGTTCGAGGGGGTCACGGCGTCGTCGGCGCGTGCGGGTAGGGCCGAGGAGCTGGCCGCGCTGCCGCTGTTCGAGCGCCTGGAGCGGCGGATCGTCGACGGCGAGCGCAACGGCCTGGAGGCCGACCTCGACGAGGCCATGCAGACCCGGCCGCCGCTGGAGATCGTCAACGACACGCTGCTGTCCGGCATGAAGACCGTCGGCGAGCTGTTCGGCTCCGGGCAGATGCAGCTGCCGTTCGTGCTCGCCTCGGCGGAGGTCATGAAGACCGCCGTGGCGTACCTCGAGCCGCACATGGAGAAGACGGACGACGACGGCAAGGGCACGATCGTGCTGGCCACCGTCAAGGGGGACGTCCACGACATCGGCAAGAACCTCGTGGACATCATCCTGTCCAACAACGGCTACACGGTCGTGAACCTGGGGATCAAGCAGCCGATCGCCACCATCCTGCAGGCCGCGGACGAGCACCGGGCCCACGCCGTCGGGATGTCGGGGCTGCTGGTCA
Source organism: Pseudonocardia sp. WMMC193 (assembly GCF_021728735.1). NCBI lineage: Bacteria > Bacillati > Actinomycetota > Actinomycetes > Pseudonocardiales > Pseudonocardiaceae > Pseudonocardia > Pseudonocardia sp. WMMC193. The sequence goes on along the minus strand of NZ_JAKKDO010000003.1, from coordinate 1,643,226 downwards.
AGTCCACGGTGATCATGAAGGAGAACCTGCAGGAGATGAACTCCCGCGGGAAGAAGCTCCCCGTGCTGCTGGGCGGGGCCGCCCTGACCCGCTCCTACGTCGAGAACGACCTCACCGAGGTCTACGAGGGCCGGGTCTCGTACGCCCGGGACGCGTTCGAGGGCCTGCGGCTGATGGACGCCACCATGGCCCGGCTGCGCGGCGCGCTGCCCGAGGTGGACCCGGAGGAGGAGCGCAGGGCGGCCGAGCGCAAGGAGCGCCACGAGCGCTCCAAGCGCGTCGCCGCGAAGCGCAAGGCCGCCGAGGTCGAGGCGGCGGGTCCGCTGCCCGAGCGCTCGGACGTCGCGGTGGACAACCCCGTCCCCACCCCGCCGTTCTGGGGCACCCGGGTGGTCAAGGGCGTCGCGCTGGCCGAGTACAGCGGCATGGTGGACGAGCGCGCGCTGTTCCTGGGCCAGTGGGGCCTGCGGGGCACCAAGGGCGGCGACGGCCCCTCCTACGAGGAGCTCGTGGAGACCGAGGGCAGGCCGCGGCTGCGGTACTGGCTGGAGCGGCTGACCGCCGAGGGCGTGCTGGCGCACGCGTCCCTGGTCTACGGGTACTTCCCGGCGGTGTCGGAGAAGGACTCGCTGCTGGTGCTGACCGAGCCCCGGGCGGACGCCCCGGAGCGGTACCGCTTCGAGTTCCCGCGCCAGCGCCGGGACCGGCACCTGTGCCTGGCGGACTTCTGGCGCCCGCGCGGCTCCGGCGAGGTCGACGTGCTGCCGCTGCACCTGGTGACGATGGGCCAGCCGATCGCGGACTACGCCAACGAACTGTTCGCCAAGGACGCCTACCGGGACTACCTGGAGGTCCACGGGCTGTCGGTGCAGCTCACCGAGGCCCTCGCCGAGTACTGGCACAAGCGGATCCGCGAGGAGCTGACCTGGTCCTCGGGGCGCACGCTGGCCGAGGAGGACCCGGCGGACGTCGAGGACTTCTTCAAGCTCGGCTACCGCGGCGCCCGGTACTCGCTGGGCTACGGCGCCTGCCCGAACCTCGAGGACCGCACCAAGATCGTGGAGCTGCTGGAGCCGGGCCGGATCGGGGTGTCGCTGTCCGAGGAGCTGCAGCTGCACCCGGAGCAGTCCACGGACGCGCTGGTCGCCCACCACCCGGAGGCGAAGTACTTCAATGCCGGCTGAACGCGCCGTTCGTCCCCCCGCGGCGGTGCTGTTCGACATGGACGGCACGCTGATCGACTCCGAGAAGGTGTGGGACCGCTCGCTCGTCGAGGTGCTCCGATGGCTCGGCGGGACCGACCTGTCCGCCGCGGCCCGCCGGGAGACCCTCGGCGGCAACCTGCAGAGCTCGCTGCGGATCGTGTTCCGCGAGGCGGGGGTCGAGCCGGAGCCCGAGCTGTTCGACAAGGCCGCCCGGATGCTCGTCGAGAAGACGGCCGAGTTCTTCGCCGACGGCCTGCCGTGGCGGCCCGGGGCGCCCGAGGCGCTGCGCACGGTACGCGCCGCGGGCATCCCGGTCGCGCTGGTCACCAACACCGGTCGCCACCTCACCGACAAGGCGCTGGACGGGATCGGCCGCGCGCACTTCGACGTCACGGTGTGTGGCGACGAGGTGCCGCACGGCAAGCCCGCCCCGGACCCGTACCTGCGGGCCGCCGCGCTGCTCGACGTGCCGGTCGGAGACTGCGTCGCCGTGGAGGACTCGCCGACCGGCATCCGGGCCGCCGAGACCGCGGGCGCCGCCGTCCTCGCCGTGCCGTGCGAGGTGTCGATCCCCGACGCGCCCGGACGGGTGGTGCGGGAGTCCCTGGTCGGCCTGCGTGTCGAGGACCTGTCCGAGGTGCTCGCCGCGGTCCGGAGGGGCCGCTGACCGCCCTCCTCAGGGGAGGTACCGTCGGGCGCGGCCTACTTGCGCCGGACGGAGCGTCCGACCGGGTGAACCACCCGGTCGGGCGGGCCGCCCGGCGCAGCTTTTCCCCCGGCGATCTCTCCTGCCCGATTTCGGGCGGTGACGGCGGGGCACACATCCGACACTGGATGTGCAGGCGCTTCGTTGCGAGAGGAAGAACCGGACCCGTGAAGACATTCGACGCACTGTTCGACGAGCTCAGCGAGAAGGCGGCCACCCGGCCCGCCGGCTCCGGCACCGTCGCCGCGCTCGAGGCCGGAGTCCATGCGCAGGGCAAGAAGCTCCTCGAGGAGGCGGGCGAGGTCTGGATCGCGGCCGAGCACGAGTCGGACGCCGCGCTCGCCGAGGAGATCTCGCAGTTGCTCTACCGCACCCAGGTGATCATGCTCGGCCGCGGGCTGACCCTCGCCGACGTCTACAAGTACCTCTAGAAACGGATCCGCCCCATGCTTCGCGTCGCCCTCCCGAACAAGGGGACCCTGGCCGAGCCCGCCGCCACGATGATGAAGGAGGCGGGCTACCGGCAGCGGTCGGACTCCCGCGACCTCTCCATGGTCGACGAGGAGAACGGCATCGAGTTCTTCTACCTGCGGCCCAAGGACATCGCCACCTACGTCGGCTCCGGCGACCTGCACCTGGGCGTCACCGGGCACGACCTCATGGAGGAGTCCGGCAGCCAGGTGCAGAAGGTGCTCAAGCTCGGCTTCGGCGCCTCCAAGTTCCGCTTCGCCGCGCCCGAGGGCCGGGACTGGAAGCTCGAGGACCTCGACGGCAAGACGATCGCCACCTCGTACCCGCGGCTCGTCCGCTCGCACCTGTCCGGCAAGCGTATCGGCGCCACGATCATCAAGCTGGACGGCGCCGTCGAGATCTCCGTGCAGCTGGGCCTGGCGGACGCGATCGCGGACGTCGTGTCGTCCGGCCGCACCCTGCGCCAGCACGGGCTCAAGGTCATCGGCGACCCGATCGCCGAGTCCGAGGCCATGCTCATCGAGCGCGAGCCGCGCAACGACCGGATCGAGCCGCAGGAGATCGTCGAGTTCAAGAAGATCTTCTCGGAGCGCATCCGCGGCGTCGTCTACGCCCGCCAGTACCTGATGCTGGACTACGACTGCCCGAAGGTGAAGCTCGAGGCGGCCAAGGAGATCACCCCCGGCCTGCAGTCGCCCACCATCGCGCCGCTGTCGGACCCGGACTGGGTCGCGGTGCGGTCGATGGTGCGCAAGGCGGAGTCGAACAACGTGATGGACAAGCTCGCCGCCGTCGGCGCCCGGGCGATCCTGACCTCGGAGATCCGCAGCTGCCGCGCCGTCGACGGCGGCATGCACTGAACGGGGCTCCGGTGAACGGCGCGGTCGCTCACCAGGTGTGAGCGAGCGCGCCGTTCGCCGGCTCAGCGGCGGCGGACCGTGAGCTCCTGGGCGATGTGGCCCGCGTGGCCGACCTCGTCGAACAGGCGGGCCGTGACGGTGCCGGTGCCCGTGGGGCCGATCACGGTGTGGGCGTCGATGCCGATCCACTCGCCGGTGGGCGGGCGGTGCACGTGCACGCTGAGCTCGGTGTTCACGAAGATCCACTCGCTGACCGGCAGGCTCGCCGCCACACCGTTCGCCGAGTCGGCGACGGCCGCGAGGCGCTGCAGCGGCGTCGGCTCCTCGCCCTCGACCACGGGTGCCCGCAGCCGACCCCACGCCGCGCCGGGCCCGGGCTCGTCCCAGCGACCGGAGATCCAGCGCCACTCGACGGCGTCGAGGTAGCCGGGCAGCCAGCCGTCGGGCCGCCCGACCTGCGGCGCGGCCGTCTCCGGCTCCAGGAGCGGCGCCGCCTCGCCGACCGCGGCCGCCTCGGTGTCGGTGACCGCGAGGCGCCAGGCCCGGGCCTTCAGGACGGCCCGCCCGCCCGCCGTCATCTCGGCGGCCAGCAGCTCGATCGTGCGCCCCGGCCGCTCCACCCGGGCCCGCACCTCGACCTCGCCCGTCGGCACCACGCCGAGGATCTCGACGGTGTAGCGCGACAGCTGCAGCGGGTGCGCCGCGGGCACGCGTTCGAAGGCCCGCACGAGCAGCGCGCTCGGCGGCCCGAGGTGCTGGGCGTCGGCGAACCACGGGCCCGCCGTCGAGGCGGTCGCGTGGAAGCGCGCCGCGGCGGGATCGTCGGGGGACTGCTCGAGCAGACGGTAGAAGGGCTCCTCGCTCACGACCCCATCATGCCGCCGGGAGTGCCGAACGGGGCGGTCGGCGCCTCGCCGCGCAGCTCGGGCCACCCGGGGTACGGCGGGGGAGTGCCCTCCCAGGCGGGGCAGAGGGCCTTGTGCGCGCACCACTCGCACGCGGCGCTGCGGCTCGGCCGGAACTCGCCCGTGCGGTCCGCCTCGACGATGGCCGCCCAGATCGCCTCCAGGATGCGCCCGTAGCGTTGCAGCTCCTCGGCGTCCGGCCGGTAGCTGAGCTGCTCGCCGCCGCGGCCCAGGTAGACCAGCCGCAGCTGGGCGGGCACCCGCCCGCGCAGCCGGAGCAGCGCCAGCGCGTAGAACTTCATCTGGAACAGGGCGCGGGACTCCCCGGACTCCCGCGGCGCCGCCCCGGACTTGTAGTCGACGATGCGCAGCCCGCCGTCCCCGTCGACGTCCAGCCGGTCGAGGTAGCCCCGCAACGGGACGCCGGACGGCAGCACCGTCTCCACCAGCAGCTCCCGCTCGCCCGGCTCGACCGCGCGAGGGTCCTCCAGGGCGAAGTAGGTCTCCAGCAGCTCCTCGGCACTCGTGAGCCAGGCGCCGATGCGGTCGGTGCCGCCCTCCGCCGGTTCCGGGATCACCGCGGCCAGCTCGGGCGCCTCGGTGAGGAGCTCCGCCCACACCCGCGGGAGCAGCGACCGCGCCGCCGCGGGGACCCGCTCCGCGGCGGGCAGGTCGAACAGCCGCTCCAGCACGGCGTGGACCACCGTGCCGCGCAGCGCCGCCGGGCTCGGCGCCTCGGGCAGCCGGTCGACGGCACGGAAGCGGTAGAGCAGCGGGCACTGCTTGAAGTCCGCGGCCCGGGACGGCGACAGCGCGGGGCGCCTGCGCTCGTCCTCGTTCACGGCTCGAACCCTAGGTGAGAACACCGACAGTCCCGGTGGGTAGCGTTGCGCCCCGTGCCCGACTCCGACCTGCAGACCGCCGACCCCGACCTCGACACGCCCGAGACGATCGCGGGGTCCGACGATGCGCCGAGCGGTGGCCGGGCCCGCGGCGGGCCCTTCCGGGAGGGCGACCGCGTCCAGCTGACCGACCCCAAGGGCCGCAAGTACACCGTCGTGCTCGAGGCGGGCGCCAGCTACCACACCCACCGGGGCGCCCTCGCCCACGACGACCTCATCGGCAAGCCGGAGGGCTCGGTCGTCCACTCGGCCGCCAACACCCCCTACCTGGCGCTGCGGCCGCTGCTGGCCGACTACGTGCTGTCGATGCCGCGCGGCGCCGCCGTGATCTACCCCAAGGACGCGGCCCAGATCCTCGTGTGGGGAGACATCTTCCCCGGCGCCCGCGTGCTGGAGGCGGGCGCGGGCTCCGGCGCCCTGACCTGTTCGCTGGTCCAGGCCGTGGGCCCCGCCGGGACGGTCGTCTCGTACGAGATCCGGGAGGACCACGCCGAGCACGCCGATCGCAACGTGCGACGGTTCTTCGGCGACGCGCCACCCAACTGGAGCTTGCGGGTCGGCGACCTTAATACTCACGATTCTCAGGCCGAGCCCTTCGACCGCGTCATCCTGGACATGCTGGCGCCCTGGGAGTGCCTGGAGACGGTGCGGGACACGCTGATCCCGGGCGGCGTGCTCGTCGCGTACGTGGCCACCACCACCCAGCTGTCGACGGTCGTCGAGAAGCTGCGCGAGATGCAGTGCTGGACCGAGCCGCAGGCGTGGGAGTCGCTGGTCAGGCCGTGGCACGTCGTCGGGCTGGCGGTGCGCCCGGAGCACCGCATGATCGGTCACACAGCGTTCCTGGTGACGGCCCGCCGACTGGCCGACGGCGTCGTCCCCCCGCGGCCGCAGCGCAGACCGACCAGTCGCTGAGAGCGTTCGGCCGAGAGGGTGGAACCCTCCGATTACGGGAACCAGACAACGCGATGGCGTCAAGGTGCCGTCCGCGTGAGTGACGGATCACCGAATCGCCTCACCGACGTGGGCCACGCTTACGGGTACCGTATGGAAACGGAACACGGAGGGAGGATGCCGTGAACCCCTACGACGACGGTCCCGGCATGCACCAGCCAGGCGAAGGCGGGGCCCTGTCCCCGGCGGAGGCGGCGGCACAGATCCGCTACCTCGAAGAAGAAGTCGCGATGCTGCGGCGCAAGCTGACCGAGTCCCCCCGACACGCGCGTCTGCTCGAGCAGCGGCTGGCCGAGTCCGCCAGCAGGCTGTCCCAGCTCAGTGCGCGCAACGAGAAGCTCACCGAGACCCTCAAGGAAGCGCGCTCCCAGCTCGTCGCGCTCCGCGAGGAGGTCGACCGCCTCGCCCAGCCGCCCAGCGGCTACGGCGTGTTCCTCACCGCGTTCGAGGACAGCACGGTCGACGTGTTCACCTCCGGCCGCCGGATGCGTGTGGCGGTCTCCCCGGCGGTGGAGATCGATACCCTGCGCAGCGGACAGTCCGTGCGGCTGAACGAGGCGCTCACCGTCGTCGAGGCGGGTGACTGGGAGAAGATCGGCGAGGTCTGCGGGCTGCGCGAGGTCCTCTCCGAGCCGACCGAGACCACGGCCGGGCGCGCGCTCGTGGTCGGCAACGCCGACGAGGAGCGGGTCGTCTGGCTCGCGGCCCCGCTCGTGGACGACACCCAGCCGGACTTCGTGGCGCTCAAGCCGGGTGACTCGCTGCTCGTGGACACCAAGGCGGGCTACGCCTACGAGCGGGTCCCGAAGGCCGAGGTCGAGGACCTCGTGCTGGAGGAGGTCCCGGACGTCGGCTACGAGGACATCGGCGGTCTGTTCCGGCAGATCGAGCAGATCCGGGACGCCGTGGAGCTCCCGTTCCTGCACGCCGAGCTGTTCACCGAGTACGAGCTGCGTCCGCCCAAGGGCGTGCTGCTCTACGGCCCGCCCGGCTGCGGCAAGACCCTGATCGCGAAGGCGGTCGCCAACTCGCTGGCCAAGAAGATCGCGGCCCAGCGCGGGGACGACCCCAACGAGGGTCGGGCGTTCTTCCTCAACATCAAGGGCCCGGAGCTGCTCAACAAGTTCGTCGGCGAGACCGAGCGGCACATCCGCCTGATCTTCCAGCGAGCTCGGGAGAAGGCGAGCGCCGGTACGCCGGTGATCGTGTTCTTCGACGAGATGGACTCGATCTTCCGCACCCGTGGCTCGGGTGTGTCCTCGGACGTCGAGACGACGATCGTGCCCCAGCTCCTCGCCGAGATCGACGGCGTCGAGGGCCTGGAGAACGTCATCGTCATCGGCGCCTCCAACCGCGAGGACATGATCGACCCGGCCATCCTGCGGCCCGGCCGGCTCGACGTGAAGATCAAGATCGAGCGTCCGGACGCCGAGGCGGCGCAGGACATCTTCTCGAAGTACATCACCGACACGCTGCCCATCAGCGAGGACGACCTCGCCGAGTTCGGCGGCAACCGCAAGGCGTGCGTGGACGCGCTCATCCAGCGGATCGTCGAGCGGATGTACGACGAGACGGAGGAGAACAGGTTCCTCGAGGTCACCTACGCCAACGGTGACAAGGAGACCCTGTACTTCAAGGACTTCAACTCCGGCGCGATGATCCAGAACATCGTCGACCGCGGGAAGAAGTCCGCGATCAAGTCCGTGCTCGAGACGGGGCAGAAGGGCCTGCGGGTCCAGCACCTGCTCGACGCGATCGTGGACGAGTTCGCCGAGAACGAGGACCTGCCGAACACCACCAACCCGGACGACTGGGCGCGGATCTCCGGCAAGAAGGGCGAGCGGATCGTCTACATCCGCACGCTCGTCACCGGCAAGAACGACGCCACCGGCCGTGCGATCGACACCGCGTCGAACACCGGTCAGTACCTGTAGGTCTCCACTCACCTCAGCCCCGCTCCGGTCTCCGGGCGGGGCTGCGGTGTGTGCGGGGCCGGCCGATCCGTTCAAGCCCGGCCCCCGGCGGCGGCGCTAGCGTCCCGGCCATGGGTTTCCGCAGCACCGCCACCGTGATCGAGATCGTGACCGCCGACCTGGGTGCGGCGCTGGCCTTCTACCGGGCGCTGGGGCTCGACGTGCCCCCCGACTCCGACGACGCCCCCCACGTCGAGGTCCCGCTGCCCGGCGGCAACCGGCTGGCGTTCGACACGGAGTCCACGATCGCGAGCTACACCGAGGGCTACACCCCGCCCGCCGGTGAGGGCCGGGTCGCCCTCGCCTTCGGCTTCGACACCCCGACCGAGGTGGACGACGCGCACGCCGCCCTGGTCGGAGCGGGTGCCCCGAGCGTCCACGCCCCCTTCGACGCCTTCTGGGGCCAGCGCTACGCCACCGTCACCGACCCCGACGGCACCCACGTCGACCTGTTCGCGGCCCTGCCGCAGCCGTGATCGCGGCGGCCGACCCTCAGCGCCTGCTGATCATGCAGCGTGGTGATCAACAGGGGGTGAGGGTCGAGTGGGGAGCCTGAGGCAGCCGTCAGCCCCTGATGATCACCCTGCGGCATGATCACCAGGGGCTGAGGGCGCGCTGATCAGGTGCGGAGCGCGGCGGGGGTGAGGCCGGCGAGGGCGCGGAACTCGCGGGTGAGGTGCGGTTGGTCCGCATACCCGGTTCGTGCGGCGACCTCCGCCGGGGCGACACCCGCGTGCACCAGGCCGCTCGCGGCGCGGAAGCGCAGGACGCGGCGCAGCATCGCCGGGCCGTACCCGTAGACCGCCGTGCACTGGCGGGTCAGGGACCGCGCCGACCACCCGAGCTCGTCGGCGAGGGTGTCGACGCGGGTGCCCGCGGGCAGGCGGGCCGTGACGTGCGCAAGCGCGGGCAGTGCCCACGGGGTGGTGTCGCGGGAGGCGCGGTGGGGCCGGTCCAGTCGGAGGACGGCGGCGAGCAGGGCGTCGGGGGCGGAACCGCGGCCGCGATCGAGGGTGGCGCCGAGGGTGGCCGCGACGCCGGGCGCCACCGCGTCGAGCGGCTCGCGACGGTCGCGGAGCGCGGACGCGGGCACACCGAGCAGCCGGGGGAGGACGCCGGGTCGGAAGCGGACGCCCGCGGTCCACTCCGGCGCACCGGTCGTCAGGAACGCGGTCGTGTCGGGGCCCGCCACCGAGAGCGTTCCGGCGGACCACAGCAGGTCCATGCAGCCGTCCGGCAGCACGCGCGCGCCCGGCCCGCCGGTGGAGAGCCACGCGCACTCGATCAGACCGCCCAGCGCGGCGGGCGGCGCGACCTCCCGGTACCGACCGTCCATCGGGCCCCACCGTAGCCGGGTCCGTCCGAGTGCGGGACGCGGAGAACTCGTGTGGGACTCGCGGGGCTGCGGTGGGGGACTCGCGGAACGGCGAGGGCCCGCCCACCGTGTGGTGGACGGGCCCCGCAGGTGTGCGGATCAGGCGGTGCGGAGCACGGCCTCGATCTCGAGGGTGAGCTGCACCTTCTCGCCCACGACCACGCCGCCGCCGTCCATCGGCATCGAGATGTCGACGCCGAAGTCGCTGCGGTTGATGGTGGTGGTGGCGGTGAAGCCGGCGCGGGTGCCGCCGTAGGCGTCCGGGCCGAAGCCGCCGATCTCCAGGTAGAGGGAGACGGGCTTGGTGACGCCCTTGATCGTCAGGTCACCGTTGAGCTTGTAGTCCGAGCCGTCGGTGGTGATGCCGGTCGAGACGAACGTCCACTCCGGGTACTTCTCGGTCTCGAAGAAGTCCGCGGACTTGATGTGCCCGTCCCGCTGCTCGTTGTTGGTGTCGATGGAGGTGGCGTCCAGCGTCGCGGTGACGGTGGAGGACTCGAAGGTCTCACCGGTCACGATGGTGCCGCTGAACTGCGAAATGCGACCCTTGACCTTGCTGACCATCATGTGGCGCACGGAGAAGGAGACGTCCGAGTGGACCGGGTCGATGTCCCACGTGCCGACGACGTATCCGGGGATCTGGGTGGCGGCGGTCATGCTGACTCCTGTAGTACTTGAACTCTCAGCTGTTGAAAGCGACCCTAGACCTCTGATCTTGAGTGCTCAACTATAGTGAGGGTGATGTGGACCACACACGGTGGCTGGACGATCACGAGCAGGAGACGTGGCGTGCCTTCCTGACGGCGAACCGGTTGCTGTTCGAGCGGGTCGAGCGGCAGCTGCAGAACGAAGCGCGGATGCCGCACGCGTACTACGAGATCCTGGTCCGACTCTCGGAGGCGCCCGATCGTACGCTCCGGATGAGCCGGCTGGCCGACACGTCGCTGTCGAGCCGCAGCAGGCTGAGCCACGCGGTGGCCCGGCTGGAGAAGGCGGGCTGGGTCGAGCGCACCGCGTGCGAGACCGACCGGCGCGGCGCCTGGGCCCGGCTGACCGACGCGGGCCTGGCGGCCCTGGAGGCGGCCGCGCCCGGACACGTCGAGACCGTCCGGTCCGTCCTGTTCGACGCGCTGACCCCGGCGCAGGTCACGGCGCTGAACGAGATCTCGGCGGCGCTCGTCGACCACCTCGTCGACGCGCCGGTCTGGCCTGCGGAGAACGACCGCGACTGCCCGGAGGCGGGCTGAGAGTGTGCATCGGGCCACCGGCCCCGACGTGCAGCGGAACACAGTCCTAGGCTGGTGGCATGTCTCGTTTCGACGTCGTCGTACTCGGTGCCGGTCCTGGTGGTTACGTGGCAGCGATCCGCGCTGCACAGCTCGGCAAGAGCGTGGCGATCATCGAGCAGAAGTACTGGGGCGGGGTCTGCCTGAACGTCGGCTGCATCCCGTCGAAGGCGCTGCTGCGCAACGCGGAGATCGCGCACATCGTCCAGAAGGAGCAGAAGACCTTCGGCATCACCGGGGAGGTCTCCTTCGACTACGGGGTGGCGTTCGACCGCAGCCGGTCCGTCGCGGACGGCCGGGTCAAGGGCGTCCACTTCCTGATGAAGAAGAACAAGATCACCGAGTTCGACGGCAAGGGCACGTTCACCGACCCGCACACCATCGAGGTGGAGCTGTCGAAGGGCGGCACCGAGACGATCGAGTTCGAGAACGCCATCATCGCCACCGGCGCCACCACCCGGCTGCTCCCCGGCACGAGCCTCTCCGAGCGCGTCGTCACCTACGAGGAGCAGATCACCACGCGTGAGCTGCCCGGCAGCGTGATCATCGCGGGTGCGGGCGCGATCGGGGTCGAGTTCGCCTACGTGCTCAGCAACTACGGCGTGAAGGTCACGATCGTCGAGTTCCTGGACCGCCTGCTGCCGCTCGAGGACGCGGACGTGTCCAAGGAGCTGGCCAAGCAGTACAAGAAGCTGGGTGTCGAGGTCCTCACCAAGACCAGGGTCGAGAAGATCGACGACTCCGGCGACCAGGTCACCGTCACCGTGTCCGACGCCAAGGGCACCCGGGACCTGCACGCGGACAAGGTGGTGCAGGCGATCGGCTTCGTGCCGCGGGTCGAGGGCTACGGCCTGGAGAAGACCGGCGTCGAGCTGACCGAGCGCAAGGCCATCAAGATCGACGAGACCATGCGCACGTCGGTGCCGCACATCTTCGCGATCGGGGACGTCACCGCGAAGCTGATGCTGGCCCACGTCGGCGAGGCCCAGGGCGTCGTCGCGGCCGAGACCATCGCGGGCGCGGAGACGATGGGCTTCGGTGCGCAGGAGTACGCGATGATGCCGCGCGCCACCTTCTGTCAGCCGCAGGTCGCGAGCTTCGGCTACACCGAGGCGCAGGCCCAGGAGCTCGCGGCGGAGAAGGGCTGGAAGGTCAAGACCGTCTCCTTCCCGTTCACCGCGAACGGCAAGGCCCACGGCCTGGCCGAGCCCTACGGGTTCGTGAAGCTGATCGCGGACGAGACCTACGGCGAGCTGCTGGGCGGACACCTGATCGGCCCGGAGGTGACCGAGCTGCTGCCCGAGCTCACCCTCGCCCAGAAGTGGGACCTCACCGCCGCCGAGCTGGGGCGCAACGTCCACGCGCACCCGACGCTGTCGGAGGCCCTGCAGGAGTGCTTCCACGGCCTCGGCGGCCACATGATCAACTTCTGAGTCTCTCCGCAGCTCGGACCTCGTGAGCGGCGATCGTCGCCAGAGCGACGATCACCGCTCACGGGTGGTGAGCAGGGCCTCGGCGAGCAGGCGGCTGTCCGGAGCGAACGGTCCGGCGAGCAGCGTCCGCAGCTCCGCGCGGGACACCCACCGGCCCTCCGCCACCTCCGACGGCTGGTGGACGACCGGGCCGTGCCACTGCGCGGTCCAGGCGAACAGGTGACAGCGCAGGCCCTCGGGTCCACCCAGGCCCGGGCCCGGGCCGGACTCCCACGCCGCGGAGTGCAGGAACTCCAGGGCGACCCCGTGCACGCCCAGCTCCTCGCCGAGCTCGCGGACGGCGGTGTCGTAGGGGTCCTCGCCCGCGTCGACCACCCCGCCCGCGACGCAGTCCCACAGCCCGGGCATGACCTGCTTGGTGTCCGCGCGCCGGTGCGCGTAGACGAGGTCGCCGTCGCAGAGGATCACTCCGGCGGAGCCGTGCCACAGCGAACGGGCGTACACCTCCGTCCGAGTGGCGGAGCCGACCACCTCCCCGAAAGGGGAGTAGACCGCGAGGATCTCGTCCATCCGGTCATCCTGCCGATGTGTCCCCCGCCACGGGCGCGTAGGGATGGAGGCATGGGTGGAAACAGGATCGTCGTCTACAAGGAGCCAGGGGTCGTCGCGGTCGAGGACCACGACATGCCGAAGCTGGAGGTACCCGCCGACGTGGCGTCGGCGATGGGGATGAGCCGCGAGGCGCCCCACGCCGTGATCCTCAAGTGCGTCTCGACGAACATCTGCGGCTCCGACCAGCACATGGTCCGCGGCCGCACCACCGCCCCGCCCGGGCAGACCCTCGGGCACGAGATCACCGGCGAGGTGGTCGAGAAGGGGTCCGACGTGCAGTTCCTCCAGATCGGCGACATCGTGACGGTGCCGTTCAACATCGCCTGCGGGCGCTGTCGGAACTGCCGCGCCGGTGACACCGGGGTCTGCCTGAACGTGAACCCGGGCCGCGCGGGATCGGCCTACGGCTACGTCGACATGGGCGGCTGGGAGGGTGGCCAGGCGGACTTCGTGATGGTGCCCTTCGCCGACTTCAACCTGCTGAGGTTCCCGGACCGGGACGCGGCGCTGGCCAAGATCCGCGACCTCACGATGCTGTCGGACATCTTCCCGACGGGCTACCACGGCGCCTACACCGCGGGCGTGACGACCGGCTCCACGGTGTACGTGGCCGGCGCCGGACCCGTCGGGCTCGCCGCGGCCTACTCCGCGCAGCTGCTCGGGGCCGCGGTCGTGATCGTCGGGGACCTGAACGCGGAGCGGCTCGCGCAGGCGCGCTCGTTCGGCTGCGAGACCGTGGACGTCGGGCAGGACGCCACGCTCGAGGACCAGGTCGCGCAGATCCTCGACACCAACGAGGTGGACTGCGCGGTCGACGCCGTGGGGTTCGAGGCGAGCGGCCACGGCGGCGGCGAGGAGCGGCCCGCCCAGGTGCTCAACGACATCATGACGATCACCCGGGCCGCCGGTCGGCTCGGCATCCCGGGCCTCTACGTCACGGGCGACCCCGGGGCGTCGGACCCGGACGCCAAGGAGGGCACGCTCAAGGTCCGGCTGGGTCTGGGCTGGGCGAAGAGCCACAGCCTCACCACGGGACAGTGCCCGGTGCTCACGTACAACCGCGGCCTGATGATGTCGATCCTGCACGACAAGGCGCACATCGCGGACGCCGTGAACGCCACGGTGATCGGCCTGGAGGACGCCCCGCGCGGCTACCAGGAGTTCGACCGGGGCGCGGCAAGGAAGTACGTCCTCGACCCGCACGGCATGGTGCCCGCCGCCTAGCCTCCCCGCCTCGTGACGGCGAGGACGTGGTGACCCGCCCGGGAAGCCCGCGGGCGGGTTAGGCTCGGCGGATGCCGCACTGCACAGGGGGAACCGCGTGACCGCACGCCGCATCATGGGCACCGAGGTCGAGTACGGCATCTCCGTGCCGGGCGACCCGACCGCCAACCCGGTCATCACCTCCACCCAGATCGTGCTCGCCTACGCCGCCGCGCAGGACATCCCGCGCAGCAGGCGGGCGCGTTGGGACTACGAGGTCGAGTCCCCGCTGCGGGACGCGCGCGGTTTCGACCTGTCCGCGCCGTCGGTGTCGAGCCACGGGAACGAGTCGGAGCTGGACGACCTCGGCGCGGCCAACGTCATCCTCACCAACGGCGCCCGGCTCTACGTCGACCACGCCCACCCCGAGTTCTCCACGCCCGAGGTGCTCACGCCGCGCGCCGTCGTCGCCTGGGACAAGGCGGGGGAGCGGGTGATGGAGGAGGCCGCCGAGCGCGCCGCCACCGTCCCCGGCGCCCCGCGCATCCAGCTCTACAAGAACAACGTCGACGGCAAGGGCGCGAGCTACGGCTCGCACGAGAACTACCTGATGGCCCGCCAGACCACGTTCCCGGCGATCGTCGGCGGCCTCACCCCGTTCTTCACCTCCCGCCAGGTCGTGACGGGTGCGGGGCGGGTCGGCATCGGCGCCCAGGGCGACGGGGACGGCTACCAGCTCTCCCAGCGCGCCGACTACATCGAGGTCGAGGTCGGCCTGGAGACCACCCTCAAGCGCGGGATCATCAACACCCGGGACGAGCCGCACGCGGACGCGGACAAGTACCGCCGGCTGCACGTCATCATCGGCGACGCCAACATGAGCGAGTACTCCACGCTGCTCAAGGTCGGCACCACCGCGCTGGTCCTCGACATGATCGAGAACGGCGTGCGGTTCGACGAGCTGCGCCTCGCCGAGCCCGTCCGCGCGGTGCACCAGATCAGCCACGACCCGTCGCTGCGGCAGAAGGTCGAGCTGACCGACGGCCGCAAGCTGACCGGCGTCGAGCTGCAGTGGCTCTACCACGAGAAGGCCGCCAAGCACGTCGAGAACACCCAGGGTGCGGACGTCGACGCGGACACCGCGGAGGTCCTGCAGCTGTGGGGCGAGGTCCTGGAGGACCTGGGCGACGACCCGATGAAGACGGCGGACCGGCTGGACTGGACGGCCAAGCTCCAGCTGCTGGAGGGCTACCGCCGCCGGGACGACCTGGAGTGGGGCGCCGGGCGGCTGCACCTGGTCGACCTGCAGTACACCGACGTGCGGATGGCGAAGGGCCTGTACAACCGGCTCGTCACCCGCGGGTCGATGAAGCGGCTGGTCACCGAGGACGAGATCGAGAACGCCATCCAGAACCCGCCGGAGGACACCCGCGCCTACTTCCGCGGCCGGTGCCTGGAGCGGTACCCGGCCGCGGTGGCCGCGGCGAGCTGGGACTCGGTCATCTTCGACCTGGGCCGCGAGTCGCTCGTCCGGATCCCCACGCTGGAGCCCCTGCGGGGCACGCGCCGCCACGTCGGGGAGCTCATCGACCGCAGCACCACCGCGGAGGAGCTGGTCACCGCCCTCACGAAGGGCTAGCCGGGCGAGTCATCTGTTCGCAACCGGCGAACCATGGGCGGGGGAGCCCCCCGCCAAGTAGGCTGAATCCATCGGACCACGGCGTCCACCTGGCACGACGGTGCCCGGGGGCGCCGCGGACTCGGTGACGAGGGAGGGTCATGTCCCAGGAGCAGACCAAGCGCCAGGGCGGCGGCGGCGGAGACGACGACGAGGGCGCGGACGCGTCCGCGGCGGGCCAGGAGCGCCGCGAGAAGCTCGGCGAGGACGTGGACACGATCCTCGACGAGATCGACGACGTGCTCGAGGAGAACGCGGAGGACTTCGTCCGCGCCTACGTGCAGAAGGGCGGCGAGTAGCCGTCCCGTGGCGGGCCGGTCCTGCGGGACCGGCCCGTTCCCCTATCCACCCAGCTGCACCGATGAGGAGAGGCACGCACTTCACCATGGAGTTCCGCGAGGGCATCCCCGGGCCCGCGGTCGGTCGTACGACCCCCGAGCTGGGGCACCACGCCGCTTTCGCCGCGCTCGGCGAGACGTCGTTCCGCAACTACCTGGCCGCGTCCCGGCCGGACCTGCTCCCCACCCCGCCCCAGTTCGACGCACCCCGGGTCTCCGGCGGCGCGAGCCCCGAGGCGCTGGGGGTGCCGCACGGGACCACGATCGTCGCGCTGCAGTTCGCCGACGGCGTCGTGATCGCCGGTGACCGCCGCGCGACCAGCGGGAACGTCATCGCGCAGCGGGACATCGAGAAGATCTTCATCACCGACTCGCACTCCGCGGTGGGTATCGCGGGCTCCGCGGGCATCGCGATCGAGATGGTCCGGCTCTACACCGTCGAGCTGGAGCACTACGAGAAGATCGAGGGCGTCCAGATGTCCCTCGACGGCAAGGCCAACCGCCTCGCCGGCTTCGTGCGGAACAACCTGGGCGCGGCCATGCAGGGCTTCGTCGTGGTGCCGCTGTTCGCCGGCTACGACACCGACGAGCCGGACCCGGCCAAGGCCGGCCGCATCGTCACCTACGACCCCACGGGCGGTCGGTACGACGAGTGGCTCGGCTACCACGCCGTCGGCTCCGGCTCGGTGTTCGCCAAGTCGTCGCTGAAGAAGCTGCACAAGACCTCGGCGGACCTCGCCACCACCGTGCGCACCGCCGTGGAGGCGCTCTACGACGCGGCGGACGACGACACGGCGACCGGCGGGCCGGACGTCGTGCGCAAGATCTGGCCGGTGGTCGTGTCGATCACCGGTGCCGAGGGCGCGGTGCGCCGCTCGGAGGAGGAGATCGCGGGCGTCGTGCAGCAGATCATCACGGACCGGGCCGAGAACCCGGGCGGCTGAGTCACTCGTAAGGAGCACTTGTCATGACGATGCCGTTCTACTCCTCCGTCGACCAGCTGCTGCGGGACCGCTCGGAGATCGCCCGCAAGGGCATCTCCCGCGGCCGCAGCGTGGTCATCTCCTCGTTCTCCGGCGGCGTGCTGTTCGTCGCGGAGAACCACTCCAGCGCCCTGAACAAGGTCTCGGAGATCTACGACCGGATCGGGTTCGCCGCCGTCGGCCGGTACAACGAGCTGGAGGGCCTGCGCACCGCGGGCATCCGGCTCGCGGACTCCCGCGGCTTCTCCTACGACCGCCGGGACGTGACCGGGCGGTGGCTCGCGAACACCTACGCCCAGTTCATCGGCGCGGCGTTCATCGAGCAGCAGAAGCCCTACGAGGTTGAGATCTGTGTGGCCGAGGTGGGCGCCACCCAGGAGCACGACCAGCTCTACCGCATCACCTACGACGGCTCGATCCTCGACGAGCCGCACTACGTGGTGATGGGCGGGCAGACCGAGCCGATCTCCACCAAGCTCAAGGACACCTACGACCCCGGGCTGGACCTGAACGGCGCGCTGGCCGCCGCGCTGGAGGGCCTGCAGGTCCCCGGCGCCGCCCCCGGGAACGGGAACAGCGGCGAGGCCCGGGTGCTGGGGGAGAGCGCGCTGGAGGTGGCGGTGCTGGACCGCGGCCGCCCGGGGCGCTCGTTCCGGCGCATCCAGGGCGCGGTCCTGCGGGGCCTGCTGCCCGCCGCGAACCGCGGCGAGCAGTCCGAGGACCTCGACGTCCGCGGCGGGGACGACGCCCCGGCGGGCGGGGTCCCCGCTGAGTGACGCACGCGTGAGCGAGGCGCGGGCCCGCCTGCCGCGGCGGCGGCAGGCGGACCTGCACCTCCCCGCCGACCGGGACCCGCTGGCCGTGCTGGAGAGCCAGCACAGCAGGCGGCTCGCCGATCTCGTGCCGGTGCGGATCGGCCGGATGCTGCAGTCGCCGTTCGCCTTCTACCGGGGTTCGGCCGCCGTGATGGCGGCGGACCTGCGGGCCGCGCCCTCGACCGGTGTCGACGTGGTGCTCTGCGGGGACGCGCACATCTCGAACTTCGGGTTCTACGCCTCTCCCGAACGCGAGCTGGTCTTCGACCTCAACGACTTCGACGAGGCCGGGATCGGCCCGTGGGAGTGGGACGTCCGCAGGCTGGCGGCGAGCGTGCACGTCGGCGGCCGGGACCTGGGGCTGTCCGAGGAGCGCTGCACGGAGGCCGTCGTGGCGGCGGTCGAGTCGTACCGCACCACGCTGCGGGAGTTCGTGCAGCTCTCGGCGGTGGAGCGGTACTTCTTCCGGGTGGACACCTCCACGGTGGCCGAGCGGTTCGGCGAGGTGGGGCGGCGGACGCTGCGCAAGGTCACCGAGAAGGCCCGCACCCGGACGTCGGAGCAGGTGCTGCGCAAGCTGGCCTGCCGGGTCGGCGAGGGTGGCCTGCGGATCGTCGACCAGCCGCCGGTGCTGCGCCACGTCGACCACGCGGACCTGCGGTCCCTCGCCGGGCTGTTCGACCAGTACCGCAGCACCCTGCGCGAGGACACCGCGCACCTGCTCGCGCAGTTCCGGCCCGTGGACTTCGCGCTGCGGGTGGTCGGGGTGGGCAGCGTCGGCACGCGGTGCTACCTGATCGCGTTCGAGGGACCGACGGGTGAGGTGCTGTTCCTGCAGGCCAAGGAGGCGCCGCCGTCGGTGCTCACCAGCCACGGCGGGCAGCCGTGCGTCGTGCCCGGGTACGAGGGCGAGCGGGCGCACACCGAGGGCCACCGGGTGGTCGCGGCGCAGCGGATCCTGCAGGCCACGTCGGACCCGTTCCTCGGATGGATCACCGGCTGGGCGGGCGACACGCCGGGCCGACCCCGGGTCGACTACTACTGGCGGCAGTTCCGGGACATGAAGGGCTCGATCGACCCGGCCTCGCTCAGCCCGTCCGGGTTCTCCGCGTACGGGGCGCTGTGCGCGGCCCTGCTCGCCCGGGCCCACGGCCAGTCCCACCGGGCGGCCGAGGTGGCGGCCTACCTCGGGGCGTCGGAGCGGTTCTCCGTGGCGACCGCGAGGTGGGCGGCGGCGTACGCGGACGTGGCCGAGCAGGACTTCGACGCGGTCGGCAAGGCGGTCGCGTCGGGCAGGCTGCCGGTCGAGGTGGGTGTGTAGGTCGTGCGTGGTAAGTGGTGCTCTGGCACCACTTACCGCGCACGGGCGCCGTAGGTGCGGAGCTCGACGCCGGTGCCGTCGGGATCGCGCAGCACGATGCCGCGTCCGATGCCGCGGGCGCCGAAGAGGTCCCGCGGGCCGGGGACGCCGTGCTCGGCCGCCAGCGCGTCCAGGTCCGTGTCGACCACCAGCGCGACGTGGTCGACGTTCACGCCGGACCGCTCGCCCCGCTGCACGTCGATGATCGTGTCCGCCGAGACCCGCAGCGACGCGAACGGGACCTCGCCGCGCCGCCACTCCTCCAGGCGCAGCGGTTCGAGGCCGAGCACCTCCCGGTACCAGGTGATCAGCCGCTCGGGATCGGCGCTGACCAGCACGATGTGATCGAGTCCCAGGACACGCATTCCTCTAGTGTCACCCGATGCGCTTCACCGCGACGGACGGGACCGTGCTCGACGGGGAGCTCGCCGTCCCCGCGGGGGCGCGGGCCGGGATGGTCGTCTGCCACCCTCACCCGCACTACGGCGGCTCGATGCACACCCCGGTCGTCGAGGCGCTGTTCGAGGGTCTGCCCGCGCACGGCGTCGCGGTGCTGCGCTTCGACTTCCGCGGGGTGGGCGCCTCCGGCGGGACCCACGACGGCGGGGACGCCGAACGGCTCGACGCCGCGGCCGCCGTCTCCCGGCTGGCGGCGGAGGTCGACGGGCCGATCGTGCTGGCCGGCTGGTCGTTCGGGGCGGACGTGGCGCTCTCGACGGGGCCGGCCCGGATCGCCGGGTGGTTCGCCGTGGCACCGCCCCTGCGGTTCGCGGTGTCCCCGCAGTCCGCGGATCCGCGACCGGCGCTGCTGGTCGCGGGCGGCCGGGACCCGGTCGCCCCGCCCGACCACGTCCGCGCCGCGACCGCGGGCTGGGCCGCGACGAGCGTCGTCGAGCTCCCGACGGCCGACCACCTGTTCCTCGCCGAACGCGCGCAGCTGGTCGAGCTGGCTCAGACGGCGATCCGCTCGGGGTGCGAGTAGACGTTCCCCGCGCCGTCCCGCAGGAAGCCGACGAGCGTGATCCCCACCTCGTCGGCGAGCTCCACGGCGAGCGAGCTGGGCGCCGAGACGGCGGCCAGCACCGGCACCCCGGCCATCGCCGCCTTCTGCACCAGCTCGAACGACGCCCGCCCGGACACCTGCAGCACCGTGTCCGCCGCGGGCACCCCGCCCGCCAGCAGCGCGTGGCCCAGGACCTTGTCGACCGCGTTGTGCCTGCCGACGTCCTCCCGGACGACCACCGGGGTGCCGTCGGGGGCGAAGAGCCCGGCGGCGTGGAGACCCCCGGTCGAGGCGAAGACCTTCTGCGCCTCGCGCAGCCGGTCCGGGAGGGTGGCCAGCACCGACCAGGCGACCGGACCGCCGGTGGGGGTGAAGCGCGTCTTGAGTCGCACCGCGTCGAGTGAGGCCTTGCCGCACACCCCGCAGGACGAGGTCGTGTAGAAGTTCCGCTCCACCGAGGTGTCCGGCGGCTCGACGCCCGGGGCGAGGGCGACGTCGAGCACGTTGTAGGTGTTGCGGCCGTCCGCGTCCACCGAGTCGCAGTAGCGGGCGGTCGCGAGGTCGGCGGCGCTCCCGATCACCCCCTCGGTGAGCAGGAAGCCGTGGGCGAGCTCGACGTCGTGTCCGGGGGTGCGCATCGTCACCGACAGCGCGCGCCCGTCGACCCGCAGCTCGAGGGGCTCCTCGACGGCGAGGGAGTCGGGCCTGCGGCGGGTCGTGCCGTCGGCCCCGATGCGCAGCACCGAACGTCGGGCGGTGAGCCTTCCCATGTCGCCGACCCTACGCGCCCCTTCGTGCTGGAACGTTCCACCACTATGGTGAGGCTTCCCTTATTCGAGAGAGGCTCCCTGGTGGCGATCTCCCCCTTCGGCAGGCGTGCGTTCCTCGCGGCCGGTCTGACCCTCGTCGCGGCCGGCTGCGCCGCGCCCACTCCGGCTTCGGCGCCGTCGCCGGCCGCGTCCCCGATCTCCGTGCCCCACGCCTTCGGCGTCACGACGCTGCCCGCCCCGCCCGCCCGGGTCGTGCTGGTCGGGTTCAAGGAACAGGACGCCTTCCTCGCGCTCGGAACGGCACCCGTCGGGATCCGGGAGTGGTTCGGCGGCAAGCCGAACGCGGTGTGGCCGTGGGCCACGTCGTACCTGAACGGGGCGCAGCCGACCGTGCTGCCGCGCGCGGACATCGCGTACGAGCAGGTCGCGGCCCTGCGACCGGACGTCATCGTGGGACTGACCGCGGGCCTGACCCGGGAGCAGTACGACCGGCTCTCCGGCATCGCGCCCACCGTCGCCCAGCCGACCGAGGCGGGCGACTACACGATCACCTGGCAGGAGATCACCCGCACCGCGGGTCGCATCCTGGGCAAGGACGCCGAGGCCGAACGCCTCGTCGCCGACCTGGAGGCACGGATCGTGCAGACCCGGACCGCGCACCCCGAGTTCGCGGGCGCCTCGATGGTCCTCGCCTCGGCCACCGGCGGGCAGCACTACCTGTTCGGGCCCGGCGCCACGGGCGCGCAGCTGCTCGGGCAGCTCGGCCTGACCGTGCCGGACGAGGTCGCCCGGCTCGCCGACAACGCCGACGCCTACTACATCCTGAGCCCGGAGCGCTTCGACCTGCTCGACGTCGACCTCGCGGTCTGGTCGGAGGCCGCCACCGACGAGGGGCCGGCGGCGCTGCTCGTCGACCCGCTCTACACCCGCCTACCGGTCCACGCGGAGGGCCGGGACGTGTTCCTCGGGCTGGACCGCGACAACGGCGCCCTCATGTTCGCCTCGGTGCTGAGCATCCCGATGGTGCTCGACGAGATCGTGCCGCGGCTGTCGAGAGCGATCGACGGCGACCCGGCCACCGCGGCGTGAGCCGCCGTGCGGCGCACGAGTCGCCGGTGTCCCGGGGCACTAGTGCCGCGCGGTGGAGGCCCGGTGCACGAGGCGCAGGGGGACCTCCACCCGCGTGCCGGGCTCGGCGGTGCCCGCCAGCAGGCCGTCGAGCAGCTCGGCACAGCGCCGCCCGGCCAGCCGCGGGTTCTGGTCGATCGCGGTGATCGGCGGGTCGGTCAGCGCGCAGGCCGTGGAGTCGGTGGCGCACGCCAGCAGCAGACCCTCGGCGAGGCGGGGCCGCAGGGCGGGCAGCAGCATGGCCGCGCTGTCGACCGGGCCGCAGACCAGGGCGTCGAACCCGTCGAGGGAGCGCACGGCCGCCTCCAGTCCGGGCACGGTGGGGATCCAGTCGATGCGGGCGAGGAGCTCGGGGGCGCCGTGCGCGGCACACCACGCGCGGTACGCCGAGCTCAGGCGGGCCGCCCAGTCGGTCGTCTCGGCGGGGACGAGCAGGGCGGGGCGGGCGGCGCCGAGTTCGTCGAGCAGGGTCGTGAGCGCGGCGCCGTGGTCGGCCCAGACCACGCCGTCGGGGCGGTGCCCGGCCACGTCCTCGCAGGTCACGACGGGGATGTCGCCGTTGGTCCGCGGGTCGAGCAGCGGCTCGGCGGGGTGGGCGTCGCTGAGGATCAGGCCGTCGACGCGCGGCCGTCGGGTCCCGGTCAGGACGGTGACGTCACGGTCGTGGCGGACCGCGTGGTCGAGCACCCCGAACAGGAACTCCATGTAGTACGCGGACACCGACGGGTTCTCCGGCAGGTGCACCCCGATCGTGCCGGTCGCCGCGCCCCGCAGCCTGCGCGCGGCGGCGTTCGGCACGTACTCCAGCTCGTGCGCCGCGGCAAGCACCCGCGCGCGGGTCGCCTCGGACACCCGGCCGGTGCCGCGCAGGACGTTCGACACGGTGGAGCGGCCCACCCCGGCCCGGCGCGCGACGTCCACCACCGTGGGTCGGATCACGCGTGAATCCTAGGCCGTCCACCCAGTATGGTAAGCCTGCCCTCATATCCAAGGAGACTGTCGTGCCGGTCCAGACCGAGAACGTCGACCTCGAGGTCGTCGCCGTCCGGCGGCTCTCGCCGAGCCTGGTCCGTGTGGACCTGCGGGGTGCCGTGCCCTCCGCGGGGGTCCCGGACGAGGCCTGCGTGCTGGAGTTCCCGGACCCCGCGACCAACGAGCCGGTCGAGGGGAGCGGGCGCTGGTACACGGTCCGCCGGATCGACGCGGCAGGCCTGACCGTCGACATCGTCCTGCACCCCGGCGGCACGGGTGGGGAGTGGGCGGCCGTCGCCCGGGTGGGGGACCGGTTGCGCCGCACCCACGGCAACAGCTGGTTCCGCAGGCCGGAGGGGGTCGCGTGGCAGGTGCTGGCGGGCGACGTCACGGCGCTGCCCGCGATCGGGCGGATCGTCGAGGAGAGCCCGGGGCTGCGCACCGTGGTGCACGTCGAGGTCCCGGACCCCGCGGACGCGCAGGACCTGCCGGGCGCCGAGGTCGTCTGGCACCACACGCCGGACCTCGCGCACGGGAGCAGGCTGGGCGAGATCGTCGAGGGGGTCACGCTGCCGGAGGGCGCCGGGTACGTGTACGTGGCGGGTGAGGCCGCCGCGACCCGCGCCGCCCGCACCCACCTGCGCTCGCTCGGTCTGCCGCGCGGCGGCTACGGCGTCGTCGGGTACTGGCGCGCGGAGATCGAGGAGTGGAACGCGCGCCTCGAGCGGTCCGGCCTCGACACCGCCGCGCTCTACCAGCGGGCGCTGGCCGAGGGTCGAGACGACGAGGAGGTCCGCGCGCTCTACGAGAAGGGTCTCGCCGACGCCGGGCTCTAGACTTCGGGGCATAATGTTGAGTACTCAATCGTTGGCGGTAGCATGAGCGACATGGTGCAGCTGGGGTTGGACACCTTCGGTGACGTGACGGGGGACGGCGAGGGCGGTCGGACGCCGTACGCCCAGGTCATCCGGGACGTGGTGGAACAGGGCGTGCTCGCCGACTCGCTGGGGATCGACGCGTTCGGCATCGGTGAGCACCACCGGGACGACTACGCGGTCTCCGCGCCGGACGTCGTGCTCGCGGCGATCGCGGCCCGGACGTCGCGGATCACGCTCGGCACCGCGGTCACGGTGCTGAGCTCGGACGACCCGGTGCGCGTGTTCGAGCGCTTCGCGACCCTGGACGCGATCTCGAACGGCCGGGCGGAGATCACGCTGGGCCGCGGCTCGTTCACCGAGTCCTTCCCGCTCTTCGGCTACGACCTCGGCGACTACGAGACGCTGTTCAGCGAGAAGCTCGACCTGATGACCCACCTGCTCGAGGAGGGCCCGGTCACCTGGGAGGGCACCCTGCGCGCGGCCCTGAAGGACCAGCAGGTCTACCCGAAGACCGAGTCCGGGCGCATCCAGACGTGGGTGGGCGTGGGCGGGAGCCCGCAGTCCGTGGTCCGCGCGGCGAACTACGGCCTGCCGCTGGTGCTCGCCGTGATCGGCGGCGACCCGGCCCGCTTCGCGCCGTACGCCGACCTGTACCGCCGTGCGCTCACCGAGCTCGGCCGCGAGCAGCTGCCGATCGCCGTGCACGCGCCCGGCTTCGTCGCCGAGACCGACGACGAGGCGATCGAGACCGTGTGGCCGCACGCCCGGGTCATGATGGACCGGATCGGGCGGGAGCGCGGCTGGCCGCCGCTGACCAAGGACCGGTTCGTGGCGGACGTCCGCGGCGGGGCGTGGCACCTCGGCTCCCCGGAGACGGTGGCCCGCAAGATCGCGCGCACGGTCTCGACGCTGGAGCTGGACCGCTTCGACCTCAAGTACGCCGTGGGCACCCTGCCGCACCGCGACCTGATGAAGACCATCGAGCTCTACGGCAGCGAGGTCGCCCCGCGCGTCCGCACGATCCTCGCCGAGGAGCAGGCCGCCTGACCCCTCCGCATCATGGAGCCACGACTGTCGTTCCGCAGCCCCGATTCGACAGTCGTGGCTCCGAGGGTCAGCCCTGGAACGGGCGGTCTCGGCCCGTCCAGCGCTCCTCGTCCCGGCGGTAGACCGGGACCGGGTCCTTCGCGACGCGGAAGGTGTAGCGGCCCGCCTCCTCGACCACCTCGCCGTCGGTCGCCAGCATGCTCGGCACGGCCAGCTCCACGTCGAGCTCGGTGACCTCGGCCTGGTGGTACACGCGGCTGTGTCCGAGCGCGCCCAGGATCAGGGCGGCGACCACCCGGAGCCGGGAGAACCGCACGTCGGCGCGCAGCCACCGGACGTCGAGCAGCCCGGAGTCCAGGGTCGGCCGCCAGGCGGGGACCATGCCGCGCGGGTGGTAGGGCCCGTTGCCGACGAAGATGAACCAGACGTCCTTCCACTCGTCGTGGAACCGGACCCGCACCCGCTCGGAGCGCCGCAGCACGGTGACCAGCGCGGCGGCGAAGGCGGGCCACTTGCCCCACCGCGGCTGCCACTTCTCGCGCAGCCGGACCAGCTCCGGGTAGGAGCCGACGCTCGCGGTGTTGAGGAAGTACCGGGTGCGGATGACCTCCGGGTTCTCGGGGTCGTCGCCGGAGCCGGGGTGTGCCTCGACGAGGCCGAGGTCCACCGCGACCGCCTCGCCCGCCTGTGAGGCGTCGACGGCCTCCTGCAGGTCGTAGACGCCGACGTCCCGGGCGAAGTGGTTCAGCGTCCCCGCCGGGACCACGACCAGCGGCAGGTGCAGCTCGTCGGCCACGCTCGCCGCGCTGGCGACCGTGCCGTCCCCGCCCGCGACGCCCACGGCCCGCACCCAGCCGCCCAGCTCGGCGATCGTCTCCCGGAGCTGGTCGTCCACCCGGGAGTCCTCGGTGACCCGCAGCAGCCGCGCGGCGGGCAGCGCCTCGGCGATCTCGTCGGACACGTCGTAGTCCGGCGGGCCCGAGAACGGGTTGGCGATGATCACCAGACCGTCGCCCTGCGGCAGCTCCGGGACGGTGTCGACCGGGCGGGCCCGGGCCTCGTCGCTGGTCCGGACCGGCCACCAGCGCTGCGTGGCGAGCGCGACCCCGGACCCGATGGCCGCGCCGGCCAGCACGTCCGAGGCCCAGTGCACCCCCACGTGCACCCGCGAGTAGGCGACGGCCGCGGCCAGCGGCACCACCGCGGGCGCCACCCGCGGGTTCTCCAGCGCCACGGCGGTCGCGAACGCCGCCGCGGAGGCCGCGTGCCCGCTCGGGAAGGACGACGACGTCGGCGGGTCGGTGATGCTCCGGTACGCGGGCAGCTCCGCCGCGGCCGGACGCCTGCGGGGCAGCAGCGGCTTGAGGATCCCGTTGGCCGTGGCGCTGGACAGCGCGATCGCGAGCAGCCCGCGCGCCGCCGCCTTGCGCCCGGCCCCCCGCCGCACCGCGAGGATCCCGGCGACCACCACCCACAGCGCGGAGTGGTCCGCGGCCCGGGTCAGCCTGCAGATCGCCGCGTCGAGCCGGTTGCGCGGCTGCGCGGCGATCCAGCCGGTGATCGCCTCGTCGGTCGCGGACACGGCGGTGAGGCCACGGTCCACGCCGAGTCGTCTCCAGGGGGATTTCCCGGCGACGCGCCGGAACCAGTCGGTCACAGGGGGGACCTTATGGGGCCTCCTGCGCTTACGCTGGGGGACATGCAGCGTCGGATCTTCGGGGTCGAGACCGAGTTCGGGGTCACGTGCACCTTCCACGGCCAGCGTCGGCTCTCGCCGGACGAGGTCGCCCGCTACCTGTTCCGCCGGGTCGTGTCGTGGGGTCGTTCGTCGAACGTCTTCCTCCGCAACGGCGCGCGCCTCTACCTCGACGTGGGCTCGCACCCCGAGTACGCCACCGCCGAGTGCGACACCCTCGCGGGCCTGGTCGCCCACGACAAGGCCGGGGAACGCATCCTCGAGGACCTGCTGGTGGACGCCGAGCGCAGGCTCGTCGACGAGGGCATCGGCGGGGACATCTACCTGTTCAAGAACAACACCGACTCGGCGGGCAACTCCTACGGCTGCCACGAGAACTACCTGGTCGCGCGCCAGGGGGAGTTCGCCCGGATCGCGGACGTCCTGCTGCCGTTCCTGGTCACCCGCCAGCTGATCTGCGGCGCGGGGAAGGTGCTGCAGACCCCGCGCGGCGCCGTGTACTGCCTGTCCCAGCGTGCCGAGCACATCTGGGAGGGCGTCTCGTCGGCGACCACCCGTTCCCGGCCGATCATCAACACCCGGGACGAGCCGCACGCGGACGCGGAGCGCTACCGCCGCCTGCACGTGATCGTCGGCGACTCGAACATGTCCGAGACCACGACCCTGCTCAAGGTCGGCGCCACCCACCTGGTGCTGGAGATGATCGAGGCGGGCGTCCAGTTCCGGGACTTCACCCTGGACAACCCGATCCGGGCCATCCGCGAGATCAGCCACGACCTCACCGGCCGCCGCACCGTGCGGCTCGCCGGGGGGCGCGAGGCCAGCGCCCTGGACATCCAGCGCGAGTACCACGCCCGCGCCGTCGAGCACCTGCAGGCGCGGGGGAGCGCGGACAAGTCCCTCGAGCGCGTGGTCGAGCTGTGGGGCCGCACGCTGGACGCCGTCGAGTCCCAGAACCTCTCGCTGATCGACCGCGAGGTGGACTGGGCGATCAAGCACCGGCTCGTCGAGCGCTACCGCGCCCGCAACGACCTGGACCTCTCCAGCGCCCGCGTCGCGCAGCTCGACCTCGCCTACCACGACATCCGCCGCGGCCGCGGCCTGTTCGACATGCTGCAGCGCAAGGGGCTCGTCGAGCGCGTCACGGACGACGGCGAGATCGAGGTGGCCAAGGACACCCCGCCGCAGACCACCCGGGCCAAGCTGCGCGGCGACTTCATCGCCGCCGCCCAGGCCGCGGGCCGGGACTTCACCGTCGACTGGGTGCACCTGAAGCTGAACGACCAGGCCCAGCGCACCGTGCTGTGCAAGGACCCGTTCCGCAGCGTCGACGAGCGGGTGGACCGGCTGATCCAGTCCCTCTGAGGGTCTCGGTCCCGTGGTTCCGGCGAACGGCGCGTCCGCTCACGTCTGGTGAGCGAACGCGCCGTTCGCGTCGAGGGGGGCGGGCGCTACTCGATGCCGGGCATCATCTTCCGGCGCAGGTCGGCGAGGGTCTGCTGGACGCCGTCGTCCGCCGGGCCCGCGTAGTCCGCGGCCGGGGCGATGCCCAGGGCCTGGAGCAGCGCGGCGGCGGCCTGTTTGGGATCGCCCGTCTCGCCGAGCACCGGGTGCAGGCCCTCGTCGGCGAGATGGTGGAACACCAGGTTGACGACGGTCCACGGGTTGTAAGTCTCTGTGCTCCCGGTCACAGAGCAAGGCTCCGCCCGTGGTGATCTCGGGTCAAGGCCGCGGGGTGTCGCAGCCTGAGACACGCGTTCCGCGGGGCGCCCGCGGGATTCGAACGGTTGGTCGTATGCTGCCCCCGTGTCCGCCGCCCGCGCCGAGCGCCTGGTCAACCTGGTGCTCTGCCTGCTGTCGACGCGCCAGTACCTGCCCGCCGAACGGATCCGCGGGATCGTGCCCGGCTATGCGGACGCGCCGTCGGACGAGGCCTTCTTCCGGATGTTCGAGCGGGACAAGACCGAGCTGCGCGAGCTGGGCGTGCCGCTGGAGACCGGCAGGCAGTCGGCCTTCGACACCGTGGAGGGCTACCGGATCGCACGGGGCGACTACGAGCTCGGCGAGATCGACCTGGACACCGAGGAGGCCGCCGCCGTCGCCCTCGCGGGCTCGCTGTGGGACTCCCCGGAGCTCTCCGGTGCCGCCCACGGCGCGCTGCGCAAGCTGCGGGCCGCCGGTGTGGAGGTGGACGAGACCCGGGGGTCGGTGCAGCCGCGGGTCCGCGCCACCGAGCCGGTGTTCGGGCCACTGCTGGCCGCGGTGCAGGCCGGGCAGGCCGTCTCGTTCGACCACCGGCGCGGCGGCCCGACCGGCGAGGTCGTCCGCCGCACCGTCGAGCCGTGGGGCGTGGTGTCCTGGCGCGGCCGCTGGTACCTCGTGGGCCACGACCGCGACCGCGCGGACGTCCGCTCCTTCCGGCTCTCCCGCATCCTCGAGCCGATCACCACGGTGGGCCGCCCCGGCGAGGTCACCGTCCCGCCGGGCACGGACCTGATGGCGTCGGTCCGGCGGAACTTCGACTACGGCCCGGTCACCGGCACCGCCCGGGTCTGGGTGCCCGAGGGGCAGGCCCACGGGCTGCGCAGGCTGGGCACGGTCGTCGAGTCCCGCGCCGGGGGAGACGTGCTGGAGATCGAGCTGCGCAGCGAGCGCACCGTGGCGCGGTGGCTGGCCGGGGCGGGGCCGGACGTCGTGGTGCTCTCGCCCCCGTCGCTGGTCGAGCACGTGCGCGGGCTGTGGGCGGGCGCGCTGGCGGCGCACTCGTGAGCGCGGTGACCGACCGGCTGCCGCGGCTGCTGTCGCTGGTCCCGTACCTGCTGGCCCGGCCCGGCGTGCTCGTCGAGGAGGCGGCGGCGGACTTCGGGATCACCCCGCGGCAGCTGCGCCGCGACCTCGAGCTGCTCTGGATGTGCGGCCTGCCCGGCTACGGCCCCGGCGACCTCGTCGACCTGTCCTTCTCCGGGGACACCGTGACCGTCACCGAGGACGCGGGCATGCGCCGCCCACTGCGGCTGACCACCGCGGAGGCGACCGCCCTGCTCGTGGCCCTGCGGACGCTGGGGGAACAGCCGGGCGTCGTCGACACCGCGGCCGTGCAGCGGGCCACCGCGAAGATCGAGCAGGCGGTGGGGGACGCCGGCGTCGCTGCCGTGGCGGTCGACCTCAGCCGCGAGGAGGAGGCCACCGCCAAGGCGGTGCGCGGCGCGCTCGACCACGGCCGGGCGCTGCAGATCCTGTACTACACCGCGGGGCGGGACGCGGTGTCCCGGCGCACCGTCGACCCGATGCGGCTGCTGCTCGTCGAGGGGCACGGCTACCTCGAGGCGTGGTGTCGCGAGCGGGAGGGCGTGCGGCTGTTCCGGTTGGACCGCGTCGAGGAGGTGACCGAGCTCGACGAGCCCTCGGCGCCGCCGTCGGACGCCGAGCCCACCGACGTCTCGGCCGGGCTGTTCGCGCCGAGCGAGGAGCACCGCTCGGCGGTCCTGGAGGTCACCCGCGAGGCGCGGTGGATCGCGGAGTACTACCCGGTGGACGAGGTCGTCGAGCACCCGGACGACTCCGGCGGGGCGCGGGTCCTGCTCCGCTACGCCGACCCGGCGTGGCTGGTCCGCCTCGTGCTGGGGCTCGGCGGAGCGGCGCGGGTGGTCGAGCCGCCCGAGCTCGCGGCGGCCGTGGCGGAGCGGGCGCGGGCGGCGCTGGCGTTAAAGATGGAGGACTGATGGGTTTCTACTGGGTGCCGATCCTGCTGGTCGCGCTGGCGGTCGTGTTGCTGCTCGGCCTGGCCGTGGTCGTCTTCTCCCACGTCCGGCGGCTGACCCACACCCTCGAACGGGGACGCACCCGCACCTCGGCGGCCTTGCGGCCGTTGTCACAGCAGGCGACGGCGCTGAAGGCGCGCCGTCGAGCCGCGTAGTATCGGCGGCGAATCGCTCTCGACGGAAGGACCGCCCATGCCGAGTCTCGGTGGGTGGGAGATCGTGATCCTCGTGGTCGTGGTGCTCCTGCTGTTCGGTGCCAAGAAGCTGCCCGACATGGCCCGCTCCGTCGGCCAGTCCGCCCGGATCTTCAAGGGCGAGATGAAGGGCATGAAGAAGGACGGCGAGGAGGAGAAGCCCGCCGCGCAGGCCCCGCCCGCGCCGCTGCCGCCCGTCCAGGCCCAGGAGACGCCGACCGCGAAGGTCGAGCAGCCCGAGCCGCGTCAGTAGCCTCGGGTCGTGGTGAAGCTCCCCGGTCGTCGGAAGAAGAACCCCGACGGCACGATGACGCTCGTCGAGCACCTCTACGAGCTGCGCAACCGCCTGGGCGTCTCGCTGATCGCGATCGCCCTCACCACGATCATCGGCTACATCTGGTTCGAGGTCGGCTTCTTCGGCGGGCCCAGCCTCGGCGGGCTGCTCAAGGAGCCGTACTGCTCGCTGCCCGCGTCCTCGCGGGCGGTGTTCACCGCGGACGGGTCCTGCACGCTGCTCGGCACCGGGCCCTTCGACCAGTTCATGCTGCGGCTCAAGGTCGGCGCGGTGGCGGGCGTGATCCTGGCCTGCCCGATCTGGTTCTACCAGCTGTGGGCGTTCATCGTGCCCGGGCTGTACGCGAAGGAGCGCAAGTTCGCGCGGATCTTCGTGGCCACCGCGGCGATCCTGTTCGTCGCGGGCGCGGTGCTGGCCTACTTCGTGGTGGCCGAGGGCCTCGGGTTCCTGCTCACCATCGGCTCCGAGGTCCAGACCACGGCGCTGACCGGCGAGAGCTACTTCAGCTTCGTCATCGCGCTGCTGCTGATCTTCGGGGTGAGCTTCGAGATCCCGCTGCTGGTCGTGATGCTCAACCAGGTCGGCATCCTGTCCTACGAGCGGCTGCGCAAGTCGCGGCGCGGGATCATCTTCGGGCTGTTCGTGTTCGCCGCCGTGGCCACCCCCGGCCAGGACCCGATCTCGATGACGGCGCTGGCCGGCGCGTTGACGCTGCTGTTCGAGCTGGCCATCCAGATCGCCCGGGTGCACGACGGGCGGGCGGCGAAGAAGCGCGCCGCCGAAGGCTGGGACGACTGGGACCCGGACGCCCCGAGCCCCATCGACACCACGCCGAGCAGGATCGACGACGCACCGAGCTCCCTCCCGCCGCCGGCACCCGTCCACACCCGCGACATGGACGACGTCACGTAGCCACTCCCGGCGAAGTGTCGGGGTGGTGTGACAGCCTGGGTCGGTGGCCAGTACCGACGGTCGACTCCGCGAGCTCCGTCTCCGCAGCACACCGGCCCCGGCCGACGCCTATGCGGCGGCCCGGGCCCGAGCCGTCCGCCCGCAGCTCGCGGACTTCGCGGGCGCGCTCCCGTTCGGGCTCGACGGATTCCAGCGCGAGGCCTGCGAGGCCTTGGAGGACGGGCACGGCGTGCTCGTCTGCGCCCCCACCGGGGCGGGCAAGACGGTGGTCGGCGAGTTCGCCGTGCACCTCGCGCTCGCCCAGGGCCTGAAATGCTTCTACACCACGCCCATCAAGGCGCTGTCGAACCAGAAGTACGCCGATCTCGTCGAGCGGTACGGGGCGTCCGCGGTCGGGCTGCTCACCGGGGACTCGTCGGTGAACGGAGACGCGCAGGTGGTCGTGATGACCACCGAGGTGCTCCGCAACATGATCTACGCGGGGTCCAGCGCCCTCGAGCACCTCGGCTACGTGGTGATGGACGAGGTCCACTACCTCGCGGACCGCTTCCGCGGCGCGGTGTGGGAGGAGGTCATCCTCCAGCTCCCCGAGCACGTCTCCCTGGTCAGCCTGTCGGCCACGGTGTCGAACGCCGAGGAGTTCGGCGACTGGCTCGTCGCGGTCCGCGGGGACACCTCGGTCGTGGTGGACGAGGTGCGCCCGGTGCCGCTGTGGCAGCACATGTTCGTCGGCACCCGGTTGTTCGACCTGTTCGCCGAGAAGGCCGGTGAGCTGAAGGTCGATCCCGAGCTGCTGCGCCAGACGCGGGAGCTGTCCCGGCAGGACCAGATGGCATCGTGGACCTCGGGGCGCGGCCGCGGTCGCGGCGCCCCGCGCGGGCGGGGCGGCATGCGTCCGCCGTCCCGGGTCACCGTGATCGACCGGCTGGACCGGGCCGGGCTGCTGCCCGCGATCACCTTCGTCTTCTCTCGCGCGGGGTGCGACGCCGCCGTCGGGCAGTGCGTGCGCGCGGGCCTGCGGCTGACCAGCGAGGCGGACGTCGGCGAGATCCGCCGGATCGTCGAGAAGCACACCGGCGACCTGCCCCAGGCAGACCTCGGCGTGCTGCGGTACTGGGAGTGGCGCGAGGCCCTGGAACGCGGGATCGCGGCGCACCACGCCGGCATGCTCCCCGCGTTCAAGGAGACCGTCGAGGAGCTGTTCGTCCGCGGGCTGGTCCGCTGCGTCTTCGCGACCGAGACGCTCGCGCTCGGGATCAACATGCCCGCCCGCACGGTCGTGCTGGAGAAGCTGGTCAAGTACAACGGCGAGGCGCACGTCGACCTCACCCCGGGCGAGTACACGCAGCTGACCGGGCGCGCCGGGCGGCGAGGGATCGACGTCGAGGGGCACGCCGTCGTCGTCTGGGCGCCCGGGGTGGACCCCGAGCACGTCGCCGGGCTGGCGTCGACCCGGACGTACCCGCTGCGCAGCTCCTTCCGCGCCGACTACAACATGACGATCAACCTGGTCGAGCGGCTCGGCATCGAGCGGGGCCGAGAGCTGCTCGAACAGTCCTTCGGGCAGTTCCAGGCGGACCGGTCGGTCGTCGGGCTGGCCCGGCGGATCGAGAAGAACACCGAGGCGCTGGCCGGGTACGCCGAGGCGATGGAGTGCCACCTCGGGGACTTCTCCGAGTACGCCCGGCTGCGCCGGCAGGTCTCGGACCGGGAGCGGTCGCTGCGCAGGCTGGGCTCGGCGGAGCGGCGGCAGGAGGTCACGGAGTCGCTGCTGGAGCTGCGGCCCGGGGACGTGATCGCCGTGCCCGGGGGCAAGCGTGCCGGGCTCGCCGTCGTCCTGGAGCCCCCGGGGCACGCGGACGACCCGCGGCCCCTGGTCCTCACCGAGGAGCGGTGGGCGGGTCGGCTGTCCGCGGCGGACTTCCCGGCCGCGGTGAAGGTGCTGGGCCGGATGCGCCTGCCGAAGCGGGTCGACCACCGCACGCCGCGGGTGCGGCGCGATCTCGCCTCGTCGCTGCGGAACACCGGGATCGTCGCGCCGGCGCCGCCCCGCAAGCGGGACCGCGGGGGAGCGGGGGACGACGCCGAGCTCCTGGCCCTGCGTCGCGCCCTGCGCAACCACCCCTGCCACGGCTGTGACGACCGCGAGGCCCACGCCCGCTGGGGCGAGCGGTACGCGCGGCTCGAGCGCGACACCGCCCAGCTCCGCGAGAAGGTGCGGGCGACCACGCACTCGCTGGCCCGCGGCTTCGACCGGATCCGGGCGCTGCTCGGCGAACGCGGGTACCTGGCGGGCCCGGACGGCGCGGAGGTCACCGAGCACGGCAAGCGCCTGTCGCGGCTGTGGGGCGAGTCGGACCTGTTGGCCGCGGAGTGCCTGCGCCACGGTCTCTGGGACGCGCTGACCCCCGAGGAGCTGGCCGCCGTGGCCTCCGCGCTGGTCTACGAGTCGCGCCGCGACAACGCGCCGGTGCCGCGGGTCCCGGCGGGCGCGGTGACCGAGGCGCTCGGCGAGACCGTCCGGCTCTGGTCCGGCCTCGTCGAGGACGAGCGCCGGCACAAGATCGACCGGACCCGCGAGCCCGACCTCGGGTTCGCCTGGCCGATCCACCGCTGGGCCCGCGGGGAGAGCCTCGCGCAGGTGCTCGAGGCCGCGGACCGCAACGGTCAGGAGCTCTCCGCGGGCGACTTCGTCCGCTGGGCCCGCATGGTCCTCGACCTGCTCGAACAGATCGCCTCGGTGGGCCGGGGCACCCCGGTCGGCCGCACCGCGGCCCAGGCCGCCGGCGCGGTCCGCCGCGGAGTCGTGGCGGCGGGGGTGGGCTGAGCGGGCGCCCTCGCGGTCGGAGGGCAGCCCGAGTGTCCGCCGGCCCGGTCGGTGCCTGCGGCCGGGCCGGCGGCGGGTGCGCGGCTGTGCGGTCTGTTCGCCGGCGGTGCCCGGGAGGGTGAGGTCTGTCGGGTGGCGCTGCGCGGCTGTGCGGTCTGTCCGGCGGCGCTGCGCGGGAGTCTTCCGTCTGTCGGGCGGCGGTGCCCCGAGTCGGCGCCCGCAGCGGGCTCGGTGACCGAGGGTGAGTGGACGGGTGCGGCGGGTCCACGGCGACGTGAGCCGGGGCTCGCTCGCGGACGACCGGCCCCCGCGGCGGGCGGTGGTGTGCTTGGATCGACGGCCGATGCCGCCGCAGGCGGCGCCGGCTCCGCACGCGACAGGAAGGCTCCGATGAGCACCCCACAGGACCCGCACGGCGGCGACAGGGACTGGGGCCGCCCGCCCGCGGGCGGCTGGGGGGCCGTGGGCCCCTCCGATCCCACCGCGGACCCGCCGACGCCCGCCTTCGGCACCCCGGCGGTGGAGCCGCAGGCGGACCCGGCAGGCGCGGAGTCGTCCCGGTACGGCTGGGACACCCCGCCCTCGGGCTCGGCCCCGGGTGCCGGCGGGGCTGGTGCGTCCGCCCCCGCGTGGGCGGACGACGGCGCCGCCGGGTGGGCCGCGGGCGGGGCGTCGGACTGGGACCGGCGGGGCTCCGCGAGCGGGTGGGACCAGGAGATCGCCCCGAGCGCGTGGACCGGTGACACCGGGAGCGGGGCGGGCGGCCAGGTCGGCTGGAACCCCGAGACGGGCCGCGCCGGGGCCACCCCTGCCGGCTGGAGCCCGGAGACCGGCCAGGGCGGCCAGGGCGGCGGTCAGAATGCCGGACCGGCCGGCTGGGACCCGCAGACCGGCGCGCAGGGCGCTGTGCCCGACGGCCGGGACCCGCGGGGCGGCCGGGCGCAGCAGCCGGGGCAGCCGGGGGGTGCGAGCCCGGCCGGCGGGTGGGACCCGCAGCGGCCGGGCGGTGGGGACCCGCGTGACGGTTCACCCGAGTCCGCCGCCGCAGCCACCGCGGCGCTGAGCGCGACCGCGCCGCGCGGTCGCAGCCGCCCCTCGGAGGAGGGCGGTCGGCGCGGCGGGCGCAGGCTCCCGCTGCTCATCGGCGCGATCGTCGGGGTGCTGGTCGTGGCGGCGGTCCTCGTCCTCGGGTTCTGGCGGCCCGGCTTCTTCGTGACCGAGGAGTTCGACCGACAGGCCCTCCAGACCGGGGTCACGCAGGTCCTCACCCAGGACTACGGCCTCGAGGTCACCGCGCTGACCTGCCCCGACGGCCAGCGGGTCACGGCCGGGTCGAGCTTCACCTGCGCCGCGACGGTCGACGGCGAGAACGTCACCGTGCCCGTCACCGTGCTCGACGACCAGGGCACCTACCAGGTCGGCCGGGTCTGACAGCCCGGCACGGCGATCTGACACGGCGATCTGACACGGCGACCTGACACGGACGCCCGGGCACGACGGCCGGCCACGACGGGCAGGCACGACGGGCAGGCACGGCGGGCAGGCACGGCGGGCAGGCACGGCGGGCAGGCACGGCGGGCGAGCAGGGCGTGCGGGACGGAATCGGGATGACAGGGTGCGGCCGCCGGGCGAGGATCGCCCCGTGAGCCCGCACGTCCGCATCCTCCGGCCCGACGAGTACCGCACCGCCCACACCCTCTTCGGGCAGGCCCTGCACGCGGCGCCCGCCGACGACGAACGCTGGGCGCGCTCGTCCGCCCTGTACGTCGACGGCCGCACGCTCGGCGTGGACGGCGACCCGGCCGCAGACGGCACGCCCGTCCTCGCCGGGACCGCGATGAGCTTCCCGACCCGGCTGACGGTGCCCGGCGGCGCGTCGGTACCGATGGCGGCGGTGACCCGGGTCGGCGTGCGCGCCGACCACACCCGCCGCGGGATCCTCAGCTCCCTGATGCGGGCGCAGCTCGAGGACGTCGCCCGTCGCGGAGAGGTCGTCGCGTCCCTGCGCGCCAGCGAGGCCCGGATCTACGGGCGTTTCGGCTACGGCGTGGCCACCCGGGGCCGCGACGTGGAGGTGCGGTCGCACGCCGCGCTCCGTGCGGGGGCGCCCCGGTCCGGTGCCGTCCGGATGATCACCGCGGAGGAGGCGCGGGCCGACCTGCCCGCCCTCTACGAACGCATCCACGCCGCCTCCGCCGGACCGGGCGCGATGACGCGCGCCGCGGGCTGGTGGGAGCTGATGCTCCACCGCTCCGCGTCGACGACCACGGCGAGCGGGTACGCCGTCCACCGTGGCCTCGACGGCGACGACGGCTACGTCGTGTGGAGCGTCGAGAACAAGGGGGACGCGTTCGGGGCGAACGCGCTCCGCGTCGGAGACCTGCAGGCCGCGAACCCGGCCGCACTCACCGGGCTCTGGCGCTTCCTGCTCGGGGTCGATCTCGCCGAGAGCGTGACCGCGCACCTGCGGCCGCTCACCGAGCCGGTCGAGCTGCTGCTCGAGGACCCCCGGGCATGTGCGGTGACCGGGGTCGGCGACGAGACCTGGCTGCGCCTGGTCGACGTGGCGGCCGCCCTGGCGGCCCGCTCCTGGGGCGACGCCGAACCGGTGCGGATCCGCGTCCACGACCGCCTGCTGCCCGCCAACGACACGGTCCACGTCGTGGGGGAGAAGGGGGTCGTGGACCCGGAGGGCTCCGCGGAGCTGGAATGCGACGTCGCGGGGCTCGCCATGGCCTACCTCGGCGACCGGACCCCGTCCGAGCTGGCGGCCGCGGGCTGGTGGACCGCGCACGACCCCACTGCCGTGGCCCGGGCCGACGCGCTGTTCGCCGCCTCGACCGTCCCGTGGTGCGGCACGTTCTTCTGAGCCCCCGGGCCTACCCCGCCAGCGCCTTGACGAGCCGCTCCACCGACCCGCCCAACCCCCAGCGCTCGGCGAGCGCGTCCAGCGCCGCCGGGTCGGCGGGTGCGGACGGCAGGATGTCGGGCCGCGAGAGATCCACGGTCGCGTCCTGGCGCACGCGGACGACCGGCTCCACCACGGACAGGTACTCCGACGCCTTGGCCAGTTTCTGGCGCGCCGAGGCGTCCATCCGGGTGTCCGACGGGTCCTGGACGGCCGCGAGCAGCTCGGCCCATGACCCGAACCGGCCCACCAGGGTCGCCGCCGTCTTGGCCCCGACCCCGGGTACGCCCGGCAGACCGTCCGAGGGGTCCCCGCGCAGCATGGCCATCTCCGCGTACGCCTCGCCCGCGCGGTCGCGGGGGACGCCGTACTTCTCGGCCACCTCCGCGGGCCCCAGCAGCTCGGCCTTCGCCAGGCCGCGGCCCACGTACAGCAGCCGCACCGGGACGGGTTCCTCGCGCACGATCTGCATCAGGTCCCGGTCCCCGGACACCCCGAGCACCGGGTCCGTGCCCTCCCGGTGGGCGAGCGTGCCGATCACGTCGTCCGCCTCGCAGCCCTCGGCGCCGCCGGTCGCGATGCCCGCCGCCGCGAGCACCTCGAGGATGATCGGGACCTGCGGGGCCAGCGTGTCCGGCACCTCCTCCGGAACCCCGGCCGGGGCCGTCGCGGGACCCGTTCCGCCCGCGCCCTCGATGCGGTGTGCCTTGTAGGAGGGCAGCGCCTCCACCCGGAACGCCGGCCGCCAGTCGAGGTCCAGGCAGGCCACGAGCCGCGCGGGGCGGTGCTCGGCGACGAGCCGCGAGATCATGTCGGTGAAGCCGCGCACCGCGTTGACCGGGGTCCCGTCCGGCGCGGTGATCGACTCCGGCACCCCGTAGTAGGCGCGGAAGTACATGCTGGCCGCGTCGAGCAGCATGAGCGATCCGGGCAGCGCTTTCGGGGACTGGGCCGTCTCGGGAGCCGTCACGGGGGATGAGCATGCCAGGCCCGGCCGACCGGGAGGGTGCGCGGCCACGGCCCGGCGTCCGGCGCCCACGAACGTTCGCCGGGTGATCGCGGGATCCGGGTGGTTCCTCGCAGGACGCCCCCGCGCCGCCTGTCGTGGGGTGCGGGGGCAACGCCGCGAGGGGTCGCCCGGGCCCGCGAGGACCGGTGATCGCTCGTGGCCACCGCACTAGGCTGCACGCATGAGCCATGCCGTCCCCACCGAGCTGCTCGCCGACCGGCTGCGCCGGGCCGGTGAGGTGGCCGCCGAGCAGGGCCAGGACGTCCTGCTGATCACACCGGGCACCGACCTGCGCTACCTGGTCGACCACTCCGGGGAGTCCCACGAGCGGCTGACCTGCCTCGTCCTGCCCGCGGCGGGGCACCGCGCCCCGCCGGCGCTCGTGGTCCCGCGCCTGGAGGCGCCCGGCTTCGACACCGCCACGCTGGAGGCGCTGGGGATCGAGATCCTCACCTGGACCGACGGCGAGGACCCCTACCTGCTGGTCAGCGACCTCGCGGGCGGCCCGACCCGGATGGCCGTGGCGGACGGCATGCCCGCCCACCACGTGTTCGGCCTGCGGGACGCGTTCCCGGACGTGCCGCAGTCCCTCGCCGGGCCGGTGGTCCGGGAGCTGCGCATGCGCAAGGACGCGGCCGAGATCGCCGAGCTGCGCGCGGCGGGCGCGGCCATCGACCGAGTGCACGCCCGGATGGCCGAGCTGCTCAAGCCGGGGCGCACCGAGGCGCAGGTCGGGGCGGACATCGCGGCCGCGATCGTGGCCGAGGGCCACACCGCGGCCGCGTTCGTGATCGTGGGCTCGGGGCCGAACGGCGCCAGCCCGCACCACGACGTGTCCGACCGGGTGATCGAGCCCGGGGACATCGTGGTCATCGACATCGGCGGGCCGCTGCCCAGCGGTTACCACTCCGACTGCACACGGACCTACGCGGTCGGCGGTGAGCCGAGCGCGGAGATCGCCGCGACCTACGCGGTGCTGCAGGAGGCGCAGGAGCGCTCGGTGCAGTCGGTGCGCCCGGGTGTGTCGGCACAGAGCGTCGACGACGCGGCGCGCGAGCCGATCACGGAGGCGGGCCACGGGTCGCGCTTCGTGCACCGCACCGGGCACGGCATCGGGCTGGACGTGCACGAGGAGCCCTACATCGTCGGCGGCAACGCGCTCACCCTCGAGCCGGGGATGGCGTTCTCGGTGGAGCCGGGCATCTACACCGACGGCGCCTGGGGTGCCCGGATCGAGGACATCGTCGTGGTGACCGAGTCCGGTGTGGAGCGCCTGAACAACGGGCCCCGTGACCTCGTGGTGCTGTAACCGGCTCACGCCGCCACCTCCGGGTGGACCCGACCGTCCCGGGCGGGCACGCAGGCCGCCCGGGACCCGCCCGCCCGCACGAACTCCGACAGGCAACCCGCGATGGCGGTGTGGGCCGCCGCGGTCGGGTGGAAGGACTCCTGGAACAGCCGCATGCCCGCGGCACCGAGCGTGCCGGCGACCAGCGCCGCCGGGTCGACGGACAGCCTGCGCTGCCACTCGTCCCGCAGCGCGCCGGTGCACGCCTCGCGGCCCTCGGCGACGCGGGTGAGGTCGAGGAAGCGGGCTCCGGTGTGCGCGGCGGCGGCACCGATCGTGGCGGCGAGCGCGGGGAAGGCCTCGGTGCGCGCCCACCGCGCGTCCGGGCGCGAGTAGGGGCAGCCCTGCACGCCGTGCCAGGCGGGCATCGCCTCGCTGCCCGGGGCGGCGTAGGAGAGCAGCACGAGGGCGTAGTCCGGGTCCGCGTAGCCGGCCGCCGCCATCGCCGCCCGGACGTCTCGCACCACCCCCTCGATCCGCGGGCCCACCGCCGCCAGCCGCGCCGCCCACGTCGGCCCCACCGAGGTGCGGCACCCCGGCTCGAGCGGGTGCACGAATGCCCGGATGCAGGCGACCGCCGTGCCGGACAGGTCGGGTTCGTCGTTCGCCCCGACCTGGACCGTCACCGCCACCACCCGGTCCCGCCGGGCGACGTCGGTCAACCGGGCGGTCTGCGAGCGCTCGGTGTACCGGACGCCGCCACCGGCTCCCACCTGCGCGGTGTCCGCGCCGGAGCAGGCGAGGTTCACCCCGCGGCCGGCCAGCGTGGTCCGGTGCACGTAGGCGGCGGGGGAGCGGTGACAGTGGTTGCCGCCCTCGCCGCGGGTCCCGGGTTCGTAGTCACCGGCGCCCTCGCCGGACGCGGCGCTGTCGCCCAGGGCGACCACGACGGGTGGTCGTGGATCGTCCGGTGGTACGGCGGCCTGCGCGCGCCCCGTGAGGGGTGGGGCGGCGAGCACCGCACCGACCGCGACGACGGTGAGCGCTGCGGCGCCGACGAACAGGAGCGGGATCCGCACGAGGCGGGGGAGCGAGAGGTTCACGCGGCGGACGCTAGGCAGGCCGACCCGCGGCCGACAGGCCCGGACTCGCAGGCTGGGGACAGACCGGCCCGCTCACCGAGACGGAGGCGCCGGCGCTGCGCCGGACGGCCTACGGACTGCCACCGTGTGGAGCTGACCTGGGGATGAACGAGACCGGGGCGGCGGAACCGTCGGGGGCGCCTGCTAGGGCCGTCAGCCCTCCCAGTCCGGGCCGCGGCGCAGGAGCACGTGGGCGGTGACGCCTGCGACGGCGAGCAGGGCGAGGATCAGTGCGAGCGCCGGGGCGGGGCCTGCGGTCCGCACGATGAGCGCGCCGACCGTCGCCCCGACCAGCAACGACAGCACCGCCGCGGCCCGGCGGTACACCGTCTGGCGACGCAGGTGCCGGTAGTCGGCGGCGAGCCCGACCATGCTCATCGAGATCACGCTGGTGTTGAGGTCGGGTACCGCGATGCGGCGGGCCACGGCGTTCTGCAGACCCATGGCCAGGGCCGCGACCGCCGCGGCGCTCACCGTCGAGGCTCGCACGCTCGCGCCGGGGCCGGGCGGCCACACCAGCACGATCGCCAGGCAGAGGGCGAGCAGCACGATCTCGGCGCCGATGGCGAGCCGTAGGAGCTCCCCGCGGGACGGGAGGCGCTCGACCAGCGTTCCGGCCGCCGCCGCGCCGATGAGGAAGGCCGCGAGTGCGACACACGAGGTGAGCAGCGAGAACTCCGGCACGCCCGCGACCGCGAAGCCCATGATCACCACGTTGCCGGTCATGTTCGCGACGAACACCCGGCCGAGCGCGAGCAGGCTGACCGCGTCGATCACGCCGGTGACCAGCGTGAGCAGCAGCAGGAGGAGGGGGAGGGAACCGTGGCGCGGGTCCGCGAGGTGCCACCAGTGCCGTTGCGGCATGCGCGAAGTCAAGCAGCGGCCACCCCGTCGGCGACAGGGCTGCGCGGTCGAATCTCGCGGCGTGGGTGTCGCGGCCCGGTCGAGCGAGCGGCGCGTTCGCCCACACCTGGTGAGCGGGCTTGCCGGCGCGCTCAGGGGGAACCCTGACCCGGATGGGGACGTTCTCCGGATGTCCCGGCCCGAGATCACGGGCAGGGTGGACGTGTGGCGGCGAGACCCGCCGCCCGCCGACGAAGGAGACTGACCCTGATGGCCTCGACGCTCACCCGCCCCCGCAACGGCACCGTGATCGCCGGTGTCTGCGCCGGACTGGCCCGCCGCTTCGGCCTGTCGCCGTTCCTGGTGCGGCTGCTGTTCCTGCTGTCGTGCCTGCTGCCGGGTCCGCAGTTCGTGATCTACATCGTGCTGTGGATCATCATGCCCAAGGCGGACTACTGAACGCGTCCGAGTGACCTCGGCGGGGCGGCCGTCCGCCCCGCCCGCACCTGTGGCATGCTGTCCGCCGTGATGGACCGGACGAGCCGCCGCCCCCTCGCGGGCCGCTGCTGTCCGGGGTGTTGTCGCTTCTCCCGCTGACCACCCCGTCCATCCCGCCGTCCCCGCACGGCACCGCACAGTCTGCGAGCTCATGGCCGTCACCGCGCCTTTCCCGTCCGTTCCCGCTCACGCTCCACTTCGGACCGAGCCCGACCTGCGCGGACAGACCGTGGTCGCGCTGCACCCGCACCCGGACGACGAGGCGATCTTCACCGGCATCACGTTGCGCAGGCTGGCCGACGCGGGCGCCCGCACCGTGCTGGTGATGGCCACCGGCGGCGAGCTCGGCGGCTCCCGGATCCCGCTGTCGGACGGCGAGACCGTGCGGCGCAGGCGGCTGCGCGAGCTGGAGCGCTCCGCCGAGCTCCTCGGCGTGTCGCGGCTGGTCCTGCTGAACCGGCGGGACTCGGGGCTGCCGGGCGGCCCCGACAACAGCCACGCCCGGGCCCTGGCGGGCGCCGAGCCGCTGTCGCTGGCCACCCGGGTGGCGGAGGTCGTCGACGAGGAGGGCGCGGGCACCCTGCTCGCCGACGACGAGCAGGGCGTCTACGGCCACCCGGACCATCGGATGGCGGGCGTCGTGGGCACCATCGCCGCCGAGCTCACCGGGGCGCAGGCCTACCTCGCGACGGTGGATCGCACCGGTCTCGCCGAGGGCGGCCACCTCGTCCACGGCGCGGCCCGCGCCGCCGCCGTCGAGTTCGGGAGGGCCTCGGACGAGATCGCCCTGACGGTCACCGGCGACGCCCGCCACCTCACCGTCAAGCGCGCCGCGATCCTGGCCCACGCGAGCCAGGTCGACCCGGCGGCGCTCCCCGAGCAGGACTTCGCCGCGGCGTACGGCCGGGAGTGGTTCCGCCGCACGGGCGGCGCCGACGCCCCGGGCGTCCTGGACCTGCTCTGACCGTGACCGTCACCGCGCTGGCCACGGCCCTGTCCGCGTTGGGCGGGGTCCCCGTCGGTCCGGCCGATCTCGACCGGCCGACCCCGTGTGCGGAGTTCGACGTCCGAGGCCTGCTGACCCACGTCGTCGGCTGGCACCACGTCTTCGCCGCCTGCCTGACCGGGACGGCGGCACCGGGCGATCCCACGCACGTCCTGCTGGACCCGGTCGCGGACCTCCGCGTCTCGTCGCGACTCCTGCTGGACGCCTTCGACACCGCTCCCGAGGAGGCCGAGCTCCCCTACCGCGGGCGCACCCCGGTCCCGGTGCTCGTGACCGAGCTGGTCGCCGAGACCGTGCTGCACGGCTGGGACCTCGCGACCGCGCTCGGCGCCCCGTTCGCCGTGGACGACCTGGTCCTGGCCGAGGCCGAGCGCGGGCTGGCGCTGCTGCGCGGCGAGGTGTTCGCCGCCGAGGCCTTCCAGCCCGCCACCGGGACGGGGGTCGGGGCGGGCGGGTTGCCCGGCCTCGTCGCCCGCAGCGGCCGCGACCCGGGCTGGAGCCCGTAGGCCGCCTCGACGAAGTCCCCTGATCGCGGTCTCCGCGCCCGGCTCGTGCCCGGCGGCGTCGCCGCCCCCGGCCGAGTGCGCTCGGTCCGAGGCCGGGACGGCGCCTCGCCGACCACGACCCGGATCACGACGCCCATCGATCGCGACGTCGCCGAAACGGCTTAGGCTCACTCTCGTGGCCGCCCCCGCCCTCGATCCCACGCCGCCGCCCGCCCGGACCCGGGTCGCCCGGCTCGGCGGGCGGCTGCTGCTCGCCGCCGCGGCGGGCGTGCTCCTCTACGTGAGCTTCCCGCCCCGCGACCTGTGGTGGCTCGCCCCACTGGTCTTCGCGGTCCTCGGGCCCACCCTGCGCGGCGTCCGCGCCCGCCGCGGGTTCCTGCTCGGCTGGGTGTTCGCCCTCGGGTTCCTCGTTCCCCTCCTGTCCTGGACGGGCGGGTTCGTCGGGGCGCTGCCGTGGCTGGCGCTGTGTCTGTTCGAGGCGTTGTTCTTCGGGCTCGCGGGTGCCGGGATGGCCGTGACCGCCCGCCTGCCCGCCGCGCCGCTGTGGGGCGCCGCGGTGTGGGTCGGCATGGAGGCCGTCCGCAGCCGGGTGCCCTTCGGCGGGCTGCCGTGGGGGCGGGTGGGGTTCGGGCAGGCGGAGGGCCTGTTCCTCCCGGCGGCCTCGGTGGGCGGCGTGCCGTTCCTGTCGTTCGTGACCGTGCTGGCCGGGCTCGCCCTGGGCGAGCTGGCCCG
This sequence comes from Pseudonocardia sp. WMMC193, assembly GCF_021728735.1. NCBI lineage: Bacteria > Bacillati > Actinomycetota > Actinomycetes > Pseudonocardiales > Pseudonocardiaceae > Pseudonocardia > Pseudonocardia sp. WMMC193. The sequence continues at coordinate 1,598,752 of NZ_JAKKDO010000003.1, read as the reverse complement.
ACGGCTGGTCCGCCGCGAGATCGGGGGCGCCGCCGTGCCCGCCGTGCTGCTCGTCCTGGCGCTGGTCGCGGGTCCGCTCGCCGCGCTGGTCCCGGTCACCGTCAACGCACCGGACCGACAGCTCACCGTCGCGGCGATCCAGGGCAACGTGCCGCGACTGGGCCTGGACTTCAACGCCCAGCGCCGCGCCGTGCTGGACAACCACGTCCGGGTCACCGAGCAGCTCGCCGCGGACGTCGCGGCGGGCAGGCAGCCGCAACCCGACGTCGTGCTCTGGCCGGAGAACTCCTCGGACATCGACCCGTTCCGCAACCCGGACGCCGCGGCGGAGATCTCCCAGGCCGCGGCGGCGGTGCGCGCCCCGATCCTGGTGGGCACGGTGCTGGTCAACAGCGACCGCACCACGAGCAACTCGGTCCTCGTCTGGGACCCCGTGCAGGGTCCGGTGGCCCGCAACGACAAGCGCCGCATCCAACCCTTCGGCGAGTACATGCCGTGGCGGTCCTTCTTCCGGCTGTTCTCGTCCTACGTGGACCGGGCGGGCAACTTCGTGCCCGGCCCCGGGCCCGGGGTGCTGCAGGCGGGCGGCGCCGAGATCGGCATCACGATCTGCTGGGAGGTCGCGTTCGACGACCTCGTCGCCGACAGCGTCGACGCCGGCGCCACCCTGCTGGCCGTACCCAGCAACAACGCCACGTTCGGCCTGTCCGAGATGACCTACCAGCAGCTCGCCATGTCCCGGGTGCGGGCCGTCGAGCACGACCGGCCCACGGTCGTCGCCACGACGTCCGGCGTCTCGGCGCTCATCGACACTCAGGGCACAGTGACCGGACGAACCGGACAGTTCGTGCCCGGGACCCTGGTCGGTGTCGAGACGCTGCGGGACACGACTACGCTGGCCACTCGGTTGCGGTCCGGCCCCGAGTGGGTGCTGACCGCAGTGGGGGTCGCGGCGATCGCCGCCGCGGTCGTCGGTCGGCGTCGCGGTCGCGCGGGGTCGCACCCGGCGGGGACAGGAGAGGACATCGATGGCTGAGCCTCCGGGACCGGTCCTGGTGGTCATCCCGACGTACGAGGAGCGGGAGAACCTGGGGCGCGTCGTCGCGCGGCTCAACGCGGCGGTCCCCGCCGCGGACATCCTCGTCGTCGACGACGCCAGCCCGGACGGCACGGGCGAGCTCGCCGAGGAGATGGCGGCGGCCGACCCGCGGGTGCGGGTGCTGCACCGCGAGGGCAAGAACGGTCTCGGCGCCGCCTACCTCGCGGGCTTCCGGCACGCCCTCTCCGGCGAGCACCAGGTGGTCGTGGAGATGGACGCGGACGGCTCGCACGCCCCCGAGGACCTGCCGGCCCTGCTCGCCGCGCTGGACGACGAGGGCGACGACGGGGCGGGCGGCGCCGACCTCGTGATCGGGTCCCGGTACGTGCCCGGCGGGCAGGTCGTGAACTGGCCGCTGCACCGCCAGTGGCTCTCCCGCGGCGCGAACCTCTACGCCAAGCTCGCCCTGGGCGCGCCGGTGCAGGACATCACCGCCGGGTACCGCGTGTACCGCCGCGAGGTCCTGGAGGAGCTGGACCTGGACTCGGTGATCTCGCAGGGCTACTGCTTCCAGATCGACCTGGCCTGGCGGGCGCTGCAGGCGGGGTTCCGCATCCGGGAGGTGCCGATCACCTTCACCGAACGGGAGAAGGGCTCCTCCAAGATGGACGCCTCGGTGATGGCGGAGGCGTTCGTGAACGTCGCCCGCTGGGGCCTGGAGCACCGCACGTCGTGGCTGCGTCCGAAGGCGCGCGTGTGACGGACCCGGACGAGCGCGAGGTCCTGACCTGGGAGCTGTTCGGACTCGCGGCCCGCGAGCTGGCCCAGGAGGTCGCCGACAGCGGTTACCGCCCGGACATCATCCTGTCCATCGCCCGCGGCGGGCTGTTCGTGGCGGGCGCGCTGGGCTACGCCCTCGACGTGAAGAACCTGCACGTGATGAACGTCGAGTTCTACACGGGCGTCGGCGAGCGGCTGGCGTTGCCGGTCATGCTGCCGCCGGTGCCGAACGTCATCGACCTGTCGGGGCAGAAGGTCCTCGTCGCCGACGACGTCGCCGACACCGGCGCCACGCTGAAGCTCGTCCGGGACTTCTGCGGCGAGCACGTCGCGGACGTCCGCTGCGCGGTGGTCTACGAGAAGCCGCAGAGCGAGGTGCAGTGCGAGTACGTGTGGCGCCGCACCCCGCTCTGGATCAACTTCCCCTGGTCGACGCAGCCGCCGGTGGTGCCGAACGCGTCGGTCCTCGACGCGTAGGGCGCACTAGAGCGCGGCCAGCTCGGCCTCCAGGTCGTCCAGCCCCAGCGAGCCCTGGGACAGGGCGGCCATGTGCCAGGCCTTCAGGTCGAACCCCGGCTTGCGGGAGGCCGCCGCCCGACCCGCGAGCCAGGCCCGCTCGCCGAGCTTGTAGCTGATCGCCTGGCCGGGCCCGCCGAGGTAGCGCAGCAGCTCGGAGTCCAGGAAGGCGGCGTCTCGTCCGCAGTGGGCGCCGAAGAACTCCCGGGCCCGTTCGGGCGTCCACGGGGCGCCCTCGTACTCGAGCTCCAGGTGCATGCCGATGTCGATGATCACCCGGACGATCCGCATCATCTGCGCGTCCAGGTAGCCCATGCGCTCGCCGGGGTCGACGAGGAATCCCAGCTCGTCCATCAGCCGCTCGGCGTAGAGCGCCCAGCCCTCGATGTTCGCGCTGACCATCCCCGCGGACGCCTGGAACGACGAGAGCCGGTCGCTGCACAGCGCCCACTGCGCCAGCTGCAGGTGATGCCCCGGCACCCCCTCGTGGTACCAGGTGCTGACCAGTACCGCTTCTTAGCGGGTTTGAGGCGACACCTGACCGGGCCCTCAAACGAGGGCGGCCCGAACCCTGGACGGCAATCCGGGGCCGGGCCTGACCGAACCACCTGACGTAACCAGGAGGTGCGGCTGTGCCGCATTCTGCCGTGCACGAGGTCCTTGAGACCATCCCGGCCCACACTCACGCCGTCTGGTGCCGTGCACACGAAGAAGAGTCGGATTACGACCAGACGTGCCGGACCCAGCCCGTCAAGTTTCAGTCGACGACAACGAGCGGCATGCCGCTTGGGCACATCGGAGCCGTGGTCGAACAAAGCTCCGTCTTTGACGCTCTCAGCGGCCCGCCTGACGCCTGGGACATCCGCCCAGCGCAGATCGAACTGACCACGTACCACCGGAGTGGCAACGAGGACGGCCATGTCTGGCTGACGCCGGGCATGGCCCGCCGCCTCGCGGCGGCGCTGATCGATCTCGCCGACCTCGCCGACGACGAGACCGGGCGGGCTGCTCGATGACGACCATCGAACGCGTCCGCCGCGGCGCCGACACCGCACTCATCCGCTTCGTCATCCTCGGCGAGAAGGCGCGCGTTCCCGCCGCTGCCCTCGCCGCGGTCGCCCTCATCGGCGAGGCCGTCGGCTGGTGGGTGATCCCGTGAGCCAGCTCCACGTGGCCGTGTCGCTGCCGATCGAGGCCGGCGGCGAACCAGTACAACCGGTCGACGTCCGGCCGTACGCGAACCAGATACTGCTCGAACTCGGCTCGCTGAGCATCGCCGTCACACCCGGCCAGGCCGAGCGGCTCCGCGACAAGCTCACCGAGGCGCTCAACCTGCGGGCGACGGGGTGGAAGCAGTGAAGTACCGCGCCCGCAAGACGCTCCGCTTCGGCCCGTTCTACGCCACCGTCACCCAGGCCGGGCGCTGGTCATTCGGGATCAAGGTCGGGCCGTTCACCCACAACCTTCACCCGCCGCACCACGTCGATCGACACCCCCGGTCCCGGCGGGTTCCACCACCAGCACAAGCGGCGGGGTGATCGGTGATGGGACGTCTCTTCCTCGCCCTCGCGGCGGTCGTCCTGATCGCCGTCGCGTGGCTCACCCACGACCCGGCCCCGGTCCTGCTCCCGCCCACCCCTGCCGCACTGTGCCGCGCCGAGGACCGCGAGACCGCCACGGTCATTCGCGTAGACGACGAGGGCCGGACGGAGGTGACCCCGTGCAGCGACTGATCGCCGCCATACTTCTCGGGCTCACCGCCGTCATGGCTGTCGCGCTGGGCTCCGCGCTTGGGGTCTACCTCTGGCTGCCCAGTCCAGAGGAGATCGGGCGGGCCATGATTCCCACCGCCGTAGGGGAGCCGAGCCGCACCGTCGACACGTTCCTCGCCGAGCTCGAACAGCTCGGGCGGGACCTCGCCGGGGGCGAGCGGTGAGCCGCCGGGACTGGATCACCGACGTGGGCATCGCAGTCGTCGGGACGGCAGCCGCGATCCTCACGTTCGTCACCCTGAGGGACCTCGGCAACGCCGTCGGCATCACCGGCTGGCTCGCCTGGTTGGTCCCCGTCACCATCGACGTCGCCGGGATCGTCGCCGCCCGCGTCTGGCTACGTGGGCAGGCCCCACCCGACGCCGTCAAGTTCGCCCGCCTCCTCGCCTGGTCCTGCATCGGGGCATCCATCTCGGGCAACGCCGGACAGCACTACATGGAGTCGGTCGGACTGGCCGCCCCGTGGTGGACCGTCGTCCTCGTCTCCGCTGTCCCAGCCGCCACCCTCGGCGCGACCGTCCACCTCGGGCACCTCGCCCACCGGGCCGCCGCACCTGACCGGTCAGACCGACACTCGCCCACCGGTCAGCCCGCGTGGGCGGACGTCTCCGCCGAACGACTCGACCGCCAGGACGAGTGGCGCGACCCCTGGGAGGACGGTCGCTGGCCGTGCGACGGTCGTCCGGACGAACTGACCGCCGGACCGAACTCGGGAAGCAGGGTTTCGCGTCGCGAAGACCTACTCGCCGGGACAGCCTCAGACGACACATCGCACCCGGACTCGACCTGGACCGACGCCGACATCACCGCCGACTGCGGGGCCTGGTTCGCCGCCGCCGGAGATCAGTCCCGGGAGGCAGTCCGCCGCCGCTACGGCATCGGGTCCGGCCGGGCTGACCGCATCCGGACCGCGGTCCTGACCAGGGAGACGGTGTGACCGCCAAGCGCCGCCGCAAGGCCCGACCGGAGTTCAACTTCGGGGTGTTCCTCCACCGCATCGTCCGGGCGGCCCGCGCCTTCCTGACCGCAGTCCGGACCGCCGGACCGAACCCCGGACCGGCACCCACCCCCACCCGCTCGCCGTGGCCACGGTGCCCGTCCTGCCACCGCACCGTCGCCTCGCTCTGCGACGACTGCGAGACCTGCCCGCCCTGCTGCCCGGGCCACGACACCGACGCCGACACCGACGACACCCCGACCCTCGGGAGCCGACCGTGACCGCCACCGACCCCACCACTCCTGCCCGCAAGACCGCGCTGGAGAAGCTGACCGCCGAACGGGAGGTCGCCCCACTCGACCTGTCCCAGCCCATCCGGCCCGCCGTCCTGAGGGACAAGGCGGCTGCCAAGTCCGCGGCTTCGAACGCGGTCAAGCGGAACGCCTACATCGCCGGGAAGTTCCTGCTCCACCTGCCCGTGCTGTGCTGCCTGCTGGTCGGGTACGCCCCGCGCGGCCTCGCCCGCCTGGTCGCAGCCCTGGCGAAGTATCTGTACGACCACGACAGCGCGCAGGTCCGGCACCAGCACGCCGAGAAGACCGAGACCGCCGAGTACTTGCGCGCCCAGAACATCCGCCGCGCCAACCTCAAGGCCCGCTGGTTGGTCGCCTCCACGGTCGCGCTCGTGGTGCTGTTCCCGGTCCTGGCGTGGACGTTCCCGCGCATCCTCGCGTGGGTCGTCGGGGCCGCCACCGCGGTGTGGATCGTCAAGCTGATCCCCGGCCGAGGGCTCGCCGAGCTGGCCGTCGCCGCGATCGCCTGCGCTGCCGTCGGCTTCGGCCTGCCCTACCTGCTCGTGTACATCCCCGCCCCGCCCCTGTGGGCTGTCATCGTCGTGCTCGCCGCCGCGGTGGTCGCGCTCGGATGGGTGGGTCGCCCCCGTGGGAAGACCCTCGTGAAGCGCGCCGACGTGGCCGCAGCCGGTCTCGTGGAGAAGCTCACCGCCCCGTACGTCATCGACGCCCTGCTCCGCCTCGGGATCGGCGGCATGGGGGAGAAGCAGCGCGACGACATCAAGTTGCTCATGGACGTCGCCCGCGTGGGCGCCGGATACCAGGTCGACCTCGAACTCCCGGCCGGCGTCGAGGCCGCAGCCGTGATGGAGAAGCGCGGGAAGCTGTCCGCCGCCCTTCGGCGCGAGCTCGGCTGCGTCTGGCCTTCCGTCGGCGCCCGCCACGAGGGCCACCTGTCCCTGTTCGTTTCTGACCAGCCGATGAACCGGACCGCGCAGAAGCCGTGGCCGCTGATGAAGGACGGCCTGGTCGACGTCTTCCAACCGGTCCCGTTCGGTACCGACCAGCAGGGCCAGTGGGTCACGATCACCATGGCGTACGCCAACGGCGTCATCGGCGCGGTGCCCAGAATGGGCAAGACGTTCGGGCTTCGGCAGATCCTGCTCACCGCCGGTCTGGACCCACGCGCGAAGGTGTACGCCGTCGACAACAAGGGCACCGGTGACCTCGCGCCTTGCGGACTCTACGCCCACTTCTACGGTGTCGGAGAAGAGGAGGAGGACGTCGAAGCGCAGCTCGCCGCCATGCGCGAGGTGCGGGAGGAGATGCGCAAGCGGGCTCGGATCATCCGCGGGCTGCCCCGGGAGAAGTGCCCGGAATCGAAGGTGACCAGCGTCCTCGCGAACCGCCGCGACCTGTGCCCCATCGTGATCGGAGTGGACGAGACGCAAGTCTGGTTCGAGCACGAGGACAAGGCGGTGCGCGAGGAGTTCACCCGCATCATGACGGACCTGGTCAAGAGGGGTCCCGCCCTGGGCATCATCGTCTTCCTGGCGACGCAGAACGTGAACGCCAACACCATCCCGACCGCCATCTCGAACAACGCCGTCATTCGGTTCTGCTTGAAGGTGTTCGGCTGGCAGGCGGGTGACCAGATCCTCGGGACCGGGGCCTACAAGTCAGGCCTCGACGCGCAGATGTTCGCGGCCGAGGACAAGGGCATCGGCTACCTCCGGGCGGACGGCACAGTGACCCGCATCGTTCGCACGGTGTTCGGCCTGGACGCGGTCGCCGCTGAGAAGGTCGCCGAGCGGGCCCGGGCCGCCAGGGTCGAACGGGACCTACTCACCGGCATGGCGGCAGGGGAGGAGCCGGAACCCGACGAGCCGACCGCCGACCTCCTCGCCGACTGCCGCGACGTGCTCGACCACCCCGCCGTCAAGGCCATGCACCTGGCGGCGCTCCGGGAGCGGCTCGAACTCCTGCGGCCCGGGATCTGGGGTCACCTCGACACGGAGGCCCTGGGCTCGATGCTCCGGGCGGCTGGGGTGCGCGTCGGCCAGGTCAAGGCGGAGGGACGGAACACCTCCGGGGTGCGGCGGGAGTGGCTCGACGAGGGCGCCGACACGGTAGGTGAGGCCGGGTAGGTGACCGCTGCCGGGTAGGTCGTCACCTACCCGGCGCGGCTACCCGCCTGACCTGCGGAAACCGCGATAGGTAGGCGAGATGCGTGACTCCGTGCTGGGGACGAAATCGCAGGTCGCACCTCCTGCGTTGCCGCCAGCACAACGCAGGTCACCTACCGGTTCGCGGCGCGCTTCTCCTGCAACGCCACGAGGTCGTCCCGCAGGGCAAGCGCACGGCGGTAGAGGGCCTCGGTCTCGGCGTCGGGCTGCTCGATCAGGTCGATCATGTGGGCCAGCGTCTTTGCCTGCCGGACGACCTGCTCGGCGGTCATCGTCGACCAGGCGGCGAACGGGTTATCACCTTGCTCGACCGTCACTGCGCCCCCTGCAACCCCTGTGCCGGTCGCCGCACCCGCGCGGGCGGTCGTCCCAGTCACAGACGCCGACAGGCCACCAAGAGCGGCGGAGGCGGTGGGCACCTGATGGCGCCAGCGGTACCCGTGGCCGAACCGCAGAGTGTTGATCTCGCCGGGATCGGTGGCGACGTACTCCCGACCATCGGGGTGGATAAGCACCTGGGGGAGCCGGGCGAGGTCGGTGAGTTCGCCGTGGAGGATCTTCTCGGCGGTACCGGGCTCCCACGACAGCGCGGCGTCGAGCTGAGCGAACGTGCGGCGTGAGTAGTTTCCCCGCGCCTGCTCCACGTTCTGGGTTGTACCGAGGCTGGGTCCGCCGTGAGACGACAGGTCGCGCTGACGCAGACCGAGTTCCTCTCGGCGAGTACGCACTGCCTCAGCGAGCCGCTCGTTCTCATCCACACCTAAAGAGTGCCACACCGGACAACGAACGAGAACCAACGAGGACGGCAGTTAGGCTGAACAGGTGACTTTGAGTCCGGTTCGTTGTCCAACGGCAAGGCATACAACTAATCTCGGTGCCATGCCCACCGACTCCGTCATCGAGCCTCTGGCGTACTCCCGCCGCGAGGCGGCGTCGGCGCTCAACGTACCGGTCTCTCAAGTCGATGCGGCCATCGCCCGAGGCGAGCTGCCGCACTTTCGGATCGGCAAGCACGTCCGCGTTCCAGCCCACGCCGTGGACCGCCTTGTCGGCCGCACACCCAGCGCAGGGCTAGCGGACGACCTCTTCGCCCTCGTCCGCGTCCTTGCCGAGCAGGCGCCGCCCCTCAGTGAGGGACAGCGCCTCAGGATCCTGTCGATCCTCGGCGAAGCGGGCGCTCAGCAGAAGGATGCCGCCTGATGGCACTCACCGATCCGCCCACGCCCGAGATGCAGGCGTGGTTAGACGACCTCGTGAGGGACTGGCCGCCGCCCACCGACGCGCAGGTTGCCCTCGTGAACCGCGCGCTCGCCCGCGCCACCAAGACCACCGTCTCCGCTGCCGAGACGGACGCCGCGGCCTGATCCAGGCGCGGAACGCAGTCGGGGCGGGCCCCGGTAGCCGCCGGGAACCGCCCCACAACCAGGAGGAGTGAACTCCATGGCCGTTGAGGCCGAGCGTAGCGGGGGAGACCCCGCGGACGCCATCCCGCGCTGTGCGCGCTGCGCGCAGCCGGACATGTTCATCACCGAGGCCAACGGCCTCTGCACGACCTGTGAGGCCCGCGCGGAGATCATCGCCGCCGACGGAAAGGCCGCGTGGGACCTGTGGGTTTCCTCGCAGGCCACCCGCACGGCGCCCGTGATCCCGATCCGGCGCCCTCGACGCGGGAAGGCCGACCTCGCTCTCGTTGCGGGTGACGTCGGGGTCTACCAGGTGGCCGACCGGCCGCTCCGCGAGGAGGAGCAGGCCAACGCGATCTTCTCCACGGCGGTGTGCACCAACGCCGAGCACGAGTTCCACTGCGACGCAATGTGCGAGGCCGGCTGATGACACACGACCCGGCCCTCGACACTGCCGTCCTCGCGCACCAGGCCCTCGACCGCGCACCCGAGAACCACCGGACCGCGCTCGCCGCGCTGATCGCCATGCCCGTCGACTACCCGATCTGCTCCATCGGCGGGGCCTGCGGCGACCCCATCTGCGACGGCGAAGACTGCGACCACGACCGCGAGATCGTCGGCAGGCTCACCGTCGGGCAGCTCACCCGGGACCTCCGCGAGGGCGTCGCGACACCCGAGCTGGTCATCCACGTTCTCGGCAGCAACCGGATGCTGCTACCCGGCCTGGCGGGTGCCCAATGACCGCCACATGGACCGAGGCCGATCTGTGGGCCTGCGACTGTGGCGGGGTCCACGTCGGCGGCGGACCTCACCGTCGGATCCGGCGGTGGATCCGACGACAGTGGCTCAAGGTCATCGGCCGGTGAACGTTGCCGAGCTGATCCCCGCCTACGCGCGGGCCGGGATGGCGGTCCTTCCGCTCCACGGCATCCGCAACGGGGTCTGCACCTGCGGTTGGCGGGACTGCCATTCGCCCGGGAAGCACCCGCGCACCGCGCACGGGAAGGACGACGCAACCACCGACCTCGGAACCATCGCCGAGTGGCTTGCCGCCTACCCGGACGGGAACTGGGGCGTCAGACCGACCCTCGGGTACCTCGTCCTCGACGTTGACGTTCGCTCCGGAGGTCCCCCCGAACTGGCCAAGCTCGATGCCGAGCGTGGTGGCAGGCCGCCCACCTTGACCGCCCGCACCGGGAGCGGCGGCTACCACTACTGGTACCGCTACTCCGGCCCGGCCCGTGGCCGCCTGTGCAGGGGAGTGGACGTCAAGACCAACACCGGCTACCTGGTCGTCCCGCCGTCACTCCACGCCTGCGGAGAGCGGTACGAGTGGACCGACTGGCGTGAACCCGCTGGCGCGCCGGGGTGGGTCAAGGCCATCGTGAACCCACCCGTCCGCTGCCACGTTCTCGTTGAGCGGCACGCTCAGCGCGGGCTCGACCCGCTCGTCCGGTTCGTCTCCGAGTCACAGCCGGGGGAGCGGTCGAACCGCCTGTACTGGGCCGCGATCCGGGCTCACCGGGAGGGGCTCGACCTGGCCGCGCTGCACGACGCAGCCGTCGCCACCGGCCTCGCACCGTCCGAGGCGCAGGCCACCATCCGCTCCGCCGCCAACGCGGCACCCCGCAGGAAGGCGGCGTAGTCGTGGCCGCGCCCGTGTTCGAGCTCCGTCCCGTCCCCGAGCCTGAGGTGACGACCACCCTGTACCCGCCGCCGTCGGAGCCCCTCACCGTCGCCCGCCAGCTCGTCCACGAGCGCACCGCCCAGGGCGTCCCCCTCATCGGGTACTGGCGCGGCGCGTGGATGGACTACACGGGCCCGGCGTGGCGAGAGGCCGAGGCCACCGCCATGCGCAAGTGGCTCTACCTCCGCCTCGACGAGGTTGTCTACGAGGAATGGGACGGCCGCAAGGAAGCCATGGTCACCAAGCCATGGAAGCCCAACTCCAAGTCGGTGTCCGGGGTACTCGACGCCATGGCCGCGCTCGTCCACATCCCCGAGACCGTCGACACACCGTCGTGGCTCGACCCGACCAACGACTACCCCGCGGCGACCGAGTACATCGCCTGCCGCAACGGTCTCCTCGACGTCACCACCCTCACCCTGCGGGAAGCGACGCCCCGCTACTTCGGCACCGTGTCCGTCCCGTTCGACTGGGACGCGGACGCCCCCGAGCCCGTCGAGTGGATGAAGTTCCTGCGGACCGTGTGGCCGCCCAACGAGGACGGCACCGACCGCGAGGAGATCAAGCTGCTCGCGGAGTGGTTCGGCTACGTCCTGAGCGGGTCCACGGCGCGACAGAAGATGTTCATGCTCGTCGGGCCTCCGCGGTCCGGCAAGGGCACGATCACGCGGACGCTGGAGGCCCTCGTCGGCCGCGGCAACAGCGCGTCACCCACCCTCGCGGGGCTCGCCACGAACTTCGGCCTGGCGCCCCTCGTCGGGAAGACGCTGGGCACCATCGCGGACGCCCGGCTCGGCAAGGACAATGTCAACGTCGTCATCGAGCGGCTGCTGTCGATCTCGGGGGAGGACTCCCTTACGGTCGACCGGAAGAACCGGGACGCCTGGACCGGCAAGATCGCCGCCCGCCTCATGCTGTGCTCGAACGGTCTCCCACAGTTCGGGGACGCTTCCGGGGCCATCGCCAGCAGGTTCCTCGTCGCCACCATGGAGCGGTCCTTCCTCGGCCAGGAGGACACCGAGCTACAGGCTCGGATCGAAGCCGAGCTACCCGGCATCCTGCGTTGGGCACTCGCCGGGCTCGTTCGGCTGAACAAGACCGGCAAGTTCACCACCCCCGCCGAGTCGGCCGAGGCAGTCGACGCGCTCGCCGACCTCGTGTCCCCGATCTCCGCGTTCGTCCGCGAGGTCGGCGTGACCGGTCCCGAGGAGTCCGTCACGGTCCAGGACCTCTACGAGGAGTGGCGGTCGTGGTGCAAGGCCAACGGGCACGGCATCAGTTCGGCGCAGAAGTTCTCGACCGACCTGCGATCCACCCTCCCGCAGCTCAAGATCGTGCGGCCCAAGGTCGACGGCAGGGCAGGGCCCCGGCAGTTCCGCGGGGTCGGGATCTCCCACGAGTGGACCAAGCAGAAGGCCGAAGAGCGCGCCGCAGCGGTCGAGCTGTGGGCGTCGGAGCGGCGGTACGGGGCATGACAACCCTCGCAGGCTCCACAGGATCCACTACAGGATCCACATGGGCTCCACTGCTTCAAGATCACTCGCAGGGCTCTGACCTGCGGGGATCCAGAGGGCTCCACAGGATCCACACGATTCAGGAAACTCAGGCCCACGCGTGCGCGCGCCCGCGATCCGGTCAGAGCGAAAAACCTGAAAGCAGCGGATCCTCTGGAGCCTTGCGGATCCTTGCAGGTCATCGCGCCGTAAACGATCACTGGCATGTGGATCCCATCTGGATCCTCATGTGGATCCCCCGAACCTGGCCCGTTCGCGTCAACCCCACCCGACTCGGCTGGTCCTTGCCGAGCACCCGGGACGGAAGGACCCCGCCGAGGCCTAGCCCCGGCTGCTGGCTCCTAGCGCCAGCTCGACGGCTCCTGCGCGGCCGGGCCAACCCCACGCTCCCCACCAGCACGACCCCGGAGGACCCCGTGCCCATCCGACACCACGCGGTCAACGGCAAGAGCCAAGCCCACAGGCCCCACGCCGCCCAGGCGATGCGCCGCCCCCCGAAGACCGACCCTCCACCCGCCCCACCCATCCAGCCCGTCGAAGACCAGGCCGTCACCGACTGGGCCGACATCCGCGTGGAACGCCTCAAGTCCGGACGCTGGCGCATCTCACTCCTCGACGCACCCACCTGGGTGCAGGCCGCAGCCGACCCGCCTGCACTCGCCCGCGTCATGTGGGCCGCGTTCCGCGAGACCCGAGAGCTCGCCGCCGCAGCCAAGCGCAACCGCGTAAGCAGCCTCGCCCTACTCGGATCCGTACGCATCACCGACCCCGTGTCCCGCGGCGGCCGACGAGGCGACGTCTACCACTGCCTCAGCTGGCGCATGACCGAAGACGGCATGTGGCTCTCACCCCGCGGGCTCAAGTACAAGCCCACCGCCCAGGTCGTCGCACGAGTCCAGAAGCGCCGCGTCGAACTCGGATACGAACCCGAACCCCAGCCGGGTGAACCCATCCCCGACGGGCCACCAGTCAACCGACACCGTCCTCTCCGGGACACGGCGTGAGCCGGGCCTGGGCAGCCGGGTCCACCCGGCAGTGGCGCAAGGTTCGAGCCGCTGTGCTCGAACGTGACGGCCACCGATGCCGCCTCCAGATCGAGGGGACATGCACCACGCGCGCCACCTGCGTGCATCACCTCGTCGCAAGAGAGATCGCAGGCGATGACCCAGACCACCTCGTCGCATCTTGCACGCCCTGCAACCTCGCGATCGGTGACCCGCGCCGACACGATCCAGCCCCACGACCCGCCGGGTGGTGGTGACCATGCCCAGCCCGGTCGATTTTTCCCAGGTCGGACCCGGGGCGTACACCCCAATCCCTGTGAATCTCTCCCTCCGAGCTCGTGTCTCGGACTCTAGATCGGATTCTCATATGTTGATACGCTGGTCTTGCATCGTGAGACGAAGGATGGTAGGCGCGTGACTGGTCGGATGGCGGCGCGGTCTGAGGGTGAGCAGGGCGGGTTGGCCGCGGAAGTGCGGGCCACGCTGGAGCACCTGGACTTGCAGCCGCAGGATCAGGCTCTCGCCGCTGTCGCCGTGAGGTACGGCGAGACGATCGACCGGGCTGCGGCGATCGCGGCGCAGGCGGCTCGCATCCCGTACGACCCCGACACCGCGGAGGAAGTGAAGAAGCTGGCCTCGCGGGTGTCGGGGCAGGTCACGATGGCCGATCTCGGGCCGAAGCTGCTTGCGGCGCTGGATGCGTTGGGGGCCACACCGAAGGCTCGTGCTGCGGTCGGGCAAACGCCCGCCCCGTCGGGCCCGTCCAAGCTGTCGCAGTTGAGGAGCGCGTCCTGATGGCTAGTCACACGATCGCCGCGGGTGATGTCGGGGTCTGGGAGGTCGCCCTATCCGCCAACGTCGCGGACACGGTGACGTTCGAGACCGGGCCTGACCACTGCTGGGTGGCGTGGCACCCGGGGGCGACACAGCCGCTCTACCTGGTGTCCGGCTCGGCGAACGCGACGGTGAAGGGCGGGCACTGCCAGATGCTCTTGCCGGGCACCTCGGGCGAGATCGAGACGTGGGGGACGGCGCGGGTGTCGCTCATCTCGGCTGGTGCGGGGACCTACTCGGTGTCGCGCTCCTGATGACGGCGACGCTGGACGCTCCCTCGCTACTTGGGTACACGGAGCCACGGATCTCGACCGCGCCGCTCGTGACGGGCGCTGCCGGCCCGTGCGGCTGCGGCTGCGCACTCACTGAGGCAACGAGCCTTGGGTTCCAGGCGGCGACGTTCGCGGAGCACGTCGCCGACCTCAAGCTGTTGCCGTGGCAGCGCTGGCTGCTGATCCACTCGCTTGAGCTGTCAGAGCCGGGGAAGTTCCGGTACCGCACCGTGCTGACGGTGGTGGCCCGCCAGAACGGCAAGAGCTGGCTCCTGCGGGTGCTCGCTTTGTGGATGCTCTACCTGGGTCACGCCCAGCTTGTCCTCGGCGCGGCCCAGTCTTTGGACATCGCCCGCGAAGCGTGGACGGGCGCGGTCGAGCTCGCAGAGGAGGTGCCCGACCTGCTCGCCGAGGTAGCGACGGTCCGGAAGACCAACGGCGAGCAGTGCCTGACCTTGACCGGCGGGGCTCGCTACCGGATCACCGCCGCGACCCGCTCGGCCGGCCGCGGCCTCAGCGTCGATCTGTTGATCCTCGACGAGTTGCGTGAGCACCGTTCGTGGGACGCCTGGTCGGCGCTGTCGAAGACGACGACTGCCAGGCCGAACGCGCTGACGTTCTGCATCTCGAACGCGGGCGACGACGAGTCGATCGTGTTGAACGCGCTGCGGTCGCGGGCGATGGCGAAGGAGGACCCGCAGCTCGGGCTGTTCGAGTGGTCGGCCGAGGAGGAAGCGCAGATCGACGACCCGCAGGCGTGGGCCGCCGCGAACCCCGGGCTCGGGCGGACGGTGTCGATCGGGGCGATCCGGTCGGCCCTGTCGACGGACCCGGCCGCCACGTTCAGGACAGAGACGCTGTGTCAGCGGGTCGACGCGATGGACTCGGCCGTGGACCTTGCGGCGTGGAAGGACTCGGCTGATCCGCAGCTGACGCTCGCGGGTGTCCGGTCCCGGGTCGTCGCGTG
Source organism: Pseudonocardia sp. WMMC193 (assembly GCF_021728735.1). Lineage (NCBI taxonomy): Bacteria > Bacillati > Actinomycetota > Actinomycetes > Pseudonocardiales > Pseudonocardiaceae > Pseudonocardia > Pseudonocardia sp. WMMC193. The sequence continues at coordinate 1,583,548 of NZ_JAKKDO010000003.1, read as the reverse complement.
CGTGGACGTCGCCCCCGACGGCGGCCACGTGACGGTCGTGGGTGCGGCAATGCTCGACGAGTTCCGCGTCGGGGTCGAGGTGCTCGCCGCCTGGCAGTCCTCGGAACAGGCACGCCGGGAGCTTCCCGCCTTCCTTGCGAGGGGCAACCCGGCAGCGGTGGCCTGGTTCCCGGGCGGCCCTGCTGCCGCGTTCGCCGCGGACATGCGGGGGATAGGCGCGGTCGAGATCAAGGGCGCCGAGGTCAACGAGACCTGCCTGGAGTTCGCGGACCTGGTGCTCGCTCGCAGGGTTCCGCACCCCGGGGATGCCCTGTTGAACGCCCACGTCGCGGGGGCATCGAAGCTCCGTAGCGGCGACGGGTGGAGGTTCGCCCGGCGCGGCGTCGGACACGTCGATGCCGTGTACGCCGCCGCGGGCGCTGTCCATGTGGCCCGGACACTTCCGGAGCCAGAGGTTAAGCCGAGGCCGAGGATTTTCCTTTGAAGCTGTCGTATGTGGCGGTGTTCGCCCAGGCGGTCGCCGTGTTCGCCGTCCTTGTCGGATTGTGGCTGTTGCTGCCGCTCGGCTGGTTCCTCGTGTCCGGGGGCGTGCTCGTGATCGCGGCCGGGACGGTCGTAGAGATCGAGCAGAACCGGCGCGATGCTGCCGCTCGGGCGGGTGATCGGTGATGGGCCTCGGCTCTCTGTTCACGAGAAACACCCAGTACGTCGCAACGAACCTCGACACCGGGGCGAGCTCGACGTTCACGGTCATCGACAACATCGCGCCCGACTGGGACAACGGTGCGTACCGGGGCGGGATGTCGATCCCAGGTGCGTGGCGTGCGGCGACACTGCTCGCCGACCTCCTCGGTGGTGTTCCTTGGCACGCCTACGAGGAACGGCCCGACGGGCCGGCTGTCCGGGTCAGCCCTCGGCCTCCGCTGTTGGAGCAGCCGGCGCCCCCAGACACCCGCGTGACGACGTTCTCGTCCCAGGCCCTGGACCTGATCTGGGAGGGCAACGCGATCGGGGTGGTAGCTGCCCGCGATCCCGTCGGGTGGCCCACTGCGATGGTGCCTGTCCCGGCCCGCCTGGTACAGGTTAAGCGCGTCGAGCAGTGGGACAACATTCCGCTGCCCGTTGGGGAGATCGCCTATCAGATCGGAAACCGCACATTCTCGGCGGCCGACGTGATCCACGTGAAGGGCCCGTGCGAGCCCGGGGCGCTCCGCGGCATGGGGGTGTTGGAGGCCCACCTGAACGGCGCGCTGGCGCTGAACCGGGAGTTGCAGCGGCAGGCGGCCGGAGTGGGCGCGTCGGGGGTGCCTACGGGCGTCCTGAACGTAGATGTCCCCGACGTGACGCAGGCCGAGGTGACGGACCTCAAGGGCAAGTGGATGCAGGCGCAGCGCACCCGCACGGTCGCAGTGCTGAACTCCACCACGGCGTGGCAGTCGGTCGGCTGGAACCCGTCGGAAACCCAGCTCCTCGACGCCCGCAAGTTCGGGCTGCACGAGCTGGCACTGATCTTCGGGGTGCCGCTGTCGTTCCTCGGTGTCGAGCAGTCCAGCCGTACGTACACGAACCAGGAGCAGGAGGGGTTGAACCTGCTCAAGTTCTCCCTCGGTGGCCCGCTCGCTCGGTTCGAGCAGGCCCTGACGCAGCACTTCCCGCGCGGCACGTTCGCCAAGGCGAACCTCGACGCAATCCTGCGCGCAGACACTCTTACCCGCTACCAGGCCCACGAGGTGGGTATCCGGGCCGGCTTCCTCACCGATGACGAGGCCCGCGAACTGGAAGAGCGCCCCCCACTCACCCCGGAGCAGCGGGCACAGCTCGCATCCCGCCGGACGCTCCCCGCTTCCCCGGCAACCCCCGAGTCCGCCGAGGAGGCGTGATGACCGACCTGCACCGCACGTTCGTCCCAGACCTCGAGGTCCGGTCCGCGGCCAAGGGCGGTGACGGCCGCACCATCGTCGGCATCGCCGTCCCGTACGGCCGCCCGCAGCGCATCGACGCCTCGCTGGTCGAGCAGTTCAACCGTGGCGCGTTCAACCGGCAGCTTGGTGCAGCGCACCGGGTGCCGTTCGCCCGGGAGCACATGTCGTTGGGTGGAACGCTCATCGGGAAGACGATGCTCCTCCGGGACGACGCCGCCGGGCTCTACGGCGAGTGGCGCGTCTCCAAGACCCCGGCGGGGGAGGAGACGTTGGAGCTCGTGAAGGACGGGGTGCTCACCGAGCTGTCCGTCGGTTTCCGTGAGGGCCAGAGCCGACGCGGTAAGGGCGGTGTGGTGGAGCGGGTCACCGCGCATCTGTCGGAGGTCTCTGTCGTCCTGGCGGGCGCCTACGGGGAGGCCGCGATGGTCGCCGGTGTGCGGGCTTTGCAGGACCACGACCAGGTCGGATTCTGCCCGAACTGCTCGGCGACCACGGCCCGGCTCGACGAGGCTCGGCAGATCCTGGCGAAGCTCCCGACGCTCCCCGCCGCCTCATAGCCAGAGAGCATCGATCTGTTACGATCGATGCAGCAATGCGATACCGGCACCCCGGTACCGCGGTCCGACACCTCGACCTCTCGATGACGTCGACACCCCGGACCCGCAGGTAGGCGGCACCCCGGTCCCTCGGAAGAAACCATTCCGATGACCTGGGAGTTTGGCGTGAACGCCTACCTCACTTCTCTGCGTACCAAGTACGACAGCATCCGTACCGGCATCGAGGGTCTTCAGACCCGCGCGGCGGACGAGAACCGCGACCTGACCGAGGACGAGCTCCGCTCCGTCCAGGGCCAGGGGGAGCAGGCCGCGAAGATCGCGGCCGAGATCGAGCAGCTCACCGAGATCGAGACCCGCAACGCGAAGGTCGCCGGGCTCGCCGCCCAGCTTTCCGACGCCCAGCCTGAGGAGACCCGCTCCGCGGTCCGTGTCGGTGGCGCACAGACCCGCGACAGGGACCCCGGTCACTACAGGAGCGACGGCGGACGGTCCTTCTTCTCCGACATGTTCCACGCCCGCGCCCTGCACGACGAGGAGGCCACCCGCCGCCTCATTGAGCACAACCGGGCGCTCGACATGGGCACCGAGGGTCCGGGTGTCATCCCGCCGGTGTGGATGAGCAGCGAGTTCCAAACTCTGGCCCGGCAGCAGCGCCGCGTTGCCAGCGCGGTCCGAAACATCCCGCTGTCCTCGGCCGCCCCGATCAGCATGCCTAAGCAGACCGCGGGCACGGATGCGATCGTCGCGACCCAGGCGAACGAGAACGACCCGATCACGTGGACCGACGCTTGGGACTCCGACGTCGACACTGTCACCCCGAAGGCGATCGCCGGCGGGCAGAAGGTGTCCCGCCAGATGCTGGACTCCGGCAACCCGGCCGTGGACGCGCTGATCTTCGGTGACCTCGTCTCCGTCTACAACGTGCGGATCGAGTCGCTGGTCGTGGCGACGATGCTGGCCTCGGCCGGTGCGGCGGTGGTCACTCACGCCACCAACGCCGGTTTTGCCGACCCGGAGGACGGCCCGGACTCGATCCTCACCGCGGCCCTTGCAGTGCGGTCGGCGCGGAAGCTGCCCGCCGACATCTCCGTGGTGAACGTGAACCGGCTCGGTTCGGTCCTGAAGTGGAAGGACAGCACCGGCCGACCGCTGGTCCCGGCTGGTTCTGCTGGTCCGCAGAACGTGCTGGGCCGTGGCGACGTCGCGACCGACGGGTTCCTGGACAGCGCAGCGGTGGCGGTCCTGGCGACCGACGGTGTGGCATCCACGTTCCCGGAGTCCATCCTGGTGGCCCGCAGCCTCGACGTGATCTTGTTCGAGAGCCCCACGACCCGATTCTCGTTTGAGCAGCCGGAGGGCCCGGAGATCGTTCGTCTGGGCATCTGGGCGTACGCCGCCTCCTACGTGCAGCACGCGGGCAAGTCGGTCAAGCGCGTGGCGATCACGGCGGCGAGCTGACCCATGGGACAGGCGCAATGGCGTCTCGTGCGGACGGCCCGCTTCGGCGTGGGCGTGGACCCGCAGAGCACCCTGCCTGCGGTTCCCGCCCCGTCGGGCGGTTCGACCGTCGACACCGAGGCGCGAGTAGCCATCGCTGAGCTGATCGCCCGGCTGGTCGAGTTCGGTCTGGTCGAGGCCACTCCAGTTGAGGTCCCCAGGGCCACAACTGGGGCGGCGGCCGCCGACAAGCCGGCACCGGCTCGCAGGCCACGTCCGCGGAAGGACGTCGCCTGATGATCTGGCCGCCCTCCTTGAACGACCTCAAGGACGAGATGGGAGTCAGGTGGGACGACCACCGCGACGACGACCCGCTCTACTGGGCGCTCCGAGCGGCGTGCACGTACGTCGAGCGGGTCCGCGACGACCTCGACTTCACGATGGACACGACGATCGTTGAAGACGTCGTCTACCGCGATCTGTGGGTCGGGACCCTACGCCTGGCGCAGCGGTGGTACGAGCGCCGGAAGTCGCCGGCGGGACTCACGTCCATGGCCGACATGGGCGGGGTCCGGGTCCCGTCTGTCGACCCCGACATCGACCGCATGCTGCGCATCGGGCGGTACCGCAGGCCGGTGATCGCGTGAGCACCGTCGCCGAGGCTGCCGTCTTGATTCGGGATGCCCTCAAGGTGATCTCCACTTTGCGGATCTACACGGACACGGCGCAGCCGGCTGACCCGCCCGCAGTGATCATCGGTCCACCCAACCTCCGTTGGGAGGCTGCCTGCTCAGACCCCTCGCACGCCACGTTCCCGCTGTACCTGGTGCTGCCGTGGCGGGACCGGGTCATGGAGCAGATGTGGGACCTGGTCCCCGAGGTCGCCGCCGCTGTCGAGGCCGTGCGTGGCGTGGTCGTCACCGGGGCGAACCCCGGCATCTACAGCTCCCCGTCGGGAGAGCTGCCCTCGTACACCGTGACCTGCCAGGTCGCGCTCTCCTGAACCGGAGCTCCCCATGGCGATCCACAGCCGCAAGATCAAGAACCTGGAACTCGACATCGACGGCAACTCGGTCGAGTGCCAGGTCACCAACTTCCAGATCACCAACAACGCGGGTGACCCCGAGAAGATCTACACGATGTGCCCCAGCGGGGTCGACGAGGAGGAGCAGGACCCGGACTGGTCCCTCCAGATCACGTTCTTCGCCGACTGGCGCGACGGCGGGTTCAGCGACTTCCTGTTCCAGAACCAGGGCGAGGTCGCCGACTTCACCGCGGACTGGCACCCGGATATCCCCGAGGAGCACGTCCGGTTCACCGGGCAGGTTCGCCTGCGGGTGCCGTCGGTCGGTGGCGAGGTGCGCACCACCGAGACGCAGGAGCTGACTCTGACGATCCTCGGTGTCCCCGCCTACACCCGGGTCGGTGCCTGATGGCGCGCACGTCGGTCACCACTCAGGTCGTCACCCGCGCCGGGCTTGCTCCGTCGTTCACCGCCCCCGTGGCGGACGGCGACATCATCGACCCGGGCCGGGTGGTGCTGCACGTCAAGACGGCGGGCTCCCCGGTCACGGTCACGGTGGTCACCCCGTCGACCCAGTCCGGGCTGGCGGTCGAGGACCTCACGGTCACCGTTCCGGCGTCGTCGGAGCGGGAGATCGGCCCGTTCCCGAAGTCGACGTTCGCGCAGCCGTCAGACGCGGCCGTCGGCCCGACCCGCGTCCTCGTCGACTACTCCACCGTCACCGGGGTCACCCGCGCAGTGAAGGGCCTCTGACATGGCGATGTTCAAAGCGCAGGTCACGCAGGACGGCAAGGACCCGTACACGGTCGAGATCGGAGCCCGGGACGTCGCTGCGTGGGAACGCAAGGGCAGGGACCGAGCGTTCTCCGACTTCATGGCCCGCCCGCGGGTGACCGACATGTTCGAGCTGGCCTACCTCTCCTCTCGGCGACAGGGCCTCTTCGCCGGAACGGAGCAGGAGTTCCTGGAGCTGGTCGACGTCGAGGGCGCCACGGACGAGGCGGAGGGCCCTACCCAGCCGGCTCCCTGAGCCGGGGCCTGGTGGCGCTCGCGATCCGCACCGGCATCCCCCCGTCGGTGTGGGCCCGTGAGGGGGAGGCGGCGATCGCGACCGCCTTCGAGCTACTGGACGAGACGGACAGCGGCGGGCACGACGGCCCACCGATCGTGGACGGAATGCGGGAGGCATAGGTGGCTGGCGGGCTGACCGTCAAGGTCAACATCGACGGCGTGCGGGACACGCTCGCCGCCTTCCGCAACCTGCCCAAGGACGCCTCCGACGAGCTGCGTGACCGCTCGCAGGAGCTGGCCGAAACCCTCGCGGTAAAGGTGCGAGCTGCGGGCAACGCGATGGGCCGCCAGGACGCCGTCGTGGCCCGGTCCGTGAGGGCTCGCCGCGACCGCGTACCTGTCATAACGGCAGGCGGTCGGGGTAAGGCCGGGCTGCTGGTGTTCGGGTCTGAGTTCGGAATGAACAAGCGCTCCGGCTGGTACGCCGCCCGCCGTTTCGACGGCTCGGAGGGCCGCCAGTTCCGGGAGCACGTCGGGCAGTCGTCCTGGTGGTTCTTCCGCACGGTCGAGGAGAACGAAGCGCAGATCGGCCGGGAGTGGACCGAGGCCGCCGACACCATCGTCCGGAAGTGGGCTAGCTGATGGCGGGCACTACACGCACCGTCCGGGTCCGGTTCGACGGGTCCGCCGCCGGACTGACTCGCGCAGCGAAGCAGGCGGAGAAGGACCTCGAACGGTTCTCTGCGCAGTCCGAGGCGGCGAACACGAAGATCCTCAAGTCTTTCGGATCCGCCACCAAGGGCATCCTTTCGATCGGTGGCGCAGTCAACACGGCATCCGGCGTGGCAGCGTTCGGACAGTCGATCGCGACCATGTCCGGGATCATGGCCGCTCTACCCGCCGTGGCTCTGACCGGCGCTGCCGCACTGGGTACGTTCAAGCTGGCCACGCAGGGTGTCGGGGACGCGTTCTCCGCCGCAGCCTCTGGTGACGCGGAGGCCTACAGCGAGGCCGTCGCGAAGCTCGCGCCATCGGCTAAGGCTGCCGCGGCCGAGGTGAACCGACTCGGCCCGCGCCTCCGGGCGATGCAGCAGGACGTCCAGGACAACTTCTTCCGCGGCTACGACGAGGCCATCCGCGGTCTCGGAGAGACCGTGCTACCGGTCCTGGAGAAGCAGCTCGGCTCCATCGCCACCCAGATGGGTCAGATGGGCACGATCGCCGCCGACGCCCTGATGCAGCCCGCCGCCGTGGACGACCTCAACAAGGTCCTCGGTGGGACCGCCACGCTGTTCGACGGGTTGAAGACCGCCCCCGCCGATGTGCTCGACGGCATCCTCGCCCTCGCTGGGGCCGGGTCGTCAGAGATGGAAGGGCTGGGGAACTCGGTCGGGAACGCAGCCCAGAGGTTCCGTGAATGGGCCCGGGAGGCAGCCGCGACCGGCCAGGTCAACAAGTGGATCACCAACGCGAAGGAAGAGTTCGCGAAGCTCGGAGGGGTCCTCCGCAACGTCGGGTCGATCGTCGGCACCGTGTACCGGGGGCTGTCGTCGGGCGGTGCGGACTTCCTCGGGTCCCTTGAGGAGACCACCGCACAGCTCGATCGCTTCCTCAAGACCGCCGAGGGTCAGGACCTGCTCCGTGAGCTAGGGGAGACCCTCTCAACGGTGGCGGATGTGTCCCGAGAAGTGCTGATGACCGCCCTGCGAGAATTGGCTCCGGTCATAGTCGAGCTCGCCCCGCTCGCCCGCGAGGTCGCGCGGGCCATCGGGGACTTCCTCGTGTCTGCTCTGGAGACGTTGGGCCCGCTCCTCCGGGACGCCGCCACGTTCCTGTCCGCGAACAAGGACACCATCGCCGACCTCGTCCCGATCGTGGTGTCCCTGGCCGCCGCGTACAAGGGCCTGTCGATCCTCAAGGATGTGAAGGGGTGGGCAGACACCGCCCTCGGCGCGCTTCGCCTGCTCGGTGGCGCCCCGACCGCGGCGGCAGGTTCGGCGGCTGGGAAGGGCTTCGCATCCAACCTGCTCGGCGGGCTCAAGGGTGGTCTCGGGGTCGCCGCTGTCGGCACCATCGGGCTACAGCTCGCCGACAACCTCATCCCCCCGGACGCGGGGGAGGGGATCGGGGTCGGCTTCGCGCGAGACATGCTCGGCGAGATGGCCGAGACCTTCCGCGGGGAAGGCGACATCTTCCAAGCTTGGGACGTCGGCCGGTGGATCTCGAACCCGCTGAACATGGCGGTCGAGATGGGCAAGCGAAAGCTGATGGAGCTGTTCGACGTCGCCCCCGACTCGGGTATCGAACTGAACTTCGCCGCGAACACCTTCCCTGCGCAGGAGCAGGTCGCGTCGTTCATGAACTCGATGAAGGGCAAGGCCGGAACGATCAACATCAACGGCCGGGACGACGACGCCACCCAGGTGCTCGCCGAGCTGGTGCAGCGCGTCAACAACGGTAACGGCACGGTCACGATCAACGGTGAGGACATGCCCGCCGACCAGGCCCTCGCCATGGTCATTGACCAGATCAACCGAGGCGTCGGCACAGTCACGGTCAACGGACAGACCATCCCGGCGGGTCAGGCACTCGCCGATATCCTCAACCGGACGAACCGCTCGACCGCGAACATCGGGGTCGGCGCCGACACCTCTCGGGCCCAGGGCGTCATCGACGGGTTCATTCAGATGAACAACGGCCGCCGCATCAACATCATGACGTCCGTGACCGGGTCCGGCGGTATCGCCTCCGCGGGGCGCCTCGCCACTGGTGGCCCCGTCCGTGGCCCGGGAACCGGCACATCCGACACCGCCGGCTTGTTCGCGCTGTCCAACGGTGAGTGGGTGCTGAAGGCGTCCGATGTGAAGCGGTTCGGCGGTTTCGCCGGTGTCGCCCGGTTCCTCGCACTGCTGCGGTCCGGGTCGATCGGGCGTATGGCGACGGGAGGTCCCGTCGGTGGGCCGTCCTACCTGGGCGACTCGTCTCGCATCATCCGTTCCGCCCAAGCCGCTTCCCCGTCGGTCACCGTGGGCGGCACGAGCGTGAGGGTGGAGATCGACGGGCAGGAGTTCCGCGGCATGATCCGGGCCGAGATCGACCGGGACAACCGCACCACCCGGCGCCTCGTCGGCTCCGGTGCAGGGCGGGGACGCTGATGGCGCTCACTGCGACTTGGGACCCCACGAACGCCCGCGTCCAGCTACAAGCCACCGGGCTCTCCGCCTCCGCCACCTCGACCTGGCTGGAGTACCGGGTCACCGGGACCACTCAGTGGACGGTGGTCAGGGGAGCTGGGCAGGTCACGGTGACCAGCTCGGCCACCCCCGTGCTGTTCCAGCACGACCCGCCCGTGGGGTCCAGCGGGGTCGCCACCATCGAGTACCGCCACAACCCCAACGTCGGCTCCCAAGAGACCACCACGGTCGGCATCTCCGTGGCCGACCAGGCGTGGCTCAAGTGGCTCGGCTACCCGTTCCTCAACCGGCGGCTCACCGTGACGGGCTACTCCGAGATCACCCGGTCGGGGCGAGGGCAGATCAACCAGGTCATCAACTCCCGCCTCGGGGTCTCGGTCGGCGAGTTCATGGGCGCCCGCGAGTTCGAGTTCACCGTGCGTACCGACACCTGGGACCAGTGGCGGGAGCTCGACGCCGCCCTGTCCGTCGGGGGGGTCGTGTACCTGCTCGCCGACGAACGGGCCCTGGGGCTGCCAGTCGTGAACGCCGTGGTCCGCTCGATCACCACACCACCCGGCCCGCGCCACTACATCGAGCGCCGCTATACCACGATTGGGATCACCGAGGTCACCGCGCCCGGCTGGGGCTACGCCGGTTCGGTCGGCACCTGGCAGACCGTCGTCAACCAGTACGCCACATGGGCGGCCGTGCAGGCGGCGCAGCCGACCTGGGCCGACCTCGCCACCCTGGCCGGCTCCACCGGCGACGTGGTGGTGGGCTGATGGCCCGCCCGACCAGCGACCTGCTGCGCAACATCGTCAAGGGCAGCCACACTGCCCGAGCCCGCGTCACCCATGTCAACGACTCCGTCGCCTCGTTCTCGCAGTCACTAACCCCGCCCGGGCTGCAGCTCACCGTGCTCGACGGCGACGTCCGCATGGACTCCTCGGCCACTGTGCGCGCCACGCTGGACTGCACCGTCCAAGCCCGGTGGGGGACGCTCAAACCCAATGGCGGTGAGCTGTTCGTGGAGTACGGAGTCGAGATCGCGGGCGGCCGCACCGAGTGGGTCAGCCTCGGCTATTTCGGCATCGACGAGGTCACCCAGGACGAGGTGAACGGACCGCTCCACATTCAGGCGTCAGACCGAATGAAGCAGGTCGAGCGCACCGAAGCCGTATACAACTGGGTCGCCCCCGCGGGTACCACCCACTCCGACTTCTTCCGCTCGCTGATCTGGGGACAGAACCCGACCACGTGGTTCCACCCGAACGCGGGGGCCCTGTACTACGGCGCCCCGGAGAAGGACCTGATCGCGGACTACGACATGACCACCGCGACGATCCCGTACGCAGTCCAGCTAGAGAAGACGTTCTCCGAGCACCTCGCCGAGATCGCGGACACCATCGGCAAGCGCTTCTTCTTCGACTACCGGGGCCGCCCCACCGTCATCGACGCCGACGTGAACACCTCCGTCGCCCCAGTCACCACGATCGAGGCCGGACCCGGGGGAGTCCTCGGCGGGATGCGGCGCAGGCTGACCCGCGACGGCGTCTACAACTCCGCCGTCTCAACCGGGTCGCAGCCCACCGAAGACGTGCCCCCGTCAGGCTGGGCGTTGTTCACCGAGTCCCCGTCGAACTCCCAGTACGTCACCACCCCACGCGGGCTGTCCTGGTACGGGCCGTTCGGCAGGGTCCTCAAGCGGTACAGCTCCCCACTCCTCACCAACAGCGGGCAGTGCATCAGCTCGTCTCGCACCTGGCTGGAGAAGGTCAAGGGCCTGCCTTACAGCTTGTCGTTCGACATGATCGCCGACCCCACGTTGGAGCCGCTCGACGTCGTCCGGGTCCGCTTCCCCGGCCTCGGCCCGTCGAACACCCCACCGCCTCCCGGCATGGGCATCGACCCGGCCGAGGAAATCCACGTCATCGATTCCATGGTGTTCCCGCTGACCGGGGGCGCGATGACGGTCACCACCCGCGACTCGTGGACAGACGGATGGGCGGACTCGATCGCATGAGCAGCTACGTCGACCCCGCCTCCCTCGTACCGCTGTTCGACCCGAGCAGCGGCGGAGCCGGTCAGTTCCAGATGGGACGGCTCACCGCCTGGAACGGGACGACCCGCGCGAACACCGTCAACGTCCTCACTCAGAACCGCACCAACCTGCCGGTCCTCTCCTCCGCCGAGGCAACCCTGGCAGCACCGTGCACGGTGCTGCTCGTCCCGGTCGGACCCACCTACGTCATCGTCGGCCGCATCCGCGTCCCCTAGGAGAACTCGATGCCCACCACTCCCCGGTACGCGCTTCGCTACCCCGCCTCCAGCGACGCCCCGAACGGGCCGACCCAGCTCCAGAACCTCGCCACCGACGTCGAGGGCTGGCTATCCCCGCCGGTCGCCGAGCTGTACACCAACGCAGTCCAGTCCGTGCCGAACGCCACCTGGACGTCGATGACCCTCAACGCGGAGGGCATCGACACGCACAACGCCCACTCGACCGCGAGCAACACCAGCCGGTTCGTCGCACCTACAGGGTGGGGCGGCATCTACCAGGTGTCCGGGCAGTCGTACCTGGTGCAGATCGGCGACGGCGTCATGGCAGTCCGGCTCGCGAAAAACGGCGTCCCGGTGCGGGGATCGATCGTGCGCGTCAGGGGTGCTGGGTCCGGCGACACCGACCGCGGTCTATCGACGGCCGCGCATTTCATCCAGCTCAACGCGGGGGACTACGTGGAGGTGCAGAGCTTCCACACCCGTGGCGTCGCGGCGGACACCTTCACCAACGACGAGTACGGGCCGTCCCTGTCGGTGTGCTGGGTTCGGGCCGCGTGACCACCCTGTCGACCACGGAGCTGTCGGAGCTGTCCGGCATCCCCGAGTCGTCGCTACGGGAGCGAGCACGCGAAGGTGAGATCGTCGCCGCGAAGGACGAGGAAGGACACTGGCGGTTCAGGCCGCAGGACGTGGCCGCTCTGATCCGGCGCGCGTCACCCTAGCTGCACCGTCCACGAGCTCACCGAGAGCCCGCGCCGCTGCGTTGTCCAGATCCCGGCGGGCGCGGTCGTACCTCGCCGTGGTGTCGGGCCGGGCGTGGCCGAGCTGGACCTGGACGTCTCGCAGGGGGGCTCCCTCGTCGAGAGCCAGTGTCGCGGCCGTGTGGCGGAGGACGTGGGGGGACACCTCGACGTCGAGGCCCGCAGCCTTCGACAGCTTCCGCAGGTAGTAGTCCGCCTGCTGCCTGGTCATCCGTGCTCGGCCGTCGGTGTCCATGAACAGCGGGCCCTGCCGCCCACCCACGTACGCGCGGATCGCGGAGTCGACCGCCGCGGGCAACCCGATCCGCTGACGCTTCCCACCCTTGCGGGTCACGAGCAGGACCCGGCGCCCCTTCTCGACTGACAGGTCCCCGGTGTCCGCGCGGATCGCCTCCGACACCCGGAGCCCGGTGCCGAGGAGGAGCAGCACCAACGCCCTGAGCCGGGCACCTGTCTCAGTAGCTGCGGCGAGCAAACGCTCCGCCTCGTCCCGGGACAGCCCCGCGGTCATCGACTCGTTCGCCACCTCAGGCCGGGCGGCGAACTCGGCGGGGTTCGCGGGGACTGTCCGACAAACGGTGTAACTGGTCCGACACGCCGAGCTGTGCTCGGGGGAAGGATCAACGATGACCGAGACGATCGAGCCTGTGCCGGATCGGATTGATCAGCAACAGCTCGCTCAGCAGCTGGTGGAGGCGGCCCGTGCCGAGGGCGTGGAGCTCGTCGGCCCGGGCGGGCTACTCACCGGCCTGACGAAGACGGTGCTCGAGACCGCCCTGGAGGCGGAGATGACCGAGCACCTGGGCTATGACCGCCACGACCCCGCCGGGCGGGAGAACCCCAACTCCCGCAACGGGACGCGGGTCAAGACGGTGCTCACCGAGATCGGCCCGGTGCAGATCGAGGTGCCCCGCGACCGGGACGCGAGCTTCGACCCGGTGATCGTCCGCAAGCGCCAACGCCGCCTGGACGGCATCGATGAGATCGTGCTGTCGCTGACCGCCCGCGGCCTGACCACCGGTGAGGTCGCGGCGCATTTCGACGAGGTCTACGGGGCGAAGGTCTCCAAGGACACCATCTCAAGGATCACCGACAAGGTCCTCGACGAGATGACCGAGTGGGCCCAGCGCCCGCTCGACGCGGTCTACCCGGTGCTGTTCATCGATGCCATCCACATCAAGGTCCGCGACGGCCAGGTCACCAACCGGCCCTTCTACGTCGTCATCGGCGTGACCGTCGACGGACACCGCGACATCCTCGGGATCTGGGCCGGCGAGGGCGGAGAGGGCGCGAAGTACTGGCTCCACGTCCTGACCGAGATCAAGAACCGCGGCGTCACCGACGCCTGCATCGTGGTCTGCGACGGCCTGAAGGGCCTCCCGGAGTCGATCACCACCGTCTGGCCGCAAGCGCTGGTTCAGGCCTGTGTGCTGCACCTGATCCGCAACACCTTCCGCTATGCCTCCCGCAAGTACTGGGAGCAGATGGCGAAGGACCTGCGTCCGGTCTACACCGCGGCCACCGAGGCGGCCGCCCAAGCCCGGTTCGACGAGTTCGCCGCGACCTGGGGCGGGCAGTACCCGGCGGTCCTCGTGCTCTGGCGCTCGGCGTGGTCGGAGTTCGTGCCGTTCCTCGACTACGACGTCGAGATCCGCAAGGTCATCTGCTCGACCAACGCCATCGAGTCGATCAATGCCCGCTACCGCCGTGCAGTCAAGGCTCGCGGCCACTTCCCGACCGAGCAGGCCGCGCTCAAGTGCCTCTACCTGGTCACCCGATCACTTGACCCCACCGGGAAGGGCCGGGCCCGGTGGGCGATGCGCTGGAAACCAGCCCTGAACGCCTTCGCGATCACCTTCGCCGGCCGTATCGTTCCCAGCAACGGAAGCTAGCCATCACAACCGGTTACACCGTTCATCTGACACTCCCGGTTCGCGGGCACGAGCCCATTGGAGTTGCGGATGGCGTACCGGTAGAACGACGACACGACCACGAGCTTCCGCGCGATCGTCGAGGGGCTGTAGGACTGGCGGCTCCGGTACCGGCCGACATGGTCGGGGGATTCCAGCCAGCGCCGGTAGGCGTCGACGTGGACTTGTAGCGCAGCGAGGACTTCGACCCCGAACTGGTCGGCCCAGTCGAAGTAGGTCGTGATGTCCCGGCGATAGGCAGCCTCGGTGTTGACGCTTCGTTGCGCGAGAAGCCACATGGTGGCGAGCTGTGTGCGGATCTGAGAGCCGCGAACCGCTGGGACCTGTCCCTCTGGGGTCGGAAAGACGATCTCCCCAGAAGCCGTTTCAGGCGTCTGCATACTGCCTATTATGCCAGGAGGTGTACCGTCTGGACGGTGTAGTCAGCGCTTCCGTTTGTCGAACCGCGGGCACCCGCACGCGGTTCGCTGCTGCTCGAAGGTGGCGTTCTGCAGGAACGCGTCAACCGCGTCGCCCTTCGCTCGCCACTGCCCCTGACGGATCGCCTGGTGGCCGTGCATCCGCCCCTCGCGCAGGAGCCGGGTCACGGTCAAAGGAGACAGCCGCGCCCGCGCGGCCACCTCCTTGACGTCCAACCAGGTGCGCCACTGGTCGCTGTGGCCGAGGCGATGCTCCAGTATGTCCGCGACGGTGAGCGCGATCCGGTCCAGTTCGTGGTCACTCAGGCTCTCCCCGCCACGAGGAGCCGAGGCCGGGGACATGGTGCCGCGGAGGATGTCGTCGAGAGGGCACGAGTTCGTGGTCATGACGGACAGCATCCCGTCGCCGTCTACTACTCGGCGGCCCGTAACGTCGACCACGGCTCGTCACGACCTTGCTCCTGTGAGCGACGACCTTGACCACCTGTTCGACCTTCTCGACCTCATGCCGGACATGGAGGCGGACTACTTCTGGCCCGCGTTCAACAACAGCACCGGCGACCCCTACCTGTTGGAGAAGCTGTACGTCTGGACCCGGAACGCGAGGGAGCGCCTCGACGAACTCCCCGACTCGGGCCGTCGGCTGGCCGAGTACTGCCTGATGTTCTTCGGGGACCCGACCAAGGCGGCCGAGCAGTGGCCGCTCGACGCGATGTTCCACAACATCCAGCCGAGCTCGAAGCCAGGCTTGCGGTGGGCCGAGGACGTCGCCGCCACCGCGTGGCGAATCTTCGTGCCGGGCGAGGCCGAGGCAGGCCGTCAACATCACGGCGGGATGGGAACCGGTGTCGACATGAAGGACTGGCCGCCCCCTGCCGTCCGTCGCTAGCCTGCGGTCCCGCTGAACAAGTGGATCGGCCCCGGCCACTCCGCGCAGGAGCCGCCGGGGCCAAGTCACGCTCTGCGGCCGTCAGTCGACAAAGCACACATGAGCCACACACCACTGCCGCGGCGGACATGGACCGTCCGCGAAGTCGCCGAGATGCTGGGAATCCCCTACGAGACCACCCTCGACACGGTCAAGCGGGACATGCGGTGGGTGCGGGCCGGCCGCCACTACCTGGTCCCCGTCGAAGAGTTCGAGCGGTTCCTGGCGGGAGACCAACACGACGGGAACCCCACGTGAAAGTCGTCTGGATACTTAGCCTTTCGGGGTGACCTGCACTGTGGAGGGCGGGGGAGTACGGACACCCTTGCCGCCCGAGTACACCCGCACGTCGAACAGGGCTGCGATGATCGAGCGCCGCTGATCCGCGTCCACTGCCAGCCACGTCTCGGCGGTCACCTCGCTAGCCAGCAACTTCGTGAGGACCGGGGACGAGTTCGCCACCGTCATGCGGGACTCGACGTCCACGAGCTGCGCCTGCAACTCGGTGTTCATCACGTCGAACTGTTCGCGGGTGATCTTCCGCTGCGCCCGCTCCTGCGCGATCACCGCTAACTCCGCGCGGATCTCCTCGGCCTGCTCGGCGAGGTCGCCGTGGTCGTCCCCGCCAACCTGCTCGGCACGGCGCTTCCGCCACTCCTTGTTGTTCAGGATGGCGATCACCGCGCGCTGCACCTGCTCGTCGACCAGCTCGCCGCGCCGGTACAGGTGTCGACCCGACGGGCACCGGTACACGGGGCCGTACCCCTTCGGTGCGCCGCCCGCGTGGACCGGCTCGCTGCACACCCCGCACAGGGCCACCCCGGTCAGCAGACGGCGCCCGGCCCGCGGTTTCTGCGCGGACGCCGCCGAGTCCAGCAGGGCGCCGACCCGGCGGAACGTCACCTCGTCCACGATCGCAGGCCACTCCGCATCCCCGGTGATCTCGCCCTTGTGGACCCGCTTGCCCGCGTACCGGGCGTTCTTCAACAACTTCCGCACCGCGGTGTGGTCCCACACGCCGGGCTCGCCCGTCTTCCACGACGTCTGTCCCGACAGCAGGCCAGCCTCGTTCCACTGGCGGGCGATCGACTTGATCGGGGTGCCAGCGAGGTAGTCGGCGAACGCGGTCCGGATGGCGTCGGCCTCCACGTCGCGGATCGTGACCCCGTCAGCCTCGTACCCGAATGGTTTCCGGCCCCCAACCCGGCGGCCCGCGGCGGCGGCCTGCCGATGCGCGCGGAGCTGTCGGTCCGACTTGGCGTCCACCTCGTGCTGGGCGACCTCGCCGAGCACCCCGGCGGTGAGCCTCCCGGCCGGGGTGGACAGGTCGATGTCGGAGCCTCGGACCAGGGCGATGAGGACGTCGTGTGCGCGGCAGGCGTCGATCAGGTCGAGCCTGTCCCGCGCGGTGCGTGCGAGCCGGTCGAGGGACCAGGCCACCACGACGTCGTACTTCCCGGCGGTGATGTCGGCGAGAAGTTCCCGGAACACGGGGCGGGCTTTGCGGCCGGCCGCGGAGGTGTCGTTCTCCATGTACTCGCGGGCGTTGATCCAGCCGCGACGTTCGAGGAGGGCTTCGGCGTCGATGCGCTGCCGGGTCACACCGAGTTCCTCCCCGGTCCGGTCCTGGCTTATACGCAGATGCACGGCGGCTCTCACATCTGCTATGGTACACACCAGGTGCTGACCAGGTCCCACATCGGGAACCGGTCGCGGCCCAGGGTGGGCAGCCAGGTGCGGCCCGGTCGCGCGAAGTCCAGCGAGGGCTGGGTGTAGTACGGCGCCGCGGCGCTGCCCTCCGGGGCGATCATCGCCTCGACCCGCAGCAGCGGGGGAGCGAGGTCCACGTGTGTGCCCTGCAGCGCCGCGATCGTCGAGTCCATGATCCCCTGCAGGCGCTCCCGCACGGCCGCCACGCCCTCGACGACCTCCCCGTGCGTCTCGAGGTGGGTCATCGCCTCGCGCGGGGTCGAGCCGGGGAGGATCTGCTCGGCCAGGACGGTCTGTTCCGCGTACACGCGGTGGAACTCCGTCCAGGCCCAGTCGTAGGCCTCGTGCGGGTCCAGGTCGGCACCGTTCCACCGGCGCACCGCCGCCCGGTACCGCTCCTCGCCGACGCCGTCTCGCACCCCGTCGGTGTGCGGGCGGTAGTCCCGGGCCAGGAAGTCCCGCAGCTCCACCACCGCGGCGGCCGCGGCGTCCGCGGACCCGTCCGGCAGGCCCGCCTCGGCGGCGAAGTCGCCGAACCACCCCGCCCACGGCCCCAGCTGGTCGACCACCGCGTCGACCTGGCGCGGCGCCGCGAGCAGCCCGCGCGCGATCCCCTCCCGGAGGGTCGCGGTGTACCCGGCGAAGGCCTGCGGGACGGCGGCGAGCCGAGCGGTGAGGTCCGCGCGCTGCGCGGGGGTGTCGGTCGGCATGAGGGTGAGGACCGTGCGCAGGTCCTGGACCGGCCCGAAGAGGATCTGCACGTTGCGCAGGTGCTCACCGAGGGCGCGGGTGCCCTGGGCGCTGATCAGCCGCTCGCGCAGCAGGCGGGCGCAGCGGCGCTCGTCGCCGTCCTCGTCGTCAGGGGTGCCCGCGGCGTCGAGGGCGCGCAGGGTGTCCTGCTCGAGGGCGGCGAGGGCCTCCTCGCCCGCGGGGGAGAGATCGGGGAGCCGGTCCTGGCCGGTGGGCAGCCCCAGCGAGGTCGCCAGCAGCGGGTCGAGCTCGGCGTGGGCGGCGACGTGGGTGTCGGCCAGGTCCCGGAACGTTCGTGCCATGCAGGCACCATAAGGGGGCGGCAGTCCGCAGGCCGCCCCCCTCGGACACGACGAAGCCGGGCCCCACGGGAGGTGGCCCGGCTTCGTGGTTCGCGCGACGCGACCCGTTCGGGAGGGTCGGTCAGGCGATCTCGGCGCGACGCTCGCGCAGGAGGTCGAGGCGCTCGTCGAGCAGCTCCTCGAGCTCCTTGATGGAACGACGCTCCAGGAGCATGTCCCAATGGGTGCGCGGCGGCTTGGTCTTCTTCTGCTCCGGCTCGATACCGTCCATACGGCGGCCGATGCCGCCCTGCGGCGACTCCCACGTGGCGGGAGCCTCGGCGTCGTTCGCGAACGGGACCTCGAACTCGAAGCCGTTCGCCGACACATAGCGGACCAGCTGCCGCGGTGCGAGGTCGTGGTTGCGGTCCGTCTCGTAGCTGACAGCCCCGAGCCGGCTGCCACGGAGCACGCGGTCGGCCATGTGTCTTCCTCCCGTTCTGCCGAGGGGCGAACCCCTCGACTGTCGCATCACCACCGGGTGTAACGTCTGAGGAGCAGACGTACATTCCCCGGCGGGAGAATCTCCCGGGCTGCGTCGGTGGCGTGCGGCCACCGACAGCCCTCTCGTGTCCGAGGTCAGAGTCTCCCCGAAATCGCGCTTTGCCACACGCGATTGTGACGTGTCAGCCTTCTGTGACTTAGCTCACTACGCTCGGGCCGAGAGTTAACACAGCCGTCGGTCCGCGTTACCCGGGTGACCGCCCGGCCCGGGTTTCCGCAGGTGGGAGTGGTGGCACGTGGCAGCGCCCGCTCAGCCCGGGGCGGGCGAGCGCACCCGCCAGAGCGCGGCGAGGCCCGCCGCCAGCACCACGAGGATGCCCAGGATCCCGAGCTTCGGGGAGACCAGCGCGAACACCCCGAACAGTGTCGGGGCGAGGAAGGACACCGCGCGGCCCGTCGTGGCGTAGAGCCCGAAGAGCTGGCCCTCGTGTCCCGGTGGGCAGAGCCTGCCGAGAAAGGTGCGCGAGGAGGACTGGGCGGGGCCGACGAACAGGCACAGGAACAGGCCGAAGATCCAGAACATCGTGGGTCCGGACACGAACAGCAGGATCGTGCCCGCGGCCAGCAGTCCGACCAGGGAACCGACGATCACCGGCTTGGGTCCGATCCGGTCGTCGAGCCAGCCCCCGCTCAGCGCGCCGAGGGCGGACACCACGTTCGCCGCCACCCCGAAGATCAGCACGTCGGCCGCGCCGATGCCGTACACCGTCACCGCCAGGACCGCGCCGAAGGTGAACACCGCGGCCAGCCCGTCCCGGAACAGTGCGCTCGCCCCGAGGAAGTAGACGGTGTGCGGCGAGGTCCGGTACAGCTCCCGCAGGTCGCGGACGAGCTTCCGGTAGGCGGCCGCGGCGGACAGCCGCTCCCCGGGGGCGATCGGCGGACGCTCCGGGACCAGCACGAACAGCGGGATCGCCGCGAGGACGAACCAGGCCGCGGCGACGAGCGCGACCACCCGGATGTTCCAGCCGTTCTCGGTGGCGAGCCCGAGCGCCCCGCCCTCCCCGGCGATGAGCAGCACGTACACGAGCAGCAGGAGCACGATGCCGCCGAAGTACCCCATGGACCAGCCGAAGCCGGAGACCCGGCCGATGGTCGCCGGCGTCGAGACGCGGGCCAACAGCGCGTTGTAGGAGACCTCGGCGATCTCGAACGTGACCGAGCCCAGGGCGAGCAGCAGGACGCCGAGCCACAGCCAGCGCCAGTCGTCCTGCACGAAGAAGCCGAGGGCGGTGGCGACGATCGTCAGCGCCGTCCACACCGCCGTGGACCGGACGACGTGCCCGCCCCGGTCGGCGGCCTGCCCCATGACGGGCGCGAGCACCGCGATCACGAACCCCGCGGCGCCGATCGCCCACGCGAGCCAGGTCTCGGCGCCGACCGTGCCCGGCAGGTCCGCACCCACGGAGTCCGTGACGTACACCGAGAACACGAACGTCAGGAAGATCGTGGTGTAGGCCGAGGAACCCCAGTCCCACAGCCCCCAGGCCACCACCTGCCTGCGCGGGATGCTCACGCCGGAGACCCTAGGGGGTGGTGAGGTCCGGGCGGTCCGTCAGCAGCCCGTCGACGCCCAGGTCGAGCAGCGCGCGCATCTCGGCGGGGTCGTTCACCGTCCACACGTGCACCTCGACGCCCAGCTCGCGGGCGCGGCGGAGCACGGCGGCGTCGGTGACCGTGAGCGGGCCGACGCGGTGCGGGAGCTGGGCCAGCCCCCCTGCGATCGGCAGCAGGCGGCGGCCGGTCCACGCCCAGGTCCGCAGGCCGAGCACCGAACCGGTGCCCATCGACGTCAGCAGGCGGGGGCCCGCGGCGCGGGCGCGGCGCAGGCGGGCCTCGCTCGCGGAGCCGAGGCAGACCCGGTCCCAGGCGTCGAGGCGTTCGAGGACGGCCAGGGTCGGCGCGACGACGTCGTCGGACTTCAGCTCGACGGTGACCCGGGTGTCCGGCAGGGCGGCCAGCACGGTCTCCAGCCGCGGGACCGGCTCGCGACCCCCGACGCGCACCTCGGCCAGTTCGTCGGCCT
Organism: Pseudonocardia sp. WMMC193; assembly: GCF_021728735.1. Taxonomy (NCBI): domain Bacteria; kingdom Bacillati; phylum Actinomycetota; class Actinomycetes; order Pseudonocardiales; family Pseudonocardiaceae; genus Pseudonocardia; species Pseudonocardia sp. WMMC193. Next base: position 1,562,771 of record NZ_JAKKDO010000003.1, on the reverse strand, counting down.
GTCGGGCGACCAGCGGCCCGGACGCGTCCGTGGTGCGGTCGAGGGTGCGGTCGTGGTGGACCATCGGCACGCCGTCGGCGGACGCGTGCACGTCGAGCTCGAGGTAGGCGTACCCGCGCTCGACGGCGTGCGCGAACCCGGCGAGGGTGTTCTCCAGGCCTGCGAGCTCCCCGACGTGCCAGCCGCGGTGGGCGTAGATCCGGGGATGAGGTCCGTCGAGGTAGGGGTGGTGATCGCTCACGACGGGGACCCTCCCATCCCACGGCGAGGAAGCCGTTGCCGCTCGGTGAACAGCAAGGGTTCCAGCAGGTCACCGTGCTCGTCCAGGCGCGCGGGCAGCGCGTCGGCGGTGAACACCAGATCGCTCGCCCGCCGGCACGCCCGCACCTCCTCCCAGGTCACCGGGGTGGCCACCGTGGGCCGGGCGCGCCCGCGCAGCGAGTAGCTGGCGATGGTGGTCTTGGCGGTGTTGTTCTGGCTCCAGTCCACGAAGACCTTGCCGCGCCTGCGTTGTTTCGCCATCACCGACGTGACCGTGCGCGGGGACTCCTCGGCCAACCGCTCGGCCAGGGCCTTGGCGAACTCGATCGTCTGCTCCGCGCGGGTCACGGTGACCGGCAGGTAGAGCTGCAGCCCCTTCCCGCCCGACGTCCGCGGATAGGCGACGAGGGAGTCCTCCGCCAGCACGTCGAAGATCGACTCCGCGACCCGGCAGCACTCCACGACCGTGGTGCCCTCCCCGGGATCGAGGTCGAAGACGACCAGGTCCGGAGCCTGCCTGCCGCCTCGGGGGCCCACCTTCCACTGCGGCACGTGCAGCTCCAGCGCGGCGAGGTTCGCCGCCCAGGCCAGCCCCTCCTCGCTCTCGATCAGGGGGAAGTCCGCGGACTCCGAGCGGCCGCCGGGGGTGCCCACGCGCTCGGTGCGGATCCACGGCGGTGCGTGGCGCGAGACGTCCTTCTCGAAGAACGAGGGCTTCTCGACGCCGTCCGGCCAGCGGACCATCGTCACCGGCCGGTCGGCCAGGTGCGGCAGCATCACCGGCGCGACGGCCCGGTAGTGGGCGAGGACGTCCGCCTTCGTGGTGCCGGTCAGGGGGTAGAGCACCTTGCGCGGGTTGGTCAGCCCGGCACGGCCGACGCCCCGGGTGGGTGCCGCCGCGGCGCGGGCTCCCGCCTCGACCCAGTCCGCGGACTCCGCCGCGGGCACGTAGGGCGAGTCCGCCCGCTTCGCGACCACGTCGAGGCCCTGCGCCCGGACCGCCTCCAGCACCGCGGGATCGGCCGGGTAGACGGGCGCGAGCCGCCGGTGCGGTCCGGCGAGCGGGAGCTCCTCGAGCAGCGCGTACCGGTCGGTGAAGGGCAGCGCGCAGGTGTCCCGCCCGTCGAGGAAGAGCAGGTCCCCGATCCACAGCTCGCCCGCGGTGGTCAGCTCGGCGTCGAGCAGCATCGTCGTGGCGCCGACGGACGGGCCGAAGTCCGCGAGGGACCGCACGGTGATCTCGTCACCGTCGGCCAGCACCCGGACGCGGCCGCCGTCGAGCTCGACGAGCACCCGGCGGCCGCCGAACCGGACCTGCAGCCGCCACCCGTCCCCGGTCGGCGCCGCCCCGGACACCCCCCGCATGGGCGCGGTGTCCCGGGGGAGGGGGGTGGCGCCGGGTCGGGCGGGGTTCGGCTCCGTGCGCTTGAGCAGCCAGCCGTCCCGCCGGTCCCGTTCGCTCTTGATCAGCACGTAGCGGCCTGCGGCACGGTCGCCGTGGAGTCGGAACGCCACCTCGCGCTCGGACCACTTCTCGGTCTCGTACCGGCCGGTGTCCCAGATGCTCATCGTGCCGCCGCCGTACTCGCCGCGCGGGATCTCGCCGGAGAACTCCAGGTACTCCAGGGGGTGGTCCTCGGTGCGCACCGCGAGCCGCAGCGTCTCGGTGTCCACCGGCAGGCCCTTCGGGACCGCCCAGGAGACCAGCACGCCGTCCCGTTCGAGCCGCAGGTCCCAGTGCAGCGCGCGGGCGTGGTGCTCCTGGATCACGAACCGGTCGCCGGCGCCTGTGACCTGGGGATCCTCCGCCGGGACGGGCTCCGGCGTGCGCGACCGGTCGCGCTTGCGGCGGTACTCGTCGAGCGGCACCCGGTCACTGTAGGCGGGGCGCTCTTGCCAGGGTCGATGATCGAATGTCAGCATAGGCATACCTCACCGATGGAAAGGGCGCCCTCGTGTACGTGTGCATCTGCTACGCGGTCACCGACGTCGAGCTGAGGAACCACATCGGCCAGGGCGCGCGGACCGTCGACGAGATCGGGGACGCCTGCGGCGCGGGCACCGGCTGCGGCACCTGCCTCGACCGCCTCGACGTGCTCCTCGCCGCGCAGCTCGCCCCCTCGGTGCTCTCCGAGCTGCCGATGCCCGCCTGAGGGCAGCCTGCCCGATCGTCAGTCCGTCCTTCGTGGATGCGGTGTGACCGGGGGCACTAGCCTGCGGGCATGCGCGGCGACCCGGAGATCATCAGCCTGCTCAACGAGCAGCTCACCAGCGAGCTCACGGCGATCAACCAGTACTTCCTGCACGCCAAGATGCAGCAGAACTGGGGCCTGACCAAGCTCGCGAGCTACACCAGGTCCGAGTCCATCGACGAGATGCGGCACGCCGAGAAGATCACCGACCGGATCCTGTTCCTGGAGGGCCTGCCGAACTACCAGCGGCTCTTCCAGCTGCGCATCGGCACGAACGTGCGCGAGCAGCTGCAGTCCGACCTCGCGATCGAGCTCGAGGTGGTGCAGCGGCTGCGCCCGGGCATCGCGCTGTGCCGGTCCAAGGGCGACATCACCACGGCGAACCTGTTCGAGGAGATCCTCGCCGACGAGGAGCACCACATCGACTACATCGAGACCAACCTCGAGCTGATGGACCGCCTCGGCGAGCAGCTCTACCTGGCCCAGCTGGTGGACCAGCCGCCCACTCCGGGCTGAGTCATTAGCATGGGCGCATGGCCGATCTCGACGACCTGCGGCGGCTGCGGCGCGTCCGCGACCGGATCGACCGCGAGTACGCCCAGCCGCTGGACGTCGAGGCCCTCGCCCGCGGGGCGCACATGTCCGCCGGGCATCTGAGCCGGGAGTTCAAGCGCGCGTACGGGGAGTCGCCGTACTCCTACCTGATGACCCGCCGCATCGAACGCGCCATGGCGCTGCTGCGCCGCGGGGACCTGAGCGTCACCGAGGTCTGCTTCGCCGTGGGGAGCTCCTCGCTGGGGACCTTCAGCACCCGGTTCACCGAGCTGGTGGGGATCTCGCCGGGGGCGTACCGGAAGCAGCACGAGACGCTGGACGTCCCGTCCTGTGTGGCCCGCGTGGCCACGAGACCGGTCAGGAATCGAGAAGCCCCCGGTCCCGCGGCGCCGCTAGCGTCGGCGCCATGAGTTCCGACGCCATCACCTCAGACATCGTCATCGCCCAGACCTACCTCCCGCACAACGGCAAGGACGCGGCCATCGCGTTCTACCGGGACGTCCTCGGCTTCGAGGTCCAGCAGGAGGTCGGCTACAACGACCTGTACTGGATCACCGTCGCGCCTCCCGCGCAGCCGGAGATCGGCATCGTGCTGACCCCGCCCGCCGTCGACCCCGGGGTCACCGACGAGGAGCGCCGGACGGTCACCGAGATGATGGCCAAGGGCACCTACGCCGCCATCAACCTGGCGACCAAGGACCTGGACGCGACGTTCGCACGCATCCAGGCCGCGGACGCGGACGTCGTGCAGGAGCCGATGGACCAGCCCTACGGGGTCCGCGACTGCGCGTTCCGGGACCCGGCGGGCAACACCATCCGTATCAAGCAGGCCTGAACCGTTCCGACCCGGGGGGACCTCTCGTGAGCACGGCACAGCGCACCGCACACGCCGCGGACAGCCACGACATGATCCGGGTGACCGGGGCGCGGGTGAACAACCTGAAGAACGTCAGCGTCGAGCTGCCCAAGCGCAGGTTGACGGTCTTCACCGGCGTGTCCGGCTCGGGCAAGAGCTCGCTGGTCTTCCACACGATCGCCGCCGAGTCGCAGCGGATGATCAACGAGACCTACAGCACCTTCGTCCAGGGCTTCATGCCCACGCTGGCCCGCCCGGACGTCGACGTGCTCGACGGGCTGACCACGGCGATCATCGTGGACCAGCAGCGGCTCGGGGCGGACCCCCGGTCCACGGTCGGCACCGCGACGGACGCCCACGCGATGCTGCGCATCCTGTACTCGCGCCTCGGCGAGCCGAACCTCGGGTCGGCGCAGGCCTTCTCGTTCAACGTCGCGTCCATCAGCGGCGCGGGCGCGGTGACGATCGAGAAGGACGGCCGCACCGTCAAGGAGCGGCGCACCTTCTCGATCACCGGCGGCATGTGCCCGAGGTGCGAGGGCCGCGGCTCGGTCAACGACATCGACCTGGCCGCGCTCTACGACGAGACCAAGTCCATCAACGAGGGCGCCATCCGGATCCCCGGCTACAGCATGGACGGCTGGTACGGCCGGATCTTCCGGGGCTCGGGCTACTTCGACTGCGACAAGCCCATCGCGCGCTTCACGAAGCGGGAGCTCGACGACCTGCTCTACCGCGAGCCCACCAAGCTCAAGGTCGAGGGCATCAACCTCACCTACTCGGGGCTCGTCCCCTCGATCCAGAAGTCCATGCTGTCCAAGGACATCGACTCGCTGCAGCCGCACATCCGGGCGTTCGTGGAGCGGGTCGCCACCTTCACCACGTGCCCCGAGTGCCACGGCACCCGGCTCAACGAGGGCGCCCGCTCCTCGACGATCGAGGGCAAGTCCATCGCGGACCTGTGCGAGATGCAGATCAGCGACCTGGCCGAGTGGGTGCAGGACCTGGAGGAGCCGTCCGTCGCGCCCCTGCTCACCACGCTCCGGCACACGCTGAGCTCGTTCGTCGAGATCGGGCTCGGCTACCTGTCGCTGAACCGTCCGTCGGGCACCCTGTCCGGCGGCGAGGCGCAGCGCACCAAGATGATCCGGCACCTGGGCTCGGCGCTCACCGACGTGACCTACGTGTTCGACGAGCCCACCATCGGGCTGCACCCGCACGACATCGCGCGGATGAACGAGCTGCTGAAGGCGTTGCGGGACAAGGGCAACACCGTGCTGGTGGTGGAGCACAAGCCCGAGGCCATCGCCATCGCCGACCACGTCGTGGACATCGGGCCGCGGGCGGGCAGCGCGGGCGGCGAGGTGGTCTTCGAGGGCACCGTCGAGGGGCTGCGCGCGAGCGACACCCTCACGGGGCGGCACCTCGACGACACCACCGCGGTCAAGGCCGAGGTCCGGACGCCGACCGGGGCCATCGAGGTGCGCGGCGCGGACACGCACAACCTGCGCAAGGTGGACGTCGACATCCCCACCGGCGTGCTGGTCGTCGTCACCGGGGTCGCGGGGTCGGGCAAGTCCTCGCTGATCCACGGCTCGGTGGCCACCCGGGAGGACGTCGTCGCCATCGACCAGGGAGCCATCCGCGGCTCCCGGCGCAGCAACCCCGCCACCTACACCGGGCTGCTGGACCCGATCCGCAAGGCGTTCGCCAAGGCCAACGGCGTGAAGCCCGCGCTGTTCTCGGCGAACTCCGAGGGCGCCTGCCCGAGCTGCAACGGCGCGGGCGTGATCTACACCGACCTGGCGATCATGGCCGGGGTGTCGACCCCCTGCGAGCTGTGCGAGGGCCGCCGGTTCGACGGGTCCGTGCTCGAGTACCTGTTCGGCGGCAAGGACATCAGCCAGGTCCTGGCCATGTCGGTGGCCGAGGCGGAGGAGTTCTTCCGGGACGGCGCGGCGAAGCTCCCGGCCGCGCACAAGATCCTGGAGCGGCTCGTCGCCGTCGGGTTGGGGTACCTGACGATCGGCCAGCCGCTGACCACGCTGTCCGGCGGCGAGCGCCAGCGGCTCAAGCTGGCCACGCACATGGGGGAGAAGGGCGGCACGTACGTCCTCGACGAGCCCACGACGGGCCTGCACCTCGCGGACGTCGCGCAGCTGCTCGGCCTGCTCGACCACCTCGTGGACTCCGGCAAGTCCGTGATCGTCATCGAGCACCACCAGGCCGTCATGGCGCACGCGGACTGGATCATCGACATGGGCCCGGGCGCGGGCCACGACGGCGGCGCCGTGGTCTTCGAAGGCACCCCGGCGGACCTCGTCGCCGACGGGAGCACCCTCACCGGCCGGCACCTGGCGGAGTACGTGCGCTGACGCGCCCGTGCGTGGTAAGTGGTGCCAGAGCACCACTTACCACGCACGAGCGGCCGTAGGCTGCCGGCCATGAGCACGGAACGGCAGTTCGACCTGGTCCTGTTCGGTGGCACGGGGTTCGTCGGGACGTTGACCGCCGAGTACCTCGCCGGGGCCGCGCCGGACGGGCTGCGGATCGCTCTGGCGGGGCGGTCGCGGGACAAGCTCGAGCGGCTGCGGGCCACGCTGCCCGAGCGCGCGCAGGGCTGGGGGATCGTCGTCGCCGACGCCACCGAGCCGCGGGCGCTCGCGGAGTCCGCCCGCGTCGTCGTCACGACCGTCGGGCCGTACGCGCGGTACGGGATGCCGCTGGTCGAGGCCTGCGCCCGGGCGGGCACCCACTACGCCGACCTCACGGGCGAGGTCCTGTTCGTGCGGGCCGCGATCGACCGGTGCGACGCGCTCGCCCGCGAGTCCGGGGCCCGGCTCGTGCACTCGTGCGGCTACGACTCCATCCCGTCGGATCTCGGCCTGCTGCTGCTCCGCGAGGCGGCGGGTGCCGACCTGACGGACGTCACGGCCGTCGCGACGCTGCGCGGCGGCTTCAGCGGCGGCACCCTCGCCTCACTGCTCGGCCACGTCGAGGCGGTCGCCGGCGACGCGGACGCCCGCCGGATCGCGGGCCGCCCCCACTCGCTGAGCCCCGACCCGACCGCCGAACCCACCCCGCGACAGCCCCGGGACACGAGCCCGCCGCGCCGCGAGCCCGACGGCGGCTGGACGGCCCCGTTCGTCATGGCGCCCTACAACACCCGGATCGTGCGGCGCAGCAACGCCCTCACCGGCTGGTCCTACGGGCGAGGCCTGCGCTACGCGGAGCGGATGGCGGCCGGGCGCGGCATCGGCGGGGCGGCCACCGCCGTCGGGATCACCGGCGGGCTGGGCGCCCTCGTCGGGGCCGCGGCGCTGCGCCCCACCCGCGCCCTGCTGGAGCGGGTCCTGCCCGCGCCCGGCACCGGACCCGACGAACGCGCCCGGGCCCGCGGGTTCTTCCGGCACGCGTTCACCGGGACCACCGAGGACGGCCGCACGGTCACCGCGCGGGTCGCGGGCCCCGGCGATCCGGGGTACGCCGCCACGGCGGTCATGCTGGGGGAGAGCGCCCTCTGCCTCGCCCTCGACGGCGCGGGGCTGCCCGACCGCGCCGGCTCCCTCACCCCCGCGACGGCGATAGGGCACGCCCTGGTCGACCGGCTGCGGGCCGCGGGGCACACCTACGAGGCGGGCTGATCCGGCTCAGGCGAGCAGCGCGCGAGCCTCCGCCCACATCCGGGTGACGATCTCGCCCGCCGGGTCGGTCGTGGCGAGCGCCGGGGTCAGTCCGAGCGTCGGCGGCTCCGGTAGGCGGCGACGCCGGCGCGGTGGGCGCAGGTCCGCGTGCAGTACTGCTTCGACCCGTTGCGGGAGAGGTCGGCGAAGGTGGCCCGACAGTCCTGCCCGGCGCAGACCCCCAGGCGGTCCGGGCCGAGCGTGGTGATCACCGCGGCGAGCGCCCCGAGGGTGAGGGCGGCCAGGTGGGCCGCCGGGCGGTCGGGGTCGGCGGCGGTGACGTCGGCCGCCCATCCGTCCTCGTCCCGCCGGATCGTCGGGGTGACGCGGTGGTGGCGCAGCCCGGCGTTGAGGATCTCCGCGGCGCCTGCGGCGTCGGTCCCGGCCCGCTCCAGCACGGCCCGCACCGCCTCGCGCACCGCCCGGACCTCCGCGAGATCGTCGTCGGTGAGCGCCCACGACTCGCGGCCACCGCCAGGCAGCCGGCCGTCCAGGAAGGTCCGCAGCTGCGGCAGGCTCGCGAGATCGTCCTCACCCCGGATCGGTCGCCAGGTGTTGGCCAGGTCGACGGCGGTGGCCACGCGGTCCCGGCTGCCACGCGCGTTCAGCATTTGACGGACACCCCACTCGTTCCTAACGTGACACGCATAAGGAGCTTAGCGTGTCACCGAAAGGTCACCTCATGACCGTCGAACAGTTCGAGGTCACGGTCTCCGACGCCGAGATCGCCGACCTCCGTGACCGGCTGCGTCGGACCCGGTGGCCCGAGCGCGAGCCGGTGGCGGACCGGTCGCAGGGCCTGCCGCTCGACGAGGCGCAGGAGCTGTGTCGCAGCTGGGCGGAGGACTACGACTTCGGGTTCGCCGCGCGGGTGAACGCCTTCCCGCAGTTCCGCGCCACGATCGACGGGCTCGGCGTCCACTTCCTGCACGTCCGCTCGCCCGAGCCGGACGCCTTCCCGCTGGTCCTCACGCACGGCTGGCCGGGCTCGGTGCTCGAGTTCCTCGAGGTGCTCGGCCCGCTGACCGACCCGCGCGCCCACGGTGGGGACCCGGCCGACGCGTTCCACGTCGTCGCCCCGTCGCTGCCCGGCTACGGATGGAGCGACAAGCCCTCGGAGACCGGCTGGGGTGTCGAGCGCACGGCCCGCGCCTGGGACGCGTTGATGGTCTCGCTGGGCTATCCCCGCTACGGGGCCCAAGGTGGCGACTGGGGCTCGGCGGTGTCCGGCGCACTGGGCGAGGTGGCCCCCGACCGGGTCGCCGGCGTCCACGTGAACCTCGGATCGGTCGCGCTGGGCGGGTTCGACGACCCGACGCAGGCGGAGCGCGCCGCCGCGCAGGCCGAGCAGGAGTTCGCCCGCACCGGCCGGGGCTACTCCGCCCTGCAGGCGACGCGCCCGCAGACGCTCGGCTACGCCCTGACCGACTCCGCCGCCGGTCAGGCCGCCTGGATCGCCGAGAAGTACCTGGCCTGGAGCGACGAGGCGAGCGCGGTGACGCGACAGGCGATCCTCGACGAGATCTCGGTCTACTGGTTCACCGCCTCGGCCACCTCCTCGGCCCGCCTGTACTGGGAGAGCTTCACCCACTTCCGCGACCCGGTGCACGCACCGTCCGGGCTGTCGGTCTACCCCCACGACCTCACTCGACCCTCCCGACGCGAGGCCGAACGGCGCTTCACCGACCTGCGCTGGTACGCCGAGCTCCCGCACGGTGGCCACTTCGCGGCACTGGAACAGCCGGTGTCGTTCGTCGAGCAGGTGCGCGGCTTCTTCCGTCTCGTCCGGTGAGCGGTCCCGCGGGCCGGCGGGGACGGGTGTCGGCGGGTCGGGGCCGGCGCCCTCGGATCAGGTGGCGGGGACCGGCTGCTCGGCGGCGATCTTGATCCGCTCCAGCGTCCGACGCATTCCGGCGCGCAGGATCCGGGTGAAGGTGCACGACATCATCGCATCGAGCCGATAATCGACGTTATGACAAAAGAGGCGAAGGTCGACCCTCCCCGGTGTCCGACGCTCTGGGCCGCCGGACACCTCTCGTCCCCGTCTCACGGCGTGAAGCGGCGGGCGACGGCCTCCTCCTCCTGCGTCGTCGCCTCCACTCGTGTGGACGGAGGTGCCGATGAAGCACCCCCCGGCGGCGATCGGCGGCGCGCCGTCGACCGGCGCGGATTATGACAGGTCTACGACTCCGGCCGGTTCCCTCGCACGGCCGCGCCTACACCGTCAGGCGGTCCAGCAGCGTCCGGAGCGGGTCGAGGTCGCCGTGCAGCGCAGCGCGGGAGGCGCTGATGTTCTCGCCGGGATCCAGTGCCTCCCAGCGGATCCGGTGGCCGCACTCCTCCGCGAGCTGGCGCAGGAAGGTCCGTTGGGTGCGGCCGTTGCCCTCGCGGAAGGGGTGCAGCTCGTTGATGCCGGCGAGGAGTGCCGCGAGGCCCGCGACCGTGGCGGCGCGGTCGAGCCCGCGCAGATGGTCCACCGCCGCGAGTCCGTCGAACAGGGCGGTGGCCCGGACCCGGATCTGCTCCGGCGGACAGAAGGCGTGGCCGCCCTTGCCCATCCGCACGGTGCGCAGCTGCCCGGCCCAGGGGTAGACGTCTCCGAACAGGTGCCAGTGGAAGGCCTGCAGATGACCCAGGTCGTAGCCGCCCGGAATCGGGGACCGCTGCAGTCCGAAGATCCGCGCCGTCGTGTACTCGGCCTCGGCGGCGGCGAGCGCCACCGCGTCGGTCAGGCCGAGGCGGTTGCGCAGGACGCCGGACTCGAGATCGAGGTAGGGGTCCCAGCTCATTCAGCCGCGGTAGTGCGCCGTGAGGCGGGCGCAGGCCTCCTCGGCGTCGATCTCGCCGCGCGCCAGGGCCGCCAGGACCGTGTGCCCGAACGCGCTCGGCTCGAGGCCCTCCGCGCGGACCGATCCGAGCGCGTCCGCCATGGACTCCGCGCACGTCGGCGGAGCCAGCGGCTTCCGGGTCGTCGGCACGAGCGGAGAATACCCCATCAGGCGGTCGCGACGGCCTTCGACTGCTCGACGGCGAGTCGGTCCACCAGGTCGTTCATCTCGTCCCCGGAGTGCCCCTTCACCCAGCGGAAGGATACGTCACCGCGCTCGTTCACCAGGTCGACGAGCGGCTCCCACAGGTCCCGGCTCACCACGGGCTTGCGGGCGCTGGTCTGCCAGCCGCGGGCGATCCAGCCCTTCCACCAGCCGTCGCGGAAGCAGTTCACGACGTAGGTGGAGTCGGAGACCACGACCAGCGGCCCCTCGAGTGCCCGCACGGCCTCGAGCGCGGCCTTGATCTCCATGCGCTGGTTCGTGGTGCGGGCCTCCCCGCCGGAGGCCTGCCTGCCGTCCCGGGTGGCCCAGGCCCAGCCGCCGGGGCCGGGGTTGCCCGAGCACGCGCCGTCCGTCCAGACCTCCAGGGCGCCCTCGACCGAGGGCATCTCCGCCCGCGGAGCCTTCGCCGGCGGGTTCGCGGCGCACTCCACGTGCCCGTACCGCGATCCGGCCTTGGCGATCTCGTCGCCGGGGCTGATGGGCTTGGAGCAGACGCCGCAGGTGGTGGCGTACTTCGCGGTCATCGGCACGGCGACGACTCTACGACGACCGCCCGGGCCGCTACGGGCGGACCCGGACGACCACCTCGCTGTCGGTGACCCGTTCGACGCCGACGGTGAACCCGGCCGCCTCGGTCTCGCCGCCGACCGGCACCCGGACCGTCTGCCCGGCGACGACGAGCTCCGCGGTCCGGTCCTGCACACCCACCAGGCGCGCCTCCACCCCGAGGACGGAGACGGCCGCCTCGCCGGAGCGGGGGAAGGCGACGGTGCAGCCGTCGAGCCCGCAGTCGGTCGTCGAGCCCCCTCCCCCACACCCGGCGAGGGTCATGGTCAGGGCAGCGGCGACGACGGCGAGGCGGATGCGCACCGCGCGAGCGTATCGTCCCGTTCGCGAAGATCCACTTCGTGATGCGCGCCACGGCCGGGAAGCCGCGCGCACGGTTGAGCGCTCTACTGTGTCGTGACGACTACGACCAGTGCCCAGAGTCTGCCCGTGCTCGACGAGGCGGGCCGCGCCGCGTTGTTCACCGAGGCCCGGACGTCCAACACCTTCTCCGCCGAGCCCGTGACCGACGAGACGCTGCGCGCGGTGTGGGACCTGGCCAAGTGGCCGCCGACGGCCGCCAACACCCAGCCGCTGCGCGTGGTGTTCGTCCGCACCGAGGAGGGCAAGCGCCGGCTGCTCCCCCTGCTCAGCGAGGGCAACCGGGCCAAGACCGAGGCCGCGCCCGCGGTCGCGATCCTGGCGGCGGACCTCGACTTCCACGAGTTCGTGCCGCGGACCTTCCCCGCCCGCGCGGAGATGAAGGACTCCTTCGAGGCCTCCGGCCGCGAGGGCCGCGCGCCGATGGCGAAGTTCAACTCCTCGCTGCAGGCGGGCTACTTCCTGCTGGCCGCCCGCGCCGAGGGCCTGGCCACCGGCCCGATGGCCGGGTTCGACGCCGACGCGGTCACCGCCGAGTTCTTCCCCGGCGGCCGTGAGCAGGCCATCCTCGTCGTGAACCTCGGCCACCCCGGCGAGAACCCCTGGTTCCCGCGGCTGCCGCGGCTCGAGGAGGAGGACGTCGTCCGCTGGGCGTGAACGGGCTTCACGGTCGGTGAAAACCGGTCGTGGCGGCGCGGCGGGGCGAGTACGACTGACCGGCATGACCGGTCTCCTGCACCCCCACCTCGTCGACCGCCTCGCCCGTGACCACCACGCCGACCTGCTCCGCGAGGCACGGGCCGCGGCGCTGCGCAGACAGGCGAGACGCTCCCGGCAACGGGCGGGCCCGCTACGGACCCGGGTGGGCTGGATGCTGGTCGAGGTGGGGCTCAGGCTGGCGGTCCCCACGGCCTGAGCGGCCCGTCCGCGACCTCCTCGGGCTGCGCGCCGCGCCGGAAGACGCGGGCGCGGCCCGTGAGCGTCACCGACTCCCCCGACACCCGCAGCAGGCCACCCTCGCGCAGCCCGACGACGGGGGTCTCGTTCTCCTCGTGGAACTCCCGGATCCGCTCGGCGCGGGTCTCCCCCATGTGCGTGGAGCCCGGGAGCGGGTCGAGGTAGTGGGCGTTGACCTGGAAGTCGACCAGGCCGAGCGCGGCGAACCCGGCGGGCTCGACGATGGGCATGTCGTTCGTGGTGCGGATCGTCGGGCAGGCCAGGTTGGTGCCCGCGCTGGCGCCGCCGTAGTGCGCACCCGCGGCCACCGCGGTGCCGATCGCGAGCAGCCCGTCGATCCGCTGCAGCGTGGCGAGGAGCCGGAACGTGTTGCCGCCGCCGACCCACACCGCCTCCGCCGCGGCCAGCGCCGCCGCCGGGTCGGGTTCGGTGTGCACGCTGCGCAGGGCCACCCCCGCCCGGGCGAACGCCTCGCCGATGCGGGTGGCGTACCCCGCGTGGTCGGCGAGCGCGTAGGGCACGAACAGGACCGTGCGTCCGCCGTAGAACTCGGCCAGCGGGGCGTGGTCCAGCGGCTGCGCGCCGTGGTTCGTCGAGTTCGAGAGCAGCAGCAGTTCGCTCATGACGCGATCATCGCGCGCCGGGTCGCCCGCGCCGCGCCCGACACCATCGCCTCCAGCGGCCCGCGCACCCGCAGCAGCCGCACGGCCGTCCCGATCGCCAGGCACCAGGCGACGTGCTCCAGGTAGACGGCGGGGCCCTCGCCGCCGACGAGCGCCAGCGACACGACGTGCAACGCGTAGAGCGTCAGCGGCACCGCGCCGATCACCGCGAACGGGACGACGAGCCACGGCAGCGCCCGCGCCACGAGCAGACACAGGCCCAGGACCGCGAGCGCCGCGCCGGTGGTCTGCAGCAGGTCCAGGGGGGTGCCGGTGTGCGGCAGCTCGGTGGCGAACCACCACCACGTGTCGGTCGGGAGGGTGCCGTAGCGCTGCACGTCCAGCTGCCGGGCACCGCCGATCGCCGCGAGTCCCTCGGGGGTCAGGAGCAGGTGCGACGCCACCGTGGCGGCCGCGGACAGGGCGGCCCCGCCCCCGAGCAGCCACCAGGCCGTGCGCACCGACCGCAGGTCCAGCCGTCCGACGGCCATGCCCGCGAGCAGGTACGTCGTCCAGGTCAGGACCGGGTAGTACCCGGTCACCAGCAGCGTGACGAGCGCGGGCCCGGGGTCGCCGAGCGCGGCGAACCCGACCTGCGCCCCCGGTCCCGCGGGCAGCCCGACCCGCAGCAGCGCGCTGAGCACCGGGGTGCCGACCGCCGCGACCACCGCGCCCGCGGCGAGCAGCGGGGTCGGCGCCCACAGCAGCGGGATCGCGACCAGGATCAGCAGCGCGTAGTAGGTGAGGATCACCGCCACGGGCGGGTCGAAGCCCACCAGCACCAGGCCGACGACGCCGGTCAGGACCGCCCGCACCACCAGGCCGGCCGCGGCGGCCCCCCGCGGCGCCCGGGCGCCCAGCGAGATCCCGACCCCGAGGAGCACCGCGAACAGGGCCGACGCCCGACCCGCCGCGACCGCGCCGACGACCGTCTCCCCCGCCGCCGTGTGCAGCGGCAGGAGATGGGTGGCCATCATGCCCAGCAGGGCCAGGCCGCGCGCGGCGTCGACGCCCGCCAGCCGCGGGGCGGCGGTCGCCGCCGCGTCGATCCCCGCGGCGGGGCCGCCGCTCACGGCCGCGGCGACCCCGCGCCCACGGTCGTGCCGGCCGCCGGGACCCCGTTGCGCCGCAGCCACTCGTCGAGCTGCTGCTGGGTCGCGGCGAGGTCCGGCCTGCGGTTGGGGTCGCTGCGCAGCGCCTGCTTGAGCAGCGACAGGTGGGCGGTGCGCCGGGGCAGGTGCGTGAGCCGCGCGCCCGACGCCGCCGCCCGCAGCCCCGACAACGCGTCCGCGTGGCCGCCGCGCGGCGGGTACCCGGTCAACGCGAAGGACACGGTGGCCGCGAGCTGCCAGACGTCCGAGCGGACGCTCGCCTTGGCGCCGCCCGCCACCTCCGGGGCCAGGTAGTCCGGCGTGCCGAGCACGAACCCGGTCATGGTGAGCGTGGAGTCGCCCGCGCGCCGGGCGATGCCGAAGTCGATCAGGTGCGGGTGGCCCGCCGGGTCGACGATGACGTTGCCGGGCTTGAGGTCTCGGTGCAGCACGCCCCGCTGGTGGGCCGCGTCGAGCGCGCCGGCGACCCCCGCCCAGATCCGGGCGGCGGCCACGTCGTCCACCGGGCCGCGCTCGCGGACGAGCGTGGACAGGGGCACGCCCTGGACGTGCTCCATCACGATGACCAGGCCCTCGAGCTGCGCGAGTCCGGCGTCCGACCGGGCGTGGACGAGATCGTGGATGCGGACGCACAGCGGGTGCCGGACCGCGGCCAGTGCGGCGGCCTCGCGGCGGATCCGCTCCTCGGTCTCCGCGTCGGGGGCGTGGGCGGACTTGAGGGCGACCGTGCGGCCGAGCTTGGCGTCGTGGGCCAGCCACACCCGGCCGAACCCGCCCGCGCCGATGCGCTCGATGAGCCGGAAGCGCTGCCCGCGGGGCGCGGGCGGCGGGACGGCCCCGGCGAAGGCCGGCGACGGGCCGGCTGCGACGGGACCCACCGGGCCTCCGGCGACCGGACCGGCCGTGCCGCCCCCGGCGACCGGCGCGACCCGGGTCCCGGTCGGTCCGACCGGTCCGCCGGGGCGGCGGCCCGGGACGGGCGGGAGCGCGCCCGGCTCGGCGGCCAGGGGCGCGGAGGCGCGCTGCTCGGGGACCGGCGGTGTCGGCGGGGCGCTCGGCAGCCGGGCGCTGTCGAAGGTGGCGTAGGTCGGCTTGGGGCCGGTCGCGGCGGGCGGCGGGGTCCGCTGCACGATCGGCTGCATCCGCTCGCGCAGGTCCGCGCGGGGTTGCGGCGGGACGCCCCGGGAGGCCGCGCCCGTCGCGCCCTGCAGGGACCGGCGGACGGTCTCCCGCGAGGGCGGCGGAACCGCGATCAGCAGCAGCATCCCCGCGAACGCGCCGATGAGGGCCCCCGCCCAGAGGTGCTCGGCGGCCCCGGCCGGGACCCGCGCGGTCAGCACCGCGAGCGCCAGCGCGGGGATCCAGAAGAACTTCGCGGGCCAGGCCGGGCCCCGGCGCAGCACCAGGCGCGCCTGCGCGGCGACGAAGAGCGCGGTCAGTACCGGCACGATCCCCAGCAGCAGGACAGCGACCCCGAGGCCCACCGGGTCGTTCGGGTCGAAGGCCGCGCGGACCGACCCTCCTCCCAGGTAGGCGCTCTGCGGCCCGACGAAGCAGGCGCTGGTCTCGAGCGAGCGGGCGGCGGCGCTGCCGAGGCCCGGTACCGGGCGGCCCGCCGCCGCGGCGGCGAACACCCGACCGGTCGCGACGAACAGCAGCAGCGGCAGCACGCCGGCGAACACCACGCCCACGGCGCCGAGGACCAGCCCGCGGCCACCGCCGTAGCCGGACCCCATCCGCCTGCGCAGGAGCGCCACGACGAAGGCCCCGACCGCGGGCAGCAGGCCGACCCCGAGGCCGAGCAGTGAGGTCGCCCAGGCCCAGACGCCGGGACAGAAGTCCGGCGCGGCGGCCGAGCGCAGGCCGGACAACAGCTGCCCGACCAGGGCGACCAGCGAGTCCACCGGCGCTCCCCTCCCGTCCCGACGGTCGTGTGGCGCACCGCGCCCCGTCCCGTCCCGCTGCCCCCACTATGGCATCCCGGCGGGGTGGCCCGGCGCCCGCTCCAGGCGGCGGGCGTGTCTCGGGCCCGAGATCGGCTCGGCGCCGGCTCGGCGTCGGCTCAGCGTCGGTTCGGAGTCGGCTCGGAGTCGGCTCAGCGGCCCCCGTGCGCCCGGTACTCGTCGAGGTCGGTGTTGAAGCGGGCCAACAGCGACCCCAGCAGGTCCCGGTCCTCCTGCGGCCAGCCCTCCAGCACCGCGTGCAGCGGCCCCAGCCGGGCGTGTCGCACCAGCTCGCGCTGGGCGGCGCCCTCGGGGGTCAGCGAGATGACCACCGAACGGGAGTCCCGCGAGTCCGGCCGGACGGCGACGAGCCCGGCGCGCGACAGCCGCGAGACCTGCCTGCTCGCCGTCGGCTTGCTCACCCCGAGCCTGCCGGTCAGCACGGTCAGGGACTGCTCACCGTTCTCGTCCAGCGCGGCCAGCACCGGGTAGGTGTAGCGGTCCACCGCCTCGTGGGCACCGTAGCCGCCGGACCACACGGGCTCCACGGTCCGGCGGATCAGCACGGTGATCTCGTGCTCCAAGCGGTGCAGGGAGTCCGGTCCGGTCTCCACCGGCGCGACGCTGCTCGGGCTCACGGGCCTCACCTCTCGCAAATCGGGACATACTGCACGAATCATACACTTCGATTCCCGCCACAACGTTGCGCTGAACAACAGTCTCCCGGAACAGGACGCCGCCCGCCGCGGTTGGGGGTGACATGGGACTCACCCGCGCCGACGGACCGCTCGCGCCGAACCCGCCGCACACCGTCAACTACCGACTGGACGGCCCCGCCCACAAGCTGTTCGCCCAGCCCTTCCCGCGCCGCGTGCGCGCCGAGCTGGGCGGTCGCACGATCCTCGACACCACCGCAGGCGTGCTGGTGCACGAGACGGCCCTGCTGCCGGTGCTCTACGTGCCCTTCGAGGACCTCGCCGCGGACGTCCTGGTCCCGACCGACCACAGCACCCACTGCCCGTTCAAGGGAGACGCGAGCTACCACTCCCTCGTCGTCGGCGACCGGACCGTGGAGAACGCCGTCTGGTCCTACCCGGAACCCAAGCCCGAGGCGCCGTGGCTCAAGGGCTACGCGGCGCTCTACTGGTCCGCCGCGGACGCCTGGTACGACGAGGACGAGGAGGTCTTCGCCCACCTCACCGACCCCTACACCCGGGTCGACGTGCGCCCCACCAGCCGCCACGTCGAGGTGCGCCACCGCGGCGAGGTGATCGCCTCCTCGGACGCGCCGTTCGTGCTGAGCGAGACCGGCCTGCCCAACCGCTGGTACCTGCCGCGGGACGCGGTGCGGGTCCCGCTGCGGGCGTCGGAGACCCGGTCGCGCTGCCCGTACAAGGGCGAGGCCCGGTACTGGACCGCCACGCTGCCCGACGGCACCGAGCTCGCGGACGTCGCCTGGGAGTACCCGGACCCGCTGCCCGAGTCCGCCCGGATCGCGGGGCTGCTCAGCTTCTGGGGGGACGACGTGGAGGTCGTCGAGCAGCGGGGCTAGCCGAGCAGCAGGGTCAGTCGTCGTCCTCGAGCAGGGCCTCGATCGCCGGCAGCGCGGCCCGGATCACCTCGCGCTGTCGGGGATCGAGCTTGCTCAGCCGCCGGGCGACGAGCGCGGTGCGGTGGGTCTTGATCTCGTCGAGCCGGGCCCGCCCGGAGTCGGACAGGGTGATCAGCACGCCGCGGGCGTCCTGAGGGTCCGGGGTGCGCACGACGAGCCCCTGGTCGTCCAGGGCGCCCAGCACCCGGGACATGGTGGGTGCGGTGACCGCCTCGCGCTTGGCGAGCTCGGAGAGCCGCAGCGGCGCGTGCAGGGCGATCGTGCTGAGCGCGGAGAGCTGCAGGGGCGGCAGGGAGTCGCCGCCGTCGATGCGGATGCGCCGGTTCAGCCTCCCGACCGCGAGCCGCAGCCGGGTGGCCTCCTCGGTCAGCAGCGCGTCGTTCTCCGCGGACATGCGGACATCCTTGCAGGATGCGGGGGGCGCCCCGGTAGGGGGCACTAGTGCCCCTAGACCTTGCGGAGCCGGATCCGGGTCACGTCGTGGCGGGGGCCCTTCGTCAGCACGAGGCTGGCCCGGCCGCGGGTGGGCAGGATGTTCTCCTCCAGGTTGGGCCCGTTGATCGTGGCCCAGATGTTCTCGGCGTGCTTCACCGCGTCCTCGTGGTCGAGCTCGGCGTAGCGGCGGAAGTAGGACGCGGGGTCCCGGAACGCCGTCTCGCGCAGCCGGAGGAACCGCTCGACGTACCAGCGCCGCAGGTCCGCGGGGGCGGCGTCGACGTAGACCGAGAAGTCGATGAAGTCGCTGACCGTCAGCGCCGAGTTCGCGCCCGCGGGCTGCAACACGTTCAGGCCCTCGATCAGCAGGATGTCCGGGCGGCGGACGACGAGCCGTTCGTCCGGCACGATGTCGTAGACGAGGTGGGAGTAGACCGGCGCCGTCACCTCGGCGCGCCCCGCCTTGACGTCGGTGATGAACCGCAGCAGCTTGCGCCGGTCGTAGGACTCCGGGAAGCCCTTGCGCTGCATCAGGCCGCGCGCCTCGAGCACCGCGTTCGGGTACAGGAAGCCGTCGGTGGTGACCAGCTCGACCCGGGGGTGCTGGGGCCAGCGGGCGAGGAGCAGCCGCAGCAGCCGGGCGGTCGTCGACTTGCCCGCGGACACCGAGCCCGCGACGCCGATCACGAACGGCGTCCGCGCCGCCGTGCCGCCGAGGAAGGTGCGGTAGGCGCGGTAGAGCCGCCCGCCCTCCTGGACGTGCAGGTTCAGCAGCCGCGACAGCGGGAGGTAGACCTCGCGGACCTCGTCGAGGTCGATGTCGTCACCGAGGGACCGGACGCGCTCCAGCTCGCCTGCGGTCAGCGGCAGCGGGCTGGTCTCCCCCAGCCGGGCCCAGGACGCCCGGTCGAAGTCGATGAAGGGCGAGTGCCCCGGACCCCGGTGATGGTGCTGGAGGTGCTCCGGGAGCATGGTCGAGCCGTGCACCTGCGCCGTCGCGGGCATCCTGACCTCGGTCCTGTCTGAGGGCCGGTCCGGGCCACTGCGCTCCGGACCGGACGGGTCGTCGATCTCTCCTCCGATGGTGGTCCAACCTAGACCGCCGGTCCGCCGTTCGCGGCCCGGACGTGCTGCGGACCACTCCGCGCCATCTCGCGGGGTGTCGGGTTCGTCGGTGATGTTCCCCCGGTCCGCGTCGGGGGTATCCGGCCGCGGGCCTACGCTGACCCCGACCCCCTTTCCGCTGAGGAGCCTCGTGACGGTCCTGCTCTCCCTCCTCGGGCTGCTGGCCGTCGTCGCCCTCACGCTCGGCACGGCGATCTCCGTCGCGTCGGAGTTCTCGCTGACCGCGCTGGAACGCAGCCAGGTGGACGCGCACGTCGCCGCGGTGGACGACCGCCGCGCCCGCGCCGTGCAGCGGGCCCACCGGACCTTGTCGTTCCAGCTCTCCGGCAGCCAGCTGGGCATCACGGTGACCACGCTCGCCACCGGCTACATCGCCGAACCCGCCATCGCCGAGCTGATCCGGCCCGCCCTGTCGGGGCTGAGCGAGAGCGTGGCCGCGGGCGTCGCCACGATCGTGTCGCTGGTGATCGCCACCACGTTGTCCATGGTGTTCGGCGAGCTCGTGCCGAAGAACATCGCGATCGCCAAGCCGCTGGAGACCGCGCGGGCCGTGGTGTGGCTGCAGAGCGGGTTCGCACGCGCCTTCCGCTGGCTGATCGACCTGCTCAACCGCAGCGCGAACGCGATCGTGCGCAGGCTCGGCGTCGAGCCCGCCGAGGAGCTGCGGTCGGCCCGCTCCCCGCACGAGCTCAGCTCGCTGGTCCGCTCCAGCGCCGAGCACGGCACCCTCGACGAGGGCACCGCCACCCTGCTGGACCGCTCCCTGCGGTTCACCGACCGCGTCGCGGAGGACCTGATGACGCCGCGGGTGCGGGTCGACACGCTCGACGCCGCGGACTCCGTCGCCGACCTGATCGGGCTCGCCCGCCGCAGCGGGCACTCCCGGTTCCCCGTGCACGACGGCGACCCGGACACCGTGCTGGGCCTCGTGCACGTCAAGCAGGCCTTCGGGGTGGCGCCCGAGGACCGCGAGTCCACGCCGGTGCGCACGCTGTGCCTGCCCGCCGAGACCGTCCCCGCCTCGCTCGACGGTGACGAGCTGCTCTCCCGGCTGCGCGAGACGGGCCTGCAGACCGCCGTCGTCGTCGACGAGTACGGCGGCACCGCGGGGCTGGTGACCCTGGAGGACCTGATCGAGGAGATCGTCGGTGAGGTGCTGGACGAGCACGACCGCGCCGAGCAGGCGGACGTCCGACCGCTCGGGCGGGACTCCTGGCTGGTCAGCGGCCTGATGCGGGCGGACGAGATCGCCGAGGTGACCGGCTTCCGGATGCCCGAGGGCGACTACGAGACCATCGCGGGGCTGGTCCTGGAGCGCCTGGGCCGGATCCCCGCCGTCGGGGACGACGTCACGGTCGACGGCTGGCGGCTCACCGTGATGCGCCGGGACCGCAACCGGATCGCCGAGCTGCGCGTCGCCAGGATGGCCCATGTCTGACGTCTGGGCGGTCCTCGCCGCGATCGCCCTGCTCGGGGCGAACGCGTTCTTCGTCTCCGCCGAGTTCGCGCTGATCAGCGCGCGCAAGGACCGGCTCGAGGCGATGGCCGACCAGGGCGTGGGCGGGGCCCGCACCGTCCTGAACGCGACCGCCCACCTGTCCCGGATGCTGGCCGCGTCCCAGCTCGGCATCACGATCTGCTCGCTCCTGCTCGGGCGGCTCGGCGAACCCGCCGTCGCCCACTTCGTCGAGGCGCCGCTGGAGTGGGTGGGCGCGCCGACCGCCGTGGTCCACCCGATCGCGTTCGCCCTGTCCCTCGCGCTGGTGTCGGTGGCGCACATCCTGCTCGGCGAGATGGTCCCGAAGAACATCTCCATCGCGGGGCCCGAACGCGCGGCGATCCTGCTCGTGCCGCCGTTCCTGCTGTTCACGAACGTCATGCGGCCGTTCATCTCGCTGTTCAACGCCATGGCCAACGGCACGCTGCGGCTGCTGCGGATCGAGCCGAAGGACGAGCTGGAGAGCGCGTTCACCTCCGGGGAGCTGTCCGAGATGATCGCGGACTCCCGCCGCGAGGGCCTGCTCGACGACGAGGAGTCCACCCGCATCTCGCGGACCCTGCGATCGGCCGAGGCCACCGTCGCGGACGTGGTGGTGCGCTCGTCGGACCTCGTGTCGCTGCCGGTGAACCCGCGGGTCGAGGACGTCCAGCGGGCCGTCGCCGCCACCGGCTTCTCCCGCTTCCCGCTGCGCGCGCCGGACGGCCGGTTCACCGGATACCTGCACGTCAAGGACGTGCTGGACGTCATGGACGACCCCGGCGCCGCCATCCCCGCCGGCCGGGTCCGGGGTCTGCCGGAGATCCCCGCCGACGCCCGCCTCGACGAGGCCGTCGCCGCCCTGCGCACCACCCGGGCCCACCTGGCCCGCGCCGTTGACCGCACCGGCGCGACGGTCGGCATGGTCGCGATGGAGGACCTGATCGAGCGCTACGTCGGCACCGTGCGAGACGCCACGCACACCGGGGCGGAGTGAGCCCCGTGCCGGAGCTGTCCGAGACCGAGTGGCGGGCCAGGGCCGCGGCGCACCGCGCCCGGATGGAGCGCTGGACTGTCCCGTATCGCGCGCGTCGACAGCGCGGCGAGGCGCACCCCGTGGAGGACTTCCTCTTCACCTACTACTCGCTGCGCCCGCAGCACCTGGAGCAGTGGCAGCCCGGGCCCGGGGTCCGGGCGGTCGGGTTCGCGCGGGCCGGGTACCGGGACGGGATGCTCGACGGCGTGTCCGACCGCGTCCGGCGCACGGCCGGGTTCGTGCACGGCCTGGTCGGCGCCACGGCGGCGCGCCCCGGCCGGTACGGCTGCTTCGGCCTGCACGAGTGGGCGATGGTGTACCGCACCGCGGACCCCCGCCACCCCGTCCCGCTGCGGCTGGGTGCGGCGGGCACGGACGCCGTCGTCGAGTCGTTGCCGGTCACCTGCACCCACCACGACGCCTTCCGGTTCTTCACCGCGGCCGCCCGCCCGCTGAACACGCTGCAGCCCCGCCGGGAGGACCAGGCGGCGCTGGAGCAGCCCGGATGCCTGCACGCCACCATGGACCTCTACAAGTGGGCGTACAAGCTCCTGCCCGCCACCCCGGCCGAGCTGCTCGGGGACTGTTTCGCGCTCGCCGCCGAGGTCCGGGAGCTGGACATGCGCGCCAGCCCCTACGACCTGCGGGCGCACGGCTACGCACCGGTCCGCATCGAGACCGCGGAGGGGCGCGCCGAGTACGCGGCCGCCCAACGCGGGTTCGCCGACCGCGCGGCGCCGCTGCGCACCCGCCTCCTCGCCCTCTGCAGCACCCTCACCGGGGCCCCGGCCGATTCCCCGGCGAACGGCGCGCTCGCTCATTCCTAGCGAGCGAACGCGCCGTTCGCTCAGCTGGAGTACGCGTCGATCGGGGGGCAGCTGCAGACGAGGTTGCGGTCGCCGTGGGCGCCGTCGATGCGGCGCACCGGCGGCCAGACCT
Source organism: Pseudonocardia sp. WMMC193 (assembly GCF_021728735.1). NCBI lineage: Bacteria > Bacillati > Actinomycetota > Actinomycetes > Pseudonocardiales > Pseudonocardiaceae > Pseudonocardia > Pseudonocardia sp. WMMC193. The sequence continues at coordinate 1,539,946 of NZ_JAKKDO010000003.1, read as the reverse complement.
TGCGGTCGTGGACGCCGGGTGTCACCGCCATCGGGTACGCGGCCAGGTCGCGGGAGTACGGGTGGTCCCACTTGTCGACCAGGCAGGCCGCGGTGTGCGGCGCGCCGCGCAGCGGGTTGTCCTCCACCGGCCACTCCCCCGCCTGCACCCGCGCGATCTCGGCGCGGATGCCGATCATGGCGTCGACGAAGCGGTCGATCTCCGCGAGGTCCTCGCTCTCGGTCGGCTCGACCATCAGCGTGCCCGCGACGGGGAAGGACATCGTCGGTGCGTGGAGTCCGTAGTCGGCGAGCCGCTTGGCGACGTCGTCGACCGTCACCCCGGACTCCTTGGTGATCCCCCGCAGGTCGAGGATGCACTCGTGGGCCACGCCACCGTCCGCGCCCGCGTAGAGCACCGGGTAGTGCTCGCGCAGCCGCACCGCGACGTAGTTGGCCGCGGCCACCGCGGTGAGCGTCGCCCGGCGCAGGCCGGGCACCCCCATCATCCGGATGTACGCCCACGGGATCGGCAGCACGCCGGGGCTGCCGAACGGCGCCGCCGACACCGCGCCGACGACCCCGCGGCCGGGCAGGAACTCCGCCAGATGCTCCGCGACGGCCACCGGTCCGACCCCCGGCCCGCCGCCGCCGTGCGGGATGCAGAAGGTCTTGTGCAGGTTGAGGTGCGAGACGTCGCCGCCGAACGCCCCCGGCCGCGCCAGCCCCACCAGCGCGTTGAGGTTGGCCCCGTCCACGTAGACCTGCCCGCCCGCCTCGTGCACGGCGGCGCAGACCTCCCGGACGTCGGTCTCGTAGACCCCGTGCGTCGACGGGTAGGTGATCATCAACGCGGCCAGGGTGTCCCGGTGCGCGGCGATCTTGGCGCGCAGGTCCGCGAGGTCCACGTTGCCGAGCGCGTCCGTCGCCACCACGACGACCCGCATGCCCGCCATCACCGCGGACGCCGCGTTCGTGCCGTGCGCGCTCGACGGGATCAGGCAGACGTCACGCTGCTCGCCGCGGGACCGGTGGTACGCCGCGATGGCCAGCAGCCCGGCCAGCTCGCCCTGCGAACCGGCGTTGGGCTGCACGGAGACCGCGGCGTAGCCGGTCAGCTCGGCGAGCCAGCGCTCGAGCTGGGTGATCATCTCCCGGGTGCCCGCGCTGTCCGCGGTGGGCGCGAACGGGTGCAGGTCGGCGAACTCCGGCCAGGTGATGGGCTCCATCTCGGCGGTGGCGTTCAGCTTCATGGTGCACGAGCCGAGCGGGATCATCGTGCGGTCCAGCGCCAGGTCCGCGTCCGCCAGGCGGCGCAGCCAGCGCATGAGCGCGGTCTCGGAGCGGTGCTCCGAGAAGGTCGGGTGGGTCAGGAACTCCGAGGTCCGGTGCAGATCCGCGGGCAGGGCGTCGTCGGTGTCGGTCGGGACGGCGTCGATCCCGAAGGCGGTGAACAGCGCCTGCAGGTGCGCCGTCGTGGTCAGCTCGGAGCACGCGAGGCCGAGCTCGGTGTCCGAGACCCGGTGGACGGAGATCCCGAGGTCGTGGGCCTTGTCCGCGACCGCCCCGGCGTCCGCCACCCGGACCCGGACGGTGTCGAAGAACTCCCCGTGCACGACGTCGACCCCGCCCTGCCGCAGCCCGGCCGCGAGGATGGCGGCCATGCGGTGGGTGCGGCGCGCGATCCGGGTGAGCCCCTCGGCGCCGTGGTAGACCGCGTAGCACGCGGCGACGACGGCGAGCAGCACCTGCGCGGTGCAGATGTTCGAGGTCGCCTTCTCCCGGCGGATGTGCTGCTCGCGGGTCTGCAGCGCCAGCCGCAGCGCGGGGTTGCCGTCCGCGTCCCGCGAGACGCCGACGAGCCTGCCCGGCAGCTGCCGGGCGTAGGCCTGCTTGACCGACAGGTAGCCCGCGTGCGGGCCGCCGAAGCCGAGCGGCACCCCGAAGCGCTGCGTGGTCCCGACGACCGCGTCCGCCCCCAGCTCGCCGGGCGGGGTGAGCAGGGTGAGCGCCAGCAGGTCGGCCGCGACCGCGACCAGTCCGCCGCGCTCGTGCACCGCCTCGATCAGCGCGGAGGGGTCGACCACGCGTCCAGAGGCGCCCGGGTACGACAGCAGCGCGCCGAACAGCTCGCCCTCGGGCAGCCCCGCGTCGAGGTCGGCGACCACCAGCTCGATGCCGAGCGGCTCGGCGCGGGTGCGCAGCACGTCCAGCGTCTGGGGCAGGGTGTCGGCGTCGACGACGAACCGGGCGGACTTCGCGCGCCCGGCCCGACGCAGCAGGGTCATGGCCTCGGCGGCCGCGGTGGCCTCGTCGAGCAGGGAGGCGCCTGCGACCGGCAGCCCGGACAGGTCGGCGACCATGGTCTGGAAGGCGAGCAGCGCCTCGAGCCTGCCCTGGCTGATCTCCGGCTGGTACGGCGTGTAGGCCGTGTACCAGGCCGGGTTCTCCAGCACGTGCCTGCGGATCACGGGCGGGGTGACGGTGCCGGAGTAGCCGAGCCCGATCATCGGGACGGTCACGGTGTTGCGGGCGGCCAGGGCGCGCAGCTCGGCCAGCATCTCCGTCTCCGACGCGGCGGCCGGGATGGTCGTCGGCACGTCCGCGCCGTCTCGGATGGACGGGGGCAGCGCCCGGTCCGCCAGCTCGTCCAGGGAGCCGACGCCGATCGCGTCGAGCATCCGTGCCAGCTCGGCGGGCCGGGGCCCGACGTGCCGGTCCGCGAACGGCGGGTCGACGAGCTCGGCAAGAGTGGGACGGTCGCTCACGGGGCCTCCGGTGGGCAGACGGATCTCGGCGCGTACTGCCCTCCCCCTCTGTCGATGCCCCGGAGGGCGCCTGAGAGATTCACCCCGGTGGTGCAGGGCTTTCCCCGTCGGCGGGCGCGCGGCCGCTTTCCAGAGGCGTCTCGCCCACGCGGTCTCGGGTGCCTGAGAGGTTCCGGGGAGGAGTTGCTCCTTCGGCGCCCGGCCTGTGGTGCCTGCAGTGCTCGGCCGGGTCTCTCCCGCGTGGGATCGGCGACTACGGACGACAGCGTAGTCCCGTTCCGGTAGTTCCACCGAGGACCGGGGCGTGGATCACGCCCAGAATCACCCCATGAGCAGCGACGACCGCGCCACCTCCAGCCCGACGACGGCCGCCTTCCACCTGCAGGCCGTCCTCTCCTTCGGGATCGCGCTCGCCGCGGTCGTCGTCGGAGTGCTGTACCTGCCCGCCGATCCCTGGGTGCGGGCCTTCCTCGCGGTCAGCGTGCTCTACGTGACCACCAGCGCGTTCACCCTCGCCAAGACGGTGCGGGACAAGCAGGAGCGCAACACGGTCCTCTCCCGCGTCGACCAGGCCAGGCTCGAACGCCTCCTCGCCGAGCACGACCCCTTCCGCCCCACCTGACCGAGATGAACCTGAGGGCGATTCGGGGCCACCCGGAATCGCCCTCACGTTCATCTCGGCGGTGGATTTGGTCGTTCCGCCCACGGGCGACGGCCGATGCCGCACTGTGAGCGCATGCTGAGGACCGACGTGCCGGGATGGCCGACCGTGTTCCGCGGGTCGTGGGCGGTGCGTGCGGGGCTGCTGTCACCGGCACAGGTGAAGGGGGCGCGCTTCCTGCGTGTCTACCCCGACGTGTATGTGCCCGCCGGCACGGTGCTCAGCCTGCGAGTCCGCGCGCAGGCCGCCTACCTGCACATGCAGCATCGGGGAGTCCTCTCGGGGTACGCCGCGGCGGAGCTGCACGGCGCGGGGTGCGCGCCGGGCGCCGACACCGTGCCGGACGTCACCGTGCCCGGCGGAGGGATCCGGGTCCCGTCCGGCCTCCGGCTGCACCGCGACACCCTCCGCGAGGACGAGATCACGGCCGTCGACGGGATGGCGGTGACGACGCCGCGACGAACGGCCTTCGACCTCGCGAGGTGGGCCCCGAGTCGGAACGAGGCGGTCGCCGCCGTGGACCGGCTCGCGAACCACTGCGCCTTCGGCCCCGCGGAGATCCTCCAGCTCGACTGGGTCCATCCCGCGCTGCGCGGCTGCGCGCGGCTGCCCGAGGTCGTGGACCTCGCCGATTACCGCTCGGGTTCCCGACCCGAGACGCTGCTCCGCCTCCTGCTGCACGATTCCGGCCTGCCGCCGCCCGAGGTGCAGTGGGTGGTGCAGGACGTCGTCGCGAAAGAGGCGGTGTGGATCGACCTCGCCTACCCGCGGCGGCAGGTCGGCATCGAGTACGAGGGTGCGCCCCATGTCGAGGCCGACCAGGTGCTCCGCGACATCGCCCGCACGACCATGCTCACCGACCGGGGGTGGCGCATGCTCCGCTTCACCAAGAACGACGTCTTCCGGCGCCCGGAGTACGTCGTCGCCACGGTCGGCCGCGCCCTCCGAGCGCCGAGATGAACGTCAGGGCGATTCGGGGTGGCCCCGAACCGCCCTCATGTTCATCTCGGCCGGCTGGGGGGTGTCCCGCCGACGGTCAGCTGATGGCGCGGCGGGCGCGGCGCTTGCTGAGCTCGTCCTCGGGGGACTCGTCCACCGTGCCGCCGTCCGCACGCTCGACGGGGAAGTCCTTGATGCTGCCGGTGATCTCGCGCATGGCGCCGGAGACCGCGATGCCGAAGACGCCCTGGCCGCCCTGGAGCAGGTCGACGACCTCTTCGGGGCTGGTGCACTCGTAGACCGTGGTGCCGTCCGAGAACAGCGTGATGCCGGCCAGGTCCCTGATCCCGCGGCGGCGCAGGTGCTCGACCGCCACCCGGATGTTCTGCAGGGAGACCCCGGCGTCGAGCAGGCGCTTGACGACCTTCAGGACCAGGACGTCCTTGAACGAGTACAGCCGCTGCGAGCCGGAGCCCGCCGCGCCGCGGATCGACGGGACGACCAGGCCGGTGCGCGCCCAGTAGTCCAGCTGCCGGTACGTGATGCCCACGACCTGGCAGGCGGTCGGACCACGGAACCCGACGAGCTGGTCCGGGAGACCGTCGAGGCCCTCACCCACCAGCGGGTCCGGGAAGAGCTCGCCCTGCGAGGGCCCGTCGGACGACGACCCGTCCACGGCTCTCCTTCCCGCCTACCGAGACCGACCGGGCCCCGACGACCGCTGCAGCAACTTGACGGAACCGACCGTAAGCGTGCCGACGCTCCCGGTCAACGCGGCGCGCCGCCGCATGACCGGCTCACCCGGGCGTGTCGGCGACAGGCCCGTCACTTCACGGCTGTACCTAGCCCGGCTGGGCGCCCCGGAAGTCCTCGGGCGAGACGTTGTCGAGGAACTCGCGGAACTTCTCGACCTCGTCCTCCTGCTCGTCCGGGATCACCAGGCCCGCCTCGGCGAGCACGCTCTCGTCCGCGTGGATCGGCACGCCGATCCGCAGCGCGAGCGCCACCGAGTCGCTGGGCCGCGCCGACACCGTGATCCCGCCGTCGAAGATCAGCTCGGCGTAGAAGGTGCCCTCCTGCAGGTCGGTGATCCGCACCTGCTCCAGCCGCCGCCCCAGCGCGCCGATCACGTCCTTGAGCAGGTCGTGGGTCAGCGGGCGGGCGGGCTTGACGCCCTGCTGCTCGAGCGCGATGGCGGTGGCCTCCACCGAACCGATCCAGATCGGCAGGTAGCGGTCGCCCTGGGTCTCCCGCAACAGGAGGATCGGCTGGTTGGCGGGCAGTTCGACCCTGACACCCACGACACGCATCTCACTCATGCGGCCCGCCTCCTCATCCTGGGGTCCTGACCCTGGAGTCCGACCCTGTCGACGCTACACGCGCCGTCCGACATCCGCGCGCCTCCGGACGGGCGTGTGTTCCCGCCCGGCGACCCGCTCAGGCCCCCGCACCGGGCTCGACCGGCCCGGTGAGGAAGACCAGCCGGAACTTGCCGATCTGGACCTCGTCGCCGTTCGCGAGCACGGCGGTGTCCACCGGCTCCCGGTTGACGTAGGTGCCGTTGAGGCTGCCCACGTCCACCACGACGAACTCGCCGGAGTCCCGGCGGAACTCCGCGTGCCGCCGGGAGACGGTCACGTCGTCCAGGAAGATGTCGCTGTCCGGGTGCCGGCCCGCGCTCGTGGTGGGCCGGTCCAGCAGGAAGCGCGAGCCCGCGTTCGGGCCCCGCCGCACCACCAGCAGCGCGGAACCGGGCGGCAGCCCGTCGACGCCCGAGACGGGCTGCTCCTGGGCCGGGGGCTCGACGTCGGCCAGGAAGTCCGCGCGGAAGACCGACGTGGTCTCCGGGGAACGCTCCGGCGGGACGCCGGGCCCGTCGTTCGTGGTCACCTCGGGGTCTCCTCCTGCGATTGCGTCGTACAGGTCGAACCTAGCGTGCGCGGCCCGCCGGTGCGGGCCCGACCGGGGCTCAGGCGCCGGCCGTCAGCTCGCGGTAGCCGGCCGCGTCGAGCAGGGCGGCGACGGCGGCCGCGCCGTCCTCGGTGGGCTCCAGCTCGAGGAGCCACCCCTCCCCGTACGCCGACGAGTTGATCAGCTCGGGGGTGCCCTCGAGCGCGGTGTTCACCTCGACGACGGTGCCGCCGACCGGGGCGTAGATGTCCGAGACCGACTTGGTCGACTCGACCTCGCCGAGCGCGTCCCCCGCCGCGAACACGGCTCCCACGTCGGGGAGCTGGACGAACACGACGTCCCCGAGCTGGGACTGGGCGTGGTCGGTGATCCCGACCCGGACCCGGCCGGACTCCAGGATGCGGACCCACTCGTGGGCCTCGGTGTAGCGCAGGTCCTCGGGCGTCTGCTCCGTCACGCGGCGGAGCCTAGCGCGACCCGCCGACACGAACGGGACCCGCCCGCAGTGCCAGCCCGAACTGCGTCAGGTAGAGCAGCCCCGACCACAGGTAGAGGGCCACCCCCCAGGCCGCGAAGGCGTAACCGAACGGCTGGGCGAGCGCGCCCCAGAACCCGCCCTGGGTGCCCAGCAGCAGGATCGGGAAGGCGTAGAGCAGCAGGAAGGTCGCCGCCTTGCCCAGGTAGGTCACCGGGAACGGGCCGTATCCCAGCCGGCGCAGCACCGCCACGCAGACGCCGAGGACGAGGTCCCGCGCGACCAGCACGACCACCACCCACCAGGGCACGATCTCGCGCACTCCGAGCGCCACCAGGGCCGCGAGGATGTAGAGCCGGTCGACCGCGGGGTCGAGCAGCTCGCCGAGCCGCGAGTACTGGTCCAGCAGGCGGGCGAGCTTGCCGTCCGCCCAGTCGGTGAACCCGCCGACCGCCAGCACCAGGATCGCCCAGCCGTCCGCCTCCGGGCCGAGCAGCAGCCACAGGAACAGCGGCACCCCCGCCAGCCGCAGCAGGCTCAGCAGGTTGGGGACGGTCAGCACCCCTTTCACGGCGCGAAGGCTATACGTGGGTCACGATGGGGCCATGGACGCCACTCAGCTCAAGGACGTGCAGGCTCCCCTCAAGAAGCGCTACGCCGAGGACGCGGACTCCGCGCTGGTCACGTTGCGGGCCTCCGGAGAGCTCGACGGCAGCGGCGTGGCCTGCAAGGTGCAGACCTCGACCGCGCTGGTCGAGGCCGGGCTGCACCCGGCCACCGGCGGGGACGGCACCCAGCTCTGCTCCGGCGACATGCTCCTGGAGGCGCTGGTCGCGTGCGCCGGGGTCACCCTGCGGGCGGTGGCCACGAGCCTGGGGCTGGACGTCGAGGGGGCCGTGCGGGCCGAGGGCGACCTCGACTTCCGCGGCACCCTCGGGGTCGACAAGCAGGCTCCGGTCGGCTTCCGGGACATCCGGCTCACCTTCGACCTGCGGACCTCGGCGGACGAGGAGCAGGTCGCGTTGTTGATGAAGCTCACGGAGCGGTACTGCGTGGTGCTGCAGACGATCGCGGGCAACCCGGGGATCGACGTGTCGGTGACCCGTGGCTGAGCGTGCGCCCGACCCCACCGGTGCCGCCGTGCTGCTCGGCACCCTCGCGGACACGGGCGTCACGGCCTGCTTCGCCAACCCCGGCACCTCCGAGATGCACCTCGTCGCGGCGCTCGACGGCGAGCCCCGGATGCGGGCGGTGCTCACCCTGTTCGAGGGGGTCGCCACCGGCGCGGCGGACGGGTACGCCCGGATGGCCGACCGCCCCGCGGCGACGCTGCTGCACCTCGGGCCGGGCCTGGCCAACGGCACCGCGAACCTGCACAACGCCCGTCGCGCCGGCACCCCGGTGGTCAACGTCGTGGGCGACCACGCCCGGGACCACAAGCCGCTCGACGCCCCACTCGAGTCGGACGTCGACTCCCTCGCCGGCGTGGTGTCCGCCCGCGTGCACCGCACCACCGATCCCGAGCGCCTCGGGCCGGACGTGGCCGACGCGGTCGCCGCCGCCTGCGGGCCGCCGCCCGCGATCTCGACGCTGCTCGTCCCCGCCGACGTGGCCTGGGGCCCCGGGTACGCGCGCGGTGTCCCGCGCCCGGTGAGCCCGCTCGGTCGCGGCGCCCTCGACGCCGACGGGCTCGAGTCGGCCGCCAAGGCGCTGTGGTCGGGCGAGCGCTGCACCCTGCTGATCGGCGGGACCGGGCTGCGCGCCGCGGGGCTGCGGGCCGCGCAGCGGATCGCGGCGGCCACCGGCACCGCCCTGCTGGCGGAGTGCTTCCCCACCCGCATGGAGCGCGGGGCGGGCCTGCCGGACCTCCCGCGTCTGGCCTACCCCGGAGACGTCGCCAGGGAGCAGCTCGCGGGCACCGCCCACCTGGTCCTGGTGGGCGCCCACTCCCCCGTCACCTTCTTCGGCTACCCCGGCAAGTCCGGCGACCTGGTCCCCGAGGGCTGCACGGTGCACCGGGTCGCGGAGACGGGCGCCGCGGGCGAGACCGCGCTCCTGGCGCTCGCCGACCTCGTCGCGGCGGACACCCCGGACCCGACGCTCGCCACGGCCGCACGGCCCGAGCTGCCCACGGGCGCACTGACCGCTCCGCTCGCGGCGGCCGTGGTGGGCGCGCTGCTGCCGGAGGGCGCGATCGTCGTCGACGAGTCGCTGACCAGCGGCGCGGGGCTGCCCCAGGCCACCGCGGGCGCGCCGCGGCACGACTGGCTCACGCTCACCGGCGGCGCGATCGGCTTCGGCATGCCCGCCGCGATCGGCGCCGCGGTCGCGTGCCCCGACCGCCCGGTCTGGAGCCTGCAGGCGGACGGCAGCGCGATGTACACCGTGCAGGCGCTCTGGACGCAGGCCCGCGAGGGGCTGGACGTCACGACGGTCCTCTACGACAACGGGGCCTACGCGATCCTGCGCGGCGAGCTCCTCGGCGTGGGGGCGACCCTGGCCGAGGACTCCCCCGCCCGGTCGCTGCTGGACCTCGGCTCGCCGCGGCTGGACTTCGCGGCGATCGGCGCGGGCCTCGGCGTCCCGACGGCCGTGGCGACGACCGCGGAGGAGCTGGCCGACGGGTTGCGGCGGGCGACCGCCGAACCGGGACCCCACCTCGTCGTCGCCCGCGTACCACCGCTGGTCCCGTAGAACCGACCGCTCGCCGGACCGCTCGCCGCCGTGTTCTCGCTGTTCGGCGCGGCGTGCACCATTCGCGGGACGGCTCACCCCGCCGGGGCCCGTAGCGTGTCGCCTTGATCACGGACGGCAGCAGAGGGACTCCGGAAGCGTGGACGTGCGAACGGCGGAGGACATGCGCGCGGGTGACCACGCGTGCGCGGTCCCGGTGAGCGACGAGGGGCTGTGGGAGCTCACCTCCCGGTTCCTCGCCCGCGGCCTGTCCGGCGGGGAGAAGGTCGTCTACTTCGACGACGGCACGTCCGAGCGCGTCCTGGACCGGCTGACCGAGGACCGGATGCCGGTCGCCGGGGCGCTGCGCAGCGGGCAGCTGCAGGTGGTCCCCGCGGACGTCACCCGCGGTGCGTTCCGGTCGCCGGTCGCGGACGTCCGCTCGCTGCTGCACTCCTATGTCGACGGGTCGGTCGCGCAGGGCTGGTCGGGCCTGCGGATGACCGGGCAGCTGAGCTACGGCGCGGACTCCCCGGGCGGGGTCCCGCTGTCGGACTACGACCGGGCGCTGGACGAGGTGGTCGTCGAGCGTGGGCTCACCGCCCTGTGCCTCTACGACCACACCCGCTACACCGACGCCCAGATCGAACACATGCGCGGCGTGCACCGCGAGGAGCTCGACGCCCCCGCCGCCTACGACGACGGGCTGCTGCGGATCACCCAGACCGGCCGCAACTCCGCGCGGCTGGCGGGCGAGGCCGACCACAGCAACCGGCCGATGATCCACCGCATCATCGGCGAGGCGCTCGACCGGGCGTTGCGGGCGGCCGACTCGGACACCGACATCGAGCTCAACCTGGCGTCGCTGCGGTTCCTCGACGTCGCCGGCGCGGTCGCGCTGGTGCACGCGGCCGAGGAGTTCCCCAGCATGCACCGGCTGGTGCTCAGCGACGTGCGGCCCGCGGTGCTGCGCGTCCTGGACCGCTGCGGGGCGCCGTTCGCGGCGCAGCTCGTGGTGCGGGAGGCCCGCGCCCACGGCGCGGGCGGCGGATCGTGAGGAGGACCGCGTGAAGGTCGAGTCCCGGGTCCCCGAGACCCACCGGCTGCGCCACGCCGTCGCCTTCCACGACGGGACCGAGGACCAGGTCCGGCGGGCTGTGGCGCTCGCCCGTGCCGCCGTCGGGCGGGGTGAGCGGCTCGCGCTCGCGGTGCCGCCCGCGGTCGAGTCGGCGGTCCGGGAAGCGTTGGGGGACAAGGACTTTGTCGCCCTCACAGTGCCGCACGGGGCGAACGGCGGCTCGGGGCAGACCACCGCGGCGCTGCGGGCGCGGGAGCTGCGCGCGCTCGTGCAGGGCGGCGGGACGCACGCGGGGGTGACGGTGCTGTCCGCGCACGACCCCGGGCTCGACGGCGTCGACGGCGGCTACTGGACCGAGCTCGACGCCGCGCTGAACGTCGCCCTCGGCGACCTGCCCGTCGACCTGGTGTGCCTCTACCCCGGCTTCCCGCTGCACCTCGAGGTGTTGGAGGGGGCCCGGGCCAACCATCCGCTGCTGGTCGAGGGGGACGGGTTCCGCGACAACCCGAGCCACCGCTGCCCGGTCGAGGTGCTGCGCGACCGCGATCCCAGCACACCGCTGGTCCTCGGCCCGCCGGACGTCGTCCACCGCTACAACTCCTGGCAGCTGCACGAGGTCCGGGCGATGGTCGCGCAGCTCGCCCCCGCCCTGGGCTTCGACCCGGTCCGGTCGGAGGACCTGGTCCTGGCCGTCAACGAGGTCGCCACGAACGCCGTCGAGCACGGGTCGCCGCAGGCCGAGATCCACCTGTGGGCGACCTCCGGCGGGCTGGTGTGCGAGGTGCACGACTCGGGCGACCTGCACGAGCCGCTGCCGGGGCTCGTGGCCCCGCACCCGGCGGACCCGCGCGGGCGCGGGGTGTGGATCGCGCGGCAGCTGTGCGACCTGCTGCACGTGTGGCGGGACGGCCGCGGCACGCACGTCCGCCTGCACGCCACCCCGTAGGCACCCGTCCACGGAGCGTGGTCTATGATCACCGTAGGATCGTCACACCGCGGCTGTACCTGCGACTCGTCATATAGGTACGCACAGATCGTAACTGTGACGAAACAGCCCCTTGGCAAGCGGCGCGCGCCGGAGAACACTGTTGCGCGGGCCGGGCCCAAGAGGCCGCCCTCACAGGTCACACAGCAGCGTTCCATCACATTTGGGATCACCATGCCTGACGGTCACCGCCGATCCTTCGCCGAGTGTCCGAGCCACCGCATCGCGGTGCTCGGCTCGTTCGGCCTCACCTCCGACGGCGCGAGCGTGCCGCTGAGCGTCGACGCCCGCCGCGTCGTCGCCTACCTGGCGGTGCACCGCCGCCCGCAGCCGCGGGCGGGTCTGGCCGCAGACCTGTGGCCCGGTGTCCCGGCCGAGGCCGCCGCCCGGCTGCTCGCCGAGGCGGTCGACGCCATCGACGTCCCGGGGCTGCTCGTCGGCGACCCGTCGGACGCGGCGGCCCCCCTCGCGCTGGCCGACGAGGTCGAGGTCGACCTGTCGGACGCGATGCTGCTGGTACGCGCCTTCTCCGGCGGTGGCCGACTCGACGAGCGCCCCGCCACCGACCTGCTGTCCCAGGACATCCTCCCGGCCTGGACCTCGCCGTGGATCGCCGTCGAGCGTGAGCGCTTCCGCCAGCTCCGGCTCGCCTCCCTCGAGGAGGTCTCCGGCAAGCTCTCCGCCGCGGGTCTGCACGCGGACGCCGTGGACGTCGCCGAGATCGCCGTGGCCGCCGCCCCCAGCCGGGAGAGCGCGCGCCGGGCCCTGATCGAGGCGCTGCTCGCCAAGGGGGACGTGGTCGAAGCCGTCGCCCAGTACGACGCGTTCCAGGAGCTGCTGCGCACCTCCGTCGGCCCGGTCTCCGCAGGCCTCGAGGGGCTGTTCGCCCCCGCGGGCGGGTTCCCGATGCGACCCGCCCTCGGCGGCTACCGCCCGGTCCCGTCCCGGTCCGCGGTCGTGCTGCCCGGTCTGCGCGCCGCCCGCCCGGCCACCCTTGGCGGTCCGCGCCGGCTGGTCGCGGGCGGTTCCGTCCCCGGCCGCTAGTCCCGGCTCGCTCGCCTGCCTGTGTGACGCTTGGGCGTCCCAAGCATCAACGCCCGCACGCTTGTGTGACGCTTGGGCGTCCCAAGCGTCGCCGAGTGGTGCTTGGGCGTCCCGAGCGTCAACGCCCGCGCCCGCGCCGCTGACGCTTGGGCGTCCCAAGCGTCGCCGAGTGGTGCTTGGGCGTCCCGAGCGTCAACGCCCGCGCCCGCACCGCTGACGCTTGGGCGTCCCAAGCGTCGCCGAGTGGTGCTTGGGCGTCCCAAGCGTCAACCGTCAGCGTTCGCTCACGAGACCGCGAGCTCCAAACAGACCTGCGTGCCGGTCGGCGTGGCCGCGACGTCCAGGTACTGGGCCAGGGCGCGGATCATCGGCAGTCCTCGCCCCCGATCCCCCGCGTCGGCGAGGCTCGGGCGCCAGCGGCCGCGGTCGGAGATGCGCGCGGTGACCACCCGACCGGCGCGGTCCGCGCGCAGGCCCAGCTCGACCTCGACGGGGCCGGGCGGGCCGCCGCGGTAGGCGTGGTCGACGACGTTCGCCGCCGCCTCCCCCACCGCCAGCAGCAGGTCGACCAGGCCGTCCGCGGACAGGCCCACGCCGCGCGCCCAGGTGGACACGACGGCGCGGATGCCCGCGAGTGCGTCGGGGGTCGCGGTCCGCACCACGCGCAGTTCCTCGGCCGCCGAGTCGGTCGGGTCGGCGGTGTCGGCCGATACGGGCGTGCCGGTCGGGCGGGTCCCGCCCCCCGTCAGACCCTGGACGTTCACGCGCGCACCGCTCCCGGCGATCGGAGGTCCGGCGCCGGATCCGGCGCCCGTCCGGGAGTCCCCCGCCGGCGACGGACCCAAACCGTGTCGGAGGCCTCCCGCGACCCGCTCAGGGATGGAAGCGGGGAGCCCGCTTCTCCCCGAAGGCGCGCAGGCCCTCCGCCCCCTCCTCGCCCGCGGCGCTGGCGGAGATCGCCTCGGCCTCGGCGTCGAGGTGGGCGCGCAGCGGACGGTCGTACGCGGCGGCCAGCAGCGCGGTGATCCGGCCGAGCGCGGCCGTGGGCCCCTGGGCGAGCCGGTAGGCGGTGGCGTCCGCCTCGGCGGCGAGGTCGGCGTCGTCGACCAGCGCGGAGGCGATGCCGAGCCCGAGCATGTCCTCGGCGCCGAGCACCTGGTCGCTGAGCAGGATGTGGCGCGCCCGCGCCAGGCCGACGATCCGGGGCAGCGTCCAGCTCATCCCGCCGTCCGGCGAGAAGCCGATGCCCGGGTAGGCCGGGCGGATCTTGGTGGACCCGCCCACCACCACGATGTCGGTGGCGAGCACGATGCTCATCCCCGCGCCCGCGGCCCAGCCCTGCACCCCGGCGACCGTCGGCACGGCGGCGCCGACGTAGGCCTCGAGGAAGTCGTGGAACACGTCCGCGACACCCTTGACGAAGGTCCCCCGGTCCTCGGCGGCGGCGAACGAGCGGACGTCCCCGCCCGCGCAGAAGTTCCCGCCGGGGTGGACCAGCTGCACCGCCCCGATCCCCTGCGCCGCAGCCTGCTCGACGGTCGCGAGCTCCCGCAGCGCCTGCGCGGCCTCGGTCATCGCCGCCTCGTCCAGCGCGTTCGCCCGCCCGGCGGCGACGCGGACCTTCAGGACCCGCCCCTCCTGCACGATCACCGGGTCACCCATGGTCGTCTCCTCCTCGTCCGCCGCCGGGTCGCACACTAACAATCAGCACTGACCGCGCAGATCACCGCGCAGATCACCGCGCGGATCACACTGCTCAGCCCAGCGCCCGCAGCTTCGGCAGGACGTCCTCGGCGAACTGGGACAGGAAACGCTCCTGGTCGTGGCCCGGGCCGTGGAAGACCAGGTGGTTCAGGCCCGCGTCCAGGTAGGGCTTGATCTGCGCGACCGCCTCGTCCGGGTCCGACGCCACGATCCACCGCTTGGCCACCTGCTCGATGGGCAGCTCGTCGGCCAGGCGCTCCATCTCCTGGGAGCTGTTCACCGAGTGCTTCTGCTCCGCGGTCAACGACAACGGCGCCCAGAACCGGCAGTTCTCCAACGCCACGTCCGCGTCCCGGTCGTAGGACATCTTGATCTCGATGGTGCGGTCGATCGAGGCCGGGTCACGGTCCTCCTTCTCCGCCCCCTCGGTCACCGCGGGCATCAGCTTGTCGGTGTAGAGCTCCATGCCCTTGCCCGACGTGCAGATCATCCCGTCACCCGACCGGCCCGCGTAACGGGCCACCTGCGGGCCACCCGCGGCGATGTACACCGGCACCGGCTTGGCCGGGCGGTCGTAGATCGAGGCGCCCACCAGCGTGTAGTACTCGCCGTCGAAGTCCACCTCGTCCTCGGTCCACAGCGCGCGCATCAGCCGCACCGCCTCGCGCAGCCGCGCGTAGCGCTCCTTGAACTCCGGCCACTGCATGCCGGACACCGCGACCTCGTTGAGCGCCTCACCCGTACCCGCGCCCAGGATCACCCGGTCCCCGGTCAGCAGCGCCATCGTGGCGAACGTCTGGGCCATCACCGCCGGGTTGTACCGGAACGTCGGCGTGGTCACCGACGTGCCGATCAGCACCCGCTCGGTGCGCTCCCCCACCGCCGCCATCCAGGTCAACGCCGACGGCGCGTGCCCGCCCTCGTGCCGCCACGGCAGGAAGTGGTCCGACACCCACACGCTGTCCAGGCCCACCTCCTCGGCCCGCACCGCGTACTCCACCAGGTCACGGGGCCCGAACTGCTCCGCCGAGGCCTTGTACCCGATCTTCAGTTCCACGCTCGTCCTTCCGGCGTCCGGTGTCTGCCCCGTGTCTACCACCTGCCGGCGGCCGGTAACTGGGGTGCGGCATACCACGCGGCTTCGTAGGCTTGAACCCACCATGAGCGCCCCTCCCGATCCGGAGCAGGCGACCCCCACGACGACCGCCGCGACGCGGGACCTCCCGCCCGTCGCGACCCTCGCCGCGCTGCGCCGGCTCGCTCCCTACATCCGTCCCCACCGGGCCGTCCTGCTCGGCTCCGCCGCCGCCGCGCTCCTCGGGAACCTCGCCGCGCTCGCCGTGCCGCTGGTCACCCGCCGCATCGTCGACGGCCCGATCACCGCCGGGGACCTCTCGCTGCTGCCCTGGCTGGTCGCGGGCGTGCTCGCCCTCGGCGTCGGCGAGGCCCTGCTGCTGTTCCTGCGTCGCAGGCTGGTCGCCCGGCCCACGACGCTCATCGAGGCGACGATGCGCGCCGACCTCTACGCCCACCTCCAGCGGCTGCCGCTCGCCTTCCACGACCGTCGGCCGTCGGGGCAGCTGCTGTCCCGGGCGATCCAGGACCTGTCCACCCTGCGCCGCTTCCTCGCGTTCGCCGGGGTGTTCCTGGTGGTGAACACGATCACCGCGATCGTGGGCATCGTGGTGCTCGGCGCGCTGTCGTGGATGCTCGGGCTCGCGCTGCTGGTCCTGGCGGTGCCGATGGTGGCCGTCACGCTGCGCATCGAGAGCCGCTTCTCCGCCGTCGCGCGCCGGGCCCAGGACCAGGGGGGCGACCTCGCGACCGTGGTCGAGGAGTCCGCGCTCGGGGTGCGGGTGCTGCGGTCCCTGGGGCGCCGCCGCGAGATCACCGCACGCTTCCTCGCCGACGCCCGCAGGCTGCGCGGCACCGAGCTGCGCAAGGTGCGGCTCCGCGCGGCGCTGTGGTGCGTGCTCGTGCTGCTGCCCGAGGCCGCGATCACCGTGATCCTCGCGCTCGGCACGTACGGGGTGTCCACCGGCGCGCTGACGGTCGGCACCCTGGTCGCCGCCGTCACGATCATGACCTATCTGTACTGGCCGATCGCGTCGCTGGGCTGGCTGCTCACCGAGGCCGGGAACGCGGGGGCCGCGAGCAGGCGGTTCTGGGAGGTCATGGACGTCCAGCCCACGATCACCGACCCGGAGGTCCCCGAGTCCCCCGCCGACGGGGACCTGCGCGGGCGGATCGAGTTCCGGGACGTGCACGTCGGCACGGTCCTGCGCGGGGTCGACCTGACCGTCGAGCCCGGCGAGACCCTGGCGCTGGTGGGGGCCACCGGCTCCGGCAAGACGCTGCTCACGTCGCTGGTCGGCAGGCTGGTGGACGTCACCGACGGGTCCGTGCTGGTCGACGGCGTGGACGTGCGGCGCTGGCGGCTCGCCGACCTGCGCCGGGTGGTCGCCACGGCGTTCGAGGAGCCGGTGCTGATCTCCGCGAGCGTGCGGGAGAACGTGGCCCTCGGCGTCCCGGACGCGCCGGACGACGCCGTGTGGGAGGCCCTGGAGGTCGCGGGCGCCCGCGGCTTCGTCGAGGCCCTGCCGTGGGGGATCGACACCCGGATCGGCGAGCAGGGGATGTCCCTGTCCGGCGGCCAACGGCAGCGGCTCGCGCTGGCCCGCGCCGTGATCGGCCGCCCGCCCGTCCTGGTGCTCGACGACCCGCTCTCGGCCCTCGACGTCCACACCGAGGCCGAGGTGGAGGCCGCCCTGCGCCGGGTGCTGGGCGGGGTGACCGCGCTGGTCGTGGCGCACCGCCCGTCGACGGTGCAGCTCGCGGACCGGGTGGCGGTGCTGGCGGACGGCCGCATCACGGCCGTGGGGCGGCACTCGGACCTGCTGGCGCAGGACGCGACCTACCGGGACCTCCTGTCGGCGGAGCTGGTGCGGTCGTGAGCGAGCGTGCGAGCGAACCATCAGCACAGCGCCATCAGCGCAGCGCCGAGCCCGCGCAGCGGGCGAGAGCGATGAGCGCGGACCTGGAGTGGCAGGGGGTCGGGGACGACGACCAGGAGGTCACCCGGGCCGCCGGGCTGCGGCTCGCCCGCAGCGCCCGGGGGCTGGTGGGCTCGCTGCTGCGGCCGCACCGCGGCGGCGTGGCGCTCGCGCTGCTGATCCTGGTGCTGGAGAACGCGGTCATGCTGACCGGGCCGCTGCTCGTCGCGCTGGCCATCGACACCGGCGTGCCCGCGGCGCTCGACGGGCGGCCGGGCGAGCTGGCCTGGGCGATCGTCGGGTACGCGGCGTGCGGGCTGGCCTCGGCCGGGCTGCGTGCCGGGTTCCTGCTGCTCTCCGGCCGGATCGGCCAGGACGTGCTCCTGGAGCTGCGCCGCCGGGTCTTCACCCACGCCCAGCGGCTGGCCCTGGAATGGCACGAGTCCTACACCTCCGGGCGGCTGATCTCGCGGTTGACCAGCGACCTGGAGTCCATCGACGACCTGCTGGAGACCGGGCTCGACGGCCTGCTCGGCGCCCTGCTCTCGCTCGGCGGGATCACCGTGCTCCTGCTGCTGATCGACCCGGTGCTGGCGGGGGTGGTGCTGGCCGGGTTCGTGCCGCTGGTGCTGCTCACCCGCTGGTTCCAGCGCTCCTCGCGGGCGAGCTACCGGCTCACCCGCACCTGGGTGGCGCGGGTGATCGTGCACTTCGTCGAGTCGATGAACGGGATCCGGGCGGTCCAGGCCTACCGCCGCGAGGCCCGCAACGAGTCGATCATGGATCAGCTCAACGGGCGGTACCGGGACGCGAACGCCGCGGCCCTGCTCACACTGTCCTGGTTCGTCGCGTCGGTGCGCGCGGTCGGCAACGTGACCCTCGCGCTCGTCCTGCTGATCGGTGCGCTGCGGGTGACCGGCGGGGCGCTGGAGCTCGGCGCGCTGACCGCGTTCCTGCTGTACCTGCGCCGGTTCTACGATCCGCTCGACCAGCTCGCCCAGTTCCTCAACGCCTACCAGTCCGCCGCGGCGGCCCTGGAGAAGCTCGCGTCGGTGCTGGACACGCCCGAGACGGTGCCGGAACCGGAGCACCCGCAGCCGCTGCGGGCCCGCGGCGAGCTGGAGTTCGACGAGGTCACCTTCGCCTACCCGCGCCGATGGTCGTCTCCGCAGGCTCCGTCTCCGCGAGCGCCCGAACGCCCGGTGCTGCCCGAGCTGTCGCTGCACGTGCCCGCAGGTCAGACGGTCGCACTCGTCGGCGCCACCGGCGCCGGCAAGACCACGATCGCCAAGCTGGCGGCCCGCTTCCACGACCCCACGTCCGGCCGGGTGTTGCTCGACGGCGTGGACCTGCGGTCCCTGGCGGACGACGACCTCCGCCGCGCGCTGGTGATGGTCACCCAGGACCCCTTCCTGTTCTCCGGCTCGGTGGCGGACAACGTGGCCCTCGGCCGCCCGTCCGCGACCCGCGCCGAGATCGAGGCGGCCCTGGCGGCGGTGGGTGCGGACTTCGTGCAGGACCTGCCCGAGGGCGTGGACACCGACGTCCGCAAGCGCGGCGGGCGCCTCTCCGCGGGCCAGCGCCAGCTCGTCTCGCTGGCCCGGGTGGTGCTCGCGGACCCGGCCGTCGTCCTGCTGGACGAGGCCACTTCGAGCCTGGACATCCCCAGTGAACGCGCCGTCCAGGCCGCGCTGGAGACGGTGCTGGCCGACCGCACGGCGCTGATCATCGCCCACCGCCTCTCGACGGTCGCGATCGCCGACCGCGTCCTGGTCCTGGAGCGGGGCCGGATCGTCCAGGACGGCACCCCGCGGGAGCTGCTGGCCACCGACGGCGACTTCGCCCGCCTCCACGCGGCCTGGGAGTCGAGCCTGCGCTGACGCGCCCGTGCGTGGGCCGGGGGACGGCAGCGGCGGAGCCGCGGGGCGGGTGGACCCAGTGGTGCCAGAGCACCACTTACCACGCACGAGCGGTCGGGGGCCGCCGCCGCTCCCCTACGATCGGTGGCGTGACTGCTCCCCCCGCGTCCGCCGCCCTCGACGTCCTGCACCGGGTCTTCGGCTACGACGCCTTCCGCGGGCCCCAGGCGGAGGTCGTGGAGCACGTCGTCGCGGGCGGGGACGCGTTGGTCCTGATGCCCACCGGCGGCGGCAAGTCGCTGTGCTACCAGGTGCCCGCGCTGGTCCGCGAGGGCACGGGCGTGGTGGTCTCGCCGCTGATCGCGCTCATGCAGGACCAGGTGGACGCGCTGCACGCGCTCGGCGTCCGCGCCGGGTTCCTCAACTCCACCCAGACGCCCGACGAGCGCCGCGAGACCGAACGCGCGCTGCTCGCGGGCGAGCTGGACCTGCTGTACCTGGCCCCGGAGCGGTTGCGGCTGGGCTCGACGGTGAACCTGCTGGACCGCAGCACGATCGCCCTGTTCGCCATCGACGAGGCGCACTGTGTCGCGCAGTGGGGCCACGACTTCCGCCCCGACTACCTCATGCTCTCCGAGCTGCACGAGCGCTGGCCGAGCATCCCGCGGATCGCCCTCACGGCCACCGCCACCGAGCACACCCGCACCGAGATCGCCGAGCGGCTGGACCTGACGACGGCCAAGCAGGTCGTGGCGAGCTTCGACCGGCCCAACATCCAGTACCGGATCGTGCCGAAGGCGGAGCCCCGCAAGCAGCTGCTGGAGCTCTTGCGCACCGAGCACGCGGGAGACGCCGGGATCGTCTACTGCCTGTCCCGCAAGTCGGTGGAGCAGACCGCGGAGTTCCTGACGGCCCAGGGCGTCAAGGCGCTGCCCTACCACGCGGGGCTCGACGCCGCGGTCCGCCGCGAGCACCAGGCCCGCTTCCTCCGCGAGGAGGGCCTGGTCATGTGCGCGACCATCGCGTTCGGGATGGGGATCGACAAGCCGGACGTCCGGTTCGTCGCGCACCTGGACCTGCCCAAGTCCGTCGAGGGGTACTACCAGGAGACCGGGCGTGCGGGCCGGGACGGGCTGCCGTCCACCGCGTGGCTCGCCTACGGGCTCGCGGACGTCGTGCAGCAGCGCAAGATGATCGACGACTCCGAGGGCGACCGGGCCCACAAGCAGCGCCTGTCCCAGCACCTCGACGCGATGCTCGCGCTCTGCGAGACCGTGGAGTGCAGGCGGGTGCAGCTGCTCGCCTACTTCGGGCAGCGCGGCGAGCCGTGCGGCAACTGCGACACCTGTCTGACCCCCGCCGAGACCTGGGACGGCACGGTTCCCGCGCAGAAGCTGCTGTCCACGATCTGGCGGCTGAAGAAGGAGCGCAACCAGTCCTTCGGCGCCCAGCAGACCGTGGACATCCTGCTGGGCAAGAAGACGCCCAAGGTCGAGCAGTTCCGCCACGACGAGCTGTCCACCTTCGGCATCGGCACCGAGCTGGCGGACGGCGAGTGGCGCGGCGTGGTCCGCCAGCTGCTCGCCCGGGAGCTGCTCGCCGTGGGCGGCGCGTACAACACCCTGCAGCTCACCGACGGCAGCCGCGAGGTGCTCGGCGGGAGCCGGAAGGTGATGCTGCGCAAGGACCCCGAGCGGACCCGGACGCGGCGCAGCACGTCGAAGCCCGCCCCCGCCGACCTCCCCGCCGCGGCCGCGCCGATCTTCGAGCGGCTGCGGGCCTGGCGCGGGGCCACGGCGAAGGAGCAGGGCGTCCCCGCCTACGTGATCTTCCACGACGCGACCCTGCGCGCGATCGCCACGCTCGCCCCGGCGTCGTTGGCGGCGCTGGGCACCGTGAACGGGGTGGGCGAGAACAAGCTGGCGAAGTACGGCCAGGGCGTGCTCGACGCCGTGCGCGGCAGCGGGGAGGGCAGTGGGCAGGGCAGTGGGCAGGGCAGTGGGCAGGACGGCGGGGCCGCTCCCGCGCGCGAGGAGCCGCGGGACGAGTGGCCGGTCGAGGAGCCCCCGGAGCCGGACCACCCGGACGAGGATCCCTGGGGCTGAGCCCCGAGGGCCCGGCCGCACGGCTCAGGTGTGGAACCGGTGGGCCTCGTCGAGCACCCGGACCAGCTGCCCGACGCCCGCCTCGAACACCGCCTTCCCGTGCTCGGCCGTGGCACCGGTGGGGTCGCCGACGTGCCCGTCCGGGCCGAAGTCCTCGGACAGCCAGCCGAACGAGACCGGCTTGCCGAACCCGATGAGGGAGAACTCCCGCAGCCCCTCCGGCACCCGCCGCACGGCGAGGTTCATCTGCACGAGGTCGGGGCGCAGGTGCAGCATCAGCGAGGTCTCGCCGTGCCCGCCGTGGATCCCCATCCCGTACTCGGACTCCGCCGAGGACCTCCCGCCCTGGTCCGCGGGCACCGACAGGTGCGCGAAGAAGGTCCGCAGACCGAACTCGCGCCGCAGCTGCCGGCACGCCACCTGTCCCAGTGCCGAGTTGCCGCCGTGGCCGTTGACGAACAGCAGCCGGGTGATCCCGGACGCGGCCAGCGAGCGGCCGAGGTCGACCAGGGTGCGCATGAGGGTGTCCCAGGACAGCCACAGCGAGCCGGGGAAGGCGTGGTGCTCGTCGGACTTGGTGTAGGCCAGGCCGGGGAGCAGCACGCAGGGCACGCCCGCGGTCGTCGCGGCCGCGACGGCGGCCTCCGCCGCGGCCGTGGCGGTCACGTGGTCGGTGGAGACCGGCAGGTGCGGGCCGTGCTGCTCGATCGCCCCCAGCGGCAGGACGGCGACGGTGTCCGCGGGCAGCGCCGCCACCTGCGGGCCGGTCAGGTCGGTGAACCTCATCGGACCACCCCGATGTTGACCCGCGAGTCCACCGGCGGCGCGTCGACCAGCTTGCCCGGGTTGAGCAGCCCCTTCGGGTCCGTCCGTCGCGCGGTCTCGCGGGCGAGCTCGACGTTGCGGTCCACGTACCACTGGTGCGGCGAGTGCACGCCCACCCCGATCGCCTCCAGCCGGTCCATCCCGGCGAGCAGGTCCGCCTCCCCGGTGTACTTCGCGACGATCATGGCGCCGGGCCCGTGCTGGAACAGCTCCAGGTGCAGGTGCACCGGGCCCGGGTAGCAGGCGCGCACCGCGTCCGGGTCGTCCCAGAGCGGGGTCCCGGAGCTCTCGATGTGGAACAGCCGCGGCTGCGGCGCCGCCTGCTGCAGGAAGTAGACGGGGTGGTTGTAGGACATCCCGGAGAGCACGTCGGTCTCGGCGTAGTCGCGGGCGACCCGGACCATCTCCCCGTGCGTCCGGATCCGCGCCGTGACCTCGTCGACCGTGGAGGCCTCGGCGATCACCCGCAGGCTCCACCGCGCCGGGTCGAGGTCGACCGGCAGCGTCGGGACCAGCGCGGGCTCGTCCCCCGACGCCAGCCGGGGCACCACCGACAGGGTGGTCAGGGTCCGGTGCACGGCGACCAGATCGGCGTAGGAGCCGAAGGACCCGTACACCGCAGCCCACTCCCGCGCCGGGTCCGTGCGGATCTCCACCTCGACCAGCACCCCGGTCACGCCGTAGGTGTGCACGAAGGGCTCCAGCTCCGCGCCGGAGACCGTGAACAGGGACCCGCTGCCGTCCATCGGCGCGACCACGGCGGACACGACGAACCCGTCCGACGTCGTGCGGTGCTCGATCGTGCCCGTGCCCGCCGAGCCGCCGCCGACGAACCCGCCGACCGTGGACCCCTTGGTGCTCGGGAAGATCCAGACGTCCCGGCCCGCCGCCCGGGCGACCTCGTCGACGGTGGTGAGCTTGGCGCCCGCGCCGGCCCGCACGGTCTCGCCGGTCACCTCGACCGTGTCGAGCCCGCGCAGGTCCAGGACGATCCCGCCGTCGAACGGCGTGGCCTGGCCGTAGTTCCCGGTCCCCGCGCCGCGCGGGGTGACCGGGACGTCGTGCCGGTAGGCCACCGCCAGGACGTCCGCCACCTGCTGCGCCGATGTCGGCCGCACCACGAGGTCCGCGACGTACCGCCCGGGCGGCAGCTTGTCCTGCAGCACCGGCGACATGCGCGACCAGTCCGAGGAGACCTTCAGCAGCAGCTCACGGTCGGTCGAGACGTCGACGCCCAGGTCCGCCAGCTCGGACTCGAGGGTCACGACGTCCCCATCGAGATCGACGGGTCGATGAACTCGTTGGTGTACAACGACTCCGGGGTGGGTGCGGGGCCGGGGAGCGAGCCCTGCGCCTGCAGGATCGGCACGAAGGTGTTCACGATCTCCTGCATCCGCGCCGGGTCGAACCGCCCGAACACACCCGATGCCGGGTCGTTGGTCACGAAGCCCTGCTCGAGCTGGGCCTTGGCCGAGAACGCCGCGACGCCCGCCGAGTAGGTCCAGCCGGTCTGGTACTCGTTCACCAGCTCGACGATCAGGTCGTTCGTGGGGCCGGGGTTCGCCAGGTAGTCGAGCTGCGCCCGCTGCATGATCGGCACGAGCTTCTGCAGGCAGGGACGCAGCGCGTCGAGCTTGTCGGCGCGCACCGCGAGCGGCTCGGGGTAGATCGAGTAGCCGACGTCCGCCGCCTTCTGGAAGGCGATCGGCTTGTTCCACTGCGGGATCTCGTTCTCGTAGATGTAGGGCTCGGCCGTGGCGAAGCCCTGCTGCAGGATCGTCGGGTCGGCGACGAACCGGGCGGGCGTGCCCTCGTAGGAGGTGTCCGACTGGGAGGGGGCCATCACGCCCTTGGCGGCGAGCAGCGCGGGCAGGACGTCACCCGAGGTCACCACGGGCGCGCCGCCCGCGGCGGCCTGCTGGATCGTGGTGGCGCCGGGGTGGCTCGCCGGGTCCCACATGATGATCTGCGGCGACACCGTGAGCTGGGAGGCCACCGCGACCACGGCCTGGTTCCCGGTCGCGGTGAGCGCGACGTCCGTGTTGACCGCGCCGAGGGTGATCGAGTCGTCCAGCGCCATCAGGGCGGGCACCGGCTGGAAGCCGACGTTCGGCCCGCCCGGCCGCACCTCGACGTCCACCCCGGTGTCCACCCCCTGCGCCACGAGCGAGCCGGTGACCGACTTGTTCGCGGCGTCGATGGTGCGGTCCGGGCCGACGACCGAGTACATCGCGCCGTGCTCGGCCTCCGGCTGCCAGTCCTGCTGGAAGACGATCTTCGCCGGGCAGCCCGCGGCGGCGAGGTCGAGCGGGCCGCCCGCGGGGGCGGCGGGCGCGGCGGGGCCCGAGGAGGCGGCCTGGGTGCCGCCGCCGCACCCCGCCAGCACCAGGGCGGTGATCACGAGCAGACCTGTCCTGCGCAGCATGGGACCTCCGAGAGTCATCTGGTGTGCCCGCCGTACCAGCGGCCGACCACGGCCTTGTCCAGCGCGGCGAAGATCGAGAACACGACCACCCCGAACAGCGCGGTGAGGGTGACCGCCGTGAGCAGCGCCTCCATCTGCAGGCGCAGCGTGTAGGTGCGCAGCAGGCCGCCGATGCCCGGCGCCCCCTGCTGGAAGTAGAAGTCCGCGACGATCACGCCGATCACCGACAGACCCGCGGCGTTCCGCAGCCCGGTGAAGATCGACGGGACGGCGGCCGGGAACTGCAGCTTGACCAGCCGCTGCCACCGGCTCGCCTTGTTCAGGGTGAGCAGGTCGTGTGCGGCGGCGCTCGCGGACTGCAGCCCGAACAGGGTGTTGGAGATCATCGGGAACAGCGCGATGATCACGCACACGACCACCCGGGCGGTGAACGCGTACCCCAGCCAGATGCCGATCAGCGGCACCAGGGCGAGGATCGGGATGGTCTGCAGGATCACCGCGTACGGGTAGAGGACCCGCTCGGCCCACCCGGACTGCGACATCACGGTGGCGTAGCCGATCCCGAGCACCACCGCGATCACCAGGCCGACCAGCGCCACCACCGCGCTGCGCCCCAGCGCCTCCAGCATCGGACCCATCAGCGCGGCGTTGCCCAGCGCGCTGCCGTAGGCCTCGTGCGGCGGGGGCAGCAGGAAGCGCTGGTCCGCGGGCAGCACGAGGTAGGTCACGGCGTACCAGAGGACCGCGATGCCGCCCAGCGCGGCGAGGATCGGCAGCGACCGGGCGAGTGCGGTGCGCCACCAGGGCCGCCCCGGCACGGCCCGCGCCTCGACCGGCAGCCCGGTGGTCAGTGCCTCGACGGTGGTCATGAGTGCTCTCCCAGGGCTTCGCTGACCCGGCCGGTCAGCTCGGCGAACTCGGGTGCGTACCGCAGCTCGGGCGGTCGCGGGTAGGCGAAGGGCACCGGGATCTCCGCGACGATCCGGCCCGGACGACCGCTCATCACGACCACCCGGGTGGAGAGGTAGACCGCCTCGGACACCGAGTGCGTGATGAACAGCCCCGCGAAGCCCTTCAGCTGGAACAGCTTCTGCAGCTCGGTCTGCATCTGCAGGCGGGTGATCTCGTCGAGCGCGCCGAACGGCTCGTCGAACAGCGCGAGGTCCGGGTCGGCGACCAGGGCGCGGGCGAGCGAGACCCGCATCCGCATGCCGCCGGAGAGCTTGCGCGGGTGCTGCGCCTCGAACCCGGTGAGTCCCACCAGCTCCAGCGCCTCCAGGGCCCGGCGGCGGCGCTCCTCGCGCGGCACCCGGCGCAGCTCGCCGACGAGCTCGACGTTGCGCAGCGCGCTGCGCCACTCCAGCAGCGTCGGGTCCTGGAAGACGTAGCTCGTCGACGCGGCCTCGACGGCCACCGTGCCCCGGGTGACCGTCTCCAGGCCGGACGCCAGCCGCAGCAGCGTGGACTTCCCGCAGCCCGACGGCCCGACGACCGTGACGAAGTCCCCCGGCGCCAGATCGAGGCTGACCTCGCGCACGGCCACCGTGCCGGTGTCGAACTGTTTGGTGACGCCCTCGAGCGTCAGGGTTCCGGTCATGCGACCACCTCGGGGAGCTCGGACGGGGACAGGTGGACCTGCCGGGCGACGCGGGAGTCGGCGACCACGCGTCCGCCCGCGAGCACGATCCGGGCCTCGGGGGCGCCGGCGAGCAGGTCCCCGGGCTCGGTGTCCGGGACCAGGAGCAGGTCCGCCCGCTCCCCCGGCCCGACACCCGCGGCCGGGAGGCCGAGCACCGCGCGGGCGCCTCCGGTGACCGCGTGCAGGGCCTCGCCCGCCCGCAGGTGCCCGGCGGTCTGCAGCAGGGACGTCGTCTCGAACGGATCGGCGCGACCGGCCGGGTTGAACGGGTCCCGCAGGTTGTCCGCGCCCGCGGCGAGCGGCACGCCCGCCGCGAGGATCGCGGGCAGCGGGGCGAGCCCGCGCGGGTTGCCCGGGATGCCGCGGCCCTGCAGGTAGAGGTTGGTGATCGGGAGCGTGACGATGCCGATCCCGGCCCGCGCGGTCAGGTCCAGGACCTGGGCGAGCCGGTCCGGCGGGAGCATCCCGAGGCGCACGCAGTGGCTCGCGGTGACCCGCTGCCGCATGCCGCGGGCCAGCACCTGGCGGGCCATCTCCTCCAGGTCCAACGCGTGCCCGACGTCCGTCTGCTCGTCCGCGTGCAGGTCGACGGGCAGGTCGTGGGCCTGCGCGACGTCCAGCATGCGGGTGATCTCGTGCCGCGGGTCCGGCGCCAGGTGCGGGCAGCCGCCGACCACGTCCACCCCGCGGGCCACGGCCTCGGCCACCACCCCGTCGTCCGCCTCGGAGCCGGCGAGCAGGCAGACCTGCAGGTCGACGGTGCCGCGCAGGCGCTCCCGCAGCCCGACCAGCGCGTCCACCCCGCGGAAGCGGTCGCCCTCCAGCGGGACGTCGACGTGGCTGCGGATCGCGGTGATGCCGTTGGCGAGGTAGCGGCCGACGGCGGCCAGTGCGCGGGACTCGATGTCCGCCCGGTCGATCCCGGGCAGGATCGAGCGCCACTGGGCGATCGCCGTCGGCAGGTCGTTGCCCGCGCCCGGGTCCATCCGCGGCGCGGTGAGGGCCTTGTCGAGGTGGGCGTGCGGCTCGCAGGCGGCGGGCAGCACCCGCCAGCCGGACGCGTCCAGCGACAGGCCCGGACCCGGGGTGGCCGCGACGGAACCGCCGGAGAACCGCACCTCGCCGAGGGTCCCGTCCGGCAGCCGCACACCGCGCAGCGCCGCGACCTCGACCCCCGCCAGGCAGGGGGCGGCCGACGGCGCCCCGACCGACGCACTCACTCTGACCTGCAAAATATTGATGGAGTCACAACACGGGGCACGCTAGGCTCCTCGTGTTTCGTCCCGATGTCCCCCGTTACCGGACGTGTGAAGGATGCCCATCCGAAACCCCCAGAAGGCAGCCGACGTCCGACTCGGCCAGGCCATCCGCTCCCGCCGCCGCGCGCTCGGCCGCACCCTCGCCCAGGTCGCCGCCGCGTCCGGGCTGTCCCAGCCGTTCCTGTCCCAGCTCGAGCTGGGCCGCACCCGGCCGTCGATGCGGTCGCTGTTCCGGATCGCCGAGGCGCTCGGCACGACCCAGCAGGCCCTGCTCGCCGAGGCCGGGGACGACGGAGCGGTCGAGGTCTCCGGCGGCGCGGGCCCCGGGGCCCGCCTGCTGCACCACGATCCGGACCTCACCGAGTTCGTGGGGCTGCCGCGGGACTTCCAGGAGTTCTTCAGCCACGCCCGTCGGGAGGCGCTGTACGTGGTGCGCGGCACGATCGAGGTGGAGCTGGGCGCCACATCGGCCGAGCCCGGGGCTACCCGGGTGCTCGGGGAGCGGGACACGCTCGCCTACCCGGGCGAGACGCCACACCGCTACCGGCAGCTCGGCGCGGAACAGGCGATCGTGCTGGTCGTGCACTCGTCGGGGGGAGCCGGACATGCCTGAGGCCCTCCCACCGGGCGGCGGCATGGAGGTGCTCGCCTCCTGGCTGCAGGACGCCCGCGAGCTCGGCTGGACCATGACGCTGGCGACCGCGGGCCCCGCCGGACCCTCCGCCCGCACCGTGGTCGTCACCGCCGTCGACGCGGAGTCGGTCCGGTTCCACACCTCGGCCCCCACCGGCAAGACGGTCGACCGCGCCGCGGACGACCGCGCCGCCGGGGTGTTCCACTGGCCCGCGCTGGGCCGCCAGGCGGTGCTGACCGGGCGCCTGGTCGAGCTCCCCCGCGAGGTCACCGAGGCCGCCTACCGCACCCGCCCGCGGCAGCTGCAGCTCGTCGGCTGGGTGTACGACGACCTGCTGCCGCAGCTGCACGGCCCCGACCACGAGGTGCCCGCCGGCGCGGTCGAGGAGCGCTTCGCCGCCCACGCCGCCGGCGCGGCGACGGCCCCGCCCAGCTGGACCACCCTCGCCCTGGTCCCGAGCAGGCTGGACCTCTGGCGCGCGGGCACCGCCGACACCCCACCCGCCCGCACCCGCTACGTCCGCGAGGCCGACACCTGGCGGACATGCCACGTGCTCCCGTGAGCGGCGATAGTCGCCCTGGCGACTATCGCCGCTCACGACGGTGGTGGAGCAGGCGGCCGAGCGCGAACACGATCTCCGGCTCGGGCCGGGTGACCAGCACGTAGTCCTCGACCACCACCCGCCCGCCCACCACGACGTGCCGGGGGCGGCGGCCGGGCGCGGCCCACAGCAGGCCCGCCAGGGGGTCGGCGACGCCGGCGTCCGCCACCCCGGTGACGTCCCAGCAGACCAGGTCGGCGGCGAACCCCGGGTCCAGGCGGCCGAGCATCGGGAAGGCGCCGGGGGTGGTCCGGCCGAGCCCGGCGGCGGAGCCGGCGGTCGCCCAGGTCAGCACCTCGCGGGCCGCCACCGGACGCCCGACGAGCGGGGCGACCTGCATCGCCAGCCGGGCGTCCGCGAGGAGGTGCCCGGCGTCGTTGCTGCCCCCGCCGGAGGTGCCGAGCCCGACCGCCACCCCGGCGTCCGCGAGCGCGGCGGCGGGCGCCACACCCCAGCCCATCGGCAGGTCGCAGCCCGGTGCGTGGGTCGCTGAGACCCCCGCGTCCGCGACCCGGGTCAGCTCGGCCTCGGTGATGCCGCAGAGGTGCGCGAGGGTGACGTCGGGGGCGAGCCAGCCCCACTCGTCGAGCAGGTCGAGGGGGCGGCGCCCGTACCGCGCGGCGGCGATCTCGACGTCCACCTGCTCGTTCGCCTGGGTGCGACGGCGCAGCCCGTGGCGCGCGGCGACCTCGCCGAGCAGCGCGAACGTCTCCGGCGCGTCGCTGTGCACGCCCGCGGGCCCCACCGCGACCTGCACGTCCGTGCCGGCGAGGGCCCCCACGACCGCCTCGGCCGAGGCGGCGGCCTGTTCCGGGTCGTCCCGCGCCGAGCCTCGCACGAACACCAGCCGGGCACCCAGCTCGCCCGCCGCCCGGGCCACCGCCGACGCCACGGCGACCCCGTCGCCGGGCGGCCAGTTGAGCTGGTGGTCGGCCACCGTCGTGACCCCGCAGAGCAGCGCCTCCGCCAGGCCCACCGACGCCGCGGCGTGTGCGGACTCGGCGTCGATCCCGACGGCGGCGTAGGCGGCCGCCATCGCGGGCAGCCACTCCCGCATCGGGACGCCGCGGGTGCCGGGCAGGGTCCGGAACGCGCTCTGCAGGAGATGGTGGTGGGCGTTGACCAGGCCGGGGGTGACCACGCAGCCCGAGGCGTCCAGCACCCGTCCCGGCACGGGGTCCGCGACGACGAGCCCGTCCCGGCAGGACACCGCCCCGCCCGGGACCTCCGCCGAACCCGTCCACACGAGGTCGGCGCCGCGGACGGTGAGCATCAGTGGCGCCGCAACCGCTTCAGCGGCTCGGGCAGGTCGGCGGCGTGGACCACCGTGAGGCGCTGGGTGGCGCGGGTCAGCGCGACGTAGAGGTCGTTGAGGCCGCGCGGGCTCTCGGCGAGCACCTCCGCGGGCTCCACGAGCACCACGGAGTCGAACTCCAGACCCTTCGAGGCCCCCACCGGCAACACGACGACCGGGGTCTCCAGGTCGTCCTCGGGTGCGTCCGGGCCGAGGAGCACCCCGCGCAGGGTCGCCGCGCGGGCGGACGGGACCAGCACCGCGGTGCGGCCCTCCCCCACCGCGGCCCGCTCCTCGTCGACGATCCCGGTGAGCACGCCGTCCGACCCCTCCAGGGACCCGGGCGCCACCGGGACCGCCCGCGGCGGGACGCCGGTGCTGCGGACCGAGCTGGGCGGGCTCAGCGACGGGTCGATGGCGGCGAGCACGTCGTCCGCCACGTCCGCGATCTCGGCGGGCGTGCGGTAGTTGACGGTGAGCTGCTCGAGCCGCCAGCGGTTCTGCACGAAGGGACCGAGCGCGTCCCCCCACGACGTGGTGCCGCCGATGTCCCCGGTCTGCGCGACGTCCCCCACGACCGTCATCGAGCGGCTCGGCACGCGGCGCATCACGGTGCGCCACGCCATCGCGGACAGCTCCTGCGCCTCGTCCACGATCACGTGCCCGTAGGTCCACTCCCGGTCCGCGGCCGCGCGGTCGGCCGTGGACTCGTACGTGCGCACCTGCATGCGCTCGGCGAGCCGGTCGGCGTCGACGATGTCGGTGGCGCGCAGCAGCTCCGGGTCGAGGTCCTCCTCCAGGTCCAGCACGTCGAGCACCCCCTGGGCGTACTCGACCTCCTCTCGCAGGGCGGCCTGGGCGGCGGCCCGGGCGGCCGAGCCGTCGTCACCCAGCAGCTCGGCGGCCTCGTCCAGCAGCGGGACGTCCGCGGCGCTCCAGCGCAGCTCCTCGGGGCCCTCGGGCGGGCGGCGCTCCAGCAGGGCGCGGTCCTCCGCCGGGATCCGGCGGGCGATCGAGTTGAGCCTGCGCCGGTCCGCGAACAGGTCGGTGAGCAGCTGCTCGGGGGTCAGCGTGGGCCAGAGCAGGTCCAGCTCGCGGTTCACGGCCGCGTCCTCGGCGAGCTCCTCGCGGATGTCCTCGACGTCCAGCCTGCCGAGCAGGTTGCGGCCGCCGAGCGTGCGGGCGACCTGTTGGGCGAGCAGCTGCAACGCCTCCCGGCGGAAGATCCGCTTGGCCTCGTTGTGCGGCTTGCGGGAGCGGCGGGCGCGCGAGCGGGCCTGGTTGACCAGGTCCCGGTCGATCCGCGCGGGCTGCTGCTCCACGACGAGCTCGATCGGCCGCCGCGGCAGCTGCTGGCGGTCCCGCACGGCCGCCGCGATCACCGCGGCCATGTCCACCCGGCCCTTGACCTCGGCCGTCCGGGCGTCCTCGGGCCTGCGCGCGTGCAGGCCCGGGTACAGCTCCCCGGGCGTGGCGAGGACCACGGCCGTCTCCCCCAGGGAGGGCAGCACCTGTCCGATATAGCGCAGGAACGTGGGGTTCGGGCCGATCACCAGCACGCCGCTGCGGGCCAGCCGGTCGCGGTGGGTGTAGAGCAGGTACGCCGCCCGGTGCAGCGCGACCGCCGTCTTGCCCGTACCGGGGCCGCCCTGCACCACCAGCACGCCCGACGGCTTCGACCGGATGATCCGGTCCTGCTCGGCCTGGATCGTGGCCACGATGTCGCCCATGCGGCCGGTGCGCGCCTCGCTCACCGCGGCCATGAGCGCGGCCTCACCCGCCAGGCCGGACGAGGACGTCCGGGCGGCCGCGTCGGTGAGGTCCAGCACCTCGTCGTCCACCGCGACGACGGTGCGCCCGCGGGTGCGCAGGTGCCTGCGGCGGCGCATGCCCTCGGGGCTGGCCGCGGTCGCCGTGTAGAAGGGCTGCGCGGCGGGCGCGCGCCAGTCCATCAGCAGCGGCTCGTACTCGTTCTCCTCGTCGAGCAGGCCCAGCCTGCCGACGTAGCGCACCTCGCCGGACTCCGCGTCCAGCCGCCCGAACGCCAGCCCGTGCTCGGCGGCGCGCAGGGCGGCCAGCCGGTCGGTGTACATGGCGGCCGCCGCGTCCCGCTCGGTGAGGGCCTGCGGCGTGCCGACGGTCTCGCCGTGCAGCACCTCGTCCAGCCTGCGGGCGGTCTCCCGGCGGCGGTCGTCCAACCGGCCGTAGAGCATCTCGACGTACGCACGCTCGTGCGCGAGCGGCGTCTCGCCATCCGAGGCAGGGTCCGAGACAGACACGGTGGGGGGATCCTCCGGGACGGGAGAGCGAGCGGACCGCAGCGTGCGGCGCGGCTGACCAACCTACCAGCGCCGCCGCCGCGTTTCCTGGTCGGCGCCCCCGGGTAGACGACCCCGTGACCGCAGGCGAACCCGCGCCCGCCCCCGACCGGGGCTCGTCCGAGTACGCGCACCTCGCTCCGCTATTCGACAAGCTCGCCGCCCTGCCCGCGGGCCATGCCGAGCGGGAGGCCCTGCGCGACGAGCTGGTGACCGGGCACCTGCCGGTCGTGCGGCACATCGCGCGCCGCTTCGCCAACCGCGGCGAGCCCGTCGACGACCTGGAGCAGGCGGGCACCGTCGGGCTGATCAACGCGGTGGACCGGTTCAGCCCGGACCGGGGCGTCGACTTCCTGTCCTACGCCGTCCCGACGATCACCGGCGAGGTGCGCAGGCACTTCCGGGACCGGACCTGGGCCATGCGGGTGCCGCGCAGGCTCAAGGAGATGCAGTCCGCCATCACCTCTGCGGTCGGGCCGCTGTCCCAGGAGCTGGGCCGGGCCCCGAAGCCGTCGGAGATCGCCGAGCGGCTGGGGATGCCGACCGAGGAGGTCCTGGAGGGTCTCGACGCCCAGCAGGCCTACCGCGGCCCCTCGCTCGACGAGCTGGTGTCGGGGGCCGACGCGCCGCTGTCGGACACCCTGGGCAGCGCGGACGCCGAGCTGGACAAGGTCGAGTACCGCCAGACCCTCGCGCCGCTGCTCGACGAGCTCCCCGCCCGCGAGCGCACGATCCTGGTCCTGCGGTTCTTCGGCAACAAGACGCAGACCCAGATCGCGGACGAGATCGGCATCTCCCAGATGCACGTCTCCCGGCTCCTCGCCCGCACCCTCGCCCGCCTGCGCGAGCAGCTGAGCGAGGACTAGACCCCCCGATCCCGCCGAGATGAACCTCAGGGCGATTCCGGGGCCGCCTGGATCGCCCTGAGGTTCATCTCGGCGGTCAGGCGGTGTGCTGGCGCTGGCGCGGGGCCCGGCCGTAGGGCTGCTCCACCGGGTCCACGGTCGGCGGGGCGGGCATGGGCCGGATCTCGGGCTCCTCCGCCAGCGCGACGGGCTCACCGTGGTGGCGCAGCCGCATGGGCGGCCCACTGACCAGCTTGTACTCCACCTCGTCCTGCGTGACGGTGACCCGCAGGTGCCTGCCCTGCCACCGCAGCCCGAAGGACAGCCGCGACAACGCCGACGGCAGCACGGGCGCGAACGCCAGCCCGGTGGCGTCGCACGTCATGCCGCCCAGCCCGGTGGTGATCGACACCCAGGTGCCCGCCATGGACGCGATGTGCATGCCGTGGTCGGTGTTGCCCGCCAGGTTGTTCAGGTCGATCAGCGCGGCCTCGGCCAGGTAGTCGTACGCCAGGTCGAGGTGCCCGGTGCGGGCGGCGACCATCGACTGCGTGCACGCCGACAGCGACGAGTCCCGCACGGTGATCGCCTCGTAGTAGGCGAAGTTGCGGCGCATCTGCTCGGCGGTGAAGGCGTCCGGCCGCAGCTGCATCGCGAGCACGAGATCGGCCTGCTTGATCACCTGCTTGCGGTACAGGTCGAAGTAGGGGTAGTGCAGCAGCAGCGGGTAGGTGTCCGCCGGGGTGTGCTCGAAGTCCCAGATCTTGTGCTTGGTGAAGCCCTCGGACTGCGGGTGGACCTTCAGCTCCTCGTCGAACGGGATGCGCATCGAGGACGCGGCGTCCCGCCAGGAGGCCATCTCCTCGCTGTTCACCCCGAGCTTGGCCGCGCTGCGCGGGTGCTTGGCGGCCACCTCGGCGGCGTAGCGCAGGTTCAGCTGCGCCATGAGGTTGGTGTAGACGTTGTTGTCCACGATCGCGGAGTACTCGTCCGGCCCGGTCACCCCGTCGATCCGGAACTCCCCCGCCGAGTCGTGGTGGCCCAGCGAGCGCCACAGCCGGGCGGTGGCGACCAGGATCTCCAGGCCCACCTCCAGCTCGAACTGGGTGTCCCCGGTGGCCGCGACGTGCCGGCGCACCGCGTCCGCGATGTCGGCGTTGATGTGGAAGGCCGCCGTGCCGGCGGGCCAGTACCCGGAGCACTCCTCGCCGCGGATCGTGCGCCACGGGAACGCGGCGCCCTTGAGCCCCAGCTGCTCGGCCCGCTCGAAGGCCGACGGCAGGATCGACTGCCGCCAGCGCAGCGCGTCCGCCGCGGCGTCCGGGGCCAGGAACGACAGCACCTGCAGGCAGAAGGTCTCGGTGTCCCAGAAGGTGTGGCCGTCGTAGCCGTCCGCGGTGAGGCCCTTGGCCGAGATGCAGCGGCGCTCGGCGCGGGCGCCCGCCTGCAGCACGTGGAAGGTCGCGAGCCGGACGGCCTGCTGCAGCTCGGCGTCCCCGTCGATCTCGACGTCCGCGGTCTCCCAGAAGTCGTCCAGGTACTCCTGCTGCTCGCGCAGCAGGCCGTCCCAGCCGGTGTACCGGGCGGCGGCGGACGCGGCCCGGACCTGGTCGTAGACCGCGGGCAGGCTGCGCCGCGAGGACCAGCCGTAGGACAGGTACTTCACGACCTTGAGCGTCTGCCCCGGCTCGACCCGGCCGATGATCGTGGTGCTGCCCGCGTCCTCGGTGGCGTCCGAGGTGATCTTGATCCCCTCCGGCCCGTGGACCTCGTGGTCCATGGCCGCGGCGACCCGCAGCTCGGACTTGCGGGTGCTGTGCACCAGCGTCGCCCCGGCCTCGTCGGCGCGGAACATCTCCGACTGCAGCGCGTTCGTCAGCGCGGCCTCGAGCCGGGGGTCGTCGCCGCCGCGGGTCGGCAGCTGCTCGTTCGCGAC
Source organism: Pseudonocardia sp. WMMC193 (assembly GCF_021728735.1). NCBI lineage: Bacteria > Bacillati > Actinomycetota > Actinomycetes > Pseudonocardiales > Pseudonocardiaceae > Pseudonocardia > Pseudonocardia sp. WMMC193. Next base: position 1,504,997 of record NZ_JAKKDO010000003.1, on the reverse strand, counting down.
CAGCTCGGACTGCACGACGAGCAGCGCGGGCTCGTCGAGCACCTCGACCTCGTAGCAGATCGCGGCGATGGCGCGCTGGGTCATCGAGACCAGGCGCTTGCTGCGCACCCGCACCACGCGCCCGGCCGGGGACTCCCACTCGACCTCGCGGGTGAGCGTGCCCGCCCGCAGGTCCAGCACCCGCTCGTGGCGGCGGAGCTTGCCGTACCGCAGGTCGAACGGCTCGTCGTCGACCAGCAGCCGGATGAGCTTGCCGTTGGTCACGTTGATGATCGTCTGCCCCGACTCCGGGTAGCCGTAGCCGCCCTCGGCGTACGGCAGCGGCCGGACCTCGTAGAACGAGTTCAGGTACGTGCCGGGCAGGTGGTGCGGGTCCCCCTCGTCGAGGTTCCCGCGCAGCCCGATGTGTCCGTTCGACAGCGCGAAGACGGACTCCGTCTGGCCCATCGCGGCGATGTCGAGGGTCTGCTCCCGCACGACCCAGGGCTCGACCGCGAACGTACGGCCCGAGTCCGGCTTCACTCGTCCTCCAACAGCTCAGAGAGATCCTTGACCACGACGTCCGCGCCGTGGTCGCGCAGCGCGTCGGCGTGCCCGAGCCGGTCGACCCCGATCACCCGGCCGAACCCACCCGCCCGACCCGCCTCGACGCCCGCCAGGGCGTCCTCGTACACGACCGCCACCTGGCGGTCCACCCCCAGCTCCTCCGCGGCCAGCAGGAAGGTGTCCGGCCGCGGCTTGCCGGGCAGGCCGCGCTCCCGCGCGGTCACCCCGTCGACCCGGTGGTCGATCAGGTCGGTCAGGCCCGCGACCTGCAGCACCTGCTCGGCGTTCGCGCTGGAGGACACCACCGCCGTCTTCATCCCCGCCGCGCGCACGGCCTCGAGATAGGGCTTGGTGGCCGCGTAGACGTCCACGCCCTTCTCCCGGATCACGACCTGGACCAGGTCGTTCTTGCGGGTCGAGAGCCCCCACAGCGTCTCGGTGTCCGGGGAGTCGTCCGGCGTGCCCTCCGGCAGCGTGATGCCGCGCGAGGCGAAGAAGCTGCGGGTGCCCTCCAGCCGGGGCTTGCCGTCGACGTACGGGCCGTAGTCCTTCGCCACGTCGAACGGGCGGTACCCGGGTCCCTCGTGCTTCTCCAGGTACTCGTCGAACATCGTCTTCCACGCCGTGGCGTGCACGCTCGCCGTGTCCGTCAGGACGCCGTCGAGGTCGAACAGGCAGGCACGTGCGCCCGCGGGGAGGCCCAACATGCGCCGAACCGTAGCGTTTCGGAGATCGCGCTCGGAGACCCCCGGTGCGATCCGGACCGTGTTTCACACGCCGTTCACACAGTCGTGGCGCTGGGTGCCGGGAGCACCACGCGGGTCGACGTGTGCCCCTCGTCCACCACCTCGACCACGGCCCCGCCCCCCGCCGGGACCACCGTGACCAGGAGCCTGCCGCCCTCCGGGCGCTGCTCGATCGACCGCTGCACCGTCTCCCGGACGACGGCGAGGATCTGCAGCGGCGCCACCTCGACCTCGGCCACGCCGGGGGCGACCTCCAGGACCGCGTCGAGCCTGCGCCCGAAACGCGCCTTCTCGATGTCGAGGTAGGCGCGGACCGCGGCCAGCTCCTCGGACAGCGGGATCGCGGGGCTGCCGACCCGGTCCGCCGTCCGCGAGAGGTCGGCGAACCCGAGCAGCAGCTCGCGGGCCTTCCCCGCGTCCGTCCGCATGATCGAGGCGATGGTGTTGAACGTGTTGTAGACGAAGTGCTGCTCGAGGCTGCGGTTCAGCGAGCTCGCCGCGAACGGGGCGGGCGGCGGGGTGGGCGCGGTGGGTGCTGTGGGTCCGGTGGGTCCGGTGGGGGCGGCCGGGGCCGCGGGCGGGGGGTCGAGCCCGGGCCCGAAGACCTCGCGCTCCTCGGCGGCGGGGGCCTGCTCCTGGTGCCAGGGGGTGCCGTCCCACTCGTCCGGCTCGATCTCGTCCGGCTCGACGAGCCCGCCCCAGACCGGCAGCCGGAGGTGGGCACCGCGCGTCCAGCCCTGGTACTCCGCCCGGCCGACGAGCTCGGGCCGCAGCCAACGGGCGCCCGCGGCGACCGGGCCCGGCACCGCACCGGGCCCCTCGGCCGCGAACGGCGAGGTCCGGGCGTTCATGGTGCGGATCAGGCCGGCGATCTCCCGGCGCGCCTGGTTCGAGCCGACCCCGACCCGCCCGACGTAGCGCAGCGGCCCGCCGGGGGACTCCGGGATGCCGAGCAGCAGCGCCGCGATCCGCCCCCGGCCGTCCGCGGGCAGCCACCCGCCGACGACGACGGGGCGGCTGCGTCGCAGCGGGACCCGCAGCCAGTCCTTCGTGCGGCGGCCGGACTTGTAGGACGCGTCGACCCGCTTGAGGTGCAGCCCGTCGAGCCCGTAGCGCTCGGCGGCCTCCATCACGAACTCGGCCTCGTCCGCCGGGTGGCTCGGCGGCACGAGCACGGGCGGCCCACCGATCTCCAGCTCCTCCAGCAGCGCGCGGCGCTGGTGGTAGGGGCTGCGGAGCAGCGAGCGGCCGTCGAGCCAGAGCAGGTCGGTGACCACGAACCCGATCGGCACCCGGTCCAGCAGGCCCTCGCTGGGGGCGATGGTGGCGGTGCGGCGCATCAGGGGCAGCCGGGAGGGGCGGCCCGCGTCGTCCAGGGCGACGACCACGCCGTCCAGCACCATCCCGGCGCCGGGCGCCCGCTCGCGGAGCACCGCCAGCTCCGGGAAACTGGGGGTGACGTTGCGGGCGGTGGAGGACAGCAGCCGCACGCGGTCCGGCTCGGCGTAGGCGACGCAGCGGAACCCGGCCCACGCGAACTCCACCGCCCAGTCCGCGCGGCCGCGCTCGGGCAGGTCGCCCTGGGACGGGAGCATCGGCGAGACGACGGAGGGAATGGCGGAGGGCATGCCGCTGCCCGCACCCCGCCTGGTCACGTCCTCACGGTAACCCGCCTGACCTCCGGTCTGTCACCCTTTCGGCCGTACGGTGGCGCTCACGCGCCCAGCCGGCCGTCGGATGCGGCGGGTGGTGGACAATCGGTGCATCATGACCTCCTCCCTGCTCACGGACCGCCTGCCCCCCGGTGACGACCCCGACGCCCTGGTCGAGACGTTCGCGGACTGGGCCTTCGAGGAACGGGGCCTGTCGCTGTACCCGGCGCAGGAGGAGGCGCTGCTGGAGATCGCGACCGGCGGGAACGTCATCCTGTCCACGCCGACCGGCTCCGGGAAGTCGCTCGTCGCCATCGCGGCCCACGCCGCCGCGCTCGCCCGCGGCGCCCGCACCTTCTACACCGCGCCGATCAAGGCGCTGGTCAGCGAGAAGTTCTTCGCGCTGATCGACGTGTTCGGCCCGGAGAAGGTCGGCATGCTCACCGGGGACGCCGCGGTCAACGAGGGCGCGGAGATCATCTGCTGCACCGCGGAGATCCTGGCCAACATCGCGCTGCGTCAGGGCGCGCGGGCGGACGTCGGGTCCGTGGTGATGGACGAGTTCCACTTCTACGCCGACCCGTCGCGCGGGTGGGCGTGGCAGGTGCCGCTGGTCGAGCTGCCGCAGGCGCAGTTCCTGCTGATGAGCGCCACGCTCGGGGACACGACCTTCTTCAAGGAGGATCTGACCCGGCGCACCGGGCGGGACACCGTGGAGATCACCTCGGTGGAGCGGCCGGTGCCGCTGTTCTACGAGTACGTCGTCACGCCGATGCACGAGACGATCGACGACCTGCTGAAGGGGCAGCAGGCGCCGGTGTACATCGTGCACTTCACGCAGCAGTCCGCCGTCGAGCGCGCCCAGTCCCTGATGTCGGTCAACGTGACGACGAAGGAGGAGAAGGCGGCGATCGCCGAGCTGATCGGGAACTTCCGGTTCACCGCGGGCTTCGGCAAGACCCTGTCGCGGCTGGTGCGCCACGGCATCGGGGTGCACCACGCCGGCATGCTCCCCCGCTACCGACGGCTGGTGGAGACCCTGGCCCAGGCCGGACTGCTCAAGATCATCTGCGGGACGGACACCCTCGGCGTCGGGATCAACGTGCCGATCCGGACGGTGCTGTTCACGGCGTTGTCGAAGTACGACGGCACGCGCACGCGGCCGCTCAAGGCGCGCGAGTTCCACCAGATCGCGGGGCGGGCGGGCCGCGCCGGGTACGACACCATCGGCACGGTCGTCGCGGAGGCGCCGGAGCACGAGATCGAGAACGCCCGGCGGCTGGCCAAGGCGGGCGACGACGTCAAGAAGCGGCGCCGGGTGGTCCGGGTGCAGGCGCCGGAGGGGTTCGTCGGCTGGTCGCAGACCTCGTACGAGAAGCTGCAGACCGCCCAGCCCGAGCCGCTGACCAGCCACTTCCAGGTCACGTTCGCCATGCTGCTGAACGTGATCTCCCGGCCGGGGGACGCGTTCGCGGCGATGCGGCACCTGCTCGAGGACAACCACGAGCCGCGGCCGCGACAGCGCAGGCACATCCTGCGCGCCATCCAGATCTACCGGGCGCTGCTGAAGGCGGGCATCGTCGAGAAGCTCGACGAGCCGGACGCGGAGGGCCGCACCATCCGGGTCGTCGGCGACCTGCAGCTCGACTTCGCGCTGAACCAGCCCCTCTCCCCCTTCGCGCTGGCGGCGTTCGACCTGCTGGACAAGGAGTCCCCGGACTACGCCCTGGACGTCGTCTCGGTGGTCGAGGCGACGCTGGACGACCCGCGCCAGGTCCTGCACGCCCAGCTCAACAAGGCCAAGGGCGAGGCGGTCGCCGCGATGAAGGCCGAGGGCATCGAGTACGAGGAGCGGATGGCGCTCCTGGAGGACGTCACCTACCCGAAGCCGCTCGACGAGCTGTTGACCGCGGCGCTGGAGACCTACCGGCAGGGCTCGCCGTGGGTCGAGGACGCCCAGCTCTCGCCGAAGTCCGTGGTCCGGGACATGTCCGAGCGGGCGATGACCTTCCACGAGTACGTCGGCTTCTACCAGCTGGCCCGCTCGGAGGGGTTGGTGCTGCGCTACCTGGCGGACTGCTACCGGGCGCTGCGCCAGACCGTGCCCGCCGCCGCGCACACCGAGGAGCTCACCGACCTGATCGAGTGGCTCGGCGAGCTGGTGCGGCAGGTGGACTCCTCCCTGCTCGACGAGTGGTCGGAGCTCGCCGCGGGTGGCGGGGTGTCCGACGAGACGGCACCCCCGACCGTCGACGCCACGCCTCGGGGGGTCACGGGCAACGCGCGGGCCTTCCGGGTGCTGGTGCGGAACGCGCTGTTCCGGCGCGTGGAGCTGGCCTCGCTCAACCGCTGGGACCTGCTCGGCGAGCTCGACGGCGCCGCGGGCTGGCCCGCCGACCGCTGGCGCGCGGCGTTCGCGCCCTTCTTCGAGCTGCACGGCTACGGCGGCATCGGGATCGGCCCGGACGCCCGCGGCCCCAAGATGATCGACATCGTCGAGGAGCCGGAGCGCTGGCTCGTCCGGCAGGTCATCGACGACCCCGAGGACGACCATGACTGGGCGATCACCGCCGAGGTGGACCTCGCCGCGTCCGACGAGGCGGGCGAGGCGGTCGTGTGGATCACGGGGTTCGGGGACTAGCGCCCCCGGGCTGCGACCGCGGGTGGAGGACGATCTCCACCCGCGGCCCGATGTGGGGGCCCGGGCGGTCCGCCAGGGTCGAGGGCATGGCGGAACGGGTGAACGGGGTCGACGCCGCGCGGGGGCTCGCCGTGCTGGGCATGGTGCTGACGCACGTCGCGGTCGCGGCGGCGGGGACCGTGCCGTTCACGGTGGCCGCCGGGCGGTCGGCGATCCTGTTCGGGGTGCTGGCCGGGGTGTCGCTCGCGCTGGCGACCGGCGGGCCGGACGCGCGGGTCACCCCGCGGGCCCGCGGCCGGATCGCGGTGCGGTCGGCGCTCCTGTTCGCGCTCGGCCTCGGGCTGGCGGCCGTCTCGACCGGCCCGATGGTGATCCTCTGCACCTACGCGCTGCTGTTCGTGCTGGCCCTGCCCGCGCTGCGGTGGCGGCCGCGGAGCCTGCTGCTCACGGCACTGGCCTGGGCGGTCGTCGCGCCTGCGGCGTCGTTCCTGCTGCGCAGCACGTTCCCGAGCGACACCGCAGGAGGGTCGGTCTCCCCCGGGGACCTGACGTCCTGGGGTGCGGCCGGGGACGCCGCCGTCCGGTTGCTGCTGACCGGCGCCTACCCGGTCCTGACCTGGGTGCCGTTCGTGCTGGCCGGGCTCGCGATCGGGCGGCTGGACCTGCGGTCCGCGGCGGTCCGCATCCGGGTCGCGGTGGCCGGGCTGGGCGCCGCCGTCGCGGGGTACGGCGGCTCCCGGCTCGCGCTCGACGTCCTGGGCGGGCGCGCCGCGATCCGCGCCGCCCTCGCGCCGATCGCGGCGCAGACCGGGGTGCCCGTCGACCAGCTCACCGCGGTGCTGGAGCAGGGCGCGCTGGGCACGACCGGCACGATCACCCCGGCTTTCCTGCTGGTCGCGACCCCGCACAGCGGGACGACCTTCGAGATCCTAGGCTCGGCGGGTGTGGCGGCGATGATCATCGCGGGGGCGTGCGCGCTCCCGTCCCGGGTGCTCGTCCCGCTGTCCGCGGTCGGGCGCCTCGCCGCCTCGGTGTACGTGCTGCACATCGTCGCGATCGCGCTGCTCGACGGCCTGGCCCCCGGCTGGAACGGCCGGCCCTCGACCGGCTTCGTCGCCACCGTCGTCTTCGCCGCCGTGATCCTGGTGGCCGCTCTGCTGTGGCGGCACCGGCGCGGGCCGGTCGAGTGGGTGCTGCACACCCTCCCGGAGGCGGTCGTCCGCCCGCGGCGGGCCGCGGTGACGGCGTGACGGCGGCCGAGCGGGCGGCGGACTGGCTCCGCGCCCACCCGCTGGTGCCCGATGCGGTGATCGCCGCCGCCGTGATCGCGGTGGGGCTGCTCTCGACCCGCGGCCTGGGGCCCGCGGAGATCGTGGTGGCGTCGGTGGGCGGTGCGTCGCTCGTGCTCCGCCGGACCAGGCCGATGGTGGGCGCGCTCGTCGTGCTGGCCTGTGGGCTCGCGACGATCGGGTTCGGCCTGGTCGCCATCGCGATCACCCCGGCGGTGGTCGCGACGATCTACTCGCTCGCGGCGTGGGGGCCGCGGCGCTCCGGGCTGCTCGCGGCGGGGATCGCGGTGCTGGGCGGGGCGGGAGTCGGCGTGACCTGGCTGCTCCGCGGGCTCGGGGACCAGCGGTGGGGGGTCTTCCTCCTGCTGGTCGTCGGGGCGGCCCTCGCGTCGGCGACGGCGTGGCTCGGCGGGGCGCTGCGTCGGCTGGGTCGCCGCGAGGTCGTGCACCTGCAGGAACGGGCGATGCTGCTGGAGACCGAGCAGGAGCAGCGCGAACGGCTCGCCGTCCTCGCCGAGCGGGCCCGGATCTCGCGGGAGATGCACGACATCATCGCCCACTCGCTCTCGGTGATCGTCGTGCAGGCGGACGGCGGCCGGATCGCCGCGGGCGCGGGCCGGACCGCGCAGGCCACCCGGGTGCTCGAGACGATCGCGCAGACGGGGCGCGGCGCGCTCGCGGACGTCCGGGCGCTCCTGGGCCTGCTGCACGACCGGCAGGCCGAGGGGGCACCGCCACAGCCCGGGCTGGACGCCGTCCCCGGCCTGGTCGAGGACGCGGGCGCGCGGCTGCGGACGACCGGGACCGCCCGGGCCGTCCCGGCGGGCCTCGGGCTCACCGTGTACCGCGCCGTGCAGGAGGCGCTCACGAACACCGTCAAGCACGCGGGCCGCGAGGCGCGGGCCACCGTCGCGCTGACCTGGCAGCCCGACCACCTGGAGGTGGAGGTGACCGACGACGGGCCCGCGGGGCCCGTGCTGGGGACCGAGGGCACCCTGGGCGGGCACGGGCTGGCCGGGATGCGGGAGCGGGTCGCGGCCCACGGCGGTGAGGTCGAGGCCGGTCCGCGGCCCGAGGGCGGGTTCCGCGTGCACGTGCGGCTGCCCGCATGATCAGGATCTGCCTGGCCGACGACCAGGACCTCGTCCGCGCCGGGTTCGGCATGGTGCTCGGGGCGCAGCCGGACATCGAGGTCGTCGCCGAGGCGTCCGACGGCGACGAGGTGCTGCCCGCGCTCGCCCGCACCCCCGCCGACCTGGTGCTGATGGACGTCCGGATGCCCCGCGTCGACGGCATCGAGGCGACCCGGCGCGTGGTGGCCGCGCACCCCGAGGTGAAGGTCGTCGTGCTCACCACCTACGACCTCGACAGCGCCGTGACGGCCGCGATCGCCGCCGGGGCCAGCGGGTTCCTGCTCAAGGACGTCACGCCGGAGTACCTGGTGGAGGCGGTGCGGACCGTCCACCGCGGTGACGCCGTCGTGGATCCCGCCTCCACCCGGCGGCTGCTCCGCCAGGCCGCGCCCCTGCTCGACCGCACGGCCGAGCCCGCCCGACTCGCCGACCTGACGCCCCGCGAACGGGACGTGCTGACCCTCATCGGGCAGGGCCTCACCAACGCCGAGATCGCCGCCGAGCACGTGGTCTCCGAGGCCACGGTCAAGACGCACGTCGGCCACATCCTCGCCAAGACCGGCTCCCGAGACCGCGTGCAGGCGGTGGTCCTGGCGTTCCGCACGGGCCTGGTCCGATGACCGCCCGGGTGCGCGGCGCCTTCGCTCAGCCCAGGGGGCTGCGGGGCAGCAGCCGGTCGGCGATGATCTTCTGCTGGATCTCGCTGGTGCCTTCGAAGATCGTGGTCAGGCGGGCGTCCCGCCAGTAGCGCTCCACCCGGTGCTCGGTGGTGTAGCCGTTCCCGCCGTGCAGCTGGATGCCGTCGCCGGTCACCTCCGCGGCCATCTCGGTGGCCAGCAGCTTCACCATCGCCGCCTCCCGTTCGCACGGTTCGCCCTGGTCCAGGCGGTGCGCGACGTGCTGGTAGAACGACCGCGCCTGCTCCACGCGGGCCGCCATCGCGGCCAGCTTGAAGCGCACGGCCTGGAAGTCTCCGATCGGGTGGTCGAACTGTTCGCGCTGCTGCAGGTAGACGATGCAGTCCTCGACGGCGCCGCGCGCGAGACCCACGGCGCGCGCGGCGGTGTGCACGCGGGCGATGTTCAGCCACCGCTGCGCGTCGGAGAACCCCTGCTCCCCCAGCAGGTTCGCCGCCGGGACGCGCACCCCGTCGAACTCCAGGTCCCAGGTGACGAAGCCGTGGTAGCCGATCTTGTCGATCGGTCTGCCGGTGAGCCCGTCCGGGAAGGTCCCCCGCTCCTTCTCCACGACGAGCGTCGCCAGCCCCGCGGAGCGCTTCTCCCCCGGCTCCGGGTCGGCCGTGCGGACGAGCACCTGGAGGAAGTCCGCCGCCTTGGCGTTGCCGATCCAGCGCTTGCGGCCGGTGATCACGAAGTCGTCGCCGTCCCGCTCCGCCCGGGTGGCGACGGCGGCGAGGTCGGACCCGGCGTCCGGTTCGGAGAGGGCGATGGCCCCGATCCAGGTGCCCGCGGCGCTGCGGCGCAACAGCTCCGCACGCCGGTCCGGGTCGGCCACCCCGGTGCCCGCGCCCTGGGCGCGGGCGATGATGCTCCCGACGCTCATCCAGCCGCGCGCCAGCTCCTCGGCGATCAGGCAGTACTCGAAGGCGCCGAGGCCCAGGCCGCCGAACTCGCGGTCCACGGTGATGCCGAAGTAGCCGAGGGCGCCCATCTCGTCGAGCAGGTCGCGCGGGATCTCGCCCTTGACCTTGTCCAGCTCGTCGGCCACCGGCAGCACCCGCTCGGTCGCGAACGCCCTGGCCTGCTCCTGCAGCTTCGCGCGCTCCGGGGTGTGGAAGGGGGCCGCGACGGTCGGGACGGGCGGGGGCAGGAACTCGCTCATGCACGAGTTGTGCCACAGATCGGCCGGGCCCGCCGCCCGAGGGCCCGGCCGTTCGGTCAGAGCCTGCGCAGCCCCGCCAGCACCCGCTCCATCAGCGCCACGTCCGGGCCCTCGGCCGCCACGGTGCTGTGCACCTCGAGCGCACCCGTCACCGCCAGGTCGCCGACGACGACCCGGGCGACGCCGAGGGGGATCCCCAGCAGCGCCCCCACCTCGGCGACCGACTTCGGCTCGCGGCACAGGTCGAGGACCACCCGGTGCTCGACGAGCTCGGGTCGGGTCAGCGCCCCGGCCTGTGTGGACACCAGCGTCTCGATCGCCAGCTCGTAGCGCGACCGGGTGCGGCCCTTGGTGTAGAAGTACGGGCGCACGGCCAGGGAGCGGCCGGAGTCGTCGAACTCCTCGTAGACCGGTTCCTCCACGACGGCCGCGGCCGGCTCGGGGAGCACCCGGATCGGCTCCGGGTGGGCCTCCTTGTCCCGGCGCCGCCGCGACGACCCGCCGAACCGGGCGCCGGTGTAGCCGACGTCCGGGACCTCGTGGAAGCCCGCGGGCTCCTGCGGCACGGCGGGCTCGGCAGCGGCCGCGGGCTCGGCGTCCACGACGGGGATGGCGGCCGTGTCCACCTCGGCGACGGCCTGGTCGTCCTTCTTCTTCTTGCGGCGCTTGCGTGGCGCACCGCCGAATCGCGCACCGGTGAATCCGATGTCGTAGTCGTCGGCCGGGGTCATTGCTCTCCCTCTGCGGGGCGCCGGGGTGTCCGGGGGGCGTTTTCGAGTCGCACGGTCCCCACGTCTCGTTACGAACCTGTGTCGCAGCGGTTCCACCGGGATGACGTTCGCGCTCCGTGTCCGGCTTCCGGCGATCGGGTGACCCGGCCGTGACGCTGCGTCCGCCCAGACCGACCGAAAGGGGACGAGCCGGACCGTCACCTGATCGCGCAGTGATCGTTATCGCCGCGCGCGCAGCCCGCGCACTACGTTTCGCAGGTGGCTCGGTATCTCCCCCTGGCGCGGCCCTGGTTCGGGCTCGTCGCCGCCGTCGCGCTGCTCGGCGTGCTCGTCCAGCTGATCGGCACCGCCACGGCGGGGCCCGCGCTGACCCCCACGTTCCCGACGCGCGGCGCCCAGGTGGCCAACGTCTTCGCCTACTTCACGATCCTGTCGAACCTGCTCGTGGGAGTCGTGCACGTCGCGCTCGCCATCCGGCCCGAGCGGACCTCCACGCTCTGGCGGGTGCTCGTGCTCGACGCCGCGGTCGCGATCGCCGTGACCGGGATCGTCTACAACCTGGTGCTGGCCCCCCTCGTGCACCTGACCGGCATCCACGAGGTCGCCACGGTGCTGTGTCACATGGTCACCCCGGTGCTGGCGGTGCTCGGGTGGCTGTTGTTCGGGCCGCGCGGGCTGACGAGCGTGCGCGTCGTGCTGCTCACCGCCGTCTATCCCGTCGCGTGGCTCGCGTTCACCCTGGTGCGGGGTGCCGTCATCGCCTGGTACCCGTATCCGTTCGTGGACGTCGTCGCCCTCGGGTACGGCCGGGTCGCGATCAACTGCGTGGTGGTGGCGGTGCTGTTCCTCGGGTTGGGCTTCGGCGCGCTCGCCCTGGACCGCAGGCTCCCCGGCGTCCGCACCGACCCGGCATGATGGAGCCATGGCCATCACCCGTGGTTTCACCGGTCGGCGCAAGGACCGGGATCCCCGCCTGCCCCCGGGGCAGTACGACTCCGGCCGGGACTGGCCGGTGCTGAACGCCGAGCCCACCCCTCGGCTGCACACCGACCGCTGGACGTTCACGATCGAGGGCCTCGTCGCCGAGCCCGCGACATGGACGTGGGACCAGATCCAGGCCCTGCCGCGCTCCCGCTACGAGGGCGCGATCCACTGCGTCACCACCTGGTCGCGCTTCGACACGACCTTCGACGGCGTCTCCGTGGACACCCTCCTCGAGTCGGTCGAGCTCGACCCGGACGCCGCCTACGTGATGGCGACCTCGCACACCGGCTACACCACCAACCTGCCGCTGGAGGACGTCACCGACGGGAAGGCGTGGGTGGTCTGGGACGCCGACGGGGCGCCGCTCACCCCCGAACACGGCGGCCCGGCGCGGCTGCTGGTGCCGCACCTGTACTTCTGGAAGTCCGCCAAGTGGGTCTCGGGCCTGCGGATCATGGCCGAGGACGAGCAGGGGTTCTGGGAGCGCAACGGCTACCACGACCGCGGCGACCCCTGGCTCGAGCAGCGCTACCAGGGGGACTGAGGTGCCGAGCTGGCAGACCGCGACCGTGGTCGACGTCCGTCGGGAGACCCCGTCCGCCAAGACGCTGCGCCTGCGGCTGCCGACGGTCTCCGCGCACGTCGCCGGGCAGTACTACGTGCTGCGCCTGACCGCGGACGACGGCTACACCGCCTCCCGGGACTACTCGGTCGCCTCGGTACCCGGGTCGGACACGATCGACCTCACCGTGGAGCTGCTGCCGGGCGGCGAGGTCTCGGGCTTCCTGCACGACGTCGTCGAGGTCGGCGACGAGCTGGAGGTCCGGGGGCCGATCGGCGGCTGGTTCGCGTGGGACGGGTCGACGCCCGCGCTCGGTGTCGCGGGCGGGTCGGGCGTGGTGCCGCTGATGTCGATGCTGCGCCTGTCCCGGGAGCAGACGACCGCGCCGTTCCGGCTGCTGGTCTCCGCCCGCCGCCCCGCGGACCTCTACTACGCGGACGAGCTCAGCGGCCCCGAGGTCACCGTCGCCTACACGCGCCAGACCCCGCCGGGCTACGGCCGCGCCGCGGGCCGCCTGGTCGCCGAGGACCTCGCGGGCCTGCTGACCCCGGACCAGACGGTCTACGTCTGCGGCACCCCGCCCTTCTGCGACCACGCGACGGACCTCCTCCAGTCCGCAGGCGTGGACGCGAGCCGCATCCGCGTCGAACGCTTCGGCCCCAGCTGACCCGCGAGTCCCCCGTTCCGGACCCGCGAGTCCGCGCTCCGCTCACGCCCGGCGGTACATCTCCGCCGCCGCTCGTGAGAAGCCGTCGGGGACGCCCGCGGCGAGCAGGGTGTCGGCCGCCTCCTCCATCTCCGCGACCCAGCGCCAGCCCTTCTCCTTGGCGACCCGCGACGCGGCCCCGAGCCGGGCGGGGTAGTCCACCCCGGTCCGGGCGAGCTCCTCGCGCAGCGCCTCGTCCACGTCGAGGGCGCGGGCGGCCTCGTCCAGCGCCAGCCAGATCGCCGACAGCGCCTTGCTCTGCAACGCGAAGCACGCCTTGAGCGCGCTCGCCCGGCCCAGCTCCGGCCCCAGGTGGCGGGCCCCGAACGGGGTCCCCGCGAACAGGGCCTCGACCAGGGGCGCGTGCGGCCCGGACAGCCAGAGCACGGTCGTCCCCCGCTCCCAGGCGGGCGGGCCGATGACGGCGCCGTCGACCAGGCCGTCGTCCGGGAAGAGCTCGGCCATCCCGGAGACGGTGGCGGGCGACACGGCGTTGGCGTCGACGTAGAGCGGGCGCCGCGGCTGCCCCTCGACGGCGGCCGCGACCTGCTCCGCGACCTCGCGTGCCGCGCCGGGCGGGCAGATCGAGATGACGACGTGGGCGCGGCGGGCGAGCTCGGCGACGTCCGGGACGGCGACCAGGTCGGCCAGCTCGGCGCGCTTCGACGTGGCCTGCGAACGGTCGGCCGCGGCCCAGATCACCGCGCCGGCGCGGGGTTTGAGCGCCGAACCGATCGCGGCGCCCATCGCGCCCGGGTGCAGGATCCCGATGACGGGCCGGTCCGGCAGCTCCCACTCGCTCACGGCTCCATCATGCCCCTCCGGCCGGGGGCGTGCCGATCATGGATCCGAGTGCGGTGAGCCGGTCGCGCAGGTCGAGCAGCACCTCCAGCGCGCCCGGGACCACCCACACGGTCAGCGCGAGGGTGGCGGCGGTCAGCACCGGGGCCACCAGCAGCGTCTCGACGCGACCGCCCGCGCGGAACCGGAGTGAGCGCGGGCTCCCGACCGGGTACCAGTGCCTGCCGCGGATCGGCAGCGGCCAGAGCAGCGGTGCGCCGGACTCGGTCACCGCGTCGCCGAGTGAGTGCACGAGCATCCCCAGCCCGACCGCGAGACCGAGCCAGCCCGCCGTCCCGGCCGTCCCGCCCGCGAGGGCGGTCTCCGCGGCCCAGGTCAGACCCGCGGCGATGACCAGCGACGGCGGACCGGGGACGAGGCCGTCGAGCCCCTTGATCGCGAGCGCCAGGCAGACGAACAGCACCCCGACCGTGACCGGGGTCCCCCACCGCGCGCTCGCCGCGGCCACTGCGCCGCCCAGCAGGAGCGCGCCGGCGAGGGTGTGGGTGAGGCCGCGGTGCGTGCCGCGGCCGCTGTCGCGGGGCCCGCGCGTCAGCCGGAAGACCAGCGCGGACAGCGGGCGCACGGCGTGGGCCGCGAGCCAGGAGGCCCACGAGAACCGGCGGGTCGCGGTCGAGCTGGGATGGTCGAGGTCCGGCAGGAGCGCGGCACCCGCCGTGACCCCGGCGAACGTGAGGATGCCGCCCGCCGTCGGCGTCATCCCGACGGTCTGCGGCGCCAGCCCCGCGATCACCAGCCCGAGGGCCGCTCCGGACGTGGCGTGACTGACCCCGAGCACCGGGTGACCCTATGCCGCCGCGGCTCCACATCCGGGCCACCACGCCGTGCCCGGCGACTCGCGCGTCCGGGCTCGCCGACGCTTGGGCGTCCCAAGCGTCGCTCAGCGGTGCTTGGGCGTCCCAAGCGTCAGCCGCCGACGCTCGGGCGGCCCAAGCGTCACTCACCGGCGCTTGGGCGTCCCAAGCGTCACTTACCGGCGCTTGGGCGTCCCAAGCGTCAGCCGCCGACGCTCGGGCGTCCCAAGCGTCACTCAGCGGTGCTTGGGCCGCCCACGCGTCAGACCTCGCGCGCACGGAGCCGAGGACTCGCGAGGCCGGGCCGCGCGGGGTAGGACTCGGGGGTGGAGATTGGCGCCGGGGCGATCGTCGGGTGGTGTGCGGTCGGAGCGGCCGCGACGGTGGAGATGGTGGCGCGATCGGGGGTGGACCTCGTCTGTCTCGACGCCCAGCACGGCGTGCTCGGTGATCTCCTACCCCTGCTCCAGGCGTGCGGCGAGACGCCCGCGCTGGTCCGGGTGTCGCACAACGCTCCGCAGCCCATCGCCCAGGCGCTCGACCGGGGCGCGGCCGGGGTGATCGTGCCGCTGGTGGACTCGGCCACGGAGGCGGCCGCCGCGGCCGCGGCGTGTGCCTACCCGCCCGCGGGCACCCGCAGCTTCGGGCCGTCCCGCGTGGGGTGGACCGGCCGGGACGTGCTCGCCCCCGGCGGCTGCGTGATCATGATCGAGACCATGGCGGCCGTCGCCGACCTGGACGCGATCGCCGCGGTCCCCGGCGTCGACGCCCTGTTCGTCGGGCCCTCGGACCTGTCGTTGAGCTCGGGACGCGGCGCGGTGCCGCCCCTGGACGACCCCGGGTACCGCGACCTGCTGCGCGGGATCACCGGCGCGACCGACCTCCCCGTCGGGGTGTTCTGCGGCGATCCCGAGTGGGCGCCGCGCTACCGGGAGCTCGGGTTCACGTGGCTGACGGTGCCCGCGGAGGCGACGCTGTTGCAGCAGGCGCTCCGAGCGGCGGTGCGTCGGTCACGCGGCTGAGGTCGCCGCGCAGGCCGTCGAGCCAGACCCGCAGGTCGGAGAGGTGGAACAGGTCCGGTCCGAGGTCGGTCGGCCAGTCCAGCACCGGCGGGGGCAGCGTGGGGGCCGTGAGCGCGGTGCGGTCTCGACGCGCCAGGCCGAGCGCGACGTGCTCGAAGCGGGCCGCGACGTCCGCCGCCGCCTGGTCGAGCGGGCCCACGCAGCTGAGCAACCGGCCCGTCGGGCAGTCCCGGACCAGCGTCTCCGCGCCGCGCACGGCGTGGTGGCCCGCGGAGAGCGTCGCCTGCCAGTCGACGATCCCCTGCTTGGGGTGCCTCTCGGCGGCGTAGAGGGCGTAGGTCGTCTCGGCGAGCAGGCCGGTCCGGCGGGCGCGCGGCAGCGCGTCCCCGGGCCGCGCCCCCTCGGCCACCACCCGCACGGTCTCCCGCACGACGCCCGCCGCGTCCGCCAGGAACTCCGCCACCGACCGGTGCAGCTCCCCCGATCCGCCGCGCGGCCAGGCCACGAGCCCGGCGGCGATGCCGACGACCGCACCGACGGCGACGTCCAGCAGCCGGGCCTCGGCCAGGTGCCAGTCGGCGGGACTGAGCTGGGCGAACACCATCGAGATGACCAGGGTGAACAGCGCCTGGGCCGCTCCCGCGCCGAGCAGCGGCCCCGCCGAGAACCCGACGACCATTACGACCGGCAGCACCACGGCGTAGACCAGCGGCGGGAACCCCACCACGAGGATCGCGGCCGCGAGCAGCGCCCCGCACGTGGTGCCGATGATGGCCGGGCGCAGCGTCGAGCGGGTCTCGGCGGCCGTGGTGCGCAGCACGGTGAGGATCGTGAGCAGCACCCAGAACCCGTGGGACAGGTCGAAGAACCCGGCGAGGAACCGGGCCGCGGCGAGCGCCAGCGCGAGCCGCAGCGCGCCCTGGAAGAACACCGACCGTGGGGTGAGGTGCCCGCGCACCCGCCGCCAGTAGAGCGCCGGTTCGCTCTCGTGGGCGAACCAGAACAGCCCGGGCCGGGCCTCGGGGGGCGTGCGGTCCGGCGGGACGGGGGCGCCCGCCGCGATCCGCAGGGCCGTGACCAGCGAGGTCGCCCACTCCGCGAGCATCAGCGCGGTCGAGCCCAGCCGGAGGTTCTCGACTGGGAGGCCGTCGGGCGAGGTGGCCGACCGGACCGCCCGGAACCCGGTGAGCGCGGCGGTCATCCGGTCGGTGTCCGGCAGTGGCCCGGTGCCGCCGAGCCAGGCGCCCGCGGCCGCGACACAGCCCGCGACCTCGCGCAGCAGTGCGGTCGCCGCGGGCAGGTCGGGCCCGGTCCGCTCGTCGCGGCGGGTGAGGTCCGCGGCCCGCCCGATGAGCAGGCGGGTGGTGGCGGCGGCGATGGTGAGCGCCCGGTCGCGTCGGCTCGCCGAGGCGGGTGTCTGTCCCGGCGGGAGCCGCGACGGCCGCAGCTCCTCCGACGCGTCCAGCGCGGCGGGCAGCGCCGCGGCCAGCCGGTCCCGCCCGCCGCCCGCCCAGTCGTCCGCCACGGCGTCCAGGCACACGGCGAGGGACGCGACCGCCGCCCGCAGCCGGTCCCGGTAGGGCCGGGGATCGGGCTCCGGCCACAGCAGCACCTCGGCGAGGGCCAGCAGCGCCACCGCCAGCACGAACCCGAGGAGCCGCCAGCCCAGCGACCCGGGATCGTAGGGCGGGAAGGACGGCAGGATGTAGAGCAGCTGGCTGCCCGCCGCGATCCCGACCAGCCGTGACCCGCCGACCCCCACGAAGCTCACGGCGAACCCGAGCACGAGCATCCCGAGGGTGGCCGTGGCGAGGTGCACGGACAGCAGCGTGCCGAGGGTGATGAGCACCGAGCCGACGGGCAGCATCAGGGCCAGGGTCCGCAGGCGCCGCGCCCGGTCGCCGGTGATCTGGGACAGGATCCCGAGGGCGACCGCGCCGAACAGCGCGTACGTGGCCATCACGGCGTTGTCGAGGACGTAGCGGCTCAGGTAGAAGCCGAGGCACGCGACGATCGTGACGCGCGCGGCCCGCCGCACCGCGACCAGACCCGGGTCGTGCCGGCGCAACCAGCCCACCGGCGGAGCCTACTGCGGCGAGGCCCCGCCGCGGCACGTCCGCGCGGCGGACACCCTCACCCCAGGTGCGGCTGGGGGACGGTGCCCCGGCGGTCCTTGAGCCGTTTGGGCCAGAAGTGCTGGATGGACGCGTTGAAGTGCGCACCGACCACGATCGCCATGCCGATGAAGAAGGTGGCCAGCAGGAAGGCGATGGGCGCGGCGAGCGCGCCGTAGGTGTACCCGGTCCCGAGCAGCCAGTTGATGTAGACGCGCAGCCCGGTGGCCCCGACCAGGAACACGACGGCGGCGAGCACCGCGCCGGGCAGCCCCCGGTACCACGGCGGCTTGGCGGGCAGCGCGAGCTTGTAGAGCGTGGTCAGCGCGAGGATCAGCCCGACCCCGAGCACCGGGTAGTACAGCCAGCCGATCAGCTGGATCGCCGTGTCCTGCCAGGACGCGGGCAGCAGCTTCGGCAGCCGGTCGGGGCCCAGCGCGAGCAGCGGCAGCGACACGATCCCGCCGACCAGCCCCACGATGTACATCAGCAGCGCGAGGATCCGCTGCCACACGGGGTTGCGGACGCCGTACTGGTCGTGCGCGCGGGTGATCGCGTCGACGAACGAGGACATCGCGGACGAGCCGGACCACAGCGAGATGACGAAGCCGAGCGAGACGAGCTCCCCGCGGCCGGTGGTGAGCAGCTGCTCGATGGTGGGCGCGATGATCTCGTCGACCGCGTTGTCGCTGAACACGATGGAGGCGCCTGCGACGAGCTGGCGTTGGGCGAGGTTGATCGTGTCCGGCCCGAACCAGTCCCCGATGTAGCCGAGGGCGCCGAGCAGCCCCAGCAGCAGCGGCGGGAGGGAGAGGGTCTGCCAGAACGCCGCGGAGGCGGACTCGCTGAAGATGTTGTCGTCCCAGGCCCGCACGGCGGTCCGCTTGAGCAGCAGCCAGACCCCGCGCAGGCCGCTCGGGCGGGGCCGCCCGTCGGCGGTCAGCTTCACCGTGGGCGCGTCCGGGCCGGGGTCGAGCTGCGGCTCGGGCGCGTCCGGGCGCGCCTCCGCGCGCTCGGTCTCCCGCCCGGCCACATCCGTCATGGGACCAGCATGCGCCCTGGCGCAGCCGCTGTCAGTCCGGGCGCGCGGGCACGACCAGGGAGTTATCAACCCGTGAGTGGCGATAGTCGCCAGAGCGACTATCGCCACTCACAGGAGGTCGAGGATCTCCAGGGCGGCCGTCGTGGGGGTCTGGGTGCCCTCGCGGACCTCCGCCGTGAGCTCGGGGAGGCGCTGTCGCACCTTCGGGTCGGAGGTCAGCCGGTCCAGGAGCTGCTCGCGGATCATCGCCCACATCCACTCGACTTGCTGGTCCGCGCGTCGCGAGGCCAGCTCGCCGTGCTTGTCCAGGGTCGCCCGGTGGTCGAGGATCTTGCCCCACACCTTGTCGAGCCCCATGCCGGTCTGGGCGGAGCAGGACAGGACCGGGGTGCGCCAGTGCTCCGACAGCGGGGTCATCATGTGCAGCGCGCCTGCCAGGTCGCGGGCGGCGGCGCGGGCGTCCTGCTCGTGCGGCCCGTCCGCCTTGTTCACCGCGACGACGTCCGCCAGCTCCAGGATCCCCTTCTTGATCCCCTGCAGCTGGTCGCCGGTGCGGGCGATGGTGAGGAACAGGAACGTGTCCACCATCCCGGCGACCGTGACCTCGGACTGGCCGACGCCGACGGTCTCGACCAGCACGACGTCGTACCCCGCGGCCTCCATCAGCACCATGGTCTCGCGGGTCCGCCGGGCGACCCCGCCGAGCGTCCCCGCGGACGGCGACGGCCGGATGAACGCGTTGTCGTCCACGGCCAGCGCGGCCATCCGGGTCTTGTCACCCAGGATCGACCCGCCCGTCCGGGTGGACGACGGGTCGACCGCGAGCACCGCGACCCGATGGCCCTGCCCGGTCAGCCGGGTGCCCAGGGCCTCGATGAACGTCGACTTCCCGACGCCCGGCACCCCGGAGATGCCGACCCGCACCGCTCCCCCGGCGTGCGGCTGCAGCTCCCGCAACAGCTCCTGGGCCTGGGCCCGGTGCGCCGGCTTGGCCGACTCGACGAGCGTGATCGCCCTGGCCAGCAACGTCCGGTTGCCGTCGAGGACCCCCTCGGCGAGGGTCTCGACGTCGACCTCACGAGGCATTTTGCCCAGGATCTTGCGCAGCGCGCAGCTTCTCCAGCAGCGAGATCGCCGCCTCGGAGATGACCGTGCCGGGCGGGAACACCGCGGCCGCCCCCATCTCGATCAGCTCGGGGACGTCCGCGGGCGGGATCACCCCACCCACGACGATCATGATGTCCTCGCGGTCCAGCTTCTTCAGCTCCTCCCGCAGCTCGGGCACCAGGGTGAGGTGCCCGGCGGCGAGCGAGCTGGCCCCGACGACGTGCACGTCCGCCTCGACGGCCTGCCGCGCGACCTCGGCCGGGGTCTGGAACAGCGGGCCCACGTCGACGTCGAAGCCCAGGTCGGCGAACGCCGTGGCGATCACCTTCTGGCCGCGGTCGTGCCCGTCCTGCCCCATCTTGGCGACGAGGATGCGGGGCTGGCGGCCCTCCTCCTCGGCGAACTCGCCCACGAGCTCGCGGGCCCTGGCGATCGCCGGGCTGGCCCCGGCCTCCTCGGAGTACACGCCTGAGATGATCCTGATCTGCCCGGAGTGTCGCCCGAAGACCTTCTCCAGGGCGTCGGAGATCTCGCCGACGGTGGCCTTGGCGCGCGCCGCGTCCACCGCGAGGGCGAGCAGGTTCTGGTCGAACTCCCGCGCCGAGCCCTCCGCGATGGCCGCGGCCGAGTTCGTGAGCTTCTCCAGCGCCGAGTCCACCGCGCGGGCGTCCCGCTCCGCGCGCAGCCGCTCGAGCTTCTCGATCTGCTCGCGCCGCACCTGTGCGTTGTCGACCTTGAGGACGTCGATGACCTCGTCGGAGTCCACCACGTACTTGTTCACGCCGATGACCGGCTGGCGGCCGGAGTCGATGCGGGCCTGGGTGCGGGCCGCCGCCTCCTCGACGCGCAGCTTCGGGATGCCGGCGTCGATGGCCTGTGCCATCCCGCCCGCCTTCTCGACCTCCTGGATGTGGCCCCAGGCCCGGCGCGCGAGGTCGTAGGTCAGCTTCTCGACGTAGTAGGAGCCGCCCCACGGGTCGATGACCTTGGTGGTGCCGGACTCCTGCTGCAGCAGCAGCTGGGTGTTGCGGGCGATGCGCGCGGAGAAGTCCGTGGGCAGCGCGAGCGCCTCGTCCAGGGCGTTGGTGTGCAGCGACTGCGTGTGTCCCTGGGTCGCGGCCATGGCCTCGACGCAGGTGCGGACCACGTTGTTGTAGACGTCCTGCGCGGTCAGCGACCAGCCCGAGGTCTGCGAGTGCGTGCGCAGGCTCAGCGACTTCGGGTTCTTCGGCCCGAACTCGTTCACCAGCTTCGACCAGAGCAGGCGCGCGGCCCGCATCTTGGCGACCTCCATGAAGAAGTTCATGCCGATCGCCCAGAAGAAGCTCAGCCGCGGCGCGAACCTGTCGACGTCCAGGCCGGCGTCGATGCCGGAGCGCAGGTACTCCACGCCGTCCGCCAAGGTGTAGGCGAGCTCCAGGTCGTTGGTCGCCCCCGCCTCCTGGATGTGGTAACCGGAGATGGAGATCGAGTTGAACTTCGGCATCTTCTGCGAGGTGTAGGTGAAGATGTCCGAGATGATCTTCATGCTCGGCTGCGGCGGGTAGATGTAGGTGTTGCGGACCATGAACTCCTTGAGGATGTCGTTCTGGATGGTCCCCGCGAGCTGCTCCGGCGCCACCCCCTGCTCCTCGGCCGCGACGACGTAGAGCGCGAGCACCGGGAGCACCGCGCCGTTCATGGTCATCGACACCGACATCTTGTCCAGCGGGATGCCGTCGAACAGCTGGCGCATGTCGTAGATCGAGTCGATCGCGACGCCCGCCATGCCGACGTCCCCGCCGACCCGCGGGTGGTCGGAGTCGTAGCCGCGGTGCGTGGCCAGGTCGAACGCGATGGACAGGCCCTTCTGCCCGGCCGCGAGGTTGCGGCGGTAGAAGGCGTTCGACTCCGTCGCGGTGGAGAAGCCCGCGTACTGGCGGATGGTCCACGGCTGGCTGGCGTACATCGTGGGGTACGGCCCGCGCAGGTAGGGCGTGATGCCCGGGTAGGTGCGCAGGAAGTCGACGCCCTCCAGGTCCGCGCCGGTGTAGAGGCGCTGCACCGGGATGCCCTCGGGGGACTCCCACGGCTCGCCCGACGCGCGGACCTCCCCCGCGCCGGAGCCGAGGTCGACCTTCGTGAAGTCGGGGATGCTCATGCGAACGCCTTCCACACGTCGTCGATCACGGCCAGGGCGTCGCACCCGGCGTAGAGGTAGCCGTCCACACCGTCGACGTCTCCCCGGCCCGCCAGCAGGATGCGCGTCGCCCCCGCCTTCCGCAGCGCGGCCGCGGTGTCCGCGGCGCGCTCGGCGTAGAGCCTGTCGGTGGAGCACAGCACGACGACGGGCTGGCCGCCGTAGGCCGCCACGACGTCCTCGGCGGACTCGGTCGGTCCGGCCTCGACGTCCGCGATCCCCCCGGCCTGCAACAGGTTCCGGGCGAACCCCGCCCGCGCGGTGTACGCGGCGAGCGGGCCCAGGGTGGCCAGGAAGGCCGTCGGGCGCTCCCCCGCCGCGTCCGAGCGGTCGCGGTACTCCTCGTAGGCCTCGGCGGGCCGGTACAGCGGGAGTCCGCCGCGCTTCACGGGCGCCGGCAGCGGGGTCCGCACGACCGGCTTCTCGTCCAGGTTCGGGAACTCGGAGACGCCGGTGAGCGGGGTCCGCCGGGTCGCGATCCCCTTCTCCCGCGTGGTGCGCACGGCCTCGACGGCGGAGGCGACGAACCCGGAGTCCAGCGCCGCGACGGCGCCGCCCGCGGCCTCGATCTCCTGGAAGAAGGCCCACCCGGCCTGCGCGAGGTCCGCGGTCAGGTGCTCGACGTACCAGGAGCCGCCCGCCGGGTCGAGCACCCGCGCGAGGTGCGACTCCTCGATCAGCAGCGACTGGGTGTTGCGCGCGATCCGCCGGGAGAACGGCTCGGCGGCGCCGAGGGCGATGTCGAAGGGCGGCACGGTGACCGCGTCCGCTCCCCCGATGCCCGCGGCGAAGCCCGCGACGGTGCCGCGCAGCATGTTCACCCAGGGGTCGCGCTTGGTGAACAGGGTCGGGCTGACGACGGCGTGCTGCGTCTGGACCCCGGACGTACCCGAACCGATCCCGGAGGCCTCCAGCACCCGGGCCCACAGCCGACGCGCCGCACGGAGCTTCGCGATGGTGGGGAACTGCTCGGCGGTGGCGGCGAAGCGGAACTCGAGCACCCGGGCGGCCTGCTCGACGGTGAGCCCGCCGTCGGTCAGCGCCCGCAGGTACGCGACGCCCGAGGCGAGCGCGAAGCCCAGCTCCTGCGCCTCGGAGCCGCCGGCCTCCTGGACCGGTGTCGCGTCCACGACCACGGCCTTGACCAGGGGGTACTCGGCCGCGACCCGCGCGGCGAGCGGGACCACCGAGGAGACGTCCGGGCCGGTGCCCGCGCGGGCCCGCAGCCCGATCGGGTCGAGGCCCAGCGTGCCGAGCAGGGTGTCGGCGGGGACCTCGCGGTCGGCGGCGAGCGCCAGGAACGCCTCGCCCGCCTCGAGGGCCGAGGACCCGCCGTCGAGCACGACCGGGGCGAGGTCGAGGTACACCTCGTCGAGCACGGCGGGGAGCTCGGCGACGGGCACCCCGCCCGCCCCGACGGCCAGCCAGATCGAGGTGACGCCGTTCTCCAGGTCCGCCAGGATCGCGGCGCGCGCGGCCGAGCCGGACTCGCCCGCGTGGTGCTGGCGGACGTCCCACCGCTCGCCCTCGCGGGCGAACCGGGGGGCCTCGGCCCCGTCGTTCGCCACGTCGTCCGCGGTGTAGAGCGGCTGCACGTGCAGGCCGTCCGCGGTGTCCCAGGCCAGCTTCTCGACGCCGGCGCCGAGCGGGGCGTCCTCGCCGATCCGACCGGACTTGCGGACCACGGCGTCCACCGCGGCCGCCCACTGGTCCCGGGTGGGCTCGGGGAAGGCCGCGGCGAGGACGAGGTGCTCCGGGGGCTCCGGGGCGTTCTCTCCGAGCTCCGCCTCGTCGACCTGGTCGGTCGGCGACTCGCTCCCACCCATTCGCTACTCCTCACCGGCCCCGGCGAGCGAGCGCGCCGTGGTGCGTCGTCGCCACCCGGGGTTTCGTCGGAGTCTAGTGAGGCCCGGCGACAACGGTCAGCCGTGACCGTCGTGACGTCGGTCCCAGGGCTCCTAGGCGAGCGTGATGGAGTCCCCGCTCACCGTGATGGCCTTCTCCGGCAGCGGCGAGCGCGCCGGGCCGTCGGTGACCGCGCCGTCGGCGATCGCGAAGTAGCTGCCGTGGCAGGGGCAGATCATCTGGCCGTCGGTCACCTCGTTGACGTTGCAGCCCTGGTGGGTGCACACCGACGAGAAGGCCTTGTACTGCCCGGCCGTGGGCTGGGTGACCACGATCTCCTGCGCGGCGATCACCACGCCGCCGCCGACCGGCACGTCGGCGGTGCGGACGAGCGGGGCGGCCGCGGCGCCCGGCTGCGGCGCGGCGGTGCCCGGGTTCTGCGGCGGGTTCTGGGGCTGGGGCGCGGGCGCGGTCTGGGGTGTCGAGCTGTAGGTGGCGCAGCCGGCGAGCGCGGCACAGCCTGCGGCGCAGGTCCCGACGAGCGCGGCGCGGCGGGTCAGCGGGGAGGTCATGGGGTGGTCCTCTAGAACGTCAGGCCCCGGGTGCTGAAGAACCACACCGAGGACGTCAGGAACAGGGCGGTGAACAGCACGAACACCAGTCCGCCGAGCACCGGCAGCGCCCAGCGGGGCGCGTCGCGCCGGGGTAAGACCAGCATCTTCGCGGTGAAGGCGCCGTAGAAGAAGCAGCCCGCGAGCGAGTGCAGCAGCACCCGCAGGCTCGAGTCCTCGTAGCCGAGGGCGTAGAGGCAGTGGACCGCCACGGGGATGGTCAGCAGCACCGCGGCGCGGCCCGCCCAGCGGTGCACGAAGGCGGTCCGCGGGCCCGCCGGGCCGCGGCGCGAGAGCCGCCCGTACATCCGCATCGAGGTCCACAGCTGGACCAGGACCAAGACGAACGCCGCCGTGGTCAGCCAGGTCTTGGCCGCGAGGCCCGAGGAGAAGCCGGCGATGTTCAGCGCCGACCCGGTGCCCTCGTGCAGCCTGCCGTACACCCCGAGGCCGACCGAGACCGCGATCCCGACGGCGACCGGGACCAGCAGGGCGGCGAGCCGCCGGGGTGTGGGTCCCGGGGTCTTGTCGGGAGCCTGGGTCAGCTCGTCGGACTCGTCGTCATGGTCCTGGTACTCGTCGTCGTAGTCCTCGCGATCCCAGCTGCGGGCACCCCAGCCGGGGTCGTCCCAGGCCTCCTGCTCCCGGGCCCAGCCGTGCGCGACGTCCGGGCTGGCGAGCGGATCGGCGAGCAGCTCGGCGGGCGGGTCGGCGGGCGGGTCGGCGTCGGCGGGCCCGTGTTGGCGCGGGATCACGGTCGTCGCCTGCAGGTCCGGCTCGCCGTAGGCGCCCGGGTCGTAGGTGGGGCCGTACGGCTGCACCGGCCGCAGCGCGGGGTGCGTCGGCGGGTCGTAGGGGGACGCGGCGAGGAGATCCTCGGCGCGGTGGGACGGCGGGGTCGGCGGGGGCGTCATCGGGGGTGTCCTCTCCCTCAGGCGGAGCCGAGCTCGGACAGGGTGGCGCGGTCGGTGGGGGCGGCGACGCCCTTCTTCAGCTGGGCCGAGAAGGGCCAGCTCTTCCCCCCGACAGCCACGGTGCCGAGCACCGCGGTGTCGGTGGTGTCGGCGGCCAGCTCACCGTCCGTGCCGCTGAGCTGCAGCTTCCCGTCGGTGGTGGTGCCCTGGAACCAGGACTCGATCTTCTTGCCGTCGCAGACGTAGGCGACGACCCGGTCGCCGTCCCTCCCGATGGCGAGGGTGACCTCGTTGCCGGCCGACCGCCCGGCGAAGGCGCCGGTCACCGGGGCGGCCTGCGCCGCGGGCGCCTGAGCCGCCTGCGCGGGCTGCGGGGCCTGCTCGGGAGCGGGTGCGGGTGCGGGTGCTGCGCCGTAGGGATCGGCGGCGGGGGCCGCGCCGTAGCCGTCGGACGCCCCGTAGGGGTCCTGCTGGGCGGCGGGGGTGACGACCTGCGCGGGGACCTGCGCGGCGGGGCCGGGGCCGACGAGCACCGCGTTCACGGTGAACACGGCGGCGCCGACGGCCAGCACGGCCAGCAGAGTCAGCAAGGGACCACGTGCCCTCATGGGGAGACCTCTTCTTCGCGGGGAGCGATTCACCTACCCACACGGGTCCGCGGCCGGAACGGTTCACCCCGGTTCCCGACCGAGATCTCCGGCTGAGATCTCGGCCGAACCGTTCCCCGCCGCCGTCCGTGTCGGAGACGTGGACTTCGCTACCCTCACCGGGCCTGAGGCCCATCCTGAGCCGGGAGCGTGCATGGTCGAGTCAGCTCACCGGGCGCGCGGGCGCACCCGGCAGCGGTCGGGGCCACGTGACCCCGACGAGGCGCTCATCCGCGCCGTCTACGCCGAGCACGGGCGGGCGCTGTTGGCGTACACCACCCGGCTGCTCGGTGACCGGGCGGCCGCGGAGGACGTCGTGCAGGAGGTCCTGGTGCGGGCCTGGCAGCACTCGGACGTCCTGACCAACGGCCGCGGCTCCGTCCGCAGCTGGCTGCTCACCGTGGCCCGCAACCTGGTCACCGACCGGGTCCGCGCCCAGCGGGCCCGGCCCGCGGAGGTCGAGGAGGACGCGGCGCCGCCGGCGGCCACCCGCGACCACGCGGACTCGGTGGTGGACGCGCTGACCGTGCTGCCCGCCCTGGAGAAGCTCTCCCCCGACCACCGGGACGTCCTCGCGGAGGTCTACTTCCGCGGCCGGACGCTGCCGGAGGCGGCCCGGGTCCTCGGCGTCCCGCCGGGGACGGTGAAGTCCCGCTCGTACTACGCGCTGCGTGCCCTGCGCAGCGCGCTCGGCCCGACCGCCAACGAGCCCGAGGGGGTGCTCGGATGACCACCTGTGGAAGCGTCGCCGGCGGCGAGCTGTCCGCGCACGTCCTCGGCCTGCTCGACCCCGACGAGCAGGCGGAGGTCGAACGCCATCTCGAGCAGTGCGCGCAGTGCCGCGCCGAGTGGGAGGACCTGCGCGCCATGACGCAGACCCTGGACGAGCTCCCCGACGAGGCCCTGCTGGAGGGCCCGCCCGACTCCGACCTGGTGCTCCACCGCGCCCTGCGCGAGATCCGGTCCGAACGGGCCGCGGAGCACCGCCGCCGGCTCTGGACCCGCGGGATCGCGGCGGCCGTGGTGGGCGCCGCGCTCCTCGGCGGCGGCGTCGTGGCCGGTCAGGCCCTGGCCCCGCAGTCACCGCCCGCCGTCACCCAGGCCGCGGGCGCCCGCACGATGGAGACGACGCAGGGGGCCGTCACCGCGGCCGTGACGGTCACCCCGGCGAACGGCTGGGTCCGGCTCGCCGCGAACGTCAAGGGCGTCCCCGCGGGCGAGCACTGCCGGATGGTGGTGGTGGCCAAGGACGGCACCGAGGAGATCGCGGGCGGCTGGGTGGTGCCGGCGCAGGGCGAGACGAACGGCGTGCACCTCGACGGCAGCGCGGGCGTCGCGCCCGACCAGGTCCAGTCGGTCGTCGTGGAGAACACCGCGGGCGAGCGCTACGCCACCCTGACCCTCTGACCGGTCAGAAGCGGCGGTTGGCCAGCACCGGGATGGCGGCCCGTGCCTGCTCGACGACGGCGAGGTCCAGGTCCTGGACCAGCAGGTCCGGCTGCGCGTCGAGCTGGGCCACGATCTCGCCGAACGGGCTCGCCACCAGGCTCGCCCCGATCCCGGTCGGCGCCTTGCCCGCCGCGCGGCCCACGGTCGTCGGGTCGGCCTGGTCGCACGCCGCGACCAGGCACGTCGAGTCCAGCGCGCGGGCGCGGACCAGCAGGTCCCACTGCGCACGCTTGCCCGGGCCCGCCCCCCAGGACGCCGGCATCAGCACGACCTGCGCGCCGAGGTCGCCCAGCTTCTGGAACAGGCCGGGGAAGCGCACGTCGTAGCAGGTGGCGAGGCCGACGGTCACCCCGTCGACCTCGATGGTGACCGGGGCGGCGCCGGGGGCGACGGTGTCCGACTCGGCGAACCCGAACGCGTCGAACAGGTGGATCTTGTCGTAGTGCGCCTCGACCCCGCCGCCGGTGGCGAGCAGGGTGTTGCGCACGCGACCGTCGGGGTCCGGGGTGAACATCCCGGCGACCACGGTGACGCCGTGCTCCGCCGCGACCTTCCGGACGCCCGTGGCCCACGCGCCGTCGAGCGGCTCGGCGGGCAGCCGCACCCCGAAGCAGCACATGGTGGCCTCGGGGAACACGACGACCCGGGCTCCCGCCTCGGCGGCCCGGGCGGTCTCGGCGGCCACCAGCTCGAGGTTCTCCGCGGGCGACGGGGTCGACACGATCTGGGCCAGGGCGATCCGCACCGGGCTGCCTCCTCAATTCGGAACCGACTGTGCTGTATACCTACTGTATGCCGATCTCGGGCCGCGACAAGGCGCTCCATCACCTGCGCGAGGCCGTCCTCGTCGACCCGGAGGTCGAGGGGACGTTCCTCAACGAGGGCGAGCTCGCCACCCGCATCGGGGTCAGCCGCACCCCGGTCCGCGAGGCGCTGCTGCTCCTCGTCGCGGACGGGCTGGTCGAGATGATCCCCGGTCGCGGCGCCTACGTGCCACCGCTGACCGGGCGGCAGATCCGCGAGCTGATGGAGCTGCGCGGGGTCCTGGAGCGGCACTGCGCCGAGCGCGCCCTGGCCGAGGGCACCGTCCCGTTCGCGACCCTGCGCCGCGTCCTCGCCGAGCAGGACGAGCTGGCCGAGACCGGCGCGGACGCCACCGCCTTCATCGACCGGGACATGGTGTTCCACCAGGCGCTGGTGGACGCGGGCGGCAACACCATGCTCTCCCGCACCTACGCGGGCCTGCGGGTCCGCCAGCGCAGGCTCGGCGTGGCCGCGGTCCACGCGAGCAGCCCCCGCCAGCGCGCGGTGTGCACCGAGCACGAGCGGATCGTGCGGGCGCTGGCCGAGGGGGACGTCGTCGAGGCCAGGGCCGCGATCGACGACCACCTCGCCCTCACTCAGCGGGTACTTCTCGAGGCCTGAGGTAGGCCTCGTCCTCGGCGTGGTCGGGGTTGCGGCCCAGCAGCAGCCCGACGAGCGTCAGCACGCACGCGACCAGCACGTACAGCGCGACGGCCACCCAGCCGAACCCGCCGTTGAGCGCGGTGAACGCCAGCGGGGCGATCGCCCCGCCGAACACGCCCGCGATCGTGTAGCCGAGCGAGCTGCCGGTGTAGCGCAGCCGGGGGCTGAACTGCTCGGTCACGAACGCCGCCTGCGGCCCGTACATGAACGAGTGGCACAGCAGCCCGAGCACGACGCCGAGGATCAGCGGCACCATCGCCCCGTCGCCGACCATCCCGAAGAACACGAAGGGCCACACCGCACCCGCCACCGCGGCGACCGCGTAGACCAGCCTGCGGTTGACCCGGTCGGTCAGTGCGCCCGCGAGCGGGATGCAGAACAGCTGCAGCGCCGCGCCGACGAGCGTGGCGCTGAGCACCTGCGCGCGGCTGTAGCCGTGCGTCGTGCCGTAGGACAGGACGAACACGGTGAACAACGCGTACAGCACGTCCGGCCCGATCCGGCTCAGCACGGCGGCGAGGAGCCCGCGCCACTCGTCCCGGAACACCTCGGTGACCGGCGCGGTCGGCCGGTCGCCGGACTCCTCGATCGCCTTGAACACGGGCGTGTCCTCCAGCTTCAGCCGGATCCACAGCCCGAACGCGACCAGCACCGCCGAGAGCAGGAAGGCCACCCGCCAGCCCCACGAGAGGAAGGCCTCCTCGGACAGCACCGCGGTGAGCACGGCGAGCACGCCGTTGGACAGCAGGTTGCCCGCGGGCGGGCCGACCTGGGCGGCGGAGGACCAGAAGCCGCGCTTGCGCGGGTCGCCGAACTCGCTGGAGAGCAGCACCGCGCCGCCCCACTCACCGCCGACGCCGACACCCTGGGCGAACCGCAGCAGCACCAGGAGCACGGGGGCCGCGACGCCGATGCTCGCGTAGCTCGGCAGCGCACCGATCAGGAAGGTGGCCACGCCGATCAGCAACAGCGTGACGACGAGGACCTGCTTGCGGCCGATCCGGTCCCCGAGCCTGCCGAACACGATCCCGCCCAGCGGCCGCGACACGTACCCGACGGCGTAGGTCGAGAAGGCCAGCAGCGTGCCGGTCAGCGGGTCGGACGACGGGAAGAACAGCTGCGGGAAGACGAGCGCCGCGGCGGCCGAGTAGACCGCGAAGTCGTACCACTCCAGCGAGGTACCGGACAGGCTCGCGGCGAACGCCTTCCTCAGCGACCGTCGGTCGACGGGAGGTGTGGTCATGGGAGCTCCTCTCCTGGACGGGCCCCATACTTGCTGTATACAGTCGGCATGCGCAAGGTATGAAACAGGATCGACACAGGAGGCCCCGTGCTCAGCTTCGCCCTGCCGGACGGCAGCACCCGTTCCGTCGCCGTCACCCGCGTGTTCAACGCCGGGTACGCGGGCCGCGCCCAGGAGGAGGTGGCCGCGCACGTGGCGGAGCTGGCCGAGCTGGGCGTTCCGGCACCGGAGGTCACCCCTGCCCTGTACCCCGTTTCGCCCTATCTGGCCGCACAGTCCGAGACCGTGCCCGCCCAGCACGGCCGCACCTCGGGCGAGGCGGAGTGGGCGCTCGTCCTCGGCGAGGACGTCTCCGACCCCCTGCTCACCGTCGCCTGCGACCACACCGACCGCGACCTCGAGGTCCACGGGGTGGCCTGGAGCAAGAACGCGGGGCTGGACGTGCTGGGCACCCGGGCCTGGCGACTGTCGGAGATCGCGGACGTCGACGCCGTCTCGCTGCGCGCGTGGGTCCGCCACGGCGAGCACGAGCAGCTGATCCAGGACGCGAAGCTCGGCGCCCTGCTCGCCCCGGCCTACTGGCTCGACGTGCTGCGCGAGCGCGGCTGGCTCGCGCCCGGCACGGTCCTGCTCTCCGGCACGGTGGCGATGGTCGCGGGCGTCGACCAGTTCGCCGACGGCTGGCGGGTCGAGCTCGCCGACCCCGCCACCGGGGACGTCCTACCCCTGGCGTACGCGGTGGACCGGCTGCCCGACCCCATCGGCTGATGAGCCGGCCGATCCGCTCCGAGCACGAGTTCTTCCCCGTCTCCTCCGTCCCGTGGACGCCCGCGGGCGAGGGGGTCGAGGAGCGGGTACTCAGCCGCGGGGACGACGGCGCGCTCACCCGGATCACCCGCTGGGCGCCCGGCCTGGACACGAGTCCGGCCGGGGTGATCCGGCACGACTTCCACGAGGAGGTCTACGTGCTGGCGGGCAGCCTGACCGACCTCACGCTGGGCCGGACGTTCGGGCCGGGCCACTACGCGTCCCGCCGCCCCGGGATGCCGCACGGCCCGTACCGCACGGTCGACGGCTGCACGATGCTGGAGATCCGCGGCTGCGCCGCCCGTGCGTGGTAAGTGGTGCCAGAGCACCACTTACCACTCACGACCGAAGGCGGATCACGGCACGCCGAGCATGCGCGCGGCGAGGTCCGCGTAGAGCGCGGCCAGCTCGTGGGGGCTCCAGCGCCCGCCCGGGCCGTACCAGCGGGCGACGTCGATCCCGAGGGACAGGACGGCGGCGGCCGCGCCGGGGACGTCGGACACGGCGAAGACCCCCGCGTCGACGCCGCGGCCGAGCAGGTCGCGGACGATGCGCTCGGTGTCCCGCCGCAGGGCGGCGATCTCGAGCGCGTGCCCGTGCTCCAGCGCGCTCTGCTCGTACTGCACCACGCGGGCGATGGTCCGGTGCTCGGCGTGCCAGTGCGTGAACGCCCCGACCAGCACCGACAGCGCCCGGGCGGGCTCGCCCTCCGCGGCCTGGGCGACGAGGTCGCGGGCCAGCGCGTGTCCGCGGCGGGACAGCGCGAACAGCAGCTCCTCCTTGGACGCGAAGTGCACGTAGAGGGCGGCGGTCGACAGGCCCGACCCGGCCGCGATGTGCTTGAGCGAGGTGCCGTGGAAGCCGCGCTCGGCGAAGGACTCCAACGCGGCCCCGACGATCCGGCGCTGGGTGGGCGAGGGCCACTCAGCCCAGAGGTCGAGCCCCGCGAGAATGGCCTTGACCCGATCCTGCATGACGCCCATCCTAGGTTACTGATCGATCAGTAACCTAGGGGTGGGCATGCACGAGCGCGACCTGATCCTGTCGCGGCGAGACCTGGAGTTCCTGCTCCACGACTGGCTGCGGGTGGAGGAGCTGACGGCGCTGCCGCGCTTCGCGGAGCACTCGCGGGAGACGTTCGACGCGGTGCTGGAGCTGGCCGCGGACCTGGCGACCGAGCGGTTCGCCCCGCACAACAAGCGCAACGACGCCGAGGAGCCCCGGTTCGAGGAGGGCCGCGTCGTGCTGCACGACGAGGTCGCACCCGCCCTGCGGGCCGCGGCGGAGGCCGGGCTGCTCAGCGCGACCATGGACGAGTCCGCGGGTGGTCTGCAGCTCCCCCACGTCGTCGGGACGGCGGTGCAGGCCTGGTTCCACGCGGCCAACGTGGGCACCTGGGCGTACGCGATGCTGACCGTGGCCAACGCGAACCTGCTGCTCGCCCACGCCGCACCCGAGCTCGTCGAGCGGTACGTGCCGGACATGCTGGCCGGCCGGGTGCACGGCACGATGTGCCTCTCCGAGCCGCAGGCGGGCTCGTCCCTGGCCGACATCACGACCCGCGCGGAGCCGCGGTCCGACGGCACCCACGCCCTCACCGGCACCAAGATGTGGATCTCCGGGGGCGACCACGAGCTGGGCGAGAACATCGTCCACCTCGTGCTGGCCAAGGTTCCGGGCGGACCGCCCGGGGTGAAGGGCATCTCGCTGTTCCTGGTGCCCAAGGTGCTCCCGGACGGCACCCGCAACCCGGTGGTGCTCACCGGGATCAACCACAAGATGGGCTGGCGCGGCACCGTCAACACGGTGCTGAGCTTCGAGGGCGCGACCGGGTGGCTGGTCGGCGCCGAGGGCCGCGGCCTGGCCGCCATGTTCCACATGATGAACGAGGCCCGGGTCGGCGTCGGGGCGGGCGCGGCCGCGCTGGCCTACACCGGCTACCTCAAGTCGCTGAACTACGCGAAGAGCCGGCCGCAGGGGCGGCCCGCAGGCGCCAAGGACCCGTCGACGCCGATGGTGCCGATCATCGAGCACGCGGACGTCCGACGGATGCTGCTCGCGCAGAAGGCCTACGCCGAGGGGGCGCTGGCGCTCGTCCTCTACTGCGGCATGCTCGTCGACACCGGGGAGCGCGAGCTCCTGGAGGTGCTCACCCCGATCGCGAAGAGCTGGCCCTCCCAGTGGGGCCTGGAGGCGAACGCGCTCGCGATCCAGGTCCACGGCGGCTACGGCTACACCCGCGAGTACGACGTGGAGCAGCACTACCGGGACAACCGGCTCAACCCGATCCACGAGGGCACGCACGGCATCCAGGGCGCGGACCTGTTGGGGCGCAAGGTGCGCACCCCCGGGTTCGGGCAGCTGTGCGCCCGGATCGCGGACACCGCAGCACGCGCCGGGTCGAAGGAGCTCCAGCAGGCGCTCGACCGGCTCGTCGAGGTCACCGAGATCCTGCACGCCCACCCGGACGCCGAGGAGCGGCTCGCGAACGCGAGCGTGTACCTGGAGGCGGCGGGACACATCGTGGTCGCGTGGTTGTGGGTGGACCAGGCGCTCGCCACCGGCGACCGGCAGGACGCCCTCGCCCGCGGCAAACGCGCCGCGGCGCAGTACTTCCTCCGCTTCGAGCTGCCCAAGGTCGGCCCGCAGCTCGACCTCCTCGCCACGCTCGACCGCACCACCCTGGAGACGGACCCGACCTGGCTGTGACCCGCGGCTCCGCCGCCCGTGCGTGGTAAGTGGTGCCAGAGCACCACTCACCACGCACGAGCGCGGCCGTCAGACCATCACGATGCCGCCGTCGATCATCACCGACTGGCCGGTCATGTAGTCGGCGTCGGGGCCGGCGAGGTAAGACACGAACCCGGCCACCTCCTCGGGGGTCTGCACCCGCTTGAGGGTGATCAGCTCGGTGTAGGCCTTGAGCGTCTCGCCGCGCTCCTTGCCCAAGTAGGGGCCGAGCTTCTCGTCGATCAGGTCCCACATGTCCGTGCCGACGATGCCCGGGCAGTACGAGTTCACCGTGATGCCGTGCGGTCCCAGCTCCTTCGCCGCCGCCTGGGTCAGCGCCCGCACCGCGAACTTGCTCGCCGAGTAGTGCCCGAGGAAGTCGAATCCCGAGTGCCCGGCGATCGACGAGGCGTTGACGATCTTCCCGCCGCCGTGGTCGCGCATGTGCTCGGCGGCGGCCTGGATGCCCCACAGCACCCCGCCGACGTTGATCCCGAGCATCCGCTGCAGGTCCTCGGGAGTGACCTCGAGGAGCGTCTTGACCTGGGCGATCCCGGCGTTGTTGACCATCACGTCCAGCCCGCCGAGCTGGGCGACGGTGTCGGCGACCAGCCCGAACACCGCCTCGCGGTCCCCGACGTCACCGCCGAGGGCGAGCGCACGGCCGCCCGCCGCGGTGATCTCGGCCGCGACGTCCTCGGCGCCCGCCTTGTTCACGTCGTTCACCGCGACGGCGTGGCCGTCCGTCGCGAGCCGGAGCGCGATCGCGCGGCCGATGCCGCGGCCGGCTCCGGTCACCAGGGCGACGGTCATGCCAGGACCTCCTTGGGCGACACCAGGATCTTCACGTTCTCCTCCTTGTTGTCGATCAGCTCGCGGAACCCGCCGGTCACCAGGTCGTCGAGCCCGATGCGGCCGGAGATGAACTGCGCGGCGTCCACGCGGCCGCTCTGCAGCAGCTCGATCACGGACGGGTGGTCGTCGCAGTAGGCGAGCGAGCCGATCAGGTTCACCTCGCTCATGACCAGGTCGTTCACCGCGACCGACGGCACGTGGCCCCAGATCGCGACGTTGCAGACCGTGCCGCCGGGACGCACCGACCCGATCGCCGAGGCCAGCACGGCGTCGATCCCGGCGCACTCGAACGCGACGTCCGCGCCGCCGCCGGTCAGGTCCAGCACGGCGGCCGGGGCGTCGTCCGTGACGGGGTCGATCACGACGTCCGCGCCCGCGGGCCCGGCCTTCGCCTTCCGCGCCGCCGCCGGCTCGACGACGATCACCCGCCCCGCGCCCGCGGCCTTCAGCGCCGCGGTGGTGACCAGGCCGATCGGTCCGGCGCCGTAGACGACGGCGGTGCCGCCCGGCCGCATCCCGGACAGCCGGACCGCGTGGTAGCCGACGGCGAGGGGCTCGACGAGCGCGCCCAGGTCCGTCGGGAGGTCGCCGAGCGGGTGCACCCAGCGCTGGTCGACCACACACCGTTCGGCGAACCCGCCCTGGTCCCCGGCGAGGCCGACGAACCCGAGGCTGCGACAGACGTTGTAGCGCCCGGACCGGCAGGCCACGCACGTCCCGCACACCCAGTACGGCTCGACGGCCACCCGGTCGCCCTCCGACACCCCGCTCACCCCGGCCCCGACCGCCGCCACCACCCCGGCGAACTCGTGCCCCAGCACCACCGGGAGCTCGACGCCGGTGAGCGGGTGCGGCTCGCCCTTCGGGGGGATGAAGATGGGGCCCTCGAGGTACTCGTGCAGGTCCGTGCCGCAGATCCCGCACCAGTCGACCGCGATCTCGACCTGGCCGGGGCCGACCTGCGGGTCGGGCATCTCGTCGATGCGGATGTCGCCGGGCCCGTGGAACCGCGCTGCTCTCATGTGTCCACAGTCACGCCGGCGCGGCAACCGCGGCAACCGTTGCACTCAGGTTGCAGAGCTGCGGCTTCGCCGCTCGTGCGTGGTAAGTGGTGCTCTGGCACCACTTACCACGCACGGGCGCCGTAGGCGCAGATCACGGGACCAAGTCGAGGGCGCGGCCGAGGGTGGTCAGCTTCTCGTCGAGGGTCTCGCCTGCCGGGTAGAGGCGGACGGTGTCCACGCCCGCGGCCTGCCACACCCGCAGGCGCTCCCGGACCCCCTCCTCGGTGCCGAGCAAGGTCGTGGCCAGCACCATCTCGTCCGTCACGAGGTCGGCGGCGCCGATGCGGTCACCCGCCTGCCACCGCTCCCGGACGGCGGCAGCGACGTCCGCCCAGCCCTGACGGGAGTACGCGGCGGTGTAGAAGTTCGTGCGGGCCGACCCCATGCCGCCGAGGCTGAACGCGAGGCCGGGCTTGCGCGCGGCGACCATCTCGGCGAGCTCCGCCTCGTCCCGGGCGAAGCCGACCTCCGCCCCCTGGCAGACGTCCAGGTCCGCCCGGGTGCGACCGGCTGCGGCCAGGCCCTCGTCGAGCGGCCCGAAGTAGGCGGCCGCGCCCTCGGGCACGAAGCTCGTGCCCAGCCAGCCGTCCGCCGTCTCGCCGGTGAGCCGCAGCATCGCCGGGGACAGCGCCGCCAGGTAGACCGGGATCTCCCGCGGGGCGACCGACACCCGCATCGGACGGGACTCCCCGGGCAGCGGGATCCGGACCGTGGACCCGTGCAGCTCCACCTTCTCCCCCGCGCACACCTGCCGGACCACGTCCAGGGTCTCGCGCAGCCGGGTCAGGGGGCGGGCGAACGACACCCCGTGCAGGCCCTCGACCACCTGCGGCCCGGAGGGGCCGAGCCCGAGGACGAACCGGTCTCCCGACAGCTCGGCCAGCGAGAGCGCGGCCTGCGCGATCGCGACGGGCGAACGGGTGCCGACCTGCAGGACCCCGGACCCGAGGCGGATCCGGGAAGTGCGGGCGGCGAGATGGCCGAGGACGGACACGGCGTCCGGCCCCCACGCCTCGGCGACGTACACGTCGTCCAGACCCAGCTTCTCCGCCTCGACGACGAACTCGACCGACCCGGCCCCCTCGACGGTGGTGGCGGTCCTCATGCCCCCTCGACGCGCTTCTTGATCGCCTCGACGGTGCCGGTCATGTTCCGCTCGAACTCGCGGAGCCGGACGAACACGATCTTCTGTTCCTTGTCCGGCATCGCCTCGATGGCCAGGCTCAGCCCCGACGGCGCGGGCCCCATCCGCACCGACTGGCGCAGCCGGGTGCCGCCGTCGACCGTGTCGAGGGTGAAGCGCCAGGTGGCGGTGGGTTCGTCGGGATCGGCGACGGCCCAGGCGAACACCCGCGGCTCCTCGCACTCGACGACGTGGGACACGGTCTCCCACTCCCCCAGCGACGCGTGGGAGCTACGGCCGCGGAACCGGGAGCCGACCTCCGGCCCGCCGTCGAGCCACTCGACGTGGACGATCTCCGGGCTCTGGTCGGGCATCGCGGTCACGTCCACCACCGCGGGCCAGACCCGCTCCGGGGGCGCGTCGACCCAGGTCTCGACCTGCACCGTCGGGCCGTCGGCGTACCGCGCGCCGGTCCACTCCATCGCGCCTCCTCCTCGAGTGCGGCCAGGGTTTCCGAGGAAGACCCAGTTGTCAACTCCGGACAGCCCCGTCACACCCCAGTTGTGCGAACCCCACGACGTGGAAGACTGGTCCCGGTCCGCCGTCGCCGACCGAAGCCAGGTGTCCCGCATGCAGGACCGCCTCCCCCGGATCACCGGGATCGGGCACGCGCTCCCCCCGCGGGTGGTGACGAACCACGACCTCGTGGCCCGTCTGGACACCTCGGACGACTGGATCCGCAGCCGCAGCGGCATCGCCACCCGCCACCACGTGGACCCCGGCACGGCCACGTCCGACCTGGCCGCCGAGGCCGGCGCCCGGGCGCTCAAGCACGACCTGCGCACCGGCGGCACCGGCGAGGTGGGGCTGCTCGTGCTGGCCACGACCACGCCGGACCGCACCTGTCCGGGCACGGCGCCGCTGGTCGCGGCGAAGCTCGGCCTGGGCACGATCCCGGCGTTCGACGTCAACGCCGTCTGCTCCGGCTTCCTCTACGGCCTCTCCACCGCGACCGGCATGATCGCGGGCGGCGTCACGGACTCCGTGCTCCTGGTCGCCGCGGACACGTTCTCCACGATCGTCGACCCGGAGGACCGCCGCACGGCGTTCCTGTTCGGCGACGGCGCGGGCGCCGTGGTGCTGCGCGCGGGCGGCGGCGGGGTGCACGCCATCACCCTCGGCGCGGACGGCGGCCAGGAGGACCTGATCATCACCCCCGGCGGGGGCTCCCGGGACCCGGAGGGCGACGAACGCTGGTTCGCCATGCAGGGCCAGGCGGTCTACCGGCAGGCCGTGGAGCGGATGACCGGCTCGACCCGCGAGGTGCTCGAGACCGTCGGCTGGGGGGTGGCGGACGTGGACCGGTTCGTCGGGCACCAGGCCAACAGCCGCATCCTCGCGGCGGTGGCCCAGCGCCTCGGGCTGCCCGCCGACCGCGTGGTGATGAACCTGGACCGGGTCGGCAACACCGCCGCCGCCTCCATCCCCGTCGCCCTGTCGGACGCCCACGACCGGGGCCTGCTGCAGCGCGGCGACAAGGTGGCCCTCGCCGCGTTCGGTGGCGGGGCGACCTGGGGTGCGGCCGCCCTCACCTGGCCCGAGCTGGGCTGAGGGCGGAACCCCGCGTTCACGCCCGGTTCACCGGCGTCGGGGAGGGTGGGCGCGTGGCGGTCGACGAGAGTGGGCGGACCTTCGGGATCGTCGCCGTCGACGCCGCCGCCCGGCCCGTGGCCGAGGCGTGGCGGACGCGGCTGCGGGAGCTGGGCAGGCCGGTCCAGACCTGGTTCGGTCCCGCGCCCCCGCTCGACGCGTGGTTGACCGCGGCCCGGGTCGGCTACCGGTTGCTGCTGGCCGGGCCGGAGGCGGACCTGCTCGCGCTGCGGGCGCGGGCGGGGGTGCTGCTCGACGCGGAGATCACCCTGCACGTGACCGACTCCCGGGAGCGGGTCGTGCGCTGCGCCCGCTGCCGCACCGCGACCCGCACCGCGGCGGCCGTCCTGGACTGCGCGGGATGCGGGCTCCGGCTGGCCGTGCACGACCACGTCTCGACCGTCCACGGCGCCCACCTCGGATCCTGGTCGGGCGCGTGACCGAGCTCGTCGTGGCGCGCACGGCGGATCCCGCGCCGGGGATCCGCGAGCTCACCCTGGCCGACCCGCGCGGGGGCCCGCCGCCCGCGGCCCCGCCCGGCGCGCACGTCGTCCTGACCTGCGGGGACCGGCGGAATGCGTACTCGCTGGTCGACACCGACCCGTACGTCGTGGCCGTTCGCAGGCAGGGTGCGGGCTCGTCGTGGCTGCACCGGCTCGCTCCGGGTGACCGGGTGGAGGTGAGCGGCCCGCGCAGCACCTTCGCGCCGGTCCGGACCGCGCGGCGGCACCTGCTCGTCGCCGGGGGGATCGGCGTGACCCCGCTGCTGTCGCACGCGCGGGAGGCCGTCCGCTGGGGGCAGGACGTGCGCATGGTCTACGTGCACCGCCGCGGTGCGTACGCCGCCGAGCTGCGCTCGCTGCTCGGCGACCGGCTGCGGGAGGCCGGCCGGGCCGATCTCGAGCGCGCACTCGACCTCACCGACCAGCCCCTCGGCACCCACCTCTACGTCTGCGGACCGCCCGGCCTGCAGGACCGGGTGGTCGACGCGGCCGCCCGCGCGGGCTGGCCCGGCGCCCGCATCCACCGGGAACGCTTCACCGCCGCGCCGGAGCCGGGCGTGGCGTTCACCGCGCGGCTCCGACGCACCGGCCGCGACCTCGCCGTGCCCGAGGGCACCACCCTGCTCGGCGCGCTCGAGGCCGCCGGACTCGCCGTGCCGTCCCAGTGCAGGCAGGGGGTGTGCGGCGAGTGCAGGCTGCCCCTGCTCGGCGGGCGCCCGCTGCACCGCGACCACTACCTCGCCCCCGACGAGCGCGCCGTCGCGATCATGCCCTGCGTCTCCCGCGCCGAGACCCTCGTGGAGCTCGACCTGTGACCCGCCTGTCCCGCTTCCCCTTCCCGCTCGCGGCCGACACCTTCACCTACACCACGAACGTCGAACCCGCCCGGGTGCCGGTGGCGACCGCCGCGGGCGAGTGGGGCGCCGGCATCGTCGAGCCCGACGACGAGTACCGCACCGAGGTGGCCGAGCGCGCCGCGGTGGTCGCCCGGGACCCGTCACGGGTGCAGCTGCTCCCCCACATGCGCCCCGCCGCCTGGGACGCCCTGCTCACCCTGCTGCGCGAGCTCGCCGCGCAGTGCCCCGCGCACATGGCGCTCGTCGAGGGCCCGCAGTGCGTGTGGCGCAACGACCTCCTCGGCGTCGAGCAGCGGTTCACGGTCGGGGACGACGAGTCGCTGCCCGGTGGGCCGCTGGGGTTCCTGAACGGTCAGCTGCAGGAGGACGTGGTCCTGCTCGACCAGCGCGAGGACGCCCTGTGGGTGGACGCGGGCGCCGTCGCGTTCGCGGCGGACTGGTCGCTCGCCTTCGTGACCGGCATGCGGTTCGCGGAGGTCCACCGGCCCGTGGTGGCCCGCGTCCACGAGGCCGGCGTCCTGACCAGGGCGGAACAGTTCCTGCTGCGGCTGCCGCCGGGGGCCGAGTACCGCAGGCTGAACTGGACCCTCTCCGTGGATCGCAGGCTGGACCTCTCCACCGAGGTCCGCGAGGAGTGGGAGCCGCAGCGCGCGGCCCTCGCCGCGGCACCGCCCGCCGAGCTCGGACGGCGCGTGCACCTGCGGGTGGAGCTGCAGCACCTGATCCGGCTGGGTGCCTCGGGCGCGGTCCTGTTCCTGATCCGCACCCACCTGCTCTCCCTCGACGAGCTCGCGGCCGTCCCCCTCTGGCGGCGGCGGGTCGGGCGGGTCCTCGCCGCCCTGCCCGACGACGTGGCGGACTACAAGGGGCTCACCGGGGTGCGCCCCGGCGTGGTCCGCTGGTGTCTCGGACCATGATCGTGGGTACACCGGCCCCATGGCGGACGGGGACCCGGCGTGGACGCTGCTGGAGTCGCGCGGCAGGCGGGAGCTGCAGCAGGGGCTGGACCGGGCCGGGCTGGACGCGGACGCGGTGTGGGTCGACTACCTGACCCTCGGCGGCGCGCTGTCCGCCGACGAGCTCGTGGCGGCGGTCGCGGGGCGGCGGACCCTGGCCCGGCGGGACCACGACCTGCTCGCGCACGCGGTCAACGAGCGCCTGCCCGCGGACGGGTCCCGCGTCCCCTATTCCGACCAACTGGGCTGAAACACCGGACCTGGATCCCTACCGCCGGACCGATCATGCTCGCTACCCTCGCGCGGTCGGGCTAGCCGTAGAGGGGCGGAATGGGCGTCTCGTTGGTCGACGGGTGGGTCCCACTCGCGGTGCTCGGGATCGGTGCGCTCGCGATGGTGGGCCTGCTCGCCCGGCGGGGGCGCGGCGCCGTGGTGTCCCTGCTGCTGGCGGTGCTGCTCGCGGCGCTGACCTACGCGCTGCTCAACCGCCTCGTCGTCGACGCGCTGCAGCTGGTGCCGGAGCCGCTGCCCACCACCGTGCTCGTGTGGAGCGCGGTCGCGGTCCTCGCCGTGGTGCTCGCGGTCGGCGCGCTCGTCCGCACGGGCGTGGGCCGCAGCGTCGCCGCCGTCCTGTGCGGCGTGGTGGTGCTGGTCGCCTGCGCGTCCCAGGTCAACGTGTACTTCTCGCAGTACCCCACGCTCGGTGCCCTGCTCTCCAGCACCGAGGACGAGCGTCACTTCTCGGGCGGGACCGGGGCGCCCTCCCGGTCGATGACCACCCCGGTCGTCTCCCGGTGGCGGGGGCCTGCGACGGGGGCCTCGAGCATCGTGACGGCGCCGATCCCGGGCACGAGGTCCGGCTTCACGGGCAGGCCCGCGCAGATCTACCTCCCGGCGGCCTACAACTCCCCGAACCCGCCGCTGCTGCCGGTGCTGGTGCTGGTGGCGGGGCAGCCCGGCGGCCCGGAGGACTGGGTCGTCGGCGGGCAGCTGCAGGAGCTGATGGACGGCGTCGCCGCGGCGCACGGCGGGCTCGCGCCGGTCGCCGTGGTCGTCGACCCGAACGGCGCCGACTCCGCGGACTCGATGTGCATGGACTCGAACATCGCCAAGGCCGACACCTACCTGTCCCAGGACGTGCCGGCCTGGATCGAGGGCAACCTCGGGATCGACTCCAACAAGGCGCACTGGGCCTTCGGCGGCTGGTCCTACGGAGGCACGTGCGCGCTGCAGATGGCCACGATGCACCCGCAGACCTACCCGAACTTCATCGACGTGGCGGGTGAGCTGCAGCCCGCCATCAGCGCGGACCACGCCCAGGACGTCCAGCAGGCGTTCGGGGGGAACGAGGCGGCCTTCGACGCGGTCGCCCCCCTGACGCTGCTGCGGCAGAACCGCTACCCGGACGTCTGGGGCTACTTCGCGAACGGCAGCGAGGAGCAGGAGGTGGGGCAGTGGACGACCCAGCTGTCGACGGCGGCCCGGCAGGCCGGGATGACCGTGCAGACGCAGGTGGTCCCGGACCAGGGGCACTCGTGGGCGGTGCCGCACGCGGCCCTGCCACCGGCGCTGGACTGGTTGGGGCAGCGGATCGGGATCCGACAGTGACCACGGCCGCCACCCCCGAGCCCGCGAGCCCGCCCGCGGCACCGGCTCCGCCGCCCGGTCCGGCGGAGACTCCATCGCCGACTCCACCAACGACTCCGCCGCCGACTCCGCCGCCGACGAAGGCACCCGGGCCCCGCTCGTCCGCGCCGGTCACGGCCGCGGACGCACCCTCGGCGTCCGCCCCGCTGCCCACCCGCACGGTCACCTTCGAGGCGTGGGCCTCGCGGCTGACCGGGATGCTGCCCCAGGCGTGGTCGCGGATCCCGTTCACGCTCACCGTCGTCGCGCTGCTGCTGCTGGCGGGCCTCGTGGGCCGCACGATCTGGCGCCCGCTGTGGCGGGAGGGCTGGTTCCCGGAGGTCGCCTACGGCGTGCCCGCGCTGCGCGAGGGAAGGGTGTGGACCTTCCTCACCGGCCCGTTCTTCGCGATCACCCCCGGCCAGTTCCTCAGCGGCCTGCTGCTGTTCGCGCTGATCGTCGGCGCCTGCGAGATCCGGATGGGCACCCGGGTCGTGGCCGTGACCGCCGTGCTCGGGCAGATCGGCGGAGTGCTGGCGGCGTCGTTGCTGGTCTGGGCCCTGTCCGGGTTCCCGTGGCCGTGGGCCCAGCACCTCGCGACGATCCGGGACGCCGGGTTCACCACCGGCACCCTCACCGTCCTCGCCGTGACGACCGCGGCGCTGCGCTCGCCCTGGCGGCTGCGGGTGCGGGCGGCGCTGGGCTTCTACGTGCTCGTCGCGGTGCTGTTCGAGGGCACCCTGTCGGACGTCTCGCACCTGCTCGCGGTGAGCGTCGGGCTCGTGGTGGGCCAGCGGCTGTTCGGCGTCGAGCCCGGGTTCGGGCCGCGGACCCGGCGCGAGACCCGGCTGCTGGCGTTCGCCCTCCTGCTCGCCATCGGGCTGACGGAGCTCGTGGTGCTGCTGTTCCCCGGCCGCGGCCCGTTCGGCCCCACAGGAGGCAGCGACACCCTGCTCGACGTCGCCGTCGACGTGGTGATCATCGCCGTGATCGCCAACGCCCTGCGCCTGGGCAAGCGGTGGGCGTGGTGGGCGGCCGTGGTGCTCGGCGTGATCAACGCGTTGACGCTGGTCGCGGCCGTGGTCGGGCTGAGCGTGCAGGCCGCGCGGCCGGATCTGGAGATCGACATCTCCTCCCCGAGCGTCACCATCGGCACCGGCCTGCTCTGGCTCGGCCTGCTGCTGACGCTGCTGTTCAACCGGCGCTCGTTCCGGGTCCCGATCCGGCGGCGGATCGTGGGCTCCCAGGTGGGCGAGGACGCGGAGACCCGCGCCCGCGCCCTCCTGACCACCGTCGGCGGCTCCACGATGTCCTGGATGACGCTGTGGCCGGAGATGCGCTACTACTTCACCCGGGACGGCCGCGGCTACGTCGGCTACCAGCGCCACGCCGGCATCGCGCTGGCCCTGGCCGATCCGGTGGTCCCCGCGGGCACGATCGCGGACGCCGTCTCCGAGTTCACCGCGGAGGCCGAGCGCGGCGGGCTCACCCCGTGCCTGTTCTCGGTCACCGACGCCGCCGCCGAGGCCGCCCGCGCGGCCGGGTGGCGGACCGTGCAGATCGCCGAGGACACCCTCATCGACCTGCCCGGCATCGCGTTCAAGGGCAAGAAGTGGCAGGACATCCGCACCGCGCTGAACAAGGCCAAGCGCGAGGGCATCGAGTTCCGGCTGGTCACCCTGGCCGAGGAGTCCTTCGCGATCCTCGCCCAGGTCCGGGCGATCTCCGAGCAGTGGGTCGGGGACAAGGGCCTGCCCGAGATGGGCTTCACCCTCGGCGGGGTGGACGAGGCGCTCGACCCGCTGGTCAAGGTCGGCCTGGCGATCGACGAGACCGGCAGCGTCCACGGCGTGACGTCCTGGATGCCCGTCTACGGGCCGGACGGGACGGTGCACGGCTGGACCCTCGACGTCATGCGGCGGCGCACCGACGGGTTCCGGTCGGTCATGGAGTTCATGATCGCGTCGGCCTGCCTGGCGTTCGGCAAGGAGGGCTATGCGTTCATCTCGCTCTCCGGGGCGCCGCTGGCCCGCGGGGACGTGCCCGCCGAGCTCGACCGCACCGACCGGCTGCTCGACAAGC
Organism: Pseudonocardia sp. WMMC193; assembly: GCF_021728735.1. Lineage (NCBI taxonomy): Bacteria > Bacillati > Actinomycetota > Actinomycetes > Pseudonocardiales > Pseudonocardiaceae > Pseudonocardia > Pseudonocardia sp. WMMC193. The sequence continues at coordinate 1,460,617 of NZ_JAKKDO010000003.1, read as the reverse complement.
TGGGCGGGGCGCTGGAGCCGTTCTACGGTTTCCGGTCGCTGCACGCGTTCAAGGCGAAGTTCTCGCCGCGCTACGAACCCGTCCATCTCGCGTTCCGTGACGAGGCGGATCTGCCGCGCATCGGGATCGCCCTGACCAGGGCGTATCTCCCCGACGCGACTCCTCGGCAGCTGCTCGCGGCGGGGTTCTCGGGCGGCGGCGGATCCGAAGATCATCGAATCTGACGAGTGTCCTTGCGGTGACGAAACGGTGTGCGCTAGGTTTCGTTCCGCACGGGGGATGCGCACTTGGGGCGCCCTGTCAGGTTCAATTCCTGTGTCCTCCACCAAACGTGGACCGAGGGTCGGCCGCCGTCATCGGCGGCCGACCCTCCGTCGTTTCCACCCCTGTGTCCGCTGGTTGTCCGAGGAGACCGCGATGGCCGCCCCGACCGCCGACACCGCCCCGCGCGAGCCGGACCGTGGCCGGCCGCCCAGCCCGCGCTCACGGCGCAGGCCCGTCGGTCCGGCCTCCCGGTGCTCGACGCCGGCCGCGGCCAGCCGAACTGGATCGCGACCGCACCGCGCGCCGCGTTCTTCCGCCTCGGCACGTTCGCGGTGGAGGAGGCGGTGGCCGCGGGCTCCCCGGTCGCCGGGGACCCGTACTGGGGCCGCACACCCGCCGCGGAGGGGATCGCGGACCGGCTGGTCGCCGGGCTGGACCCGGCGGACTTCCTGCGCGCCGCCGTCGACTGGGTGGTCGCCGAGCTCGGCGCCGACCCGGACGAGCTGGTGTCGGAGTGGGTGCGCGCGATCCTCGGGGACGGCTACCCCTCCCCCACCCGGATGCTGCGCCACTGCGAGTCCGTCATGGAGCGGTACCTGCAGGAGGTGACCGGGGCCCGGGTCCCGTTGCGTGTCTTCGGCACCGAGGGCGGGGCCGCGGCGATGGCGTACACCTTCCGGTCGTTGAAGGAGAACGGCATCCCCGGGCCCGGGGACAAGGTCGCGATCGCCGCTCCGGTGTTCACCCCGTACCTGCAGATCCCGGCGCTGGCGGACTTCGGGCTCGACATCGTCGAGGTGCGGGCGGCCCCGAACGCGGCCTACCGGTTCGAGCCGGGGCAGCTCACCGCGGCCCTGCGGGACCCCGCGATCAAGGCGTTCATGGTGATCAACCCGGGCAACCCGGACACCCGCGCGATGCGGCCCGAGCGGCTCGCCGAGATCGCCGCGCTGGTCGCCACGGAGCGGCCGGACCTGGTGGTGGTCGCGGACACCGTCTACGCGACGTTCGTCGAGGGCTTCCGCGGGCTGCTCGCCGAGATCCCGCGGAACGTGATCTGCCTGCACAGCTTCTCCAAGAACGCCGGGGCCACGGGCAACCGGCTCGGGTTCGTGGCGCTCGCCGCGGACTCCCTGCTCGACGACCTGCTGACCCCCGCCACCGCGGCTCGCTACGAGTCGGTCACCGCGGACCCCGCGGCGCTGCCGTTCGTGGCCCGCATGGTCGCGGACAGCCGCGAGGTGGCGCTGCACAACATCGCGGGGCTGGCCACGCCGGACCAGGTGCAGATGGCCTTCTTCGCGCTGTCGCACCTGCTGCCGTCCGGAGCCGCGCCCACCGCGTCGCTGCGGGAGGAGCTCGCCGCCCGCGCCGCCGCGCTCCTCGGGCCGCTCGGCGTCGACGCCCCCGGCGGGCAGGACACGCTGTACTACGCGCTGGTCGATCTCGAGGCGGTCGCGCGGGTGCGGCACGGCGAGGCGGGCGTCGCGCGGCTGCGGGCCCAGGACCCCACCCGGGTCCCGGTGCGCCTGGCCCACGACCACGGCGTCGTCGTGCTGCCCGGTGCGGGGTTCGGCGCCCCGACCTGGGACGTCCGCGTCTGTCTGGCCGCTCTGCCCGCGGATGCGCTCCACCGGGTCGCGGAGTCCCTCACGCAGGTCGTGGACGCCCTCACCACCTGACCCGGCATTGTGGCTCCAGAATGCACACGGTCCGGCCTCAGACGGCGGCTCTCGACCTCGTCTGCTGTGCCTGCATGAGGGTGTCGAAGGACTCGCGCCAGTCCTCGGCCAGGGGGTACTCCTTGCGGGCCGCCTCCTCCAGGCTCAGCTCCAGGGGCATGCCGAAGGTGTCGTGCAGCTCGAAGAGGTGGGCGCCGGTGACCGTCTCGCCCTGACGGTTCAGCCGCCGCAGCAGCGACAGACCCTTGCGCAGGGTCCGCGCGAACTGCTTCTCCTCCTTCTGCAGCACCGCGACGATCGCGGCCTCCTGCGCGGCGACCTCGGGATAGACGTCCGCGTACAGCCGCCCGACGACCGGCACCAGGTCCGCCGCCACCCCGGCCGTCAGCTCCAGGTCCAGGCCGAAGCGCAACGCGCGCCGGACCAGCCTGCGCATCACGTAGCCCTGCTTGCTGTTGCCCGGCTTCACCCCGTCCGCCGCCAGGAAGGCCGCGCCGCGGACGTGGTCGGCGACCACGCGCATGCTCTCGGTGTAGTCGTCGTAGGACTTGCCGGAGACCTCCTCCAACGCCTGCACGATGGGCCAGACCAGGGAGATGCGGTAGACGTCCGGGCTGTCGATCGAGGCCGCGGCGATCCGTTCGAGGCCCCCGCCGAAGTCCACGTTGTGGCGGGGCAGCTCGGCGAACCCGCCGTCCTCGGTCTTGCGGTAGGTCATGAAGACGGAGTTGCCGATCTCCAGGTACTGGCCGCCGTCGGAGTTCTGGTGCGGGTAGCGGCCGAACGCCGGGTCGTGCTCGACCTGCGGGAAGTAGTAGAAGACCTCCGAGTCGGGGCCGCCGGGGTCCCCCGCGGGCATCTCGTCGGGCCCGCCGAAGCGGCTCCACCAGTTCTTGTGCCCGTAGAACGCGATCCGGGCGCCCTGCGAGCCGTGCTCGTTGCCGTACTCCTCGGTGTCGAGGTCGATGCGGTCGGCGCTGACCCCGCGCTCGGTGAACAGCCGCTCCCAGATGGCGGCGCTCTCCTCGTCCCGCGGGATGCCGTGCTCCGGATCGCCGATGAAGCACGACACGTAGATCCGGTTCGGGTCCAGCCCGACCGTGTCGACCAGGAACCGGAAGAGCCGCGGGATCTGCTCGGCCTTCTCGTAGTCGCCGAGGCTCCAGTTGCCGAGCATCTCGAAGAACGTGGTGTGCCGGTTGTCGCCCACCTCGTCCATGTCCTGGGCGCGCAGACACGGCTGGACGTCCGCGAGCCGGGCCCCGTCCGGGTGGTCCGCCCCGAGCAGGTACGGCAGCAACGGCTGCATGCCGGAACCGGTGAACAGGGTCGTCGGGTCGTCCCGCAGGACGATCGGCGCGCGCGCGACGATGGCGTGCCCGTCGGCGGCGAGCAGGTCGAGGAAGGCGCGACGGATGTCCTGGGCGTCCATGCGGTGACCCTGCCAGTGAGATCCACAGCCACGACAGGTCCGAACGAACGATGTCGCGGGGGTCCAGACCTCGCATCATGGAGCCGCACCTGCCGTTTCGGGGGCTCCACACTGCGACGGTCAGGACCGCCAGTGCCGGAGTGCGGGGTGCGTGACCGCCGTCAGTGCCACCGCCACCACGCACGCCGCTCCCCCGGTCAGCGCCGCGACCTCGGGTCCGGCGAACCCGGCCACGAACCCGGCGCGGGCGTTCCCGAGACCCGGGCCACCCGCCCCGACCACGTACTCCACCGAGGTGACGCGCCCCCGCACACCGTCGGGCGTCGCGAGCTGGACCAGGGTGCCGCGGGCGATCACCGAGACCGAGTCGGCCGCCCCGGCGACGGCCAGCCACACCAGCGTCGGCCACAGGCCGTCGGCCAGCCCGAACCCGGCCAGCGCCGCACCCCAGACGGCCGCGGCCACCACCGACAGGCTGCCCGGTCGGCGCGCCCGCGCGACCGGTCCGGACAGCGACCCCGCGACCATGCCGCCGACGGCGATGGCCGAGAGCAGGAACCCGAGCGTGCGCGGGTCCCCGTCGAACCGGGCCTCGTTGATCGCCGGGAAGAGGGCGATCGGCATTGCGAGGAGGGTCTGCGCCAGGTCGACCAGCAACGCCCCGCGCAGCACCGGGGTGCGCACCGCGACGCCGAAGCCCGCGAGCAGGGACCGCGGGGAGCCGTCGACGTCCGGACGCATGCGGGGCAGCCGCACCACGCCGTAGAGCGCGGCGACGGTGACCGCCGCGTCGACGGCGAACGCCCCCTGCGCACCCCACCCCGCCACGAGGATCCCGCCCAGCGCAGGGCCGCCCAGCATGGCGATCTGGAACGCCAGGTGGTCCAGCGCCAGACCCGCCCCGACCTGGTCGCGGGGCAGCAGCCGGGGCACGAACGTCCGCCGGGCGGACGACCCGAGGGCGGCGCATGCGGTCTGGACCGTGACCAGCCCCAGGAGCAGCCCCACCGACTCGACGCCCGCCGCGGCCTGGAGCGCGAGCAGCGCCGCGGCCACCGCGGAGCCCGTCCGCGTGCCGAGGACGAGCGCGCGCCGGTCCACCCGGTCGGCGAGCGCACCGCCCAGGAGCCCCGCCACACCGGTCGCCACGCCGGTGCCCAACCCGATCGCGCCCACCCAGACGCTGCTCCCGGTGAGCTCCCACACCCGCACGAGCACCGCCACCACGGCGATCTGGGTGCTGATCTGCGAGGCGGCCCCGGTGAGCCACAGCCGTCGGAAGTCGGCGGACCCGCGCAGCGGACGGAGGTCGACGGCCGCCCTCACCGGTCCGCGTCCGGCAGGTGCGCCTCGATCCGGTCCGCGAAGGGCCGTGCGGCCAGCGCCGCGGCCATGTCCTCGATCACCTGCGTGACCCGGTACGGGAGCTCCCCGTCCAGCTGCGCGACAGCGGCCTCGGTCGCGCGCCACTCCGCCTCCAGGAACGGCACCAGCCCCGCGCCGCGCGGGGTCAGGGCGACGAGCCGGGTGCGGGCGTCCGGCCCCGGCGCGGACTCGACGAGCCCCTCCCGCCGCATCGCGGCGACGGTCTGGCTCATCGCCGAGTGCGTGACGTCGACCTGTCCGGCCAGCTCCTTCACCGACAGCGGGCCCAGGTGGTGCAGGCGGATGAGCGCCATGGAGAACCGCGGCCGCACCCCGGTGATCCCCCGCCGCGCATACACCTCGCCGATCGCGGCGTCCATGTCCGCGAGCAGCGCCTTGAGTGGGACGAGCCAGCTCTCACAGGTGGGGTCGGGAGATGTCACAGCACTACTATAACAGCGCTGTCAGAAAACGGGGGCGGGGCTCAGGCCAGCAGCGGGGCCAGCCGGTCGGCGTGGTCCCGCAGGAGGGCGACGATCTCGTCGTTGGGTTCGGCGATCCGGTGCGGCGGCCCCGCGATCGCGAGCCCCGCGGCCAACGTGCCGTCGGACGGCGCCCGGACGGGCACGGCGAGGCACCCGCGGTCCGCGCGCAGCTCGCCGCACTGGCGGGCGAGGCCCGCCGCGGCCACCGCCGCCAGGTCGAGGTCCGCCGCCCGCGTCGTGTGCGCGGTGAAGGCCCGTTCCTCCCGGACCAGGGCGTGCCAGTCCGGTTGCTCGGCGAGCAGCAGCCGCCCGAGCGCGCTGACCTGCGGATACCGGGCCAACAGGGCGCCGTCGCTCGGCGGGTGGTCCGGATCCGGGTCGACGATCACCACCTGCCCGGTCCGGAACGAGGCCAGGTGCACGCCCCACCGGACCAGCCCGCGCAGGTGCTCGACGACGGCGCGGGCGGCCGTCGGCGGCGCCGTCACCACGGGGACGGCGAGGCGGGCCGCGCGCCGACCGAGCTCGAACCCCTTCAGGTCGGGCAGCCGGACCAGGTACTCCTCGGCGACCAGGAGGTTGAGCAGCCGGTACGTGGTGGCCTGGGGCAGCTTGAGGGCCGCCGAGATCTCCTTCGCGGTCACGCCCGGCCCGGCCGCGACGACCTCCTCGAGCACCGCGAGCGCGCTGCGGACCGCCTTCGGCTGGCGACCGGACAGCGGGGCGGGGCCGGTCACGGGCGGGCCCGCGGCTCGGTCGCGCCGATGCGCCCGCCGACGACGTCCGCCGCCACGGTCTCGTCGTACACCCCGATGCCGCCGAGCGCGGCGGGACGGCGCCACCGCAGCCACGCCCACCAGCCGACGCCGAGCACCACGATCGCACCCAGGACGGCCACCAGGATCGGGCGCTGGGCCACGAACGCCACCAGCACCACGACGAGGATCGGCGCGATCACCGCCGTGGCGGCGACGGCCGTCCAGGTCAGCTCGCCGATCCGGTGCAGGAACACCGGGGCCGCGACGCAGACCAGCAGGTAGGCCACGAGGAAGCCGGAGGTGGCGAGCGTCAGGAGGGTCACGAGCACCGCGCCGAGCGGGACGCCGAGCGCCACGGGCACGGCGAGCGCGGCCACCACCACCGGCATCGCCACCGCGAGCGCGACGTGGGGGGTGCGGAACCGGCGGTGCGTGCGACCGAGCGCGGCGGGCCCGACCCCGTCCCGGGACAGCGAGAACAGGACCCGGACCAGCGCCGTGGTCGTCGCGAGGGCGCAGGCGAGGAAGGACATGATGAGCCCGAGGTCGAGCACGACGGGCACCCAGGCCCAGCCGCGGGCGGTCGCGAGCACGAGCACCGGCTCGGCCTCCCCCGCCAGCCCGCCCGGGGTGTCGGCGAACCCGACGACCTGCACGTGCGCCGCGAACAGGTACAGCACGCCGGCGACCGCGGCGGTGATCCCGACCGCGCGCGGGACCGTCCGGAAGGGACGCCGGGCCTCCGCGCCGAGGGTCGTGGCGATCTCGAAGCCGATGAACGCCGCCAGGGCGGGCAGCACCCCCGCGGCGACCCCGCCGAGTCCCGGTGAGGCCACCCCGGACCCGGGCCCCGGGATGGGCCCGCCGACCAGCAGCAGCGCGAACACCACCACGAGCACCGTGATCGCCACGGACTCGACCAGCAGCACCACGCGGGCCGCCAGCCGCACCCCGCGCAGCGCCAACAGCGCCACCACCCCGCCGACCAGCACGGCGACCCCGAACGGCACCCACCGGCCGTCGGTCAGGCCCAGCCGCCCGAGCAGGGCGTCGACGTAGGCCGAGACCCCGGCCAACGCCGCCGCGGCGAGCAGCCCGTACCCCGTCAACAGCGCGATCCCGCAGGCCAGCGCGGCACCGGGCGCCAGGCCCTTGGCGGTCAACGCGTAGAGCCCGCCGGGCGCGGCCATCCGCCGGGTGAAGCGCGCGATGCACCCGGCGATCAGCAGTGCCAGCACCGTCGCGACCACGAACGACCACAGCGTGGCCCCCGCGGCGGACGCCGCGACGATCACGGGGACCGCGGCCATCGCGGCGCTCGGCGCGGCACCGGACACCGACGCGGCGAGCACGTCCACGGCGCCGAGCCGCCTGCGCTCGAGACCGTGCACCGGCGAGCGGTCCCGCAACATGGCCACCTCCTGATCCTGGCCCGCGCACGTTAGCCGGTGATCGCGTCGCCGTGACCTGCCGCGACGGGTCGAATGAGAATTCGCGTCCGCCGATTCCCGCAGCCCGGGAACGGCGGGAGCGGTGATTCGCAGCACAGGGGAACGGCGGTTGCCCGGCCCGGGCGCCGCGGGCACGGTCCTGCGCATCCGCCACTCCCCTGGAGCCTTGATGAGCACAGGCACGCGCACACTCACCGGACGTCTCGGTGTCGGATCCATCGTCTTCATGGTCGTCGCGGCGGCCGCGCCGCTGACCGTCATCGCCGGCACCGTCCCGCTCGGCCTCGCCGCGGGCAACGGTGCGGCCTTCCCCACGACCTTCGCCCTGTGCATGGCCGTCCTGCTGTTGTTCGCGGTCGGGTTCTGCGCGATGAGCAGGCACGTCCCGAACGCCGGCGCGTTCTACTCCTACGTCGCGCGCGGCCTCGGGCGCGCCCCCGGCCTCGGCGCCGCGTTCCTGGCGCTCGTCACCTACACCGCCGTCCAGCTCGCCGTGTTCGGCTACATCGGCGCGGTGATCGACGGCCTGGTGCAGCACTGGGGCGGCCCCGCGCTGCCGTGGTGGCTGTGGTCGGTCGTGGTGCTCGGGATCGTCGGCGTGCTCGGGTACCGGCACATCGAGCTGTCCGGCAAGGTCCTCGGGGTCCTGCTCGTCGCCGAGGTGGCCATCGTGCTGGTGTTCGACGCGGTGGTCGTGGCGCGCGGCGAGACCCTCTCGACCGCGTTCCTGCAGCCGTCGCAGTTCGTCTCCGGCTCGCTGGGCATCGCGATCATGTTCGCGATCGCGAGCTTCATCGGGTTCGAGGCCACCGCGGTGTTCCGCGACGAGGCCCGGGACCCCGAGCGCACGATCCCGCGGGCGACCTACACGGCCCTCCTCGTGATCGGGGTGTTCTACACGCTCTCCGCGTGGGCCGTGGTGTCCGCCTGGGGAGACGACGCCGCCGTCGAGGCCGCGGGCGCCGACCCGGGGAACATGATCGTCACGACGATCACGACCATCCTGGGGCCGGTCGGCGGGGACATCGCGCAGGTGCTGCTGATGACCAGCCTGTTCGCGGCGATCCTGTCCTTCCACAACGTCCTGGCCCGCTACTGGTTCGCCCTCGGCAACGCCCGCTCGGTGCCCGCCGCGTGCGGCCGCAGCCATCCCCGACACGGCTCGCCGCACGTCGCGTCGCTGACCCAGTCCGGCATCGCGCTGGTCCTCCTCGCGGTCTTCGCCCTCGCCGGGATGGACCCGGTGGCGCAGGTCTTCGCCTGGATGGCGGGCACCGCGACGCTCGGGGTGCTCGCGCTCATGGCGCTGACCTGCGCCGCCGTGCTGGTGTTCTTCCGCCGCGACCGCCCGGACACCCGCCCCTGGAACACCCTGATCGCCCCCGCCCTCGGCCTGGCGGGCCTGCTCGCCTGCCTCTGGCTGACCGTCTCCAACTTCCCGACCCTGATCGGCGGCTCGCCTGCGCTGGCCGCGGGGATCGGCGCCGTCCTGGTGCTGGCCTTCGCGGTCGGGGCGCTCTGGAGCCGCAGGCCCGCCACCGCCCCCGTCGCCGCCTGAGGAGAGACATGACGACGCTCGAGAACCGCACGCACGCCCTCGCCATGACCTCCGCGGAGGAGGTCGCCGCGGTCCGGCGGGTCCTCCTGGACGAGGGCCTGCTCACCGAGACCGTGCGCTACACGTTCTTCACGCCCGAGGAGCCGCCGAAGGCCGACGTCCTCGCGGGCTCGGGATGGTCGGCGGCCGAACGCCGGTTCCGGGTGATCCTGCTGGACATCGCGACGGGCCGGTCGTGGGACGTCGTGGCCTCGACCACCGCCGTCGTCTCCCGCCGGGAGATCGAGCCCGCCGTCGACGGCCAGCCCCCGATCATCGACACCGAGTTCGAGATGATCGAGGACATCCTGAACGGCGCCCCGGACTGGCTCGCGGCGCTGGAGAGCCGCGGTCTGGACCCGGCCGCGGTCCGCGCGGTGCCGCTGTCCGCGGGCGTCTACGACTACCCCGACGAGGTGGGCAGGCGGATCGTCCGTGCCTTCGGGTTCCACCAGGACCACGAGCAGGACCACCCCTGGGCGCACCCGATCGACGGGCTCGTGGCCTACGTCGACCTCACGGCGCGCCGGGTCGACCGGGTGATCGACACCGGCGTGGTGTCCGTGCCCGCCACCACCGGGAACTTCGACGACCCGGCCGTCCAGGGCCCGCCGCTGGACCTCAAGCCGATCGAGATCACCCAGCCCGAGGGGCGGTCCTTCACCGTGGAGGACGGCCGCGTGCGGTGGGGCAAGTGGGACCTGCGCATCGGCTTCAACGAGCGCGAGGGCCTGACCCTGCACCAGATCGCCTTCGACTCCCGGCCCATCTGCTACCGCGCGTCCGTCGCCGAGATGGTGGTCCCGTACGCCGACCCGGCCCCGGTCCGCTTCTGGCAGAACTACTTCGACTGCGGCGAGTACATGTTCGCCCGCTACGCCGACTCGCTGCAGATGGGCTGCGACTGCCTCGGCGACATCCTCTACACCGACGCCGTCGTCGCCGACGACCTCGGCAACCCGCGGGTGATCCCGAACGCGATCTGCATGCACGAGGAGGACTACGGCGTCCTCTGGAAGCACTCGGACATGTTCACCGGCTCCCGCGAGACCCGCCGCCAGCGCAGGCTCGTGATCAGCTTCTTCACCCCGATCGGCAACTACGACTACGGCTTCTACTGGTACCTCTACCTCGACGGCACGATCGAGCTCGAGTGCAAGGCCACCGGCATCGTGTTCACCAGCGGCACGCCCGGCGAGTACGCCACGGAGATCGCACCGGGCCTCGGGGCGCCGTTTCACCAGCACCTGTTCTCCGCGCGGCTGGACATGACGGTCGACGGCCCGCGCAACGCCGTCGAGGAGGTCGAGGCGCGACGGGTCCCGATGGGCGAGGGGAACCGGTACGGCAACGCCTTCCGCCGCTCCGTCACCCGCCTGAGCCGGGAGTCCGACGCCCAGCGGGACGCCGACGCCGCCCGCGCGCGCGTCTGGCACATCGTCAACCCGGAGAAGACGAACGCGCTGGGTCAGGAGGTCGGGTACGTGCTGCACCCGACGGGCCAGCCGACCCTGCTCGCCGACGCCGACTCCTCGATCGCGGGCCGGGCGGCCTTCGCGACGAAGGCGCTGTGGGTCACGCAGTACACGCCGGATCAGCGCTATCCGGCCGGTGACCTGGTGAACCAGAACCCCGGCGGGGCGGGGCTGCCCGCGTGGGTGCAGGCGGACCGTTCGGTCGACGGGGAGGACATCGTCGTCTGGCACACGTTCGGCCTGACCCACTTCCCGCGCCCGGAGGACTGGCCGGTCATGCCGGTGGACTACACCGGTTTCGTCCTCAAGCCCGCGGGCTTCTTCGACCGCAACCCCGCCCTCGACGTCCCCCCGACGGCGGCGAAGCACTGCCACTGACGCACTGCCACCGACGCACTCCACCGACGCACGAACGGCGCGTCGGCTCACGAGGTGTGAGCCGACGCGCCGTTCGTCGGGAGGGTCTTCAGGCGGAGGCCGGGGCTGTGCGGCGGGACTGGACCGTGCGCAGGACCAGGGCGAGGGCGGTGACCGCCACGATCACCACCGCGTAGACCTCGGCTGTGATCCGCAGCCCGAAGGCCGTGCTCGCGAACCCCGCCGCCACCGCGGGGAGCGAGAAGGCCAGGTAGGACAGCACGAACGCGACGGCGAACAGGGCGCCCCGCTCGTGGGGCGCGGCGATGCGGGCGAACGTGCCGAAGGTCGCGAGCGCCGCCGCCCCGAACCCGACGCCCGCGACGAGCGTCCCGAGCACGCCGAGCGCGACCTGCCCGCTCCAGATCCCGACCAGCGTCACGAGCGTGCCGCCGCCCAGCAGCGCCGCCGCCGGGCCGAGCAGCCGCACCGCGGACGTCCGCCGCAGCACGAACGCGGTCACCGCGCCGGTACCGCACAGCAACGTCACGACCACGCCGCCGATCAGGTGGCTGGACATCCCGAAGATCTGCGCGGCCAGCGACGGGCCGAGCGAGAGGTACAGGCCACCGAGCATCCAGCTGGCGAGCATCACCGGGATCACCGGCGCGACGTCCGCGCGCAGCCGGGCGGGCACGCCGACCACCGGCCGCAGCGACGCCACCGCCCCCGGCCGCCGCTCGGACGTCTCGGGCATCAGCGCGACGAGGATCGCGGCCACGCCCATCCCGGCCAGCAGCAGCGCGTAGACGAACCGGGTGGGCGACGGCCCGAACTGCACGAGGGCCCCGGTGCCGAGCGCCCCCAGCGCGAGGCCCGCCGTGGGGGCCACCGAGTTGACGACCCCGGCCCGGCCGCGGGCGTGCGGCGCCTCGAAGTCCACCAGGGCGGCGCCGAGCGTGGAGATCGCGGCCCCCGTGGCGATGCCCTGCAGGAACCGGGCCGTGGACAGCACCACCACGTCTCCCGCCAGCAGGAACAGCACCAGCGCGACGCTCTCCAGCAGGATCGCGCCGAACAGGACCGGCCGCCGCCCGACGTGGTCGGACAACCCGCCCACCACCAGCAGCGAGCCGAGCAGGCCCGCCACGTAGATCGCGAACACGACCGTCAGCACGGTCGGCGTGAAGTGCCACATCTGCTGGTAGACCACGTACAGCGGGGAGGGCGCGCTGGACGCCGCCAGGAAGAGCATCACGATGGCGCCCACCGCCGTGAAGAACAGAGCGCGGGAGCGGATCTCCGAGGACGGAGACGTCATAGCTGTAGTCATGGCTGTCCCATTCGCAATGATCCGTGCGTTAACGGAGAGGACGCTACCACGCTCGCAATGATCGTTGCGTTAGTGCCATACTCGTCTCATGAGCGCACCGGCGGGAACACAGCAGGGAACACGCCCCGGCGGCCGGTCGGCGCAGAAGCGGGCCGCGGTGCACCGGGCCGTCGCGGAGCTGCTCGCCGAACAGGCGGACCTGACCCTCCCGGTCGTCGCCGCGCGCGCCGGCGTGCACCCGACCACCCTCTACCGGCGGTGGGGGTCGGTCGGGGACCTGCTCGCGGACGTCGCGACCAGCAGGTTCACCGGAGAGGTCGTGGTGCCGGACACCGGGTCGCTGCGCGCGGACCTGGAGCGCTGGGCGGCGGACGTGGCGACGGACGTCTCCGACCCGGACGTGCTGATGCTCATGCGCGCCGCGGTCGGCGCAGGCGAGAGCGGTGCCTGCGCGTGCCGCGGGGACCGGGAGGAACAGCTCGCCGCGCTCCTCGACCGCGAGCGGGCGCGGGGCGGCAGGCCCCCGACCGTCGCGCGGGCGGCCGAGGTGCTGCTGGGCGCGATCTACTACCGCGCGATCTTCACCGAGACCCCCGGCACCCCGGAGTGGGCCCGCGGCCTGGTCGAGGTCCTACTCCCGAGCTGACGCGTGGGCCTGCGGGGCCGTGACGCGGGGCCCTGATGCGTGGGCCTGACGCGTGGGACGCCCAAGCACCGCTGAGCGACGCTTGGGCGTCCCAAGCATCAGCGGCGCCCGGCGACCCGGTGACACTTGGGCGTCCCAAGCACCACTCAGCGACGCTTGGGCGTCCCAAGCGTCACGGCCCCCGCCCCCGCCCCAGCGCCCCCCAGCGTCACCACGACCGGCGCTCGGGAGGCTGGCCACACCCCCACTCACCCGGTGGCGCGGTCGTCCGCGACCCGCCCCCGGCGGGACGCTTCTCCCAGCGAACGGCCGCCCCCGCGGCCCCGGACCAGGGAGAGACCCATGACCGCCGTGTACCCCACCGACAGCCTGCTCCTCGCGGTGCAGGGACCCGTCTTCGCGCCCGGCGACGCCGGGTACGCCGAGGAGGTCGCCGGCTTCAACGTCGCGCACCGCCCCGCCGCCGCGCTCGTCGTCGGCGCCACGAGCAGCGCGGACGTCGCCGCCGCCGTGCGGTACGCCCGCGCGACCGGCAGGCGGGTCGCCGTGCAGGCCACCGGCCACGGGCTGACCGAGGAGCTGTTCGACACCGTGCTGGTCAGCACCCGTCGGATGGACCGGGTCTCGATCGACCCGCTCAACCGGCGTGCGACCGTCGGGGCGGGTGTGCGGTGGAACGCGGTGATCGAGGCCGCCGCGCCGCACGGGCTGGCCCCGCTGAACGGCTCGTCCTCGCACGTCGGGGTGGTCGGCTACACGACCGGCGGCGGGCTGGGCCCGATGGCGCGCCGCTACGGGTTCGCCGCCGACCACGTGCGCCGGTTCACGATCGTCACGGCCGACGGCCGGGTCCGCGACATCGACGAGAACGCCACCGGCGAGGACGGCGACCTGTTCTGGGCGGTCCGCGGCGGCAAGGGCAACTTCGGGATCGTCACCGAGCTGGAGTTCGACCTGGTCCCGGTCGCCGGGTTCTTCGGCGGCGCCGTGATCTTCCCGGGCGAGACCGCGGGCGCCGTGCTGCACGCCTGGCGTGCGTGGGCGCCGACGCTGCCCGAGGAGACGACAACCTCGGTCGCGCTGCTGAACCTGCCGCCGGACCCGCGGCTCCCGGAGCCGCTGCGCGGCCGTTCGGTGGTCGCGCTGCGGTTCACCCACCTCGGCGCGGGCGGTGCCGACCTGCTCGCCCCGATGCGCGCCGTCGCCGAGCCGCTGATGGACACGGTCACCGACCTGCCGTACGCGGCGATCGACGCCGTCCACATGGACCCGACCGACCCGATGCCGGGCTGGGACCGGGGCTGCGCACTCGCCGAGCTCACCGCCGAGACCACGGACACGGTGCTCGCGCACGCGGTCGACTCGCCCCTGGCGATGATCGAGATCCGGCTGCTGGGTGGGGCGATCGCCCGCCGTCCCGAGGTGCCGAACGCGGTCTCCGGCCGCGACGCCGCGTTCGGGGTGTTCACCGTGGGCGTCCTCGCGGGCCCGCAGCCCCATCTCGTCCCCGCCGCGAGTGCGGCGCTGGTCGAGGCGCTGCGCCCCTGGGCCGCCGCGGGCGGGCTGGTCAACTTCCTGGGCCAGGCCTCCCCCGACCGCGTCGGCAGCCTGTGGTCGGCGGCCGACCGCGCCCGGCTGCGGACGATCGCGGCGACCGTCGACCCGGACCGGACCTTCGCGACCAACGTCATCCTCGGGTGACTGCTGTGGACGGACGCTGACCGACACGGAACCATGGGACTCCCAGCCGACGAGGTGAGGAGTCCCATGACCGTCTCCGGTGACGACCCGCGCGAGGCCCGGACCAGGGCTACCGAGGTCCGGGGTCGGCGGGTGTGGGGCTTCGGCGGCCCCACCTCCGGCTCCGGCTCGCACGACGGGCAGAGCGCCTTGAAGCTGCACCGGGGGATCTCGGTGCTCGCCTTCCTGCTCTGCGTGCTGGTCGTGGTGGTGTTCATCCTGGACGGGGCGTTGGTCCCCGCGATCGTGTTCGCGGTCGTCGCGCTGGGCTGCGTCGGGATCTTCGTCTGGACCTCCGCCCAGCTGCGGCACACCTAGCCTCATACCCAGCGTCACCGAGGCGCTACTCTCCGCTTCCGTAGGGCGGCATCGGGACGCGGCGCACCTCCGCCCCCGGGCGGCGATCGCGCTCGTCCAGGTGCTGGGCCTGGCCGTGTGGTTCTCCGCCTCGGCGGTGGCGCCCGCGCTCCAGCGGGAATGGGCCGTCGGCGCGGTCCTGCTGACGGTCGCGGTGCAGCTGGGGTTCGTGGCGGGGGCCGTCGGGTCGGCCGTGCTCACCCTGGCCGACCGTCTCCCGCCCCACCGCCTGGTGGCCTGCTCGGCCCTGGGCGCCGCGGCCTGCACCGCGCTGCTCACCCTCGTCGACTCCGCGGGACCCGCGCTGGTGCTCCGCGGCCTGACCGGGCTGTTCCTCGCCGGCGTCTACCCGGTCGGCATGAAGCTGACGACGTCCTGGTCGGGCCCCTACACCCGGGGGCGGGACCTCGGCCTGCTCCTCGCCGCCCTGACGCTCGGCTCGGCCCTCCCCCACCTCCTCCGCGGCCTCGCCCTCCCGTGGCGCGGGGTGCTGCTGGGTGCCGCGGCCGCCGGAGTCCTGGCGGCGGTGATCGCCGCGGTCGCGGTCCGGCCGGGGCCGGGCCACGCCCCCTCGCCCCCGCCGAACCCGCGGTACGCCCTCGCGCTGCTGCGCGACCGCACCGCCCGGCTGGTCGTGTTCGGCTACCTCGGACACATGTGGGAGCTCTACGCCTTCTGGACCTGGCTGCCGACCTACCTCGCCGCCGCGACGACGGTCCCGGCGGAGTCCGCGCACCTCGTCGCCTTCGCCGCGGCCGGGGTCGCCGGCGCGGCGGGCTGCGTGGTCGCAGGCCGCGCGGCCGACCGGGTCGGGCCGGTGCCGGTCGCCCTCGGGGCCCTCGCCGTGTCCGGGACCTGCTGTCTGCTGGCGCCGGTGGTGGCGGACGGGACGCCCGCGGCCGTCGTCGGGTTCGTGCTGGTCTGGGGGGCCGCCGTGATCGCGGACTCCGCCCTGTTCACCGCCGCGCTGTCGGACGTCGTGGACCGCCGCTACGTCGGCACCGCGCTGACGGCCCAGACCGCGCTGGGCTTCCTGCTCACCAGCGCGGCCATCCCGACGGTCGCCGCCGCGGCGGCGCTCACCGACTGGCGGCTGGCGGCGGTGGCCCTGCTGCCGGGCCCGCTGCTCGGCGTCCGGGCCCTGCGCGCGCTCCTCGCGCGACGAGTCACACTGGAGGCATGACGCTCCCGGGCTCCACCGACCTGCTCGTGATCGGCGCGGGCCCGGCCGGGTCGGCGGCCGCCGCCTGGGCCGCCCGCCAGGGCATCGACACCGTCCTCGCGGACGCCGCGGCGTTCCCCCGGGACAAGACCTGCGGCGACGGTCTGACCCCGCGCGCGATCGCCGAGCTCGACCGGCTGGGCCTCGGTCCGTGGGTGCGCGGGCACGGCGCCAACCGCGGCCTGCGGGCCGCCGGGTTCGGCCGCACGCTGGAGCTCCTGTGGCCGGGCGGGTCACTGCCGTCGGAGGGCAGCGCGGTCGCGCGCACCGAGCTCGACTCCCGCATCCGGGCGGTCGCCCTCGAGGCGGGCGCGGTCGGCGTCGTCGGCAAGGCCGTGGACGTCGAGCGCGACGGGGAGCGGATCTCCGGCGTGACGTTCGCGGACGGCCAGACCGTGGCCTGCCAGCGCGTGGTGGTCGCCGACGGGGTGCGCTCGACCCTGGGCCGGGTGCTGGGTCGGGAGTGGCACCAGGACACCGCGTACGGCGTGGCGGCCCGCGGGTACATCCGCTCCGCCCGCCACGACGACCCGTGGATCTCCTCGCACCTGGAGCTGCGGGGCACCGCGAACGAGGTCCTGGCGGGCTACGGCTGGGTCTTCCCGCTGCACACCGGCGAGGTGAACATCGGCGTCGGCACGCTGGCCACCGAGAAGCGACCCGCGAACGTGCAGCTCCGGGCGTTGATCCAGCACTACACGAACCTGCGCCGCGAGGACTGGGGGCTCGACGGCGACGTCCGGCTGGTGCGGTCCGCGCTGCTCCCGATGGGTGGGGCCGTGTCCGGGGTCGCCGGGCCGAACTGGGCGCTGATCGGCGACGCGGCGGGCTGCGTCAACCCGCTCAACGGCGAGGGCATCGACTACGGCCTGGAGACCGGGCGGCTGGTCGCCGAGCTGGCGGTCGCCGAGAAGGACCTCGCCCGCGCGTGGCCCGCCACCCTGCGCGGGCACTACGGCAGCGCGTTCTCGATCGCGCGGCGGCTGGCGGGCCTGCTCACCGTCCCGAACCTGCTTCGGGCCGCGGGCCCGGTCGGGATGCGGTGGACCGGGTTGATGCGCGTCGCACTGCGGGTCATGGGCAACCTCGTCACCGAGGAGGACCGGGACCTGACCGCCCGCGCCTGGCGGGCGGCGGGGGCGCTGTCCCTGCGGCTCGACGACCGCCGCCCCTTCCCCGCCGCCGACCTGCGCTGATCCCGTCGTGAGTGGCGATGGTCGCCAGAGCGACTCCGTTCACCCGCCCCGTCGCTCCGCTCCTGCCGACCCCCGGCCGCCACTCACGGGTTAGAGGGCGGCGCGGTACAGGTCGACCAGGGCCGCCCAGTGCCGGTCCTCGGACTCCTGGTCGTGCGTGGGGTTGTCCGGGACCGCGAAGCCGTGCGCGGCGGGGTAGGTCTCGATCGTGTGCCGGACGCCCGCGTCCGTCAGCGTCTCGTCGAGCAGCGCGAACTGCTCGGGGCCGAAGGAACCGTCGTCCTTCGCGCCGGCCACGTAGACCGCGGCGGCGATGCCGCCGGCCCGGTGGTGCGGGCTGCCGGGGTCGTCCGCGACCGCGAGCCCGCCGCCGTGGAAGGACGCCGCCGCCCCGACCGTCGCCCCGAGCGCACCGGCCGCGGTGAGCGAGGCCTTGCCGCCCATGCAGTACCCGGTGGTGCCGACCGCTGGCCCGGCCACCTCGGGCCGCGCGAGCAGCGCCTGTGCGTAGGCGGCGGCGTCCGCGGCGACGAAGTCCGAGGTCAGGCTCTTGACCATGCCCATCAACCGGGCCCGCTCCTCGGGGTCGGCGAAGACGGTGTCCATGTCGAAGGGCGCGAAGCCGCCGTGCCGGTAGTAGACGTCCGGCAGCAGCACCGCGTACCCGAGGCTCGCGAGGTGGTCCGCCATCGCCAGGAAGGTGTCCCGCACCCCGCCCGCGTCCACGAACATCACCACGCCCGGCCAGGGCCCCGCGCCGTCGGGGGTGTGCAGGGTGGCCGAGCAGGCGCCGTCGGGGGCGTCGATCGTGAGCGGCGTGCGGGGCATGCGTCCTCCGTCGGATCAGTCGGACCGGGTCCTCAGCGGACCCTACTGTCCTGCGCGTGCAGGAAGGCGGACGTCGAGAACCCGACCTCGGCGAGGAACCGGTCCACGACGTGGCGCTCCTCCACCGACAACCCCAGCAGGACCGCGCTGGCCCGGTCCGCGAGCGTGCGCAACAGCTCTCCCGCCACCGCGTGCCCCGACTCCTCACACAGCAGCCGGACCCGCCGCCGGTCCGCCGCGTCGGGCTCGCGCTGCACGTGCCCGGAGCGCACCAGCCGGTCGACCAGACCCGTGATCGCCCCCGTGGTCAGCCGCAGGGTCTGCGCGAGGTCGCCCGGTGTCGCGGGCGCCCCCATGCGCTCCGCGCCGGCGATGGCGACCAGGGCGTGCACCTCGGTGGGGCGCAGCGCCCGCGTCCGCGCCACGACCTCGACGACCCGCTCCGCCCCCGCCGCCAGGACGTGCAGTCGTTCGCCGATGCGCGGCACCGTCTCCTCCGACGACGACGACGATGACGGCGCCGCCGCCGCCCGGCCCGGCGAGCGAACGCTCTCCTGCTGCCCCGTCACCCGCTGTCACCCTCCGGCACCGGCCGTCCGCCGATCACATCGCCTCCAGACGAATGGCGGCGCCCGCGGATCCGGCCGCCCCTTGCGGATTCAAACACAGCTGCCGCGGGCGCGCGCGCGAACGATTCCGCGCTCCGACCCGGACCGCCCGCAATGGCGACGCTGGGCAATGGATCACCTACGTGGCGTCAATTCGGACATTCTCCCTGCGTGTGGTCGACCCGCCACCGTACGTGCCTCACCTGCGACGACGTGTGCTGTGACACAGTCGGGCAACCCTCCTCGGACACCGCCGAACCGCAGCATCCGCATTGCGGCGGAGAATGCGCAATCACCCGCAGCTGAGAGCTCTCGGTCGACCCCTCAGACAATCCGGAGTGGACCGAGAATTCCAGGATGTCCCAGGTGAGTGGTCGACATCGGGGCCAGGGAATGGCGCCGAGAGCGCCGCGGGCCGGTGTGGGAAAGGCGTCGAGGCGCGGCGCCGAAAGCGCTGCGTGACCCCCGGTGCGGACCCGAGACCGCGCGATCCGCGCGGCGCCCTCCGGGGCGGCCACCGGGTGCCGCCCCGCGGCCGAGCGCGGCATCGTCCCGCCGTGGTCGGGCGCCGCCGAGCCCTTCCGAAGGTGAGGATCACCTGACGTGAGAGTGGTCACGTCCGCGTGGCGGGGTCCGGTGGGCGGACGGCGCTACGCGGTCTCCCGGCGGCGCATCACGCGCCCCACGACCTCGATCAGCACACCGGCCGCCAGCCCCAGCGCGAGCGCGACACCGAGCCGTTCGAGGGTCACGTCGAGCAGGAAGATCCCCCCACCGAGCGCGGGGACCGCCAGGATGATCGCGGCGACCCCCGCGAGCCCGCCGACCAGCGCGAGCTTCCAGGCGTTGAAGGGCCGCGCGAACAGCGTCAGCGCCCACAGCGACGCGGTGAGGACCGTGATCGTCGCGACGGTCTGGCTCGCGGTCAGCCCGCCCGCGGGCTGCAGCCACCGGATGGTCCGGTCGCCCGCGTAGGCGGCGGCGCCGATCAGGACCCCGACCGGGATCGCGAGCCGCAGCACGCGACGCAGGAAGCCGGGGACGTAGCGGCGGCGGTTCGGGGCCAGCGCCAGTACGAAGCCCGGGATGCCGATCGTGAGCGCCGAGATCAGCGAGAGCTGGATCGGCGCGAGCGGGTACGCCGCGGCCGTGAAGATCACGACGAGCGCGACGAGCAGCGAGTACACGTTCTTGACCAGGAACAGGTTCGCGGCCCGCTCGATGTTCGCGATCACCCGACGGCCCTCGGCCACGACGTCCGGCAGGTGGGCGAACTTGCCGTCGAGCAGCACGAGCTGGGCCACCGCCCGGGTCGCGGCGGCGCCGTTGCCCATCGCGACGCCGATGTCCGCGTCCTTGAGCGCCATCGCGTCGTTCACCCCGTCGCCGGTCATGGCGACGACGTGGCCGCGCTGCTGCAGCGCCCCCACGATCGCGCGCTTCTGCTGCGGGGTGACCCGACCGAAGACGACCTTCTCCTCGAGGACCGCGCCGAGCTCGTCGGGGTCCTCCGGCAGCGTCCGGGCGTCGACGGCCTCGTGGGCGTGGGTGATCCCCGGCAGCCCGACGGCGGTGGCCACCGCGCCGACCGTGCGCGGGTTGTCCCCGGAGATGACCCGCAGGGACACCCCCTGCTCGGCGAAGTAGGCCAAGGTGTCCGCGGCGTCCTCGCGGACCCGCTCGGCCAGCACGACGAGCGCGCGGGGCTCCAGGTCCTCGGGCAGGCAGTCCTCGACCGGGCAGGCCTCGCACGAGGCCAGCACCAGCACCCGGCGGCCCTCCCCGGCGATCTCCCCGGCCTGGACCAGCAGCGGGTCGGCGGCCGGACCCGGGAACACCATCTCGGGCGCACCCAGCACCCAGGTGCCGTGCTCCCCCGCGACGACCGCCGACCACTTGCGGGCCGAGGAGAACGGCACCCCGCCGGTGCGTTCCCAGGCGCCGCCGGAGAAGACCGAGCCCAGGGCCTGCGCGGTGGCGTTCGAGTCCGGCCCGGACGCGCTGAGCACGAGCGCCTCGCGGACCTCCGCGTCGTCCAGCGCGTCCGCACCGGCGGGCATCACGAGCCGGTCGAACACGATGTCGCCGTGGGTCAGCGTGCCCGTCTTGTCCAGGCACACCACGTCCACCCGCGCGAGACCCTCCACCGCGGGCAGCTCCTGCACCAGGGTCTGGCGCCGGGCCAGGGTGACCGCGCCGAGCATGAACGCGAGGCTGGTCAGCAGGACCAGCCCCTCGGGCACCATCCCGACCAGCGCGGCGACGGTGCCGGTGACCGCGTCCTGCCACTGGTGGGTGTCCGGGGTGCGGAACTGGCTCCACACCAGCAGCGGGGCCACCACCAGCATCATCAGCGAGATGTAGCGCAGGAGCGTGTTGGTGCCGCCGACCAGCTCGGACCCGACCTTGGTGAACTTCTTCGCCTCGGCGGTGAGCCGGGTGGCGTAGGCGTCCGCGCCGATCGCGGTGGCCCGGAACCGCCCCCGGCCCGCGACGACGATGGAGCCGGAGCGGACCTCGTCCCCCGGTTCCTTGTGGATCGGGTCCGACTCCCCGGTCAGCAGGGACTCGTCGACCTCCAGCCCCGCGGACGTCGTCACCACGCCGTCCGCGGCCACCTGGTCGCCGGAGCGCAGCTCCATCACCTCGTCCGCCACGACGTCCGCGACGTCGATCTCGGACAGGGCCCCGTCCCGGACCACGCGGGCGTGCGGCGCGTTGAGCACGGCGAGCTTGTCCAGGGTGCGCTTGGCGCGCACCTCCTGGATCACCCCGATGGCCGTGTTCGCCACGATGACCAGCCCGAACAGGCCGTTCTGCCAGCGCCCGGTGGCCACGATGACCAGGAACAACACGAACAGCAGCCCGTTGAAGGGCGTGAGCACGTTGGACCGGACGATCGCGAGGGTGCTGCGGCTGGTCCGGGTGTCGACGGCGTTCGTGCGGCCCGCGGCCACCCGCTCCGCGACCTCGGCCGCCGTGAGCCCGGTGGCGGGTGTACCGGGTGCATGCAGCAGGGGTGCCCCGCCGATCACGTCCGCCATCGTCCCCCCGCCTCGCCGATCCCCGGCGCCACTCTAGGGCCGACGATCGGACGGCTGATCCCGGCCCGCTCCTACGGGTGCTCGTTCCGGGGCACCGGGACGCTACGCCGGTCGAGGTACTCGGGTGCCCGGCGCGGCATCGGCAGGCCCGCGGGCGGGGTCGTCTCCGGCCCGGTCCCGCCGCGGCCCGCCGTGATGTCGTAGCCCGTCTCGGCGTGCTCGGACAGGTCCAGGCCGCCGTGCTCGGCCTCCCGGCCCGCGCGGAAGCCGATGGTCGCCCGGATCAGGTAGCCGAGCACGAGTGTCACGACGAACGAGTAGCAGGCGACGACGCCCGCCGCGACGGCCTGCCTGCCCAGCTGGGTCCAGCCGCCGCCGTAGAGCAGCCCCTCGGACGGGATCCCCGGGTTGACGGCGCTGGTGGCGAACACCCCCACCAGGAGCGTGCCGACCAGCCCGCCGACGAGGTGGATGGCCACGACGTCCAGCGAGTCGTCCAGCCGCAGCCGCCACTTCAGCGCGCAGGCGAGCGGGCAGATCACCCCCGCGGCGACCCCGATCGCGATCGCGCCCCACAGCCCGACGTACCCGCAGGCCGGGGTGATGGCCACCAGCCCCGCGACGGCCCCGGAGGCCGCGCCCAGCGTGGTGGGGCTGCCGGTCCGCAGCTGCTCGACGACCAGCCAGGCCAGCACGGCCGCGCACGTCGCGACCGTGGTGTTGGCGAACGCCATGGCCGCCAGCCCGTTGGCCGACAACGCCGACCCGGCGTTGAACCCGTACCAGCCGAACCACAGCAGCGCGGCGCCGAGCACGGTGAACGGGAGGTTGTGCGGGCGTGCGATGGCCTCCGGCCAGCCGGTGCGCCGCCCGAGCACGATCGCGAGGGCGAGCGCGGCGGCGCCGGCGTTCATGTGGACGGCGGTGCCGCCCGCGAAGTCCAGGGCGTGCAGCCGGTTCGCGATCCAGCCGCCGATCGCGTCCGGTGCGACGAAGCCGTCGACGGCGAAGACCCAGTGCGCGACCGGTGCGTAGACCAGCACGCTCCAGAGCGCGACGAACACCAGCCACGGCCAGAACCGGGTGCGCTCGGCGACGGCGCCGGAGATCAGCGCCGGGGTGATCACCGCGAACATCAGCTGGAACATGGCGAACGCGAGCAGCGGCACGGTGTGCTCCCCCGACCCCGCGAGCGCGCCCACCGACCAGTGCGCGCCCGGGGCCGACACCCCGCCGATCAGCCCGTGGAACCCGTCGCTGCCGAACGCCAGGTCGAACCCGACGACCGCCCAGACGAGACCCACCACCACCAGGCAGATCACGTTCATCATCAGCATGGTCAGGACGCTCTTCGCCCGCACCATTCCGGCGTAGAAGAACGCGAGCCCCGGAGTCATCAGCATGACCAGCGCGGCGCACGCGAGCAGCCACGCGGTGTCACCGGTGTTCATCGTGCCCGCCTCTTCACCGCCGTCAGGGCCCTGTCCCCGGATACGGACCGTAGGCCCCGGGCCGCTGACGTTCAGCGGCCGCGGAGAAGGTTAACCAACCGGTAACCGGTTATGCGACGGATTCCAGGAGCGATTCCGCTCGCATTCTCGGACATTCCGTCGCCGTTCCGTCACCCTCCGAAATCGCCGAGATCGGCGGGGGCGAGCGGTAGGGTCCGGCGCATGGTCGTCCGCCTCAGCGTCACCGCCCTGGACACGCGCGATCCGGTGGGCCTGGCCCGCTTCTACTCCGCTCTGACGGGCTGGCCGATCCGACCGGACGACGATGCGGAGGCCGGGGAGGCGGACCCGCCGGACTGGGTCGAGCTGGACGCCGGTGGGGCGGCCACGATCGCGTGCCAGCTCTCCCGCGGCCACGTCCCGCCCGTCTGGCCCGGGGACGAGCACCCGCAGCAGGTGCACCTGGACTTCGCGGTCGCCGACCTCGACGAGGGCGAGGCCTTCGTCCTGGGTCTGGGTGCCCGCAAGCACCACATCCAGCCGGACGCAGGCTGGCGGGTCTTCCTCGACCCCGCGGGCCACCCCTTCTGCCTGGTCCCGGAGAAGTGAGTCAGAGCTGAGCGCGGTTGCGCGCCATCACGGCCCGGCGCCGCTCGTCGAGCGCGGCGATGTCCGTCCGCCCGGAGCGGGCGATCGCGGTCTCGGTCGCGAGCGCCGCGAGCACCGGCGCCCCCGAGCCCTCGACGTACATCCGCTTGACGTCCGCCACGACGTCCGCGGGCGGCTCGGCGGCCGCGGTGGCCAGCTCGACGGCCCGGTCGAGCAACCGCCCGTGGGCCACGACCTCGGTGACCAGGCCGATCCGGGCGGCCTCGGCGGCGTCGAGCACCTCACCGGTCAGCGACATCCGCCGGGCCCGGCCCATCCCCACCAGGGACGGCAGCCGCGCCGTCATCCCGCCGCCGGGCCGCACGCCGACCCGGGTGTGGGTGTCGGCGAACACGGCCCGCTCGGAGGCGACCAGGAAGTCGCAGCCCAGCGCCAGCTCGAGGCCGCCGGTGAACGCGGCGCCGTTGACGGCGCCGACGATCGGCGTGCGCATCAGACCGGTCTGCTCGATCACCGGGCTGTCGCGGTGTCGGCGGAAGTAGGCCTCGCCCTCGGCCGCGGCCTGCTTGAGGTCGACCCCCGCGCAGAAGGCCGGGTCCGCCCCGGTCAGCACGACGGCGCGCACCGGCTCGGCCGCGTCCGCCGCGACCAACGCGGCGTACAGCGCGACGATCAGGTCCCCGCTCAACGCGTTGCGGGCCGCGGGCCGGTTCATCGTGAGGATCCGCACCGCACCCCGGTCCTCGACCAGCACCACGTCGTTCGGCTCGCTCACCCGTCGTCCCCCTCGGTTCGGTCGGCGTCGTCTCGGCCGGCGTCGTCTCGGTCGGCGGCCGACTGCACTGTGACGTGTCCGGGCCGGATGTCGTGGTGTCGGGGCGGGCGGGGTAGAACCGACCGGTGAGTACTCCCGACACCGATCTCGACGCGCAGTCCGGTCTCAGCCTGTTGTGGGCGGACCGGGACGCCGCACCGCCCGAGGTGCCGGCGGGCTTCCTGACCATGGTCGAGACCATGCGTGAGCTGCAGGACCGGCTCACCGCCGCCGCCCCGCCCGCCGAGGTGGTGGCGGAGATGACCGAGGCGCTGCGCGGCGTGGCGGACCGCCTGGGCGAGTACGAGGTCGACGAGCGGAAGCAGCTCGCCGGACACCTGCGCCACCTGCCGGGCCGCGGCCAGGCCCTGATCCCGCCGCTGGTCCTCACCCACGAGGACACGCTGACCTCCCGCGGCCACGTGCGCTTCGGGCGCTTCTACCTGGGCGCCAACGGCGCGGTGCACGGTGGGGCCCTGCCGCTGATGTTCGACGACCTGCTCGGCAGGCTCGCCAACACGGGCGACCGCGTCCCGGCCCGCACGGCCTACCTGCGCGTGGACTACCGCTCGATCACGCCGATCGACCGGGAGCTGCAGGTGCGCGGGTGGTTCGACCGCGAGGAGGGCCGCAAGCGGTACCTGCGGGGCACGATCCACGCCGGTGACGTGCTGTGCGCGGAGGCCGACGCCCTCTTCGTCGCCCTGCGCCCCGGCCAGCCGTAGCGCCCGGGTCCCGGTCACCGGGCGAGCCCGGCGACCACGTCCCGGCGCACCAGCTTGCCCGTCGGGGTGCGCGGCAGCTCGGCCCAGGCGACGATCCGGTCGGGGGTCTTCGCGCCGCGCAGCGACCCGCGGACGGTGGCCCGCAGGGCCTCCAGCGCCTCCGCGTCCAGGTCGACGCCGCGCCGCGGCACCACGACCGCCTCGATCCGCTGGCCCCACTCCTCGTCCGGCACGCCGACGACGACGGCGTCCGCCACGTCCGGGTGGCGCAGCAGGACGTCCTCGATCTCGGCCGGGGCGATGTTCTCCGCGCCGCGGATGATCGTGTCGTCCACCCGGCCCTCGAGGAACAGGTAGCCCTCGGGGTCCAGCCTGCCGCGGTCGCGGGTGTGGAACCAGCCGTCGGCGTCGAGCGAGGAACCGGACCCGCCGCCCGCGTACGCCGCGGACACCTGCTCCCCGCGGACCCAGACGTGGCCCGAGGTGCCCGCGGGCAGCGGGGTGCCGTCGTCCGACCGGACCTGGATCTCGACGCCCGGCACCGCCCGGCCCGCCGAGGACAGCCGCTCACCCCCGGCGCGGTGGTCCTCCGGGCCGAGCACGGTGATCGTCGAGCTGGTCTCGGTGAGGCCGTAGGCGTTCACGAAGTCGACCGTGGGCCACTCGCG
Source organism: Pseudonocardia sp. WMMC193 (assembly GCF_021728735.1). Taxonomy (NCBI): domain Bacteria; kingdom Bacillati; phylum Actinomycetota; class Actinomycetes; order Pseudonocardiales; family Pseudonocardiaceae; genus Pseudonocardia; species Pseudonocardia sp. WMMC193. The sequence goes on along the minus strand of NZ_JAKKDO010000003.1, from coordinate 1,434,510 downwards.
CAGCGCCTGCTCGACGACCCGCCGCGGCATGGCGGCGCCGCCGTAGGCCAACGACCGCAGCGAGGGTACGGACCGGTCGAGTCCCGGCTCGTCCATGATCCGGGCGAGCATGGTGGGGACGACCATCGCGTTCGTGACGCCCTGGTCCCGCACCGTCTCGACCCAGTCCCGCGGCGTGAACGCCTCCAGGACGATCACCCGGCGGCCCGCGTAGAGGTTCGTGAGCGCGTTGGAGACCGCCGCGATGTGGTAGGGCGGCACGCTCATCAGCGCCGCATCGTCCTCGGCGGCGGCGCCGTACTCGACCGTGCCGAGCACGTAGGACACGAGGTTGGCGTGCGTCAGGACCACGCCCTTCGGCGCGCTCGTGGTGCCGCTGGTGTAGATGACGACCGCGGCCGAGTCGGGGTCGACCTCGCCCGCCTCGACCGCGTGGGAGGCGGGCGTCCGCGTCTGCTGCAGGAACTCCTCCGGGGTGCGTGCGGTCAGGCCCGCGCGCTCGATCGCCGCCCGCTGCCCCTCGTCCGCCACGACCAGCGCCCGCGGGTGGTTGCCGAGGAGGTGGTCGAGCTGCTCGGCGCCCAGCCGGTAGTTCACCGGGACCAGCGGCACACCCGCGAGGCCCGCGGCGAACAGCGCGACGGGGAACGCGGGGCCGTTCACCGCGAGGTGGAGGATCGCCTCCGCGCCCTCGGCCTCGACCAGCGCGGCCCCCGCACCCGCCCTGGCACGCAGCGCCTGCGCCGTCAGGCCCGCCTCCCGGGTCCCGACGACGACCCGGTCGCCGAACCCGTCGGCGGCCATGTCCAGCAGCACGGTGATGTTCACGGGTGCCTCCGCTCAGTCGGAGGCCGGGAGCGGCTTGGCGTCCTTGAGGGGCACCGGGACGCCGCCGATCGCGAGCGTCCCGCTGCCCGGCTTCGTGCAGAGCAGCTCCACCCCGTGCTCCTCCGAGGCGTACCGCTTGCCCATCACCGTGCCCGCCTGCTGCGCGGGATCGGCGGGGTGAGACGTCCCGGCCTCGGGCCCCTTGGCGTCCACCATCGGCGCCCCGCCGCAGGTCACGTCCAGATCCTCGGCTCCCCACCGCACCACGATCACCGTGGTCTGGTCGGTGGTGCTGGCCAGGGTGGCCCCTACACGCGGCTTCATCGCGGCGCCTCTCCGTCCGGTCCCGGCTGGGTGCCGTCACTATAGATCTAACGTTCGTTCAGTTGGGAAGGGGCGAGCCGGCGGCGAGCGCTTGCCGCCGAACGGCGGAGTGCGGTTCACTGATGCCGTGATGCGCATGCGGCTCCAGTTCTTCTGGCCGAGCCGCCGCGTGTGCGAGTTCGACGAGTTCTGTCTCCCGGCCGCGTAGCCGCCGCGCCCTCCCCGGGCCGATCCCGCGTCTGCGCGGCCGTCCCGACACGCATCCCCGTTTCGAGGACCTCGTTCGACCACGTTCGACCTCGTTCGACCATGCCAGGAGACACCCATGTCCGTCACGGACGACCTGCTCGCGAACAACGCCCGCTACGCCGAGTCCTTCTCCGGCCCGTTGCCCCTGCCGCCCGCCCGGAAGGTCGCCGTGGTGGCCTGCATGGACGCCCGGCTCGACGTCTACCGCATCCTCGGCCTCCAGGAGGGGGACGCGCACGTCATCCGCAACGCGGGCGGCGTCGTCACCGAGGACGAGATCCGCTCGCTGGCCATCAGCCAGCGGCTGCTGGGCACCGAGGAGATCATCCTCATCCACCACACCGACTGCGGCATGGTGACCTTCACCGACGACGAGTTCAAGACGTCCATCCTCGAGGACACCGGCCTGCGGCCCGCCTGGGCGGCCGAGGCGTTCCCCGACGCGGACGAGGACGTCCGGCAGTCCCTCGCCCGCATCCGGGCCAACCCGTTCGTCCCCCGGAAGGACTCGGTGCGCGGCTTCGTGTTCGACGTCGCCACCGGGAAGCTCAACGAGGTCGTCTGACCGCCCGTCGACTCCCCCGCGCGGTCAGCGGCCGCCCGCGCGGGGCTTGTCGACGAACCGGTGGTAGGCCTTCATCCCGTACCGGTCCACGGCCGTGCGGATGAGGCCGAAGAGGGCGCCCTGGATCGTGGCCGCCAGCAGCACCTCGCGGGTGCCATAGGCGCGCGAGAGCGCCTGCGGGGTGTGCGGCTCCTTGGAGATCTGCTTCCAGACCAGCCCGAAGACCTGGCTCGCCACGGCGCCGCCGACGATCCCGGAGACGATCCCGACGGGCTTGTAGGCCAGCTTCAACGCACCCGGCAGGTCGTCGCCGATCTCGGGGTCCTTGTCCTGCTTGTCGCTCATGCCCTCACCTACCCGGCGCGCGGAACCGTCAATCGCACGGCAGGACCGCGCTGCGCTCCGGGTGATCCACGCTTCGGGAGGGCGGGGGTCGAGACGCGACCGTCCCGCTCCCCGACCGGGGATCACCGACCGGGGATCACCGACGGCGGATCGACGACAGGGCGGCCGGGGAGGCGAGCAGACCCCGGTGCGGGGTGCCCCGGACCGAGCACCAGAGGGTGGGCAGCTCCCCGGCCTCGGCGGTGCGGGCCCGAGCGGAGCACTTCTCCCCGTACAACTTCCGTACCGCCCGCTTCGCCGAGCGCTGGGCCGCGCGGACCAGCTCGCTCGCCTCGCCTGCACCCTGGAGCACCGCGACGTAGGCGTAGCGCCGCCGCCTGCCCCGGCCCTCCCGCCAGGCGGGCAGCCACTCCAGCTCGGCCACGACCGGGCGGGTCGGGTCGCCGTTCAGCGCCCGGGTCAGCGTCGCCTCCAGAACGTGCGGGTCGATCCCCGACGGCGCCTTCACCTGCAGCAACGCGAGACAGGGCACGTGCATGTCTTCCTCCCCAGGACCGGTGTCCCCGACGCTGCCTGCTCAACGCCCGCTCCGACAGTCGCACAGTCCGGGCATGATGCCCACATGAGCGGCACGCACGAACGGGCGGGGGTGGCGCTGTCGAGCCTCGACTCCCCCGTGCTCGACGGCGACCCGGCGACGAAGGGCGATCTCGTCGACTACCTCGACGCCGTCGCGGACCGGATGCTCCCGGTGCTGGCCAGACGACCGCTGACCGTCACGAGGGTGCGCCCCGGGCAGGAGCCCTTCGTCCAGAAGAACCTCCCGAAGTACACCCCGGACTGGGTGGACTCGACCACCATCCGCTCGCAGACCGGCCGCGAGGTCCGCTACGCCCTCTGCGACGACCGGCGCACCCTGCTGTGGTTCGCCAACCAGCGGGCCGTCGAGTACCACCCGGGTCTGTTCACCGTGGACGACCACGCCGCGACCCAGCTCGTCCTCGACCTCGATCCGCCCGAGGGCGCGGGCTTCGACGCGGTGGTCGCGGTGGCGCACCTGGTGCGCGAGGCCCTCGGCGCGCTGCACGCAGCGGTGAAGACCAGCGGCTCCAAGGGCGTGCACATCGTGGTCCCGCTGGTGCCCACCGGGTGGGAGGACGCCGCGGCCGCCACCCGGGCCCTCGCCGCCCGCGCGGCCGCGCTCGACCCGACGATCGCGACGACGGCGTTCGTGAAGGAGGAGCGGGAGGGCAAGGTCTTCGTCGACTCCACCCGGTCGGGGGGCGCGACGGTCGTCGCCGCCTACAGCCCGCGGGTGCGGCCCGGTCTGCCGGTGTCCTTCCCCCTGGAGTGGTCCGAGCTGGACTCGGCGTCCCCCGGCGACTTCACCATCGCGACGGCCCCGGCCCTGCTCGCCGACCGTCCGACGTGGACGGAGCTGCTGCCGGAGCCGCAGACCCTGCCGGCGGACGTCGTCGCCGAGGGGCACGAGATCCCTGTCGCCCGGGTGCAGGCGATGCACGAGGGCAAACGCCGCAAGCGGGAGGCCCGACAGCAGCGCTGACGGGCACCGGGTGAACGTGCACTGAACGGGGCCGGGACCGCCCCCCACGCGGTCCCGGCCCCGAGCCGGGGGCTCAGCCGGTGACGGGCAGGCTGTGCTCGACGATCACCGGCGCGGGCGCCTCCTCGCGGTGCGCGGCGGGCACGGCGGGGGCCTCCTCGTGCTCCTCGTGGTCGTCCGCGGCGGGCTGCTCCGGCGCGGGCGCGTCGAAGGAGCAGATCGCGGTCCCGATCGTCACGGTGAGCACGCCGCCGCTGCCGCCGCCCAGGGCGTCCACCAGGTCGCCGACGGTCGAGATCAGCGGCACCTTGGCCAGGTCGACGCCGAACGCCTTCAGCAGGTCCGGCACCGCGGCGAGCTCGGCGCCGTCGAGCTTCTCGGCCTTCGGCTTCGCCGACGGCAGCACCGTGATCTTCAGCCCCTCGACCTTGAGCGCCCCGTCGGCCACGGTGTGCTTGTTCAGCTCGAGCTTGAGCAGGGGCGACACGTCGAGCGTGGTGGGCGGCTGGTCGGCGGAGAACGGCACCCCGAGGATCCGGCCGTTGACGATGCTCAGGCCGCCCTCGTCGCCGTCGCACCAGGTGGTCACGGCGTCCGCGGTGACGAGCTTGAGCACGTCCAGCTTCGCGACGGTCGCCTCGGCCTTGTTCCCCTCGGCCTCGGCGGTGACCAGTGCGGACCGGATGCCGCCGCCGAGCCCGGGCAGTACGCCGAGCGAGGCCAGCTCCTGGTAGTCGTGCTTGCCGTCCCGGGACTCGGCGTACGGCGTGGGGCTGATGCTCACGACCCCGCCGACGGTCAGCAGCGAGGCCGAGGACCGCTCGTCGGTGCCCGCGGCCGCGACGGCGGAACCGAGCACGAACACCGTGGCGGCGGTGGCGGCACCCACGGCCACCGCGCCGAACTTGTGGGTCTTCACGTGGGGGTCCCTCTCAGGAGTTGTCGATCATGACGAGCGTGCCAAGGGGCACCGTGGACAGCTGCCGGAGCGCGTCCGCGGGCACCCGGATGCAGCCGTCGCTGGAGGCCTGGCCGAACACGTCGGCCGTGGGCCAGGTGTGGATCGCGACGGTCCCCGGACCGCCGCCGAAGGTGTCGTGCGTGGGGCTGTGCGTGCCCAGCGGCAGGATCACCGGGGAGAACTTCTGCTTCGCGTCGGTGAACGCGCCCAGCAGGAAGGTGCGGCCGGTCGGGGTGGGCGCGGACTCCTTGCCGATGCCGACCGTCCACTGTGCCTGCTGGACGCCGTCCCGGAAGAGCGCCAGCGTGCGCGAGCCGAGGTGCACCTCGATGCGGTACGGCGTGGTCTTGATGTCGAGGTCCGCCGTGGACAGCCAGCCGGTCGAGGACTCCGGCCGGGACGGCAGCAGCACCCGCACCCAGTCGCCCTGCTGCTCGACCACGGGCAGCCAGGTGTCGCCGATCTGCGTCACCGGCATGCGCGCGATCGGGGTGCCGTTCGGGGCGTCGTGCACGACGGTCTCGCGGACCGGGTGCGCGACGCGGCCGTCGGTCGCCCGGTCGGGGGCCGGGTCGGGCGCGGCTCCCGGGAGGGCGGTGTAGGTCGTGCTCTCCGGCAGCGTCGCGGGGTCGACGGCGACGGGGGCCGCGGCACCGGGCGCGGCGGCGGCGACCGGCGCGGCCCCGCCGTCGGCGGCGGGCGACGGCGCGCCGCCGACCAGCATCCCCACGCCCAGGACCAGCGCGAGGACGGCGACGACACCGATCACGGCCCAGCCGACGAGGCCGGTCCGGGACGGCCGTCGGGCGGCCCGACGGGTGCGGGGCGGGAGGATGTGGTTGGCCATCAGGCCCACCACGACCGGTTGCGGACGGGGGCCGTGCGGCGGGGGGCGACCGACTCTGCGTGCACGTTCACCAGAACGAGGGGTCCCCGATGAGGTGACGGTGCGTTCCGCCCCGATCGCGGTCGGTCGCGACCAGTGGCGCGACTCACGCGCTGGACGGCGGTGTCTCACCGCCCGTCGGACCGCACGCCCATTCGGCGCAGTCACGCAGCGCAGTCACACACCCGAAAGCAGTCACCCCCAGTACACGACGAAACGGCGCGCTCGCTCAGACCCGGTGAGCGAACGCGCCGTTCGCCGGTCAGGGACGGGCGGGGCGGGGCCCGGAGTCCTGGGGGCTCCGGCGGGTGGCCCACCAGTAGTGCCCGACGAGGCTCGCCGCGATCCAGAACACCGGCCCCGCGGGCCAGAAGAACGGGACCGGCCCGACGATCCACCGCAGCAGCAGGAGCAGCGCGAACGCGGCCCCGATCCCGGCGTGGATCAGCAGCCTGCGCCGGGCCTGCGGGCTCGGCGTCCCGCGGCGCGGCACCGCGGGCGGGGGCGGCTCGGGCAGGTCCACGGTCAGCGGCGCGAGGTCCGCCCCCACCCTGGCCTCGTACACGGCCCGCTGGCGCTCGTCGGCCTCCTCCAGGGTGAGGCGGCCCTCGGCGGCGGCGTCCCGGATGCGGACGGCGACGGTCTCCCGCTCGGCGTCGGAGATGCGGATGTGGTCGTTCACGGTGTCCCCCTTCGGCGATGTGCCACCACGATGGCGCGCCGCCGGGCGGGCCGCGTCGGACCAGGGGAGCGAGCCGGCCTGCCCCGTCGGGACGCCCCCGGACGTCCGCCGTACTCCCCCGGGAGTACGGCGCCGGTCCCCCGCGAGCCGACGCGGCGGGGTCCGCCGCCGCTCTAGGGTTGCCGCCGTGGACTGGTTCCGGGAACACGCCTGGCGCGGGGTGGGGCACACGCTGCTGCTCCCCCTGGTGTGGATCCCGGTCGCGCTGGTCGCGGCCCGCAACATCCCGCAGTGGGTGCCGCTGCAGCGCCCGCTCGACGCCCTCGGGGTCGTCCTGATCGTCCTGGGCCCGCTGTTCCTGCTGGTCAGGGGTGCGCTGCCGCGGGAGGTGCTGGTCGGGTGCGCGGTCGTGCTGCTCACCTACCTCGGTCTCGGGTACGCCTTCGGACCGGTGGTGGTGCCGTCGCTGATCGCGCTGGCGGCGGCGATCCAGGCGGGGCACCGGCGGTTCGCCTACGGCGTGACCGTCGCGACGGTCGGGCTGGGTCTGCTCCTGCAGGCGACGACCCGCGGCGGGGTGGTCTCGTGGGAGGGCTCGGCCCTGCTGCTCGCGTGGCTCGCCGCCTACGTCGCCGGGTGCGAGCTGTGGCGGGCCCGCACCGAGCGGCTGGCCCAGGCCCGGGCCGCGCGCGAGGAGACGGCGCGCAGGCAGGCGGGCGAGGAGCGGCTGCGGATCGCCCGCGAGCTGCACGACCTGCTCGGCCACCACGTCTCGCTGATCAACGTGCAGGCGGGCGTCGCGCTGTACCTGATGGACTCCGACCCGGAGCAGGCGCGCGGGGCGCTCGCCACGATCAAGCAGTCGAGCGGGGAGCTGCTGCGCGAGATGCGCGCCACGCTCGGCGTGCTGCGCGGGGTGGACGAGGAGCCGCCGCGGGCGCCGACCGCCGGGCTGGCCGTGCTGGGCGGGCTGGTCGCGGACAACGAGGCCGCGGGGCTGTCCGTCGAGTCCGTCGTGGACGACGTCGACCTCCCGGCGGGCGTCGACCTGGCGGCGTACCGCATCGTGCAGGAGTCCCTGACGAACGTCCGCAAGCACGCGGGCGCCACCCGCGCCACCGTGCGGATCACCGCCGAGCCGGGCGCACTGCGCATCGTCGTCGAGGACGACGGGCGCGGCGCCGCGGGCGGGCCCCCCGGCAACGGGCTCGCGGGGATGCGGGAACGGGCCGCCGCCCTGGGTGGGACGCTGGTCCACGGCCCCGCCCCCGGCGGCGGATTCCGCGTCGAGGCGCGGTTACCCCTGGAGGACGCATGATCCGCGTGGTACTCGCCGACGACCAGGCGCTGGTCCGGGCGGGGTTCCGGGCGCTGCTCGGCTCGGCGGCCGACCTGGAGGTCGTCGGCGAGGCCGAGGACGGGGACGCCGCGGTGCGGGTCTGCCGCGAGACCGCGCCGGACGTCGTGCTGATGGACATCCGGATGCCCGGGCGCGACGGGCTGGCCGCGACCCGGGACATCACCGCGGACCCGCGGCTGGCAGGCACCCGGGTCGTGGTCCTGACGACCTTCGCCGAGGACGCCTACATCTTCGACGCCCTGCGCGCCGGGGCCAGCGGGTTCCTGGTGAAGGACACCGACCCGGCCGAGCTGCTGCACGCCGTCCGGGTGGTGCACGGCGGCGAGGCCCTGCTCTCCCCCACCGTGACCAGACGCCTGGTGGCCGAGTTCGCCCAGCGGTCCCGCCCCGCCGCCCCGGACGCCCGCCTCGACCTGCTCACCGACCGCGAGCGCGAGGTCCTGGCCCTGGTCGCGAGGGGGCTGTCCAACGACGAGATCGCCCGCCGGCTGGTGGTCAGCCCGGCGACGGCGAAGACCCACGTGAGCCGCTCGATGATCAAGCTGGGGGCGCGGGACCGCGCCCAGATCGTCGTCCTGGCCTACGAGACCGGCCTCGTCCAGCCCGGCTGGCGCTAGCGTCCCGAGCCGGTCAAGCGTGGACGAGGGTGCCGGTGTCCTTGTCCGCCAACGCGTCGGTGAGCGCCCCGCGGGACAGCCCGTCGACGATCCGGAACTCCCGCACGTGCTTCGCGGTGCCGAGCAGCTCGCGGGCCAGGTCGTCGACCGGCAGCCCGGTGGTGGACGCCGGGACCCGACCGCCCGGCCCGGCGCCGTCCTTCACGAACACCAGCCGCCGCGCGCCGAAGGCGTCCGCGAGCAGGACCGCGCCCGCGTCCGTCCGGTGCTGCGGGAGCCTGCCGACGGCGGGCGGGAACTCGCTGGTGCCGTAGGGCGGGTAGCCGTTGGACACCACGGCGGGCCCGGCCACGAGGTGCGCGGCCAGCTGCCGGGCCACGGTGCCGTGGGGCACGTAGGACACCCCGTCCTCGGCCAGCAGCGCCGCGATCAGGTGCCCGTTCTGCTCCGCCTCGGTGGCGGCCAGCTCCGATAGCGCGCCCGTGGGCAGCCCCAGGTCCAGCCCGACACCCATCGCGTGCCGCGCCCGGATGCCCGCCCCGGTCAGAATCAGCATCTTGCGGTCGCCGAACCGGGCCCGCAGCTCGTCGACGACCGGCAGGACGGCCTCCCGCCCGCGGTCGATGATCGCGGTCCCGCCCAGCACGACGACGTCGAGCCACGGCAGCAGCCTGCGCACCGGCTGCGCCGCGGCGGGCCGGACGAGCTCGCGGTCCAGCAGCGTCTGCCGGGCCAACAGCGAGGGGATGTCCTTACTGCTCATCGCGCACCTGCCGTGATGATCGTGCCGACGTGCTCGCCGTTGACCGCGCGGGTGAGCAGGCCGGGCTTGAGCCCGTTGACGATCTGGATCTCCCGGACGAACCGGGCGTGGCGCATGAGGTCCAGCACCGGCCGCTCGACGACGAGGTCCGGCAGGTCCCGCGCGATCAGCTCGTCGACGGTGATCTCCGGGATGAACTCGGCCGTCGGGTCGGTCTTGGGGTTCGCGGTGTACAGGCCGTCCTCGTCCTTGACGAAGATCATCGACTTGCAGCCGTAGGTCTCCGCGACGAGGTAGCAGCCCGCGTCCGTGCGGTAGGGCGGGATGACGCCCTCGGCCGGGACGCGCTGCCACATGTCGTAGGGCGGCATGCCGGCGAACACCGCGGCACCCACCTCGGCGACCTTGAGCGGCAGCGAGGCCATCGCGCCGCCCGCGACGACCGGGATGCCGTACTTGGCGAGCAGGTGCCCGAGCATGGTCGCGTTCTGCCCCGCGACCGCGGACCCGATGTCCGACAGCACACCCGTCGGCATGCCGAGCTCGGCGGCGAGGGCGTAGGCGTGCCGGGCGCGGGTGCCGCCGCCGGTGCCGATCAGCAGCTGGTGCTGCTCGCGCGCCGCCAGGAGCTCGGTGATCAGCGGGTGGACGGCCGCGCGCCCGCGGTCGATGAAGCTCTGCCCGCCGATCTTGAGGACGTGCGCGTCGGGCAGGATCCGGGTCTGCGGTGCGGCCTCGCTCGCCGCGAGCAGCTTCGGGTCGTCGAGGCTGCGGCTGAGCAGGAGCTCGCCGAGCGCCGCGGTGGTCATACGTACCCCCAGGTCGGCGGCCCGTCCGAGGTGACGTGCCGACGGCGAACCTAGCGACCCCGCCCACCCGCGCGCCAACCGCCACCGACCCCGCCCGCCGCGCTCGCGCCGTGATCGCGGACTCCGCCCGGCCCGCCCGTCCGCACCCGCGCGCCCGGCCCCGGTGTTGTGTTCCCCGTCACCGTGCGCGGCGATGGTCGCTCCCGCGACCGTCGCCGCGCACGAGGTCAGAGCTGCAGGAAGTCGCGCAGGCCCGCGAGCAGCCGTTCGACGTCCTCGGCGCAGGTGTAGGGCGACAGGCCGACACGCAGCCCGCCGGTGTCCCCCAGGCCCAGCCGCCTGCTCGCCTCCAGGGCGTAGAACGAGCTGGCCGGGGCGTTGACCCGGCGGTCGGCCAGGTAGCGGTAGGCGTCCGCGGGGCGGTCGAGCTGCAGCAGCAGGGTCGGGGTGCGGTGGGCGGCGCGCGAGCGGACCACCACGCCGGGCAGCTCCGCCAGGCCCGCCTCCAGCCGCGCCCGCAGCGGGTCCTCGTGCGCCTCGATCGCGCCCATGGTCTCGACCAGCGCGGCGCGCCGGTCGGCCGTCGAGCCGCAGATCCCGGCGAGGAAGTCGACGGCCGCGGTGGTGCCCGCGAGCAGCTCGTACGGCAGGGTGCCCAGTTCGAACCGCTCCGGCACCGCGTCCGAGCTGGGCAGCAGCTTGGCCGGGCGCAGCTCCTCGAGCAGCTCGGGGCGGGCCGCGAGCACGCCCAGGTGCGGCCCGCAGAACTTGTACGGCGAGCAGGCGTAGACGTCCGCGCCGAGCTCGGCCACGGAGATCGCCGCGTGCGAGGTGAGGTGCACGCCGTCGACCACCGTCACCGCGCCGACGGCGTGCGCGGCGTCGGTGATCGTCCGGACCGGCGGCCGCGTGCCCACCAGGTTGGACGCGCCCGTCACGGCGACGAGCCGGGTCCGCGGGGACAGCACCGTGGCGACGTCGTCGAGCTCCGTGGTGTCCGGGTCGAAGTCCAGCCACCGGACCGTCGCGCCGACCGACTCGGCGGCCAGCACCCAGGGTCGGATGTTGGCGTCGTGGTCCAGCCGGGTCACGACGACCTCGTCCCCCGGCCCCCACGTCCCGGCCAGCGTGCGGGCCAGGTCGAACAGCAGCGCGGTGGTGCTGCGCCCGAACACGATCCCGCGCGGGTCGGCGTCGAGCAGGTCCGCCATGGCCGCCCGCGCCCGCAGCACGATCCCGTCGGCGTGCTTCTCCGCCTCGGTGACGCTCCCGCGGTTGGCGATCGGGCTGGTCATCGCGTCGGCGACCGCCTGCGCGACGACGGCCGGGGTCTGCGAACCGCCCGGTCCGTCGAAGTGGGCGGTCCCGGCGGCGAGGGCGGGGAACTGCGCTCGGAGGGCGGCGACGTCGTAGCTCACCGGTTCACCGTAGGACGGACCCCTTCGTCTCGGGCAGGGTGAGGATGGTCAGGAACGCCACGACCGCACCCGCGGCGACGTACCAGAAGAAGGCGCCGCCCAACCACTGGATCATCAGCGGGGCGGTGCCGCCGAACACCGCGACGGTGAGGTTGTACCAGGCGCCGATCCCCAGCCCGCGGACCTCGGTGGGGAACAGCTCGCTCATGATCGCCGGGGCCAGCGAGGTCATCATCGTGTAGAGCCCCAGGCCCACGCCGAACACCACGAGCAGCCCCCAGAAGGCGGGCCCGACGAGGGTGGACAGCGGCACCACCAGGATCGCGGTGGCCCCCGACCAGAACAGCAGCTGCGGCTTGCGGCCGATCCGGTCCGAGAGCGCGCCCATCGGGTACTGCAGCAGGACGAACAGCAGCGTCGCGATGCTCAGCGCCAGGAACACGTCGAACGGGTCGGCGCCACGCGAGCGCGTCGCGTACGGGGTGAGCGCGGAGAAGAAGGTGTAGTAGCAGAGCGTCGAGAGCAGGGTGAACCCGAACAGCTGCCCGACGGCCCTCGGGTGCTCCCGCAGCGTGACGAGCAGCGGGTTCCGGATCTTCTGCGCGGCGGACTTGTTCGCCTCGAACTGGTCGGTCTCCGGCATCGCGCGGCGCAGCCACAGCCCCAGCAGCCCGAGGATCCCGCCGAGCACGAACGGGACCCGCCAGCCCCAGCTCGCCAGCGCGTCGTCGGACAGCGTCCCGGCGAGCACCACCCCCAGCACCGACGCGATCAGCACGGCGGTCCCGGTGGAGATGTAGAAGAAGGACGAGTAGCGCCCGCGGTGGCGCGGCGGCGCGATCTCGCCGAGGTAGGCGCTGGCGTTGGACACCTCGCCGCCCAGCGACATGCCCTGCGCGATCCGGGCGAGCAGCAGCAGGACCGGGGCGAGCCAGCCGACCATCGAGAACGTGGGCAGGGCGGCGATCACGAGCGAGCCGCCCGCCATCAGCAGGATGGTGACCATCATGGCCGTCCGGCGGCCCCGCAGGTCGGCGAAGCGGCCGAGCAGGAACCCGCCGAGCGGGCGGAAGAAGAAGGCCAGCGCGTAGGTGGCGAGGGTGCTGATCAGCGCCAGGGCGGCGTTCTCGGGCGGGAAGATCTGGGTCGCGAAGTAGATGCTGAACGTCGCGTAGATCGTCCAGTCGTACCACTCGATGGCGTTCCCGATGGACGCCGCGACGAGCGTCCGGACGGGGAGCCGGTGTCGGGTCGTGACCTCGGTGTCCTGCGCCATCACGCGAGGGTAGATCGCCCGGACGGGTGACGCAGGGTGAGCTCAGCGGGCCGGCCAGGCGGCGACCCGGGCACCGGTCTCGTCGCGCAGGGCGCGGACCGGCAGGGCGTCCCAGAGCGCGTTGGTCAGGACGACGGCCTCGGCGCGCGCGAGGGTGCCCAGCGTCAGGACCGCCGGGTGGGCGTCCGGACGCTCGTCGAGGAAGGCGGTGCGGGCGGTGCCCGCCAGGATGCGCCCGTCGAGCGGCGGGGTGATCCACACGCCGTCGACCAGGGCGAAGATCGAGTGCCGGGTCGTCTCGAGCACCCGGCCGTCCGCGTCGACGAGCAGCGGGACCTCCCCCGGCCCGACCTGCGCCTCGTGCGCCTCCAGCCAGGCCCGGTCGGCCGCCTTGTGCGGGTAGGTGTGGGTGCTGCGGCGGACCCGCAGCACGGGTGCGGGCGGCGGGGCGCCCAGCGGCGCGCTCGTGATCCGGAGTGCTCCGGCCTCGACGTCCCCGACCTCGGTGCCGTCGGTGCCGTCGGTGCCCTCGGTGACCTCCGTGACGTCGATGCGCAGCCGGTGCCTCCCGATCAGCGGGGCCGCCGCCTTGAGCACGGCGCCCGCCACGTCCGCCTCCAGGGTGGTGCCGGTCAGCTCGAACCAGGACCGCCGCACCCGTCCCACGTGCTCCGCCAGCCGCCGCGGCCGTCCGTCCACCACGAGGATCGTCTCGAAGAGCGCGACCGGACGGCCCGCGGTGTCGGACTCGCGGGGCTGCGGCGTGCGGGCGAGGGTGCGCAGGAGCGGGCCCGCCTTCGTCAGGCACTCCGCGTACTCCTCGGCCGGGGTGGAGTCCACGGTGACGCCGCCGCCCACGCCGAGGCGGGTCGCGCCGGACGGGGCGATCTCCAGGGTGCGGATCGCGACCGCCAGCTCGAGGCCCGCGAGCGGGCTCGCGTAGCCGAGGGCGCCGGTGAACAGGCCGCGGCGGGTCGGTTCGAGCCGCTCGATCAGCTCCACCGCGCGGATCTTCGGGGTGCCGGTCACCGAGCCGGGCGGGAGGGTGGCGGCGAGGAGGTCGGCGTCGTCGTACCCGGGGGCGAGGGTGCCCTCGACCTCGGACACCAGGTGCCAGACGCCGGCGTGCGGCTCGATCGCGCGCAGCCGCGGGACCGTGACGCCGGTGCAGACCCGGGACAGGTCGTTGCGCATCAGGTCGACGATCATCACGTTCTCGGCCGCGTCCTTCGCGGACGCCGCGAGCCGGGCGCGGTCGCCCGCGTCGTCGGCCCCGGTGCGCGGCCGGGTGCCCTTGATCGGCGCGGTCCGGACCCGGCGGCCCGCACGGTGCAGAAACAGCTCGGGGCTCGCGCTCACCGCCGCGCCCGCCGCCCCGACGACGAGCCCCGCGCGGGCGGGGGCGTGTGCCTCGACCAGCCGCGCCCACGCCTCGACGGGGCTGCCGTGCAGGTGCAGGTCGAGGTGGACGGCGATGTTCGCCTGGTAGATCTCACCGCGGCGGACGGCCCGGACGCACTCCTCGACCGCGATGCAGTGCGCCGTGCGGTCCGGCAGGCCCAGGACCTCCAGCTCGGCCCGGCCGGGTGCCTGCGCGCGCCCGAGGTCCGCCACCAGCGCGGCGCAGCGGGCTTCCGGGTCCGGGAGCCCGGGGCCGACGAGCGCCTCGTAGTGCCACTCGCCGTCGTACCGCAGGACGTCCGGGTAGAAGGCCATGTCCGGCAGGCCGTGGAAGGACACGGTGCCGAACCATCCGCCCCCGACCCGCGCGTCCCCACCCCCGAGGACCGGCGTCGCGGGCCAGACCAGGTCGGTCGGGACCGGGTCGCAGGTCAGCAGGGCGCCCGCGGACCAGGCCCCCGACCAGGCCGTCAGACGCTCGCGGTGGCCGAGGCACCGGGCCGCCGCGGCGGGCGTGAGGTCCGGCGGGACGGCCCCGCGCAGGGACCACGCCACCGCACGGACGGGTCCGGCCGGTCGGGTCACCGAAGGAGCATGCCCGGCGGGCCGCGCGGGAGGAAGCGGAGGGGGCACACCTCACGCGGTCACCCGCGGAGCCCGTCCGCCACGCTCCGAATCGGACACGCCGGGCACACCACCTGCGCCGACCGGGTGATTCCCACGATCGCGACGCAATCGCAATCCGCTTCGGGTTCACGTCGTCACCCTGCGTCGGCATGATGATCGTGGGGTTGGTGTGACGCGAGGGGGAATCGTGAAGTCCGTGCAGTGGCGTACCGCGCGGCGGTTGCTGGCCGGTGCGGTGACCGTCGGGCTGGCGGGCGCGCTGGTCGCGGCGGGGGTCACCGCCACGAAGGGCACCCCGGCCACCGCCGGGACCACGCACGAGGAGGCCGCCGCCGCACCCGCGGCCCCGGCCCCGGTCGTCGCGGTGGCGACCCTGCAGCCACAGCCGGGCACGGCGGACGTCCACCCGCTCGGCGCCGCCCGGGCGAGCGCGTCCGCGGGCACCCTGTCGGACGTCGCGCTCACCGACTCCGACGGCGGCGCCCTCCCCGGCGGCTACTCCCCCGACCGGACACAGTGGACGGCCACTGCCCCGCTGGCCTACGGCGAGACCTACACCTGGTCCGGCGCGCTCACCGCGCCCGACGGCGCCGTCACCCCGCTGACCGGCTCGTTCGGCACCGTGCGGCCCACCAAGTACGTCAAGGGCACCCTGAACATCGACGACGGCGCGACCGTCGGCGTGGCGGCGCCGGTGATCGTCCGGTTCGACCGGGACCTCCCGCCCGCGGCGAAGGCCGAGATCGAACGCGGCCTGAGCGTGCAGACCTCCACCCCCGTCGAGGGCGCCTGGGCCTGGCTGCCGGACGACTGGGGCGGCTCCCGCGTGCACTGGCGGCCGAAGGAGTACTGGCCGGTCGGCACCCAGGTCACGGTGAGCATCCCGCTGTACGGCAAGGACCTCGGCGTCGGGTACGGGCGCGCGGACCTCACCACGCACTTCACCATCGGCCGCAGCCAGATCGTGAAGGCGGACGAGGACAGCCACCGGATCGTCGTGATCCGGGACGGCCAGCAGGTCATGGACCTGCCCGCGAGCTACGGCCTGGAGACCGACCCGCGCCGGGTCACCCGCAACGGCACGCACATCGTGATGGCCAAGTCGGAGAAGGTGCTCATGTCCAACCCGGACTACGGCTACGTGAACCAGCCGGAGTACTGGGCGGTGCGGATCTCCAACAACGGCGAGTTCATCCACGCCAACCCCGCGTCCGTCGGGTCGCAGGGCAGGCGGAACGTCTCGCACGGCTGCATCAACCTGTCCACCGCGAACGCGAAGGCCTACTTCGACACCGCGATGTACGGGGACCCGGTCGAGGTCACCGGCAGCAGCGTCCCGCTCTCCGCCGCCGACGGGGACGTCTACGACTGGGCGGTCCCGTGGGACCAGTGGAAGGCCATGAGCGCGCTCTCGGTCTCGTAGCTAGATCCGCTTCTCCCTGCCCGCCCAGGCCTGCTCGCGCAGCACGAACTTCTGGATCTTGCCGGTCGAGGTCTTGGGCAGCTCCCCGAACGTGACGGTCTTCGGGGCCTTGAACCGGGCCAGCCGGCCCCGGACGTGCTCGCGGATCTCCTCCTCGGTGGCCGTCGCGCCCTCCTGCAGCGTCACGTACGCCGCGGGGACCTCGCCCCAGCGGTCGTCCGGCACCGCGATGACGGCCGCCTCCAGCACCGCGGGATGGTCCATGATCGCCTGCTCCACCTCGACCGACGCGATGTTCTCTCCGCCGGAGATGATCACGTCCTTGGACCGGTCCCGGAGCTCCACGTACCCGTCCGGGTGCACGACGCCGATGTCCCCGGTCCGGAACCAGCCGTCCGGCACGGCGGCCGCGGTGGCCTCCGGGTCGTCGAGGTAGCCGAGCATGAGGTTGTTGCCGCGCAACGCGATCTGGCCCGTGGTGACGCCGTCGGCGGGCACGTCGCCACCGTCCTCGGCCACCACCCGCGGCACCACGGAGATCATGTTCCCGACGCCCTGGCGGGCCTTGAGCCGCGCCTGCGCCTCCCCGTCCGCGGAGTCCCACTCGGGGCGCCAGTCGCAGATCATCGCCGGCCCGTAGGTCTCGGTCAGCCCGTAGAGATGGGTGACGTCGAACCCCAGCTCCGCCATCCGCCGCAGGATGGCGGGCGACGGCGGCGCCCCGCCCGTCGCGATCCGGACGGTGTGCTCCAGCGGGGCGGCGCCGGCCGCGTAGGCGATCATCGAGAGCACCGTGGGCGCCCCGTTCAGGTGCGTGACGCCCTCCTCGCGCAGCAGCCGCCAGATCTCCGGCGGGTCCACCTTGGGCAGGCAGACGTGCGTCGCGGCGGCCGCGGTGACCGCCCACGGGAACGTCCAGCCGTTGCAGTGGAACATCGGCAGCGTCCACAGGTGCACGCTCGAGGGCGTCAGCCCGGTGTGTCCCACCATCGCGACGGCCTGCAGGAACGCGCCCCGGTGGTGGTACATCACGCCCTTCGGGCGGCCCGTCGTCCCGGAGGTGTAGTTGATCGACAGCAGTGCCCGCTCGTCCGCCGGGGTCAGGTGCAGCGGCTCGGCCCCGGCCAGCAGCGCCTCGTACTGCTCCCCCGCCCGGATCCGGTGCGGCGGGGAGTCCAGCTGCGCGAGCACCTCCTCGACCAGGGCGTCGAACGACGGGTCGTGGATCAGCACCGAGGACTTCGAGTGCTCCAGGATGTAGGCCACCTCGCCGACGGAGAGCCGGGTGTTCACCGCGACCAGCGGCACCCCCGCCCACGGCACCCCGAAGTTCGCCTCGAGCAGCACGTGGGTGTTCGGCGCGAGCACGGCCACGGGCCTGCCCCCGGCCAGCGGCGCGAGCCCGCCCGCGAGGCGGGTGCAGCGCTCGTGCAGCTCGGCGTAGGTCCAGCGCCGGTCCCCGTCCACGACCCCGACCCGGTCCCCGTGCGAGGCCGCGGCACGGTCCAGGTACGACGTCGGGGTCAGGGGCTCGTAGGAGAACGAGTCGGGTGCATCGATCACCTGCTCAGCCTCACCCGGGGGGCGGCTCCGCGCAACGACCCGAGTCCGCGACCCGCGCGTGCAGGCGGGAGCGGATCTCCTCCGGGGTGTAGGAGCGGCGCTGCCGCTCGCCGCGGGCCACCACGATCCCGCCCGCCGCGACGCCCGCGAGCCCGGCCAGTCCGCACGCCTTCCAGACGGTCCACCGCACCTCGGTAGGTTAGGGGGTGTGTCGAGCGGGATGCTGAGCCTGGACCGGGCCGTCGAGCTGACCCGCACCGGGGACGTCTGGTTGTTCCGGGGGCGCAGCGCCGCCGACCGGGCGATCCGCGGCGTCACGAACGCGCCGGTCAACCACGTCGGGATGGCGCTGGTGGTGGACGACCTGCCCCCGCTGATGTGGCACGCCGAGCTCGGGAAGGCGCTGCCGGACCTGTGGTCGGGCACCCACCACCGCGGGGTGCAGCTGCACGACCTGCGCGCGGCCGTCGAGCAGTGGGCGCACCGCTACGGGCAGCGGGCCTGGCTGCGCCAGCTCACCCCGGAGGTGTCGCGGGAGGCCGAGGACGCCGCACTGCGCACGGTCGCCCGGCTGGACGGGACCCCGTTCCCGTCGACGCTGCGGCTCGCGGGCCGCTGGCTGCGCGGGCGGGCCCCGGCGGTGCAGGACACCGCGTGGCAGGCGGTGGAGGGCGTGCGGTACGTGTCGCGGACGTCGGATGCGGTGCTGGACAAGGCGATCGACACCGTGAAGGACGGCGCCCGCAGGCTGCTCGGCCGACCGGTCGTCGAGCGGGAGCCCGCCCCCCGGCCCCCGGAGCCCGAGGACGCGCCCGCCCTGGAGACGGCCTACTGCGCCGAGGTCGTCGCCGTGACGTTCGAGGAGATGGGGATCCTGCCCGTCGACCGCCGGGCGAACTGGTACGACCCCGGCCGGTTCTGGAGCGGGGACGATCTCGCGCTGCTGCCGCCCTACTCGCTGGGCCGGGAGATCGCCGTCGAGGTGTGAGCCGCGCGCCGCGCCGCGACCATCTCGACGACCCCGGCGAGGAAGCGCTGCACCGCGGCCAGCTCGGCGTCGGAGAACCCGCCCACGAGCGCGTCCATGTCGGCCCCCAGGGGACCGAAGAAGGCCCGGCCCACCCGCGCGGCCTCGTCGCCGTAGGTGAGCACGACGCGGCGGCGGTCCGCCGGGTCCCGCACACGCTCGACGTACCCGTGCCGCTCCATCCGGTCCACCAGCGCCGTGGTGGCGCCGGAGGACAGACCCAGGTGCGCGGCGAGCCTGCCCGCGGTGAGCGGCACACCGCGACCCTCGGCCGCCAGCACGGCGATCAGCGCGTGCAGGTCGGTGGTGTGCAGGCCGTGCCGGGTGGCGAACTCGTCCGCCAGCCGGGCGGACTCGGTGGTGTAGGCCTGCAGCAGCCGGATCAGCTCGTCCCGGCGCTCGGTCATGCGGCGCAGGTTACCGGCCGGTCCACTGCGGCTCGCGCTTCTCCAGGAACGCGGCGATCCCCTCGGCGCGGTCCGCGCTGGCGTCGATCACCGCGGAGCCGTCCACGGTGGCCGCCCAGCCGAGCTCGTCGTCCGCCGCCGCGACCCGGTCGACGGCTCGGAGCGTGACCCCCACGGCGAGCGGCGAGTTGCGGCAGATCTGCGCGGCGATCTCCAGCGCCCCCGCCAGGGCCTCCCCGTCCTCGACCAGCTCCGCCACCAGGCCCAACGCGTACGCCCGCTCCGCGGACAGCGGCGCACCGGTGAGCAGCATCTGCTTGGCGACGGTGAGCGGGAGCGGGCGGGGCGCCCGGAACAGCGCCCCGCAGTTCGCGATCACCCCGCGGGAGACCTCCGGCAGCCCGAACCGGGCCGATCGGCCCGCCACGACGACGTCGCAGGCCAGCACGATCTCGAACCCGCCGCCGTAGGCGATCCCGTCCACCGCCGCGACGAGCGGGGTGCTCCGCTCCCGCCGCACGACCCCGTAGTTCCCGCCCCGCTCGGTGGGCGTGCCCGCCCCGTTCGCGAGATCCGTTCCGGCACAGAACATCTGCGGGCCGCCGGTGAGCACCCCGCACCACAGCTCCGGATCGTCCTCGAGCTCGTTCAGCGCGGCGTCGAGGCCCGCGGTCATCGCGGCGTCGACCGCGTTCCGCTTGTCCGGCCGGTCCATCCGGATCACCAGCACCCGGCCCCGGCGTTCGGTCGTGACGCGATTCATGCAGTCACCTTAAGCTGCCGAGGTGACCCAGACGAGATTCGCGCTCCCGCCCGTCGGCCTCTGGACCGGAGCCCTGGACTGCGTGCCGGCCACCCGCGTGCGAGAGCTCGCCGCCGAGCTCGAGGAGCTCGGCTACGGCGCGCTGTGGGTGCCCGAGGTCGCGGGCCGAGACCCCTTCGTCCAGCTGGCGCTGCTGTTGTCGGCCACCGAGCGGCTGATCGGCGCGACCGGGATCGCGAACATCTGGGCCCGGGACGCCGTGGCCACCTCCTGCGCCACGAAAGCGCTCACCGAGGCGTTCCCCGAGCGCGTCCTGATCGGGCTCGGGGTCAGCCACGCCAACCTCGTCGGCGGGCTGCGCGGGCACACCTACGACAAGCCGCTGACCGCGATGCGCGAGTACCTCGACGGCATCGACGCCGCCCCCTACACGGCCGAGCGGCCCACCACCCCCGTCCGGTACGTGCTCGCGGCCCTGCGGCCGAAGATGCTGGGGCTCGCCGGGGAGCGCACCGACGGGGCGCACCCCTACTTCACCACGCCGGAGCACACGGCCCGGGCTCGCGAGACCCTCGGCGCGGGCCCGCTGCTCTGCCCGGAGCAGGCCGTCCTGCTCGAGACGGACCCGGCGAAGGCCCGCGCGATCGGCCGCGTCTACACCACCGTGTACCTGAACCAGCCGAACTACGTGAACAACATCAAGACCCTCGGGTTCGCCGAGGAGGACCTCGCCGACGGCGGATCGGACGCGTTCGTCGACGCGCTGGTGGCGTGGGGGGACGAGGACACGGTGCTCGCCCGCGTGCAGGCGCACCTCGACGCGGGCGCCGACCACGTGGCGGTCCAGGCGCTGCCGACCACGAAGCGGGGCGTGCCCGAGGACCAGTGGCGCGCGCTCGCCGCCCCCCTCGCCACCCTGACCCGCTGACCCCGTGAGTGGCGATGGTCGCCAGGGCGACCATCGCCACTCACGAGCCGATCGGTCCCGCTGAGGCGGTGCTGAGGTGCGGCGACGGGCCGCCGCCGCGGCTCGTAGGCTCGGGGCGTGGCCCGTCGCCTGCTCCGTCCCGTCCTCCGCTCCGCACTGTTCACCGCAGGCCTCGCGCTGGCCGGTGGGGTCGCCGCGGCGGGCTGGGGCCTGCCCCGCGCCCTGGGCGGCTCGCCCGCCGCCCTGCGGGCGTCGGCGCCCGATGGCTTCCGCAACACGGAGCCGCCCACCCCGCTGCCGCCCGGCACCGTGAGCCGGGCCCTGCGGGACGTCCGGCGGCGTGCGGTCGGCCGACCGGTGCGCCCGATCCCGTTGGCGCGCAGCGAGTTCGGTCCGGCCGGTGAGCTGGCCGCGACCTGGTTCGGGCACGCGAGCGTGCTCCTGGAGGTCGACGGGCGGCGGGTCCTCGCCGATCCCGTGTGGGGTGAGCGGGCGTCCCCGTCGCGGCTGATCGGGCCGCGCCGCCTGCATCCCGCCCCGGTGCCGCTGGCCGACCTGCCCGCGCTCGACGCCGTCGTCATCTCCCACGACCACTACGACCACCTCGACCTGCCCACGGTCCGCGCGCTGCGGGACGATCCGCGCCACCGCGACGCCCCCTTCGTCGTGCCGCGGGGGATCGGCGCGCACCTGCGGGCCTGGGGCGTGCCCGAGGACCGGATCGTCGAGCTCGGGTGGGGCGGGTCCGTCGAGGTGGCCGGGCTGACCCTGACCTGCGCCGAGGCCCGGCACTTCTCCGGGCGCGGGCTCGCCCGCGACACCACCCTCTGGTCGTCCTGGGTCGTGGCGGGCCCGCGGCACCGGGTCTACGTCGGCGGCGACACCGGGTACACCGCCGCATTCGCCCGCGCGGGCGAGCGGCACGGGCCCTTCGACCTCACCGTCCTGCCGATCGGCGCCTACGCGGATCTGTGGCCGGACATCCACATGAATCCCGAGGAAAGCGTGCGCGCCCACCGTGATCTGCGCGGCGGTGCACTCCTGCCCGTGCACTGGGCGACGTTCAATCTGGGCTTCCACCCCTGGTCGGAGCCGATCACCCGGTTGCGGGCCGCCGCGGAAACCGCCGGAATCCCACTCCTGCTGCCCGTTCCGGGCGGACGAATCGACGTCCTCGACCCGCCCGGCGCGGACGACTGGTGGTCCGCACCGGCCGGGAACTGATTCCTCCGGAAGGGTGACCGCACGCTGCAGCGCGCGTCACACCCGACCCCCTATTCGACATTCTCGACCCCTTCCCCTTATTGTGTCGGCAACGCTTTATCCCGTTCTCGCACCCCTTCCCGGCGACACCCCGCGCGCGGCCGCTCCGCAGGCCGCGCGGCTCGCCGCACGCGGATGCCGGGCGGGCGGCCGACTTTCAGACAAGAGGGGCGAGAGCACGTGGCGAAGCAGACGACGGTCACCCTGATCGACGATCTCGACGGTGGCGAGGCTGCCGAGCAGGTGGAGTTCTCGGTCGACGGGAAGTCCTACGAGATCGACCTGTCGGCGAAGAATTCCGAGAAGCTGCGTGAGGCCCTGGCCCCGTACATCGCGGCCGCCCGGCGCACCGGTGGGCGCCGTTCCTCGGCGGCGGCCGCCGCCCCCGCCGCGCGCCCCGTTTCCGACCGCCAGCAGAACCAGGCGATTCGGGAATGGGCCGTCGCCCAGGGCATGAAGATCTCCGAGCGCGGGCGTATCCCGTCCAATGTCCTCGAGGCCTACCACGCCGCGCACTGACCCGCGCCGGCGCCGGCGCAACGGCCGAGGAACCCGCTCCCGGTAACCGTGCGGAAGCGGGTCCCTCACCATTCGTGACCGGCGGGTCCCATTCCGGATGTCCGTTTCGCTCGGCCTTTCGGTGGAACCCGCCGTCGTCCACCCCTGGGACCCTCCTCACCCGACCGGACACCGCGAGACCGATCTCTGCCAGGATCGGGAGCCGGCCACGTCGATCGAGGAAGAGGACGGACGACCATGTACCCCGGCACCCATGCCGCCACCACGCCCGACAAGCCCGCGGTGGTGATGGCCGGCAGCGGGGACGCACTCACCTTCCGCGAGCTCGACGAGGGCTCGGCGCGACTGGCCCGCTACCTGCACGACCGGGGGCTCCGCCGCGGCGACGTGGTGGCGCTGGTCAGCGAGAACACTCCGCGGGTGTTCGAGGTCTACTGGGCGGCCCGGCGCTCCGGGCTCTACATCACCCTGGTCAACCACCACCTGTCGGCGCCCGAGGCCGCGTACATCGTGACCGACTGCGGGGCGAAGGCGCTGATCGTGTCGGCGGGCGTCGCCGGGCTGGCCGCCGCGATCGGCGACCAGGTGCAGGTCCCGATCAAGATCGCCTTCGGCGGGGAGATCCCCGGGTCCACGGCGTACGCGGACTACGACACCGAGCTGGCGGGTGTCTCGGCGGAGCCGCTGCCCGAGCAGCCCCGCGGCGCCGACATGCTCTACTCCTCCGGCACCACCGGCCGTCCCAAGGGCATCAAGCCGACCCTGCCGGACTCCGCCGTGGACGAGCCCGGGGACACCTACATCGACATCTTCGGTCCGATGTACGGGTTCGACGCCGACACCGTGTACCTGTCCCCCGCCCCGCTCTACCACGCCGCGCCGCTGCGCTTCTCCGCCACGGTGCAGGCGCTCGGCGGCACCGCGGTGATCCTGGAGCGGTTCGACCCGGAGGGCGCGCTCGCGGCGATCGAGCGGTTCGCCGTCACGCACAGCCAGTGGGTCCCCACCATGTTCGTGCGGATGCTCAAGCTGCCCGACGAGGTCCGGCTCCGCTACGACCACTCCTCGCTGCGCGTCGCCATCCACGCGGCGGCCCCGTGCCCGCCCGAGGTCAAGCAGGCGATGATCGACTGGTGGGGCCCGGTGCTCTACGAGTACTACGCCGCCACCGAGGCCAACGGGATCACGTTCGTGAACTCGGCGGAGTGGCTGGAGCGGCGGGGCACGGTCGGCCGGGCCGGGCTGGGTGTGGTGCGGATCGTCGGCGAGGGCGGCGAGGTCCTCGCGCCCTTCGAGGTCGGCACCATCTACTTCGAGCGGGACGAGCGGCCCTTCGAGTACCACAACGACCCGGAGAAGACCGCGGCGGCGACGCACCCGGACCACCCGACCTGGACCACCACCGGGGACCTCGGCTTCCTCGACGACGACGGCTACCTGTTCCTCACCGACCGCAAGGCCTTCATGATCATCTCGGGTGGGGTGAACATCTACCCCCGCGAGATCGAGGACGTGCTGGTCACCCACCCCGCGGTGCTCGACGTCGCGGTCATCGGCGTGCCGGACGAGGAGATGGGCGAGTCGGTCAAGGCGGTCGTGCAGCCCGCCCCGGGGGTGACCGGGGACGCGGCGCTGGAGAAGGACCTCATCGAGTTCGTCCGTGAGCGGATCGCGCACTACAAGGCGCCGCGCACGATCGACTTCACCGACTTCCTTCCCCGCACGCCCACCGGGAAGCTCGTCAAGCAGGAGCTGCGGGACCGCTACCCGCACCAGTAGCCGGCCCGTCCGGTCCGGGCTCGGCCCCCCGCGGGACTTGCTGAACGGGCGATCAGTTCGGCAGGCTGGCGGCATGACATCGCAGTCGGGCCCCGTCGTGGGTCGGGGGATGAGCTTCAGCGACATCGTGGCCCGCTGGGCGCGGGTCACCCCCGAGGTCTCGTTCCTGGTGGACGCGGGCGCCGGACTCCGCCGCACCTACGCGGAGTCCGACGCCCGGATCACCCGGCTGGCCAACGCACTGGAGATCGAGCCGGGTGACCGCGTGGCCGTCCTCGGCCTGAACAGTGCGGACCTGCTGGAGGCCTACCTCGCCCCGCTGCGGGCGGGCGGGATCTGCGTCCCGATCAACTTCCGGCTGGTCGCGGACGAGATCGCCCACGCACTCACCGACTCCGGAGCGGTGTCCGTGATCGTCGACGCCGGGCTGCGCCCCACCCTGGACAAGGCCCTCGCGCAGGTGCCCGGGGTGCGGCAGGTCATCACGATCGGCGGCGACCTGGAGGAGGTGCTCGCGGCGGCGTCCGCGGAGTACGTCGAGCTGCCGAACTCCGACGACGACACCGCGTTCATCATGTACACCTCGGGCACGACCGGCAGGCCCAAGGGCGCCATGCTCAGCCACCGCAACCTCTACCTGCACTCCTTCTCCAACATCACCCACCTCGGTGGCACCGGAGAACACGTCGTGTCGATGTCCGGCGCTCCCCTGTTCCACATCGCCGGGGTCGCCGGGTCGCACATCGCGATCACCGCGGGCGGCACGGTCGTCATCCCGAGGTCGGGCAGCTTCGACCCGGTCGAGACGCTGGACATCCTGGAGCGCGAGCGGGTCACGACCTGCTTCTGCGTGCCGGCGCAGTGGGCGGCGATCTGCGCGGTGCCCGGCATCGCGGACCGCGACCTGTCCGCGCTCACGCGGATCTCGTGGGGCGCCGCCCCCGCCACGACCACCCTGCTGCAGACCATGATCGACACGTTCCCGCAGGCCGAGGTCACGACGTCGTTCGGGCAGACCGAGTGCAGCCCGGTCACCACCCTGCTGCGCGGCCAGGACTCGATCCGCAAGATCGGGTCCGTGGGCGCGCCGATGGCGAACGTCGAGGTCCGGGTCGTGGACGACGAGATGAACGACGTCGCCCGGGGTGAGGTCGGCGAGATCGTCTATCGCGGCCCGCTGGTCATGAGCGGGTACTGGAACAAGCCGGAGGAGACCGCGGAGGCCTTCCGCGGCGGGTGGTTCCATTCCGGCGACATGGTGCGCCAGGACGAGGACGGCTACTACTACGTCGTCGACCGCAAGAAGGACATGATCATCTCCGGTGGCGAGAACATCTACTGCGCCGAGGTGGAGAACGTCCTCGCGGCGCACCCCGGGATCGGGGACGTGGCGCTGATCGGGGTGCCGGACCCGAAGTGGGGCGAGACGCCGCTGGCCGTCGTCGTCCCCGCGGACCCGGCCGACCCGCCGACGCTGGAGTCCATCGAGGCCTACTGCAAGGAGCACCTCGCGGGCTACAAGCGCCCGCGCCTGATCCAGATCGTGGAGGAGCTGCCGCGCAACCCCTCCGGGAAGGTCCTCAAGACAGCGCTGCGCGCCCGTGCGCGGTAAGTGGTGCTCTGGCACCACTTACCACTCACGACCTCATCGGGGGTTAGGTTTCCGCGGTGAGTGATCTGGATCCGGAGGAGTTCCGGCGGCTCGGGTACCAGCTGGTCGACTGGGTGGCCGGCTATCGGGCGGGGCTGCGCGAGCTGCCCGTCCGGCCTGCGGTCGAGCCCGGCGAGATCCGGGCGGCGCTGCCGCTGGACCTCCCCGAAGACCCCGCACCCGACCTGGGGGCCGCCCTCACGGGCCTGCTGGACGACGTCGTCGTGCCGGGGTCGCTGCACTGGCAGCACCCGCGGTACTTCGGCTACTTCCCCGCCCAGGCCTCGCTGTTCTCGCTGCTCGGCGACCTCGCGTCCGGCGGGCTCGGCGCGCAGGGGATGCTCTGGTCCACCGGCCCCGCGGCCACGGAGGTGGAGCAGGTCGTCGTGGACGGCGCCGCCCGGGCGCTGGGGCTGGACACTGCGTTCACCTTCGACGGGGGCGGGGGCGGGTCGCTGCAGGACTCGGCCTCCTCCGCCGCCCTCGTGGCCCTGCTCGCCGCGCTGCACCGGGCCGACCCGGGCTGGCGGGAGGACGGGGTCCGCGGCGACGAACGGGTCTACGTCACCGCCGAGACCCACTCGTCGCTGGCCAAGGCCGTGCGGATCGCGGGGCTGGGCGCCGGGGCGCTGCGGATCGTCCCGTCCTGGGCGGGGTTCGCGGACATGCTGGCCGCGGACCGGGCCGCCGGGCTGCGGCCGATCCTGGTGTGCCCCACCGTCGGGACGACCGGCACGGGCACGGTCGATCCCGTGGCCGCGGTGTGTGCCGCCGCGGACGGGATGTGGGTGCACGTCGACGCGGCCTGGGCGGGCGTCGCGGCGGTGTGCCCGGAGTTCCGGGGCGTCCTCGACGGGGTCGAGCGGGCGGACTCCCTCTGCACCGACGCGCACAAGTGGTTCGGCACCGCGTTCGACGCCTCGTTCCTCTGGGTCCGGGACGGCGCCGCACTGCCCGCGGCCCTCTCGATCACCCCGGAGTACCTGCGCAACAGCGCGTCGGAGTCCGGCGAGGTCGTGGACTACCGGGACTGGCAGGTCCCGCTCGGCCGTCGCTTCCGCGCCCTCAAGGTGTGGGCCGTGCTCCACGGGATGGGGCTCGCCGGGCTGCGGGCGATGATCCGGGAGCACGTCCGGTTGGCGCAGGCCCTGGCCGCGCGCGTCGAGGCGGACCCCCGGTTCGTCCTCGCCGCCCCGCCGTCCCTGGCGCTGGTGTGTCTCCGCGACGCGTCCGGCGACGCCGCGACGAAGGCCCTGCTGGAGCGGGTCAACGCCACCGGTCGCGCCTTCCTGACCCACACCGTGGTCGACGGCCACTACGTGATCCGGGTGGCCGTGGGCTCCCTGACCACCACGCAGGACGATCTGGACGCCCTCTGGCAGATCCTGTCGAGCTGAGGGGTCGTGCGTGGTAAGTGGTGCTCTGGCACCACTTACCACGCACGGGCGCCGTAGGCGCGAGGCCGAGAACCCACCGCCTGAGTCCTCGGACGTCTGGCTCAGCTCTGGACGATCCCCGAGTTCGACGAGTCGAGCGTCGACACCGACTGCTGGGTCGCGCCGCCGAGGAGGCCGCCCAGGTTGATGGTCGGGCTGACGTCCAGGGCCACCCCGATCAGGTCGGCCGCCTGGAACGCGGACCCGCAGTCCCCGGACTGCAGGATCCCCGAGTTGGACCGGTCGGCCTTGACGACCTGCTGGCTGGTCGGGCCGCCGAGGATCGAGCCGACGTTCAGCGTCGGGTCGATCGCGGCATCGAGGTCGGCGAGCCCGCCGTCCTGGCTCGCGACCGGTCCGACGCAGTAGCCGCCCCCGTGCCCGCCCTCGCTCGCGGACGCCATCCCGCTCGCCGCGAGCGCGAGCGGCGCCGCCACCAGACCGACCGTCGCCACCCGCGCCATCGTGCGCACCTGCATGGTCACTCCCTGCTCTCAGGTTTCTCATGGACACCCGACCACTTCGCGCCAGAGGCAACTGTGCGTGACTGATCGGGATGGGGAGAACCTAGCGAGGGACAGGGTCGTTGGTCACCGAGGGGTGGCCGGTCGGTCACGGAAACCAACCATAACAGCGTCATAGTCGGGTTGAACCGTGAAATACATCAACACTCGGTCATGGAGTGAGCGCCCGCTGACCACAGAGCGTCATTATCGAGCGCGTTACGGGTCGACCGCGAAGAGTCGGATTGCCCACGAAAGAGCAACCCGCCCGGGTGACGAGACGTCGTCTCCGGGGCGGGTTGCAGCCGGCACCGAATCTGTGCTGGTCAGTGCTGGTCACAGGCCGAGCGAGCGGCCGATGACCTCCTTCATGATCTCGGTGGTGCCGCCGTAGATCCGGGTGATCCGGGCGTCCGCGTACGCCCGGGCGATCGGGTACTCGTTCATGTACCCGTACCCGCCGTGCAGCTGCAGGCAGCGGTCCACGACCCGGCCCTGCAGCTCCGTGCACCAGTACTTCGCCTTGCTCGCGTCGACCGCGTCGAGCTCGCCCGCGTTGAGCGCACGGATGCAGTCGTCCACGTAGTGCTGGGCGATGTCCACCTCGGTGGCGATCTCGGCGAGGACGAACTTGGAGTTCTGGAACGAGCCGATCGGCTGCCCGAAGGCCCTGCGCTCCTTCACGTACTCCAGGGTCCAGTCCAGCGCCGCCCGCGCGGCCGCCACGCCGGCGACCGCGATGGACAGCCGCTCCTGCGGCAGCTTGGTGACGAGCTGGGTGAACCCCTGCCCCTCCGCCGTGCCGAGCAGGTTCGCCACCGGCACCCGGACGTCGGTGAAGCTCAGCTCGGCCGTGTCCTGCGCGTGCTGGCCGAGCTTGTCCAGGTTGCGGCCGCGCTCGAAGCCCGCCATCCCGCGCTCGAGCACCAGCAGGGACATGCCCTTGTGCTTCTGCGTGGGATCGGTCTTCACCGCCGTGATCACCAGGTCGGAGTTGATCCCGTTGGTGATGAAGGTCTTCGCGCCGTTGACGACGTAGTGGTCACCGTCGCGGCGGGCCGTGGTCGACATCGACGCCAGGTCCGACCCGATGCCCGGCTCGGTCATGGCGATGGCGGTGATCAGCTCGCCCGACACGATGCCCGGCAGCCACCGCGCCTGCTGCTCCTCGTTCGCGAACGAGAGGTAGTAGGGCATGCAGATGTCGTTGTGCAGCGTGATCCCGAGCCCCGCGCCGCCGTTGCCGGTGCGCATCAGCTCCTCGATGATCACCGCGTTGAAGCGGAAGTCCCGCACCCCGCCGCCGCCGAACTCCTCGGGCACGTCCATGCCGAGGAAACCGTTGGCACCGGCCTTGGCGAAGACCTCCCGCGGCACGATGCCCTCCCGGGCCCACGCCTCGTCGTTCGGCGCGATCTCGGTCGCGACGAACTTCCGGAACGACTCCCGGAAGGCCTCGTGGTCGTCGTCGTAGAGCGTGCGCTTCACGGTGTCTCCTCGGGCCTGCTCAGCGGGGCGCCATGCGGATGGCGCCGTCCAGCCGGATGACCTCGCCGTTGAGCATCGGGTTGGCGATGATGTGGGCCGCCAGCGCGCCGTACTCGCTCGGCCTGCCGAGCCGGGCCGGGTGCGGGACCTGCTTGCCCAGCGACTCCTTGGCCTCCTCCGGGAGCCCGCCGAGCAGCGGGGTCTCGAACAGCCCGGGCGCGATGGTGACCACCCGGATCTGGGCGCTCGCCAGGTCGCGGGCGATCGGCAGCGTCATGCCCACGACGCCACCCTTCGACGCCGAGTAGGCCGCCTGGCCGATCTGCCCGTCGAACGCCGCCACGGACGCGGTGTTCACGATGACGCCGCGCTCGCCCTCGACCGGGTCGGTGGCCACCATGCGCTCGGCCGCCAGCCGGATCACGTTGAACGTGCCGACCAGGTTGATGTCGATGATCCGCGAGAAGTCGGCCAGCGGGAACGCGCCCTTCTTGCCGACGGTCTTGATCGCGTTGCCGGTGCCCGCGCAGTTGATGGCCGCGCGCAGGGTGCCCTGCTCGGCCGCCCGGTCCAGCGCGGCGGCGACCTCCGCCTCGTTGCGCACGTCCCCCGCCGCGAAGGCGACCTTGTCGCCCAGCTTCTCCGCGATCGCCGCGCCCTGCGAGGTGGGCAGGTCGAGGATCACGACCGACGCACCGGCGTCGAGCAGGGCCTCGGTCGTGGCCAGGCCGAGGCCCGACGCCCCGCCCGTGACGAGGGCCACCTGTCCGTCGATGTTCACAGCAGCTCCAGGATGGTCGCGTTGGCCTGTCCGCCGCCCTCGCACATGCTCTGCAGGCCGTAGCGGATGCCGTTGTCCTTCATGTGGTGGATCAGCGTGGTCATGATCCGGGCGCCGGAGCCGCCGAGGGGGTGCCCCAGGGCGATCGCGCCGCCGTTCGGGTTGAGCGCCTTGGCGTCCGCACCGATGTCCTTCAGCCACGCCAGCGGGACGGGGGCGAAGGCCTCGTTGATCTCGAAGGCGCCGATCTCGTCGATCTTCAGGCCGGACTTCGCCAGGGCCTTCTGGGTGGCCGGGATCGGGGCGGTGAGCATGATGATCGGGTCCGCGCCCGCGAGGACGGCGGTGTGCACCCGGGCGATCGGGGTCAGGCCCAGCGCCTTCGCCTTCTCCGACGTCATCATCAGCAGGGCCGCGGAGCCGTCCGAGATCTGCGAGGCGTTGCCCGCGTGGATGACCCCGTCCTCCTTGAACACCGTCTTGAGCTTCGCGAGGCCCTCCACCGTGCCACCGGGGCGGATGCCCTCGTCCTGGGCGACGTCGCCGACCGGGGTGATCTGGCCGTCGAAGCGGCCCTCGGCGCGGGCGGCGGCGGCCTTCTCGTGCGAGCCGATCGCGAACTCGTCGAGCTCGGTGCGCGAGAAGCCCCACTGCTCGGCGATCATCTCGGCGCCGATCCCCTGGTTGGGGAACACGCCGTCGTAGCGGGCGAGGAACTTCTCGCCGAACGGGTTCTGCCCGTTGCTCGAGGACCCCATGGGCACCCGGCTCATGGACTCGACACCGCCCGCGACCACGACGTCGTACTGGCCCGCGACCAGGCCGGCGGCGGCGAAGTGCACGGACTGCTGGGAGGACCCGCACTGTCGGTCGATCGTCACGCCGGTGACGGTCTCCGGGAAGCCGGCCGCCAGTGCCGCGGTGCGGCCGATGTCCATCGTCTGCTCGCCGACCTGGGACACACAGCCCCAGATGACGTCCTCGATCTCGGCCGGGTCCACACCCGCCCGCTCGACCAGCGAGGTCAGCACGTGCGCGGAGAGATCGGCCGGGTGGACGCCCGACAGTCCGCCGTTGCGCTTGCCGACCGGTGTCCGGACGGCCTCGACGATCACAGCATCTCGCACGGTGGAGCTCCTTCGGTTCACGGCGTACGGCCTGCCGGAAACGCTAGCAGCGAAACAGTCAGATGTGACCGCGTTGACCCTGTGGCCTACAGAACAATCGTTAAGATCCCCTGGTCGGGGGAGCCGGTGGACGGCGCTCAGCCGACGCCGCTCTCCCGGCGGGCGGGTGCGAGGCCCAGCGCGGGGACGAGTCTGCGGTGCAGGTAGCCGCGCAGGGCGTCCTCGTCCGCGCCCGCCGCGCCGTCGAACCAGACCAGGGACAGCAGGAAGCGGATGACAGTCTCCGCGATCTCGTCCATCTCGTCCGCCAGTTCCGGCCGGTGGTCCAGCAGCGGGGCGAGGAAGCGCTTGGTCATCGCGATCGCCTCGGTGGACATGCTGGCCCTGGCCAGGGCGAACGTGCTGCGCTCCGGGAACGCGACGGGCGCGAGCGCGGGCTGGGTGCGGAACTCGTAGCGGGCCCGCAGGGTCGCCTCGACGACCACCTCGGCGGGCGAGCCCGCGGCGTTCGCCGTGGCCCAGATCCGCTCCACGACCTCGCCCGAGAGGCGCAGCAGCGCCGCCGAGACCAGCTGCTCGCGGGTGCCGAAATGCCGGTAGACGGTCGGCCGGGACACCCCGGCTCGGGCCGCGACCTCGCTCAGCGAGGCCGCCTCGAACCCGGCGGCGGCCAAGACCTCGACCGCCGCGTCGAGGATCCGTCTCCGCACGTCCACGGCGCCATCTTCACAGGTGGGCGGCGCGGCCCACCAGCACGACGGCCGAAGCTGTCGGTCCCGCCCGCTAGCGTCCCGGCCATGACCGACACGGCCGACCCGGTGATGGACCGCATCACCACCCTGATCACGCTGTCGCACAGCGGCTCCCGGGCCGAGGCGGCCGCCGGGTTCGCCGCGCTGTGGCCCGACCTGTCCGACCCGTTCCATCGGTGCGTCCTGGCGCACTACGCGGCGGACGTCCAGGAGGACCCGGCGGCCGAGCTGGAGTGGGACCGCCGGGCGCTGGCCGCGGCGGAGGAGGTGGCCCCGGGCCGGGCGGAGTCGCACCACCCGGCCCTGCGCCTGTCCAGCTTCTACCCGTCCCTGCACCTGAACCTGGCCGAGTCCTACCGCCGGGTCGGCGCGCTCGCCGAAGCCGGCGAGCATCTCGCCGCCGCACGGGAGCGGCTCGGTGCGCTGGAGGGTGCGGAGGCGGGGTACGCCGCCACGATCCGCGGCGGGATCGAACGGCTCGCCGAGCGCCTCGGGGCCTGAGCCGGGACCGGGCGGGTCAGTACATCCGCACCCGCTGGATGTCGAGGTTGCGGAAGGTGGGCTGCGAGGCGATCTCGGCCATCCGTTCCGCGATGCGGTCGGTGGCCGGGTGCTTGGAGTTGCGCATGGCCGAGTCGTAGTCCGGGAACAGGACGAACTCGGCGAAGCGTCCCGGGTCGTCCCGGTCCGCGGCGACCACGGACCACACCGCCGTCCGGGCGTCCCCGATCGCGGCCAGCCACTCGTCCTCGGCCGCCTCGAACTCGGCCATGCGGTCCGTCCGGAACTCGATGACCTGCAGGAACTCCCCCGGGCCGAGGTCGAGGGAGGCGGGCTGCATCGCGCCGCGCAAACCGTCCCGCAGCTCCGGGCCGTCGACGTGCCCGTGGGAGGCCACCGCGTGGGCCGCCGCGGCCTCGACGAGGTCGTCCGGCTCGCCGGTCAGGGTCATCGAACAGTTCGCGTCGCTCGGCATGGTGCGACAGTCGATCGTCATCCTGGGCATGGCGGCCTCCTGGAGGTGGGGACCACAGCGCACTCCGCCAGCGCGGAGACCGCCATACGCAGTTCGGGACAGATCCGTTCGGGGGCCACGCTGCGCCCGAACGGACCTGTGGCTCACTCGGTGCCGGTGGCCACCCAGGGCGCCCCGTCCGCCGAGGCGGTGTCCAGGACCAGCCGCGCGATCCGGCCGCGGTGCTGCTCGGCGCTGCCCAGCAGGGCGGCGTCGGTGACGGCCCGCTTGTAGTACAGCTGCGCCTGGTACTCCCAGGTGAAGCCGATGCCGCCGTGCACCTGGATGGTGTCGGTGGCCACCCCGGCGAACGCGGGCGAGGCCGTCGCCTGCGCGATGCTCGCCGCGAGGGCCGGGTCGTCCGAGCCGTCGCCCAGCGCCCAGGCCGCGTGGTACGCCGCGGACCGCGCGTGCTCCACCTCGACCAGCATGTCGGCGAGGGTGTGCTTCACGGCCTGGAACGACCCGATGGGGCGGCCGAACTGCAGGCGGCCCTTGGCGTACTCGACGGACAGGTCCAGCAGGTGCTGTGCCCCACCGACCTGCTCGGCGGCGAGCAGCGCCGCCCCGACCTGCAGCGCGTGGGTGATCACGCGCTCCGCGGAGTCCGGTCCCGCGACGAGCCTGCCCACCGCGCCGTCGAGGGCCACGGTGGCCTGTCGGCGGGTGGAGTCCAGTGTGGTCAGCGGGGTGCGCCGGACCTGCGTCGCCGCGGCCGCCGCGTCCACCGCGTAGAGCCCGACGCCGTCCGGTCCGGTGGCGGCGACCAGCAGGTCGTCCGCCGCCGCGGCGTCGACCACCCGCTCGACGGTGCCCGACAGCGCCCCGTCCGCCGTGGCCCGCACGGTGACATCCGCCGGGTCGAACGCGCCGCCCCGGTCCCCCACCGCGAACGCCGCCGTGCGCGTGCCCTCGACGAGGGCGGGCAGCAGCTGCTCGTCGCCCGCCGCGACCAGCGCGGGGATCGCCAGCATGACGGTCCCGAACAGCGGCCCGCAGAACAGCGCCGCGCCGAGCTCCTCGACGGCCACGGCCTGGTCGACCAGGGTGCCGCCGACCCCGCCGAGCTCCTCGGGCACGGACAGCCCCAGCACGCCGAGCTCGCCGCCGAGGCGGGCCCACGCCTTCGGGTCGAAGCCCGGCTCGGACTCCATGAGCCTGCGGACGACCTGCTCGTCGGACTGGTCGGCCGCGAACCGACGCACCGCCGCGCGCAGCTCGCGCTGCTCGTCGGAGAACACGAACTCCGGAGAGTCAGCCACGGGGGATGTCCTTCCACGCCTTGCCGGAGTCGGCGCGCAGGTCGCCGGGCAGACCCAGCACCCGCTCGCCCAGGATGTTGCGCAGGACCTCCGAGGTCCCGCCCTCGATGGTGTTCGCCCGCGAGCGCAGGAAGCGCTGCTGCAGCGGGCCGCGGTAGTCCTCGCCGCGCTGGAGGTCTCGCATCGTGTAGTCGTGGTATGTCAGGCCCTCGGGCCCCAGCAGGTCCATGCAGAACTCGTAGACGTGCTGGTTGAGCTCGGCACCGACCAGCTTGCCCACCGAGCCCTCGGGGCCGGGGCCGCCGACGGTGGCCAGGGCGCGCGAGCGCTCCGAGGTCAGCCGCTGCGCCTCGCTGCGCAGCCACAGCCGCGTGAGGCGGTCCTCCAGGACGGGGGTGTGCAGGTCCGGGCGGGAGGCCCAGAGCGCGACCGCGTCCGCGATCGTGCCGCTGCCCCGGCGCGAGCCGGACGAGCCGATCGAGCTCCGCTCGTTCATGAGCGTGGTCATGGCGACCCGCCAGCCGTCTCCGACGGCGCCGAGCCGGTGGGCGTCCGGGATCCGGGCGTTCTCGAGGTAGACCTCGTTGAACTCCGCCTGCCCGGTCATCTGGCGCAGCGGGCGCGTCTCGACGCCCGGTCCCGTCATGTCGACGACGAAGTAGGTCAGCCCCTTGTGCTTGGGGGCGTCCGGGTCGGTGCGGGCCAGCAGCAGCGCCCAGCGGGCGCGGTGGGCGAGGCTCGTCCACACCTTCTGTCCGTTGACCACCCACTCGTCGCCGTCCCGGACCGCGCTCGTGGCGA
Organism: Pseudonocardia sp. WMMC193; assembly: GCF_021728735.1. Classification (NCBI taxonomy): domain Bacteria; kingdom Bacillati; phylum Actinomycetota; class Actinomycetes; order Pseudonocardiales; family Pseudonocardiaceae; genus Pseudonocardia; species Pseudonocardia sp. WMMC193. The sequence goes on along the minus strand of NZ_JAKKDO010000003.1, from coordinate 1,399,347 downwards.
GGCCCGCGAGGTCGGATCCCGCGCCCGGCTCGGAGAACAGCTGACACCAGATGTGCTCGGTCGACGCCAGCGGGCGCAGCCACTCCCGCTTGAGCTCGTCGGTCCCGGCGTGCTCGCGCAGCGTCGGTGCGGCCATGCCGTAGCCGATCGGGTTGAGCGAGAACGGCACCGGCCCGCCCGCGTCCTGGATGATCGTGTCCGCGACGGCCTGCAGGCCGCGCGGGACGCCCAGGCCGCCGAGGCCCTCGGGGAAGTGGACCCAGGCGAGTCCCGCGTCGAAGGTGGCGGCGAGGAACTCCTGGACCGGGACCTCGGTCGGGTCGTGGTCCCGGACGACCTGGTGGGCGGCCTCCGCCACCCGCGTCGAGTCGGCAACGGTGCTCATGCGCGGGACAGTACTTGATGAACGATCGTTCAGATAGGGGCGTCCGCTCGTCCCGTGACGCCGGCTGTTCACCGACCGAGCGTCGCCCGGGAGGACCATCATGTGTCGAGACCCCACGATCGGGGGTATGACGGAGGGGTGAGCGTCCCGGAGTCCCGTCCCCCGCGTCTGACCGATGCCGAGCGCCGCCAGCTCGATGATCTCGAGCAGCGCCTCCTCGGCCAGTTCCCCGACCTCGGCGGGCGCTTCGCCCGCACGGAGGCCGCGGAACCCACCCCGCGCGAAGTCCGCCTGGCCCGCCTGGTGTTCGCCGTCCTCGGCGCCCTGCTCGTGGTGTTCGCGGGCGTGGTCGGTGGGCTCGGCGCAGCCGCCGCGGTCCTCGTCGCCGTCGCGGGCACGTTCGGGCTGCTCGCCGTCGTCGGCCGCAACCTCGCCCGGGCTCGGGCCGCCGTCGAGGCGACCACGGCCCGCCGCACGAGCCCCACCGGGCCCGCCGAAGCCTGACCGACTCGCACCCCGAGTCGTCCACACCCGTTCGCGAGACCTCGATACTGCAGGCGTGCTCGCCGAACGGCTTCCCGACCTCCCCGTCCGCGGGGTGCTCTCGACCGTCACCCACACGCTCACCACTGCGGGTGCCGCGGTCCTCGTCGCACCGCCCGGGACCGGGAAGACCACGCTCGTGCCGCTCGCGCTCGCGGACGCCGTCGAGGGGACCGTGCTGGTCGCCGAACCGCGGCGGGTGGCCGCGCGCGCCGCGGCCGCGCGGATGGCGAGTCTGGTGGGCGAGCGGGTCGGGGAGCGCATCGGCTACGCCGTGCGCGGAGACGCCCGCCCCGGCAGCCGGGTCGAGGTCGTCACCGCCGGGTTGCTGCTGCGCAGGCTGATCGCCGATCCCGACCTCCCGGGCGTCGGTGCCGTCATGCTCGACGAGTGCCACGAACGCCACCTCGACGCCGACCTGCTGCTCAGCCTCCTGCTCGACGCGCGCGCGGGCCTGCGTCCCGATCTCCCGGTGCTCGCCGCGTCGGCGACCGTGGCGGCGGGGCGGCTCGCGGAGCTCCTGGGCGGGGCCCCGGTGGTCGAGGTCGAGGCCCGCACGCACCCGGTCGAGGTCCGGTACGCGCCCCCGCAGCGCGGTGAGCGGATCGAGGCCTGCGTGGCGCGCGGGGTGCGGGGCGTGCTGGGCGCCGGGTCGGTCCTCGCCTTCCTGCCGGGCGTCCCGGAGATCCGGCGCACGGCGGCGGCGCTCGGCGGGGTGGGGGTGCCGGTGCTGCCGTTGCACGGGCGGCTGTCCGCTGCCGAGCAGGACGCCGCCCTGCGGGACTCGGGGTCGCGCGTCGTGCTGGCGACCTCCGTGGCCGAGTCGAGCCTGACCGTGCCCGGGGTGCGTGCCGTCGTGGACGCCGGGTTGGCGCGCGTCCCGCGGGTCGATCATCGTCGCGGGATGTCCGGGCTGGTCACGGTGCCGGTCTCCGGGGCGGTCGCCGACCAGCGGGCCGGCCGCGCCGGGCGCGAGGCACCGGGGACCGTGGTGCGGTGCTGGCCCGAGGGGCAGCGGTTGGCGCCCTATCCCGAACCGGAGATCCGCACCGCCGACCTCACCCGCCTGGCGCTCGACCTGGCCGTGTGGGGCACCCCGGACGGGGCCGCCCTGAGCTGGTGGGACGCGCCGCCCCCCGGGCCGCTGGCCGCCGCCCGCGAGGTGCTGCGCGCGTTGGGTGCCGTGGGCGCGGACGGTTCGATCACGCCCCGCGGCCGCAGGCTCGCCACCCTCGGGCTGCACCCCCGCCTCGCCCGCGCCCTGCTCGACGGCGCGGACGCCGTCGGCGCCCGCACGGCCGCGGAGATCGTCGCGGTGCTCGACGACGACACCCTCACCCAGGGCGCCGACCTCACCGCGGAGCTCGGTCGCCTCCGCGCAGGCGCCCACCCCGCCACGCACCGCTGGCGGGCCGAGGTCGGCCGGCTCGCCGGCCTGGTCGGCCGAGGAGCGGCGGGGGCTCGGGACGGCCTCGGCCCCGCCCGTGTGCCTGCGGACGGCGCGCGCGCCGGGCGCGCACCCACGAGTAGCGGATCCGCGGGCAGTGCGTACAGGAGTAGCGGATCCGCAGGCAGCGCATCCACGAGCAGCGGATCCGCAGGCAGCGCATCCACGAGCAGCGGATCCGCAGGCAGCGCATCCACGAGCAGCGCATCCACGACCAGCGCATCCGCAGGCAGCGCAGCGGACAGCGCAGCCGAGAGAGCAGCGGTGCGCGGACCCGGGCGGGGTGCGGGCGCGGCGACGGCGCTGGTGGTCGGGTTGGCGCAGCCGGAGCGGGTGGCCCGGCGGCGCGCCGGGGATGCGCCGGTGTTCCTCCTGGCGGGCGGCACTGCGGTGGAGGTCGTCGGGGATCCGGCGCTGGGCGCGCAGGAGTGGCTCGCGGTGGCCGTGGCCGACCGCGTCCCCGGCGCGGTGCACGGGCGGGTCCGGCTCGCGGCCGCGGCGGACCGGGAGACCGCCGAACGCGCCGCCGCCGCGCTGCTCACCGAGACCGACGAGGTGACCTGGACCGACGGGGACGTGCGGGCCGTGCGGCTGCGCAGGCTGGGCGCGATCGTCCTCGAGGAGTCCCCGCTGCGCGATCCCGATCCGGAGCTCGTCCGAGCCGCGCTGCGCGCGGGTCTGCACGCCGAGGGCCCGGAGCTGCTGCGCTGGTCACGGGCCGACCGGGCGCTGCGGGAGCGGCTGGACTTCCTGCACCGTGCCGTGGGCGACCCGTGGCCGGACGTCTCCGACGACGGCCTGGTCGCCGCGGCCGAGGACCCCGCGGGCCCGTTGGCCGGCGCCCTCGCCACCGCCCGCCGGCGCGCGGACCTCGCCGCGGTCGATGCGGGCGACGCATTGCGCGCGCTCGTCGGCTGGCCGCTCGCCGGGCGGATCGACGAGCTGGCCCCGCCGCGGCTGACGGTCCCGACGGGCTCGGCGATCGCCGTCGACTACTCGGGCGAGCGCCCCACGCTCCCGGTCAGGGTCCAGGAGATGTTCGGCGCCACGGCGTCGCCGCGGATCGGCGGGGTGCCGGTGCTGCTGCACCTGCTCTCCCCCGCCGGGCGGCCCGCCGCGGTGACCGACGACCTGGAGTCCTTCTGGGACACCGGCTACCCGCAGGTCCGCGCCGAGCTGCGCGGGCGCTACCCCAAGCACCACTGGCCGGAGGACCCGCGCGCCGCCACGCCGACCCGGCGGACCGGGCGCAACCGGCCCTAGCTCCTCAGTCGTCGCCCTTGGGCAGGCCCTCGTAGATCTTCTTGCAGTCCGGGCAGACCGGCGAACCGGGCTTGGGCGACTTGGTGACCGGGAACCGCTCGCCGCAGAGCGCCTCCACCATGTTCCCCAGCACCGCGCTCTCGGCGATCTTCGCCTTCTTCACGTAGTGGAACATCTTCGGCTCGTCGGAGCCGGTGGAGTCGGTCGTCTCCGGCCGGGTCTCGGTGTCGGGCAGAACCTGGGTGGCCATGTGCTCCATGATGCCCCACGTGGCCCGTGTCGACAGCAGCCCCGTGTGTTCCCCCGCCGTGGCCGAGGCGCTCGCGGCCGGCACGGCCGTCGTGGCGTTGGAGAGCACGATCCTCGCGCACGGTCTGCCCGCGCCCCGCAACCGCGCCGCCGCGGACGAGCTGGAGGCCGAGGTGCGGGCGCTCGGGGCGGTGCCCGCCACGATCGCGGTGCTCGACGGCCGGGCCCACGTCGGGCTGGACGCGCGTGGACTCGACCGGGTCTGCACCGAGGAGATCGCCAAGCTGTCGGTCCGCGACCTCGGGGTCGCGGCGGGATTGGGACTCTCCGGCGCCACCACCGTGGCGGCGACCGCGCACCTGGCCGCGGCCGTCGGGATCGCGGTGTTCGCGACGGGCGGGCTCGGCGGGGTGCACCGCGGCGCCCGCGAGACCTGGGACGTCTCGGCCGACCTGGCCGCGCTGGCGACCACGCCGGTGCTGACGGTCTGCTCGGGGGTGAAGTCGATCCTCGACGTCGGCGCCACCCTGGAGGTCCTCGAGACGAGCTCGGTGCCGGTGCTCGGCTACCGCACCGACCGCTTCCCCGGCTTCTACCGGCGGGACTCCGGGTTCGCCGTGCCCTGGCGCGTCGAGAGCCCGGACGAGGCCGCCCGCGTGTGGGCGGCGCACACGACCGGATCGGGCATGGTGCTCGCCCGGCCCGTTCCCGAGCCCGACGAGCTGGACGCCGCCCTGCACGACCGACTGCTCGCCGAGGGGCTCGCGCTGGTCGAGGAACGCGGTGTCACGGGCAAGGACGTCACGCCCGCGCTGCTGGAGCACTTCCACGCCGCCAGCGGCGGGGCGAGCCTCGCCACGAACGTCTCGCTCGTGCGGGCCAACGCCCGCCTCGCCGCCCGGGTGGCGGTGGCCCTCAGCTGTTCGGACCCTCGATGACCGGGTGCTCCCGCGACTCGAGGGCGGGCCGCTCCGGCTGGTAGCGGTTCGGCTTCGACGCCTTGTTCGGCAGCCGGTCGTTCGCGATCAGCACCGCGATCCAGGGCAGTGGGATCGAGATGACCAGCAGCGTCACCGCCAGCCACGGGATCTGGTAGAAGACCGCCGCCAGGATCATGCACGGGATGCGCATGCCCATCGTGATCTTGTAGCGGCGCTTGCGGATCGCCAGCTCCTCCTCGTAGGAGAGCTGCGCGTCCGTGATGAGCACCGGCTCAGCCGGCCGCTCGGGTTGTTCGCTCACGGTCACCCCCGTCTCCTCGTGTGACCGCTGGCAACGGTACGCCGGTTCACCGATCCCGCGACTCGTCGTGCTCCCCGTGGGCGTGCAGCCGGACCGGGCCGACCGCCTCCTCCGACACGACCTCCAGCAACCGCCGCGCCAGCCCGCCCGCGATGCGGTAGCGGACCAGCCTGCCCTCCCGGTGCGCCGTGACCATGCCGTGTGCGCGCAGCAGCCGCAGGGCGTGCGACACCGCGGAGTCGCTCATCCCGACCGCGACGGCCAGGTCCGACACGCACAGGTCCCCCGCGTGTTGCAGGGCGAGCAGGATGGAGAGGCGGTTCACCTCGCCCAACGCGTCGAGCACGGTGGCGGCCTGCTGGACGCGTTCGACGTCGGCCAGCACGGCCGTCGCGTCGCACACCTGATCGGGATCGATGACCCGCAGGTCGCGGCGGTCGGTGGGGACCTTGTGCACGGGGTCAGCCTACGCCGATCACCCGGCCGCGTTCGTGCCCGCCTTCGCCGCCGCCTTCGCCGCCTGCTTGAACGCCCGCACCTTCTGCAGCGAGTCCGGGTCCACGACGTCCGCCACGGACCGGAACGCCCCCTCGTCGCCGTAGGCGCCCGCGGCCTCCCGCCAGCCCGCCGGCGTGACGCCGCGCTGCTTGCCCAGCAGCGCCACGAAGATCTGCGCCTTCTGCGTGCCGAACCCGGGCAGCGCCGAGAGCCGCCGCAGCAGCTCCGCGCCGTCCGCCGCGTCCGCCCAGAGGCCGGTGACGTCCCCGTCGTACTGCTCGACGATCGCCCGGTGCAGCGCCTGCACCCGGCCCGCCATGGACCGCGGGAACCGGTGCACGGCCGGGCGCTCGGCGAACAGGGCGAGGAAGGCCTCGGGGTCGTACTCGGCGATCTGCCGCGCGTCGAGCCGGTCGGTGCCCAACCGCTCGGCGAGGACGGCGGGGCCCGCGAAGGCCTTCTCCATCGGGATCTGCTGGTCGAGCAGCATGCCGGTGAGCAGGGCGAGGGGGTCGCGGTCGAGCAGCGCGTCCGCCGCCGCGTCCTGGGAGAGGCTCAGCACGGGTGCAACGGTAGCGTCCTCCCGTGCTCTCCCCCGCTCTGTGTGCCCGGCTCCGCGACGCCCTCCTGGACCACGGCTTCACGACGACCGGGGTGCGGGACCTGCTCGGCCACGGCGCCCACGCCGCGCTGACCCGCGGTGAGCTGGAGGCACCCGCCCGCGCCACCCGCGAGGCCGGCGAGCTCGGCGCGCTGGTCCGGCTCTTCCTGCTGGGCGCCGCCGAGGAGAAGCCCCCGCTCCCGGCGCTCGACGAGCTCGTCTCCGGCGGCCTGCTCACCGCCGGTCCGACGGGGTATCGCGCCGCGATGGACCTGCGCCCCTACGGGGAGGAGGAGACGGACTGGTACGTCCTCTCCGACCTCGACACCCCGGCCGCGCGGCAGGACCGCGACCACGTCACCGGGGTCGGCGGGGCCTCCCTCACCCTGGCGTCGTCGCTGGTCCGGACGCCGGTCGTCGACACCCTGGACCTCGGTACCGGCTGCGGGGTCCAGGCCCTGCACGCGAGCCGGTTCTCGGCGCGGGTCGTCGCGTCGGACGTCGCGCCCCGGGCCCTCGCGGTCGCCCGCGCCACCCTGGCGCTGTCCGGCGTCACCGGCGTCGAGCTCGTCGAGGGGCCGTGGCTCGCACCGGTGGCCGACCGGGAGTTCGACGCGATCGTCTCCAACCCGCCGTTCGTCCCCGGCCCCGGCCGGGTCGAGTACGTCTACCGGGACTCCGGCCGGGCGGGCGACGCGGCCCTCGCCGGGCTGCTCGCCGACCTGCCCGCCCGGCTGCGCGCGGGCGGTCGCGCCCAGCTGCTCGGTTCCTGGCTGCACGTGCGCGGCGAGGACTGGCCGGACCGGGTGCGGTCCTGGATCCCCGCGGGTTGCGACGCCTGGATCCTGCAGCGCGAGGTGACCGACCCGGCCCTGCACGTGGGCACCTGGCAACGGGACGCCGGGCTGGACCTGTCCGCGCCCGCCACCCGCGCGGCGGCCTCGGCGTGGCTGGACTGGCTCGAGGCCGAGCGCGTCGAGGGCGTCGGGTTCGGGTTCCTGCTGGTGCGCAAGCGGTCCGACGGCGGCCCCGGCGAGATCGTGGTCGAGGACCTGCAGGGCGAGCTCGCCGACCCGCTGAACCTCGAGATGGCGCAGTGGCTGGACCGCATGGACTGGCTGCGCGCGCACCGCTCGGACGACGCCCTGCTCGGCGCCCGCCTGCGCCTGGCCCCCACCGCCACGCTGGAGACCTACGCGACGGCGAGCGACGAGGGGTGGCGAGACGCCGGGTCCGCGGTCGTCCTGGCCGACGGGCCCCAGTGGCGCCACGAGGTGGACGCGCCCGCCGCCGCGCTGCTCGCCGGGTGCACCGGCGCCCTGGCGCTGGAGGAGCTGATCACGCTGCTCGCCTTCGCCCACGACCGGCCGACGGACGCGCTGGTGGCGGCCACGCTGCCCGCCGTGCGCGAGTTCGTGCGCCACGGCGTGCTCGTCTCGGCATGAGGGCGGTCGCGAGCCGGGTCCGCGGCGCGTCGGTCGAGGTGGACGGCCGCACCGTCGGGGCGATCGAGGGCGAGGGGCTGTTGGTGCTGCTCGGCATCACCCACGGAGACGGCCCGGAGTCCGTCGAGCGCATGGCCCGCAAGCTGTGGGAGCTGCGGATCCTCGCCGACGAACGGTCCTGCGCGGACGCGGGCGCCCCGTTGCTGGTCGTCAGCCAGTTCACGCTCTACGGCGACACGCGCAAGGGCCGCCGCCCCAGCTGGACGGCGGCCGCGCGACCCGAGGTCGCCGCACCCCTGGTCGACGCCGTGGTGGCCGCGCTGCGCGAGCGCGGCGCCCACGTGGAGACCGGGGTGTTCGGCGCGGACATGAGGGTGGCGTCGGTGAACGACGGCCCCTTCACGGTCCTCGTCGAGACCTGACTACTTCTTCGTCTGCACCTTCTCGACGACCTGCACGCCGGCGTCGAGGACGCCCTTGGCGAAGTCCCGCTGGACGGCGAGGACCTTCTCGGCCGCGCTGAACCCGGTGTCCAGCAGACCCCGCGCGTCCTCCGAGGACGGCAGCGCGGGGCGGAACGCGGACAGCGTGTCGGTCCAGGTGGCGAACGCGCCCTTGGCGAGATCGGTGAGGCGGTCGGTGGCTGCCATGGTGTTTCCTCCGTGTGTGGCTGCGGTGCTACCGAAACTACGCACGGCTGTTAAGTATGTCAACCACGGCTGGTCAGAGGTCCAGAAAGCTCCGGTAGACCCCGATGATCGCGGCCTTCTGCTCCTCGGTGAGGCGTGTCTCGGCCCGCACCGCCTCCTCGACGGAGCTCGGTGCCGACCGCGGCGGGGACTCGGGCTCGGCCGCCTCGCCGCCCCACCCGGCCTGCCGGAGCAGCTGCTCGGTGTTGAGGTGCAGCGCGTCCGCGATCGACTGCAGCACCTTCAGCGACGGCTGGTGCAGCCCGCGCTCCACCTGGCTGAGGTAGGCGTTAGAGACCCGGGTCATCGAGGCCATCTCGCGCAGCGAGAGCTTCGCCATCTGGCGCTGCGTGCGGATGAACCCGCCCAGCGCGTTGACCTGCTCTCCCCAACCCGTCCGGTCCTGCGTCGGACCGGCCTCACCCGTCGTCATGCGTCCAGTGTGTCAGCTTCCGCGCACGTACTCCCCGGGCGCGTCGCCCAGCACCGGCAGCTCGGCGCAGCCGAACGCCGGCGGCGTGCGCTGCTCGCCCCCGCGCTCGGCGATCCACGGCGTCCAGTCCTCCCACCAGCTGGCGCGGCGCTCGGTCGCGTCGTCCCGCCAGTCCGCGGAGCTGCGCGGCAGCTCGGCGGTCTCGGAGAACCAGTGCCGGGACTTGGGCGAGGGCGGGTTCACCACACCCGCGATGTGCCCGGAGTTGGACAGCACGAAGCGGACCGTTCCCCCGAGCTTGCGCGCGCCGGTGTAGACCGACTCCCAGGGCGCGATGTGGTCCCGCTCCGCGGTGATCACGTAGGCGTCCTGGGTGACGTCGCCGAGGTCCAGCCGCTCCCCCGCCAGCTCGAGCTTGCCCTCGGCCAGCTCGTTGCGCAGGTAGTGGGTCCGCAGGTACTCGGTCTGCATCTCGGCGGGCATCCGGGTGGAGTCGCCGTTCCAGGTCAGCATGTCGAAGGGCCGCGGGTCGTCGCCCTGGAACCAGTTCGTGCCGACGTAGTTCCACACGAGGTCGGTCGCGCGCAGCAGGTCGAACGTGCGCTTCATGCTGGCGGCGGGCAGGTACCCGTCCTTGCGCATGGTGCGCTCGAGCCGGTCCACGGTCGGCTCGTCGACGAAGACGCCGAGCATGCCGGGTCGGGTGTAGTCGAGCATCGTGTTCATCAGGGTCAGCGAGTTGACCCGGTCCTCGCCGCGCGCGGACAGCCAGGCCACCATCGAGGTGGCGATCGCGCCGCCGAGGCACAGCCCGGCCACGTTGACCTTGGGCGCACCGGTGATCCGCTGCACCGCGTCCAGCGCCGCGACCGGGCCCTCGCGCAGGTAGTCGCTCATCGAGAGCTCGCGCAGCGACGAGTCCGGGTTGCGGTAGCTGATCATGAAGACGGTGTGGCCGTGCTGCACCGCCCACTCCACGAGGCTGCGGCCCGGCGCCAGGTCCATGATGTAGTACTTGTTGATCCACGGCGGGCTCATCAGGAGCGGGACCGCGTGCACCTTGGGGGTCTGCGGGGCGTACTGGATCAGCTCGATGAGCCGGTTCCGGAACACGACCTTGCCCGGGGTGGCGCCCAGCTGCTCGCCGACCTTCAGCTCGCCCGGGGTGAACTGGCGCGGCATCCCGCCGTTCTGCACGAGGTCCCGCAGTGCGTTGCGCGCCCCGCGGACCAGGCTCTTCCCGCCCGTCTGGAAGGCCCGCTGCACCAGCGCCGGGCTCGAGATCGGCCAGTTCGGCGGCGCCGCGGCCTCGACGAGCTGCCCCACCAGGAAGTCGATCTTCCGGCGGGACACCGGGTCCACGGTCATCCCCGCCGTCAGCTCACGCAGCCGGTCCGCGAGCAGCCCGTGCTGCTGACGGCAGAGCCAGTACCAGGCGTTCTCCTCCCAGACCGGGTCCGCGTAGCGCGGGTCCCGCTCCGCCAGCACGGCCGGGCCGGAGGCGGTGCTCCCGACCGCCCGCAACGCGGAGACCACACCCGCGCGGCCCGCGTCGACCCCCCAGCCGAGCCCGGTGCGCGCCGCCGCGACCGGGCGCGTCAGCACCGAGCGGGCCGCCCCGGCGAGCGCGGGGGCGAAGCCCACCGGATCGAGCTTCGCCGCGACCGTCCGGGGGTCCAGCGCCTCGCGGACGGTCTCCACGACCCGCTGCGCCTGCTCCCGAACCTCGAGTGTCTCGTGCTCTCGACCCTGCATGGACGTCATCGGCCCTCCTGAGAACCTCACTGCCGACCTACCCCGGACACCCGCGCCGCGGGGCCCTGTCGTTCGGCCGCACCGCGAGCGGTCGCACCATGGTGGGGGGTACCAGCCGGTAGCGGGCGGTCACGGTTCCACGTCACTCTGTATGCCCCGTCACCAGCGCTGTCTCCGTGCTTGGGATAGCAAGCACTACTCGGGGGTAGGTCGGGTGTTGCTAGGGATCCCCACCACGACCTACTCTTCGGTAGTGATCGGTCGGACATCACCGGCGATGGGAGACGACCATGAGTAGCGCGATCAGTGCGGCCGGGGACCCCGGCTCCGTCGCGACGGAGGACACCGCGCCCGAGGCGACGCGGATCGGCGGCCCGGCCGCCGAGCACCCCTACCGCTTCCTGCTGCGGTACGGCGCCCACACGACCCGGCGCACGGTCGAGGCGGCGGCCCGCGCGACCGGTGCGGCCTGGTGGTCGACCGCGCGCAGGCCCTGGGCCGCGCCCACACGCACCGCGCTCTGGGTGTCGACGATGCTCGACCGCGCGGAGCCGCGCTGGCACCTGCAGAACCGGGTGGCCCTGGAGACGGACTTCGCCCGCCTGCGGGACTTCACCCTCGACGAGCACCGCGGCGACGACGTCGTGCCCACCCTGGTCCTGCCCCCGCAGGCGGGACACAGCTCCACCGTCGTGGACTTCGCGCCGGGGCAGAGCCAGCTCACCTCGATCCGCGAGACCGGGCTGACCCGCCTCTACGCGCTGGAGTGGCGCGCGGCCACGTCCGCGACCAAGCGGGTCACCATCACCGACTACCTCGAGGTCGTGGACCGCTCGATCCGCCGCATGGGCGGTCGGGCGAACCTCGTCGGGGACTGCCAGGGCGGCTGGCTCGCGGCGATCTACGCGACCCTGCACCCCGAGCGCGTCCACACCCTCACCCTCGCCGGGGCGCCGATCGACTTCCACGCGGGCGACTCGGTGATCGCCGCGTCCACCGCGGCGCTGTCCGGGCGGCTGGGCATGGCGCCGTACCGCGCGCTCGTGGCGGCCAACGGCGGCAACATGTCCGGCGCGGCGGTGCTGGGCAACTTCCTCATGATCCAGCCGCAGGCCGAGATCGCCCGCCAGCTGCAGCTGCTGGCCCACGTCGAGGACCCCGAGCACGTGCAGCGCTACCGGGTGTTCGAGGACTGGTTCAAACACACCCAGGACGTGCCCGGCGCGTTCTACCTGTGGCTGGTGGACAACCTGTTCCGACGCAACCTGCTGGTGCGCGGCGAGCTGGAGGTGGACGGGCGCCCCGCGCGCCTGTCGGCCATCGACTGCCCGCTGTTCCTGCTCGCGGGTGCCACGGATCACATCACGCCGCCGGAGCAGCTCTTCGCCATCGCCGACCACGTCTCCACACCCGCCGCGCAGATCACCCGGCGGACGGCGGCGGGCGGTCACTTGGGCCTGTTCACCGGGCACAAGGCGCTGCACGAGGACTGGCCCGCGCTCATGGCCCAGGTGTACCGACACTCCACCCGCGGGATCGTCGGCGTGGCCTGAGCGGACCCGGGGGGTTCACCCGCACGGCGGATGCGCTTTGGCCGGGAACGTTTATTCGACGCCCCGCGTTCAACCCTGTAGAACCCCGGCGGACCGCCGCTGCCACGGCGTCGCCCGGGTCGCGTTAGGGGAGGAACGTCCATGACACTGGCACCGAGCATGGAAGCCGCCGTCGCGCCGGCGACGCGCGTTCCCGGACAGCGTACCGCCTCCGGGCGGCGACGTGCCGCCACGCGGGCGGCACAGGAGACGACGGCACAGGACACGACCGAGAACACGGCCGAGGACACCCGGGCCGCGTTCTCCGAGCAGTCGGACGACGGCGAGGACTCGGCCACCGAGGGCCGCACCCGGCCCGAGCTCACCGCCGAGGACCTCGACGCGCAGAGCCCGGCGGCGGACCTGGTCCGCGTCTACCTGAACGGGATCGGCAAGACGGCGCTGCTCACCGCGGCGCAGGAGGTCGACCTGGCCAAGCGGATCGAGGCGGGCGTCTTCGCCAAGCACGTCCTCGACACCGCTGCGGCGGAGGGCACGCAGCTGGAGGTCGACTACGCGCGGGACCTGCGCGCCGTCGTCCGGGACGGCGAGCGGGCGCGCAACCACCTGCTGGAGGCCAACCTCCGGCTCGTGGTGAGCCTCGCGAAGCGCTACACCGGGCGCGGCATGCCGCTGCTCGACCTGATCCAGGAGGGGAACCTGGGCCTGATCCGCGCGGTCGAGAAGTTCGACTACGCGAAGGGCTTCAAGTTCTCGACCTACGCCACCTGGTGGATCCGGCAGGCGATCACCCGCGGGATGGCCGACCAGGCCCGCACGATCCGGCTGCCCGTCCACCTCGTGGAGCAGGTGAACAAGCTGGCGCGGATCAAGCGTGACCTGCACCAGAAGCTCGGCCGCGAGGCCACCCACGAGGAGCTCGCGGCGGAGTCCGGCATCGCCGAGGAGAAGATCGCCGACCTGCTCGACCACGCGCGGGACCCGGTGAGCCTCGACATGCCCGTCGGGTCGGACGAGGAGGCCCCGCTCGGGGACTTCATCGAGGACGACCAGGCGGCGGACGCCGAGAACACGGTGATCTCCCACCTGCTGCACGACGATCTCCGGCGGGTCCTCGGAACCCTGGAGGAACGCGAGCAGCTGGTGATCCGGATGCGGTACGGCCTCGACGACGGCCAGCCCCGCACCCTGGACCAGATCGGCCGCCGGTTCGGGCTGTCCCGCGAGCGGGTCCGCCAGATCGAGCGCGAGGTCATGGCCAAGCTGCGGGTCGGCGAGCGCGCCGACCGGCTGCGGGCCTACGCCAGCTAGGGCGTCCCGGCCCCGAACGCGGCAGAGGCGCGGCACCGTCGGTGCCGCGCCTCTCCCGTGGTGCGTGGAAGCCGACGCCGTCCACCGGGCTCCCCACGAGACGGGACGACGCCGACCACTGCACATTGTGTGGGCGGCCCGGGGGGAACGTCGCGCGACAGCCCGGCCCCGATCGGTGGACGGGGAGCGGGCCACGTCACAACCCGCGACAAGGCGGTCCCCGTTGCCTAGGCTCCCCCCATGTCGTCGAGCGCCACGGAGACACCGCAGCCCGTGACCCCCCAAGCGATGCGCGAGGTGCTCGGGCACTTCGTGTCCGGGGTCGTCGTCATCACCTCCGTGGGGCCGGACGGCCCGGTCGGCTTCACCTGTCAGTCGTTCTCCTCGCTGTCGCTGGACCCGCCGCTGATCTCCTTCTCCCCGGCCCGCACGTCGAGCACGTGGCCGAAGATCCGGGAGATCGGCCGGTTCTGCGTGAACGTCCTCGCCTCGGACCACAGCCAGTACAGCAACGGGTTCGCCCGCTCCGGCACGGACAAGTTCGCGGGGGTCAGCTGGACCCCGGCGCCCAGCGGCGCCCCGATCCTCGACGGGGTCAGCGCCTGGATCGACTGCACCCTCTGGAACGAGTACGACGGCGGGGACCACACGATCGTCGTCGGGCGGGTCGCGGACCTCGGCGCGGACGCCGAGCGCCTCCCGCTGCTGTTCTACCGGGGCAGCTACGGGATCACCGCTCCCCTCCCCCCGAGCGGCGCCGAGGAGTCCTGAGCCGGGATCCGCGGCTGCGGCAGGCCGAGTCGGGCCGGTAGCTCGCCGACCGCGGTGAGAACGTCGTGCGCGCCCGCCGCCCGCAGTGTGGGCCCGGGGTGGGCGCCGCCGAGCACGCCCAGCGCCAGTCCGGCGCCCGCCCGCGCGGCGGCCACCATGGCCGAGGTCGTGTCGGCGGCGACCACCACGTCGGCGGGGTCGACGTCCGCGCCCCGGGCGGCCGCCAGGACCAGATCGGGATCGGGGAGCCCGCGGCCCGCCACGTCGTCCGGCCCGAGCAGGACGTCCACGGGCAGCCCCGCCGCGGTGACGAGCCGGTCGCAGGCGTCCGCGCTCAGGTTCCCGACCAGCGCCACCGCCACGTCCGCCTCCCGCAGCGCGACGAGCGCCGCCGCCGCGCCCGGGGCGGCCCGCACCCGACCCGCGGCCGCCTCGGCGCAGATCCACGCCTCGTAGACCTCCGCGGCCAGCCGCGCCCGCCGCTGGTCGCCGTCGAGCAGGTCCGCGAAGATCCGCGGGACCGGACGGTCCATCGCCGCGCGCGCCTGCCGTTCGAGCGCCGGGACGCGGGGACCCGCCACCGGGACGCCCACGCTCACCAGGCCGCGCCGCACGGCGTCGAGGGCCAGGCCGCCGTCGGACACGACGGTTCCCACCAGGTCGATCACCGCCAGCCGCACCGACCCACCCCAGCGGGTGCGGATGGCGGGCGGGCCTACGGCGGGCGACGGCCGGGTGAACGGATGCCGACTCCGGATCTCAGGGATTCGGCCAGCCGTTCGGGGCGCAGCCGTCGAGGCCCAGGGTCTGCTGCTGCATCACGGGTGCGGGCCGCCCCGCACCGGGACACCGCTGGTGGCCGTGGCCGAGCGCGTGCCCGACCTCGTGGTTGACCACGTACTGCCGGTAGGCCGTGGGATCGCTCGCGTACTCCTCGGTGGCGTTCACCCAGCGGTAGTGGGTGAGCACCACCCGGTCGCCCGTGCGGCAGGAGAGCCGTCCGTAGGTCTCCAGCGGGCGGCACATCCGCCGCGACGTGTCCGGGGTGGCCAGGATGAGCCGGATCTCGGCGGCCGCGGAGTCGGTGCGCGCGAACGACATCGTGCCGCCCGCGCCCCAGGAGCGGGGGTCGTTCAGGACGGCGAGCACGAAGGCCGCGAACCGTGCGCCGTCGACCGGCACGCCCTCCTCGACCTCCACCCGCACGGTCCGCACCCGCCCCGGTCCCGGCGCCGGGACCGCACCGGGCACCGGCACGAGCGCGCCGGTGCCGCCCTGCGGCACGTCCCGGCTCAGCAGACCGGCCTCGACGTCGGCCCGGGTGAGCCCCGGCGGGAGCGTGGGCGTCGGGGTGGGGGTGGGGGTGGACACGGCGGGGGGCGGCGCGGTGACCGAGCCCTCCCCCACCGGCGGCGCGGGCGACGGCGCGCCCGCGCACCCCACGGCGAGCCCCGCCACCAGCAGGAACGCCCCCCACACCGACCCGCGCACAGCCGGAATCTGCCACCCCCGGCGGCACCGGTCACGCGACGCGCGCCGCCGTCACGAGAACGTCATCACGAGGTCAGGTGCAGCTCGAAGGAGTAGCGGCCCGCGCGGTAGAGGTGCGACCCGTACGCGACGGCCCGGCCCGCGGCGTCCCAGGCGGTGCGGGTCATGGTCAGCAGCGGGGCGCCCCGGGTCTCGCGGAGGATCCGGGCCTCGCCCGCCGTGGCCGCGCGGGCGCCCACGACCTGGTCGGCCGTGCGCGGCACGTGCCCGGCCGCCCGCAGCGCCGCGTAGAGCCCGCGGTGCTCCAGGTCCGCGCGGCGGATCCGCAGCAGGTCGACGGGCACCGCGTTGTGCATGAGCGCGAGGGGCTCGTCGTCCGCGAGACGCAGCCGCTCGATCCACAGCACGTCCGACCCGAGGGGCAGCCCCAGCGCCTGCGCCACCTGGTCCGGAGCGGGCCGCACCTCGAACTCCCGGACCTCCGAGCGCGGCGACCGCCCGTCCTTCACGAGCTCGTCGTGCAGGCTCGCGAGCTCGACGGGCCTGCGGACCTTCGGGTGCACGACCTGCGTGCCCACCCCGCGGCGGCGGACGAGCATGCCGCGCTCGACGAGGTAGGAGATCGCGCGGCGCATCGTCGGCCGGGACACCCCCAGCCGGTCGGCGAGCTCGACCTCGTTCTCCAGCCTGCCCCCGACGGGGATGTCGCCCGCCTCGATCTGCTGCTGCAGCCGGGTCGCGACCTGGAAGTACAGGGGCACGGGGCTGGTCCGGTCCAACACGACGTCCGGGACCGGGGCTCCGCGACCGTTTCGGCCCACCCGCGCCCCCGTCGTTGTCAGGACACACTGTCAACCTGCCCGCAGGACGAACCTACCCGCCGGGCGGCGCGTGCAGACACCGGATCTCGATCACCCGCTCCCTCCACGCGGCGCCGCCGTGGTCCGACGGATCGCGAGGTAGGGATCGAGCAGCACCTCCGGCCCCGGGGCGGCCCCGCGGTCGAGCCGGGCGACCACGGCGTCGAGGGCGTGGGCGGAGAGGGCCTCGACGTCCTGCCCGACCGTGGTCAGCTCGATGTGCGCCAGCCGGGCGAGGGGCAGGTCGTCGTAGCCCACCACCGACACGTCCGCCGGCACGGCGACGCCGCCGCGGGCCAGCGCGTCCATCAGGCCCACCGCGGTGCGGTCGTTGAACGCGACGACGGCGGTCGGGAGGTCCGCCAGCAGGATCGGCGCGGCCTCGATACCGGTCCGCTCCGTGCCCGTCCGGCCGTCCGAGGGGACCACCCGGGGCGCCAGCCCCCGGGCTCGCATGGCACGCAGGTACCCGTTGCGCCGGTCCTCGGCGATCCGGCCCACTCCCCCGTCGACGTAGGCGATCGCGGTGTGCCCCAGGCCCCAGAGGTGCTCCACCGCCAGCGCGGTGCCCGCGTCGTCGGCGGTCCGCACGACGTCCGGGCCGCCTCCGACGTCCACCCGGCGGCACAGCACCACCAGCGGCACCGTGGCGGCCAGCGTCGCGAGCTCGGCGGGCGCCGCCTCCGGGCCGACGAGGACGAGCGCCTCGCACCGGGAGTCCAGCAGCGTCTCGACCGCCCGGTCCTGGCCGCGGCGGCGGGTGATCGTGGAGAGCAGGACGTCGTAGCCCCGATCCTCCGCGGCGTCCTGCAGCTGCGCGGCCAGCTGGGCGTCGAAGGGATCGCCGACGTCGAGGAGCACGCCCACCAGGCGGCTGCGCCGGGAGGCGAGCAGGGAGGCCGCGCGGTCGGGCCGGTAACCCAGGCGCTGCGCCGCCTCCAACACCCGCGCCCGCGTGTCCGCGCTCGGGCCGGGGGCACCGCGCATCACCAGCGACACCGACGCGGGCGACACCCCGACCGCCGCGGCCACGTCGTCCAGCCGCACACGCCTGCCCGCCGTCGGAGCCATCCGAGTCCCTTGTGTGGCCGTTCGTCCGCCCGCACCGTATCGCGCGGCACACCGGCGGCGGCGTCTCGCCCGCACGCGAGGGTGATCGTCACGTCGTAGGCTGGCCGGGTGTCGACGGTCGCGGTCCGGGCGTTCGGACCGCTCGGTGCCCGGGTTGCCGGTGGCGAGGCCGAGCTCGGCGGGCCGCGCCAGCGCGCCGTGCTGGGCATGCTCGTGGCCGCGTCGGGACGGGTGGTGTCCGTCGACCGCTTCCTCGAGGACCTGTGGTCCGGCGAGCCGCCACCCAAGGCGCTCGGCGCGCTGCAGGCCTACGTCTCCCACCTGCGTCGGCTCCTCGAGCCGGACCGGGCACCCCGCACGCCGGCGTCCGTGCTGGTCAGCGCCCCTCCCGGGTACGCGCTCGCCCTACCTGTGCCGCAGGTCGACACCTGGGCGTTCGACGCGCTCGTCCGGGCCGCCGAGCAGGCGGCCGTCCCCGCCGAGGTGTGGGCGGCCTGCACCCGGGCGCTGGCCCTGTGGACGGACGAACCCTTCGCCGGCTACCCCGACCAGGAGTGGGCGGCCGCGGAGGCCGGGCGGCTGCGCGAGCGCCGGGCCACCGCCGTCGAGCTGCGGGCGGGGGCGGCGCTGGCGCTCGGCCGCCCGGAGGCCGTGCTGGGCGACCTCGCCGCCCTCCACGCGGGCGACCCGCTGCGCGAGCGGACCGCGGGCCTGCGCGCGCGGGCGCTGTACCGGGTCGGCAGGCAGGGCGAGGCGCTGACGGTGCTGCGGGAGACCCGCGCCCGCCTGGTCGACGAGCTCGGTGTGGACCCCGGCCCCGAGCTGCGCGCGCTCGAGTCGGACATCCTGGCCCAGGCCCCGCACCTGCTCCCCGCCCCGGCCCCCGCCGCCACACCCGCCCCGGCACCCGCCGGTGCGCATCCGCGGCCAGTGCAGGAGCCCACCGACCCACCGGCCACCGGCTCCACGCCACCCGGTCACCCCGGCTCCGTGCTGGTCGGTCGGGAGGCCGAGCTCGCCGCCCTGCACCGCGCCGCCGCCGCGACCGGGCGGCGGCCCAGCGTGGCCTGGGTCGAGGGCGAGCCGGGCGTCGGGAAGTCCGCCCTGGTCGAGCGGTTCGCCGCAGGCCTCGACGGCTGGACGGTCGCACGCGGCCGCTGCCCCGAGGTCAGCGGCGCCCCACCCGGCTGGGCCTGGTCGGAGATCCACACCGCGCTGACCGGGACCGCGGCCACCGGCCCCGCGTTCGACCTCGCCCGCGCCGTGGCGGGCGCGCTCACCGGGCCGGTCCTGCTGCTGCTGGAGGACCTGCACCGCGCGGACCAGGAGACCCTGCAGATCCTGCGGCAGCTCGCGACCGCCGACGGCCCGGCCGGGGTCCTCGTCGTCGGGACCTTCCGCGGGGACGAGGCGGGCCCCGACCTGCGGGCCACGCTCGCGGCCACGGTGGACCGCACCGCGGGCCGGATCGCCCTCACCGGCCTGGACGACGACGCCGCCCGCTCCCTGCTGCGCGGCGTCGTCGGGCGGGACCTGCCCGAGAGCGCCTGGGGTGCCCTCCTCGCCCGCGCGTCCGGCAACGCCCTGTTCCTCCGCCAGCTCGGCGGGCTCGTCGCGGCCGAGGGCGTCGGAGCCGCGGCCACCGGGCTGCCCGTGGCGATCCGCGAGCTCATCGGCCGCCGCCTGGACCGGCTCCCGGCCCGGACGGCGACGACGTTGAGCCGGGCCGCCGTACTCGGCCGAGACGTCGACGTCGACCTGCTGCTCGCCGTCACGAACACCCCGGAGGACGATCTCGTCGACGACCTCGACGCGGGCGTCGTCGCAGGCCTGCTCACCGCGCCCGACCCGGCCTCGGTGCGGTTCGTGCACGCCCTGGTCCGGGACACCTGCTACGACCGGATCCCGCCCATCCGCCGCGGCAGGCTGCACCTCGCGGTCGTCGAGGCCCTGGAGGGCAGACCGGACCAGGTCTTCGCTCTCGCCCACCACTCCGCGCAGTCGCTCACCGCGGGGTCCGCGGCCCGCGCCCTCCCCCACCTCGTCCGGGGCGCGGAACAGGCCCGCCGGGGCGGTGCGGCGGACGAGGCCGCGGGCTACTGGCGGGCCGCGCTCGCGGCCCACGATCTCGGGGCGGGCGACACCCCGGGACTGCTCCGCGCGCATCGCGGGCTCGTCGAGGCCGTGGCGGCCAGCGGCGACGCCCTGCGCGCCCGGGCCGAGCGCGAGGCCTCCCTCGCCGCGGCCGAGCGGCTCGGCGACACCGCGGACGTCGCCCGGGCGTGGATCATCGACTCGCCGACGCTGTGGACGGCACGACCCTTCGACCTCGCGGACAGCGACGCCGTCGCCGCGCGGATCACCGCCGTGCTCGACCGGCTGGATCCCGCCGACCGTGCGTTGCGGGCGGACCTGCTCGCCACCCGCTCGCAGGAGACGGAGGCCTGGCTGCTCGGGGTCTCGGCACCGAGTTCGGAGGAGGCCCTCGTCCTCGCCCGCGAGCTGGACGACCCGCGGCTGCTCTGTCGCGCCCTCAACAGTCGGTTCGCCCACGCCTTCGCCTCCGACGACGTCGACGAGCTCGCCGTCGTCGCCGACGAGCTCCTGGCCGCCGCGGACCGGGCCGGGCGGGTGGACTTCGAGGCGCTGGCCCACCTCCTGCACGCCTCGCACGCGATCGGGTGCGCCGACCTCGCCGCCGTCGACCGCCACCTGCACGCCGCAGTCCGGGCGGGCACCACGGGCCAGCTCGCGATGCTGCTGTTCGCGACCCAGGTGTACGGGGCGACGGAGCTGCTCCTCTCCGGCGACCTCGCGCAGGGGCGGGCCCGACACGCGGAGGTCCTCGCCCGCATCATCGAGGGCGGCGAACCCAACGCGGACATCGTGCGGGTCTGGGCCACCGGGGTCGTCGAGTTCACCGTCGGCTCCGTAGCCGGGATGGTCGACGACATCCGCGCCGTCGCCGCGCGGCACCCCGGCGCCGTCGACGACGTCCTCACCGTGGCCCTGCTCGACGCGGGCCTGGTCGACGAGGCCCGCGCGGGCTGGGACCGGCCGCCGTGGCCGCGGGACGCGACCTGGCTGGTCGCGACCTCGCTGCGCGCCCACTGCGCCGCGCGGCTGGGCGACCTCGCGGAGTGCCGCCGCACCCACGACGCGCTGCTGCCCTGGTCCGGGCGGCTGGCCCGCACGCTGAACGGCCTGGTCGTGCTCGGCCCCGTCGACCTGTTCCTCGCCGAGACCGCCGCCGCGCTCGGGGACACCGACGCCGCGGCCCGGCACGCCGACCGCGCGCTCGCGCTGGGCACCCGGTTCGCCGGGGACCCGTGGCGCCCGCGTGCAACTCGGCTACAAGTCGGGCGCAACGCCCCCGGGTGATCGTCACCGGCGACGGCGCACCGTGCGCCGCATCCGGTGAAAGGAACCTCCCGTGACCAGGACGCGCCTGCTGTCCCTCGGCGGGGCCGCGCTCGTCGGCGCCGCCGTGCTCAGCCTCGCCGGCGGACTCGCCCACCCCGTCGTCGACGGCCGGGCCCACTCCGTCGACGCCCTGTTGGCCCCCGGCTCGCCGTGGGGCCAGCTGTCGATCTACGCCGGGGCCCTGCTGCTCATGTTCGGCCTGCCCGCGGCCTACGCCTGGCTCGCCCCGCGCGTCGGTGTGCTCGGGTTCCTCGGGTTCAGCGGCTACTTCCTCGGCAACGCCGTCAGCGCCCAGGCCCACCTGGTCGTCGAGGCGCTCGTGGCGCCCGAGATCGCCCGCCGCGCGCCCGAGCTGATCCCCGACGACGAGGCCATCGTCGCGGCGGAGCCGTTCGCGCTGATCCAGGTCGTCGGCGGGTTGGTGCTGGTGATCGGCCTGATCGTGCTGGGCGTCGCGCTCGTGCGGCAGCCGGGGCCCTGCGCTGGGCGGGGGTGTTCGCGATCCTCGGCGGGCTGGCGACCTTCGTCCCGCTCCCGCAGGCGCCGATCGTCACCGGCCTGCAGATCGAGCTGTTCCGCGGCCTCGCCGTCGCGGTGCTCGGCGTGGTGCTGATCCGGGCCGCGGCGCGCACCGCGGCGCCCTCGGACGACCGGGCTCCCGTGCACGTGTGAGACCTCGTGAGCGGCGATGGTCGCCAGGGCGACCATCGCCGCTCACGGGGTGCGGCGGCGGACGAGCTTGCGGACGCGGGTCGCCAGCGGAGAGCGGGGATCGACCGGATGCGCGGCGCGCAGCTCCGCGATCTCGTCCCACGCGGCGTCGAGCTCCTGCAGGCAGCGGGTCAGCCGGTTCTGCTGGTCGGTGGCCTCGCGAGCGGCGGTGGTGGCGCCGTGCTCGAGCTCCAGCAGCCGGGAGAGCAGGGCGATGCGGTTGCGCTCCAGGCCCGCGAGCAGCTCCGAGGTCGTCCAGGGCAGGAGGGTCTCCCACAGGTCCTCGGCGAACGGCGCGTCGTCGCGCGCGATCACCCCGACCCCGGACAGCACCGGCACCAGGCCCATGGTCCAGGACTCCGCGGCGGTGTTGAGGACGTCCTCGACGGCCGTCAGGACCCCGTTCTCCTCCCCGCCCGCCTCGTCGGCGGCGTCCACCGTGCCCGCGCCGACCCCGGCGGGGGTCAGCCCGTCCCGCCACACCGACGGACCGGTCCGCCCGACGCCGGGCAGCACGTCCCGCCGCCCGGCGGGCCAGAGCACGTTCCCGACCAGCACGATCGCGTCGGGCGCCTCGGTCAGCACGCGGTCCAGCTCGCGGCGCACCCCGTGGTAGCCGGTGTCGCCGACCAGCACGTACAGCTCCGCCTCCGGCGGGTCGCCGTCCGTGACCAGGTGCAGCGCCGGGTGGGCGGCGATCGCGGCCCGCAGCTCGATGGTGGGCGACCCGGCGACGACGTGCACCGTGTGCGCGCCGAGCTCCGCCCAGAGCGCCGCGTGCAGGTCGGTCCCGATCACGGTCACCGTGCGGACGCCGCGCTCGCGCAGGATGGGCTCGAAGACCTCGCGCAGCAGGGCGTGCGACGGCGCGTGCAACGGCTCCAGGCGCGCCCGCCGGGGCTGGACGTGCGGGTCCTCCCGGGTGCCGCCCCACCGCGCACCGACGACCTCGTTCCCGGTACCGAGAAAGCCCGGGTGGCCCGAATCCCCCGGACCGCCTCCTCGGCCGTCGACGAGTGCCGTCATGTGTCGCCCCCTCAGGCTCGTCCAGCTGCGGTCCGCACAGCCCACCACGCGACACCGCCCGCGCCCGGCGGCGACTCGGACACGACACCCGATTCCACCCGACCGTGAATGCTCGCCCCGGACGATCTTTCGTGCCAGCATCACCCTTCCGAGCGAAAGGGGTCCGGTGGCCACACTGGAGGGTGCACTGGAGGCCGCACGGCCGATGCGGATCCGGCCCGTCCGCAACCCGTTCGCCGTCCCGCACGCGCCCGGTCTGGACGGGCTGCGGGCGATCGCGGTGCTCGCCGTCGTCGCCTACCACCTGGACCTCGGCTGGGCGGGCGGCGGCTTCCTGGGCGTCGAGGTGTTCTTCACCCTCTCCGGGTTCCTGATCACCCAGCTGCTGGTCGCCGAGCTGCGCCGACACGGCCGGGTGGGCGTGCGCGCCTTCGCCCTGGCCCGCGCCCGCAGGCTGGTCCCGGCCCTGGTCGCCGCGGTGCTGGGCACCCTGCTGGTGTTCGCCCTCGTCCGACCGGTCGCGGACCTGCGGGCGGACGCCCTGTTCTCGCTGCTGTACCTGCAGAACTGGCACCTGCTGATCGGCGGGGTGCCCTACGCCGAGTCGTTCAGCACGCCCTCGCCCTTCCTGCACATGTGGTCGCTCGCGGTCGAGGCGCAGCTCTACCTGCTGTGGCCGCTGCTGTTCTGCGGGGTGCTCGCGGTGCTCGGGCGCCGCCGGGTCGCGGCGGCCGCGCTGCTGCTCGCCGCGGTCTCGGCGGTGCTCTGCGCCTGGCAGTTCGACCCGGACACGACCGGCCCGGCCTACTACGCCACGGACTCCCGGGCGGCGGGCTTCCTGGTCGGTGCGGCGACGGCCCTGCTGTGGCTGCCCGGCGCGTGGCGGCGCGCCCGGCGGGGCGCCGTGGTGTTCGACGTCCTGGGGGTGGCCGCGCTCGTCTCGCTGCTGCTCGCGCTGGGGACCGCCTCGGAGTTCGCCGCGGACCTCTACCTGCACGGCGGGTTCCTCCGCACGGCCCTGGTCACGGCCGTGGTCCTGGTCGCGGCGACGGGTGCCGGTCCGGCGGTGAGCGGGCTGCTGTCCGTGGCCCCGCTCGCCGCGCTCGGCCGCCGGTCGTACGGGATCTACCTCTACCACTGGCCGATCATCGTCCTGACCAGGGACCTCCCCGCCTCGTCGTGGGCGGTGAACGCGGTGCGCGTGGCGGCCACCCTCGTCGTCACCGAGGCCTCCTACCGCTGGCTGGAGACCCCGATCCGGCGCGGGGCGCTGCGCCGGGCGCTGGCCCGGGCCCGGGTCGGCCGGGTCGGGGCGGGGATCGTCGCGGTGGTGGGCGCCGCGCTGGTCGCGTCGGCGGTGCTGGCCCTGACCGCGCCCGCGGGCCCGCTGCGACCGCCCGCCGCGCCCGTGGCGGCCGGGGAGCAGCAGCGGGACGAGCCGTCCGCCCCGACCCCCGCCCCCGCGCTGGACATCGGGGTCGCCTCGGGCGCCGCGGACGCCGCCGCGGCGGCGAGCCGGGTCGTCACGGCGGCACCGCTGGGCCCCGCCTACGTCCTCGGCGACTCCATCTCCCTGGGCAGCGCGGACGCACTCGTGGCCGCCCTCGGACCCGGGACCACGGTGGACGCGAAGGTGGGCAGGCAGTACGCCGGGGCGCCCGCGGCGGTCCGGGCGTGGGCGGCCGCGCACGACGGGCCGATCGTCGTCGCGCTGGGGGCGAACGGGACCGTCGAGCCCGAGGACGTCGAGTCCGTCGTCCGCTCCGCGGACGGCCGACCGCTCGTCCTGGTCGGGGTGTCGGTGCCGCGGCGCTGGCAGGACGGCAACAACGCGGTGCTGCGCGCGGCGGCCGCCCAGCACGGCCCGTCGGTGCGGTTCGTGGACTGGGCCGCGGTCGTGGCGGGCGATCCCGGGCTGCTCGGCCCGGACCACGTGCACCCCACGGCGCGCGGCCGCACCGCCCTCGCCGAGGCCGTCCGGGCTGCGCTGGGCTAGCCGACCGGGGCGCGGGTCCGGCCGGGTCGCGACGACCGGACCCGAGAACCCGGTCCACAGGAGGGACGGCCCGACCGCACGTCGGGAGGGCCGATCGTGCGCCGGATCACACCGTCAGCGGGGCCTGCGGGCCGCTCGTCCGGCGCCCGCGACGAGGCTCGTGATCACGAGCCCGATGATCAGGTGGATCACCGCGTTCGCCACCCGCTCCCCCAGCGGTGCGTTCCCGAGCAGCGGCAGCAGCGCGACGACGACCGTGACCAGCCCCGTGATCCACGACAGGTAGGTCATCGGCCGCGGCGTCGACAGCAGCAGCAGGTGCGCCAGCCCGGTGGCGGCCAGCGCGGCGACCGCCGAGAGCGTGCAGAGCAGGATCGTCCGCTCGTCCCCGAGCACACCGGAGGAGGCCGGGCCGTTGAAGGCGATCCGCAGGAAGGCCCGCACCACCAACGTGCCGACGACGGCCACGAGGGCCGCCACGATCGCCGTCGCGACGCCCGCGGCCCACAGCCGCCCCGCGTCCACCGTCGGCCCGACGGGCCGCTGCGGTGCGGGCGGCTCGTACTCCTCGCGGGCGAACTGCCTGGTCTGGTCCTCGCGGTCCCAGGAGCCGTACCCGCCGCCCTGTCCGTAGCCGCTCGACATCGGTCCCCCTCGTAGATGGTGGCGCTCCTGCCCCGTACGAGTCTGCTGCGCGCACGCCCGCGGGGGAAGCCGCCACGGCGGCACGACCGGGTGGGCCGGGCGCCTATCCTCCAGACGTGGACCCGCAGCCGCTGACCCCGCCGAAACTCCTCCTCGGCCTGGTGGCCGCCGCAGCCGTCGCGCACGCCGGGCTCGCCGTCGTCGGCGGCGCGCTCTGGGCGCAGGTGATGTCGGGGCAGTTCGCCGTCGCCGGAATCGCGCTCGCGGGCCTGCTGACCACCCGCCCGGTGCCGGCCGTCGTCCTCGGCACCGCGGTGGCCGGGATGCTCGGGGTGGCGAGCTTCCTGCTGGTCCTGGGCGTGGGCCTGGCGAGCTCGGCGGGGCCGGTGGCCGGGTGGATCGGACCGTGGGGCATCGCGGGCGTGCTCCTGGACTCCTCGGTCGTCCGGATCTCCGCCGCGGTCCTGCGCCGCGCCGAGCGCGAGCGGGCCTGAGATGGTGCGGGCGGTCCGTTTCCACGAGCTGGGCGGGCCGGAGGTCCTGCGGATCGAGGACGTGCCCGTCCGCGAACCCGGCCCCGGTGAGGTCCGGATCCGGGTCGACGCAGTGGGGCTCAACCGCGCCGAGGTGAACTTCCGCCGCGGCACGTACCTGGAGGACCCGCGGCTGCCCGCCGGGCTCGGCACGGAGGCCGCCGGTGAGATCCTCGCCGTCGGCGCGGGGGTGGACTGGGCGCCCGGGACCCCGGTCAGCGTGATCCCGGCCTTCTCCCAGAACGACTACCCGGTCTACGCCGAGGAGGCCGTGGTGCCGGCGTCCGCGCTGGTCCGACGCCCGGACGGGATGGACGCGGTGACCGGCGCCGCCGTCTGGATGCCCTACGTCACGGCCTACGGGATGGTCGCCGAGATCGTCCGGGTGCGGCCCGGGGACCGGGTGGTCGTCACCGCGGCGGCCAACAGCATCGGCGTCGCGGCGCTGCAGGTCCTGCGGTCCCTGGGCGCCGTCCCCGTGGCCACGGTCCCCGCCCCCGGCCACGAGGCGGCCCTGCGCGCGGCCGGAGCGGCGGAGGTCCTGGTCACCGGCCCCTACGACGGCCCCGTCACGGCCGACCTGGGCCGGGCCGACCTGGTCCTCGACGCGGTCGGCGGCCCCCAGGTGGAGCAGCTGGTGCGGGCCTGCGCGCCCGGCGGCAGCGTGATCGTCCACGGCGGCCTGTCCGGGCTGCCCACCCCGCTGCCCGGCGGCGGGTACGCGGCGGTGTGGCTGCGCCGCTACCGGGTCTTCGAGATCACCGGCGACCCGGCCGCGCTGCGCCGCGCGATCGCCTTCGTGACCGCGGGCCTGCGCACGGGGGCGCTCCAGCCCGTGATCGACCGCGTCTTCGCCTTCGACGAGGTCCGCGCCGCCCACGAGTACCTCGACTCGCCGACCCGGGCCCCCGGCAAACCCGTCCTGCTCACCCGCTGACCCCGTGAGCGACTCCGCTCACCCACCCCGCCGCCTCCGTCGGCTGCCGCTCACGGGTCTCAGGACCAGGCGCGGGCGGAGCGGGCGGTCCAGTACTGCTCGGGGGGCTCGGCGAGGTCGAGCAGCTCGTCGGACACCTCGTCGGGGATCTTGACCTCGACGGCGGCGACGTTGCTCGCCACCTGCGCCGGGTCGACCGCGCCGGAGAGCACCGTGTGCGCCCAGGGCTCCTCCAGCACGGCCGCGATGGCGAGCCGGTCCACCGACACGCCCATCCCGGCGGCCAGCGCGGCCACCCGCTCGTCCCCGGCGGTCACCGCGCCCCCGGGGGCCAGCCGCCCGTTCGCCACCGGTTCCTTGACGATCACGCGGGCGCCCGCGTCCGCGGCCTCGGCCAGCGCGGGTCCGGCCGAGGGCTCGAGGACGTTCCAGGTCGTCTCGAACGAGGTGAACAGCGGCTCCCCGTCCACCGCGACCTCCAGGGCCCGGCGGATCGCCGTCGCCTGCCGCGGCCCGGAGGTCGAGATCCCGACCCGGATCCCGTGCTCGCGCAGGTCGGCGAGCGCCCGGTGCAGCTCGGCGTCGTCGAGGGCGCCGGTGTCCAGGGTGGCGGAGTGCACGTGGTAGATCGCCAGCCGGTCCCCGAGCAGCGCCAGGGACTCGGCGGACTGGGCGGCGAACGCCTCCGCCGAGTGGTCCTTGACCTCGTGGACGGCGGCGTGCGGGTCCCAGTCGCCCACGTACCGGTAGCCCCACTTCGACCCGACCTCGACGTCCGTGTGCTCCGGACGCGCGGCCAACCAGCCGGCCAGGAACTCCTCGGCCCGGCCGTAGGAGCGGGCGACGTCCACGTAGCGCACCCCGGCGGCGTAGGCGGCGTCGAGCACCGCCCAGCTGCGGTGGCGCAGGGCGTCGACCGAGCGGTCCGCCGCGAGGTCCCGGTCCCGCCCGGCGTTGATGTAGGCGGGTCGGCCGACGGCAGCCAGCCCGATGCCGATGCGGCGCACGGAGGTCACGCGGTCGAGGCTAGTCCTGCAACCCGGCTGCAACCCTTGCGAGCCCGGTGGACGTCGGGTCGACTGTGTGGCAGGCACCACATCGGGACAGGGAGGTCCTCCGCATGACCCAGACCCTCGAGGCCACCACCGCGCAGCAGCGGGTCGACGCCTGGCTCGCGGACTTCGAGGCCGCGCTCGCCGCCCGGGACGCCGAGCGCGCCGCCGGGCTCTTCGCGACGACGTCGTTCTGGCGGGACCTGGTCGCCTTCACCTGGAACATCAAGACGGTCGAGAACCGGGACGGCGTCGCGGACCTGCTGCGCGCCACCATGGACACCACGGACGCCCGCGGCTTCCACACCACCGAGGAGCCCACCGAGGCGGGCGGCATCGTCGACGCCTGGATCGGCTTCGAGACGGCGGTGGGGCGCGGCCGCGGCCACCTCCGGCTCGGCGACGAGGGCGCGTGGACCCTGCTCACCACCCTCTACGAGCTCAAGGGCCACGAGGAACCGCAGGGTGAGAACCGGCCGATGGGCGCCGAGCACGGCGCGAACCGCGACCGGGTGACCTGGGCCGAGGCCCGCCAGGCCGAGGCGGAGGAGCTGGGTCGGACCCGTCAGCCCTACGTCCTGGTGGTGGGCGGCGGGCAGGGCGGGATCGCGTTGGGCGCCCGGCTGCGCCAGCTCGGCGTGTCCCACGTCGTCGTCGACCGGTACGCCCGGCCCGGCGACCAGTGGCGCAGCCGCTACAAGTCGCTCTGCCTGCACGACCCGGTCTGGTACGACCACCTGCCCTACATCGACTTCCCGAAGAACTGGCCGGTGTTCGCGCCGAAGGACAAGATCGCGGACTGGCTCGAGATGTACACGAAGGTCATGGAGATCAACTACTGGTCCTCCACGACCTGCCGCAGCGCCTCCTTCGACGAGTCCACCAAGGAGTGGACGGTCGTGCTGGACCGGGACCTCGGAGACCACACCGAGGAGATCACGCTCCACCCGACGCAGCTCGTGCTGGCCACGGGCATGTCCGGGAAGCCGAACGTCCCGGAGCTGCCCGGCCAGGACGTGTTCCGGGGCGAGCAGCACCACAGCTCGAAGCACCCCGGCCCGGACGCCTACAAGGACAAGAAGGTCGTGGTCGTCGGGTCCAACAACTCGGCGTTCGACATCTGCGGGGCGCTGTGGGAGGTGGGCGCGGACGTCACGATGGTGCAGCGGTCCAGCACGCACATCGTCAAGTCGGACTCGCTGATGGACCTGGGCCTCGGCGACCTCTACTCCGAGCGCGCCGTCGCCGCGGGGATGACCACGCAGAAGGCCGACATGACCTTCGCGTCCCTGCCGTACCGGATCATGCACACGTTCCAGCAGCCGGTGTACGCCGCGATCAGGGAGCGGGACCGGGACTTCTACGACCGGTTGGAGGCGAGCGGCTTCCGCCACGACTGGGGCGACGACGACTCCGGCCTGTTCATGAAGTACCTGCGCCGCGGCTCGGGCTACTACATCGACGTCGGCGCGGCGGAGCTGGTCGCCGACGGCGAGGTGAAACTCGTGCAGGGCCAGGTGGTGCGGCTGACCGAGCACACCGTCGTCCTGGAGGACGGGACGGAGCTGGAGGCGGACCTCGTCGTCTACGCGACGGGCTACGGCTCGATGAACGGCTGGGCCGCGGACCTGATCAGCCAGGAGGTCGCGGACAAGGTCGGGAAGGTGTGGGGTCTGGGCTCGGACACCACGAAGGACCCCGGCCCGTGGGAGGGCGAGCAGCGCAACATGTGGAAGCCCACCCAGCAGGAGGGGCTGTGGTTCCACGGCGGCAACCTGCACCAGAGCCGCCACTACTCCCTCTACCTCGCCCTGCAGCTCAAGGCCCGGCAGGAGGGCGTCCCGACCCCCGTCTACGCCCTGCAGGAGACCCACCACACCCGCTGACCCCCGCTGACCCCCGTGAGTGGCGGCCGGGGGACGGCAGCCGCCGAAGGCGGCGGGGTGGGTGAGCGGAGTCGCCAGGGCGACCATCGCCACTCACGAGGTGTCTCAGGATGGGCCATCCGGCCGTTCCCGAGGCCCCCGCGTGCTGAGATCGGGCGCATGCGAGCAGCAGAGTGGCTGATCGAGGCGGAGCGCGTCCTGGACGTCGTGCTCGAGAGCCTGTCCCGGGAGGACCGGCGCAAGTCGGTGCCCGCCGTCGGCGACATCCCCGCCGGGACGATCGACGTCCTGCTCAAGGCCCACGCCGAACGGGAACCCGACGGGACCTGGGCGGACGTCGCGCGCACCGCGCTGGTCGCCCACGAGGTCTCGATCCACCGCGGCTCGGTCAACCCGCTCACCGAGGACCTGGCCCGCGCCCTGTGCGACCACGCCGCACAGTGGCGCGAGCCCGGCCCGGAGCCGGAGCTGCCCGTCGACGTCAGCTGGCGGGACCGCTTCGTGCTGCTCGCGGGCCACGACCCCCACCCGCTGTGGGACCGCTGATCAGCGCTTCTCCCGCCAGGCCCGCTCGAAGGGCAGCCGCCAGGCGTTGGGCGCGATCAGCTGGTGGATCGCGTTGGGGCCCCACGAGCCCGGCGGGTAGTTGCGGACCGGCGGCGGGTCCAGGAGCAGCGGCGCGGACCGCTCCCACAGGGACTCGATGCCCTCCGCGGTGGTGAACAGGGTGTGGTCGCCGCGCATGGCGTCGAGGATGAGCCGCTCGTAGGCCTCCAGGACGTCCGAGGCGGACTCGGTCTCCTGGGTGGAGAACTGCATCGACAGCTTCTCCAGCCGGAAGCCGGGCCCGGGCCGCTTGCCGTAGAACGACAGCGACACCTTCGACGAGTCCGCGAGGTCGAACGTCAGGTGGTCCGGTCCCCCGGTGCCGACGCCGGACCCGGCCGGGAACATCGTCCGCGGCGCCTCCTTGAAGGCGATCGAGATGATGCGCTGCCCCTCGGCCATCCGCTTGCCGGTGCGCAGGTAGAACGGCGTGCCCGCCCACCGCCAGTTGTCCAGCCCGACCTTCAGGGCGATGAACGTCTCGGTGTCGGAGTCCCGCGCCACCCCCTCCTCGCCGCGGTAGCCGGTGTACTGCCCGCGCACGACGTCCGTCGGGTGCACCGGCAGCATCGAGCGGAAGACCTTGTTCTTCTCCTCCGAGATCGCCCGCGGCTCCAGCGCCGTGGGCGGCTCCATCGCCACGAACGCCATGACCTGCATCAGGTGCGTGACGACCATGTCCTTGAACGCGCCGGTCGACTCGTAGAAGT
Source organism: Pseudonocardia sp. WMMC193 (assembly GCF_021728735.1). NCBI lineage: Bacteria > Bacillati > Actinomycetota > Actinomycetes > Pseudonocardiales > Pseudonocardiaceae > Pseudonocardia > Pseudonocardia sp. WMMC193. The sequence continues at coordinate 1,368,215 of NZ_JAKKDO010000003.1, read as the reverse complement.
TGGCGCGCTGGTCCAGCCCCAGGGTCTCGGGGATGTCGATCTGGACGTGGTCGATGAAGTTGCGGTTCCAGATGGGCTCGAACAGCCCGTTGGCGAAGCGGAACGCGAGGATGTTCTGCGCCGCCTCCTTGCCCAGGAAGTGGTCGATCCGGAAGATCTGCGACTCGTCGAACACGGTGTGGACGTAGTCGTTGAGCTCGATGGAGCTCGGGAAGTCGTGCCCGAACGGCTTCTCCATGATCACGCGCGAGTCGGCGACGAGGTCGGCGTCTCGCAGCATCGAGATCACGGCCTTGGCGGCCTTGGGCGGGACGGAGAGGTAGTGCAGCCGCTTGACGCCGTCCCCGAGCAGCGTCTCGGCCTCCTTCACCGCGGCGGTGAGCGCCTCGGGCCCCGCCCCCTGCGGGACGTAGGTCAGCCGCTCGGAGAAGTCCCCCCAGTCCTCCTCGGCCAGGCGGTGGGTGCCGAAGTTCTGCACGGCGTTCTTGGCGATCTGGCGGAACTCGTCCGTGCTGAGGTCCTCCATCGCCGTCCCGACGATCCGGATCGACGGCGCCAGCTCGGACTCGGACAGGTAGGCCAGACCGGGCAGCAGCTTGCGCTTGGCCAGGTCGCCGGTGGCCCCGAACAGCACGATGACGTGCGGGGCGAGGGGCTCGAGATCGCGGCGGAAGGGCCGCGAGCCGGGTCCGGGGTAGGCGATGTTCTCGGGGTTTCTCTCGGCCACGGCTGAAGGCTCCTCGTCAGGACTGACCGCGCACGCTCGACGGGAGGTGACCCTAGCGGGTCCGGGGCGGCCCGGGCCGGTTCCGGGAGTGATCTCCGTCCGGGCGTCGCCCGCTCACCCCCAGGCCTCGGCGAGGAGCTCGTGGCTGCGGACGCGGTCGGTGTGCTCGGTGGTGATCGTGGTGACCAGCAGCTCGTCCGCCCCGACGACCCTGACCAGGGTCTCCAGGCCGCCGCGCACGGTCATCGGCGACCCGACGAACTGGCTGTCCACCCGGTCTGCGACGCCGGCGCGTTCCTCGGGGGTCCACGGGCGGGCGAGCGCCTCCTCCGGCGTCACGTACGGGCGTGCGCCGCGGCCGGAGCGGATGTCGAGCACCCACTGGCCGTAGGGGGCCGCCAGCTCGCGTGCCCGGTCGTCGGACTCGGCGACCACGACGTCCGCGGACACGATCACGTACGGCTCGGCGACCCGGCCGGGCCGGAAGGACGCGCGGTAGGCCTCGACGGCGTCGAGCACGAGGTGCGGGACGAGGTGGTAGCTCACCGCGAACGGCAGCCCACGCTGCCCGGCGACGCGCGCGCTGTCCCCCGGCGTGGACCCGAGCACGACGACCTCGACGTCCGCCCCGAGCGCGGGCGTGACCGTCAGCTGCTCGCCGCGCGGCCCGGGTGCCGTGCCCGCGAAGTAGGACAGCACCTCGTCGACCTCCGCCCCGTAGTCCGGCGGGGTCTGCTCGGCGTCGAAGCCCAGCAGGGCGGCGAGGCAGCCGTAGAGCGCGAGATCGGACTCGACCCGGCCGGGCTCGGGGAGCAGCAGGCCGTCCACCACCCGCGTCCGCACCGGCGTGCCGCCGCGCCGCCCCGACGAGCCCTTCTTCAGCAGCGTGAGGATCCGGTGCAGGTCGAACCGCCCCAGCCCCACGTCCACCCGCCCCGGGTGCACCGCGGCGACGGTGCCGAACTGCTCGGCCACCTGCAGCGGCCGGGTGTTGGGCAGCTGCACCGCGCCCGAGCCGACCCGGATCGTGGAGGTCGCGGACGCGATCAGCGCGACGAGCACCGGAGTGGACGCCGAGGCGACGCCCTCGTTCAGATGGTGCTCGGCCACCCAGTACCGGTGGTAGCCGGCCCGTTCGGCCACCTGCGCGAGGTCGATCGAGTTGCGCAGGGCGTCCCCCGCCGTGCCGTCCCGCGGCACCGGCGAGAGGTCGAGGATCGACAGCGGGACCATCTACAGCACCTCCGTGAGCGCCTCGGCCCAGGCGCCGGGCGCCTCGACCGGGGAGAAGTGGCCGACCCCGTCCAGCGGGCGCACGGTCGCGGCGCTGAACCACTCCCCCACCCGGTCCGCCCAGGCCCGCGGGAAGAGCGGGTCGAACTCGGGCCAGAGCACCACGGTCCAGGTGCCGATCCGACGGGCGGGCGGCTGCTCGGTCAGCGCCCGGCGCACCGTCCCCGACCCCGCCCGGTACCAGCCGATCGACGCGGTGAAGGCCCCCGGGCGGCCGTAGTGCGCCGCGAGCCGGTCGAGGTGCTCCTCGGGCACCGTGAAGTCCGGGCCGGACCAGTGCTCCCAGAAGTGCCGCAGGTAGGTGCGGGCGGCCGGGACGCTGCCGTCGACCAGCTCCTCGGCGAGCCGCAGCTGGTGGAAGGACTGGTACCAGAACTCCTCGACCGACGTGGGCTCCAGGACCCGCCTGCCGGCGCCGGGCAGCGGCGGGGCGAGCACCATCGCGGACACCCGGTCGGGATGGGTGGTGGCCAGCTGCTGGGCGACCCGGCTGCCGACGTCGTACCCGCCGACGACGACGCGGTCGAGGTCCAGCTCGTCGAGCAGGTGCACCAGCGAGGTCACCTGCCCGGCCGCGCTCGGGTCCCCGTGCAGGTCGGACTCGCCGAAACCGCGCAGGTCGGGCCGCAGGACGTCCGCGTGCAGCCGGTCCGCGACCGCCGCGAAGTCCTGCCGGTCCCCCGGCCAGCCGTGCAACAGCAGCACCGCGGGCCCGTCGCCCGCGCGGTCGTAGGTGAGGCGGACGCCGTCCGCGTCCGGTGTCGTGCTCGCCACAGTCTCGGACCTTACGGCGTCGATCCGGCCCCGGCGCGCGGTTAGGGTTCATGACGTGCTTCCCGGGGTGCTGACGCAGCGGCGGTGGATCGACTGCTGCCGCGTCACCACCACGGGTTGTCCCGTCGGCCGTCCCTGACCATCGAGTCGCACCGCAGCGAGCACCGCACCGAGCAGAGAGCCGCCGACATGACACTGCACCTGGCCGTCGCCCTCGAAGGGACGGGTTGGCACCCGGCATCCTGGCGCGAACCCGAGGCGCGGCCCACCGCGCTGTTCTCCGCCGACTACTGGGCCGGTCTGGTCCAGGAGGCGGAGCGCGGGCTGGTCGACCTCGTGACGTTCGAGGACACCTTCGCGGTCCAGTCCTCGCGCCCGTTCGAGCCGGACGACCGCACCGACCAGGTCCGCGGCAGGCTGGACGCCACGCTGGTCGCCGCCCGGGTCGCCCCGCTGACCCGCCACATCGGGCTCGTGCCCACCGCGGTCGCCACGCACACCGAGCCCTTCCACTTCTCCAAGGCCGTCGCCACGCTGGACTACGCGAGCCGGGGCCGGGCCGGGGTGCGGGTGCGCGTCTCCTCGCGCGCGGACGAGTTCGCGCTGGTCGGCCCGCACCGCCCGACCCCGGACCTGGGGACGGACGCCACGCGCGCGGAGCTGTTCGCCGAGGCCGCGGACTGGGTCGAGGTGATCCGGCGGCTCTGGGACTCCTGGGAGGACGACGCCGAGATCCGGGACGCCGCGACCGGGCGGTTCGTGGACCGGGACAAGCTGCACTACATCGACTTCGCGGGCCCGCGGTTCTCCGTCCGCGGCCCGTCGATCACCCCACGCCCGCCGCAGGGGCAGCCGCTGGTGGCCGCGCTCGCGCACCGCGAGGTGGCCTTCGAGCTCGTCGGGTCCTCGTGCGACCTCGGGTTCGTCACCCCCGGGTCCGCCACGGACGTCGCCGGGATCCGGGCGCAGATCCCGGGCTCCCCGCTGGTGTTCGGAGACGTCGTGGTGTTCCTGGCCGACACGGCGTCCGAGGCCCGGGAGCGCAAGGCGCGCATGGACGCGCACCTGGGTCGCGAGCTGGTGAGCGACGCCCACGTGTTCGTCGGGACCCCCGTGGAGCTCGCGGACCTGGTGCAGGAGTGGCACGCCGCGGGGCTCGAGGGCGTCCGGTTGCGCCCCGGTTCGGTCGACCACGACCTGCCGCAGGTCACCCGCGGGCTGGTCCCGGAGCTGCAGCGGCGCGGCGCCTTCCGCACCGCCTACGAGGCGGACACCCTGCGCGGGCTGCTCGGACTGCCCCGGCCCACCAACCGCTACGCCGCCGTCTGAGAGGGAGAGACCATGCCGCGCAAGCAGATCCATCTCGCCGCGCACTTCCCCGGCGTCAACAACACCACCGTGTGGAGCGACCCGGCCTCCGGCAGCCACATCGACTTCTCCTCCTTCCAGCACTTCGCCGAGACGGCCGAGCGCGCCCGGTTCGACTTCCTGTTCCTCGCCGAGGGCCTGCGGCTGCGCGAGCAGGGCGGCGAGATCTACGACCTCGACGTCATGGGGCGCCCGGACACGTTCACGATCCTGGCCGCGCTCGCCGCCGTCACGGATCGGCTCGGGCTCGCCGGGACGATCAACTCGACCTTCAACGAGCCCTACGAGGTGGCCCGCCAGTTCGCCTCGCTGGACCACCTGTCCGCGGGGCGCGCCGCCTGGAACGTGGTGACCAGCTGGGACGCGTTCACCGGCGAGAACTTCCGCCGCGGCGGCTTCCTCCCGCAGGAGAAGCGGTACTCCCGCGCCAAGGAGTTCCTCGCCGCCGCCTTCACCCTGTTCGACTCGTGGGCGCCGGACGCGGGCATCGTGGCGGACAAGGAGAGCGGCGAGTTCTGGCGGCCCACCGGCGAGTTCTCGATCCACACCGACCAGTTCGCGATCGACGGCCGCTTCCCGGTGCCGCGCAGCCCCCAGGGCCGCCCGGTGATCCTGCAGGCCGGGGACTCCGAGGAGGGCCGCGAGTTCGCCGCCTCCGGCGCGGACGCGATCTTCACCCGGCACGGCACCCTGGAGGCGGGCCAGGCCTTCTACGCCGACGTCAAGGGGCGCCTGGCGAAGTACGGTCGGGACCCCGAGGACCTCAAGATCCTCCCCGCCGCGACCTTCGTGCTCGGCGACACCGACGCCGAGGCCCAGGAGCGGGCCCGCCACGTCCGCTACCAGCAGGTCAGCCCGGCCACGGCGATCAAGTTCCTCGAGCAGCTGTGGAACCGCGACCTCTCCGACCACGACCCCGACGGCCCGCTGCCGACGGTCGACCCGGTCGTCGGCGAGAACACGATCTCCCGCGGGCGGGCCAGCGTGCGGATGTACAAGGACCCGATCGCCACGGCGAACGAGTGGCGCGCGCTCGCCGAGGCGAAGCAGCTGTCCACCCGCGAGGTGATCATCGAGGTGACCGGGCGGCAGAACTTCATCGGCACGCCCCAACGCATCGCCGAGGCCCTCGACGAGTTCGTCCAGGCGGACGCGAGCGACGGGTTCGTGCTGGTCCCGCACGTCACGCCCGGCGGGTTGGACGAGTTCGCCGACACGGTGGTGCCGCTGCTGCAGGAACGCGGTGTCTTCCGGACGGAGTACGAGGGCACCACCCTGCGGGAGCACCTCGGCCTCAAGCCCGCCCCGACGACCTCGGGCGCGGACTTCTGATCCTCTAACCTGGCGACGATGGCCGTACGTGCGCGTGACGTCATGACCCGGCGGGTGCTCACCGTGGATGCGGAGGACCCGATCGAGCGGGCCGAGAAACGCATGCTCACGACGGGCTTCTCGGCGTTGCCGGTGGTGCGGGACATCGACCGGCTCGTCGGGATCGTCAGCCTCGTGGACGTGCTGCGGGCGCGGGAGCAGGACTCGGACGGGACCGTCGGCGGGATCATGACCACCGAGGTCCTGGCCCTGTCCCCCACCACCAGCGCGGCCGTCGTCGCGCACCGGATGCGGACCTACGGCGAGCTGCGGGTGATGCCGATCGTCGAGCGTGGGCGCCTGGTCGGCATCGTGACCCGCAGCGACCTGCTCCGCGGGCCGCGCAGGGCACAGGGCAGGCTCGGGCGGCTGTTCCGGCCGACGCTGCCGGACCCCACCCCCGTCCGGCCGCCGAGGCCCGCGGTGGCGGGGGCGACGACCGTCGGCGAGGTCATGACCCGCACCGGGCTCGTGACCGTGGACCCGACCACGCCGTGCTCGCGCGCCGTGGAGCTGTTGCTGGCCCACCGGTTCAGCGCGCTGCCGGTGACCGAACCGGACGGCGCCGTCGTCGGGATCGTCAGCGAGGCCGACCTCCTGCGGGACCCGCTCGACGGCACCCGCGGCGTCCTGCCCCGCACCGTGGGCGCGGCGATGACGCGCGACCCGACGGTCGTGCACCCGGGCACCCCGCTGGACCAGGCCCGCGCGTTGGTCGTCGACCGCGGGTTCCGGGTCCTCCCGGTGGTGGAGGAGGGCGGGCTCGTGGGCGTGCTCAGCCGCAGCGACCTGATCTAGCGGCCGTGCTGGCCGTCGTCGATCTTGACGATCGTGCCGGTGACCGCGTCGGAGGCCGGGGACACCAGGTAGCGCAGCGTGGAGTCCATCAGCTCCGGGCTCGGGAACCGCCTGCGCGGCCAGCGCTCGGCCAGCTCCTGCTCGCTGGTCCCCAGGCGCCCGATCATGCCCTCCATCATCTCGGTGAGGAACGCACCCGGGGCGATGGCGTTGACGTTGATCCGGTACCGGGCCCACTCCACGGCGTGGACCTCGGTCATCCGTTCGATCGCGGCCTTGGACACCGAGTAGAGCCCGGCGGCGCCGTCGTGGCGGTAGTCGTGCGCGGCCATCGACGAGATGTTCACGATCCGCCCCGGCCGTCCGGCCGCGATGAGCCGCCGGGCGACCTCGGCGGAGAGCTGCCACGGCGCGCGGATGTTGGTGGCGAGCACCGCGTCGACGACCTCGAGCGGCATCCGGTGGGCCCGCTTGGCGTCCGGGATGCCCGCGTTGTTGACCAGGATGTCCACCGGGCCCAGGCCCGACTCCACGGCGTCCACCGCGCCCGCCAGCGCGGACGCGTCCGCCACGTCGAGCCGGACCGGCAGGGCGCGTCCGCCTGCGGCCTCGATCTCGGCCACCAGCTCGGTCAGCCGGTCCAGCCTGCGGCCCGCGACGGCGACCGCGGCACCCGCCCCGGCCAGCACCGTGGCGAAGCGGCGACCGAGCCCCGAGCTCGCGCCGGTGACCAGGGCGATCTGACCTTCGAGCTCCATCGAGCGATCCTCACGACGTCGGGACGGACGATCCGACCCTACGGCTTGAACGATCGTTCGGTAAGAGCGGGCGTTCAGTACGAGGACGCCTCGGCCCGGACGTCGAGCCCCGCGGCGGCGTCGAGCAGCGCCGCCGACCCGCTCGTGCCGAACCGGGTGGCCCCCAGGTCGTAGAGCTCCTGGAGAGTGGCCAGGTCCCGCACCCCACCCGAGGCCTTGACCTGCACCGACGGGCCGACCGAGGCGCGCATGAGGGCGATGTGCGCCGCCGTGGCCCCACCGCCCGCGAACCCCGTGGACGTCTTCACGAAGGACGCGCCGGCCCTCTCGGCAGCCCCGCAGGCGGCCACGATCTCGGCGTCGGACAGGAACACGGTCTCCAGGATGACCTTGACCACGAGCCCGCCCGCGGCCGCGACGACGGCCGCGATGTCCGCCTCGACCTCGGCGATCATCCCGCTGCGGAGCCACCCGATGTGCAGCACCATGTCCAGCTCGACGGCGCCGTCCGCGATCGCTTGCCGCGCCTCGGCGACCTTCGCCGCGGTCGACGTGGTGCCGTGCGGGAACCCGATCACCGTGCAGACCGCCACGCGGTCGAGGACCTGGGCGGCGTGCGCCACGTCTGAGGGCCGCACGCAGGCACTGAACACGCCGTACCGCTCCGCCGTCGCCAGCTCGGCGTCCACCTCGGCGCGGGTCAGCTCCGGCTTGAGCACGGCGTGGTCGATCATCGCGGCGATCTCGGACCCGGTCAGCGACATGCCCCGAGTATGCGGCTCCGCCGCCCGTGCGTGGTAAGTGGTGCTCTGGCACCACTTACCACTCACGAGCGGCGGAGCCGCATGGTCACGTGCGCGAAACACGGCCGGAACACGGCGTCCGCATGCTCGCGAGGTGGCCGACGCGATCGAGTTCCGCGTGCTCGGCCGGGTCGAGGCCTGGCGGGGCGGGACCCGCCTGGAGCTGGGCGGTCCCAAGCAGCGCGCCGTGCTCGCCTCGCTGCTGCTGCGCGCCGGTCGGGTCGTCTCGCAGGACCAGCTGGTGGACGACCTCTGGCCGGACGACCCACCCGCCCGCGCGACGGCCACGGTGCAGGTCTTCGTCTCCAACCTCCGTCGTGCACTCGAACCCGACCGGCCCCGCGGCACCCCGGCCCGGGTCCTGGTCACCGAGGCCCCGGGCTACCGGCTCGCGGTCGCGGCGGACGCCGTGGACGCGCACGTGTTCACCGACCTCCTCCGCCGCGCCCGCGAGTCCGACGAGCCGGACGAGGTCGCCCGCCTGCTGGGGGCGGCCGCGGCGCTCTGGCGCGGACCCGCGCTGTCGGGGCTGCCCGACGCCCCGTTCGCGCGGACCGAGGCCGCGCGGCTGGAGGAGCTGCGCCTCGGCGCCGCCGAGGACCATGCCGAGGCCGAGCTGGCCCTGGGCCACCACGCGGACCAGGTGGCGGGCCTCGAGCGCCGGGTCCGCACGCACCCGCTGCGGGAGCGGTCCCGGGCACAGCTGATGCTGGCGCTGCACCGCTGCGGGCGGGAGGCCGAGGCCCTGGAGGTCTACCGCGACGGACGCCGCGTGCTGGCCGACGAGCTCGGGCTGGAGCCGGGCGCGCGGCTGCGCGCGCTGGAGCAGGCGATCCTGCGCCAGGACCCGGCCCTGACCTGGGCGCCGCCGCGGGTCGTGCTGCCCGCGCCCGCGGCCGAGCCGACCGCGGACGAGCCGGGCCGGGTCCTCGTGGTGGACGACAGCGGGCTCAACCGCAGGCTGCTGGTCACGGCGCTGACCGAGCTGGGGCACACCGCGCACGCCGTCGCCGACGGGGAGCAGGCCCTCGAGGCGCTCGCCGGCGCCGAGTACGACGTCGTCCTGCTCGACCTGCTCATGCCGGTGCTCGACGGCTACACGACCCTCGCCGAGATCAAGGCCGACCCGGCGACCGCCCACCTGCCGGTGATCATGGTGTCGGCCGTGCAGGACATGGACAGTGTGGTGCGGTGCATCGAGCTCGGCGCCACCGACTACCTGCCCAAACCGTTCGGGGCCGCGATCCTGCGCGCGCGGCTGCGCTCGTCGCTCGCGGCCAAGCGGCTCCGGGACGCCGAGCGCGAGGGGCTGCGCAGGCTCGTCGAGGAGCGCGAGGCCGCGCTGCAGGCGGAGATCGACGCCCTGCGCCGCGAGGTCCAGCGGGGACGGATCGGCGCCTAGTGTCCCGACGCTCACTGAAACAGCTCCTCCCGGTCGGCATGGGCCTCGGGGCGGCGCTGCTCGCCGTCGTCCTGCTGGTCAGCCTGGCCGCCGAGCAGAGCATGCAGGCCGCCACCGAGGCCGAGCAGCGCCGGACGGAGTCGCTGCGGCTCGCCTACGAGCTGCGCCAGACCTCGGACGACCTGACCCGCATGGCCCGCTCCTACGTCGCCACCGGCGACCCCCGCTACCTCGACTGGTTCCGCGAGATCCTGGCGATCCGGGCGGGCACGGCGCCCCGGCCCGTGGACTACGACGGCATCTACTGGGACGTCGTCAGCGACACCGGGACGCGTCCCACCCCGTTCGAGCCCCCGGTCGCGTTCACCACCCTCGCGGCCCGGGCCGGGTTCACCCCGCAGGAGCAGGCGCTGCTCGCCACCGCCCGTGAGCGGTCCGACGCCCTGGCGCAGATCGAGGAACGCGCCTTCCGCGAGCGTGACCAGGCCCTGCTCTACGACAGCGCCTACCTGCACGCCAAGAACGAGATCATGGACCCGATCGGCCAGGTCATCGCGCTCGTCGACGCGCGGACGGCCCAGGAGACCGCGGCCGCGACCACCCAGGCGCGCGGCTGGTCGGCCGCCGCCATCACGGTGGCGCTGCTGCTCCTGGCGGGCATGGCGGTGCTGGTGCTGTGGACCCGGCGCGCGGTGCTGCGCCCCGTCGGTGCGCTCGACGCGGCCACCGAACGCATCGCCTCCGGGGAGCCGGACGTCCACGCGCCGGTCCAGGGAGTGGGCGAGATCAGCGCGCTGGCCCAGCGGTTCAACGCGATGGCCGAGCGCGTGCGGGCCCGTGAGGCGGACCTGCGGCTGCTGCACCGCGTGGCGGCCACCGCGCACCGCGCCACGGACCTGGACACCGCGACCCGGGAGGTGCTCGCCCTGGTCTGCGGGCACACCGGGTGGCCGCAGGGCCGGGCGACCCTCGACGGGCTGGTCGTCGAGCACGGCACCCTGGCCGTCGACCCCGCGCTGGTCGAGCGCGTGCGCGCCGCCGACGCGCCGGTGTGGGCGGGCTCGGCCGTCGGCATCCCGGTCCGGGCCGGGAGCGGGCCGGTGGGCGTGCTCGAGTTCGTCGCGGGCCGCCGCACCGAACGGGACCCGGCGCAGCTGGGCCTGCTCACCGACGTCGCGGCGCAGCTCGGACAGGTGGTCGACCGGGTCCGGACGGCGGACGCGCTGGTCGGCGCCGCCGAGGCGGCGGAGGCCGCGAACCGGGCCAAGAGCGCCTTCCTCGCCGCGATGAGCCACGAGATCCGCACCCCGATGAACGCGGTGATCGGCATGTCCGGGCTGCTGCTCGACACCGACCTGGCGGCCGAGCAGCGGCAGTTCGCCGAGATCGTCCGCGACAGCGCCCACGGCCTGCTGCTGCTGATCAACGACATCCTCGACTTCTCCAAGATCGAGGCGGGCAGGCTGGACCTGGAGCGGGCCCCCGTCCACGTCGGCGAGTGTGTGGAGGGCGCGCTGGACCTGGTCTCCGCCGACGCCGCCGCGAAGGGCCTCGACCTGCTGTGCGTGCTGGAGCCCGGAACCCCCGAGGCGTTGCTGGGAGACGTCACCCGCATCCGGCAGGTGCTGCTGAACCTGCTGAGCAACGCCGTGAAGTTCACCGCGGCGGGCGAGGTGGTGGTCACCGTCGGACGGCGGGACGGCGAGTGGCGCTTCACCGTGCGGGACACCGGGATCGGCATCCCGGCGGACCGCCTCGACGCGATCTTCGACGCGTTCACGCAGGTGGACGCCTCGACCGCGCGCCGCTACGGCGGCACCGGCCTCGGTCTGGCCATCTGTCGCAGGCTGTGCGAGCTGATGGGCGGCGCGGTCACCGCACAGAGCACGCCCGGGATCGGCACCACCGTGACCTTCACCGTGCGGGCGCCCGCCGCCACCGCGGCCCGCCGCGATCCCGTCCCCGACGACGGCGGCCTGCGCGGCCTGCGGGCACTGGTCGTCGACGACCATCCCGGCACCCTGCGCCAGCTCCGCAGGCGGCTCGGCGGGTGGGGCGTGGACGTGGTGGAGGCGGCGACCGCGGCCGCCGCCCTGCGCAGGCTCGACGAACGCCGGTTCGACGTCGCGGTGGTCGACGGGCCGCAGTGGGCGACCACGGTCCGGGACGCGCGCCCCGACATGCCGGTCGTGCTGCTCACCGCCCTCACCCGGCTGCCGACGGACCGGGGCTTCGCCGCCGTCGTCGCCAAGCCGGTGCGGCCCGCGCCGCTGTACCGCGCGCTCGCCGACGCCCCCGCCGAGCCGGTCCCGCCCGGCACCCCGCGGATCCTGGTCGCCGAGGACCACCCGGTGAACCAGCGGCTGGTCCTGTTGTTGCTGCACCGGCTCGGGCAACGGGCCGATCTCGCGGGCAACGGCCTGGAGGCGGTCGCGGCAGTGCGGGAGCGGCCCTACGACGTGGTGCTGATGGACGTCCGGATGCCCGAGCTCGACGGGCTCGCCGCGACCCGGCGGATCCGCGCCCTCCCCGGGCCGCAGCCGTGGATCGTCGCGGTCACCGCGGAACCGGGCGGTCGGGCCGCCTGTCTGGCGGCCGGGATGGACGACCACCTCACGAAGCCGCTGGTCGCGGCGGAGCTCGCGCAGGCGTTGTCCCGCAGCGCGGCGCGCCGGTCGCCGGGTCCCGCGACTCCCCCGGCGCCGCCGAGCGCCGCCCCGCTGGACCCGGCGGCACTCGAGCGGCTCCGCGCGCTGGCCGGGGCGGACCTGCACGGACTCGTCGAGGACTTCCTCGCCGAGGCCCCGGTGCTGGTCGCGGCGCTCGGCACCCCCGACTCCGCCGCCGCGGCCCGGGCCGCTCACACCCTCGCCGGACTCGCGGAGACCTTCGGCGCGACCGCGCTGGCGGCCCTCTGCCGCGCCGACACCCCCGAACAGGAGCGGGTCGCGGCGGCATTGCAGCAGGTCAGCGCGCACTTGGCGGACGTTTAGGGCCGCCGCGTTCCCTTGCCCCATGAGCATCGACGAGGCCCCGCCGACCGCCGGGGCGACAGCGGCACCCCGCACAGGGGCCGCCAAGGAGACCCTCGAGGACTACACCCTCCGGTTCGCCCCCCGCAGCTATCGCAAATGGGGCACCGGCACGGTGGCGGTGTCGGCGCTGGGCGGGATCGCCTACCTCGCCGACTTCGCCATCGGGGCCAACATCGGCATCTCCTACGGCACGGTCAACGCGCTGTGGGGCATCCTCGTGTTCGCCGTCGTGATCTTCCTGTCCGGCTTCCCGCTGGCCTACTACGCGGCGCGCTACAACCTCGACCTCGACCTGATCACCCGGGGCTCCGGGTTCGGCTACTACGGCTCGGTCGTCACGAACGTCATCTTCGCGACGTTCACGTTCATCTTCTTCGCCCTCGAGGGCTCGATCATGGCGCAGGGCCTGGAGCTGGGGCTGGGGATCCCGCCGTGGCTCGGCTACGCCCTGTCCACGATCATCATCTTCCCGCTCGTCATGTACGGCATGTCGCTGCTGTCCAAGCTGCAGCTGTGGACCACGCCGCTGTGGCTGGTGCTGATGGTCGCGCCGTTCGTCTACCTGCTCATCCAGCACCCGGACTCCATCGGCCAGTTCTTCGGCTACCAGGGCGAGACCGGCATGGGCGCGCCGAGCCTCGGGGCCGTGATGCTCGCCGCGGGCGTCTGCCTCTCGCTCATCGCCCAGATCGCCGAGCAGATCGACTACCTGCGGTTCATGCCGCCGAAGACCCCGGAGAACAAGCGCCGCTGGTGGACCGCGATGGTCCTCGCGGGGCCGGGCTGGGTGGTGTTCGGCGCGATCAAGCAGGTCGTCGGGCTGTTCCTCGCCGTGTACCTGATCGCGAACGTCGCGGGCGGGGCCGACGTGGCCAACGAGCCCGTCCACCAGTTCCTGGAGATCTACAACCAGTTCCTGCCGCCGTGGGCCGCCATCGCGCTGGCCGTGATCCTGGTCGTGATCAGCCAGATCAAGATCAACGTCACCAACGCCTACTCCGGCTCGCTGGCCTGGACGAACTCCTTCACCCGGGTCACCAAGCGCTACCCCGGCCGGCTGGTGTTCGTCGGCGTGAACCTGCTCATCGCGCTGGTGCTGATGGAAGCCAACATGTTCGACTTCCTCAACACCATCCTCGGCTTCTACGCCAACTGCGGCATGAGCTGGATCGTCGTGGTCGCCGTGGACATCGCGGTCAACAAGTACGTGCTCAAGCTGTCGCCCATCCAGCCCGAGTTCCGCCGCGGCATGCTCTACAACGTCAACCCGGTCGGCTTCGGCTCGATGCTCGTCTCGGCCGGCGTGTCGATCCTGGTGTTCTTCGGGGCCTTCGGGTCCGGCATCCAGCCGTACAGCCCGCTGGTGGCGATCGGCCTGGCCGTGGTGCTGCCCCCGCTGCTCGCGGTCGCGACGAAGGGCAAGTACTACCTGCGCCGCACCGACGACGGCATCGACCTGCCGATGTACGACGAGCACGGCAACCCGTCCGGCGAGGTCCTCGACTGCCATGTCTGCGGCGAGTCCATCGAGCGCCCGGACATGATGGCCTGCCACGAGCACGACGCCTACATCTGCTCGCTGTGCCTCTCCCAGGACAAGACCGGCGAGCACGTGCTGCCCGCCCAGGTCTGACGCCCCGTGAGTGGCGATGGTCGCTCTGGCGACCATCGCCACTCACGCGGTTCGGTGCGCCGGAGGGGTGCGCGCCGACCCGACCGTGTCCTCCGCCCCCGGGCCTATCGTGATCGAGGCGTACAGCCGGCCGCCCGTGGGGACAGGAGAGTCATGAGTACGACCACCGAGAAGGCCCAGCTCCTGCGCGACCTGCACGCGGCACCCGAGCTGCTGCTCGTGGTGAACGTGTGGGACGCGATCACCACGACCGTCGTCGCGAACACACCCGGCACCCGGGCCATCGCCACCGCCAGCCACGGCATCGCCGCGGCCCGGGGCTACGAGGACGGCGAGAACATCCCGCGGGACGAGATGATCGCCGAGGTCGGGTTGATCGCGCGCACCGCGGGCGACCTCCCCGTGACGGCGGACCTGGAGGGCGGGTACGGCGACCCGGGCGGCACCGTGGCGCGGGCCGTCGACGTCGGGATCGTCGGGGCCAACCTCGAGGACCAGATGAAGCCGCTCAGCGATTCGGTGAAGGCCGTCGAGGCCGCCGTCACCGCGGCGGAGCAGGCCGGGGTCCCGTTCGCGCTCAACGCCCGCACCGACGCCTTCCTGCGCGGCGCCGACCGCGACCCCGAGGACGTGCTGGCGGACGCGATCGAACGCGGCAGGGCCTACCTCGACGCGGGGGCCACCAACTTCTTCGCCCCCGGCAAGCTCGACGAGACCACCGTCGGCAGGCTCGTCGAGGCCCTCGGCGAGCGCAAGGTCAACATCATCGGCATCCCCGGCTCGATCAGCCTCGACGCCGCGCAGCGGCTCGGCGTCGCCCGCGTCTCCTACGGCCCGTGGAGCCAGAACGTCGCGCTGACGGCCCTGGCGAACCTCGCCGAGGACGTGTACTCGGGCGGTGGGCTGCCGGCGGACACCCGCAAGCTGAACTGACCCGATCGGGGCGCGCACGTAACGTCCCGCCCCGCCCTGCCGAGCGCGCCTGTGGCGGGAGCACCGCTCGGCTCCGCCCGGACCACACGCTGAGGAGAAGCATGCAGATCGCCATGGTCGGCCTGGGCCGGATGGGCGCCAACATGGTTCGCAGGCTGCTGCGGGCGGGCCACGAGTGCCACGTCTACGACGTCTCGGCGGACGCCGTCGCCGCGCTGGTCGCCGAGGGCGCCCGCGGCGCCGACTCGATGGAGGCGCTGGTCGCGGGCCTGGACGCGCCCCGTTCGGTGTGGCTGATGCTGCCCGCCGCGATCACCGGGGACACCGTGGGACGGCTGCTGTCCCTGCTCGCCGAGGGGGATGCCGTCGTCGACGGCGGCAACTCCTCCTACCGGGACGACATCGACCGCGCCGAGCTGGCCGCCGTGCACGGCATCGACTACGTCGACTGCGGGACCAGCGGCGGCGTGTGGGGCCTCGACCGGGGCTACTGCCTCATGATCGGCGGACCGGACCGCGCGGTCACCCGGCTCGAGCCGGTGTTCGCGACGCTCGCCCCGGGCGTCGGGACGGCACCGCGGACCCCCGGCCGCACCGGCGACCCGTCCGCCGCCGAGCAGGGGTGGCTGCACTGTGGACCGTCGGGCGCGGGGCACTTCGTGAAGATGGTCCACAACGGGATCGAGTACGCGCTGATGGCGGCGTACGCGGAGGGGCTCAACGTGATCCGCAACGCCGGGGTCGGCGCCCGCCCGGCCGCCGCGGACGCCGAGACCGCCCCGCTGCGCGAACCCCGCTACTACCCGTACGAGGACATCGACCTCGCCGAGGTCGCCGAGGTGTGGCGGCGCGGCAGCGTCGTCGGGTCGTGGCTGCTCGACCTCACCGCCGAGGCCCTGCACCAGGACCCGCGGCTCGACCAGTTCGCGGGCCGGGTCTCCGACTCCGGCGAGGGGCGCTGGACCTCCATCGCCGCGATCGAGGAGGGTGTCTCGGCGCCGCTGCTCACCGCCGCGCTGTACAGCCGGTTCGCCAGCCGCGGCAGCGAGCTGTTCGCGGACAAGGTCGAGTCGGCGCAGCGCTTCGAGTTCGGCGGCCACCTGGAGAAGAAGTCGTGACCGCTCGGACCGGTGACGTGCTGGTCCTCTTCGGCGTGACCGGGGACCTCGCGAAGAAGATGATCCTCCCCGCGCTGTACCGGCTGGTCGCGCGCGGGGTGCTCACCGTCCCCGTGGTCGGCGTGGCCCTCACCGACTGGGACGACGAGCGGCTGCGGGCGCACATCGCGGACTGCGTGCACGCCGTCGAGTCCGAGGTGGACGCCGATGCGCTGGCCCGGCTGCAGAAGTCGGTCACCCTGGTGGCCGGGGACTACGCGGACCCGGACACCTTCACCCGGCTCGCCACCGCGATCGGCCCCGCGGCGTTCGCGGTGCACTACCTGGCCGTGCCGCCCGCCCTGTTCGGCACGGTCGCGGACGGGTTGGCGGCGGTCGGGCTCGCGGACCGCTCCCGCCTCGTCGTCGAGAAGCCGTTCGGGCGCGACCTCGCCTCCGCCCGCGCGCTGCAGGCCCGGCTGGACGCGCACTTCCCGGAGGACCGGATCTTCCGGGTGGACCACTTCCTCGGCAAGGAGCCGGTGGAGGACCTGCTGGTCCTGCGCTTCGCGAACACGCTGCTCGAGCCGCTGTGGAGCCGGGAGTGGGTCGACCGGGTCGAGATCACCATGGCCGAGGACTTCGACGTCGCCGACCGCGGCTCCTTCTACGACGCCGTCGGCACGGTCCGGGACGTCGTGCAGAACCATCTGTTGCAGGTCATGGCCTACCTGCTGATGGACGCCCCGCTCTCCGACGCCGCCGACGACCAGCGGGACGCCAAGTCCAGGCTGCTCAAGGCCACCCGCGCGCTGGACCCGGCCGAGGTCGTCCGCGGCCGGTACGACGGCTACCTCGACACCGCGGGCGTGGCGCCGGACTCGACCACGGAGACGTTCGTCGCGGTCGTGCTGCACGTGGACGACTGGCGGTGGGCGGGGGTGCCGGTCCAGCTGCGGGCGGGCAAGTGCCTGCCGGAGACCTCGCTGGAGATCGTGGTGGTGCTGAAGCCGCCGCCGCGCACGCTCTTCGGCGCCTCGACCCCCAACCGGATCACGCTGCGCCTGCAGCCGGACGCCGGCGTCACGGTCACGCTGCTGGCGAAGCGACCCGGCCAGGACGACGTCCCGGTGGAGTTCCCCCTGGGCGCGGACTTCCGCCAGGTCCTGGGCCCGGTCCACGCGCCCTACGAGCGGATCTTCGCCGACGCGCTGGCGGGCGACCCGGCCCACTTCGCCCGGATGGACACCATCGAGGAGGCATGGCGGATCGTCGAGCCGATCCTCGACCCGGGCACCGCGCCCGAGCCGTACGCGCGGGGCACGTGGGGACCGCCGCCCCCGTGGAGCACCTCCTGACGCAACGTTCTTCTTGTCCGTTGCATCAGCGCAGCCCTATGCTGCATCGGTGAGTGTCACCGGTCACACCACCCACGAGGACGCGGTCCGGCTCGCCCGCCGCGCCTTCATGGCGGGTGAGCGGATCGACGCGCAGGGGATCGCGGCCGCGCTCGGGGTCGACCGCACCACGCTGTTCCGCTGGGTCGGCAACCGGGACCGGCTGCTGGTCGCCGTGCTCACCTCGCTCGCGGACCCGACCCTGCGCGCCGCGGCGCAGCGCGCTCCGGGCCGCGGCCCGGAGCGGGTCGGCCGGATCATGCAGGACTTCTCCCAGGCCCTGATCGACGCGCCCTACTACCGCTCGTTCCTGCGCCGCGAGACCGAGCGGGCGCTGCGCCTGATCACGACCAGGGCCAGCCCGCTGCAACAGCACGTCGTCGGCGAGGTGGAGCGGCTCCTCGCCGAGGAGTGCCGCGCCGGGCACCTGCCGACCGCCCTCCCCCTCGGCGACCTGGCCTACCTGGTGGTCCGGATCGCCGAGTCGTTCATCTACGCGGACCTGCTCACCGGCGAGGAGCCGGACGCGGAGAAGGTCCGCACCGCCGTGACCGCGCTGTTGCGCGGCGCGGCAGGCCCATAGTCCCCCGCACGATCACGCACTCGACGAGGAGAGCACGATCATGGCCGAACTCCAGGGCACCCACGACGACCGCTTCGACGGCCTGCGCCGACTGCTGCAGGCGAACCTCGACTCCGGGGAGGAGCTCGGCGCGTCGCTGGTCGTCGACCTCGACGGGGAGGTCCTCGTCGACGTCTGGGGCGGGTTCCGCGACCCGGCCCGCACCACGGCGTGGGACGAGCACACGATCGTCAACGTCTGGTCCACGACCAAGACGGTCACCGCGCTCGCCGCCCTGATGCTGGTCGACCGCGGCCTGCTCGACGTCGACGCCCCCGTCGCGCGCTACTGGCCGGACTTCGCCGCGGCGGGCAAGCAGGACGTGCCGGTCCGGGCCCTGCTGGCGCACACCTCGGGCGTCTCCGGCCTGGACCGGCCCGCGGTCCTCGAGGACCTGTACGACGCCGAGCGCGCCGCGGCCCGGATGGCCGCCCAGGCGCCGTGGTGGGAGCCGGGCACCGCGTCCGGCTACCACGCGCTGAACTTCGGGCACCTGCTCGGCGAGCTGATCCGCCGGGTGGACGGCCGGACGCTCACCGCGTTCGTCGCCGAGGAGATCGCAGGCCCGCTCGACGCGGACTTCACCATCGGCGCCCCGGAGAAGGACTGGGGCCGGATCGCCGAGGTCGTGCCGCCCCCGCCGCTGCCCTTCGACCTCGAGGCGGCCGGCCTGGAGAGCCCGATGGTGCGCACCCTGACGGGGCCGCCCGCCGAGGCCGCGGCGGCCAACACCGACGCCTGGCGGCGGGCCGAGATCGGCGGCGCGAACGGCCACGGCAACGCCCGGTCGGTCGCCCGGATCCTCTCGACGATCTCGCGCGGGGGCCGGGGGCTGCTCTCCCCCGCGACGATCGACCTGATCTTCCGCGAGCAGGCGCACGGCGTGGACCTGGTGCTCGGCGTGCCGCTGCGCTGGGGCATCGGGTTCGGTCTGCCGGAGGCCACGACGCTGCCCTACATCCCGGACCGCCGGATCTGCTTCTGGGGCGGCTGGGGCGGATCCATGATCGTCATGGATCTCGACCGCAGGCTGACGGTGTCCTACATGATGAACCGGATGGCGCCCGGGATCATCGGGTCGGACCGCAGCGCGGCCTACCTCACCGAGATCTACCGAGTGCTGGGGGCGTCGTGAGCACCATGAGGATCATCCCGAGCCCCTACGAGCCCGTCGAGGTCCCCGAGGTCTCGCTGCACGAGTTCCTGTTCGGGGCGGGCTTCGGCGACCGGGCGGACGCCGAGGCCTTCGTCGACGGCGCGACCGGCACCGCGGTCACGTTCGCCCAGCTCGACGGCATGGTCACCCGGGTCGCCGCCGCGCTGCACGAGCGGGGGCTGCGCAAGGGGGACGTCGTCGCGCTGTTCGCCCCCAACAGCCCGGCCTGGGTCGCGGTCTTCCACGGGGTGCTGCGCGCGAACGGGATCGTGACCAGCGCGAACTCGCTGTACTCCCCCACCGAGCTCGCCCACCAGCTCACCGACTCCGGGGCCACGACACTGGTCACGGTGTCCCCGTTCCTCGACCGGGCGTTGCCCGCGGCCGCGCAGGCGGGTCTGTCGGACGCGGACGTGCTCACCCTCGACCCGGTCGAGGGCCGCACATCGCTCGCCGACCTGCTCGCGAGCACCGCCGCGACACCCCCGAGTGAGGTCCTCCCGTCGGACACCGCGGTGCTGCCCTACTCGTCCGGCACCACCGGGCTGGCCAAGGGCGTGGTCCTCACCCACCGCAACCTCGTCGCGAACCTGCTGCAGTACACGCCGATGGGCCGCGTGGACGAGTCGAGCCGGGTCCTCGCCGTGCTGCCGTTCTTCCACATCTACGGCATGACGGTGATGATGAACCACGGCCTGCACCGGCGGGCCACGGTCGTCACGATGCCGCGCTTCGACCTGCGCGAGTTCCTCCGGGTGGTCTCCGAGTACCGGGTGAGCAGGCTGTACATCGCCCCGCCGGTCGCCGTCGCGCTCGCCAAGCACCCGATGGTCGACGAGTTCGACCTGTCCTGTGTGGAGGGGGTGTTCTCCGGGGCCGCGCCGCTGGACGCCGAGCTGGGCCACGCCGTCGGGCGCAGGCTGGACTGCGTCGTGCTGCAGGGCTACGGCATGACCGAGCTGTCTCCGGTCAGCCACTCGATGGACGAGCGCCGCCCGGACGACGACCTGGGCGGTGTCGGCTACGGGCTCCCGAACGTCGAGTCGCGGCTGGTCGACCCGGAGACCGGCCTGGACGTGGGGCCCGGCGAACGCGGCGAGCTGTGGGTCCGCGGGCCGAACGTCATGGCCGGCTACCTGAACAACCCCGCCGCGACCGCCGCGACGCTCGACGCGGACGGCTTCCTGCACACCGGGGACGTCGCGACCGTCGACGAGCGCGGCTACTTCCGGATCGTCGACCGGGTCAAGGAGCTGATCAAGTACAAGGGCTACCAGGTGCCACCCGCCGAGCTCGAGGCGCTGCTGCTCACCCACGCCGCCGTCGCGGACGTCGCCGTGATCGGGGTGCAGGACGCCGAGGGCGAGGAGGTGCCGAAGGCGTTCGTGGTGGTCCAGCCCGGCGCTGCGCTCACGGCGGAGGACGTCATGGACTACGTGGCGGAGCGGATCGCGCCCTACAAGAAGGTGCGGGTCGTGGAGTTCATCGACGCCATCCCCAAGTCCGCGTCCGGCAAGATCCTGCGCAAGGACCTGCGGGCCCGGGAGCAGACGCCGGTCTAGGGAGCACTAGGCGGCGCCCAGGGTCGTCCGCAGGTCCTGGCCGAGCTCGGACCACACGCGGTGGCAGGAGTCGCGGTCGAGCCCGGTGATCCACGCCTCCTGGGTGTCCGCCACGGCGAGGGCCGCGGCGAACCGGCGGTGGTAGCCGGCGAACCGGGGCAGCACGGCCACGAGCCGCGCCTCGAGCTCGGCCAACGCGTCCCCCGCGCGACGCAGGACGACGAGCGTCTCGGTCTGCCCGACCGCGGCCTCGCCGACGCCGAGCTGGCGCTGCTGCCACGCGGCGCAGGCCGCCTCGACCACGTCGTCGAGCGGGAGGAAGTCGCGGTGCGCAGCCGTGACCGCCTCCCGCGCGTCGGCGGCGTCCAGCTCGGCGGCGACCCGCCGCTCCCCCTCCGCCCGGCCGCGGTCGGTGGCCGACCAGCCGCCGTCGGCGTGCCGGACCCAGCCGTACGCCTCCGCGTCGAGCAGGGCCTCGGACACGGCGGGCTCCGGCAGCCCCAGCCGGTCCGCGATCCGCGCGGGCTCGGCGTACCCGAGCACCCGGACGGTGTGCAGGACGCGGGTCGTCGGCTCGTCGGGGCGCACCGCACCACGATAGGAGCGGGACGGCTCGCCGTCCGCGGGACCCGCCACGCCCCACCGCACGCCGGGACGACGGCTGCTCCACTCGGGCCACCGTCTCACCGCCACGCTCACCGAGAGCGACCGGGAACGGCCGACCCGGCGCGCTGGACTCCACGTCCGGGTGGACTTCCGCACGCTCCGAAGCGTCGTCGGCGGCGGCGGCGATAGCCCGGATGTCCCCCCGGCGAAAGGAACCGCCCCCATGAGGACCGAGCCCGACCGTCCGACCACCTCCACCCGCCCGCCGTCGATCCCCGTGCAGCGCACCGCGTCGCCGGAGACGCCGACGACGTCCGCCGCACCCGCTCCGGACGGCGGACCCGAGCAGGCGCCCTGCCACTGCACCCACGGCGCCTCCCTGCACGAACACTTCCGTGCGGGCTCGGACTGCGCGCAGTGCGACTGCGCCCGCTACCGCGCTGCCCCGAGCCCCACCGCGAACCTCGCCGAGCTGTTGATCGGCATCCTCCGGAAGGGTCGGTGAGGATCGCGGGCCCCTCTCGGTGACCTGCGCCGCTACTCCCGGCGGACGACCAGGAGCGCGACGTCGTCGTCCGCCGGACGGTCCCCGACCAGCGCGGCCATGATCCCGGCGCACAGCGCGTCCGGCGTGTCCGCGCCCGCGGCAACCACCTCGACGAGCCGTTCGAGCCCCACGTCCGGGCTCACCCCACGGCGTTCGACCAGGCCGTCGGTGAACGCGCAGAGCACACCGCCGGGCTCCAGGGTGATCTCCGACCCGCGCCGCGGCGCGTCGAACGCCACGCCGACCGGCACACCGGGCGTCAGCTCGACGGCGGCGGCGGCGCCCCCCGGGCGGGCCAGGACCGGCGGCGGGTGGCCTGCGGAGGACATCCGCATCCGCCCGTCGGTGGGATCGAGCACCGCACACCACAGGGTCGCCAGCTGGCCGGGATGGAAGGTGCGGACGTGGCGGTCCAGGCGGGTCAGCAGGTCGGCCGGGTCGTCGGTCTCCAACGCGTAGGCACGCAGCGCCGTCCGCACCTGGATCATGGTCTGCGCCGCACCGAGGCCGCGACCCAGCACGTCCCCGACGACGAGCAGCAGTCCCCCGGCGGGCAGCAGCACCGTGTCGTGCCAGTCACCGCCGACGATGCCCCGGCGATCACCCGCCACGTAGCGGGAGGCCAGCGTGAACCCGTCGACCTCGGTGGGCCGCTCGGGCAGGAAGGAGCGCTGCAGCATCGCCGCGCTCTCCTGCCGCGCGCGCATCAGCTCCCCGTGGATCGCCGGCGCGGCCCGGTCCGCCAACAGCTGCAGGTACTCCTCGTCGCCCACGGAGAAACGGCGCGGGGCCAGGCTGCCGACGTGCAGCACCCCGATCAGCTCGCCGTCGACGGACAACGGCGCCCCGAGCAGGGACTGGATGCCCGCCTGCCACAGCAACGGGTTGAGCACCGTGCCGGGGTCGACGCGGTCCACCGCGACCGGCCGCCGTTCCGCGGCGACCCGCCCGGCGAAGCCCGAGCCCACCGGGATCTGCACACCCTGCTGCACCTCACCGGCGATCCCGCGCGCCGCGGCGGCGACCAGCATCCGTCCGGACGGGTCGGCCAGCAGCAGGGCGGCGGTGTCCGCGGCCAGCAGCACGCGGGCCTGCTCCACCACGTCGGCGAGCACACCGTCGACCGTCGCCGAGGAGGACGCCGTGGTGGCGACGTCAGCCCTCATGTCCACTCTCGACGAGGACCGTCACGTCCGCCTCACTCCCACCTGGGACACCCGAAGACCGTGGAAGGGCTGGGAACTCAACCGTCCGCCGGGCGCCATCCTCGCATCGGACGTCCCCCGTCCGCCACCGGGGACGGGGGTCCCGAACGCGGCCGCCCCCGGCCCGCGGGCAGCGGGTCGGGGGCGGGACGCGTGCGGTCCGTCTAGAACACGCCCGGCAGGACCAACACGGCCCAGGCCGCGATCGGCCCGAGGCCGACGATGAAGCACGTGTAGGTGATGACCTGCTTGTAGAAGCGCTGCCGGTCGACGCCTCGGGCGTTGGCCAGCACGAGCGCGCCGTTGGTGGAGAACGGGGACACGTCGACGATGGTGGTGGAGATCGCCATCGCGGCGATGACGCCCGCGGCCGGCAGGGACCCGGTGAGCAGCAGCGGGATCGCCATCGGGATCACCGCGGTGAGGATGGCCGTGGACGAGGCGAACGCCGAGGTGATGCCGACGGTGAGGCAGAGCACGAGCGCCACCAGCAGCGGGGCGCCGATGCCGACGGCGGCGTGCGAGACCCACTCGATGGTGCCCGCGTGCTCCAGCACCCCGACGTAGGTGACCATGCCCGCGACCAGCAGGATCGTCGGCCAGCTGATCCCGTCGATCGCCTTGCCCAGGTTCTCCTTGTCCATCAGCCCGAGCAGCGCGCCCGCGGCGAGGGCGAGGAACCCGATCTGCAGGTGCAGGGCCAGCGCGCCGACGACCAGGCCGACCAGGGCCACCAGCGTCGCGGTCTGCTTGGCGTTCACCGCGACCCGCGGGGGCCGGACCATCGTCGCGGTGCCGCCGCCACCCGTGGGCAGGTCGGTCCCGTCGGTCGGGTCGGACGCCGGGGGCTGCTCGGCGAAGCTCTCCTCGCCGCGGCGCCGGAGCAGCACGTAGGTCACGGCCGCGAGCGCCATGTTGAAGGCCATGCTGGCGAAGAACAGCACCGCCGCGGACACCGACAGCCCGGACTCGGCGACGATGCCGAAGACCAGCGCACCGGAGACCGCCATCGGGGAGAAGGCGCCCGCGTGCGCGCCGCAGATCACCATCATGCCGATCATCAGCGGGCTGATCCGGTACTTGAAGGCGAAGTTCATGCCGATCGGGACGAGCAGCGCCACCGCGGCGGGGGTGAACGTGCCGAGCGCGGTGAGCACCGCGGCGAGGGCGAACAGCACCCACGGCACCAGGATGGCGCGGCCCCGCACCAGGCGGACGCCTGCGTCCACCAGGAGGTCGATGGTGCCGTTGAGCTTCGCCACCGAGAACAGATAGGTGACGCCGACGACGGTCACGAACAGCGAGACGGGGAAGCCCTCGAAGATCTCCTTCTCGTCCAGCCCGAGGACGAACGTCCCCACGATGAACGAGCCGACGAAGGCCAGGATCCCGATGTTGATCGGCAGGAGCGTGGCGACGACGAAGATGCCGCCGAGTATGAGGATGGAGAGCAGTTGCGGTGACATCGTTGTCCTTCGGGTGTCGAGGTCAGGCGGGTCCGGGCGGCGCCTCCCCCGTCGGACGGGTCGGGTGCCTGGTGGCGAGCTAGGCGGCGTGCGCGGCGCCGGCGGTCGGTCGTTCGGCGTGTGTCCTCGGCGCGCCCTCCGGGAGGGCGAGCAGAGCGTCGGCGAGCCGGCGGGCGGTGCGCCACACCCCGACGGCGGTGCGGCCCTCGCGGTCGGCGATCGCCGTGCTGACCACTCCGGCAGGCGTGTCCATGTCCAGGTTCACCGTGTCCCGGTCCCCGCTGACCAGGTCCGCGAGTACGGTACCCGGCTCGCGGGCGGCCAGGGTGAGCGCGATGCTGCCGGTCACGGCCAGCGCGGGGTGGGCGCGGCCCATGGACAGCATGCGGATGGTCAGGTCGGAGCGGCCCGGCACACCCGCCGCCGCGAGCGCGAGCTTGGGGGTGGCGCGGGCGGCCTGGTCGGGCGCCGCGGCGAGGCCCATCAGCACGGCCCCCCGCCGCCGGATGTCGTCGAGCCGGGCCAGGAGCGCGGGGTCGGCGTCGATCTCGGAGACCGACTCCTGCCCGGTCAGGCCCACGGCGCCCGCGGGCACGACGACGACCGGTGCGCCGGCGTCGACGAGGGTGACCGGCACCCCGTCGATCTCGTCGGTCCTGCGGCCGGAGGGCCACAGGGCGCCGGTCGTGCGGCCGCCCGGGTCCACGAACCACATGCGGACGCCGAGGCCGGGGGTCGCCACCCCGGGGATGACGACGTCGCCCTCCTCCTGCACCTCGCCGCCGGGGGTCGCGACCTCGAGGACGATCAGCTGGTCGGTGTTGGTGTTGTGCACCCGGACCTCGGTGACGTCGCCGGTGGGCGCGACCCAGCCCCGGCGCAGCGCGTAGGGGCCGACCACCGCCGAGCAGTTGCCGCAGTTGCTGGTCCAGTCGACCCGGCCGTCGCTGATGCCGACCTGCGCGAAGGTGTAGTCGACGTCCGCGTCCGGGCGGGCGCTCGGCGAGAGGAGCACCGCCTTGCTGGTGGTGGAGGTGGCGCCGCCGACGCCGTCGAGCTGACGGGGGTCGGGGCTGCCGTAGAGGCGCAACAGCACCTCGTCGACCCCGCGTCCGGGGACCGCGAGCGCGTCGTGCTCGAAGACCCAGCACTTGCTGGTCCCTCCGCGCATCAAGGTCGCGTGGATGTCTCGCACTGCCACTCCTGTCGAGGCGGTGGCGGCCGCCGTTGCCGAATGCGAACACGGTCACGGTGAGGCCGAAGGACGTGCAGCACAATCACGAGTCTGCGCAGGGGGCTGAAGCAGTACTTCACGATGGCGGGACGCCGAGAACCGGTCATCCGCCGCAGCGATCCGAAAGGATCAGCTCAGCGGTAGGGTCGAGCGTGAAGCGGAACTGAACCGGTTTCGCGACTGCTGCAGATGCGGATGAGGAGATTCTCGTGCTGGACGTGCGCCGTCTCGCGTTGTTGGCCGCGGTACTCGACTCCGGTTCGATGACGGCGGCGGCCGAGCAGCTCGGCTACTCGCCCTCCGCGGTCTCCCAGCAGCTGCGCAGGCTCGAGGCGGAGGCGGGTCAGCCCCTGCTGCACCGGCAGGCCCGCGGGGTGCGCCCGACCGAGGCGGGGGCGCTGCTCGCCGGGCACGCCCGCCACCTGGTGCGCAGGCTCGAAGCGGCCGAGGCCGACCTCGCCGAGCTCGCCGGGCTCCGCCGCGGCACCCTGGCCGTCGGCACCTTCCCGACGGTCGCGAGCGCACTCATGCCGCTCGTCGTCAGCCGGTTCCGCCGCCAGTACCCCGACATCCGGCTGGACGTGCGCAGCGCCCGCCTCGACGAGCTCCTGACGATGCTGGAGAACGGGACCGTCGGGCTCTCCCTGCTCTGGGACTACGACTGGCACCGCGTGGACGCGCAGGAGTTCTCGCTGACCCCGCTGCTGGACGACCCGACCGTCGTCGTCCTGGCCCAGGACCACCGCCTCGCCCGGCGCCGCCAGACGAGCATGGCCGAGCTCGCGGACGAGGACTGGATCGTGCGCGCCCACGACCACCCGGTCGCCGAGGTCCTCGAGCGCAGCTGCCGCGCGGCGGGCTTCACCCCGCGCATCTCGTTCCAGGCCAACGACTACCAGGAGGCCCAGGCGATGGTCAGCGTCGGTCTCGGGATCGCCCTCGCCCCGCGGACCGCGGTCACGACCCCCCACCCGGACGTGCGCGTGCTCAGCCTGGGGCGAGACGCCCCGTCCCGCCGGATCCTGCTGGCCCACCGCCAGGACCGCCTCCGCGCCCCGGCCGAGCTCGCCATGCACCAGCTGCTCGTGGACATCGCCCGGGAGTACCAGACGCGCGGCTGAGCGGCTCCCCTCCGTCCCGGTGATCCACTCGTCGGGAGCCGGGCGGTCGGAGATCGACCTCCCCGCTCCCCAGACGTGGATCATGTGGGCGGTTCGGCCTCGGTGCCCCTGGGCCTGCGCCGACCCGGCCGAGCCCGCCGCGGTGAGCGGATGGGGCCGAGGCCGCCCGCGGGCGTCACCGGACCAGCCTGCCCTCGCCGTCGCGCGGGCGGACGGGGTGCTCGCTGAGGATCGAGATGCGGTTGAAGGCGTTGATCGTGACCGCGACCCACTCGGCGGCGACGAAGGCCTCCTCGCCGAGCACCGCCCGGGCGCCGAGCAGGTCCGCCGCCGCCTCGTCGGTCACGGGCAGCGCGGTCGCGGCCTCGGCGACCGCGAGCACCGCCCGCTCCCGGTCGTCGAACAGCCCGGTCTCGCGCCAGGCGGGCAGCAGGTCCAGCTGTTGTTGCCCGACGCCCGCCTGACGGGCCTGGCGGGAGTGCAGGTCCAGGCAGAACGCACAGGCGTTGAGCTGGGAGGCTCGGACCTTGATCAGCTCCGCCTCCCGCGCCGAGAGTCCGCGGGCCGCCGCCGCGTCCCGGATCGCGGCGGAGAAGGCCTGCGCCGCCTGCCACGCCTCGGGCATCACCTTGTCGACCGCCGGCCGCATCGCCACTCCCTCGCCGTCCCACCCGTCGAACGACGGGCGCGTCGACCTCCTCGTCCTACCATTCCCCTGTTCCGTCGTCGCGACCGACCGACACACCCGAAGGGACCCCATGACCGGCTCCGCCCACGCCACACCCGAGCTCCGATGACCGGCCCCACGGCGGGCTGGCCGACCCTGCGGGTCGCGGACTGGACCGCCACGCGGGAGACCCTGCACATGTGGACCCAGATCGTGGGCAAGATCCGCATGGCCCACGCGCCGCTGCTCAACCACTGGTGGCAGGTCCCCCTCTACGTCAGCCCGCGCGGGCTGACGACCTCGTCGATCCCGTACCGCACGGGCGCCTTCGCGATCGAGTTCGACGTCGTCGAGCACCGGCTCGAGGTCCGCAGCAGCGACGCGGGCACGGAGAGCCTGCCGCTGGAGCCGATGTCGGTGGCGCAGTTCTACGCCCGCCTGCTCGACGTGCTGGGGCGGCTGGGGATCGAGGCGCCGATCCGGCCGGTCCCCACCGAGGTCGACCCGGCGGTCCCCTTCGCCGAGGACCACCAGCACGCCTCCTACGACGCCGAGGCCGCCACCCTGTTCTGGCGCCAGCTGCTGCAGGCCGACCGGGTGCTCGGCGAGTTCCGGTCGCACTTCGTCGGCAAGGTCAGCCCGGTGCACTTCTTCTGGGGGTCGTTCGACCTGGCCTGCACCCGTTTCTCCGGGCGCCCGGCCCCGCCCCACCCCGGCGGGGTGCCCAACTGCGGGGACTGGGTCATGGTCGAGGGGTACTCGCGCGAGCTCTCCAGCTGCGGGTTCTGGCCCGGCGGCGGGGAGGAGGGCGCGTTCTACTCCTACGCCTACCCCGCACCCGACGGGTTCGCCGACCGGCCCGTCGGTCCGGACGGCGCGTTCTTCAGCCCCGAGTTCCAGCAGTTCCTGTTCCCCTACGAGGCGGCCCGCGCCGCGGCCGACCCCGACCGCGCCGTCGCCGAGTTCCTCCGCACCACCTACGAGGCCGCGGCGGACCTCGGCCGCTGGGACCGCGCCGCCCTGGAGGACGACCCCCTCCGCTGGCGCCGCTCGACGGTCGACGCCCCGGGCCACGTCCGGGTGGGGTAGCCGCCGTCGCGCCGCGGTGGTAGGCGACATCGCAGGTGGAGCGAACGGCGCGTCGACTCAGTGGATGTGCGCGAGCGTTCGCCGGGCTAGGATCGCAGGGTGTAGCGGCGGCCGGTGGGGGTCGTGGTGGTGCGGTCGGTGAGGTGCCAGCCGGGTTGCTCACGGAGCTGGTTGTGGAACGCGCAGGTACCCCGGCCGTTGTCCAGACTCGTCGCACCGCCTTCGGACCACCGTCTGCGATGGTCGAGGTGTTCGATCGGAGCGTCGCAACCGGGTTCGGTGCACCGGCCACGGTCCCGGGCCCGGATCCAGTCAGCCAGCACACCGCCGAAGGCGCGGCGGCGGGAGTCGCCGCCGATCACGATGCCGTCCCGGGTGACCAGCCGCCGCCACCCCACACAGGTGGCCTCGTCCAGCAGAGCGGTGGGCCCGAACCCGGGGATCTCCGCGGGCAGCGGCGAGTCGGGGTCCAGCAGGGACTCCATCGGCACGAGGACCTGGATCTCCACCTGAGCGGGCGTGGTGGCGGTCTGTCCGGTGAGGCGTTCGACGAGGGTGTCGGCCATGATCTGACCGCGGGTGCGGGTGACCGGCTCGGCGCCGACCCAGTGTTCGGTGACCGCTTTGCGCAGCGCCGCGTAGCAGGTGATGGCCTGCTCCATCGGCAACAGCGCCCGCAACACCGCCATCCCGTCCTCGGCGGGAGAGATCGTGACGTGCCGGTCCCGGCGGGCGGCACGGGCGCGTTCGGCGAAGGTCTCCGGCGCCACCGCCGCCGCGACCGTCCGGGCCAGGTCGGCGATCCGCCGCACCCCGAGCAGCGGCAGATCGTGCGCGGCGAGGCGCTGATCCAGCTCGGCGCGTCGGGTGGGGTCGAGGTGTCTGGCAGCGGCGACGATCGCGGCGACTCGCCGCTCGTCCAGCTCCCCGGCCGCGAACGCTTCCCGGACCTTGTCCAGCCCGGCGTGCAGGTCCCGGGCGAGGCGCAGCTGGGTGCGGGCCCGGGTCGGGGAGACCCGCAGTGCGAGCCCGAGCTGCCCGACAATGCTCGCCTCGACCCGTTCGGGATCGACCAGCGCCTCCTGCAGGCGAGCCTCGACCTCCCGCTGCGCCGCCGCCCGAACCTCCTCGGCGATCTCCGCGTCGATCCGGTTCCGCAGCGCGACCAGCCGCTCGATCCGGGCGAACCCCGCGGCCCGCTCCTCCCGCGACGGCACGACACCCGCCACCGTCGGAGGGTCCGCGAGGGTCGTGGTCATGTAGCCATCATAGCAGCTCATCGCACATAAATCGAACAGCCGTTCGACCCCAGCAGACCAGGCCCACCGTGGGTGCATCTAGAACTGACAGACGTCGTTGACGGTTTGGGCTCCCAGATCGAAGAGCTCCACTAGAGCGAGCGTGTGTGGAGTGAGAAGGACTTGGTCCACCGGGCGAAGCGTCGCCTGGCGGTCCTCCAGCACGCAGAGGAGGTCAGCTGCAACGTCGCCACGACCTGCCGGTACACCGCCATCGACGACTGCACCCGCCTACGCGTGCTGAGGATCTACCCACGCTCCGACCAGAAAACCGCCATCCAGTTCCTGGACCACGTCCTGGCCCGACTGCCCTTCCAGGTCGAGAAGATCCATGCCGACAACGGCGCCGAGTTTCAGTCCAGCTTCCACCGGCACGTCCTTGATCACCGCCTCCTCGACGGCACCGTGATCGACGACGCCGGCGTGTTCAACACCAAGCTCAAAGAGTCCTGCGCCACGCTCAGGAACGGCGCCGGGTGAGAGGTGGCTTCCGTGCCGGGTCAGGGTGCGCCGGCCTCGAGGAGCAGGTCGGTGAGCGCGGACGGTGCGGTGATCATGCAGTCGTGGCCGGTGGGGAGCTCCCGGACCCGGGAGGGTGTCCCGTCAGGTCCGCGGGCGGGGACGGGTCGGCGCACCACGGGCTCGTCGGCGGTCTGGTCGGCGGCGGGCCCGGTGCCGACGCAGAGGATGTGGGTGCGCGGGATCGCGTCGGCTGCGGGGTCGTCCATGACGACCGGCTCGAGGAAGCAGCGGACCGACTCGTCGCCGAGGGTGGGGCGCAGCCAGGCGAGGTCCTCGGGAGCGGTGACGCCGAACAGGCCGCGGGGCGCGGGCATCTCCGGCAGGGGCGGGATGCGCCACGGGTGCGCGGTGCCCGCGGCGGCGTCGATCATCAGCCGGGTGACCGGCATGACGTCGAGGACGCTCTCGCCGTGGGTGGGGACCATCGCGTCGACGAAGACCAGGTGGGCGATGCGGTCGGGGATGCGATGGGCGACCGCCGAGACGACCATGCCTGCGTAGCTGTGGCCGACGAGCACCACGTCGGTCAGGTCGTGGTCGGCGATGGTGGTGAGGACGTCCTCGACGTGGGTGGACAGGCCCACGTCGGGGCCCAGCAGGTGGGCCCTGTCGCCGTGGCCGGTCAGCGAGGGGGCCAGGACGCGGTGGCCGCGGGCCTCGAGCAGCGGGACGACCCGTCGCCAGGCCCGCCCGTCGTGCCAGGCGCCGTGGACCAGGACGAACGTGCGGGTGGTGGGTGCGGTGCGTGGTGTCATGCTCCGGACACTAGGAAGCCGACGGGTACCCCCGGGTACCTCTCGCTGTGCCATGATCGGACCCGTGAGCCCCCGTCTCGGCACCGTGTTCCTCGCCGACTGCCCGACCCGCCTCACCCTGGAGGTCATCACCGGCAAGTGGGCCGTGATCGTGCTGTTCGCGCTGCGCCACGGCCCGGTCCGACACGGTGAGCTCGTCGATCGCGTGGGGGGTGTCTCCCGCAAGGTGCTGACGCAGACCCTGCGGCGTCTGCAGGACAACGGCCTGGTTGAGCGGCACGTCTACGCCGAGGCCCCACCGCGGGTGGAGTACGGTCTGACCGAGCTGGGCCGCACGCTCGAGGAGCCGATCAGGATGCTGACCGACTGGGCCGTGCGCCACGGCGAGGCCGTCGTCGACCGGCAGCAGGAGGCCGCCCGCCACCCCGGGCGGCACGGTCGCGCTCCCGAGGGCGCGGCGTCATGACCCTCGTCGCCATCGAGGAGCACTGGATGCTCCCCGACCTCGCGGCCGCCCTCGGCGCGACCCCGCAGCCGGACGAGAGCCTGCTGCTCAACGACCACGGCGACACCGCGGAGCGGCTCACCGACCTCGCCGAGGGCAGGCTCGCCGTGATGGACGCGCAGGGCGTGGACGTCGCGATCCTGTCCCTGACCCCGCCGGGGACCCAGGCGCTGGCCCCCGCGGCGGCGGTACGGCTGAGCCGGGCGGCGAACGACACGGCGGCCGAGGCCGTCCGCAGGCACCCGACCCGGTTCCGGTTCCTGTCCAGCCTCCCCCTCGCCTCCCCGGAGCACGCCGCGGACGAGCTGCGCCGGGCCGCGGACCTCGGAGCCGTCGGCGCCATGGTCTACGGCCGCTCCGGCGCACTCCCCCTCGACGACCCGGCGCTGGAGGACGTGCTCGCGACCGCCGCCGCCCTGCACCAGCCGGTGTTCCTGCACCCCCAGATCCCGCCGGACGCCCTGCGCGCGGCCGCCTACCGGGGCTTCGAACCGCTCGTCGAGCTCGGGCTCGCGACCTTCGGCTGGGGCTGGCACGTCGAGGCGGCGACGGCGGCGCTGCGGCTGATCCTGCGAGGCACCTTCGACCGCCATCCCGACCTGCGGGTGGTGCTCGGCCACTGGGGCGAGCTGCTGCTGTTCTGGCTGGACCGGGCGGACTCGCTGGCGCGGATCGCCGGGCTGCGCCGCTCGGTCTCCGAGTACGTGCGCGAGCACTTCTGGATCACGGCCTCCGGGATGCTGAACCCCGCCCTGCTCGACCACGTCCGGACGGTCACGACCCCGGACCGCCTGCTCTTCTCCACCGACTACCCCTTCCAGCAGCCGAGCCGCGAGGAGATCACCGCCTTCCTCCAGCACGTCGGCGACGGTGAGCGCGAGGCGTTCACCTCCGGCAACGCGAGCCGACTCTTCCGCCTCTGACGCGCAGGGGCGGCTCACCCGCTCGGGCGTGCAGTCCCGCCCGCTGTCCGAGGCGGAGCTCGCCGCGATCTCGCGGACCGCGGTCGACACCTTCCTGCGGGCCTTCGGGCCGGGCTGAGGAGCACACCCGGCCGCGCGCACCGTCGAGGACCACGGGGAGCGTCGCCACGGGCCTGTCTAGGCCAGGTACGCCTTGACTACGGGCTCCAGCTCCGCAGGCGTCGCGCAGTGCATGATCACCCCGTCGACGCCGAGGTCGAACTGGGCGCGGACCTGCGCGGCGCAGTGTTCGGCCGAGCCCGTCGCCGCCGGGGCGAGCCACTCCTCGGGCAGCACCGAGGCGATGTGCTCGATCTCCGCACGGGTGGCGACCACGTCGGCCCAGCCGTCCAGGCCCGCGACGACCGGGTCCGCGCGGAACCGTCGCAGCGCGGCGGGGTCCCACTCGTTGGTGGCCACCAGGAGGTCCCCGTAGACCTGCAGGTAGGTGGCGAGGCGGGCCACGGTCTTGCGGAGCCGCGCCTCCTCCCCCAGCGTGTCGGGCACGGTCGCGTAGCAGGACCACACCTGCACCGCGGCCGGGTCGCGGCCCGCCCGCTCGGCCGCGGTCCGGACCCGCTCGACGCACCGGGCGACCGTCTCGTCCGCGAAGTAGGTGTGCAGGATGACCATGTCGGCGGCCCGGCCCGCCAGGGCCAGCGTGGCGGGCCCGAAGGCGGTCAGCGCGACGGGGATGTCCTCGTCGAACTCCGGGTCCAGCTTCAGCGCGGGCCAGCTGCCCGCGGGCCCGTCGTGGCCGACCACCGTCTCGCCGTGCCAGAGCCTGCGCATCAGCCCGATGAAGTCCTCGAGCTGCGCGGTGGTCACCGGGGGCAGGCCGAACGCCTCAAGCTGGGGAGCGAGCCCGCGCCCCAGCCCGAGGGTGAACCGGCCGCCGGTGAGCCGGTGCACCGTCGTCGCCCACGCCGCGGTGACGGCCGGGTGCCGGGTGTGGTGGTTGGTGGCGCCCGTCGCGATGCGCAGCGTCTCGGTGACGGCCCCGGCCGCGCCGGTCAGCGAGGCCAGCTCCTTGACCGAGAACCGCTCGGACAGGAACGCGGTGCCGAGCCCGAGGTCCTCCGCCAGCCGCAGCTCGTCCAGCATGACCCGCGGATTCTCGACGTGTCCGCCGAGGGCGTAGAAGCCGAGCTCGGGTGCGGCCTGTGCGAACTGTGCGGACTGTGCTCTCATCGGGCCTCCTCAGCGCGCGACGCGCTGCTCGGTCGCCCGGATCGAGTCCCAGTCGTGCGCGGCGGCGCAGTTGCGCTCCAGCAGCGCGAGGATCAGCGTGTTGACGACGTCGTTGTCCGGCAGCACCGCGATCGCCGCGGTGGTGATCATCAGGCCGCTGAGCAGCTGGGTCCGGTAGTCCTCCACCGCCTCCTCCCGCGGGTAGCCGCCGGTGATCGCGGAGAAGGTGCGCAGGTAGCCGTCGAGCAGGTCGTGCTCGACGGCCCGGCGGTCCTCGGCGGACAGGCTCCCGGAGAGGAAGTACCCGACGTCGTACATGGGGTTGCGCAGGCCGGTGACCTGCCAGTCGATCAGCACGGCGCGGGTCCGGCCCTCGACCTGCTCGAAGAGCACGTTGTCCACGCGCGGATCGCCGTGGGACACGGTCAGCCGCGTCTGCGGCAGCAGGTACCAGCTCCGCACGAGCTCGCCCGCCGCGGCGATCAGGTCGAGGTCCGCGGTCGGGAGCCGGTCGCGGTAGCGCTCCACCGCCGTCTCGGCACCAGTGCGGGTGATGCCGGCCCAGTAGTCGGCCGCCTCGCTCATCCGGATCAGCCAGTCCGGGGCGGTGGCGGTGTCCATCGGGGTGAACGTGGCGTGCAGGGCGGCGAGCTCGGTCAGCACCGCGGCCGCGTCCGCGGGGGTCGCCCCCGCGACCTGGTTGCCGGGGACGGCGTGGGTCAGGTCCTCGAGGACCAGGTTGATGTTGGTCTCGTCGCCCGCCACGTGGAAGGCCTGCGGGATGCGGCAGGCGCCCCGCTCGCCGATGATCCGGTACGCCCCGATCTCGCGGTGGTAGGCGCCGCTGCCGAGGCCGTGGGCGTGCACCGCCGGGTCGCTGGGCTTGAACTTCGCGATCACCGAGGCGGGCGCGCCCTCGGGTCGGTTCGCGTAGTCGATCACGACCTTGACCGTGTCGGACACGTTGCCCGCGCCGATCGGTCCGGTGGTGACCCCGCGGACCGCGGCGGTCGGGTGGGAGGCGGCGAGGACCGACTCCATCCACGGGCCGTCGATCTCGTGCGTCGAGTCCAGCAGGGCGGGAGCGGTCGTGGCGGCGTTGCTCACGGGCGACCTCGAATCTCGGGAGGGGTGATCAGGTCCAGTGCTCGGTCGAGTAGGGGGTGTTCCAGACGTCGGTGATCCGGCCGTCGACGACGCGGAACACCTCGATCCCGCTCAGCGTACGTTCGGCGGTGCGGCCGGTGGCGTTCCAGACCAGCACGGCGTGGGTGTCGTCGCCCGCCAGCACGGCGGCCTCGAACCACGGGTTCCACTGCGGCAGGTCGGCCCGGATCCGGTCCATCTGCTCCCGGTGGGTCAGCGTGCGGATCGAACCGGGATCGTGGCGCACGACGGGGTCCGCGCAGATCTCGCGGACGACGTCGACGAGGCCCTCGTGGTAGATCTCGTCGAGGTAGCGGCGGACGACGGCCACCGGCGAGGCCGTCCGCGGCGGGGCGGTCGGGCCGGTCGCGGGAGTGACAGGTGTCAAGGGAGCCTCCGGGCGGCAGGGGGACCCGGGCGGGAGGGGCGCCCGCCCGGGTCCGGGTCGGGTCACACCTCGAGGACGGTGACCGTGGCGGCGGTGCCGTCGACCTCGATCAGGGCGCCGTCCGGGATGCGCCCGGTGGCGTCCGAGGCGGACACGACGCACGGGATGCCGAGCTCGCGGCTGACGATCGCGGCATGCGAGAAGGGCGCACCGACGTCCACCACCACCGCGGAGGCGGCGACGAACAGCGGCGTCCACGACGGGTCCGTGATGGGGGCGACCAGGATCTCGCCCGGCTCCAGGGCCGACGGGTCGTTCGGGTCGGTCAGCACGCGGGCGCGGCCCCGGGTCACCCCGGTGCAGCCGGAGACACCCTGGATCGTCTCGCCGACGACCGCCGTGGTGTGCGCCTTGTCGGAGCGGCGCTTCCACTCCGAGAGCGGTGGGGCCTCGCCGACGACGACGAACGGGGGCTCGTAGTCGAACAGCTCGACGTAGGACTTCTCCCGCGCACGCACGGTCTCGGTGAAGGACGCCGGGTCGTTCAGGTAGGCCGGGAGCTCGTCGGCGAACAGCATGAAGATCTGCTTCGCCTCGTCGAGGTGACCCGCCGCCGCGCCGCGGCGGCCCAGCTCGAGCGCGGGCAGCCGCAGCTCGTGCACCAGCATGGCCGAGGTGGTGCGGGACCGCTCGCGCCCGCGCAGCCACAGCGCGGCGGCGTTCAGGGCGACCTCGAACTGGCCGGACGCCTCCTCGTTGCCCGCCAGCAGCTCACGGACGGTCTTCGTCGCCGCCTCGCGGTCCTGGACGCGCTGGGCGCCCTTGACCGACGGCGCCTCGTCGTCCGAGACCCCGCGCATGCGGTCCACCGTAGACAGCGCCAGCTCGGGCTTGAGGCCCCAGGTCAGCGCGCGCAGCTCCCACTCGGCCGGGCCGCGGAAGTCCCAGGCGGCGAGGAACTCGTCGAGCTCCGCGCGGAAGGCGACGACCTCCGGATCGGTGCTCTCCGCGAGCCTGCCGTACAGCCCGCTCACGCCTCCGTCGAACAGGGCGGCCACCGGGCCGGTGCGGGCCTTGCGGCTCAGCGCCCACATGCCGTTCGAGGGACCCGCCGAGTCGACGTCCCCGATGCCGCTGACCAGGGTCAGGGCCAGCTCGGGCCTGCCGACGGCGGCAGCGAGCTGGGCGATGGCGCCGAGGCCGACGCCGGACTTCAGGCTCGACTCGATGTGGTGTTTGAAGAAGCGCCGCTGGATGTCGCCGAACGACAGCAGCCGGGCGACGAGGTCCTCGTCGGACAGCGCGGAGACCTCCGGCCTGCCCGCGCGGATCCCCTCGATCTCGGCGCGGTCGGCGTCGTAGGCGGCGAGGTCCTTCGCCAGCAGCACCTCCTCCATGAGCCACGCGCCCGCCGTCGCGGAGAAGGCGGGGTCCTCGTCGAAGTCCCGCTTCTCGCTCTCGTAGGAGGGGATGCCGGGCATGTCGCCGAAGTACTGCAGGTCGACCGCCTCGGCGCCCATGCCGGGCACCCGCACACCGAACAGCCGCATCAGCGACATGTTGATGTAAAGGTAGCTGCCGAAGGCGGGCAGCACGTTGCGGTCGACGGACTTGTCGTAGAGGTCGTGGTCCCACACCTTGCAGGCCACGAACGCGTCCTCCCAGCCGGGCTCCAGGTAGGCCTGGAAGCCCGCGGACGCGTTCAGCGGGGAGATCGGGTCGGGGAAGATCTCGCCCACGTTGGCCCGCGAGTACAGCGGGAACGTCTTCGAGGGCTTGTCGAAGATCGGCCAGTCGGTCACGGAAGCGGTCTCCCTCGTCACTGAGGCTCGGGTAAGGACGTCTGACATCGGCGGTCGGACCGGAGGCCCGCGACCCGGGGTGCCGGCACCCGCACTGAACACCGCAGCGTGTTCTGCGACGAACGAGTCACATCGTGGCCCGGGGGCCAGGCCGTGTCAAGGACGGTCGTCCCGCAGTCGGCGCCTGCTGCGGGCAGGCCGGAGCCCCGTCCGTGCCCGGGCGCGAACGGACGGTGACCCGGGTGCGGCGACCCGCGTGTCAGGCCTGCTCAGCAGCGGCCGGGGGCTCCAGGACGTTCAGCGACCGGTGCCAGACGCCGGCCACCGCCGCGGCCAGCTCGTGGACCCGTTCGGGTCGCGGCGCCTCCGCCGGGAGACCGATGTGCACGTAGGCCGTCTGCTCGATCGTCGACCCGAGCACGTCCGCGAGCAGGTCGAAGTCCGTGGCGGCGATCCGCCCCTGGGCGTGCAGCCGCCGCAGCCACCTGGCCGTGCGCTCCACGTAGCTGCCCCGCTGCTGCAGCCAGAGCTCGGCGAACCCGTCGTCCGCGCTGGTGGCCGCGGCCTCGCGCATGACCCGCAGGATGTGGCGGTTGCGGGTGTACGAGGTGAGGTACGAGGTGGTCAGCGCGACCATCGTGTCGAGGTCGACGCCGTCCCCCAGCTTGCCCCGACCGGTGGAGAGGGTCAGCTCGTCGAGGCTCGGCCGCAGGGACTCCAGGAAGATCTCGGTCTTGCTCTCGAAGTGCCGGTAGAAGTTGCCTTGGGAGACACCCGCCCGGAACACGATGTCGGAGATCCGGGTGCGGGCGTAGCCGTACTCGGAGAAGCAGCTCAACGCGGCGTCCAGCAGCTCCTGGCGCGTCCGCAGCCCCCGGACGTTCTTCCCGCGCCGCACCGGCTGCTTCGGGGCCGGTGCGGGCCCTTCGGCCGTCTCGGCGGTCGTCCCTCGCTCGGTCACCGGGCCCCTCTCCGCCGCGTGCTGGTTTGTGGAACAGCAGTCACCCTATCGCGGACGCGCCCGGCGGCGTCCCCTCGTCATCCGTGACGCGCCGCCGCGAAGGCCAGGGCATCGTCCCAGGAGGCGGCCTTCGCGACGAGCCCCCGGTACTTCATCGTGCTCGACGGGTGGTCGAGGGTCAGCGCGCCGACGAGCCGGTCGCCCTCGCGGTACAGCGCGACCAGGCGCCCCTCCTCCGCGGAGCCCGTGACGATGCGGTGCTCGTCGGCGCCGGGCACCCCGACGAACTGGATGCGGGAGCCGTACCAGTCCGACCAGAAGTACGGGACCGTCGAGTACGCCGCGGCGTGCGCGGGGTCCAGGGCGTTGCGGGCCGCGGCGGCGCCCTGCTCCGCGGCGCTGGTCCAGTGCTCGAGCCGCATCGAGCGCCCGAACAGCGGGTTCACCCAGCGCGCGACGTCCCCGGCCGCGTAGACGCCCGGCAGCGAGGACGCCAGGGTCTCGTCGCAGACGACCCCGTCGTCCAGGGCGATCCCCGAGCCCTCCAGCCAGTCCACCGCGGGCGTGGCGCCGATCCCGACGACGACCAGGTCCGCGTCGAGCACGGTGCCGTCCGCGAGGACCACCTTCTCCACCCGGGCGCCGCCCTCGATCCGGTCGACGCCGACGCCCGTGCGCAGCACGGTGCCGTTCCGGGCGTGCAGCGCCGAGCAGGCCACGCCGAGCTCGGGCCCCAGCGAGCGGGTCAGGGGCAGGCGGGCCGCCTCGACGATCGTGGTGGCGATGCCCCTCCCCCGGGCGGCGGAGGCCACCTCGGACCCGATGAACCCCGCCCCGATCACGACGACGTGGTCCGGCCGGGCGTCGAGGGCGGCCCGCAGCCGGACCGCGTCGTCCAAGGTGCGCAGGACGTGGACACCGTCCGGTGCCCCGCCGTCCGGTGCCCTGCCGTCCGGCAGCGTGCGGGCGGTCGCGCCGGTGGCCAGGACCAGCGCGTCGTAGCCGACCCGGTCCGCCCCGCCGACCACGACCTCGCGGGCGTCGGGGTCCAGGGCGGTGGCGGGCGCGCCGAGGCGCAGGTCCACGCCCAGCTCGGCGAGCTGCTCGGGCGTGCGGAACCCGACCCCGGGCGCCACCTCGGCCGACAGGTGCGCCTTCGACAGCGGGGGCCGGTCGTAGGGCGGGTGCGGCTCGGCCCCGATCAGGCTGATCCCACCCGCGAAGCCCGCCTTGCGCGCGGCCTCGACGGCGCGCAGACCGGCCAGGGACGCGCCGACGACCACCAGCCTCGGCGGCGCCGTCACGGCACGAGCCGCAGTGCCTCGGTGGGGCAGCCCTGGACCGCCTCCTCCAGCTCGGCGACCTTGTCCGCGGGGACGTCCTCGCGGAGCTGGGCGATGTCGCCGTCCTCGGTGATCTCGAAGAAGTCCGGGGCCACCGACTCGCAGATGCCCAGGACGGCGCACTTGGCCCGGTCGAGCTCGATCTTCATGGTGTCTCCTCGTGGTGGGGGCCGACCCTCCCGGTCGGCCCGGTCAGCCCAGCAGTGACGTGATCTCGACGAACTCGTCGATGCCGTGGCGGCCGAGCTCTCGGCCCAGGCCGGACCGGCCGTAGCCGCCGAACGGTGCGTCGAGGCTGTCCCGGGTCCGGACGCCGTTGATCTTCACCTGGCCCGCCCGGATCCGGGCGCCGACGGCCCTGGCCCGGTCCCGGTCGGCCGACCAGACCCCGGCCGCGAGACCGAACTCGGTGCTGTTGGCGAGCGCGACGGCGGCGTCGTCGCCGTCGTGGGTCTGGACCGCGAGCACCGGCCCGAAGACCTCCTCCTGCGCGAGCGCGGACGCGGGGTCGACGTCGGTGAAGACGGTCGGCCGGTGGCCCAGCGCGGCCAGGCCCGCGCCGCGGCGCCGACCGCGGCGGTCGCCTCGGCGGCCGTCCCCGCGGGGACGTGCGCCACGACGGCCTCCGTGGCCGGGTCGACGACCGGGATCGGCTCGCCCTCCGACCGCACCCACCGGCCGTCGACGACGTGGTCCGTGCGGTCGCGGACGAGTGCGGCGCCCGGGCGCGGGGAGAGCGCCGCGGCGACCGTCCTGGTCACGCGTTCCTCTGGGTGACCCGCACGGGCAGGTGCTTGACGCCCCGGAACCAGTTGGACAGCAGCCGGTCCGGCTCGCCGGTGAGCTCGATGTCGATGCGCCGCGCGAGCACCCGCTCGTAGAAGACCCGCGTCTCCATCCGGGCCAGGTGCGCGCCCAGGCAGAAGTGCGGGCCCGCGCCGAAGCCGAGGTGACGGTTGGGCTTGCGGTCCAGCACGAACTCGTCCGGGTCGGCGAAGGCGCGCTCGTCCCGGTTCGCCGAGGCGAACCACAGCACCACCTTCTCCCCCGCCTTGACCGTTCGCCCGTGCAGCTCGACGTCCGTGGTCGCGGTGCGCCGC
Organism: Pseudonocardia sp. WMMC193; assembly: GCF_021728735.1. Lineage (NCBI taxonomy): Bacteria > Bacillati > Actinomycetota > Actinomycetes > Pseudonocardiales > Pseudonocardiaceae > Pseudonocardia > Pseudonocardia sp. WMMC193. Next base: position 1,327,578 of record NZ_JAKKDO010000003.1, on the reverse strand, counting down.
ATGTGCACGACCGGCGACACCCAGCGGACCATCTCCTCGATGGCGGGCCGCAGCAGCCCGTGCCCGCCCTCGCGCAGCTGCGGCCACAGCCCCTTCCGGCCCAGGACGTCCACCGAGCCGCTCAGCAGGTTCCGGGTGGTCTCGTTCCCGGCCACGGTGAGCACCATGTAGTAGGGGTTGAGCCAGTCCTGGGTCAGCGGCGCGCCGCGGAACTCGGCCTGCACCAGGGTGCTGACCACGTCCTCGCGCGGGCAGGCGCGGCGCTCGCGGGTGAGGTCGGCGTAGTAGGCGAACAGCTCGTCCCGCGCCTTGGCGGCGGTCTCGGGGCCCGCGGAGTACTCGGGGTCCTCGCTGCTGGACTCGTTCGTCCAGCGCAGCAGCAGGTCGGCGTCCTCGACCGGCACGCCCAGCATGGGGGCGAACACCAGCAGCGGCAGCCGCGACGCGACGACCTTGACGAAGTCCAGCTCACCGCGCTCCAGGGCCTCGTCCAGCAGCGCGTCCGTGACCTCCTCGACCCGCCCGACCAGCTTCTCCACCGAACGCGGGGCGAAGGTGCTGGTGAGGAGCCGACGCAGCGGGGCGTGGTCCGGGGCGTCCATGTTGTGGATCTGGCGCGGCCCGGTCCCCTCGGCGCGCCGGTTCGGGATCTGGGTGCCCTCCCCGTTGCCGAAGCGCTCCGCGTCCTTGGCCACCGCCTCGACGTCCGCGTAGCGGGTGACCGACCAGAAGCCGGTCTCCTCGCCGGGCCCGGCGTTCCAGAACAGCGGGGCGTGGTCCCGCAGGCTCCGGAACATCTCGCCGTCCCGGCCGTCCGCGAAGACCTGCGCGTCGAGCAGGTCGAACCCTGGCGGCTGCGAGACCGGGCAGGCACTCGTCGTGACCATCGGCAGCTCCATCCCTACGATGCACGGTTCCCGGCTCGCGCCGCCCCGCCGACGGCGGCGACCTCGCCCGGTTTTGCGACTGCGACTATACATCTTGAGGGCCGGATGGAAGAGTGGACAACCACGGGGCGGGTCGAACCGCCCCGTTGAGCCACCAGGACGGGGAGGTCCGATGCACACCCTGAGACGCCACGTCGTCACCGGGGCCGCCTCCGGGATCGGCGCCGCGCTGGCGGCGATCCTGGTCGCCGACGGGCACCGGGTGCTGGGCCTGGACCGCGTGGCGACCGGCGTCCCGGCGGGCGTCGAGCCCGTCGTCTGCGATCTCACCGATCCCGCCGCCGTGGCCGCCGCGGCGGCGACCGTCCGCTCGTGGTGTGGGCCCGACCCCCTCGACGGTCTCGCCGCCGTGGCGGGTGTCCCCGGCACCACCCCGCCCGCCGTGGTCTACGACGTGAACCTCCTCGGCCTGCGCCGACTCACCGAGGCGCTCGCGCCGCAGCTCGGGGACCCGGGAGCCGTCGTGCTGCTCTCGTCGATGGCGGGCTACCGCGGCACGGTGCCCGCGACCGAGCTCGACACCCTGCTCGACCTGTCGGACGTCGAGCTGCGCGACAGGCTGCTGGACCTCGGCCTGGCGGGGCCGGAGGCCTACCAGGTGTCCAAGCAGCTGGTCCACCGCTACGCGCTGGTGCTCGCGGCGAGACTCCATCCGCGCGGGGTGCGGGCGCTCAGCGTCAGCCCCGGGCCGGTGCAGACTCCGATCCTGGCGGACTTCCGAGCCACGATGCCCTCGCTGGACGTCGCGGGCGAGCTGGTGGGCAGGCACGCACTGCCGGAGGAGATCGCCCGGGTCGTGGCGTTCGCGCTCTCTCCCGCCGCGTCCTGGCTCAACGGCGTGGACCTGCGGCTGGACGGCGGCCTCACGGCTCTGCGCACCGTCCCACGATGTGACTCGTCAGTCGCTTCTGTGATTGAACACCACTGATCGATCGGATACGCTCCGGTCACGATGTGACTCGGTATCTCACTCTCGGAGGTTGCGTGTATCCCGGCAGCGTGGCCGCGACGGTCCCCGACCGCCCGGCCGTCATCCTCGCCGAGACCGGCGAGGCCCGCAGCTACGCGGAGCTCGACGACCGTAGCGCCCGGCTCGCCGCCCTGCTGCGCGCCCGCGGTGCCGCACCCGGGGACACCGTCCTGCTGCTGCTGGAGAACGACCTGCGCTGGGCCGAGGTGCCGTGGGCCTGCTGGCGCAGCGGACTCGTCCTCGGCGCCGCCAACCGACACCTGACCGCGGGCGAGCTGGCGCCCATCGTCGAGGACGCCACCCCGGCCGTCGTCGTGACGTCCGCGGCCCTGCTCGACACGGTGCGCGCGGCGATCCGCCTCGCCGCCCCCGCCCGGGAGCCCGCCCTGCTCGTCGTCGGCTCCCGGGACGGGCTCGACTACGAGGCGGCGCTGGCCGGCACGGCGCGGGATCCCGAGCTGCCCGAGACGGCGGGCGGGCGGCTGCTCTTCAGCTCCGGGACCACGGGCAGGCCCAAGCCCTTCCGGGTCCCGCCGCAGGCCGTCCACCCCGACGCGCTGCCCGTCCGGTCCGCGGGCCTGATGCGCTCCCTGGGCTTCGACGACACCGGCGACGTGCTTCTCGTCCCCGGCCCGGCGTACCACGCGGGCCCGCTGGGGTTCCTGCAGTCGGTGCACCAGCTCGGCGGCACCGTCGTGCTGATGGAGCGCTTCGACGCGGAGGGCGCGCTGGCGGCGATCGAGCGCTACGGCGTGACGCACAGCCAGTGGGTGCCCACGATGTTCGTCCGGCTGCTGCGGCTGCCCGCCGAGGTGCGCCGCCGCTACGACCTGTCCACCCACCGCGTCGCCGTGCACGCCGCCGCGCCGTGCCCGCCCGAGGTCAAGCGCGCGATGCTCGACTGGTGGGGTCCGATGATCCACGAGTACTACGGCGCGAGCGAGGGCTACGGGCGCACGACCATCGGCCCCGAGGAGTGGCTCGCCCACCCCGGCTCGGTCGGCCGCTCCGTGGAGAGCACCGTTCACATCGCGGACCCCGAGGGCAGGCCGCTGCCGCCGGGCGAGGTCGGTGAGGTCTGGTTCGCCAAGCCCGGCGCGGACCTCCCCCGCCGCGCGGACGACGGCACCGCGGACCTCGCGGCCACCCGCGGCTGGGGCGCCGTCGGCGACCTCGGCAGGCTGGACGAGGACGGCTACCTCTACCTGACGGGGCGCCGGGGCCAGACCATCGTCAGCGGCGGGGTCAACGTGTACCCGCGCGAGATCGAGGACCTGCTCGCGCTGCACCCCGCGGTGGCGGACGTCGCCGTGCTCGGCGTCCCCGATCCCGAGTTCGGTGAGCAGGTCAAAGCCGTGGTCGTGCCGGCACCGGGTGCCACCCCGGGGCCCGGGCTCGAGGCCGAGCTGATCGCCTACTGCCGCGACCGGCTGGCCCGGTTCAAGTGTCCGCGCTCGGTCGACTTCGTCGACCACCTGCCGCGCAGCGACGCCGGGAAGATCCGGCTGCAGCCCCTTCGTGACCGCTACTGGCCCGTGGAGACCGCATGACCGCCCCCCGCCCCCGGCGCCGCACCGCGGACGTCTGATGGAACTGCTGTTGATCAGACACGGGCGACCGCGGCCCCAGGAGGAGGCGGCGGCGGGCGCGGGCGCCGACCCGCGGCTGACCGAGCAGGGCCGCGGCGAGGCCGCCCTGCTCGGCGAGTTCCTGGCCGCGGGCTCGCTCGCGGCACCGACGACCGTGTACACCAGCCCGATGAGGCGGGCGACGGAGACGGCCGAGGCGATCGTGGCGCGGTCGGTCGTCCCGCTCCACGTCGACGACCGGCTCCGCGAGTTCGACCACGGTGCCCCGAGCTACACCCCGCCGGAGCTCGACACCGCCGGGCACGAGGTGAAGCGGCAGATGTGGCGGGCGCTGGAGACCGGCGTGTGGGGTGAGCACACCTTCGACCCGGACGAGTTCGAACGCCGGGTCGCCGCCTCGCTCGACGGCATCGTGGCCGCCCACGCCTCGAGCGTCGTGGCCGTGGTGTGCCACTCCGGTGTGATCAACTCCTATCTGTGCGCCGTCCTCGGCAGACCCCGCGGGATGTTCTTCCAGCCCGCGTACACCTCGATCTCCCGCGTCCGGGCGTCGGCGGACGGACGCAGGCAGGTGCTCAGCCTCAACGAGACGACCCACCTGCAGCTCGCCGCCCTCCCCGCCCTGAGCACGGCGTCCGCCGTCGCCGACCCGCGCCGATCCTGACCGGACGACCCGAGAGGCCCGCATCGTGACCACCGACAACGACACGACCCCGACCGCCACCGACCCGGCGCTGCTGGTGCTGCACGCGTTGCGGCTCAGCGGGTTCGCCGCCGTCGACCGCATCGCCCGCGGCGCCGGGCTGCCCGAGGAGACCGTGCGCGAGACCCTCGCCCACGCGCAGGAGAACGGTCACGTCGTCGAGCGGACCGGCCGGATCAGCGGCTGGATGCTCACCCCGGACGGGCGGACCGCCCACGCCTCGCTCCTCGCCCGCGAGCTCGAGACGCTGGGCGCGCGGGCGGCCGTCGAGTCCGCCGACGCCGCGTTCCTGCAGCTCAACGAGCCCTTCAAGGAGCTCTGCTCGCGCTGGCAGATGCGCGCCGACGGCTCGCTGAACGACCACGCGGACGCCGAGTACGACCGGGCCGTCATCAGCGACCTGGAGCCGGTGCACCAGCGCGTCACGGCCCTCACCACCGAGCTCGCGACCACCGTCCCGCGGTTCGAGCGCTACCCGCGGTCCTTCGCCGCCGCGTACGCGCGGCTCCTCGACGGGGACCGCAAGGCCTTCGCCGCGCCGCTGTCGGAGAGCTACCACGACGCGTGGATGGAGCTCCACCAGGACCTGCTCAGCACCCTCGGCCGCGAGCGCGCGGCCGCGGACGGTCACTGAGCGACCCCGATCGTCCCCCGTCACGTCACCGGCAAAGGAGCGACGACCGTGGCCCCCTCCCCCTCCACCTCGACGGAACGGCCCGTGAGCGCCGACGCGGCGGTCCGCGAGAACGTCTTCGCCTTCGACCACCCGCACGCCCTCCCCCCGCGCGAGCTCGCCGGGCTGCTCGGCGGGAAGGGCGCCGGGCTCGCCGAGATGACCTCGGTCCTCGGGCTGCCGGTACCCCCCGGATTCACCATCGCGCTGCCCGTCTGCAGGCGGTACCGGGCGGGCGGGTGGCCCGCGGACCTGGACGCCGTCGTCGCCGAACACTGCGCCGCCCTGGAGGCCCGGATGCACCGCAGGCTCGGGGACGCGGCGGACCCGCTGCTCGTCGCCGTGCGCAGCGGCGCCCCGCGCTCCATGCCCGGCATGCTGGACACCGTCCTGAACCTCGGCCTCGACGACGACACCGTCGAGGGCCTGGCCGCGAGCTCCGGGGACGAGGTGTTCGCCTGGGACAGCTACCGGCGCTTCCTCACGATGTACGCCACCACAGTGCTCGGTGTCCCCCACGAGCAGCTCGCCGCGGGCCCCGCGCCCACCGAGGCCGCCGCGCTCCGCGCGCGGGTCGCGGAGATCAGGCGGATCCTCGCGGAGGCGGGCGCCGTCGTCCCCGCCGACCCGGTGGCGCAGCTCCGCGGCGCGATCGAGGCCGTCTTCCGCAGCTGGGACAGCCCACGGGCCCGGGCCTACCGGCAGCGCGAGGGCATCGACGAGGACCTGGGCACCGCGGTCAACGTCCAGGCGATGGTCTTCGGCAACTACGACGACCGGTCCGGGACCGGCGTGGTGTTCACCCGGGACCCGTCGACCGGCGAGAACCGGCCGTACGGCGACTTCCTCCCCCGCGCCCAGGGCGAGGACGTGGTCGCGGGCACCGCGAGCACACTGACGCTCGACGACATGGCCGCGCGGCTGCCGGAGGCCCACGCCGAGCTCGTCGACAAACTCGGCAGGCTCGAGCGCCACTACCGTGACATGTGCGACGTCGAGTTCACCGTCGAGCGCGGCAGGCTCTACATCCTGCAGACCCGGGTCGGCAAGCGCGGCGCGGTCGCCGCCGTCCGGCTCGCGGCCCGGATGCGGCACGACCCGGCGATCGGGCTGAGCCTGGACGAGGCCCGCGCCCGGCTGGACGACGAGACGCTCGACCGGGCCCGCACCGAGATCCTCGCGGCCGCCCGACAGGGCGTCGGCGGCGCGGCCGTCGCGACCGGGCTGGGCGCGTCGCCGGGTCGGGCCTGCGGCGCCGTCGTGCTGACCGCGGACGCCGCCGCCGAGGCGGACGGCCCCGTCATCCTGGTCCGCCCCGAGACCAGCCCGGAGGACGTGCACGGCATGTCCGTGGCCGAGGGCATCCTGACCAGCACCGGAGGGCTCGTCAGCCACGCGGCCGTCGTCGCGCGCGGCTGGGGCATCCCCGCCGTCGTCGGCGCGAAGACCCTGGTGGTGGGCGCCGAGGACGTGCGGAACGCCGGCGGCGAGGTCCTGTTCGCCGCGGGCGACACCCTCACGATCGACGGCGCCACCGGCGAGGTCTGGCTCGGCAGTCCCACCGCGGGCGCGGCCGACGCCCTCAGCGACGACGAGATCCTCCGCAGGGACCTGCCGGAGCTCGAGGAGCTCACCGGCTGAGCACGCGCGAGTCGCGCTCGCCGGGACCGTGATCGGGGATCCGACGTCCGAGCCCGGTCCTGCGGCGACCACCTGCTCCCCCTGCTCCGGCAGCGGTGACCCGCGGGGCGGGAGCGGTTCAGTCGGTCGAACCGTGCCGCGGGCGCACGATCGTCTTGCCGAGGTTGCCGCCGCGCAGCAGTGACAGCAGGGCGGCCGGCGCCTGCTCGATGCCGTCGAACGTGGTGACCGGGACCCGGAGGCGGCCGCCGACCATCAGCTCGCGCAACTCGGCCTCGACGGCAGCCGCTCGGTCCAGGTGGTCGGTGACGAGGAAACCCTCCAGCCGGAGCCTCCGGACGATTACGTTGGCGATGTTCGCCGGTCCGGTCTGCCGCCTGCCGTAGCCGGAGATCATCCCGCAGGCGGCGATGCGGCCGCCGATCGTGAGCCGGTCGAGCGCGGCCTCGAGGTGGTCGCCGCCCACGTTGTCGAAGTAGACGTCGATCCCCTCGGGCGCTGCGGCGGCGAGCTGGTCCGCGATGGGGCCTGCGCGATGGTCCAGGACGGCGTCGAGCCCGACCTGCCGGCTCAGGTACGCGGTCTTCTCCGCGCCACCCGCCGAGCCGATCACGCGGGCCCCGCGGGCCTGCGCGAGCTGGGCGGCGACGAGCCCCACCGAGCCTGCCGCCGCCGAGACCCAGACGACGTCCCCGGGCCGCACCCGGGCGACGACGTCGATCCCGACCGCCGCGGTCAGCCCGGATGCGCCGAGGGCGTGCAGCCACGCCTCGGGCCCGATGTCCGCGGAGGGCTGGATCCGCCGGACGGTGGCGGCGTCGACGACCGCGAGCTCCCGCCAGCCGCCGCTGTGGACGACCCAGTCGCCCGCGGCCGTCCCGTCCGCGCGGCTCTCCACGACCTGCCCGACGGCGCGCGACTCGACGGCCCGGCCCAGCCCGAACGCGGGGGCGTAGGTGTCCACGCTCAGCCGCGGGATCATCGACGGGTCCGCGCTGAGCGCGACGGACCGCACCAGGAGCTCGCCCTCCCGCGGCGCGGGAACGTCGACCTCGACGACGCCGAACAGCGTCTCGTCGACGGCTCCGGTGGGGCGCCGCACGAGCTGCACCTCGCGAGAGTTCACGCCCAGCTCCAGTTCCAGGTGCCGTCGACCCGGTCGACGATGCGGCGCAGGATCGCATCGTACACGGCCATGGGGTCCTCGCCCTCCGCGAGCCCCGACGTGACCACCTGCGCGACGGCCTCGGGCGGCGGCGCGGGGACCTCGTCACCGGCGGCCAGCGCGATCCGTTCGAGGTGGTTGCGGAACAGCGGCGTGACCGGAGAGTGGACGCGGTGCACCGGGTGGCGCATGGCGTCGTCGAGCGGGATGAACTCCACCCCCTCGTCGGCGAACCGTCGGAGGATCTCGCCGAGGACGTCCTGCGCGAGCGCGGTGCCGTGCACCAGCCAGATGAGGGGCAGGTCCGCACCGAACAGGCGGCGACCGGCCTCGGCGTGGTCGTGCAACCGCGCCACGGCGGTCTCCACGAACGACGTGCGGAGCATGGCCGCCGCATCCCGGTCCCCGGCGTGGAGCGCCCGGGCGTAGGGAGCCGTCCAGGCGAAGTCGCCGAACCAGGCGGTGATCGGCGCGGTCGTGTACCGCTGCGCGCGGAGGAAGCCCTCCACCTCGCCGCGGCGGGCCTCGCTGGGGCCGGTCATGTCCATCGCGTGGCGGAAGTACCGCGTCGGCGCCGCCTCGAGCAGGTCGCCGAGGACGTCCTCGGCGAGGCGGACGTCGTCGCAGTAGCGCTGGGCACCGACCCAGTTCAGGCAGGCGTGGTGGTGCGTGTGGTTGCCGAGGTGATGGCCCGCCGCACACCATCGTTCGAGGATCTGCCGGTCGTCCGGCCGGTCCGCGACGGGGCTGGTGTGCGCGAACCCGTACACGCCCTCGACCCGGTGCTCCCGGAGTGCCCGAAGCATCCCGTCCATGACGGTGGCGGCCGTGTACCCCGGGGGCATCGGCGTTCCGTCCCAGAGGATCAGCTCATCGACGGTGATCGCGATCTTCATGGCTCGACGCTAGGCGGGACGGGCCGCGGCGGTTTGCGGCACCGCGCACGGTCCTTGCGGCTCAGCGCACGACGGTGGCGGCACGCGCGTCCCGAGGCGTCGTGCCGAAACGCGCGCGGAAGGCGGTCGAGAACATCGAGTGCGTGGAGAAGCCGCACTCGGCGGCGATGCGGGACAGCGACGTGCGCCGGTGCGGGTCGGTGACCATCGACCAGGCGCGGTCGAGGCGCTCCTCGCGGATGATCTCGCTCATCGTCGTGCCGGAACGGGCCAGCACCGCCTGCACGTGGCGCAGCGACCAGGACAGCGCGGCGGCGACGGAGGCGCCGTCGAGCGTGACGTCGGAGACGCGGCGGCGGACCTCCCGGCGGACGGCGGCGACGAGCTCGGCGTTCGGGGCCGCGGAGGAGCCGCCGTCGGCCCGCCCGGCGGCGAGCAGGACGAGGTCCAGCAGCCGGTCGCACGCCGCGTCGAACCCGGTCACGTCCAGCGCGGCGCGCTCGGCGACCAACGCCTCCAGCGCACTCCAGACGACGCTGCCGAGGCCACCGCGGCGATCGACGCGCAGGACGTCCTGCCCCGTCTCCTGGCGGCTGCGGACGCGCGGGGCCGGCGCGATGAGGCAGACGGCCTCGCAGGCGGTCTCGTGCGTGCAGACCATCGGCCGGTCCATCGGCAGGACGAGGAGCTCTCCCGGGGCCACGGTCAGCTCACGAGCGCCCGACTCGATCGTCACCGTGCCACGGACCGGGGCGAGCACCTCGAAGGTCGCCCGCGGGTCGTCCCGGAGGTCGGCGTCACCACGGCGGAGCTGCTCGGGCGCGCCGCGCCAGCGGACGACCGAGTAGGAGCGGCTCGCCTGCCACACGAGCCGGCCGGTGTAGGGGCCGTCTGCGGCGCTGCGGATCGACATCGCTCCGTGCAGCGACGCGACCGTCGACTGCCAGCCCAGCGAGACGCATTCCGAGCTCTCGAAGGCCCCGACCTGGTACACGCCGCTCAGCGTCGCACACGGCCGGGCCGGGACGGGAGGAGAGCCGCTGCGTGGCCGGAGCCACCGAGTCCCCGCTCCAGGACGCGGGCGGCCCGCTCGACGTCGGCGGTGACCGCGGGGCCCAGCCCGGCGGGATCGCCGCCGCGCTCGAGATGCCGTCGCAGGCTGCTGGCCTGGACCCGCCACAGACCGACCAGCGCCGCCGCGGTGATGAGCAGCTCCGGACTGTCCGGGGCACCGCCGGTGCGACTCGCGAGAGCCCGGCAGGCGACCGCGACGGACCGTTCCGTCATCGCGCTGCGGTAGGCGTTCAGCGCCGGGGTCTGGTCGATCAGGTCGCCGAAGCGGAGGTGGGCGGCGACGGCGCCCGCGCGATCCGGTCCGGCGACACTCCCGAGAGCGGAGGCGAGCTCGTCCGCGAGGACGCCGAGCGTCGCCTCCAGCGGCGTGACCTCCGTCCGCGCCAGCGCGGTCGAGAGCGCCTCCGGGGTCGCCTCCAGCCGGTCCAGGAGCAGCGCCTCCTTGCTCGGGAAGTAGTTGAAGACCGTCTTCTCCGAGACGCCGCAGGCCGCGGCGACGTCCGCGACACGCACGGCGTCGAAGCCGCGGGCGAGGAACATCTCTGCCGCCGTGTCGGAGAGCTGCTGCCGCATCAGCCGCTTCTTCCGTTCCCGGAGGCCCTCGCCCGGCTCGGTCGTCGTCCCCACGGAGCCAGCTTACTACCGCCGCTATATTTCTTCTGTTGCTGTACCTTTGGTGCGGCAGAGGTCATCGGGAGGATGAGGCTCCATGTCCGACATCACGATCGTGCGGGACTACCCCCACCCCGTCGAGCGGGCCTGGCAGGCGGTCACCGATCCCGACCTCGTCCCGTACCGGACCGCGACCGGACGGGGGGCCCGCCCCGTCGGTTTCGCACCCACCCGCGGCACGCACTTCCAGTTGGTGGCCGCACCCCTGCCCGGCTGGAGCGGGGTGGTCGAGTGCGAGGTGCTCGAGAGCCGTCCGCCCGCCCTGCTGCGCTTCAGCTGGGTGGACGGCGGGGGCGGCGAGACGACGCTGGTGTCCTACCGACTGGAGCCGCACTCCACCGGGACCCGGTTCACCTACCGACACACCGGGTTCACCGGGATCGGCGGGTTCGCCATGTCCCGGATCCTGGGCTCCGTCCGGCGCAGGATGCTGACCGACGGCCTACCCGCGGTCCTCGCCGACATGGACGAGCACGGTCGACTCCGGGCCGACAGCGTGCTGCGGACCGGGAGACCCTCCTGACCGCGCGGTCAGGGCTCCGGCTCGGCGGTGGCGACGACCCTTTCGAGGAGGGCGCGCAGCGTCTCCTGCTCCTCGTCGGAGAGTGCGCCCAGCTGTCGGCGGACGCCCTCGTGCGCGCCCTCGACCGCCGCCCGCCGGACCCGCCTGCCGCGCGCGGTGGCGGCGACGAGGCGGGTGCGCCGGTCGGCGGGCGCGGGGCGGCGTTCCACGAGCCCCGCCGCCTGCAGCTCGTCGACGAGCAGGACGATCTGGCTGGGGTCGAGCCCGAGGGTGATCGCCAGGTCCCGCTGGGACACGCCGTCCCCCGAGTCGGCGGCGAGGACCAGCACGGAGTACTGCCGCACACGGAGCCCGTGCCCCGCCAGGCCGGCGTTGACAGCGCGCACGACGAGCCCGCTGGTACGGGACAGCAGGAAGCCGACGTCTCCCGCCAGCGCACCCGGATCCATAGGCTCCTCAATCATTGACAATCTCAACGATATCGCCCTAGCGTGCGGGTGTCACGCCGCGCGGACCACCGGCCCGCCGTCCTCACCGTCGTCGTTCGAGGAGTTCTCCGAAGTGACCCTCCGACTGGACCTCGACAACCTGGTCGCGATCGACGTGCACACCCACGTGCACGCCGACCTGCACGGCCACAAGGCGCTGGACGACGAGCTGAACGAGGCGGCGTCGGCGTACTTCAAGGGCGATCCCTACGACCCGACGGTCCCGGACATCGCGGCGGACTACCGGGCGGGCAACATGGCCGCGGTCGTGTTCACCGTCGACGTCGAGCACGCCACCGGGCACCCCGCGCTGTCGAACGAGGAGATCGCCGACCTCGCCGCGCAGCACCCCGACGTGCTCATCCCGTTCGCCTCGGTCGACCCGGCCCGCGGCGCCGCCGGCGTCCGGCTGGCCCGCAGGCTGGTGGAGCAGCACGAGGTCCGCGGGTTCAAGTTCCACCCGTCCATCCAGGCCTTCGAGCCGAACGACCGCGCGGTCTACCCACTGTACGAGGAGCTGCAGGGCCTGGGCGTCCCGGCGCTGTTCCACACCGGGCAGACCGGCATCGGCGCGGGTCTGCCGGGCGGGCGCGGGATCAAGCTGCGCTACTCCGACCCCATGCTGCTCGACGACGTCGCGGCCGACTTCCCCGCTCTCACGATCATCATGGCCCACCCGTCGGTGCCGTGGCAGGACGAGGCGATCTCGGTGGCCACGCACAAGGCCAACGTCTACATCGACCTGTCCGGCTGGTCGCCGAAGTACTTCCCGCCGCAGCTGGTCAAGGCGGCGAACGGCCTGCTCAAGCACAAGGTCCTGTTCGGGTCGGACTACCCGCTCATCCGGCCCGAGCGGTGGATCCGCGACTTCGCCGCCCTCGACATCAAGGACGAGGTCCGGCCGCTGATCATGAAGGAGAACGCGATCCGCGCCCTGGGGTTGCGATGAGGAACGCGGGCCTGGGCAGCTGGCCGGAGCGCAGGCTGCGCCTGTCCCCCCACGAGCCCGCGATCTGGTTCGAGGGGGCCACGACCACCCACGGCGAGTTCGCGCACCGCGTCCGCCGGGCGGCCGCGGCCCTGGACGCCCTCGGCGTGCGGCGGGGCGACCGCGTCGCCTGGTTCGGCGCGAACCACCCGTCCGCGTTGGAGACGCTCTACGCCTGCGGTCAACTCGGCGCGATCTGGGTGCCGGTGAACGCCCGGTTCACCGCCCCCGAGGCGCGGTACGTGCTGGAGCACTCCGGCGCGAGCGTCGTCGTCCACGGCCGGGAGCACGGGACGACGGCGGACGTGCTCCGGCCACAGCTCCCGGCCGTGCGCCACTGGGCGGCCGTCGAGCCGCCGGTGGAGGGCGGCGCGCGGTCCCTCGACTGGCAGCGGCTGCTGTCCGGCGTGGAGCCGGTGCTCCGCGACGAGGCGGTCTCCCTCGACGACCCCTGCCTGATCATGTACACGTCCGGCACCACCGGGCGGCCCAAGGGCGCCACCCTCACCCACGCGAACATGACCTGGTCGTGCCTCAACCAGGTCATGGGCTTCGACTTCACCCCGGACGAACGCACGCTGGGCCTGGCGCCGCTGTTCCACATCGGCGGGCTCAACGGCACCCTCAACCCCACGCTGCTGCGCGGAGGGTGCGTCGTCCTGCTCCGCGGCTTCGACCCGCAGGCGGCGCTCCGGGTGATCGTCGAGCAGCGGGTGACGTCGTTCTTCGCGGTCCCGACCATGCTCGACGCCCTCAGCAGGCAGCCGGACTTCGACGCCGTCGACCTGTCCGCGCTGCGCACCGTCGGCGCGGCGGGCGCCCCGCTGCCGCTCCCCCTGCTGCGGACCTGGCTGGACCGCGGCATCACGGTCCAGCAGGCGTACGGGATGACGGAGTCCGCGCCGTCGGGCACCGTCCTCGACAGCGCCGACGCCGTGGCGAAGGTCGGCTCCGCGGGCCGCGCGCAGTTCTTCGTCGACGTCCGCGTCGTCCGCGGCGACGGGACCGAGTGCGCCCCGGGTGAGATCGGGGAGGTCGTGCTCTCCGGGCCGAACATCATGGCCGGCTACTGGAACGACCCCGAGGCGACGGCGGCCGCGGTCGTGGACGGCTGGTACCACTCCGGGGACGCGGGCACGATGGACGAGGACGGCTACCTCCACATCCGCGACCGCTACCAGGACATGATCATCTCCGGCGGGGAGAACGTGTACCCCGCCGAGGTCGAGTCCGCCCTGCTCGAGCTGCCGGAGGTGCTCGAGGCCGCCGTCATCGGGGTTCCGGACCCGCGGTGGGGCGAGGTCGGGCTGGCCGTGGTCGTCCCCGCACCGGGTTCCGCGGTGGACCCCGAGGGGATCCGGACCGCCCTGCGCGCGCGGCTGGCCGGCTTCAAGGTGCCCCACCGCGTCGAGTTCACCGCCGAGCTGCCCAAGACCGCCACCGGCAAGATCCGCAAGCCGGAGCTGCGCGCCCGCTACGCCACCGCCGGGGACACCCCCACGTGACCACCGTGAGCACCCGCGCCGAGCCGGCAGGCGGCGGTGGCCGAACGAACTACGATGAAGGCATGTCGCCGACGGAGTCCGGCTTCCCGTGCTCGATCGCGCGAGTCACCGAGCTGATCGGCGATCCCTGGACCCCGCTCGTCCTTCGGGACGCGGTGCTCGGCGTGCGCCGGTACGAGGACTTCCACCGCAACCAGCGGATCAGCCGCAACGCCCTGTCCCGGACGTTGCGGAAGCTGGTGGACGCCGGCGTGCTGACGACCCGGCTCTACCAGGACAACCCACCGCGCAAGGAGTACCTGCTCTCCCCGAGGGGCCGCGAGCTCTTCGGCGTGCTCTCCGCGATGATCGCGTGGGGAGACCGCTGGCTCGACGACGGCACGGGGCCGCCGGTCGTCCTGCACCACTCCGCCTGCGGCCTCGACGTCAGGGCGGACTCGGTGTGTTCGGGATGCGGCGAGCCCCTCGACGCCGCGCGGGTCGAGTTCCGGCTCGGCGACAACTTCCCCGCCGACCTGGCGGAGCGGCCGGACGTCGCCCTGCGGTTCGCGGGGAGGTCCTCCGCACCGCACGACTGACGGCCGGGCCCGGAGAGAGCCCGGCCGCCACCGGACGTCCTGACCGATCAGGAGGCGGGGGCGGGCCTCCCCGCCGGACCCTGGCGCCGGTAGTCCGCGACGTAGGCGGCCCGTCCGGCGTCGTCCATCTCGTTGAACAGCGTCAACGGGCTCTGGAAGTGCGGCATCCGCCGCATGTGGTCGAGCGTCCACATCTTCTTCGGGTCGAGGTCCAGGTGCGGCTGCGACACCATGGTCTTCCCGTCGTCCCGCACGTAGGCGAGGTCCGAGACGACGTCGGCCCAGTTCCAGCCGTGGTAGAGCGTCTCCCACTCGCGGGTGCCGACCAGCCGGCCCATGTTCGGGGTCTCCCGGCCCTGGTAGATCGGACGGAACGCCTCGACGTCGGTCCACTTGCACGTCTCGCTGCAGTAGGCCCGGTGCTGCCCGTCGACGTCCGCGGTCTGGATGTCCTCACGGATGAGGCAGGGGACCATGCAGGTCCAGCAGCGGATCGGGTACACGTAGTCGACGTTCTCGGCCACGATCGCGTTGTGCCCGTTCGGGACCGCGAGCCGGTTGTAGTTCTCCCACCAGGCGCCGTACTTGTCGTACCAGCCCGGGTACTTGTACTCGAACCACTCGAAGTCCTCGTCGGTCATCCCGTCGATCCGCCAGTAGTTCGCGACCCAACCCGCCGCCGCGAACTGGGCGAACTCGTGCACGTACCCCTTGTCCCAGATCCGGCTCCAGGCCTCCTCCACCAGATCGTGCGGGATGACCAGGCCGTACTTCTCCAGCGGGACGAGGTACGACCGGTAGTAGTCGTCGTAGATCCAGCGGCGCCACATCTCGGCGTAGGACTCGCGGTCCTTGCGCCGGTCCTTGGTGCCGTACTCGATGAACACGCCGATGGCGCCGTCGACCACGCAGTGGTTGTTCCACCACGCATACCGGATGTCCCGCTCCAGGAGCTGGCGGTTGTCCTCGTCCGAGAGCGCCATCAGCAGCGTGGCGTAGCCGTTGGAGATGTGGCGGGACTCGTCCGACTGCACCGAGTGGAACACGGTCGGCAACAGGTAGTCGCCGTTCGCCGCGGCCTCCGCGGGCATGGCCACGAACAGGACGTTGGTGAACGCGGTCTCGGCCACGACGGTGAGGTAGACGCTCGCGGCGGTGATCGCGTCCCCCGTGATGAACCCCTCCGCGAACTGGCGGCCGATGGTGCCCGCGTAGTCGCTCTGGAAGGCGCGCAGGCTGTTGTTGAAGCCCGCCGGGTCGATGTAGTTGTTCATGTACAGGCGCTTGAGGTTCTGCTGGATCGTCGAGTGCCGGACCTCGTCGATCATCTGGATCGCCTGACCGTTGTGCAGCTCCGGGTTCGGGACCACGTGGAACAGCATCGGCATCGAGCGCGCCGCGCTGATCTCGGGCAACGGGATGATCGACAGGAACAGCTTCTGCCACTCCATCCAGCGTTCCTGCACCTGGCGGAACATGTTGCCGCGGACCGCGCCGTCCGACGCTCCGTAGACGCGGTGGTCCTTCTCCTCCTGCATCGGGAAGTAGCTCCGGAGGACCTGCTTGAGCGGGTCCTTCTTCGCCGCCTTCCGGAAGGTGTAGTCGGTTCCGTACTTCATGTACGGCTCGTGGTACTGCGGTTCCCAGGCGAGTTCCTGGATCTTCTGATGAGCCCTGCCCAGACTCTGTCGACTCACGTCCACTCCTCACGGTCGCTGTGGGACCGGCCGCCGCGGCGTCGTCCCCTCACCCACGCTGGTCCGACGCCGGGCGGCCGGTACTCGACCCGCCCCGCCGCCGGACTCGATGCACGACCGGGTCGGACGAGGACGGGCCCGGGCCGCCGTACCGGGTGCGCGGCCTGGATCGGTGCCCGTGTCCAGAGTCACAGTAGCTCCACGCATACTCAGTCTCAGTTTGAGACTCAGTATCGATCGTCGATCCGCGCGGTGGCGTGGTGGGTCAGGGCCTCGCGGAGGGCACCGGCCCTCACCGCGATCGCGGCTGTGGGGTGTACTGGATGTCGCCCCAGGCCGCCCGCGCACCGCTGTCTCCGATCCGGACGACCTGCACCGCGGCCGCGCCGGCGAGCAGGACGGTGGCCACCGCGAGTCCGATGATCGCCACGCGCCGCACCGTGCCGCGCACGGCCACGGCGGAGCCGGGCCCCTCCGCCCGGCGGGACCGCTCCACGAGCACGAGCGCGAGCACGACCAGCAGCAGCGGGGCCACGACGACGAGGAGCTGGTCACCGAGCTCGGCGTGGGTCGCGATCGCGGCGGAGCGGGGCAGGTTGTGCTCGAGCCCCTCTCCGGTGCTGGTGGCGAGGGGGACCGACACCGTGGCGAGGGCGACCACGACGACCACCGCCCACCCCCACCGCCGCCGCGCCGCGGGCCAGAGCGCGACGGCCAGCGCGCCGAGCACCGCGACGGGGACCAGGACCACGACCGCGTGCACCACGAGGGGGTGCAGCGGCAGGCCGAACAGGAACGTGGGCACGGCGCCGATCGTCGTGGCCGATCCTCAGAAGATCCTTGGAGGCGGGGCGGGCCCGGTCGGGCTCAGGCGAGCGGCACGGTGAGACGGAACGTGGCACCGGTCGGGGTGGGCACGAGCTCGACACGCCCGTGGTGGGCCGCGGCGATCTCCGCGACCAGAGCGAGCCCGATGCCGTAGCGGCGGCGCCCGGCATCACCGGGCCGGGCCCCGGTGCTGAACCGCTCGAACAGCCGAGGGGCCGCGGCCGGGTCCACCCCGTCGCCGTCGTCGGTCACGTCGACCACGGCCCGACCCCCGTCGGCCTGCACGGCCACGGTCACCGCGCTGCGGGCGTGGCGGACCGCGTTGTCGACCAGCGCGGTCAACGCCCGGGTGAGCGCGACCGGGCTGCCGCGCACCACGGCCCGCGCGTCCGCCTCGACCCGCACGGCACCGCCCGCGGCTCGGCCGACCTCGTGGGCGACCGCGGCGAGGTCGACGGGCTCGGTGGCCCGCGCGGAGCGGGGGTCGGCGGCGAGCAGGAGGTCCTCGAGGATCGCCGTGAGCCGGGCGGCGTCGGCGACCACGCCGTCGGCCTCCCCGAGCGCCTCCTCGTCGGGGTCCGACGACCGGCGCAGCCTGCGGCGCAGGATCTGCGCGCGAGTGCCGAGCAGGGTCAACGGGGTGCGGAGCTCGTGGCCCGCGTCGGCGACGAACCGGTGCTGCAGGGCGAGCGCCGCCGACAGCGGGGCCAGGGCGCGGTACCCCAGCCAGGTCCCGGCGGCCCCGGCGCCGAGCAGCCCGAGGAGGCCGGTGACCAGCATCGTCGCCAGCAGCCGGTTGCGCTCGGCGTGGTTGGCGGTCAGATCGAGGATCGCCTGCACGGTCGTCCCGTCCGCCCGCCGCTGCGTCGCGATCTCGAACTGGACCTCGCCGACGTTCCGCTCCACGGCGGGCGGGTCACCCCCGGCGGCGGCCTCGGCGAGGGCCGCGGAGTCCGCGACGCCGTCGGGCAGCCCCGGTGAGGCCTCGACCGCACCGCCGGGTCCCCGTAGCAGGAGGAAGATCCCGGCGGGAGGGTCCTCGACGTCGTCCGCACGGGCGATCGCGCCGTCCAGCTGGGCGGTGACCTGGGCGCGCTGGGCCTCGACCAGGACGACGACCGCGACCGTCGTCAGCACCACCACGAGGACGGCGGCCAGCCCGGCGGCCTGCGCGCCCAGCCGCACGGCGGCCCGCCTGGCGAGGCCCCGCTCCCCCGTGGTCACAGCGCACCGAGCCGGTAGCCCCGCCCTCGGAGGGTGTCCACGACGGGCCTGCCCAGCTTGCGCCGCAGGTAGTGCACGTAGGTGTCGACGATGACCGGGTTCTCCGCCTCGGGGAAGCAGGTGACGAGCAGGTCCTCGCGGGTGAAGACCTGCCTCGGGCGGGCCGCCAGGGTCCCGAGCAGCTCCGCCTCGCGCTGCGACAGGGCGACCGGACCGGTATCCGTGTGGACCTCGCGGGCGTCGAGATCCAGACGACCGCCCGGGACGCGCAGCGTGCGGGCGGTGTCCAGGTGGCGGCGGCGCAGCGCCCGCAGTCGGGCCAGCAGCTCGTCGATGTCGAACGGCTTGGCCAGGTAGTCCTCGGCGCCCGCGTCCAGCCCGGCGACCCGGTCGGCGGGGTGGCCCAGCGCCGAGAGCACCAGCACCGGGGTCGTGATCCCGTTGCGGCGCAGGCGCCCCAGCAGGTCGAGCCCCTCGACCGCGGGGAGCCCACGGTCGAGGACGGCGACGTCGTAGCTCCGGCTGAGCCCGTAGTGCAGCCCGGTGTGCCCGTCCGGGGCCACGTCGACGGCGTAGCCCTCCTCGACGAGCAGCCCGGTGAGCAGGGCGGCGAGCTCGGCCTCGTCCTCGACGAGCAGCAGCCGCGGGAGCACCTCGGTCACGGCGCCATCATGCCCGCACACCGCGTTCCCACGAGGCTCCAAGAAATCTCCGGTCGACTGGCCCCATGCCTCCCTCCGACCCGGACCCGCGGGTGGTCGCGCGGGACCGCGGGCTCCGTCGCGTCGCCCGTGCCACCGGCTGGACGGCCGCGGGCGGCGTCGCCGCCACCGCGCTGGCCGCCGTCGTGCTGTCCCAGACCCCGGCGACCGCCGCGACCACGACCTCCCCGACCCCGACGCCCACGAGCGCCACCCCCGCGCCCACCACCGCGCCCACCACCGCGCCACGGACCGGCAGCGGGGCCGGTGGGCTGACCGCGCCGACCACCGCACCGCAGGCCTCGCACGGCGCACGCTCGCACACCACCTCGGGGGCCTCGTGACCGGGACGCTCGCCGAGCCCGCGGCCTGCTCCTTCCCGGCGATCGGCACCACCGCCACCGTCCTCGTCACCGACCCGGAGGTGCTCGACGGGTCCGTGGCCCTGCTGCGCGCGGACCTCGCCGCGCTGGACCGGGCCTGCTCCCGCTTCCGCCCCGACTCGGAGATCCGCCGGGCCGAGACCGGCGCCGAGGTCGAGGTGAGCCCCCTGCTCGCCGCCCACCTCGACGCGTCCCTGCGCGCCGCCGCACTCACCGGCGGCCGCGTCGATCCCACCGTCGGGACCTGTCTGGCCGGTCTGGGCTACGACCGGGACCTCGCCGCGCTCACCGACGGGCCGGTCGACCCACGCCCCGCGCCCGGCTGGTGGCGGCTGAGCAGGTGCGGGCGCACCGTCGTGATCCCCCGCGGGATCCGGATCGACCTCGGCTCCACCGCGAAGGCCCTCGCCGCCGACCACTCCGCAGCCCGGATCGCCGCCCACACCGGAACCGGGGTCCTGGTCAACCTGGGCGGGGACCTCGCCGTCGCAGGCCCCGCACCCGCGGGCGGCTGGCTCGTCGGCCTCGAGGACGGAGGTGGCGTGGTGTCCCTGCACGACGGCGGCCTGGCCACCTCCGGCACCACCCGCCGCCGCTGGCTGCGGGACGGCCTCGTCCGCCACCACGTCGTCGACCCGCGGACCGGGCTGCCGACCGCCGGCCCGTGGCGCACGGTCACCGTGGCCGCGGCGACCTGCCTCGACGCGAACACCGCCGCCACCGCCGCGCTCGTCCGCGGCGCCGACGCGGCGGACTGGCTCGACGCGGCGGGCCTGCCGTCCCGGCTGGTCGACACCGCGGGTCGGGTCACCCGCGTGGGCGGGTGGGTCTGATGTGGACCTGGTACGCGAGTCGCGCCGCCGGGCTGGTCTCGCTGGTGCTGCTGAGCGGGAGCGTCCTGCTGGGCATCGGCGGCGTGACCCGCGCGGCCTCGGCCCGCTGGCGCCGCTTCGCCGTGCAGCGCCTGCACCGCAACCTGTCGATGCTCGCCGTCGCGTTCGTGGCGCTGCACGTGCTCACCGCGGTGCTCGACGGGTACGTCCCGATCGCCTGGCTCGACGTCCTGCTCCCCTTCACCTCCGCCTACGAGCCGTGGTGGCTCGGGCTCGGCACCGTCGCTCTCGACCTGCTGCTCGCCGTACTGGTGACCAGCCTGCTGCGCGTCCGTCTCGGCCTGCGCGCCTGGCGGGCCGTGCACCGGGCCGCCTACGTCTGCTGGCCGGTCGCCGTCCTGCACGGCATCGGCCTCGGCGGAGCCGACACCACCACGTGGTGGGTCCTCGCCCTGACCCTGGCCTGCGTCGCGGCCGTCGGCGTCGGGCTGGTCCGTCGCACGACCGTCGGAACCCGGCCGTGACCGCCCCGCCCGCGGCCGCCCCGCGCCTGCTCGCCCGGCCGCCCGCCTCGCACCGCCGAGACGCCCTGGCCGCGCACCTCGAGCGCCACGGCCCCCTCCCCTCGCCCTCCCCCCACGCGCTGGTCGCCGCCGTCGAGGCCGCCGGCCTGCGCGGACGCGGCGGAGCCGGGTTCCCGACCGCGACGAAGCTGCGGGCGGTCCGCGGCCGCAGGCGGACCGTCGTCGCCAACGGAGCCGAGGGCGAACCGGCGTCCCAGAAGGACGCCGCCCTGCTCGCGTGCTCACCCCACCTGGTCCTCGACGGCCTCGCGCTCGTCGCCGACGCGCTCGGTGCGACCGACGCGGTCCTCGCCGTCCCCGACGCGACCGGCCTGCGCCGGCACCTCGCCGGGCGGACCGACCGGGTCCCGGTGAGGGTCGTCGAGGTCCCCGACCGCTACGTCGCGAGCCAGGAGACCGCCCTGGTCCGGTTCCTGCACGGCGGGCCCGCACTGCCGCTCCCCACCCGTCGGACCGCCGCAGGCACGCTCGTCGACAACGTCGAGACCCTCGCCCACCTCGCGCTGATCGCCCGGAACGGGCCCGACTGGTTCCGGTCCGTCGGCCACCCCGAGCTGCCCGGCACCCTGCTCGTCACCGCGGGCGGGGCCGTCGCCGCACCCGGCGTCGTCGAGGTGCCCGCCGGCACCGCGGTGCGCGCGGCGCTCGACCTGGCGGGCGGGCCGACCGAGCCGGTGCAGGCGGTCCTGTCCGGGGGTTACGGCGGGGCGTGGCTGCCCGCCGCCGCCGTGGACACCCCGCTCGACCACGCCGCCCTCCGCGCCGCGGGCTCGACGCTCGGCGTCCCCGTCCTGCTAGCGCTGCCCGCCCGGGCCTGCGGGCTCACCCAGACCGCGCACCTGCTGCAGTTCCTGGCGGGACAGTCCGCGGGCCAGTGCGGGCCCTGCCGGTTCGGGCTCCGTGACGTCGCCGGCGACCTGACCCTGATCGCCGCGGCCGCGCCGGACGCCCACCCCGCCCACGACCGGGTGCGGCGACGACTCGACCTGGTCACCGGTCGCGGGGCCTGCGCGCTCCCGGACGGTGCCGCCCGCCTGGCGCACAGCGCCCTGCGCGTCTTCGGCGACGACCTGCACCGCCACCTGACCGGTCGCCCCTGCCGCGGCGCGGCGGCCGCCCCCCTGTTCCCGGGGTTGCGGCGATGAGGCTCCGCGTCGACCCCGTCGCCTGCGTGGGCCACGGCCTGTGCGCCGACCTGCTCCCCGAGCGCATCACGCTCGACGAGTGGGGCTATCCCCTGCTCGACCCCCTGCTCGACCCCCCGCTCGACGCCGAGATCCCCGCCGACCTCCTCCCCCACGCCCGGGCCGCCGTCGCCGCGTGCCCGGCCCTCGCGCTCCGCCTCGACCGCTCCGCACCCGACGATCGGCGCCGCGGTGGGTTCCGGAGGCGTCGGTGACGAGGCCGCGCCGGGCGGCTCGCCCGAACTCTCGGCGCGGTGGGCGTCAGGCCAGCGCGACCCGGGTGCCCGCGGCGATCGCGAGATCCTCCCTGGCCGGCACGACGAGGGTGCGCACGCGTGCGGTCGCGGAGGTGATCTCGCCGTCGGTCGTGTCGTTGCGGGCCGGGTCGACGGCCACCCCCAGGAACGCCAGCCGCTCCGCGGCCCGCGCCCGCACCACGGCCGAGTGCTCGCCGACCCCGCCGGTGAACGCCAGCGCCTCCATCCCGCCCGCGGCGGCGGCCATGGCCGCGATCCCGCCCGCGAGACGGTGGACGTAGACGTCCATCGCGAGCGAGTCCGCCGGGACCTCCCGCATGTCGGCGGTGCCCGCGAGCGCGAGCAGACCGGACCGGTTCTCCAGCGTCTCGGCCACCTCGTGGGGACTCAGGCCCTCGTGTTCCTCCAGCCAGAGCACGAGGCCGGGATCGACCGAGCCCGAGCGGGTGGCCATGACCAGGCCCTCCAGCGGGGTGAAACCCATCGTCGTGTCGACGCTGCGCCCGTCGACCACCGCGCACAGGGAGGCGCCTGCGCCGAGGTGCGCGGTCACGATGCGTCTGGCACCGGTCAGCTCGGCGGTGCGCGCCGAGCACCGGGCGTGGGACAGACCGTGGAAGCCGTAGCGGCGGATCGCGTAGCGCTCCCGCCACTCCCGCGGCACCGCGTAGGTCGCCGCGGCGTCGCCGATCGTGGTGTGGAAGGCGGTGTCGAAGCAGGCCACCGCCGGGACCCCGGGGAGCAGCGCGGTCACCGCGTCGACCCCCCGCAGCGACTTGGGCTGGTGCAGCGGGGCCAGCGCCGTCAGGTCCTCGAGCTCCTTCCGGACCTCCTCGTCGATCCGGACGGGCTCGACGAACCGGGTACCGCCGTGCACGATCCGATGTCCGACGGCGTCCGGCTCGGGCCACTCCCGCAGCACCGACTCGAGGTCCGCGCCCGGCTCGATGTCCGGCTCGATGTCCGCGGTGTGTTCCACCTCGTCGGTCGGTCCCAGCAGCCGCAGCTTGAGGCTCGACGAGCCCGCGTTGACGACGAGCACTCTCACCGGCCGGTCCTCACTGCCACGTCCACTGCGCGATCGCGGGATCGTCCTCGCCGTGCTCGCGGGTGTACGCCCGGGCGGCGAGCCGGGCGTCCACCATCCGCTGCCGCAGCGGCGCCGCCCGCGCCCCGAGGCTCGGGACCCGGTCGATCACGTCCATGACCAGGTGGAACCGGTCGAGGTCGTTGAGCATCACCATGTCGAAGGGCGTGGTCGTGGTGCCCTCCTCCTTGTACCCGCGTACGTGGAGGTTGTGGTGGTTGCGCCGGGAGTAGGTGAGCCGGTGGATCAGCCAGGGGTAGCCGTGGAAGGCGAAGACGACCGGCTTGTCGGGGGTGAACAGGGCGTCGAACTCGTCGTCGGACAGGCCGTGCGGGTGCTCGCGGTCCGGTTGGAGCCGCATCAGGTCCACGACGTTCACCACGCGCACCTTCAGGTCCGGGCAGTGCTCGCGCAGCAGCCTCGCCGCGGCCAGGGTCTCCAGGGTGGGGACGTCCCCGCAGCAGGCCAGCACGACGTCCGGGTCGCCGTCGGTGGTGCCCGCCCAGTCCCAGATCCCCAGCCCCCGCGAGCAGTGCGCGACCGCCTCGTCCATGGACAGGTAGGTCAGCTGCGGCTGCTTGCCCGCGACGACGACGTTGACGTAGTGCCGGGACCGCAGGCAGTGATCCATCGTGGACAGCAGGGTGTTGGTGTCGGGTGGCAGGTAGACGCGGGTGATCTCCGCCTTCTTGTTGATCACATGGTCGAGGAAGCCGGGGTCCTGGTGGGAGAAGCCGTTGTGGTCCTGGCGCCAGACGTGGCTGGACAGCAGGTAGTTCAGCGAGGCGATCGGGGCCCGCCACGGGATGGCACGGGTGGTCTTGAGCCACTTGGCGTGCTGGTTGAGCATCGAGTCGACGATGTGGATGAAGGCCTCGTAGCTGGTGAACAGCCCGTGGCGGCCGGTGAGCAGGTAGCCCTCCAGCCAGCCCTGGCACAGGTGCTCGGACAGCACCTCCAGCACCCGGCCGCCGGGGGCGAGGTGGTCGTCGCCCTCCTCCACCGCCGCGTTCCAGGCCCGGTCGGTCACGTCGAAGACCGCCTGCAGCCGGTTCGACGCGACCTCGTCCGGCCCGAACAGCCGGAACCGGTCGGCGTTGCGGGCCACGACGTCCCGCAGGAACTCGCCGAGCACGGTGGTCGCCGGGCTGCTCTCCACGCCAGGCCGGTCCACCGTGACGGCGTGCCGGCGTGCCGGCGGAAGTCCGGCATGGCGAGGTCGCGCAGGACGAGCCCGCCGTTGGTGTGCGGGTTGGCGCTCATCCGCCGCGTGCCCTCGGGCGCGAGCGCGCGCAGCTCCGGCCGCAGGCGCCCGGTCTCGTCGAAGAGCGTCTCGGGCTCGTAGCCGCGCATCCACTCCTCGAGCTGCGCGCGGTGCCCGGCATCGGTCCGGGTGCCGGCCAGCGGGACCTGGTGGGCCCGGAAGGTGCCCTCGACCCG
Organism: Pseudonocardia sp. WMMC193; assembly: GCF_021728735.1. Lineage (NCBI taxonomy): Bacteria > Bacillati > Actinomycetota > Actinomycetes > Pseudonocardiales > Pseudonocardiaceae > Pseudonocardia > Pseudonocardia sp. WMMC193. The sequence continues at coordinate 1,302,948 of NZ_JAKKDO010000003.1, read as the reverse complement.
CGTCCCGTCGACCTCCCTCGGGCCGGTCCAGCCCTTCGGGGTGCGCAACACGATCATCGGCCAGGTCGGCCGGCGCGCCGGCGGGTCCGCCTTGATCGCGGCGATCTCGTCAAGCACCTCGTCCAGGGTCAGCGCCAGCTCCTCGTGCACGGCCATCGGCTGGTCCCCGGTGACGAACCGGGGCGCGTAGCCGTAGCCGCGCAGCAGCGCGGCCAGCTCGTCGGTCGGGATCCGGGCCAGGACCGTCGGGTTGGCGATCTTGTAGCCGTTGAGGTGCAGGACCGGCAGCACCACGCCGTCCCGGCGCGGGTCGAGCCACTTGTTCGAGTGCCAGCTCGCGGCGAGCGGGCCGGTCTCGGCCTCGCCGTCACCGACGACGCACACGGCCAGCAGGTCCGGGTTGTCGAACACCGCGCCGTAGGCGTGCAGCAGGGCGTAGCCGAGCTCGCCGCCCTCGTGGATCGAGCCGGGGGTCTCCGGCGCGACGTGGCTGGGGATGCCGCCGGGGAAGGAGAACTGCCGGAACAGCGCCCGCATCCCGTCGACGTCCTCGGTGACCGAGGGATAGACCTCCGAGTACGTGCCCTCGAGGTAGGCGTTCGCGACCAGCCCGGGGCCGCCGTGCCCAGGGCCGGTCACGAACAGCGCGTTCAGGTCCCGGGCCCGGATCGCGCGGTTGAGGTGCGCGTAGAGCAGGGTGAGCCCGGGCGTGGTGCCCCAGTGCCCCAGCAGCCGCGGCTTGACGTGTTCGGCGCGCAGCGGCTCGCGGAGCAGCGGGTTGTCCAGCAGGTAGATCTGGCCGACGGACAGGTAGTTCGCCGCCCGCCAGTAGGCGTCGAGCAGCTCGAGGTTCTCGCCCACCGGGTCAGCCCGCCGCGGCCACGGTGGACGCGGCCGGGGTGTCGCTCACCAGCGCGAGGCGGCGGATCCCCCAGTGGTGGCCGACGACGAACCGGATGTGCTCGATCACGGGCCCGATGGCCTTCTCGTCGTCCTCGACCGGCAGCCGGCCCCCGACCCGCAGGCCGAAGGCCCCCTCCGGTGGCCCGACCAGCTCCTCGATCATGGCGTGCTCCCTCCGAGTCTCCCGTCCATCCTGGACCGGGTCGGCCGGGCGCGGAGGGGACCTTGGTCCCGCTCCGCCTCGTCGAGGGTCCCGGGGACCCGTGCCCCTCGGCCCTCGTGGCGCCGGGCGCACCGGGACGACGCTGGGCGGTGAACGCGATGGACGGAGGAGCCGACGATGACCAGCCCCCAGACCCCGGACGTCACCACGCGGGTACGTCCCGCGGGCCGGGCCCACTGAGATGGACCGGACCCTGCGCCAGGCCGTCGAGCTGGCGTTGCAGGCACCCTCGGTGCACAACACCCAGCCGTGGCGGTTCCGGCTGAGCACCGGCGAGGTCGAGCTCCATGCCGACCCGAGCCGCCACCTGCCCGGCACCGATCCCGACCACCGCGACCTGCTGATCAGCTGCGGGGCCGTGCTGCACCACCTGGTCGTGGCCGCGGCCGGGCTGGGGATCGCCCTCCGGGTGGACCGGCTGCCCGATCCCGAGCAACGCACTCTCCTGGCCACCGCCCGAGTCGTCGACGGTCCGCCGGACCGCGCCGCCGCCGCGCTGTTCGGGCAGCTCGGCAGGCGGCGGACCGACCGGCGCCGGTACGCGGCGGACCCGGTGCCGCCCGCCCGCCTCGCCGCGCTCGTCGAGCGGGCGGCGGAGTTCGGCGCCGGGCTCGTCCCGGCGACCGACCCGGGCGTGCTGACCCGCCTGCACGGGGTGCTCTCGGACGCGGCCGCCCGGCAGCGGCACGAACCCGGCTACCTCGCGGAGCTGCTGATCTGGACCCACCGCTACGCCGGCACCCGCGACGGCGTCCCCGCCGCGTCCGTGCCCTCCCACGCGGGCGAACCCGAGCTCACCCGGTTCCCCGCGGGCAGGCTCACCGGCCGGCAGGCCTTCGGGCCCGACGGCGGGCTCCTGCTCGTCCTGACCACCCCACGCGACGACCGCGTCGACCGGCTCGTCGCGGGCGAGGCCACCAGCGCGGTGCTGCTCGGCGCGACCCGCGTCGGTCTCGCGACCGCCACGCTCAGCCAGGCCGTCGAACAGCCCGCCATGCGGGAGCGGCTGCGCCTCGCACTGGGCGTGGCCGACCAACCGCAGCTCGTCCTCCGCGTCGGGACGCCGCCCTACGGGTCGACACCCCTGCCCGCCACGCCTCGTCGACCGCTCGACTCGGTGCTGCTCCGTCGCTGAACCGGGCCCGGAGCCGGTCCCGTCGCCACCACACCCGCTCCTCAGGAGGAACGATGACCACGCCACTGTCCACGGTGAGCGCGCTGCGGGAGACGCACGTCGGGCTGGTGGTGTTGACCGGCGACCGCGCGCTCAAGACCAAGAAGCCGGTCCGGACCGCGTTCTGCGACTTCTCCACGCCCGCCCTGCGGCGGGCGGCGATCGCGCGCGAGCACCTGCTCAACAGCAGGCTCGCCCCGGACGTCTACCTCGGGACCGCCGAGCTGACCGGCGCAGGCTGCGCCGAGCCGGTCCTGGTGATGCGCCGCATGCCGGAGGACGCCCGGCTGTCCACACTGGTCCGTCGAGGCGCCGATCTCACCGAGCCGCTCCGCGAGGTCGCGCGCCGGATGGCGGCGTTCCACACCACCGCCGAACGGGCCCCCGCCATCACCTCCGAGGGGTCGCGGGAGGCGCTGCTCGGCCGCTGGCACCGCAGCCTCGACGAGCTCGGGTCCTTCCGGGACGCCCCGCTCCCGGGCGGGGACCTCGACCGGGTCCGCGACCTCGTCGACCGCTTCCTCCGCGGCCGCGGCCCGCTGTTCGCCCGCCGCGCGGCCGAGAGCCGGATCGTCGACGGGCACGGCGACCTCCTGGCCGACGACGTGTTCTGCCTCGCGGACGGTCCGCGCCTGCTCGACTGCCTCGACTTCGACGACCGGCTCCGCTTCGTCGACGCGCTCGACGACCTGTGCTTCCTGGCCATGGACCTGGAACACCTCGGCGCCCCGGAGGCCGCCGACCTGCTCCTCGACGACTACTGCGAGTTCTCCGCCGACCCGGCTCCGACGGCACTGCGCCACCACTACGTCGCGTACCGGGCGATGGTCCGCGCCAAGGTCGACTGTCTGCGCCTCGCACAGACCGCCGACCCGGCGGACGCCGAGGCCGCGCGGGCCCACCTCGCCCTGGCCCTGGACCACCTCGGCCGCGGCGAGCCCCGGCTGGCCCTGGTCGGCGGCCTGCCGGGCACCGGGAAGTCCACGGTGGCCGGTGATCTCACCGACCTGACCGGCGCGGTGCTGCTGTCCAGCGACCGGGTGCGCAAGGAGCAGGCCGGGATGACGCCGACCGAGCCCGCGGGCGCCCCGTTCGGCTGCGGGCTCTACGACGCCGAGCACACCGCCGCCCTCTACACCGAGCTCCTGGACCGGGCCGAGCTGCTGCTGGGCCAGGGCGAGTCGGTCGTGCTCGACGCCTCGTGGACCGACGCGCACTGGCGCGAGCGGGCCGCGGAGGTGGCGGCCCGGACCTCGAGCCGGCTGCTGCAGTTCGTGTGCACCGCACCGGTCGAGCAGCTCGGTCGGCGGATACTCACGCGGCGGCACCCGGTGTCCGACGCGACCCCCGCGATCGCGCTCGCGATGGCGGAGGCGGCAGCCCCCTGGCCGGACGCCGTCGAGATCAGCACGACCGAGCTGCCGTCGGTGTGCGCCGCGCGCGCCCACCGGGTCTGGGACGCTCGCTGATGCGCGCCCGCATCGGCCTCGACGGGATGGACCGGCCCGGCAGGCAGCTCCTCCGCACGCTCGTCGACCGGGACGACCCGGATCTGCAGATCGTCGCGGTCCGGGACGACGCCCCCGCGAGCAGGCTCGCCGCGCGGCTGCGCCACGACTCGACGCACGGGGCCTGGGACCACCGGATCGAGGTCGTCGGCGACCATCTCGGCGTCGACGACGGGACGATCCGGGTGCTGCGGGCCGAGCGCCCGCACTGGCCGTCGGCGGACGTCGAGATCGTCGTCGCGACGGGTCGGGCGGTGGACGCACCCGTGCTGCTCGACGAGGGGGTCGCGTCCGTCGTCGTCCTCGGGGAGTCGGCCGACGCCGACCTCGCCCTCGTCCCCGGGCTGAACGAGGACGAGTACGACGCGACCCGCCACCGCGTCCTGTCCGTGCCCTCGGCGGCCGCGGTGTGCGCGGCGGCGGTGCTGCAACCGCTGGACCGGGCGTTCGGGGTCGTCTCGGCGAGCGTGACCGCCCTCGGCGGACGCCACTCCTCCACCGCCGACCCGGACGACCCGCGGCTGTTGCGCGACCTCGCGGTCAACCTGGTCCCCGCGGCGAGCCGGGTGGGCACGGAGGTGGGCGTCCTCCTGCCTGCGCTGGAGGGGCGGGTCACCGGGGCCGCCCTCCGGGTGCCGGTCGTCGACACGGGTCTGGTCGAGGTGACTGCACGGCTGCCCGCGCCCGCCACGGTCGGACAGCTCCGGCGGGTGCTCCGCACGGCGGCGGACGGCCCGGGCAAGGGCCTGCTGACGTCCACCGACGAGCCGACGGTGTCCCGGGACGTGCTGGGCGCGGCCGAGTCCTGCCGCGTGGACCTGGGCACGGTCCGGTCCTGCGGCGAGCTGGTCGTCGTCCAGGGCTGGCACGACCCGGAGGTCGGCCACCTGCACCGGGTCGCCGACCTGCTCGGGATGGTCGCGCGGCTGCTGCCGGGCCGCTGAGCCGGGCCCGGGCGGGTGGTCGGCCAGAGGTCGAAGGACCCGCACGTCAGGGCCGGGGCCCGGGACCGGCGACCCTGCCCGGCAGACCCACGCGGAGCCATCCTGGGGACGACGACCCGAGGAGTGCCATGATCCACGATCCGTTGCCGCGTCCGGCCCCGCCGGAGACGCTCGACGACCAGCCACCCGTCCGCGCGGTCATGTCGAGGACCGTGGTCGCGATCGACCCCGCCGCGCCCCTGGGCACGGCACTGCGCCTCATGCTCGCCGACGGGGTCCGGCACCTGCCGGTGATGGAGGACGGCCGCTGCACCGGCATGGTCACCGAGACCGACATCCTGCGCGGTCTCGCGGCCCGCCGCGGCCCCTGGGGCACCGCCGACCTCCGGGTGCTCGACGTGGTGCGCTCCGCACCCGCCGTCACCGCGACCGATCCGTTGAGCACCGCGGCCGCGGTGATGCTGCAGGAGCAGTCGGACGCCGTGCTGGTCTTGGGCCCCGACGGCGTGATCGCCGGGATCCTCACCGCGACCGACCTGGTCCACACGCTCGCCCGCCGCTGACCGCGGCGAGGCTCCACGGCGGCGGGCCCGGTACCCGAGGGGGATGCCGGGCCCGTTCGTCGCCGGTCAGCGGACCGCGCGGAGCTCCCCGACCACGGGCGGGAGGACGACGAGCCCGGTGCGGCCCCCCGACCGGGGCGGCACGACGGTGGCGTTCACCGCTGCCCCTCGGGCCGGACCACGGCCACCGGGCACGGCGCGTGGTGGAGCAGCGCCTGGCTGACCGAGCCCAGCAGCGCACCCCGCAGCGCGCCGCGCCCGCGGGTCCCGGCCACCACGAGCACCGCGCCCTGCGCCGCGCGGACCAGCGCGCCTGCGGCGTTGTCCCGCACCACGACCGGACGGACCTCGACCTCGGGGAACTTCGCCGTCCACGGCGCGAGCGCCTGCGCCACGACCGCCTCCTCGTCGGCGCGGATCGCGTCCCAGTCGAGGAACGGGACCAGGAAGGGGTCGAGCGTGGTCTCGCTCCAGGCGTGCACCGCGACCAGCGCGGCCCCGTACCGGGCCGCCTCCTCGAAGGCGAGACCCAGCGCGGCGTCGCTGTGCTGGGCGTCCACGCCCACGACGACCGGCCCCCGCGAGAGCACGTCCCCGCGCACGACCACGACCGGGCAGGCGGCGCGCGCGGCGACGTCCACGCCGACCGAACCGAGCAGCAGTCCCGCGAACCCGCCGCGGCCGCGGTTGCCGACGACCAGCAGCGCCGCGTGCTCCGACTCCTCGACCAACACGACCGCGGGGCTGCCGTCGCGTACCTGGCGGTCGACCGGCACCGTGGCGTCGACCCCGCGGGCGACGTCCGCGGCCTCGACCACGGCGTGCTCGGCGAGGCGCAGCAGGGCCTGGCGTTCGTACTCCGCGCCGAGCGGGGCCACGCCGACCGGGGTGACGCCCGTCCACCCGACCACCGCGACCAGACGCAGGCCCACGCCGCGCCGTCCTGCCTCGACCGCGGCCCAGCGCACCGCGCGCAGCGCAGGCTCCGAGCCGTCGATCCCGACGACCACCGGTCCACCGTGCAGCGTGTCCATGAGAGTCCTCCCTCGATCACGGGTGTGTGGACCCACGGTCGCCCACCCCGGGACCCCCGCGCTGCGGCTCTCCGCCCTCCCCGCGGGGGTCGAACGACCCCCCGCCACAGGGCCTCGGGGACGTCGGGAGGACCGCGCCCCGAGGGGCGGCGGCCCCCGCGGATGCGGGCCGTCCGACCCTGCAGGCCGCCCCACACCCGCCCCGTCCGCGCTCAGCCCGGCAGCGGCACCACGACGACGGGGCAGGGGGCGAACGCGACGAGCGAACGCGTCGTCGAGCCGGCCTGCACCGCGACGTCCGGCGGGGGTGCCCCCACCCGCGGTGCCACGACCACCACCTGCGCCTCCTCCGCGCGCTGCAGCAACGCCCGCAGCGGGGTGTCCTCCACCGCTGCGGTCTCGACCCGCAGCCCGGGCAGCCGCTCCGCGACGCGCCGGCGAGCCGCCTCGGTCACCTCCCGGCCGCGCTCCGCGAGAGTCTGCGGAGCCTCGGTCCGCCGGTGGGCACCCGGCGAGACATCCGTCCAGGCGTGCACGACCACGAGGTCGGCGCCGAGCGCACTCGCCAGATCGGCGGCGGTGTCGAGCGCCGCACGGCCCGGCGGACCGCCGTCGATCCCCACCACGACCGGGCCCGCGGCGGGCAGCGCGGACTCGGCTTCCGCGCCGTGCACGACGGCCACCGGGCACGGCGAGTCGGGCGGCGAGGTCCCCCGCCTGCAGACCCGGGTGGACGCTGCGCCCGTGACCACCGACGACGAGCATCGCCGCGTCACGCGCCCGGGCGCGCAGCACCTCGGCCACGGCGTCCGGATCCGCGTCCCCCGCGACGACCTCCGGCTCGGCCCCGGTGGCCGCACCGAGCCCGAGCAGCCACTCCGGCACCCGACGGTCCACCGCGACGTGCACCAGCCGGACCGTGTCCGACAGGCGGGTGGCCCAGCCCGCGGCCAACCCCGCCGACGTCGTCGGGTCGACCCCCACCACGATCGTTCCTGCAGTCGACACGGGCCCTCCGTCGCGTCCCCGGTCAGCCGATCCGGTGACCACCCCGATCGTGCCCGCCCCGGCCCACCCCCGCACCACGGTCGCGTGGCCCGCCCGCCGGGACCGGACGGGGGCCGGCCCGGCCCGAGCGTGGCGGCCGCGTCCTCGACCCGGTCCGTCACGACGGGCGTGCCACCAGGACCGGACACTGCGCGTGGTGGACGAGGGCGTGGCTCACGGAACCGAGCAACAGCCCCCGCACCCCGCCCCGCCCACGGGAGCCGACGACGACCAGCCGCGCGCTGCGCGAGAGGTCGACCAGCTCGGCGGCGGGCCGGTCGCGCACGACCCGCCTGCGGACCTCCACGTCGGGGTACTTCTCGGCCCACCCGGCGAGCCGCTCGGCCAGGAGCGCGTGCTCTTCGGCCTCGACGCCGTTCCAGTCGACGAGCGCGGCGATGCCGAGCTCCACCACGTCCTGCCAGGTGTGCAGCGCGAGCAGCGGCGCACGGTGCAGGGCGGCCTCCTCGAACGCCAGGGCCAGCGCCTCCTCGCTGACCGGGGAGCCGTCGACCCCGACGACGACCGGCCGGGTGTCGTCCGCGCCCTCCTCGGCGTCCCCCCGCACGACGACGACCGGGCTCGCACCGCGAGCGACCAGGGCGATCGCGACCGACCCGACGAGCAGCCCGGTGAAGCCGCCGAGCCCGCGGCTCCCCACCACGACCAGACCGGCCCGGTCCGACTCGGCGAGCAGCACCGGGATCGCGAACCCGGAACGCAGTTCGGACTCCATCTCCAGCCCCGGCTCGACGCTGCGGGCGAGCGCGACGGCGTCCGCCAGGACCTGCTCGGCGGCCTCGGTCATCGTCCGCTTGTACGACGTGCCCAGCCCGGGGTTGCCGAGGTGGTTCGGTTCGGGCAGGACCAGCGCGGACACCAGCCGCAACCCGACCCGCCGCCGGACCGCCTCCCGCGCCGCCCAGCAGACCGCCTCGGAGCCCGACGCCGACCCGTCCACCCCCACCACGACTGGTCCGTGTGCCTGCATGACCGCTCCCTCCGCCGTTCCCGGTGACTCGTCCCGATCCTGGCTCCCCCGCGGATCACGACGACAGCACCGCACGGCCCCCTCGGACGGGCCGGAAGTCCCCTCACGTCCGCCGCGAGGTCCCAGCCCGGTCCGGGGCCACCGGGTCGTGCACCTGCGCGGTGCCGGTCCGCCGGGCCGGACCGCGCCCCTCACGGCCAGGACGCAGCGGGTGGCGCCCGGCCGGTCGAGGTCGGTCCTGCCCCGTCAGCGCCCGGGATCCCCGGCGCGGTGGTCGGGGACCCCGGGGGCCGCGAGCAGGGCGACCAGGTCCGCGCGCAGTGCCGCGACCAGCGCGTCGAGCTCGGGGCACACGTCGGGATCGGCGACCACGGTCACGGCCAGGGTGCCCGCATAGGACAGTGCGCCGAACACGACCGGGACGTTCCCGGTGGTCGTGGTGATCGGCACGATCTCCCCGATCCGGGCCCCGAGCAGGGTCAGGGGCGCCCGCGGCCCGCGCAGGTTCGTGACGAACGTCGTGACCGACCTCTGGTGGTCCACGATGCACCGCAGGACCCCCACCGCGGCGGCGAGCCGGATCATCGGGCCGAGCACGGCTGCGGACGCGCCGCGGGCTCGCCGCCGCCCCGTCGCGGTCCGGCGGGCCACCTCGCGCAACCGGGCCGCGGGCGGCCCCGAGGTGGGCAACCCGACGGGCAGCACGCCCACCGCATTGCCGAGGAGCGTCGCGTCCGCCCGCGGCCGGGCGGTGATCGACACCGCGGCGACGACCTCGTCGACCTGGTCGCCGCGCCCGCGCAGCAGCTCCCCGAGCGCCCCACCGATCGCCGTCAGGAGGACGTCGTTGACCGTGCCGCCGTGCCGATGGGCGGCGGCGTGGACGGCGCCGAGATCGACCCGGACGACCCGCAGCGCCCGCCGGGCCCCGACGGGTCGGTTGAGCGAGGACCGCGGCGGGCGGGGCGCCTGCGTGGCGCGCAGCTCGCCCAGCGCCTCGCGGATCCGCCGCACCTCCCCGGGCAGGTCCCGCAGGGTCCGGGCGCGGGTGGCGAGAGCGTCGACGACCAGCTGCGCCACGGTGGGAGCCGGGCGCGGGAAGCCGTCGTCGTGGGCGGGCGGGTCCCCGACGGCGAGCCCGTCGTCGACCAGCGCGGCGAGGGCGGCGAGCCCGCCCATCCCGTCGGCGAGGACGTGGTGGCAGACGACGACCAGCGCGCCGCGGTCCCCCGTCGTGCCGGTGACCACGAGCGCCTCCCACGGCGACCGCTGCCACGACAGCCGGGTACCGACCGCCCGGACCGCGACGTCCCGCAGCACGTCGTCGGTCAACGGGCCCGCGCACCGCACCTCACGCACGTGCCGCTCGATCGCGAACCCGGGATCGTCCACCCAGACCGGCCGCCCGCACAGCGGCGGCGTGCGCACGAGCCTGCGCCGCAGGCGGGGCACGGCCCGGATCCGGACGGCCAGCACCCTGCGGACCTCCGCCGGGTCGAGCGGCCGGTCGAGCACGAGCAGCACCCCGAACTGCCACGGCACGCCTGCGCGGTCGACGGCCGACTCGCGCAGGTCGTCCGGACCCGCCCGCTCGGGGACCGGAGCGCGGCGCGCGGCCCACGCCGCCGCCGTGGGGACGATCACCAGAACTCGCCGACGAGCCGGGCCGGGACCCGTCCCGCGGGGATCTCCGCCCAGGCCCCGTTCACCGAGTAGCCGCTGTCGGTCTGCGTCTCGCACAGGGTCTCCCGCCCCGACACGCAGTAGCGGCACACGGATCACTCCTGTCGACGGGGACGACCCGGCTCGGTCGTCCGATCGACTCCGAGGCTCGTCGGAGCGCGCGGTCGTGTGCAGGGGCGGGAGGCCCTGCGACGGGGCCCGGTCGGCCGGGGCCGCCCGGACGGCGTCGGCCACCGGTCACCTCAGTGGACCGAAGGCGCGCAGCTCGTCGGGGACCGTTCCGGTGACGACCGCGTCGGCCAGCAGACGTCCGGTGAGTGGGCCGAGCACGATTCCCCACATGCCGTGTCCGCCGGCGGCGAAGACCCGCGGAGAGGTGGTCGGGCCGACCACCGGGAGTCCGTCCGGGGTGCACGGGCGCGACCCGACCCACTCGTCGTGCCGGTCCTCGAGGTCGACGCCGTCGAGGAAGGGGCGCGCGGCGTTCACGATGGCGTGGACCCGACGCCGGTCGAGGGGTTCGTCCGGACCGCGGAACTCCATCATCCCCGCGATGCGGAGGCGTCGCCCCATCGGTGTGCACGCGATGCGCTGCGTGGGCAGGTAGATCGGCCCCTCGGGCACCCGGTCGGCGGGCACGGTGAAGCTGTACCCACGACCGGCCTGCACGGGGATGCGGACGCCGAACGGATGGCCGAGCTCGGGCAGCCACGCGCCGGTGGCGATCACCACGGCGTCGTAGCGGTGATCGCCCTTGCGGGTGCGCACGACCACCTGCCGACCGTCGTCACGGATGCCGAGGACCGTGCTGTTCTCGGTGATGACGGCCCCTCGGGACCGCACGGCCTCGGCGAGTGCGGCGAGGTAGCGCGGCGGGTCGATGAACCTCTGATCGTGCAGCCGCACCGCCGACGTGACACGGTCGGTGAGAACGGGGGCCGACGTGCGAGCCTCGGAGCCGGTGAGGACGTCGAATCCGACCTTCTGTCCACACTGCTCGATCTCGCCCAGCTCGTCGAGCATCGCCTGTTTCTCGCGGTCGCGGGCGAAGCACACCAGGAACGGGTCCGCGGGCCGGGTCGGCGCGTCGACGCCCCCGGCTCCGAGTTCGTCGAAGGCGTCGAGGGCCTGCCGGTTGACGCTGCGGTAGGCCACCATCCCCCGCCTCCAGCGCCGGGTGGTGCAGTGGCGCGCGAAGCCGGCGAGGAACCGCCACAGGCTCGCCTCGAGGGTGATCGGCACGTACACCGGCGACGTGGGATCGAGCGCGGCCCGCATCCCGTACCGCAGCACCGACCTGTCCGGCAGGGGCGTGGTCAGGGCAGGGGTGAGCCACCCGGCGTTGCCCCACGAGGATCCGGCCGCCACCTCGCGGCGTTCGATGACCTCGACCTCGACACCGCGCTGCTGCAGGAACCAGGCGGTCGCCAACCCGACCATGCCTGCGCCGACGACCGCGACCCGCCTCCCGCCGCGCGGCGGCGGCACGGTCATCTCCTCCGACGGACACCGGAAGTCCTGCTGCGCGGGCGTGTGCCGTTCGTCGTCGTCCAGCATTCCGATCTCCTCCTCGTCTCCACTCGCAGTCACCTCTGGCGGTGACGCAGTCGATGTCGCCCTCGGCGGGCCCGTCCTCCACCCTGCCCGGCGGCGGCAGCGGCGGGCAGGGCGCGGAGCCGCAACCTCGGACGGCTCCCGGCTTCCGGGGCTCGGCAATCTCGCGATCCCGGGCAGACGCTGTGGTAGAGGTGGCACCGGCACTGCTCCACCACCCCCGTGCCGCCTCGTGCCGGGGGACGGAGAGGCAGCGTCGAGTAGCCGAGAGAGTCCCGGCACCGCCGCTGCTCCCACCGCTTCCGAGCACGGTCCCGATTCGTCGCGGCCGTGCTCGTCGTCATCCGCGCCCGCCGTTCGACGGCCCCGGCGCCGATGTCGCACCCCGACGATCCCGAGGAGACGAGACAGATGGCCGAGAAACAGGTGTGGCTGGCGCAGAGCGCCTACGAGCGGGTGCAGCGTGAGCTCGTGGAGCTGCTGCGTCGACGTTCGGCGGACACCGGCGGCTCCGCGGCCGGGATGTCCCGGGGCGACGGTGCCGACCCGAGCACCGACCAGCAGGTGTTGACGGCGAGACGCGACCGGGAGAACCGGATCCGGAAGCTGCAGGAGCTGCTGCAGAACCCCGTCGTCGGCGAGGACCCACCCGATGACGGGGTGGCCGAGCCGGGAATGGTCCTGACCGTCCGCTACGAGGACGACCAGGAGACCGAGACGTTCCTGCTCGCCCACAGCGAGGACGGGGCCTATCCGCCCGAGCTCATGATCTGCTCCCCGGACTCCCCGCTCGGGAGGGCTCTCCCCGGCCGGGAACAGGGCGCGACGGTGCGCTACACCCTTCCGAACGGCCACGCGATGGAGGTCACGCTGATCAGCGCCGCCCCCTACCGTCCTGACGACTGGTCCTCGACCGCCGCAGCCGCGAGCCGGCCGTCTCACGAGGACGCGGCAGCGCTCTCCGGACCCGACGAGGTCGTCGGGCAGGATTGCCGAGGTTCGGCAGTCGCGGCGGGGACATCTTCGCCGCACTCGTGACCTGCCGCGCGGGCGCACGGCGGGCAGGCTGAGGAATGCCGAGGACGCCACCTCGGCCGCCGAGGGCATGTGGGCCGACCGAGAGCGATCGGTGCCTGCATGCCCTTCCTCGCGTGCCTGCGGGAGGTGGGATGACCCGTGGGGGCGTCCCGAGACCTCCGGGGCCCGGCGATCGAGCAGACCGGGCCTCACGCACACTCGTGAGGCCCAGCGAGAGAGAGATGAGATGACCCGTCCGCCGGAGAAGCCGCCGACGGCCCCCGCGCCGCTCGCCGACCCCGCATGGGTGCAGCGGGTGGCCGAGGAGGCCGGGCGGGGCGCGGGCGGAGTGCCGGTGGAGCTGCTCGGCGGCTTCCTCGCCGTCCTCGTCGACGCCGCGACCACCGGTCGCCGCCCGGAGAAGGCGGAGCTCGACGCGGTCGGGCTCAACGGCCGTCGCGCCGCCGAGATGGGGGTCTCGGCGGGCAACGCGGTGCAGCTGTACCTCTCCGCCGCGTGGCGGCTGTGGCGCGAGCTGCCCACCGTCACGAGGTTCCCGGACAGCGCCACCACCGCCACCGCCGCGGAGGCCGTCATGCGCGCGGTCGACCGCGCGGTGGCCAGCCTCGCCGAGGGCTACACGGCCGCACGTCGCGACATGATGCGCAGTGAGGAGACGCTGCGCCGCGAACTCATCGAGGACCTCCTGCGCGGCGACGCGGACATCGGCGCGCTGGTCGAGCGGGCCGAGCCCTTCGGGATGGACATGGCCCAGCCCCACCAGGTCGCCCTGGCCGCACCCAGTGGGCGCCTCGCCGACGCCGAAGCGGCGTTGAGCAGCCTCGAACGCGCCGTCGTGCAGGGCATCGGCGACCGTGACGTGCTCGTCGCCACCAAGGACGGCAGCATCGTCGTCGTCGCTCCCGCCACACCCCCGACCGGCAGGCAGCGCGGCCTGGGAGAGCTGATGCACGCCGATCTCCGGCGGGCACCGCGCGGCGGGCCCTGGCGGGTCACCGTCGGCCGCCCCTACCCGGGGTCGTACGGCATCGCCCGCTCGTACGAGGAGGCCCGGGAAGCGTTGGGGATGGCGGAGCGACTGCGGCTGGAGATGCCCGTCGTGCGCGCCGAGGACCTGCTGATCTACCGGGTCCTGTTGCGGGACCAGCCGGCGATCACCGACCTGGTCCATGCGGTGGTCAGCCCGCTGAGCAGGGCCCGCGGCGGCGCAGGCCCCCTGCTGGCCACCCTGGACGCCTACTTCGCCAGCGGCTGCGTGGTGACCGAGACCGCCCGCACGCTGCACCTGTCCGTGCGCGCCGTCACCTACCGTCTCGAGCGTATCGCCGAGCTGACCGGCTACGACCCCACCGACCCCGCGCAACGGTTCACCGTGCACGCCGCGGCGCTGGGTGCCCGGCTGCTCGGCTGGCCGCAGCGCGATCTGCCCGCCCCGAGCACACCGGACTGACGGGCAGAGCCGAGCACCGGCGAACCCGGATCCACAGCGATCCGCCACCCACGTCGACAGCGATGAGGCCATGATCTCGGTACCGACTCTCGACATCGCCCCGGGCGAGGACGTCGACCCGTTCCCCCACCGGGCGGGCCCGGACCTCGAACTCGTCGCCGTGATCGTCCGGCGAGCCGGGCTCGACTGCCGCACCGACGGCGGTCCCCGCGGTCACCTGCGGGCTCGACGCACCGACCGCGGCCCCGGCTCGTGGTCGGTCATCGCAGGACGCTGTCCCGCTCCGACGCAGGGGGCGCTCGTCGGCCCCGTCGGCGGCTCGTGGACCTGGCAGCTGCGGGACACCGACGAACGTCGCCTCGCCGCACTCGTCGTCCTGCAGGCACTCCGAGACGACCCCACGGAACCGTTCACCCACGACGAGGCCACCGCGTGTGGGCTGGCCGACGGCCTCGTCCGGTCCGTGCCGGGGACTGTCGATCCGTGATCCCGGTCATGGTGCGTGTCTGCCGGACCGGGTCGACCAGGACGGTCACATCGCTGTTCCCCAGGCCACCGGCATTTCCTTCTTCTCCCGGTCGAGCAGGCCACCGAGGCTCGGGCATCACGACCCGTCTCGACGAAGGGACTCCCCGTGTCCGCCGCCCCGTCTCGCCCCGTACCCCGGCCGAGACTCACCCTGGCCCTGCTCGCCTTCGCCCAGTTCATGACCGCCATCGACTTCGACATCGTGTTCGTCGCGCTCCCCGAGATCGGCCGCGACCTCGGATTCTCCGAACAGTCGCTGCAGACCGTGGTGAGCGCCTACACCGTCGTCCTCGGCGGCTTCCTGCTGCTCGGCGGACGGGCCGCGGACCGGTTGGGGGCCCGCCGGATGTTCGTCGTCGGCCTCGCCGTCTTCGGCGTGTCCTCGCTCGCCGCCGGCCTGGCCGGGGACCCGACCGTGCTCGTGCTCGCCCGCGCGGCACAGGGCCTCGGCGCCGCGCTGCTGACCCCGTCGACCCTGAAGCTCCTCACCGCGCACTTCGCGGAGGGACCCGCGCGCACCAGGGCACTCGCGATCTGGGGCGCGGCGGGCGCGACCGGCGCCGCGGTCGGCGCCCTCGGCGGCGGGGTGCTCACCAGCCTCCTCGGCTGGGAGTGGGTCTTCTTCGTCAACGTGCCGCTGACGGCGGTCGCGCTGGCCGCTACCCCCGTGCTGCTCGGCCGCGACCAGACCATCGGCACAGGTGGGTTCGACCTCCCGGGCGCCGTACTCGCCACCGCGGGGTTCACCCTGGTCGTGCTCGGTCTGGTGTCCGGACCCGACATCGGGTGGCTCACGGCGCGCGGTCTCGGCGCCGCGGTGCTCGGCGTGGTGCTCGTGGGTGTGTTCGTGCTGGTCGAGTCCCGCACCCGGGACCCGCTCGTGCCACTGCGTCTCTTCCGCAACCGCAACGTCGTCGCCGCCACCGTGGTGATCTTCGTGTTCATGGGCACCGTCGGCACGCAGTACTACCTGTTCACCACCTACTTGCAGACGGTCCTGGGCTACACCCCGCTCGCCGCGGGATTCGCGTTCCTGCCCCTGAGCGTGTGCAGCATGCTGGCCTCGATGACGCTCGTGCCGCTGCTGCTCGACCGGCTGGGCATCCGTACCACCCTGGTGCTCGGCATGAGCGGGGTGGCGGCGTCCCTGGGCGTGCTGTCCCTCGGCATGTCCGTCGGCGGTTCGTACTGGGCGGCCCTGCCCGGGGTGCTCCTGTGGGGCGCCTCGGCAGGCCTCGCCTTCCCGCCACTGTTCGTCTCGGTGTCCACCGGGGTGGCGCCCGAGCAACAGGGCGTCGCCTCCGCGCTGGCCTCGACCTCGCAGTACCTGGGCTCGGCCGTCGGTCTGGCGGCGTTGGTCGCCGTGGCGAGTGCCGGGTCGGGGCCCGACGCGACCCCGGACGCCGTCGTCGCCGGGCTCCGGCTCGCCGGCTGGGTGGCCGCCGCCGTGACCCTCGTCGGCGTGGGCCTGGCCGCGCTCATCCTGCGTCCGGCACGGGCGGGCGCCACCCAACCAGTGCAGAGCGTGTGACCGGCCGAACTCGTGCGCGGGTCTCGAGTCCGGGGCCGCTGGGTCGATGACATCGTCCACCGACCACGCCGCACGGCCCTGCTCGACCCCGACCGGATGCTCGCGACGTTCGAGGCGACCCAGCCATGAACGGTCAGTGGGTCTCGTCGTAGCCGACGCGGGACGCCTGGACGTGCGCTTGATGCCGCTTCGCCCAGTCGGTGAGAAGCGACAGGGTCTGCGCCAACTCCTGCGCGGCCTCGGTCAACCGGTACTCCGTCCTGGGCGGGACCGTGGCGTAGACCGTGCGCGTCAACAACCCGTCCCGTTCCAGGTTCCGCAGGGTCAGGGTCAGCATCCGCCTGCTGATGCCCGGGATGCCACGCTCGAACTCGGTGAAGCGGACGACCTCCTCCGCCCCGGTCAGCGTGAGCACGCCGATGGCCCACTTCCCGCTCACCCGGTCCAGCACCTCGTTCAACGGGCAGATGTGACGGACGGCCTCGTGCGCTCCGTCCAGCCCTGCATCACTCACGCGTGTCGAGTCCGGGCCCACCCCTGAGTTACTCATCGTCACCTCTGGCATCGTACGTAACAGTGCACACGAAGCACGGCCCTACCGGGACCTGGGGAGCCCGTTGAGGATGATGTCGATGCCGGCGAGGAACTCCTCGCGGTCGTCGTGGTCCCGCAGCCGGCCTGCGACGCGCCTGACGAACGGGTGCGCCGTCGGGTCGAGGCTCTCCCAGCGGTCGGCGACGGCGTCGAGGAAGTCGTCGCGGTCGCGGTGGCCGGCGACGGCGTGTGTGTTCGTCGCGTTCTGGCTCGCGACGCCCACGATGTAGCCCACCAGCGTGGACACGGCCGTGAACAGCGACTCCTCGGGCACTCCGAGCTCGTCGAGGGGGTGTCCGAGCTGCTCCCACAGCTGGACCATCGCCGGTTGCCACGGCACGGCGAAGAGCTCCGAGCCGAGCCAGGGATGGGCGTCGATCGCGTCGAAGACACCGAGCGCGACGGTGCGGATCACGGCTCGTGGCGGCATCCCCTCCACCGGCGCGTCGAGGGCGCGCGTCACGGCGCCGACCGTGGCCGCGGTCAGGAGCTCGGCCTTGTTCGCCACATGCCACTGGATGGCGCCGTGGCCGGTCTTCAACGTGAGCGCGAGCGCGCGGAAGGTGAGCCCGCTCTCGCCGTGAGCATCGAGCAGTTCGATCGCGGCCTCGGCGATCCGGTCACGGGTCAGCGCGGCCGCGCGCGCACCGTGAGAGCGACTCGTCTTCGTCACGACCTCATCTTGACACTTCTGGTACGCCGTACCAAGCTGGACTGGTACGGCGTACCAGAACGTGCGGCGTCGATTCACGCGCACACCGAGTCGAGAGCGCTCATCATGACGACACCAGTGACGATCATCGGAGCAGGCCTGGGCGGCCTGACCCTCGCCCGAGTCCTGCACCTGAGCGGGATACCTGCGACCGTCTACGAGCGGGACCCGTCGGCCGAGGCGCGTACCCAGGGCGGTCAGCTCGACATCCACGAGGACACCGGGCAGGCGGCGCTCGACGCAGCGGGGCTGACCGCGCGGTTCCGGGCGCTCATCCATGAGGGAGCAGAGGCGACCCGGGTCCTGAACCCCCGGGGTGCGGTCCTGTTCGACGAGCCCGACAGCGGAACGGGCGGGCGCCCCGAGGTGCTGCGCGGCGACCTCCGCCGCCTCCTGCTGGACTCGCTCCCGGAGGGGACGGTGCAGTGGGGCCGCACGCTGACCAGCGTGGTCGCGCTGGGCGAGGGCCGCCACGAGCTCCGCTTCGCAGACGGATCCACCGCGACGGCCGGTCTGCTGGTCGGCGCGGACGGGGCGTGGTCGAAGGTGCGTCCGCTGATCTCCGCCGCCACGCCTGCCTACGCCGGGGCCACCATCGTCGAGACCTACCTGTACGAGGTCGACGAGCGTCACCCGGAGACGGCGGCGGCGGTGGGCGCAGGGGCGATGTACGCGCTGACGCCGGGCAAGGGCATCACCGCGCACCGCGAAGCCGGCGGGGTGATCCACACCTACGTCCAGCTCGCCCGGTCCGAGGAGTGGTTCGCCGCCATCGACTTCGCCGACCCCGCCGCTGCGACGGCGCGGATCGCCGCGGAGTTCGAGGGCTGGGCGCCCGCGCTCCTCGCCCTCATCACCGACGGGGAGCGGCCGCCGGTCGCGCGGATGATCTACGCGCTGCCCGATGACCACCGTTGGCAGCGCGTGCCCGGGATCACGCTCATCGGGGATGCCGCCCATCTGATGCCACCCTCCGGAGAGGGCGCGAACCTGGCCATGCTCGACGGCGCCGAACTCGCCCGGGCGATCGCCGCCGACCCCGACGACATCGAGGCGGCCCTGGCCGGTTTCGAGCAGCAGCTGTTCGCGCGCAGCAGCGCCGAGGCCGTGAACGCACACGTGATCCAGGAGCTGTGCCTCGGTGAACGGGCCCCGTACGAGTTCATCGAGTTCATCGGCGGGCACGGGCTGAACTGGACCCCGGCGTGGGGACAGGCCGTCTCGGACCACCGGGGTGAGAACGACGAGCCCGACTTCGAGGACGTCACCGTGCGGATGACCGTGCCCGCCGCCATCGGCGGCAGCCCGGTCCGCGTGGAGCTCAGCAACCGCTTCGCCGACCGACCCGTCCGTATCGGGCGTGCGGCCGTCGGCGTCGGCGACCGCGTCGTCGAGGCCACGTTCAACGGGGGGTCCACGATCGAGATCCCTGCGGGCGTGTCCCGGTGGACCGACCCGATCGCGCTGACGGTCCGACACGGCGACGACGTCGTCGTCGACCTCCATCTGCCGGAGGCCACCCCCTACGCGACGGCGGGCGGGTTCCGCTTCGCCCGCTCCCGGCCCGGAGACTTCACGGGAGCACGCCACTTCCCGCTCGACGAGTCGACCCCGGCAGCCGGCACAGGTCCTGACGACGGCACCGGAGATACGGTCGAGACCGACTGGTCGCTGCCGGCAGGCGGCCCCTTCCTGCGCACCGTCGAGGTCGCCGGAGCAGAGCCGCGCGCCGTCGTCGTGGCCTTCGGCGGCTCCAGCACCGCGATGGGCTGGCCGCAGTACGCCGCCGAGCTCCTCCCCGAGGATTCCCGCATCACGGTCGTCAACCGCGGCATCCCCGGCAACCGCATCCAGCGCGACGCCCCGGGCCGGAGCCCGTCCTGGGGCCCGGCCGGCCTGACCCGGTTCGACGACGACGTGCTCGGCACCGCTGCCGCCACCCACCTCGTCATCGCCTACAACAGCAACGACTGGGGCCTGCCCGGCCGCGTCACCCCGATCGAGGAGATGCCCACCCTCGTCCAGCTCATCGCCGGCTACCGCCGGCTCATCAGCCGCGCCGAGGCGGCAGGACTCACCGTGGCGCTCGCCACGATCACCCCGCTCGCCCCGGAGCTGCGGGACGACCCGCACCGCGAGGACCTCCGTCGAGGCGTGAACGAGTGGATCCGATCCTCGGATCACCCCTGCGTCGACTTCGACGCCGCGATCCGCTCGCAGACCGATCCGACCCGCCTCCACCCCGACTACGCCGCCCCCGACGACACCCACCCCAACGTCTCCGGCTCGAAGCGCCTCGCAGAGACCATGATCGACGCCCTTGCCCGGCTGCTGCCCCACTGAGGTGCACGGCGGCGACGGACACGATGACGGGCTGTTGGTCGGGCTTTAGCGTCTCCCTAAGGCACCCGCCCCGACGCTGGCCACATGATCGAGATCGATGGTGAACAGCGGGCGGTGCGTGCCTTCGCTCCGGTGCCGATCGTCCTGGCCGCTGCGGCCGGCTCGCTCGACGGAGCGGGGCTCTCCGCCTTCGGCGGCGTCGTCGCCGGCGCCATGACGGGCAACCTCGTCTCCCTCGGCGTGGGGCTGGGCGACGCCACGTGGTCGGCGCTCACTCCGGCCTGTTCCGCACTGGGCGGCTACCTGCTGGGCCTGGTGACCGGCACGGCGGCCGCCGGGCTGTCGGCGCGCCGACTGCCCTGGCCGGGTGCCATCGGCGCCGCACTCGCTCTCGAGTTGGTGGCCCTCTCCGTCTTCAGCATCGTCTGGGTGCTCGGCGGGCCCGCGCACACGGTCGCGGCGGAGCCGGTCATCGCCCTCGCGGCGGGGGCGATGGGCATCCAGGCGGCGACGCTCCGCCGGGTCGGGAAGGCGGGCACTCCGACGAACTACTTCACCGGCGTCGTCACGAACTGGGTGTGCGGCATGGTCGATCCCGCGGGCAGGCAGTGGAACCTCGGCGCGGGCGCTCGCCTCCTGTCGTTCGTCCTCGCCGCGGCCGCGGCGGTCGTGGTGCACAGGGCGGCCCCGGTCCTGGTGATCGCCATCCCGGTGTCCCTGGTCGCCTCGGCGACGGTGATCAGTGCTGTCGCGGCCCGTTCGCGGCGGCCCGCAGCCGTTCGCCCCACCCGTCAGCTCGCCACCGCGCGGGCAGGCCTCCCCCAGCCCGGTGGACGAGCGGTATGAGCGGCGGTGGTCGGTGGAGCTGAAGGTCGGTGAGCCCCTCGCCGTCGCTCGCCCGTGGCACTGACCCGTCAAGTCCAGTAATCGTGTTCCCCCGTAGATCCGACTGCGCACGTCTGGCCAGGATGGCCTTGACATGCTCGGTCGACGCCGACTAGAAAACGTTTTCTAACGGAGTGCGCAGCAGCACGACGAGAGACGGGTGGAACCAATGAAGGCTCTACGGCGGATCGCCACGGTCCGCGGTCCGCGACTGCTCGGAGCAGTCGTCGCGGTGCTGGCCCTGAGCGTGACGGCGTGCTCGACGACGTCAGCGGGCGGCAGCACGGCCTCCGGCCCGGTGGCCGACTCGGACATGATCATGGTGTCGGAGGTCCGCTCCCTCACCAACCCCTACGAGGCCGCCTGGGTCGCGGGGAGTCAGGCCTACGCCGACTCGCTCGGCATCGAGCTGAAGACCATCGTCTACAACGGCGACTCCCAGCAGGCCCTGTCCCAGCTCCAGTCGGTCCTCGCCGGCGGGAAGAAGGTCCTGCTCAACATCAACCCGAACACCACCGCCGACACCCCGGCGATCGTCGAGGCGGTCAAGAACGCGGGCGGTTTCGTCGTCACCCAGTGGAGCAAGCCCGACGACCTCAACCCCTGGGACGTCGGAGACAACTGGGTGGCCTATGTCAGCTACGACGGACTCCAGCAGGGGCGCGAGACGGGTGCGGCACTCGCGCAGTCGCTCAACGGCCGAGGGGGCGTCATCGCGCTCCAGGGACTGCTGGCCAACGACATCAGCAAGTCGCGCTTCGCGGGGTTCCAGGAGGGCCTCTCGGCCACGCCCGGGGTCACCGTGCTCGATCAGCAGCCCGCCGACTTCGACCGGAACAAGGCGTACTCGACGACGAAGACCCTTCTCAACAAGTACGGCGACGAGGTCAAGGGCGTCTGGGCCGCGACCGACTCGATGGCACTCGGGGCGCTGCAGGCCGTGACCGAGGCGGGGAAGGCAGGCCAGATCAAGATCGCGAGCTCCGCCGACTCGACTCCCGAGGGACTCCAGGCCATCCAGCGGGGAGACATGGTGGCGACGTACTCGACCGATCCCTACTACAACGGCGCCATGGGACTCGCGCTCGCCTACCAGGCGGCGACCGGCAAGGTGCAGGTCGGCACCCTGCCGCACTCCGACCGGTCCTTCTACGTGCAGCAGTTCCTCGTGACCAAGGAGAACGTCGACCGGTTCGCCACGGTGCCGAGCGCCCAGCAGATCGTGGACTCCGTCGCCGACCCGTTGGGCCGCAACGCCGGCCCGATCACGCAAGGCTCCTCTCGATGAGCCTCACCCTCGAGAGGACCGCGGTGGCGGCCCGGTCCGGCCCCGCCCGCCGGAGGCTGCTGTTCGCCGTCGGACCGGCCGTCGCGTTGGCCCTGCTCTGTGCGGTCTTCGCCGTTCTCACCCCCTCGTTCGCGACGGGCGGCAATGTCGTCGCCATCCTGGAGCAAGCCGCGATCCCGCTGGTGTCGGCCATGGGAGCCACGATGGTGGTGCTCGTCGGCGGCATCGACCTGTCCATCGAGGGCGTCATGGCCGCCAGTGGCCTGACGTTCGTCCTCCTGGCCCACAACTCGGTCAACGGCACTGACCTGGGCTGGGGCGCCCTGATCGCCGGGCTCGCCGTC
Source organism: Pseudonocardia sp. WMMC193 (assembly GCF_021728735.1). Taxonomy (NCBI): domain Bacteria; kingdom Bacillati; phylum Actinomycetota; class Actinomycetes; order Pseudonocardiales; family Pseudonocardiaceae; genus Pseudonocardia; species Pseudonocardia sp. WMMC193. The sequence continues at coordinate 1,280,611 of NZ_JAKKDO010000003.1, read as the reverse complement.
GGAGCTGCGTTCGGGCTGGTCAACGGCCTGGTGCACGCCAAGGTTCGGGTGCCGTCGTTCATGGTCACGCTCGGCACCTGGTTCGTGGGTCTGGGCATCGCGACGGTGCTGTTCGGCACGACCACCCCGCAGCTCCTCGACGAGGGTTTCCGTTCCTGGGCCGGCGGACGCTGGGCCGGGTTGCCCATCGTCGTCCTGATCGCGCTCGCCGCCGTGGCCGTCACCGTTCTGCTGTGTCGGTCCACTCGCCTCGGCCGCTACGCCTACGCGATCGGGGGCGACGAGCAGATCGCCCGGCTCGCCGGCATCCGCGTGGCGCGCTTCCGGATCGCGGTGTTCGTGCTGGCCGGGCTGGCCTCCGGCCTGGGCGGTGTCCTCGCCACGATCCGACTCGGCGTCGGCGACGTCGGGGTCGGTACCGGGAACCTCTTCCTCACCCTGTCGGCCGTCGTGCTGGGCGGCACCCTGCTCTCCGGTGGACGCGGCGGGCCCGTGCACACGGTCGTCGGTGTCCTGCTGCTGACGGTGCTCGGCAACGGCTTGTTGCTCTCGGGCGCGAGCCCCTACCTGCAGCAGGCGGCGCAGGGCGTGATCCTCGTCGTCGCGGTGATCGCCACCGCGTGGCCGGCCCGCGACCGGTTGCGGGTGGTCAAATGAGCACACCGCTGCTGCAGCTGCGCCACGTGACCAAGCGGTTCGGCGGGCACGCCGCCTTGAAGGACGTGTCGCTGACCGTGCATCACCACGAGGTCGTCGGTCTCATCGGCGAGAACGGCGCCGGCAAGTCGACCCTGCTCAAGCTGCTCGCCGGCAACCACGGGCCGGACGAGGGCGAGATCCTGCTGGCGGGCGAGCCCGTCCGGCTGACCGACCCCACGGTCGCCGCCCGGCACGGAATCGGCGTGGTGCACCAGGAGCAGTCGCTGGTGCCCAACCTGCGGGTGGCCGAGAACCTGCTGCTCGGCCGGGAAGGCGATGCGGTGCGCGGCGGTCTGGTCCGCCGCCGCCGGCTCGAGGAACGCGCCGCGGCGGCGCTGCGGACGGTGGCCTCCCAGGTCGACCCGGCCGCCGTGACCTCGGACCTCACGTTCGCCGAGCGGCAGATGGTCGAGATCGCCCGCGCCGTGGCGACCGGGCACGGGGACCGCCCACCGCTGGTCGTCCTCGACGAGCCGACCTCGGTCCTCGAGCAGGAGGACGTCGGGATCCTGCACGAGCGGATCACCGCGCTGCGCGCACTCGGCTCGGTGATCTTCGTGTCGCACCGACTGGACGAGGTTCTGCGCTTCTCCGACCGGGTCTACGTGCTGCGCGACGGCGAGATCGTCGGCGAGCGGGTGGCCGCGGCGGCCACCGAGGACGAGCTGTACCGGCTGATGATCGGCCGGGAGAGCGCGGGCGGGTTCTACGACGCGGACCGCGCAGGCGTCGTCGACCGCTCCGGCACGCCGGTACTCGAGCTGGCCGACCTGCACGTGCGCGGTGCCGTGCACGGTGTGTCGTTGACGGTGCACCCGGGCGAGATCCTGGGGCTGGTCGGGGTGGCGGGCTCGGGCCGCGAGGAGCTGGCCCGAGCGGTGTTCGGGGCGGTGCCGGTCCGGTCCGGTGAGATCCGGCTCGGCGGCGCCGCCGTGCGGCCGCGCTCCCCGGCCGCCGCGGTGCGTTCGGGCGTGGCGTACGTGCCCGCCGAGCGGCGGACCGAGGGCATGATCGCCGGGGCGAGCGTCGCCGAGAACATCACCCTGGTCCACCCGCGCAGCGCGACCAGCACCGGGATCAGCACAGCGGCGAGGCGGGCCGCCATCGCCCGCCGCTGGATCGAACGGCTCGCCATCCGGCCCCCGGATCCGGACACCGACATCGCCCGGCTCTCGGGCGGGAACCAGCAGAAGGCGGCGATCGCCCGGTGGCTGCAGGCGGGCGCGCCGCGGCTCCTGGTTCTCGACCACCCCACGCGCGGCCTGGACATCGGCGCGAAGGAGGACTTGTACCGGTTGTTCCGCGAACTCTGCGCCGAGGGCACCGCGATCCTGCTGCTCGCCGACACCCTCGACGAGGCGATCGGGCTCAGCCACCGGATCGTCTCCTTGCGTGACGGGTCCGTCACCGGCGAGTTCGGGGACGGGGCGGAGCACCCCGGCACGCCCACCCCGCTGCAGCTGCTCGAGACGATGATGTGAGGACGCGATGAATCGATCGAGCACGACGCTTTCGGCTCCCGCCCCGCGGCGGCTGCCTCGTGAGCCACGGACCAGGCCCGTCGTCGGGCCGCTGGTGCGCACGCTCGGCCCGTTCGCCGTGCTGGTGCTCCTGGTCGCCCTGGTGACGATCGCGGAGCCCGCCTTCGTCTCCGGACACAGCATGCTGGTCGTTGCCAACCAGGCGGTACCGATCCTGCTGCTCGGCCTCGGTCAGATGTTCGTGGTGCTGACCGGCGGGATCGACCTCTCCTCGGCGGCACTGGCCTCCCTCGGAACGGTCCTGGTCGCCCTTCTGCTGCCCGGCCTCGGGCCGCTCGCGGTGATCGTGACGCTCGGGGCGCTGACCGCGGCGGGCATGCTGAGTGGCATCCTCGCCGCCTACGGACAGGTGCCGTCGTTCGTCGTGACGCTGGGCGCGCTGGGCTTCTGGGGAGCGGTCGCGCTCGTCCTGTCCGGCGCGTCGACGATCTACGTCGACGAGAACTTCTCGGCGCTGTCCTGGCTCACCGACCTCGGAGTCGGCGCCGTCTCCTCGTCCGTGGTGCTGTCCGTGGCCCTGGTCGCGGAGATCGGGCTGGCGCTGCGCTACCTGCCTCGCGGTCGGGTCTTCCATCAGGTCGGCCTCGGCGAGCGGGCGGCGCTCATGGCAGGCGTCCGAGCGCGCCGGGTGCGGGTCGGAGCCTTCGCGTTGTCCGGCCTGTTCGCCGGGCTCGCCGGCCTGGTGCTCACCGCACAGCAGCAGAGCGCCGCGGCACAGCTGGGCGACTCACTGCTGTTGCCCGCGATCGCCGCCGCCGTCGTCGGCGGATGTGCGATCACCGGCGGCATCGGCGGGCCCTGGCGGGTGTTGGTCGGCGCCCTGATCGTCACCGTCCTGCGCGTCGGCGGCGCCGTCGCCGGCATCGACCCCGACTACCAGCAGATCGTCTACGGCGTTGTCGTGATCGTCGCGGTCGCGGCGACACTCGACCGCAGCAGACTGACCGTCGTCAAGTAAGGAGAGTCATGTCCGTCGAGGTGAACGGCGCGATCATCCGAGAGGTGGGCGCCAAGTGGTCGGTCGAGCGGATGACGCTACGGGACCCGGGGCCCACGGAGGTCCGGATCAAGGTGATGGCGTCGGGGCTGTGCCACTCCGACGACCATCTCGTCACCGGCGACATCCCCAATGCGCTGCCGCTCGTCGGCGGCCACGAGGGTGCCGGGATCGTGGAGGCCGTCGGCAGCGCGGTGCAGCGGTTGAAGGTCGGTGACCACGTGGCCACCGCCTACCTCCCGGCGTGCGGAATCTGCACCTGGTGCGCACAGGGGATGCAGTACATCTGTGACACCGGCGCCGGCATGGAGACCGGCATGGCGCTCGACGGCTCGGCCCGGTTCACCACCACGGACGGCCAGGGCATCGGCGCGATGCAGCGGCTCGGCACGTTCGCCGACCGTCTCGTCACGGACGAGGCGCAGGCGGTCAAGATCGACGACGACCTTCCGTTCGACGTCGCCTGCCTCGTCTCCTGCGGTGTGGGGACGGGATGGGGTGGGGCGGTGAACGCCGCGGGGGTGCGGCCGCGGGACACCGCGCTGGTCGTGGGCGTCGGCGGGGTCGGCATCAACGCCGTCCAGGGCGCAGCACACGCGGGCGCCGCGTACGTCGTGGCCGTCGACCCGGTGGCGTTCAAGCGAGAGCAGGCGCTGACCCTGGGCGCGACCCACGCCTTCGCGTCGGTGGCCGAGGCCATGCCGTTCGTGCGGTCGGTGACGAACGGGCAGGGTGCGGACGCCGCAGTCGTCACCGTCGGGGTCGTCACCGGCGAGCTCATCGCGGAGGTGTTCGGCGCGGTCCGCAAGCGCGGCACCGTGGCCGTCGCCTCCATCGGGCAGAACGCGCCCGGCATCCCGATCAGTCCGCTCGAGCTCGTCGTCTACGCGAAGACGGTGCGTGGGCTGCTGTTCGGCAACTGCAACCCCACGCACGACATCCCCGCGCTGCTCGGCTACTACCGCAGCGGCCGACTCAAGCTCGACGAGCTCATCACCCGCCGGTACCGGCTGGACGAGATCAACCAGGCCTACGAGGACATGCACGCCGGGATCAACCTGCGCGGTGTGCTGGTGCACGAGCACTGAGTCGCGAGCATCGACCGCTCAGCCCCGGGCCGGTCCCGTCGAGCCACGCACGACGAGGACCGGTTCGGGCAGCTCGGCGGCGGCGGGGGGCTCCCCGTGCATCGCCGCCTGCAGCGAGGCCCACGTCGCGTCGGCCAGCTCTGCGCGCGGCGCCGCCGTGGTGGTCAGCCCCGGCCGGACGCACTCCGCGAACGGGATGTCGTCCGCGCCGGTGACCGACACCCGACCCGGGACGTCCACCCCCAGCTCGGTGAGCCGGTGCAGGGCTCCGATCGCCACCAGGTCGTTGAAGCCGAGCAGCGCCGTCGCGCCCGTCGCCAGGGCCTGCTCGGCGACCCGGTGCCCGTCCGCGATCGCGGAGCCCGCGGGCACGGTGTGGGCGACGAGCCCGAAGGCCGCGGCCTGCCGCAGCGCCCGCCACCGCTCCCGCTCCTGCCAGGCGGCTGGCGGCCCCGCGAGGTAGACGACCTCCCGGTGTCCCAGCTCCAGCAGGTGCCCGCACATGGTGAGCATGGCGCCGAACGCGTCCACGGACACCGCGGCGAGCGCGATGCCGGGGGTCTGCCGGTTGACCAGCACCGTGTTCGGCGCGACCTCCGAGAGCGTGCGCAGGTCGGTGTCGGACATCCGCGGCGACACCACCACCAGCCCGTCGGACTGCTGCAGGAGCCCGCGGCACAGCGCCAGCTCCTGGTCGGGCACGTCGTTGGCGTCGGCGACCACCGTGCGGTAGCCGTTGCCCGCGGCGCTCAGCGTGATCCGCTTCAGCACCCCGCCGAAGTAGGGGTTCTCCAGGTCCGGCACGACCACGCCGATGGTCTGGTAGGCGCCCGAGGCGATCGCCTGGGCCGCCCGGTTCGGCTGGTAGCCCAGCTCGCGGGCCGCGGCGAGAGCGCGCTCGGCCAGGTCCTGGCGGACCGGCCTGCCCGCGATCGCCCGGGAGACCGTCGCGATGGACACGCCCGCGGCCGCGGCCACCTGGTCGATCGTCACCCGGCCGCTGCGCGGTGTCCTGCGCCGCGGCCCGTCCTTGCCCGCCACCCCGCTGTCCCCTCTCGGCCCGGCCAGGCCGCGGGTCACCGGACCCGCTCCGCCGTGAGCCTAGCGTCGGTGGCGCCGGCCGGCCGTCGGCGAGGGGGTGCCTGCCCGCGGCGAAGGCGGCGGCATCTCCTCGGTCGCGAGGTCCCCCGACCGACCACGACACCACGCATGTCCGCACCTCCCCGATGAGCAACCGATTTCTGAGGCGGAGACTAGCACCGAGCTGTTGATTGACGGGAGCGGGACGGTCGAGTAGAAAGCGTTTTCTAGAGCGAGAGCGAGGACCGTGCCGACCGCACCGACGCCGGGCGCGGAGCCCGAGGATCCGACCCACGCCGTCGCCACCCGCGACCGATCCACCACCCGAGGAGGACCACCCATGCCCACACTGGACCTGCGCCGCAGCGTCGTCCCGTCCGACCTGCTCGGTGCGGACGAGCGCACCGTCGTCCAGGAGTTCGTCGACGAGCAGATCCGACCGATCGCCGCCGAGCTCGACGAGACCGAGCGCTTCCCCCGCGAGGTCTACGCGGAGCTGGCCAAGATCGGCATCTTCGGCATGACCGTGCCGGAGGCGCTCGGCGGCACCGGCGCGAGCCCGCTGGACTACCTGTTCGTGATGGAGGCGCTGTCCTACGGCTACGCCTCGGTGGCCGACCAGTGCGGGCTCGTCGAGCTCGTCGGGTCGCTGCTGGCCGCGTTCGGGACCGACGAGCAGCACGAGCGCTACCTGCGCCCGCTGCTCGCCTACGACCGCACCTGCGCCTATGCGCTCACCGAGGCGGGGTCCGGCTCCGACCTCGGCAGCATCGCCACCCGCGCGGTCCGCGACGGCGACGACTGGCTGCTGTCCGGCGAGAAGATCTACATCCACAACGCCCCGGTCGCCGACTTCGCGCTGGTGCTGGCGGTGACCGACCCGGAGAAGGGCAAGCGCGGCGGGATCTCGGTCTTCGTCGTGGACCTCGACCAGGCCGGGGTGACCCGCGCCTACCACGAGCACAAGATGGGCCAGCGGGCCAGCCAGGTCGGCGGGCTGGTGTTCGACGAGGTCCGCCTGCCCGCCGACGCCCTGCTGGGCGAGGAGGGAAAGGCGTTCGGCTACATGATGGAGGTGCTGGCCAAGGGGCGGCTCGGCATCGCCGGGCTGGCGCTGGGCATCAGCCGGGCCGCCCTCGCGGCCGCCGTGACCCAGGCCGGGGACCGCAGCCAGTTCGGCGCCCCGATCGGGGTCAACCAGGCGATCTCCTTCCCGCTCGCGACGGTCGCCACCGAGCTGCGCGCCGCCACCGCCCTGTGCGCCGAGGCCGCCCGCGCGCTCGCCGCGGGCGCGCCCGACGCCGGGGTGCTGTGCTCGATGGCCAAGCTCACCGCGTCCGAGGGTGCGGTCCGCCACGCCGACACCGCCGTGCAGACCTTCGGCGGGTCCGGCTTCATCCGCGGCTACGAGGTCGAGCGCCTCTACCGCGACGCCCGCATCACCCGCATCTACGAGGGCACCAGCGAGATGCAGCGGCTGATCATCAGCCGCGCGCTGCTCCCCCGTCCCGCCTGACCAGTCCCGAGGAGCGAGATGACCCTGTCCGTACCCGCCGACACCACCGCCGCCGACGCCACCGTCGCCGAGGTCGACGCGGCGGTCGCCGCCGCCCGCACCGCCCAGCGGGAGTGGGCGGCGGTCCCCGCACCCGAGCGCCGTGCAGTGCTGCGCCGGGCCGCGGCCGCGCTGGAGGACCGGCGCGGCGAGCTCGTCGAGCTGGTGATGACCGAGACCGGCAGCGTCCGCGGCAAGGCCGAGGCCGAGGTGGCGGAGAGCATCGAGGAGCTGCACTCCGCCGGCGCGCTGGCCATGGCCGCCGAGGCGGAGCTGTTCCCCTCGGCGGTGGTCGGCCGCACCAACCTGGTCGAGCGGATCCCGGTGGGCGTCGTCGGCCTGATCACCGGCTGGAACTTCCCGATGCACCTGGGCCTGCGGATCACGGCCCCGGCCCTCGCGCTGGGCAACGCCGTACTGGTCAAGCCGGCCCCGGAGACCCCGCGCTCGGGCGGTCTGGCCTGGGCGGACGCCCTGGTCGACGCGGGTCTGCCCGCCGGGCTGGTCGCCGTACTGCCCGGCCACGAGCCGGGCCCGGCGCTCGTCGCGCACCCAGACGTCGACATGATCCACTTCACCGGCTCGAGCGCGGTCGGACACGAGGTGGCCCGGGTGGCCGCGGCCACGCTCAAGAAGACGGCGCTGGAGCTGGGCGGCAACAACCCGGCCCTCGTGCTCGCGGACGCCGACCTCGACGAGGCCGTTGCGCTCGCGGCGGGCGGCACGTTCGTCCACCAGGGTCAGGTCTGCATCGCGACGGGCCGCCACATCGTGGTCCGGGAGGTTGCGGACGTCTACGTCGAGCGGCTGCTCGCGCACGCGGGCGGGCTGCGGGTCGGCGACCCCACGACCGAGGACGTCGACCTCGGCCCGCTGATCAGCGAGCGGCAGGCCGCGCGGGCGGAGCAGCTGGTCGCCGACACCGTCGCCGCGGGTGCCGTCCTGCGCCTGGGCGGCACCCGGGAGGGGCGCTACCTGCCGCCGACCGTGGTGACCGGCGTGCGGCCGGGCATGCCGCTGTTCGACGAGGAGACCTTCGCCCCGGTCGCCGCAGTGACCGTCGCGGCCGACGAGGAGGACGCCGTCCGGCTGGCGAACCGGACCGAGTACGGCCTGTCCGCCTCCGTGTTCACCCGGGACGTGGATCGCGGCTGGGCGGTCGCCCGCCTGCTGCGCGCCGGGATGGTCCACGTGAACGACATGACCGCGCTCAACGAGACGCACCTGCCCTTCGGCGGGCTCGGCGCCTCGGGCGCGGGCGAGCGGTTCGGTGGACAGGCCAACCTGCGCCTGTTCACCGAGACCCGCTGGATCAGCCTGCGCCGACCGGCCTGACCCGCCTCGACCCGACCCGGCCTACTCGTGGGTGGCCGGGTCGGGGCCGTTGCGGCCCGCGCCGTCGAGCGCGGCGATCTCCGCCATCTCCGCCTCGGACAGGCTGAAGTCGAAGAGATCGAGGTTCGCCCGGATCCGGGCCGGGGTGGCGGACTTGGGGATCACCGCGTTGCCCAGCTGCAGGTGCCAGCGCAGCACGACCTGCGCCACGCTGCGCCCGCGCCGCCGCGCCAGCTCGGTCAGCGCCGGGTGCTCCAGCAGCGCGCCGCGGGCCAGCGGGCTCCAGGCCTCGGTCACGATCCCGTGCGCCGCGTGGTAGGCCCGCAGCGGCGCCTGCTGGAACCCCGGGTGCAGCTCGATCTGGTTGACCGCCGGGACGACCCCCTCCGCCGCCCGCAGCGCGTCGAGGTGCTCGGGCTCGAAGTTCGACACGCCGATCGCTCGCGCCCGGCCGCTCGCGCGGATCTCCTCGAGGGCCTGCCAGGTCTCCACGTAGCGGCCCTGCGCCGGGATCGGCCAGTGGATCATGTACAGGTCCACGTGGTCGAGGCCGAGCAGGTCGAGACTGCGGTCCACCGCGGCGAGGGCGCCCGCCCGACCCTGGTCGGGATTGGCGAGCTTGGTGGTCACGAACAGCTCGTCGCGGGGGATCCCGGAGCCTGTGACGGCGGCGCCGACGCCGGCCTCGTTGCCGTAGAACGCCGCGGTGTCCACCCGCCGGTACCCCGCGGCGAGAGCCTCCCCGAGCAGGTCCGCGGTCTCGGCGTCACCGATCCGATAGACGCCGAACCCGACGAGCGGCATCTCCACCCCGTTGTTCAGCATGACCGTGGACCGCGCGCTCACTGTCGACGACTCCTCGGCGAGCGGCGCGGGCCGGGCAGGCTCGGTCATTCGGCGGCCGCCGGGGTGGTCAGGGCGGCGATGCGCGGGTGCGGCGCCGCGGGGGCGAGGGTCAGCCCGGTCCGCTCGGGCCGGAACAGCTCCGCGGACATGGTGCGGACGTCCTCGCTGACCTGCAACGGGAACTCCGAGCGGGCCAGGACGTCCTGCTCGAGGTCGACACCGGGCGCGAGCTCGACCACGGTGAGTCCCTCGGGACGAAGCTCCAGCACGGCCCGCTCGGTGACGTAGGTGACCTTCTGGCCGTTGGCCAGCGCGCGCCGTCCGGAGAACGTCGGCGAGGACACCGACTTGACGAACTTGGTGTGCGCGCCGTCCTCGCGGATGTCCAGGCCCTCGGGCGTGATGGCGATGTCGCGGTGTCCCGCGGTGAACGACCCGATGAAGACGATCTCGGGCGCGGAGGAGACGATGTCGGCGAAGCCGCCGACGCCCGCCGTGACGTGCCTGCGCGTGGGCAGGTGGTGCACGTTCACCGAGCCGTGCTCGTCGATCTCCAGGAAGGAGAGCATGGCGCGGTGGAAGCCGCCGCCCTGCAGCAGGGTGAACTGGTCGATGCTGGGCATGATCGCGTCGGGGTTCTGGGCGACGCCGAACACGAAGTCCAGCAGCGGGACGCCGCCGACGGCGCCCTGCTCGATCACCCAGCTGACCGATCCGGCCAGCCCCTCCTCGACGAGCACGTGCGGGACCAGCGCGGACACGCCGAACCCGAGGTTCACGATCTCGCCGGAGTGCAGCTCCTGGGCCGCGCGGCGGGCCGTGACCTTCTCCAGCGAGAACGGCACGGGGTCCAGCGTGGACAGCGGACGGCGCAGCTGCCCGGAGATCGCGGGTTCGTAGCGGGTCTGGGTGGTCTGCATCTGGTCCGGCGCCACGACGAGCGCGTCGACGAGGATGCCGGGGACCCGGACGGCCTGCGGGGACAGGCTGCCGGCCTCGGCGATCCGCTTGACCTGCGCGATCACGATCCCGCCGTTGTTGTGGGCGGCGTAGGCGAGGTCCAGGGCGCCCAGCGGCGAGGCCTCGTCCTCGAAGGTGAGGTTGCCGTGTTCGTCCGCGGTCGTCCCGCGGATGATCGCGACGTTCGGGACGATCGCCTGGAAGTACAGCCACTCCTCGCCGTCGAGCATGGTGTGGCGGACGTAGGCCTCCGGCGTGGCGTCGTTCATCCGCCCGGCGGTCTCGCGCGGGTCCACGAAGGACTCCAGACCGACCTTGGTGAACACGCCCGGCTGGCGGGCGGCCGCGGCCCGGTGCATCTGGTAGACCACGCCGGAGGGGAAGTTGTAGGCCTCCACCTCGCCGTTCTCGATCATCTGCCAGACCAGCGGCGGCTCGGCCCGCGACGGGCCGGAGGGGTAGGAGCCCGCGACGATCCGCGACAGCAGCCCCGGCCTGGCGATGTGGTCGATGCCCTTGATGCCGGACATGTCGCCCGCCGCGATCGGATGCAGCGTGGTGAGCCCGCGCGGGGACGCGGTCTCGGCGAACCGCTCGCCGATGCCGGCGAGGACGGCGTCCGGACAGCCCAGGCCGGACGACGAGCTGACAGTGACGACGTCCCCGTCGGCGATCAGGTCGGCCGCACGACGGGCCGTGAGGATCTCAGGGGTGTGCATGACGTGTTCTCCTTCGAGGGACGTCGAGTGGGCTGTCGCCCGGGGTGGTGGTCAGTGCAGGAGGGCGGCGCTGTCCGGGACGGCGCTGTCCGGGACGGCGCTCAACGCGGCGGCCGCGGCGCGGGCCCCGTCGGCGGGAGCCACGCCCCACCAGCGCTCGCTCAGCACCTCGACCTCGACGAGACCGGCGTATCCCGCCCGGCGCGTGGCCGCCACGAACGCCTCGAGGTCGATACAGCCCTCCCCCGGCATACCGCGGCTGCTGAGCAGGCCGCGGATGGGGAGGACCCAGTCCGAGAGCTGCACGGAGAGCATGCGGCCTGCTGCGCGGGCCAGCTCGGCGGCGAGCGCGGCGTCCCACCAGAGGTGGTAGCTGTCCAGGGCCAGCCCGAGCCACGGGCTCGCGAGGCGCTCGACGAGGTCGTTGGCCTCTGCGAGCGAAGTGATCGCGGACCGGTCCGCGATCATCATGGGGTGCATGGGCTCGACGGCGAGGGGCACTCCGGCCGCCCCGGCGTGCGGGAGGAGCTCGGCGATCCCGTCTTCGATCTGCGCGCGGGCAGCGGCGAGGTCGCGCCCGGTCGCCGCGCCACACACCAGGACGAGGCAGTCGCCCCCGAGCTCGCGGGTCTCGTCGACGGCGCGGCGGTTGTCGTCGTGCGCGGCGCGCCGACCCGCCTCGTCGCGCTGCGGGAACATCCCGCCGCGACAGACGCTGGTCACCCGCAGCCCCGCCGCCCGCACCCGGCGAGCCGCGGCCTCGACGCCGACGTCGGCGAAGCTGTCCCGCCAGAGCCCGACCCCGCCGAAGCCGTGCCGCTCGGCGAGCATGACGAGCTCGTCGAAGGACGCCGCCCTGACGGTGACCGAGTTGAGGCTGCAACGAGCGAGGTCCATCGTCAGCCGATCCCGTGGGCCGCGAAGTAGGCGGCGGCGCGCGCGGCGGTCCGCTCCGGGTCGGTGAACAGGCCGATCGCCGCGGCCTCCCGGACGAGCTCGCCGAGGTGCCCGAGGCTGCGCCCGGTCTCGAAGCCGCCGATCATCCGGAAGTGGTCCTGCGCGCCGTCGAGGTACGCCAGCCAGGCCACGCCGACCTTGTAGTACCGGGTGGGCGCCTGGAAGACCAGGCGGGAGAGCGGCTCGGTGGGTCCCAGGACGTCCCGGAAGCCCGCGACGTCGCCCTCGTCGAGCAGGCCGAACGCGGCGGACGCGAACGGCGCGATCACGGCGAAGGCGCCGAGCAGCGCGTCGCTGTGGTGGGAGCCGTCGCCGGCGATCAGGTCGGTGTAGTGGAAGTCGTCCCCGGTGAACAGGTGCACGCCCGCGGGCAGCCTGCCCCGCAGCTCCAGCTCGAGGTCCGCGTCGAGCAGCGACATCTTGATCCCGCGCACGGAGTCGGCGTGGGCGGCGATCAGGTCCGCCACCACGGTCACCGCCTTCTCCGGCTCGGAGTGGCCCCAGTAGCCGGCCAGCGCGGGATCGAAGACCTCGCCCAGCCAGTGCAGGACGACCGGGCGGCGGGCCGCGGACAGGACCGCGTCGTAGACCGTGAGGTAGTCCTCGACCGAGCGGGCGGCGCGCACGAGGTGCCTGCTGGCCATCATGACGACCTCGCCGCCCGCCTCCTCGATCTCCGCCAGCTGCTCGAGGTACGCGTCCCGGACCGCAGCGAGCTCGACGTCCTGCCCGGCGGGCAGCTGGTCGGTCGCGATGCCGACGACGACCGCGGCACCCCGCGGGGCGGCCTCGGCCACGCAACGGCGCGCGAGCTCGCGGGCGCTCGGCCAGTCGAGGCCCATGCCCCGTTGCGAGGTGTCCATGACCTCGGCGACGCCGAGGCCCAGATCCCAGAGCCGGTGGCGCAACCGCAGGGTCGCGTCCCAGTCGATCTGGTCGGGGCCGCCTGCGGCGCAGGCGCGCAGCGGGTTCGCCACGACGTGGGCGGCCGCGTAGGCGACGCGACTGACGGGCGGGGTGCTCCGGACGGCCAGCTCCGCGGGTCGCCCGAACTCGAGCGTGGAGAGGGTCCCGTCGGAGGCGGGGACGACGATCGCCGACATTGGCACGCTCCTGAGTAACCGATTACTTGCTCACGTCTGGACGAGGGTATAGCTTGCGTTTGCAGCATGACAAGGGCGCCCTCGCGGCCTGGTACGCGGTTACTGAGCGCGGCTCCCGACGCCCCCGATGCACACCGAGGAAGGCAGAGACGATGAGGTCGAGCGACACCGCGACAGCACCGCAGACCGGCCGCACCGCAGTGGTCACCGGAGGATCCGGGGGCATCGGCTCCGCGATCGCCGGGGTGCTCGCCCGCCAAGGCGCGACGGTCGTCGTGGTGGACGCGAGCGACCGGGCGGAGGCCGTGGCCGAGGAGATCGGTGGCATCGCCGTCGTCGAAGACCTGACCGACCCGGAATCACCCACCCGGATCGTCGACCGGGCCGTCGCCGCGGCCGGTTCGGTGGACATTCTGGTCAACGCCGCGGGCATCCAGGTCCGCACCGCCGCGGTCGACATCGACCCGGAGGACTGGGAGCGCCTCGTCGCGGTCAACCTCACGGCGGCCTACCGGCTGACGCAGGCGGCGACCAAAGCACTCGCCGCGGCACGCGGGGCGATCGTGAACATCGTGTCGCTGTCCGCCGACCGCGCCGTCGCCGGCATCGTGCCCTACGGCGCGACCAAGGCGGGCCTCGTGCAGCTGACCAAGGGCCTCGCCGTGGAGCTGGGTCCGCTCGGCATCCGGGTCAACGCGGTGGCGCCGGGCTACGTCCGGACCCCGATGACCGAGGTGATGCTGGACCAGCCGGAGTTCCGGGACAGGGTCCTCCAACGGATCCCGCTCGGCAGGTTGGCGGACGGAGAGGACATCGCCGACGTCGTGGCCTTCCTGGCCTCGGACGCCGCGCGTTACATGACGGGCACCGTGCTCCCCGTCGACGGCGGGTACGCGATCACGTGAGCAGACCCCGGACCCCGGGGGCCTGATCGCTCCTGACGCGTCCGGGGTCGGCCGCGCGCTCGGGGTCGCTGCGAGCGGGACGGGCGCAGGGATGACCCCCGTGAACGACACCACCTACGATGTCGGATCGGCACAGCGGACGGGCGACGGGCGGAGGCGGTCGGTGGCGAACGGAGACCTCGGCTCGCGCCGGGCGACCATCCGGACGGTCGCAGAGGCGGCCGGCGTCTCCACCGCGACCGTGTCCCGGGTCATGAGCGGGGTCGCCACGGTGAACCCCGACTTGGCCGCCAAGGTGCGCCAGGTCGCCGAGCAGCTCTCCTATCGTCCGAGTGAGGCGGCGCGCGGCCTCGCCCTCGGAACGTTGCGCAACATCGGTGTCCTCATGCCGGACGTGGGGAACTCCTACTTCCAGGACATCGTGAAGAGCCTCCACGCGGAGTCGGCGCTCGAGGGATTCCGCAGCCTCGTCGCCGATCATGACGGCAGCCCGCAGAACGAGTTCGCCACCGCGTGGGACCTGATGGGGCACGTCGACGGTCTGGTCCTCCTCTCGTCCCGGATCGCACCGGCCGAACTGCGCGAACTGTCGCGGCAGCCGACGCCGGTCGTCCTCGTCAACCGCATCGAGCTCGGCCTCGACCTGCCGATGGTCGGCGTCGACAGCTTCACGGCGACCCTCGAGCTCTGCGCCCACCTGAGCCGACTCGGCCACCGCCGGATCGTCTACCTCTCCGGTTCCAGCCTCGCGTGGCAGGACCGTGAACGCTGGAGGGGTGTCGAGACCAGTCGCCGGGTTCTCGATCTCGAGGTCGTTCGAGTCGAGTCGGACGGCACGATCGAGACCAGCTACGAGGCGTCCGACGAGGCACTGAGCCACGAGCCCACCGCCATCGTGTGCTTCAACGACCTGAGCGCCATCGGCGCGGTGTCGAAGCTGCGCGTCCGCGGCGTGAGCGTGCCGGACGACATCTCGGTCACCGGCTTCGACGACATCGTCATCGGCCGCCACGTCCACCCGAGCCTGACCACCGCGACCAGCCCGCGGGGCGAGCTGGGCAGGCGCGCATGGGGCATGCTCCGAGACGCACTGGACCAGCGGCGAGCCCTGGTGGACGCCACCCTGCTGCCCGCACCGCTCGTCATCCGGGACTCCACGGGCCCTGCGCCCGGCCAGTCCACCTCATGACGGAGACGAGGACCGGCCCTTCTTCAGGGGCGCGGCGCACACCTCGGGACGGGACAGCTCGTGAACGCTCAGCCGAGGTCGAACGGGCCCGCCACCAGCCGCTTCGGACGGCTCCTCGAGCGCCACGGCAACGCCGGTCTCCCCTGCTGCACCAGCGCACCGGTCGGGGTCTCCACCCGATCCACATGACCGTCGACCTGTGAGAGGTACCGTGCTGGAACTGTCGGTGAGCCCGGCCGCCCGGACCGTGCTGGACGCCCTCGCCTCGGCATCCGCCCCCGTCCGGGCCGGTGATCTGGTTCGCGAGATCGCGGCGACGCCACCCGGCCCGGGCTCGGATCTCCTCGCCGAGCTCGGTCCGGTCGCGCAGGCCGAGACCGCAGTCGACATCGCGCTACTGCGCGCCGCGGCCAACCAGGAGGCGCTGCGGGCCGGCGCCTCCCGGATCGGCTGCGAGCACCTGGTGGCGGGCTTCGCGCTCGCGTCGGCCGGCTCGGACTTCCCGGACATCACGTCGGTCCGCGCGCAGGTGCAGGCGAGGATCGGCGACGTCGCAGCACGGGCCTACGAGAAGGTCGAGTCGCGCCGCGAGCCGGATGGCGACACACCGTTCGCCCTCGTGGTGACCGGGTTGCCGGGCTCCGGCAAGAGCACGCTCGCCGAGGCACTGACGACGCGGCTCGGTGCCGCGGGCTGCTCGCTCGACTGGCAGCTGGGTGCGCTGACGCCGTTCGGGCTCGTCCGCTCCGACAACGCGGTTCCACTCGCCTACCACCTGCAGACGGCGGCGCTGACCGAGCAGCTGCGCCTCGGCGTGAGCGTCGTGCTCGATGCGGATGGCCATCTCCGTGTGGCCGGACACGGTCTCCTGGGAGCACGTGCTCCGCATGCGCGAGCGCTGGGAGCCCTGGGACGAACCGCACGTCGTGGTGGATACGGTCGATCCCCTCGAGCGCTGCCTCGACGTGATCACGGGTGCCGTGCGGGACGCGGTGTAGCTCACCGGTGGAGGCTGCGCCGCAGCTGCTGTCCCGATCTCTCGGTCGCCGGGTCCGCTCGTGCCTCGAGGATCACCACCGAGCGTGGAGAGTAGGTCAGCACGCCGTCGACGAGCTCCGAGGAGAACGCAGGGTCGAGGGCGCGACGGTGCGGGCGCGCAGGTCGTCCGCGTCCAGGGTGGCCGGTGTGTACGGGAGCTCGGCCAGCCGCGTCGCGGCCACGCCGCCGGGGTCGGCGATCGGCCGCGTGAGTCCACACAGGAACGCCCACTCGTGCTCCGGACACCCCGCGTACACCGTCTGCGCGAACACCGCGGAGAACCGCGCCCAGGCCGCGCGCAGGGTCCCGTCCCGCCAGACCGCCGGGCTGCCCGCCTGCGCCACGACCACCCCACCAGGACGCAGCCGACGCGCGCAGTCCGTCAGGAAGTCCTCGGAGTACAACCGGTTGAGCTGGGCCGACGGATCGTCGGGCCGCTCGTCCGGCAGGTCGACGACGATCACGTCCCACTGCTCGGTCGCCTCCGCCACGAACGCCAGCCCGTCCGCGAAGTGCATCCGGACCGGACCGCTCCCCCGCTCCGCGGCGGCCAGCTCCGCGGGCGAGTAGCCGTACGGGAGGTGCTCGGCGCAGAGTCGCACGCACTCCTCGTCCAGGTCGACGTGGTCCACCGCGCGGGCACCGCACGCCACCGCGAGCTCGCTCACCACCCCCTCGCTGGAGCCGACCACCAGGACCCGCTCGCGACGGTCGGCCAGCAGCGCGGCAGGCACGAACAGTGCCTCGTGATAGGTGAGCTGGGTGTGCTCGGCGCTCTGCCGCTCGTCGTCGCAGAAGAGGGTGACGCCCTGCGCGGTGTCCGCGATCAGCACCTCCTGCCAGGCGGTCCGCACCCGCGCCCGGACGCCCGCGACGGCCCAGGTGCGGGTCACGCCTGCCGACAGCGCCTCGACGACCTCGGTGCCGCCGCGGGAGACCACCCGCGAGACCAGACCGGGTGCGCCCAGGGTGCGGGCGAGCGTGCGCACGGCGAGTTCCGGGTCTGCGGCGTCGCCGCAGGTGAACACGTCCACCAGTGCGGTGCCGTGCTCCGGCCAGCTGTGCAGCGAGGCGTGCGACTCGGCGAGCAGCGCGACCACCGTGACCCCCTGCGGGGTGAACGCCTCGACCGCCATCTGCCGGACGTCCGCGCCGGCACCCAGCAGCGAGGTGCGCAGGGCGTGGACGAGGCCCGCGGCGTCGTCGAGCAGCGCGGGGTCGACGCCGCGCAGCTCGGCGAGCACGTGGCGTCCGGAGGGTTCTGGCGGGGAGGTGCGCATCGCGCTACTCAACAACATGCACGGCAAGCGGTCCGAACCCGTTGAACCCGATGCTCGAGTAGCTGGCGGTGTAGGCCCCCGCGTGCAGCAGGTCGACCACGTCCCCGGCGGCGAGATCCAGCGGGAGCGCGACGGGGGTGCGGCGGTAGAGCACGTCGTCACCGTCGCAGGTCGGGCCCGCGAGCACGACCGGGCCACACGGGCCCGACCGCCCGGGTACCCGCACGGGGTACGCGATCGCCTCCCCCTCGGTCTCCGCGAGACCCTGGTAGCGGCCGCAGTCGAGGTAGACCCAGCGGCGGTGGTCGATCCCCGGGCGTCGGGAGACGCGCAGCACCCGGGTGCGCAGGGTCCCGGCCTCGGCCACCAGCGCGCGGCCGGGCTCGACGACGACCCGCGCCCCGCCCGCGGCCTCGTGCACGGCCTCCGCGAACTCGGACAGCGGCGGAACCGGTGAGCGGTACGCCACGGGCAACCCCCCGCCGACGTCGATGATCGGGTCCGCGATCCCGGCCCGCTCAGCGACCTCCAGCGCGACCCGCACCCCCGCCGCGAAGGTCTCGGGGCGGACCTGCTGCGAGCCCACGTGGAGGGCGATCCCGGCCGCCCCGCGCGCCAGCCGCGCCGCCTCCGCGGGGGCGGCGCCGAACTTCCCGAGGAAGGGGGTCGCGGAGCCGGTGTCGGCCACCAGCACCCGGACCAGCACCTCGACGTCCATCGGGAGTAGCGCGAGCAGCGCACGGTCCTCGGCGCTGTCGGTCACGAACCGGCGCACGCCCCGCTCGGCGGCCCACACCGCCTCGTCGGGCCCGCGGACGGGGTTGCCGTGGCTGATCGTCGCCGGGTCGGCGCCCACGGCCAGGCACAGCTCGACCTCGGCGCTGGAGGCGACATCGAACCCGCACCCCGACTCGACGAGCATGCGGAGCACCGCGGGCTCGGGGCACGCCTTGACCGCATACCGCACCTCGCCGAACAGCGCGGACAGCTCGGTGTACCGGCGCGCGACGACCGCGAGGTCCAGCAGGAGGTGCGGCGTCGGGTGATCCAGGGGCACCGGCTGATCCTCCACCGTCCGGGCCCGACGACGCACGCGAGCTGGGCCCGACCCCCGTCCCCGAGTGGGCGTGGCCCGACCGATCCAGGCGTTGAGGCCTCAGCCTGTGCGTTCGGTGGCGGTCTCGAGCGACATCCCGTTCGTCGACGGGCCGATCGTCAGCACCGTGACGCAGACGAGGGCCGCCAGCAGCGCCGAGCCCGCCAGGACGCCCACCGCACCGAATGCGCTCAGCAGCGCGAGGCCCGCGAACGGCAGCGCAGTGACGGCGCCGCGTCCGACCGCGTAGCAGAAGGCGACGCCGGTCGCTCGGATCGCGGTCGGGAACACCTCGCCGATGTACATCATCGCCGCCGACGCGTGGATGTTGCTGATGATCGCCATCACGAAACCGCTGATCAGGATGATGATCTCCGACGTCGCGAAGCCGAACACCAGACCGGCGACAGCGATCCCGACGGCGGAGAACACGACGAGCATCTTCCGCTCGATGCGCTCTGCGAAGGACAGCGCGATGATCGCACCCAATGGGTACCCCACCGCGATCAGCGCCGTGTACAGAAGCGACTGCGTGACCGTGTAGCCCTTGGCGACCAGCAGGACGGGAGCGAGGGTCGCGAAGCCGTAGTAGGAGACCACGCCGAGCGAGAAGAGCACGCTCATGGTGATGGTGCGCCGGGCGAGCGCGCCGGTGAACAGGTCGCGACGACGGGGCGCGGCGGCCGCCACCGGGGCCGCGGCGGGAACGGGCGCCGTCTCGATCTCGGCGACCACCCCGTACCGCCGCTCGACGTCCGCCACGATGGCCTCAGCCTCCGCGACCCGTCCCTTGCTCTCGAGCCAACGCGGCGACTCGGGCAGCTTCCGGATCAGGACCGGGATCAGCAGTACACCGGAACCCGCCGCGATCAGTAGCCAACGCCATCCCTCGAAGAGGAACTGCGACTGGACCAGGGGCGCGCCCAGCAGCGCGACGATCGGGTAGGCGGAGAAGCCGAACAGCATGGCGATCCCGATGAACCGGCCCCGAACTCGGCCGGGGACGAGCTCGCCGACATAGATCGGGACGAGCACGGTCATCGCGCCTGCGCCGATTCCGGCGCAGAACCGCAGCAGCACCAGGACGGTGAGGTTCGGCGACAGCGCGGCCAGCAGTGCGAAGACCAGGTAGATCGAGACCGTGAGGAGGAAGACCCGCTTGCGGCCGACACGATCGGAGAGCGGCGCGAGGAGTGCGGCACCCACCATCATCCCGGCGAACACCGACGCGGGGACCAGCGCGGCCTGGAAGGTGGTCAGCTCCCACGCAGGTCGCAGCACACTCAGCAGCACCCCGCTGGCGAAGATCTCGAAGAACTCGTAGAAGACCCCGATGCCGATCAGCACGGTGACGGTGCCGTGGCCGAGGCCGACGTGGTGTCGGCGACGCCGATGTGATCGAAGGAGATTGTCGTGACAGCACAGCCGGAGAAGCGGTTCGACGCCCTCGTGGTCGGCGCGGGATCCGGTGGCCTGTTCGCCGCCGCCCGGCTGGCCCACGCCGGCTACCGGACCCTGGTCGTCGAGCGGCTCGACAAGGTGGGCGGCCGGGCCTCGACCACCGACATCGACGGGTTCAAGGTCAACGACGGCGCGATCGTGATCGAGAAGGGCACGATCACCGAGGAGACGTTCGCCGAGGTCGGCGCGGAGTTCGTCGTCCGGGCCCCCGCGGTCCCCGTGCTCTACCGCGTCGGCTCCAAGAACCTCGACGTGACCCGCGGCGGCTGGGGCATGCTGCTGTCGACGCTGACCCGCCAGGGCGCCAAGATGGTCAGCGGGATCGGCGCCGCCCGACACGACGACGACGCCCTGCCCGGCAGCGAGCTCTCGACCGCGGACTGGGTGCGCAAGTACACCCGGAGCGAGGCGGCGCAGGGCGTCTTCCGCAACATGTGCGCCTCGATCTTCGCGGTGAGCTCCGACGAGTTGCCCGCCCGGGTCTTCCTGACCTACTTCACGCGCAAGTCGGCGTTCAAGAAGTTCGGGTTCTGCCCCGACGGCACCATCGGCGTCTGGGAGGCGCTGGCCGCCACCGTGACCGCCCGCGGCGGCGAGATCTGGCTGTCGAGCGAGGTCCAGGACCTCCACGTCGTCGACGGCCGGGTCACCGGGGCCACGGTGGGGACGCCGGAGGGCCCGGTCGAGGTCGGGTGCGCCGTGGCCGTCAGCGACGTGGGCCCCGCCGCCACGGTGGGGCTCGTCGGGGCCGACACCCTGCCGGAGGACTACCGCGAGGAGGTCCGGCTGAAGGACCGCCCCTGCTCCATGCTGGCGCTGAACTTCGCCAGCCGGGAGCCGCTGGTGGACGTGCCGGGGATGCTGATCTTCTCGGTGACGAGGCGGCTCTGCTACATCGCGAACTTCACCGAGACCTGCCCCGAGATGGCCCCGCCCGGATGGCACCTCTACGTGGCCGCGTCGGTCCCGAAGCCCGCCGTCGGGCCGTTCGACGACGAGGCGGAGATCGAGCTGCTGAAGGAGGACCTGCGTGAGCACGTCCCGGGCTTCGAGGAGAAGGCTCGCATCCTCTCCGTCAACGTGATGAAGGACGGCTGGCCGCCGCAGCGCGCCGTCGCAGGCTACGACCTGACGCCCGAGACGCCGATCCCCAACCTCTGGAACGTCGGCGACGGGGTCAAGGAGTACGCCAACGGCGGCACCACCGCGTGCGCGGAGACCGCGAAGCTCGTCGTCGAGCGGATCAAGGCCGACTTCCCGCTCACCGCGGCCGTCTGAGCCCGCGCCCACACGCTCCCGCCGTCGTCCGGTCCCCGATCGGGCGGCGGCGGTGTCGTCCGCGCACGGCGACGGCGCGGTCGGAGATCATCGAAACCGTATTCTGAAACGCGTGCCACGAAAGACGACAGCGCCCGACGCCGAGTCCGCCGACTCGAAGTCGGCACGGACGCGGGCGCGGCTGCTGGACGCCGCCGCCCACGTCCTCGGCCGCAAGGGCTTCGCCGGGACGCGGCTGGTCGACATCGCCGAGCAGGCGCAGGTCCAGGCGCCCGCGATCTACTACTACTTCCCGTCCCGCGAGGATCTGGTCGAGGCCGTCGTCTTCGCAGGCGCGGCGGCGATGCGCGCGCACCTCGAGGACGCGCTCGCCGCGTTGCCACCGGACACCCCGGCCGCGGACCGGATCGCGGCGGCGGTGGCGGCACACCTGCGCCACGAGCTCGAGCTCTCCGACTACGCCCGAGCGGTGGTCCGCAACGCCAACCAGCTGCCGGAGCCACTCGCCCGGCGGGCACTGGTCGAGATCACGGCGTACTACGAGATCTGGCGCGGTCTGGTCGAGGAGCTGCGCCGGACGGGGCAGCTCAGGCCGGACATCAGCCCGTCGATCGGCAGGCACGTGGTCCTGGGCGCGCTGAACTGGAGCGTCGAGTGGTGGAACCCCGACCGCGGCCCCCTCGACGAGGTCATCGCGGTGGCGCAGTCGATGGTGCTGCACGCCCTGCGCCCCTGACCGTGGCTCCCCCATCCCGCGGTCGGGCACGCCGATCAGGTTCCGTGCTCAGACCTCGAGTCCGACCGGGCGGCCGTCGCGCATCTGGTCGAGGTACTCGGCCATGCCGAGCAGGCGGCGTCCGTCCTCGGTCGTCCAGGACATCAGACTCTCGGCGATGCGGGTGACGCCGAGGACCCCGTCCTCCCCCACCCGCCGGTTGCGCAGCGGCACTGTCGACCGGGCCTGCCCCCGCACCGTCCATTCGCGGCCGCCGGAGCGCAGGACCGCGCCGATCCTGGTCTGCTCGTCCCGCCCGTCCCGCTCGGTCGTGATCTCCACGGCGTCGACCTCGTGGGAGGCCTGGCCGTCCCACACCACCCCGCCACTGACGGCGCCGCCGCCGGGGGACCCGAAGTAGGCCCCCATGAACCCGAATCCGTCACCGCAGCCGTGGATCCATCGGTAGAACCACGGGGTCTGCCACAAGCGCGGTCCCCACGAGTGGTCGCGCAGGCCGAAGCCGTGCAGCTCCGTCTCCCGCCCGTCGAGGGTGAGCACGCCGTGCGCGGTCACGAACTGCTCGTAGTGGTTCGGCGCGAAGGAGCCCTCGTCGGTGTCGAAGGTGTGGGCGTACTCGGGGGCCTGGGCGCGGACGTCGAGCCGGAGAGCGGACTCCACGGTGGGCGCCGCGGTCAGCGCGGCCTTCGGATCGTCCATCCTGGACGGGTCGGCGACGAGGGCGATCGGACCGGCGTAGGAGACGGCGAGGTGCTGCATCGGGACCCGGACCTCGAACGTCATGCCCGCGGAGTCGAAACGCTCGTTCGAGGTCACCTCGGGCCGGGCGTAGCGGAACGCGAGGCTGCCGTCGGGGAGGTAGAGGCAGAGCGTGACCTCGCCGCGGCCCTCGTTCGGCCGGTTCGCCATCCGCGCGAACCCGCCGAGTCCGGCGGTCGGATCGTGGAAGTGGACGTACATCGACTCGTTGAAGTGGGTCTCCGGCCCGACCGGGTGGGTGTAGTCGTCTTCGGGGCGCACGTGGGCCTCCTAGTCGGCCCCGGCGAGGACGAGCGCCTCGTGGAGCAGGTGGTCGACGGTCTGCTCGACCGCCGCGAGGTCGAGCGCGCCGTGCTCGCCGAGTCCGCCCGCGCGGCGTCGGCACAGGACGCCCTGCAGCAGGGTCGCGGCTTTCCAGTGCGTGAAGACGCGGTAGATGCCCAGGTCACCGACGTCCAGACCGGTGCGCTCGGCGTAGTCGGCGATGATCTCCGCGCGGGGGCGGAAGCCGCCCGCCCGGGTCGGACTGGGCATCACGATCGCCGGGTCCGACGGGTCGCGCCAGTCGTCGACGAGCCAGGCGAGGTCGGCGAGCGGGTCGCCCACGGTGCAGAGCTCCCAGTCGAGGACCGCGGTGATCTCCGCTCCGCGGGTGAGCACATTGGCGAGCCGGAAGTCACCGTGGGCGAGCGTGGTGCGCTGCCCGCGGGGCACCCGGGCGGCGAGGATGCGGTGCCCGGCGCGCCAGACCGCGTCCGACGCCGAGTCCGCTCCCCACGCCGCCCAGTTGCGTTCGGTGCGGTGGATCTGGCGCTCCAGGTAGCCGGTGGCCGGGCCGAGCCCGCCGAGTCCGACCGACACCGGGTCGACGGAGTGCAACGCGGCGAGCACCCGTACCGTCTCGTCACTCAGCGCGCGGCGCTGCGCGGGCGCGAGTGCGCTCGCGTCCGTCTCGTCCACCAGCGCGGCGCCGGGCGCCCGGTGCATCACGTAGAAGGGCCCGGTCAGCCCCGCCTCGTCGCGCCCCTCGGCGACCACGGCCGGGACCGGCACCGGTGACGCCGCCAGGGCCCTGAGCACCAGGGCCTCCCGCGCCATGTCGTGGGCCCCGGGCCGAGCGCCCGCGGGCGGGCGGCGCAGGACCCACTGCCGTCCGTCCGCGTCGGCGACCAGCGCGGTGATGTTGGACTGGCCCGCCCCGATCCGCGTCACGGAGATCGGCGGTGCCGGGTCGACGTGCCGGGCCCACCACTGCGCGAGCTCGGGAGTGACCGCGTCCGCAGGTGCCGGGTCCACCGTCGGGCCGCTCTTCACCACGGGTCGTCGCACGCGGAGTCCCTGCCGACCTCGGCCGCACGCACGGCCCCGTCGAAGACGGGCAGGTCCAGCACTGCGGCGATCCCGGGACGGCCGCCGCGACGTGCTCCGTCTCCCAGGGCGAGGGCCGCGGTAGCGCCGGGCCGGTCCACGCGGAGGTCGTCGGCTCCCCTGTCGGCCACCACCATCCCCGCGTACGGCCCGGGGCCGATGCCCGCGAGCTCGATCACGGTGCGGCCCGCGAGCGGGCCGCGCTCGGAGTCCGCCACGGCTCAGAGCCGCTCGATGATCGTGGCGTTGGCCATGCCGCCCGCCTCGCACATCGTCTGCAGTCCGTAGCGGCCGCCCGTGGCCTCGAGGTGGTGGAGCAGGGTGACCAGCAGCCGGGTGCCCGACGACCCGAGGGCGTGGCCCAGCGCGATCGCGCCACCCCGTGGGTTGAGCCGCGCCAGGTCGGCGCCGAACTCGCGCGCCCAGGCGAGTGGGACGGGAGCGAAGGCCTCGTTCACCTCGTAGGCGTCGATCTCGTCGATGTCCAGCCCGCTGCGGGCGAGGATCTTGTGGGTGGCCGGGATGGGGCCGGTCAGCATGAACAGCGGGTCGTCTCCGACGACGGAGAAGGAGTGGAACCGGGCGCGGGGACGCAGCCCGAGCTCGTTCGCCTTCCGCTCGCTCATGACGAGCACGGCCGACGCACCGTCGGTCAGCGGCGAGGAGTTCCCCGGCGTGATCTTCCAGTCGATGTCCGGGAACCGCGCCGCCATCTCGTCCGATCGGAAGGACGGCTTCAGGCCGGCGAGCCCCTCGGCCGTGGTCCCCGCCCGCACGGTCTCGTCGGAGACGAGCCCCGGCGCCTCGGGGACGGCCACGACCTCGGCGGCGAACCCGCCGTTCGCCCACGTCTCGGCGGCCCGCCGGTGGGACTCGGCCGAGTAGGCGTCGAGCTCCTCGCGGTCGAGCTTCCACCGCTGCGCGACGAGCTCGGCGGACACGCCCTGGTTGACGAGCCCCTCGGGATAGCGCGCGTCCGCGCGGGCGCCCATGCTCGACGGCCGCGAGCTCCCGATCGGCACCACGCTCATCGACTCGATCCCCGCGGCGATCAGCACGTCGTGCACACCCGCCATGATCGCCTGCGCCGCGAACGTCGCCGCCTGCTGGCTGGACCCGCACTGCCGGTTCAGGGTGGTGCTCGGGACCGACTCCGGGAAGCCCGCCCCGAGCACGGCGTTGCGCCCGATGTTCCCGGCCTGCTCCCCCACCTGCTGGGCGCAGCCGGTGATCACGTCCTCGACCAGGCTCGGATCGAGGTCGTTGCGCTCCACCAGGGCGGCGAGCTGGCCCGCGAGCAGGTCGGCGGGATGGACCCCGGAGAGCGCTCCGCCCTTCTTCCCCCTCCCGACCGGCGTGCGGACGGCGTCGACGATGACCGCGTGCTCCATGGCGAACTCCCACTGCTCGACTTTTTCTAAACTAGAGTAGACCGGAAGACCCGCGGTCGGGCAACGTGAGGACCGCCCCGTCGTCGAAGAGGAGATCCCGTGGCACCCGTCCACCCCACCGATCGCACGTTTCCCGCGGCCTACTCGCTCGCCTGGACCAGTGATCCGGCAGGCCTCCTCGAGTTCTTCGCCCCCGAGGGGACCTACACCGACGTGGCACTCGGCGCCACCTACACGGGCCGGGCGCAGGTGGGGCGGTTCCACCGGTTCATGGTGGCGTTCGCACCGGACTCGGAGATCGTCTTCACCGAGACGTCGGCCGGGGCCGGTCGACTGACGTCCGAGTGGGTGTGGAGCGGCTCCTGTACCGGGCCGCTGCGACTGCGTGACGGGAGCCTGGTCGACGCGGGCGGCGCGCGGTTCAGCGTCCCCGGGGTCGCGGTCTGCACCTACGACGAGTCGGGACTCCTCACCTCACACAGGGACTACTGGGACCTCACGACCGTGCTGCTCCAGGCCGGAGTCCCCATCGGCTCACCGGTCGAGGCCCCCTGACCGGGCCCGCACCGGGTTACGCTCAGGCGGCCGGGCGAGGCCGGCAGGCATCCACGGCGACAGGGCCCGCCGCCCCCGGCGACGCGCCGTCCCCCCGCCGTCGAACAGGGAGCAGGGCGCCGGCCGTACCATCGACCCGTGGCCAGGAAGACCGCGACCAGCAGCGATCGCGCAGCACCGCTCGACGACGACACGGCCGGGAGCAAGTCCGCCCGGACGCGACAGCGACTCCTCGACTCCGCGGCGACCGTGCTGGCGCGCCGCGGCTACGCGGGCACGCGGCTGCAGGACATCGCCGAGGAGGCCCACATCCAGGCGCCCGCGATCTACTACTACTACCCGTCGCGGGAGGACCTCATCGAGGAGGTCATGGTCGCGGGGGCGTCGGCCATGCGGGCACACATGGAGAAGACCCAGGCGGAGCTGCCTGCGGACGCGCATCCCGCCGCACGGATCGAGGCCGGGGTCGAGTCCCATCTCCGTCTCGAACTGGAGATCTCCGACTACGCGAAGGCCATCACGCGCAACGCCAACCAGCTCCCCGAGCACATGACCGAGCGGGTCATGGCGGAGGTGCAGGCCTACTACGAGATCTGGCGCGGCCTGATCGACGACCTGGCAGCCGCCCACCAGCTCCGCGCCGACGTGAACCCGTCCGTCGCCCGCATGCTCGTCCTCGGCGCGTTGAACTGGACCGCGGAGTGGTGGCACCCCGAGCGGGGCCCCATCGAGGAGGTCATCGCGACGACGAAGTCCATGGTGTTGTACGCGCTCCGCCCCTGAGCCTTTCGAATTTCGATTCGAAGAAGTAGGTTCGGGCTGTGACCGTCACGACCTACGCGGACATCCGGTACCAGGTGAGCGACGGCGTCGCGCATCTCGAGCTGCACCGCCCGGACGCACTCAACGCCTGGACCCCCGACATGGGCCGCGAGCTCCTCGACGCGGTGCGACGGGCCGGAGCGGACCCGGAGGTCCGCGCCGTCCTGGTGACCGGGGCCGGGCGCTCCTTCTGTGCGGGTGCGGACGTGAAGAGTCCTCGGGAGGTGACGCCCGAGGGGCACCCGGACCTGTCCACACGGCTGCGGGAGATCTACAACCCGATCGTCGAGACCATCCGGGCCACCCCCAAGCCGTTCGTCGCCGCCGTGCACGGGGCGTGCGCGGGCCTGGGTGTCTCGCTGGCCCTGGCGTGCGATCTGCTCGTCGCCGCCGACGACGCCTACCTGCTGCTCGCCTTCGTGCGGATCGGCGTGATGCCGGACGGCGGCGTCACCGCCTTCCTCGCCGAACGCGTGGGGCTCGCGCGCGCCGCCCAGCTCTGCATGCTCGGCGACAAGCTCCCCGCGGCCCAGGCCCTCGACTGGGGACTCGTGAACGCCGTCCACCCGGTCGACGAGGTCCGCGACCGGGCCCGGGAGCTCGCCCTCCGCCTCGCGGCCGCCCCGACCGTCGCGATCGGGAGCATGAAACGGGCCCTGTCCGCCGCGGCGCAGCAGGGGCTGCGTGCCCAGCTGGAGCTGGAGGCCGAGCTGCAGCAGCGGCACGGCGCCACCGCCGACTACGCCGAGGGCCGCGCCGCCTTCGTCGAGAAGCGCCCGGCCCGGTTCGTCGGGGCCTGAGCCGCGCGGCTCACCGCCCGTCGAACCGGGGCGCGCGGCGCTCGGCGAAGGCCGTGATCCCCTCGCGGACGTCCGCGCGGCCCGCGCCCGCGAGCATCACCCGGTACTCGTCCGTCAGCTGTTCGGGATACGTGCGCCGCCCACTGTCCGCGAGCAGCCGTTTGATGCCGGCGTAGGCCCACGTCGGACCGGTGGCCAGCTCCGCGGCCTGAGCCGCGGCGACCTCCGCCAGGTCCCCGCGCCGCACCACGTCGGTGACGAGCCCGAGGTCCAGCGCCTCGCGCGCCGACACGGCGGTGCTGCGCAGCGCCAGCGCCTGTGCCCTGCGCAGGCCCACGAGCCGCGGCAGGTACCAGCTGCTGCCCCCGTCACCGGTCATCCCGAGCCGGGTGAACCCGGTCGCCAGCTTCAGGTCGTCCGCGGCGATCAGGATGTCCGCGATCCAGAGCAGCCCGAGCCCGCCGCCACCGACGCCGCCCTGGGCGGCGACGACCACCGGGACGTCGAGCGCGGCGAGCCGCGGAAGCGTGGACCCGTGGTAGACCCCGATCATCGCGTCGAGCTCGCCGGGCAGGTCGTCGAGCCGCTCCCGGAAGTACCGCAGGTCTCCCCCGACGCAGAACGCCGAGCCCTCCGCGGCGAGCAACACGGCCCGGGCCGTGTGCTCCGTGACCGCCTTCTCGACGAGACCGACGGCCTCGTCCAGCGCCTCGACCATCGCGCGGTCGATCGCGTTGCCCGCGTCGGGCCGGGAAAGCCGCAGGTGCGCAACACCCTCGTCGACGCGCAGCGCCACCCGGTCCGCGCGCACGCCTCAGCCCACCGGGTTGGCGCCGGGGACCGCGCCGTCCAGGTCGACGATCTCGGCCCAGCGGTCCCCCACCTCGGCGATCGTCGGCACGTCCGCGAAGGTCACGCCCTTGGTCTGGAACTGCCGGACCCGATGCACCTGGCCACCCCCGGCGACGAGGACGCTGCCGGTCTCCGTGCACTCGTCGCTCAGCAGGTGGCCGACGACCGGTGCGACGTGCGCGGGGTCCAGCTTGGCGAGCACCTCCGGCGGCGCGATGTCCTCGGTCATCCGTGTGGCCGCCATGGGGGCGATGGCGTTGGCCAGCACGTTGGCCTTGCGTCCCTCGATGGCCAGGGTGTTGATCAGCCCGATCAACCCGCCCTTGGCCGCGCCGTAGTTCGCCTGCCCGAAGTTGCCGTAGATGCCCGACGTCGAGGTCGCGACCACGACCCGGCCGTGCCCCTGCTCGCGGAAGTGCGGCCACGCGGCGTGCACGACGTAGAAGCCTCCGTAGAGGTGGACCTGGGCGACGGCGTCCCAGTCCGCCGCCGACATCTTGTGGAAGGCCCTGTCCCGCAGGATCCCCGCGTTGGAGACGACGCCGTCGATGCGGCCGAAGGTGTCCACCGCCGTGGCGACGATCGACCGTCCGCCCTCCTCGGAGGCGACGCTGTCGTAGTTCGCGACCGCCTCGCCACCCGCCGCCTCGATCTCGGCCACGACGGCGTCCGCCGCGGCCGACCCGCCGCCGCTGCCGTCCCGTGCCCCACCCAGGTCGTTCACCACGACCTTGGCGCCACCCGCGGCCAGCACCGTGGCGTACTGCCGACCCAGGCCGTTTCCGGCCCCGGTCACCACGATCATGCGCCCTTCGACTCCAGCCATGCCTGCGACAACTCCTCTTCGACTGTCGGATCTGCGGACTCGGTGGTCAGGCGTACAGCCGCCCGACGCTCTCGATGACGCACGCGGGGCGCTCGGCCCCCTCGATCTCGATCACCGAGCTCACCGTGCTCTCCACGAAGCCCTCGCCCTCGCGGATGTCGGCCAGGGTGGCCGTGATCCGGACCCGGGAGCCGACCGGGACGGGGGAGGTGAAGCGCACCCTGTTGAGGCCGTAGTTGATGCCCATCCGCACGTTCTCCACGGTGTAGAGCGAGTTCAGCAGGACGGGCAGCAACGAGAGCGTGAGGAACCCGTGCGCGATCGTGCGCCCGAAGGGGCCGTCGGCGGCGCGCTCGGGGTCGACGTGGATCCACTGGTGGTCCCCGGTCGCCTCGGCGAAGCGGTCGATGCGCGTCTGGTCGACCTCGACCCACTCCGACGGACCGAAGGACTCGCCCTTCGCCTGGGCGAACTCCTCGATGGATCCGAACGTCCTCATCAGCACACCTCACCGGCCACGTTTTTAACCTGTGTTAACAGATTGGAGGAGGACACCACGGAGGTTCTGAGGCTGTCAAGTCGACCCCCGCTGCGCGACGCGCCCGGACTGCTTACCTATTCTCCATTAGAAAAGAAGGGCGGTAGTCACCGTGGAGACCTCAGCGGGGACAGAGACCGAGGCGGTCGCGCTCGCGCGCAGGCTGTACGCCGCGCTGGCCGCAGGCGACACCGACCTGCTCGGCGACCTGCTGGCTCCGGACTTCACCGGCCGACTGGCGGAAGGCATGCCGGCCGGGGTCGGCGGCACGCACGAGGGGCCGCAGCAGATGTGGCGGGACGGCTGGGGCGGCATCGGTCGCGCCTTCGCCGCCCGCGCCGAGCCGGACCGGTTCCTCGCCGTGGACGGCGGGCGACTGCTCGTGACGGGACGCTACCGCGGAGCGGGCCGCCGGGGCGGCGGCCCGCTCGACGCCGAGTTCGCCCACCTGATCACGGTCGTCGACGGACGCATCACCGCCCTCGACCAGTACACCGACACCGCGCTGTGGCGAGACGCGCAGCCGCCCTACCGCACGCTCCGGGTCGGGGTGTCCGACGGCGTCGCGCGGATCCAGCTCGACCGGCCCGCGCAGCACAACGCGCTGAACGACGTCATGGGCGACGACCTCCGCCGGGCGACCGCGTTGCTGGCGAGCGACCCGGCCGTCCGCGCCGTGCTCCTGAGCGGGGCGGGCGGCACGTTCAGCGCGGGCGGAGACATCGGCCTGTTCCACGAGACACCGGACGACGCGCTGCCCGCCCGGCTCGGCGGGATGGTCGACGCGCTGGCCGCCGCCGTCGAGACCCTCGCGGGGCTCGACGCCCCGGTGGTCGCCGCGGTGCAGGGCGCCGCCGCCGGAGCGGGCCTCGCGCTGGTCTGCGTGGCCGACCTGGTGGTCGCCGCGGAGGACGCGGTCTTCACCATCGGGTACGGCGGGATCGGGCTGACCGCAGACGGCGGGCTGTCGTGGACGCTGCCCCGGCTCGTCGGCGCCCGCCGGGCCCGGGAGCTCTTCCTCACCGGCCGCAGACTCACCGCGGCCGAGGCGCAGGACTGGGGTCTGGTCACCCGGGTCGTCCCCGCGGACGAGGTGCCCGCCGAGGCCGAGCGGCTCGCCGCCCGCGTGGCGGCCGGGCCGACCTCGGCGTTCGGCGCGGTCCGCAGGCTCCTGCGGGACAGCTACGACACGCCGTTGCACGCCCAGCTGCGGGCCGAGCAGGAGGCGGTGGTCGCCGCGGGCGGCTCCGCCGACCTGCGCGAGGGCGTGACGGCGTTCCTCGAGCGGCGCCGCCCCGCATTCATCGGCCGCTGACCCGGCCCCTCGTCGAAGGAGACCCCGATGACCACCTCCGCCATCGTCGCCGACACCGAGGAGCGCGCCGCCCTGCGGGACGCCGTCGCGACCCTCGTCGCCAAGTACGGGCACGAGTACTTCATGCGCAAGGCCGCCGCGCACGAGGAGCCCACGGAGCTCTGGTCCGACCTGGGTGCCGCGGGCTTCCTCGGCGTCCACCTGTCCGAGGAGTACGGCGGCGGGGGCGGCGGGCTCACCGACATGGCCGTCGTCGTCGAGGAGGCCTCGGCGCAGGGCTGCCCCCTGCTGATGATGGTCATCTCCCCCGCGATCTGCGGCTCGATCATCGACCGGCACGGCAGCCACGAGCTCAAGAGCCGGTGGCTGCCCGGGATCGCCGACGGCTCGCTGAAGATGGCGTTCGCGATCACCGAGCCGGATGCGGGTTCCAACAGCCACGAGATCACCACGACCGCTCACCCCGACGGCGACGGCTGGCGGCTGACCGGGACGAAGTACTGGACCTCCGGGATCGACGAGGCGGACGCCGTGCTCGTCGTGACCCGGGCCCCGCAGCCGGGGCCGAGCGGGCGGCACCCGCTGTCGCTGTTCGTCGTGCCGACGGACACGCCGGGCCTGAGCTGGCAGCCGATCCCCGCCGCGCTCCAACAGCCCGAACACCAGTTCACCGTGTTCTTCGACGAGGCCCGAGTGGGTCGGGAAGCCCTCATCGGCGAGGAGGGCAACGGCCTGCGCCAGGTCTTCGCGGGCCTGAACCCGGAGCGGATCACCGCGGCCTGCATCAGCAACGGGATCGCCCGCTACGCGCTGGACAAGGCCGCGCAGTACGCCCGGGACCGCCAGGTCTGGAAGGTGCCGATCGGCTCGCACCAGGGCATCGCGCACCCGCTGGCCGAGTGCTACGTCGGCACCCAGCTCTCCCGTCTGATGGCCTACCGGGCGGCCGAGCTGTTCGACGCGGGCGCCGACGCGGCGGAGGCCTCCAACATCGCCAAGTTCGCGGCCGCGGACTCCTCGCTGCGCACCCTGGACCAGGCCATGCAGACCCACGGCGGCAACGGGATGGCCCTGGAGTACGGCCTGGCCGACCTCTGGTTCGTGGCCAGGATGCTCAAGACGGCGCCGCTGAGCCGCGAGATGATCCTCAACTTCGTCGCCCAGCGCAGCCTCGGGCTGCCCGCCTCGTACTGATCGTGGCGAGTCCCGGTCGGGCCGGGCTCGGGGCCGACGCCGCCGAGCCCGGACCGCGGCGGCGCCCCGCGTCGGGGGGCAAGTCCGCCAGGACCCGACAGCGCATCCTGGACGCCACGGCGACCGTCCTCGCGGAGCGGGGGTACGCGGGGACGCGGCTGAGCGACGTGGCGGCGCTCGCCGAGCTGCGCGCGCCCGCGGTGTACTACTACTTCGACTCCCGCGAGCAGCTCGTCGAGGAGGTGGTCACCACGGGGATGGTGCGCAACCTCGACCACGTGCGCACCGCGCTCGCGGGCATGCCCGCCGAGGCCTCCGGACTCGAGCGGATCGCCCGCGCGGTGGAGGCGCACCTGCAGGCCGTGCTGCGGCTCTCCGACTACACGCGGGCGGCGATCCGGTCGTCCTCGCAGCTGCCGCCCGCGATGCGCGAGCGGCACCTGCGCGCGCAACAACGCTACGTCGACGTGTGGCGGGACCTGCTGGGAGCGGCTCGCGAGTCCGGGGAGATCGCGTCCGACCTCGACGTCGGCGCAGCCCGGATGCTGCTCCTGGGGGCCCTCAACTGGTCGACCGAGTGGTGGAACCCGAGACAGGGCTCGTTGCGCGCGATCGTGCGCACCGCGCAGCACGTGATCTGCGCCGGGCTGGCGGGACCCGGCGCGGGCGGGCCGTCCGCGGACCTCCCGGCGCTGCTGCCGCCGGTCCCCGCCGAGCCTGCGGACCCGGGCACCCGCGAGCGCATCCTCGACGCCGCGGCGGTGGTCCTGAACCGCCGGGGCTACGCGGGTACCCGGCTCGCCGACATCGGTGCGGTCGCGGGCCTGCAGGCGCCCGCGATCTACTACTACTTCGGGTCCCGGGACGACGTGATCGAGGAGGTCGTCCAGGTCGGGCTCCGCCGCACCATGGCCCACGTCACCGGTTCGCTGGACGCGCTGGGCGCGGGCGCCCCTCCCGCCGCCCGGATCGCCACCGCGGTCCGTGCCCACCTGGAGATCGTCGTGCGGGACTCGGGGTACGCGGCCGCCGCCATCCGGAACGCCGGGCAGCTTCCGCCGGACATCCGCCGCGTCCAGCTGCTGGACCAGCACCGCTACGCGGCGGTGTGGCGCGCGCTGCTCGAGTCGGCGTCGGCGGCGGGCGTGCTCGCCGACGGGATCGACACCCGCGCGGCCCGGATGCTCGTCATCGGCGCGTTGAACGGGGCGCCGGACTGGTGGCGTGCGGGTCGCGGCTCGCTGTCGGACACCGTGGAGACCGCGCAACGCCTCGTGTGCCGCGGCCTGCTCTCCGGCAGTGCCACACGGTCGGCCGCACCCTGAGCCTCCTCGCGGTACCCCTGGGGGGCTCATCCCAGCCTGCGAGCTCGCACGTGGCTACCGGCGAGCAGCACGGCGGACAGAGCAACGGCGATCGCCGCTTGGATGGCCTGAAGCGGCCAGAAGTTCGAGCCGGGCTGGTACTGCAGCTCGACGGTGACGATGCCGGTGCGCTCCAGGCAGGCGGCGTAGTCCTCGCTCGGCTCGCAGTCCACCCCGACGGTGCGCAGCGGGACCTCCGCGCCCGCCGCGTCGCGGAACACGAAGGCGCCGGGCATCCCGTCGACGTCCACGACACCACCACCGGCGTACTCCTGGACCGGGACCGCGAGCACCGCCGGTGGGAGCAGGTCGTAACGGGTGTACAGCAGGGCCGCGCCGACCACGACCCAGCCGATCACCGTCACCACGACGACCGCGAGGCTGCTGCGCAGCAGCGTCCCCGCGAGCACGGCGATGGCGAACGACACGAGGGCCGAGGCGAAAGGCCAGATCCCCTGGAGGTCGTAGACGAGCGGCTCCACGCGACTCTGCTGATGGAGCACGGCGAAGGGCGCGAGCGCCCACGCCGCCGCCAGGGTCACGACCACCACCCCGGCCATGGCCGCGACAACGGTCGCGGCCACGTTCGCGGTCCACCAGCGTGCCCGGGTGGTCGACTGGGTCAGGGCGAACACGACGGTGCGCTCCTCGGTCTCGCGCGCGAACAGGGTCGCGGAGACGACCAGCCCGATCAACGGCGCAACGGCCCACGTCCAGAACCGCAGCAACCCACCCGGCCAGCGCCACGCGTTGCGCAGGTCGGTGACCGCAAGCCCGGACACGCAGTCCGGGCCCGGGTCGACGAGGCAGCCGCTCACACCGAGCCCGGCCGCCTGCGCCGTCAGAACCAGCCGCGCGACGACGAGCGCGACCACGGTGACCACGACCAACCCCGCGGCGAC
Source organism: Pseudonocardia sp. WMMC193 (assembly GCF_021728735.1). Classification (NCBI taxonomy): domain Bacteria; kingdom Bacillati; phylum Actinomycetota; class Actinomycetes; order Pseudonocardiales; family Pseudonocardiaceae; genus Pseudonocardia; species Pseudonocardia sp. WMMC193. The sequence continues at coordinate 1,246,062 of NZ_JAKKDO010000003.1, read as the reverse complement.
GGCGAGGGCGCTGCGCTGTCGCCGCCACACCAGCCAGGTCACGACGTGACCCGCTCTGCGGACGGTTGCAGGTAGGCGATGACCAGATCGTCCAGGCTCGGTGGATCCCCTCCGTCCGCCGATCCCTCGACCACCGTCACCGCGTGACGTCCGCTCGTGGTGCGGTTCACGATGCGTCCCGCCGGGGCCTCCGCGGCGGGCCCGGAGAGCACGCGATGGCGCGCGCGCAGGTCCTCGATCGCGCCGTCGAGCACCACCCCGCCATCGCGCAGGACGACGAGATGGTCACACGAGTCCTCGATGTCGGCGACGACGTGAGACGACAGCAGCACCGTCATCCCGCTGTCGGCGACCGCGGCCAGGACCGTGCCCATCACCTCACGGCGAGCCACGGGATCGAGCTCGGCCAGCGGCTCGTCGAGCAGCAGCAGGCGAGGGCGGCGGCCCAGGGCCAACGCGATCGCCACCCGGGCCCGCTGGCCCGCGGACAGCTCCGCGATCCGCCTGGACACATCGACACCCGCGGCGGTGATCAGCGCGGCGGCATGGGCCCCGTCCCACCGACCACCGGGGTTGAGCGCCGCCGCCGCCCGCAGCATCTCACCGACCCGGAAGCGCCGGTAGAGCGGTTTGTCCTGGGCGACGAAGCTCGTCCCCGGGGGCATGCCGACCTCGGACGGGTCCGCACCGAGCACCTCGATCCGCCCGGCCGTCGGCCGCGCGAGACCGACCGCCATCCGCAACAGCGTCGTCTTGCCCGCACCGTTGGGACCCACGAGCGCGGCCACCCGGCCCTGCGGCAACGCGAACGAACACCCCCGCAACGCCTCATGACGGCCGAACCGCTTCCCCACCCCGGCGACACGCAGCACCGCCCCGTCGTCCCGGTCATCCATCCGTTCGTCCCCCCTCGTAAGTGCGGTCGATCGCCTCGGCGACCAGCGCCTTCACGTCCTCGACCCCCAACCCCGCCGCTGCCGCCTCCGCCATCCACTCCCGCAACCGCTCACGCAACGCCCGGTCCACCGGGGAATCCGGGCGCGCCAGGGTCCGCAGCACGAACGTCCCCGCCCCCGGTCGCGCCTCGACCAGCCCTTCGCGTTCCAGCTCCCGGTACGCCTTCAGCACCGTGTTCGGATTGATGGCGGTCGCCTCCACCACGGCCTTGGCCGTCGGAAGCCGATCACCGGTCTCGAGCGCCCCGGTACGCAGCGCCTGCCGCACCTGCGCGACCAACTGCAGATACGTCGGCACCCCCGACCGCCGCTCGACCCGGAACTCCACGACCACCCCAAACAACTAAGATGTTAGTGGAATAGTGCATCACCGAGCGGGGCCGGTCAAACCCGGGAGGTGAGTCACCGCAGCGGATACGCTGATGACCTGCAGTTCGCAGCTGGATCGGAGCCCGCCGCCGCAACCCGTCGCGCATCCCCGCAGCCTGGTGCGGGATCTACGGCTACAAGCCCACCTCCGGACCCGGCACTACCCGGCGCCCCGGCTCGCGACCCCGCCCTCCTGCGCGCCTGGGCCGACGCGGCGCTCGACCCGCTCCCGGCCGCGAGTCCCCTCAGGACGGCGGCCTGGTCGACCGACCTCGGCTACGCCACACCCCGGCTCGACGACGAGGTCGTCGCCATCGCCCACGCCCGGGCCCGACAGCTCCCCGTCGCCCTGCACACCACGACGAGCCCACAGCTGCGCGACCCGCAGGTCGCGTGGTCGACCGCGCGCAACCCGGGCGCCTCGGCGGCCGAGCTCGCCGCGGCGGAGGGGAGCACGAGGTGGAATCGGGCCGAGCTCGCCGACCTGTTCGCCGAGGTCGACCTTCTCCTCACCCCCACCACCCCCGGTCGCCCACACGGACACCGCGGCCCGGGTGAGCACCTGGGCGTCGCGCTGACCTGGGCGTTCAACCTCATCGGTCACCCCGCCGCCTCCATCCCGGCCGAGTTCACCCGCGACGGCGCACCCGTCGGGCTGCAGCTGATCGCCCGACCACACGCCGACACCGCCCTACCGGAGTTCCTCGCCCGCCACTGTCCACCTGCACGAACTGCACGAATTCGGTCGACGCTCCTGAGGAGATCCGGTAGATCCGGACTCGTGCAGGCATTCCACTTCGTCCGCCAGTCGGATGGGCTCGTCTACCGGTTCGAGCGAGAGGCTGCCGACGTGAACGGTCGACCTTCGTACCGGCGGACAGACGGCGTTGCAACTTGCCGATGGCTCGAGGGGGAAGGGTGGTGTGTCGTCGACAACGAGGGCCGTCCGAACGGATGGCCGGTTGACAGTCCGTCGGACTCCGACACCCCTCCAGCGAGGTCTTGGCGTAGCGCGAAGGCCTGCCGCAGCCATCTCTACGAGTTGCATCCTCTGCAGGATGGGGAGTGAGTGAAGGGGTCGGCGTATCCCCCACCGCCCGGCCGGCTCGATGAGCCTGCGGGGTTCGACACTCGTGGCCGCGAGACCGGATCCAGCGAAGTCGGGGCGCACCAGAAGAAGGAGCGACTGATCGGTGACAGTCGATCCTCACTGAGCCCGCTGGTCACGACGCATCCTCGGCCGGGCGGCGGAGGTGTGGGCCGTTCGGTTGCGCGCGAGGAGATCGGATTCATGCCAGCCGCGTTCGTCACGAACTCGACCGAGTGTGCTGCCGAGTCTCAGGCGGGGGCGGCGACGGGTCCGGGCACAGGGAACCCGCCGAAGGTCTCCTCGTAGGCGTGGGCTGCACGCAGGACCGTCGCGTCGTCGAACCGGCGGCCGACCAGCATCATCCCGACCGGGAGACCCCCGGACAGTCCTGCCGGCACCGAGCAGGCAGGGTGGCCGGTGGAGTTGAAGGGTGAGGTGTTGGCGAGCATCCCCAGCGCGGAGCCCAGCCGCGTGGACAGGTCCGCCGAGCGGTCGGGTCGCACGCCGGCGCGGAAGGGCAGGGTCGGCATGACCAGCACGTCGACCTCCTGCAGCGCGGCATCGTAGGCTGCGGTGAGGGTCGGCAGGAGGTTCTGCGTCATCGCGTAGTACTTCCCGTGGCCGACGTCGAGGCCATACCGGCCGGCGAGGATCAGCAGGCCGAGGGTGAAGCCCATACGGCTGCCGTCGTCTCTCCAGCGCTGCCCGTAGTGCGCCATGAGGTCGGGGTCGTAGCGTCCCTTCCAGTTGAGTCCGTAGCCCGACAAGTCGATCATCTGCGACGCAGCGCCTTCGGTGGACGCGACGTTCCACAGGGCCGCTCCGTGCCGGTGCCACGGGATCGAGACCTCGCTGACGACCATCCCGGCGTCGGAGAGCGCGGCGATCGCGGAGCGGACAGTCTCGTCGGTCTCCGGTTCGGACTCGGGATGTCCGAAGCCTTCGGCCACCACGCCGACTCGCAGTCCCTTTCCACCCTGATCGAGGGCGGCGAGATAGTCGACGGTCTCGATGGAGGAGGGCTGGCGGGGGTCCTTGCCGTCGGTGCCCGCCAGGACCGACAGCATCAGCGCGGCGTCGCTGACCGTGCGCGTGATGGGACCGAGGTGATCGATCGTGGTCTCGATCGGGAACGCCCCGGTGTACGGGACCAGCCCCCAGGTCGGCTTATGTCCGACGAGCCCACAGTTGCTTGCCGGAATGCGCACCGAGCCGCCCTGGTCACCGCCGACAGCGAGGTCCACCACCCCGCCGGCCACCAGGGCCGCGCTGCCGCTGGACGAACCGCCCGCACTCCGCTCAGGCGCCCACGGGTTCTCCACGTCGCCGGTGCTGGCGGTGATGGAGGCCCCCGAGTAACAGAGGTCCTCGCACACGGCCTTGCCCGCGATCGTGGCCCCGGCATCGAGCAGTCGGCGCACGACGGTCGCGTCCTCGCTCGGAATGTAGCCCTCGATGGTGGCCGAGCCGTTGGTCATCGGCACACCGGCGACCGCGGTGTTGTCCTTGATCGCCACCGTTCGCCCGGCGAGTGGGCCGGTCGCACTCTCGGTGATGGAAGTGGTGACGTACCAGGCGTTGTACGGATTCTCCGCCGCGTCGGGACGCGTCCACGCCCGCTCCGGTGCGGTGGGACGCTCAGCCTCGTACAGCTCCTCGATCACGTCCCAGGACCCGAGGAGCAACTCGACGATCGGGGCGTACGCCTCGATGTCGGACGACGAGTGCGCCAAGCCGTACTGGCCTGCAATCGCTGCCAGAGCATCATGATCTGGAACAGGGATGGACATCTGGGGACTCCCGGCGGGCAGGGCCGAGCACGATGAGCGACGGCCGGTGTGGCGGCCACGATAAGGAGGCCCACTTGTTCGCGTCAACAAGTCATGACATGTTGACTCTATTCGTCACCTGACGATCCGGACTGCGGCGCTGGGGAGATGAAGTCCGTGTTGGTGCAGACGAATCCCGCTGCGGACCCCGGTCCGCAGCGCCCAGCCGGTCCAGCGTGTACCCCACCTGACCTTACCCCCGGTTTCCGGCCCAGCCCCCTGCCGCTCTCCCGAGGAGGAACCTGATCACCATGGTGCTGAGCGTGAGGTTCGACGACGGGCCGGCGGCCGGCCGGGAGAAGCGCTACCCCCGGCTCGACGTCGCGTTGCCCAGCCTCGCCTGGACCGGGGAGGACGGCCGGGTCCAGGCCGTCTACCGCCGCGCTGCGGACGGTCCCGACCTCGAGGGGTTCTGGCACTACCAGCGTCTCGACGTCTCAGGGCTCCACGTTGCGCATGCCGACCAAGGCGGTGGCACACAGGCGTTCGGTGTGGCCGTCGCGGGCGAGGATGTCGGCCGCGGCGACCGTGCTGCCGCGCCCCGCCTTCAGCACCCGCCCGCGGGCGACGACCGTGTCGCCGCGCGCCGGCCCGAGTAGCTTGACCGTGTAGTCCTGGGTGAGGGTCACCCACCCGACCGGCAACGGCGTGCCCGCCGCGGAACCGCCGGCGAAGTCGGCCAGGGCACCGATCACGCTCCCGGCGACGACGCCGTCGTGCTGGAGGTGCTCGGGCCGCACCGCGAGGTGGATCTCGGCCGTACCCGGTGCGAGGTGGCCGAAGGTGACGCCGAGATGGGCGGCGGCGGGCATGGTCAGGACCGCGGCTTGGACGGCGGCGGCGAAGTCGGGGTTCGGTGCGTCGATCATGGTCCGGTCTCCCAGGGTTCGAATCCGTCTCCGGCGTGGATCGCGGCCGCGGCGGCGCGGCGGACCTTGCCGCTGCTGGTCTTCGGTACCCGCCCCGGCAAGGTCACGACGAGGTCGGCGGACAGGCCGTGCTCGCGGGCCAGTGCCGCGCGCACGGCACCGGTGACCTCGCGCGGGTCACCGGTGCGGCGGTGGTCGCGCCGTACCTCCTGCACCACGACGAGCCGGTCGTCGACGGTGAATGCGGCCCCTGCTCCGGGCTGTAGCGCCGGGTGAGCCGCGGCGACGGTGTGCTCCAGGTCGGACGGGTGGTGGTTCCGTCCGCGGATGATCGCGACGTCCTTGATCCTTCCGACCACGTACAGCTCGCCGTCGACGAAGGCACCGAGGTCTCCGGTCCGAAGGAACCCGTCCTGAAGGTGCGGCGGCCGCCCCCAGTAGCGCCGGGCGACGGCGGGCCCGGCCACCGCGATCTCGCCGACCCCGCCCTCTGGGCGGGGCGCGCCGGTCTCGGGGTCGACGATCTTGACGGTCTCCCGCGGCAGCACCGCTCCCGATCCCACGAGCTCCTTCGCGCCGGGTGTCAGGAGGTTGCGCGCGAGGTCGGCGGGGTCCACCGCCACGGTGCGGGGTCCGCGCATCCGACCGGTGCCGGTGACGATCAGGGTCGCCTCCGCGAGCCCGTAGCAGGGGTGCATCGCCGCGGCGTCGAAGCCGTGCGGCGCGAAGGTCTCGGCGAAGGCGCGGACGGTCTCCGGGCGCACCGGTTCGGCGCCGTTGAAGGCGACCTTCCAGCAGCTCAGGTCCATCGTGGGGACGGGGCCGCGGGCAGCGGCCGCCACGCAGGCGTCGAAGGCGAAGTTCGGGCCGCCGCTGGTGTGGGCACGGTGGCGCGAGACGAGCTCGAGCCACAGCAGCGGCCTGCGAACGAAGGCCATGGGCGACATCATGATTCCTCTGGCGCCGACCCAGATCGGTTGCAGCAGGTTGCCGATCAGTCCCTGGTCGTGGAAGAAGGGTGCCCAGCCGACGACCGTGGACTCCTCGTCGTGGCCGAAGGCGGCGGCGATCATCTCCTCGTTCGCCGCGAGGTTGGCGTGCGTGACCATCACACCCTTGGGGTCCCCCGTCGAGCCCGAGGTGTACTGCAGGAAGGCGAGGTCCCTCGGGCGGGGCGATCCGGTGCCGGCCCCGAGCCGGTCGACGTCGAGACGGGGCAGGTCCGCGACGTCCGGTCCCGTGGACAGCCCGAGGACGACGGCGGGGGCACAGTCCGCGATCACCGCGGCGGTCGCGTCCTGCACCCGTCCGCGACGCGGCGGACTCACCGGGACCGCGACGACTCCGGCGTAGAGGCAGCCGAGGAACGCGATCGCGAACTCGGCACACTGCGGGAACACCAGCAGCGCCCGCTCCCCCGCTGGGCAGGGCAGGGCCGCCGCGACACCGAGGGCGAGAGCGTGCAGCTCGGCGTAGGTGAGGGTCCGAGTCGGCTCGCCACGTTCGTCGACGAAGACGTAGGCGGTCCGGTGCGGGGTCTCGTGGGCGCGGCGGGCGAGGATCTCGGGGAGGGTCATCCGAGGGCCTTCCCGATGAGGTCCGCGATCTCGACGCGGCGTGGCTGGTGGAAGAGGTGTTCGCCCTCGAACAGGTGCAGTGCGAACTCGCGGGTGACCGCGGCCCACGCCTCGACCTCGTCGAGCGCGACGAGGGGGTCTTGGGCGCCGTGGAAGGCGGTGACCGGGCAGGGCAGTCGCTCAGCGCTTCCGGCGTACTCCTCGGACAGGGTGAGGTCGGCGCGGGTGAGCGTGAGCGCATAGCGGAGGAACCGCGGCGGCCCGATGACGGCGCTGCCCAGCGCCTCGGCGAACTCGTCGTCGGGCAGGCGGTGGACGCCGCTGTGCCGGCCCCGGAGGTGCGGTGCGCGGCGGCCGGAGACGAACAGGTGCACAGGGGGCCGCCCGTCCGCGGTCAGCGCCCTGGCCAGCTCGTAGGCGATGACCGCACCCATGCTGTGCCCGTACAGCGCCACCGGCGGCAGCGCGGCGACCTCCGGGTACAGCAGGTCGACGGCGTCGGCGACCCGGGACAGCGGGGGTTCGGTGACACGGTCCTCCCGCCCCGGGAGCTGCGCGCGCAGCACCCCGATCGGCGGGTCGAACAGCCGCGGCCAGCGGGCGAAGGACGCCGCCCCTGCCCCGGCGTGCGGGAGGCAGACCAGCGGAAGGTCACCCGGCTCCCCCTTCAGCCGGGTCATCGCGCACTCACCACGGCCGTGAGCCGCAGGGCAACGGGGGCTCGGACGATCAGGCTCTCGGTCTGCCACCGCACCTCCCCGACGGGCGCGAGACGCGCCGCGACCACCTCGTCGAGGACGGCACGCGCCTGCATCTCGGCCAGCGCTCCGCCGAGGCAGCCGTGCATGCCGAACCCGAAGCCCAGGTGCGGGCCGGGGTCGCGCGTGGGATCGAAGACGTCCGGTTCGGGGAAGACCGCGGGGTCACGGTTGGCGCCGGCGAGGCACAGCAGGACGTGGTCGCCCGCGGCGATCGGCGCACCGCCGATCTCGACGTCCCGGGTGGAGATCCGCTTGGTCATCTGGAGTGGGGCGTCGAAGCGCAGCGTCTCGCGGACGGCCGCCGGCACCAGCGAGGGCGCGACCCCGTGCGCGTGCAGCACGGCGTTCGCGATCAGGGCCGCGCTCGTCTCGGTGCCCGCGACGAAGCACATGACCCCGAGGAGGGCGATCTCCTCCTCCGTGAGCCGGTCGCCACCGGAGGTCTGCACGAGCGTGAGCTCGCGCAGCAGCCCCGGCGCCCGGACCTCGGACAGGGCTGCGGCGAACACCTCCACGACCGCGGCGACCCGGGCGACGTCGTCGCCCCGCAGGGACCCGGGCTCGAGCAGCCGCCGCACCTCGTGCGTCCAGCCCGCCACGCGCGGGTGCAGCTCGGCGGGAAGGCCCAGCCACTCGCACAGCACCAGGACCGGCAGCGGGCCCGCGACCTCGGCGACCAGGTCCTGTGGGCCGGCGCCGATGAGCGAGCGGGCCAGGCGCCGGACCAGGGGTTCCAGCTCGGCGACCGCGGCAGGGGTGAACGCGCGGTTGACCAGGGCGCGCAGGCGGGCGTGGGCGGGGTTGTCGGTGAAGACCAGCGACGCCCGGCCCAGGCGCAGGATCCGGTCCGTCGCCCCGGCGTGCCGAGCGACCAGATCGGGGATGAGCTCGGCGCTGAAACTCCTGTCCCGCAGCACCGCCACGACGTCGGCGTGCCGGGTCAGCACCCACATGCCCAGGCTGCGCACCGGTGGCTCGGCGCGCAAGGCCGCGTACACCGGGTACGGGTTCTGCCGGAACGCGGGCGCGTACGGGTTGAACCTCATCCGCCCCACCGAGATCCGTACGGGCGCAGCGTGATCCGGTACAGCGCCAGCTTGCCCATCCGGAACCCGAGCGAGGACAGGGTGAGGTAGCGCTCGTACCGGCGCACCACGTCGTCGCCCACCAGCTCGCGTGCCTGCGCCCGGGCCGACTTCAGGCGGCGAGCCCACTGCCCGCAGGTCCACGCGTAGTCGAGCCTGCCGTTGGACAGTGCGGTGATCTCCAGGACGCCCTCGGCGGCGGCAGCGATCTCGGCGAGGGTCGGCAGCTCGGCGTCGGGGAAGATCTCCTGTTGCATGAACCTGCTGGCCTCGGTGGGGTCCATGTCCGCGTAGGCGATCGTCTGCAGTGACAGGGCTCCGCCGGAGAGCCAGTCCCGGCAGCGGCCGAAGAACTCCCGGTAGATCGCCACCTTGTCCGCACCCGGCGCCGCGAAGTGCTCGAAGGCCCCGACGGAGATGATCCCGTCGTAGGACTCCGTCGGCGAGTGGTCCCGCCAGTCCTGGACCCTCGCGTCGAGCCCGCGGTCGCAGGCGTACGCGGCCTGTTGCTCGGAGAGCGTCAGCCCGACGGCGGGGACGCCCGCGCGCGCGAGGATCGCCCCCCATCCGCAGCCGACGTCGAGGAGCCGGGTCCGGGCCCCGGCCGCCGCGAGGTGGTGCGCTAGCTTGCGTTCCTGGGCCGCCTCGAGCGAGTCCCGCCCCCAGGCGCAGGAGTAGCTCAGGGTGGGGTCGAGCCAGAGCCGGTAGAACTCGTTGCCGACGTCGTAGTGCCGGCGGATCGCCTCGACCGACGTCATCGCAGCCGCTCGTGCACGTAGCCGGCCACGGCGGCGACCGTCGGGTTCTCGAAAAGCTCCTCAGGCTCGATGTCGACGCCGTAGCGCTCCTCGACCTCGATGAGCAGCGACACCGCCAATGCGGAGTCGACGCCGAGGCGGTCGAAGTCCGCCTCCGGGTCGACCTCGGCGACGGGCAGGTCCAGCAGGTCGGCGAGGTAGCCGCGGCACCACTCGGTGATGGTGGGGACGGTCACGGCGCTGGTCACGAGGTGCTCCTGATCCGCCGGGACTCCCGGCGCTCGTCGGACGGGACCTTGAGGTCCCAGGCCCAGCCGATCCGGTGGAGGGCGGTGATCAGCCAGAACCCGGGGTCGAGGCGGTACCAGTCGAGCCCGAAGCTGGGCGACTCGGGAAAGGCGTGGTGGTTGTTGTGCCAGGACTCGCCCAGGCTGACGAGCGCGAAGATCCCGCCGTTGCGGCTGTTCTCGCGGGACTCGTAGGGCTTGGTGCCGTAGAGGTGGAGGAAGGAGTTGATCGCCCAGACGATGTGCTCCAGCACGAAGATCCGCACGAGCCCGCCCCAGAGCAGCCCCGACACCGCGCCCTGCCAGGACAGGTCGACCAGCCCGCCGATCACCGTCGGGACGGCGAGGCCGAGCAGGACCCACCAGTAGTAGCCGCGGGCGACCTTCACCACTGCCTTGTTCCTGATCAGGTCCGGCGCGTAGTGCACGACGTTGGGGTACTCGTGGCGGCGCATCCACAGGAAGTGCGAGTGGACCAGGCCCGCCAGGACGCTCTCGGAGAGGTTGGGCGAGTGCGGGTCGCCCTCCCGGTCGGAGTACTCGTGGTGGCGCCGGTGCAGCGCCACCCACGAGATCACCGGGCCCTGCCCCGCCATCGAGCCGAGGACGGCGAGCACGGCCTGCACCGCGGGCGTCGTCTTGAAGGTGCGGTGGGTGAAGAGCCGGTGGTAACCGACGGTCACGCCCAGCCCAGTCAGCAGCCAGCCGCCGAACAGCAACGCCCCCTCGGTCCAGCCGAACGGATGCACCCAGAGGAACGCCGCCGCGGCGGCGGTGCCGGCGATCGGGGCGATGTCGAAGAGCAGGAAGTGCCTGCGCTGGAGCTTGTGGATGTAGGGGCTGGAGATCGTCTTGCGCCGGGGCTCCGGTCGCTCGATCACGGCGTCGGTCATGCGGGCACTCCTCCTGTCGCGCGGTCCTTCATGCGGTCCAGCAGACCGGTGTCGTGGCGGCCGGCGCGGAAGTCCGGCTCGGCGAGGACGCCGCGCAGGAAGGGCGCGGTGGTCGCGATCCGGGGGCCTTCGATCCGGGTCTCGGCCAGGGCCCGGTCCATACGACGCAGCGCGGTGTCCCGGTCGGCGCCCCAGGTGATCACCTTGGCCAGCAGCGAGTCGTACTCCGGCGGGATACGGCGGCCCGCCGCGACGTGTGTGTCCACCCGCACGAACGGACCGCCGGGCAGCTCGACGGCGTCGAGCAGTCCGGGCGTCGGGGCGAAGTCCTTCGCCGGGTCCTCGGCGTTGATCCGACATTCGACGGCGACCCCGTCGAACCGGATCTCGTGCTGTGCGAACCGCAGCGGCTCCCCCATCGCGACGCGCAGTTGCTCGGCGACCAGGTCGATGCCGGTGACCGCCTCGGTCACCGGGTGCTCGACCTGCAGCCGGCAGTTGACCTCCATGAAGTAGTGGGCGCCGTCGGCGTCGACGAGGAACTCGACGGTCCCCGCCCCCTCGTAGCCCACCGCCAGCACCGCCCGGACCGCCGCCTGCCCGATCGCGTGCTGGGCCTCGGCGGACAGGCCCGGCGCCGGCGTCTCCTCCACGAGTTTTTGGTGGCGGCGCTGCACCGAGCAGTCCCGTGCGCCGAGGTGCACCCCGTCGCCGTGCGCGTCGCACAGCACCTGGATCTCCACGTGCCGGGCGGAGTCGAGGTAGCGCTCCACGTAGACGCGGCCGTCGCCGAACACGGCGGCCGCCCCGGCCCGGGTCCGCCGGTAGGCGTCCACGAAGGAGCCCGCCTCACGCACGACGGCCATCCCCCGGCCGCCGCCACCGGCGACGGCCTTGATGATCACCGGGTAGCCGATCTCGTCCGCGAGCGCCTTGGCCGCGGCGGGGTCGTCGATCGAGTCGGTGCTGCCGGGCAGCAGCGGCAGGCCCGCTTCGACCATCGCCGCACGAGCCGAGGCCTTGTCGCCCAGGCGCTCCATCACCGACGGCGGCGGACCGACGAAGGTGATGCCCTCGGTGGCGCAGACCTCGGCGAAGTCCGGGTTCTCGGACAGGAAGCCGTAGCCGGGGTGGATCGCGTCCGCCCCCGTCATCCGAGCGGCCTCGATCACGGCCGGTATGTGGTTGTAGCTGCGGCGCGCGGGCCCCGGACCGATCCGGACGGCCTCGTCCGCCTCTCGGACCACGGCGGAGCCCTCGTCGGCCGTGGAGTAGACCGCGACCGTGCGCAGCCCCATCTCCCGACACGTGCGCAGCACCCGAAGGGCGATCTCGCCGCGGTTGGCGATCAGAACGGTGTGCACGCCACTCACTCCTCGGCGAGGGCGAACAGCGGTGCGCCGAACTCGACGGCGGTCGCGTCGGCGCACAGCACCTCGACGACCCGCCCGCCGCGGTCCGCCTCGACCGGGATCATCAGCTTCATCGCCTCGACGATCCCGACCTGCTGACCGGGGCTGACCAGGTCACCGGTGTCTACGAAGGGCGCGGCCCCCGGCTCGGAGGACCGGTAGAACACCCCGACGGTCGGCGCGGTCAGGGTGTGCTGGACGGTCACGGTCGCCGCCGGAGCAGCAGGACCAGCGGTGGCGGGACCCGCCCCGCCGCTGCCGTCGAACGGCGCCTGTCCAGCGCCCCGAACGGCACCGTGGGGACGGGGCCCGTCCCCACGGTCCCGTTCGGGCATCAGGGTCGGCAGCAGGTCCCATTCGAGGGTCACGCCGTCGACGCCCAGCTTGATCCGCGCGGGCGGACGCGGGTCGGCGGCCATGGCGGTCGCGGTGCGGTGCAGGCTCGCGAGGACGGCCTCCAGCCCGCTCGGGGCCGCGGGTTCAGGCGTGGACACATTCATGCGATGTCTCCGATCGGGGCGGGCGCACCGAAGGCGCGGAAGCGCTGGTGTCGGCGAGCGAGGCGGCTCGCGTTGTCCATCCGCGAGAGCCCCACCAGGCTCCCGACCAGCGCGGATCCGAGATTCTCGGCGGCGGCCAGGTGGTCGCCGTGCGCGGCCTCCGGCACCACACCGTCGACGACACCGAGGCCGAGCAGCGAGCGGGCGTCGACCTGCAGCGCCTCCGCCGCACGCGGGGCGGAGCCCGCGTCCTTCCAGAGGATCGAGGCGCAACCCTCCGGGGTGATCACCGAGTAGACGGCGTTCCCGCACATCAGTACCTCGTCCGCCAGGGCGAGGGCGAGGGCGCCACCGCTGCCGCCCTCGCCCGTCACCACCGCGACCACCGGTACCGGGAGGCCGGACAGCAGTCGCAGGTTCTCGGCGATGGCCACGGCCTGGCCCTGTTCCTCGGCGGCGACGCCGGGGAAGGCGCCGGAGGTGTCGACCAGGCTGACCACCGGCAGGCCCAGCTTCCCGGCCAGTCGCATCGCCCGCGCCGCCTTGCGGTAACCGGCGGGGGTGGGCATGCCGTAGTTGCGCCGGGGCAGCTCGGCCGGGGTCCGCCCCTTCTGCGTGCCGACCAGCACGACCGGCATCCCGGCGAGTCGCCCCAGGCCGCAGATCATCGCGCTGCAGTCCGCCGCCATCCGGTCGCCGTGCAGCTCGGTGAAGTCCTGCAGGAGCAGGTGGGCGTAGTCCAGCGTGGTCGGCCGACCGAACCGGCGGGCCGCACGGACCGCCTCCCACGGATGCCGCTCGGGCAGCTGCCCCGCGTCCCTGACCAGGACGTCGACCGGCTCTCCCACCAGTGCCGGGTCCTCCGCCACGGAGAGCAGCCGGGCCAGGGCGCCGCGCAGCTCGCCCCGTGGCGCGATCAGGTCGATGATCCCGTGCTCGAGGAGGTACTCGGCGGTCTGGAAGCCTGCGGGCAGGGTCTCGCCGATGGTCTGGGCGATGACCCGCGGGCCTGCAAAGCCGAGCCGGGCGCCCGGCTCGGCCACGATCACGTCGCACAGGGTGGCGAAGCTGGCGGCGACGCCGCCGTAGGTCGGGTCGGTGATCAGCGAGATCGTGAGCACTCCAGCGTCGTCGAGCCTGCGCAGCGCCTGGCTCGTCTTGGCCATCTGCATCAGAGCGAGGATGCCCTCCTGCATCCGAGCCCCACCCGAGGCGCTGACCAGCAGCAACGGCGTCCGCGTCCGCTCCGCCGTCTCGGCGGCGAGCGTGATGGCCTCACCGACGGCCGCGCCGAGAGATCCCCCGAGGAACCGGAAGTCCATCGCCGCCACGACGACGGCGTGGCCGCCGATCCGGCCCCGCGCGCAGAGGACGGCCTCGTCGAGGCCGGTCGCGCGGCGAGCGTCCCGGAGGCGGTCGGGGTAGGGCTTGGAGTCGACGAAGCCGAGGACATCGGTATCGGGAACCGCGGTCGGCAGCACGTCCCAGCCGAGGTCGAGCAGCTGCGCGAGACGCTCGGGCGCGGTGAGCGGGTGGTGATGGCCGCACTCGGGGCACACGGAGTCGCTGCGGCGCAGGCGCTTCGCATAGACCATGGCGTCGCAGGCCCGGCAGAGTACCCAGGCCAGATCTCGGTCGGGACGGGGTTCCCGCGGGATGGGGACGGGCGCGGGCAGGGTCTCGGTCATCGCAGGATCTCCGGTCGGTGGGCGGCGCACCCGGCGGGCAGGGTCACGCCCGCCTGGCGCAGGGCGGTGACGCGGCTGTGGAACGCCGCACCCCGCATGAGGTTCTCGGCGAGCCCGCTCACCGTGCGGGCGCCGACGGGTTCGAGCGGTGTGCCGGCGAGCCAGCTGTTGCAGGCGCCCATCGCGGCGCCGCACCAGATCTGGAAGTCGGCGGTGCGGTCGGCGACCCCGGCCGCCGCCCAGTTCGACGACAGGCCGAGGTACCAGCGGAACACCAACGCCATGCGGCGCTTGGGGTTCTCGGCGGCGCGGGTGATCTGGTCGGGGTCGCGGCGGCTGAAGTAGTCGACCGTGTCGGCCCACACGTCGTCGAGGGGGCGGCGGAAGACGGTGCGCTCCAGCGATTCCCGCTCGGCAGCGGGGATGTCGTCGAGCCCGTCGTGGCGCCGGTACAGATCGTAGAGACGACGTGCGCGAGCGGGGAACATCGTGCCGCGGCGCAGCACCTGGACGTCGACCCCGAGCTCGAACATGTCGCTCGACGGCGCCATCTCGCAGTCGGTCACCGAGGCCTGCCCGAGCAGCTCCTTGGCCTGCGGGGACTGCCCGGACTCGACGCAGGCCTGGTTGATCGAGCCGGTGACCACGTAGTCCGCGCCCTGTGCGAACGCTGCGGAGACGGCATCGGGGCTGCCGATACCGCCCCCGGCGCCGATGCGGACGGGGCGGTCCCCGCGCAGGCGCAGGAGTTCCCCGAGCAGGACCGGCAGCGGGCGGCGGTCGGTGTGGCCGCCCGAGTCCGCCTCGGCGGTGATGTCGTCCGCCATCGGGACCGTCCGCGCGAGCTCCTTCTGCTCGGCACTGATCCGGCCCTCCTCCACCAACCTGCGCAGGATCGGCTCCGGGGCGGGGGCGAGGAACAGCTCCGCGACCTCGGTGCGGGAGACCTTGGCGATCACGTGGTGCGCGATTCCGTTGCGGGACAGACCGAGTGCGCGATATCGGACGATCTCGGGCGTCAGCTCCATGAAGGCAGACGCCTCAACCGTCGTCACGCCGTGCTTCAGGCAGAGGTCCACCGTGGACCGCTCCATGGCGAGCTCGCTGGGGCTGTGGATCAGGTTGCAGGCGAAGGACCGCCCGGCGGCGTCTCGGGTGATCGCGGCGAGGCCGGCGTCGACCTTCTCCGCGACCAGCCCGGCCGCGCCGAAGCTGGCGAGCACTCCTGCTCGGGCCAGCGCCGTCACCAACTCGGCGGAGGCGATCCCGTGCGCCATGGCGCCGGCGTGGTAGGCGAGCCGGACGCCGTGGGTGCGGCGGAAGGACGCGGCGCCGAGCCGGGCCGGGGGCAGCGGGCCGGTCGAGGCGAGCACCTGCCCGCTGGGTGCGTGAGCCACGGCGACGCCGCGCTCGTCCCGAATCACGTAGACGGGGCGTTCGAGGTCGGCGAGGACCCGGTAGATCGCGTCGGGCGTGCGCGCGAGCCCACTCCCCAGGGCGTCGAGGTCTCGTTCGGTCAGGGTCGTGGTCACCATGCCGGCGCCCCCTTCTCCCGCGCCTCGGCGGCGACGTCGGTCAGCTCGTAGATGCGCAGGCCGGGCTTCCAGACGGAGGCGTCGCCGACGACGCGCACCCGGCCCGGACGCCGCTCGACCCGCTTGACGTGCACCTCGAGGGTCATCTCGCCGTCGTGGGCGAGGATCTGGCCGCGGTAGCGCCAGGCCAGCTCCACACCTGCGGGGACGACGAACTCGGGCTCGGTCAGCTCGGCCGTCGCGCCCGAGTCGAGGAGCCACTCCTGCAGCGCCTGGATCACCGCCTCCACGCCGAGCGAGCCGGGCATGACCGGGTCGAGGTGGAAGTGCCGGGCGAAGAACCAGTCGGAGGACTCGACGACCCGCCGGCCCCGGATGTACCCGGCGCCGTGGAGCCCGCCGCCGTCGACGACCTCCAGGTTCCGCACCAGGTCCAGCTCACCGGTGGCGCCGGTCCGTCCGCCCTCGACGCTCCTGGTCTGCTGCGGGTGCTGCTCCAGCCAGGTCGGGACGAAGGTGCCGTTGTCGAGGCCGGTCTGGTTGGCCAGGGCGGTGGCGTTGAAGAAGCCGAACAGCGAGGTTCCGGAGTAGAAGGGCTGCGTCGTCGCGCGGTCCTCGCCGTCGAGCCACAGCTGGTAGGAGAAGCTCTGCAGCACCGCGCCGGACAGGACGGTGGTGGCGAGCAGCTCGGAGCGCTGGACGATCGTGCGCCCGCGGAGGTCCACCTCGCGGTGGAGCGTGGCGCTGCCGTCGAGGTTGCGGAGGCTGTAGTCCTCGGTGGGGTCGGTCAGGGTGGCACCGAGGTGGTAGCCCAACAGGAGCGCCGACTGCAGCGAGGTCTCCATCAGGATGACGTTCGAGACGGTGGGGCTGGGGGCGGCGCCGTAGTACCAGGCGTCGGCGGCGGAGTCGTACTCCGTCTCCCCGGTTCCGGTCGTGAGATCCCCACGGGTGCCGTTGACCTCCATGACGCGTCCGACCAGCCGGA
Source organism: Pseudonocardia sp. WMMC193 (assembly GCF_021728735.1). Classification (NCBI taxonomy): domain Bacteria; kingdom Bacillati; phylum Actinomycetota; class Actinomycetes; order Pseudonocardiales; family Pseudonocardiaceae; genus Pseudonocardia; species Pseudonocardia sp. WMMC193. Next base: position 1,229,465 of record NZ_JAKKDO010000003.1, on the reverse strand, counting down.
GCCCACCGGCGGGCGGACGGGTGGCGCGGACCTCGGCGTAGCGGGCGAACTCCGGGCCGAGGGCCATCTGGAGGTCGCCGACCGACGCGGTGGCCAGGGCCAGCTCGTCGACCACCGCGAGCCTGCCGGTCACGCCTCGGCGCACCGGGAGCGCGGGCGGGTTGCCGCCGCGGCGGGTGCCGAGCGGGGTGCCCGGCTCCTCACAGACCGCGACGGTGAGGCCGTCGACGGTTCCGGCCGCGCACTCCAGGTCGAGTCGTACCCAGGGTCGAGGCAGGAGATCGGCGGCCGTGACCTCGGCGAGGACCTCGACGTCGCCGGCGGGGAGGGCACGGAAGACGACGCTCGGCCCACCTCGCGTGTCGGTGGGAGCGGCATCGAGTCCGGCGACGAAGCGGGCCGCGGGGACGACGGTGGCCAGGCCGAGCCAGCCTGCGATCACCTCGCCGACCTGGGTTGCGAGGGCACGCAGCTCCTCGGCGTCGGCGGGGGCGGGCGCGGTGCCGCGCAGGACGGCGACGCCGACGGGGCCGCCGGGACGAAGCTCGGTAACGCTCCGCAGCGGGCCGGTGCTCAGGGTGGGGCCGGGCTCGCCGCGCTCGTGGCGCGGACCGAACACTCCGGCCAGATCGCCGCGCCGGAGCCTGTCCAGAGCGGTGCCGTCCAGGCTCTCGACGAGCGCCGGCGCCAGGGGTTCGAGTCCGCCCTCGGGGCGGTACCCGGCCGCGCTCAGGGCGAGCCGGTTCGGGGCGGGGAGCAGGGCGGGCCGTCCCGTCTCGGCCGCACCCACCGCCTGATCCGTACTGGGGGCGGACGGAGGTCGATACCCGACCGGTCCGCTTCCCGTATGTGGATCACGACCTTCGCGGAGGGCACTCAGCGCCGCCCCCTGCCATGCGGCCTGAGCCTCGATCGCCGAGCGATGGGCGGCCACGAGGCCTGCCCGCAGCTCGTCGACCAGCTCCGCTGCGACGGCCGCCCCAGAGGAATGATCCACATCTTGGGAGGGAGCGGGTCGCTTCTCGACGGTGCCGCTCCCCGGTCGTGGATCACGGTCGCCGGTCGGGGCGAGTGCGGCCCGTGCCGCTCCGACGTCCGGGACGGGGGTGAGCGCGTCGAAGGGTTCGCCCTCGAAGGTGATCTCGTCGAGCGACATCTCAGGCCTCCTCGTTCCACGACCGGACGGCCTCGGCGAACTTGGCGGCCATGTCCGGCGTGCTCACCACACCGATGTCCGCCCACCGCTGCAGAACCCGCCCGTCGGGGTCGGTGACCGTGGCGTTCACGGTCGCGCCGCCGCTCGTGGGGCGGAGGTCGTGGGCAGTGACCCGGAAGGGGGTGTCCGCCGGGATCGGGGAGTAGAGATCGACTACTCCGACGGACAGCGGCAGGCACCCGGCCCGCAACGACCAGACCCCGAGGACCGACGCGACCTGCAGCACCACGTCCCCGAGGACCGGGCTGTGCAGCTCGGCGGCCCACCCGCCACCGGCGAGCGGGGTGTCGGTCAGCCGGCACTCGGCGACCAGGCGGGTCTCGGAACGTTCGATGACCCTGCGCAGACCCTGCAGGAGCGGGCCGTGGAAGAGGTCGGCGTCGCGGTAGACCTGCAGGCCGTCGTCGCCGGTGGCCGGCTCCCAGGTCTCGGCGGCGGGCGCGACGCCGGGTCCGGCGGCGAGGAGCAGCGTGGCGCCGAAGTGCGGCTGGTCGGAGGCGATCCGTGCGTGGACGGTCAGCAGACCGCCCTGGACGGTGCCGCGGTCCAGTGCCAGCTCGAGCTCGCCCGGCTCGGTGCCGTCGAGCACGATCCCGCGGTGCACCCCGACGTCCCGCAGCCCGACGACCCGCAGGTCGCGATGCGTCCGCTCGGCCGTGCGCATCATCCAGCCGATGGCGGCGGAGAGCGGCAGCACGGGGGCGGCACCGATCCGGTGGTCGGCGACGACGGGGTCCTGCGTCAGCGGGTGGGTGTCGCGGCGGACCCTGACCTCCCGGACCGTCTCCGGCGCGACGGGCGCGAGCGCGCCACCGGGTGCGACCAGCACGGACCGCTCCCCGTTGCCGATCTCCTCGACGAACGCGGCGGCGCCGACGGCCGGGTCGATCAGCGCCACCCCGCGGGCCGCGAACAGCTCCTTGAGCTCCGGTGTGACCATTCCGCCGTCCCACGCTCCCCAGTGGATAGCGGTGCCGTCGAGCGTGGCTGCGGCGCGGTCGAGCGCCTCGTTGGCCGCGGCGTAGTCCGCCTGGCCGGGGTTGCCGAGGACCCCGGCGACCGATCCGAAGACCACGACCCGGGGCGAGGTCTGCACGGCGTCGAGCACCGTACGCAGCCCGGCGATCTTCGGCCCGACCACCCGGTCGACGGCCTCGGCCGTCTTGTCCGGCAGGGCCGCGTCGGCCAGGGCGCCCGCGCCGTGGACCAGCGTGGTGACCCGTCCCGCGTCGTCGCCGAGCGCGGACCGGACCCCGTCGACGTCCGTGACGTCGGCGCTCAGGTACCGCACCCGGGCGCCTGCCGCGCGGACGGCGTCCAGGGTCGCGCGGATCTCCCGGCGGGCCTTCAGGGTGGCGACCTCGCGCTCGACCTCCTTCGGGCCGAAGCCGCCCGTGCCGTTGCGCAGGTCGGTGATCAGGGCGGCCTTGAGCCCGTCGTCGGGGACTCCGACCGCCCACTCGGGCTCGGTCTCGTCGACACCGGTGGTCCGGCCCAGCAGCAGGAACTCCGCCGGCACACGCTCGGCGAGGGCGATCACGCAGGCGGCGGTCACCCCGCGACCGCCGCCGGTGACCAGCACGACGTCGTCAAAGGTCAGTCCCGGCGCGCCGGGCGTCTCACCGGCGAGGCCCCGGTCGGTCCGGACGGTGGTCCAGCGGGCGCGGTCGATGTCGACGCCGACCTCCGCCACGAGGTCGGGATCGTGCAGCTCGGCCAGCACGACGTCCGCGAGCGCGGTGTCGTCCAGCCCGGGCGCGACGTCGACGGCGCGGGCGAACACGCTGGGCGCTTCTCGGGCGAGGGTCTTGGCGAGCCCGGTGAGCCCGCCCTGCAGCGCGAGGTTCAGCTCGGCGGTGCCGCGGTGACCGAGCCCGCCGTCGATCCGGGTGATGGTCACGAACGCGGCGCGCGAGGTCTCCGCGGTGCGGCGCAGCGCCTCGACGGTCGCGCCCGCGGTCAGCGCCCCGCCGGTGAGCAGCTGCTCTGCCGGGACGTGCGGACCTGCCAGGAGAAGGACCGCGTCGAGCTGCTCGGGCTGCTCGGTGGTCAGGGTCCAGCCGCGTCCACGCAGGGCGTCGACCAGGGCCGCGGGCGCGGTCGTGCCGTGCTCGACGAGCCACGCCACCGGCTGCTCCGCGTACGGGCTGATCGAACGGTCGACCGGCGGCAGCGGGGCGAGCTCGATGGTGAATCGGCGGGGGCGGACGTCGGCGGAGCCGGGGCGTGCGATGTCGACCGTCTCCTCGGCCCGCTCGGGCTCGACGGCGGCGACCGGCTCGGCCGCGCCACCCCCTCCGGCGAGCACTCCGACGATGTCGTCCACCGAGCGCAACTCGGCGAGCTGCTCCGGGCCGACAGCGGTGACACCGGGCACGCGTTCGGCGAGCGCGCCGAGGATCTGAACCCGCTTGATCGAGTCGATCCCCAGGTCGGTCTCCAGGTCCATGCCCGGCTCGACCATCTCCACCGGGTAGCCGGTCTTCTCGGAGACGACGGCGAGCAGCGCCGCCCGGACCGCATCCGGGTCCACACCGGACAGGGCCGGCGCGACCGGAGTGGCCGGTGCGGCGGCGAGGACGCCGACGATGTCGTCGACCGACCGCAGCTCGGCGAGCTGCTCGGGCCCGACGGGCGGGAGCCCCGGGATGCGCTCGGCGACGGCGCCCAGGATCTGCACCCGCTTGATCGAGTCGATCCCCAGATCGGCCTCCAGGTCCATGCCCGGCTCGACCATCTCCACCGGGTAGCCGGTCTTCTCCGACACGACCGCCAGCAACGCGGCCCGCACGGACCCCGTATCGACGCCGGCGGGTGCGGACACGTTCCCCGACGCAGAACCCGCAGAGGTCGGCGCCGCCGCGAGGACGGCGACGATGTCGTTCACGCTGCGCAGCTCCGCGAGCTGCTCCGGCCCGACCGGAGGGAGTCCGGGGATGCGCTCGGCGACGGCGCCGAGGATCTGCACCCGCTTGATCGAGTCGATCCCCAGATCGGCCTCCAGGTCCATGCCCGGCTCCACCATGTCCACCGGATAGCCGGTCTTCTCCGACACGACCGCCAGCAACGCCGAGCGCACGGCATCGGGGGCCGGGCCGGTCGCCGTCGGTGCCGCGACGGCCGAGGGTGACGATCCGTCGGACTCGGTGGCTCCCCGGATGGAGGCGCCACGGTCCGCTGGGCTGGTGACGGATCCGCCACCCACCGGGCCCGTCGTGGACCCGCCGGGCGGGGTGCCGGTCGGCGCGAGGGTCGGGCCGCCGTTCCGGGCGGGGATGCCGGTCAGGGTGCCGCCGTGGGCGAGGGCGGACGGGCGTGGGAGGAAGGCAGGCGCATCGGCGAGCATCGCAGCGCCCCGGCTTGCGCCGTCCCCGCCGGTCGAAAGGCCGCCCACGAGGCCGGACATCCGGGAGAGCACCTCGTTGGCGTGGGTGTGGCCGCGGCTGATCGCGAGTGCGGAGTCGGCGACGGCCCGGACGCCGGCGTGGACCTGCGGGTCGAGCTGTCCGCCCTGCGCTCGCAGGACGTCCACCAGGCCCTCGGTGATCCGAAGCTGGCTGTCGAGGTAGCGGGAATGCAGGTCGACGTGCTCGGCGAGCGCGTCGCTCGTCGGTACGGTCACGGCGGGTCCTTCCGCGGGCGGGAGGGGTGCGGACGCACCGGAGAGGGCGACCGCCGCGGCGGCGTCGGTCGGCGCGGCGGCGCCGCCGGCGGGCTCCACACCTGGCACGCCGGCGGGCGGCTCGGCGGAGGGGACGGGCGCAGGGGCAGGGGCGATCCTGTACCCGCTGGTCAGGGCTTCACGATAGGCCTCGGTGCGGGACTCGGGGCGGTGGGTCATGCCGGTGAGCGGGATGGTCATGCCCTTCGGCTCGACCTCCGCGAAAGGCTCGGCGAGGTAGCGGTCGAGGCCGGTGAGCGAGGCGCCCAGGACCACGAGCTGGACCGCGGCGCCCAGCAGCGAGACCGCGGAGTCCCCGGACGGTCCGGCGTCCGTGGCGATCGCGACCGCGCGCTCCCCCAGCGTCCGCTCGACCAGCCCGGTCAGGACCTTCTTGGGTCCGAACTCGACGAACACCGTGGCTCCCGCCTCGGCGAGCTGCTCCAACCCGGCTACGAACTCGACGGGCTTGCGCAGTTGCTCGGCGAGCACCGTCCGGTTGTCGTCCACGTCGGAGCCGTAGGAGGCGCCGGTCGAGTTCGCGACGAGCAGGCCCGACGGAGCGGAGATCTCGACGGTGGAGACGGCGGTGCGGAAGGCCTCGACCGCGTGGTCGACGTGCGAGGTGTGGAAGGCGGCCGCGACCGGCAGCCGCGTCGCCGAGATCCCGCGGGCGGAGAACGCCTCCACGGCGGCCGACACGGCGGCGCCCGACCCGCCGATCACCACCTGCGCGGGAGCGTTGTGGTTGCACACCACTGCGCCGTCGAGCCCGGCGAGCACCTCCTCCACGGCCTCGCGGGAGGCCGAGACCGCGGCCATCGTGCCCGGGTCGTAGTCCGGGTCGGTGGGCGGTGCCATCGCCCGACCGCGGGCCCGGGACAGGGCGTGGAAGTCGGTGTCGGACAACGACCCGGCGGCCCACAAGGCGGTCAGCTCGCCGTAGCTGTGTCCGAGGAAGCCGAGGGGCGCGAGCCCGAAGGAGCGCAGGACGTCGTACTGCCCGGCGGCCAGCGCACCGATCGCGGGCTGCGCGTACTCGGTGCGGCGCAGCGCCTCCTCGCGCTCCGCGGCCACGTCCACGAAGGACGGCGGCGGGAACACGGCGGCGGCGAGGGTGTCCGCCCCCGCGTCGGCGAACCCGGCGTTGGCGGCGTCGAACGCGGCCCCGACCGGCGGGAGGTCGATCGCGGCCCGACGGCCCATGTCGACGTACTGGCTGCCCTGTCCGGCGAACAGCGCGGCGATCCGGACGGCCGGCAGCGCGGCCGACCGGAACCACACCCCGCGCGGGTGCGACCGGACGTCGCCGGTTCCGGACTCCACGAGCGATCGGGCCTCGCCGAGCAGGACGTCGAAGTCCTCCTCGGACCGGGACACGAACCCGACCCGGGCGTGCCCGGCGGGGATCTCCCCGCTCTCGGACGCCGGCCCGTCGAGTGCCGCGAGCAGGTCGGCGGGAGTCGCGGCGTGCCACACGTGGGCCCGCGGCCCGCGGTGCGCGGTGGGCGGGCGCTCCGCCGATGCCTCGCGGAGCACCACGTGGAAGTTGGTGCCGCCGAAGCCCATCGCCGACGCCGCGGCCCGGCGGACCGGGCGACGCGGGTCCCGGATCCAGGGCCGGGTCTCGGTGCTCGGGTAGAGCGCGCTGTCGGCCAGGGCGCTGTTCGGCGTCGAGATGTTGATGGTCGGAGGCAGCACCTTGTGCCGCAACGACAGGGCCAGCTTCATCAGCGACGCGGTGCCCGCGGCGCCCTTGGTGTGCCCGATCTGCGACTTCACGCTGCCGATCGCGGCGTAGCCCTTCTCGCCGGAGGCCTCGCTGAGGACGGCGCCCAACGCGGTGAGCTCGGTCCGGTCACCCACCGCGGTGCCGGTGGCGTGTCCCTCGAACAGCTCGACCGACGCCGGGGAGACACCCGCGTCGGTGTAGGCGCGGCGCAGGGCCAGCTCCTGGCCCGACGCGCGCGGCGCGTAGATGCTGCCGAACCGACCGTCGGAGGAGGACCCGACGCCCTCGACGACCGCGTAGACCCGGTCGCCGTCGCGCTCGGCGTCCGCGAGTCGCTTGAGCGCGATCAGTCCGATGCCCTCTCCGACCAATGTGCCGTCGGCGGTGTCGTCGAACGGTTTGATCGTCCCGCTCTTCGACAGCGCCTGGGTGCGCGAGAAGCACATGTAGCCGAAGACCGTGTTCTCGGTGTCGCAGCCGCCGGTGATCATGAGGTCGGCACGGCCCTCGGCCAGCTCGGCGCACGCCATGCGGAGCGCGGACAGCGAGGACGCGCACGCGGCGTCGACCGCGCAGTTCATGCCGCCCAGGTCGAAGCGGTTCGCGATGCGGCCTGCGGTGACGTTGCCCAGGAGGCCGGGGAAGGTGTTCTCCTCCCACGGCGGGAAGGCCAGCAGGTACTTCTGCGCGATCGCCTCGGCGTCCGCGTCGGACAGCCCGCAGCTGCGCACGACCTCCTTGAGTACCGGCGTCTCCAGCCGAGCGGCCATCGGGTGGGTCAGGGGCATCGGGCCGGTGACGCCGAGCGTCACGCCGGTACGGGCGGGGTCGTACCACGACGAGTTCCCCTCGTCGGTGATCGCGCCTGCGTCCCGCAGGAGGTCACGGGCCACCACGAGCGAGAGCAACTGGACGGTGGTGGTCACCTCGAGCTGGTTGGGCGGGAGCCCGAACTCCCCCGGCGAGAACCGCGTCTCGGGCACGAACCCGCCGCGGGTGCAGTAGGTCGTGTCCGGGTGCGACGGATCGGTCGACGGCGTCGGGTCGAAGTAGTCCTCCGGGCGCCAGTGGGTCTCGGGGACCTCGGAGGTGCAGTCGACGGCGTCGAGGATGTTCTGCCAGTAGTCGCGGTAGTTCCGGGCCATCGGGAACAGCCCGGCCATGCCGATGATCGCAATGGGTTCGTCCGCCGTGCGGCGGCCGATTCGAGCTGGGGAGTCGGACACGAGTCCTCTTTTCAGCGTCAGTTCGCACCCGATTCGGCACACCGGATCGGGAAAGCCTGAGAAATCGTCAGGAAAGCAGCGTGGCGATCTCGTCCGCGATGGTGCGGTGGCCGAGGGCGGAGGGATGGATGCCGTCCGGGTACCACATGTCCGGGTCCGCGCAGAGCGGCGCGGTGGACAGGGCGTAGCGGACGACGCCGCGCTCGGCGCAGAGCGCGGCCAGGAAGTCGTTGGCCTCGGCGAAGCGGGCGCGCAGCGCGTCCCGGTGCTCGGGCGGGAGGCCGGGGAGCTTGCCGGGGATGTCCGGGTAGTCGTGGGTGAAGACGCGGCGCCCGGGCGCGGCGACGGCGTCGAAGATCGTCGTCAGGTTGCGCCGGAACCCGTCGTGGTCGTAGGCGCGGACCAGGTCGTTGCCGCCGACCGCGACCCCGAGTTCGTCGGTGTCGACGTCCGCGATCTTGGCGAGCTGCCGCTCGACGACGTCCGTGGTGGTGGCGCCGTACTCGCCCAGGTTGAGCACGTCGGAGAGGCCCAGTCGGTGCGCCACCCGGGGCACCCAGCCGGTGAAGCCGCCGTTGCCGTCGGGGTCGCCGCGGCCCTCGGCGAAGCTGTCACCGATCACGACCAGGTCGTACCTCATGCGACGGCGCCCATGATCCGGCCGACGTTGGCGGGGGCGAAGAACTCCTCGCCGCTGATCCCGCCGCCGACCATCGAGAGGAACTGGCGGGTCGCGGGCTCGTTGCCCGAGACCGCGCGGAACAGGGCCTGCAGTTCCGGCGAGAGGTCGAGGTCGGAGATCTGGGTGGTGAAGGCGTAGGCGCCCTTCGTCGTCGCGTCGCGCTCCGCGACGTACTCGGCGAGCACGTCGCCCATCGGACGGCCGTCGAACCCCTCGGCGATCTTTCCGGCGAGCAGCTCGGCATGGGTGAAGGCGTCGGAGATGCCCTTCCCGGTGAACGGGTCCTTGTGGTATCCGGCGTCACCGACCAGGGCCCAGCCGGGACCTGCGGACTCGCGGTAGAAGTTGTCGGGGTAGCGGATGCCGATCATCCGCTCGACCTGCTCGCCACCGGCGACCTGCTCGGCGAGGTCCGGCACCACCTGCTCGAGGACCTCGGTGAAGTTCTTGTCGACGTCGCGGCGGAACTCGGCGTACCGGTCGCGGGTGCGCATCACGGCGACCAGCGTCCGGCCGTCGTTGGTCGGCCAGAGTCCGACCTGCTGGCGGCCCAGCCCGATTCGGCTGTGGAAGCCGGTGTCCGGGATGCCCGTCCAGTAGCTGTAGTAGATGAAGCACGCAGGCTCGACGACGTCGTAGCTGCCGGCGCCGACGGCCTCGGCGACCCGGGACCGTGCCCCGTCCGCCCCGACCACGATCCGGGCGCGCTCCTCGACCAGGTCGCCGTCGGCGGTCTGCAGACGGACGCCGCGCACCACGCCGTCCTCGACGATCAGGTCCCGCACCGTGACGCCCAGCCGAACCTCCGCGCCGGCCGCCTCGGCGGCGCGCAGCAGCACCGGGTCGAGTGCAGTGCGCCGTGGCGCCAGGGTCGCGGTGATGCCGTCGATGGGGTCGGCGAACCCGGAGATGACGGCGTCGTCGTAGGAGATCGTCATGCGGGTGATCGGGGTGACGCCGGTGGCGAGGACCTCGTCGAGCAGGCCCCAGGACTGCAGCCGGGCCAGGCCGTACTGCTGCAGGTAGTGGGTCGACACGGTGTCGGCGGGCAGGGCGGTGCGGTCGACGACCAGCACGCGGTACCCGCGGCGGGCCAGCAGCATCGCGACGGGCGACCCGGCGCAGCGGGCGCCGACCACGATCGCGTCGTAGGGCTCGTTCATCTCACTCCCCGAGGTGACGGCCGATCCTGGAACGGTCCGGGTTGGGTCCGTCGCCGTCGACGGGGCAGGAACGGCACAGGCACGAACAGACTCTGTACGGGAAATGTGTCTACGGGCGCGCAGAATGGAAGTCAACGAGCCCTCTCGCACGATGGCGCCGCACTATCGAGTCATGCACCACCCCGATCACGCTGCGATTTCGCCGTGTCGCCCCCGCACGTTCGTCGCCATTCAGGACAGTATTGTTCACCTGCCGTCCACACGTTCCGGCGGTAATGGACGGCATGACTGCCACCACCAATCCGCTGACCGCCGTCGTAGCCGAGCTCGCCGCGGCGGGCGGACCGATCGACCTCGAGCGGCTCCGCGCGACGGTCGACACGATGGTCCCCTTCTGCAACCACGTCGGCGTCCGGGTGACCGAACTCGCGCCCGACCACGGGCAGGCCGAGCTGCCCGCGCGCCCCGAGCTGGAGAACCACTTCGGCACGGTCCACGCGGGTGCGCTGTTCCTGGCCGCCGAGGTGGCGGGCGCCGCGGCCTTCGCGGGCGCGATGGCGCCGCGGATCACCCGCCTGCAGGGCTTCGTGCTGCGCTCCTCGAAGATCGCGTTCCTCAAGCCCGCCACGGGGCACGTCCGCGCCCGCGCCACTCTCGATCGACAGGCGGTCGACGCCGTCCTGGCCGGCGGGGGCGGCCGGTTCGAGCTGGCGGGCCTGGCCCTCCTGCACGACGACGCCGACGTCCTCCTCGGCCGCGTCGAGCTCGACTACGTCGCCTGGCTGGGCTCAGCCTGACCCCTCATCCCAGGACCTTCTTCAAGAGAGCGGCGAGGGTCGCCCGCTCCGCGGCAGTCAGATGCTCGAACGGAACGTCACCCGCCGCGGTGACCACCGGGTAGGCCCGCGAGAGCAGCCCCCGCCCCTTGTCCGTCAGCCGTAGGACGGCCGCCTTCCCCGGGCCACCGTCGTCCCGCGAAATCAGCCCGGAGGCAACGAGCCCGCGCAGCGACTCGCTCATGCTCTGCGGGGTGACCAGCACCCGCCTGGCGAGCTCGCCCTGACTCATGTCCGGTTCTCGAGCGAGCAGCGCAAGGGTGCTGAACTGGCGCGGGTTGATCCCGTGCTCGCGCAGAGCCGCCTGCCAGGGCCGGGCGACATGGTCGGCGGCCCGGACCATCAGGTATCCCAGCTGCCCGTCGGGATCGAGGGGTACGAACGAATCCGGCATCACTGCCATGGTGACACCATCAGGACCCTGATGCTACTATCAGGTCCCTGATGGTGTCCGCGCGAGGAGCCGATCGTGTCGCCTGTCCTGCAACGTCGACTCACGGGCGCCGCGGTCGTCGGCCTTGCCTGGTGGTTCTTCGGCAATCTCTACGAGGCCGTTGTGCTCTCACCGAACTGGGCTATCGACACCGCGGACCGCATGCAGGACTTCTACGATTTCACAGTCCGGACCGGTCCCACCCTCTACTTCGTTCCGATCACCCAGCTCGCCGTCGCGCTGCTCTGGGTGCTCGTGGTCCTCAACCGAGTGCCACAGGCACGCGGCGCATACCTTCTGGCAGGCCTTCTCGCCCTTCTGGCTACGGCGGTGAACGTGGTGATCGTGGCGACCGTCGTTCCCGAGCTGTTCGGCGATCCGACCGCCGTCGCACCGGATCGACTCGCCGACCTCGCACTGCGGTGGAACGTGCTGAACGTGGTCCGGCTACTGCTCACCGGCGCAGCGGCGTTCGTCGCGCACAAGGCGTACCGGTGCGTCGACCGGGCCGGCGTGCCGACCGGTCAGCTGTAGATCCGGGCTATGTCCTCGGCGTAGCGCTCGGCGATCACGGCGCGGCGGAGCTTCAGGCTCGGGGTCAGTGTTCCGTCGGCGATGCTCAGCGCTCCCTCGACGACCGTCCACCGTCGGATCGACTCCGCCCGGCTGACCAGGGAGTTCGCGTCGTCGATCGCCGCCTGGACGTCCGCCTCGCCATCGGTGAAGACCAGCGCTGTGACGTGGGAGCGGCCCTCCCCCACCACGACCGCGTGGGCGATGCCGGGGTGCAGCCGGATGCGGTCCTCGAGGGGCTCCGGCGCGACGTTCTTGCCGCCGCTGGTCACGATGATCTCCTTGCGGCGGCCGGTGATCGCCAGGTAGCCGTCCTCGTCGAGCTCGCCGAGGTCGCCCGTGGCGAGCCAGTCCGCACCGGCCGGCTCCGGCCAGTACCCCGGCGACACGTTCTCGCCGCGGACCAGGATCTCGCCGTCGTCGGCGATCCGGACCGCGCAGCCCGGCAACGCGCGCCCGACCCGACCCGCCCTGACCGCGCCCGGAGCGCTCATCGTGACCACGGTCGTCGACTCGGTCAGCCCGTACGCCCCGAGCACCACGACGCCCAATGCCTCGGTGAAGGCCGCCGTCGTCGGGTCCAGCGAGGCACCGCCGCAGATCACGTGGGCGAGTCTGCCCCCGAGCGCTGCCCGCATCGCGTCCGCCGCCGGTCCGTTCCAGGACGATGCGGCGGCGACGGCGGCGGCCTCCTGCTCCGGGGTCAGGACCGCGCGCGCCCCCTTCCGCAGCTTCTCCAGCGCGTACGGCACCAGGACCAGGAACGACGGGCGGAACCGCGACAGCTCGGCGGTCAGCTCGCTCGCCGAGACCAGCAGCCCGGTCCGCACGCCCGCCCACAGACACCCGAGCGCGCTGACCCGCCCGAAGACGTGGGAGAGCGGCAGGAACAGCAGGGTCGAGGCGTCCGCGGCGGCGAAGAGCTCGGGTAGGAACGACACGACGTTCCCGGCCGCGGCGAACAGGTTGCGATGGGTGAGCACGCAGCCCTTGGGCAGGCCGGTGGTGCCGCTGGTGTAGACGATCGTGGCGATGTCGTCCGGGGCGATCGGGGTCTGCTCCACCGGGGCCGCGGTCCGGACGGCGGCGAAGGGCTCACCGCCGGACAGCGCAACCTGCGCGGGAGTTTCGGCGAAGACCCGCACAGCCCCGGAGTCGGCCAGCACGTGCTCGACCTGCGTCCGGGACGCCGTCGGATAGATCGGGACCGTGATCGCCCCCACGAGCAGGATCGCCAGGTCGAGGACGACCCACTCCGGGGTGTTGCCGCCGAACACGGCGATCCGGTCGCCGGGCCGGACACCGTCGGCGACCAGCCCGCCCGCCAGGCCCCGGACACGGTCGGCGAGGGCACGGCCGGAGATGTCGACCCACCCGTCGCCCGACGGGGCGGCGAGCACGGGACGGGAGCCGCAGGCGTCGAGCCTGGCGAGGATCTCGGCGGCGACCCCGCCGCGCTCGGGCAGGGTGACGAGGGACGGGACGAGAGCGGCGGTCACGAGGGGCCTCCCACAGGTGCGGAGGCCTGGGCGTCAGCCCCTGCTGGCCGGCGCCGCTGCCGGGCGGGTGTCGACGCGCAGGCCAGGTTCGGCGATGCGGATCGGCCCGGCGAAGGCGGCGGCCGCGTCGTCGCGGCGCTCCGCCAGCCAGGCGGGGTCGGAGCTGACGAAATGGGTGAGCACGAGCTCACCGACGCCGCCGTCGGCGGCGGCCCGGCCTGCGTCGGCGCCGGAGAGGTGGCCGTGCGGACCGGTGTCGGTGACGGCCAGGGTCGCTTCGGCGAGCAGCAGGTCGACACCCTCGGCGAGCGGGCGCAGGCCGGGAGTCATCCCGGTGTCGCCGGTGTAGGCCAGCGAGGACGACGGGGTGTCGACGCGGACGCCGCAGTTGGCGGCCACGTGCCGCAGCGGGTGCAGTGAGAGGCGGGCGTCGCCGATCTCGACCTCGTCCCCGGCGGCGTACTCGACGACCTCGAAGGCCAGGTCGAACACCCGGTCCAGCAGCGGCATCGTGGTCACCGGGAAGAGCGAGGCGAGCCGATCCAGCACCGCGCGCCCGCCCTGGGGCACGTACAGCGGGAGCCGGGGTCCGCCCAGGTCGAGGTGCTGCGCGGCGGTCACGGGATCACCGGCGCGCTCCCCGATCACGGCCTGCAGCCGCTTGTAGAGCAGCGCCTTGCCGAGGGGCAACAGGTCGTAGCAGTGATCGGAGTGCAGGTGGCTGATCACCACGGCGTCGAGCGCCGAGTCCGCGGCGGAGAGCACGGTTGCGATCCCCGGTCCACAGTCGAGCAACAGGCGCGTCCGCTCCCGCGTCTCGACCAGGTAACCCGAGCTGGCCTGTCCCTCGGCCGGCATCCCCGACCGGCATCCGAGCACCGTCAGCTGCACGGGCACCTCCCCACGTTCGACGTTCGTCGCCACGGTGGCCGACGACGGCGAGGCCGGGCAAGGAGCGAACGTCAACCGTGCGATGCGCGAGGCCTATCGGGCCAGGTGAACGTGAACGGCCCGGCCGCCTCCAGCGCGCTCAGCAGCGCGTCGACCAACGGCGTCCGGTCCTCGGACCGCCAGACGACGTGCAACGCGAGGGTCGGCGCCGGAGCGGTCAGCGGCACCGCGACGATCCCCTGCGCGGGCGCCCGCGCGGCTCGGGACGCCGACGCGAACCCGATCACCTGTCGGGCCGAGACGAGCACGCCGGTCGCCACCGGGTCGTCCACCTCGGCCGTGATGGTGAGCTTGATCCCCGCGCGGTCGGCAGCCCCCATGATCGCGTCGTGCATCGCAGGACTCTGCTCTCGGCGGAAGAGCAGGCACGGTTGGCGGTCCAGCATCCGCATCGGCATCGCCTCGCGTCCGGCCCACGGGTGTCGCTCCCCCACGATGGCGACGATCGGGACCGTCATCAGCTCGGTCGACGACAGGTGTGGGCTGACCGGCCTGCCGTAGACGAAGGCGACGTCGAGCTCCCCGGAGAGCACTCCCTCCATCTGTGGCCCGGTCCGGCGCTCCCAGAGCTGGGTCTGCACGCGGGGGTGCTCGGTATTCAGCGCGGCGAGGGTCGCGGGGAGCACGTCCTGCCCTGCCGGGAAGTTGAAGCCGATGTTCAGCGTGCCCGCGCGGCCGGAGGCGACGGCGTGCGCCGCCGCGATGGCCCGGTCGACCTGGTCGAGCAGTTTGCGGGCCTCCTCCCGGAACGCCTCCCCGGCCGGGGTCAGCCGCACCTCGTGCGAGCTGCGGCGGACCAGCTCCACGCCGACGTCGCGTTCCAGGCGCTGGAGCTGCTGCGACAGGGACGGCTGGGCGAGGTGCAGACGCTGAGCCGCGCGGCCGAAGTGCAGCTCCTCGGCGATCGCCAGGAAGGAACGCAGATACCGGAACTCCATGTGTGACCCCCTCCCCGACGGGTGCGTGGCGACGGTAGGCCGCGCGAACCGTCACCAGACGACGCGGAGACGAACGTTGCGTGACGGCGCGCATCACGATCGGGTGTCCGTGCAGCTCAGACGGCCTACAGCGCACCCAGCCGAACCGATCACATGATTGCCGTCGGCATTCGCCGGCCACGCAGGCCCACCCCCGACCTAGCGTCTGCGGACGTGCTGTGTGAGATCTCCTCCCGCCGGACGGTCGCCGAGGACGTCGTGGAGCTCGAGCTGTCCGGCCCGCCCGTGAGCTGGACCCCCGGCTCCCACATCGACCTGCACCTCGCCCCCGGGCTCGTCCGCCAGTACTCGCTGGTCGGCCCCGGCGACGGAGAGGGAGGGCGTCTACAGATCGCCGTACTCCGCGAGCCCGCGGGCCGCGGCGGCTCCGCCTTCGTCCACGACCGGCTCCGGGTCGGTGACCGGGTCGAGGTCGGCGGCCCGCGCAACCACTTCCCTCTGGTCCCCGCACGGCGGTACCACTTCGTGGCCGGCGGCATCGGGATCACACCGATCCTGCCGATGATCGCCGCCGCCCACGCCGCCGGCGCCGACTGGCGGCTGCTCTACGGCGGCCGGTCCCGCAGCTCGATGGCCTACCTCGACCGGCTCGACGATCCGCGGGTGACCGTGCAGGCGGGCGGACTGCTCGAACTGCGCGCCGGCGTGGACCCGGAGGCGGAGGTGTACGGCTGCGGCCCCGCCCCGATGCTCGATGCGCTGGTCGCGGCCTTCCCCCGCGCGCACGTCGAGCGCTTCACCCCCGTCGAGGTCGACCTGCCCGAACGCCCTTTCGAGGCCGTCCTGCAGCGCACCGGGATCACCGTGCAGGTCCCGGCGGGCCGCAGCCTGCTCGCCGCCGTCGAGGCCGCCGGCGTAGAGGTACTGCAGTCGTGCCGGGAGGGCACGTGCGGCACCTGCGAGGCGGCCGTGCTCGAGGGCGAGCCCGAACACCGCGACTCCGTGCTCGACGAGGTCGACCGCGAGGCGGGTGGCGTCATGATGATCTGCGTGTCGCGCGCTCGCGGCGACCGGCTCGTGCTCGACCTCTGATCGCTCCACAGGCGAGTCCGATCGTCCCAGATCAGACGGCGTGCGCGCGCCTGCCCGGTGGTGACGCGACGGGCGGTCGTTCACCTCGGGGCCATCCCGCGCTGCTGACATCCGCGCCAGCCACTACCGAAGGAGTACCGCGGTGAGCCGCATCCAGATCGAGGGTCTGACCCGCCGCTTCGGGGACGTCACGGCCGTCGACGGCATCTCGCTCGACGTGGCCGACGGCGAGTTCCTCGTCCTGCTCGGTCCGTCCGGCTGCGGGAAGTCGACCCTGCTGCGCATGGTCGCCGGGCTGACCCCGCCGACGGGCGGCCGGATCCTGCTCGACGGCCGCGACATCACCTCGGCCGCGCCCCGCGAGCGGGACCTCGCGATGGTCTTCCAGAGCTATGCGCTCTACCCCCACCTGACGGTCGCGAAGAACATCGGCTTCCCGCTGCGGACCCGACGTCGTCGCGACCCTCGGATCGATGCGGACGCCAAGGTGGCCGAGGTCGCCTCGGTGCTCGGGCTGGAGGACCTGCTCGACCGCCGTCCGAAGGCGCTCTCCGGCGGGCAGCGCCAGCGCGTCGCTCTCGGCCGCGCCCTCGTCCGCGACCCCGGCGCCTTCCTGCTCGACGAGCCGCTGTCCAATCTGGACGCCACCCTGCGCACCGCCACCCGCGCCGAGCTGACCGACCTGCACCGCAGGCTGCGCTCCACGTTCGTCTACGTCACCCACGACCAGGTCGAGGCGATGACGATGGCGACCCGCATCGCCGTGCTCAACGGCGGACGGCTCGAGCAGGTCGGGACACCCGAGGAGGTCTACGACGCCCCCGCGTCCACCTTCGTCGCCGGGTTCATCGGCTCCCCCGCCATCGGTCTCCTGCCCGCCCGACTCTCGAGTGTGGACGGTGCGCTGCGCGCGGTCGGCGACGGCGTCGAGGTGCCCCTGGGTGCGGGCGAGGACCACGGCCGGGACGTCCTCGTCGGCGTCCGGCCCGAGCACCTGCGACTCGGTGCAGGCGACGTGCAGTTCCGCGGCACGGTCCGGCACGTCGAGAACCTCGGCGGCGAGGAGGTCGCCCACTTGGACGTGGGTGCCGGGCGGATCGCGCTGCGCGGGCCGCGCCCGCTCGACCTGGCCGTCGGCGATCCCGTGGCGCTCACCTGCGACCCCGCCCGCGTCCACCTGTTCTCCGCCACCGGCGGCCGCCGTCTCGTGCGGACCCCCTCCCGCGACACTGTCGCGGCCTGACACTCCTAGGAGTCGACGTGCGTTCCCTCCGTCTCGCCACCGCGGTCGCCGCGGCCGCTCTGCTCGCAGGCTGTGGGGTGGGCGGATCCGCCGACCCCGCGGCGGGCACCGCCGAGCGTGCTCCCGAACTGGCCCCCGACCAGCAGGTCTCGATCACCTTCGAGTCCTACAACTTCGGCCAGGCCGGTCCCTGGACCGACACCTTCAACGGGCTGCTCGAGCGGTTCCGCGCCGAGCACCCGAACATCACGGTGACCGCGCAGAAGCCGCAGGGCACGAGCCCGAACCCGGCTGCCGACACCATCTCCAGCGTGCAGACCCAGGCCGCGACCGGCAACGCCCCGGACGTGGTCCAGATCGGATTCTCCGACATGGGATTCCTGGTGGACCAACTCGGCGCCAAGTCGCTCGACGACCTCGTCGGCGCCGACGCCGTGCAGCAGAACTTCGGCGGCACGCACCCCTTCGCCCCGGCGACGACGACGCTCGGGCAGCTGGACGGCAAGACCTACGGCGTGCCGTTCGTACTGTCCACCCCGGTGCTCTACTACAACGCCTCGCTGTTCACCGCGGCCGGCCTGGACCCGGCGAAGGCCCCCACCACCTGGGCCGAGGTCGCCGACGCCGCCACGCGGATCAAAGCCGCCACCGGGAAGGAGGGCGCCTACGCGGACTGCGTGACCACGACCGCGAAGGACTGGTGTCTGCAGAGCATCGTCAGGTCCAATGGCGGGCGGGTGCTCTCCGAGGACCGGACCACGCTCGAGTACGCAGGTCCGCAGTCGGTGCAGGCGGTCTCCACGCTCGCCGACATGGTCCGCTCCGGCGCCAGCCCGAAGTTCAGCCAGCAGCAGGCCGTCGAGGCCTTCGCCCGCGGTGACCTGGGCATGATTCTGGAGTCGTCGTCCCTGCAGGGCACGTTCGGCAAGGGCGCCAAGGGGGCGGGCTGGGAGCTGCGCGGGGCCGCCGCACCGTCGTTCGGCACGTCGCCGGCCGTCCCGACCAACTCCGGCGCCGCGCTCTACATCCTGTCGAACGACCCGGCGAAGCAGCGCGCGTCGTGGGAGCTGATCACGTTCCTCACCAGCGACGAGGCCTACACCCAGATCGCGAAGAACATCGGCTACCTGCCGCTGCGCACCGGGCTGATGGACTCCACGCTCAAGGACTGGGCCGCCGCCAACCCGACGACCGGGATCAACGTCGAGCAGCTGAACCGGATGGAGCCGTGGGTCTCGTTCCCCGGCAGCGACTACCTGCAGATCCGGGACGGAATGATCGACGCCGTCGAGCAGGTCGTGCTGCAGGGGGCGGACCCGCAGGCCACTCTCTCCGCCGCCCAGGAGCGCGGCCAAGCCCTGCTGGAGGCCCGATGACGTGGCTCGCCGTCGTCTCCGACACGCATCTGACCGCCGACCCGACGTCGACGTCGACACTGCGCACGGCACTCGCCCGGATCGAGGCCGGGACGCGACCGGACGCGCTGATCCTGCCCGGTGACCTCGCCGCCGACGGCGAGCCCGGGGCCTACGCCCGGCTCGGCGAGCTGCTCGACCAGGTCTCGATGCCCACCGTTCCGGTGATGGGGAACCACGACGAGCTCGGCGCTTTCACCGCCGCCTTCGGCAACCCGGACCGCGTCGTCCGGGCCGCGGGCACGCGGATCATCGCGCTGGACAGCACCATCGCGGGCCACCACCACGGGCGGGTCGAGGCGGCGCAGCTGGACTGGCTCGCGGCCGAGCTCGCGGAGCCGGCGCCGGAGGGCACGGTGCTGGTCCTTCACCATCCGCCGCTGCCCTCGCCGGTCCCGTCGGTGGATCTGCTGCGGCTACGCGAGCCCGAGAAGCTCGCCGAGGTCCTGGCGGGCTCGGACGTCCGCATGATCGTGTGCGGGCACGCCCACCACGCCGGAGCCGGGGTGCTCGGCGGCGTCCCGGTGTGGGTGGCACCCGCGCTGATCTACCAGGTCGACGCCTTCCCACCTACCGGGCGGCTGCGCGGTGTCTCGGGCGCGTCGATCAGCCGGATCGACCTGTTCACCGACGCCGCCGTCGCCACCGCGGTACCTCTCGACGGCGGCCCGGTCTACGACGTCGACGCGGCCGAGCGGATCGCGTGGATGAGCGAGCGGATCCCGCGGTGACGCTGCTCACCGATCGACCCGCGGAGTCGTTCGTCGAGGTCGCCGCACCGGAACGGGCCGGCGTGCCCGTTCCGGTGCGGGTCCGGTGGACGACCCGGATCGCCCGCGCGGCCCCGCCCTACCTGTTCCTGCTGCCCGGCCTGGCGCTGCTCGTCGTCTGGGTCTACCGACCGCTGGTCACGACCGTGCAGCTGTCGTTCTTCTCCTGGAACCTGCTGCCGACGAGCCCGGCCGAGTTCGTCGGGTTCGCCAACTACGAGCGCCTCTTCGCCCTGCCGGACTTCCCGGCGGCGCTGGGACGCACCGCGGTCCTGATCCTGGGGCTGCTGCCGTTCACACTCGTCGTGCCGACGGTCGTCGGCCTGCTGGCGCGGCGGGTGCACGGCCGGGCCGCCACGGTCTACCAGGCGCTGGTCTTCGCGCCGATGCTCGTGGCGCCGGTCGCGGGCGCGGCGGTGTGGCAGTGGATGCTCGACCCGCGGGGCGGGCTGGTCAACCGACTGCTCGGCACGTCCACCAACTGGCTGCAGGAGCCGGGCTGGGCGCCAGTGGTGATCATCGTCGTCACCGGCTGGCACGTGCTCGGCTTCGCGACGCTCGTCGTGGCGGCCGGGCTCGCCGGCATCGACTCGGAGTACTCCGCGGCGGCCTCGCTCGACGGCGCCACCCGCTGGCAGACCACCCGCTGGATCACCCTGCCGCTGCTGTCCCCGACACTGGCGTTCCTGCTGCTCATGACCCTGCTGCTGGCCGCGCAATGGAGCTTCCCGCTGGTCAACACGCTCACGAACGGCGGACCGTCCGGCGCGACCACGAACGTCTACTACCTGTTGTGGGACTACGCCTTCGGCTCGTTCGACGCCGGACTGGGCGCGGCCGCAGGAATGATCTTCTTCCTGGGCTTCGGACTCCTCGCGCTCGGGCTGGTCCGCCTCACGGAACGGTTGTCCTTCCATGACTCTTGAAGCCGTCGAAGGCCCGGTACACACGCCGTCCGACGGAGCGGCGGCCCCCCGCGCCCGAGGACTGATCGGTCACCTCGTCCTCGGCCTGCTCGGCCTCGCATGCGTCGTGCCGGTCTACTGGCTGTACGCGACCTCGCTGCGCGCGCCCGAGGACGTCTACTCACTCAACCCGTTCCCCTGGCCGCTGTCCGGCGCGTCCTACGTCGAGGCCTGGGGCGCGGTGGACATGCCGCGGCTCCTGCTCAACACCTTCGTCATGGCGGCGATGATCGCGCTCGGGCAGCTGCTCACCGGTCTGCTGGCCGGATACGCCTTCGCGGCCTGGCGGTTCCGGTTCCAGAACGCGCTCTACCTGGTATTCGTCGCGACCTGGCTCGTGCCCTTCCAGGTCACGATGCTGCCGAACTACGTGCTGCTCAACCAGCTCGGCACGCTCAACACCGTGGCCGGAGTGATCATCCCGAACCTGTGCTCGGCACTCGCGGTGATCATGCTCCGCTCGCACGTCCGCTCGGTCCCGTTCGAGCTCCTGGAAGCCGCCCGGATGGACGGCCGCAACGCCTGGTCGACGCTCTGGACGGTCGTCGTGCCCAACCTCGGCCCCGCCCTCGCCGCCCTCGGCGTGCTGCTGTTCGTCAACGCCTGGAACGAGTACTTCTGGCCCGCCCTGGTGATGCAGCGCACGAACGCCGTCCTGCAGCTGGGCCTGCGCAGTTTCATGGGCACCGAGGGCAACGACTGGGGCCCGTTGATGGCGACCGCAGGTCTGGCGTGTCTGCCGGTGCTGGTGCTCTATCTGGTGTTGCAGCGGAGAATCGTGGACGGATTCGTGAGATCCGGCCTCAAATAGCGCATCATGGATCCACAACTGTCGATTCGGAATTCCCGAACGACAGTGAACGCTTTCCAACCTGCCTGAGGGCGGCTGTCAGGTGGTCGGGCAGGGCGAGAGCGGGGCATCTCATCTGATATCGGCCGATCACCTCTTACCATCGTGACTTCTCCGAAGCGACGAGAGGGACGGTGGACGTGCACCACAATGCGCTGCAGACCGTGGTGGTCGGCCTGCGACGACGCCTCCTGGCCGACGGTCTCGACCACCACGCCGAGCTGCTCGACACGCTCGCCCCGCCCGATCCCGGCCGGCCTGGGCTCGCCCTCCCCGTGCTGTCCCACCTGGACAGGGCCGCCACCCTGGCCGCCAGGGGCGCGGCCCACGACCTCGCCGGCGCCGCTCGCCTGCTCGGGTCCAGCGCGGCGTGGACGCAGACAGCCTCCTACGTCAATGACCCGCCGAACCCGACGTTCCTCGACGGGTACGCCCACGCCACCCTCGCCGGCCGGCCCGACGACACCGGCCCCGGGCCGGACGGCGCCGTCGCACTCGGGCTCGTCCTGCTCGGCCCCCACGTCCACTACCCGCCCCACCACCACCCGGCCGATGAGGTCTACCTCCCCCTCACTGACGCGACCTGGCTCGACGACGACGGCGGTTACACCACCCGGCCTGCCGGGACACTCCTGCACCACCGTCCGTGGCAGCCCCACGGCATGCACACAGGCGACGCCCCGCTGCTAGCCGTCTATCTCTGGACCGGTGACGTCAGCAGTCCCTCGCAGTTCTGCTGACGCGCCGAGGACCCCGAGACCGGCAGGCGGCGCACGCTCTCCCGCAACCAGCGCGACGTGAACTCCGCGCACGCCCGTCGGCGCGGGCCGGGCGAGCGCGCCAACGCCGTACTGAAGGCCCGGCGCGTCCTACGCAAGATCCGCTGCTGCCCACGACGAACGACCGATCTGGTCAAGACCGTGCTGGTCCTCAGCCTCCCCGGCTGAAGCCGAGGGGACTGTCCGACAAACGGTGTAACTGGTCCGACACGCCGAGCTGTGCTCGGGGGAAGGATCAACGATGACCGAGACGATCGAGCCTGTGCCGGATCGGATTGATCAGCAACAGCTCGCTCAGCAGCTGGTGGAGGCGGCCCGTGCCGAGGGCGTGGAGCTCGTCGGCCCGGGCGGGCTACTCACCGGCCTGACGAAGACGGTGCTCGAGACCGCCCTGGAGGCGGAGATGACCGAGCACCTGGGCTATGACCGCCACGACCCCGCCGGGCGGGAGAACCCCAACTCCCGCAACGGGACGCGGGTCAAGACGGTGCTCACCGAGATCGGCCCGGTGCAGATCGAGGTGCCCCGCGACCGGGACGCGAGCTTCGACCCGGTGATCGTCCGCAAGCGCCAACGCCGCCTGGACGGCATCGATGAGATCGTGCTGTCGCTGACCGCCCGCGGCCTGACCACCGGTGAGGTCGCGGCGCATTTCGACGAGGTCTACGGGGCGAAGGTCTCCAAGGACACCATCTCAAGGATCACCGACAAGGTCCTCGACGAGATGACCGAGTGGGCCCAGCGCCCGCTCGACGCGGTCTACCCGGTGCTGTTCATCGATGCCATCCACATCAAGGTCCGCGACGGCCAGGTCACCAACCGGCCCTTCTACGTCGTCATCGGCGTGACCGTCGACGGACACCGCGACATCCTCGGGATCTGGGCCGGCGAGGGCGGAGAGGGCGCGAAGTACTGGCTCCACGTCCTGACCGAGATCAAGAACCGCGGCGTCACCGACGCCTGCATCGTGGTCTGCGACGGCCTGAAGGGCCTCCCGGAGTCGATCACCACCGTCTGGCCGCAAGCGCTGGTTCAGGCCTGTGTGCTGCACCTGATCCGCAACACCTTCCGCTATGCCTCCCGCAAGTACTGGGAGCAGATGGCGAAGGACCTGCGTCCGGTCTACACCGCGGCCACCGAGGCGGCCGCCCAAGCCCGGTTCGACGAGTTCGCCGCGACCTGGGGCGGGCAGTACCCGGCGGTCCTCGTGCTCTGGCGCTCGGCGTGGTCGGAGTTCGTGCCGTTCCTCGACTACGACGTCGAGATCCGCAAGGTCATCTGCTCGACCAACGCCATCGAGTCGATCAATGCCCGCTACCGCCGTGCAGTCAAGGCTCGCGGCCACTTCCCGACCGAGCAGGCCGCGCTCAAGTGCCTCTACCTGGTCACCCGATCACTTGACCCCACCGGGAAGGGCCGGGCCCGGTGGGCGATGCGCTGGAAACCAGCCCTGAACGCCTTCGCGATCACCTTCGCCGGCCGTATCGTTCCCAGCAACGGAAGCTAGCCATCACAACCGGTTACACCGTTCATCTGACACTCCCAAGCCGAGTGGAAAGGACTCGGTGGTGGCTCCACGATGCCTCAGGTGAGGGTGAGGGGGAGTTCGCGCAGGCCCCGGATGAGCAGGTTCGGGCGATAGACGAGGTCGCCCGCCTGGTCGATCGTCCGCACTCGCTGCGCCAGCTGCTCGAAGAGGATGTCGCCCTCCAGCCTCGCCAGGGCTGCGCCCATGCAGTAGTGGATGCCCAGCGCGAATCCGAGGTGTCGGGGGGTGGCGGCGGAGCTCGCGTAGCGGGTCACGTCGAACGCGTCGGGGTCCTCGAAGGCCCGCGGGTCACGGTTCGCCGAGCCGACGAGCACGCACACGTTGTGCCCTTCGGCGAAGGTCCTGTCCCCCACGACGAGATCCTGCTTGGCCGTGCGGGTGGTCATGTGGACGGGCGAGTCGTAGCGGAGCACCTCGTCGACCGCCGGTCCGGACAACTCGGGGTTGGCGCGGACCAGCGCCAGCTGCTCGGGGTTGCGGAGAAACGCCAGCAGCCCGTTGCCGACCATGTTCACCGTGGTCTCGTGGCCCGCGATCAACATCGTCACGCAGGTCGCCAGCATCTCGTCCTCGGTGAGGACGTCGCCCGAGTCGTACACCTGTGTCAGGCCGCTGACCAGGTCGTTCTTCGGCTCCCTGCGACGGAGTGCAATCAGCTCGCGGAAGTGCTGCAGGATGTCGCGCGAGGCCTGGTCCCGGTTCGTGCACTCCTCGGGCGAGAGCACGAAGTCCGGGTCGAATCCGCGGGCCAGGTGCGGCCCGACGCGGTGGACGAGCTCGGTGTCCTCGACGCCCAGGAGCTCGCAGATCACGATCAACGGCAGCGGGTAGGCGATCGCCTCGATGGCCTCGACCGTCCCCTTCTCGAGTGCCGCGTCGAGCAGCTCCCCCACCAGTGCGGTGATCCGCGGCCGCAGGTCCGTCACGCTCTTCGGGGTGAAGGCCTTGCTCACCAGGCGGCGCAGGCGGGTGTGGTCCGGCGGGTCCATCCACAGGAACGACGTCGGCAGGTCGACCTTGGCCGCGTCCGGGTGGAACAGCTCGGCCTCGTCCCGGTGGCTCCACAGCGTCTCGGACAGGATCTGGGTGCACTCGGCGTGGCGGGTCACGAACTCCACGCCGAATCCGCTGTCGAGGAAGGGCGTGGCCTCGCGGACGAGGGCGTAGCGGGAGTAGGGATCGGGGCGGTGCTGCAGCGCGAAAGCGTCGAACACGGGTGGGGACAGTTCGGTGGTCATCACCCGAGAACACTCGCCCGAGATGACCTGGAAATGAACCGGCCGTGGCCGATGGGCGCCGATCGCCGTTTCTGATGGCGCGATTCCGGACGCTTTCCACGGATTGACCGGACCGGTGCGAATTGGTGGTCTGGGAGCCATGAGCGCCGCCACCACCCACCGCACCGAGCTGACCGTGCGGGGCTACGAGATCGACGCCCTCGGCCACGTCCGACACACCGTCTACCTCGACTACGCCGAGCACGCCCGGTGGGAGTGCCTGCGGGCGGCCGGGCTGTCGGCGCAGACGCTGCTCACCCACGGCGTCATGCCGATCATGCTCGAGACCACGATCTCCTACCGCCGCGAGCTGCGCTACGACGACCGGTTCACCGTCGGCTGCGAGTTCGAGTGGGGCACCGGCAAGACCGCCCGGATCACCCAGCCTCTCACCCGGCTCGACGACGGGGATGCCGCCGCCGAGGTCCGCAGCGTCTCCGGGCTGCTCGACCTCGCCGCCCGCAAGCTCGTCGCCGACCCAATCGAGCGTCTGCGCACCCTCGCCACCGACCCGTCCGCCCTGGGGCTGTAGATGCGCTCCGTGGTGATCGGGGGCGGGTTCGCCGGGCTGCTCGCCGCGCGCGTGCTCGCAGAGCGGGGGCCGGTGGTGATCGTCGAGCGCGACCCCGGCACCGGAGTCCGCCGCGGGGTCCCGCAGGGCCGTCACCTGCACGGACTGCTGGACCGGGGTCGGCAAATCGTCGAGCAGCTGCACCCCGGCTTCACCGACGACCTCGTGGCGGCTGGGGCCTCGACCGCGGAGCCGCTGGTGCGGACCCGCTGGTTCCTCCACGGACGCAGGCTGCACCCCACGGCGACCGGAATGCGCTCGGTCCTGGCCACCCGCCCGCTGATCGAGGACGTGCTGCGCTCCCGCACGCTCGTCGAGACGGTGGCAGGCTCGGCCGCCGGTCTCAAGCTCGATGCAGGTCGAGTGCGCGCGGTGCGGACGGCCGACGGCAGCGAGCTGGCTGCCGACCTGGTCGTGGACGCGTCCGGGATGGCCTCCCGGCTGCCCGTGTGGCTGGCCGAGTCGGGTCTGCGGTCGCCGCGGGAGGACCGCGTCGACGTGGACCTGGGCTACGCCACCCGCACCTATCGTCGCCGTCCCGACGATCTGGGTGGCGACCTGAACGCCCTGGTCTCGACGATCCCGCGCTCTCGCGGGGGCGGCGCGATGGCCGTCGAGGGCGACCGCTGGCTGGTCACCCTCGCCGGGTTGCTCGGTGACCATCCTCCGCTGGACGACGCCGGCTTCCGCGCCTTCGCCGCGACCCTCCCGGCCGGCCCGATCGGCGACCTCGTGGCGCGCGCCGAGCCCCTCGACGACCCGGTCCCCCACCGCTTCCGCGGCTCCCGGCACCGCCGCTACGACCTGCAGTCCTGCCTGCCGGAGGGGCTGGTGGTCGTCGGGGATGCGGTCTGCAGCCTCAACCCGCTCTATGCGCAGGGCATGACGCTCGCCGCTGCGCAGGTCGCCGCCCTGCAGTCCTGGGACGGATCGCAGACGCGATCGCTCAACCGCACCATCGGCAGGCTCTGCCGCGCGGCATGGGACATCGCGACGCGCGCCGACCTCGCCCTGCCGGAGGTCGAGGGCTCCCGGCCGCTGCCCGCCCGGATCCTCGACGCGTATGTGGGCCGGGTCCAGCGTGTCGCGCACCATGACCCGGTGGTCTCACGTGCCCTGATCCGGGTCGCGAACCTCGCCGACCCCTCGTCGTCCCTGCTCACGCCGGAGGTGCTGGTGCGGGTGCTGCGCCCTGGCACGGGCCGCCCGGTGGACCAGGACACCCGGATCGAGGTCTCGGTATGAGTGGGCGCCCCCGGTGAGCGCGCGTCCGACCGTCCCGCGGGCCGCGCCGCGAAGCGAGCCGACACTGCACGAGCGACTCGACGCCGTCGCACGCGATCGTGCCGACCAGGTCGTGTGCTTCCACTCCGAGCAGGCGACGCTGTCCTACGCGGAGCTGGTCGAGACGTCGGCTCGGATGGCGGCGGGCCTCGCGCGGCATGGAGCCGGACCCGGAGACGCGATCGGGATCCTCGCCCCGAACGGGCCCGAGTTCCTGCAGACCGTGTTCGCCGCCTCCAGGCTCGGTGCCGCCGTCTGCCCGCTGCCGCTACCCGCAGGCCTGCGCGATCTCGCCGAGTACGGCGGCCGCACCGCGGGGATCGTCACCGCGGCGGGCGTGCGCCACCTGGTCCTGTCGACCCGGCTGCGACGCGTACTGGGCGCGCGGGCCACCGAGTGGAACGCGACGGTCCTCGACTCGACGGAGCTGACGGCCGCCCGGCCCCTCCCGACCCGCCAGGTCGATCCCGACACCCCCGCCGTCCTTCAGTTCACCTCCGGCAGCACCTCGGCGCCGAAGGGAGTCGTGCTCACCCACACCAACGTCCTGGCCTGCGCGGAGTCGATCATCGAAGCGATCGGCCTCGGTCCCCGGGACGCCCACGCGTCCTGGCTGCCGCTGTTCCACGACATGGGGTTGTTCGGCACGCTCACTGGCCTGTTCGTCGGGATCCCGGTCCACCTCTGGAACCCGACGGCCTTCGTCAAAGACCCCGGACGCTGGCTCGCCGAGTTCGCGGCGACCCGCTCGACGATCTCGACCATGCCGAACTTCGCGTTCGACGCACTCGTGCAGACCGCGGAGCAGGATCTCGACCTGAGTGCCTGGCGGGTCTGCTTCAACGGAGCGGAGATCATCCGCCCGGAGTCGGTCTCCGCGTTCACCGCACGGTTCGGCCGCGCCGGATTCCGCGCCGAGGCCATGACGCCCGGCTACGGGATGGCCGAGGCCACGCTCGTCGCGACGCTGCCGCCAGTCGGCCGCGCCCCCGTCGTCGACTCGGTCGACAGGGACGCCCTGGCCCAGGGGCGGCGCGAGCCCGGTGACAAGGAGATCGTGGGACTGGGCCGGGCGGTGCCGGGGATGGAGCTGCGGATCGCCGACGGTCCGGTCGGGGAGATCCAGCTCCGCGGCCCGGCCGTGACCAGCGGATACCTGACCGGAGCGCAACCCTTCACCGGCGACGGCTGGCTGCGCACCGGCGACCTCGGCTACCTCCGCGACGGGGAGCTGTTCTTCGCCGGGCGCGCCAAGGAGCTGATCACCGTCAACGGGGTGAACACCTACCCGGCGGACGTCGAGGCCGAGGCCGCCGCCGTCCCCGGAGTCCGACGTGGGCGGTGCGTCGCACTGGCCCGCCTCGACCCGCACGAGCACATCGCGGTCGTCGCCGAGACGGCCCTGCCCGAGGCGGAGCACGAGCGGCTCCGCCACGCCATCGCCGCGCGGGTCCGCCGCGCGCTCGGCCTGTCAGCGCTGACGGTCCACCTCACCGCACCCGACACCCTGCCCCGCACCACCAGTGGCAAGCTGCGCCGGCTGGCGACGGCCGCGCTCATCGAGAGGTAGCCATGACCGTCATCCCGGGGATGGACGCGATGCACTCGCTCGACGTCTTCCGCCACTACGACCGCAGCCACTGGAAGCTCGACCAGCTCGACCTCAGCGGCATCGACCGCAGCCTGGTCAGGCCCGAGCACGTCACCCTGGTGAAGAGCGCCGTCATGGGCGAGTCCAACGTGATCGCCGCCGTGCACGGCTTCCTCAACGAGTTCGCCGACGACTACGACTTCTCCGCCTTCGCGGTCATCTGGGGCTACCAGGAGGTGCAGCACCACTACGCGTTCACCTCGTGGCTGCAGGCCGTGGGGGAGGACGTGGACGCCCGCGCCGTCGCTGCCATGCGCGCGCCCTACGAACCGGGGTCGACACCGTCGGCCACCCTGGCGACCAACATCATCTCCGAGCTGACGGTCAACCACGTCTACCGGGCCGTCTCGCACTGGGTGCAGGAGCCGGTGCTCGCCGACCTCCTGCTGCGCGCGAGCCGGGACGAGGCCGGGCACGCCCGCGAGTTCCGACACTTCGCGGCGCAGCGCCTCGAGCAGCATCCCGAGGAGCTGGCCAGCGTGCTGGAGACGCTGTACTTCTACACCTCCGACAACACGATCAAGCACCCCGTGAGCGTCTTCAAGTCCGGCCTGGACGCCCTCGACGGCCACGAGACCATCGACACCGGCTTCCAGCTGTTCCTCGACCAGCTCGCGGGCACCGGCGAGCTCGACGAGCTGCAGAACAAGATCCGCAGGACGTTCGGCTCGCTCACCGACCGCGACCTCTCCAGCAACGGGAAGGTCCGCAGGGCTCTCGCCGAGGCACTCGGATGACCCTCGCCCTGCCCTGGACGGACCACGACTGTTTCGGGTGCGCGCCGGGCAACCCGCACGGCCTCGGGCTCGTGTTCGCGCGCGAGGGCGCCGGTCTGACCACCGACTTCGACCTCGGTCACCACTACGAGTCCTATCCCGGCGTGGTGCACGGCGGGATCGTCGCGCTGATCTGCGACGAGACGATGGGTAACCTGATCATGCTCGACGGCGGCCCGCTCGCCGTCACGACCAGCATGCGGATGCGCTACGTCGGCACCGTCCACGTCGGGCTCCCCCACCGCGTCACCGCCCACCTCATCACCGTGGGGCCGGACCTCGTGAAAGCGACCGCCGACGTCTCCGACGCCCGCGGCGACCTCGTCGCGAGCGCCACCGCCACCTACCACAGGAGCACGCCATGACCGCCTCGCTCGACTCCCTGACCGAGACCGTCCGCGCCATCGTCGGCGAGGTGCTGTCCGTGCCGGCCGCCGACCTGCCCACCGACACCGACCTGCGCGAGGTCGAGGGCGCAGACTCCATCAAGGTGCTGCGGCTGATCGCCCGCATCGAGCGCGAGTACGACGTCGAGCTGGAGGACGAGGACGTGTTCGGCGTCAGCAGCATCGCCGAGATCGCCGACGTGGTCCGGAAAGCCCTGGAGACGCGGTGAGCGTCACCAACCAGCACTACGACCTCGACCCGCGGATCTTCGGGCTGTTCCTCGACTCCTCGCGCAAGTACAGCTCCGGCTGGTACGAGACCTTCGACGAACCACTGGACCTCGCCCAGCGGCAGAAGTGCGCGCTGGTCGCGGACCTCGTCCACGCCGGACCGGGCTCCCGTGTGCTCGACCTCGGCTCCGGTTGGGGCGCGCTCGCGCTGTACCTGGCCCGCGAACGCGGCTGCGACGTGACCGGGATCAGCCCGGCGCCGCGACAGCGCGAGTACGTCGAGTCGCAGGCCGGCGATCTCCCCGTCCGGATCGTGACCAGCCCGTTCGAGACGGCCGACGGACTCCCGACCGGGCTCGACGCCGTCACCGCGCTCGGGTCCGTGGTGCACATGCCCGACCTGCCCGCCGTGTTCGCCAAGGCCCGCAGTCTGCTGCGGCGCGACGGCCGGATGTACGTCTCCGAGTCCTGCTTCCGCAACCAGGCGATCCGCGACCGGTTCGACCGCGTCGACGGCACCGACTTCGTCCGGGAGACGATCTTCGGCAACGGCGAGCTCCGCCCCCTGTCCGAGCTGGTCGCCGCCGCGGAGGACGCCGGGTTCTCGATCGAGACCAGCCTGGACCTGACTCGGCACTACCACCGCACCATCGCTCAGTGGATCGAGAACGTGCAGCTCAACGCCGCGGAGTTGAACCGGATCCAGCCGGGCATCGCCGAGCGACTCGAGCACTACCTCGACGTCTCCAACGCCGGCTGGGGCTACACCACCAAGCACTACGCGCTCGTCCTGCGGAACTCCCGATGACGCGGCAGCTGCTCACCGCAGCCCAGCTCAGCCCGGCCGTCGACACCTACCTGGCAGCGACCCCACCGGAGCGCCGGTGGGACGCCGAACACTCCTTCGCCTGGGCCGCGGCGGACGCCGACCGGCTCACCGACGGGCAGCGCTCGGCCGTGCAGTTCGTGACGGTGATCGAAGACCACCTCCCCGGCTACTTCGACGTGTACCACCGACACTTCCCGGTCGACGACACCGTCGACCCGGAGGTGTTCGCGCACAACCGCGAGCTGTACCACTTCACCGTGCGCTGGGCGTCCGAAGAAGACACCCACGCCCGCGCGCTCACCCGCTACCAGACTGCGGCGGGCCTCGGGGATCCCGGCCCGGCGATACTGCCGCGCTTCGAGCTGCCCTACGAGCACCCCGTCCAGTTCTTCGCCTACGCCCTGGTGCAGGAGAAGGCCACCCAGATCTACTACCAGCAGCTCCGGGCCGTGGTCGACGACCCGGTACTGCGGGACGTGCTGACCAGACTGTCCCGGGACGAGGCGCGGCACTTCACGTTCATGGCGGACGTGGTCACCCGGTACCTGCAACACCACG
Source organism: Pseudonocardia sp. WMMC193 (assembly GCF_021728735.1). Taxonomy (NCBI): domain Bacteria; kingdom Bacillati; phylum Actinomycetota; class Actinomycetes; order Pseudonocardiales; family Pseudonocardiaceae; genus Pseudonocardia; species Pseudonocardia sp. WMMC193. The sequence continues at coordinate 1,198,329 of NZ_JAKKDO010000003.1, read as the reverse complement.
GGGACGCCGTGGTCGAGCCGATCCGGGACGTGGTCGCCGGCTTCCGGATGCCCTTGGCCGGCACGATGCGCGGCTACTGGCGGTGGGCGCTCAAGATCGCCGACACCGCCCGCTACGACCACACCGACGCCTACGACAGCCTCATCAAGGTGCTCGACCGCGCCGTGTCCACCCGCAGCGACCGCCTCGACGGGGACTGTTTCAAGATCGGTGTTTTCGGCCCGACACGCCGGGCTGGGTTCCGGCGGGATGGGCACTGTGAGTGATGACATCGGATCTTGTGAGTCCACGCAAGGTTGAGTCCAAGCCGCCGAGGGAGCTCTCCCCGGAGCAGGCCGCTGCGGCGGCGATGGTGGCCGAGGCGAAGGCCCGCGGGCTGGCGTTGACCGGCCCGGATGGCTTGCTGAAGCTGTTCACGAAGAATGTGCTGGAAACCGCGTTGAACGAGGAGATGACCGAGCACCTCGGGCACGCCAAGAATCAAGCGGTCCCGGAACGGGATTCCACGAACGTGCGGAACGGGTCACGGTCGAAGACGGTGCTCTCGGACGCGGCCGGCGAAGTCGAGATCGACGTGCCGCGGGATCGGGAGAGCACCTTCGAGCCCCAGATCGTGAAGAAGCGCCAACGGCGCCTCACTGATGTGGATGAGATCGTGCTCTCGCTGTACGCGAAGGGGATGACCACCGGGGAGATCTCCGCGCATTTCGCCGACATCTACGGGGCGTCGGTGTCGAAAGAGACGATCTCACGGATCACCGACAAAGTCGTCGCCGAGATGAACGACTGGGCCGGCCGCCCGCTCGACGCGGTGTACGCGGCAGTGTTCATCGACGCCATCCACGTGAAGGTCCGGGACGGGCAGGTCGCCAACCGGCCGGTCTACGCCGCCATCGGGGTCACCGTGGACGGCTGCAAAGACGTGCTGGGTCTGTGGATGGGCGTGGGCGGCGAGGGCGCGAAGTTCTGGATGAGTGTGCTCGTGGACCTGAAGAACCGCGGTGTGCGCGACGTGCTGTTCCTGGTCTGCGACGGCCTCAAAGGCCTCCCGGAGGTCGTGGCGAACGTGTGGCCGCAGACCATCGTCCAGACATGTGTCGTGCACCTGGTCCGGAACACTTTCCGTCTGGTCGGCCGCCAGGACTGGGATGCGGTCAAACGGGACATCAAACTGATCTATGCGGCACCCGGCCCGAACGCCGCGCTCGTCGCCCTGGATGAACTCGAGAAGAAATGGGGTCGGAAGTACGGGGCGATGATCCGGCTCTGGCGCAACGCCTGGGAGGAGTTCATTCCGTTCCTGGACTACGACGTCGAGATCCGGAAGGTGATCTGCTCGACGAACGCGATCGAATCGCTCAACGCCCGCTACCGGCGGGCCGTCCGAGCACGAGGCCACTTTCCGACAGAGCAGGCCGCGATGAAGTGCCTGTATCTTGTGACCCGCAGCCTGGACCCGACCGGGACAGGCCGTGCCCGATGGACGATGCGCTGGAAGCCTGTGATCAACGCCTTCGCCATCACGTTCGGTGACCGCTGGCCGGGAGCCGAGACCTACTGAACACGACGCCGGAAACACCGATCACGAGACAGACCCCCTCGACGAACTCGTCGCCTTCGTCGCCGCCGCGAGGACCGTCGCCTAGGTGTGATGTCCGGGGAGGGGGCCTGCCCAGGGTCTGGTTGACCCGTGTCGGGTAGGTGTTCAGGCCGCGTGAGCGGCCGAGGCGAGTATCTCGAACTCGACTGGGGTGAGCCTGCCGAGGCTGTCCTGGCGTCTTCGGCGGTGGTAGGTGCGCTCGATCCAGGTCACCATCGCGAGCCGGAGCTCCGCCCTGGTCGACCAGCGGCGCCGATTGAGCACGTTCTTCTGCAGCAGGCTGAAGAAGGACTCCATGGCGGCGTTGTCCGCGCACGTTCCGACCCGTCCCATCGACCCGCGTAGCTGCGGTTCCCCCATGATCGGGGAGGCATCAGCTATAAGGGGTAGCGATGCCAGAGGTACGGAAGCGATACGACCGGGAGTTCCGTGACGGGGCGGTCCGGATCGTCGAGGAGACGGGCAAGCCGATCGCCCAGGTCGCCCGCGACCTGGGGGTCAACGAGGGCACATTGGGCAACTGGGTGGCCCGCGCCCGCGAGGCCCGCGAGGACACCGAGGGCCTGTCCCGCGGCGACATCGAGGAGCTCAAGCGGCTGCGCGCGGAGAACGCCGAGCTGCGGATGGAGCGTGATGTCCTCAAGCGATCCGTGGTCCTGTGGGTCAAGGAGGCGACGAAGTGAGCGTGGCACGTTTCATCGCCGACCAGAGGACCTCCTACCGGGTGCCGCACACGGTCTGTTGCGCTCTGCTCGGGGTGTCGATCTCCTGGCTGTACAAGTGGCTCGGCCGGGCCAACGGCTCGAACGGTGGCACGACCGCGACCGAGCGGCGCCGGACCCAACTGGACGCCGCTGTCGCGGCGGCGTTCGACGATGCCCAGCGGTTGCACGGCTCGCCCCGGTTGCACGCCGATCTGCGCGAGGCCGGGTGGCGGGTGTCGGAGAAGACCGTGGCGGACTCGATGCGCCGCCAGGGCCTGGTCGCCCGCCGCATCCGTCGCCGTAACGGGCTGACCCGCCAGGACAAGGCGGCGCCGAAGTTCCCCGACCTGCTGCGCCGGGACTTCACCGCGGCCGAGCCGAACCGCAGATGGGTCGGGGACATGACCGAGATCCCCACCGCGGCCGGGAAGTTGTATCTGGCCACCGTGATCGACCTGTACTCGCGGCGGCTGCTCGGCGCGGCCACCGGACTGCACCCGAACGCCGAGCTGGCCTGTGAGGCGATCCGGATGGCGGTGGCGGCCCGGGGCGGCGCGGAGCAGATCCGAGGGGTGATCTTTCACACCGACCGCGGGTCGACCTACACCGCGGCCGCGTTCACGACGCTGTGCCGGCGGCTGGAGATCCGCCAGTCCATGGGCCGGGTCGGGTCGTGCTTCGACAACGCCGCAGCGGAGGCGTTCTTCTCCAGTCTGGAGTGGGAAGTACTGTCCCGCAACATCTTCGACACCACCAGCAGGGCGCGTGCAGTGGTCATCGACTGGTGCTACGGCTTCTACAACCACCGGCGACGACACAGCGCCGCAGCCGGGCTCTCACCGATCAACTACGAGAACACCGCCATCACCCGAGACGCGGCATAGGGAACCCTCCACGATTTCGGGGGAACCACATAGCTGCGCCTCGCGGAGAACGCGCTGGTAGGCATGCGATCGGAACTGGGCGGGTTCAACCGGTCGATGCAACACCGGGCTGCGGGAGCGAGCGTAGTTGCTCTTCGAAGACCTCGGCAGGGGTCTTCCATCCGAGGACCTTGCGGGGTCGGTTGTTCAGTGCGTGAGCGACGGCCTCGAGTTCCTCGGCGGACCAGCGCGATAGGTCGGTTCCTTTGGGGAAGTATTGGCGCAGTAGGCCGTTGGTGTTCTCGTTCGTCGGGCGTTGCCATGGTGAGTGGGGGTCGGCGAAGAAGACCCGCGTCCCGGTCTCGACTGCGAACAGCGCGTGCCCCGAGAGCTCCTTGCCGCGATCCCAGGTCAGCGTCTTGCGTAGCTGTTCGGGCAGCTTCGTCATCGACGCGGTCAGCGCGGCGTTCATCGCGACGGCCCCGTAGCCGCCCAGCGACGGCCCGTTCTTGACATACGGCTTCTCGCCCCAGCCTTGCTCCCGCGGCAGGTGCACCAACAGCGTCGAGCGGCTACTGCGCTCGACGAGCGTGCCGATCGCCGACCTCCCGGTGCCGATGATCAGGTCGCCCTCCCAGTGCCCGGGAACGGCGCGATCCTCGGCTTCAGCGGGACGCTCGCGCAGGACGACATCGGCGGTCACGTGACCCTGCGCCTTGTTCCGGGATCGCGCCCGCGGCTCCCGCAGCGCACGCCCTGTCCGCAGGCACGCGACCAGCTCACGCTTGAGCGCACCGCGGCCCTCGATGAACAGCGATTGGTAGATCGCCTCGTGGCTGATGCGCATGGACTCATCATCGGGGAAGTCCACCTTCAGGCGCTGCGCGATCTGTTCGGGGCTCCACGCCAGCGACCATCTACGGTCTGCCCGGTGCGGCTTGTTGAGCCCCTTCCAGACCGGCGGTGTCGGACCCGCGACGATCGTGCCGTCAGGTCTACGGACGTTGCCCGCGAGCCGGTCTTGGACGTACTCGCGCAGCCGCGGGTTCTCGACCAGCTTCGCGGTCTTCGGGCGTTTCGCAGCCTGCTGGGCCTTCCACTGCGCCACCCCGGCGCGGTACTCCACCTTCCCGCTACGGGTGGCGGCGTTGCGGCGTAGTTCGCGTGAGACCGTCCCGGGGTCCCGCCCGATCGCCCTGCCGATCTCACGGACTCCCTTGCCCTTGGCGCGCAAGATCGCGATCTCCTCGCGTTCGTCGAAACTCAGGCAGCGACCCGACGGCTCGGTCAGCAAGATCGGCGGCATGCCGCCAGCGTGGCGAAACCAGCGGGCACCGACCGGCCACGACACGCCGACAGCCAACGACGCCTCCACCGTCGTGACACCCGTGGCGATCAGCCGCCAGAACTGTCGCTGCACCACCCGCGACGGCTCTGGCCGCCCAGGGGAACGCATCGGCGGCCGCAGCGCCCGATCAGCACGCCACTGCCGGCGAAGCCCCTCGGGCATATCGCCGGTCCTCCTGCTCCAGTCCTTCGTCGCCATCCCTGGACTCCTCCGTGATCAGGGTGTTGCGACGACCGTTTGAATCCGCCCTGGCTGCCGCGGTCGGAGTGCACGATCGCCGTCGTCTCGGGATCACGGACGGCGAGGGCGTTGCGCAGTGCCTCGACGGCCAGCTGTGAGGTCATGCGGGCGTCGATGGAGTAGCCCACGATCCGCTTCGAGCAGGCGTCCTTGACCGCGCAGAGGTAGAGCTTGCCCTCGGCGGTGGGGTGCTCGGTGATGTCGGTGAACCACAACAGGTTCGGCCGTTCTGCGGTGAACTCGCGGCTCACGAGGTCGTCGTGCACCGGCGGGCCCGGACGACGGCAGGAGCCGCGTCGGCGGGCGTGGACCGACCAGAGCTTCTGCATCGTGCACAACCGGTTCACGCGGTTACGCGACGCCGTCCACCCGGCGTTGGTGAGCTCGTCGGTGATGAAGCGGTAGCCGAACTCGGGGTCGTCGTGGTGCACGTCGACGGCGGCGTTGATCACGTGCGCGTCGTCGTAGTCGCGGTCGGAGACGGGCTTGGCGCGCCATTTGTAGAAGGCCTGCTTGGAGAAGCCCAGCACCCGGCAGGTCACCGCGACGGGGATCTTGTCGGCGGCGAGGTCGAGGACCAGCGGGTACATCATTTTGGGAGCACGTCGCGGGCGAAGTAGGCGGTGGCGCGGCGCAGGATCTCGTTCTCCTGCTCAAGCTGCTTGGCCCTCCTCCGCAGCTCCCGGTTCTCCGCCTCCAGATCACTCTCGCTCGCCGGCTTGGCCGGCATGCCGGAGGAGTCCGAGCTGATGCCGTCCTCGCGGTCGGCGATCTTGAGCCAGCGTGACAGGCAGGACTCCGAGATCCCGAAGTTCCGCGCGACCGAGGCGATGGACTGGTCGCCCTGGCGGGCGACAGCGATCACGTCGCGGCGGAACTCCTTCGGGAACGGCTTGGGCACGATGTCGATCCTTCCAGCGAGGAGCACGTCCTCACAGCCAGGAGTCAACCGAACCCTGGGCAGTCCCCGACCCACCCTCGTCCCGCCAGGCCGCTCCTGCTCGAGCGAGCGCTCGCAATGGACGACGCGACTGGGGCATCCTCGTCTGGCTCCGACCAGACCTTCGTCTACTCCGGGCTCAAGACCTCGGACCACTCCCAGCCCTAGTCCCCCAACGCCGTCACCCAGCGATACGAGGGCATGGCCGAACGAGCAGGAATCGACACCCACATCCACGCCCTGCGCCACTGCTCCGCCACCGAACTGCTGACCGCAGGCGTCGAAGGTCTCCGCAGCATGGGTCGCGGCCTCCGACCGCATGCACCACAACGGCGCGTGCACTCGACGACGAACCGAGCAGCCGCTACACCACGATGTTCGGGGCTCAGATCGCCCGAGCTGCACACCTCGCTCTGCGAGGGGACGATTTCAGCCGTCCTTTCACCCTCGGTAGGAGCGGACGATGGCGCGCAGGCCCAGGACCGAGGCGACCATGAGCAGCAGATAACCGAGCAGGCCGTTGAGGGCGAGGCCCGGTCCGACCTCGGGGCCGGTCGGAGCGGCCAGCAGCAGCGCCGCCATGAGCCCGGTCGCCGCGGCGAGCGCGCTGGTCACGAGTTGGCCGACAGCGGCGGTCGCCGGACGGGCGAGGTGGCCGGTCCGGGGGTCCACCCGGACGGTGAGGGTGCCGGCCTCCAGGGCACCGACGATCCGGTCGACGCGGCGCGGGAGTCGGCGCAGGGTCGGCAGCAGCAGGAGGGCCTCGGTGGTCAGCCGTCGTCGGAGGTCGTCGGGATCGACACCGGCGGTCAGCTGGTTCGTGGCGTACCTGCGGGCCTCGGTGACGAGGTCGAACCCCGGGTCGAGCGCGGTGAGGGTGCCGTCGAGGGTGCCGATCGACCGGAACACGGCCGCCAGCTCGGGCGGGGCGGACATTCCGTTGTCGGCGAGGATCCGGACGAGATCGACGAACACGGCGGGGTCGGTTCCGCCTCCGGCGGCGGTGAACCGGGCGAGGAACCGGCCCAGGTCACGGTCTAGACGGCGCTCGTCCAGGGTTTCGGGGGCCTCGGCGATCTCCAGCAGGACGTCCCGCACGTCGGAGGCGGCGCCGCCGTCGACGGCGACGAGCAGCCGGACCAGGGACGCTCGGAGCCCGGCGTCGAGCACGCCGACCGAGCCGAGGTCGAGCCAGACCAACTGGCCGGTTCCGTCGGGGGTGTCGGTGTAGAGGATGTTGCCCGGGTGCGGGTCGGCGTGGAAGCGCCCGCCGACCGTGATCTGGGTGAGCAGCGCCTCCAGCAACGTGTGCGCGAACCCGGGACGCAACTCCGGCGGCGCCTCGGTGACCGGTAGGCCGTGGATCCGTTCGAGGACCAGCATGCGCGCCGTGCTGTAGGGGCCGTACACCGCGGGCGTGCGGACCTGTGCGGTCGGTCCCGGGTCGAGCGCGGCGAGGTTGCGGCGCTCGATCCGGAAGTCCAGCTCCTCGCGCAGGGACGCCGCGAAGCCCTCGACCAGAGCGACGACGCCGAGCCGTGCCGCCCACGACGCACGCCGCTCCAAGCGGCGGGCGAGCCGCGCCAGGATCTCCATGTCGTCGGTGACGACAGGCCCGATCCCCGGCCGCTGCACCTTGAGGACGACGTCGCCGCCGTCGAGCAGCGTCGCCGCGTGCACCTGGGCGATGGACGCCGTCGCGAGTGGCTCGGGATCGATGTGGGAGAACACGGTCGCGGGGCCGGCACCCAGCTCGGCCCGGATCACGGCCTCCACCGCGCTCCACGGCACCGGGCGCGCGCGTGACTGGAGATGGGTGAGCTCCTCGATGAATTCGGGCGGGAGCAGGTCCGGCCGGGTAGCGAGGATCTGACCTAGCTTCACGAAGGACACCCCCGCGTCCTCCAGTGCTGCACGGACAGACCGGGCCAGCCGGGTCCGGCCCTCCGCGGTGGCGAGGTCGGGACGCTGGCGGGTGAACACGTACGCGGCCAGGCCACGCCGAAGCAGGATCCGAGTGATCGCCGCGAAGCGCGCGGCCCGGGAGCGACGGGCAGGGAGGCTGCGGACCAGCGCGATCGGCCCCGGCAGTGAACCGCTGGGCACCAGCACCTCGGCCAACACCAGCAGCACCATGGCCAGCAACGTCGCCAGCATGCTGCCGAGGAGCATGAACCACAGCACTGGGAACGGCGCGGGGGTCGCGATGGCCGCGGCCGGGGTGATCGCCTCCATGATCGGCAGGGCGGTCCCGAATGCGACGGCGCCCGCCGCGAGGCGACGCGACATCGAGAAGTCGAGCTGCAGGGGGCGGCTCACGACGATGCTGAGCAGCAGCGTCCCGAGTACGGCGGTGATCGCGCTTCCCAACCAGTGCACGCCCGAAGCATCCACGGAGGAGGGTCGCCGGGGATCCGGGACACCCCGGGGATCACCCGGACACGTGATCCCGGGGAGACGGCCGGGTGCGGCCGGCGAACGTCCTGGGCGAGAACGGGGTCGCTCTCGAACCCGGCCACCTGATCATGACGGGCGCGCTGCACGCGGCTGTCCCGATGACCCCGGGCGACGTGTTCCGGGCCGAGTTCGACCGCCTCGGCGCGGCGACCGTGAGGGTGGGCGCATGACCGTGAACGCGAGCGAACTGGCTGCCCGACTGAGCAAGGCCGCCGCCGACCGCAACGCTGCCGGGCCTCGCCGTCACCCTGAACCAGTTGCGCGAGCCTGAGTCTCTCCATGGCGCTACCCCGGCCCGCGTGCAAACGCCGGAACCGGCGGGCACATCGAGACCCCTCCGCGCGCTGATGGATCACAGGACGGCTGGCGCCGCTCGCGCCAGCCCCGTGCATCGCGGCGCTCGCGGGTCACGACTCGGGCCAGGTGACACGCAGCAGGTCGACCCGCTGGAGATCCTCGACGATGAGGAACACGACCTGTGCGGGTAGCTCTGGAGGCCCGAACACCAGGGTCCGCATGGAGCCGTCGGGCTTGGCGTCGTTGTATGGCTCGGAGTTCCACGGGACGAGCTCGAGCACGTCCAGCAGGTACAGGAAGTGCGGGATGAGGGCGGCGGGCAATGCGGCGACTTGGTCGTGGACCTCGTCGTCGACGTCGATCCGGTACATCAGATCTGCGGAGACCGCCCCTGCCCGTGCTGCTGCCGCGCGGTGAGCATGGTGCGCAGGTCGTCCCCGCTGAACGTGCCTACTTCTTCGCCACTCTGGATGCGGTCGACCTTCTTCAGCATTCGGCGGTGTGCGGCCGGGTCGGCCTGGGTCATCGTCGCGATCCGACGCCAGCGCTCGAGCACCCGATACACCTCGCCGAGGTCGAGGGACTCGGCCGAGCGCGACATCGCGGCGCGCCACTCGCGGTCGAACTGCCCGACCTCCTCCGCCAGCAGGTGTTGACGGATCTCCCGGGGCGCACCGGCCGGCGCCGGCGTCTCGTGGACGGGTCCGTGGACGGGCTGGGCACTCACATCGACCACGGTAGCGGCTCCAGGCCCGATTCGGGCCGGTCATGCACGCGGGCGCGGCCGCAGCTCAGCTACCCGGTTCATCGCCACGATGGAGCGCCCTGTTCTCGCAGGGCACCGGCACAAATGCGCCATGATCGCCGCATGAGTGGCCGCCGAGCCCACGCCCACGGTGTCTGTCGAGATCACCGCGCGATCGTGGGCGCTCACGACTCGCTGATGGACAACGCCGGGAGCAGCGCCCGTCAGAGCGGTGTCCACGACGGCACCTCCGCTGAGACATCGACAATCCGTCAGGCCGGCTGGGATCAGGTCCCGTGGATCAACGGTCAGTGGCCGCCGATGGACCAAGTCCTGACGATCCGACTGTCCGGGGCGAGGTGGCGCTTCGCCCTGTGGCACGTCACCGAGTGGCTCGAGAAGTACGCGGACGAGGACGAGCTGGAGACAGGCGTCCTGCAGCTCACCTCGCCGCACGGCGACGTGATGGCCACCTGAGCACTCGAATGGGGAGCGTCGACCGGCGGGTGCAGGCTGGCAAGGTCAGCTGGCTGGCCCGTTGGCGCGACCCGGACGGACACCAGCGCAAGAAGTCCTTCGCCCGTCGGGTCGACGCTGGCCGCTTCCTCGCAACGATCAGCGCGGACGTCGTTCGGCGTTTCCGCAGGTCAGAGGTTTGGGGCGGACGAGCAGGCCTGTAAGCCGGGTTCTGTTCCCGGGTGTCTCGCGACACCCGTTCGGCGACCATCCATCTAGGCCTGCCGTCACCGGCAGGCTCGAGCGGCCTACCCGCAGGCTCGGACGGGCCGTCCTCGAACACCTGCGCAGTGCTCCCTGGGGAGCACCTTTTGGCCTTGCTCCGGGTGGGGTTTACCGAGCCACCCCGGTCACCCGGGGTGCTGGTGGTCTCTTACACCACCGTTTCACCCTTACCGCCCGGCCCGGAGGCCGGGTGGCGGTCTGTTCTCTGTGGCACTGTCCCGCGGGTCACCCCGGGTTGCCGTTAGCGAACCACCCTGCCCTGCGGAGCCCGGACTTTCCTCGGCTCCCCGCCGCCGCGAACGACGAGGGGGAGACGCGGCCGCCCGGCCTGCTCGTCCGCGTCGGCGACTCTACCGGTCGAGGCGGACTCCGCGGCCGCGGGCTCGCGCGGTTAGGGTTTCGCCGTGCATGCGACGCCGGGTCAGCTCGTCTTCCTCGTGGTGGCGGGGCTGGTGGCGGGGGCGGTGAACGCCGTGGCGGGCGGCGGGTCCCTGCTGGTCTTCCCCGCGCTGTTGGCCGTGGGGCTGAACCCGCTCGCCGCGAACGTCACCAACTCGGTGGCGCAGTGGCCGGGGTACGCCGGGATCGTGCTGGGCAACCGCCGGGAGCTGCAGGGGCAGCGGCGGCGCATCGTGTCGACGAGCATCGCGGCGGCGCTCGGGTCGGTGGTCGGATGCGTCCTGCTCCTGACCCTGCCGGCGAGCGTGTTCGACGCCGTCGTCCCCGTCCTGGTGATCGCGGCGAGCGTGCTGATGGCACTCGGCCCGCGGATCAAGCGGTGGATCGGGGCGCCCGGCGACGGCGCCGCGGAGCCGCGCGACCGGATCTGGCTGCTCCCGGTGATGTTCCTGGCCGGGATCTACGGCGGCTACTTCGGCGGGGCGTTGGGCGTCATCCTGATCTCCACGCTCTCCCTGCTCACGCACGACCGCCTGGTCCGGCTCAACGCGCTCAAGGGCGTGCTCTCGCTGGTCGCCGCGACCGTCACCGTGGTGATCTTCAGCCTGGGGGCGCCGGTCGACTGGACCGCCGTGGCGGTGGTGGCCCCCACGACCTTGATCGGCGGGTATGTCGGGGCCCGCGTCGCGCGTCGGCTGCCGGAGACGGTGCTGCGCTGGTGCGTGGTGGCGCTCGGGCTGGCCGTGGGCGTGTACCTGCTGGTCACATGACCGTCCTGGCCGTCGCGCTGCTCGCGGTCGTCCTCGTCGTCGCCGTGCTCCGACCGGTGCCGGAGGCGGTGGTCGCCGTCCCGGCCGCCGCGCTGACCGTGCTGCTCGGCGTGCTGCCCTGGGACGCGGCCCGGGCCGAGGTCGCCGAACTCGGCCCGACCGTCGGGTTCCTCGCCGCGATCCTGCTGCTGGGCAGGCTCGCGGAGGCCGAGGGGGTGTTCGCCTGGCTCGGCGCCCGGCTCGCGCACACCTCGCACGGACGGGCGCGGCGGCTGTTCACCCTGGTCTTCCTCGCCGCCACGGGCGTGACGACGGTGCTCAGCCTGGACGCGACCGTCGTCCTGCTGACCCCCGTCGTGCTGGCGACCACCGCCCGGCTGCGCGTCCCGAACCGCCCGCACGCCTACGCCTGCGTGCACCTGTCGAACGCGGGTTCGCTGCTCCTGCCGGTCTCGAACCTCACCAACCTGCTGGTGTTCGAGGCCTCCGGGCTCACGTTCGTCGGGTTCGCGGCGCTCATGGCGCTGCCCTGGCTGGTCACGCTGGCGATCGAGTACGGCGTGCTGCGGTGGTTCTTCCGCCGCGACCTGCCGGACGCCGAGACCCCCACCCCGCCGGACCTGCCGACCCCGCGGTTCGCGCTGGTCGTGCTCGGGCTGACCCTCGCCGGGTTCGGGGTGTCGGGGTACCTGGGCGTCGAACCGGTGTGGATCGCGAGCGCGGGCGCCCTGGTCCTCGCGGTCCGGGCTCTGGTCCGCCGCGAGACGACCGTGCGCGGGCTCGTGGCCGGGACGTCCCCGTTGTTCTGCCTGTTCGTCCTCGCCCTGGGCGTGGTGGTGGCCGGGGTCAGCGCCCACGGCCTCTCCGACGCCCTCGCCGGGCTCCTCCCGACGACGACGGGTCTGGTCGAGCTGCTGACGGTGGCCGGGCTCGCCGCGGTCCTGGCGAACCTGGTCAACAACCTGCCCGCGACCCTCGTCCTGCTCGCCGCGCTGGGGCCCGCGCCCGCCCCGGCGCTGGTCCTGGCCCTGCTGCTCGGGGTGAACATCGGGCCGAACCTGACCTACGTGGGGTCGCTGGCCACCCTGCTGTGGCGCCGGATCCTCCCGACGCCCCCGCGCCTGGCCACCTTCACCGTGCTCGGCCTGCTGACCGTGCCGGCCTGCCTGGCCGCCTCGACCGTGGCGCTGTGGCTGGTCACCTGAGCCGCGGGGAGTCCGGGCCGCCCAGGTGCGAGGTGTCGTTGACCAGCCGGACGGTGGCGTTGCCGTCGGCGAAGAAGTCCGCCACCGAGAGCGACGCCAGGTCCAGGTGCAGCCGGTAGAGGATCGACTCGCCGACGCCCAGCGCGGTCTGCAGGATCAGCTTGATCGGCGTGACGTGGCTGACCAGCAGCACCGTCCGCCCGCCGAACTCCGCGACGATCTCGGTGAGGGCCGCGTCCACCCGGGCACCCGCGGTCTCGAAGCTCTCGCCCCCGGGCGGCGCCACGTCCGCGCTGCCCAGCCACCGCCCGAAGAGCTCCGGATCGCGCTCGCGGGCCTCGAGGAACGTCAGCCCCTCCCAGGAGCCGAAGTCCGTCTCGATCAGGCCCGCCCGCACCTCGACCGGCACGTCGATCGCCTTGGACACGGCCTCGGCGGTCTGCCGGGCGCGCAGCAGCGGCGAGCAGAGGATCGCGTCGATGCCGCCGCGGGCCGCCATCCGCTCGGCGGCGGCGTCCGCCTGGGCGAGCCCGAGATCGGTCAGCGCGGGATCACCCAGCCCCGAGTAGCGCTTCTCCACCGAGAGTGGGGTCTGGCCGTGGCGCAGCAGCAACAGCCTGCTGACGGCACCGCGCTGGCCGCTCCACGCCGCCGAGCCGGAGGGCGCACTCACAATCCCGACTCCCCCGTGCGGACCAGGATGGCGCCGCACTCCTCGCAGTGCACCACGTCCTCCGGAGCCGCGGCCTTCAGCCTGCCGAGGAAGGTCCGGTCCAGCTCCAGCCGACAGGCCCCGCAGCGCCGCTCCCGCAGCAGCCCGGCCCCGACCTTGCCCTGCGCGTGCCGGGCCTCGTACTCGGCGAGCAGGTCCGCGGGCAGGTCCGGCAGGATCGCGGCCCGGTCCCGGGTCCGGCCCGCCTCGGCGGCGTCGAGATCGGCGAGCGCGGTGTCCCGCCGCACGGTGACGGCGGCCAGCGCCTCCTCGGACTCCGCCAGCACCCGGCGGGCGTGGTCGAGGTTGCCGCCCAACGCCTCCCGCTGCTCCATGACCTCGAGCTGCTCGTCCTCCAGGGTGGACTGGCGGCGGGCGAGGGTCTCCAGCTCGTGCTGCAGGTCCTGCGCCTGCTTGGCCCCGATGCCGCCCGCGAGCAGGGTCTTGTCCCGGTCGGTCCGGGCCCGGACGCCGTCGATGTCCCGTTCCAGCCGCGTGATGTCCCGGTCCAGGTCCCCGGCCGCCGTCTCGGCCTCGACCAGGGCGTCCTTGGCCGCCCGGACGGCACCCTCGGCCGCGGTCAGCTCGGCGTGCTCGGGCAGCGCCCGACGGCGGTGGGCGAGCCGGGTCAGCTCGGCGTCGACCCCGGCCAGGTCGAGCAGCCGCTTCTGCGCGGCGGGTGCGGCCTTCACGCGTTCCTCCCGAGGGTCCAGGGATCGGTCCGGATCGTCGAGACCCGCGTGTCGACGCTACCCCCCAGCTCCTTGTCGATCACCGCCGCCGCCTGCGCGCACCACGGCCACTCCGACGCCCAGTGCGCCACGTCCACCAGTGCGGGGCCGCCCGCGAGCAGGTGCTCCGACGCGGGATGGTGGCGCAGGTCCGCGGTCACGTAGGCGTCCACACCGGCCGCGACCGCCGCGGACAGCGCCGAGTCCCCCGCGCCGCCGCACACCGCCACCCGCTCGACGACCCGGTCCGGGTCCCCCGCCGCCCGCACCCCCCACGCCGTCTCCGGCAGCGCCGCGGCCACCCGGGAGGTGAAGGCGGACAACGGTTCCGGCGCGATCGTGCCGACCCGCCCGAGACCCCGGCGGCTCGGCAGCTCGGCCAGCTCCAGGACGTCGAACGCCGGTTCCTCGTAGGGGTGGCTCGCGCGCAGCGCCTCGACGACGGCCCGCCTGCGGTGGCGCGGCAACACCATCTCCAAGCGCGTCTCGGCGACCCGCTCCAGCCGCCCCACCTCGCCGATCGCCGGGTTCGCCCCGGCGTGCGGGAGGAACTGGCCGGTCCCGGCGGTGGCGAAGGAGCAGTGCGAGTAGTCGCCGATCTCACCCGCGCCCGCCGCCGAGAGCGCCTCGTGGACCGCCCGGATCGCCGCACCGGTGGGCACGAACGCGACGATCTTGTCGAGCGGGTCGGCGGGCTTGGGCTGCAGCGGGCCCGTCACGGTGAGCCCGAGCGCCTCGGCGAGGGCGTCGTTGACGCCCGGGTCGGCCGAGTCGGCGTTGGTGTGGGCGGTGTAGAGCCCGACGCCGTTGCGGATCAGCCGGTGCAGCAGCGCCCCCTTGGGGGTGTCGGCCCCGACGCCGTGCACGCCGCGCAACAGCAGCGGATGGTGGGTGACCAGGAGCTGGGCCCCGGTCCCGATCGCCTCGTCGACGGTCTCGGGCACCGCGTCGACGGCGAACAGGACCGACGAGACCGGCTCGGCGGGGTCGCCACAGACCAGGCCGACCGCGTCCCAGCCCTCGGCGAGGGCGGGCGGGTAGGCGGCCTCCAGGACGGCGGTGATCTCCGCCAACGTGGTCATGCTGCTACACCTACCAGCACCGCCCGCAGTGCCTCGACCAGGACCGCCACCCGCGCGGGTTCGCGGACCGCCACCCGGACGTACTCGGGTCCCAGGCCCGGGAAGGTGTCCCCCCGCCGGACCGCGATCCCTCTGTCCCGCAAGCGCTCCCGGGTGCCGACCGGGACGCGCAGGAGCAGGTAGGGCGCCACCCCGGGCAGCACCTCGACGCCGGGCAGCGCGGCGAGCGCCGCGGCCTGGTGCGCGCGGTGGGCCGCCAGCGTGCCCGCCAGCGCGGCCGCCTCGGCGACGGCGGTGGGCTCGGAGCAGGCGATCACCGCCTCCAGCGCGAGCGTGCCGACCGGCCACTGTGGGCGCGGCGCGGCGAGCCGGGCGAGCAGATCGGGGGCGCCGAGGGCGTAGCCCGCGCGCAGCCCCGCGAGCGCCCAGGTCTTGGTGAGCGACCGGAACACGAGGAAGCCCGGCTCGCCCGCCATCGACCCCGGCTCCCCCGGGATCGCGTCCAGGAACGCCTCGTCCACCAGGACGGTCCGACCGGGGCGGCGGAGCGCGCGCAGGTTCGCGTGGAGCACCCCGGTGGGGTTCGTCGGGTTCCCGACGACGACGAGGTCGGCCTCCTCCGGCACGGCCGCCGGGTCCAGCCGATGGTCACCGGTGGTGAGCACGTGCACGACCGGCACCCCCGCCGTCCGCAGGGCGGCCTCCGGCTCGGTGAACCCGGGGTGCACGATCGCCGCGAGCCGCGGACGCAGGGCCGGGAGCAGCGCGAACCCCTCGGCGCTGCCCGCCAGGACCAGCACCTCGGCGGGGTCGCGGCCGTGCCGCGCGGCCACGGCCTCGCGGGCACGGCGGTCGTGGTCGGCGGAGGGGTAGCGGGCGAGGTCGTCGAGCGCGGCGGCCAGCCGGTCCCGCAGCCACCGCGGCGGGGCCGCGCCCTGGACGTTCACCGCGAAGTCGACCAGCCCCGATGACGCTTCGACGTCACCATGGTGACGGAGCGTATCGACGGGTGAATCGGACTCCGTGGGATGAGTCTCCTTCGGTCCATCCGTCACACCCGTCATACCCCGGCACCTTACGGTTGCGGGGTGCATGTCAGTTTCGTCTGAACCGACATTCACGCTAGCATCTTTCGCGTGGACCACAAGGGCGGCCTCTACCTCCGCATCTCACAGGACCGCGTCGGAGCCGGGCTCGGCGTCGAGCGCCAAGAGCAGGACGGCCGCCAGCTCGCCGAACGACTCGGCATCCCGATCGTCGACGTCTACGTCGACAACGACACCTCGGCCTACAGCGGCAAGACCCGACCCGAGTACGAGCGCCTCATCGCCGACATCGAGTCCGGCTACGTCACCGCCGTCCTGGCCTGGCACGCCGACCGCCTCCACCGCTCCCCCGTCGAGCTCGAGCGCTACATCGCCGTCTGCGAGCAACACGACGTCCCGACCCACACCGTCCGGGCCGGGGTGCTCGACCTGTCCACAGCGGCAGGCAGGATGACCGCGCGGATCACAGGCGCCGTCGCGCGCCACGAGAGCGAGCAGAAGGGCGAGCGGGTGGCGCGACAGAAGCAGCAGGCACAGGCGGCCGGGAAGTGGCTCGGCGGTCGACGACCGTTCGGCTTCCAGGCAGACGGGGTGACCCCGCACCCCGAGGAAGCCGCGGCCATCGTCGACGCCACCCGGCGGGCGCTGGCCGGCGAGACCATGCGCTCGATCTTCACCGAGTGGAACTCCCTCGGGAGGACCACGACGACCGGACGGCCGTGGACCGGGTCGCAGCTGCGACAGATGCTGCTCCGCCCCCGCAACGCCGGGCTCGTCGGCAACCTGGAGCGGATCGTCGGGGAAGCCGAGTGGGCCCCGCTGGTCGACCGCGAGGCATGGGAGGCACTACGCGCTCTGCTGACCGACAGCGCCCGGGTCACGCACTCGGGGAACACCTCGCGGAAGCTGATCGGGTCGTTCCTGTACCGCTGCGACTGCGGCGAGGTCGTCATGTCCGGCGGTCAGCGCTCGGACGGCGGCGGCCGGTACGCCTGCCGAACCATGCACATGCGGCGGGCCGCCGCGCCGATCGACGACCTCGTCCTCCGGGTCGTGGCCGCGAAGCTGGACGCCGAGGGCATCGAGCTGATGCCCGCCTCGGTGGACCTCGCCCCCCTGCAACAGCGTCGGGACACCCTGCGGGTCCGCTCCGAGGAGATCGCAGCCATGTTCGCCGACCCGTCGTCGGGGATGACCGGGGACCAGTTCCGCACCGCCAACGCCCGCGTGCAGCACGACCTCCGGGAGGCGGAGGCCGCGCTCGGGCGGGCATCGTCCGGGTCGGCTCTGGCGGGCATCGCCGACGTGCCGAAGCCTGGCGAGGCGTTTCTGCGTGCGGGGATCGACCGTCAGCGACTCGTCATCGACACCTTGCTGACGGTCGTCATCCGCCGGGTGGCCTCGGGTCGCCGAGCGGACGGAAGTTACTTCGACCCCGAAAGCGTGGAGTTTCGCTGGAGGTAGTAGTCCCACTAGGCCATTCGAGTGCTACGGTCTCTAGCGGATGGCAATGACGCCCCCGTAGACAGCCAGAATCCGATCTCCTGGTATCCCCCGGATCAACTCGATCGACAGGCCGCGGCGAGCACCACAGAAGCGCCGCGGATCTAGTCGGTACGCCGGACGGACCTTGAGATACGGGCTGCCGGAGCCGGACACTCGCATGGGCCGTGCACGTCTACGAGACCCGCCCCCGTGGCTACGCCGGCCGAGGGCAGAACCCGAGCTCCTGGAGTTCTGCCATGCCAGACCCTGTCCTGAGCGCGCGCAGTCGGTTCAACGCGATCCGCCAGCACCGTGGCGACGCCGACCCCGCAACCCTCGACGCTCGCCGCGATCTCGTCGCCGCACGCCTCGCTGCGTTCGTCGAGCAGGTGGTCGCCGACTCACCGCCCCTCCGCCCCGATCAGGTCCAGCGGATCTCGGCGCTCCTCGCCCCTTCTCGGACGGAGGCGGCAGCAGGATGAGCCAGACATGCGACAGCCCCGGAGAGGCGAACTCCGGGGCCGTCGGAAGTAAGTCCAGCTGGGCCGCGGGACGCAACGAGGATAGCGCGACGGTCCGGCTCGACGAAGCCACCGACCGCGAGACGTACATCGAGAACCTCGTCGCCGCCGAGCTGGACCTCGGGAACGGCTTCGTCGCATCGATCGAAGTCCACCCCACCACGGGAAGCTGGTGGCCCTGGCTGGTCCTGGTCTCCGGCGGGCACACCTGCCGCCTCGAGCACGGGTGCTACTGCCGCGACTGCGCGCCCCACGAGCAACGCGGCCGGCTACCACGCAACATTCTCGATCGGTTCCGGCGATGCACCGCGCAGGCGACCAGCACCGGCGAGCGGTGCCGCAACCGGGTTCACCCGTCTCGGGATCGCTGCGTCTGGCACGCGACATGAGGAGCAGGCGGTGACGGCGACCGAGGCGGCGGGGCAGCCGCCACACGACCTGCACGCCGAGGCGAACCTGCTCGGCTCGATGCTGCTCGGCGACCACCACGCGCAGACCGCACTGACCCTGGTCACCCCCGATCGGCTCTACGACGATCGGCACCGCGCGGTGTTCGACGCGATCGCCTGCGCGGTCGACGAGCTCGGATCCGCCGATCCGGTCGCGGTCGCCACCGAGCTCGACCGACGGACGGAGCTCCGCCTGCCGTCCGGGATCAACAACTGGGCCACGTACCTCGGCCAGCTCATCGACAGCGTGGCCAGCGTGCCCCGGGTCGAGGTCTACGCGGAGCAGGTGACCGAGGTCGCCCACCGCCGGCGGCTGCTGCAGCTCGGCCAGCTCACCCAGCAGCTCGCCGTGCAGAGCCTCGACGACCCGGCGGACCTGCTGGCCCGGATCCGGGTAGAGCTGGCCGACATCGAGGACCGCGTCGGCCGCGCCGGGCTCACCCCGGACGAGCGACGTCAGGCGAAGCTGGTCGAGGCAGCGCTGGAGCGCAAGCGCGCCGATCTCGCGGCGGCCGAGCAGCTCGCCGCTGAGGCCCAGGCCGAGACGACGAACTCGTGGGCCCCGGTCGACCTCGGCCCGTACCTACGCGGCGAGGTCGAGCGCGCGGAGCCGTCTCTCGGGCTCTCCCGGACCGACGGGATCCGGCTGCTCTACCCCGGCAAGGAACACGCCGTCGTGGGCGAGATGGAGGCCGGGAAGTCGTGGCTCTGCCTCGCGTCCGTCGCAGCCGAGCTGATGGCCGGTGAGCACGTCGTCTACATCCACTTCGAGGAGGGCGACCCAGGCGACAGCATCGAGCGGCTGCGACTGCTCGGCGTCCCTACGGATCTGATCCTGACGCGCTTCCGGTTCGTCGGGCCCGAGCGGATGGTCAGTCGCGACGCGCTCGATGCCCTGCTCTCCCCCGCCCCGTCCCTGGTCGTGCTGGACGGGGTGAACGAGGGCATGGCGCTTCACAGCCTCGCGATCCGCGACGAGGACGGCGCGGCGGCGTTCCGGCGGCTGCTCGTGAAGCCCTGCACCCGCGTCGGCGCCGCGGTGCTCTCCGCGGACCACGTCGTGAAGGATCCCGAGCGGCGCGGCCGGTACGGGCTCGGCTCCGTGCACAAGGGCAACGGTCTGTCCGGGGCGCTGATCATGATGGAGAACGCGGAGCCGTTCGGCCGGAGCCAGCGCGGACGATCCCGCGTGTTCATCACGAAGGACCGCCCCGGCAGCCTCCGGCAGCACGGGCGCCCGGACAAGCAGGTGCAGGGCAAGACGTACATGGGTGAGCTGGTCGTCGACGACAGCCAGACCTATGGCCCCGACCTGACCCTGCGGTTCTTCGCTCCGCCCCCGGACGAGCCCGTGACCGACGGGAAGACCGACGGGCAGCTGTCGCTCTTGCACGAGCTGATCCTCGGGGTGTTCGAGCAGGCCGACGGGAAGGCCTTCGACTCGCAGCGGTCGCTGCTCGGCGCGGTTCGCACGACGGGCGGAAAGCACCGCCGCCAGGGCCTCACGGACGCGCTCGACGACCTCGTGGCGCGCGGCTTGATCGCGACCAGGCCGGGCCGCGGACCGGCCACCGGATACGTCCTCGTCGAGGCCGATCCGAATGTGTCCCAAGATCACGACGGGACGCATTCGGGACACACTCCGGGACACATTCCGGACGGGGCAGCTCGGTGACCGGCGGGACGCACTTCGGGACACATTGTCTGACCGGGCCCACCCAGTGCCTGACCTGCGCATACCTCCCCTGCGGGCTACTCGCCCGCCCCTATGTGTCCCATGCGTCCCGGTGTGTCCGGGACTCACGGGTCGAGCCAATGCGTCCCGCCGCGCTCCCCTCTATGGGAGCGGGGGCGGGACGCACTCGACGGCACATCAGGAAGAAGGAGCCCCGCATGAGACCTGTCGACCTCGCACCCAAGATCCACCCGCTCGCTGCCGCGGTGGCCGAGCTGCTCGGCCCGGAGCTGAACGGCGCCGCGTGCGCCGGCCTCGCCCCAGCGTTCGACAGCGACATCGACGGCGAGAGTCAGGCCGACCGCGCCGCCCGTCTCGTAGAAGCGCGCCGTATCTGCCGAACCTGCGCCGTCCGGCCGACCTGCGACCAGGCAGCGACCGAGGGGCCGATGAACACCTCCGGTGTCTGGGGCGGACGCGTGTGGATCGCCACCGGCCGAGCCAAGTCGAGGCTCAGCCTCGAAGACCAGCGCACGCGCGAAGGAGAAGCAGCATGACCACCCTCCAGCAGCCCGCCGAGCTTGACCTCACGACGCCCGCGCCCACCGGGAAGCCGCCGAAGCCCGCACCGACGGTGCAGCAGCGGCTCGCCGCGATCGGCGTCGCCCGCCTCCCGCACGGCATCCGCGGCGACCGACAGCTCCAGGCCCTCGTCGAGTGGGCGGAGAGCTGGAGCCTCACCCTCGACCCAGCTGGTGCCTGCACACACTGGCTCCTCAACCACGGCCGCTGCTCCTTCGGCTGCAACCAGCCCGACCACACCCGCCCCCTCTGGGCCCAGCGCGTCACCGCCTGGACCCACCACGGGCAGCCTGTCCTGCTCGTCGCCCGCCCCGACCGGCTCACCGGCCCGAGCATCAGCCAACTCGCCTCCGCCGCGCGCACCGCCGACATCGAAGTCGCCGGGATCGGGTGGGGCGGAGTCGCCGAGGTGTTCGTCCAGATCTGGCGACCCGGCGCCGAGGTCGAGATCCGCGGGCACCTCGGCAGGACGGAGGGCACCGCATGAGCACCCCGCGCAAGGAACCCGCACAGCCCGACATCCACGCCACCCTCGGCCTGGTCGCCCACCTCAACCGCGGCGACCTGGTCGCCGCACTCGCCGTCCTCGAGGATCCCGACGTCGACGCCGAGCTCGTCGCCATCGTCCTCGCCATCGCGCTCATCGGCGGACTACGCGCCACCGGCGTCGACCCCGCCGAGTGGGTCCTCGGCAGCCAGCTCCAGCACCCAGGCTGGACAGGAGAGGGCCCGGCATGACTACCACCCTCGACCGTCGAGGCCGATCCCCGTACAAGCGCAGGCGCGCCGCGCTGTGGGCCGCGCACACCGACGGCGACACCTGCCCCCGCTGCCTCGGCCCCATGTACCGAGCCCAAGGGCTGCAGGCAGACCACGTCGAGACCATGGCCATGGTCGACCCCAAGGCCCTACCCGACAGCCTCAGCCACATGGTGTGCAACACCAGGCACGGGCAGGCCGTGGGCGCCGCCACCCGCAAGCTCGACGAGCGGTTCCCCGATCCCGAACAGCGCGAGGTCGAGAAGCTCCGCATCGTCGCCGAGGTCACCGCCCGAGTGCACGCCGAGCTTCGAGCCCATCGAGCACCGCGCACCACCCGAACCTCAAGGACCTGGTGACACAGCGTGAACAGAAACCGCAGGTCAACGCAGCAGCGACCCGGAAACTCTCAACGAGTCGACCTCCGACCGGGGGTCCAGGGCCGGGGTGGAGCCCGCTCTCTCTCGCGCTCTCGTTTTCGCGAATCGAAATCTGCGTCTCGCGCGCGTAGGAGGTCACGGTGAGTAGCGACCCAGGGCAGGTCCTGGAGGCTGTTCTGGCCGAGCTGGAGGCCATGCCGGAGCGGGTTCAGGCCTCGCCGGAGGCGGTGATGGCGCGTCTGCTGGCCCAGGAGGTCGACGGCGGCGGCTGGAAGCACGCCGGGAGCCTTCGGGTGGCGCTGGTGAACGCCCGGAAGCGCGACGCTGAGGTGCGGGCGCAGATCCGGGCTGAGGAGCGGGCCCGGAACCTGGCTGCGCAGTGGATCGGGTCCGAGTGAGGGCCCCAGGTAGCCGGCGGCTGCCGGTGTTCGCGCTGCTGGACGTCGTGGGTCTGTGCCTGGTGTGTCTGGGCCTCGGGATCGGGGTCGGAGCGCTGGTGTCGGTCGCGGTCGGGATCGCGACCGGGATGGTCGTCGGCGGGGCGGCGTGCCTGGTGATGGCGCGGGCGGTGGAGCAGTGAACGGGAACGAGGTCTGGCCAGTGGTTGGTCGGCGGGATGGGGAGATCATGGGTACGAAGCAGGGCCGGTGCGGTGTGTACGCCGCGGCGGGCACCTCCGAGTTGTGGTTGATGGACGAGGTCGGCGCGTACGGCGTGACGGCGAAGCAGTTCCTCGCCGATCTGAAGCTCGCCGGGTCCGGTCCGCTGGACGTTCACGTCAGCTCGCCGGGCGGGGATGTCTGGGACGGCCTCGCGATGTTCGAGGCGCTGCGGTCGCACGTCGGGAAGGTCACGGTGTACGTCGACTCGCTCGCCGCGTCGATCGCCTCGGTGATCGCGATGGCCGCCGACGAGGTGGTGATGGCGCCGGGCGCGATGATGATGATCCACGAGGCTGCGACGGCGACGTGGGGCGACGAACGGGACCATCTCGCATCGGCTGCGCTCCTGGGGCAGATCTCGACCCTGCTGTCGGAGATCTACGCGGCCCGCGCCGGCGGTAGGCCGTCGCAGTGGCGGGCGACGATGCGTGAGGAGACCTGGTACTCCGCCTCGGAGGCAGTCGCTGCGGGGTTGGCGGACCGGGTCGCGGAGCCGCCGACGCTGAGGGCGCCACTGGCCCGCCTGGAGCGGTCTGTGGGTGCGGCCGCGGCGCGGCCGCACCGGAACATGTCCGCCTCGATGAGGGAGGCGTTCCGGGCGAACGGGTCGGCTGTGCGGGGAGTGGTCCTGGCCCGCGCTGGCGGTGCGGCCCGACGCCCTGCGAACCGTCGAGCGACGCCGTCCGCGGACTGGCTGCTGAAGGTCGCGGCCGCGGTGCAGCGGGCGGCGCGGTGACCGATCGACGGGACCTGCCGGCGGTGCCGGAACAGGTCTTCCGGGTGTCCGACGGCTCCTCGGCCGTCGTGTCGCCGGAGGAGGTAGCCGTCTTGGCCGCGAAGCGCGGTCTGACGGTGCAGGAGTACCAGATGTGGCTGCGGCGGCGCACCGAGGCGCTGACCGCGGCCAACCAGATGGGGCTGGCGGTCGGCGACATCGCCGAGCTGCTGGTGAAGACCGAGATGACCGATGGAGAGGCTGAGGGATCGTGACGATCACAGACAAGATCAAGCAGGCGGTGGCGGAGCTCGCGGGCCTGCGAGCGGCCCGGCCGGACCTGGACCTGCCCGACGAGGTGCTCGAGGCGGCGTCGCGGTTCGCCGGGAACCGGCAGATCGAGGAGCGCACCCGGGAGCTGCGCGCAGCACAGGAGAAGGTGCGAGCGCTGGAGGCGGCGAAGGTCGACGCGGACGCGGCGGTCACCGCTCACGAGCAGGCCTACAAGGCTCACCGCGGGTCGGTGACGGCGTCGGCGAAGGCACTCGGGGCGTCCCGCGATGCGGTGGCGGCGAAGCTGTCGACGGCGATCGTGGCGTTGCAGGAGCTGCACACGGCGGCGACCGATCACCGGGCGCTGACAGAGGAGACCGCGGCGACGCTGCGCGCGGCCGGGCTGATCTGCCGGTACGAGGACGAGTACTCGACCGTGGACTTCGAGGACGCGGGGGCGGAGCCGCGCGGCTCGGCACTGGTGTTGGGCGGCAAGTGGTGGAAGCCGATCGACCCGGCCGCGGTGATCGACGTCGCCCTGTACGGGGTGTGGCGGGGTGTGGCGGGCGAGTTCGAGGCGGTGACGAGCCGGCCCCGGCGGCGAGCTCGTGAGGTCCTCGACTACGGCGGTGAGCTGCTGGCCGCGGTGAAGCTGCCGGAGCCGTTCGTGCGGCAGCTCAGCGCCGAGCAGAAGGCGTACACCGAGTCGCAGCGGGCGTTCCGCGAGCTGCTCCGCGGGCCGGGGCCGTCGAAGGCCCAGCTCGAGGAGCACCGGCGGGAGCAGGAGCTGGAGGCCGCGCGGCGGGCGAGCCAGCACCGGATGGCGGAGCGCCAGTACGCGCACCGGCGCTACCTGCTGGTGAGGGAGAAGGGCGAGGAGTACGTCCGCGGTCTCGAGGAGCAGCACTTCAACGGGGAGCCGCTCGGCCACGACGCCCAGTGGTGGGCGAAGCAGCAGATCAACGAGGAGCAGGCCGAGCGAATCGCCGCCGGCCAGGCTCTCTGAGGAGGACGACATGCCGAGCAAGACCGAGCGAATGCGGATCGATGACCTGCGAGAGGTGGTGCGGATGAACCGCGCCGGCACCTCGAGCGTGATGATCGCGAAAGCGCTCAACGACATGGGGATCAACGTGCCGCGCGCCGCGCACTGGCGCGACGGAGGCCCGCCGCCGCTCCCTGGCGCACAGCAGGTCGCCTACAACATGCCCACGGACCACGGGAGGTGGAACGCGCAGACGGTTGACGCGGTCGTGGCCTCGACGGAGGTCGCTGCGGCGATCGCGGGGATCGCGAACCCTTCGACGATGTGGTCGACGGCGCAGGCGACGTCTGGGCTGACCGATCCCTTCGAGCTGGCGAAGGTCAGGACCACAACCCTGACGATCGCCTGACCCCTTGATCGGCGCGGCCCGCGCCCGCACCCGCCTCGGTGGGCGCGGGGCGCGCCACCCCCGGCCGTCGCTTCCCGGCGGCCGTCCGACCAGCGAGAGGCAGCACAGTGGCCAACGGCTCGAACGAAGTGGAAATCCTCGTCAAGGCGACGGACCAGACGGCGAAAGGGTTCGGCGACACCAAGAAGGGCGCGAACGAGCTCAAGGGCGAGATCTCGAAGCTCGAAGCCGAGCTCCGCGCAATCGGCAAGATCCGCAGCAAGGCGGAGATCGACGCCGACACCAAGGTGGCGGAGACGAAGATCGCGGCGACGGAGGCGCGCCTCGAGGAGCTCCGCGCGAAGCCGACGAGCCCGAAGATCGAGGCGGACATCGCCGTCGCCGAGCGGAACCTCGGCCGCTTGCAGACGCAGCTGGAGGGCCTGCGCGGTGAGGCGGCCGCGCAGATCAACGCGAAGGCAGACACCGCCGCGGCGGAGTCCAGGCTCGCTGGGCTGAAGGCGCAGGCCCGGGAGCTCGACGGGATGAGCCCGGAGATCAAGCCGGAGGTCGACACCAGCGACGTCCAGTCCGGCATGTCGAAGATCGGCGAGATGGTGAAGGCCCCGGCGCTCGCCGCCGGCGCGGTCGGGGGCGCGACCCTCGGCGTCGGCTTCGCGAACAGCCTGGACTTCGGGGCGGCAGACGCGAAGATGCGCGCAAGCCTCAACCTGTCGAAGGAGGAGGCGGCGAAGGCCGGTGCGGCCGCGTCGATCGTGTTCGCCAGGGGCTACACCGACAACATGTCCGAGGTCACCGACGCGATCGGCGCGATCGGCACCTCCATGGTCGACCTCGGCACGATCTCCCAGCCCGAGCTGGAGGCGCTCGCCAGGAAGGCGCTGAAGCTCGCCGACGTGTTCGACGTCGACGTCACCGAGGCCACGCGCGCCGCCGGACGGCTCATGAAGTCCGGTCTCGCAGCGGACGCCGACGAGGCCTTCGACCTGATCACCGCCGGGATGTCGCAGGTCGGGGACGCCTCCGGCGACATGCTCGACACGATGAACGAGTACTCCCCGTTCCTGCAGCGGCTGGGCATCGACGGTGAGTCCGCGTTCGGGTCGCTCGCCGCGGCGCAGAAGCTCGGGATCCGCGACACCGACGCGTGGGGCGACGCGATCAAGGAGTTCTCGCTCCGGGCGATCGACACCGCGGACTCGACGACGGACGCCTACAAGTCGCTGCGGCTCGACGCCGACAAGACTCGCGACGCCATCGCCAAGGGCGGCCCGGAGGCCGAGAAGGCGATGTCGCAGGTAGTGCAGGCCCTGATGAAGGTCCAGGACCCGGTCGAGCGCAACCGGATCGGCGTCGAGCTGTTCGGCACCCAGTGGGAGGACACGGCGCGGGACATCCTGCCCGCGCTGGACCCGCTGGCGAACAAGATGGGCGACGTCGAGGGCGCCACCGACCGCATGGTCGACCAGGCCACCACGGCGAAGGACAAGGTTCAGGGCCTGAAGAACAGCTTCGACGAGTGGACCGCGTCCCTCGTCGAGACCGACGGCCCACTCGGAGACGTCGCCACCGGCCTCATGGCGTTCGGCCCGCAGGCCCTCGACGTCGTCGGGGACCTGGCCCCCATGCTCGCCGCCCTGAAGATGTCCGGCATCGCCGACGCCATCAAGTCCGGGCCGGTCAAGGCCGTCGACGAGATCGGCGACGCCGCCGACCGGAGCGCGACGAAGGTCGGGAAGGGCGGCAAGGGCGGGCTCGTCGGGGCGCTCGGCTCAATCGCCGCCTTCACCGCCGCGGGGGCCCTCGCCGCGAACGGCGTCAACGAGATGAACAAGGCCTTCGCCGACGACGAAGGGCTCACCGGCTGGGCCTCCGCGCTGGACTTCGGCACCCAGAACCTCAACGACCTGCTCAGCGGGGACTTCGACGGCTTCGCCAACCGGCTCGAAGGTGCCTGGGCCCAGGTGGAACGGGCGATGTCCGGGAAGAACCTGTTCGAGTTCGACGTGAACCTCGGCCCGGCGCAGGAGCAGGTCTCCGGCTTCATGGACTCGCTGCGGGGGCAGGTCGGGACGGTCGAGATCAACGGCCGCACCGACGACGCCGTCCAAGCCCTCGCCGACATCACGCAGAAGATCAAGCAGGGCGGCGGCGAGGTCACGATCAACGGCCAGACCATGGACGCGGAGAAGGCCCTCGACCTCGTCGTGAAGCAGATCAACGCCTCGGGCGGCATGGTCTCGGTCAACGGGAACATGGTCCCGGCCGGCGACGCGCTGAAGATGTTCCTCGGCGACGTGCAGCGCACCGTCGCTGCCCTGGTCATCGACGGGAACACCGACCCGGCGTCGGGGAAGGTGACCGCCGTCCTGGACTACGCCAACGGCTCGACCGGAACCGTGACCTTGGAGGGCGACCCGTACCTGGCCAACGGCAAGGTCGAGCAGATCGTGCAGTTCGCGAACGGCTCACAGGGCACCGTCATCATCGAGGGCAACCCGGACCCGGCGACGGGGAAGGTGCAGGCCACGGTCCGGTACGCCGACGGTTCGACGGGCCGGATCCTCGTCGACGCCCGCACCGGGCAGGCCGAGGAGGCAATCAACCACGCCGCCCGGAACCGGACGGCGACGATCACCGTGAACTGGGCGGGGCTCGACCGCAACATCGACCCCCGCTACGGCGGCGGCCGCATCACCGGCGCCGCGACCGGCGGCATCCGGAGCGGCCCGACCCTCGTCGGTGAGCGCGGCCCGGAGCTCGTCCGCGCCTACGCGGACGGCGGGATCTTCAGCGGCCGCACCGGGTGGGTCGGGGAGAACGGGCCCGAGCTGGTCAACCTGCCCGCCGGGTCGACCGTCTACCCGACAGGCCAGTCACAGCAGATGGCCGCGGCTGGCGGCGGCGGGGGCGCGATGCGGATCGACGTCCACTTCACCGGCAACACCGACAGCGCCATGTCCACCGCGATCATGCACCTCATCCGCACTGGCCAGATCCAGATCAAGGGAGTGAACATCTGATGCGCGACCTCACCCCCGACGGCCTCTCTCAGGCCCTCGCCCTCGTCGAGTTCCACCTCGACGGCGACACCGCATCCGCGGACCAGCTGCTCCAGCACGTCCACCCGGGCGACATCATCCGGGCGCTCGTCGAGCTCGTCGACGCCGCGATCGGCAACCACGACGGCGACACCCGGCAGTGGATCGCCGGGTTCCGGCAGCAGTGGACTGCCGGGCAGGTGGTGCTGCGCGAGGGGATGACGGTGGACGAGTTCCTCGAGGCGCTGCGGCGGCTTCAGCACGGGGACTGACCGACCTCGGCGTCAACCTCACCGCCCCGGCGCTTGGTCACCAGCCGGAGCGGATGGAAGGTCGGGGAGGCGTCCATCCTCTGATCGGGGCGCCGCTGGCACCCGGCCTGCGCCGACACCCGCACCGCCCCGGCCGCCGTGTGGCGGCCGGGGCGGTGCCGCGTCAGTCGACGATCCGGAAGGGCGCCATGCTGCTCAACGCGCCGTTGGCCTCGGTGGCGAACGCGTAGTTCCCCGCGGGCAACGTCTGATCGACGAAGTTGAACGCGGCGAAGAACCGGAAGCCGCCGAGTGGGCCGAGCTCCGGGGACACCGCGACATCCTTTGCGTCTCCAAGGATCGTCACGAACTGGTCGCCCTCGCCCTCGGCCGCCAGCTCGAACGCGGTCAGCTTCACCCTGTCCATCCCCTTGCCGCCGTCGTGGACCGCGCCGACGGAGATCCGAATCTCGGGCGTCGTCCCGAGGTCGTCGGGCGCGAGGTCGACGACGACCGCGACCGCGAAAGTCAGTAGCCCGCCACGGACTCCAAGCTGTAGCTCGGCGGGGCCGGCCATCTCGAGGTCGAGCAGTCCACCGGAGACGGCAGCTCGTCGGCAGACGATGGTGGTAGTCGTGATCACGATGTCTCACGCTCCGCGAGAGCGTCGTCGCCCAGCAGCAGCACGCGTTCGGCCGAGCGGTACGACCACGCTGCTCCACTGTCGAGTTCCCGCTTGTGCGAGACGCACAGCGCCAACTCGATGCGCCGCCCGCTGTACTCGATCGCCCCGACGTCACCGACCGCAGAGCCGCAGCGCAGGACTCGGCACTCGATGTGCTTGAGCGCGTCCTCCACCTCCTCAAGATCCATGACGAGGTGAGCGGGCGGGTCGAGGACCCGCGTGCCGCCGCGGCTCATCACCACGTATCCGTCGTCGGCGATCAGCCGCCACCCCGTGATCCGCTGATTGGTAGGAAGCGTGACGTCGTAGGGCAGCAGCGTCCAGCCCTTCGCCGTCGCCTGTTCTCGGAGCAGCTGCTCGCGGTTGCTCATCGATCCCCCCATCCCGGCCCGCACCGCGCGGGCGAATGACAGAAGTGTGAGACCAGACCACCACGCTTCTCCCCGAATCTGAGAGGTCGGCCACCACGGTGGCGGTGACCGGCGAAGACGCCGAGACCAACCACCGACACAGGCGCCGCCGTGCGACTATTCGGCCTACTCACATTCTCAGGTTTCGAGACGAGCGGAACGTGAACGCCGTCGAGCGGCCATCGTCCGCCGTACGCTGCCCCCGCCGGGCGCGAAGCGTCGCCCGCAGGCCTCGCTGAGCAAGCGGCGCCGCTCGGCCCCGGACGCGACTTGTCTCGCCGCCGGGGCCGAGCTCCGTCTCACACCGCGCGGAGCTGCGTCCGGTCGACGAACGCGGCCGCGGCCTCCAGCGCCGCCGCCAGGTCCCGCGCGTTCCCCGCGGTGAGCTCGTTCAGGTCGACGACGCCCACCATCGCCACCCCGGCGGGGAGCCGCTCGATCCGGCCGTCGGACTCCACCACCTCGAGCTGCGACACGATCACGTGCACGGTCCTGTTGCGCGGGCCGCAGGCGAGCAGCGGCACGACCTGGACGAGGTGCTCGTGCCCGCGCATCAGGTCACCCTCGAAGAGCGAGTCCCAGTCGTGGCCGGGCCGGTCGTCGCACCACGGCGGGCACGACGGCCGGTCGACGTCGAGATTGCTCACCCGGCGACCGCCACGACCGCCGCGACCGCGCACCGCGCCGGCCCGTCGGCGGCCACGGCCGCGGTCGCGCCGCCGCCGGCCCGCGCGTCGGCCACGAGGCCGAGCACCGCGACCGCCGCCGCGGTGAACGCGCCCACCGCGAGCGCGCCGAGCACCGACCGGACCCGCGCCGTGCTCACTGCGTGCCCCCGCGGCCGAGTCGCCGCTGGGTGAGCTCCTCGACGTGGCGGGCCGCCTCCGCCGGGGACACCGCGGTGTAGCGGGCCGTGGTGACCACCGAGGCGTGCCCCATGAGCTTCGCCTGCCGGAACAGGTCCGGATCCAGCTCGTGATAGTCGGTGCCCCAGCGGTGCCGCAGCTGGTGCGCGGTCGCCGGGATCCGCAGCTCGGCCAGGAACCCGTTCACCTTCGTCGACACCCGGCCCGGGGTGTGCGGGCCACCGTCGGACGGGCGCGGGAACACCGGCCCGGCCCCGGCCCGGTCGACGAACGGCGCGAGGACCCGCATGAGGTGCTTGCCCGCGGGGACCGTGCGCTTCTTCCCGCCCTTGCCCTCGATGTGCAGCAGCGCGCCACCCCCGGGAATGGGCTCGACGTCGGTGCCGCGGAACCACGCGATCTCGCAGCAGCGGAACCCGCAGCAGCCCATCAACCCGAGCCAGGCGTACATGACCGGGTCCGAGACCGCGCACGCCAGCGCGAGGTCGAACTGGTCCGAGGCGATCGGCCGAGGCGTCGCCTCCGGCACCCTCGGTCGGTCGAGGATGACCGTGGGATCGTCGAGCCGCAGCCGAGGCCGAGCCTTCGTGGACATCCACCGGAACAGAACCTTGATCGCCGACACGTACGACGACAACGTCTCCGGCTTCCCGTCGAGCCGCTCGGCCCACGCGAGGACGTCCTCCTCGGTCGCGGAGGTGAACGGGGCGCCGAGCTCGCGGGAGATCTTCGTGAGCTGCGCGTGGCGGACTCGTCGGGTCTCCGGGCGCCAGCCCCGCACGTTCGGGGACCCGAAGTAGCGTGCAATGACCTCCTGGTCGCCGAGCTCGGCGCGCAGCGCGGTCGCGCCCGTCGTGGGTGCGGTGCTGCCCGTGATCGTGGCGGCGAGCTGCCCGAGCGCCTGGAGCTGCTCGACGGTGATCTGCCCGGCGGCGACGGCCGCGGTGAGCGCGGCGAGCGGATCCGCCGGCGCGGGAGGGGCGGGCGGGACGGAGCGGAGCGGGCGGGTCATCGGGGGTCCTCCGGCTGCTGCTGGTGCGGGTCGATGCGTGGCTGCTCGCCGCCTGGCGGTGGGGCGTGTCGGTGCAGGCCGGCGCGACGGCCGCGCAGGACCACCCCGGACTGCACGGCGCGCCGGAGCCGGCGGCGGCACCGCCACTCCGCGATGCCGAGCCCGATCAGGCTCGGCCCGACCAGCAGCACCACGCAGGCGACGGCGTGGAGGACCGTGCCGGGCTCGACGACCGCCCGCAGGGTCGGCAGCAGCAGGAACACAGCCAGGTGCTCGACGGGGGTCACGGTGCGACCTCCCCGGCGAGGACGTCGTCGAGCCGGTCCCGCACCGCAGCGGCCTGCTCGAGCGAGCACGCCACGGTGAGCTCACCGAGGCGGACCAGCACGCTGGTGCCCTTCCGGTCGACCTCGACCGGGGCGTCGTGGGCGATGGACACGGCGACGTGGGTGCTCACGAGGCACCACCGGAGAACTCGACGGGCGGCACGGCGGGCGCCGCCGGTCGAGCGGGTTCGGCCTGCGGCTGGTCGGACTCCGACTCGCCCGCGGCGGGCGGCTCGACGGGGACCAGGACGTCGTCGACGAGCGCGTGCAGCTCGATCAGGATCCCGACGAGCTGCCGGGACATCGCCATCGTCAGGCGGGTGTCACCGATCGCGATCCGCGGGGCCCGACGGCGCGCGGTGATCGTGCGGCCCTCCTCGCGGACGACGTCCTCGACGAACAGGTACACCTCGACGGGCCGCGGCACGGGCGGCGTGCGGTCGATCGCGACCCGGCCGCCCTTCCGGCGGTGCTCAAGGTTGCCGTACGGAGTGCTGCAGGTTCGGTTCGCCCAGGACGGGCGGGGCCATTCGGCCACGGTGATGGGACGATCTCGCACGGGTCAGCCTCCTGGGGCTGATCAAGGGCCTGGCCGGTGGGTGAGATCACCGAGCCGGGCCCGACTGATTTCGGGCAGATCGGCCAGACTGGGCGGCGTGAGCCGACAACGAATGGGGCCACACGTGGCTTTCGTCTGTACCGGGAACATCTGCCGCTCCCCCATGGCCGAGAAGGTGTTCCGCGCCGCGCTCGACGAGGCGGGGCTCGGAGACGCCGTCACGGTGACCAGCGCGGGCACCGGCGGCTGGCACGCGGGCGAGCCGATGGACCCGCGGGCCGCCGACGAGCTCGCCGCGCAGGGCTACGACACCGCGCACACCGCGCGCCAGGTCGACTCGCACGTGCTGTCGGCGGACGTGCTCGTCGCGCTGGACGCGGGGCACCGCCGGGCGCTGCGGGACTCCGTGCCCGAGCCCGGACGCGTCGTCCTGCTGCGGTCCTTCGACCCCGCCGCCTCGGACGACGCCGAGGTCCCCGATCCCTACTACGGCGGCCCCGACGGGTTCGGCGAGGTGCTGCGGATGATCGAGGCCGCCACCCCCGGCCTGCTGGAGCGGGTCCGCAAGGAACTGTGAGCCCGCTCGGGTTCGACCCCGCGGCGGCGCCGCCCGGGGTGAGCCGAGCGGTGCTGCCCGACGGGCGCCCCGTCGTCGTGAAGCGGGACGTCGGCGCCGCGGCGGAGGCGGCGGGCCTGCGGTGGCTGCGGGTCCCCGGCGGGCCCGCGGTGCCCGAGGTGCTCGCCGCGGAGGCGGACTGGCTGGTCGAGGCCGAGGTCCCCGCGGGCGCCCCGACGCGGGCGGCGGCCGAGGAGTTCGGACGCCGGCTGGCCGCCCTGCACGCCGCGGGCGCCCCGGCGTTCGGGTCGCCGCCGCCGGGTGGCCCCGTGGACGCCCGCATCGGCGGCACCGCGATGCGCAACGAGCCCGGCCCGACCTGGCCCACCTGGTTCGTCGAGCACCGGATCCGCCCGTACCTGCACGCCGTGCCCGACCCGGGGCCCGTCGAGGACGTGTGCGCCCGGATCGAGGAGCTCGCAGGCCCGCCCGAACCCCCGGCCCGGCTGCACGGCGACCTCTGGTCGGGCAACGTCCTGTGGTCCCCGTCGGGGGTGTGGCTGATCGACCCGGCGGCGCACGGCGGGCACCGCGAGACCGACCTGGCGATGCTCGCCCTGTTCGGCCTGCCGCACCTGGACACCGTGCTCGCCGCCTACGACGAGGTGGCACCGCTCGCCGACGGCCGGGCCGCCCGCGTCCCGCTGCACCAGCTCTTCCCGCTCCTGGTCCACGCCGTGCTCTTCGGCGGCGGCTACGCCCACCAGGCCGTCGAGGCCGCCCGCCAGGCCCTGCGCGCCCGCTGAGGCCCTGCTCAGGGCTCGTGAGCGGCGATGGTCGCCAGGGCGACCATCGCCGCGCACGGGTCTCTCAGGCGGCGGGGGCCTCCTTGAGCTCGGCGAGCGAGTCGTTGACGGCCTCGGCCAACACGTCGACGTCCGGCAGGGCGTCCCGGTCCGCGTCGAGGCCGTAGCAGACGGTGCCGTCGTAGCTGGTCACGCCGATCGCGACGGCCTGGCCGTGGGCCAGCGGGACCACCGGGTACATGTCCCGCATCCGCGCCCCCATCGCATAGAGCGGGCGCGGCGGGCCGGGCACGTGCGTGACGACGACGTTGAACAGGCGCGACGACAGCCTCGACGACAGCCGGGCCCCCATCTCGTGCATGACGGGGGTGGCCAGGGACGCCAGGCCGACCACCGCGGTCGTGCCCGCCGAGCGGCCGAACCGCTTGCGCGCCTCCATCTGCCGCGCGATCGACTGCAGCCTGCGGACCGGGTCCGGGTCCCCCACCGGCAGCTCGACGAACACCGCGGAGATCCGGTTGCCGCCGTCGGACCCGGGGCCGCGGCCGCGCACGCTGACCGGCACCATCGCGCGCACCACGGAGTCCGGGAAGATCGGCTCGCCGCGGGCGATCAGCCAGCGCCGCAACGCACCCGCCACCACGGCGAGCACCACGTCGTTCACCGTGCCGCCGCCCGCCCCGTGCCTGCGCCGGATCATCCGGTGCTCGAACAGCGAGGTCCGCGCCATGCCGAACCGGCGCTGGGTGCCGATCGGGGCGTTGAGCGCCCAGACCGAGCGGCCGTGGTTGGCGGTGCGCACCGCGTCCGCGACGCCGCCCAGGGTCCGGCGCACCGCGGAGGCGACCTCCCGGACGTCTCGCGCGGAGCGGGTCAGCGCGTCGACCGCGGACCGCGGCCGCAGCATGTTCTCCAGCACGGCCTGCGTGGCCAGCTCCAGCCCGGACGGCGACGGCCGCGGCGACCACCCGGGCTCCCCGCCCGCCTCCGCGGGCCGCGGCCGCGCCGCGGTGTCGAGCAGCAGGCTGCCGACGGCCATCGAGCCGATGCCGTCGACCATCGCGTGGTGGATCTTGGTCAGGATGGCGACCCGGTACTCCTCGAAGCCCTCGATCACGTAGATCTCCCACAGCGGGCGGGACCGGTCGAGCTGGCGGGACAGCAGCCGCCCCACCAGCTCGCGCAGGTCCGCGTCCGTGCCAGGCGCGGGCAGCGCCGAGCGCCGCACGTGGAAGCTCAGGTCGAAGTCCGGGTCGTCCACCCACACCGGCAGGCCGAGCCGCCCCGGCACCTCCCGGACCTTCTGGCGGTACCGGGGCACGAGGTCGAGCCGGGAGTCGATCAGGTCGACGAACGCGTCGACGTCGAAGAAGCCGTCCTCCGGTTCGAAGGTCATGACCGCGCCCAGGGTCATGGCGGTCGTGCGTTCCTCCATGAAGAGGAACGACGCGTCGAGCGGGCTCAGACGGTCGGGCCTGCGGTCGGGCACAGCGCCTTCTCTACCAGAGCCGCGGCTACCAGACCCCTTCGGCGCGCCACCCGCGCAGCGGCATGCCGGAGCGGCCGTGGTCGCCGAGCTTCACCCCGAGCATCTGGTGGAGCTGGATGTTGTCCAGGTCGAAGCCCAGCCGGCACGCCGCCATGTACAGCCGCCACACCCGGGCGCGCCCGATGCCCACCTCGGCCACCGCCTCGTCCCAGTGCTCCTCGAGGTTGGCGCCCCAGTCCCGCAGCGTCATCGCGTAGTGCTCGCGCAGGTTCTCCTCGTGGCGGATCTCGAAGCCCGCGTCGTTCATCTCGGTCATCAGCAGGCCCGGCGACTCGAGCTGCCCGTCCGGGAAGACGTACCGGTCGATGAACGGGTCGACGCGGCGCAGGTGGCTCACGGTCCGCGGCTGGGTGATGCAGTGGTTGAGCAGCCTGCCCTCGGGCCGCAGCTTGCCGTACAGGAACCCGAAGTAGGACGACAGCTGCCGTTTGCCGATGTGCTCGGTGAGCCCGATGGAGCTGACGGCGTCGAAGCCGGACTCCGCGACGTCCCGGTAGTCCGAGTGCCGGACCTCGGCGAACTCCTCCAGCCCCTCGCGCCGGATCGCCTCCTGCGCCCACTCGGCCTGGTTGCGCGACAGCGTGACGCCCAGCGCCTTCACTCCCATCCGGGCGGCGTGGCGGACCATGCCGCCCCACCCGCACCCGACGTCCAGCAGGCGCATCCCCGGCTCCAGCGCGAGCTTGCGCGCGACCAGGTCGTACTTGGTCTCCTGCGCCTCCTCGAGCGTGGCACCCGGGTGCGGGTACGCCGCGCAGGTGTAGGTCATCGACGGCCCGAGCACCCACTCGTAGAAGGTGTTGGACACGTCGTAGTGGTGCGAGATGGCCTGGCTGTCCCGGAACTTCGAGTGCAGCCGCCCGCGCGGGCGCGCCTCCAGCTCCGGCGGCGCGGGCCGGTACTTCAGCCAGATCGGGCCCACGGTCCGCAGCAGCCTGCCGAAGTCCAGCGTCGACACCCCGTGCAGCGTGATGTCCGACAGGGACGACAGCGCCGTGTAGAGGTCTCCCTCCACATCGATCTCACCCGTCACGTACGCGCGCGCCAGGCCCAGCGTGCCGGGCGCCGAGGCGAGCCGGGCCAGCGCCCGCGGGGACTCGATGCGCAGCGCGATCTCGGCGTCGTCCGGACCGGACTTGCTGCCGTCGTAGGCGACCAGCCGGATCGGCGCGTCCCGCCCGATGACGTGTCCGAAGACCTCAGCGACCCTCATGCTCCCCCTCCGACCTTCCTGAACAGGTCCGGTACCCGCCCCTGCGGGTCGTACCGCTCCTTCACGGGGCGGTACGCCGCACCGTTGTACCGCTCCCAGAACTCCGCCTCGCCGTAGTGGACGGTGGAGTAGAGGCTCTTGTGGCCGTCCAGCCGGGCGACCAGGTCCTCGACGAACCGGTTGTGCTGCCACTTGTCCCCGGTGACGGGGACGGACGACCAGAACCCGACGTTGACGTACGGAGTGTGCGGCTTCATCGGGTAGAGCGGCCAGGTCCGGTCGCCGCGCAGCTGCAGCGGGCAGAGCCAGACCGGCGCGATGCCGACGTGGGCGTGGAACTCGGCCAGGAACTCCGGCAGCCGCGGGGTGGGGATCTCGACGTCCTGGATCACCATCTCCTCCTCGGGGTGCCCGAGGCGGCGGCGCACGGCGTTCGACGCCTGGTAGCGCTGGTCGAGCGCGACCAGCCTGCGGTAGACGTCCGACCGGCGGTAGCGCCGGGGCCAGAGCCTGCGGACCGCCGGGTTCTGCACCCCGAAGGCGCGCGAGCACCAGAACCAGTCGGTGTCCCAGCGCCACAGGTAGTCGTGGGTGGTGAGGTGGTCGACCGGGCGGGTCTGCAGCGAGCGGTAGAACACCTCCATGCCCGTGTAGTCGCTGACCCGGGCGCCGGGCGTCGGCTCGTCGACGAACTCGCCGACCGTGACGTAGTGCTCGGTCGGGGAGAACACGGTGCCGTCGAGGAAGTCGATGTCCGTGGCCGCCAGCTCGCCCAGCGCGGCGGTGGCCTCCTCCGCGGTGCCGAAGCGGTGGTGGCGCAGCCGCACGTACCGGGAGACCGGCTGCAGCTCGATCCGGATCCGCAGCGCGTAGCCGAGGGTGCCGTAGGAGTTGGCGAAGGCGGCGTAGAGGTCCGCGTGCGCGCCGGTGGGGGCCGCGGTGACCAGCTCGCCGGAGGGGACCAGCACGTCCATCTCGAGCACCGACTCGTGCGGCAGGCCGTGCCGGAAGCTGGTCGACTCGATGCCCAGGCCGGTGACCGCGCCGCCGAGGGTGATCGTCTTGAGCTGCGGGACGACCAGCGGCATGAGCCCGTGCGGCAGGGTCGCGGCGACGAGGTCCTCGTAGGTGCACATCCCCTGCACGTCCGCGGTGCGGGCCGCCGCGTCGACCTCGATCACCCCGGTCAGTCCGGAGGTGTCCAGGTGGACGGTGTCGCCCGCGGTGCCTGCCCCGAAGCGGAAGAGGTTCGACGTGCGTTTGCCGAGCCGCACCGGGGTGCCGGGAGGGACCGCCCGGTAGGCCCGCACCAGGCCCGCCACGACGGCGTCGTGCTCCCGCCGTGCGGCGGACAGGGGCCCCCGGGTGTCCACGGTGCTGCTCACGCCGCAACGCTAACTCCGCGAAGCCCCGTTCGTCAGGATGTGAGCGATGGTCGAATGTCACTCACCTGCGCGACGAAACCCGACTAACCACGCCTACGGGACGCGACGAGCTTCGGGATCGCCGGGATCCCGACGAGCGGCTGGTAGGCCTCGGCCGCCGCGGTGAGGCCCCGGTACTCCTCGTCGGACAGGCGCAGGTCCGCCGCGGCCACATTGCTCTCCAGCTGGGCCACACTGGACGCCCCCGGGATCGCGACGACGTGGGGCTGGTGCACCACCCACGCGAGCGCGACCTGGGCGGGGGTCGCGTCGTGGCCGGACGCGACGTCTCGCAGGGTGTCCAGCAGCGGCTTCGCGGCGTCCAGGTTCTCAGGCAGGAACATCGCGTTGGCGGCGCGCACCCCGTTGGCCGGGCGGTGGTCGGCGTCGTAGCGGCCGGAGAGCAGCCCCTGCGCCAGCGGGCTGTACGCGATCACGACGTGTCCGGTGCGCTGCGCCCAGGGCAGCATCTCGGCCAGCGGGCCGCGGTGTACCAGGTTGAGCTGCACCTGGTTGGACAGCACCGGCGCGCCGAAGCGCACCTCCGCCGACCGCCAGCGCTTCAGCGGGTAGTTCGACACCCCGACCTGGTCGACGACGCCGACGTCCCGCAGCGCCCGCATGCCGCGCATGGTCGTGGCGTCGGAGACCACCGGGTTGGGCTGGTGCACCTGGTAGAGGTCGAGCGTGCGCACCCCGAGCCGCTGCGCGCTGGCCACCCCGCGCTGCTGCACGACCGCGGCGGTGGGCAGCACGGGGAAGATCTTCGTGGCGACCACGACGTCCTCGGTGCCGCCGGAGTCCGCCAGCGCCCGGCCCAGGATCCGCTCCGAGCGCCCGAACCCGTAGACCTCCGCGGTGTCGAACACCGTGACCCCGAGCTCGCGGGCGCGGGTGACGATCCGCCGGGCCTCCGCGGCGAAGTCCTCGCCGTAGCCCCACTCCCGCGACCCGAACTGCCAGGTGCCCAGCCCGATCACCGAGTAGGGCTTGACCGTGTCGATCCCCTCGACGTGACGCATGCCGCTCATTGTGGCCCGTACGCGTCGGGTCCCGCCCGGGACGTCAGGTCCGGCCCAGGAAGTCGTCGAGGATCGGCCAGGTGGTGGTGCGGGCCCGCCGTCCGGTCAGGACGCCGAGGTGCCCGCCCGGCGCGGTCTCGAACCGGACCTGCGGGGCTCCGGTGAGCAGCGGGACCACGCCGCGGACCGCGCCGAGCGGGGCGATGACGTCGTCCAGGCCCGCCACGACCAGGACGGGCACCCGGACGTCCGCCAGGTCCACCGTGCGCCCGCCGATCTCCAGCCTGCCGGTGGCCAGGTCGTTGGCGCGCAGCAGCAGGTGGAAGAGCTGGCCGAAGGCGCGCCCGGGATAGCCGTGCATGTGGTTCATCAGGTAGTCGACGGCCTCCATGTGCGCGAGGGTGTCCTTGTCCCCCAGCCTGCTCAGCACCGCCAGCGGCTTCGTGACCAGCCGGTCCACCGCCGTCAGGTGGAAGATGCCGCTGACCACCGGGGCGGGGAGGCTGCCCACCGCGCGGTAGATCGCCGAGACCGCCCGCCCGCCCGCGACCTGCGCCAGCGGCCGCAGCGGCGCCACCAGCGGCACCGCCGCGATGTCGACCGGACTGGCGATGGCGCTGACCGAGCGCACCGGCAGCGGTTCCCCGAGCCGCTCGGCCGCGGCGAGCGCGAGCAGGCAGAACAGCCCGCCCAGCGACCATCCGACCAGGTGCACCGGCTCCCCGATCCGGCGGGTCACCTGCGGGACCACCTCGTCCACCCAGTGCTCCACACCGAGGGCGCGGTGACCGAAGGACAGGGGCCCGTAGTCGACGAGGTACACCGGGCGGCCCCGGTCGAGGAGGTGCTCGACGAGCGAGCCGCCGCGGCGCAGGTCGTAGGCGAAGTCCGGGGCGCCCAGCGGCGGGACCAGCAGCACCGGCGGGCCGGACTGCGGCGCCGTCGGGTCGTAGCGGTGCAGGACCCAGCCCCGTGCGGACCCCGTGTGCTCGGTCTCCGCCGCGACCTCGCGCCGGTGACACCGCCGCAGGTCGGCCACCCCACCTGCGACGACCTTGTCCCAGATGTTCGCCCCGACGCCCATCGGCGGAGCGTACGGGCCGGCGACGGCCCGCGTGGTTACCCGCGGGTATGGGAGGCTGCGTGTCATGCAGCGCGACATCTTCGACGCCGAACACGACGCGTTCCGGGACCTCGTCCGGACCTTCCTCGCCAAGGAGGTCCTCCCCCACCACGCCGAGTGGGAGAAGCAGGGCCAGGTCGACCGCGAGGTCTGGCGCACCGCGGGCCGGGCGGGCCTGCTGGGCACCGATGTGCCCGAGCAGTTCGGCGGCGGGGGCACGCCGGACTTCCGGTACAACGCCGTCGCGCTCGAGGAGATCACCGCGGCCGGTGCGAGCGGGCTCGGCTTCCCGCTGCACAACGACGTCGTCGCGCCCTACCTGCTGCGCCTGTGCACGGACGAGCAGAAGCAGCGCTGGCTGCCCGGGTTCTGCTCCGGCGACCTCATCACCGCGATCGCGATGACGGAGCCGGGCACGGGCTCGGACCTGCAGGGCATCGCGACCCACGCGCGCCGGGACGGCGACGACTGGATCCTCAACGGCGCCAAGACGTTCATCACCAACGGGATCCTCGCCGACCTCGTGATCGTCGTCGCGAAGACCGACCCGGACGCGGGCGCGCGCGGCTTCTCCCTGCTCGTGGTGGAGCGCGGCATGCCCGGCTTCGAGCGCGGCCGCAGGCTGGAGAAGGTCGGGATGAAGGCCCAGGACACCGCCGAGCTCTCGTTCACCGACGTGCGGGTGCCCGCGGCCAACGTCCTCGGCGAGGTGGGCCAGGGCTTCATCTACCTGATGCAGAACCTGGCCCAGGAGCGGCTGTCCATCGCGCTCGGCGCCACCGCGGGCGCGGCGGCCGCCCTGGCGATGACGCTGGAGTACACGAAGGAGCGCAAGGCCTTCGGCAAGCCGGTCGCCCACTTCCAGAACACCCGGTTCGAGCTGGCCGAGATGGACACCGAGGTGGACGTCACACGCGCGTACGTCGACCGCTGCCTGGCCCGGCACGTCGAGTCCGAGCTGCCGGTCGCGGACGCCGCGAAGGCCAAGTGGTGGGCCACTGACGTGCAGCGACGGGTCGTGGACCGCTGCGTGCAGCTGCACGGCGGGTACGGCTACATGCTCGAGTACCCGATCGCCAAGGCTTTCGTGGACTCCCGGGTGCAGTCGATCTACGGCGGCACCAACGAGATCATGAAGGAGATCATCGGCCGGACCCTCATCGGCTGACCGAAGAGTCCGGAACGGGGCCCGCCCACGACCGGCCCGAGATGAACAGGTAGAAAACCCGTCATGGCCTTCCGGTTGACGCCACAGGAACGCGGCTTCTACCCGCTGTTCACCCGCGCCGCGGAGAACATCGTGGTCGCAGCCGACGAGCTCGCCGCGATGGTCGACGCCGTCCCCGCGGACCGCCCCGCCATCGCCAAACGGGTGAAGGAGGCGGAGAACGCGGGCGACGACGTGACGCACGAGATCATGGTCAAGCTCAACTCGGTCTTCGTCACCCCGTTCGACCGCGAGGACATCTACCGGCTCGCCTCCTCCCTCGACGACGTCGTGGACGCCATCGAGGAGGCGGCGGACCGGATCGTGCTCTACCGGCTGGACCGGCTGCCCGCGGGCATCACCATGCAGGTGGACGTGCTGCGCCGAGCGGCGCTGGCCACCGCGGAGGCCATGCCCCGGCTGGAGAAGATGTCCGCGCTGCAGGACTACTGGATCCACGTGAACTCGCTCGAGGACGAGGCGGACGAGGCGTACCACGCCGTGCTCGCCGGGCTGCTGTCCCCGGCCGAGGCCCCGACCGACACCGCGGCCCTCCTGGAGATCATCAAGCTCAAGGAGGTCGTGGACACGCTGGAAGAGGCGGCGGACGCCTTCGAGACCGTGGCGAACACGGTCGAGAGCATCGCCGTGAAGGAAGCCTAGTGCTGCTCACGACCATCGTCGTCGTCATCGCGGTGGCCCTGGTATTCGACTACACCAACGGCTTCCACGACGCCGCGAACGCCATCGCGACCTCCGTCGCCACGCGCGCGCTCTCCCCGCGGGTGGCCTTGGCCATGGCGGCGGTGATGAACCTCGTCGGCGCCTTCCTCGGGACCGAGGTGGCCTCGACCGTCGGCAGCGGGATCATCGAGGCGCCCCAGGGCATGGAGGGGCTGTCGGTGGTGCTGGCCGCGCTGCTGGGCGCCATCGTGTGGAACCTGGTGACCTGGTGGTTCGGGCTGCCCAGCTCGTCCTCGCACGCGCTGATCGGCGGGCTGGTGGGCGCGGCCACGGCCTCCGCGGGCACCGTCAAGTGGAGCGGGGTGCTGGAGAAGGTCCTGGTCCCGATGGTGCTGTCCCCGGTCGTCGGGTTCGTGCTCGCCGGACTGGTGATGATCGCGCTGCTGTGGATCTTCCGGCGGGGCAACCCGGCCCGGCTGACCCGCGGGTTCCGCGTGGCGCAGACCGTGTCGGCCGCCGCGATGGCGCTCGGCCACGGCCTGCAGGACGCCCAGAAGACGATGGGCGTCATCGTCCTCGCGCTGATCGTCGGGGGCTACCACCAGGGCACCGACATCCCCTGGTGGGTCGTGCTGATCTCCGCAGGCGCGCTGTCCCTGGGCACCTACGCGGGCGGCTGGCGCATCATGCGGACCCTCGGGCGGCGGATCATCGACCTCGACCCGCCGCGCGGGTTCGCCGCCGAGCTCACGGCGTCCGCCGTGCTCTACACGACCGCGTTCGTGTTCGCGGCGCCCATCTCGACCACGCAGACCATCACGTCGTCCATCCTCGGGGTGGGCGCCACGAAGCGGCTGTCCGCGGTCCGGTGGAACGTCGCGGGCAACATCGCGGTGGCCTGGGTGGTCACCCTGCCCGCCGCCGCGCTGTCCGCGGCGCTGGCGTTCTGGGCGATCCACCCCCTGCTCACCTGAGCGAGGCCCGCACCAGCGCCCGCTGCTCCTCGACGTCGAAGTCCGGCGGCGGGAACACCGGCGCCATGTCCTCCAGGGTCTCGGCCAGGATCGCCGCGACGGCCCAGTTCCGGTACCACTTGCGGTCGCTGGGGATGACGTACCAGGGCGCGGCGTCGGCGTCGCAGCGCTCCAGTGCGGCCTCGTAGGCCTCCTGGTAGGCGGGCCACTTCGCCCGGGTGTCGAGGTCGCCGGGGTTGTACTTCCAGCGCTTGGTGGGATCGTCCAGCCGGGCGAGCAGCCGCTCGGCCTGCTCCTGCGGCGAGATGTGCAGCATGCACTTGACGACGGTCACGCCCCGACCGGTGAGCTCCTGTTCGAACGCGGTGATCTGCGCGTACCGGGCCTGCCAGACCTCCTCCGGCACGAGCGAGTCGACCCGCGCCACGAGCACGTCCTCGTAGTGGGAGCGGTCGAAGACGCCGATCCGGCCGGGCACCGGCACCTGCTTGCGGATGCGCCAGAGGAAGTCGTGCGCGAGCTCCTCGGCGGTGGGGCGCTTGAACGAGGCGATCTGCACCCCCTGCGGGTTCACCAGCCCCACCGCGTGGTGGATCACCCCGCCCTTGCCGGAGGTGTCCATGCCCTGCAGGACGAGCAGCACGGCGCGGGTCCCGCCGCCGGTGCCCTCGGCGTAGAGCGCCTCCTGCAGCGTGTCCAGCCGGACGCCGAGGTCGGCCATCTCGTCCGCGGCCGCCGCCTTGCGCGTCGGACCGACGGGGGTGCCTCGGGGATCGATCTCCTCGAGGTCGACGGGGCCCTTCGGCACCCGCAGGGTCTCGCGCACGCTCGCCATGGCGAGACCCTAGTGCCCCGTGCCCGGCGGGGTCAGAAGCGCGTGCGCTCGTCCGGGTCGGCGCCGAAGGCGAGGTCGCGCCGGTCGAGGGTGTGCACGACGACCTCCCGCAGCGACTCCAGCACCCGCAGGGACGAGGCGTCCGCGAGCCCGTAGAACACCGACGGGCCTTCGCGGCGCACGGTGACGAGATCCGCGTGGCGCAGGACCGCGAGGTGCGAGGACAGCGTCGACGCCACCTGCCCGGTGCGCGAGCGCAGGTCGGCGACTGACCGCTCCCCGTCGGCCAGCAGCTGGAGGATCCAGATGCGGTCGGGGTGGG
The DNA here is from genome assembly GCF_021728735.1 of Pseudonocardia sp. WMMC193. Classification (NCBI taxonomy): domain Bacteria; kingdom Bacillati; phylum Actinomycetota; class Actinomycetes; order Pseudonocardiales; family Pseudonocardiaceae; genus Pseudonocardia; species Pseudonocardia sp. WMMC193. The sequence goes on along the minus strand of NZ_JAKKDO010000003.1, from coordinate 1,154,689 downwards.
CGAGTGCCTTCGCGACGTCCGCGAGCACCTGTCTCGAGTGCCCGGACGACTCGGAGCCGAGATCAGGGACCGATCCAGCCTGTGGGCGCACGCGCGTCACCTCGAATGTGAGACCGGTCGCGGTCGAGTGGGGTGTTCCCGATCACATCCGGTTTCCGTATCAACGAATTCGGTAGGTCCGCCTCCGCTTTCTCGACGGCAGTCCCATTCATCCCCCCTGGCCCGCCGAGTCTATAACGAGGGCGCGTTGCGGATTCAACCGGTCACGCTGTGGCACATCGGCTCGGGACTTCTCGAAACGGCGAACGTCTGATTTACCGCCACCGTCTCGGGCAATGGGATTGCCGACATCCACCGCGCGCGAGCGCATTATTCAGGCGCGCGACGCGCGCGCCGTCCCGATCGGGACCACCATCGGAGTACCCGCGACGGGATCCGGAACCACCTTCGCCTCGAGCCCGAACACCTCGCGCAGCAGCGGCTCGGTGAGCACGTCCGCCGGCGCGCCCTGGGCCATGATCCGGCCGTCCTTCATGGCGACGAGCCGGCCGGCGTAGCGGGCGGCGAGGTTGAGGTCGTGCAGCACCATGACGACCGTGCGGCCGCGCTCGCTGTGCAGACGGTCCACCAGCTCCAACACCTCGACCTGGTGGGACAGGTCCAGGAACGTGGTGGGCTCGTCGAGCAGCAGGAGCTCGGTGCCCTGGGCGAGCGCCATCGAGATCCAGGCGCGCTGGCGCTGGCCGCCGGAGAGCTCGTCGAGCGGGCGCTCGGCGAGGTCCGCGATGCCGGTCCAGGCCAACGCCTCCGCCACGGCGGCCTCGTCGTCCCCGGACCACTGCCGGTACCAGGCCTGGTGCGGGTGCCTGCCCCGCGCCACGAGGTCGCCCACGGTGAGCCCCTCCGGCGCGGTGGGCGCCTGCGGGAGCAGCCCCAGGACGGTGGCGACCTCCTTGGTGGGGGTCCGGTCGATCCGCCGCCCGTCGAGCAGGACGTGACCCGCCGTCGGGGCCAGGAGCCGACCCAACGCCCGGAGCAGGGTGGACTTGCCGCAGCCGTTCGGCCCGATCACGGCGGTGACGGTGCCGTGCAGGATCTCGAGGTCCAGGTCCTCGACGATCGTCCGGGCGCCGTAGCCGAGCCGGACACCCTCGGCGGCGAGCCGGACCCGGGCCGCCGGGGCCTCGTCCGTCGCGGGCGCGTCCAGGTCGATCGGGGCGTCGATCGGAGCGTCGAGCGGAGCCTCGATCGCAGCGTCGGGGCGCGTGGTCATGCGCGGGCCTCCCGGCCTTGTCTGATGAGCAGGTAGAGCAGATAGGGGGCGCCGAGCACGGCCGTGACGACCCCGACCGGGAGCTCGACGGACCCGAACGCGGTGCGCGCGATGATGTCCGAGATGACCGTGAGCGCGGCCCCGACCAGCAGCGACGCGCCGATCGGCGGTCGGGACGAGCCGACGAGCCGCTGGGCGATCTGGGGCGCCACGAGCGCCACGAAGGCGATCGGCCCCGCCCCTGCGGTGGCCACGGCGGCGAGCCCGACGGCGACCAGCAGCAACAGGCTCCGCGCGGTGTTGACCCGCACACCGAGGCCCTTGGCCGTGTCGTCTCCGTACTGCAGGGCGCCCATGACGAACGCCAGCACCAGCGCGGCGGGCACCAGGACCAGCAGCGCGATCCCGACCGGGACCACGTGCTCCCACCCCCGGGCGTTCAGGCTGCCGTTCAGCCACACCTGCGCCCGCGCGGCCTCGTAGACCTGGGCGATGATGAGCAGCCAGTTCACCAGCGCGGCCAGCATCGCGTTGACGCCGATGCCGACCAACACCAGCCGGAAGCCCTGGATGCCCTTGCGCCACGCCAGCGTGTAGATCAGGACGGCGGTCACGAGGCCGCCGACCAGGGCCGCGATCGGCAGCCCCACGGCGGCGAGCCCGCCGACCAGGCCGGAGCCGCCGAGCACGATCAGGGTGACCGCCGCGGCCGAGGCGCCCCACGTGATCCCGATGATGTCCGGGCTGGCCAGCGGGTTGCGGGCGATCGACTGCATGATCGCACCGGACACGGCCAGCGCCCCGCCCACGAGCGCACCGGTCAGCGACCGCGGCAGCCGCAGCTCCAGGACGATGAACTGCTGCCCGGCGTCCCCGCCGCCGACGAGAACGGCCAGCACCTCGGGGATGGAGATGGGGAACTCGCCGCGGCCGATGTTCACCGCCAGCGCCAGCACCAGGACGACCGCGGCCACGACCAGGACGGTGACGTTCCGGGGGCGCCAGACCCCCGAGAACGGGCCGCGCCGCAGCGGGGTGCGGCCGGGGACGAGCGTGCTCGTCATCAGATCGCCATCATCCTGCGGCGGCGGACCAGGGCGATGAAGAACGGCGCCCCGATCAGCGCGAGCACGATGCCGACCTGCAGCTCGCCGGGGCGGGCGACGAGCCTGCCCACGATGTCCGCCATCAGCAGCAGCACCGCGCCCATCAGCCCGGAGGCGGGCAGCAACCAGCGGTAGTCCGGCCCGGTGAAGGCCCGCACCACGTGCGGCACGACGAGTCCGACGAACCCGATCGGCCCGCACGCGGCCGTGGCGCCCCCCGCCAGCAGGGTGATCGCCACGACGCCCAGGAACCGGGTGCGGCGCACGGACTGCCCGAGCGAGCGGGCGACGTCCTCCCCCAGCGACAGCGCGTTGAGCGCGGGGGCGCTCGCCAGCCCGATCAGCGCGCCCAGGACCAGGAACGGCGCGACCTGCCCGGCGATGGAGGCGTCCCGGCCCGCGAGCGAGCCGACGTTCCAGAAGCGGTAGGCGTCCAGGGTGTCGGTGTCGATCAGGATGATCGCCGAGACCAGGCCGCTGAGCAGGAAGGTCAGGGCGGCGCCCGCCAACGCGAGCGTCACCGGGGTGGGGCTGCCGCGCCCACTCGCCGCACCGAGCGCGAACACCGCCGCGCTGGCGACCATCGCGCCCGCGAACGCGAACCAGACGTAGCCGAACAGCGTGGTCACGCCGAACACGTAGATCCCGACGACCACGAAGAACGCCGCGCCCATGTTCACCCCGAGCAGGCCCGGATCGGCCAGCGGGTTGCGCGTGTGGCCCTGGATCAGCGCGCCCGCGAGACCGAGGGCGGCGCCGACGGCGACGCCGAGGATCGTGCGCGGGATCCGCAGCGAGCGGATGACGATGTCGTCCTCGGTGCCGGTGGGCGCCCAGAGCGCGCTCCACACGTGCGCGAACGGGATGACCTTGGTGCCGAGCGCGATGCTCGCGAACACCACCAGCACCAGGAGCGCGACCAGCAGGCCCAGCCCGGTCAGCCGCCGGGTGCGCAGCGACCGGCGGGGCCGGGCCCGGCCGGTCGCTGCGCTCCCGGCCCCCGGAACCTGCGTCGTTCCCGCCGCCACGTGTCACCCCGTCCGTACATGAGGGGACCCTGCCCTCCGGTGTGGTCCCCCTCGGTCGAAGTGAGGCTAGCCTCAGCACCGGCGGGCCGAAACCCCCGATGGATCACAGGACGTGCTGGGATGTGCGGGTGCGCAGCCTGCTACCCCCCGGATCCGACCCCGACCTCACGCAGACCTATGCCTACCCGGCGGATCTGAGCCGGCCCTGGGTCCGGGTCAACTTCGTGTCCAGTCTCGACGGCGCGGTCTCGGTCGACGGCGTCTCCTCCGGTCTCGGCTCCCCCGCGGACAAGGCCGTGTTCGGCGTCCTGCGCAGGCTCGCCGACGTGATCCTCGTCGGGTCCGGCACGGCGCGCGCCGAGCGCTACCGCGGCGCCCGCACGCCGACGATCGGGCGGGACACTCCCCCGCCGATCGCCGTCGTCACGGGGTCGGCGTCCCTGGAGACCGACCTCGGGCTGTTCACCGACACCGCCGTCCCCACGATCGTGCTCACCACCGCCGAGGCCCCGGCGGACCGGCGCGCCGCCCTGCGGGAGGCGGGCGGGGACGTCGTCGAGCTGCCGGACCTGCGGGTCCCCACCCTCCTCGGCGAGCTCGACCGCCGCGGGCTGCGCCGCGTGCTCTGCGAGGGCGGACCCGGCCTGCACGGCGACCTGGTCGCCGCCGGGGCCGTGGACGAGCTGTGCCTCACCCTCTCCCCGCTGCTGGCGGCGGGCGAGGCGGGCCGGATCGCCCGGTCCGCCGCGGGGGTCGAGCCCGAGGACATGACCCTCCACTCCGTACTGGAGGAGGACTCGACCCTGCTCCTGCGCTATCACATCCGCCATTCGAGTGAACATCTGTGAGGGCGGACGGGGAACCCACGTCAGAAGATGTGGAAGCGCACCACAGCACGGGAGGAATACCCATGACCACCAGCACCCCCGCCACCACCGCGCCCTCGACGGCGAACCCGGCAGGCACCGCGGGCAGCCCGAGCCGCCTCGCCGAGGACACCTCGCAGGGCAAGACCACCATCGCGGCCTCCGTGGTCCAGAAGATCGCCGGCATCGCCGCGCGGGAGATCTCCGGCGTCCACTCCATGGGCGGCGGGCTGTCTCGCACCTTCGGCGCCCTGCGCGAGCGCATCCCCGGCGGCGGCACCGGCGCCTCGAACATCGCGGGTGTGCAGGTCGAGGTCGGCGAGAAGCAGGCCGCGATCGACCTGGACATCGTCGTGGAGTACGGCGCGTCCATCGTGGAGCTCGCGCGCGCCGTGCGACGCAACGTGATCACCGCGGTCGAGCGGATGACCGGCCTCGAGGTCATCGAGGTCAACATCGCCGTGAACGACATCCACCTGCCCGACGAGGACGACGACTCGGCGCCCACGCCGGTCCCGGCCACCCCGGCGACCTCGCGCGTCGAGTGACCACGTCCGCCGCCGAGACCGACGCGCTCGCGCGGGCGGTCGCCGACGCCGTGACCGCGGATCCCGCGGTCGCGCGGCTCGACGGCGGTGTCTACGGCGCGGTGCTGACCTACCTGCCCGGCGAGAAGCTGGTCGGGGTGCGGGTCGCGGACCGCGTCGAGGTCGCCGTCGTGCTCCACCTCGGCCCGCCGATCCCGGCGGTCGTCGAGCGGCTGCGGGCCCGCGTGGCCCGCATCGTCGGCGACCGTCCGGTGGACCTGACCGTGTCCGACGTCGTCCCCGCGCAGGTCGGCCTGCTGTGACACCGGAGGAGCGGGCGTTCGTCAAGGCCCACCACCCCGACCGGGGCGGTGATCCCGAGGCCTTCGTCGCCGGGTTGGCGGCGTTGCGCGCGCGGGCCGAGCCCGCGGACGCGCCGCCGCCGGACCCCCGGTTCGACCGGCCCGTCGAGTTCGTCGCCACTCCTCCCCTCCCCGTCCGGATCGTCATCGCGGCGATCCGGACGGCCCGTCGCCGGGCCCGGTCCCGGCTCTCCGAAGACCAGGAAGACCAGGAGCACTCATGAACGCCACCCAGACCGGCCTGCTGGCCGGGCTCCTACTCGGCCTCGCCGCCGCCTTCGGCGGTTTCGTCGCCTTCATCATCGTGCTGGTCCTGGGCGCGCTCGGGCTCGCCGTCGGCCGGTTCCTCGACGGCGAGCTGGACCTGTCCGGCGTGCTCGGCCGGGCCCGGGACAAGTGACCGTGTCCACCGTGCCCGCCCCCGGGTCCCGGGCGCCCGCGGCGGTCGCGCTGCCCGCCGGGGCCCCGGACGCCGACGAGCGCGGCGGACTCGACATCGACCCCGTCGTGCTCCGCAAGATCGTCGAGTACGTGACCGACCGGACCCCGGGCACGCTGCACCGCGAGCGCCGGGTCGCCGGCCTCGAGGTCGGCGACGCCGGGCCCCGCGCGCGGGTGAGCGCCGTCGGCGACTCCGTGGACGTCCGCCTCGAGCTCACCTGCGTCTACCCGACCCCGGTGCGCACCACGGTCCACACCGTGCGCGAACGGATCACCGCCGAGCTGGCCCGGCTCACCGGGCACCACGTCCGTTCGGTCGCCGTGACCGTCTCCGGGTTGCGCCCGCCCGCGGGCCCCCGCGCACCCAAGATCCAGTAAGGAGGCCGCCGTGCGCGTGCTGCTCCGCACCCTCGCCCCGCTGCTGGGGCTCGCCCTGGCGGCGGTCGGGGTGCTGCTCGTGATCGAGGTCGTGGCGGCCTGGGTCCGCCCCGGCTCGACCACCGGGATCGTCGTGCCCTGGCAGGCCTGGCAGGCGACCCTGCGCGACACCACCTGGTCCGACGGCCCGGTGCTCGTCGTCTCCGTGTGCGTCGGCGTGATCGGGCTGCTCCTGCTGCTCGTGGCGCTGCTCGCCCGCCGCCACGACGTCCCGCTGACCTCGCCGACCCCCGCCATGACCGTGTCGACCTCCCCGCGGGTGCTCGCCCGGCTGGTCGGCCGGACCGTCCGGGCGTCCGACGACGTCGCCGCCGCCACCGTGTCCGCCTCCGCCCGCCGGGTGGTCGTGCGGGCCGAGGGATGGCCGGAGGACGAGGGCTCGCTCAAGGAGACCGTCCGGGCCCGGACGGACGCGCTGCTCGACGACCTGCCGCTCGCCCGGCGACCCTCGGTCGCCGTCACCACCCGCAGCCGGAAGGAGCCGCGATGACCACGGTGGACATGCCGAAGGGGGTCGTGCGCCGCTCCCGCCGCGCCGTCGCCCGGTCGGCGGGCGGGGACCGCACCCGCCTGGCGCTGCTCGGGCTGGTCCTGCTGCTCGCGGGCACCGGCGCGGCGCTGCTGGGCTGGGGGGTGTTCGGCCGCGGCCGGGCGGGCAGGCCGCTGCTCGACCCGATGATCGTGGACGCGCTGCGCGCCCAGCCGCTGCTCTGGCGGTGGGTGGCGATCGCCGCCGGGGTGCTGCTGCTGGTCGTCGGGCTGTGGTGGGCGGTGCGCTCGCTGCGCCCCGAACGCCGCCCCGACCTGCTCCTGGAGTCCGACGCCGAGACCAGGCTGCTGGTCACCGCCGGGGCCGCCGCGGACGCCGTGGCCGAACGGGCCGCCGGGCTCCGCGGGGTCTCGCGCACCCGGGGCCGGATGGTCGGCAAGCCCGGGAGCCCCGCGCTGCGGCTCACCGTCTGGCTGGACGACGAGGCGGACGTCGCCGAGATCTGCAGGCGGCTCGACGCGGAGATCGTCACCGAGGCCCGGGACGCGCTCGGGATCGCCCACCTCCCCGTCGCCGTCCGCCTGGAGCTGGACACCGCGAAGTCCACGCCGCGGGTGGCGTGAGCAGGTCGACACGCTCCGCGGCCCGATCCCGCCCTAGGCTCCTCCCATGACGCTCTCCGGCAAGAAGGCCCTGGTCACCGGCGCGGCGAGCGGGATCGGGGCCGCCATGGCCCACCGGCTGGCCGCGGACGGCGCGCACGTCTACGCCGTCGACCTGGTGGCGGTGCCCGCCGCGGAGGGGATCGAGCCGCTGGTCTGCGACCTCACCGACCTGGACGCGGTCGACGCGCTGCCCGCCGACGTGGACGTGCTGGTCAACAACGCGGGCCGCCAGCACGTCTCACCGATCGAGGACTTCGACCCGGCCCTGTTCCACGCGATCCTGACGATCATGCTCGAGGCCCCGTTCCGGCTGGTCCGGCGGGTGCTGCCGCACATGTACGCGCAGGGCTGGGGGCGGGTGGTCAACGTGTCCAGCGCGCACGGGCTGCGCGCCTCGCCGTTCAAGTCGGCCTACGTGGCGGCCAAGCACGGCCTCGAAGGGCTGTCGAAGGTCACGGCGCTGGAGGGCGCGCCGCACGGGGTGACCAGCAACTGCGTCAACCCGGCGTACGTGCGGACCCCGCTCGTGGAGAAGCAGATCGCCGACCAGGCCCGGGCCCACGGCATCCCCGAGGACCAGGTCGTCGAGCAGATCATGCTCACCCCGGTGGCGGTGAAGCGGCTGATCGACCCGGCCGAGGTCGCCGAGTTCGCGAGCGTGCTCTGGGGCCCCGCCTCGGCGTCGATCACAGGGGTGTCGCTGGTGCAGGACGGCGGCTGGACGGCGCACTGACACCCGGTTCACGGCGGGTCGGTCAGACTGGTGGGGTGGGGGCTCGTGTGCGGTGGCTGGTGCTCGCGCTGGTCGGCGCCCTCGTCCTCGCAGGCTGTGCCCTCGGACCCTCGCAGCGCCCGCCCGTCGCCGTCCGCGGCGAGCGGACCGGCGGCCCGCCGACCAGCGCAGAGGCTCCGCCCGCCGACCCGAACGCGCTCCCGACACCCGAGCCGCTCGACACGCTGATCGACTACTCGGACTGCACCGCGGACACCCTGGAGGCGGTCGCGGCGGCGGGCTACCCGGTCCCCGCCGGGCGCGCGCTCTCCGCGAGCTGCGGGCAGCTCGAGGTCGACACCGACCCCCAGCGGCGCGGCGCCGACACCACCCGGGTCGGGGTGCTGCGCGTCTCGCGGGCGGACGCGCCGCGCAACCGGCCCGCGCTCGTCGTGGTCGGGGACAGCGCGGCGGGCGGGTCCGCCCGGCTCGCCGCCCGAATGGCCACGCTCGTGTCCGATCCCGTGCTCGCCACCTACCAGCTCGTCGGGATCGACCGCCGCGGCACCGGTGGTGACCTGCTGGACTGCGCCCCGCCCGACGCGCGGGCCGCCCTCACCGACGTGCCCCCGGTCCCGGGGGACGCCGGGCTGGCGGGACTGCTGGAGGACGCCCGCGCGGTCGTGCAGGACTGCTACCTGTTGCTGGACAGCGACATCGGCTCCTACCGGACCGCCGCCACGGCCGCGGACCTGGAGATCCTGCGCACGCAGCTGCGGACCGCGCACCTGAACGTGCTGGGCCTCGGCGACGGGGCCACCGCCGCGGCGGCCTGGGCCTTCGCCCACCCCCGGTCCGTCGGACGGCTGGTGCTCGACTCCCCCGTCGACCTCGCCACGCCCGAACCGGACCGGACCGAGGCGCGCACCGCCGCCACCGAGGCGGCCTTCGACGCCTTCGCCGCGGCCTGCGTCGCACGGGGGAACTGCCCGCTGGGGCCGGACCCGCGGGCCGCGGTGGCCGGCGTCGTCGGCGGGCTCGGACAGCAACCGCTCGCCTCCGCCGACGGTGACCGGCTCACCGCGGGCGGCACGCTCGCCGCGCTGCGCGCCGGGTTGCCCGACCCGGCGCGGTGGCCCGCGCTGGCCGCCGGGCTGGCCGCCGCGGGCGCCGGGGACCCGTCCGGGCTCTTCGCCTTCCTCGCCCCGGTGCTCGGGGACGGCGGCACGTTCGACGCCGCGCTCGCCACCGCCTGCAACGACTCCACCCAGCGGCTCGCCCCGCCCCAGGTCGCGCAGCTCGCCGACCGGTGGGGCACCCGGTACCCGCTGTTCGGGGTGGCGGCGGCCCAGGGGCTGCTGGCGTGCGGCCCGTGGCCGACCGCGCCGGGCGCGCCCGAGGTCGGCACCCTGCCGCCCGAGGCCGCCCCGGTCCTGGTGCTGGGCACCGCGGCCGACGCCCGGGCCCCCCTCGCCGGCTCCCAACACGTCGCGCAGTCGTTGGGCCGCAGCGCCTTCGTCGGATGGCAGGGGGCCGGCCAGGGCGCCTACCCGCGCAACGCCTGCGTGACCGCCCTGGTCGAACAGACCCTGCTGGCGGGCGTCCTCCCCCGCGACGGCACGGTCTGCCCCGCCTGACTCCCGCATTGTGGAGCCACAACTGTCGTTTCCGGGGCCGGAAACGACAGTTGTGGCTCCACAATGTCGTGGGTGGCGAGGGATGTCAGGCGGTGTCGGGGCCGATGAAGCCCTTCGCGATCATCCAGTCCCTCGCGACGGTGGCGGCGTCCTCGCCGTCGACGTCCACCTTCTTGCCGAGCTCGATCATCTCGTCGTTCGTCAGGGCCTGGGCGATGGGCGCCATGACGTCCGCGATCTGCGGGTGCTGCTGCAGGAACTCGGTCCGCAGGACGGGGCTGATGTTGTACTGCGGGAAGAACTTCTTGTCGTCCTCCAGCACCCGCAGGTTCAGGCCCGCGATCCGGCCGTCCGTCGTGAAGATCTCACCGAAGTTGCACGTGCCGTTGGCGATGCCCGCGTAGATCGCGCCGGTGCCGAAGGTCTTGACCTCCGCCGGGCGGAACCCGTACGCCGCCTGCACCCCGGGCAGCCCGTCCTGGCGGCTGGCGAACTCGGTCTCCACACAGAACACGCCCTCGGCCGGGTTCTGCTGCAGGAAGGCCGTCATGTCCGACGTCGTGACCAGGTCGTGCTGCTGCGCATAGGCCTCGGTCACGCCGAAGGCGTAGGTGTTGTTGAGCTCCGAGTACGGCAGCCAGGTGATGCCGTTCTGCGCGGCGTCCTCGTCCCGGACCGCCTCGTACTGGGCCTTCTCGTCCGGGATCGGGTCCGTGTGCCCCAGGTAGTTGATCCACCCGGTGCCGGAGTACTCCCAGGTCAGGTCGATGTCCCCGGTGCGAAGCGCCAGCCGGGAGTTGGACGAGCCCTGGATGTTGGTGAGGTCCACCGGGGTGGCCCCCGCCGCGGCCAGCGCCAGCTCCGACATGTACCCGACGAGGATCTGCTCGGTGAAGTCCTTGGACCCGACGACGACGGTGACGCCCTCGAGCTCCGGGACGGGCTTGATCGACCCCGGGGTCACGGTGAACGGGACCGCGGTGTTCTGGGACAGCCCGCAGCCGGCCAGGATCGAGGTCAGCGCGACCAGCAGGACGACGAGCCGCCTCACTGCTCCGCCCCCTTCGGCGCCAGCCAGAGCTCGGCCATGCCGCCCAACCAGTCCACGAGCAGCGCCAACCCGATCGCGAGCACCGCGCCGACGTACATCACCGAGTTCAGCTGCAGCTTGTACCCGGTGTCGATCAGCTCGCCCAGCCCGCCGCCGTTGACGAAGAACGCCAGGGTGGCCGTGCCGACCGCCAGCACCAACGCCGTGCGCAGGCCCGCCAGGATCAGCGGCACCGCCAGCGGCAGCTCGACCCGGAGCAGCACGCCCGAGGCGGACATGCCGATGCCGCGGCCCGCGTCGATCAGCGACCGGTCCACCTGCTGGATGCCGACCATCGTGTTCCGCAGCACCGGCAGCAGCGTGTAGAAGATCAGCGGGATCGCGACGGCCCACAGCCCCTCGATGCCCGACCACAGGAAGAACAGCACGATCACGCCGAGCGCGGGCGCGGCCTGGCCGATGTTCGCGACGGCCAGGAACACCGGGCTCAGCCACTTCAGCGCGGGCCGGGTCAGCGCGACACCCAACGGCACCGCGATGACCACCACCAGCACGCTCACCACCAGCGTGATCAGGATGTGCTGGCCGGTGAGTTCCAGGATGGTCGGCAGGTTCAGCGTCTCGCGCTCGTTGGCGTTCAGGTCGCTGCTCAGCGCCCAGATCACCACCGCCGCCACCAGCACCACGACGGCGACGGGCTGGATGAACAGCCGCAGCCGGTCCGAGCGGGAGGCGACGCTCGCACGCGGCGGGACGGACCGGGTCTCGCTGACCCCGGCGAGGCCTTCGGCGACGGCGGTCACGATGTCGCCTCCGCGGGACCGAGTACGTCGGCGGTCATGATGTCGCCTCCGCGGGACCGAGTACGTCGGCGGTCACTCGCTCACCCCGTGTTCCTCGCGGTTGGTGGCGATCACGCTGGTCACGGTGTCGATGTCGATCGTGCCCAGCAGCTCGCCGCGCTGCCCGGTGACGACCGCGCGGCCGCCCTCGGTGAGGATCGCCTCCAGGGCGTCCTGCAGGGTGGAGGCGGGCGAGACCGAGTCGCCGACCGGCTTCCCGACCGTCGAGAGGTCGTGGCGGCCCGCCAGCTCGCGGACGTGCACCCAGCGCTGGGGTCGCCTGCGGGCGTCGAGCACGAGGGCGTAGGTCCGGCCGGTCTGCGCCAGCTTCTCGGCGACGGCCGCGGGGCGCTCGTGGTCGCCGACGGCCAGCACCGCGTCCGTGTCGTAGGCGACGTCCCGCACCCGGGTCAGCGTCAGCTGCTTCAGCGACGCACCCGCGCCCACGAAGCCCGCCACGGTGTCGTTGGCCGGGTTGGCGAGGATGGCCTCGGGCGTGTCGTACTGCTGGATCGAGGACCGGTCGCCCAGCACGGCGATCTTGTCCCCGAGCTTGACGGCCTCGTCGAAGTCGTGGGTGACGAACACGATCGTCTTGCCCAGGTCCGCCTGCAGCCGCAGCAGCTCGTCCTGCAGGTTGCCGCGGGTGATCGGGTCGACGGCGCCGAACGGCTCGTCCATGAGCAGCACCGGGGGGTCCGCGGCGAGCGCGCGGGCCACCCCGACGCGCTGCTGCTGGCCGCCGGAGAGCTGGCGGGGCAGCCGTTGGGCGAACGTGCCCGGGTCCAGACCGACCAGGTCCATCATCTCCTCGACGCGGTTCTGGATCCGCTGCTTGTCCCACTTGAGCAGGCCCGGCACGACGGCGATGTTCTGCGCCACCGTGTAGTGCGGGAACAGCCCGGCCTGCTGGATGGCGTAGCCGATGCCGCGGCGGAGCTCGTCGGCGTCGAGCTTGAGCGCGTCCTCGCCGCCGATGGTGATCACGCCCGAGGTGGGCTCCACCATGCGGTTGATCATGCGCATCGTGGTGGTCTTGCCGCAGCCGGACGGGCCGACGAACACGACGATCTTCCCGGCCGGGATCGTCATCGTGAACTCCTCGACCGCGGGGGCCTTGGTGTTCGGGTACCGCTTGGTGACCTTCTCCAGGCGGATCTCCGCGCCGGAGACGCCCTGTGCGAGCGGCTGGTCGAGAGTCTCAGTCACGGATCCCCCTGGGAGTGGTGAAGCGGGCGATGAGCACGAAGATCCCGTCCAGGATCAGGGCCAGGACGACGACGCCGAGCGTCCCGGCGAGCGCCTGGTTCAGCGAGTTCGCCGATCCGGCGCGGGTCAGTCCGGAGAACACCTCCGACCCCAGGCCGAAGCCCTTCGCGTAGGCCGCGATGACCGCGATGCCCATCAGCATCTGGGCCGAGACGCGCATGCCGGTCAGGATCGCGGGCCAGGCCAGCCGCAGCTCGACGCGGGTGAGGACACCGACCCGGCTCATCCCGACACCCTTCGCGGCATCGGACACGGCGGGGTCGACGCCGGCCAGGCCGACGATCGTGTTGCGCACGATCGGGAGCAGCCCGTACAGCGTCAACGCGATGACGCTCGGCGTGACACCGAGTCCCACGATCGGGATCAGCAGACCGAGCAGCGCGAACGACGGGATCGTCAGGATCGTGCTGGACAGGGCCGTGGCGATCGCGGAGCCCGCGGAGCTGCGGTAGACCAGGACGCCCACCACCACACCGATGATCGCGGCGAGGACCACGCACTGCACGACCCCGCTGACGTGCAGCCAGGCCTGCAGCGACAGCCGGTCCCACCGCTCGGCGACGTACTGCCAGAGGCTCACTCGCCACCTCCTCTCGTCACCGTGCGCAGCCGCGGATCGGCCGGGCGAGTGGGTGAACCCTACGGGCATCATCCGTGCCGCGCTGGGTATGGGAGCGCCGGACGGGTCTGTCCGACACGGCCGTTCGCGTTCGGGCGAGGGGCTGTTCGGGCCCTCCTCCCTCATCCTGATGAAAGCCCTCCCCACCCCGACACACCGGCGGCGGGCGGCGCGACAGACCCCGTGGAAGTCACGTCCAGACCCGTCGGGGGTTCTCGCTCATGCTCGCTCTGCTGTCGGCCCGGTTCACGTCCCGGATGCCGAGGTCCGCTCCGGTCGCCGGGGTCTCCGGGGACGGCGCGGCGTCGTGTCGCTGCGGCCACGACCTGGGCCACCACGACCACTGGCGGTCCGGCACCGACTGCGTCGCCTGCGGCTGCGGCCGCTACCGCTCCGCCCGGCGCGGCGCCCGTCAGTCCTTCTGACGCGCCCGGCTGGGCTGGACCCGCATCGGCTCGCCGGGCATCTTCGGATACTCCGGCGGGTAGGGCATCTCCCCCAGCCCGTCCGCCTCGTACCACTCCAGGGCGAGCTCGCAGCCGCCGCGCTCGCGCCCCATGTCGGCGTGCGGGTCGCCGCGCTCGGCCAGCAGGCCGGGGACCGTGCGCAGGGTGAAGTCGTCCGGCTCGGCGTCCGGCAGGTCGTCCCAGCTCAGCGGCATCGACACGGTGGCGCGCGGCAGCCCCCGCACCGACCAGGCGCTCGCGATCGTGCGGTCCCGGGCGGCCTGGTTGAAGTCGAGGAACACCCGTTCGCCGCGTTCCTCCTTCCACCACGCGACGGTCGCCTTCTCCGGGATCCGGTCGGCGACCCGGCGGGCGAGGGTGATCACGGCGCGGCGGACCTCGATGAAGTCCCACTCCGGGCGGATCGGCGCGAAGACGTGCAGGCCGCGCCCGCCGGAGGTCTTGGGCCAGCCGGTCAGTCCCGCCTCGTGCAGCACCTCGCGCAGGACGGCGGCGACCTCCACCGCGTCCGCGAAGTCGGTGCCGGGCTGCGGGTCGAGGTCGATGCGCAGCTCGTCGGGGTGGTCGGTGTCGGGACGCCGCACGGGCCACGGGTGGAAGTCCAGCGTGCCCATGTTCGCGGCCCAGGCGATCGAGGCGGGCTCGGTGGGGCAGAACGTGTCCGCCGTCCGGCCGCTGGGGAAGGTGACCCTGGCGGTCTCGATGTAGTCGGGCGCCCCCTTGGGCAGGCGCTTGGCGAAGAACGGCTCGCCGTCCACACCGTCCGGGTAGCGCTTCAGGTTCGTGGGCCGGTCCCGCAGCACCGCCAGCATCGGCTCCGCGACCGCCACGTAGTACTCCATGACCTCGCGCTTGGTGATCCCGAGGTCCGGGAAGACCACCTTGTCCGCGCTGGTCAGACGCACCTCGCGGCCGCCGACGTCGAGCAGGATGACCGACTTCGCCGCCATGGTCGCGAAACCTACTACCCTGCTGCTCATGGCGGAGAGCTGGACACGTCGCTTCGACGACGATCTCGCCGGTCTGGACCCCACGGACCCGGAGGCGCGCGCCTTCGCCGAGCACCTCGACCGGATGCAGCGCGACCGCCCGTCCTACACCGTGGAGGGCTACCTCGACGGGGTGCGGGACTTCGCCGAGTCGACCAACCGGGCGCAGGGCGCCCGGTACTGGGCGGCGGTCGCGGTGGTGGTGTTGCTGCTGGTCGGCGTGGTGTGGGTGGTCGCGAACGCGCTGGTGAGCATGCTCGGGGCATGGGTGTAGGGCGCCGCGCGTTGCACCCCACGGCAACCGTTGCCGGGAAGGGTTAGCGTGAACGCATGACTTCTGGAGTGGAGCCCGCCGCCAAGATCGTCAAGACGGACGAGGAGTGGCGCGCGCAGCTGTCTCCGGCGGAGTACCAGGTCCTGCGGCAGGCGGGGACCGAGCGGCCGTTCGTCGGGGAGTACACCGACACCACGACGGTCGGGGTCTACCACTGCCGCGCGTGTGGAGCCGAGCTGTTCCGGAGCGAGACGAAGTTCGCGTCGCACTGCGGCTGGCCGTCGTTCTACGCGCCGGAGAACGCCGCGGTGATCGAGAAGGTGGACACCTCGCTCGGGATGCGCCGGGTCGAGGTGCTGTGCGCGAACTGCCACAGCCACCTGGGCCACGTCTTCGAGGGTGAGGGCTACCCCACCCCCACCGACCTGCGCTACTGCATCAACTCGATCTCGATGACGCTGGAGCCCGCCGAGTAGGCCGCGGTCGGCGGCTACGGGAGGGTGGTCACCAGCGCACCGACCTCGACGCGGGGGCCGGTGTAGAAGGGGATCTCCTCGCGGACGTGCAGGCGGGCCTCGGTCCCGCGCAGGTGCCGCATGAGGTCGACGATGCGGTGCAGCTCGTCCGCCTCGAACGCGAGGATCCACTCGTAGTCGCCGAGCGCGAAGGCGGGGACGGTGTTGGCCCGGACGTCCGGGAAGTCCCGGGCCTCCCTGCCGTGGTCGGCGAGCATCTTCCGACGCTCGTCGTCCGGCAGGAGGTACCACTCGTAGCTGCGGACGAAGGGGTACACGCAGACGTAGCGCTTGGGGTCCTCGCCCGCCAGGAACGCCGGGATGTGGCTCTTGTTGAACTCGGCCGGGCGGTGCAGCGCGACCTGGCTCCAGACGGGCACCGAGGCGCGGCCGAGGGAGGTCTCGCGACGCAGGTCGGCGTACGCGGCCTGCAGGGCCTCCAGGTTGTCCGCGTGCCACCACACCATGTAGTCCGCGTCCGCCCGCACGCCCGCGAGGTCGTACACCCCGCGCACCACGACGCCCTTGCCCTGCAACGCCTCGACGAACTCGGTGGCCTGCGTCGCCGCGGCGGCGCGGTCCTCCCCGAGCCGGCCGGGTTCCACCCGGAAGACCGACCACATGGTGTAGCGGATCGTCGCGTTGAGCTCGGCGTAGTCCAGGCGGGCCATGGGTGACATGCTGCCACGCCCACCCGCCCTCCGACCCCACACCCGCCGGTCACGCCCCTCACACCGCGACTCCGCCGGGGCGCGGCCGGACCGTCAGGCCGAGAGGGTGCCGGCGATCCGCTCGGCCGCGGCGCGGGCGGTGGCGACGCACGCGGCGACGCCGACCCCGTGCAGTGCCGCACCCACGACCTCGAGCCCGGGCTGTCGGGCGGCCTCGATCGCCGCGACCCGCTCGTCGTGCCCCACGGCGTACTGCGGCAGCCCGCCACCCCACCGCTGCACGTGCGTCGCGACCGGGTGGGCGGTGAGGCCGTGCAGGGTGGCGAGGTCGCGGCGGGCCCGGGCGACCAGCTCGTCGTCCGGCACGCGGAGGGTCGTGGCCTCGCCGAACCGACCCATCGAGACGCGCAGCCGGAGGAGGCCGTCCGGGGAGACGTGCGCCCACTTGCGCGACGAGTGCGTGGCGGCCTTGATCGCCAGGGGCTCGTCCGCCGCGACCAGCACGCCCGAGGTCTCCGGCCCCTCGATCCCGTCGTAGGCGAGCGCGACCACGGCGGAGGACGCCAGCTCGATCTCGCCCAGCGGCCGGGCGGCGGGTGTCCCGGCCAGCAGGCGTGCCGCCGCGGGGGCGGGGACCGCGAGGACCACGGCGTCGACGTCGAGATGCTCGGGCGACGTGGTCGGACCGAGGGTCACCCGCCAGCCGCCCGGGGTCCGGGCCAGCTCACGCACCGTGGTGCCGAGCCGGAGCTCGGGCTTCGCCGCCTCCACGAGGGCGTCGAGCAGGGTGCCGTAGCCGCCGGTCAGCGCACCGAACACCGGACCCGCCTGCGGCCCCGCCACCCGCGGGCCACCGGACTCCGGGGCTCGCTCCGGAGAACTCGCGGGGCCGTTGTGAGGGACTCGCGGGGCCGGAGCGGGGGACTCGCGGGGTGGGGCGGGCGTCACGGCGGTGGTGGCCGCGTCGGTCAGGGAGGGGGCGCCCCGGTCCAGGGCCTTCGCCAGCTGCGGGATGGTGGCGCGCAGGCCCAGGGAGTCGACGCGGCCCGCGTAGACGCCGCCCAGCAGGGGCTCCACCAGGCGCTCGGCGACCTCGTCGCCGAGGCGGTCCCGCAGCACGGCGCCGAGGCTCGCGTCCTGCCCGGGACGCCAGGTCAGCGGGCGGGTCCGCTCGGCCGCCACCTCCGCCCGGGCGGCGGGTGAGAGGACCGCGGAGAGGTCGGAGGTCGCCGTCGGGACCCCCATCAGGGTGCCGGTGGGCATCCCGACCGTGCGCCCGCCCGCGCGGATGGTCGGCGAGGCACCCGTGGGGTGCACGACGCGGTCGGTCAGGCCCAGCTCGGCGACCAGCGCCGGGACCTCCGGCCTGCGGGCGAGGAAGGCCTCGGCCCCGACGTCGAACGGCACGCCCGCCAGGTCGACGGTGTGCAGCACGCCGCCGACGCGGTCCCGCTGCTCCAGCACGACGATCTCGGCCGCGGACCCCAGCAGGGTGCGCAGCCGCTGCGCCGCCGCCAGGCCCGAGACCCCGGCGCCGACGATCGCGATCCGACCCGTCATCCGCGGGCCCCGACGTGCGGGTTCAGAGCGAGTGCACCAGGTCGACCGTGCGGGTGATCATGTCCGGGTCGGTGCCCGGCAGCACCCCGTGTCCGAGGTTGAACACGTGGGACGGCGCCCGCCTGCCCTCGGCCACGATCCGGCGGGTCTCCTCGGCGACCGAGTCGACGTCCGCGAACAGCACGGCCGGATCCAGGTTGCCCTGGACCGGGAGGCCGCCCGCGCGCTGCGACCCGACGTCCAGCGGGGTGCGCCAGTCGACCCCGATGACGTCCGCCCCCGCCTCGGCCATGGCCCCGAGCAGCGACCCGGTCCCCACGCCGAAGTGGAAGCGCGGCACGTCCCGGATCCGGTCCAGGACCGACGCCGAGTGCGGCAGCACGAACCGCCGGTAGTCCCGCTCCGACAGCGCGCCCGCCCAGGAGTCGAACAGCTGGACCGCGTCCACACCCGCCGCGACCTGCGCCTCGAGGAAGGTCGCCGTCAGCTGGGCGAGGTGGGCCATCAGGGCGTGCCAGACCTCGGGCGCGGAGTACATGAGCGCCTTCGTGCGCTCGTGGTTGCGCGAGGGCCCGCCCTCCACCAGGTACGAGGCGAGGGTGAACGGGGCCCCGGCGAACCCGATCAGCGGGGTCTCCCCCAGCTCGCGCAGCAGCAGGGCCACGGCGTCCGTCACCGGCGCGACCTGGGCGGCGGCGAGCATCGGCAGGTTCTCGACGTCCGCGGCCGTGCGCACCGGGGACGCCACGACGGGCCCCGTGCCGGGCACGATGTCCACGCCGATCCCCGCCGCGTACAGGGGCACCACGATGTCCGAGAACAGGATCGCGGCGTCCACCCCGTGCCGCCGGACGGGCTGCAGGGTGATCTCGCAGGTCATCTCGGGGTCGAGGCAGGCCTGCATCATCGAGGTGTCCGCGCGCAGCGCGCGGTACTCCGGCAGCGACCGGCCCGCCTGGCGCATGAACCACACCGGCAGGCGCTCCGGGCGCTCACCACGGGCCGCGGCCAGGAACGGCGAGGCCGACAACGTCCGACGCGGGGAGGTCACCGAGGTGTTCATCGCCGCTCATCGTCCCACACCACCGGTGACGACCCGATCGGAGAGCGGCGCGCCTGCCACCGGCGCCGACGCCGCCCACCTACAGTCCCCGCTCGTGCCCGATCCGACCGCCTCCCCTCCGGCCGCGTTCGTCCGCGCGGTCGCCTCGCTGGACGGCCTGCGTCCCCGCCGAGAGCTGGTGGTCCGACCGCTCAAGGCGCCGCCGAAGATGGCGCCGTTCGGCTGGGCGTGCACGGTCGAGGCGGACATCGTCCACCGCGGCGACGGCACCGACGACCTCGACGAGCCCGACACCTCGGGCCGGCTGATCCTGTTGCACGACCCCGCGGGCCAGGACGCCTGGGAGGGCACCTTCCGGCTCGTCTGCTTCGTGCAGGCGCGGCTCGAGCGCGAACAGCTGGGGGACGAGATGCTCCCCGTGATCGCGTGGTCCTGGCTGACCGAGGCGCTCGCCGAGCTCGGCGCGGGCCACCGCGCCCTGGGCGGCACCGTGACCCAGACGTCGTCGGTCCGGTTCGGCGACATCGCGGGCCCGAACCGGGACGACGACGTCGAGCTGCGGGCCTCCTGGACCCCCACCGCACGGGACGGGGACCTTGCCGCGCACGGCGAGGCCTTCCACCGGCTGGTCGCCACGGCGGCCGGGCTGCCGCCGGTCGGGGTACGGACGCTTGCGGAGCGAAGTTGTTGAGCGCCGAACGGTCGCAGAGAGTTGACGACCCGAACGCGCTGGTCACGAGCCGGATACGCAGCGTGGATCACCCGGTTGGGCGCATCATCTTCGACAACGCTGTAACTTTCACCCGGAGAAGTTCGATCGGATACACGACGTTAGACCGCTTGGGGGGCTACAGTTCCTCCACGACACCTCCTCGGGCGGTCGGGGACACACTCTCCGTCCGTCACCGGGGTCCCGGTGTTGGTCGGGGGGCAACGACCGACTCCAGGGAGGTAGTGACGTGGCCGTAGTAGGCCAGGGCACACCCTTGCGCGGCACTCCCGGTGCCGTGCTCCAACCCGCGATGGTTCCTCATCCGCGGGAAGAGCAGTTCTCCGTGTTGGTCGTCGACGACCACCCGCTCCTGCGGGAGGCGATCGCCGCGCGCCTGCGCTCGATGGGCGCCGGCACGGTCCACGAGGCGGCCTCGGTCGCCGAGGCCAGGGCGCGTGCACAGGCCAACGGCCCGTGCGACCTCGCGATCCTCGACCTCGGCCTGCCGGACGGCAGCGGGCTGGACCTCGTCACGGAGCTGCGCCAGCTCGGCTGGAACCGCCTCGTGGTCCTCGCCAGCTCCGACGACCCGTACGCGGTCCGGTCGGCCTTCCAGGCGGGCGCCCAGGCGTACCTCCTGAAGTCCGCCTCCCCCGCCGTGGTGACCGACGGTGTCAAGCGGGTGCTCGACGGTGGCGTCTACGCCGACCCGACGGTCGCCCCGCTGCTCGCCACCGGCACCCGGGTGCCGGGCACCGACAACACCCCGCGGGAGCTCTCGGCCCGCGAGGTCGAGGTGCTGCAGCTCGTGGCGGACGGGCAGTCGAACAAGGAGATCGGCGAGGCGCTGAACCTCTCCGCGCTCACGGTGAAGAGTCACCTGTCCCGGATCGGGCGCAAGCTCGGCACCGGCGACCGGGCGCAGATGGTCGCGCTCGCCATGCGAGCGGGAGTCATCCGCTAGGTGACGCCACAGCACGACCAGGGGGGCGGGCCGGCTCCGCACGAGAACGACGCGGAGACCGGTCCCTCCGCCGTGCCCCTGCTCCGGCCCGCCGACGGGATCCCCGACGTCGTGCGGGACGCATCGGCGCTGGCCAGGACGGCGCAGGCGATCGAGGCGGGCTCCGGTCCGATCGCCGTGGACGCCGAGCGCGCCTCCGGATTCCGCTACTCCCAGCGGGCCTACCTGGTGCAGCTGCGCCGGGCGGGCTCCGGGTCGGCGCTCGTCGACCCGATCCCGCTGGGCGGCGACCTCACCGCGCTCGCGCCCGCCATGGACGGGCCCGAGTGGGTGCTGCACGCCGCCTCCCAGGACCTCCCCTGCCTGGCCGAGGCCGGGCTGCGGCCCGCCGCGCTGTTCGACACCGAGCTCGCGGGCCGGCTCGCCGGGCTCCCCCGCGTCGGGCTCGGGCCGCTGACCGAACGCATGCTCGGGCTCGCCCTCGAGAAGGGCCACGGCGCAGCCGACTGGTCCCGGCGGCCGCTGCCCGAGGACTGGCTGAACTACGCGGCGCTCGACGTCGAGGTGCTCGTCGAGCTGCGTGACGTCCTGGCCGACCTGCTCCGCGAGCAGGGCAAGCTGGACTGGGCGTACGAGGAGTTCGAGGCCGTGCGCACCGCCGGACCGCCGCCGCCGCGCACCGATCCGTGGCGGCGGACGTCCGGGATCCACAAGGTCCGCAAGCCCCGCGCACTCGCCGCCGTGCGATCGCTGTGGGAGGCGCGGGACACGCTCGCTGCGGAACGGGACGTCGCGCCCGGACGGGTGCTGCCGGACTCCGCGATCATCGAGGCCGCGGTCGCCAACCCGCCGGACGCCCGGGCGCTGTCGCAGCTCCCGGTGTTCCGGGGCCGGGCGCAGCGGCGGCTGGAGTCGTACTGGTTCGGAGCCCTGCGCGCCGCACAGGCCCTGCCGGACGCGGAGCTACCGCGCTCCTCGGCGCCCACCGACGGCCCGCCGCCGGTCTCGCGCTGGGGCGACCGCGATCCCGCCGCCGCGGCCCGGCTGGCCGCCGCGCGCACCGGGCTGGCCGAGCTCTCCGAACACTGGTCGATCCCGGTCGAGAACCTGCTCCAGCCCGACCTGATGCGCAGGCTGTGCTGGTCCCCGCCCGAGGACGGGGACGTACCCGCCTTCCTGCGCGCCGGTGGGGCGCGGAACTGGCAGGTGGAGCTGACGGCGCCGGTTCTGGAGAAAGCGCTGGCGGCGCGGCCGAGCTGAGGCTGGGCCCGTGGCTTGGGCCGTGACGCTTGGGCGTCCCAAGCGTCGCTGAGCGGTGCTTGGGCGTCCCAAGCGTCACCACACGCCCCAGCCCACCGACGCTTGGGCGTCCCAAGCGTCACTCAGCGGCGCTTGGGCGTCCCAAGCGTCACCACACGCCCCAGCCGCCCGCGCCTCACCCCACCCGCTCCCGCTTCGCGGCTCGTGCGGTGCGGCGCAGCGTGGTCATGCCCTGCCGGACCTTGCGCAGCGGTTCGAACTGCGTCGCCCGGTGCAGCTGGAAGCGCCAGGCCTCGGGGTGGTCACCCCGGCGGTCGAGCAGCGTGTAGGCGAAGCGGACGGGGTCCTGCTCGTCCAGGTGGCGCCCGACGTCTTCGAACCAGTGCATGTTCCGCAGCGCCTGCGCCTGCACCCGGCCCACTTCGGCGCGCCGCAGGGCGTCGTAGGCGGCGAGCCCGCCCGCGAGGTCGTCGGGGAACAGGCGCAGCGACTCGGCCAGCCGCACCGCGTCCTGCACGGCGAGGACGGTCCCGGACCCGATGCCGAAGTGCGTGGTGTGCGCGGCGTCCCCCGCCAGCACGACGTTCCCCGAGACCCACGAGCGGGTCCGCAGGTGGCGGAACCGCAGCCACGGCTCGGCCGTGCCCGTGCTCCCCACCGCGCCGGGCGGCCGGAGCAGCGCCGCCCCGCCCAGCGGCCCGGCGAAGATCTCCTCCAGGCGCCGGAGGTCGGCGTCGACGTCCGAGCCCAGGCCGAGGCCCTCGAACACCTCCGGGGAGCATTCGACGATGCACGTGCTCGTGCCGCCGGTGGACGGGTAGGCGTAGAACCAGATCCAGCCCGACCCCGTCGCCCAGGTGACGCGCTCGAAGGCGAACGTGAACCGGGGCAGGTAGCGCTCGGTGCCGAGCCAGATGTAGCGGTTGCGGCCCGTCTCGATGGCGATGTCGAAGCCGTGCCGATGGTCGACTCCGGCTCCGTACGCCGCCCGGACCCGGCTCCCGGCCCCGTCCGCGGCGAGGACGAGGTCCGCCTCCTCGCCGACGCCCTCCGGCTCGACCGGGGTGTCCCAGACGACCTTCACGCCGGCGTCCTCCGCGCGGCGCACCAGGATGTCCAGCAGCGCGGCGCGCCCCATCGAGAAGCCGTACTTGCCGCCGATGTGCACGGGCGCCCGCCCGCCGATCCGGACGACCTGGTCGCGCCAGAGGATCGCGGCGGCCCGGACGGCCCGGCCGCCGTCCGGGTCGAGCCGGTGCAGGTCGTCGAGCAGGTCCTCGCCGAACGTGATGCCCCAGCCGTGGGTCGCCCCGGGCGCGTGCCGTTCCCGGACCTCGACCTCCAGGGTCGGGTCGTCCCGCTTGAGCAGCATGGCCGCGGCCAGTCCGGCGGGGCCGCCGCCGATGCAGAGAACCTTGCGCATCCTCACACCCTCTCGAAACGACCGAGTGAGCGTAATGACACGGGTGACAGTCACCGCCGCCGGGCCGCCCGAGCCTCCCGCCGGACCCGCGTCATGCCCTGCCGGACCCGACGCAGCGAGGGGACCTGGGTGGCCAGGTGCACCTGGTAGCGCCAGGACTCCGAGTGGTCGCCGCGCCTGTCCAGCAGCTCGTAGCCGAACCGGACGGGGTCCGCGCCCTCCACGCGGTCGGGCAGCTCCTCGAACCAGGCCATGCTGCGCGCGGCGTCGACCTGGATGCGGTCGACCTCCAGGCTGCGGACGGCGTCGTACGCGGCGAGGGCGCCCGCCGGGTCGTCGTGGAACAACGCGCGGGCCTCGTTGAACCGGATCGCGTCCTGGATCGCGAGGGTGGTGCCGGAGCCGATGGCGAAGTGCGTGGTGTGGGCGGCGTCGCCCGCCAGCGCGACGTTCCCGTCGACCCACGACGCGGTGCGGACGTGCCGGAAGCTCTGCCACGTCGTGGTGCCCGGGGGCGTGCGCAGCGGGCGTCCGCCGAGGTGGCGGGCGAAGATCCGGCCGAGGATGTCGAGGAAGTCCGAGCTGTCCCTGCCCTCCCCGCCGTCCAGGCCCAGCCCCGTCCACACCTCTGGCGTGCACTCGACGATGCAGGTGCTGGTCCCGCCGCTGGACGGGTAGCCGTGGAACCAGATCCAGCCGGCGTCCGTCCGCTCGAACGCGAAGGTGAACGCGTCGAAGGTGTGGTCGGTGCCGAGCCACGCGTAGCGGTTGCGGCCGGGGGTGATCCGCGTGTCGAAGCCTCCCGCGGCCCGCATCCGGCTGCCCGCCCCGTCCGCCGCGACCACGACGTCGGCCTCGTCGCGGACGCTCGCCGGGTCGGCGTCCACCCCCCAGCGGATGCGGACGCCGACCTCCTCGGCCCGCGCGGCCAGCAGCTCCAGCAGCCGGGTGCGGCCCATGCTGAAGCCGTACCGCCCGCCCAGGTGCACCGGCTCGGCCACGCCGACCCGCACCTCCTGCCGCGCCCACACGGTCGCCGCCTCGCGCAGCCGCCTGCCGCCCTCGGGATCGTGGCGGTGCAGGTCGTCGAGCAGGTTCTCGCCGAACACCACGCCCCAGCCGTGGGTGTCGGCGGGCGCGCTGCGCTCCAGCACCTCCACCTCGGTGCTCGGATCACTCAGCCTGGCCAGGATGCCCGTGTACAGACCCGCGGGCCCTCCGCCCACGCACAGCACCTTCACGACCCCGCTCCTCCGCCTCGGCTCACCCCGTCGACTACCCGTTCGTCCGGGAGTTATGTCCGGTTCGGCAAACTCCCGATATCGATCGGATGACCTGCGGGCGGCGACCGTCCGACGTCCGCCCGACGTCCGGGGCGCCCTGCGGACCCCCCGAGGGCTGGGCTAGCGTCGGCCCGGTCGGATGGCGGACCAGAACGCAGGGGGCAGGGTGTTCGCACGCACGATCGCCGTGGTCGGAACCGGGTACGTCGGACTCACCACGGGGGCGTGCCTCGCCTCCCTGGGGCACCGCGTGGTCTGCGCGGACATCGACGAGCAGAAGGTCGCCGCCCTGTCCCGCGGCGAGATCTCCATCCGCGAGCCGGGGTTGGCGGAGCTGGTCGGCGAGGGGCTCGCGGCCGGGCGGCTGTCGTTCGTCGTGGGTGCGGGACAGGCGCTCAAGGAGCTCGAGACCGAGGGCAAGCCGGTCGAGGTGCTGTTCCTGTGCGTCCCGACGCCGATGGGCGTGGGCGGGGTGGCGGACCTGTCGGCCGTCGAGGCGGTGGTCGAGGAGGTGCGGGACGCCATGCCCGCGGGCTGCGTGGTGGTCAACAAGTCCACCGTGCCCGTCGGGACCGCGGACCGGACCGCCGAGCTGCTCGCCCGGCCGGACGTGCAGGTCGCGAGCAACCCGGAGTTCCTCCGCGAGGGCTCCGCCGTGCACGACTTCCTGAACCCGGACCGGATCGTCGTCGGCTCGAACTCCTCTCCGGACGCCGCGGAGCGGGTCGCGGCCCTCTACGCCCGCCTCGGGGCACCGACCGTGCTCACCGACGCCGCCAGCGCCGAGATGATCAAGTACGCGGCGAACTGCTTCCTCGCCATGAAGCTCTCCTACGTCAACGCCCTCGCCGAGCTCTGCGAGCGGGTGGACGCGGACGTCGCGGACGTCACCGAGGGCATGGGCTACGACCGGCGCATCGGCCAGGCGTTCCTGTCCCCCGGCCCCGGCTGGGGCGGCTCCTGCCTGCCCAAGGACACCCATGCGCTGTTGCAGGTCGCGGACTCGGCGGACTTCGAGTTCCGCCTGGTCCGGGCCAGCATCGACACCAACACCCGGCAGTTCCGGCGGATGGTGGACAAGGTCCGCCTGGCCGTCACCGGCAGCCGCAACGGCTCGCTGTCGCGGGTGCGCCTGGCGTTGTTCGGCCTGACGTTCAAGGCCGGGACGGACGACCTGCGGGACTCCCCCGCGCTCGGGGTGGCCGCGCTGCTGCGGCAGGCGGGCGCCGAGCTGGTCGGCTACGACCCGGGGCTCGTGGACTCCCCCGCCGTCGCGGGGCTGGACCCGCGGCTGGTCACCCTCGCCGACGACCCCTACCAGGCCGCCGAGGGCGCCCAGGCCGTCGTCGTGCTCACCGAGTGGCCCGAGTTCCGGTCCCTGGACTGGTCGCGGGTCGCGGCCGCCGCCGACGGGGCCACGGTCGTCGACACCCGCAACCTGCTCGACCCCGCCGTGGTCCGGCGCGCGGGGCTGACCTGGACCGGTGTCGGGCGGCCGACGATCGAGGCCGCCACCACGTGACCGAACCGCCCCGTCCGACCTCCGGGGCGCCGACCCGGGGGCGGACCGGACCGGGACACGCCCTGGCCGCGCTGCGCCGGGAGCTGTCCGTCCCGCTGTTCCGCAACACCTACGCGTTGATGCTGAACACGGTCGTCAACTCCGGGTTCGGGCTGCTCTACTGGGTCGTCGCCGCACGCACGTACCCGGAGACCGAGGTGGGCCGCGGCAACGCGCTGACCTCGCTGATGCTGCTGGTCTCGATCCTCACCCAGCTCAACGTCGGGCAGGCACTCGTCCGGTTCCTGCCGCGCGCGGGGTCCGGGTCGGCCCGGCTGATCGGCTCGGCCTACGGGCTCTCCGCGGGCGTGGGGGTGCTGGGCGCGGCCGGGGTCGCGGTGTACTGCCACCTCCTGCGACCGGAGGGCGACCCGCTGCACATGTCCGCGGCCTTCGGGGCGTGGTTCGTGCTCTCGACGGTGCTGTGGTCGCTGTTCACGGTGCAGGACTCCGTGCTCACCGGGCTGCGCGAGTCGATCTGGATCCCGCTGGAGAACGGGCTCTACGGCGTGGTCAAGCTCGTGGTGCTCGTCGTCGTGGCCCAGACGTCGATCTCGGACGGGGTGTTCACCTCGTGGACGCTGCCGGTGGTCGGCCTGATCGTCCCCGTCGCCCTACTCGTCTTCCGACGGCTGCTCCCCCGCCACGTCGCCGCCACCCGCGCCGTCGAGGAGCCCCTCGACCGGCGCGCCATCGTGCGGTACATGGGCGGGGACTACGCGGGCCAGGTCTTCAGCCAGGCGGGCTCGTCGTTCCTGCCCGTGCTGGTGGTCGCGTTGCTCGGGTCGGCGAGCGGGGCGTACTTCCTGCCCGCGCAGACCGTCTTCGTGGCCATCAACATGCTCACGCTGAGCATCACCTCCTCGCTCGTCGCCGAGGCGGCGCGGGACCCGGACCGAGCGCACCTGCACGCGCGGGCGGTGGTGCGCAGGCTCACGCTGACCGTACTGCCCGCCGCCGTGGCGATGGCGGTGGCGGCACCGTGGGTCCTGCACCTCTACGGCGCGCAGTACGCCGCGAACGCCACGCTGCTGCTGCAGCTGTTCATGGCGTCGGTCCTGCCGCGCGTGGTGGTCGCCCTGTTCATGACGCTCAACCGGCTGCGCAACCGCACCTGGGTGCTCGCCGTGCTGCAGGGGGTGCAGGCCGCCGCGCTGATCGGCGGGGTCGTGGCGCTGCACGGCCCGCTCGGGCTGGACGCGGTGGGCTGGGTGACGCTCGGGGTGGAGCTGCTCCTCGCCCTCGCCGTGCTGCCCGCGGTCATCCGCTGGCTGCGGGGCACACCCCGGTGAGGCTCACCGCACGAAACGCTCCGGAACCGGGGCGCCGGTCCGCCACATCTCGCCCAGCGCGAGATCGAACTCGCGGGGCTGCAGCCGGACCAGTCCACCACCCGGGTTGTGCGTGATCTCGCCGAAGTGGATCTTTCCGTCCACGTTGTACAGATCGATTCGGACGAACGCGAATTCGCTGCTCAATGCGCGGGCGACGTCGAGCATCTCGGCATAGTTCGCGGGCTGCTCGGGCAACCGCTCGGCGAAGGCGAAACGACCGCTCACCGCAAATTCACGCCATTCGGGCGTGAGCATCGTGGAGGTGTGGCCGGTGAAGCGGTCCTGGTCGACGACGACCATCCCCGGCTCGCCGTGGAACATGAAGAACTTGTAGTCGGTGGGGGCCGTGCCCGCCTCGCCGATGAACTGCTCGACCACCGCCCGGCGCGGGAGCCCGCGGTAGGGGGACTCGCGCCAGCCGTGGGTGTAGAAGTCCGTCCGCAGCCATCGCCGGACGGTCTCGCGGATCGCCGCCCGGTCCGCCCGCGTGGGGTCCGGGAGCAGGATCGTCATGTCGCAGCCGTGCGTCCCCTTGATCACACACGGCCCGGGCAACGCGTCGAAGTCCAGGTCAGCGGCGTCCGTGAGCAGGGCGAACAGCGGGATGAGGTACTTCTCCCCCGCCTTCTCCGCCACGTAGGAGCGCACCTCGTACTTGTCCGACGTCCGGTGCACGAGCTCGCTCTGTTCCTCGAGGTTCTTCGCGGCGAGCAGCTGCGACCACGTCCGGGGGCGGCGCAGCGTGGTCAGCTCACCCTGGAAGATCGCATGCTTGGCGAGGGCGAACTGCCGGTCGGGGAGGAAACGGAGCCTCCGCGCCAGGAGCACCCGGGCGTCGATCGTCATCTGCCGACGATAGCGGGGCGCCCGATCCGCGCCGCCGGCGGCCGAACCGTGCCGCGGGGTTACGATGATTCACGATCAATTCACCCACAAAAGCGATTCGGCCGGATTTGCGCGAGTCCGGCGGGCGGCTCCCGGAAGGCATTGCTAGGGTCGTGGAGTGGCCAGGGAATCCGCCGTCGTGTCCGTCGTGACGCCGGCGTACAACGTTGCAGCGTGGATCGGCGAGGCGGTCGACTCCGTCCGCGCGCAGACGGAGGGCCGTTTCGAGTACGTCGTGGTGGACGACGGCTCGACCGACGACACCGCCGAGATCGTCCGGGCCCGCGCGGCGCTGGACCCGCGGATCCGCCTGATCCGCTCGCAGAACGCGGGCTCGGGCGCCGCGCGCAACCTCGGGATCACCGACACCACCGCCCCGTTCGTCGCCTTCCTCGACGGTGACGACCGCTGGCACCCGGACTTCCTGCGGCGCCTGCTGCACGTGTTCGACACCGGGCCCGCGCAGGTCGGCGCCGCGTTCTGCCACACCCGCGTGATGCTGGAGAGCGGCCGCGTCGTCGGCCCCCGGTGGCAGCCCGCGGGCGCCTGCGACATGGACCGGTTCCTCGCCGAGAACAACCCCACGCACAACGGCAGCTCGCTGGTGATCCGGCGCAGCTGCTTCGACGAGGTGGGCGGCTTCGACACGACCATCACCAGCGCCGTCGACCTCGAGATGTGGCTGCGGATCGGCGCCTGGTCCTCGACCCCGCTGTTCTGGGGGGTGCGGCGCTATCTCGTCGACATGCGGCTCATGCGCACCGGCAGCATCAGCTCGAACCGGAGTGCCCGCTACGAGTCGCTGGACAAGCTGCTCACCGAGTACGCCCCGATGATGACCCGGCTGCCCGCGGGCCTCGCCTACGTGCAGCCCGCGGTGTTCGCCTACCGGGACGGGCACGACGAGATCGCCGACCGCTGGGCGGGCACGGCCCTGACCGCGGGGCGGGCCCGGCTGGCGGGCTCCCGCTGGGGCCAGGCCCTCCTGACCTGGCACCGCGCCGGTCCGGAGACCCGCGCCCGGCTCCGGGCGGCGCGGGACACCACGCGCTCCGGGGTCTACAACGGGCTGGCCAAGGTCCTCTCCGTCGCCTGACCAGCGCATTATGGAACCATAATGCGCCCATAACGGCGTTATCAACGCATTAGGGTTCCATAGTGCAGAGGGGTAGGCGGACCTCCACGGTCAGGCCGCCGCCCGGGACCGGGCTCGCGCGCACCTCGCCCTGGTGGGCGTGCACGATCGCGCGCACGATGCTCAGGCCGAGGCCCGAGCCCTGCGCGGTCGCGGTGCGGGCGACGGGGCCGCGGCGGAAGGGCTCGAAGAGCTGCTCCACCTGGACCGGGTCGATCTCCGCGCCCGACGACGACACCCGCAGCTCCCCCGGGGCCGTCGAGACCTCGATCCAGCCGCCGTCCACGTTGTGCCGCACGGCGTTCTCCAGCAGGTTGCCCGCGATCCGCTCCACCAGCACCGGGTCGCCCGACACCGGGGCGGGGCCGCCGGTGACCCGCACGCGCAGCCCCCGCCCGGCGGCCTCGGCGGCGGTGGTCCGGACGGCGTGTGCGGCGGCGTCCCGCAGGTCGACGCGGGTCGCGGCGAGCTCGCCGAGGCTCTCGGTGCGCGCGAGCAGCAGCAGGCCCCCGACCAGGTCGTCGGCGCGCCGGGTCGCGTCCCGGACCACCACACCCATGCGCCGCAGCTCCTCGACGTCCGCGGTCGGGTCGGCCAGGGTCACGTCGACCTCGGTGCGCAGCACCGCCAACGGGGTGCGCAGCTCGTGGCTGGCGTTGGCCACGAACCGGCGCTGCTGGGCGAAGGCACCTTCGAGGCGGTCGAGCATCCCGTCGAACACCGAGGCCAGCTCGGCCAGCTCGCCGCGCGCCCCACGCAGGTCCAGGCGCTGGTCGAGCGACTCGGCCGACAGCCTGCGCGCGGTCGCGGTCACCGAGTGCAGGGGCGCCAGTACCCGCCCCACCAACACCCACGACACCAGGCCCGCGGCCAGCACCACGAGCGGGAACGCGAGCGCGCCCGCCCGCAGCAGCTCCGCCCGGGCCGCGTCGCGGACCGCCGCCGTGACCTGGGAGGCAGGCACCCGGACCTCCCCGACCTGCACCATCGTGCCCGGCGGCAACCCGGGCACCGCGCCCGCGACCCCGCCGACCAGCAGCCATCCCAGCCACAGCAACAGGGCACTGACCAGGGCGACCAGCGCGGTCCCCAGCAGGGTCAGCTGCCACCGCAGCGAGAGCCGGCGCACTAGCCCGCCGCAGGCACCCGGTACCCCGCCCCGACGACGGTCTCGATCACCCCGGGCTCGCCGAGCTTCTTGCGCAGGGTCATCACCGTGACCCGCACGGTCGTGGTGAAGGGGTCCGCGTTCTCGTCCCAGACCCGTTCGAGCAGCTCCTCGCTGGACACGACGGCCCCGCCCGCGCCCAGCAGGACCTCGAGCACGCCGAACTCCTTGCGGGTCAGCTCCACGGGCGCGTCCGCCCGCGACACGGTCCGCCGCGAGGGGTCCAGCGACACGTCCCCGGCCCGCAGCAGCGGCGGCAGCGCCGGTGCGGCGCGCCTGCCCAGGGCCCGGACCCGGGCGACCAGCTCCGGGAAGTCGAAGGGCTTGGCCAGGTAGTCGTCCGCGCCCTGGGAGAGCCCGTCGACCTTGTCCTCGAGGGTGCCGCTGGCGGTGAGCATGATGATCCGGGTCGGGGCGTCCGAGGCCACGATCTCGGCGCACAGCGCGTCCCCGGTCATGCCGGGCAGGTCCCGGTCGAGCACCACCACGTCGTACCGGGTGATCGAGGACTTCTCGTGGCCCGAGAGCCCGTCGAGCGCGACGTCGACGGCCATGCCCTCGCGCCGCAGCCCGCGCGCGACCGCCTCGGCCAGCGCCTGCTCGTCCTCGACGACCAGGACCCTCACGTGGTGACCTGCTCCGATGCCACGGTGGTGAGCCGCGCGGTCCACTCGGTCACCCGGCGCGCCACGTCCTGCGCGGTGAGCCCGACGGCGGCCAGCACGTCCGACCGCGACCCGTGCTCGAGGAACTCCTGCGGCAGCGCGACGTCTCGCTGCGGCACGTCCACCTCCGCCGCCCGCAGCGTGTCGGCCAGCGCCGACCCGAAGCCGCCGTGGCGCCCGGAGTCCGCCACGGTGACGACCAGCTGGTGCCGCCGGGCCAGGTCGACCAGCGCCGAGGGCACCGGGAGCACCCACCGCGGGTCCACCACGGTGACCGCGACGCCCTGCTGCGCCAGCCGGGCGGCCGCCTCCAGGCCGAGCTCGCCGAAGGCGCCCACGCACACCAGCAGCACCGTCGCGTTGCGGTCCTCGCGCAGGAGATCCACCCCCTGGACGCGGCGCACCGCGGGCACCGACTCGATCACCGGCCCCTTGGGGAAGCGCAGCGCGGTCGGTCCGTCGTCCACGGCGACGGCCTCGGCGAGCTCCTCGCGCAGGGTGGCGGCGTCCCGCGGCGCGGCGACCCGGATGCCGGGCACGATGCCGAGCACCGACAGGTCCCACATGCCGTTGTGCGAGGGCCCGTCGTTGCCGGTGACGCCGGCCCGGTCGAGGACGACCGTGACGGCCTCGCGGTGCAGCGCCACGTCCATCAGCAGCTGGTCGAAGGCCCGGTTGAGGAACGTCGAGTAGACCGCGACGACCGGGTGCATGCCGCCGCGGGCGAGCCCGGCCGCCGAGGCGAAGGCGTGCTGCTCGGCGATCCCGACGTCGACACAGCGCTCGGGGAACTCGGCCTGGAACTTCGCGAGCCCGGTCGGCCCGAGCATGGCGGCGGTGATCGCCACGACGTCCGGCCGCTCGGCCCCGATCCGCACGAGCTCGTCGGCGAACACGCTGGTCCAGCCGGTGGTCTTGGGGCCGGTGGGCAGCCCGGTGGCCGGGTCGAAGGCCGAGGGGCTGTGCATCTGCTCGGCCTCGTCGTTCTCCGCCGGGGCGTAGCCGTTCCCCTTGCGCGTGACGGCGTGCACCACGACCGGGCCGCCGAAGTGGCGGGCGCGGCGCAGCGCGGACTCCATCGCCGCGACGTCGTGCCCGTCGACCGGCCCGAAGTACTTGAGCCCCAGGTCGGCGAACAGCTCCTGTGGGCTGATCGCGTCCTTGATCCCGGCCTTCAGCGCGTGCAGCCCCGCGTACACCGCGGGCCCGACGACCGGCGTGCCGCGCAGCGTGGACTTCCCGGCCTCCAGCAGCCGCTCGTAGCCGGGCTGCAGCCGCAGCGTGGCCAGCCGGTCCGCGAGCCCGCCGATGGTGGGGGCGTAGCTGCGGCCGTTGTCGTTCACCACGATCACCACGTTGCGGTCCTTGGCCGCCGCGATGTTGTTCAGCGCCTCCCAGGCCATGCCGCCGGTGAGCGCACCGTCGCCGATCACGGCCACGACGTGGCACTGCCGCCCGGTCAGCGAGTAGGCCCGCGCGATCCCGTCCGCCCAGCTCAGCGAGGACGACGCGTGCGACGACTCGACGTGGTCGTGCACCGACTCCGACCGCGACGGGTACCCCGACAGCCCGCCGGTCTTCTTGAGGTTCTCCCAGCCGGACTGCCTGCCCGTCAGCAGCTTGTGCACGTAGGCCTGGTGCCCGGTGTCCCAGATCACGGTGTCCCGCGGCGAGTCGAACACGCGGTGCAGGGCGATCGTCAGCTCGATGACGCCCAGGTTGGGTCCGAGGTGTCCCCCGGTGCGGGACACCGACCGCACGAGGAACTCGCGGATCTCCGTGGCCAGGGCGGCCAGCGCGTCGGGGCCGAGGCGTTTGAGGTCCGCGGGTCCCCGGACCGACGACAAGATGTTGACCGGCTGCACGTCCCTCACTGTACGAGTGCGGGACCCGCTCGGCGTTCAGGACACCGGGACGTCACGTCGCCGACACGACTAGAGCAGGTCGGCGACGTGCCCGATCTCGTTCACCGTGCGGGGCTTGCGCACCCCGTCGCGGCGGGCGACGACCCGGGTCACGCCCGCGTAGTCCAGCGGGAACGGCAGCGGCCGGGTGATGCCGAGCAGGTGGCCGAGGAAGACGTTGACGACCCCGGCGTGCGCGAACACCACGGCGGTGCCCCGCCCGGGGTGGGCCGCGACGATCTCGTCGAGCGCGGCGAGGACCCGCGCGGTGAACGCGGGGACGTCGACGTGCTCGGGCAGGTGCCCCTCGACCATCCGCTGCCACTCCTGCGGGTTCTCCCGGGCGAGCTCGTGGACGGGCAGGTAGCGGGGCTGGTCGGCGTCGAACTCGCGCAGGTCGTGGCGCTGCACGATCTCCAGGCCCCGCGCCGACGCCAGCGGCGCGGCCGTCTGGACCGCCCGCGTCATGGTGCTGGCGTAGATCGCGTCGACGGGCTCCCCGGCCAGCGCGTGCACCACCCGCTCGGCCTGCCGGTGGCCCAGCTGGGTCAGCGCGGGATCGGCCTTCTCCCCGTCGCCGTCGGTGACCCGTTCCGGCAGGCCGTGCCGGACGAGCACGAGCCTCACGCGGAGGGGACGTGCTCGCCGTGACCCGCCTCACGCAGCCGCGCGCGCAGCCGCTCGGCGATCTCGTCCTGCTCCGTCGGGTCGATCTCCTTCGCCGCGTTGGCGAAGTCGAACGCGGCCATGTCCCAGGCCGGGTACACGTGCAGGTGCAGGTGCGGCACCTCGAAACCCGCGATCATGAAGGCGACCCGCGGCGGGGACCAGACGGCCTGCACCGCCTTCGCGATGTCGTGCGACACCGCTGTGAGGTGCGCCAACAGGTCCGGGGCGGCGTCGACCCAGTGGTCGACCTCCTCCCGCGGGACGACCAGGGTGTGGCCGGGGCCGAGGGGGTTGATCGAGAGGAACCCGACGCAGCGCTCGTCCGACCAGACGAACCGGGCCGGGATCTCGCCGTCGATGATCTTCGTGAACAGGGTGCTCATCACTGCGGAACAGTACTGACCGAGCACGCACGACGGGCGCGGGCGCCCTAAGGTGCAACGGGTTCGGACCGAGGAAATGGGGAATCAGCATGCGGCCGTGGCCGGGCAGCGCCTACCCGCTGGGCGCCAGCTACGACGGGGCGGGCACCAACTTCGCCCTCTTCTCCGAGGCGGCGGAGAAGGTGGAGCTGTGCCTGTTCGGCCCGAAGGGCAAGGAGACCCGCTACGCCCTGACCGAGGTCGACGGGTTCGTGTGGCATTGCTACCTCCCGGGGGTCGAGCCGGGCCAGCGCTACGGCTACCGGGTGCACGGGCCCTACGACCCGGCGACCGGGCAGCGGTGCAACCCGAACAAGCTCCTCGTCGACCCCTACGCGAAGGCCGTCGACGGGCCGGTGAAGTGGGACGAGGCGGTCTTCGGCTACAACTTCGGCGACCCGCTCTCGCGCAACGACCGCGACTCGGCGCCGTTCGTGCCCAAGTCCGTGGTGGTCAACCCCTACTTCGACTGGGGCTCCGACCGCCCGCCGAAGATCCCGTACCACGAGTCCGTGATCTACGAGGCGCACGTCCGCGGCCTCACGATCGCGCACCCGGACATCCCCGAGGAGCTGCGCGGCACCTACGCGGGGCTCGCGCACCCGGTGATGATCGAGCACCTGCAGCGGCTCGGGATCACCGCGGTGGAGCTCATGCCGGTGCACGAGTTCCTCAACGACCACCACCTGCAGGAGAAGGGCCTGTCGAACTACTGGGGCTACAACACCCTGGCGTTCCTCGCCCCACACCACGGGTACACGATGCGCGGGTCGCGCCCGGGCTCGCAGGTCCACGAGTTCAAGGCGATGGTCCGGGACCTGCACGAGGCGGGCATCGAGGTGATCCTCGACGTCGTCTACAACCACACCGCCGAGGGCTCCGACATGGGCCCCACGCTGTCCATGCGCGGCATCGACAACCACGCCTACTACCGGCTCGTCGAGGACGACCCGCGCTACTACATGGACTACACGGGCACCGGGAACTCGCTCAACGTCCGCAACCCGCACACCCTGCAGCTGATCATGGACTCGCTGCGCTACTGGGTGACCGAGATGCACGTCGACGGGTTCCGGTTCGACCTCGCCTCCACCCTGGCCCGGGAGTTCTACGACGTCGACCGGCTGTCGGTGTTCTTCGACCTCGTGCAGCAGGACCCGGTGATCTCGCAGGTCAAGCTCATCGCGGAGCCGTGGGACGTCGGTCCCGGCGGCTACCAGGTCGGGAACTTCCCGCCCCTGTGGACGGAGTGGAACGGCAAGTACCGGGACACCGTGCGGGACTTCTGGCGCGGCGAGCCCGGCACGCTCGGTGAGTTCGCCTCTCGGCTGACCGGGTCCAGCGACCTCTACCAGGAGGACGGACGCAGGCCGTACGCGTCGATCAACTTCTTCACCGCGCACGACGGGTTCACCCTCGCCGACCTGGTGTCCTACAACGAGAAGCACAACGACGCCAACGGCGAGGGCGGCAACGACGGCGAGAGCCACAACCGCTCCTGGAACTGCGGCGTCGAGGGCCCCACGGACGACGCGGCGGTGCTGGAGCTGCGGGCCCGCCAGCAGCGCAACTTCATCACCACCCTGATGCTCAGCCAGGGCGTGCCGATGCTGCTGCACGGCGACGAGCTGGGGCGCACCCAGCGCGGCAACAACAACGTCTACTGCCAGGACAACGACCTGGCCTGGATGGACTGGTCGCTGCTCGGCAAGAACGCCGGGCTGGTCGGGTTCACCGGCGGCGTCGCCGCGCTGCGGCACGCCCACCCGGTCTTCCGCCGCCGCCGCTTCTTCCAGGGCAGACCGATCGCGCCCCGCCGCCGGGACTCCCTGGCCGACATCGCCTGGTTCCAGCCGGACGGCCGGGAGATGACCGAGGGCGACTGGGACTCCGGCTTCGGCAAGTGCGTGGTCGCGTTCCTCAACGGGGACGGCATCTCCGAGCAGGACCCCCGCGGCGAGCGGGTCCGGGACGACTCCTTCCTGATGGCGTTCAACGCCCACTGGGAGGACATCGAGGTGACCCTGCCGCCGCTGGAGTACGGCAAGGAGTGGGCGATCGTGGTCGACACCGCCGCGGGCGAGGTCACCACCCTCGCCCCGGCGCCCGGGGTGGCCGCGGCCGACCCGCAGATCGTCGCGGGCGGCGGGACCCACACCGTGCCCGCCCGGTCGCTCCTCGTCCTGCAGCGGACCGCGTGATGGTCACCTACCGGCTGCAGTTCTCGAAGGACCAGACCTTCCAGACGGGCGCCGAACTCGTCCCCTACCTGGAGCAGCTCGGCATCGCCACGCTGTACTCCTCCCCCCTGCTGGAGTCCGGCGCGGGCTCCAACCACGGGTACGACGTCGTCAACCCCGGCTGGATCTCCGTCGAGCGCGGCGGGATCGAGGGGCTGGACCACCTGCTGCGCACCCTGCGCGAGGCGGGCATGACGATGCTGATCGACATCGTGCCCAACCACGTGGGTGTCGAGGTCCCGAAGGCCAACCCCTGGTGGTGGGACGTCCTGACCCACGGGCGGGCGTCTCGCTGGGCGGGGCACTTCGACATCGACTGGGCCGCGGGTCCGATCCTGCTCCCGATCCTCGACGCCGACGAGGCGGGCGCGCTCGCGCAGCTCACCGTCCAGGACGGCGAGCTCCGGTACTACGAGCACGCGTTCCCGCTGGCCCCGGGCACGGGGTCCGGGACCCCGCAGGAGGTCCACGAGCGGCAGCACTACCGGCTCGTCTCGTGGAAGCGCGGGGCCGCCGAGCTGACCTACCGGCGGTTCTTCGACGTCTCCACGCTCGCCGCCGTCCGCGTCGAGATCCCCGAGGTGTTCGAGGACGCGCACCGCGAGGTGCTGCGGTGGGTGCGGGCGCACCCGGAGATCGTCGGGCTGCGGGTGGACCACCCGGACGGCCTGTCCGATCCCGGCGCGTACGTGCGGCGGCTGCGGGCGGCGCTGGGCCCGGACAAGTGGCTGCTCGTCGAGAAGATCACGCACCTCGGCGAGGAGCTGCCCGCCTCGTGGCCGGTGGACGGGACGTCCGGCTACGAGGCCCTGGCGGACGTCCAGGGCGTGTTCGTCGACCCGGACGGGGCCGGGCTGCTCACCCAGTTCGCCGCCGAGCACACCGGGGTGAGGCAGTCGATCCGGGAGGCCGAGTACGACGGGCGCCGGGAGGTGGCCGACACCATCCTGGCCGCGGAGGTCCGGCGGATCGCCGCGCTCGTCCCCGGCGAGTCCCCCGACACCGTGCGGGACGCGGTGGCGGAGTTCCTCTGCGGCTTCCCCGTCTACCGCTCCTACCTGCCCGAGGGCCGGGACTCGCTCGACACGGCGCTCTCCGTCGCCCGCACCCGCAGGCCGGATCTGAAGGTCGAGCTGGACACGATCTACTCCGCGATGCTCGCGGAGCCGCACGGCGAGCTGGCCACCCGCGTGCAGCAGACCTCCGGCATGGTCATGGCCAAGGGCGTGGAGGACACGGCCTTCTACCGCTGGAACCGGTTCGTCGCGCTGAACGAGGTCGGCGGGGACCCGGGCCGCTTCGGCCTGTCCCCCGCCGGGTTCCACGCGGCGCTCGCGGCGCGCGAGGCGGGGTCGCCGCGCACGATGACGACGCTGTCGACCCACGACACGAAGCGGTCCGAGGACGTCCGGGCGCGGCTGGCCGTGCTCGCCGAGATCCCCGGCGAGTGGACCGCGCGGCTGCGGGACTGGTCCGCGCGGTACCCGCTGCCGGACCGCTCGCTGGAGCTGCTGGCCTGGCAGTGCCTGGTCGGCGCGTGGCCGATCTCGGCGGAGCGGCTCGCGAGCTACCTGGGCAAGGCCTCGAAGGAGGCCAAGCTCGTCACCTCGCACGTCGACGCCGTGCCCGAGGTGGACGAGGCGATCGCCGCGTGGCCGGCGCAGGTCCTCGGGGACGCCGCGCTGGTGGCGGAGATCCAGGCCTTCGTCGAGCGCATCGCGGGCCCCGGCTGGTCGAACTCGCTGGGGCAGAAGCTCCTGCAGCTCGCGGGCCCCGGGATCCCGGACGTCTACCAGGGCACCGAGGTGTTCGAGTACTCCCTGGTCGACCCGGACAACCGACGGCCGGTGGACTTCGCCGCCCGGCGGGCGCTGCTCGCCCGGCTCGACGAGGGCTGGCTGCCGGAGATCGACTCCGAGGGAGCAGCGAAGCTGCTGGTCACGGCCACCGCGGCCCGCCTGCGTCGGTTCCGGCCCGAGCTGTTCCAGCACTACCGCGCGGTCCCGGCGGACGGTGTCGCGGCCGAGCACGCCGTGGCGTTCGCCCGCACGGACCGGCTCGTCGCCGTCGCCACACGGCTCCCCGTGGGCCTCGCGGCGAAGGGCGGCTGGGGCGACACGGTCCTGCCGCTGCCCGGCGGCGCGGACGACTGGCACGACATGATCACCGACACGCCGGTCGACGGGGCGACCCCCGCCCTGGGCACGCTCCTGTCGCGCTACCCGGTGGCGCTCCTCGTCCGCCCCGCCTGACCCCGCCCGACCCCCGGCGAACGGCGCGTTCGCTCATCCCCGGTGAGCGAGCGCGCCGTTCGCCGCGTCACGGCCTCGCTCAGCCGACCTCGCCGGGTGACCGACCGGTGACCCGGCGGAAGGCCTCGGCGAAGGCGCCGGGTTTGCGGTAGCCCACGGCGCGCGCCGTCACGGCGACCGGGGTGCCGTCCGCGAGCAGGGTCAACGCGGCCCGGATGCGGCACCGTGTGCGCCACTGCGCGAAGGTCATGCCCGTCTCGGCCTGGAACAACCGGGTCAGCGTGCGGACGCTCGTGGCGGCGTGGTCGGCCCACGCGGCGAGGTCGCGATCGTCCGCAGGGTTCCGGGCGAGGACGTCGGTGATGTCGCGCAACCGGGGATCGGTCGGGACCGGGAGGGTGAAGGTGGTGCTCGGCACGGGTTCGAGGAGCTCGACGAGCAGTGCCTCGGCCCGGGCCCGCGCGCGGCCCGGGTCGGCGTTGAGGTGCAGGATCAGCTCCCGCACCAGGGGGGTGGCCAGCACGCCCGTCGGTTCGCTCCACGGCGTCTCCCCGGTCAGGGCCACGCCGTGCCCGAGCCCACCGCGGACGACGGCGACGGCGTGGGGCACCCCGGCCGGCATCCACAGCGCGTGGGTGGGCGGCACGAGCCAGTCGCGGTCCGCGGTGTGGTGGGTGACCGTCGCGGTCTCCGACCAGCTCAGGAGGTGGAAGTCGTGCTGGTGGAGGTCGACGGAGAACCCGCGGTCGAAGTCCGTCCGCAGGGTCGCGATCACCGTTCCCGACATCGGCTCCCCCGGTCTGGCCATCTCACGGCCATGATTGGCCACCGACCGCCGAACAGACACCCTACCGTCGGCGGCATGCAGCTGATGACCACCGTCGAGGAGCTCGAGGCCCGCATCGGCACCCCGCCGCGGCCGGTGCTCCTCAAGTCGACCGCGGTGCTCGACGACGGGTGCCGCGCGATCTTCGCCGCCGCGCCCGTCGTGGCCGTCGGTACCCGGAGTGGCACGGTGCTCGTGGGCGGGGAGCCCGGCGTCGCCCACGCCGAATCCGACACCCGGCTGTCCCTGCCCCTGCCCCTGCCCGAGCCGCCGGCGCCCGGGACGGGGGTGTCGATGCTGTTCCTGCTCCCCGGCCGCGGCGAGACCTTCCGGTGCAACGGGATCGCCGGTGCGGTCCGCGGCGGGCGGCTCCCGATCGAGGTCACCGAGGCCTACGTCCACTGCGCCCGCTGCGTGCTGCGCGCGAAGCTCTGGACGACGCCCTCGGCGCCGCCCGATCCGGCCCTCACGGCGGTCCCCGAGTCGGGGCCGCTGTCCGCGCCGGGTGTCGCCGGTGTCCTCGCGGCCTCACCGTTCGCCGTGGTGACCTCGCGAGACGCCGACGGGAACGCCGACACCAGCCCCCGGGGTGACGGCCCGGGTGTGCTCCGCATGCTCGACGGGCACACCGTCGCGTTCGCCGAGCGGCGGGGCAACAAACGGGCGGACACCCTGCACAACCTGATGAGCTGCCCGGACGTCTCGCTGCTCGCCGTGGTCCCGGGTCGGGGCGAGGTCGTGCGGCTGCGCGGCACGGCCCGGGTCCGCGTCGATCCCGGCCTGCTCGCCTCGATGGCGTTGCGGGACCAGGCGCCCGCGGCCGCGGTCGTCGTCCGCGTCGAGGACGCCGAGCTCGCGCCGAGTCGGGCCGTCGAGGCGCTCTGGGCGCCCTCGCCCGCCCCACTGCCGGACCTGAACGCGATCGCCGCCGCCCACGTCGCCGCCCGGGGCGGACGCACCACCAAGGCCCTGGCGCGCGGCGTGGCGGGCGCCGCGAGCGGGCTCACTCGCCGGGCCCTGGACGCGAGCTACCGCTCCGCGCTGCGGAAGGAGGGCTACGACTAGGCACGCGCCGCTTACCGCGTCACGGCCTCCCGGAAGGCCCGGCGGCACTCGGCGTAGACCTCGAGCAGGTCTGCGGGGGCGCCGGACTCGACGGTCCGGACCCACTCCTCCAGCGTGAGCCGCACCATGGCGGCGAACGCCTCCAGCGCCGCGCGCGCCCGCAGCGGCGTCCGGCCCGTGCTCGCGACGAGCGTGGCGACGCGGCGGTCGGTCCGTTCCGCGTCGAGGCGCAGGCTGGTCGCCAGGACCGTCGGCTCGTGCAGGACCAGGCGCCGCACCCGGAGGAAGCGGGCGCCGCTCGACGGGTCCCGGTCCAGCCTGGCCAGGGTGTCCCCCCAGTACCGCTCGAGCGCGGCGTAGGCGTCGTCGCCGTCGGTCAGTGCGCCGAGGACGGCCAGCAGGTCGTCCTCCAGCTCGCCGTCGCCGAGCATCACGGCCTGCTCCTTGGTGGCACAGAACCGGAAGAACGTGCGGGTCGAGATGCCCGCGGCGCGCGCGATGTCCTCCGCCGTCGTGGCGGCGACCCCCTGCCGTTCGAACAGGTCGAGCGCCGCCGCGGAGATCTCGGCCTCGGTCTGGCGACGACGTCGTTCGCGCAGGCTCGGCGGCGCGTGCTCCGTGCTCATGGCGGGAGTCTAACGCTCTGTGCCAAGATGGCATTCACTGCCAAATCAGCGCAGAGTGTCAATCGAGGAGGACCGTGTCGTGAGCACGCTCGAATCGTCCGTGCCGCCCCCGCCGCCCCCGCCGCCCACGCCGTCCGTCCGAACCGGACCGGTGATCGCGCTCCTGGTCGCCTCGGCGTTCGTGGTGATCCTCAACGAGACGATCATGGGCGTGGCGCTGCCCGCCCTGATGGTGGACCTGGACATCACCGCGAGCAGCGCCCAGTGGCTCACCACCGGGTTCATGCTGACCATGGCCGTCGTCATCCCGACGACCGGGCTGCTGTTGCAGCGGTTCAGCGTGCGCACGGTCTTCTTCCTCGCGATGGGCCTGTTCACGGCGGGCACGGCGATCGCCGCCGCGGCCCCCGGCTTCGAGCTGCTCCTGGTCGGGCGGATCGTGCAGGCCTCGGGCACCGCGGTGATGCTGCCGCTGCTGTTCACCACGGTGATGACGGTCGTCGAGCCCGAGCGGCGCGGCCGGATGACCGGCGTCATCACCATCGTGATCGCGGTGGCCCCCGCCATCGGCCCCACGATCTCCGGCCTGGTGCTGGCCTCGCTGCACTGGCGCTGGATGTTCCTGGTGGTCCTGCCGATCGCCCTGCTGTCGATGGCGCTGGGCGCCCTGTGGGTCCGCAACGTCACCGAGACCCGCCCCGTGCAGGTGGACGTCCTGTCGATCGTCCTGTCGGCGCTCGGCTTCGGCGCACTCGTCTACGGCCTGGCCGGGATCGGCGAGGCCGCCGAGGGACACGCACCCGTCCCGCTGTGGATCCCGCTGACCGTCGGCACGGTCTCGCTGGTCGCGTTCGTGCTGCGCCAGATCGCCCTGCGCGAGACGCCGCGCGTCCTGCTCGACCTGCGCGCCTTCCGCAGCCCGGCGTTCTCGCTGGCCGTCGCGATGGTCGTGGTCAGCTTCACCGCGCTGTTCGGCACCCTGATCCTGCTGCCGATCTACCTGCAGTCCGTGCTCGGCCTCTCCACGCTCGACGCCGGCCTGGCCCTGCTGCCGGGCGGCGCCCTGATGGGTGTGCTCGCACCGATCGTCGGCGGACTGTTCGACCGCTTCGGCCCGCGACCGCTCGTCCTGCCGGGCGCGATCGTCGCGAGCGCGGCGCTCTGGTGGATGACCACGCTGGACGCCACCAGCCCGGTCGGCCTGGTCATCGCGATGCACCTGACGCTCACCGCCGGACTGGGGTTCCTGCTCACCCCGCTGATGACCTCGGCCTTGGGCTCGCTGCCGGTGCACCTGTACTCGCACGGCAGCGCGATCGTCACCACGCTGCAGCAGGTCGCGGGAGCCGCGGGCACCGCCCTGTTCGTCACGCTGATGTCGGTCGGGACCGCCGGTGCGGCGAGCACGGGTGCCGACGGCGTCTCGGCCCTCGCGACGGGCGTGCACACCGCCTTCCTCGTCGGCGCCGCGATCTCCGTGGTCGCGATCCTGCTCGCGATGTTCGTCCGGCGCGCACCGGAGGGCTCGCGCACACCCACACCCACGCCGCACTGATCTTCACATCGCATCGCGCAACACGGTGCGCATGACGCTGCTCACGGTCGGAACCTCTCGGTAACCCGAGACGTTTGACAGAGCGGATATCTCGACGATCGAACCAAAGATCATCGAGTCCGCCCCCCGCGATCCGGGGAACGACGAAGGAGCACAGTGAACGGTGGCGCGGACGGACGCGTGGACGGAGCGCTCGCAGAACGACTGAGGGACCTGGTGGCCGCCTCGGACGCCTACCGGCAGACGGCGGCCCGCCTGCTGCGGCTCGGGGTCCCGGAGACCACGATCCTGGTGACCCTGCTGCACGACGGGCCGCAGCGCCCGACGGCGTTGGCCCGCCGGGTCGGCGTCACCCCGGCGACGGTGACGGCCCAGCTGGACCGGCTCGAGCTGGCGGGCCACGTGGTCCGCCAGGCCAACCCGCGGGACCGGCGCAGCGTCCTCGTGGCGCTCACCCCGCAGGGGCGCGCGCTCGTCGGGAGGCTGTCCGCGGTGTTCGCCCGGGACGTCGCCACAGGGTCCGCGGGCTACGACCCGGCGACCGGCGCGGCGGTGGACCGCATTCTCGGCGGCGTGGCGCGACAATTGCAGGACCGCGCCCGGGACGAGCACGGCATGGGTCACGACCTGGGACTCAGCCCCGCGAAGTAGTTCGGGAAACGTAATACTTCGGCTGCGGGAAATCTGTGAGGAAATACGGCTGAACGGCCGATTACGAAGGCCCGCAGGCTTTCTACAGTCGAGGCCGCAACGCGCAAGGACCGGGTATCCCCCCACCCTCCGGTACCTCGTTGCCGGGACCACCGGCCGACTCCGTGCCCCCCGACCGGCCGGTGGTCCCGACCCTCGCGCATCCGGACCCGCCCCGTGACGTGACGTGACCGCCCCGGGCGGGCGTGTCGGCGTCGGATTCGGCAGGATTCCCCCGTGGCTGAGTACGCGGTGTGGGCGCCGGAGAAGGACACGGTCCGGGTCGTGGTCGACGGGGACACGTACCCGATGCGGCGCGCGGCGGGCGGGTGGTGGCACGCGGACGTCCAGGACAACGGCCCCGGGTCGGCCTACGCGTTCCTCGTCGGCGACGATCCCACCCCGCTCCCGGACCCCCGCTCCCTGTGGCAGCCCGGCGGTGTCCATGCCGCCTCGCGGCGCTACGACCAGGCCGCCTTCTGGTGGACCGACCAGGCCTGGACGGGCCGGACGCTCGCCGGGAGCGTGCTCTACGAGTGCCACATCGGCACCTTCACCGACGAGGGCACGTTCGACTCGGCGATCGAGAAGCTGGACCACCTCGTCGCGCTCGGGATCGACATGGTCGAGCTGCTGCCGCTCAACGCCGTCGACGGGCCCCGGAACTGGGGGTACGACGGCGTCGGCTGGTACGCGGTCACGGAGAACTACGGCGGCCCGGACGGGTTCAAGCGGTTCGTCGACGCCGCGCACGCGCGCGGGCTCGGGGTGGTCCTCGACGTCGTCTACAACCACCTCGGCCCCTCGGGCGCCTACCTCGACCGGTTCGGCCCCTACTTCGCGGGCTCCAACATCTGGGGCCCGTCGCTGAACCTCGACGGCCCGTGGTCGGACGAGGTGCGCCGGTTCGCCATCGACAACGCCCTGATGTGGCTGCGGGACTTCCACGTCGACGGGCTGCGGATCGACGCCGTCCACGCGCTGCGGGACACCCGCGCCGTGCACGTCCTCGAACAGCTCGCCACCGAGGTGACCGCGCTGGAGGCGCACGTCGGGCGCCCGCTGTCGCTGATCGCGGAGTCGGACCTCAACGACCCGCGCATGATCACCTCGCGGGACGGCGGCGGCTA
The DNA here is from genome assembly GCF_021728735.1 of Pseudonocardia sp. WMMC193. Classification (NCBI taxonomy): domain Bacteria; kingdom Bacillati; phylum Actinomycetota; class Actinomycetes; order Pseudonocardiales; family Pseudonocardiaceae; genus Pseudonocardia; species Pseudonocardia sp. WMMC193. The sequence continues at coordinate 1,110,055 of NZ_JAKKDO010000003.1, read as the reverse complement.
CGGCATGACCGGCCAGTGGGCGGACGACATCCACCACAGCCTCCACACCGTGCTGACCGGTGAGTCCCAGGGCTACTACAGCGACTTCGCCGAGGCCGATCTCGCCGGGCTCGCCCACGTCCTGACCAGGGGCTTCCTCCACGAGGGCACCTGGTCGAGCTTCCGGAAGCGGACGCACGGCGCGCCCGTCGACACCGTGCGCATCCCCGGGCACCGCTTCGTCACCTACCTGCAGAACCACGACCAGATCGGCAACCGCGCCACCGGCGACCGGCTCACGCAGGTGGTCTCCCCCGGCATCCTGGCCTGCGGCGCGGCGATCCTGTTCACCTCCCCGTTCACCCCGATGCTGTTCATGGGTGAGGAGTGGGGCGCCCGCACGCCGTGGCAGTTCTTCTCGTACTTCCCCGACCCCGGCCTGCGCGAGGCCGTGCGCACGGGTCGGACCAGCGAGTTCGCCGAACACGGCTGGGGGGACGTCGAGGTTCCCGACCCCAACGCCGAGTCCACCTTCCTCGACTCGAAGCTGGACTGGACCGAGCAGGAGCAGGAGCCCCACTCGACCCTGCTCGCGATGTACAAGGAGCTCATCGCGCTGCGCAAGGCGTGGCCGGAGCTCTCCGACCCGTGGCTCGACGAGGTCGCGGTCGACGTCCACCCCGAGGCGCGCACCCTGGTGATCCACCGCGGGCGGCTGCGGGTCCTGGTCAACCTCGGCTCCGAGGAGGTGGCCCTGGACCTGGCGGCCACCGTCACCCGGATCCTGCTGGCCAGCGAGCCCACGAGCTCCGAGGGCGCGGAGATCACCCTGCCCGGCGAGTCCTTCGCCATCGCGGTCCTGGAGGAGTAGGACCCGACACACGAACGGCGCGTTCGCTCACCAGATGTGAGCGAACGCGCCGTTCGTTGCGAGTGGGCCCCGCTCGTGCGACCCCCGTTCGGGGTGTCGACGTCCGGTGATCACCGGACGGTCATCTGGGCTTGTCAGAGTCCGGACGGCCGCGGATCCGCGGCCGTCCCCGGTCTCTCTCTGCGAGGTCAGCCCTGTTGACGACGCTCGGTGCGCCCCCCGAGGCCCCACCACCGGTCGCCCGGCGCCGGCGCCGCTTCGGCGGCCGTGAGCGGCGGGACGCCCTGGTCTTCCTCGCCCTGGCGCTCCCGAACCTGGCGCTGATCGGGCTGTTCACCTACTGGCCGCTCGTCGCCAACCTCCAGTACTCGACGCTCGACTGGACCCTCGGCTCCCCGACGGCCCGGTCGGTGGGACTGGACAACTACGTCCGGTTCTTCACCTCGCCCGGGTCCTGGGAGATCCTGCGCACCACCCTGGTGTTCACCGTCGTCACGGTGGGCGGGTCGATGCTGCTCGGCCTGCTGATCGCCCTCGCGTTGGACCGGCGGGTCCGCGGGGCGGGGCCGGCCAGGGCCGCGGTGTTCGCGCCGTACGTGCTCTCCGGGGTGGGCGTCGGGCTGGTGTGGCTGTTCATCTTCGACCCGACGATCGGCGTGCTGGGCGCCGTGGTGCGCGCCCTCGGCGGGAGCTCGCCGGACTGGTTCAACGACCCCACGCTCAGCCTGGTGATGCTCTGCATCGTCTCCATCTGGAAGAACATGGGCTACGCGGCGGTGATCTACCTCGCGGGCCTGCAGACCGTCCCCCGGGACCTCCTGGAGGCCGCCGCGCTCGACGGCGCGGGCCCGTGGTGCACGTTCCGCAGCGTCGTGCTGCCGCTGCTCTCCCCCACGACGTTCTTCCTGTTCATCACGAGCGTGCTGAACACCCTGCAGGCGTTCGACCTCATCCGGATCATGACCCCGCTCGGCCGGGGCACCACGACCCTGATCTACGAGGCCTACCTGCAGGCCTTCGGCGGCTACAACCGGGCGGGATACTCCGCGGCCGTCTCGACCGTCCTGTTCGTGCTGCTGGTGCTGTTCACGGTCCTGCAGCTGCGGTTCCTCGAGCGGAAGGTGCACTACCGGTGAGACGCGCCGGCGCCGCGTACGTCCCGATCGTGCTCGCCACGCTCGTCGTGGTCTTCCCGCTGCTCTGGATGCTGCTGACCTCGATCAAACCGGACTCCGAGATCATCACCCAGGCGCCCGCGCTGCTGCCGGCGAGCCCGACGCTGGAGCACTACCGCGAGGCCGCCGAGCGGGTGCCGTTCGGCAGGCTGTTCGTGAACTCCGCGATCGTCACCGCGATCGGCGCCGGGCTGAAGGTGCTGCTCGCCATCGCCACCGCCTACGCGCTGGTGTTCGTGCGCGTCCCCGGCCGGAACGTCGTGTTCGTGCTGCTCCTGGTCACGCTCATGGTGCCGCCGCAGGTCTCGCTGCTGCCCAACTACCTCCTGGTCAACCAGTGGGGCGGTACGGACACCTACTGGGGCATCATCCTGCCCGGCCTCGGCACGGCGTTCGGCACGTTCCTGCTGCGCCAGCACTTCCGCACGTTGCCCGCGAGCATCCTCGAGGCCGCCGAGATCGACGGCGCAGGCCACTGGCGGCGGCTCGTGCGGATCGTGGTGCCGATCTCGGCGCCGACCATCGCGACCGTCGCACTCGTGAACATCGTCTACGAGTGGAACGACTACCTCTGGCCGCTGGTCATCGTCTCGAACCCGGACCGGATGACGCTCCCGGTCGGTCTCACCCTGCTCGCCAACGTGGACAACAGGGCCGCCGCCTACGGCCAGCTCATGGCCGGCTCCGTCGCGGTCGTCGTCCCCGTGCTCCTCGTCTTCGTCGCACTGCAGCGGCACATCATCGCCGGCCTGACCCAGGGCGCGGTCAAGGACTGAAAGGGAACACCCATGAACCCACTCGACCGACGCGGCTTCCTGGCGATCGCGTCCGCCGCGGGAGTGGCCGCCGCGCTCGCCGCCTGCGCCGGGCCCGCCACCAGCGGCGGCGGGAGCGCCGCAGTGGAGGCCGTGGACTACACCGGGGTGACGCCGGCACCGGAGATCACGTGGTGGTCGTCGAACCCGGGCGGCTCCGAGCCCGTCTCGAAGGAGATCATCGAGGCGTTCCACCGGTCGCAGAGCGCGATCCGGGTCAACCTCGTGACCGCGGGCGCGAACTACGAGGAGATCGCCCAGCGCTTCCAGACCGCGCAGGCGGGCGGCGCGGCGAACCTGCCGGACGTCGTCCTGCTGTCGGACGTGTGGTGGTTCCGCTACTACATGCAGCGGTCCATCGTGGACCTCACGCCACTGACCGAGGCGCTGGACTGGGACCTCTCCGACTACCGCCAGGGCCTCCTCGACGACTACCGCTACGAGGGCGGCCTCTGGGCGATCCCGTGGGCGCGCTCGACCCCGCTCTTCTACTACAACAAGGCCCACTGGTCCGCCGCGGGCCTGCCCGACCGGGCGCCCGAGTCCTGGGCCGAGTTCGCCGAGTGGGGCCCGCGGCTGCAGTCCGCGGGCACGGGCGTGCAGAAGGCCTTCCAGAACCCGGCGCTGGCGGACTACGCGGGCTGGACCTTCCAGAACAACCTCTGGGGCGAGGGCGGCGGCTGGAGCCGGGACTGGGACATCACCACCGACGCGCCGGGCACGATCACCGCGCTGCAGTACCTGCAGGACGCGGTCTACACCGGCGGCTGGGCGGGCGTCGCGGGCACCGACGGCATCACCGACCTGGGCGCAGGCGCGGTCAGCTCCACCCTCGGCTCGACGGGCAGCCTGGTCACCCTGCTGAAGTCCGCGACGTTCGAGGTCGGGGCGGGCTTCCTGCCCCGGGGCCCGGTGGCCGGGCCGGTCTGCCCGACCGGTGGGGCCGGCGTCGGCATCCCGGCGGCCATCACCCCCGAGCGGCAGCTCGCGGCCGCCACCTTCATCCGGTTCCTGACGACACCGGAGAACACCGTCCGGATGTCCGAGGCCACCGGCTACATGCCCGTGCGGACCTCGGCGGACATCTCCTCGCTGGTCGCCACCGCGCCGCAGCGCCGGATCGCGATCGACCAGCTCGCAGTCACCCGGGTGCAGGACCGGGCCCGGGTGTTCCTGCCGGGTGCCGACCAGGAGATCGCCAAGGCCGCCGCGAACATCCTGACCCGGCGCGCGGACGTCGCGGCGGAGATGGCGACCCTGAAGACCACGCTGCAGGGCATCTACACCGACGACGTGCGGCCGAACATCTGATGGCCGCGGTCACCTTCGCCGGAGCCACCCGGGTCTACCCCGGTGCCGACCGGCCCGCGGTCGACGCGCTCGACCTGGAGGTCGGCGACGGCGAGTTCCTCGTGCTCGTCGGGCCGTCGGGCTGCGGGAAGTCGACGTCGCTGCGGATGCTGGCCGGGCTCGAGGACGTCGACGGGGGCCGCATCCGGATCGGCGACCGGGACGTCACCGACGTGCGGCCGAAGGACCGGGACATCGCCATGGTGTTCCAGAACTACGCGCTCTACCCGCACATGACGGTCGCCGAGAACATGGGCTTCGCCCTCACCATCGCGAAGCGCTCCAAGGCCGAGATCGCCACGCGCATCGCCGAGGCCGCGCGGATCCTGGACCTCACCGAGTACCTGGACCGGAAGCCGCGCGCCCTGTCCGGCGGACAGCGCCAGCGGGTCGCGATGGGCCGCGCGATCGTGCGCGAGCCCAGCGTCTTCTGCATGGACGAGCCGCTGTCCAACCTCGACGCGAAGCTGCGGGTCTCGACCCGCACGCAGATCGCCTCGCTGCAGCGGCGGCTCGCGGTGACCACGGTGTACGTCACCCACGACCAGGTCGAGGCGATGACCATGGGCGACCGGGTGGCGGTGCTCGACAAGGGCGTGCTGCAGCAGGTGGCCGCCCCGCGCGAGCTCTACGACCGACCCGCCAACGCCTTCGTGGCCGGCTTCATCGGCAGCCCCGCGATGAACCTCGCCGAGCTGCCGGTGGTGGACGGCTCGGTGGCCTTCGGCGCGCCCAGGACGATCCCCGGGATCCCGGCGCCGGGGCCGTCGGTGCTGGTGGGGGTCCGCCCGGAGGACCTGCGGGCGGTCCCCGCCGGCACGGGGCTGGCGGTGCGGGTGGAGGTCGTCGAGGAGCTGGGCTCCGACGCGTACCTCTACGGCACCGCCGAGGGCCGCACGATCGTGGCCAGGACCGACCCGCGCGACCCGCCCGCCCGCGGCGACGTGGTGCACCTGGCACCCGACCTCGACCGGGTGCACCTGTTCGATCCCGAGACCGGTGCGCGCCTCTGAACCGTGAGTGGCGATGGTCGCCATGGCGACCATCGCCACTCACGGGGGCTCAGATCAGGCCGAGGCCCTTGACCGCCTCGCGCTCCTCGACCAGCTCGGCGACGGAGGCGTCGATCTTCTCGCGGGAGAAGGCGTCGATCTCCAGGCCCTGGACGATCTCGTACTTGCCGTCCTTGGTGGTGACCGGGAAGGAGGAGATGATCCCCTCGGCCACGCCGTAGCTGCCGTCCGACGGGACGGCCATCGAGGTCCAGTCGCCCTCGGCGGTGCCGTTGACCCAGGTGTACACGTGGTCGATGGCGGCCGAGGCGGCCGACGCGGCGCTCGACGCGCCCCGCGCCTCGATGATCGCGGCGCCGCGCTTGGCGACGGTCGGGATGAAGGTGTCCTTCAGCCAGGACTCCTCGACCTGCTCGGCGGCGATCTTGCCGCCGACCTCGGCGTGGAAGAGGTCGGGGTACTGGGTGGCGGAGTGGTTGCCCCAGATCGTGAGCTTCTTGATCTCCGACACCGGCACGCCCAGCTTCTGCGACAGCTGCGCGAGGGCGCGGTTGTGGTCGAGGCGGGTCATCGCGGTGAAGCGCTCGGCCGGGACGTCCGGCGCGGCGGACTGGGCGATCAGGGCGTTGGTGTTGGCCGGGTTGCCGACGACGAGGACCTTGACGTCGTCCGCGGCGCCCGCGTTGATCGCCTTGCCCTGCGGGGCGAAGATCCCGCCGTTGGCCTCGAGCAGGTCGCCGCGCTCCATGCCCTTGGTGCGCGGGCGCGCGCCGACGAGCAGGGCGACGTTGACGCCGTCGAAGGCCTTGGTCGCGTCGTCGAAGATCTCGACGCCCGCGAGCAGCGGGAACGCCCCGTCGCTCAGCTCCATCGCGGTGCCCTCGGCCGCCTTGACGGCCTGGGGGATCTCCAGCAGGTTCAGCTTCACCGGGGTGTCGGACCCCAGGAGCTGCCCGGAGGCGATCCGGAAGAGCAACGCGTAACCGATCTGGCCAGCGGCTCCGGTGACAGTGACGGTGACAGGAGTGGACACGCCGTGAGGCTAGTCCCCGCGCCCCGACCTCGTTCGCTGAGGTGGCGGAGGTCTCGCGCCGTAGGGTCCGGGGTCGTGAGTACTCCGTCGGCCGCGCGGGCGATCGCACCCGATCTCGCCCGCGGGGCGATGCTGCTGCTCATCGCGCTCGCGAACGTGCACCTGTTCCTGCTCGGGCCCGCCGGGGTACGCGGGTACCCGGCCGGGCTCGCGGGGGTGGACGGGGTCGTCGCGTTCCTGCAGATGGTCCTGGTCGACGGGCGGGCCTATCCGCTGTTCGCGCTGCTCGTCGGGTACGGGGCGACCCAGTCCGCCCGGCGGTGGGAGCCCGCGGCCGCGGTGTCGCTGCTCCGGCGCCGCGGCGGCTGGATGATCGCGATCGGGGCGGTCCACGGGGTCCTGCTGTTCCCGGGGGACATCGTCGCGGCGTACGGGCTGCTCCTGGTCGCACTGGCCGGGGTCGTGGTGCGCGGGACCGACGTCACGCTCGGGACGATCGCGGTGCTCGGCTGCGTGTTCACCGCCCTGACCAGCGCGTTCTCCGGGTTCTCGACGGGTGTGGCGGTCCTGCCGAGCATCGCGGCGCCGGACGTGGGCAGCGCGCTCGTCCTGCACCTCGGGGAGTGGTCGGTGGGCACGGTGAACTCCGCGCTCGTCACCGCGGGGATGGTCGCGCTCGGCGCGCTGCTGGGGCGGCGGCGACTGCTCGAGGAGCCCGAACGGCACCGCCGGGTGCTGGGGTGGGCCGCGGTCCTCGGGCTCGCCGTGGCGGTGGCCGCCGGGGTTCCATTGGCGCTCGTGGCGGCGGGCTGGTGGGCCCCGGCCGGCGTGGCGACGCTGCTCGCGGGGGTGCTGCACGGGCTGGGCGGGCTCGCGGGCGGGCTCGGGTACGCGGCGGTGTTCGCGCTGGTCGCGACCCGATGGGCACCCCGCCCGCTGCTCGCGGCCGGGCGTCGGTCGCTGTCCTGCTACCTCGGGCAGTCCGTGGTGTGGGTGGCGCTCCTGCCTGCATGGACGCTCGGGTTCGGGGCGGACCTGAGCGTGGCGCAGGCGGCGCTGCTCGCCGTCGGGGTCTGGGGGGCGGGGCTCGCGGTGGGCATCGCCCTGGACCGAGTGGACCGCCGCGGGCCTGCGGAGGTCCTGCTCCGCCGGCTGACGTACGGGCCCGCCCCGATACGCTGAGCGACGTGGAGAAAGAGGCACCCGCCGTCGCGATCCCGTACTACCGCGCGCTGTTCGGCGCGCTCGGCTGGGGCGTCGTCGCGTTCGCGCTGCAGGTCGTCATCGCCCCCGGCGACTCGACCTTCCTCCTGCTCCACACCGGGTGGATCCTGATCTGCTGTGTCCTCGCCGCGTGGCCGACCTGGAAGGCGGCCCAGCGGCGCGGGTGGCCGGAGCTGTGGAAGCTGTTCCTGCTGGCCGCGCCCGCGTTCTGGGTGCTGCGGCTGCTCACCCTCGTGCTGCAGCGACTGCTGTTCGGCTAGGCCGTTCTAGACCCGGCGGCGTGAGCTGATCACGCCGGTGTCGAAGCCCGCGAGGTGCAGGCCGCCCGCGAACCGGGCGTGCTCGACCTTCAGGCACTTGTCCATCACGACGGTGATCCCCGCGGCCTCCGCGCGGGCGGCCAGCTGCTCGTCCCAGAGGCCGAACTGGAGCCACCAGGTCTTGACGCCCTCGAGCGCCAGGACCTCGTCGAGCACGCCGGGCAGGTCCTGCGGACGCCGGAAGGTGTCGACGAGGTCCGGCACGCCGGGCAGGTCGGCGAGGCTCGGGTAGACCGGCCTGCCGAGGATCTCGGTCGCGTTCGGGTTCACGAACCACAGCTCGTAGTCACTCGCGTCGAGCAGGTAGGTCGCCACGAAGTTCGACGCCCGCGCGGCGTTCGGCGAGGCGCCGACCATCGCGACCGTGCGGGTCTCGTCGAGGATCCGCTTCCGCTCGACGGCGGTCGGGTTCTGCCAGCTCACCGGGTTGCTCCCTGTGCCGATCCGAGGGCCTGGTCGAGGTCCCAGAGGATGTCGTCGACGTCCTCCAGGCCCACGCTGATCCGAATCAAGTCCTCCGGGACCCCCGCGTGTTCCAGCTGGGCCGGGGTGAGCTGTTGGTGGGTCGTCGACGCCGGGTGCAGGACGAGCGTGCGCGCGTCCCCGACGTTCGCGAGGTGGCTGCACAGCTGCACCGACTCGATGAACCGCGCGCCCGCCGCCCGGCCGCCCCGCACCCCGAACGCGAACACCGCCCCGGGCCCCTCCGGGAGGTACCGCCGGGCCCGGTCGTGGTGCGGGTGGTCCGGCAGACCCGCGTAGCGGACGTAGGACACCCGCGGGTCCGCGGCCAGCCACTCCGCCACCCGCTGCGCGTTCGCGACGTGCGCGGCCATCCGGAACGGCAGCGTCTCCACGCCCTGGAGCAGCAGGAACGCCGAGTGCGGCGACAGGGTGGGCCCGACGTCGCGCAGTTGCTCGGCGCGCAGCTTGGTGAGGAACCCGAACTCGCCGAAGTTCCCCCACCAGGTCAGCCCGCCATACGAGGGCACCGGCTCGGTCATCGTGGGGAAGCGCCCGTTGCCCCAGTCGAACCGTCCCGACTCGACGATCACGCCGCCGAGCGTGGTCCCGTGCCCGCCGAGGAACTTCGTCGCGGAGTGGATCACGATGTCCGCGCCGTGCTCGATCGGGCGGCACAGGTAGGGCGTGGCCAGCGTGGCGTCGACGACCAGCGGGACGCCTGCGGCGTGCGCGACCTCCGCCAGCCCCGCCAGGTCGGCCACCTCGCCGCCCGGGTTGGACACGACCTCGGTGAACACGAACCGCGTCCGGTCGGTGATCGCCTTCGCGTAGTCCTCGGGGTCGGTCCCCGGCACGAACGTGGTGTCCACCCCGAACCGGCGCAGCGTCACGTCGAGCTGGGTGACCGTGCCGCCGTACAGCGCGGCCGACGCGACGCCGTGGTCCCCCGCCCCGGTCAGCGCGGCGAAGGTGAGGAACTCGGCGGACTGGCCCGACGCCGTCGCCACCGCGCCCAGCCCGCCGTCCAGGCTGGCGATCCGCTCCTCGAGCACCGCGACCGTCGGGTTGCCGATCCGGCTGTAGATCAGCCCGTACTTCTGCAGGGCGAACAGCGTCGCGGCGTCCTGGGTGTCCTCGAAGACGAAGCTCGTGGACTGGTAGATCGGGGTGGCACGGGCACCGTGGGCCGCGTCGGGAACCGCCCCGGCGTGCACCGCGCGCGTCCGGAAGCCCCAGGATCGATCACCCATGGCACCACCTTAGGCGTGGTCCTCCTCGCCGAGGCGGTGGACGCGGATCAGGTTCGTGGAGCCCACGGTCGAGGGCGGCGAGCCCGCGACGATCACCACGAGGTCGCCGGGCTGGAAGCGGCCGATGGACAGCATGGCGTGGTCGACCTGGCGCACCATGGCGTCGGTGGAGTCCACGGCCTCGACCAGGAAGGTCTCGACGCCCCAGGTCATCGCGAGCTGGTTGCGCACCTCGACGGCCGGGGTGAAGGCCAGCAGCGGCAGCCGGGTGTGCAGGCGGGCGAGCCTGCGGACCGTGTCGCCGGACTGCGAGAACGCGACCAGGGCCCGGGCCGAGAGGCGCTCCCCGATGTCCCGCGCCGCGTAGGAGAGCACACCGCGCTTGGTCCGCGGGACGTGGTTGAGCGGGGGCACGGTCGTCGGGCCCGCCTCGACGGCCTCGACGATCGAGGCCATCGTGCGGACCGTCTTGATCGGGTACTTGCCCACGCCGGTCTCGCCGGAGAGCATCACCGCGTCCGACCCGTCGAGCACGGCGTTCGCGACGTCGGAGACCTCGGCGCGGGTGGGCCGCGAGTTGGTGATCATGGAGTCGAGCATCTGCGTGGCCACGATGACCGGCTTCGCGTTCTCCCGGGCGATCTGGATCGCCCGCTTCTGCACCAGCGGCACGTTCTCCAGCGGCAGCTCGACGCCGAGGTCGCCGCGAGCGACCATCACCCCGTCGAAGGCCAGCACGATCGCCTCGAGGTTGTCGACGGCCTCGGGCTTCTCCAACTTGGCGACGACCGGGAGCTTGACCCCGACCTTCTCCATGATCCGGTGCACGCCGTCGATGTCCGCCGGGCTGCGCACGAAGCTCAGCGCGATCACGTCCACGCCCAGCGTGAGCGCGAACTCCAGGTCCGCGATGTCCTTCTCGCTCAGCGCGGGCACCGACACGTTCATGCCGGGCAGCGAGATGCCCTTGTTGTTGCTGACCGGACCGCCCTCGGTGACCTTGCAGACCACGTCGGAGCCGTCGACGTCGATGACGCGCAGGCCGACCTTGCCGTCGTCGACGAGGAGCCGGTCACCGGCGCGGGCGTCCTGCGCCAGGCCCTTGTAGGTGGTGGAGACCCGGTCGTGGGTGCCGGCACAGTCGTCGACCGTGATCCGGACCTCCTCACCCGTGTGCCACTCGGTGGGGCCGTCCGCGAACGTGCCGAGGCGGATCTTGGGGCCCTGGAGGTCGGCGAGGATGCCGACCGCGCGGCCCTCGGCCGCGGCGGCGTCCCGGACCATCTGGAACACGCGCTTGTGGTCATCACGCGTGCCGTGGCTGAAGTTGAGCCGCGCGACGTCCATGCCGGCCACGACCAGCTCCCGGATACGGTCGGGCGTCGCGGTGGCCGGGCCGATGGTGCAGACGATCTTGGTGCGACGAGTCACGGCGACAAGCGTAGCGCGCTCTCTGTAACGATCAGGTAGGAGGAAGGCGAACAGTGGGACGTCTGTCGTTCGCCCTCGCGGTGCTGGTCAGTCTGGTGGTGCTGTTCCTTCCGGCATCCGGGGTACCGACGGCCGCACCGGGCGTGGACAAGCTGGTCCATCTGGGGGTGTTCGCCCTGTTGGGTGCCACCGGACGGTGGGCGCGGATCCCGCCCCTGCCCCTGGTCCTCGGCCTGAGCGGGTACGCCGTGCTCTCGGAGGTCCTCCAGGACGTGCTGCCCATCGGGCGAGACGCCGAGATCCTCGACGTCGTCGCCGACTGCGTCGGCGTGTCGGTGGGTGTGGCGGTGCACGCGCTGGTGACCCGGCGGCGGTGACTCAGCGCCCGTGATTCAGCGGCGGGGCTGCTCGCTCGGGCCCACGTGGTCGGCGAGCCACTCCGCCAGGGGCGTGCCCGCGCGCCAGACGGTGCGGACGCGGGTGAGGCAGGTGCGCTCGTGCAGCGCGTCGTCCGGGGCCCAGCGGCGCGAGACCATCAGGCCCTTGCGGCGGAGGAGGTCCAGCCGCGGGTGGTCGGGGTCGGTCCCCTTGGGGCGGGTCTTGAGCTGCTCGCCCCCGACCGTCAGGCCCGCCTCCTCCGCGGCGGCGAGGATCTTCTCCAGCGCGGTGCCGCGGCGGGCGTCGTCGACCGCGGTGCGGAAGCGGGCGAGCTGGTCGGGCGCCATCCCGTAGTACCCGGCCGCGGCCAGCAGGCCCTCCGGCCCGACCTGGACGTAGTACGGGTGCGCGTAGCCGCCGCAATGGGTCTTGTAGGGCGTCTTGTCCTTCGAGAAGCGCACGTCCCGGTACGGGCGGAAGATCTTGCCCGCGCCGAACTCGACCTCGAGCTCGGCGAGCAGCGCCTGCATCGGACCCTTCACGTGCTCCTCGTAGAGCTCGCGCTGGTCGGTCCAGTAGGCCTTGCTGTTGTCGGCGAGCAGGCCGTCGTAGAACTCGACGGCGCCGTCGCCGAAACCGGCGAAGGTCACGGGGACCGGTCCGTGTCGGCCGTCTCCCCCACCGTCTCGTCGACCGGTGTGTCGGTCGGCTCGGCCGCCCCCGGCCGCTCCACGCCCGCCATGGCGAACGCCTCGTCGGGGATCGTCTCGCGCGGCCCCCGACGCAGGACGAAGTACACGACCGCCAGCGCGAACACGACGACGGACACGACGACGTTGATCCGGATGTCGCCGAACACCCGCGTCGCCGGGTCGGTGCGCATGATCTCGATGAAGAACCGGCCGAGCGTGTAGCCGGCCACGTACAGCGCGAAGACGCGCCCGCGGCCGAGCCGGAAGCGCCGGTCCGCCCACACGATCACGGCCGCGACCAGCAGGTTCCAGAGCAGCTCGTACAAGAACGTGGGGTGCACGATCGCGATCGGGTTCGCCGTGTCGATCGCGACGCCCCCGAGCGGGTCCGACGCCCCCGTGGCCGGGTCCACCCGCTCGTAGATCTCCAGGCCCCACGGCAGCGTGGTCGGGCCGCCGTAGAGCTCCTGGTTGAAGTAGTTGCCCAGCCGCCCGATCGCCTGCGCGACGATGATCCCGGGCGCGACGGCGTCGGCGAAGAACGGCAGCGGGATCCTGCGCCTGCGGCACCCGATCCACGCGCCGACCGCACCGAGGGCGATGGCGCCCCAGATGCCGAGGCCGCCCTCCCAGATCTTGAGCGCCGCGACGGGGTCCCCGCCGGGGCCGAAGTAGGTGCGCCAGTCCGTGGCGAGGTGGTAGAGCCTGCCGCCCACCAGGCCGAACGGCACCGCCCACACCGCGACGTCCACCACGGTGCCCGCGGGCCCGCCGCGCGCCACGAACCGCTTCTCGCCCCACCAGATCGCCACGACGATCCCGGCGATGATGCAGAGCGCGTACGCCCGCAGCGGGATCGGCCCGAGGTGCCAGACCCCCCGGTCGGGGCTCGGAAGGTACGCGAGCACGCTGGTCGTCAGCACGAGGCCCACCGTAGCGCGGGGTGGTGGGGTCCCGGTCGGACGACCCCACCCTCGCTGCCCCTTTGCAGTGTCAGCGGATCCGCACGGCGGCGGCGGTGCTGCGGATCCGCAGGCACTGCAAAGCACCCGCCCGCACCACCGCTCCGGCCGGCCCGTGCGCATCCGCCGACACTGCAAAGCACCCGCCCGCACCACCGCTCCGACCGGCCCGTGCGGATCCGCCGACACTGCAACCGCAGGTGCGCATCCGCCGACACTGCACAGGCGTGCGAGAGGATCAGGCCGGCTGGGCCCGACCCACGCTCGCCACGCCCGTCGCCAGCTCCCGCGCCAGCGCGCGCACCGCGTCCGCGCCGCCCTGCTCGGCCGCGGTCACGAAGGCCGAGCCCACGATCACCGCGTCCGCGAAGGCCGCGATCTCCGCCGCCTGCTCCCCGTTGCGCACCCCGAGCCCGACGCCGATCGGCAGCGCGGTGTGCGGGCGGGTGCGGCCCACGATCTCCCCGGCGGCGGAGTTCACGGAGTCCCGCGCGCCCGTCACCCCCATCACCGAGGTGGCGTAGACGAAGCCGCTCGAGGCCGCCGTGGTCGACGCGATCCGCTCCTCGGTGGAGCTCGGCGCGACCAGGAAGGTGCGCGAGAGCCCGTGCTTCTCGGACGCGACGAGCCACTCGTCGGCCTCGTCCGGGATGAGGTCGGGGGTGATCATGCCCAGTCCCCCGGCGGCCGCGAGGTCCGCGGCGAACCGCTCCACGCCGTACCGCAGCACCGGGTTGAAGTACGTCATGACCACGCAGTTCCCACCCGCCGTGGTCACCCGCTCGACGGTGGTGAACACGTCCCGCAGCCGGAACCCGTTGGCCAGCGCCGTGTCGGCGGCGGCCTGGATGGTCGGCCCGTCCATCACCGGGTCCGAGTACGGCACGCCGATCTCGAGCAGGTCGCAGCCGCCCTCGCTCATCGCGGTGAGCAGCTCCACCCCCCCGTCCACGGTCGGGTAGCCGGCGGGCAGGTACCCCACCAGCGCGGCGCGCCCCTCGGCCCGGCACGCGGCGAACACGTCGGCGACACTCACGCCTGGATCCCCTCGGTCTCGCTCCCGGCGTCCGCGAACGACCCGGCAGGCTCCTGCACGACGCCCTCGGCGATCGCCGTCCCGTCCGCCGACTCGGCGGACTCGTCCGAGCCGATCATGCCGAACCACTTCGCGGCGGTGTCGACGTCCTTGTCCCCGCGACCGGACAGGTTGACGAGGATGACCGCGTCCGGCCCGAGCTCCTGACCCAGCCGCAGCGCGCCGGCCACGGCGTGCGCGGACTCGATCGCCGGGATGATCCCCTCGGTGCGGCAGAGCAGCGCGAACGCCTCCATCGCCTCGGCGTCGGTGACCGGCTGGTACTCGGCCCGTCCGATGTCCTTGAGCAGCGCGTGCTCGGGCCCGACGCCCGGGTAGTCCAGCCCCGCGGAGATCGAGTACGACTCGGCGGTCTGCCCGTCCTCGTCCTGCAGGAGGTAGCTCATCGCGCCGTGCAACGCACCCGGCGCCCCCTCGGACAGGGTGGCGCCGTGCCTGCCGGTCTCGACGCCGTCACCACCCGGCTCGAAGCCCACGAGCCGGACGCCGGGGTCGTCGAGGAAGGCGTGGAAGATGCCGATCGCGTTCGACCCGCCGCCGACGCAGGCGGCCACGGCGGTGGGCAGCCTGCCGCACCGCTCGAGCATCTGGGCGCGCGCCTCCAGGCCGATGATGCGGTGGAAGTCCCGCACCATCTGCGGGAACGGGTGCGGCCCGGCGACCGTGCCGAGCACGTAGTGCGTCTCGGAGACGTTCGTGACCCAGTCCCGCAACGCCTCGTTGATGGCGTCCTTGAGCGTGCGCGAGCCGGTCTTGACCGGGACCACGGTGGCGCCCAGCAGCCGCATGCGGGCCACGTTCAGCGCCTGCCTGCGGGTGTCGACCTCGCCCATGTAGACGACGCACTCCAGGTCCAGCAGCGCGCACGCGGTGGCCGTCGCGACGCCGTGCTGGCCGGCACCCGTCTCGGCGATGACCCGCTTCTTGCCCATGCGCTTGGTGAGCAGTGCCTGGCCCAGCACATTGTTGATCTTGTGCGAGCCGGTGTGGTTGAGGTCCTCGCGCTTGAGCAGGATCCGCGCCCCGCCCGCGTACTGCGAGAGCTTCGGCACGTCCGTCAGCGGCGAGGGCCTGCCGACGTAGTCCCGCTGCAGCCGGTCCAGCTCGGTGAGGAACTCCGGGTCGTGGCGGGCCTTCTCGTAGGCCGCCTCCAGCTCGTCGAGGGCTGCGACCAGCGCCTCGGGCACCCACCGACCCCCGTACCGGCCGAAATGGCCGCGCTCGTCGGGTTCATGTCCCGAGGGGGTCTCGATGCCCGCAGATGCCTGAACAGTCACCGCACCATTCTGGAACACGACGGATGGAAGCCCGCAGCCACCAGGGCCCGCACCGCCGCGCCGGGGTCCCCGCTGGTCACCAGACCCTCGCCGACCAGCACCGCGTCCGCTCCCCAGCCCGCGTAGGTCAGCAGGTCGCCGGGGCCGCGGACGCCGGACTCGGCGACCCGCAGGACGTCGTTGGGCAGGCCGGGGGCCATCCGCCCGAACACGCCGCGGTCCACCTCGAGGGTGTGCAGGTTGCGCGCGTTGACCCCGATGAGCTTCGCGCCCGCCTCCAGCGCGCGGTCCGCCTCCTCCTCGGTGTGCACCTCGACCAGCGCGGTCATCCCGAGGGACTCCACCCGGTCGAGCAGCGACTCCAGGACGGGCTGCTCCAGCGCCGCCACGATCAGCAGGACGAGGTCGGCGCCGTACGCGCGGGCCTCGTGCACCTGGTAGGGCGTGACGATGAAGTCCTTGCGCAGCACGCAGACGTCCACGGCGGCGCGGACGGCGGCCAGGTCGTCCAGCGAGCCACCGAAGCGGCGCTGCTCGGTCAGCACGGAGATCACTCGCGCACCGTTGTCCGCGTAGGCCTTCGCGAGCACGGCGGGATCCGGGATGGTCGCCAACGCGCCCTTCGACGGGCTGCGCCGCTTTACCTCCGCGATCACCCCGACGCCCGGCTCCTTCATGGCGGCCATGACGTCCTTGGGCGGGGCCGCCGCGGCGGCGCGACGCTTGATCTCCGCGAAGTCGACCGCGGCCTCACGGACCGCGAGATCCTCGCGCACACCGTCCACGATGGAGTCGAGCACACTCACCGGTCGGCTCCCCTCCGAGTCCGTGCCTGTCGGGCGTTGCTGAGGCACTCTAATCAGCCCGGTCCGAGCGGGAGAACGCACCCTCGGTGGTCGGGTCCACGCCGGAGTCCAGCTCGTCCCACGCGGTGCGTTCGGGATCGACCGGGCGACTCGTCCCCGGGGCGTCGTACCGGGCCCCCATTCGCGGCAACCTCTTGTCCGCCAGGAGGAGCAGTACCCCGCCGGCGACGACGAGGAGGCCCCCCGCGACCGCGAGCAGGGGTGCCGCGGTGGTCGCCACGGTGGCCCCGGGCGCCGCGGCGGCACCACCCGCGGCGCTGCCGACGAGCCGGGGGATCTCGTCCGCGCTCGGCGGGTCCACCCACGCCGACACGGCGAGCACCACCCCGCCCACGCCCGCCGCGGCGACGATCACCCCGAGGACCCGGCGCGCGATGCCGGACAGCGCGATCGCCGCCGCCACGCCGGCCACCGCGACCACGGCGAGCCCGACGAGCACCGGCGCGACCTGCGCCCCGGTCACGGCCAACGGGACGTCCCCCACCGCGCCGTGCCCGGTGACCTGCACCGTGGTGGACGCCCAGTCCAGCCTCGTGGAGCCCCACAACCCGCCCGCGCCGAGCAGCAGCGCGAGCGCGACCAGCCCGAACAGCCTGCCCCGGGTCACGGTGTCGGCGAGGTCGCGTCGGCGGGCCGGCGGAGGGTCACGGCGGTGGCCACCGCGGACAGCACCGCGCGGGCCTTGTTCAGGCACTCGTCGTCCTCGGCCTGCGGATCGCTGTCGGCGACGATCCCGCCGCCCGCCTGCACGTACGCCCGCCCCTCGCGGACCAGCGCGGTCCGGATGGCGATGGCGGTGTCGGCGTTGCCCGCGAAGTCCAGGTACCCGACGATCCCGCCGTAGAGGCCGCGACGGGTGGGCTCCAGCTCGTCGATCACCTGCATGGCGCGCACCTTGGGGGCACCGGACAGGGTCCCCGCCGGGAAGCAGGACAGCACCGCGTCGACGGCGTTGCAGTCGGCGCGCAGCCTCCCGGTCACGGTCGACACCAGATGCATCACGTGGCTGTAGCGCTCGACGGAGAAGAAGTTCCGCACCTTCACCGTGCCCGGCTCGCAGACCCGTCCGAGGTCGTTGCGCCCCAGGTCCACGAGCATCACGTGCTCGGAGCGCTCCTTCTCGTCGTGGCGCAGGTCCTTCTCGAGGAGCTCGTCCTCCTCCTCGGTCGCGCCGCGCCAGCGGGTGCCCGCGATGGGATGTGTGGTCGCTTGCCCGTCGACCACCGTGACCAGCGCCTCGGGGCTCGACCCGACGATGGTGAAGGGTGCCCCGCCGGACGCGTCGGACAGGCTGAGCAGGTACATGTACGGGCTCGGGTTGGTGGTCCGGAGCACGCGGTAGACGTCGAGCGGGTCGGCCGGGCAGTCCATCTCGAACCGCTGGGACACCACGATCTGGAAGGCCTCGCCCGCCCGGATCTGCTCCTTGGCGACCTCGACGGCGGCGAAGTGCTCGGCCTGGGTCCGCTTGCGCACGAAGTCGGGCGCGGCCGAGCTGAACACCGCGACCGTGGACGGCGCGGGCGCCGCCAGCTCGGCGGTCATGCGGTCCAGCCGGGCGACGGCGTCGTCGTAGGCCTCGTCGACCCGCTCGTCGGTGGCGTCCCAGTTGATCGCGTTGGCGATCAGCGTGATCGTGCCCTCGTGGTGGTCCACGGCGGCCAGGTCCGTGGCCAGCAGCAGGACGAGCTCGGGCAGCGCCAGGTCGTCCACCGGCGGGTTCTCGGCCGAGCCGATCCGCTCGATCCGCCGGACGACGTCGTACCCCAGGTAGCCGACCAGCCCGCCGGTGAGCGGCGGCATGCCGGGCAGCTGCTCGCTGCGCAGCTCCTCGACGATCTCGCGGACGGCGTCGAGCACGTCTCCGTCGGTGGGCAGGTGCTCGGGCACCTCGCCCGTCCAGTGGATCTCCCCGTCGACCGTGGTGAGGCTCGCGGCCGAGCGCGCCCCCACGAACGACCACCGCGACCAGGAGCGCCCGTTCTCCGCCGACTCGAAGAGGAAGGTGCCGGAGCGGCCCCCCGCGAGCTTGCGGTACACCCCGACCGGGGTCTCGTCGTCGGCGAGCAGCCGGCGCGTCACCGGGATGACCCGGTGGTTCGCGGCGAGGGCACGGAACTCGTCGCGGGTCGGGGAGACCGCTCCCAGTGCGGACTGCGCAGGCGCGGTGCTGGTCATGCGCCCCATTCTCGCGCGCCCCGCGCCGCGGGAGAAGATGGGGCCGTGACCACTCGCCGGCGGGGCAGGCGCACGTCGGGCGAGGACACCCGGGCGGCGCTGCTGGAGGCCGCCCGCCTCGAGTTCAACGAGAAGGGCTACGACGGCGCGACGGTCCGGCGCATCGCCGAACGCGCGGGCGTGGACGCCGCCATGGTCAACCACTGGTTCGGCGGCAAGGGCGCGCTGTTCACGGCGTCCCTGGAGGTCCCCGTCGACCCGTCGGCACTGATCGCGGCGGTCGTGGCGGGTGGTCCCGACGGCGTGGGCGAGCGGCTGGTCGCCACGTTCCTGCGGGTCTGGGACCTGGCCTCGGGCGGACCGCTGATCACCTTGCTGCGCAGCGTCGCCTCGCACCCGGCCGCGGCGCGGATGATGCGGGAGTTCGTGGCCTCGACGATCCTCGGGCCCGTGGTGCGGGCCGTCTCGCCGGACCGGCACGACGAGCGGATGGCGCTCGTCGCGGCGCAGATGATCGGGATCGGACTGGTCCGGTACGTCGTCGAGCTCGAGCCGCTGGCGACCGGCGGGCACGGGCCGATCGTCGCCGCCGTCGGGCCGACGGTGCAGGGGTACCTGACCGGCCCCCTGGGCGGGCCTGTGGACGACCCGGGCAGTCCGCCGGGAAGTGTCGGCAGACCGGGCTAGCGTCGCTCGCGAGGTCGATCCGTGGGAGGTGGCGCATGGAGCACGTGCTGGTCGAGGGCCTGGTCCTGGACACGATCGAGGAGGTCGTGGGTCCCGTGCGCGCCGCGGCGGGGCGCACGGTCGCGGGCACCGTCCTGGAGGCGGTGTGGGACGAGGCGGAGTTCACCGTGCACGGGCGCGTGCGCGATCGCGCGGGCACCTGGCGGGTCACCGTGTACCTGATGCGTCGGCCCGGTGGTGGCGCGGCGTACGACTTCGGGCCTGCGACTGCTACACGGCGCCGAACTGCCTGCACGCCGCCGCGCTGGCCTACCACGTGGCGGGCGGGCCCGAGCGGGCCTCCCCGCCGTCGTGGGAGCGGGACCTGCACGCCCTCGTCGGCTCGGGGGACCCCGCCGAGGGCGTCCCGCTGGCGCTCGAGCTCGGGGTGGGCCCACCGCCGCCGGGCAGGCGGGCGGAGCGGCAGCTGCTCGCGCGGCTGCGGCGGCCGGGGCGTTCCGGGTGGGTCGCGGGCGGGCTGACCTGGACGAGACTGGACAGCGCCGCCCACCTCGGGTGGGACCACCGCGTCGACCAGGTGCGGCTGCTGCAGGAGCTCTCCGCGCTCGCCCGGGTGGCCGCCCGCGGCGGTGCCTCGTACTACGCGGTGCAGGACAAGACGATCGATCTCGCGGTCGTCGGGCCGCGACTGTGGACCCTGCTCGACGAGGCGGAGGCCGTGGGGATCCCGCTGCTGCAGTCCCGGAAGGCACTCGGCCGGGTGGACGCCCACCGGGAGGGCGCCCTGGAGCTCGATGCGACCGCGCAGGGGGCGGGCCTGTCGCTGCGGCCGGTCCTGCGCGGCGTCGAGGACGCGGTGCCGGTGCTGTTCCTGGGCCGGGAGGGGCACGGGGTCGTGTGCACCGACCCGGTGTCCGCGCGGTCGGCCGCGCCCGCGGACTGGCCGGTGCAGCTCGTCCGGCTGGCCCGGCCCGCACCGTCGACCCTGCGGGGCCTGGTCCTGCAGCGGCGCACGCTGGAGGTCCCGGCCGCGGACCGGGAGCGGTTCACGGCGGAGTTCTACCCGCGGCTGCGCGCGATCGCCGAGGTCGGCTCGTCGGACGGCGCGTTCGTGCCGCCCGCGATCTCCGGGCCCACCCTGGTGGTCCGCGCCGACTACGGCGCCGCGCACGCGCTCGCGGTGGACTGGGAGTGGGCGTACACGATCGACGGTGCCGAGGTCCGCACCCCGCTCGGCGCCCGCCCCGAGCACGGCTTCCGGGACGCGGCGGCCGAGGCGGCGGCGCTGGCGGCGCTCGCCGACCGGGACCTGGTGCCCCGCGCGGAGCACCGCGCCGGGCTCGACACCATGCGGTTCACCACCGAGACCCTCCCGCTGCTGGAGGGGCTCGACGGGCTGGTGGTCGAGCGCAGCGGGGAGGCCGTCGGGTACCGGGAGGCCGGGGACTCGCTGCGGATCGCGGTCGGCACCGCGGACCGGCCCGGGGAGACCGACTGGTTCGACCTCGGCGTCACGATCACCGTCGAGGGCCGCGAGGTGCCCTTCGAGTCGGTGTTCTCGGCGCTGTCGGTGGGCCAGACCCACCTCCTGCTGCCGGACGGTGCGTACTTCGCCCTGGACAAGCCCGAGCTCGCCGCGCTCCGCGCGCTGATCGAGGAGGCGCGCTCGCTGCAGGACCGCCCCGGGCCGCTGCGGATCAGCCGCTTCCACGCCGGTCTGTGGGCCGAGTTCGCCGCGCTCGGGGTGGTCGAGCAGCAGTCGGCGGCGTGGCAGCGCCAGGTGGGCGGGCTGCTGGCCGCGGGCGGTGTGCAGCCGGTCCCGCCGCCCGCGGGCCTGCGCGCGGAGCTGCGGCCCTACCAGCGGGAGGGGTTCGCCTGGCTGGCCTTCCTGTGGCGCCACGGGCTCGGCGGGATCCTGGCGGACGACATGGGGCTGGGGAAGACGCTCCAGTCGCTCGCGGTGGTCTGCCACGCGCGCGAAGCGGAGCCGCACGCGCCGCCGTTCCTCATCGTGGCGCCGAGCAGCGTGGTGCCGAACTGGGCCGCCGAGGCCGCGCGGTTCGCCCCCGGGCTGCACGTCGTCGCGGTGACCGACACCCTTCGGGGCCGGTCGCTGGAGGAGGTGGTGCACGGCGCGGACCTGGTGGTCACCTCGGCCACCCTGTTCCGGCTCGACACCGAGGCCTACGCCGGGCGCGAGTGGTCCGGTCTGCTGCTCGACGAGGCGCAGTTCGCCAAGAACCACCAGTCCAAGGTGTACCAGTGCGCCCGCCGGACCCCGGCCCGGTTCCGGCTGGCGATCACCGGGACGCCGATGGAGAACACCCTGATGGAGCTCTGGTCGCTGCTCTCGATCACCGCTCCGGGGCTGTTCCCGAGCCCCACCCGCTTCCGCGAGGACTGGGTCCGGCCCATCGAGCGGTCCGCCGCCCCGCCGGACGGGCCGAGCGGTGCCGAGCTGCTCGCCCGGCTCCGCCGCCGGGTCCGCCCGCTGATGCTGCGCCGCACCAAGGAGCTGGTGGCCGCGGAGCTGCCGGAGAAGTCCGAGCAGACGGTGTGGGTGGACCTGGACCCGGCCCACCGCAGGCTCTACCAGCGGCACCTGCAGCGGGAGCGGCAGAAGGTGCTGGGTCTGGTCGCCGACGTGGACCGGCACCGGTTCACGATCCTGCGCTCGCTCACCCTGCTGCGCAGGCTCAGCCTGCACCCCGGCCTGGTCGACCCGGAGCACGAGTCCGCCGGGGCGGCGAAGCTCGAGGTGCTCGTCGAGGAGCTGCGCGAGGTGGTCGCGGGCGGCCACCGGGCGCTGGTGTTCAGCCAGTTCACCGGGTTCCTCGCGCACGTCCGGGATCGGCTCGAGCGGGCCGGCATCGGGTACGCGTACCTGGACGGGAGCACCCGCGACCGGGGACGGGTGGTGCGCGGGTTCACCGAGGGCACCGACCCGGTGTTCCTGATCAGCCTCAAGGCGGGCGGCACGGGGCTCAACCTCACCGAGGCGGACTACTGCTTCCTGCTCGACCCGTGGTGGAACCCCGCCGTCGAGGCCCAGGCGATCGACCGGGCCCACCGCATCGGGCAGACCCGGCCGGTGATCGTGCGCAGGCTCATCGCCCGGGACACCATCGAGGAGAAGGTCCGAGCCCTGGCCGAGCGCAAGGCGGGGCTGTTCCGCGGGGTGATGGACGAGGGCGCCCTGTTCGGGTCGGCGCTGAGCGCGGAGGACATCAGGGGGTTGCTGGAGTAGCCGGGCGCCGCAGGACGAGTGGCCGGGGTGCGGGGGCCCGCGCATCATGGGGGTGTGGTGGTGCGAGAGCAGGTCGCGGCGTTGCGGGCCCGGCTGGGCGCGGACGTCTTCCAGAAGGTGGCCGGGGACGAGGGGCCCTCGCGGCGGGAGCGGATCCATGACGCTCCGGGGCCGCGCTGGTTCGCCGAGGACCGGCCGATCCGGCGGGTGCACGGGGACGCGTCGATGTTCGTCGGCGGGCTCCGCGCGCTGCTGCTGCAGTCGCTGCACCCGCTGGCCATGGCCGGGGTGGCGGGCCACTCCGGGTACCGCGGGGACCCGTGGGGGCGGCTCGCGCGCACCAGCTACTTCCTGGCGTCCACCACGTTCGGGCCGGACGCCGAGGCCCGCGAGACGATCGAGCGGATCAAGTCCGTCCACGCCGTCGTCCGGGGCACCGCGCCGGACGGGCGGCCCTACTCCGCGGGTGACCCGCACCTGCTGGAGTGGGTGCACGTCGCGGAGATCGACAGCTTCCTGCGCGCGCACCAGCGGTACGGCTCACGGCCGCTGGACCAGGCGGAGCGGGACGGGTACGTCGCCGACACCGCCCGCGTGGCCCGGGAGCTCGGCGTGCTCGACCCACCGGAGACCGAGGCCGCGCTCGCGGAGCGCCTGGAGCGGTTCCGCCCGGAGCTGGAGGGCACGGCGGAGGCCCGGTCCGCGGCGCGGTTCCTGCTGCTCCACCCGCCGCTCGCCCTCGCCGCCCGCGCCCCGTACGCCCTGCTCGCGGCGGCCGCGGTGGGGCTGCTGCCGAGGTGGGCGAGACTCCCCCTGCGCCTGCCCTACCTCCCGCTGGCCGAGGCCACGGTCGTCCGCGGCGCGGGCACCGCGATCACCGCGGGCATCCGCTGGGTCATGTCCCCCTGAAGCGCATTATGGAACCTTACTGCGAAATTGAAGCGCTTCATTTCGCAGTAAGGTTCCATAATGCAGGTCAGAAGAGGGAGTCCGCGTCGAAGCAGGTGCGATCGCCGGTGTGGCAGGCGGCGCCCTCCTGGTCGACCAGGACCAGCAGGGTGTCCCCGTCGCAGTCGAGCCGCACGTCGTGGACGTACTGGGTGTGCCCGGACGTCTCGCCCTTGACCCAGTAGTCCTCGCGGCTGCGCGACCAGTACGTGCCCTTGCGGGTGGTCAGCGTGCGGTGGAGCGCCTCGTCGTCCATCCAGGCGACCATCAGGACGTCCTTGGTCTCCGCGTCCTGCACCACGGCACAGACCAGCCCGTCGGCGTTCCGCTTGAGCATGGCCGCGATCGCCGGGTCCAACGCCGAGCTCTCGACCCGGTTCACCTGACCTCCACGTGGTCCGCGCGCAGCACGTCCTTGACCTCACCGATCCGCAGCTGTCCGAAGTGGAACACGCTCGCCGCGAGCACCGCGTCCGCCCCCGCGCGGATCGCGGGTGGGAAGTGCTCGAGCGCCCCCGCCCCGCCCGACGCGATCACCGGCACGTCCACGACCCGGCGCACCTTCTCGATCAGCTCGAGGTCGAAGCCCGCGCGGGTGCCGTCGGCGTCCATCGAGTTGAGCAGGATCTCCCCCACGCCCAGCTCCTGGCCCCGCGCCGCCCACTCCACGGCGTCGATCCCGGTGCCCGTGCGACCGCCGTGGGTGGTGACCTCGAAGGTCGACGGAGTCGGCGCGCCGTCCTTCACCCGGCGCGCGTCCACGGACAGCACGATGCACTGCGAGCCGAACCGGCGCGCCATCTCGCCCAGCAGCTCCGGCCGGGCGATGGCCGCGGTGTTGACGGAGACCTTGTCGGCGCCGGCGCGCAGCATCCGGTCGACGTCCTCCGGGGTGCGGATGCCGCCGCCGACGGTCAGCGGGATGAAGACCTGCTCGGCCGTGCGGCGCACCACGTCGATCATGGTCGCCCGCTCCCCCGACGACGCCGTGACGTCCAGGAACGTGAGCTCGTCCGCGCCCTCGGCGTCGTAGACGGCGGCCATCTCGACCGGGTCGCCCGCGTCTCGCAGCTCCTGGAAGTTGACGCCCTTCACGACCCGGCCTGCGTCGACGTCCAGGCAGGGGATCACGCGGACCGCGACGCCCACTAGCGCACCGCCGCGAGCGCCTCGGGCAGGGTGAACCGGCCCGCGTAGAGCGCCTTGCCGACGATCGAGCCCTCGATCACGCCGGTCTCGGCGAGTGCGGTGAGGTCCTCGAGCTCGGAGATCCCGCCGGACGCGATGACCGGCGCCGGGGTCTTCGCCGCGACCTGCGTGAGCAGCTCGACGTTCGGGCCGGTCAGCGTGCCGTCCCGGGAGACGTCGGTGACGATGTAGCGGCTGACCCCGTCGCGGTCCATGCGCGCCAGGGTCTCCCAGAGGTCGCCCCCGTCCTGGGTCCAGCCGCGGGCGGCGAGCCGGTGCTCGCCGCCGGAGATCTTCACGTCCAGCCCGACGGCGATCTTCTCGCCGTGCTCGGCGCACACCTTGGCACACCAGGCGGGGTCCTCCAGCGCGGCGGTGCCGAGGTTCACCCGGGCGCAGCCGGTGGACAGGGCGCGGGCCAGCGACTCGTCGTCCCGGATGCCGCCGGAGAGCTCGACCTTCACGTCCAGCTCGCCGATGACGTCCGCGAGGAGGGCGGCGTTGGAGCCCTTGCCGAACGCGGCGTCGAGGTCGACGAGATGGATCCACTCCGCGCCGTCGCGCTGCCACTGGAGCGCGGCGTCCCGCGGCGCTCCGTACGAGGTCTCGGTACCGGCCTCGCCCTGGACCAGGCGCACGGCCTGACCGTCGGCGACGTCCACAGCGGGAAGCAGCGTGAAACTCACCGGTCGAGCCTACCTGCGCGGCCTCTACGATCCGCGCGTGCCCAGCTCCCGCACCCGCGCGCGTGACGCCGACCGCGACGCCCTGTGCCGCGCCCTCGACAAGGCCTTCGAGGAGGGCCAGCTCGACGGCACCGAGCACCGCGACCGGACGGCGGCCGCGCTGCGGGCCCGCACCCTCGGAGAGCTGCGCGAGCTGGTCGACGACCTGCAGCTCACCGATCCCCCGAGGCTCAGCGAGCCCGCACCGCCCCGTCCCCCGCGCGCACGGGCGCGCTGGGTGGGCCTGGCCGTGACCCTCGTCGTGCTCGGTGCCGGGTTCGGGATCGGGCGGGCCACCGCACCGTCCGGCCCGGTCGCGACGGACGAGCGGGTGGCGGCCCAGGGCGGCCCGGTCGCGGCCGTCGCGCCGCGGGTGGTGCAGCTGGAGGGTCTGCACACCCCGCAGGGCTGGGCCCGGTTCGTGTCGGACGTCCGGGAGCAGATCGGCACCACCGTCGTCTCCGACGCGGTCGTCTACCCCGGGTACGCGGTGCTGACCACCCCCGTCGCCGGCAACCCGGCGCGCGGGCAGCGGTGGCACTACCAGGGTGGGCTCGACGGGCCGGACGAGCCCGAGTCCCGGAAGGCGGACCAGCCGCTGATCGACCTGGCCGCCTTCAGCCCGGAGATCCTGATGCCGCTCATCGCCGGGGCGCCCGAGACGCTGCGGGTCGCCGAAGCCGACACGGTGTACGTGAACCTGGAGGCGGAGGAGAACGGTCCGGTGGCCCGGATCTACGCGAACAACCGGTTCAGCGAGTCCGGGTACCTCGAAGCCCGCCCGGACGGCACGCTCGTCTCGGTGCGACCGCACGAGGCGAGCTGACCGCAGGTCACTCGGAGGGCGGATCCTGCGGCTCGGCGGCGCGGGCCCGGGCCTTCGCCACGAGGTAGCCCACGATCGCCACGGCGACGACCACCGCGAGCAACACCCAGCCCCACCAGGGCAGGTCGGCGAGGGCGGCGACGAGGATCGCGGCGAGCGCGGTGCCCACGGCCGCGCCCGCGGTGCTCGCGGTGGAGGCGCGCTTGCGGCTGCTCGCCCGCTTCCGCGTCCGCGGCTTCGCGGCCGGCTTCTTCCGCGCCGCGGGCTTGCGCTTCGCGGCGGGCTTGCGGGCCGCGGGCTGGATCGGGTCGGTCACCCGACGACGTCCCGCAGCCAGTTCTGCAGCAGCTGCGCCCCGGCGTCCCCGGACTTCTCGGGGTGGAACTGCGTGGCCGACAACGCCCCGTTCTCGACGCCCGCGACGAAGTCCTCGCCGTGGTGCGCCCAGGTGACCAGCGGCGGCCGGATCGCGTGGGACTCCTCGAGCTCCCAGCGCCGCACGCCGAAGGAGTGCACGAAGTAGAAGCGGGTGTCCGCGTCCAGCCCGGCGAACAGGGTGCTGCCCGACGGGGCGCGCACGGTGTTCCAGCCCATGTGCGGCAACACGTCCGCCTTGATCCGCTCGACCGTGCCGGGCCACTCGCCGCAGCCGTCCGCCTCGACGCCGAACTCGACGCCGCGCTCGAACAGCACCTGCATCCCGACGCAGATCCCGAGCACCGGACGCCCCCCGGCCAGCCTGCGGCCGATGATCTGCGGTCCGCGGACGGCGTTCAGCCCCTCCATGCAGTGCGCGAACGCACCGACACCGGGGACGACCAGCCCGTCCGCCTCGCACGCCGCATCGAAGTCCGAGGTGACGGTGACGTCCGCCCCCACCCGGCGCAGCGCGCGCTCGGCCGAGCGGAGGTTCCCCGACCCGTAGTCCAACACGACGATCCGCGACACACCCCCAGCCTAAACCAGCCCGCCCCACCGATTCCGAACCACGACCCACACGCGAACGGCGCGCCCGCTCACACCTGGTGAGCCGACGCGCCGTTCGCGGGGAGGGGGTGGGTCAGAGTGCGCCCTTGGTGCTCGGGATGCCGGTGATGCGGGTGTCCGGTTCGGTGGCGGCGCGCAGGGCGCGGGCGATCGCCTTGAACTCGGCCTCGGTGATGTGGTGCGGGTCCCGACCGTCGAGGACCCGGACGTGCAGCGCGAGGTGGCCGTGGAAGGCCAGGGACTCGAAGACGTGCCGGTTCAGCACCGTCGGGTAGTGCCCGCCGACGACGAACCCCTGCATCACCTCGGGTTCCCCGGTGTGCACCGTGTACGGGCGGCCCGAGACGTCCACCACGGCCTGGGCCAGTGCCTCGTCCATCGGGATCCAGGCATCGCCGAAGCGGCGGATGCCCTTCTTGTCCCCCAGCGCCTGGCGCAGCGCCTGGCCCAGCACGATCGCGGTGTCCTCGACGGTGTGGTGCGCGTCGAGGTGGACGTCACCCTCGGCCTGCACGGTGAGGTCGAAGGCGCCGTGCTTGCCGAACGCGTCCAGCATGTGGTCGAAGAACGGGACGCCGGTGGACACCGACACCTGCCCGGTGCCGTCCAGGTCGATCTCGACCAGGACCTTGGACTCCTTGGTGACGCGCTCGACGCGCCCGACCCTGCTCATGCCAGTTCTCCTTGTGCGACGACCGCCGCGGCGGCGGCCAGGAACGCGTCGTTCTCCTCGGGCGTGCCGATCGTGACCCGCAGGAAGCCGGGGATCCCGACGTCCCGGATCAGCACCCCCTGCTCCAGGTAGGCGCGCCAGGCCCGCGGCGCGTCGGCGAAGCGGCCGTACAGCACGAAGTTCGCATCGCTCGTGACGCAGGTGTGGCCCTGTGCCTGCAGCGCGGGCACGACCCGGTCCCGTTCCGCGGCCAGGAGGGCGACCGAGCCGAGGGTGGCCTCGGCGTGGCGCAGCGCGGCGCGCGCGGCGGCCTGGGTGAGGACCGACAGGTGGTAGGGCAGCCGGACGAGCTGCAGCGCGTCCACCACCGCGGGCGCCGCCGCCAGGTAGCCGAGCCGCCCGCCCGCGAAAGCGAACGCCTTGCTCATCGTGCGCGACACGATCAGCTTGTGCCCGTGCGTGGCCAGCAACGTGGTCGCGGACGGGTGCGCGGAGAACTCGGCGTACGCCTCGTCCACCACGACGATCCCCGGCGCCGCCTCGATCAGCAGCGCCAGGTCCGCGGGCTCGATCGACTGGCCGGTGGGGTTGTTGGGGCTGGTCAGGAACGTGACGTCCGGCGCGCGCTCCTTGAGCACGAGCTGCGCCGCCTCGACGTCGATCGAGAAGTCCGCCCGGCGCGGCATCTCCAGCCAGTCCGTCTGCGTGCCCGAGCTGATGATCGGGTGCATGGAGTAGCTCGGCACGAAGCCCAGCGCGGTGCGCCCCGGACCGCCGAAGGCCTGCAGCACCTGCTGCAGGATCTCGTTCGACCCGTTCGCCGCCCACAGGTTCGCCACCCCGAGGGGCACCCCGGTCTGGCGCGTCAGGTACTCCGCCAGGTCGGTGCGCAGCGCCACCGCGTCCCGGTCCGGGTAGCGGTGCAGCTCCCGCGCGGCCTCCTCGCACGCCGCCGCGACGTCCGCGACCAGCTCCGGAGGCGGCGGGTACGGGTTCTCGTTGGTGTTCAGCCGGACCGGCACGTCCAGCTGCGGGGCGCCGTAGGGCGACTTGCCCCGCAACGACTCCCGCAGCGGGAGGTCCTCGAGTCGCACGTTCACCGCCTCGCTCCCGCCCACCCGAACCTCGCCGTGACCGCCTGGCCGTGCGCGGGCAGGTCCTCCGCCGTGGCGAGGGTGACCACCTGGTCCGCCACCTCGCGCAGCGCCTCCTCGGTGTACTCCACGACGTGCACACCCCGCAGGAACGTGCTGGTGGAGAGCCCGCCGGAGTGCCGGGCGCAGCCGCCGGTGGGCAGCACGTGGTTCGACCCGGCGCAGTAGTCGCCGAGCGAGACCGGGGCGTACGGACCGATGAAGATCGCCCCGGCGTTGCGCACCCGGGCCCCGACCGCGCGCGCGTCCGCCGTCTGGATCTCCAGGTGCTCGGCGGCGTAGGCGTCCACCACCGCGACGCCCTCGACCACGTCCCGCACCAGGATCGTGGCCGACTGCGGCCCGGACAGCGCGGTGCGCACCCGCTCGGTGTGCTTCGTCGCCGCGACCTGGCGCTCCAGCTCGGCGTCCACCGCGTCCGCCAGCGCATCCGAGTCCGTGACCAGCACCGACGCCGCGTTCGGATCGTGCTCGGCCTGCGAGATGAGGTCCGCGGCGACGTGCACCGGGTCCGCCCCGCCGTCCGCCAGCACGGCGATCTCGGTGGTGCCCGCCTCGGCGTCGATCCCGATCAGGCCGCGCAGCATGCGCTTGGCCGCGGTGAGGTAGATGTTGCCGGGACCGGTGACCATGTCGACCGGCTCGAGCTCGCCACCCTCGACATCCGTGCCGCCGTAGGCCAGCAGCGCGACGCACTGGGCGCCGCCGACCGCCCACACCTCGTCCACCCCGAGCAGCGCGGCCGCCGCGAGGATCGTGGGGTGCGGGAGGCCCCCGAACTCGGCCTGCGGCGGGGAGGCGACGACGAGCGACTCGACCCCCGCGGCCTGCGCGGGCACCACGTTCATGATCACTGACGACGGGTACACGGCCAGGCCGCCGGGGGCGTAGAGCCCGACCCGGCGCACGGGCACGAACCGCTCGGTGACCGTGCCCCCCGGCACCACCTGCGTGACGACGTCCGCCCGGCGCTGCTCCTCGTGGACCTTCCGCGCCCGGGCGATCGAGGTCTCCAACGCCCGGCGGACCGCCGGGTCGAGCTCCGCGAGCGCCTTCTCCAGCTCGACGGCGGGCACCCGCACCGTGGCCGGGCGGACCTTGTCGAACCGCTCGGTCGCCTCCAGCGCCGCCTCGACGCCCCGGTCCCGGACCGCATGGACGATCGGCCGCACGGCCTCCAGCGCCGCGTCGACGTCCACCTCCGCGCGCGGCAGCATGCCGCGCAGGACGGCGGGGCGCGGCAGGGGTTCGGAGCGCAGGTCGAGTCGCCTCAGGATCCGGCTGGACATGGCCCTCAGACTACGTGCCGCCCCGACCCCGACCGCACCGTGGCGGCCCCGACGGCCCGAGTTGTCCACAGGTGCGCCCGGGCCGGACCGCACCGCTGCCCGCCTGAGACGATCGCCCCGTGCTCCCGATCGACGCCGCGCAGCGGCGGGCCCGGCTCACGGCGCGGCACCGGCTGAGCCCCGCGGCGCGGACCGACGACCTGTCCGCGCTGGTCGACGACCTGGTGTGCCTGCACTCGACCGACCCCGTCAGCGTCTACCTCAGCGCCGCGGCCCGCATGGCCACCCCTGCCCTGGACCCGGTCGACCGGGCGCTCTACGAGGACCGCACCCTGCTGCGCCACCACGCCATGCGCCGCACGCTCTGGGTGTTCGGGCCCACCCACGCACGGCTGGCGCACCATGCGGCGACGGTGGACGTCGCGGCCGTGCAGCACCGGAACCTGGCCGCCCAGCTCGCCGCGGGCGGCTATCCCGCGGACACCTACGCGCGGGCGCGCGGCGAGATCCACGACCTGCTGGCGGCCGAGGGGCCGCTGCCCGCCCGGGAGGTGGGCCTGCGGCTGCCCCACCTCACCACCCCGGTGCCGATCGGGCCCGGCGAGTCCCCCCTGCACAGCCGGGTGCTGCTCGTCATGGGGTTCGACGGCGAGGTCCTGCGGGCGCGCCCGACCGGCACCTGGATCAACGGGCAGTACCGGTGGGCCGCAGCGGACTCCTGGATCGCGGGCGGTGTGGGCGAGCCGCTGCCCAAGCGCACCGCGGCGGCCGGGCTCGCGCGGGCCTACCTGCGCGCGTTCGGGCCCGCCACCCGGGACGACCTGAGGTGGTGGGCGGGCTGGACGGTGGCGACCACGACCGCCGCGCTCACCGACGTGGACGCCGTCGAGACCACCGCCGGGTACGTGCTCCCCGACGACACCGAACCCGTTGCGCCGCAGCCCTCCGTCGCCCTGCTCCCCGGCCTCGACCCCACGACGATGGGCTGGAGGCGGCGCGACCACTACCTCGCCGACGAGCTCGTCCCCCACCTCTTCGACCGCAACGGCAACGGCGGCCCGACGATCTGGGTGGACGGGGCCGTCGTCGGCGGGTGGGCCCAGCGCCGGGACGGGACGATCGCCACCCGGCTGCTGACCGACGTCGGATCCGAAGCGGCACACGAGGTCGAGTCCGCCGCCGGACGGCTTGAGGCCCTGCTCGGCGACGTCCGGTTCACCGTCCGCTTCCCCGCCCCGATGCAGAAGGAGCTCCTGGCATGAGTGACTGGTTCCTGGCCGCCGAGGACGCGGCGGAGGGCATCGCCGCGGGCGAGTTCGACGACCTCCCGCACCTCTCGATCCCCTTGCGCCGCACCGAGCTGGCCGCGCTGTACGCCGCGCTGACCGACACCGAGCCGGACGACCCGAGGGCCCCCGCCGGGCTCCTCGCCGTCGAGGCGGACGCCGGCGTGATCGTCACCCGGGTGCCCGCGGAGGCACTCGAGGTCCTGGCGGAGATGACGCCCCGCACCGCACCGCCGATCATGGCCCGCTGGTCGGCGGCCATCGGCCACGGCGAACCGGACGCCCTGGGCGAGCAGCTCTCCGAGCTCGCCGCCTTCGCCCGCGACGCCGCGGTGTCGGGACGCCCCGTCCTCCAGCTCGCGCCCTACTGAGGCCTCGTGACGAGAGGAACCCCACCGCGGTCGATCCTGCTCCGCAGGGGGCCGAGGCTCACCTCGGCGCTCACCTCGGCGCTCACCTCGGCGCAGTCACCTGGGCGGCGAACGCGGCCGCCCGCTCCCGCAGACCCGCGCGCCGCTCCTCCACCGACAGGCCCGGCGCCGGGCGCAGCGCCGCCGTGGCCTTCTGGACCGTGATGTGCCGCGCGCAGCCCAGGTCGCTGCAGACGTAGGTGCCGACGCTGTCCCCGCCGCGCCCGCGGGGCGCGCTGAACAGCGAGGTGCCGCCGGGGCCGTGGGTGGTGCGGCACAAGGCGCACATCGCCGTGGCCCCCACCGGGTTGGCCGCCGCCCGCAGGGCGATCCCGACCGGCTCCTCGTCCCCGGGGACGAGGAGCACGGCCTTGTCCGGGGCCTTCGCGTCCCGCCACCCGACGACGTCCGCGAGCGTGTCGAGGTCCAGGGCCCGGATCTCCGCGGGCAGGACCATCCGGGTCGCCTCACCCTTGGTGCAGTTGGCCATGGCCGCACGGATCCGCTTGTCGGTGCTCACGGGTGTCCACCGTACGACGACGGCGCCACCGGTTTAGAGATCGAGCCCGAGGTCCAGGGCCGTGACCGAATGGGTCAGGGCCCCCACCGAGAGGAAGTCCACGCCCGTCTCCGCGTACTCCCGCGCGTTCGCCAGGACGAGCCCGCCGCTGGACTCCAGCAGCGTGGCCGCGGATCCCCTGCGCCGCACCGCCTCCGCGGTCTGCGCCGGGGTGAGGTTGTCCAGCAGGACGAGCTCGGCGCCCAGCGCGAGCACCTCGTCGAGCTGCTCCAGGGAGTCCACCTCGACCTCGCAGGGCAGCTCCGGCGCGTGCCGGCGCGCGGCCTCCAGGGCGGCGCCGACCGAGCCCGCGGCCGCGACGTGGTTGTCCTTGATCAGGATGGCGTCCCCGAGGCCGAGCCGGTGGTTCACCCCGCCCCCGCAGCGCACCGCGTACTTCTCGAGCAGCCGCAGCCCGGGCAGGGTCTTGCGGGTGTCCCGGATGCGCGCCCGCGTGCCCGCCACCGCGTCCACCCACTGCGCGGTCGCGGTCGCGACGCCGGACAGGTGACACAGCAGGTTCAGCGCCGTGCGCTCGGCGGTGAGCAGCGCCCGCACCGGCGCCTCGACGACGAGCGCCGGCTCCCCCGGGACCAGCCGCGACCCGTCGGACAGCTCACTGACCAGCGTGTACTCCGGCACCACGAGATCCAGGACGGCCCGGGCCACCGGGATCCCCGCGAGCACCCCTGCCGCGCGCGGGGTGAAGGACCCCACGGCGACGGCGTCCGCGGGCACGGTCGCCGCCGTCGTCGCGTCGGGGCCGTAGCGCAGGTCCTCGTCGAGCGCGGTCCGCACCACGCGGGCCAGGTCCTCGGGGTCCGGCACGCCGATCTCGGTCGCGCCGCCCACCCCGGCGGCGAGCGCGGTCATGCCGCCACCGCCTCGGTCGCCACGACGGGGCGACCCGCCGCGTCCAATCTGATCTCCAGGGAGGCTCGCTGGTAGACGTCGTCCCGAGCGGGGAAGTCGGTGCGCACGTGGCAGCCCCGGCTCTCCCGGCGCGTGCCGGCCGCCGCGAGGACCGCCTGCGCGAGCAGGGTCAGCGCCGCGTCCTCCACGCCCGTCCGGTCGAGCGGGGTGGCGAGCAGCGTGGCCCGCTCCACCACGTCCGACGCCGTGGCCAGGCCCCCCGCGTCCCGCCCGATGGCGGCGAACGCGCTCATCGCGCGCTGCACCACCCCCCGGTCCGCGACCCCCACCGCGGGCGCGGCCCCGACGAGCGCGCCACCCCGCGGCAGGTCCCGGTCCGCCAGCACCGCACGGACCACCCGCTCGCCGACGACCAGGCCCTCCAGCAGCGAGTTCGACGCCAGCCGGTTCGCCCCGTGCAGCCCGGTCCGAGCCACCTCGCCCGCCGCGTACAGCCCGCGGACCGCGGTCCGGCCGTCGACACCGGCGACCACGCCGCCGCAGGCGTAGTGCGCCGCGGGGGTGACCGGGATCGGCTCCCGCAGCGGGTCGACGCCCGCCTCGAGGCAGGACGCGTACACCGTCGGGAAGCGGCTCGCGAAGCCGCTCAGCTCGGTGGCGTCGAGGTACATGCAGTCCGCACCGGTCTCGGCCATCCGCCGGGTGATGGCGGCGGCCACGACGTCCCGCGGGGCCAGGTCGGCCAGCGGGTGCTGCCCCACCATGAACCGGGTGCCGGTCCGGTCGCGCAGGACCGCACCCTCCCCGCGGACCGCCTCGGTGACCAGCGGGCGGCGACCGACGGCCGGGCCCGTGTAGAGCACGGTCGGGTGGAACTGCACGAACTCCAGGTCGGCGGCGGCCGCACCGGCCCGCAGCGCCAGC
This sequence comes from Pseudonocardia sp. WMMC193, assembly GCF_021728735.1. Classification (NCBI taxonomy): domain Bacteria; kingdom Bacillati; phylum Actinomycetota; class Actinomycetes; order Pseudonocardiales; family Pseudonocardiaceae; genus Pseudonocardia; species Pseudonocardia sp. WMMC193. The sequence continues at coordinate 1,075,904 of NZ_JAKKDO010000003.1, read as the reverse complement.
GCCACCCCGTCCCCGGTGCTGGTCGCGGGGTTGGTCGTGCTGGCGTAGAGCTGTCCGTACCCACCGGTGGCGAGCAGGACGGCGGGCGCGCGGAGCAGGCCGGGCCTGCCCGCGTCGTCGAGCACGTGCAGGCCGGCGACCGCGCCCGAGGTGTCCTTGGCGGCGTCGACGGCGACGTGCCCGGTGAGGATGGTCGGGCCGCCCCGCTCGCGGCGGGCCGCCGCGACGAGCGCCCGCTCGATCTCGGCGCCGGTCGCGTCCCCGCCCGCGTGGACCACGCGGAAGGCCGAGTGTCCGCCCTCCCGGGTGCGGTCCAGCTGTGCACCGCGGGCGTCGAACCGGGCGCCGCGCGCCCGCAGGCGTTGCACCGCAGCGGGTCCGGCGCTGACGATCTCCCGGACGGCGGCCTCGTCGTTCAGCCCGCCGCCCGCGGCCAGGGTGTCGGCGACGTGCGCCTCCACGGTGTCGCCCGCGATGTCACCGAGCACCACCGCGACGCCGCCCTGCGCCCAGCGGGTGCTGCCCTCGGACACCGCGTCCTTAGTCACGACGACCACGCGCAGCCCGGCCTCGGCGGCGTCGAGCGCGGCGGTGAGCCCCGCGACACCGCTGCCGACCACGACGAGGTCGGCCGACGCCTCCCAGGTGCTCACTCCCCACCCCCGGGCTGCCCGATCGCGATCATCCGCTCGACGGCGGCCCGGCCGCGCGCGGCCAGCTCCGGGTCCACGTGCACCTCGTCGGTGCCGTGGCGGACGCTGCGCAGCAACGCCTCCGGCGTGATCATCTTCATGTAGCCGCAGCTCGCCCGGTCGTTGACCGCCTGGAAGTCGATCTCCGGCGCGGCCCGGCGGAGCTGGTGCAGCATGCCGACCTCGGTCGCCACCAGAACCTGCTTCGCCTTCGTGGCACGCGCGGCGTCGATCATGCCGCCGGTCGAGAGGATCTTGACCTTGTCCGCCGCGACGGCGCCCGAGCCCGCCAGGTAGAGCGCGGAGGTCGCGCAGCCGCACTCCGGGTGCACGAACAGGTCCGCGTCGGGGTGGGTCTCGGCCTGCCGGGTCAGCTCGGCGCCGTTGATCCCGGCGTGGACGTGGCACTCCCCCGCCCACACGTGCATGTTCTTCCGGTCCAGCGTCCGGCGGACGTGCGCGCCGAGGAACTGATCCGGCAGGAACAGCACCTCCCGGTCCTCCGGGATGGACGCCACGACCTCGACCGCGTTCGACGAGGTGCAGCAGATGTCCGTCTCGGCCTTGACCGCGGCGGTGGTGTTGACGTAGCTGACCACGACGGCGTCCGGGTGCTCGGCCTTCCACTCCCGCAGCTGCTCGACGGTGATCGAGTCGGCCAGCGAGCAGCCGGCGCGGGCGTCCGGGATCAGCACCGTCTTCTCGGGCGAGAGGATCTTGGCGGTCTCGGCCATGAAGTGGACGCCGCAGAACACGATGGTGTCCGCCTCGACCTCGGCGGCGATCCGGGACAGGGCGAGCGAGTCCCCCACGAAGTCCGCGACGTCCTGGATCGCCGGGAGCTGGTAGTTGTGCGCCAGCAGCACGGCACCGCGCTTCTTCGCCAGCGCGCGCACCTCGTCGGCCCATCCGGGGAACGGCACGTCCGCGCCGCTCCCTGCCCCCTGCTGCACGTCCGCCGTCACCGTCATGATGGCTCGTCCTCTGTCCGGGTGTTTTCGCCTGTTGGTCGAAAACAGGGGGATCGTAGCACCGGCACGGCCACCACGACACCGTTCACGTGACCTGGAACTCACCTGTTCGTAACCTCGAGGCCGCGTCGGGGACCGTCGGCACCCGCACCCCTACGATGCGGCCCATGCCCGCCGCCACAGGTCACGAGGTGCTCGCGGCCGTGCTGCAGGTCCGGGCGGACGAGCTGCAGGTGCTGCTCTGGCAGCGCGGCATGGACCCCGACCGCGGCCGCTGGGCGCTGCCCGGCGGGGCGTTGGGCGCCGACGAGGACGTCGAGGAGTCGGTCCGCCGTCAGCTGGCCGAGAAGGTCGACGTCCGCGGTGTCACCCACGTCGAGCAGCTCGGCGTGTTCAGTGCGCCGCACCGGGTCCCGGGTGTGCGGCTGGTCGCGACCGCGTTCCTCGGCCTCGTCCCGTCCGACGTCGATCCCGCCGTGCCCCCGGACACCGCCTGGCATCCCGTCGACCGGCTCCCCGCGACCGCGTTCGACCACGCGGAGATCGTCGACGACGCCCGGGAACGCCTGCGCGCCAAGCTCTCCTACACCAACCTCGGGTTCGCGCTCGCGCCCCGCGAGTTCACCGTCTCGGCGCTGCGCGACCTCTACGTGGCCGCGCTCGGGCACCCGGTGTCGGCCACCAACCTGCAGCGCGTGCTGACCCGCCGCGGCGTCCTGGCCGCCACCGGGGAGACGGCCGCGCCCGGTCCGGCGGGCGGCCGACCGGCGGCGGTGTTCCGGTTCACCGAGCGCGCCCTGCGCGTCACGGACGCGTCGGCGGTGCTGCGCCCCCCGGGCGTGCGGGATTCGGCAGGCGAGTAGCGGCGGCGGGCCGTACGGTGACCGCGTGACCGCGCCGAGCAGAGAGACTCTCCCGCTCTTCCCGCTCGGGACGGTGCTCATGCCCGGCGCGCCGCTGCCCCTGCACATCTTCGAACCGCGCTACCGGCAGCTCACGGTCGACCTCGTGACGGGTGCGGTGCCGAACAAGGAGTTCGGCGTCGTCGCCGTCCGGGAGGGGTTCGACACCGACCGCCACGGCATCGACGCGCTGGCCACCGTCGGGTGCTCGGCCCGACTGCTCGACGTCCGCAGGCTCCCCGACGGCCGCTACGACGTGGTCACCGAGGGACGCCGCCGCTTCCGCCTGCTCGACCTCGACGACGGCAGCCGCGCCTACCTCTGCGGCACGGTCGAATGGCTGCCGGACACGGCCGAGGCGTCGGAGTCCGACGACCTCACCCGGATGCTGATGGCCTCCGCGCGGCGGGCGCACAAGGCCTACTGCACGGACGCCTGGAAGTCCGAGGACTGGGTGGAGCCGCGGGCGGTCGGCCCCGCCGAGCTGCCCCACGTCCTCGCCGCCGACTGCCTGCTCCCGCTCACCGACCGCCAGGCGATGCTGGAGGAGCTGGACCCATTGGAGCGCCTGCGCCTGGTGCGCCGCCTGCTCGCCCGCGAGCGCGGCCTGCTCCGGGACCTGCGCGCGATCCCGGCCCCGACGACGACCTTCGCCACCGACTCCAGCCCCAACTGACCGACCCGCGGGTCGGTCAGTGCCAGCCGAAGCGGGTGCGCAGCTCGTGGGCGACCCGGTCGAAGCGGCGCTGGTCGAGGACGGCGCCCTCGCGGCGGATGTCGTGCTCGCCGACCTCCAGGACCCGGTCCAGCCGGATGAAGGACTCGCGCCCCTCCCGGTCCCACTCCCCCGACCCGATGGCCACCCAGTCCGGGTCGCCGTCCCGCTTGTGCTGGGAGGACAGCATGAGCCCCAACAGGTCGCCGCCGCCGCGCCCCACCACCAGCAGGGGGCGGTCCTTGCCCTGGGACGGGTCCTCCTCGAACGGCACCCACGTCCAGACGATCTCGCCGGGGTCCGCGGCACCGTCGAGCTCGGGGGCGTAGACGATCTCCCGCGAGCGGTCCGCGGTGGGCGCGGTCCGCACCCCGCCGTGGTTCGCGGGCGCGGGCCGCGCGGGCTGGTCGTCGGACTGCGCGAGCAGCTTCATCCCGACGTCGACGGCCTGTGACAGCAGCTTTCCCCAGTCCATGCGGGCCAGCATCGCAGAAGGCCCGGCCACCCCACCGGGCGACCGGGCCGTCACGAGAGCTGCCTCACGAGCGCAGTGTCACGAGCGCAGTGTCACGAGCGCGGCGTCAGGCCTGCTCGGCCTGCTCCTGCTGCTTCGCCACCTCGGCGCGCACCTGGTCCATGTCCACGTCCCGCACCTGGCCGATCAGGTCCTCGAGCGCGGCGGCGGGCAGCGCGCCCGGCTGGGCGTAGAGGACCACGCCCTCCCGCACGGCCATCAGGGTCGGGATCGAGGAGATCCCGAACGCCTGCGCCAGCTGCTGCTGCGCCTCGGTGTCGACCTTGCCGAACGTGATGTCCTCGTGCTTCTCCGCCGCGGCGTCGAACACGGGGGCGAACTGGCGACACGGGCCGCACCACGACGCCCAGAAGTCCACCAGGACGGTCCCGCCGCTCCCGACCACCTCGTTGAAGTTCTCCGTCGTCAGTTCCACCGTTGCGCTGTTCGAGTCGGCCATGTGGGAGTCAACCCGGCCCGGCTCCGAGATGTTCCGTCACCGCAGCGCGGCCGGGAGCTGCGCGAACGCACGCTCGTGGGAGTGGAAGACCCGGGTCCGAGCGTCGTACACGAGCACGCCCGCCGACTTGATGTCGTAGAACAGACCCATCAGCTCGGCCCGCACGCCCATGTCCCGCAGGCGGTCCAGCTGCAGCGCGACGTTCACCATGGCCAGGCTGTCCGCCTGCCCGAAGCCGTCCCGTTGGGCCGCACGGCCCGCCGGGTGGCCCTCCACCCACGCCTGCGCGACGGGTTCGCCGTTGCGCAGCCAGTCGTCCAGCGCGCCCCGGGGTCGGTCCCCGCCGAGCACCGCGTTCATCGCGCCGCAGCCGGAGTGCCCGCAGACCGCGATCAGCGGCACCCGCAGCACCTCCTCGGCGTACTGGACCGCGGCGAGCGTGGACGTGCCGGACACGAAGTTGCCGACGTTCTGCACCGTGAACAGGTCCCCCGGCCCGCTCTGGGTGATCATGCTGGGCAGCACCCGGGAGTCCGCGCAGGTCAACAGCAGCCCGGACGGGTTCTGGCCCGCGGCGAGGCCCTCCATCGTGGGGCGGACCCGCTCGGCGGTGTTCTGCTGGTAGGCCAGCAGACCCGCCCGCATCCGCGCGCCGCCCGCGAGGTTCTCGGCGCGCCACTGCGACCACGTGGCGAACCGGCCGTGCGGTGCGTCCTGGCGCGCCTTGGCCTGCTCCGGCTCGACGACCTCGACGAACCCGCCCGTGGCGCGGTGGCGCCGGGACCAGCCCTGGATGTGGTCGAACGCCGTGTGGTCCAGGTAGTCGACGACGAGGTCGACCCGCACCGGCTCCCCCTCCGGCACCGCCTGCAGCACCCGCGACAGCGCGGGCACGGACAGGAAGCTCAGCGTGCCCTCGACGACGACCCGCCGAGGCGTGGTGCGGTCCGGCTCCTCGACCCGCACCCGGGCCCGTGCGGCCCGCCAGATCATCAGGACCGCGGCGAGGACCAGCCCGAGCGCGACCCCCTCGAGCAGGTTGAGGAAGACCACGCCGAGGGTGGTGACGACGTAGAGCGCCAGCTCGCCGTGGCTGCGGGCGGTGCGGATGTCCGCGGGCTTGACCAGCGCCAACCCGACCACGACGAGCAGCCCGGACAACCCGGCCAGCGGGATCATCTCGATGACGGAGATCAGCACGATGCCGAACAGGGCGATCCAGCAGCCGTGCAGGATCGTGGAGAGGCGGGTCTTGGCCCCCGCCCGGACGTTGGCCGAGCTGCGGACGATCACGCCGGTGATCGGCAGGCCGCCGAGCAGGCCGGACACGGCGTTGCCCGCGCCCTGGCCCATCAGCTCGCGGTCGGCGTCCGTGCGGACGCCGTCGCCGTCCCGCTCCTGGGCCATCCGGTCGGTCGCGACGGCCGAGAGCAGGCTCTCGACGCTCGCGACCAGCGCCACCGTGAGCATCCCGCCGAGGACGCCCACCCAGAGGCCGGACTCGGGCAGGACCGGCAGCGCGATCGACTCGATCAGGTTGCCGGGCAGGTCGACCCGCGTGACGTCCGGCCACAGCAGCGCCAGGGCGGTGGCGGCACCGACCGCGACGAGCGCACCCGGGACCGCCTTCTGCGGTCCGGGGATCCGCGGCCAGGCCAGCATGATCGCGATGGCCACCAGGCCGACGACGAACGCGTGCCCGTGCAGGTTCGCGACCTGCTGCGGGAACTGCAGGATGTTGTCGAGGGCGGCGGTCTGCGACTCGCCACCCAACACGATGTGCATCTGGGCCAGCGCGATCGTGATGCCGATGCCCGCGAGCATGCCGTGGGTGATGGCGGGCGGGATGGCCTGGGTGAACCGGCTCAGCCGGGTCAGCCCGAACAGGACCTGCAACAGGCCCGCGCCGACCGTGATGAGGCAGGTGACCTGCCAGCCGAACTGGTCCACCAGCCCGGCGACGATCACGGTCAGGCCGGCGGCGGGGCCGCTGACCTGCAGGGGTGAGCCGCCGAGGATGCCGGCGACCACGCCGCCGACGACGGCGGCGATGAGCCCGGCCATGATCGGGGCGTTCGAGGCGAGGGCGATGCCGAGGGAGAGCGGCACCGCGACCAGGAACACCACCAGCGAGGCGCCGAGGTCGGCGCGCAGGTGGCGTGGGTCGAGTCGGCGGGGCGGGCTCGAGGTCGTATCCGGCACGGGTGTCCTCCGGTCAGGTTCTGGCTGGGGGGCGACGCACGTGCGGCTATGCGGCCGTGCGGAGTAGCTGACCCCCAGCAAACCGGACGGGCGCGTGCCCGGTTCCCGCGCGCTCGTCCCGATACGTCCGGTTCTGCTGAATCGATCACTCTGGGTGCATCCGCGACATCGGACGCGTCCGTCGTCACGCGGACGAACCCCTGCGTTCGGGTGAACCGGGTGCGACGGGTGCCCGGCGTGTCGACCCACCCCGGGCGATCGTTGCCTCAATCGAGTGGATCATGGTGGTCGGGACCACACGGCCCACGATCGGGTGATCCGCGTGTGAACGCCCTGTTACAGCGGCCGAGGACGGGCGCGTGCGGCCGCGGTGACTATCCTGGCCCGACCATGACGGCGGAACTCTCGGGAGTCGGTGGCTTCGACCCGGACGGGGCGGGTGGCGTGCACCCTGCGCTCTCCCGCCGGCGCGGGCTCGGGCAGACCAGCGCCCGGTCGCTGCTGCTCACCCTGCTCGGCGAGTTCGTCCTCCCGCGCGCCGAGCCCGTCTGGACCCAGGTGCTCATCGACGTCCTCGCCGGGCTGGGCGTGGAGCCCAAGTCCGCGCGCCAGGCGTTGGCCCGCACCGCCGCCGAGGGGCTCGTGACCTCGGACCGGGCGGGGCGCCGGGTCCGCTGGCGACTCACCGACGCCGGGAGCAGGCTGCTCTCCGACGGCGCCGCACGCATCTACGGCTTCGGCGGGCCCGCCCGGGAGTGGGACGGCCGGTGGCTGGTGCTGCTGGTGTCGGTGCCCGAGACCCGACGCAGGCTGCGGCACCGGCTGCGCACGCGGCTGGCCTGGGCCGGGCTCGGCTCCCCCGCCCCCGGCGTCTGGCTCAGCCCGGACCCGGGCAAGGAGGCCCAGGTCGCGGACGTCGTCGCCGATCTCGACCTCGATGCCGTGACCAGCTCCTTCATCGGCCCGTTCGGCACCATCGGGGAGCAGGCCGAGGTGGTGCGCCAGGCCTGGGACCTCGACGGGGTGGAGCACGAGTACGAGGAGTTCCTCGCGGAGTTCGCGGACGCCGACCCGCGCACCCCCGCGGACGTCCTGTCCCACCAGGTCCTGCTGGTGCACGCGTGGCGCCGCTTCCCGTTCCTCGATCCGGAGCTGCCGCGGGAGCTGCTTCCCGAGCACTGGGCGGGCACCCGCGCCGCCGCCCGCTTCACCGAGCTGCACGCCCGCTGGGCGGGGCCTGCGGGCGCCCACTGGACGAGCCTGGTGGCCCGCTCGGAGTGAGTGCCCCGCCGGCACCGTCAGAACTCCCGCAGCGTCTCGCGCAGGGTCCCGCCGCCGTACTCGGTCCGCGTCAGCCCCCGTCGCTGCAGGGCCGGGACGAGGCCCTCGGTGATCTCGTCGACGAAGCGCCGGGTGATGCTGCCGGTGATGAGGAAGCCGTCGCCGCCGACCTCCGCCATGACCTCGCCCATCTGCGCGGCCACCGAGTCCGGTGAGCCGACGAACCGGACGTTCTTCATCGACCAGCCCAGGGCCGCCTCCCGGGGCGTCCGGCCCGCCCGCATGAAGTCCGCCAACGTCGAACGGTGCCCGTTCGTGGTGAGCTCGCCGAACTCCTCGTCGAGGCCCCAGCTCGACAGGTCGTTCTCGGTGAGCGCGGAGATGTGGCCCAGGCTGGACTCGATGCGGGCGTCGATCCCGGCGAGCATGCGCCGTCGCTTGGCCTCGGCGAGCGCGTCGGTCTCGGCCAGGACCGGCTGCGTGATGAACATGATCGTGAGCTCGTCGGGGTCCCGCCCGTAGGCGGCCGTGCGCGCCCGGATGTCGTCGCGGAAGGCCTTCATCGCCGCCACCGAGTGCGTCTCCGCCGACAGCAGCGTGTCGGCGTAGCGGGCGGCGAAGTCCCGGCCCGCGGGCGAGCCGCCCGCCTGGCAGAGCACCGGGTGCCGCTGCGGCGAGGCGAGCATGTTCATCGGGCCGCGGGAGCGGTGGAACCGGCCCTCGAAGTCGATCCGGTGCACCTTGGTGTGGTCGACGTAGGTCCCCGTCTCCGGGTCCATGACCAGCGCGTCGGGCTCCCAGGAGTCCCACAGCCCGCGCGCGAGCTCGACGAACTCCGCCGCGGTCTCGTAGCGCAGGTCGTGCTCGGGGAGCTCGTCCATGCCGTGGTTCTGCGCCGCCCGGTCCTCGCTGGAGGTGACCATGTTCCAGCCGATCCGCCCGTGCGAGAGGTGGTCGAGGGTCTGGAACCGGCGCGCGAGCAGCCAGGGCGGGGTGAAGGTCGTGGAGCAGGTGGCGATGATCCCGATGTGGGACGTGGCGTCGGTGAGGACGGGCGCGAGCATCAGCGGGTCGTGCTTGGGCGCGTAGAGGCCGTACTTGAGGTCCACCCGCGAGGAGCCCTCGTAGGCGTCGGACACCATCAGGGAGTCCTCGAGCATGACGTAGTCGAAGCACGCGCGCTCCAGCGACCGCGCGAACTCGACGTGGGCGTCCCCGGTCGGCCAGTCGGCCCCCTCGGTGCTCGACCACGGAGTGGCCCAGGGCGGGTTGGAGAAGTTGCAGAACCAGCCGAGATGGAACATGGCGGCGCCCTTTCAGAAGGCCAGGAGGTTGTCCCGCAGGTGCGGGGCGGAGTAGTGGTCGCGGACGTGGCCCCGGCGCTGGAGCTCGGGGACGAGGCCGTCGCAGATCTCGGTGACGTAGCGCCGGGTCAGCTGGCCGGAGCCGCTGTAGATCAGGTAGCCGTCGCCCCCGACCTCGGCCATGACCTCGGCCATCTGCGCGGCGACGGCCTCCGGTGTGCCGACGAGCTCGAGGGACTCGGTCTGGTCGGCCACGGCCGCCTCGCGCAGGGTCTTGCCGCGGGAGCGGTCGAGGAAGGTCTGCAGGATGCTGCGGCTGCCGTGGGTGTGCTCCACCGCGATCTCGGGCAGCGGCTCGTCGAGCGGGAACCGGGAGAAGTCGATCTCCCCGCCGGACATCAGCAACAGCCGCTTCGCCAGCCGCTCGGACTCCAGCCCGTAGAGCCGGTCCCGCCTGGCCAGCGCCTCCTCGTGGGTCTCGGCCACGATCGGCGAGACGATGAAGAACACCTTGAGCGTCGACGGGTCGCGGCCCGCCTCGGTCGCCAGCCGGGTCAGGTCCGCCCGGTAGGCCTTCATCGCCTCGACGCCCTTGGGGATCGCGACGACCGCGTCGGCGTGGCGGGCCGCGAACGCGCGCCCGACCGGCGAGCCGCCCGCCTGCAGCATCACCGGCCTGCCCTGGGGGCCGGGCAGCGTGTTGAGCGGCCCGCGGCTGGCGAAGTACGCGCCCTGGAAGTCGACGCGGTGCACCTTGGTGTGGTCGATGTAGGTGTCCGTGTCGTGGTCGACGAGCAGCGCGTCGGGCTCCCAGGAGTCCCACAGCTGCTCGACGAGCGAGGCGAACTCCTCGGCGACGGCGTAGCGCTCGTCGTGCGGGGGCAGGTCGTCCATGCCGAAGTTCTGCGCCGCGGCCGACCCGGCCGAGGTGACGATGTTCCAGCCGGCCCGCCCGTTCGTCAGATGGTCCAGCGTGGACATCGTCCGGGCCAGCAGGTAGGGCGGGTAGAAGGACGTCGAGCAGGTCGCGACCACCCCGAGGCCCCGGGTGACGTGGGCCAGCAGCGGGACCAACGGCACGGGGTCGTGCTTGGGCGCGCGGACCAGCTGCCGCAGCTCCGCCTCGAACGTGCCGCCGAAGGTGTCCGAGAGCGCGGTGGAGTCCTCCAGCATCACGAAGTCGAACCCGGCCCGGTCGAGCTGGCGGGCCATGTCGAGGTAGAAGTCGCCGTTCGCCCAGCTGCGACCGGCGTTCCCGGCCCACGGCTTGTTCCAGGCGGGCGGCATGTAGTTGGTGAACCAGCCGAGATGGAACATCAGGCCTCCTCCGGGAGGGGAGCCCGCCCGCGCAGGGCGGAGACGCCCACCGCGACCAGGGACAGCACGGCGAGCGCCCCGACGGCCACCGGGAAGGCGGTCGCGAAGGCCGCGAGCTCGTCCGCCGTGAAGCCGCCGGTGGCTCCCGCCAGCGCGTCCGCCCGGGCCGCGTGCGGCAGCCAGGCCGTGACGAGCACCAGCGCCGCCGCCGAGCCCAGCAGCGCGGCCGAGTTGTCGATCATGACGCGGAAGCCGTTGGCCATGCCCCGCTCCCACGGCCGGACCCCGATGTTGATCACCGATGCGTTGGTGGTCTGGAAGAGGCCGTTGCCCAGCCCGACGACGAACAGCGCCCCCGCGACCGGCAGCCCGGAGCCGCCGAGGGCGAACACCAGCGCCAGCAGCGCCGCGCCGGTCACCGCGAGGGCCGCGCCCGCGGTGGCCAGCACTCGGGCCTCCGTGGTCGCCGCCCACCGCCCGGCGAACGGCCCGACGAGGATGTTCCCGCAGGCCTGCGCGGTGATGCACAGCCCGGCGGCCAGCGCGGTGAGCCCGTGCAGGCTCTGCAGGTACAGCGACACCAGCAGCGGCCCGGCGGCCAGGCCGAGGTTGAGCAGCGCGGTGGCCGCGTAGGCGCTGCCCCGGAACCGGACGAGCACCAGCCGCAGGTCGAGGATGGGGTTCGACACCCGGCGCTCGACGAGCACGAAGAGCACCAGGCCGAGCACGGCCGCGAGGAGCGGCACCAGGAAGGCCGCGGTCCCCACGCCGTCGCCCACCCGGTTGACCGCCAGCACGATGCCGCCGACGGCGAGGACGGACAGCACGGTCCCCCAGGGATCCGCCCGGATCCGGCCCCGGGTGATCGGCCGGGTGCGGCGCAGCGCGACCGCCGCCCAGACCGTGCCCAGCAGCGCCAGCGGCGCGGACAGCGCGAACACCCCGCGCCACCCGAACGACTCGGTGAGCAGCCCGCCGAGCAGCGGCCCCAGCGCCACCGCCGTGGACATGATCGTGATGTTCCAGCCGATGCCCCGCGACACGTGCCCGGCCGGGAACGCGTCCACGAGCAGCGCCGTGGTGTTGGTGATCACCGCCGCGGCGCCGACGCCCTGCAGCCCGCGGAGCACCACGACCCACTCCGGGGAGCCTGCGAGGCAGATCGCCAGGGTGGAGCCGGTGACCAGCGCCAGCCCGCTGACGTACACGGTGCGTCTGCCCAGCACGTCGGACAGCCGGCCCAGCGGCAGCATGAGCACCGCCGTGACCAGCTGGTAGGCCAGGACGAACCAGTTCGCCTGGGCGGGCCCGGCGCCGAGGTCCCCGACCATGTCCGGCAGCGCCACGGGCACCATGCTGACGCTGGAGAAGGTCACCCACATCCCGAGCCCGGTGACCGAGAGGACCCGCCAGGCGTACCGGAGCTCGGCGGCCGGGGTCTCCGCGAGCACCATCAGGACTCGAGGAGGTTCTCGCGCAGCGTCGACCCGGAGTACCCGTCCCGGGTCAGCCCGCGGCGGCGCAGGGCCGCACCCAGGCCGTCGGCGATCTCGCTGACGTAGCGGCGGTGCAGCGAGCCGGAGATGAGGAACCCGTCCCCGCCCACCTCCTGCATGATCTCGTCCATCCGCCCGGCGACGGTGTCCGGCGTGCCGACGAGGTCGACCGTCCTGCGGGTGTCCGAGTTGACGAACTCCCGCAGCGTCTTGCCCGCCGCGAGCTTCTTGAACAGGGCGAGCGAGCTCTGCGTGGCGTTGGTCTCGATGTCCGGGAACGGCGCGTCGAGGTCGTACTTCGCGAAGTCCTCCCCCGTCGCGTAGGACAGCGACGCGAGGTTGTGCTCGGTCGCCGCGGACACCGCGAGACGCGCCCGCTCGGCCCGGTCCCGCGCCTCGGCGTCCGTCTCGCCGAGCACCGGGGTGACGATGAAGAGGACCTTGCACTCCTTCGGGTCCCGGCCCGCGGCGATCATGTGCTCGGAGACCTCGTCGCGGTAGGCCTTCATGTCCTCGACGCCGTTGACCTGCGCGATGATCGTGTCCGCGTTCCGCGCACCGAACGCCCGCCCGGCCCGGGAACCGCCCGCCTGACACAGCGCGGGGCGACCCTGCGGCGGCCGGGTCGTGTTCAGCGGGCCGCGGCTGCGGTAGAACTCGCCCGCGAAGTCGACCGGCCGGACCTTCGCCCCGTCGGCGAACACGCCGCGGTCCTCGTCGAGCACCACCGCGTCGGAGTCCCAGGTGTCCCAGAGCCTGCGGCACAGCTCGATCCACTCGTCCGCCATGCGGTAGCGCTCGTCGTGGTCGAAGAGGGTGTCGTGGCCGAAGTTCTGCGCGGTGCGGACGTTGTGGCTGGTCACGAGGTTGAGCCCGAACCGGCCGTCGGTGAGGTGGTCGATCGTCGCCGCGGTCCGGGCCGCCATGAAGGGCGGATGGAAGGAGGTGGTGACGGTCGCGAAGAAGCCGATGTGCCGCGTGTGCTCGGCGAGCATCGGGATCAGCGGGAGCGGGTCCTGCTTCGGCACCGACCGGGCCGCGGCGAGCCACCAGTCGTGGCTGCCGCCGTAGGAGTCCGGGACGAACGAGCCGTCCTCGAACATCAGGTAGTCGAAGCCCGCCCGCTCCAGGGAGCGCGCCGCGTCGATGTAGAGCTGCGGCTTGTTCCACTCGCGGCCGCCGTCGCCGGACCACATCTGGTTCCAGGACTGCACCTGGAAGGACAGGAACCATCCGAGGTGCAGCATCAGAAGGCCAGGAGGTTGTCGCGGAGCAGCCGGTGCTCGAAGTGGTCCCGGATGAGGCCGCGGCGGCGCAGGGCCGGCGAGAGCCCGTCGGTCACCTCGGCGACGTAGCGGCGGTGCATCGGCGTGCCGACGATGAGGAACCCGTCCCCGCCGACCTCGGCCATGATCTCGTCCATCTGCGCCGCCACGGTGGCCGGCGTGCCGCAGAGGTGGACGGCGTCCGTGGCGCTGTGGGCGAGGATCCGCTCGCGCAGCGTCTGGGTCCCGTCGCCCTTGAAGTTCGCGAAGCTGCTGCGGTGCCCGTTCGAGACCAGGTCGTCCGGCAGCGGCTCGTCGAGCGGGAACTGCGAGAGGTCGATGCTCGCCAGGTGCGAGCGCCCGGCGAGCAGACCCTCGATGTTGTCCTTCTTGGCCCGGTCGCGGCGGGCCAGCTTCTCCTCGGCCTCCGCGTCGGTCTCGCCGAAGACCGGGGAGACCAGGTACATCACCTTGATCGTGTCCGGGTCCCGGCCGTGCTCGACGGCCCGGCGGCGGATGTCCTCGCGGTAGGCCTTCATCTTCTCGACGCCGGGCGGGTTGGCGATGATCGCCTCGACGTACTTCGCCGCCAGGTCCTTGCCCGCCTCGGACCCGCCCGCCTGCAGGAACACCGGCCGTCCCTGCGGCGAGGGGGTGGTGTTGAGCGGTCCGCGGGAGGAGTAGAACTTGCCCTCGAAGTCCACCGTGTGGACCTTGGTGTGGTCGGCGTAGACCCCCCGCTCGACGTCCGCGAGGACCGCGTCCGGCTCCCAGGAGTCCCAGAGCCTGCAGGCCAGCTCGACGAACTCGTCCGCCATCTCGTAGCGCAGGTCGTGCTCGGGCATGTCGAAGCCGAAGTTCTTGGCGGCGGAGGTGCTCGAGCCGGTGACGATGTTCCAGCCGATCCGACCCCGCGACACGTGGTCCAGGGTGGACATCATCCGGGCCACCGTGAACGGGTGGTAGAAGGTCGTGGTCAGGGTCGCCACGATGCCGACCTTCTGGGTGAACTGGGACAGGATCCCGGCCAGCACGGCCGGGTCCTGCTTCGGCGCGGCGCTCGCCGTGCGCAGGTAGTACTCGCTGGACCCCTGGTAGGCGTTCGGGATCTGGACCGAGTCCTCCATCATGAGGAAGTCGAACCCGCCGCGCTCGATCGAGCGGGCCAGGTCGACGTACTGGTCCGGCATCATCCAGTCGGTGGCGCCGGTCCCGGCCCACTCGGAGTTCCAGGCCTGGACGCCGAACCCGTTGCCCAGGAACCAGCCGAGGTGGAACATCTTCGCGCTCATCTCACGAACTCCTAGAACTCACGCAGGTGATCGCGCAGGTGCGCCCCCGCGTACTCGGTGCGGACCAGGCCACGGCGCTGCAGCTCGGGGACCAGGCCGTCGGTGATCGCGTGGACGTAGCGGCGGTTGGTCGGCCCCATGACCAGGAAGCCGTCCCCACCGGTGAACTCCATCGCCTCCGCCAGGGTGTCCGCCGCGGTCGCCGGGCTCCCGACGACCTCGATCGCCTCGGTCCGGTAGGCGGTGAACGCCTCCCGCAGGGTCCGGCCGTTCGCGAACCTCCGGAACGTGGCCAGCGTGCTCTGGTGGCCGTTGGTGCTCGCGTCCTCCGGCAGCGGCTCGTCCAGGTCGAACCGGGAGAAGTCGATCTCCATGGTGGCCGACCAGTTGACCATCTGCGCCTTGATCTTCGCGTCGACGTCCGCGTTCATCATCGCTTGCAGCTCGCGTGCCTCCTCGTCGGTGTCGGCGAGGATCGGCGAGATGATGAACAGGACCTTGATGTCGTCTGGGTCCCGGCCCGCCTGCTCCGCCAGCTCCCGGATGTCGTCGCGGTAGCGCTTCATGTCCGGCAGGCCCTTGGGCAGGGACAGCAGCACGTCCGCGTGCGCCGCCGCGAACGCCTTGCCCGCGGGCGAACCGCCCGCCTGGCAGATGACCGGGCGGCCCTGCGGCGGGCGCATCAGGTTCAGCGGCCCGCGGCTGCGGTGCCAGCGGCCCTCGAAGTGGATCGGGTGGACCTTCGTGTGGTCGACGTAGGTGCCGGTCTCCTCATCCATGACGAGGGCGTCCGGTTCCCACGAGTCCCACAGCCGCGTGACGAGGTCGACGTACTCCGCGGCCCGCTCGTAGCGCTCGTCGTGCGGCGGCAGGGCGTCCATGCCGAAGTTCTGCGCCGCCCGGTTCTCGCTGGAGGTCACGCAGTTCCAGCCGAACCGCCCGCCGGAGAGGTGGTCGATCGTCGCCGACGTGCGGGCCAGCAGCCAGGGCGGCACGAACGTCGAGGACATCGTGGCGATCACACCGATCCGGCTGGTCTCGCTGAGCAGCATCGACGCCAGCAGCGCCGGGTCGCCCTTGGGGGCGTACCCGCCCTGGGCTAGCGAGGCCTCCGCGGTGCCCGCGTAGGTGTCGGACACCATCAGCGAGTCCTCGAGCATCAGGAAGTCGAACCGCGCCCGCTCGAGTGCCTGCAGGAAGTCGACGTGCGAGTCGCCCGTCATCCAGTCCCGCTCCTCCGGACCGCTCCACGTCGAGCGCCAGTCGTGCGGGGTGAAGCTCTTGAACCACGCCAGGTGGAACATCAGAACTCCAGCAGGTTGTCGCGGAAGTGCTCGTGCCCGTACCCGGTGCGCATCAGCCCGCGCCGCTGCAGCGCGGGCACCAGGCCGTCCGCGATCTCCCCGATGTAGCGGCGGTTGTGCGGCTGGTTCCAGATGAGGAACCCGTCGCCGCCGACCTCCTGCATGACCTCGTCCATCTGCGCGGCGACCTCGTCCGGCGTGCCGAGCAGCTCGACGGACTCGGTGCGGTAGGCCACGCACGCCTCGCGCAACGTGCGCCCGTTCGCCCACTTGCGGAAGTTCGCGAGCGTGCTCTGGTGGCCGTTGGTCTGCACGTCGTCGGGCAGCGGCTGGTCGAGGTCGAACTGCGAGAAGTCGATCTCCATGCTGCCCGACCAGCCGATCAGCTGGCCCTCGGGGTGGGCCCGCACCGCGGCGTCCTTGCGGGCCGCCCGGTCCAGCGCGTGCTGGTGGGTCTCCCCCAGCGTCGGGCACACGACGAACATGACCTTCACCGAGTCCGGGTCGCGACCCTCGGCGGCGGCCCGGGCCCGGATGTCGGCGCGGTACTCCTTCATCGCCTCGACGCCCTTCGGCAGCGCCATCACCAGGTCCGCGTAGCGGGAGGCGAACTGCCGCCCCGCGGGGCTGCCCCCGGCCTGGGTGAGGACCGGGCGGCCCTGCGGCGGACGCAGCGTGTTGAGCGGTCCGCGGGACTTGTAGTACTTGCCCACGAAGTCGATCGGGCGGACCTTCGTGTGGTCGACGTAGACCCCGCGCTCGCGGTCCATCACCAGCGCGTCGGCGTCCCAGGAGTCCCACAGCTGCGTGACCAGGTCGACGAACTCGTCGGCGCGGGCGTAGCGCTCGTCGTGCGGGGGGAGGGTGTCCATGCCGAAGTTCTTCGCCGCCAGGTCCTCCGACGACGTCACGATGTTCCAGCCGATCCGGCCGCGGGACATGTGGTCCAGCGTCGCCATGGACCGCGCCAGCATCCAGGGCGGGTAGAAGGACGTCGAGGCGGTGATCGAGATGCCGATCCGCTCGGTCGCCCTGGCCAGGATCGGAGCCAGCGCCATCGGGTCGCCCTTGGGCGCCCACCCGCCCCGCTTCAGGGTGGCCTCCGCGCTGCCCCCGTAGATGTCGGACACCATCGAGGAGTCCTCGAAGAGGATGAGGTCGAAGCAGGCCCGCTCCAGGGTGCGGACCTTGTCGACGTAGAAGGAGCCGTCCATCCACCGGGCGGCGTCGGTGCCGTCCCACCCGGTCTGCCAGGTCGTCGGGATGAAGCTGCCGAACCACCCGAGGTGGAACATGTCGGCGGTCATTCGAGGTCCTCTCAGCCCGCGGTCAGCACGGAGTAGTCGATGCGCCGGTCGGTGCGCTGGGCGTAGCCCTTGACGTCGGCGCGCATGCTGTAGGGCGACATGACGCGGGCCAGGAAGAGGGTGCCGCCGTCGCGCAGCATCATCGCCTCGGCCTCGCTCCACAGCGGACCGGAGACCGGCCCGATGGCGTCCTCGCCCGCGAGTCCCTGCTTCAGCACGGACGCGAAGGCGTCGTAGGTCGGGCCGGACCAGAACGAGGTGTTGGCGCCGCCGCCGGGCTGGGTCACCAGCTGCAGCTGGTAGGGCGGGGACATGGTGACCGCGGACCCGGTCGCCATCGAGGCCTGGAGCTTGCCCGCCAGGCCGTCGGAGCTCATCTGCGCGGCGGGCACCTCGTTGATCGTGACCTCGAAGCCCGCCTCCTTCGCCGCGGCGGCGAACAGCACGGCCGAGTCCTGCACCGAGGGCGTCGCGTTGCTGACCGTCAGGGTGAAGGGCACCGGCGCGGTCACCCCGGCCGCGGCGAGCAGCTCCTTGGCCTTGGCCGGGTCGAAGGTGTAGTCCGGCAGCTGCGAACCGTCGTAGTACGGGGCCTTGTCGTCGAGCAGGTGCCGGTAGCTGTAGGCGCGGCCGCGGTAGACCTCGTCGACGATCTGGTCGTAGGGGATCGCGTAGGCCAGCGCCTGGCGGACCTCCTGCTTGTCGAAGGGCGCCTTCGTGGTGTTCATCGTCAGCGACTGGTACAGGTTCGAGGTCGCCTTGGGGGTGAACACGTCGGGGTTCGACGCCAGGTCCGCCTGGTCCGCCGGACGGAGGTCCAGCGCGATGTCGGCGTCACCGTTCGCCACCATGTTGGCGCGGGTCGCCGCGTCGGGGACGACCCGACGGATGATCGTCTGGATCGGCAGGGGCCCGAACACGTAGTTCGGGTTCGCCACCATCACGATCTCCTGGTTCGGCGTGACGCTCTGCAGCATGTACGGCCCGAATCCGACGTTGCCGTTGAGCATGTCGGACACGCCCCACTGGACCGCGTACGGGTCCTCGGGGGTGGCATGCCGGCGCAGGTAGGTGCTGTCGTAGATCGAGCCGATGTTCTCGGCGAGGTTGCCCAGCAGGGTGAACCCGTAGCCGGGCTGGTCGATCGTGAAGGTCACGGTGTACCGGTCGACGGCCTGCAGCTGCCTGCCCAGGTCGGTGAGCATCGGCGCGTAGTACCCGGGCATGCCGCCGCCCTTGGTCGCGAACTTGCGCTGGAAGGACCAGAGCACGTCCTCGGAGGTCAGCTCGTTGCCCTGCTGGCTGAGCAGGCCGTGGCGCAGGTGGAAGGTGAAGACCTTGCCGTCGGGACTGACGTCGTAGCTCTCGGCCAGGAGCGGCTCGAAGGTGTAGAGGTCCTGGACCTTCACGTTCGCGCCCTGCTCGTCGATGTAGGGCTTGCGGATGAGCTGGGCGTGGAGGCTGTTGGTCACCTCCTGGTTGTCCTGGCCGTTGGTGAAGCCGAAGTCGCGGACCACGTTGGACGCCTGGTCGGCGGTCACCACGACGACCGTGTCGCGGGGTCCCGCGTCGGACGCCGCCCCGCCGGTGTCGGCGCACGCCGAGACCAGCAGGCCGAGCGTGAGGACGGAGACGACCGCGCGGACCAGCGCGGACGTGCGGCGGCGGGCGCCGGGCGGAGTGGGCATGGCGGTTCCCTCGGAGTGTGTCGGAAGGCTGGGAGGACGGGGACGGGTCGGGGGTGTCACGTGGTGCGGAGGACGGCGAAGCGGCGGGTGAGGACGGAGGCCGTGGCGACGGTGACGCACAGCGCGACGGCGGGGAACGCGGCGGACCACCACTTGCCGACGGCGGCGTCCCCCGCACCGCGGGCGATCATGGATCCCCACTCGGGGGTGGGCGGGGGCAGCCCGACGCCGAGGAAGCCGAGTGCGGCGGTGAGCACGATGCTGATCCCGAGGATCACCGAGGCGTTCAGCAGGGCGGGCCGCACGGAGTTCGGCAGCACGTGCCGCACGATCACCCGCAGCTCGTGCTGCCCGGCCTGCCGGGCGGCGTCGAGGTAGGCGTCCCCGCGGACCCGGAGCACCTCGCTGCGCGTCAGCCTCGCCTGGATCGGCATCAGGATGACGGCCAGCGCGATGATCATCGTCAGCGCGTTCGTCCCGAAGAACGACACCACCACCAGGCCGATGATCACCACCGGCACGGCTTCGAGCAGGTCGAGGAACCGCGAGCCCGCGCGGGCCAGCACGCCGACCGGGCCCCGGCGGGCCTCGTTCATCCCGACCGCCAGCCCGACGGCGATCCCGAACGCCGTCGCCAGCACCGCGGACGTCACCGCGATGAGCACGTCGATCCGGGTGCCGGCGACCGTCCGGGAGAACACGTCCATGCCGGTCGCGTCGGTGCCGCCCCAGTGCGCGGCGGACGGCGGCTGCGAGGGCGGCCCGACGATGCCCGTGGGGTCGTACGGAGCCAGCCAGGGGCCGAACACCGCCGTCAGCAGGATCAGCCCGAGCACGGCGACCGCGGTCCACCCGCCGGCGCCGGTCCCCCGGCGCGGGCCCCGTCGCGGGGCCTGCGGGGTCGGCGGGGACGGTGGGGTCTGCGGGGGCGCGGTGGTGGTCGCAGTCATGATCCACTCCCCTGGGCTCCGGGCCTGCGGCGCGCATCGAGCAGCATGGTGGTGAGGTCCACCAGCAGGTAGACGATCATCGAGATGGCGGCGACGAGCACCAGCGTGCCCTGCAGCGCGGTGAGGTCGAGGCCGTCGACGGCGTCGACGGCGTAGCTGCCGAGCCCGCCGAGGCCGAACAGCTGCTCGAGGATGACGGCCCCGCCGAGCAGCGTGCCGAAGATCGTGCCGAACACCGCGATGGTGGGCGGCAGGGCCCGGCGGTAGATGCTCGCCAGCACCATCCGGCGGGGTGCCCCGGTCGCGACCCGGAACAGCGTCGAGCGGTCCTCGGCGGAGGGGCCGAGCGCGCCGAGCAGCTGCTTGAGCAGCAGCGGGGCGAGCGACACCACGAGCACCGCGATCGGCAGCAGGTAGTGCGACAGGATCGAGGACGTCACCTCGAACCGGCCCGAGAGCGCGGAGTCCAGCAGCGGGAACCGGGTGATCGGGTCGGGTTCGCGCAGGCCGGGTCGGGTGCGCCCGTTCGGGGCGGGCACGAGCCGCAGCGTGGCGTAGAACAGGAAGATCCCGATGACGCCGACCACGAAGTCCGGCAGCGCGCCCGCGGCCTGCGAGTAGCCGGACACGATCCGGGCGCCGAGACCGCCGGGGCGCAGCACCACGACCACCGACAGCAGCAGGCTCACGAGCACCAGCGCCACGAAGGCCAGCACCGCCAGCTCCACGGTGCCGGGCAACCGGGCCATGATCTCCGTGAAGACCGGCCGGCCGGTCGTGATCGAGGAGCCCAGGTCCAGCCGCAGCAGGTCGGCGAGATAGGCGCCCAGCTGCGACCAGATGCTCCCGTCGAGCCCGAGCTGCTCGCGCACGGCCAGGTAGGTCTCCGGCGTCGCGTCGGGGCCCGCGATCTGGCGGGCGGGATCCCCCGGGATCAGTCGGACCAGGAAGAACGCGAGCAGCGCGAACACGAGCATGTGGATCGGCAGCACCGCCACCCGCAGCATCCACCACCGGTTGCGGCGGAGCACGGCGCCGACACCGACGCGGTCGGTGCGCGCGTCGAGGTCCGGGACGGTCGCGGCCGCGGTCACGACGCCACCGACCCGATCCGGGCGCTCCCACGCGCCGCGCCCACCAGGAACCGGGTGTACTCGTGCTCGGGACGCTCCACGACGTCGTCGGTCGGGCCGCGCTCGACGATCCGACCGCCTTGCATCACGATGAGCTCGTCGACCAGGAACGCCGTGGCCGGGATCCCGTGCGAGACGAAGAACAGGCCCGCCCCGGTCTCGGTGACGTAGTCCTTGAGCAGGTTGAGCACGGATCCCTGGACGGAGACGTCCAGCGCCGAGACCACCTCGTCGCACAGCAGGACCCGCGGCCGGACGACCAGGGCCCGGGCGATCGCGAACCGCTGCCGCTGGCCGCCGGAGACCTCGTGCGGGCGCCGGTCCGCCAGCGCCGGGTCGACGCGCAGCGTCTCGAGCACCTCGTCGACCCGTTCGTCCGCGGCGGGGACGTCCAGGCCGCAGAGGATCTGCGCGGGCGTGCGCACCGCGTCCCGCAGGGTGCGCAACGGGTCGAACGACGAGCTGACGTCCTGGCTGATCATCTGGACGGCGCGCCGGAAGTCGTGCCGCCCGGTCCGCGACCGCAGGTGGGAGGACAGCGCGATGCCGTTGTAGTGCAGGCCACCGCCGTCCGCGGTCTCCAGCCCCGCGAGCATCCGGGCGAGCGTCGACTTGCCCGAGCCCGACTCGCCGATCACCCCGACCGACCGCCCGGACCCGATGGTGACGTCCACCGACGCGACCGCGCGGTGGCGGGTGCGGTCCACCGTGAACGTCTTCTCGATCCCCTCCCCGACGATCTGCACCAGGCCGCGCTCCCCCACCGGCTCCACCGGGGTCGCGCGCCCGAGCAGGCGCATCCGTGGGCCGGTCATGCCACGCTCGTCCCGGCCAGGGCCGCGTCCGCCGCGCGCAGGGCGTCGAGGGTGGGCAGCCGGTCGAGGTGGCGGGCCTCGAGATCGGGGACGCACCGCAGCAGGCCGTGGGTGTAGGGATGGCGCGCGGTCTCGGCCAGCGACCGCGACCGGCCCTCGTCCACGATCTCGCCGCGGTACATCACGAGCATCCGGTCGGAGAACTCCTGGCAGAGCCCGATGTCGTGGGACACGACCAGCAGGGACGTGCCGGACGCCGCGGTCAGGTCGCGCAGCAGTTCCATGACCGTGCGGGACAGGGACGCGTCGAGCGCGCTGGTCGGCTCGTCCGCGATGAGCAGCCGGGGCGCACCGGCGAGGGCGAGGGCGAGCATCGCCCGCTGCCGCATGCCGCCGGAGAGCTCGTAGGGCCTGCTGCGCAGGACGCGGCGGGTGTCGGTCAGGCCGACCCGCACCAGCCAGTCACGGGCGGCCCCCACGGCCTCCGCCCGACCACACCGCCGCGCGGACCGGATCACCGTGACGAGCTGGCTGCCGACCGTCCACACCGGGTCCAGGGAGGTCATCGCGTCCTGGAAGACGACCGTCATGCCCGGGGTGCGGCGCGGCACCCCGGCGCGGACGGTGCGGTCGAGATCCGCGCCGTCGAACCGCAGCGCGTCCGCCTCCACGACGGCGCCGCCGCCGAGGAACCCCGCGACGGCCATGGCCAGCGACGTCTTGCCCGACCCGGACTCGCCGACCAGGGCGACCTGCTCCCCCGCGGCGATGCTCACCGAGGCGCCCCGGACCGCCGCGGCGTGGGAGCCGTAGCGGACCGAGAGGCCGCGGACCTCGAGGAGGGCGGCCGCGGGTTCGCGGGCCGGTGCCGGATGTTCTGTCACGCTGCTCGTCCTTCGCGCCGGGGGCAGGGCGGGGGGTGTGGCCGCGCCCCGTCGTCATTGCGTGGGCGGGTGCCGAAAAGGTTGCGGATTCGACGTCACCGGCCAACGCTTTTGCCGTTACCGCTGGATTGCGCCGAACCGCATTCAGATGTCGTCGCAGGTCACGGGCTCAGAACGGGTCTGGGAAGGCACCGGCGGGCCGATAAACGCCAGGTGGGACACATCACATCGGAAATCGGGAAAGGATGCGGCTAACCTTCCCCCGGGCGGTAGTCCCTGATTCCCGTGGCGCGGCGGGGCCGCGTCCGCGCCCACCGGCCTCGCTCCCCGATCGGTTCGAGGAGTGCGCGTGACCCACCCGACCGCCCCACCGCGCGGCGACGACCAGGAGTCCCGACGGGCCTACCGGGTCGCGCGGCGCCGGCCCCAGCCCGCGGACAGCTCACCGCGCCGGATCTACGAGCTGCTGCGGGCGAGCATCCGCGACGGTTCCATCGGCGCGGGCGAGCAGCTGGACGAGCACAGCCTGGTCAAGACCTACAACGCCAGCCGCAACTCGGTGCGCAAGGCCCTCCGGTCCCTCGCCGAGGAGGGCCTGCTGGACCGCGGCAGGCGGGTGGGCACCAGCCTGTCCCGCACCATCGTGCCCATCGCCCCGACCGACGTCGGGCCGCGGGTGTACCGCGGCACCACCCGCGAGGGCAGGCTGGCCGTCGAGACACTCGAGTGCACCCGGGTCGTCGCCGGGCACGCGGTCGGCCGCAGGCTGCGGATCGACCCCGGCGCCGAGGTCGTCCGGCTCGACCAGCTCGCCCGGTTCGACGGCGAGCCGCTGTACCTGCGCACCGCCTACCTCGTCACCGACCGCTCCGCCGCGGAGCAGCTCGCCCTGCTCGCGCAGATCCACGAGGACTACCCGCCGATGCCGGTGGTCTTCCACCGCGTGTTCGGGCGCGCCTACGGCGCCAGCATCTACGCGGTCGAGGCGATCGCGCTGGAGGAGCGCATCGCGGACATGCTCGACGAGGCCCCCGGCACCCCCACCCTGCTGCGCGAGCTCACCACGACGGACGTCGAGGGCAGGCCCTTCGAGCTGAGCTTCACCTACTTCCGCACGGGCCGGGCCGCACTGTCCGGCATCGGCACGTTCACCGAGTCCGGCTACGGGGTGCTCTGACCCGCGGGGACCCCGGTCAGCCCGGTCAGCCCAGGCAGCCGGGGCCCAGGAGGGCCTTCAGGTCGCCCATCAGGGCCGAGGTGTTGGTGACCTTCAGCGAGTCGTCCAGGCGCAGCAGGGTGGTCTTGGTGCCGTAGAGCAGCTTCAGGTGCACCTCGGAGGTGCCCGGGTGGTGGGTGAGCACCTCCTTGAGCTGCGCGACCCGCTCCGGGGTGACCATCTCGGTGCGCATGCTCACCCGGATCGGCAGGCCCGCCTCGCCTGCGGCCTGCAACTCGGGCACCGCGAGGTCGTTCGCGATCAGGGACACCCGGTCGTCACGCTTGTTGACCCGGGCCTTGACCAGCACGATCGCGTCCTCCGCCACGTCCACGCCCACCACCTGGTAGGCCCGCGGGAAGAACAGCACCTCGATACCGCCTGCGAGGTCCTCGATCTGGGCGCTGGCCCAGGGCTCGCCGTTCTTGTTCACCCGCCGGTTGACGTTGGTGAGGATCCCGCCGACCGTGACCTGCGCGCCCTCGCCGACGGTGCCTTCGAGGATGGCCGGGATCGGGGTGTCCGACTTGGCGGCCAGCGCCTGCTCCATGCCGTCGAGCGGGTGGCCGGAGACGTAGAGGCCCAGCATCTCCCGCTCCACGGCGAGCTTGTGCTTGGTGTCCCACTCGTCCTCGGGCACCTTGACGTCGAAGATGCCGCCGAGCCCGGAGTCCTCGTCGCTCGTGGCGTCCAGCGAGCCGAACAGGTCGAACTGGCCCATCGACGCGGCCTTCTTGCTGCTCATGATCGCGTCGATCGCGTCCGCGTGGACGAGCAGCAGACCCTTGCGCGAGTGGCCGAGCGAGTCGAAGGCACCGGCCTTGATCAGCGACTCGATGACCTTCTTGTTGCAGACGACGGCGTCCACCTTGCGCAGGAAGTCCGAGAAGTCGGTGAAGTCCCCCTTCTCCTTGCGCGCGGCGACGATGGCGTCGACGACGTTGAACCCGACGTTGCGGATCGCGCCCAGGCCGAACCGGATGTCGTCCCCGACGGGGGCGAAGTTGCGGACCGACTCGTTGACGTCCGGCGCCAGGACCTTGATCCCGAGCCTGCGGCACTCGCCGAGATAGACGGCGGCCTTGTCCTTGTCGTCCCGCACGGAGGTGAGCACGGCGGCCATGTACTCGGCCGGGTAGTTCGCCTTGAGGTAGGCGGTCCAGTACGACACCACGCCGTACGCGGCGGAGTGGGCGCGGTTGAAGGCGTAGTCGGAGAAGGGGAGCAGGATGTCCCAGAGCGTCTTGACCGCGGCCTCGGAGTAGCCGTTGTCCTTCATGCCCTGGGCGAAGCCGGCGTACTCCTTGTCCAGGATCTCCTTCTTCTTCTTGCCCATCGCGCGGCGGAGCAGGTCCGCCTTGCCGAGCGAGTAGCCGGCCAGCTTCTGGGCGATCGCCATGACCTGTTCCTGGTAGACGATCAGGCCGTACGTCTCGCCCAGGATGTCCTTGAGGGGCTCCGCCAGCTCCGGGTGGATCGGCGTGACCTCTTGCCTGCCGTTCTTGCGGTCCGCGTAGTCGTTGTGCGCGTTCGCGCCCATCGGACCGGGCCGGTACAGCGCGCCGACGGCCGAGATGTCGTCGAACTCGGTGGGGGCCATGCGGCGCAGCAGGTCCCGCATCGGCCCGCCGTCGAGCTGGAACACCCCGAGCGTGTCGCCGCGGGCGAGCAGGTCGTAGGTGTTCTGGTCGTCCAGCTCCACCTCCTCGATGACGAGCTTCGGCTTGCCGTTGAGCTCGATGTTCTCGAGCGCGTCGTCGATGATCGTGAGGTTGCGCAGGCCCAGGAAGTCCATCTTCAGCAGCCCGAGCGTCTCGCAGACGCCCATGTCGAACTGCGTGATGATCGCGCCGTCCGACTCGCGGCGCTGGATCGGGATGACGTCGATCAGCGGCTTGCTCGACATGATCACGCCGGCGGCGTGCACGCCCCACTGCCGCTTCAGCCCCTCCAGGCCGCGGCCGGTGTCGATGATCTCGCGGACCTGCGCGTCCGACTCGTAGAGGGCCCGGACCTCGGTGGCCTCGGCGTACCGCTTGTGCGACGGGTCGAAGATCCCGGACAGCGGGATGTCCTTGCCCATGACGGCCGGGGGCATGGCCTTGGTGATCCGGTCCGCCACCGAGTAGCCGGGCTGGCCGAACAGCACGCGCGCCGAGTCCTTGATCGCGGCCTTGGCCTTGATCGTGGAGTAGGTGATGATCTGCGCGATCCGGTCCTCGCCGTACTTCTCCGTGGTGTAGCGGATCATCTCGCCACGCCGACGCTCGTCGAAGTCCATGTCGATGTCCGGCATGGAGATGCGCTCGGGGTTGAGGAACCGCTCGAAGATCAGCTTGTGCCGGATGGGGTCCAGGTCGGTGATCTCCAGCGCGTACGCGATGAGCGAGCCCGCCGCCGAGCCGCGGCCGGGGCCGCACCGGATGCCGACGGACTTGGCGTGCTGGATGAGGTCCGCGGTGACCAGGAAGTACCCGGGGAAGCCCATCTGGATGATCACGCCGAGCTCGTACTCCGCCTGGCGGCGGTACTTCTCGGTGACGCCGCCCGGGAAGCGCTTGCGCAGCCCCCGCTCGACCTCCTTGATCAGCCAGGACTCCTCGGTCTCCCCCTCGGGGACCGGGGCGCGCGGCATGAGCTCCTGGTGGGCGAAGCTCACGTCCACCCGCTCGGCCACCAGCAGCGTGTTGTCGCAGGCCTCGGGGTGGATCGGGTCCCACTGGGCGCGCATCTCGGCGGCGGACTTGAGGTAGAAGTCCTGCGCGTCGAACTTGAAGCGGTTCGGGTCCGCGAGGGTCTTCCCGGTCTGCACGCACAGCAGCACCTCGTGCGGCTTCGTGTCGTCCGGGTAGGTGTAGTGCAGGTCGTTCGTGGCGAGGCCGGGCAGGTCCAGCTTCTTCTTCAGCGCGAAGAGGTCCTCCTGGACCCGCTTCTCGATGTCGATGCCGTGGTCCATCAGCTCGCAGAAGAAGTTGTCCTTGCCGAAGATGTCCCGGTAGTCGCTCGCGGCCTGGCAGGCGGCGTCGAAGTCGTCCTGCTGGAGCAGGCGCGCCACCTCGCCCGACGGGCAGCCGGTGGTCGCGATGATCCCCTTGCCGTACTTCTCCAGCAGCTCGCGGTCCATACGCGGCTTGTAGTAGTAGCCCTCGAGGCTGGCGAGGCTGGAGAGGCGGAAGAGGTTGTGCATCCCCTCGTTGTTCTCCGCCAGCAGCGTCATGTGCGTGTACATCAGGTCGGGGTTGTCGCTCGCCGCCCCGTTCGCGCCGATGGCGACGCGCTTGCGCTCGTGCCTGCTGCCGGGCGCGAGGTAGGCCTCCATGCCGATGATCGGCTTGACGCCCGCCGCGTTGGCCTTCTTCCAGAACTCGTAGGCCCCGTAGACGTTCCCGTGGTCCGTCATCGCCAGCGCGGGCATCCCCATCCGCGCGGCTTCGGAGAACAGGTCGTCGAGGCGCGCCGCACCGTCGAGCATCGAGAACTCGGTGTGCGTGTGGAGGTGGACGAAGGAATCCTTGGAGTTCCCGCTGGTCGGGGCCATGAGGCTGGTGGACTCCCTTCACGCGCCGAGGCGCGGTGGCGGCGGTGGTACGACCCCGGCGCACGGTCCCGGCGACCGCTCCGCACGAGCCGGGACGGTGCCGACGTCTCCGAGCCCGTCGGGGGCCGGGGGTGCGGTCAGACTAGCCCCGGCCCCCGACGGTTCCGCGCGCGGTCGGACGGCGTTCGGCGAACCCCCAGCTCACCGGCGCGCCCGCGTGTCGCGGGGTCCGGGTGTCGCGCGATCCCGGGCGTGTCGCGCCTGCGGCGCTCGTGCGCGGTAAGTGGTGCCAGAGCACCACTTACCGCGCACGGGCGCCGAAGGCGCGGATCGCGGTCCGAACGTGGGCGACCCGGGTGTAGAGGTCCTCGAAGGCGTCCAGGGTGGCGTCGAGGGTGTGGCCCGCCACGATCTCGCGGCTCGCGGCGCCCATCCGGCGGCGGGTCCCGGCATCGGCGAGGAGCGCGGCGAGACGGACGGCGAGGGCCTCGACGTCCCCGGGGGCGAAGAGCCAGCCGTTGCGGCCGGGCCGGACGAGGTGCGGCAGCGCCATCGCGTCGGCCGCGACGACCGGCTTGCCCGCCGCCATCGCCTCGAGCGTCACCAGGCTCTGCAGCTCCGCGATCCCCGGCATGCAGAAGACCGCGCAGCGCCGGTAGGCCGCGACGAGGTCCGCCTCGCTGACGAAGCCGTGCCAGACGACCCGGTCGGCGATGCCGAGCTCGGCGGCGAGCCGGTGCCAGGCCGCCCGTTCGGTGCCGTCCCCGACCACCTCGAGCCGGGCCCCGGGCACCCGCGCGACGGCCCGCAGCAGCTCGTCGACCCGCTTCTCCTGGTCCAGCCGCCCGACGAACAGCACCGTGTCCGGGCGCTCGTCCCCGCCCGCGTACCGGGCCGCGTCGATCCCGCACGAGACCGCGCTCGCCGCCAGCCCGGTCGCGCCCGTCAGCAGCGCGACGGCGCGCGGGGTCGGGGCGGTGACCGCGTCGGCCCGGCCGAAGACGGCCCGGACGTCCCGCCAGGCCCACCGGGCCGCCGCGGACCGCAGGAACCCCGGGACCCGGGCGTGCGCGAACAGGTTCTCGGGCATGAAGTGGTTGGTCGCGACCAGCGGGGTCGCCGAGGCGGCCGCGGCCGCCGCCAGCCCGCGCCCGACGACGAAGTGCGCCTGCACGTGCACGACGTCCGGTCGGACCCGGCGCAGGATCTCCGCCGTCGCGGGGCCCGCCTCCCAGGGCAGGCAGACCCGGAAGCTCTCGTGCCACGGGTAGCGGTGCGAGCGGACGCGGTGCACCGCCACGTCACCGAACCGTCCGACGCCCGCGGCGCCGGTCGGCGAGGGCGCGGCGACGTGCACCTCGTGGCCGCGCCCGGCGAGTCCGGCGGCGAGCCGCTCGGCGAAGCGGGCGGCGCCGTTGACGTCGGGCGCGAACGTGTCCGCGCCCAGCAGAACCTTCACAGCAGGATCCTCACGTCAGAACCTCTTCTCTCGGGGCCGGACGCGTGGTCGCGTCCGGGTGGAACCGGGCGAGCAGGGCGACACCCGCGGCCGCGGCGGCGCCCGCGGCCACCAGCAGGCCGACGCCGGCGGCGCCCAGCTCGGCGGCCTCGCCGAGGACCAGAGCGCCGAACCCGACGGCGACCACCGGGTCGACGACGGTCAGCACCGCCACCACGACCGCGGGCTGCCCCGCCGCCATCGCCTGTTGGACCAGCCAGCCGCCGACCGCGAGCGCGACGGCGATCCCCGCCGCCGCGCCCAGCACCGATGCCGGGGTCGCCGCACCGGCGGCGACCTGCACGGACACGTCGCGGAGCACCGCGGAGACGACCCCGAACGCGATCGCCCCGCCCGCGGCGCAGGCCAGGCAGCGCAGCCGCCCGGTCGCGCGCGCGGCGGCCGAGGCGAGCACCAGGACCGCGACCGCCGCGCCCGCCGCGGCGAGGACCATCGATCCGGAGGGATCGCCGGGGGCGGCCGCCGCCGTCGTCCGGACGACGAGGGCGACGCCGGCGGCGCACAGCCCGATCCCACCCGCGACCCGCCATCCCGGCCACCGACCGCGCAGCGCGATCCCCACGGCGATCGGGACGGCGAGCACCCCGACCGGCTGCACCACGCTGACCGGGGCGAGCACCAGGGCCAGGGCGTGCAGCCCGGCGCCCGCCGCGGCCAGCCCGGCACCCGCCAACCAGCGGGGGCGGCTCAGCAGGGCGCGCAGGCCTGCGAGATCGAGCCGGGGCGCGGTCATCGCCCCGTGCTGCAGGACCGCCGCACCGGCGAAGCAGGCGGCCCCGACGACCGCGAGGACCAGCGCGAGCACGGTCATGTCCGCAGCCCGCGGGCGGTCACGACGAGGAGGGCGATCACCACGCCGTACAGAACCCGCTCCACCCCACCCAACAGGGGGAATGCGGGTGAACCCAGGACGACGATCGGGAGATGAGCAAGGAGGAACCCGGCCGCGAGCACCCCGGCGAGCACGGCGAGCACCCGGACCGCGCGGCGCGCGGACTCCCGGACGGCGGGCCCGCGGGCGAGCAGCAGGGCCGCGACCGGCAGCGCGGCGAACACCCACGCGCCCGCGTAGCGGTGCACGGCGGCGACGACGTCCGGCGGCGCGTCCGGCAGGTTCGTCGGGAAGATCCCGGCGAGCGCCATCGCGACGGCCCAGCTGCCGAGCAGCGCGACGGCGGACCGCCCCGCACCGCCGCGGTGGGCGGCGACGGCGAGGACCGCGCCCGCGACCGCCATGGCCCCCGCCGCGACCCCCAGCACGAGCTGCCCGCCGGGCAGCGCGACGTAGTCGGAGACGGTGTGGCGCACCGGGTCCACCGCACCGGAGAGCGCGGCGACGTGCAGGACCACCACGCCCCACACCGCGATGCCCGCCGCCGCGGTGACCAGGGCGCCGGTCGACGGCGCCGCCCGCATGCCCGCACCGGGTGCCACCGCCGCACCCGGTCCGCCCTGTTCGGGGTCCGCCTCGGCGACCCCGTCCCCCCGTGTGTCCATGCCCTCACGCTGGCAGCGCGCGCAGTCCGCCGGAATCCGGCGATCCCCCCACGCGGGGCGGGGGTGACCCCGAGCCCCCTCAGGGACGCCCCTGACCCGCCCCCGGAGCGGGGCGCCGGAGCAGGGTCAGACGGGGCCGTCGTCCGGGAGGGGGTCGGCGCTCTCGGTCTGCTCCGGGAGCAGCGGGGCGAGGGCCAGCTCGGGTGCGGTCACGCCCGTCGGCGCCGCCTCGACCGCCCGCACGCCGGGGGTGGCGGCGAGCCGGTCCAGCGCGGCCCGCTCCCCCTCCACGACCAGCGCGATCACGCACGCGCAGGGCTGTGCGTACCCTTGCGCCTCCGCCCGCGCGACGGCGGCGGGGCGGCCGGTGAGCCGGGCGGCGTCCGCCTCGGCGGCGTACCCGGCGCGCTGTCGGGCGGTGTCGAGCGCGGCGGCGAGCGGGGCCCCGGCCGGGATCGGCTCGAACCGCAGGGCGGTCTGCACGCGGGGGATCGGCAGCCGCAACACCGCCTGCTGGACCGGGAGCGGGCCCGCGAGCGTCGCCGCGTCCGTGGTGGTCAGCGCCGCGTCCAGCTGGACCAGCGCGAGCGCGGGGGCACCCGGGGCGGGCAGGGTCTGCGCCGCGCGGGCCAGGTAGTCCGCCACCCGCTCCCCCGACTCCGGTCCGAGCCGCACCTGCCCGGTCGCGACCGGCGGCGCCGCGGTCGGCGCGGACAGTGCGGACAGTGCGCGCACCCCCGCGACCACCAGCAACATCAGCACCAGGACGACCGCGCCCCACCCGAGCACCCGCCGCCCACGCGGCCCGAACAGACCGTCGGGCGCCCGGTCCTCGCGGTCCTCCTGGTCCTGCTGGTCCTGCCTGGTCACCGGACCCTCAGTCGCGCAGCTTCTCGAGCGCGGACTCCAGGTCGGCCGGGTACTCACTGGTGAACTCCACCCGGCGTCCGTCGGCGGGGTGGTCGAAGCCGAGGGTGCGGGCGTGCAGCCACTGCCGGGTCAGGCCGAGCCGCTTCGCGAGCGTGGGGTCCGCGCCGTAGGTCACGTCCCCGACGCAGGGGTGGCGCAGCGCGGAGAAGTGCACCCGGATCTGGTGGGTGCGGCCGGTCTCCAGGTGCACGTCGAGCAGGGAGGCCGCGCGGAAGGCCTCCAGGGTGTCGTAGTGCGTGACCGAGGGCTTGCCGCCCTGGACGACCGCGAACCGGTAGTCGTGCTTCGGGTGCCGGTCGATGGGGGCGTCGATGGTGCCGCTCGACGGGTCCGGGTGGCCCTGCACGATCGCGTGGTACCGCTTCTCGACGGTCCGCTCCTTGAACGCCCGCTTGAGCACGGTGTAGGCGTGCTCGGACTTGGCGACGACCATCACCCCGGTCGTCCCGACGTCCAGCCGGTGCACGATCCCCTGCCGCTCGGCCGCGCCGGAGGTGGACACCCGCACCCCGAGCGCGGCGAGCCCCCCGATCACCGTGGGGCCCGTCCACCCGGGCGAGGGGTGCGCGGCGACGCCCACCGGCTTGTCCACCACCACGATGTCGTCGTCCTCGTGCAGGATCGTCATCCCGCCGACCAGCTCGGGGGCGGCGGTGATCTCCACCGGCCCCTCGGGGTCCGGCAGGGCGACCTCCAGCCACGTCCCGGCGACGAGCCGGTCGGACTTGCCCGCGGCCCGGCCGTCGACCTCGATGCGGCCGTCCTCGGCGAGCGTCGCGACGACCGTGCGGGACAGCCCGAGCAGCCGGGAGATCCCGGCGTCGACGCGCATGCCGTCCAGCCCGTCCGGGACGGGGAGCTGCCGCAGGTCACTCACCGGTCGTCGCCTCCTTCACCGCGCGCGTGCCGTCGAGCTCGCGGCCGAGCAGCGCGAGCAGGACCAGCAGGATCCCACCGCAGACCACGGCCGAGTCGGCCAGGTTGAACACGGGGAAGAACGAGCCGTCCGTCTCCACGATGGACACCATGTCCACGACGTGGCCCTGCAGCACCCCGGGGGCGCGGAAGATCCGGTCCGCGAGGTTGCCGACGGCGCCGCCGAGGATGAGCCCGAGCGCGATGGCCCAGCCGACCGAGCGCAGCTTGCGCGAGATCCGGATGATCACGATCACCACGGCGAGCGCGATCAGCGAGATGATCCACGTGTAGCCCGTCGCCATGGAGAAGGCGGCGCCGGGGTTGCGGACCAGCACCAGGTTCACCAGGCCGCCGAACAGCCGCACCGGTGGCCGGTCCTCCAGCTGGGCGACGGCGATCGTCTTGGTCAGCAGGTCGAGCCCCAGGATCACCGGCGCGAGCACCGCGGTGATCCAGACGGTGCGGGCGGGCTGGGAGGCGGTCACCCCACGATTATGCGGGGGCGCCGGGGGTCTCCCGCCCGGGGTCCGCCTCGCGCCACCGGACGAGCGCGCCGCCGCGGTCCACGGCCCGCAGCCGCTCCTCGGTCCGGTCCCGGACCTCGGCGGTCGCGACGACCAGCAGCTGGTCGTTCTCCCGGATCCGGGTCTGGCCGTGCGGGGTGAAGGCCTTCTCGTCCCGCACGACGAGGCTGACCGTGGCGCCCGCGGGCAGCCGCAGCTCCCGCAGGTACACCCCGCGCAGCCGCGAGCCCTCCGGGACCCGCACCTGGAGCAGGTCGGCGCCGAGCTCGTCGAGCGGGGCGGCGTCCACCTCGACCTCGCGGGCCTCGACCGACCGCACCACCCGGAGCCTGCGGGCGACCCAGGGCAGCGTGGTGCCCTGCAGGAGGGTGAGGATCACGACGAGCACGAACACCACGTCCACCAGGTGCTGGGCCCCCGGCGCGCCCTCGACCAGCGCGATCAGCGCCAGCACGATCGGCACCGCCCCGCGCAGCCCGGCCCACGACAGGAAGGCCTGTTCGCGCCACGGGACGCGGAACGGCAGCGCGGCGGCCATCACCGACAGCGGCCGGGCCAGCACCAACAGCACGCCGGCGGAGATCAGGGCGGGGACGACGGCGTCGAGCAGCCGGGCGGGGCTGGCGTAGAGGCCGAGCAGCACGAACAGCCCGATCTGGGCGAGCCACCCGGTGCCCTCGGCGAACGACAGCACACCGCCGCGGTGGGGCAGCTTGGCGTTGCCCAGCACCAGTGCGCAGACGTAGGTGGCGAGCAGGCCGGAGGCGTGCGCGAGCTGCCCGCCCGCGAACGCGAGCACCGCGACCCCCATGGCGGCGAGCGGGTACAGGCCGGTCGACGGCAGCGCGGCCCGGCGCAGCGCCCACGCGCCCGCCACGCCGAGGGCGAACCCGATCGCCGCGCCCGCGAGCAGCTCGTAGAGCACGAGGACCGGGGTCACCCAGGTCAGCGGGTCGGTCGAGGCGAGCAGGAGGACGGCGAGCACGACCGGGGCGTCGTTCATGCCGGACTCGAGCTCCAGCGCCCCGGCGAGCCGCGGCGACACCCCCACCCCGCGCAGCACGGAGAACACCGCCGCGGCGTCCGTGGACGACAGGATCGCGCCCCACAGGAACGCGATCCGCCAGTCCAGGCCCAGCAGGAAGTGCAGCGCCGTGCCCGCCACCAGGATGCTGACGACCACCGCGATCGTCGACAGCCCGATGCCGATGCCGAGCGAGGGCCGGACCGCCTGCCAGCGGGTGGTGATCCCGCCCTCGATCAGAATGAGGACGAGCGCGGCGAGACCGAGGTTCTCGGTCAGGGCCGCGTCGGAGAAGTGGACGCCGAGCACGGCCTCGCCGAGCAGGATCCCGATGCCGAGGTAGAGCAGCAGCGAGGGCAGGCCGAGCCGCACGGACACGCGCACGGCGAGCACGCCGACCAGCAGCACAGCGGCGACGATGCCGAGCAGGACCTCCAGACTCATCGCCTCACCACCCTGTGAG
Organism: Pseudonocardia sp. WMMC193; assembly: GCF_021728735.1. NCBI lineage: Bacteria > Bacillati > Actinomycetota > Actinomycetes > Pseudonocardiales > Pseudonocardiaceae > Pseudonocardia > Pseudonocardia sp. WMMC193. Next base: position 1,041,783 of record NZ_JAKKDO010000003.1, on the reverse strand, counting down.
CAGGGTATCGGCGAACGATCAGGCGGCCGACGGCACGGTCTGTCTGCGGTGTCCGAAGCGCCCGAACAGCCAGATGACCGGGAGCGTGCACAGCAGCGACAGGCCGATGAACAGGGGCCGTTCGAGCCACCAGACCAGGTCGGGGACCTCGCGCTCGGCCAGCTCGCCGTTCACCCCGTAGAGCAGGGCGCGGCCGATGGCCATCCCGGTGGTGTGGAAGAGGAACACCGGCATGGCGAAGCGGTTGACGATCTCGACCACCCGGCGCAACCGCGGCCGCTCCAGACGCTCCTGCAGCCACGGCCGGGCCAGCTCCGCGACGCCGACCTGGAAGGCCAGCAGCGCCACGATGCACAGCGTGGGCGGCGCCATGTTGGACGTCGGCTCCCCCGGCACGCCGACCATCGACCCCGGATAGAGGCCGGAGAACACCAGCCCGACCAGGCCGAACAGCCCCGCCCAGGTCAGCGCGGCGGCGGCCTGGCGAGGCGCGTCGACCAGGGCCTGGTGGAAGAAGCCGCTCATGAACGCCAGGCCCCAGACCAGCACCAGGTTCACGTAGCCGACCTCGTCGAAGCCGTAGCGGAACCGCAGGATGTCCACGACCACGACGAGCCCGATGACCACCACCAGCGCCACCGCGCCGAACCGGGTGATCAGCCGCAGCCACACCGGGATCAGCGCGATGAGCAGCAGGTACACCCCGATGAACCACAGCGGCGAGACCACCAGCAGCACGGTGCGCCAGAGCCATCGCACGTCGAACACCAGGGAGACCACGAGCCCGAGCGCGAGCCACGCCGTCAGCAGGACCAGGGCGGGGACCGAGAGCTTGCGCAGGTTGCGCCACACGAAGTGGCCCAGGTGCTCGCCGCGGGCGCGGGCCCGCTGCCACGCCAGCAGGTGGACGTACCCGCCGACGTAGAAGAACAGCGGCAGCACCTGGAACAGCCAGGTCAGCACCCACAGCCCGGAGGTGAACCCGATCGGGTTGGTCGCCGTCGGGCCGTCGGGACCCCACACCAGGATGGTGAAGGCCCAGTGCCACAGCACGACCACGACGATCGAGAACGCGCGCAGGAAGTCCACGAACGCGTCCCGGGGCGCGCTGGTGGTGGGTCTCTCGTCGTCCACGTCTCCCCCTTCGCGCAGGATGGTGACATGACGACCGCGACGCCGACGATCATGCGGCGGCGTGTCCCCACCTTGGCCCTGACCGTGGTGCTGCTGGTCGCGGTCAACGTGCTCACCGGCGTGGTCTGGCCGGAGTGGGCGGTGCCGGCCAAGGTGCTCACGGCCGCGCTGCTCCTGCTGCTGGCCCGCTGGTGCGGGCTGGGCTGGGCGGATGTCGGGCTCGGCAGGCGGGGGGTGGGCCGCGGGCTGCGGGTGGGGGCGGTCGCCGTGGCGATCGTGGTGGTGGTCTACGGGCTCGGGCTGCTGATCCCGGCCACCCGGACGGCGTTCGAGGACAGCCGGGCGGCGGGCGGGGTGGCGGCGCTGCTCTACGCCGCGCTGATCCGGATCCCGCTGGGCACCGTGCTGATCGAGGAGATCGCCTTCCGCGGGGTGCTGCCCGCGCTGGTCGGCGGCAGCTGGTGGCGGGGGACGCTGTGGTCCTCGGCGCTGTTCGGGCTGTGGCACATCGTGCCGTCCCTGGGCCTGAGCAGCGCCAACGCGGCCGTCGGCGCCACCCTCGGCGGATGGGGGGACGTCGGCCGGGCCGCGTTGGCGGTGCTGGCCACCTTCGGCGCGGGGATCCTGCTCTGCTGGTGGCGGCGCTGGGGCGGGCACCTGGTGTCCCCCGTGCTCGCGCACCTGGCCACCAACTCGCTGGGCGTGGTGGCGGCGTGGTGGGTCGTCGGCTGACCGAGAGGAACGTCAGGGCGATTCGGGCGGGGTCGGAATCGCCCTGAGGTTCGTCTCGGGGGCAGGGGCGCCAGGTGAGGGTGGTCCGGCAACGCCGCAGGCGGCGGCGTGGGCGCCGGGAGCGGTGGTGGCGGAGTGGGAAGACGCGGCCTACGCCAGGAGGCGGTAGAGCGCGTCCCAGTCCCGGGCGATCCGGATGGCACTGTAGACGCTGCCGTAGTTGACGTTGCCGGGGCTCTCCACCACCCGTCCGGCGCGGACCGCGGGGAGATCGCGCCACACCGGGAGCTCGACCATCGAGGCGAGCGTCGGTTCGCTCGAGAGGTTCTGCAGGTAGATGCCGTCGGCGTCGGCGAACTGTCCGACCAGCTCCAGCGGCACCTCCTCGTGCGCGGCGTAGTCGCGCTCGGAGCCGAACAACACACCCCCGAGGTCGGCGAGGACCTGCTGCTGCATCCGGCCGCGGGTGTTCACCACGAACGTCCCCTTCGAGGGGACCCACTGGACGACCAGCACCCGACGGGCCGCCAACGCCGCCGCGTGTCGCGCCCGGACCTCCGCTGCGACCCGGTCGAACTCGGCGATGGCCGCGTCCGCCCGCGGGCCGGCGTCGAGCCAGGCGGCCACCCTCTGGAGGTCGGTGCGCCACGGGCTCTCGAACGAGGTGGGCAGCACCGGCGCGATCCGCTGCAGCCGCGCGGTCGGCCAGTACTCACCGTCGTCCTCGCCCGAGCAGACGATCAGATCGGGACGGAGGGCGTAGACCTGCTCGTCGTCGACCGGGCCGGACAACACCGGCAGGTCCGCGGGCGCGGGCACCCAGGGGGCCGGGGCCCGGAGCGTGGTGGCCGAGACCGGGAGGCCCAGCGCGACCGCGGTCTCCAGATCGACCCGCGAGTCCACGGCCAGCACCGACCGCGGTGTCGTCGGGATGTCGTAGCCGCCCAGCGGCGTCACCACGCTGCGGCTCCCGCCCGTCGAGGTCGGGGCGGCGGGTTCGCGTCCGCACGCGCCCAGCAACCCGGCGGCACCGATCACCCCGAGCAGCTGGCGGCGGGTCGCGTTCTCGACGACGAGGGGTTCGAGCAGGCAGGACGGCATCGACATCTCCCGGGCGTGCGGCAACAGCAACACCGGGAAGCTTAGCCTTACCAAAGTCGACCGGAGAGTGACGTTCGCGCGGTCGAGATCAGGGGCGCCAGGTGAGGGTGGCGGCCGTCCTGGTGCGCGGCGGGAGGGTGGCCAGCAGGTCGGCGACCTCGGCCTCCCGCTCGGGGGGCAGGCACAGGCGCCGGGTGACCCAGGCCGGGTCGTGCGGGGGTCGGCGCTCCCGCTCCCACCGCACGACGTCCGGGACCACCCCCGCCTCGCGCAGCACGGCCACGGCGTCGTCGACCGTGGCGGGCTCCGGGCGGCGCAGGTCGTGCAGCCGCAGCCAGAGCGGGTCCAGCCAGGCCATCGGGTGCTCCGCGAGCATCTCGACGACCACGCCGCGTTCCGCCGCGTCCGTCAGCGCGGTGACGAACGGGACGAGGTCCACGACGTTGTGCAGGACGTGGTGGGACACCACGACGTCCGCGGTGCCGGCCTCGCCCGCGACGTCCGGCCAGCGGCCCACGACGGTCCGGGACGGGAGGCCGCGCACGTCCGCGGCCGCCTCGAACACGTCGAGCATGTCCTGTTGGCTGTCCACGCCGGTGGCCGCGGTCATGGGCCCGACCAGGGCGAACGCGGCGTCCCCGCCGCCGCACCCGACGTCGAGGACCGTGCCCGCGGGTTCGAGGAGGGCCAGGCCCGCGGTGCGGGACGGCGTGTCGGCGGGCACGTCCGGCGGGGCGAAGTCCGCGGGATCGTGCCCCCAGGGACTCCGTGGCGCGGACGCCAGGATCTCGGCCGGGATCCCCCGACCGGACTGCAGCTCACTCCACCGCGCAGCAGCACTCCCCACGGTGGATCAGCCTAGCGACCCGGGATCGTGCCCCCTCGTGCGCGGCGATCGTCGCCCTGGCGACCATCGCCGCGCACGGATCACCTGGCGACGGTCACCGTGATATCGGTGCTCGTGCCGTCGGGGGAGGTCACCGAGCCTGCGGTGCCCGCGTTCTCGGCGTACACCACCGACGTCGCGAGGACCTCGGAGGCCACGAACCGCTCGTGGGTGCGGAGCGCGGCCAGCACCGGCTCCGCCGACCAGAGGGTCAGCGTGATCCGGTCCGAGACCTCCAGGCCCGCGTCCCGACGGGCCTGCTGCACCACGCGCACGACGTCACGGGCGGTGCCCTCCGCCGCGAGCTCCGGGGTGACCTCGGTGTCCAGCACGACCAGGCCGGAGTTGCCGGGCAGGGCGGTGGTGGACTGCGGGTCCGCCGCCTGCAGGCGCTCGGAGAACTCACCCTCGACCAGGGTGACCCCGCCCGCCGTCACGGTGCCGTCCGGGTTGACCCGCCAGTCCCCCGCCTTGACGGCCTTGATCGCGGTCTGGGTCTGCTTGCCCAGCCGCGGGCCGCAGGCGCGCGCGTTGACGGTCAGCTCGAACTCGCCGTAGGTCGAGACGTCCGTGGTCAGCACGACCTCCTTGACGTTCACCTCGTCCCGCAGCACGTCGACGAACGGGGCGAGGGTCTCGGCGTCCGCGGCGGCGACGGTCATCGACGCCAGCGGCAGCCGGACGCGCAGCTTGCGCGCCTTCCGCAGGGACAGGCCCGCGCTGGCCACCTGGCGCACCCGGTCCATCGCCGCGACGAGCGCGTCGTCGTGCGGGAGCTCGCCGCTCGCGGGCCAGTCGGTCAGGTGCACCGAGCGGCCGCCGGTCAGCCCGCCCCACAGCTGCTCCATGGTCAGGGGCAGCAGCGGCGCGGCGACCCGCGCGGTCACCTCCAGCACCGTGTGCAGGGTGTCGATCGCCTCCTGGTCGCCCGCCCAGAACCGGTCCCGGGACCGCCGGACGTACCAGTTGGTGAGCACCTCGGCGTGGTCGCGGAGCAGCTCGCAGGCGCCCGCGATGTCGTAGGCGTCCATCGCCGCGGTCGCCGCGTCCACCAGCGCCGCCGTCTTGGCCAGCACGTACCGGTCCAGGACGTTCGTGCTGCGCGTGGACACCGTCCCGGTCGTCCCCGCCGCGCCTGCGTAGAGCGAGAGGAAGTACCAGGTGTTCCACAGCGGCAGGATCGCCTGCCGGACGCCCTCCCGGATGCCCTGCTCGGTGACCACCAGGTTGCCGCCGCGCAGGATGGGGCTCTGCATGAGGAACCAGCGCATCGCGTCGGAGCCGTCCCGGTCGAAGACCTCGTTGACGTCCGGGTAGTTGCGCAGGGACTTCGACATCTTCTGCCCGTCGTCCCCGAGGACGATCCCGTGCGCCACGCAGTTCTCGAACGCGGGCCGGTCGAACAGCGCCGTGGCCAGCACGTGCAGCGTGTAGAACCAGCCGCGGGTCTGCCCGTTGTACTCGACGATGAAGTCGCCCGGGTAGTGGTGCTCGAACCAGTCCCGGTTCTCGAACGGGTAGTGGACCTGCGCGAACGGCATGGAGCCGGACTCGAACCAGCAGTCCAGCACCTCCGGCACCCGGCGCATGGTCGAGCGCCCGGTCGGGTCGTCCGGGTTGGGGCGGGTCAGCTCGTCGATGAACGGGCGGTGCAGGTTGTCCGGGCGCACGCCGAAGTCCCGCTCCAGCTCGTCCAGCGAGCCGTAGACGTCCGTGCGCGGGTAGCTCGGGTCGTCGCTCTGCCAGACGGGGATCGGGCTGCCCCAGAAGCGGTTGCGGGAGATGTTCCAGTCCCGGGCACCCTCGAGCCACTTCCCGAACTGGCCGTCCCGGATGTAGGCCGGGCTCCAGTTGATCTCCTGGTTGAGCTCGACCATCCGGTCCCGGAACGCCGTGACCTGCACGAACCACGAGTCGACGGCACGCTGGATCAGCGGGTTGCCGCAGCGCCAGCAGTGCGGGTACGGGTGGTCGTAGGTCTCGTGGCGCAGCAGCTTCCCGGCGGCCTTGAGGTCGCGGATGATCTGCGGGTTGGCGTCGAACACGTGTAGGCCGGTGTACGGCGGCACCTCGGTGGTGAACTCGCCGCGGGCGTCCACGGGCACGACGACCTCGATGCCCGCCGCGTCCGTGACGACCTTGTCCTCCTCACCGAAGGCGGGCGCGATGTGCACGACGCCGGTGCCGTCCTCGGTGGTGACGTAGTCCGCGGCGAGGACCTGGTGGGCGTTCTCCCGGCCGACGAAGAAGTCGAACGGCGGCTCGTACCGGGTGCCGACCAGCTCGGCGCCGGTGTAGGTGCGCAGGACCTCCGGCTCCTCCCCCAGCTCGCGGGCGTACGCGCCCACGCGGGCGCTCGCCAGCAGGTACTTCTCACCCTCGACGCGCAGCACCGAGTACTCGACCTCGGGGTTGACGGCCGCGGCGAGGTTCGACGGCAGGGTCCACGGGGTGGTCGTCCAGACCAGGGCGAGGGTGTCGTCCAGCTCCGGGTCCGCCGAGCGCAGCCGCAGCCCGACGGTGACGGCGGGATCCTGCCGGTCCCGGTAGACGTCGTCCATCTTGGTCTCGGAGGCGGCGAGCGGGGTCTCGCAGCGCCAGCAGTACCAGAGCACGCGGAAGCCCTGGTACACCCAGCCCTTGTCCCACAACGACTTGAAGGCCCACATGACGCTCTCCATGTAGGACAGGTCGAGGGTCTTGTAGTCGTTGTCGAAGTCCACCCAGCGGGCCTGGCGGGTGACGTAGTCCCGCCACTCGCCGGTGTAGCGCAGCACGGACTGGCGGCACGCGTCGTTGAACGCGGCCACGCCCATGGCCTCGATCTCGGACTTGTGCGTGATGCCCAGCTGGCGCTCGGCCTCGTACTCGGCGGGCAGGCCGTGGGTGTCCCAGCCGAACCGGCGCTCGACGTGCTTGCCGCGCATGGTCTGGTAGCGCGGGACGACGTCCTTGACGTACCCGGTCAGCAGGTGCCCGTAGTGGGGCAGGCCGTTGGCGAAGGGCGGGCCGTCGTAGAAGACGAACTCGCCTGCGCCGTTCTCCCCGGCCGGACGGTTCTCGACCGAGGCGCGGAACGTGTCGTCCGCCTCCCAGAACTTGAGCGTCTCGCGCTCGAGCTGGGGGAACGACGGGTGTGCGGGGACCTGCGGATAGCTCATGTCGTCTCCTCGTGCCGGCTGTGCTCGTGCCTGCACGGGGACGACTCGGTGGAGCTGAGCCGCGGTACCACCCCGCTTGCCCTCTCGGGCCTCTCATTCTGCGGCGCTGACGGGCCGCACCCGTCCGGTTCTACTCCCCGATCGCTCGGGTTTCTTCCGGAGGCTCCCCGGTGATGGCCGGATCGGTGCCTGTGCTGAGAAGGGTAGCGCGGTGGGACGAGCGGTTATTCCGCAGGCCGGCTCAGCGGGCGGCGGTCTGGTGGCGGCCCGCCATCGTGCGGTCCGGCGTGCACCAGCCGCACGGGGTGAAGCCCAGCTCCACGGCCTCCTTGGCGGGCAGCGGGATCACCGGGCGCCCAGGCAGCGAGCGGCAGCCCGCCAGGTGGTAGCGGGGCTGCTCGTCGACGACGACGACCTCGTCCGTCAGCTCCGCGACGATCGAGGCGGTCGCGGCGTCTCGCGGCTCCTCCGGCGGCTCGCCCTGCGGCCCGACACCCGACGCGAAGAGACCCTCGCCCGCGGGGGCGTGGTGGGCGGCCGCGCCGCCCTGGTCCGGCGGCGGCCCGTCCGGAGCCTCGTGCGCACCGTGCGGTGCCGACCCCGCGGTCGCCGCGGCCCCGGTGGCACCAGCGGCCGCGGTGGCACCGGTGGCACCCGCGGCGGCGGTCGAGACGGTGGGGGCGTCGACCGGCGCCGCGGCGGCGGCACCGGAGGACGGGGGCTCCGCGGACCCGGTGGGGGCCGCGGAGGCGGTCTCGCCGGTGTCGCCACCGGCGGGACCCCCGGCCGGGCCGGCTGCCGCCGAGCCGCCTGCCCGGCCGGGTCCCTGCTCCTCCCGAGGGCCGGCGGCGCCGTCCTCGGAGTCCTGCGCGGAGTTCTGCGTGGGGTTCGGCGCGGAGTCTCGGGTGCCTTCGGCGGGCTCGCCGGATTCCGCCGCATCCGTCACGCTGGGTGACGAATCTCCGCTCGATCGAGTGGTTCCCTCCGCAGCGCCGGGCGGTCGCTCGGCTGAGCCGGGCGGTCCCACCAGGGGCATCACGGAGGTCGCCTCAGCATCCGACGACACCCCGGACACCGCCGCGACATCCCGTGCGCCGTCCTCGCCGGATCCCGTCACGCCACCGGGTGTGCCCTGGGACACGCCCGACGGCGGGATCGCGGGCAGGACCTCGGTGACGGGCTCGATGTCCGCCATGCCCCGGTAGCCCGCGGGCGGGCCCACGGGGGCCTGGGGCGGTGCGGGCACGTGCTCGGGCTGCGCACCCGCCTTGACCGCCGACCGGCGTTGCATCCAGTCGACGAGCAGGGCGACCGCGGCCGCCACCGAGACCGCCACCGAGATCCAGGCCCACAGGACGCTGCCCGAGAGCAACGCGACGACCAGGAGCCCGAAGGCGATCAGGACCAGTACGAGAACCAGCAGCAGCACGATTCACCCCGCGTTCGGCGTGCGGTCGCCCCACGCCCCGAGCGGTGTCGGGGCGGGGACGACGGGACGGTCGGCCTCAGCTTCCGGCGTCGGCCCGCTGGCCGTAGCCGGTGGCCGCGTAGCCGCCGCCGTTGCTGTTGGCGGTACGGGCGGCGTCCGACGGCGCGGCCGAGGCCCGACCCTCCAGGTCGCGCAGCTGCGACTCCAGGTAGGTCTTGAGCCGGGTCCGGTACTCGCGCTCGAAGGTGCGGAGCTCGTCGATCTTCTTCTCCAACACCGACTTGTCGCGGGTGATGGTGCCGATGATCTCGGTCTGCTTCCGCTCTGCCTCGCTGACCAGCGAGGACGCCTTGTCGCGGCTCTGCCGCTCCAGGGTCTCCGCGCGGGTGCGGGCGTCGTTGAGCATCGTCTCGGCGCGGGCCCTGGCGTCGTTCACCAGACCGTCCGACTTGGTGCGGGCCTCGCTGAGCAGCTGCTCGGACTTGCTCCGGGCGTCCGCCAGCATGGAGTCGGCCTCGTTCTTGGCCTCGGCCGTGAGCCGGTCGGCCATCTCCTGGGCCAGGCCCAGGACCTTGGCCGCCTGGACGTGGTGGTCACCACCGCCCATGTCGGCCTCCGGGCCGCCCATGGCGCCCATGGGGCGCTGCGGGGGCTCGGGCCTGCTCTGCGGCGGGGGCTCGACGGGACGGATCTGCTGCGTGGGCGGCGGACCCTGCTGGGCGGGCGGCTGGGGACGGTTGCGCGCGTCCTCCAGCTCGGCCTGGCTCGAGTCCAGGCGCTGCTCCAGCTGGCCCACCTGCTCGCGCAGGTCCTCGTTCTCCTCGATCAGCCGGGCCAACTCGGCCTCGACCAGGTCGAGGAACGCGTCGACCTCGTCCTCGTTGTACCCCCGCTTACCGATCGGGGGCTTGCTGAACGCGACGTTGTGGACGTCGGCGGGTGTCAGCGGCATCGGATCACCTCATGCACTCCTCGGCGGCAAACCGGCGGGCGAGTGACTGGGGCTCACCCCACCGCCGGTCTGGCAATGCTCATCAGTATGAACACCACCAGCAGTAGAACCATAATCGAGAGGTCCAGTCCTACGCCGCCGATACGGACGACGGGGATCACTCTCCGCAACAACTTCACGGGCGGATCGGTCACGCTGAACACCACTTCGAGTGCCGCCGCGGGGCGCCCGGCGGGCACCCACTCCCGTGCGAACGAGTGCACGAGCTCCACGACGATGCGCGAGACGAGCAGGAGCCAGAAGAAGAACAGGATGTAGTAGAGGACGAACTGCAGGGCGATCGGCACGCGCTCATCCTGCCACTAGGCGGGCTCAGTCCCGCTGGAACAGACCCCGCTCGGCGAGCCGGCGCGCGTCGTCCGCGGAGACCTCGACGTTCGCGGGCGTCAGGAGGAAGACCCGGGAGGTCACCTTGTCGATCGAACCGCGCAGCGCGAACGCCAGACCTGCGGCGAAGTCGACCAGGCGGCGCGCGGCGGCCTCGTCGAGATCGGTCAGGTTGATGATCACGGGGACCCCGTCCCGGTAGCGCTCGCCGATGGTCCGCGCCTCGGTGAAGCTGCTCGGCTGCAGGGTCGTGATCGTGGCGAGCGCGGCCGCGCCGCGGTCGCGCTGCTCGGGCAGGCTCGCCGGTGCCGCCGCCGGTGCCGGGGCCGCCGCGGGCGGGTCCGGGACGGGCCGCACGACGGGCTCGTCGCGGTCCACCGCGAGCGCCCCGTGGGTGGTGGGGGCCGAGCCCCCGAGACCGCCCTGCAGGCCCGCGGAGACCCGCACGGGCTCCCGCAACGGGCGCGACGGGCGGACGGATTCGCGCGCCGACCGGCCCGACCAGGTGTGGTCCTCCGCCGCCGGGACCCGGCTCGGACGGGGCTCGTCGTACTGCGCGTAGTCGTCCCGAGCGTCGAAGCGGTCGTCCGGATCCGACCAACGGTCGGCCCCGCGCGCCGTACGCCGGGGGTCGGCGTAGGTGTCCGGCTCGTCGACGTAGTCCATCTCCTCGGCGGGCACCATGCCGAAGTAGGCCTTGAGCCGGTACATCGCGCTCATCTGAAGTCCCCGTTCCCGCGTGGTGCCTGCGATCACCGGGAGGTTAACCGTCGGTCCCCCACAAGGGCCGTTCCGACACGCGCGACCGTCGAACCGTGACGGATCGCCACCTCCAGGTCGCCGCTCATCCCGGCCGACAGGACCGTCGCTCCGGGGTGCGCGGCGCGCAGCCGACTACCCGCGGCGGCGATCGCGGCAAACGACTCCTCGTCGTCCGCACCCAGAGGTGCCACGCTGAGCAACCCTTCGAGAACGAGCCCGCGCGCCTGCGTGACCTGCGCCGCGAGGTCCAGTAGCCCCGCGTCGTCGACGCCCCCGCGGGCCGGGTCACCGTCCACGCTGTACTGGATCAGCACGGGCAGCGGGGTGCCGCGCTCGGCCGCCGCCTTGTCCAGCGCGGCGGCGAGCCGGGCCGAGTCGACCGTCTCGACGCGTGTCACCCACGGGGCCACCACTCGCACCTTGTTCCGCTGCAGCCCGCCGATGAAGTGCCACCGCAGATCCAGGTCGGGGCGCCGCTCCCGGATCTCCGCCACCTTCAGCGCGGCCTCCTGCGCCCGGTTCTCACCGAAGTCCCGCAGGCCGAGCTCGGCGAGCGCGATCACGTCCGCCGCCGGGATGGTCTTGGTGACGGCGAGCAGCTCGACCTCCTCCGGCGCCCGCCCCGCGGCGGTGCAGGCGGCGGCGATCCGCTCCCGCACCGCGTGGAGGCGCTCCTCCAGCTCGGCCCGACGTACCGGGGACACCTCGACGTTCATGCCGGGAACCTTAGGAGGCCCTCCGGGGGCCCGACGGGGACGGCCTGTGAGGCGGGCCACCCTTCCCCTCGCCGCCGTGCGGCTCTTGACTGGTCGGAGCCGAGCGAAGGAGCACGCGCGTGTCCGAGGTCGTGGACGACCGTCCACCGGAGCTGATGGAGACGTTGGGCCTTCAGCGGGTGGTCTCGATCGGCGGTGGTCGCGCCGCCCTCGAGTTCCTCGCGGGCATGCACATGTGCCACTCGGGCGGTGTCGTCCAGGGCGGATTCGTCACCGGGTGGATCGACGCGGCGATGGCTCACGCCGTCACGGGGCTCTACGCCGATCGCGGCGACCACGACGTCTCACCGATCTCGCTCGAGCTCAAGATCAGCTTCTTCGCCCCGGCCCGGCCCGGGCCGGTCACCGCGGAGGCGTGGCTCGAGCTGAACGGAAGGTCCACCTGCTTCGCCGAGGGCAGGCTCCTCGACGCGACCGGCCAGGTCCTCGCGAAGGGCAGCTCCACCATCCGCCTGCTCTCCCGGGCCCGGATCGAGGCGGCGTCCCAGGCGGTGGCGGCGGCGCGCGGCTGAGACCGCGCAGCTGAGACCGCGCGGGCTCAGCCCGCGTCGAGCCAGGTGACGCCGGCGTGCCTGCCGGTGCGCTGGTCGCGGCGGTGGCTGAACAGCGCGCGGTCCTCGAGGGTGCAGCGCGGATCCATGCCGACCTTGGTCACGCCCAGGTCGTGGAGCTGGCGGACGAGCCCGGCGCGCACGTCGACCGAGGGGGTGCCCTGCCGGGTCCGCGCCGCGCTGCCCGGCAGCCGCGCCTCCACCTCGGCGCGCATCGCCGCGGGGACCTCGTAGCAGAGCCCGCAGACGGCCGGGCCGAGCAGCACCTCGACGTCCGGGATCCGCGCGCCGAGCGCGACCATCGCCTCGACGGTCGCGGGCACCACCCCGGCCGCCGCCCCCACCCGTCCGGCGTGCGCGGCGCCCACCACCCCCGCGACGGGGTCGCCGAGCAGCACCGGGGTGCAGTCCGCGGCCAGCACGACGAGCCCGATCCCCGGCTCGGCGGTGACCGCGGCGTCGGTGTCCGGGACGTCCGGGGCGGAGCGCGGGGGCGGTGCGGTGACGGTCTCCACGCGGGTGCCGTGCACCTGGTCGAGGAAGACGGCGCCGCGCAGGCCGAGCTCCCTGATGAGCCGGTAGCGGTTGGCGTCGACGTTCGCCGGCGAGTCCCCCACCCGGCGGGAGAGGTTGAACGAGTCGAACGGGGCGGACGAGCGCCCGCCCGCCCGCGTCGTCATGACCCGTCGGACCCGCACCGCCGTCTGCACGGGTTCGAGCCTATCCGGGCACGTGTCGTGCGCTCACCGCTGTCCGCGCCGCGCCGGCCGCACACGACTCGTGATCATGCAGCGCTGAGCGCACGAAACGTGCCCAGCACGCCGGCCCGACACGCCACGAGCCGCGACCCCGGGCGGGATCGCGGCTCGTCGGAGACGGACGGCTCAGCGGCGCATGAAGGGCGGGACGTCCACGTCGTCCTCACTGGGGGCCGCGGGGGCCTGCGCGGCGGCGGGCTCCGGTGCGGCGGCGGGGGTGCTGATCTCGGTCATCGCCGGGTTCTCCCGCTCCGGCGCGCGCGGCGCGGGCGGGCTGTACGGCGCGACCGGGGGCAGCGTGCCGTTCTGGTTCGCGCCGCTGCCGAACCCGCTCGCGGGCTGGGCCGACGGCGGGGTCGGGGCCACCGGGGGCGGCGCGGCGGCCGCGGCCGGAGCCTGCTCCTGCGCCGACGGCGACCGGAACGCCGCGGGCTCCAGCTTCTTGTGCGTGGGCTGCCCGCCCTCGAACCCGGCCGCGATCACCGTGATCCGCACCTCGTCGCCGAGCGAGTCGTCGATCACCGTGCCGAAGATGATGTTGGCCTCGGGGTGCGCGGCCTCCTGCACCAGGGACGCGGCCTCGTTGATCTCGAACAGGCCGAGGTCCGAGCCGCCCGCGATCGACAGCAGCACGCCCTGCGCGCCGTCCATCGACGCCTCGAGCAGCGGCGAGTTGATCGCCGAGCCCGCGGCCTGCACGGCCCGGCCCTCCCCCCGCGCCGAGCCGATCCCCATCAGGGCCGAGCCCGCGCCGGACATCACCGACTTGACGTCCGCGAAGTCCAGGTTGATCAGGCCGGGGGTGGTGATCAGGTTCGTGATGCCCTGCACACCGGAGAGGAGCACCTCGTCCGCCGAGCGGAAGGCGTCCATCAGGCTCACGCCCACGTCGCCCAGCTGCAGCAGCCGGTCGTTCGGGATGACGATCAGGGTGTCGCACTCGTTGCGCAGCTGCGTGATGCCGTCCTCCGCCTGGCCGGCGCGACGCCTGCCCTCGAAGGTGAACGGGCGGGTCACGACGCCGATCGTCAGCGCGCCGAGCTTGCGCGCGATCGAGGCGACCACGGGGGCGCCGCCGGTGCCCGTGCCGCCGCCCTCCCCGGCCGTCACGAAGACCATGTCGGCCCCCTTGAGGACCTCCTCGATCTCCTCGCGGTGGTCCTCGGCGGCCTTGCGGCCCACCTCCGGGTTGGCGCCCGCGCCGAGGCCACGGGTCAGCTCGCGGCCGATGTCCAGCTTCACGTCCGCGTCGGACATGAGCAGGGCCTGCGCGTCGGTGTTCACCGCGATGAACTCGACGCCCTTCAGGCCCACCTCGATCATCCGGTTGACGGCGTTCACGCCGCCGCCTCCGATGCCGACCACCTTGATCACGGCGAGGTAGTTGTGCGGGGGCGTCATGCGCGGCACCTCTCGATTTGGATCGGGTCTCCGGTCAGCTCCGTCCAGCAGGGTCTGTCCGGGCCGTTCGCCCAGGGACGCTAGGTGCGCGGAGGGGAGCGGTCCAGCAGGCGCGCCGCGCGTCGGCAACACCTCGATGGGGTGGACCGCGGTTCTCGTGACCAGTCCGTGACCTGCTGCTCATGCGTCTTGACGGCCAGTGACGAGTTGAGCCGGACGGAGCAGTCGATCTCTCAGCGGGTGACGGTCGGCAGATCCGGGCTGGAGACGTCGAACACGGTGCCGTCCTGGGTCAGCAGCGCCACCAGCACCGCGACCTTGTCCGCGGCCCGGTCGGGGGTGCCGAACCGGACCTGCCGCTCCCCCAGACCCAGCCGCACGGTCGGCTCGACGGCCGGGCTGTCGACGTCCACCGTCCGCACCTGCGCGCGCAGGTCGGCCGGGAGGGCGGCCAGCACGGCCAGGGCGGCGCGGGTGGCCGGGTCGTCCGGCCCGACGGCGCCGAAACCCAGCATGGGCAGTGCGGGCAGGACCTCGGGTGCCTGCTGGTAGGCGACGCCCGCCGCGTCGACCAGCGTGATGCCCTCCGGGGTGCGGGCGAGCGCCACCGCGCTGCGCTCGGTGACCTCGATCGCCACGGTGTGCGGCCAGCCGCGGCTGACCTGGACCGACCCGATCCCCGGCAGCTGCGCGACGCGCTGGGCGATCGCCCGCGTGTCGACCGTCGCCAGCGGCACCCCGGTCTCGACGGCCGCGGCGTCGACGATCTGCTCCCGGGGCACGACGAGGGCGCCGGTCACCTCGACCTGCTCCACCTCCGCGATCCCGGTGTAGACCAGCGCCGCCCAGAACCCGCCGCCCAGCGCGGCGAGCACGGCCAGGACCAGCACGGCCAGCGCGATCCGCCGGCGGATCTTGAAACGGAGGTCGTTGCGGCGGGCGGGCGGGCGCGCCGCGGCAGCGGGCGCCGCCCGCCGGGCACGGGCGCCCGGGCGGGCCTCGTCGGCGCCGCCGGAGTCCCCGCGGCCGCGCTGCGCGGGGAGCAGCTTGTCGCGCTGCTCCGCCCGCTCCGCCCGGATCCGCTTCGCCCGCTCCGCCGCGGCCGGTCGCGTCCCGACCCGGTCCGCGACCCGCTCGCCCTTCCCGCCCGCGTCGGTCCCCTCGCCGCGCGCGGCCGTCTGGGGGTCGCGCAGGCGCCTGCCCCGACCGTCCGTGGTCGGGGTGCGAGGGGTGCGCCGGGCCATCAGTGCGGGCCCGGCGCGGCGGGACGGGCAGCGGTCATGCGGGTGCCCGGTCCAGCTCGAGGAGGATCTCGGGGCCCAGCACCGTCACGTCACCCGCGCCCATGGTCAGCACGAGGTCGCCGGGGCGGGCCAGTCCGGCGAGCACACCGGGGACGTCCGCCCAGGTCGGGACGAAGTGCACCTGGTCGGCGGGCAGCGGCACCGCGTCGGCGACCAGGCGCCCCGACACACCGGGCTCGGGGTCCTCGCGGGCGCCGTAGACGTCGAGCACCACGACCTCGTCGGCCAGTCCCAGGGCCGTGCCGAACTCGGCCGCGAACGTCCGGGTACGGGAGTACAGGTGCGGCTGGAA
The DNA here is from genome assembly GCF_021728735.1 of Pseudonocardia sp. WMMC193. Lineage (NCBI taxonomy): Bacteria > Bacillati > Actinomycetota > Actinomycetes > Pseudonocardiales > Pseudonocardiaceae > Pseudonocardia > Pseudonocardia sp. WMMC193. The sequence continues at coordinate 1,026,157 of NZ_JAKKDO010000003.1, read as the reverse complement.
CGCGACGATCACCCGCCCCGGCTGCACCTCGCGGGCGGCGCGCAGGGTGGCGGCGACCTCCGTGGGATGGTGGGCGTAGTCGTCGTAGACGGCCACGCCGTTCGCCCGGCCCTTGAACTCGAACCGGCGCCGGACGCCGTCGAAGGCGGCCAGGCCCGTGAGCAGGTCCTCCACCGGTGCGCCGAGCTCGACCCCGGCGAGCAGCGCGCCGAGGGCGTTGAGCGCCATGTGCTCGCCCGGGACGGAGAGCCGCAGCGCGATCTCGACGCCCCCGTGGCGGGCGAGCAGCCGGGAGCCGGTGCCGTCGGGGCGGAACTCCAGCAGCCGGGCGTCCGCCCCGCCGCGGCCGTAGCGGCGCACCGGGATGCCGCGGGTCTCCGCCACGGCCGCGAGCGCCTCCGCTCCCGGATCGTCCGCGCAGGTCACGAGGGTGCCGCCGGGGGCGATCCGGCCCAGGAACTCCTCGAACACGGCGCGGTAGGAGGCCTCGTCGCCGTGGTGGTCCAGGTGGTCCGGCTCGACGTTCGTCACGACCGCGACGTTCGGGGCGAAGGCGGTGAACGAGCCGTCGGACTCGTCCGCCTCGACCACGAAGACGTCCCCGCCGCCGTGGTGCGCGCCCGCGCCGGTGACCGTGAGGTCCCCGCCGATCGCGAACGACGGATCGACGCCGCAGTGCTGCAGGGCGACGGTGAGCATGGAGGTGGTGGAGGTCTTGCCGTGCGTCCCGGCGATCGCGGCGACCCGGTAGCCCTGGGTCAGCGCGGCGAGCGCCTGGGCGCGGTGCACCACCGCGAGACCCCGCGCGCGGGCGGCGGCGAGCTCCGGGTTGGTCTCCCGGATCGCCGTCGACACCACGACGGTCGGCTCGCCGACGACGTGCTCCGCCGCGTGCCCCACCGCGATCTCCGCGCCGAGCGCGCGCAGCGCGAGCACCGTGCGGGAGTCCTTGGCGTCCGACCCGGAGACGCGCACGCCGCGGGCCAGCAGGATCCGCGCGATCCCGCTCATCCCCGCCCCACCGATGCCGATGAGGTGGACGTGCGACCCGAGCACCGGGGCACTCACTTCCGGATCACCCCGAACACGACCTCGGCGAGCCGCTCGTCGGCGTCCGCGTGGCCCGAGGCGCGGGCGGCCCGGCCCATGGCGGCGAGCCGCTCGGGGTCCTTCAGCAGCGGGACCAGCTCGGCCAGCACGACGTCCCCGGTCAGCGCGGCGTCGGCGACGAGCAGGCCGCCGCCCGCGTCGACGACCGGGCGGGCGTTGAGTGCCTGCTCGCCGTTGCCGATCGGCAGCGGCACGTACAGCGCGGGCAGCCCGACGGCCGAGACCTCGGCGACCGTCATCGCCCCGGCCCGGCAGAGCACGGCGTCCGCGGCGGCGTAGGCCAGGTGCATGTCGTCGATGTAGGGCAGGCCGACATAGCCCGACGCGCCGGGCGCCTCGGCAGCGCCCGGCGCACCGGAGCCCGCCGGGGTGTTCCCCGGGCCGTGGGCGTGCAGGACCCCGATGCCCTCGTGGACCAGGCCCGGGAGGGCCGCGGCGAGGGCGGTGTTGAGCGAGCGGGCGCCCTGCGAGCCGCCGAACACCAGCAGCACCGGGCCGTCCGCGGGCAGGCCGAAGCGGGCCCGCGCCTCCGCCCGCAGCGCGCCGCGGTCGAGCGTGGTCACGCTGTGCCGCAACGGGATCCCGAGGATCTGTGCGTGCGCGAGCCCCGATCCCGGCACGGCGGCCACGACCCGGGCCGCGAACCGGGCGCCCACCTTGTTGGCCAGCCCCGCGCGGGCGTTCGCCTCGTGCACCACGACCGGGACCCGTCTGCGGGCGCCGAGGTAGGCGGGCAGGGCGACGTAGCCGCCGAACCCGACGACGACGTCCGCGTCGACCTTCGTCAGCACCTCGCGCACCCGCGCGACGGCGCCGCGCACCCTGCCGGGCAGCCGCAGCAGGTCGGCGGAGGGCTTGCGCGGCAGCGGGACCGGCGGGATCAGCTCGAGCGGGTAGCCGCGGGCCGGGATGAGCCGCTGGTCGAGGCCCTTCTCCGTGCCCAGGGCGGTGACGCGGGCGTCGGGCCGGAGCCGCATGACGGCGTCGGCGAACGCCAGGGCGGGCTCGATGTGCCCGGCCGTGCCGCCGCCTGCGATCACCACGGACGGGCCTGCGCCCATCCGCGGGAGGTACTGGGTGCCGTACTGACTCATGGTCCTTGTCTCTGTCGAGCGCTGTCTCTATCGGCGCACGGTGCGCTGGGTGGGGGTGTGGGCGGGCGCCCGGTACGGCTCGGGGAGCGGCAGTCGCAGGATCGTCGCGATCCGGCCCTGGCCGTTCGCCCGCAGTGCGGCGACCGCCTCCGGCTCGTGCCGGGCGGCGTTGGTCAGGATGCCGAACAGGAACATGGTCACCACCATCGAGGTGCCGCCGGAGGAGATCAGCGGCAGCTGCAGTCCGGTGACCGGCAGCAGTCCCACGACGTACCCGATGTTGATGGCCGCCTGGATGACGAGCGTGGCGGTGGTCGTGGCGGCGACCAGCCGCAGCCACGGGTCGGAGCTGCGGCGGGCGATGCGCAGGCCGGTGTAGGCCAGGGTGGCGAACAGCGCCAGGACGGCGAAGGCGCCGATCATGCCGAGCTCCTCGCCGATGATGGCGAAGATGAAGTCGTTGTGGGCGTTGGGCAGGTAGTCCCACTTCGCGCGGCCCTGGCCGAGCCCGACGCCGAACAGGCCGCCGTCGGCGAGCGAGTACAGCGCCTGCGTGGCCTGGTAGGCGGGGCCGAGCGGGTCCGTGGCCTCCGGCGACAGGAACGCCGTGATGCGGCTGACCCGGTAGCCCGCGGTGAGGCCCAGCACGACCGCGCCCGCCGCGGCCCCGACCCCGATCGTGGCCAGCAGCTTCATCGGCGCGCCGCCGAAGTACAGCAGCACGATCATGACGATGCCGACCGACACCGCCATGCCCATGTCCGGCTCGAGCACGAGCAGGGCGAGGACCAGCAGGGTGACCGGGACCAGCGGGTTCAGCGCGTGCTTCCAGCGGTGCATCACCTTGCGCCGGGCGACGAGCACGTGCGCGCCCCACAGCGTGAGCGCCACCTTCACCGCCTCGGAGGGCTGCACCGAGAACGAGCCGATCGCGAACCAGGCCCGCGACCCGTTGCGCGCGACGCCCAGCCCCGGGATGAGGACCGCGACCAGCGCGAGCACGCCGAGCAGCAGCAGCCACGGCGCGACCGCCCGCATCCGCGCGGGCCGCACCCGCAGCCCGATCCAGAACAGCACCAGCCCGCCCGCGCAGAAGGCGAGCTGCCGGACGAAGACCGAGTAGCTCGACCCGCCCGCGGAGAAGGACTCCACCGAGCTGGCCGAGAGCACCATGACCAGGCCGAACAGCGTCAGCAGACCCCAGACGCCGAGGATCAGGTGCAGGCTGGTGAGCGGGCGGCGCAGCCACGCCTCGAGCGCCTTGGCCCCGCGGCCGACGGCGACGCGGGCCGGTCCGAACCGGCCGTCCGGCTCCGGGGGCGCGCTGCGCCGGGCGGAGCTGCGGCCCGGGCTGCGCGTCGCCATCAGCCCAGCTCCCGCACCGCGGCGGCGAAGGCCGCGCCGCGCGCCGCGTAGTCGGTGAACTGGTCCATCGACGCCGCGGCGGGAGCGAGGAGTACGACATCACCCGGTCGGGCGAGTGCGCGGGCACGGCGGACGGCGGAGACCATGACCTCATCGTCGCGCTCGGTCACCTCGACGGCGGGGATCTCCGGGGCGTGTCGCGCCAGTGCGTCGACGATCTCCGCCCGGTCGGTGCCGATCACCACGGCGGCGCGCAGCCGACCGGCGTGCGCGGCGACGAGCTCCTCGACCCGGGCGCCCTTGAACAGCCCGCCGACGATCCACACGATCGTCCCGGCGGGCTGCGCGGCCAGCGCCGCGTCCGCGGCGTGCGGGTTCGTGGCCTTGGAGTCGTCGACGTAGCGGACCCCGGCGTGCGTCCCCACCGGCGCCGAGCGGTGCGGCCCCGGCCGGTAGGCGCGCAGCCCGGCGGCGACGGCCTCCGGCGACACCCCGTGGGCCCGCGCCAGCGCCGCGGCCCCCAGTGCGTCGGTCAGCCCGGGCGGTCCCCCGGGCCGCACGTCCGCCACCGCGGCCAGCGGGGTGCAGTGTCCGACTCGCGTGTCAGACGTCGGGAAGGCGCGGTCGACGAGGTGGGAATCCCGGATGCCGAGTTGGTGCTCGCCGGGCGCGGCCAGGGTGATGCCCACCTTCCGGGGGGCCGTCGACTCCGCCAACAGCCGCGCCGCGATCGCGTCGTCGACGCCCGCCACCGCGACCTCACCGACGAGGGCCCGCGCCTTGGCCTGGGCGTAGGGCTCCAGGCCGCCGTGCCAGTCCAGGTGGTCCTCGGCGACGTTCAGCACCAGGCCCGCGGCCGGGACGACCGAGGGCGACCAGTGCAGCTGGAAGCTGGACAGCTCCACCGCGAGCACGGCGTGCCCGGCCGCGACCGCGCTCACCACCGGGTAGCCGATGTTGCCGCAGGCCACGGCGTCCAGACCGGCGGCGCGCAGGATCGACTCCAGCATGCCGGTGGTGGTGGTCTTGCCGTTCGTGCCGGTGACCACCAGCCACGCGGGCGGGGTCGCGCGGAGCGCGCCGAGCCGCCAGGCGAGCTCGGGCTCGCCGATCATCTCGATCCCCCGCGCCGCCGCCTCGGCGACGAGCGGGTGGTCGGGCGGGCGCCCGGGCCCGGTGACGACGAGGTCGACCCCCGCCGGCAGGCCCGCCGCGGGCTCGGCGCCCGCGGGCAGGGCGGGCAGGGCCCGGTCGTCGGAGACCAGGACCCGGGCCCCGTGGGCGAGGAGCACCTCGGCGGCGGCGAGCCCGGAGATCCCGGCGCCCGCCACCAGGACGGTGCGGCCCCGCATCATCCACCCGCCGAGGCGGCGAGCCATTCGGAGTAGAAGATGCCCAGCCCCAGCGCCGCGCACATCGCCGCGAGCAGCCAGAACCGGATGATGACGGTGGTCTCCGCCCAGCCCGCCAGCTCGAAGTGGTGGTGGAACGGGGCCATCCGGAACAGCCGGCGGCGGGTGGTGCGGAAGACCAGGATCTGCAGCGCGACCGACAGCGTCTCCACCACGAACACGCCGCCGATGACCAGCAACAGCAGCTCGGTCTTGGTGACGATCGAGAGCCCGGCGAGCAGGCCGCCGAGGGCCAGCGAGCCGGTGTCGCCCATGAAGATCCGGGCGGGTGCCGCGTTCCACCAGAGGAAGCCGATGCAGGCGCCCATGGCGGCGGAGGCGACGATCGCGACGTCGAGCGGGTCCCGGACCTCGTAGCAGCCGGCGGCCGCGCTGATGGAGCACGCGTTGCGGAACTGCCAGAACCCGATGATCACGTAGCTGGCCAGGACCATCGCCGAGGTGCCCGCGGCCAGGCCGTCGAGCCCGTCGGTGAGGTTCACGCCGTTCGACCAGGCCGCGATGATCAGGTTGCAGAGCAGCACGAACCCGATCGCGCCGAACCCGAGCACCGTGATGTCCCGGATGAAGGACAGGTACTCCGAGGCCGGGGTGAGGTTGCGTTCGTTGGCGAACCGCAGCGCGAGGATGCCGAAGACGGTGGCGGTGAGCACCTGCCCGACGATCTTCGAGGTCTTGTTCAGCCCCAGGTTGCGCTTGCGGCGCAGCTTGAGGAAGTCGTCGATGAACCCGACGAGGCCGAGCGCGGTCGTCAGGAACAGCACGAGCAGCGCCGACGCGGACATCGGCTCGCCGGTGAGCAGGTGCGCGACCAGGTAGCCGACCCAGATGGAGATCAGGATGGCGACGCCACCCATGGTCGGGGTGCCGCGCTTGGTCTGGTGGGACTTGGGGCCGTCCGCGCGGATCTCCTGGCCGAAGCCCTGGCGCGCGAAGAACCGGATCAGGTACGGGGTGAGCAGGATGGACAGCGCGAGCGCCACCCCGCCCGCGACGAAGATGCCTCTCACGGGCTGACCAGCTCCTGCAGCAACGCGTCGGCCACGCGGTCCAGGCCCGCCGAGCGGGAGGCCTTCACCAGCACGACGTCTCCGGGCGCGAGCTCGGCGCGCAGGAGCGCGAGGGCCGCGTCCCGGTCGGCGACCACGCGCGGGCCGGTGTCCGACTCGCGGGTGTAGTGGTCGGTGCCCACGGCCACGAAGCGATCGATGCCCAGGTCTCCCACGGTGTCGGCGATCTGCCGGTGTGCGGCCTCGGTGGTGTCGCCGAGCTCGGCCATGGGGCCGAGGACCGCCCACGTGCGGCGGCCCCGGCCGATCGACGCGAGGGCCTGCAGCGCGGCGGTCATGGACTCGGGGTTGGCGTTGTAGGCGTCGTTGACGACGGTGACGCCGTCCGCCCGCTCGGTGACCTCCATGCGCCAGCGCGAGGCCGGGGTCGCCGCCGACAGCGCCTCGGCGATCTGCGCCGGGGTGCCGCCCAGCTCGAGGGCCACGGCCGCGGCGGCGAGCGCGTTGCCGACGTGGTGCGCGCCCACCAGCTGCAGCGACACCGGGGCCGAGCCGGCCGGGGTGACCAGCGTGAACGAGGCGCGGCCCGCGCCCAACGAGACGTCCGCGGCGCGCACGTCCGCGTCCGCCCCCACACCGACGCCGACCACTCGGGCCTTCGTGCGGGAGGCCATCGCGGCCACCCGGGGGTCGTCGGTGTTCAGGACCGCCACGCCGTCCGCGGGCAGGGCCTCGACCAGCTCGCCCTTCGCCTGGGCGATCGCCTCCGGCGAGCCGAACTCGCCGACGTGCGCGGACCCGACGTTCAGCACCACCCCGATGCGGGGCGGCGCGATCCGGCAGAGGCGAGCGATGTGCCCGCGGCCGCGGGCCGACAGCTCCAGCACCAGGTGCCTCGTCGACTCCCCCGCCTGCAGCGCGGTCCAGGGGTGGCCGAGCTCGTTGTTGAAGGAGCCGGGCGGCGCCACGGTCTCCCCCAGCGGCCGCAGGACGGCCGCGACGAGGTCCTTCGTGGACGTCTTGCCCGAGCTGCCGGTGATCCCGACGACGTGCAGGTCCGGCAGGGTCGTCACCGAGTGCCGGGCGAGCCTGCCGAGCGCGGTGAGCACCGCCGCACCCGCGCCGTCCGGGTCCGCGGCGCCCAGGTCGGTGCCCGCATAGGACTCCCCCGGCGGCGCGATCACCGACGGCGCGTCCACCGGACGGCCCGCCAGCACCCCGGACGCCCCGGCGGCCACCGCCGCCGCCGCGAACCCGTGCCCGTCCGCCCGCTCCCCCGGCAGCGCCAGGAACAGCGCGCCGGGCCCGACCTTCCGGGAGTCGAACTCCACGGAGGAGACGAGCTCGTCGCCCGTCGCCCGGTGGAGCTCGCCCCCGGTCACGGCGGCGACCTCGGCCAGCCGCATCTCGATCACGTGTCCTGCCCTTCGGTGTCTCCTGAGGCGATGGCCCGGACGAGCTCCTCGACGTCGTCGAAGTGGTGCTTGACGCCGTGGACCTCCTGCCCGGTCTCGTGTCCCTTACCGGCAACGACCAGCACGTCGCCGGGATTCGCCAGGGCGACGGCCGCCACGATCGCGGCCCGCCGGTCCCCGATCTCGCGCACGTCCGCCCCGGTGCCGGTCGTGCCGGCCAGCATCGCGGCCCGGATCTCGGCGGGGTCCTCGGTGCGCGGGTTGTCGTCCGTGACCACCAGGACGTCCGAGCGGGCGGCCGCGGCGGCGCCCATCAGCGGCCGCTTGCCGGTGTCCCGGTCGCCCCCACAGCCCAGGACGGTGATCAGCCGGCCGCCGGGGTTCTGCGCGCGCAGCGCGTCGAGCAGCGCGGCGACCGCGGCGGGCTTGTGCGCGTAGTCGACCACGGCGAGGTAGGGCTGGCCCACCTCGACGCGCTGCATCCGCCCGGGGACGTGCAGCCGCGCGAACGCGGGCGCGGCGACCTCCGGGGCCACCCCGACGGCGTCGAGCACCGCCAGCGCCACGAGCGCGTTGGCCACGTTGAACGCGCCGGGCAGCGCCAGGTGCACCGGGAGCCCGCGGACGGTGAAGCGCTGCGACCCGTCCGCCTCGGTCCGCACGTCCGACGCCGTCCAGTCCGCGGGACCGGTCGTCGAGACCGTGGTGAAGTCCCCCAGGCCTGCGAGGCGGGCGCCCCACTCGTCATCGACGCAGACGACGCCGCGGGCCGCGCACAGCTCCGGGTCGAGGAACAGGCGGGCCTTGGCCTCGAAGTAGTCCTCCATCGTCGGATGGAAGTCCAGGTGGTCCTGCGAGAGGTTGGTGAAGGCGCCCACCGCGAAGCGGGTGCCCGCCACACGGCCCAGGGCCAGCGCGTGGGACGACACCTCCATCGCGACGTCGGTGACCCCGCGCTCGCGCATCACGGCGAACAGCGCCTGCAGGTCCGGCGCCTCGGGCGTGGTGAAGGCGCTCGGCAGGCTCTCGTGCCCGATCCGGGTCTGCACCGTGCCCAGCAGCCCGGTCGACCGGTCCGCCGCCCGCAGCCCGGCCTCGACGAGGTGGGCCACCGTCGTCTTGCCGCTGGTGCCGGTCACCCCGAGCACGCGCAGGTCGACGGTCGGGTCGCCGTAGACCCGCGCGGACAGGGCGCCGAGCACGGTGCGCGGGTGCGGGTGGACCAGCACGCCGACACCCGCGGCGCGGATCTGCGGGCGGGTGAGGCCCGCCGGGTCGGTGAGGACCGCGACCGCGCCTGCCGCCAGGGCCGCGGCGGCGAAGTCCGCGCCGTGCACCCTGGCGCCCGGCAGCGCCACGAACAGGTCCCCGGGCCGCACGTCCGACGTGCGGTGGGTGATGCCGGTGATCTCGACGTCCGGCGACCCGGGCAGCGGCTCCGCGTCCACGGGCGCGCCGAGGGCGCTCAGCCGCACCGCGGGGAGTCCCGTGGGGCGCGTCGAGCCGGTGGCGGGGGGAGCGACAGGCGGCACGCACGGGAGGCTACCGAGACCGCCCCGCGCCGCTGCTCGCAGGTTCAGGGCACGACCAGGGTCTGCACGGGGGCGGGCTCGCCGACCGGGACCCGCTCCTGCTGGGCCAGGTAGGAGGCGATGTCGTGGAACAGCGGGGCCGCGCTCGTGCCGCCGCCGGGGGCGTCGAGCATGATCGCGACGACGAAGTTCGGGTTCTGCGCGGGCAGCATCCCGGCGAAGGTGATCCAGTACGTCGAGGAGGCGTAGCACCCGCAGCTCGGGTCCACCTGCTGCGCCGTGCCGGTCTTGCCGGCGACCTGGTAGCCGGGCACCTGCGCCGCGTAGCCGGTGCCGGAGTTGCCCCCGGGCGCCTTCTGCGTGACGGCGGTGAGCATCGTCCGCAGCTGCTGCGCGGTCTGCGGGGACACCACCTGCACGGGATCGGGCCGCGGCTCCTCCGTGCGGGAGCCGTCCGGGCCGATCGTCGCGGCGACGATGCGCGGCGGGATGCGGACGCCGTCGTTCGCCACGGCCTGGTACATCCCGGCCATCTGCAGCACGGTCATCGACAGGCCCTGCCCGATGGGCAGGTTGCCGAAGGTCGAGCCGGACCAGGACTCCCGGGCGGGGACCGAGCCCGCGCTCTCCCCCGGCAGCCCGACGTTCGTGCGCTGGCCGATCCCGAACCGCGCCAGCATGTCCGAGAAGCGGTCCGCCCCGAGCTGCTCGGCGGTCATGATCGTGCCGACGTTGGAGGACTTCGCCAGCACGCCGGTCAGCGTGTAGTGGTCGAGGCCGTGGTTCCAGGCGTCGTGGACCGTGCGGTCCGCGACCTTGATGCTGCCGGGGACGTCCAGGACGTCGTCCGGCTTGGCGATGCCGTACTCCAGGGCACCCGCCATCGTGACGATCTTGTTGACGGAGCCGGGCTCGAACGGGCTGGACACCGCGGCGTTGCCGAGGGTGGCCGGATCGGCGGTGCCCAGGCTCCGCGGGTCGAACGTGGTGCCGTTCGCCATCGCGCGGACCTCGCCGGTCTTCGCGTCCAGCACCACTGCGGACCCGCCGCGGGCGCCGGTCTTCGCCACGTAGTCCTGCAGCTTCTGCTGCACCACGTACTGCAGGTCCGAGTCGAGCGTCAGCTCCACGTCGGAGCCCGGCACGGCCGCCTCCTGGGCCCGGGTGCTGCCCGGGATCACCGTGTCGCTGCCCTCCGCGGTGTCCACGATCTGGAAGCCGTCGGTGCCGGCGAGGACGCCGTCGTCGGACGATTCGAGCCCGACCCGGCCGACCAGCTTCTGGTTGTCGGCACTCCAGCTCGCCGCGCCGATGACGTTGGCGGCCAGGTTCCCGGCGGGGTACTGGCGCGCCTCGCGCTTCTCCTCGGCGATCTCGGGGAACCGCTCGCGCAGCGCCCGGGCGACGTCCGGGTCCGCGGACGTGGTCAGCACGACGTACCCGCGGTCCGCGTCGAGGAGGCCCCGCAGGGCGTTCGGGTCCCCGCCGGTCGCCTCGGCGACGGCCTGGGCCATGTCCGCCTTGTACGCGGGCGCCTGGTCCTTCTTGATCGACGAGATCAGCCGCGGGTTCGTGACGAGCGCGCGGGCCTCGGTCGAGAAGGCCAGCCGGTTGCCGTTCCGGTCGGTGATCGCGCCGCGCTCGGCGGCGATCGTGATCCGGGTGGTGCGCTGCTTCTCCGCGCTCGCGGTGAGGTCGCCCGCGCGCACGGTCTGGATCAGCACGAGCTGCATCGCGCTGGCGAGCAACAGCAGGATCAGCACGAGCCTGCCGATCCGGAACCGGCGCAGGGGCATGCCCGCGCTCGAGGCGGGCCTGCGCGGCGGGGTGCGGCGCGGCGGGCCTGCCGGTTTCCGTCCGTTCTGTGGCCGTCCCTGCATCCGGGGACGCGCGCGCGGTGGCAGCAGGGCCATCAGGCGCCGCCCGGCTGCTGCGGGTTCTGCACCGCCTGCTCCTGGGCCTGCTGGGAGGCGGCCTCGGCGTTCTGGGCGTCCTGGGCGTCCTGGGCGGCCTGAGCGTCCTGGGCCGCCTGCGCAGCCGGGTCGGGCTGGGCCTGCGCCGGGTCCGGCTGGGCGGCCGGGGGCGGGTCGGCCTGCGCCGCGCCCGCGTCCACCGCCGTCTGCGAGGGGCCCGCGTCCGGCGCGGGCATCGGGTTCGCCGCGGGCACCGGCGCGTGCCCGACGGCGGCGCGGGGCTCGCCGACGACCGTCACGCCGCCGTCGGGGGCCACGACCAGCCGTGCCGGGTCCTGCACCGGGACCATCCCGAGGTCCGCCGCGCGCTGGGCCAGCGCGGGGGTGGACTCCATCGCCGCGACCTCGCGGTGCAGCCGCTCGGACTGCTCGGTGAGGGTGCGGGCGTCGGTGCGGGCCTGCTGCAGGGCGTAGGAGTCGGCGGCGGCCGCCGTCGAGAGCCAGAGGGTGAGGACCAGGCCCGTCGCGAACAGCCCCATGATGAGCAGCACGAACTGGGCGCGGCCGGTGCCGACCTGGGTGGCCTTCTTCGGCACCGCCCGCTTCGGCGCGGCGCGGCGGACCCGCTCGTCCCGCCGTGCGTAGGCCCTCTGGGCACCCTTCTGCGATCCCTTGCGCGGCGCCGGGATCGTGACGGCCCCGCGCTGGGCGGGGATGCGCCGGGCGGGTGCCTCGGTGCCCTTCCAGTCGACCGAGACCCGGGGGCGCGGCCGGGTGGGCGTCTTCACGGGTGCACTCACGGTGCGGCCTCCCGGATGCGTTCGGCGGCCCGGCACCGCACGGAGGCGGCACGCGGGTTGTCCTCGATCTCGTCTGGTGTCGCGGGCTCGGAGCCGCGGGTGAGCAACCGCAGCTCCGGGCCGTGGCCGGGCAGCTCCACCGGGAGCCCGACCGGGGTGCGGGAGGCCGCGCCCGCGGCGAGCTCCCGCTTGACCATGCGGTCCTCGAGCGAGTGGTAGGACAGGACGACGATCCGCCCGCCCACCGACAGCGACCCGAGCGCGGCGGGCAGCGCCCGACGCAGGGCCTCCAACTCGCCGTTGACCTCGATCCGCAGCGCCTGGAACGTCCGCTTCGCGGGGTGTCCCCCGGTCCGCCGGGACGCCGCGGGCACGGCGGCGTAGAGCAGCTCCACCAACTCGGCGCTGCGGGTGAACGGCCGGGTCTCCCGCCGCTTCACGATCTGCGACACGATCCGCGCGGCGAACCGCTCCTCGCCGTACTCGCGCAGGATCCGGACGAGGTCGCCGGGTGCGGAGGTGTTGAGGACGTCCGCCGCGGTCGGGCCCCGGGTGGGGTCCATCCGCATGTCGAGGTCCGCGTCCCGGGAGTAGGAGAAGCCGCGCTCGTCCGCGTCCAGCTGCAGCGAGGAGACGCCGAGGTCGAACAGCACCCCGTCGGCCCGCGGCAGCCCGAGGCCGTCCAGCACGTCCGCGATCTCGTCGTAGACCGCGTGCACGAGGTGCGTGCGGTCGGCGAATGCGGTGAGCCGCCTGCCCGCCATCTCCAGGGCCTGCGGGTCCCGGTCGAGCCCGACCAGGGTCAGCTGCGGGTGCGCGGCCAGCAGCGCCGCGGAGTGGCCACCGAGCCCCAGGGTGGCGTCCACGACGACCGCGGGCCGGTTCTCCAGCGCCGGGGCCAGCAGCTCCAGCGTCCGGTTCAGCAGGACCGGGACGTGCCGGTGGGATGCGTTCGCGTCGTCCACCAGCTCACCTCCCGCCCCACGAGTCGTGCTCCCCTGCGTGCCCGCACACGCAGCGGTCATGCCTGCGGCCCGGGACGCACGCGTCCCAGGCCGCGGTGGCACCCTCCCGGCTCCCCAGCCCGGCGGGTGTGTGTCGCCGCCCCCACCCGGCCGCCGCGGCCCCCACTCCGCCCGACGGACCTGGCACCGGGGAAGGTGCGCCAGGGCCGTCGGGCCGGGGTGGGAGACGCGACGACCGGGTCGAGGCGGCGACGGATCGTGCCTCTCTCCGGTGTCAGATGAGACCGGGCAGAACCTCCTCCTGCGCCTTCGCGTAGTCGTCCTCGTGCTGCTCCTGGTAGGCCTGCCAGGCCTGTGCGTCCCAGATCTCGACGCGCGTGAACGCGCCGATCACCACACAGTCCTTGGCGAGCCCCGCATACCGGCGCAGCTCGGGGGTGATCGCGATCCGACCTTGGCCGTCGGGGTTCTGCTCGTCGGTTCCCGAGAAGAGGTTCCGCTGGAAGGCGCGAGCCGACTCGCTGGTCAGCGGTGCCGCGGCGACCTTGGTGGCCATCTCGGTGAAGGCCTCGCGGGTGAACACGTAGAGGCAGTGGTCCTGCCCTTTCGTGACCATGCACCCGCCCCGCAGCTCGTCTCGGAACTTCGCCGGCAGCGTGAGCCGACCCTTGTCGTCCAGCCGAGGCGTGTAGGTGCCGAGGAACACCCACATCACCTCATCTCGGAGCCCCGTCTCGCTCCAACACGGGCCACAGTACCCCACTTCCCCCCACACGCAAGGCGAAGCGCGCCCACTTTGGAGGTACACGGAGACGTTTCAGCAGGTCGGATGACGTGGGGGGTGGTGGGGGGATTTCCGGCTCCCGATCCGGGCTCGCGGCGGGGGCTCCGGAGAAAGCCCAGGTCGGCGGATCGCATCCGACGGCGTGGGGCGAGGTGGGGAGCCTCGGGGGGCGAAGTGGGGAACGGGGGTGGGGAGGTGTGGGGGTGGCTGTGGGGGGCGGTGGCGGGGGCCGGTGGTGCGGGGCGCCCGCGGGGCCGCTCGGCGGCCGTACACCCGGTCGGGGGACGCGCCTCGCGGGGTTTTGACACACTGGGGGGCACCGTCGTCTCGCAGCACCCGGTACCGCAGACCGCTCGAAGACTCTGGAGCAGGCTTGACCACGACCAGCCGTCCCGGCGCCCCCGCGGGTTCCGACCTGCCCGAGCCGCCGCCGCTCGGGGCCGTCGCGGACCTCACCGGTCGGATCGCCCAGAACGTCCAGCGGATCATCGTCGGCAAGCCGGAGGTCGTCCGGCTGGCGCTGGTGACCCTGCTCGCGGAGGGCCACCTCCTGGTGGAGGACGTGCCCGGCGTCGGGAAGACGTCCCTGGCCAAGGCCCTCGCCCGCTCGCTCGACGCGTCGGTCAGCCGGGTCCAGTTCACCCCCGACCTGCTGCCCGGCGACATCACCGGGATGAGCGTCTACAACCGGCAGACGAACGAGTTCGAGTTCCGGCCCGGGCCCGTCTTCGCGAACGTCGTGATCGCGGACGAGATCAACCGCGCCTCGCCCAAGACCCAGTCCGCGCTGCTGGAGTGCATGGCCGAGCACCAGGTCACCGTGGACGGCGGGACCTACCAGCTCGCGAGCCCGTTCATGGTCGTCGCCACCCAGAACCCGGTGGAGATGGACGGCACCTATCCCCTGCCCGAGGCGCAGCGGGACCGCTTCACCGCGCGGATCTCCGTCGGCTACCCGGACCCGGCCGCCGAGCTCGCCATGATCGACGAGCACGCCGGCGCCGACCCCCTGGAGCAGCTGCGCCCCGTCGCGGACGCCCGGATGGTGCGCAGCGTGATCGAGGCCGTCCGCCGGGTGCGGGTCGGCCCCGAGGTGCGGCAGTACTGCGTCGACCTGATCGGCGCCACGCGCAGGCAGCCGGAGATCCGGCTCGGCGCCTCGCCGCGCGCCACCCTGCACCTGGTGCGGGCCGCGCGGGCGCAGGCCGCCCTGGCCGGTCGGGGGTACGTCGTCCCGGACGACGTGCAGGCCATCGCCGTCCCGGTCGTCGCGCACCGCCTGTCGCTGGCGCCCGGCGAGGGACGGACCACGGCGGCGGACGTCGTGCGGGGGCTGCTGTCCCGCATCCCGGTCCGCGCGCCCGCCCGCGCGTGAAGCGCATCGGGCTGACCGTCCGCGGACGCAGCCTCCTCGCAGGCGGGATCGCGACGGCCGTGTGCGCCCTCGTGCTCGACGAGCGGGACCTGCTGCGGATCGGGCTGTTCGTCTGCCTGCTGCCCGTGGTCTCGCTGCTGCTGGCGATCCGCACCCGGCGGGCGGTGCAGGTCACCCGCACCCTGGCGCCGGAGCGGGTGTCCGCGGGCGGGTCCGCCCAGGTCGCCCTGGACCTGAGCGGCGGGCCGGTGTTCGGCGCGCTGCGGCTGGCCGACACCGTGCCGGACGCCGCCGGTCCCGTCCCCGCCACTCCCCCGCGCTTCACCGTGCACCGGATCGGCTCCCGCGGCGCGCGGGTCACCTACCCGCTGGTCCCGCCGTTACGCGGGGCCCACCGCATCGGGCCGCTGGCCGGGCGCGCGGTCGGCGCGCTCGGGCTCGCCGAGTTCACCCGCGAGATGATCCCGGCGGACCGGCTGCTGGTCGTGCCGCAGGTCGTGCCGCTGCGCGGGGCACCGCGCGCGCTGGGCAATGGCGAGGGCATCCCGGGCGCGGCGGCGCAGCAGGGCCAGGGCAGCCCGGACGTCATGGTCCGCACCTACCGGCAGGGCGACGAGCTGCGCCGGGTGCACTGGCGCAGCACCGCGCGGCACGACGAGCTGATGGTCCGGCTCGAGGAGCGGCCGTGGCACGCCGGCGTCTCGCTGCTGCTCGACCGCCGCGACCACGCCCACCGCGGGCACGGCACCGGCGCCAGCCTGGAGTACGCCGTCACGCTCGTCGCCAGCATCGCCGCGCACCTGATCCGGCGCGGCGAACCCCTGGAGATCGTGACGGAGGACGGCGTGCCGCTCGCCGACCCGGCCTCGTCCGCGGGCGGAGCCGGCCTCGACCCGCTGCTCGACGCCCTCGCCGTCCTGCGCCCGGTCGCCCGCCCCGACCTGTCCGGTCCGCCCACGGCCCCGGGCCGAGACGTCGTCGCGGTCCTCGGCGCCCTGACCCCGGAGGACGCGGGCGCCCTCGCCGCCCGCCACCCCGGCGGCGGCTACGCGATCCTGCTCGACACCCCGACCTGGGCGGGCGCGCCTGCCTCCGAGCCGGCCGCCGCCGAGGTCCTGCGCCGTGCGGGCTGGCACGTCACGGTCGCGACGGCGCGGACCACCCCCGCCGAGGCCTGGTCCGCCCTCGTCGCGGGCGCTCCGGTGGGGGCGCGATGAGCCGGCCGCTCGGACACGAGCCCTCAGCGCCTGCTGACCACGGCCGGTGGAGATCATCAGGCGCTCAGGGTCGGAGTGCCCGGCGGATTCCGCCCTCAGCCCCTGGTGATCTTGCGAGCTGGAGATCAACAGGCGCTCAGGGCATCCCGCGCCGCCAACCCTCACCCCCTGTTGATCACGGGGCGCGGCGATGAGCACGTCCACGATGCAGCGGCCCGCGCCCCCGCAGCCCGCTGGTGCGCCGCGGATCCGGTGGGTCTCGGCGCTGGCGGGCGGGGTCGCCGTGCTGCTCGCGGGGTCCTGCATGGTCGCGGTCGTACAGGGAGGGCAGTGGATCGCGGACGCGGCGATCGCGGTGGCGGTCGTCGTCTCGCTCGGGATCGCGCTGCAGCGTCTGCCGGGTGCCCTGGTGGCGTTCGCGCAGCTCGCGGGGCTACTGGTCGCGTTGTCCGCGCTGTTCGGCGAGGGGCTGCTGCCCGGGCCGGGCACGTTCGCGGCCTTCGGCGACCATCTCCGCGAGGCGGGCGGCCAGATCGACTCCGGCATCGCGCCCGTCGTCCCGACGCCCGGGATGCTGTTCCTGATCACCGCCGCCTTCGGTGTGCTGGCGGTGGCGGTGCACGCGATCTCGGTGTCCGCGGACGCGCCCGCGGCAGGCGGGGTCCCGCTGCTCTGCGTCGTCGCCGTGCCCGCCGCGTTGTCCGCCGAGCTGCTGCCCTGGTGGACCGTCGCGCTGGCCGCGGCGGGGTACGGGCTGCTGCTCGTCGCCAGGGACGGGGCGTTCCGGCGCGGGTCCGCGCTGGTCACCGGGGGTGTCGTCGTGGTCGCGGTGGCGGCGGTGCTGGGCCTGGCGCTCGGCGGCGCGGCCACCCTCGTCGGCACCGAGGGCCGCTTCGCGACGGGCGGGAGCGGCGGGAGCGGCGGCGGGGCGATCGGGCTCAACCCCTTCACCTCGCTGCGGGGGCAGCTCACCCAGAACGACCCCGTCGAGCTGTTCCGGACGACCGGGCTGCCGCGCCCGACCTACCTGCGCGCCCTGACCCTGTCCACCTACGACCCGGCGCGGGGCTGGTCGGCGGCGACCCCGCGGCCGGGCGTCCCGCTC
Organism: Pseudonocardia sp. WMMC193; assembly: GCF_021728735.1. NCBI lineage: Bacteria > Bacillati > Actinomycetota > Actinomycetes > Pseudonocardiales > Pseudonocardiaceae > Pseudonocardia > Pseudonocardia sp. WMMC193. The sequence goes on along the minus strand of NZ_JAKKDO010000003.1, from coordinate 1,009,060 downwards.
GCGGGCCCGCTGACCCCGGACGCGCCCGCGGGCGACCCGCTGCAGGTCACGGTCGAGAACGTCGGGTTCCGCGACTACTGGCTGCCGGTGTACGGGCAGCCGGACTCGGTGAGCGGCGTCGAGGCCGAGCGGTGGGCCTACGACCAGTCCAGCGGCATCGCCTACAGCCAGCGTCCCCGCGAGGAGTCGACCTGGCAGCAGACCGGGGTGCTGCCGACGCCGACGGCGGACCAGCTGCGCCGGGCGTCCGGCGCGGTACGGGTCGATCCCGTCTACCGCGACACGACCGGCGTCGACCCGCGGGTCGCGCAGATCGCGGCGGACGCCACGCGCGGCGCCGGGACGGACTTCGACAAGGCGGTCGCGCTGGTCGAGTACTTCACGGGTCCGCAGTCGGCCTTCCGCTACAGCCTGGAGACCGCGCCCGGCAACGGCGACGACGCGCTCGTCGAGTTCCTGACCGTCGGGCGGGCGGGCTACTGCGAGCAGTACGCCTCCGCCATGGCGGTCATGCTGCGGACCCAAGGGGTGCCGGCCCGGGTGGCCGTCGGGTTCACCGCGGGCACCGAGGGAGACGGCTACCGGTCGGTCTCCACCCGGGACGCCCACGCGTGGGTCGAGGCCTGGTTCCCCGGCTACGGCTGGACGACCTTCGACCCGACCCCGCTGACCGACGGCCGCACCGTGGTGCCGCCGTACGTGCAGGAGGCGGTCGGCGGCGAGGGTCCCGGCGAGGCGGCGCCGCCCGTCCCGGCCGACGAGGTCCCCTCCCAGGAGGTGCCCCCGGCGCCCGAGGCACCGCAGGTCGAGGCCCCCCAGGACGTCCCGCAGCCCACCCCGGTCGCCGAGGACGGCGGGTTCCCCGTGGCGGTCCCCCTGCTCGTGGTGCTGGTCGCCGCCCTGCTCGCGGCGCCGTTCGTGGTGCGCCGGACCCTGCGGGGCAGGCGGGTCGGCGCGGCGGCCGCGGGCGGCCCCGGCGCGGGTCGGGCCGCCTGGGACGAGCTGCTCGCGACCTCGCAGGACCACGGCGGCGCCCCCGAGCCCGGGGACACCGTGCGCAGCGGGGCCCGCGACCTGGTGCGCCGCCACGATCTCGACGAGCGCACGCAGGACTCGCTGCGCGAGGTCGTCCGCCTGGTGGAGGCCGAGTGGTACGGCGAGGAGCCACCGGCCCGCGGGGCGTTGACCCGCCCGCTCGACGACGTGCTGGGCGCGGTCGCCCGCTCGGGCCGCCGCTCCTGGACGGCGCGGCTGCTGCCCCGCTCGCTGGTCGCGGCACTGCACCGGAGCCGTACCCCGGTGGCGTGAGAGCCCGGAGAAAGGAGCGAGCCGCGGCACTGGGCCGCGGCTCGTCACGTTCTCCCGGTCAGGTCACTCCTGCTCGAAGCGGCGACGGAAGCGTTCCTCCATGCGCCCGGTGAACCGGTTGCGGTCCGGCTCGGCCTGCTTCTCACCCGACGGGTCGCCGCCCTTGCCCGCACCGCGGGCACTGATGGCCAACATGGTCCCGGCGAGCATGGCGAGGAAACCCACCACGCTCACGACGGGTAGGGCGCCCACGAGATCGCGCAGCGGCGCCACGGCCACTCCGACGACCAGCAGCACCAGACCCACCGCGAACAGCGCGATGCCCTGGAGCCGCCGACGGCGGCTCGGTCTGCGCAGCTTGGAGCCACGCACGGTAGAGGCGAACTTGGGGTCCTCGGCGTAGAGAGCACGCTCGATCTGTTCGAGCAGGCGCTGCTCGTGCTCGGAGAGGGGCATGACGTCCTCCGGCACAACGGGTCACGGGTGCCCCGCCACCCGGGTGCTGGGGCGGTGGGACGAGCGCCCAGGAAGGGCCTCTGAGGGAGAGGATACGAGGTGGAGGCCCGCCTCACTACCCGGAGGTCACATCCCGGACGAACGGATCTCCGAACGGCCGCCGCGAAACGGTCGAAAGGTGACCGATGTCACTCCGCCCTCAGTCTGCGACGACCCGGGCGAGCACGTGCAGGCGCGCCGCGACCTCCCGCAGCGCCGGGACGCCCGCGGTCAGCTCCTCCAGCTCGGCGACGCTGCGGACGGCCGCGGGGCCGCCCTCGCGGACCGTGTGGGGCAGCCAGGCCTCCAGCACGCCGTCCCCCTGCACGAGCTCGACGCGGAGCCTGCCGGTGTCCTCGAGCAACGCGCGCAGGGCGGTGCCGTCGAGTCGGCGGCGCAGCACGTCCCCCGGGCCGTGGCGGCCGTCGGGGTCGGTGAGCACCGCGCGGGCCTCGTCGAGCCTGCCCGCGAGGACGTGCCACAGCACGGCGGCGTGCCTGCTGGTGGTGAGCACCGAGACCGCGGCGCCGGGCGCGGCGACGGCGGCCAGGGCGGCGGTCGCGCGCGCCGGGTCGTCGACCAGCTCGAGCAGCCCGTGCCCGAGCACGAGGTCCGCACCCGCCTCGCCGACCACCTCGAGGAGCTGGTCCGCATCGCCCTGGACCGGCGTGACGAGCGCGTCGACCCCCGCCTCGCGGGCGCGGCGCTCGAGCGCGGCGAGGGCGTTGGGGCTCACGTCGACGACCGTCACCGCGCACCCGGCCACCGCCAGCGGCACGGCCCAGGACCCGCTGCCCCCGCCCGCGTCCACCACCCGGGGTGGGACGCCGGGGCGCGCGGCCCTGGCGCGGGCGACCTCCGCGTCGAGGACGCGGCGGACCGCGGCCCCACTGACCGTCCCGAGGGTCTCCCCCGCCGCCGCACTCACACCGCGAGCGTAGGGGACCGGGCCGGCGGGGCGAGACGGTAGGTTGATCGCCGTGCAGGTCGTCGCCGTGTTGAGTCTGAAGGGCGGGGTCGGGAAGACCACCGTCGCGCTCGGTCTCGCCGGCGCCGCGCTGGCGCACGGCATCCCGACGCTGCTGGTCGACCTGGACCCGCAGGCCAACGCCACGATCGCGCTGGACGTGGAACCCACCACCGGCACCATCGCGGACGTGCTGGACGAGCCGAGCCGCTCGGCGCTGCGCCGGGCGATCGCCCCGAGCGCGTGGGGCGAGGGCCTCGACGTGCTGGTCGGCGCCGAGCAGAACGAGCGGCACAACCATCCCGACCCGACCACGAAGCAGCTCGAGCGGCTGCGCCGGGCGCTGTCCAGACTGGACGACCCGGAGCTGGGGTCGAGCCTGGGCCGCACCGAGAAGACCCCCGGCGACCCCTACCAGCTGGTGATCATCGACTGCCCGCCCTCGCTGGGTCAGCTGACCCGTGGCGCGCTGGCGGCCGCGGACCGCGCCCTGCTGGTCACCGACCCCACGATGTTCGCCGTGTCGGGGGTACAGCGCGCCTTCGACGCCGTGCAGGCCGAGCGGGAGCGGGGCAACGAGGCGCTGCAGCCGCTCGGCGTGCTGGTGAACCGGGTCCGCCCGCGCAACGCCGAGCACGACTACCGCATCGCCGAGCTCCGTGAGCTGTTCGGCCCGCTGGTGTTCTCCGGCGTGCTGCCCGACCGCTCGGCGGTGCAGCAGGCCCAGGGCGCCTGCCTGCCGATCCAGCGCTGGGACACCCCCGGCGCCCGCGAGGTGTCGGCGGTGTTCACCGCGCTGCTCGGTCGACTGCTCCGGTCCCGCTCGCGGATCTAGTACCCCGTACGAGGCTCTCGCGTCCCGGCGCCGCGTCGTTCAGCGGCCCGCCCGGGGTGGGGCGGACGCGCGGGGCAGGAAGGCGGGCTGCGAGGTGGGGTCGGGCTCGGCGTAGTAGCGGTGGAACACCCGGGTGGTGCTGCCCGACATCGGGGGCACGATCCAGCTCCAGTCCGCGGGACAGGTGCGGCCCGCCCGCTCCTCCCGGGCCACGTGGAGGAGGAAGCGCTCCGACTCGCCGTGATGGTCCGCCAGGCTCACCCCCGCCTCGTCGAAGGAGTGGTGGACGGCGCGGACGAGCTCCACCAGCGCCCGGTCCTTCCACAGCGTGCGGTCCGAGGACGTGTCCAGCCCCAGGCCGCGGGCGACGACGGGCAGCTGGTCGTAGCGGTCGACGTCGGCGAGGTTGCGGGCGCCGATCTCGGTCCCCATGTAGTAGCCGTTGAAGGGCGCCGCCGGGTAGTGGACGCCCCCGATCACCAGGGTCATGTCGCTGATCGCGGGCACGGCGTGCCAACGCAGGCCGAGATCGCCGAACCAGGCGTGCTCCGGGTGGTGCAACGGCACCTCGAGCACGGCGTCGGACGGCAGCGGGTGCACGACCCGTTCGCCCTGTCCGTCCGTCACCACCAGGGGCAGCACGTCGAAGCGCCCCCGCTCGGCCGGTGGCACCCAGCCGAGACCGATGGCCTCGTCGGTCATCGCGACACCGCGCGGATCCCCCCACACGCTCCCGTCGGGGCGGCGGTGGCCCGCGTAGCGGATCAGCTGCTCGTTGTGGATGCGGGGGCCGCGACGGTCCGGACCGTCGGGCGCGAAGACGGTGATGGTCGAGCGGATCCGGCCACCGCGCGTGCAGTGGCGCAGGTGGGCGACGCACTCCTCGGCGATCTCGCGCGCCCCGGTGACCGTCCTGCGGTCCCGGACGTGCAGCCCGTTCCAGTACAGCCGCCCGATGCAGCGGGCCGAGTTCCGCCACGCCACCCGGGCGCCGAAGCCGAGCTCGTCGCTCGTGTGGCGGTAGGTGCCGGTGGCGTCGATCTCGGCGAGCACCTGGTCGACCCGGGCGTGCAGGCCGTGTCCCGCTCGGGTCTCCGCATGGAACTGTTCGAGGAACTCGCGGGCCGCCGCGGGGTCGACGCCCGCAGCGGGCTCGCGGCGCGGGGGCGGGACGGTGCGCGGCGCGGCGGGGCGCGCGCATCGTCCGGCCGGGGTGAGGTGAGCGGCCGTGGTCACAGCTGTCCTTCCGGCTGTCGTGCAGGGGCGGGCGGGAGACCGCCCCGGGGGGCGGGCTCCGCCGTCGTGTCGCCCTCGAGCGGGCGTACCCGGCAGGGTCGAGGCGATCGCTCGGGTCAGGCGCCGGAGAGGCGCCGCGCGCGTCGCGGGACCCGCTGGTCGTGGCGGGGCGCCGGGCGGGGGGTCGGGATCGCCGCGAGCGCCTGCGGGTGCGGCCGTTCGGCCGCGATGGCGGCCCGCGCGCCCCGGATCATGTGGCCGGTGACCCACTGGCACAGGGAGATCCAGCTCGAGCTGAGGCGGCTGCTGTAGTCCCAGCCCGCCACCTCGCGCACGGCCCGGGTCAGCGCGTGCGCGATGTACAGGTAGTGGTCGGGCTCGACGGCGTAGCGCTCGTAGTGGTCCTGGCCCAACCGGTACAGCACGATCTCGAGCTCGGCCGTGTCCATGCGCACGAGCCGCGCGATCGCGTCGAGCAGGGTGTCGGTCATCTTCTGCATCTGGTCCGACATGTCGTCGGCGAACATCGCCCGCGTCGCGGGGGCCATCTCGAACAGGTACCGGTAGAAGACCTCCGCCAACCGCACCGGGCGATCGGCCACGGCGTGCAGCGATCCTTCGACCGCCGCCATCACCTCGCGGCTCGGCGTCGATTCGAGCCAGGGGCCGAACCGGTCCGCCCGCGAGGTCGCGGCGTGCCGCCGCTGTTCTGAGTTCTCGGTCATTGAGGGGTTCCTTCTCTCGACGCGCGGCTGTGCGCTCGGCTTTCGGCGGGCGGTGCCGACCGGTGGGCTCCGGCCCGACCCGGTCACGAGTCGCGATCCGCGCGGACGTGGGAGCGGGCCAGGTCGACGGCGACGCCCAGGTCGTCGACCACGTGGGCACCGTCGACGGTCTCCAGCGTGCCGGTCCGGCCGAGCAGCCCGCGGTGTTCCGGGCGCAGCCCCTTGAACAGCACGGTCGTCCCCAGCGCGTCCAGCGCCAGGACCAGCTCGCGCAGCGCCCGACCGCCCGAGGCGTCCACCATGGACAGCCCGGACATCCGCAGCACCACCACCTGCGGCCGGTCCGCGACACACCGGCGCAGCACACCGTCGCAGATCCGTTCCGCGGCGCCGAAGAAGAGGGCGCCCTCCAGGCGGAACACCGCGATCTCGCCGTCCTCGGGTCGCTCCGGGCCCGGGACGGCCTCGCGGTGGGCGCCGCTGTCGCGCGCGAGGCGGCGCAGCGCCAGGAAGGCCGCCACGACGAGCCCGATCTCGATCGCCTGCACGAGATCCAGCACGACCGTGAGCAGCGCGGTCACCCCGAAGGACAGCGCCGCCGAGGGGCCCGAGCGCAGCACCGCCCGCACGGTCGGCAGCGACACCATCCGCACGCTCGTCACCAGCAGCACGCCCGCCAACGCGGCCGAGGGGATGCGCGACACGGGACCGGTCGCGAGGTAGACGACGCCCAGGATCACCGCGGCGTGCACCACGGCCGCCAGCCGGGTGCGGGCCCCGGACCGGACGTTCACCGCCGTCCTGGCGATCGCCCCGGTCGCGGGCATGCCGCCGAACAGACCGCCCGCCACCGAGGCCAGCCCCTGGCCGACCAGCTCCCGGTCCGGGTCGTAGGCCCCGCGGGCGCCGGCCATCGAGGCCGCAACCCGGGCGGAGAGCAGGGACTCGACCGCGGCGAGCGCGGCCACCGCCAGCGCCGCGCCCAGCAGCGGGGACAGCGCGGCCGGGTCGAGCGTGGGCAGCGTCGGGGACGGCAGTCCCTGGGGCAGCACGCCGATGCGACGCAGCGGAGCATGCGCCACCTCGGCGACCACGGTGACGACCACGACCGCGACCAGGGAGCCGGGCAGGCCGGGACGCAGGCGCGGGGCACCGACCATGATCACGGCGACGACCGCCACGGTGCCCACCGACCAGAGCAGCGGCGCGAGGTCCGGCCCGGAGAACGCCCGACCGAGGGCCGTCCACGCCGTCGGGAGGACGCCGTGACCGGGCTCGGCGGCCAGTCCCAGCGCCGCCGGGACCTGCTGGAGGCCGATCACGCAGGCGATCCCGACGGTGAACCCCTCCACCACCGGCCACGGCAGGTTCGACACCAACCCGCCGAGCCGCAGCACCCCGGCGAGGATCACGAACAGCCCGGCCAGGGCGGAGACCACGGCCACCGCGCCCACGCCGTGCGCCGCGACGATCGGGGCCAGCACCACCGCCATCGCCCCGGTCGGACCGGAGACCTGCAGGCCGGACCCGCCGAAGACGGCGGCGACGACGCCCGCCACGACCGCCGTGACCATCCCGGCCGCGGGTCCCACCCCGGCGCTCTCCCCGAAGGCGAGGGCCAGCGGGAGCGCCACCACACCGACCGTCACACCGGCGACGAGGTCGGCGCGCACGGTGCGCGGCCGCAGGTCGTAGTCGCCGCGCCGCGGCAGCAGGGCGCGCAGTCTCCGGCCCGCGACCGCCCAGGGTCGACCGGGCCACCGACCGCGCCGGGTGCCGGTCGGGGCGTCAGGCACCGCCGAGACCCTGCCGGACCGCTCGGCGCACGATCTCCGCGGTGCGCTGATCGTGCAGGGCCGCCGACCAGTCCCGCCCCACACCCGCGGTCAGGACGGCGTCCACGACGTCACGCAGCAGCCGCGCGGGCGGCTCGCCGCGCAGCGAGGTGCGCGCGTCGGCGAGCCCGGCGAGGAGGGCCGGGGCGAGGGCGACGTCCGGATCGAACCGGTCCGCCTCGATGACCGAGCCGACGGCGCAGTCCTGGTCGACCCCGGCGGCCCGCACGCGACCGACGAGGTCGATGACGACGTCGACGTCACGGACCGCGGTCCGGAGCGGGAGCCACCGGTCGTCCTCGACGTTCCACAGGGACAGGTCCGCGACGCCGCAGGCCAGCAGCAGGGGCACGAGCGCGCCGGCGCCCCGGGCGCCGACGACCAGGGTGCGGGAGAAGCGCGGGTCGCGCTGCACGCTCCGGAGGTGCATCAGCGCACCCAGGCACAGCCCGACCGCGCGGGCCGCCCCGCGGGTGACCACCGGCCCGGGCAGCACGGTCGCCAGCGAGCGGGCGGCCACGTCCGCCTCGGCGCCCTCGGCCGCCACGTAGGCGAGGATCCCCTCGCGCTCCACCACTGAGGCGGACAGGCCGGCTCCGTCGCCCAACTCGGCCGCGGGGAGCAACAGGGTCGAGCCTGCCGTCCCGATGCCCAGGTCCGGCGGCGAACCCCCGTCGTGATCGGTCAGGACCACGAGGCTCAGGTCCTCGCATCGACTCACCGGTACCCCCCTCAACCGGTTTAGTATATGCAAATAATTGCAATCCCGGGGGGCGGGGGTGGCGCGCCCCACGCCGGCAGCGGGCCGAGGTTCCGCGTCAGTCCTCGGTCGCGCGCACTCTGTCGGCGACCGGCGGGCGGCCACGCAGGTCGTCGAGGAGCTCGACCTGCCCGGCCAGCACACCGGTCAGGATCGACCGGGCCACGTCCAGCAGCTGCTCGACCTGCGGATGGGCGAGCGAGTAGACGACGGTGGACCCCTCACGGTTGGCCCGCACCAGACCCGACCGCCGCAGGACCGCCAGCTGCTGCGACAGACTGGCCGGCTCGGTGTCGATCACCTTGAGCATCTCGGCCACCGCGTGGTCGCGCAGGCTCAGCAGCTCCAGGACCCGGATGCGCACCGGGTGCCCCAGGGTCTTGAAGAACTCGGCCTTGACCCGGTAGAGCGGCGCGACCGTGACCCGGGGGACGTCCGCCCCCGCACGAGGCGCACCGACTTCCGTCTCCGACACCGGGTCGATCTCCGCCATCGTCTCCGTACGTCCTGGTCGCTGGTCGGGCGGAGGCTATCAGGACCGTCCGCCGTGGCCGGCGTCTCAGCCGGCGGTGATGCCTTCGGGGCCGATCAGTGGTTCATTGCCCGGATGAGCACTGAGCTGGGCCCCGAGGGGGGCAACGAGGAGCTGCTGCGCCGCTACGAGGCGGGCGGTGGCCATCTCGCCGCGGCGAACGCCGAGGGACTCGCGGTCCCCCCGTCCCTGAAGATCGCCATCGTGACCTGCATGGACTCGCGCATCGACGTGTTCGCGCTGTTCGGCATGGCGCTGGGCGAGGCGCACGTGCTGCGCAACGCGGGCGGCGTGGTCACCGACGACGTCATCCGCTCGCTGACGATCAGCCAGCGCAAGCTGCACACCAGGGACGTCCTGCTCGTGCAGCACAGCGGCTGCGGGCTCGCCACCTTCACCGACGAGGAGTTCTCCGAGGAGCTGGCGGAGGAGACCGGGATCCGGCCGCCCTGGCGGACGCACGCCTTCCACGACCCGGTGGTCAGCGTCCGCCGCGGGATCCGACAGCTGCGCCACGACCCGTTCCTGCACCCCGACACCCGGGTGCGGGGTTTCGTCCTGGACATCGAGACCTTCAACCTCGACGAGGTCGAGAGCCCCGACTGACGGGCGCGAGACGGGCGGGGCGGGGCGGGCGCTACCGGTCGATCAGCAGCTCCCGCACGATGCCGACGAACTGCTCGGCCTGGCGCAGCAGATCGTCCGCCTCGCGCCGGCCGACCAGCCGCGAGATGCCGGCCTCGGCCGCCGCCCGGGTGTCCGAGCAGGCCGCGAAGAACGCCGCCCACTCCCCCAGCTCGGGCGCCACCTCGGCCAGCACCTGCCACACGCTGCGCGGCCTGCCGCGCCGCTGCTGCGGCACGGCGCGCACCGCCAGCACCGCCGCACCGGCGCGCAGGGCGGCCAGGTACGCGGCGGGGTAGCGGAGCAGCGGCTCCGGGGACCGCTGTCCGTCCGCCAGGCACTCCGCGGCCTGCCGCAACAGGGCCAGGGCCGCCTTCGACACCGGGGCGCCGGGCGCCCGTTCCATCGTGACCGTCATCGCTGCTCCTCCATCCCACTCGTCTCGCTCGTCTCGTTCACTCCGGGTCCGGGACCCGGACCAGGTCCCACACCCCGGGGCCCGCGCGCATCCGCAGCACGAACTCCCGCGCGGGCTCCTGGGGCGACTCCGCCGACCGCGCCTCGACCCGCCAGCACCGCATCCGGTCGCCGCCCACCGGCATCGGCGACGGGAACGGCCACGGGGACTCCTCGATCCACCGCTCCCGGACGTCCGTGACCAGGAACCGCGAGCCGCGACGCGCGGGTCTGCGCTCGAACTCCACCGGCTCGCCCGCCAGCCAGCGGACCGAGACCGCCGCCGGCTCCCGCGGCCCGAACAGCCGAGCGAACGTACTCATGGGACGACCCCCTCGAGCCGGCCACGCCGGCTGGGATCCGGTGGGGCCGACAGGATCTGGGCACCGGACCCCGCCCGTGCGGGCGGGCGGGGACCGGTACGGACACCGCAGACCGACCCGGGGCTGGAGTGCTTCCCCCACTCCGTCCCCGGGGCCGACCTGGATCGAACATCTGTTCGACCCGTCCAGTACAGCGCGTTCGAACGCCGCCGTCAAGCCGAGGTGTCATGCACGGGGGTCTACCAGCGGGCACCGACAGAACGAGCCGCCCGCGCGCCCCGTCCCCGACCGCGCACCGACGAAACGGCGGTCCCGACCGCGCCCGGCCCGCTTCCGTGGTGAGATGGCGCGATGACCGCCGCACCCGCCCGTCCGCGCCTGGTGCCGCTGTCGTCGGTCGACCTGGCGGACCACCTCGCCGAGGCCCTGGACGTCTACGTGTCCGCGATGGGCTACCCCCCGGGCACCGCACGCCAGCGCCGCACCCTGTGGATGGAGCACTCGCGCAGGCCGGGCTGGCGCTGCACCGGCTGGCTCGACCCCGGCGGGCACGTGATCGGCATCGCCTACGGCTACTCGGGCGGGCCGGGCCAGTGGTGGTTCGAGGAGGTCCGGCGCGGGCTCGCCGCGCGCGGCATGTCCCGCGACCCCGGCCAGCCGGACTGGCTGCGGGACTACTTCGAGCTCACCGAGCTCCACGTGCGGCCGGACGCGCAGGGCTCCCGCCTCGGCGAGGGCATGCTGCGGGCACTGCTCGACGGCGTCCGCCACGAGCGCGTGCTGCTCTCCACCCCCGAGCACGCCCCCCGCCCACCCGGCCGTGCCTGGCGGCTCTACCGGCGCCTCGGCTTCGAGGACGTGCTGCGCGAGCACCGCTTCACCGGCGACGGCCGCCCCTTCGCGGTCCTCGGCCGCACCCTGCCCCTGGACCCGCCGCCGGCCCGGAGCTGACCCGGACGGGGCGAAGGACGCCGACACAGCACCCACGTCCCCGACCCGCCCGCCCCCGCCTGGCACGATGAGCCCGTGCCTCGCTCGCCCTACCGCCGTGCCGTCGCGATCCTGCTGCTGATGGTCACGGCCGTCGTGGTGCTCGGCGGGTGCGCCCGGGTGCAGGCCGCGCTCGCCGTGCAGCCCGACGACACCGTGGCCGGGGAGATCGTGGTCGCCCTGCCCGGCGACAAGGGCCCCGAGCTGACGATCCCGCCGTCCCTCGACGTGGACGTCTCGCAGTACGCGCAGGACGGCTACACCGGCTCGGTCCTGCGCTTCAGCGGCTTGAGCTTCGCCCAGGTCTCCGAGCTCACCGGGGTCGTCGCCGGGGCGGGCGACCGGACGCACATCACCCTGCGCCGGGCGGGCGACCGGATCGTGCTCGAGGGCGCCGCCGACCTGACCACCGTGCCGGTCGACCGGGCGGACTTCCAGCTGAAGGTCAGCTTCCCCGGCGAGGTCCTGGACACCAACGGGGACTCCGAGGCGGGCACCGTGAGCTGGACGTTCACCCCCGGCGAGGTCGGGGACGTCAACGCCGTGGTGGCCTACGCCGACCCGCAGGCCCCGTCGGTCGCCGCCTGGACCGTGGGGCTGGCCGTGGTGGTGGCGCTGGCCGTGGTCGGCGTGGTGGTGCTGGCCCGCCGGACCCGGAACCCGCCGGTCAGGCGCTGACCGCGGTCCGCCCGAGACCCAGGCGCCCCACCAGGTCGGCCGTGGCCGGGGACCGGTTCATCGTGTAGAAGTGCAGCCCTCGCACGCCCTCGGCGAGCAGGGTCTGGCACAGCTCGGTGGTCAGGTCGAGCCCGGCGGCACGGAACCCGGCGGGGTCGTCCGCGTAGGGCGCCATCCGCTCGGCCAGCCCCGCGGGCAGCGGGGCGCCGGAGAGCTCGGGTCCCTTCGCCATGGTCTTGGCCGACAGCAGCGGCATGATCCCGGGGATCAGCGGCGCGTCGCACCCCGCGGCCGCGAGCCGGTCCCGCAGCCGCAGGAAGCCCGTCGGCTCCCAGAACAGCTGGCTGATCGCGAAGTCGGCGCCTGCCCTGATCTTGGCCAGCAGCCGGGCGAGGTCCGCGTCGAGGTCCGCCGAGCGCGGGTGCCCGTACGGGAACGCGGCCACGCCCACGCAGAACGACCCCGACTCGCGCACCAGCCGGACGAGCTCGTCGGCGTAGGTCAGGCCCTCGGGGTGCGGGGCCCACTCCCCCAGCGGGTCGCCGGGCGGGTCGCCCCGGACCGCCAGGACGTTGCTGATCCCCGCGGCGGCGTAGGAGCCGATCACGTGCCGCAGCTCGGCGCGCGAGTGCGAGACGGCCGTGAGGTGCGCCATCGGCACCAGCGTGGTGTCCGACGCGATCCGGGCCGTGGTGCGGATCGTCCGGTCGCGACTGGAGCCGCCCGCCCCGTAGGTGACCGACACGAACGCCGGGTCGAGGGGCTCGAGCCTGCGGATCGCCCGCCACAGCTCGGCCTCCCCCCGGGCGTCCTTGGGCGGGAAGAACTCGACCGAGAAGACGGGACCCGTGGAGTCTCGGGCGCCGATCCGATCGATCACGGAGGTGCGCGGCTGCGCGGTTCGCGTGGTCACACGGAAAGAGTAGCGCCGAGCCGCATCCGGATCCCGCCGATAGGCTCGCGGTGTGGTTCATCCCCCGACGCACGTCCTGCCGGAGACCGAGCCGGAGGGTTCCGTCGAGCTGCGCGAGAGTGTCGAGCGCGAGCTCGCCCGCTACCTCGCCCACCGCCGGGAGGACGCTGCGGCGATCGGCCCGGTGTTCGCCGACGCCGTCGACGCGCTGACCCGTTTCGTGCTCGGCGGGGGCAAGCGGCTGCGGCCCACCTTCGCCTGGTGGGGCTGGCGCGGCGCGGGTGGTGACCCCGAGGGCCCCGATGCGGACGGGGTGTTGCGCGCCCTCTCCGCCCTGGAGCTGATCCAGGCCTCGGCCCTGGTGCACGACGACCTGATCGACGCCTCCGCCACCCGGCGCGGCAAGCCGACCGTGCACGTCGAGTTCGCGGGCAGGCACGCGGACGGCGGCTGGTGCGGCCCGCCCGCCCGGTTCGGCGCCGCCGCCGCCATCCTGCTCGGCGACCTGGCCCTGACCTGGGCGGACGACCTGTACCGCGAGTCCGGTCTGCCCGCCGAGGTGCTCGACCGCGGCCACGAGGCCTGGCGCGGCATGCGCACCGACGTGCTCGGCGGCCAGTTCCTCGACGTGCACACCCAGGCAACCGGGGACTCCTCCCCCGCCGCCGCGTTGCGCATCGACCGGTTCAAGACGGCCGCCTACACCGTCGAGCGGCCGCTGCAGCTCGGTGCCCTGCTGGCGGGCGCGGACGAGTCGATCGTCGCGGCCTACCGCCGCTTCGGGGCGGACATCGGCGTGGCGTTCCAGCTGCGGGACGACCTGCTCGGCGTCTACGGCGACCCCACCGTCACCGGCAAGCCCGCGGGGGACGACCTGCGCGAGGGCAAGCGGACCCTGCTCGTCGCGCTGGCGTTGGAGAAGGCGGGACCGGCCGCGACCGAGATCAGGGACGCGCTCGGGGACCCGGACCTGTCCGCCGAGCGGGTCGAGCGGCTGCGGGAGCTGTTCCTGCAGCTCGGCGCCGTGCAGGCCGTCGAGCAGCGGATCGCCGCGCTGACCGGGGCCGCGCTCGACGCGCTGACCACCGCCGAGATCGCCGAGCCCGCCGCCACGACCCTGCAGGAGCTCGCCGTCCGCGCCACCCGCCGCCACCGGTGAGGACGGTCGCGGGACCGACCGACCACGTCGTCGTGGTGGGCGCGGGCCTGGCCGGGCTGACCGCGGCACTGCACCTGCTCGGCGCGGGCCGCCGGGTGACGATCGTCGAACGCGGCACCGACCCCGGCGGCCGGATGGGGCGCCTCGACCTGCCCGGCGGCTACCGGATGGACACCGGCCCCACCGTGCTGACCATGCCGGAGCTGCTCGACGAGGCGTTCCGGGCGGTCGGTGACTCCCTCGCGGCGCGCCTGGACCTGGTCCGGCTCGACCCGGCGTACCGGGCGGCCTTCGCGGACGGCTCCACGATCGACGTCCACGCCGACGCGGACGCGATGGAGGCGGAGGTCCGGAAGGTCTGCGGCCCCGAGGCCGCGGGCGGCTACCGCGACCTGCGCCGGTGGCTGACCGAGCTCTACCGCACCGAGATCGACACGTTCATCGGCGCGAACCTGGACTCGCCGCTGTCACTGCTCGGGCCCGACCTGCTGCGGCTGGCCCGGCTCGGCGGGTTCGGCAGGCTCGGCCCGCGGATCGACCGGTTCCTGCCCGACGAGCGGCTCCGGCGGATCTTCTCGTTCCAGGCGCTGTACGCGGGCGTCTCGCCCGCGAAGGCCCTCGGCGCGTACGGCGTGATCGCCTACATGGACACCATCGCGGGGGTGTACTTCCCGCGCGGCGGCATGCGCGCGGTGCCGGACGCGCTCGCCGCGGCGGCCGTCGACGCGGGCGCCGAGTTCCTGCGCGGCCGCCGCGTCACCGGCCTGACCTGGTCGAACGGTCGTGTCGACGGGGTCCGGCACGCGGCGGCCGACCCGGGCGGCTCCGACGACGGCCCCGCGACCGAGGTCCAGCCCTGCGACGCGGTCGTCCTCACCACCGACCTCCCCGAGGCCTACCGGCTCCTCGGCGGCGCACCCCGGCGGCCGGTGCCGCTGCGGTGGGCACCGAGCGCGGTCGTCGCGCACCTGGCCGTGCGGGGTCCGGTGCGGTTCGAGGGGGCGGACCTCGCGCACCACACGATCTCGTTCGGGGCGGCGTGGGAGCGGACCTTCGCCGAGATCATCGACGGCGGCAGGCTGATGAGCGACCCGTCGCTGCTGCTCACCCGGCCGACGGCGACCGACCCGTCGCTCGCCCCGCCCGGCCGCGACCTGCTGTTCCTGCTCGCCCCCTGCCCCAACCTCGACACCGGGCCGCTCGACTGGCCGCGGCTGGGCCCGGCCTATCTCGACGAGCTGCTCGGCACGCTCGCCGCCCGCGGGATCGACGTCGAGCCCGAGGCGGTGGAGCTGGTCACGCCCGCGGACTGGGCGGCGCAGGGGCTGGCCGCGGGCACCCCCTTCTCGGCGGCGCACACGTTCGCCCAGACGGGCCCGTTCCGGCCGCGCAACCTGCCCCGCAGACGGGCGAACGTCGTGCTCGCGGGCTGCGGGACCACACCGGGGGTCGGGATCCCGCCCGTCGTGCTGTCCGGACGGCTGGCGGCACAGCGCGTCACCGGATCGTGACCGGTCGGGGCTGCGGGCGAGGCCGTCGGCCCCCCGTGGCACCATGACCGGCGAGATGACCGCGCAGCCCACCCGCCCGGCAGCAGGGTCGGAGACGACCCTCCCGGAGCCCGCAGACGCCCCTGTCCTCTCCGCCCCGGCGGATCCGGCGACGGCAGGGCGACCCGGCCTGCGCGCCCGGCTCGGCAACCCGCCTCCCGGCCCGTTGTGGCTGGGCTTCGGGGCGAGCGTCCTGCTGCTGGTCGGCGGCACGGGCGGCGGCGGCACGCTCATCCACGACCCGATCCTCACGAACTCCGCGCTGGGGTTCTGGCGGTACGGGCACGGCCGGGAGCTGGCCACCGCGCTGATGTACCTGGGCGTCGTGCTCATGGCGTGGGCCTGGGTGAAGCTGGGCCGCGAGGTGCTGGCCCGGCGGGTCGGCGGGCGGGCGGTGCTCAGCACGGCCGTGCTGTGGATGCTGCCGATGCTCGTGTCGCCGCCGCTGTTCACCCGGGACCCGTACAGCTACCTGGCCCAGGGCGCGCTGCCGCTGTTCGGGTTCGACCCGTACGCGGTCGGCCCCGAGGCCATGCCGGGTGTGTTCACCGACAACGTGCACTACTTCTGGCAGGACACCCCGGCGCCGTACGGCCCGCTGTTCATCCTGGTCGCCAAGGCGTGGGCGTGGGTCACCATCCAGCTGGGCTCCAACATGATCGTCGGGATCATCGGGACCCGCCTGATCATGTGCATCGGGCTGGCCCTGCTGATCTGGACCATGCCGGAGCTCACCCGCAGGCTGGGCGGGCGGCCGTCCGTCGCGCTGTGGGTCGTGATCGCCAACCCGGTCATGGTCATCCACCTGGTCGGCGGCGCGCACAACGACCTGCTGCTCGTCGGGCTGCTGTCGGTCGGCTGCCTCGCCGCGCTGAACCGCAGGCACGTCCTGGCGATCGCGCTGGTCACGCTGGCGATGGCGACCAAGGCCTCCGCCGGTGTCGCGCTGCCGTTCATCGTGCTGATCTGGGTCGGGCACCTCGAGGGGCCGTGGTTCAGACGGCTGGTGCGCGCCGGCGCGGCGGGTGTCGCCGTGTTCCTCGCGGTCTTCACCGCCTGCTCGCTGGCCGCCCAGGTCGGGCTGGGCTGGCTGCCGGCGCTGAGCGCGCCGTCGATGATCGTCAACTGGCTGTCGATCCCCACCGGGCTCGCGCAGCTCCTGCACACCGCGCTGGCCGGCGTGGTCACGTCCTCGCCCCAGCCCTACATCAACGTGCTGCGGGTGATCGGCGGGATCGTGATGGTCGCGATCATCGCGTGGAACTGGTGGAAGGCCCGCGAGGGCGGTCCGGACGCGGTGCGCCGCGCCGGGATCGCGCTGCTCGCCGTCGCGCTGCTGTCCCCCGCCACGCTGCCCTGGTACCTGAGCTGGGGCCTGGCGATCCTGGCGATGGTCCCGTGGAGCGCCCGCGGCCTGCAGTGGCTGGTCTTCGGCTCGCTGTTCCTGATGGTCGCCTACTACCCGAGCGGCGAGACGGCCCTCTACAACTGGCCGTTCCTGATCGTCTGCGCCCTGCTCGCGGCGCTGGCCGCGCGCTCGCTGCTGCGGCCGGACCCGCTCGGCCTCAGCCGCACCGCCCGGCGGAAACCGGTCCCGGCACGTGCCGCCTGAGCTCGTCGCGGCCGGGATCACCGATCCCGCGCTGCAGCGTGCCTACCGGGCCTGTCGCGATCTCAACGCCGCCCACGGGCGCACGTACTTCCTCGCCACCCGGCTGCTCACCCCCGACCGCAGACCCGCGATCCACGCGTTGTACGGGTTCGCGCGGTACGCGGACGACATCGTGGACACCCTCGGCGCCCTCGATCCGGCCGAGGGGCTCGACGAGCTGGGGCTCGCGCTGGTGGCGGCGTTCGAGGGCGGCCCGTCGGAGGTCCCGGTGATCACCGCGGTCGCCGACACCGTGTCCCGCTACGGGATCGACCGGCGGCTGTTCGCGCCGTTCCTCACCTCGATGCGGCAGGACACCCACGTCACCTCCTACGCCACGATGGCTGAGCTCGACGAGTACATGTTCGGCTCGGCCGCGGTGATCGGGCTGCAGGTGCTGCCGGTGCTGGGCACGGTCTCGCCGGACGCCGCGGAGGCCGCCGAGCCCGCCGCCGCGCTCGGCCGGGCGTTCCAGCTCACCAACTTCCTGCGGGACGTCGGCGAGGACCTCGACCGCGGCCGGGTCTACCTGCCGCAGGACGAGCTGGGCGCCTTCGGCGTGGACCGGGACCTGCTGGTGTGGTGCCGCACCCGCCGCAGGGTCGATCCCCGCGTCCGCCGGGCGCTGGCCCACCTCGTGGCGCGCACCCGGGCGATCTACCGCCGGGCGGCGCCCGGGATCCCGATGCTGGCCCCCGAGTCCCGGGACTGCGTGCGGACCGCCTTCACCCTCTACGGCGGCATCCTCGACGAGATCGTCGCCGCGGACTACGACGTCCTGTACCGCCGGGTGCGCGTCGGGAGCGGGCGCCGCGCGGCGGTCGCCCTCCCCGGCCTGGCCCGCGCCGTCGCCGCTCGGCGCCTTCGGCGCTCGTGAGCGGTAAGTGGTGCTGCAGCACCACTTACCACGCACGGGCGCCGGAGGCGCAGATCAGAAGGCCATGGCCTGGGCGCGGCGCTTGATCTCGCGGTGGCGGCCCGCGCGGATGGCTGCGATCGGGGTTCCGGGCAGGCTCTCGTCCTCGGTGAACAGCCAGCGCAGGATGTCCTCGTCCGGGTAGCCGCCGTCTCGCAGCAGCGAGATCGTGCCGGGCAGGCCCTTCACCACGGCGTTCCCGTCCAGGAAGTCGGCGGGGATGCAGGTGGTGTCGTTGCGCCGCAGGCCCAGCAGCTGACCGTCCTTGATCAGCTGGTGGACCCGGGTTCGGGGGATCGACAGGATGACGGCGACCTCGGTCGCGGGCAGGACGGCCACGTCGTCGGACAGGGCGGGCACCTCACTCACGTGCGTCACGATGCCACAGACGGGCACGAGCGGGGAGCCGCCGGGCGGGCGGTACCGTCGAAGGGTGAACGCCCCCGCCGACTTCGCCGCGCTGCTGGACGCGCGCTACCGGGTGGGACCGGTCCTCGCACGTGGGGGGATGTCCACCGTGCACCGCGGGATGGACACCCGGCTCGACCGCCCCGTCGCGATCAAGATCATGGACCCGCGGATGGCGGCGGACCCCACGTTCCGGGCCCGCTTCGAGCGCGAGGCGCGCTCCGCGGCGCGGATCGACCACCCGAACGTCGTCGACGTGCACGACCAGGGCCGGGTCCGGGACACCCTGTTCCTCGTCATGGAGCTGGTCGAGGGCGGCACGCTGCGGGAGGTGCTGCGCCACCGCGGCGCGCTCGGGGTGCCGGTGGCCTTCGCGGTGATGGAGCCGGTGTTGGCCGGGCTCGCGCAGGCGCACGCGCTGGGCATGGTCCACCGGGACGTCAAGCCGGAGAACGTGCTGCTCGGCGCCGACGGTGCCGTCAAGGTCGCCGACTTCGGGCTGGTCACAGCGGCGGCGGAGGCCGGCGTGTCGCACGCCGGGATGATCCTCGGGACCATGGCGTACCTCTCCCCCGAGCAGGTCGCCACCGGCCAGGCGGACGCCCGCAGCGACGTCTACGCGGCGGGCATCCTGTTCTCCGAGCTGCTCACCGGCGCCCCGCCCTACACCGGGGACAACGCGCTGTCCGTGGCCTACCGCCACGTGAACGACGACGTGCCCGCCCCCTCCCGGATCGCGGGCGACGTGCCGCCCGAGCTCGACGACCTGATCCTGCGCGCCACCTCCCGCGACCCCGCCCGGCGCCCCGCGGACGCCGCCGCCTTCCGCGCCGAGCTCGTCCGGCTGCGCGCGGAGCTCGGCGTGCCGCGCGTCGCCGTCCCGCTGCCGCCCGCGCAGCCGGTCGAGGAGCAGGAGACCGAACCCGCCGTCCTGCCCGCTGCCGGCCCACGGGGCACCCGCGCGTTGACCCGCGGTGAGCTGCCGGAGGAGGAGACCGCGCGGCTCGCGCCGGTCGTCGACGACCGCCCGGACCGCACCCGTGGGCGGCACGGCACCGCCGCGGCCGCCCGCCCGGAGGCGCTACCCGACCATCGGATCGCCCGCCGCCGCAGCCGCCGGACCTTCGCGATCTGGATCGCGGTGGTGCTGGTGCTGGGCCTGCTGGTGGGCGGGGCGGCCTGGTGGCTCGGTTCGGGCCGCTGGACGGCGGTGCCGTCGGTGGTGGGCCTGGACCGGGCCGCCGCCGAGCGCCTGCTCGCGGACGCCGACCTGGCCGCCACGGTCACCGAGGAGCTGCACGACGACGTCGCGGCGGACGTCGTGGCGGGCACCGACCCCGTCGCGCAGGCCCGGCTGCTGCGCGGCGCCGCCGTGACCCTGCGGGTCTCGACGGGCAGACCGGTCGTGCCCGCGATCGGCCCGGGCACGTCCGTCGCGGACGCGGAACAGGCCGTCCGGGCCGCCCACCTCACCCCCGCGACGGGCGGCGGGGAGTTCAGCGACACCGTGCCGTCCGGCGCCGTGGTGCGCACCGACCCGGCCGCGGGGACCGCGCTGCCGGTGAACGGCACCGTCACGCTGGTGCTGAGCAAGGGTCAGGCCCCGCCGCCGCAGGTGCGCATCCCGTTCCTGATCGGCGAGGGCCGCGACCAGGCGGTGCGGGAGCTGCGCGGCCTCGGCCTGGACGTCCGGGTCGTGGAGGGCCTGCCCTTCACCCGCGACAACGCCCGGGTGGTCGGCGTGGACCCGAGCTCGGGCGACACGGTGGAACGCGGCACCACGGTCACCCTGACCGTCCTGTAACCTCCCCGCCCCCCGCCCGCGTTATGGAACCTTGATGCGCGATTGAAGCGCTTACCTGCGCATCAAGGTTCCATAATGCGGTGGTGGCAGTGCGGGGTCAGTGGCGAAGCATCTCCGCGACCAGGAAGGCCAGTTCCAGGCTCTGCTGGGTGTTGAGCCTGGGGTCGCAGGCGGTCTCGTAGCGGCCCGCGAGGTCGGTGTCGCTGATCTCCTGCGCGCCGCCCAGGCACTCGGTGACGTCCTCGCCGGTCACCTCGACGTGGATGCCGCCCGGGTGGGTGCCCAGCGCGCCGTGGACCTCGAAGAAGCCCTGCACCTCGTCGACGATCCGGTCGAAGTGGCGGGTCTTGTAGCCCGTCGTCGACTCGTGGGTGTTGCCGTGCATGGGGTCGCACTGCCAGATCACCTTGTGCCCGGAGGCGGTGACCTTCTCGACGATCGGCGGCAGCGCGTCCCGGATCCTGCCGTTGCCCATGCGGGAGATGAGCGTGAGCCGGCCCGGCTCGTTGCGCGGGTCCAGGCGCTCGACGTACTCGACGGCCTGCTCGGGCGTCGTCGTCGGGCCGATCTTGAGGCCGATCGGGTTGGCGAGCAGCTCGGCGAAGGCGATGTGCGCGCCGTCGAGCTGGCGGGTGCGCTCCCCGATCCACAGGAAGTGCGCGGAGAGGTCGTACAACGCGCCGGAGCGGTCCAGGTCCAGCCGCAGCATGGCCCGCTCGTAGTCCATGAGCAGGGCCTCGTGCGAGGCGTAGAACTCGACCTCGCGCAGGTTGTGGTCGGTGACCCCGCAGGCGTCCATGAACCGCACGGCCCGGTCGATCTCCGCGGCGACGGTCTCGTACCGCTCCCCCGCCGCGGACGTCCGCACGAAGTCCTTGTTCCAGTCGTGGACCATCGTGAGGTCGGCCATGCCGGTGGCGGTCAGCGCGCGGACCAGGTTCATCGCGGCGGAGGCGTTCGCGTAGGCCCGGATCATCCGGGACGGGTCCGGGATCCGGGACGCCTCGTTGGGCGCCAACCCGTTCACGATGTCCCCGCGGTAGGACGGCAGGCCGAGCGCGTCGACGTTCGAGCTGCGCGGCTTGGCGTACTGGCCGGCGATCCGGCCGACCTTCACCACCGGCAGCGACGCGCCGTAGGTCAGAACGACGGCCATCTGCAGCAGCGTGCGGATGGTGGCGCGGATGTGCGGCTCGGTGTTGTCGACGAACGTCTCCGCGCAGTCCCCGCCCTGCAGCAGGAACGCCTCACCGTTCGCGACCTCGGCCAGCCGGGTCTTCAGCCGGTCCACCTCGGGGGGCAGCACGACCGGCGGCACGGACTCGAGGACGGTGCGGGTGTGGGCGACCGCGGCCGGGTCTGGCCACTCCGGCTGCTGGGCGGCGGGGCGGGACAGGGCGTCGTCCAAGCGGGCCCGCAGGTCCGCGGACAGCGGGGGCAGCTCGGGCAGGACGTCCACCGGGGCGTCGACGGACCAGTTCACGAGGACCAAGGGTATTCGACCCGGCCGCGGCGCCCGACTGGCGGTCGGTCGCGTCCGACGCGCGTGTCCCGAGCGGGGGACTCGCGGGCTACGAGGTGGGGACGGCGGTCTCGATGACCTGCCAGCGGCGCAGGTTGAGGCGGGCGTCGGCGAGGGCGTCGTGCGCGTCGGACGAGGGGGGCGGGAGCGGGGGCTTGCCCGCGTCCTCCCAGCGCTGCCGCAGCTCGCGGGTGAAGCGCGGCAGGGCGCGGGGCAGCGCGGGCATGGCGCCCCACAGCTGGCACAGCGCCACGTGGTCGTACGCCGCGATCCACGCCCAGAGCTCGACCTCGCCGGGCGCGCCGGTCAGGAACTCCAGCAGGTCCCGTTTGATCGCCTCGCGCGAGCGCCAGGCCGGGTCCGCGGGCGAGGGCAGCTTGGGCAGTACGTTCGCCCGCACCCAGCGCCCCGCGCGCGCGGGGTCGAACTCGGTGGACACCGCGTAGAACTCGCGCCCGTCCTCGCCGACCACACCGATGGAGACCAGCTCGATCGTCGTGCCGTCCTCGATGAACTCGGTGTCGTAGAAGAAGCGCATGCCCACCCTTTCTCAGCACGCGACTCTACGTCGAGGGGCCGGGTGACCGCGCGTCGGGCGAAACGTTCGGGGGCCGGCGAGCGAACCAGTGGGCGACGCCCACTCCCGCGAGGATCTCCCATGCCCCGCCGCGCCCTGCTGCTCTCCCTCCTCCTCACGGTCCTGCTGGCCGCGTGCTCCGCGCCCGGGGAGACCCCGGTCACCACCGTCACGCTGCGGTTGTGGGACGACCAGGTCGCCAAGGCCTACGGCACCTCCTTCGCCGAGTTCGAGCGGCAGAACCCGGACATCCGGGTGGACCTGGACGTCGTCCCCTACGCCGACTACTTCGTCAGCCTCCCGGCGCAGCTCGAGCGCGGCCAGGGCGACGACATCTTCTGGCTCAACTCCGCCTACCTGGGCACCCTCGCGGACTCGGGCGCGCTGCTCGACATCGAGCGGGTCCTGCCGGGCCGGGCGGAGCGGTGGGTGCCCGCGGCGGTCGACCAGTACACCCGAGACGGCGGGCTGTGGGGCGTCCCGGCGCTGACCGACGGCCGGATCGTCACCTATTACAACACGGCCCTGCTGGCCCAGGCGGGCGTCGACCCCACGACCCTGACCTGGAGCCCCGACCCGGCGAAGGACACCCTGCTCCCGGCGCTGCGCCGGCTGACGGTCGACACGGCCGGGCGGCGCGCGGACGAGCCCGGGTTCGACCCGACGAACGTGGCGACCTACGGGTTCAACGCCGGCCGGGACCTGCAGGCGGTCTACTACGAGTTCATCGGCTCCAACGGCGGGCGGTTCCAGGCCGCGGACGGCACGTTCGCGTTCGCGGAGCCCCGGTCCGTCGAGGCCTTCCAGTACCTGGTGGACCTGATCAACGTCCACCACGTCGCGCCGCCCGCGGACGACACCAACGACAACGCCGACTACGCGCGGGACGCCTTCCTCGCCGGTCGGCTCGCGATCTTCCAGTCCGGCACCTACAACCTGCGCAACGTCGCGGACGGCGCCACCTTCGACTGGGCCATCGCGCCGATGGTCGCCGGGCCCGCGGGCCGGGTGTCGGTGGTGAACAGCGTGGTCGCGGCCGGCAACGCGAAGACCCCGCACCCCGAGGCCGTCGCCCGGGTGCTGGACTGGATCGGCTCCGAGCCCGGCGCGGACCCGGTCGGCGGCCGTGGCGCCGCGCTGCCCGCGGTCACCGGGTCGCAGCAGAAGTTCTTCGACTACTGGCGCGAACGCGGCGTGGAGACCGGGTACTTCGGCGCCCTCGGCGGCACGGCCACGATCGACCCGCCCACGGGCCCGCGCTTCGGCACCGGCTCCCGGGTGTTCTCCCCCATCCTGGGCGAGATCTTCGCGGGACGGCTGCCGGTGGCCGAGGGGCTGCAGCAGGCCCAGGACTCCGCGAACGCCGCGATCCGCGCCGGTTGAGGGGGCGCGGGCTGACGCTGGGCACTTGCTGACGCTGGGCACTTGCTGACGCTGGGCACTTGCTGACGCTTGGGCGGCTGCTGACGCTTGGGACGCCCAAGCACCACTCACCGACGCTTGGGC
Organism: Pseudonocardia sp. WMMC193; assembly: GCF_021728735.1. NCBI lineage: Bacteria > Bacillati > Actinomycetota > Actinomycetes > Pseudonocardiales > Pseudonocardiaceae > Pseudonocardia > Pseudonocardia sp. WMMC193. The sequence goes on along the minus strand of NZ_JAKKDO010000003.1, from coordinate 985,290 downwards.
GTCCCAAGCGTCACCCGGGCCCGTCACCCAACGACGCTTGGGCGTCCCAAGCACCACCCAGCGACGCTTGGGCGTCCCAAGCATCACCCGGCCCCCTCACCCAACGATGCTTGGGCGTCCCAAGCACCACCCAGCGACGCTTGGGCGTCCCAAGCATCACCCGGCCCGCTCACCCAACGACGCTTGGGCGGCCCAAGCACCACCCAGCGACGCTTGGGCGTCCCAAGCGTCACCGGGCCAAGCGTCACCGTCCCAAGCGTCACCGGGCGGGCGGCACCGGGCCGAGCGTCACCGGGCGAGCGCCACCTACGCGGCCTTGCGCGCCTGCTCCGCCCGCTCCTTGACGCTCGCGGCGTACAGGTCGACGTAGGTCTGCCCCGACAGCTCCATCAGCGAGTACATGATCTCGTCGGTCATGGAGCGCTCGATGAACCGGTCCCCCGCCATGCCCTCGTAGCGCGAGAAGTCCAGCGGCTCACCGATCTTCACGTGCACGTGCCCGGGGCGCCACAGCGTGGAGCCGATGGGGTTGACCTTGTCCGTGCCGATCATGGCGACCGGGATGACCGGGACGTTCGCCTCCAGGGCCATCCGGGCCACCCCCGTCTTGCCCTTGTAGAGCCGCCCGTCGGGGCTGCGGGTGCCCTCCGGGTAGATCCCGAGGAGCTTGCCCTCCTTCAGCAGCCGGACGGCCGTGTCCATCGCCGCCTGCGCCGCGTTGCCCCCGGACCGGTCGATCGGCACCTGTCCGACGCCGGAGAAGAACTGCTTCTTGAGGAACCCCTTGAACCCGGGCTCGGTGAAGTACTCGCTCTTCGCCAGGAAGGTCACGCGCCGCTTGAGCTGCAGCGGCAGCAGGAACGAGTCGGCGACGGCCAGGTGGTTGCTGGCGAGAATGGCACCCCCGTGCTCGGGAACGTGCTCGATGCCCTCGATGGAGGGGCGGCAGTACATCCGGAGCAACGGGCCGATCAGGACGAACTTCGACCACCAGTACAGCACCCGTCGGGCCTCCTCACCGCGTGGGACGCCAGCCTACGGAGCCGCTCCGGGGCACGACAACAAGGGCCGACCGTGTCAGGATGGCGGTCTACGCGAGCCCCGGCGAGGAAAGGTGCGCGTGCATGGGCGACGAGCAGGATCGAGACGACCGCGCCGTCGGCTCGTTCGACGACATCGTCGCCTCCTGGAAGGCGGACGGCACCGTCCCCGAGTGGCCGGACGACCCGCCGGCGGTTCCCGCGGCGACCGAGACGATCGAGCCGCCCGCCCCGGCGGTCCGGCCCGCGCCGCCGGTCCGGCCGGGTCCGGCGGTGGACCCGCTGTCGGACCGGGACGACCACTACATCCCGCCGGAGCCCCCGCCGCTGCCGAAGCTGGGTGTCGCCGCGGCCGTCGGGTTGGTGCTGGTGGCGCTGGGGATCATCCTGATCGCCGCGCCGCAGTGGATCGGCATGTCGGGCGTGTACGGCCTGCCGCTGGGCCTGGTCGCGATCGCGGGCGGCCTGACCTGGCTGCTGATGCGTCTGTGGCAGCCGACCGCCGAGGACCCGCGGGACGACGAGGGGACCGTCTGAGCGCTACGCCCGGCTGGTGAGGTGTTCGCGAGCCAGCTCGGCGGCCCCGACCACCGCGGCGCCGGGGCCGAGCTGGGCCGGGCGGATGCGGGCCAGCGGACGGTCGCCCGCGCCGGTGAGGATCGTCGAGTAGTGCTCGCGGGCCTCGTCCAGGAACAGGGGCGCCGAGCCCGCCACCCCGCCGCCGATGACGACCAGCTGGGGGTCGAAGACGTCGGCGATCAGCGAGAGCCCCTCGCCGAGCCACCGACCCAGCTCCGCCACCGCGCGGCGGGCCAGCGGGTCGCCCTCCCACGCGGCGCCCGCGACCCGCTGCCCGGTGATCCGGCCGGGGTCCCGCGCGGCCTCGCGGTGCAGCACCGACGGCCCCTGGTCGGGGTCCCCGAGCAGCTCCAGCGCCGTCGTGGCCAGCGCGGTGCCGCTGCAGTACCGCTCCCAGCAGCCGCGCTTGCCGCAGGCGCAGGGCCGCCCGTCCGGCACCACGCGCAGGTGCCCGAACTCGGGGGCCACGCCGTACGCGCCGCGGTACAGCGCGCCGTCGAGCAGCAGCGCGCCGCCGATCCCGGTGCCGATCGCCACGAACACCACGGTCGACGCGCCCGCGGCGGCCCCGTAGCGGCGCTCGGCGAGGGCGGCCGCGTTCGCGTCGTGCTCGACGACCGTCGGCAGGGCCGTGCGCTCGGCCATCCGGGCCGCGACGGGCGCGTCCCGCCAGGGCAGGTGCGGCGCGAACCGGACGAGCCCGCGGTCGGCGTCGATGAACCCGGCCACCGCGAGCCCGACCGCGGAGACCTCGTGTCGTGCGGCCAGCTCGGCGACGCAGCCGCCGATGGCCGCCTCGAGCGCGTCGGCGCTCTGCGGGGTGGCCGCGGCCGCGCTGTCGATGATCTCGCCGTGGGCGTCCACGACGCCGGCGCGGATGTTGGTCCCGCCGACGTCCACCCCGACCGTGAGCACGTCAGACCCGGGTGACGGGGATCCGCTGGACCCGCCTTCGGCCTGCTCCGTGCGTGCCGCCATCGCCGTTCGTCCCCTCCCGTGCCGGACCCTCCGGGTACCCGTCCAGCACCGTCCGCAATGCCCCGAGCACTCCCGCCGCGTGGTGCGCGAGGGTCACCGCCAGCTCGGGGCGCTCGCCGCGCAGCAGCGCCAGCACCGCGCACACGGGGCAGTTCGCGCAGCTCGCCGGGGTCGCGTCCGCATCGAGCAAGGGGTCGAGCAGCGGGGTGATCCGCTCCAGCAGCGTGTCCGCCAACGCGCGGAACTCCCCGGCGAGGGTGTCCGAGTGCGGACAGCGCCCGGCACGCTCGCTCACCGGCTCATCCAGACGGCCGGGTCGGGGACGAAGGTCACCACGAGATCCTCCCCCTGCAGGCGCGCGGCCGTGACCTCGCACCGCCGCAGGACGGCGGGCAGGCTGATCCGCCGCCGCGTGCCCCCCACCGTGACGACGAGCTCGTCCCCCACCCGGGTCAGGTCCAGCGGCCCGCTCGCGGCGCCGGGCAGCCGCAGCGCGAGCTCGAACTCCGAGTCCGGGTCCGTGCCGTCGCCCCGGGTCCGCTCCACCCGCAGCGCGGGCGGCGCGTCCGGCCCGACGGCCACGGGATCGGCCGACCCGTACAGCGACTCGGCGAGCGCCGCGAGGGCCTCCACGCCCACGGGCTCGGCCGCGGTGTACGGCACGGTCTGCGCGGGTCCCGACGAGCCCGTGAGCTCGGCGAGCACGGTCTGCTGCTCGGTCCAGCGCTCGCGCAGCCAGCGCGCGGTCGGCCCGCGCAGGGACGGCGGCGGGGCCGGGACCATCCGGTTCACCACCAGGCCGTCGACCCGCAGGTCGTGCAGGGCGAGCGCGGTGACCGTCCGCGCGGTCTCGGCGGCGACCACCCGCTCGGGGGTCAGCACGAGCCGGATCGAGGTGTGCTCCCGGTCGCCGAGCATCGCGCGCAGGCCCTCGAGCTGCGCGGCGAGCCCGTCGAGCGCGTCCACCGTGCGCTCCCAGCCCTCGCGGTCCGCGCCCGCGAGCCCCGCCAGCACGCGGCGGTGCTTGGGGAAGAGGCGGTCCAGGTAGCCCGAGAGCGCCTCGGGCAGCCCGAGCAGCCGCAGGGTCTCCGCCGTGGGGCCGCAGTCGACCACGACGACGTCCCACAGCCCGGACGCCGCGAGCCGGTGCACCTCGGCCAGCGCCAGCAGGTCCTCGACGCCGGGCAGCACGGTCAGCTCGTCCGCGACCAGGTCGTCCACGCCGATGCCGGCGAGCAGCGTCCGCAGGTGGTCCTGCAGGTCGGCCCACGCCCCGTCGAGCAGCACGCGGGTGTCGACGTGGCCCGCGAACAGCCCGTGCTCCAGCTCGCGCGGGTCGGCGTCCAGCGCGGTGTCCAGCGCGTCGCCGAGGGAGTGGGCGGGGTCGGTGGAGACCACGAGCGTCTTGCGGCCGGACCGGGCCAGGCGCACGGCGGTGGCCGCCGCGAGCGTCGTCTTCCCGACGCCCCCCTTGCCGGTGAACAGCACGACCCGCACGGGGCCGAGGGTATCGGCCGCCGGGAACGCGCCTCGAACCGGAGCGATCAGCGACCCTCGACCCGGCGCTTGAGGCCCTTCAGCGCCGTATCGATGATCACCTTCTCGGCCTTGCGCCGCAGCATGCCGATCATCGGGATGTTCAGGTCGACGGCCAGGCTGTAGGTCACGGTGGTGCCCGCGCCCGTGGACTCGAGGGTGTACGAGCCGGTCTGCGCCTTCTGCATCTGGCCCTTGACCAGCACCCACGACACCGACCGGCCGTCTCCCGCCCAGTCGTAGTCCAGGGTGTAGGTGTCCTTGATCGGGCCCGCGTCCATGGAGAAGCGGACCTGGTCGGCGCGGTCGCCGTCCTTCGCGAGGATCTCCACGGTCTTGACCTGGTCGGCCCACTCGGGATACGCCTCGAAGTCCGCGATGACCGCCATCACCGTGTCCGGGTCGGCGTCGATGGTGATCGAGGAGGTCGTCGCGTCGGCCATGACGCGCACGTTACCGCTCACCAGCGCAGGACGTACGCCTGACCGGTCCGCCGGAAGTGTCCGACGTTCACGCACTCCGTGGCCCCCACCCGCGCCCGCTGCGCGAGCGGCTGGTGGACGTGTCCGAACAGCGCCGTCCGCGGCCGCTCGCGGGCGATCAGGGCGCGCAGGCCCAGCCCGGGCAGCTCGCGGCGCCCGGTCACGCGGTCGTAGTGCAGCAGCGGCACCTCCGGCGGCGCGTGCGTGCAGAGCACGTCGATGTCGGTGATCGCGTCCACGGCGGCGCGATACTCCTGCGCGGGCAGCAGATGCGGGCGCCACGGGCCGCCCGGCGGGCGCGGCGGGAACCCGTCGGGCAGCGGGACGCCGCCGACGAATCCGACGCGCAGGCCGCCGATCTCGACCACCTTCCCGTCCGGCACGGTGACCCGCGGGACACTCGGCCACCGGTCGGGCACGTCGACGTTGCCGGGGATGGCGTAGGTGTTCTCGGGCAGGACGGCGAAGAGCCGCGCGTACTGCTCGTCCACCGCTTCGGCGATCACCGCGGCCGGGTCCGGTATCGCCGCCCACGCCCGCTCGGCGAAGGCGCGCAGCTCGCCCGGCCCACCGGAGCGCCGGACCCGGCCGAACTCCCGGCTGACGTCCGCGCCGAGCACCCGACCGAGGATCCCGGCGGTGGGGTCGGCGTAGTCCACGAAGTCGATCAGGTCGCCGAGGACGAACACCGCGTCCGCGCCCTCGACCGCGCGGGCCAGCCCCTCGACGTTGCCGTGGACGTCGGACACGACATGGACCCGCATGGACTCACATTAAGGGGCCTCGCCGGGCGCGCGACCGCGCTCCAGATGTGACTTGAGGGCGAAGGCGATGCGCTTGGCGTGCCGCTGGCGGCGCCGAACCTCCGCGACCGCCCGGCGCCCGCGCAGCGGCGCCGGCCCGTCGGGCCCCAGCGGGTCGGCGCGGAGGAAGTAGTGGACGCAGGTGCCGTCGAGCATCGGCTCCAGCCACACCTCCATGCTCCCCGTCAGGGCACCGCCCACGGTCCAGCGCATCCCCTCGAGGCCGCGGTCGGCGAGGACCTCGCAGGTCAGGTCCGGCCAGAACCGCGCCCAGGCGGCCGGGTCGGCGAAGATCGGCGCGACGCGCGCGGGCGGCACGGCCAGGAACGTCTCGTCCACCACATCGACGCTCGGCATCGCGGCCTCCCACGGGACGTATCAGTCGTTTCCGGACGAACGGGACCTCGCTCGCACCGATCCGACGCGGTATCTTTCCTCACCGGTAACCTGCCAACGCCGGCCAGGAGGTCAGCATCGTGCGTGAGTACAGCGTCCCCGCCACCGTCGTGATCGGAGCGGAGGAGAATCTCCTCGACGCGGTGTTCGCGCACGAGGCGGAGAACCCGGGCGACACGCTGCTGAAGGTGCAGCGCACGCCGGGTGAGTGGACCCCCGTCACCGTCGCCGAGTTCACCGCGCAGGTGGTCTCGGTGGCGAAGGGGCTGATCGCGGCCGGGGTCGGGCCGGGCGACCGCGTCGCGCTGCTCTCGCGCACGCGCTACGAGTGGACGCTCCTCGACTACGCGATCCTCGCCGTGGGCGGGGTGACCGTGCCGATCTACGAGACCTCGTCGGCGTCGCAGATCGCGTGGATCCTGGAGAACTCCGGGGCCGTCGGGATCGTCGTGGAGACCGCGGCGCACGCCGCCCTCGTCGAGGGCGCGGGCTTCGTGAAGATCATCGAGGACGGCGCGGTGGCCGGCCTCGTCGAGGAGGGCGCGGGCGTCGACGAGGCGCAGGTGCACGCGCGCCGTCGGGCTGTGCGCGCGGACGACCTCGCCACGCTCATCTACACCTCCGGCACCACCGGGCGGCCCAAGGGCTGCGAGCTGACCCACCGCAACCTGCTGACCGAGATCGCGGCCACCCGCGAGGTGCTGCACCAGCTGCTCTCGGCGGACGGCTCGGTGCTGTTGTTCCTGCCCCTCGCGCACGTGTTCGGCAAGGTCATCCAGTGCGGGGCGATCGCCTCCCGCACGGTCATCGGGCACACCCCGGACACGAAGAACCTGGTCGCGGACCTGGGCACCTTCCGGCCGACGTTCCTGCTCGCCGCCCCGCGGGTGTTCGAGAAGGTCTACAACTCGGCCCGCCAGAAGGCGCACGACGGCGGCAAGGGCGGCATCTTCGACGCCGCCGCGGACACGGCCATCGCCTGGTCGCGGGCGCAGGACACCGGCGGGGCCGGGCTCGCGCTCAAGCTCAAGCACGCGCTGTTCGACAAGCTCGTCTACGGCAAGCTGCGCGCGGTCACCGGCGACCACGTCGTCGCGGCCGTCTCCGGCTCGGCGCCGCTGGGTGACCGGCTGGGCCACTTCTTCCGCGGCGTCGGCATCCCGATCCTGGAGGGCTACGGGCTCACCGAGACCACCGCGGGCATCACCGTGAACGCGATGGGCGCGCAGCGGATCGGGTCCGTCGGGCGTCCGGTGCCCGGGCACTCCGTCCGGATCGCGGACGACGGGGAGATCATGCTGGCCGGGGACATCGTGTTCCGCGGGTACTGGCGCAACCCCGAGGCCACGGCGGCGGCGCTGGAGGACGGCTGGTTCCACAGCGGGGACATCGGCGAGCTGGACGACGCGGGCTTCCTGTCCATCACCGGGCGCAAGAAGGAGATCCTGGTGACGGCGGGCGGCAAGAACGTCGCACCCGCGGTGCTCGAGGACCGGCTGCGGGCGAACGCGCTGGTGGGGCAGTGCATGGTCGTCGGCGACGGCCAGCCGTTCATCGCCGCGCTGATCACCATCGACCCGGAGGCCCTGCCGGGCTGGCGGGAGCGCAACGGCAAGACCACCGACGGCGACCCGTCGTCCGCCGCCGACCTGGTCGACGACCCGGAGCTGCGCGGGGAGATCGCCGCGGCGGTCGAGGAGGCCAACCAGGCCGTCTCGCGGGCGGAGCAGATCCGCAAGTTCCGCATCCTCCCGGTGGACTTCACCGAGGCGGGCGGGGAGATCACCCCGACGTTGAAGGTCAAGCGGAACGTGGTGAGCGAGAAGTACGCCGACGAGGTCGCGGCCCTCTACGCGGACACCAAGCAACCCGCCTAACCCATGCATTATGGAACCATAACTGCTCAATTCGCCCGCGAAACGGCCGTTATGGTTCCATAATGCGCTCAGGTGAGGAGGGCACGGAGGCGGTTCACCTGGGTGGGCCAGGTCCAGGACTCCTGCATCCAGGTGCGGCCCGCGTCGCCCATCTTCCGTGCGCGGTCCGGGTCGGTGAGCAGGTCCGCCAGGGCGTCGACGAGCGCGCCGACGTCCCGCCCGTTCACGACGTGCCCGGTCTCCCCCGGCCGCACGGTCTCCGGCGCGCCGCCGCTGTCCCCCGCGACCACGGGCACGCCGCAGGCCTGGGCCTCCAGCAGCACGATGCCGAGCCCCTCGACGTCGAGCCCCCCGCCGCGCGTGCGGCAGGGCAGGGCGAACGCGTCCCCCACCGCCTGGTGGGCCGCCAGCTCCGCGGCCGGCACCGCACCGGTGAACACCACCCCGTCGACCCCCCGGGCCAGCCTCCGCAGCCGGGCGCGGTCCGGCCCGTCCCCGACGATCAGCAGCCGGGCCCCGGGGACCCGCGCGCGGAGCGGGCCGAGGGCCCTGATCAGCACGTCCTGCCCCTTCCGCGCGACCAGCCGGGACAGACAGGTGACGACGGGCGCCTCCCCCAGCCCGTACCGCGCGCGCAGCTCCGCGCGGGCCTGCGGGTCGGGTCGGAACACCGTCGGGTCGATCGCGGGCGGCACGTGCTCCAGGGCGGCGAGCGGACCGAAGGCGGAGGCGAAGCGGCCCCGCGTGTAGCGGGAGACCACGGTGACCGCGTCGGCGTCGTCGCCGATCCGGCGCAGCGCCCGGCGTCCGACCGGCACCATCGACCAGCCCACCTCGTGCCCGTGGGTGCTCGCCACCACCCGCTCGACGCCTACCTTCCGCAGGGACGGCCCGAGCAGCGCCAGCGGCGCGGCCGCACCGAACCAGACGGTGGTGGCGCCGTGCTCGCGGACCAGCGCCGCCGCCGTGCGGGCCACCGTCGGGACCGGGAGCATCAGGGACGTCGGGTGGCGGTGGACGGGGTAGCGCAGCGTCGCGTCGAACGCCGCGGCGCCCTCCCAGGCGGGGGCGTAGACGGCGAGCTCGCCGGGCGGGAGCCGGTCGGCGAGGGCCTGCAGGTAGTTCTGGATCCCCCCGCGCCGCGGCGGGAAGTCGTTCGTGACGAGGAGGGTGCGGGCCACCGCGCGACCGTACCGGCGGCCGGTCAGCCCACGCGGCGGGCGCCGCTGAACACGCTCCGGTTGACCTTCTGGTACTTGACGACGTCCCCGCTCTGCGGCGCGTTGATCATCTTCCCGCCGCCGGCGTAGATGCCGACATGGCTGACGGGCGAGTAGTAGAAGACCAGGTCACCGGGCTGCAGCTCGTCCCACGAGACCGACCGGCCCACGCCCGCCTGCGCGCTCGACGACCGCGGCAGGGTGATCCCGGCCTGCCGATAAGCCCAGGAGGTGAGCCCCGAGCAGTCGAAGCGGTTCGGCCCGCTCGCACCCCACGAGTAGGGCTTGCCCAGCTTGGTGGCCGCCGCGCGCAGGGCCTCGGCGCCCACCCCGGTGCCCCAGTCCGCGTCCGGGGCGTCCTCCTCGGGGCCGTTCAGCTCGCGGAGCTCGCGCGGGCTCAGCCGCCGCAGCAGGTCCTCGGCCTCGTCGATCCGGGTGTCGGCCTCGGCCTTGCGGGCGGCGATGTCGTCCGCGGCGCGGTGGGCCGCGTCCGCCGCGGTCTGGGCCTGCGTGGTCGCCTCGTCCGCCTGCGCCTGGGTCTGGGCGGCGTGCTCCACCTTGTCGTGCAGCTCCCGCAGCACGACGAGCCGGTCCGCGGACAGGGTCTCCAACGCGGACATCTGGTCGAGGTAGGCCTGGGGGTCCGTGCTGGTCAGCAGCGCGGAGAACTGGTCGAGGCGGCCGTCGTCGGCGAAGGCGAGAGTGATGTCCTCCAGCGAGCGCCGGTAGGTCTCCTCGTCCGCGCGGGCGCGGTCGGCCTCGGCGCGCAGCGGGTCGACGGCCGCGCGCAGCCGGTCCGCCTCCTCCTGCTTGGCGGTGAAGTCGTCCGTGGCGGCGTGCCACTGCTCGGTGAGCGCCTCGGCGTCGTGCTGGACGGCGCGCAGCCGGTCCCGCGCCTCGTCCGCGGTGCGCGGCGGCGGGGGCTCGGCGGGCGGGTCCGCCGGGACCCCGGCGACCTCCGGCGCCACCGTTCCGGGTGGCACGGGCGCGTCCGGCGCCACGGGAGCGGGGTCCGCCGTGGGGAACGGGGGCAGCGGGACGCCGGGCAGGACGGGGCCGGGCTGGGCGGGATCGCCGGGCTGGGCGAGCGCCACTCCCCCGCTGAGCACGAGGCCCGCGGCGAGCAGCACCGGCAGGATCGCGGTGCGGACGGCACGCCTGCGCGCGGCGGGCCGAGGGGTGCACGCAGGCCGGTGCGCACCGGCCGGTGCCTGCCTCGTCGACGGGTCTCGGGGTACCACGCCGGCTCGACTCCCTCCTCGGCCCGCCGCGACCGGACGGGGAGATCCGGGCCGGTGCCGGGGACGGGCACCGACGGCGAGAACCTGCGCGACCGCCCTGGGGAGACGGCCTGTGACGCGAGGTCGAGGGAGAGATTACGAACGTGTCATTCACCCGTCCAGCACTCGCCCGGACGGGGCCGGGACGAACGGTCTCCCCCACACGACGTCGCCGAGGGTGACGCGATCGCCCGTTTCGCTACCCAGCGTTGCGCCTTTCGGTCTCGGCGCCCCCGTTGTCGGTGACCGGGGCGCTCCGGGTGGGCACGACCCGCAACCGCGGGATCAGTCCCTGGTCCGCCAACACGTCCAACGCGCGCCGTTCGGCGGCGGCGAGCTGTACCTGCGGCGCGCCCGACGGCACGTCGACCGCACCGGAGACGGCCCCGGCACCACCCGCCCCCGGCACCTCCGGGACGCCCAACAGGACGCCGATCACGCACTCCCCGCAGGCCGCCCCGCGGACCTCGCAGCTGTCGCAGTCGACGATCATGGTCGCACTCCTCGCGATCGGAAAACTCGGCTGAGCTGATCTGCGGCGCACGCTACGACGACCCACCGACAATTCCGGGCCACCCGCGATCGGGGGCGGCGGCGCTCAGGCGCGGAGGCGGCCGAGCAGCACCGAGGAGGGCACGGAGTGCGCCCCGCGGCGGCGGACGGACTCGGCGACCGCCTTGTCCGACGAGGCGACGAGCAGCGGCCTGCCCTGCGGCTCCGCGGCGACGAGATCGCGGATCACGTCGTCCGCGATCACCCCCGCGTCGCTGAACAGCACCCGCACCCCGCGGGCGCCGCGGGGTCGGGCGGCGATGACGGCGGCCCCGTCGAACACCACGGTGACCTCGACGCCGGTGCGTGCCGCGAGCGCCCCGAGCTGCGTGACCAGCCGGGTCCGCTGGTCGGCCAGCGGGAGCTCGGGGTAGCCGGTCTTGCTGACGTTGTACCCGTCGACGATCAGGTGGGCCGCGGGCAGCGCGAGCACCGCGTCCAGCGCGGACGGGTTCACCACGGCCTCGCCGCGCACGCCGCCGGACCCGGCCACGACGTCCGCCGGTCGCGGGCCCCCGCCGCCGAGCGACAGCTCGCGGCGCAGCCCGGACACGGCGCCGCCCAGGGTCTCCAGCAGCAGCGCGAGCCGGACCTCGTCGCCCTGCCGGGCCTCCTTGGCCGCCTGCCGGGCGGACGCGACCTCCGCGGCGGCCCGCCGGGCGGCGGCCCGCTCGGCCTCGGCCCGCTCGCGTTCGCGGTCCCGCTCGGCCAACGCGGCCTCCAGCCGCGCGTCCGCCCCGGCGCGCAGCCGGGCCACCTCGGCCTCGAGCGCGGCCATCCCGTCCCGGGCGAAGCGCAGCTCGGTGCCCTGCTCGGAGACCTTGCGCCGCAGCCGTCCGAACTCGTGCTCGCGCTCGGCCGCGGCGCCGCGCGCCTGGTCGCGGGCCTCGGCGAGCTCGGCCCGCAGCCGTTCGACCTCGATCTGCAGCTTGTCCGCCCTGGCCAGGGCCTCGTCCCGCTCGGCGCGGGCCTCGCTCGCGTCTCCCCGCCGGGCCACGGACGCGACGGCGGCGCGGGCCTCGGGCGCGCCGGTCAGCACCGCGGCGGCGGCCGCGGTGATCGGCTCGTCCGGCCCCGCGGCCAGCTCACCGGGCCGGTGCTCCTCCCACCACGCGACGACGGCGGTCCGGAAGGCCCCGTCCTCGCGCAGCTCACGGACCAGGGCGGTCCCCCCGAGCCGGGCGCGCTTGGCGGGGGCGAACCGGGCGAACGGTCGCAGCGACGTCGGCACCTCCGGCGTCGGCATCTCCCCGACGGCGGTGGCCGCGACCTCGGCGAGCCGGTGGCGCACCGGGTCCGGCAGCAGGTTCCAGTCGACCCCGGGGGACGACGACGCGTCCGGCGTCGGGGCGTCCTGCGGGTACATCGGACAAGGTTATCCCCGATCGGGCCGGGCAGCCACGCATTCGCCCGGTCGCGACACGCTCGAACGGACGTGCGAGGAATCGTCGGTGGCTCGAACTAGTGTTCGGCCCGTGATCGCTCCCCAGCTCTCGTTCGACGAGCTCGGCACTCCCCTGCGCGAGGTCACGTTCGTGGTGGTGGACCTGGAGACCACCGGCGGCTCCCACGAGCGGGACGGCATCACCGAGGTCGGAGCGGTGAAGGTGCGCGGCGGCGAGCGGCTCGGCGAGCTGGGCACGCTCGTGGACCCGGGGCGGGGCGTCCCGCCGAACGTGGTCGCGCTCACCGGCATCACCACCGCGATGGTCTCCCGGGCACCCCGCCTGGAGTCGGTGCTGCCGTCGGTCCTGGAGTTCCTGTCCGGCGCGGTGTTCGTGGCGCACAACGCCCCGTTCGACGCCGGCTTCCTCCGCTCGGCCTGCGAGCGCCACGGCATGGTCTGGCCGCGCCCGCCCGTGCTCTGCACCGCGCGGCTGGCCAGGGCGGCGCTGACCAGGGACGAGCTGCGCAGCGTGTCCCTGGGGTCGCTGTCGCGGTACTTCGGCACCCGCACCCAGCCGAACCACCGGGCGCTGTCGGACGCGCGGGCCACCGTCGAGGTCCTCCACCACCTGCTCGAACGCATCGGCAACCTGGGGGTGCAGAGTCTCGAGGAGCTGCTGGCCCTCACCCGGGAGGCGTCCGCGCACCGGCCGACCCAGCGGCAGCGCCAGCAGCGCCATCTCGCCGAGTCGGTGCCCTCCGCGCCGGGGGTCTACCTCTTCCGCGGCCGCCGGGAGGAGGTGTTGTACGTCGGGACCAGCGGCGACCTGCGCCGGCGGGTACGCAACTACTTCACCGCGGGCGAGAAGCGGCGGCGCATCCGGGACATGGTCGCGCTCGCCGAGCGGGTGGACACGGTCGTGTGCGCCCACGCGCTGGAGGCGGGGGTGCGCGAGCTGCGGCTGCTCGCGGCGCACAAGCCCAAGTACAACCGGCGCTCCCGCAATCCCGGCCGGGCCTGGTGGGTCGCGGCGACGGAGGAGGCCTTCCCCCGCCTGTCCGTCGTCGCCGCTCCGAAGGAGGGGGCGCTGGGCCCCTTCCCCTCGCAGAAGGCGGCGACGGCGGCGGTGGACACCCTGCTGGACGCCGTGCCGCTGCGCCGGTGCACGCAGCGGATCCCGGCCCGGTCGCCGTCCGGCACCCCGTGCATGGTGTTCGAGCTGGGGCGGTGCGGGGCGCCCTGTGCGGGGTTCCAGAGCCGGGAGGAGTACGCGCCGCTCGTCGGGCGGTGGCGGGACCTGGTGGCCGGTCGGCGGGACCACGAGCTGTCGTCGCTGGTGTCGGCGGTCGACGAGCTGGCCGCGCGGGAGCGGTTCGAGGAGGCCGCCGGGGACCGGGACCGGCTCGTCGGGCTGATCGGCGCCCTCGAGCGGCGGCAGACCCTCGCCGAGCTCGCCGCCCAACCCGAGGTGGTCGGCGCCCGGCCGGACGGGCGTGGGGGCTGGGAGCTCGCCGTGATCCGGTACGGGCGGCTCGCCGCGGCGGACGTCGCGCGCCGCGGGGTGCGGCCGATGCCGGTGGTGGAGGCGATGCGGGCCTCCGCCCAGACCGTCCTGCCCGGCGACGGGCCGCTGGCCGGGGCGCCGCCGGAGGAGGTGCGGCTGCTCTACCGCTGGTTGACCACGGGTGGGACCCGGCTCGTGTACTGCGACCCCTGGGCGGAACCGGCCTTCGGCGCCGCCCGCTGGGCAGGCTGGGCGGCCCGGGCGCGGGAGGGCACCGCGGCGGGCCGGGCGGCGGTCGAGGCCTTGGTGCGGTGACTCGCGGGGGCCGGCATGCAATAGCCTCGCCTCACGCGCTGCCGCCCGCCGCCGTGGAAGAAGGAGAGCCCGTGATCACCGCGATCGTCCTGGTGCACACCGACGCCGACCGCATCCCCGAGACCGCGCAGGAGATCGCGGACCTCGACGGGGTCGCGGAGGTCTACTCCTGCGCCGGGGACGTCGACCTGATCGCGATCGTGAAGGTCAAGGAGCACGAGCAGCTCGCGGACGTGATCGCCGGGAAGCTGTCCAAGGTCGAGGGCGTACAGCACACGGACACCCACATCGCCTTCCGCTCCTACTCCAGCGCGGACACCGAGGCGGCCTTCGCCGTCGGCGACTGAGCCTGCTCCGCACGTCAGGCCCCCGACCGGCGGTCGGGGGCCTGACGCGCACCTCACCACTGCGGCGGCTCGGCGGCCGGTCAGCCGGCCGGTGTCGCCTCTGACCTGCCACCGGTGCTCGACGTGCCGGTCGCCGCCGGTTCCGCGGGCGCGGTGTCCGAGGCGGGGGTCGATCCGCTCGGTGAGTCCCCGGCGGGCTCGGCCGCGGCGGGCTGGGTCGCGGCGGGTGCGTCGTTCGCCGTCGCCGTGTCGGCCGGTGCTGTGGCGGCCGGTGCTGTGGCGGACGGTGCGGTGGCGGACGGTGCCGTGGCGGACGGTGCGGTCGCGTCGGGGGCGGTCGTGACGGACGGCGCGGTGGTGTCGTCGCCCGCGCTCGCCCCACCGGGGCCCGCGGTGGCACCCGGGGTGGAGGCCCCGCCGGGTCCGGCGCTCGCGTCGCCTGCGATCGCCTGCGGCTCGAGGGTGTACATGCGGACCCAGTCGATCTCGTAGCTGGCCTCGCGCATGCCGCCGCCGTAGAAGTTGTCGAACTGGATGGTCAGCTTCCCGGACGGCATGCCCTGGATGTTCGACCGGCCACCGGGGCCCGCCCCGTCCTTGAGGGTGTACCACTCCTTGCCGTCGATGTAGCCGCGCACGTGGTCGGGCGTCCACTCGAAGGCGATGTTGTGCCACTCGGACAGCGGCGCACCACAGTCGTCCTCGGCGAGGAACTCCTGCTGCACCGGCATGTTCGGGTGCGGGTAGTGGATGAAGGCGTTGGCGCAGTCCTCGCCGGGGGCCTGGTTCTCGAGGAAGTCGTACTCCCCGTCGTTGGGCCAGCTGTCCGAGGACGGCCAGACGATCAGCAGCGGGTGGTACTCGTTGCCGGAGTCGCCGTCGTTGAAGGAGCGGACGCGCGCCTCCCAGCGGCCGTACTGCTGGTCGAGCTTCGAGGCGAGCCACCCGGTGTCGCCGTTGGGCAGGCCCTTCTGGATCAGCTTCTCGCCGTCGACCGTGCTGTTGGCGCCGCAGCGCTTCCCGTTGCCGTCGTGGCCCGACCAGCAGCCGTCGATGTTCACCCACTTCGACGGGTCGGGCTGTCCGGTGTAGTTGAACTCGTCGGACTGCGGGAGCGGCGCACCCCAGCCGTGGATCTCCGCCGCGGTGTCCGGCTCGGGCGCCGGAGCGGGGGGCGCTGCCGGAGCGGCGGGGGCAGCAGCGGAGCCGGCGGCGTCGGTCGGCTCCTGGGCGGGCTGCTCGGCGGCGGCAGGCTCGGCGGCCGCGGGCTCGGCAGCAGCCGGCTCGGCGGCGGCGGGCTCGGCGGCGGCGGGCTCGGCGGCGGCGGGCTCGGCTGCGGCGGGCTCGGCTGCGGCGGGCTCGGTTGCGGGCTGCTCGGCGGCGGCGGGCTCGGCCGCGTCGGTCGTCTCCTGGGCCAGCAGGCCGGTCGCCGGGGCGGTGACGCCGGTGGTCGGCTGCGACCCGACCCCGGACGCGAGAGCGACGCCGGGCCCGAGCAGGGCCAGCGCGCCCACCGCCGCGACGACGGTCAGGTGCTTACGGGCTCGATGCTTCATCGGTCAGTCGCCTTTCGCATGCACCACCCCGTCGCCCTGGTGGGTGACGAGACCCGGTCGAACCGCGACCCTCCGCGAGCGGGGAGTCACTGCCCAGCCGGACCAGTGGTGTCAGTGAGGTAGGTGGTGCTGACGTGAATGATGGTGCTGATGTCCGCTTTCCGTCACCAGCTACAGCCCGAAGCCGCCCGATCGCGTGACGTGGTCACCGATCGAGCGTCACCCTGTGCAGTGACCGGGCCGGACAGGTCGCGCACGTGTCACCACTCGTCCGAGCAGGCACTCTCACGAGAAGTCACCGCGATCTCACCATCGGTGACCACCCCCGCCCGCGCGCCGGCATGATCGCGATTTCCGTGCCGACACCGTCGCCCCACCACCCTGAGCGCACACAACCGGCGATCACGCAGCACTGAGCGCACGAAACGTGCACCCCCCGCCGCAGGACCCCCGCACACGACGAAGCCCGCCGCACCGGTCGGTGCGACGGGCTTCGTCGACGGAGAGGGGTGGCTAGCTCTTCAACCCCGTGGACACCGACGCCCACCGCGCCAGCAGCGCCTCCGCGGCGCCGGAGTCGATCGCCTCGGTCGCGCGGGTGAGGCCCGCCCCCAGCGCGCCCACCAGGTCCACGACCGGGCCGTCGAAGGCCGCGATGGCGCCGGCGGCGTTGAGCAGCACGGCATCCCGCACCGGCCCGGCCTTGCCGGCGAACAGGTCGCGGGCCACCTGGGCGTTGTGTGCGGCGTCCCCGCCCCGCAGGTCCTCGCGGGTGCCGAGCGGGATCCCGACCGACGCCGGGTCGAACGTCGACGACCTGACCGCGCCCCCGCCCGCGACCCAGACGGTGCTGGTGGTGGTCGTGGTGAGCTCGTCCAGCCCGTCGTCCCCGCGGACGACCAGCGCGGACGCCCCGCGCCCGGCCAGCACCTCGGCGAGCACCGGGGCGAGCCGCGGGTCCGCGCAGCCCACGAGCCCCGCGGAGGGCTGGGCGGGGTTGGTGAGCGGGCCGAGGATGTTCATCGCCGTGGGCACCCCGAGCTCGCGGCGCACCGGCCCGGCGTAGCGCATCGACGGGTGGAAGACGGGGGCGAAGCAGAAGGCGATCCCCGCCTCCGCCACGCACGAGACCACGGCGGCGGGCGGCAGGTCGATCGCCACCCCGAGGGCTTCGAGCACGTCCGCCGCGCCCGACGCCGAGGACGCCGCGCGGTTCCCGTGCTTGACCACCGGCACCCCGGCCGCGGCGACCACGACGGCGGCCATGGTGGAGATGTTGACCGTGTTGGCCTGGTCCCCGCCGGTGCCGACGACGTCCACGGAGCGGGCGGCGACGGTGATCCGGTGGGCGTGGTCGAGCATCGCCGCGGCCAGCCCGGTGATCTCCGACGCCGTCTCTCCCTTGGCGCGCAGCGCGACGAGGAAGCCCGCCAGCTGCGCGGGCGTCGCGTCCCCGGAGAGCACCTGGTCCATCACCCAGGCCGACTCGTCCGCGCCCAGGTCGGTCCCGCCGATGAGCCTGCCGAGCACCCCCGGCCAGGTCGTCCCCGCCATCAGCGGGTGGCGAGCGCCGAACGCAGCACGTCCGCCACCGTCTCCGCCGCGGTGATCGGGTCGAGCGGGTGGACCAGCACCGCCTCCGCCTTCGACCAGGTGGCGAGCCACTGGTCGTCCGCCCGCCGGACGGCGACCACGATCGGGGGACAGTCGGTGATCTCGTCCTTGAGCTGCCGGGCGAGCCCGAGCCCGCCGGTCGGCTGCGCCTCGCCGTCGAGGATCGCGAGATCGACCTCGCCCGCGTCGCACGCCGCGAGGACCTCCGCGACACCGCCGACCTCCTGGTAGCGGATGCGCCCGACGTCCGGGGCCGGACGGCGCCCGACGGCGTTGATCAGGGCCTCCCTCACCTCCGGGCGGTGGCTGAAGACCAGCACGTTCTGGGTCGGTGCGTCGCTCACCCGCCGGATACTAGCCGGGAACCCGGACCGCTCCGCGCACGTTCATCGCAAAAGAACCCGGGTTGACCGACACGCTGTAGAAGATGTGGGTCATAATGCCCGCGTGACGACAGCGGCTCCCAACATCAGCGCGCGGATCCACTCGCTGAACCGACCGAACCTGGTCTCCATCGGCACCATCGTCTGGCTCTCCAGCGAGCTGATGTTCTTCGCCGGCCTGTTCGCGATCTACTTCACCGCGCGCGCCCAGAACGTCGGCGAGTGGCCCCCGCCGCCGACCCACCTCGACGTCCCGTACGCGCTGGTGGTGACGATCGTCCTCGTGGCGTCGTCGTTCACGTGCCAGTTCGGCGTGTTCGCGGCGGAGCGGGGCGACGTGTTCGGCCTGCGGCGCTGGTACCTGCTGACCCTGGCCATGGGCACGTTCTTCGTGATCGGCCAGGTCAACGAGTACCACACCCTGGTCACCGAGCACGCCACCACGATCTCGTCGAGCGCCTACGGCACCGTCTTCTACATGGCGACGGGCTTCCACGGCCTGCACGTGACGGGCGGCCTGGTCGCGTTCGTGTACCTGCTCATCCGCACGAAGCTCTCCAAGTTCACCCCGGCGCAGGCCACCGCCGCGATCGTCGTGTCGTACTACTGGCACTTCGTCGACGTCGTGTGGATCGGCCTGTTCGCCGTCATCTACTTCATCCGGTAGCGGGGCCCCCGCGCCACCTGCACCAGCCCCGAACCGACAGCACGACCACCGTGAGGGTGAGACGCCGACGATGACCACCGAGACCACCACACGTACCCCACGAAAGAGGTGGGGTCACGGCAAGCTGAAGCGGCGGCTCGCCGCCGCGGCCGCGTTGAGCGTCGCGCTCGTGGCCACCGGCGGCCTCGCCCTGTTCGTGAGCGAGCAGACCGACAACAACGTGGCGACCGCCCAGACCGACCAGGCGCTCGTCGCCAAGGGCGAGGAGCTCTACAACGCGGCCTGCATCACCTGCCACGGCTCGAACCTGCAGGGTGTCGAGTCGCGCGGTCCGAGCCTGATCGGCGTCGGCGACGCGGCGGTCTACTTCCAGGTCTCCTCCGGCCGCATGCCCGCGGCCCGGCAGGAGGCGCAGATCATGCGCAAGCCCCCGCTCCCCCAGTTCGACCCGGACACCGAGGTCGGCCGCGAGAACCTCGACGCGCTGGGCGCCTTCGTCCAGGCGAACGGCGGCGGTCCCGAGACCCCCGCGCAGACCGGTGCCGCCCTGCGCGGCGGCGACCCGGCCCGCGGCGGTCAGCTGTTCCGGCTCAACTGCGCCAGCTGCCACAACTTCACCGGCGTCGGCGGCGCGCTGTCCTCCGGCAAGTACGCCCCGGCGCTCGCCGAGCCGACCGAGGAGCAGATCTACACGGCGATGCTCACCGGCCCGCAGAACATGCCGAAGTTCGGTGACCGGCAGCTCACGCCGGAGGAGAAGCGGGACATCATCGCCTACGTCAAGTCGGTGACGAACGGCAACAACCAGGTCGGCGGTCTTGACCTGGGCGGCGTCGGCCCGACGACGGAGGGCGTGGTCGTCTTCATCGTCGGCCTCGCCTCGATCATCGGATTCGCGATGTGGTTGGGAGCGAAGAATTGAGCGCCACCGACACCCCGGGAGCGGCGCAGCCCACGCCTGAGGAGCTCGAGCGCATGTCGCCGGAGGAGCTCGAGCGGCTCGCCGGCACCCTCGACGGCGTCGAGGTCGTGCACAACGCGCCCCGGTTCCCGGTCAAGGGCACCCGCGCCGAGAAGCGCGCCGAGCGCTCCGTCGCCACCTGGTTCATCCTCTCCGCGCTGTCCGCGCTGGGCTTCATCGTCGCGTTCATCGCGTGGCCGCACGAGTACGTCGCCCCCGGTCAGGACGGCTACGGCTGGTACCACCTCTACACCCCGGTCGTCGGGTTCCTGTTCGGGTTCGCGGTGCTGGCGCTGGGTATCGGCGTCATCTCCTACGTGCGGAAGTTCTTCCCCGAGGAGGTGTCGGTCCAGCAGCGCCACGACGGCCGCTCCCCCGAGGTCGACCGCAAGACGATCCTGGCGCAGCTCGCGGGCGCGGGCCGCTCCACCGACATCGCGCGGCGCAAGCTGATCACCCGCTCCGCCGGGGCGGCCGCGGGCATCTTCGGCGTCGGGATCGGCATCGCCGCCCTCGGCCCGCTGATCCGCAACCCGTGGAAGGGCGGCGACGAGGCGGCCCTGTGGGTCACCCCGTGGCGCGGCGAGAACGGCGAGACCGTCTACCTGCGCCGGGACACCGGCATCCTCGGCGAGATCTCCCGGGTCCGCCCCGAGGACATGGAGCCGGGCTCCATGGAGACCGTGTTCCCGTACATCGAGTCCCAGCGCGGTGACGACGAGGCCCTGCTGCACGCGCAGCGCGCCTCCGACGCGCCCGTCATGCTCATCCGGCTCCGGCCGGACACCCCCACCGTGAAGCGGCAGGGGCAGGAGAACTTCAACTACGGCGACTTCTACGCCTTCTCGAAGGTGTGCACCCACCTGGGCTGCCCGACGTCGCTGTACCAGGCACAGGACAACCGGATCCTGTGCCCGTGCCACCAGTCGCAGTTCCTGGCGACCGAGTACGCGCGGCCCGTCTTCGGTCCCGCGACGCGCGCACTCCCCCAGTTGCCCATTACCGTGGACAGCGAGGGTTACTTCGTGGCACGGAGCGACTTCATCGAGGCTGTCGGACCGGCATTCTGGGAGCGGAGGCCATGAGCGCCATCACCACACCCACCACGACCTCGGCGAGCAGACTCGCGGGGGCGCTGGACGAGGCCGACCAGCGGTACCACCCGGCGGCCGGGCTGCGGAAGCAGTTCAACAAGGTCTTCCCGACCCACTGGTCCTTCATGCTGGGCGAGGTCGCCCTCTACAGCTTCATCATCCTGCTGCTGTCGGGCATCTACCTCGCGCTGTTCTTCGACCCGTCGATGGTCGAGGTCGTCTACAACGGGCCGTTCGACAACATGCGCGGCATCCACATGTCGCGGGCCTACGAGAGCGCGCTCGAGATCTCCCTGGAGGTCCGGGGCGGGCTGTTCGTCCGGCAGGTCCACCACTGGGCCGCGCTGCTGTTCGTCGCCTCGATGATCGCCCACATGTTCCGGGTGTTCTTCACCGGCGCGTTCCGCAAGCCGCGCGAGGCGAACTGGATCATCGGGCTCGTCCTGATCCTGCTGGGCATGCTCGAGGGCTTCACCGGCTACTCGCTGCCGGACGACCTGCTCTCCGGCGTCGGCCTGCGCATCGCCTCGGGCTTCATCATGTCGATCCCGGTGATCGGCACCTGGGCGCACTGGCTGCTCTTCGGCGGCGAGTTCCCGGGCACGGAGATCATCCCGCGGCTCTACATCGTCCACGTCCTGATCTTCCCGGGCATCCTGCTCGCGCTGATCGGCGTGCACCTGGGCCTGGTCTGGTACCAGAAGCACACCCAGTTCCCCGGCCCGGGCCGCAAGGAGACCAACGTCGTCGGCGTCCGGATCCTCCCGGTCTTCGCGGCGAAGGGCGGCGCGTTCTTCGCCGTCGTCACCGGCGTCATCGGCATCATGGCGGGCATCTTCCAGATCAACCCGATCTGGAACCTCGGCCCCTACGACGCCTCGCACATCTCGGCCGGGTCCCAGCCGGACTGGTACATGCTCTTCTCCGAGGGCATGGCGCGCATCTTCCCGCCGTGGGAGATCTACCTGTTCGGGAGGTACACGATCCCGGCGGCCTTCTGGGCCACGGTGGCGTTCCTCCCGGTGCTGTTCGTGGTGGCGGGCATCTACCCCGCCGTCGAGCGGCGGATGACGGGGGACAACGCCCTGCACAACCTGCTGCAGCGCCCCCGGGACGTCCCGGTCCGCACCGCGCTCGGCGCGATGGGCATCTCGTTCTACGTCTGGCTCGTCCTCTGCGGCGTCAACGACTGGATCGCCTACTTCTTCCACATCTCGCTCAACGCGACGACGTGGGCGGGCCGCATCGGCCTGCTGGTGGTCCCGCCGATCGTCTACTGGGTGACCTACCGGCTCTGTGTGGGCCTGCAGCGCGGCGACCGCGCGGTGCTGGAGCACGGCATCGAGACCGGCATCATCCGGCGCCTGCCGCACGGTGAGTTCATCGAGATCCACCAGCCCCTCGCGGGCGTCGACAGCCACGGGCACGCGATCCCGCTGGACTACCAGGGCGCCCCGGTGCCCAAGCGGATGAACCAGCTGGGCTCGGCGGGCGACCCGGTCGCGGGCTCGCTGCTCTCCCCGGACCCGGTCGACGAGACCGCGGCCCTGGAGCAGGCGCGCGCCGACCTGCACCACCAGGAGCTGGAGGCCAGCGAGGAGCGGGCCCGCGCCGCGGAGCAGCTGGAGCTGGCGGGTCGTCCGGACGCCGGGCGGCCGAAGGACCAGACGGACTGAGCTCATCTCGAGAAGGCCCCCTGACCGCATGGTCAGGGGGCCTTTTCCGTGCTCCGGGTCCCGCCCGGTGTCGTGTGGATCACCTCCGTGGTAGTGTCCTCGACGTGCGAATCGCCGCGAGCCTTCTTCTCGCCGCGCGCCTCGGGCTCGTAGTAGCCCGGCGCGTCGGCTGACCCAGGCCGCCGTCGCGCTCTGCGGGCTCTCGCCCCGCTCCCCCAAGTCGAGGACCCTGCCAGACCTGGCTCGCGTTCCCGTACGTCTCCCGAACGCACCCCGGAGCACTCCCATGAGCATCACGATCGACCGCCCCGCCTTCACCGGTTCTCGGATCCTGCGCAAGCACACGATCATCACCACGCACGGCATGGACGGCGTCCTGCTCGTCGCCGCGGAGCTGCGCGCGTGCGGTCCGCTGGTCAAGGAGATGGCCGTGGACGTCCGCGAGGGCGTCGGGTGCAGCGCGCTCACCTGCTCGGTCAGCATGACGGCGGACGAGGCCGAGGCCTTCCAGACCCGCCTGCGCGCCATCCCGACCGTCGAGTCCGTCGACCCCTACTGACCACCCGTGCGCGGCGATGGTCGCTCTGGCGACCATCGCCGCTCACGACCGCCGCTCACGACACGCGGGACCGGCCCCGGGCCGCGGCCAGCATGTCCTGCAGGTCGGCGACCTTGACCCGCTCCGCGTCCCTGGCTCCCCCGCGGCGGACCTCCTCGGCGTCGAGGCGTTCCCAGTCGGTCCACGTCACGGGTTCGACGCCGTAGGCCTCCAGCACCGCGACCACCGAGTCGGGGTCCGGGTGCGGCGGGGTGGGCAGGGTGTGCAGGTCGTCCAGCAGGCTCGCGACGGTCTCGACGGCGTCCCCCTTGTTGGTCCCGATCACCCCGGTCGGGCCGCGCTTGATCCATCCCGTGACGTAGGTGCCCGGCTCGACCCGGCCCGCCGTGTTCGGGACGATCCCGCCGTCGTACGGCAGGCCCGGGATGGGCTCGCCGAGGTAGCCGATCGCGCGCACGACCAGGCCGGCGTCGAGCGTCTCCTCGGCCCCGCCGCCGGTGGGCTCGACGACCATCCCCGTGACCCGGCCCTCCCCCAGCAGCCGCACCGGCGTGCGGTGGAAGTGCAGGTGGATGCGTCGCGGCCGGGCGGGCCCCGGGTCGGCGGCCCACTCGGCCAGCATCGCCAGGTTCTGCTTCTGCCGCCGCTCGGCGGGCTCCTCCGCGGGCTCGGTGTAGCCGTGCACGAGGACCTGCACGCCCGCGAGCTCCCCGATCTGGCGCAGCTCGGCGGGCGTGAACTTCACGTGCTCGGGCCCGCGCCGGACCACCACGTGCACGTCCTCGACCCCGCTGCCCCGCAGCGCGTCCAGCACCCGGTCCGGCACGTCCGTCGCCGCCATCTCGACGTGGCCGCGGGCGAGCACCCGCGCGACGTCCAGCGCCACGTTCCCCGCCCCCACCACCACGACGCCCGTGTGGTCCAACACCGGGTCGAGGTCGACGTGGTCCGGGTGTCCGCAGTACCAGCTCACGAACGCGCCGGAGCCGTAGCTGCCCGGGAGCTCCTCACCGGGGATCCCCAGGGCCCGGTCCACCGAGCTGCCGGAGGCGTGGATCACCGCGTGGTAGTGCTCCTTGAGGACGTCCAGCGGGACGCCGCCCTCCCCCACCCGCACGTTGCCCAGGAACCGGACCCGCGAGCCGTCGGAGAAGGGCCGCTGCAGCACCCGGATGACGGACTTCATCTTCACGTGGTCGGGGGCGACCCCGTAGCGGACCAGGCCGTACGGGGCGGGGAGCCGGTCGATCACGTCGACGTCCACGGGGGACTCGGAGGCGAGCAGGGCGGCGGCCGCATAGAGCCCGGACGGGCCCGCGCCGATCACCGCGATTCGGGTCTGGGGGACGGCGCCCCCCGAAGCGGGCGGGGTGGGTGAGGCCGGCATCGTCGCGCTCCTCGATGTGGTGGTGACCCGAGTATCACCCCGATGCCGTGGCGGAGCGCACGATGGCGGCGATCTTTCCGTCCGGCAGCACCAGCTCCGTGCGGTCGGTACGGAACCGCCGCCCGACCCGTTCCGGGACGATCCGGCAGGTCAGCGTGCCCGCGAGGGGCACGGGGCGCAGGTACTCGACGGCCGTGTCCAGCATCCGGCCCGTCGATCCGGTGATCCGCTGCGCGGCGAGTCGCCCGACGGCGAGCACGAGCCCGCCGTGCATGGTCCCCCGCAGGTTGCCCAGCCACGGGCCGAGCGGGAGCGTCAGGGTGTCATCCGTGAGGGGCGCGGTGGCCAGGGTGCGGACGAGCCGGGAGACGTCCAGCTGCGGCCCGTCCACCGTCCCGGGGCGGCGGCCGGGGGTGCGCGGGGTGAACGGCTCGATCACCATCGTGGCGATCCCGTGGGCGACCGTGCGTCCGGTGTCGTCGGTGACCAGCGCCCGCGCGGCGCCTGCGCGGTCGTCCGCGGTCGGGGTGCCCAGCACCTCCGCGACGATCTCCAGGCTGCGGGCGCCCGGCGCGGGGTCCGCGATCGCGTCCAGGCGCAGGTCCAGCGTGGGCCCCGACGTCTGGGTGGGTGTCGCGGAGTGCACGGCGATGCCGATCGCCGTGTCCGTGGCGACCGCGAGGGTGACCAGGTGCGGGGTCCCGACCCGCAGCGGCGCCGTCAGCCGCAGGCGCTCGGGCTGCGGGTCGCGGCGGTCGGCCATCGCCGCGACCCGCACTCCCAGGCCGCCCTCGACCGGTGCGGAGGCGAATCGGCGGCTGACCGCCTCGGGCCCCGGGAAGTGCTCCTCGACGGGCGGGGCGGCGATCGGGCTCGCGTCCATTCGGACATCGTGCCTACTGAGCGACCGTTCAGGTAGTGGGGGTGGATCACACCCCGCCGTCACACCCGCTGGAACGACCGCCGGTAGTCCGCGGGCGGCACGCCCACGACCTGCTTGAAGTGGTGGCGCAGCAGCGTCGCCGAGCCGAACCCGCACCGGCTCGCGACGGCGTCCACGGACAGGTCCGTGTCCTCCAGGAGCCTGCGCGCGTGCAGCACCCGCTGCCGGGTCAGCCAGCGCAGCGGGCTGGTGCCGGTCTCCGCGGCGAACCGCCGGGCGAAGGTGCGTTCGGACATCGCCGCCCGCTTGGCGAGGTCGGCGACCGAGTGCTCGACGTCGAGGTTCGCCAGCAGCCAGTCCAGCACCGGGCCGAGGGAGTCCGCGGAGCACTCCGGCACCGGGCGGTCGATGAACTGGCGCTGGCCGCCCTCGCGCTGCGGCGGCACCACCATGCGGCGCGCGATCCCGTTGACCACGGCGCTGCCGAGCTCGCGGCGCACGAGGTGCAGACATGCGTCGATCCCGGCGGCGGTGCCCGCGCTGGTGATCAGGTTGCCCTCGTCGACGAACAGGACGTCCTGGTCCACCTCGACGTCCGGGTGGCGGGCCCGCAGCTCGTCCGCGCTGTGCCAGTGGGTCGCCACCCGGCGCCCGCTCAGCAGCCCGGCGGCGGCCAGCACGAACACCCCCGAGCAGACGCTCAGCATGGTCGCGCCCGCCGCCTCGGCCTGCCGGAGCGCCTGCAGCGCCTCCTCCGGGTACTCCCGCAGGCCGGTGGCCGGGACGGCGACCAGGTCGGCCCCGGCGAGCCCGTCGAGCCCGTGCTCGGGGATCACCTGCACGCCGCCGGAGGTGCTCACCGGCTTGCCCGCCTCGACGCCGCAGACCCGGTAGTCCAGCACGGGCAGCCCGTCGTCGGAGCGGTCGAGCCCGAAGACCTCGCAGAGCACGCCGAACTCGAACACGGCGAGCCGGTCCAGGACGAGGACGGCGACACTGCGGAGCATGACGGCAGTATATTTACGACCTGTGGCGTTCTGGCCACTTCTGGCAAGAACTGGCAGAGCGCACACTTCCTGCCATGACTTCCACCGTGCTCACCGTCATCGCCGTCATCGCCCTGCTGGCCTGGATCGTCGCCTGGACGCCGGTCCGGCGCCGCCGCGCCCTGCACCCGGTCATCGGCTCCGCGATCCCCTTCCACGGCTACCGCGACGCGGACCGGGCCCGCCTGGTCGCCGAGCTCAGGGCCCTCCCGGACGCCCCGGCCGACGTGGAGGCGAGGCTGCGGATCTAGGCCCCCCGGGCCCCGCGGAGGTCCTGCTGGATGCCGAGCGCGCACGCGCGCAGGTGCAGCAGGGCCTCGTCGCGGAGCCAGGCCCGGGTGCCGCGGCTGGTGTGGGTGCTGACGTTCGCGGCCGCGATGACCCGGCCCGTGTTGTCCCGGATCGGCACCGCGATCGACCGCAGGCCCTCCTCCAGCTCCTGGTCCACCAGGCAGTAGCCCGCCGCGCGGACGTCTCCGAGCACGTCCCGCAACGCGGCCGGGTCCGCGATCGTGCGCTCGGTGAGCCTGCGCGGGTCACCGAGGCGCTGGTCCAGCTCGGCGGGGGACAACGCGGCGAGCAGGACCCGGCCCATCGACGTCGCGTAGGCCGGGAAGCGGGTCCCGATCGTGATGGACACGGTCATGATCCGGCTGGTCGCGACGCGCGCGACGTACACGACGTCCGAGCCGTCGAGCACCGCGACCGAGGCCGACTCGTGGACGAGCTGCACCAGCTCCTCCAGGTGCGGCTCGGCGACCTCGGGCAGCGACAGCGCCGACAGGTACGAGTAGCCCAGCTCCAGCACCCGCGGGGTCAGGGTGAACAGCCGCCCGTCGGTCCGGACGTAGCCGAGCTCGGCGAGGGTGAGCAGGAACCGGCGGGCGGCGGCGCGGGTCAGCCCGGTCGCCCTGGCGACGTCCGACAGCGTCTGGGCGGGCCGGTCGCCGTTGAACGCCTTGATCACCGCCAGGCCGCGGGCCAGCGACTGCACGTGCTCCTGCCGCGGCACGACCTCGGTGAGGCGCTCCGCCGCGTTCGGCCCGTCCGCGCTCATCGCGACTCCAGGACCCGGTCGACCAGTGTGCCCGCGTGGCCGGTGTCCGGCCCGGTCAGCTTCTCCCGCATGGCGTCGGGATGGACCTCGAGCCCGGTCAGGGAGGTCCGCAGCCGGGCCGCGGCGCCGCCGGTCGTCCCGAGCAGCTCGGTCAGGGTCCCCCATTCGGCGTGCCAGGGGCCCGCGCCGCGCTGGAGCTCGTGGTCCATGGCGGCGAGCAGCGTCGCGACCAGGCCGGGCGCCCGCCGCGCGGACGCCCGCGCGGTCACCGCCGCGATCGGGTTGCGTTTGTGCGGCATCGAGGACGAGTCCCCCGGCGCCCCCTCCGAGACCTCCGCCAGCTCGGTCTGCGCCAGCAGCACGACGTCCGTCGCGACCCTGCCGCAGGCCCCCGCGGCCACGCCCAGGGCCCCGGCGAGCGCACCGATCCGGGTCCGCTCGGTGTGCCACGGGACCTGCTGCCGGGGCAGGTCGAGCAGGTCGGCGAGGGTGTCGGCGACGGCCGGGTCGGAGCCGGCGAGCGTGCCGGCCGCGCCGCCGAACTGCACCGGCAGCGCGTCGACCCGGGCGGCGAGATCGCGCACGGCGGCGTCGAGTCCGACCGCCCAGCCCGCCGCGACCAGGCCGAACGTCGTCGGCAGGGCGGCCTGCAGGAGGGTGCGCGCCATCATCGGGGTGTCCCGGTGGGTCGCGGCGAGCGCGGCGGCGGCGTCCGCGGCCCCCCGGAGGTCGGCCAGCAGCGGCTCGGCCGCGCGGCGCACCAGCAGCACGACCGCCGTGTCCATGACGTCCTGGCTGGTCGCGCCCGGGTGCACCGCGGACGCCGCGTCCCCCACCGCGGCCCGCATGAGCCGGACCAGCGGGATCACCGGGTTGCCGCCCTCGACCGACGCGGCGGCGAGCTCGGCGGGGTCCACGGCGAAGGCGGTGTCCGCGATACGCTTCGCGTGCTCGACCGGCACGAACCCGTGCTCGGCCGCGGCGCGGGACAGGGCCCGCTCGACGTCGAGCAGGGCGCGGACCCACTCGTCGTCGGTCAGCCGCGCCGCCACGGCACCCGCTCCGTACAGCGGTGTGAGCAGCCCCGCGTTCGTCATGCGGACAACCGTACGTCATGCGTCCACCTCGTCGGGGATGATGGCGGGGTGACTCGCACCGTCCTCCTCGACCTCGACGGCACCCTCGTCGACTCCGCCCCCGGCATCCTCGGCACCCTGCGCACGGCCTTCGACCAGGTCGGCGTGCCGTGGGACGACACCGTCATCGGCAGGCACCTGCTCGGACCCCCGCTCTACGAGTCCCTGCCGCCGATCGTCGGGGCCGAGGCCGCGGCCGCGGTGCTGGCCCGCTACCGCCCGCTCTACCAGGAGAGCGGGCTGCTCAAGTCCACGCCGTACCCCGGCATCGAGCCGCTGCTGCGGGCCCTGGTCGCCGCGGACGTGCGGCTCGGGCTCGCGACGAGCAAGAACGAGCCCGCGGCCCGCGAGATCATCGCCAACCAGGGCTGGACCGAGCTGTTCACCGCGATCACCGGGGACACCGTGGACGCCCGGCGGCCGTCCAAGGCGGCCGTGGTCGAGGAGGCGCTGCGCAGGCTGGGCTCCCCCGCGCCCGCGGACTGCGTGATGGTCGGCGACCGGCTGCACGACGTCGTCGGCTCGGCCGCGCACGGCGTCTCCTGCCTGGGTGCGGGCTGGGGCTACGCCGAGCCGGGCGAGCTCGCCGCGGCGGGTGCGGCCGCGATCTACGCGACGGCCGACGAGCTCCGCGCCGCGCTCCTGGGCTAGCGCCTGTTCGCGATACGAACACTTGTGCGACATGCGAACCTGCCGTACCGTGCCGGGCATGGACAAGGTGGTGGCCTCGGCGTCGGAGGCGGTGGCCGACATCGGTGACGGGTCGTCGCTGGCGGTCGGCGGGTTCGGCATGTCCGGCGTGCCGACCGTGCTGATCGCGGCCCTGCTCGAGCAGGGCGCGACGGACCTGGAGACGATCAGCAACAACCTGGGGATCGACGGGTTCGGCCTCGGCACCCTGCTCGCGGCGGGCCGCATCCGCCGCACGATCGGCTCCTACGTCGGCAACAACAAGGAGTTCGCCCGCCAGTACCTCGCGGGCGAGCTGGAGCTGGAGCTGACCCCGCAGGGCACGCTGGCCGAGCGGCTGCGGGCGGGCGGCGCGGGGATCCCGGCGTTCTTCACCCCCGCCGGGGTCGGCACGCTCGTCGCGGACGGCGGGCTGCCCTGGCGCTACGCGCCGGACGGCTCGGTCGCGGTGCGCTCGCCGGAGAAGGAGGTCCGCGAGTTCGACGGCACGCGCTACGTGCTCGAACGCGCCCTCACCCCGGACTTCGCGCTGGTCCACGCCTGGAAGGGCGACCGGCACGGCAACCTCGTCTACCGGCGCAGCTCACGCAACTTCAACCCGGACTGCGCCGCCGCGGGCCGGATCACGATCGCGCAGGTCGAGCACCTCGTCGAGCCCGGCGAGATCGACCCGGACGCGGTGCACACCCACGGCATCCACGTCCAGCGTGTGGTCCACGTGCCGGACGTCGAGAAGCAGGTCGAGTTCAGGACGGTGCGGAAGTGAGTCTCACCAGGGACCAGCTCGCGAAGCGGGTGGCGGACGAGCTGTGGGACGGCGCGTACGTCAACCTCGGCATCGGCATGCCCACCCTGGTCCCGGACCACGTGCCCGCGGACCGGACCGTGGTGCTGCACAGCGAGAACGGCATCCTCGGCGTCGGCCCCTACCCCACCGACGACGAGGTGGACGCCGACCTGATCAACGCCGGCAAGGAGACCGTCACAGTTCTGCCCGGCGCGGGCTTCTTCGGCTCCTCGGACAGCTTCGGCATGATCCGCGGCGGGCACGTGGACGTCGCCGTACTGGGTGCGATGCAGGTCAGCGCCACGGGTGACCTCGCGAACTGGGCCATCCCGGGCAAGATGATCAAGGGCATGGGCGGCGCGATGGATCTCGTCCACGGCGCCCGGCGGGTCATCGTGATGATGGACCACGTCTCCAAGGACGGCTCCCCCAAGATCCTGCAGGAGTGCACCCTCCCCCTGACCGGGGTGGCCTGCGTGAACCGGATCATCACCGACCTCGCGGTGATCGACGTGACCCCCGAGGGCCTCCAGCTCGTCGAGACCTTCGGCGTGAGCGAGGACGAGGTCCGCGAGAAGACCGCCGCCCCCCTGCGCTGAACCCCGGCGCACAGGGGTAGCCCGATGCCATGAGCGTCTCCTTCGCCGCCGTCGTGCTCGGTTCGCCGAACCCGCCCGCGCTCGCCGCCTTCTACCGCGACCTCCTTGGCTGGGACACCGTCGAGGAGTCCGCGGAGTGGGTGCGGCTGCGCGATCCGGCCCGTGAGCGACCGGGCCTGAGCGTCCAGCTCGAACCCCCGCAGGTGCCGCCCGCCTGGCCCGCCCGCGCGGGCGCGCCGCAGATGCAGCTGCACCTGGACCTGCTCAGCGAGGACCTCGACGCGGACGTGGCACGGGCAGTTGCGCTGGGCGCGACGCTGGAGACCGAGCAACCCCAGGCGGACGTCCGGGTGCTGCGCGATCCCGACGGCCATCCGTTCTGCCTCTTCCTCCCCGGCGCCTGACCACCCGTGAGCGGCGATGGTCGCTGTAGCGACTATCGCCGCTCACGGGGGGTCGGCTCGGGCGCGGGCTGTCTCGCCAGGAGGACGGCGGGCACGAGGGCGACGGCGGCCAGACCCGCGAGGAGCCAGAACACCGCGGTGAAGGCCGCGGCGGTTCCCGCGGGCAACAGGGTCGCGAGCACCGTCGCCACGAGCGCGCCGCCGACCGCCCCTCCCACCCGTTGCAGGGCGTTGAGCTGCGTGGTGGCGTCCGGGAGGCTCTCGGGACGCACCGCCGCGTACGCCGCGACGGTCGGGGGGATGGCGGCGAAGCCGATGGCCACGCCGCGCAGCACCAGCAGGACCTGCAGCAGCACGGGCCCCGGGGTCCACAGCGCGAACGGGATCGCGGTGAGCATCAGCCCCACGCAGCCTGCGACCGCGACCCGGCCGCCACCCACGCGGTCGGTGAGCCGCCCGGCCAGGGGTGTGGAGGCCGCCGTCGCGAGGCCGTAGGAGAGCAGGGACAGCCCGGTGCCGACCGGGCCCGTGCCGCGCGCGAGCTGCAGGAGCAGCGGGAACACCAGCACCGTGCCGAAGAGTGAGGCGCCGGTCAGAGTGCTGCAGAGGGTCGCGAGGGCGTACCGGCGCTCGGCGAACAGCCGCAGGTCGGTGAGCGGAGACGGGCGGCGCCGGGTCCGGACCACGAACAGCACCAGCAGGACCGCGCCTGCCACCATCGGCAGCGGGGCGCGCACCGTCAGGCCGTAGACCAGCACGGACAGGCCGATCCCGGCGAGGAGGAGCCCCGGGACGTCGAGCGGGCCGGGGCGGGCGGGCG
This sequence comes from Pseudonocardia sp. WMMC193, assembly GCF_021728735.1. Lineage (NCBI taxonomy): Bacteria > Bacillati > Actinomycetota > Actinomycetes > Pseudonocardiales > Pseudonocardiaceae > Pseudonocardia > Pseudonocardia sp. WMMC193. The sequence goes on along the minus strand of NZ_JAKKDO010000003.1, from coordinate 953,675 downwards.
TGCCGCGCGGCAGCACGCGCAGGCCCGCCACCACCCCCACGGCGCCCAGTGGCACGTTGATCAGGAACAGCCACGGCCAGGACGCGACCTCGAGCAGCACACCCCCGACGACCGGCCCCAGCGCGGGCCCGAGGCTGACCACCGCACCCAGCAGCGCCATCACCCGGCCCAGCCGCTCCGGCCCGACGGCCTGCCCCAGCAACGCCTGCCCGCTCGGCACCAGGAACCCGGCGGCCACCCCCTGTAGCGCCCGCGCCGCGACCAGCAGCCCGAGGGTCGGCGCGGCCGCACACAGGACCGAGGCGAGGGTGAACCCGGCCAGCGCGACCAGCCACAGCCGCCCCGTCCCGACCCGTCTGCCCAGCCAGCCGCACGCGGGCAGGGCCACGGCGAGGGCCAGCAGGTAGGAGTGGGCGATCCACTGCGCCGCGGCGAGGTCCACGCCCAGGTCGCGGGCCATCGTCTCCAGTCCGACGGCGACCACCGTCGCGTCGAGCATGGACAGCAGCGCGCCCAGCACCACGACCGCGGCGATCCGCCGCACCGCCGGGGTCACGTCGGCACCCGCAACCCGCGCAGCGCACCGGCCCACGCCACCACCTCGTCGACCATCCGCCCGAGGGCCTCCTCCTGGTACGGCGCGGGATGCAGGGTTCCGACGTCCGTCGGTCCGGAGAGCGCGAAGTCCGTCATGAGGGTGAGGCACACCTGCGTCCGGACGTGCGCGATCTTCACCTCGGACAGCACCGGCCGCAGCGCCTCGATCCCCCGCACCCCGGCCTGCACCCCGTACCCGACCAGCCCGGCCGCCTTGTCGTTCCACTCGGCGAACAGGTAGTCGATCGCGTTCTTCAGCGCGGCGGGGAACGAGTGGTTGTACTCCGGGACCACGAAGACGAACGCGTCGCACCGGTCGACGGCCGCGGCCCACGCCCGGGTGTGCGGGTTCGCGTACGCGCCGTGGATGGCCGGGTCGGGCTCGTCGAGCATCGGGAGGCTCCACTCCGCCAGGTCCAGCAGCTCCGGGGCGAGCCCGCGCGACTCGATCCCCCGTCGCACCCAGTCCGCCACCACGCCGCCCCGACGGTTCGGGCGGGTGCTCCCGACGACGATCCCGATCCTGATCTCACTGCTCATGGCGGGTAAAGTACAACGTGCATTGTAAAGTGACAACGGTCGTTGTACCTGGAAGGATCCACGCGTGCCCCGGCTCCCCGACAAGCGGCGCGCGATCCTGCGCGGTGCGTTGACCGTGTTCGCCCGCGAGGGCTACACCCGCGCGAGCATCGACCAGATCGCGCGCGAGGCCGGGGTGTCCACGCGGACGATCTACAACCACGTCGCCGACAAGGCCGCGCTGTTCGGCGCCGTGATCGACGAGAGCGCGACCCGGGTCGCCGAGAGCCAGATCGAGGCCATGGAGAAGCACCTGGGCGGGGAGGTGGCGGACCTGCGGGAGGCACTCGTCGGGTTCGCGCAGGAGCACGCCGCGCCGGGTGACCGCGAGCATTTCGCGCTGGTCCGGCAGATCGCCGCCGAGGTGGGGCACATCCCCGCCGAGGCCGTGGAGTCCTGGCAGGACACCGGCCCCCGGCGGGTGCAGCAGGCCCTGGAGGCCCACCTCGCCCGGTTCATGGCCGAGGGCAGGCTGCGCGCGGCAAACCCCTCCCGGGCCGCCCGGCACCTCGTCCTGCTCTCGGCGGGCGAGGTGACCAGCCGCTCTTTCCACGGCGCACTCCCGCTCCCGGCCGCGGAGGTCGAGCAGATCGCCCGGGACGGCGTGGACGTGTTCCTGCGCGCCTACGCCCCGCCCCCTGACCCGGCGAACGGTGCGCTCGCTCACGAGGAGTGAACCGACGCGCCGCTCGCTCCCCCACCCCCCACCACACCGACGGCGCGTTCGCTCACCAGGAATGAGCGAACGCCCCGTTGGCCGGTCAGGGCGGCGGGGACAGGGGGTGGCGCTTCTCGAGCCAGGTCGCGATCTCGGCGGCGGCCAGCTCGTTGCCGGTGGGCTCGCCCGGGGCGAGGGCGGCGCCGAAGTGCAGGCCGCGGACCTTCGCCGTGGTCAGGTCGCCGCCGGGGATCGGCGCCGTGCCGAGCGCGGCGATCATGCGGGCCGAGTCCGCGGGGAAGGCGGCCTGGTCCCCGGTGAGCTCCAGGAACAGCGTCGGGACCGTGACGCCCGGGGCGCACCGCACGAAGTCCGCGTTGCTCGACAGGCCGGACCAGGTGGAGAGCCAGGCCTCCGGGGTGGCGAGCCTGCCGAAGCCGACCTGGCCGTAGTCGATCAGGTCCGGGCGGGTGCCGAACAGCGAGCCGTACGGCCGCTCGCTCGGGTCCAGCGAGAGGTCGACGTTGCGCGGGTCGGCGTCCGTGCGGAACACCGTCATGATCGTGGGGGCGAGGGCGCGGCGCCGGTCCACGGCGGCGCCGGTGACCTTGTGCGCCTTCCGCGCCGCCGCGGTCGCGGCGAGGGACTCGCGGGCGAACGCGTCGAGCCGCTCGACCCGGGCGCGTTGCGCCGCGCGGTACTCGGCCAGGAACTCCGCGCTGTACGAGGAGCTCGCGGGCGGCTCGGCGAACCCGTTGGCGGGGTTCCACGGGTCCAGTTCCGGGATCACCGACATCGGGTCCGCCTCGTCCGCGACCGAGGGGTCGATGCAGGCCAGCAGCAGCCTGCCCTGGCCGGGGTGCGGGGCGAGGAAGATCGCGCCGTCCGCGACGGGCAGCTCGGCGCCCGCGAGGTCGACGGGGCGCCCGCCGGGGGTCGTGCCGATCCGGTCGGTCGACGCCGCCTGTTCCAGGTAGTAGGCGAACAGGGTGCCGCCGCCGGAGTGCCCGAGCACCACGACGTCCTCGAACCGCTCGCGCAGGAACACCTGGCCTGCCCCGACGTCGAGCAGGGCCTGTTCGTGCACCAGGTTCAGGTCGTTGTTCGGCGAGCGCGAGCCCTGGGTCCACACCGCCGCCCCGGCCTGCAGCAACAGCGGCACGAGCGCGTGGTGTGTGACGTCCTGGCGCGGGTGCATCAGGCAGACCACGGTCCGGGCGCCGGGCACGGTGGCCAGCACGCCGCGGACCGTCGCCCCGTCGGCCGTGGTGAGCTCGTGGACGCTGGTGACGGTCGCGCCGGGTCGCTCGCCCGCGGCCAGGTAGCGCCCCTGCCCCAGCCTCATGCGGGCTCCACGCGCAGCGCGTCCTTGTCGTGCTGGGTGATCACGTCTCCCGGCGCGACGCCCGCGACGCAGGAGTACCAGACCGCGTGCCGGCACCCGGTCGCCCGCCGGTCGACGACGAGGGGCCCGTCCGCCCGGATCTCGAAGTACGGACCGATCTTGTCCACGACCACGGTGGGGTCCTCGGCGGCGATCTTCGCGACGGCGGTGTTCTCCGGGACGTCGAGCACGTAGAGCGTGCTCATCGAACCACCGTCTCCCAGCCCGCTGTGCCTGCCCGCCCCGCCGGCTCCGCAGGCTGCCATCCCCCGGCCCGGTCGACGATCAGCTCGGCCTTGCGGGCCAGCAGCTTGCCGAAGGTCGGCTCCGGCCGGTCCAGCACGTCGAGCAGGGCATCGATGGTGAGGTTCGCGTCCAGGTCCTCCTGCGGCGTGACCGGCCGCATGGCCCGGGTGATCTCGAAGAAGTAGCCGTTCGGGTCGTGGGTGTAGATCGACTCGATCGTCTCGTGCTGGATCTGCATCTCGACGGGCCAGTCGCTCGCGTCCAGCCGGCGGCGGTACTCCAGCAGGTCCTCCTCGTTCTCCACGTGGATCGCGAGGTGCCGGGAGCGGACGAAGTACTCGGGGACGTCCGCGGCGAACTTCGCGTAGGCGTCCCCCTTGTCCCCGCGGGTCGGGTTCTCCGTGCCGAAGTAGTAGAAGAACGCGATCCGGTCGTCGTTGCCGATGTCGAAGAAGAAGTGGATGAAGTCCGGGTGGTTCTCGGGACCCCAGCCCGCCGCGCAGATCGAGTGCACCACCGGGAAGCCGAGGACGTCCCGGTAGAAGCGCACCGTGGCCGCGGGGTCGAAGGTCGGGAAGGCGACGTGGTCCACGCCCCTCACCCGGTGCTCCAGCCCGCCTGTCGACTCTGTCATGACACCGACGTTACGCCGGTGTCGACGAATGAGTCAACAGTTTGACGAGTGAGTTCAGAGATCGAGGATGCGCTCGAGATGGTCCAGGTCCTGGCGCAGCAGCTTCAACGCCGCGGCGGGCCCCTCGGCCTCCGGCGTCTGGTGGTCGGGGCGGACCAGCGCGGCGACGGCCATGTCCGCCAGCTGCGCCGTGACCCCCTCGGCCGTGTCGCGGCCGCCGGGGTGGAACCACCAGGCGACCCAGTTGCACATGCCGAGCACGCCGAGGGCGGCGACCCGCGCGTCGACGGGCCGGAACCGCCCGGCCCGGACACCCTGGTCGATCACGCCGGCGATCGCCTTCAGCACGGCGCGCCTGCTGTCGTCGTACGCCGCGGTCAGCTCCGCGGGGAGCTCCGCCTCGGAGCGGATCAGCAGCCGGAACCGCTCGGGCTGGGTCACCCGCCGCCCGACGATCACCTCGACGATCCCGCGCAGCCGCCGGACGGGGTCCTCGTCCAGCTCGAACAGCGCGACGATCTCGTCCAGCGGGCCGTTCGTGACCTCGGTGACCAGCTTGGCGAGCAGCTCGTCCTTGCTCTTGACGTAGTAGTAGAGCGCGGGCCGGGTGATGCCCAGCGCGTCCGCGATGTCCTGCAGGCTGGTGCCCGCGAACCCGCGTTCGGCGAACAGCCGGGTGGCGTGCTCGTACAGCTCGTTCTCGACGAGCTCGCGCCGAGCGGTCCCCCTGCGTCCCGGTTCGCTCATGCGGGGATCGTAGGAGGTGGAGCCTGCGGAACCGACCCGCGGGCGCCGGTTCCGGACAGGAGCCGTCCCGCGCCGGGAAGCACCGGGTTCAGGCCGAGCCCGCGCAGCAGCGAGTAGGCACCGGCCGTGGCCGCGGAGAGCACGGGCAGCCCGAACTCCTCCTCCGCGGGCGCGACCAGGTCCAGCGAGGGCATCTGGACGCAGGCGGAGATGACCAGCGCGTCGACCGCCGGGTCGAGGCCGCGGGCGGCCTCCAGCACTCGCGTGCCGGGGATGCAGCCGACCTCGGCGTTGTCCCCCACCTCCAGCGCGGCCCAGTCGACGACGTCGAACCCCTCCGCCCCGAGGTAGGCCACCACCTGCTCGGCGAGCGGCCGCAGGTACGGGGTGACGAGCGCGATCCGCCGCGCGCCCAGCGCACGCAGCCCCTCCACGAGGGCCCCGGCGCTCGACCGGACCACCCCGGGGTACTGCTCCGCCACCGCCTTCTCGACCCGCTGGTGCTCCCCCGGGCCCTGCGCCATCAGCGCCACGAGGCAGGCGTAGAGCAGGGCGTCCACGCCGGCGTCCGCCAGCTCGTCGACGCAGCGCTCGCGCTGGCCGTTCATCGCCGCCAGCTCCTCCGGTGTCACCGAGTGCATCCGCATCCGGCTGGAGTGGAAGGAGAAGGCCTCGGGGTGCCGCGCGAGCAGCGCCGGGATCTCCGTCTCGACGGTCACGTTCGAGCTGGGGACGACGAGTCCGATCCGCTTCACGTCGCTACCTTCCGTGCGATGTCGGCCGCCAGGGCCTTCTTGTCGGTCTTGCCCACGAGCGTCCGCGGGATCTCGGGCAGGTGCTCGATCCGCTCGGGCCACTTGAACTTCGCGACGTCGAGCGCGGCGAAGTGCCGCCGCACCTCGTCCAGGGTCAGCTCGGCGCCGTCGACCACCACGTAGGCGCAGGTCCGCTCGCCCAGCCGCGGGTCCGGCATCGCGACGACGGCCACGGCGGTCACGCGCGGGTGGCGCAACAGGAGCAGCTCCACCTCCTCGGCGTTGATCTTCTCGCCGCCGCGGTTGATGAGGTCCTTGATGCGGCCCTCGATGGAGACGAACCGCTCGCCGTCGATCTCGCGCCAGGCGGCCAGGTCGCCGGTGCGGTAGAAGCCGTCGCCGGTGAAGGCGCGGGCGTTGTGCTCCGGGGCGTCGTAGTAGCCGGGCAGCGTGTACGGGCCGCGACAGCACAGCTCCCCGACGCCGTCGGCGGGCTCCTCCGAGCCGGGTTCGAGGATCCGCACCTCGTCCCACCGGGACAACGGGGTCCCCACGGTCTCCAGCCGCGCCGCGCGCGGGGCGCCGGGGCGGGTCGTGAGGAACAGTCCCTCCCCCATCCCGAACAGCTGTCCGGACCAGATCCCGCGGGCCTCCAGGGCGTCGAAGAGCCGGGGCGGGACCTTGGCTCCGGAGAGGATCACCTGGGTCAGCGTCTTCGCGGCGGCGTCGAACTCCGGGTGGTCCAGGGCGCGGTAGTGCCCGTGCCCGAGCAGGACGTGCGTGGCGGCCTCGCGCGCCAGCAGCGGCAGCGACTCGTCGAGGTCGGGGGTGCCCAGGACCAGGCACGCGCCGACGCTGTGCGGCGCGTGCACGGCGCACACGACCCCGGCGTTGTGGATGATCGGGATCAGGTGCGCCACCCGGGTGTCGGCGGTCCAGCCCCAGGACCGCGCGTACTCGGCGGCGTTGTACCAGTACTCGGCGTGCCGCCGCGGGATCACCTTCGGGACGCCCGTGGTGCCGCCGGAGAGCTGGTAGACCGCGACGGCCCCCGGGTCGGCCTCGGGCAGCGGCCCGGGGTCCGCCTCGGGCAGCTCGCCGAGGACCAGCAGCCTGCCGACCGCCTGCTCGCGGGCGAACGCGACGAGGTCGAACGTCAGCCCGGGCTCGACGAGGTGCGCCACCGCCCCGACCCGACGGCTGATCTCGCCGATCTCGTGCCCGCGGTGCGCGGCGAGCGTCGCGACGGGGACCAGCCCCGCTTTGAGCACCGCGTACCAGGCGACCACCGCCTCCAGCCGGTTCGTGACCTGGAACAACACCGGCCCGCCCGGCTCCAGCCCCAGCGCGAGCAGCCCGGCCGCGACCCGGTCGGACCGCGCGTCGAGCTCGGCGTAGGTCAGCCGCCCGTCGAGGGCGACGACGGCCTCCCGGTCCGGGTGGCGCGCCGCGACCGCGCGGAACTCGGCCGGGATGGAGCGGCTGCCCCACACCGCGCGGTAGCGCGCGACGGCGTCCGCGGGGTACTCGACGAGTGGGTTCACGCGATCACCACCAGGTCACACCGACCGCTGAGCAGCCCGGCCGCCAGATCCTCCCGCAGCGCGCCGGGTCCCTCCACCGCGGTGAGCACCCCGCGTTCGAGCCGGATGCGTTCGGCCAGGTCGAGCCGGGTCAGCAGGGCGGGCCGGTCGGACGGGCCGGTGAGCAGCACGTCCCCCGTCACCGCGGCGACCACCGCGTCCCCCTCGGCCGACCACGGGTCGGCCAGGTCGGACGCGAGCGGGGGCAGCGCCGGCACGTCGGTCCGACTCGCGAACACCCGCCCCCGGTGCTCCCCCGGCTGCGCGAGCACCCGGTCCACGATCCCGGGCTCGGGCTCGGATGCGTCCGGGACGGGCGAGGCCGCCGCGTACTGCGCGAACGCCGCCTCCACCACGTCCGGGGCGGTCTGGGCGAAGCGGTCCAGCGGGACGTTCCCCGCCCTCGACATGTAGGACACCATGAGCCGCGCCGCGGGGAGCCCGAGCCGGCCCGGGAAGGACTCCCACCACAGCTGCGAGCGCCGGGCGAGCTCCTGCAACCGCTCGACGGCGGGGCGGCGGACCGCCTCGTACCTCTCGAACGCCTCCGCCACGGAGTACGCCTCCTGCAGCTCCGCGACCAGCGCGATCGCGTCCTCCATCGCCAGCTTGGTGCCGGAGCCGACGGAGAAGTGCGCCGTGTGCGCGGCGTCGCCGAGCAGCACGGTGTTCCCGTCCGACCACCGCCCGCAGGAGACGGTGCGAAAGCGCAGCCAGCGCGTGCGGTTGCCGAGGAGCGGGTGCCCCCGCAGCTGCGCGGCGAAGGCCTGCTCCAGGAAACGGAGCGAGACCTCGTCGGACCCGCCCTCGGCCACCTCGGCCCGGTCGAAGCCCGCGCGCCGCCAGGTCTGCTCGTCGGTCTCGATGAGGAAGGTGGACCGGCCACCGGAGTACGGGTAGGCGTGCGTGACGAACGTGCCGAACTCCGTGGCGACCGGGGCGAACACCGCGTCCGGCAGGGGGAACTCCGTGCCGCACCACAGGTACAGGCCCTTGCCGACCTCCACCGACTCGGCGAAGTCCCCGAGGGCGCGCGTCGCGCTGGACACGCCGTCCGCGGCGATCACCACGTCCGCGTCGAGCTCGCCCGCGGACCGGCGGCTCCCGAAGTCAAGCACGACCCCGGCCTTCTCCGCGTGCCGCTGCAGGATGGCGAGCAGCTCGGTGCGGGCCACGCCGATCAGGCGGTCGTTGCGCACCCGCACGACCTCCCCGCCCACGTCGAGCGTCATGTCGTGCCGCAGGCCCGCCGCGACCAGGTCCCGCAGGGTGTCCGGGTCCGCGGCCGCCAGCTTGCGCTGGGTGCCCGCGGCCAACCCGACCCCGAACCCGAACGTGGTGTCCGGGTCCCCCTGCTCGTGGACGCGGACCTCGCAGGCGGGGTACGCGAGCTTCAGCAACCGGGCGGCGTAGAGCCCACCCGGTCCTCCGCCCAGCACCGCGACGCGTCGTGGCTGCATCGCCAACCTCCCTTTACGGTTACGTCGACTATTCGACGTCACGGCAACCCAGGAAGTCAAGCTAGACATTCAGCGATACTGTCGAATAGTCTACTGAACCGTCAGCCACCCACCGCGAAGGAGCGTGTGAGACATGGCCTATGTCATCGGAGTGGACGTGGGCGGCACGTTCACCGATGCCGTGCTGGACGACGGAACGGGCGACGCGGCCGGGACGGTGCTCGCCGCGAAGTCCCCGTCGACGCCCCCGGACTACTCCCGGGGTGTGCTCGACGTGCTGGGCCTGCTGGCCGAGCAGCTCGGTCGTCCGCTGCCGGAGATGCTCGCGGACACCCACCACATCGCGCACGGCACCACCTCCTCGCTCAACGCGCTGGTCATGGGGAACGTGCCCCCGGTCGGGTTCCTCACCACCAAGGGGCACCGGGACTCGATCTTCATCATGAACGTCGAGGGCCGGTACCTGGGCCGGTCCCCGCACGAGCTGCAGCACGTCCTCGGGCAGACCAAGGACCACGCGCTGCTGCCGAAGCGGCACGCGCTCGAGGTCACCGAGCGGATCGACCGGGACGGCACCGTCGTCGTCGGGCTGGACGAGCAGGAGGCCCGTGCCGCGATCCGCTCCCTGGTCGCGGACGGGGTCAGCGCCATCGCCGTGTCGCTGCTGTGGTCCTTCCGCAACCCGGTGCACGAGCGCCGGCTCCGCGAGCTGATCGCCGAGGAGGCCCCCGACCTGTTCGTGGCGCTGTCGTCCGAGGTCAGCCCCCGGATCCGGGAGTTCGCCCGCAACGCCACCACGATCATGTCCACCCAGATCGGGCCCGGTCTGCGGGACTACCTGGGCACCCTGGAGAGCGCGCTGCGCGAGAAGGGACTGACCGGGCCGCTGCTCGTCATGCAGTCCAACGGCGGCGCCGTCGCGGCGAAGGAGGCCCCCGCGGCCGCGATCAGCACGGTCGGGTCGGTCCTGACCGGCGGCGTCGTCGGGTCCGTGGCGCTGGGCCGCCAGCTCGGCCACCGCAACATCATCTCCACCGACGTCGGCGGCACGACGTTCCTGGCGGGCCTGGTCGTCGACGGCGAGCCGGTCCGGGACACCACCACGGTGATCAACCACCACCCGATCAACGTCCCGACCCTGCGGGTGGACGCGATCGGCTCCGGCGGCGGCGCCATCGCCTGGCTCGACGCGGGCGGCAACCTCCGCATCGGCCCGCGCAGCGCCCAGGCCGTGCCCGGCCCCGCCTGCTACGGGGCGGGCGGCACCGAGCCGACCAACACCGACGCGAACCTGGTGCTGGGCATCCTGCCGGAGAAGGGTCTGCTCGGCGGGCGCAAGCCGCTGTCGCTGGAGCTCGCGCGCCAGGCCATCGACACGCAGATCGCGAAGCCGCTGGGGCTGTCGGTCGAGGAGGCCGCCGCCGCGATCTACACGGTGCAGAACGCCCAGACCGGTGACCTGCTGCGCAAGACCGTCGTGGAGTCCGGCCACGATCCGCGCAACTTCGTGCTCTACGCCTTCGGCGGCGCGGGCCCCGCGCACTGCGCCGGGTACGCCGCGGAGGTCGGGTGCGAGACCGTGGTGGTCCCGCTCGGGCCCGTGGCCAGCGCGTTCTCCGCGTTCGGGCTCGCGTCCAGCGACATCGTGCTGGCCGCCGAGCTCTCCGACCCGACGGTCGTCCCCTTCGACCCGCAGCGGGCCGAGCGCAACTTCGCGGAGCTGGAGCAGCAGGTCCGCGCGGGGCTGGAGCGCCAGGGCCTCGCCTTCGAGAAGGTCGAGCTGCACCGCGAGATCGACATGCGGTACTCGATGCAGCTCGCCGAGGTCACCGCGCCCGTCGCGGGCGGCCCGCTGGGCATGCCGGAGATCGAGGAGGCGGCCGCCGCCTTCGAGAAGCGCTACGCCGAGCTGTACGGCAAGGACGCCGGGTTCCGCGAGGCCGGCATCCAGGCCATCACCTTCCGGGTCCGGGCCGTCGGCGTGCTGCCCTTCAGCCCCGAGCTCCCCGAGGTGCCGGCCGCCACCGGGGAGGCGACCCCGTTCACCACCCGCCCGGTCTGCCTGGACGCCGCCACCGGCTTCGTCGACACCCCGGTCTACGACTACCGCGAGCTGCGGGCGGGCCACGTGCTGGCGGGGCCCGCGATCGTCGAGGTGCCGACCACCACCGTCGTCGTCCCCGGCGGGACCACGGGCACCGTCGACCACCTGGGCAACCTCACGATCAGGAGGACCGCATGACCATGCCGATCCCCGGCTCGGAGGCCTTCTCCAGCCGTCCCGTCGACCCCGACGAGCTGGCCCGGAGCCTGCCGTCGAGCCTCGAGGTCCACACCGTCACCCAGGAGCAGATCGACGCGCTGGACCCGCTCACCTACGAGGTGATCCGGCACCGGCTCTGGTCGGTCACCGACGAGATGGGCGAGGCGCTCAAGCGCATGTCCGGCTCGCCGATCGTCACCGACGCGAACGACTTCGACTTCGCCATCTCCGACGAGCTGGGCCAGGAGGTGCAGGTCGGCCTCTACAACACCATGCTCGTCGGCGCCGTGGACCTGGCCATCTACTGGACGCTGCGCAACCGGGCGGAGAACCCCGGCATCGAGGCCGGCGACATGTTCCTCACCAACGACCCGTGGGTCGGCGGGGGGCTGCACCAGAACGACGTCATGGTCTACCAGCCCGTCTTCCACGAGGGGAGGCTGTTCGCCTGGACCAGTGCCATCGCGCACCAGCCGGACCTCGGCGGGGTGGGGCTGGGCTCCTTCTCCCCCGCCGCGCAGGACGTCTTCTCCGAGTCCCTGCCCACCCCGCCGGTGAAGGTCGTGCGCGGCGGGCGGCTGCAGCGAGACGTCGCCGACCTGTGGGTGCGTCGCTCCCGGGTCCCGATGCTCATCGGGCTGGACCTGCGCGCCAAGATCGGCGCGAACAACGTCGGCGGGGAGCGCCTGCACGCGCTCATCGACCAGTACGGCGCGGACACGGTCAAGGCCGTGATGAAGCGGATGATGTCGGACGCCGAACACCGCCTGCGCGGCAAGCTCGTGGGCATCCCCGACGGCAGCTGGACCGCCACCGGCTACCAGGACCAGTCCCACGAGGGCGACCGCGGCCTGCACAAGATCACCGTCACCACCACGAAGACCGGGGACCACCTGACCTTCGACTTCACCGGCACCGACCCGCAGGCCGGCGTCATCAACTGCACGTACGCGGGCATGCGCGGCGGGGTCATGCTGGCGCTGCTGCCGATCCTGGCCAACGACATCCCCTGGTCGGCGGGCGGGCTCATGCGCTGCTTCGACCTGGTGACCGAGGAGGGGACGCTCAACAACGCGACCTTCCCCGCCGCCGTCGGGCGTGGGCCGATCGGCCCGGCCTGGCTGACCGGCAGCCTCATCGCGGAGTGTCTGTCCCAGATGCTCGACCGCGACCTGGAGCTGGGCCGCAACGTCCAGGCCACCTGCTGCGGCACCTGGGACACCGCCGTCATCGCCGGGCTGGACGAGCGCGGCGAGCAGCCCGCCCCCTTCCTGTCGATCATGATGGAGCCGATGGCGGGCGGCTACGGGGCCCGCCCGCACGCGGACGGCATGGACACCGGCGGGCTGTTCTGCATCCCGATGGGCCGGGTGCCGGACGTCGAGATGACCGAGTTCCTCTACCCGCTGCTCACCCTGTGGCGGCGCGAGGAGCCGGACTCCGGCGGGCCCGGCCGACAGCGCGGCGGGCTCGGCGCGTCCATCGCGTTCACCCCGCACGGCACGTCGATCCCGATGGGCCTGGTCCTCGCGAGTGCGGGCAAGGCGGTGGCGCAGAACGCGGGCCTGTCCGGCGGGCACCCGGGCAACTCGGGGCTCGACGTCGTCGCGCGGCAGAGCCGGGTCGCCGAGATCCTCGCGTCGGGGAGGCTGCCGTCCTCACTCGCCGAGGTCTCGGACACCCTGGAACCCGGTCAGAACTACGCGTCCAGCTACCTGGCGCCCGGCGAGGTCTTCTCCATGACCTGGCAGGGCGGCGGCGGCTACGGCGACCCGCTCGCCCGCGACCCCGAGGCCGTGGCCAGGGACGTCCGCGAGGAGAAGATCACCCGCGGTGCCGCGACGGACGTCTACGGCGTGGTGCTCGGCGAGGCCGGGGTCGACCCCGGGGCCACGGCGGCGGCCCGTGCGGAGGCCAAGGCGGCCAGGCGGGACCGCTCGCGGGTGACCGGCGAGACCCGCGGCAAGGCGGACGGCGGCACCCGCCGCATCGACGACAACCTCGTCGAGGCGAACGGCGCCATCGCCTGCGCCCACTGCCGGGAGGTGCTCGGCGACTCCGCCGAGCCCGGGGCACTGGCCCTCGGCGTGTACGACGGCCCACCCACGGACGCGGGCCCGCAGATCACCGCGACCGCGGCGGACTACGTGGACGCGGACGTGGTGTTCCGCCAGTACAGCTGCCCGAGCTGCTGGACCGCCCTGTCCTCCGCGGTCGTCCCGGCCGACCACCCGGACCTCGGTACCACCCTCGGCCGCCTCACCGTCACCCCCTGATCCCGTGAGCGGCGATAGTCGCTCTAGCGACTATCGCCGCTCACGTGAGGTGGAGGCCCTTCGCCCTGCCGGGGTCGTCGGGGCCCCAGAGCGTGGTGGTGGTCTCGCGCCGCACCAGCGGGATCACCTCCTCGGCGAAGCGCTGCAGCACCTCCTGCTGGCGCTCGTAGGGGAGGTTGGGGTTGATCGAGACGGACTGCACGTCGTGCCGGTAGGACTTGTGGTAGTCGACGATCTTCTCCGCCACCCGCTCCGGGGTGCCGACGAGGGCGGGGCCGTGGGCGACGGCCTCCTCGATCGTCGTGAAGGACATCGTCTTGCCCTTGCGGGTGTCCCCGGCGTGCGCGGCGGCGAGCTTGGCGGCCATGAACTCGTAGAGGGGCCGGTACTCCGCGACCGCCTCCTCGTCGGTGTCCGCCAGGAACAGCCCGCCCGAGCCGGAGCCGACGTAGCCCGGCTCGTGCCCGTGCACCGCGCACTGCTCCCGGTACCGGTCGATCAGCACCAGGTAGTTCTCCCGGGGCTGCAGGGCGTTCGCGGTGAAGAGGGGGTCGCCCCACTTCGCGGCGAGGTCCACCGCGGTCGTCGAGGTGGCCGAGCCGTGCCAGATGCGGAAGGGGCCGTCGAAGGGCCGCGGGTGGGTGACCACGCCGTCGAGGTCCGGGCGGTGCGTGCCGGTCCAGGACACGGGCCCGTCCCGCAGCAGCAGGCGGAGGAGCTCGTAGTTCTCGGTGAGGTACTCGTACTGCCTGGCCAGCTCCAGGCCGAACATCGGGAAGTGCTTGTCCTCGTTGCCCTTCCCGATCACGATCTCGAGCCTGCCGCCGGACAGCTGGTCGATGGTCGCGTAGTCCTCCGCGACGCGCACCGGGTCCAGCAGCGACAACACGGTGACGCCCGTGCTGAGCAGGATCCGGGAGGTGGCCTGGGCGAGCGCGCCGAGCAGCACCGTCGGGGCGGACGACACGAACTCGCCCGCGTGCCGCTCCCCCACCGCGTACGAGTCGAACCCGAGCGCCTCCGCCCGCACCGCGGTCTCGACGACCCGGGTGAGCCGCTCGTGCACCGAGATCAGCTCGCCGGTGACCGGGTGCGGGCCGTGCGGCACGATGTCGAGCACCTGGAACCTCATGACGCTCCCGTCCGGGCGCCGGCGATCGCCGCCAGCAGCTCCCTGGTGTAGTCGTGGTGCGGGTCGGTGAACAGCTCCTCGGTGGGGCGCAGCTCCAGCAGCCTGCCCTGCCGCATCACCCCGACCCGGTGCGCGATGCGCCGGACCACGGCGAGGTCGTGCGAGATGAACAGGTACGCGAGCCCCTGCTCGGTCTGCAACTCCTCCAGCAGCTCCAGGACCTGGGCCTGCACCGAGACGTCCAGCGCCGAGACCGGCTCGTCGCACACGACGAGATCCGGGGAGAGGGCCAGTGCGCGGGCGATCGCGATCCGCTGCCGCTGCCCCCCGGACAGCTCGACGGGCCGCCGCGCCAGCATCGCCTCGGGCAGCGCCACCCGCCCGACGAGCTCCGCGGCGCGCTGCCGCTGCGTGGCGCGCGTGCCGATCCCGAAGGCGCGCAACGGCTCGGTGACCACCTCCTCGACGGTGAACCGCGGGTCGAGGGAGGCGTAGGGGTTCTGGTAGATCAGCTGGGCCCGCCTGCGCAGCTCCCGCCAGGCGGCGCCGCGGACCCGGGTGATGTCGGTGCCGTCGAAGCGGACCTCGCCCGCGGTCGGGTCGTCCAGCCGCAGCACCAGCCGCGCCGTCGTCGACTTGCCGGAGCCGGACTCGCCGACCAGGCCGAGCGTCTCGCCGCGCGCGATGGTGAAGGAGACGTCGTCGACCGCGCGCAGGGTCGCCTTGCGGCCGAGGCGGAACTCCCGGGTCAGGCCCCGCACCTCGACCAGCGGCTTCTCCGCAGGCACGGGCGGGCGGGCCCGGGCGACGGTCAGTCCGGGCGCCGCGGCGAGCAGCGTGCGCGTGTAGGGCTGCTGCGGGTCCGCGAGCACCTGCGCCGTCGGACCGGACTCCACGATCCGCCCGCCGGACATGACGACGAGCCGGTCCGCCCGGTCCGCCGCCACCCCCAGGTCGTGGGTCACCAACAGCAGCGCGGTGCCGGCGTCTCGCAGGGTGTCCAGGTGGTCGAGGATGCGCCGCTGGACCGTGGCGTCCAACGCGCTCGTCGGCTCGTCGGCGATGATCAGCGACGGGTTCGCCGCCGTGGCGATCGCGATGAGCACCCGCTGCCGCATCCCGCCGGACAGCTCGTGCGGGTACTGCCGGGCCCGCAGCTCCGGCTCCGGCAGCCCGGCCCTGGCCAGCAGGGCCACGGCCTCGATCCGGGCGGTGCGCCGGTCCGCCAGCCCGTGCACCCGCAGCGTCTCCGCGACCTGGGGCCCGATGCGTTGCACGGGGTTCAGCGACACCGTCGGGTCCTGCGGGACGAGCCCGATCCGGCGCCCGCGCACCGCGCGGAAGGCCTTCGCCGACAGCCCGGTCAGCTCCTCGCCGCCCAGCGCGATCCGCCCGCCCTCGACGGCGCCGTTGTCCGGGAGCAGCCCGATCACGGCCTGGGCCAGGGTGGACTTGCCCGACCCGGACTCCCCCACGATCGCGACCGTCTCGCCCGCGTCGACGGTCAGCGACACCCCGCGCACGGCGGGGATGTGCCCGCCCGCGATGCGGTAGCCGACGTCCAGGTCCTCGATCTCCAGCAGGGTCATCGCTTCCACTCCCCGTCCAGCGCCCGGGAGATCCGGTTCACCGACAGCACGGTCGCGGCGATCGTGAGGCCGGGCAGGGCGCACAGCCACCACGACGTCGCCAGGTAGTTGCGGCCCTCGCTGATCAGCGAGCCCCACTCGGGGGCGGGCGGCGGGGCGCCGTAGCCGAGGAAGGACAGCGAGGAGATCGCGAGGATGGCCAGCCCGAACTCCAGGACGGCGAGGACCAGCACCGGGCCCGCGGCGTTCGGCAGCACGTGGCGCCACAGCGACACGTACCACCGGGTCCCGACGGACCGGGCGGCCTCGACGTAGGTGGAGCGGCGGATGCGCATCGTCTCGGCCCGCATGACCCGGGCGAAGTTCGCCACGCTCGCGATGCCGACGGCGATCGCCACCTTCACCGTGCCGTAGCCCAGCGCGGTGATCAGGGCCAGCGACAGCAGGATCGCCGGGATCGACAGCAGCACGTCGACGACGCGCATCAGGGCCTCGTCGACCCAGCGGCCGACGAAGCCCGCGAGCAGGCCGATCAACCCGCCCGCCACCAGCGCCACCGCCACGGCGATCACGGTGGCCTGCAACGACAGCGAGGCGCCGTGCACGACCCGGGTGTAGACGTCCCGGCCCAGGTAGTCGGTGCCGAACAGGTGCGCCGCGCCGGGCGCCTGCAGCTTGTCCGCCACCACGCCGAGGTTCGGGTCGCCGGGCGCGAGCACGCTCGGCGCGAACGCCGCGATCAGCACGAGCAGCACCATCAACACCGACGCGACCAGCCCCGGCCTGCGCAGCAGGAACCGGCCCAGCCGCGCCCGCCGCTCCCGCGGCGTGCTCGCGCGGGCGAGAACGACGGAGGAGGACCCCTCCTCCCTCAGCAACAGCTCGGTCATGATGTCGCCTCCGCGGGAGGGAGCACGTCGGCGGTCATGCCGGCACCCCCGTCGCGATCCTCGGGTCGAGGACCGGGTAGATCAGGTCGACGAGCAGGTTCACGCCGACGAACACGAGCGACGCGAAGATCACGATCCCCTGCACGAGCGGGATGTCCTGCACCCCGACCGCCTGCACCGTGAGCCTGCCCAGGCCGGGTCGGGTGAACACCGTCTCGACGACGACGGTGCCCGCGAGCAGGTTGCCCGCCACGTACCCGAGCACCGTCAGCGCCGGGATGGCCGCGTTGCGCAGGGCGTGCCGCAGGTGGACGTCCCGCTCCCCGACGCCCTTGGCGCGGGCCGTGCCGACATAGGGCTCGGCCAGCGCGGTGTCCATGCTCTTCGCCAGCACCTGCGCGATGAGCGCGCCCATCGGCAGCCCGAGGGTGATCGCGGGGAGCACGAGCGCCGCCGGGCCGTTCGCCCCGGTGGAGGGCAGCCAGTGCAGCCCGAAGGAGAACACCTGGACCAGCATGAGCCCGACCCAGAACACCGGCAGCGACACCGCCAGCGACGGCAGCGCCATGAGCACCTGCCGCAGCCAGCGCAGCCGGGTCGAGGTGGCGGCGAGCGCGAGCCCGCCGCCGACCAGCACCGCGAACAGCAGACCGGCCAGCGCGACCTGCAGCGTCGACGGCAGCGCGTCGAGGATGGCCCCGCGCACGTCCTGGCCGGTCTGGATGGACGTCCCCAGGTCGCCCCGCACCGCCTCGGCGAGCCGGTGCCCGTACTGGACGATCAGCGGCTGGTCGAGGCCGTAGCGGACCTTGAGCGCCTCGATCGCCTCCGGGGTGAGGGGCTCACCGTCCAGGCCCCCGCTCGCCATGGTGGTGATCGGGTCGCCGGGCAGCAGGTACAGGACGATGAAGGTCACCGTGTACGCGGCCCAGAGGACCGCGACGGCGGTGGCGACGCGCCGGACCAGGTATCCGATCATGCGCTGCTGGACTTCCAGGCGTCGTGCAGCTGGATGCGCGAGGAGGCGTCGAACGTGATGCCGTGGACCTGCGCGCCCACCCCGAGCACGGTCGTCAGCTCGACGACCGGCACGAAGACGCCCTCGGCCAGGATCTCCTGCTGCGCCTGCGCGACGAGCGCGGTGCGCTTGGCGGGGTCCGGCTCGGCGGCCTGGGCGGTCAGCAGGCCCTGCAGCGGGCTGTCCGGCAGCCGGAACAGGTTGGCGCCCGCGGTCGAGAACTGGCCGCGCAGGATGTCCGGGTCGGCCCGGGTGATGTTGTACCAGAGCGCCGAGAAGTCGCCCGCCGTCTGGATCTGGGCGGCGTTCGCGATCGGCACCTCCTGGATCTGCAGGTCGATGCCCACGTTCTTGGCCTGCTGCTGCAGCAGCTCGAGGGCGGGCTTGTTGGTGGCGGCCACCGGCGAGTAGGTCACCGGGATGGTCAGCTTCTGGCCGTCCTTGACCCGGATGCCGTCGGGACCCGCGACCCAGCCCGCGGCGTCGAGGACGGCGGCGGACTTCGCCGCGTCGAAGGTCAGCCCCTGGTCGGCGTAGGACGGCGTGGTGGAGGCCAGCACGCTGGTCGCGGCCTTGGTCTGCGACGGGAAGACGCCGCCGACGATCTCGTCCCGGTTCACGGCGGTGAGCAGCGCCTGCCGCACGGCCGGGTCGCTCACGATCGGCTTCTGCTGGTTGAACGCGAGCCCGAACACGACGCCGGGGTTGGACCGCGCCTGCAGCTGCGCGCCCGCGCCGGTCAGCGGCGCCTCGTCCTGCTGGCCGATGCTGCCGATGGCGTCGACCTCACCCGACTGCAGGGCCCCGGTGCGCACACCGGACTCCGGCACGATCCGGAACTCCACGGTGTCCAGCAGCGCCTCACCCGGCTGCGTGAACAGCGACGACCCCCACGCGTAGCCCGGGCGCTTCGCCAGCACGATCGAGGCGTTCTTGGTGTAGCTCTGCAGCGTGAACGGGCCGGACCCGATCACGCCCGCGCAGCGGTCGTCATCGGACTTCGCCACGGTGGCCGGGGACAGGATGCCGAGGCTGTGGGTCGACGTCGCCTGCAGGAACTGCACGTTCGGCTGCTGGAACGACACCGTGAACCGCGTCGGCGACTCCACCGTCGTGCCCGCGTAGCCCGCGAGGTACCCCTTCGGCAGCGTGCCGCGCGCGCCGATCTGCGGAATCCGGTCGAAGTTCGCCTTGACCGCGTTCGCGTCCAGCGGGGTGCCGTCGGAGAAGGTCACACCCTCGCGCAGGGTGAAGGTGTAGCTCTTCGCGTCCGGCGAGGTCTCCCACGAGGTGGCCAGCCAGGGCTTGAGCTCCCCCGTCTGCGGGTCCTGGTCGGTCAGCGAGTCGACGAGCTGGCGGACCGAGTAGATCGTGTCGTTGCTCCCGACCTGCTGGGGGTCGACGCAGCCCGCGTCGCTGCCGACGGCGAAGCGCAGCGTGCCGCCCGGCTGCGGGGGCCCGGCGTCACCGCCTGCCGCGGCGCCGCCCCCACCGCCGCACGCGGACAGGGCCAGGACGGCGGCGAGGAGGCCGGGCAACAGCAACCGGCGGGGTCTGGCGGTCATGTCGGGATTCCTTCGGGAGTACGGGGTGGTACGGGATGAGGTCAGGAGGCCGCGCTCGGCGCGGCGGGTTCGCCGAGACCGGTCGGGAGGGGCAGGCCGAGGTGCTCGCGCAGCGTCGACCCGGTGTAGGCGGACCGCAGGACACCGCGCTCGCGCAGCAGCGGGACGACCCGGTCGACGACCTCGTCCAGCCCCGCCGGGCTGACGTGGGAGCCGAGGATGAACCCGTCGACCGCGCGTTCCTGCACGTAGCGGTCGATCTCGGCGGCGACCGTGGAGGGCGTGCCGACGAACACCGCGCGGTCGAACACGTGCGTGACGACCTCCCGCAGCGACCAGCCGTGCGTGCGGCCCAGCTCCCGCCAGGCCGCGGCGGTGGCGTGCGCGTCCCGGGTGAGCGGGGCGCGTCCGCGGATCCACTTCGGCGCCTCGGGGGTGGGCTCCAGGTCGGGCACCGGCCCGTCGGGGTCCACCCCCGACAGGTCCCGGTTCCACACCATCTCCGCCAGCACGACCGCGGTGAACGGGTCCACCTGCCTGCTGCGGACGTCCCGGTGCCGGTCCCGGGCCTCGGCCTCGGTGTCCCCGAGGATCACCGACGCCGAGGGCAGGATCTTGACCTGCTCCGGGTCCCGCCCGAGTCGGGCCACCCGTGCCTTGACGTCGGTGTAGAAGGCTCGGGCCTCCGCGAACGTCGAGTAGCGGGAGAAGATCGCGTCCGAGCGGGCGGCCGCGAAGTCCCGGCCCGCGGGCGACTCCCCCGCCTGCAGCACCACGGGATGGCCCTGGGGGCTGCGGGGCGTGGTGAACCGGCCCGCGATGTCGAACTGGGTGCCGCGGACCGCGAAGTCCCCCACGTGCGCGTCCCGCAGGAAGCGCCCGCTCGCCTTGTCCGCCACGACGGCGTCGGACCCCCACGAGTCCCACAGCGCCCGGACGGCGTCGAGGATCTCCCCCGCCCGCTCGTAGCGCTGGGCGTGGGACAGGAAGCCGCCGCGCCGGAAGTTCTCGCCGGTGTCGGCGTCCGAGCTGGTCACGACGTTCCACGCGGCGCGGCCGCCGGACAGGATGTCCAGCGTCGCGAACCGGCGGGCCAGCTCGTAGGGCTCGTTGAAGGTCGCGTTGATCGTGCCCGCGAGGCCGACGTGCTCGGTCACGGCGGCCAGCGACGCCAGCACGGTGAACGTGTCCGGCCTGCCGACGACGTCCTGGTCGAACACCGCGTCGCCGCGGGTGCGCAGGCGCAGCCCCTCGGCCAGGAACAGCAGGTCGAACGTGCCGCGCTCGGCGGTGCGGGCCCAGTGCTCGTAGGAGGCGAAGTCGATGTGGCTGCCCGAGGCCGGGTCGCTCCACACGGTGTCGTGGTTGACGCCCGGGAAGTAGGCCCCGAGGATCACCTGCCGCCGGGTGCTCATGCCGCGTACCTGCTCTCGGTGCGGTCCAGCCCGAAGCGCTCGCGCAGCGTCCCGGGTTCGTACGCGGTGCGGAACAGCCCGCGCCGCTGCAGCTCCGGCACCAGCCGGTCGACGATCACGTCGAGGTCGGTGGGCAGCACGGCGGGGCGCAGCCGGAAACCGTCCAGCCCCTGCTCGGCCCAGGACTCCAGGAGGTCCGCGAGGGCGGTCGGGGTGCCGGCGAGCACCGCCGCGTCCGACCGCAGCGGGCTGACCGCCTCCAGCCGCCTGCGCCGCTCGTGCGCGGTCGCCGCGTCCGCGTCGAGGATCACGACCAGGTCGGCGAGGACCTTCAGCGGTGCGCCGGGCCTGCCGACCGCGCGCTGTGCGGCACGCACCTCGCCGAGGATCGCCGGGATCTCGGACACCCCGTGCGGCGTCGTGAACACGACGTCCGCGGCGCGGGCCGCGAGCTCGTAGGCCGCTCGGGCGTGGGCGAGCGCCACGACCAGCGGCTGGCCCTGGGGCGGTCGCGGCACGATGCCCGGGCCCCGGACCGCGAAGAACCGGCCGGTGAAGTCGATCGGGTGGACCTTCGAACGGTCGAGGAACCGCCCGGTCGCGGCGTCCCGGATCTCCGCACCGTCCTCCCAGCTGTCCCAGAGCCGCCGGACGACCTCGACGGCGTCCGCCGCCTCCTCGAACAGGTCGGCGACCGCGGCGGCGGTCTCCGGGGTGTTCAGCGACTCGCGGCGGATCTCCGGCAGCACCCGGCGGCCGAAGTGGGCCGCCTCGTCGGCACGGGTGGAGGTCTGCACCCGCCAGCCGGCGCGCCCGTGGCTGTCGTGGTCGAGCGTGGAGATCGCCGAGGCGATGTGGAACGGCTCGGTGTGCGTCGTGGTGACGGTCGGGACCAGGCCCACGTGGCGGGTCAGCGGAGCGACGAACGCGGCGACGAGCTGGGCGTCCAACCGGCCGCGCACCTGGTCGGTGCGGCGGTCGGCGACGGCGAGGTGGTCCCCGGACTGCAGGCCGAACGCGTCCTCGATCGTGAGCAGGTCGAGCAGGCCGCGCTCGGCGGCGCGGGCGAGCGCGGCCCAGTAGCGGGCGGTGAACAGCTGGTCGGGGCGGGCGCTCGGCTCACGCCAGGCGGCGGGGTGCCAGCCTGCGCCGTCGAGGGCGACGGCGAGGTGGAGGGGGGCCATGGGCGGACTTCTCCTGTGCGGATCGGGCAGGGGGCAGGGGTCAGCCCCGACAGCCCGCGCTGGCCGTGCGCAGGAGATCGACGTGGCGGCGGCGCACACCGACGAACATGGTTCCTCCATCGCACCCGGCGGTAGCACCCGCACCCGTCGGACGGGGGGTTGCTGCGGCGTCGTCGATCCGGGTCTCTCGGCCGCTCTGGATGGTCCTGATGCACTCTACGTACGGTGCGGCCGTTCGCGCCAACCATCCGGGTGACTGTGACCCACGACGCCCGATCGCAGCCCCGACCTGTACGGACAGGTCCGACCTCCGATCTCAGCAGCTGGTCGCCGGAACGCCGAGTGGGGCCGCACCGGACACGGTGCGGCCCCACTCGACACGGGACTGCTCAGGCCCCGGCGAACTCCTTCACGATCGCCTCGCAGAAGGCGTCCAGGTCATCCGGGTCGCGGCTGCTGACCAGACCGCGGTCCACCACGACCTGCTCGTCGACGACGGTGCCGCCCGCATTGCGGATGTCCGTGCGCAGGCTCGGGAAGGACGTCAGCGTCCGCCCCTTCACCAGGTCCGCCTCGACCAGCGTCCACGGGCCGTGACAGATCACCCCGACGGGCTTGTTCGCGGCGAACGCGCCCTTGACCAGGTTCAGCACGTCCGCGTCCGTCCGCAGGCGGTCGGCGTTCACCGTGCCGCCCGGCAGGATGACCGCGTCGAAGTCGGCCGCGGAGACCTCCGCGGCCACCCGGTCCACCGGGTACGTCGCGCTCGGCGCGATGTCGGAGTTCATCGACTGGATCGCGCCCCCCGCAGGCGACACGATCTCGGCGGTGGCGCCCGCGTCGACCACCGCCTGGCGCGGCGCGGTCAGCTCGACCTCCTCGACGCCATCGGTCGCCACGATCGCGATGCGCTTGCCGTCCAGTACACCCATGCTCAGCTCCTTTCCGTACCTGCACCGGCTACCCGGGGCCACGGGGGCCGACACCACCCGACTCGCGCGCCGCGCCGGTCGAATGTACGTTCGAGCCATGACCGACCGAGTGGACACCACCGCCGAGAAGGACCCCGCCGACTGGACGACCGGCGACGAGCCGATCACCGGCCCGCAGCGCTCCTACCTGGAGACCCTGTCGCAGCAGGCGGGCCGGGAGGCCCCGGAGGACCTCGACTCCCTCACCAAGGCCGAGGCCTCGACGCGCATCGACGACCTGCAGGAGGCCGCGGGCCGCGGGTGAGCGGCACCGGCGCACGCGCGCGGTGACCCGCGTGCGTGCGTCTGCACCGTCTCGGCCGGTCCGGCCGGCAGACTCCCCCGCGTGCACCCGCTTCCCGAGCCGCAGGCCGTCACCGCCCCGTTGAGCAGCGCCGCGTTGATCCTGGTCGGCACCGTGCCACAGGACGAGGCGGCCCACGCGACCGTCCGCGAGTTCTGCGCCGACCTCGCGGGCCTGGTCCGCGCGGTCGGGTTCCGCGAGCCGTCCGCCGCGCTGACCTGCGTACTCGGGTTCGGCGCCGAGGTCTGGCCGCGGCTGTTCGCCGCGCCGGCGCCCGCGGGCCTGCACCCCTTCGTCCCGCTGCACGGCGTGCACGACGCGCCCGCCACCCCCGGGGACGTGCTGTTCCACATCCGCGCCGAGCGCTCGGACCTGTGTTTCGCGCTGGCCACGCAGATCCTGGCGGCGCTGGGTCCGGCACTGCGCCCGGAGTGGGAGGTCCAGGGCTTCCGCTTCTTCGACAACCGCGACCTGCTCGGTTTCGTCGACGGCACCGAGAACCCGACCGGGCCCGCGGTGCCCGCGGCCGCGCTGGTCGCCGAGGGCGAGCACGCGGGCGGGAGCTACGCGATCGTGCAGAAGTACCTGCACGACCTGGACGCGTGGAACGGGCTGGACACCGCCGCCCAGGAGCGGATCATCGGGCGGCGCAAGCTCGACAACACCGAGATCGCCGAGGCGGAGCTGCCCTCGTCGGCGCACCGGCTGCTCACCACCGTCACCGACGACGACGGCGAGGAGCTGCAGATCGTCCGGGACAACATGCCGTTCGGCAGCCCGGCGGCGGGCGAGTTCGGCACCCTGTTCCTGGGCTACGCGGCCGACCCGGCGGTCACCGAGACCATGCTGCGCAACATGTTCCTCGGCGACCCGCCGGGCGACTACGACCGCATCCTCGACTTCTCCCGCGCCGTCACCGGCGGCCTGTTCTTCGCCCCCGCCGCCTCGGCCCTCGAGGATCTCGCCGAGTCCGCCCCGGCGCCCGCCCCCGCCGCGGCCCCGGAGGCGCAGGCGCCGAGCGGCCTCGCGATCGGCTCGCTGCGGTCGCCCCGGACGGGCTGACCGGTCGCGGTCAGTGCACGAGCACGATCCTCCCGCGGGCGTGGCCGGTCTCGCTCAGCGCGTGGGCGGAGGCCACCTCGGTGAACGGGAAGGCGTGCGCCACGGGGATCCGCAGGGGCCCCCGGTCCGCCAGCTCGGCGGCCGCCGCGAGGCCGTGCACCGCCTCCGGGTCGGGCGGGCTCCCGGGGAGCCCGGACGTCGTGTGGGACAGGTGCACGCCGAGGTCGGCGGCGCCGAGGTCGGCGATCGTGACGACCCGGGCCGGATCGCCCGCGATCTCGACGAGCGCGGGGAGTGCGCCGCCCGCACAGTCCAGCACCGCGTCGACCCCGGAGGGCGCCAGCGCCCGGACCCGCTCGACCAGCCCCGGCCCGTAGGTCGTCGGCTCCACGCCGAGTGACCGCAGGAACGCGTGGTTGCCGGGGCTCGCGGTCCCGATCACCCGGGCGCCCCGCGCCGCGGCCAGCTGCACGGCGACCGATCCGGTGCCGCCCGCCGCCCCGTTCACCAGCACGGTCCGTCCCGGGCGGACGTCGAGCCGGTCCCACACCCGGTACCCCGTCTCGACCGGGCCCGCCGCGCCACCGGCCTCCTCCCAGGTCCACGCCGCCGGCTTCGGGGCCCACGCGGCGAGCACCGCGACGTCGGCGTTGGCGCCGCGCGTGTCGGTCGCCGCCGCGCCGAACACCTCGTCCCCGACCGAGACGTCGGAGACGCCGGCGCCCACCTCGTCGACCACGCCCGCGGCGTCGAACCCGGTCCGGAACGGGAACGGCGCCGACAGCGCGGCCCGCAACGCGCCCGACCGGATCCGCACCTCCCCGGCCGACACGCTCGACGTCCGCGTGACGATGCGGATCTCCCCCGGACCGGCGTGCGGCTCGGGCACCTCGTCGATCCGCAGGACGGAGGCCGGCCCGTACTCGTGGAACTGCACTGCTCTCATGCCGGCACGGTAGGGACGCCCGGGCCCGCGCCCTGGCAAAGTGAGTGAGGTGGGCCCCGAAGTGAGGCAGCGGTGACGAGCAGGCGCGCGGACGCCGACGCCAACCGCGAGCGCATCCTGGTCGCCGCCCGGCTGGCCTTCACCGAAGGCGGACCCTCCGCTCCCGTGCGCACCGTGGCCCGCCGCGCCGGGGTCGGGGCCGCGACGGTCTACCGCCACTTCCCGACCAAGCAGGCCCTGCTCGACGCGGCCTTTGCCCGCGAACGTGCCCTGTGCTCGACGATCGTCGACGACGCCCTCGCCGCGGACGATCCCTGGCAGGGCCTCGCCCGCGCGATCGAGCGGCTGCTCGTCGCGACCACCGAGAACCCCCGCGTGGTCGCGGAGCTCACCCGGGCCGGGGCGTTCACCGACGACCGGGCCCGCTCGGTCCGCGGGATGGCCGAGCTGCTCCGGCGGGCCAAGGCGGGCGGGATGCTGCGGGAGGAGATCGTGCTCGAGGACGTACTGCTCGCCCTGCAGGCGGGCCGGGGCATCCAGGCCACCACGCCGGCCGGGCGGGAGGCCGCGACCCGCAGGCTCGCGGCCCTCATCGTCCAGTCCTTCCGTGCGGCACCGGACGCGACCCCGCTCCCGCCCGCCGCGCGCCTGCGGGCCTGACCACCCGCTCGTCTACTATCGTGGAGACCCGTCATCCATCGTTAAAGGACGTGGTGCGATGCCCGCGATCGCCGACCTCGGGGGGACGGACGGGTGGGGCCCGGTGCACCCGCCCACCCCGGACGAGCCGGTCTTCCCCGAGACCTGGGAGGGTCGCGCCTTCGCCCTCGCCGTCCTGGGCATGGGCCGGATCTCCGGCCGCAACCTCGACGCCTTCCGGTACGCGCTGGACCGCCTCGACCACCATGCCTACTTCGCGGAGGGCTACTACGGGCGCTGGCTGAACGCCGTCGAGCTGATGCTGGTCGAGAGCGGCATCATCGCCGCGGACGCGGTGGACGCCCGCGCCCACACCCTCGAAGGCGCGCAGGTCGAGGAGCCGCCCGCACCGGAGCCCACCAAGCCCGACTACGCCGCCACCGGCCCCGGCTCGCTGCGCGAGGTCGACACGCCGCCGCGGTTCGGCGTCGGCGACCGGGTGCGCGTCGGCGAGGTCCCGCCCGCGCCGACCAAGCTGCCGCGGTACGTGAGCGGGCACGTCGGCGTCGTCGAGGTCGTGCAGCCCGGCCACCTGCTGCCGGACACCCACGCGCTCTTCCAGGGCGAGAACCCGCAGCACGTCTACACCGTCCGCTTCGACTCCCGGGAGCTCTACGGCGCCGACGCCGAGCCGTTCGCCGTGACCGTCGACCTCTTCGACCGCTACCTGGAGAAGGCATGACCCGGCCGCCCGTCGCCCTGCGCACCGCCGCGCTCGAACAGCTCCTCACCGAGCGCGGACTCGTGGACCCCGCGGTGATGGACCGCTTCATCGCCACCTACGAGAGGGCGGTGGGTCCGCTCAACGGGGCCAAGGTCGTCGCCAGGGCGTGGACCGACCCGGCCTACCGCGAGCGGCTGCTCGCCGACGGCACCGCGGCGATCGCGGAGCTCGGCTTCTCCGGGCCGCAGGGCGAGCACATCGTGGTCGTCGAGAACACCCCGACGCGGCACAACGTCGTCGTCTGCACGCTGTGCTCCTGCTACCCGTGGCCGGTCCTCGGACTGCCGCCGTCCTGGTACAAGGACCCGGCCTACCGCGCCCGCGTGGTCCGGGAGCCCCGCCGGGTGCTGCGCGAGATGGGCCTCGACCTGCCCGAGGACGTCCAGATCACCGTCCGCGACTCCAGCGCGGAGGTCCGGTGGCTGGTCCTGCCGGAGCGCCCGGCCGGCACCGAGTCGCTGTCCGAGGAGGACCTGGTCGGACTGGTCACGCGGGACGCGATGGTGGGCGTGGCGAAGGTGGCGCCGTGATCCTCCCGGTCGACGGCCCGGCCGCGCCCCCGCGCAGCAACGGCGAGCTGGTCTTCGCCGAGCCCTGGGAGAGCCGCGCCTTCGGCATGGCCGTCACCCTGCAGGACGCGGGCGCGTTCACCTGGGAGGCCTTCCAGGCGGCCCTGGTCGCGCGGATCGCGGCGAGCACCGGCGAGTGGAGCTACTACCGCGAGTGGCTGGCCGCGCTGGAGGACGTGCTCGCCGACACGGTCACCCCCGAGGAGATCGACACCCGCGCCGAGATCCTCGCCCACCGCCACGACCACTGACCCGACCACTGACCCGACCACGACCGTGAGCGGCGATCGTCGCTGGAGCGACTATCGCCGCTCACGGGTTCCGACCAGGGGCGGGTTGAGCGCCGCGAACGCCTCCTGCCGCTCGTAGGGGAAGTGCGGGTAGGGCGCCGGGCGGTGGCTGGCGCGGTCGAGCAGCGCGAGGTGCTCGGGCTCCAGGGTCCAGCCCACCGCGCCCAGGTTCTGCTCGAGCTGGACGACGTCCCGGGCCCCGATGATCACCGAGCCGACCGTCGGCCGGGTGGTCAGCCAGTTCAGCGCGATCTGCGGGACGGACCGGCCGGTCTCGGCGGCGACCTGGTCCAGCGCGTCGACCACAGCGAAGAGCAGGTCGTCCGCCACCGGCGGGCCCGCCGCGGCGGTCGCGTGCAACCGGCTCCCGGGCGGGATCGGCGCGTCGCGGCGGATCCGGCCGGTCAGCCGTCCCCACCCCAGCGGGCTCCACACCATCGCCCCGACGCCCTCGGCGGCACCGAGCGGCATCAGGTCCCACTCGTAGTCCCGCCCGACGAGCGAGTAGTAGACCTGATGCGAGACGTACCGCGGCCACCCGTGCCGGTCCGCCAGGTCGAGCGAGCGCTGCAGCGCCCAGCCGGGGAAGTTCGAGACGCCGACGTAGCGGACCTTCCCGGCCCGGACGAGGTCGTCCAGGGTGGACAGGACCTCCTCGGCCGGGGTGGCCGCGTCGAGGGCGTGGAGGTGGAACAGGTCGATGTGGTCGGTGTCGAGCCTGGTCAGCGCCTTGTCGACGGCGGTGAGCAGGGCGCTGCGCGAGGTTCCGCCCGCCAGCCCCGCCTTCGTGGAGATCAGCACCTCGTCCCGGCGACCCTTCACCGCGGCGCCCAGGACCTCCTCGGAGGCGCCGTCGGAGTAGACGTCCGCGGTGTCGAACAAGGTGACGCCCGCCGCGACGCAGCGGGCCACGATCTCCCGCGCCTGCGCGACGTCCGTGCTGCCCCACGCACCGAACAGCTCGCCGCGCCCACCGAACGTGCCGGCGCCGAAGCCGAGTGCGGGCACCCGCAGGCCGCTGCGACCGAGACTCCTTAACGGTTCCATGGTTCCGTTATAGCAAACGGGACCACTGTTCCGTTAGTCTGCGGGCATGACGATGGCCAGACCGGGCGGACGGACGGCGCGGGTGCGCGCGGCGGTGGTCCGCGCGGTCGGGGACGCGCTGGTGGAGCACGGGCTCGCAGGCGTGGACCTGGCGGACGTCGCGCGGCGGGCCGGCGTGGGCAAGACGACGGTGTACCGGCGCTGGGGCACCGTGGCCGCGGCCGTCGCCGAGCTGGTCGACGACATGGTGGAGACCTCGGCGCCGCGGGCCGCGACCGGCGACCTGGAGTCCGACCTGCGGGCGAACGCCGAGCTGGTGCGCTCCACCCTCGCCGACCCCCGGCAGGGCCGGTTGCTGACGGCGTTGATCGGCGCGGCCCGCGCGGACGAGCGGACGGCGGCGGCGCTGCGCCGGTTCTACGACGCGCGGGTGCGCGAGTGGGAGCCGTGCGTGGCCGAGGCGGTCTCCCGCGGTGAGCTGCCCGCGGGCACGGACCCGG
The DNA here is from genome assembly GCF_021728735.1 of Pseudonocardia sp. WMMC193. Classification (NCBI taxonomy): domain Bacteria; kingdom Bacillati; phylum Actinomycetota; class Actinomycetes; order Pseudonocardiales; family Pseudonocardiaceae; genus Pseudonocardia; species Pseudonocardia sp. WMMC193. The sequence continues at coordinate 924,588 of NZ_JAKKDO010000003.1, read as the reverse complement.
CCGAGGTGGTCCGGGCGGTCTCGGCGCCGCTGTACTACCGGCTCCTGACGCACGGCGAGCTGCCGACCGAGGCCGCCCGCGACCGCGCCGTGGCCGCGGCCCTCGCCGCGGCCCGGGCGGGCGTGTACGCGGTCTGAGGACTACCGGCTGGGCACCGGCAGCGCGGCGAGGATGTCCTGGACCCGCTCCTTGGCATCTCCGAAGAGCATCTGGGTGTTCTCCCGGAAGAACAGCGGGTTCTGCACCCCGGCGTACCCGGTGGCCATGGACCGCTTGAACACGATCACGTCCTTGGCCTCCCACACCTTCAGCACCGGCATGCCGGCGATGGGCGAGCCCGGGTCCTCCGACGCGGCCGGGTTGACCGTGTCGTTCGCCCCGATGACCAACACGACGTCCGTCTCGGCGAGGTCGTCGTTGATCTCGTCCATCTCCAGGACGATGTCGTAGGGCACCTGCGCCTCGGCGAGCAGCACGTTCATGTGCCCCGGGAGCCGGCCGGCGACCGGGTGGACCCCGAACCGCACCTCGACGCCTGCGTCCCGGAGCTTGCGGGTCAGCTCGGCGACCGGGTACTGGGCCTGGGCCACCGCCATGCCGTAGCCGGGGGTGATCACCACGCTGGAGGCGTTCGCCAGCAGCTCGGCGACCCCGTCGGCCGCGACCTCGCGGTGCTCGCCCTCCACCGCCGCGGCCGTCGAGGACGTGGCGCCGAACCCGCCCGCGATCACCGAGAGGAACGACCGGTTCATCGCCTTGCACATGATGTAGGACAGGTACGCACCGGACGAGCCGACGAGCGCCCCGGTGATGATCAGCAGGTCGTTGCCCAGCAGGAAGCCGGACGCCGCCGCCGCCCACCCCGAGTACGAGTTGAGCATCGACACCACGACCGGCATGTCCCCGCCGCCGATCGACGCCACCAGGTGCAGGCCCAGCAGCAACGCCACCACGGTGAGCACGGCCAGGATCCAGAGCGCGGGAGTGATCACGAACCACACCGTGAGCGCGGCGAACACGACCAGGGCGCCCAGGTTCAGGGCGTTCTTGCCCGGCAGCATCAGCGGCGCGGACGCGATCTTCGCCGACAGCTTCAGGTAGGCGATGATCGACCCGGTGAAGGTCACCGCGCCGATGAACACCCCGATGGCGACCTCACCGTGGTGGATGCCCAGCAGCGAGCCCGCCAGCTGCAGGTGCCCGGATTCCACCTCCAGGTAGCCGTTCCAGCCCACGAGCACCGCGGCGAGCCCGACGAAGGAGTGCATCAGCGCGATCAGCTCGGGCATACCCGTCATCTCGACGACGCGGGCCCGCCAGAGCCCGATGGCCGCGCCGATGACCAGGGCGACCAGCAGCAGCGCGATGCCCAACGCGGACGCGCTGCTCAGCGCGACGATCGCGGTGGCCACGAGGGCGATGGTCATGCCGGCGATGCCGAACAGCACCCCGGAGCGGGAGGTCTCGTGCCGCGACAGCCCGGCCAGGGAGATCACGAACAGCAGGGCGGCGATCAGGTACGCCGCAGTGGTCCACGTCTGCATGTCCTCAGCTCCTCGTGAACATCTGCAGCATGCGGCGGGTCACCGCGAAGCCACCGACGATGTTGATCGACGCCAGCAGCGTCGCGACGGCGGCCAGGGCGATGACCAGCCCGTTCCCGCCCGTGCCGAGCTGCAGGATCGCGCCGACGACGATGATCCCGGAGATCGCGTTCGTCACCGACATCAGCGGCGTGTGCAGCGCGTGGTGCACGTTGCCGATGACGTAGAAGCCGATCACGATCGCCAGCACGAACACCGTGAGGTGCCCGGCGAGCTCCGGGGGCGCGAACGCCGTGACCAGGAACAACGCCACCGCGCCGAGCACGCCGGGCAGGGCCCGCGCCAGCGGCGAGCGCTCCTTCTCCGGTTCCTTCTCCACCGGCGCCGCAGCAGGCTGCGCGGCCGGGGCCGCGCTCACCGAGACCGGGGGCGGCGGCCACAACGTCTCCCCCGCGTGCGCCACCGTGATCCCCCGGACGACCGTGTCGTCCAGGTCCAGGACCAGGTGCCCGTCCTTGCCCGGGGTCATCAGCTTGAGCAGGTTCAGCACGTTCGTGCCGTAGAGCTGCGAGGCCTGCGCGGGCAGCCGCGCGGCCAGGTCCGTGTAGCCGATGATCGTCACGCCGTGCTCGGTCGTGACGACCTCACCGGCCACCGAACCCTCGACGTTGCCGCCCTGCGCCGCCGCCATGTCCACGATCACCGAACCCGGCCGCATCGACGCCACGTCCGCCGCCGTGATCAGCTTCGGCGCGGGGCGCCCCGGGATCAGCGCCGTGGTGATGATGATGTCGCACTCCGCGGCCTGCTCGGAGTAGATCTCGGCGGCCCGCTTGTCGTAGGCCTCGCTCGTCGCCTTCGCGTAGCCGTCGGTGGAGGCCTCCTGCTCCACCTCCACCGGCAGGTACTCACCGCCGAGCGACTTGACCTGGTCCGCGACCTCGGCCCGGGGGTCCGTGGCCCGCACCACCGCGCCCAGCGAGTTCGCCGCGGCGATCGCCGCGAGCCCCGCGACGCCGGCGCCCGCCACCAGCACCTTCGCCGGGGGCACCTTCCCCGCCGCGGTGACCTGCCCGGTGAAGAACCGACCGAACGCGTGCGCCGCCTCGATCACCGCCCGGTAGCCGGCGATGTTCGCCATCGACGACAGCACGTCCATCGACTGCGCCCGCGAGATCCGCGGCACCGCGTCCATCGACAGCGCCGTCACCCCGGCCGCCGTGAGCGCCGCCGTGCGCTCCTCCTCGAACCGCGGCGCCAGCATCGCGATCAGCGTGGCCCCCGAGCGCAGCTGCGGGATCTCGTCCGGCTGCGGCGCGTTCACCATCAGCACCACGTCCGCGTCCCACACCGGGCCCGCAGCGACCTCCGCGCCCGCCTCGGCGTACGCCGCGTCCTCGAAACCCGCGTGCGCGCCCGCGCCGGACTCCACCGCCACGGCGTAGCCCAGCCCGATCACCTTCGCCGTGGTCTCCGGCGACAGGGCGACCCGGGTCTCCCCCTTCGTCGACTCCGCGACCACGCCGACCCGCAGGGCCGGACCGGAGGTCTCCTCTGTGTCGCTCATGCACTCTCCTCGGGATACGGCACCGTCGTCGATCGTGGAGGGCGGTCAGCGGGGCTCGCCGATCGGTGGAACGACGGCCGCTCGCCGACATGGCGACGGGTGGCCGCCGGGCGTGATTGACAAAGTTAACGCACGGCCCGGACCGTTCCGTGACGATCCCATCACACCCGAGGGGGTGCCGGCGGGTCGGGCCGGCCGTCCGGTCGGGCTCCGACCTGCCCTTGCGGCACCGGGGCCCCGTACCAGAGGTGGAGGCGGCTCTCGTTCGGCCCCCGACGAGGCCGGGACGGCTCAGCCCAGGCGGCGGTGGTTGGCGCGGACCCGGCGATGGACCGGGGTGAGGATGCTCGTCGCCGCCCCCGCCGCGGCGAACGGCAGCGCGGCGGTCGTCTGGGCGGCCGCGACGACCTTCTCCCCCACCATGCGCCCCAGCTCGCGGCGGGTGCGGGGGGTGGGCGGCCAGCCGCCGCGGACCACCCGCACGGTCCGCCGGGCGATCACCTGCGGCGCCCACCAGGCGATCTCGCCTGCCATCACGAACGGTCGCGCCAGGCTCTTCACACCCGCAGCCTACGGACCCCCACCACCCCGTGAGTGGCGATGGTCGCCAGAGCGACCATCGCCACTCACGGGGTCTGAGCAGGGGGGACGGGGGGCTAGGCGTCGAAGTCGACCGTGACCTGCGCGGAGACCGGCAGGGTCTGGCAGGTGAGGACGTAGCCCTTCGCGACCTCGTCCTCCTCCAGGGCGAAGTTGCGGCGCATGGTGACCTCGCCGGAGACGACCTTGGCCCGGCAGGTGCCGCAGACCCCGCCCTTGCAGGCGAACGGCAGATCGCCGCGGACCTTCTGCGCGGCGTCGAGCACGGACTCGTCCCGGGGCAGGACGAGCTCGGTGGTCCGGCCGTTCAGCACGACCGTGACCTGCGCGCCGTCCACGACCTCCGCGGTGGGGCGGCGCAGCTCGGGCGGCGGCTCGTCGACGTAGAACAGCTCGCGGTGCACCCGGGCCCGGTCGACGCCCAGCTCGCCGAGCACGGCGACGGCGGCGTCGGTCATGCCGAGCGGGCCGCACAGCCACCAGTGGTCCACGCCCTCGACGTCGACCAGCGCGCCGAGCAGGGTCCGCAGGCGGTCGGCGTCCAGCCTGCCGTTGAAGACGTCCGCCTCGGTGGGCTCGCGGGACAGGACGTTGAGCAGGTGCAGGCGCGGGCCGTGGGCGTTCTTGAGGTCGGCGATCTCCTCGGTGAACATCACGGTGTCGGTACGGCGGTTGCCGTAGATCAGCGTGACCCGGGTGTCCGGGTGCGCCGCCAGCAGGGACGCCGCGATGGACAGCACCGGCGTGATGCCCGAGCCCGCGGCGATCAGCCCGTGGTGCGTGCCCGCAGCGAGCTCGGGGGTGAAGGAGCCCGCGGGCGGGCCGACCTCGACCTCGTCCCCCACCGCGAGCCGGTCGACGAGCCACTCGGAGAACAGCCCGCCGTCCACCCGGCGCACGCCGACCCGCGGCGCCGCACCGACCGGGGCGCAGATCGAGTACGAGCGCCGCTCACCGTCACGTTGCAGCGTCAGGAACTGCCCGGGCCGGAAGTCGTAGAGCGGGCGCAGGTCCTCCGGGACGTCGAAGGTCACGGCCACGGCGTCCTCACACAGCCGCTCGACCTCCCCCACCCGCAGAGCGTGCATCAGATCTCCTTCATGTGTTCGAAGGGCTCGCGGCAGGCCGGGCAGCGGCGCAGCGCCGTGCAGGCCGTGGGCCCGAAGCGGGAGAGCTCCTCGGTCACCGGCTCCCCGCACCGCGGGCACCGCACGCGCGGGGCCGTCAGCAGCAGCGGGACCGGGCCGCGCGGGGCGGTCCCGGGGGGTGCGATCCCGGCCTCGGCGAGCTTGCGCCTGCCGGCCTCGCTGATCCAGTCCGTGCTCCAGGCGGGCGAGAGCACCGTGCGCACCTCGACCGGGCCGTACCCGGCCAGCGCCGCGCGGATGTCGTCCCGCATCACCTCGAGCGCCGGGCAGCCGGAGTAGGTCGGCGTGATCGTGACGACGACGCCGTCCGCGGTCTCCTCGACCGACCGGATGACGCCCAGGTCGTCCAGGGTGAGCATCGGCATCTCGGGGTCGACGACCTGCGCGAGCGCCTCCCTCACCATGTCGCCCCCTCGAACCGGCGGGCCAGGCTCTGCAGCTCGTCGACGACCGGGCCCAGCTTCTCGGTGTGCAGTCCCTGCCGACCGCCCCGCCCGCCGACCGTGCCCATCGGCCGGGTCGTCGGCCGCTGCAGGGTCGCCCGGGTGAGCACCTGGTCGAGGACCTCCTCGACCTCCGCCCGGGTCTCGGCCGGGTCGACGGCGACGCCCGGGCCGACCAGCCTGCGCTCCTCGTCCGAGGTGCGGAACAGCTCCTCGAGGAAGGCCCAGGCCCCGTCCAGCCCCGCCTGCATGCGCCGGTGGGACTCCGCGGTGCCGTCGCCGAGGCGCAGGGTCCACCGCACCGCGTAGTCGCGGTGGTAGGCCACCTCCTTGACGCCCTTGGCCGCGACCGCCGCGATCACCGGGTCCGCGCTGGACACGAGCCGGTGGAGCAGGGCCAGCCGCCAGGTGGAGAACAGCAGCAGGTGGGCGATGCAGCGGCCGAAGTCCAGGTCGTCCGGCTGCTCGACCAGCGCGACGTTGCGGAACTCGGACTCCACCCGGAAGTAGGCCAGCCGGTCCTCGGCAGGCGTCGAGCCTGCGGAACCGCCCTCGTTTCCGACACCGGTCAGGTGCCCGGCCCGGGACAGCAGTACCCGGGCCTGGCCGAGCAGGTCCAGCGCGATGTTGGCGAGCGCGACCTCCTCCTCCAGCTCCGGCGCGTTCGCCACCCACTCGGAGAGGCGGTGCTGGTAGATCAGGGCGTCGTCGCCGAGCATGAGGCAGTACGCGGCCAGGTCGGCCGGGTCGACGCCCGCGGGGACCGGCGCGGAGATCTCCGCCGCCACGTCGTCGGTGAAGCCGGTGCCGAAGGCCCAGCGCGGATCGTCCTGCGCGGTGGTCTCGGACAGCGACTGGTAGGCGTTCGTCGGGTCGCTCACAGGTGCGGCACCTCCTCCGGGATCGCGTAGAAGGTCGGGTGGCGGTAGACCTTGTCCCCGCTCGGCGCGAAGAAGGGGTCCTTCTCGCTCGGGCTCGACGCCGTGATGGCCTCGGCCTTGACCACCCAGATCGAGACGCCCTCGTTGCGGCGGGTGTAGAGGTCGCGCGCGTTGTGCAGCGCCATCTCGTCGTCCGCGGCGTGCAGCGACCCGACGTGCACGTGGTTCAGCCCGCGCTTGCCCCGCACGAACACCTCATAGAGGGGCCAGGACTTCCGCTCGCTCATGAGTGCTTCTCCGCATAGGCCTGGGCCGCCTCGCGCACCCAGGCGCCGTTCTCGTGGGCGCGGCGCCGGTGGGCGAGCCGCTGGCTGTTGGCCGGGCCGGACCCGGCGATGACGGCCGTGAACTCCGACCAGTCCGGCTCCCCGAAGTCGTGCGCCTGCCGCTCGGGGTTCCAACGCAGGTCCGGGTCCGGCAGCGTGACGCCGAGCGCCTCCGCCTGCGGCACGGACATGTCCACGAACCGCTGCCGCAGCTCGTCGTTGGTGTGCCGCTTGATGTTCCACGCCATCGACTGCTGCGTGTTCGGCGAGTCGCCGTCCGCGGGGCCGAACATCATCAGCGACGGCCACCACCAGCGGTCGACCGACTCCTGCACCATGGCCTTCTGCTCCGGCGTGCCGTTCACCATCGCCAGCAGCAGCTCGTAGCCCTGCCGCTGGTGGAAGGACTCCTCCTTGCAGATCCGCACCATCGCCCGGGCGTAGGGCCCGTAGGAGCAGCGGCAGAGCGGGACCTGGTTGCAGATCGCCGCACCGTCGACCAGCCAGCCGATGACGCCGACGTCCGCGTAGGACAGCGTGGGGTAGTTGAAGATCGACGAGTACTTCTGTGTGGCGCTGATGAGCTTCTCGGTCAGCTCCTCGCGGTCCACGCCGAGGGTCTCGGCCGCCGCGTACAGGTACATCCCGTGCCCGGCCTCGTCCTGCACCTTGGCCAGCAGGATCGCCTTGCGCCGCAACGACGGCGCCCGGGTGATCCAGTTCCCCTCCGGCTGCATCCCGATGATCTCGGAGTGCGCGTGCTGGGCGATCTGGCGGATCAGCGTCCTGCGGTAGTCGTCCGGCATCCAGTCCCGCGGCTCGATGCGCTGGTCGGCATCGATCGTGGCCTGGAACACCGCCTCGAGGTCGGGTTCACGGACGTCGTGGTGGGTCGCGCTCATCGGGCCCCTCCCGGTTCGGTACTGCCGGAACCGAATGTTCGTTCGTCTGATGATGCCTCACGTTTCAAGGTCATGCAAGCGGGTCTGGCCGTCGTGACCGTCGGCTGCTAGCCTCGCCTGCAACCGAACGATCGTTCGCCGACGCAGACACCGATCGAGGGGCCGCATGAGCACCACCACGCTGCGGAGCTACGTCTCCGGCGCCTGGCACACCGCACCGGACTCCCCGGGGCATCCCGCCCGCCCGCTGTACGACGCGACCACCGGCGAGGAGATCGCCCGCATCTCCTCCGCGGGCGTCGACTTCGCCGCCGCGCTGGCCCACGGCCGCGAGGTCGGCGGCCCGGCGCTGCGCGCGCTCACGTTCCACCAGCGCGCCGCGCTGCTGAAGGCCCTCGCCGGGCACCTGCGCGAGCACCGCGAGGAGCTGTACGCGGTCTCGGCGCGGACCGGCGCCACCCTGGCCGACTCGAAGTTCGACGTCGACGGCGGCATCGGCGTCCTGCTCGCCTACGCGAGCAAGGCCAAGCGGGAGCTGCCGAACGACACCGTCTACGTCGAGGGCGCCGTGGAGCCGCTGAGCCGCGGCGGCACCTTCGTCGGCCAGCACCTGTGCGTGCCGCTGCACGGGGTCGCGGTGCAGGTCAACGCGTTCAACTTCCCCGTCTGGGGCCCGCTGGAGAAGTTCGCGCCCGCCTTCCTGGCCGGCGTGCCCTCGCTGGTCAAGCCGGCGAGCCCCACCGCCTTCCTCACGGCGAAGCTGGTCGAGCTGATCATCGACTCCGGGCTGCTGCCGGAGGGCACGCTGCAGTTCGTGGCGGGGTCGCTCGGGGACACCTTCGACCACCTGACCGGCCAGGACCTGGTGTCCTTCACCGGCTCGGCCGCCACGGCGCAGACCCTGCGAGCGCACCCGGCGATCGTGCGGAACTCCGTGCGCTTCTCCGCCGAGGCCGACTCGCTCAACTTCTCCGTCCTGGGGCCGGACGGGGACCTCGACCTGTTCGTGCGGGGCCTGGTCGCCGAGATGACCGTGAAGGCCGGGCAGAAGTGCACCGCGATCCGCCGCGCGTTCGTCCCCGCGGACCGGGTGGACGAGGTCGTCGCGGCGACGACCGCCGCGCTGGCGCAGGTCGACGGCATGGGCGCGCTGGCGAGCCTGGACCAGCGCGAGGAGGTGCGGCGCAGCATCAAGGCGCTCACCGCGGCGGGCCGGATCGTCTTCGGCGACCCCGACGCCGACGGACCCGGCGCCCACCTCGGCCCGATCCTGCTGGTCGGGGACCCGGAACGCGCCGAGCCGCACGAGGTCGAGGCCTTCGGGCCGGTCTCGACGATCCTGCCGTACGAGGGCACCGCCCAGCTGATCGACTACGCCGCCCGCGGGCAGGGCTCGCTCGCAGGCTCGATCGTCAGCGAGGACCCGGCGTTCGTGCGCGAGGTCGTGCTCGGCACCGCGCCCTTCCACGGCAGGCTCCTCGTGCTCAACCGCGCGGACGCGACGGAGTCCACCGGCCACGGCTCCCCCCTGCCCCAGCTCGTCCACGGCGGCCCCGGCCGCGCGGGCGGCGGCGAGGAGCTGGGCGGCATCCGCGGCGTGCTGCACCACATGCAGCGCACGGCGATCCAGGCCGACCCGGACTCGCTCACCGCGATCACCGGCCGCTGGGTCGCGGGCGCCGCGCGCGTCCAGTCGGACGTGCACCCCTTCCGCAAGCACCTCGAGGAGCTGCGGCCGGGCGACACGCTGGTCGCCGGGCCGCGCCGGGTCACCCAGGAGGACGTGGAGCACTTCGCCGAGTTCACCGGGGACACCTTCTACGCCCACATGGACGCCGCGGCCGCCGCGGCGAACCCGCTGTTCGGCGAGCGCGTCGCCCACGGGTACCTGATCGTCTCGCTCGCGGCGGGCCTGTTCGTCGACCCGGACCCCGGTCCCGTGCTGGCCAACTTCGGCGTGGACGACCTGCGGTTCCTCACCCCGGTGAAGTTCGGCGACGAGCTCACGGTCACCCTCACCTGCAAGCAGCTGACCCCGCGGGACTCCGCCGGGTACGGCGAGGTGCGCTGGGACGCGGACGTCACGCGCCAGGACGGCGAGTCCGTCGCGCGGTACGACGTGCTGACCCTGGTGGCGAAGCAGTGACCCGCCTCGGCCAGGCCCCGCCGCCCGACCTGCTCGACGACGCGGAGCGGATGTCCACCGACGAGCTGCGGGCCCTGCAGCTCGAACGTCTGCAGTGGACGCTCGCGCACGCCTACGAGAACGTGCCGCACTACCGCAAGGCGTTCGACGAGGCGGGCGTCCACCCGGCGGACTGCCGGTCGCTGTCGGACATCGCGAAGTTCCCCACCACGAGCAAGGCCGACCTGCGGGAGAACTACCCCTTCGGCATGTTCGCGGTGCCGCAGTCCGAGGTCCGGCGCATCCACGCCTCCTCCGGGACCACCGGTCGCCCCACGGTCGTCGGCTACACCGCCCGGGACATCGACACCTGGGCGGGCCTGATCGCCCGCTCGATCCGCGCCGCGGGCGGGCGGCCCGGGCACAAGGTGCACAACGCCTACGGCTACGGCCTGTTCACCGGCGGCCTCGGCGCCCACTACGGCATCGAGCGCCTGGGGGCCACGGCCATCCCCGTGTCCGGCGGGATGACCCCGCGCCAGGTCCAGCTGATCACGGACTTCCTGCCGGACGTCATCATGCTGACCCCCAGCTACATGCTCACCCTGCTCGACGAGTTCGAGCGCCAGGGCCTCGACCCCCGCGCGACCTCGCTGCGGGTCGGGATCTTCGGCGCGGAGCCGTGGACCGAGCAGATGCGCGCCGAGATCGAGGAGCGCATGGACATCCACGCCGTGGACATCTACGGCCTGTCCGAGGTCATGGGCCCCGGGGTGGCGCAGGAGTGCGTGGAGACCAAGGACGGGCTGCACATCTGGGAGGACCACTTCCTGCCCGAGGTGATCGACCCGCTGGACGGGACGGTGCTCGCGGACGGCGAGGAGGGCGAGCTCGTGTTCACCTCGCTGACCAAGCAGGCCCTGCCGATCATCCGCTACCGCACCCGCGACCTGACCCGGCTGCTGCCCGGCACCGCGCGGCCCGCGATGCGGCGCATGCAGAAGATCACCGGCCGCAGCGACGACATGATCATCCTGCGCGGGGTGAACCTCTTCCCGACCCAGATCGAGGAGATCGTGCTGCGCACCGCGGGGTTCGCCCCGCACTTCCAGCTCGAGCTCACCACCGAGGGGCGGATGGATGCGCTCACCGTGCGGGTCGAGGCGCGGGCGGACACCCCGGCGCCGCGCCGGGCGGCCGCCGCGGCCGAGCTGGTCACGGCGGTCAAGGACACCGTCGGGGTGACGGTGACCTGCGAGGTCGTGGACCCGGACTCGCTGGAGCGCTCGGTCGGGAAGCTGCAGCGGCTCAAGGACCACCGCACCCCGCGCTGAGCACCGGCGGCGGGCGGCGGCGGCGGCGGGCGGCGGCGCGGTAGCGTGGCGCGATGCCCGCCGCCGAGCCCGACTGCCGGACGATGGCCCGCGCGGAGCGGGCGGCCCTCGCGGAGTTCCTGGGCACCCTGTCGCCCGCGGACTGGGACGCGCCGACCCTGTGTGCGGGGTGGGCGGTCCGAGACGTCGTGGCGCACCTGGTCAGCTACGAGGACCTGAGTCCGCTCGCGCTGGTGCGCAGGTTGGCCAGGGGTGGGGCCACGGCGAACGAGATCGGCATCGCCGCCCTGCGCCACCGCGCCCCGGACGAGCTGCTCGAGCTGGTGCGCAACCGGCTCGACCCCCGGGGGCTCACGGCCGCCTTCGGTGGTCGCATCGCGCTGACCGACGGCCTGATCCACCACCAGGACATCCGGCGATCGTTCGGCAGGCCCCGCGAGATCCCGGCGGACCGGCTGCGGGTCGTCCTGGACTTCGCGCGGACCGCGCCCCCGATCGGGGCCCGACAGCGGATCAAGGGCCTGACCCTGCGGGCCACCGACCTGGACTGGAGCACCGGCCGCGGGCCGCTCGTCGAAGGCCCCGCGGAGCCGCTGCTGATGGCGCTCGCCGGTCGCGCCGGCGCCGTCGCGGAGCTCGGCGGGGACGGGGCCGCGATCCTCGCGGGCCGGACCGGCTGAGTCCGGGGACGGGCCGCCGGGACCGACGCCGCTACCGGGCCCGGCCGGAGCGCTCGGCCTGCGCGCGCGCCTCGGCGCGCTGGGACTCGGCCCGGGTGCTGCGCTCGCGGCGCAGCCACTCCGGCTGCTCCTCCTTCAGGGCCGCGATCTGCGCGGTGGTCAGCGGCTCGGTGATCTCGGCGCGGGCCAGCCCGGAGATGGACACGCCCAACCGGTCCGCGACCACCTGCCGGGGGTGCGGACCGTCGCGCCGCAGCTCACGCAGCCACTGCGGCGGATCGGCCTGCAGGGCGTCCAGCTCGTCCCGCGAGACCACCCCGTCCCGGAACTCGGCGGGGGTCGCGTCGAGGAGGACGCCGAGCTTCTTCGCCGCCGTCGCGGCCTTCATGGTCTGGGTCGCCCTCTGCCGCGTCATGGGCCCAGGGTATCGAGGCTCTACCCTGGCCCGGTGACCGAGCCGACCCCCGCCGCGACGTTCCGGCTCGGCTACGTCCCCGGCGTCACCCCCGGGAAGTGGGCGCGGATCTGGGCGGAGCGCAGGCCCCGGGTCCCGCTGGAGCTGGTCGCGGGCAGCACGGACGAGGCGGTGGAGCTGGTCCGTGCCGGCACGATCGACGCGGCGCTGGTCCGGCTCCCCATCGACCGGGCCGGGCTGCACGCGATCCCGCTGTACACCGAGACCACCGTGGCCGTCGTGCCGAAGGACCACCTGCTCACCGCGGCCGAGGAGGCCGTGCTCGCCGACCTGGCGGACGAGACCCTGCTCCACCCGCAGGACGACACCCTGGACTGGCCGGGCGGCCGTCCGGGCCGGGCGGCGGCCTACACCCCGCCGACGACGGCCGAGGCCGTCGAGCTGGTCGCCGCGGGCATGGGTGTGCTGGCGCTGCCCCAGTCCCTCGCCCGCCTGCACCACCGCCGCGACCTGACCTACCGGCCGCTGACCGACGCCCCCGGGTCGAGCGTGGTCCTGACCTGGCCGGACGCCGAGAACACCGAGCTGATGGAGGAGTTCATCGGGATCGTGCGCGGCCGCACCGCGCACAGCTCCCGCACGCCGCGGCAGGCTCCCGCCGCCGAGCGCCCCCGCCCGGCGGGGGCCGCCCCCCGGCGCCGCGCCCGCCGCCGCTGACCCGGGGTCAGGCGCCCGCCACCCGGGCGGGCGTCCCGAGGTCGACGGCGTCGAGGACCGACCGTCCGGCGTCGTCCAGCTCGACGTCCGCGGCCGCGCAGGCGAGCCGCAGGTGCTTCTCCGACGTCGCGCCGACGACGACGGTCGTCACGGCCTGCCGGTCGAGCAGCCACGCGATCGCCGCCTGGGCCGCGGGCAGCCCGACGGACGCCGCGGCGGCCTCGAAGCGCCCCGCGGCCTCGACCTCGGCGGCGGAGAACCCGCTCCCGCCCCACCGGGCGTGCCCGGCCCAGCGCCGTTCGGCCGCCGCGCGGCCGGCGAGCAACCCCATGCCCAGCGGGCTGTACGCCGCAAGCCCCATCCCGGCCCGGTGCAGCACGGGGACGAGATCGCGCTCGACCGCGCGGTCCGCGAGGTGGTAGCGCGGCTGATGGACGACCGGCGGGTGCGCCCCGAGGGCCGCCGCCGTGGCCAGCACCTCGGCCGTCTGCTCGCCGGTGTAGTTGGAGAGGCCCCAGGCCCCGATGTCGCCGCGGTCGACGAGGTCGCTGAACACCGACACCGTCTCCTCCAGCGGCGTCCGCGGGTCCGGCAGGTGGGCGTAGTAGAGGTCGATCCGCTCGCGCCCCAGCCGCGCGCGGCTGACCGCCGACTGCTCCTCGACGTGCGCCCGGGTCAGCAGGCCCCGCCACTCGCTCGTCGGGCGGCCCTCCCCCACCGGCTCGCCGACCTTGGTCGCCACCACGACCTCGTCCCCGGCTCCGCGCAGCGCGCGACCCAGCAGCTCCTCCGAGGAGGCCCGGTCCTGCCTGCGCGTGACCCCGGGCCAGTCGTAGCCCGGCTGGTTCCCGTAGGAGTTCGCGGTGTCGAAGCAGGTCACACCCAGGTCGCGCGCGGCCCCGACGAGGGCGGCCACGTCGTCCTCGCGCGGCGAGAGCCCGAAGGTGGCCGTCCCGAGCGCGATGCGGGACACCTCGATCCCCGACGCGCCCACGGTGGCGTACTGCACGGGTGGTCCTCCTCTGCTCCGCGGCCGGTCGTCGTCACCAGGCTCGACCCTCCGGCGGCGCCCGCCCAGCCCCGTGGTCTGCCCAGCGAACCGGCGCGGCGGAACTTGGCCGGGCGTTCTCCTCAGCGGACCGGCGCAGGCCGTCGGGGGCGGGTGGCGTCTCTACGCTCGCACCACGAGCCCCCAGGAGGAGCAGCGCATGAGTTCGCGAGCGGCGTTCGTCACCAGCGACGGCCTGACCGAGGAGTCGGCGGGCCGGACGGTGGTGGTCGACGGCACGCCGATGCACTACCACGACATCGGCGAGGGTGAGCCGATCCTGTTCCTGCACAGCTACGGTCCGGGATCGAACGCCTGGATCACCTGGCACAAGGTCGTGCCGTACTTCGCCGCGCGGTACCGCTGCATCCTGATGGACCTGGTGAACTACGGCGGGAGCGGGCCGCGCGTCTTCCGTGAGCAGATCCACGGGCTGCACGCCCGGCAGGCGAAGGGGCTGCTCGACGCGATCGGCATCGACCGCGTGGACGTCGTGGGCAACTCCCAGGGCGGCCAGACGGCGTTCGCCTTCGCCTACACCTATCCCGAGCGGACCAAGAAGCTCGTGTGGGGCGCGGGCCACGTCGGGACCAACCGCGGCTACCGCAACGAGTACCTGATGGCGATCGAGCCCGAGGAGGGCCTGCGCGCCACCCTCGAGGTGATCGAGGACCCGAGCGAGCGGAACTTCGAGCGCTACCTCAAGGTGCACATCGACGACCCGGCCCTGGTCACCCCGGAGCTCGTCGCGTACGTCCGGGACACCTACCTGTCCCGCCCCGACATCCTGGCGGCGTCCGCGGAGAGCTACTCCACACCCCACGACCACGCCCCCGAGATGGCCGAGCTCGAGGCCGAGACCCTGATCGTCTGGGGTCGCAACGACCGGATGTGCACGTTCGAGATCGGGATCAACGCCCTCAACCTGACGCGCCACTCGCGGCTGGTGGTGCTGCGCGACACCGGGCACTGGGTCCCGTTCGAGAAGCCCGCCGAGTACGCGGCGCACGTGCTGTCGTTCCTCGACGGCTACCCGAAGCAGCCGAGCTGATCTCCCCTTCCCCGCAGAGCACGAGGAGTCCGATGACCGCATCGACCACGACCACCGGTGCCGAGGAGCTCGGCGCCCCGCCCGGGCGGCTCGTCCCCGCAGGCGACCACCAGCTGTTCGTCTCCGAGGTCGGCGAGGGCGGGCGCCCCACCGTCTTCCTGCACGGCGGCGGCCCCGGCTGCACCTCCTGGACCGACTTCGGGGTGGCGATCCCCTACTTCGACGACCGCCGGTGCGTGCTGGTGGACATGCTCAACTACGGGTACTCGAGCGCCGTGGAGTACCCGCCCGCGAAGTGGGCGTTCCACGCGAAGCACGTGGCCGCCGCGCTGGAGAACCTCGGGATCGAGAACGCGGACTTCGTCTGCAACTCCCAGGGCGGCTCGGTGGCTCTGGTGCTGGCGGCCGAGTACTCCCACCTGGTGCGCAAGGTGGTGCTCAGCGGCAGCGAGCCGATGCACCGCGGACGCGGCGGGCGCACCCCCGAGCTCGCCGCCCTGACCGCGCAGCTGGTCGCGGGCTTCACCACCGGGGAGGGCCCGACCCGGGAGAAGATCCGCGAGATCATGGTGAAGCTCGAGTACTGGGACCCGGCCGCGGTGAACGAGACGACGCTGGACCTGCGCTGGCACTACCTGCAGCAGCCCGGCCCGGCCTCGACCTGGGGCCGTGGCATCCACGCGGGTGACCCCGAGGACCTGGAGCCGCTGCTCGCCGAGGTCAAGCGCCGCGTGCTGGTGCTGTGGGGCCGGTACGACGTCTTCGCCACCCCGGCCTACGCGCTGTCCATCGCCGACGCCGTCCCCTACGGCGACGTGTTCCTCATGGACCAGGGCGGCCACCACATGGAGGAGGAGCGCCCGCAGGACTTCGCCGCCATCGTGAAGACCTGGCTCGACCTCCCGGCCGACACGAACCAGTAGCCGCACCGGTAGCCGGACCACCGCGACGACCCCGGCGCCCGCCGGCACCGCTCCCCGGTGCCGGCGGGCGCCGGGGTCGGTCTCATCGGGAGGGCAGCGCCGCCACGTCGGGGTGGTCGCCGCCGGGTCCGGTGAAGAACTCGGCGTTGATCGTGCGGAACCGCTGCAGTGCGGGCGGCAGGGCGTCGGCGAGGTGGATCGCGCCCTGCGGGCAGACGGGCTCGCAGGCGCCGCAGTCGATGCACAGGTCCGGGTCGATGTAGAGCATCCGTTCGCCGGGCCGGATGCACTCGACGGGGCACTGGTCCACGCACGTCCGGTCCATGACGTCCACGCAGGCGTCGGTGATGACGTAGGGCATCGGTCGTCTCCCGTTCAGTCGGTGGTGGTGGCGAGCTCGAGGAGCTCGCGCAGCTCGGTGATCTTGGTGCGGGCCCGGCCGCCGCGGGTGCCGAGCGCGATCTCGGCCCGGTCGATGGCGGTCCACCCCGCCCAGCCGACCGGCCTGCGGAGGCGGTCCGCCCGATCGGCGAGCCCGGCGACGAGCCGCTCGCGCAGGCCGGGCTCCGGGGCGTCGAGCCGCCCCGCCGCCGCATCGGCGAGGAGGGTGCGGACCGTCTGCAGCGCGCAGGCCTTGTTCGCGCCGATCACGCCGCTGGGCCCGCGCTTGAGCCATCCGGTGACGTACAGCCCGCGGTCGGCGCGCCCGCCCTCGTGCGGGACCAGCCCGCGGTCGGCGTCGAACGGAAGGCCGGGCAGCGCCTCGGCGTGGTAGCCGACGGCGCGCACGACCGCCTGCACGCCCAGTTCCGCCTGCGCGCCGTCGGGCCCCGCCAGGCGCAGGCCGGTGACCCGGTCCGCGCCCAGCACGGCGACGGGGCGGCGGTGGACGTGCAGGCGCAGCCGCCCGGTCCGTCCCGGCGCGGCCCAGGTGCGGAACACCGCGTTGCGGGCCTCGGTGACGCGGTCGGGCGAGGGCTCGGCGGGCAGCGCGGTCGGGTCCACGACCGGTTCGACCCCCGGGAGGCGGTCGAGTTCGAGCAGTTCGGGGAGGGAGAACCGGACGTCGGACAGGCCCCGGCGGGCCACGACGTGCACCCGCTCGACGGGGCGCTCGTCCAGGGCCGCCCGGACCGCGTCGGGCACATCGGTGTCCGCCAGGCCCGCGCCCCCCTTGAGCAGCACGCGGGCGATGTCGAGGGCGACGTTGCCCGCCCCGATCACGGCGACCTCGCGGGCCGCGACGCCGAACGGGTTCCCGGCCTCCGGGTGGCCGTTGTACCAGGACACGAGGTCGCCCGCGGCGTAGCTGCCGGGCAGGTCCTCGCCGGGGACGCCCAACCGGCGGGCGTGCGGGGCACCGGTGGCGACCACCACGGCGTCGTACGCCCGGCGCAGGTCGACCGGCGAGACGTCGCGGCCGACGGTGACGTTGCCCAGGAACCGCGCGCGGGGGTCGTCGAACACCGCGCCGAGGGTCCCGGTGACCGCGCGGACGCGGTGGTGGTCCGGGGCCACCCCGTAGCGGACGAGTCCGAACGGGGTGGGCAGCCGCTCGATGACGTCCACGGCCACGGCCGGGTCGCGCAGCGCCTCCTTGGCGGCGAACAGCCCGGACGGGCCCGAGCCCACGACGGCCAGGTGCATCGGATCGGCCTCCCACTCCTCGACGGACGATTGCGCAGGCAACGGTGCCGGAACGGGGCGCGGCGAGCACACCTGCAAATGCGGAGGATTCCAAGGAAAGGCGAGTGGACCTGCGGAAACATTGGCGAAACTTTGTTGTAACGCATTCTGGAATCGCGCGCCGAGAACCTGCGTTTGCAGGTGCCTCGGGCGGGCCGGGCGGCTTTAGCGTCGGCGCCACCGTTCGGGCACCGAGCCGGCTAGGAGATGCGCCGACATGACCACCACACCTGTCGCACTGCCCGTCGAGGACGTCACGGCGACCCGGGTCGTGCGGGCCGCCTGCGCCCACGACTGTCCGGACACCTGCGCGATCCTCGTGACCGTCGAGGGCGACACCGTCACCGGCGTGCGGGGCGACCCCGACCACCCGTTCACCCGCGGCGGGCTCTGCGCGAAGGTCAACGACTACGAGAAGCGCGCCTACCACCCCGACCGCGTGCTGTACCCGCTGCGGCGCACCGGCCCCAAGGGCTCCGGCGAGTTCACGCGCATCAGCTGGGACGAGGCCGTGGCCGAGATCTCGGCCCGCTTCACCTCGATCGTCGAGGAGTACGGCGGCGAGGCGATCATGCCCACGAGCTACCTGGGCAACCAGGGCATCCTCAACGGGCTGAACGTGATGGACCCGTTCATGCACCGCCTCGGCGCCTCGATCACCGAGCGCACCTTCTGCACCTCCACCCGCGGTGCCGCGTACCTGCGCACCGTCGGCCCCGCCGTCACGGACCCCGAGGGGATCGTGCACGCGAGGTACATCGTGGTGTGGGGCCACAACATGCTGACGTCGAACCTGCACCTGTGGCCGTTCGTGGCCCAGGCGCGCAAGGCCGGGGCCAAGCTGGTCGTCATCGACCCGTACCGCAGCCGGACCGCGAAGGTCGCCGACTGGCACATCCGGATCAAGCCCGGCACCGACGGCGCGCTGGCGCTCGGGATGATGAACGTGATCATCTCCGAGGGCCTGCAGGACCAGGACTACATCGACGCCCACACCACCGGGTTCGCGGAGCTGGCGGCCAAGGCGGCGACGTTCTCGCCCGAGCGCGTGGAGGCCGTCACCGGCATCCCCGCCGAGGACGTGCGCACCCTCGCGCGGGAGTTCGCCACCAGCCGGCCCGCCGCGCTGCGCGTGGGCACCGCCGTGGAGAACCACCCCCAGGGCGGCCAGGCCTTCCGGGCGATCTTCAGCCTGCCCGCGCTCGTCGGGGCGTGGCGCCACCCGGGCGGCGGCACCCACGACCTCACGCTGTTCTCGTTCCCGGTGAACTTCGACCGGCTCTCCCGCACGGACCTGATCAAGCCCGGCACCCGCACGATCAACGCGCTGCAGCTCGGCCGCGCGCTGACCGGCGAGCTGGAGCTGGACCCGCCGATCATGGGCCTGATGGTCTGCAACGCCAACCCGGTGATCACCGTGCCGGAGCAGAACAAGACCCTCGCCGGCCTGCAACGCGAGGACCTGTTCACCGTGGTCAGCGACCACTTCCTCACCGACACCGCGCGCTACGCGGACATCGTGCTGCCCGCCACCACGATCCTCGAGCACTTCGACGTGATGTTCTCGTGGGGCCACCTCTACATCTCGGCGAACAACCCGGCCATCGAGCCGCTCGGCGAGGCGGTGTCGAACGTCGAGATGTTCCGCAGGCTGGCCGCGGGCATGGGCTTCGACGACGACCCCTGGTTCTCGATGACGGACCAGGAGCTCGCCGAGCAGTGTCTCGACTGGGACGCACCCGCGATGACCGGCATCACCCTCGAGGGCCTGAAGAAGTCGGGCTGGGCGCGGCTGGCGCTGCCCGGCCCGGACGAGGCCCCGTTCGCCGAGGGCGGCTTCGCCACGCCGTCGACCAAGGTCGAGTTCGCCGTCCCCGGGGACACCGACGACGTGGTGCCGGTGTTCCGCCAGGGCTACACCGAGCGGCAGGGCGACACCCCCAGCCCCGCGGTCCCGGACTTCGTGCCGGAGGAGGTCGACCCGCGGTACCCGCTGAAGATGATCACCCCGCGCGGGCACAGCTTCATCAGCTCGCAGTACGCCAACATGGACCGGCAGCTCACCGCCGAGCAGGGCCAGCACGTGACCCTGCACCCGGAGGAGGCGGAGCGCCGCGGCCTGGTCGAGGGCGGGACCGCCGAGGTGTTCAACGAGCTCGGCTGCTTCCGCGCGACCGTGCGGGTGGACGACAGCGTCCTGCCCGGTGTGGCCGTCGCCCCGTACGGCTTCTGGCGGAACGGCGGCTCCAGCCCGGCCGCGCTGATCTCCGGCGACCTCAACGACCTGGGCCGCGGCCCGCGCTACTCGGCGGCGTCCGTCGACGTCCGCTCCGCCTGACACCGCTCGACCCCTCGAGGACAAGACCGTGACCGCGAACCTGACCACCCACCACCCCTCGACCGTGGCGGCCGAGGAGTACGAGCCCTTCCTGGTCGGCGACGAGGCCATCGGCGAGGTGCACTGGATCCGCAACGGCGGCGCCGACGACACCACCCTCGCCGTCGGCCTGTGGCGCTGCGAGCCCCGCACGTTCCCGTACCCGTTCGCCGCGGACGAGACCATCCACGTGCTCGGCGGGGTGCTCGACATCGAGCTCGCCGACGGCACCCTGGTGACGCTGAAGGCGGGCGACATCGCCTCGTTCGTCAAGGGCACCGAGTCGACCTGGACCGTGCGCGAGCCGTTCCAGAAGCTGTTCGTGGTCAGCGGCGCGTGACCGCCGCCCGCACCGACCCCTGCACCGGACCCGCCCCGCTCGACGCCGCCGAGGCCGTCCGCCGGTGGTTCGCCGCCTGGCGTCCGCGCGGCGGCGGGGGTGAGCGGCTCCCGCTGCTCGCCGCCGACGGGCGGGTCCTGGCCGGGCCGGTGCGGGCACGGGTCGCGAACCCCGCGCACGACCTCGCCGCGATGGACGGCATCGCCGTGACCTGCGCCGACACCCCGACGGGATGGCTGGCACCGGGCGCGTTCGACGTCGTCGACACCGGCGACCCGATCCCGCCCGGCCGAGACGCCGTCGTCCCCCGCGAGCTCCTGGACCGCGGCCCGGGCGACCTGGTCGGGCTGGTCGGGCTGGTCGGGCTGTCCGAGCCGCCGACACCGGGCAGGCACGTCCGCCGGGCCGGGGAGGACGTGGCGGCGGGCGAGCTGCTGCTCCCGGCGGGGCACCGGCTGCGGCCGGTGGACCTGGCCGTGCTGGCGTCCGCGGGCCACGCGACCGTCGAGGTGACCCGCGCGCCGCGCGTCGTGGTGATCCCGACCGGCGACGAGATCCGCGAGGCGGGCACCCGCCCGCGGCGCGGGGAGATCGTCGACAGCAACTCGGTCCTGATCGCGGCCACGCTGGCCCGCCGCGGCGCCGTCGTGGAGCGCACGGCCATCGTGCCCGACGTCCCGGAGCGGTTGGCCGCCGTGGTGCGCGCGGCGGCGGACCGGGCGGACCTCGTACTGGTCATCGCCGGGTCCAGCGCGGGCCGGGACGACCACACCGCCGCCGTGGTCCGGGCGGTGGGCGCGGTCTGTGTCCACCACCTGCCGCTGCGACCCGGGCACCCCGTGCTGCTGGGCACCGCGGGGACGGAAGCCCCGGTGCCGCTGGTCGGGGTGCCCGGCTACCCGGTGGCCGCGGCCCGGATCACCCGGGACTTCGCCGAGGCGGCACTGGACCGCGTCGAGGGCACGGCGCGGCGGCCCGGCCCCACCGTCACCGCCGTCCTCACCCGCGCGGTCGCGTCCGCGGCCCACACCGACGAGGAGGTCCTGGTGTCGGTGCACGACGGGGCCGCGAGCCCCCTCCCGCGGGGGGCGGGCGCGCTGACCTCGCTGATGCGGGCGTCGGGAGTGGTGCGGTCCCCCCTCGGTGGGGAAGGCTGGGCCGCAGGGGACGAGGTCGTCGTGGAGACGCGGCCCGGGGCCCCACTGACGGGCGGGAGGCACCGCTGAGATGTGCTACACGGTGAAGTCGATCGACGACGTCCGCCGGCTCGTCGCGGCGGCGCGCGGGCTGGCGGGCCTGGTCGACCTGGACGCACTGGTGTCGCGGGCGTGCAGGCAGCTGCGCGGGCTGGTGGGCGAGGACGTCGCCGTGATCTCCGTGTGCGAGCACCCGGACCTGCTCACCGTGTGCTCCGCGGAGGGGCTCGCGGTGCCGCGGACCATCCCGGACAGCCGCCGCGGCGAGGGCCTCGGCTGGCTGGCCGTGCGGCTCGACGACACCCCGGCCGTGGTGCTCGACGCGGACGGTCCCGTGCGGCTGGAGGACACCCCGGCGGCCGAGCTCGACCAGGCGCTACTCGCCGCGGTCGGGGACGACCCGCTGCTCCGCGTCGCCGCCCGGGCGGGGGTCCGCCGGACGATGGCGTGCCCGATCGAGTTCGGCGGCGCCACCCTGGGCTGCCTGTTCGTGGCCCGTACCGCCGACACGCCGTTCGACACCCGGGTGCCCGAGCTGCTCTGGGAGTTCGCCGCCTCGCTGGCACCGTTGATGGTCACGGCGATCACGGCGGCCCGCGCGGGCGAGATCGCGGTGCAGGAGGAACGGGCCCGCATCGCCCAGCACCTGCACGACACCGCCGGGCAGATGCTGTTCACGATCAGCCTCACGGCCCAGGACCTGCGCGAACGTGCGGCGTCGGGGGCGCTGGACCCGGCCGGGGTGGCCGCGGGCACCGAGCGGATCGAGTTCGAGGCCGCCCAGGCCTCGGCGGTGCTGCGCCAGGCCATGCACACCCTGCTGCCTCCCGGGGAGGCGCTGCCGGTGACGCTGCGGCGAGACGTCGCGTCCTTCTCGCGGCGCTCGGGGATCGCGGCCGAGGCGATCGTCCTCGGCGCGCCCGTGGAGACCAGTGACCTCGTCGACGACACCATCGTCGCCGTGGTCCGCGAGGGCCTCCACAACGTGGAGCGCCACGCCCGGGCCTCCACCGTCTCGGTCACGCTCACCTACCGCCCGCTCGACGTCGCCGTCCTGATCCAGGACGACGGCCGCGGCCTGAGCCGGGTCCCGGCGATCACCCCGCTCCCGGGCAAGGCCCGCGGCCTGGGCATCCCCGGGCTGCACCAGCGGGTGCGCGCCGCGGGCGGGGAGCTCAGCCTGCGGGCGGGCGAGGACGGGGGCACCGGCCTGCTGGTCAGCCTGCCCCTGGGGAACGCGGCGTGACCGCCCGCGTGCTGATCGTGGACGACCATCCGCTGGTCGCGACCGGGATCCGCACCGTCCTCTCCCACGACCCGTTCTTCGAGGTCGTGGGCGAGAGCCATTCCGGGCGCGCGGCGCTCGAGGCCGCGGCCCGACTCGAACCCGACGTGGTCCTGCTCGACGTCCGGCTGGGCGACCTCGACGGCGCCCAGGTCGCCTTCGGGCTGCTGGAGGCGCAGCCCGGCCTCAAGGTCGTGATGCTCACCGCGTTCGACGACCCCGGGGTCCTGCAGAGCTGCCTGGCCATGGGGGTCGGCGGGATCCTGCTGAAGGGCTCGCTGGACCTCGACCTGGCCCGTGCCCTGCACGAGGTGGTCCGTGGCGGCATCGTCGTCGACGACTCCGTGGCCGCCGCGCTCGAACGCGCGGGCTCCCTGCTCGACGCGGGCGGCGTGGCCCCGGTCGGCATCCGCCCGCGGGAGGTCGAGGTGCTGCGCCTGATGGCGATGGGCATGACCACCCGGGACGTCGCCGCCGAGCTGCACCTGTCCGTCAACACCGTCCGGTCCTACACCCAGGCCCTCATGGAGAAGCTCGGGGCGCACACCCGCGTCCAGGCGATCGTGCAGGCCAGGCGGCTCCAGCTCATCTGATCCCTTCCGGTCCCGGGTGCCGACCGCTCCCGGTCACCCCGTCGGCGCCCGCATGGTGTCGGCGGCCTCGGAGTCCAGGATGCGGGTCGAGGCCAGCGCCCCGAGGAAGGCGAACACCGCGGTGGCCAGGTAGGCCAGCCGGAAGCCGCTGTCCGCGGGCGTCGTCATGAGGATCGTCGCGGCGGCGACGCCGATCGCGGTGGCGACCTGGCGGTTGACGTTGAGGATGGTGGACGCCGATCCCATGTGCTCGGGGCCGACCTGGGCGAACATCGACGCCTGGAGGGCGACCATCGCGCCGCCGTTGGTCAGCCCGGCCAGGAACATCAGGGCGCACAGCACCCACAGCGGGGTCGCGCCCCCGAAGACGGCCAGGCACAGACAGATCGCGCCCAGCAGCCCGAGACCCACGACGGACATCAGCCGCGGACCGATGACGTGGTAGCGCCTGCCCACCGTCTGGGACGACAGGACCACGCCCACGGGGACCAGCGCCATCACCAGCCCGGCCTGCAGCGGGGAGGACCCGGCCCGTTCCTGCAGGAAGATCGGCGTGATGAACAGGATCCCGCCGAGGAAGGTGGCCGTCTGGAACGCGGTGGCGATGTTGGTCTGCCGGAACAGCCGCGCGCCGAGCAGCCGCAGGTCCAGCAGCGGCGCGCGGCTGCGCAGCTGCACCGCCACCGCCGCGGCCAGGGCCGCGGGGCCGAGCACGGCGAGCACCAGCACGGCGGGGGACGCCCAGCCCCACACCGGCCCCTGGGTCAGGGTCAGCAGGACGGCCGCGAGCCCGATCCCGGCGAGGAGGTAGCCGCCCAGCTCGAAGCGGCCCGGGCGGCCCGGCGGGTCCCGCGGCAGACCGAGGGCGATCACCGCCATGGTGGCCAGGCCGACGGGGAGGTTGACCAGGAACGCCCACCGCCACGACAGGTGCTCCACCAGGAACCCGCCCAGCGGCGGGGCGAGGGCGGGCCCGACCGCGATGGGCAGCAGCAGCGTCCGGACGAGCCGGGCGCGCTGTTCGGGCGGGTAGAGGCGGTACAGCATCGAGGTGGCGACGGTCATGACCAGCCCGCCCGCCGCGCCCTGGACCGCACGCAGGCCGATGAGCTGCGGCAGGTCCTGCGCGATCCCGCACAGCCCGCTCGCCAGGGTGAAGGCCCCCAGGGACGCCTGGAACACCTTCCGGTCGCCGAAGCGGGTGGCGAGCCACCCCGACGCCGGCATGGCGACCGCCAGGGCCAGCAGGTAGGCCAGCACGGTCCACTGCACGGCGGAGAGCGGACTGTCCAGCTCGGTCGTCAGCGTCGGCAGCATGATGTTGACGACGTGGGTGTCCAGCGCCGCCATGAGCAGGCTGGCCACGTAGGCGACGGCGACCGCCGCCCGGGCGGAGAGCCGGCGTCGGCGGAGGGCGTCGAGCGTCCTGGTGATCGCCACCCCCGTAGGTTTCGGACCTCCACGGGGAGGGGTCAACGTGCCCGGTTCGCTCACCGGAACCGACGAACCGGGCGGCACCGGTGCACAGGACGAAACGTGCGGACCCCAGCGGGTCACACCGACGACATCTGAACGGGTGAGACTCGTCCCGGAGGTGATCACGGGCTGTGACTCCCCCCATCGCACGGCCCGACGCCATGATCTCGATCGCCCAGGCGCGCGCCCTGACCGAACCGCAGCCCGCGCCCGCACCGGACGAGGCCGCGAGCCCCGGCGCGGAGACCGTGGTCGACAAGATCCGCAAGGTCGTCGAGACGATCGCCGTGCACGGTCCGCTGGGCCTCACGGCCCTCGCCCGCGAGGCCGGGGTGTCCAAGACGACGGTGCACCGGCTGTCCGGCGAGCTGCTCGCCTGGGGTGTGATCGACCGGATCGAGGGCAAGTTCGTCATCGGCAGGCGGATGGCCGAGCTGGGCCAGCTGGTGACGCCCCGCGAGTCGCTCCGCGAGGTCGGTCACCCCTTCGCCGTCGAGCTGTTCGCCCAGTTCCGGCTGCCGGTCACCGTCTCCGTCCGCCAGGGGCTCGACGTCCGGTGCGTCGCCAAGATCTCGGGCACGGTCGACGAGGCGACGGGGTGGATGGGCGTCGGCACCCGCGCGCCGCTGCACTGCACGGCGGCAGGCAAGGCCATCCTCGCGTTCAGCCCGCCGGAGCTGTTCCGCGCCGTCGTGGCGCGTCCCCTGCGAGGGGTCACACCGTTCAGCACGGTCGCGCCCACCAAGCTCGCGCTGCAGCTGCGTGACGTCCGCCGGACCGGCTACGCGGTGGTGCGGCGGGAGGTCCACGTGGGGGCGAGCTCGATCGGGGTGCCCGTGATCGACCGCCACGGCGCGGTCGTCGGCGCGTTCGCGATGCCCCTGCCCAGCCGTCCCGAGCAGGCCGTCGAGCTCCAGCGCACCATCAAGCAGCAGGCGGCGCGGCTGGCCGCCCAGCTACCCTGAGCGACCGCCGCGCGGAAACATCACCGACACGCTGTTTCCAGCACGCAAACCCTCACCTCGGAGGTCCGGCCACCGGACCGCGACCGGCGAACGGTCGGGGCGAACCGACTCAGGATGTCCCCCTGGGACGGGTCTTCCACTCGGGAGACGCGCCCGGCCGCCGAACGAGAGGGGACACGAGATGACCGACAGCACGGCGCCGTTCATCCGGCTCACCGGGATCTCCAAGTCCTTCCCCGGCGTGCGCGCCCTCGACGACGTCTCGCTCGACATCCGGGCGGGCGAGGTGCACTCGCTGACCGGGGAGAACGGGTCGGGGAAGTCGACGCTGGCCAAGATCGTGAACGGGACCCACCAGCCGGACGCGGGCACGGTCGAGATCGACGGCGTGCCCACCGTGATCACGAAGCCGTCCACGGCGCTCGCGCTGGGCATCGTGTCGATCAGCCAGGAGCTGACCCTGGCGCCCACGTTGTCGGTGGCGGAGAACATCTTCATCGGCCGCATGCCGCGGACCCGCTGGGGCACGGTCGACTGGGACCGGTGCGTGCGGGAGGCCCAGGCGATCCTCGACGACCTCCGGGTGCACGTGAACCCGCGCACGGCGGTCCGCGATCTGAGCCTCGAGCTGCAGCAGGAGATCGAGATCGCGCGGGCGATCTCCACCAACGCCCGGCTGCTCATCCTCGACGAGGCCACGAGCTCGCTGTCCGAGGCCGCGACCGACCGGCTCCTGGAGATCGTCGAGGAGCAGCGGGACCGCGGCGTCGGGGTGCTCATGATCTCGCACCGCATGCCCGAGCTGTACCGCTCCTGCTCGGTGGCGTCGGTGCTGCGGGACGGCAGGCTGATGGGCACCGTCCCGCTGCCGGAGACCCCGGAGGACGCCCTGGTGCGCCTGATGGTCGGCCGCGACCTCGACGACTACTTCGGCACCCGGGACGTCACCCCGGACGCCGTCGCGCTCAAGGTCACCGACCTGCACACCCTGGACGGTGCGCTGCTCCCCACCTCGTTCGAGGTGCGCCGCGGGGAGATCCTGGGTGTCGCGGGCCTCGTGGGCTCGGGCAAGGCCGAGCTCGGAATGGCCCTGGGTGGCGCGATCCCCTCCGCGGGCACCATCGAGGTCGGGGGCCGGGAGGCCGCCATCACCAACCCGCGGCAGGCCGTGGACAGCGGGATCGGCTACGTCCCCGACGACCGCAAGGGCCAGGCGATCCTGCCCAACCGCAGCGTGGCCGAGAACTTCGCGCTCGCGTGGCGGGGCACGCTCTCGCGCCTCGGCGTGCTGCGGGTCCGGGACGAGGCCGCGCTCGTGCGGGACGGGATGCGGCGCTACGGCGTGGTCGCCGCCAACGAGAACGTCCGCATCTCCACCCTGTCCGGCGGCAACCAGCAGAAGGTGGTCCTGGGCCGCACCTTCGCCAGGGGGTGCACGGTCTTCGTCCTGAGCGAGCCGACCCGCGGCATCGACGTCGGCTCGAAGAGCCAGGTGTACGCGCTGCTGCAGGAACAGGTCACCGCGGGCGCCGCGGTCGTCCTGATCTCCTCGGAGCTCCCCGAGATCCTCGGCCTCGCCGACCGCGTCCTCGTCTTCCACCGGGGCGGCGTCCACGCCGAGTTCGACGCCGAGGGTCTCGACGAGGAGACCGTCGCCGCCGTCGCCGTGTCCGGCCGCCCGCAGACCGCCGCCGCCTGACCCCAGCCGCTCTCGAGAAGGATCGTCATGACTCTCCTGGACTCCGATCCCACCCTCTCCGCGGAGACCCCTCCGGCGGACGCCGCCCCCGCCCGGCGCAGGCCGCGCCTGTCGCTCGGCCGCTTCACCGGGGTCGTCGTCGCGCTGCTGGCGGTCTGCGTGTACCTCGCGCTGACCCAGCCGGTGTTCCTGAGCTGGGGCAACATCACCAACATCGTCGCGTCGAACAGCGTGATCCTGCTGCTGGCGCTGGGCGCCACCTTCGTGATCATCGGCGGCGGCTTCGACCTGTCCTCCGCGTCGGCGCTGAGCGCCACCGGAATGGTGCTCGGCCTCGCCCTGCAGGCCGGGATGCCGGCCTGGGTCGCCATCGCCTCGCCGATCCTCGCGGGGCTGGTGATCGGCCTGGTGCAGGGCGTCCTGATCAGCTACGTGAAGATCTCCATGATCGTCGTCACGCTCGGGTTCATGTCGATCCTGGCCAGCTTCGCGCTGATCGTGAACAAGGGCGCGACCATCAGCGTCTACGGCGCCCCCGGTTTCGACCCGGTCTACCAGTTCGTCAACGGCACCGTCGGGCCGGTCCCGGTGCTCATGATCTTCGACGCCGTCGTGCTCCTGGCCGCGGCGTTCGTGCTGCGCTACACCGCCTTCGGCCGCTCGCTGTTCGCCATGGGCTCCAACCCCGAGGCCGCGCGGCTCAACGGCATCAACACCGCGATGATGGTGCTGTTCGTGTTCCTCATCGCCGGTCTCGCCGCCGGGCTCGCCGGGCTGGTGTCCGTGGGCAGGCTCACCGGCGCCGCGGCGGCGTCGGACCCCACCCTGCTGATGACGGCGATCGCCGCCGTCCTGATCGGCGGCACCGCGTTCACCGGCGGCGAGGGCGGCGTGCTCGGCACGATGATCGGCGTCCTGTTCCTCGGCGTGATCCAGAACGGCATGACGCTGAGCGAGATCCCGGCGTTCTGGCAGGGCACCGTGAACGGCGCCATCCTCATCCTCGCCGTCGGGATCGGGGTCCTGCGCGACCGCGGGATCCGGCTGCGCCGCAGAGCCATCACGACCAAGGTCGGCTGACCCGAGCCGACCCCGCGGTCCCCCGACCGCACGACCCGACCGCGACACCCCGCTCCCCCACCGACCCGTCCCGACCGACCCCGAGATCTGGAGAGAGTCCCGTGAAGCGAACCCTTGCCGCAGCGGCCGCCGCCGGCGCCGCCCTGGTGCTGGCACTGACGGCCTGTAGCAGCCCGTCGACCGCGCCCGCCGCCCCGTCCGGCGGCTCGTCCGCGGCCTCGGGAGACGGCAGCTTCAAGGCAGGAACCAAGTTCGGCTACGCGGCGCCGGTCGCCGCCCAGCCGGGCCAGCAGCAGTTCGACACCGGTGCCAAGGCGGCGTCGGCGTCGGTCGGCTGGGACTACACCATGTACGACTCGAACATCAACCCCAGCACCCAGATCTCGAACATCACCACGATGATCCAGCGCCAGATGAACGTCATCGGCTCCTGGACGCTCGACCCGGGTGCCACGGTCGGGATCTACAAGCAGGCCCAGAACGCGGGCATCCCGATCATCGGGGTGAACTCCGAGGGCGACGGGATCTCGGCGACCCTCTGGCAGGAGTCCTCGACGTGCGCGCCCGGCGGGCCCATGGCGCAGTCCGCCGCGCTCTACGCCAAGGCCCACCCCGGCGGCCAGGTCATCACCGTGGGCCTCGACGGCGTCCCGTCGATCGACGCCGTGGTCAAGTGCTTCACCGACGCGGCCTCCGCGGCCGGGCTCACGGTGGTCAGCCACGTCTCGAACACCACCGACCAGGCGGCGGGCGCGCAGAAGCTCGTGGCCGACCTGCTCACCCGCTACCCGGACGTCAGCGGCGTGTGGGCCTACAACGACGCCTCGGCGCTCGGCGCCTCGGCCGCCGTCATCGCGGCGGGCAAGACCGTCTACGACCTGAGCAACGACGGGGTGGTCGTGACCGGCTCCAACGGTGACGCCGACGCCGTGCAGGCGGTCCGGGAAGGCCGCCTGACCGGCACCTGGGACCCGAACAACCCCGAGGCGGGCTGGCTGTTCGTCAAGCTGGCCAACGAGGTCCTCAACAACGCGGCGCCGAAGAACACGGTGCTGAAGTCGACCTTCGTCACCAAGGACACGATCGGCCAGTACGTGCCCCCGGCCGACCGGAAGATCAGTTTCGACACGCTCGACTACACCACGTCGAACTGAGCCCTCCCCACCATCCGGACGCCCCCCGGTGCCGAGGCACCGGGGGGCGTCCGGGTGTCGCAGAGCAGGAGATCCCGTGACAGACGGCACGATCCGGGCCGTACCCGGCCCGCCGTCCGCCGCACCCCCGCCCCGCAGGCGCCGCCTGCTGGTCGGGATCCTGGGCCTGATGGCCGGGACGGCGCCGCTGTCGATCGACATGTACATCCCCGGCCTGCCCGCGATGACGCAGGATTTCGGGGTCGGCGACGTCCCCGTCCAGCTCACCCTCACCGCGTTCCTGTCGGGTCTCGGGGTCGGTCAGCTGCTGATCGGACCGCTCAGCGACGCGCGCGGCAGGCGGACACCGCTCCTGGCCGGCACCGTCGGGTACATCGCGTGCTCGCTGCTGTGCGCGGTGGCGCCGTCGGTCGGCGTGCTGATCGCGGCCCGCTTCTTCCAGGGTCTGCTCGGCGCCGCGGCCGTGGTGCTGTCGCGGGCGGTGCTCGCGGACCGGTTCTCGCAGCAGGAGGTCCCGCGCTACTTCAGCTACCTGGCCATGGTGTCCGGGGTGGCGCCGGTGCTCGCTCCCCTCGTGGGCGGGGCGATCGTCGGGTCGGCCGGGTGGCGGAGCGTCTTCGCGGTGCTCGCGGGCGTCGGCGCGGTGCTCTTCGTCGGCATCCTCGTGTTCGTCCCGGAGTCGCTGCCTCCCGAGCGCCGGACGCCCGGAGGGATCCGGCGCAGCCTGGGGGCGATGGGGCGGCTGGCCGTGCGGCCCTCGTTCGTGCGCTACCTCGCCGCGGGCACCTTCACCGCGTGCGCCCTGTTCGCCTTCATCTCGGGTGCGACGTTCGTGTTCCAGGAGGTCTACGGCCTGTCCCCCACCGGCTACGGCGTCATGTTCGGCACCAGCTGCCTCGGCATGGTCGGCGCCGGGTTGGTCTTCGGTGTGCTCGCCCGCCGGTTCCGGGTCGACACCCTGCTCCGCGTGGGCGTGCTGGTCGCGCTCGGCGGCACCCTCCTGCTCCTCGCGTGCAGGCTGTCCGGGGTGG
Organism: Pseudonocardia sp. WMMC193; assembly: GCF_021728735.1. Lineage (NCBI taxonomy): Bacteria > Bacillati > Actinomycetota > Actinomycetes > Pseudonocardiales > Pseudonocardiaceae > Pseudonocardia > Pseudonocardia sp. WMMC193. Next base: position 894,002 of record NZ_JAKKDO010000003.1, on the reverse strand, counting down.
ACGGCCTCGCCGTCGCGTGGGTCTCCTTCGCCGTCTTCATGATCGGCATGGGGACCGTGACCCCGGCGGTCGTCACGTCGCTGCAGCGCGAGGGCGCGGACACCGCCGGGGCCGCCTCGGCCCTGTACGGCGGCGCCCAGTTCGGGATCGCCGCGCTCGCCACCCCGATCGTCGGGCTGCTCGGGTCCGGGGTCGGCGCGCTGGCCGGGGTGTGCACCGCGGCGATGGCGCTCGCGGCGCTGAGCCTGCCCGCCCGCCGGCGCTCCTAGATCCCGTTGCGGCGCAGGAAGAGCTCGACCTGGTCGGCGAACTCGACGGGCCGCTCGACCGGGGGCCAGTGCCCGCAGCGGTTCAGCGCCACCAGGTCGGCCTGCGGCACGTAGCTGCTGATCATCAGGCCCTGCTCGAACGGCACCATGCGGTCGGACCGCCCGTGGATCACCAGCATCGGGACCGTGATCTCCGACAGCAGCGCCATGTTGCTGTGCGCCACGCTGACCGACGCCGCGCCCGCCCGCAGGTGCTCGGGGTGCTGCTTGCGGAAGGCCGTCGTGTCGGCCACCAGCTCGTCGGTCACCCGGGCGGGGTCGTGGAACAGCGTGCGCAGGAACCGCCGCAGGGCGCCCTCGTCGTCGGGCGCCGCCGCGAGGTCGGCGGCGGCCACCCCCGACTCCGACGGGAACGGCGCGAGCAGGTAGGGGTCGCCGCCCGTCGAGGCGTGGCAGGCCCCGACGACCAGGCCGGTGACGCGTTCGGGCGCGGCGAGCGCGAGGACGATCCCGGTGGTCGCCCCCATCGACGTCCCGACGACCGGTGCCGCGGCGATCCCCTCCGCGTCCATCGCCGCCGCCACCGCGCGGGCGGCGGGATCGTGCGCGGGCTCGTGGAAGGTCAGCGGACCGGTCCGCCCGAAGTTGGGCAGGTCCACCGCGATGCACCGGCGGCCCGCGCCCAGCCGCTCCAGGACGCCGGCGTAGGTCAGCCACGCGGTGGTGCCGGGCTGCGGCCCCCACGCCGCGACCAGGACCAGCGGCGGGCCCTCGCCGAGGGCGACGTAGTGCACCGGCCCGTCCGGGCCCGTGGTGGACCGGGCGAACTGCGGCGGGGCGTCGAGCAGACCCACGTGGCACCTCCGGGGAGATCGGCGAGCGCGACCCTCCCCCGGCGCGGGAGCCGCGGTCAACGACGGTGATCCGCTCCCCGGACCGGGTCCGGCCACCGGACCGGGACGGTGGGGCGCGGCGGCGCCCGTCCGTAGCGTGAGCGCATGACGAGCACGATCTTCCGGGCCGCCGTCCGCACGAGTCCGGGGGCGCGGTCGTGACGCCCCGGTCGGTGGTCATCGCCGGGGCGAACCTGGCGGGCGGGACCGTCGCCCGGTCACTGCGCTCGCGCGGGTTCACGGGCCGCATCACCCTGGTGGGCGCCGAGGAGACCCCGCCGTACGAGCGCCCGGCGCTGTCCAAGCAGGTGCTCAGCGGCGCGCAGGACCCCGCCGAGCTGGTCCTCCCGATCGACTGGGCGGGCATCGACGTGGACCTGCGCCTCGGTGAGCGGGTCGAGGAGATCGTGCCTGCCGAGTCGGCCGTCGCGCTGTCGACCGGCGCGCGCCCCGGGGCGGACGCCGTCGTCCTCTGCACCGGCGGGCGCGGCAGGCGGCTGGGTGTCGAGGGCGAGGACCTCGCCGGCATCCACGAGGTCCGCACCGTCGAGGACGCGCTGGCGCTGCGCGGCGAGCTCGTCGCGGGCGCCCGGGTCGTCGTGGTGGGCGCCGGGTTCATCGGCGCCGAGGTCGCCGCCACCGCGCTCGGCCTGGGCTGCGAGGTCACGGTGCTGGAACACGCACCGGTCCCCCTGGCCCGGTCCCTCGGCCCGGTCTGGGGGCCGTTCGTGCTCGAGGAGCACGTCCGGCGCGGCGCCCGCGTGCGCCTCGGCACCGGCGTGCACCGCTTCCTGGGCCGCGACCGGGTGCGCGAGGTGGAGATCGGCGGCGGCGACCGGATCCCGGCGGACGTCGTGGTGGTGGGCGTCGGCATCGAGCCCGCCACCGAGCTCGCCGCGGCGGCGGGCCTCGCCGTGGCCGGGGGCGTCCACGTCGACGAGCGGGCCGCCACGGGCAACCCCGCCGTCTTCGCGGTGGGCGACGTGACGCTGCAGCCGGGGTGGCGGGGCCAGGGCATGGTCCGGCTCGAGTCGTTCCAGAACGCGCAGGAGCAGGCGGACGTCGCGGCGGCGGCGATCCTGGGCCAGGAGGTCCCGGCGCGGGACGTGCCCTGGTTCTGGTCCGACCAGTTCGAGCACACCATCCAGATCGCCGGGACGCTCGACGCGAGCGCCGACGTCGTCCTCCGTGGCGACCGGGCGGGCTGGGACTTCAGCGCGTTCCACGTGCGGGACGGTGTGGTCCGCGGGGTGTTCGCGATCGACCGGGGGCAAGAGGTGCGGGCCGCGATGCGGCTCATCGCGGCCGGCACCGTCGTCGACCCGGCGGCCCTGGCGGACCCGGCCACGGACCTGCGCAGGCTAGCCCGGCCGCGCGCCGCCTGACACCCGCCGGACACGAGAACGCCGGCGGTCGGGCTCAGCCCGACCGCCGGCGTTCTGCGGTGCTGCTACTCGTTCATTCCGGCGGTGCCCTCGTACGTCGCCTTCTGCGGGTCGAGGGGGATGTCGGCCCAGGAGTCGGCGTTCATGAACTCCTCCCAGCGCCGGTAGAAGTGCCGGTGGTTGTTCTCGGACACGAACTTGTCCGACAGCGCCCCGGGGAACACGTCGTCGGTGTGGGTGTGCCCGATGCCGAGGTTGACCCGCTGCCCCAGCTCCCGGTAGGTCCCCGAGAGACCGGACTCCGAGACCTGCCGCCAGTTGTCGACGTCGTCCGCCTCGAAGTGCCCGGTGACGCCGTTGCGGGCGGTGTGCACGCGCAGGACCTCCCGCTGCTGCTCCGGGGTGTCGGCGTTGCTGGCCAGCGCGAAGTGCCAGAACTCGGTCTTGAGCGGGCCGCGCGGGATCGCCAGCCGGAAGCCCAGGACCGTGTTGGGGAACAGGCTGTGCGTGCCCAGCACGACGGACTTGGCCCGGAACTCGCCGAGCCGCTCGACCGCCTCGGCGGTGTCGTCCTCGGCGGTGGCCGTCGGGATCGACTTCGACTGGCCGGCCAGGCTGTCCTCGGGCATCTTGAAGTACTGGACCTGGTGGCCGTTCACGAACGCCGCCCGGCCCTTCATCTGGAACAGCCGGTCGTGGGTGAACCGCGGCTCGCCCAGTACCCGGAACATGGCGTTCGCGGCCGAGGCGTGCGACACCGGCACGTGGTACCAGTCGGAGCAGTTGTCGACGGCGGTCTTCCAGTTGATCGGCTGGATCCACTTGTGCGGGCCCACCGCGTAGGTGCCCTTGCCGCTGCGGTTGAACTCCATGTCGAGGTACCAGCGGGCGTCGCCCAGGTAGTCCTCGAGGCTGGGGGCGTCCTCGGCCCAGGTGGCGAACACGAGCCCGGCGTAGGTGGCGACCCGCGCCCGCTTGAGGCCGAGCTTCGAGCGGTCGAGCTCGCCGTAGTAGACCTCCTGCTCGCCCGGCACGTACTCCAGCTCGCCGTCGAGGCCGTAGGTCCAGGCGTGGTAGCTGCAGACGAAGCTGTTGCAGTTGCCGTCGTCCGCCCGGACCAGCCGCGCCCCGCGGTGGCGGCACATGTTCAGCAGGACGTTGACCGAACCGTCGCTGCCCCGGGACAGGATGACCGGGTCCTCGCCCATGTAGGTGTGGAAGAAGTCGCCGGGGTTCGGGATCAGGCTGTCGTGACCGATCAGCAGCCAGGCCCGGCCGAAGATGTGCGTCATCTCCCGGCGGTAGATCTCCTGGTCGGTGTAGATCGACGGGTCGAGCCACCCCGTCTCGGGATCGAGGATCTCGTACTTCGTTCCTGCCACCGCAGTCACCTCTCGCAAGTTCGGGTAGTCCGGTGTGCTCAGTTCTCGTGAGGGCGGTCGCGGACGAGGATCTCGCCGTCGCTGACCCGCACCGGGTAGGTCGTCATCGGGACCGTCGCCGGCATGGTGAGTGCCTTGCCGGTCCGCAGGTCGAACAGCGCCCCGTGCAGGACGCACTCGACCGCGGTGCCCTCGACGAAGCCCTCCGAGAGGGAGGACTTGCCGTGGGAGCAGACGTCGTCGAGGGCGAAGTAGTCGCCCCCGGCCAGGAACAGCGCCCGAGCCGGGCAGCCGGGGCTCGTGACGAGCACGGCGTCGCCCTCGGCCAGGTCACCGACCCGCCCCGCCGTGGTCCACCGCTCGTCGTCCTGGTCGCTCATCGCTTCGTGCTCCTAGAAGAAGATCGCCATGTTCTTGTCGAGGACGACGTTGACGTCCAGCACGATCGTGCGGCGCGAGATCTTCCACGAGCCGTCGACGGGGTGCAGGACGTCCTCGCGGTACCCGGAGTACAGCGCGGTGTCGTACTCGGCGTGCGAGCGGTGGCAGAGGAACGCGGTCTTGGCGTGGACCGTGCCGTCCTCCTCGACGCGCTGGACCACGAGGTTGCCGACCAGGTGGCGGGTCCGGGACGGCGGCTCCTCGGCCCAGGCCATACCGCTGTCCATGCGCTGGATGCGGACCAGCATCATCTTGCGGTCCTCGTCGAAGAACGGCAGGTCGGTGCCGTAGGGCGGGATCTCGCGGTCCGCCTCGCGGCTCGGCACGTTCTTGCGGCGCGGCATGAAGTAGAGGAGGTCCTCGGTGAACATGTCCAGCCACTCGTGGAGCTTGCGCTCGTCGAGCAGCCACGCCTCGGCGATGTAGAACGCGTTCAGCTCCGTCCACAGCTCCTGGGCCGACTTCGCGCTCGCAGTCGGGGCGAACACCTCGGACTGGGTGTCACGGTCGATCACTGTCACAACAACCACGCGGACCTTTCGCCGGGGAACGCGGTGCGCATCTCGGAGAGCCCGACGATAAGGACGTGCGACGCGGTGGGACGAGGTGCGCGGACCGCTCATCGGAACAGCCCCCGACAGCCACACGTGGCGGTGACCTGCGTGTCATACCGCCGACATCTCGGCCCTCGCTCAGCCCGTGGGTGTGCCCGGGGTCCGGACGAGGACGTCCCGGGTGAGGTCGGCGATGCGCGCGTAGCCGTTGAGGCCCATGGTCAGGTCCGCCTCGGCGAGCAGGCACGAGAGGACGAACTCGACCCCGGCCCGGCCGCCGATCGCGGCCCCGTAACCGTAGGGGCGGCCGATGCCCACGGCGGTGGCACCCAGCGCCAGCGCCTTGACGATGTCCGGTCCGGAGCGGACGCCGGAGTCGAAGATCACCGGCAGTCCGTCGGCGGCGTCGACGACCGCGGGCAGCAGGTCGAGCGCGGGGGCGGTGGCGGCCTGGCGTCCGCCGTGGTTGGAGCAGTAGATGCCGTCGACGCCGCCGTCGCGGGCCCGCCGCACGTCGTCGGGATGACAGATGCCCTTGAGCAGCAGCGGGAGATCGGTGAGCCCGCGCAGCCAGGCGAGGTCGTCCCAGGTCAGACCGGGGTTTCCGAAGATCGACGCCCAGAGCAGGGTCGCGGCGCCGGGATCCTCCTCGGGCGGGGCGGCCAGCCGCGACCGGAAGACCGGGTCGCTGAAGTAGTTGGCCAGGCAGTGGCCGCGCAGCTGGGGGAAGGTCGCGTGCTGCAGGTCCCGGGGCCGGTAGCCCAGGGTCCAGGTGTCGAGGGTGACCACGATGCCGCGGAAGCCCGCGGCCTCGGCCCGGCGCACGAGACTCTCCGCGAGGTCGCGGTCGTTCGGCGTGTAGAGCTGGAAGAAGCCGGGGGTGTCGCCGAGCCGGGCCGCGACCTCCTCCAGCGGGTCCTGCATGAGGGTCGAGGCCACCATCGGCACACCGGAGTTCGCCGAGGCGGCGGCGGTCGCGAGGTCGCCGTGCCCGTCCTCGGTCATCACGCCGACGACACCGATCGGCGACAGGAGCAGCGGGGTGGGGAGCCGGTGGCCGAACAGCTCGACCGACAGGTCGCGCTCGGCCGCGCCGGCGAGCATCCGCGGCACGATCCCCCACCGCTCGAAGGCCGCGACGTTGCCGCGCTGGGTGTGCTCGTCCCCCGCCCCGCCCGCGACGTAGTCGAACAGCCGGTGTTCCAGCCGCTCCCGCGCCGCCGCCTCCAGGCCGGCGAAGGTCACCGGGAACGGCGGCGGGTCACCTCCGAGGCCCGCGAGGTAGATCCCGAGGTTGAAGTCGGCGTACTCGGCCATGTCGGCGTCTCGCTCTCGCGGTCGGTGTGGCCGGGCGGTCAGGCGATGTAGCTGATCCCGAACGCGTCGATCTTGCGGTAGAGCGAGGAGCGGGCGATGCCCAGCATGGCCGCGGCCTTGTAGCGGTTCCCGTTGGACTCGTAGAGCGCCTGGATGATCGCGTCGCACTGCGCCGACTCCAACATGGACATCCGGCGCGCCCCGCCCTGGAAGCACAGCGGTGGCAGGTCCATCGGCTGCACCTCCCCCATGGTCTTGCGGGCGACCACGTACCGCATCACGTCCTCGAGCTCGCTGATGTTCCCCGGCCACGCGTAGCCCTCCAGCACCCGGATGACCTGCAGGCTCAGCCGCAGCGAACAGCGACCGGCGACCCGGCGCAGCACCGTCAGCGCCAGCTCGGAGATCTCGTCGGCGCGGTAGCGCAGCGCGGGGATCCGGGTCACCTCGTGGAAGTGGCGCAGCAGCAGCCCGTAGGGACTGGTCGCATCCACCGCGGGGCTGTCGACGCAGCCGACCACCAGCGGTGGCGTGTCCAGCGCGACCAGCGGCCGCAGCGCCTCGTCGAGCTGCCGGGCGCCGACCGGGGAGAGCGTGGTCATCCCGGACAGCACCAGCAGCTGCGGGCGGCCGTCCCCGGTGGGGGCGAGGCCGCGCACGGGGTCGACGCCGTAGCGGCCGGTGAACGACGAACAGTCCACCGACACGACCCGACCCGTCGGGTACGCGGCCCGGAACTGTGCCGTGACCAGCGTCCGCTTGCCCACCCCGGGCTCCCCGATGAGGAGGTGGTTGCGGCCGTGGTGGATGCTCGCCACCACCTCCTGGCGGGCCCGCAGGTACGGGGACAGCAGCTCGCGGTTGGCCCGGACCTTCGCGTCGGCGTGGGTGCGGGCCGGGCCGGCGGCCTTGGTGTAGTCGCGGCGGGCCAGCGGGGCGACGTGCGAACCCTGCCGCCGCACGGCCTCCGGCGTCTCGGCGACCTCCCCGTGCCGGGTCGGGCCGCCGCCCAGTACACAGCCGACGACCTCCCCGTCCAGGTGGATCGGCTGCAGCGTGACCTCGGCGCACTCCCCGGACGGCAGCTCGATGTGCCGCTGCCCGAACTGGCCGAGCACCAGGGCCGACAGGACGAGGTCGCTCACCACCCGTTGGTCGGCCGGGGAGTTCCGGCGGAAGGAGGGGCTGGACACCAGCAGGTCGCCGTCCGTCGCCAGCACCCACTGGTCCGCGGCACGCACCCGCTCCAGCGCCTCCAGCACGGCGCGGGTGCGGCGGTGCGGCTGCGCCGCCATCCGCTCGGCGATCCGGTCCGCGAGCACCCTGGCCAGCGGGAGCTGCAGCGCGGAGCGCTCCGACGCCGGACCGACCAGCCACACCGCGCCGCAGACCTCCCCCCGGTGCGGGTCGGTGACCACGGCGGCGGCGCCGGCGAGGGCCGCGAGGCGCCAGTGGTAGTGCTCGGCACCGCCGACGGCGACGTCCGCCCGCTCGTGCAGCGCGACCGTGGCCGCGGTGGTGCCCACCTGCCGCTCGGCGTAGCCGTAACCGGGCACCACGAGCAGGCCGTCGAGCACGGCGGCGAGCCCGGGGCCGTCGTCCCGGCGGCAGCGGACGATGCTGCCGGCGTCCAGCAGGACCAGCGAACACCCGCTTCCCGGGTTCGCCGTCACGAACTCGTCGAACACGTCGTCCGCCGCCGAGACGACCGGCGGGACCTCCTGGGTGTGGCCGAGGAAGCGGGCCCCGATCCGCGCGGCGTCGACGGCGGCCTCGCGCGACCGGATCCAGGACGCCAGCACCTCCGGGCGCAGGGCCCCACGGGCGAGGACCTCCCGAGCCCCGACGTCCCGGCCTGCGGTGTCGAACGCCCACCGAGCCGCTTCGATCTCGACCGCCGACGATCCCATCCGGGCAGCTTATGGACCCCGGGCCGATCCTGGGTAGGCCCTGCCCCCGGCTCACGGCGCGGTGCGGCGGGGTGTCCCGACACCGGGACACTTCGGGCGGAGCGACGCGGGGGCGGCGCCAGGATGGTCCGATTCTGGGACAGTCGGCGCCTCGCCGAACCACCAGGGTTGACGGTGCAGGACCCAGTAAGTCACGGAACGCGAGCGTTCCTCAGCGCGGAGGCACACGATGAAGGCACTTGTCTACCACGGTCCGGGCGAGAAGGCGTGGGAGGAAGTCCCGGACGCCACGATCCAGGACCCGACCGACGTGGTCGTCCGCGTCGACACCACGACGATCTGTGGCACCGACCTGCACATCCTGCAGGGCGACGTGCCCGCGGTGACCGACGGCCGGATCCTCGGCCACGAGGCCGTCGGCACGGTGACCGCCGTGGGCGACGCCGTGAAGGGCTTCGCGGTGGGCGACCGCGTCCTGGTGCCGGCGATCACCAAGTGCGGCCGCTGCGAGTACTGCCAGCGCGGCATCCCGTCGCACTGTCAGACCGTCGGGGGCATCGGCTGGATCTTCGGGCACCTCATCGACGGCACGCAGGCCGAGCTCGTCCGGGTGCCCTACGCCGACACCTCGCTGTACGCGGTACCCGAGTCGGTCAGCAACGAGCAGGCGATCTTCCTCGCCGACTCGCTGCCCACCGGGTACGAGGTCGGCGTCCTCGCGGGCCGGGTCCGCCCGGGCGACACGGTCGCCGTCGTCGGCGCGGGTGCGGTCGGCCTGTCCGCGATCCTCACCACGGGCCTGTGGGGCGCCTCCAAGGTCATCGCCGTCGACTCGAACAAGTTCCGGCTGGAGAAGGCGCTGGAGTTCGGGGCCACCGACGCCGTCGAGGTGGGCCCGGGGACCGTCGCCGACGTCATCGCGCTGACCGACGGTCTCGGCGTCGACGTCTCCATCGAGGCCGTCGGCTACCCGGAGACCCTGCTCACCGCGGCGTCCCTGGTCCGCCCGGGCGGCACGATCGCGAACGTCGGGGTGCACGGCACCGCCGTCGAGCTGCCGATGCAGGACATGTGGATCCAGAACGTCACCCTGACGATGGGGCTCGTGGACACCGTGTCCATCCCGACGCTGCTCAAGATGGTCGGCAGCGGGCGCATCCCCGCCGAGAAGATGGGCACCCACTCGTTCACCTTCGACCAGATCGACGAGGCCTACGACGTGTTCAAGAACGCGGCGGCCAACTCCGCGCTCAAGGTCGTCATCTCGCCCTCCTGACACCCGACCCCGCGGGGCGGTCCGGCACGGCCGGACCGCCCCGCGGCGGCCTTCTCGGCCTCGGGTGACGGTCCTCCGGGTGGGTTCCCGGTGCACGGGGGGTGATCTCCGGCACCGCCCCCCGGCCACCCGGTCGGCCCACGCGGATCACTCGATGGGCCTGCTTCCGGGGGTCAGGTGCATGTCCGACGGCGTTGTGGTGGATCCCTTCGACGGGCCGCCCCGATCCCGGGGACCGAGGCCTGAGAACACGGAGGGAGCTTCATCGTGATCACCGAGAAGATGACCGCCGAGCTGATCGGTCGTCAGGCGTACGACACCCGCGGTGAGAAGATCGGCAAGATCGGGCAGGTCTACGTCGACGATCGCAACGGCACCCCGACCTGGGCGACGGTGCACACCGGCCTGTTCGGGACGAAGGAGAGCTTCGTGCCCCTGCAGGGCGCGGACGTCAAGGGCGGCGACGTCGCGCTGCCGGTGGCGAAGGAGCAGGTCAAGGACGCCCCGCACGTCGGGGAGGCGAACGAGCACCTCGACGCCCGCGAGGAGCAGGCCCTGCTGCGGCACTACAACGTGGGTGCGGACGGGGAGACCCACGCCGCCTCCCACGGCACGGCCGACCGTGGCGACCGGCGCACGGACGACCGGGACGCGGCCGTGACCCGGTCCGAGGAGCGACTGCGGGTCGGGACCGAGACCGAGGAGACCGGTCGGGTCCGACTGCGCAAGTACGTGGTCACCGAGGAGCAGAAGGTCACCGTGCCGGTCTCGCATGAGGAGGTCCGCCTCGAACGCGAGCCGATCCGCGACGGCGAGCGCGCGACGGGTGCGGCGATCGGCGAGCAGGAGCAGGAGGTCACCCTGCACGCCGAGCGCCCGGTGGTGGACAAGACGACCGAGGCGGTGGAGCGGGTGCGCCTGGGCACCGACACGGTCACCGAGGACGAGACGGTCTCCGACACCGTCCGCAAGGAGCGCGTCGAGATCGACGACCCGCAGAACCAGGTTCGCAAGCACTGACGCACCGCGGTCACCAGGGCGCGGACCGGGACTCCCGGTCCGCGCCCTGACCGCGTCTCGGGCGGCGACCCCGGGGCGCACGGTGGGGTGCCGTCCCCGTCGAGCAGCCCAGTGGCCCGGACTCGTGGCTCACACCCGCTCCCGGTCGGCGAAGGCGGGCAGCACCTGCTCGGCCATCAGCTCCATCTGCGCGACGACGGCCTCGACGGGCTGGCCCCAGGCGATCAGGCAGGCGAGATGGTCCACGCCCATGGCCTCCATCTCCTTGAAGCGTCCGATCATCTTCTCCGGTGTGGCGAGAACGGGGTCGGAGTACTGCTCCCACAGGGCCTGCCTGGAAGGCGTCTCCTCCGCCGGGATGACGCGTCCCGACTTCACGAAATCGACCTTCTCGCCCGTGCCGCGCGCCTTGAGGCGCTCCTCGCGGGTGCCCTTGGCCCCGGTCTGGGTGAGGGCGAGGTAGTGGTTGTACTCGTTCACCATGTCGTCGAAGTACTCCAGCGCGTCCGCCTCGGTGCGCCCCAGCCAGGTGTGCCGGTAGACCATGACCTCACCGCGCGGCGCGCCGCTCTCGGCGGCGGCGGTGTTGTAGGCCTCGAGGAGCGCCTCGAGGTCCCCGTGCGGCTCGAAGTTGCCCCAGTTCGGCGCGGTGAGCAGGTTCATCCCGTCCGCTGCGACCTTCCGCACGCCGTCGACGCTCTGCGAGCCGACCCACAGGTCGGGGCCGGGCTGCGAGGCCGGTTTCGGCACGATCGTGGTCCGCGGGAACGAGAAGTAGCGCCCGTCGTAGGTCACGTCGTCCTCGACCCACACCCGACGGATGATCTCCAGGGCCTCCTCGTAGACCTCCCGCGCCGCGGCCGGGTCCACCCCGATCCGGTCCAGCTGGTACCGGCCCCCGCCGCGGGCCACCCCGATGCCCACCCGGCCCGGCGCCAGATGGTCCAGCATCGCCATCTCCGACGCGATCAACAGCGGGTTGTAGCTCGGCAGCACCACCACGCCGGGCAGGATCCGCAGCCGCTCCGTCCGGGCCGCCGCGAGCGCGGCGAAGGCCAGCGCACTGGGGTTCGCCACGTAGTTCTGGAACACGTTCTCGTTGATCGCGACGCCCTCGAAGCCCAGCCGCTCGGCCGTGTCGACGATCGTCAGCATGTCCTGGAGGAGCTCACCCCAGGGCCGCTCCATGTCCGCGTGAAAGAAGGGCGTGGTCACCCAGAACTTCAAAGCCATGTCGTCACTCCTTGTAGGCGAGAGACTAGAAACGATTCTTGCGTTATCCCGGTTCTGCACCGCGGGGCGCTACCGTCGCCGTCAGAACAGGTGGTTCTTCCCGCCGAAGACCTCGCTGACCGAGTCGTCGGTGAAGATCCGCCGGATGGAGTCGGCGAGCAACGGGGCACAGGACACGACGTCGACCGTCGAGGGCGCGCCCGGCCGCAGCGGGATCGTGTCGGTCACCACGATCCGCTCGAAGGGCGACGCGGCCAGGTTCTCGTAGGCCCGGCCACTGAACACCGGATGGGTGGCGGCGGCGAACACCCGTCGCGCACCCGCCCGGGCCACCGCCTCGCCCGCCGCACGCAGCGTGCCCGCCGTGTCGATGATGTCGTCGACGATGATCGCCGTCCTCCCGCGCACGTCCCCGATCACCTGGTTGATCTCCGCGACCTGCTGGGCCGGACGCTCCTTGTCCAGGATCGCGAGCCCCGCACCCATCCGGGTGGCGAACTGCTTGTTCAGCTTCACCCGCCCCGCGTCCGGAGCGACGACCACCAGATCGTCGTCCAGACTCGCGAAATGGTCGGCGAGCATCATCAACGCGGTCATGTGATCCACCGGGATGCCGAAGAACCCCTGCAACTGACCCGCGTGCAGGTCCATGGTCAACACCCGGTCCACCCCGACCGCCTCCAGCGTCCGGGCGACCATCCGCGCCGAGATCGGCTCACGCGGAGCGGACTTCTTGTCCTGCCGCGAATAGCCGTACCAGGGCGTCACCGCGATCACCCGGTGAGCACTCGCCCCCACAGCGGCATCGACCATCACCAGCAGCTCGAGCAGAGCGTCGTTGGCGTTGACCCCGGCAGCGGGGTTGGCACACATCGACTGGACGAGGAACACGTCCGCGCCGCGGATCGACTCCTCGAACCGGCAGTACATCTCGTCGTTGGAGAAGGTCTTCAGCGTCACCGGCCCGAGGTCGACCCCGAGCTGCCCGGCGATCCCCTCGGCCAGCGCCGGGTTCGCCCGGCCCGAGAACAACATCAGCCGCTTGTCGTAGCCCTGCTGCAGCGACGCGGTCATGAGTCCACCCTTCATCGGGGACCGGACCGTCCGCCCGATCCCATCACCAGGTCGACGGTCACCGCGCCGACCACGAGCACTCGAGACGTCACGTCATCCCTCGGGGCCACCTGCGGCCCACGCCAGGATCGACGTCCACAGACCGGCGTAGTGCTCCCACTCCACGAACTCCGGCGGCGCCCAGTGCGGGGCGAGGTCCGAGGTGAAGGCGACCGAGCGCCCCTGCCCGTAGTGACCCACCACCAGGAGCGGATCGTCGCCGCTGCGGGCCACGACCTCCGCCCCCTCCTTGGGGAGGGTCCGGTTGTAGCCCAGCAGCATCGGCCACTCGGCGGGGGTGCCGCCGAGCACGGGGTGGGCCGGGTCGCACACGTCGACCTTCAGCCCGTCCGAGATCTCCACCCGGTCGTCGGTGGGCATCAGATCGACCGGCAGCACGTCGGCGAGGGGACTCATGCCGTAGCGCGCCTTGCCGTCGATGCCGGTGAACGACAGGTAGCCGCCGATCATCACCAGTCCCCCGCCACGGCCCACGTACTCCCTGACCAGGGCGAGTCTGTTCGGCGACGGCTCCGACCGGAGGAACGTCTCGTCCGGCAGCAGGAACGAGTTCGAGCCGATGTCGGAGAGGACGACGACGTCGAACGCGTCGAGCGCCTCCGCCGACTTCGGGAAGGACGAGGAGATCTCATGCCCGCGCACGTACGTCAGCTCGTGGCCCGCCGCGCGCACGCAGTCCAGGAAGACACCGGCCCCCTCCTCGTACTCGGTGGAGTGGAACTGGTCGAAGCCCTTCATGTGGATCGTGTGCTTGATCCAGGACTCCCCGGCGACCAAGACGCGCAACGGGGCGGAACTCGGGTTCTCGGGCACATGCCCTCCTCTCGGCTCGGACTGACTATAAACGATTCTGGTCACCGCTCGGCGGGTCGCTCCTCACAAGCTCACCTCCGAGAACACGAGCAGCCGCGACTCGGTGTAGTCCTCCATGGCGGCGCGCACACCTTCGCGTCCGATGCCGGACTCCTTGACTCCGCCGTAGGGCATCTGTTCGGCCCGGAAGGTGGGGATGTCGCCGATGATGACACCGCCGACCTCCAGTTCCCGATGGGCGCGAAACGCCGTCCGGACGTCGTGGGTGAAGACCCCCGCCTGCAGCCCGAAGCGGGAGTCGTCGAGTGCCCGCAGGCCCTCGTCGATCCCGTCCACGGCGGCCACGGTCAGCACGGGGCCGAAGGCCTCGTCCCGACAGAGGCGCGCCTCGGCCGGGGCGTCGACGAGCACGGTGGGCTGGACCAGCGACCCGCTGACCCGCCCGCCGGTGAGCACCCTGGCGCCGCCGGCGACGGCCTCGGCGATCCAGTCCCCGACCCGCGCCGCCGCGGCTCGGTCGATCAGCGGCCCGACGGTCGTCTCCTCGGCCCAGGGATCACCGACGACGAGCCGCTCGACCTCCTCGACCAGCATCGGCACGAACGCGTCGTACAGCGCGCGGTCGACGAGCACGCGCTGCACGGAGATGCAGGACTGGCCCCCTTGGGCGTTCGCGCCGGTGGCGATCCGGCGCGCCGCCCGCCGGAGATCGGCTCCCGAGCTCCAGTCCGGGCAGATCAGGACACCGGCGTTGCCACCGAGCTCGAGGGTGACGTGCTTGCGGGGCACGGCGTCGCGGATGGCCCAGCCGACCGGGCCGGACCCGGTGAACGACACCACGGGCAGCCGTGGGTCGGCGACGAGGTCGGGGGCGACGGCGTCCTCCACGGTGAGCACGGAGAACGCGCCCGGGGGAAGATCGCAGCCCGCGAGGACCTCGCCCAGCAGCAGGGCGCTGAGCGGTGTCTTCGGCGCGGGCTTGAGCACGATGGGTGCCCCCACCGCCAGGGCGGGCGCCACCTTGTGCGCGGCCAGGTTCACCGGGAAGTTGAACGGGGTGATGCCCAGGATCGGGCCCCGGGCGAACCGGCGATGCAGGGCCAGCCGGCCGTCTCCGGCAGGCTCGCTGTCGAGACGCTGGAGCTCACCGGACCACCGCAGTGCCTCCTCCGCCGCCCACCGGAAGGTCAGCGAGGCCCGGTGCACCTCGGCTCGCGACCAGGTGATCGGCTTGCCGCTCTCGCGGGTGATCGTGGCGGCCACCTCGTCCCGGCGCTCGAGCAGCGCCGTCGACACCTGCCGCAGCGCCTCGGCGCGGCGATGGGCGGGCACCGCACGCAGATCGCCCGCCGCCTGATGGGCCAGGTGCAGCGCCTGCTCCACATGCTCGGGATCGGCGAGGGCGACCTCGGCCACGACGTCGTCGGTCCACGGGTCCCGCACCGGATGCCTCGCGGAACCGGACACCGCCCGTCCGGCGATCCAGGACCCGGCCCGCGGCGCCGTCGTCGTACTAGGCACCGTACTAGGCACCGAGGCCCGCCGGCCTGGCCTCGAAGACCATGGTCTTGTTCTCGAGGTAGGGCAGCAGGCCCGCGACGCCGCCCTCGCGGCCGACGCCCGACTGCTTGAACCCGCCGAAGCCGATGCCGAAGTCCGCCCGGTTGTCGTTGTGTCCGACGGTCCCGGAACGGAGCCGCCTGCCCACCGCGAGCGCGCGGTCGAGGTCGGGGGTGAACACCGAGGCGTTGAGCCCGTACGGCGAGTCGTTCGCGATGCGGACCGCGTCCTGCTCGTCTCGCGCCGGGATCACGGTCAGCACCGGGCCGAAGATCTCCTCCTGGGCGATCCGCCACGAGTTCTCCACGTTCGCCAGGACCGTGGGCTCGACGTACCAGCCCCGGTTCAGGCCCGGGGGCCTGCCGCCGCCGCTCGCGAGCGTGGCGCCCTCGCTGATCCCGAGGCCGATGTAGCCCTCGACGCGCGCTCGCTGCCTGGCGGTCGCGAGCGGCCCCATCTGCACGGACGGATCGAAGGGATCACCCACCCTGACTTGGGAGAACGCTGCCGCGAGGCCCTCCACCATCTCGTCGTGCCGGTGCCGGGGGACGATGATCCGGGTCAGCGAGCCGCAGATCTGCCCGGTGAGGAAGCACTCCGCGCCCGCCAGGACCCGAGCCGCGTCGGCGACGTCCGCGTCGTCCAGCACGACCGCCGCGGACTTGCCCCCGAGCTCGAGCGTGTAGCGCCCGATCCGCTCGGCCATGATCCCCGCGATGGCCTTCCCCGCGGCCGTCGACCCGGTGAAGGTGATCTTGTCGACCCGCGGGTCCCGGACGAGGCGCTCGGAGACCTCGCGGTCGGCGGTCAGCACGTTCAACACCCCGGCGGGCAACCCCACCTGCTCGGCGATCTCGGCCATCACCAGCGCCGCACCTGGCGCCTCCGGGGAGGCCTTGAGCACCACGGTGCACCCGGCCAGCAGAGCCGGGGCGAGTTTGAAGGCGATCAGCGACATCGGCACGTTCCACGGGACGATCGCCCCCACCACGCCCACCGGCTCCCGCACGATGGCTCCGAACCCGGCGCCGCCCGAGGGGGTGGCGGGCTCCTCGAAGGCGAAGGTGTCGGCGAGGTCGGCGTAGTAGGAGTAGGCGCCGGTGACCTCACTCGTCAGCACCGCCCGCGCGGCACCGACGACGATCCCCGACTCCCGCGTCCAGAGCTGCGCCACGTCCTCGGCGCGCTCGGCGATCGCGGCACCGATGGCCCGCAGGTATTCGGCACGCCTGCCGGGGGTCATCCGCGGCCACGGGCCGTCGTCGAACGCCGTCCGTGCGGCGCCGACCGCGGCGGAGACGTCGGCCTCGCGCGCCTCGGCGACACTGAAGTAGACCTCCTCGGTGCCGGAGTCGACGACGTCGATCACGTCCGCGGAGGACGGGGCGACCCACCGGCCGCCGATGTAGAACTCGGCCACCCGCTCGAGGGGCACGCCGGCGGTCTGCACGGTCATGGTCAGACGTCCTGTCGGGCGGAGAACGACACCGTGCGGAGGGTCTCGCCGGTGCGGTGGAAGGTGACCTCGGCCTTGCCCTCGAGGACCACGACGATCTCGTCGGCGGTGACCCCGTCGTACTCGCCGACCTCGGCGCCCCAGACGTCCACCGCGGTGTCCGCGGTGATCCCGTCCAGGTAGCGGGCACCCGTGCGGAACTCGGGGGTCTTCGGTGCCCAGTCGAGCTCCGCCGCGAAGGCGTTCCCCAGAAGCTGGCTCACAACACTCCTCATCGATGGCCCGCCGCGGTGAACAGGCGGCGGGGATTGGCGGTCGACAGGCCCGCGGCGACCAGCGCGGCGACCGCGGCCGCGGTCTGGTGTGGGGCCGGGCACCGGCCCTCGCCCGCGTCGAACTCCAGCCAGACGTCCTGCGGGCCGGCCGGCGCCCCGCGGGGGGACGGGGCGCCGGGCCGGGGTCAGGCGGAGACGGCCATCTCCGAGGAGACGGTGCGCAACGGCCCGACATGGTCGATGTAGTAGGACTCCGGCACCTCCTTCTCGCTGTTCGCGATCAACTCGGTGAAGTCCCACTTGCGCAACAGCTTCCCGTCCCGGAACACCGGCTGCAGCACGTTCTCCGACTCCGGGATCGACCCCTTCGGCACCGTGGTGTACACGCCGTCCTCGTGCTTGAGCGCCAACCTGCCCCGCTTCGACGCCTTGAACGCCGCACCCGTCGGCGACTTGGCGATCTCACGCCACTGCCCGTCCACACACACCGCCGACGCCTTCTGACCGAAGTTCATGGTGTCCCGGTTCCAGTGCTGCAACAGACCACCACCCATACCGAACACCGCGTTCTCCGCGGAGAACCCACGCCGCTCCAACTCCATGTACACCTGCGGCAGCGAGTGGAAGTTCACCCCGTCGCCCTGCACCACCCGGATGAACGGAGGCAACACCTTGAACCCCTTCGAGTTCACCGTGTACCCGAAGATGTCCATCAACCAGCCGGTGGTGTCCGCGGTGACCTGCACGATGTCCCCCGAGTCGGGGCGCACACCGACCAGACCCGGGAAGTTCTGCACCATCTCCTTGAGCTCGCCACCGATGATGTTCTTGACACAGTTCTCGTGGTCGTAGGTGTCGGTGAGCACGAGCGCGCAGCCCTCGGGGGCGTAGGTCTCGAGCATGTTCCGGATCGCACCCACCTCGTCGTCCCGCCCCCACGCACAGAAACCCGCGTGCTCGGCGTTCGGCCCGGAGTTCGACACCTTCCCCGCGTTGTAGTACCGCTTCGCGGCGAGGATGCCCGGCACGGTGTCGGACTGGTCGAAGTTCACCAGGTGCGCGAGGCCGCCGAGCGCCGCGGACTGCTGCGAGCTCACCCCACGGGCGCCGTAGTCGTGCAACATGAACCGCAACCCCGCCGACGAGTCCGCGGTACGGTCCAACGCCTCCTTGATCACCATCTTCGACAGCCAGCTGACCGTGCCGATCGTGCTCGGATACCACACCGCCCGCAGCAGCGCGGTCTCGAAGAAGCTGGTCGCCCAGAAGTACTTCGGGTCGGTGTTGATCACCTGCACCAACACGTTGCGGGCAGGCAACACCGTCCCCTCCGGCACCGCCTCGATCTCCACCGGCAGATACCCGCCGTGATCGTTCAAGATCCCCAACCAGTTCTCCCGGTTGAAGTGCATACCCTGCTCACGGACCACGAACTCGGCCTCGTCGATGTCCTCCAGCGTGATCGGCTTCATCAGCTTCTCCCGCAGATACACCTGCAGCCCCACGAACATGGTGACCGGGAACAGACCACCACGAGACTCGATGTAGCTCGACACGTACTCCGTACCCTTCGGGTACAGCGGATAGTGGCAGTGCTTGTAGTTGTCCGTGTCGATGATCAGGTTGTCGAGATACCCCATCGGTCCACCTTCACTTGAGTCGTTTCTAGTTCGGGGCGGCGGAGGGATCTCCGGCCGGGCTGACGCCGTTCGGCCGCGGACGCTCCTCTGATCGCCACCTCCAGTTCGCGTCGAAGCGTGGCCCATCTCCGCCTCGAAGACTAGAGATCCACGCGGGAGTGAACACGATCGTAACGTTTCTAGTCGCTTCATGACAGTGCCGAGCAGGGGCGATGTCATCGACGGCCCAGCTCCACCGCAGACCGAGGGGCCACACCCGATCGATGCCGTTCGAGCTGTTGCGGCGCACCGACTCCCGAGGATACGGCGCCGTGCGGATGAGACCGCCAGGCCGCACGGACGGGACGGAAGGCAGAAATGTAGAAACGCTTCTAGTCAGCCCGGGCGACATCCCTTCACGCGGACCTCCCGGCCACCGAGCGCGAGGCGACCGCCCACCTCGGCAGCGAGCGGCCTCGGCCGACATCGGGCGTCCGTGTCACCGCAGGCGGGCCGGATGCCGTCGACGACCACGCTGCCCGGAACCGCCGAAGGGCCCGATCGAGCTGCGAGTCGGCGGCGGCCGCGGGCCGAGGCTCTCGTGAGGCAGGTGGCGGCGGTGTCGGGCGAGGGCGGCGTCGAACCCCCCGGCGCCTAACGAGCGGGGTGCAGGGTCAGCGCGGTGCAGCGCACTCCCCCGCCCCCCTTCGCCAGCTGTGCGGTCGGGAGCTCGACGACCGTCAGCCCGCGGGCGCGCAGCAGCGCGGCGACCCGTGGCGCCCGGTCCGTCATGGTGACGGTCCTCCCGTCGCTGATGAGATTCAGCGCGAACCGGCGCGCGTCGCTCTCGGCGACCTCGACCAGCTCCAGGCCCAGGGCGCGGATCAGGGACCGGCTGTCGGGCTCGAAGGCCTCTGGGCACCAGAGGAGCAGGTCGGGTGACACCACGCCCAGCGCGAGGTCCAGGTCGTACCAGAGCGGGCCCGCCGTCCGGAGGCTCACGACCTCGTACCCGAGCCGGTCGGCGAGGAAGGGGTGCATCCGCGCATCGGTGCGGTGTCCCGAGCCCGCCAGCAGCAGCGGTCCGCACGGCAGCGCGTCACCCTGGCCGCTGAAGTCGTACGGCGCGTCGACCACGGTGTAGCCGCGGGCCTCGAACCACGCCCGGTGGTGCGGGGTCTCGGGTCTGCGCGGCCCCGGGAGCCGCGCCAGCACGACCTGCCCGCCGCACGCCAGCCCGGCGTTGGCGGTGAAGACCATGTCCGGGCAGTCCGGCGCCGACGGCAGCCGCTCGACCCTGCGCCCCGCGGCACGGTGGGCGCGGACGATCCCGGCGTGCTCGGCGCGGGCCGCGCACGGATCGGGCTGGTCGCGGGTGGACATGTAGGGGTTGATCTCGAAGTCGACCCGGAAGTGCTCGGCGTCGGAGACGAGCAGGTGCCCGTTGAGGGCGGGCTCGGTGCGGGACCGGGCGGCCGTCACGACGCGTCCTCGCACCAGGAGCCGTCGGCCTGCCTGCGGAACAGCGGGATCGTCCCGAGGGCGTGCACCAGGTCGGCGCGCGGTCCGAGCCGCGCCCGCCAGCCGGTGCCCTCGGCCAGCAGCGCCCCGACCCCGACGACGTCCGCGCCGGCCCGGTCGAGCAGGGTCAGAGCTGCGGCGAGCGACCCGCCGGTGGACACCACGTCGTCGACCAGCAGGGCGCGCCGCCCCGCGAGCGCCGCGACCCGGCGGCGGTCGAGCAGCAGCCGCTGCCGCGCGGCGGTGGTGATCGACTCCGCCTCGACCGCGAGCGCGTCCCGGAGGTGGATCTTCGGGGTCTTCTGCAGGATCACGTAGTCGTCCAGACCCAGGGCTCGGCTGGTCTCGATCGCCACCGGGATGCCGAGGGTCGCCGGGCCGACGACGACGTCCGGCGCGAGGCCGCGCACCCGGTCGGCGAGCTCGCGGCAGGCCCCCGCGATGAGCTCGACGCCGTGGTCGATCGTCATGAACAGGGCCACCGCGAGGTCGGGCGCCACCTCGACGACGGGCAGCCGGACGGGGAGCGGCCCGATCCGCGCCTCGAACTCCGCGGGGAGGGTGGGATGGCGCATGTGAGAGACGGTAGCCGGCCGAGACGGATCGCGTGTTTCCACGCGGTAAGACGTTGTCTTGTAACATCCTTCGCGTTGAGTTGTGATTTCTTCACACATAGTGTCCCGGAGATGAACACCCTGACCCGGCGCTCCTTCCTCGGTGCGGCGGCCACCATGGCCGCGGCGGCGGCCTGCTCGGGCCCGAGTGCGCCGGCAGGCGGCGGCTCGCTCGGCGCGCTGGTGTACCAGCTCGGTTGGATCCGCAACGTGCAGTTCGCGGGCGAGTACATGGCGGACCGGGGCGGACACTTCGCGGCCGCCGGCTTCGACGGCGTCGACCTGGTCCCCGGCGGACCGAACGTCTCGCCGAACACCGTGGTCGTGTCGGGGCGGGCGCTGCTCACCCTGTCCGGGTGCGACGTCACCGGGCCCGCGATCCTGCAGGGCGCCCCGTTGGTCGCCCTCGGCGCGGTGCGCCAGACGAACCCGCTGTGCATCATGAGCCTGTCGTCCGCCCCGATCCGAGAACCCGCCGACCTGATCGGCCGCCGGATCGGCCTGCAGGCCACCAACGAGACCACCTGGCGGGCGTTCCTGCAGGTCAACGACATCGACCCGGCCCAGGTCCCCACGGTGCCCGCCCAGTTCGACCCCCAGCCGCTGGCGGCGGGGGAGGTCGACGGCTGGTTCTCCTTCTACGCGAACGAACCGAACTCGCTGCGGGTCCGCGGCTACGACGTGACCACCATGCTGCTGGCCGACCACGGGTTCCCGCTGGTCTCGGACATCATCGTGGCCCGTCGGGACTCCCTCACCACGAACCGGGCGGCCGTGGCGGCTGCCATCCGCGCCGAGATCCAGGGCTGGCAGGACGCGCTGCGGGACCGCGAGGCCGCGACCACCCTGACGGTCGACGACTACGGCCGCGATCTGGGCCTCGACCGCACCGAACAACGCCGGGCGCTGGACGACCACGCGACCCTGATCGTCACGGAGGACACGCGGGCGAACGGACTCTTCACCATCAGCGAGGAGCTCCGGGACCGGTCGATCGAGTCCCTGCACCGCGGGGGGATCGCCATCTCCGCCGACCAGCTCTTCGACATGTCCGTGCTCGACGAGGTCTACGCCGCCGATCCCGGTCTGCGGACCGCCGGATGACGCTGCGCGCGGCGGGTCCGCTGCTCGCGGGCCTCGCGCTGGTCGCGGCCTGGGAGGTGCTCGCCCGGGTGGTCGGGAGTGCGGCGCTGCCGCCGCCGTCCGCGGTGGTCGGCGCGGTCGTCGCCGACGGGCCCGCCTTCTACCTGCGCAACCTGGAGCCGACGGCGCGCGCGGCCGCCGAGGGGTGGGGCTGGGGCACCGTGCTCGCCCTCACCTCGGGCGCGCTCGTCGCGGTGGTGCCGCGCGCGGGCGGCACCGTCCTGCGGTTCGCGCTGGTGACCTACTGCCTGCCGCTGGTGGCGGTCGGACCGCTGCTCGCGGCGACCGTCGGCGGCCGCACGCCGCAGGTCGTCCTGGCCGCGCTGGCCGTCTTCTTCCCCACCGTCGTCGGGCTGGAGAGCGGCCTGCGGGCGACCACTGCACCGGTGGTGCGCACGGCGCGGGCCTTCGGCGCGGGAGAGGTCCGACTCCTGCGCCACGTCCGCTGGCGGGCGGCCCTGCCGGACCTGCTGGCGGGGGTGCGGGTCGCGGCACCGTCGGCGGTGCTCGGCGCCGTCATCGGCGAGTACCTGGGGGCCGAGAGCGGACTCGGGGTGGCCCTGGTCGCCGCACAGCAGAGCCTCGCCGTCGAGCGGACCTGGGCGCTGGGCGTGGTCGCGGCCGCCGCGGCCGGGACGGCCTACGCGGCGGTCGGGCTCCTGGGCCGCGTCCTGGTGCCGTGGGCGCCGCACCGGGAGGCCGGGGTGCCGGGGCTGCCGGGCCGAGACCGGGGACCGCTCGCCGCGCTCGTCGCCGGGCTGGGTTCGGTCCTCGCCCTGGCGGTGCTGTGGGAGCTGCTGCTCCTCGGTCTGCGGCTGGACCCCTTCCTGGCCCGCGGGCCGGTCGACGTCCTGCGCTACCTGGTCACGGACCCGGCGGGCACGCGGTCCGCCCTGATCGTCGCGACCGGCACGACGCTCTGGCACGCCCTGCTGGGGCTGGTCGTCGGCGCGGCCGCGGCGATCGCAGCCGCGGTGGTGTTCGTGCTGGTCCCGGCCGCGGGGCGGGTCCTCCTCCCGCCCGCGCTGGCGCTGCGGTCGGTGCCCCTGGTGGCGATGACCCCACTCCTCGCGCTCGTGCTCGGGCGCGGCCCGGTGGCCGTCGCGGCCGTGACGGCGATCGTCACGTTCTTCCCGGTGCTGACGGGCCTGGTCGTGGCGATGCGCGGCACCCCGGCGACGATGGTCGACGTCGGGCGTGCGTTCGGCGGGTCCCCCGCGGCCGTGCTGGCCCGGGTCCGGTTCGTGCACGCCCTGCCCGCGCTGTTCGCCGCGCTGCGGATGGCCGCACCGCTCGCCCTGACCGGGGCCCTGCTGGCGGAGTGGCTGGTCACCGGCGACGGCCTGGGCCATCTCATGCTGCTGACGCTCACCTCGTTCGACCTCGGGCTGTTGTGGTCGGCGGTGGTCGTGGTGACCGTCTGCTCGCTCGCCCTCTACGCCGTGACCGCCACCGTCGAGCGCCGGGTGGCACGCCGTCTCGGGGCCGCGCCGCCGGCTCCGCCCCGGCGGTCCCGGACGCGACGGACCGAGCCCGGACGGGAGCCGGGCGGGTCCGGCATCCGCCTCGACGGGGTCGGGCTGCGCTACCCGGACGGACTCGTCGCTCTCGACGGCGTCGACCTGGACCTGCCCAGCGGCTGCGTGACGGCGCTGCTCGGCCCCTCCGGCTGCGGCAAGTCCACGCTGCTCGCGCTGCTCGCGGGGCTGGAGGAGCCCGGGACCGGCACGCTGCGGGTCGAGGGCCGACCACCCGGAGACCTCCGCAGGGCGCACCGGATCGGGGTGGCGCTGCAGGACCCGGCGCTGCTGCCGTGGCGCACGGTCGCGGGCAACATCCGGCTCCCCCTCCAGCTCGCCGGGGCG
The DNA here is from genome assembly GCF_021728735.1 of Pseudonocardia sp. WMMC193. Lineage (NCBI taxonomy): Bacteria > Bacillati > Actinomycetota > Actinomycetes > Pseudonocardiales > Pseudonocardiaceae > Pseudonocardia > Pseudonocardia sp. WMMC193. The sequence goes on along the minus strand of NZ_JAKKDO010000003.1, from coordinate 870,322 downwards.
GCCCGCGCCGACGACAGGGTCGCCGACCTCGTCGAGCGGGTCGGCCTGGCGGGGTTCGCCCGCGCCACGCCGGCCCAGCTCTCCGGCGGCATGCGCCAGCGAGTGGCGCTGGCCCGCGCACTGGTCGCGACGCCCGACCTCCTGCTGCTCGACGAGCCGTTCGGCGCCCTGGACGACATCACCCGCCAGCGGATGAACGCCGAGCTGCGCACGGTGGTCGCGGCGTCAGGCGTCACGACGGTGCTGGTCACACACTCGGTCACGGAGGCGGCCTTCCTCGCCGACCGGGTCGTCGTGCTCTCGCCGCGGCCGGGCCGGGTGGTCGCCGTGCTGGACACCGACCTGCCCGCGGACCGCGATCTCACCCTGTTGCGCAGCCCCGAGTTCCACGCCCTCACCGACCGGATCGCCGCGCACGTCGACGGCCTGGCGACGGCGGCCCCGGCGTGACGGCGCCGACGCTCGTCGTCGAGAACGGTGTCCTGGTCACCCTGGACGGCGGCCGGGTGCAGACGGGCTGGCTCGGGATCGCCGGGGACCGCATCGTCGCCCTCGCCGAGGGGCCCGCGCCCGCCACGCCCGGCGCCCGGCGGATCGACGCCCGGGGCGGGTACGTCCGGCCGGGGTTCGTGAGCGCCCACCAGCACTCGATGGACGCCCTGCTGCCGGGGTCCGCCGCCCGGGCCCGGGCGTTCCCCGACTGGCTCTTCGGCGTCTACTACGCCGAGGTGCTCGCCCACACCCCCGAGCGGGCCGCCGCGGCGGCCCGGCGGACCGCGGCGGGCCTGCTCCGTGCGGGGGTCACGACGGTCGTGGACTGCTGGGGGGTGGGCGACGCGGGCTCGGCGCGCAGCCGCGAGTGCCTCGCCGCCACCGTGGAGGTGGCCCGGGCGTCCGGGCTCCGCTGGGTCCTGGCCCCGATGACGGCGGACCGGCTCCCCCACGCCTGGGCAGCGGACCTGGCCCGGGTCGCCGCCGCCGATCCCCGCTTCCGCCCCGACGGCCTGACGACCTCCACCGACACCGCCCTCGAGTTCACCGCCCACGCCCTCGACGCCGCCGGTCACGGCGTCACGGTGTGGCCGTGCGCCGAGCTGCCGGAGATGGCCTCGGACGAGCTCCTGCGGGGGCTGGCGGCCCTGGCCGCGCGCTCGGACGGATGGGTCACCACCCATCTGAGCGCCTCCCCCGAGGGAGCCCGGGGTGCCGTCGACCGCATCCTGGCCGCGCTCCCGTCCGGACGCGTGCTGGGTGCCCACCTCACCCACGCCGAGCCCGCCGAGCTCGCCCGGCTCGCCCGAGCGGGCGCGGGCGCGGCGCACTGCCCGAGCTCGACGATGCTGGGCGGCGGGGCACCGAGCGCGCTCGGCCGGATCCGGGAGGCGGGCCTGCCGGTCGGGCTCGGCCTGGACAACGGCTCGGTGAACGGCACCGCCGACATGGTCCTGGAGATGCGGCACGCCCTGATGTTCGACCGCGTGGCGGGCACCACCGATCGGCGGGCCTGCGCCGAGACGGCGCTGGACATGGCGACCCGCGAGGGTGCGGTCGCGATCGGGCGCCCGGACCTCGGTGTGCTCCGCGTCGGCGCCACGGCGGACCTCGTCGTCGTCGACACCTCGGGCGAGCACTGGTGGCCGCGGGCCGATCCCGCGGCGGCCATGGTCTTCCAGGAACGCCCGGGCGACGTGACGGACGTCGTCGTCGGTGGCCGTGTCCTGGTGTCCGCCCGGGAGCCGGTCCCGGCACAGTGAAGGGAGTCCCATGACCAGGTTCCGCTCCGTCTTCCCCGGTGTGCGCACGCCGCTGATCGCCATGGCCCACGTCCCGGCCCTGCCCGGGACCCCGCTCTACGACGCCCGGGCAGGCCTGCGCGGCGTCGTCGACGCCCTGCGGGCGGACGTCGAGGTGCTGGTGGAGGCGGGCTTCGACGCGGTGCTCTTCTGCAACGAGAACGACCGCCCCTACGAGCTGGATCCCGGCCCGGAGTCGGCCGCGCTGATGGCCCGGGTCGTGACCGAGTGCCGGCCGGAGTCGATCCCGTTCGGCGTCGACTTCCTCTGGGACGCCCGGACCGCGCTCGCCGCGGCGGTGGCGACGGAGGCCGCGTTCATGCGCGAGGTCGTGACCGGGGTGTGGGAGTCCGACATGGGCCTGTGGACCACCGACGCCGCCCAGACGCTGCGGGAGCGCCGCAGGCTCGGCGCCGACGAGCTGGCGGTGCTGATGAACGTGACCCCGGAGTTCGCCTCGCCGATCGGGCGGCGCGGCCCCGCGGAGGTCGCCGCCAGCGTCGCGGTCTCCAGCCTGCCGGACGCGATCCTGGTGTCCGGTCCCCGCGCGGGCGCGGCGCCGGACACCCGGGTGCTGCGCGAGGTCCGGGACGCGGTCCCGACCGAGGTGCCGGTGCTGCTCAACACGGGCGCGCGGGCGGAGTCCATCGCCGAGATGCTGGAGATCGTGGACGGCTGCATCGTCGGGTCCTCGCTCAAGGTGGACCGCCACACGTGGAACCGCGTCGACCCGCGCCGGGCCGCGGAGTTCGTCGCCGCGGTGCGCGAGCGCCGGGCCGCCTGAGGCCGGCGTCGGGGGCGTGTCGTCCGGCTCCGGGGCTCAGGACCGCGCGAGGCGGTGCGAGATCGGGGCGAGGACCTCGCCGAGCGCACGCCAGGTCCGGTAGGCCTCGGCCAGCCGCGCGGCGGAGGCCGGATCGGGCAGGACGGGGGCCTCCGGTCGCACGTACAGCGGCATCTCCGCCCAGCCCGGCACCAGACCGACCCCGACCGCGGCGGCCTGCGCCGCGCCGAGCGCGCCGCCGGGATGCCCGCTCAGGGCCACGACCGGCCGGTCCAGCACGTCGGCGTGGATCTGTTTCCACAGCGCCGAGCCCGCGCCGCCGTTCGTCACCACGGGCGTCTCGGCCAGCGCGATCCCGCACTCGGTGAGGATCTCGACGTGGTGGCGGAAGCCGAACGCCACGGCCTCGAGCACCGCGCGGTAGAGGCTCGCCCGGTCGTGTGCGAGGTCCAGGCCCACGAACGCACCGCGCAGGTCCGTGTCGTGCCACGGTGACTTCTCGCCGAGGAAGTAGGGCAGGCAGAGGACCTCGCCCGGCCTTCTGGCCGCCGCCTCCGCGCCGAGCGCCGCCAGGTCGTCGACGCCGGTCAGCGCGGCGAGCCAGCGGACGAGGCTGCCGCTGGTGGCCATGCAGCCGTTCGGCAGCCAGAGTCCCGGGACCGGGTGGGCGTCGAGATAGAGCCTCCGGTCGACGAGCGGGAAGTCCGACACCGCCAGGATGTCCCCGCCACCCCCGAGCTTGACCGTCCAGTCCCCCGGTCGGCGCAGCCCGCTCGCCACCGCCGACAGCACGTGGTCCGCCCCGCCGACCACGATCGGGGTGCCCGCCCGCAGGCCGGTCTCGGTCGCGGCGGACGCGGACACCGCGCCGACCACCCGACCCGGTTCGGCGACCGGGGGCAGCAGAGCCGGATCGACGTCCGCCGCGGCCAGCACCGGCGCGCACGGGGTGCCGTCGAGCTCGAACAGGCCGCTCTCCAGCGCCCAGTTCCGCTCGAGGTGCGGCTCGGCGCCGAGCCTGCGCGCGACCCAGTCGTAGGACCCCGCCAGGGTGGCCGTCCCCGCGCGCACCTGCGGGAGGTGCCGGGCCAGCCAGCGCAGGGTCGGCGCCACCGACTGCTGCGACAGCGGGGACCCGGTGCGCGCGACGAGGTCGGTCCCGGCCAGCTCCGCCGCCAGCTCGCGGATCTCGACCGAGGCCCGGGCGTCGTTCTGCAGCATCGCGCGGGTCAGCGGTTCCCCGGCGCGGTCCACGGGGAGCACGGCGGGCACCATGCCGGTCACCGCCACGCCGGCGACCGCCCCGGCGTCGACCCCGGCCGCAGCCAGCAGCGCCGCAGGCAACAGGCACACGTTCGCCCACCAGTCCGCGGCCTCGACCTCGGCGTGCCCGATCCGCGGCGAGTGCAGCTCGACGGGCAGCCGCCGCTCCGCGACGACACCCCGGTCGAGGTCCAGCAGCACACCCTTGGTCGACGTCGTCCCGATGTCCAGGCCGAGCAGGAGGGCGCCGCTCACCCGGCCGCCCCCCGGGCGTCCACCGTCACGACCTGCGTCCCCCGGTCCCGCAGCGCCCGCAGGACCGGGTGCCCCGGCTCGGCGTCGGTCACCAGCACGTGCACCGCGCCGACCGGGGCGACGGCGGCGAAGAACACCCGGCCCAGCTTCGTCCGGTCGACGGCGACGACGACCCGACGGGACACCCGGACCGCGGCGGCCTTCACGCGGGCCTCCTCGAGGCTGTAGTCGGTGAGCCCACGGTCGAGGTCGAGCCCGGCGACGCCGAGGACCGCCATCTCACAGTGCAGTCCCTCGAAGGACGCCACGGCCTCCGGGCCGATGACGGAGAGCTCCTCCGGCCGCACGGAACCCGCGGTCAGCACGACACGCGCCCCGCGGTCCGCCAGGTGCGTGGCCACGAGCACGCTGGGGGTGATGACGGTCAGGTCCGGCCGGAGACCGGACATCCGGCGCGCCACCTCGAGCACCGTGGTCCCCGAGTCGAGGACCAACCCGCCCGAGGCGGGCAACAGCTCGGCCACCGCCGCGGCGATGGCCGCCTTCGCGGGCGCCTCCACCGCGGCGCGGCGGGAGAACCGCGGCTCCGACGACCGGCCGGTGACGTCGATGGCCCCGTGTCGCACCCGGCGGGCGACGCCCTCCGCCTCCAGCTGGTCGATGTCGCGGCGGACGGTCATCTCGGAGACGCCGAACTCCCGCGCGAGGGCGTCGAAACGGACCTCGCCGTCCCGCGCGAGCAGGAGGCGGATGCGGGCCCGCCGGTCGGCCACCGGCGCGGTCACGAGACACCCGGACCGGTCGGGACACCGGCCGCGACGAGGACCTCGACCCCCGCTGCCCGGACCGGCTCCAGGAAGGGGCTGTCCGGCTCGGCGTCGGTGACCAGCACGTCCACCGCGGTCAGCGGGACGACCGTGAACAGCTCGGTCCGACCGAGCGTGGTCCGGTCCGCGAGGACGACGCGCCTGCGCGCCGACCGGACCGCCGCGACGGACACCCGGGCGTCTCCTTCCGAGCTGCTGGTGAGCACCGCGCTGCCGACCCCGCCGATGCCGTCCGCGGCCAGGAACGCGATGTCGCAGTTCACCCCGGCGTACCCGGCCTCGGCCCGGTCGCCGACCAGGCCCAACCGCCCCGGCTCGACGAGCCCGCCGGTCGCGAGGACGTGCGGGCCCGCCGTCGCGGCGAGGACGGTCATCACCGCCAGGCCGGAGGTGACGACGGTGAGGTCGGCCCGCCCGGTCAGCACCCGCGCGAGCTCGACGACCGCGGCCCCGGCCCCCAGGGCGACCGCCTCCCCCTCGCCCACGAGCGTGGCCCCCAGGGCCGCGATCGCCGTGCGGGCCGGGTGGAGGTCTCGGTCCCCGGTGGCGAAGAGCCTGTCGACCCCGCCCTGCTCCGGGTTCACGATCACTCCGCCGTGCACGCGGCGCAGCAGCCCGTCGGTCTCGAGGACGTGGGCGTCTCGGCGCACCGTCATCTCGGAGACCGCCAGCTGCTCCGCGAGCTCGGTGAAGCCGAGCTCCCCCGCCGCGCGGACCCGCCGCAACAGCTCCGCACGACGGGTCGCGGTCCGGCTCATCGCGGGCACCTCGGCGGCAGGTCCGTCGTCACGATGTCATCAGATCACATGTGACACCTGGCTCCACAGTGCCCCGCCGCCCTGCTCGGCGGCACGCCGGTGACAGGGCGCGACCTGGCCCTGCCTCTGTGGTCACGAACGAGCGATAAGTCTGTGAACACGACTTTGCCGATCGCTCTCGGTATTGCGAGATCGTGAACAAGTCACAGTTGAGCGTTATTGATTCACAATCAGCGCTATCGTCGGCCGCTGTCACCGAGCTCCCCGGGAGGCCACCATCTCGTCCCCGCTGACGCTGTCCGATCCCCGGGTCCGGGCCGTGGTCGTCTCCCTCGGCGCCGCGCTGCTCGGCCTGCTGGTCGGCGCGCTGCTGATCCGGATCGGCGGCGCCGATCCGCTGACCGCGGCCGCGACCGTGCTCGACGCCGGCTTCTCCTGTCGCCCGGACCGCTGCGACCTGCTCAACACCCTCGCCCTGCTGCCGCCGCTCGGGCTCTGCGCGCTCGCGGGGGTGGTGGTGCTGCGCAGCGGGATGTTCAGCATCGGCCAGGAGGGGCAGTACGCGGTCGGCGGGCTCGCGGCGGGCTGGGTCGGCTACGCCGTCCCGCTCCCGGGGGTGACGCACCTGCTCGGCGCGATCCTCGCCGCCGTGCTGGCCGGCGCGCTCTGGGCGCTGGTCCCCGCCCTGCTCAAGGTGCGGTTCGGGGTCAACGAGCTGATCTGCTCGATCGTCTTCAACAACATCGCGATCCTGCTCGTCTCGTACATGATCAGCTTCCCGATGCGTGCCGACCGCTCCTCCCAGCCCTTCACCCCGCGGATCGAGCGGTCGGCCCAGCTGCCGGTGTTCGACACCGCCTCGAAGGTCGGGGTCGCCGTTCTCGTGGTCCTGGCGGCCACGGTCGCGGTCTGGTTCCTGCTCTTCCGCACGACCTGGGGCTACGAGCAGCGCATGACCGGGGAGGCACCCGCCTTCGGCCTGCACTCCGGGATGGCGGCAGGCCGGGCCGCGGTGCGCGCCATGCTGCTGAGCGGCGGGATCGCCGGCCTGGCCGGAGCGGTCCAGGTGCTGGGCGTCAACTACCGGGTGGTCGACGGGTTCGCCGACGGCACCGGCTTCAACGGCCTCACCGCCGCCCTGCTCGGCGGGCTCTCGCCGGTGGGAGCGCTGGTGGCGGCGTTCGCCTTCGCCGGGATCTCCACCGGCGCGGTGAACGGGCTCCAGGTGCAGCTCGGCATCCCCAGCGAGCTCGGCGGGACCGTCTTCGCGGTGATGATCGTCCTCGTCGCGCTGCGCCCCCCGGTGCTGCGGCGCTGGCAGGAGCACCGCAGGCGGACGAAGGCCGATCCCGCGCCCCCGACCCGGCAGGCGGCGGACGCCGAGCCGGTCGCCGCCCACGACCCGACGGGGCGCTGACCCGTGGACGGCTTCTTCACGGTGGACCTCGTGGCCAGCGCGGTGCGGCTGAGCACCCCGATCCTGCTGGCCGCCGTCGCGTCGGCGCTGTGCAACCGCGTCGGGCTGCTCAACCTGGCCGTCGAGGGCACGATGCTGACCGGCTGCTTCGCCGGGCTGCTGGTGGCGGCGACGAGTGGCAGCGGCCCGGTCGGCGTCGTCGCGGCCGCGCTGGTCGGGGCCGTGCTGGGCGCGGCGCTCTCCGCGCTCGACCGGGTCGGCGGAGACCTCGTGGTGTTCGCGATCGGGTTCAACCTGCTCGCCCTGCAGGCGACCGTGTTCCTGACCAGGGCGTTCCTCGGGGACGCCGGCGGCTGGCGGCCCGATGTCAGCCCGCTGCCCCCGGTGCGGATCCCGGTGGTCGCGGACATCCCCGTCCTCGGCGGGCTGCTCTCCGGGTACAACGGCCTGGTCTATCTGTCGTGGGCGGCGGTGCTCGGCTACGCCGTGCTCTTCCGGACCCGGCCCGGCAGGCACCTGCTCGCGACCGGGGAGTCCCCCGCCGCCGCGGCGGGCGCAGGCATCCCGGTCCACCGGGTGCAGCTCGTGACGCTGTGCGTGGCAGGAGCCCTGTGCGGGATCGCCGGGGCGTTCCTCTCGGTCGGCAACCTGGGACTGTTCACCCGCAACATGACCGACGGGCGCGGGTGGATCGCCGTGACCGCCGCGTTGTTGGCGCTCAACAGCGCACGCGGCCTGCTCCCCGCGGCCTTCCTGTTCGGGGTCGCCGACGCGGTGTCCGTCCGGCTGCAGACCTCCACCTCCGTCCCGCCCAACCTCGTGCAGTTCCTCCCCCACGTCGCCGCGCTGGTGGCGCTGGTGGCGGTCGGGCTGCACGCCGGGCGGCGCGACCGGATCCGGGCGCTGCTCCAGCGCAGCCGCAACCGCGCGGCCCCGGGTCCCACGACTCCCACCCCCACCACCACCACCGGAGGACGCGATGCCCCGCACGACACCGTCAGCGAACCGTAGGAGGGGCGTCGCCCTGACCGGCTCGCTCGCCGCCGCACTCGTGCTGCTCGCCGGGTGCGGGTCCCCGTCGGGCGGCGGCGGGTCCGAGCAGGCCGACCCGGACGCCTTCTCGGTCTCGCTGATCACACCGGGAGCCCAGGGCGACGGTTCCTACATCGACGCCGCCGTCCGCGGGCTCACCGCCGCGGAGCAGACGATGGGGATCACGGGCCAGGTCATCGAGGCCGAGGCGACCTCCCGGCAGGAGTCCGCGCTGCGCAGCGCCGTCACCGCGCACCCCGATCTCGTCCTCGCGCTCGGGCTGGACCCGGACTCGCTGCGCGCGGTCGCCGACGACAACCCCGACCAGCGGTTCGGCGCGCCCAGCGACGTCAACATGGACCAGCTGCCGGCCAACGTCGCGGCCTACACGGTGAACGTGCACGAGGGCAGCTTCCTCGCGGGTGTCGTCGCAGGCAGCCTGACGCGGACCCGGACGGTCGGCGCGGTGCTGGGCATCGACGCCCCCGGGCTCAACCAGTTCTTCTACGGCTACAAGCAGGGTGTGCTCGCCGCCTGCCCCGGCTGCACGGTGGTCAACTCCTATCTGGGCGGGCGGTTCTCCGATCCGGCCCTGGGCAAGGAGGCCGCGCTCGACCAGATCCAGCGCGGTGCCGACATCGTCTACGGCGTCGCCGGCCTGTCCGGCACCGGCGTGATCCAGGCGGCCCAGGAGACCGGCACCTTCGCGATCGGCGTCGACGGCAACCAGGACGACGACGCGCCCGGCACCGTGATCACCTCGGTGCTCAAGCGGGTCGACCGGACGACCGAGCTGCTGATCGAGGCCGCGAAGAACGGCACGTTCCGGTCCGGGTTCACCGCGGTCGGGCTCGCGCAGGACGCGACCGGCCTGTCCTGGGACGACGGCTCGACCACGTTCGCCCGGACCGGCCCCGCGGACCTGACGGCGAAGCTCCCGCAGGTCCAGGCCACCGTCGCCGACTACAAGAAGCGCATCCTCGACGGCTCGGTCGCGGTGTGCGACGCCCTCGGGGCACCGACCGCGCCGCAGTGCGGACCGCTCGGGGTGGCGGCGTGACGGGCGTGCCGCTGCTGCGGGTGGAGGGGTTGACCAAGTACTTCGCCTCCAGCGGTGTGCTGGCGGTGGACGACGTGTCCCTCGACCTGCGGGCCGGGGAGGTGCTGGCGCTGGTCGGCGAGAACGGCACGGGCAAGACCACCCTCACCAGCATGGTGTTCGGCCTGCACCGGCCGGACTCCGGGCGCGTGCTCGTGGCGGGCCGCGAGGCGGCGATCCGCACCCCCCAGGACGCCATCGCGCTCGGCATCGGCATGGTCCAGCAGCACTTCGCGCTGGTGCCCTCGTTCACCGTGGCCGAGAACGTGCTGCTCGGGCGCGAGCCGCGCAGGCGGGGCCTGGTCGACCGCCGGGCCGCCGACCGGGAGGTCGCGCGGCTGGCCGCCGAGCTCGGCATGCCGGTCGACCCCCGGCGGCGGGTCGGCGGCCTGCCGATCGGGCTGCAGCAGCGGGTGGAGATCCTGCGGACCCTCGCCGCCGACGCGCGGGTCGTGATCCTGGACGAGCCGACGGCGATGCTCACCCCCGCCGAGGCCCGCGATCTCGCCGCGGTGATCCGGCGGCTCGCCGCCACCGGACGCGCCGTCCTGTTCATCAGCCACAAGCTGCCGGAGGTCTTCGCGGTGGCCGACCGGATCGCGGTGATGCGCCGCGGCCGGCTGGTCGGCACCGTGGACCGCGACGGAGCGGACCGCACCACGATCACCCGGATGATGATCGGCCGGGAGATCGCGCCGGTCCCGGCGCGCCACGACGAGCGCGCGGGCGCCGTCGTGCTCGAGCTGCGGGGTGTCGGGTGCCGTCCCGGCGCGTCCGGGGACGGCGGGCTCCACGGGGTCGACCTGACCGTGCGGGCCGGCGAGATCGTCGGCGTCGCGGGGGTGAGCGGCAACGGCCAGAACGACCTCGTCCACGCCGTCACCGGCATCCGCGCGGTCGACGAGGGCGTCGTCGAGGTCGGCGGCACCCGGCTCGCCGACGCCTCGGTCCGCGCGGCGCGGCGGGCGGGCGTGGCGCACATCCCCGAGGACCGGATGACCGCCGGGCTCAACCGGGGCGCCGACCTGGCCGAGAACGTGATCTCCACGGCCTTCCGGCGGCCGCCGCTGTCCCGGCACGGGATCCTGCGCAGGAAGGCCGTCGACCGGGCCGCCCGAGACGTCGTCACCCGCTTCGACGTGCGCGGGGTGCCACCCCGCGGTCCCGTCGCCACGCTGTCCGGCGGCAACCTGCAGAAGATCGTCATCGGCCGCGAGCTCTCCGGGGACCCCGCCCTCCTCGTGGCGAACCAACCGACCCGCGGGCTGGACGTGGGGAGCATCGAGTTCGTGCACCGGGCGTTGCGCGCCGAGCGCGACCGCGGCCTGGCCACGCTGCTCGTCTCGACGGAGCTCGACGAGGTCCTCGACCTCGCCGACCGGGTGGCCGTCCTCTACGGCGGACGGTTGCTCGGCCCGTATCCGCGGGCCGAGGTGGACCGCGAGCGGGTCGGCGGGCTGATGGCGGGCTCCGAGGCCGGGGGGCGACGGTGAGGACGACCCTGGTCGCCGACCACGTCCTGCTGCCCGACCGGGTGCTGAGCCCCGGGGTGGTCCGGCTCGACGACGGCACGATCACCGGCGTCGACCCCGTCGGGGCGGCGGGGCCGCCGGGTGGGCCCGAGACCGTCCGGCTGGACGGCCGAATCCTGATGCCGGGGCTGGTCAACGCCCACACCCACACCCCGATGTCGCTGATGAAGGGGGTGGCCCAGGGCTGGTCGCTGCTGACCAGACAGGGGTGGCTGGCCAGCATCCGGTCCCTGGAGGCCGGTCTGCTGCCGACCGCGCTGCCCGCCGCCGTGGCCGTGTCCTGCGCCGAGATGATCGCCTCGGGCACCACGACGTTCGCCGACCAGTACCTGTTCGCCGAGGAGATCGTGCCGACCGTCGTCCGCAGCGGCCTGCGCGCCGCCGTGGCGTACGGGATCGTCGAGCTCGGGGACGATGCGGCGAGGGCGCGCGAGCTGCAGGCCTGCGCCGACTTCCTGGCCTCCACCGCGGACGCGGGACCGCTGGTCCGCGGCTGGGTCGGTCCGCACGCCTTCTTCGTCGACAACACCGAGGAGGCGATCCTGGCCGAGATGGCGCTCGCCGACGCGCACGACACCGGGCTGCACGCGCACTTCGCCACCAGCGGGGAGGAGGACGCGTGGTGCCTCGAGCACCACGGCACGACGGCGCTGCGCCGGATGGCCCAGCTCGGCCTGCTCGAACGACGGATGCTGCTCGCCCACGGCTGCACGGTGCTGCCGGAGGACCTCCCGCTCCTCGCCGGCACCGACGTCGCGCTGGTCCTCGCGCCGAACGTGTGCATGGCCAGCGGCGCCGCCCCACCCCCGGCCCGACGGGCACTCGAACACGGGGTGACGGTCGCGTTGGGCACCGACAACGTCTGCAACAACGGGAGCTACGACATGTTCGCGGAGATGCGGGCCATGGGGCGCCTGGCCTCGTTCGTCAGCCGGGTCCCGGACGCGCTGCCGGCGCGGACCCTGCTCGAGATGGCGACGGTCGCCGGGCACCGCGCCCTCGGGAACGGCAGCGGGGCGGGCACCCTGGCCGAGGGCGCGCCCGCCGACCTCGTCACGGTCTCGACCGCGGCCCTGCACCGCGGCCCGGTCCGCATGCAGTCCCTGGAGTCCGCGCTGGTGTACGGCGGTGGTGGGCACGCGGTGGTCGACTCGATGGTCGACGGCCGCTGGCTGATGCGCGACCGCACCCTGCTGTCCCTGGATCCCGCGGGCGCGTACGAGGCTCGGGACGCGGACGCCGAGACGCTGCTGGCCGCCGCCCAGATGCGGGCCGGGAAGGCCTGAGGTGAGCGGTTCCAGCGCATTGACGCTCACCGCCACGGAGCGGGCGGAGCTCCTCCGGCTGACGGAGGGCTCCTCCTCGACGGCACTGCGCGCACGGATCGTCCTGCTCAGCGCCGAGGGCCTCTCGGTGACCGCGGTCGCCGAGCGTCTGGGGACCAGCAGACCCACCGTCGCGACGTGGCGCACCAGGTACCTCGCCGCGGGGCTGCGCGGGCTCCGCGACTCGTCTCGGCCCGGGCGGCCGCGGATCGTCGACTCCGGCGCCGTGGTGCGGACGACGCTGCTGGAGCCCCCCGCGGTCGGCAGGCGGTGGACCTGCCGCGGGGTGGCCTCCCGGCTCGGCATCAGCGGTGCCACCGTGGCGCGGACCTGGCAGGAGTACGGGATCGTCCCGCTGCGTTCCGGGGCCTTCGGCCTCGCCGTCCTGCCCGCGCTGGAGGCGCGGTCGCTGACGGTGCTCGGTCGGTGCTCGGGCCCGGCGGGCGAGGCCGTCGCCCTGTCCGTGGGAGCCCCGTCCGTGGGAGCCCCGTCCGTGGGAGCCCTGTCCGTGGGAGCGGGCGGCACCTGCCCGCGACCTGTCGAGACCGACTCGGTGCACGATCTCCTCCTCCGTGTCCTGGACCCGACGGCACGCACCGGCCGCCCCGGTCGGGCGGTCGTGCACGTGGTCGCGGACACGCGTGGGCAGGCCGAGCTCCGTCGCTCGCCCGCCACGCGGGCCCGGTGGTCGGGTCGGCCCGACGTGCGCGTGCACCGGCCCGCGCACGGAGTCGGCTGGGAGCGCCTGCGAGCGGTTCTGCTCCTCGTCGGAACCGCCGCACCGACAAGGGATTTCTGCGACACAGAACTGATCGCATAGCGTCGCATAAATCCTTTCCCACGGGCCGAATAACACCATTGAGATTGTTGACCTGAGCGCCTCGGGATCGTTAGCGTTGAGGCCCGGACAGGGCAGCCACAACAGGGAGTCGGCGATGGATCTGCGATTCAGGGAACGATGCATTGCGACAGATTCCCCGTTCCGCGTCGGGTTCGCCCGGACCGAGGAGGAACTGCGGGACGTCGACCTGCTCTGGCGGGCGGTCTACGGCACCGAGTGCGGCTGGCTGGCCGCGGACGCACCGGCCCTCATCGACGACCGCTACCACCCGCACTCGACCTACCTGCTCGCCCGGGTGGCCGGTGAGCCGGTGGGCACCATGCGGGTGGTGGCGGACTCGCCGGAGCGGCTGCCGGTCGAGCAGTTCGTCGGGATCGAGAAGCTGCGCGGGGACGGCGACCGCAGGCTCGTCGAGGTCCAGCGGCTCATGGTGCTCCCGCAGTTCCGCAGGCGGCGCTATCCGGAGATGCCGTTCGGAGTGCTCGCCGCGCTGGTCAAGGGCTGCCTGCACCACTGCATCCAGCAGGGGGCGAGCCACATCGTCGCGGACCTGTTCCTGAACACCCCCACCACACCGATGCGCACCCTGCTCTCGATGGGTTTCACCGAGACCGGACTCGAGTTCGTCGACACCGAGCTGAACGAACCCGACCGCTCGGTCGCGCTGCTGCTGCAGGTCGGCGAGCTGTTCTCGCGGTCCTTCCGGTCCGACGCCCCGTTCTACCGCTACCTGATGAGCTACGACGAGGTCGTCGACGTCTACGCCGCCTGACCCGCTTCGACCCCTACCGAAAACGAGATGGTCCCATGCCTGACGCACATCTTCTCGAGTATGACGTCATTGTGATCGGCGGAGGTCCGGGAGGCGCGATGTCGGCGACCCTCCTGGCTGATTTCGGAAAATCCGTCCTCACCCTCGAAGCCGCCGCATTCCCGCGTTATCACATCGGCGAGTCATTGCTTTCCGGAACCGCGGACCTGCTCCAGCGGATCGGCGTGCTGGACCGGCTCGAGAACGAGGGTTACATCAAGAAGCACGGCGTCGAGTGGGTCTGGGGCGAGAACCGCGAGCCGTGGACGGTGTACTTCAAGGACGCGCTCGCGATGCCGTACGACTACGGCTACCAGGTGGAGCGCGGCCCCTTCGACAAGATGCTGCTCGACAACGCGGCCGAGCACGGGGTGGACGTCCGCGAGCAGCACAAGGTCGTGGACTTCGCCCTCGACGGCCAGGGCGGCACGGTGGACTTCCGGGGCCCGGACGGCGTCGTGACCCGGGCCCGCGCCCGCTGGATCGTCGACGCCTCGGGCCAGGGCGGCACGGTGACCAGGCGACTGCACGAGCAGCAGTGGGACCCCTACCTGAAGAACCTGGCGGTGTGGACGTACTGGAAGGACGCCGAGCGCCCGCCCGGCCTCGACGCCGGGAACACCTTCCTCCCCACCTTCGACGACGGCTGGTGGTGGTTCATCCCGCTCCGCGATGGGATCACCAGCGTGGGGATGGTCGTCGACTCCGGGGTGCTGGCCCGCCACCGCGAGGAGGGCATGGAGGCCTACTACGCCCAGTGCCTCGCGAAGACCCCCGAGCTGGCCGCTCGGCTCGCGGGCGCCGAACGCGCCGACGACATCCACGTGGCCCGGGACTGGTCCTACATCTACGACCGGTTCAGCGGGGACGGCTACATCGCGGTCGGCGACGCCGCCTGCTTCATCGACCCGCTGTTCTCCACCGGCGTCCATCTCGCGATGCTCAGCGGTTTCCTCGCGGCGGTGACGGTCAACACCGCGCTCGACAAGCCCGAGATGCCCCGCGCGGAGGTCCTCGGGTTCTACGAGCAGGCCTACCGCAAGGAGTTCGGCCGGCTGCGTGCGCAGGTCTACTTCCTCTACGGCGGCCACGGCGGGAGCAAGGAGTCCTACTTCTGGCACGCCCGCAGCCAGTTCGACGTGCCGGACATCGACCCGGAGAAGGCCTTCGTCTCGCTCATCGCGGGAGCGTTCGCCCACCGGTCCTGGTACAGCCGCTACCTCGAGCAGCTCGACGTCCCCGACCAGCTGCGCAGCACCATCGAGAACATCTTCGACGGCAAGTCCACGGGCATCGGCGTCGATCCCGCCCAGCCGGTGCGCCGGTCCGAGGACGTCACGATCTCGTCGGACCTCGCCGTCGACGGGGCGCACCTGCGCGCGGCACAGGCGATCGCGGGGCCGTCGGGCGTGACCGTCCCCTACAGCGCCGCGCTCGAGTCGCTGCTGGGCCTCGCCGACGGCACGACCAGCAGCCTCGACCTCGTCGAGCGGCTCGTCGCCGACGGCGGCCAGGACCGCGAGCAGGCCCAGAGCCTGGTCCACGAGGCGGTCAGCTACGGCCTGCTGGTGCCGGTCTCATGAGCACCGGCACCGAGACCGGCACCGAGACCGGACCGATGGTGGGGCTCCTGCCGGACGCGGACCTCCCCGACGGCCTCGCCCCGCTCTTCGAGGCGGTCCGCGCCGAGTACGGGTTCGTCCCGAACATCCTGCGCGCCCTCGCCCACTGTCCGGAGCTGACCGCCGCCTTCGTCCCGCTGTGGGCCGAGGTCTACCGCTCGCCGACGATCGGTCCCCGGCTGCGGGCCCTGGCCGCGTTGGGGACGGCGACGACCCAGGAGTGCACCTACTGCATCGCCCACATGAGCGCCTCGGCCCGGCGCGCGGGCATCGCCGAGGTGCAGATCGGGGCGATCGGGGACGCGATCGCGGTCGCCGAGGTCTTCGACGACGGCGAGGCACTCGTCCTGGAGGTGGCCGACGCGCTGACCCGCGATCCCGACGGCGTCACCGACGAGCTGCGACAGCGGCTGCGGGCTCGGTTCTCCGAGGCCGAGATCGTCAACATCGTGCTGGCCGTCGGCATGTACAACCTCACGAGCCGGTTCCTCAAGGCCCTCGAGATCGGGGTCGAGGACGTGTTCGGCTCCAGCCCGCCCACCCCGCAGTCCAGCGCCCAGGAGAACGCCCGATGACTCTCGACACCACCCCGGCCCCGGACTCGTCGATCACCCTCAAACAGGAGATCATCGACACCTACGGACGGGACGCCTGGGACCTGATCCTCACCGTCTACGTCAACTTCTACTACTCCGAGCTGGAGATCATCGATCTCTGCGCCCGCTGGCTGCCGCGTCGACACAGCCTGCAGGAGAAGAACTTCCTCATCAAGCACGCGGCGGACGAGGTCGTGCACGCCCGGTTGTTCCGGGAGGGCGTGGAGATCCTCGGCCAGCCGTGGCACGGCTTCGACCACGAGCCGTACCGCATCGACGACATCGGCGAGCGGTTCGCGAAGCTGTTCTACAGCGACGACGAGGTCGAGGTCCTGGTCGGGCTCAACCTCTACGCCGAGGGGGTGCTCGCGATGGAGGAGCTCTACCAGCTCGGCCGCAGCGGATCGCGCTACTTCCACCAGTTCGACCGGATCGAACGCGAGGAACGGCGCCACGTCGCCTTCGGCATCACCGTCGCCCAACGGGTCCTCGACGAGAACCCGGAGGCACGCAAGCGCGCCGTCGAGCACTGCAAGTGGTACCGCGAGCACCTCGAGGGCTACCTGGAGGGCCGGCTGAAGCAGTCGATCGGCTGGGCCATCGACGCCGGGTTCGTCTCGGCCGACTACATCGACCGCACCCGCCTGCGGTTCGACGACGTGATGGGCAAGATCGGAATCCTGGAGAGCTGAGACATGACCACCGGCAGCTACGAGAAGGCGCTGGCCGAGACCTCGGACGTGCTGAGGTCCGACGTCGTCGAGCATCCCTTCATCGACCTGATCCTGCGCGGCGAGCTGACGGAGGGGGTGTACGCGGCGTACCTGCGCGAGACCTACCACCTCGTCCAGCAGACCCCGTACTTCCTCTCCGCCGCCGCCTCCCGCGCCACCGAGGGGTGGCTGCAGGACTGGTTCCTCAACCTCGCGATCGAGGAGCGCCACCACGACCGGCTGTGCGTGCAGGACCTGCGCAGGCTGGGCTACGACACCGACACCTACCTCTCCGGGCTGCCCGGGCTCGGGACCTGGACCATGGTCGGCCAGAACCACTGGCTGGTGTCGATGAAGGATCCGGCGGCGCTGATCGGGTTCGCGGCGGCGACGGAGGGGCTCGGCGCCTCGCTCGGGCCCAAGGTCACCGAGGCGATGGTCGGCTACCCGTTCGCGCGGACCGCGCTGAACTTCCTCAAGGTGCACTCCGAGGAGGACCAGGAGCACATCGAGCTGGTCCGCAAGGCCTTCGACCGGGCGGCGACGACCCCGGAGCGCTACCAGCTGATGGTCACGGCCTGGTCGTACACGCTGCGCGCCTACGGCCAGCTGTTCACCGACGCCATGACCACGGCCTAGCCGTGACCACCGACACGGACGTCACCCCCGATCCGGGCGCCGCCCCGCCCGCCGCCGCGCCCGAGCCGGCGTGCCCCCTCGCCGAGATCGTCGACGGGATGGCGGACCGGACGGGGTCCCGGCTGTTCTTCCACGGTCCGTCCGGACCGGAGGAGGCCACCTTCGCGCGGTGCCGGGCCGACGCCGGGGTGCTCGCCGAGGCGCTGCGCGGCGCGGGTGTCGGTCCGGGGAGCCGGGTCGCGGTCCACGGCGCCACCGGCATCGAGTGGGTGCTCGCCGACCTGGCCTGCACGATCGCGGGGGCGCTGTCCGTCGCGCTGTACTCGACCGCGCCCGTGCCGCGCGCCGTGGCGGCCGCGGTCGAGAGCCGGTGCGTGCTGGCGCTCACCGACCGCGCGGAGGCGGTCCCGGCGTTCCAGGAGGCGGGCCTGACGGTGCTGTTCCTCGGCCCGGTGGGGTCCGGAGACGGCGCGGGCGTGGCCTCGGTCGGCGACCTCGTGGCCGCGGGGGCGGACGAGGGGTTCCGCCCCGCCCACCGCCGGACCGGGCCGTTCACCGTCGTCTCGACGAGTGGCACGCTGTCGGAGCCCAAGCTGTTCGCGGTGCACGCCGACCCGCTGCTGTTCACGATGGACCGGTTCGCCGAGATCTACGGCATCGACGGCCGGGACCGGCTCCTGCTCTACCTGCCGCTGTCCCACCTGCCCCAGCGGATGATGCTCTACTGGGGCCTGCGGACGGGTCTGGACTTCGTGCTGTCGGACCCCGCACGGTTCGTCGCGGACACCGCGCGGTACGACCCCACGCTCCACGTGACCGTCCCCCGGGTGCTCGAGCACCTCCACGGCCGAGCCGCCGCGGCGGGTGCCCCGGCGCCCGCCGCCGCGGTGGCGGCGATGCTCGGGAGCTCGGTGCGCTCGGTGTTCGTCGGGAGCGCCCCGACCCCGCCCGCGCTCATGGCCGAGCTGCTCGACGCCGGGATCCCGCTCTACGAGGTCTACGGGACCACCGAGCTGGGCATGATCGGGCTCAACACCCCCGAGGCCCGCAAGCCGGGCACGGTCGGACGGCCGATCCCCTGGGGCCGGGTCCGGCTCGACGTCACGACGCGGGAGATCCTCGTCAGGACCCCCACCCCGTTCCTCTACGGTCGCCTCGTCGACGGCCGGGTCGAACGGCGGTCGTGGGACCCCCAGCGCTACGAGCCCACCGCCGACGCCGGTTCGTTCGACGCGCAGGGCCATCTCACCGTGCTCGGCCGGACCCGGGACTTCGTCGCGCTCGGCAGCGGCGAGAAGGTGTTCGTCCGGCCGATCGAGGAGGCCGTCGCCGCCGCCACCGGCGCGGGGCTCTGTCAGGTCGGGCTGCGCCCGGACGGACGGCTGGGCGCCCTGCTCTTCTTCGAGCACCCGGACCCCGCGCGGCCGCCGCTCGGGGAGGTCCTCACCACCGTCAACGGCGCGGTGCCGGGCTGGGAGCGGATCCGCAGCTACGCCGTCGTCGACCGCATGCCGACGGTGGAGGAGGGCTGTCTGACCGAGACGACCAAACCCCGCAGGCACGCGATCGACGAGATCCACGGACGGGGCGCCACCTGGGTCGCCGTCCGATGACGAGAGGAGCAGGGATGGCCGACAGGTCCACGGTGGACACCATCGCGGTCCCCGGCGGCGGGGTCCGCTGCCGGACCGTGGGTGCGGGGCCGCCGCTGGTGCTGCTCACCACCTTGTCCGGCAGCTGGATGCGCCAGGTCCCGGCGCTGCGCGAGCACTTCACCGTGATCACCTACGACATGCGCGGCTTCGGCGACTCCCCGTCGACCACGGGCTTCCCGGACAACGCGGCACACGCGGACGACCTGGCCCGGGTCCTCGACGCCCTGGGCGTGCCCGCCGCGACGGTGGTGGGCCTCTCGCACGGCGGGCTGGTCGCACAGCACTTCGCGGCGAAGCACGCCGAGCGCCTCACCGGTCTCGGGCTGGTCGCCACGTTCGGCGCGTCCCACGGCCCCACGCGGCTGCTGCTCGGCATGCTCAACGGATTCCTCGAGCGGGACGACGTCGGCGGCTTCTGGGAGGTGCTGAAGGCGTTCCTGTTCTCCGAGGCGGGCGCCGAGACCCTGCGCCGCCGCGAGCGGGCCCTGCGGCGGGCGATGTTCGACCAGTACGACGCCGCGAGCCTGCGCAGCATCTACGGCGGCGCGCTCGAGCACGACGGGACGACGCTGCTCGCCGGCCTGACGGCCGTGCCGACGCTCGTCGTCGGCGGCCGGGAGGACATCCTCTTCCCGCCGGTGCTCACCGAGCGGCTCGCCGACCTCGTGCCGGGGTCCCGCCGCGAGCTGCTGGCCGCCGCGCACCTGCCTCCGGTCGAGGCTCCCGAGGCGTTCAACACCCTGCTCGTCGAGGCCTTCGGGGGGCGCTCGTGACCGCCGCCGACCAGGCCCGCGAGCGGCTGGTGGAACTCGACGGGGCCACCGTGGCCGTCACCGAGTCGGGCCCGCCGGGCGGACGGCCGGTCGTCCTCGTCCACGGCTTCCTCACCGACTCGACGACCTGGCGGCACGTGGTCCCCGGCCTGGCCGAGCGGTACCGGACCGTGCTCGTCGACCTGCCGGCCTGTGGGGGCTCACCCGTGCCCCGCAGGACCGGATGGACCGCGGACGCCGCCGCCGACCTGCTCGTCGGGCTGCTGGACGCGCTGGAGCTGCGGGACCCGGTGCTGGTGGGCAGCCAGATGGGCGGCTCGCTGACGGCCTGGGCGGCGGCGCGCCATCCCGACCGGCTCGCGGGGATGGTCGTGATGGCGGCCGGGGCCCTCGGCGAGGGCGCGTCCAACCTGGGGCTCTTCCGCGCCCTCGGCGCGCCGCTGCTCGGGCCGCTGCTGGCCCGGGTGTTCCCGTACGGGCCGTTCGCCGAGCGGTGGGCGGCGACGCACGGGCCCGGTTTCGTCCCGGAGCCGACGGCCGTGGCCCGCTACCACCGGCAGCTGCGCAAGCGGGGGGCGCCGATGGCGCGGTTCGGCCTCGGCGTGCGGCTGAGCTACGGCGAGGACTTCGACGCGCTGGCCGGCCCGCTGCGGGGCGCGACGCTGCCGACGACGCTGGTCTTCGGCGCCGCCGACCGGTTGGTCCCGCCCTCGACGGGCCGCCGCTTCGCCGAGCTGCTCCCCGACGCCCGGCTCGTCGAGCTCCCCGGGTGCGGGGACTTCCCCCAGGAGGAACGCCCGGAGGCGGTCCTCGAGGCGGTCCACGCGCTGCTCGAGCGGCTGTGAGGGCTCAGGCGGCCCGCCGGGCGCGCACGACGTCGATCATCTGTGCCACCCCGGGGCGCCACGGCCTGCGGGCGGGCCCGGTGAGCACCAGCTCGCGGCGCAGGTGTTGGGCCACCGGCACCAGCACGAGGCCCGCCCCCTCCATCCCGGCGGCGAGGCCCGGCACGAGCGAGACCCCGATCCCCGCCCGCACCATCGAGAACAGCGTGCTCAGCTGGCGGACGCGGTGGGTGGGGGTGAACGCGCAGCCCGCCTGCCGGTACAGCTCGCGGATCTGCCGCTCGCACCCCCCGGTGGACAGCAGCAGCGGGTCGTCCGCCAGGTCCGCCACGTCCACGGACCGCTCCCCCGCCAGGGGGTGGTCGGTGCGCAGCACGACCTGGAACCCGTCGGCCGCGACCGGCAGCGCCTCGGCGGGCCCGGTGCCGGGGTCCACCACGATCGCGAGGTCCGCCGTGCCGTCCTCCAGCCAGCCGACGACCTCGTCGTCCTCGCCCTCCAGCAGCACGACGCGCAGGTCCGGGTACTCGGCGGACCATCCCGCGAGCAGGTCGGGAAGCACGGCGTGGCACGCGGTCGGCGGCGCGGCGAGGGTGACCGCGCCGGACGGGTTCTCCGCGGGATCCCGGAGCAGGTCCTCCGCCGCGGCCGCCGCCGCGACCGCGATCCTGGCGTGCTCGACCAGTCTGCGGCCGAGCAGCGTCGGGCTGATCGGGACGCCGCGCGCGACGACCGGGCGGCCCGCCGCCCGCTCGAGGGCGGCGATGGCGTGCGAGACGGCCGACTGGCTGACGCCGAGCCGCGCCGCCGCCGCACCGAATCCCCCCGCGTCGACGACGGCGACGAGGGCACGCAGCTGGGGAAGGGCGACGGTCATGAGCAATCCTCATGGCAGGCTGATCATCACTTGTTGGACTCATGCCTACCCGATCGCGAGACTTCACGCCAGACCTCTCGCGGACCGGAAGGGACGACGCGCGCATGAGCACCACGGACCGGACGACGGACCAGGCCGACGGGACCCGGGCGGTGACCCGGTGGCTACCCGGCTTCATCCTGCTCTCGGCGATCTGGGGATCCAGCTTCGCGCTGATCAAGCTGGCCGTGGACGACGGCGTCGCGCCGATCTGGGTGGCGCTGTGGCGGTGCCTGTTCGGCGCGCTGGCGCTGCTGGCGGTGTGCGCCGTACGCCGCGAGCCCCTGCCCCGGTCCCGGTCGACGTGGGGACACGCGGCGGTGGTGGCGGCCCTGCTGAACGCGGCGCCGTTCGCGCTCTTCGCGGTGGGCGAGCAGCACGTCAGCTCGCTCCTCGCCGGAGTGATCAACGCGACCACCCCGCTGATGACGCTCGTCTTCGTCCTGGTCCTGGTGCGGGGCGAGCGGATGACGCTGCGCCGGGTGCAGGGGCTCCTGCTCGGCTTCGTCGGGGTGCTCTGCCTGCTGGCGGTCTGGCGGGGGCTGGCGGGCGGCACGCTCACCGGCACGCTGGCCTGTCTCGCGGCGACGGCCTGCTACGGCGCCGGGTTCGCCTACACCCGCCGGTTCTTCTCCGGCCGCACCGAGTCGGCGGCCGCGCTCTCCGCCGCGCAGATCGGGGCGGCGACGGTGGAGCTGGCGCTCGTCGCGGCCGTCACGGGCACGGCGCCGACGCTGCCCGGGCCCGTCGCCTCGACCGGGCTGGTCGTCCTCGGAGCGCTCGGGACGGGGTACGCCTTCCTGCTCAACCTGCAGGTCATCCGGGCCGCCGGACCGACGGTCGCCTCGACCGTCACCTACGTGACCCCGATCTGGTCCACGGTCATCGGGGTGGTGCTCCTCGGCGAGCCGTTCGGCTGGAACACCCTGCTGGGCGGGGTCCTCATCGTGCTGGGCATCCTCGTCACCCGCTCCACGCCCCGACCCCGCTGACCCGGGGGGCCGCGTCGTGACGGCGACGGAGACCGCGGTCCGGACCCTGCTCGCCGTCGGGATCGTGCTGCTGGCCTGCAACGTCGTCGGCTGGCTCGTCGGGCGGATCGGCCAGCCCCGGGTGGTCGGCGAGCTGCTCGCCGGGATCGCGCTGGGCCCGAGCGTCCTCGGCCTCGCGCTGCCGGAGGTCGTCGCCCACCTCTTCCCCGAGCCGGTGATCGGAGCGCTGCGCGTCGTCGCCCAGCTCGGCCTGGTCCTGTTCCTGCTGCTCGTCGGCATGGAGACCACCCCCGGGGACGACCGGCTCGAGGCGACCCGGGTGGGCGGCGTCGCGACCGCGTCCGTCGTGGTCCCGCTGGTCCTCGCCGCGGCACTGGCCCTCGGGCTGTACCCGGCCTACGGCGAGGGCTCGCCGATGGTCGCGTTCGTGCTGTTCGTGGGGGCCGCGGTCTCCGTGACCGCGCTGCCCGTGCTGGCCCGACTGCTGCGGGAGACCGGCCTGACGGGCACCCGGGTCGGGGCCACGGCCCTCGTCGCGGCCGCGGCGAACGACGTCGTGGCCTGGGTGCTCGTGGCCGTGGCCGCGACCGTCGTCGAGGCGGACGGCGTGGGGCCGTTCCTGCGGACGGCGGGCGGCGCCGCCGTGCTCGTGCTGGTGTTGCTGGCGGGGGTCCGGCCGCTGCTGGCGCGGTGGGGTGCGCCCCCGTTGTGGGTCCCGGTGGTCGTCGCCCTCCTCTCGGCGTGGGCGGCCGAGCAGGTGGGGATCCATGCCATCTTCGGGGCCTTCCTCGCCGGTCTGGCGATGCCGCGGTCGGAGTCGTGGCGAGACCACGTGCGCTCCCGGCTCGATCCGACCGTCACGGCCGTGCTGCTCCCCGTGTTCTTCGTGGTGGTCGGGCTCTCGACCCGCGTCGACACGCTGACCCCGCTCGACGCGCTCGTGTTCGCGGCCGTGCTGGTCGTGGCCGTCGTCGGCAAGGTGGGCGGGGTCGGGGTGACCGCGCGCCTGTTCGGGGACGGGTGGCGGGACGCCGCGACGCTCGGGGTGTTGATGAACGCGCGGGGAGTCACCGAGATCGTGGTGCTGACCGTCGGGCTGGACCTCGGGCTGATCGGCCCGACGATGTTCACCGTCCTCGTGCTCGTCGCCGTCGTGACGACGTTCATGACCGCGCCGCTGCTCCGGACGATCCGCGGCCCCCGTCGTCGGACGGCGCCGCAGGCCCCGGCCAGAGCGCGGCCACGATCGACGCGGCCGGGCTGACCCCGTGGACGAGCCCGACGCCCTGGCCCGCGTAGTGCGCGAGCGCCTCGACGTCGCCGCGGACCCCGGCCGTGGGGATCACGTCGTCGTAGCGCCGGACCGGGCGTCCGTCGCCGTCGACGGCGACGACCTCCGGGGGCAGGTCGCTGCGGAGAGTGCTGCTGGTCCGCAGCGCGCGGTGCGGCGCGTCGGGCCAGCCACCGGTGAACACCTCGCCGAACACCGTGTCCGACGGGCCCGCGGCGGCGAGCCGCGCGCGGTAGTCCGGATGGACGTCCGCCTCGCGGGCCGCCAGGAACCGCGTCCCGACCCAGGCCGCGTCCGCACCGAGCGCCGTCACCGCGGCCACCCCGCGGGCGTCGGCGATCCCCCCGGCGGCGAGGACCGGGACGTCCACGGCGTCGACCACCGCGGGCACCAGGGCGAGCGTCGAGACCTCCCCCAGGACGTGCCCGCCCGCCTCCCAGCCCTGCGCCACGACGGCGTCGACCCCGTCCGCGACCGCCCGGACGGCGTCCTCGACCGCCCCGACCATGTGCACGTGCACCATCCCGGTGCCGCGCAGCGCCGCGGAGACCCCGGCGGCGGCTCCCCAGGACGTCGACAGCACGGGGACCGCCTCGGCCACGCAGATCCGCACGTGGTCGGCGGGCGCCTGGGACAGCACCAGGTTGACCCCGAACGGCCGGGCGGACAGCTCACGCACCCGCTCGATCGCCCTCGTCAGCCGCTCGGCGGACAACCACGACCCCGCCAGCACGCCGAGGCCGCCCGCCTCGCCCACCGCCGCCACCAGCTCCGGCGTGCAGGCACTGCCGATCGGGGCCTGCACGATCGGCGCCGCCAGGCCCAGACGCTGCACGAACGACGGGCGGCTCATCGCCGTGATCGTCCCCGACGGGCGTGGACCACGTCCAGCCGCTGCCCCAGGAGGACCCGATGACGCGCACCGCCCCCGACCACGCCGATCTGGCCCGCCGGCTGACCGCGCTGCGGCGCGCCCTGCACGCCGCTCCCGAGACCGGGCTGCAGCTCCCGCGGACGCAGGAGGCGGTGCTCACGGCACTGCGCGACCTCGATCTGGAGATCCACACCGGACGTCGGGCGACCTCGGTCACGGCGGTGCTGCGCGGTGCCCGGCCCGGTCCACCCGTGCTGCTGCGGGCAGACATGGACGCGCTCCCGATGCGGGAGGCCGTCGATCTCCCCTACGCCTCCTCGAACGGCGCGATGCACTCGTGCGGGCACGACCTGCACACCGCCGCGCTGGTGGGCGCCGCTCATCTGCTGGCCGCCCGCCGTGGCACGCTGGCCGGCGACGTCGTTCTGATGTTCCAGCCCGGGGAGGAGAGCCTCGACGGGGCCCGGCTCATGATCTCCGAAGGGGTCCTCGAGGTCTGCGGACGGCGACCGGTCGCCGCCTACGGGCTCCACGTGGTGTCCGATCTCCCCCACGGCGTCGTCGTCACCCGGCCCGGTCCGCTCATGGCCGCGTGCGGCCTGCTCGAGGTCACCGTGCGCGGTCGCGGCGGGCACGCCTCGCGCCCCCACGACACCCTCGATCCGGTGCCCGTCCTCGCCCAGACCGTGACCGCGCTGCACACCTACGTCGACCGCCGCTTCGCCGCGGCGGACCCCGTGGTCCTCTCCGTCGGCGAGCTCCACGCCGGATCGGCGTCGAACGTCGTCCCGGACACCGGGGTGCTCCGCGCCGCCGTGCGCACCTTCTCCGCGGCCACCGGCGACGCGGTCGCGGCGGAGCTGCCCCGGCTCGTCACCGGGATCGCCGAGGCGAACGGGCTCACCGCGGAGGTCGCCTTCACCGCCGAGGTGCCGCTGACGGTGAACGACCCCACGGAGGCCGCACACCTGCACGACACGGCCGTCGCCCTGTTCGGCCCCGCCCGAGTCCTCGGCGCCGCGGCACCGGTCGCCGCATCCGAGGACTTCGCCCACGTGCTGGCCGAAGTCCCCGGTGCCTACGGCTTCCTCGGTGCCGCGGCCCCCGGCGCGGACGTCACCGACCTCCCGGTCAACCACTCCGCCCACGCGACCTTCGACGACGGGGTCCTCCTCGACCACGCCCGACTGCTCGCCGAGCTGGCCACGCGCCGCCTCGCCCGATCCGCGCCCGAGGCTCGTGCCGGTCGGAGGACACCGTCGCCGCCTCCTCCACCCGCCCGATCGCCGAGTTCTTCGGGAAGTGGCTCGCCGCGGGCGTGACGCTCGAGCCGACAGTCGGACCGACTGCGACCGTCAGAGATCAGACGGCGCGCCACCGAGCCCGCACCGGCAGGTCGACCTATGGTTGTCGACGCGGCCCGACGGGCGCCGAGCCTCACCCTCGATGACGTCCCCACCCGCACGCCGATGACGCGTGCCTTCGTGGGGGTTTCGAGTGGCTCTGGTTCGTGGCCGCGCCGCGCCGTTGCTGTCCAAGGCGGACCAGTTGCACGAGATGCTCAAGGTCCAGGCGAGGCTGCAGTACCAGTCCGGCACCGGGGACGGTGAGGTCCGGTCCTGGCGACACAGCCTGCCGGTGCTCCTGCAGGACCTGCACGACGCGGGACTCGACCACGTCGAGGTCCTCGTCGAGCACAAGCTCCCGTTCAGCCCGAAGCGAGCCGACGTCGTCGTCTGCGGAGTGCACCCGAAGACCAGGCGACCGTCCTACGTCGTCGTGGAGCTCAAGCAGTGGACGACGGCCGTCGCAGGCCCGGACGGCATGGTCACGCTCCCCCAGTACGGCCAGCCCGTCCTCCATCCGATCGACCAGGTCCGCTCCTACTGCCAGTACCTCGTCGACTACGTCCCGTACCTGGAACAAGGCGACAACCAACTCCACGGGATCGCCTACCTCCACAATGCCGCCGCCAAGAACTGGACTCTGGACGACCACGCGCCCGATGCGTACGGCCGCCTCTACACCGGTGAGCAACGCGCGGCGTTGATCAGCGAGCTGAAGCGTCTGCTCAGCACCGACCCCTCGACGGCGGAGGCGTGCCGTCAGGCAGCAGACGACTTCCTCGATGCGCGGACCGAGCCGACGAAGCCGTTGCTGGAGGTTGCGGCGAAGGAGGTCAAGGAGCGCGAGCAGTTCGTCCTGCTCGACGAGCAGCAGGTCGCCTACAACGTCGTCGAGAACGCCGTCGCCCGGGCCGACAAGCACAACACGAAGACTGCCGTGATCGTCCTGGGCGGGCCGGGGTCCGGCAAGAGCGTCCTTGCGCTCAGTCTGCTCGGAGACCTTGCTCGCAAGGGCCGGCGCGTCATGCATGCCACCGGATCCGCCTCCTTCACCAACACCTTGCGCAAGATCGTGGTCGGCTCGCGCAGCAAGCGGGCCGAGACCCTGTTCCTCTTCTTCAACAGCTTCATCGGCGAGGAGCCCAACTCGCTCGACGTGCTGATCTGCGACGAGGCGCACCGGATCCGTGAGACCAGCGTGAACCGGTTCACCAAGGCGGCGACTCGGGCGAAGGCGAGGCGCCAGGTCCACGAGCTTCTCGACATCGCACGCACGCCGGTCTTCCTCCTCGACCAGCACCAGGTCGTGCGCCCCGGTGAAATGGGCACCGAGGCCGAGATCCGCGAAGCCGCCGAACAACTGGGCTGCCGCGTCGACGTCGTCACGCTCGACGGCCAGTTCCGCTGCGGCGGGTCCGAGCTCTACGACCAGTGGGTCGCCCGGCTCCTCGGTCTCGACCCGCGCCCACCCATCCCCTGGTCGGAGCTGGTCGGGGAGAGCGACGACACGTACACCGTGGCCGCGCTCCCGACGCCGGCGGCGCTGGAGTCCTGGCTGACCGCGCACGCGTCGAAGTCCGGCGGAACCGCCCGTATCGCGGCAGGCTACTGCTGGCGCTGGAGCGACCCGACGGTGGTCGACGGCACCAAGGTCCTCGTCGACGACGTCGTCATCGGCGGTTGGCGGCGTCCGTGGAACGCGAAGCCGGAGAAACCCGTCCCCGGTGCACCCGCCTCACACTTCTGGGCGAGCGACACTCGCGGCTTCGGGCAGGTCGGCTGCATCTACACAGCTCAGGGGTTCGAGTACGACTGGTCGGGCGTCCTCTTCGGAGACGACTTCGTCCGCCGTGACGGCGCGTGGGTCGCCCGCCGCGACCGCTCCTTCGACGGGCAGGTCAAGAAGGCCACCGAGGAGGAGTTCCCCGCCCTCATCCGCAACACCTACAAGGTGCTGCTCACCAGAGGGATGAAGGCCACCGCCACGTACTCCACGGACCCCGAGACCCAGGAGTTCCTGGTGCGACTGTGCGCGTGAATCGGGGGGAGTCGTCGTGCCCGCTCGTCGCGCCCCTCGGTCATCGACGCCAGAACTCCGAGCGGAAGGGTGGTGAAGGAGCCCGGAGAGGCGGGCCGGGCATGGAGGGGCCGATCAACGTACGGGTCGCGCAGGTGGACCGCACGGCTGCGCTGGCGCGTTCCGCCGACGGGGCTTCATCCGGAGGCCCTCGTTCGCAAGATCGTCTTGTCGTGCAAGGGACCTTCTGCAGAGGGTGCTCCGGCCCAAGAGCACCGACGACCCGGCCGCTCGCAGCGCACGATCGACAGGTCAGTCCCCGGCGCAGCCGACGCCGTCTCCGTCACGGTCGAGACCGGGTCGATAGCCGGGGTCGCCTCTCCGGATCGGGGCGGCGCCCGCCGCTCTCACGGCATCGCAGTTCTTGTAGTAGACCGATGCGGGCGGGGCCGGGTCGGTGGTGCGGTGACTGTCGCGGTTCGGGTCCGGGTCGGGCTGGGGATTCGGGCGGGGCTTCGGAGTGCCGGCCGGCCTGCTGGTCGTCGTCGGAGCCGGCGTGCGCGTTGTCGGGGTCGGTGTGGGGCTGGGGGTCCAGCGGACTGAGGTGGTCGAGGTCGTCGTCGGGGTGCCGAGGACGGACTGAATGGCCGCCGGGGTCTCGTCCTCTCCCCCGCCGCTACAGGCGCGGATCAAGCCGCCGAGCAGAAGGACCAGCAGGATCAGGCAGCCGCAGCCGGCCGGGTTCTGCTTCTTCGCGGCCATCACCGGACGCTCGCGAGCGACGAGCGAAGGACAGCGAGCGGGGATGAACGAACGACGAGCACGTCAGTGTGCCTTTCCGAGCAGACCATGTGGGGAGCCGGGGAGCTGAAAGGCAGGTCGCGACGCGTGCTCGTTGCGTTACGCGCTGTCCACAGTCGCGCGAAAGCGTCCGAGCAGTTCACCTGCCGATCTAGGGCACTGGCGGACGCGACTGCAGGTCACGATCGTGCGGTGACTGCTCCTGACCGTCCCGGCCGCGGCGCGGATCCTCCCCGCGCTGATCCCACCAACGCTGAAGGGCCCCTGACCAGCTGGTCAGGGGCCCTTCAGCGAGTGGGCGATACTGGGATCGAACCAGTGACCTCTTCGGTGTGAACGAAGCGCTCTCCCCCTGAGCTAATCGCCCGCCGCGTTGGGAGAACCCTACATCACCCGAAGAACGGGCTCTGCAACCAGGTCCACTCTTCGAGGCCGACCCAGCCCGCGACCAGGGAGAAGGCGTTGAGGAGCCACAGGGTGGCGAGGACGATCAGGCCGGTCGCGGCGAGGACGAGCAGCTGCACCGCCCAGTGCTGGCGCTTGAGCCAGTCGGTCCAGGCGTCGTACTTGCCCTTCGCGTAGCGCAGCAGGCGCTTCGCCCACTCGAACTCCGAGCCGAGGATCGCGAGGCCCACGAAGACGATCGCCCAGCCCGGGCCGGGGTACGGGATCGCGATGATCCCGGCGATGAGGACGAGGGTGCCGAGCGTCCCGATCGCGATCCGCCAGGCCTTGCGGGCGGTGGGCCGTTCCTCGATACGCTCACGGAACGCGACGATCCGGGCCTTCAGGCCCGGCCGCTGGTCCAGTTCCTCAGTGCTCAGATCTCCGCCCGCCCACTCGCCACGACATCGGACGGAGCGGCCGGGGCGGCCCGACCGGGTTCGAGCGAGATCGCGAACTGCGCGAACCCGGCACCGTCCGGCGACGACCCTACCGAGTGCACGGTGGAGTCGCCATCACGCACGTCGAACGTGCCGAGCGGCGCGGGGGTTCCCTCGGCGGGCAGACCCCAGAGCACGTAGACGTGGTCGCTCGGGTTCGACGGCAGCGCGACCGGCAGGACCATCTGCTGCCCGGCGGGCGTCGCGAGGACGGCGGCCACCGCGGGCCGGCCCTGCCCGGGCGACAGGAAGGCGTGGGCCGTGCCCGGCGTGGCCATCTGCTGCACCATCGAGACGAGTGCCTGGGCCCGGGCGGTCTCGGCGTCCCGCTGCGCGGCGAGCTGCGCACTGTAGACGCTCAGCCCCGCGATCGCGCCGAGCGCCACCAGCGTCGCCGCGGCCACCGCGACGATCCGGCCACGCAGCCCCCGACGGGGTCGGTGCCGGCCTCGCCCACTCCCCCGTCCGGGTCCGGACCCCGCCGTGCGGCGCGGCGTCGGCCCGGGTCCGGACACCGGGACAGAGGTCACGGGCGGTTCGGCGAACAGCAGCGCCTCGGTGGGCTCGTCGCCGACCTGGGGCGTGCGCGCGGCCTCCTCGAGGATCCGGCTCCGCAGTCCGGCGGGCGGCTCCTCGGGCTCGACGCCCGCACCCAGCGCGGCGAGGGTCTCCTGCGTCTCGGCGACGACGGCGCGACAGGTCGGGCAGGTGGGCAGGTGCGCGGCCACCCGGTGCTCCTCGTCCGGTTCGAGGACGTGCAGGGCCCAGGCCACGGCGTCGTCGGACTTCGGGCAGTCGCTCATCCCGCAGCCCCCTCGTACCCCGTGGTCGACCCGAGCACCGCGCGCAGGCGGGCCAGACCGGTGAACATGCGCGACTTGACCGTGCCCAGCGGGACGCCGGTCAGGGCCGCCACCTCACGCTGGGTGTAGCCGCCGAAGTAGGCGAGCGCCAGCGCCTGGCGCTGCTCGGCGGGCAGCCGGTGCAGCGCCACCCGGACCTGTCCCGCGACGACCGCGCCCAGCGCCTGGGAGTCCGCACCCGCCTCGGCGGGCAGAGGGAGGTCGTCCCCCGCGTCGGAGGAGACCGTGCGACGACGGATGGTGCTCTCCTTGCGGACGGTGTCGACCGCCTTGTGGTGGACGACCGTGAGCAGCCAGGTGGCGAAGGCACCGCGGGCGGGGTCGAACCGGGTGGGGTCACGCCAGAAGGAGAGGAAGGCCTCCTGCACCACGTCCTCGGCCAGCTGCTCGTCGATGCAGATCCGGCGGGCCAGCGACCAGGCGGCGCGGCCGTGCCGGTCGTAGAGGGCGCCGAGCGCGCCGTCGTCCCCGGCCCGCACCCGCGCGGCCAGGCCGGCATCGACCTCGCGGGCCGACGCCCGGGCGTCGGCCTCCTCGGCCCTGTCGACGGCGTCCGCCACCAGTAGGTCCCTCACACTCTGTCTTCGGTCATCGTGCAACGATCGGTTCGACGCTTCCGGTGCCTGATATGTGGATCACAACCATCTGGGCGATCACCCGTCCTTGCAGGTGGGGCCACTCCCGGAGGAGTGGCCCGTCCACCCGTCCGGGTTAACGCCGCAAACCCGGCGGGCGGATAACGTCCCCCGACCCGTCACATCTTGGCGACACGCTCGTTTTTCCGCACGACGGACCACGCGGCGCGAGAAAGAGGAGCAAGGATGCGCGACCAGCCCATGATCATTCGTGAAGGGGCCTTGTTCGAGCTCGTCACCCCCGATGCACCCCCGGTGCCGGTGCGGGTGGAGCTCTCCTACTCGAGCCGGGACCCGTACGCGGTGCAGGCCTCGTTCCGGACGGGGCAGAGCAGCCCGGTCGACTGGGTGTTCGCCCGCGACCTGCTCGCGGACGGCCTGCTCGCGCCCGCCGGCACCGGCGACGTCCGGGTGAAGCCGATCCTCGGCCCCGAGGAGCGCATCGAGGTCGAACTGGCCTCGCCCTCCGGACACGCGGTGTTCACCACCGCCGCCCGTCCGCTGGCCGAGTTCCTCGACCGGACCTTCGAGCTCGTGCCCGCCACGAGCGAGTACTCCTGGCTCGACTTCGACGCCGCGCTGGACCAGCTCCTGGCCCCCAACTCGAGCGACGGCGCGCGCGACTGAGACCTGCGCCCGTCGGGCCGCAGCGCTCCCTGCGGCCCGTCACTGCAGGTCAGCCCCGTTGACGGGGGGTGGTTTCAGACCCCCCGCGGGGCTAGGATAATGTTCTTCACGTCGGAGCGAGCAGCCCCGACAGGCTCCGGGAAACCGGATGCATGCGGACGTAGCGCAGCTGGTAGCGCATCACCTTGCCAAGGTGAGGGTCGCGGGTTCGAATCCCGTCGTCCGCTCGGAGGAAACCTCGTATTCACTGCCTGGGCCTCCAGGCCGGACCCCCAGTTCGGCCGAGAGTCTGGCGGAGTGGCCGAGTGGTTTAGGCAAGGGCCTGCAAAGCCCTGTACGCGGGTTCGATTCCCGCCTCCGCCTCGGGCGATTAGCTCAGTGGGAGAGCGCTTCCTTGACACGGAAGAGGTCACTGGTTCAATCCCAGTATCGCCCACCACCCGTATGAAGGCCCCCTGGTTCGCCAGGGGGCCTTCGGCGTTCGTAGGGCGAGTTCGGCTCGCCCCTGGTGTGACCCACTCGGCACCTGATGGGCTGGCCCCGTGGACGACGGGTTCGCGGTCGAGGTCGGTGCCGGGTCGCTGCGCGGCGAGGGGACGACGCTCCCCCACCGGTGGACGTCGGGCGGGGTGGCCGTGCGCGCCGACTTCACCGGCGCCCACCTGCTCCACCCGGCGGCGGCGGGCTGTGTGCTCAACGACCTCTATCGCGAGGCTGGGCCCCTCGGGATCACCCTCGACGGTGTCCGGGTCACCGGCCCAAGCGTCACTCAGCGGCGCTTGGGCGTCCCAAGCGTCAGGGAGGCGGCCCCGGTGCCAAGCGGGCGTGATGCTTGGGCGGCCCAAGCGTCACTCAGCGGCGCTTGGGCGTCCCAAGCGTCACGAGGGCGCGCCCAAGCGTCACAACGCGGTCAGTCGACGAGCCGGGCCACCGTGGCGGCCAGGCGGAGGGAGCCGATCGCGGTGGGGTGGAAGGCGTACCCGTCCGACAGGCCCTGCAGGTCCGGGCTCATCCCGTCCGTCCCCGTGCTGCACAGCGGGCGCAGGTCGGGCTGGGCGACGGCGAAGCCGTACTTCTCCGCACCCGTCCGGAGCACGGCGTTGAGCTGGTCGTTGCGGTCGGTCAGCAGGTCGATCTTGTCCTGGGTGAGCCCGACGGCGTAGGCGGGGCCGCGGGCGTCGGGGCAGGCCGGGTCGGTCTCGCTCGGGAAGGCCCCGTAGGAGGTCATGACCACGACCTGCGGACGACTCGGGAGCTCGGCGAGGTCCTGCAGCAGCGCCGCGTACTCCCGGTCGAAGGCCCCCATCCGGTAGTCGAACTCGCCGCGGGTCAGGTTGTCGTCGCAGGTCTCGACGCCGTAGCAGTAGGTGATCAGGTCGGACCAGCCCACGTCGTTCGGCCCGATGGCGACGACGACGTAGCGCAGGTCCGGCATCTGCTTGAGCAGGGCGACCTGCGGCGGGACCTGGGTCTCGCCGCGCTGCTGCGGGCCGCGCAGGCCTTGGGCGATCGTCGCGCTGGGGCAGGCGAGGTTCCGGACGCCGCCGGGCACCATCGTGGCCAGCTCCCCGGCGAGCGAGTCCGCCGAGCGCTGGCACACGACGTCGTCCCCCTCCGGGTTCGCCACCGGCGGCCCGCCGACGCGCGCGGCGCGGGAGTCCCCGATCACCGCGCCCGCGAACCCGGTCACGGTGGGCCCGACCGGCGCGGGCGTGACGCGGGAGGCCCCGACGAGGTCCGACAGCGATCCGACCTGGGCGAGCCCGCGCATGGTCCCGGTGTAGGCGAGCGCCCCGCAGGCGCCCCAGGCCAGGACCGACACGGTGACCGACACCAGCGCCATCCGCCCGATGGTGCCCGAGCACCGGTGCCAGACGTCCGCGACGGTCACCTCCCCGCCGCGCGCGCGGCGCAGGATCCCGAGCATCCGGGCACAGCCGACCAGCGCGGCGATCGCCAGCCCCGTGCCGACGGCCCCGACCGCGCCGAGCAGGTACCAGTTCACGAACCCGGTCCGCAGCTGCTCGACGGCCTGGGCCGTGGCCTGGGCGGAGACCTCCGGGTCGAAGACCTTGGCGGCGTCGTCGTTGCGCTGGACGGGACCGAGGGACAGCTGGGGGCGCAGCGGGCCCCACACCTGGATGCGCGGGATGTCGAGCTGGGTGTTGCCGATCTGGACGAGCCCGGCGGGGCCCTCCAGGGACAGGTCGGGCGTGCGCGCCCCGACGGAGATGTGCTGACCGAGGATCCGCAGGTCCTGGGCCGGGGTGAGGGCGATGGTGAGCGGGATGCCGACGGTCAGGCAGAGCAGCACCATGAGCACGGTCGGCCAGGAGCGCAGCTCCCGACCCAGCGCGCGCATCGGGCGCGGCCGCTCGACCGCGCGCTCGCGGGTGACCACCATCGACGGGCTCCCCTTCGCCGTACCGGTTCGCTCGTGTCGTGTACCGATCAAGATGATGCGGGCTCGTCGGGCGCCGGGGCATCCGGCGAACAGGGGATCCGAGGTGGCCTCACCCACCCGTCCGCCCCCTTGACGCCGGTCGCGCCGGTTGGTCGGCCGCCGGCCGGGTAGTCGCGCGGGCGACCGGGGAACACCCCGCTATCGAGAATGGTTATCATAAGCGACAGCAATCGACTGGAGGCCACCATGCGACCGGACATCCACCCCGCCTACGGACCCGTCGTGTACCAGGACCGGTCCACGGGAGACGCGTTCCTCACCCGCTCCACGGCGACGTCGTCGGAGACGATCGAGTGGTCGGACGGACAGACCTACCCGCTGCTGCGGGTCGACATGACCAGCTACTCGCACCCCTTCTGGACGGGTGCGGCCCGGGTCCTCGACTCCGCGGGCCAGGTCGAGAAGTTCCGCCGCCGCTACGGAACGCGCTGACCGACACGCCGCACGCGCCCGCTCGGGTCACCCGAGCGGGCGCGTCGTGCGTTCAGGGCCGACTCGATCAGGGCCGGATACCGAAGTCCTCGGCGGGCACGGGCAGGATCTGTCGGGGCAGCACCTCGGTCGGCACGCCGAAGCGGTCCTGGCGCGGCTTCCACTCCCGCGGATAGCCCAGCGAGGCCTCGACGAACCGGACCCCGTCCTCGTAGGTGACCCGCGGGATGTGCAGGTGCCCGTAGACGACCGCCTGCGCGCGGTAGCGGACGTGCCAGTCCGCGCTGGCCGTCGTCCCGCACCACAGCACGAACTCCGGGTACCGCAGCACGTCCGTGGGCAGCCGGGTCAGCGGCCAGTGGTTCACCAGGACCGTGGGGCCGTCGACGGCGTCGAGCCGGGCCCGGGAGTACGCGACCCGCGCCGCCCCCCAGGCCGCACGGCTCGGGTAGGGGTCCGGGTACAGCAGGTGCTCGTCGGTGCAGACCACCCCGGCCCGGTACGCCGCCGCCAACCCCTCCTCGGGCGTCGAGGTGCCGCGGGGCAGGAACGAGTAGTCGTAGAGCAGGAACAGCGGGGCGATGGTCACCCCGCCGAACACCGGATACTCGTCCTCCGGGGTGAGCACGCCGAGCGCCCGGCACTCCTCGACCAGCCGCCGGTACCGGTGCTCGCCGCGCAGGCTCACCGGGTCCTTGGTCCGGGTCCACAGCTCGTGGTTGCCGGGCACCCAGATGACGCGCGCGAACCGGGCGGCGAGGTCGCGGAGCACGGCGACGACGTCCTCGACCTGCTCGGCGACGTCTCCCGCCACGATCAGCCAGTCCCCCGGCTCCCCGGCGAGGGCCTCCGCGACGGCGCGGTTGTCGGGATGACGCACGTGGAGATCGCTGACGGCGAGCAGGCGGGGCACGCACCCGTCTACCAAATCGTGGTGGCGCGCGCGAACTTACCGGCGGTAACCTCGCGGGCATGGCGGGTTCCAGGGGTGTGCGCCGGGTGGTCCGATGGGGGCTGCGCCACGGCGTGATGCGACAGATGGTCCGGCGGCAGGCCCGCTCCGGTGAGCTCGGCGGCCGATTGCTGACCGACCCCGCGGTGATCGCCGAGCCGTACCCGTTCTACGAGGAGCTGCGCGAGCGCGGCCGGATCGTGGACACCGGGCTCGCGCTCGCGACCGTGGACCACGCGGTCGCGTCCGAGATGCTCCGCAGCCCGGACTTCGGCACCGGCGGCCGCATGCCCGAGAACCTGCCCGGCTTCGCGCGGACGGCCCTGCGGTTCGGCGGGGACTGGGCCCTCGGGCCCGCCCAGCCGCCGTCGATGCTGGCCAGCGACCCGCCGGACCACACCCGCTACCGCAAGCTCGTGACCAGGGCGTTCTCCGCCAAGAAGGTCGCGGCGCTGCGCACCCGCACCGAGGGCATCGCCGAGGAGCTGCTCGACGGGATGGCACGCGCCGACGGGCCGAGCGACATCGCGGCGGACTTCGCCGCCCTGCTGCCCGCCACGGTGATCGCCGAGATGCTGGGCGCCCCGCTCGACATGCGCGACCAGTTCCTCGCCTGGGGCGAGGGGGCGGCCCTGAGCCTCGACGTGGGGCTGTCCTACCGGGAGTTCCGGCGCTCCGAGCGCGACATCGACGCCCTGCACGCCTGGATGCTGGGGCACTTCGAGCGCATCCGCCGCGAGCTCGGCGAGGACATCCTGTCGTCGCTGGTCGCCGCGCACGGCGAGGAGGCGCTGAGCGAGGACGAGCTGTCCTCGATCGCGATGCTGCTGCTCGCCGCAGGTTTCGAGACCACCGTGAACCTGATCTCGAACGGCGCCGCGCTGCTCCTCGAGCACCCGGACCAGGCCGAGCTGCTGCGGGCCGAGCCGCAGCACTGGGGCACCGCGATCGACGAGATGCTGCGCTACGAGTCGCCGGTGCAGCGCACCGGCCGGGTCGCCTACCGGGACGCGGAGCTCGACGGCGTCCCGGTGAAGCGCGGCCAGTTCGTGATCGCGCACCTGGGCGGGGCCAACCGGGACCCGAACGTGTTCGCCGACCCGCTGCGCTTCGACGTCACGCGGGCGGACGCGCACAAGCACCTCGCCTTCTCCCAGGGCATCCACTTCTGCATCGGTGCCGCCCTCGCGCGAATGGAGGGCGAGGTGGCGCTGCGCGCCCTCGTCGAGCGGTTCCCGGACATGCGGGCCGCGGGCACCCCCGTCCGCCGCCGGACGAAGCTGCTCCGCGGGTACGCGACCGTGCCGGTGACCCTGGACCGGGCGAGCGTCCCGGCGTGAACCCGCGGTTCCTGCTGCTGACGACGTTCCGGAGGGACGGCACCCCCGTCCGGACCCCGGTGTGGTGCGCGCCGACGGCGGACGGGCGGATCGGCGTGTGGACCGCCACGGACACGGGCAAGGTCAAGCGCGTGCGGCGCTCCAGCGCGGTCGAGGTCGCCGAGTGCGACCGGCGGGGGACGCCGCTCGGCCCCGCCGTGGCCGGCTCGGCCGAGATCCTCGACGCCGAGGGCACCCGCGCCGTCCGGGCGGCCGTCATGCGCAAGTACGGCCTCCTCGGCCGCATCCTCGTGACGACCAGCCGGGTGTTCCGCGGGGACCGGGGCACCACCGGCTTGGCGGTCGCGCTCACCCCCTGAGCGGCGTCCGCCGCCCCGAAGGGTCGGGCGGGTCCACCCGACCGGACCTCGCGCAGCGCGCCGTCGCGAGTTCCGCTGGGCCGAACGGCCGCCGCGGCACCCATCACGACCAGGGGTCCTGCTCCGAACAGGCGCTCCTCGGCACGCCCCCGAAACATTGTGATGATCTTCTCCGAACCCCTCGCTGAACGCCACGAGGGTCGGGGGGACACATGGGCTGGTTCGGTGCTGCGCGCGACCGGTGGAGCAACCGGTTCGGGGACCGATGGGGACGGCTGGTCCGGTGGCTGGCGCCCCCGCCCGAGCCGGGGCCCGCGCCGGGTCGGGCCGATCTCGGTCGGCCCGGTGAGAAGGAGCGCAAGCAGTGGGTCCGCCGGTGGTTCCGCCCGAGTCCCCCGGCCGGGGTGTGGCTGTCCGCGGCGCGTCAGATGCGCTGGGGCGGCTTCCTCGCGCTGCTGGCCCTGTGCCTGCTGGTCGCGGCGCCGTGGGGCTTCGCCGCGCTGGTGGGGATCGTCGCGGTGACGCTGTTCACGACGGGGTTCGTGACCTGGCGGACCTGGCACTTCGCGTTCGCCCACGCCGAGGAGAGACCGACCCACCACCACCTCGACCGCACCCTCGACGCCGACCTCGGTCGGATCGCCCAGCAGGCGATGCAACGGTTCCGCGTGACCCCGGACGACCTGCTGCCGGGTCCGACCGGACGCCGCGAGCCGGTCGTGGTCTGCGGGCCCGCGACCTCGGCGCGGCACCGTCCGGACGACACGACCGCCCGCGTCCTGCGGTTCACGAGGTACGTGGTGGCCGTGGTGTGCGCGACACCGGACCGGCTGCAGATCCTGACCGGCACGCTGACGCTGGAGAGCGGTGGGCTGGGCGAGGTCGACACGCACGACGTGCCGTGGCGCCACGTCGCTGCGCTGCGCTGCGCGACGCGCGCCGCCAAGGAGCTCTCGGCGCACGAGGTCCCCGGCTTCCCGTCCCCGAAGAAGTCCGCGCTGGTCAGCCGCGAGCTCGAGATCAGCGCGACCGACGGCGCCCACCTGGTGCTCAGCGAGGAGACCACCCAGCCCCGTCCCGTCGAGCTGCGCAGGCCCGTGCCCCTGCTCGACGTCGAGGCCTGGCTGTCCGGTCTCGTCGCCACTGCGCCGGACCGCACCGGCCCCCGGACCGACCCGGAGCCTGCCGGACCGCGGCGCATGGCGTCCTGACCCGGTCGCCTTCGGCGTGTCGCGCGCCTTGAGTCCCCCGGTCGGGTACTACTTCGCTGACCGGAGGGGCGGGTGGGGCGCATGAGGCGCAGCGGTGTCTTGACGCGGTCGGCGCCCGCGGACCCCCGGACCGCCGAGGGCCTGTTCCGCGGGGCCGCGGCGGACCGGGTGCCCGCCCTGCTGGCGGCGTTGGTGCTCGGGCTGATCGCACCACTCGGCACGCACGTCGCCGAGCCCGCCCCGGAACCCGCGCCGCCGCCGCCGGTCGTCGCGCAGGCCCCGCTGCGGGTGGTGACCCCCGTCGTGCTCACCGACCTGCCCTCGACCGGACCCGACGACCGCCGCATCGCCCTGACCTTCGACGACGGCCCGGACCCCACCTGGACCCCGCAGATCCTGGACCTGCTGATCGCCCACGGCGCCAGGGCCACGTTCTGCATGGTCGGCGAGCAGATGGCGAAGCATCCCGAGATCGTCGAGCGGGTGGTCAACGCGGGCATGGGGGTCTGTGCGCACAGCCGCACACACGACGAGGAGCTGCCGGACAAGGACCCGCAGACCATCGCGGCGGAGATCGGGGACGTCGCCACGCGGGTCCCGGCGGGCACCGTCGTGACCACGTTCCGCGCGCCGGGCGGGAACTGGAAGCCGAACGTCCTGGACGCGGCGGTGGCGCAGCACCTGCAGCCGCTCGGGTGGGCCGTCGACCCCCGGGACTGGAAGAAGCCCGGCGCCGAGGCCGTCGTCGCGGCCGTCGAGAAGCAGATCCACCCCGGCGCGGTGATCCTGCTGCACGACGGCGGCGGGTCCCGCGCGCAGACCGTCGAGGCGCTGCGGACCCTGCTCCCCCGGCTCGCCGCCCAGGGGTACACGACCGCGCTCCCCTGATCCGGGCGCGAGTCCCTGGACGCCGTCCGCACGCACTGCCACCCTCGGCGACATGCCCAGGAACGACGCGCCGATCGCCGCCAACCCGATCTTCGGGTCCGAGCCGATCACGGTGCCGCGCAACGAGCTCTCCGCCGACGGCCTCGACCCGGACGTCGCGTACCAGATCGTGCACGACGAGCTCATGCTCGACGGCAACGCGCGGCTCAACCTCGCCACCTTCGTCACCACGTGGGGCGAGCCGCACGTCAGGAGGCTGATGGCGGACTCGCTCGACAAGAACATGATCGACAAGGACGAGTACCCGCGGACCGCCGAGCTCGAGCAGCGCTGCGTGAACATGCTGGCCGACCTCTGGCACGCGCCCGAGGCCGTCGGGTGCTCGACGACCGGGTCGTCCGAGGCCTGCATGCTCGCCGGTCTGGCGCTGAAGCGGCGCTGGCAGCACCGGCGCCGCGCGGACGGGCTCTCGACGGAGCGGCCGAACATCGTCATGGGCGTCAACGTGCAGATCTGCTGGGAGAAGTTCGCGAACTACTGGGACGTCGAGGCGCGGTTGGTCCCGATGTCCGGGGAGCGGCTGCACCTGGGCGCCGCCGAGGCCGTCGCGCTGTGCGACGAGAACACCATCGGCGTGGTCGCCGTGCTCGGGTCCACGTTCGACGGCAGCTACGAGCCCGTCGCGGAGATCTGCGCGGCCCTCGACCGACTGCAGGCGGAGCGGGGCCTCGACATCCCCGTCCACGTCGACGGCGCGTCCGGCGCGATGATCGCCCCGTTCTGCGACCCCGACCTCGTGTGGGACTTCCAGCTCCCCCGGGTCGCGTCGATCAACACCTCCGGGCACAAGTACGGGCTGGTCTTCCCGGGCGTCGGGTGGGCGCTGTGGCGGGACCGGGCCGCGCTCCCCGAGGACCTGGTGTTCCGGGTGAACTACCTCGGCGGCGACATGCCGACCTTCGCGCTCAACTTCTCCCGCCCCGGCGGGCAGGTGATCGCGCAGTACTACCAGTTCCTGCGGCTGGGGCGGGCCGGGTACACCCGGGTGCAGCAGGTCTGTCGGGAGGTCGCGACCTCGCTGTCCGCGGGGATCGCCGCGCTCGGATGCTTCGACCTGCTCACCGACGGGTCCCAGCTGCCGGTGTTCGCGTTCGTGGTCAAGCCGGGCGAGTCCTTCTCGGCCTTCGACGTCTCCGCCGCCCTGCGCGAGGCGGGCTGGCTGGTCCCCGCCTACACCTTCCCCAAGGACCGCGAGGACATCGCCGCCCTGCGGATCGTGGTCCGCAACGGCTTCAGCCACGACCTCGCGGGCCTGCTGCTCGACGACCTGACCCGGGCCCTGGACCGGCTCCGGAAGCAGACCGCACCGGTCCGCGGGAGCGAGGCGGCGGGTTTCGCACACGGCACTTGACAGCTCAAGATAGGAAAGGCTAACTTGAGCGAGTCGCTTCGTGGTGGGAGCGGCGCGTCAGTTCGGGAGAGAACGGCGGTCCCCCTGCATGGGGACCGCCGTTCTCGCGTTCGGCGACGAGCTCAGGCGAGCAGCGACACCGCCGCGCGGGCCTGGGCCTCCAGGCCGACCAGCCGGGTGCGGGCGACCTCGGGGCTCTCGGCGCCCTCGCCCATGTGCCCGGCGGCGTAGCGCGTGTAGACCCCCGCGCCGATGCAGGCCGAGCGCCAGCGCGCGAACGCCTCCCAGTAGGAGGACTCCGCGGCGATCCGGTCGCCCCGCCCGGACCGCTCGACGTACCGGGCCAGGACCTCGTCCCGCTCCGGCCAGCCGGGCAGCGTGGTCGGGCCCGAGGTGATCTCGGGGACCGCGTCCCCGGGGCGTCCCCACGAGGCCAGCAGGTAGCCGAGGTCGGCGAGCGGCTCGCCGAGCGTCGCGAGCTCCCAGTCGAAGATCGCCCCGATGGACCCGTCCGGGCCGAAGCTGAGGTTGCCGGGCCGGTAGTCGCCGTGCGCGATCGTGGTCTCCTCGACCGCCGGCATGCCCTCGACCAGCAGCCGGTGCCCCTCGTCGATCAGCGCGAGGTCCTCGACCGCGGAGTCGTGTGCCTGCCGGTGCCAGCGGCGCAGCTGCCGCTCGAGGTAGCTGCCGGGGCGCCGCAGCTCCCCGAGCCCGACGGCGTCCGGCTCGACGGCGTGCAGGGCGGCCAGCACGTCGGCGCAGGCCAGACCGGCCGCCCGGCGGATCTCCTCGGGCATGGCCGCGCCCGCCTCGACGTCCCCGGGCACGACGCCCTCGACGAACCCCATGAGGAAGAAGTCCGCGCCGAGCACGTCGTGGTCGGCGCAGTACGCGACCGCGGGCGCGACGGGGACGGGGGTGTCGGCCAGGGCCGCGATGAACCGCCACTCGCGGCTCATGTCGTGCGCCGTGGCCAGCACGCCACCGGTCGGCGGCCTGCGCAGCGCCCAGTCGGTCCCCGCGGCATCGGTGATCCGGTAGGTGAGGTTGGAGTGGCCGCCGGAGATCCGCCGCACCTGCACCGGGGTGGGGATCGACGGCACCGCCGCCCGCAGCCACTCGGCGAGGGCCACGGCGGGCACCGGGTCGGTCGAGACGCTCATCCCCCATACCTACACGAACGATCGCTCAGTGGACGAGGGCCTTCAGCAGCCGGTCCGGTTCCAGCGCCGGGTCGAGCGTCAGGCCGCTGTGCACCGGGCCGGGCCGGACGACGGTGCTGCGCGGGGCCGTCAACCTGCGGAAACGGCGTCCCAGATCCTCTCCCACGCCCGGGCCGGAGGCGGCGAGGGCGCCCTCGGTCCGCCGGTCCGCCCGCGCCGCGTCCGGGACCGCGCACACGGCGACGACGGTCTCCAGCAGGTCGGTGATCGCGTCCGCGTCCGCGTGCGGATCGAGCGCCGCGAGCCGGGCGCGGTCCAGGTGCACGGCACCGCCGAGGAAGTCTCTCGCCCGGCAGTAGACGAGCACGCCGGCGTTGATCGTCTCGCCGCGCTCGGGCCGCGGCACGACCTGGAGCACCGCGTACTCGTAGAGGACGCGGCTCATCGCCGGGCCTTCGGCAGGCGCGCGGCGAGCCAGGCGGGTGCGCGGCCCTCGCGGGTGATCGGGCGGGGACGACCGGCGGCGGCCGTCTCCCGCACGCCGGGCAGCCACGCGTCCCGGGCGGCGACGCGGGCCACGAGCGTCTCGACGTAGCGCTCGCGGGCGTCCGGCGGCTCGCCGTCGAGCCATGCGTCCGGCACCTGCGCCACCGCCGCCCGCACGGCGTCCGCGGTGACGAGCGGTGCGAGCGCGGCGTCCGCGGCGTCGAGGTCCGGGTGCGCGCCGAGGAGGACGTGGTCGGCGGCGTCGAACGGGCGGCGCGCCCAGGTCTCGGGGTCGGTCCAGGCATGGTGGAAGGTGAGGGTGGCGCCGTGGTCGATCAGGTAGGGCGTGCGGTGCCAGAGCAGCATGTTGCTGTTGCGCCAGGAGCGGTCGACGTTGCCGACGAGCGCGTCGAACCACAGCACCCGGCCCGCGAACTCCGGCCCCGGGTCGAAGGCCAGTGGGTCGAAGTCGAGCGCGCCCGGCAGGAAGTCCAGCCCGAGGTTGAGCCCCGGCGAACGGCGCAGCAGCTCCTGGACCTCCTGGTCCGGCTCGGCCAGGCCCAGGTCGGGGTCGAGCTCCACGGTGACGAGCTCGGGGACCGCGAACCCGAGCGTGCGGGCCAGCTCGCCGACGACGATCTCGGCGACCAGCACCTTCCGGCCCTGGCCCGCGCC
This sequence comes from Pseudonocardia sp. WMMC193, assembly GCF_021728735.1. Lineage (NCBI taxonomy): Bacteria > Bacillati > Actinomycetota > Actinomycetes > Pseudonocardiales > Pseudonocardiaceae > Pseudonocardia > Pseudonocardia sp. WMMC193. Next base: position 827,115 of record NZ_JAKKDO010000003.1, on the reverse strand, counting down.
GTGGAACTTCACCACGTAGGTGCCGAGGTCGTCCGCCTCCATCAGGCCGGGGAGCGACCCGCCCTCGCGCAGCGGCGCGACGTAGCGGGTCGCGGTGACATGGCGCAGCACCCCGTCATGGTCCCCCGCGGGCGGGCCACACGGCGGGTCGGGGTCGCGGTGCACGAAGGACCCGGCCCCGCCGCGGTCGCGGACGGCGGGCCCGGGGCCTGCGCGAGAGGTGGTCGACCCGCAGCGATCAGCGGTTCTCGGTGTCGCGCACCGAGCCGAACGACCCGGTGTGCGGGTCGGCGTAGCCCGCGTAGGTCGGACGGGCCTGCTCCTGGCCGGGCTCGGTCCACACGGGAGCGTCCTCGCGCGCCGCCCGCGGGGTGGCGTTGGCGTAGGCGCTCGGCACGCGGGTCGGACGCTCGGCGGCGGGCTCGTCCCAGATCGACGAGGGCCGCTGCTGCTCCTGCGCGAAGCGCGGGGAGGGCGTGGGGCGGTCCTGCCAGGCGGCCTGCGGGGCCCACTGCGGCTCGTCGTCCCAGCGCGGACGCGGCGCCTGCTGCCCACCGGTGCCGCCGACCGTCGAGACCGCGGACCGGAACGCCTGCGGCGCGGGGGCGATCGGCACGCCGGCGGGGTCCGAGCTCACGTCGACCGCCTCCGGGGCGGCGGGCTTCTTGATCCGGTCGAAGACGAGGTGGTCGACGCTGAGCCTGCCCGCGCCGTTCGCCGCGATCGCCACGCAGACCGCGGCGATCAGCCCGACCAGCTCCCACCCGTTGTCCCGGACGAAGACGCCGTGCTCGCCGTGCACGAACAGGACGGCGCCGAGCATCACGAAGGTCATTCCGGCGGAGGCGTAGGGCACGAACAGCCCGATCGCCAGCAGGATCGAGCCGACCAGCTCGACGACCAGCGTGAACGCGGTCGCCGCGATGGCCAGCGGGATCCCGAAGTTCTCGAACTGGCCCGACGTGGAGGTGAAGCCCTTCACGCCGAAGGTGTCCCACACGTGGGCGAGCATCACGAAGGCGACGGTGAGGCGCGCCGCGAGGATCAGGACGTCGCGCACGGGCTCGGGGAGCGAACGATGGAACACAGTCGTTCTCCTGACTATGGGTCGTCGGCGTACCGCGTTGAGTGACGAAGCTAGACCGGAGAGCTGCCGTAGCTAGGCCGATCAGAGGTTTCTGCGGTGGTCCGACACTCGCACGCGATGAGCTGCAGAACCGAACCACTCATCTGTGTAACGAAACCCCGGTCGTGTGGTTACGCACCGTTCGTCTCACGTGACTCCCCGCTGGTCGGCTGTGACCCGCCACCCAACCGAGTGGGTGACTACGCCGGCAGGATCTCCCTCCACTGCTTCGTGGCGGCCCGGCCCGGCGCGATCCAGGCGAGCCCGGCCAGGTTGCCGACGTGCGAGACGCCCTGGAAGGCCGCGGCGACGCCCAGCACCGACAGCCCCACCTCCAGCGCGGACGGGTTCGGGGACGGCATGCCGTTCGGCTTCACGAAGGTGATCTTGAACTTCTCCCCCGCCACCCGGGCGACGAACCCGCCGCCGAACCAGTACCAGGGATAGGACACGTCGGTGACCTGCGGCAGCGGGGCGTCGAAGTAGGTCGTCTCACCGTCGGTGAAGGCGATGCGGCCCTCCGCGGTCACGAGGTAGCCGGGGCGGTTGCGGAGCCCGCCGATGATCCAGGCGGGGCTGGCGAGGACGGGTGCGGTGGTGGTCATGCCTCCAGCACACCGCGCGGCCGGGCGCGGAAACACCAGACCGCCACCACTTCGGACCTTCGTAGTACCCACACCTGCGGCAGAATGCGCGCGTGGACATCACCGCGACCCCCGAGTGGACCGCCCTCACCGCACATCACGCCGCCGTCGGCGAGCGGCACCTGCGCAGCCTCTTCGCCGACGAGCCCGGCCGGGCCGAGGCGATGACCGCCGAGGGCGCGGACCTCGTCCTGGACTACTCCAAGCACCGGATCACCGCCGAGACGCTCCCGCTGCTCGTCGCGCTGGCCGAGGCTGCGGGCCTGGGCGAGAAGATCACCGACATGTTCTCGGGGCGCCACATCAACACCTCCGAGGACCGGGCGGTCCTGCACACCGCGCTGCGGCTGCCCGAGAACGACGCTGCCGCGGCGCTCGTCGTCGACGGGCAGGACGTCGTCGCCGACGTGCACGAGGTGCTGACCCGGATGGGCGAGTTCACCGACCGCGTCCGGTCCGGCGCGTGGACCGGCGCCACGGGCGAGCGGATCCGCACCGTCGTCAACATCGGCATCGGCGGCTCCGACCTCGGCCCGGTGATGGCCTACGAGGCGCTCAAGGACTACTCCGACCGCGGCATCGAGTGCCGCTTCGTGTCCAACATCGACCCGACGGACCTCAGCGAGGCCGTCCGGGACCTCGACCCGGCCACGACGTTGTTCATCGTCTCCTCGAAGACCTTCACCACCCTCGAGACGCTGACCAACGCCCGCAACGCCCGCAGCTGGCTGGTCGAGGGCCTGGGCGACGAGGGGGCCGTCGCGAAGCACTTCGTCGCGGTGTCGACGAACGCGGAGAAGGTCACCGAGTTCGGCATCGACCGGGCCAACATGTTCGGCTTCTGGGACTGGGTCGGCGGCCGCTACTCGGTCGACTCCGCCATCGGCCTGTCGCTGATGATCGCCGTGGGCAAGGAGGGCTTCGGCGAGTTCCTCGCCGGCATGCACGCGATCGACGAGCACTTCCGGACCACGCCGTTCGCCCGGAACCTGCCGGTGATCTCCGGCCTGCTCAACGTCTGGTACGCCAACTTCTTCGGCGTCGAGACCCACGCGGTGCTGCCCTACTCCCAGTACCTGCACCGGCTGCCCGCCTACCTGCAGCAGCTGACCATGGAGTCCAACGGCAAGTCGGTGCGCGGCGACGGCACCCCGGTCACCACGGTCACCGGCGAGATCTTCTGGGGCGAGCCGGGCACCAACGGCCAGCACGCCTTCTACCAGCTGCTGCACCAGGGCACCCGGCTCGTGCCCGCGGACTTCATCGGGTTCGCCGAGCCGAACCACGACCTGCCCGGCGAGGGCGGCGCGGACTGCCAGGACCTGTTCATGTCCAACCTGTTCGCCCAGACCGCCGCGCTGGCGTTCGGCAAGACGGCCGAGGAGATCGCGGCCGAGGGCACGCCCGCGGACGTCGTGCCGCACAAGGTCATGCCGGGCAACCGCCCCACCTCCACGATCCTGGCCCGCAAGCTCACCCCGTCGGTGCTCGGGCAGCTCATCGCGTTCTACGAGCACCAGACGTTCGTGGAGGGCGTGATCTGGGGCATCGACAGCTTCGACCAGTGGGGAGTGGAGCTGGGCAAGGTCATGGCGAAGCAGTTCGGGCCCGCCCTCTACGAGAAGGACGCCGACCTGTCCGCCCTCGACCCGTCCACCGCCGCCCTGATCCGCCGGTACCGGGCCTGGCGCGGCCGCTGAGCGGCGTTCGCCGCGCGGACCCGGGTCCGTCCGGGCAGGCTGGACGGGTGCGTAGGCCCCTCCTGCTGGTCAACCTCGTCGCCGGCGTCCTCGTGGTGCTCGCCGCGGTCCTCACGTGGGCGGCGTTCACCGGGGTCGGGCCCGCGGCCCGGGACACGGCGGCGCTGAACGTCGCCGTGGACGACCGGACGCCGCTGCTCACCAGCGCGGCCGTGGTGTTCACGAACATCGGCAGCACCGCGGCGATGGCGCTGGTGGCCCTGGTGGTCGGAGTCCTGCTGTGGGTCCGGGGCCACCGGCTCGACGGTGCGTGGCTCGTCGCCACGATGGTCACGGCCGGCGCGGTGTTCACGCTGGTCAAGCGGCTGCTCGACCGGCCGCGCCCGCCCGAGTCGGTGCGGCTGGTCGAGGTGGGGAACACCTCGCTGCCGAGCGGGCACGCCACGATGTCCGCCGTCGTCGTCGGGGCGCTCGTGGTGTTGGCCTGGCCGCACCTGCACGGCCTGTGGACCTGGCTGGTGCCCGGTGCGGCGGTGCTCTGGATCGGCGGGATCGGCGCGACCCGGATCTACCTGGGCGTGCACTGGTTCTCCGACGTCGTCGCCGGCTGGGCGACGGGGCTGGCCTGGCTGGCCGTGTGCACCGGCGTCCTGCTCCGGGCGCGGACGCGGACCGCTACGCCTGTTCCTTAGCGCACCACCAGGTGCTGCGACCGCCGACCGTGCCGTGCACCATCTCGGCACCGCAGCGGGGGCAGTGCCCGCCCGGGCGGCGGTGCTCGATCACCTCGCCGGTGTGGACGCCGCCGTGGGCGATGGCGTCCTGCAGGGCCTTCTCGAGGTGGCGGTACAGCCGGTCGAGGTCCTTCGGCGCCAGCTCGTCCGCGGGCACCGCCGGGTTGATCTTCGCCCGCCACAGGGTCTCGTCGGCCAGCAGGTTCCCGACGCCCGCGAGGACCGACTGGTCGAGCAGCCGCGCCTTGACGGCGGTGCGGGACCGGGCGATGCGGATGCGGAAGTCCTGCCCGGTGATGTCCTCGGCGTCCGGGCCCAGGCCGTCGAGGTCGGGATCGAGGCGGATCCGCCCGAGCCTGCGCTTGTCGAACAGGCGGAACCGCCCGCCGTCGGCGAAGACGATCGTGAACCGGTCCCACTCCGCCTTGCGCGGCTGCCGGTCCGGCCGCTCCGGCCCGCCGCCGATGCGCTCCCCCGCGTCGTTCGTGACGATCACCCGCCCGCCCATCCCCAGGTGCACCCCCAGGGTGTGCTCGGTGTCGGTCTCGCACCACATCGTCTTGCCGCGGCGGTGCACGGCGGTGAGCTTCCCGCCGACCAGCGCCCGCGCGATCTGCCCGGGCGGGTGGGGTCGGCAGACGAACTCGTCGTGGTCGTCGACGCTGCGGATGACGCGGTCGACGGCGCCCTCGAGGACCTGCCGCGCGAGCTCCACCTCGGGTAGTTCCGGCACGCCCACCAGTCTGGAACAGGCGCGCGGGTTCCGCGCGTTGATCCGGGCGTGATGCGGGTACGGGCTCCTGAGCTGCGCGGACGTCGCTGGCTGAACACCGGCGGGATCGAGCCGGACCTGCGCGGCAAGATCGTCCTGTTGGATTTCTGGACGTTCTGCTGAGTTGGTCGGGGTTAAAGTACCCCCGTGTCCAGCAACCAGCAACCACGGGTCCGCGCGGCGATCTACGTGCGAGTCTCACAAGACCGCTTCGGGAACCGCGCGTCCGTGGAGCAGCAGCTCAACGACTGTCGCAGGTTCGCGGAGGAACGCGACTTCAATGTCCTGCATGAGTTGTGCGACAACGACATCTCCGCGTACACCGGGAAGCGACGTCCCGCGTACGAAGAACTGCTTGAGCGGATCCGGAAGGGTGAGCTTGACGCGGTCGTCGTCTGGGAGCAGTCGCGTCTCACCCGGCAGCCGTACGAGCTTGAGGGGTACATCCTCGCTTGCGAACCGCACAGCGTCTCCACGTTCATGGTCACCGCGGGGGTACTGGACCTGACGACCGACCAGGGACGCATGGTCGCCCGGATGACGGGTGCGGTGAACCGCTACGAGGTGGATCAGCTCCGCGGTCGTGTGAAGCGCGGTCTCAAGTCGCGAGCGGACAAGGGTCTCCCGGGTGGAGGGCGCAGACCGTTCGGGTTCCTCGCCGACAAGGTCACTCATGACCCCCTGGAAGCCGCCGCTCTGCTTGACGCGACACGCCGAATAGTCGCGGGTGACTCCGTCCACGGGATCGCTCGTGAGTGGAGGTCCGCGGGTCTGCTCACCGTGACCGGAAAGCCGTGGAACACGGGTCAGCTCCGCGCTCTTCTGCGTCGTCCGCGTAACGCTGGTCTCACGCAGCACCGGGGACAGGTGAGCGGTAAAGCGTCGTGGGAGCCCATCGTCCCGGTGGCGCTCTGGACCGCGTGCGTCGGAGTGCTCAACGACCCGTCGCGCCGCAGCTCCCCCGGCAACCAACCTGCCTACCTGGGAACGTTCATCTACAGGTGCGGTGCACTGATTGACGGTGAGGAATGTCAGACGCTCATGAAGTCGTGGCGCTCGGGTCGCGCCGGCACGAAGATTTACCGGTGCACAACTCCCGACCGCACCGTCAACCATGTGACCGCTCCCATCGCGGAGGTTGACGAGTTTGTCGCTGACTACTTGGTGAACGGGATCAACGACAGGGGGTTCACGGTCCCGACGGAGATGGTCGCTGTCCCGACCCCGCTGAGCGGTGACACGCTGAAAGACCTCAATGAGCGTCAGTCATTCTTGACGATGCAGTTCTCCACCGCTCAGATCCCTCAGGAGGACTACGTTGCTGCTCTCGCTGCGATCAACATGCAGCGGGAAGCGCTCAAGGAAGCGGTATCTCTCCCGCTGATCCAGGAACCGGAGGGGATGACGAACCCCGCTGAGGAACGAGCGAAGTGGGACGGTCTCTCACTCGCTCGTCGTCGCGCTCTGGTCAGCGAGCTTGCGGACGTCACGATCCTCCCTGTGGGGTCCGGCGTGCGTGCTCCCATCAGCTCACGTGTCCGCGTAGACCTCAAGCTCGCGCAGTGGGTCATGGACGCTGACGAAGCGAACGCCGCTCCCCCGACAGAGGTTCCCGACGGTTACGAGGGTTCTCTTCTCGATCTGCTCTGAGCGGCGAGAGCCACCTTGTCGAAAATCTCGCAGAAAAGTGAAGTAGCTGCGCTTCACGAGCGTGTCTCGCTCGTTCATGTCTAGTGAAGGCGGTTGATGCTGCCCAAAATCAGGTCCCAGAATCTTCGAAGAAAAGCGCCTGAATCGGAAATGTATCGACCCCTCAAAGCGTTATATCTAGTAAGACGTACGAGTCTGCCTGTAATACAGGTTATTACACCCCATCCCGCGTACGAGCGCAGCTCCGCAGGTTGGTTATGAACACGAGCGCGCTGAAAGTTGGAACCATGGCACGCACCATCGTGACCTCATCCTTTCCTGACCCTGGTCTACTTCGTGTAGTCGATCAGATTTGCCGCGAGCAACGAATCAATCGTAGCGAGTTCTTCCGCGCGGCTCTCGAACAAGCGACCGGATACGAGTCGCAGCACGTCCCCTACACGCGCGAAGAGCGCAACTGAACTCCTGACCGCAGAGACGTAGTCACCTCTGAGGTCAGGTTGAGAGGCTCCCACCGATTCCCTTCCTCCGGTGGTTGAGACTTCCAGCAGGCAGTACCCCGGACATTGGAACTGGTCTCCGGGGTGCTGCCTGTTTCTGTCAGGTGACTCCCTCAGAAAGCTAAGCAACCTATGAACGACCTACCCCACGTACCCGCAACGCTGGTCAATGATCAGCTCGTCGCTCGCTGTCCCGATTGTGGGAAGCGGGTGTACCACTCTCCGGGGTACGGACCGCGTTCGAATCACTGTCCCGGTCGGGACATCTCGCGTGGTCGCGGGGTGCCGACGGAACACGTGTGGTGTCCGACGGGTTCATACGTGCTCGTTCCTGCATAAGACTTGTGATCGGTCGCTCCGGTCACACGCAACACCCGGCACCCACTCGTCCTCTGACCGCGAGTGGGTTCGAGCCGGTCGCCTGTCACCAAGCAGGCGACCGGCTCCCGGTCTCTTGGTAGGTCAGAAAGTAAGTACAACTGAATAGTAAGGTCAGAATATTGCTTATCGACATCTCCGCGGACGCATACGCGAACTCCTATGAGGACTACTACAATAGCGGGTTCGAAGCGATCCCGCTTCACCGGTGGAACTCGAAGAATGACGAGGGTGACCCAACCGGAAAGGATCCGATTCTTAGCGGTCGCCACGGATTCAACCACACTCCGCTGACTCTTGACGAGCTGCGTGAGTGGGTAAAGCGACCGAGAAACATCGGGTGGGTGCTCCCGGAAGACATCATCGCTCTCGACTTCGACGCGTATGACGGAAAGAATCCGGAGCAGGTGCTAGCCGACCTCGAAGCTGAGCTAGGTCCGCTTCCGCAGACCGCGTACCAGAGCAACCGGGGACCCCGCAGTTTCAGTCGACACCGGTTCTTCGAGGTTCCGGAGGACAGCGGCGCATTCAACCGGTCTCCTGGTAAGAACTCCGGGATCGACATGGTGTCTGCGAGCCTTCGTTACGTGACCGCGGCACCGTCGCGGCACCCGGACCACACTGACGAAGTCCCTCGGATCTATCAGTTCTACTCACCCGCAGGTGACGTAATTCCCGTCTCGCAGGTTCGTCGCCACATCGCACCGCTTCCCGCTGCATGGGTGCAGTGGTTCCAGGAGAGGAACGCCGGGAGGTCACCAGACAAGCGCGCGGACCTGACTACCGAAGAGTCGTCGGTTGCGCTCACTCAGTTCTCCACGTCGGGGGAGCCCTGCAAGGCAGTCCGCGCGGTAGTTGACGACGTCGGAGACGACATCGGTCACGACGTCGCGGGGGCGCTCGCTATGCGTGCGCTCCGTCTCGGGGAACAGGGTCACGCGGGTGTCGCTCATGCGCTCACCGTCATCCGGAATGTGTACGAGACCAGCCGCGGACACAAGCGCGACACGGATGAAGACTTCGACCGGCTCGTCAACTATGCGGTACCGAAGATCGTCGGGAAGCCGACGGAGGGAGACCGCAACGGCTGCAACGGTTCCGGAGGTTGCGGGGTGCGCAAGCCGCCCGCACCGACGGCGCTCGGGTGGTCCGACGCGGAGGTAGCCGACCGGCTCGCAGACATGCTCCGCGGTCGCTTCTGCTTCACCCCTGCACTCGGGTGGATGTCGTACGACTCCACTCGGTGGGTCGAGGTCAGCGACGACCACATTGCGGAGGCTCTGAGGTGCCTTGTGCTTGAGAAGTGCGAGGAACTCTCCAAGACCACCCGCGACGACCCTGACGCGGAGCGGGAGCTTGACGGGTGGTTCAGCCTCAAGACCCGCCGGCGTCGGGAGACCGTGATCAAGGATGTCCGCGCTGCTCTCCTGGTCGACACGGAGCGGTTCGACGCTGACCCCGACGTACTCAACACACCTGACGGTCTTGTGGACCTGCGTACCGGGTCGGTGGAGCCACACTCCCCCCATCACTGGATCACGAAGGTGACGCTTGGGAGCTACGTGCCCGGGATGAGTGCTGTCATGTGGGACACGCTGCTCACCGCGGTAGACCCCGCGGAGCGCACCTACCTGCGGAACAGGTTCGGTCAGGCAGCCACCGGCTACCAACCCACCGACGACGCACTACTGATCCTGTGTGGGAGCGGATCCAACGGGAAGTCTCAGATCATCACCGGGGTAATGAACGCGCTCGGAGACTACGCTTGCGCTGTCGAACACTCGGTGTTCTCGGGTGACCGTGGTAGCGGTAGCTCCGACATCGCGGAGCTTCGTGGAGCGCGTCTCGCGGTCGCCGAGGAACTCGCTGAGGGTCGCTCGCTCAACAGTACGTCGCTCAAGCGGATGCTCGGAACCGGTCGCATCAAGGCAGCAAAGAAGTACCGCGACGCTATCGAGTTCAACCCGACCCACAGTCTTGTGACAACCAGCAACTATATGCCAGTGGTTGCGGAGACCGATGACGGTACGTGGCGCCGGCTACAAATGGTGTGGTTCCCCTATCAGTATGTCACCTCCGATCGGGAACTCCGAATCGGAGAGCGACGAGGTGACTCCGGTATCAAGCGCAAGGTTGAGCGACTGAGTACCGCTAACGCCGACGCGATCGTCACGTGGTTGGTGGAAGGAGCGCTTGCGTGGTACGCGGATCCTGACGGGTCGATCGCACCGACCGAGCAGGTTGCTGCAAAGAACGAGGAGTGGCGTCAAACTTCCGACAAGATCATGGGGTTCTGGAAGAGCGGCGTGGTCGAACTGCACGAGGGATCTGTGATCGCGACGGAAGACCTGCACGCCGCGTTTAACGACTGGATGCGAGAGCAGGGACACGCACCGTGGGTCCAGAACTCGTTTCTACAGCGGTTCTCCGCGCACTACCTGTCGCGGGGTGTCGAGAAGCGTCGGGTGCGACTGACGGAAGTCACTCGTTCCTCTCGCAGGTTCAGCAAGCCTTCTGGAGATCAGGTGAGCGGGTTCGTCGGGATGCGTTTCACCGCTGACTCTTTGGCAGCTTGATCAACCAATTCTCTCATACCGCTACATATCCGCAGGTAGCTAGTGGCGTGCAGGGTGTGCAGGGTGAAACCAAAACCTCCTCCGCGAGAGTGACATAGGAAAGTTTAGGTAGACCCTGCACACCCTGCACACCATCCACGGAACTACAAATCTTCCACCCCGCTGCGAGTGAGACCGTAGCGGGGTGGTGGTCTCACAACTAAATAGAGGTACTAAATGAGCAACACTTTCCAACTCGGTGGTGACGTCTTCGAAGTGCGAAGCGACGTCACTCACGAGACCGGTTCTGAGTTCACGCGACTCATGCAATCCGGTCACGTAGTCGACGCGCTCTCCCTGGTGGTGGTAGGTCGCGCGGATGCGAAGCGGGTCGCTGAGCTGATCGCAGCTCTTCCGTCCCCACTGCACATCGACCGCGCGCTTCTGAGCATCTCGTACCAGGCGTTCGAGAACTCGGGAGGTGACCGCTGATGGCAGCAGGCGGGGCAGTGGAGATCGAGGTTGTTCCCGATCTCGCGAAGTTCCCCGGTCGGCTACAAAGCGGGCTCCAAGCAACCACGGGTATCGCGTCTGCTGCGGGTCGCGCGATCGGACTTGCGATCACCGCGGGTACCGTCGCAGCAGCAGCCGGCTTCACTCAGATCATCAAGCTCGGAAACGAGTACCAGGGGAAGCTGAATGAGCTTCAAGCGGTATCCGGAGCGACCGGTTCCAAGATGGCGGAAGTCGGTACCCGTGCTAAGGAACTCGGTTCCGACCTCACCCTGAGCGGTGTCTCCGCTGCTGACGCTGCGGGTGCGATGCTGGAACTCGCTAAGGGCGGCTTGACTGTTGATCAAGCTATGCAAGCTGCGAAGGGCACCCTGCAACTCGCGGGTGCTGCGCAACTTGACGGCGCTCGTGCTGCTGAGATTCAAGCTCAGACTCTCAACCAATTCGCGCTCTCCGCGGATCAAGCGGGTCGGGTAGCTGACACGCTTGCCAACACGGCGAATGCTGCTTCCGGTGGCGTAGAAGACATCGCTCTTGCGATGAAGTACGTGGGACCCGTTGCGGCTTCCATGTCGGTATCTCTTGAGGACACCGCGACCGCGGTTGGTCTCCTCGCGAATAACGGGATCATGGCTGACACCGCGGGAACATCCCTCCGCGGGATGCTGGTCTCTCTTGCCGCACCGAGCAAGCAAGCTAAGGGTGCGATCGATGAACTAGGTATCACTGCGTTCGACTCTCAGGGGAAGTTCGTAGGGCGGGTTCAACCGGTCGATGCAACACCGGGCTGCGGGAGCGAGCGTAGTTGCTCTTCGAAGACCTCGGCAGGGGTCTTCCATCCGAGGACCTTGCGGGGTCGGTTGTTCAGTGCGTGAGCGACGGCCTCGAGTTCCTCGGCGGACCAGCGCGATAGGTCGGTTCCTTTGGGGAAGTATTGGCGCAGTAGGCCGTTGGTGTTCTCGTTCGTCGGGCGTTGCCATGGTGAGTGGGGGTCGGCGAAGAAGACCCGCGTCCCGGTCTCGACTGCGAACAGCGCGTGCCCCGAGAGCTCCTTGCCGCGATCCCAGGTCAGCGTCTTGCGTAGCTGTTCGGGCAGCTTCGTCATCGACGCGGTCAGCGCGGCGTTCATCGCGACGGCCCCGTAGCCGCCCAGCGACGGCCCGTTCTTGACATACGGCTTCTCGCCCCAGCCTTGCTCCCGCGGCAGGTGCACCAACAGCGTCGAGCGGCTACTGCGCTCGACGAGCGTGCCGATCGCCGACCTCCCGGTGCCGATGATCAGGTCGCCCTCCCAGTGCCCGGGAACGGCGCGATCCTCGGCTTCAGCGGGACGCTCGCGCAGGACGACATCGGCGGTCACGTGACCCTGCGCCTTGTTCCGGGATCGCGCCCGCGGCTCCCGCAGCGCACGCCCTGTCCGCAGGCACGCGACCAGCTCACGCTTGAGCGCACCGCGGCCCTCGATGAACAGCGATTGGTAGATCGCCTCGTGGCTGATGCGCATGGACTCATCATCGGGGAAGTCCACCTTCAGGCGCTGCGCGATCTGTTCGGGGCTCCACGCCAGCGACCATCTACGGTCTGCCCGGTGCGGCTTGTTGAGCCCCTTCCAGACCGGCGGTGTCGGACCCGCGACGATCGTGCCGTCAGGTCTACGGACGTTGCCCGCGAGCCGGTCTTGGACGTACTCGCGCAGCCGCGGGTTCTCGACCAGCTTCGCGGTCTTCGGGCGTTTCGCAGCCTGCTGGGCCTTCCACTGCGCCACCCCGGCGCGGTACTCCACCTTCCCGCTACGGGTGGCGGCGTTGCGGCGTAGTTCGCGTGAGACCGTCCCGGGGTCCCGCCCGATCGCCCTGCCGATCTCACGGACTCCCTTGCCCTTGGCGCGCAAGATCGCGATCTCCTCGCGTTCGTCGAAACTCAGGCAGCGACCCGACGGCTCGGTCAGCAAGATCGGCGGCATGCCGCCAGCGTGGCGAAACCAGCGGGCACCGACCGGCCACGACACGCCGACAGCCAACGACGCCTCCACCGTCGTGACACCCGTGGCGATCAGCCGCCAGAACTGTCGCTGCACCACCCGCGACGGCTCTGGCCGCCCAGGGGAACGCATCGGCGGCCGCAGCGCCCGATCAGCACGCCACTGCCGGCGAAGCCCCTCGGGCATATCGCCGGTCCTCCTGCTCCAGTCCTTCGTCGCCATCCCTGGACTCCTCCGTGATCAGGGTGTTGCGACGACCGTTTGAATCCGCCTAGGGTTCCGCTCGGTCATTGAGCAGCTCACCGCTGCTCAGGGTCGGATGACTGAGGAACAGTTCGCTTCCGCTGCTGCGACTGCGTTCGGACGCGAGCCACTTGCAGCAATCACCGCGCTCGCTCGTGAGGGAGCACCTGCGTTCGACGCGATGCGGGAAGCGGTCGGTCGTCAAGGTGGAGCCGCTGAGGTGGCTGCGGCGAAGATGCAGGGTCTCGGTGGAGCGATGGAATCGTTCCGCTCGAACCTTGAGACCGTTGCAATCTCGATCTACGAAGTCGTGGATGGACCGCTAGAGCAGCTCGTTCGTGCAGCTACCGAAGGTCTCGACGTCGCGAACGACCTGATCGCGGGTAAGGGACTCCCCGGTGGCGGAGGTGCTCTCGGTGCTGCGATCGAGAACGTAGAGAAGATCATCAACAACCTGCGGGTTGCTGCCCAACCTGCCGCTGACGGTGTGCGCAAGCTGATCGACTCCTTCCGTGAGGGGAACGGCGCGACCAGCGCTGCGGGTGCAGCTCTGACGGTGTTCACCGGTGCTCTTGAGCTCGCAAGCCGGCTGCTCGGACCGATCGGTTCCGTGGTCGGTGGGATCCTGTCGGTGTTCAGTGCGCTTCCGGGACCTGTTCAGGCAGCAGCGCTCGCGTTCCTAGGGTTCAAGGCAGCAGGTAGCTACCTGGACAACCTGCGCGCGAAGACGACACCCGTCGTGGGCGACATGCGTCAGGTCGCAAGCGCTGCGCAGGTGATGAACGAGCACTTCGCTCGAACCGGGAACTCCATGCGCATCGCGACCGACTCGCTGACTGCGGGTGGTGCCGCTGCACGTGCAGCGGGTACCGGTCTCGATGGAGCTGCAACCTCTAGCTCGCGACTGATCCGCACCATTGACGCGCTCAAGCCGGACGCTCTGATCCGGTTCAACCAGGAAGCGCGGGTGCAGCAGCAGCTCGCTCAAGCGTCCGGCGAGTCCGTGTCTCGTCTCGGCGCGTACTACGCAGTTGCTCAGCAGCGCGCTCAAGGGTTCACCGACGCTGTACGCACCCAACGTGACGCTGCTGCGGGAGCAGGTACGAGCATCTCCACGCTTGGTGCTTCCATGCAGGTGCTCGGTGACCGTTCCGCCACCATCGGACGTGCGACCGACGCGTTCACCAACATGCGTGATCGCGTGATCGCAGTGGGGTCCGCTGCTGACGGGACTCATGGGAAGTTCACCGCGCTCGCGGGAGGTATCGCGGGTGTCGGCGCTGCGGGTGGCTCGCTGGTAGCAACCGGCATCCGCGGTCTCATCAATGCACTCGGTGGACCATGGGGAATTGTCATCGGTGCGGCATCGGTGGCGATGGCGCTCTTCGGTCAGCGGCAACAGGAAGCTGCTCAGCGTGCTCAGGAACTCGCTGCTCGTCAGGAAGCTCTCAAGGGCACCCTCGAACAGACGACCGGTGCGATCACCGATGCGACGCGTCAGGACATCGCTGCAGAAGCGGTGCAGTCCGGTCGCGCGAAGACTGTCGGTGCGCTCGGTGTCTCCACGAAGCTGTACGTGGACGCGCTCACTGGTCAGTCGTCTGCAACGCAGCTCGTGACCGAAGCGGTCAACCGCGGGAACACCTCGCTGCTTGAGCAGGACAGTTCGGTTCAGGCTCTCGTCCGCTCCCTCGGCAAGTACGGGATCACCCTGGAAGACGTGAACGCTGCGTCCCTCGGGAACGAGGGTGCGACGAACAAGGTCCGCGCTGCGATGCAGGAGTACACCGCTGCTGGTGGTGAGAGCGTCAGCGTGCTCGGGTCCCAGTTCAACAAGGCGAAGGAACTCGCGAGTGCGAACCGCGAGGTGCTCGCTTCCCTGGTCGCGACGAACGAGATGCTCAACAAGTCGAAGGAAGAGCTGCTCGCTACTCAGCAAGCAGCGGACGTCTTCGCAGCATCCCTCAAGTTGATCACCGACGGTGGTGTGTTCGAGGGTCTCGCGAAGGGTGGTCCGCTACTGGATGCAGCTCGCGACCAGCTCGACAAGATGGGAGCGTCTGCGCAGCGGAGCGCGTTCGAGATCGGTAAGAACTCCGAACGTCTCGGTGGCATCGACGGAGCAGTTGCTAAGGGTGTCGGCGCTATGCAGAACATGCGCGATCAGTTCATCCAGAACGCAACCGCAGCAGGTCTCACCGCTGAGAAGGCGCGTGAGCTTGCGGACTCCGCGGGTCTCATCCCTGCGGTGACTGAGTTCCAGATTCGCACCAACGCGAACGAAGCGACTACGCAGCTCTTCCAGGTGAACGAGATGGTGAAGGGCATCCCCCCGGGGAAGACCGTCACCGTCAACGCACTCACGCAGGAAGCTCGCACGCAGCTCGAAGCGATGGGGTTCACGGTCAAGACCCTCCCCAACGGTCAGATCGAGATCACCGCGAACACCGAAGCGGCGAAGACCGAGCTGCAAAGCACGATCACCTTTGCTCAGACTGCGTCCGCGACGATGAAGTTCGACGCTGACACGATCCCCGTTGACGGGAAGATCAAGGGAACGATCGACTTCGGTAACGGAAGCTCCGCGAAGATGACGCTCAACGCTGAGGATGGACCTGCGAACGGGACTATCAAGGGTGTTGTCGACTACGGGAACGGGCAGAAGGCGACCATTACCCTCAACGGTAACCGCGTCAACGCTGACGGAACCATCAACGCTGTAGTCGACTACGGTAACGGTCGCGTCGCAGTGATCAAGGTTGACGCGAATGCTGCGGCTGCTAACGCTGCAATCGACAACGCTGCTCGTCGTCGTATCGCGTATATCGACGTTGTGACTCGTGGTGGTGGATCTGCGCCGGTTGGTAACGGTGTTCGCATCAACCACGACGGTGGAATCCTGCGACCGATGCACAACGGTGGAGTCCTGAACTTCGCTCGCGGTGGTCTCGCAGCTCGCAAGCTGACTCCGATGCGGAGCGGGTTTGCAGAGTTCGTGAAGCCGAATACGTGGCGCGTTGTCGGTGATCGTATGAAGGATGACGAAGCGTACATCCCGATCAACAGTTCCGTGCGTTCCCGACGCATCTTTGAGGAGACTGCTCGACGCATGGGTTACAACGTGGCACGCGCATTCCACGATGGTGGGATCGCGCGGCGGGTCAGTCGAGCAACCAACACTCAGCGGGTGGTCGCAAGCATCGACATTGGTGCAATGGCTCAAGAGGTCGCGCGACTGATCACGAAGAACCCACGAGACATTAACGTCCACATGGTTGCGAACAACCCGGTTGCTGAGACAGGTGCGGAAACCATCACGCGAAACATGCGCACGCTCGGTGCGATGGGCGCCTTCGGGTGAACTAATGCGACCCGTTGCTGATCCCCGTGCGACTGGATTCGTGGAAGACCCGCAAGCGTTTGCGACGTGCTGCGAACGCTTGCGGGTTCTCCGAAACGAAGTTCGTGCAAGCAGCGATCCTGTCCGCGCTCGACAACGTGGAAGAGAGGAACAGTGATGAACCGACGTCCGACACGTCGTAAGCGCGGCAAGCGGAAGACGCACCCGCGCAACCCTGGTGGTGCTAATGCCACGACGTAATAAGAACGGTGGTCCACGAGGATCCCGCAAGATGATCAGTAAGAAGTTGAAGAGCGAATTGAAGCGAAAGGGGACCCGGTGATGCCGGCTACTATCAGCGAGAAGATCAATGCAGCGAAGACGAACCTGCACGCGTACAACAAGCGTCGCGAGCTGATCCGGTCTCGAATGGACGAGCTTGAGAAGCTTCGACTTCCGGAGAAGCCAATCAATGTCGATGACATGCTTGAGGAACTTCCGAACATTACCGAGCTGGTCGCGGCACGTGTCAACAATGAACGAGTCGATACGCTGCTATCCACCCTGCACCATGCTCTGTCGCACTCTGACGGTGATCGTCACGACGCTCAAGCTGCCGATGCTGAGAACATCCTTGAGGTTCTCCGGAGTGAGGTCGCCGGTCTGTTCGATCGAATCTCCACGATCAATCTGCGCGGAGCTACCGACGCGCAGAGTGCGATTGATATCGGAGCGGTGAAGGAGTGGGGTGGCTTCTCAAACTGCGTGAGTGCGCTGGGGACCATCGTCTCTGAGTATGTAAGTATCGCCACCGAGCATCACTCCACGTGGGTAACCGAAAATGATCGTCCGACACGGAAGGTTCTCATGGTTTCCTCGGAAATCTTGAAGCACCTCCTGCCGCAGGTAGGTCACCAGCTCCCGAGTCAGGTCCCATATGACATCGGGAAGGACGACAACCCGGTCGTCAATGCTCGATACGTGCTGTGGCTCCGCGGTCTCAGCGAGGACCGCACGGAGGTTCTCCGATCGCTTCCTCACCCGAGTCTTCTCGGACAACAGACGTACGTTCCTCGGGTAAAGACACCAATGACTATCGACGCTGGATTCAAGGGGTTCAAGTGAGCACAGTTGAACACGGGTACGACCTGTACCGAGCACGCAAGATGAACGACGAGGATGCAAAGAAGCGGGTCGAAGATCACGAGCGAGCACAGACGCAAGCGGTCGCTAATGCGTGCTACTGCACCGACTGCAACGGAACTCGTCAGCACATCGCGGGGTGGTCCCAGTGAGCGACCACAAGCGAGCTGAGCTGACCGGGAACGAGGATCTTGACAGCGTCATCAAGCGGTACGACCTGAGTGAGCGAGAGGTTGACACTCTGCTTGCAGGTCGCCCGAAGACGCGACTTGCTCTTGAGGGGATGGCGGAAGGTGTCTCCCGCGCACGTCGTGAGGTGTACAACCCGACGGTCTGCGTTCCGCAGGAAGAGCTGCTCCCACCGTGGTTGACGGTAAAGCGGTGACCCCGCTCGTCACCCCTGACGACGTCTCTGTGCGACTCGCAGCGGCGTACGAGGGTGCTGAGCTACAGCAGGTCCAGTCGCTCTGTGACGACGTCTCTGCGCTCATCCGGTCGCGTCGTCCACAGGTTGATGAGTGGCTCGCGACGGGTCGGCTCGACTCCGCGACGGTGGTCGCTGTCGGGGTGCAGGTGGTCGCTCGCGCTCTCACGTCGATCACGACCGGAGGAGTGGGGATCCGCAGCGAGCAGCACCCTGAGTACTCGTACGAACTCACGTCTTCTACCGCATCCGGTTTGAACCTCTCGAACCGTGAACTCGCGATGCTCACCCCAACCGACGAGCGGAATCGTCCGTTCTCGATTCTAGTTAAGGAATGACTAATGTCTGATCTGTATAAGCAAGGTTCTCGTGAACTTAACCGCGAGCGCGCACTTGCAGACTTCGAGCGGTTCCTTGATCTGCTCTCCGATGACCCGCGTGTGCAAAAGCTTCAAGAACTGTTTGATAGCGAATGATACTCGGTGTCGTAGTCGCGTACATCTGCGCTCCGTTCCTTGGGGTGCTCGCAGGTCACGCAGCAGCGGGTTACCGGTACCGGGAGCTGATCGAGACGGGTGGCTTGATTGATGAATGACCTCTTGCGGGAACACAATGACAACGTGGCGTTCCGTGCGTACCTGTCTTCCCGCGGACTTCACAACCCTGCTTTGGATGACGAGATCCGCAGGTTGGGGGTCGAACTCTATGGAGACGATTACGGGGACCCTGTCACCGGGGACCAGATTGATCGGGGTTCGCTCTGACCCCGTGACGGTCTAACGGGTAGCGCGCTACGGGTGACGGGTGACGACGTCGCATCCGTCACCCGTAGTCGCAGGTCAGTCGCTCGCGCATGGGAAGCAATGGAGCTGAGCGCTCGTGTAACAAGATCATTCGAGACCTCCCGCTCTCCACACGAGATGCGAGCTGCTCAAGCTCCACGAGCGCGGATATCGGGTAGAGCGAGCTGGCTGCTCACCGATACCCGAAGTCACGGGTGCGCGACGCACCACAGTCTTCGGGGTAGCGGGATGCGGAGCAGCGGGGTGACGGGAGAAGCGGGTGAGGGTGCGACACCCACACGCGCAGCTCGTCGCTCAGCTCCACCGAGCGTCAGCATCGTGAGCACCGCGCATCCAGCGTGCGCAGGTTGGATGCGAGGTGAGCAGCGAGCTGCACGCGTGAACGTCACGCTGACACTCAGCTCGTGTGCTGCTGCTGGTCGTTGGTCGAGCAAGTGAGTCGCACTCACGCAGTCGACAGACAAGAGTCAAAGAACTTCCATTCAGTTTCGTGATTACTCATCCCACTTGCAAGACAGTTGATGTGATGAGTAGTTGCGATGGTAAATGGAAATCAGAATGTGAATCACATTGCGAGTCGGTGACGGAGCGACCGGGTGCCGGGGGATCCCCTCCCCCATGGTCAACTTCTCCACGCCGCGGGCAAGACGATTTTTTTGTGCGACGAGCTGTGAATATCGAAACTGAGCGCGCATATAGCTGTTATTCAGGATAGGAACTTAGATGCCCCCACGAATTCGTAACAACACGCATGTAGCTGGTCGGGGTGCGGTGGAGGATTCCATCACGCACGATCCGACGGTTGCGACACCTCCGTTCCCGCTTGCTGACCCGAAGCCGGCGGAACTCTCGTACTGGGACGAACTGTGGGACAAGCACCCGCTGAACGCGTGGTGGATCGAGCGTGGAGTCGTCCGCGAGCTTGCTCTGTTCGTCCGCATCACGATCCTCGCGGAGTCGAAGCCTTCCGCTCCGCTGCTCGCTCAGGTGCGTGGTGCCCGTAGTGACCTGGGACTGTCCGCGGTCGGAGCGAAGAACCTGGGACTCAAGTACAGCATCGGTGACGGTGACGAAGCTGGGGAGTGGTGGGAGTGAGTGAGCGGGGTTACTGCTCGCTCGGTGTCTTCGGTTGTCTCCCTTACGGCTCCGGGTGGCGGGAGACTGCTCAGTCAGGAGATGACTGGACCCCCGCGGAGAAGCGCTTCATCCGCCACATGATCGAGCACGAGGATGACGGTTCGATGCTCCCGGATCTGTTCGATGAGTAAGATCGACGGGTGCAGCTCCCCATCCCTGCTCCGGTTCCCCCTGTCAGCGGAACCGGTCGCGCATTCGCAGACAGTTGGTCCGCGTGGATCGACTTCGGTTCGCTTCCTGACCTGCTCGCGGCACTTGCGGGTACCGGTGCGCTCGTAGCTGCGATCTTCGCGGTGAGATACGCGAAGCGTTCCTTTGAGCAGCAAGCTAAGCAGATAGCAGCTCTCGAACGAGAAAAGCGGGCGGAGCAAGCGTCTAAGGTCGTTGCCTACCTGGAACGGGTTCCGCTGAACGAGGTTGATGAGGGTAATCCGCAACGTCGACTTGCGTGGTCTCTCCATGTGCTTAACAGATCGGATCTTCCGATCTACATGGTGGACGCGTGGATCGAGCAGCCGGGGGGGCTCTCTGGAGAAATGCAGTTCCGACCCGTTCTGCCACCCGGGGATCATGTTCTCCTGCCATACGTCTCGACATCGGGACTCGCGCTCGCATCAATGGCATTTAACGATACAGCTGAGTCCAGTTGGCTCCGCGGTACTCGCGGGTCGTTGATTGAATTCCCGGACATGGGATATCTTCGCGCTTTAACAGAGCTGATTCCATTCGAGGGCTTCAAAGATGTCAACATTAACAAGCTGAGTGTTCGCATTCAGGTCAGAGAAGCGCTCGACGCGAAGCGCATGAGTGAGCAGACCGCTGACCCGACTCCCGCTGACCCGTCACCGAGCGACTAGCGGTTCTGTCGGTGGATGCCGCTAGCGTCGTCTCCCATGAACACAGACGCCTCTGAGTTCGTCCCTGCGTGGCTCTACACCTCCAACGGTGCGGAGCACGTCACCGACCTCCCCATCCCCGCTACGGACTACCTGAGCGAGCGCGAAGCGGTCGTGATCGGTGTCGGTAGTTGGGACCTCACCGACGAGCAGCGTGCATACGGAGCAGGGAAGTTCGACTCGACGTTCCCCGGTGTCACGTCGCTCGCGACCCACCAAGCGCGGGGTTACTGATCATGAGTGACACCGAAGCTCCGACCCGCATGTGGCTCGTGACGTTCACCAACGGTGCGACTCAGGAGATCCCCGCGGTCAGCTCTCACGAAGGTGAGAGTGAGGTGTTCTTCGTCGGAGGTCCACCCACGTATGAGTCATGTTCGTTCCTCCGTCACGAGGTTGCGAGCGTCGAGCAACTAACCTGAACAACGAAACCCCCCGAACTCGGTACCAGCGAGTTCGGGGGGTTTCTTGTGTCTCCGGTCAGATGTCGCTCAGCAGGCACGCAGCTTCGTGCGCGAGCGCTGCACGCTCGTACGCTGCGTCCTCCTCATCTGCCCACACTGCGGACCAGTTGGGGGTGTCCTGCCACTCCGGAATGTGGGTGAAGTAGTCCTCCGCGAGCTGGATGCGCTCACCGCACACGCGGCAGTCCCCGACGTAGCGGGGAAGCTCAGTGTCGATCATGGTTCCGTTCACAGGTAGATCCTTCCGGTTGCACAGGTGATGAGAAGCTCGGGTGAGACGTGAAGCGCGTCCATCCGGTCGTCGGGGTCGCTGGTCGCTCCGTTAGCGAGCAGGCAGCTCCATACCCGCGAGTCCGCGGGAACCACGGTGACGAGCTGGTGGGTCGCAGCCACGACGACGACCGTGACGAGCGCTGCGAGCAGCAACCCGACGAGCGTGACGAGCACTGCGATCGTGGGGAACGTGCGGGGTTTCCGGTGCACGATCAAGCCGCCTTAGCGACGTGGTACGCGTGGAACTCTGCGCGCCAGTGGTTGCGGAGCTTGCGCTTCCCCACGTAGCGGATCCCGAGTCGGCAGCCGACCTCCGGGTTCACAAGAGCGAGCTGCTGACGGAGAGACGCGTGGAACGCGCTGACGCGGTGCAAGCCGTCTGAGTTGCTGATCACGAGCACCGGGATCGGTTCGTCGGTGAAGTCGGAGCGGGTGAAGCTGATCTCCACCACGCGTCCCTCAAGGTCCGGGTGAACCTGAGGTTGGTAGTCGACAGTCACGGGGGTACTCCAAAGTTGCTTCTGCTGCGTGAACTGTCTGCACGTGCTCGACGAGCTGCGCCCCCTGGAGGAGGAGTTCGCGGACGTCCTCGTCGTGGTCGGCGTGCACTCCCCGAAGTTCGCGCACGAGGGCGATCCGGCGGCGGTCGAGGCGGCCGTCGAGCGCTACGGGGTGCGCCATCCCGTGCTCGACGACCCGGACCTGCGGATGTGGGACGCCTACGCCGCCCGCGCCTGGCCGACCCTCGCGGTGATCGACCCGGAGGGCTATGTGGTGGCGCAGATGGCGGGCGAGGGGCACGCGCACGGGCTGGCGGTGCTGGTGCGGGAGCTCGTCGAGAAGTTCGGGGACACGCTGCGGCGGGGCGAGTCGCCGTACGTCGCTCCCCCGGAGCCGACGTCGGCGCTGCGCTTCCCGGGGAAGGTGATCGCGCACGGCGAAGGCTTCCTGGTGTCCGACACCGCGCACCACCAGATCGTCGAGCTGGACGGGTCGTTCGCCGAGGTGCGCCGGTTCGGCGCGGGACGGGGCGAGCCGTTCGCCGAGCCGCAGGGGCTGGCGGCGCTGCCGGCGGAGGTGGCGGCCGAGGTCGGGTACGACGTCGTCGTCGCCGACTCGGTGAACCACGCGCTGCAGGGCCTCCGGCTCGCGGACGGCCGGGTCACCCGGGTCGCCGGGACCGGGGAGCAGCTGCGGGAGCGGCCGCAGCCCGGTGGGTCCTCCCCGGCCTCCTCGACGCCCCTGTCGACGCCGTGGGACGTCGTGTGGTGGGCGGACCGGATCGCCGTCGCGATGGCGGGCACGCACCAGATCTGGGCCTTCGCGCCGCGCACCGGCGAGGTCGAGGTGCTGGCCGGGACCACCAACGAGGGGCTGCGGGACGGGCCGGTGTCCGAGGCGTTCTTCGCGCAGCCGTCCGGGCTGGCGGTCTCCCGCGACCCGGACGACCGCGGCGACGACACGCTCTGGATCGCGGACGCGGAGACCTCGGCGGTCCGGTCGGTGCGGCTGTCCGCGGTCCCGCAGGTCTCGACGGCGGTGGGGCTCGGGCTGTTCGACTTCGGCTTCCGGGACGGCCCCGCCGCGGAGGCGCTGCTGCAGCACCCGCTCGGGGTGGCGGTGCTGCCGGACGGCTCGGTCGCCGTGGCGGACACCTACAACGGGGCGATCCGCCGGATCGCCGCCGGGCAGGTCACGACGCTGGCCCAGGGGCTGGCGGAGCCGAGCGACGTGCTCGTCGACGGGGACACCCTGGTCGTCGTGGAGTCGGCGGCACATCGGCTGGTGCGGCTGCCGATCCCGGCGGGCGCCCGGGTCGACGCGGGCGCCCACACCGTCCGCCGCCCGGTGACCGACCTCGGTACGCGGGTGGCGCTGCGGATCGACTTCACCCCGCCGACGGGCCAGCACCTCGACACCCGTTTCGGCGACCCGACCGTGCTCACGGTCGCGGCGTCTCCGGAGTCCTTGCTGGTCAGCGGCGGTGGGACGAGTGCGGGCCTGACCCGCACGCTGGAGCTGGCGCCGGGCGAGGGCGTGCTGTCGGTCAGTGTGGCCGCGGCCGCGTGCGATCTCGGCGACGCGGTCTTCGCGGCCTGCCACCGGTACCAGCAGGACTGGGGCGTCCCGGTCCGCGTCGGCCAGGGCTCCGACGATCTCGTCCTGGACCTGCGCGCGGTGGAGTGACGGTCGTTCGACGGGGGTTCCTGACGACCTGACCGCGAGTGTGACGGGAGCGTGCGCGGCGGAGCGCTCCCGTCACACTCGGAAGGATCACTCACCGCCAGTGTCACGGGAGCGCACCTCACCGAGCGCTCCCGTCACACTCGCAGTCCGCGGATCACTCGAGTTCGGCGACCGACCACGTGCCGTCGGGGGCGGGGGCCGCGATCTGGAACTCGCCCTCCGGCAGCGTGCGGACGTGGCTGGCGAGCTGCGCCGCGGTGAGCGTCTGCGCCTCGACGACGGTGCGCACGCGCGGGTCGGCGCCGTCGACCGAGACGGTGACGCTGTCGTCGACCGGGACGGTGGTGGGGAGGAGGACCAGTTGGGCGCCGCCCTCGTCCAGCAGTGCGGCGGTGCCGGGGGCCGGGGCAACCGGGGTGCCGAGCAGGTCGAGGCGGGCCGCGACCAGCGGGATCGTGCCGGTCGGGAGGGTCAGCGTTCCGACGACCGCATCGACGACCGGGTCCGCGCCCGGGGCACCCGGGACCGGTGGGGTCCCGGTGGCCGGGCCCTGCGCTGCTCCCGGAGACGCGGCGGCGACCGCGGGCTCCTGCAGGGAGCGCGGTGCCGGGGCCTCGGAGGCGACCGGAGGTGCGGCAGCGGTCTGCGGCACGGGCGAGTCGGCGACCGGCGATGCTGCCGGCGCAGCAGCGACCTGGGGCACGGGCGAGTCGACGCCCTGCGGCGCCGTGGCCGCGGCGGCGACCTCCGGCGCGGGCGACGAGGCGGCAGCCTCCGGCGCGGCCAGCGCGGCGGCGACCCGCGGCGCAGACGGTGCAGGGGCTGCCTGCGGTGCGGACTGGTGGCGCGCTGCGGGGATCGTCCAGGTCAGCGCGGGCTGCCCGGCCGTGGGTGTCGCCGGGGTGGACGGCGAGCGCTCGACCGCCCCGCCCTCGGCAGCGAGGGAGGCGGCGGCGATCGAGGCGGCGGTGGCGCTCTCCGCGGGCAGTGCGTCGCTCGGCTGGATCCGTGCGGCGGGCACGGCGGCGCGGGGCGCGTCGAAGCTGCGCGGCCAACCCTCCGCGGTCCGGGGCTCGGGCAGGTACTCCAGCAGACCCGTGCGGCGCTCACCGGTGGCAGCGGGCCGGGTCGCGCCCAGGTACTCGTCCCCGCGCCAGCGGTAGTGCGACACCTGGACCGGCTGGTCGTAGTTCGGGGCGTTGACCATCTTCCCGTCCCCCAGGTAGATCCCGACGTGGTAGACCGCCGACGGGCTGCCGTAGAAGACCAGGTCGCCGGGCTGCAGGGGGGCGTCGGCGGGGACGTGCGGGCCCGCCACGTACTGGGTGTGCGCCGTGCGGGGCAGCGCGATACCCGCCGCGGCGTACGCGAACGCGGTGAGGCCGGAGCAGTCGAAGCCGGTGTCCCCGGCGCCGGGGCCGTTGCCGCCCCACTGGTACGGGACGCCGAGCTGCCCCAGTGCGGCGTCGATCGCGGTCTGGGCCCGGCCGTCCGGAAGCTGGTCGGTGAACTCGGCGGGCGCCGGGGCGACGGGGCCGCCCCCTCCGCCCGCTCCCCCACCGAGGTTCTCGACGGCCGGGCCCCCCGTGTTCGCGGTGGCCCGGACGGCCGGGTCGCGCAGGGCCGACGGGATCGCGCCGACCGTGGCCACGAGCAGCACCGCGAGCAGGATCCACAGCCCCGTCATCCGCCGGCGGCGCCGCGGCAGCGGCCGGTACCGGACCGGAAGGGGTCGACGGCCCCACGGATCGGGGGTCGGCTCCTGCACGCCGGGCTGAGACTCCCGGACGGCGGCACGCGCGGCGGCACGGTCGGCACGGTCGGCACGGTCAGCACGCCGCAGCTCCGGCTCGCGCACCGTCGCGCGGGCGAGCATCGCCGTGGCGAGCCGGGCGCCCGCGAGGCCGGCCGAGGCGACCCGGGCCGCCTCGATCCGCGCACCGCCGACGGCACCCCGCGCCCCGCCCTCGTCCCCCGCCCGACGAGGCCCGGGGATCACGACCGGGTCCGCGGCACGGCGCGGCGCCGGGATCCGCTCCACCCACCGCGCGCGGCGGGCCGCCCACTCCTCCGCCTCGACGCTCGTCCAACGGTGCGAGGTCCGCTGGTCCGGCACGGCGACCCGAGTGGACGCACGCGCCGCCCGATGGCGCCCCTTCACGGAACGTGAACCCGAACGCTCACGCAGTGCCATCGCGCGTTCCCCCGAACGGTCGTGTCGACTGATCGAGAGGAACTCTGCTGGACACGCCCCGCAGTCGTCATCACACGGACGGGCACCATCGGCCCCGGTCCGCCCGTCCGGGTGACGAATGCGGAGCGGCCCGCACACGACGGTGCGGGCCGCTCACGCGAGACGGGTCAGACCGCGACCGGCTCCGGCGCGGGCGCGGCGACCGAGTCGGCCGCGCTGCGCAGCGCCACCTGCCGGATCACGACGGCCGCGACGATCGCGACCAGCGCCACCACGCTCGCCCACAGGAACGCCGAGCCGACACCGCTCGCCACCGCGGCCTGGAAGGCCTCGCGGATCGGGGCGGGCAGCTGGGCCAGCATCGCCGGCGTGAGCTGACCGCCCGCCACCTGCCCGCCCGCGGCCGCACCGAGCTGGTCGGCCAGCGACGACTCGAGGCGCGTGGCGTAGAGCGTGCCCAGGAGTGAGACGCCCAGCGAGCCGCCGATCGTCCGGAACAGGGTGGCCGCGCCGCTGGCCGCGCCCATGTCCTTCATCTCGACCGAGTTCTGCACGACGAGCATGGTGGTCTGCATCAGGAAGCCCATCCCGACGCCGAGCACGACCATGAACAGCGAACTGGTCAGCGTGCTGGTGCCCACTCCCATCGTGGAGAGCAGGAACAGCCCGCCCGCCATCACGAACGAGCCGATGATCAACAGCCATCGGTAGTGCCCGGTCCGGGTGACGAACTGGCCGCCCGCCAGCGACGTGACCAGCATGCCCGCCATCAGCGGCAGGAGCAGCAGGCCCGAGTCGGTCGCCGAGGCGCCCTGCACGATCTGCTGGTACTGCGGCAGGAAGGTGACCGCGCCGAACATCGCGAAGCCCGCGAGGAAGGTGAGCACGACCGCTGCGGTGAAGTTCCGCGACGAGAAGAGCCCGAGCGGCAGGATCGGCTCGGCGACCGTGCGCTCGGCGAGCACGAAGAGCACGGTCGCGACGACGGCCAGCACCCCCAGGCCCACGATCTGCCACGAGCCCCAGGCGTACTCGGTGCCGCCCCAGCTGGTGAGCAGGGTCAGCGACGAGATGGCCACGGCCAGCAGCCCCGCGCCGCGCCAGTCGATCCGCGCCTCTCGCCTGCGCACCGGGAGCTTCATCGTGAACCAGATGACGACGAGCGCGAGGACGCCCAGCGGGATGTTGATGTAGAAGGCCCAGCGCCAGCTGAAGTTGTCGGTGAGGAACCCGCCGAGCAGCGGGCCGCCGACGAACGCGATCGGCATGACCGCGGCCATCAGTCCCTGGTAGCGGCCCCGGTCGCGCGGGGGCACCAGGTCCCCGATGATCGCCATCGCGCCGACCATCAGGCCGCCCGCGCCGATGCCCTGCAGCGCGCGGAACCCGATCAGCTCGCCCATGTTCTGCGCGAGCCCCGAGGTGGCCGACCCGATCAGGAACACCACGATCGACGCCATGAACACGCCCTTGCGGCCCCACAGGTCACCGAGCTTGGCCCAGATCGGGGTGGCGACGGCCGTGGCGAGCGCGTACGCGGTGACCACCCAGGACAGGTGGGCCAGCCCGCCGAGCTCGCCCACGATCGTCGGCATCGCGGTGCCGACGATCATGTTGTCCAGCATGGCGAGCAGCATGGCCAGCATCAGCCCGGCCATCACGGTGTAGATCTCGCGCGGGGTGCGTGGTTGTGCGAAGGCGGGCTCCGGCATCCGGTGCCGCCCGACGGCCTGTGTCATGTGATCCGTCCTCGTCTTCCGTCCGTACTAGCCGGGCGGCTGGTAAGTTACTTGCCGACAGGCTAGCACAGCTCGCTAGCCGGTCGGCAAGTAAGCCGGCTCACCGTGAGAGGATGGCGATCATGTCGGTGGCGGACGAGCGGCGGACGGACACGCGATCCCAGATCCGGGGGGTCGCGCTGGAGCTGTTCGCGGAGCAGGGCTACGACAAGACGTCGCTGCGCGAGATCGCCGAGCGGCTGGGCATCACCAAGGCCGCCGTCTACTACCACTTCAAGACGAAGGAGGAGATCCTCACCAGCCTCTTCGACGAGGTGGGAGCGGGGATCGACGGCATCGTCGAGTGGGCGCGGGCCCAGCCCGCCGGGCGCGCGACGCACCGGGAGGCGCTGCGGCGCTACCAGCAGCTCTACGCGGGCGAGTCCGCCGCGCAGCTGATCCGGTTCGTCCAGGAGGGCCAGGCCACCTTCAAGGACCTCGCGGTGGGCGCGGACATGAAGAAGCGGTTCGGCGCCCTCATCGAGGTGCTCACCCCGAAGGACGGCTCGACCGAGGACCAGCTCCGCTTCCGGCTCTCGCTGATCGCGATCCACCTCGGCGCCTTCCACACCGACGGGATCGACGGATCGGACGACGAGCGGGGCGCCGCCGCGCTCGCCATCGCCCAGGACCTGATCCGCTAGCGGGCGCCCCGCAGCAGCCGACCGGGCAGCGCACCGGTCTCCACGCCGTCGGTGTAGGTCTCCTGACCTGCAACGACGGTGTGCAGGTAACCGTCGGCCCGTTGGAGCAGGCGGCGGCCGCCCGCGGGCAGGTCGGCGTGCATCTCCGGCTTGCGCAGCGTCAGGTTCGCCAGGTCGATGACGGTGAGATCGGCGCGGTAGCCCGGGGCGAGCACGCCGCGGTCGGTGAGTCCCACGGCGCGCGCGGTGTCCCGGGCCTGCTGCGCCACGATGTACTCGAGCGGGATCCGCGCACCGTCGCGGTCCCGCGTCCAGTGCGTGAGCAGGGTCGTCGGGAAGCTGCCGTCACAGATCGTGCCGACGTGCGCGCCACCGTCCGACAGGCCCGGGACGGTCTGGTCGTGGACGAGCATCTCGTGCACGTCGTCGAGGTCGCCGTGCACGTAGTTCGCGCCGACCAGGTAGATCATGCCCTCGCCCGCGACGATGTCGTAGGCGAGCTCCACCGGGGTACGACCGGCGCGCGCGGCCCGGTTCACCAGCGAGTCCTCGGTCGGGGGCTCGTAGTTCGGCGGGTCCGTGAGCTCGTACATGAGGTGGAACGCCGCGATCGCGCCGCCACCGAGCCGGGAGCGGTTCCTCTGGCCGGTGTGCGCGGCGAGGATCGCCTCCCGCACGTGCGGCTCCCGCATCCGCGCCGCCTGCTCGGGCGGGGTGAGGCCGCCGAGCTTCTGCCACTCCGGGTTCTCCATGAACGGGTTGAGCGTGTTCTCCAACCCCATGATCAGCCCGACGGGACGGGCCGCCACCTGCGCCCGGATCTCCAGCCCGTCCGCCCGCGCCTGCTCCATCATCCGCAGGATGGCCTTGTGCCGCTGCGGGTCCTGGACGAACTGCAGCAGCGAGAAGGACAGCGGGCGCCCCGACACCGCCACCATCCTCCGCAGCAGCTCGAACTCCTGCTCGGGCTCGGGGAAGTCGCTGACCAGCTGCAACACCCCGGTACCGGTCTCGCCGACCGCCCGCGCGATCGCGACGAGCTCGTCCGCGCCGAGCCCGTAGGACGGGATGAGCTCGCCGCCGGTGCTCTTGTGGTTCAGGGTCCGAGACGTCGAGAAGCCCAGCGCACCCGCCCGGACGGCCTCGGCGGCGAGCTTCGCCATCATCGCGACCTCGTCGGCGGTGGCCTCCTCGTGCGCGGCGGCGCGCTCCCCCATCGCGTGCACCCGCAGCGCGGCGTGCGGGACCTGGACGGCGAGGTCGACGTCGTACGACCGGGCCGCGAGCACGTCGAGGTACTCGGGGAAGGTCAGCCAGGACCACGGCAGACCCTCGTGCAGGGCGATCCCGGGGATGTCCTCGACCCCCTCCATCAGGTCGATCAGCCGGTCCCGGTGTTCCGGCAGGGCGGGCGCGAACCCGACCCCGCAGTTCCCCGCCACCACCGTGGTGACCCCGTGCCACGACGACGGCTGCAACCGGCTCTCCCAGGTCGCCTGCCCGTCGTAGTGGGTGTGGATGTCGACGAACCCGGGCGCCACCACGGCCCCGTCGGCCGCGATCTCCCGCGCGCCGGTGCCCGCGACGCGCCCGACCTCCACGATCCGGTCCCCGGACACGGCGACGTCCGCGGTCCGCGGGGCCCCTCCGTTTCCGTCGACCACCGTGCCACCCCGGACCACGAGGTCGTACTCGGCTGTACCCACGATGCTGCCCACCCCTGACGTCGCTGTCGGTCCCTCCTCTCTAGCCCACCGGGCACCCCGGCGGAAGTCATGCAGCTGCTTCAGCACCGGTCGGAGCAACGGGTGTGGACAACCGGGAGCGGGTTCGCCGGAACTGTCGGGGGTCGCCGGCACGGTGTCGACATGACCGAGACGACAGGTATCCACACCGCGGCGACGCGAGAGTTCACCCTCACCCCGCGCGGCCCGTTCTCCCTGCTGGAGGCGGGCACGTTCGGCCGCGCCGCCGAGCCCGCGGGCGACTGGCCCGGCGGCGGGGACTTCGACCCGGGCGAGGGCGTGCTGCGCCTCGCCTTCTGCCGAGACGACCTGCGCGGGCAGGCCGGCGTGGCGCTCCGCTGGGCGGACGACGGGCCGGGGGCAGGCTCCTGGCCGGGGCGGGCGCTGCGCGGGACCGTCAGCGGGTTGGATCCGGGAGAGGCCGTCGAGCCGGTGCGCGCGCAGGTCGCCCGGATGCTCTCGCTGGACGGCGACGGGGAGGCCTTCGCCGAGGTCGGCGAGCGGGACCCGCTGGTCGGGCGGCTGCAGGCGGCGGCGCCCGGCTTGCGGCCCGTCCTGTTCGCCTCTCCCTACGAGGCCGCGGCGTGGTGCGTGATCACCCAGCGCTGGGGGCGCGGGCAGGCGCTGCGGGCCCGGGACCGGATCGCCCGCGAGCTCGGGCGGCGGGTCAGGGTGGCGGGGGTCGAGATGGCCGCGCTGCCCACCCCGGCGCAGGTGCTGGCCGCCGAGTCGGTGCCGGGCCTGAACGAGACCAAGCAGGAGCGGCTGCGTGCCGTGGCCCGAGCCGCCCAGGACGGGGTGTTCGACCCGGTGGCGATCCGGGAGGGCGACCCGGCCGAGGTGCGGGCCCGGCTCCGCGAGGTGCGGGGACTGGGGCCGTTCGCCGCGGCTCTGGTCCATCTGCGCGCGGCGGGCGCCCAGGACGCCCTGGTCGACGACGAACCGAGACTGGCCGCGCTGGTCGGGGCGGGGTACGGCCTCGGCGGCCCGGCGTCGGCGGCAGACCTCACCCGGATCGCCGAGGCCTGGCGCCCCTTCCGCACCTGGACCGCGGTGCTGTTCCGCGCCGCGGGCCGCCGCCTCCCGGAGCTCGCGGCCGCGCCCGCACCCCCGCCGCGGGTCCCCCGGCCGCGTCGCGCACCGACGCCCGCGCCCGAACCCCTGGCCCTGATCAGCTGACCGGCGAGGGTCACGTGAGTGCACCGCGGGCCGCGCTCGCGTGACCCTCGCCGCCCGAGCGGCACGGGAACGCGCCCGGTGACGGCCGGCGCTCCTCACCAGCGCGAGGACGCGAGCGCGGCGCACGTCTGGCGAGCGTGACAGGAGAGCGAACGCGACGACGCTCAGGTGACGCCCGGCGGCCGCCCGCGACCCCACCGTCACCGGAGCGCGATCGCGAGAGCGCTCTCGTCACACTCGGGTGGGAGACGCGGGATCGTGGCGGTGCGGGATCGTGGCGGTGCGGGATCGTGGCGGTGCGGGATCGTGGCGGTGCGGGATCGTGGCGGTGCGGGGGTGGGTGGGCCAGGGTGGGGGCATGGACGAGAGCACCTGGCGCACGGTCGACGAGTACCTGGAGCAGTCGCTGCTGCCCGCGGACGATGCGCTCGGGCGCGCCCTGGCGCACAACCGGGAGGCGGGGCTGCCCGCGATCGACGTGTCCCCCACCCAGGGGCGGTTCCTGCAGCTCCTGGCCCGGATCGCCGGGGCCCGCCGGATCCTCGAGATCGGCACGCTCGGCGGCTACTCCACGATCGAGCTGGCCCGGGCGCTGCCCGCGGACGGCGAGCTCGTCACGTGCGAGTTCGACCCCCGCCACGCCGAGGTCGCCCGGGCGAACCTGGCCGCGGCGGGCGTGGCGGACCTCGTCGAGGTGCGGGTCGGCCCCGCCCTGGAGACCCTGCCCTCCCTGGAGGGGCCGTTCGACCTGGTGTTCATCGACGCGGACAAGCAGAACAACGCGGCGTACGTCGAGCACGCGATCCGGCTGGGGCGGCCGGGCACGGTGATCGTGGTGGACAACGTGATCCGCGGGGGGCAGGTGGCGACCGCGGGCGGGGACGACCGGGTCGAGGGCACCCGGCGGATGTTCGAGGCGCTGCACGCGGACACCCGGGTGGACGCCACCGCGCTGCAGACCGTGGGCGCGAAGGGCTACGACGGGTTCGTGCTCGCCGTCGTGCGCTGATCCGGACCCGCTGAGCTACCGTCCGGTAGGGACGACACGAGAGGAGGGCGCGACGTGGACGTCGACGACCTGCAGGCGATCCTGGGCTCGGTGCGGGAGTTCGTCCGCACCGAGGTGGTGCCGCTGGAGGGCCGCATCGAGGAGGAGGACGCGATCCCGGAGGGGATCGTCGCCCAGTGCAAGGAGATGGGGCTCTACGGCTTCACCATCCCCGAGCAGTACGGCGGCCTGGGGCTGAACTCCGTCGAGGAGGTGCAGCTGGCCATGGAGCTCGGCTGGACCACCCCGGCGCTGCGGTCGCTGTTCGGCACGAACAACGGGATCGCCGGGCACGTCCTCATGGAGGGCGGCACCGAGGAGCAGAAGAAGGCCTGGCTGCCGCGGCTGGCGTCCGGCGAGGTCACGGCCAGTTTCGGGCTGACCGAGGCGGACGCGGGCTCGGATCCGTCGGCCCTGGCCACCCGGGCGACCCGCGACGGCGACCAGTGGGTCCTCGACGGGTCCAAGCGCTACATCACCAACTCCCCCGTCGCCGACGTGATCATGGTCTTCGCACGTACCAACCCCGAGGCCCGGGGCAACCGCGGCATCTCTGCCTTCCTGGTGCCCAAGGACACACCCGGGCTGTCGGTCGGCCCCAAGGACGCGAAGATGGGTCAGGCGGGCGCCTGGACCGCGGACGTCCACCTGGACGGCGTGCGGGTGCCGCACGAGAACCTGGTCGGCGGCGACGAGGGTGTCGACACCGGCTTCCAGATCGCGGCGAAGTGTCTCGCCCACGGTCGGCTGCACATCGCGGCGGTCTGCACCGGCATGGCCGCGCGGCTCGTCCACGAGACCACCGAGTTCGCGAAGACCCGGGAGCAGGGCGGCGCCCCGATCGCCCGCTTCCAGCTCATCCAGGGTCTCGTCGCGGACTCGGTGACCGACCACCTGGCCGGGCGCGCGCTGGTCATGGAGACCGCGCGGGCGTTCGACGCGGGCACGGACCGGATCGCAGGTCCCTCGGCCGCGAAGTACTTCTGCTCCGAGATGGTGGGCCGGGTCGCGGACCGGGCCGTGCAGGTGCACGGCGGCGCCGGGTACATGCGCGGTGTCGCCGTGGAGCGGTTCTTCCGGGACGCGCGGCTCTTCCGGATCTACGAGGGCACCAGCCAGATCCAGCAGGTGATCATCGCCCGGGACGCACTGGGTCCCGCCGCACGTGGCTGACCTGCGGGTCCGGGTCGCGGGCCCGCAGGACTGGCCCGCGATCTGGCCCATCTGGCACCGCGTCGTCGCGAGCGGTGACACCTACACGTGGGCGCCGGACACCCCGGAGGCGCAGGCCCGTGCGCTCTGGATGCCGCCCGCGCCCGCGGTGACGCTCGTGGCGGAGGTCGACGAGGCGGTCGTCGGCACGGCGCTGCTCAAGCCCGTGCAGCCGGGGCTCGGCGACCACGTGGCCAACGCCGGGTTCATGGTGGACCCGGACCGTGCGGGCGGCGGCATCGGCCGGGGGCTCGCGGAGGCCACGCTCGTCGAGGCGCGGCGGCGCGGCTACCGCGCCATGCAGTTCAACGCCGTGGTCGAGGCGAACACCCGGGCGGTCGGCCTCTGGCGCTCGCTGGGCTTCGAGATCGTCGGCACCATCCCCGAGGCCTTCCGCCACCCGACGAAAGGCCTGGTCGGCCTGCACATCATGCACCGCGCCCTGTAACCACGCGCATCATGGAGCCATCACCGTCGTTCTCGACGCTCGAAACGACGGTGATGGCTCCATGATGCGTGAGCTCTCGTGCGACGGGTCAGTGCGTGGCGGGCCGGATGTGGTACTCGAACACCAGGCCGCCGATGGCGAGCAGCAGCAGCACGCCCGCGATGATCATGAGCCAGACGAAGAAGAACGCCAGCGCCACACCCATCAGCGCCGCCGAGAAGGCCACGCCGATCGGCCAGTAGGAGCCGGGCGAGAAGAACCCGACCTCGCCCGCGCCGTCGGACACCTCGGCGTCCGGGTTGTCCTCGGGGCGCTCCTCGAGCCGCCGCGAGACGAACCGGAAGTACGTGCCGATGATCAGCGACAGACCACCCGTGAGGAACAGCGCGGCGATGCCGACGGCCTCATGGGTCAGGATCGTGTAGACGATCGCGGCGACGAAGAAGAACGCCGTGCAGATCTCGAAGATCCGGGACTCGACCTTCATTGCTCTCCCTCAGCTCCCGGACGCCTGCGGCAGCGGCGCGTACTGCTGGCCGCGGCCGGTGAACGGCGTGGTCGTGATCGCCTCCGGCGCGCACCACTGCCCACAGTTCAGCGAGGACAGCGCCTCCTGCGCGGTGTACAGCTCGCCCGTCGCCGGGTTGTTCTGCTTGCGGAGGTCGATGTAGCGCTCGTAGAGGCCCGGGTTCAGCGCCCTGACCTCGAAGTTCATCGAGGCGTGGTAGGTGCCGCAGAGCTCGGCGCACCGTCCGACGAAGGCGCCCTCCTGCTCGATGCGGTCGATGACGAACACGTTGTCGGTGTCGTTCTTCTCCGGCATCGGGAACACGTCCCGCTTGAAGAGGAACTCCGGCACGTAGAACGAGTGGATCACGTCGTTCGAGGCGATGGTGAACTGGATGGACGTGTCCGTGGGCAGAACCAGCAGCGGGATGGTCTGCGCCGTGCCGATGGTCTCGACGGGCTTGCCGTCCGCCGCGACCTCGTCCGGGTAGGTGAACGCCCAGTTCCACTGGAAGCCGGTGACGTCGACCGCCATGTCGGCCGGGACGTCCTTGTCGACGTAGTTCTGCACCGAGACGGTGAAGCCGAAGAGCACCGCGACGATGATCGTCGGGATCACGGTGAAGACGATCTCGACCGGCAGGTTGTACTGCGTCTGCCGCGGGATCGACCCGTCGTCCCCCTTCTTCTTGCGGTGGAAGACCACCGCCCAGAACATGGCGCCCCACGTGACCACGCCCACGACGAGGGCGGCGATGGCCGACCACGTCCAGAGGTGCCGCATCTGGGTGGCCTCGGGCGTGACGCCCACGGGCCAGCCGAAGCGGATGACCTCCTCCACCGAGCAGCCCGCCAGGAGCGGCATGGCCAGCACTCCGAGTCCGGCGAGCTTCGCCGCCCGAACCCATCCGGTACGGCGTGAACGTCGCCGCACGCTGGTGCGCTCCGATCGGCCCACTGGCCCGCCGCCTTCCCCTCGTCCTGCGTGGTGGTGTGCCACGCCGTTCGCGTCCCTACGTGCGCTGAGCTGCGAAGACCGCAGCTCCGGCCGATGATCCGCACGTTCGGGACGGGGCGGACCTTCGACCACGTGTAGAGACTAGCCGAGCAGATCGGATCGGCGCGCCCCCGGGTGTCGCGTGACCCGACCGTGACCCGTCCGGGGGGCGGCGGGGCGGGCTGGGCATACTGACTCGCTGTGTGCGGACTGCTGGGACTGCTGACCTCTGACGGAGATGCGCCCTCCCGGGTCGAGGCGATCGCCGGGGCGCTGCGGTGCCAACGACACCGGGGCCCGGACGAGAGTGGGACCTGGCACGACGACGACGTCGTGCTCGGCTTCAACCGCCTGTCGATCATCGACGTGGCGGGGTCCCACCAGCCGCTGCACTGGCCGCCGTCGGGCCCGGACGCGGGGCGGTACACCATCGCCTTCAACGGCGAGGTCTACAACTACCTCGAGCTGCGGGCCGAGCTGGCCGAGCTGGGCGCGGAGTTCGCGACCGAGGGCGACACCGAGGCGATCGTCGCGGCCTTCCACCACTGGGGCCCCGAGGCCGTCACGCGGCTGCGCGGCATGTTCGCGTTCGCGATCTGGGACTCCGCGCAGCGGGAGCTGTTCGTCGCGCGGGACCCGTTCGGCATCAAGCCGCTCTTCCTGTCGACGGGGCCGACCGGGGTCGCGTTCGCCAGCGAGAAGAAGAGCCTGCTGGAGCTGGCCCCGGAGCTGGGCATCGGCAGCTCGGACGAGCTGGACCCGGCCGCCCTGCAGCACTACCTGATCCTGCAGTACGTCCCGGAGCCGGAGACGCTGCACCGCGCGATCGGGCGCGTCGAGTCCGGGACGTACGCCACGGTGCGCCCGGGCGGGCAGCCCGTCGCCACCCGGTACTTCCACCCGAAGTTCGTCTCGATCCCCTCGCACACCCCGGCGAGCCCGCAGGCCGAGTCGATCGTGCACGGCGAGATCACCGAGGTGATCCGGGACTCCGTGGCCAAGCACATGCGCGCGGACGTGACGGTTGGCGCGTTCCTCTCCGGCGGCATCGACTCCACCGCGATCGCGGCGCTGGCCAAGGAGCACAACCCGGACCTGATC
Source organism: Pseudonocardia sp. WMMC193 (assembly GCF_021728735.1). NCBI lineage: Bacteria > Bacillati > Actinomycetota > Actinomycetes > Pseudonocardiales > Pseudonocardiaceae > Pseudonocardia > Pseudonocardia sp. WMMC193. The sequence goes on along the minus strand of NZ_JAKKDO010000003.1, from coordinate 790,799 downwards.
ACCTTCACCACCGGGTTCGAGCGCGAGGGCTACTCGGAGGTCGACGTCGCCGCCGAGTCCGCCGCGGCGATCGGCGTCAAGCACGTGGTCCGCACCGTGAAGCCGGACGAGATGATGGAGGCCCTGCCGCTCATCGTCTGGTACCTCGACGACCCGGTGGCCGACCCCGCGCTCGTCCCGCTGTGGTTCATCGCCCGCGAGGCCCGCCAGCACGTCAAGGTCGTGCTGTCCGGCGAGGGGGCCGACGAGCTGTTCGGCGGCTACACGATCTACCGGGAGCCGACGTCGTTGGCCCCGTTCGAGAAGGTGCCCGGCGCCCTGCGCCCCCTCCTGGGGCGCGCGAGCAGGCGGCTGCCCGAGGGGATGCGCGGCAAGGACCTGCTGCGCCGCGGCTCGCTGGAGCTCGAGGAGCGCTACTACGGCAACGCCCGGATCTTCCGGGACGACCAGCTGCACTCGATCCTGCGCCAGTACGACCCGCGCGTGTCCCACACCGACGTCACCGCGCGGTACTACGCGGAGTCCGAGAAGTGGGACCCGGTCGCGCGGATGCAGCACGTGGACCTGTTCACCTGGCTGCGCGGCGACATCCTGGTCAAGGCCGACAAGATGACCATGGCCAACTCGCTCGAGCTGCGGGTGCCGTTCCTGGACCCGGAGGTCTTCCGGATCGCCTCGTCCCTGCCGATGTCGCAGAAGATCACCGGCGGCTCGAACGGGACCACGAAGTACGCGCTGCGCGGGGCGCTGGCCTCGATCGTCCCGGCCCACGTGCTGAACCGGCGCAAGCTGGGCTTCCCGGTGCCGATCCGGCACTGGCTGCGGGACGAGATGTACTCCTGGGCGCGGGACGTCATCCGGGACTCCGGCGCGGGGCACCTGGTGGACCTGCCCGCCGTCCAGCAGATGCTCGACGCGCACCGCGAGGGCCCGGTGGACCACTCGCGCCGGATCTGGACGCTCCTGGTGTTCCTGATCTGGTACGGCATCTTCGTGGAGCGCCGCATCGAGGTGGACGTCCCGGAGCCGCACTACCCCATCCAGATCTAGCCCAGGCCGATCCCGACGAACGGCGCTCTCGCTCCCACCTGGTGAGCGAGAGCGCCGTTCGGGTGTGCGGGGCGGGGGCTCAGAGGGCGGCGGTGATCTCCGCGGCCGCGTCGGGGCCGTAGGCGGCCTCCAGGCGGGTGAGGGCCTGCGCGCGGTCCCAGCGCCACTCCTGCGGGCCGTCGGTCTCCAGGACGTGCACCGCCACCAGGGAGCCGAGCTGGGCGGCCCGCTCCAGGGACAGGCCCTGGGCGGTCCCGGCGAGGAAGCCCGCGCGGAACGCGTCCCCGACGCCGGTGGGGTCGACCTTCGCCGTCTCGGGCACGACGCCGACCTCGAGGGCGGTCCCGTCCCGGCCGACGATCTGCACGCCCTTCTCACCCAGCGTGGTGATCCGGATCTCGACCTCGGCGGCGACGTCCTCGGCGGTCCAGCCGGTCTTCTTGAGCAGGAGCTCCCACTCGTAGTCGTTGGTGAGCAGGTACCGCGCACCCGAGACGAGCCGCTTGATCTCCGGGCCCTCCATGCGGGCGAGCTGCTGCGAGGGATCGGCGGCGAACGGGATGCCGCGGGTGCGGCACTCGTCGGTGTGCCGCAGCATCGCCTCGGGGTCGTTGGCGCCGATCAGCACCAGGTCCAGCGGGCCGACGCGGTCGGCGACGGGCTGCAGCTCGATCTCCCGGGCCCGGGACATGGCACCCGCGTAGAACGACGCGATCTGGCGCATGTCGTCGTCCGTGGTGCAGACGAAGCGCGCGGTGTGGACGTCCGGGAACACGTGCACGCCGGAGGTGTCGACGCCGTGGCGGTCCAGCCACGAGCGGTAGTCGGCGAAGTCCGCGCCCACGGCGCCGACGAGCACGGGCGACTGCCCCAGCACGCCGAGGGCGTAGGCGATGTTGCCTGCGACCCCGCCGCGCTTGATCGTCAGCTCGTCGACCAGGAAGGACAGCGAGATGCGGTCGAGCTGGTCGACCACGAGCTGGTCGGCGAACCTCCCCGGGAAGTGCATGAGGTGGTCGGTCGCGATGGATCCGGTGACGGCGATGCGCACGTGAGGTGACCTTACGGCAGCGCCGAGGATCGTTGCGCAGGCTGCTCCCGGACATGACGAAGCCCCCGTGCTCAGCACGGGGGCGACGTGGGCGAAGACTCAGTTGAAACTGTCGCCGCAGGCGCAGGAACCGCCCGCGTTCGGGTTGTCGATCGTGAAGCCCTGCTTCTCGATGGTGTCGACGAAGTCGATCACCGCACCCTGCAGGTACGGCGCGCTCATCCGGTCGACGCCCACCTTGAGACCGCTGAAGTCGCGGAACAGGTCCCCGTCCAGCGAGCGGTCGTCGAAGAAGAGCTGGTAGCGCAGGCCCGCGCAGCCTCCCGGCTGCACCGCGATCCGCAGGTGCATGTCGTCGCGGCCCTCCTGCTCGAGCAGGGACCGCGCCTTGAGCGCCGCGGTGTCGGTCAGCTCGACGCCGTGGGTCTCGGTGGTCGACCCGGCCTCGACGGTGTTCTCGACGGTCATGAACTCCTCCAACAACGCTCGCGGTCGAACTGTTCCCAGTGTAGGCCCTCGCGGGACATCACGTTTGCGGTGATCCGGATCACGCCCCCCATCGGCGGGCGACGTGCTCGGCCAGGGCGGCGAGGGTGCCGGCGGGGTCCGCCATCGACGCCTCCACCCCGCCCGCGTGCTCGGCGACCGCGTACGCGGCGTCCACCCCGGCCGCGGCGGCCTCCCGCCTCCCGACGGCGACCTGCCCGGCCACCACCACGCACGGTACGCCGCGTTCCGCCGCCGCCGACGCGACGGCCGTGATGAGCTTCCCGCGCAGCGACTGCCAGTCGAAGCTGCCCTCACCGGTGATCGCGACCCCGCCCCCGGCGGCGACGGCGTCGAGCGCCGGGTCCAGGCCCAGCAGGGCCCGCACGAGCCCCGCCCCGGACTCCACGCGCGCCCCGAGCGCCAGCAGCGCGGCGCCGAGCCCGCCCGCGGCCCCCGCGGCGGGCTCGTCCCGGACCTCTCGGGGCAGCAGGTCCGCCCAGTGCGCCAGCGCGGCGTCCAGGGCCTCGACGGTCGCGGCGTCCGCCCCCTTCTGCGGCCCGAACACCGCCGCGGCGCCGTGCGGGCCGAGCAGGGGGTTGTCGACGTCCGAGGCGGCGACCAGCCGCAGCCCGGCGAGCGGCGACCCGGGGGGCTCGGCCAGGCGCGCCGCGCGGCCCAGGGCCCGGCCGCCCGGCGGCAGCGGCGCGCCCTCGGCGTCCAGCGGGCCGAGGCCGAGGGCGGCGTACATCCCCGCGCCGCCGTCCGTCGTCGCGGAGCCGCCGAGCCCGATCACGGCCTCCGTGCACCCCGCCTCGACCGCCCGCAGGAGCAGCTCGCCGACGCCGTAGGTCGTCACCGAGCCTGCGACCTCGGGGGTCCGCTGCGCTCGCGGCACGTGGTGCAGGCCGCAGGCGGCGGCGGACTCGACGTACGCGGTCTGCCCCACCTGCAGCCACGGCGCGGTCACGGGCTCGCCGAACGGGCCGGTGACCTGCGGTTCGTGCAGGGTCCCGCCCAGGCCCGCGTGCAGCACGTCGACGAACCCGGTGCCGCCGTCGGCCAGCGGGACCAGGTCCACCACGGCGTCCGGCACCGCGCGCCGCCACCCCTCCGCGATCGCCGCGGCGGCGGCCGGGGCGCTGAGTGTTCCGCCGAAGGAGTCCGGAGCGACGACCACGCGCACACCGCGCACCGTATCGCCCGTACCCTGTCGAGCTGTGAGGTTCCTGCGCCGTGGCGATGACGAGGCCGCGAAGACCCAGCCCGAGACGGTCGACACTGCCGTTGCGCAGAAGCCCAAGGATCCCCGCTGGACGGAGGGCAAGGGCCGGCCCACGCCGAAGCGCCGGGACGCCCAGGGCGTCAAGCGCGGTCCCGTGGCCCCGCCGCCGACCACGCAACGCGAGGCGTCGAAGCGGGCCCGGGCCAACCGGCCGTCGAAGGACGCCCGCCGCGCCGCCGCGCTGGAGCGCCGCAAGCGGATGGACGCGGGCGACGAGCGCGTGCTCCTCCCCCGCGACCGCGGGCCGGTCAAGGCCTACATCCGAGACGTCGTGGACTCGCGGCCGCACATCATGGGCCTGTTCATGCCGCTCGCGGTGATCGTGCTGATCTCGGTGCTGTTGCCGATCCCGTCGGTGCAGCAGTACCTGAGCCTGTTCTCGCTGGTCGCGCTGGCGGTCATGGTGACCGAGGGCGTGCTGTTGGGGATGCGGACCACGAAGCAGGCGCGCGCGAAGTTCCCGAACGAGAAGATCAGCGGGCTCGGCACCGGGTGGTACGCGTTCACCCGGGCCTCGCAGCTGCGCAGGCTGCGGGTGCCCAAGCCCAGGGTGCAGCGCGGCGCCACGATCTCCTGACCACCCTTCCGGTGCGGACCCTCGTCCTCGGCGGGACCCGGTCCGGCAAGTCAGCGCACGCCGAGGCGCTGCTGCCGGCGGACGCCCCCGTCCGCTACCTCGCCACGGCCCGCCGCTACCCGGACGACGCGGACTGGGACGCCCGCATCGCCCGCCACGTCGCCCGCAGACCCCCGTCCTGGACGACCGTCGAGTCCCCGGACCTGCCGGTCGAGCTCGCCCGTCCCGGTCCGGTGCTGGTCGACGACCTCGCCACCTGGGTCACCGGCCTGCTCGACGACGCCGGCGCCTGGTCCGACCCCGCGGCCACGATCGACGTGTCCCCCCTGGTGGAGGCGGTGCGCAGGTTCGCCGGGGACCGGCTCGTCCTGGTCTCCGCCGAGGTGGGGCTCGGGGTGGTGCCCCCCACCCGCGCCGGTCGGGTGTTCCGGGACGAGCTCGGTGCGCTCAACGCGGCGCTCGCCCAGGTGTGCGACGAGGTGGTGCTGCTCGTGGCGGGGCTGCCGCTGTGGTTGAAGCGGGCGTGACCCCGGTCGGTGGGCCACCGACCGGGTCCCGACGGGTGGACGGTAGGAAGGTGCCGTGAGCGAGAGCCCGGAGTCCCCCACCCCGACCGAGCCTGCGCCGTTCCCCCCGGTCCCCGCGCCCGATCTCGAGGCGCGCCACCAGGCCGTCGCGCGGTTGGACGGGCTGGCGATCCCGGCGGGCAGCCTCGGCGTGCTCGCCGACCTGGGACTCTGGCTGACCTCGCTGCAGGGCCGGTGCCCGCCGCGCCCGCCCGCCCGCGCCCGGGTGGTGGTCGTGGCCGCCGACCACGGGATCGCCGCGGCCGGCGTCTCGGCCTACGCCGCGGACGTCACGGCGCTGCAGGTCGCCGCCACCCTCGAGCAGTCCGCGCCGGTCGCCGTCACCGCGACGGTCGCCGGGGCGTCGGTGCGGGTGATCGACGCGGGCCTCGACCGGGACGCCGTGCTGCCGGGGCAGGACCGCTACCGGGTGCGGCGCGGCAGTGGCCGCATCGACCGCGAGGACGCGCTGAGCGACACCGAGGTCGCCGAGGGCATCCGGATCGGCCGCGCGCTCGCGGACGAGGAGGTCGACTCCGGGGCCGACCTGCTGGTCCCCGCCTCGCTCGGGGTCGGGGCCACCACGGCGGCGTCGACGCTGGTCGCGGCCGTCACCGGGGCCGAACCGGTCGCCGTCGTGGGCCGCGGGTCCGGGATCGGGGACGACGCCTGGATGCGCAAGGCCGCCGCCATCCGGGACGCGCTGCGCCGCGCGAAACCGCACGTCCGCGACCCGCGTGCCCTGCTGCGCACGATCGGTGGGGCGGACCTCGCCGTGCTGACCGGGTTCCTGGTGCAGGCCGCGCTGCGCCGGACCCCCGTGCTGCTCGACGGCCTGGTGGTCGGCGCGGCGGGCCTGCTCGCCGACGACCTGGCCCCCGGCGCCCACCAGTGGTGGCTCGCGGCCCAGCAGTCCCCCGAGCCCGCGATGACGCTGGTGCTGCAGCACCTGCAGCTCGTCCCGGTGCTGGACCTGCAGATCCGCCAGGGCGACGGGACCGGCGCGGTCGCCGTCCTCCCGCTCGTCCAGGCCGCCGCGCGCCTGCTCGGCGAGACGGCGAGCGCCGAGTCCAGCGGCATCGTCCCGGTCCGCGCCGTGACCGGATGAGCCCGCGCCGCGAGTCCCCCGTATCGGCGAGTCGTCCGCTCCGTGCGCGAGTCCTCCCGGGCGCGCGGTGAGTAGCGCCCCATGAGATCGCTCGCGCTGGCACTGAGCTGGTTGACCGTGTTGCCGGTGCGGACCGGGGCGCCGTCGGACGGGGAGGCCGCCGGGGCGCTGCGGTGGGCGCCGGTCGTGGGCGGCGCGCTCGGCGCCTGCGCGGGGCTGCTGGTGTGGGGGCTCGGCGCGGCGGGGGTCCCCGCGCCGGCCGCCGGTCTGCTCGCGGTCGGGTTCCTCGCGCTGGCCACCCGCGGCATGCACGTCGACGGCCTTGCCGACACCGCGGACGGGCTCGGCTCCTACGGGCCGCCGGAACGGGCGCTCGCCGTGATGAAGGACGGCGGAGCGGGGCCGTTCGCCGTGGTCACGCTGCTGGTCGTGCTCGGGGTGCAGGCGGCGGGGCTCGCCTCGGTGGGCGGGGGGCGGGTCGTCGCCGCCGGGGCGCTCGCGTGCGCCGTCGGCCGGGTCGGGTTCAGCTGGGTCGCGCGCCGCGGTGTGCCTGCCGCCCGGCCGGGCGGGCTGGGCGCGTCGGTCGCCGGGTCGCAGCCGCGCTGGGTCCCGTTGGTGTGGTGGGCGGTGCTCGCCGCGGCCGGCTACGCGTTCGCGGGCTGGCGGGGACCTGCCGCGGTGCTGCTGTCGGCGCTGGTGACGATCGGGCTGTCCGCCCACACGGCCCGCCGGTTCGGCGGGATGAGCGGGGACGTCCTCGGCGCGGCCGCCGAGCTGGGCACCGCGGCCACACTGTTGGTGCTGGTCACGGCGCCCTGACCACGGAGTCGGCGCTCAGCACAGGTCGCGCGCGCGAGCGCGGGACTCGCGGGGCCGGAGCGGCGGACTCGCGGGGTCAGAGCGTGGTCATCCAGCCGTGGGTGTCGTGGCCCTTGCCGCGCTGGATGTCGGTGAGGATGCCGCGCAGGCGGGTGGTGACCGCGCCGGACTCGCCGTTCCCCACCGCGACGGTGCGGACCTCGTCCCCCGCCTGGTACTTGACGTTGCCGATCGGGGTGATCACCGCGGCGGTGCCGCAGGCGAAGACCTCGGTGATCGTGCCGTCCGCGCAGCCGGTGATCCACTCGTCCGCCGAGATCCGGCGCTCGACGACGTCGCAGCCGATCTCCTTGCCCAGCACCAGCAGCGAGTGCCGGGTGACGCCCTCGAGGATCGACCCCGACAGCTCGGGGGTGACCAGCTCGCCGGAGGCGAAGACGAAGAACATGTTCATGCCCCCCATCTCCTCGATCCACTTCTTCTCGGCGGCGTCGAGGTAGGCGACTTGGGCGCAGCCGTGCGCGGCGGCCTGGGCCTGCGGGAGCAGCGAGGCGGCGTAGTTGCCGCCGCACTTCGCGGTGCCCGTGCCGCCGACCGCCGCGCGGGTGAAGTCCGTACACAGCCAGACGTCGACCGGCTTGACCCCACCCGGGAAGTAGGCCCCGGCGGGCGAGGCGATCAGCAGGAACAGGTACTCGTCGGCGGGCTTGACGCCCAGCCCCACCTCGGTGGCGATCATGAAGGGCCGCAGGTAGAGGGACTCCTCACCGCCCGCGGGCGGCACCCAGGCGCGGTCGGCCGTGATCAGCTCGTCGATGGCCTGGAGGAACACCTCGTCCGGCAGCTCGGGCATGCCGAGCCGCACGGCGGACTGCCGGAAGCGGGCGGCGTTCGCCTCGGGCCGGAACGACGCGATCGTGCCGTCCGGCTGGGTGTAGGCCTTGAGGCCCTCGAAGATCTCCTGCCCGTAGTGCAGCACCATCGTGGCCGGGTCCAGCGCGATCGGGCCGTACGGCTCGACCTTCGCGTCCTGCCAGCCCTCCGCCCGGGTCCACCGGATGGAGACCATGTGGTCGGTGAAGAACTTCCCGAAGCCGGGGGCGGCGAGGATTTCGGCGCGCCGCGACTCGGACACCGGGTTCGGGTGAGGGAGGTGGGTGAACTGCAGCACGCTCATACGTGAACGGTAACCCGTCGGCGGGGGCCCCGACTATCGGACGTGCGAGGGCACGAACGGGGGCTTCACGACGACCACCTCGAGCCCCCGCCCGCGGACGTCCACCGAGAGCACGTCGTCCACCCTGACCTGCGCATCCGTGTCGATGAGGGCGAGCGCGATCCCCGTCTTCAGCGACGGGGAGAACGTGCCCGAGGTCGTGACGCCCACGGCCTCCCCGTCCCGCAGCACGGTCATCCCGGCGCGGGGGACGCCGCGCCCGGTCGCCCGCAGGCCGCGCAGCCGCCTGGCCGGGCCGGCCTCCTTCTCCGCGAGCAGCGCCGCGCGGCCCCAGAACGCGGGCTTGGACCAGCCCACCGCCCACGACGACCCCGCCTGCACCGGCGTGATGTCGGGCGAGAGGTCCTGCCCGTGCAGCGGGTAGCCCATCTCGGTGCGCAGCGTGTCCCGCGCCCCCAGCCCGCAGGGCACGCCGCCCAGCGACGCGGCGCCCGCCAGCAGCCCGTCCCAGATCCCCGCCGCCTGCTCCCACGGCACGAGCAGCTCGTAGCCGTGCTCACCGGTGTAGCCGGTGCGGCACACGCGCACCGAACCGGCCTCGGTGAAGGCCATGTAGTCGAGGTCCGCGATCCCGCCGAAGCCGGCGAACATGGTCGCGAAGAGCTCGGCCGAGCGCGGGCCCTGCACGGCGAGCACCGCGAGGTCCCGGTGGCGGTCGGTGATCGTGATCCCGGCGGGGGCGGCGGCCCGCAGGAGCGCCAGCACCTCCGCCGAGTTGGCCGCGTTCGGCACGAGGAGCACGGAGTCGGGGCCGTCGAGGTAGGCGATCAGGTCGTCCACCACGCCCCCGGACTCGGTGCAGCACAACGTGTACTGCGCCTGCCCGGGCCCGATCCTCGCCAGGTCCGCGGTGAGGCAGGAGTTCACGAACTCGGCCGCGCCCGGCCCGCTTACCTGCAGCTTCCCGAGGTGGCTGACGTCGAACACCCCGACGGCCGCGCGCACCGCGGTGTGCTCGGCGACCGTGCCGCCCGGGTACGAGATCGGCATCGACCAGCCGCCGAACGGGCCCATGGTCGCGCCCAGGGCGAGGTGCCGGTCGTCGAGGGGGCCGGAGATCAGATCCACGACCCGAGACCCTATGCCGCCTGCCGCCCCGGGGGCTCCTCGGTGTCCGCCGGTGGGCGGCGGCGGGCCCGCAGCGCCGTGAGCTCGGTCAGCCCCCAGCCGACGACGAGCACGCCGAGCGTGATCAGGACCGAGGTCACCGGCAGCAGGGCGGCCAGCCCCAGACACAGCACCAGCCCGACGACCGGGACCCACCCCGGGTACCGACGTCCGGGGGTCCGCAGCGTCGCGGCGTGCACCAGGGCGTAGTGGATCAGCATGGCGCAGGCGGACAGCGCGATGGAGGCGACCGGCCCCGCGAGCACGGCGACCAGGGCGGCCAGCGCCGCGCCGAGGACGTCCGAGCGCCAGGGCGCGCCCGAGCCGCACACCTTGGCGAAGGCGCGGGGCAGGTCGTCGCGGCGCGCCATCTGCGACGCCGTGCGGCTGACCCCGATCAGCACCGCGAGCAGGGTGGACCCGGCGGCGACGGCCGCCCCGATCCGGACCAGGACGCCCAGCGCGGGCGCCTGCCCGGTGTCGACGAGCGCGACCAGCGGCGCGTGCTCGGTCCCCAGGCGGTCCGCCCCGAGGCCGACGAGCAGGGCGCCCGCCACCGCGAGGTAGACCAGCGTGCACACGCCGAGCGCGATGGGGATGGCGCGGCGCAGCGTCCGCGCGGGGTTGCGGACCTCCTCGCGGTGGGTGGTCACGTTCGCGAACCCGACGAACGCGAAGAACACCAGCCCCGCCGCGGACAGCACGCCGAGCACGCCCTGCGAGGGCTGCACGACCGGCACCGCGACCCCGCGGGCGGCCTCCCCCGCGGTCGCCGAGGCGGACGCCGACTCCGCTCCCCCGGGCCCCAGCAACCCGACGACGACCACGACCAGCAGCACCGCGACCGTCCCGCCCGCGAGCAGCCAGCAGGCCCGCGCGGTCGTCCGGACGCCCGCGATGTTCAGCCCCGCCGCGATGACGATCACGATGATCGCGGTGACGAACCGCCCGGTGCCCAGGACGTAGGCCCCGAACACCCCCGCCGCGGCGGCCGCGGACGCGATGCCGCCGGTGAGCAGCGCCACCCCCGCGAGCCTGCCCGCCGCGGGGTGCAGCCGCTCCCGGGCCGCGAGGTACCCGGCGGTATAGCCGGCGGAGAAGGTCTCGCCCTGGTCGCGACGGGCGAGCACCAACTCCGCCGTGGACAGCACGCAGGTGGTCGCCACGACCGCCGCCAGCAGGACCGACAGCGGCAGCCAGCCGCCCGCGGCCGCGCCCGCGGGGGCGAACACGATGAACACCCCGGAGCCGAGCATGGCGACCAGCCCGAGGACGACGACGTCGGCGATGCCGAGCCGCCGCCCCCAGGTCGGTCTCACCTCGCGCGCCACGGACACCACCATGACATCCGACCCGCGGCGAATCGGCCCCGCGACGGTGTCATTAGCATTTCGAAGAGGTCTCGCCGCGCCTGCGGTGTGACCCGCGTCGCAACCCAGTCCGATCGCAGGGAGCCGAAGAGTTGACCACCACGGCCGAGACCCAGACCCGCCTCGCAGTACTGGACGGGGCCGTCACCGCGGCGGAGGCCGACGTGCTGGTCGTCGGGCTGCTCGCGACGGAGGAGGACCCGGTCCTCGCGGCGGGCGCCGAGGAGGTGGACGCCGCGTTCTCCGGTGAGCTCGCCGCGCTGCTCGCGCTGGGCGGGGCGACCGGGAAGCTCGAGGAGGTCGTGCGGCTCCCCGGCCGCGGCGCCGTCGCCGCGCCCGTCGTGGTGGGCGTGGGTCTGGGCAAGGAGCCGACGTCCGACGACGTCCGGCGCGCCGCGGGCGCGGTCGCCCGCGCGCTCGGCGGCACGGCCCGGATCGTCTCCACGCTCGGCGCGGTCGACCCGGCCGCCGCCGCGGAGGGCACCCTGCTGGGCGCCTACCGCTTCACCGCGTTCAAGGGCGACCCGACGGCCGGGAAGGGCCCGATCGGCGTCGTCGAGTTCGCGCCGGGGGACGCGGACGTGATCGCGCACGCGACCACCGTCGCGGAGGCCGTGCTCGCCGCGCGCGACCTCATCAACACCCCGCCGAACGCGCTCTACCCCGAGACCTTCGCCGCGCGCGCCCGCGAGCTGGGCGAGGCCGCCGGGCTCGAGGTCGAGGTGCTCGACGACGACGCCCTGCTCGCCGGCGGCTACGGCGGGATCATGGGCGTGGGCCAGGGGTCCTCCCGCAAGCCCCGCCTGGTGCGGCTGCGCTGGTCCGGCGGGTCGGCCCCGGTCAAGAAGGTCGCGCTCGTCGGCAAGGGCATCACGTTCGACACCGGCGGCATCTCGATCAAGCCCGCCGCCGGCATGGACCACATGACCTCGGACATGTCCGGCGCCGCCGCGGTGATCGCGACGACGGTGGCGGCCGCGCGGCTGCAGCTGCCGGTCGCCGTCACCGCCACGGTCCCGATGGCCGAGAACATGCCCTCGGACACCGCCTACCGCCCCGGCGACGTGCTCACCATGTACGGCGGGAAGACCGTCGAGGTGCTCAACACCGACGCCGAGGGCAGGCTCATCCTGGCCGACGCCATGGTCCGGGCCGCCGAGGACGAGCCGGACTACCTCGTCGAGACCTCCACGCTGACGGGCGCGCAGATGGTCGCGCTCGGCACCCGCACCGCCGGGATCATGGGGTCCGAGGAGTTCCGGGACCGCGTCGCCGCGCTCGGCCGGGCCGTCGGCGAGGACGCCTGGGCCATGCCGCTCCCACCGCACCTGCGCCCCGAGCTGGACTCCCGGATCGCCGACCTGGCCAACGTCACCGGCAACCGCTTCGGCGGCATGCTCGCGGCCGGGATCTTCCTGCGCGAGTTCGTGGCCAAGGACCTGCCGTGGGCGCACGTCGACATCGCGGGCCCGTCGTTCAACACCGGCGGGGCCTGGGGCTACACCCCGAAGGGCGGCACCGGGGTCCCGGTGCGCACCCTGGTCGCGCTGCTCGAGGACGTCGCGGCGAACGGCTGACCCGTGAGCGGCGATGGTCGCTCTAGCGACCATCGCCGCTCACGAGGGGTCGGGCGGCGGGGTGGCGGTCTCCCTACCCGCCGGTAGGGTGCGGCGGGTGATCCGTCGTCGTGTCGCGCACCGCGTCTCCGCAGGCTCCCGTTCGGCCGTCGTCACCGGTGGGGGCGGTGGGATCGGGGCCGCGGTCGCGCGCGAGCTCGCGGAGCGCGGGTACCGCGTCCTGGTGACCGACGTCGACGGCGCGGCCGCCGAGAAGGTGGCCGCCGCGGTCGGCGGCGAGTCGATGCCCCACGACGTCACCGACCCCGAGGCCACCCGTGCCGTCGCCGAGCACGCGCGCACGCTCGCGCCGCTCGGCGCGTGGGTCGCGAACGCCGGGCTGGGCACCGGCGGGCCGCTCGTCGACCTGAGCGACGCGCAGGCCAGGGCGCTGGTCGAGGTCAACGTGCTCGGGGTGGTGTGGAGCTGCCGGGCGGCGGTCGAGGCGTTCCGTGCCCAGGGGCAGGGCGGCGAGCTCGCGGTCACCGCCTCGCTCTCCGGGCTCGGGCCGGTCCCGAACCTCTCGCTCTACGCCGCCACGAAGGCCGCGGTGCTCTCCCTCGCCCAGGCCCTGGCCGAGGAGCACCGGGCCGACCGGATCCGGGTGCACGCGATCAACCCCGACGGCGTCGCCACCCCGCTGCTCTCGGAGATGGACGCGCGCGCCCAGGCCACGGTGCGCTCGGGCGTGCTGCTCACCCCCGACCGCGTCGCGGCCGAGCTGCTCGACATGTTCGGCACGAGCCGGATCGTGAAGACCGTGCCGACCTGGCGGGCGGTGCTGGCGCGGGCCAACACCCTGGCGCCGAGTGTCACCCTGCGGGCCTTCCCGGTCCTGCAGAAGATGGGCGCCCGCAAGCTCACGACGCGGGTCTGACCAGTCCGGACTCGTAGGCCAGCACCACCGCCTGGGCCCGGTCGCGCAGGCCGAGCTTGGTGAACGTGCGGCTCACGTGGCTCTTCACGGTCTGCTCGGCGAGCACCAGCCTGCTCGCGATCTCCGCGTTGGAGAACCCGGCCGCGACCAGGCGCAACACCTCGGTCTCGCGGTCGGTCAGCGCGGCCAGGCGCGCAGGCCGGGCGTCGGTCAGCGCGGCCGGGCGGGCGGAGACGAAGTGGCCGATCAGGCGTCGGGTCACCTCGGGCGCGAGCAGCGCCTCCCCCGCCGCGACGACCCGCACCGCGTGCAGCAGCTCCGCCGCGGGCGCGTGCTTGAGGAGGAACCCGCCCGCCCCGGCGCGCAGCGCGTCGTAGACGTGATCGTCGAGGTCGAAGGTGGTGAGCATGAGGACCTTCGTGGGGTGACCGGCCAGCTCCCGGGTCGCCGCGATGCCGTCGAGCACCGGCATCCGCACGTCCATCAGCACCACGTCCGGCGTGTGCTCCCCGACGGCGGCGATCGCCTCGCGCCCGTTCTCCGCCGTCCCGACGACCTCGATGTCCTCCTGCGCGTTCAGCAGCGCGGCGAAGCCCTCGCGGACCATCGCCTGGTCGTCGACCACCACCACCCTGATCACCGCGGCAGCTCCGCCCTGAGCCGGAACCCGTCCGCGGTGGGGCCCGCGTCGAGCGTGCCGCCGTGGACCTCGGCCCGCTCGCGCATCGACGGGATGCCCGTACCGCCGCCCGGCGTGCCCGGCCCGGTCCCGCGGCCGTTGACGATCTCGACGACCAGCCCGTCGGTGATCGCGACGTGCACGGGGGCGCCCGGCGCGTGCTGGCGCGCGTTGGCCAGCCCCTGCGCGACGATCCGGAAGGCCGTCAGGCCCACCGGCGCAGGCACCTCGGCCTCGACGATCTCCCAGGTCAGCTCCACCCCCGCCGACCTCGCCTCGACCAACAGCGGCTCGATGTCCGCGAGGCCCGGCTGCGGGGTCCGCTCCGTCTCCCCGGTCCGCAGCACCCCCAGCAGGCCCTGCATCTCCCGAAGCGCCTCCCGCGCGGCCGTCGCGACCTCCGCGAGCTCCGCACGGGCGGGAGCCGGCAGCCGGCCGAGCCGGTAGGGCGCCGTCTCGCAGCGGACGGCGATCATGGACATGTGGTGCGCGACGACGTCGTGCATCTCGCGCGCGATCCGCGCCCGCTCGGCCAGCGCTCCCCGCTCGGCCTGGGCCGCGGCGAGCTCCCGCCGCTCCACCTCCAGCGCCCGCCGGGTGTCCCACCGCGCCCCGAGCGCCGCGCCCGCCCCGAGCGGGAAGGCGAGGACGGAGAGCGTGAGCCCGAGCTCGCTCAGCGGCACGTCCGCCGGGGTCGCCACCACCAGCACGACGACGGCGAGCCCGGACACCACCGCCACCCCGAGCGTGGTCCGGCCGGGCGCGCCCCAGGCCCCGAGCAGCAGCAACGGCGTCCAGAGCAGCCATCCCCAGACCTCCAGCCCCGGAGCCGGGGCGGGCGGTGGCGGCAGCAGGAAGGCCAGCACGACCACCCAGGCGGTCCCGATCCGCCAGGCGTCGAGCGGGCGGCGCGGGGCGAGCGCGAGGGCCCCCGCCAACGGCAGCAGGGCGAGGAACGCGAGGCCACCGGTCATGCGCTCGTTCAGCACGGCCCCGGAGACCGCGATCGCGACGATCACGCCGTAGAGGCCGGTCAGGACGGGCACCGGACGCAGCAGACGGGAGTGGGGGCGGCTCCAGCGGGCGTCCTCGCCGCGGGTGGGCCACACGGCCGCCCGGATCGAGTCGCCGAGCAGGCGCACGGCCCGCTCCCCCACCGTCGTCACCCCGGCGAGCCTAGGCGTGTCCCGGGCGGGCGCGCCTCACCCGCGGGTGCCCTCTCCGGCCCGGTACCCGGGTAGGGGGTCGGCCCGCCGTCGGGGACGGCCGTACCGGCGCGAAGACGGCTCCGCAGCGTGACGATCGACGGGCCCGGGATTCCTAGCGTTCCGACCATGGATCTCTCCGGGCTCGGAATCGCGTCGTTGCTGCTCAGCCTGCTGGTCATCGCCGTGCGGCCGCTGCCCGCCCCCACTCTCGGACCGGTCGGCCTCGATCCGGTCTGCGCCGCCTCCCTGATCACAAAGGTGACGGACGGTGACGAACGGGTCCGCGTGCTCGGCTGTGATCCGGCGGGCCGGGGACGCGCCGTCGTGGCGATCGGGGACGTCGCGGCGGCGGCGAACGTCGTGGTCCTCGTGCCGGGGTCGGACATCGACCTGCACACCCTCGACGGGTCACCGAGACGGCCGATGACCTGGGCGCGGAGCCTGGCCGCGAGCGTGGGCCGGGACACCGTCGTCGTGCTCTGGGTGGGGTACGAGACCCCGCAGGGGCTGGGCTACGACGCCGCCGCCGGTCGCCTCGCCCGCGCCGCCGCGCCCGCCCTGGTCGCCGAGGTCGCGGCGCTGCGGGCCGGAGGCGCCCGGCACGTGACGGTGGTCGGGCACAGCTACGGGAGCGTCGTCGTGGGGATCGCGGCGCCCGCGCTCGACGCCGACGACCTCGTCCTCCTCGCCTCCCCCGGGGTCCGCGCGGAGTCGGTCGAGGCCCTGCGCACCCGCGCGCGGGTGTGGGTCGCGCGCGCGGGACAGGACTGGATCCGGTTCGTGCCGCACGTGCGCCTCGGGGACCTGGGGCACGGCGCGGACCCCGCGGCACCGGGCTTCGGCGCCCGTCCGTTGCCCGTCGACGGCGTGCGGGCGCACGACGGCTACCTCCTCCCCGGTTCCCCCACGCTCGCCGCGATCGCGGGGATCGCGCGGGGCGAGGCCACCCGGCCGTGAGCGCCGTGCTCCACCACCCCGCCCACCGGGGCGGCGCCCGCGGTCCACGTCCCCGTGGTGCGGGCGCCGGCCGCGCCGGTGCGCGCACCGTTCCGACGATCCTGACGGCCGGACCCGGTGTCGGGGCGGCGGTGCTGTGCCTGGTGACGCCCTGGCCCCTCACCCCGCCCGCCTGGCTCGCGGCCCTCGCGGCGCTGCTCTGTGGGCTCACGGTCACCGCGGCGGTGGGGACCGCGCAGCGGGTGGTCGCGATGCTGCGGGGCGGTCCCGGCGTGGGCCTGGCCGCGATCCTCGCCGCAGTCCTGGTCCTCGAACCGGCTCTGATCGCCGTTCCCGCGGCCGGAAGCGGATCCGCGGCCAGTGCAGGCTCTGCCAGCGCATCCGCGGCCAGTGCACCCGTCGTCCGCACTGCCAGCGCATCCGCGCCGGGCACACGCACTACCAGCGCATCCGCGGCCAGTGCACGCTCTGCCAGCGCATCCGCACCGGGCACACGCGCTACCAGCGCATCCGCGGCCACTGCATGCTCTGCCAACGCATCCGCGGCCAGTGCAGGCTCTGCCAGCACATCCGCACCGGGCGCCCGCACTGCCACCGCATCCGCCCCGACCACCACGCCACTCGGGGTGGAGGGGCGGCGGTTCCTGGACCTGCCCGCCACCACCCCCACGGCACCGGTCCGCGTCTATGTCGACGTGGCGGCGGCCGCGGACGACGCGGGGCGGGCGGCCGCGGCGGTCGACGCTCTCCGGCGCGCGGGCGGGCCGGCGCGCGGCACGGTCCTGGTGATCGTGCCCACCGGCTCGGGCTGGGTGGACCCCGCCGCCGTGCGGGCGTACGAGAACCGGCTCGGCGGGGACGTCGCGACGGTCGTGGTGCAGTACGCGGACCGTCCGAGCTGGCTGGAGTACCTGCTCGGCGGTCACGCGGCGGAACGCTCCGCGGCGGCGACGCTCACCGCTGTCCGTGCGGCGCTCCCACCGGACGGCCCTCGACTGGTGCTGCTCGGCGAGAGCCTCGGCGCGGCCGCGGCGCTGCCGGTGGCCCGGCTCGCCGACGAGTGCGTGCTCGCGGGCAGACCCGGATCGGCCGACGACCCGCAGGACGCCTGCACCGAGCTCGCCAACCCCGACGATCCCGTCGTCGCGTGGTCACCGGGCCTGCTGCTCACCGATCCCGTCCGGTTCTGGCAGGTCAGCGCCGCGTTGTTGATCGCGCAGGACGTGCCGCCGGGGCACGGGCACCGCTACCGGTTCTGATCATCAGCGCCCCTCCGCGGCACGCCTGCGCAGGACCTTCTGCCGTGCGTCGTGGTCGCGCATGCGCTGGGGGTAGCCGACGAGCTGGACGTCGTACACCGGCATCCGCATCGACTTCGCCAGCTTGCGGGCGGCGTCCGGGCTGCCGATCCGCCGCCGCGTCCACTCGCCGTCCTTGGCGACGAGCAGCAGGGTGGTCTCCGTGACCGCCGTGCGCGGCTCGACGAACCCCTCCACCCCCTCGCGCACACTCGCCCAGGACCGCAGGTGCTCGACGTCACCCGAGTCCGCGCGGCGTCGCACACCGGCCCGCTTTCGGCTGAACAGGCCCATCTCGCCCTCCCGGTCCCCGGTTCTCGCCACCTCCAACGCGTGAGGTGTCTGATTTTCTCCCGACCTGGGCCGCCGCGAACCGAGCCCGGGTGTAAAGATGGGCGCCGACTCGCACGACCGAGCGGGTGAGACGGAGGGGACCGACGTGCCGCAACAGGCTGCCGATCTGGTCATCCTGGGTGGTGGTTCCGGCGGCTACGCGTGTGCCCTGCGGGCCGCGGAGCTGGGGATGTCGGTCGTCCTGGTCGAGAAGGACAAGCTCGGCGGCACCTGTCTGCACCGGGGCTGCATCCCGACCAAGGCGCTGCTGCACGCCGCCGAGGTCGCCGACCACGCCCGCGACGGCGCGAACGTCGGCGTGCTCTCGCAGCTGATCGGCATCGACATGGCCGGGGTGCACTCCTACAAGGACGGCGTCGTCTCCCGCCTCTACAAGGGCCTGCAGGGGCTCGTGAAGTCCCGCAAGATCGAGCTGGTCGCGGGCGCGGGCACCTTCCACGCCCCGGACGCCGTCGAGGTGGACGGCACCGTCTACACCGGCCGCAACGTCGTGCTCGCCACCGGCTCCTACGCCAAGACCCTGCCCGATCTGGAGATCGGCGGCCGGATCGTCACCTCCGACCAGGCCCTGACCTGGGACAGCGTGCCGCAGAAGGTCGTCATCCTCGGCGGCGGCGTGATCGGCGTGGAGTTCGCCAGCGTGTACCGGTCCTTCGGGGCCGAGGTCACCGTCGTCGAGGCGCTGCCGCGCCTGGTCGCAGGCGAGGACGAGTTCGCCTCCAAGCTCCTCGAACGCGCCTTCCGCCGCCGCAAGATCACCGCCAAGACCGGGGTGCGGTTCACCGGCGCCAAGCAGGCGAACGACTCCGTCGCGGTCTCGCTGGAGTCCGGCGAGGAACTCGAGGCCGACCTGCTGCTCGTCGCGGTCGGGCGCGGCCCCAACACCACCGGCCACGGCTACGAGCAGGCCGGGCTCGCCATGGACCGCGGGTTCGTCACGACCGACGAGCGGCTGCGCACCAACCTGCCCGGCGTGTACGCGGTCGGGGACATCGTGCCCGGGCTGCAGCTGGCCCACCGCGGCTTCCAGCAGGGGATCTTCGTCGCCGAGGACATCGCCGGGCTCGAACCGGCGGTGATCGACGAGGCCGGGATCCCCCGGGTCACCTACTGCGATCCCGAGGTCGCCTCCGTCGGCCTCACCGAGGCCCAGGCCCGGGAGCGGCACGGCGAGATCGAGACCCTCACCTACGACCTGGGCGGCAACGGCAAGTCCCAGATCCTGCAGACCTCCGGCGCGATCAAGCTCGTCCGCGCCAAGGACGGCCCGGTCGTCGGGATCCACATGGTCGGCGCGCGCGTCGGCGAACTGATCGGCGAGGCCCAGCTCGTCTACAACTGGGAAGCCGAGCCCGGCGACGTCGCCCCGCTCGTCCACGCCCACCCCACCCAGAACGAGGCGCTCGGCGAAGCGCACCTCGCCCTGGCGGGCAAACCCCTCCATACCCACGGCTGAGACCCGGCCGAACGGCACGTCGAAAGAGGATCCGAGCAGACATGGCCTTCTCCGTCCAGATGCCCGCCCTCGGTGAGAGCGTCACCGAAGGCACCGTCACCCGCTGGCTCAAGGCCGAGGGTGACACCGTCGAGGTCGACGAGCCGTTGCTCGAGGTCTCCACCGACAAGGTCGACACCGAGATCCCCTCGCCCGTCGCGGGCACCCTGCAGAAGATCGTCGCGGGCGAGGACGAGACCGTCGAGGTCGGCGGCGAGCTCGCCGTGATCGGGGACGGCGGCGCGGACGAGGGCTCCGCGACCCCCGAGCCCGAGGCCACCCCGGAACCCGAGGCGCAGGCCGAGCCGGAGCCCGAGCCGGAGCCGGAGCCCGCTCCGAAGGCCGAGGCGGCGCCGAAGAAGTCCGGCGGCGCCGGCACCCCGGTGACCATGCCCGAGCTGGGCGAGTCGGTCACCGAGGGCACCGTCACCCGCTGGCTCAAGCAGGTCGGCGACTCGGTCGCGGTCGACGAGCCGCTGCTCGAGGTCTCCACCGACAAGGTCGACACCGAGATCCCCTCGCCCGTCGCGGGCACCGTGCTCGAGCTGAGCGTGGCCGAGGACGACACCGTCGAGGTCGGCGGGCAGCTCGCCGTCATCGGGGACGCCGACGCCGCCCCGGCCGAGTCCGCGCCGGAGCCCGAGCCCGCTCCGAAGCCGGAGGCCAAGCCCGAGCCGAAGCCCGAGCCCACGCCCGAGCCCAAGGCCGAGTCGAAGCCTGCGGAGAGCGCACCCCCGGTCGACGCGACCCGCGAGGAGTCCCCCGCCGACGGTGGCGGCTCGACCCCGCCGTACGTCACGCCGCTGGTGCGCAAGCTCGCCCAGGAGCACGGCGTCGACCTCGACTCGCTGAAGGGCTCCGGCGTCGGCGGCCGGATCCGCAAGCAGGACGTCCTGGCCGCCGCCGAGGCCGCCAAGGCGCCGGCGCCCGCCGCGTCCGCCCCGGCCGCGCAGCCCGCCGCGGCGAGCAGCGCGCCGTCGGCACCGTCTGCGCCCACCACGGTCCCGCAGCGCTCCGCGGACGGCCCGCAGCCGGGCACCACGGTGAAGATGCCGCGCCTGCGGCAGGTCATCGCCCAGCGGATGACGGACTCGCTGCGGATCTCGGCGCAGCTGACCACCGTGCAGGAGGTGGACGTCACCCGCATCGCCAAGCTGCGCGCACGGGCGAAGGACGACTTCCTGGCCCGCGAAGGCGTCAAGCTCACCTACCTGCCCTTCTTCGCGAAGGCCACCGTCGAGGCGCTGAAGGCCTTCCCGGCCGTCAACTCCTCGATCTCCGAGGACGGCAAGCAGGTCGAGTACCACGGCAACGTGCACCTCGCGATCGCCGTCGACACCCCGCGCGGGCTGCTCGTCCCGGTCATCAAGAACGCCGAGGACCTGTCGCTGGCCGGGCTGGCCCGCAAGATCGCGGACGTCGCGGCGCGCACCCGCGCCAACAAGATCGGCCCGGACGAGCTGTCCGGCGGCACCTTCACGATCACGAACATCGGGTCCGCGGGCGCGCTGTTCGACACCCCGATCATCAACCAGCCGCAGGTCGCGATCCTGGGCACCGGGGCGATCGCCAAGGAGCCGAAGGTCGTGGCGGGGCCCGACGGTGAGGACGTCATCGCCGTCCGCTCGGTCTGCTACCTGCCGCTGACCTACGACCACCGCATCGTCGACGGCGCCGACGCGGGCCGCTTCGTCTCCGCGATCAAGGCGCGCCTCGAGGAGGGCGCCTTCGAGGCCGAGCTCGGTCTCTAGCCACGCACACCCACGGCGCCGCCGATCCTCCGGGGTCGGCGGCGCCGTGCTGTCTCCCCGCTCCGGCAGGTGCCGCTCGGGCCGGGTGCCGCTCGGGCCGGGTGCCGCTCGGGCCGGGTGACGCTCGGCCCGGGTGACGCTCGGGCCGGGTGACGCTCGGGCCGGGTGACGCTTGGGACGCCCAAGCACCACCCAGCGACGCTCGGGACGCCCAAGCACCACCGGGCCCTGACGCTTGGGACGCCCAAGCACCGCTCAGCGACGCTTGGGCGTCCCAAGCGTCACTCGGCCCGAGCGCCACCGCCCGAGCGCCACCGCCCCCGCGCCACCGCCACGCGCCACCCGGCCCACCCGTCACCCGGCCGGGACCCGGAGTCGCGGGCCGGCGCGGGGTTCGGGAGGATCAACGCCGTGCGCGTCGTCGTCGCCGGTTCGTCCGGCCTGATCGGAACCGCCCTCGTCGCCGGCCTGCGGGAGTCGGGCCACGAGGTGCTGCGGCTCGTCCGCCGCACTCCCTCGGCCCCGGACGAACGCGGGTGGGACCCGCCGTCCGGCCGGATCGACGACGGGGCGCTCGACGGCGCGGACGTCGCCGTGAACCTCGGCGGGGTCGGGATCGCCGACCGGCCGTGGAGCGGCGCGCGCAGACAGGCCATCCGCGACAGCCGGATCGTGCCCACCGAGGTGCTGGCCCAGGGCGTCGCCCAGGCCGGGGTGCCTGCGCTGGTCAGCGCGTCGGCCGTGGGCTTCTACGGCGACACCGGGCCGCAGGAGGTCGAGGAGGGCGCCCCGTCCGGCGAGGGCTTCCTCGCCGGGGTCTGCCGGGACTGGGAGGCGGCGACCGCGCCCGCCGCCGAGGCCGGCGCCCGGGTGGTGACGATCCGGACGGGCCTGGTCCTGTCGCCGTCCGGCGGGCTGCTCGCGCTGATGCGCCCGGTGTGGAAGTCCTTCCTGGGCGCGCGGATCGGCAGCGGCGAGCAGTACATGCCGTGGGTCTCGCTGGACGACGAGGTCGCGGGCCTGCGTTTCGCCGTCGAGACGCCGGCGCTGAGCGGCCCGGTGAACATGACCGGCCCCACCCCGGTGACGAATGCGGCGTTCACCCAGACGCTCGCCCAGGCCGTCGGGCGCCCCGCGCCGATGGTGATCCCCGGCGTGGTGGTGTCGACCCTGCTCGGCGACATGGGCCGCGAGCTGCTGCTGTTCAGTCAGCGAGCGGTGCCGCGCGCGCTGCTCGACGCCGGTTTCACCTTCCGCCACCCCACCCTTGCTGACGCACTGTCCGCAGCCGTGCACTGAGAGCGACACCTCGCTCACTCGATCGGGCTGATACGCCGAATGGTGGCGCGTGTCACCGCCGTCAGGAGCACGCTGAGCGACGGGAACGGACCGACGCCCCCGAGGCCGGACCCGCTTCCTGTCCGTTCGGCCCTCAGAGGTGTCTCGTGCCGTCCCTGCGCAGTGGCGCTGTCCTCGTCCTAACGGCGGTCCTGGCCGCCACCGTCCTGACCGCCGGTCCGGCCCTCGCCGCACCGGGAGCGGTCTCCGTCGCCGACGCCGACCTCAGACCGTGTGCCGCACCGACCTCGGTCCCGCTCTGCTCGGTCACCTCGGGCGGCGGAACCGCCGCGGTGGTCGACAGCGCCACCGCCGAGTCCGGCGACGGCTACCTCCGGTTGTCGACTCCCGGCGCCGGCGACAAGGCCTACATCCGCGAGGTGCCGGGGCTGCCGCTCGGGCGGCTCGGCGACCTCGCCTACTCCACGTCCGTCGAGAAGGCGGTCGAGGGGAGGCCGAACCTCGCGCCGTCGTTCAACCTCGAGGTCACGTCCTCGAAGACCAGCCCGAAGGACGGCCTCCCGATGGGGTTCACCTCGCTGGTGTGGGAACCGATCTACCAACCCGCGACGGTCACGCCCGGGACGTGGCAGACCTGGACCCCGTCCACGCAGAAGGGCTGGTGGGCCTCCAAGGACGTGACGGCCACGGGCACCGAGAACCGGTTCGGCTTCACCACCTACACCGCGACGTTCGCCGACGTCGTCGCCGCGCTCGGGGCCGACGCGACCGTCTACTACGTCGAGATCAACCAGGGTTCCGGGGCCGGCGGGCTGCAGTCGGGGGTCGACCTCTTCCGCTATGGGGGCAAGACCTACGACTTCGAGAACCCCGCCACCGCCTCGGCGATCACCGCGAGCGCGGGGAACAACCAGTCGGCGGCGGCCGGGCAGCCCTTCCCCACCGCCCTGGCCGCGACGGTGACGGGGCGCAGCCGCCCCGTCCCCGGCACCCCGGTCGTCTTCCGGGTGACCGCGGGCAGCGCGAGCTTCCCGGGAGGCTCCCCGACCGCGTCGGCGACCACAGGCGCGACCGGCGTCGCGACCGCACCGACGCTCACCGCGGGCCCCACCCCCGGCCCGGTCACGATCACCGCGACGGCGGGGTCGGGCGCGGCGACCGAGGCCGTCGTCAGCACCACGTTCTCGGCGACGGTCACCGCGCCGCCACCCGCGGCGGTCACCGACCTCGCCGTGGCGGTGTCCGCGCCGTCCACGGGGCGCCCGGGGAACTCGTTCGTCGCGACGGTCAGGGTGACCAACAAGGGCGGCGCACCCGTGGCGAAGGCGTCGACGGTCGTCACGCTCACGGGCGGCCTGCTGGTGGTCTCGGCACCCGACGCGGTCAAGCCCGCCGTCGGGACGAGCGTGACGATCCTCGACGGCCCGCTCGCTCCCGGAGCCACGGCCGTCCACCGGGTGACGATGGTCGGTACCAGGGCGGGAACGGCCGGGCTGCAGGCGGTCACCTCGGCCGCGGGCCCGGACGCGACCCCGGCGGACAACACCGCCACGGCCTCGGTGCGGCTCGGCTGAGACGTGCGCCGCGGCCGTGCCCGTAGGGGCGCGGCCGCGGCGTAGGCTCGCCTGATGGGCCTCCGAGAACAACGCGGCCGGACCTGTCGCCGCTCCCCCAACCCGGTCCGCGTGGACCTGCTGGGCACGGTCGACTACCTCACCGCCTGGGACCTGCAGCGCGCCAACGCCGAGGCCCGGCGGGACGGCACCGGCCCGGACGTGCTGATGCTGCTGGAGCACCCGTCGGTCTACACCGCGGGCAAGCGCACCCGGCCCGAGGACCGGCCGACCGACGGCTCCCCGGTGATCGACGTCGACCGCGGCGGACGGATCACCTGGCACGGGCCCGGCCAGCTCGTCGGGTACCCGATCGTGCAGCTGAGCGACCCGATCGACGTCGTCGACTACGTGCGGCGCCTCGAAGAGGCCATGATCGCGGTCTGCCACGGCCTGGGGGTCACGGCCGCGGGGCGGATCGACGGACGCTCGGGCGTCTGGCTGCCCGCGGACGACACCCGGCAGGAGCGCAAGATCTCCGCGATCGGCGTGCGCGTGCAGGGCGGGGTCACGCTGCACGGTTTCTCGCTGAACTGCGATCCCGACCTGGACGAGTTCGGCCGGATCGTCCCGTGCGGGATCTCCGACGCCGGCGTCACGTCGCTGTCGGCGGAGCTGGGGCGCCCGGTGTCGGTCGACTCCGTGCTCGCCGACGCCACCGACGCGGTCCTGCGCGCGCTCGACGGGGCGCTGCCGGTGAGCGAGCACGTGGTGCCGCGGCGCGCCGCCACCGCCCCGGGTCTCGACCTGCAGCTACACCCCTCCCTGCACTAGGGGGTGTCTGAGGGATCTCCGCCGAGCCCGCGGGCCGGCCGGAGATCCATCAGACCCCTAGCGCCGCGGCGATGTCGTCGAGGTGCTGGAGATCGGAGAGGTCCAGCACCTGCAGGTAGACGCGCGTGATCCCGGTGCGCTCCGCCCACGTGCCGAGCTTGTCGCGGACCTGCTCCGGGCTGCCCGCGAGTCCGTTCGCGACGAGCTCGGCGGGCTCGCGACCGATGGCGGCCGCCCGGCGGGCCAGGGTGGCGTCGTCGCCGACGCAGACGACCTGGGCGACCGACCGCACGATCTCCCGCGGGTCCCGGCCGCGCGCGGCGCAGGCCTCGTCGACCCGCTCGAACTGGGCGGACACGGCGTCGAGGTCCGAGAAGGCGACGTTGAACTCGGTGGCGAACCGGGCCGCGAGCCGCGGGGTCCGGGTGGGCCCGTGCCCGCCGACGATCACGGGGACCCGCGGCTGGACGGGCTTCGGCAGCGCGGGTGAGCCGGTGACCGTGTAGTGGTCGCCCGAGTACTCGTAGGTCCCCGGCGCGGCCCACAGCCCGGTGATGATCTCGAGCTGCTCCTCGAGCCGGTCGAACCGCTCCCCCAGCCGCGGGAACGGGATGCCGTAGGCGGCGTGCTCGGCCTCGAACCAGCCCGCGCCGAGCCCCAGCTCGACCCGGCCGCCCGACATCTGGTCGACCTGCGCGACGGAGATCGCGAGCGGGCCGGGCAGGCGGAAGGTGGCCGAGGAGACGAGGGTGCCCAGCCGGATCCGGGAGGTCTCGCGGGCGAGCCCGGCGAGGGTCAGCCAGGCGTCGGTGGGGCCGGGCAGGCCGTCGACGGATCCCATCGCCAGGTAGTGGTCGGAGCGGAAGAAGGCGTCGAAGCCTGCCGCCTCGGTCGCCCGGGCGACACGGAGGAGGTCGGCGTAGGAGGCGCCCTGCTGCGGTTCGGTGAAGATCCGGAGGTCCACGCCGGACGACGCTATCGTCCGCGGGCATGAGCCGCTGGACCGCCGCCGACGTCCCCGACCTGACCGGCCGGACCGTGCTGGTCACGGGCGCCACGAGCGGCCTGGGCCGCGCGACCGCGGAGATCCTCGCCGCGCGGGGCGCCCGGGTCCTGGCGACCGGGCGCGACGTGTCCCGCCTGCCCGCGGGCGTCGAGCCGGTCGAGCTGGACCTGGCCGACCAGGCCTCGGTGCGGGCGGCGGCCGCGGCGATCCGGGGCCCGATCGACGTCCTGGTCAACAACGCCGGGGTGATGGGTACTCCGCCGACGTACACGGTCGACGGGTTCGAGCTGCAGATCGCCACGAACCACCTGGGCCCGGCGGTCCTGACCTGGCTGCTGTTGCCGCAGGTGACGCGGGTCGTGACCGTGTCGTCGCTGGCCCACCGGGGCGGCGGCCTCGACCCGGACGACCTGCACTTCCGCCGCAGGCCCTACCGGGCGTCGGTCGCCTACGCGCAGTCCAAGCTGGCGAACCTGCTGTTCACGGCGGAGCTCGCCCGGCGCGGGGTGTTCGCGGTCGCGGCGCACCCCGGGCTGACCGACACCGCGCTGCTCGCGAACTCGCTGCGCCGCCGGGGGCTGGGCGGGCTCGCGGGCCCGGTCAACGCGGTGCTCTGCCAGCGCGTCGAGCGGGGAGTGCTGCCCCAGCTGTACGCGGCCGTCGGGCCGGTCGCGCCCGGCGACTACGTCGGCCCGCGCGGGCTCGGCGAGACCCGCGGGTACCCGGGCCCGGCCCGGCGCAGCGCGGCCGCGCAGGACCCCGCACTCGCCCGCAGGCTGTGGGACGCGACGGTGGCGGAGACGGGCGTCACGCCGGACATCCGGCCGGGGGTCGGCGAGGACACCGAAGCGTAGGCTGGCCGCCGTGACGATCGCTCCCGACGGCCGCAAGCTCCTTCGCCTCGAGGTCCGCAACGCCGAGACCCCGATCGAGCGCAAGCCCGAGTGGATCCGCACGAAGGCGCGCACGGGTCCGCAGTACACCGAGCTCAAGGGCCTGGTGCGCTCCGGGGGGCTGCACACCGTCTGTGAGGAGGCGGGCTGCCCCAACATCTACGAGTGCTGGGAGGACCGCGAGGCGACCTTCCTCATCGGCGGCGAGCAGTGCACCCGCCGGTGCGACTTCTGCCAGATCGACACCGGCAAGCCCGCCGACCTCGACCGGGACGAGCCGCGCCGGGTCGCCGAGTCGGTGGCCCAGATGGGGCTGCGGTACTCCACCGTCACCGGGGTGGCCCGGGACGACCTGGCCGACGGCGGGGCCTGGCTCTACGCCGAGACCGTCCGGCAGATCCACGCGATGAACCCGGGCACGGGCGTCGAGCTGCTGATCCCGGACTTCAACTCGATCGACGCCCAGCTCGACGAGGTGTTCGGCGCGCGCCCCGAGGTGCTCGCGCACAACCTGGAGACCGTGCCGCGGATCTTCAAGCGGATCCGCCCGGCGTTCCGCTACGAGCGCTCGCTCGAGGTGATCACCAAGGCCCGTGCGGCCGGACTGGTCACCAAGTCCAACCTGATCCTGGGCATGGGCGAGACGCCGGACGAGGTCACCGAGGCGCTGGCCGACCTGCACGACGCGGGCTGCGAGATCATCACGATCACCCAGTACCTGCGGCCCTCCAAGCGCCACCACCCGGTGGAGCGCTGGGTCCGGCCCGAGGAGTTCGTGACGCACTCCGAGACCGCCGAGCAGATGGGCTTCGCCGGGGTGATGGCCGGTCCCCTGGTGCGCTCGTCGTACCGGGCCGGGCGGCTCTACGCCCAGACCGTGGCGCACCGCGGGGAGGAGCTGCCCGCGTCGCTGCAGCACCTCGCGGCGGAGGCGCCGGCCGCGCAGGAGGCGCGGTCGCTCCTCGCGCGCTCGTAGGCCGTATCCTGGCCCGCATGGCCGGCAAGCCCGACAAGGAAGAGAAGCAGCGCCTCAAGGCGGAGAAGCGAGCGGCGTCCAAGCAGCGCCGCTCGCAGATCTGGCAGGCGTTCCAGATGCAGCGCAAGCAGGACAAGCTCCTGCTGCCGCTGATGATCGGGTCCGTCGTGGGCGCGGCCGTCGTCGCGTTCCTGATCGGCCTGATCTTCGGCATGTCCTGGATCTTCCTGCCGTTCGGCATCGCGATCGGCGCGCTCCTCGCGGTCTCGCTCTTCGGGCGCCGCGTGCAGCGCAGCGTGTACTCGCAGGCGGACGGGCAGCCCGGTGCCGCGGGCTGGGCCCTGGACCAGCTGCGCGGGCAGTGGCGGGTCACCCAGGGCGTCGCCGGCAACACCCACCTCGACGCGGTGCACCGGGTCGTCGGGCGGCCCGGCGTGATCTTCGTGGCCGAGGGTGCGCCGCACCGGGTCAAGGCGCTGCTGGCGCAGGAGAAGAAGCGCACCGCGCGGGTCGTCGGCCAGACCCCGATCTACGACGTCATCGTGGGCCACGAGGAGGGCCAGGTCCCCCTCAGGAGCCTGCAGCGGCACATGATGAAGCTGCCGCGCAACATCAGCGCCAACGAGATGGACAGTCTCGACGCCCGCCTGGCCGCACTGGGCAACCGCGCCGCCGCACTCCCCAAGGGCCCCATGCCGCAAGGCGCCAAGCTGCGGAGTGTGCAGCGCACCGTGCGCCGCCGCTGAGCTTGTGCCGGGCGCTGCGGGGAGCTGACGCGTGCTGGGATACGGAGCTGACGCTTGGGCGTCCCAAGCGTCGCTGAGCGGTGCTTGGGCGTCCCACGCGTCAGCGGCCGACGCTCGGGCGTCCCAAGCGTCACCGGCCGGTGCTTGGGCGTCCCAAGCGTCACTCAGCGGTGCTTGGGCGTCCCACGCGTCAAAAGCGGCCGACGAAGTTATCCACAGGCCCGTCGATCCGCGTCCACGGCGGCCGGCGTCGGGTCATGATGCGCCGGTGCACCTGACCTCGTCGGACCGCGACCGCCTGCGCGGACTCTTCCCGGACGCTGTCGCCACGCGTTCGGAGTTGCTCGCCCTCGGGCTGTCCGCGTCGGCGATCACACGCAGCTGCCGCGCGGGCGGCCCGTGGCGCTCCCCCCTGCGCGGGATCGTGGTGCTGGCCGACACCGAGCCCACTCCCCGACAACGGGCCCGGGTGGCGCTGGCGCACGCCGGCGCGGCAGCGGTGCTCACCGGTGGTGCAGCTCTCCGGATCCACGGACTGCGCCATCCAGTCGCCGACGAGTCGCAGACGGTGGTGCTCGTGCCCCACAAGCAGCACGTCACGGGGCGCGGTTTCGTCCAGGTGGTCCGGACCCGACGCATGCCGCCGCTCGTCCACCGCGACGGGCTCCGGCTCGCGCCTCCCGCGCGGGCGGTCGTCGACGCGACCGCCCTGCATCGAGAGTCGGACGCCGTCCGGGGCCTCTTCGCGGCGGCGGTCCATCAGCGCCTGTGCACCCCGGACCAGCTCGCGGAGGAGGTCGCGTCGCGCCAACGGCCGTACACCGCACTCGCCCGCGAGGTCACAGCCGAGATCGCCGAGGGTATCCGGTCGGCCGCCGAGGCGTGGGCCAAGCGCGTCATCGAGCGCAGCGGGCTGCCCGCACCTTTGTGGAACGTGGCGCTGGAGAGCGCGAACGGGCGCCCGATCGGCGTGGTCGACGCATGGTGGGAGGACGTCGGGCTGGCGTGGGAGATCGACTCGCGGGCCTGGCACATGAGCCCCGAGGAGCACGACCGCGACACCCGGAAGCAGTCCGCGTTGGCCGCCGAGGGGATCCCGGTCGTGCGCACCCGGCCGTACCGCCTCCGCCAGGAGCCGGAGGCCGTGCTGGCCGAGCTCGCGTCCGCCCACCGCAACGCCGCTCGTCACACCCGCACCCCCGTCCGAGCGACGCTCTGGCGTCCACCCGCACGCCAAGCCTGACGCTCCGGAGCCGCGTCGCCCCGACGCTCAGCTCGCTCGGGCTGCTGCGCCCCCTCTTGACGCTCGGGACGCCCAAGCACCGCTGACCGACGCTTGGGACGCCCAAGCATCACCAGCCCGGCCCCACCGCCTGACGCCTGGGACGCCCAAGCACCGCTCAGCGACGCTTGGGACGCCCAAGCGTCAGCGGGCCGGGCCGGGCCGGGCCGGGCTGGGCGCGCGGCAGCGGGCCGGGGGCGGGCGTCGGCGGGCCCGGGCCGCCCGCCTCAGGCGCGGGAGCGGGAGCGGATGACGATCGTGGCGCTCGCGCGGTCGTGCCAGCCTCGGCCGTCCTCGTCCCGGATCAGGGGCGGGATGACCAGGCCCAGCAGGATGGTGCGGGCCACGGCGCGGAAGCCCACGACCGCGGCCATGTCCACCCGCGCCACCCGGATGCCCACCGCGACCATCCCCGGCGTCATGCCGAACAGCGCCGTCGGCAGGGCGGTGAGGACGGCCCACACGAGCCAGACCCACCAGCCGATGGCCGAGCCGCCCAGGGCGTCGAGCCCCAGGAAGCCGAGGGTCAGGGCGTAGGCGAGCAGCCAGTCCAGCGTGACGCCGGCGAGCCGCCTGCCGAACCCGGCGACCGCACCGATCCCGGACTCGGGCAGACCGAACCGCGCCCCCGGGTGTGACGTCCCGGATCCCGAGGGTGAACCCGGCGCTGAGGAGTCGAGGGATCCGGCCATGGCGTCTAGCCTAGTTGTCCCATGTGAGAGAGGTCGCGACATGGGCCAGTTAACGCCTGTGAAACCTACGAGATATGAGCGGGCAACACGGCCCCCCTAGCGTCGCGACCACTCCCCAGGAGCCGATCGAAGGAGCGACCCCAGCGTGTTCAGCAACTCCGAAGAGGTACTCAAGTACATCTCGGACGAGAAGGTCGAGTACGTCGACATCAGGTTCTGCGACCTGCCCGGCGTGATGCAGCACCTGACCGTCCCCGCCTCGACCGCAGGCGACCTGCTGGAGAACGGTGCCGCGTTCGACGGTTCGTCCGTCCGCGGCTTCCAGGCGATCAACGAGTCGGACATGGCCCTGCTGCCGGACTCCACCACCGCGCGCGTGGACCCGTTCCGCAAGCACAAGACGCTGAACATCAACTTCTTCGTGCACGACCCGATCACGGGTGAGCCGTACTCCCGTGACCCGCGGAACGTCGCCCGCAAGGCGGAGCAGTTCCTCGCGGCGTCGGGCATCGCGGACACCGCCTACATGGCGCCCGAGGCGGAGTTCTACATCTTCGACTCGATCCGCTTCGGCTCGAACCCGCACGAGACCTACCACCACATCGACTCCTCCGAGGGCTGGTGGAACACCGGCCGCGAGGAGGAGGGCGGCAACCTCGGCTACAAGGTCAACTACAAGGGCGGCTACTTCCCCGTCCCGCCGGTGGACCACTACGCCGACCTGCGCGCCGACATCGTCACCGCGATGATCGAGTCCGGCTTCACCGTGGAGCGCGAGCACCACGAGGTCGGCACCGCGGGCCAGGCCGAGATCAACTACAAGTTCGACACCCTGCTCTCGGGTGCGGACGACCTGATGCTGTTCAAGTACATCGTCAAGAACGTGGCGTGGCAGCAGGGCAAGACCGCGACCTTCATGCCGAAGCCGCTCTTCGGCGACAACGGCTCGGGCATGCACGTGCACCAGTCGCTGTGGAAGGACGGTCAGCCGCTCTTCCACGACGAGTCCGGCTACGGCGGCCTCTCGGACACCGCGCGCTACTACATCGGCGGCCTGCTGCACCACGCGCCGTCGCTGCTGGCGTTCACCAACCCGACGGTGAACTCCTACCACCGCCTGGTCCCGGGCTTCGAGGCGCCGGTCAACCTGGTCTACTCGGCCCGCAACCGCTCGGCCTGCATCCGGATCCCGCTCTCGGGCGACTCCCCCAAGGCCAAGCGCATCGAGTTCCGTTGCCCCGACTCGTCCGGCAACCCGTACCTCGCCTTCTCGGCGATGCTGATGGCGGGCCTCGACGGCATCAAGAACAAGATCGAGCCGCCGGCCCCGGTCGACAAGGACCTCTACGAGCTGCCGCCCGAGGAGCTCAAGGACATCGCGCAGGTCCCGGCCTCGCTCGGCGCCGTCATCGACAAGCTCGAGGAGGACCACGACTACCTCCTCGAGGGCGGCGTGTTCACCCCGGACCTGATCGAGACCTGGATCAACTACAAGCGGGAGAACGAGATCGACCCGCTGCGGCTGCGCCCGCACCCGTACGAGTTCGCCCTGTACTACGACGTCTGATCCGCATCGACGCGGCCCGGCCTGCCTCGAACGCGGCCGGGTCGCGGCGGATCCGACGCCGACCTGGTGACGGCCCGTCCTCCCCTTCCGCGGGGTGGGCGGGCCGTCCCGCGTTCCGGGCCGCGGGGCCGCGGGTGACGCTTGGGCGCCCCAAGCGTCGCTGAGTGGCACTTGGGCGGCCCAAGCGTCACTCGGTCGCCGCGTCGCCGACGCTTGGGCGCCCCAAGCGTCGCTGAGCGGCACTTGGGCGTCCCAAGCGTCACTCCGCCCGCCTCACTGACGCTTGGGCGACCCAAGCGTCGCTCCATGGTGCTTGGGCGGCCCAAGCGTCACTCAGAGGGTCTCGGGCAGGGTTTCGGGTCGGGGTCGGGTGAGCGCCACGCCCAGCAGGATCAGCGCCCCGCCCGCCAGCTGGATCACCGCGGGGACCTCGCCCAGCAGCAGCCAGCCCGCGAGCGCGGAGACCACGACCTCGAGCAGCGCGACGAGCGAGCCGCGCGCCGCCCCGATCCGGCGGATCGCGAAGATGCCGGTCAGGTAGGCCAGCACGGTCGAGACCAGCACGAGCAGCGCCGCGGTCACGACCCAGCCGAGGTTCGTCCCCGCGAGCACGACCTCCGACGGTGTGGTCAGCACGATCGGCAGCAGCCCGACCGCCCCGAGCACGGCGACGACGACCGTCCCCACCGCCATGCCGACTCCCGCCAGCACGAGCGGCGGCGTCTGTGCTCCGGCGCGGTCGGCGAGCAGGAAGTAGCTCGCCTGGCACACCGAGGCGGCGAGCCCCCACGCGAGGCCGGCGGGGGCGATCGCGGTGCCGGACCAGATCTGCACGACGAGCAGCAGCCCGAGGATGGCGATGCCCGCGCCGAGCAGGGTCCGTCGCGACGGCGGCTGCCGCCGCACCACCCACACCCACGCGATGACCAGCACCGGGCCGAGGTACTCCAGCAGCAGCGCGATGCTGACCGGCATGTACCGCACCGCGTTGAAGAACGCGACCTGCACACCCGCCATCGCGAGCAGGCCGTAGAGCAGCAGGGCGGGCGCGTCGTGCCGCACCGCCGCCACGACCCCCGGCCGCAGCACGGCGAGCAGGAGCAGCACGACGACCGCCGACCCGCCGATCCGCACGAGCGCGGTGCCCGCGGACGACCAGCCCGCGTCGATCAGCGCCTTGGCGAACGGCCCGGACAGCCCGAACGACAGCGCCGAGACCACGGCGAACGCGAGCCCGACAGAGGCCGCCCGCCCCGTCGTGTCGGTGCTCACCGCCCTGTCGCGGGCGACGCGGCGGTCGTCACTGCTCCGCGCCCGTGACGGCGACCAGGCCCGCGGCCTCGATCCCCGCGACGGCGGCGGCCTCGTCGTTCAGCGACAGGTCCCCGGTGACGCCGACGGCGCCGAGCAGGGTGCCCTCGGCGTCCCGCACGAACACCCCGCCGGGCACGGACAGGATCTTCCCGCCCGCCAGGTTCGCGACGGAGGTGAAGAACTCGGGCGAGTCCGCGGCGCGCGCGGCGATGGCCCGGTTGGTCATGCCGAGGGCCAGCACGCCGCTGGCCTTGGCGGTGGCGAGGTCCGGGCGCAGGAAGCCGGAGCCGTCCTGGCGGGCGAGGGCGACGACCGCGCCGCCCGGGTCGAGGACGGCGACGGTCAGCGGGTTGAAGCCCTGCGCGGTGCCGTGCGCGAGCGCGGCGTCGACGATCGTGCGGGCCTGGTCGAGCGAGATGGTCACCCGCCCACCCTCTCAGACGGGTGCGGCCGCCGTGACCTCCGCGTCGTGCCGGGTCGAGGTCTCCCCACCCGCCGCCCAGGCCGCGACCGGTTCTCGCCCCGGGCCGTGGACGACGACGAGGTACTCCCCCGCCGCGGGCAGCGCGACGGCGTAGCGGCCCTGCCCGTCGGTCCGGGTCCCGCCGAGCTGGGTGCCGGACGCGTCGAACACCACGACGGACGCGCCACCCACCGGTGCGCCGTCGCCGCGGACCACGCCGTGCACCCCCGGCCCCGGCGCCACCTCGGGCGGCGGCTCGGGCAGCGGCTCGGGCAGCGGCTCGGACGGCGAGTCGGGCACGGCCTCCGGAGCGGGACTCGGGCGCTCGTCGTGGACGACTCGCGGGCCCGGAACGGCGGACTCGCGGGGCAGGGCGTCCGACTCGCGGGGCAGGGCGTCCGACTCGTGGGGCAGGGCGTCCGACTCGCGGGTCGGGGCGTCCGACTCGGGGGTCGGAGTGTCGGACTCGCGGGGGTGTCGGGTGAGGCGGGCGCGGAGGCGTTCGACCAGGACGTAGAGCACCGGGACCAGGACGAGGGTGAGCAGCGTCGAGCTGACCAGCCCGCCGATCACGACGACCGCCAGCGGTTGGGAGATGAACACGCCGCCGCCCGTGAGGCCCAACGACATCGGCAGCAGGGCCATGATCGTGGCCACGGCGGTCATGATGATCGGGCGCACGCGGTGGGCGGCGCCCTCGAGCACGGCGTCGATCAGCGGGCGGCCCGCCCGGCGGTGCTGGTTGACCAGGTCGATCAGCACGATCGCGTTCGTCACCACGATGCCGACGAGCATGAGCATGCCGATCAGCGCGGGCACCCCCAGCGGGGTCCCGGTGAGCAGCAGCAGCCCGATCGCGCCCGTCGCGGCGAAGGGCACCGAGACCAGCAGGATCAGCGGCTGCACGAGACTGCGGAAGGTCACCACCATCACCAGGTAGACGACCGCGATGGCGGCGAGCAGGGCCAGCCCGAGCTGGGCGAACGCGTCGTCCTGCTGGGTGGAGACCCCGCCGATCTCCGCCGTCGCCCCCGCGGGCAGGGCGAGCCCGTCGAGCGTGGTGCGCAGGGACGCGGTGGCGGCGCCGACGTCCTCGCTCTCGGGGCGGGCGGTGATCGTGGCCGAGCGGGCTCCGTCGGTGTGCGAGACGGTGGGCGCGGTGGTGGTCTCGGTGACGGTGGCGACGTCCGCCAGCACGCCCCGGCCGACGGGCAGCGCGCGCAGGGCGGGCACGTCCGCGGGCGCCTCCCCGGTCCGGACGACGACGGTCTGCTCCACGCCGTCGATCGTCAGCTTGCCGATGGTCGTCCCCCGCAGCGCGGCGGCGACCGTCTGCCCGACCTGCGCCTCGGTCAGCCCGGCCCGGGCGGCGGCCTCCCGGTCGACCTGGACGTCGACGGTGGGCTGGGCGGCGGCGAGGTCGTTGCGGACGTCCGAGACCCCGTCGATCCCGGCCACGGCCTGTTCGACCTGCGCCGCGGCCGCGGCGAGCACCTGTGGGTCCTGGGCGCGGACGGCGACCTGGAGGTCGTTCGAGCCGAGTCCGCCCTGGCCCGCCCCGACGGTCAGCTCGCCCACCCCGGTGAGCCCGGTGAAGCGGTTGCGCAGGTCCTCCTGCACGGCGGTGGCGTCCGACCCGTCGGCGAGGGTGATCGAGAAGCGGGTGGCGGTGGAGCGCACCGGGCCGAACCCGCCGCCGCTGCCGCCGACGGTGACCTGGTAGCTCTGCACGCCGGGGGTGCTCCGCACGACGTCCTCGACGGTGCGCGCCGCCGCGTCCGCCTGCGGGAGCGCGGTGCCGGGCGGCATCTCCTGGCTGACCGAGACGGTGTCGCCGCCCGCGTCGCCGAGGAAGTTCGTGGTCAGACGGGGGACCAGGGCGAGCGTGCCGGCCAGGATCAGGACCGCGACCAGCAGCGACACGACCGGCCGCCGGACCGCGCCGCGGACGAGCGGGACGTACGCCCGCTGCAGTGCGGTGGACTCCTTCTCGGGCCGCCGCGAGCCCCGCAGCACCACCGACGCCAGCACCGGCACCACGGTGAGCGACACCAGCAGCGAGGCCAACAGGGCCGCCGTGACGGTCACGGCGAAGGGTCGGAACAGCTGCCCCACCTGCCCGCCGACCAACCCGATGGGGGCGAACACGGCGACCGTGGTGATCGTCGAGGCGGTGATCGCGCCTGCCACCTCGCGCACGGCGCCGACGACCACACCCGGCGTGGGCCGCCCCGTACCGACGTGCCGCGTGATGTTCTCGATCACGACGATCGAGTCGTCCACCACCCGCCCGACGGCCACCGTCAGCGCGCCGAGCGTGAGGATGTTGAGGGTGTAGCCGCCCAGGTCGAGCACGATCATCGCGATCAGCACGGAGAGCGGGATCGACACCGCGGTGACGAGCGTGGCGCGCACGCTGAGCAGGAACACCAGGATCACGATCACCGCGAAGGCCAGCCCGAGCAGGCCCTCGACGGTGAGGTCGTGCACGGACTGCTCGATGAACGGCGCCTGGTCGAACACCACCGTGACCTGCGCGTTCTGCGCGGAGCCGCCGAGGGCGTCGGCGATCTGGGCCAGCGTGTCGCGGACCTCGGCGGAGACGGCCACGGTGTTGGCGTCCGGCGTCTTGACGACCCCGATGCCGATGCTGGGCTCGCCGTTGGTGCGGGTGTAGCCGGTGGCGGGGGCGGGCTGGGAGGTGACCGTCGCGATGTCGCCGAGCCGGACGGGCGCGGTGAGCGGGGCGGTCGGGGCGGAGGCGGCTGCGCCCCCGGCCGCGCCGCCCGCGCCGGCCGCTCCCGCTGCTCCGGCGCCGGCGGGTGCGGCGGCGGCCCCACCCACGTAGAGGTCGGCGACCTGCTCGACCGAGGTGATCGGCGTCCCCACCTCGACGGTCAGCGGGTTGCTGTCCGGGCTCAGCTGCCCCGCGGGCACCCGCACGCCGTTGGCCTGCAGCACCGACGCGATCGACGCCACCGAGACGCCGCGGGCCGCCGCGGCGGCCGGGTCGACGTCGATCACGATCTGCTCGTCCGCCAGCCCGGACAGGGTCACCGACGACACGCCGTCGAGCCCCTGCAGGAGGGGCTGGACGTCCGAGCGGAGGATCTCGGCGATCCGGTCGGCGCCGAGGTTCGAGGACACCGCGAGCTGCACGACCGGGATCGAATCGATGCCGCCGGTGACCACCTGCGGGGTGACGTCCGCGGGCAGCGAGATCCCCTGCACCGCGCGCTGGACCTGCGCGGTGAGCGCGTCGAGATCGGTGCCGTACTCGAGCTGCAGGGTGACCACGCTCGACCCGGTGGTGCTGGTCGAGCTCGTGCCGGTGACCCCGGCGAGCGACCCGACCGCCTGCTCGACGGGCGTGGTCACCTGCTGCTCGACGACGTCCGGTGAGGCGCCCGGGTAGGGCGTCACCACCGTGGCGACCGGGGAGTCGAGGGACGGGAAGAGCTCTTGGCGCAGCGACGTGGTGCTCAGGACGCCGAAGGCGACGAGCAGGACGGTCACGAGCCCGACGAGGGCACGGTTGCGCAGGCTGAGGCGGGCGAGCCAGGTCACGCGGGGATGTAAACCGCTCGCCCGCCCCGGAGGGAAATCTCCGGCTGAGGGAAGGCTGTGGGTCAGGCCGCGGGAGTGAGCGCGAACACGGGGATGTCGCGGATGCCTTCGGTCTTCTTGGCGTAGTCGCCGAAGCCGGGTGCCGCAGCGACGATCCGCTCGTAGGCGGCATCGCGGTCGGGGCCGGTGAGCTCCTCGGCGCGCACGGTGAGCGGTGTCACGCCACCCGAGGCCTTGCCGAGCTCGACGTCGATCTCGGGGTGCGCCTTGAGGTTGTGGTACCAGGCCGGGTGGCTCGGCGCGCCCGCCGCCGACGCGACGATCAGGTAGGTGTCGCCTTCGGTGAAGTACATCAGCGGCGTGGTCCGCACGGTGCCGGACTTGGCACCCTTGTGGTGCACCAGGATCATGTCGGCGCCCTCGAAGGGCGGGCCGACCTTGCCGTCGTTCTCCTTGAACTCGCGGATGACTCGACTGTTGAAGTCCTCGGGCACTGCGCTCTCTCCCTGCTAGACGAACACGATCCAGGCCGCGGCCACGAGAGCCGCGGTGCCGATCAAACCGAACAGTCCGGTCCAGAGGCCACCCGGGACCCCGGTGATCGCGGCGAGCTGGTCGGCGTCCGAGGTCCGGGTGCGGCGCCTGCGCCGGGAGCGGGCCAGCTCGCGCACCGCCCGCAGCCCGCCGAACAGCAGGAACCAGCACAGCGCGGCGGCGAACCCGGCCTGCCACTCGGCGGGTGCCCACCACGCGACCGCGCCGAACACACCCCCGGTGACCAGCACGGCGAAGGCCCCGAACAGGTTGCGGACGTAGACGAGCGTGGCCACGAGCAGCGCGACGCCGAGCCACAGCAGCACGTCCGGGTGGCCCGCGGCGACCAGCGCCGCACCCCCGAGCCCGAGCAGCGGCGGGAAGACGTACCCGGCCAGGAACATCAGCACGACGCCCGGGCCGCGGCCCGCGCCCGTCGAATGGGTGACCCCGGAGGTGTCCGCGTGCAGCCGGATGCCGGTCAGCCCGCGCCCGACCAGCACCGCGACGACGGCGTGCCCGCCCTCGTGCGCGATCGTCACGACCGTGCGGGTCAGCCGCCAGGTGAGGCCCCACAGCACCACGACCAACGCGGCGCCCGCCGCGGCCAGCTCGGCGGGACGTTCGGTCAGCAGGGCCTCGACCACGCACCCGAGTCTGTCAGCCCACGAACTCCGCGGTGAGCGCGAGGGCCTCGTCGATCCCCCCGTCGACGCCGCGGCACAGGTACATCAGCTCCACGAACGCGTCGGTGAACCCGGCCTCCGCCGCCGACCCGAGCGCGTCCCGGATCAGCTCCACGGACATGCCGGCGACCGCGTTGACCCGCAGGAACGCCGGCGGCCTTCCGAGGGAGTCCCAGAGCCCCACGAGCCCGTCGAGCGGCTGCCCCGGCACCATCGCGGGCAGCCAGCCCGCGCCCCGCGCCGCGATGCGGGCGAACGACCGCGGCGCCCAGCCGCCGAGATAGACGCCGATGCCGTGCGGCTTCAGGTCGACGTGGGCGGGGGCGATCTCGGTGTGCTTCCCGACGAAGGAGACCGGGTCGCCGGTGGTCCACACGTCGAGGACGTCGAGGAACTCGTCGAGCCGGGCGCCGCGCTCGGCCATCGGGCTGCCGACGGCCTCGGCCTCCTCCGGCGACCAGCCCAGACCCAGCCCGAGCACCAGCCGTCCACCGCTGACCCGGTCGAGGGACAGCGCGGTGCGGGCGAGGATCGCGGGCGGGTACCAGGGGGCGTTGAGCGTGCTCGTGCCGAGCCGCGCCGTGGTCGTCGCCGCCGCGGCCGCCGCGAGCAGGACCACGGGGTCCAGGCTGCGCCGGAACTCCGCGGGCACGTGGTCGAGGCCGGGGTAGTTCACCCGCGGCTCCACCGCGGCGAGCAGCCGGTCGCCCGTCCACAGGCTGGCGGCGCCGAGCGCCTCCGCCTCGCGCGCGAACCGCGCGATCTCCCCCACCTCCTCTGCCTGGTCACCGAACTGCGGAAGAGTGACACCGATTCGCACTTGACCCTCCAGTCGCTGGAACCCGGAAGGTACCTATCCGTGCTTGAGGAAAGCTTGGTGACGATCGGCAGGCTCGCCCGCCGCAGCGGAGTGCCCGTCCGGACCATCCGGTTCTGGTCGGACTCCGGGGTGCTGCCGGAGAGCGACCGGTCGCTGTCGGGCTACCGCATGTACGACGCGTCCGCCGTCGCCCGGCTCGATCTCGTGCGCACCCTGCGCGAGCTCGGGATGGGGCTCGACGACGTCCGCGCGGTCCTCGCCGAGAAGACGGACCTCGCGGAGGTGGCCGCCGCCCATGTGGCGGCCATCGACGACCGGATCCGCTCGCTGCGGGTGCAGCGTGCCGTGTGCACGCTGCTGGCCCGCGGTGGGCACACGACCGAGGAGCTGAGACTGATGAACGACCTCACCCGACTGTCCGCCGAGGACCGCCAGCGCATGATCGACGAGTTCGTCGCGGAGGCCTTCGCCGGCATCGACGACGACGCCCCCGGCGCCGGGATCGCGCGCGCCATGCGCGCGCTGCCACCGGAGCTGCCCGACGAACCCACGACCGCCCAGGTGGAGGCCTGGGTGGAGCTGGCCGACCTCGTCGCCGACCCCGCCTTCAAGGCGCGGGTGCGGGAGATGGCCGTCGCCGGGGCGAACCGCACCGAGCGCGAGGAGACGCTCGACCCGCAGGCGGTGATCGCGCACGCGGGCCCGGCCCAGGCGGCGGGCCTCGACCCCGCGGGCGCCGAGGGGCAGCAGGTGGCGGCCCGGATCGTCGGGGAGCTGCCCGTCGCGGAGGCGCACGAGATGGCCGACATGATCCGGACCTTCACCGACGTCCGGGTGGAGCGGTACTGGACGCTGCTGTGCATCCTCCAGGACCGCGAGCCCTTCCCGCTGGGAGCACCGGCGTTCGAGTGGCTCGCCGAGGCGCTGGCCGCGCGGTCCTGATGCGGGTGGTGATGCGTGGGCGGTGACGCTTGGGCGGTGACGCTTGGGCGCCCCAAGCGTCACTCAGCGATGCTTGGGCGTCCCAAGCGTCAACGGGCGCGGCGGAGCGGTGACGCTTGGGCGCCCCAAGCGTCACTCAGCGGCGCTTGGGCGTCCCAAGCATCAGCCGGCGGGGCGGAGCGGTGACGCTTGGGCGCCCCAAGCGTCGCTCAGCGGCGCTTGGGCGTCCCAAGCGTCAGGGGGCGGCGGGCGGCTGTTCGAGTCGGGATCAGCAGAAGGTCACCACGTTGCGGTCCAGCGGCATCTGGTCGCGGTGTTCGGTGGTGTCGTTCGACGCCTGGTACGGCAGCACCGGGGTCGGCTGCTCGGCCAGGACGTCGTCCCAGATCCGCTCGGTGACCTGCCCGTCGAGACGCAGGCAGTCGAACGCGAAGGGCGTGCTGTCCGTGGGGAAGAACGTCGGCTCGGTGTTCAGCTGGAAGTGCAGGTGGGGCGCCGTCGAGTTGCCGGAGCTGCCGATGTGGCCCAGCACGTCGCCCTGCTTCACCTGCTGCCCCGTCTGCACGGCGACCGAGCCCTGCTTGAAGTGCGCGTACAACGCGTACCGACCGGGCGCGATCATGAGCGTGACGTGGTTGCCCACGGTCTCGACGATGGGCGGGACCGGCGGCGGCGCGGGCAGCGAGGTGGTGTCGGCGAAGCCGTCGGTGGCGTCGACGACCACCCCGTCGGCGACGGCGATCGCGGGCTGGTCGTAGGCGAGGAAGTTCGTGATCTGCGAGGGGTCGTCCACCCAGGCGCGGTGCTGGTCGTCGAGCAGGTACCAGTCGATGGCGTAGCGCTGCGGCACGAGGATCCGGCCGTCGATCGGCGCGAGGCCGCGGCGGTGGTGGGTGTTGTCGACGCAGCATCCGTCGCTGGCGTACCAGGGCCCGCCCCGCAGCGGCGGGCCGAGCACGGGCGCGGGCGCGGTGCTCACCGGCACCGTGCCGGTGTCGACCTCGACGGCCGGGCCGCCCCCGATCGAGGCCGTGACCCGGTGGGCCAGCGAGTCGGGGGCGGCCCCGTCGAACAGGACGTCGAGCCAGACCACGCCGACGCCGGACGCGGGGATCGGCGTCACGGGCGCGGCCGGGTCGCCGTTGGCCGGGTCCGCGGACTGCTCGGCGAGCAGGGTGCTCTGCGCGGCCAGCCGCGGGCCGGTCAGTGAGTCGACGACCCGGCCGCCTGCCAGGACGTCGACCTTCTCGACGGTCACCGGGGCGGGCGTCGCGTTGGTGAGCAGCAGCTCGTAGGTGACGTGGGTCTTGCCGTCGGTGCCCACGACGGGGGCGGGCGTGGTCACGGTGCCGCCCGCGAGCGGGGTGAAGCGGGTGGTGGGCGCGATCCCACCCTTCGGCACCTGGGGCGGCCGCAGCGCGGGCTCGACGGGCGCGGCCGCGCACCCCGCGGTGGCGGTCAGCACGAGGGCGGCGATGAGCCCGAAACGACGAACGGACATCCGAACTCCCAGGTCAATCCCGACCCGCGAACAGACTACTGACGCCGGGCGAGCGGAGGAAGGGCTACGCGCGCTCCTGCGTCAGCGCGAGCCCCACCCCCATGCCGACCAGCACCACTCCCCCGGTCCCGCCGAGCAGCCGCAGCCGCCGCGGGCTCGTCGCGAACCAGTCCCGCGCCGCGCCCGCGGCGAGGCCCCAGGCCGAGTCCAGCACCGCCGCCGTCGCGCAGAAGACCAGGCCGAGGACCAGCAACGCCACCCCCGGGTGCGCGACCTCCGGCCCCACGAACTGCGGCAGCACGGCCGCGAAGAACACCAGCGCCTTCGGGTTGGTCAGTCCCACGACGACCCCCTGCCCGAAGGCCCGCCGGTCCGTCGCCCGCTCGGGCCGGTGCAGGGCCGCGACCAGGTCCCCGCGGTGCCGGAAGGTCTGCACACCCAGGTACACCAGGTAGGCCGCGCCCGCGAACTTG
The DNA here is from genome assembly GCF_021728735.1 of Pseudonocardia sp. WMMC193. Taxonomy (NCBI): domain Bacteria; kingdom Bacillati; phylum Actinomycetota; class Actinomycetes; order Pseudonocardiales; family Pseudonocardiaceae; genus Pseudonocardia; species Pseudonocardia sp. WMMC193. The sequence continues at coordinate 748,760 of NZ_JAKKDO010000003.1, read as the reverse complement.
ACCGCGGTGAACACCACGGCCGAGGCCGCCGCGACCGCCCCGAGCCCCGCGGCGACCACGCCGACCAGGATCGTCACCCCGACCGTGTTCCCCGCGACGCTCGCCAGGGCGGCGCGCCTGCCGTGCGCCAGCGCCCGGCCCACGATGAACAGCACGCTCGGGCCGGGGATGAGCACGAGCACGATCGACGCGGCGAGGAACGTGAGGACCACGTCGAGGGAGGGCACGGCCGGACGTTAACGCCGTGTCCGCATCCTCACCACGCCATTTCGGCGCGCACGGATCATCGCTACGCTCGCGTCCCGTGTTCGGCATGATCCGGCCCTGCCGGCACACCCTCACCCCGGCGCTGCGCAGCGAGTGGATGGGGCACCTCTGCGGCCTCTGCTACGCCCTGCGGGACGATCACGGCCAGGCCGCCCGCCTCGCCACCAACTACGACGGCCTGGTGATCTCCGTCCTGCTCGACGCGCAGGCCCCCCGCTCCCGCCACGCCCGGCGCACCGCGGGCCCGTGCCCGCTGCGCGGCATGCGACGGCAGTCCGTGGCGACCGGCGAGGGCGCGCGGCTGGCGGCGACCGTCTCGTTGATCCTCGCGTCCGCGCAGCTGAGCGACCACGCCACCGACGGCGACTACGGCTCCCGCCTGGTCACCGCGGCGGCCCGCCGGGTGGCCGGGACCTGGGCGCGCCGGGCCTCGGGCACGGCCGCCGACCTGGGGCTCGACGCCGGCGTCCTGCTCGACGCCGTCGCCCGCCAGCCTGCGCTGGAGCACCCGGGGTCCGCGCTCCTGGCGGTCACCGAACCGACCGAGACCGCCACCGCCACCGCGTTCGCCCACACCGCGACCCTCGCCGGGCGACCCGAGAACGCCGCGGCGCTCGCCGAGGTCGGCGGCCTGTTCGGCCGCCTCGCCCACCTGCTGGACGCCGTGGAGGACCTCCGCGAGGACGCCGCCACCGGCGCCTGGAACCCCCTGGCCGCGACCGGCACCGACCTCGCCGCCGCCCGCACGCTCGCCGACGACGCCGCGCTCGGGATCCGCCTCGCCCTCGACGAGGTCACCTGGACCCACCGGCGGCTGGCGCATCGGCTCCTGGTCCACGAGCTGGACCGCGCGATCGGCCACGCGTTCGCCCACGCCTCGGCCGACGAGGGGGACACGAAGAAGGACGAGGGTCCCCGGCGCGGCCCGACGCGCGGCCTCGTCCCCGGCTGTGCCGCCGCGGCGGGCCTGTTCTGCACCTGCCAGATGTGCTGCGCCGACACCTTCCCGCACCCGTGGACCGGCGAGCCCGTCGAGGGCTGGTGCCGCAACGAGACCTGCGACGGCTGCTGCGACTGCACCGACGTGAGCTGCGACTGCTGCGACTGTTGCAGCAGCTGCGACTGCTGCGACTGCTGACCGCCCCCCGCGGCTACTCGGTCCAGCCGTAGAAGACGCGTTCGACGACGGCGCGGGCGCGTCGGGTGGTGCGGCGGTAGTCGTCGAGGAACTGGCCGGGGTCGCCGTCGGCGGGGTAGCCGAGCGCCGTCGCGATCGAGGCGAGCTCCCGGCCGCTGCGCGGGAGCTGGTCGCCCGGCTTGCCCTTGACCAGCATGATCGCGTTGCGGGCGCGGGTCGCGGCCTCCCAGCCCGCGCGCAGCTCGGCGGCGTCGTCCGCCGAGATCAGGCCCGCCCCGGCGGCCTCGCGCAGGCCGTCGAGGGTGGAGGTGGTGCGCAGCTCCGGGACGTCGCCCGCGTGCTGCAGCTGCAGCAGCTGCACCGTCCACTCGACGTCCGCCAGGCCGCCGTGCCCGAGCTTGGTGTGGGTCGAGCGGTCGGCGCCGCGCGGGAGCCGCTCCTCGTCCACCCGGGCCTTGATCCGCCGGATCTCGGTGACCGCCTCGGCCTCCAGGCCCTCGGCCGGGTACCGGATCGGGTCGATGAGCTCGACGAACGCCCGCCCCAGCTCCACGTCGCCCGCGACCGGCTTGGCGCGCAGCAGCGCCTGGGCCTCCCACACCTCCGACCAGCGCGCGTAGTAGGCGCGGTAGGACTCCAGCGTGCGCACCAACGGGCCGGAGCGGCCCTCGGGGCGCAGGTCGGCGTCGACGATCAGGGCGGGGTCCGGGCTCGGTGCGCCGAGCCGGGTCCGCACCCCCTCCACGACGGCCGTCGCGAACTTCACCGCCGCGGCGTCGGACACGTCCGGCGCCGCGGGGGCGCAGACGAACAGCACGTCCGCGTCGGAGGAGTAGCCGAGCTCCGCCCCGCCGAGGCGCCCCATCCCGATCACGGCGATCCGCGCCAGGACCGGCCCGTCCCCCGCGACGGCCTTGGTCGTGGCGGCCAGCGTGGCGCGCAGCACCGCGATCCACACCGTGGACAGCGCCTCGCACACCTCGGCGACGGTCAGCGTGCCGAGCAGGTCCGCACACGCCACCCGCAGCAGCTCGTGCCTGCGCATCGAGCGCGCGCTCGCCACCGCGGACGTCAGGTCCGGCTGGCGGGCCACGGCCGCCAGCAACCACTGCCCGACGGCGGCGGGGTCGCGGGTCAGCTCGTCCGGTTGGCCCGGCGTCGGGGTGGCCAGCACCCGGAGGATCTCCGGCGCCCGCACCAGCAGGTCCGGGACCAGCGCGGACGTGCCGAGCAGGTACATCAGCCGCTCGGCGACCTGGCCCTCGTCGCGCAGCAGCCGCAGGTACCAGGGGGTGGTCGCGAGCGCCTCGGAGACCTGCCGGTAGGCGAGCAGCCCGCGGTCGGGATCGGGGGTGGTGGCGAGCGCGTCGAGCAGGACGGGCAGCAGGGTCTGCTGGATCGACGCCGCGCGCGACACCCCGCCGGTCAGGGCCCGCAGGTGCCCGAGGGCACCCTCCGGCGACGCCCAGCCCAGCGCCTTGAGCCGGGCCGCGGCGGCCTTCTCGGAGAGCCGGTTGTCGTCCGCGGACAGCCGCGAGACCGAGGTGAGCAGCGGCCGGTAGAAGAGCTTCTCGTGCAGCCGGCGCACCCGGCGGACGTTGCGCTGCCACTCGTTCGTCAGCACACCGACGACGTCGTTGCGGCCGTCCGGGCGCATCCGCGCCGCCCGGGCGAGCCAGCGCAGCGCGTCCGTGTCGGTCCGGGCGGGCAGCAGGTGGGTGCGGCGCATCTTCTGCAGCTGCAGCCGGTGTTCGAGCAGCCGCAGGAAGCGGTAGGAGGCGGCGAGGTTGGCGCCGTCGTCGCGGCCGACGTACCCGCCCTCGCTGAGCGCCGCGAGCGCCTCCAGGGTCGACGGCGACCGCAGGGTCGGGTCGGTGCGGCCGTGGACGAGCTGCAGCAGCTGCACGGCGAACTCGACGTCCCGCAGGCCGCCGCGCCCGAGCTTGAGCTCGCGGTCGGCGTGGTCGGGACGGACGTGCTCCTCGACGCGGCGGCGCATGGCCTGCACGTCGGTCACGAAGTCGTCCCGGCCCGCGGCGCTCCACACCATCGGCGCGACGGCCTCGGCGTAGGCCCGGCCGAGTGCGGCGTCCCCGGCGATCGGCCGCGCCTTGAGCAGCGCCTGGAACTCCCAGGTCTTGGCCCAGCGCTTGTAGTAGTTCACGTGCCCGTCGAGGGTGCGGACCAGCGCGCCCTGCCTGCCCTCGGGGCGCAGGTTCGCGTCGACCTCGAAGCAGGCCTCGCCCGCGATCCGCATCACCCGGCTCGCCAGCTTGGTGGCGACCTGCAGGTCGCCCTCGCCGACGAAGATCACGTCGACGTCCGAGACGTAGTTCAGCTCGCGGCCCCCGCACTTGCCCATCCCGATCACGGCGAGGCGGGTGTCCTCGGGCGGGTCGGTCTCCTCGACGGCCACCGCGAGCGCGGCCGTCAGCGCCGCGGCCGCGAGGTCGGCCAGCTGGGCCGCGACCTCGTCGACCTCCATCACGGGCAGCGCGGGCTCGCCGACGGCGGCGAGGTCCGCCGCGGCGAGCCCGAGCAGCTCGTCCCGGTAGGCCGTCCGCAGCGCGGTGACGGCCGCGGTGCCGGTGGCCTGGGCGCGCGGCCGTTCGGCGGCCGGGTCCGCGCCCACGGCCCGCAGCAGGTTCGCGGTGCGCCGCGCGCAGTCCGGCGGCGGGTCGAACCGGTCCGCGGTGTCGGCGAGCAGCGGCCACCGGTCGGGGTGGGCGATCAGGTGGTCACCGAGCGCCGTCGACGCCCCGAGCAGGGCGAACAGCCGCCCGCGCAGCCCGACGTCGGTGTGCAGCTCGGCCTCGATCCGCTTCCAGTCGGCCGCCGCGTGCGCGAGCCGCTCGACCTGACGCAGCGCGAGGTCCGGGTCGGGGGCCCTGGCCAGCGCCCACATGATCTCCTCGGCGCCCTGGACCGGCCGGTCGCCGTCCCACCAGCCGAGGTCTCGCAGGGTGCCCTCGGCCCAGGGCTCGGTCAGGCCCAGCCTGGCCAGGGAGGTGCGAGTGCGGTCCGCCACGGCGAACGATCCTATTGCGACGGGGTTACGGATACGAGTCCGGGTGATCGAGTGGGAAGGCCAGCCACGACAGCATCCCGGCGAGCTCGCGGTAGGCGGCCAGACGCGCCTCGTCGGTGCCCGCCTCCTCGGCGCGCCGGACCGGCTCGCGCAGCCGCTCGACCATGGCGGGCCCCAGCTCGAGCAACCCGCCGGAGCCGGTCGTCGCGAACCGGGCGAGGACGTAGCGGGCGAGCCCGCCGACGGGGATGCCGGTGTGCGCGGAGAGGCCCCGCAGGGTGTGCAGGGGGTCGAGCCGGTTGTAGTCGGCGACCTCGGCCTTGAACGTGGCGTCCGGGTCGTCGTCGGGCCAGGGCCCGGCCCAGGGGGTCAGGGTCAGCTCGTCACTCATGTGTCTCCTGTCCGGAGTGTCCGTATCCTGACGGGGTGGACGAGCTTCTCGAGGCCCTGCTGATGAGCCCGGGCGCCCTGGCGGTCCTGGGCGGCGTGCTGCTCGTCCTGGTGATCGTGGTGGGGTTCGTGCTGCGGAGCATGTGGAAGCGCGCACGGACGTTCGCGGGCACCCACCAGCACCGCCTCGACCGCGCGCGCACCGAGATCGCCGCGCTGCGGCTGCCGGAGGGGCCCCGGCGCCGGGCCGTGGAGCTGCGCAGGCGGCTCGCCGAGTCGGTCGCCGCGACCGACCGCCAGCTCGGTTCGGCCCCGTCCGCGCTGGTGGGGGCGACGGTCGCCGAGCAGCACCGGGAGCTGCGGCGGCTGGCCGCGGACCTCGACGCCCACCTGCGCACCCTGCAGGACGAACCGGCGGCGGACCGGGTGGAGGCGGCCCTGCCCGAGGCGCGGGTCTGGACCGAGCAGCTCTGCGAGATCGCCGCCGAGCTGCGGGCCGCGGTCCGCGAGGCCACCCGGGCCACCACGGGCGAGGACGTCCGGGCCCTCGGCACGAACGCGGCCGACGGCGCCGCCGCCCTCCGCGCCGGCATCGACTTCCTGCAGTCCCAGGTCCGCCACCAGCGCTGACCCGGCGCCGACGCACCTCGTGCGTGGTAAGTGGTGCCAGAGCACCACTTACCACGCACGGCTAGAGGACGGGGAGGTACGTCGCCAGCTCGTACGGGGTGACGTTCTTGCGGTACGCGTCCCACTCCGCCCGCTTGTTGCGGAGGAAGAAGTCGAAGACGTGCTCGCCGAGGATCTCGGCGACGAGCTCGCTGTGCTCCATGGCGGCCAGGGCCTCGGTGAGGTTCTGGGGCAGGGCCTCGTAGCCCAGGGCGCGGCGCTCGGTGTCGGTCAGCGACCAGACGTCGTCCTCGGTGGAGGCGGGCAGCTCGTAGCCCTTCTGCACCCCCTGCAGGCCGGCCCCGAGGATCACCGCGAAGGCGAGGTAGGGGTTGCAGGCGGAGTCCAGCGTGCGGATCTCCACCCGCCGGGTCGACGACTTGCCGGGCGAGTACATCGGCACCCGGACCAGCGCGGAGCGGTTCGCGTGGCCCCACGACACCGCCGTCGGCGCCTCGCCGCCGGTGATCAGCCGCTTGTAGGAGTTGACCCACTGGTTCGTCACGGCGCTCATCTCGCGCGCGTGCCGCAGCACCCCGGCGACGAAGGCCTTGCCGGTCTCGGAGAGCTCGTAGGGGTCGTCCGGGTCGTGGAAGGCGTTGCGGTCGCCCTCGAAGAGCGAGAAGTGGGTGTGCATCGCCGACCCGGGGTGGTCGGTGAAGGGCTTGGGCATGAAGCTCGCCCGCACGCCCTGGGTCAGCGCCACCTCCTTCACCACGTACCGGAAGGTCATGATGTTGTCGGCCATGGTGAGCGCGTCGGCGTAGCGCAGGTCGATCTCCTGCTGGCCGGGGCCGCCCTCGTGGTGGCTGAACTCCACCGAGATGCCCATCGACTCGAGCGTCTCGATGGCGTTGCGCCGGAAGTGCGGGGCGACGTCGTGGCTCGCCTGGTCGAAGTAGCCCCCGGAGTCCGCGGGCACGGGCGCGGTGCCGTCGGCGGGCAGTCCGCGGAGCAGGTAGAACTCGATCTCGGGATGGACGTAGCAGGTGAAGCCCGCCTCGCCCGCCTTGGAGAGCGCGCGGCGCAGCACGTGGCGCGGGTCCGCCCAGCTCGGCGAGCCGTCCGGCATCGCGATGTCGCAGAACATGCGCGCCGAGTAGTGCTCGCCGCCGGACTCCCAGGGCAGCACCTGGAACGTCGACGGATCCGGCCGCGCGACCATGTCCGACTCGTACACCCGGGCGAAGCCCTCGATGGCCGACCCGTCGAACCCGATCCCCTCCGCGAAGGCTCCTTCGAGCTCGGCGGGGGCCACCGCCACCGACTTGAGATAGCCGAGCACGTCGGTGAACCAGAGCCGCACGAAGCGGATGTCTCGTTCCTCGAGCGTGCGCAGCACGAATTCCTGCTGGCGGTCCATGGCGGCCAGGCTAGGAATCGCGTGTTACGTGAATGTTTCGTCCCTGATCAGACCGGGTCCTTTTCGGGTGAGTCTCACAGTCGGCACTCCGTTCCGTCCCCCGGAAGGGTGCCGTCGACGAGGTAGGCGGTCAACGCGGAGTCGACGCAGGCGTTCCCCTGCAGCCCGGCGGTGTGCTGGTTGCCGTCCACCTTCAGCAGCCGTCCCCCCAGGTCGGCGGCCAGGTCGACGCCCGCCTGGTACGGGGTGGCCGGGTCCCCGGTCACCGACACGACGACGACGGGCGGCAGCCCCGGGACGTCCGGCCTGCCCGGCTCGGTGGTCGGCGGGACCGGCCAGAACGCGCAGACGTCCCGGGCGGCGACCGGCCCGCGCCCGGTCGTCGTGAACGGAGCGGCCTTCTCGACGCCGTCGGCCAGCGCCGCCGGGTCCGTCACCCGGGTGTTGTCCATGCAGGAGATCGCCTGGAACGCCTCGAGCGAGTTGTCGTAGTGCCCGCCGGAGCGCTTGTAGTAGAGGTCGGCCAGGGTGAGCAGCAGCGAGCCGTCACCCGCGGCGAGCTGCGAGATGCCCAGCGACAGCACCGTCCACAGCTGGCGCACGTACATCGCCTGCTGCACCCCGGTGACGGCGTCGGTGAACGAGAGCCTGCGGGTCGGGTCGCCGGTCTTCACGGGGTCGTCGAGGAGCGGGCGGGCGAGCGCGAGCCACGTCTCGGTGGTGCGGGCGGGATCGGTGCCCAGCGGACAGTTCGGCTGCGTCGTGCACCAGGTGGCGTAGGCGTCGAAGGCCTGCTGGAAGCCCGCGCTCTGGTCGATGTTCGACTCGACGGTGTCCTGGGTGGGGTCGACGGCGCCGTCGAGCACCATGGCGCGCACCCGGTCCGGGAAGGCCTCCGCGTACTGGGTGCCGATCGAGGTGCCGTAGGAGTAGCCGTAGTAGGTCAGCTTCTCGTCGCCCAGCGCGGCCCGCAGGATGTCCAGGTCCCGGACGACGTCCCGGGTCCCCAGGTTGGCCAGCACGTCCGCGCCGACGCGCGCGGTGCAACGGTCCGCGTACTCCTTGTTGTGCGCCTCCAACGCTGCCACCCCGGCCGGCGACGGGTCGGCGAAGACCTGGGCGCGGTACTCGTCCTGCTCGGCGTCGGTGAGGCAGTCGATCGCCGGCGAGCTCACGCCGACCCCGCGCGGGTCGAAGCCCACGAAGTCGAAGCGCTGCAACAGGTCCGGCGCGGACTGGACGAGGCTGGGCACCAGCGAGGTGCCCGAGACGCCGGGGCCGCCCGGGTTGACCAGCATCGAGCCGATCCGCTGGCCGGTCGCCTTCGCGCGCAGGACGGCGAGCTCGGCGGTCCGGCCGTCCGGGTTCGCGTAGTCGAGCGGGACGGTGAGCTTCGCGCACTCCAGGGACGGGTCCCGGTAGGCGTTCGCCACGTCCGGGCTCGCCGCGAAGCCGTCGCAGCTCCCCCAGCTCAGCTGCTGGGAGGTGAAGCGCTGCAGGGGATCCGGGGCCGGTGACGGCGGATCCGGGGTCGCGGGGGTGGCGGAGCACCCGGCCGCGACGGCGACGACCGCCGCGAGGGCGGTCAGCGTCCGGAGGGTGGCCGTGAACGGGGAGCGACGGCGCGGGAGCACCGAGTCAGCATGACAGTGGTGCGGGGGTCGGCGTCGCGCGGGCGAGTGCGGATCCGCGGCATCTCGCACATGTGAGGTGCGTCGCCGGTTCGTGCGCTGCGTGTAACCCGGATGTCACGCTGATCGCGCACACCCCAGACGACCCGGGGACCTGCTCGTCAGGCCTCGAGGGAGGACGGACAGCGATGTCTGAGCTGATTTCCGCGCACGCCTCTTCCGCCGCGCAGGAGGTCGAGGCGCCCTACCGCGCCGCCGCCCCGCGCAAGCGCACCCGCATCCACCACCTCGCCGAGATGAAGCAGCGCGGCGAGCGCTGGGCGATGCTGACCGCCTACGACGTCTACTCGGCCGAGATCTTCGACGAGGCCGGCATCCCGGTCCTGCTCGTCGGCGACTCCGCGGGCAACAACGTCTTCGGCTTCGACAACACCATCCCGGTCACCGTCGACCACCTCGTCCCGCTGACCCGCGCGGTGGTGCAGGGCGCGCCGCACGCGCTCGTGGTCGCGGACCTGCCGTTCGGCTCCTACCACGTGTCGGTCGAGCAGGCCGTCGGCACGGGGATCCGGTTCCTGAAGGAGGCGGGGGCGCACGCGGTCAAGCTGGAGGGCGGCGCGCGGTTCGCCCCGCACGTCGAGGCGCTGAGCGGCTCGGGCATCCCGGTGATGGCGCACCTGGGCTTCACGCCGCAGGCCGAGCACGCGCTGGGCGGGTTCCGCATCCAGGGTCGCGGCTCGTCCGCCGAGCAGAAGCTGGTCGAGGACGCCCTGGCGCTGCAGGAGGCGGGCGCCTTCGCGGTCGTCCTGGAGATGGTGCCGGGCGAGGTCGCGAAGCGGGTCACCGCCGAGCTCACCATCCCGACGGTCGGCATCGGCGCGGGCCCGGACTGCGACGCCCAGGTCCTCGTGTGGTCGGACATGGCGGGCATGAACCGCGGCCGCATCCCGCGCTTCGTGAAGCAGTACGCCCGGGTCGGGGACGCGCTGTTGGAGGCGGCCAAGGCCTACGCGGCGGACGTCAAGGGCGGGACCTATCCCGACGAGGCCCACACCTACCACTGACCTCCGCCGGAGGACCCCCGCGCAGGGGTCAGTGCAGGACGCGGGACCGTTCCAGCATCGCCACGGCGGGACAGTCGCGCCGTTCCCACCGACCGCGCAGCCCGCTGAGCCGGGCCAGGTCGGCGGGCCGCCCCGCCAGCGCCCGCTCCGCGGCCGCCAGCAGCTCGCCGGCCCGGGCGTGGGTGTCCGGGTCGGCGAGCCCGGAGACGGCGACGTGGCGGTGGGCCGCGGCGTCCGGCACCAGGGCCCGCCCGGGCAGGGTGTCGTCCAGGACGAGGCCGGTGAGCAGGCTGAGCAGCTCGCCGTAGAGGGCCGGGTCGGGGCAGGCGTCGCAGGCCTTGAACTCGATCCGGCCGACCTCTGCCGCCAGCCGCGCGGGCTGGGTGAGCGACGGGTCGGTGGCGCGCAGGTGGGGCGATCCGGGCGCCAGGAACACCATCGCCGCGGGCCGCGCGCCGGTCCGCACCGCCGTCCGGGCGGACAGACCGCCCCACGCCACACCGTCCCGGAAGGGCGAGGAGAACGAGAAGGGGACGATCCAGGGCGAGTAGTGGGTCAGCTTCGCGCCCGCGTCGACCAGGTCCGGACCGTCCAGCCCGGCGACGGACAGGTTGAGGTCGGGCCCGTGCGTGACCATGTGCAGGTGCGCGGTCCGTTCCTCCGGGGAGCCGATCCGGTGGGCGCGCTCCCACGCGTTGTACGGCGGCGTGATCGGGTAGCTCGAGCGGACCGGGTTGAACCCCGTCACCCACGGCTGCAGCCCGCGGGTGCGGGCGAGCTCCTCCAGGGCCGCGACGTCCGCGGTGAGCGCCGCGACGGCCTCCTCCACGGTGTCGTGGATGCGGGTGCGCACCTCGATCCCCTTGGGGTCGCAGCGCAGCAGCGCGCCCGCCTCGTCGAAGCGCTCGAACCCTTCGACGTACCACCGCTTGCGCTTGATCCCCTGGTCCCCGATCCGCAGGTCGGGGTAGTCGGCGGGATCCTCGGGCAGCGCGTCGACGATGCCCTGCAGCAGGTCGAACGGGGTGTTGGTGAAGTCCGCGAACGAGCCGTCGGGGTGCCGGAACGCCAGCTCGTGCTCGATCCCGTACCGCAGTCGCGTCACCCGTGTCCTCCTGTCCCGTGCGCCGCCGGAGGACACTACTCGGGCCGGCGTGACACTAAGGAGAGGCGAACCTCACCGTTCCGGTCGTCGGGTCGGCCTCCTCCAGCCGCACGGTCGCGACCTCCGCCGGGCGCAGGGTGCCGCTGCACCGCGCGATGACCGGCGGGTCCGGCAGGAACACCTCACCCGGGTCCGCACGCAGCACGACGACCGAGAACTCCCGCCCCACCCGGTCGGCCAGGACGGCGGCCTCGGTGCGGTCGATGCAGGCCCGCGACACGGCGTTCGCCACCCGGTCCGACGCGCTCATCAGCTCCGGGAGCACGGGCAGGGCCTCCGCGAGCCACGCGGGGATCTCCTCCCCCGCCGCCACCGCGAGACACACCTCGGCGCCGAACCGGTCCACCAACCGCCGCAACGGCGCCGTGACGTGGGCGTACGGTGCGCCGATGCCGCCGTGCCCCGGGTCCGCGGGCGGTGCGACGCCGGGGCCGAACGACTCGTAGGCGGCGCCGCGCAGCAGCGTGGTGGCCGCCCGGCGCAGCGCGAGCATGCGCGGCTCCTGGTCGGCGTGGGTGAGGCCGGCGAGGACCCGCGCCGGGGTCGCGCCCGCGGGCCACTCGACGCCGAGCGCGAGCGCCGTGCGGCGCAGCTCCGCGACCGCCTCCGCCTCGGGGGCGGGCAGCGTGCGCAGGATCCCGACGCCGGCGTCGAGCATCATCCGCGCCGCGCTCATGCCGGTGAGCAGGGAGATCTCGGCGTTCCAGTCCTCGACCACGGTCCGGTGCCGGATCCGGACGGTCCAGCCGCCCGCCCCGTCCGGCACGACCTCCTGTTCCGGCAGCTCCAGCTCCACCGCCCCGCGCGCGACGGCGAGCTCCCGGCGCAGCGGGCCGAGCTCGGGCAGCGGGGCGATGGCCGGGTGGACCCGGCCCGCGTCGACGTCCGCCTGGACGCCCGCGTAGTCCAGCCGCGCGACCGACCGGACGAGCGCCCGTCGGACGTCGACGGAGACGGTCTCGCCCTGCGCGTCGAGCTCGAGGCGCCACAGCACCGCCGGGCGCGGGCCGTCCGGGAGCAGGCTGGCGGCCGCCTCGGAGAGCACCGGCGGGTGCAGGGGGACCGCGCCGTCCGGGAGGTAGACGGTCTGGCCCCGGCGGCGGACCTCGGCGTCGAGCGCGCCCCCGGGCGCGACCACGGCGCCGAGGTCGGCGATCGCGTAGTGCACGGTGAAGCCGCGCGCGGAGCGGGTGATGCCGACCGCCTGGTCGAGGTCCTTGGAGCCGGGCGGGTCGATGGTCACGAGCGGGACGTCGGTGGCGTCGAACCGCTCCCCCGCCGCCGCCCCGGCCGCCGCCCGCTCGGCCTCGGCCAGCACCTCCGGGGGGAAGCCGTCCGGCAGCGCGAACTCGGTGCGGATCGCCGTGAGATCGGGAAGCACTGCTGGACAGTAGCGGCCGGAGCTGACTTACTGCCCGGGTGAACAGTGGTGCCCTGCGGATCGGCGCTGCCGTCGCGATCGTGCTCGTGCTGGTGATCGGGGTGTTCGCGGCCGTGCGCGGGATGGCCGTGCGGTCCGCGGCCCCCGTGGTCACGCCCGCACCCGCGCCCCCGGTGGCCTGGGCGCCGGTCGACCGGCCCGGTCCCGCGCTCACCGTCCCCGCGGCGGAGCTCGACGCGAGCGTGGCCTGCACGCGTGCCACCCGCGCGAGCAGGGACACCGCGCTGCTGCTGTCCGGGACGGGCGCCGACCCCGCCACCTCGTTCGACTGGGGGGTGCGGCCGCTGCTCACCGCGGAGGGCTTCCGCTCCTGCTACTCCACCGCGCCCGACCGCAACACCGGAGACGTCGCCGTCCGCGCCGAGTACGTCGCCCACGCGATCCGGACCATCGCGGCGGACACCGAACGCAAGGTCGCGGTCGTCGCGTTCGGCGAGGGCGGGATCGCGGCGCGGTGGGCCCTGCGGTTCTGGCCGGACCTGCGCGACCAGGTGTCGGACGTCGTGCTGCTCGGGACCCCCAACGGCGGCCTGCCGCTCTGTTCGGCGGGCTGCTCGGCGGCGGACTGGCAGCTGGCCGCGGGCTCGCCGTTCTTCCAGGCGTTGGACTCCGGCGCCGCGACCTTCCCGGGGATCGACTACTCCGTGATCACCTCGGACCTGGACACCACGGTCCCGCCCGCCGCGGCCGCGCTGCCCGGCGTGGTGTCGACGACCGTGCAGCAGGTCTGCCCGGGCCGCGAGGTCGAGCACCTGTCCCTCGGGCTGTCCGACGCCGTCTCCCTCGCCCTGGCGGTCGACGCGCTGCGCAACCCGGGGCCCGTGGACCCGACCCGCATCCCGCCCGCCACCTGCGGGGACGCCCGGCCGGTGGAGATCCAGCCCGGCCCGCAGGAGCGGGGCACCGCAGCGGTGCTCGCGGCCCAGAACGTCACGGGCGCGCCGGTCAACGGCGAGCCGCCGCTGCCCTGCTACACCCGCGCGGACCCGTGCTGAAACAGGGTCGTCACACCCTCCTCTGGACATCCGCGGCCCACGGGATCACCCTGGTACGCGAGCGTGTCACCGAGTATCGGGAGGCGTCATGAGGTTGGGCAGGAAGCTGGCGGAGGGCGTGGCCGTCGACCGCGAGGCCGAACGGCTGGCCGAGACGAGAGAGCCGTCCGAGCGGGCCGTGGACCGGACCCCGGTCGTCACGGCCGCCGCGGTCGCCGAGATCGAGAACGTCCCGGCCGAGCAGCCGGTCCGAGCCTAGGCCGACCGGGGATGGGCGGTCCGTTCGCCCGGGGCCCGCGCGAACACTCCGACGAGCCCCTGCCGGGGTTCAAGCTCGCCTACCCGATGCTCGCGGCCGACGGCCGCGCGTGCGGGTTCAGCGGGGTGACCCTCGGCAGGGCGCACGTCTACCGCGCGGTGGACGACGCGCTGTGCGCCCACGGCTCACGGCACGCCTGCCCCTCACGCTGGTGCGACTGCGGGTTCTACTGTTTCCACGACATCGCCGCGGCGCGGGACCTGGCCTGCGAGCCGGACCACCGCAACGCCGTGCTCCTCGAGATCGCCGCGTCGGGCCGCTACCGCCGCTACGAGCGCGGCCTGCGCTACGCCCGGCAGCGGGTCACCGCGGTCCGGATCGGGCGGTGCGAGTGCGGCCGTGCGGCCGGCCAGCTCGCCGACTCCGGCGCGGGCACCGTGGGCTGGCGCAAGCTGCTCCCGGTCTGTGCCCGCTGCGGGGCGGGCCGACCCACGCTGGACCCGGCCCGGTTCGGCGAGCTGGCCCAGGTGAGCCGGGTGCTGCTCGACGGCCCCCCGGTCGAGGCGCCCGCCGCGACACCGCCCGCCGAGGACCCGGGCACCGTGGCCCTGCTCTCCGCGGAGATCGCCGTCCTCCACGCGCGCCTGGACGAGGCCCTGACCCGGCTCGACGCGCTGGAGTCCCGACAGAACGGACGCTAGCGCCCCGTACGGGGCACTACAGCCAGGCCGGGAGGTCGGGCGGCGTGGTGCGCTCGCCCTCGACCGTGTGGGCCCGCAGGGCGCGGGAGCGGCCGCGGCCGGAGACCCAGGCGGCCAGGTCGGCCACCGGCCCCTCGACCGTGACCCGGCCGTCGGCGAGCGTCCAGCCCTTCTCCGGGTCGTCCGAGGCGACCAGCCGTGCCCCGGGCACGCCGTCGCGGTCCGCCAGCATGCCGACGACGTCCCCGACGAGCTCGCACAGCATCGGCCGCGGGAAGTCCTCGAAGGACGCGCCCACGTCGAGGTCCACCGAATGGATCCACATCTCGCGAGCGCGCATCCAGGCGATCTCCGTGGCCGGGACCTCGAGCCCCTGGGAGTTGCGGACCGAGGCGGTCCAGGCCTCCTTGGGCATCGCCTTGACGACCTGGGCCAGCCGGTCCGAGGTCGCCACCACGTCCTCGCGGATCGCCGCGGGTTCACGCTGCGCGCCCGCCTCGATGTCCGCGGCCCGCGCCTCGCGGGAGGCGTAGGCGGGGGTCTCCACGCCGGTGCGGGCCCACTGCAGCAGGTTCATCAGCCCGTCGGCGTTGCGCGCGACGTGGGTCAGCACGTGCGCGCGGGTCCATCCCGGCAGGGCGGACGGCTTGCCGAACGCCTCGTCGCCCATCCGGTCCATGAGCCCGCGCAGGTGCGCCGCGCCGTCCCCGGCCCAGTCCAGGGACAGCTTGAGGGTGCGCGTCACTTCGCCGACCGGCACACGTTGCGGCACTCCCCGATCCCCTCGACGGCGACGACGATCTCCGCGCCGTCGGTGAGATAGCGCGGGGGCTTGCGGGCGTGCCCGACACCGCCGGGCGTGCCGGTCGCGATCACGTCGCCCGGGTTCAGGGTGACGATCACCGACAGGTACTTCACGAGCTCGATCGCGCCGAACACGAGCTGGTCGGTGCTGGAGGACTGCATGACCTCGCCGTCGAGCGTGCTGGAGATCGCCCAGCCGCCCGCAGGCAACTCGTCCGGGGTGACCAGCACCGGCCCCAGCGGGGTGGAGTGCTCGAACGTCTTGCCCTGCAGGAACTGCTTGGTGCGGTTCTGGTAGTCCCGCACGCTCACGTCGTTCAGCACGGTGTACCCGGCGATCGCCGCCTCCGCCGCGGCGTCGTCCGCGTGGCGCACCGGCTGCCCGATCACGATGGTCAGCTCGGCCTCGTAGTCCACCTGCTCGGAGACCGTCGGCAGCTCGATCTCGTCGTAGGCGCCGATGAGCGCCGGGGCGTACTTCGCGAACACCGTCGGGTAGGCGGGCAGCTCGTTGCCCATCTCCAGGACGTGGTCGCGGTAGTTCAGGCCGACACAGATGATCTTCTCCGGGCTGGGCACCAGCGGCGCGTAGTCCAGGCCCGCCACGGCGTGCGACGGGCCCGCCGCCGCCTCGGCGTGGGCCCGCCAGTCCGGGCGGGCGAGCAGCGCCCGCAGGTCCGCCTCGCCGGTCTCGGTCGCGGTCGTCTCGTCCACCCGGACGGCTCGGGTGCCCGCCGCCGTCCGAATCGTCGCCAACCTCATCGGGCGCACCCCGTGGTGGTTTCTCGCGTCACGCGACGAGTCTGCGGCACCGGCTGCGGGATTTCAGCCTCGGGGGTCAGAGTGAGGCGTAAAGCGCTCTCTCGAAGTCGGCGTAGAGCGCCATCGCCTCGGGCGTGGCGAACGGCAGGAAGTTGCTGTAGATCGACGCGCAGACCCCCGTCGTGGGATCGACCCAGAAGTGGGTGTTGCACAGACCCGCCCAGGAACCCGACCAGGCCCGGCGCCGCCCCGGCTCGTCCTCGGGGTTCAGCAGCAGCCCGAGCCCCCACTTCATCCCGGGCGGGACCTCGAACGTGCACGCCGACGCCGGGTCGGCCGTCGGGATGACCGCCGGGAAGTCCAGGTCCCCGATCTGGTTGGTGAAGGCCTCGGCCACCGTGGACTCGCGCAGGATCCGCTGCCCGTCGAGCTCCCCGCCGCGCAGCAGCGCCCGTTCGAAGCGGATGTAGTCCCGCGGCGTGGAGTACAGGCCGTGCCCGCCCGCGTAGTACTCCGGGTCCCGGCTGAGCTCGACGTCCGTGGCGACCCACCCGTCGTCCCCCTTCACGTGGATCGGGACCGCCGCGGCGAGCGCCTCGGAGGTGGGCGCGAACGTGGTCCGGTCCATGCCCAGCGGGCCGGTGATGCCCTCTTTCACCGCGACGTCCAGGGTGTCCCCGCTCGCCGCCTCGACGACCTTGCCCAGCCAGTCGGTGTTGATGCCGTAGACGTACTGCGACCCCGGCTCCGCCACCATCGGCGCGGTGAAGATCACCTCCGAGCCGGAGAGCACGTTCGGCGTGCCGGTGGCGGTCTCCCAGGCCAGGACGTCCGCGTTCCAGAACCAGTAGCCGAGCCCGGTCGTGTGCGTGACGAGCTGGCGGACCGTCGCCCGGGTCGCGGGCGGCTTCAGGATGGGCTCGTCGCCGTCGAACCCGGTCAGGACCTGGACGTCCCGGAAGGACGGGCAGTAGTCGTCCACGGGGGCGTCGAGGTTCAGCCTGCCCTGCTCGACCTGCTGCAACGCCGCCGTGGTCGCGACCATCTTGGTCATCGACATGATCCGGAACGTGGTGTCGGTCGAGACGCCGCCCGCCGACCCCTCGTACACGGTCCCGTCCCGGTCGGCGGCGATGGCGGCCACGTGCGGCACCACCCCCGCCTCGACGGCCTCCTGCAGCACCCGGTCGATGGCGTCCATGCCCGACTCCCCTCGCGTGACCTGCGTCATACTCTGGTCCCGCGAGGGGGTGAGCGCACCCTCCGAAAGGCGAGGACGCCGCGTCAGATCGCGCCGCTCTCGTCCTCGACGTCCCCGCCGCGGACGGGGAGCCGGGTCAGCAGCGCCGCGACCGGCGCGGGCGGCTCGCGCCACGGGTCGGTCGCCCCGGCCTGCACCGCCCGCCAGATCCGCTCCGGCGTGCAGGGCAGGTCGATGTGCCGGACGCCGAAGGGCGCCAGGGCGTCGATGATCGCGTTCTGCACGGCCGGGGTGGAGCCGATGGTCGCGGACTCCCCGATCCCCTTGGCGCCCAGCACGTTCATGTGGGTGGGCGTCTCGGTCGTCACGGCGTCGAACGAGAACAGGTCCGCCGCGGTGGGGATGTGGTAGTCCGCGAGCGTGGCCGTGGTGGGGTTGCCGTCCGCGTCGAACAGCACCTCCTCGAACAGCGCCTGCGCGATGCCCTGCGCCAGCCCGCCGTGCTGCTGCCCCTCGACGAGCAGCGGGTTCAGCACCCGCCCGCAGTCGTCGACGGCGAGGTGGGTGCGCGGGGTGACCCGCCCGGTCTCGGTGTCGACCTCGACCACCGACAGGTGCGCGCCGAACGGGAAGGTCGGGCCCGCCTGCTTCTCGTCGGCGCCCGCGACGATCTCGCCCTCGGCCAGCACCTGCGCCCAGCTCACGGTCGAGGTGGGCACGCCCGTCACGCCGAACACGCCCTCGGTCAGCTCGACGTCCGCGGGGTCGGCCTCCAGCAGCGCCGCGGCCCGCCGCAGGGCCTGCTCCCGGACGTCGTCCGCGGCGACCCGCACCGCGGACCCGCCCATCTGCAGGGACCGCGAGCCGCCGGTGCCGCCGCCGCGGGGCACGCTCGCGGTGTCCGACTGCTCGTAGCGGATGCGGTCCATCGGAATGCCGAGGCGGTCGGACACGAGCATCGCGAACGCCGTCGCGTGGCCCTGCCCGTGCGCGGACGTGCCCGCCTGGACCGTGGCCGTCCCGTCCGGATGCACCCGGACCGAGCCGTACTCGCTCCCCCCGCCGCCCGCGGTGATCTCCACGTAGACGGCGAGCCCGATCCCGAGCTGCACCGGGTCCTTCGCCTCGCGCCTGCTCGCCTGTTCCTCGCGGAGCTTCTCGTAGTCGCCGAGCCGCAGCGCCTCGCGCAGCGGCAGGTCGTAGTCGCCGACGTCGTAGTGCGCACCGACCGGCGTGACCAGCGGGAACGCCGCGGGGTCGAGCAGGTTGCGGCGGCGCAGCTCGATCGGGTCCAGGCCCAGCTCGGCCGCCGCGATGTCGACCAGCCGCTCCAGGTGGGCCGCGGCCTCGGGCCGCCCGGCCCCGCGGAACGCCCCCATCGGGGTGGTCGTGGTCATCGCCGAGACGGCGTCGTAGCCGACCTTCGGGATGTCGTAGACGCCCGGCGCCATCGTGTAGGTCTGGTGGAGCGCCAGGGCCCCGCCGAAGCCGGAGTAGGCGCCCGCGTCCCCGATCACGCGGCAGCGCAGGCCGGTCATCCGACCGTCCCGGGTCAGGCCCAGCTCGTAGTAGGCGATCTGGCCGCGGCCGTGCGGCATGGACAGCAGGTTCTCGCTGCGCGTCTCGACCCACGCCACCGGCCGACCGAGCGCGCGGGCGGCCGCGACCGTGGCGGTGTGCTCGGCGAGCACCCCGGCCTTGCCGCCGAACCCGCCGCCGACGTGGGGCGCGATCACCCGCACCCGCTCCGGCTCGAGGCCGAACAGGCCGGCCAGCTGGTTCCGGAAGCCGTGCGGCATCTGGGTGGAGACGTGCACGGTGAGCGGGAGGTCCGCGCCGGTCGTCGGGTCGGCCAGGATCGCGTTGCCCTCCATCGGCACCACGGCGAGGCGCTGGTTGACCATCCGCGCCCGGACGACGACCTCGGCGCCCTCCAGCGCCGCCGCGCTGTCCGGCGCGCGGAGCCCGGCCGCGACGTTCGAGCCCAGCTCGGGGAACTGCAGCTCGGCGTCCGGCGCCAGCGCCGCCTCCGGGTCGACGACCGCGGGCAGCGGGTCGTAGTCGACCTCCACCAGCTCGGCGGCGTCGACGGCCTGCGCGCGGGTCCCGGCGACGACCAGGGCCACCGCCTCCCCCACGAAGCGCACCCGGTCGGTGGCCAGCGGCGGGCGCGGGGTGCCCGGGTTGAGCACCACCAGGCCGTGGTGTGGCGGCAGGTCCAGGTCGGCGGCGGTGAAGACGCCGACGACGCCGTCCGCCCCGGCGGCCGCCGCCGTGTCGATCCCCTCGATCAGCGCGTGCGCCACCGGCGAGCGGACGAACACCGCGTGCAGCACGTCCGTGCGCGCCGCAGCCAGGTTGCCGACGTAGGTGGTGGCGCCGGTCAGGAGCTCGGGGTCTTCGACCCTGCGCACCGAGGTTCCCAGGATGGATCCAGGCATGGGAACCACCCTACCCCGGAAACGGTGGGTCCTCCGCTTGTTCCGGCGCCGGAGATCACGCCCGGTCGCCGCCCGCCCGGGGGTAGCGTCCTCCCATGCCCGAGTTCCACCACACCGACGTGCTTCCGCTCGGGGACGACACGACCGAGTACCGCGAGCTCGACCTCCCCGCCGGGAAGGTCGTCGAGGCTGCCGGTCGGACGTTCCTCGAGATCGACCCCACCACGATCACCGGTCTCGTCCGCGAGGCCGTCAAGGACATCCAGCACCACCTGCGGCCCTCCCACCTGGCCCAGCTCCGCGCGATCATCGACGATCCCGAGGCCTCCGGGAACGACCGCTTCGTGGCCACCGACCTGCTGAAGAACGCGTGCGTGTCCGCAGGCGGCGTGCTGCCGATGTGCCAGGACACCGGCACCGCGATCGTCGTCGCCAAGAAGACCGAGACGGTCCTCACCGGCGGGGACGACGAGGAGGCCATCTCCCGCGGCGTCTACGAGGCCTACGACCAGCTCAACCTGCGGTACTCGCAGATGGCCCCGCTGTCGTTCTGGGACGAGCGCAACACCGGCACCAACCTGCCCGCGCAGGTCGAGCTGTACTCGAAGCCGGGCCGGAAGCCCTCCTACGAGTTCCTGGTGATGGCCAAGGGCGGGGGCTCGGCCAACAAGACCTTCCTCTACCAGGAGACGAAGGCGCTGCTGAACCCCAAGAAGCTGGCCGCGTTCCTCGACGAGAAGCTGCGCTCGCTGGGCACCGCCGCGTGCCCGCCGTACCACCTCGCCGTCGTCGTGGGCGGGATGTCGGCGGAGTACACCCTCAAGGTCGCCAAGCTCGCCTCGGCGCGGTACCTCGACACCCTGCCGACGGAGGGCTCGGACTTGGGCCACGCGATCCGGGACCCCGAGCTCGAGCAGCAGATCCTGGAGCTGACCCGCGACTTCGGCATCGGCGCGCAGTTCGGCGGCAAGTACTTCTGCCACGACGTCCGGGTGATCCGGCTGCCGCGCCACGGCGCCTCGCTGCCCGTCGGCATCGCCGTCTCGTGCTCCGCGGACCGCCAGGCCAAGGCCAAGATCACCGCCGACGGCGTGTACCTCGAGCAGCTCGAGTTCGACCCGGCGAAGTACCTGCCCGAGGTCGAGCACGCCGACCTCGAGGAGGCCGGGGACGTCGTGCAGGTCGACCTCACCCGGCCGATGTCGGAGATCCGCGCCCTGCTGTCCTCGCTGTCGGTGAAGACCCGGGTGTCGCTGACCGGGCCGCTGGTCGTGGCCCGCGACATCGCGCACGCGAAGATCGCCGAACGGCTCGACGCGGGCGAGGAGATGCCGCAGTACCTCAAGGACCACCCGGTCTACTACGCCGGGCCCGCCAAGACGCCCGAGGGCTACGCGTCGGGCTCCTTCGGCCCCACCACCGCGGGCCGCATGGACTCCTACGTGAAGCAGTTCCAGGAGGCGGGCGGGTCGCTGGTGATGCTGGCCAAGGGCAACCGGTCCACGCAGGTCACCGACTCGTGCGCCGCGAACGGCGGCTTCTACCTGGGCTCCATCGGCGGCCCCGCGGCCCGGCTCGCGCAGGACTGCATCCGCAAGGTCGACGTGCTGGAGTACCCGGAGCTCGGCATGGAGGCGGTCTGGCGGATCGAGGTCGAGGACTTCCCCGCCTTCGTCGTGGTCGACGACAAGGGCAACGACTTCTTCGCCGAGACCAGCACCCCCACCCTGCAGGTCACCTTCCGCACCTGAGCCCCGCAGCCGGTTCGCATCGTGGAGCCACGACTGCCGTTTCCGACCCCGGATCCGACAGTTGTGGCGCCACGATGCGGTCGGCTCGACGGCGGGCTCAGCGGAGGCGTCTGGGGCCCTGGTCGTCCCGCGTCGGGGGTGGGCCCAGGACCACTCTCGCGCCGGTGACGAAGGCGCCCTCCGGGCTCGCCAGCACCGGGTCCAGGGCCAGCGAGCGCACCTCCGGCAGCTCCTCGGCCATGGCCCCGACCCGCAGGGCCAGGTCCTCCAGGGCGTCGAGCCGGGCGGGTTCGCCGCCGCGGTAGCCGGTGAGCAGCGGTGCCGCCCGCGGCGCGCGGACCAGCGCGGCCGCGTCCTCGCGGGTGAGCGGGACGACCCGGTAGGCGCGGTCGTCGAGCAGCTGGGTGGCCATGCCGGACAGCCCGAAGGACAGCAGTGAGCCGAACGACGGGTCCTCCGCCACCTCCATCACGCACGACGGCCCCTTCGGCGCCATCCGCTGCACGTAGACCTCGGACTTGCCGGTGACCTTCATCAGCTCCGCGTAGGCGCGCAGCACCGCGGCCTCCGAGCCCAGGTCCAGCCGCACCCCCACCAGGTCGGTGCGGTGCCGCCAGCGGTCCCCCACCGCCTTGAGCGCGATCGGGTAGCCGAGCTCCTTCGCCGCCTTCGCCACGGCGATCTCGCCCTCCACGAGGCGGAACTCGACGAGGCTGATCCCGAAGCAGGCCAGCAGCTCCACGGCCTCGGCGTCGGTCAGCGCCCGCTCCCCGGCCGCCGCCCAGTCCCCCACGCCGAGCCGATCGACGACCTCCCGCGCCGCCTCGAGGTCGATGCCCTCGGGCCGCACCAGCTCACCCATCGGCTGCTCGCGCCAGTCCGCGTACCGGGCCACCCGGGACAGCGCCTGCACCGCGCGCTCGGGGCTGGCGTACGACGGCACCGACCCCGGCCCCGGCGTGCCGTCCGGCAGCGGCTGGGCCAGCTCGGCGGGCACGCCCTCGACGGCGAGGAAGACCGCGACCACCGGCTTGTCCGCCTTGGCCGAGGTCTCGCGCAGCACCCGCGCGTACTCCAGGCCCGGGGTCGCGATCGGCGGCACGAACACCACGACCAGCGCGTCCGCCGCGTCCGCGCCGTCCGCGGCGAGCGCGCGCTCCACCGCCACCCCGAACTCCTCCGGCGTGGCCGCCGCGCCGACGTCCACCGGGTCGGCCGCCGCCGTCATGCCCTCGTCGATCAACGCGTCCGTGACCAGGACGTTCAGCGCCGTGGAGTTGCCGACGACCGCGACCCGCCGCCCGCGCGGCAGCGGCTGGTAGGCCAGCAGCAGCGCGGTGTCGAAGAGCTGGGCGATCGTCTCCACGCGGATGACGCCGGACTGCTCGAACAGCGCGCGCACGCTCGCGTCGTCGATCGGGACCGCGGCCTCCCGCAGCCGGGCGGGCGAGGTGTTGCGGCCGGACTTGACCGCGACCACCGGCTTGCTGCGGGCCAGCCGCCGGGCGAGCCTGCCGAACTTGCGCGGGTTGCCGAAGGTCTCCAGGTACAGCAGCACGACGTCCGTGGCCGTGTCCGTCTGCCAGTACTGCAGCAGGTCGTTCGCCGAGACGTCCGCCCGGTTGCCCGCGCTGACGAACGTGGACAGCCCCAGGCCCCGCGACTGCGCGCTGGCCAGGATCGCGGTGCCCAGCGCGCCGGACTGGCAGAAGAAGCCGACCCGGCCGCGGCTCGGCAGGTCCGGGGCGAGGGTGGCGTTGAGCCGCACCCCGTCGTCGAGGTTCGCCACGCCGAGGGCGTTCGGGCCGATGACCCGCATGCCGTGGGCGCGGGCCTCGGTGACCAGCTTGCGCTCGGCGCTGGTGCCGTCCGCGCCCGCGTCCGCGAACCCGGAGCTGACGACCACGAGCGCCTTGACGCCCTTCTCCAGACACGAGTCCATGACCTCGTCGACGCCGGCCGCCGGGATCGCGACGACGGCGAGGTCCACCGGGTCGGGGATGTCCGTCACCGAGGCGTAGGCGCGCACACCGCGCACCGAGCGGGCGTCCGGGTTCACCGGGTAGACCGGCCCGGAGAAGTTGGCGCGCAACAGGTTCGCCAGCACCGCGTGGCCGACCTTGGAGGGGTCGGTGCTCGCCCCGATCACCGCGACGGACGTCGGGTGCAGCACGTTGGTCACGCTGCGCGCCTCGGCGGCCTGCTCGCGCGAGTCCCGCACCGCGAGCGAGCGCTCGGTGGGGTCGATGTCGAACTCCAGGTGCAGCACGCCCTCCGCGAACGCCCGCCGCACCTGGTAGCCCGCCTCGCGGAAGACGCGGACCATCGTGTGGTTCTCGACCAGCACCTCGGCCTCGAACCGGTCGAGGCCCTTCTCCCGCGCCGCCGCGGCGAGGTGCTCCAGCAGGATCGACCCGAGCCCGCGGCCCTGGTGGTCGTCCCGCACCACGAACGCCACCTCGGCGGAGGTGACCGGGGCCTGCGGGTCCTTCGGGTCGGACAGGCCCTCGTACCGGCCGACCGCGATGATCTCGTCGCCGAGCAGCGCCACGAACGCCACGCGCTTGTCGTGGTCCACGGTGACGAACCGCTCCAGGTCGCGCGGGGGGATCCGCGGGTAGGGCCCGAAGTAGCGCAGGTAGCGGGTGCGGTCGGAGAGCTGCTGGTGGAAGGCCAGCAGCGCGTCCGCGTCCGACGGGAGGATCGGGCGCAGGTGCACGATCCGGCCGTCGGAGGCGACGATGTCCGCCTCCCAGTGCCGCGGGTAGGCCGGACTCGCCTGCCCGGCCGGGTCGGTCGGGTCGGCGTCCGCGGCGGCAGTGGTCGCTGTGGCGGTGGTCGCGGCGGGGGTGCTCTCGGTGGTGTCCGGCATGGCTCAGTCCCGGGGGTCGTCAGGGTCGAGGCCGTGGAGGGGGAACAGCGCGCGGCGGGCGTCGACCAGGCCTGCGTCCACCCGGTCCGCCTCGCCGTCCCCCCAGGGGCTGAAGGTCGGGTCCCCGCCGTCGGTCATCGCGACCGGCAGCGGGGCGCGGGTCAGGCCCGTGGTGTGGGCGGTCCAGTCCGCGGGGATCGAGGTCGCCGGGTCGAGGTCGCGGTCCAGCACGGTGGCGAGCAGGTGGGTCCAGGAGCGCGGCACCACCCGGAACAGCGAGTACCCGCCGCCGCCGAGGACCAGCCACTTCCCGCCCGCGACGCGCTCGGCCAGCTCGCGCATCGCCTGGTAGGTGGCGCGGTGCCCGTCGACCGTCAGCTCCAGGTTGGCCAGCGGGTCCTCGGAGTGGGTGTCCGCCCCGCACTCGCTGACCAGGATCTGCGGCTGGAACTCCTCCAGCAGGCTCGGCACCACGGCGTGGAAGGCCCGCAGCCAGCCCTGGTCGCGGGTGCCCGGGGGGAGCGGCACGTTCACCGAGTACCCCTCCCCCGGGCCCTTGCCCAGCTCGGCGGGCCAGCCCGTGCCCGGCCACAGCGTCAGCGGGTGCTGGTGCAGCGACACCGTCATCACCCGCGGGTCGTCGTAGAAGGCGACCTGGACGCCGTCCCCGTGGTGCACGTCGACGTCCACGTAGGCGATCCGCTCGTAGCCCTGCTCGAGCAGCCACGCGATCGCCACGGCGCAGTCGTTGTAGATGCAGAAGCCCGCCGCGCGCCCCGGCATGGCGTGGTGCAGCCCGCCCGCGAGGTTCACCGCGCGGTCCGCTCGGCCCTCGGCGATCTCGCGCGCCGCGAGCAGCGAGCCCCCGCAGATGAGCGACGCGGCCTCGTGCATCCCGAAGAAGATCGGGTTGTCGTCCGTGCCGAGCCCGTGCCCGACGTCGAACGGCATCTCCGGCGCGGACCGCACCGCCGTGAGCAGCCCCGGCTCGTGCACCCGCAGCAGGTCCTCCTCGGTCGCGGGCTCGGGTTCGAGCAGCTCCACCCCGTCGAGCACGCCCAGCTCGCGGGCCAGCCGCATGGTGAGGTCCAGGCGCACGGGGTTCAGCGGGTGGTCGTCCGAGAGCTGGTAACGGAGGAACTCCGGTGTCCAGACCACCGAGGTGCGCGCACTCATGCTGCGGACCGTAGGCGAAGTGCGCCCCGGGGGCCACGGACGAGGCCGCACGGGCGCACGTCCCGGGTCCGCCCACCTCCGCGAGCCACCGTCCGACGCGCTGGTCGGCACCGCCACCCGAACCGCCGTGCACCGTCTATCCTGGGCGCCAGGCTGATGCCCGCGGGGGCCGACGGGCCCTCGGGCGTGCTCGGCCCGGCACGGGACGCACGCCGGCCCACCCGAGCGGCACCACCCACCACGCGGTGACCCCACGGCGACCGCCGTCGGGGCCGGCGCCACTCCTGTCCACCCGAGTCCACCGAGTCGATCACCGCGGGCCCCGCCCGCGCCGTGGTCGCCGACACCCACGACCACGCGATCCACGACCACGCGCGGCCCCGCCCGGCCGCCGCGGCGGCGACCCGCACGAGCCCGCCGCTAGACTGGTCTACCGAACGAAGGGGCCGGCCGTGAACGATCTCATCGACACCACCGAGATGTACCTCCGGACCATCTACGAGCTGGAGGAGGAGGGTGTCGTCCCGCTTCGCGCGCGGATCGCCGAACGCCTCGGCCAGAGCGGTCCGACCGTGAGCCAGACCGTCGCGCGCATGGAGCGCGACGGGCTCGTCGTCGTCGCGGGCGACCGGCACCTGGAGCTGACCGACGACGGACGCGCCCGCGCGGTCGCGGTGATGCGCAAGCACCGGCTGGCCGAGCGCCTGCTGATCGACGTGATCGGGCTCGAGTGGGAGCTGGTGCACGCCGAGGCCTGCCGCTGGGAGCACGTGATGAGCGACGCCGTGGAGCGCAAGCTCGTCGCGCTGCTCGACGACCCGCAGGTCTCCCCCTACGGCAACCCGATCCCGGGCCTGGACGAGCTGCGCGAGAGCGTGGACGGCACCCCGCGCCCGGTGACCGCCCCGCCGACGCTCGAGGTCGGGCTGCAG
The DNA here is from genome assembly GCF_021728735.1 of Pseudonocardia sp. WMMC193. Taxonomy (NCBI): domain Bacteria; kingdom Bacillati; phylum Actinomycetota; class Actinomycetes; order Pseudonocardiales; family Pseudonocardiaceae; genus Pseudonocardia; species Pseudonocardia sp. WMMC193. The sequence goes on along the minus strand of NZ_JAKKDO010000003.1, from coordinate 722,710 downwards.
CGGCTCGACGAGTTCGCCCGCCGCGGCGGCGGCCGCGTCGAGGTGCGGCGGATCGCCGAGCACGTCCAGGTGGACGCGGACCTGATGGGCGAGCTCAAGCTGGCCGGCATCGTGCCCGGTCGAGACGTCGAGGTCGGCGGGATCCCCCGCTTCGGGGACGCCGTGCCGGTCACCGCGGACGGCGAGACCTCCGCCGTGGCCCCGCTGATCGCCCACGCGGTCCTCGTCCGCGCGGCCTGAGCCCGGCCGCCCGCGCCGCTCCGAGTCCCTCCCCGGGCCCCTCGCCGGGCCCCTCTCCGGGCCCCTCACCGAGTTCCTCTCGGCACCCGCCGCCCCGCGCGCACCGTGCGGGAGCCGTCGTGAGACGGTTCCCGCACCGAGAGCCACGGACAAGAGGAGACCCTCGTGAAGCTGCTCGTCACCGGCGGCGCAGGCTATGTCGGCAGCGTCAACGCGGCGCACCTGGTCGAGGCGGGGCACGAGGTCGTCGTGCTCGACGACCTCTCGACCGGCCACGCGGACGCGGTGCCCGAGGGCGCCCGGTTCGTCGAGGGCGAGCTGTCCGAGGCGGCGGGCCCGCTGCTGGCCGAGGGCTTCGACGGAGTCCTCCACTTCGCGGCGAAGTCCCTGGTCGGTGAGTCGGTGGCGAAGCCGGAGCTCTACTGGGACGGCAACGTGGTGGCCACCTTCCGGCTGCTCGAGGCCATCCGGGAGCACGGCACCCCGCGGTTGGTCTTCTCCTCGACCGCCGCCACCTACGGCGAGCCGGAGCGGACCCCGATCCGGGAGGACGCGCCGACGCGGCCGACCAACCCCTACGGCGCCAGCAAGCTCGCCATCGACACGATGATCACCTCCTACGCGCACGCCCACGGCCTCGCCGCGGTCAGCCTGCGCTACTTCAACGTCGCGGGTGCGCACGGCCGCTTCGGCGAGCGCCACGCCGTGGAGACCCACCTGATCCCGATCGTGCTGCAGGTCGCGAGCGGCTCCCGCGAGTCCGTCGCGATGTACGGCGACGACTGGCCCACCCCCGACGGCACCTGCGTGCGCGACTACATCCACGTGGACGACCTGGCCGAGGCGCACCAGCTGGCGCTGCAGAAGGCGCAGCCCGGCACCCACGCGATCTACAACCTCGGCAGCGGCACGGGCTACTCGGTGCTGCAGGTCGTGCAGGCCTGCCGGGCCGTGACGGGTCACCCCATCCCCGCGACCACCGCGCCGCGCCGCGCCGGCGACCCCGCCGTGCTGATCGCCTCCAGCGAGGCCGCGGCGAGCGACCTGGGCTGGAAGCCCGTGCGGACGCTCGAGGACATGGTCGGGGACGCCTGGCGCTTCACCCGGGACCGCGCGGGGGCCTGAGCGCAGCGGGCTCACAGCTCGCCCGCCAACCACGCCCGCACCCGGTCGGGACCCCACCCGGCGGCCATGACGGCCCGCAGGTCGCGGGCCAGCCGATGGTTCGGCCGGACCCGCTCCGCCCGTTCCAGGGCGATGTCGGCGAGTGCCCCGGCGCCCCGCGCCAGCGCGCACACGGCGAGCAGCACGGCCGGATCGGCGGCCGCGGGCCCGCGGCAGGTGCGCGCGAGCGCGGCCCAGAGCTGCTCGGCCGCCGGGGCGTCCGGGCCCGTGCAGACGCTCAGGCACCGGTCCCGGAACGCCGCACGCCGGAACGCCGAGGTCATGATCCGGACCAGCTGCGCGTCGACCACCAGCCGGTTCGCCGACGCGGCGTCCAGCGCGGCCCGCAGCGCGTGCTCCGGCTCGGCGGGCCACCGCGGTGCGCCGCGGACCCCGGCCCGGTCCTCGGCACCCCCGACGGGCTCCCGGGCGGGCTCGGCGGAGGCGACGAGGTGTTCGAGCTCCTCCCGGGAGCGGTAGACCACGGTGCCCTGGGCCACCGCCGTGGCCGCCAGCTCGGTCCCCGCCGGGTCCGGCAGCCGCCCCGCGCAGCCGCAGCCCTGCAGGGGGTAGCAGCACCACGGCGCTCCCGGCTCGAGCTCGGCGACCCACGCGACGGTGGGCACGGCGACCCCGGCGTCCGCCAGGGCGAGCACCGCCTCCGCCGCCACGTCCACCCGCGGCGGCGACCCCTCGGCGACCAGCGCCGGGGCCGGTCCGCCCCCGACCACGACCACCGCGGCCGCCGCGGGCCGTTCGCGGGCGACGGCCACCGCCGCGCTCGCGCACACCGACGCCCGCAGCGCGTCCTCACCGGGCGGCGGGAGATCGACGCGCAACGTCAGCCCGACGCGCCTGCCCGTGGCCCCACCCAACGCGACCACGACCAACGAGTCCCGCGGGCGGAACCCGAGGAGCACGGGCAGACCGGCGAGCAGACCGGCGGTCCCGACGCTCACGACCGCGTCGGGTTCGGGGGCGGGCCCGGCGTCGGGCACGGACGGTGGGGTGGGTGCCGAGGGGGTGGGTCCTGAGGGGGTGGGTACTGAAGGGGTGGGTACTGAAGGGGTGGGTACTGAAGGGGTGGGTACTGAAGGGGTGGGTACTGAAGGGGTGGGTACTGAAGGGGTGGGTACTGAGGAGGTCATGGCGCCACCGTGCGCGAGACCGCGGACCGTCTCCAGACCGGTGCGGGCGGGCTGTGGACAACCCGTCGAAACGGTGTCACGGAACCCGGGGTGTGGAGGAACCGCGGGCGGGCGCCGCGGAGGCGGTCGTCTGGTCGTCGCGGAGATGTAACGTCGTCTGCTTGCCCCCGTCCCCGGAGCCGGGGAGGCTTCCCGAGAGGCGCGGGACGGACGGAGGGACGGTCGGTGTACGACTACGACCTGCTGGTGATCGGCTCGGGCCCCGGCGGCCAGAAGGCCGCCATCGCCGCGGCCAAGCTCGGGAAGCGGGTGGCGATCGCCGAGCGCCGCGACATGATGGGCGGCGTCTGCGTCAACACCGGGACGATCCCGTCGAAGACCCTGCGCGAGGCCGTCCTATACCTGACGGGCTTCGCACAGCGCGAGATGTACGGCGCGAGCTACCGGGTCAAGTCGGAGATCACCATCGCGGACCTGCTGGCACGCACCCAGCACGTCGTCGGGCGCGAGGTGGAGATCATCCGCAACCAGCTGCTGCGCAACCACGTCGACATCCTGGGCGGCACCGCCCACTTCGACGACCCGCACACCGTCACCGTGCAGGGCACGGACCGCGGGGACCACGCCACCGTCACCGCCGACAAGATCGTCATCGCCACCGGGACCCGGCCCGCGCGCCCGCCGGAGGTCGAGTTCGACGACGTCGAGTACCACGTGGTGGATTCGGACGCGGTGCTGCAGCTGCACCGCATCCCCACCTCGATGGTCGTCGTCGGCGCCGGGGTGATCGGCATCGAGTACGCCAGCATGTTCGCCGCGCTCGGGACCAAGGTCACCGTCGTCGAGCGGCGCGGGAACCTGCTGGAGTTCTGCGATCCCGAGGTCGTGGAGTCGCTGAAGTTCCACCTGCGCGACCAGGGCCTGTCCTTCCGCTTCGGCGAGGAGGTGAGCCGCGTGGAGAACACCGCGCGGGGCACGATCACCACGCTGGCCAGTGGGAAGAAGATCCCCGCGGACATGGTGATGTACTCCGCCGGGCGCCAGGGCGTGACCGACGAGCTCGCCCTCGACAAGGCGAACCTGAGCGCGGACGCGCGCGGGCGGATCTCGGTGGACCAGCACTACCGCACCGAGGTCGAGCACATCTACGCGGTCGGCGACGTGATCGGCTTCCCGGCGCTGGCGGCGACGAGCATGGACCAGGGGCGGCTGGCCGCCTACCACGCGTTCGGCGAGCCGGCCCGGGAGCTGCACGGGCTGCAGCCGATCGGCATCTACACGGTCCCGGAGATCAGCTACGTCGGGAAGACCGAGGCGGAGCTGACCAAGGAGGCCGTTCCGTACGAGGTGGGCATGTCCCGCTACCGCGAGCTGGCCCGCGGCGCGATCGTCGGCGACTCCTACGGGATGCTGAAGCTGCTGGTGAGCACCGAGGACCGCACCCTGCTCGGGGTGCACGTGTTCGGCACCAACGCCACGGACCTCGTGCACATCGGGCAGGCGATCATGGGGTGCGGCGGGACCGTCGACTACCTGGTCGACGCGGTGCTGAACTACCCGACCCTCTCGGAGGCCTACAAGGTCGCCGCCCTGGACGTCACCAACAAGATCCGCGCGCTGGAGTCCTACCGCTAGGGCGGCTAGGTGTAGCCGATCCCGTGCTCGTCGAGCCAGGGCTTCGGGTTGATCTTCGTGCCGCCCGGCGTGGTGACCTCGATGTGCAGGTGCGGGCCGGTGGACTGGCCGCGGTTGCCGACCTCGGCGATCTGCTCGCCCTTGGCCACCTGCTGACCGACGCTCACGAACGACCGGTTGATGTGGCCGTAGGTGGTGATCGTGCCGTCCGCGTGCTGCACTCGGACCCAGAGGCCGAAGCCGCTGGCCGGGCCGGAGCTGATCACGGTGCCCGCGAGCGGCACGTGGATCGGGGTGCCGATCGGCGCCGCGATGTCCAGCCCCATGTGCGAGGCCCCGCCGCGCAGGCCGAACCCGCTGCTCACGCGGCCGACGAGCATCTGGATGCCCCCGGCGGCGGAGGCCGAGGCGCCGACCCTCGCCAGCTCGTCGGCCTGGCGCTTCGCCTCGGCCTCGGCGGCCTGCCGGGCGGCCTCCGCCTCCTCCGCGGCCTTGCGGGCGGCGTCCGCGGCGGCCTGGTGCAGGTCGGCGGCCTTCACGACGTCCGCGACCACGTCCGCGCCGGTGACGGTGCCCGGGGCGCCGACGGCGGGCGGGGCGGCGACCGGGGCCAGCGGGATCCGCACGGCACGGCCGCCGAGCTCGGCGACCTCGGCGATCCCCGGGCCGGTCACCGGGGGCTCGGCGAGCGCGGTCGGGTCCGGGGCGGTGGTGAAGGTGGCGGCCAGCTCGGTGACGCCGGCCTGGAGGGCGTTGGCGCCCGCCTCGAAGTCCGGCAGCGCGCCGGTGTAGGCGGCCTGCCCGGCGGCGGCGACCACGCCGCCCGCGGCGACGACGGCGGCCATGCGCCACTGGAGGGACCGGTCGGTGAGCGCACCGGTCGCGAGAGCGGTGAGGGGGAACGCCGTCCGCAGTCCGCCGCCCCCCGCCGGCGCCGCGAGTGCGGCGGCCGGCGGGGATCCGGCGATCGTGCGACGGCTCCGGGGGGAGCGATGCCGTGCCACGATCAACCTTTCCGTGGATCGGGCGAGGCCGGACGTTCCGGTCGGGGGTCCGGAGCCGGGCCGGTCGGGGGAGTCGACCCGGCTGTCCTCTTCGTGACCTCGTCGTGATCCGAGGAGGACGCTAGCCGGTCCACCGGGCGTCGACCCCACGCCGTTGCGTCCGGCGAGACGGGAGGATCGAGCGGCGCGGCGAACGGCTGGGAAGCCCGAGGCCCGGCGTGTCGGCGCAGGCACGCCGCATTCGGGCCTGCCGTTCGGCGCAGCGATCGGCATCGCCGCCCGCTCGGCGCGCCTCTGAGCAGCGGAGACGTCGCTCTGCGTATCCACGATGTGGCGCGGGCCACGAGGGCGGCGCGGCGCGGACGCGACGAACGGTGTTCTGCGACGCGCGCCACAAGATCGGGAACGCGGGATCCGTGCGTCGTCAAGCGCCCCCGGGCGCGCCCGCTACCGGGTCACCGCGGCGAGGATCTCGGGCAGCGCCGCGTCCGCGAGCGCCCGCAGCTCGGCGTCCGTGCGGTCCTGGATCGGGTGCGGGACGAACACGGCGGGCACCGCGCGGTAGCCCAGCGCCGACGCCTGCGCGGCCGCGGCCACGACGAACTCCGTGGACGCGAGGAAGGCCGCGATGACGCCCCGGCCCTCGAGGGCGGCGAAGTCGTGCACACTGCACGACGTGCACGAGCCTCAATCGGCGAGGGCCTCGATGACGACGTCGCACTCGGTGGTGATCTCCCGCCGCAGGTCCGGCGGCATCGGCTTGGTGAACGTCGGTTTGGCGTAGCGCCGCACCGTGATCCCCCGCTCGGCCAGCAGCTCCGCCACCCGGTCGAGGAAGACGTCGCCGCGCGCCTTGGAGATGTCGAGCAGCCCCACCCGCAGCCCGTCCAGCGAGGCGGGCCGGTCCAGGGCGGTGCGGCTGTCCGCCGTCGACTCGTCCGTCGGGTCCAGGATCTCTAGCGCCACGGGTCGACCTCCCTCGTCACGGGCGCGCTGCCACCGGGGCCGCCCGCCCACCCCCCGATGACGGCCGAGAACATCCCGGCGCCGCCACCGGCGTACATGATCATGTAGCCACCCGGCCGGAACTTGGGCAGCGGTCGGTCCGCTCCCCCGCCGGGCATCCCCTCGTCGATCCCGCCCGCCCCGCGGGCGATCTCCGCGCGGTCCAGCAGCAACCGCGCGTCGAGCTCGCGGTGCAGCCGGGCCCGGTCCCAGCCCGCCTCCCGGAAGGTCCGGCCGTGCTCCGGGCTGAGCACCAGCGAGGCGTCGAACCCGCCCGCCAGCTTCCAGTGGCAGACCGACCGCAGGGCCTGCGCGAGCGAGCCGGCGAGGGACTCCGGCGTGCGCGAGATCTGGTCGGCGACCCCGCGTGGCCCGTCGGCGGCGAACACGGTGACCGCCGACCGCCCCGGGGCGACGCCGCGGCTCTGGGCCAGCGGTTCGAAGGGCGAGCCGTCCTCGTCCTCGGCGAAGCAGAACCCGACCTTGCCCGGGTGTCCGAGCGCGGCGCGGTCCACCTCCTGCGGCCGGCCCCCGCCGACGTTGCGGATCACCAGCTGCAGCGCGCGCCCGATCGTCGCGTTGGCGCGGTTGCCCTGGCCCAGCGCGTTGCCCGCCCAGTTCATCCCGATCTCCGCGCGGACCGGGCCGTTCACGCAGACGGCGGGACCGGCGCCCCACGTCGTGGCGAGCAGGCCGTGCGCGTTGAACTCGTCGGTGCACGCGGCCTCGACCGCGGCCAGCACGACCGGCAGGTACTCCGGCCTGCACCCGGCGAGCACGGCGTTGATCGCCACCTTCTCCACCGTGACCTCGACGAGGTTCGGCGGCACCACCGCCACGATCTCGTCCGGACGCCGGGAGGTCCCGTCGAGCATTCGCAGCACCCGGACCGGGGTGGGCGGCACGACCGGCAGCCCGTCGGAGAACCCGCGGTCGTAGAGGGCCTCCAGCTCGTCCTCGAGCTCGGCGATCTGCAGCCGCCGCGACCGCAGCGACCCCTCCTTGGCCCGGACGAGCAGCGCGTCGGCCATGTCCGGGTCCAGGGTCCGCGAGCCGCAGCCGGGGCGGTGTTCGGGCAGCTCCGCGCCGAGCTCCGGGACCCCGGTGAAGTCCTGCCACTGCTCCCGCAGCCAGCCGACGATCCGTCCGGTCTCGCGCCCGTCCTCGAACCGGACGAGCGTCGGGACGGTCTCGACCTCGAGCGCGAGGCTGACGTCCAACGCCGTGTCGTCCCGCCGGTCGGCCACGGCCGGGAAGTCGGGGTCGTCCTGGGTGAACACCGCGACCTGCGGCAACGCGGCCAACACCGGTTCCACCAGCCGGCAGGTGGGGCAGTCCGCCTTCACCACGGCGACGAACCCGTCGGTGGGAAGTGCGCGGGTCGGCGTCGACACCTCTCGCACGGTAGCCGGGCGGACGGCCGTCGGGTAGCTCCCGCCGCTCACTCGGCGGTTGTGGCCGGGGCCGTCCGATGGCCTACTGGATCGGTGCGCGCTCTCCGCCGGACGGTCGTCCCGCTCGTGCTCGCCCTCGCGGCCGCGCTCGCGGTCGTCCCGGAGGCGGCCGCGGCCGCACCGACCGACTACGTGGCGCTCGGTGACTCCTACGCCGCGGGGGTCGGCGCGGGCACGGGCCCGTGCGGGCGCACCGACGCCTCCTACCCGGCCCGGTACGCCGCGCGGGAGGGCGTCCGGTCCTTCACGTTCGTCGCCTGCAGCGGCGCCACCACCGCGGGCGTCCTGGCGGACCAGGTCCGGGCGGTGTCCCGGGAGACCGACCTCGTGACGATCACGGTGGGCGGCAACGACAGCGGGTTCGGGCCGGTGCTCGCCCGCTGCGCGACGGCACCCACGGACGCGGACTGCGACCAGGCCGTCCGGGCCGGCGAGCGGATCGCCCGGTACGTGGTGCCGTCGACGGTCGCCGGCGTGGTCTGGGCCGCGCGGGCGCAGGCCCCGAAGGCGCGGGTCGTGGTGCTCGGCTACCCGCACCTGTTCGGCGCGGGGACCTCGTGCCCGCTCACCCAGGCCCGCCGCGACCGGATCGACGCGGGTGCGGACGTCCTGAACGCCCAGCTCGCGGAGAGCGTGCAGCGGTGGGGCGCGGAGTTCGTGGACGTCCGCCCGGCCTTCGCGGGCCACGGCCTCTGCTCGGCGGACCCGTGGATCGTCGGCCCCGGCTCCCCCGGCGCCTTCCACCCGACGGCCACGGGGTACGCCCGCGGCTACCTGCCCGCGCTCGCGCGGTCCTGACCGTCCCCGGCACCCAGCAGTCCCTGCGGGCCGCGGAGCCGGACGGGCCGCAACGCCACCCCCAGCGGCACGAGCACGGCGGCCGCCACCACCGCGCCCACCAGCACGGTCAGCGCGCCGACCACCCACAGCCCCGAGTCGTCCGTCGCCGCGGCCGTGAGCCCCCACGCGGCGGTGAAGGCCACGGGCATCAGGGTCCCGACCAGCCAGGCGGGCAGCCACCGCGGCGCGAGGATCGCCAGCGCCGCGGCGGTGACCGCGGTGCCCGCGACCTGCCACGGGGCGAACCGCTCGAACCCGGGCGCGAGTGCCGCCCACCCCGACCACAGCAGCCAGGTCGCGGCGGTGAGCAGCACGAGGGCCACGGCCCCGACCAGCCGTCGGGGGCCGCGCAGCAGAGCTGCGGTCACGGGCGGTACTCCGGTCATGACGCCCAGCTTCCCCGCGATCCCACCCGCCCGCCTCCGTAGGATCACGGACGGGTGTCAGACGACGCGGGGGCGCCCCGCGGCCACGCCCGCGAGGAGCTGGCCCACCAGCGCCGCGACCAGGACGGTCAGCGAGAGGGTCCAGGAGCCCGTGGCGTCGTGCAGGAGACCGACGAGCATCGGCCCGGTGGAGGCGATCAGGTAGCCGAAGCCCTGGGCCATCGCGGACAGCCCGGCGGCGGTCTCGGGGCCCACGGCGCGCAGCGCGATCGCCGTCATGGCCAGCCCGAACGCGGTGAACCCCGAGCCCAGCAGCAGCGCCCAGAGCCACGGCAGGGTGGCGGGCGCCAGCATGAGCCCGACCGCGCCGACGATCGGGGGCACCGCGATGAGGGCGTTCCACCCCGACTGGCTGCGCCTGCGCGCCGCGAGCGCGGGCACGAGCAGGCTGAACGGGACCGCGACGAGCGAGGCCAGGCTGAGCATCACCCCGGCGGCCCCCTTGGACAGGCCCGCGTCCTGGTAGATCTCCGGCAGCCAGCCCATCACGACGTAGGCGAGGAAGGACTGCAGGCCCATGAACGCGGTCACCGACCACGCCACGCGGCTGCGCAGCAACCGCCGCCAGGGCACGGGCGGAGCCTCCTGCGTACCCGCGGGGGCGGTCCGGTGACGGGCGCCGACCGCCCACACCACGAGTGCCACCAGGGCCAGGCCCGACCACAGCACGAGCGCCTGGCGCCAACCGCCCGCGGGTCCCTCGAGCACCGGGGTCACGGCCGAGCCGAGGGCACCGCTGCCCTGCAGCGCCGCGGTGTAGAGCCCGGTCATCAACCCGACCCGCCCGGCGAACGACTCCTTGACCACGACCGGGACCAGCACGTTCGCCAACGCGATCCCGGCGCACGCGACGAACGTGCCGCCGAGCATCACGGCCGGACCACCCCAGACCCGCACCGCCAGCCCGAGCGCCAGCGCCACCAACGCGAACCCGATGGCCCGCGCCAGGCCGATCCGCCGCGCCACGGCGGGCGCGGCGAGCCCCGCGAAGGCGAAGCAGAGCGTCGGTGCGGTGGTCAGCAGGCTGGTCCAGGCGGCCGAGGCCCCGAGTCCGCCGCGGACGTCCCCGAGCAGCGAGGACGCGCTGGTCACCGCCGCCCGCAGGTTCAGCGCGGCCAGCACCACGCCGACCGCGAGGAGCACAGTCCCGCGCAACGGTCCGATCCGGGCGAGCCGACCCTCGGCGGCCGCCTCCCCCGCGAGCTCCGGGAACACCTTGCCTTCGGACACGCCGGAGCTGCCCGCCTCACCCACTGCCATACCCACTAGTCTGTCAGACATCCGATGTTCGGACGAAAGGATCCGCTATGCCTCTCGCCACCACCCGGCGCACCGGGCTCGTGGACCAGGCGATCGCGCAGCTGCGCGCGGTCGTGGGCACGGACTGGCCGGTCGGCACCCGGATCCCGCCGGAACCCGAGCTGGCGGCGACCCTCGGCGTCGGCCGGAACACCGTGCGCGAGGCCGTCCGGGCGCTCGCGCACGCGGGCATCCTCGAGGTCCGCCAGGGCGACGGCACCTACGTGCGCGCGACCAGCGAGATCTCCGGGGCGCTGCGCAGGCTCGCGGGCACCGAGCTGCGCGAGGTCCTCGAGGTGCGGCGCATGATCGAGTCCGAGGGCGCCCGGCTCGCCGCCCGCCATCGCACGGCCGCGGACCTGGCCGCCCTCGAGGCCGCGATGGCCGAGTGCGTGCAGGCCGAGGGGCAGGTGGCGTTCGTCGACGCGGACCTGCGGTTCCACCAGCTCGTGCTCACCGCCGCGCACAACGCCGTGCTCGCCGAGCTCTACCGCGGGCTGACCGAGGTGGTGCACGCCAGCGTCGCGGCGGTGGCCGCCGCCCATCCGTTCACCTGCCACACGGGCCTGCTCGCGGCGATCCGGGCGGGCGACGGCGAGGCCGCGGCGGCCGAGGCCCGGGACTTCCTGGACGCGGCACTGGACGGCGGAGACGACCAGGCCTTCAGCCCTCAGACGGTGAGGACGATCTTCCCGGTCGTGCCGCCCGCCTCCCCGTAGCGGTGGGCGTCGGCGGCCTGCGCGAGCGGGAAGGTGCGGTCGACGAGGATCCGCAGCAGCCCCCGCGCGTGCAGGTCGAGCAGCTCGGACAGCCCGCCGCCGCCCGCGGCGCGGACGTAGGCACCGGACGCCCGCACGCCGCGCGCCTCGGCGGCCTCCAGAGCGGCCGCGGCGTGGATCGTGGGCAGGCAGATCAGCAGCCCGCCGGGGGCGACGAGATCGAGCGAACGCACGGTCGTCTCGCCGCCGACGAGGTCGTACACCAGGTCGACGGGCTCGAGGACCTTCTCGAAGGCCTCGCTGCGGTAGTCCACCACCTCGTCGCAGCCCAGCTCGCGCAGCAGCGGCAGCTTGGGTCCCGACGCCGTGCCGATCACGTGTGCGCCCCGCGCCTTCGCGATCTGCACCGCCAGGTGGCCCACTCCCCCGGCCGCGGCGTGCACGAGCACCCGCTGTCCCTCCCGCAGCCCGCCGACGTCGATCAGCGACTGCCAGGCCGTCATGCCCGCGAGCGGCAGCGCGGCCGCCTCGACCACGGACAGGCCCTCGGGCCGGGCCCGCAGCTGCGCCTCGGGGACGCACACGTACTCGGCGTAGGCCCCCTCCGGCGACGGGAACTCGGCCATGCCGAGCACGGGCTCCCCGACGGCGAGGACACCGCCCGGGGTGTCCACCACGCCCGCCACGTCCCACCCCACGGTGAAGGGCCTGCCCTCGAACGACGCGTAGGGCCCCAGCCCCGACCGTGTCTTCCAGTCGATCGGGTTGACCCCGGCCGCCTCCACCCGGACCCGGACCTCGTCCGGCCCCGGCTCGGGGAGGGGCACCTCTCGCAGCTGGAGGACCTCCGGCCCGCCGGCCTCGGTGCAGACGATCGCGCGCATGCCCGCACCCTACGTGGGGTCGTGGGCCGGACACCGGCTCAGAGCCAGGCGCGGTCGACCTCCAGGCCCATCAGCGCCTTGGCCCCGCCCTGCCACTGGGCCCGGCCGAAGGCCCGGTGCTGGGCGGCCGCGTGCAGGTCCCGCCAGCAGCGGCCGATCTCGTCGCCCGCGTAGAGCGCGCGAGCGCCCCCGAGCGCGAAGGCCTCGTCGACCGCGGCGAGCGAGGCCTGCATGGCGGTGTTCACGGCCAGGGTGAACCGGCCGAGCTCGACGTCGGCGGGTCGGCTCCCCGCCTGCGCCCGCGCCCAGAGTCCCCCCATCTCGTCGACCACGTACGCCCGGGCGGACCGGACGGCGGCCTCGGCGAGCCCGAGCCGGATCTGGACGTCCTGTTCCTCGGCGAGCGGGCCGGGACCGGAGCGCACCTTGGTGCGGGCCAGCTCGGCCGCGAGATCCAGCGCGTGCCGGGCGATGCCCAGCGGCAGGCCGACCATCAGCATCTTGATCAGGCTGAAGAACGGCACCCGGTAGAGCGCCGAGTCGACCACAGGCGGCTCGTGGAAGGGCATGACCGTATGGCCCTCGGGAACCAACAGACCGTCGACCACGACGTCGTGGCTCCCCGAGCCGCGCAGCCCGAGCGCCCCCTCCCAGGTCGAGACGATGGCCGCGTCCGAGGCGGGGAAGACCGCCCAGCGCCAGTCCGGGCGGCCGTCGACCATCCGCGGGCCGGGGCCGTCGAGAGCCATGAGACCCGCCGAGTAGAGCCGCGCGTGCGGGCAACCGGAGTTGAAGGTCCACCGGCCGGACAGGCGCAGGCCGCCGGGCTCGACGACCCCGCGCCCCTCCGGGGCGAACGCCCCGGTCATCGCCTGGTCGGCGTGCCCGCCCAGCAGGTCCGCCGCGAGACCCTGGTCCATCCAGGCGAGGAACATCCCGGAGTTGCCGATCATGGTCGTCCAGCCCGCCGAGCCGTCCGCACGGGCCACGGTCTCGATCACCTCGAACACCGTGGGCGGCGGGAGTTCCAGCCCGCCGAGCCCGCGCGGGGTCATCAGGCGGAAGAGGCCCGCGCCCGCCACCGCGGCGGTCACCTCGGGCGGGAGGGTCGCGCGGCGTTCGGCCTCGTCGGCACGCTCGCGCAGCATCGGGGCGAGGGCGGCGGCCGCCGCCACGGGCTCGGTCGGGGTCGGTGCGCTCATGGGACACCTCCACTCCGGTGGGCTGTGGAGCAGAGCCGCCTGGGCCGTCCCCTGATACGCCCGTCAGGCTCCGGCGAGCTCGCCGTCGACCACCGTGGGCCGCCCCTGGGACTCCCAGTTCAGGAACCGCTCGGTCTCGACCAGCAGGGCGCCGCCGAGCCACAGGGCCACGACGCCGTCGTCGAGCAGGCCGAAGACGGAGAACAGGGCCTCGGGGACGAGGTCCACGGGTGAGAGCAGATAGGCGACCGCGAGCACGAGCAGGCCGATGCGACCCTTGGTGAGGATCGAGTAGCGGCCGGTCAGCGCCCCACCGAGCATGCGCGGCAGGGCGCGGGCGCGGTCCGCCAGGCTCGGGGTGCCGGGCTTGGCCCCCTGCCAGAGCACGCGCGCCAAGGCGAGGAATGCCGCCCGCTGCCGGAGTCCGCGCGGGCTCTGAGACGTCCCAGTGGTGGTCACGTCCGGTTCAACGCGAGATGCCGGAATCCCGTTCCCTCGTGCGAGGCCCGTCACCGGAGAGCTTCGACCACACGACGACGCCGCCGAACACCACGGCGCCCACGACCAGGGCCCAGGCCACGAACTCGAAGACCGCGCCGACCAGGGAGAACGCCAGGATCACGAGCAGCACCGCCGCCACCAGCCGCAGCACACGACCTCCCCGGTCCCGATCCGTCGGACGCGCCCATCTTCTCATGAATCGGGCGAAACAGACCACCAGGACACGTGTGGGTGATCTCAGGGTTGCATCGCCGATAGATAGCGATATATCGTGATGGCACGAGCTACCGACCGAGGAGGCTCACGACGGAAGCGAGACCCACATGTCTGCCGACAACCCCACCTGGAACACCCCCTTCGGCCGCTTCGGCGGCTTCGGACCCGACTCCTTCGGGCCCGGCTTCGGTCCGCGCGGTCCGCGCGGGCGCGGTCGCCGCGGCGGCCCACACCGACGGCCACCCTTCGGCCCCTTCGCCGAGGGTTCACCGGACGTCGAGGTGAACGTGAACATCGACGCCGAGGACGCGGCCGACCGCCTACGTCGTCGGCGCGGCGGCCCGCGGTTCGGCCCCGGCTTCGGCCCGGGCGGCCCGTTCGGGCCCGGCTTCGGACCCGGCGGCTTCGGGCCCCGCGGCTTCGGCCCGGGCCGACGCGGCCCCGGCGGGCGCGGGCGGCGCGGCCGCGGCGACGTCCGACTGGCCGTCCTCGCCCTGGTCTCCGAGCAGCCGCGACACGGCTACGAGATCATCCAGGAGATCGCCGAGCGCTCCGGCGGGCGCTGGAAGCCGAGCCCCGGTTCGGTCTACCCCACGCTGTCACAGCTCGAGGACGAGGGCCTGGTCCGCGTCGAGCAGACCGACGGCAGGCGCGTCGTCCACCTCACCGAGGCGGGCACCGCGTACGTCGAGGAGAACCGCGAGGAGATCGACAAGGTCTGGACCGCGTTCGACGGCGAGGAGGAGGACGGCCCCGACGCCGTCCTCTGGCAGCAGCTCGCGCAGCTGCACGCCGCCGCTGCGCAGGTGACCGCCACGGGCACCCCCGAGCAGATCACCACGGCGACCGCGGCACTGACCGAGGCCCGCAAGACCATCTACCGCCTGCTCGCCGAGTAGACGAACGCCGAGGAGACGAACGGCGCGTTCGCTCACACCTAGTGAGCGAACGCGCCGCTCGCGCAACGCGTGCCGGGGAGCGTGCACCGCGACCCCGAGGAGCGAACGGCGCGTTGGCTCACACCTAGTGAGCGAACGCGCCGTTCACCGCTGTCAGCAGTCGCGCAGCTCCGGGGACTGGTTGAGGAGCTGGCCGCGGATGCCGATGAACTCCCGGTAGATCTCCGAGTCCACCTGTGCCGGGGAGAAGGCGGCGACGCGGTGGCAGTTCTGGAAGGCCAGCGTCACGCCGAAGTGCCGCTCGAGGGCGCCGCGGATGCTGGTGCTGGCCAGCGCCCGGAGCAGCTGCCCGCGCTCCTGCTCGCTCGGCGGCGGGACCTCGTGCTCGCCGAACGCCTTGTCGCCCGTGTTGTCTGCCGCGGCCGCCGAGACGACCTCCCACGCGTAGGGCAGCGAGTCGCGGACCACGGCCAGGAACTGCTCGTCGGTCACCTCGCGGCGCTCGGCGGCCTCGAGGACGGCGGTGGGGACGTCGAGAGACATTCTTCAGACCTTTCAGGCGGGGACGAACGTGGGGTGGACCTGGGCGGCGAGGTCGACTCCGGTCGCCTTGTCGCCCCAGGACTTCGCGTTGCGCAGGTGGAACTCGACGGTGCCGCGGTGATAGGCGGCCCAGTCGCGGGTGCGGCCGTCCAGATCGGCAAGGATCCGCGCCAGCACGGTGCGGTTGGCGGGCTCCAGGTCCTCGACGGGCTGGACGGCGCCGCGCTCGGCGGCCCGCACCCACGCGGACTGACCCAGGCAGCCGATCAGCGCGTCGCCCACCTCGTCTCGCAGGTAGGCGACGTCGGAGTCGTCGGTGACCTTGTTGCCCAGCACCCGCAGCGCGACGCCGTGCTCCGCGGCGTAGTCGGCGTACTGGCGGAACACCCCCACCCCGCGCCGGGTCGGCTCGCAGACCAGGACGGTGAGGTCGAACCGGGTGAACAGGCCGGAGGCGAAGGCGTCCGCCCCCGCGGTCATGTCGACCGCGACGTACTCCCCCGGGCCGTCGAGCAGGTGGTTGAGGTACAGCTCCACCGCGCCGGTCTTGGAGTGGTAGCAGGAGACCCCGATGTCGGCCTCGTCGAACGCGCCGGTGACGAGGTAGCGCACCCCGCCCGCGACGGCCGAGTAGCGCTGCAGCAGCTCGCCGGACGGGTCGAGGGACAGCATCCGCGATCCCGGCCCCGGCGGCGTCGTCTTGATCATGGTGTCCGCGGACGGCAGCAGCGGGTTCTCCCCGCGCACGTGGTCCTTGAGCCAGGTCAGGTCCCCGCCCAGGGCCCGCGGCGGCGGCGCGGCGGGGTCGGCGCCCAGCGCGACGCCGAGATGCTGGTTGATGTCCGCGTCGACGGCCAGCACCGGCCGCCCGAGGCCCGCTGTGTACCTGCTGAACAGGGCCGCCGTCGTGGTCTTGCCACTACCGCCCTTGCCGACGAACGCGATCCGCACCGCACCGCCCCTTCTCTCAGTTGGAGAGGATAACGGTAACGATGTTCACTAAAGGGTGATCACCCCGGGTCCTCCGACGGCGAACGGCGCGTTCGCTCACGAGGAGAGCGAACGCGCCGTTCACCGGGGAGCAGGCGGCGGTGTGGGGTCAGGACGCGGTGTGCTGCGCGATCAGCGGGACCGCGTGGTCGATCGCGTACTTCGTGCCCAGGGTGGAGCCCGAGGAGAAGGCGTTGGCCAGCACCGGGTCGTCGATGATCAGCAGGTGACCGGCCTGGGCGACCGGGAGCTGGTTGAGCACCGGGTCGGCCTTCAGGGCGCTCGCGTCACCGCCGATCGGGAAGATCACCGTGGTGTCCGCGGAGAGCTGCTCGATGTTCTCCCGCGCGACCTGCACGTAGAAGCTGGACCCGTCCGACAACGCCTGGATCTCCGGCTTGTTCACGAACCCGAGCGACTTCATGAAGTCGACCCGGGAGTCGCCGTCGACGTAGGCGCCGTAGGAGTCGCTGAAGAACGAGCCGACGCCCACGGTCTTGCCCGCGAAGTTCGGGTGCGCGGTCCGGGCCGCCGAGAACGCCGCGTCCGTCTCGGCGATGAGGGCGTCCCCCTGCTCCTTCCTGCCCAGCGCGGCGGAGACCTGCTGCATCTGCTGCTGCCAGGTCGTCCCGTACTGGATGGTGGTGCCCGCGGGCGCCGAGACCGTCGGGGCGATCTTGCTCAGCTCGTCGAACTTCTCCTTCGAGTTGTCCGAGCGGGTGTTCAGGATCAGGTCGGGGTTCAGCGCCGAGATCTGCTCGTAGTTCAGCTCGAGCGTCGGCAGGATCGTCGGCGACGTGGTGGACAGCGACTCCGCCCACGGTCCGACCCCCTTGCCGCCGAAGGCCAGCCAGTCGCTGACGGCGATCGGCTGCACGCCCAGGGCCAGCGCGGCCTCGGCGTCCGACCAGCCGAGCGCGACCACGCGCTGCGGGTTCGCGGGGACCTCGACCGCACCGAACAGGGTGTCGACCGAGGTGGACGCGGCGGCGCCGCTCGGCGGTGTCGACGAGTCCTGGACCTGGCCGCACGCGGCCACGGTCAGGCCGACGGCCGCGGCGACGGCCGCCAGCGCCAGCCGACGCAAGGGGTTGTTCACGACGTGCTCACTCCGGTTTCGTGGTGTGGTGCCGCCCGATCGGCACGATGAGGGGGGTGTCGGAGACGGGGTCGATCAGGACGTCGCACCGCATCCCGAAGACCGAGGACACGACCTCGGCGGTCACGATCTCCTTCGGGCTGCCCTCGGCGACGATGTCGCCCGCCTTCATGCAGACCAGGTGGTCGGCGTAGCGGCAGGCGAGGTTGAGGTCGTGCAGCACGATCGCGATGGTCGTGCCGGAGCGGCGGTTGAGGTCGGTCAGCAGGTCCAGCAGCTCCACCTGGTTGGCCAGGTCCAGGAACGTGGTGGGCTCGTCGAGCAGCAGCAGGTCCGTGCGCTGCGCGAGGACCATGGCGATCCACACCCGCTGCCGCTGCCCGCCGGACAGGCTCCCCACCGCCCGGGTGGCCAGCTCCGCGGTGTGGGTGACGGCCAACGCCTGGGCGACGGCCTCGTCGTCCTCGGCGTTCCACTTCCGGAACCAGCCCTGGTGCGGGTAGCGGCCGCGGCCGACGAGGTCGGCCACCGTGATGCCGTCCGGCGCGACGGGGTGCTGGGGCAGGACCCCCAGGATCGTCGCGACCTCCCGGTTCGGGATCGTCGAGATGTCCTCGCCGTCGAGCAGCACCCGGCCGCCGCTGGGGTCGAGCAGCCGGGCCAGGCCGCGCAGCGTCGTGGACTTGCCGCAGCCGTTCGGCCCGATGATCATCGTGACCTTGTCGGGCGGCAGCTCCAGGTCGATGCCGTGGACGATCTCCTGCTTGTCGTAGGAGAGCCGCAGCCCCTCCGCGGCGAGGGTGTGCCGGGTCGGGGTGTGTCCGTCGGACGACTCGAGCGCGGCGAGCGCCTCCACGGCGTCGGTCGCCTCCACAGCGTCGGTCATGGTCTCCTGCGCTCTCGACGAGGTCATCCGCCCTGGCCCCCGGAGTTGGTGCGGGCGAGCTGCCACAACAGGTAGGGCGCGCCGACGGCGCCGGTCAGCACGCCGACCGGCAGGTTCGGCAGGAACGGCGTGTGCTGGGCGAGGAAGTCGGCGACCAGCACGATCAGCGCCCCGACCAGCGCCGACGGCAGCAGCGCGGGGCCGCCGTCCCGCGCCAGCCCGCGGCCGATGGGCCCGGCCAGCAGGGCCACGAACGCGATCGGGCCGGTGGCCGCAGTGGCCACGCCCGCCAGCGCGACCGCGGCGACGATCAGGCCCAGCCGGACCCCGTCGACCGGGACGCCCAGGCCGCGGGCGGTGTCGTCACCCAGGCCGAGGACGCCCAGCACCCGGCCGAGGACCATGGTGACCGGGACGAGCACGACGAGCGAGACCAGCAGCGGCACGACCTGGTTCCAGTTGCGCCCCGACAGGCTGCCGGAGATCCAGATCAGGGCGTCCTGGGCGTTGGTGACCTGCGCGCTCGTCATGAAGTAGCTGACGACGGACAGCAGCAGCGCCGAGAGCCCGATGCCGACCAGGATCAGCCGGTAGCCGGACACGCCGTTGCGCCAGGCGATCGCGTACATCAGGGCCGCGGTGCCCAGCGCGCCCGCGAGGGCGAACCCGGAGATCGCGAGGCCGGTCAGCCCGAGCCCGACGATGCCCAGCACGGCGGCCGCGCTCGCGCCGGTGGAGATGCCGATGACGTCCGGGCTGGCGAGCGGGTTGCGCAGCAGGTTCTGGAAGACGGCGCCGGAGAGTCCGAACGCGATCCCGACCAGGGTGGCGGCGAGCGCCCGCGGCAGCCGCAGCTCCAGGACGACGTAGTTCGTGTTCCGGCTGCCCTGCCCCGCCAGGGTGGACAGGACGTCCGGCAGCGAGATGACCGCGGCACCCACCATCAGCGACAGCGCGAACACCACGAGGACGCCGACACCCAGGCCGCCCGCCACCGAGATCCGCCGGACCCGGCCCCGCGCGCGGGTCTGCGCGAGTGTCCCCACGTCGAAGGCCGCGGCGTCCGCCACGGTGCTCACAGCTGAGCCACCTTGCGGCCCCGGACCAGCGCGATGAAGATCGGCGCGCCGATGGCGGCGGTCAGGATGCCGACCTGCACCTCGCCGGGGCGGGCGATGATCCGCCCGATCACGTCGGCGCCGAGCACCAGGACGGGCGCCAGCAGCAGCGAGTACGGCAGCAGCCTGCGGTTGTCCGGGCCGGTGATCATCCGGGCGACCTGGGGCACGGCGAGCCCCACGAACGCGATCGGGCCGACGGCCGCGGTGGCCGCGCCGCAGAGCAGCACCACCGCCACGCCGGAGACCACCCGGGCGCGGGCGACGTTCTGGCCCAGCGCCTTGGCCAGGTCGTCCCCCAGGGTCAGGGTGTTGAGCAGCCCGCCGGAGCACAACGCGATCAGGATGCCCACGCTCAGGAACGGCAGCACCGCCACCACGACGTCCCACTGGCGGCCCGCGAGCGAGCCGACCTGCCAGAAGCGGAACTGCTCGAAGGCGTCCGTGCTGGTCAGCAGCACGCCGGTGGTCAGCGACACGAACGCGGCGTTGGCCGCGGCCCCGGCCAGCGCGAGCTTGATCGGCGTGGCGCCCTCGCGGCCCAGCGCCGAGACGCCGTAGACCAGGACCGACGCGACGGCGGCGCCGAGGAAGCCGAACCAGACGTAGCCGGTGAGCGCGGTCAGCGAGAAGAAGTTGATCCCGACGACGATGAACAGCGCGGCGCCCGCGTTGACCCCGAGGATGCCGGGATCGGCCAGCGGGTTGCGCGCCAGCGCCTGCATGATGCAGCCCGCGAGGCCGAGGGCGGCCCCGGCCAGCAGCCCGATCACCGTGCGCGGGACCCGCTCGACGCGCACGAACAGGTGGTCGTTGTTCGTGGGGTCGAAGCGCAGGAAGGCGTCGAGCACCGTGGAGATCGGGATCTCCTTGGCGCCCACCATCACGCTCGCCACGGCCACCACGACCAGGACGACGGCGGCGACGACCAGGCCGAGCATCCGGACCGGGGCCGGCGTGCGGGCCGGCCGCGCCCCCGCCGGGGGGTCCAGAAGTCCGGTCATCGTCTCCCTGTTCCGAAGTGAGGCGGGGCTAACCTAAGCCACGGATCGGTGAACGGGCAATGATCGAGACGAACCCGAGATCGCGCAGACGGGGATGGTGTGGGCGCGCCGAGTGGTTGCAGGGGAGGATGAGCGCCACACGGGCGTGTCCGAGGAGGTAGGAACAGGTGCTGGATCCGGCTGAGCTGTACCGCGTCGAGGAGGGCGTGTCCGCCGACCCCGACGGGTCGGTGCTGCTGGTGGTGCTCGACGGCTTCGTCGACGCCGGCAACGCCGGTCGGCTCGCGGTCGAGGCGCTGCGCGAGGGCCGGGACGCCCGCACGCTCGTCTCCTTCGACACCGACCAGCTCGTCGACTACCGGTCCCGGCGGCCCCCGCTGACCTTCGACACCGACCACTGGGCGGCCTACGAGCCCCCCGTGCTCGACGTCGTGGCCCTGACCGACTCCGCCGAGTCGCAGTTCCTGCTGCTCGCGGGCCCGGAGCCGGACACGCAGTGGGAGCGGTTCATCGCGGCGGTCGGCCAGCTCGTCGAGCGGCTGAACGTGCGGCTGGTGGTCACGTTGCAGGGCATCCCGATGGCGGTGCCGCACACCCGGCCGATCGGCGTGACCGCGCACGCCACCCGCAAGGAGCTGATCGAGGGCCACGAGCCGTGGTTCGCCGAGGCGCAGGTCCCGGGCAGCGCCTCGGGGCTGCTGGAGTACCGGCTGGGTGAGGCGGGCAAGGACGTCGTCGGGTTCGCGGTGCACGTGCCGCACTACCTGGCGCGCGCCGAGTACCCGCACGCCGCGCGCACGCTGCTGGACCACACCGCCGTCGCGACCGGGTTGTACCTGCCGACCGAGGGCCTCACCACGGCCGCGGAGCGCACGGACGCCGAGATCGCCGAGCAGGTGGCCGGGTCGGCGGAGGTCGCCGAGGTCGTCCGGGCGTTGGAGAAGCAGTACGACTCCGTCGCGGCCGGGCGGGCCGCGGGCGGGCTCGGCTCCGGCGACCTGCCCAGCGCGGACGAGCTGGCGGCCGAGGTGGAGCGGTTCCTCGCCGACCAGGAGGACGACAAGAACGGCGGCCCCGGGTTCGGGGAGGAACGCTAAGCCGGACCACAGCACGTCCTCAGGAACGCGGCGGACCCTGGACGTCGGGCGCGGGGACGGTCGGAACCCCTCACCGGTCGGCTCCGCGCCCACACCACCGGGGAGGCGCCATGACCACCGAGCAGCTCGAGCGTCCCGTCGAGCGGACCCTGCCGGGCGGCCCGCCCGTCGCGAGACGGGGTCTCGCGGGTTCGGCGTCGGTCCGGGGGCTGCGCCGGTTCGCCGCGGACGCCACCGCGGTGGGCGGGCCGGGCGTGGCGGCGGTCGCCGACGGGATCGGGGACTCCCCCGCCGCGGCGCGCGCCGCCCGGATCGCCGCGGACACCGCGGCCGCGGTCGCCGGGCGAGCGGGTTCCCTGGACGCGGTCCTCGCCGCCCGGGACGCGGTGCGCGCCGACCCGGAGGCGGCGGACTCGGTCCTGGTGGTCACCGCGGGCACCCCGGACGGCGGCTGGACCGTCTCCTGGGTCGGCGACTGCCGCGCCTACCTCGTCCGGGCGCGCGAGACGGTGCTGCTCACCCACGACCACACCGTCGCCCAGGCCTTCCACGACGCGGGGCTGCCGGTGAACCCGTCCTGGGAGCACCTGGTCACCACCACGGTGGCCCGCGCGGACGCCGAGACGACCGGCCACGTCCCCGGCCCCGCCGCGGGCACGCTGGTCCTGGTCAGCGACGGCGTCCACCGCAGCCTCGCGCCCGAGACGATCGGCTACCTGGTCCGGCGGGCCGCCACCCCCGCGGCGGCGGCGCGCGACCTGGTCGACAGCGCCCTGCTCGGGGGCAGCACGGACAACTGCACCGCGACGGTCCTCGCCACCCCCTGACCCCTCACAGGAGGTCGAGCGCGGCGGCGACCACGGAGTCCGCGTCGATGCCGTGGTGGCGGTACACGGCGTCCAGGTCGCCGGACTGGCCGAACCGGGTCACCCCGAGGTGCCGCGCGCGGACCGAGTTGATCCCGGCCAGGAACGCCAGCGTGTGCGGGTGCCCGTCGAGCAGAGTGACCAGCGGCGCGGCGCGGCGCTCGGGGAACACGGCGTCCAGGATCCAGGTGTCGGCGCTGCCGTGACCCGCCCGCGCCTGGACGGCGTCGAACAGCAGTCCGGGCGAGGTCACCACCACGACGTCGACCGGGGTGCCCAGCGACTCGAGCCGCTCGGCCGCGGCCAGCGCCTCGGGGACCATGGCGCCCATCACGGCGATGGTCGCCTTGGGGGCCTCGCTCGTGTGCAGCGGGTACGCGCCCGCCACGACCTGCCTGCGGCGCCGCTCCCGCGCGGCCGGGTCGGTCGGGACGGCGGCCAGGGACTGGTCGACCGGCCGGGTCGAGAGCCGCAGGTAGGCCGACGTGCCGTCCGGCCTGCCGAGCCGGGCCAGCGAGGCCAGCAGGGTCCACTCGACGTCGATCGCGAAGGCGGGCTCGTAGGTGGTGCAGCCCGGCTGCTCCAGACCGACCGAGGGGGTGGTGATCGACTGGTGCGCCCCGCCCTCGGGCGCCAGCGACACCCCGGACGGCGTGCCGACCAGGATCGACTGCCCGCCCGCGTAGATCCCGAACGACCACGGCTCCAGCGCGCGCTCGACGAACGGGTCGTAGAGCACCCCGATCGGCAGCAGCGGCTGTCCCCAGCGGCTCCAGGTGGCGCCGAGCTCACCGAGCGCGCCGACGAGGTTGCCCTCGGCGATGCCCAGCTCGATGTGCTGGCCGGTGGGCTTCTCCCGCCAGTGCAGGATCGTCTCCGGGTCGTCGTCGAACCAGTCGCGGCGCTCGGCCGGGGACCAGACGCCCACCTTGTTGACCCAGCCGCCGAGGTTCGTGCTCGACGAGACGTCCGGGCAGAGGGTGACCACCCGCCGGGCGGCCTCGGGGGCCTCCCGGGTCAGGTCGAGCAGGGCGCGCCCCAGCGCGGCCTGCGTGGTGGCCCTACCCGACGGCGTGCGGCCGATGTCGGTGGGCAGCGCGGGCGGCGTGGTCGCCTGCACGGGGTCGCGGTGCAGTCGCGCGGCGGTCTCGGCGCACCACCGTCCGGCCGCGGTGTCCGGCTCGAACCGCCGCCACGGGTCCTCGACCGCCATGCCCGAGCGCTGCGCGAGCTCGCCGAACTGGTCGGCGGACAGCAGCGACGAGTGGTTCTGCGGGTGCCCCTCGCTGGCCAGCCCGAACCCCTTGACGGTGTAGGCGAAGATCACCGTGGGGCGGGTGTCGTCGATCTCGGCGAAGGCCTGCCCGACCGCGGTGAGGTCGTGCCCGCCGAGGTTGCGGACCGCCGCGCGCAGCGTGTCGTCGTCCAGGGTGGCGACGAGCGCGGCCAGGGCCGGGGTGTCCGGCAGCCGCTCCCGCTGCTGGTCAGGGGTGCAGCGCAGCAGCCGCTGGTACTCGGGGTTGGGCATGTCGTCGATGCGGCGGCGCAGGTCGGCGCCGCCGGGGCGGGTGAACAGCTCCTCGAGCAGTGCGCCGTACTTCACGGTGAGCACCTGCCACCCCGCCGCGGCGAACATGCCCTGCAGCCGCGGCGCGCCGATGTTGGGCACCACCCGGTCCAGGCTCTGCCGGTTCAGGTCGACGATCCACACGACCTCGCCGAGCTCGGCGACCATGGGGTCCAGGATGGCCTCCCAGACCGCGCCCTCGTCGAGCTCCGCGTCTCCGACCAGCGAGTACTGCCGCCCGACGCCCGCCTGCTCGCCCAGGGTCGCCACGTACCGGCGGGCCACCGCACCCCAGATCGGGGCGGTGGCGCCGATGCCCACCGAGCCCGTCGAGTAGTCGACGGGGTCCGGGTCCTTCGAGCGCGACGGGTAGGACTGCAGGCCGCCGAAGGCCCGCAGGGTCGTCAGGTAGGACTCGTCCAGCTCGCCCAGCAGGTAGTTGATGGCGTGCAGCACCGGCGAGGCGTGCGGCTTGACCGAGACCCGGTCGCCGGGGCGCAGGTGCTCGAACCACAGCGCCGTCATCAGGGTGGTCATCGACGCGCTGGACGCCTGGTGCCCACCCACCTTCAGCCCCGTCGGGTTGGGGCGGACCCGGTTCGCGTGGTCGATGATCGCCGTCGAAAGCCAGCGCACCCGCTGCTCGATCTCCCCCAGCACCGTGAGGCGGTCCGTCTCGGCGGGGGCGGTCATCGCGTACTCCTTCGTCGCTGGGCAGATATGCCGTCTAGGGCACCATCAGATCCAGCCCTGCACAAGTCAGGACCGCTAGGGCGTGCAGAATGCACGGAGAACCCGATCCCCGACCGAGGAGCGCGAGCAGGATGACCGTGGACGACGTCGACGCCCGGCTGCTGCGGGCGCTGGTCGCGAACCCGCGGGGCACGACCCTGGCGCTCGCGCAGGCGGCCGGGCTGTCCCGCAACACCGTCGCGGCCCGGCTCGCGCGCCTGGAGGAACGCGGGGTGCTGCGCAGCGAGGAACGCCGGATCGACCCGGCCGCCCTGGGCTACCCGTTGTCCGCCTTCGTGACCGTCGTCGTGGTGCAGCGGCTGCTGGACCGGGTGGCGGACGCCCTCGCCGCCGTGCCGGAGGTGATCGAGGTGCTCGGCATCTCCGGCCAGGGCGACCTGCAGGTGCAGGTCGTGGCCCGGGACGCGGACGACCTCTACCGGATCGCGGGCCTGCTGCTGGCGATCGACGGCGTGGAGCGCACCACCACCAGCCTGGTCATGCGGCGGCTGGTCGAGCATCGCGTCACCCCACTACTCTGACCGGGTGGCGTCGGGGGCGCCGGTGTCAGTGATCGACCCGCTCGTTGCTCCTGTCTCGGAGTCCCCTTCGCCCCCCGGAGTGCTGATGTCCGCGCTGATCGTCGTGCTCGTCATCGTCGTCGTCCTCATCCTGCTCGCCGTACTGCTGATCGGCATGTACAACCGGCTCGTCACCTCGCGCAACGCGGTCGACAACGCCTGGGCGCAGATCGACGTCCAGCTGCGCCGCAGGCACGAGCTGATCCCCAACCTGGTGGAGACGGTGAAGGGGTACGCCGCCCACGAGCGGCAGACCCTCGACGCCGTGACCGCCGCCCGCTCCGCCGCCGTCTCCGCGACCGGCCCGGCCGCCCAGGCCGCCGCCGAGAACCGGCTCACCGGGGCGCTGCGCAGCCTGTTCGCGGTCGCCGAGGCCTACCCGCAGCTGCAGGCCGGGCGGAACTTCGCCGACCTGCAGGCCGAGCTCTCCGACACCGAGAACCGGATCGCCTACGCGCGGCAGTACTACAACGACGCCGTGCTCGGCTACAACAACGCCGTCCAGACGGTGCCGACCGCCCTCGTCGCGGGGGTCACCGGGTTCCGGGTCCGCGAGTACTTCACCGCCCCCGACGAGGAGCGCGGTCCGGTCGCGGTGCGGTTCTCGTGACGGTCCTGACCCTCGTCGGGGCCGCGGTCGCCGTCGGCGCGTGGTTCCTGCTGCTCGGCGCGGTCCTCGCCGCCGCGCGCGGACCCGCGGTCCGGCCGGGCCCGGCGACCGCGGCGCTCGGACCGGAGTCCCCCGCCGTCGTCGACCTGCTGACCGGTGGCTGGGTGCTGTCGGACGAGGCGGCCTCGGCGACGCTGCTCGACCTCGCCGCCCGGCGGGTGGTCACGATCGAGGAGATCGGGCCCGAGCTGGCCCTGGTCCGGCTCGGCCGCCGGGACCCGGCGCGGGACGAGCCGGACCTCGCGCCCTACGAGCAGTTGGTCCTCGACCACGTCCGCACCCTCGCCACCGCGGACGGCGTGGTCGCCACCGGGGCGCTCGCGGAGGGGGCCCGCAGTCTCGGGTCCTGGTGGCGGGCCTTCGGGAAGGCGGTGATCGCCGAGGCGCGCGCGGCGGGTCTGTCCCGGCCGCGGTGGAGCCGCGCGCAGCGCATGCTGCTGCTCGGCGCGAGCGCGGTCCCCATGGCGGCGGTGGGGTTCGCCGCCGCGGCCGCCCGCTCCGGGTCCGACGGCCCGCTCGGCCCGTTCGCCGGCGGGGCGGTGCTCACGTTCGCCCTGCTGTCCGCCCTGGTCACGCGGCTCGACCGGGAGTGCGGCACCGACGCGGGCGGGGCGGCCGCCTCCCGCTGGCTCGGCGTGCGCGAGCACCTCGCTGGCGCCCGGTTCGCGGAGGCGCCCGCCGCCGCGGTGACGATCTGGGGTCGACCGCTCGCCTACGCGGCGGCACTCGGGGTCGCGGGGCGGGCCGTCGCGGGGCTGCCGGTCGCCATCCCGGCGGACGACTCCCGCGCCTGGTCCGACCGGGGCGGGATGTGGCACGTGGTCCGGGTCGCCTACCGCGGGCCCGGCCCGTGGGGACGGTTCTTCTGGGGTCGCGCGCCGCTGCACCTGCTCGGCAGGCTCGCGATCGCGGCGATCCCGTCCTGGGGTGTCGCGTTCCTCATCGGGATCCTGCTCCGCGCGTTCCTGGACGTCCCGGTGCCGCCCGAGCTGGTGGGGCTGCTCGGCGCGCTGCTGGTCGTCGGTGTGCCGCTGGTGGGGCTGCTGCTCGACGTGGGCGGACGCGGGGTGGTCGAGGGGCAGGTCGTACGGCTGCGGCGCCGGGTCCGCTCGCAGAACGAGAACCGCACGACCTACGACCACTACGTCGCACTCGACGACGGCCGCTCCCGCTCCGTCCGCGCCTTCGGCACCACCGCCGAGCGCTGGGCGCTGCTGACGGAGGGCGACGAGATCCGGGCGACCGTGTCCCGCCGTGTCGGCTGGGTCCACGGGGCCGAGATCCTCACCCCGTCCCGCTACCGCACCGGCGCCCCGCGCACGCCCTGACCGCCCCACTCCGGTCGAGCACCGCGTCACCCCACCCCTGTGAGTGGCGATGGTCGCCATGGCGACCATCGCCACTCACGAGGGGTCGTAGGCTCCGATCATGGCGCTGCTCCCCTCCACGGAACGTGTCCTGCTCGCCCGGACGGCGCGGGCCCAGCGGGACGGGCGGTGTCCCTCGGTCGTGGCCGGGGTGGTCCGCGACGGCGGGCTCGCCTGGTCCGCCGGGCGCGGGGCGGTCGAGGACCCCGCCGACGACGTCCAGTACCGGCTCGGGTCGATCTCCAAGACCGTCTGCGCGATCACCGTGCTGCGGCTGCGGGACGAGGGGCTCCTCGACCTCTCCGACACCCTGGAGCAGCACCTGCCGGGCACGTCCGTCGGCGACCGGACGCTGACCCAGCTGTTGTCCCACACCGGCGGCGTCACCAGCGAGAGCCCGGGCGAGTGGTGGGAGCGGACCCCCGGCGCCGAGCTCCCGCTGTCCGCGGCGGACCGTGTCCTGCCCGCCGGGCGGCGCTTCCACTACTCCAACCTGGGCTTCGGGCTGCTCGGTGAGCTGGTCGGGCGGGTCCGCGGCCGCACCTGGGACGAGGTCGCCCGGGACGAGGTGCTGCACCCCCTGGGGATGCACCGCACCACCCCGCGGCCGAGCGGCCGCGCCGCGCAGGGCTACGCGGTGCACCCCTGGTCCGACGAGCTGCTGGTCGAGCCCGAGCACCACGCGGGCGCCATGGCCGCCGCGGGACAGCTGTGGGCCACCGCGGCCGACCTCGGCAGGCTCGGCGCCTTCCTGCTCGGCGACGGCGGGGGCGTGCTCGACCCGGCGACGATCGAGGAGATGACCGTTCCGGCCGGTGTGGACGTCTCCGGTCCGAACTGGACGTCGTACGGGCTGGGGGTGCAGGTCCAGCGGGTCGACGGGCACACGCTCGTCGGGCACGGCGGCTCGATGCCGGGCTTCCTGGCCGGGCTGTGGGCCGACCGCGAGGACGGCATCGCCGCGCTCGCCCTGGCCAACGTCACGTCCGGGCTCGACGGCGGCCTGCCCGCCGGGCTGCTCGCCGACCTGCGGACCCACGAACCGACCGTCGTCACGCCGTGGCGGCCCGCCCCGTCCCCGGTCCCGGTCGAGCTGCTCGGCCCCTGGTTCTGGGGTCCGTCGCCCTACGTCCTGCGCGCCGTCCCCGGCGGCCTCCTGCACCTCGGGGGGCTCGGGCGGCCGGGCCGCAGCTCGCGCTTTCGCCCCGGGCCCGACGGCACCTGGATCGGCCTCGAGGGCTACTTCGCGGGCGAGACGCTGCGCTTCGAGGGAGACTCGCTGAACCTGGCGACGTTCGTGTTCACCCGCACGCCCTACGACCCGCAGGCACCCGTCCCCGGCGACGTCGATCCGCGCGGGTGGCACGCGCCGTGACGTTCACGTAACGATCCCGGCCCCGCTCATCCGGCTGGCGGAGTCCATTCACGCTGGTACGCACTCTGCGCAACCTATCGCGCACCGCGAAACGGAATCGGGCGCAGCGGTTGACGTGCGCCCTCTCCGGGCTGATGGTGACGGCTCACGTTCCGCTTCGAGACCTGTGAGGGGGACCCCGCGTCACGCGGGAGGCCACGGATGACACTGAAGGAACCCACCACCGGCGGCTCCGGGACCGACCCCGAGGAACCGCCCGCCCCCGAGGCCGTCACCGAGGGTGCGGGCGCCGCGGACCGGCGGCAGTCGACCGACAAGGTCGTGTTCGGCGTGGCCGCGGCGCTCGTCGTCGCGTTCATCGTCTGGGGCATCGTCGGCACCGAGAGCCTGTCCGCGGTCGCGAGCGCGGTCCTGGGCGGCATCATGTCCGCGGGCGGCTGGTTCTTCATCCTGACCGCCTCCGCCTTCGTCGTGTTCGCGATCTACCTGGCCGCGAGCCGCTACGGCAAGATCCCGCTCGGGCGAGACGACGAGGCCCCGGAGTTCCGGACGTCCTCCTGGGTCGCGATGATGTTCTCCGCGGGCATGGGCATCGGCCTGATGTTCTACGGCGTCGCCGAGCCGCTCGCCTTCTTCACCTCCCCGCCGCCGGGCTCCGGCGCCGTCGCGGGCAGCCCGCAGGCGCTCGACGCGGCGATGGCGACCACGCTGTTCCACTGGACACTGCACCCGTGGTCGATCTACGCCGTCGTCGGGTTGGCGATCGCGTACGGCACCTTCCGCAAGGGCCGCAGCCAGCTGATCTCCGCGGCGTTCGCGCCGCTGCTCGGTACCCGCCGCACACAGGGCGGGCTCGGCAAGGCGATCGACATCTTCGCCATCTTCGCCACCCTGTTCGGCTCCGCGGCCTCGCTCGGCCTGGGCGCGCTGCAGATCGGCGGCGGGCTCGAGGCGGGCGGCTGGATGGACAACCCGGGCACCGGGCTGCTCGTCGCGATCATCGTGGTGCTGACCATCTGCTTCATCGCCTCGGCGGTGTCCGGCGTGGCCAAGGGCATCCAGCTGCTGAGCAACGTCAACATGGTGCTCGCGGCCGTCCTCGCGTTCTTCGTGTTCGTCGTCGGCCCGACCGTGCTGATCCTCAACCTGCTGCCCGGCGCCGTCGGCCACTACCTCGCCGACCTGGCGTCGATGGCCGCCCGCACCGGCGCCGACGGCCCCGAGACGGCCGAGTGGCTGCAGAGCTGGACGGTCTTCTACTGGGCCTGGTGGATCTCCTGGACGCCGTTCGTCGGCATGTTCATCGCGCGCATCTCGCGCGGCCGGACGATCAAGCAGTTCATCACCGGCGTCATCCTGATCCCGAGCATCGTCTCGCTCATCTGGTTCGCCATCTTCGGCGGCGCGGCGATCTCCGCGCAGCAGGAGGGCAACGACCTGGCGTCGGCGAGCACCGAGGGACAGCTCTTCGGGCTGCTGCAGTCCTACCCGCTGGGCAGCATCCTCGCCGTGATCGCGATGCTGCTGGTGGCGATCTTCTTCGTCTCCGGTGCCGACGCGGCCTCGGTGGTGATGGGCACGATCTCGCAGAAGGGCTCCATCGAGCCCAGCCGCGGCATCGTGATCTTCTGGGGCGCGGTGATGGGCGCCATCGCGGCGGTGATGCTGCTCGTCGGCGGGTCGGACGCGCTGTCCGGCATCCAGAACATCACGATCATCATGGCGCTGCCGTTCGTGATCGTGATGGTGCTGCTGTGCGTGTCGCTCTACAAGGACCTGCGCAGCGACCCGCTCATCCGCAAGGAGGACCGGGCGCAGGAGGCCGTCGAGCAGGCCGTGGACTACGGGCTCAAGGAGCACGACGGCGAGTTCATCCTCAACGTCAAGCCGCTCGTCCAGGCGGACGACACGGCGAAGGGCACCGTCCTGCCGGGCGAGCCCAAGCAGTGACCTGACCGACCGAGCCGACCTACCGCATCACCTCCACACGCGGGCGCCCACCCCCCTCGAGGGTGGGCGCCCGCGGTGCTGAGAAAGTGGTCCGCGATGCGTCTCGTGTTCGCCCCCGGTGACGACCAGGGATACGCCGGAGCCCGGGACCGGCTGGTGGATGCGTTCCTCGTCTGGGCGCGCCGCAGGCGGGTCTCCGCCGACGTCTTCCTGGTCGCCGCCGCCCTCGACTACAAGTACGCGCTGGACCGCAGGCTCGGCCGCTGGACCCGCGCGCACATCGCCGACGCCCTCGGCATGTGGTTCCCCCGCCACGTCACGGTGCTCGACGCCGACGAGGTCCCCGAGGCGTTCCACGCCCTGATCGACTTCCTCGCCGACCACGACGGGCTGGACCCGCGCTCGTCCTCGCGCGCGGAGCTGCACGCGCAGGTCCGCGACTCGACCCCCGCCCTGCTCGACGGCATCGCCGACGAGCGCAACTACGACCTCGGCAAGTTCTGGGGCGTGCAGCTGCGCCGCCACGGCGTCGACCCGGCCGACCCGCGCGGTGTGCAGCGGTTCCTGGACCGCGCCCGCTCGGGCGAGGTGGACATCGACCGCGCGGCCCTCGCCGAGATCACCCGCCGCGAGGAGCAGGCCCCGCGCAGGCAGACCCCCGCCCCCGAGCTCCCCCCGGTCCTGCTGCCCACCGCCGCGGAGATGGTCGAGGCCGCGCGGTCGAGCGTCGCGCTGGAGCAGCTGCGGGCGCTCACCCGCTGGGTGCGGGCCGGGCGCAGGCTGACCCGGGACGGGCGGCTGCACCTGGCCGACGCGCTGGCCCTCGCCGACGTCCTCGGGCTGGACCAGCTCTACCGGGACTCCGCCCGCACCGCGACCGACCTGCCCGAGACCTCGCTGATGCTGCACTGGGCCAAGGCCGCCCGGCTGGTGCGCCCGGTGCAGGGCAGGCTGCTGCCGGTCAAGAGCGCCGCGAAGGACCTCCATCGGCCGATCGAGCTGTGGCGGCGGGTGTTCGGCTCGGTCGGGCGGATCGGCGACCACCTCGGGGGCACGGACGTGTTCGGCGCCCCGTCGCTGTTCGGCATGTCCCTGGCCGACGCGTTCCCGATCCTCTGGCTCGAGCTCTACGCCGCGGGCGGCGGGCCGATCCCCGTCGAGCTGTTCCACCGGCTCGTCCGCGAGGCCGTGAACGACTCGTGCGGCTGCGTGGTCGACGACCTCGCGGGGGACGCCGAGGGACGGCTCTGGCGCCGGGACGTCACCGCCCTGCTCGACGCGCTGGAGCTGCTCGGCGCCGTCGAGCTCGGCGAGCTGCTCGACGCCGACGAGCTCGACGGGCTCGTCGAGCTGGCCGGGCGCGAGGACCCGGACCCGACGGTGGTCTCGCTGACCCCGATGGGGCTCTGGGCGGTGCACGAGACCCTGATCGACCAGGGCCTGCACGCACCGCTGCCCGGTGAGCTGGCGGACGAGGACATCGAGTACGTCTGCGTGCGGATGGCGGACGTGCGCTCGGCCGTCGCCGAGGCCGAGCTCGACGCCTGGGTCGCCGCCCGCAGCATGTCGGCCGCCGCGGACGAGCTCTCCCGCTTCCTCGCCCGGACCGACGACCCGGTGCACCGCGACCTCGCCCTGCACGCCCTGGCCCGCACCGGCGCGACCGGCCTCGCCGCGGCCAAGCGCCTGCGCAGGGGGGACGACGGGACCGCCTCCGACCAGCCGCGGGTCGAGACCGACGACGAGCTGCGGCTCGGCTGACTCGCGGGAGGTCAGGTGAGGGTCGGGAGGTGCCGTCGCGAGTGCCGGGCGATGATCGCGGTGCCCCCGGCGGCGACGACCACCAGCGCCGCCAGCAGGACCGGGTAGCTCGCCACCCCCGAGAGCAGGGCGAGGACGCTCGGGAGCAGGAACCCGACGTAGGCCAGGGCGTAGTAGACCCCGGTCAGCGCGGCGATCCGGCTCGGCGCCACCCACCGCTGCAGCTCCAGCAGGCCCGAGACCACCGCGATCCCGTAGGCCGCGCCGAGCAGCACCGCCGCCCCCAGCGCCACGACGGGTGAGCGCACCAGCGCCGCGACCGCGCTCGCCGCGAGCCCGCCGGACATCAGGACCATGCCGACGAGGACGCCGCGCGCGCTCGTCGGGCGGTCGAGGCGCTTGGCCAGGGGCTGCACCAGCGCGCCCGCCCCGAGGGTGCAGACGGTGAGCAGCGTCGAGTAGGCGAGCCCCCACGACCCCAGCCGCTCCCCCACCAGCTGCGGCAGGATCGCGTACGCCACCCCCGCCGACCCGAAGATCCACGGCGCCATCGGCAGGACGACGCGGCGGAACCGCGGGTGCCGGACCTCGGTGAACCGCGGGCCGGGCTCGGCGAACCCGCGCGTCTCCGGCAGCCGGAACAGCGGGACCAGCGCGCCGAGCGCCAGCACCGCGTGCACCAGGTACGGCAGGTGCCAGGGCCACGGCCCCCACTGCGCGAGCACCCCGGCCACGCCCGCGCCGAGCCCGAACCCCACGGTCAGCCACAGCGCGCCGCGGCGGGTCCCGGTGGCCGCCGAGTCGCCGGCCCGCACGGACAGCTCGGTCACCCACGTCGACCCGACGGCCATCGCGACCGCCACCGCCAGGCCCGTGACGAACCGGCCCGCGGCGATCGCCGGGACCCCGCCGACGGCCAGCAGCAGGCTCGCGACCAGCGACGCGACGGTGCCGGCGACCATCACCGGCTTGCGCCCGTAGCGCTGCGACAGCGCCCCCGCGCACAGCAGCCCCGGCACCAGCCCGACGACGTAGGCGCCGAGCAACGCGTCGACCGTCAGCACCGACCAGCCCGCCTCGCGGTACATGACCAGCAGCGGGGTGAACTGGTTGCCGCCCCAACCGCAGGCGAACACCGCGAACGCGGCCGCCACCCACCCCCCTCGTGCGCGGCGATCGTCGCCATGGCGACCATCGCCGCTCACAGGGGGCGCCGGTGGGTGCGGTCGAGGTGTCCGTGCAGCGCGACCGCGAAGGCCGCCGCGTCCCCGCTCTCGACGACGTCGATCAGCGCCGCGTGCTCGGCGACGATCTCGGGCAGCCGCGCGGGGACCGGGCCCAGCGCGTGCACGCTCATCCGGCGCTGCCGGTCGGCGAGGGTCGCGTAGAAGCGCAGGGTGAGCGCGTTGCGCCCGGCCTCGACCAGGGTCCGGTGGAAGGCCTCGTCCGCTTCGGCGAACGCGGCCAGGTCGCCGCGCTCGGCGTGCCCGCGCTGCACCTCCAGCGCCGCCCGCAGCCGCTCGACGGCCGCGGGCACCAGGTCCGGGCGCCGCAGCAGCCTGCGCACGGCGGCGGACTCGATCGCCTCGCGGGCGTCGAGCACGTCCTCGGCCTCGCCCGGCGGCACGGGCACGACGACCGCGCCCCGCTTGGGGATCAGCGTCAGCAGGTCCTCGGCCTGCAGCCGCAGGAAGGCCTCCCGCACCGGGGTGCGGCTCACGCCGAGCCGCTCGGCGATGTCCCCCTCGCTCAGCAGGTGACCGCCGGGCAGCTCGCCGGAGAGGACGAGCTCCTTGGTCAGGACGTAGGCGCGTTCGGCCGCGGGCTGGGACACGCTCACAGCGTATCCCAGCTTGTGCCCAACTTGTATCTAAGGCTAGATCGGAGCCGCATCCCCGTAGCGGACCACCGGGGTCGTGCCGGTCAGCTCGTCACAGAGATCGGACAGCCTGCTGTCGAGGCGCTGCTGCACGCGCTCCAGCCCGTCGAGCTCGATCATGATCTCCACGGACGAGCGGGGCCCGTCGATGCCCGAGAGCACCCGGCGCAGCTCGGTGCGCAGTTCGGCGATGCGCTCCCGGCACTCCTCGACGGCGCTGCGATGTGCGGCGACGCGGGCGCGCTGGGGCGCGTCGAGCGACTCCGGGATGGAGTCGAGGCGGTCCTGCAGGCGGTGCGGGTTCACGGGCCGGCCTCCCGGTGGTGGTGGTCGCGATCACAGCAGGACGTGGAGCACTGTGATCGTCACCACACCACCCTAGCAGGCCGAGCGGCGCTGCTGCGGGATCGAGGAGAGCGCACGCAGCGCGTCGAGCTCGCGCTGCCGCTCGCGGACCAGGTCCGTGGTCAGGTGGTAGTGCCCGCGGCGGGAGCGCTTGCACACGTAGGCGCGCTGCGCGCGGGCACCGAGCTCCTCGAGCTCGCGGGCCGCGGCCTCGGCGGAGTCGCGGTCCGGGTAGATGACCTTGCCGTCGGCGCCGACACCCTGCCTGCGCGGCGCGGTGCCCGCGATCTCCTTGCGACTGGGCTTGCAGAACACCGGGCGCCCGGTCCCCATGAGCCGGGCGTAGCGCAGCAGCACCTTCGCACGGTCGTGGTCGCGCACCTGCCCGATGGGCTCGAGGTCCTCCCTCGACTCCGGGGAGACCCGCGGACGGGGGGCCAGCCTGCGCACGTGGGCGAGATCCGACGGGGAGGGCACGCGCCGCTCCTGGTGGGGAATGTCGTGCCGGCAGGAGGGCCGACCGGTCCCGCGCTCGTCCATCTCACCCTCCGACCTTCGGATCACGCTGTCGTCTGCTGGATCGTGCGGACCATCCTGCCCCGTTACGACCGTGGAGCGGTGTCCCACGATCGTGTCGTTTCCGCGGACGCTTCACCCTCCGTGACCGCCGTTCGGGACACCCAGCCACGCTCCGTACCCGGATCGGTGCACAACGCTGCCGACCTCGCTCCCGGCATCTTATGATGCACGTCACTTCGGGGGGTGGTCATGGCGTACTCGCATGAGTGGACCGGTTCCTTCGCGCGGTCGGCGCTCGCGCCCGCCGTGTTCGTCGTCGGACCGGGGTGTCGACAGGCGGTGCGGGAGTGGGTCGGCACGCAGCCCGGCCCGACGGCCACGGCCCGCGAACCGCACGGCCCCGTCCTGACGGCCTGGGCGGTGCTCGACGGCGGTGTGCTGGCCGTGGCGTCCCGGCAGCCGGCCGACGGCGCCCTCGACGCCGGACTCTACGTCGTCGGCTACGGCGCGTTCCGCCTGCTCACGGCCGAGCTCGGGATGGCGGCGCCCGCCCGGCCGCTCCCCGGCGAGCCGCTCTACGACCTCGACGACCTGCGCGCCGCGCACCGGGCCCGACCGCCCGGCTGCCCCGACGCCCGGGAACAGGCCGAGCTGCTCGCGACCTGCGGCGACCCCGGCACGCTGCGCCGGGTGGCCACGGTCCTCACCACCCTGACGACGGCGGCGACCACGGTCCGGAGCCGTACCCTGGCGGGGTGAGCGCCGCGGCCGAGCAGCCCGAACGGGGAGCGCGGCGCTGGGTGCTCCACGTCGACCTGGACCAGTTCCTCGCGGCCGTGGAGGTGCGCCGCCGCCCGGAGCTCGCGGGCCTGCCGGTGGTCGTCGGCGGCAACGGCGACCCGTCGTCACGCACCGTGGTCGCCACGGCGTCCTACGAGGCCCGCGCGTTCGGCGTCCGGTCGGGGATGCCGATGCGCCTGGCCGCCCGCCGCTGCCCGGACGCGGTGTTCCTGCCCGCGGACAACCCGGCCTACGAGGCCGCGTCGGCGGAGGTCATGGCCGTCCTGCGGGAGTGCGGCAGGGACGACGGCGGCGACGGTGTCGTGGTCGAGGTGATCGGCTGGGACGAGGCCTTCCTGCAGTGGGACGGGTCGGACCCCGAGCGGCTGGCGGACGAGGTCCGGGCGGCGGTGCACGCGCGGACGCACCTGTCCTGCGCCGTCGGGATCGGGGACAACACGCTGCGCGCGAAGATGGCGACGGGTCTGGCGAAGCCCGGCGGGGTGCACCGGATCACCGCGCACAACTGGTTCGCGACCTTCGGCGACTCCCCCACCGGCGCCCTGCACGGCATCGGCCCCAAGACCGAGCGCAAGCTCGCGGAGCTGGGCATCCACACCGTCACGCAGCTGGCCGAGTCCTCGCCGACCGCCGTGGGTGAGCGGCTCGGGCCGCGGATGGGCCCGTACTACGTCTCGCTCGGGCGCGGGATGGGCCGCACCGAGATGGAGGGCGCGGCGTACGTCCCGCGCTCGCGCAGCCGGGAGACCACCTACGACACCGACATCGAGGACTGGGCCCGGATCCGCACCGAGGTCGCCGCGCTGGCCGCCCGGGTGGCCACCGACGTCGCCGAGGAGGGCCGCGCGGTCGCCCGGGTCGGGGTGAAGGTGCGCTACCGGCCCTTCCTGACCACCACCCGCAGCCGGACCCTCGACTCCCCCACGCGCGACCCGGCCGTCCTGGAGGCGGCGGCGCTCGAGGTGGTCGAGCGGTTCCGCCGCGACCGGCCGGTCCGGCTGCTCGGGGTCAAGGCGGAGTTCACATAGGGCGTGTCTCCCACTCCGCCACCACCGCTCCCGGCGCCCACGCCGCCGCCGACGGCGTTGCCGGACCACCCGAATACGCCCGGTATGAGGCCGGCCCGGCTGCCTTGCCGGCGACGACGTGGATCACCGGGCCCGGCGGCGCCGGAGTGGGAGACACGCCCTCGCCGATTTGCTTGTTTGTCGTCAGCAAACTTATTCTGGGGGTCCCCTTTGCAGAGCAGGTGATGGCTCCCCGTGTCCGAGGCCGTGCGCGACGCTCCCGCCACCGAGGACCTGACGCCGCACCCCCGGCGGCATGCCGTGTTCGTCGTCGTCGGTGTCGCGCTGTTGATGTTCTCCCTGGACCAGACCTCGGTCGCCACCGCGCTCACGACGCTCGGCGCGGACCTCGACGCCGACCTGGCCTGGACCGGCTGGACGGTCACGGCGTGCGCGGTCGGCCAGGTCCTCGCGCTCCCGCTCGGCGGGCGGCTGGGCGACCAGTTCGGCAAGCGGAAGGTCTTCCTCGTCGCGGTCGCCGCGTTCGCCCTGCTCTCGGCGCTGAGCGCGACCTCGACGACGATCGCCCAACTGATCGTCTGCCGGTTCGCCCAAGGCGTCGCGGGCGGCGTGATGCTGCCCGCCACCAGCGGCCTCGTCGCCTTCCACTACGGCCGCGAGCGGGACCGCGCGCTGGCCCTGTTCACCAGCGTCTTCCCGATGGGCTCGATCGCCGGACCGGTGCTCGGCGGCCTCATCCTGACGACGTGGTCGTGGCACGGGATCTTCCTGGTCAACGTCCCGATCGGGATCCTGCTCGTGGTCGCGGGGGCACTGCTGATCGGCGAACCACCGCGCAGGCGCCCCGAGAAGGTCGACGCGGGCGGCATCGCCCTGCTGCTGGGCACGCTCGTCTCCGGGATGGTCGCGATCACGCTCGTCGGGTCGACGACCGGCGGGGGTCTCGCCCCGGTGCTCGTCGCCGTGTGCGGGGTGCTGGCCCTGGTGGGCGGCTGGGCGTTCCTGCGCCACGCCCGCGTGCACCCGGACCCGGTGATCCCGCTGCGGCTGCTCCGCGGCGGCGGCCTGGGGATCATGAACAGCACGAACGTCCTGTTCGGCGCGGCCCTGGTGGGGTTCGGCGCGCTGCTGCCGGTCTACGCGCAGACCCGCTACGCGCTGCTCCCACTGGCGGCCGGGGTGCTGCTCACGGCCCGCGCGGTCGGGACCATCGCGTCGTCGGGGATCGCGGTGGCGCTGCTGCGCAGGCTCGGGCACCGACCGCTGGTGCTCACCGGGTTCGGGCTGATCATCACCGGTCTGCTGGTGGTCGCCGTCCCGCCTGCGGGGACCTCGCCCGCGGTCTGGCTCACGGTCGGCGCCGTGCTGTGCGGCCTCGGGATGGGCCTGGCGGGCCCGGCCGCGAACAACGCCGGCATGCACCTGGTCTCCGACGAGGTCACGGCCGTCAGCGGGCTGCGGATCATGTTCCGCCAGATGGGCGGGATCGCCTCGGTCTCGGTGATCACCGCGGTGCTCTCCGCCAGCGCCGAGCCGGGCCGGGCGGGGGGCGTCGCGTTCGCGGTGCTGGCGGGCCTGCTCGCCGTCGCCGCCGTCGGGATGTCCCGGATCCCCAACCACCGCGGCCGATGGTGACACCTACGCTCTCCCCCGTGGAGACCTGGACCGCCGCCGAGTGCGCCGAGGCCTGGGGCGTGCGGCCCGGGACCTGGGCCGGGTACGTCTCGCGCGGCCAGGCACCCGCCCCGCTGCCGGACACCGACCCCAAGCGGTGGTCCGCGGCCGAGGTGCGGGAGTTCCCCCGGCCCGGGGTGGGCCGCTCGCGCGCGGGCGCACGCCCCGAGGCCAAGTCGCTGCTGGCCGAGATGGAGGCCGTCGCGGAGCGGATGGAGGAGCTGCGCGCCGAACAGCGCAGGCTGCTCGTGGCCGGGCGCGACGAAGGACTGGAGATCAGCCCGATGGCGAAGGCGCTGGGCATCTCCCGCCAGACCGCCTACTCGTGGCTGAGGTAGCCCGCGAGCCCGACGGCGGGCGGCGGGCGCTGCGGCTGCTGCGGCTGGCCGTCGCGACGTCGAGCCTGGACCGGTTCGCGATCTCGCCCCTGCTCGTCGCCATCGGCCTGGAGCTCGGGGCGTCGCTGGCCGAGGTCGCGGTCGTCGCGTCCGGCTACTTCGTGGCGTACGGCCTGCTGCAGCCGGTGTGGGGCATGCTCGGCGACCGGATCGGGCTGGTCCGGGTCATGCGGATCGCGCTGCTGATCGCCGGGGTGGCCGGGCTGGCCTCGGCGTTCGCGCCGTCCGTGACCGCGCTCGCGGTCCTGCGGACGATCACCGGCGGCTGCTTCGGTGCCGTGAACCCCGCCGGGCTGGTCTACATCGGCGACACCTGGCCGGGCGGGGTCCGCCAGCGGGCACTGGTGCAGCTCGCGGCCGCGACCTCGACCGGCATCGCGGTGGCGACGGCCGGCGCGGGCCTGCTCGGCGACCTCACGGGGTGGCGGGTGGTCCTCGGCGCCACGGCGGTGATCGCCGTGGTCCTCGGCGTCGTGCTGCGGACGCTGCCCGAGCCCGTCCGCGACCGGCCGTCGGGGCCGCTGCAGGCGCTCGCGACCGTCGTCCGGAGCGGGTGGGCGTGGGTCGTGCTCGCGTTGGCGTTCGCCGAGGGCGCGGTGGTGGTCGGGGTGCTGACGTTCGTCGCGCCCGCCGTCCAGTCGCTCGGGTACGGCGCCACCGTCGCCGGGTTCGCCGCGGCGGGCTACGGCGTGGGCGTGATGCTGACCGCGGGCGCCGTGCGGCCCCTGGTCGGGCGCCTGCCCGCGGCCGCGCTCGCCGGCATCGGCGGGGCCTCGTCGGTGGCGGCGTGGGCCGTTCTCGCGGTCGCGCTCACCCTCCCGACGGCGGTCGTCGGAGGTCTGCTGCTCGGGGCGGGCTGGGCGTTCCTGCACTCCACCCTGCAGAACTGGGCCACCTCGGTGGTGCCGCAGGCCCGCGCCGCGATGATCGCCCTGTTCGCCGCGAGCCTGTTCCTGGGCAGCGCGGCCGGCACCGCGCTCGCCAGCGGGGCGGCGGACGCGGGGGACTTCGCCGCGGTCTTCCGGGTCGCGGTGCTGGTCACCGCGGTCCTGGCCGTCGCGGCTCCCCTCGCGCTCCGCGCCCGTGCGCGGTAAGTGGTGCTCTAGCACCACTTACCGCGCACGAGCGCCGGAGGCGCTACGCGACCCGGACGAGCTCGCGGAAGGTGCTGGCGTGGAAGACCAGCGGCTCGTCCGCGGGCAGCGCCCGGGCCGCGTGCACGCGCAGCAGCACGATCTGGTGGTCACCGGCGGGCAGCAGGTCCTCGACCGAGCAGTCCAGCTGGGCGGGCGAGCCCTCGACGAACACGGCGCCGTCGGCCGTGGTGGCCAGGTCCAGCCCGGCGAACCGGTCGCCGGTCTTGGAGGCCAGCTGCCGGCAGGCGACCGAGTGCGCCGACCCCAGCACGCTGACCCCGAGCCGGGGAAGGTCGGCGAGCTTCGGCCAGGTCGAGGACGTGTTCTGGATGCAGAAGGACACCAGCGGCGGGTCCATCGACACCGAGGTGAAGCTGCTCGCGGCGAGCCCCACCGGCCCGTCGGGCCCCTGGGCGCAGACGGCGACGACCCCGCTGGGGAAGCAGCCGTAGAGGGTGCGGAGGGCGGCGGTGTCGAGGATCGGGTCGGCGGGCCACGTCATGGCAGGTTCCTCTCGGGCACGGGGACGGGCACGGTCAGCAGGGGGACCGAGGTCGCGTCGGCGAGCGCACGCAGCCCGGCGGGTCCGAGCGGCTCCCCCGCCGCGTCGAGGACGTCCGCGAGCACGGCGACCGGGGGCAGCCCGGCGCGGGCGCAGAGCCGCACGGCCGCCTCGGCCACCGCACCCGCGGGCGTCGGACGGACCTCCGTGCCCGCCAGCTCGACGAGGACGTGCCCGGGCACGACCAGGTCGTCGGGGCCGGTCGCCGGGTCGGCCAGCATCCGCAGGGTCCGCGCGCGGGAGGCGGCGCTGATCCCGGTGCCGGTGCCGACGCCGTCCACGGACGCGGTCTGCAGGTTGCCGCGCCGTGCGCGGTCGACGCCGGACATCGGCGGCAGGCGCAGGGCGTCCGCCCGCTCCGGCTCGACGACGGCGCGCAGCAGGCCGGTGCTGTGCCGCACCGCCCACGCGACCCCCTCGGTGGTGGCGGTCGCCGCGGCGAGCAGCACGCAGGCGGACCCCGCGGAGCCGACCATCGGAACACCGCCCTTGGCCGGGCCGAGGACCAGGATCGGGCGGCCGTCGAACAGCGCCTCCACGATCGGCGAGGACGCCGCGCGGTCGGCCCGCAGCGCCGCGGTCACGCCGCACCGACCGTGGTCCGGGCGCCGGCGACGGCGCGGAGCGCGGGACCCCACAGCCCGGCCCAGTCGGCGAGCTGCGACTCCAGCTCGCCCGACTCGATCGCGGACTCGAGGACGTAGACGCCCCGGGTGGGGCAGGAGGCGCCGATCTCGACGAGCACCGGCCGCAGCTGCTCCTCGACCGCGAGGCTGTGCAGCGGGGCCGCGCCGACCATCAGCGGCACCGTGGCCAGCGCGCGCAGCTCGTCCCGCCCGAACTGGTCCAGGAAGGACTTCAGCAGGCCGGTGTAGGACGCCTTGTAGACCGGGGTGGCCACCACGAGCAGGTCGGCGTCGAGCACGGTGGCCTTGGCGGCGGCCACCGCGGGGTCGCCCCAGCTGAACAGGCCGCCCGCCAGCTCGGCGACCTCCACCGTCGACACCGCCGCCGCCGGCGCGACCGCCGCGGCCACGGCGTGGCCCGCGGCCGCCGTCCGGGAGCCGACCTTCGGGTTCCCGACGACGACCGTGACCCTCTCCACCGGTCCGGTCGATCCTTCGCACTCGCTCATGGCACCCATGGTCACCCCGGGGCCGCGTGTGTGGAGTGACTGCGGTGTCACGAGTTCTTTGCGCTACCCGAGACCGACGGTCGCCCGGCGTCCGCGCA
Organism: Pseudonocardia sp. WMMC193; assembly: GCF_021728735.1. Taxonomy (NCBI): domain Bacteria; kingdom Bacillati; phylum Actinomycetota; class Actinomycetes; order Pseudonocardiales; family Pseudonocardiaceae; genus Pseudonocardia; species Pseudonocardia sp. WMMC193. The sequence continues at coordinate 680,873 of NZ_JAKKDO010000003.1, read as the reverse complement.
GCTCAACGCGTCGGGGCCGGACGATCACGCCGTCAACCGCCGGTCCGCGCGGGCCCGGGTCAGCGCCCCTTCCACACCGGGGGGCGCTTCTCGGCGAAGGCGGTGGCCCCCTCCTTGGCGTCCTCGGATGCGAAGACCGGGCCGGTGATGGCCGCCTGGTGGGCCCACATGTTCTCCAGGGACCAGTCGACGGTCTGCTGCGCGACCGCCTTGGTCGCGGCGACGGCGAGCGGGCCGTTGGCGGCGATCGTCTCGGCGAGCGCGAGCGCGCCCTCGAGGGCGCCGCCCTCCTCGGTGACCCGGTTGACCAACCCGATCTGCGCGGCCCGCTCGGCCTGCAGCGGGTCGCCGGTGAGCAGCAGCTCCAGGGCGATGGCGGGCGGGATCCGCCGGGGCAGGTGGACCGCGGCCCCGGCCGCGGCGACGAGCGACCGCTTGACCTCGGGCACGCCGAACCTCGCGGTCGTGGCCGCCACCACGAGGTCGCACGCCAGCAGCAGCTCGAAGCCGCCCGCCAGCGCCCATCCTTCGACCGCGCCGATGAGCGGCTTGCGCGGCGGGGTCTGTGTGATCCCGCAGAGCCCGCGCCCCTCGATCGCCGGGCTCTCGCCGCGCAGGAAGCCCTTGAGGTCCATGCCCGCGGAGAACACGCCGCCGGCGCCGGTGAGGATGCCGACCCTCAGCTCGTCGGACGCGTCGAGCTCGTCGACGGCCGCGGCGATCCCCTGCGCCACACCGAGGTTGAGGGCGTTCTTCGCCTCCGGGCGGTTGATGGTGATGACCTGCACCGCACCTCGGCGCTCGACGAGGACCTCGTCCGACACGTTGCCTCCCACGCTGGATCCCGAGTCGATCTGAACGAACGTTCTGCTCCGAGTCGACCACGACTGCGGCCTGGGTCACAACCGTTCGTCCCGCCCAGGGCCGGACGAGTGGCGCGCGCCACCCTTCCGGCGTCCGACACGCCACCGCCCGTCCCTCGTCCGTGGGGATTCGACTCCGGACGGTGGACATTCCTTGCCCCAGAGTGACCGACCGGGCGATCATTCGTGGGCACGGTCCGGGCACGAGGCGTGACGGAGCGTCAGGTTGTTCGGCGAGAGTAGGGAGAGTGGCATGTCGGGTGAGCAGGATCCGCACAGTGACTACGGCTACGACCTGGCCCACGAGCTGACCATCGCCCTGCGGCTGCCGCAGCGGCGGACGCGGACCACGGTCTCCGTGCCCGCCCAGGTCCTGCGCCGCGAAATGGACCTCGACGTCGAGACGCCGGAGGGCGCGGGCGCCTGACGCCGCTGAGAGTCCCTCAGCGCGGGAACGTGGCATGACGTAATGCGGCCGGGGCCGCGGGCGACGGCCCGGGTGGCCCCGGCCGTCGCGTCGACGGCCACGTCGGGGGCCGCGGCACTGTGAGGGCCCCCTTGTCCGAGACGTCCGAGACGCGCGAGGCGACAGCGCCACCCGCACCACCGGCGCCCGCCACCCCGCCGCCGGTGCACGGCGAGAAGCTCGACCGGGCCGTGCTGGCCACCGCCGGGGTGGTCGTGCTGGGCGCGCTCATGTCCATCCTGGACGTGACCGTCGTCAACGTCGCGATCAACACCCTGGCCCGGGACTTCGACACGTCGCTGACCACGATCCAGTGGGTCGCCACGGGCTACACCCTCGCGCTCGCGACGGTCATCCCGCTCACCGCGTGGGGCGCCGAACGGTTCGGCACCACGCGGCTCTACATGATCTCGATCGCGCTGTTCGTGCTCGGCTCGGCGCTCGCGGGCACCGCGTGGGACGCCGCGTCGCTGATCGGCTTCCGGGTGCTGCAGGGCCTCGGCGGCGGCATGATCATGCCGCTGGGCATGACGATCCTGACCCGCGCCGCGGGCCCCCACCGGGTCGGCCGCCTGATGGCCGTCATCGGCATCCCGATGCTGCTGGGCCCCGTGCTCGGCCCGGTGCTCGGCGGCTGGCTGGTCGACGACTACTCGTGGCGCTGGATCTTCTTCATCAACCTGCCGATCGGCCTGCTCGCGCTCGTGCTCGCGGCGCGGATCCTGCCGCGCGACACCCCGGGCGGCCGGGCCCGGCTGGACCGCGTCGGACTGCTGCTGCTCTCCCCCGGGCTCGCCCTGCTGATCTACGGCCTCGCCGAGTCCGGTGCGAACGGGGGCTTCGGGCACGTCCAGGTGATCCTGCCCGCGGTCGTGGGCGCGCTGCTCGTCGCGGGCTTCGTGTGGCACGCGCTGCGCACCCCCCATCCGCTCGTGGACCTGCGCCTCTACCGCAACCGGGTCTTCGCCGCCTCCAGCGGCACGCTCATGCTCGTGGTGATCGCGGTCTTCGGCGGCATGCTGCTGATGCCGCTCTACCTGCAGCTCGTGCGCGGCGAGTCGCCCCTGGACACCGGACTGCTGATCGCCCCGCAGGGCCTCGGCGCCATGCTCGCCATGCCGATCGCGGGCCGGCTCGCCGACCGCACCGGCATCGGCCGCTTCGTGCCGATCGGGCTCGCGCTCGTGGCGGGCTCCTACACCTGGCTGTCCGTCCAGCTGGCCGCGGACACCCCGTACTGGCACCTGTCGATCGCGCTGTTCGTCACGGGCGTCGGCATGGGCTTCACGATGATGCCGACCATGACCGGCGCGCTGCAGACCATGCCGCGGGCGTCGATCGCCGGGGCCAGCACGGCGCTGAACATCACCCAGCAGGTCGCCGCGTCGTTCGGCACCGCCGTGCTGTCGGTGGTCCTCGCGACGACCATGACCGGCAGGCTCGGCGGCGCCGCCGCGGGCGGCAGCATCGGCGACCTGGCGGCGTTGCCGCAGGACGTGTTCGCCCGGATCCAGCCCGCGCTCGCGGAGTCCTTCGGCCACACCTTCCGCATCGCCGCGATCTTCGTGGCGCTCGCCTTCGTCGTCGCGCTGGTCCTGCTGCCCAAGCGCCGCCCGGCCGCCCCGGTCGAGTAGCGGCTGCGCCGCTCGTGCGCGGTAAGTGGTGCTCTGGCACCACTTACCGCGCACGGGCGCCGAAGGCGCAGGTCAGGGTGTGCGCCAGAAGGCCGCGAGCTGGGCGGCGGCGCCCGCCAGACCCAGACCCGCCGCGACGGCCGCGCGCTGCCCACCGGTGAGGCGGCGGTCCAGGCCCGTGGCGTGGTCCACGCTGAAGCGGCCGGGGCCGATCGCGGCCAGTGCCACCGCCGCGGTGGCCAGGTTCGTGACGTACTCCCAGCCCTCGGCGGTGATGAAGAACCCGTTGGGGACGTGCACCGAGCGGGCCGCCACCCCCATCGTCCCGACGACAGCGGCCGCGGCCAGTGGCGTCCCCGCCCCGGCCAGGAGCAACGCCCCGGACCCGATCTCGACGACGGCGCTCGCCTGCGCCTGGAGCCTCGGCTGCCGGAACCCGATGGACCCGAACCAGCCCGCGGTGCCCTCCAGGGAGCGCCCGTGCTTCACCCCGTGCGCGATCATCGTCCCGCCCACCGCCGAGCGCAGCAGCAGACTCGCGATCTCGCGCCCCACCCGGTTGCGTCGCCGTCCCATGGAAGCCGTCCCCTCGTCGTCGCTCAGGTTCCGCACCCTACGCACGCAGCGAAATGTCCGGACGGCGTCGACCCGTTCCCAGCAGGCAGAACGATTGCTGTGACCGGGTCCGCAATCCCAACTCCTGAGGTTGGGTATCAGGACGATCGGCGCTACCGTCGGCCTCATGACCGGCGTCCTGCTCACCACCCGGGGTCACATCGACCTCGGGCGCGTGGCGTCGGCACTCTGTCCGCGCTGACCGCCCTCGTCGGACCAGGCCGCGCAGCACGCGGCGCTCCACCAGGGTGCCCGGTGCGTGAGACAGGCTCCCGGGTGCCCGCTCGCCCCTAGGGACACCCATGACCACGACGCCCGAGCGGGCCCGTGTGCAACCACCGTCCGAGCACCCCGAGCGCGGCCCCGTCGAGACGGTGACGTTGCGCGCCGAGGCCGACGCCCGCCCCTCCCGCATCCCGCGCTGGGCCCTGAAGACCCTGTCGCCGATCGTGCTGATCGCGCTGTGGCAGGTGCTCTCCAGCGTCGGGATCCTGGAGGACGACACGCTCGCCTCGCCGCTGACGATCGCGCAGACCGCCGCCGACATGTGGTCGGACGGCACCCTGCAGAGCGCCGTGCTGACCTCGGTGTTCCGGGTGGTCGTCGGACTCGCCATCGGGTTGGTCGCCGCCCTCGTCCTCGCCACCCTCGCCGGGCTGTTCCGCGTGGGCGAGGACGTCATCGACGCCCCGATGCAGATGCTGCGCACGGTGCCGGTCATCGGCCTGATCCCGCTGCTCATCATCTGGTTCGGCATCGACGAGCAGCCGAAGATCATCCTGGTCGCGCTGGCCGCCACGTTCCCGCTCTACATGAACCTCTACGGCGGCATCCGCAACGTCGACTCCTCGCTGATCGAGGCCGCCCGCACGCTCGGCCTCGGCTGGTTCGGCCAGGTGCGGCACGTGATCCTGCCCAGCGCGATGCCCCAGGCGCTGATCGGGCTGCGCTACGCCCTGGGCACCGCCTGGCTGGCGCTGGTCTTCGGCGAGACGATCAACGCCACCTCGGGCATCGGCTACGAGATGAACAAGGCCCGCGAGTTCTTCGCGACCGACATCATCGTCGTCTGCCTCGCGCTCTACGCGATCCTCGGCCTGGTCGCGGACATGATCGTGCGTGCACTCGAGAGGGGGCTGCTGTCGTGGCGACCGGCGTTCAGCGGGAAGTGAAGGCGGTCGAGGTCCGCGGCCTCACCCGACGGTTCGGCGACCGGGCGGTGATCCAGGACCTGGACCTGGACATCGCGCCGGGCCAGTTCGTGGCGCTGCTGGGCGCCTCGGGCTGCGGCAAGTCCACCCTGCTGCGGATCCTGGCGGACCTGGACAAGGACGTGTCCGGCGAGGTCACGGTGGCCCGCAGGCGCGCCGTCGGGTTCCAGGCCCCGCGGCTGATGCCGTGGAAGCGGGTGTGGCGCAACGTCGTCCTCGGCCTGCCCGGCAGGCCGGACCGCGAGCGCGCCGTCGCCGCGTTGACCGAGGTGGGCCTCGCGCACCGGGTCGACGTCTGGCCGAAGGTCCTCTCCGGCGGCGAGGCGCAGCGCGCCGCGCTGGCCCGCGCGCTGGTCCGGGAGCCGGACCTGCTGCTGCTCGACGAGCCGTTCTCCGCGCTCGACGCGCTGACCCGGATCACCGCCCGCGGGCTGGTCGACGAGGTGTGGCAGCGGCACGGCTGCGCGGTCCTGCTCGTCACCCACGACGTCGAGGAAGCGCTGGCGCTCGCCGACCGCGTCCTGGTCATGCAGGACGGGAAGATCGGCTACGACTCCCCCGTGGAGATCGACCGCCCGCGAGACGTCACCGATCCCGAGTTCCAGCGCCTGCGCGCCGAGCTGCTCGCGCGCCTCGGCGTGCACTAGGAGGAGACCACGATGGTCGAGTTCATCGGCATGATCGGGACCCAGGAGGTCTCCGAGATCCACCCCGCGTCGGGGCCGATCGTGGACCGGGACACGGTGCGCCGCTTCGTGTCCGCCCACGAGGAGGGCGGCTTCGACAAGGTCCTGGTGGGCCACTCGTCGTCCACCCCGGACGGCCTGCAGGTCGCCGCCTTCGCCGCCGCGCACTCCGAGCGGCTGGGCTTCCTGGTCGCGCACCGCCCCGGCTTCACCGAGCCCACCCTGGCCGCGCGCCAGTACGCCACGCTGGACCACTTCTCCGGCGGCGGCCGGGTCGCCATGCACGTCATCTCCGGCGGGTCGGACACCGACCAGCGCCGCGACGGGGACTGGCTGGACAAGGACCAGCGCTACGCGCGCACCGACTCCTACCTGCAGGTCGTCCAGAAGGCCTGGTACTCCCCGGAGGCCTTCGACTTCGCCGACGAGCACTACCGGGTGGCCGGTGTGCAGCAGGAGATCCGCCCGCTGAGCCCGCACATCCCGATCTTCTTCGGCGGGTCCTCCGAGGCCGCGTTCCGGGTCGGCGGCAAGCACGCGGACGTCTTCGCGCTCTGGGGCGAGCCGCTCGCCGAGACCGCCGAGCAGATCGCGCGGGTGCACGAGGCGGCACGGGCGGCGGGCCGCACCGAGCTGCCGCGGATCTCGGTGTCCTTCCGGCCCATCCTCGGCGCCACCGAGGAGCAGGCCTGGGCGCGCGCCCACGCGATCCGGGACGCGATCGTGGCGGCGAAGGGCGGGCACGGCTCGTTCACCGGCACCCGGATGCGCCAGGCGGGTGCGCCGGCGAACGTCGGCTCCCAGCGGCTGCTCGCCGCCGCCGAGAAGGGCGAGCTGCACGACCGCTGCCTCTGGACCGCCACGGCGGCGGCGTCGGGGGCGGCGGGCAACTCCACGGCGCTCGTCGGCACCCCCGAGACCGTGGCGCAGGCGCTGCTGGACTACGTCGACATCGGCGTGACCACGCTGCTGCTGCGCGGCTACGACCCGATCTCCGACGCGACCGACTACGGCCGCGAGCTGCTCCCGCTCGTCCGGGCCGAGGTGGCCCGCCGCACCCCCCGGCCGGTGGTGTCCGCGTGACCGCGACCGTTCCGCGGCGGGGGCAGGCCCCCGCCGTCTTCACCCCCACCGCCGCGGTCCGCGGCACCGTCGTGGTGCTGGTCGGCCGCGGCGAGCACCCCGGGATCTACACCCGCTTCGGCACCCGGCTGGCCTTCGACGGGTACACCGTCGTCGTCCCGCCCGCCGAGGCGTCGGACGCCGAGATCGGGGACGCCCTGGCCGCGGGCGAGGGCGCGCGCGTCCTGCTCGGCTCGGACGCGGGAGCGCTGCGGGCCTGGTCCGTCGCGGCCACCACCCGGCCGGACGCGCTGGTGCTCGCCGGCGTGCCGCTGGGCGAGGGAGACGTCCCCGGCGACCACGACGCCGAGATCGCCGCCCGCACCGCGTGCCCGATCCACCGCCAGGTCCTCGACGCCGACCCGGACTTCCGCTGGGGCGCGCTGACCGGCGCGCTCCCCGAGCCGCCGCAGACGCTGCCGGACGTGCCGACCCTGGTGCTGCACGGCGAGGCCGACCCGATCGCCCCGGTGGCGGCGGTCACCGCACGGTTCGCGGACGTCGCCGTGGTCCGGGACGGCGTGCACGACGTGCTCAACGACCAGTTCCACCGGATCGTCGCCGCGCGCCTGGTGACCTTCCTCGAGGGCGTCGCCAAGGGCGCCGGGTTCGTCGAGCCCGCCGCGCGGGAGACGACCAAGGCCCGCAAGGCGGCACCGCTGCACGTCTCGGCGCGGCTGGACTACGCCCTGCGCGCGATCGCCGAGCTGATCGACGCGGACACCCCCATCCGGTGCGAGAACGTGGCGCGCAGCCGCGAGATCCCGCTGAACTCGCTGGTCAACATCATGATCCAGCTGCGGAAGGCCGGTCTGGTGACCAGCCGCCGCGGCTGCGAGGGCGGCTACCTGCTCGCCCGGGACGCAGCGAGCATCACCCTGGCCGACGTCGTCCGGGCCACCGAGGGCGCGATCGCCACCGTGCCCGACGGGGTGCTCTGGGCCGGGCTGGAGCAGTCCGTGCGCCAGTATCTCGAGGAGCGGTCCGTGCTGGAGCTGAGGAGCTGACCATGAGTGACGCCTTCCACCCCGACTTCACCGCGGCCCAGGCGCAGCTGCCCGACCGCGCCCGAGTGCACCTGATCAAGAACGCGGACCTGTCCGGCGACACCACGCAGACCACCGGCATGACCCGGCGCGAGGCCGTCAGCGGCAAGACCGTCGGCTCGGAGAAGCTCTGGACCGGCGAGACGCACGTCGCGCCCGCCACCAACTCCGGCGACCACCACCACGGCGAGGCCGAGACCTCGATCTACATCGTCAGCGGCCACCCGCGGTTCGTCTTCCACGACGGCACCGGCGAGGTGGCCCTGCAGACGGAGCCCGGCGACTACATCTTCGTGCCGCCCTTCGTCCCGCACCGCGAGGAGAACCCGGACCCGGAGCACCCGGCCGTCGTCGTGATCTCCCGCAGCACCCAGGAGGGGATCGTCGTGAACCTCCCCGCCCTGTACCCCCTCGACAGTCCTCTCGACAGTACGGAAGAGAACCCTTCGTGAAGCGCCTGCTCACCGCACTCCTGGCCACCGCCGCGCTGGGCCTGACCGCCTGCGGCGGCTCGAACGCCCAGTCCGACGGCCCGGTCGACCTCGCCACCGTCACCCTCAAGGTCGGTGACCAGGCCGGCATCCAGCAGGCGCTGGTCGAGGCCTCCGGGGCGCTCCAGGGCGCCCCCTACACGGTCGAGTGGGCCCAGTTCCCCGCGGCCGCCCCGGTGTTGGAGGCGTTGCGCGGCAAGGCCGTCGACCTCGGCGTGGCCGGTGACGCCCCCACCCTGACCGCGCTCTCCTCCACCGACGACATCAAGATCGTCGCGGCGAGCCGGGTGCCCCAGCAGTACGGCCTGTCGGTCATCGTGCCGAAGGACTCCCCCATCCGGTCGGTGGCGGACCTCAAGGGCAAGACCGTCTCGCCCACCACCCAGGGCTCCGTCGGGCACTATCTGCTGCTGCAGGCGCTCAAGGAGGTCGGGCTCACCGCGGACGACGTCACCGTCTCCTTCCTGCAGCCGGTCGACGCCGCCGCGGCCATGTCCTCGGGCTCGATCGACGCCTGGTCCACCTGGGACCCCTACACCGCGGTCGCCGAGCAGGAGCAGGGCGCGCGGGTCATCCGGGCGGCGCAGGGCCTGGCGCCCGGCCTGACGTTCCTCGACGCCAACACCGAGGCGCTGGAGGACGCCGGCAAGAAGCAGGCCATGCAGGACTTCATCGCGCGCTACGGCCAGGCGGTGCAGTGGGCGCAGGAGCACCCGGCCGAGACCGCCGCGATCTACACCCGGCTCACCCAGCGGCCCGCCGCCGTCGCGGACCTGATGTCGGAGCGGGCCAACCGCAACCTGGTGCCGATCGACGCCGCGCTCGTCGGCGAGATCCAGGCGGTGGCGGACAACTACGAGTCCTTCGGCGTCCTGCGCAAGAAGGTCGAGGTGTCCGAGGCGGTGCAGGACCTGTCCCCCGCGGCCGTCACCTCCTGACGCACCCGCCGCGGGAGATCCTTCCGAGCGTGACGGGAGCGCACGTGCGAGAGCGCTCCCGTCACAGTCGCCGGCAGTGATCCTTCCGAACGTCACGGGAGTGCACTCACCACAGCGCTCGCGTGACGCTCGTGGTCAGGGGTGGGTGGGTTCCGGGGTGTCGGTCAGGGAACCGCAGCGCAGGACGGCGCAGGCCGCGGCGGCGACCAGGGCCGCGCAGGCGATCCAGGCCGTTGCCCACCCCCGCGTGTCGACGACCGCGCCGAACACCGGGGCGCTGACCAGCGCGCCGACGAAGTAGCCGGTCATCGTCACGCCCGCCGCGCGGGCGGCCGCCGCCGGGGCCGCGGCGACCACGAGGGCGTGCAGCAGGCCCACCGCGAGCAGGTGCGCCACCGTGGCCAGGGTGAGCCCCAGCACCCCGACGACCGGCCCCGCCGCGCCGATCGCCACGGATCCGGCCAGGAGCAGGGAGCCGAGCGCGGCGACCGCGCAGGCGATCGCCGCGCGGGAGCCGAGGATGCGGGCGCTCCCGCCGCGGGAGCGTGCGGCCATGACCAGCACTCCCACCACGCCCGCGACCGAGACGAGCGCGGCCAGCAGCCCCGCCGTCGGGACCGGCACGGCGAGCCCGTCGCCGAGGAACGACACCGACCACACCATCACCGGTTGCGAGCCCGTGATCAGCAGGAACGCGGCCACCGGGAACCAGCCGAACCCCACCGGCAGCCCGGATCGGCCCGGGCCCACCGCGCGGCGGACACCGGGCGGGCTCGCACCGGGCAGGACCCGCCAGGCCGCCGCGGCCACCAGCACCACCGGCACCGCGAGCAGGCCGAGGAGCAGCCGCCATCCCGTGACGGCCGCGACCGGCCCCGCACCCAGCGAGGCGACCACGACGAGCGCCGGGATGCCCGCGGTGCGCACGGCCATCACCCGGGTCCGCGCGGCGGCGGGCACGGCGGCGGCCACGGCGAGGGTGGTGCCGGTGTTGGTCAGCGCATACCCGGCACCGCAGACGACGGCGACCACGGCCAGGGCCGCGTACTCCCCCACCGCCGCGGCGACGAGCAAGCCGCAGGCGAGCACCGACAGGTCCGCGACGACGGCCGCCCGCGCCCCGATCCGCTCGGTGAGCCGCCCCGCCGCGACCGAGCCGAGACCCGTCGCGCCGAAGAACAGCCCGACCAGCACGCCGACCGCGGTGCGGCCGACGCCGGACCCGGCGAGCACCGGCGCCAGCAGGCCGAACAGGAAGCCGGGCACGCTGCCGAACCCCAGCGCGAGCCCACCGACGATCCCGACCCGCAGCCCGCTCAGGCGTGCCTCGCCCAGTGCAGCACCCGCCGCTCGACGGCGGCGTACCCGGCGTTGAGCACGTTGCCCAGCACCCCGAGCACGATCACCGCGGCGAACATGGCCGGGATGTTGAAGCTCTGCTGCTGGTAGGTGAGGTAGAAGCCCAGCCCGTTCTGCCCGCCGACGAGCTCGGACACGACCATCATGATCAGCGCGATGGGCAGCGCGACGCGCAGCCCGGCGGAGATCATCGGCAGCGCCGAGGGCAGGACCACCCGGCGGGCCACCGCGAAGCGCGAGAGACCGAACATCCGCGCCGTCTCCACGCGTTCGGGGCGGACCGATCGCGCCCCCGCCGCGGCGTTGACCAGCACCGGGAACACCACCCCGAACACGATCACGGAGATCCGCATGGAGTCGCCGAGCCCGAGCACGAACACCGCGACCGGCAGGACGGCCACGGCGGGCAGGGCCCGCAGGAACTCCAGGGTGGGCCGGAGGTAGTCGTCGAGGGTGCGCGACATCCCGATCGCCAGCCCGAGCACGATCCCCAGCACCGCCGCGAGCAGGAAGCCGCCGAGGAACCGCGCGAGGCTGGGCAGGACGTCGTGCACGACGACGCCCGGGAACCAGGTCGTGGCGAACACCTCGAGCGTGCGCGACAGCGGCGGGAGGTAGACGTTCCCGGCCAGCCGCCCGGCGACCTCCCAGGCCGCCAGCAGGACGACGGGCAGCACCGCGGGCAGCCACCGCGGCGGCCTGCGGGTCGAGAGTGCGCCGGTCACGAGTCCCCCCGTCGGTTCCAGAAGAGCAGCCTGCGCTCCAGCGCCTGGACGCCCAGCGCGAGGAGGTAGCCGAGCGCGCCGACCACGAGCACACCGGCGTACATCTCCGGGGTGCGGATGGCGGCCTGCATGAACGAGATGAAGTAGCCGACCCCGCCCGCCGCGGTGAGCAGCTCGACGGTGATCGTCAGGACCAGCGCGATCGCGGAGGCCACCCGGATCCCGGTGAGGATGTTCGGCAGCGCGAGGGGCAACACCACCCGGCGCAGCACCTCGGTCCGCGACAGGCCGAACGTGCGGGCGCTGTCGAGGGCGACCGGGTCGGCGTCTCGCACCCCGTAGTAGGTGTTGAACAGCACCGGCCAGAGCGAGGCGTAGAAGGCCGCCAGGATCGTGGTCGTGGGGCCGACGCCGAACAGCAGGATGGCGAAGGGCACCAGCGCCACCGACGGCAGCGGCCGGAGGAACTCGATCACCCAGCGCACCGACGCGTACAGCCACTCCGAGCTGCCCAGCAGCAGCCCGAGCAGCACGCCCACCACCGTGGCGAGCGCGAGCCCGGCCAGGGCCGTGCCCAGCGTGCCGAGCAGGGCGACGACGAGCGCGCCGTCCGCGACCTGCGCGGCGAACGCCACCGCGATCTCCGTGGGCCGCGGGAAGTACCGGGAGCCGATGAGGGTGGTGACCAGCTGCAACGCCACCACCAGCCCGGCGACGAAGACCAGCCCGCGCCACCCGCCCCGCCGCCCGGACCGGGTGGCCCGGGCGGCGGGGCGCGCGGGGGCGTCCGCGAGGGCGGTCACGACGCGGCCGGGGCCGGGGTGATCAGGTCGGCGGCGTTCAGGTCGGCGGGGATCGTGCCGAACCGGCGCTGCAGGTCGAGCTGGCTCTGGATCGACTCCGGGGTGAGCTCGGTGCCGTAGTAGGACAGCGCCGACCGCGCGACGACGGCGGGGTCCTGCCCGGTCGCCTCGGCCAGCACGGCGCGGCGCGCGTCGGCGTTGGCGGGGTCGTTCGACCAGGTGCTCACCTCGGCCATGGCCTCGCGGATCGCGGTCACGGCCTCCGGGTTCTGCGCGGCGAACTGCTGGGTGCCGAACCAGACGGTGTAGACGAACGGCTTGCCCTCGTTGACGAAGTCGTAGGGGCTGGCCAGCCGCCGCCCGCCGTTGGCCTCGAGGTCCTCCATGTAGGGCGGCTGGAGCACGCCGCTCTGGACCTGCCCGGTCTCCAGGGCCTGCCCGATGTTGGGGAACGCGAGGTTCACGAAGGTCACCGCGCCGCGGTCCACGCCGGCGGCCTCCAGCATGGCCATGGTGGACAGGTGCGGCAGGGTGTTGAGCGCGTTCACCGCCAGCGTGGTGCCCGCCAGCTGGGGCACCTCGGTGATCGGGCTCCCCGCGGGCGTCATCAGGAACGAGCCGGGGTTGTCCGCCCGGTACTCGATGCCGGGGGCGATCATGGTGAACGGCAGGCCCTGGCTGATCCCGCCTGCCACCGCGGTGGGGGCGCTGCAGGCGAGGTCGGCCTGCCCGGAGGTCACCGCGGCGGCCAGCTCCGGCACCCCGGCGACGACGTCGAGGGTCACGTCGATGCCGTGCGCGGCGAAGATGCCCTGGTCCACCCCGATGAAGCTCTGGGCGCAGGAGTCGGTGGCGACGGTGGCGAGGGTCAGGGTGATCCGGCCGTCCTCACCGGTGACGGTCTGGGCGCCGCCGCCGCACGCGGCGAGGGTCAGGGCGGCGGCGGTGCAGGCGGCGACGGTGGCGACCAGTCTGCGCATGCGGTGGGATGCGGTCATCTCGGGTCCTGTCGGGGGGAGGGTGGGGACGGGTCAGGAGTCGGCGCGCTGCTTGTTGAGCCCGACGCGCTCGTGGATCAGCGCGCGGGCCTCGAGGAAGGCCTGCTCGCCGCGGGTGCGGATCTGGTGGCGGGGGCGGGGCAGGTCGATCGGGAGCTCCTCCACCACCCGGCACGGCGGCGGGCCGAGCACCTCGACGCGGTCGGCCAGGTAGACGGCCTCGTCGATGTCGTGGGTGACGAGCAGCATCGTGATGCCCTCGTCGGCGTAGCGCTGCTGGATGGTCAGCAGCAGGTCCTCCAGGTTCTCCTTGGTCAGCGCGTCGACCGAGGCGAACGGCTCGTCCAGGAGCAGGATCCGCGGGCGGAAGGCCAGCGCCCTGGCGATCGCCACGCGCTGCTGCATGCCACCGGAGAGCTGGTAGGGGTGGTAGGCCTCGAACCCGGCGAGCCCGACGGCGGTGATCGCCTCGGCGATCCGGGCCTCCTTGTCCGCGGCGGAGAGGTCCGAGCGGCGCTTGAGCGGGAACCCGACGTTGCCGGCGACGGTGAGCCACGGGAACAGCGAGCGGGTGTAGTCCTGGAACACCAGGGCCATCTCCGGCGGCGGGCCGGTGACCGCGGTGCCGTCGAGCAGGACCGTGCCCTCGGTCGGGTCCAGGAGCCCGCAGATCATCCGCAGCAGCGTGGACTTGCCGCAGCCGGACGGCCCGACGATGGCGACGAACTCCCCGCTGCGGACCTCGAAGGAGAGGTCGCGGGAGACGAACGGGCCGTCGGCGCGGTACTGCTTGGCGAGGCCGTCGATGCGCAGCAGCGGGGTCGGGTCCGGGTCGGCGGCCGGGTCGGTGCCGGGATGCTCGGCCGTGCTCGGCAGAGTCGTCATGAGGGTCCTTCGCGGGTGGGGGTGGGCGCGGTCAGGCGGTCGCGACGCGGCGCAGCCGCTCGAGCACGAAGCCGCGGTCGTGGGTGGACAGGAAGTAGCCGGGCGACTGGGGGAACACGGGGTGCAGGAACGCCCCGAGCACGGCCCGGCCCGCGTCCCCGCGGCCCAGCGGGTCTGCCACCAGCACCGTCGTGGTCGCCTCCTGCACCACGAGCGGGGCCCAGGAGTCGAGCCCCTCGAGCACGTCCGCGAGCCTGCCGAGCAGCGCGCGGCGCCCGGCGTCGTAGCCCAGGGCCGCTTCCGGCACCTCGTCCTCGGCGAAGGCCAGGAAGTTGCTCCAGTTGCCGGGGTCCTGGGCGGCCGCGGCGTCCGGGTACACGATCTCACCGTGCTTCGCGGTGAACACGACGTCCAGGCGCTGCGCGCCGGTCAGCCGTCCGCCCACGGTGTCCGCGAACTCGGTCGGCGCGGAGACCAGGTCCAGGACGGTGATGTCCGCGGCCCGGCCGACGGCCAGCGAGCCGTGCCGGTCGGCGGCGCGCAGCCGCTCGGCCGCATTCGTGGTGACCATCGGCAGGATCTCGCGCAGCGACATCCCCATCGCGAGGAACATCCCCATCACGTTGACCAGCGAGTACGTCGGGCCGGTCACGTTGGCCTGCTGGAGGTCCGACGAGAGGGTGGTCGGGAGGAAGCCCAGCTCCATGCTGCGCCTCGCGATCCGGAAGTCGAAGTTGAACGCGCCCATGCCGACGTCGAACCCGACGCCGCGCTCGATCGCCGCGGCGATGGACGGGTAGAGCTCGGTCTCGGAGCGGAACAGCGAGTTCGGGTTGGGTGAGTAGCAGTGCGTCACCGTGTCGCACGGGTCGAGCAGATCGATGATGGCGTCCATGTCGAGCGGGAGCGGCTGGCGCTCCTGGATGTCGCCGACGTGGATGTAGAGCGGCAGTCCGAGGCTGCGGGCGAGGCCCTTCGCCAGGGTCATCGGGCCGATCTCGCCGGTGGGCCCGAAGGCGGGCACCTTCATCCCGGCGATGGTGTCGCGGTGGCGGTCCACGAGCTCGAACATGTCCGTGACCGGGATGACCGGCACGATCGAGCGGATGTCCTTCTGCTGCTCCTCGCCGATCAGGCTGACCGCGATGCCGCTCGGGCCCATGTACATCCAGGAGTACAGGTCGGTGCGCAACCGGCCGGCGAGCTGGGCGCTCATGTCCGGGAAGGACCAGGCGCCCGCGCCGCCCGCATCGCACAGGGTGGTCACGCCGCTGCGCACCCCCACGGTGTCGGAGTCCGAGAACCCGATCCCGCCGAACGCGTGCATGTGGATGTCGATCAGGCCGGGGACGACGTGGCGACCCCGCACGTCGTGCACCTCGACGCCCGGCTCGACCGGCAGGTCCGGGCCGACGGCGGCGATCCGGCCGTCCCGCACCGCGACGTCCGCGACCTCGTCCCGCCCGGAGGCGGGGTCGAGGACGTGCCCACCGCGGAGCAGCAGGTGGCGGCCGGTGGCGCCGTCGGCGCTCACGCTTCCCAGTGTCATGGGGTGCTCCTCCTCAGGAGGCGATCTCGGCGGGGACGCCGTCGACGTGCCAGCGGCCGTCGACCAACGCCGCGGGCCGGGTCTCGGTGCTGAACCTGCAGTTCATGCCGCGGCCGGAGCGGGTGTCGAACAGGAAGCCGTGCAGCGGGCACTTGAGGGCCCGGCCCGCCACAGACCCCCGCGCCATGTCCGCGTCCTGGTGCGGGCACCAGCGGTCCACGGCGGCGGCGTGCTCCACGACGATGACCCAGTCCCGCCCCGCCGCCGTCACGGGGACGAGCGGGCCGGTGACGGGGTCGAAGATCGGGGTCACGGTGCGCGTCGGTTCGGTCATCACGGCTCCTTTCTTACGCTGTATCGTACGTTGTACGACCGGGTCTTCGGGGTCGTTCGTGTTACGCCTGTGTGCAGGTCAGATGGCGTGCGCGGCCCGGTGCGCGAGGCCGGCGGCCGCATCGACCTTCCAGGCGTTGCCGGGCAGCGGGTGGGCGCGGCGGGCGAGCTCGGCGTCGACCGCGGCGGCCACCTCGGCGGGCTCGGGGGCCCGGCCGCGCAGGGCGTCCTCGGCCGCCCGCATCCGCAGCGGGGTCGGGGCCATCGCGCCGAGCACGATCCGCACGTCGGTCCAGGCGCCGTCGGGCCCCTTCTCGACCGCGAGCGCGGCGGAGGCCGCGGCGAAGTCGCCGGTGTAGAGCGCGAGCTTGGTGAAGCTCGTGGTCCGCTCCCCGGGCGGGAGGTGCACGGCGACGACCGGTTCGCCCTGGCCGAGCACGGTCTCGCCGGGCCCGGAGTAGAACTCGGCCATCGGGATCCGCCGCCGGTCGGTCTCCACCTCGGCGTCGAGCGCCAGCAGGACGGTGCCGAGATCGGACGGGGTGACGGCCTGGCAGCGGTGCCCGTCGACGACGGCGTGCTGGAACCGGTGGTCACCCTGCACCGCGTAGCAGGGGCTCAGCACCCCGTTGCGCTTGTAGCAGTCGAAGCCGTTGCGGAAGAACCAGCAGCGCTTGGCCTGCACCAGGTTCCCGGCGACCGTCGCGGCCTCGCGGATCTGCGGGGACGCGATGGTCTCCACCGCCTGCGCGAGCGCCGCGGGCAGGTCCGGGTGTGCGGCCAGCTCGGCCAAGGTGGTGGCCGCGCCGATGCGGGTCCCGGTCTCCCCCGTCGTGATCCCGCGCAGCGAGGTCACCGCGGCCACGCTGACCAGCACGGGGGCGGGCCGGACCTCGGCGCGGCGCTCGATCGGCGCCTCCGTGGCCCCGCCGAGCACGGCCGAGCCCTTGTCGCGCAACAGGACCAGCGCCTCGTCGAGCGTCTCCGGCGCGTGGACCAGCGGCGCCGCGGGCACGACGGCACGTCTGCGGGCCCGGTACGCCGGGCCGAGGCGGGTACCCCAGTGGTGCAGCACGTGGTGCAGGCCCAGCGGGTAGGCCGCCCGGATCGCCGCGACCCACCACCGGCTCGGCCTGCGCAGGATCCCGAACGAGCGCGGGGCGTGCAGCGCGGTCAGCACCTTGTCCGGGGTGATCGGCAGCTCCCGGATCCGGACGCCGATCGCGTCCGCCACGGCGTTCGCCACGGCCGCGCCCGGCGGGATGATCGACATCTCGCCGACGGCCTTGGCGCCGTAGGGCCCGCGGGCCTCGTCGGGGTTGTCGACGACGACCGGACGGATCGACGGGAGGTCGGCGTTGCGCGGCATCGCGTAGTGCAGATACCCGGCGTTGACGACCCGGCCGCCCTCACGGATCAGCTCCTCCCCCAGCGCCGCGCCGAGGCCCATCGCCGCACCCCCGACGATCTGGCCCTCCACCAGCGTCGGGTTGACCGGTCGGCCCACGTCGTGCGCCGCGACGTAGTCCACGACGGTGACCTCACCGGTCAGCCGGTCCACCGTGACGCGGGCGCCGTGGGCGGCGTAGGCGTAGGTCGGCGAGAGGTTCGCGGTGCTCTTCGCCGGGTTCAGCGGCTCGGTGCCGACCACCCGGTACGAGGTCTCGTGCGAGAGCACGTCCTCGCCCTCCCGCGGCCCGGGCACCGGGTCCGGGCGGGCGTCGTCCGCCAGTGCCACCAGGTCGCCCAGGTCGACGGCCCCCTCCTCGGACACCGCTCGTCCGCCGGTGAGGGTCACCGCCTCGGTGCCGAGCTTCGCCGCCGCGAGGTCCCGCAGCCGGCCGGCCAGCTCGCGGGCGGCCTGCCCGACCGAGGACCCGGTCATGTGGGTGCCGCGGGAGGACCAGGCGCCCAGCTCGAACGGGGTGTGCTCGCCGTCCATGCTGGTCACCGAGACCCGGTCGAGGGGAAGCCCCAGCTCCTGCGCCGCGATCTGGGCGAGGATGGTGTTCTGGCCCGTCCCGGCGTCCGCACCGCCGTGTCGGACCCGGACGTGGCCGTCCGCGTAGAGGTCGAGCGCGGCGTCGCTGCGGTCGGCGTGCTCGTAGGCGTAGGCGCCGGAGCCGTGGCTGCCGCCCGCGACCCCCTTGCCGTGCGCGATCCCGTCCCGCTCCGGCGGACGCGGCGCCGCCCAGTCCAGCCCCTCCCGCACCGCGACCAGACAGTCGCCGAGCCGGGTGGTGCCCACCTCGTAGCCGCACAGCGTGGTGGCGTCCTCGGGGGCGAGGTTGCGCAGCCGCAGCTCGAGCGGGTCCACGCCGAGCTCGGCCGCGATCTCGTCGACCTGCGACTCCATGGCCAGCGAGACCTGCGGGGTGCCGTAGCCGCGGAACTGGCCGCCGGGCTGGGTGGCCGTGTCGACCAGGCGCGCGTCGAAGCGCACCCCGTCCGGCCGGTACATCGAGCCGAGGGTGATCACCCCGACCCGCATGACCGAGGTGCCCATGTGGTTGTACGCGCCGTTGTCCACGGCCACGTCCGCGTCGAGCGCCCGCAGGACGCCGTCCGCGTCCGCGGCGGTGGTCAGGGTGGTCTCGAAACGGTGCCGGGGCTTGTTGGCGCCGAACTCCTCGGCGCGGGTCAGCTCCACGAGCACGGGCCGGGAGGCCTTGCGCGCCAACGCCGCCGCCAGCACCTCGTGCTCCGACGCCTTGGACTTGGACCCGAACCCGCCGCCCACGGCGACCTCGCGGCAGACGACCTGGTCGTGGCGCAGCCCGAGCAGGTGCGAGACCTCCTTGGCGATGAACCACGGCGCCTGGGTGGAGGTCCAGAGCTCCACGATCTCGCGGTCCGGGTCCCAGGCAGCGAGCGTGGTGTTGGGCTCCATGCAGGCGTGGCTCACGCTGGGGTGCACGAACCGGCCCGCGACGCGCACCGACGCCGCGGCGCGACCGGCCGCCGCGTCCCCCCACTCGATCCGCAGGTGCTGTGCGACGTTCGGCTCGGCGGTCGTGCGCTCGTGCAGGCGCACGGCGCCCGCCCGACGGGAGGCGCCGATGGTCAGCGGCGCCCGGCGGACCCGGTAGCGCACCCGGATCGCCCGCAGCCCGGCGCGGGCCAGCTCGGGGGTGTCCGCGGCGACCGCGGCGACCTCCTGCCCGACGTGCCGCACGACGCCCGCCGCGAGCGGGGGCCGATCGGACAGCGGGGCGCCGCGGTGCAGGTAGGTGATGCCGGGCGCGAAGTCCGCCGCGGTGATCACGGCGCGGACGCCGGGCATCCGCTCCGCCCGGGAGACGTCGATCCGGCGGATCTCGGCGTACGGGTGCGGCGAGCGCAGGATCGCCCCGTGCAGCGGCGCGCGGCCTGCCAGCGTCTCGGCGACGACGTGGTCGGCGGTGTAGGCGACCCGGCCGACGCTGCGGTCGTCCCAGTCCAGCGGGCGGACCCGGGCTCCGATCCACTCACCCACGTCGGGCCTCGGCGATCCGGCAGACCGACTCGGTGATGGCCTGGTAGCCGGTGCAGCGGCAGAGGTTGCCGGACAGGGCGTGCGCCACCCGTTCGCGCCTGCCCGCGGCGGGCCGGTCGGCCTCGTCCCGCAGCAGGGAACAGGCGTGCACGACCTGGCCGGGGGTGCAGAAACCGCACTGGAAGGCGCCGGTGTCGGCGAACTCGGCGCGCAGGTCCGCGGTCTCCGCCGCCAGCCCCTCGCTGGTCCACACGGGCTCACGGACGAGCACCGCGGGCGTCGCGCAGGCCATCCGGGGGCGGCCGCCGACGAGCACGGTGCAGGCGCCGCACTCACCCCGGCCGCACGCCACCTTGGTGGCGGTCAGCCCGAGCCGCTCCCGCAGCACGGTGGACAGGGGGGTCAGTCCGGACGCCTCGACGTCGATCTCCTCGCCGTTGACGACGAGCCGGTGGAGCTGGGTCACGAAGGCCTCCTCACCGGTCGTACGCTGTACGACCGCGGCGGCGCGCGGCAAGCGAACGTGACGCGGCACCATGTCGTGTAACACACTGTTCACGCTGCTCAGACGGTGTGCGCACGACCGTGCGCAGGGAGTCGGAGCGGGGTCAGAGCGACCGGACCACCGAGGCGACGAACGCCTCCAGGCCGAACTCGAACTGCGCGTCCGAGGGCAGGGCGACCAGCTCGTCGGACAGCTCGACGAGCCGGGGGAAACGGTCCAGCGGCAGGGCGGAGTAGACGTGCGAGCGCTGGCGGCGCTGCTCGTCCGCGTCCGATCCCTCGCCGCTGTGCCCCCACGGCCGGGGCACCTGGTAGCTCGCGAACCCGATCGCGTAGGTGATCAGGAAGCCGTAGCAGCGCACCGCGACCGGTCCGGGGATGCCCGCGTCCACGAGCCGCTGCAGCGGCCCCTCCATGGCGCCCGCGAGCGCGGTGCGGCTGTCGGTGATCCGCGTCGCGAGCAGCCGGACGACCGTGGGGTGGTCCCGCATCATCCGCAGGAAGCCGTGGCCGACCTCGCGGATCGCCTGGGCCGGGTCGGTGGCGGGCCCGGCGGGCAGCGACATCCGGCCGAGCACCCGGTCGGCCATCCCGTCGAGGATCTCGTCCCGGCTGCGGAAGTAGCTGTAGAGGGTCATCGCGCCGACGCCCAGCTCGGCCGCCAGCCGCCGGACCGTCAGCTTGTCGAGGTCACCGTCCGCATCGGACAGCCGCAGCGCGGCCTCGATGATCAGGTCGGGGGTCAGCGTCGCGCCGCGGCCCCGACCGGACTCCCTGCCCATGCCACCCCTCCCGGTCCGTCCGGGTGACCTTACGGTCCGCTCAGCCACGCCGACGACCCGCCAGCGCGACGACGGTGTGGATCAGGTGGCGGGCCAGCCGCTCGGCCTCCCGGACGTCCACGACGTTCATCCCGGCCGGGAAGTCCAGCGGGATCGGGGCGTCCGGCCCGATGCGGTCCATCCCGATGCGCGCCGTCGGGATGCCGCGGTTGCGCAGGATGTTCGCGTCCGTGGCCCCGGAGTTGGCGACGATCGGGACGTGCGGGCGGCCCTCGGCCTCCTCCCAGGCGGCCACGGCCGCCCGGACGACCGGCGCGTCGGTCGGGGTGGCGGTGCCGGGGACGGACAGCACCATGTCCCAGTCCAGCTCGATCTCCGGGTAGGCCGCACGGATCCGGTCCATCTCCGCGCCGAACTCGCGGCGGACCTCTGCGGGGGTCTGCCGCGGGGAGGTCCGCAGGTCGACGGTGAACCGGCACAGGGCCGAGGTGGCCGACGCCAGCCGCGGCCACCCGCCCTCGACCGAGGCGACGATCCCCTGCGGCGCGACCAGCCCGTCGGTGTGCGCGGCGGCGTACTGCGGGAACCAGGCCTCCAGCTCCTGGATCACGGTGGCGGCGTGCAGGATCGGGTTGCGGTAGGGCATCCGGTGCCGGGAGCCGACGTAGGAGAACGTGCCGCCGACCCGCACCTCGAACCAGCAGAGCCCGACCTCCTCCCAGGCGACGGCCCAGCCGGGCTTGGCGATCACCGCGTGGTCGGCCCACACGCCCTGTTCCAGCAGGAACGAACAGCCCGAACCCTGGCCCGTGTTGCGGCGGGTCAGGCCGC
The DNA here is from genome assembly GCF_021728735.1 of Pseudonocardia sp. WMMC193. Taxonomy (NCBI): domain Bacteria; kingdom Bacillati; phylum Actinomycetota; class Actinomycetes; order Pseudonocardiales; family Pseudonocardiaceae; genus Pseudonocardia; species Pseudonocardia sp. WMMC193. The sequence continues at coordinate 659,557 of NZ_JAKKDO010000003.1, read as the reverse complement.
GGGCGAGCCTGCCGTTGGTCGGCATGCCCCCGGCCCCGAGCCCGACGGTCACGTCCCCGGCCAGCGGGGTCCCGACCAGTGCCTCCGCGGCCGCGACGACCGCCGCCGCGTGGCCCTTGGGGTTGCTCGCGCCCAGCCCGAGCACGTGGTCGCCGTGGACCTCGGCGCGCGGGCGCATGTCCGGGCGCAGCGCGGGCCCGATCCACGGCACGTCCTCGGCCTCGTCGCCGACGGTGAACGTGTCGATGGGGGCGTAGAGCAGCACGTCCTCCCCGCCGCCGGTGCCGCGCAGGACGCCGATCGCGTTGCCCTGGCGGTCGTCGATCGGCTGGTAGCGACCCTCGAGTCCGGCCGCGCCCAGGGTGGTGGCGAGCCACCGGGCCAGCTCGGCCTCCTCGCCGGTGGGGCTCGGGATGTCGACCATGCCGACGACGAGCTCGGTGAGCCGGGCGCGGGACAACCGGGCGCGGGCCGCCGCGACCCAGTCGCGCTGTTCGGCGTCGAGGACGGGGGCGGGCTCGAGGGCGGTCACGGCGCAGACCGCACGGTGGGAGCGGGCACGGTGGGAGCGGGCACGGTGGGAGCGGGCACGGTGGGAGCGGGCACGGTGGGAGCGGGCACGGTGGGAGCGGGCACGGTCAGCACGGTCGTCGCCCGGCCCGCCTTGACGAGCAGCCCGGCGCCGTGGCGGCGGGCGACGGCGCGGTCGAGGGCGACCAGCCCGCCCAGGGCGGTGAGGCAGGCGAGCACGCAGGCGAGCGGGCGGTTCATGCGGCGCTCCGGTGGGGGACGGGGAGGAACGCGTCGACCAGCGCGGCGACGGCCTCCGGACGTTCGGACTGGGGGTGGTGCGCGGTGCGGGCGAGGACGGTGAGGTCGCCGTGTGGCAGGGCGGCGGCCAGCGCCGCGCCGTAGTCGGGGCCCGCGAAGGGATCGTGTGCACCCCAGACCGCGAGCACGGGGGCGGTGACCTCCCCGAGGACGTCTCCGAGGTCCTCGTCGGCGCCGCGGGCGGCGGGGTCGGTGGCCACCGCGAGCGCGACGTCGGTCGTGGCGGCCCGCAGCCGCGCGGCCACGAGCTCCGCCGAGGGTCGCCCGGTGTGCCACTCGGCACCCTCCATCAGCGCACGCATGGTGGTCGGGCCGGGGTCGGCGTACAGGGCGTCGCGCAGCCGGGGGCCGAGGCCGGGGTCCGCGGCGGTGCCCGGGAACGCGGCGGGGGTGCTCCCGACCAGCACGATCCGCCCGACGTGCGGCGGCCGCCGCGCGGCGAGCGCCAGGGCGACGGCACCGCCGAGGGACTGGGCCAGCACGTCCACCCCGTGCAGGCCCAGCCGATCGAGCAGAGCGCCCAGCGCCGCGGCGGGCCCCGAGAACCGGCCCGGGGGGAGCTCCGGGCCGGTTCCCGCGGGTGCGGGCAGCGGGGCGCCCCCGTAGCGGGGCAGGTCGACCAGCAGCCACGGCCGGTCCGGGCGCAGCGCCAGCACCGCGGCGAAGTCCGCCGCCGCGTGACAGCCCGGCCCGCCGCCGTGCAGCACGACGGTGGGCGGGCGGTCCCGCGGGCCGAGCCGGGTGACGTGGAGCCCGTCCACCACCCTGCCGACCACCCCGCCGACCATCCCGCCCATCAGTGGCCCACGCGCTTCTCGGTCGGCTGCACCACGACGCCCGCCTGCTCGACGTGGCGCCGCCACGCGGTCAGCGAGAGGTCGGGGCGATACAGCCGCTCGGGCGGTGCGTCCATCACGTCGACCATCCACGCGTCCTGCGCGGTGAACTGGCCGTGGAAGAGCCAGCGGATCGCGGCGAGGTACTTCGCCTTGAACGCGAGCGCCTTGCGCCCGGTCTCGAAACGCACCATCAGCTGCACGTACCGGACGTGGTCGGCGTCCACCGGGACGTACCACTCGTAGTGGATGAACTGCGGGTAGGCGACACGGAGCAGGCCGGGGAGCCGGATGGACACGAACCCGGGCAGGTCCAGCGCGGCGATCACCGGGTTGGCGTCGCCGTTCTTGCCCGGGCGGTCCGGCAGCGGCATCCGCTTCCACCACCGCTTGTTGCTGAACGTGCCGACCCCCGGGAACTCCGCGTCCCAGTGCACCTCGTCCTGGACGCGGATGAGCCAGCCGTCCCGCTCCTCGATCCGGGTCAGGTTCCAGGTCGGCATGACCTTGAACAGCCGCCAGAGCGCGGTGTTGTGCAGGTACTTGGCGTGGCCCTCGTCGAAGCCGTTCTCGGCGGCGAAGCGCCAGTTGCCGTCCCGGATCTCGTTGCGCCCGCCCAGGACCAGCGCGTTCTCGGTCAGCTCGCGGGGCAGGTCCCGCTCGACCGGGTGCGGGTCGCCGTCCCCGATCCACACGAAGACCAGACCGAGCCGGATCTCGACGGGGTAGGTCGCGACCGCGAGGCGCCCGCAGATCGGCGAGTCCGGCCCGTCGGTGATCACCGCCTTGAGCTCGCCGTCCGCCAAGCCGTAGGTCCAGCCGTGGTACGGGCAGGAGATCGTGCCGGGGAACTGCCTGCGCCCCAGCGACAACGGGACGCCGCGGTGCGGGCAGCGGTCGTGCAGCCCCCGGATCGCCCCGGTGGTGTCGTCCCGGACCAGGACGATCTTCTCCCCCGCGACGGTCACCGCGAGCGGCGCGCGGCCGACCTGGTGGACGAACACGGTGGGGTACCAGTAGTTCCGGAAGCCCAGCTCGGCGGCCTCGTAGGTGGCCCAGGACCCCCAGTCCGCGCCGTCCTGCACGGGCGGACCGGGCGGGAGCGCGGCCGGCACGGACGCCGCGGCACGGCCGCGGCGGCGGGGGGCGCGCCGCGGCGCCTCCTCGGTGGTGGAGTCGATCAGTTCGGTCACGGTCGGGCCTCTCAGATGTCCAGCACGAGCTCGGGTGTGCGGGCGCGCGAGACGCACGGCAGGACCCGGTCGGTCACGTCGGGATCGAGCAGGACGTCGCGGTGCTCGGGGAGCCCGGCGAGGACGCGGCTCTCGCAGCTGCCGCACAGCCCGTCCCGGCAGGCGTTGGGCAGGGCGACGCCCGCGGCCTCGAGCACGTCGAGGGCGCTCTCCCCCGCGGGCACGGTGACCCGCACACCGCTGCGGCGCGCGACGAGGTCGAACGGCACGTCGTCCGCGAGGGCGGCCGGGTCCCGCGGGGCGGCGGTGAACCGCTCGAGGTGCAGGGTGCCCGGGGGCCAGTCGGCGCAGGTCACCTCCATCGCGGCGAGCAGCGGGGCGGGGCCGCAGCAGTACACGGCCACCCCCGGTCGCGGCTCGCCGAGCACGGCGGCGAGGTCGAACCGGTTCTGCCGCACGACGACCCGCGGGTCACCGCCCAACCGGTCCAGGAACGCCGGTGAGCGTCCACAGTAGAACAGTTGCCAGTCCGAGGTGACCGCCTCGATCATGGGCAGCAGCGGGGTGATCCCGATGCCGCCCGCCACGAACACGTACTCCGCGGCCTCGACGAGGGGGAAGTGGTTGCGCGGACCGCCGACCTCGACGACCTCCCCGGGACGCAGCACGGCGTGCACGTACTCGGACCCGCCGCGGGAGGCGGGCTCGCGCAGGACCGCGATCCGGTAGCCGCGCCGGTCGGCGGGGTCCCCGCACAGCGAGTACTGCCGCACGTGGTCCGGCAGCCCGAGGTCGATGTGCGCGCCGGGTGTCCAGGCGGGCAGCAGCCTGCGCGCGGGGTCGGCGAGCAGCACCGAGAGCACCCGCTCGGACTCTCGCCGCAGCTCGACCACCTCGAGCTCGAGCACGCCCTCGCCCGGCAGTCCGGGCGCCGGCTCGAGAGTGCGGACATCGGTCGACGTCACGGACACCTCCTGTAGTCGTACTAAGTACGGTACAGGTCAGAAGGACGGTGCGGAAGGTGGCGCAGACCGCATCGCGGCAGGTCAGAGCCACAATTGTGACGGCGGTGTTACGAGCGCGGCCTCAGCGACCGGGCGTGACGGCGCCGCTGAACCAGAGCCAGAGCCCGCCGCCGACCAGGGCGAGCACCACCGACACCGCGACGCCCAGCGTGGACAGCACGGTCATGGCGGCGAGCATCCCGACCACACCGAGCACCAGGAGTGCGAGGGAGAACCGCCGGGGGGCGGCGGAGCGGACCCGCCCCGTCGTCAGCAGGCGGCAGAACGCCGGGTCCTGGAGCCACAGCGCGGTCTCGATCGCGCGCAGCTGGGCGCGCTCCCGACTGTTCAGCATCGGTGTCCCCCTGATCGGCGATAACGGCACGATCACACACCGGAAACACGACGTTTACAAGAGGTCGTCGACCGCCCACTGGCCCAGCAACGCACGCAGGGCCGTGACCAGCGCCAACGGCTCGTCCAGCATGGGGTGGTGGCCGGTCGCGGGCAGGTCGATGAGGGGCACCCGGTGCCCGAGCAGCGCATCGATCTCCCCGGCCATGGTCGGCGGGATGAGCCCGAACTCCGAGCGCAGGAAACCCGCGCGGCACTTGAGCTCGGGCAGCAGCTGCCGCAGCAGCACCCGCTCGGCGAACATCGTGGGGTCGAACTTCCAGGTCCAGCCCTGCGGCGTCTCGCGGACCGACTGCTCGGCGATGTGCCTGCGCACGTACGGGAGCATGGTCTCCTGCGCGGGGGTCGTCCGGAACCGGCCGACGATCGTCTCCCGGTCCGGGTAGTAGCGCGCCTCGCGCTGGGTGCGGCGCAGCCGCTCCTCCTCCGGGGGCTGCTCGTTGAGCGGCGAGTCGATGATGACGATCCCGTCGACCTCGGCGCCGTGGTGCGCCCCGACGGTGGTGGTGACCCAGCCGCCCATGCTGTGCCCCACCACCAGCGGCGCACCCGCGATGCCGCCCGCCCGGGCCGCGGCGAGCACCTCGCGGGCCCACTGCTCCAGGTCGTAGGCCGGGCGGTGGTCGCTGTCCCCGTGCCCGGACAGGTCGAGCGCCACGACCCGGTGCGTCGCGGAGAAGAACGGCGCCACGTGGTCCCACCATCCGGACTGCGCGGCCCCGCCGTGCACCAGCACGAGCCCGCGGTCGGCGGGGTCGCCCCAGGCGCGGTAGTGCACGCGGGCACCCTCGACCTCGACGTCGGCGTGCGTGGGGCGCTGCGCCACGGCCTCGGCGAACCAGCGTGGAGTCTCGGTCACCGACCGATGGTCCCACGTCGCGGCGCGTGCCCGGACGTGACGACGGTCGTCACGGCGCGTCGTGGAAGATGATCCCCAGCACGTGCCTGCGGCCCGAGCGGACCGCGCTCACCCCGTGCCGCAGCTGCCGCCGGTGCACCCCGCGCGCCCCCCGCACCGGCCGGTACCGGACCGGGAACACCAGGGCGTCCCCCTGCCCGGGCCGCTCGACGATCGCCCGCGACTGCTGCCGGGGCACCTGCTCGGTGAAGACGCTCTCGCCGCCGGTGAAGTCGACGTCGGGTCGGTCGAGCAGCACGGACACCTGCAGCGGGAAAGTGCGGTCCCCGTAGACGTCCTGGTGCAGGCGGTTGTGCCCGCCCGGGCCGTAGCGCAGCAGGAGCGGGGTCGGGCGGGTCTGCCCCGCCTGCGCGCACCACGCCCGCAGCTCGGCGAGGGTCTCCGGGTGGCCGGGCTCCCCCAGCCGGGCCGCCCAGTCGTTCGCGACGCGGGCCAGCGGCGGGTAGAGCTCCTCGCGGAGCTTCTGCACGAGGTCGGGCAGCGGGTCGGCGAAGTACCGGTACGAGCCCTCGCCGAACGCGTGCCGAGCCATGACGACGGTGCTGCGGAACCGGTCGTCGTCGTCGAACAGCGCCGCGGTCTCGGCGCACTCGCCGGGGGTCAGCAGCGCGGGGATCCGGGCGATCCCCTCGGTGTCCAGCGTCCGCAGGTCCATGGTCACCAGGGTGGTCCGCGCGACCGGCCCGGTCCGGCGGGAATCAGACGTCGAGCCGGTAGCCCATGCCCGCCTCGGTGCGCAGGAAGCGGGGGTGTGTGGGGTCGGGTTCGAGCTTGCGGCGCAGCTGGGCCAGGTAGACCCGCAGGTAGTGGCGGTTGTCCTCGTACTGCGGGCCCCAGACCCGGCGCAGCAGCTCCCGCTGCCCGACCAGCTTGCCGCGGTGCTCGGCCAGCATCTCGAGGATGCCCCACTCGGTGGGGGTCAGGTGGACCGTCTCGGACCCGCGGCGGACGCGTTTGGCCTGCAGGTCCACGGTCAGGTCGCCGAGGGTCAGCACCGGCTCGGCGGCCGCTGCGGCAGCCCCCCTGCGCACGGCCGCGCGCAGCCGGGCCAGCAGCTCGTCCATGCCGAAGGGCTTGGTCACGTAGTCGTCGGCGCCCGCGTCGAGGGCCGCGACCTTCTCCCCGGAGTCCGTCCGGGCGGACAGCACGAGGATCGGGACGGGACTCCAGCCGCGGATCCCCGCGATGACGTCCGCGCCGTCGAGGTCCGGCAGCCCCAGATCGAGCACCACGACGTCCGGGTGGCGGTCCGCCGCCGCCCGCAACGCGCTCGCGCCGTCCGCCGCCGACACCACGTCGTAGCCCTGCGCGGTGAGGTTGATCCGCAACGCCCGCGCGATGGCCGGGTCGTCGTCGACGACGAGCACCCGGGTCATGCCCCCATCCTGGCACCCGGCCCCGCGCCGCCGACCGTTTGGGGTTGTCCACAACGCCGAGGTCCGGGGAGGAGTGACACACGCGCGCGACCTCGGGAGTCTCCCCGCACCTACCCTGGAGGTGCGCGGCGATGGTCGACTTCGGACTCTGGTACGACTTCCGCAACCCCGATCCGGAGCGGCCCTTCGGCGCGTTCTACCGCGAGGCGCTCGACCAGATCTCGTGGGCCGAGCAGCAGGGCATCGGGTCGGTGTGGCTGACCGAGCACCACTTCGTTCCCGACGGCTACAGCCCCTCCCCCTTCGTTCTGGCCGCCGCCATCGGTGAACGCACGAGCAGGCTGCGGATCGGGACGAACCTGATCGTCTCGCCGCTGCACAACCCGGTGCGCCTCGCCGAGGACGCCGCCACGCTCAGCCTGCTGACCGACGGCCGGTTCGCCCTCGGCGTCGGGCAGGGGTACTGGGAGCGGGAGTTCGCGGCGTTCGGGCAGCGGGTGCGGAACCGACCGAGCCTGCTGGAGGAGGGCGTCGAGGTCATCCGCCGCGCCTGGGCGGGGAACGCGGACGGGTTCCGCGGCAAGCGCTACGAGCTGCCCGAGGGCCTCGCCGTGACCCCGCGGCCGGAGAAGACCCCGCCGCTGCTGGTCGGCGCGATGGCCGAGCCCGCGATCGAGCGCGCCGCCCGGATCGCCGACGGGTTCCTCTCCACCCAGAACGCCCACCAGCAGGCCTACCTCGACGCGTGCGCCGCCCGGGGCACGACCGCGGCGATCTACGCGGGCCAGTGGGCGATCATCGCCGAGGACCCCGAGCGGACGTGGGCGCGGATCGGGCCGCACGCGCTCTACCAGCTCAACGAGTACATCGGCTGGGGCGCCTTCGGGCCGCCGGACGCGGTGCCGCGGTTCACCGACCCGCAGCAGATCGTCGACGCGGGCGCGTACCAGCTGATGGACGCGGCCCAGGCCGTCGAGACCTACGCCGAGCTGCTGCGACAGCGCCCCGAGATCCGGGACGTGCACTTCTGGGCGCAGCTGCCCGGCGAGTCGGTCGAGTCCGGGTCCGCCCGGATCGAGTACCTGGCCACCAAGGTCATCCCCCAAGTCCGCGAAAGGCTCTGAGATGGCATTCCTCGCACGGGACGGCAAGAGCGTCTACTACGAGCACCACCGCGGCCCGAACCGGCCGGTCGTGCTGGTGCACGGGTGGGGTGCCACCAGCGAGTGCTGGGACACCACGCTGACCGCGCTGCTGACCGCGGGCCACGAGGTGGTGCTGATCGACCACCGCGCGTGTGGGCGGTCGGACCGGGACTTCGACGACGTGTCGGTGGCCGCCATCGCGTCGGACGTCGTGGCCCTGGTGCGCGAGCTCGGCCTGGACCGGCCGGTGCTCGACGGCTGGTCGTTCGGCGGCGCGGTCGTGGTCGCCGCCGCGGCCGAGCTGGGCGACGCCGTGTCGGGCGTGGTGCTGACCGGCGGCGCCACGCCCCGCTACAGCGCCACCGACGACTGGCCGCACGGCGGACGACCCGAGGACACCGAGGCCGTCATCGCCGGGCTGGCCGCGGACCGCGCGGCCACCTTCCGCGCCATCACCGCCGCGGTCGCCGCGAAGCCGCTGTCCGACGACCTGAACGAGGCCATCTGGCTCCAGTTCATGCAGACCGGCGCCAAGGCGGCGTTCGGCCTGCGCGACCTCGTCGACGTGGAGCAGCGCGAGCTCCTCGCGAGCCTCGCCGTGCCGATCCTGTCGCTGCACGGCACGGACGACGCGTTCGTGCCGATCTCCGGGGCCCGCGCGGGCATCGAGCTGGCCCGCGACGGCAGGCTGGTCGAGTTCCCGGGCTGCGGACACGCGCCGTTCCTGGAGGACCCGGCGACCTACCAGACGGAGCTACTGCGCTTTCTGGACCAGGCGTAGCGCCAGGTCCTGGTACCGGGCGACCAGGGTGTCCAGGTCCAGCCTGCCGCCCGGCTCGTACCACTCGTTGGGCCCGTTGAGCATGTCCAGCAGCGCGAGGGAGACCAGCCGCGGGTCGGGGCAGTCGAACTCCCCGGCCGCGGTCCCCGCCGCCAGGAAGTCCCCGATCTCGTGCTGGTAGCGCCGCCGGTAGACCTGCACCTCGTCGAGCCTGGCCGGGGTGAGCGCGCGCAGCTCGCGCCCCGCCACCCACCACGCGTCCCGGTGGGCACCGATGTGGCGCACGTGCCCCTCGACCAGCCGCGCCAGCCGTTCCCGGTGCGTCCCCGGCCCGTCCAGCAGCGGCAGCTGCTCCACGACCATGTCGCGGTCCACCAGGTAGATGGACTCGAGGAGCAGCTCCTCCTTGCCCGCGAAGTGGTGGTAGAGCGACGCCGCCTGGATGTTCGCCGCCTCGGCGATCGCCCGCATCCCCACGCCGTGGTAGCCGCGTTCCCGGAAGAGCCGGGTCGCGACGGCCACCAGCTCGGCCCGCCGCGACCCGGGCGGTGCGGGGGCGCGCGCTGTCTCGGTCACGGGTGTCAGCATCCTCCCCGCACCAGCTCGTCGACCTGCAGGGCCAGCTGCGCGGCCAACAGGGCGTCGAAGCGGCGCAGGTCCAGCCCGCCGACGTGCTCGATGCGGCCGAGCCGGTAGCGGATGGTGTTCTCGTGCACCCCGAGCGCCTTCGCCGTGGCCCGGACCTGGGCGCCGCAGTGCAGGTAGTGCCGCAGTGTCGCGGTGAGCTCTCCGCCGGTCTCGGCGTCGTTGCGCCGCAGCGGGCCCAGCAGCGACTCCGCGAAGCGCACCGCCACCGAGGTGCGCTCCCCGTTCACGACCAGCCGCAACGTCCGGAAGTCCGCCGCGTCGACCACGCCCGAGCGCCCGCCGAACCCGGCGACGATCGCCTCGGCGTCCCGGGCCTCGCCGTGCGCGGCCGGGTAGTCGGCGACCCGCCTGCACACCGCGGACACGATCGCGCGCGGGACACCGCTGAGCGCGGCGACCCGGTCGAGCAGACCGCCGAGCGTCGTGCGCACCCGCCCCTCGGCACCGGCTGCCACCCCGACGAGCAGGATCACCGCGTCCGGCTCGGCGATCGCCAGCACCGGGCCGAGCGGGCCTCCGACCAGCGCGGCCACCGCCGCCCGCTGCTCGCGCGCCTCCCGGTCCTTCGCGACCGGGAGCCGGACCAGCACGTGCGGGCGGTCCACCGCGATCCCCACGTGCGCCGCCATCCGCGCCAGGTCCTCCGGGGCACGCGATCCACGGACCAGCTCGCCGAGCACGTCGTCGCGCGCCTGGACCACGGCTTCGGCCCGCCGGGACTCCGACAGCGTCTGCAGGGCGAGGACGCCGGCCGCCCACTCGGCGAGCTGCGCGTCCGCCTGCCCGAGCCGCCGTCCGGTCTCGACGACGTCGAGGAAACCGCAGACCTCGCCCTCCCCGACGAGTGCCGCGACCACGTGCCTGCGCATCAGTCCCTGGTCCGGCGCCGGGGGCAGCACCATCGAGGCCCGGTTCGGGCCGAGCCCGTCGAGCGCGGTGCGGACGTGCGCGGTGCCGGGCAGCACGCCCCGGCCCGCGACCGGACGCAGCGCCGCGTCGAGCCAGGCGACCTCGGTGCCGAGCAGCTCCGCGAGCAGCTCCACCAGCCGACGCCCCTCCGCGCCTGCCGCCACCTCGGCCGCGAGCCTGCGCTGCAGCGTCCGGCAGCGACCGAGCTCGGCCAGCTCACGGCGCTGCCGGGCCCCGCGCAGCGCCTCGCGCTCGCGGGCGAGGATCGACTCGGCGAGCGCGGCGTAGGGGGCGGCGGCGCCCGCGTCGTCGTCTCGCCTGCCCTCCGACGGGGTCTCGGCCCGTTCGATCTCGAGCACGCCCGCGACCTCGCCCTCGACGAGGAGCGGCACGGCGGCGCTGGTGTGGCCGCCGCGCTCCCCCGCGCTGGCGACCGGGGCGAGCCCACCGTCGGGCCGCCGGACGTGGACCGCGCACCGCACCGGTCCCAGCTCGGCGCGCACCGCCCGCAGGACCAGCGCCAGCCCGTCCGCGACGTCCTGGACGGGGGTGGTTGTAGGACTCGCCATGGGGCTCCCTCGACATCGTTGTCGGTGGTTCAGCGCTGCGACTACCGTCACAATCTGCCCCCTAACAGTCGTTAGGGCAAGAGCCACGCGGAAGGACGCCCACATGGATGTCGGTGTGCTGCTGGTGTTCCAGAACTGGCACGAGAACCTGTCCGACGGCGAGATGTTCCAGCAGGAGGCCGAGCTCGGCGTCCTGGCCGAGGAGTACGGCTTCGACTCCGTCTGGGCCGCCGAGCACCACTTCGACGACTACTCGATGTGCCCGGACAACCTGCAGCTGATGAGCTACCTGGCCGGGCGGACCAGCACGATCAAGCTGGGCACGGGGGCGGTGATCCTGCCGTGGAACAGCCCGCTGCGAGTGGTCGAGAAGGCGATCATGCTGGACCACCTGTCGAACGGCAGGCTGCTGCTGGGCATGGGCCGCGGCCTGGCGAAGATGGAGTACGAGCAGTTCGGCGTGGACATGAACGAGTCCCGCCAGCGGTTCGACGAGGCCGCGCCGATGATCGTCGCGGGCCTGCAGAACGGCTACGTCGAGGGCGACGGCCCCTTCTACCCCCAGCCCCGCGCGACCGTCCGGCCCGGGTTGAACGCAGGCCACGACTGGACCGGCCGGATCTACGGCGTCGCGATGTCGCCGGACTCGGTGCCGGCGGTGGCGAAGGTCGGCGCCCGGATGATGACCTTCATGCAGTACCCGGCCGAGATCCACGCGGAGTCGATCAACCGGTACCGCGACATCTACCGCGAGACCCACGGCACCGAGCCGCTCCCGGTCCACACGCAGGACTTCGTCTACTGCCACGAGGACGCCGAGGAGGCGGACAAGACCGCCCGCGAGTACCTCTCGCGCTACTTCCTGTCCGTGGTCAAGCACTACGACTTCGCCGGGGAGCACTGGCGGGACACCAAGGGCTACGAGGCCTACCAGTCCGGCGCGGACATGATCCGCGAGGCGGGCATGGAGGCCGCGGCCGCGGGTTACGCCGACACCCAGGTGTTCGGCACACCCGAGCAGTGCATCGAGAAGTACCGGCACCGGCTCGAGGTGCTCGGCCCGCACCACCCCTCGATCGCGCCGTCCTTCGCGGGTCTGCCGTTCGACAAGGTGCGCGCCTCGCTGAAGCTGTTCGGCGAGAAGGTCGTCCCCGAGCTGCACAAGATGGGCGTGCAGACCCCGGCCGGCGTCTGATCTCCCACCCACCCGCCCGGTGAACGGCGCGTTCGCTCACACCTAGTGAGCGAACGCGCCGTTCGCGTTGAATGGGGGTGTCGGGGCAGGGTGGTGGAGCGGATGCCGCAGAGTGCCGCGCCTGCTGGAGCGGGTCCCGCGCATGCTGGAGCGGGTCCCGCGCATGCTGGAGCGAACGGCGCGTTCGCTCACACCTAGTGAGCGAACGCGCCGTTCGCCGGGGTCGGGGCGGGGAGGGACTCGCGCAGCGCGCGCTTGTCCAGCTTGCCCACACTCGTCCGCGGCAGGGTGTCCACGATCTCGATGCGCTCCGGGAGCCACCACGCCGGGACCCGCTCGGCGAGCCTGCCCCGCAGCACCTCCGGGGAGTCCTGCGACACCACCAGGGCCAGCGGGCGCTCCTGCCAGCGGGGGTGCGGGATCGCGATGACCGCGGCGTCCTCCACCGCGGGATCGGCGAGCAGGGCCTGCTCGAGGGCGAGCGAGCTGATCCACTCCCCGCCGCTCTTGATCAGGTCCTTGGCCCGGTCGACCACCCGCATCCAGCCGTCGGGGTCGATCACGGCGATGTCGCCGGTCAGTAGCCAGCCGTCGTCGAACCGCTCGGGGGCCTCGCCGAGGTAGTAGCCGGTGGCCACCCAGGGACCCTTGATCTGCAGCTCCCCCGCCGCCTCACCGTCCCAGGGCAGCTCGGCCCCGGCGTCGTCGACGATGCGCCACTGCAGCCCGGGCAGCAACCGCCCCTGCATCCGGGTCCGGCGCCGACGCTCCTCCGGGTCCGCGATCGGCTGCGGCGGGCGCGTGAACGTGGCCATCGGGGACAGCTCGGTCATCCCCCAGCCCTGGTACACGGGGACGCCGAGGCCCTCCTCCAGGTCCCTGATCAGCGCCGACGACGGTGTGGACCCGCCCAGCACGAGCGCCCGCAGGCTGCTCAGGTCCCCACCCTCGGCGCGCACGTGGCGCACCAGGTCGACGGCGACCGTCGGGACCATGCCCGTGTAGGTCACCCGCTCCCGCTCGATGATCCGGGCGATGTCGGCGGGCGTCGGGTGCGGGCCGGGCAGCACCTGCGCCGACCCCGCCATGGTGGCGGCGAACGGCACCCCCCAGGCGTTGGCGTGGAACATCGGGACCACGTGCAGGACGGTGTCCGCGGCCGAGATCGCGTGCCCGTCCGCCAGACAGGCGGCGAAGGTGTGCAGGTAGAGGCCGCGGTGGCTGTACCCGACCCCCTTGGGACGGCCGGTGGTGCCGGAGGTGTAGCAGAGCACCGCCAGGTCGTCCTCGCCCACGCCCGGCTCGCCGTCGAAGGGCTCGGCGGCGCTCAGCAACCGCTCGTACTCCTCGCCGGAGTCGATCACGCCCAGGGCCGGGTCGACGCCGTCGAGCAGGTGCCGCAGGTCCGCGTCGACCACGATCAGGCGGTCGTCCGCGTGCCCGGCGATGTAGGCGATCTCCTCGGCGGAGAGCCGGAGGTTGAGCGTGTGCAGCACGGCGCCGACCGCCGGGACCGCCGCGTACATCTCGAGATGCCGGTGGTGGTTCCAGGCGAGGCTGGCGACCCGGTCGCCGGGCCGCACCCCGAGCCGGCGCAGGGCGCCCGCGAGCCGGTCGACGCGGGCGGCGTAGGCCGCGTAGTCGTAGCGGAGGACCTCCTCGCCGTGGGCGTAGCAGACGATCTCCCGGTGGGGATGGTGCCGCCGCGCCCGCCGGACGAAGTCGGAGAGGAGCAGGTCCGTCATGGCCCCAGCCTCGCCGGCTCCGGTCGGGTTGTCACGACCGGAGCCGCGGGACCCTTGTGGAGAGTCTCAAGGTCTCCCCACCGGCCGGCTCAGCGGCCCAGCAGGGACCTGATCACCGCGATGATCTCCGCGGGGGCCTCCTCCGGCATGAAGTGACCGGCGTCGAGGGTCACGTGCTCGAGGTCCGTCGCCCAGCGCCGCCACAGCGCGGCCCCGTCGAACCCGAGCCGGTCACCCCAGCTCTGCTGCACCGCGGTGACCGGCATCCGCAGCGTGCGGCCCCGGTCGCGGTCCGCCCGGTCGTGGCGCAGGTCGACGCCCGCCGACGCCCGGTAGTCCGCGACGATCGACGGCACCGCCTCCCGGCTCGCCCGGAGGTACTCGGCCCGCACGTCGGCCGGTATCGCCCCCGGGTGCCGCACCCAGGCGTCCAGGAAGTGCCCGAAGAACTCGTCGGCGCTGCGGGTGATCATCTGCTCGGGCAGTCCGGGCGGCTGGGCCATCAGGTAGAGGTGCCAGGCGACGGCGGCGTCGGCGCCGTGCAGGATGTCCCACATGTCGAGGGTGGGCAGCACGTCGAGGGTGGCGAGGTGCGTGACGGTCTCCGGGTGGTCGAGCGCGCCGCGGACCGCGACGAGCGCCCCGCGGTCGTGCCCGACGAGCGCGAACCGGTCGACGCCGAGGTGACCCGCGACGGCCACGACGTCCGCGGCCATGGCCCGCTTGCCGTACGTCTCCTCCCCCGTGACCCGGGGTTTGTCACTCCCGCCGTACCCGCGCAGGTCCGGACAGATCACGTGGTGGTCGCCGGCCAGGTCGGCGGCCACGTGCCGCCACATGAGGTGGGTCTGGGGGAAGCCGTGCAGGAGCACGACGGGCGTCCCGTGGCCCCCGTGGGCCACGTTCAGGTGCACGCCGTCGGCGGCCGGGACCCGTTCGGTGGTGAATCCGTTCATGCCCGCGAGCGTCGCGGACACCGGTCAGCGACCGGTCAGCGTTGATCCGCGTCGAGGTCCTCGGCCCGGTGACGGTGCGGGACGAGCACGGCCCGCGGCCGGTGAAGGGGCCGCGCCACCGGGAGCTCCTGGCCCGGCTCGTCGCCGCCCGCGGCCGGGTCGTGCCGCTCCCCGTCCTGATCGACGACCTCTGGCCGGTGGCCCCGGCGGGCGCCCGCAGCGCGGTGCGCACGTTCGTCTCCGCGCTGCGCGCCGCGATGGACCCCGCGCACGCCCTGCTCGTGACCGAGGGGCCGGGGTACGCGCTGCGCGGGGTCGCCGTGGACGCCTGGGAGCTCGAACGGCTCCCGCCGGAGGCGGCGCTGGCGCTGTGGCGCGGCCCCGCCTTCGCCGACTTCCCCGACGCGGAGTGGGCACGCGCCGAGCGTGGCAGGCTGACGGCGCTGCGCCTGTCGGCCGTGGAGGCCCTCGCCCAGCAGCGGGTCGACGGCGGCCGCGCCGACGAGGCCGTGCCGGACCTCGAGGCGCACGTGGCGGAGCACCCGTGGCGGGAGGAGGGGTGGCGGCTGCTCGCCCTGGCGCACTACCGGGCGGACCGGCCCGGCGACGCACTCGCCGTCCTCCGCCGCGCCCGCACCCTGCTCGCCGACGAACTCGGCAATGACCCGGGCCCCCGGCTCGCGGAGCTGGAGACGGCGATCCTGCAGCGGGCGCCCCGCCTGGACTCCACCCCCGATCGGCTGTTCGCCCGGGCCGCGGCCGCCTGGTCCGGCAGCGCCGCGGCCACGCTGGAGTCCACGGTCACGCTGCTGCGCGGGATCGCGCTGTCGGGGGCGGGCCCGGTCGACGCGGCGCGCCAGCGCCCGGCCGTCATCGCCGCCGCCGAGGAGCTCGGGGACCCCGTGCTGACCGCCCGCGTGATCGGGGCCTACGACCTGCCCGGCTCCTGGGCCCGCTCCGACGATCCGGCAGGCGCCGCCGCCGTCGTCGGCGCCGCCGAGCGGACGCTGCGCGCGCTCCCCGACGACGAACCCTCGCTGCGCGCCCGCCTCCTCGCGACGATCGCGCTGGAGTCCCGGGGGCTCCCCGGCGCCCGCGGCGGCGCCGCCGCGCGGGAGGCGGAGCGGCTCGCCCGCGAGGTCGGCGATCCGGCGCTGCGCGCCTTCGCCCTGGCGGGGCGCTGGATGCAGACCTTCCACCGGTGCGGGCTCGCCGCGGAGCGCGACGCCCTCGGCCGCGAGCTCCTGGACCTCCCCGCCGCCTCGCCGAACTTCGCGGTCCTCGGGCACCTCGTGCGCCTGCAGGCACTGTCCGCGCTCGGCGACCTCGGGGCCGCCGCCGTCCACGCGCGGGCCGCGGACGACCTCGGCGCCCGACACGACCGCCCGTCGGTCGCGGTGCTCACCCGCTGGTTCGCCGCGATGCGGGCGGCCCACGACGGCGCGCCCGACGCCGCCGACCGCTACCGCGCCGCCGCGGCGGAGCTGCGGGACCGCGGGATGCCCGGCGTGGAACACGGCCTGCTCGACCTGGCCCTGACCTGCCTCGCCGTGCAGCGCGGCGAACCGGTGCCGGAGCCCGTCGAGCCGGGCCCCTACGCGCCGTGGATCGGGGCGCTCCGCGGGGGGCCCACCACGCTCCCCGATCCTCCGCCGGACCAGCTCCAGGAGGCCTTGTGGGTGCTCGCGGGCCGGGCCGGGCTCACCGCGGGGGACGACGCGCTCGTCGCGCGGGCGGCCGCGGCACTCGCCCCGGCCGAGCACGAGATCGCGGGTGCGGGCAGCGGCATGATCACGGTGGGCGCAGTGGCCGAGACCCTCCGTGACCTGCGGGCCTACGATTGCCGAAGCAGATAGGCGAGGCTACCCTTTGCGCGCCGCCGCGGATCGTGCGCGGTCGACGAAAGGACCCCCATGCGTCTCCCCCGCCTCGGCGCGGCCGTCCTCCTGAGCGCCGTGGTCGCGCTCGCCGGCTGCTCGAGCCCGTCCCAGGAGCCCTCGGCCGCACCGAGCGCCGCTCCCGACGGCGCGTTCCCCGTCACCATCGCGCACCAGTACGGCAGCGCGACCGTCCCGGCGAAGCCCCAGCGGATCGTGACCGTCGGCTTCAACGAGGCTGACTTCGTGCTCGCGCTCGGGGAGCAGCCGGTCGGCGAGCGCCAGGTCCTCGGCGACTTCGACGCCGACGGCCGCAGCTGGGCGCAGGCCGCGCTCGGCGGCACACAGCCGGAGAAGGTCGGCAGCAGCGAGCTGGACTTCGAGCGGATCGCGGCCCTGCGCCCCGACCTCATCCTCGGCGTGTACTCGTTCATGACGCAGGCGGACTACGACCGCCTCAGCCGGATCGCCCCCACGGTGGCGGCGCCGACCGCGGACGGCGCCACCTGGCAGCAGCAGATGGAGATCACCGGACGGGCGCTCGGGAAGCAGGCCGAGGCCACGCGGATCGTCGCGGACACCGAGCAGCGGTTCACCGACGCGATCGCCGCGAACCCCTCCTTCCAGGGCAAGTCGATCTCCGTCGTGCTGTGGGGCCTCGACTCGGGCACCTACGCCCTCGAGCCCACCGACCTGCGGACGCGGTTCTGGACCGACTTCGGGTTCACCCCCACCGCGGTGACGGGCTCGGTCGGCCCGGAGTCCTACGGCTCGCTCGAGGCGGACGTCGTGGTGCTGATGGGCGCGACCCCCGAGGACATGGCGGCCGAGCCGACCTTCGGGTCGCTGCCCGCCGCCCAGCAGAACCGGGTGATCTACACCGGCGGCTTCGGCACCGAGATCAACGGCGCCATCGGCATGAGCAGCCCGCTCTCCCTCCCGGTGGCGATCGACCTGGCCACACCGCGCCTCGCCGCGGCCACCGACGGCGACCCGGCGAACTCCACCGCCTGACACCTGCGGTCTGTAACGCCTCGCCCGTCTCCGGCGCTGAGGGCGTGACGGGTCGGACGTACCGCCCCCCGGCGTCCGGCCCGTCATCGACCGGAGGTGGTGGAGTGTCCGTCGTGGTGTGCCCGCCACACCTGGATCTCGACGCGGCGCTGGCGGCGGCCAGGGCAGGCGACGAGGAGGCGTTCGTCGCGCTCTACCGCGACCTGCAGCCGAGGCTGATCCGGTACGCGACCGCGCTCGTGGGTGCGGACGCGGAGGACGTGACCGGGGAGACCTGGCTGCACGTCGCCCGCGACCTGCGCCGATTCACCGGTGACCTGGACGGCTTCCGCGGCTGGGCCACCACGATCTGCCGGAACCGGGCGATGGACTCCGCCCGGGCCCGCAGCAGGCGCCCCGTGGCCACGGTCGAGCTCGCGGAGGTCGCCGAGCTCGCCGTCGTCGCGGACGACGCGCGCACCGACGGGACCGCGTTCGAGCGGCTCGGGACCCGCCGGGCCCTGGAACTGATCCTGGCCCTGCCGCGGACCGAGGCCGAGGCCGTGCTGCTGCGCGCGGTGGTCGGGCTCGACGGCCCCACCGCGGCCCGGGTCCTCGGCAAGCGGCCCGGCGCGGTGCGCGTCGCCGCGCACCGCGGGCTGCGGAGGCTGGCCGACCAGCTCGACCCCGCCGTGGTCCCGACGGCCCGGGAGGCCCACGATGGGTGAGCGACGCGACCGCACCCGGCTGACCGACGCCGAGGCCGACCGCCTCCTCGACGGCGGCGGACGGCGCCACGACCTGCGGCGGCTGCTCGACGCGGCCGGCGCCCCCGGGTCCGCGCGGGAGCTGCGGGGCGAGTCCGCGGCCCGCAGCGCGTTCGCGGCCGCGGTCGCGACGCCGCCCCCGGCGGCACGCCGCCCCCGGCTCGTCGCCGTACGCACCGTGCTGGCGACGCTCGCCGTCGCCGGCACGGCGTCCGGAGGGGTGGCGTTGGCCGCGCAGAACTCCACCCCCGCACCCGCCGCGCCGACCCGCACGCTCACCCCCGGGCCCGGACCCGGTTCCGCGCAGCCCGGCGCCGTGGCGGGCAACGCCGCCGACGCCGCCGCCGACGCCGCCGCGTCCGAGATCGCGGGGGCCCCGGCGAACGAGGCGGGGGCCGAGCCGCCGCCGCACGCGGTCACCGGGGCCGACATCGCCGCCGGCGTCGTCGGCGTCGTCGGTGGCTGCGGGCCCGCCGCGTGCGGGCCGCCCGCCGGCCCGCACCCCGACTCCCCCGGAGCCCCCGGAATCCCCGGAACCGTGGCGCCGGCCCCGGCCGCCGGACCTCCCGGCCAGTCCCGGCGCGCCGAGACCCCCGCGGGCCCCAAGAAGGAGAAGGCGAAGGGCGAGCACAAGAACCAGGGCGTGGGATGACCGGTCCGTACCGGCTCCCGGACGGGTGGCGGCTCGCCGTGGTGGAGCACGGGGCGGGCGTCACGGTCCTCGAGGTCGAGGGCGAGATCGACACCGTCACCGCCGCACCCCTCGACGCCGCGTTGCAGGCACTCGTCCGCGCGGGCGAGACCGTCGTCGTCGATCTGTCGCGGGTGCGGTTCCTGGGCTCGCACGGTCTGGCCGCCCTCCTCGAGGGCGCCGAGCAGGCCCGACGGCGCGGCGGCAGGCTCGTCGTCGTGCCCGGCCCGGACAACCGCGCGGTCCTGCGTCCGCTCACCCTGACCGGGCTGGACCGCACGATCGAGATCGCGCCCGGCTCGGCGCAGGAGGCGCGCACCGCGGCGGAGCGGGTCCGGCGGCGCAGCGGGCGGGAGGTCCGCGTCGACGCCGACGGCGACACCACCGTGCTCGGCCGCAGGCAGGGCCTGGAGCGGGCCGTGGGGAACCTGCTCGAGAACGCCGTCAAGTTCGACCCGGACGGCGCGGCGCCGGTCGAGGTGCGCGTCGGGGCGGGCGGGGTGACGGTGTCCGACCGCGGCCCCGGCATCGCCGCCGAGGACGTCGTGCGGGTCTTCGACCGCTTCTACCGGGCCGACTCCGCCCGCGGCCTGCCCGGCTCCGGCCTGGGCCTGTCCATCGTCCGGGACGTCGCGCAGGCCCACGGCGGCACCGTCTTCGCCCGGCCGCGAGCGGGTGGCGGCGCGGAGGTGGGGTTCACCGTCGACGACGCCCGGCTGCGCGGACCCTCACACCGCCGCTGAACGCAGGTGAGCGGGCCTTTGCGCTCGTGTCACACGGGGCCACCCCGGGGTAATCCGGTCTGCCTACCGTTCGGGCCGTCCACGACCCGAGCCGAAGGGCAGCACGTGACTGCGACCGCAGAAGGAACCACCACCACGGAGGCGCAGATCGCCGACCGTGGTCTCGTGCAGGGCCGGTGGATCGGCCACTGGGAGCCGGAGGACGCCGGGTTCTGGGAGCGGACCGGCAAGAAGATCGCCAACCGCAACCTGTGGGCGTCGATCTTCGTCGAGCACGTCGGGTTCGCGATCTGGACGCTGTGGTCGGTCTTCGTGCTGTTCATGGGCCCGGAGTACGGCGTCGACGCGGCGGGCAAGTTCTTCATCGGCGCGACCGGCACGCTGGTCGGCGCGATCCTGCGGGTGCCCTACACGTTCGCGGTGGCCTGGCTGGGCGGCCGCAACTGGACCGTCATCTCCGGTCTGCTGCTCCTCATCCCGACGGTCGCGGCGGCCTTCGTGCTCGAGCCCGGTACCCCGTACTGGGTGTTCGTGCTGATGGCGGCCCTGGGCGGCTTCGGCGGCGGCAACTTCGCCTCGTCGATGGCGAACATCAACGCCTTCTTCCCGGAGGGGAAGAAGGGCGCCGCGCTCGGGCTGAACGCCGGGGGCGGCAACCTGGGCGTCGCCCTGATCCAGCTGATCGGGCTCCTCGTCATCGCGACCGCCGGGGCGGGCTCGCCGCGGCTACTGCTCGCCGTCTACATCCCGCTGATCGTCATCTGCTCGGTCTGCGCGGCGCTCTACATGGACAACATCACGAGCGTCGGCAACGACAAGGGCGCCTTCTCGCTGGCGATGAAGGAGAAGGACACCGGCATCATGTCCTTCCTCTACATCGGCACGTTCGGCTCGTTCATCGGCTACTCGTTCGCGTTCGGCCTGGTGCTGCAGACCCAGTTCGGGCGCACCCCGCTGCAGGCCGCGGCGGTCACCTTCATCGGCCCGCTGATCGGCTCGTTCATCCGCCCGGTCGGCGGCTGGCTGGCCGACCGGTACGGCGGGGCGCGGGTCAGCGCGCTGACCTACCTCGCGATGGCCGTCTCCGCCCTGATCTGCATCCTGGCCTCGGGCTCGAACTCGCTGGCCCTGTTCACCGCGGGCTTCATCCTGCTGTTCCTGTTCTCCGGCCTGGGCAACGGCTCGACCTACAAGATGATCCCGGCGATCTTCCGGCGGCAGGCCCTGGAGCGGGTCGGCCGGGGCGCGGACCGGGCCGCCGCGCTGCTGCACGCCCGCCGGATCTCCAGCGCCGCGGTCGGGCTGATCGGCGCGGTCGGCGCGCTCGGCGGGCTGGCGATCAACCTGGCCTTCCGCCAGTCCTTCGCCGCCACGAAGAGCGGCGTCCCGGCCTTCTGGGCCTTCCTGGCCTTCTACGTGGTCTGCGCGGTCGTCACCTATCTCGTCTACATGCGCCGCCCGGCCACGGTCCGGGTCGGCGAGGACGAGACCGCCCCCGCCCGCATCTGATCACCCGCACACGCTCCACGGAGGTACCCCGAGTGACGAAGCACCTCGTCGTGATCGGCAACGGGATGGTCGGTCACCGGCTCGTCTCCGCGCTGCAGGACCGGACGACCGACTGGCACATCACGGTGCTGGGCGAGGAGAGTCGGCACGCCTACGACCGGGTCGCGCTGTCGTCCTACGTCGACGGCGCGTCCGAGGAGGAGCTGCGGCTCCCGGAGCTGTCGGGTCTCGACCTGCGGCTCGGCGACCCGGCCGTCTCGATCGACCGGGACGCCCGCCGGGTCGTCACCGCGTCGGGCGCCGAGCTGGACTACGACGCCCTGGTCCTCGCCACCGGCTCGGTGCCGTTCGTCCCGCCGGTCCCCGGCCGGGACCTGCCGGGCTGCTTCGTCTACCGCACGCTGGACGACCTGGACGCGATCTCGGCGGCCGCCGCGGCCGCCGTCGCGCGGCCGGGTCCGGGGCGGCGCTCCGCGGTCGTCGTCGGCGGCGGTCTGCTCGGTCTGGAGGCCGCCCGCGCGATGCGGCTGCTCGGCCTGTCCCCGCAGGTCGTGGAGATCGCGCCGCGGCTGATGCCGGTGCAGGTGGACGAGGGCGGCGGCGCGCTGCTGAAGAACCTGGTGACCGCCCAGGACATCGCGGTGCGGACGGGAGTGGCCGTCTCGGCGATCCGCGCCGAGTCCGACCGCCTGGTCGCCACCCTGTCGGACGAGGTGGAGCTCGACGCGGACGTCGTCGTCTTCTCCGCCGGGATCCGGCCCGCCGACACGCTCGCCCGCGAGGCGGGCCTGCGTCTCGGCGAGCGCGGCGGTGTCTGGGTGGACGCGACCTGCCGCACGTCGGACCCCGCGATCTGGGCGATCGGCGAGGTCGCGGCGCTCGAGGGCCGCACGTACGGGCTGGTCGCGCCCGGCTACGCGATGGCCGAGGTGGTCGCGGACCGGCTGCTCGGCGGCGAGGCCGCGATGACCGCGGACGAGCTGGACATGTCCACCAAGCTCAAGCTGCTGGGCGTCGAGGTGGCCAGCTTCGGGGACGCGCACGCCGCGTCCCCGGGCGCGCTCGAGGTCGTGGTCAACGACCCGGTGGCGGGCACCTACTCCAAGCTCGTGGTGTCCGACGACGCCCGCACCCTGCTCGGCGGCGTGCTGGTCGGGGACGCCTCGAAGTACTCCACGCTCCGCCCGATGGTGGGCCTGGCGCTGCCCGCGGACCCGGTCGCGATGATCGCGCCCGGCGGCGTCGAGCTCGGCGCGGACGCGCTGCCGGACTCCGCGCAGATCTGCTCCTGCAACGCGGTGACCAAGGGCGTGCTGCGCACCGCGATCCAGGACGGCGCGTGCACGGTCGCGGACCTGAAGTCCACCACCTTGGCGGGCACCAGCTGCGGGTCCTGCGTGCCGCTGCTGAAGAAGATGCTGGTCACCGAGGGTGTCGAGGTCTCGAAGGCGATCTGCGAGCACTTCGCGTTCTCGCGCGCCGAGCTGTTCCAGATCATCGCCTCGACGGGCCTGCGGACCTTCACCGAGGTCGTCGAGCGGCACGGGACCGGGCGCGGCTGCGATCTCTGCAAGCCCGCCGTCGCGTCGATCCTGGCCTCGCTCGGCGGCGGCCACATCCACGACGGCGAGCAGGCCGCCCTGCAGGACACCAACGACCACTTCCTCGCGAACATGCAGCGCAACGGCACCTACTCGGTGGTGCCGCGCATCGCGGGCGGCGAGATCACGCCGGAGGGCCTGATCGTGATCGGCGAGGTCGCGCGGGACTTCGGGCTCTACACCAAGATCACCGGCGGGCAGCGGATCGACATGTTCGGCGCGCGCGTCGAGCAGCTGCCCGCGATCTGGAAGCGGCTGGTGGACGCCGGTTTCGAGTCCGGGCACGCCTACGGCAAGTCGCTGCGCACGGTGAAGTCCTGCGTCGGGTCGAGCTGGTGCCGGTACGGGGTGCAGGACTCGGTCGGCATGGCCGTGCTGCTGGAGCTGCGCTACCGCGGCCTGCGGAGCCCGCACAAGATCAAGTCAGGCGTCTCCGGCTGCGCGCGGGAGTGCGCGGAGGCCCGGTCGAAGGACTTCGGGATCATCGCCACCGAGAAGGGCTGGAACCTCTACGTCGGTGGCAACGGCGGCGCCACCCCCCGGCACGCCCAGCTCCTCGTCCAGGACGTGGACCAGGAGACCCTCATCCGCACGATCGACCGCTACCTCATGTTCTACATCCGCACCGCGGACCGGCTGCAGCGCACCGCGCCCTGGCTGGAGGAGCTCGAGGGCGGGCTGGACCACCTGCGCGCGGTGCTGGTGGAGGACTCGCTCGGGATCGGCGCCGAGCTCGACGCGGCCATGGCCGCGCACGTCGAGAACTACGCCGACGAGTGGCGCGGGGTGCTGGAGGACCCGCAGAAGCTGGAGCGCTTCGTGTCCTTCGTCAACGCGCCGGAGACGCCGGATCCCACGATCTCGTTCGTCACCGAGCGCGGCATGCCCGTCCCGACGCCCCGCGCGGGCGATCCCGTCCTGATCGGCATCCCGGGGGTGCGCGCATGACCACCACGTCGGAGCAGGTCCAGCCACGGCAGGCGCGCGAGGACGGGGACTGGCGCACCGTCTGCCCGCTGGCGCGGCTGCAGCCCGAGCGCGGCGTCGCCGCCCTGTTCGGGGAGGTCCAGGTCGCCGTCTTCCGGCTGCACGACGACCGGCTCTTCGCCCTCGGCAACGTCGACCCGCGGACCGGCGCCGCGGTGCTCTCGCGCGGGATCGTGGGCGACCGCGGCGGCGTGCCGACGGTCGCGTCGCCGCTGTACAAGGAGTCCTTCAGCCTGCTCGACGGCCGGTGTCTGGACGTCGAGGGCCGCTCGGTGCCGACCTATCCGGTCCGCATCCACGGCGGCGACGTTCAGGTCGGGCTGGCCTAGTGACGCCCCTCGCGTTCGCGTTGCCCCCGACGATGCCGGAGAATGTCCCGATGAGCGCCCCCACCACCGCAGCGGCGCCCGTTCCCCCGCTGGCCGGTTTCACCGTCGGCGTGACCGCCGCCCGTCGTGCCGAGGAGCTGGGCACGATGCTGGAACGACGCGGCGCGTGCGTGCAGCACGGGCCCTCCATCCGGATCGTCCCGCTCGCGGACGACGCGGACCTCGAACAACGCACCCGGGACCTGATCGCCCGGCCCCCGGACATCACCGTCGCGACGACGGGGATCGGCTTCCGCGGCTGGATCGAGGCCGCGGACGGCTGGGGCGTGGGCGAGGCGCTGCTCGACGCCCTCGGCCGCAGCCAGGTCCTCGCCCGCGGCCCCAAGGCCCGCGGCCAGATCCGGGCCTCGGGGCTGACCGAGGTGTGGTCGCCCGCCTCGGAGTCCTCGGCCGAGGTGCTGGACCACCTGCTCGAGGAGGGCGTCGATGGGCGTCGGATCGCGGTGCAGCTGCACGGCGAGCCGCTGCCGGACGTCGTCGAGGCCCTGGAGCTCGCTGGGGCCGAGGTCGTCCAGGTCCCGGTGTACCGCTGGGTGCAGCCGGAGAACCTCACCCCGATGGACCGGCTCACCGACACCGTGCTGGCCGGCGGCATCGACGTGCTGACCTTCACCTCCGCCCCGGCCGCGGCCTCGCTGCTCGCCCGGGCGGCCGAGCGCGGGCTGCGGGACGACCTGATCACCGCGTTGCGGATGAAGGTCCTCGTCGTGTGCGTCGGGCCGGTCACGGCGGCGCCGCTGGAGGCCGTCGACATCCCCACGGTGCAGCCCCCGCGCTCGCGCCTCGGGGCGATGGTGCGCACGCTGGAGTCGGAGGCGCCCTCGCTGGCGCGCAGACTGCCCATCGCCGGGCACACCCTGGAGCTGCGCGGACACGCCGTGCTGGTCGACGGGGAGCTGAAGGCCCTCCCGCCCACCGGCATGGCGCTGCTGCGGGTCCTCGCCCGGCGCCCCGGTCGCGTGGTGTCCCGTGCCGACCTGCTGGCGGTGCTGCCGGGCGGCGGGGACGACGAGCACGCGGTGGAGACGGCCATGGCCCGCCTGCGCTCCGGGCTCGGCGGCGCCAAGCTCATCCAGACCGTGGTGAAGCGGGGCTACCGGCTGGCCCTGGACCCGACCCTGCCGACCGTGGGCCCCTCCCCGATCGGCGGCCACTGCGTGTCCGGGGAGGACCGGTGACCCCGCCGCTGCTCCTGGTCGCCCACGGCTCGCGGTCGGACGCGGCGGACGCGGTGGTCCAGGAGATCGCCGCCGCCGCCCGGGCCCGGCTGCGGGCGGAGGTGCGGGTCGCCTACGTCGACGTCCGGCGGCCCTCGGTGCTCGACGCGGTCGAGGGGCTGGCCGAGGCGGTCGTCCTGCCCGCATTCCTGGCCTCGGGGTACCACGTGCGCACCGACCTGCCCGCGCAGCTGGCGATGGCCGGGGTGGATCCGGCCCGGTTCGTGCTGACCCCGGCCCTGGGCCCGGACCCGCTGCTCGTCCGGGCCGCCCTCGCCCGGTCGGCCGAGGCCGGGCACCGGATCGGCGACACCGTGGTGCTCGCGGCGGCGGGGTCCTCGGACCCGGCGGCGCTCGACGAGGTCCGCACGGCGGGCCGGATGCTGTCCGAGGCCCTCGGCCGCCCGGTCCGCGTCGGCTTCGCCGCCACGGCCACGCCGCGGATCGAGCCGCTGGTCGAGAGCCTGCGCGCCTCGGGCGTGCGACGGGTCTCGGTGGTCTCCTGGCTGCTCGCCCCCGGCGTCTTCCACCACCGCCTGCTCGCTGCGGGCGCAGACGTCGTCGGTGCCCCGCTCGGCGCCCACCCGGCGGTGGTCGACGCCGTGGTCGCGCGCTACCGGGCGGGCGTGGGCGCGGTCCGCACCGCCGCCTGATCCGGCCCGCTCTCCCCCGGCTACGGTGCGCGGGTGACCGAGGCCCGGACGCGCACCGAACACCGCGGCACCCGGACGGACCTCGCGGTCGTCGGGGCCGTCGTGGTGCTGGTCGCCGCGGCCGTGGTGGTCGGCCGGATGCTCGTCGCCTCGGGCGTCGAGCTGTTCCTGGGGTGGCCGCCGCTGCTCGCGCAGTGGCTCCCCCACGTCGGGCCGGGCACGCCCGCGGCCATCGTCGTGGCGGGCGCGGTCGCCGCGTGGGGGCCCGGACTCGCCGCGCGGCTGCGCTGGGCCCCGCTGCTGTGGACGGGCTGGGCCGCGGCGTTCGCGTGGACGCTGTCGCTCGCGCTGGTCGACGGCTGGCAGCGCGGCGTCGTCGAGCGTCTGACCAGCGGCGAGGAGTACCTCTCCGACGTGCCGCGGGTCGCCGAGCTGGGCGGGATCGGGCCCATGCTGCGGGTCTTCTCCGACCACATCCTCACCACCGCCGTCGACCCCGCGCAGACGTGGTTCTGGACCACCCACGTCGGCGGGCACCCCGCCGGCGCGTTCCTGCTGTTCACCGTGCTGGACCGGATCGGGCTGGGCTCCGGCGGCGCCGCGGGGCTCGTCGTGATGGCCGTGGGCTCGTCCGCGGCCGTGGCCGTCGCGGTGACGTTGCGCGCGCTCGGCCACGAGGACCTCGCCCGCCGGGTCCTGCCCTTCTCCGTGCTGTTCCCGGGCGCGGTGTGGGTCGGGGTCTCGGCGGACGGGCTGTTCGCCGGCTGGCTGGCGTGGGGCGTGGCCCTGCTCGCCCTCGCCGCCACGCGGCGCAGCACCCCGGCCGCGGTCGGCAGCGGGCTGCTGCTGGGCTACACCGTCTACCTGTCCTACGGCCTGGTCCTGGGCGGGCTGCTCCCGTTGGCCGTGCTGGTGGCGACGCGGCGGTGGCGGGTCCTCGTCCCGACGGTCGCGGGTGTGCTCGTCGTGGTGGCCGCGTTCACCGCGGCCGGGTTCTGGTGGTTCGCGGGCTTCGCCGACCTGCGGGTGATCTACGCGGCGAGTGCGGCCGCGACCCGGCCGTACTCCTACTTCGTGTGGGCGAACCTCGCGGCGCTCGCCTTCGCGCTGGGCCCGGCGGGGGTGGCGGCGCTACGCCGCACGCCGGCGCTGCCGCGGGCAGCGTTGCTGCTGGTCGGGGCCGCGGTGGCCGCGATCGCGCTGGCCGACCTGTCCGGGATGTCGAAGGCCGAGGTCGAGCGGATCTGGCTGCCGTTCGCGGTGTGGGCGACGGTGGCCTGCGGCGCGCTGCCGCACCCGCGCCGGTGGCTGGTGGCGCAGGCCGTGCTCGCCCTGGCCGTCAACCACCTGCTGCTGACCGTCTGGTGACGCGCACGATCCAGACCAGCGCGGACACCCCGGCCATCGCCGCGCAGAGCCAGAGCCAGCGCGCCAGG
This sequence comes from Pseudonocardia sp. WMMC193, assembly GCF_021728735.1. NCBI lineage: Bacteria > Bacillati > Actinomycetota > Actinomycetes > Pseudonocardiales > Pseudonocardiaceae > Pseudonocardia > Pseudonocardia sp. WMMC193. Next base: position 632,173 of record NZ_JAKKDO010000003.1, on the reverse strand, counting down.
AACGGCCCCTGGTCCAGGCCCGTCGCGCCGCGGACCACCGGTTCGCCCTGCCGGATGATGCCGGGCAGGAACACCAGGAACGTCAGGGCGGCGCCCAGCACCGGGAGTCGGACGTGGTTGACCAGCGGCACCCGGGTCGGCGGCAGCAGGGTCAGGGCCTGGTCGGCGGCGGCGTAGAGCGGGAACAGCACGAGGTCGTGCAGCAGCAGCGCCCCGGCGAACCAGATCAGCATGCCGAGGATCGACGGGTGCAGCGTGGGGTCGCGCAGGATGATCGTCGTGGCGTAGGCACCGAGGGCGAGGCAGGCGACGATCCCGACCGCCTTGACGCCCCTCACGGCGCGAACCCGATCGCGGCGACCCACTTGGTGCAGTGCACCCCGGGCAGCGCCGGGACGATCACCCGCGCCGGGAAGCCGTGGTCGCGGGACAGGTCGGCCCCGTTGACCTGCAGGGCGAGCAGCGAGTCCGGGTGCAGGACCTGGTCGCGGGTCAGGGCCGCCCGCGCGAACGGCCCCTCCTCCACCGAGGCGACGGCCGCCCCCGACGGCTGCTCCACCCCGGCGATCGCCGCGAGGTCGCGCAGCCGCACCCCGGTCCAGCGCTGCCGGGTCGACCATCCCTCCACGCAGGCGATCGGCAGGTCGGCGGTGTGCTGGGGCAGGGCCGCGAGCTCGGCACGGCTCAGTCGCACCGCGCCCAGGTCCAGCCGCCAGTCCGCGCCCACGGCGTCGTCGGCGATGCCGCTGGCCGCGAACGTCCGGTTGACCGGGAAGTCGTCTGGCCCGGTCCGGCCGCGCGGCAGCAGCAGCGCGGTCGGGCGCAGGGCGTCGACGGTCTGGCCGACCGTCAGGCCGGCGAGCAGGACCACCCCGCCGCCGACCACGGCCAGCGCTCCGCGGCGGCTCATCGTGGGCGGATCGGGATCGGGGGCGACCAGCTCGTGCGGCGGCTCGGACCGGGTCTCGGCGAGCGGGGTGCGCAGCTCCGCCCGCAGCGAGCGGGAGCGCAGGCTGCGCACCATCGTCGGCAGCTTCAGGGCCACGTGCAGCACGAACCCGGCGATGAAGACCCAGGCCCCGACGTAGTGGGCGGCGTAGAAGCTGAACCCGAACACGTAGTCGTACTGGATGTTGAGCAGCCCGGTCACGATCTCGAACAGGATCCCGCCGACCAGCATGACCAGGCTCAGCCGCTCCAGTGCCTTGAGCGGGTCCCGGGGCAGCGCCGTGAACAGCCTCGGGATCACCGACCACAGCTTCGCCAGCACCACCGGGACCAGCACGATGCCCAACCCGACGTGCAGGCCCTGGGTGAGCCGGAACAGCCACGCGGGCCGGGTGGGCCAGTCGAAGGTCGGCAGGTGCAGGAACCCGACGTCCGGCGGGATCGGCTGCGCGCCGTAGGCCACCCAGTCCAGCAGCCCGGTCACGATCACCACCGGCAGCGCGCAGAGCAGCACCAGCCCGAACACCGAGGTCAGCCACGGCCCGCGGATCGGGCTGCGCCAGCGAATCCGAATGCTCACGGTTGCCGACCGTAGGCGCGGATCCCGGCGGTCCGGCCGAGCGGTAAGGATCTCGTGAGCCGGCCTTACCGAACGATGACGGATGCACCCCGGCGCCCGCCGCAGGGCTAGCGTGAGCCGGGTGTGCGCACACGTCCTGGTGGTCGACGACGACGAGACCGTCCGCGACGTCGTCGGCCGCTATCTCGGCGCGGCGGGTCACGAGGTCGCGCTGGTCGGCGACGGGCCCGCGGCCCTGCGGGCGGCGCGGGAGTCGCCGCCGGACGTCGTGGTCCTCGACCTCATGCTCCCCGGCCTCGGCGGGCTGGAGGTCTGCCGGGTGCTGCGCGCCGAGGGTGACCTGCCGATCGTCATGCTGACCGCGCTCGGCGAGGAGGACGACCGGCTGCTGGGCCTGGAGCTGGGCGCGGACGACTACGTGACCAAGCCCTTCAGCCCGCGCGAGCTCGTGCTGCGCATCGGCTCGATCCTGCGGCGCACCGGCACCCCCGCCGCGTCCCCGGTGCTCACCGACGGGGCGCTGCGGGTCGATCCGGCGGGCCGGGAGGCCACGCTCGACGGCGTCGCCCTCGCGCTCACCACCCGGGAGTTCGACCTGCTCGCGTTCCTGCTGGCCCATCCCGGGCAGGCGTTCACCCGCGAGGAGCTGCTGTCGCAGGTGTGGGGCTGGGAGTTCGGGGACCGCTCCACGGTGACGGTCCACGTCCGCAGGCTGCGCGAGAAGGTCGAGGCGGACCCGACGGCGCCGCGCCGCATCGCGACCATCTGGGGCACCGGCTACCGCTACGACCGGGAGGGCTGAGCCGTGCCGGCCGAGCTGCTGCGCGCCGCTCCGCTGGCGCTGCTGTTCGCGCTCCCGGTCGCCGTGGTGGGCGGGGTGGTGCTGCACCTGATGCGGCGCCGCTCGATGACCGCCGCCATGGTCGCCCTGGCGCTGGTCCCGTTGGCCGCCGCACTCGGCGGGGTCGTCGGGGTGAGCGGCCTGATGTACACCCCGCAGCTGGTCGGGACGATCGCGGTGTGCGCGGTGGTCGGGGTGGCGACCGTGCCGGTGGCGTGGTGGCTCGGCAGCCGGTTCGCCCACGAGGCGCTCTGGCAGCGCGAGGCGGACGCGGCCGAGCTGGCGGCCGTGCGCCACGCCGAGGCGGCCCGCCGCGAGCTCGTCGCCTGGATGAGCCACGACCTGCGCACCCCGCTCGCGGGGATCCGCGGGATGACCGACGCGCTCGCCGACGGCATCGTCACCGGCCCGGCGGCGGCCGCGTACCTCGCCCGCATCCGCCGCGAGGCCGACCGGATGGCGGACATGGTCGAGGACCTCTTCCAGCTCTCCCGCGCGACGTCCGCCGGTCTGCACCTGACGCTCAGCCCGCTGGCGTTGGGCGAGGTGGTGTCGGACGCCGTCGCCGCCGAGTCCGCGGCCGCCGCGGCGGCGCAGGTGGTGATCGCGGCCGAGGACCCGCAGGCCTGGCCGGTCGTGTCCGGCAGCGACTCCGAGCTGACCCGGGCCGTGCGCAACCTGCTGACCAACGCCGTGCGGCACACCCCCGCGGGCGGGCGGGTCGAGCTGGCCGCGGGCGTCCGCGACGGGCGGGCCTGGCTGCGGATCCAGGACGGCTGCGGGGGCATCCCCGAGGCCGACCTGGACCGGGTGTTCACCGTGGGGTTCCGCGGCGAGCAGGCGCGCACTCCGGGCCAGGGCCCCGGCGCGGGTCTCGGGCTGGCGATCGCGCGGGCGTTCGTCGAGGCCCACGGCGGTGCGCTCACCGTGCGCAACCACGGTCCGGGCTGCGTCTTCGAGATCGAGCTGCCCCACCTCGCCCCGGCCCGGCGGGTCGCCCAGGCCTGAGCCGCGTCCCGAGTCCGAGTCGGGAGGCTAGGGACGGACCTCCGACGGGGTGCAGCCGTAGTGGCGGCGGAAGGCGCGGGTGAACGTGTCGAGGTCGGTGAAACCGCTGCGGTGGGCGGCCCGGCCGACCGGCTCGCCCGCTTCCAGCAGGGCGCGCGCCCGGGCGAGGCGCTTGCGCCGGACGAGGGTGGCAGGCGGCTCACCCGCGGCGGAGAACACGGTGTGCACCGTGCGCACCGACACGTGGTACTCCGTGGCGATCCGCTCGACGGACAGGTCCGGGTCGGTCAGGTGCTCGTCGACGAACGTCCGCATGGCACGCTCCAGCGCATCGCGTTCGATCCGTGCGGTCGCCGGACGGCCCGTGGGCAGCAGCGCCCCGCGCAGCAGGGTGAGCGCCGCCTCCGACAGGAGCGCCTCCTCGGCGGCGGAGCGGGGTGCCCCCTCCGCCGAGCCGACCGCGGCCATCAGGTTCGACAACGCCGTCAGGCTGCCGGACGGGGGCAGCGGGGTCGCGGTCAGGTCGGCGAAGGCGTTCCCCATCCGGCCGACGGCCCCTCGGGGCACCTGCAGCACCAGCTCGCTCATCCGGCCGGGGAAACGCAGGACGTAGGGGGTCGAGGCGTCGTAGGCGACCGCCGCCCCGGCCCGCATCTCGGCGACCCGGCCGCGCTGCTCGACGCTGCCCCGCCCGGACCGGTGCACCGACAGCAGCAGGTCCTCGCGCGGCTCCCGGGCGATCAGGCCGGACCGGCGCGCGACCACCGAGCCGGTGCTCGCGACCCGGGTGATCGAGACACCGGAGGCGAGCGCGGTCTGCTCCAGCGAGGCCCCGAACCGGCTCGCCCCGCCGTGCACCGTCAGCGGGACGAACGCCCGGCTGCACGCCTGCGCCCACTCCTCGACGGATCGCACGGTGACGACGGACATGGCAGGAGCCTAGGGACTGCGTGTGACCGCCGCCACGACGACCGCGTGTCGCGCCGGTTACCCGCACCGCGTCCCGTGTTTCCGGCGCAGGAATCGTCGGTGCGCAGCGCGCGGACGTGCACGGATCGTCGGGCGTCGTGCAGGAACGGCCGGGGTGATCCGCGCCGCCGCCGCTAGCGTCGGGGCGGTCCGAACGGTCCCGAGAGGCAGGACAGATCGATGAGCGACTACACCCACACGTTCCGCGCGGCGGCGGTACAGGCCGAGCCCGTCTGGAACGACGCCGAGGGCGGCGTGGAGAAGACGATCGCGCTGATGACCGAGGCGGCCCGCGGTGGCGCGGACATCGTCGCCTTCCCCGAGGTGTGGATCCCCGGCTACCCCTGGTTCCTGTGGCTCGACTCGGTCGCCTGGCAGTCGCAGTTCGTGGTCCCGTACCTGCAGAACTCCCTCGACCCGTCCGGCCCGCTCCACGCCCGGATCGAGAAGGCCGCCCGCGACCTCGGCATCGCCGTCTCACTCGGGTTCAGCGAGCGGGACCGCGGATCGGCCTACATCGCCCAGTCCTTCATCGGCCGCGACGGCGTGACCCGCACCGTGCGGCGCAAGCTCAAGCCGACCCACGTCGAGCGCACCCTGTTCGGTGAGGGCGACGGCTCCGACATCCAGGTGATCGACACCGACTTCGGCCGGACCGGAGCGCTGCACTGCTGGGAGCACCTGCAGCCACTCGCCAAGTACGCGATGTTCTCCCAGGGCGAGCAGCTGCACGTGGCGGCCTGGCCGAGCTTCTCGATCTTCGAGGGGGCGGTGCACGCGCTCGGCCCGGAGGTCAACGTCGGTGCCGCCCGGCAGTACGCCGTGGAGGGGCAGGTCTTCGTCCTGTCGCCGACCGCGCTCGTCGGCGAGGCCGGGCAGGCCCTGTTCGCCGACTCCGACCTGAAGAAGCAGTTCCTCGCCCTCGGCGGCGGCCACGCCCGCATCTTCGGCCCGGACGGCCGCAGCCTCGCCGAACCGATCCCGCCGACCGATGAGGGCCTGGTGTTCGCCGACATCGACTACGCGGCGATCCTCGCCGCGAAGAACGCCGCGGACCCGGTCGGCCACTACTCCCGGCCGGACGTCTTCCGGCTCTACTTCGACGGCTCCCGCAAGGCCAAGGTCGTCGACCGGCCCCTCTCGCCCCCGGCGAGCGCCGAGAGCGAGCTCGCCGAGCTCGTCGACGGCTGACCCGCCACCCCCCACCACGCGACCCGCCCGACGACGAGGAGCCCTCCATGACCGACGCCCCGACCGACGCCCCGACCGACCCCGCCCCGGCCACCACCGGGACCCGACCCTCCCTCTACGAACGCCTCGGCGGCTACGACGCGATCTCCGTCTTCGCCGCCGAGGCGCTCAAGAAGGCGATGGGCCACCCCGACATCGGCCACATCTGGGCGCACATGTCGGAGTCGACGTTCCACAAGGAGCACCGCAACTTCGTCGACTTCCTGTCCCGGCACTGGGGCGGCGACGTCCACTACCGGGGCCGGGACATGATCACCGTCCACCGCGGGATGGGCCTGACCGACGTCCACTGGGCAGCCATGGTCGACTGCCTCGAGCAGTGCTACGAGCAGTTCGGACTGCCCCAGGAGCTGCGCGACGAGGTGTCGGTGTCCTTCGAGGGGTTCAAGCCCGTCGTGGTCGGCAGTCCCTCCTTCCGGGACGTCGTGAACGCCCACTCGGAGATGGACGTCACGAAGGGTATGGAGAGCGTCGGCGTGACCTGGCCGCGGCCCGGCGCGACGCGGGACGTCCCCGGGGAGGGACGGCCCCCGGCCTGAGCCCGCTCACCGGCGCCGCAGCTCGACGAACCCGCGCTCCCCCGGCGGGGAGTCGGCGACCACCCGCAGCCCCGCCCCGGGCGCACGGCGGCGCAGCGCCGCCGCCCCCACACAGGCCCACGGGACCTCGGTCCCGCAGGTCCGGGCGGTGCCGCACCACCATTCGTCGGGGTCGGGGCCGGTCTCCACGAGCACCGTCCCCCCGCCGCGCAGCAGCCGCGCAGCCCGGGCGAGCAGGCGCAGCGGGTCGCCGCCGATCCCGATGTTCCCGTCGGCCAGCAGGACGTGGGACCAGCCGCCCTCCCCCGGCAGGCGCGCGAAGACGTCCCGGTGCACCACCGGGACGCCGCGGCGACGACACAGGCCGAGCGCGACCGACGAGCTGTCCACCCCGAGCGCGGACACTCCCCGGCCGACCAGGGCGGCGACCATCCGGCCCGGACCGCAGCCGAGATCGACGGTCGGGCCGGTGCAGCGGTCGAGCAGCCAGTCGTCCTCGGGGCCTGCACCCGCCCGCCACCGGGCCGGGTCCCAGGTGAGGACCACGCCGTCGTCGCGGACCAGCCGGGTGCCCAGGCCCGTCAGGACGGCGTCGAAGGGGGCCGTGACGGGGGCGCCCGCGGTCACGACCGGGCCCGGCGGAATCCCGGGACCCGGTCGACGGCCGCGGCGAACCGCGATCCGGGCACGGTCGCCGCCACGGCGAGCGCGTCCTCGGCGGTGTCGACGTCGGTCAGCTCGGGCAACAGCGCGACCCGCAGCCCGGCCGCCCGCAAGGCCGCCAGGGTGTTCTCCCCGGTGTCGGCCCGCGACATCGGCACGGCGGCCACCGGGCCCGCCGATCCGGGGTCCCGCAGGCCCAGGGCCCACCATCCGCCGTCGGGAGCCAGGCCGAGCACCGCGTCGACGTCGGCGAGCGCGGCGAGCGCCGCGGCGAGCGTCGACGGATGCACCTGCGGGGTGTCCATGCCGATCTGCAGCGTCGGCTCCCCCGGGTGGTGGGCGGCGGCGTCCGCGTGCGCGGCGACGATGCGCGCGCCGAGCCCGGTGCCGCGTTGGGTCGTCCGCCCGGTCCGGCCCAGCGCGGCGCGGAGCTCCCCGACCCGCGCGGTGTCCGCGTCGAGCGACCCGGCGAGGGCGACGAGGGTGCGGGAGCCCGGGACCGCGGCCGTGGCGTCGAGGGTGTCGAGCAGTGCGGCGGCGGCCACGTCGGCCGCTTGGGCGGGGGTGGCGGGCGGGCAGAGCCGGGTCTTCACCCGGCCCGGCACCGGCGCCTTGGCCAGCACGATCAGCGTGCCCGTCATCGCAGCAGCCCCGCCATGTCCCGCACCGCCCGCGCCGTGCCGGTGACCGAGCCGGACACCTTCGACCGGCCCCCGCCGCGCCGGGAGTACCGCACCGGCCGCTCCTCGATCCGCCATCCCGCGGCACCGGCGCGCAGCAGCAGCTCGAGCGGGTAGCCGAAGGCGCGGTCGGCGATCCCCAACCCGAGCAGCGCCTCCCGGCGGGCGACCCGGATCGGGGCGATGTCGTGCACCGGGACGCCGCGGCGGCGCAGCTCGGCGGCGATCAGCGCGTTGCCCGCCCGGGCGTGCCAGGGCCAGCTGCCGGGTTCGGGCACCCGCCTGCCCACGGCGAGGTCGGCGCGCCCGGTGGCCACGGCGTCGGCCAGCGCGGGGAGCAGGTCCGCGTCGAGCGAGCCGTCGCCGTCGAGGAACGCCACGAGCGGCTCGCGCGCATGCTCCAGTCCGGTGTGGACCGCCGCGCCGTAGCCGCGGCGGGGTTCGACCACGACCCGGGCACCGTGCGCCGCGGCGACGGCGGCGGTGTCGTCGGTGGAGCCGTTGTCGACGACCAGGACGGGCCACCCCGCGGGCAGCGCCGCCAGGACCCCGGGCAGCGCCTCGGCCTCGTCGAGGCACGGGAGGATGATCTCGGCACGGTGCACACCCTGATCTTCGGTGCCGGCGGGCCGGCCGGATCGGTCCCCGGTGCTTACCGATCGGTGACGTCAGGTCGCGACGGGTGCGCGCAGCGGGTCGGTGGCGAAGGCCCGCACCCCGTCGGCGAAGGACACCCGGGCCCGGAAACCCAGCTGTTCGCGGGCCCGCGCCGGGTCGGCCACGACGTGCCGGACGTCCCCGGCCCGGGCCCCGCCGACGATCTCCGGCTCGGGGCCGTCCATCGCCCGGGCCAGCTCGACGGCCAGGTCCCCGACGGTGTGCGGCTCGCCCGAACACACGTTCGCCGCCGCGAAGCCCTCGACCGGGGTGGTCAACGCGGCGAGGTTCGCCGCCGCGACGTCCGTGACGTGCACGAAGTCCCGCCGCTGCCGCCCGTCCTCCATGACCCGCGGCGCCTCGCCGCGCTCCAGCGCGGACCGGAAGATCGAGGCCACCCCCGCGTAGGGGGTGCCGAACGGCATCCGCGGGCCGTAGACGTTGTGGTAGCGCAGCGACCACACCGATCCCCCGGTCTGGCGCGCCCAGGCGCTCGCCAGGTGCTCCTGGGCCAGCTTGGTGGCCGCGTAGGTGCTGCGCGGGTCCAGCGGGGCGTCCTCGGGCACCAGGCCGGGGACCAGCTCGCGGCCGCACCGCGGGCAGCGCGGCTCGAAGATCCCCGCCTCGATGTCCGCGACCGCCCGCGGACCGGGCCGGACGACGCCGTGCTCGGCGCAGTCGTAGCGGCCCTCGCCGTAGACGACCATCGAGCCGGCCAGGACGAGGCGGTCGACCCCGGCCCGGTACATCTCCGCCAGCAGGACGGCGGTGCCGACGTCGTTCTGCCGGGCGTAGTCCGGCGCGTCGAACGGGTCGACGCCGTGCCCGACCATCGCGGCCTGGTGGCACACCGCGTCCACCCCGGCCAACAGCGGCGCGAGCACCTCGGGATCGCCGACCGACCCGCGGACGAACCCGTCCGCGACCCACTCCGGCGCCTGCGCGCCGTGGGCCTGGGGCAACAGGGCGTCGAGCACCACGGGCTCGTGGCCCTGCGCGACCAGGAGATCCGCGACGTGCGACCCGATGAACCCGGCACCCCCGGTGACCAGCACGCGCATCCGCGCACGGTAGCAACCCGGGAGGTGCCCGGTCCGGGCGGCGGATCAGGTGGTGCCCACCGGCAGCGAGTCGAGCAGCGTGCGCGTGTACTCCTCCCGCGGTGCGTCGAAGATCTGCGCCACCGTGCCCTGCTCGACGACCCGGCCGTGCCGCAGGACCGAGACCGTGTGCGCGAGCTGGCGCACCAGCGACAGGTCGTGGGACACGAACAGGTAGGTCAGCCCGAGGTCGGCCTGCAGCCGCAGCAGGGTCTCGACGATGTCCGCCTGCACACTGACGTCGAGTGCGGAGGTGGGCTCGTCGAGCACGATGACGTCCGGGCGCAGCACCAGCGCACGGGCGATCGCCACCCGCTGGCGCTGCCCGCCGGACAGCGCGGAGGGCTTGCGGGAGCGCAGCTCCTCGCTCAGCCCCACCGACCGCAGCGTCTCCCGGACGAGCGCGCGGCGCTCGTCCGGGGTGCCGACCTCGTACCGGTCCAGCGGTTCGCGGACCAGGCGCTCGACCTTCCACGTGGGGTCCAGCGAGGTGAACGGGTTCTGGTACACGAGCTGCAGGTGCCGCCGGACGTCCCGCAGCGAGGCGTGCGAGCGCCCGTTCACCTCCGTGTCCGCGACGACGATCCGCCCCTCGTCCGGCTGCTCCAGGCCGAGCAGCAGGCGGACCGCCGTGGTCTTGCCCGAACCCGACTCGCCGACGAGGGCGTGCGTGGTGCCCGCCGGCACGGAGAACGAGACGCCGTCGACCGCCTTCAGCGACCCGAAGGACTTGCTCACCTCCGCGACCTCGATCTTGGGTGCCCCGGCGGGGCTTCGGCCATCGGGCGCGGCCGAGCGGCCCAGGTCGCGCAGCTCCGCGTACCGGTCCGGGTTGAGCGCCGGGACGTCCGCGTGCAGCCGCCGGGCGTACTCCGAGCTGGGCCGGGCGAAGACCTCGGTGGTGCTCCCGGCCTCCTCGACGACCCCGTCCCGCAGCACGATCAGCTTCTCGGCCCGCTCGGCCGCGACGGCCAGGTCGTGGGTGATCAGCAGCAGGCTGATGCCCAGGTCCGCGCGCAGCCGGGCGAGCAGGTCCAGGATCCGCTTCTGGATGGTGACGTCCAGGGCGGACGTCGGCTCGTCCGCCACCAGCAGGGCCGGGCGCGGCAGCACCGCGAGCCCGATCGTGACCCGCTGCAGCATGCCGCCGGAGAGCTGGTGGGGGTAGGAGTCGAACACCCGCTGCGGGTCGCTGAGCCCGACCTGCGCGAAGGTGTCCAGGACGGCCTCGCGCCGGTCCTCCTTCGCCAGTCCGTCGACCAGCTCGGCCGCCTCGCGGGCCTGGGAGCCGATGGTGCGCACCGGGTTCAGCGCGCCCGCCGGGTCCTGGGGCACGAACCCGAGGGTCCGCCCCCGCAGGGGCCGGAACCGCCGTTCGGACAGCCCGAGGATCTCGCGGCCTGCGAGCTCCACCCGCCCGGTCGCCCGCCCCGCCGAGGGCAGCAGCCGGAGCAGGGCCCGGGCGATCGTCGACTTGCCGGAGCCGGACTCGCCGATCAGGGCCAGGCTCTCCCCCGACCCCACCGCGAGGTCGACGCCGCGCACGACCTCCTGGCCGCCGTAGGCGACGCGCAGGCCTTCGACCTGCAGCAACGGCGTGCGCACAGCGGGACGGTCCAGGGTCACGCTCACTCGGTCTTGCGTAGCCATCGGCTGATCCTGTTCACGGAGAGGACGGTGACGATCGTGACGACTGCGGGCGCCCAGACGAGCCAGGGCGCCAGCGGGTACTCCCGACCCGCCGAGATCAACAGACCCCAGTCCGACGCGGGCGGCGGGTCCCCGTAGCCGAGGAACGCCAGCGAGGCGATGACCAGGATGGACAGCCCGAACTGCAGGACGGCGAGCTGCAGCACCGACCGGGAGGCGTTCGGCAGCACGTGCCGGAGCAACACGTGCCGGCGCGAGCCGCCGAGTAGCAGGGAGGCCTCGACGAACACCGCGCTGCGCGCCTTGATCACCTCCGACCGCAGCACGCGGGCGAACACGGCGACCGCCGAGACGCCCGTCGCGATGGCCGCATTGATCGTCTGGAACCCCAGCGCGCTGACGATGACGACGGCCAGCAGGAAGCTCGGGATGGCCAGCAGCACGTCGACGAGCCGGGCGAGGACGGTGTCGACGAGACCGCCGAGGAAGCCGGAGAGCAGCCCGATCAGCCCGCCGACGACGAGCCCGATGACGACGGCCACCAGGGCGCTGGACACCGACGAGGCGGTGCCGTGGACGACCCGGGCGAACACGTCCCGGCCGAGGTGGTCGGTGCCGAACCAGTGCGCACCGCTCGGCGCCTGGAACAGGTCCGCGGGCACCCCGTCCACCGGGTTCTGGGAGGTGAACACCCCCGGGGCCACGGACCAGCCCACCACGAGCGCGACGACGAGGAACGCCACCACCACGGTGGGCGGGACCCTCCACTCGCGGCGGCTGCGCGCGACCACGGTCGGGCGGGCGACGGACGTGAGCGTCATGCCGGCACCCCCGCCTCGGGCTTGGCCTGCACCCGACCGACCAGGGACACCCGCGGGTCGAGCAGCGGGTAGACCAGGTCCGCGAGCAGGTTCACCGCGACGAACACGACGGCGGCCAGCGTCACCACGGCCTGCAGGACCGGCAGGTCCTGGCTCGCCACCGACCGCTCGACGAGCGAGCCGATCCCGGTGCGGCCGAAGACCGCCTCGGTGATCACCGCCCCGCCCAGCACCTCGCCGATCATGAGCGCGAGCACCGTCACCACCGGCAGCGACGACGGCTTGAGCAGGTGCCGCAGCAGCAGCCTGCCCTGGCCCAGCCCCCGCGAGCGGGCCACGCTCGCGTACTCCTGGTCCGCCTCGCGGTCGAGGTTGGCGATGAGCACCTCGGCGATCTGGGCGGACACCCAGATGCCCAGCGTCAGCGCCGCGAAGAAGGTCGCCGCCGTGCCCTCGGTGTCGATCGCCCGGAACCAGCCCAGGGAGAAGGAGAAGAGCTGGATGAGCAGCAGCCCGATGAGGAACGTCGGGATGGAGAGCGACAGCGACGGCACCGACCGCAGCCAGGTGCTGAACGGCTTCGGCAGGTAGCGCACGCCGAAGGCGATCGCGAAGGCCAGCACCATGGCGACGGTCAGCGCCCCCGCCGCCAGCAGCAGGGTGGACGGCAGCACCTCGGCGATCATGTCCGCCACCGGGCGGTTGGACCGCAGCGAGACGCCGAGGTCCCCGGTCAGGAAGCGGGACAACGACTCCCACAGCTGGACGGGTATCGGCCGGTCCAGGCCGTAGTAGGAGACGATGCGGGCGATCTCCTCCTCGGTGAAGCCGTTCTGCGGGTTGCGCAGGGTGGTGGTGACCGGGTCCCCCGGCAGCACGCTGATCACCACGAAGGTGAACACGTACGCCAGGAGGACCACGACCACCGCCTGCCCGGCCCGCCGCAGGGCGAACCCGCCGTAGCCCGTCACGACGGGTCGCCGATCCAGGCCGTGTAGTAGTTCGCGTAGGCGATGCCGTTGTAGGTCACCCCGTGCACCCGCGGGGACTGCAGGTAGAGCCGCTGCACGATCTGGGTGAGCGGCACGAAGTAGCCCTGGTCGAGCACGTAGCCCTGCAGCTCGTCGAGCTGGGTGTTGCGGGCGGCGGGATCGCTCGCCCCGGCGATGCCGGTGGCCAGGGACGTCAGCTTCGGGTCGCTCTGGCCGACGCCGAACCAGTTCTCGCCCTTGTTGGCGTCGGTGAGCACGCCGCCGACCGTGCCCGCGTCGATGAAGCTGCGGGTGATCTCGTAGGCGGGGACGGTCTCGCTGCCGACCTTGACCCGCTGGCCGTAGGTGACGACGTCGTAGGCCTGGATGTCGACCTGGAAACCGAGGCCGCGCAGCTGCTGCGCCACGAGCTCGTCCACGGCCTTGCTGGTCGCCAGGTACGGGTTCGGGTACAGGGTGATCTTGAGCGGGGTGCCGTTCTTGGTCCGGACGCCGTCCGGGCCGGGGACCCAGCCCGCCTCGTCGAGCAGCGCCGTGGACTTCGCCTTGTCGAACGCGAAGTTCGCGGAGTGGTCGGTGGCGCCGGGCACGTTGGACTGGATGAACGAGGTCGCGGCCAGCCAGTCCGGGGTGTAGACGGTGTCGAGGATCTGCTGCCGGTCGATGCCGTGCTGCAGCGCCTGCCGCACCCGCACGTCGTCGAACGGGGCGACCTTGGTGTTCACGGCGAACCCGTTCACGAACCCGAGGTAGCGGGGCGCGGCCACGGTGTAGCCCGCCGCCTTGAAGGTCTCGAGCTCCTTGGGCGAGGGGTTGTAGGCGACGTCCGCCTGGTTGGACTGGACCGAGGACGTGCGGACCTGCTGCTCACCGACGAGCTTGTAGGTGATCGAGTCGATGCGCGCCGGACCCTGGTGGCTCAGCGCGGGCGGGGCCCAGTTGTAGTCCGCCCGCTTGCGCAGCACGACGCTGTCGTCGTCCTTCCAGGACTCGACGACGTACGGGCCGCTGCCGATGTCGTTGGACAGGTCCGCCTGCTGCTCCGCGGGCAGCGCGAGGGTCTTCGGCGAGATCAGGATGGAGCCGTGGTAGCCGAGCGTCGGGATGAAGCCGAGCGTCGGCGAGGTGAAGGTGACCTTCACCGTGGCCGGGTCGACCGCCTGGGCGCCGGCGTAGGTCTTCGGGAACAGGCCGATCGGGTTGATGCCGCGGCTCGCGTCGCCCTTGGACCACATGTCGAGGTTGGCGACGACGGCGGCCGCGTCGAGCGGGCTGCCGTCCGAGAACGTGACCCCGGGCTTGAGGTGCAGCGTGAACTCGGTGGCGTCGGCGTTCTGGTGCCAGCTCTCCGCGATCCACGGGGAGGTCTGGCCGTTCTCGTCGACGTAGACGAGCTTGTCGGTGACGTGCCCCCAGATGTGGCCCTGGAAGCTGGAGATCGCGCTGTTGTTGGGGATCCAGGTGTCGCCGAGCGAGTCGATGAGGAAGGTGAGGTCGCCGCCCTCCTTCGGTGTGCCGTCACCGCTGCCGCCGGCACCGGCGCCGCCGCCCGCACAGGCGGACGCGACGAGCACGGTGACGAGAATGCCGATCGCGGCCTGCCACGCCCGGCGGGCGTGGGTACGGGTGGGTCTCATGTCGGTGTCTCTTCTCTGGACGGGTGTGGAGTGGGGTTCAGGGGTTCAGCAGGAGGCGACGACCGGCCGCGAGCAGCGCGGTGTCCTCCTGCGGGGGGTGCACGCGGACGCACAGGACGTCCCGCAGGTGCCGTTCGAAGGGCAGGTTGCGGGTCAGCCCCGGGTTGCCGAGCGCGCCGACGGCGGTCTGCACCGCCGCGATCGCGGACCGGGCGATCTGGATCTTGAGCAGCGACAGCTGCTCGGGAGCGTGCGTCGTGGCGGCGGCCAGCAGGGCTTCGGCCTGCGCGACCTGCGCGTCGATCTCCCCGGCCACGGACTGGATCCGCTCGGTCTCGGCGATGGGGCGACCGAGCGCGGCCGGGACCCGCTCGCGGGCGTAGCGGACGAAGGCCGCACGGGCCGCCCTGGCCACGCCGACGTAGAGCGCGGGGTGGCCGAAGCTCGCGGGCCCGGCCACGGCGGCGGGGTCGCGGTAGACGCCGTCCGCACCGCGTGGGATCTCCACGAACGCCTCGGCCGGGGTGTCGGTGTAGACCACGTCGTGGGTGTTGGAGGCGCGCAGGCCCAGGTGGTCCCACGTGTCGATCCAGCTGATGCCCGGCGCGTCGCCGCGGACGAGGAAGTGGCCCACCCGGTCGTCGTCGGTCACCGCCCACACCACGTGGTAGGCGAGCGCGGTGCCGCCGGTGGCGTAGGCCTTGTGCCCGTTGAGCACCCAGCCCTGCGGCCCGCGGGTCGCCCGGGTCTTCGGCAGGCCGCCGCGCGCCGGGGCGCCGAGCTCGGGCTCCGCGCGGATCGCGTTGACCAGTCCCGGTCCGTCGTGGCGCAGCAGCTCCGCGTAGACCTCGTCCGGCCAGTGTCCGGCGGCGGCCTGGCCGAGGTGTGTGTTGAGGGTGTTCGCGACCAGCAGCGCGACGGAGGGGTCGCCCTCGCCGAGGGCGAGCAGGATCCGCACGGCGGCGTCGGGGCCCAGCCCGGGCCCGCCGTAGCGCTGCGCGACGGTGGCGGTGAGCAGCCCGGCCCGGTGGACGGCCTCGATGCCCGCCAAGGGGACCGCGCCGGAGCGGTCGTACTCCTCGGCGGTGGCCGCGAGCGCGGCGGTGACCGCGGCGAGACCGGCATCGGTCAGGTCGGGCACGGGCAGGGCGAGCGTCGCCGTCATCGGACGCCGGCCAGCGCGTCGGCGTCGAAGCCCGGGGCCAGCGCGCCGGGGTGCTCGGCCTGCAGGGTGCCGCGCTGCCCGGTCGCCGCCCGGTGCGCCAGCTCCTGCCGGACCAGCGGCAGGACGTGGCGCCCGTAGTCCCGGGCGTCGGCGAGGGTGTCGTAGCCGCGGATGGACACCAGGTCCGCGCCGACGTCGATGTAGTCGACGATCGCCGCCGCGACGGTCTCCGGGGTGCCGACCAGTGCCGTCGACGCGCCGCCCGCGTTGGTGACGGCGGCGGTGCGCGTCCACAGCGCGCGGTCGTAGACCTCGGAGCGGGAGGCGAACTCGAGCGCGCGCTGGGACCCGCGGTTCTGCGGGGTGCCCTTGCCCAGGAGCGCCTGCCGCCCGAAGCTCTGCGCCTCGAACGTCGCGCCGATCCGCGCCGCGTAGTCGTAGGCCTTGCGCCAGGCCAGCTCGTCGGTCCGGTCGATGATCGGCCGGAAGGTCACCCAGATGCGCTGCCGCGGACGGTTCGCCGCGTCCGCGATGGCGTGCACCCGCTCGATCTCGGCGCGCAGGTCGGCCAGCGGCTCGCCCCAGAAGCTGAAGATGTCCGCCTGCCGCCCACCGACTCCGAATGCCTCGTCGGACTGGCCGCCGATGGAGATCGGGATGGTGTCGCCGTAGGGTCGGAAGCCGGGACCGAACCCGTCGAACCGGAAGAACTCGCCCGCGTGGTCGAAGGGCCGGGTCTCCGTCCAGGACCGGCGCAGGATGTCGATGAACTCGCTGGTGCGGGCGTAGCGGCGGGCCTTGGGCAGGTAGTCGCCGTGCCGGGCCTGCTCGGCGTCGTTGCCGCCGCTGATCAGGTGGACCACGGCGCGGCCCTCGGTCAGCTGGTCGAGCGTCGCCAGCTGCTGGGCGACCACCTGCGGGAGGGCGGTGTTCGGCCGGACCGCGACGATCGGCCGGAGCCGCTCGGTCAGCTGACCGACGGCGGAGGCGACCACGAACGAGTCCGCGCTCGACGATCCGTACGGGAGCAGCGTGTAGTCGTACCCCGCGTCCTCCAATGTCCGGACGTATCGACGGAAATACGCGAGATCGATCCCGCGGGTCGGGATCGGGTCCAGCTCGGTCGACGGGTTGAGGTGCGAGAGCGAGATGAACTCGACCTGGCGGGCGGCGGTGGGCGGGATCGGTGTGGCGGTCACGGGGTCCTCCTGGAGGGCACGGGTGGGCACGGGTGGGCACGGCGCGCGGTGGCGCGCGGGCGCGGTGGGCGGGACGAGGCGCGGCGGGTGGAGCGGGATCAGGCCGGACAGCGGCAGGTCACCGCCGGAGCGGTCACGGAGCGGGTCACAGCGCCTTCCCCGGGTTGAGCAGGCCGTGCGGGTCGAGGGCAGCCTTGAGCTCGCGCTGCAGGTCGTGGGCGGTGTCGCCCAGCTCGGCGCGCAGCCAGCGACGCTTGAGCAGGCCGACGCCGTGCTCGCCGGTCAGGGTGCCGCCGAGGTCCAGCGCGGTCTGGAAGACCTCGCCCGCCGTCGCCCAGACGCGGTCGTCCAGGTCGCCGTCGACGACGAGGATCGGGTGCAGGTTCCCGTCCCCGGCGTGGGCCATCGTCGCGATCCGCAGCCCGCTGCGCCGGGAGATCTCGGTGATCGCCGCGACCGCCTCGGGCAGCCGGGAGCGGGGCACGGCGACGTCCTCGACGAGGACCCGGCCCAGCTTCTCCAACGCGGGCAGCGCGCCGCGGCGGGTGGCGAGCAACGCCTCCGCCTCGGCCTCGTCCGCAGCGAGGTCCACCCGCACCGCGAAGGGCTCGACGACGGCGCGGACCGCCTCGATCTCGGCGTCCGCCCCGAACCCGTCGGTCTGGACCAGCAGGAACGCTCCACTGTCCGCACCGTCGGCGCCGAGCGCCTCCAGGCAGGCCGCGTCGAGCAGTTCCGCGACGGCGGGCTGCAGCCGGGCCGCCGTGAGGGCGGCCGTGGCGGCCGCCGCGGCCCCGAAGTCGGTGAACCACGCGGCCAGGGTCGCGGTCCGGACCGGGATCGGACGCAGCCGCACGGTGGCGCCGACGATCACCCCGAGGGTGCCCTCGGAGCCGACGAACAGCCCGGTGAGGTCGTAGCCCGCGACCCCCTTCACCGTGCGCCGGCCGGTCCGGATCCGGCGGCCGTCCGCCAGCACCACGTCCAGGCCGAGCACCGAGTCCCGGGTGACGCCGTACTTGGCGCAGCGCAGACCGCCCGCGTTGGTGGCGATGTTGCCGCCGATCGTGGAGATCGCCGCGCTCGCCGGATCCGGCGCGTAGCGCAGGCCGTGGGCCGCCGCGGCGGCATCGAGGTCGACGGTGATCACGCCCGGCTCCACCACGGCGAGCTCGTCGGCCGCCGAGAGCTCGGTGATCCGGTTCAGCCGGGTGAGGTCCAGGACGATGCTGCCCTCCCCCGCCACGGCACCGCCGGACAGGCCGCTGCCCGCCCCCCGCACCACGACCGGGGTGCGGGTCGCCTGGGCGTGGGCGAGCACGGCCACGACGTCCTCGACGGACTCGGCGTGCACCACCGCGTCCGGGGCGCTGCCGGGGTCGAACCCGGAGCGGTCCAGTCGGTGCGCGGCACGGACCACCGGGTCGGTGGTCCAGCCGCGCACGGCGTCGAGGGGCAGAGTGCTGGTCATCGCGTCGCTTTCCGCGGTCGGCCTTCCCGGGAGAGACCGGGGCGGCGGCCCGCACGGGGCGGGCCGGCTTCGGACGCGCCGGGTGGCGCGCGAGGTCGGGTCGGAGGCCGGCGCAGGCTGCGCCGGGTCAGCAGGAGCGACAGCCCGCCGAGTTGACGATGCCGTGGTAGATCACCCGGCGCTGCGTCAGGACCGTGCCCGGGCACGCCCGTCCCCCGGAGGGGGCAGTGGCTGTCCGGCGCGGCATACGAACAGTGAAACCCACGCCGCGCGCCCGGTCCAGCGACGAATCGACATCGTTACCGATCGCGATACGTGATCGATGGGCCGTCGACGGGGTGACCGGCGCCTGCGCCGCGCGCCGGTCCGGTGCCGTGAGCGCCGCGGAGACGACGCTCACGGCGGCCGTCATCGCCCGGAGTCCGGCTCCGGCCCCGTCGCCACCGGGCGGGCGGGGTCGTTGGACCACGCCGACCAGGAGCCCGGGAAGAGCGCCGCGGACACCCCGACGCTCGCCAGCGCGGCGACCTGGTGCGCCGCCGTCACCCCGGATCCGCAGTAGACGCCGATCTCGCCCTCGCCGAAGGCCGCGAACCGCGCCCGCAGGTCGCGGCGGAAGCGACCGTCCGGGTCGAGGTTGTCGCCGGTGGGGGCGCTGCGCGCCCCGGGGATGTGCCCGGCCCGCGGGTCGACCGGCTCGACCTCGCCGCGGTAGCGCTCCCCGGCCCGGGCGTCGAGCAGCAGCCCGGTGCGGGCGAGCTCGGCCGCCTCGTCGGCGTCGAGGACCGGCAGGTGCCCGCCGTCGAGGACGACGTCCCCCGGCTCGGGCACGACCTCGCCCGTCTCCAGCGGGCCCTGCGCCGCCGTCCATGCGGCCAGGCCGCCGTCGAGCAGCCGGACGTCCGGGTGGCCCGCCCAGCGCAGCAGCCACCACGCCCGCGCGGCGGCCAGACCGCCCGAGGCGTCGTAGGCGACGACCGGGCGGTCCGCGCGCACCCCCCAGCGCCGCGCGGCGGCCTGCAGGTCGGCGACCTCCGGCAACGGGTGCCTGCCGTCGGTCGGCTCGCCGTGCCCGGCCAGCTCGGTGTCCAGGTCGACGTACACCGCGCCCGGGAGATGGCCCTCCGCGTGGTGCGCCCGCCCGTGCGGGTCCCCGAGCGCCCACCGCACGTCCAGCAGGACGGGCGGGTTCGGACCGTCCAGCTCCGCGGCGAGCCCCGCGGCGTCCACCAGGACGTCCAGGTCCGGGAGCACGGCGCGCAGGTCCGCGTCGTCCAGGGAGCCCACCTCGGTCCCCGCGCCCACCGCGCGCTGCAACCGGGCCTGGACCGCCGCGTTGCGGGGGGCCTCGGCGCCGTGCAGGCGGGCGAGCAGGGCGATCTCGCCGTTGAGGAAGTCCGTCTCCGGCGGCGCGCCGCGGCGCAGGCTCTGCCACGTGGACCGCCCGGTCGGCGGGCGGCCGGGGATCGGCTGGGTGCCGAAGCGGCCGAGGTCCAGCGCGGTCTCGCCCACGAGGTTCGCGGCGTCCACCCCCGCGCGGGCGTAGACGGCCCGCAGCTCGTCCCGCAGCGCGGCGACGGCCCGCTCGCGCAGCGGGCTCGGCGGGTACAGGGCGTCGAGCGCGTTGCCGATGATCCCGGGCAGCTTGCCCGCCTTCCAGCGGGTGATGTCCGGGACGGCCTCGGCGAGGTGGCGCGCCTTCTCCAGGTCCGCCACGATCGCCGCGGCCCGGGCATCGGTGCCCGCCGGGTAGCGACCCAGCCACACCACCCCGGCCGCGGGAGCGCCCGGGGCCTCGATCTCACCGGCCGTGACGTAGGCCGACGGCGACCACGCGACGGCGCCGTAGACCGTGGCGAACCGGCGCAGCGCCACCCGCTCGGCCTCCAGGCCGTTCTGCAGGGTGACGACGGGCAGGACCTCGGCCGCGGTGCGGTCCCCGACCGGCCGCCACGCCCAGTCGGCGAGGGCGGCCTCGGCGTCCTGCGCCTTGGTGGCCAGGACGAGGACGTCCTCGGGGCCCAGCTCGACCTCGTCGGCGGCCGCCGCGGGCACCGCGACGCGCTGCTCGCCGTCCGGGCGCAGGTAGCGCAGCCCCTCGCGCAGCGCGGCGAGGTGCGCCCCGCGGGCGACGAGGACGGTCGAGAGCCCGGCGAGGTGCAGCTCGGCCGCCAGGGTGGCCCCGACCGCCCCGGCACCGATCACGACGTATCGACTCACGTGAGGTCCTGCGGGAGCGCGATCGGGCCCGCGCCGAGGCGCAGGCGCTCGAGGAACAGCACCGTGGTGGCGGCGGCGGTCCGGTGGGTCTGGTCGTTCAGCGCGTCGTGCACCCCGCCCGCGATGGCGACCAGCTCCGCCTCGGGAGCCTGCGCGTACCAGCGCCGGGCCTCCGCGAGCGGGGACAGCGCGTCCGCGTCACCGTGCAGGCCCAGGACCGGGACGGTGACGGCGGCCGCGCGGGCTGCGGCGAGCCACTCGGCGGGCACCGCGGTCCCGAGGGCGCCGTGGCGCACCGCGTCGTCCGCCGCGAGCCTGCCCCGGTGGGTCGGGCAGGAGGTCCGCAGGGCGAGCTCGTCGTCCCAGCCCGCGTCCGACCGGGCCTCGGCGACGGGCAGGCCCGCCAGCACGACGCCTGCGATCCCCTGCGTGCCCTCGGCCGCCAGCAGCGCGGCGAACAGCGCGCCGGTGTCCGAGCCCACCAGGACCCGCGGCGGCGGACCCGCCTCGCCCGCCTCGGTGGAGGGCGTGCTGTCCAGCAGCGCCCGGACCTGCGCCCGGGCCCGGCCCTCGTCGACCGTGGGGTCGGAGACCGCCCACACGCGGTAGCCGTCCGCCGCGATGCGACGGCCGAAGCGCTCGTAGACACCGGCGTGCTCACCGCGGCCGGGCACGACGACGACCGTGCCCCGCGGCGCGATGCCCTCGGGCTCGGACCACGACGCGACGACGGGAACTGCACCCGCGATGGTCATGCGGGATCACCTCGTTATCTCGGGAGGAGGATATCTCAGGGGACGCCACCCCCGCCGCGGGCGGGGAGGTGACGGACGCCCGGGCACCGCGGAGCGGCTGGTCGGGCGTGGCGACCGCGGCGCGGTCCGGGGAGGCGGGCCGGGACGGTCCCGCCGGGGAGGACGTCTTACGCGCGGACGCCCACGCGACAGGCTGCGGAGTGGACGACCCCGTGGTCGATCACGCGGCGCTGGGTCAGGCCGTCACCGCGCGACGGGACCCGGGCACGGCTCGGGCGGCGCAACGGACGGGTCACCGGAGCAGTAGACCCCGCAGGCGGGCCCGCCGTCCAACGCCGATTGGTCATCACTATCGATCGCCCGGGGTGATCGGTCCCGGCCGCGGGCCCGCCACCGGAGCCCGTCCGACGACGATCGCTTATCGGTTCCGATCTGCTTTCGTGGTTGGACGAAGCCGTGACCAGTGGGCTTTACTCTCCGTGTGTCGAACCCGCTGCCCCGTCAGGCGATGGTGTCGCCTGCGCCGCGGGTGGCCCCGGCCGCGCACGCCCCGAGCGCCCCGTCGACCTCGTCGACCTTCAGCAGGCGTCGCGTCATCGACCACGGCACCGTGAACTCCGCGAGCTGTCGCTCCTTCTGATCCGCAGGCCATAGCCCGCGCGCACGTCTGCGCCGGGCCGGCTGCGCGCCCGCGTGCCCTCCCCGCCCCCGCGTCCCCGGGACCCGGGCCGCGCCCGCACGCCGTCCGGGTCCCGGGCACCGCTGCCGCGTGACCGCTCCACCGCCGTGCCCGTACCCGTGCCCGAGCCGTGCCCGAGCGCGGTCGACCTCGCGCGCCCACCCGCCGGGTCCCCGTCCCCCTCCCCCGCAGAAGGGTCCACAGTGTCCGTCTCCGAGCTCACCCAGGAGCGCGCCGGTCCGCCGCCGCGCCGCCCACACCTGCCCCGACCGCCCGTCAGCCTCCGGTACGTCGGCGGGCGCCTGCTGACCGGGCTGATCGCGGTGTGGGGCGCGGTCACGCTGGTGTTCTTCGCCCTCTACGCGACCGGCAACCCGGCGATCCTGCTGGTCCCGCCGGACGCCCCGCCGGACGAGATCGCCCGGCTGACCCGCCTCATGGGCTTCGACCGCCCGTTGCCGGAGCAGTACGGCACGTTCCTGCACAGCGTGCTGACCGGGTCGTTCCCCGACTCGATCCGCTACGGCGAGGACCCGCTGCCGATCGCGCTGGAGAAGATCCCGGCCAGCCTGGCCCTCGGGGTGAGCGGCCTCGTCATCGGCACCCTGCTGGGCGGGGTGGTCGGGTACGTGTCGGCGACCTCCCCCTCGACCTTCCTGAGCCGGGTCCCGCTGGGGGTCGCGGTCGGTCTGGAGTCCATCCCGACCTTCTTCGTCGGCATCGTGCTGGTGATCGTGTTCGCGGTGCAGCTGGGCTGGTTCCCGGTCACGAGCACCGGCGACGCGGCGAGCCTGGTCCTGCCCGCGTTCACCCTCGCCTTCGCGTTCGTGCCCACCGTCGCCCGCGTCTTCCGCACCGCGCTGCTCGACGTGCTCCAGGCCGAACACCTGCGCACCGCCCGGGCGAAGGGTCTGCCGCGGCACACGCTGGTCTGGCGCCACGTCGTGGCCAACTCCCTCGGCACCACGCTGAACGTGGTCGGGATCCAGGCGGGTGTGCTGCTCGGCGGGGCGGTGGTCACCGAGTCGGTGTTCGGCTGGCCCGGCCTCGGACAGCTCTCCATCAACGCGGTGCAGAACCGCGACTACCCGCTGGTGATCGTCTGCGTGCTGGTGATCGCCGTCGGGTTCGTCCTGATCAACCTGGTCGTCGACGTCCTGGCGGCCATCGTGGAACCGAGGTTGCGGTCGTGACCCTCCTGCAGACCGACGACGCCGACGCGGTCGGGGCGGCCGAGCCGGACCGGCCCGGCCGCCCGCGCCGCACCATCGGGATCGGCGGGTGGGTCGGTGCCGCGCTCCTGGCGGTCGTGGTGCTCACTGCGCTCGCCGGCCCCCTGACCTCGGGCGACCCGCTGGCCCAGGACTTCGAGGCCATCCTGCGCCCGCCGTCTGCGGCGCACCTGTTCGGCACCGACGAGCTCGGCCGGGACGTGCTGGTGCGGGTGGTGTTCGGCGGCCGGACGGCGCTGGCGATCACCCTGGTGTCCGCGGTGGTCGCCTCCGCACTCGGCCTGTCGCTCGCGCTGCTCGGTGCCCTCTACGGCGGCTGGGTCGACGCGCTGGCCGGCAGGCTCGCGGACGTCCAGCTGGCGGTGCCGTCGATCGTGCTCGCCATCGTGGTGCTGTCGTTCGTGGGGAACTCGTTCGTCCCGATCGTCGCCGTCCTGGTGCTGGGCTCGTGGGTGCTGACCTTCCGGGTGATCCGCGGGCACGCCCGGGCCGTCGTGCGCGCGCAGTACGTGGAGGCGGCGCGGGTCGCGGGCGCGGGCCGGTTCGGCGTGGCCCGCCGCCACCTGGTGCCGAGCGTGCTGCCCCTGCTCGCGGTCGCCTTCACCATCAACGCCTCGTCCGCGCTGCTCCTCGAGTCGAGCCTGGGCTACCTGGGCCTCGGGGTGCAGCCGCCCGAGCCGGACTGGGGGCAGATGGTCGCGAGCGGGCAGGCCCAGATCTTCACGGCGCCGTGGATCGCGTTGTTCCCCGGCCTGGCGGTGGTCGTGACGGCCGTGGGGCTGCAGCTGCTGGGCGACGGGCTGGCCGAACGGTTCGTCGGCGGCCCCGCCGTCAAGAGAGGACTCGCGCAGTGACCGCACAGACCGTCCGACCACTGGTGACGACCCGGCCGACGCCCACGGGCGACCCGGTCCTGCGGGTGCGCGACCTCGCCGTCGGGCTCGACGAGCCGGACGCCCGGGAACCGATCGTCGCGGGCGTCTCGTTCGAGGTGCGCGCGGGCCGGTCCGTCGGGCTGGTCGGCGAGTCCGGCTCCGGCAAGACCCTGACCGCGTTGGCCGTGGCGGGGCTGCTCCCGTCGGCGGTCCGGGTGGACGACGGCCGGATCGAGGTCGCCGGACGGGACCTCACCGGGCTCGACCCGCGGGCGGCTCGGTCGCACCTGTCCGCGACCGTCGGCGTGGTCTTCCAGAACCCCACCGCCTCGCTCAACCCCCGCATGCGGATCGCGGCCCAGCTCCGCGAGGCGCTGCCCGCCGGGACCTCCCGCCGGGAGGCCCGCGCGCGGGTCGCCGAACTCGTGCGCGCGGTCGGGATCCCGGACGTCCACAAGACGCTCGGCGCGTTCCCGCACGAGCTCTCGGGTGGGCTCAACCAACGCGTCGTCATCGCGATGGCGCTCGCCCGCGAGCCCGCGGTGCTGATCGCCGACGAGCCGACCACCGCGCTCGACGTGTCGGTGCAGGCCCAGGTGCTCGACCTGGTCGACGAGCTGCGCGAGCGGCTGCACCTCGGCGTGCTGCTGGTCAGCCACGACATCGGGGTGATCGCCGACCGCACCGACGACGTGCACGTGATGTCCGCGGGCCGGATCGTCGAGTCCGGACCCACCGGCGAGGTCCTGCGCGACCCGGCGCACGAGTACACCCGCACCCTGCTGGCGGCCACCCCGAGCAGGCTGGAGCCGGTGCGGGTCGCCCCCCGGGAGGACCCGACGCCGGTCCCCCAGCTGCGGGTCGAGGGACTGCGGCGGGCGTTCACGGTGCGGGGCAGCACGGGTCGGGCCCGGCACGTCGCGCTCGACGGGGTCGACCTCACCGTGACCCGGGGCCAGGCGATCGGGCTGGTGGGCGAGTCCGGCTCCGGCAAGACGACGCTCGCCCGCATCGTCGTGGGCCTCGAACGCCCGGACTCCGGTGTCGTGTCCTACCAGGGCACGCCGCTGACCGGTCACGACCGGGCGCAGCGACGACGCTGGCGGCAGGAGGTCCAGTACATCTTCCAGGACCCCTACAGCTCGCTGGACCCGCGGCTGACCGTGGCCCAGACGCTGCGGGAGCCGCTCGAGATCGCCCGCCGCGACCTGTCGCGGCGCGCGGTCGCGGCCCGTGTCGACTCGCTGCTGGACGAGGTCGAGCTGCCGCGCGGCTTCCGGGACCGGCACCCCGCGGAGCTGTCCGGCGGGCAGCGGCAGCGGGTCGGCATCGCCCGCGCGCTCGCCACCGAGCCGTCGTTGATCATCGCGGACGAGCCCGTCTCGGCCCTGGACCTGTCCGTGCAGGCCCGGATCCTCCAGCTGCTCGGGCGGCTGCGCCGCGAGCGGAACCTGACCTACCTGTTCATCTCCCACGATCTCGCCGTCGTCCGCTACCTCTGCGAGGACCTCGTCGTCCTGCGCGAGGGCCGGATCGTCGAGCAGGGCCCCACCGCCGAGGTCCTGGCCAGACCCACCAGCCCCTACACCCGGGCCCTCGTCGAGGCGATCCCCGGGCGCTCACACCACACAGACAGGGACGCACCGTGACACACAGACCCTCCGCCCGACGCGGGCCGGTACGACTGCTGACCGCGGCGGTGGCCGCCGTCCTGCTCGCGGTCCTCGCCGCCTGCGGCGGAGCCGCGGCGGGCGGCGGCGAGACCCCGCAGGTGGGTGACGTCCTCCGGCTGGGGCTCTCCCGCCAGATCACCGGCGTCAACCCGCACAAGGGGGGCTCGCCGGACTCGTCGGGCTCGATCGTCGGCTCGATCTACGAGTCGCTGACCCAGATCGGGCCGGACCTGACCGTGCAGCCCTCGCTGGCGACCGCGTGGACCAGCACCGACCCGCTGCACTGGCGGTTCACCATCCGGACGGACTCGACGTTCTCCGACGGCTCGCCGCTGACCGCGGACGACGTGGTCTGGAACTTCCAGCAGCTGCTCGACCCGGACTACAAGGGCACCGCGGGCGCCCCGCTGCGGAAGTACCTGACGTCGGTGACGAAGGTCGACGACAGCACCCTCGCCTTCACCCTGTCCCAGCCCGCCCTGGACCTCCCGGGGCGCCTGTGGTCCATCTACATCGCGCAGCCCGCCTTCGCCCAGTCCCACAACCTGGACAACGAGGCGCTGGGCAGCGGGCCGTACAAGCTGGACACGCTGGACCAGGAGAACGGCGCCACGCTGTCGCTCAACCCGCACTACGCCGGGCCGAAGCCGCAGTTCGCGCAGGTCCGGTACACGGTGCTCGCCTCGGAGGCCCAGCGCGTCGCCGCACTGCGGGCGGGCGAGCAGGACCTCATCCTCAACCTCGACCCGCTGGACCTGGCCCAGTTCCGGGACTCCGACACCTACGACACGGTGCTCGGCGTGGGCAACCAGCCGCTCACCCTGGCGATCAACGAGCGCAAGACCGGCACCCCGCTGGCCGACCCGCGGGTGCGCCAGGCGCTCAACTACGCCACCGACAAGGACACGATCATCAAGAGCCTGCTGCAGGGCGCGGTGACCCCGCTGCCGGGCCAGGTGATCTACGACCCGTTCCAGCAGCCCGACCCGGCGGTCTCCGCCTACCCGTACGACCCCGAGAAGGCCAGGCAGCTGCTCGCGGAGGCCGGGCACGCGGACGGGCTCACGCTGACCGTGCTGCTCTCCTCGGGCACCTACGTCTCGCAGGACGCCGCCACGCAGGCGATCGCCGCGCAGTGGGCGAAGGTGGGCGTGACGCTGAAGATCGAGCAGCAGCCCTTCCCCGCCTGGCTGCAGAGCCAGTACGGGCCGGACGACCAGGCCGCGGACTTCTACTACATCATGTGGGGCGGGGCCTTCCGCGGCGACGTGACCGGCAACTTCGGTCCCTTCCGCAGCGACCACATCCAGAGCCACCTCGACGCTCCGGAGTTCGACGCGCTGACCACGCGCGCCCAGAACGCCACGACCGAGGCCGAGAAGACCGACCTGGTGAACCAGGCCGTGCAGAACGCCCACGACGAGGCGCACGCGATCTTCCTCTACCCGTCGCCGTTCACCGGCGTGGTGTCCAAGGGTCTGCAGTGGACGCCCAAGCCGAACCGCTACCTGTACGCCCAGGGCGTCGGAAGGGTCCAGCCATGACGGATCGACAGCTGTTCCTCGGGGGCTACATCCTGTTCCCGAGCGGGCACTACGCAGGCGCCTGGCGCCACCCGTACTCGTCGCGGGACTGGCTGGGGCGGGACTTCCTGCACCAGACCGCCCGCACGCTCGAGGCCGCGAAGTTCGACCTCGCCTTCATCCCGGAGACGATCAGCCACAACGAGGGCTTCACCCGGCACGGGCACTCGAACTCGATCAAGCACGACCCGGCGCAGGTCGCGGGCCAGATCGCCGCGGTCACCACCCGTCTCGGGGTGGGCGTGACCCTGTCGACCAGCTTCAACGAGCCCTACAACCTGGCCCGCACGCTGCTCAGCCTCGACCACCTCTCGGGCGGTCGGGTCGCGTGGAACGTCATCCAGTCGCACGGCCCGGCGAACTACCTGAACTTCCCGCACGCCGAGGAGCTCACCGGCTCCGCGCTCTACGACCGGGGGGACGAGTTCGTCGAGGCGGTCCTGGCGCTGTGGCGGTCCTGGAGGCCCGACGCCCTGGTCCAGGACCAGGAGTCCGGCGTCTTCGCCGACCCGTCGAGGATCACCGTCCCGGACTACAAGGGCCGCTACGTCGCGGTGCGCGGGCCGCTGAACCTGCCGCCCAGCCCGCAGCAGCACCCCGTGATCATCCAGGCGGGCGACTCGCCGCGCGGCCGGGAGTTCGGCGCCCGGTGGGGAGACGTGATCTTCGCGATCGAGCGCACCCAGGCCGACCTGCAGATCAAGAAGGACGACCTGAAGGCCAAGGCGCGGGCGGCCGGGCGGGATCCCGAGCGGATCCGGCTGTTCGCCGCGGTGCAGCCGATCGTCGGCGAGACCCGCGAGATCGCCGAGGCCCGGCGGGACTTCCTGCGGACCCGGATCACCCCCGAGTCCGGGACGACCTTCCTGAGCCACTTCGCCCGCATCGACCTCACCGGCGTCGATCTGCAGGCCCGCTACGTCGACGTGCTGGCGGAGCGGGCGACCGACGGCCAGACCGAGTCCCGCGCGATCTCCCAGCTCGACGACCTGCTGGGCGCGAGCCGGGACCGGGTCACGATCGCGGAGGCGGGCATCGCGTTCTCGACCAGCGAGCTCACCCCGCAGGTCGTCGGGACCGGCGAGCAGGTCGCCGAGCAGCTCGCGGAGATCTTCGGCTCGGGCGCGGCGGACGGGTTCCTGATCACCCCCACGCACTTCCCGGGGTCCTTCGAGGACTTCGGCCGGGCCGTGGTGCCGCACCTGCAGCGGCTCGGGGTGTTCCGGACCGAGTACGAGGGCACCACGCTCCGTGCGAACCTGGGGCTCTCATGACGAGCACCGAGACCGAGCTGCGGCTCACCAGCGGGTGGGGCGGGTCGCTGGCCACCACCTTCACCCCCGGGACCGGGGACACCGCGGTCCTGCTGTTGCACGGGTTCCTCTCCGACCGGCGGGCCGGCGGTCGCTTCGACCGGCTCGCGGCGGAGTACGCAGCACTCGGCCACGCCGTCCTGCGGCTGGACCTGAGCGGGTTCGGCGAGTCCGACGGGGAGGTGGTCGACGCCGACCACCTGCTCGCGGACGCCCACGCCGGGCTGGACCACCTCGACTCGCTCGGCTACACCCGCCAGGTGGTGCACGGGCAGAGTCTCGGCTCGGCGATCGCGTTGCGGGTCGCCCCGCGGCGGCCCCGGGTCCACACGCTCGTCCTCACCGGGGCACTGACGGGTGCGGGCACCGGCGACACGCCCTACCCGTTCCTCGACGACGCGCAACTCGCCGCCTGGTACCGGGACGAGGACGTCCCGCTGGCGGTCGACTCGCCGACCCGCACGCACGTCGTCGTCAACCGGCGCCGGCCGAAGCTCGGCGCCGACGGCACCCAGGCGGAGCTGCTGGGTGCGGTGTCGGTGCCCGTCCTGGTGATCCACGGGGACACCGGCGCACAGGAGCAGGCGCTCGCCGCGACCACCCTGGCGGGCGAGCACCTCCTGCCCCCGGGCTCCCGCGTCCTCGTGGTCCCCGGCGCGACCCACACCTTCTACGAGAGCCAGGACGCGGTGGCCGCCGCGGCCGTGGAGTGGGTGCGCAGGCACGTCCCCGCGGACTGACCGGGCGGGCCCGGCCCCCACGTGGGGCCGGGCCCGCTCACCCCACCGGCGGTGCGAAGGCCCGGACCTCCCGGACCGGGGCGTCCCAGCGCTCGAGCGCGACGGTCGTGTGCTGGCCGGTGCAGCCCTGTGCCAGCGGGGAGGTGCCCCGGTCGCGGGTCAGGACGTTCGGGTTGCCGTGCACGCAGAACGGCACGTCGGCGCCCGGGTCGAGGGGGTCGAACCAGGCGCCGGTCGGCAGCTGCACGACACCGGCCCGGACCCCGTCGGTCACCTCGGCGGCCGCCAGACAGGCGCCGCGGTCGTTCGACAGCCGGACGAGGTCGCCGGTCGCGATGCCGCGGGGGCCCGCGTCCGCGGGGTGGAGGCGCGCCACCTCCCGGCCACGCACCTTGTGGGCGCGGGAGTGGGCGCCGAAGTCCAGCTGCGAGTGCAGCCGGGTCGCGGGCTGGTTGGCCACCAGCCACAGCGGGTGGCGCTCGTCGGGCGCCTCGGTGGGCGGGAGCCAGGTCGGGTCGCCGGGTGCGTCGGGGTAGCCGAACGCGTCGATGGTGGCCGACCACAGCTCGAT
Organism: Pseudonocardia sp. WMMC193; assembly: GCF_021728735.1. Classification (NCBI taxonomy): domain Bacteria; kingdom Bacillati; phylum Actinomycetota; class Actinomycetes; order Pseudonocardiales; family Pseudonocardiaceae; genus Pseudonocardia; species Pseudonocardia sp. WMMC193. Next base: position 602,361 of record NZ_JAKKDO010000003.1, on the reverse strand, counting down.
CCGGCCCGACGGAGTGGGCAGCGGGTGGGCGTCGGGATCGGCGCGGAAGGCCCCGATCACCCCGCCGGTGTCCGGCGTCTGCGGCAGCGCCCACTCACCGGCCGCCCAGAACTCCGCGAACGGCGGGCCGTCGAGCGCGGCCCGCGTCGGCTCGTAGAGCCACTCCAGCCAGCCGCGCGCGTCCCGCCCCTCGGTGAACGCCTCGCCGACGCCCAGCCGCGCCGCGAGGTCGCTGAAGATCGTGTAGTCGTCCCGCGCCTCGCCGGGCGGGTCGACGAGCCGGTGCATCGCCGTCAGCACCGGGTCGAAGGGGGCGGCCCCGAGGTCCTCGCGCTCGATCGTCCACGTCGTGGGCAGCACGACGTCCGCGTGGCGGGCCGTCGCCGTCCACGCGGGCTCGTGCACGACGAACGTGTCCAGGCGGGCGAAGGCGCGGCGCAGCCTGCCGAGGTCCTGGTGGTGGTGGAACGGGTTGCCGCCCGCCCAGTAGGCGAGCCGGACCTGCGGGTAGTGGCGCTGCTCGCCGTTGAACGGGTACGGCTCGCCGGGGTGCAGCAGCATGTCCGCGATCCGTGCGACCGGGATGGCCTCGTCGCACCCGTTGTGCCCCTGCGGGACCGCGGCGACGGGGACCGACACCCGGCTGCGGCCGTAGTGCCCGATCGAGCCCAGGCCGTAGCAGAACCCGCCGCCGGGCAGCCCGATCTGGCCGAGCGCCGCGGCCAGCGCGAGGCCCGCCCACACCGGCTGCTCCCCGAACTCGGCGCGCTGCAGCGACTGCGCCACGGTGACCAGCGTGCGTCCCGCGGCGGCCCGGCGGGCCAGCTGCCGGATCTCCGCGGCGGGCACCCCGGTGATCTCGGCGGCCCATTCGGCGTCCCGACCCCGCAGGTGGGCCGCCAGCGTGTCCCAGCCGACGCAGTAGCGGTCGAGGAACCCCCGGTCGTGCAGGTCCTCCTGCACCAGGGTGTGCAGCAGCCCGAACATCAGGGCGGTGTCCGAACCGGGCGGGACCGACAGCCAGCGGGACCCCTCGGGCAGGTCCGACCGGAGCGGCCCGACGTTCACCAGGAGGGCGCCGCGCGCGGCGGCCGCGGCCAGGGCACCCCGCTCCACGTGCGCGCTGATCCCGCCGCCGACCGCGCTGTTCTTGAGGTTCATCCCGCCGAAGGCGAGCACGGTGTCGGTGTGGGCGGCGACCTGGTCCCAGGTCACGGTGCCCTTCGACACCTGCTCGGACGGGCCCAGGACGTGCGCGAGCACGGTCTGGGCCGCGGCCCCGCTGTAGTCCCCCACCGACCGGACGTACCCGCCCACGGCGTGGTTGAGGAAGCGGTGGACCTGGCTCTGGGCGTGGTGGAACCGCCCGGCGCTGGCCCAGCCGTAGCTGCCGCCGTACACCTGCTCCGGCCGGTACCGGCCCAGCTCCGCGGCCAGCCGGTCCAGCACGGCGTCCCACTCGACCTCGACGTAGGAGTCCCGGCCCCGCCGGTCGTCCGGCCCGGCGCCGTCCTCCCACCAGCCGCGGCGCACGGCCGGGCGCCGCACCCGTGCCGGGTGGTCCACGGCGGAGGGCACGTTGTCCAGCAGCGCCGACGGGTCGGGGTCACCCGCCCGCGGCACCACCCGCAGCCCGTCCGCGGTGAGCGTGCCCCGGAACGCGCCCCAGTGGGTGCTGTGGGTCCGGCTCACGCCGGGGACCAGCCGAGCGCCGGGGCGACGTGCCGGGCCAGGTCGGTGATCAGCCGGGTGTTGGCGGGCAGCGCGAACGCCGGGGGCAGGAACAGCACGATCTCGTCCGCGGCGGCCAGGCCGGGGTCGGTCGCCACGGCCGCGGCGACCCGGTCGGGGTCGCCGTGGTGGACGGGGCTGATCACCACGCCGCCGCGCGGGGCCGCGCCGATCACCGGGGTGAGCGCACCCTCCGGACGCGACGCCGCCATCCCCTCCGTCCGCCGCTGGAGGTCGTAGGCGGCGTAGGTCTCGCGCAGCTCCGGCGTCGTCCCCGGCAGGATCGAGGCCGCGACCGCGACGGGCGGGGGCTCGCTGTCGTGGGTGGCCCGCCAGGTGGTGCGGTAGGCCTCGATGATCCGGGCCTGGTACTCGGGGAAGGTCTCCCCCGGCTCCAGGTCGTGCAGCACGGTGCCGGTGATCAGGCCGAGCCCGAGCCGGGCGGCGTCGACCGCGGAGTCCAGGCTCGCCGCACCCCGCCGCAGCCGGGACCGCAGACCCGGGCTGTGCGGGGTCACGCGCACCTCGGTGCCGATCGGGGCGCCCTGCCCCTCGCCGTCGACGGTGTGCAGGGCCTCCCCGGCCACGGCCGCGACGAAGCGGGCCAGCCGGCGTCGGGCCTCGGTGCGCGGGTCGTCGGCGACGGGTCCGAACACCGGGTCCCACAGCGCCGTCGAGCCGGTGGCCAGCGCCAGGTCGAGGCGCCCGTCGACGAGCAGGTCGGTGGTGCCCGCCGCCTCCGCCAGCAGGATCGGGTCCTGGTAGCGCATCGGGAGCACCGCGGACCCGAGCCGGATCCGGGAGGTGTGCTGGCCCACCGCGGCGAAGAACGGCAGCGGCGAGGACAGGTAGTGGTCGAAGTGCCGCTGGTAGGCCCAGCCCGCCTGGTAGCCGAGCTCCTCCGCCGCGCGGTACAGCGCGATGCCGTCCCGCAGGCCCGCCGCCGGGCCCGCGGAGTCCGTCCAGGACACGCGGGTGTTGAACCCGAGTGTGCGGGTGCGGATCGAGGTGGTCATGTGGCCTCCAGTAGGTGTGCTGCGCGCTCGCGCAGGACGACGTCGTCGGGTGGGGCGTGGTGCAGGCCGGTCCGCAGGTCGCGGTACAGCCGCTGCCAGACGTGGTCGCGCCAGACCGACGCCGTGCCGATGAGCCTGCCGACGTGGTCGACGACCCCGGTGGCGCTGCGGTGGGCCAGGACCTTCGCCGCCGCGGCCTCGCCGCGACCCAGCGTGCCCGCCCCGGCGCGGGCGACGGCGGAGTCCACGACCGCCCGGCAGGTCTGGAACGCCAGCACCGCCTCCCCGCCGTCGACGACGTGGCGCAGCTCCGGCTCGCCGGTCAGCGACGGCACGCCCGCGCCGCCCTCGACCAGGTCCAGGGCGTGCGCCGCGACGCCTGCGGAGATCGCCGCGAGCAGGATCGGCCACCAGACGACCTTGCGTCCGCCCGCCCCCTCGGGCCCGAGGTCGCGGTCGGCCCCCACCCGGACGTCGGTCAGGACGAGGTCGTGCCCCACCGAGCCGCGCAGGCCGAGGGTGTCCCAGCTCGGGACGACCTCGACGCCCGGCGCGTCGAACGGCACCAGGAAGGTCCGGCGGTCGCCGTCCACGCCGTCGACGGTGAGGGTGACCCGGGCCGCGGTCAGGGCGAGGCTGCCGGTGACGTAGGTCTTGCGCCCGTCGAGGACCCAGCCGTCGGGAGTCCGCGACGCCCTCCCGGCGAGCGGGGTGCCGCGGTGCGGGGCGTTGCTGCGCGCCTCGCTGACCAGGCCGCCGACGAACCCGCCGCGGGTGACCAGCTCCGCGGCGAGCGCGCGCAGCACCGGGGTCTCGGTCGCGAAGAGGTCGACGGTGTGCAGGTGGTGCATGGCCAGGACCAGGGCCACCGCGGCGTCGACGGCCGCGACCCGGCGGACGGCGTCCGCGACCGCACGCAGGTCCGCGCCGTGGCCGCCGAGGGCGGTCGGCACCGTCAGCGCGGTCAACCCCGAGCGCCGGACGACGTCGAAGCCCTTCTCCGGGAAGTCGGTGCCCGCCGGGTCGTGGCCGAGCACCGCGGTCAGGTCGGCCACGGCGGCCGCGACGAGGTCCGGCCGGGGTGGGAGGGAAGGTCGGTGCACGGTCAGGAGGAGCCGACGGCGACGGGGCGGCGGCGGGCCAGCTCCTGGCGCACGAGCGGGAGGACGTAGCGGCCGTAGTCGATCGCGTCGTGGAGGTTGTCGTAGCCGCGGATCGAGACGAGCTCCGCGCCGAGGTCGATGTAGTCGAGGATCGCCGCGGCGACCGTCTCCGGCGTGCCGACCAGCGCGGTCGACGCACCCTTGGCGTTCGTCGCCGTGGCCGTGGGCGTCCACAGGGCGCGGTCGTGCACCTCGCCGCGGGCGGCGATGTCCAGCAGGCGTTGGGAGCCGACGTTCTGCGGCCTGCCCGCGCCGGGCTTCGGGTAGTGGGAGCCGTGGGTGCGCTCGGGGGCGGCGTGGGACCGCTGCAGTGCCGCGAGGATGCCGTGCGCCTTCTCCCAGGCGAGCTCCTCGGTGGCCGCGATGATCGGTCGGAACGTCACCCAGATCCGCGGGCGGTCGGTCCGGCCCGCGAGGCGCGCCTGCGTGTAGACCGCGTCGATCTGCTCGCGGGTGTCGGCCAGCGGTTCGCCCCACAGCCCGAAGATGTCGCCGAGCCTGCCGCCGACCCGGTAGGCCTCCGGGGAGGATCCGCCGACCGAGACCGGGATCGTGCCGTGCACCGGCCGGATGTCGCCCGCGGTGAAGTCCTCGAACGCGTAGTGCTCCCCGGCGTGGTCGAAGGGAGCCGGTTCGGTCCAGGCCCGGCGCAGGATGCCGATGTACTCCTCGGACCGGGCGTAGCGGGCGACCTTGTCGAGCCGGTCGCCCTCACGGGCCTGCTCGGCGGGCTGGCCGCCGGAGATGATGTGCACCCCGGCCCGGCCCCCCGACAGCTGGTCGAGCGTGGCGAGCTTGCGCGCCGCGACGGTGGGGTGGACGGTGTTGGGCCGCAACGCGATCAGCGGCTTGATCCGCTCGGTCAGCTGGGTGATCGCACCGGCCACGGTGAACGGGTCGAACGAGGTCGAGCTGTAGGCGAGCAGGGTGTGGTCGAACCCCGCGTCCTCCAGCGCGCGGACGTAGCGGCGCAGGTAGGCCGGGTCCACCCCGGACCCGGCACCGGGGTCCAGCTCGGTGGCGGCGTTGGCGAAGGTGGCACTGATGAACTCGACGGACACGGTTCTCCCGGTGACGCGCGCGGACGGACGACCCGTCCGGGCGTGGTCCGGCGGTGGTCGCGGGGCGACCACGGCGGGAGCGGAGCCGGACGAGCGGGGGCTAGCTGTTCCCGCGACAACCGGCGGAGTGGACGGTGCCGTGGTCGATGATGCGGCGCTGGGTCAGCGCGCTGCCGACGGACCGTCCGCCCGGGACGGCGGGCACGCACCGGCGCGACGCGCGCAGGCCACCCACCGTCGTTTCGGACACCCCCGAAGTATCACCGGGGCGTCGGGGAGCGTCCAACGAAGAATCCGCATCACAATCGATCAGGATCCGCGATCGGCCGGTGCTACCGTCGCGGCATGCCCGGTCCCACCGCCGTCCTCGACATCGTCGCGTTGCGCAGCTTCGTGGCGGTGGCGGACTGCGGCGGCTTCCATCGCGCGGCCGAGCACCTGGTGGTCTCGCAGTCGGCGGTGAGCCAGCACGTCCGGCGGCTGGAGAAGACGATCGGCAGGCCGCTCGTCGAGCGCGTGGGCCGCAACAGCCGGTTCACCCCCGAGGGCGAGGCCCTGGTGGGCCAGGCGCGGCGCATCCTCGCCGCGCACGACGACGCGCTGCGCCACATCGGCGTCGGCGACGACCGCGAGTCGATCGTCCTCGGCACCACCGAACACGCCGCGGACGAGCTCCTGGGCCTGGTGACCGGCGCCCTCAGCTCGGTGTTCCCCGACTCCGCCGTGCGGTTCCGGCTCGACCGCAGCAGCAGGCTCAACGACGCGATCGAGCGCGGCACGCTGGATCTCGCCATGTACATCGGGGACATCCAGGGTGCGGACAGCGTCTCCGTCGGAGCGCTGCCCCTGACCTGGTACGCCGCCCCCGGCTGGCGGCGCCCGCCCCCGAGCGCGCCGATCCCGCTCGTGGTGATCGACAGTCCGTGCACGATCCGCAGGCGCGCGCTGGAGACCTTGAGCCGCAACGGGTTCAAGACGAACGTCGTCGGCGAGGCCGCCTACCTCGCGGGCGTGCTGAACGCGGCGCGCGCCGGCCTCGGCGTCGTGCTCGTGGCGGGCACGGGAGGAGCCCCCGAGGGCCTGGAACGCCGGGACGACCTCCCGCCCGTACCGCCGGAGCGGCTGCACCTGCGGACCCGCGAGGCCGCCGACCCGCGCCTGCTCGACATCGCCGCCGAGGCCCTGCGGACGGTGCTGGTCAGCGCCTGACCGGCCGGGGCCCGCGGGTCAGGACAGCCGGGCGATCTCCGCGCGGGCGGCGAGCACGAGCTCCTCGTTGGTGTTCGCGTGCCCCGCGAGACCCCATCCGCCCGGCACGGCCTCGGTGAGCAGCACCCAGGTCCGCGCGGCGAGCCCGGGATCACCGGCGGCCGCGGCCACGATGTCGGTGAGCTCGCGGACCACCGCGAGCTGCTTGTCGCGGTCCAGCGCGCCGGCGTTGGTCAGCACCTGCACCCGCACGTGCGCGCCGTCGCCCGCGACGTTCCGCAGCGAGTCCGGGGGCAGCTCGTGGACGAAGGCCGCGGTGTTCTCCCGGAACATCGGGATCACCGGGACCTCCTCGATCCGCATCACCGCGGACGCGAGGTCCACGGCCAGGGCCGCCCGGTCGGGGAAGGTGCCCTCCACCGCGTAGACGTCGATCATCGGCATGGCGTACCTCCGGAGTCGTGACGTGAGTCCGACCAGCACAGCAGGCGAGGCGCCTGCGCGGATCACGTGAACGGGTGAGGAGCGGCCCGGGAACGGGCCCGCGGCCTCACCCGAGGACGTGAGGGACCCGCGACCGAGGGGGTACGGTCCGCGGCGAGGGTGATCGAGGAGGCGGCCGGTGCTCAGGGGACGGGCGAACGAGCTGTCCGCCGCGCTCGGTGCCCTCCGCCGCGTCGCGCGGACGGGGCGGGGCCACGTCCTCGCGATCGTGGGCGAGCCGGGGATCGGCAAGTCGGCCCTGCTCCGGGAGATCGTCGAGCAGGCCCGGCGGGCCGGCTACCTCGTCGGGGTGGGCAAGGCCGAGGAGATCGGCCGCATCGCGGCGGGCGCACCGCTGCTGACCGCCCTGCGCTCGGGGCCCCACCCCCTCCTCGACGCCGACGCGTTCGCCGAGCTCGGCACCCTCTACGCCGACCGTCCACTGTGGCTCGTCGACCGGGTCGCGGCCATGCTCGACGACCTCGCGTCCACCGCCCCCGTCCTCGTCGCGGTCGACGACCTCCAGTGGGCGGACGAGCTCACCCGCTTCGCCCTGCACGTGCTGCCGGGGCGGCTCGCGGGTACGCCTGTGGTGTGGCTGACGGCGGGCAGGCCGGTGGACGAGCCCGGGCAGGCCGGGCAACGGATCGACCTCGGTCCGCTGCACGCGGACGACCTGGAGCAGCTGGCCGCGGACCGGCTCGGCACCGCTCCCACCGCACGGACCGCGCTGCTCCTGCGCACCGTCGGGGGCAACCCGTTCTGGGCCGCCCGGCTGGTGGAGGCCGTCGCCCGAGACGGCGACGGCGAGCTGCCCGCCGACCTGATCCTCGGCGTCCACCGCCGCCTCCCGGTCGACGACCCGGACCTGCGCGAGCTGCTCCGGACCTGCGCCGTCTGGGGCCGTCCACTCCCGGCCGCGGACGCCGCCGACCTGCTCGACCGGCCCGCGACCGAGGTCCTCGCGGCCGCCGACCGGGGCGTGGCGCAGGGGCTGCTGCAGCGGACGGGCGCCGTGGTGTCCTTCCGTCACGACCTGATCCGCGAGGCCGTCTACGCCGATCTCACCCGCGCCGAGCTCGCCGCCCGGCACCGCGCGTGCGGTCAGCACCTCCTGGCCACGGGCGCCTCGGCGCTGGACGCCGCGCCGCACTTCACCGGGTCCGCTCCCGGGGACGTCGACGCGATCCGGGTGCTCCGCGCGGCCGCCGCCGAGGCGGCGGACACCCTGCCCGCAGGCGCCGCCGAGCTGGCCCGCCGGGCCCTCGACCTGGTACCGCCGGGACCGGACCGGGTCGCCGCGACCGAGGAGTGCGCCGCGCTCCTGCTCAGGGTCCACCACGGGGCCGCCGCGATCGACGTCGTCGACGCCGCGCAGCCCGACGCGGTCACGCCCGACGACCGCGCCCGGCTCCAGGTCCAGGCCGTCCTGGCGCTGTCCGGCATGGACCGCCACGCCGAGATCGCCCCCGGCTCGATCCCCTCCTCGCCGAGCCCGGGCTCTCCCCGGACCGGCGCACCACGGTGGCGGCGGCGCGGACACTCGCGCTGATCCAGCTCGGGACCACACAGGAGGCCGGTGCGGCCGCGGACGCCGCGCTCGCCGAGGCCCGGACCGCAGGCGATCCGACGGCCGAGGGGCTCGCCCTGCGCACCCTCGTCGCCGTGGCCTGGCAGGACGGTCGACACGAGCTCGCCCACCGGCGGACCCGGGAGCTGCGCGCGGTCACCGGGGCCGACCACCTCGCGGACGAGATCCGCTGCCTGCAGCTGCTGGACCGCTTCGACGACGCCGCCCGCCTGCTCGACGCCGTGCCGGACGGCGCCCCCGCGGACGTCGACGCCCGCACCCCCGACCTCGTCCACGCCCAGATGTGGCAGGAGGTCAACCTGGGCCGGCTCGACGAGGCCGAGGCGCAGGCCCGCACCCTGCTGCGGCTCGCCGACGAGCTCGGGCAGCACAGCGGGACCGTCGACGCGCGGTCGGTGCTCGCCTTCGTCGCCCTGATCCGCGGCGACCCGGCCGAGGCCCGGCACCGGCTGCACCCCGACGGCCCGCACGCGCCCCGACTGCACGACACGGCCCGGCGGCTGATGGACGGCTGGATCTCGCTGCTGGTCGGCGACGCGGCCGCCGCGGCCGAGCTCTTCGCCCCGCTCGTCGCGAGCGCCGCGCGCAGCCGGGAGTACTGGCCCTGGTTCCCCCTCTGGACCCGACCCCAGGTCCAGGCAGGCCTCGCCGCGGGACACCCCGCGCTGGTCACCGGTGCGGTCGAGCTGGCCCGCGCCGGCGCCGACCGCAACCCCGGCGTGCCCGCCTTCGCCGGGCTCGCCCTGCTGACCCGCGGCCTCGCCGACGCCGACCCCCGCACGCTCGACGAGGCGGTCGACGTCCTCCGCGGCTGCCCCCGCCCGCTGCTCCTCGCCTCCGCCCTCGCCGACTCGGGCGTCCTCCATCTCGCCGCGGGCGCGGACCAGACCGCCACCGCCCGCCTCGAGGAGGCCCGCCGCCGCTACGCGGAGCTCGGCGCGACCCTGCCGGTCGCCGCGATCGACCGGACCCTCGCCGACGCGGGCATCCGACCGCTCCCCCCGCCCGGCCGGTCCCCCCGCCCCACGAGCGGCTGGACCTCGCTCACCGACACCGAACGCCTCGTCGCCACCCTCGTCGGCGACGGCCACACCAACCGGACCGCCGCCACCGCGCTCGGCATCTCCCCCAACACCGTCGGCACGCACCTGCGGGCCGTGTTCGCCAAGCTGGACGTGCACAGCCGGGTGCAGCTGGCGAACCTGCTGAACAGGCACTGAGACAGTCTCGTCCGAGATATTCTAGTGCTAGAGTACTGGCATGACGGTGACCTCGGCCGAGCTGACGGTGCTGGGCCTGGTGGTCGAGCACCCCCGCCACGGCTACGACCTGGAGCAGGTGATCGAGCAGCGCGGCATCCGGCAGTGGACGGACATCGGTTTCTCCTCGATCTACTACGTCCTCACCAAGCTGGAGAAGCGGGGACTCGTCGAGGCGGCGAAGGCTCCCGAGGGCCGGTCCGGGCCGACGGCCCGGCGGGTGTTCCAGGCCACGGCGGCGGGCCGGCAGATCGCGGCCGCGGCGGTCGCCTCGTTCCTCGCCGATCCCCACCCGGTCTCGCACCCGATCCTGGTCGGCCTGGCCAACCTGCCGCTGGTCTCCGAGCAGGCCTACACCGAGGCACTGCACAGCAGACTGCGCAGGCTCGACACCAGGATCGCCGCGGTCCGGGAGGCCGAGCGGGCGCAGGCTCCCCTCCCGCGCCCCGCGCGTGAGGTCTTCTCCTACTCCCTCCGCCTCCTCGAGGCGGAGCGGTCGTGGCTCGCCGAGCGGGTCCCGGTGTCCGATGCCTGACCAGGTCGAGCCGACCCCCGCCACGATCGTCGCGGGAGTCTCCGCGACCGACGGCGTGCACTGCGAGACCACGGCCCTGGGCGTGCTCCTGCGCCACGGCGGACTCGACCTGTCCGAACCGATGCTCTTCGGCCTGGGGTCCGGGCTGTCCTTCGTCTACTGGGACTCGGCGCGGCAGCCGCTGCCCTTCCTCGGCGGGCGGGTGAAGCCCTTCGCGCTCACCCGGAACCTGACCCGACGGCTGGGGATCGGGCTGCGCGTCGCGGAGACCACGTCGGCGCGGAAGGCCTGGGACCAGGTCCGCTCCTCGATCGACGACGGGGTCCCCGTGGGACTGCAGCTCGACAGCCACGACCTGGAGTACTTCGGATCCCGCGTGCACTTCGCCGGTCACGTCGTCGCCCTCTACGGCTACGACGCCGCACGGGCCCACCTGGTCGACACCGCGCAGCAGGGCGGGGCCGTGTCCACGAGCCTGGAGAGCCTGGCGCGGGCGCGCGCCGCACGCGGGCCGATGTCCGCCCGCCACCGGTCCTTCACCGTGGAGGTGCCGCCGGACGTCGACCGCGGGCGCCTCGCCTCCACGATCGTCCCCGCCCTCACCGCGTGCGCCGAGGACTTCCTCGCGCCGCCGATCGCCAACCTCGGCGGCCGCGGGATCCGCACGGCCGCCCGGCGCGTGCCGTCGTGGTTCGACCGGGTCGACGACCCCGGCCGCGACCTCCCCGCCATCGCCACCATGATGGAACGCGCGGGCACCGGAGGTGCCCTGTTCCGCACCCTGTACCGGGACTTCCTCACCGAGTGCCGAGGCCTGCTCGACGGCCGGCCGGGTGCGGAGCTCGTGGACCGGGCGCGGGACCACTTCGCCGAGGCCGCGCGGCACTGGACGAGCGTCGCCGGACTCGTCGAGGAGGCGGGGACGACGGGCAGCCCGGCTCCGCTCGCCGCCGCGAGCCGCCTGCTCGAGGACATCGCGACGATCGAGACCTCCGCGATGACGACACTGCGCTCCCTGACCGACAGCCCCGCGCGCTGAGGCGCCGACCGGGTTCAGCCGGCGCCCGGGGCGGCCGTCCGCGCCGCGTCGATCTCCGCCATGTGCCGCTCGGCCCACTCCCGCAGCGCCGCGAGCGGCACCTCCAGCGAGTCCCCGAGCGGGGTGAGCCGGTAGAACACCCGGGGCGGGACGGTGTGCTCGACCCGCCGCGCGACGAGCCCGTCGGCCACGAGGTTCTGCAGGGTCGTGGACAGCATCTTCTGCGAGACGCCGGGGATCCGTCCGCGCAGCTCGGAGAACCGCAGCTCCCCCGACGCGGCCAGGACCTTGACCACCATCGACGTCCACTTGGTCCCGATGCGGTCGAGCAGCTTCCGGGTCGGGCAGGCCGGGTCGAAGAGGTCGCCCCGCCGACCGCCGGTGGTCACCTCCGCCTCACCACCTGAGGTCGAGGTGCCGTCTTCCGCGCGGTCCGCCATCCGCCTAGCGTCCCACCGGTCACCATTCGTGACCAGGGGAGGCACAGTGACTCGGGGAGGCAGAGTGACTCGGGGAGGCGGAGTGACCGAGGAGGTCCGGGTCCGCGTGAACGGGATCGAGCTGAACGTGGCGACGGCCGGGGCCGGGCCGACCGTCGTGCTCCTGCACGGCTTCCCGCACACCTGGCGGGTGTGGTCGGAGATCATCGGCCCGCTCTCCCGCGACCACCGCGTCCTCGCCCCGGACCTGCGCGGCTTCGGGGACAGCACCGCGACCGGCGACGACCTCGACGCCGGGACCCTCGCGACGGACGTCGAGGGGTTGCTGGGCGGCGACCCCGCCACCGTGGTGGCGCTCGACGCGGGCGTCCCGGTCGCGTTCCTGCTCGCCCTGCGCCGCCCCCACCTCGTGCGCAGGCTCGTGCTGGTCGAGGGCACGCTCGGTACCCTCCCCGGCGCCGAGGACTTCCTCGCGGGCGGCCCGCCGTGGTGGTTCGGCTTCCACGCCGTCCCCGGCCTCGCCGAGACCGTGGTGGCCGGGAACGAGGCCGAGTACGTCGGGTGGTTCTACGACCAGGGGACGCGCGGCCGAGGTGTCCGCCCCGACGTGCGCGCGGCCATCGGGCGCTCCTACGCCCGACCCGGCGCGCTGGGCCGGGCACTGGGGTTCTACCGAGCCCTGCCGCGCACCGGGTCCCAGCTCGCCGAGGCGGCGGCCCGGACGCGGCTGACGGTGCCGACCACCGCGATCGGCGCCGCTCCGGTCGGCCGAGCCCTGGAACGGCAGCTCCACCCCCTGTGCGACGAGCTCACCGGCCGGCTCGTCCCCGACTGCGGCCACATCGTGCCGCTCGACCGCCCCGCCGCCCTGCTCGACGCCCTGCACCTCACCTGAGCACGGCGCGCCCCGCGGATCCCTCGACCGGATCCGACGCGAGCCCGGCCAGCCACGTGGCGAAGTCCGTCGCACCGATCACCGCCTCCCCGGCCGGCACCAGGGCCGACTTCTCCAGCACGGCACCGAAGTAGGGCGTGTCGTCACCGGCCACCACCGTGCGGGGATCACCCTGGGCGGCGAGCACGGGGCGCACGAAGTCGGCGAAGGAGCCCCGCTGTGGTCCGGCCACGTCGACGCGACCGTTCCGTGGCTCCGCCACCACGGTCTCCGCCAGGATCGCCGAGACGTCCGCGGCCGCGACCGGCTGGAGGTCCGCCGTCGGCAGCCGCACCACCCCGTCCACCGTCGATCCCGCGGCGATCGGCCCCAGGAACTCGAAGAACTGCGTCGCCCGGACCACGGAGTACGGCAGCCCGCCCGCGCGGACGAGCGCCTCCTGTGCGGCCTTGGCCCGCAGGTACCCGCTGTCCGGCACACCGTCGGTGCCCACGATCGACAGCACGACGTGGTGCCGGATCCCGGCCTGCCGGCCCGCGGCCAGGAGCTGCTCGGTCGAGCGGGTGAAGAACTCCAGGACCGGCCCGGCCTCGAACGACGGCGAGTTCGTGACGTCGACCAGCACCGACGCCCCCGCGAGCACCTCCGCGAGCCCGGCCCCGGTGACCGTGTCCACACCGGTCGACGGCGACGCCGGCACCGCCTCGTGACCCCGGGCCCGCAACGACTCCACCAGCGCCGACCCGATCAAGCCCGTCCCACCGGCGACGACGATCCGCATGACCACTCCTCAACTCGGACAACTTGTGTCCGAGAATGTACTCGGACACCGGGTGTCCGAGTCAAGTAGCATCGGGTCGTGAAGCTGTCCGGTGGAGTCGAGTGGGCCCTGCACTGCTGCGTCGTCCTGAGCGCCGCCACCGAACCCACCCCGGCCACGAAGCTCGCCGAGTTCCACGACGTCTCCCCCAGCTACCTCGCCAAACACCTGCAGAGCCTGTCCGGCGCCGGACTGATCCACTCCACCCAGGGCAAGTCCGGCGGTTACCTCCTGACCCGGCCCGCCGCCGAGATCACCGTGCTCCAGATCGTCGAGGCGATCGACGGCACCACACCGGCCTTCCGCTGCACCGAGGTGCGACAGCGCGGCCCCCTCGCCGCCGCCCCCGAGAACTGCACGGTGCCGTGCGGGATCGCCCGCGTCATGGCGGACGCCGACCGCGCCTGGCGCGAGTCCCTGAACGCGGTCACCGTCGCCGACCTGGCGGACGACGTGAACTCCACCGTCGGCCCCACCACCCTGACCAGGGTCGACCGCTGGCTACGGACGGGCGCTCCGTAGCGGGTGTCCACCCGGGGTCCGGCCGAAGGTCCGCCGGAACACGTCGATGAACGCACTCGCCGACGACCAGCCGCAGCGGTGGGCGACGGTGGTGACGGGGACGTGCTCGGCCAGCAGGACGAGAGCGGCCTGCAGGCGGAGCCGGGTGCGCCACTGCGGGAACGTCATCCCCAGGTCGGCGGCGAACAGCCGGGACAGCGTGCGGGAGCTCGCACCCACCGTGCGTCCGAGCTCGGCCAGGGTGCGCCGGTCGGAGGGATCGTCGTAGAGGATCTCGCACACCGAGGCCAGCAGCGGCGATGTGGGAGCCGGGAGGTGCAGCGGTTCCTCGGTCGAGGCGCGGAGCTGGTCGAGCAGCACGGCACGGAGTCGCCGGCGTTCGGGGCTGTCGTCCTCGGGCGTGCGCGTGTAGCCGATGATCAGCTCGCGCAGGAGCGGCCCCACCGCCAGGACCGTCGGTTCCAGCAGGCCCAGGGGGTTCTCGGCGGGCATGCCGACCAGGTGCAGCTCGAGCTCGCCGTGGGCCCGGTGGGAGTGCACATGACCCGCCGGCACCCAGATGGCCCGGTCGCTCGGGGTGACCCACGTGCCGGCCAGGGTCGAGATCACGAGCACCCCGCGCGCCGCGTAGATCAGCTGGTGGTCGTCGTGGCGATGGGCGTCGATCATGTCGCCCGGCGCGAGGCGTTCGACCCGGGTCGGCGCCACCGACTGATGGCGGGCTTCTGACATCGTCTGGCAGCTTATCGGAAGCGGGCCACCAGGTCGGCCGCTCATCCTGAGCGCGTGGAACGCACGACCTCGATCACCCTGCTGGCCGTGGGCCATGCCTGCGTGGACGTCTACCAGGGCGCGGTCGCGGCGCTCGTGCCGCTCTTCATCGCCGAGCGGTCCTACTCCTACGCGGCGGCCGCCGGCATCGTGCTGGCGGCCTCACTGCTCTCCTCGGTGGCCCAACCCGCCTTCGGGGCGCTGACCGACCGCTGGGCGATGCCCTGGCTGATCCCCGCCGCCACCGTCCTCGGCGGACTCGGCATCGGGCTGAGCGGCCTCACCGGCTCCTACGGTCTCACCCTGCTGTTCGTGGCGATCTCCGGGATCGGCGTCGCCGCCTACCACCCGGAGTCCGCCAGGATCGCGCGGCTCGCGAGCGCCGGCAGCCACCGCGCGATGGGATGGTTCGCCCTGGGCGGCAACGTCGGGTTCGCCACCGCCCCGCTGCTCATCGCGGGGGTCACCCTCGCAGGCGGGCTCGCGACGACTCCGCTGCTGGTCGTCCCCGCCCTCGCAGGCGCCGTGCTGTGTCTCCCGGTCCTGCGGGCGCTCGCGGGTCGCCACGCGGCCGCGCGGACCGAGGCCACCGCGGCGCGGATCCCGAACGACTGGCCCTCGTTCGTCACCCTGTCCTTCGCCGTGGTGGCCCGCTCGATCGTCTTCGTGGGGCTGAGCACCTTCATCGCCCTCTACGTCCGGGAGCGCACCGGCGGCGGCGCGCTGACCGGCACCGCCGCGTTGTTCGTGCTCTATCTCGGCGGGGCGGTGGGCTCGGTCGTCGGCGGCATGCTCGTCGGTCGCTGGGACCGGGTCACCGTCGCGCGGGCCTCGTACCTCCTGAGCATCGCCGCGGTGGCCGGTGTGGTGTTCGTGCCCGGCCCGACGGTCTTCCTGTTCGTCGCGCTGACCTCGATGGGCCTCTACGTCCCCTTCTCCCTGCAGGTCACCCTCGGCCAGGACTACCTGCCCTCCCGGGTCGGCACGGCCAGTGGGATCACTCTCGGTCTGACCGTCAGCGTCGGCGGTGTCGCCAGCCCGATCGTGGGGTGGCTCGCCGACCGGACGACCCTGCAGATCGCGCTCGTCCCGCTGATCCTCATGCCGGTGCTCAGCTGGCTGCTGTTCCTGCGCCTGCCCGAGCCCGCCACGCCCCGCCACCTCGCCGTCCCGTCCGAGGACCGGGGTCGGCCCGTCGGGTAGCGCCGCGACCGGTCCCGACACCCGCGTCGCCGTCGAGCAGACGGGCTCGACGGCGACGCGGTTCGCTCCGAGGGGAGCAGGGCGCTACTCCGCCTCGGTGGCCTTCTCCCCGCGCAGGACCGCGGCGGCGTCACGGACGGCGTCGACGATGAACTGGTATCCGGTGCAGCGGCAGATGTTGCCGGAGATGCCCTCGCGGATCTCCTCGTCGCTGGGGTCGGGGTTGTCCGCCAGCAGTTCCTGCACCGTCAGCAGGATCCCGGGCGTGCAGAAGCCGCACTGCAGCCCGTGGTGCTTCCAGAAGGCCTCCTGCAGCGGGTGGAGCTCGGCGCCGTCGGCCATGCCCTCGACGGTGGTGATGTCGGCCCCCTGCGCCTGGACGGCGAGGGTGCAGCAGGAACGGGCCGTGCGGCCGTCGAGCAGGACGGTGCACGCCCCGCAGACGCCGTGCTCGCAGCCCAGGTGCACGCCGGTGGCGCCGCAGTCCCGGCGCAGGAAGTCCGACAGGGTGCGGCGCGGGTCGACGTGCCGGTCGACCTGCTTGCCGTTGACGGTCATCGACACGCTGGTGCCGGTTCGGGTCGGGGTGCTCATGCGGCTGCGCTCCTCTCGGCGTGGGCGAACAGACGGTGGAGGCACCGTCGGGTGAGTACCGCGGCGAGGTGGCGTCGGTACTCGGCGGGGGCGTGGATGTCCGCCGCGGGGTCCGTGGCCTCGGCGACCGCGGCGGCCGCGGCGGCGATCACGTCCGGGGTCGGCGCCTGGCCGGTGAGCAGGCGTTCGGCGGCGTCGGCGCGCAGCGGGGTGTTCGCGGCACCCGCCACGCTCAGGCGCACCTCGGCGATCTCGCCGGACGGGTCCAGCCGCGCGGCGCCGAGGACCGCGACCAGCGCGAAGTCGCCGTGTCGGCGGGCGAACTCCTCCACGGCGACGACGGTCCCGGCCGGCTGCCTGGGTATCCGGATCGCGGTGAGGATCTCGTCGGGTTCGAGGGCGCTGAACAGGAAGCCCTGGAAGAAGTCCGCCGCCGCGATCGTGCGGCGGCCGCCGGGGCCGGTCGCGATGATCTCCGCGTCCAGCGCCCGCAGCACCGAGGGCGCCTCGGCCGCGGGGTCGGCGTGGGCGACGCTGCCGCCGAGGGTTCCCCGGTTGCGGATCGTGACGTGCCCGACGTGGCGCAGCGCCGCGGGGAGCAGCGGCAGCGCCGTGGCCACCAGGGGCGAGGTCTCCACGGCGCGGCTGCGGGTCATCGCCCCGATCTCGACGTGGTCGCCCTCGTCGCGGATGTAGTCCAGCTCGCGCAGCCCGCCCAGGTCGACCAGCGTGGTCGGCTGGGCCAGCCGCATGGCGAGGAGCGGGACGAGGCTCTGTCCCCCGGCGAGGACCTTGGCGTCGCCGTCCTCGGCGACGAGGGTCTCCACCGCCTGGTCCAGGGTGGAGGCGCGGACGTGGCCGAAGGGTGCGGGCTTCATGACGGGTCCTTCGGCGTGGCGGTGGTCAAGGCGTCGAGCAGCCGCGGCGGGGTGACCGGGAGGCGGGTCAGCCGCAGGTCGAGTTCGGGGAGCGCGTCCTCGACGGCAGCGGTGATGGCGGAGGCCGCGCCGATGGTCCCGGCCTCGCCCATGCCCTTGAAGCCGCCGGGGATGTGGTCCGCCGTCGTGGTCATGTGCAACGTCTCGAAGGTCGGGATCTCCGAGGCCGTCGGGATCAGGTAGTCCATGAACGTCGTGGTCAGCGGCTGGCCCTCGGGGCTGTAGACGATCTCCTCGAACAGCGCCCCGCCGATGCCCTGCGTGGCGCCGCCGTGGATCTGCCCGTCGACGATCATCGGGTTGATCACGGTGCCGCAGTCGTGGACCAGGAGGTAGTCCAGCAGCTCGACCCGGCCGGTCTCCCGGTCCACCTCGGCGAGCACCGCGGTGGTGCCGTAGGAGAAGGCCACGTTGTCCGGGTCGAGGACGTCCCGTTCCTCGAGGGTCGGGTCCTCGCCGTCGGGCAGCTTCCCGTCGAGGCGGCGGTACGCCGCGTCCCCGATCTGTCGCATCGTCACCGACGGGCCGCCCGGGGCGCCCTTGACGGCGACCACGCCGTCGGTGATCTCCAGGTCCTCGGCATCGGCCTCCAGCATGTGGGCGGCGATGCGCAGCACCTTGTCCCGCAACCGGCTGCTCGCACGCAGCAGCGCTCCGCCGCCGAGGGCGGCGCCGCGGCTGGCGCCCGTGCCGTACCCGGTGAACGGGTTGGTCTCGGTGTCCCCGTGCAGCACCTTGACGGTGTCCAGCGGGACGCCGAGGGTCTGGGCGGCGACCTGCGCGAGGGCGGTCTCGATGCCCTGGCCCATGGCGGAGAGCCCGGTCCGGACGGTCACGCCGCCCGCGGAGTCGATCCGCACGACCTCCTCGTCGAAGGAGGAGTGCTGCAGCCCCGCCTGGTTCATGATCTTGCTGGGGCCGAGCGCGCTGATCTCGATGTGGAACGAGTAGCCGATGCCGAGCGAGCGCCCCTCCTCCGCGGCGGCGTCCCGACGCTTGGCCCACCCGCGGTCGGCGACGGCCTGCTCCGCCATGTCGAGGCACTCGGCGTAGTTGCCACTGTCGTAGAAGAACACCTGGCTCGGGTAGGGGAACTTGTCGGGGGCGATCAGGTTGCGGCGGCGGACCTCGTTGGCGGGCATCCCGAGCTCGTGGGCGAGCTTGTCGATGATGCGCTCGTGGGCGAAGTTGGCCTTCGGCTGGCCCCAGCCTCGGTAGGAGCCGTAGGGCGAGCGGTTGGTGACCACGCCGACGACGGTGGCCTCGACGTTGGGGATGTCGTAGGGGCCCGCCATCAGCGCCATGGACAGCCAGCAGGGGCCGATGCCGACGGTCGCGAGCTGGCCGCCGAGCACGGCCCACACGGTGCCGCGCATCCCGATGATGGTGCCGTCCGACTTCGCCGCGACGGACACCTCGATGCGCTGCTCACGGGAGTGGGCGTTGGCGACGAAGCTCTCCAGACGGTCCTCGATGACCTTCACCGGCCGTCCGGTGCGCTTGGACAGCAGCGCGGCCAGCACCTCTTCGCCGTAGAAGTCGAACTTGTTGCCGAAGCCGCCGCCCACGTGCGGGGTACGCACCCGGATGTGGTCGACCGGCAGGCCCAGCACCTCGCCGAGCAGGTCGCGGGTCAGGTTCGGGGACTGCGTGGACATCCAGCCCTCGAGCTGGTCGGTGAACGGGTCCCAGGACATGACGGCCCCGCGCGTCTCCAGCGGGGTACCCATCTGCCTGCCGTAGGTCAGGGTCTCGGTGACGACGACGTCCGCCTCGGCGAACGCCGCCGCGGCGTCCCCCTTCGGGATCGTCTGACGACAGCTGACGTTGTCCGGCCAGTCCTCGTAGAGCAGCGGAGCGCCCTCGGCGAGCGCGTCGTCGAGGGTGACGACCGGCTCCAGGACCTCGTACTCCACGTCGATCAGCCCGAGGGCGTCCTCGGCGACGTAGCGGTCGACCGCGGCCACCACCGCCACCGCCTGGCCCACGTAGCGGACCTTGTCGACGGCGAGTGCGTACTGGTCGGTCATGCGCTGGTCGGGGATCATCCGCCAGACCACCGGCTGCGGGGTCGCGCAGGCGGCGCGCACGTCCTCACCGGTGAGCACCGCGAAGACCCCCGGCAGCTCCAGCGCCGCGCGGACGTCGATGCCGAGGATCCGGGCGTGCGGGTGCGGGCTGCGCAGGACCGCCGCCTCCAGCATGCCGGGCAGCACCACGTCGTCGACGAACTGGGCCCGGCCGGTCAGCAGGCGCGGATCCTCCTTGCGGCGCACCCGGGCGCCGATCAATCCTGGGGGTACCTGGTGCTGAGTCACGATCCGCCCTTCAGTGGTGGGGGGCGATCCGGGTCGGCGAGCGCTCGCCCGCCGAGCCCGGACGCCGCAGATGGCGCGATGCGAGTCAGCGTCGAGGCTGATCAACGCGGTGTCCATTGACGGAACGGCACAAGCCGGCGGCCGGAGTTCGTCGCACCGCCAATTGCCCCCGGGGTTCCCCCGAGCAGAGACTCGTCCCGATCGACGACCCGCGATGCCCCGTCCCCGAGCGTCATCGCCTTCCGGAGGAATCCCCATGAGCGTGACCGCCCCCGTCGGCGTCTTCGTCGCCACGTCGACGCCCCCCGAACGCATCCCGGTCCTCGCCGCCGCCGCCGAGCGGCTCGGATACGGCGAGGTCTGGGTCGCGGAGGACTACTTCTGCTACGGCGGGTTCACCGGTGCCGCCCTCGCCCTCGGCGCGACGGAACGGGTGCAGGTCGGCCTCGGCATCGTCGCCTCGGTCGCCCGGCACCCGGCGGTGACCGCGATGGAGATCGCGACCCTGGCCCGGGCCCATCCCGGCCGGTTCCTGCCCGGCATCGGCCACGGCGTCCCCTTCTGGACCGACCAGATGGGGTTGACCGCCAAGTCGCCCCTCTCCGCGCTCACCGAATGTGTGACCGGTGTTCAGCGTCTGCTCGCCGGTGAGACGCTCGACGAGCAGGGCAAGCAGTTCAGCTTCCACTCGGTCACGGCGACCCATCCGGTCGAGGACCCGGTCCCGATCCTGACCGGGGTCCTGGGCCCGAAGTCCCTGCAGCTGTCCGGGCGGATCGCCGACGGCACGGTGATGAGCGTGCTGGCGGGGACGACCTATCTCGAGAAGGCCCTCGGACACATCCGGTCCGGCATGGCCGAGTCCGGGCGGACCGAGCACCTCGTGCCGACCTTCGCCCTGTTCAGCATCGCGAAGGACGGCGCGCAGGCCCGCAAGGCCGTGCGGCCCGCTCTGGCCGGGTACCTCGCCGCCGTCGGTCCGCACAATCCGCTGACCGGTGCGTGCGGGTACAACGACCAGCTCGCCGAGCTGCTCCGGGAACCGGACACGCTGGCCGAGAACCTGCCCGACGAGTGGATCGACACCCTCGCCGTCGCGGGTGACCCCGACGAGGTCACCGCCCGCGTCGCGGCCCTGCGCGCCGCGGGGGCCACCAGCGTCGTGCTCTCGCCCGTCAACGCCGACACCGCACTCGACGAACTCGAGCTCGCGGCCTCGACCGTGCTGCCCCAGCTCTCCTGAGGCCGCGGATGAACCTCACCTTCGGCTACAAGGCCTCCGCCGAGCAGTTCGGCCCCCGGGACCTCGTCGAGTACGCGGTGCGCGCCGAGCAGGTCGGGCTGGACAGCGTCTGGGTGTCCGACCACTTCCTGCCGTGGCGGCACCGAGGCGGGCACGCCCCGTCCGCGCTCACCTGGATGGCCGCGGTCGGCGAACGGACCCGCCGCGTGCGCATCGGCACCTCGGTGACCACGCCGACCTTCCGCTACAACCCCGCGGTGATGGCGCAGACCTTCGCCACCATGGCGCTGCTCTACGACAACCGCGTCATCCTCGGCGTGGGTACCGGCGAGGCCCTCAACGAGGTCGCCGTGTCCGGCCGGGAGTGGCCGGAGTTCAAGGAGCGCTTCGCCCGCCTGCGCGAGTCGATCACCCTGATGCGGCTGCTGTGGGCCGAGTCCCACGTCGACTTCGCAGGCGACTACTACACGCTGGTCAACGCCTCGATCTACGACCGGCCCGACGAGCCGGTGCCCGTCTACGTCGCGGCAGGCGGCCCGATGGTGGCCCGGTACGCGGGCCGGCTCGGCGACGGGATGATCTGCACGTCCGGCAAGGGCATGGAGCTCTACACGGACACGCTCATGCCCGCGGTCACCGAGGGCGCGCAGAAGGCGGGCCGCGACCCGGACGCCGTCGCGCGCACCATCGAGGTCAAGCTCTCCTACGACCGCGACCCGGCCGCCGCGCTGGAGAACACCCGGTTCTGGGCACCGCTGTCGCTGAGCGCCGAGCAGAAGCACACCGTCGACTCCGCCGAGGAGATGGAACGCCTCGCCGACGAGCTGCCCCTCGAGGAGATCGCCCGGCGGTGGATCGTGGCCAGCGACCCCGCCGAGGCCGTGGCCCAGATCAAGCCCTACCTCGACGCCGGGCTGGACCACCTGGTGTTCCACGGCCCCGGCCACGACCAGGAACGCTTCCTGACCCAGCTGTCCGAGGACGTCCTTCCCGCCCTGCGCGCCCACGCCGCGCAGTCCTGACCCCGACCCCGACACCCGAGGAGACGAGATGAGCGGCACCGTCAACAACCCCGACGACATCAAGGAGATCCTGGCCGTCCACCACTCCTGGCTGGACTCCAACAACGATCTCGTCGAGTCCAAGATGTACCCGAACTTCGCCAACCCCGGGTACCTGCAGTTCAACCTGAACGGCCACCAGTACGACAGCGTCGACGAGAAGGTGAAGCTCTGGGAGGGCCTGCACCAGATCGGCTTCAACCTGTCCGACATGAAGATCGTCGAGGAGCCCAAGGTCCACGCCGAGGGCGACCTGGCCTACCTGACCACCTACTGGAGCGCCCAGGTCTCCGGCGACAAGGGCACCGGCGTGCTCGAGCCCGACCCCGAGCCGTTGGTCTTCCGTGTCACCGAGGTGTACCGCCGCGACGACGGCAAGGGCAACCCGGTCTGGAAGATCTGGCACTTCCACGCCTCCCCCATCGCCTCCCCCGACGCCCCCAGGTTCCCCCAGGACGCCTGAGCGCCCCGCCCCACCACCGAGCACGACGCCAGTCGGGAGAACCACCGCGATGTCGCACGCCCCACGCCACTCGACGCCGGGAAAGGCCGGCGAGCTGTCCTACCTGGCCTGGCCCGGGCCCGCGGACACCACGCCGATCCTCTACCTGCACCCGGTGAACACCGCCGCCGCGGTGTGGTCCGCCGTCGCCGCCGCGCTCCACGGCACGAGGCCGGGCGTCGCGGTGGACTACCGGGCGCACGGACGGTCCGAGGCGGGCGGGCCGTACCTGCCCGCCGACTACGCCGCGGACGCGCTGGCGGTGCTCGACGCCGCCGGGTTCGACCGCGCCCACCTGGTGTGCGGCTCGATCGGCGGCGCGGTGGCGACGGAGTTCGCGGTGGCCGCCCCGGACCGGGTGGCCGGTGTCGTCGCGTTCGGCGCGACCCTGCGCGTCGGCTGGGACGACGCCACCCTCGACGACACCGAGCGCGATCTGCGCGCGCTCGGTGTCCGGGAGTGGTTCGTCCGCCACGGCGCCGGGATCCTGGGTCCGGCGTCGCGGCCGGAGGCCGCTGCCGAGCTCGTGGAGCTGGCCTCCGGTGGGCGCGACGGTGACCGGGACCTCGACACGGTCGTGGACGTGCTGCGCACGACCTTCGGGCTCGCGGACGCCCGTCCGGCCGGGGCCGTTCTCGCGGCCCGCTCCACCCGCCCACCCGCCCGGGTGTTCGTCGGCACCCACGACCCGACCTGCCCGCCCGCGATGGCCCACGCCTTGGCCGAGGTCCTCGGGGGCGACGTGCACACGATGGACGGCATCGGCCATCTCCCGATGCTCGAGGCACCCGCGGCCACGGCGGAGGCGATCCGACGGTTCCACGACGAGGTGGAGGGGAGCCGAGGGTGACGTACTCCATCGTCGCCCGCGACGAGGCGACCGGACAGCTCGGCGTCGCCTGCGAATCGCACTTCTTCGCGCCCGGCGCCGGGGTCACCTGGGCCCGACCGGGTGTCGGCGCCATCGCCACCCAGGCGTTCATCGACGGCCGGTACGGCGGCGACGGCATGGACATGCTCGCCGCCGGCGCGACGGCCGCCGAGGTCCTGGACCGTCTGCGGGTCGACGACCCGCATCCCGAGGTGCGCCAGGTGGGAATGGTCGGTCGCAGCGGCGACGCCGCGACGTGGACCGGGGGCGCGTGCATCGCCCGGGCCGGCAGCCTCGTGGACGGCCCCGTCGCGGTCCAGGGCAACATGCTGACCGACGGCACCGTGCTCCCGGCCATGATCGAGGCGTACCGCCGCAGCGACGGTGACCTCGCCGAACGCCTGATGGCCGCCATGGAGGCCGCCGAGGCCGCGGGTGGGGACATCCGCGGCAGCCAGGGCGCCGCGCTGCTGGTCGTCGACGGCGCCCGCGTCTCCGATCCCTGGAACCACAAGCCCGTCGACCTCCGGGTCGAGGACCATCCCGACCCCATCGCCGAGCTGCGCAGGCTCCTCGGCTACCGCCGCGCCTTCGACGCCGTCTCCGGGACGATGTTCGCCCCCGGCCTGATGGTCGGGGCGTACGCCGAACCCCACCCCGGCGACCGGGACCGCGCCCTCGCCGCGCTGGAGGACGCCGCCCAGGTCATGGAGGGCAACCCGGAAGCCCGGTTCTGGCGCGGTGTCCTGCTCGCCCGTTCCGGAGACCTGACCGCGGCGCGCGACCAGCTCGCCGACGCGGTGCGGAGCAACCCGAGGCTCCGCGAGTTCCTGGACCGGCTCGCGGACGCCGGGTTCCTGGACCCGCACGACCTGGAGAAGCTGCGATGACCCCCACCTCCCTCGTCCGCGACATCCGCTCGGCCGTCGACGTCGACGCGGTCGTCACCCTGACCCGTGACCTCGTGCGGATCCGCTCCGAGAACCCGCCCGGTCGCGAGACGGAGGTCGTGGCGTACCTGCAGGGCCTGTTCGGCGAGATGGGGCTCGGCACCGGCCGCGTCGTCGAACCGGCACCGGGTCGGCAGAGCCTCCTGGTCGGCACCGAGCAGGCGACCCCGAGTGGCAAGCCGGTGCTGCTGGTCAACGGGCACCTCGACACCGTCCCGGTCCGGCCCGACGCCTGGCACCACGACCCGTTCGGCGGCGAGGTCCACGACGGACGCCTCTACGGACGCGGCTCCGCCGACATGAAGGGTGGGGTCGCCGCCGCGATCACCGCCCTGCAGGTGTGTCGGACGCTGCGGCTCGACCTGCCCTGCGAGGTCGCCTTCCATCTCGTGGCGGACGAGGAGCTCGGCGGCAGGCAGGGCACGGCGGCCCTGCTGCGGGCCGGCCTGATCAGGGCGGACGCCTGCCTCGACCCCGAACCCACCGGGCTCGACCTGTGCCTGGCCGAACGCGGCCTGATGTTCGCGCGCGTCACCACCCGGGGGATCCCCGCCCACGGCAGCGAGCCCTCGAAGGGGCGCAGCGCCATCATCACCGCGGCGGCGATCGCGCAGGTCCTGCACGACAACGAGTTCCCGCAGACACCCCACCCACTGCTGGGCACGACCACCTGCAACGTCGGGGTCATCCGCGGCGGCAGCGGCCCCAACGTCGTCCCCGAGGAGTGCGAGCTCCAGATCGACCGCCGGGTCCTGCCCGGCGACACCGAGCGCAGCGTCGTCCAGGGCATCGTCGACCGGATCGCCTCGCTCGGCCTCTCGCCCGGCGAGGACTACGACCTGGAGGTCGACACCTTCTGCGAACCGTCCGAGATCGACGCGGGCCATCCGTTCGTCGACACCGTCGCCGCCTCCTTCCAGGCGATGACGGGCCGGCGGCCGGGGACCACCGGGCTGCCCTTCACCACCGACGCGCGCTTCATGCGCAACCAGCTCGGCATCCCCGCGGTGGTGTTCGGCCCCGGCGAACTGCACGTGGCGCACACCGTCGACGAGTACGTCGACGTGGACTCGCTCGTCACCGCCGTCGCGGTCTACGCTCATCTCTTCGCCGGGTTTACCGGGACGCAACGTCTCGGGGACGAGCGGGAGAGGTCTTCCCTGGACAATGGTGTCGATGGGGCGCGCAGCATGATCTGAGCCCCGGAGGGAGAAGCGTATGACAGCGCCCTCACGAGGTACCGCGCTCACGCTCGACACGTTGCTCGGCCTCGTCGGCGGTGATTTCGTCGATGTCGTCCACGCACCCGCAGGGCTGGACATCCCCGTGGTGGCGGTCCTCATCCACGACACGTCCACCACGGCACAGGCGAACGCGGGCGACCTGGTCCTCGCGATCGGGGTCGCCGTGGACGATCCGGACGTCGAGCCGCTGATGAAGTTCCTCGGCCGGGACATCACCCTGGCCTTCAAGGTGCGAGACGACGCCGAGCGCGACCGGCTGCGCGAGTCCGCCATCGCCTGCGACGCCACCGTGCTCGCGATCTCTCCCGACCTGTCCTGGGACCAGCTCCACGTCCTCGCGCGCCGGTCGATCTCCTCGACGACCGCCGGCGTCGCAGACGAGCGCGGCGTCCCGTTCGGGGACCTGTTCGCGCTGGCCAATGCGGCCGCCGCCTCCCTGGAGGGGCCGGTGATCATCGATGACGAGCGCATGGAGGTCATCGCCTTCTCCAGCCTCGGCGACCCGATCGACGAGATCCGCCAACAGTCCATCCTGCAGCGCCGCCCCCCGAAGGACTTCATCGCCTGGTGCGAGACCACCGGGGTACTCCCCCGGGTGCGGCAGAGCCTGCGGCCGGTGAAGGTCGTCCCACCGGACGGCGCCACCCGCCTGGTCACCGCGATCCGCGGCGGCACCGACATCCTCGGCTACATCTGGGTGGCCGAGACCACCCACGAGCTGGACCAGCACTCCGAGGACCTGCTCGCGGAGATCGCCCGCGTCGCCGCGCTGCAGCTCCTGCGCTCGCGGATCAGCGAGGACCTCGACCGGCGGCTGCGCAGCGATCTCCTGCGCGGCGCGCTCTCCGGGCGCGGCGACCCCGGCGCCGTCGCCTCGCGGCTCGGCATCGAGGGTCGCCCCTTCCGTCTGGTCTCGTTCGCGCACGAGGCCCCCGACGCTCGGCGGGGCGAGAGCCACGTCGCGCTCCGCCCACTGGAGGACCTCGTCGCGCTCCGGGTCGAGGCCTCGCACCGGCGCGGCGCGGTGACCTCCTGCAACGACCGCATCTACGCCCTGTTCCCCGCGCTCGACGACCGTCCACCGGGGGAGGTCGCCGCCCTCTCCCGCGAGATCATCGGCCAGGCCGACCGGCAGCTCCACATCGGCCTGCGCGCCGCCGTGAGCAGTGAGGTCTCGGACGTCGCCCTGGTCAGCAGTGCCCGCCGGGACATCGACCGGCTGCTGAACCTCCCGCTGCTCGACGAGCAGCGGCGCGTCGTCTGCTTCGACGACTCCGTCGCCGACGCCATCCTGTCCGAGCTCACCGAGCTCGTGGTCGACCGGCCGCGCCTGCTGCAGGGCGGCGTGGCGGGCATGGTCGTCAGCGACCGGGACCGCGGCACCGAGTACCTGCCCAGCCTGCGCGCGTTCTTCGATGCGGGTGGGGACCTGACCGCCGCGTCCCGCACGCTGTACGTCCACCGCAACACCCTCAAGTACCGGCTCACCCGGATCCGGGACGCCTTCGGCGTCGACGTCGAGGTGCCCGCCCAGCGCCTGGTCGCCGAACTGCAGGTCGCCGTGTTCACCGCACACCCGGAGCTCCAGGCGGGGCTGGAGGCGACGGACCTCGGCGCGGACTGAGCCGGACCCGCCCGGACGGGCCGGCCCCGCCCCGGCGGTCACAGGACGCGGTGAGGCTCGTCGGGCGGGACACGGGAGGGCGGCGGGGACCGGCAGGAGACCCGACCGTGGTCAGCTCGGGAGCGCCAGCAACCGCTCCGCGTTGAGGTGGGCGATCTTCTCCGTGGCGAGCGGCGGCAGGTCCGCCTCGCGGAGGAAGGCCTGCGCGCCGTCGTTGCCCAGCATCGGGTAGTCGACGCTGAACATGATC
Source organism: Pseudonocardia sp. WMMC193 (assembly GCF_021728735.1). NCBI lineage: Bacteria > Bacillati > Actinomycetota > Actinomycetes > Pseudonocardiales > Pseudonocardiaceae > Pseudonocardia > Pseudonocardia sp. WMMC193. Next base: position 575,028 of record NZ_JAKKDO010000003.1, on the reverse strand, counting down.
CGGTCCACACCGACCGTGTCGACGCAGAACCGGAGCTGGGCCTGGTTGAACATCCCACTCGGGGTGATGTGGACGTTCTCCCGGAAGTAGGCCCCGACCGGACGGTCGAGGCGGGTCATCCGCTGCGGCAGGGCCTCCTCGATCCGCTCCAGGTAGAAGGGCACCATCTCGCCCCAGTGGCCGAGGATGACCTGCAGGTCCGGATACCGGTCGAACACCCCGGCGAGGACGAGGTGGAGGAAGTGGGTCCCCGTCTCGACGTGCCAGCCCCAGGCGCTGGTCTGCAGCCGGGCCGTGACGAGCGGGTCGAGGCCACCCTCGTAGTTCGACCGTGAGGTCTCGACCGGCGGGACGCCCGGGTGCAGGTAGACCGGCACCCGCAGCTCCGCCGACCGGCGCAGGACCGCGTCGAACCGGGGCTCGTCGAGGAACGCGCCCCCCGTCCGGCCGTTGATCATGGATCCGACGAAGCCGAGCTCACCGACCGCGCGGTCGAGCTCGTCGACCGCGGCCTCCGGCAGTGCCGTCGGCAGCGCGGCGAAGGCGGCGAACCGGTCCGGATGTGCCGCGACGGCCGCCGCGGCGCGGTCGTTCACCTTCCGGACGAGCTGCACGGCGACGTCGGCGGGCAGCTGCTGGGTGGAGAGGGTCGACAGGACCTGCATCGAGATCCCGTGGGCGTCCATGTCGGCGATCCGCCCCTCCCCCAGGTCGAGGAGCACGTCGGGCGCCGGGGTGTAGCTGTATCCCCGACCGGCCGCGTACGCCGCGGCGGAGCCGGGGCTGAGCCGCTCGGCCTCGGCTCTGCTCGCCGACGCGACGTCGAGATCCAGGAAATGCTCCTCGAGCGCGATGATCCGCATGTCCACTCCGTCCGGCTCCCCCATGGTCATCGAGACGAGCCTACGAACCCTCCGGGGCATCGGCACCTCTCCGGACGAGGGACGCGCACGTCACGGGGCGACCAGGCCAGCGGCCAGGTCCTTGAGGGCGGACGACGAGTCCGCCAGGAGGGCAGGCGCCACCACGGCCGCCTTCTCGACCAGTGCTCGGCCCTGGACGAAGTCCTTGACCGAATTGACACAGTCCAGCGCGACGACCCGCCCGTTCCGGAGCGAGATCACGGAGAACGCGCGCTGCGCCGGGTCGCCCCGGACCACTGTCGTGTCGGAACCCGCCGACAGCCCTATCGTCTGCAGCTTCAGGTCGTACTGGGTCGACCAGAACCACGGCGTCGCCGTGTACGCCTCGGGTCTTCCGCAGATCGACTTCGCGGCGACCACCGCCATGTCGTTCGCATTCTGGACGGACTCCAGTCGGACGACCGCCCCGTCGGCGAAATCGTTCGCATGGGCCGCGCAGTCGCCGATCGCGTAGACGTCCGGCAACGTCGTCCGGCACACCGCGTCGACGTCGACACCGACCCCACCGGCGGCACCGGCCTCGAGCAGCGGCCCGACACAGGGCACGATGCCGACACCGACGACGACGAGGTCGCAGTCCAGGACGGACCCGTCGGCGAGCCGGACCCCGGTGACGGTGTCCCCGCCCAGGATGCGGTCGACCACCACCCCCGTGCGCAGGTCGACGCCCCGCCCGCGGTGCTCCGCCGCGTAGAAGGCGGACAGCTCCTCCCCCGCGACGCGCGCCAGGACGCGGGGCAGGGCCTCGAGGAGGGTCACCGAGAGGCCGAGCGTGGTGAGTACCGCCGCGGCCTCCAGCCCGATGTAGCCGCCCCCGACGATGACCGCCCGCCGGGCTCCGGCCTCGATCGCCGCCCTCAGTCCGTCGGCGTCGGCGCGGTGGCGCACCGTGTGTACCCCCGGAAGCTCCGCTCCCTCGCAGGTCAGGCGGCGGGCGTCACCGCCGGCGGCCCAGATCAGCGTCCCGAAGCCGGTCCGGGCACCGTCGTCGAGCGTCACCGTCTTCGCGCCCGCGTCGACCGCGACGACCGTCCGGCCGAGGCGGAGGTCGACGTCCTTCTCCGCCCAGACCTCGCGCGGACGAAGGTGCAACCGCTCGAACGCCTTGTCCCCGGCGAGGTACTCCTTGCTCAGCGGCGGGCGTTCGTAGGGCGGGTCCGGCTCGCGCCCGACGATCGTGACCGTTCCGGAGTACCCCTGCTGCCGCAGCGACAGGGCGGCGTGGGCGCCGGCCTGGCCACCGCCGACGATCAGGACGTCCGAATGGCCCGGCCCCGCCTCAGGTGTGGGCACTCAGTCCTCCTCGGCGATTCGCACCCGCAGGCCCGAGACCGTCGCCGACAGCAGGATCTGGCACGACAGGCGCGAGGTCTCCTCCCGGTGCTCGGTGCAGTCGAGCAGGTCGTCCTCGTCGTCGGTCGGCGGCGGCAGGTCGGCGGCGGACCCGGCGTCGACGTACACGTGGCAGGTCGCGCACGAGCAGCATCCGCCGCACAGCGCGTCCAGCTCGTCGATGCCGGAGTCGCGGATGGCCTCCATGAGGCTGATCCCCTCGCGCCCCTCGAGGAGGCGGACGTCCCCGGCGCGGGTGGTCACGGTGATCTCGACGCTCATCGGTCAGTCCCGGTCCTTCCTCGCCGCGGCGTTGCGACCGGCGATGTGTCCGAAGACGAGCGCGGGCCCCACGGTCCCGCCCCCGCCGGGGTACGCCATCCCGGTGAACCCGGCGCTGACGTTGCCTGCGGCGTAGAGACCGCCGATGGGTTCGCCTCGGACGTCGAGCACCTCCGCCCGGGCGTTGATCTTGGCTCCGCCCTTGGTCCCCAGGACACCCGAGTAGACGCGGCAGGCGTAGAACGGTGCGTCCTCGATCGGACCGAGGGTCTGCAGCGCGCCCTGGCGGGAACGGTCCGCGAAGGCCAGGTCGTAGCTGCTGGTGCCGCGGCCGAAGTCGGGGTCCGACCCGTTCGCGACGTGCCGGTTGAACCGCTCGACCGTCGCCTCCAGACCATCCGGGTCGACGCCGATCCGCTCGGCGAGCTCGCGGAGCGTCGCTCCCGTCTCCAGCCAGTCGGGGACGGGCCGGCCGGGCAGCCACGGGCCGAAGAAGTACTGCTTCAGGTACCCGGCGTCGACGACGATCCAGGCGGGCAGGTTGGGATGGTCGAACGCCATCTCGTCGAAGTTGTGCATGGCCCGCCCGACGTCGCTGTAGTTGTGCGCCTCGTTGACGAAGCGCCTCCCCGCCCGGTTGACCATGATCGACCGGGGGTTGGCCCGTTCCCCACCGGTCAGCCGATGGAGCTGGCGCCCGTCGTACTCCTCACCGGGGATGCGCAGGGCCGGCATCCAGTAGGCCTCCTTGGTGTTGGCGATGGCCGCCCGGGCCTCCATCGCCATGAGGAGGCCGTCCCCCTCGTTGAACGGCGGGCTCAGCGGCGCCTCGACCGGGCCCGCGACGTGGTCCTTCACCAGCTGCTCGTTCCACTCGAACCCGCCGCTGGCGAGGATCACCGCGCGGCGGGCCGTGACGGTCCGCGTCTCGCCGCCGTCCTCGTACTCGAGCCCGACGACCGTGCCGCCCTCGAGCACGAGGCGCCGGGCCCGCGCGCCGCGACGGAACTCGACGCCCTTGTCCACGGCCCCCTTGATCAGGCCCGCCATGAGCGCCTCGCCGGTCCCGACCAGTCCCTTGGCGACCCGATCGCCGACGACCTGCAGGTCGAGCGCGTCGAAGCCGTCCTGCACGTCCTGCCAGCACACGGGGATCGGGATGCACGGCGTCGACCGCAGGTGGGGTCGCAGGTCGCCGAGCTCGCCCGCCGGGAAGAGCGCGGGCTCCACCGACCGGCCGACGGTGCCCCCGGGTTTCTCGGGGTGGTAGTCGGGGAGGCTGATCGCGCTGAAGGACAACGGGGTCTCGGCCTCCAGGAACCGCAGGACCTGCGGCGCCTCGTCGACGTAGAGCTCCGCCAGCTCCATGTCCATCCCGCCCAGGGACAGGCCTCGCAGGTAGGTGAGCGCCTGCTCCCGGGAGTCGCTCGACCCGATCTCGTGCATGTGGTGGTTGTCCGGGATCCACGGCACCCCGGCCGAGACGGCGGTGGTGCCGCCCAGCTTGTCGCTGCGCTCCAGCACCACCGCGCTCGCGCCGTGGTGTCGCGCGCTCAGGGCCGCCGCGACCCCGGCCCCGCCGGAGCCGACCACCACGACGTCGAAGGACTCGTCCGCACCCGACATGGTCACGACTCCGGGGTGAAGGTCACGCGGCAGGACTCGGGGGCGATCAGGGTGCCCAGCTCGACGTGGTAGTCGGGGCCGGGCTCGACGAGCGCGACGTCCGGCAGCCTGTGCAGCAGCCGCCGGAACGCGATCGTCATCTCGAGGCGGGCGAGCGGTGCCCCGAGACAGAGGTGGCGCCCGAAGCCGAAACCGAGGTGGGTGGTGAAGGCGCGGTCCGGGTCGAACTCCTCGGGCCGGTCGAAGACCTCGGGGTCCCGGTTCGCGGCACCCCAGCACAGCCGGACGGTCTCGTCGGCCGGGATGGTGGCCTCGCCGACCTCGACCGACGCCGTCGTCGTGCGGTGGAACGCCTGGAACGGCGAGAACAGGCGCACGGACTCCTCGATGGCCGCGGTCATCACCGCGTCGTCGGTGAGCATCCGGGCCCGCAGGTCGGGGTCGGGCAACGTGTGGAGCAGGAGCGTGCCGAGGGCGGAGGTGGTCGTCTCGTGGCCCGCCACGAAGAAGCCGGTCATGAAGGTCGCCAGCTCGCCGTCCGTCAGCGGCCGTCCCTCGAACTCCGCCTGGGCGATCCGCGTCAGGTAGTCCTCGCGCGGTCGCTCCCGCCGCTCGGTGATCTCCTGGAGCACGGTCATGCCGATCTGCTGCATGACGGCGCCCTGGGTCGCCACGTCGGACCGGGTGAACCGGTCCGCGAGCTCGTGGATGCGCTCGACCGACACCCCGGTCATCCCGATGGTCTCGCAGATGCCCAGCACCGGCAGCGGCCTGGTGAACTCCTGCACCAGGTCGCACTCCCCCCGCCCGGCGAACCGGTCGATCAGGCCGTCCGCGAGTGCCTTCAGGCGCGGTGTCACCCGGGTGAGCGTGGCGGGCGTGATCGCCTCCATGTAGAGGCGCCGCCAGAAGCCCTGCTCGGGCGGGTCCATCTCGATCGACGGCAGCCTCCCGGTGGAGACGTCCGCCGGCAGCCGGACGCCCTTGAGCCCGGAGGAGAACCTCTTGTAGTCGAGCGCGGCTGCGCGGACGTCCTGGTAGCGCGACAGCCAGTAGAACCCGCCCTGTGCCTCGCTGTGGGTCACCGGGCAGGACCGGAGTTCGCCGTAGAGCGCGTACATCTCGTCGAGGTCCCGCATCGCGAGCGGATCCTCGGCGCGGCCCGCCGGCGTCGTGACGTCGTTGTCGGGTAGCTGGGTCATCGTCAGTCCTCTGGGGTGGTGTCGCTACGTCGAGGGGTTGAGCAGCGTGTCGAGGGCCTCCTCGAGGGCGGCGTACGGATCGGCGGGCGCCGTCGGGAAGCGGCACGCGATGTAGCGGTCGGGGCGGACGAGCAGCGCGCCGTCCTCCTCGATCTCGCTCAGCGCGGCCCAGGAGCGTGCCGGGTCGCCGAAGTCACCCCCCGCGGCGATGCGGAAGGCCTCGAGCGGGACCCCCGACCGGGCCGAGAGCCGCCCGGCGGCCTCGCACCAGTCCGCGCCCTTCGCCCCGGTGAGCAGGACGAACGTGCCGATGCCGCCGATGTCGTGGGTGGAGACCCGCTTGCCGTGGTCGTTCAGCCATGCGTGGGGCAGCCGGTGACCGGGCCGTGTCGTCTGGGTGTGGGCGACACCCATCGGGTCGCGGGGCGGCGCCTCGGTCCCGTCGGGGAGGACGACGCCCTCCTCGTAGTGGAAGCCGATCTCGCGGTCGTGCGGGTCCAGCTCCATGCGTCCGGTGGCGAACACCTCGTGGCCCACCGCCCGGCGGGTCCGCCCCATCGGGCTGTCCTCGAGGTATCTCTGCAGCACCACCCGGCGCTCCTCCGGCGTCCGGGCGTGGGTCATCCCCATGCCGGCCTCGAAGGCGAACTGGTTCTGGAACGCGAAGAGGGCGTACTCGATGTTCTCCTGGATCACCGGCCTGCGCTCGGACCCGTACGTGTCCAGGATGGACGGATCCGCCCACCCCTTGAACACGGCGGCGAGCTTCCACGCCAGGTTGTCCGCATCCTGGATCGCCGACTGCAGGCCGAGCCCGGAGGTGGGGGGCTGGCGGTGCGCCGCGTCGCCGATGAAGAAGACGTCGCCGATGCGGCTCCGGTCGATGTGGACCGACTCGATGTGCCAGGGGCTGACCCCGAGGATCTCCGCGTCGAGGTCGGGAAGGTTGAGCAACGCCCGCAACCGGGCCAGCGCACGCTCGGGGGTGAGGTTCTGGGCGTCCGGGTCGTCCGGCGGGATCATCAGGTGGATCGTCCACGTCTCGGAGTGCCGGTCCCAGTTCTTCGGGCCCGCCTTGACCAGGCACCCACCGGCCCACGACCCGAACCGCGGGCCCACGAACCAGTGGACCATCACGTCGTCCTCGACGTGGGCGGAGAGGTCCGCCCGGAAGTACATGCTGGTCATCGTGGCGAGGCCGGTCTGGCCGACCATGGTGGCGCCGACCATCGGCCCGACGGCCCGACCGCCGTCGGCGGCGATGACGTAGCGGGCGCGGACCGTGTGCACCTGCTCGGTCTCACGCTCGCGGACCTCCGCGAGCGCCCCGTCACCGTCCTGGGTCAGCGAGACCAGCTCGAACCCGAAGCGGACCGCGCCCGGGTTGCGCTCCTCGGCGTTGCGCTGCAGCAGGGGTTCGAGCAGGTACTGCCCCAGACCCGCGGACAGCTCGGGGCTGTCCTTCTCGAAGACGTCGCGGTAGATCCCCTCACCGTTGACGTCGATGCTGAAGAGGTGCCTGCGGTCGAGCTCGTCGTCGCCGCCGAGCGAGGTCAGCCACGAGGCGCGGATCCGGCACTCCGCGGGTGCGCCGATCGCCTGGATCTGCTCGGCGATCCCGTGGCGACGGAAGATCTCCATCGTGCGCTGGTTGTGCGCGCCCGCCTTCGGCATGTGGGAGGTGGTGGGGCGCCGTTCGACCAGCAACGAGTCGACGCCGAGGTCGGACAGGAAGATCGAGGACGAGAGGCCGCTCCCCCCGCCTCCGACGATGAGGACCGAGACTTCCTTGGGCAGCATGGTGTGATGCGTCCTTTCCGGTGGGGGCGCGCGATCGGCGCGGTGGGGTCGGTGGAGAGCGCCGGTCGGCGGAGCCGGCGGGCGCCCGTCATGATCTCGGCGAGGTCGTCGGGGGCGAGGAACGACGCCGGCGACGTCGTCGAGGTGCTCGGCGCACGCGACTACTCCTCGGTATCGGGATCACCGGTGACCCGCAGCGATATGGTTGTGCTCTATCGTTCGAGTTGTCAGCACAGATTCGAATGTCTTGGTCCGCCCTGGACCGGGGGGGCGAGTGGTGAGGTCCAGTACAGGGCGACAGCGCCTCCCCGGGCTCGGTCTGCGGGTACAGATTTCGGTCGACGCGTTGCACTGTCGTTCCGATCTGCCGGACCACCGCTCCACTACGATCCCCTCGCCACCGACCGACGGAGGTCTGAGCCGAGATGAACGTCGCACCGCCCGCACGCCGTCCCGTTCTCGGCCGGGAATGGCTACTGACGCTGCGCCCCCGCTCGACGGAGGGCCCGATCGCAGCACTCAGCTCACCCGCCGCCGTCGAGGAGGCCGTCGTGCTGCTCGGCGAGGGGCCCGTGCGGTGGGCCGTGGAGGTGGGTCACGAGGTGGCTGCCACGATCGTCCGGGAGATCCCGGTCTTCGGTGAGGGCGTCGGCCCCCTCCACACGCTTCGGAGAGGAACCGAGTCCTCGACCCTGCGGTCCATGGTGCTCCTCTCCTGCCCGTCCGCGGGAGTCGACGCGATCACCGAGGAGGCCCTGGAAGCCGATCGCGAGTTCGTCCGTCGCGGGATCACGCTGGACAAGGTGATGCGCGGGATACGGCTGGGGCATGCGGGCATGGCCCAGGCGTTCCTCTCCGCTTGTGAGCGGCTCGCGCCCGCGGACCGGCTGGCCGACGAGATGAAGGCGGTCTCGGAGGAGCTCTTCCACTTCATCGACGGCTTCTCCGACTCGATGGTCATCGAGTTCCTCGCCGAACGCGACCGGTGGGTCACCAGCGCCGCGGCCGCCCGAGCCGAGACCGTCCGGAAGGTCCTGAACGGCGAGGGGGACGCCCGTGCGGCATCCGCCGCGCTCGGCTACGACCTCGATCGGACCCACCTGGCCGTGATCGCCTGGCCGGGCCCCGGCGAGGACGCCTCGGAGCTCGAGCGGGACGCGCTCGCGGAACTGCACCGGGCCGGAGCGACGGCGACGCTGGCCGTTCCCGTCGGCGGATCGGCGGTCTGGGCGTGGGGGACGCTCGTGCGCGGCTCGGTTCCCCCCGAACCCCGTACCGGGGTCCCCCGGACCCACCTCGCGCGTGGGCTCCCGGCCCACGGCGTCGAGGGCTTCCGGCGCACCCACCTCCAGGCGCGCCGAGCCGAACGGCTCGCCCGGCTCGCGGGCGAGCGAGCCGCACAGACGACCGACTACGACGCGGTCAGTGTGGTCAGCCTCCTGGCGGAGGACCTCGCGAGCGCGCGGGAGTTCACCGTGCGCGAGCTCGGCGCGCTCGCCGCACGCACCGACCAGGCCCGGACCCTGCGTCGGACCGTGCTGAACTACCTGGACGAGGAACGCAGCATCACGACCGTGGCGGGGATGATGCACGTCGCCCGCGGCACCGTCGCCTACCGGGTGCGGCGCGCCGAGGAGCTGCTCGGCAGAGAGGTCGGAGAACGACGCTTCGCCCTCCACGCGGCACTGCTCCTCGCCGAGTCCCTCGGCGAGGTCGTGTTGGCCGAGGACCCGGCCTGAGGAGTCGTGCGACCCCTCCGGGGATCACGGCGACGCACGGGCATCACCGCCGGTACGTGGCCGGATCGACTCGATGAGCATGCGCACCAGTTGATCCGCATCGACCTGCCGGCTGTCCTTGGTGAGATGTCCGGTGTGCTCCATGCCGGCGATGCCGTGCGCGCTCGACATGAGCAGCGCGGCGTAGCGGGGGGCGCTCGGGCGGCCGACCACGTCGGCGACGACGGGATCGCCTACGGGCCTGCCGAACACGTCGGGCCCCGTCGCAGCGGAGCGGGGCCCGACGTGCCTGCCTCTCGGGCGTCAGTAGGTGATCAGCGGCTTGATCACACCGTCGCGCTTGTCCCGCATGACCGCGAAGGCCTCCTCCGCGTCGGCGATCCCGAAGCGGTGGGTGGTCATCGGGGTGGGGTCGACCTTGCCGGTCGCCAGCAGCCGCATGAGCCGCTCCATCCGGTCCCGGCCGCCCGGGCAGAGGTCGGAGGTGATCTGCTTGCCCGCCATGCCCAGCCCGAACGCGTCGAGCGGGATCGTCAGCGTCGGCCCGCCCTCGCCGTGGTAGCCGAGGTTGGAGATCGTGCCGCCCGCCCGCGTGGAGCGCAGGCATCCCTCGAACGTCGCCTGCGAACCGAGGGCCTCGATCGCGGAGTCGACGCCACCGCCGGTGATCTCGACGATCTGCTCCGCGGCGTCCCCACCCGAGGGATCGACGACGATGTCGGCGCCGAACTGCTTGGCCAGCGCCGCCCGGTCGGAGCGCCCCTCCACGGCGATGATCAGCCCGGCACCGAGGAGCTTGGCCCCCATCGTGGCCGAGAGCCCGACGGCGCCCTGGGCGAAGACGGCGACGGTGCCGCCGAGCGGGATGTGGGCGTTCTCCGCGCCGACGAAGCCGGTGGAGAGCATGTCACAGGCGTAGACGGCGACCTCGTCGGCGAGCCCCTCGGGGATCGGGGCGAGGTTGTAGTCGGCGTCGTTGACGTGGAAGTACTCGGCGAGGTTGCCGTCCTTCTGCGCCGTGTAGCGGTAGCCGCCGAGGGGACCACCGCACTGAGAGGTGAACCCGCGTTGACAGTAGTCGCAGGTGCCGTCGGGAGTGACGGCGTTGACGGCGACCCGGTCGCCGACCCGCACCGTCGTGACACCGTCGCCGACCTCGTGCACGACGCCGACGCTCTCGTGGCCGAGCAGGCGCCCGTCGGGGACCGGCAGGACGCCGGCGACGGTGTGGACGTCTGAGGTGCAGATCAGGGACGCCGTGGTGCGGACGACCGCCTCGCCGGGACCGGCGGTCGGCAGATCACGCTCGACGAGACCGACCTCGCCGCCACCGAGGAATGCGAGGCCCCGCATCGATGTGGTCATGGAGTTCCTTCCGTTCGGGGAGTGACGGTCCGGGGGCCGTCAGGCAGGGCCGGCGAGCAGCTCGCCGAGGTGCTGGTCGATCTGCGGCATGTAGGTGGGGGCCACCGCGAAGAGGCCGAGGTGACCGAGGACGTCGTCGATCACCCGCAGCTCGGAGTTCTTGATCTTCTCCTGCTCGGCACGGCAGTCGCGGACCGGGAAGAACATGTCCTCGCTGATCGGCAGGACGAAGGTCCGCGCCGTGATGCGTCCGAGCGCCGCGTCGAGGTCGCCGCCGGTGTGCCGCGCGACGTCGCCGCGCTGCCACTTCCAGGCCATGCAGAGCAGGTCGTTCGGGTCCATCGCGGTGAAGTAGGGCTCCAGGAACCCCGCCAGGAAGGCCTCCTTGGACTCGAACTCCAGCGCCCGCCAGACCTCCAGCTTCCAGAACTCGGTGGAGAAGCCCAGCACGGCCCAGATGCCGGCGTGCCGGGTGAGCCCGGCGACGACGTCGGCGTTCGACGAGTACTCGCCGTCGGCGAATCCGGGATCGGAGGTGATGGCCTCGACCAGCGCCTTCGTGAACAGGAAGTCGTGCGGGGTGTTCTGCGCGGTGCCTGCGATCGCGGCGGCCCGCTTGACCTTGTCCGGGAAGCGCACGGCCCACTCGTAGGTCTGCTGGGCGCCCATCGAACCACCGACGACGGCGTGCAGGGTCTCGATGCCGAAGTGTTCGCGCAGCAGCCGCTCCTGAGCCACCACGTCGTCGCCGATGCGGACGTGCGGGAACCGCGGCCCGGCGATCTCGGCGTTCGGGCCGTCGGCGTTGTGCGGCGAGGTGGAGAGGCCGGACCCGATCTGGTCGACCACCACGATGAAGTAGGTGTCCGGGTCGAGCGCGTGCTCGCTGCCGATGTAGGCGTCGCGCCAGATCTGGTGGGTGCCGGAGTACCAGGTCGTCACGAGGACGGCGTTGTCCCTGGCCTCGTTGAGCGTGCCGAAGGTGGCGACGGCCAGCTGGAGGTCGGGGATCGAGCCGCCCTCCTCCAGGTCCAGGCGGCCGACCGAGATCAGGTCGTACTCGCCGTGGAACTCGTGGGAGTAGTACGGGTTGTCGGGCACGGTTGCTCCTCGTCGTCGACGGAGTCGGGTGGTGTGGCGTCGGGGTGGGTGTGGTCGGTGGGCGTGGTCAGCGGGCGGTGTAGCCGCCGTCGATGACCAGCTCGCTGCCGGTGACCCAGCGGGCCTCGTCGGAGGCGAGGTAGACCACGCCCCAGGCGATGTCGTCGGGGGTGCCGGTGCCGCCGAGCGGGTGGAGGGCGTCGAGCGCGGTGCGCGCGTCGCCGCGGTCCATCCCGGCCTCGTCGACGTAGCGGTGGACCATCTCGGTGAAGATGAACCCCGGGTGGATGCTGTTGACCCTGATCTTCTCCGGCGCGTAGGTCAGGGCGTCGTTCTTGCTCATCAGCCGGACGGCGCCCTTGGAGGCGTGGTACGGCGGGATGTCGCCCCCGCCGACCAAGCCGTAGATCGAGGAGATGTTCACGATCGACCCGGCGCCGGAGCGGCGGAGGTGCGGGATCGCGTGCTTCGTGCACAGGAAGACGGCCGTGCAGTTGACGGCCATCACCCGCTCCCACTCCGCCAGCGGGAGCTGGTCCGTGGGCAGGTTCGTGCCCTCGACGCCCGCGTTGTTGACCAGGACGTCGAGCCCCCCGAGCGCCTCGGCGGCCCGGCCGAGCGCGGCCGACACCTCCTCCTCGGAGGTGACGTCGCAGGTCAGGAACTCGACCCTGCCGCCGCTCGCGGCGATCTTCTCCGCGACCTCGCGGCCCTTCGGGTCACGGTCGAGGATCGCGACCCCGGCGCCCTCCTGGGACAGCCGGGTGGCGATGGCGGCGCCGAGCCCGTTGGCTCCTCCGGTGACGACGGCGCCCTTGCCGTTCAGTCGGGACATGGGTGATACCTCCTGGCGAGCCTGGTTCCCGGGCGTCCGTGCGCAGCCCGTGTGACGGAGGCGACTCTCCTGGGTGTCTCACCACTGTGACGTGTCCGTTAATGGGACACCTCACGCGGTTGACTTCGGCGGCACCATGGGAGGGGGAACACGAGGAGGTGCCTCCAGATGGCCGAGCCGTCCGATCGACGACTGCTGCTGGCCTCCGCGCGTGCGGACCTGCTCGACGGCGCGGCGGGTCCGGACTGCCCGGGGGTCCCGCACCACGTGGCGGCGTCGTGGCGGCGCAGTGTCTCGAACGGAGTGCCGCCTGCCGGCGTCGAGAGCCAGTACTTCACCGATCTCGAGTTCGAGTCCCGGCTGGTCCGCTGCGCACAGCCGGTCATCGACCAGCTCGTCGAGCAGATCGCGGACGTCCCGATGTGCGTCGCCCTGACCGACAACCGGGCCCGGATCCTGGCCCGCCGCGACAGCAACCAGTGGATCGGGCGCATCCTCGATCGCGTCTACTTCGCGAAGGGCTTCGGCTACGCCGAGGGCACCGTCGGGACGAACGGCGTCGGGACGGTGCTGGAGTTCGGCGAGTCGGTGCACATCGTCGGCGCCGAGCACTTCGTGGACAACCTGCAGTCCTTCGCCTGCGCCGGCGCGCCCGTGCACGACCCCTTCACCGGCCGCATCGAGGGTGTGCTGGACATCAGCTGTCTCAGCGACCACTCCACGCCGCTCATGCACTCGCTGGTGCGCTCCGCCGCGCACCGCATCGAGCACAACCTCGTGTTGGACCGCAACCAGGCCCAGCAGGCCCTGTTCGACGTGTACACCCGGGTCGACTCGCGTACCCGGGACGCGGTGCTGGCCGTCGGCCCGCAGGTCGTCATCGCCAACAACGCCATGCAGACCCTGCTCGGCTCCGGTGACCAGGAGGCCCTGCACGACCACATCCGGTTCGCGGCGCGGGCCCACTCCAGGGTCGACGACCGGATCGGCCTCCCGTCCGGTGTCCGGATCCGCCTGCGCGGCTCCACGGTGGCGCTCGGCGACGACGTCGCCGGCATGATCGGGGTCGTCACCCTGCTCCCCGACGACGACGGTGCGGGCGGATCGCGAGGACCGGCCGCGCTCGCGACCGGGACGGCGTCGGGACGGCGGGGCCCGGTCGAGAGCAGGTCACCCGGGGTCCGTGCCGCGGAGGCGACCGTCGACGCGGCGGTGCGCGGGGCGGAACCCGTCCTCGTCCTGGGCGAGTCCGGGAGTGGCCGGTTCACGCTGCTGGCCGAGGCCGCGCACCGCAGGCGTCCGGGCGTCCGGGTCGAGCGGATCCCGGCCTCTCAGGTCGACGACGATCCGGACGCCGTCGCCCGCAGGCTGACCGCGCCGTCCGAGACCCTGTGGGTCCTCTGCGACGTCGACCGGATCGCCCCGGCCGCCGCGGAGGCGCTGCACGCCGCCCTCGGCGCGCACGTCGTGGCGCCCGGGCTGCTCGGAGCCACGATCTGCGACACGGGCGAGGGGCCCCACCGGTCCCTGCTGCGCGCCTTCCGGCACTCGGCGACGCTGCCGCCCCTGCGGCACCGCACCGCCGACCTGCCCGCGCTCGCCCGGGCCATCCTCGAGGACCTGGCACCGCAGCGCCAGCTGCACCTGTCCCCGGAGGCCTCCCGGGTCCTCGGCCGCTACCGGTGGCCGGGCAACATGCGCGAGCTGCACGAGGTGCTCGGCACCGCGGCGGATCGCAGGCCGGTCGGCGTGATCGAGGCCGAGGACCTCCCCGCCTACTGCCAGAGCACGCCGCGCGGCACGCTGCGCCAGGTGGACCAGGCCGAGCGGGACGTCATCGTCCAGGCACTGCGCCAGGCCCACGGCAACCGCCGAGCGGCCGCCAAGGAGCTCGGCCTCGCCCGCTCGACCCTGTACCGCAAGATCCGGCAGTACGGAATCACCGACTGACCGGCGGAATGTGTCCGGTGTTGGGACACCCCGCAGCGGTGGGACACCGCCCACGATGGTCGCGATCGTGAAGCAGGTCACGATCGCGCACGCCGCACACGGAAGAGGCGAGAAGACGATGACGTCCGCGACCCAGACCACAGATCCGACCGACGGCCCCTCGGCCGACCTCGAACTCGACGCCGTGGTACTCGGCGCCGGGGTGGCCGGGCTCTACCAACTCCACCAGCTGCGCGAGCAGGGCCTGCGCGTGCGGGCCTACGAGGCCGCCGGCGACGTCGGCGGCACCTGGTACTGGAACCGCTACCCCGGTGCCCGGTTCGACTCCGAGGCCTACATCTACCAGTACCTGTTCTCCGAGGAGCTGTACAAGGGCTGGAGCTGGAGCGAGAAGTTCCCCGGCCAGCCCGAGATCGAGCGCTGGCTGCACTACGTCACCGACACGCTGGACCTGCGTGCGGACATCCAGTTCTCCACCCGGGTCGTGAGCGCCCACTACGACGAGGACCGCGGCCGCTGGACCGTCCGCACGGACCGCGGCGAGACGATCGACACGCAGTTCTTCGTGACCTGCGCCGGGATGCTCTCCGCCCCGATGGACGCCGTGTTCGAGGGCCAGGACACGTTCGACGGACCGATCTTCCACACCTCCCGTTGGCCGCGCGAGGAGATCGACCTGGCGGGCAAGCGGGTCGGCGTGATCGGCATCGGTGCCACCGGCATCCAGGTCATCCAGACCATCGCCGACGAGGTCGGCCACCTCACCGTGTTCGCGCGCACCCCGCAGTACGTGCTGCCGATGAAGAACCCGAAGTACGGCGAGACCGAGCAGGACTGGTACAAGAGCCGCTTCGCCGAGCTCAAGGCCACGATTCCGCACACCTTCACCGGATTCGAGTACGACTTCGAGCACGTCTGGGCCGACTGCACTCCCGAGCAGCGCCGGGAGATCCTCGAGGAGATCTACCAGGACGGCTCGCTCAAGCTCTGGCTCGCGGGCTTCGGCGAGATGTTCTTCGTCGAGGAGATCAGCGAGGCCGTCTCGGAGTTCGTGCGGGACAAGATGCGGGCGCGGCTCAAGGACCAGCACCTCATCGACGTGCTCGTCCCGACCGACTACGGCTTCGGCACCCACCGCGTGCCGCTGGAGACGAACTACCTCGAGGTCTACCACCGCGAGAACGTCGATCTCGTCGGCGTGAAGGACAACCCGATCGCCCGGATCCGCCCGGAGGGGATCGAGCTCGCCGACGGATCGGTGCACGAGCTCGACGTGATCATCATGGCGACGGGCTTCGACGCCGGGACCGGCGCACTGACGCGCATCGACATCCGCGGCCGCGGCGGGCGCTCGCTCGCCGAGGACTGGGGCCGGGACATCCGCACCACGATGGGGCTGATGGTGCACGGCTATCCGAACATGCTGACCACGGCCGTTCCGCTGGCGCCCTCGGCCGCGCTGTGCAACATGACCACCTGCCTGCAGCAGCAGACCGAGTGGATCAGCGACACCATCGAGACCCTCCGCAGCCGGGGCGAGACCGTCATCGAACCCACCGCGGAGGGCGAGGAGGCCTGGGTCGCCCACCACGAGGAGACCGCCTCCGCCACCCTGGTCCCGAAGACGAACTCCTGGTACCTCGGATCGAACGTCCCCGGCAAGCCCCGGCGGATGTTGTCCTACATCGGTGGGGTGGGCACCTACCGGCAGAAGTGCGAGGAGGAGGCCGCGGCCGGCTACCCGAAGTTCCAGACCCGCTGACGGCCTCCGGCTCTCCGCCGAGCCCAGCTCGGCGGAGAGCCGCCCCCCTCGGTGCGGGGCGCGGGGGACGCCGGCTAGAAGGGGTACTGCGGGAGATCGCCTCGCACGGTGACCCACTGGACGTCCGTGAACGCGTCCAGGTTCGCCTCGGCGCCACCGTGCCGGGAGCCGGTGCCGGACTCCCCCACGCCGCCGAAGGGGACCAGCGCCTCGTCGTTGACGGTCTGGTCGTTGATGTGGACCAGGCCGGACGGGATCCGCTCCGCGAGCGCCAAGCCCTTCATGACATCGCGCGTGAGGATGCCCAGCGACAGGCCGTACTCCGTTCCGTTCGCGAGCCGGACCGCCTCGTCCAGGCTGGAGAACGAGTCTGCCGTCTTCGTCACTTGATCGATGCCCAGCTCGACCCCGAAGCACTCGAGGATCGCGAAGGCCTTGCTCAAGACGGTGCGCCCTGCCGCTGCTGGACTGACGCTGCACCTCCTCGTGCTGCTCCCGCCGTTGATCCGGGCGATCATAGTACTGACACGCGCCGACTCGAGCGGCCCGTGGACAGCCGGAGCCGCCCCGATCCGTGGCCCGCCGGAGCATCGGCCGCCGCCTCCCGCTCAGCCGGCCCCGAAGTACGCGGCGACGACGTCCGGGTGTGCGGCGACGTCCCGGGTGGGGCCTTCGGCGAGGACCTTGCCGAAGTCCAGAGCCACCATCCGGTCCGCGGTGCTCAGCACCATCTCGACGTCGTGCTCGATCAGGACGGGTGTGCAGGTCCCGCTCCGCCGGAGCAGGCGCAGGACGGCCGCCATCTCGGCGGTCTCGGCGTCGTTCAGCCCGGCCGCGGGTTCGTCCAGGAGCAGGATCCGCGGGCGGGTGGCGAGCGCTCGGGCCAGCTCGACCTTCTTGCGGGTGCCGTAGGACAGCGTCGCGACCGTCGCCCCCGCCACGTCGCCGAGGCCGAGGAACTCCAGTGTGTCCAGCGCGATCCGCGCGTGCGCGCGCTGTTCCCTCGCCGCCCGGCCCACCCACAGCATGCAGGCTACGGCGCCGGCGCGGTGCAGGTGATGGCGCCCGACCAGGACGTTCTCGAGCACGGTGAGGTGGTCGATGAGCTGGAGGTTCTGGAAGGTGCGGGCGATGCCGAGCTGGACGAGCCGGTGCGCGGGTGTCCGGAACAGGTCGACCTCTCCCCCGGCCGTGTGCAGCCGGGCCGTTCCGGACTGGGATCGGTAGTTGCGGGTGAGGACGTTGAACAGCGAGGTCTTGCCCGCGCCGTTCGGCCCGATGACGGCGAGCACCTCGTCCTGCCGCACCGTGAAGCCGACGGAGTCGAGCACGGTCAGGCCGCCGAACCGCAGGGTGACGTCCTGGACCGTCAGCAGCGGAGCACCGCTGTCCGGCGGCCGGACGACGCCGATCGCGGTCGTCATCTCGTCCATGGCAGCTCCGGGTAGCGGTCGTCGTCCAGTGGGTCGCCGGGCAGGCGGGGGTGGGTCTCCGCGCCGGCGAGTGAGGTGGTGAGGCCGTGGGCGAGCAGGTCGGCGGCGGTTCCCGTCCTGACGATCCGGCCCCGCTCCATGACCGCGCCGCGATGCGCGACCGACAGCGCCATGCGCACGTTCTGCTCGACCAGCAGGAGGGTCGTGCCCTGCTCGACGAGCTCGGCGAGCAGGTCCCGGACCTCGGCGACCGCGGCGGGTGAGAGTCCGAGGCTGGGCTCGTCGAGGATCAGCAGGCGCGGTGAGCTCATGATGGCGCGGGCGATCGCGACGATCTGCTGCTGCCCGCCGGACAGCAGTCCGGCCTGGGTCTTCAGGGTGCGGGGCAGGAGCGGGAAGCGGTCGCACAGCGCCGCGAGCCGGGTCCTGCGCTCCGCCGCCGACCGGACGGTGGCCGCCCCCAGGAGGAGGTTCTCCTCGACCGTCAGGTCCCGGAACAGTCGCCTGCCCTCGAGGACCTGCGCCATCCCTCGCCGGACGAGGTCACCGGTGTCCGCGGTGCCCTCGACGCCGTCGAAGCGCACGGATCCCGACGTGAGCATCCCGCCTTGTTCCCGCAGCAGACCGGTGACGGTGCGCAGCAGCGTGGTCTTCCCGCTGCCGTTGGCGCCGAGCAGCGCCACCGCCTGGCCTGCGCACACCTCCAGGTCCACCCCGCGCAGCACCGGCAGGCCGCCGGCGTAGCCGACGTGGGCCTGCTCGACTGCGAGGAGCACGGGACCGCGGGCAGCGGCCCCGTGCTCCGGCGGCCGTGTCGGCTCGGTGGACGGCTCGGTGGAGGGCTCGGTGCTCGGCTCGGTCATCGACGCTGCAGGAAGCCGGCGACCAGGTCCGAGGTGGTGTAGCGCTCCACCGGTGTCAGGAACCCCGGGGCCGCGGGGTCGATCCGCACGATCGAGGCCTGGTCGTAGGGCACCCCGGGTTCGGCGGAGGCGGGGTCGAAGCGGAACCCGCCCGGGCCCAGGCCGTCGGCCTGCACGTCGAGGTGCGACAGGGCGTCCAGGACGGATCCGCGGGTCAGCCCGGACGGGGACCTGTCGGCGACGAGCAGGGCCTGGTGCATGAGGTAGGCGGCCTGCCACCCGAGCAGGCTCGACGGGTCGTCGGCGAGGGCGGGCGACACCGCGCGCAGCGTGTCGTAGGCGACGGTCGTCGCCGGGCCGCCGCCTGCGACGAGCGGCTGTCCGGTGGTGATGGTGAAGTCGCGCAGGTAGGCGTCCCGGATGGGCAGCCCGAGCACCGCGGGGGCGAAGGTCGGCTGGATGCCGAGCCAGTCCCACGTCGCGCCCGCCGCCTGCGCGGCGCCGAAGAAGGTGAAGGTGGCCCCCACCGTGGTGGCCATGACGACCACGTCCGGCCGGGCGGCGGTGATCGCGGCGAGCTGGCCGCTGAAGGACTGGTCGCCCACGGCGTAGGACTGCGCGCTGACGATCTCGAACCCGCGCTGCGCGGCCGCGTACTCCAGCGCGGCCTTGACGCCCTCCCCGTACACGTCGCCCTGGTAGAGGAGGGCGACGCGGGGGTTCGGGTGGTCCTTCAGGTACCAGCTGATGCCGGTCAACGCCTGGCTCTCGTAGGTGGAGGCGTTGTAGAAGACGTTCGGCTTGCTGTCGGTGAGGCTGCCGTTGTTGGCGATCAGGGACATGCAGTCGTCGACCAGCCTGCCCGCGACGGCGTTGTTGGCCGCCGACCCGAAGCCCAGGGGCAGCGCCAGCACCGTGGGCTCCAGCTCCTGGTAGCGCTGCAGGGCCGCCGGGGGCGCGTAGCCGTGGTCGGCGACCTTCACCTCGATCCGACGTCCGCCCACCCCGCCCTCGGTGGCGTTGACGTGGTCGAAGTAGGCCTGCACCCCCTTGCTCCAGGGCACCCCGCCCGCCGAGACCGGTCCGCTGAGGTCGGTCAGCACCCCGAGGGCGATCGAGTCCCGGGTCACCCCGGGGCTCTCCGCGCAGGCGCCGCCCTGAGCGTTCGGGCCGGGTCCCGGAGCGGGCTGGGACACGCACCCGGCGAGGGCGAGGCACAGGCAGGCGGCGGCCACCGTCAACGGTCGCAGAGATCTCTTCATCGAGCGCTCCTGGTGTGGTGGAGGGGAAGGACGGACCGGATGCGGGGCGCCCCCCGCCGCGCCAGACCCGCGAGCCCACCGGGCTCGACGACCATGACGACGGCGAGGGCCACCCCGAACAGAACGGCACTGAACTGCTCGGCGGTGATTCCGTCGGTGCTGCCCGCCGGGGCGATGAACGGCAGCCAGTGGTGCAGGGCGAGCACGAGCTCGGGCAGTCCCACGAGCACCAGGGCGGCGAGGAGGACGCCGTACACCGAACCGAGACCGCCGAGGACGACGACCGCCAGGAGCTCGATGGACAGCTCCACATTGAACTGCTCGTAGGTGACGAACCCGCTGTAGCCGGCGAAGAGGCCGCCGCCCACCGCCGCCAGCGCCGAGGAGTAGAGGAACGCGGTGCTGCGCAGCCGGGCCGGGTTGATGCCGAAGCTGCGCGCGGCGACCGGTGAGGTCGCCAAGGTGTTCAGGGCCCGCCCGATGCGCGATCGCAGCAGGTTGGACGTCGCGACGACGACGAGGACGAGCACCAGTGAGCAGACCAGGAGGTAGCCGACCTCACCGGAGACCGTCGCCCCGCCGACGACGACGTCGCGGTCGACCCGGATGCCACCGACGATCGGGGCGGCGACGGTCCGACCGGCCGTGCCGCCGGTCCAGCCCGGCAGGATGCGGAAGACGTGCTGGGCGAGCAGGGTCAGACCGATGGTGAGGATGGCCATGAACACCCCGGTCAGGCGCCCCGCGATGGGCGCCGTCACCAGCCCGAGGACCATCCCGGCGGCGGCCGCCGCCACCAGGGCGACCGGAAGCTCCACGACGGGCAGCAGCGCGGCGCAGACGAACGCCCCGAGCCCGAAGAACGCCGCGACCCCCAGGTTGACGATGCGGGTGGTGCCTGCCAGCACCGACAGCCCGATCGCGGCGATCGCGTAGCAGACGACGAGGATCGCGGAACGCAGCTGCGTCGGCGAGCCCAGGAGTGCGGTCAGGGCGATCACGGCGACCAGCCCGAGCACACCGGGCCAGATCCGCCGGGACGGCGCGGATCGGACGCCGCGCGGGACCTCGGCGACCGTCGCCTGCGCCGTCCCGGTCCGCTCCGGAGTGGAGGTCATATCCGCGCCACCTCCGCCCGACCGAAGAGTCCCTGCGGGCGCACCAGCAGGACGACGAACATCACGACGAAGGGGAAGACCAGCTGGAAGTTCCCCCCGAGTGCGGCGGGCTGGTAGGCGGCGGTGAGCACCTCGGCGTACCCCACCACCAGCCCGCCCACGACGGCTCCGCGCAGCGAGCCCAGGCCTCCGATGACGACCGCGGGCAGCGCCCGCAGCGCCCAGGTGTGGTTGGCGAGGTCCAGGGTGCGGGGGAAGGTGCCGACCAGGATCCCGGCGACCGCGGCGAGCACCGCCGCGATCACCCAGACCGAGGCCAGGTTGCGGGTGGTCGAGATGCCCTGGGCGCGGGCGGCCTCGCGGTCGGCGGCGCAGGCGCGCATGGTCAGACCCCACCGGGTACCGAGCACCGCGGCGCCCAGCCCGCCGAGCAGCACCACACTGATCCCGACGATCCAGACGTCGGAGACCGCGACCGCGACCCCCGCCGGATGGACCGACGACTCCCACCCCGACCCGACCTCGGCGGAGTTGAGCGCCCAGGTGTCGTTGGCGCTGAGCAGCGACCGGATCGCCAGGTCGAGCCCGACGGTGGCGATGATCAGCGCGTCTGGTCGGGCGGCGATGAGGGGCCGGGCGACGGCCCGCTGGACCGCCCAGGCCACGGCGGCCACCACGAGGACGGCCACCGCGGTCGCGGCGAAGAAGGGCAGTCCGGTCGTGCGGGGACCGAGCTGGAAGGCGCCGTAGCCGCCCAGGAGCAGGAAGGCGCCGAACATCAGCGGCACCGTGTGCGAGGCCTTGAACACCAGCGTGTAGGCGGCGGCGAGCAGGGCGTAGACGCAGCCGGTCGCCGCGCCCCCGACCAGGATGCCGGTCAGCGCGCCCATCGCGACCGTCCGGACCTCATGCCGCCACCACCGGGTTGACGAGCCTGCCGATCCCGGTGATCTCGACCTCGACGAGGTCCCCGTCGGCGAGGAAGACCGGCGGGTCCCGGAAGAGGCCGACGCCGCCCGGGGTGCCGGTGACGATGACGTCCCCGGGGGCGAGCACGGTGAACGTGGTGATGTAGGCGATCAGCTCCGGGATGCCGAAGATCAGCTGGCTGATCGAGGCCTCCTGGCGCAGCTCCCCGTTGACCCGGGTCCGCAACGTGGCGGCGGAGATGTCGTCGACCTCGTCGGCCGTGACCAGCCAGGGACCGAAGCCCCCGGTGGCCCGGAAGTTCTTGCCGGGGAGGAACTGGCTGGTGTGGCGCTGCCAGTCGCGGACGCTGAGGTCGTCGTAGCAGGAATAGCCTGCCACCACCTGCGCGGCCTCGGCCTCGGGCACGTGGTCCGCCCGCGCACCGATCACGACCGCGAGCTCGCCCTCGTAGTCGAACCGGCTCGTCTCCGCCGGGCGGACGGCGGGCTGGTCGTGCCCGATCTGCGTGTCGGGGAAGCGCGAGAACAGGGTGGGGTGGGCGTTGTCCGGACGCCGGGTCTCGTCCAGGTGCGACCGGTAGTTGACCCCGACACAGATGATCTTCGCGGGATCGGGGACGGGCGGCAGCAACGTGACCGACGCGACCGGTAGGTCCGCGGCGCGGCCCTCGGTCGCCGCCGCCAGCTCCCGGAGCGCACCCGCCGCCAGGACCTCGCGCACGGACCGGAACCGCCCGCCCGTCGCGCCGCACCCGTCGACCACGCCTTCGGTCGCGCCGTCGGTCACGATCCGGCCGAACCGCGGCTCGTCCGAGCCCTCCGACATGTAGGACACCAACCGCACGTGAGCTCCTCCCGAATCCTCGACCACGGGCGGGAACCGGAGGCAGGGCTGCCGGCCACTCCGCCGTGGGCGGCCCTACGGTACAAGAGTCGACTCTTTTGACAAGACTCATTTCTCGGCTTGACGATTCGACTCCCGAGTGGCTTCATAGGGCGGCCCGGCCATCGTCGGATCGGGCGGAGGAGGGGATCGCGTGTCGATGACGCCGCCGGACCGAGAGGTCGACGTCCTGGTCGTCGGTGCCGGCCCGACGGGCCTGACCCTCGCCGCACTGCTCGCCGCGGACGGCACCCGGGTCCACGTCGTCGAGGCGGCTGCGGACACCGTGGACGAGCCCCGCGCGATCGCCTTGGCGGACGAGTCGCTGCGCACCGCCCACCGGCTCGGGCTCGTCGACGCCCTGCGACCGGATCTCGTGTGGGTGTCCGGTTCGCGCTACTACGGCGCGCGCGGTCAGCTGCTGGTCCGCACCCAGCCCGCCGCGATGCGTCAGGGCTTCCCGGTCAAGACGCTCTTCGACCAGCCCGGCTACGTCCGCGTCCACCGCCGGGCGGTCGAGGACGCCCCGGCGGCGTCGCTCGAGTTCGGCTGCGCCGCCATCGCCCTGGCCCAGGACGCGGACGGCGTGGACGTGACCCTCGAGAGCCCGTCGGGAGTCCGGACCCTGCGCGCCCGGTACGTCGTCGGGTGCGACGGCGGCAAGAGCCTGGTGCGCACGTCCCTCGGCGTCCGGATGACCGGGTCGAGCCAGAAGCACCCCTGGATCGTCCTCGACGTCGTCGACGACCCCCGCGACCACGGCGACACCGAGTTCCACTGCGATCCGCGCCGCCCGCACGTCGTCGTCCCCGGCAGCGGCGGTCGCTGCCGGTACGAGTTCATGCTCCTGCCGGGAGAGCGCGCCGAGGAGGTGCTGCAGCCGGATTTCGTCGCCGCCCTGTTGGCGCCCTTCCGCACGGTGCGGCCCGACCAGGTGCGGCGCGCGGCGGTGTACGTCGCCCACCAGCTCGTCGCCGAGCGCTGGCGGGTCGGGCGCCTCTTCCTCGCGGGCGACGCGGCGCACCTCATGCCGCCGTTCGCCGGTCAGGGCCTCAACACCGGCATCCGGGACGTCCGCAACCTGAGCTGGAAGCTCTCCGCCGTGCTGGCGGGTCGGGCCACGGACGGGCTGCTGGACAGCTACGAGACCGAACGACGGCCGCACGCGTCCGCGATGGTGCGGTTCTCGTACCGACTCGGCGCGCTCGTGATGACCAGTCGCCCCCGCAGAGCCGCGGCGCGAGACCTCGTGCTGCGCGCGCTGCGACTGGTCCCGCCGGTGCACCGCCACGTCACCGAGCTGCGGTTCGTGCCCCGCCCGGACGTGTCCCGGGGCGTCGCCGTGCCCGCGGTCGGGCCCGCCGAGGGCTCCTTCGTCGGCGCGCCCCTGCCGCAGGGCCCGGTCATCGACGAGGCGGGCGCCATCGGCCTGCTCGACGACGCCCTGGGCACCGGCTGGGCGCTGGTCGTCCTGACCGACACCCAGTCGGCCGCGATCCCCGACCCCGGGCACCGGCTCGCCGAGCGCGTCGGGGCCGGGATCGTGGTCGTGCTGCCGCGCGGGCGGATCCCGCGCAGGCGGCCCGGCGTCACCGTCGTGGCGGAGCAACACCCCGCCCTGCACCTCGACCCCACTCCCGGCGCGACGGCCCGGTACCTGCTCGTGCGCCCGGACCGCTACGTCGCCGCCGACTTCGCCGCCGCCGACGCCGCGGCGGTCGCCGACGCCCTCGCCCGCTACTACCCCGCGCCGACGAGCCGTGCGCTCGACGATCGGCCGGTGGTCGTGTGAGGGCTGTGGTGAAGACACTCCGGCAAGATCGTCCTTGCCGCGGAAGGAGCACCGACATGACCGTGACCAGCGGGCCGGACCGGGTCACCGCGGACGTCCGAGCCGGCATCGAGGAGCTCGTCGCCGAGCACGCCTGGATCCTCGACCACGGCGATCCCCGGGACCTCCCCCGGCTCTACACTGCCGACGGAGAGCTGCTCGGGCTCGGCGACCCCCTCGTCGGGCAGGCCGCACTGCAAGGCTGGGCCGACCGGCGAGCCACCCTCACCGAACGGACCTCGCGCCACGTGCACACCAACCTCCGGCTGCGCACCGGCGCGGACGGCACCGTCCGCGGCACCCTGATGACGCTGCTCTACCGCCACGACGGCGCGGGCACGGGCCCGAGCTGGCCCCTGCTCGTGCTCGACTACACCGACGTCTACGCCCGGGAGGGCGACCGGTGGCTGTTCGCGTCCCGCTCGATCGAGCGGGTGTTCACCGACCCGGACCGCGAGGCGGCCCGATGACCGCGGACCACGCCCCCGGGGCCGGGCCCCTGTCCGGGCGGCCGAAGGCCTACCGGTTCGACCAGATGCCGCTCGAGCTGCTCAAGCCCGGGCTGTCCCGCACGGGCATCCGCAGCGACGGCTCGCTGGTCACGGTGAACTGGTTCGAGCCCGGGTTCCGCAGCTCCGGGCAGCATTCGCACCCGTTCGACCAGCTCAGCTTCGTGCTCAGCGGGACGCTGGAGTTCTTCGTCGGGGAGGACGTCTACGTCCTCGAGGCGCCCGCGGTCCTGCACATCCCCGGCGACGTTCCGCACGGAGCCCAACCGGTCGGCGACGAGCGCGTCCTCAACATCGACGTCTTCGCGCCCGTCCGAGACGACTTCCGCGCGCTCACCGCCTACCAGGACGCCGAGCGCGCCGACCGGACACCGTCTCTGCAGCCCCGCCAGGAAAGGGAGTAGCACCGTGCGCCAGGACCTCCAACTGGGATACCTCGTGCTCGAGGTCTCCGACCTCGACACCTGGGCCGAGTTCGCGGCGACGACGCTGGGCATGGCGGTCGACGGCGCCCCCTCGGAGGGCGTGCTGCGGGTGCGGATGGACGAGCTCCAGCAACGCTTCCTCGTCCGACGCGGGCCCGCGGACGACGTCGTCGCCGTCGGCTTGACCGCGCTCAACAGCCACGCGCTGCAGGACGTCCTCGACCGGCTCGCGGCCGCGGGCGTGCCCGTGCAGGAGTGCGACGACGAGGAGGCCCGAGACCGCCGGGTCAAGCGGCTGCACCGCTTCACCGCGCCCGGCGGGGTCACCGTCGAGCTCGCGAGCGCGCCGTACCACTCCCGGGACCCCCTGGACGCACACCTGGTGCCCGGCGGGTTCCTCACCGGCGCACAGGGCCTGGGGCACGCGGTCTTCATGATCGACGACCTGCCGGAGGCGCTGGCGTTCTGGACGGAGGTCCTGCCCTTCCGCGTCTCCGACACCTCGGGCCAGGAGACCCCCCACGGCGTCTCCCACGCCGCCTTCCTGCACTGCAACCGGCGACACCACAGCATCGCGCTCGTGCAGCGCGGTGCCCGCTCCACCTACCCCAAGAAGCTGCTGCACTTCATGGTCCAGGCCAACTCGCTCGACGCCGTCGGCATGGCGTTCGACCGCGCGCTCGACGCAGGCCTGACGATCAACCGGAGCCTCGGCCGCCACCCCAACGACCGGATGTTCTCCTTCTACGCGACCACCCCGAGCGGCTTCGACTACGAGTTCGGCTGGGGCGCGGTCGAAGTCGGCGAGGACTGGGCCGAGGACCACTACGACCACATCAGCGCGTGGGGCCACCGCCCGCTGACCCGGCCGTCCCGATGATGCCCTCGCCGGTGTCCACGCCGCGCCCGCACACACGAGGTGCTTCCTGACGATGGCCCGTCGAGGAGATGCCGAGACCCTCGGCCTGGACGTCTACCAACGCCTGCGCCGAGCCGTGCTCGACGGGAAGCTGCCCCCCGGCCACCGCCTCAAGCCCGCAGAGCTGGGCCGGGAGTTCGACGTCAGCGTGGGGGTCATGCGCGAGGCGCTGACCCGGTTGGCCGAGCAACGCCTGGTCACCAGCTCGCACAACCAGGGCTTCCGGGTCACGTCCCTGTCCCGCCGGGAGCTCGCCGACCTCACCGAGCTGCGCGTGGTCAACGAGGGACTGGCCCTGCGCCTGGCGATCGAGCGCGGCGATCTGGCGTGGGAGTCCGACGTGCTCGCCGCCCTGCACCGTCTCACCCGCACCCCGCGCCGCGCACCCGACAACCCCGATCTGATGACCGACGACTGGTCCACGGCCCACCGGGCCTTCCACCGCACGCTCCTCGCGGGCGGCGGGTTCCCCCTGCTCACCGACTTCTGCGAGCAGCTCTCCGACACGATGGAGCTCTACCGGCGCTGGAGCGCACCGGCCTCGGGCGGCAAGCGGAACGTCGACGAGGAACACCGGCGCATCGCCGACGCAGCCCTCGCCCGGAACGTGCCGGAGGCACTCGAGGCGCTGCGCACGCACTACGAGACGACGACGGCCATCGTCCTGGCCAGCGGGTTGACCCCCGACCCGGGCGCCGCCGCGGAGACCGACACCCACGAACGCTGAGCACCGACGAGGACATCGATGACCACGCTGCCAGGACTGTCCGACGACGAGCTGGACCACCACGACCCCGCGTTCGTCGCCGACCCGTGGCCCACCTACCAGCACCTGCGCCGCGATCGGCCGGTCAGCCACAGCAGCCGCTACGGAGGCTTCTGGCTGCTCACCCGCTACGACGACGTGGTCGCCGCCGCCGCCGACTGGTCGAGGTTCACCTCCGCCATCCCCGGCACCCTGCTCATCCCGTCGGGCATGCAGCGGTCGTTCCCGTTCCTCCCGCTCGAGTACGACCCGCCCGACCACACCGTCTACCGGCAGCTCGTCGCCCCCGTGTTCTCCCCACGCCGCGTCAACGCCCTGACCGGCGAGATCCGCAGCCTGGCCGAGAGGCTGCTCGACCCCCTGCTGGCCGCCGGCGGCGGAGATCTCGCCACCGCCTTCGCCGCGCCGCTGACCAGCGGCGCGCTGGCCCTGTTCATCGGCCTCCCGGACGAGGACAAGTCGCTGTGGGTCGACCTGGTGCGCCGCTCGTTCGAAGGCAGCGTGCGCGACCACGAGGACGCCGCCCGCGCGGGCGCCGAGTTCCGCGACTACATCGACGGGCTGATCGCCGCCCGACGGGAGAACCGTTCCGACGACCTCATCAGCCTCCTGCTGGACAGCGAGGTCGAGGGCCGCACCCTCACCGAGGACCAGATCCGCGGCTTCACCATGCTGGTGCTCGTCGCCGGACACGAAACCACGGCCGCCGCCCTCTCCTACGCCCTCTGGCACCTCGCCCGGCACCCCGCCGACCTCGACCGCCTCCGGGAGGATCGCGCGGTGATCCCGTCGGCCGTGGAGGAGTTCCTGCGGCTCTCCTCCCCCGTCAGCATCTTCGCGCGCAACGCGGCCTCGGACACGGAGTTCCAGGGGTGCCCGATGTCCGCAGGCGAGGTCGTCGGCCTGTCCTTCTCCTCGGCGAACCGGGACGAGACCCACTTCGACGCCCCGGAGACCTGCAGGCTCGACCGCCGCCCCAACCGGCACCTGGCCTTCGGCTCCGGCATCCACTTCTGCCTCGGCGCCCAGATGGCGCGTCGAGAGCTGTCGGTCGCCCTCGAGGTCGTGGTGGACAGCGGCACGTCACTCACCCTGGACGGCGAGGTGTGCCGGAAGGGGCGCGGGGACGCCCTGGCCCTGGCCACCCTGCCGATCCGCTTCCGGTGAGTCGTCTGCCGGGCGGCCGACCCGCCGCCATCACGAGCCCCACCGGATGGCGATGTCACCTGACGTCGGCACCGGGGTGACAGTCCTGGTCGGCTCCAGCGGCGGAGGTGCTCGTCGTGCTGTGCCGTTGTGAGGGAGTGGCCCGATCTTGACGGTTGTTGTCCTCCCAGCCACTAGAGTTCGCGGACGACGATCGTCGATGCTGGGTCGTTGGACGCGCGAGAGCGTGCGTCGGCTCGGGTCGGGTCGCGGGCAAGCGTGCGGGAAGGAGCGTGCTCTCCATGTCGACGAGCGCCCCGGTCGATGGGTTCACCCTGAGCTTCGACCGTCTGGGATCGGTTGGTCGGCCGCCCGTGGTCCTGCTTCATGGCTGGCCTGGGGACCGGACGGACATGGCGGCCGTCGCCGAGAGGCTCGGGGACGAGTTCGACGTCGTCGTGCCGGACCTGCGCGGTTTCGGCGCCTCGGACAAGCACCTCCGCGACCCCGGCGACTACTACAGCATGGTGGCCCAGGCCCGCAGTGTCACCGGACTGATCGAAGAGCTGGGCCTCTCCCCAGTCGTGCTGGGCGGTTACGACATCGGCAGCAGGGTCGGTCAGCAGCTCGCGAAGGACAGGCCCGACCTGCTCAGCGCCATGGTCATCACGCCACCGGCTCCAGGCGTCGGGTCACGGATTCTCGGCGAAGGTCCGATTCGCGAGTTCTGGTATCAGTCATTCCATCATCTCGACCTGGCCGAGAAGCTCCTCGACGGGAAACCGGACGCTGTGCGGGACTACCTGGAGTACTTCTGGACCCACTGGTCCGGCCCCGACTTCACCCTGGACGCCGCCCGGCTCGAGCACCTGACGTCGGTGTATGGCGCCGCCGGCGCGTTCGTTGCGTCGATCGGGTACTACCGGGCGGCCGGAAACGTCGTGGCGCGCTACCTGGGCGAGACGGTCCCCGACGAGAAGATCATGGTCCCCACGACGTTCCTCTGGCCCGAGCACGACCCCCTGTTCCTGGGCGCCTGGTCCGACCGTGTCGGAGAGTTCTTCGCGCAGGTCACCGTCCAGCCCGTGGCGGGGGTCGGCCACTTCGTCCCGGTCGAGGCGCCCGACACGTTCGCCGGCGCGATCGTGCACGCAAGCAGGTGAGCCCCCGAGGGGCAGGTGGTCGGAGCCGCCGGAGACCGCGAAACACGGCAGGGTCCCGGCGCAGGTACCGCCGATCCGTCGCCGTGATCCTGAGACAGCCGTCCGCCCCGGCGCCGCGGCATGGCGACGGGGCGGACGAGGGGCGGACGAGGGCGCATCACCGAACGGCTCGACCGCACCACCCAGGACCTGATGGCCGGAGCCGACACCGTCAACGGCTTCATGACGCTGCTCGACGACCCCCAAGAGCTCTACCGCCAGGCCCCTGACAACGTCCGTTGCCGGCTCGACAGCGCCTTCGTCGAACGCTTCCACCTCGAAGACCAAGGCGTCGTCGGCGACGAACCCACGACCTGACGGGTCCCCCGTGACACCGCCAGCCGTGATCGCCGAGAGTCTCCGGTGCTGGTCAGCGCGGCTTTCACTGGTCAACCGTGGTCAGCCCGCCAACCCGTGATCGGGCGTAAGCGTGCCTCAAACCGTTCCCCAGCGGGCACCCTGCACGTCCGTCAGCGCTTCCTGGTCAACGCTACAGCGATGATGATGATGACCCCTTGGATGATGATCTGTTGGCTCACGTCCAGCCCGGCCAGGATGAGGCCGTTGTTGATCAGACCGACGAAGAGCGCCCCGACGACGGACCCGAGGACCCGACCTGTTCCGCCGAAGAGGCTGGTGCCACCGAGGACCACGGCGGCGATGACCGAGAGTTCGTCCCCGGTCCCCCATTGGAAGCGGCCGGACTGGAGCCGGCCCGCGTAGAGCATGCCCGCGATCGCGGCCACGACCGAGGAGATGACGAGGACGGCGAACGTGATCCGCTGGACCCGGACCCCGCTGAAGGTCGCGGCGACGGGATTGCCGCCGGTCGCGAGGATCTGTCTCCCGAAGGCCGTCTTGTTCATGACGACGACGCCGATCGCCACGACGACGACCGCCCACAGCAGCAAGGACGGGATGGGGCCGAAGTCCCCGGAGCCGAAGATCATGGTGAAGGTGCGGTCCAGGATGGGGATGGGCTGGAAGCCGGAGATCCACTGGGCCACACCGCCCGCGATGCCGAGCATCGCGAGGGTGACCAGGAAGGACGGGATGCGGGCGTAGGCGACCAGCCCGCCGTTGATCACGCCGACCAGCAGTCCGACCCCGACCCCGGCGAGGACGCCGACGAGGAGGTTTCCGGTGGCGGACAGGGTCATCGCGGTGACCACGCTGGAGAGGCCGGCCACCGACCCGACGGACAGGTCGATCTGCGCGGCGGCGATCACCAGCGTGCCCGCCACCGCCATCACGGCGATGACGGCCGTCTGTCGCACGATGTTGAGCAGATTGGAGCCGGTGAGGAAGCCGTCGGCGCCCAGGGTCACGGCGAAGAGGAGGAACACCACCACGAACCCGATGTAGATGGCGTGGTCGCGCCAGTCGAGTCGAGGGGTGCGCCGCGGCTGCGGGGCGTCGGTCGGAGCCGCCGTCTCGTGCTGCAGGGTCATGGTCAGCCTCCTTGGATGGCGAGCTGGAGCGACTCCTCGTCGGGGATGTCGCTGCGTGCCAGGTCGGCGGTGACACACCCGGACCGCAGGACCAGGACCCGGTCCGCGACGGCCAGCAGCTCCTCGAGCTCCGAGGAGATCAGCACGACGCCGGTTCCCGCGTCGGCCAGCTCCCTGACCAGGTGCATGATGTCGGTCTTCGTCGCGATGTCGACGCCCGCGGTCGGCTCGTCGAGGATCAGGACCCGGGGGATCAGCCCGGTCTCCCGCAACGCCAGCCACTTCGCGAGGGCCACCTTCTGCTGGTTGCCGCCCGAGAGCCGACTGACGGGGATTCGACCGGTCGCGCCGCGGATCTGCAGCCGCGCGACCAGGTCGTCGCAGAGCGCCCGTCCCCGCTCGTCGTCGACGAGCGGGCCGCTGCCGAGCCTGCGCAGGCTCGGCAGCAGCATGTTCTGGCCGATGGTGTGCTCCAGGACGAGACCCTGCTGCGCCCGGGACTCGGGCAGGAGCATCACCCCGGCCGCGATCGCGTCCCCGGGCGCCCCCGGACGGTAGGAGCGGCCGTCGAGCAACATGGTGCCGCGGTCAGGTCGATCGACCCCGAACAGGCAGTGCGCGAGCTCGGTCCGCCCGCTCCCGATCAAGCCGGCAAGGCCGAGGATCTCGCCGCGGGCGAGGTCGAACGACACGTCCTGCACTCGCGACCCTGCCCGCAGGTCGCGGACGGAGAGCACGGTGGGGGTGTCCGCCGGGACCGGCACCCGGGTGGGCGCCTCGGCGAGCTGCAGGATCTCCCGGCCGACGATGGCCTCGGCGACCCGTTCCGGTGACACCGCCGCCACGTCGTCGCACAGCACGCGGCGCCCGTCCCGGATCACGCTCATCCGGTCCGCGACGCGGGTGATCTCGGCCATCCGGTGGCTGATGTAGATCACCGCGATGTCCTGTGCCGCAAGCCTCTCCACCAGGGCGAACAGGCGCTCGACCTCGCTGTAGGGCAGGCTGGCGGTGGGCTCGTCGAGGACCAGGATGCGCGCTCGATGGCTCAGTGCCTTCGCGATCTCGACGAGTTGGCGGTAACCCACCGGGAGGTCCCCGACAACAGCTCGGGGATCCAGCTCCACCCCCATCCGGTCGAGCACCTCGGCGGACTCCCGGCGCATCCGGCGGTCGTCGAGCAGCCCGCGGGTCCGGTGCTCCCGGCCGAGGTGCATGTTCTGGGCGACGGTCAGCGACGGCACCAGGCTGAGCTCCTGGAAAACCATGCCGACGCCACAGGCGGTGGCGTCCGTAGGCGACCGGAGGTCGACGGCCACGCCGTCGACCTCGACGGCGCCCGCATCCGGGCGGTGCACCCCGCGAAGGATCTTCATCAGGGTCGACTTGCCCGCGCCGTTGCCACCGAGCAGGGCGTGCACCTCGCCGCGGTGGACCTCGAGGTCCACCCCTTTGAGCACCTCGATGTCACCGAAGGACTTGCGGATGCCGGACATCCGCACCGCGGCCGTCACCCGGACTCCAGCGCCGTCTGGAGATCAGCGGGCGCAGGCGTCTCGTAGACGGCCTGCCAGCTGTCGAGCAGGTTCGCCCGGTCCACCGGCAGGGCGGGCAGAGCGACGAAGGCCGGCGCGTGCTTGCCCAGCAGTCCGTAGGCGGCGAGCCGGGCTTCGACCACACCTTGCTGGTGGGGCTGCGCGGCGGCGATCCCCTTCACGTAGGCGTTCTGCGCCATGTCGATCGCCACGTTGTCGCCCAGGTCGACCGTCGTCACCGCGAGCGGGCGCCCCGTCGAGCGGGCGGCGTCGATGGCGCCCTCGCAGGGCGCGTCGAACCAGCACCACACCCCGCCGAGGTCGGGGTGCTTGGTCAGCCACGCGTTGACACTCGAGCTGCCCTCGCCCTTCCAGTCCGGGCCGAGCAGCCCCTTGTCCTCGACGACGCTGATCCCGGGGTAGTCCTTCGCGAGGGTGTCGGTGAAGCCCTGGGCACGCAGCACGTTGGTCGGGGCCTGTGCGGCGTGCCGGATCACGCCGACGGAGCCGTTGCCGCACAGTGCCTTCGCCATCTGGTGAGCGTCGATCACCCCGGCGCCGTAGTTGTCCGTGGCCACCACCGACACGTAATCGCCTCCCGGGGTGAACCCGCTGGCGGGGTTCTCCATGAAGACGAGCTTGACGCCCGCGTCCGCGGCCTTACGGAACGCCGGAGCGAGGGCAGTGGCGTCCAGGGACGGGATCGACAGCATCACGGTCGGACGCGCGGCCAGCGCGGTCTCGACGTCGGAGAACTGCTTCGCCGGATCGGCCTGCGCGTCGGTCTTGGCCACCACCCGGATCCCGAGCCGGTCGAGCTCGGAGGTGATGCCCGCGACCTGGGCGTTGCTCCAGCTGTCGCCGGAGAAGTGCATGACGATGGCGGCCGTGGCGGCCATCCCCCGCACTCGAGCGACCTCGTCCTCGGTCAGGGTGATGCTCGTGTGGTCCGGCGAGGTCTCGCCGTTCGGACCCTTGGCGAGCACCCCGCCCGCGCTGTAGGCGGTGATCGCCTGGTCGTAGGGCGCCGTGTCGCATGCGGGACCCGCGGCCGCGGGCCCGCCGCCTTGCGAGCAGGCGGTCAGGCCCGCGGCGAGCACCGCGCTCAGGAGAGCGGGGAGGGCTCGGCGGAGGGACCGGTTCATGGCATACCTCGTTCATCGTCGAAGGGAGGTGCCCGGTGTGATCCGCCGGGCGGCGGTGTTCAGGCGGGGAGGGTGACGGCCTTGAGTTGGGTCAGGGCGAAGAGGCCCTCGGGTCCGCCCTCGCGGCCGAACCCGGACTGCTTCATGCCGCCGAACGGGGCGGCGAGACACGGGAACGTGGCGTTGATGACGAACACGCCGGAGCGCACCCGACGTGCCACGTCGAGCCCGGCCTCGTGGTCGGTGGTGAAGATCGACCCGGATAGGCCGTACCGGGAGTCGTTGGCCAGTGCGACGGCGTCGTCCAGGCTGTCGAACGGGATGACGCAGAACACGGGGCCGAAGATCTCGTTCTGCGCCACCTCCATGTCGTTGGTGACGTCGGTCAGCAGGGTCGGCTCCAGGAACCAGCCCTCCTGGTCGACGGGTCGGTTCCCGCCGTGGGCGAGGGTGGCGCCAGCGGCGACCGCACGTTGGACGTAGCCCTCGGCCCGCTCGAGGAAACGTTCGGCGGCGAGCGGCCCCCAGGTCGTGTCGGGGTCGGCAGGGTCACCGGTCCGCAGCCCGCGAAGGCCTGCCACGAGCCCGGCCACGACCTCGTCGTGGATCTCCCGGGCCACCAGCAGTCGGGTCATCGCCACACAGATCTGACCGCTGTAGAGGGCCATCGAGTCGACGAGCGCGGGCACGACGACGTCCAGGTCCGCGTCCGCCGCCACGATCGCTGCGGACTTGCCTCCGAGCTCCAGGACGACGTTCGCGACGCGGTCGGCGCAGGAGTGCATCACGGCGGTGCCGACCTCGGTGCCGCCGGTGAAGTGCACCGCGGCGACGTCGGGGTGGCCGACGAGGTACTGGCTGACGTCGGCGTCGCCCGCCAGGATGCTCAGCACCCCGGGCGGGAAGTCGGCCTCGGCCGCGGCGTCGGCGAAGACGTAGCCGAGCAGTCGGTTCTCCGGCGGCAGCTTGATGATCATCGTGTTTCCCGCGAGCAGAGCGGGGATGATGGCCAGGGCGAACTGCATGTGCGGGCCGTTGAAGGCCACGATCCCGACGGTCGGGCCGATGCCCTCGTGTCGGACCTCGACCGCACCCATCCAGGTGTCACGGGTCTCGACCCACGGAGCGGTCAGGGCGTCGTCGAGCGCCTTGTTCCACAGCTCGGAGGCTGACGAGGTGAGGTCCTGGCCGTTGCGTAGCGGCATTCCGGCCTCGAGGGCCCAGAGCCGGTTGATGTCGTCGATCCGTTTGTCGAGACCGGCACCGAACCGGGCGACCGCTCGGTGCCGCTCGGTGATCGGGAGCGCGTTCCAGGCGTCGAACGCGGCGGCGGCGCCGGCGACGGCGGCCTCCGCGTCGGCGAT
The DNA here is from genome assembly GCF_021728735.1 of Pseudonocardia sp. WMMC193. Lineage (NCBI taxonomy): Bacteria > Bacillati > Actinomycetota > Actinomycetes > Pseudonocardiales > Pseudonocardiaceae > Pseudonocardia > Pseudonocardia sp. WMMC193. Next base: position 540,330 of record NZ_JAKKDO010000003.1, on the reverse strand, counting down.
CGTCGGCCGGGGCAGGGTGCGGATCACCCGGGTGGTGAACGGGGAGCGCACGTCGGCACGCTCGTCGGACCGCGGGGCCGTCCAGCGGCTCCCGACGAACAGCTCGTCGGCGTGGGGGACGTCCATGATGGGTGTGCCTTCCTGGTGTGCGGTGTCAGCGCTGGGCGAAGCCGGCGTCGATCGGCAGGCAGACACCGGTGACGTATCGGCCCTCGTCGGAGGAGAGCCAGACGATCGCGTTGGAGATGTCGACCGGTTCGACGTGTTCGATCGGCAGGGCGTTGGCCATGTTGGCCGCCCAGCTCGGGTTGGCCTCGATGAAGCCACGGATGTGGTCGTTGTTGATGAACGGTGTGTTCACCCCGGTCGGGTGCAGGGTGTTGACCCGGATCATGTGCGGGGCCAACTCGTTGGCCAGGGTCCGCATCAGCCCGACGACGGCGTGCTTCGCAGCGCTGTAGTGCCCGAGGTTGACCATGCCCTTGGTGCCTGCACTGGAACTGGTGATCACGATCGATCCCCCGTTGCCGGCTGCGATCATCGCGGGGGCGGCGGCCCGCACCGTGGTGAACACCCCGGTGAGGTTGACCCCGATCATCTCAGTCCACTGCGCGTCGGTGATCGACCAGGTGTTCTCGACGAAACCGGTGATCGCGGCATTGGCACACACCACGTCCAGCCGGCCGAACTCGGCCACGGCCTCGGCGACGAGCTCCCCCACGGCGGCGCCGTCTCGCACGTCCGCCTCCCGGACGAGGATCCGCCGGTCCAACTGCTCGACGAGTCGAACGGTCTCCTTGAGCTCCTCGGGAGTCCCCATCGGGTACTCGACGGTGTCGAGGGTGCGACACACGTCGAATGCCACGATGTTCGCGCCCTCCTCGGCGAGCCGGACGGCATGCGAGCGGCCCTGGCCCCGGGCGGCGCCGGAGACGAGGGCGACCTTGCCCTCGAGACGTCCTGTCATGACGGGGTCCTTTCGGGGACGGGGTGCAGGGGCACGGCGAGGTCACGGCGATGGGTCTCGTGCGCGAGCAGGGCCGCGACCGTGGTGAGCACGGCGGAGGCGAGCACGTAGACCGCGACGGCGGTGCCGGTGCCGAAGGCCGCCAGGAGCGCGGTGGCGATGAACGGGGCGATGGAGCCGCCGACCAGGGTCGGCAGCTGGGCACTGAGCGACATGCCGGAGTAGCGCACGTCGGTGTCAAACTGCTCGGCGAAGAACGCCGCCTGCGGCCCGTAGAGGGCCGAGTGGAAGACCAGCCCCACCACCATCGCCGTCGCGATGAGTGCCGGGCTGCCGGTGTCCAGCAGCGGGAAGAAGGCGAAGGCCCAGGCGCCGGTGCCGACGGCGCCGAGCACCAGCACCGGTCTGCGGCCGACGCGGTCGGACACCGCACCGAATGCCGGCGTCGCGACCAGCTGCACCAGGTTGGCCACGACCAGGGCACCGAGCACGACCGCGGAGCTGCCGCCGGTGTGCTCCACGACGTAGACGATCACGAATGCCGTGACGACGTAGTAGGCGATGTTCTCGGTCAGTCGCACCGCGCAACAGGTCAGGACCTGGCGGGGGAAGCGACGTAGCGCCTCGACCGCAGGTGCTTTCGTCGGCCGAGCCTCGTGGAACAGCGGCGCGTCGGAGACTCTGCGTCGCACCCAGAACCCGACGATGAGCAGGACAGCGGACAGCAGGAACGGTATGCGCCAGCCCCAGGAGAGGAACTGCGCCTCGTCCAGGACCGCCGCGAGCACGGCCAGGATCGCAGTGGCCAGCAGGTTCCCCAGCGGGATACCGGCTTCGGCGACACCGGTCCAGAAGCCACGGCGGCGCCCGTCGACACGTTCGGCGACCAGCAGCATCGCCCCGCCCCACTCACCGCCCAGGGCGAAACCCTGGATCAGCCGAAGCGTGCAGAGCAGGACCGCGGCCCAGACGCCGAGGACGGTGTAGGTGGGGAGCAGGCCGATCGCGAACGTCGCGACGCCCATCAGCACGAGGCTCACGATCAGCAACGGTTTGCGCCCGATCCGGTCACCGAAGTGCCCGAACACGATGCCGCCGAGCGGTCGGGCGAAGAAGCCGAGGGCGTAGCTCAGGAAGGCCAGCATGGTGCCGACGAGCGGGTCGTCACTGGGGAAGAAGAGTTTGTTGAAAACCAGTGCCGCGGCGGACCCGTAGAGCAGGAAGTCGTAGGCCTCCAGCGTCATGCCCGCGGCGCTCGCGGTGACGATGCGGCCCAGCCCGCGACCGGCGGGCGCCGGGGCGCTGATGGCTCTACCTTCCTTTCGCACGGTGGTTCCCGGCAGGGAGCGCTTTCGGCGCTTGTCCCTTGAGGACTGGCATGAGACGGCGCCCCTGCCGGGCCCCGGCGAAGGTCTGATGTCCAGGAGGGTGTGGTCCCGCGAGGACTGGTTCATCAGCACGACGCAGCGCCTTCCCGGTCCGCCGAGCACAGCGAGCAGAATGTGATCGGCGGAAGGAGAGAAGCGGGTGCTGGGAATCGGCATCGACTGGGCTGAGGAGTTTCATGACGTCGCCCTCGGCACGGTGGAGAAAGGCGTGGTCGAGCAGTTCCGGATCGCGCACGGACCGGACGGTGTCGCTGCTCTGGTCGAGCGTGCGTTGCGCCTGGAGCCCGACCCGGCCGAGGTCCGGGTGGTCATCGAGACCCGCCACGGGCTGCTCGTCGAAGCCCTGCTCGACGCCGGGTTCACCGTGTTGCCGGTCAACCCGGACCTGGTGGCCCGCCGCCGCGGCCCGGCGCGGAAGAAGGACGACGCCGAGGACGCGAGGATCTGCTGTCTGCTGGCGCTCGACCGCCACGCCGTGCTCAAGACGCTGGTCCCGCACGGGCCGATCGCAGGCGAGCTGCGCGCAATCGGCCGCGACGACGAACGCGCCGCCCGTGACCAACGCCGCCTGCTCAACCGGCTCCGAGCCGACCTGCAGACCACCTACCCCGCCGCGCTGATCATTGCCGGGAAGGACCTCGGTGCTCCGACGGTGCTGCGACTGCTGGAGCGCTGGCCGACCCAGGACGAGCTCGCCGCTGCGACCCGCGACGAGCTCGAGGCGTTCGCCCGCGCCGGCCGGCACGGTTGGCCCGGCCGCTTCGCCGACCGGGTCACCGCCGCTCTGACCGTGCCGTCGCTGCCCACGCGGGACTACCTCGTGCGCGCCAAGGCCGCCGGGATCCGGCTGGCCGCGGTCCAGCTCCTCGCCCTGCACGAGGCCCGCCGCGGCTGGGAACAGCGCATGGGTGAGCTGCTCCTGGGAGGGCGGCGAACCCGGCGTGATCACACCGTGGAGGAGCCCGACCCGGGGAAGGCCTTCCCGGGCGGGGACATCTACCTGAGCTTCCCCGGCCTGGGAGACAGACTCGCAGCTCGGGTCGCCGGTGAGATCGGTGAGCACCTCGGGCAGTTCGACTCTCCGAACGGTCTGCAGTGCTATGCCGGTCGAGCCCCGGTCACCCGACGCTCGGGAAAAAGCGACTTCGTCGTCGCGAGACGCCTGGCGCACAACAGATACCTCGGTGACGCCGTGCACCAATGGGCGTTCTGCAGCCTTACTCGAAGCGGCTGGGCGCGGGAGTTCTACGACGGGAAGATCGCTGCCGGAAAGAGTCACCACAACGCGCTGCGGGCCCTGGGGAACCGCTGGCTGGAGATCCTCTGGCACTGCCTGACCCGAGGTGTCCTCTACGACGAGGCCGTCCACGTCGCCAACCGCAACCGAGCCCTCGGCCGAGCCGCCTGACCCGAAGGTTGACAGAGGGTGTCTCATGCGAGGTCCACGGGGAGGCCGGTGTCGGCGGACCGCAGCGCCGCCTCCAGTACCGCCGAGACGGACCGGACCTCACGAGCTGAGGCGAGTGGCTCGCGTTTGTCCAGGACGGCCTCGGCGAACTCCCGGAACTGGGCCCGGAAGGCGCTGTCACCCTCGATGTAAGGGGTGACCGGTTCCTCCAGCAGGCACGTACCGTCCTGGTGGAGCGTGCGGTCGTCGGTGAGCCGCAAGGTCGCGTCGGGGCCGGTGATCCAGCGGTCGTTGACCGGTACTCGCGCGTTGACCGAGAGGTAGCCGGTACCGAGGCTGCCGTCGGCGTAGTCGATCACGAGCACAGCCTCGTCCTCGCCTTCCCAGTGGTCGCGCAGTCGTCGGGTGCGGGCGTAGACGCGCACGGGTTGGGCACCGATCAGCCAGGTCATCGTGTCCACGACGTGCGGCCCGTTCAGCCCGATCGCCAGACCGCCGGTGTCCGCGGCCGAACGCCACCAACTCGCCGCCGCCCCTTCGGCGAACACCCCCAGGTGGTGCACCACGGTCACGGGGCCGCCGAGCCCGGTCATCCGTTGCTTGGCGAGCTGCGCGCCACGGAAGAAACGCCGGCACTGCGCGACCATCAGGGTCCGGTCATGGCGGTCCGCGGCGTCGATCATGAGGTCGGCGTCGGCCGCCGTCGTGGCGAGAGGCTTCTCGACGAGCACGTGCTTGCCCGCGGCGAGGAGCTCGGTGGCGAGCGGCGCGTGCAGGTGGTTCGGCACGGTGAGGACCACGGCATCGATGTCCTGGGCCTCGGTGATCGCCCGGACGTCGTCTTCGGTCCGCTCGGCGCCGAACCGGGCGGCGAGGGCCTGCGTGCGGTCGTGCTCCGCCGGCAGCCCGGAGACGGCAACGAGTCGGGCGACGTCCGAGGCGGCGTTGATCGCGTCCAGGTGGGCGACGGCGATGCGGCCGGGTCCGACCACGGCCACGCGCAGCGCGGTCATGACCGGGCCTTCTCGACGGCGTGGGTCATCGGTTTCTCCTCGAGTAGCTGGAGGACCCGGCTCGCAGCCAGGTCGGCGAAGGCGGGATCGTTCAGGTGCAGGTCGTGGTCCTCGACGCACACGCTCGAGCCGCCCAACCGGGCCCGCACCGCGTCGACGAGCGCGATGCGGGCCACGGGGTCCTCGAAGGCGGCGCCGGGCGCGTCGAGAGCCGAGACTCCACGCAACGGGATGAGGAGGACGGTCGGCCCGGTGGCACTCGCAAGCGCGGCACCGAGTGCGGCGCCGATCCGCTCGGCCTCCTCGGGCGAGACCCGCATCAGGGTGTTCTGCGGGTTGTGCCGGTACAGGAGGCGGCCGGCGTACTGGGCCGGAACAGTCTCCGGCGAGCCGAAGTTGACCATGTCGGTGGCACCCAAGGACACGACCTGCGGCACGTCGACCGAGGTCAGCCGGTCCGGGCCCGCCGAGAGGATGCCGCCTGCGATCTCGTCAGCCCACTCCGTCGTCGTGAGGTCGAGCACGGCGTCGACGCGACCCTCCGCGACGAGCCGGGCCATCGTCCGGCCTCCGGCGCCGGTGGCGTGGAAGACCAGGACCTCGCAGCCCGCCCGTTCGAGCTGCTCCAGGGCCCGAGTCACGCACGGGGTGGTGACGCCGAACATCGACGCCGCGACGACGGGGCGATCCTCGGCGACCGGGGTGGGTCTCGCCAGGCCGTCGACCATGCCGGACAACGCGTCCGCTGCCAGGGCGTAGGTCCGGGCGCTGATCCGGTTGACGCCCGCGACATCGACGACGGACGGAACCAACACGATGTCGCTGGTGCCGAGGTAGCCGGCGGTGTCTCCCGCCGCGACCGTGGTCAGCACGACCTTCGGCACGCCGAAGGGCAGCTCGCGCAGGGCCGCGCAGCCGATCGTGGTGCCCGCGCCGCCCCCGATCGCCATGAAGCCGTCGACCCGGCCGGACAGGTCGAGGACCACAGCGGTGGCACCGGCGGCCATCATCGCCACAGCGTGGCCGCGGTCGGCCCGCGCGCGCAGGGTGACGATGTCGGTGCCCGCGGCGCGCGCCACCGCGTCGCGGGTGACGTCCGGGACGACGCCCGGTTCGCCGAGCACCCCGACGTCGACCAGCAACACCCGATGCCCCGCGGCGTGCAGGCGGTCCCGCAGGTAGGCGGCGTCGGCCGCCTTGGTGTCCAGGGCGGTGAGCAGTGCGACAGTGGACATGAGCTCACACCTCCAGCTTCAGACGGTCAGAATGCCGCCGTTGACGTCCACCGTGGCGCCGGTGACGAACCGCGACAGGTCGGAGAGCAGGAACAGCACCGCCCCCACCACGTCCTGCTCGTGCACGTTGCGCCCCAGCGGCGTCTGCTTGGCGAGCTCGACGAGGTCCTGTTCCCGGTGCAGCTCGGTGAGCAGGTCGTTCATCCGGTCCCCGACGATCCCGCCGGGGCACAGCGAGTTCGCCCGGATCCCGGTCGGGCCGAACTCCTTCGCGACGTGCCGGATCAGCCCCAGCACCCCTGCTTTGGCCGCGGAGTAGTGACAGCCCAGGAACGGGCTCGAGGTGCGGCCGGCCAGCGACGAGATCGCCACGATCGCGCCGCCGCCTGCGCGTTGCAGCTGGGGCACGACGGCCTGCACCGTCAGGAACGCGCCTTTGAGGTTGGAGTCGAGGATGAGGTCCCACTCGTCGGCGTCGACCTCCAGGGTCGGGCGCTGCGCGCGGTAGGCCCCCGCGCAGTAGACGAGCCCGGTGAGGGCGCCGAACTGCTCAGCCACCTGTGCTGCCGTGTCCTGCATGTCCGACCGCACGGTGCAGTCGCCCGACAGACCCAGGAAGCGGTCGCCGTACTCCGAGAAGTCCTTCTCGACCTCCGCGACACGTCCGGGGTCGAGGTCCACGACCGCGACCCGCGCGCCGAGACGCAGCAGGTTCGATGCGACCAGCCTGCCGGTGCCGCGGGCGCCACCCGCGACGAGCGTGACCGACCCGGCGAGGTCCTCCCCCACCGCGGCCCAGTCGAAGGTGTCCGACAGGTCCGTCATGCGACTCCTCCGACCGGGATGTTCTTGAACTCCGCAGTGGTGTCGGTCAGCGCGACCTCCACCGGCAGCCGCTCCATACTGGAGGCTCCGACGAACCCGACGGCGTTCGTCCGCGCGATGACGTAGGCCGCGTCCTCCGGTTCGGCGATCGGGCCGCCGTGGCAGAGCACGACGACCTCCGGGTTCTCCCGCAGCGCCGCGTCGCCGATCGCCTGTACCCGACCGACGGAGTCCTCGAGGCTGAAGGCGCCGTCGGTGTCCATGCCGTTGCTGCCACCGACCGTCAGGCCCATGTGTGCGATCACCGCGTCGGCCCCGACCGCGGCCATCGCCTTGGCCTCCTCCGGCGTGAACACGTAGACGATCGTGAAGAGGCCCAGCTCGTGGGCCGTCTGGATCATCTCGACCTCGCGTTCGAAGCCCATCCCGGACGCCTCGAGCTCCTGGCGGATCCGCCCGTCGAACAGCCCGACGGTCGGGAAGTTGTTGACCCCGGAGAACCCGGCGTCCCGGAGCGCGGTGAGCAGGGTGTCCATCCGGCGGGTGGGGTCGGTTCCGTTGACGCCCGCGATGACGGGGGTGTCCCGCACGACGGGAAGCACCTCGCGCTCGCCCATCTCCATGACGATCTGGTTCGCATCCCCCAGAGCCAGCAGGCCGCACATCGAGCTGTGCCCGGCCATCCGGAAACGGCCGGAGTTGTAGATGATGATCAGGTCGGCGCCGCCGCGCTCGATGAACTTGGCCGAGATGCCCGTCCCCGCACCGGCGCCGACGATCGCCCGGCCCGCTGCCACCTGGCCACGCAGCCGGTCGACCACCGCCGCCCTGTCGAATCCTGTCATCGCCCTCTTCCGTTCCGCCGGGAGTGACCGGCACCACGCTCTTTATGTCGATGAGCAACGTAAAGACGGCGACGATCGCTGTCAATAGGCTGTACGGCGATATCGAGTCGACGTATAGTGCGTGTGTGAACCGATCCGTGACGAGCGCCGGGCGCCTCACGCTCGCGGCGCCGCCCCGTGTCGCTCGCACGGGCGAAGTCCTCGACCTGGTGCGGCGCGGCGTGGCCACCACCACGACCGAGCTGGCCACGACGATGGGGGTCGCCCGGTCCACGGTCACCGAACGCCTCGACTTGCTGATGCGACACGATCTGGTGGTCGCCGACGGGGAGACCTCGTCCGGGCGCGGGCGCCCGGCGAGCAGGCTGGCGTTCAACGGAGGAGCCGGGGTCACTCTCGCCGCCCAGGTCGGCATGAGCGGCACCCTCACCGCCGTGACCGATCTCGCCGGCGAGGTGTTGTGGATCGACCAGGTCCATCTCGACGTGGCCGAGGGCCCGGACGCCGTCAGCGCCATGCTCGCCGACCGGTTCACCACGGGCCTGGACGCCGTCGGCGGCCGACGCCGAGTGCACGGAGTCGGCATCGGACTCCCGGGCGACATCGAGATCGCCGCCCGCAACGGGGGCGGCGGAGTGCCGTGGGACGGCGATGCGATCACGGCACGCCTGGCCGGGCGGTTCGACTGTCCGGTGTTCACCGACAGAGACGTCAACTATCTCGCCGTCGGCGAGCACCGCACGTCCTGGCCCCAGTCGACGACATTGCTCTGCCTCAAGGTCGGCACTGTGGTGGCCGCAGGTCTGGTGATCAACGGCGAGGTCGTGCGCGGTGCGGGTGGCCTCTTCGGCGAGATCGGGCACTCGAAGATCGCAGGCGCCACCGGTCCCTGCGCGTGTGGGAGCCGCGGCTGCCTCAACACGGTCGCAGGCGGCGCAGTCCTGGCCTCCGCGCTACGAGCGAAAGGCCACGACGCCCACACCGCCCGAGACGTCACCGCGCTCGCCAGCCGTGGCGTGGTGGACGCCCTCGAAGCCGTGCGGGACGCGGGCGTCCAGATCGGCGAGGTCGTCGCATCCGCGATCAATCTCCTGAACCCGGACGTCGTCACAGTGTGGGGCTACCTCGTCGACGCGGGCGAGCAGTTCCTCGCTGGAATGCACGAGGCGATCTACAAGAACGCCCTCCCCACCTCCGCACGGGCCCTGACGCTCGAACAGTCCCGCCTCGGCGACGATGCCGGCATCCGTGGCGCCGCCCTCACCGTGATCGAGCACGCGCTGAGCCCGGAGCGGATCGACGCCTACTTCGGCGAACTGACCGGGGCATGACACTGCGGATCTGCGCGCAGCCACTGACCCCGACATCAGTCTCTTTTGATCTTCCAGCAACGTGAACCGTCCAGAGAACCCTTCCTGAGCTGCCGCAATACTGAAGTCCGTGGGGCAGGTCGGGCTCGAACCGACGGCCTGACGGGTCCCCCGTGGCACCGCCCGCCATGATCGCGGAGAGTCTACCCTGCTGGTCAGAGCTGCTTTTGCTGATCAGCCGTGGTCAACCCGCGGACCGGCGATCGGACGTAAGTGTGCCCCAAAACGTGCCCCGCCGGGCCGACAGACGGCTGCTTCTCCACCGTCGAGCGGCGGACCGTGCCGAACGATATCGGGACGTCCACGATCGCGGTCGCGAGCGGCGGGCAGCCTGGCACCGGCGCCGTCCTGCTGCGCGCCCCTCAGACGTACGTCGCGAAGGCGTTGGCAAGGCTGCGGACCGCTCGATACTGCAGGTGCTTGACGGTGGCGGGTCGGCGGTCGAGCCGTGCGGCGGTCTCGTCGACGGTGAGGCCGTCGTAGAACCGCAGCACGAGGCAGGCCCGCTGGTCGGGGGTGAGCCGAGCGAGGAAGATCCTCAGGACGGCGGTCTCCTCGCTGCCGAGACAGATCTCCTCCGGCGAGCGGCCGGGGTCGGGCCGCTCGATCTCCTGGTCGTGGAGAACCTTCCGGCGCGAGCGGGCCGAGGAGTAGAAGGTGCGGACGAGGTTGCGGGCGATGGTGTGCAGCCAGCCCCCGACTTCGCCTCGTGCCGGGTCGAACGCGTGGAACGACCGCAGCGCCCGCAGGAACGTCTCGCTGGTCAGGTCCTCGGCGGTGGCATGGTCGGACACTTGCCGCGAGATATACCGGAACACCGCGTCGCGATGGCGGCGGTAGAGCACCTCGACGGCGTGCTGGTCACTGTGCCGTTGCCGGGCAGGCGCCGGTGGCGGTTGTTCGTCGACCATGTCGATGGTGGCATCGGCTTTCCGCTCGGGGCCGGAGGGAGGGTTGAGGCGTCAGGACCGTCGGAGGTGACGGAGTGCGCGGTGCGCCGCGTGGGCGCCGCCCATCCCGTGGGCGCCGGGACCGGGCGGGGTGGCGGCCGAGCACAGGAAATGTCTGGGGAGACCCGTGTCGTAGGGCTGAAGGGTGGTGCGGGGTCCGAAGACGAGTTGGCGCAGGTCCTTGGCGCCGGTGAGGATGTTGCCGTCGACGAAATTCGGGTTGTCGGCCGCGAACCGGGCGGGCGATGTGCTGGTGGTGGCGACGATGCGGTCCCGGAACCCGGGCGCGAACCGCTCGATCTGGGCGGTGATGGCCTCGGTGGCGTCACCGGTCCAGCCGCGGGGGACGTGGGCGTAGGCCCAGAGCGGGTGGATGTCGCCCGCGGAGCGGCTGGGGTCGGCGAGGTACTGCTGCCCGACGAGCACAAAGGGGCGCTGCGGCATGCGCCCGGCGTGAACCTCGCGCTCGATCGAGGCGACCTCGGCCGCGTTGCCCGCGACGTGGACGGTGCCGGCCCGGCGCGCCTCGGGGGCGGTCCAGGGCACGCCGCCCTCGACGGCGAAGTCGACCTTGAACGCGGCCGGGCCGAACCGGAACCTGCGGTTGGGCCCGCACCACCTGTGAGGTGACCTCGTCGAGCCAGGCCGTGCTGCGGCGCAGCAGGCGGGCCAGCACCTCGACCCGCACCTCACCCGGGACCTGCTCACCGGACTGGAAGACGAGATCGGTGAAGCGGGCGTGCCCCACTCGGTAGGCCCGGATGAGCGCCGACAACGGCACCCCGTTGCGGGCCAGCGCCCGGGCGTAGGCCAGCGCGGAGTCGGGCGCGTCGACCGAACCGGCGTCCACGTCCCGGATCAGCGAGTTCACCCCGCCCACGACGTTCTCCGACACGCTCGCCTCGAGCAGCCGCACGATCGCGGCGTCGTGGTCGAGCTCGGGGATCCGCGTGCGCATCTCGCCGATGAGAGCGGCGATGAACGTCTCGCGGTTCTCCAGCAGACGTTCGACGATCGCGACGGCAGGGCCATCACTCATCGCGACAGCCTAGCGAGCCGCCGTCCCGGGGTCGTGGAGCGAGGGCCTCGCCGAGTCCGGCGGACACCGGCCGGTCGGCGACTGGCACGACCCGGCCCTCACGCCCGCCGCAGCACCGGCCGCACGATCAGCTCGGCCTCCGCGATGTCGCGGCTGATGGCGAGTGCCGTGGTCCGCACCGCCGCGTCGAGCCGACTGAGGTTGATCCGTCCGGCGAGCCCGGACATGGACAGCGCACCGACGACCGTGCCGTCACCGTCGAGCAGCGGCGACGCCACTCCGGTCACGGTCGGGAAGGACTCCTGGCGATCGAACGCGGTCCCGGTGCGGCGGATCCGGTCCAGTTCGCGGCGGAGCTCGGTGGGGTCGACGATGGTCTGCGGGGTGAGGGCGGGCAGCGGGCCCGCCAGCACATCGTCCAGGAGCGCGGCGGGGGCGTGCGCCAACATCGCCTTGCCCGAGCAGCTGGCGTGCGCGGGCCAGCGTCCGCCGGTCCGCTGCGGCAGCCGGGGCGCCATGCGGCCGCGGAGGATCTCCACGTAGACGACGTCGCGGTCCTGCAGGACCGCCAGCCCGACGTTGTGCCCGGTGGCCTCGTGCAGCACCGCCATGTGCGGCCGTGCCGCCGTGTGCAGGGTGCGGCTCGACGGTGCGAGCTGACCGAGCTCGAAGAGCAGCAGGCCGGGGCGGTAGTCGGTGCCGACCCGTTCGAGCAGTCCGACGCGCGCCATCTCGTTGAGCAGCCGGTGCACCGTCGCCTTGGGCAGGCCCGTGCGCCGAGCGAGCGCGGAGACCCCGAGGGAACGCGCGCCGCCGCGGAACTCCTTGAGGACGGCGACGGCCCGACCGACGCCGCTGATCTCACCCTCGTCTCGATGAGCGGGACACACACGCCCAGTCTCGGACCGCTGCCCGCCCCGCGTCCACCCTGCCGTCCCGATGATCGGAACGGGCGGGACCGTTCGGATGACCCGAACACGGGCATTGAGCCCGCCGCCGCCGGGGTCCAGCATTCCGCCACGCTCGTCCCGTACTCCTGCGGCCAGTATCGAGGTGGATACCGTGCTCGGACCCGAACAGCACCACGGCGGCGGCGCCCTGTCCCCGGCGCCATCGGAACCCGTCGAGACCGGCCCACCGGTCGACGGAGCGGCAGTCGTCCGCAAGGTCGCGCGGCACTTCCTGCCGCTCATCGGGGTCTGCTACATCGTGCTCTACCTGGACCGGCTCAACATCGGCGTCGCCGCCCTGACCATGAACGACGAGCTGGGGATCTCGGCCACCGCATTCGGCTTCGCCGCCGGCGTCTACTTCTGGAGCTACACGATCTGCGAGCCGCCCAGCAACTGGGTGCTCTCCAAGGTCGGTGCCCGCAAGTGGATCTCCCGGATCATGCTCACCTGGGGCCTGGTCACCATCGGCACGGCGTTCGTCCAGGGCGCGACCAGCCTCGCGGTCATGCGGATCCTGCTGGGCGTCGCCGAGGCGGGCTTCTCCCCCGGGATGCTGTACTTCGTCTCCCGGTGGTTCCCGCACGCCCGCCGCGGCATGGCGATGTCGTGGATCGTCACGTTCATCTGCCTGTCCGGTCTCGGCACCCCGATCATGACCCACCTGCTCGCCCTGGACGGCCTCCTGGGTCTCTCCGGCTGGCGCTGGATCTTCATCCTCACCGGGGTCCCGGCCGTCCTGATGGCCGGCGCCTGTTTCCTCCGGCTGCGCGACACCCCGTCGGAGGCAGGCTTCCTCACCCCACCCGAACGGGCCTGGCTGAGCCGGACCCTGGAGAACCAGGACCGCGAGACCGTCGGGCACGAGAAGCACTCCTTCCGGCGTGGTCTCGCCGAGCCCCGGGTGCTGCTGCTGGTGGCGGTGTTCCTCTGCGTGACCTTCAGCCTCAACGGCTACCAGCTGTGGATCGCGCAGATGCTGAAGAGCTTCGGCATGACGACGACGGCCGTGGGCTGGGTCGCCGCGCTCCCGCCACTGCTCGCGATCGGCCCCATGGTGTGGTGGATGCGGCACTCGGACCGGACCGGCGAGCGAGGCTGGCACTTCTTCGCCGCGGCGGTCACCGCCGCGGTCGGGTTCCTCCTCGCCGCGCTGTCGATCAGCGTGCCGCCGCTCGCCGTCGCCGGGTTCTGCATCGCCGGGATCGGCCTCTACACGGCCATGGCCGTGTTCATCACCATCCCCGCCAGCTTCCTCACCGGCGCGGCGCTCGCCGCCGGGTTCGGCGTGATCAACGGGATGGGCAACCTCGGTGGCTACTTCGGCCCGCAGGTCGCCGGGCTGATCAAGGACGCGACCGGCGGCTTCGGTCTGGCGATCGCCGCGTTCGGGGCCGCGATGGCGATCGCCGCGCTGCTCATCCTCGGGCTCAAGCGGGCCACCCGGCGCGCGGTCGGAGCCTCGGCGTGAACGCCGTGTGGGGCCCGATCCGCCAGAACGGCTACGTCGTCGCGGACCTCGACGCCGCCCTGGCGCACTGGACGACCGTGCTCGGTGTGGGCCCCTTCTTCCGGATCGCCCGGCAGCCGCTGCAGGGCTTCCGCTACCGCGGCGAACCCAGCGACGCCGCGATCTCCGTGGCACTCGCCCAGAGTGGCGGCATCCAGATCGAGCTGATCCAGCCTCTCGACGACCATCCCTCCGCTTTCCGCGACTTCCGCCGGGCGGGTCGGGAGGGCCTGCAGCACGTGGCGTTCTGGCCCGCCGACTTCGACGCCGCGCTGCGCGTCGCGACCGAGCGCGGGATGACCGTGTCCCAGGAGGGCTGCAGCGGCAGCGGCCGCTCCGACGAGCGGTTCGTCTACCTGCACGAACAGGCCCACCCCGGCACGATGGTCGAGCTGTCGGAGACGGCCGGGGCCAAGGGGGCGCTCTTCGCCGCGGTCGCGGCCGCCGCGCAGGGCTGGACCGGAGCGGACCCGGTACGGGACATGGCGACGCTCCTGGAGCGAGCCCGATGACCGCCCGGACGACGCCGCCCGTGCGGACCGCGCTCGTGACCGGTGCCGCCTCCGGGATCGGGCTGGCCACCACCACCCGGCTGCTCGCCGACGGCTGGACGGTCGTCGCCGCGGACCGGGACGACCGGGCGTTGGACCGGCTGCCCGACGACGCCCGGCTGCACCCGATGGCGCTCGAGGTCACCGACGAGGCCGCGGTCGACGCCGCCGGTCTGCGCGCCGACCGGATCGCCGACGGCCTCGACGCCGTCGTGACGTGCGCGGGAATCGTCCGCAACGACGCGGCGACCGCCGCGGCCGTCACCGACCTGCGCGAGACCTTCGACGTGAACGTGGTGGGCACGTTCCTGGTGTGCCGGGCCGCCGCACGCCTGATGCTGGCCCGGGACCGAGGCGGATCGCTGGTCACGGTCTCCTCGGTCTCGGGTCTGCGCGGCGGGCAGCACCGCGCCGCCTACGCCGGGTCCAAGGCCGCCGTGGTCGCGCTGACCTCGGTCCTCGCGCTCGAGCTGGGGGCGGCCGGGATCCGGGTGAACTGCGTGGCTCCGGGCGCCACCGACACCCCGCTCGTCGCCGCGGCCCAGCCGCCGCAGGTCCGCCGTGCCGTGCTGGACGCCATACCGCTCGGCCGCTACGGCAGTCCCGCCGAGATCGCGGCGGTGATCGCCTTCCTGGCGGGACCCGAGGCGAGCTTCGTGACCGGACAGACGTGGGTGGTCGACGGCGGCCAGACCGCGGGCCCGGGCTGGCGGGTTCCCGCAGCGACCGCCGGGCTCGAGGAGGCGACATGGACCCGCTCGTGATCGTGGTGAACCCGAACGAGAACACGCCGCGCGACCCCAACCCCCACGTGCCGTTCACCGCGGACGAGATCGCGGCCGACGTCGAGGCCTGCGCCACGGCGGGCGCGAGCGTGGTGCACTTCCACGCCCGGACCGCCGACGGCGCCCCCGACCACTCGCCTGCGGCGTACACGGCGACCGCCGCGGCGATCCGGGCGCGGTGTGAGGTGCTGCTCGCTCCCGCGCTCGCCCGTGGGACCGCCGGCGAGCGCGTGCCGGACGCGGGCTCCGACTTCCTGGTGATCGACGCCGGGTCGGCGGCCATGGACCGCTACGACCCGAGCACCGCGTCGTTCGAGTCCGGCGACCGCGTCCTCGTCACCCCGACGGCGACGGTGACGGCCCTGCTGGCGGCCTCGGCCGGGTCTGGCCTCGTCCCCTGGCTGGCCAGCTTCACCGTCGGGTGGAGCCGCACGATCGACGCGCACCTCGCGGCGTGGCCGGGCCCGGCGGTCGTGCAGCTGGTGCTCGGGGGGCCCGAGTTCCTCCCCGCGCATCCCGCCACCCGGGCAGGGCTCGACGCCCATCTGGCGTTCCTGCCCGAACGTGCCCGTGCGTGGGTCGTGTCCGCCCATCGGGCCGACGTGCTCACGCTCGCACCGGAGGTGATCCGCCGGGGCGGGCACCTGGCGGTGGGGGTGGGCGACCACCCCCACCGGTCCCGAGGCCTGCCGACCAACGCCGAGCTCGTCCGCGAGCTCGCGGACCTGGCCCGTCGGCTGGGCCGCGAGGTCGCCGATCCCGTCGCGGCCCGCCGGATCCTCGGCGCGCCGGCACTCACCGCATCCTGAGAGGACTCCGATGTTGCTCGTCGACGACCACGCGGGCGAGGTCCGCTGCGTGGCCAGCCGGCACGGCCTCCGCATCGCCGTGACCGACTCCGTCTCCTTCCTCACCCCCGACCTCGCCGGGCACCTCGTGGTCACCGGGTCGCACGGCGGCACCAGCGCGGGCGAGTACGCCCGCCGGTGCGGGGTCGCCGCCGTGGCCTGCAACGACGCGGGGATCGGGAAAGACCGGGCCGGCGTCGCCGGTCTCCTCGCCCTGGACGACGCAGGCGTCCTCGGTGTGGCCGTGAGCCATGACAGCGCCCGGATCGGAGACGGCACCGACACCTGGGAGAACGGCCTGATCAGCGTCGCCAACGCCTCGGCGATCGCCGCGGGGGTCGTTCTCGGCAACCCGCTGCGCCGCGAGTTCCTCGCGCTCGTCGAGCGCCTGTCGGGCGGGCTCGCCGCATGCTGAGGCAGACCGTCGAGGACCGGACCGGGGGCCGGGTCCAGCTCCTCGACAGCATGTCCCAGGCCGAGCGGGACGACGCGGGCGAGGTCCTCGTCGCCGCGTCCAACGGCGGCACCGAGTCCGGCCGGATAGCGGTCCTGGCCCGCTGCGCCGCCGTCTTCTTCAACGACGCAGGCGTGGGCAAGGACGAGGCCGGGGTCGCCGGGTTGGCGCTGCTCGACGCGGCGGGCATCCCCGGCGGCGCCGTGGGACATCTGACCGCCCGGATCAGCGACGGCCGCGACACCTGGGAGAACGGCGTACTCACCCACGTCAATCGGACGGCGGAGGCGGCGGGCCTCACCGTCGGCGACACCGTGCAGGACGCCGTGGCCCGACTACGCGAGGAAGGACCTCGATGACCGCACTGCTCAACGACCCGGACGACGCCGTCGCCGACGCGCTGGAGGGGCTGCGCCTGCAACCGGGGCTCACCGTGATCCCCGACCCGGCCCACGTCGTGCGTACTCCGCTCGTCGACAAGGTGGCCGTGGTCTCCGGCGGAGGATCCGGCCACGAGCCTCTGCACACGGGGTTCGTCGGCCCCGGGATGCTCGATGCCGCCGTGCCCGGGGCCGTGTTCGCCAGCCCCACCGCGCTCCAGGTGCGCGACGCCGTGCGAGCCGTGGACCGCGGACGCGGGGTGCTGTTGGTGGTGAAGAACTACACCGGGGACCGGCTGAACTTCGGCATCGGGGCCGAGCTCGCCTCCGACGAGGGCATCGCGGTGCGCTCCGTGCTCGTGGCCGACGACCTGGCCACCGAGGACTCGGGGCCCGGCAGGCGGGGCACGGCGGCGGTGCTGGCCGTCGAGAAGATCGCGGGGGCGGCGGCCGAGGCGGGCGCGGACCTCGACGAGGTGGCGGCCGTCGCCGAGCGGGTCGCCGAGCGCGCCCGGTCGCTGGCGCTGTGCTTCCGGGCCTGCACGCCGCCCGGGCGGAGCGAGCCCACGTTCGCCCTCGGCCCGGGCGAGATCGAGTTCGGCGTCGGCATCCACGGCGAACGCGGGATCGAGGTCCGCAAGGCCGAGCCCGCGCGCGAGCTCGTGGGTCTGCTCGCGGACCCGGTCGTCGCCGCGCTCGGCCTGCGGAAGGGCGACCGCGTGATCGCGATCGTCAACGGGTTGGGCGCCACGCACGGTCTCGAGCTGGCGATCGCGGCCCGCGAGCTCGCCGCCCGGCTCGACTCCCTCGGCGTCGAGCTCAGCCGTTCCCTGGTCGGTTCCTACGTGACCGCGCTCGACATGGCCGGTCTCTCCGTGACCCTCGTGCGCGCCGACGACGAGCTGCTCCGGCTCTGGGACGCGCCCATCCACACCTCCGCACTGAGCTGGTGAACCCGATGACACTCGACACCCTCCTGGCCCGGACCTGGGTCCGCCACTTCGAGACCGCGGTGCTCGACCACGCCGCCGCGCTCGGCGACGCCGACCGGCGGGCCGGGGACGGCGACTTCGGCGACAACATGCGCGCCGCGCTGCGCCGCGCCCGCCGGACACTGGACACCACCGCGCCCGCCGGCGCAGGCGATGTCGTGCTGGCCCTCGCCGAGGGGTACCTGGGCACCGGTGGCACCAGCGGACCGCTCTTCGGGATGTGGTTCCGCGAGCTGGCCCGCGCCCTCGACCCGGCCGACCCGGTCGGGAGCCTGAGCCGCGGGCTGAGCGCCGGGGCCGGAGTGGTGCAACGGCTCGGCGGGGCCGAGGTGGGTGACAAGACCATGGTCGACGCACTCGCGCCGGCCGCCGCCGCCCTGTCCGGCCGCACAGGACTCACACTGGCCGAAGCGCTCGAGGCGGCCGCGTCCGCCGCCGAACGCGGCGCCGACTCCACCGGCGGGCTCCGCGCCCGTCGCGGCCGGGCCAGCTACGTGGGCGACAACGCCGTCGGAGTCGACGACCCGGGGGCGCGCACGGTGGCGATGTTCCTGCGCGCCGGAGCGACCGCGGCGGACTCCCGGTGAGCCGCCGCCCCGTGATCGTCACCATCGCGCCGACCGGGGGGTTCCTCACCCCCGACCGGCACCCGCACGTCCCGGTGACCCCGGAGGCGATCGCGGCGGACGTCGCCCGCTGCGCCGAGGCCGGGGCGAGCATGGCCGCGCTCCACGCCCGGACCGCCGACGGCGCGGCGACCTGCGACCCCGAGGTCTACCGCGCGACCAACGCGCTGGTCCGAGGCCGCTGCGACGTCGTCGTCAACAACTCGACGGGGGGCGGGGTCACCGGTGCCATGCGCCGGGAGACCGAGGCCGGCCCGGTCGTGGACGAGGAGATGCGGCTGTCCGCCCTGGCCTCCGGCGCCGACACGTTCACACTGGACACCATCACGTCCTATGTCGATGGCCCGGACGGCGAGGTGCTAATGGGAACCTCACGACGACTCGCCCGGGCCCTCGCCGAGGGCATCGCGAAGGCGGGTGCCACGCCGGAGTGGGAGGTCTTCAACCACGCGAACCTCCTCGTGGACCTGCCCGCGCTCGCCGATCTCGACTCGGCCCCCCACGTGGTCAACCTGGTGCTGAACCAGCACCAGCTGTTCCAGAACGCGCTGCCCTACTCCCCCGCCGTGCTGCGCGGGCTCATCGCGGCCCTCCCCCCGGGCGCGGTGTTCGCCACCACCGTGTGCGGACCGGATCCCACTCCGGCCCTGGCCGACACCCTCCTGCTGGGCGGGCACGTCCGCGTCGGGATCGAGGACAGCCCGTTCGCCACGGACGGACGCCCGCGGACCAACCTGGAGCAGGTGCACGACGCGGTCGAGCTGGTGCGCGCCCACGGGTGCGAGCCCGCCACCCCGGAGCAGGCCCGCGAGCTGCTGGGGATCGGCTCATGACCCGGCTGCGCTCACAGGACTGGTTCGGCGGGACCGGGGTCAACGGCTTCATCGGCCGGTCCTGGCTGCGCAACCAGGGCTTCACCGACGCGGACTTCGACGGTCGACCGGTGATCGGGATCTGCTCGACCTGGTCGGAGCTCACACCGTGCAACGGGCACTTCCGCGAGCTCGCCGAGCACGTCAAGCTCGGGGTGCGCGAGGCGGGCGGGGTGCCGGTGGAGTTCCCGGTGATGTCGCTGGGCGAGACCATCCTGCGGCCGACGTCGATGCTGTTCCGCAACCTGGTGAGCATGGAGGTGGAGGAGTCGGTGCGGGCCAACCCGCTCGACGGGGTCGTCCTGCTCTGCGGCTGCGACAAGACAACCCCGGCCCTTCTCATGGGTGCGACCAGCGTGGACCTGCCCACGATCGTGCTCTCCGGAGGGCCGATGCTCACCGGACGCTTCCGCGGGGCGCCGATCGGCTCGGGGACCGCCGTCTTCGCGATGGCCGAACAGGTGCGGGCGGGCACCCTGACCGAGGCCGAGTTCCGGCAGGCCGAGTCCTGCATGTCCCGGTCGGCCGGGCACTGCAACACCATGGGGACCGCCTCGACCATGGCCTGTCTCACCGAGGCGCTCGGCATGGCGCTGCCGGGCAACGCCGCGCTCCCGGCGGTCGACTCCCGCCGCCGCGTCCTCGCCCGCGAGACCGGGGCGCGCGCCGTCGGGCTGGTCCGTGAGGACCTGCGTCCCTCCGCCGTCCTGACCCGCGCGGCCTTCGCCAACGCGGTCCGGCTCAACGCCGCCATCGGGGGCTCCACGAACACGGTCGTGCACCTGCTGGCACTGGCCGGACGCGCGGAGGTGCCGCTGACCCTCGACGACATCGACGCGTTCGGGCGGGACATACCGCTGCTGGTCGACCTGCAGCCGTCGGGCCGAGGGCTCATGGAGGACTTCTTCGCCGCGGGCGGGGCGCCCGCGGTCCTCCGCGAGCTGGCGCCGCTGCTGGACCCGAGCGCGCGCACCGTCACCGGTCGCTCGATCGTCGAGAACAACCGGGACGCCCCGCCGCCCGACGGCGAGACCGTGCGCACGCTCGCCCACCCGCTGGCCCGCGGGGCGGGCACCGCGGTGCTGCGCGGCAACCTCGCCCCGGACGGCGCGGTGATCAAGCCGTCGGCGGCGAGCCCCGGGTTGCTGGTGCACCGCGGGCGGGCGGCGGTGTTCCACGGCATGGACGACTTCCGGGCCCGGATCGACGATCCGGATCTCGCCCTCGACGAGGACTCCGTGCTCGTCCTCACCGGCGTCGGCCCCCGCGGATACCCCGGCATGCCCGAGGTCGGGAACCTGCCCCTGCCCCGCTACCTGCTCGAACGCGGCGTCACGGACCTGGTCCGCATCTCCGACGCCCGGATGAGTGGCACGGCGTTCGGCACCGTCGTACTCCACGTGGCGCCGGAGTCCGCCGCGGGCGGGCCGCTCGCGCTGGTGCAGGACGGGGACGTCGTCCTGCTCGACGTCCCCGCCCGCCGCCTGCACCTCGACGTCACCGACGAGGAGCTGGCCCGCCGCCGCGCAACCTGGAAGGCCCCCGATCCGGTGTCCGAGGGCGGCTGGCAACGGCTCTACGTAGACCACGTGGAGCAGGCCGACCGGGGCGCCGACCTGGACTTCCTGCGCGGCAGGCGCGGGGCGCTCGTCAGCGGGGACAACCATTGAGCCGCACCGCGATCGTGACCGGGGCCGGGTCCGGGATCGGCCGGGTCGTGGCCCGCGCCCTGCTCGACGACGGATGGCGGGTCGCGCTGGCAGGACGGCGACCCGAGGCCTTGGCGGAGACCGCGCAGGAGCGGCGCGGCGCACTCGTCGTGCCGGCCGACGTCACCGACGAGACGCAGGTCGACGCCCTGTTCGCGGCGGTCCGCCGCGCCTGGGGCCGGCTGGACCTGCTGGTCAACAACGCCGGGGACTTCGGCCCGTCGGGCAGCCCGGACGAGATCGACCCGACCGCCTGGCGCCGGACCGTGGAGGTGAACCTCACCGGCGCGTTCCTCTGCGCCCGCGCCGCCTTCGCGGCGATGCGGGCCCAGACCCCGCACGGTGGGCGGATCATCAACAACGGCTCCGTCTCCGCACACGCACCCCGGCCCGGCAGCATCGCCTACACTGCGACGAAGCACGCCATCACCGGCCTGACCAGGTCGCTCTCCCTCGACGGCCGACCCCACGGGATCGCCTGCGGCCAACTCGATGTCGGCAACGCCGCGACCGCGATGACCGGCACCCTCGCCACGGGAGCCCGCCAGGCCGACGGCACCGTGCGGCCCGAACCGACCTTCGACACCCGCCACGTCGCCGACGCCGTCCGGTTCATGGCGGGCCTGCCACTGGACGCCAACACGCAGTTCCTCACCCTCACCGCCACCACGATGCCGTTCGTCGGCCGAGGATGAACCCCATGTCACTGTCCCTGGGCACGCTCACCGTCGACCGGGTCGTCGAGCTCGAACACTGGCCCTTCGCCCCCGAGGAGCTCTTCCCCGGGCTCGACCCCTGCGGCCGCCTCGACCTTCAGATCGCCACCTACCTGGTGCGTACCTCCGACGTGACCGTGCTGGTCGACGCGGGGAACGGCAACGACAAGCACCGTCCGGTCCTCGCCGCGCACGCCGACTTCCGCACCGACTACCTCGACCGGCTCACCGCGCTGGTGCCGCCGGAGTCGGTCGACGTCGTGGTGTGCACCCACCTGCATCCCGACCACTGCGGCGGCCTCACCCGGCTCGTCGACGGCGAGTGGGTGCCCGTGTTCCCCCGCGCCCGACACCTCCTCGCCGCCGCCGACCTCGACTGGCTGGCCGGGCTCGCCGCGGGCCCGGCCGACGGGGTGCTCGCCGACCTCGCACGGACCTACGCCGACAGCGTGGCCCCCGTCGTCGACGCGGGGCTGGTCTCCGCGGTCGAGGCGCCCCACGAGGTGGTCCCGGGGATCACTCTGCGCCCCCTGCCCGGCCACACCGCCGGGCACCTCGTCGTGGACCTCGACGGAGCGGCGGTGATCAGCGGCGACGCGATCCACCACCCGCTGCAGTTCGACGACCTCGACCTCAGCCAGGCGGGCGACGCCGATCCCGTGCTCGCCGCCCGCAGCCGACACCAGCTGTGCACACGGCTGGCGGACGACGGCGGACTGCTCCTGCCGGCCCACTTCTCGCCCGGTCGTCTCACCCGCAGCGGCGACCGCCTCCACTACGTCCCCACCGAACTCTGAGGCGGCACCGGACAACGCACCACCGTCACACTGCTACCCCGGCTCAGCCGCTGTGGTGCCCGCCGCGGCCGCGTGCTGGAGGCGGTCGGCGAGGACCTCGCAGAGTTGCCGCGTGGTGGCGTCGTCGAGTTCGTGGGTGATCGCGCCCTCCAGCGCGAAGGTCGCCGCAGCGATCTCGGCACGACGCCGTTCCGCAGGTACGGGATGCGGGAGGCGCCGCTCGAAGAGGTCCTCGAAGGTCTGGTGGAACCCGGCGTGCCAGGCACGGACGGCGTCGGAGACGGCGACCCGGTTGTGCACCGTCGCGACGAGATGCCGCACCGGTCGCAGTATGCGGACCAGCCACAGGAACTGCTCCGCGAGTGGGTGCTCGGCGAGCGCCGCGTGCTCGTCCAGCAGCGCGTTCAGGTACCGGTCGGCGACCGCGACGAGCACCTCGTCCTTGTCGCGGAAGTACCAGTACAGCGTGTTCGCCGTGACGCCGGCGCGCTCGGCGAGCCGAGTCATCGACGTGGCCTCGTACCCGTCGGCGACGAACAGCTCGGCGGCGGCGACCAGCAGCTCCTCGCGCCGCTCCTCCTTCGGGACCGGACGGCGGTTACGCGGCACGCAGCCCATCTTGACGGCCATCCAAGAGGGCTGCAACATTTTCTTGATTATCAATCAAGAAAGGCTGCGGACATGACCGCCGACCCCGTGCCCGGACGCCGCGAGCTGCACTTCTGCTCCGGCACCGACCGCTGTCACGCCTGGCTCTACCTCCCGACCACACCCCCCGAGGCTGAACCTCCGCCGGTCATCGTCATGGCCCACGGTCTCGGTGCAGTGAAAGCGCTCCAACTGGCCGCGTTCGCGGAGCGGTTCCAGGCCGCCGGGTACGCCTGCCTGGTCTTCGACTACCGCCACTTCGGCGACAGCGAGGGCCAACCACGGGAGCTGCTCAGCATCCGGCGTCAGCGCGATGACTGGCACGCGGCCATCGCGTTCGCACGCTCGATCCCCGAGGTCGACGGGGACCGGGTCATCCTGTGGGGCACTTCCTTCGCGGGCG
Source organism: Pseudonocardia sp. WMMC193 (assembly GCF_021728735.1). NCBI lineage: Bacteria > Bacillati > Actinomycetota > Actinomycetes > Pseudonocardiales > Pseudonocardiaceae > Pseudonocardia > Pseudonocardia sp. WMMC193. The sequence goes on along the minus strand of NZ_JAKKDO010000003.1, from coordinate 517,049 downwards.
GCCACGCCATCGTCACCGCCGCCGAAGACACCAGGGTCGTCGCCGCGATCGCCCAGTGCCCATTCGTCGACGGCCTGGCCTCGGCGCGGCAGATCTCGCTGCGCGCACTCGCGCGGCTGGGCGTGGCGGCGATCAAGGACCAGGTCGCACGCGCACTCGGGCGCCCACCGGTCCGCGTCAAGGTGGCGGCCCGCCCCGGTCAGGTCGGGCTCATGGACGCCGCCGACGTCCACGACGGCTTCCTCACGCTCCTCGCGGCCTCCGGTTTCACCGAGGAGGAGGTCCACAACGAGGTCCCCGCCCGGGTCGCGCTGGAGATCCCCCTCCAGTTCCCCGGCAGACGGACCCGACAGGTCCGCTGCCCGATCCTGTTCTGCGTCTGCGACCACGACTCGGTGGCGCCGGCCGAGGCCACCCTGCGGGACGCCGCTAGAGCCCCCCGCGGCGAGATCACGCGCTACCCCGTCGGACACTTCGACATCTACGCCGGCGAGTACTTCGAGCATGTGCTCGCCGACCAGCTCTCCTTCCTCGACTCGCACGTCCCGAACCCGACGACCACCTGAGACCAGCGCGGTGCTCAGCACCATCTCCACGTCGCGCCCGATCAGGACCGACGTGCAGGTCCCTCTGCCCCGACCTGCGGCCGACTCGGCAGTCCGGTGCCGGCCGGCACGACCATAGGCTCGTCCAGGGCAGGCCCGGCGCGAGGGGCCCCGTCGACGCCCACGCTCGACGACGCACTGGGCTCGATGCGCCGGCGAGGGCCCGAAGGAACGTCCGTCCGGGCGTCCGCGACGACGACGCAGTCGGACCGAAGCAGAGAGGCGGCACCGTGTCGCACCTTCACCCGGTCGAACCCAGGCCCCCAAACGCCACGCCGAGGCACCACGACGGCCCGCACGTGCGCTGACGCTTGAGCAGTCTCGTCTCGGCGACGTTGCGGGCATCGGCGGCGCTCATCGAGCACGCGCTGAGCCCGGAGCGGATCGACACCAATTTCGGCGAACTGACCGCGGCATGACCCTGTGGGTCTGGGCCGCTACAGCCATCAAGTGATCCCGACGCCAGTCTCTTTTGATCTTCCACCACCGTGAACCGTCCAGGAAACCCCTCCCTGAGCTGCCGCAATACTGAAGTCCGTGGGGCAGGTCGGGCTCGAACCGACGGCCTGACGGATTATGAGTCCGCTGCTCTGACCAACTGAGCTACTGCCCCCTGCTCGCAGATTAGCGGGGCGGGGTTCGGGGGCCTTCCCTGGGAGGACACTGAGAGTCTGCCCGGTTCGTCCGTTCGGCCGGTACGGTTCATGTCGTTGAACGTTGAATCGAGTCGGCGGGAGAGAGATGAAGCTGCGGCAGCACTGGAAGGCCTACGTGATCGGGATCGTCGCGCTGGTGGTGGTGCTGGCGGTCGGGGGGCCGTTCGTCTACAGCCGGTGGATCGCGCCGGAGGCCGCGGCGCCGCTGGCGGTGGGGTCGTCACAGGTCGCGGCGCCGACGGGTGAGCTGGCGAGCGCTTACACCGTGGGCGCGGGGTCGGAGGCCGGCTACCGGGTCGGGGAGCTGCTGGGCGGGCAGCGGGTCGACGCGGTCGGGCGCACGCCGGACGTGAGCGGGACGGTCTCGCTGTCCGGCACCGCGGTCACGGCGGGCGAGGTCACGGTGCAGATGAGCACCGTGACCAGCGACCAGGGGCGTCGGGACGGCCAGTTCACCGGGAACATCATGGAGACGGCGAGGTACCCGACGTCGACGTTCACCCTCACCGGCCCGATCGACCTGGGCGCGGACTTCGCGAACGGCGGGCAGGCCACGGTGACCGCCGCGGGCACGCTCACGGTCAAGGACGTCACCCGCGAGGTGAGCTTCCCGCTGACCGCCGTGCGGGACGGCGCCGGCATCGACGTCTCCGGGTCGATCCCGGTGACGTTCACCGACTTCGGGATCGAGCCGCCGAGCATCGGCGACTTCGTCCGCGTCGACCCGACCGGTCAGGTGGAGTTCCTGCTGGCGCTGGCGCCTAGGAGCTGAGCACCTTCCGCAGCCCGGCGATGCCGGCGGCGTAGACGCCGTCGGCGAAGGTCTGGGTGAGCTCGGCGTGGCGCGCCACGTCCGCGTCGTACTCGCACCACCACTCGACGAACGACTGGTCGGTGTCGGTGACGGGCGCGACCCGGATCGTCGAGACGTAGCGGGCCACGTCGAACGGGTTGGCGCCGGTGAAGGCGTAGGTGAGGGTGCGGTCGGCGTCGTCGAGGTGGATCAGCTTCTCGTCGAAGGGGTCCCCGCCGTCGGCGAGGACCAGCCGCCGCACGGCGCCGACCTGCCCGTCCGCCCCCTCCACGAGCTCGCTGTGCCCGATCGCGGTCAGCCAGCCGGGCAGACCGTTGTAGTCCCGCACCACCGCCCAGACCTTGTCGGCGGGCGCGGCGACGACCCCACTGGCGTACGGACGCGGCATGGTCACTCCTTCGTGACGGTGTACTCGACGGCCCCGCTCGGCGCGATCAGGGCGTGGACGATTCCTACCCCAGCAGCGACGACCACGTCGACCGGCACCCTCGCCGGACGGTCAGTCCTCGCGGAAGCGGTACTCGCCGCCGTGCCCCGCGACCTCGTGGAGGTCGTAGTGGTGGACGATCTTGGGGCCGCCGTGCAGGTGGACGTGGCGGACCACGGCGGGGGGCTCCTGGCCCGCCGGGCGGGTGCGGACCCGACCGTCGAGCGGACCGCCGACGAACCAGTAGGTGTCGGGGCCGTCGGGGGCGTCCGTGGCCGGTGGGGCCTGCGTGGCGACCCAGTCCGCCCAGTCCTCCTCGGTGGCTCCGGTCATCCGGCCACCGTACGGACACGGAGCGTGGTCCGCACCGTCGCCGATCTCACCGTGACACGAGCGCCGTGACACGAGCGCCGTGACACGAGAGCCGTGACACGAGAGCCGTGACACGAGAGCCGTGACACGAGCCGGCCCGCCGCCCCGGTTCGGGAACGGCGGGCCGGTCGGGATTCCGGGTGTGCTCAGGTCAGGGCGCGACGACCTTGGCCGCGCGCTTGCGGGCGTCCCGGACGATGCCCTCGACGGCGGTCTCGGCGTCCGACGCGCGGGACGCGACGTCGCCACCGAACTTCGCGGCCTGCTCGGAGGCCTGCGCGGCCAGCGCGGACAGCTGGTCCACGTAACCCGGTGCCCGCTTGCGCGCCTTCTTCGCGGCCTTGCGGGCGGACTTCTCCCACTCCGCGCGCTTGCGGTCGGCGGCCTTCTCGAAGGCGGCCCGCTTGCGCGCGGCGCCCTCGGCCCACTCCTCGCCCTTCTTGTCGGCGAGCTTCTCCCACTCCTTGCCGCGCTTGTCGAGCTCCTTCTGCCATGCGGCCGACCGCTTGTCGACCTCCTTCTGGAGCGCGGCACCGCGCTTCTCGGCCTTCTTCGCGGCCTTGGCGGCCCGCTTCGACAGGTCCTCCCCCACCGTCGCGGCCTGCTCCGACGCGGCGGCGCCCCAGGTGGCGGCCTTGTCGGAGGCCACCGCGCCGAACGCGGTCGCGGCCGCGCCGAGCTCGGCCGCCCGGTCCGAGGCGACGGAGCCGAGCTCGGCGGCCTTGGCCTTCACGACCGGCGCCTTCGCGGCGAGGGTGTCCCCGAGCGCGGACGCCCGGTCGGCGAGCTGCGAGCCCGTCGACGCGCTCGACCCGCCGAGCCCGGAGACCAGGCCGGACACCGAGTCCGTGGCGTGCGACACGGAGTCCGACAGCGCCCCGGCCTGCGCCGAGATCGCCGCGGACGCCGCCTCGGCGGCCTTGCGGGAGCGCCAGGCCACCGACGGCTTCCCGTGGGTGTCCGCCGCCGCGATCATCAGCCCGCCCAGCAGCGCCGTGTTCTTCAGGAAGTGGATCTGCTGGGCCTGCTTGGCCGCAGGGTCGGTCTCCTCCCAGAACCGGTGGCCGGCGAGGGTGGTGGGGATGAGGCTCGCGGCGAGCGCGCCGGAGGACAGGCGCGGGAACTTGCCCAGGGCCAGCAGGGTCCCCGCGGCGACCTTCACCGCACCGTCGATCTTGACCAGGGTCTCGTTGTCCGGCCGCTTCTCCAGCGGCGACGCCTCGACGGCCTTGTCGATCGCCGGAGCGGCGTAGTCGAGCACGGGCTTGGCGGCTTCGGCATGCGCAGCGGGGTTGCGCAGCGAGTTGATTCCGCCGTAGATGAACAGGCCGGCCAGCATGGGCCGGGCCACGCGACGCAACAGAGGCATGGCGCGGCTTTCCCCGGAGCCCCCGCCGGCAAACACGAGCCGGCAGGATTCGCCCTGTGGCGAGACACGCGATCGGGCTGGACATCGGTGGGACCAAGGTGGCGGGCGCCGTCGTGGCCGACGACGGCACGGTGGTCGCCGAGCTGACCGAGCCGACCCCCGAGACGTCGGACTCCGCGACCATGTCCGCGCTGCTGCTCCGGATGACCGAGACCCTGCGGACGAAGAAACCCGAGGTCGAGGCCATCGGCGTCGGCGCGGCGGGCACCGTGGAGTGGCCGAGCGGGCGGATCCTCTGGGCCCCCAACAACTCCTACCGCGACTGGGACATCCGCTCCGAGCTGGAGTCCGCGACCGGGCTCCCGGCCGTGGTCGACAACGACGCCAACGTCGCGGGTCTCGCCGAGGCGCTGCTCGGCGACACGCTCTACCGGGAGATGGTGCTGATCACGGTCGGCACCGGCGTCGGCAGCGGGATCGTGCTGGGCGGGCAGATCTACCGCGGCCCGCGCGGCTTCGCCGCGGAGCTGGGGCACATCGTCGTCGACCCGGCCGGGCCGCGCTGCGGCTGCGGGAAGCGCGGCTGCCTCGAGGCGGTGGCGAGCGGCAGCGCCCTGACCAGGACCGGCCGGGAGGCCGCCGCCGCGGACCCGGACGGCGTCATCGCCTCCCTCGCCCGCGAGCGCGGCGTCCCGGTGAACGGGCAGATCGTCACGGAGGCCGCCCAGGCGGGCGACCCGACGGCGGTCGCGCTGTTCCAGACCCTGGCCCGCTGGCTCGGGATCGGCATCGCCACCGTCACCACGATCTTCGAGCTCGACGCCGTCGTGATCGGCGGGGGCGTCGTCGAGACCGGGGACCTGCTGCTCACCCCCGCGCGCGAGGCCGCCGCCGAGTTCGCCTACGCCCCGCAGGTCCGGCCGCTCCCGCCGGTGCTGCCCAGCACGTTCGGCAGTGACGCCGGGAAGATCGGCGCCGCGCTGTTGGCCCTGTCGTGACCCGCCCGGGGACCGCCCCGCTCGTGCTGGGGCCGGTCCTGCGGCACGTCGGCGAGACCACCGCCACGGTCTGGGTCCAGACGGGCGCCGCGGCGACCGTCGAGATCCTCGGCGCCACGACCCGCACGTTCGAGGTCGCCGGTCACCACTACGCCGTCGTCCCGGTCACCGGGCTGGAGCCGGACTCCCGGATCCCGTACGAGGTGCGGGTGGACGGCGCGGTCGTGTGGCCGGTGCCGCACAGCCCGTTCCCCGCCTCCGTGATCCCGACGCGGGGACCGCGGACCGCGGGCCGGGCGCGCGTGGTGTTCGGGTCCTGCCGCTACGTCAAGCTCGCCGACCCGAAGTCCGCCGCGGCCTACGGCATCGACGCGCTCGACGCCTACGCCGCCCGGATGGCGGGCCTGCCCCCGGAGGAGTGGCCGACCGCGCTGCTCCTGCTGGGCGATCAGGTCTACGCCGACGAGCTCACCCCACAGACCCGCAGGCGCATCGCGGGCCGCCGGGAGCGGCCGGAGAGCTGGCCGGACGACGAGATCGTGGGCTACGACGAGTACGTCGGCCTCTACCGGGACTCCTGGGTCGATCCCGAGATCCGTTGGATCCTGTCCACCGTCCCCACCGCGATGATCTTCGACGACCACGACGTGCGGGACGACTGGAACACCTCCGCCGCCTGGCGCGAGGAGATCGACCGGACCCCCTGGTGGCGGGACCGGATCCGCTCCGCGCTGGGCTCCTACTGGGTCTACCAGCACCTGGGCAACCTCCCCCCGGACGAGCTGGCGGCCGACCCCGACTGGCAGCGGGTCCGCGCCGCCGACGGCGACGTGTGGCCGCTGCTGGTGGAGCTCGCCGACCGCGCGGACGCCGAGGTGGACGGGGCGAAGGGCGTGCGGTTCAGCTTCCGCTGGGACATGGGCCGCACCCGACTGGTCATGATCGACTCACGCAACGGCCGGATCCTCGACGAGGGCAGGCACCTGATGCTGGGTGACTCCGAGTTCGCGTGGGTGGAGGAGCAGGTCGGCGCGCCCGGAGACGTCGACCACCTGCTGCTCGGGACGTCCGTGCCGTGGCTGCTGGCCCCCGCCCTCGGCGACGTCGAGACGATCAACGAGGTGGCGGCGGCCCGGCCCGGTCTGCGAGGCCGCGTCGGCGAGTGGATCCGGCAGCAGGCGGACATGGAGCACTGGCCCGCCTTCCGCGAGTCCTTCGACCGGCTGGGGGCGCTGGTGTCTCGGGCTGCGACATCCGGCCCCGCCACCGTGTCGGTACTGTCCGGTGATGTGCACCACAGCTACGCGGCCCGCGTCGACCTGCCGGGTGCGGCCGTCCACCAGCTGGTGTGCTCGCCCGTCCACAACCAGGTGCCCGCCGCGATCCGGGTCGCGTTCCGGCTCGCGTGGTCGCGCGCGGCGACCGCGGCCACCCGGGCGTGGGTGCGGCACGACGGAGTCCCGGAGCCCGCGATGAGCTGGACCAAGCTCGGCGGGCCGCTGTTCGGCAACCTCATCGCCACCCTCGACGTCGCCGACCGGCGCGCCGAGGTCGTGTTCGAGAAGCCCCGCTCGGCGTCCACCCTCGCCGCGCAGGCCCGATACCCCCTGGAGGCGCTGTGAGCGCGATGGGCCACACCCTGAGCGAGGACGCGACGGACGACTCCGGCGCCCTCGCCGGCCAGACGGTCGTGCTGCGGCCCACCGAGGAACGGCACGTGGACGAGTTCCTCGCGATCCTCACCGAGCCGGAGGTGGCGCGGTGGTGGCCGGGCTACGACCGGGAGCGGGTGGCCCGCGAGCTGATCGGCGCGCAGTGCTTCGCCATCGAGGCGTTCCGCGAGACCGTCGGGCTGATCTGCTTCGACGAGGAGGACGACCCGGAGTACCGGCACGCGGGGATCGACGTCGCGCTGGCCCCGAGCGCGCACGGGCGCGGGCTCGGCGCCGACGCCGTGCGGACCCTGGCCCGGCACCTGATCGTCGACCGCGGCCACCACCGCATCGCCATCGACCCCGCCGCGGACAACGTCAAGGCCATCCGCAGCTACGAGCGCGTCGGGTTCCGGCGGGTCGGGGTGCTGCGCCGCTACGAACGCGGCCCCGACGGCACCTGGCACGACGGCCTCCTGATGGACCTGCTCGCCGAGGAGCTCGGCTAGTGTCCCGACACTAGAACGGCGTGGCGGCCAGGAAGTCGTCCACCACCGTCCGGTCGCCGAACACCTCCAGCCGCTCCAGCGGCACCCGCCGCACGAGCGCGAGGAACAGCAGGGCCGCCGGGCCGCGCACGGCCGCGGCGGCCTTGCCGTGCCCGGGCTCCCAGACCAGTCCCCCGCCGTCGGGCCGGATCGTCCACTCCCCCACGCCGTCGTCGGTGTCGGTGGCGTGCAGGTGCAGGTCCGCGGACATCGACGCGCCCACACCGCCGCGCTCGACCAGCAGGTCCAGCCACTCGGACAGCCCGTCGACCGCGAGCTCGGGGGCCAGGTCGATCTCCCGGCCCACCGCGAGCTGCAGGTCCGCGCGGTGCACCGTCTCCTCGTGGAGGCGGCGCCGGATCCACCACTCGGCGGGCTTCGGGCCGGTGAAGGTCCACACCGGGGCGTCCGGGCCCACGGCGTCGACCGCCGCGGGCACCGCCGCGGCGCTCTCCCGCAGCCAGGCGACCGTGCCGTCGAGGTCCGCAGGCGGCTTGCCGCCCGGGACCTCGCGGGGGTCGAGGGCCTCGGTGGCGCGGTTCTCCACCATGGTCGCGGCCCAGCGGTGCCCGCGTCCGAGGTGGCGCAGCAGCTTGACCACGTCCCATCCCGGGCACGTGGGGATCGGCGTGGCGTGGTCGACCTCGCCGACCAGTGCGGCGAAGCGAGCGTTCTCGGCGATGAGAGCCTCCCGGTACATGGTCGTCACGCTAGAGGCTGGTCTCGGGTTGAAGCACATCCGCAGGGGGTAAAGCCGACTCATGGCGGCCGAGCACCCGGAGTGGACCCGACGTGGACCCGGACGGTTCCTGCTGTGGTGGCCGTTCCTGTCGTTCGTGCTGATGGCGGTCCTGCCGGACGCCGGCATCGTCCCGATCGTCGCCTCCGGGGCCGGGCTGGCCCTGCTGGGGCTCGTGGCGAGGGTGGCGGCCCGGGTGCTGCATCGACGCATCCTGCTGCACCGGGCGGCCGGCAGGCCCGCGGCACTCCCCGAGGGCGGCGGCGGACCGGTGGTCCCGGGCACCGTCGTCGAGGTCGATCCGTCGCCCCGGGCCGCGTGACGCCCTTTCGGGTGGACCCGACGCGAACCCGCGGCGCCCCGGCCCGGCGCGGCCTTCCCGATGACACGCTTCCGACCGGCGCATCCGGGCGACGTCTCGGCGCGCTCCCGGCGCCTTCCGGCGTGCCGGGGCCGTCCGCACGGGGGAGGATCGCGGGCATGGGGGGAATTGTCGGGAACCGGTGCGCGCTCCGGCGGGCGCAGAGGTGGGCACCGTGAGCGCCGCGGCGGTCCAGCCGCCCGCGCGGCACGCCGCGCCCGCGCAGTCCGAACCGGACGCGGTGGAGGCCGTCGAGGAGCCGATCGGCAGGCACGCGGCCGCGCCGGTGCCCGTGCCGGACGGACCACCGCCGATCGCCGCGGGGGGCGAGATCGCGCCGGGGTACACCGTGGTCCAGCACCTGCGGCGCGGCGAGGACTACGACACCTACGACGCGTGGAGCCACATCCACCACTGCCACACCGTGGTCAAGGTGCTGCGCCCGGACCTCGTCGGGGACCCGCGCACCAAGCGCGGCCTGCTGCGCGAGGCGAAGCTGCTGCGCTCGCTGCGCCATCCCTACATCGTCCGGCTGCTGGACCTGGTCGACGAGCGCGGGCCCGCCCCCGTCCTCGTCCTCGAGTCGCTGCCCGGCGGCACCCTGTCCGACGCCATCGAGGGCTACGGCCGCTTCCCCGAGACCGCGCTGGCCCACCTCGGCCAGCAGCTCGGCTCGGCCCTGCGCTACCTGCACGAACGCGGCCGGGTGCACTGCGACGTCAAGCCTAGCAACATCGTGATCAGTGCCGGGGTCACCCGGGTCATCGACCTCGCCCTGGCCCGCGCGCCCGGGCCGGCGCCCGCCGAGGTGGGCAGCGCCCGCTACATGGCCCCCGAGCAGGTGGTCGGCGGGTCGGTCACCCCGGCGACGGACGTCTGGGCGGTCGGGGTGGTCCTGCACGAGGCGGCGGCGGGCGTGCGGCCCTTCCCCGACGGGGTGGAGGACCGCGAGGCCACGGGCTCGCACAGCCTGTCCCGCACCGACACCACGCACCCGCGCGCCGACCTCGGGCGGGTCTACCCGCAGCTGCTCAAGCCCGCCCCGCGCCTGCGCTCGCGCCGCAGGCTCCCGGTCCGCGTCGCGAGCGTGCTGGACGGCTGCCTGCTCGTCGACCCGTCGTCGCGTCCGAGCCTGGCGGAGGTCCACGCCGCCCTCGACACCCTCCTGTGAGTGGCGATGGTCGCCAGGGCGACCATCGCCACTCACGAGTTCCGCGTACGTCACAGCGGGACCGCTTGCACCGGAGATACTAGGACGTCAAACTAAATGACGTCCGACGGTGTGCAGGAGGATCCATGGCCAGTGCTGACGCGAGCGAGCTGTACGTCCCGAAGAACCCCATCCGGTTCGTGACCGCCGCGAGCCTGTTCGACGGACACGACGCGGCCATCAACATCATGCGGCGCATCCTGCAGCGGCAGGGCGCCGAGGTGATCCACCTGGGGCACAACCGCTCGGTCGACGAGGTCGTCACCGCGGCCATCCAGGAGGACGCGCAGGGCATCGCGCTGTCCTCCTACCAGGGTGGGCACGTCGAGTACTTCTCCTACCTGGTCGAGCTGCTGCGCGAGCGCGGCGCGGGCCACATCAAGGTCTACGGCGGCGGGGGCGGCGTGATCGTGCAGGAGGAGATCGACCTCCTGCACAGCCGCGGCGTCGCGCACATCTTCTCCCCCGAGGAGGGCCAGCACCTGGGCCTGCCCGGGATGATCAACACGATGATCCGGGAGACGGACGTCGACCTCGCGGCCGAGCCCCCGGCGTCCTACGACGGGCTGTTCACCGGTGAGACCGCCACCCTCGCCCGCGCGATCACCCTGGCCGAGGCCGGTCGCCTGCCCGCGGACGTCCTCGCGCGCGCCCCGGAGCGCACCGTCCCCGTGCTCGGCATCACCGGCACCGGCGGCTCGGGCAAGTCCTCGCTGACCGACGAGCTGGTCCGCCGCTTCCGCCTCGACCAGGAGGACAAGCTCCGGATCGCCGTCCTGGCCGTGGACCCGACCCGCCGCAAGGGCGGCGGCGCCCTGCTGGGCGACCGGATCCGGATGAACTCGCTCAAGGGCGACCAGGTCTACTTCCGCTCGCTGGCCACCCGCGGCAACGACGGCGTGATCCCCGAGAACCTGGGCGACGTCATCGCCGTGCTCAAGGCCGCCGCGTTCGACCTGGTCGTCGTGGAGACCCCGGGCATCGGGCAGGGCGACGCCGGCATCGTCCCGTTCGTCGACCGCTCGCTGTACGTGATGACGCCGGAGTTCGGCGCCGCGTCCCAGCTCGAGAAGATCGACATGCTGGACTTCGCGGACGTCGTGGCGATCAACAAGTTCGAGCGCCGCGGCGCCGAGGACGCCCGCCGGGACGTCGGTCGCCAGCTGGTCCGCAACCGCGAGGAGTTCGGCGCGAGCTGGGAGGACATGCCGGTCTTCGGCACCTCCGCCGCCACCTTCAACGACGACGGCGTGACCGCCCTCTACCAGGAGCTCGGCACCCTGCTCGCCGAGAACGGCCTGGTCCTGCACGACGGGCGGCTGCCGAAGGTCGACACGAAGACCTCGCACACCCACGCTGCGGTCATCCCCCCGGAGCGGGTGCGCTACCTCGCGGAGATCGCCGAGACGGTCCGCGGGTACCACGCGCAGACCGAGGCCGAGGCCACCAAGGCCCGGGTGCGCCAGCACCTGCGCACGGCACAGGAGATCGTCGGGTCCAGCGTCGACGAGGCGCTGCACAAGGCGGAGCAGGACCTCTCCGGCGAGGCCGCGGAGCTGGTCGACACCTGGCCGCAGGTCGTCGAGGACTACTCCGGGGACGAGCTCGTCGTGAAGGTCCGCGACAAGGAGCTGCGGACCACGCTGACCCGGGAGACGCTGTCCGGCAACAAGATCCCCCGCGTGTCGCTGCCCAAGTACACCGAGGACGCCGAGCTGCTGCGCTTCCTGCGCAAGGAGAACCTGCCCGGGAGGTTCCCCTTCACCGCCGGTGTGTTCCCGTTCAAGCGGGAGGGCGAGGACCCGGCGCGGATGTTCGCCGGTGAGGGCGACCCGTTCCGCACGAACCGACGCTTCAAGTACCTGTCCGCGGACTCCGAGGCCAAGCGGCTCTCGACGGCGTTCGACTCGGTGACCCTGTACGGGCACGACCCGGCGACCCGTCCCGACATCTACGGCAAGGTCGGCACGTCCGGGGTCTCGATCGCGACGCTGGACGACATGAAGGAGCTCTACGCGGGCTTCGACCTCTGCTCCCCCAGCACGTCGGTGTCCATGACGATCAACGGCCCGGCGCCGACGATCCTGGCGTTCTTCCTGAACACCGCCGTGGACCAGCAGGTCGCGCGCTTCGTCGACGAGGAGGGCCGCGAGCCGGACGCGGCGGAGCGCGAGGAGCTCACCGCGTTCGCCTACGCGAACGTCCGCGGCACGGTGCAGGCGGACATCCTGAAGGAGGACCAGGGGCAGAACACCTGCATCTTCTCCACCGAGTTCTCGCTCCGGATGATGGCGGACATCCAGGAGTGGTTCATCCGGCACAAGGTGCGGAACTTCTACTCCGTCTCGATCTCGGGCTACCACATCGCCGAGGCCGGGGCGAACCCCATCAGCCAGCTGGCCTTCACGCTGTCCAACGGGTTCACGTTCGTCGAGAGCTACCTCGCGCGGGGCATGGCGATCGACGACTTCGCCCCCAACCTGTCCTTCTTCTTCTCCAACGGCATGGACGCCGAGTACACGGTCATCGGCCGGGTGGCCCGGCGGATCTGGGCCGTGGCGATGCGGGAGAAGTACGGCGCGAACGAGCGGTCCCAGAAGCTGAAGTACCACGTGCAGACCTCCGGCCGGTCGCTGCACGCGCAGGAGATGAACTTCAACGACATCCGGACCACGCTGCAGGCCCTCTGCGCGCTCTACGACAACGCGAACTCGTTGCACACCAACGCCTACGACGAGGCGATCACCACTCCCACCGAGTCGTCGGTGCGCCGCGCGATGGCCATCCAGATGATCATCAACAAGGAGTGGGGCCTGTCGATGAACGAGAACCCCCTCCAGGGCTCGTTCGTCGTCGACGAGCTGACCGACCTCGTCGAGGAGGCCGTGCTGGCCGAGTTCGACCGGATCTCCGAGCGCGGCGGCGTGCTCGGCGCGATGGAGACCGGCTACCAGCGCGGCAAGATCCAGGACGAGTCGATGCTCTACGAGCACCGCAAGCACACCGGCGAGCTGCCGATCATCGGCGTCAACACCTTCCGCAAGGAGGGTGAGGAGGAGCCGCTGGAGATCGAGCTGGCCCGCGGCACGGAGGCGGAGAAGCAGTCCCAGCTGGAGCGCCTGGCGGACTTCCAGTCCCGCCACAAGGCCGAGGCCGAGCAGGCGCTGCGCAGGCTGCAGGACGTCGCCACCGGGGACGGGAACGTCTTCGACGAGCTCGTGAAGGCCGCGCGCGTCTGCTCCCTGGGCCAGCTCACCGACGCCTTCTTCGAGGTCGGTGGCCAGTACCGCCGCAACATGTAGGACCCGCGCCTGGTCAGCGCGCCCCCACCCGTGAGCGGCGATGGTCGCTCTGGCGACTATCGCCGCTCACGGGTGGCGAGGCGGAGGGCGAGAGCCAGCGCGCCCAGCAGGAGGACCGTCACGTACCCGACCACCCCGGCCCAGCCGAGGTGGTCGTACGCCATCCCGCCGACCGTGCCGCCGACGCTGCTGCCCGCGTAGTAGCCGAACAGGTAGAGCGAGGACGCCACCGCCGGGGACCCGCCCTCCAGCAGGGACGAGCGCCGCCCCACCCAGCTGCTGGCGAGGGAGTGCCCGGCGAAGAAGCCCACGGTGAGCACCACCAGGCCGGCGAGCACGGCGGGCAGCCACGCGGGGGCCGTCGTCCAGGCCCCGACCACGGCCACCGCGATGCCCGCCCACAGCACCCGCGGTCTGCCGAACCGGTCCCCCAGCCGACCCGCCGCCGTCGAGGCGTAGGAGCCCGCCAGGTAGCCGAGGAAGATCAGCGCGACGAGCGTGGCGGGCAGCCCGAAGGGCGCCGCGAGCAGCCGGAAGCCGAGGTAGTTGTAGACCGTCACGAACGCGGCCATCAGCAGGAACCCGATGCCGAACAGGCACTGCAGCCCCGGGTCCCGCAGGTGGAGCCGCAGGTCGGGGCGGCGCGCGGGCACGGCGGGCGCCACCGACGGCGGCAGCAGCAGACGGAAGGCGACGGTGCACGCCAGCGACACCAGCCCCACCACCAGCAGGGCGACCCGCCAGCCGGCCAGGTCCGCCACCGCCGTCGCGATCAGCCGCCCGGACAGCCCGCCGATCGTGTTGCCCGCGATCAGCAGGCCCATCGCCCCGCCCAGGTGCCGCGGCGCGACCTCCCGGCTGACGTGCGACATCGCCAGGGCGGGCAGGGCCGCCAGCGCGATCCCCTGCAATGCCCGGACCGCCACCAGCACGCCGAAGGTCGGGGCGAGCGGCGCGACGAGGCCCAGGACCGCCGAGGCGGTCAGCGCCGCCGTCATGACCCGCGCCCGGCCCCAGGACTCGGCGACGGCCGACAGCGGGACGACGGCCAGCGCGAGCGTCAGCGTGGTCGCCGACAGCGCCAGGCTCGAGGTCCCCGACGACACCCCGAACTCCGTGGCGAACGTGGGCAACAGGCCCTGCACGGCGTAGACCAGCACGAACGTGGCCAGGCCGGTGCACCACATGGCCAGGCCGAGCCGTCGGAAGCCGGTGGTGCCGCGCTCGTGCAGCAGGATCGTGGTGGAAGTCGTTGTCATCGCTCACCGACCGTACGAGCCCGACCAGCATGCGTCCAATGCATGTTCAGAGGTGTCATCATGCAGAAATGGATGACGAGCGGGTGATGGCGGCCCTGGTCCCGCGGTTGCGGTGGTTCGTGGCGGTGGGCCGGGCCGAACACGTCACGCAGGCGGCGGACGAGCTCGGGGTGCCGCAGTCGACGCTCTCCCGCGGCATCGCCCGGCTGGAGGCCGAGATCGGCACCCCGCTGTTCGCCCGCTCGGGGCGGGCCGTGCGGCTCACCCGGGAGGGCCGCGGCCTGCTGCGCCACGCCGAACGCGCCCTCGCCGAGCTGGCCACCGGCGCCCGCGAGCTGGCCGGGGAGGTCGACGGGGTGACCGGTCGGGTCACGCTCGCCTTCCTGCCCACCCTCGGGACGGAGGTGGTGCCCCGGTTGATCGGCGAGTTCCGCGCCACCGCGCCCGGGATCCGGTTCGAGCTGCGGCAGGCCCCGCACCACACGCTGCTGGACTGGGTCCGGGAGGACGCGGCCGACCTCGCCCTGACCTCACCCCTGCCCGCGGAGACCGGGCTCGCGGCGGACCCGCTGGGCGAGGAGGAGCTGCGCCTCGCCGTCCCGGCGGACCATCCGCTCGCCGCGCGGCCCGGGGTGGCGCTGCGGGAGATCGCGGGCGAGCGGCTCATCGGGTTCCTGCCGGGCAACGGCCTGCGCGCGGCGGTCGACCGGTGGTGTCGCGAGTCCGGGTTCACCCCGCGGCCCGCCTTCGAGTCGGCGGACTCGGCGACGGTCCGCGGGTTCGTCGGGGCGGGGCTGGGGGTGGCGTTGGTGCCGGTGTCCCACCACGGACCACCCCCGGGCGTCGTCGAGCTGCGGGTGACGGCGCCGCGCACGGTCCGGACCATCGGGCTGGTGCGCTCTCGCGAGCGGGAGCCGAGCACCCCCGCCCGGACGTTCGCCGACTTCGTCCGCGACCGTGGCCTACCGTGGAGCCCATGGTGATCTCCGCGACCGACGACGAGGGCACCGCGCTCCGGATCCCCCGCGCCGACCGGATCGTGTCCCTGGTCCCGTCGCTGACCGAGGCGATCGGGGCCACCGACCGCACGCGCCTCGTGGCCGCCACGGACTGGTGCACCCACCCCGCCGACCTCGACGTCCCGCGCATCCGGGGCACGAAGAACCCGGACGTCGACGCGATCGTCGCCCTGGCACCGGACGTCGTGCTGGCCAACCAGGAGGAGAACAAGCCCGAGCACATCGCCGCGCTGCGGGAGGCGGGGCTCGCGGTGTACGTCACGGACATCCGCACGGTCGACGGCGGGCTGGACTCGTTGGGCCGCATGCTCGCGGCCTGCGGCTTCGACGCGGTCCCGTGGCTGGAGGAGGCCCGCAGGCGGTGGGATCTGCCCGAGCCCACCCGGCGGCTCCGCGCGGTCGTCCCCATCTGGCGCAAGCCGTGGATGGCCTGCGGCTCGGACACGTTCACCGGCGCCGTCCTCGCCCGCCTCGGCGTCGACAACGTCCTCGCCGACTCCCCCGAGCGCTACCCGCGGTTCACTCCCGACGACCTGCCCCCGCACGATCTCGTGATCCTCCCGGACGAGCCGTACACCTTCACCGCCGAGGACGGCCCGGAGTCCTTCGCCGCGCCGTCCGTGCTGGTCAGCGGGCGCCTACTGACCTGGTACGGGCCCTCGCTCGTCGAGGCGGCCACCGTTCTCCCGCGTGCGCTGCGTCTCTCCACCGCCCAGGGGTGACCGGGACCCGGTAGGAACCAGACGTGACGGTTTCCCGGAGGCCGCGCCGCGTCGCCATCGCCTGCCAGGGCGGGGGCAGCCACACGGCGTTCACCGCAGGCGTGCTCGGCGGCCTGCTCGAGGCCGAGGAGCTGCGCCGCTACGAGGTCGTCGGGCTGTCCGGGACCTCCGGTGGCGCCATCTGCGCCCTGCTGGCCTGGCAGGCCCTCACCGAGGGCGACCGGGCGGGCGTGGGCAGGCGCCTGGAGCGGTTCTGGCGGGACAACGCCGCGCGCGGGCTCGTCGACCGGATGGCGAACGCGGCCCTGGTGTCGGCGGGCGTCCTGCAGAACCTCGACCTCTTCCCCGGAATCAGCCCGTACCTGGTCCCGAAGGCCCTCGGCGGCGCCGACGTGTTCCGCGCGCTGGTCTCCCGACACGTCGACTTCGAGGCGATCAGCACCGACCGGGAGGGCGCGTTCCCGCTGCTCGTGCTCGGCGCCGTCGACGTCCTGTCCGGGCGCTTCCGCGCCTTCCACAGCCGCCGGGACCGGATCGGCGTGGACAGCGTGCTCGCCTCCGCGGCGATCCCGCAGCTCTTCCGGGCGGTGCGCACCGGCGGCGGCACCTACTGGGACGGGCTGTTCTCGCAGAACCCGCCGGTGCGCGACCTGCTCGAGGTCGAGCCGGACGAGATCTGGGTCATCCAGATCAACCCGACGGCCATCGAGCACGAGCCGCGCACCATCGTCCAGATCGCCGACCGCCGCAACGAGCTGGCGGGCAACCTGTCCCTCTACCAGGAGCTGGCCTTCATCGAGCAGACCGACCGCCTGCTCGACGAGGGCAGGCTCCGCCCCGGAGGCCCGTTCCGGCACGTCGTGGTGCGGGTGCTGGAGCTGCCGCGCCGGGTGCTGCCCCGGCGGCTCGGGCCCGCGTCGAAGATGAACCGGGACGACCGGTTCCTGCGTAGGCTGATCGCGGAGGGCCGGGCGCAGGCGGACCGGTTCATCGGGGCGCTGGAGTTCGAGCGGGCCTTCGCCGCGCGGGACGCCACCGCCATCCTCGCCCTCGCCGCGCCGGGCGCGACGCTGCTCGCCGAGCCGCCGTTCCCACCCTTCGACGGGCGGGAGCGGGACCCGGCGAAGCTGCACGCCTTCGTGTCCGACCTGCTGACCCGCGACCTGCGCATCGACAGCTCCCGCAAGCAGATCGCCCAGGACCGGGTCACCTGGACCCTGCGGCTGAGCGGCGAGGGCCGGGCGGAGGAGTGCGTGGCCCAGGCGGACTTCCAGGGCCGCCGGATCACCCACCTCCGCCTCGCCCGCGCCTAGTGTCCGCTCAGGCGCGGAGGAGGTCGGCGCACTTCTCGCCCACCATCATCGTGGTGATGTTGGGGTTGATGGCCGGGAGGAACGGCAGCACCGAGGCGTCCGCGACCCGCAGCCCCTCGACCCCCCGGACCCGCAGCTGCGGGTCCAGCGGCGCCAGCGGGTCGGTCGCGGGCCCCATCCGCACCGTGCAGGCCGGGTGGTAGACGGTGTTGTGGGTCTTGACGATGTAGTCCTCGAGCTCGTCGTCGGTCACGGCGTCCGGGCCGGGGGCCAGCTCGGCGGCGATCCACTCCTTGAGCGCGGGCTGCTCGGCGATCCGGCGGGCGAGCCGGATCCCCTCGGTCATCACGCGCATGTCGTGGCCCTCGGAGTCGGTGAAGTACCGCGGGTCGACCCGGGCGCGGTCCCGGAAGTCCCGGCTGCGCAGGCGGACCGTGCCGCGGGACCGCCCGCGCGTGACGTTCGGGGTGAGGCAGAAGCCGTTGTCCGTGGTGGGGTAGCCCCAGCGGACCGTGTTGAGGTCGAACGGCACCGAGCCGTAGTGCATCATCAGGTCCGGCCGGTCCAGGCCGGGCTCGGTGCGGTGGAACAGCCCGATCTCCCACCACTGGGTGGAGCGGGTGACCATGGGGCGGGCGGCGTCCCACATGACCAGGCCCTCGACGTGGTCGTCGAGGTTGGCGCCGACGCCGGGCGCGTCGACCAGGACGTCGATCCCGAAGTCCCGCAGGTGTTCCGCCGGTCCGATGCCGGAGAGCATGAGCAGTTTCGGGGTGTCGATGGAGCCCGCGGAGAGGACGACCTCGCGGCGGGCGGTCACCGTCTCGCGGCCCGGCCCGATGCCGCGCTGGAACTCGACGCCGGTGGCCCGGGTCCCGTCGAACAGCACGCGCGAGGCCCAGCAGTCCGTGTGGATCTCGAGGTTGGGCCGCGAACCCAGCACGGGGTGCAGGTAGCTGACCGACGCCGACGATCGCGTGCCGTCCGGGAGGGCGTTGATCTGGAAGAACCCGGCGCCCTCGGTGATCGTGACGCCCTCGTTGAACCGCACCGTCGGCAGCCCGACGCCGGCGCAGGCCTCCAGCACGGCCACCCCGCAGGGGTCCTCCGGCGGGATCTGGCGCAGGTTCACGGGTCCGCTGCGGCCGTGCCCCTCCCACGGGCCGTCGTTGGTCTCCAGGCGCCGGATCAGCGGCCAGCACTCGTCCGCCGACCAGCCCTCGCAGCCCAGGGACGCCCACTCGTCGAGGTCCTCGCGCGGGGTCCAGAAGGCGATGCAGGAGTTGTGCGAGGAACAGCCGCCCAGCACCTTGGCGCGGGCGTGGCGGAGGAACGAGTTGCCGTGCTGCTGCGGTTCGACGAGGTAGTCCCAGTCGTACCCGCTGTCCAGCAGGAACATCCAGTCCTCCAGCCGGAGGATCGCGGGATCGTCCACATCGGACGGGCCGGCCTCCAGCAGGCAGACCCGCACCGACGGGTCCTCCGACAGCCGGGCGGCGAGCGCGCAGCCCGCCGACCCCCCGCCGACGACGACGTAGTCGAACTCCCGGGTCGTACCCTCGCTCACGGAGCCTCCTGCTCGATCTGCTTCGCCACGTGCTCGGGCAGCGTGCCCAGCCGGTGCCGCCCGCGCAGCCGGAACCACAGCAGCCCGATGCCCATCACCAGCCCGATGAAGATGAAGGCGATCCAGCTGATCCAGCCCTCGCCGTAGACGTCCGCGCGCGGCCAGGCGAGGTTGATCGCCATCGCGGCGCCCCACAGCACCGCGATGATGTTCACGGGCAGCCCGAGGCGCCCCAGCGAGAAGTAGCCGCCCTCCCCGCCGGACCACTCACCGCGCAGCCGCTTGATCAGCAGCGGCACCGTGACCAGCAGGTACGCGATGTAGATCATGATGATCGCCACCGACGTCACGGCCGTGAAGATCTCCGGCACCCCGACGCTGATCAGCAGGATGACGACCGCGGCGACCCCGATCAGCACGGCGGGCACCACCGGCGTCTTGCGCTTCGGGTCGACCCGGGCGAGCCGTGCGCCGCCGGGCAGCGCGTTGTCCCGCGCCATGGCGAACATCAGCCGGATCCCGGCGGTGTGCACGGCCAGCGCGCAGACGGTCACCGCGATGACCACGCAGATCAGGAACAGCGTGCCGATCGGCCCGCCGAGCACGGTGAGGATGACCAGCTGCAGCCCGCCGCTGGACTCCCCCAGCGCCGGGTCGGCGAGGTTCGGCATGGCCAGGATGGCGAAGAGCAGGATGAGCCCGCCGATGACGAAGCTGGCGATCACCGCGCGCAGGATCGCCGAGGGCGCCGTCCGCCGCGGGTCCACCGTCTCCTCCCCCAGCGACGACGCCGTGTCGAAGCCGTACATCACGTACGCGCTGGCCAGGGCGGCGATCAGGAACATGCCGAAGTACCCGCCCGGGGCGCCCTCGCCGATGCCACCGGTGTCGAACAGCACCGACGGCGGGTTGACGATGTTGACGCCCAGCGCGATCACGATCAGCACCGCGGCGATCAGCTCGATGAACACCCCGGCGGAGTTGATCCGGGTCATCAGCTTCACGCCGAAGGCGTTGACCAGCGTGGTGAACAGGATCAGGACAGCACCCCAGATCACCGCGTTGAGCTGGTAGTCGTTCTCCCCGGTGCCGTCCCCGACGAACTGGAAGCCGGACCAGATCTGCGGCAGCGTGAGCTGGTAGCCCAGCACCACCGCGGTCACGGTGACCACGGACGCCGTGAACATCATCCAGCCCGCCAGCCAGGACGTCGTCGGGCCCGCGAGGCGTTTCGACCAGTTGTAGACCGATCCGGCGACCGGGTAGCGGCCCGCCAGCTCGGCGAAGCACAGCGCGACCATGAGCTGCCCGACGAACACCACCGGCCACGACCACCAGTAGACGGGGCCACCGAAGGCGAAGCCGAAGTAAAAGAGCTGGAACGTGCCCGTCAGGATCGAGATGTAGCTGATCCCGGCGGCGAAGCTGGCGAACTTTCCGATGCTCCGGTCCAGCGACTGGCTGTAGCCGAACTCGGAGAGACCGTCGTCGGTGCTGCCCTGCGACATTCCTACCCCCTGAACCACCCCTGTGGCGTCGGCGCCGTGTTCTGCCAGACGTGCTTGATCTCCTGGTACTCGTGCAGTCCCGTGGGCCCGAGCTCGCGCCCGTTCCCCGAGCGCTTCATCCCGCCCCACTCGGCCCCGGGCACGTACGGGTGGTAGTCGTTGATCCACACCGTGCCGTGGCGCAGGCCCGCGGCGACCCGCTGCGCCCGCCCCATGTCCTGGGTGAACACCGCACCCGCCAGGCCGTACTCGGTGTCGTTGCCCAGCTCCAGGGCCTCCTCCTCGGTGGTGAACCGCTCCACCGTGAGGATCGGGCCGAAGGTCTCCTCGCGGATCACCCGCATGTCCCGCCGGACGTCGGTGATCACGGTCGGCAGGTAGAAGAAGCCCTTCTGCAGCGCCGGGTCGGTGGGCCGGGCACCGCCGACGACGACCGTGGCGCCCTGCTCGCGGGCGCTCGCGACGAACGCCTCGATCTTCGCGCGGTGGGCCTCGGAGACCAGCGGGCCGACCTCGACGCCCTGCTCCAGGCCGTTCCCCAGCCGGATCCGGGAGGCCCGCGCGGCGATCTCGTCCACCAGCCGGTCCGCCAGCGGCTCCTCGACGATGAGCCGCGCGCCCGCCGAGCAGACCTGGCCGGAGTGCAGGAACACGGCGAGCATCGCGTAGTCCACGGCCAGCTCGAAGTCCGTGTCCGCGAAGATGATGTTCGGGTTCTTGCCGCCCAGCTCCACCGCGGTGCGCTTCACCGTCTCGGCGCTCGCGCGGATGATCGCCCGCCCGGTGGCCAGGCCGCCGGTGAAGCTGACCATGTCGACGTCCGGGTGCGCCGTGAGCGGCGCGCCGACCGACGGCCCGTCCCCGAGCACGATGTTGACCACGCCCGCGGGCACCCCCGCCTCCGCGCACAGCGTGACCAGGTGCAGCGAGGTGAGCGGGGTGACCTCGGACGGCTTGATCACCATCGTGTTGCCCGCGGCCAGCGCGGGCGCGACCTTCCAGGACAGCTGCAGCAGCGGGTAGTTCCACGGCGTGACGAGCGCGCACACCCCCACCGGCTCGTGCACGACCCGGCTGATCACGGCGGGCTGCCCGGTCTCCACCAGGCGTCCGGCGTCCTTGTCGGCCAGGTCGGCGTAGAAGCGGAAGACGGCGGTGACGTCGTCGACGTCGATCCGACTCTCGGTCAGCGTCTTGCCGGTGTCGAGGGTCTCGGTGTGCGCGATCTCCTCCTTGTCGCGCACCAGCAGGTCCGCGATCCGGCGCAGCAACGCTCCGCGCTCGGGCGCCTCGACCGCCCGCCAGGGCCCGGTGAACGCCCGCCGGGCCGCCGCGACCGCCCGGTCCACGTCCGCCTCGCCCGCCTGGTCCACGGTGCGCACCACCGAGGCGTCGAACGGGTTCACCACCTGCGCGGACCCTCCGGAGCCGGAGGTCCACACACCGTCGATGAACAGATCGGGCACGCGGTGAGAGTCCTCCTGATCTCCGTGCCCGGTCAAGCGGATCCCCGTTACCGCTGCGTATAGTTTCGCCATGAGCAACACGGAGCGCGCGCGGGACGGGGGCGTGCAGTCCGTGGACCGCGCCATCACGGTGCTCGAGATCCTGGCGCGCCGCGGCGAGGCGGGGGTCAGCGAGGTCGCGGGCGAGCTCGACGTGCACAAGTCCACCGCCTTCCGGCTGCTCGGCGCCCTCGAGGAACGCGGGCTGGTGGAGCAGGCGACCGACCGCGGGAAGTACCGGCTGGGCTTCGGGCTGGTGCCCCTCGCCGGTGCGGTGTCCGGCAGGCTGGACGTGACGCGGATGGGTCGGGACGCGTGCGAGCGGCTGGCCCTGGAGTTCGGCGAGACCGTGAACATCGCCGTCCTGCAGCAGCAGTACGCGGTGAACGTCCACCAGGCCCGCGGGCCTGCGACGGTGCTGTCCTACAACTGGATCGGCCGGATCACCCCGCTGCACTGCACCTCCAGCGGCAAGGCCCTGATCGCCTGGCTCGATCCCGCCGACCTCGGCCCCCTGCTCAAGGACCTGGAGCTGGAGCGCTTCACCGACAGCACGCTGACCAGCCGGGACGCGCTCGAGGTCGACCTCGAGCAGGTGCGCGCGCGGGGGTACGCGACGGTGCTGGAGGAGTACGAGATCGGCCTCAACGCCGTCGCCGCCCCCATCCGCGACCAGACGGGCGGGGTCGTGGGCGCGCTGTCCCTCGCCGGGCCCTCCTACCGCCTCCCGCCCGCCCGCATCGACGACCTGGCCCCGACCGTCGTCGGCGCCGCCGCGGAGGTCTCGCGCCGGATGGGTTGGTTGGAGTGAAGCGGGCATCCACCCCGTAGGCTCCGTTTCGTGACGAATCCGGAGCTTCGATGAGTGGGCTGTTCGCACTCCTCGACGACGTGGCCGCGCTCGTGCGGCTCACCGCCGCCTCGCTGGACGACATCGCGGGCGCGGCCGGGCGGGCCGGGGCGAAGGCGGCGGGCGTGGTGGTCGACGACGCCGCCGTGACCCCCCGCTACGTCCAGGGCCTCAAGCCCCAGCGCGAGCTGAGCATCATCCGCCGGATCGCCGTCGGGTCGCTGCGCAACAAGCTCCTGTTCATCGTGCCCGCGGCGCTGCTGCTGAGCTGGCTCGCGCCGTGGCTGCTCACGCCGATCCTGATGTGCGGCGGGCTCTACCTCTGCTACGAGGGCGCGGAGAAGATCTGGGAGAAGCTCTCCGGGCACGCCCCGGCGCCGGAGGAGACGAACGCCGAGGCCGCGGCGGACCCGGTCGCCCACGAGAAGAAGGTCGTCTCCGGCGCCGTGCGGACCGACTTCATCCTCTCGGCCGAGATCATGGTCATCGCGCTCAACGAGGTCGCGACCGAGGCCTTCCTCGCGCGGGCGATCATCCTGGTCGCGGTGGCCATCGGGATCACCGCGCTGGTGTACGGCGTCGTCGCGCTGATCGTGAAGATGGACGACCTCGGGCTCCTGCTGGCCGACCGCGAGTCGGCCGCGGTGAGCGCGCTGGGCCGCGGGCTGGTGCGCGCCATGCCGATCGTGCTCGCCGTGCTGTCGGTCGTCGGCGTGGTGGCGATGCTGTGGGTGGGTGGGCACATCCTGCTCGTCGGCGTCGACGAGCTGGGCTTCCACCCGCCCTACGCGCTGGTCCACCACGTCGAGCTGCTGGTGCACGAGGCCACCGGCCCGCTCGGCGGTGTCCTCGGCTGGCTCACCAACACCGCCCTCTCCGCCGTCGTCGGCGCGGTGGTGGGCGCGATCGTCGTCGCCGTGCTGCACCTGCTCCCCCGCAAGCGCGCCCACCACTGACCCCGAGATGAACCTGAGGGCGATGCAGACCGTGATCGAACAGCCCTGAGGTTCATCTCGGCTGGGAGAGCCGGGCCTGCACCCAGTGGTGGAACTCGGCGATGTGGTGCTCGCTCGGGACGAGGTTGCCGCCGTTCGCATACACCCGGCTGCTCATGGCGGGCTGGGTGCGCTCGCAGGCCGCGAAGTCCTGGCTGTTGACCCGGTGGAACAGCTCGACGGAGCGGTCGACGTCCGCGCCGGACTCCACCACCTCGGGCAGGAACAGCCAGTCGCACTCCACCAGCGTGCGGTCCGCGGCCACCGGGGTCATCCGGTGGACGATCACGTGGTCCGGCACGAGGTTCACGAACACGCCGGGGCGGATCGTGATGGCGAAGTACTTGCGGTCCTGCGCGTCGTCGAGGGTCGGGATGCGGGCGTGGCCCGCGGACCCGTCGACCGTGAAGCCCTCCACCGCGGCGCCGAACTCGGCGCCGTGGCCCACGTAGTACTGGGCGGCGTAGCCGTCCGCGAACTCCGGGAGCACCTCGGTGAGCTCCGGGTGGATCGTGGCGCAGTGGTAGCACTCCATGAAGTTCTCGACGATCAGCTTCCAGTTCGACCTCACGTCGTAGCTGATCCGCCGGGCGAGCCGCAGGTTCTCGACGCCGTAGTGGTCGATGGACTCCACGTCGCCGAGCCGGGTGACCACGGCGCCGATCACCTCGTCCTCGAACGACGGCGGCTCGGGCGCCACGCACACCCAGACGTAGCCGAGCCACTCCCGCACCGCGACGGCGGCGAGGCCGTTGACGACGCGGTCGACGTCCGGCATCTCGGTGAGGTTCGGGGCGGCGATGAGCTTGCCCGTGAGGTCGTAGGTCCAGGCGTGGTAGGGGCACTGGAGCTTGTTCCGCACCTGCCCCGCGGGCTCCACGCACAGCTGCGCGCCGCGGTGTCGGCAGACGTTGAAGAAGGCCCGGATCGCCCGGTCCCGCCCCTTCACGACGACGACGGACTCCCGTCCCACCTGCACGGTGCGGTAGGCGCCGGGTGCGTCGAGGTCCGCGGCGAGGGCGACGCACACCCACCCCGCCTCGACGATCCGCTCCTGCTCCGCCGCGAAGATCGCGGGATCGGTGTACCAGTGGCCCGCCAGCGTCGGGACGAGGCTGGCGACGGGCCGTTCGAGCGCGGCGGTGTTCATGGTCGACTCCGCAAGCTCCGTCTCTGTCATGGGCGCAGCCGCTTCCCCTCGGGATCGAACACGGGCTCGGAGACGACGACGGCGGGCAGGTGCTCCCCGACGTACTGCACGGTCAGCGCGGTGCCCGGCTCGGCCAGGGCGGTCGGCACCCAGGCGTAGGCGAGGAACGCGCCGATCGACGGGGCGTACGCCGCACTGGTCACGTGGCCGACGCACGCCTCGCCCGCGAACACCGGCTCGCCCCCCAGCACCGCGTGGGCGGGGTCGAGCTGGAGCGGGACGAGCCGCCGCCGCGGGTCCGCGAGCGTGGCCGCGGCACCGGGGTACTCCCCCGGCTTCACCGCGAAGGCCAACCCGGCCTCGACGGCGGTGTCCTCGCTGGTCATGTCCGCGCCGGAGGCCCGGTACCCCTTCTCCAGGCGCAGGCTGGTGAACGCGTGGCGGCCCGCGGCGACCATGCCGTGCTCGGCACCGGCGGCCCACAGCGCGTCCCACAGCGCGAGGCCCTGGTCGGCGGAGGTGTAGAGCTCCCAGCCCAGCTCCCCGACGTAGGACACCCGCAGGGCCAGCACCGGGATCGCGCCGACGTGGATCGTGCGGGCGCGGAAGTAGCCGAACGTGAGGTCGTCGGTCGAGACGGCGGACAGGACGTCGAGCGCGCGGGGGCCCCACAGGCCGACGCCGCAGGTCCCGGCCGTGACGTCGCGGACCGACACCCCGGCCGGGGCGAGCCTGCGCAGCCGGTCGACGTCCACCTCGCCGTTCGCACCGACCTGGAACAGCTCCGCGCCGAGCCGGGTCACGGTGAGGTCCGACAGCACCCCGCCGGCGGCGGTCAGCATCAGGGTGTAGACCACCCTGCCCACCGCGACGTCCACCGTGTTGCTGGTCAGGCCGTCGAGGAAGGCGCAGGCACCGGGTCCGGAGACCTCGACGCGGGTCAGTGGGGTCATGTCGTAGAGCGCCACCGACTCGCGGGTGGCGAGGGCCTCCCCGACCGCGATCGGCGACCAGTGCTTCGCGGCCCACGCGTCCCGCTCGGGTGCCGGCGCGGCGGCGTTGGAGGCGAACCACAGCGGCCGTTCCCAGCCGCCGATCTCGGTGAACACCGCGCCGAGCTCCACGTGGCGGGGGTGGAACGGCGAGGTGCGCATCGGGCGCGGGGCCGCGGGCGGGTCCAGCGGGTGGAGGATGTCGTAGACCTCCGCGAAGTTCCGCGAGGCCCGCTGCTCCACGTAGGCTGGCGAGCGTTGGGCCTCGGTGAACCGGTTGAGGTCGCAGCCGTGCACGTCGAGCGACGGGTGGCCGTCCACCATCCACTCGGCCAGCGCCCGCGCGACGCCGCAGGAGTGCGTGACCCACACGGCCTCGGCGACCCAGTACCCGGACAGCGTGGGGTGCTCGCCGAGCAGCGGCATGCCGTCCGCGGTGAAGGAGAAGACGCCGTTGAACCCGTGTTCGATCTCGACGCCCTCCAGGGCCGGGAGCAGCGCCCGGGCGTCGGCGTAGGCCGGGGCCCAGTCCTCGGAGGTGAAGTCGAGCGACGACGGCATGTCGGTGTGCGTCGGCAGGTTCGCCGGGTCGACCGGGATCGGCCGGTGCGCGTAGGAGCCGATGCCCAGCCGCGCGCCGAACTCGCGGAAGTACAGGTCCTTGTCCTGGTGGCGCAGGATCGGCGCGGCCGCCTCGCGCGTGCCGAGGTCCGCCAGCCCCGGCACCGGCGCGGTGCGGGCGAACTGGTGCGCCATGGGCAGCAACGGCGTGGGCAGGCCGACCAGCGCGCCCGTCAGCGGGCCCCAGAACCCGGTGCACTGCACCACGAAGTCCGCCGGGAAGGTGTCGGTCTCGGTGCGGACCGCGGTGACCCGCCCGCCCGCCTGCACGATCTCGACGACCCGCTGCTCCCCGAGGAACCGGGCTCCGCGTGCCGTCGCGCGCCGGGCCTGGGCCTCCACCGCGCGCGGCGCCTTGGCCAGGCCGTCGGTCGGGATGTGCAGGCCCGCGAGGACCGCGTCCTGCTCGACGAGCGGGTGCAGCCGGGCACACTCCTGCGGCCCCACGACCTGCGCGGGGACACCGATCGAGGCGAGGTGTCCCTGGCGACGGTGCAGCTCGTCGACCCGCTCGGGCAGGGTCGCGACCTCCAGCCCGCCGACCTGGTTGAAGCACCACAGGCCGTCGACGTCCAACCCGGAGAGCTTCTCGACCGTGTACCGGGCGAACCGGCCCATGGTGCGGTTCGGGTTGGCCTGGAACACCAGGCCGGGGGCGTGTGAGGAGGACCCGCCCGGCAGGGCCAGGGCCCCGCGGTCGAGGACCGTCACGTCCGTCCAGCCCCGCTCGGTCAGCTCGTCCGCGACGGCCGCCCCGACCACACCGGAGCCGATCACGACCACGCGTGGGGAGCTCATGAGGCGGTCGCGCGGCGCGCCGAGAGGGGCAGGTGCGGGACGGCCTCGGACAGCTGCAGGTACACCTGCCCGTCGGAGACCACCACGGTGTGCGTGCGGACCGGGTAGGTCGCGATCATCCCGTCCGCCTCGCCGGTGCGCAGGTCGAAGATCGCCGCGTGGAGCGGGCACTCGACCGCGCAGTCCTCGACGAAGCCCTCGGCGAGCGAGGCGTCCGCGTGGGTGCAGGTGTCGTCGACGGCGAACAGCTCGCCGTCCTCGGTGTGGAACAACGCCACCGGCGGGCTGCCGGCGAGGTCGCTGAGCTGCAGGGATCCGCCTCGAGGGAGGTCGGTGAGCTGGCAGGCGTAGATCATGGTGCCGCGTCCTCGTGATGCCGGTGTGACAGACGGGGTGTCAGTGCGTAGTGCGAAACGCTCAGCACGACACGCAACACGGTGAGGCCCACAGGGGGAGGCTGTCAAGAGGTTCCGCGCGCCCGAAACCCATCTGTCCGGTTCGGAAAAGCAGAGGTAATACGGCGCTGGTCCGATCGGCTCAGCGCAGCCCCGAGCGCGGCCGGTCCCGAGGACGACGAAGGCCCCGCGGCGGATGCCACGGGGCCTTCGGAGGGGACCGGTTCAGCGCGAGCTCGCCCGGCGGCCGCGGTTCCAGCCGCCGAGGACGCCCAGGGCTCCGAGGAGCCCGGAGCTGAACTTGCCGAGGGCGCGTCCGATGTTCTTCACGTGCGTATCTCCTGCGCTGTCCGAGAGGGGCTGGCCCGACCACGTTCTCAAACGGGTGACGGGTCCGCACGCGGGGGCCCGTCCCGGCACGCCGAGCGGAGGACGGCGCTGGTGGGGCGCCGACTCCCGGGTGTGTCGCCCGCAGCGCCGCCGCTGGTCACGGGAGCGGGCCCCACCGAAGGTGCTGCGACGAGCGCGTGGCGTGCGTCGGCGGACGGCTCCGCGGCGCCCTCGGGATGGAATGCTGACGGGGTCCGAGCACTCCCGAGTCAGGAGCACCGCAGTGACCGTCACCGTCGTCGTCGGCAACCCCAAGGCCGGAGGCCGCACCACCGCCGCGGGCACCGCCCTCGCCGAGCAGCTCACCGGGGCCGCCCCCGACCACGTGATCGAGCTGGCCGAGCTGGGCCCCGGCCTGCTGGGGTGGGGCGACGAGGCGGTCGGCGCCGCGAAGAAGACCGTCCAGGCGTCCTCGCTGGTGGTGTTCGCCAGCCCCACGTACAAGGCCACCTACACCGGCCTGCTCAAGCTGTTCCTCGACCAGTTCGAGGGCGGGACCGGGCTGAAGGACGTCGTGGCCGTCCCACTGATGCTGGGCGGCGGGCCGACGCACTTCCTCGCCCCGGACCTCACGCTCAAGCCCGTGCTCTCCGAGATCGGCGGCACGTGCGCGCTGCCCGGCCTCTACCTCGTCGACTCGGCGTGGGACGGCCCGGAGTTGGCGGCCTACGTCGAGCGGTGGAAGCCCGTCGCGGACGCGCTGACCGCACTGCGGTGAGCGAGACCGCGGACCCCGCCCTGGGTGCCCTGCGCGCGCTCGGCGAGCAGCTCGACCGCACCATGGCCGAGCTGACACAGGCCCGCGCGCGCGTGGCGGAGCTGGAGCGGCTGCGCGCCGGGGGCACGAGCTGGCACGCCATCGTCGAACGCGAGGACCGGCCGCTGATCGTCGAGGCCCTCACCCGCGCGCTCGACGACCTCGGCGCCGTCGGCGGGCGGTTCCGGCGGGAGGAGGCACGCGCCCTGCAGCGCGAGCAGGTCTCGATCACCCGGATCGGGAAGCTGTTCGGGGTGAGCCGCCAGCGGGTCTCCGCGATCCTGTCCGACTCCCGCTGAGCGCCGCCGCGAGCGGGGGCCCGAACGCCCGGCGGATCTCCACCGTGCTCAGCGCGGTGGCGGAGGGGAGCCGGTACAGGTAGCGAGCGGTGACCAGCCCGCCGATGACCGCGGCCGCGGCCACCGCGCGTTCGGTCGCGCGCGGGCCGCCGAGGAATTCAGCGAACCGGGCGACCACCTCGCGCTCCATGAACTCGCCGAACACGCGCAGGACGTCCTCGTCCGCCAGCGCGGCGAGCTCCAGGGCGACCAGGGGACCGCGCAGCGCCGGGTCCTCCCACAGGTCGACGACGGCGGACAGCACCCGGTCGACCAGCCCCGCCGGATCCCCCGCGAGCGCCTCGGCCAGCTCGCCGGACGGGTTGCGGCGCAACGCCATCGCCGCGCCGAAGAGTCCGTGCTTCGACCCGAAGTGGTAGCTCACCGCCGCGGCGTCCACGCCCACGTCGGCCGCGACCGCGCGCAGCGTCGTGGCCTGGTAGCCGTCCCGGAGGAACCGGGTCCGGGCCACCTCCAGGATGCGGGACCGGGCCGAGGCACCGCCCCTCGGCCGCCCACGCGTCTTATTCATCGCCATTGAATATGAGCGGCCGCAGGCCCACGGTCAACCCATGCACCTGACCATCCTCGGCGCGACCGGCGGCACCGGCCGCATCCTCGTCGACCAGGCCCTCGCTGCGGGACACAAGGTCACCGCGGCGGTCCGCAGGCCCGAGGCGGTGACGCCGCGGGACGGGCTGGACGTCGTGGCCTGCGACGTCCGGGACCCGGCCGCGGTGGAGGCCGCCGTCGCCGGGCGCGACGCGGTGCTGTCCGCGCTCGGCGGCCGGTTCACCCCCGACCCCGTGGACGTCTACTCCGTCGGGGTCGGGAACGCCGTCGCCGCGATGCGCCGACACGGTGTGCGGCGGATCGTCGTGGTCAGCTCCACCGCGATCCAGCCGGACGGCCACCCCGGCGGCGGGTTCGTGTTCGACCGCCTGGTGGAGCCCGTCGTGGCCCGGGTGCTCGCCCGGACCCTCTACGCCGACGTCCGGCGGATGGAGGCGCTGCTCCGGGCGAGCGACCTGGACTGGACGATCGCCCGCGCCTCCGGCCTGTTCGACGTGCCCGCGCCGACGCCCTACACCCTGACCGAGGAGCGCTCGGTCAGCCTCTACACCGCCCGCGCCGACCTGGCCGCGGCCCTGCTGGAGGCGGCCGCAGGCGACCGCTTCGTCCGGCGGGTGATGGCCGTGAGCACGGTGTCGGAGAAGCCGAACATCCTCGGGCTGATCTGGCGGGAGGGGATCAACCGTCGGTGACCTGCACCCCGTGGGCGGCGAGGAACAGCGCGCCCACCGAGACCAGCTGGTCGGGCCCGATCCGGGTGCCGGCGAGGGCGAGCGGGCCGCGGATCGACTCCAACGTCGAGCCGTGCAGGTCGGTGCCCGCGAGCCGGGCGTCGTCCAGCACGGCGTCGGTGAGGTCGCAGCGACGCAGCGCGCAGTCCTTCGCCGTGAACCGGTACAGGTCCGCCCCGCGCAGCACCGTGTCCTCGACGTGCAGGAACGTGCCCTTGGCCATTCGCAGCCGGACGAGGTCGGCGCGCGAGCCCTCGATGCGGACGTCCGTGAGGCCCGCCCCGTTCAGCTCGGCGCCGGTGAACCGGCAGTCGGTGAAGGTGACCCGGGTGAACACCGCGTCGTCCAGCACCGCGCCGGAGAGGTCGCAGTGCACGAACTCGGTGTCCCGGCAGTGCAGGCCGGACAGGGTGCGCCCGGACAGGGTCACCCCGCGCAGCCGGCACTCGTGCAGCCGCAGGTCCGCGACGTGCTCGGGGAACTCCGTGTCCGGCCCCGCCTCCACCCCGTCCCAGACCGCCCCGTGCTCGGGCGCCGGAGCGGGGTCGAAGCGGGGCGGGAGGTCGGGGCGGTCGGGAGCGGTCTTGGTCGTACGCGGCTTGCGGGGCACCCCGGCACGGTAGTGCCCACCCCGGCCCGTGAGTGGCGATGGTCGCCAGAGCGACCATCGCCACTCACGGGTTCGGTCAGAGGATGAAGAGCATCTCCTGGTAGGTGGGCAGCGGCCACAGGTCGTCCGCCACCAGGCCCTCGAGGGCGTCCGCCGCGGCGCGGACCGCGGCCATGGCGGGCAGCAGCTTCTCCCCCGCGTGCTCGGCCTCCGCGACGGTGCTCTCGGCGCTGTCGTCCGCGAGCTCGGCCTTCAGCGTGGCCAACGCGGACCGCAGCGCGGCGACCTGCTCGGTCACCTCGGTCAGGGCGCCGAGGTCGGGGTCGATCCCGGCGGCCTTGAGCGTGGCGGCGTTCTGCGCCAGCTCCGTCTGGTAGCGGACGGCGGCGGGCAGGATCTGGGTGGTGCCCATCTCCGCCGTGAGCTTGGCCTCCACGCTGACGGTCATCGCGTACTGCTCGAGCGCGATCTCGTAGCGCGAGTGCATCTCGCGCTCGTTGAACACCCCGTACTTCTCGAACAGGGCCATCGCCTCGGGGGTGATGAGCTGCGGGAGCGCGTCCAGCGTGGTGCGCAGGTTCGGCAGGCCGCGCTCGGCCGCCTCCAGCTGCCACTTCTCGGAGTAGCCGTCCCCGTTGAAGATCACCGCGCCGTGGTCGGTGATGATCTGCTTGAGCAGGGCCTGGACGGCGGCGTCGAAGTCGCCCTCGGCCTGCTCCAGCACCGTGGCGCAGTAGTCCAGCGACTCGGCCATGATCGTGTTGATCGTGACGATCGGCGCCGCGACGGTCTGCTGGCTGCCCGGCGCGCGGAACTCGAAGCGGTTGCCGGTGAAGGCGAACGGGCTCGTCCGGTTGCGGTCGCCGGGGTCGGTGGGCAGCACCGGCAGGGTGTCGACGCCGATCTGCATGGCGCCCTTGCCCTTCGACGAGGTGGCCTCACCCTCCGCGATCTGCTCGAAGACGTCCGCGAGCTGGTCGCCGAGGAAGATCGAGATGATCGCGGGCGGGGCCTCGTTGGCGCCGAGCCGGTGGTCGTTGGTGGCGCTCGCGACCGAGGCCCGCAGCAGCCCGCCGTACTGGTGCACCGCCCGGATGACCGCGGCGCAGAACACGAGGAACTGGGCGTTCTGGTGCGGGGTGTCGCCGGGCACGAGCAGCGAGCCGAGCTCGGAGTTGCCGAGCGACCAGTTGACGTGCTTGCCCGACCCGTTGACGCCCGCGAACGGCTTCTCGTGGAAGAGGATCTCCAGGCCGTGCTTGCGCGCGAGGGTCTTGAACGTGGTCATCAGCAGCTGCTGGTGGTCGCTCGCGACGTTGCCGCGCTCGAACATCGGCGCGACCTCGAACTGGCCGGGCGCGACCTCGTTGTGCCGGGTCTTGGCCGGGATGCCGAGCTTGAACAGCTCCCGCTCCGTGTCCATCATGAAGCCGAGCACGCGCTCGGGGATGGCGCCGAAGTAGTGGTCGTCGAACTCCTGGCCCTTGGGCGGCGGGGCGCCGAAGAGGGTGCGGCCCGCGTTCAGCAGGTCCGGCCGGGCCACGGCGAAGTGCCGGTCGACCAGGAAGTACTCCTGCTCCGGCCCGCAGAAGCTGACCACGTGCTCGGGGTCCACGTGCCCGAAGAGCGTCAGGATCCGCTCGGCCTGGCGCCCCATGGCCTGCTGGCTGCGCAGCAGCGGGGTCTTGTGGTCCAGCGCCTCACCGGTCATCGACACGAAGACCGTGGGGATGCACAGGGTGTTGCCGTTCGGGTTCTCCAGCACGTACGCG
Organism: Pseudonocardia sp. WMMC193; assembly: GCF_021728735.1. Lineage (NCBI taxonomy): Bacteria > Bacillati > Actinomycetota > Actinomycetes > Pseudonocardiales > Pseudonocardiaceae > Pseudonocardia > Pseudonocardia sp. WMMC193. Next base: position 484,131 of record NZ_JAKKDO010000003.1, on the reverse strand, counting down.
GGGCTGGTCACGTCCCAGCCCGTGTAGCCGCGGGCCTCGAAGGTGTTGCGCAGCCCGCCGTTCGGGAAGCTCGACGCGTCCGGCTCGCCCTGGATCAGCGTCTTGCCCGCGAACTCGGCGAGCGCCATGCCGTCTGTGGTCGGCTCCAGGAAGCTGTCGTGCTTCTCGGCCGTGAGGTTGGTGAGCGGGTAGAAGACGTGCGCGTAGTGCGTGGCGCCCTTCTCCAGCGCCCAGTCCTTCATCGCCGAGGCGACCGCGTCCGCGACGACCGGGTCCAGCTTGGCACCCTTCTCGATCGTCGCCGTGACCGACTTGAACACGGACTTCGGCAGCCGCTTCTGCATCACCGACCGGCTGAACACGTTCTCGCCGAAGATCTCCCCCGGGGCCTCTCCCGCCACGAAGCTGACGGCGGGCGGCACATAGGCCTCGACGGCCGAGATCGCCTGCAGGCGCGCGGCATTTCCACTCATGGGGCGGTCCTCTGCTTCGGGGCTCTGGTCTCGCGCCTGAGCCTGCGGAGCCGAACACCCGAACGGGTTGCCGACACATGACGTTCACGTCTCCTAACAGGACGGAGCGTGACGTCGGCGGGTCGTCCGGGGAACCCTCCCCCGGCGCATCGTCAGTTCTGACGACTCCGCCGGTGGTGCAGCACCATCGCCGGGCGGACGAGCAGGGCGAGGGCCGCGAGGGGCAGGAAGACCGCGGGCGGCGCGCCGAGCGTGACGGCGACGATCGTGGCGACCGCCAGCAGGACCATCAGGGCGGCGCCGACGGCGACCAGCCGGACGTTCAGGGGGCGGGGGACCACGCGGGTCCGCCTCGGCACCACGAGGCAGGCCAGCGTCTGGGTGCGGAACTCCCGAGCGACCGGTCCTGCGTTAGCCATGTCTAATGGTGACCCGCGGCGAGGCTACGAGACAAGCGGAATCTCAGTGTGAGACGGGGATCTCCCCGGCTATCCGAGCACCCGCTCGCGATGCGGGTTGTGGAACAGACCGCCCGGATCGAGGCGCTGCTGCAGCGCCCTGAACTCGTCGAGACACGGGTGCACGGTGCGCAGGTCGGCGGCCGTGCGGGTGTGCACCTTGCCCCAGTGCGGCCGCCCGTCGAGCCCGGTCATCACCTGCTCGACGGCCGCGAAGTAGGCCTCGTACGGCTGCCCCGCGTGCACGTGGACGGCCAGGTAGGCGGACTCCCGCCCGTACGCCATCGACAGCGGCACGTCGTCCGCGGCGGTGAGCCGGACCTCGACCGGCACCGTGACTGCCCGCGCGTACCGCTCGGCCGCCGACCGCAGCCCGGCGAACGCCGCGCCCAGTGCGGAGAGCGGCACGGCGTACTCCATCTCCACGAACCGCACCCGCCGCGGCGAGCAGAACACGCGGTACGAACGGTCGGTGTACTCCCCCGCAGGCATCAGCCGCGACGACACCCGGTTCAGCCGGGGCACGAGCGCGGGCACGCGGTCACCGAGCGCGCACACGAGCGCGAACCCGCCGTTCCCCAGCACCTCGTCCCGCATCAAGGATCCATAACGCCGTTTTCGCGCCCCGATATCGACATTGTGGCTCCATGATGCGGTGCGGGTGTGGGACTTCAGGACCGCGTGCTCGGTGTGTGGGAACCAGTAGAACTCGGCGTGGTCGGCATCGAGCGTCGCCAGCTCCAGGGCCTGCTCCAGCGGGACGAGCCGCTCCCGGGCGCGCAGCGCGAAGGCGGGGACGGTCTCCAGGGTCACGCTCGTCACGACCCCCAGCGCGCCCAGCCCGATCCGGCCGAGCCGCAGCAGGTCCCCGTCCGCCCGCACCACGGAGCCGTCCGCCAGGACGATCTCGAACCCGCGGACCTGCGCGGCGATCCCCCGGTACCCCGCACCGGTGCCGTGGGTGCCGGTGGCGAGGGCGCCGGAGACCGTCTGGGCGTCGATGTCACCGAGGTTGGGCAGGGCGCGCCCGTGCTCCCAGAGCAGGTCGTTCAGCGTGCGCAGGGTCATGCCCGCGGGCACGTGCGCCAGGTCGCCCTCGACGACGATCCCGGGGCCCGACGGCGGCCGCACGGCCACGCCGTCCGGCACGCCGATCCCGCTGAACGAGTGCCCGGAGCCGAGCGCGCTCACCCGGTGCCCCTCGTCGGCGGCCCGGACCACGGCCGCCGCGACCTCCGCGGCGGACCGGGCGAGCACCGTGCGCACCGGGGTGGTGCGCTGGTTGCCCGCCCAGTTGGACCAGCTCACTGCACCGTGCCCGCCAGCAGCGGCTCGAAGGGCACGTCCGGGAACTTGCGGATCACCACGTCCATCCGCCACTTGTTGCTGAACACCGCCAGCTTCAGGCCGTCGCTGCGGGTCAGCACCTCGCACTCGGACTGGCTCGACAGCGCGGCCTCGCCTGCCTCGTTCGTCACCCGGGCGATCTGGTAGGGCAGGCCCTCCAGGCGGATCGGCGCGTTGAACTCCGACTCCATCCGGGCCGCCACCACGTCGAACTGCAGGGGGCCGACGGCGGCCAGCACCGGAGCCTGGTCCCCCCGACGGTCCGAGCGCAGCACCTGGATGACGCCCTCGCCGTCGAGCTGCTCGATGCCGCGCCGGAACTGCTTGGTCTTGCCCGCGTCGGCGCAGCGCGCGACGGAGAAGTGCTCCGGGGCGAAGCTGGGGATCGCCGGGTACTCCACCGGCCGCGCGGCGTAGAGGGTGTCCCCCGGCCGCAGCGCGTTGGCGTTCACCAGGCCCACGATGTCGCCGGGGAAGGCCTCCTCGACGGTGGTGCGCTGGTTGCCGAAGACCGACTGCGCGTACTTGGTGGCGAACGGCTTGCCGGTGGCGGCGTGGGTGAGCACCATGCCGCGCTCGAAGCGCCCGGAGTTGATGCGCAGGAAGGCCATCCGGTCGCGGTGCGCCCTGTCCATGCCCGCCTGCACCTTGAAGATCAGGCCGGACAGCGGGGCGTCGAGCTCGCGCGGGCGGCCCTCCGCGTCCTCCCGCTCACCGGGCGGCGGGGCGAGCGCGACCAGCGCGTCCAGCAGCCGGGCGACGCCGATGTTGGACAGCGCGGCCCCGAACAGCACCGGGGTGGCGCTGCCCGCGAGGAAGTCCTTCTCGTCGAAGGTCGCGCCGATCTCCTCGAGCAGCGCGATCTCGTCCTGCGCGGTCTGCCAGAACTCCGGCTCGTCCGCGGCGGCGACCTCGGCGGGGACGACCTCGGCCGTGGCCCGGGTGGCGCCGCCCGCGGCCCGGGTGAACTTCGTGTACTCGCCGGTCTCGACCTCGATCAGGCCCTTCAGCGCGCCGGCGATGCCGAGCGGCCAGGTCAGCGGCATCGGACGCAGCCCGATGGTCTGCTCCACCTCGTCGAGCAGCTCCAGGGCCTCGCGGCCCGGGCGGTCCCACTTGTTCACGAACGTGATCACGGGGATCTTGCGCGAGCGGCAGACGTCGAACAGCTTGAGGGTCTGCGGCTCGAGGCCCTTCGCGGCGTCGAGCAGCATCACGGCGGCGTCCACCGCGGCGAGCACGCGGTAGGTGTCCTCGGAGAAGTCCCCGTGACCGGGGGTGTCCAGCAGGTTGATCACGGCGCCGCCGTACTCGAACTGCAGCACCGCGGACGACACGGAGATGCCGCGCTGGCGCTCCATCTCCATCCAGTCGGACGTGACGCCCTTGCGGCCCGACTTCCCGTGCACCGCACCGGCCGAGTCGATCACCTCGGCGTGCAGCGCGAGCGCCTCGGTGAGGGTCGACTTGCCCGCGTCGGGATGGGAGATGACGGCGAACGACCGCCTGCGCCCGGCCTCCGCCAGGACCCGTGCCCCATCGGGGTTGCCACCCTGTTCCACCACGTCGTCCAGGGTAACGGGGCCGGGACGACGCCCGGCGGGGGGCGATGCGGGCGCCGTCCCGGTGCGGGCGCCGCCGGAACCCCGCCCCGACGGTCGACCGGACCGTGCACGGACCCGAACGCTAGGCACGGTTTCGGCACCCCGATCCGGCCGGACGACCGCACCCGGGCCGGGCGGATCCGGGACGCACCCGGGACCAAGGACCCTGGCGCCCGCGACGTGCAGGAAGAGGACCCGTTCGGCCGAACGCGGACGACGTCCGCGCGTGCTTATTCTTCACGCCGTCGCCGGACCGCCGATCGACGGCCCTCCCACGATGTCTGCGACCACCCGAAACCACGAGCCGGACGCGTCCGGGTCCCGCGAGGGGCCGGGCGGTGCCTGGGGAGCGCACCGCCCGGTCCCGCCCACGTCGGACCGCCCGCTCACCCCGCGGGCGCCGGTGTCGCCTGCTCGACCGCCGGTGGGGTCTGGTCCATGGTGTCGAAGCGCGAGAACAGGAACCGCACCTCCGGCCGCGGCGAGACGCCGTCCGTCGCGGGCGTGAGCTGGGCGTGCACGACGCCCGCGGCGTCGAGCTCGTCGAGGCGGGCCAGCAGCCGGGCGAGCGCCACCTGGGCGCCGTGCGGCTCCCCGTCGCACTGGGCGAGGGTGCGGTGCAGGGGCCCCGAGCGCCAACCGCCCCGGTCCCCGGCACCCGTCTCGACGGGCACCACGACGTCCACCAGCCACCGCTCCGGACCGGAGCTGCGCGGGACGGGGTGGACGGTGATCTCGTCGACCCGGTCGGCACGGACCAGGTCACCGTCACGCAGTTGCAGCCAGACCTTGGCGAGGGACATGAGGAGCTCCTTTCTCCGGGTCGGATATCTGCAGTGTGCGCCGCAGGTTCACTGGCGGCAACAGGCAACGAGTGACGATCGCCGACCGAAATTTTCTCCGTCGAGACTTGCATGAATCTCCAGTGCGGGCTATAACTTCTGACGTCCCCTCCGGAAGGCAGCACCACGGAAGGAGAGATCACGATGCTGCTGAACTACGAGCCGTTCGCCGACGCCGTCCGGCTGTTGGACAAGGTGGCGGGACAGACCGGCATGCCCACCGGGATGCCGATGGACATCCAGCGCCTCGACGACCACTTCGTCGCGACCTTCGACCTCCCCGGCGTCGACCCGGGCTCCATCGACGTCACCGTCGAGGGCAACGCGCTGACCGTGCGCGCCGAGCGCAGCACCCCGCACGAGGGCGGGGACTGGCTGACCCGCGAACGACCGCGGGGCTCGTTCAGCAGGCGCCTCATGCTGGGGCGCGACCTCGACGGCGACCGACTCACCGCGACCTACCGGGACGGCGTCCTCGCGATCACCATCCCGGTCGCCGCCCGGGCCAAGCCGCGCAAGATCGAGATCAGCCACGCCGGCGACCGGACCGCCCTGCAGACGGGGCCCGCGGACACCTCCCCCGACGACTCGAGCGCGCAGCCGGAACGGCCCGGGCTGGCCGCGGCCGGCCCCTGAGCCTTCCGGCGCACCGGCCGACCGGCCGCGACCGGCGCCGGAAGGTCGACGACCCCCAGTTTCCACGACCCCGCGGGAGGACGATGACGACAGACGATGACCACAGCGGAGACCGATAACCCTTGACCGACGACCTCAGCAGGCTGGACGACGAGGACTACCCGGCCGTCTCCATGGGACAGGCCGCGGAGCTCCTCGACGTCCAGCCTGCCTTCCTGCGCAGCCTCGACACGTCCGGGGTCGTGCAGCCCCATCGCACCGGCGGCGGACACCGCCGCTACTCCCGACGCCAGCTCCGGGTCGCCGCGCGGCTGCGCAGGCTGCTCGACGCCGGACACACCCTCGTCTCGGCACAGGCGATCATGGACCTCGAACACCGCCTGGACGACACCGACCAGGCCCGCCGGCGCGCGGACGACGCCCGCGACCACGCCGTCGCCGAGCTGGACACCGCCCGCGCGGACCTCCGCACCCGCACCGACGAACTCGCCGCCGCCCGCGCCCGGATCGACGAGCTCAACGACCGCATCCGCGACCTGGACGACGCCTCCGATGTGGTCCGTGGCACCGGCCGCGGAGCAGGACTTCTCGACGGCCCCGATATTGCCTAGTGGGCATAGTTGCCCATTAGGCAAGTTCTGCGTACGGTCGTCCGCATGGCTACCGAGGACGAGGTCCGCGTCGGCTTGCGGGAACGCAAGAAGCAGGCGACCCGTATCGCCCTCAGCTGGGCCGCCATCCGCCTCTGCGTGGAGCGGGGCGTGGACGATGTGCGTGTCGAGGACATCGCCGCCGAAGCGAACGTGTCGCTGCGGACCTTTCGCAACTACTTCTCCAACAAGGCCGAGGCGATAGCCGCCAGGCACCTCGACCGCGCGTTGCAGATCAGCGACGAACTGCGCGTGCGGCCCGCCGGTGAGTCGCTGTGGGAAGCGATCACCGAAGCGGTCCTGGCCCGGTTCGCGCTGGGGCAGGAGGACGAGGGCGATCAACCACCCGGGCGGCGGTGGGCCGACGGTGTCCGGCTCATGCTCACCGAACCGACTCTGCAGGGCGAGTACCTGAAGGCCACCGTGGCGGCACAGGCCGAACTGGCCGCGGCGATCGCCGAACGCACCGGAACCGATGTCGAGACCGACGTGTACCCGCACCTCGTCGCCGCAGCAGTCGGTGGAGCGATCACCGTCGCCTCCGACCACTGGATCCGCGCGAACCCGCCCGTCTCGATGGCGACGCTACTGCGTGACGCGTTCGCACAGCTCGCGGCCGGGCTCCCGGCACCGGGCACACCGTAGGAATTCCACGAGGTTCGAGGCCCGCCGCGAGGATGGGATCGACCGGTCACGCCCTTCCCCGGGCACAGGAGGACGTTCGAATGACCACGGATGCCGTTGTCGATGTCGTGATCGCCGGTGCGGGACCGAACGGACTCATGGTGGCCTGCGAGTTGAGCCTGGCCGGGGTCCGGCCGATCGTGCTGGACCGCCTGCCGACGATCAGCACCGAGCCGAGAGCCAACGGGCTGGTCGGCCAGGTGGTGCGGATGCTCGATCGGCGGGGCCTGCACGAGCGTCTCAGCGGCGGTTCGGAGCCACCGGAGCCGAGCGGCGCCTACGTGTTCGGCGCGCTCCCCCTCGACCTGAGCCTGCTGGTGGACAACCCGATCCACCTGTTGCCCGTGCCGCAACGACACCTCACGCAGGTCCTCGAGGAACGCGCCGTGGAGCTGGGAGTGGAGATCCGGCGAGGACACGAACTCGTCGGCCTGGCGCAGGACGACGACGCCGTCACCGTCACCGTCGCCGGGCCGGACGAGGACTATTCGCTTCGGGCCCGCTACCTCGTCGGAGCGGACGGTGGTCACAGTGTGACGCGCACGCTCTCCGGCATCGGCTTCCCCGGCGTCACCACGGACCGAGTGACGTCCCGGACCGCGAACGCCACCCTGCCCGCGGAGTGGATCGATCCGGCTACCGGCGCGCTGAGTGTTCCCGGGTACGGCACCGTTGCACCCTTCCAGCACCACCGCACCGAACGCGGCTTGTTCGTGTTCGCGCACTTCCCGGGCCGGGAACCGATGGTCAGCACCATGGAGTGGGACGAATCGGCGATCGGCGACGAGGAAGCGATGACCGTCGACGAGATGGCGGCCGGCATCAGCCGCGTGCTGGGCGTCGCCGTACCGCTCGGGCCGCCGGCCGGTGCCGGACCCCACCTGCTGCGCCGGGGCACGAGCGGCAACACCCGGCTGGCCGAACGGTTCTCCGACCGCCGCGTGCTGCTCGTCGGCGACGCGGCCCACGTGCACTCCGCGATGGGCGGACCAGGGCTGAACCTCGGCCTGCAGGACGCGGTCAACCTCGGCTGGAAGCTCGCCACCGTGCTACGGGGCCGGGCAGCGCCGGAGCTGTTGGACAGCTACGAGTCGGAACGGCTGCCCGTCGCTCGCCGGGTCGTCATGCACACCCTGGCGCAGTCCGCGCTGATCGCGCCCGGCAGTGAGGTCACAGCGTTGCGCGAACTGTTCGCCGAACTGCTCGGCGACCGGAACACCGTCCAGCACATCGCCGATCTCCTGGCCGGAGCCGACGTCCGCTACCCCATGCCCGCCGCAGGCACCCATCCGCTCGTCGGCCGGTGGGCACCGGACATGGTCCTGCGCACCCGGGCCGGGACGGTCCGGCTGGCGGAGCTGACCCGCACCGCGCGGCCGCTGCTGCTGGACACGACCCCGGACGGGTCGCCCGCCGCGGCGTTGTCCGGGTGGCGCGACCGGGTGGACGTCGTCACGGGACGGCCGGGTTCCGGTGTCGCGGCCCCTGCGCTGTTGCTGCGCCCGGACTGCTACGTGGCCTGGGCGTCGGCGTCCGCGCGCCCGAGCGACGCCGAGCTGGCTGGACTTCGGTCGGCGACGCAACACTGGTTCGGTGCCGTCGACCGCTGACCGCGCCTCCGACGGCTCCAGCGCATCCGCGACCCGGGCTGAGCCGGGCGGACCCCGCGGCGACGGTCGGCGGACCGCCGGGTCTGCTCACCGCCCGCTCGGGCGGGCCGAGGCGGGCAGGCGCGGGGTGTCGGCGACGAGGGCGCGGGTGTGGGGATGCCGGGCCGCGGTGAGCAGGTCGTGGGCGCGCGCCTCCTCGACGATGCGCCCCTCGTGCAGGACGAGGATGCGCGCGCACACGGTCGCGACGACGACGATGTCGTGCGAGACGAACAGGTACGCGGTCCCCGTGTCGGCCTGGACCTCGCCGAGAAGCCGCAGGATGCGGGACTGGGCGGGGAGGTCGAGCGCGGAGAGCGGTTCGTCGAGCAGTATCAGCCGAGGGTCCGGGGCGAGCGCGCGGGCCAGGCAGACCCGCTGGCACTGCCCGGTGCTCAGCTCGTGGGGGTAGCGCTCGGCCAGGACCGCGGGCAGGTGGACGCGGTCGAGCAGCTCGGCGACCCGCGCGCGGCGCCCTGCGGCGCCGAGCTCGCGGCACCAGGTCACCAGCGGCTCGGCGATGCTGCGCCCGACCGTCCACCGGGGGTTCAGGACGGCCCGAGGGTCCTGGAACACCGTCTGGACGCCCCGGTGTCGACCACGCCCGAGCGGGGCGCCCTCCCAGGTGACGGTGCCAGCCGACGGGCGTTCGAGCCCCGCCAGGCACCGGGTGAGCGTGGACTTGCCCGCTCCGGACGTCCCGACCAGCCCGACGGTCTCCCCGGCGGCGACGGCCAGGTCGACGCCGTCGAGCACGGTCCGGCCCCGATAGGCCTTGCCGAGACCGGCCGCGGTCAGCAGCACCTCAGCCATGGACGACCTCGCCCGGCACCCGGGGTACCGCGGCGATCAGCTCGCGGGTGTACTCCGCACGGGGCGAGCCGAAGATCTCCGCCGTCGGTGCCTGCTCGACGATCCGACCCTCGCGCAGCACGACGACGCGGTCGGCGAGCCCCGCGACCAGCCGCAGGTCGTGCGAGACGAAGAGCAGGCCGACGCCGAGCTCGCTGCGCAGGCCCGCCAGCTCGGTGAGCACCCCGGCCTGGGTGCTCACGTCCAGGGCCGTGGTCGGTTCGTCGGCGACGATCACCCGTGGCCGGTTCACCAGTGCCATCGCGATCACGACGCGTTGCCGCATCCCGCCGGAGAGCTGGTGGGGGTAGAGCCCCCCGGTGGTCGCGGGAAGCCCGACGGCCTCCAGCACCTCCGCGGCCCGGCGCCGGGCCTCCGGAACGGACATGCCGTGTGCGGTGCCGCACTCGACGACCTGGGTGTCGATGCGCAGCAACGGGTTGAGCGCGTTCATCGGGTCCTGCGAGACCAGCGCGACGTGCCGGCCGCGAATCGGCCGCCAGTCCTGCCAGGACAGGGCGGCGACGGGCTCGCCGAGCAGGGTGATCTCACCGCCCGCGAGGCGCAGGGGTGGCCGGACGAGGCCGAGCAGGGCCGCGGCGAGGGTGCTCTTGCCCGAGCCGCTCTCCCCGACCAGGCCGACGCACTCGCCCGGGTCGATGCGCAGTGACACGGCGTCGAGGATCGTCGTGTCCCCGACCACGACTCGCAGGTCCTCGACGAGGACCAGCGGAGCCCCGACGGCGTCGGGTCCCGCCGCCATCCGCGCGACCCGCGCCCGCCTGGCGGGTCCGCCGTGGCGATCGCGCCACCGCGGCGGTGCCGGCAGCGAGGTCTCGCGCGGGTCGAGTGTGTCCCGCAGCGAGTCGCCCACGTGGTTGACCGCCAGCACCACCACGAAGATCGCGAGACCCGGGGCGAGGAACGTCCAGGGGGCGTCCTCCAGGGAGGAGCGCGACTCGTTCAGCATGGCCCCCCACTCGGGAACGGGCGGTGCGATTCCGAGCCCCAGGAAGGAGAGGGCGGCCACCCCGAGCACGATCTCGCCGAAGTCGACGAGGGCGAGAACCAGGATGGGTCCGGAGACGGCGCCGAGGACGTGGGTGCGCAGGATCCGCAGCGGCGGTGTGCCCGCCGCGCGCGCGGCGACGACGTATCCCTCCTGCCGGACCTGGAGCACCAGCCCGCGCACGATCCGGGCGTAGCCGGGCCACGACACGACGGACAGGGCCAGGACCAGTCCGCCGAGGCCTGCGCCCACGAAGGCGGCGATCGCGATGGCCAGCACGAGGCGCGGGAAGGCCAGCAGCACGTCGACCACCCGCGTGAGCAGGACGTCGAGCACGCCGCCGACCAGCGCGGACACCGCCCCCACCACGGTGCCGACGACGACCACCACCGCGACGGCGAGGGAGGCCGCCGTCAGGGAGGCCCGACCCCCGTACATCAGGCGGGTCAGCACGTCGCGGCCGAAGGTGTCGGTGCCGAGCAGGTGTTCGGGGCCGGGCGGGGACAACGCGGCCCCGTAGTCGACCGCGGTCGGGTCCTGGCTGCTCAGCAGCGGTGCGGCCAGCGCCGCGACGACGGCCAGCACCACCACCGCGACCGCGGGCAGCAGCAGCCGGTCGCGGCGGGGCAGGCTCGCCAGCCGGTCCCGAACCCGGGTCACGACGCCACCCGCAAGCGCGGGTCCACCCACGGTGCCGCCAGGTCGACGAGCAGGTTGACCAGCACGAAGAGCACCGCCATGGCGAGGACGAACGCCTGGATCACCGGGTAGTCGCGCCCGGCCACGGCGTCCACGATGTAGCGCCCGATGCCCGGCCACGAGAACACGGTCTCCACCACGGCGGCGCCGCCCAGCACCCCGCCCACGATGAGGCCGGTGGCGGTGAGCAGCGGGAGCACCGCGTTGCGCAGCGCGTGTCGCAGCACGATGGCCCGCATCGGGAGCCCCTTCGCCTCGGCGGTCGCCACGTACGGCTGGGCAAGCGCGTCGAGCATCGCGGACCGCAGCAGTCGGGAGGCGCCGGCGGCCAGCCCCAGTCCGAGGGTCACCGCGGGCAGCACGAGGTGGCCCGGGCCGCCCCGGCCCAGCGTCGGGAACCAGGCCAGCCGCACCGAGAACGCGTACATCAGCAGCAGCGCGAGGAAGAAGCTCGGCATCGACACCCCGAGCAGCGACACCACCCGCAGTGCCCGGTCCGGGCCGCGGCCGTGGTGGACCGCGCCGAGGACCCCCGTCGGCACCACGATCAGGGCCATGACCAGCAGGGCGGCCCCCGCCAGCTCGAGCGTGGCGGGGAGGCGCACGAGCAGCTCGCCGAGGATCGGGGTACCGCTGCGGAACGAGGTGCCGAGGTTGCCCCGGACCAGGTCCCCGAGCCAGCTGAGGTACTGGGCCGGGTAGGGGCGGTCCAGGCCGAGGTCGGCGCGCAGCGCGGCGATGTCCTCGTCGACCCGGCTCAGGTCCGCGCCCGGCTCGGCCATCGACAGCAGGATCGCGTGCGTCGGGTCGCCGGGGATCAGCCGCAGCAGGCTGAACAGCACGATCGTGACGCCCAGGAGGACCGGGACGGTGACCAGCAGCCTCGTCCCGGCGTACCGCAGGACTCTCACGCGCCCGCGACCCACATGCCCGGCAGGATCCACTTCGACCGGTTGGGGTCCACCCCGCGCACGGCGGACGTGTAGGCCGTGGCCCACTGGGTGGAGTTGAACAGGTACAGGATCGCGTGGTCGTCGTAGACCAGCTGCTGCACCTGCCTGGCGAGGTCCTGCTGGCGGGCCGGGTCGAACTCGCCCGCCAGCTCGTCGAGGAGCCGGTCGACCTGAGGGTTGGAGTAGCGCCCGTAGTTGGTGACGACGTCGCTGCGGTAGTAGGAGCGCAGCTGGCCCGCGAGGTCACCGGTGGCGGTGCCGCACGAGCAGTAGGTCGCCATCTCGAAGTTCCCGTCGAGCATGAGCTGGTTCGACGCCGTGGTCTCGACGGGGGCGAGCTCGATCGCGACCCCGATCTCCTTCCACTGGCTCTGGAGGGCGATGGCGAGCGGCTGGAAGATCGGGTAGGTCAGCATCCGGAACTGCAGCCGCTGTCCGTCCTTCGTGCGGATCCCGTCGGCGCCGCGGGTCCAGCCCGCACCGTCGAGCAGCGCGTCGGCGCCCTCGACGTCCGGGGTCGTCGGAGTGCCCTGGCCGAGGGCGTAGGGCAGTCCGGCCGGGAAGTGCCCGGTCGCCGGGACGGCGTAGCCGCGGTTCAGGCCGGAGATCAACGCGCCCCGGTCCACGGAGACGTCGAGGGCACGCCGCACGACGGGGTCGGCCAGCGCCGGAACCTTGGCGATGTTCATCCAGATGTTGCGCGTCGTGGGCGCCTGTGCGAGGACCGTGAAGTCCTCCGGGTCCCGCTCGTACTGCTGGCGCTGCTCGACCTCGACGTTGTACTCGCCGTCCGCGTCGCCCGAGCGCAGGGCCAGCAGTCGGGCCTGGGCGTCGCTGCCCAGCCGGGCCTCGATCCGTTGCAGGTGCGGCCCGTCCGGCTGGATCCGGTAGTCGGGGTTCCACTCCGCGGTCAGCGACTCGCCGGGCACGAACGCCGTCGGGATGAAGTAGCCGGTCAGATCGGGGGCGGTGTTGGCGCCCTCACCCGCGGCGTCGTCCGCGGCGGCGTTGTCGATGCCCAGCGACGTGGTCAGCCGGAACGCGAAGCCGGGGTCCGGCTTCGGAGTGTGGATCCGCAGGGTCAGCGGGCCGGTGACCTCGAACGTCAGGCCCTTGAGGGTCGAGGTCACTCGCTTGTTCAGCCGCTGGTGGCGTTCCAACGACGCCTTCACCGCCGCCGCGTCGAGCGGGGTACCGCTCCAGAACCGCACCCCCTCCTGCAGCTGCAGCTCCCACACCGTCGGCTCGACCGCGGTCCAGCTCGTCGCGAGCGCCGGGGCGAGGGTCCCGTCGTCGTTGAGCGCGATCAGCGGTTCGGCCAGCCCGTTCTCCAGGATCCGCTGCGCGTCGATGCTGGTGGGGTCCAACGAGCGCGGCATGTTGACCGTCACCACCCGGAGCACCTGCTCCGGCGCCGCCGCGTCGCCCGTCCTCGTGGCCCCGGCGCACCCGCTCGCCAGGAGCACCACCGCCGCCACGAGCCCCGCCGGCACTCGACTACGCAGAGTCATATGACCACCCGTTCAACTGAGAGGATTTGAACCTAGGTGGGGGTCGGGTGGTCGACAAGAGTGATCTGCCTCCCAGGCCGACCCTCACGCCACCCCCGACCGCGCCCGGGCCCGCTTCGGCCGCAACAGCCACCACTCGGCGACGAGCAGGTTCACGATCCAGCTCGACCACACCGACGCCGCCCCCGCGGCCAGGACGGTCGCGTCGTCGAGCGGGCTGGCCAGGGCGAACAGCCCGAGATAGACCCCGATCCAGACCCGGTTGACCACGATCGAGAAGGTCAGCGCGACGCTGCGGATCATCCACCGCCGATGGTCGGCGAACCGGCGCTCCCGCGCGGCCCGCCATCCCGCCCACGCGGTGCCCAGCCAGAGCAGCGCGAGGATCGTGTTGCCCGCGGCCGAGGCGAGCCCGGTCGTACTGACCGGGCTCACCCCCAGCACCACGATCCCGCCGGGGAACACCCCGCCGAACAGGTAGACCCGACCGACCCACCGGTGCGCGGTCGGATGAGTGCGGCGCAGCCACGGCCAGATCTGCAGGACCGCGGTGACCAGCGCGATCGTGCCGAAGCCGATGTGCGCCACCAGCAGCGGATAGTGCAGCGGGTAGTCCGGTCGCGGCGTGATCCGAGACCGTGCGGGATCGAGCCCGAGGTAGGGCGGGAGCGAGAAGGCCAGGAAGACGAGGACGACCACGGCGAACACGCCGAGACCGATCCGGACCCGCCGGGGGTCGCGGCGGACGGGACTGCTGTCGGTGCGCATGTGCGTAAGCCTTACGCATTCTGCGTAAGCTTGTCTACTCTATGGTCTGCCACACTGTCCGCGTGCCCACCCCCGAAGACCCTCGTTGGGCGCCGGCCGCCCCGGCGGGCCGGCGCGGGCTGAGCCGGGCCGCGATCGTCGAGACCGCCGTGCGCCTGGCCGACACCGAGGGGCTCGAGGCCGTGTCCATGCCCCGCCTGGCCCGCGAGCTGGGTGCCGCGCCGATGTCGCTCTACCGGCACGTGCCGCACAAGGACGCCCTGGTCGACCTGATGCTCGACGAGGCGATCGGGGCACCGCCGGACCTCGTCGGGGCCTCCGTGCCGGACGGGCTGGCCGCATGGGCCCGGGCCAACCGCGCGGTCTTCCAGGCCCACCCCTGGACACTCCCGCTGGTCACCGGTCCGCGGCGGATGGGCCCCGCCGAATGCACGTGGGCCGAGACGGCGTTGGCCCTGATCGTCGGCTCGGGCGCGACCCTGCCCACCGCCCTGCGGATCCTGCACCTCGTGAACGGCTACGTCCGGGGCGCGGCGACCCCCACGGCCGACCGCGCCCCGGCCGTCGCGGACATCGAGGCCTCCGGACGCGACCTCCCGCTGCTCACCCGGGTCCTGAGCAGACCGCCGTGGGACGACGGCGAGGACCTCTTCGAGTTCGGCCTCGCCCGGGTGCTCGACGGCGTCACCGCGGCACTGCGGGGCGACCGGGAGGGTGCTGACGAGGTCCGGCCGCGGTAGGCCGGAGCGTTCGGCGCACACCGCCCACCGGCGGCCCTGCCCGTCGACGCGGCTCCTGGTCGCCTCCCGTCACGGAGTGGTCGTCTCGAACCCCGCCCGTCCCTTCCAGGTCCCCAGGACCGGTTCCACGTCCGCCCCCAGCACGTCCTCGAGCACCGAGGCGTAGACGTCCCGGAAGTCCACCGTGTACTTCAGGTCGCCGTCGTCGAGGTCCTCGAGCGAGGGCTGTTCCCCCAGGAACCCCGAGCGCACCCGCTCCCCCAGGACGAACACCGGCGCCGCGGTCCCGTGGTCGGTCCCCTGCCCCGCGTTCGCCCGGACCCGCCTCCCGAACTCCGAGTAGACGACGGTGACCACCCGGCGCGACACCCCCGCGAGCGCGTCGACGAACCCGCCCAGGGCCGCGTCGAGCTCGCCGAGCAACCGCTCCTGCGTGCCGCGCTCGTCGGCATGGGTGTCGAAACCCCCCAGCGACGCCGAGTAGACCCGCGGCGGCGCACCCGCGCGCACCAGCGCGGCGACCGCGCCGAGCTGAGCGGCGAGGGTGTTCGGCGTCCCCGGGGTCAGCGCCCCGTTCACCGCCTGCGCCACGGTGAACAGCTCCGTCACCGACTCCGCCGCCCGCGCCTGCAACGGCGAGTCACCCCCGTCCGCCACACCCAGCCCCCGATAGGCGTCGGCCAGCGACTTCTGCGGCAGGGCGAGCCCCTCCGGGCGGATCGTGGCCCCCGCGGTCCGCTCCCCGGCCAGGAACGGCGGGAGCGTGGGCTCGAGACTGACCGCCCGCAACGGGTCGGCACCGTGCTCGGTGTGGGCGTGGTCGAGCCACCGCCCGAGCCAGCCGGTCCGCACGGACGTGTCCGGAGACGCCGTCTGCCAGATCGCCATCGACCGGAAGTGCGAGTGGTCCGGCCGCGGGTACCCGACCCCGCGCACCACCGTCAGCCGCTGCTGCTCCCACAAGCCGTGCAGCCGCCGCAGACCCGGATTCAGCCCGAGACCCTCACCGAGGGCGAGGACCTGCTCGGGGGCGTACGCCAGCTCCGGCCTGCCGTCCTGATACGCCCGGTCCTCCGCCGGGATCAGGGTGTTCAACCCGTCGTTGCCCCCGTAGAGGGTGACCAGCACCAGCACCGAGTCCCCCGACGGCGGCGCGGACAACAACCGGTCGACACCCACCGCCGTCCCGCCCGCCGCGAGCGCCGCCGCCGCGGTCACCCCGCTGAACTGCAGGAACCGCCTGCGCGTCAGATCCCTCATCGGCTCACCACATACTCGGGCGAGGTCGCCGCCACCGCCAACAACTGCCGCGGGTCCGATCGGACGTGATCGAGAGCCGCCCTCGTCCGCGGCGACCACGCAGCGACGCCGAGCATCGCGCCCGCCTCCTCGATCGTGCGCGGCGGCTCACCGACGTTCCTCGCCACGACCTGAGCCAGACTCAACCGCGCCAACGCCGCCCCCGTGGTGAGCCACGCCTGCCCCGCAGGCCACCCCCCGACACTGGGCGGCTGGAACGGCACCTGCCCCAACCGTCCCAACGCGTCCTGCACCCCGGCCCAGTCCTTGTCCGCCAGCTCGGCCGGGCGCACCCCGACCGCCCGCATCAGCCCCACCGCCCACTCGACCGGCTGCTTCACCAGCTGCGAGCCGGGATCGGCGAACAACGGCTCGGCGACCACCGCCCCCAGCAGCGCCCGGACGTCCCGTCCGGCCCCGAAGGCCGCCACCAGCCGCTCCACCACGTCCGGCGGCGGCGGGGTGTCCGAGACGAACCGCGCCCACACCCGCGCCACCACGAACCGAGCGGACTCCGGCCGAGCCACCAACATCGCGACCAGCGAGTGCGCGTCCGAAACCGGAGCACCCAACACGGTCTTCGGGCCGGCGTCGAACCGCTTCGGGTCCACCACCGCGCGCATCCGGTCCCTGTCCACCGTCCACCCGGTCAGCGCCCGAGCCGCCTCCTTGACGTCCGGCTCGGTGTAGTTGCCCACGCCCAGCACGAACAGCTCCATCAGCTCGCGCCCCAGGTTCTCGTTCGGCGCGCCCGCACGGTTCTGGTTGCCGTTCAACCACACCACCATCGCCGGATCGACCACCATGGCCTGCGCCAACGGCTCGAAACCACCCAGCCCCAGCGCCCGCAACGTCTGGTTCTGGGCCACCATCAGCCCCGCGCTGCGCACCATCCCGGCTCCGGTGGCGAAATGCCCGTGCCAGAACCACGTCACCTTCTCCACCAACGGAGTGGGGCTCGACACCATCCGATCCACCCACCAGCGCACCGCCAGCGAGTTCTGCGCCGACAACGCCTTCTCCGCCGCGGCCTTCACCGCCGGGTCCTTCGCATCCACCGCCGGCGGCGCACCCAGATCCGGCGGCTCCACCCCACCAGGCTGCTGGGCCAACAACGCCGCACCCACCGCGTCAGGGTCGTCGGGGGCGTCGGGGGCGTCCGACGGCACCGCACCGAACGCGAGACGCTCCACCAACCGGCGAACACGCTCGGGCTCCGGAATCGGGCTCACGAGTCGATGGTCACCCGCGCCTGTGAAATCCGCGTACGTGTCGGGGGAATTTCCCGCCGCGCCGTCGGCACGGCTACGGGTGGTTGCGGCGGCTCGGTGCCGGTGCCGGCGGAGGTGAGCGGTGCCTTCAGCCGAGGAGGTCCAGGAACTCCGCGGCGCTCAGGCCGGCCTGTCGCAGGATCGAGCCGAGGGTGCCGCGGGCGAGCGAGCGGTGCAGGGGCACGATCGCCACTCGGCCGTCCGGATGTCGGAGCTTCGCGTGACTCCCCTTGGTCGAGCGGTGCTCGAAGCCCGCGGACTCCAGCACTTGGACGACCTGCGTGCCGGAGACTTGGGGAAGAGCCGGGCTCACGCCGGGATGCGGATCTCGATCGGGGTCACGAGCGGGTGCTCGAAGCTGGCGGGCACCTCGTCGTCCTCGAAGTACAGCTCCAGGGCCTCGCGGAGGTTCGCCAGCGCCTCGTCGACCGTCTCGCCCTGGCTGGCGACCTCGATCTCCAGGCAACGGGCGACGTACCACTCGCCGTCCTTCGCCACGGCGGCGGTCAAGGTGCGAGCAGTGTCCATGGGCCGAGTGTACGGCTCTACGGGGGCGAGATCGGCCCTCGCTGGAAAGCGGTCCGCGCCCTGTCAGCTTGCCGATCAACACCAAGCTTGTGGACTCGCAGCAGCACAACTTCGACGCCATCGAGGACCTCGACAAGCTCAAGGGCAATCCCGAGTGCAACGACCAGCTCCAGCCGGGCTTCGAGGCCGACATGACCTGGGTTTACCTTGTGCCGCAGGCCGCCACGGTCATCGGCTGGGGCTTCCAGGACACCACCGACTTCTCGGGCACGCTCGGCTTCACCACCGTGCGCTTCGACGCCTGAGTCGAGTGGTCTCGCCCCTTCCTCGTCGTCCGGGCCGCCTCCTAGATCGCGTCGGCCGGGTCGCCCCTGGAACTGCTCGGCGGTGGCCCCAGCGCTCGCCCTGCCACACGCACCTGCTGTCCAGAATCCGGGCCAGTTCGATCAGGCCGCAGAACAGGCACTCGATCACGTCCGCAAGGGCGCGCATACCGGTAGGGAAGGGGGTTCCGGTCTGTAACGGCTACCGGGTTCCTGCAATCGGCCGGGCCATGTGCCGCTGACCTGGGAAGAAGCTCCTCCGACTGGACTCGAACCAGTAACCCTGCGATTAACAGTCGCATGCTCTGCCAATTGAGCTACGGAGGACCGCTCGGCCGGTGGCGGTGCCCCGCTCAACCGGCGAGAGGAACAGTACAACACCGCCGCGGACCCCTTTCGGGGCCCCCTCCCCGCCCGCGCGCGGCGCCCGTGGGGGTGGCTGCGGCAGGATGGGCGAGACGTCGAACCGGAGGGCCGCCATGCTCAAGTTCCTGCTGGGTGCCGCGATCGGCTACGTGCTGGGCACGAAGGCCGGCCACGAGCGTTACGAGCAGTTGCACCGCACCTACCAGCGGGTGGCCGACCATCCCGCGGTGCAGGGCGCGGCCGGCGTGGTGCGGGCGCGCGTGGAGGAGGTCCTCAGCGGCCCGCGCCAGGAGCGCTGAGAGCCCCGCGACCCCCGCGCGGCGCGGGGATCTTCCTGCGCCGTGTCGCGGTCGACGACGAGGTCGCCGACTGGGCCCGCTACCCGTTCAGCCTCCCGGTCGTCGCCGCCCTGCGCGGACGCCGGCTGGAGTTCGCGCCCGGGGTGACGTTCCTGGTGGGCGAGAACGGGTCCGGGAAGTCCACGCTGATCGAGGCGCTCGCCGTCGCGGCCGGGCTGAACCCCGAGGGCGGCTCGCGCCACTTCCGGTTCACGACCCGCTCGACCGAGTCGGAGCTGGGCGGGGCGTTGACCGTCTCGCGCGCCCCCGGCAGGGAGCGGTCGAGCTTCTTCCTGCGCGCCGAGACCTTCTACAACGTCGCCTCGGAGATCGAGGCCCGCGAACTGGAGCTGGCGCCGTACGGCGGGGTCTCCCTCCACGAGCGCTCCCACGGCCAGTCGTTCCTCGACCTGCTCACCCACCGCTTCCGCCCGAACGGCCTCTACCTGCTCGACGAGCCGGAGGCCGCGTTGTCGCCGCGGGGCCAGCTGGCCGCGCTCACCCGCATCGACCAGCTCACCCGGGGCGGCTCGCAGTTCCTGATCGCCACGCACAGCCCGATCCTCCCGGCGCTGCCCGGCGCCCGGATCCTGCAGATCGACGCCGACGGCGGACTGCACACCGTCGCCTACGACGACTGCCTGCCGGTCCGGGCCACCCGCGAGTTCCTCGCCGATCCGGCAGCGACCCTGCGCCACCTCCTCTGACGGCGCCCGTCGACCCACCCGGCGTGCCGGACGTCGATCAGATCGTGTCGGCGAGCGCCTGGTCGAGGAGCGCCACCCCGCGGTCGATCTCGGCCTCGCTCGCGGTCAGCGGCGGGGCGATGCGGAAGGTGCCGCCCATCCCCGGCAGCTGGACGATGTTCATGTGCAGGCCCAGCTCCGCGCAGCGGCGGGTGACGGCGGCCCCGAGCGCGTCCGCGTCCGCCCAGGCCCCGGACGGGACCAGCTCGAGTCCGACGAGCAGGCCGCGGCCGCGGACGTCCCCGATCACCGGGTGCCGGGCGGCGAGCTCGTCGAGACCCGCCCGCAGCCGGGCGCCGAGCTCGCGGGCGCGCAGGTCCAGGCGGTCGCGGACGAGCACGTCGAGGACGGTGAGGCCGACGGCGGCGACCAGCGGGTCGTTGCCGTGGGTGGTGAGGAACAGGAAACCGCGCTCGTGGGCACGCTCCTCGACGTCCGCGCTGGTCAGCACGGCGGACAGCGGGAGCCCCGCGCCCAGGGTCTTGGACAGGGTCAGGATGTCCGGGACCACGCCGTCGCGCTCGAAGGCGTACCAGTCCCCCGTGCGGCACAGGCCCGTCTGCGCCTCGTCGAGGATCAGCAGCATGCCGCGCTCGTGGCACTTGTCCCGCAGCGCGGCGAGATACCCGGGCGGCAGGTCCACGACGCCGCCGGAGCTCAGGATCGGCTCGACGAGGCACGCCGCGAGACCGCCGACGGACTGGGCGTCGATCAGGTCGAAGCCGAGGTCGAGCTGGCGGCGCCAGTCCAGGTTCCCGTCGGCGTCGGTCAGCGGCGGGCGGAAGGCGTCCGGCACCGGCAGCGCGAAGTTGCCCGGCGCACCCGGCCCGTAGCCGACGCGTCCCGCGCTGTAGGTCGCGCCCGCCGCACCGCCGGTCATCCCGTGCCAGGAACGGGCGAAGGACACCACCTCGTGCCCACCCGTGACGAGCTTGGCCATCCGCAGCGCGGCCTCGTTCGCCTCGGCGCCCGTGGACAGGAACATCGCCTTGTCCAGGGGCGCGGGCACGGTCTCGGTGAGCCTGCGGGCCAGGTCGAGGACCGGGCGGCTCAGCATGCCGCTGTAGAGGTGGTCGAGCGTGCCGACCTGCTCCCGCACCGTCGCGACGATCTCCGGGTGGGAGTGGCCGAGGATCGCGCTCATCTGGCCGGAGGTGAAGTCCAGCAGCTCACGCCCGTCCTCGGTCACCACGATGCTGCCCGCGGCGCGCGCGATGACGTCCGGGCTGAACTGCCCGCGGCCGGAGAAGTGGACCAGGTGATCGGTGAGGTCGCCCATGTCCCCCGACAGTAGGCTCAGACCCGCTCGGCCCGGAAGGTCCGCCGGTAGGCGGTGGGCGAGACCCCCAGCTCGGTCTGCAGGTGCAGCCGCAGGGACGCGGCGGTGCCGAACCCCGCGCGCTCGGCGACGTCGTCCACGGGGAGGTCGGTCTCCTCCAGCAGGGCCCGCGCCCGCTCGATGCGCTGGCGGGAGAGCCAGCGCCCCGGCGACGTGCCCATCTCGTCGCGGAAGCGGCGGGTGAAGGTGCGGGTGCTGGTCGACTCCCGGGCCGCGAGCTCGCGCAGCGACACGGGGCGGTGCAGGTTGGCCAGGGCCCACTCCCGCGCCCGGCCGGTCGAGGAGACGGCGGGCTCGGGCACCGGACGTCGGATGAACTGGGCCTGGCCGCCGTCGCGATGGGGCGGGACGACGGTGCCGCGGGCCACCTCGTTGGCCACGGCGGCGCCGTGGTCGGAGCGGACCATGTGCAGGCAGAGATCGATGCCGGACGCCACGCCCGCGGACGTCAGGATCCCGCCGTCCTCGGTGTAGAGGACGTCCGGATCGAGCAGGACCTGCGGGAACAGCGCGCGGAAGCGGTCCGCGGAGCGCCAGTGGGTGGTGGCGCGGCGCCCGTCCAGCAGGCCGGCGGCGGCGAGGGTGAAGGCGCCGGTGCAGACCGAGGCGATGCGGACCCCGGGTCGGATGCGCGCCAACGCCGCGGCGATCTCCGGGGTCATCGGGCGCGCTTCGTCGTCCGGCTTCGAGGCGGGGACCACGACCGTGTCCGCGGTCTCCAGCAGCTCGGGGCCGTGCTCGACGTTGATCGAGAAGTCCGCGTCGGTGCGGACCGGTCCTGGGGTGACGGTGCAGGTCAGCACCTCGTAGAGGCCGGGTCCCGCCTGCCCGAAGATGCGGTGGACGATGCCGATCTCCATGGGCAGGGCGCCGTCGCGGACGAAGACGGCCACGCGGTGGGTCATGGCCCGATGTTCGCACATGCTGTCCGTCAGGCCATTGTCCGGCGTGGACGGGGTGCGCAGGATCGACGACATGGACGTTCTCTGGGTCGTCGCCCCGCCGGATCCGCAGTCGCTGACCGCCACCCTCGCCGCCCGTGGGGTCGCCGCGCTGCGGTCGTCCGGACACGCCGTGGAGGTGTCGGACCTGCCTGCCATGGGATGGGACCCGGTGGTCACGGCCGCCGACTACGGCGTCTCCGACCGGCTGTTCGTGTCGGAGGCGGCGGGTGCGGCGTACGCGGCGGGGACACTGCCCGCCGACGTGCGGGCGGAACAGGACAAGATCCGCCGGGCCGAGCTGCTGGTGCTGCACTTCCCGCTGTGGTGGTTCGGGATGCCCGCGATCCTCAAGGGCTGGGTCGACCGGGTGTTCGTGAGCGGCTTCGGGTACGGCGTGCGCGGGCCGGACGGGCGGACCCGCCGCTACGGCGACGGGATCCTGGCCGGGAAGCGGGCCCTCGTCGTGACCTCCGCGGGCGGGCCCGCCGCCGCGTTCGGGCCCCGCGGGGTGAACGGGGAGCTGGAGGAGGTGCTCTTCCCGATCCTGCACGGCACGCTCTTCTACGCCGGGGCCACGGTGCTCGCGCCGCACCTCGTGCCCGGTGCCGACCGGTACTCCGCCGCGGACGCGGACGCCGCCGGTGACGCGTTGGTCGCGCGGCTGGCCGGCGTGGCGTCGGATCCGCCGATCCCCTACCGCTCCGAACGGGAGGACTACGCGGCGCTGGAGCTGCACCCGCACGTCGCACCGGGCGAGACGGGCCTGCGGGCGCACCGGGCGGCGGACGCGAGAGCCCTCAGCGCCTGCTGATCATGCCGCGTGGTGGTCACCAGGCGCTCCGGGCCGAGTCGGCGTGATCATCCGACCGTCAGCGCCTGGTGATCACGCGTGAGCGGATCACCAGCGCTCCGGGCTGCCGGCTCATCGGGGCAGGCGGGCCACTCCGAAGATCCGCCGGAAGGGGAACCAGGTGCTGCCGTCCGCGCTCGGCGGGTAGGCCGCCCGCAGCTGCGGGGCCAGCTCGGCGGTGAAGTCCGCGTAGTCCTCGGCCGACAACGCGTCCCGGACCGGGCGCAGGGTGGTGCTGCCGAGCCAGTGCAGCACGGGGTCCTCGCCGGTGAGCCGCTGCAGGTAGGTGGTCTCCCAGACGTCCACCTCGGCGGCGAGGTCGGGAGCGGACATCAGCTCGGCGTACTCGGCGGGCGCGGCGACGTCCGGCTCGCCGCGCACCGTGACGCCGCGCTGCGCGGCGAGCGCCCGGGTGAGCGCGTGCGAGGGCGCGGCACCGTTGCCGGGCACCTGGAAGGCGAAGGTCGCGCCGGGCGGCAGCGCGGCGAGCCACCGCGGGATGAGCTCCCGGTGGGTGGGCACCCACTGCAGCACCGCGTTCGTCACGACGACGTCGGTGTCCGGCGCGGGCGTCCAGTCCTCGACGGCCCGACGCTCGGCGGGGACGCCGTTCGCGCGGGCGGCGGCCACCATCTCGGCCGACGAGTCGATCGCGTCGATGATCGCCTCGGGCCAGCGGGCGGCCAGCGTGGCCGTCATGTTCCCGGGCCCGCAGCCCAGGTCGACGACCCGGCGCGGGCCCTCGGCCCGGATCCGGGCGACGAGGTCCCGGAAGGGCCGGGCACGGAGGTCGTCGAAGTCCAGGTAGAGCGCCGGGTCCCAGGTGGTGGTCACACGTCCTCCCAGCTCAGCGGTCGTGAGCGGGGATGGTCGCCAGAGCCCTCATCGCCGCTCACAGGGGGTGGTCGGGTCGGATCTGGCGGACGGTGCCGTCCCGCCCGGCGATGCGTCGCTCGAGCATCCAGGCCTCGCGACCGTCCGCCATGCGGGCACGTTCCCGGGACACGATCGACTGCGTGACGCGGTCGTGCACCGCCTTGGGCACCTTGCCGGGCTCGCCGAGCACGTAGCGGCGGGGCGGGCCGTCGTGCAGGAGGAAGGCCCGGCCGAGGTCCTCCTCCGTCGCGACGACGAAGATCATCGCGCCGTCCGTCCAGCTGGCCTTGGACACCAGGTGCCAGCCCACGCGCTCGTCCGCCCCCGGGAACCACACCCCCCGGTTGGTGACGACGAGGTGCCCCCCGGACCGGACGTCCGCGGTGGCGACGACGTGCTCCTCGGGATCGAGCTCGCCCTCGAACCCCTCCGGGAGCGCCTCCCGCCAGAAGGCCCACCTCATCGGTGCGCCCCGCTCGCCTGCTCCCGCAGCGCGATCTTGTACTGCTCCAGGGGCACCAGGTCGCCGAACAGCTCGTGGTACAGCTCGGGGTCCTCGGTGGGGTTGGTGCGCTGCAGCCGCGACTTGACCTCGGCGATCTGCGCCTCGACCAGCGCGAGCTTCACCCCGGCCAGCACCGAGGCGACGTAGCGGACCTCGTCCCCGAGCTTGCGGGGCAGCTCGAGCGGCTCGACCGCCAGCTCCGAGAGCAGCTTGCGCTCCTCCGGCGTGCACTCCGCGCCGACGGCCTCGACCCACGCGCCACCCTCTCCTCCGTCGATGCCCGCGCACACCCCGCCCGCCTTGGTGATCGCGATGTGCAGGGACGCGAACGCCGGGTGGGTGAAGACCTGCTCGGGCAGCTCGTCGTACGCCTCGCCCGCGATCGCGGGGATCTGCAGGGCGGCCTTGAGCGCCTCGCGCTGCAGGTGCAGGCGGGGATCGTCCCGACGGGGGGCGGCGGGGGCGGCCCGGCGCCGACGCGGCGCCCCTCCCCCGGCCTCCTCGCGCACGCGGCGCACGACCATGGCGATGTCGTCCCAGCCGACCCAGCCCGCCAGCCGGCGCGCGTAGTCGTCCCGCAGGTCCTCGCGCTTGATCTTCGCAACGTCCGGCACGATGTCCTGCAGCGCCTTGATCCGGCCCTCCGGGGTGTCCAGGTCGAAGGCCTTGAGCTTGGTCCGGATCGCGAACTCGATGATCGGCTCGCGGCGCGCCACCAGGTCCCGCACGGCGGTGTCGCCGTGGGCCTGGCGCAGCTCGCAGGGGTCCTGCCCGTCCGGTGCGATACAGACGAAGGTCTGCGCGACGAAGGCCTGGTCCCCCTCGAAGGCCTTCATCGCGGCGGCCTGCCCGGCCGCGTCCCCGTCGAAGGTGAAGATGACCTCGCCCCGGTCGAACGAGTCGTCCCCCATGAGCCTGCGCAGCACGCTCACGTGCTCGGTGCCGAAGGCCGTGCCACAGGACGCGACGGCGGTGGGCACGCCCGCCAGGTGCATCGCCATCACGTCGGTGTAGCCCTCGACCACCACGACCTGGCGACGCTTGGCGATCTCGCGCTTGGCCAGGTCCAGGCCGAACAGCACGCTGGACTTCTTGTAGACCGGCGTGTCGGAGGTGTTGAGGTACTTGGCCTCGATGCGGTCGTCGTCGAACAGCCTGCGGGCCCCGAACCCGACGACGTCTCCCCCGAGGTCCCGGATCGGCCAGAGCAGCCTGCGGTGGAAGCGGTCGATGTGCCCGCGCTGACCGGGCTTGGACAGACCCGCCTTCTCCAGCTCGTCGAGCGAGAAGCCCTGGGCCAGCAGGTGCTTGGTGAGCGTGTCCCAGCCCGAGGGCGCGTAGCCGTTGCCGAACTGCTCGGCCGCGGCGGAGGAGAACCCGCGCTGGGTGAGGAACTGCATGGCCTGCGCGGCCTCGGGGGTGCGCAGCTGCGCGGCGTAGAACTCCGCAGCCTTCTTGTTCGCCTCGAGGAGCCGGGAACGGGTGCCGCGGTCCTTCTGAACGCTCGCCCCGCCGCCCTCGTAGACCAGCTGGACGCCGCACTTGTCCGCGAGCCGCTCGACGGCCTCGACGAACCCGACGTGCTCGATCTTCATCACGAAGTCGATCGCGCCGCCGCCCTCGCCGCAGCCGAAGCAGTGGAACATGCCCCGCCCGGGACGGACGTTGAACGACGGCGTCTTCTCGTCGTGGAAGGGACACAGGCCCTTCAGCGAGCCGGCGCCCGCAGGCCGGAGGGCGACGTAGTCGCCGATCACGTCCTCGATCCGGGTGCGGTCACGGACCTCCGCGATGTCGCTGTCCCGGATCCGCCCCGCCATGGGGGCGAGTCTAGGCCGTCAGCTCAGGTGGGTGGCGGCCCGCTGGCCGGGGAGGGCGATCGCGACGGCGGTGCGCTGCACGGGGAGCACGATCTGCGCCTCGCGCACAGCCACCGTGCCGCGCGCCGCACCCTGAGCGGGGAGCGCGACCTGCGGCTCCGCGGTCTCGGTGCGCGGCAGCGAGCCCTGCGCGTCGGTCGGCAGGTCCCGCTTGCGCGGGGCGGGCAGCTCGGTCAGCCACGGGGCGACGGCGAGCGCGAGGAGCAGCACGATCCCGGCGCTGACACCGGCGACGGTCACCACGTCCGAGAGGATGTTCATGCCTCACGAATCTCCTCCGCGGACCTGAGCGTTACATCGGACGGGGGTAAGAAGTTCTCCGTCATTCGGACGAGTGACAAGGTGACCCGCTGTGGCGACGGACTTCGAGGAACACCGCCCCCATCTGCTGCGGGTCGGCTACCGGATCACCGGCAGCCTGGCCGACGCCGAGGACGCGGTCCAGGAGGCCTGGTTCCGGTGGTCGCGGGCCTCGGACGTGCGGGAGCCCCGAGCCTGGCTGACGACGGTGGTGGCCCGGATCTGCCTGGACCGGCTGACGTCCGCGACCGCGCGCCGGGAGACCTACGTGGGGCCGTGGCTGCCCGAGCCGCTGGTGACCGCGCCGGACGACGAGGGGCCGCTCGCCGCCGTCGTCCGCGGTGAGGACGTGCGCCTCGCCGCGGTGCTGCTGCTGGACCGGTTGACCCCCGCCCAGCGAGTGGCGTTCGTGCTGCACGAGGCGCTGGGCACGCGGTACGCCGAGATCGGCGAGGTGCTGGGCTGCTCGGCGGACGCGGCGCGACAGCACGCCGCCGCGGCCCGGCGCTCGCTCGCCTCGGCTCCCGTGCCCGCCCGGGCCCCGGCCGCGACCGAGCAGCGGGTGCTGGCCGAGTTCGGTGCGGCGCTGGCCCGGGGCGACTGGCAGGCGGTGGTGAGCCTCCTGCACCCGGACATCACGTTCACCAGCGACGGTGGCGGCCGGGTCGCGACGGCCCTGCGCCCCCTGGTGGGAGCGGACAAGGTCGGCCGTTTCCTCGCCGGGCTGTTCGCGAAGTACTCCTTCGAGATGAGCGGCTGGACGACCGTGCTGGTCAACGGCGAGCCCGGCCTCGCGACGCCGGCCGCGGACGGGGTCGCCGCGTCGGTGACCGCCTTCACCGTGGACGCGGACGGCCGGATCACGGCCGCGCGGCAGGTGATGAACCCGGACAAGCTCCACCCCTGGTGGTGACGGCGTGTCAGCGTGGTGACACGTGGCGCAGCGGGTTGGATCGTCCGGTGCGCGTTCTCGTCCCCCTCCTGCTCTCCCTGTTCCTGCTGTCCGGCTGCGGCTCCCTGGCCGACCGGTACCTCGCGCTGCCCGAGGCGCAGCCGGTCGGCTCCGCCGCCGACGCCCTCGCCACGCTGCCGGTCAAGGGGCGCGCGCCCAAGACGGGCTACGACCGCGACGAGTTCGGCCAGCGCTGGGCGGACGTCGACCGCAACGGCTGCGACCAGCGCAACGACGTCCTCGCCCGGGACATGACCGACGAGACCTTCAAGCCGGGCACACGGGACTGCGTGGTGCTGACGGGCCTGCTCGCGGACCCCTACACCGGGAAGAACCTGCTGTTCACCCGCGGCGCCGACACGAGCTCGGCGGTGCAGATCGACCACGTCGTCGCGTTGTCGGACGCCTGGCAGAAGGGCGCCCAGCAGCTCGACCCGGACGCCCGGGAGCGGCTGGGCAACGACCCGCTCAACCTGCTCGCCGTCGACGGGCCGACCAACAACGGCAAGGGCGACGGGGACGCTGCCACCTGGCTGCCGCCGAACCGTGACTACCGGTGCGCGTACGTCGCCCGGCAGGTCGCGGTGAAGGCCAAGTACGCGCTCTGGGTCACCCAGGCCGAGCACGACGCCGTCGCCCGCGTGTTGGCAGGCTGCCCGGGCGAGCCGCTCCCGGTGGACGCGGACGGGATCCCCGGGGTTCACTCGACCGGGGCGTAAGACCCGGCCGCCGGGGGGCGATGAGTCGGGTGGGGAACGAGGTCCGGGGGGACACGATGACCGAGCACGAGGGACCGCCTGCGGCGGGAGCGCCGCGACACCGGGCCGCGCCGTCCGCCCGGGCGCCGCGGCCGGGCCACACCGCGGGCGATCCGTGGGTGCCAGGTCCCCGGCACGCCGCACCGGTCCCACCGATCCCCGGCCCGCGCCCACCCGTCGAGCGGGGGCCCGCGCAGGTCGGCGGGCCGACGGGTCACCCGACGCCGGTCGTCGGACCGCGACACGCGCTCCGGCCCCCGCCGCCGTACCTCCCGCCGATGCCGGACGCGCCGCGTACCCGGGTGCCCGCCTGGGTGCTGCCCGCCACGCTGTGCGCGGTGATCGTGCTGTCCGGGGCGGGGATCGTCGGGGTGGGCGCGGCGGCGCTCTCGGCGGCCCGGCCGGACGCCCGCTCCGACCCGACGGCCGCCAGCACCGGGGACCGGGTCTTCCTCGGCACGCTCGCCGCGCGCCCGTCGTTCGACGCGATCCCCGAGGACGTCCTGATCGACCTGGGCCACGGCGTCTGCGCGGCCCTGGCGGACGGGTCGTCCCGGAGCGAACTGGTGTCGGACGCGGTCTCCGCCGGCTTCACCACCCGGGACGCCCGGCTGCTCGTCGAGGCCGCGACCGCGGCGTACTGCCCCACCGAATGACACCGCCCCACCCGATGCTGCCGGACTAGCGGACGGCGCAGGCGGCGTCGAAGCCCTGGTCCACGATGCCGAGGGCGTGGTTGGCCCGCGCCCGCTGGTTCTCGACCGCGATCACCTGCGTCAGCTCCAGCAGCCCGGCCCGGCCGAACTCCGCCTCCAGCTCCGCGACCTGCGCGTCGGTCACGGTGGTGGGGGTGGCCGTCATCGCGTCCGCGTAGCGGATGGCGAGGCGCTCGGCGGCGGTGTAGGTCGGGTCGGTCGCGAAGTCGGCGATGCGTCGCAGCCGCTCGACGTCGAGGCCCTCCAGCCGCTGCAGCATGGTGCCGAAGTCCACGCACCACGCGCAGCCGACGACGGTCGCCGTCCGGTAGACGGCGATCTCCCGCACCCGGGCGGGCAGGCGCGTCGCCGCCTTCTCCAGCGCCAGCTCGGCGACCAGCCCCGACCAGAACAGCCCGCGGTGGTGTCGGGCGATCGCGACGGGTTCGGGCACCAGCCCGAACCGCTTGCGCGCCAGGCGGTACACGAACCGGCCGAGCACACCGGCCTCGCTCTCGGGGACGGCGGGGATCCGGGCCATGGCTCCTCCTCGGACGCACGGGACGTTCCGGCGCCCACTCGGTGACGCTCGGGGAGCGCCGCTCACCCGGGAGACGACGCGGCGGCCGGAAACGTGAGGTGATCCGCGCCTCCGGCGCTCGTGCGCGGTAAGTGGTGCTCTGGCACCACTTACCGCGCACGGGCCGCGAAGCGGCGGTGCCAGGCGACGGCGCCGGCGTCCGTCAGCACCGAGATCTGGTCGACGACGACGCGCAGGCGGGCGCGGTCGTCCGGGGCGGCGGCCCACTCCCCCGCCCGCACCGGGTCCAGGGTGCCGGGGGCACCCGCCAGGAGGGCCTCGGCGAGCTCGGTGAGCAGGTCGCGCTGCCGGGTCTGCATGGCGCGGCGCTCCGGGTCCTGCATGACGTAGCGCAGCGCGACCGCCTTGAGCAGCGCGACCTCGGCGGCGGAGTCCGCGGGCACGATCAGGTCGGCGGTGTAGCGGCGTACGGAGACGGAGCGTGCGGAGTCGACCATCGGGACGGGGCCGCCGCCGACGGCGTGCAGCGTGGCGTCGGTGGCCGCCCGGACGAACCGGCCCACCAGCTCGCTGGTCAGCCGCTTCAGCGCGACGTGGGCCTGGACCGGCGCCGAGGCCGTCTCGAAACCCATGACCGCCTCGACGACCGGCAGCTTGGCGAGCACCTCCGCCGCGGTCTCGCACGCCGCGGGATCGGCGCCGAAGTGGGTGCCCGCGAGCTGGGCGAGCATCGCCCGCTCCTCCGGGGAGCCCAGGGCGGCGAGGTCGATCCGGCCGGAGAGGATCCCGTCCTCGACGTCGTGCACGGAGTAGGCGACGTCGTCCGACCAGTCCATGACCTGCGCCTCGAGGCAGCGGTGCTCGGCGGGCGCCCCCTCCCGGACCCAGGCGAACACCTCCGCGTCCTCGGCGTAGGCGCCGAACTTGCGGGTGTCCCCGCGGCGCAGCCAGGGGTACTTGCAGCTCGCGTCGAGGGTGGCGCGGGTGAGGTTGAGGCCCCCGTCGGTCTCCTTGGGCTCGAGCCGGGTGAGGATCCGCAGCGTCTGCGCGTTGCCCTCGAATCCGCCGCAGGCCGCGCCGATCTCGTCCAGCGCGCGTTCGCCGTTGTGCCCGAAGGGCGGGTGCCCGATGTCGTGGGCCAGCCCCGCGGTGTCGACGACGTCCGGATCGCAGCCCAGCTCCTCGGCGATGCCCCGGCCGATCTGCGCGACCTCCAGGGAGTGGGTCAGCCGGGTGCGCGGGATGCCGGTGATGTCCGCGGCCTCCCCCGGCCCCACGACCTGCGTCTTCCCGGCCAGCCTGCGCAGCGCGGCCGAGTGCAGCACGCGGGCGCGGTCGCGCGAGAACGCGCTGCGCCGCCCGATCCCGGATCCCTTCGGCGGCTCGGGCCGCAGCCGTTCCCGGTCGTGGTCCGAGTAGCTCATCCCAGTCCGGTGTCCGTGGTCTCCGCCGAGGCGTGGGTCACCCGGTAGTACAGCAGCGCGGCGGTCTCGCGGAGGATGTACTTCGCCTGCGTCTCCCGCGTCTGGACGACCGGGCCGCTGCGGGTCGGCGACGTCCATGCCTCCAGCCCCGAGTCCCGGGCCATGGTGCGGGCCCGCAGCGAGTGCCACGGGTCGCTGACGATCAGCGCGGTCTCCCACCCGTCCCGCTGCGCCCGGGCGGCCACGGCCTGCAGGCTGCCGAGCGTGTCCCGGCCCTCGGCGACCGTGGTGATCGCGCTCGCGGGGACGCCCTGCCGGACCAGGTAGCGGGTGCCGGCCTCGGCCTCGGTGTACTCGTCCCCCACCCGGGAGCCGCCGACCGTGACGACGCGCGGGGCCAGACCCTCCTTGTACAGCTGCGCGGCGTGCTCGAGGCGCCAGGCGAAGATCGGGCTGGGCTGCCCGTCGTACTGCGCGGCACCCAGGACGATCACCGCGTCGACCGGGCGGTCCCCGTCCACCCGCGCGGTCTGCCACACCCGGAACAGCGTGCCGCCCAGGATGATCGCCCCGACCAGGAGCGTGCCCACGACGGCGCGGGCGACCCACCCCAGCCCGGTGCGCGCGCGGCGGCGGGGCTCCCGGCGGAGCGGTTCGGTCGGCGGCTCGGGCGGGCGCCGCGTGGGGACGCTCACCCGCCGATCCGCCCGCCGGACGCGGCCAGTGCGGCGGGGGCGCGCCCGGACCGGGCCGCGAGGACCTCGGCGACGATGGACACCGCCGTCTCCGCCGGGGTGCGGGCCCCCAGGTCGAGCCCGACGGGCCCGTGGATCGCGGCGAGCTCGTCCTCGGTGACGCCGGCGGCCAGCAGCCGCTCGCGGCGGGCGGCCTGGGTGCGGCGGGAGCCGAGCGCGCCGAGGAACCCGCGGCCGTGCCGCAGCCCGGCCAGCAGCATCGCGTCGAACCGGGGGGCGTGGTCGAGCAGCACGACGACGTCCGCATCCGTGAACGCCTCCACCGCCGCGACCGCCTCGTCGAGCTCGGTGACGGTGCGGCCGGTCCAGCCCAGCAGCGCCCCCTGCGCGAGCAGCGCCTCGCCGATCGCGCCCGAGCCCACGACCAGGACCGACGGCACCGGGACCCACAGGTCGACCAGCACGTCCGCGACGGTCTCGGTGTGGGTGGCGCCGCGCCGCAGCCATCCGCGGGCGGCCTCGACGGCCTCCTCGGCCACCGGGTCCCCGACCTGCTCCTGCAGGTCCGGGCCGGTCAGCACGGCGGTGGCCGACCCGTCGACGGTGCTCAGCAGCGCGGCCGGGCGGGCCTGCTCCAGCGCCGCGCCCAGGACCTCGGCGAGTGCCGCGGGCAGCGGGTGCCCGAGCAGGGTGGCACCGCCCGCGCAGGCGAGCCCGGCGCTCAGCGCGTCCGGCTCCGCGACGTGGGCCTTGCGGGTCTCGGGGGTCTGCGCCGCGGCGGCCGCGAGCGGCAGCGCGGCCGGGTCCAGGGCGCCCCGGTAGAGCAGCCCCGCGGTCTCACCCCCCGCGGCGGCGACCAGCTGGCCGGACTCGACGGTGCCGAACCCGTGCCGGTCCAGCACCCGCACGACCCCGACGGAGCCGACCCCCTCGCGGACCCACCGCCGCAGCGCGGCGCCCAGCTCACGACGCGGATCGGTGCTCATGGCGTCAGGGTAGCCACGCCCACCGACAGGTGCGCGGACCGCGGACCCGCGAGCCCGCCGCGTCGCCCGGCGGGCACCGGCACACGCCCGGCGGCGCGCCTCCCGTATCCTCGACCGCGGTCGATCGGGCCCCCTGCCGGGTGAACCGTCCCGCCTCGAGGGACCGGTGACCGACATCAGGATGCGTTTCGGGAACGGATTCGGCATCATCGCCGTTGAGCCGTTCGAGAAACGGACCTTCTTCACATACCCGGAGCCATGGACCCCTCCTGTAGTACCGGCACCGTCCCGCACGGACGGACCCCATGCTGATGACAGTTCTCGGCATCCTCCTCGGCCTGCTGGTCGTCGTCGCGATCACCGCGCTGACCGGCTTCTTCGTCGCCCAGGAGTTCGCGTACATGGCGGTGGACCGCTCGCGGCTCAAAGCCCGGGCGGCACAGGGTGACAAGGGCGCGGAACGCGCCCTGACGGTCACCAACCGCACCTCCTTCATGCTCTCGGGCGCCCAGCTCGGCATCACCGTGACCGGTCTCCTGGTCGGTTACGTCGCCGAGCCGCTGATCGGCGCGGGCGTCGGCGAGCTGCTCGGCGGCGCGGGCTGGGCGGTCGCCCTCGGCACGGTGCTCGCGCTGCTGATCTCCACCGGCGTGCAGATGGTGTTCGGCGAGCTGTTCCCGAAGAACCTCGCCATCGCCCGGCCCGAGCCCGTCGCCCGCAGGCTGGCCGTGCCCACCAACCTCTACCTGGCCGTGTTCGGCTGGTTGGTCACGGTGTTCGACGCCGCGTCCAACCTGCTGCTCAAGCTGCTGCGGATCGAGCCGGTGCACGACGTCGAGCACGCGGCGACCCCGCGCGACCTCGAGGCGATCATCGACGAGTCCCGGGACAGCGGCGACCTGCGCTCCGACCTGTCGATCATGCTCGACCGGGTGCTGGACTTCTCCGACCGCCCGGTGCGCGCGGCGATGATCCCGCGGCCGCGGGTCACCTCGGTCAAGTCCGACCTGCTCATCCCCGAGCTGGCGGACGCCATGGCCGCGGGCCACTCCCGCTACCCGGTGCTCGACGAGTCGGGCGAGGAGGTCGTGGGCGTGATCTGCCTGCGGGACCTGCTGGCCCTCACCGGCGACACGTCGACCACCCCGGTCTCGGCGGTGATGCGGCGGGCCGTGGTCGTCCCGGCGTCGCTGCCGCTGCCCGCCGTCGTCCAGGCGCTGCGCGAGGCGGACGACGAGTTCGCCGCCGTCGTCGACGAGTACGGCGGCCTGGCGGGCGTCGTCACGCTGGAGGACATCGCCGAGGAGCTCGTCGGCGAGATCACCGACGAGCACGACCCGGCGCTCACCGACCAGCCGCTCGACGTGGCGGACGGGTGGCGCGTGCCCGGCACCATGCACGTCGACGAGGTCGGCAGGCTGCTGGACGCCGACCTCCCGGAGGGCGAGTACGAGACCATCAGCGGCCTGGTGATCGCCGAGCTGCAGCGGCTGCCCGAGCCCGGCGACACCGTGCGGGTGGTCCTGCCCCGGCACGCCGGCGCGGAGGACGACGAGCCCGACCGGGCCGTCGACATCGAGGTGCTGGCCGTGGAGCGGCGGGTGCCGGAGCAGGTGCGGATCCGCCCGGCGGTCCTGGAGGAGCAGTCGTGAGCTGGGTGGAGATCGTCGTCTCGATCGCGTTGATCGCGGCGTCCGCGTTCTTCGTCGCCATCGAGTTCGCCCTGGTCGCGGCGCGGCGGTACCGGCTGGAGGAGATGGCGGACACGTCCGCCTCGGCCAGGGCGGCGCTGCGCAGCGCGAAGGACATCTCGCTGCTGTTGGCCGGGTCGCAGCTCGGCATCACGCTCTGCGTGCTGGCGCTCGGTGCGATCACCAAGCCCGCCGTGGACTACGCGCTGGAGCCGGTCCTGCTGGGCTGGGGCATCCCCGCCGCGGCCGCCGGGGTGGCGTCCTTCGTGCTGTCCCTGGTGTTCGTCACGTTCCTGCACCTCGTCGTCGGGGAGATGGCCCCGAAGTCCTGGGCGATCGCGCACCCCGAGCAGTCCGCCACGCTGCTGGCACTGCCCATGCGCGCGTTCATGTTCGTGACCCGGCCGCTGCTGGTGACGCTCAACGGCATGGCGAACTGGTGTCTGCACCGCGTGGGCGTGGAGCCGGTCGACGAGATGGCGGGCGGCCGCAACCCGGACGACCTGCGCCAGCTGGTCGACCACTCCGCGCGGGCAGGTGCGCTCGACGAGGAGCGGCGCGCCCAGCTCGTCACGGCGCTGGAGCTGGACCGGGCGCCGATCTCGTCGCTGGTGCACGGCGACCCCGCCGGGGTGCAGTGCACCGACACCGTCGAGACCGTGCGGGAGGTGTCCCGCCGATCGGGCCACCTGCGGCTGGTGGTGTGGAACGGCGCCGAGGTCGTCGGGTTCGTGCACGTCCGGGACACCCTGGGCAGGCCCGAGACCACGACCGCGCGCGACCTGCTGCGGGAGGTGCTCTCGTTCGACGCGGAGACCCCCGTCTTCGCGGCACTCGGCACGATGCGCGAGAAGCGCGGCCAGCTCGCGCTGGTCACCTCGGGGGGCACCCTCCTGGGCCTGGTCACGATGCAGGACGTCGTGGACCGGCTGCTGCCCGCCTGAAATTCGCCTCGGTGCCCTGACCGCCACGGACGGCGGTCAGGGCGCCGGCGACCTAGCAGCCCAGCAGGCGGGTCGCCAGGTAGCTCTCCACCTCGGCCAGCGGGATGCGCTCCTGGCTCATGCTGTCCCGCTCGCGGATGGTCACCGCGTCGTCGGTCAGGGTGTCGAAGTCGACGGTGATGCAGAAGGGCGTGCCGATCTCGTCCTGGCGGCGGTAGCGGCGGCCGATGGCGCCCGCGTCGTCGAACTCGATGTTCCAGTGCTTGCGCAGCGCCGCTGCGAGCTCGCGCGCCTTGGGCGAGAGGTCGGCGTTGCGGGACAACGGGAGCACGGCCGCCTTGACCGGGGCGAGGCGCCGGTCGAGCCGCAGCACGACGCGCTTGTCGGTGCCGCCCTTGGCGTTCGGCGCCTCCTCCTCGTGGTAGGCCTCGATGAGGAAGGCCATCATCGAGCGCCCCACACCGGCGGCGGGCTCGATCACGTAGGGGCGGTAGCGCTCCTTGGTGTTCTGGTCGTAGAAGGACAGGTCGACGCCCGAGTGGTTGGAGTGCGTCGTCAGGTCGAAGTCCGTGCGGTTGGCGATGCCCTCGAGCTCGCCCCACTCCTGGCCGGTGAACTGGAAGCGGTACTCGATGTCCACGGTCCGCTTCGAGTAGTGGGAGAGCTTCTCCTTGGGGTGCTCGTAGTGCCGCAGGTTCTCGGCCGAGATGCCCAGGTCGGTGTACCAGCGCGTGCGCTCGTCGATCCAGTACTGGTGCAGCTCCTCGTCGGTGCCCGGCTCGACGAAGTACTCCATCTCCATCTGCTCGAACTCGCGCGTGCGGAAGATGAAGTTGCCCGGCGTGATCTCGTTGCGGAAGCTCTTGCCCATCTGGCCGATGCCGAAGGGCGGCTTCTTGCGCGCGGTGGTCTGCACGTTCAGGAAGTTCACGAAGATGCCCTGCGCCGTCTCCGGGCGCAGGTAGGCGAGACCCTCCTCGGTCTTCACCGGGCCGAGGTGGGTCTCGAGCATCATGTTGAAGTCCTGCGGGGCGGTGTACTGGCCGCGGGTGCCGCAGTTCGGGCAGGGCACGTCCGACAGGTCGTCCTCGGTCGCCGCCTTGCCCGTGCGCTCGACGTACTCCTCCGCCAGCTGGTCCGCGCGGAACCGCTTGTGACAGGACAGGCACTCGACCAGCGGGTCGTTGAACACCCCGACGTGGCCGGAGGCGACCCACACCTGGCGCGGCAGGATGACCGACGAGTCCAGCCCGACGACGTCCTCCCGGCCGGTGACCATGGTCTTCCACCACTGCCGCTTGATGTTCTCCTTGAGCTCCACGCCCAGGGGCCCGTAGTCCCACGCCGAGCGGGTACCGCCGTAGATCTCCCCCGACGCGAAGACGAATCCGCGGCGCTTGGCCAGCGCGACGATGGTCTCGATCTTGGCAGAGGTCGGCTTGCTTGCCACGGGGGTACTCCTGGGAAACGGGTGATCCCCGCCGGATGCGGGGCGGCGCATAAGAGGGTATCGAGCGGGGGCCGGCGGGTTCCGACCGGTGCTACATGAAAACCACTATCATGGGCGCATGACCGCGACCCGCGAGCACGCCGGGGTCCTGTGCCCCGTCGCCGAGCCCACCCCGCCGCTGCCCCCGCGCACGCTGACCGCGGCCGGGGACCTGCTGCGGGCGCTCGCCGCCCCCGTCCGGATCGCGATCGTGATGCAGCTGCGGGACTCCCCGCGCTGCGTCCACGACCTGGTCGACGCCCTGGGCGTCACCCAGCCCCTGATCAGCCAGCACCTGCGCGTCCTGAAGTCCGCGGGGGTGGTGGAGGGCGAGCGCAGGGGCCGCGAGGTGATGTACTCCCTCGTGGACGACCATCTCGCCCACATCGTCGTCGACGCGGTGGAGCACGTGCAGGAGGACGCATGACCAAGGCGGTCCGGGCGACGAAACAGCGCGCCGCCGTCTCCGAGCTGCTGGACCGGCTGCCGGACTTCCGCTCGGCCCAGGAGATCCACGAGGAGCTGCGCCGCCGCGGCGAGGGCATCGGCCTGACGACGGTCTACCGCACCCTGCAGAACCTGGCCGACGGCGGCGAGGTGGACGTGCTGCGCAGCGCAGGCGGCGAGGCGGTCTACCGGCGCTGCGAGTCCGCGGAGCACCACCACCACCTGGTGTGCAGGCGGTGCGGGGCCGCGGAGGAGATCGACGCGCCCGCCGTGGAGCAGTGGGCCGGGGAGATGGCGGAGCGGCACGGGTTCACCGAGATCACGCACACGGTCGAGATCTTCGGCGTGTGCCGGGCCTGCTCCGCGGGCTGACCCTCGCCAGCGGAACGCTCGCCTGCTGACGCGCGCCGGCTGACGCTTGGGACGCCCAAGCACCACTCAGCGACGCCTGGGCGTCCCAAGCGTCACTCCCTCACGCGCTCACCCGACGCTTGGGCGTCCCAAGCACCACTCAGCGACGCTTGGGCGTCCCAAGCGTCACCCGGCGCACCCCCGGCACCCCCGGCGCCCCGCGCACCCCCACCCTCAGCGCGGCGAGCTCGGCGGCATCCGGATCGCGCCGTCGAGCCGGATGGTCTCGCCGTTCATGTAGTCGTTGGTGAGCACCTCGACCGCCATGCTCGCGTACTCCTCCGCCCTCCCGAGCCGGTTCGGGTAGACCACGCTCTGCCCCAGCCCCGCCTTGCGCGCCTCGGCCTCGGGGCCGCTGCCGTAGATCGGGGTGTCGATCAGGCCGGGGGCGATGGTGTTGACCCGGATCCCGTGGCGGGCGAGGTCGCGGGCCAGCGGGAGGGTCAGGCCCACGATGCCGCCCTTGGAGGCCGAGTACGGGGTCTGGCCGATCTGCCCGTCGAACGCCGCGGCGGACGCCGTGTTGAGGATCGCGCCGCGCGAGGTCCCGTCGGCGAGCGGGTCGGTCTTGGCCATCGCCGAGGCCGCGAGCCGCGTGCAGTTGTACGTGCCGGTCAGGTTCACGCGGATCACGAACTCGAACGTCTCCAACGGGATGGGCTCGAGGTCGCGCCCGATCACCCGGCCGGCCTTGCCGAGGCCCGCGCTGTTGACCAGGATCCGCAGCGGTCCGAGCTCCGACGCCGCCTCGACGGCCTCCTTGACCTGCACCTCGTCGGCGACGTCCGCCTTCGCGAACACCCCGCCGACCTCGGCGGCGACCTTCTCGCCCCGCGCGGTGTTCAGGTCCAGCACCACGACCTTCGCGCCGCGCTGCGCCAGCAGCCGCGCCGTGGCCTCGCCCAGCCCCGACGCCCCGCCGGTGACGATCGCCGACGCACCCGTGATGTCCATGAACGCTCCTTCCGCAGCAACGGTGATGCATCTGCATTGTGTCTCAGATCGAGATTCACGGGCTCTGTGACCGACGTTACTGTCGCGCCATGTCCGACGAGCAGCAGGTCTCCGCCGTACGCAGACTGGACACCCCCGAGTCGGGCGAGCTCGCGCAGCTCTCGGCGGTGTTCGAGGACCTCCAGTACGTGCTCCGGTGCTGTGAGAACCTGGTCAACGCCTTGGCGGTGCCGCGCCCCGACCCGGTGCTGGTCGAGGCGTTGTGGACCGGCGCGGTCGTCGGCTACGTGCGCTGCTTCTCCGGCCGCACGAAGATCCTCACCGACGCCGACGTCGAGGGCCTCGAGCTCGAGGACGAGGTCAAGGCCTTCCACAAGAACTTCTCGACCCTGCGGGACCACTACGCGTCCCGGCACGTGAACCCGCGCGAGGCGTTCACCATCGGGATCGCGCAGGCCAACGACGGGCACCCGACGGGCGTCGCGATCGTCTCGACCCCGCGCCCGGGTGTGGACGACACCACGGTGCGCGTGCTCGGCCGGATCTCCTACGCCCTGTCCGGGCTGGTCGACGGCCGGATGCAGGAGTCCCAGGCGCGGGTCCTGGAGGCGGCGCGCTCGATGACCCCGGCACAGCTCGCCGAGCTGCCGATCGTGCACCTGTCCGAGGAGCCGGTGGGACACTAGGACCTGTCCTAGAAGCCCTTCTTCTCCAGCACGCAGGAGATCAGGGCGGCGGCGTCGGGGTCGTCGCCCGCGTGTTCGGGCAGCTGCAGCGCCACGAGCACGTTGATCAGCATGCCCTGCGCGAGGAAGTCCCGGGTCTCCTCCACCGTGGCCCCGGTGAGTTCGCGGATCTGGCGCACGACCCGCAGGAACGACGCGCGCACGGCGGGCCCGAGGTCGGGGTCGGCGCCGAGGCTGAACCCGTGCTGCATCACCCGCAGCAGGTCCTGATCCTTGATCAGCTGCACGTAGGCCTGGGCCAGCTCGTGCGCGGTCTGGTCGCCCCCCGCGCGCGCCACCTCGGCGAACGCCTCGCCGAGCCGCGCCATCACGCGCTCGTGGGCGGCGAGGAACAGCGCCTGCTTGGTGCCGAACATCCGCACGACGTACGGCTGGGACACCCCCGCCCGCCGCGCCACCTGGTCGGTGGTCGTCCCCGTGTAGCCGCCCTCGGCGAAGGCGGCGACCGCGGCGTCGAGCACCTGGTCGCGACGGTCTTCGGCGGACATCCTGGGCGGCACGTTGCCAAGTTATCAGTCGATGCCTTACGGTCGCTAGTAATCAGTCGATGCCTTCTTCGGAGCAGCCCATGCGTCCCCGTCCCGTCTGGCTCGTCGTGCTCGCCACGGCGCTGCCCATGTTCATGGCGACCCTCGACAACCTCGTGGTCACCGGCGCGCTGCCGGTGATCCGCACCGAGCTCGGCGGCTCGCTGGAGACCCTCCAGTGGGTCGTGAACGCCTACACCCTCGCCTTCGCCACGCTCCTGCTCACCGCGTCCGGCCTCGGCGACCGGATCGGCAGGCGGCGGGTCTTCGTGGGCGGGATCGTGCTGTTCACGGCCGCGTCCGCCGCGGCGGCCCTGTCGACCGACGCGACCACGCTCATCCTCGCCCGCGCGGTCCAGGGCGTCGGCGCGGCGGCGGTCATGCCGCTGTCGCTGACGCTGCTGGCCGCAGCGGTCCCGCCCGCCCGGCGCGCCCTCGCGATCGGGATCTGGGGCGGGGTGTCCGGCCTCGGGGTCGCGGTCGGGCCGCTGGTCGGCGGCGCGGTGGTCGACGGGCTGGCCTGGCAGTGGATCTTCTGGCTGAACGTGCCGTTCGGGGTGCTGGCGGTGCCGCTGGCGCTCGTCGTGCTGCGCGAGTCGCGCGGCCCGGACCGCAGGCTCGACCCGCTCGGTCTGCTGCTGTCCGCCGTCGGGGTGCTCGCCGTGGTCTACACCGTGGTCCGGGCCGACGCCGAGGGCTGGGGTTCGGCCCGCACGATCGGCGGCCTGGTCCTCGGCGCGGCCCTCCTGGTCGGGTTCACGGCGTGGCAGCGGCGGGCGGCGGCGCCCCTGCTCCCGTTGCGGCTGTTCCGGTCCCGCGGCTTCTCGGCGGCCAACGCGACCGCCGTCGGGTTCTCGTTCGGGATGTTCGGCGCCGTGTTCCTGCTCGCCCAGTTCCTGCAGGTGGTGCAGGGTCTCTCGCCGTTCGAGGCGGGCCTGCGGACCATGCCGTGGACCCTGGCGCCGATGGTCGTGGCGCCGATCGCGGGGATCCTCACCGCACGGGTCGGACCCCGTCCGCTGGTCGCCACCGGCATGGTGCTGCAGGCGGGCGCGCTCGCCTGGCTCGCCGCGGTCACCTCCGTCGACGTGTCCTACGGGACCCTCGTGCCGCCGTTCCTGCTGGCCGGGGTCGGCATGGGCCTGACCTTCGCGCCGATCGCCACCGCGGTGATCACCGGTGTGCCGGACGCCGACCACGGCAAGGCCTCCGGCGCCAACTCCACGCTCCGCGAGCTCGGCGTGGCGCTCGGCGTCGCGGTGCTGACCGCGGTGTTCACGGCGAACGGCAGCTACGCGGGCGGCCAGGCGTTCGTCGACGGCCTGGTGCCCGCGGTGTGGATCGCCGCCGGTGTGGTGGCGGTGGGGGCCGTCGCGGCCCTCTTCCTTCCGGGACGGCGCCCCACTCCCGTCGCCGTCGAGCCTCCGGTCGTGCCCGTCCCCGCCTGACGAACCCGTGAGTGGCGATAGTCGCCAGAGCGACTATCGCCACTCACGGGACCAGTTCGGCCCGCATGCTCGACGCGCTGCTCACCACCAGCATCAGCAGGGTGCCCATCGGCCCCTCCTCCAGGCCGACGGCGGGGAAGGCGTAGCGCAGGGTCACGTCCCACCCGCGCTCCCCCTTGATCACCCGCGGGGTGCCGAACAGGCCCTCCCCCACCCCGAGCGCGACCCGGGCGGGGATGTCCTCGTCGGTCAGGTCCCAGGCGACCACGCAGGTCAGGTTGAGGACCGGCAGGCCCTCCTCCAGCTCCGTCCCCTGCACGACGCAGAGCACGCCGCCGTGGGCGAAGGTCAGCGCGCCGTCCGCGTCCACCTCGACGTCGTGGTAGCGCTCCAGCGCCTTGCGCGCGATCTCGAGACTCATGCCTTGTCCACTGCTCCCCCGAACCGGCGGTCCCGCCTGGCGTAGATCTCGATCGCCTCCCAGATGTGCCTGCGGTCGAAGTCCGGGAACAGCGTGTCCAGGAAGACCATCTCGGCGTAGGCGCTCTGCCACAACAGGAAGTTCGACGTCCGCTGCTCGCCGGAGGACCGGACGAACAGGTCGACGTCCGGCATGTCCGGCTCGTCGAGGTACTTCGCGATGGTGCGCTCGTCGATCTTCTCCGGCTTGATCCGGCCCTCCTGGACCAGCCGGGCGATCTGCTGCACGGCGTCGGCGATCTCCGCCCGCCCGCCGTAGTTCACGCACATGGTCAGGGTGAGGACGTCGTTGTGCCGGGTCTTCTCCTCGGCGACCTCGAGCTCCTTGATCACCGAGCGCCACAGCCGCGGCCGCCGCCCCGCCCACCGGACCCGCACGCCCATGGCGTGCATCTCGTCCACCCGGCGCCGGATCACGTCCCGGTTGAAGCCCATCAGGAACCGCACCTCGTCCGGGCTGCGCTTCCAGTTCTCGGTGGAGAAGGCGTAGGCGGACAGCCACTTCACGCCGATGTCGATGCACCCGCGGGCCACGTCCATCAGAGACGCCTCGCCGCGGCGGTGCCCCTCGATCCGGGGCAGCCCGCGCGCGTTGGCCCAGCGGCCGTTGCCGTCCATGACGAGCGCGACGTGGCGGGGGACCAGCTCCGCCGGGATCACCGGCGGCCGGGCTCCCGACGGGTGCGGCGCGGGACTCTCGAAAGGCACGGTCCGGGAGCCTACGTGCCTGGACGAGCGCGCCCTTACGGAGTAGTCACTGCTTCATGTGGTTCACCGAGACCATCGTCGACACGGGCAGGCTGCCGCTGTTCTCGTTCCTGTGCGCCTTCCTCGTCGCGTTCCTGTTCATCCGGTTCTCGGTGCGGATGATCCGCGCGCAGGTGCGGTGGTGGCCGGGCAACGTCACCCCGGGCGGGCTGCACATCCACCACATGGTGTTCGGCCTGGTCATGATGCTGATCGCCGGTTTCGTGCTGATCGCGCTGGCCTCGTTCGACACGCCGGTGCCGAACATCCTGTGCGCCGTGCTGTTCGGGATCGGCACCGCGCTGGTGCTCGACGAGTGGGCCCTGCTCCTGCACCTGTCCGACGTGTACTGGACGCAGGAGGGCCGTTCCTCGATCGACGCCGTGTTCGTCGCCTTCACGATCACGTCGTTCTTCCTGCTGGGCATCCATCCGCTGGGGTTCCAGGGCGACTTCGACGGGCTCTCCCAGGCGGACGCGGTCGAGGTCGTGCTGGTCGTGGCGTTCTTCGTCCTGCAGCTGCTGCTGGCGGTGGTCACGCTGGCGAAGGGAAAGGTGTGGAGCGGGCTCGTCGGGCTGTTCTTCGGGCCGTTGCTGCTGGTCACGGCGGTGCGACTGGGTCGCCCGCACTCGCCGTGGGCGCGGTGGCGCTACGCCACCCGTCCGAAGAAGCTGGCCAAGGCGGTCTACCGCGAGAAGACCTACCGCAAGCCGGTGATCCGGGCGAAGATCGCCGTCCAGGAGGCCATCGCAGGCCATTTCGACCCCGACACCGTGAACGCGG
Organism: Pseudonocardia sp. WMMC193; assembly: GCF_021728735.1. Taxonomy (NCBI): domain Bacteria; kingdom Bacillati; phylum Actinomycetota; class Actinomycetes; order Pseudonocardiales; family Pseudonocardiaceae; genus Pseudonocardia; species Pseudonocardia sp. WMMC193. Next base: position 440,973 of record NZ_JAKKDO010000003.1, on the reverse strand, counting down.
CGACCGCGGCCGCCCAGGCCGCCCACGAGGCCGCGACCGACCGCGCCGCGGAGGCGGCCCGAGCGCACGCCGCCGCCTGAACCCGACCCCCGCCACGCATCATGGAGCCACGACCGTCGTGTCGGGGCCCCGATCCGACGGTTGTGGCTCCCTGGTGCGGGTCACCCGGCAACTCGCGGGAGGTTCCAGCCCTGCCAGACGGCGAGCATGCGGACCAGGAAGCAGACCACGAAGCCCGCCGCGAGGACCAGGGCGCGGCGGCGGCCGTAGCGCAGGCCCACCGCGACGACGGCGGCGCCCGCGAGCGCGGCCACGGCGTAGACGTCCGACCGCAGGATCAGGGGCACCCGGCCCAGCATGACGTCTCGGATCACCCCGCCACCCGTCCCCGACACCGCGCCCAGCAGCGCCGCGAGCAGCGGCGACATCCCGTGGTCCACCGCCTTCGCCGCCCCGACGACCGCGAACAGCGCGAGCGCGGCCGCGTCGAGCGGGAGTAGCACCTCCGGCGGGATCGCCCGGACCAGCCGGTAGACCAGGACCACCACGAGCCCGCCGCCGAAGGCCGCGACGGGGTACGCGAGGTCGCTGAACACCGCGGGCGGGGTGGCCCCGAGCAGGACGTCCCGGACGATGCCGCCGCCCACCGCCGTCACGAAGGCGATGACGAGCACCCCGAACACGTCCAGTCCCGCAGCCGCCGCGGTGGCCCCACCCTGCAGCGCGAACAGCGCGGTGCCTGCGAGGTCGAGGGGACGGATCAGGCGGGCGCCGGCGGGCACGGCTGGACCTCCGCGGTCAGTCCCAGGGGCTTCGAGATCGACCGGAAGCCGGGGGGTGGCGGGCAGAAGTCGGCGAGGGGCAGCGTGTACTCGACGTGCAGGACGGGCTTGCCCTGCGCGACGAACGGGTCGAGGGCCGCGCACTCGCCGTGCTGCGCGCACTGCTCGTTCACCGCGAAGTCGAACCGGTCCACCAGCTCCGGCACCTGGTCGAGATCGTTCTTCAGGCCGACCGTGAGCCCCCGCTCGTGCGCGAGGTCGGCGAGCATCCGGTTGAAGGCGAGCTGGTCGGCCGCGGTCAGGGCGAAGCCGGAGTCGTTGGCGTAGCCGTCGACGTTGTCCGGCTCGACGCCGTCGAAGCCCTTCTCCCGGCACAGGTCGAACCGGGCGGCGAGGAAGGGGCGCAGGGCCTCCGGCCGCGAGACGTCCAGCCAGCGCTCGCCCGGCCAGTCGTCGAGCGGGGCGCCCTGCAGGTCCGCCGGGATCGCGGCGAAGTCCGGCCGCCAGTCCTCGCTCGCGCCCGCGTTCAGGTAGCAGATCACCGTGCTGCCCTTGGCCTTCAGCTCGGCCACCGTCGCGGCGGGGGTGTCGAACAGGTCGACGTCGAAGGTGCCCGCGGGCACCGACGTGTCGACGGGGCCCTGCAGCTGGTACTGCCAGGTCCCACCGGCGGGCGGGGGCACCGCCGTCCCGGTCGCGGGTGGGGGCGCTGCGGTCCCGGTCGCGCAGGCCGCGAGCACGCCGATGGCCGCCACCATGCCGGCGAGCGCGACCCGCCGCCTCCTCACCGGGGCGATCCTCACGGCCGGCTGACGCGCTCCACCAGCGGGAGCGAGCGCAGCTGCCGCTCCATGTGCCACTGCAGGTGCGCGGCGACCAGGCCGGAGGTGTCGCGGCGGGTGGGGGCGTCCGCGGCGTCCGCGACCGGCCAGTCGCCGTGGAGCAGCGCGTCGAGCAGGGCGAAGGTCTCCGGGCCGGGGAGGACCGAGCCCGGGGGACGGCAGACGTCACAGACCGCGCCGCCGCCCTGCACGCTGAACGCGCGGTGCGGGCCGGGCGCCGCGCACTTGGCACACTCCGTGATCGACGGGGCCCACCCGGCGTGGCTCATCGCCCGCAGCAGGAAGGCGTCCAGGATCAGCGAGGCATCCCGCTCGCGGCCCGCCAACGCCCGCACGGCCCCGACGAGCAGCAGGTAGACCCGCAACGAGTCGCCGTGTCCCTCCTCGGACACCAGCCGGTCCGCGGTCTCCAGGATGGCGCACCCCGCCGTGTACCGGGCGTAGTCGGAGACGACGCCGGAGCCGAAGGCGTCGAGCGTCTGGCACTGGGTGATCACGTCGAGGCTGCGCCCGGTGTAGCACTGGACGTCGACGTGGTTGAACGGCTCGAGCCGTGCCCCCCACCGTGAGCGGGTGCGCCGCACGCCCTTCGCCACCGCGCGGATCTTGCCGCAGCGCCGGGTCAGCAACGTCACGATGCGGTCCGCCTCGCCCAGCTTCTGCACGCGCAGCACCACGCCGGTGTCGCGGTACAGGGTGCTCACCCGATGAGCCTACGACCTGCGGGCCCCGCGGACACCGCGACACCCGGACGGTCGCGTCACGACCCCACGACGCACGCCCCGGCACCCGGACGGCGGCGAGCCGTTCGGCCCTGATCCGATCCGGTGTGGACGGCTAGCGTCCTGCGATCATGAGTCGAATCGCGATCGCCTGCCAGGGGGGCGGCAGCCACACGGCCTTCACCGCCGGTGTGCTCGCCCGCCTGTTGCGTGCCCCCGAGCTGGCGGGACACGAGATCGTCGGCCTGTCGGGGACCTCCGGTGGCGCCATCTGCGCGCTGCTGGCCTGGGAGGGGCTGCGCGCCAAGGACCGCGAGCGGGCCGCGCAGCTGCTCGAGGCGTTCTGGCGGGACAACTCCGCCCGCAACCCGCTCACCCGGCTGCAGAACGTCGGCATGGTCGGCGCCGGTGCGCTGCAGGGCCTCGGGCTCCTGCCCGCGGGGACGCCCTACGCCCTCCCCCGGTTCCTCAGCGGCGTCGACCAGTTCACCTCCCTGCTGAGCAGGCACGTCGACTTCGCCGGGATCACCGCCGATCCCGACGCCCCGATGCTGCTGCTCGGCGCGGTGGACGTGCTCACCGGCGAGTTCCGCGCCTTCGACAGCCGCACGGACCGGATCACCGCCGAGTGTGTGCTCGCCTCGGCGGCGATCCCCACCCTGTTCCGCGCCGTGCGGACCCACGGCGGGACCTACTGGGACGGCCTGTTCTCGCAGAACCCACCCGTCCACGACCTGCTCGCCACGGCGCCGGACGAGCTCTGGGTCGTCCAGATCAACGCCCCCGCCGTCGACCGCGAGCCCCGCACCCCGGTCGAGATCGCCGACCGGCGCAACGGGCTGGCAGGCAACCTCTCGCTGCACCAGGAGCTCGGGTTCATCGAGACCGTCGACCGGATGCTCGCGGCGGGCGACCTGCGGGCGGACCGGGGGTACAAGCACGTCACGGTGCGGGTGATCGAGATGCCCGGCTCGTGGCGGTCGCGGGTGCTGGGATCGGCGTCGAAGCTCAACCGGGACGTGCGGTTCCTCGACGGCCTGCAACGCCGCGGCCGCGACCAGGCCGACCGGTTCCTCGGCGCGCTCGCGTTCGAGCGCGCGGTGCGCGGCGGTGACGCCGAGGCGCTGCGCGCCGCGACCACCGAAGACGCCGTGCTCCACTCGGACCACCCGTTCCGGCCACGCGCCGGGGTTCCGCTGCGCGCACATCTGAGTACGGTTCTCGCAGGTGGGGCGCAGATCGACCCCACCCGCAAGCACGTCGCCGGTGATCGTGCGATGTGGACACTGCGGCTGCGCGACGGCCTCGGGCGCGCCGAGGCCGACTTCATCGACGGGCGCGTGTCCGAGCTGCGGCTCGGACCCGTGCGCTGATCAGGCATCGAACGAGGAGACCCATGACCGAGACGTCCGCGACACCGCCCGCCGACACCCCGCCCGGGGACTCGCCGATCGCGAGCGAGCTGAAGGACATGGCGAAGACGGCCTGGTGGCTGGTGCTGCTGCGCGCCGTGCTGCTGGTGATCTGGGGCGTCCTGGTGCTCGCGGCACCCGGCATCGCCCTGCAGGCGCTGATCATCGTCTTCGGTGTCTACGCGATCATGGACGGCGTCACGGCCGTCTACCTGGGGATCAAGGCCCGCGGGACCGAGCCCTCCTGGGGCTGGATCGTGGCGCAGGGCGTGATCTCGGTGCTGGCGGGCATCATCGCGCTCGTCTGGCCCGCGGCCACCGCGCTGTCGCTGCTGTTCGTGGTGGCGTTCTGGGCGATCGTGCTGGGCGTCAGCACCATCGCCGAGGGCATCCGGTCCCGCCGCACGGACGACCGCTGGGGCTGGACCCTCGCCAAGGGCGCCCTCGACGTGATCTTCGGCATCCTGCTGCTGGTCTGGCCGGCGTCCGGCATCCTCGCGCTGCTCTGGCTGGTCGGGATCTTCGCGCTCGCGGGCGGGATCGTGCTGGCCGTGCTCGCCTTCCGGGTCCGGTCGCTGGCCACGTCCGCCTGATGGAGGCGGACGCCCCCCTCGCGAGCCCCGAGCGACACGAGTCGGGTCCCGAGAGCGCCGCTCGGGCCGCGGAGGGCGGGTTGCCGCGGGCGCTCGTGGTGCTGCTGGCCGCGGCGTCGGTGGTCATCGTCGTGGCCGGGATCGCGGGCGTCTCGTGGCTGGTCGGACCGCTCTTCCTGGCCCTGGTCATCGTGATCACCGTGCACCCGGTGCACGGCAGGCTGGTGCGGCTCGGGTTGCCCGGCTGGGCCGCCTCCGGGGTGGTGCTGCTGTGCGTCTACGGCGTGCTGCTGGTGCTCGCCGGGACGATCGTGGTGTCGGCCGCCCGGCTCGCGACCGTCCTGCCCGGGTACGCCGCCGAGGCGAACGGGCTGCTCAGCGGTGTGCTCGGCCGGCTCGCGGAGTTCGGCGTGGGGCCCGAGCAGCTGCGCGCGCTCGCCGCATCCCTGGACACCTCGCGGCTGGTCGGGCTGGTCAGCGGGCTGCTCCTCGGCCTGACGGGGCTGCTCGGCAACCTCGTCTTCCTGCTGTCGCTGCTGCTGTTCCTGTCCTTCGAGGCCGCCGGGGTCGACCGCAGGCGGGCCCTGCTGGCCGAGGACCACGCCGAGGCCGCCGCCGCCCTGGCCCTGTTCGCGAGCGGCACCCGCCGCTACATGGCCGTCAACACGGTGTTCGGCCTGCTCGTCGGAGCCGTCGACGCGGTCGCGCTCGCCCTGCTCGGGGTGCCGCTCGCGGTGCTCTGGGGGCTGCTGGCCTTCATCACCAACTACATCCCGTACGTCGGGTTCTGGGTCGGGCTGGTGCCGCCGATGGTCCTCGCGCTGCTGGTCGGCGGGTGGCCGCTGACGGTGACCGTGGTCGCGATCTACCTGGTGGTCAACTTCGTGCTGACCTCGCTGATCCAGCCGCGCTTCATCGGCGACGCCGTGGGCCTGAGCGTGACGGTCGTGCTCGTCGGCCTGGTGTTCTGGGGGTGGCTGCTGGGCCCGATCGGCGCCGTCCTCGCCACCCCGCTGACCCTGCTGGCCAAGGTCCTGCTCGTCGACGTCGACCCCCGGGCCCACTGGGCGAACGCGCTGATCGGGAGCAGCCCCCGGCCTAGAACCCCAGCTTCCGCAGCTGTCGAGGATCCCGTTGCCAGTCCTTCGCCACCGTGACGTGCAGGTCGAGGTAGACCTTCACGCCCAGGAGCGCCTCGATCTGGCGACGGGCGTCCGTACCGACCTGGCGCAGCCGCTCGCCGCCGCGGCCGATCACGATGCCCTTCTGGCTCTGCCGCTCCACGAAGATCGTGGCGTGGACGTCCAGCATCGGATCGTCCGCCGGACGGTCCTCGCGCTCGATCATCTCCTGGACGGTGACCGCGATGGAGTGCGGCAGCTCGTCCCGCACGCCCTCGAGGGCCGCCTCGCGGACCAGCTCGGCGACCAGCGTCTCCTCCGGCTCGTCGGTCAGCTCGCCGTCCGGGTAGAGCGGCGGGCCCTCCGGCAGCTTGTCGACGAGCAGGTCCGCGAGCAGCCCGACCTGGTCGCCGGACTTCGCCGAGCACGGCACGATGTCCGCGAACTCCATCAGCTCGGACATCTGGGTGAGCCGCTCGGCGATCTGCTCCGGGCGTGCCTTGTCCGTCTTCGTGACGATCCCGAGCACGGGAGTGCGCCCCGCGACGGACTTCAGCTCCCCCGCGATGAACTCGTCCCCGCGGCCCACGGGCTGGTCCGCCGGCACGCAGAACCCCACGACGTCCACCTCCGCCCAGGTCTCGCGGACCACGTCGTTCAGCCGGGAGCCCAGCAGGGTGCGCGGCTTGTGCAGGCCGGGGGTGTCCACGACGATCAGCTGGGCGTCCGGCCGGTGCACGATCCCGCGGATCGCGTGCCGCGTGGTCTGCGGGCGCGACGAGGTGATCGCGATCTTCTGGCCGATCAGCGCGTTGGTCAGGGTGGACTTGCCGGCGTTCGGCCTGCCGACGAAGCAGGCGAACCCGGAACGGAAGTCGTCCGGCCAGGTGTTCACAGGGGCCCCAGGGTCTCGCCGGTGAGCTTCTGAAGGATCTCGCGCCCGATCGGGAAGGCGGCCGTGGCCGCGGGCGAGGGCGCGTTGAGCACGTGCAGGATGCGGCCCTGCTGCCGGAACAGGAAGTCGTCCACCAGCGTGCCGTCCGGGGTGACCGCCTGGGCCCGCACGCCCGCGCCCGCAGGCACGAGGTGGTGCGCCCGGACCTCGGGCAGCATCCGCTGGATCTGGGTCACCATCGCGGACTTCGACAGCGAGCGGCGCACCTCGCCGAGCCCGTAGCGCCAGTGCGTGCGCGCCACGTGGACCATGCCCGGGTACAGCAGGCTCCCGAGGAGCTCCTTCGGCTTGACCGTGGTCCAGTCGTAGCCCTCGCGGGCCAGCGCGAGCACCGCGTTCGGTCCGGCGTGCACATGCCCGTCGACCCCCCGCGTGGCGTGTACGCCGAGGAACGGGAAGGCCGGGTCCGGCACGGGGTAGATCAGGCCCTTGACCAGCTCCGCGGCCTCCTCGGTGAAGCCCGAGTACTCGCCGCGGAAGGGGATGATCCGGACCCCGGGATCGACACCCGAGGCGCGGGCCAGCTCGTCGCTGCGCAGGCCGCCGCAGACGACCGCCTGCGCGCCCAGCAGGTCGCCGGAGTCCGTGCGGACGACCACGTCCGAGTCCCGCGGCGCGAGCCCGGTGACGGTGCGGCCGAGGTGGATCTCGCCACCCTCCTTGACCAGCAGCTCGCCGATCTTCTCGGCGACGGCGCGGTAGTCGCAGATCCCGGTCGACGGCACCCACAGCGCGTCGAGGCCGCGGACGTGCGGCTCCCGCTCCCGCATGCCCGCCGCATCGAGCCGGTGGGTCTCGACGCCGTTCGCCCGGCCCCGGCGTTCCAGCTCCGCGAGCCGGGGGCGCTCCTCCTGCTCGGTGGCCACGACGAGCTTGCCCGACACCCGGTGCGGCAGGTCGTGCTCGCGGCAGAACGCGACGGTCTCCGCGCAGCCCGCCACGGCCAGGCGCGCCTTGTAGCCGCCCGGGGCGTAGTAGAGCCCGGAGTGGATCACGTTCGAGTTGCGGCCGGTCTGGTGGTCCGCCAGCCGCGGCTCCCGCTCGACCACGGCGACCGTGCGGCCGCTGCGGACGACCGCGTGCGCGGTGGCCAGGCCGACGATCCCGCCGCCGACCACCACGACGTCGTACGTCGGGGTGCTCATCAGGCGGGCACCAGGACCGAGACGACCTCGCCCTTCGCGTTCGCGACGATCACCGGCGCGCTCGCGGTGAGGTCCCGGACCGCGGCCACGGAGGCCTCGTCCGGCTCGCCGTCGAGGACCACCGCGGCGGCCTCGATGCCCTCCGCGCCGCTGGAGACCGCGGCGGCGACGGCGGCCTGCAGGGCCGTGAGCCGCAGCGACGGCAGGTCCACGGTGGCCGCGGCGTAGGTGCGCCCGTCCGTGTCCCGCACCGCGGCGCCCTCGGCCGCGCCCGTGCGGGCGCGCGAGGACCGCGCCAACGTCACGATCTTGGCGTCCTCGGCGCCGAGGGGCGGGGTCTCACTGCCGGACATCGGTCTCCTCCTGTGCGGCGGGCACGGGCTCGCGCTCCGCCTGGTGCTCGTTCTCGTCCTCGGGTTCGGGCCGCGTGAGGGGGGTGACCAGCACCGACGTGATGCGCACGCGCCCGCGGGCGTCCTTGCCGCCCTCGCCCTTCAGGTGCAGCAGCCCCTCGACCTCGGTCTCCGCCCCGGGCAGCGGGACCTTGCCGAGCCGCTGGGCGAGCAGGCCGCCGATGGTGTCGACGTCCGCCTCCTCGATCGCCTCGCGGAGCTCCTCCTCGCGCTCGGTGCCGGTGAACTCCCCCGCGAACAGCTCCTGCAGGTCCTCGACGGGCAGCCGGGCCGCGAGCCGCAGGGTGCCACCGTCGAGCCGCTGGACCTCGGGCACCTCGGCGGTGTCGTACTCGTCCGAGATGTCCCCGACGATCTCCTCGAGGATGTCCTCGATCGTGACCAGGCCCGCGGTGCCGCCGTACTCGTCCACCACGATCGCCATGTGGTTGCGGGTGCGCTGCATGTCGCTGAGCAGCTCGTCGATCCGCTTGGAGTCCGGAACGAACACCGGCGGGCGCACCACCTCGACCAGCGTGGCCGACGGCCGGTCCCAGGTGACCCCGACCAGGTCCTTGAGGTAGGCGATCCCGACGATGTCGTCGATGTCCTCCCCCAGCACCGGGATGCGCGAGTAGCCGCTCTTCAGCGCCAGCCGCACGACCTTCTGGACGGGGGTGTCCCGCTCGGCCCACACCACGTCCGGCCGGGGCTGCATGACGTCCCGGACGATGGTGTCCCCCAGCTCGAACACCGAGTGGATCATCTTGCGCTCGCCCTCGTCCACGACGCCCGCCGTGCCCGCCATGTCGACGAGCTCGCGCAGCTCGACCTCGGACGAGAACGGGCCCTCGCGGAAGCCGCGGCCCGGGGTGATCGCGTTGCCGACCAGGATCAGCAGGGAGGTGATCGGGCCGAGCAGCGTGGCGATCACCCGGATCGGCGCCGCCACGGCCATGCCCAGGGCGTAGGGGTGCTGGCGGCCCAGGGTGCGCGGCCCGACCCCGATCAGCACGTAGCTGACCACCACCATGATCGCGGCGGCGAGCAGCACCCCGAGCCAGGGCGGGTCGATCCAGCTCGCGAGGGCGATCGTGAGCAGCACCGTGGCCACGGTCTCGCCCATGAGCCGGAGCAGGATGAGCAGGTTCAGGTAGCGCGCCCGGTCCTCCACGACCCGGGCCAGGGCGCGCGCGCCCGGGCGCCCGGCCCGCACCAGGTCCGCGACCCGCGCGCTGGACACCGAGGTGAACGCGGCGTCCGCCGCGGCGCAGACGCCTGCGACCGGGATCAGCACGATCGCGATGACGAGCAGCCCGACGGCGTTCATTCCTCGGCGTCCAACCCCACGGTCCCGAGGAGCTTCGCGTCGCTGCGGCGCTGGGCCTCCCGCGCCGCGCTCTCGGCGCGCTCGGTCCGCCAGTCGTGCAGCAGCCGGTTCTGCAGCGCGAACATCTCGCGCTCCTCCTCCGGCTCGTGGTGGTCGTAGCCCAGCAGGTGCAGGCAGCCGTGCACGGTGAGCAGGTGCAGCTCGTCGTCCATCGTGTGGCCCGCCTTGACCGCCTGGTCCTTGGCGAACGCGGGACACAGCACGATGTCCCCGAGCAGCGCGGGCCCGATGTCGGGCGCGTCCGGACGGCGGGTGTCCTCGGCCAGGTCGTCCATCGGGAAGGCCATGACGTCCGTGGGGCCGGGCTCGTCCATCCACCGTTCGTGCAGCTCGGACATGGCGTCCAGGGTCACGGCGGTGATCGCGAGCTCGACGGCGGGGCTGACCCGCATCCTGTCCAGCGCATAGCGCGCGACGGACACGATCAGTGACTCGTCGACGGCGACGCCGGACTCGTTGACGACCTCGATGCTCACGCTTTCCCCTCGGATGTCGGTGGCGTCGAGGGTAGTCGTCAGCCTTCCGGGAGCAGTGCGCGGACCGCCTCCGCGTCCCGAGTTGTCCACAGGTCGGGCGGCAGCCCCGCCGATTCGCGGACCGCCTGCTTGACGCGCGCCACGGCGGGCGGCGCCACGCTCAGCTCCCGCACCCCCAACCCGACGAGCAGGCCGACGGCCCGCGGGTCCGCCGCCAGCTCCCCGCACACCGCGGTCGGCACGCCGGTGTCGCAGACCTCCCGGACCAGCCGCAGGACCGCCGGGTGCAGGGCGTCGCCGAGCGGGGCCAGCCGCGGGTTCCCGCGCTCCGCGGCGAGGGTGTACTGGGTCAGGTCGTTGGTGCCGATGCTGAAGAAGTCCACGCCCGCGGCGAACCGGGCCGCCGTGAGCGCCGCGGCGGGGACCTCGACCATGATCCCGACCTGCAGCGCGGCGGGCCCCTCCCGCTCCTGGGCGCGGGCGAGCGCGGCACGGGCGGCGTCGAGCTCGGCGGGCACGGTGACCATCGGGAACAGCACGCTGACGGGATGGTCGCGCGCCACCCGGACGATCGCGCGCAGCTGGTCGTCGAGCAGGTCGGGCCGCGCCAGGGCGAGCCGCAGGCCGCGGACGCCGAGGAACGGGTTGGCCTCCGGCGGCTGCGGCAGGTACGGCAGGGGCTTGTCGCCCCCGACGTCGAGCGTGCGCAGCACCACCCGGCGCCCGCCCATGGCGCGCGCCACGGCCCGGTAGGCGGCCTCCTGCTCGTCGACCGACGGGGCACGGCCCCGGTCGAGGAACAGGAACTCGGTGCGGACCAGGCCCGCGAGGTCGGCGCCCGGGGCGGGGTCGGGAGCTCCCTGCTCGGAAGCCGGCTCCGCCCCGAGGTTGACGCCGACGAGCACGCGGGTGCCGTCCGGCGTGACGGCCGGTTCGTGCCGACGGTCCTCCGCGGCCCGCTCCCGGGCACGCGCCCGGGCCCGTCGCGCCCGGAAGCGGTCCGGGTCCGGCGGGTCGACCTGCAGCTCGCCGGTGTCGCCGTCGACGGCGACGAGGGTGCCGTCGGGGGTGTCGAGGACCTCCTCCCCCGCCCCGAGCACCGCGGGGATCCCCCGCGCGCGCAGGATGATCACGGCGTGCGCGGTGGGGCTCCCGCCGGCCAGGACCACGCCGGCGGCCGAGAGGGTGGCGGCCTCGGCGGGGGTCAGGTCGGCCGCGAGGAGCACCCGGGCCTCGGAATCGGGCGGGCCGTCGGGGTCGCGGCCGGAGTCGGCGACCAGGGCGCGCAGGACCTCGTCCCCCACGGCCCGGACGTCCGCGGCGCGGGCGCGGAGGTACTCGCCCGGCAGGGCGGCGAGCTGCGCCGCGGCGTCCCGGGCGGCCGACGCCCACGCCGCGGCAGCGCTGCGACCTGCGTCGATGCCGGCGTCCGCGACCTCGACGAGGGCCGGGTCGTCGAGCATCAGCAGGTGCGCGTCGAAGATCGCCGCCTCCGCGCCGGGCGTGGCGTCGCGGACCGCGGTGATCGAGGCCCTGGCCGCCGCGACCGCCGCGGCGAGCCGGGCGCGCTCGACGGCCGGGGTGCCCGCGGGCTCGGCGGGCACCGCGAGCGCGGTGGGCCGGAGCACGCGGGCCGGGCCGAGCGCGATCCCCGGCGACCCGGCCACCGGACCGTGATCCACGAGCGGGGAGGGCGGCGGTCGCTCGGCGACCGCATCGCTTCCCACGGGTGGATCATCGGCGTCCGCACGGGCGGCGGAGCCCCCCTCGCCGAACCCCCCGGCCGCGAGGTCGAGCAGCGCCGCCACCGCGTCACCGGCCTGCGGACCCGTCGCCCGCACCTCGATCTCGTCCCCCGACGCCGCGCCGAGCGCGGCCACCCCGGTGAGTCCCGCCGCCGAGACCGGCCCGCGCCCGGTGGTGAGGTCGACGAGCTCGACGCGGGCGTCGAACCCGGCGACCGCGCGGACGAGCAGCGCGGCGGGCCGGGCGTGCAGGCCGTGCGGCGGGGTCACCGTGAACCGCTCCACCCGATCCGGCCGGGACGCCGCGGGGCGACTCGGCGCCACCGGCTCCTCGCCGAGCTGGGCGCGCTTGGCGGCGGTGCCCTGGCCGGCCTCGGCGGCGACGGTCGCACGATCGGCACCGCCCGCCGCCGCGACCGCGGCCGCGACCAGGCCCTCGACGAGGGGCGCCGGGCAGAGCAGCACCGAGTCCGGGTCGTCGTGGAACTCCAGCGCCAGCTCGGCGGAGAGCACGGCACTGCCCAGGTCCATCAGCACGACGACGCCCGCCCCGCCGTCCGCCCTGCTCAGCGCCTCGGCGATGGCGGTGGCGTCGGTGCCGAGGGTGTGCTCGGCGAGGCCCGCGGCCACCTCGATGCGGACCTCGTCCCCCGGCACCATCTCCCGGGCCAGCTCCGCCGCCGCCTCGCCCAGCGCCCGGCTGTGCGAGACGACGACCAGCCCGACCGTGTCCGACACCGATCAGGCCAGGGTGCGCGCTGCCGCCGCGACCAGCAGCGCGGTGGAGGTGGCGCCGGGATCCTGGTGGCCCACGCTGCGTTCGCCCAGGTAGCTGGCGCGCCCCTTCCGCGCGAGCATCGGGACGGTGGCGTCCCGGCCGGCGTCGGCGGCCCGCGAGGCGGCGGTCAGGGCGTCCGCCAGGGACGCGCCGCTCGACAGGGCGGCGTCCAGGGCGTCGAGGGCCGGGGACAGGGCGTCGAACATCGTCTTGTCGCCCGCCTCCGGCCTGCCGCGGGCGACCACGCCCTCCAGGCCTGCCCGCAGCGCCTTCGCGAGCGCCTGCGGGTCGAGCTCGGAGACCTCCCCGGCGCTGGTGCCGAACCGCAGGAAGAGCGTGCCGTAGAGCGGGCCGCTCGCCCCGCCGACCGTGCTGACCAGCGTCATCCCGACCTTCTTGAACAACGCGCCGACCGAGTCGAACGACTGGGCGTCGAGCGCCGCGACCACCGCCGCCATGCCGCGCGCCATGTTGGCGCCGTGGTCGGCGTCCCCGATCGCGGAGTCCAGCGCGGTGAGCGCGTCCTTCTGCTCCTCGACCGACGCCGCGAAGGCCCGGAGCCAGGAGACGAGCGAGTCGAGCGACGTCATGCGCCCCACCGGAGGCCGGGGGTGCGCACCGGGGCGTCCCAGAGGGCCAGCAGGTCGTCGTCCGCACGGAGCAGGGTCACCGAGCAGCCTGCCATGTCCAGGGACGTGATGTAGGGCCCCACCAGCGACCGCGCGACCCGCACGCCCGCCTTCTCCAGCAGCGCCGCGACCTCCCCGTACATCAGGTACAGCTCCAGCAGGGGCGACGCGCCCATCCCGTTGACGAAGCAGATCACCGGCTCGGACGTGAAGTCGAGGTCCGAGAGCACCGGCTCGACCAGCATCTCCGCGATCTCGCGGGCGGGCGCCAGCGGGACCCGACGCCGCCCGGGCTCGCCGTGGATGCCGATCCCGATCTCCATCTCGTCCTCGGGGAGGTCGAAGGTCGGCTGCCCCGCCGCCGGCACGGTGCACGAGGTCAGCGCCATGCCCATGCTGCGGCCGCGGTCGTTCACCTTCCGGGCCAGGTCCGCCACCTCGGCCAACGGGCGCCCCTGCTCCGCGGCCGCGCCGACGATCTTCTCCAGCAGCACCGTGGTGCCGACGCCCCGCCTGCCCGCGGTGTAGAGGGAGTCCTGGACGGCGACGTCGTCGTCCACGACGACCGTCGCCACCTCGGTCTCGACCAGCTCGGCGGCCATCTCGAAGTTCATGACGTCACCGGTGTAGTTCTTCACGATGTGCAGGACGCCCGCGCCGCCGTCCACCCCCTGGGTCGCCGCGACCATCTGGTCGGGGACCGGTGAGGTGAACACCTCGCCCGCGCACGCCGCGTCCAGCATCCCGGGACCGACGAAGCCGCCGTGCATCGGCTCGTGCCCCGACCCGCCACCGGAGACCAGCCCGACCTTGCCGCGGACCGGCGCGTCGCCGCGGAAGACGATCCGGTTCTCGTGGTCCACCCGCAGCTCCGGGTGCGCGAGGGCCATCCCGCGCAGCGCCTCGGCGACGACGGAATCCGGATCGTTGATGAGCTTCTTCATGGGCCCTCCCCATCGGCACTGAGGGTCGGCTCCGCAGGCTCCGCCTTCGAAGACCATTCGGCGATGCCGAACGCTAGTATGACCCGACTCACACCACAAGGAGTACGCCGTGATCCAGTCCGTCGACCGTGCGCTGCGCGTGCTGGCGGTCCTGCAGGGTGCGCGGCGGCGCAGCCTCGGCGAGATCGCGGCGGCCATGGGCCTCGCCCCGTCGACGGTGCACGGCATCGTCCGGACGCTGCTCGCGCACGGCATGGTCGTGCAGGAACGCGACACCGGCCTCTACCGCCTGGGCCCCGCGACGCTCAAGCTCGGCAACGTCTACCTGGACAACCTCGAGCTGCGGGCGCACGCGCAGCCGTGGATCGCCGACCTCGCGGCGCAGACGGGGTGCGGCGTGCGGGTGGCCGTCCCGCTCGGCGGAGACGTCGTGGTGGTCGCCGCCGCGCCGACCCCCGACGAGGTGGGGATCGTGGTCCCGGCGCACGCCTGCGCGCTGGGCAAGGTCCTGTTGGCGTACGGGATGTGCGCCGTGACGGACCCGCGTCCGATGACCGGCGAGACCCAGCTCCGCCCGCGGGACCTGGGCTCGGTGCGCCGGACCGGTCTCGCGAACGAGGTCGAGGAGGCCGTGCTCGGCGAGTGCGGCGCGGCCTCACCCGTGGCGACCGCCGACGAGGTGTGCGGGGCGGTCGGGCTGGTCGTGCCCGCGGGCGCGTGGCCCCCGGCCCCCGCCACGCTCGACGCGCTGCGCCGCGCCGCCCGAGGGATCAGCCGCGAGCTGGGCGCGAGCAGCTGGCCGCCCCGGTTCGCCGAGGAGTCCGCGACGGCCTGAACTCCGGCGGTGCCGCTCAGCGCTGTGAGCGGCGGGCCGCGCGGTTCTGGGGCGGGCCCGTGCGGGGTGCGCTGCGCAGCTGCGGGCGGTTCTGCTGGTCCGCGTCGAACCGGGCGTAGGCGTCCACGATCTCGCCGACCAGGCGGTGGCGCACCACGTCCTGGCTGGTCAGCTCGGGGAACGCCACGTCGTCGACGCCGAACAGGATCTCCTGGACGACCTTGAGGCCGGAGCGGGTGTTGCCCGGCAGGTCGACCTGCGTGACGTCACCCGTCACGACGATCTTCGAGCCGAACCCGAGCCGGGTCAGGAACATCTTCATCTGCTCGGGCGTGGTGTTCTGCGCCTCGTCCAGGATGATGAACGCGTCGTTCAGCGTGCGGCCGCGCATGTAGGCGAGCGGCGCGACCTCGATCGTGCCCGCCGCGATCAGCTTCGGGATGGACTCGGGGTCGATCATGTCGTGCAGCGCGTCGTACAGCGGGCGCAGGTACGGGTCGATCTTCTCGTAGAGCGTGCCCGGCAGGTACCCGAGCCGCTCCCCCGCCTCGACCGCGGGCCGGGTCAGGATGATCCGGTTGACCTGCTTGGCCTGCAACGCCTGCACGGCCTTCGCCATGGCGAGGTACGTCTTGCCCGTACCGGCGGGACCGATGCCGAAGACGATGGTGTGCGCGTCGATCGCGTCGACGTACCGCTTCTGGTTCAGCGTCTTCGGGCGGATCGTCTTCCCGCGCCGGGACACGATGTCCAGCGACAGCACCTCGGCGGGGGTCTCCCCCTGCAGCGCGGCGACCGCCGGGTCCGCCTCGCCGAGCATCTCGACGGTGCGGCGCACGGTGTCCGCGCCGACCTGCTGCCCCCGCGAGGCGAGGGTGATCAGCTCGGCGAAGACCCGCTCCGCGAACGCGACGTCCGCCGGGTCGCCGGTGAGGGTGAGCTCGTTGCCGCGCACGTGCACGTCCGCGGACAGGAGCTCCTCGGCGGTGCGCAGCGACTCGTCACGCGAGCCGAGCAGCGCGAGCAGCGCGGTGTCCGGGACTGCCATGCGGGACTGGACGGGGTCCGGCTGGGTCACGTGCTCTGGTCGCCTGCTTCCTGTCGTTCGCGAACCGAGGGGGCTCTGCGGTGATTCCGACCGGATGCTACCGCCGCCCACCGACAGAAGACACGCGAGTAACCGCCTCCGCGCCGACGAGGAACGCGCCGCGGCGACCGGGGGGATGGCCACCGCGACGCGGCCGCGGGCGAACCCGGCGGCGTCCCCGAGCGGAGCCCGGGGATCCCGTGCTCACCAGGGGGGTGGGTGAGCCGGTGCTGACCCTAGCTCAGATGTTTGCGCAGTCACGAAGGCGGTGCTGCGTGGGCCCGGTCACACCACCGTGCGGACAGGGCTCCGATCGCGCCGAGGGCCACCGCCGCCGCGGTCGAGGCCCGCAGCACCTCCGGACCCAGCCGGACAGCCTTCGCACCCGCCGCGACCAGCAGGTCCAGCTCGTCGTCCGACACCCCGCCCTCGGGACCCACGACCAGCAGCACGTCCCCGGAGACCGGCAGGTCCGTGGCCGCCAGCACGTCCGTGGCGGACTCGTGCAGCACCAGGATCGGACCGTCGTGCCGGGCGAGTCGCCGGGTGTCGACCGGCTCGCCCACCTCGGGCACCCACGGCCGCCGCGCCTGCTTGGCGGCCTCGCGGACGGTCGCCCGCCACCGGGCGAGCGCCTTGTCGCCGCGCGGGCCCTGCTCCCACTTCGCGACGCAGCGGGCCGCCCGCCACGGCAGGATCGCGTCGACCCCCGCCTCGGTGGCGGTCTCCACGGCGAGCTCGCCGCGGTCGCCCTTGACCAGCGCCTGGGCCAGCGTGATCCGCAGCGGCGGCGCGGGATGGTGTTCGCGGGAGAGCACCGCGAACTCCACGGTGTCCCTGCCGACGGCCACCGCCTCGGCCCGGGCCAGCGCGCCCCGGCCGTCGGACAGCCGGACGGTCTCGCCCACCCGGATCCGCTTGACCGCGGCCGCGTGCCTGCCCTCCGGCCCGTCGAGGAGGACCCGCTCGCCCAGCTCGTCGACCAGGAACAACGCCTCGGTCACAGCGCCTCGGTCACGGGGTCGCGGAACCGTTCGCCTGCTCGGTCATCGGCCTCACTGCCGGAACAGCCGACCGAACAGCCCGTGCCCGTTCTTCTGGGCCAGGTCCGGCTGCTCCTCGCCGCGCAGCTTCGCGAGCTGGCGCAGCAGGTCGGTCTGCTCCTTGTCGAGCTTCGTCGGCACCGTGACCTCGACGTGCACGACGAGGTCGCCCTGGCCGTCGATCCGGCCGGTCGAGCGCAGCCGCGGCATCCCCTTGGCGCGCAGCGTGCGCAGCGTGCCGCTCTGGGTGCCCGGCTCGATGTGCAGGTCCTCGGTGGTCCCGTCGAGCATCGGCAGCGGCAGGGTCGCGCCGAGGGCCGCCGCGGTCATCGGCAGCGGGAGCCGGACGTGCAGGTCCGCACCCTCCCGCTGGAAGACCTCGTGCGGGATCTCCTCGACCTCGACGTAGAGGTCTCCGGCCGGGCCGCCGCCCGAACCGACCTCGCCCTGCCCGGCCAGCCGGACGCGCATGCCGTCCGCCACGCCCGCCGGGATCCGGACGCCGACGCTGCGCCGCGCGCGCACCCGCCCGTCGCCTGCGCACTGCCGGCACGGGTCCGGGATGATCTCGCCGAGCCCGCGGCACTCGGGGCAGGGCCGCGAGGTGACGACCTGGCCCAGGAACGAGCGCTGCACGCTCTGCACCTCGCCGCGGCCCCCACACGTCGGGCAGCCCTGCGGGGAGGTCCCCGGGGCGCAGCCGTTCCCGCCGCACTGGTCGCACAGCACCGCCGTGTCCACGGTCAGCTCGCGCTGCACCCCCGTGGCGCACTCCTCGAGCGTGAGCTGCATCCGGATGAGCGCATCCGCCCCGGGCTGCACGCGGCTGCGCGGACCGCGCCCGCGGCCGCCGCCCGCACCGCCGAAGAAGGCGTCCATGATGTCGCCGAACCCGAAGGCGGAGAACGGGTCACCCGCTCCGCCACCGCCGCCGCGGCCGTTGTCCAACGGGTCGCCGCCCAGATCGACGATCCGGCGCTTCTCCGGGTCGGTCAGCACCTCGTACGCCGTGCTGATCTCGGCGAAGCGCTCCTGCGCCGCCGGATCGGGGTTGACGTCCGGGTGCAGCTCCCGGGCGAGCCGACGGTAGGCCCGCTTCAGTTCGGCGGCGTCCGCGCCCTGCTCGACGCCCAAGATGCCGTAGTAGTCGCGTGCCACCTGCTGGTTCCCCATGAATCCTTCTGCTCGTGTGCCCACCTAGCGTCCCGCCAGGATCTCACCGACGTATCGGGCGACGGCGTGCACCGCCGCCATGGTGCCCGGGTAGTCCATCCGCGTCGGCCCGACGACACCCATCCCGCCGACGACCGTGCCCGGCCCGTAGCCGATCGACACGACCGACGCGGTGTGCAGGTCCGCGGACTCGTTCTCCTCGCCGATCCGCACCGTGACCAGCCCCGGCTCGCGCGCGGCGGCCAACAGCTTGAGGACCACGACCTGCTCCTCCAGCGCCTCCAGCACCTGCCGCAGCGACCCCGGGAAGTCCGCCGTGCTGCGCGTGAGGTTGGCCGTGCCGCCCAGGACCAGGCGCTCCTCGGGATGCTCGACGAGCGTCTCGATCAGCACCGTGGACAGGGTCAGCACGACGTCCCGCAGCTCCGCGGGCGCGGAGTTCGGGAGCTCCGCCACCCGGGCCGAGGCCTCGGCCAGCCGCTGCCCCACCAACGCGCCGTTGATCATGCTGCGCAGCCGTGCGGCGTCCTCGTCGGTCACCACCTGGCCGAGGTCCACCATCCGCTGGTCCACCCGGCCGGAGTCGGTGATCAGCACCAGCATCAGCCGCGCGGGCGTGAGCTGGACGACCTCCAGGTGCCGGACCGTGGAACGGGTCAGCGTGGGGTACTGCACGACGGCGACCTGCCGGGTCAGCTGCGCGAGCAGCCGGACACTGCGGCGCAGCACGTCGTCCAGGTCGGTGGCGCCTTCGAGGAAGCTCTGCACGGCCTGACGCTCGGCCTTGCTCAGCGGCTTGACCTGCGCGACCCGGTCCACGAAGAGCCGGTAGCCCTTGTCCGTGGGGATCCGGCCCGCGCTGGTGTGCGGCTGGGCGATCAGCCCCTCCTCCTCCAGCGCGGCCATGTCGTTGCGGACCGTCGCGGAGGAGACGCCGAGGTTGTGCCGATCCACGATCGCCTTGGAGCCCACCGGCTCCTGGGTCGAGACGTAGTCGGCCACGATGGCCTGCAGGACCGCGAAGCGGCGTTCGTCGGCATTCATCGCGGCTCCTCCCGGTCGTCGGGTTTCCAGTCTAGGTGCTCGGGTCGGGAGCGCGCTTGTGACTCTTGCGTCGAGTCGGCTCAAGGTTGGGACGGAGCTTGCGCAGTCGACCGCGCGCCCGGTGAGGTGGGCCGGTGCTGCTGCGCCAGGAGACGCTCGACGGGATCGCCGCAGGCCGGATCACCTGTGCCTTCCGGCGGTGGGAGCGCCCCCGGGTGGTGCCGGGGACGCGGATGCGGACCCGCATCGGCGTCGTCGAGGTGACGGGGGTGTCGCGGGTGGGGGTGTCCGCGCTCCGGGCGGCCGACGCGGCCGCGGCGGGCCAGACGCTGAAGGACCTGCGCGCGATGCTCGCCCGCGGGACGGGCCCGGTGTGGCGGATCGAGCTGGTCGCGGCGGGCGAGGACCCGCGGGTCGCCCTGCGCGCACGACCGCTGACCCCCGACGAGCGGGACTCGGTCGCCGCGCGGCTGGCGCGGATGGACCGGGTGACCCCGTGGACCGCGGCGACGCTGGCCCTCATCGACGCCAGACCCGGCGTCCGCGCGCCCGACCTGGCCGCCGAGCTGGGCCGGGAGACCCTGCCGTTCAAGCGGGACGTGCGGAAGCTGAAGGAGCTGGGCCTGACCGAGTCGCTGGAGGTCGGGTACCGGCTGTCGCCGCGCGGCGAGTCCTACCTGCGGGGAGGTGCCTGAGCGCGCGCCCTTTGCAGTGTCAGCGGATCCGCACGCTTGCCTTCGCACTGCCAGCGGATACGCACCCCTTCTCTTGCACTGCCAGCGGATCTGCACGCTTGCCTTTGCACCCAGCCGATACGCAACGGCCGCGGTTGCCGTGCCGGCCGGTACGCACGCCCGCCCTCCCGGCGAACCGCCGTTCCACCTCCCACCCGCCCTCCCGCCGCGTCGCACACCCGCTCTCCGGCACACCGGCGTTTCACCTCCCGCCCGCCAGGCTGGGCCGCGAGATGGGCGACTCCCGGGTGACACGGCGGTGGGTGCTGGTGGGTGCCGGGACGGCGGTACTGCTCGGGGCGGCCGCGGTGACCCTGCCCGCGACGGCCTCCGCGGACCCGGAGGACCTCCGCACGCGCATCCTGGCCGGGCTCCCCCCGCACGTCGGGTACGCGGAGAGCACCGGGCGGCTCGGGTTGCCGGAGATCGCCGCGTTGGAGCAGGTCACGGCACTGTTCACGAGCGTGACGCGGCTGCGCACCCGCTACGCCGGGCCGGAGGCCTGGCGGGTCGACGAGCTGACCCCGGCCGGCGAACGCGACACCTACCGGCTGGGCGGGCGCGAGTACGTCTGGGACTTCGGGGCGAACCAGCTCACCGTCGTCTCCGGGGAGACGCCCGTCCGGTTGCCGCGCGCCGCGGACCTCGTGCCCTCCGAGCTGGCCCGCAGGCTCACAAGCCTGACCCGCGCCGACCCCGTCTCCGCGCTTCCCGCGCGTCGGGTCGCGGGGTTCGACGCCGCGGGCCTCCGGATCACCCCTGCCGACCCGGACACCACCGTCGGCCGCATCGACGTGTGGTGCGACCCCGCGTCGGCCCTGCCCCTGCGGGTGGAGGTCGCCGCGCGCGGCGCGGACCAGGCCCTGCTGTTCACCGAGTTCCGGGAGGTCTCCCTGAGCACGCCCGAGATCACCGTCCCCACGGCACCGCCGGGCGCGGGCGAGGTGACCGCCGAGGCCGCGGACCTCGCCGGTGCGCTCCGCCAGCTCGACGCCGCCCCGCCCCCGCCGCGGCTCGCGGGCCGCGACCTCGTCCCGCTCGCGGAGGGCCTGCCCGGCGTCGGCGTCTACGGCGCAGGAGTGTCGGGGTTCGTGCTGGTCCCGGCCTCGCGCGGGATCGCGGAGCGGGTGATCGACGGGGCGCCCGCCGCGGGCGGGACGGTGGTCGACGTGCCGGTCGGGCGGGCCGCGATCCTCACCACGCCGTTGCTGTCGGTCGCCGCGCGCGGCGGGATCCGGCGGGGCGGGGTGCTGGTGGCGGGCACCGTCGCGCCCGCGGTGCTGGACCAGGCGCTGCGCGAGCTCCCGGGGCGGCGACCGTGATCCTGGCCACCCGGGACCTCACCAAGCGGTTCGGCCGGGTCGTGGCCGTGTCCGGGGTGTCCCTGGAGGTCCCGCGCGGCGTCCGGTTCGGGCTGTTGGGGCCCAACGGGTCCGGCAAGACCACGCTGGTGCGGATGCTGCTCGGGCTGGTGCACGCGACATCGGGCCACATCGAGGTGCTGGGCGAGCCCATGCCGAAGCGGGCGGCGACGGTCCTCCCGCGGGTCGGCGCGCTGGTGGAGGGCCCGGCCGCCTGGGGGCACCTCTCGGGCCGCGCCAACCTCCGCCTGCTCGACGCGGCCGGGAGGGGCCGGGCCGGACGTCGCCGGGCCGACCGGGTCGACGAGGCCCTGGACCGGGTGGGGCTCGGCGGCGTGGACCGCCGCCCGGTCCGCGCCTACTCGCTCGGCATGCGCCAGCGCCTCGGCATCGCCGCGGCCATCCTGCGCGAGCCCGAGCTGCTGCTCCTCGACGAACCCACCAACGGCCTCGACCCCCGGGGCATCCAGGAGATGCGCGCCCTGCTCACCGACCTCAACGCCGCGGGCACCACGGTCGTCCTGTCCTCGCACCTGCTGACCGAGGTGGAGGCGCTGTGCACGGAGGTCGGCGTCATGGACCGCGGGCGGCTCGCCCTGACCTCCTCGCTCGACGCGCTCCGCGCCCCGACCGGCCGGATCCTCGTCCGGACACCCGACCCGGCGGGCGTCGTCGGTGTGCTCGACGGGCAGGTCGTCGGCCGCGCGGGTGAGCTCGTCACCGTGCGGGGGACGGACCCGGTGGCGGTCAATGCGCAGCTGGTCGCGCGCGGGGTGCCGGTCAGCGGGCTGGTGCTGGAGCAGCGCAGCCTCGAGCAGGTGGTGCTGGAGATCACCGGCGCGGGCAGCGACCGGGTGGACCGGGCCCGCTCGGAGGGGCCGCGATGATCCTCGTCGAGCTGCGGTTGATGCTGCGCAAGCGGCGGGTGTGGCTGTGCTGGCTGCTGCTGTGCGCGCTGCCGACGCTGGTCGCGGTCCTGCTCGCGACCACCCGGCTGGCGCCACCCCCGGGCCGCGGCGGCGCGTTCCTGTCCGCCGTGGTGAGCAACGGGCAGATCTTCCCGGCGGCGGCGTTGGCGCTGGTCGTGCCGGTGTTCCTGCCGATCACGGTCGCCATCGTGGCCGGCGACACCGTCGCGGGCGAATCCTCGGCGGGGACCCTGCGCTACCTGCTGGTGCGCCCCGTCGGGCGGCTGCGCCTGCTGGTCGCGAAGCTCGTGTCGGTTGCGGTGTTCGTGCTGCTCGCGGTGCTGTTCGTGACGGTCGTGTCCTATGTCGTCGGCGTCGTGGCCTTCGGCTTCGGGCCCGACGCGTCGCTGGGCGGGGGCGGCGCGATCCCGTCGCTGTCCGGGGTAGCGCTGAGCCCGGCGGACGTCGTGTTCCGGACCGCCACCACCGTCGGCTACCTGGCGCTGTGCATGCTCGCCCTGGGCGCCGTCGGGCTGCTGTTCTCCACCCTCACCGACTCCCCGCTGGCGGCCGCGCTGGGAGTGTTGGCGCTGGTCGTGGCGAGTGCCGCGGTGCAGCCGCTGGACGCCGCCGCGGCGATCGAGCCCTTCCTGCCGACCGCCCACTGGCTGGCCTGGATCGACCTCTTCCGCGACCCGATCGTCTGGGCGGACGTCCGCGAGGGCGCGCTCGTGCAGCTGGGGTACGTCGTCGTCGCGTTCGGCGCTGCCTGGGCCAACTTCTCCACCAAGGACGTCACGACGTGACGCAGCCGGCCCCGCTCAGGTCGGTGGGGGCCGGGTCGAGGCCGCGCAGGACCAGGCCCGCGACCGTGGGGTCCGTCGGCAGCTGGGAGTGGGTCACGCGCGCGCCTGGGCAGACCTGCTGGACCTCGACGTTCGTCGCCCCCGCGAACACCGCGGTCTCCGGCGGGGTGGACGTCTCGTCGTCCGCGGTGTAGATCGACAGCCAGGGCAGGTCCGCCCCCACGCCCGCGATCTCGCGCAGCTCCGCCGAGCCGGGCGCGAGCTGGCGGCAGGCCTGCGGGCACGCGTCGGGCGCCTGGGTCACGGCCTGCGCGGCGAGGGTGGTGCCGCCCAGCGGGGAGCCCAGGGTGACGACGCGGCGGGCCTTCGCCGCGCCGTCGTCCCTCGCCACCCACAGCCCGGCGACGACGCCCCCGGCGCTGTACCCGACGACGTCGACCGACGGTGCGCCCGCCGCGATCGCCGCGTCCGCGGCGTCGTCGAGCACCCGGACCTGGGCGCCGAGGTCCCCGGTGCCGTCGCCGACGAGGGTGAGCACCTCGGCGGTGCGCCCGGTGGCCTCGATCCGGGCCGCGAGCCGCAGCAACCCGTCGCGGCCGCCGCCGTAGCCGGGCACCAGGAGCACGGTGCCGGGCCGGTCCGGCGCGGGCCGCGAGTCCGGGTCGACGGCCGGGCCGCTCGGGAGCAGCCGCACCCCGAGGACGACGGCCGCGAGCACCACGAGCCCGGCGAGGACCGCCGCCAGCACCCGCCGCCGCGGACTCATCGGTCCCCCCGAGATCGGGTGCGGCGCAGCCCGCTCACGCGGGGGCGGTCTCGCTCGCGAGGAGCAGGTCCTGGACCACCCGGTCGGCCAGCAGGCGACCGCGGCGGGTGAGGATCGCGCGGCCCCTGCGCAGCTCCAGCAGGCCCGCGGCGGCGGCGCGGCCGGCCTCGGCGCGGGCGGGCGCGTCGAGCAGGTCCAGGTCGAGACCCTCGGCCAGGCGCAGCCGGAGCATCACGCGCTCGGTGTGCTGCTCGGTGGGGGTGAGCACCTCGTGGTCGGCCTCGGGGTCGCCGGACTCGGCCAGGGCGGCGGCGTACCGGGCGGGGTGCTTGACGTTCCACCAGCGGCGCCCGGCCAGGTGGGAGTGGGCGCCGGGACCGACGCCCCACCAGTCCCCGTCGAGCCAGTAGCCGAGGTTGTGCCGACACCGGGCCTCGGCCGAACTCGCCCAGTTCGAGACCTCGTACCACCGCAGGCCCGCCGCGGAGAGCAGGTCGTCGATGAGCTCGTAGCGCTCGGCGGCGACGTCGTCGTCCGGGGCGGGGAGCTCACCGCGCGCGACCTTGCGCGCCATGGCCGTGCCGTCCTCCACGATCAGCGAGTACGCCGACACGTGGTCCACGCCCGCGGACAGCACCGCCTCGACCGACCCGCGCAGGTCCGCCGTGGTCTCCCCGGGTGTGGCGTAGATCAGGTCGAGGTTGACGTGCGCGATCCCGGCGGCGCGGGCCTCGCGCGCGGCGTCGACGGCGCGGCCGGGTGTGTGCCGGCGGTCGAGGATCCGGAGCACGTGCGGGGCCGCCGACTGCATGCCCAGCGACACGCGGGTGTACCCGGCCTCGACGAGCCCGGCGAAGAACTCCGGCGAGGTCGACTCCGGGTTGGACTCGGTGGTGACCTCGGCGCCCGGCGCGAGGCCGAACTCGGACCGGATCGTGGCGAGCACCGCGCCGAGGCGTTCGGCGCCGATCAGCGACGGTGTGCCGCCGCCGACGAACACGGTGTCGACGGGGCGGTCGCCCACGGTGGCGCGGGCGCGGGCGAGCTCGCGGCGGACCGCCTCCAGCCACGTGTCCGGCGAGGACCCGGATCCCTGCAGCTCGGAGGCGGTGTAGGTGTTGAAGTCGCAGTAGCCGCACCGGGACGCGCAGAACGGCACGTGCACGTAGATCCCGAACGGTGGCCGACTCACCCCACCAGGCTACGGAACCGCGGCCGCCCGCAGCGGGCCGGTCAGCGGCCGAGCGCCCCCGCGCGGGCGCGCGCCTGCGCGGCCAGGTCCAGGGCCTCCTGACGGCGGCGGTCCGCCTCGGCCCGGACCTGCGCCACCTCACGACGGACCTCGGCCCGGATCTGCGGCCCGAGCGCGCGCGGATCGACCACGGCCGGGTCCTGCAGGGGTGCAGGCGGCTCGGTCGGGACGGCCGGTACGGCCGCCGGGGCCTGCGCGGCGGGCGGCGCCGCCTGCGGTGGTGCGGGCGGGTCGGCGGCGGGCTCGGAGGGAGTGGGCTCGGAGGGGGCGGGCCCGGACGGGGCGGGCTCGGACGGGGCGGGCTCGGACGGGGCGGGCTCGGACGGGGCCGATGCGCGTGAGGCCGCGGGCTGGGCAGGCTGGTCAGCGAGCGGGTCGGCGGCCGGGCCGACACCCCCGGACCCGGTCGCCGCGGCAGCGCTCGCGGCGTGCGACGCGACCAGTCCCG
Organism: Pseudonocardia sp. WMMC193; assembly: GCF_021728735.1. Classification (NCBI taxonomy): domain Bacteria; kingdom Bacillati; phylum Actinomycetota; class Actinomycetes; order Pseudonocardiales; family Pseudonocardiaceae; genus Pseudonocardia; species Pseudonocardia sp. WMMC193. The sequence goes on along the minus strand of NZ_JAKKDO010000003.1, from coordinate 415,590 downwards.
GACCGTGCCCTGCCGAACCGCCGGAGAGCTCGGAGTCGCCTTCCGGCGCCGGGGCAGGCGGGACGGGGGCGGGCGTGATCGTCGGCACGGGGATCACCGGCGACGCCGTCGGCTCGGCGGGCAGCGCCACCGCAGCAGACCGCTCGGTGCGCTCGTGCGCCACGATCGCCCATCCCGCCGCCCCGCCGATCCCGAGGATCCCCACGAGCGCGAGCACGGTCAGCAGCCCGCGCCGCGCGGTCCCGCGCTCGCCGGTGGCCTGCAGCAGCGCGGCGACGGGCGTGCGTCCGCCTCCCGGTGTGTGCCGCGCCATGCCGCTCCGTCCGCTCCTGCGTTCCCCCTGTCGGGCAGACCCTGACACAGCGATCGGACCAGCGCACGCCGCTCTTCGGGGGGTCTGCCCAGGACCGCTCGCCGTGTCCGGGTGTGAATCCACTCCCAGCATGCGGGCACGGGGTGGTGGGTCGTCCGGACAGCGTGGCACCCTGAACGGCATGTCTGCGCTCACCCTGCGCCTCGTGGCCCGGCGCCATGTGGACCTGCACCGGGTGAACAGCGCCCTCTGTCGGCGGTAGCAGTCCCCCACCGCCCCTCGTCGTCACCCGGCGCGGGCCGACTCCCGAACGTCGCGCCACCGTGCCTCGAGAGCCCTCAGGAGCTCCCCCCACCATGTCTACGGAGACACCTGCCGCGACACCTGCCGCGCAGCCGAAGCGCAAGCGCGGCGAAGGTCAGTGGAAGCTCGGCCACCGCGAGCCGCTGACCCCGAACGAGCGCACGAAGCGAGACGACGACGGGCTGAACGTCCGCGCACGCATCGAGAACATCTACGCCAAGCGCGGCTTCGACTCGATCGACCCGGGCGACCTGCGCGGGCGGTTCCGCTGGTGGGGGCTCTACACCCAGCGCAGGCCCGGGATCGACGGCGGCCGCACGGCCACCCTCGAGCCCGAGGAGCTCGACGACCGCTACTTCATGCTCCGCGTCCGCAGCGACGGCGGGGCGCTCACCACCGAGCAGCTGCGCGTGCTGGGTGAGATCTCCCAGCAGTACGCGCGGAACACCGCGGACATCACCGACCGGCAGAACATCCAGTACCACTGGATCGAGGTCGAGAGCATGCCGACGATCTGGCAGCGCCTGGAGGGCGTCGGGCTGCTGACGACCGAGGCGTGCGGCGACACCCCGCGCGTCATCCTCGGCTCCCCCGTGGCCGGCATCTCGGCGAGCCACCCCATCGACCCCGAGCCCGCGATCCGCACCATCCTGGACCGCTACATCGGGTCGAAGGAGTTCTCGAACCTGCCCCGCAAGTTCAAGACGGCGATCTCGTGGGAGCAGGACGTCGCGCACGAGATCAACGACATCTCGTTCGTCGGCGTCGAGCACCCGGAGCACGGCCCCGGCTTCGACCTGTGGGTCGGCGGCGGCCTCTCCACCAACCCCAAGATCGCGACCCGGCTGGGCGCGTGGGTCCCGCTCGACGAGATCCCCGACGTGTGGGCGGGTGTCTGCGGGCTGTTCCGGGACTACGGCTACCGCAGGCTGCGCCACCGCGCCCGCATCAAGTTCCTGATCGCCGACTGGGGTGCGGAGAAGTTCCGTCAGGTGCTGCAGGACGAGTACCTGGGCCGGGAGCTGATCGACGGGCCCGCCCCCGTCACGCCCGATCGGCCCATCGACCACGTCGGCGTCCACAAGCAGAAGGACGGGCTGAACTACGTCGGCCTCGCGCCCGCGTCCGGCCGGGTGTCCGGTGACATCCTCGTCGCGCTGGCCAAGGCCGCCGAGTCCGCCGGGTCGCGCCGGGTGCGGCTGACCGCCCAGCAGAAGGTCGTCGTGCTCGACGTGCCCGACACGGCCGTCGAGGCCCTCGTCGCCGAGGCGGACGGGCTGGGCCTGCAGGCGAACCCGTCGCCGTGGCGGCGCGCGACCATGGCGTGCACCGGGATCGAGTTCTGCAAGCTCGCCATCGTCGAGACCAAGGAGCGGGCGATCCGGCTGGTCGCGGACCTGGAGGAGCGGCTCGCGGACATCCAGGGCGACATCGACACCCCGGTGTCGATCCACCTCAACGGCTGCCCCAACTCCTGCGCGCGCACCCAGGTCGCGGACATCGGGCTCAAGGGCATGATCGTCCAGGACGCCGAGAAGAAGTCCGTCGAGGGCTTCCAGGTGCACCTGGGCGGCGGCCTCGGGCTCGACGCCGGGTTCGGCCGCAAGCTGCGCGGCCTCAAGGTCACCAGCGCGGAGCTCGGCGAGTACGTCGAGCGCGTGGTGCGCCACTACATCGCCCAGCGCGAGCCGGGCGAGCGGTTCGCCCAGTGGGTGCTGCGCGCGGAGGAGGCGGACCTCAAGTGAGCTCGCGGGTCGTCCCCTACCACTGCCCGTACTGCGGCGAGGAAGATCTCTCCCCCGCCGAGCGTTCGGAGAAGGTGCCCGGTGCCGCCTGGTGGTGCGCCTCCTGCCTGCGCACCTTCGTGGTGACGTTCGTGGGCATCGGGGTACCGGAGGGAGCATCGTGAGCCTGCGTGAGCTGGCCGTACAGGGCGCCGACGAGCTGGGCCCGAACGCGACGGCCGAGGAGGTCCTCGCCTGGGCGTCGGCGACCTTCGAGAAGCTGATCGTCGCCTCGAACATGCAGGACGCCGTCCTGGTGGACCTGGCCGCCCGGGCCCGCCCCGGCGTCGAGATCCTGTTCCTGGAGACCGGCTACCACTTCGCCGAGACGATCGGGACGCGGGACGCCGTCGAGCAGGTCTACGACGTGACCCTGGTCAACGCCCTGCCCGCGCAGACCGTGGCGGAGCAGGACGCGAGCGAGGGCAAGGACCTCTTCGCCCGCGACCCCAACCGCTGCTGCGCGCTGCGCAAGGTCGCCCCGCTGACCGACACCCTCGCGAAGTACGACGCCTGGGTCACCGGTGTCCGTCGCGTCGAGGCGCCCACCCGGGCGAACACCCCGCTCGTCACCTACGACGAGAAGTTCGACCTGGTGAAGATCAACCCGATCGCCGCCTGGAGCGACGACGAGATGGCGCAGTACATCGCCGACCACCAGATCCTGGTGAACCCGCTGGTGGACGCCGGGTACCCCAGCATCGGCTGCGCCCCCTGCACCGCCAAGCCCCTCCCCGGGGCGGACCCGCGCAGCGGCCGCTGGGCGGGCACCTCGAAGATCGAATGCGGGCTGCACCCCTCATGACCGTCGCCCTGGACGCGCTCGACGCGCTCGAATCCGAGTCCATCCACATCTTCCGCGAGGTCGCGGGCGAGTTCGACCGCCCGGTGATCCTCTTCTCCGGCGGCAAGGACTCCACGCTGCTGGTGCACCTCGCCGTCAAGGCGTTCGCGCCCGCCCCGGTGCCGTTCCCGCTGCTGCACGTCGACACCGGGCACAACTTCGACGAGGTCATCGACTTCCGGGACACGATCGTCGAGCGCCTGGGCCTGCGGCTCGAGGTCGCGAAGGTCCAGGACTACATCGACGACGGCAGGCTGGTCGAGCGGGCGGACGGCACCCGCAACCCGCTGCAGACCCAGCCCCTGCTCGACGCGATCGTCGAGAACCGGTTCGACGCCGTGTTCGGCGGCGGGCGCCGGGACGAGGAGCGGGCGCGCGCCAAGGAGCGGATCATGTCGCTCCGGGACGCGTTCGGCCGCTGGGACCCGCGCAAACAGCGCCCCGAGCTGTGGAACCTCTACAACGGCAGGCACGCCGCGGGCGAGCACGTCCGGGTGTTCCCGATCTCCAACTGGACCGAGCTGGACGTCTGGCGCTACATCCAGCGCGAGCAGATCGAGCTGCCGTCGATCTACTACGCGCACCGTCGCGAGGTCTACCAGCGGGACGGCATGTGGCTGGCCGAGGGCCCGTGGGGCGGGCCGCGGCCGACCGAGACGGTGGAGAACCTCTCGGTCCGCTACCGGACGGTCGGCGACGGGTCCTGCACCGGCGCCGTCGAGAGCACGGCCACCACGCTGGACGAGATCATCGCCGAGGTCACCGCCTCGCGGCTCACCGAGCGCGGCGCCACCCGCGCGGACGACCGCCTGTCCGAGGCCGCCATGGAAGACCGCAAGCGCGAGGGGTACTTCTAGAGATGAGCAAGGACCTTCTCCGGTTCGCGACGGCAGGCTCGGTCGACGACGGCAAGTCCACCCTGGTCGGGCGGCTGCTCTACGACACCAAGTCCGTGCTGGCCGACCAGATCGAGGCGGTGCAGCGCGCGTCGGTCGACAAGGGGCTGTCGACCCCGGACCTGTCGCTGCTGGTGGACGGCCTGCGCGCCGAGCGCGAGCAGGGCATCACGATCGACGTCGCCTACCGGTACTTCAGCACCCCGACCCGCGAGTTCGTGCTCGCGGACACCCCCGGGCACGTCCAGTACACCCGCAACACGGTGACCGGCGCGTCCACCGCCGAGCTCGCCGTGCTGCTGGTCGACGCCCGCCACGGGATCGTCGAGCAGACCCGGCGGCACGCGACCGTGCTCGCGCTGCTGCGGGTGCCGCGCGTCGTCCTCGCGATCAACAAGATCGACCTCGTCGGGTACGACGAGGAGACGCTCCAGACCATCGCGAAGGAGTTCGCCGCGCTGGCCCGCTCGCTGGGCTTCGCCGACGACGCCGTGCAGACGATCCCGGTCTCCGCGCTCGTCGGGGACAACGTCGTCGACCGCTCCGCGCACACCCCCTGGTACGAGGGGCCGACGCTGCTCGAGCACCTCGAGTCCGTCCCCGTCGTCGGGCCCGAGGTGGCCAAGCCCTTCCGCATGCCGGTGCAGTACGTGATCCGCCCGCGTCGTGCCGATGCGCGCTCCGCTGACGCTCCGCGCTGGGGGGAGCTGCACGACTACCGCGGCTACGCGGGCCAGGTCGCCGCCGGCGTGGTGCGCCCGGGAGACGCCGTCACGGTGCTCCCCGAGGGCCGCGCCACCACGGTGACCCACGTGGACACCGCGGACGGGCCGCTGGACTCCGCGGGGGCGGGCCGGTCGGTGACGATCCGGCTGGCGGACGACATCGACATCTCGCGCGGCGACATGCTCGTCGCCACCGGGAGCGAGCCGACCGTCACCACCGAGATCGCCGCCACGCTGTGCTGGCTGGGCGACCGGCCGCTGCGACCCGGCGCCCGGCTGCTGCTCAAGCACGGCACCCGCACCACCCCGGTGATGGTGGGTGCGCCGGAGGCGCGGCTCGACACCGAGACGCTCACCGAGGTGCCCGCCGAGACGTTGGAGCTCAACGACATCGGCCGGGTCACCGTCCGCACCGCGGACGCCCTCCCGGTCGACGAGTACGCGGACGTCCGGGCGACCGGCAGCTTCCTGCTGATCGACCCGCCGAGCGGCAACACCGTGGCCGCGGGCCTCGTCGGCACCCCGCTGGCGCTGTCCTGACCATGCGGCCCCCGCCGGACTCGCGTGTCCCCCGTTCCGTACACCCGGGTCCCCCGGTCCGGACACGCGAGTCCGACGTCGCGCCCGTCCTCGTCCCCGTCGCGCACGGGAGTCGGGACCCGCGCTCCGCGACGACCGTGTGGGCGCTCGTGGACGAGGTGCGGGGGCGGGCGCCGGGGCTGGACGTGCGGCCTGCGTTCCTGGACTTCGACCACCCCTCGGTGACCGACGTGCTCGCCGGCCTGGACCGGCCCGCCGTCGTGGTGCCGCTGCTGCTGGGCTCGGCCTACCACGCCCGCGTCGACATCCCGGGGATCGTCGCCGGGTTCCCGCACGTGCGGGTCGCGGACGTGCTCGGGCCGGACCCGCGGCTGCTCGCGGTGGCGACGGACCGGCTCGCCGCCCTCGGGGTCGCCCCCGGGGACCCGGGTCTGGGGATCGTGCTCGCGGGGACCGGATCGAGCCACCCCGCGGCCAACGCCGTCGTGCACCGGTTGGCCGCCCGGCTGGGCGGCGTCGCGGCGTTCGCGACGGCCGAGCCGCGGGTCCCCGAGGCGATCGCGAGCCTGCGGGCGCGCGGGGCCGAGCGGGTCGTCGTCGCGTCCTGGTTCCTCGCCGCCGGGCGCCTGCTGGACCGGGTCCACGCCCAGGCGGGGGACGACGTGCCGGTCGCGGATCCGCTGGGCCCGGACCCGCGGATCGCGGAGCTGGTGCTGGAGCGGTTCGCCGCGCACGCCCTCCGGACGGCCGCCTGAGCCGGTCCGAGCGGGGCTACGCGGCCGCGGTGGCGGTCTGCGCCACCGCCCGCAGCACGGCGCGGGCCACGGCGTCGTTGTAGCGCAGGCTCTGGGCGTTCATCCCGGGGCGGGTGAAGGCCCCCGCGGCCTTGACCGTGGTGTGCGGACCCACCGCGAACCGGCGCTCGTGGGGCACGCCCGCGGCGTCCAGCACCGCGCCGTCGCGCGGCCGGACCTCCAGCAGCCCGGTGCGCCGCAGCTCGGTGCCGTCCGCGGCGACCAGCACCTGCTCGCGCGCGCCACCCGCCGCGAGCAGGCCCGCCAGCAGCGGGTCCGCGGTGCGGTCGAGGCTGGGATCGGCCAGGCGGGCGTCGATCAGGACGGTCGAGCGCACCTCGTCCGGGACGGCCGCGCTGGTGGCGCGGAACCCGGCGTCGTCGATCGTGACCTCCATGCCGGGGCCGAGGAAGCGCAGGTACCCGGCCTCGGACAGGGCCAGGATCTGCTCCACGCGGAACCCGGGCGGGCCGGAGGCGACCGAGTTGAAGAAGCTCTGCCACCGCGGCACGTCCCGGGTCACCGACTCCGGCGCGACCTCCGGCTGCACGCGCATGAGCTCGCCGTAGACGCTGAGCATGGCGGTGAACGCGCCCAGGTGCGGGGTGTGCCGCTCGTCCCGGTGCTGTCGGAGGTCCTCGGCGATGCGCGCGCGGACCTTCGGCTGCAGCGCCGCGAGCGACTCCGCTTCGAGGCCCGCGAACGGCGAGTTCAACGCGGCGAAGTCGATGCGGTCCACCGGGTCCGGCACCGCGGCGGCGAGGAACTCCGCCATCTCGGTGCTGCCCCACGTCAGCTCGGTGAAACGGGCGAGGAACTCCGCCCAGGACACCGTGACCAGCTCGGGGTGGCCGTTGACCAGCTCGTGGTACCAGCCGAAGGCGATCTCCTTGGCCATCAGCGGGAACAGGTCGCGGGCGACGTCCAGCGGGCGGGGCAGCGCGTCGGTGACCGCCGGGGTCAGGAAGTGCGGCGTCGGCGGGCGGCCCGCACGCAGCCCGTACTCGGGCTTGGCGTGGTAGGGCGCCCCGCGCGGCGACCCCGCGACCAGCACCGGCTCCCGCCCGGACGGCACGTACCGGCCGTTCTCGAAGCGCCCGCCGCGGCCCTCGAACAGCAGCACCACGAGGTCGACGAAGGCGAGGCCCAGACCCCGCGCGAGCACCGTCTCCCCCGGCTCGACGATCGACAGGTCCGTGTCCGTGGTCTGCTCCGGCGGGATGTAGCGCAGCCCGCGCTCGCGCGCCTGCGCCAGCAGCGCCCGCTCGGCCGGAGCCGGGGTGGCGTCCAGGTGGCCCGAGGCGAGCACCACGGCGTCGACGGTCAGCGGGGGCTCCCCGTCGAGGGTGACCACCTGCCGGTCCCCCCGGTCGGTGAGCCCGGTCGCGGCGACGGGGTGCACGTGCACCGTGACCTGGGGCGGGAGCCCCGCGACGACGTCTCGCAGCACCCCGGTCAGGTACCGGCTCTGCAGTCGCCTGCTCGGGAAGGTCGCCGGCGTGACGGCGCGCAGCTCGGCCACCATGTCCGCGGGCCAGCCGGTGACGTCCGGCCCCGCCTGCGCCCAGTCCCAGAACGACGGGCCGGGCACGATCGGCCCGTCACAGACCACCGAGTCGTCCGTCCACATGGTGACGTCCGCGGCCATGGAGTTCATCGCGAGCAGCGGCGACTGCGCGTCCCGCCAGATCCGCCCGGCACCCGCCGGGTGCGGGTCGACCAGGTGGACCTCGAGCGTGCCGGTCAGCAGCTCGGGCGCGCTGGCCGAGATCCGCTCCAGGATCCCGACCCCGCGCGGGCCGGCGCCGATGATCGCGATGGTTGCCACAGGACGTCCTCTCTCCGAAGGGCTGACGGGAGACGGACGGGGACTAGAGCGCGGCGGCGGTACGGCACAGGTCGACGTGGCGGCGCAGCGCCGGCCAGGTCGAGCGTGCCTTGTCCATCCTCTGACGGTAGCGCCGTGACCCCCTCGACGCATTCCCTTGCGGCCGCGGTCACCTCGTGCTCGTCGGGACGCCGGAGACGGTCGCCGCCGCAGCCCGACCCACCCCACCCGTGCGCGGCGATAGTCGCTCCGGCGACTATCGCCGCTCACGAGGTCAGAGCTCGGCCGCCGCCGGGACGACCTCGCGGCCGAGCACCCGCAGGGGCTCGATCTCGTGGACGTTCGCGATCATGCCGTGCACGTGCTGCACACCCAGCTTGGCCAGGCCCTTCAGGTCCTCGACGATGCCGGACGGGTTGGTCGCGTCGAAGCGGTACATGACCGTCTTCTCGATCTCGGCGTAGTCGCGGCCGACCTCGTCGCAACGCTGCTTGAGCACGTCGAGCTTGTGCGACAGCTCCGGGCCCGCGAACAGGTTGCAGGCCTGCGCGTACTGCGCGACGAGGCGCAGCGTCTTCTGCTCGCCGCCGCCCCCGATCAGGATCGGCGGGTGCGGGCGGGACAGCGCCTGCGGCGAGTTCATGGTGCGGTCGAGCGAGTAGTGCGTGCCGCGGTAGGGGCCCTCGTCCTCGCCCCACATCTGCAGGCAGATCTGCAGCGTCTCCTCCAGCCGCTCGAAGCGCTCCTTCGTCGGCGGGAAGAACAGGCCGAGGCCCGTGGACTCCTCCTCGTTCCACGCCGCGCCGATGCCGAGCATCGCCCGGCCCTTCGACAGGACGTCGAGCGTCGTGACGATCTTCGCCAGGAGCCCGGGGTCGCGGTAGGTCACCGCGGTGACCCAGGCCAGCAGCTGGACGCGCTCGGTGCGGGCGGCCAGGTAGCCCAGCGCCGTGTACGCCTCGAGCATGTCGTTCTCGATCGGCCCGACCGGCCCGATCTGGAACACGTGGTCCATCACGCTGACCCGCGCGAAGCCCTCCTCCTCGGCCGCGACCGCGATCCGGGTGAGGTCGTCGGCCAGGCCCGCGGGCCCGCTGGGATAGGTGAAGTCTGCGATGTGGACTCCGAGTTTCACCGTCTGCTCCTCGTAATCGGAATGTCCTCCGTTTACGACCGTACTCCTCCCCCGCGGTCGCGGCCCGACCGCCGCTCACCCACTCCGGTCGAGGTCGTGCGTGGCGAGTGGTGCTCTGGCACCACTCGCCACGCACGGGCGCGTCAGCGCAGGGCGGCCCGCACGGCGTCCGCGGCCTGGTCGACGATCTCGCGCGCCCTGTCGACGACCCCGCCCATCTGGAGGAAGCCGTGGATCATGCCGTCGACGGGCAGCAGGGTCGCGTCGACCCCCGCCCGCCGCAGCCTCCCCGCGTACGCGGCGCCCTGGTCACGCAGCGGGTCGAACTCCGCGGTGATCACCAACGCGGGCGGCAGGCCGGAGAGGTCCTCGGTCAGCGCGGGCGAGACGCGCGGGTCGAGACCCTCGTCGGGCGAGCTGAGGTAGCAGCCCAGGAACCACTCGATCCACGCCCGGGACAGCAGCGGGCCGAGGGCGTTCTCGGTCATCGAGGGGCTGTCGTCGAAGCGGTCCACGGCCGGGTAGACGAGCAGCTGGAACCGCAGCACGGGACCGCCGCGCTGCTTCGCCAGCTGGGCCACGACCGCCGACAGGTTGCCCCCCGCCGAGTCCCCGCCCACGGCGAGCCTGGTCGGGTCGCCGCCGTAGTCGCCGATCTTCTCGGCGACCCAGGTCAGGGCCGCGAAGGAGTCGTCGACCGCGGCCGGGAAGCGGTGCTCGGGCGCCAGCCGGTAGTCGACGGCGACCACCAGCGCCCCGGACCGGGCGGCGATCGACCGGCACAGCCCGTCGTGGCTGTCCAGGTCGCCGATGACCCAGCCGCCGCCGTGGTAGTAGACGAGGACCGGCAGCGGCCCCTGCGTGTCGGAGCCCGGCGGCGTGTAGATCCGGACCGGGACGTCCCCGGCGGAGACGTCCTGCACCGTCGGCAGCTCGACGGGCGGGCCCGCCAACGCGGCGAACTCGGCGATCATGGCCCGGTTCTCGGCGACCGTCATCGACTCGGGCGCCTTGGCGCCCTGTTCCGCCAGCTGCGCGAGCAGGGCCTGGATCTGGGGGTCGAGGGGCATGAGCGGGGTCCTCTCAGGAACGGGAGCACGTGCTCGACCCGATCGAACCGGGCACCCGCCCCCACCGGCCTCGTCGCCGGCGACACACCCAGTCTGGCGACCGCAGGCGCCGCCGTGTACCCCCGATCTGCGGCATGCTCGGGGCATGGCACGACGCTTCGAGTACAAGGTGGTCCAGCTCCGCGAGGGGCTCATCGGCGGCAAGCTGTCCGACTCCAAGCTGGAGAAGATCCTCAACAGCGAGGCGGAAGACGGCTGGCAGCTCAAGGCGATCACGAGCGCGGACGTCAAGGGACGGGTCGGGCCGGGTGGGGTCGACGGGCTGCTGGTGACGTTCGAACGGCCCGTCGGGTAGTCCGGTGGCCACCGTCGAGGACGTCCACGAGCTCGCCCGGGCCATGCCGCACGTGATCTGGGACGAGCGCGTCTACCAGGTGGGTGGGAAGTCGTTCGTGTTCTTCCGGACCCCTCGGCCGGACGCCCTGGACCCGGAGACCGGCGAGCGGCTCACCGACGTGATCGTGTTCTGGGTGGCGGGCGAGGAGGACAAGCTCGCCCTGCTCGCCCAGGAGCCGTTCTTCACCACCACGCACTTCGACGGGCACCCGTCGGTCCTGGTCCGCGCCTCCCGGCTGGGCGAGCTCGGCCGGGAGGAGCTGGCCGAGGTGGTGCAGGACGCCTGGCTCGCGCGCGCGTCACCCGCCCGCGCCCGGAGGTGGCTGGCGGAGCAGGGCCTGGGCGATCAGCTCGAGTAGCACCGCCGGGTCGTTCGTGCTGCCGAGGGCGCCGTGGGCCACCGCCTCGTCGTCGTGGGCCGGGTCGGCCGAACCCGAGTAGACGACGAAGGGCGTCCGGACCCCGTCGGCCCGGAGCCGGTCGAGCAGGTCGTAGCCCGCCGTGGGCGACTCCGGGCGCGCCATGTCGGAGACGATCACGTCGAACGGCGCGGACCGCAGGACCGCGCTCAGCGCGGCGTCCGTGGAGACGGCCTGCTCGACGACCATGCCGAGCCGGGTCAGCGCGGCGCACTCGAACCGGTTGCCGCTGGGCCGGTCGTCCACCCACAGCACCCGCGGCGGGGTGGGCCGGGCGGCGAGGGCGTCCGCGTCCGCGTCGACCCGGGAGCGCGCGGCCTCGGGGGCCAGCGGGGTCGCCTTGTCCTGCGCGGCGCTCTGCAGCGCGGTCGCGGCGGCCGCCCGGGCGGCCGTGCTGATCTGCACGCCGCCCGCCTTCACCGACACGGTCCCGCTCGTCAGCAGCGTCCCGAGCGGCGTGCGGAACGTCCACAGCACGAAGGCGACGACGGCGGGCCAGACCAGCGCGCCGAGTCCCTGCACGACGACCGAGGCGATCTCCACACGGCCTGGCTCGCCGGGCGCCCGGTCCGGGTTACGCTCCGGCGCGTGACCGAGCTCGTGCACCGCGACACCGCCGACGGCGTCGCGACCCTCACCCTCGACTCCCCCGCCAACCGCAACGCGCTCTCCGCGCAGCTGCGCCGCGAGCTGATCGACCATCTCGACGCGGCGATCGCCGACCCCGCGGCCCGGGTGATCGTGCTGACGCACACCGGCTCCGTGTTCTGCGCGGGCATGGACCTCAAGGAGAGCCGCGGGGCGAGCGCCGAGCAGCAGGGCATCACCGAGGTCCCCCGGATCCTGGAGACGATCTGGACCTCGCCGACCCCCGTCGTCGCGAAGCTGCACGGTCCGGCCCGCGCGGGCGGGGTGGGGATCGTGGCGGCCTGCGACATCGCCGTCGCCGCCGAGAGCGCCACCTTCGCGTTCACGGAGGTCCGGATCGGGGTGGTCCCCGCGGTGATCTCGGTGACCGTCCTGCCCCGGCTCAGTCCCCGTGCGGCACAGGAGCTCTTCCTCACCGGCGAGACGTTCGACGCCGCCCGCGCGGTGGAGATCGGGCTGCTGACCCGCGCGGCCGCGGACGTCGACGCCGAGGTGGCGCGCTACCTGGACATGCTGCGGCTGGGCGCGCCCTCGGCCCTCGCCGGGGCGAAGCAGCTGCTGACCCGGGAGCGGCCCGGGTCGATGTCCGAGGATTTCGCGCAGATGAACGCCCTGTCCGCGCGCTACTTCGCGGGCGCGGAGGGCCAGGAGGGCATCCGCTCGTTCGCCGAGAAGCGCAAGCCCTCCTGGGCGACCTAAGCTGGGTGGGTGCAGGCGCAGCTCGACCGGGTTCTCGACGTGCTGGCCGGGCGCCCGCTCGTCGCGTTGACCGGGGCCGGGCTCTCCACCGACTCCGGCATCCCCGACTACCGCGGCCCCGGCTCGCCGCTGCGCCGCCCGATGACCTACGGCGAGTTCGTGTCCGGGCCCGTGGCCCAGCGCCGCTACTGGGCGCGCAGCCACATCGGCTGGGCCCGCATGCGCCGGGCCACCCCGAACCCCGGACACCGCGCGCTGGCGGTGCTGCAGGAGCGCGGCACGCTGCGCGGCCTGATCACCCAGAACGTCGACGGCCTCCACGAGGACGCGGGCAGCCGGGACGTGATCGACCTGCACGGCCGCATCTCCGACGTGATCTGCCTGTCCTGCAAGGAGATCACCTCGAGGGCGGTGCTGCAGGAGCGGTTCGAGGAGGCCAATCCCGGGTTCGCGGCGTCGGTCGGCCCGGAGATCGAGACGGCCCCCGACGGCGACGTGCTCCTCGAGCGCACCGAGCACTTCCGCCTGGTCCCCTGCCTGCGCTGCGGCGGCGCCCTGAAGCCGGACGTCGTGTTCTTCGGCGAGAACGTGCCGCGCGAGCGGGTGGAGCGGTCCTACGCCCTGGTCGACGGGCTGGTCGGCGGCGGGGCGCTGCTGGTGGCGGGCTCGTCCCTGACGGTCATGTCCGGCCTGCGCTTCGTCAAGCACGCCGCCAAGCACGGGGTGCCGGTGGTGATCGTCAACCGCGGCGAGACCCGCGGCGACCCGCACGCCGTGCTGCGCGTCCACGCCGGCACCTCCGAGGTCCTGTCCGCCCTCGCGGGCGCGGACGGCGCCGCCGTGGACGCCACCCGGATCCCGGAGTGGCGCGACCTCGCCCCCTGACCGTCAGCCGACCAGGAGAAAGGCGACGAACGCGGCGAGGGCGCCGAGGGTGTGGAGCACCGCCTTCGAGACGGCGGCCCGGTTGGTCGCGTGCTGGTCCCGGACGTGGTCGGCGCGCTCGACGTTCGTGATCGTCAGTGGCCGGCCGGGGCGGACCGCGAGACGCACGCCGTCCGCGTCGCCGCGGGCCTCGCCGAACACCGTGACCCGCTGCCCCGGTTCGACCCGCCACTCGGTGTGCCGGTACCCGACCGTGCGGGAGCCGATCGTGACCGGGCCGATCCGCAGGCCCTCGTCCGGGTCGGGCCGCTCCTCACGGATCTCCGCGACGGGAACCTCGACGGTCGCGTCGACGGGATCGACGGTCAGCTCGGCGCCGTCCGCCCGCAGCGTGAAGGGCACCTGCCCGCGCCGGTTCCCCTCCACCTCCTCGGCGATGCCCTTGTCGGTCCGGTACCGGCGCACCGTCTCCACCCGGTACCAGACGGACGCGGCCCCTCCGATCGGCGACTCGCGGGTCCGGTCGGCGACGACCGTGCCGGTCACCGCGACGACCTGGTGGAACAGGTGTGGCCCCACCTCCCGTCGCGCGGCCTCGGCCATCGCCACCACCTCGGCCACCTCGACCGGCGCCGCCTCGAGCCCGCGCAGCCACCGCGTCCGGCTCTCCCCGACGAGCCTGATCTGCCCGTAGGCGAGGTGTCCCAGCACTCCGGTGAGGATCAACAGGATGGTCGAGATCACCCGGGAAGGGTACGAACCGGACAGGTCGGACGGCTCCGTACGACTACCGATCCCGGCGGAAGGCCTCGACGACGAGCCCCGCGACCCGGTCCGCCAGGCCCGCGACCAGCCAACACGCCGGCAGCAGCACCACGATCGCGAGCGCGACCTGGACGGGGAACGCGAGCTGGGTCAGCCACAGCTCGAACGCGTCCCACAGGTCCGCGACCACTCTCGTCACGCGTCACACGGTAGTCGCGGCCCGCGCGCGTTAGGTTCGGACCCATGTTCGCCGTGTACGCCGCAGAGCCCAACGCCGACGCTCCGCTCGACTCGCTGACCGTCGGCGAACGCCCCGACCCCGAGGTGCCGGAGGGCTGGGTCAAGGTCAAGGTGACCGCCGCCAGCCTCAACATGCACGACCTCTGGACGCTGCGCGGGGTCGGCATCAAGCCCGAGCAGTTCCCCATGATCCTCGGCTGCGACGGGGCCGGGACCCTCGAGGACGGCACCGAGGTCGTCCTGCACTCGATCATCGGGGACCCGACCTGGAGCGGGGACGAGACGCTCGACCCGAAGCGCACCCTGCTCACCGAGAAGCACCAGGGCGCGATGGCCGACTTCATCGTCGTCCCCGCGCGCAACGCGGTGCCCAAGCCCGAGGGCATCACCCCGAGCCAGGCCGCGGTCATGGGCACGGCGTGGCTCACCGCCTACCGGATGCTGTTCACCAAGTCCGGGCTGCAGCCGGGACAGACGATGCTCGTGCAGGGGGCCTCCGGCGGGGTGTCCACGGCACTGGTCCAGCTCGGTCGGGCGGCCGGGATGACGGTCTGGGTGACCGGACGCACGGAGGAGAAGCGCAATCTCGCCGAGAAGCTCGGCGCGCACGCGGTGTTCGAATCGGGGGCGCGGCTCCCGGGCAAGGTCGACGCCGTGTTCGAGTCCGTCGGCGAGGCCACCTGGAAGCACTCCATGCGGGCCCTGCGCCCCGGCGGCGTGATCGTCTGCTGCGGGTCCACCAGCGGCCCCAACCCCGGGGCTGACCTGCAGAGGTTGTTCTTCCTTCAACTGTCGGTCATCGGCTCCACGATGGGCACCCGACAGGAGCTGGCGGACCTGCTCAGCTTCGTCGCGAACGCCGGGATCACCCCCGAGATCGGGCTCGAGCTGCCGCTCGAACAGGCGGAGGAGGGCTTCCGCGCGATGCTCGACGGCGATACAGCGGGCAAGATCGTGTTCACTCACTGACACGAGTAACGTTGCTGTGGGTCCGATTTCCTCGCAGGTTGAGGCATTCGGGCGCGCGAGCAAGTACAGTCGGTCATCGTGTCTGAGCCATACAGTCCCTCGGCGCCGGGGTTGCGCGGGTCCACCGCCATGATCCCGGCGCCGCGCGTACCCGGTCTCGTGGCGCTCCTCGACCGGGTCGAGCGGGCCGTGGCGGCGGCCCTCGTCCCCGCGACCTCCGCCCAGGGCGTCAGCCGGGACGGCTGGCGGGTCCTGCTGATGCTGGCCCGCGGCGGCGGGCGCAGCATGGGTGAGATCGCCTCCCACACCGCGCTCCCCGCGCCCACCGCCACCCGCGTCGTCGACCGCCTGGTGGTCGACGGGCTGGCCTACCGGCAGAACGACCCGGTGGACCGAAGACGGGTGCTGGTGCATCTCGCCGCAGGCGGCCGCGACGTGGTCGAGCGGGTGTGCGGGAGCATCGAACGCCGGGTGGGCACCGCACTCGGCGCCGTCCGGACCCCCGAACGCGTGCAGCTCGCCCGACTCCTCGACGACCTCGCCACTCCCCGCGAGGACGACCTCTGAGCCTCCCCAGCCCCCCGAGCCCGACCTACTTCTTCGCCTTGTCCGCCGACGACTCGGTCGACAGCGCCGCCACGAAGGCCTCCTGCGGCACGTCGACCCGACCGATCGTCTTCATCCGTTTCTTGCCCTCCTTCTGCTTCTCCAGCAGCTTGCGCTTGCGGCTGATGTCGCCGCCGTAGCACTTCGCGAGGACGTCCTTGCGGATGGCGCGGATGGTCTCGCGCGCGATGATGCGCGACCCGACGGCGGCCTGGATCGGCACCTCGAACTGCTGGCGCGGGATGAGCTCGCGCAGCTTGGAGGCCATCGACGTGCCGTAGCCGTAGGCCGAGTCCTTGTGCACGATGGCCGAGAACGCGTCCACCGGCTCGCCCTGCAGCAGGATGTCCACCTTGACCAGGTCGGAGACCTGCTCGCCCGCCTCCTCGTAGTCGAGGCTGGCGTAGCCGCGGGTGCGGGACTTCAGCGCGTCGAAGAAGTCGAAGATGATCTCGGCGAGCGGCATCGTGTACCGCAGCTCGACGCGGGACTCCGACAGGTAGTCCATGCCGCCGAGCTGGCCGCGGCGGGCCTGGCAGAGCTCCATGATCGTGCCCACGAACTCCGACGGCGCCAGGATCGTGACCTTGACGATCGGCTCGCGGATCTCGCTCACCTTGCCCTCGGGCCAGTCCGACGGGTTCGTCACGGTGATCTCCGTGCCGTCGTCCGTCGTGACCTGGTACACCACGTTCGGCGCGGTGGAGATGAGGTCCAGGTCGAACTCGCGCTCGAGCCGCTCCCGGGTGATCTCCAGGTGCAGCAGGCCGAGGAAGCCGCAGCGGAACCCGAAGCCCAGCGCCGCCGAGGTCTCCGGCTCGTAGGTCAGCGCGGCGTCGTTGAGCTGCAGCTTGTCCAGCGCCTCGCGCAGGTCGGGGTACTGCGAGCCGTCCACCGGGTAGAGGCCGGAGTAGACCATCGGGCGGGGCTCGCGGTAGCCGGTGAGCGGCTCGGTGGCGCCGCGTCGCTGGGAGGTCACGGTGTCGCCGACCTTGGACTGCCGGACGTCCTTCACCCCGGTGATCAGGTAGCCCACCTCGCCGACCCCGAGGCCCTCGGTGGGCTTGGGCTCGGGCGAGACGATGCCGACCTCGAGGAGCTCGTGGGTGGCGCCGGTGGACATCATCTTGATCCGCTCGCGCGGCACGATCCGCCCGTCCACGACCCGGATGTAGGTGACGACGCCGCGGTAGGTGTCGTACACGGAGTCGAAGATCATGGCGCGGGCCGGCGCGTCCGCGTCCCCCTGGGGGGCGGGGATCTGCTTCACGGCCTCGTCCAGCAGCGCCTCGACGCCCATCCCGGTCTTCGCGCTGACCCGCAGCACGTCGTCGGCCTCGCAGCCGACGATGTGCGCGATCTCCGCGGCGTAGCGGTCCGGGTCCGCGGCCGGGAGGTCGATCTTGTTGAGGACCGGGATGATCGTCAGGTCCTTCTCGAGCGCCAGGTACAGGTTGGCCAGCGTCTGCGCCTCGATGCCCTGCGCCGCGTCCACCAGCAGGATCGCCCCCTCGCACGCCTCGAGCGCGCGGGAGACCTCGTAGGTGAAGTCGACGTGGCCGGGGGTGTCGATGAGGTGGAGGACGTACTCCTCGTCGCCCACCTTCCACGGCAGCCGGACGTTCTGCGCCTTGATCGTGATGCCGCGCTCGCGCTCGATGTCCATGCGGTCCAGGTACTGCGCCCGCATGGCGCGCTCCTCGACCACGCCCGTGATCTGCAGCATGCGGTCCGCCAGCGTCGACTTGCCGTGGTCGATGTGGGCGATGATGCAGAAGTTCCGGATGCGCTCCGGCGGGGTGAACGTGCGGTCGGCGTACGTCGTCACTCAGGATCCATTCCGGTACGGGGCTCGTGCCCAATCGTCCCACGTGGGGTGTGGTGGCCGTGCAGGCCGGGGCAGGTGTGAGCGGGGCCACCGGTGGGTACACGTCCCCATGAGCACCAGCACCGGCACTGGCTCGGACAAGCGACCCACCGGTCCCGGGCCGGACCCGCACGCCGACCCGGCCACCGTGGAGGTCCCGCGCGACCAGGAGACCGAGAACATCCCCGCGCTGTCCTCCTCGCCGGGCGCGCGGGAGTGGGTCGGGCGGCCGGTCCATGGGCGCACCGGCGGCACGTTCGGGCGGCTCACGGACGTCGTCACCGGGCCGGACGGCACGGCGTGGGGCGTCGTGCGGCCGCGGATGGGCGGCGCGCGGGCGATCCCGCTCGACGGCGCCGTCCCCGACGACGCCGGCGTGACCGTCCCGATCGACCGGCGGACCCTGCGCGCCGCGCCCGCGGGCGCCGACCCGGGTCCCGAGCTCGCCCACCACTACGCCTCCCGCGGGGCGCTCACCGCGGCGCACGAGTACCAGCACGAGCGCTTCGGCGGGCTCAAGATCGGCTCCGCGTTCTTCGGCTGGCTGGTGGCGGTGGGGCTGACCGTGCTGCTCGCCGCCGTGGCCGCGCTGGTCGTGCGGCTGGCGGGGGTCTCCCCCGACCTCACCGCCACGGCCGGTCAGGACCCGCGGCTGCTCGGGCTGACGGGCGGGATCGTCGCGGTGGTCGTGATGCTGCTGGCCTACGTCGCGGGCGGGTACGTCGCCGGGCGGCTCGCCCGGTTCGACGGCGCGCGCAACGGCTTCGCGGTCTGGGCCATGGGGCTGGTCGTCACCGCCGCCGTCACCATCGCCACGGCCGCCACCGGCAGCACCGACTCGATCTTCGCGGCGCTGCGGGTGCCGGGGATCGCGGTGTCGGTCGGCGACTGGCCCAACCTCGTGGCCCTGGTGGTCGTCGCGGCGGTCGCCCTGCTCGGCGCGCTCGTGGGCGGCAAGGCGGGCGAGCGCTACCACCGGCGGGTGGACCGGGCCGCCGAGCAGGCCCTCTGACCGAGATGAACGTCAGCCACGTCCCGGGGCCCCCGGGACGTGGCTGAGGTTCATCTCGTCGGGTCGGTGCCGTCCCACTCGTCGAGCGGGGCGCAGTGCCATCGCCAGTCGGCCAGTCGGGGTCGGCCGCCCAGGGGCGCACGGCCGTTGGCCCAGCGCAGCGTCGGCCAGGAACGCTCGTCGTGCGGCGCCCACGGGAACAGCCGCCGGACGACGTGGCCCGCCAGGCGGGCGTCGGGTTCGAAGGCGAGGCCGAGGCCGCGGGCGGCGTCGTCGGTGTGGACCAGCAGGCTCTCCCCCACGTGCGCGACCACCTGGGCCACGGTCATGTCCAGGTCGCCCGCCCGCACCGACCAGTCCCGGCCGACCGCACCCCGCAACAGCCCGGTGCAGGCGGCGGCCGCGGCACGCACGTCGTCGCTGTGCATCCGGACAGCGTAGCCGGCGGGAGGAAATCGCGTCGCCGATGAGTTGAGGGTGCGGATAGCGTCTACTCGTACATGCGAGATCCGCGTGAACGACCCCTGTTTGGAGTCCCTGCATGACCGCGCCCGACGCACCCCCCGCCTCCGCGGAGTCCACCCGCTCCGCCTCGACGGTGATCTGGCTGCTGGTCGGCTCGGCCTTCGTCATGATCCTCAACGAGACGATCATGAGTGTCGCCCTGCCCGTGCTGGTGACGGACCTGGACGTCACCGTCGGCACCGCGCAGTGGCTGACCAGCGGGTTCCTGTTGACCATGTCGGTGGTCATCCCGATCACCGGCTACCTGCTGCAGCGGCTCACCCCGCGCACCGTCTACCTCATGGCGATGTCGCTGTTCAGCGCGGGCACGCTCATCTCGGCGCTCGCCCCCGGCTTCGGCGTGCTGCTCGTCGGCCGGATCGTGCAGGCGCTCGGCACCGCCGTGATGATCCCGCTGCTGATGACGTCGGTGATCCGGCTGGTCCCCGCCGAGCAGCGCGGCGCGAAGATGGGCGTGATCACCCTGGTCATCGCCGTGGCCCCCGCCATCGGCCCGACCATCTCCGGGATCATCCTGTCGACCCTGAGCTGGCGCTGGATGTTCCTGATCGTGCTGCCGATCGCGCTGATCGCCCTGGCGGCGGGCGCCGTCTTCCTCCGGCTCGACGGCGAGACCCGGTCGATCCCGCTGGACTGGCTGTCCGTGGTGCTCTCGGCGCTCGCCTTCGGGGGGATCGTCTTCGGGCTCTCGACGATCGGCGAGTCCGCCCGCGGCGAGGCCCACGTGCCGCCGTGGCTGCCCATCGTGGTCGGTGTGCTCGCGATGGCGCTGTTCGTGATGCGCCAGCTCGCGCTGCAGCGCACCGGGAACCCGCTGCTCGACCTGCGTCCGTTCACCCACCGCACGTTCGCGGTGGCGCTCGCGCTGACCGTGCTCGGCATGATGGCGCTGTTCGGCGTGCTGATCCTGCTGCCGCTGGTCATGCAGGACGTCATGGGGGTGTCGGCGTTCGTCACCGGCCTCGCGGTGCTGCCCGGCGGCCTGGTGATGGGCCTGCTCGGCCCGTTCGTCGGGCGGCTCTACGACCGGGTCGGCGCCCGACCGCTGGTGCTGCCGGGCGTCGTCGTGCTGGCGCTGGCGCTGTGGGGCTTCGCGCTCGTCGTGGGCGAGTCCACACCGGTGCCGCTCCTGATCGGCCTGCACATCCTGCTGGTCACCGGCCTGTCGTTCATGATCACGCCGCTGATGACGGACGCCCTCGGCAGCCTGCCCAGCGAGATCGACTCGCACGGCAGCGCCATCCTGGCCACGTTGCAGCAGGTCGCGGGCGCGGCGGGCACTGCGCTGTTCGTGACGTTGATGGTGGTCTTCGCCTCCACCCCGAACGTCGCCGCGGACGCCACGGGTGCCCACGCCGCGTTCCTCTGCGCGGCGATCATCGGCACCGCCGCCATCCCGGTGGCGCTGCTGCTCGGCGGCAAGAAGCCCGCGGCGCACTGACCCGACCGCACTGTGGAGCCACCACTGTCGTCTCCGGGCCGCGAGACGACCGTGGTGGCTCCACAATGCCCGGTGGTCAGGCCAGGCGCGTCATGTCCACCGTGACGTCCAGGGTCTCGGCGCTGCCGCCCGAGTAGATGCCCTTCAGGGGGCTGACGTCGGCGTAGTCGCGGCCCACCGCGACCCAGACGTGGCGCGCGCCGATGGGGATCCCGTTGGTCGGGTCGAAGCCCCACCAGCCGCCGGTGCGGGCCTCGATCCAGGCGTGGGACTGGCCGGAGACGGTGGCACCGACCTTGACGTCCTTCTTCGGCAGCAGGTACCCGGAGACGTACCGGGCGGGGATCCCCATCTCGCGCAACAGGACCAGGGTGAGGTGCGCGTAGTCCTGGCACACGCCCTTGCCCGCCTCCCAGGCCTGGATGGCGCTGGTGTGGACCCCGGTCGTCCCCGGCTGGTAGGTCATCGCCTCGCGGACCCACTCGCAGGCGGCCAGGACGGCGTCCGCGGGCTCCTTGCCCTTCTTGAGGGACTTCGCGATCTTCGACAGCTCCGGGTCGCGGCTGACGTAGTCGGTGAACTCCAGCATCTCGGTGTAGCGGTCCCGCACAGGTTCGGACGCCAGCTCGTCCCAGTCGGCCTCCCGGACCGGCTCCGAGTCGTCCCCGGTCTCGACCACCGAGATGCCCGTGACCAGCAGCTCCGTGTGCGGGGCGTGCAGGTCGAACGCCGTGACCTGGGTGCCCCAGTAGTCCTCGTAGCGGTAGCTGCGGGTGGCGGGCACCGTCTCGACGCGGCTGACGATCACGTTCTGGTGCTGGTCGCTGCGCGGGGTCAGCCGCACCTCGTTGTAGGTCTCGTGCACCGGGGAGCTGTACTTGTAGCCGGTCTCGTGGACGACCCTGATCCGCCAGCCCATGTCAGCCCACCTCCGGCGCGGTCCACGCCACCCAGGGCGCGGCGTGGAAGAACTGCAGCGACACGGCCTCGCCGACCTCCCGGATGCATTCCTGCAGGCCCTCGAGCTGGGCGGGCAGGTCGTCGAGCAGCTCCTCCGGGCGGAGGAACTCCAGCTCGCTGCGCGCCCGCCCGAGCAGCCGCAGCGCCTCGGCCTTGGCGCCCACCCGGACCGTCGGGCGGTTGTCGAGCTGCTGCAGGCACAGCTCGGCCTCGCGCAGGGCGTGGAACACCGAGCGCGGGAACAGCCGGTCCATCAGCATGAACTGCGCGACCCGCACCGCGTCGACGGCGCCGCGGTAGGTGCGCAGGTAGGTGTCCTGCGCACCGGCGGAGCGCAGCACGGACAGCCAGCCGGGCGAGCTCATCCGGTCCGACACCCGGCTCATCAGCAGCCGGACGATCATGTCGACCCGCTCCACCGACCGGCCGAGCAGGTAGAAGCGCCACGAGTCGTCCCGGCTCATCGTGGAGGCGGCGAGCCCGGAGAACATGGCCGCCCGGTCCTCGATGTAGCTGAAGAACGCCGCCGGGCCCACCCAGCGGGCGTAGCGCTGCCGCTCGGGCAGCGCGTTCCAGGTGGCGTTGAGGCACTCGAACATCTCGCTGGAGACGACCTCGCGGGCGCCGCGGGCGTTCTCCCGCGCGCTCGAGATCGAGGAGACGATCGAGCCGGGGGTCTCGGCGGAGTAGCCGAGCAGCTCGGTGAGCGAGAACGCGTCGAGCGGCTCGGAGGTGCCGGGGTCGACCCCCATCACGGCGAGCAGCCTGCGCGCCGCCAGGTCGACGTCGATCGTGGCGTCCTCGAGCAGCTGGTGCACCGAGACGTCCAGGATCCGGGCCGTGTCGTCCGCCCGCTCGACGTACCGGCCGATCCAGTAGAGGGACTCGGCGTTGCGGGCGAGCACTAGTCGTCCCTCCCCTGCTGCTGTTGCTGCTGTTGCTGTTGCTGCTGGTCGAGGGTGAGCTCGCGCCCCTGCTCGGCGGCCGGGCCGCTGGCCGGCGCCTTCGAGGCGATGCCGCGCTCCCCCAGCTCCCGCTCGGACTCACTCGCCCGGCTCGCGGCCAGCACCCAGGTGTCCTTCGAGCCGCCGCCCTGGCTGGAGTTCACCACGAGCGAGCCCTTCGGCAGGGCCACCCGGGTCAGCCCGCCGGGCAGGACGAAGACGTCCTCGCCGTCGTTCACGGCGAAGGGCCGCAGGTCGACGTGCCGCGGCACCAGCCGGTCGTCCACCTTGGTCGGGACGGTCGACAGCTGCACGACGGGCTGGGCGATCCACCCCCGCGGATCGTCCCGGATGGCTTTGCGGGCCTCCTTGAGCTGCTTGGCGTCGGCGTCCGGGCCGAACAGGATGCCGTAGCCGCCGGAGCCCTCGACCGGCTTGAGCACCAGCTCGTCGAGGTGGTCGAGGACGTGGCCGCGCTCCTCGTCGAGCCAGCACCGGAACGTGGAGACGTTCGGGATGACCGGCTTCTCGTCGAGGTAGTACTTGATCATCTGCGGGACGTAGGTGTAGACGAGCTTGTCGTCCCCCACGCCGTTGCCCACCGCGTTGGCGATCACGACGTTCCCGGCGCGCGCCGCGTTCATGATCCCGGCGACCCCGAGCACGCTGGTCGGCTTGAACTGCAGCGGGTCGAGGAAGTCGTCGTCGATGCGGCGGTACACGACGTCGACGCGCTGCTCGCCCTCCGTCGTCCGCATGTAGACGAGGTTGTCGCGGCAGAACAGGTCCCGGCCCTCGACGAGCTCGACGCCCATCTGGCGGGCCAGCAGGGAGTGCTCGAAGTACGCGGAGTTGTAGACGCCGGGGGTCAGCACGACCACGGTCGGGTCGGCGACGTTCGGGGCCGCCGCGGCCCGCAGCGCGTGCAGCAGGTGGGTGGAGTAGTCGCCGACCGCGCGGACCCGCTGGCGGGTGAACAGGTCGGGGAAGACCCGGGCCATCGTCCGCCGGTTCTCCATGACGTAGGACACGCCCGACGGGTTGCGGAGGTTGTCCTCCAGCACCCGGAACGTGCCCTCCTGGTCCCGGACGAGGTCGATGCCCGCCACGTGGATGCGCACCCCGTTCGGCGGGTTGAGCAGGTGGGCGGCGCGCTTGAAGTGCTCGCAGCTGGTGATCAGCCTGCGCGGGAGGACGCCGTCCCGCACGATCTGCGCGTCGTTGTAGACGTCCGCCAGGAAGGCCTCGAGCGCCTTCACCCGCTGCACGATGCCGCGCTGCAGCCGACTCCACTCGCTCGCGCTGATCACCCGCGGGACGATGTCCAGCGGGATCGGCCGCTCCTTGCCGGACAGGCTGAACGTGATCCCCTGGTCCAGGTAGGCGCGGTCGAGCGCGTCCGACCGCGCGGCGAGGTCCGCCGCGGCCGTGGGCGCGATCGCGTCGTGCAGCCTGCGGTAGGGGGCCCGGACGGTGCCGTCGGCGTTGAACATCTCGTCGAACGCGTCCGGGTGGGGGCGGTCCGGCTCGAGGTACCCGTCGAAGAGCGCCGTGTGGGCCGCGCCGTTCGTCTCGGGGTCGGGGTCCCGTGCGGGTCTACGGTCCACTGCTCGGCTCACGGAGGTCATCTTGACCGTTCGTCGCAGCGTGAGCCAGACAGACACGTGCAACGTCCGGGTAAACGGGTCCGCCTGCGGGGGCCCGCGGCCCGGTCTGTAGCATGGATCGTCGAGTGCTCGGCGTGCTCGCTCGCATCGGTCCAGAACCGCTCGCGGATCGCCGGAGCCGGCACAGACGACGAGAACCCGAAAAGACTGAGGAACAACCAGCGTGGCGAACATCAAGTCCCAGATCAAGCGCGTCAAGACCAACGAGAAGGCCCGGCAGCGCAACAAGTCGGTCAAGTCCTCGGTCAAGACCGCGATCCGCAAGTTCCGCGAGGCTGCGGAGGCCGGCGACACCGAGAAGGCCGTGCAGCTGCAGAAGAACGCCGCCAAGGCCCTCGACAAGGCCGCCAGCAAGGGCGTCATCCACAAGAACCAGGCCGCGAACCGCAAGTCGGCGATCGCCAAGCGCGCCGCCGAGCTGTCCGCCTGAGACCACCCGCGCCCCACGGGGCGTGGTTCGCGCTCCCTCCTGTGAGCGACTGACGACGGCGCTGCCCTTTCCCGTGGGGCAGCGCCGTCGTCGTGTCGGCAGCCCGATCCGCCGGACCCGGTCCGACGGCGAACGGCGCGTTCGCTCGCTAGGTATGGGCGAACGCGCTGTTCGCCGGGGGTCAGCCGGTGCCGCGGGCGTCGACGACGGCGAGGACGGCGCGTTCCAGGGCGTAGCCCGGGTCCGCGGCCGCGCCCTTCACGTCCGCGTTCACCTGCGCGGTCGCGGCGATGGCGACGGCCAGGCCCGCCGGTCGCCAGGAACGCACCTGCCCCTGGGCCTTGCGGATCTTCCACGGCGGCATGCCCAGGCTCTGGGCCATGCGGTTGGGGTCGCCGCGACCGGCCGAGCCGACCTTCGCCAGCGTGCGCACCGCGTCCGCCAGGGCGTCCGCGACCAGCACCGGCGCCACCCCGAGCACCAGGGCCCAGCGCAACGCCTCCAACGCCCCCGCCCGGTCCCCCGCGACGGCCTTGTCCGCCACCGCGAAGCCGGAGGACTCGGCCCGCCCCCGGTGGTAGCGGCGGACCGCGTCGCCGTCGACCCGGCCGCCGCTGTCCGACACCAGCTGCCCGGTGGCCGCGGCGAGTTCCCGCAGGTCCGAGCCGACCGCCTCGAGCAGCACCGACACCGCGTCCGCGGTGATCGACCCGCCCGCGCGGCGTGCCTCCGCGCGCACGAACTCGGCCCGCTCCTCGGCCCGGGTGAGCTTGTCGCACCGGGTGACCACGGCCTTGAGCGCGCGCAGGTCGTCCGCCAGCTGCTTGCCGCGCGCCCCGCCGGCGTGCACCGCGACCAGCACGATCCCCTCCTCGGGGGCCCGCCCGTAGGCGAGGATCGCGGCGGCGAGCTCCTTCGCGGCCTCGTGCGCCCCCTGGATCACCACGACCCGCGACTCGGCGAACAGCGACGGGCTCAGGTGCCCGACCAGCTCCCCGGCCGTGACCTCGGACGGCCGCAGCCGCCGGACGTCCGTCTCGGGGTCGGCCGCGCGCGCGGACCGGATGATCTCGGAGACGGCCCGCTCGACCAGTAGCTCCTCCTCGCCCACGACGAGCTGCAGCGGGGCGGGTGGCTTCGTGGCGGGCACGGCGGACCTCCGGCGGACGGGGACCCGCCAGGGGCGGGCCGCGGACCCGACCATCGTCCCGCACGGCACCGACGATCCGCGCGCAGCCCGAGCCTGCCGCGTGAGCCGGCTCTCGGATGTGAGGTTCACCTGGCCGAGGGGCGCGCGGGTGACGTAACCTGGCCGACATCCGGATCTCCGGACGTCCGCACCCGCCGGGTCGATCCCGCGGGCGGGGCACAACTGCACATGGCTCATCCAGAGGGGCAGAGGGAACGGCCCGTTGAAGCCCCGGCAACCGGCGTCGAACGACGATCCGCGCTGCACACGTTCGGAGTGTGCGCACGTCGACGGACCAGGTGCCAATTCCGGCCCGCGCGAGCGGGACAGATGAGGAGATCTGATGACTCTCACTGCTGACACGCCTACGGGCACCTCCTACGACCTGGGCTCGGCCCGCGCGCTGTCCTGTCGCGAGTGCGGGCACGAGGCTCCGCTGGCCGCCGAGTTCGCCTGTAGCGAGTGTTTCGGACCGCTCGAGATCGCCTACGACTTCCCGACGGTCACCCGCGCCTCCATCGAGGCGGGCCCCAAGTCGATCTGGCGCTACCAGGACCTGCTCCCCGTTCCGAAGAACGTGCGCGAGCACCCGAACACCGAGCCCGGCCTGACCCGGCTCATCGAGGCGGACCGGCTGGCCGCCGAGCTCGGCGTCCGCAAGCTGTGGATCAAGGACGACACCGGGAACCCCACCCACTCCTTCAAGGACCGGGTCGTGGCCGTAGCCCTCGCCGCCGCCCGCGAGCTGGGCTTCTCCGTGCTGTGCTGTCCCTCCACCGGCAACCTGGCGAACGCCGTGGCCGCCGCCGCGGCCCGCGCCGGGTGGGACTCCGTGGTGCTGATCCCGTCCAACCTGGAGCAGGCCAAGATCACCACCACCGCCGTCTACGGCGGCACGCTGCTCGCCGTCGACGGCAACTACGACGACGTGAACCGGCTCGCCACGGAGCTGGCCGCCGAGCACGAGGACTGGGCGTTCGTGAACGTCAACGTCCGGCCGTACTACGCCGAGGGCTCCAAGACCCTGGGCTACGAGGTCGCCGAGCAGCTCGGCTGGCGGCTCCCCGACCAGATCGTCATCCCCGTCGCCTCCGGCTCGCAGCTGACCAAGGTGGACAAGGGCTTCGGCGAGTTCGTCAAGCTCGGCCTGGTCGACGACAAGCCCTACCGGATCTTCGGCGCGCAGGCGGCGGGCTGTTCCCCGGTCGCGACCGCGTTCGAGGCGGGACACGACGTCATCCAGCCCGTCAAGCCGGACACCATCGCCCGCTCGCTGGCGATCGGCAACCCCGCCGACGGCCCGTACGTCCTCGACTCGGTGCGCCGCACCGGCGGTGCCGTCGGCCACGTGACCGACGACGAGGTCCGCGACGGCATCCGGCTGCTCGCCCGCACCGAGGGCGTGTTCGCCGAGACCGCGGGCGGCGTGACCGTGGCGACCGCCAAGAAGCTGATCGACGAGGGCAGGATCGACCGGGACGCCGAGACCGTCCTGCTGATCACCGGCGACGGGCTCAAGACGCTGGACGCGGTGTCCGGCCAGGTGGGCCCGACCGCCACCGTGCCCTCCACGAGCAAGGCCGTGCGCGAGGCGCTCGAGAACCGCTGAGCCACGCCGCCGACGGGCCCCGGGACGCGTTCCCGGGGCCCGTTCGCGTTCGCGGACGGGGCGGGTGCCGCGCGGCGCGGGCAGCGGGTCGCCCCGCTCGACGAGCCCGTCGTCCGCGGTGACCGCCACGTCGCCGCCGAGGTCCGTACGGCGCACCGCGACCCCGGCTCCGGCCAGCAGGTCCATCAGGCCCGGGTTCGGGTGGCGGTAGGAGTTGCCCGCCCCCACGCTGACCAGCACCGCACGCGGTGCGACGGCGCCCAGGAACTCGCGGCTGGTGTAGCGGGAGCCGTGGTGCGGCATCTTGAGCACGTCCGCACGCAGGTCCGCGCCGCTCGCCACGAGCTCCGCCTGCGCCTCCAGCTCGATGTCACCGGTGAACAGGATGCGCCCGGCGGGCGTGGTCGCCCGCACCACGACCGAGGTGTTGTTGACCGCCGTGCCGTCCTCCTCGTCGATGTCCTCGCGCCCGCCCGCGGCGAGCACCTCCAGGGTGAGCGCCCGCCACTCCAGCCGACGTCCGACGGTCAGCTCCACGAGACCGGCCCCCGCCTCCCGGGCCCGGGCCGCGATCCGACGGACCGCCGACTCCGGCTCGTGGGACGCGCCCAGCGCGATCGCCGAGACCGACCGGCCGCGCAGGGCCCCGGCGAGGCCGCCGACGTGGTCGGCGTGCAGGTGACTCAGCGCCACCAACGCGAGCGACTCGACCCCCAGCCTGCGCAGGCACGCGTCGACGGGACCGTCCTCGGGGCCGACGTCGATCAGCACCGCGCGGCCGGGCTCGCCCGTGGCGAGGACGAGGGCGTCTCCCTGGCCCACGTCGCACGCGACGGCCACCCAGCCGGGCGGCGGCCAGCCCGGCCGCAGGACCCGGGTGGGCAGCAGCACGAGCGCCAGCCCGAGCAGGACCGCCAGCACCACCAGCCGCGACCTGCGGAACCGGAACGCGACCACCAGGCCCAGCAGGGCCGCGGTGAGCAGCAGCGCCCCGAGCATCCCGGCGGGCCAGGGCACCACCCCGCCGGGCACCGCGGCGGCCCGGTCCGCCACCAGGACCAGCCATCCGACGGCGGGGCCGGACAGCCACGCGCACAGCTCCGCGAGGACGGGCGACACCGGCGAGACCACCGCGGCGAGCACCCCGAGCACCGTCGCAACCGGCACGGCCGGGACGACCAGCAGGTTCGCCGGGACCGTGAGCAGGCTGACCTGGCCGCTCAGCCCGGCGATGAGCGGTGCGGTGGCCAGGCAGGCCGCCGCGGGCACCACCAGCATCTCCGCGGCGGCCTGCGGCACCCCGCGCCGCTGCAGCGCCGCGGCCCATCCCGGCGCGACGAGCACCAGCGCGCCCGTGGCCAGCACGGACAGCGCGAAACCCGCGTCCACCGCCAGCGCGGGATCGCGCAGCAGCAGGACCAGGACGGCCGCGGCGAGCGCGGGCACGGCGCTGCGGCCGCGGCCCAGCCCCAGGGCGAGCAGCACGATCAGGCCCATCACCGCCGCGCGGACCACGCTCGGGCTCGGCCGCGCCAGCACGACGAACCCGACCACGGCCACGGCGGCCGCCGCCGCGGCGACGCGGGGATCGGCCCGCAGCAGCCGCAGCAGGCCGAGGACGGCCCCGCCGACGATCACGAGGTTGGCCCCGGACACCGCGGTCAGGTGCGTGAGGCCCGCGGCCCGGAAGTCCTCCTCGACCTCCACGGTCTGGTGTCGGGTGTCCCCCACGGCGAGCCCGGGCAGCAGCCCGGCGGAGGACTCCGGGAGCACCCGGGCCGCCTCCCGCAGGCCGCTGCGCAGCCCGCCCGCCGCCGCCTGCCACCAGGGCTCCTCGTCGATCGTCGTCGGCGCGCCGCGGACCCGGAGGACGGCGATGGTGAGGTCCGACCGCTGCGCCGGGGCGAGCAGGCCCTGCGCGACCGCCTCCTGCCCGGGGAGCAGACCCTGCCAGCCCTCGGCGGGGGCGAGCAGCAGCACGCGCCCACCCGTGCGCCACTCCCCCGCGCCGGACACCGCGGCGACCAGGTCCGCGGGCACGAGGACCCGCGCCTCGCCGGGGATCGGGCTGCGCAGCAGCCGGGGATCGTCGGTGAGGACCACCCTCAGGGTGGCGCTCGCGCCGCGCTCGGCCGCCGCGCGCAGCGGATGGTCCTGCACCTGCCAGACCGCGACGACGGCGGGCACCCCCACCGCGAGTGCGCAGCCCGCTGCCGCGAGCACCGCCGCACGGACGCGCGGGGGCAGCCGCCGCCCCCGCACCGCCAGGAGGGCCACCGCGGCCACCGCGCAGGCGATCACGCCGGCGCCCGGCCCGCCCAGGAGCGCGGCCGACACCGCGGCCCACGCGGCCAGCGCGGCCGGCACCAGGCGGAGATCGGGCCGGGCGCGCGGATCGTCCGCGGGAGCGCCACGCCCCCGTGCCCCGACGCCCCCGCCGGGCCGGCCCGCGCCGGATCGCCCGCTCACACCGTCACCAGGTCCTTGAGCTTCCCGAAGCGGCCTTCTCCGATCCCGTCGACCTCGCGCAGCTGGTCGACGCGGGCGAAGCGGCCGTGGGCGGCGCGCCAGTCCAGGATGCGTTGGGCCGTGACCGGGCCGACGCCGGGCAGCGCGTCGAGCTGCTCGAGGGTCGCGCGGTTCAGATCGACCTTGCCACCCACCCCCGCGGCACCCGCCGCCCCCGTAGCCGAGGGCCCGGTCGAGCCGGCGTCCTCCGGTGCCGGGGCGACGCCGACCGCGACCTGTTCCCCGTCCGCCAACCGGCGGGCCAGGTTGAGGGTGCTGAGATCGGTGCCCGGGAGCGCGCCGCCCGCCGCCTCCACCGCGTCCGCGACCCGGGAGCCGTCCGGGAGCCGGAGCAGGCCGGGACGGGCCACCTTGCCGGACACGCTCACGACGAGCTCGGCAGGCACAGCGGCCTCGGGCGCCGTGCTGGGCGTGGGATCCGCCAACGACACCGCGGGCAGCGCGGGCATGGGCTCGGGCTGGGGCCGGCCGCTCCACACCCCGACGGCGGCGACCACCGCGGCGGCGGCCGCGACGAGGACCAGGGCCGCCGCGCCGAGCCGCCCGGGATCGAGCCGGGCGCCCCGCCATCCCGCGGGCACCCACCGCTGCGCCACCCGGCCCGCCCAGCTCGGCCGCCCACCGGGAACGTGCGCCGAACCCCCCGACCCGCCGCCGCCCGGCGGGGGCTCACCCCACTCCGACCCGTCCGAGCCGTGCCGCCCAGCCCCGCCCCACCCCACCCGGTCTCGCCGGGGCTCGCCCCACCCCGCCTCGAACCGCCCGGGGTCGTCCGCCCCCGGCTCATCCGGCCCGGCCGCGTCCGGTCCAGCGGCACCCGGGCCCGCAGCACCTGCTCCACGGACATTCCAGTCGGGCGTCCCCAGCACCCGCGGCGCGGCCTCCCCCACCCGGCGCGCGAGATCGGCCCGCGGATCGGTGGGGTGCGCGGCGAGGACCGCATCGAGCCGGAGCGGGAGGGTGTCCTGTTCCGCGCCGAACGCCGTCGGGTTCGCGAAGGCGGGCCGCAACGACGCGGGCAGGGGCGCGCGCGGGACCGGCGCCGCGGTGGCGACCCGACCCACGGGAGTGCCCAGCAGCGCGGACAGACGCGCCGCCGAGTCGTCACGAGGAGGTCTGCGGGCCACGCCTCGACGCTAGGCCGACGACGGACCGGATCCCGGAGTCGGCGGAGATCTGTGGATGCGCGGGGCGGGGTGGGGACAACTGCGGGCCCGGGAGCGCCGCCGCCCCGACGGTGTCGGTCCCGTCAGGCAGACTGGGGCGGGGCCGACCGCGGCACCACCACGACCCCCAACGCCCCGTTCCCCACGTGCGCCCCGATCACCGCGCTGATCTCGGACACCACCGGCTCGGGCGACCCCGGCAGCCGCTCCCGGAGGCGCGCAGCGAGATCCGCGGCGCGGTCGGGCACCCCGAGGTGGTGGACGGCGAGGTCCGCACACTCCCCGGCGGCCTCGACGGCGTGCTCCACCAGGCGCTGCGTCGCGCGGGCGGCGGTCCGCACCTTCTCCAGCACGGTGATCCGCCCGTCCACGAGGTGCAGCAACGGCTTCACCGCAAGGACCGTGCCCAGCAGCGCGGCCGCCGCGCCGATCCGGCCGCCGCGGCGCAGCCGGTCCAGCTCGTCGACGCTGAAGATCACCCGGCAGCGGGCGGCGACCGCGGCCGCCGCCTCCTCCACGAGCGCGGCGGGCGCCCCGGCGAGCGCGGCACGCGAAGCGGCCAGCACCGCGAACCCCAGCCCCATGCCCATCGCGCGGGAGTCGACGACCCGGACCCGCCCGGCGTCGACCTCCTGCGCGGCGAGCCGGGCCGCGTCCCAGGTCCCGGACAGCTCGCGGGACAGGTGCACCGACACCACCTCGGACGCCCCCGAGTCCAGGAGCGAGCGGTACAGCTCGGCGAACGCCTCCGGGGTCGGGCGCGAGGTCTGCACGTGCAGCCTGCGGTCGGCGATGGCCGCGCTCAGCTCGCCGGGGCCGATGTCGACGCCGTCGCGCACCACGCGGCTGCCCAGCCGCACCTCCAGCGGGACGACGTGGACGCGGTCGGCGAGGGCGGCGGGCAGATCGGCCGTGGAGTCGGTGACCACGGCGACGGTCGACATGTCGGGCAACCTACGTGCCCGACCGGAGATCGTCGAGAAGCTCGGCGAGCGTCTCACCGACGCGGCGGTGGGCGGCCCAGCCCCAGTGCATCCCGTCGGGGTTGCCGTGGCCGCCGAGGACGTGCGCGGCGACCAGCGCGCCGACGTCCAGCACCCGGACCCCGTGGGCCGCGGCCCACTCCCGGGTCGCCCGCTCGGCGGCGGCGCGGCCACGGTGATGCCCGCCGTAGATCGCGGCCCGATGGACCGAGGGCAGCAGGGCGACCACCGGGACGTCGGGGCGCAGCGCCGCGAACCCCGCCCGACACCGCTCCAGGTACGCGACGGTGAGCCGGGCGGGCAGGGCGGGCGGCGCGTACCGGGACAGCCGCGGCTGGGCGCGCAGGTACCCGGCGCGGACGGTGTGCCGCACCGACTCCGGCCGCAGGACCGGGATCAGCTCGCGCACCGCCGTCGGGAGCGGGGAGGGCAGCGAGTCCATCCCGCCCAGGCCCAGGACCAGGGCCGACGCCCGCGGGACCGCCGCCCACACGCGCGGGTCGGAGATCATCGCCTGCCAGGCGTGCCGGGCGGTCCAGCCGATGCCCGCGACGAGCTCGACGTCGACGCCCAGGGCGCGGCCGGCGACGTTCGGCCAGACGTCCGGGTGGTCGGCGGGCTCGGCCCGCTCGGGGCCGTGGAAGGCGAGGGAGTCGGCGAGGACGAGCAGCTCAGGTGACACCGATGTTGTACCCGGACAGCCGCCAGCGCGGGTGGTCCGCGCGCCGCGCCACGACCGCCCACTTGCAGTTGCCCATCCCGCCGATGATCGGCCAGACGCTCTCCGGCAGGTCCAGCAGGCCCGACACCAGCCCGCCGATCATCCCGCCGTGCGCCACGAGCAGCACGGACTGCTCGCCGGGCTCGCCCGCCAGGTCCGCGTCGATCTCCGCGACGACCGGCAGCGACCGCTCGACCACGGCCACGCGGGACTCCCCGCCGGGCGGGGTCCAGCGCGGGTCGCCGCGCCAGTCCGTGATCTGGCCGGGGTAGTCGATCTCGACCTCGGCGACGCTGCGCCCCTGCCACTCCCCGAGGTGCGTCTCGCGCAGCCGCGGGTCCAGCTTGACGGGCAGTCCGATCGCCTCGGCCACCGTGTTCGCCGTGTCGACGGCCCGGGTGAGGTCCGAGGACACGATGCGGTCGAACGGCATGGTGGCCAGGACCGGGGCGGCCCGGACCGCCTGCGCGCGACCCTCCTCGGTCAGCTGCGAGTCGATGTGCCCCTGCATCCGCCCGGCGACGTTGTAGTCCGTCTGACCGTGCCGGAGCAGGACGACCCGGCGCAGTGTCACGGAGTCAGCTCCGGGAAGTCGATGGTCGGGCAGTCCTTCCAGAGCCGGTCGAGGCCGTAGAACCCACGCTCCTCGGTGTGCTGCACATGCACCACGACGTCCGTGTAGTCCAGCAGGACCCAGCGGCCCTCGCGGGTGCCCTCCCGTCGGGTGGGCTTCACGCCGTGCTCGCGCAGCTTCTCCTCGACCCCGTCGACGATCGCCTGGACCTGGCGTTCGTTGGGCGCCGAGGCCACCACGAAGCAGTCGGTGATCACGAGCTGCCCCGAGACGTCCAGCACCACGATGTCCTGTGCCAGCTTGTCGGCCGCGGCCGCCACCGCGACCCGGGCGATCTCGATCGCCTCCGCCGTTGCCGTCACTCGGGCACTTCCTTTCACCGGTTCGTCGCCGCACAGTGTGTCAGGTCCGATGAGATCCCGGCTCGGGACCGGTCGGCAGGTCATGAACGACGGGGCCGACAGGCACGACAGGGACGACGGCGCGTTGGCGGGGCGGGTCGCGCTGATCACCGGGGGTGCCCGGGGGCAGGGCAGGGCGCATGCGGTGCGGCTCGCCCGGGCGGGCGCGGACATCGTGGTCTGTGACGTCGCCGCGCCGGTGGAGACCGTGCGCTACGCCGCCGCGGCGCCGGGCGACCTGGCGGAGACCGTGCGCCAGGTGGAGGCGCTGGACCGGCGGTGCGTGGCGGTGCGGGCCGACGTGCGCGACCTCGGCGCCGTCGAGGACGTCGTGGCGCGCGGGATCGCCCAGCTCGGGCGGCTCGACGTGGTGGTCGCCAACGCGGGCATCGCCACCGGCTCCCCGCTGGCGGACATGAGCCCGCAGGTGTGGCGGACCATGCTGGACGTCAACCTGACCGGGGTCTTCCACACCTTCCGGGCCGTGCTCCCCCACCTCGTCGCGCAGGGCTCCGGACGCCTGGTGGCCACCTCGTCGATCGTGGCGACGACCGGGGCGCGGAACTCCGCCCACTACGCCGCGGCCAAGGCGGGCGTCGCCGCCCTGGTCAAGTCCCTGGCCTTCGAGGTGGCCGACCACGGGATCGTCGTGCACGCCGTGATGCCCGCGGGGGTGGGCACGCCGATGACCCTGCACGACGAGGTCTACCGGATGGTCCGCCCGGACCTGGCCGAGCCGACCCGCGCCGACGCCGAGGCGGTGTTCGCCGCAGGCCGACCCCGCCCCGGCCTGCTCACCCCGAGCGAGGTGGCCGACGCCGTGTTCGCCCTGGTCACCGACCGGGTCCGGCTGAGGTCGGGCGAAGCGCTCGTCCTGTCGAACGGGATGGACTAGGGCTGGTAGAGCCTGCGCTTGGTGATGTACTGCACCACCCCGTCGGGCACGAGGTACCAGACCGGGCGGCCCGCGGCGACGCGCTCGCGGCAGTCCGTCGAGGAGATCGCCATGGCGGGGACCTCGACGAGGGTGACCGAGCCCTTGGGCAGGTGACCGTCGACGAGTTCGTACCCCGGCCGCGTGACGCCGATGAAGTGCGCCAGCTTGAACATCTCCTCGACCTTGTGCCAGGACAGGATCTGGGACAGGGCGTCCGCGCCGGTGATGAAGTAGAACTCGGCGTCCGGCAGCCGGGAGTGCAGGTCGGTGAGGGTGTCGGCGGTGTAGGTGGGCCCGCTGCGGTCGATGTCCACCCGGCTCGTGGAGAACCGCGGGTTCGACGCGGTGGCCACCACCGTCATCAGGTACCGGTCCTCGGCGGGGCTGACGTCCTTGCCGGACTTCTGCCAGGGGTCCCCGGTCGGGACGAAGATCACCTCGTCCAGTGCGAAGCGGTCCGCCACCTCGCTCGCGGCCACGAGGTGGCCGTGGTGGATGGGATCGAAGGTCCCGCCCATCACGCCGATCTTGCGCTGCATCCGCGCAGAATAGTGCCCCCGCAGGTAACACCGTCGTCACGACGAGGCCGTAGCGTCCATTGAACCAACTGGTTCAGATGGAGGTCACCATGTCCTACGGTTCCGCCGCCGTCGTCCCGCGCCGCGTGACGTCGCCCGAGGAGGCCCGCGAGGTCGTCGACGCCGAAGGGGCCGCCCTGGTCACGGGCATCGACTCCGAGGACGCCGCCATGGACTTCGGCCGCGCGATGCTCGGGGACGAGCTGGTCCGGATCGGCCGCCAGATCGAGGCGACCCGTGCCCGCTCGGAGGTCGAGGGCGCGAAGGTCGAGCGCCAGCCCGCCGACGCCCGCGGTCGCAAGCGCATGCTCAGCAGCGACACCACCGTGCCGATGCCGCCGCACAACGACGGGTTCGCCTTCGGCGACGAGGCCCCGGACCGCCTGTTCCTGCTCCAGGCCCGACCCGCGGCGGACGGCGGCGACAACTTCCTGATCGACGGTCTCGCCCTGATGGACCTGCTGCCCGCACCGGTGGCCGAGTTCCTCCGCACGGTCCCGATCGACCACTCCGAACCGGGTTTCCCGCAGTCCGCGTTCTCGCCGGTGCTCCGCACGACGCCGGCGGGCCGCCCGCAGGTGCGCCACCACCCCTACCTCGCCCCCGTCCTGGGCCCGGACGAGGCCGAGCAGTGGCCGCACGTGCGCGCCTGGCTGGACGCCGTGATCGAGGCCCGGGACACCGGCACCCGCTTCCGGATGGAGTCGGGCGAGATGGCCGTGGTCGACAACTACCGGATGTTCCACGGCAGGCACGGCTACTCCGACCCGGCCCGGCTGCTCTACTCGATCTGGGGCTGGACCCGGTCGGCGGTGGCGGTGCCGCACCGGGTGCTGGACATCCTCACCCCGACCGACCCGGCGGCTCAGCTCGCGGGCTGAGCGACCCGGGCGCAGCGTTCGGCGAACGTCGCGGCGGCCGCCGAATGGGTGGCGGCGACCCCCTCGGCGTCCCCGGTGCTGAGCAGGTCGAACTGCAGGCCGCGCCACAACGCCACGATCTCGCGGCCCAGCCGCGCGGCCTCCGGGTCGGGCACCCCCTCGGCCCGGAGCTGCGCAGCCAGCAGGTTGACCCAGTCGTGCCCGACCCGGGCCAGGAACCCGTCGAAGCGGCCCGGCTGGTGCAGGGCCACCCCGTAGACCTCGAAGAACAGGCGATGGAAGGGGTGGTTCTCGGCCGCCGCGATGCCCGCCCAGCAGCGCTCCAGGCGCTCTTGCAGCGGACCCGGGTCGTCCAGCCCCCGCATGGCCGCCGCGAACAGCGGGAACCGCGCGGACGCCGCCATCAGGGACTGCTCGACGAGCTGCTCCTTGGAGCCGAAGTAGTACAGCAGCATCCGGTTGTTGGTCCCGATGGCCGCGCCGAGCCTGCGCAGGGTCAGCTCGGCGATCCCGTGTTCGAGCACGTAGTCGGCGACCAGCCCGAGCAGCCGATCGCGCTCGACACCCGTTCCCATGGCCCACACGGTACTCACGGCCCGGGCGGTTACCCGAGGGCGCCGCGCCGGCAACACCCCCGCAACGACCACTCCCTACCGTGGAGTGAACCGACTGATTCACCACGCACACGTCAGGGAGCCCGATGTCGCAACCTGCGATCGCTCTGCA
Organism: Pseudonocardia sp. WMMC193; assembly: GCF_021728735.1. Classification (NCBI taxonomy): domain Bacteria; kingdom Bacillati; phylum Actinomycetota; class Actinomycetes; order Pseudonocardiales; family Pseudonocardiaceae; genus Pseudonocardia; species Pseudonocardia sp. WMMC193. The sequence goes on along the minus strand of NZ_JAKKDO010000003.1, from coordinate 378,591 downwards.
GTCCGTCGTCAAGGAGTTCCCGTTGCGTCGCGGAACCGCGGTGCGCGCGTTGGACCGGTTCGACCTGCAGATCGCCGACGGCGAGTTCGTGGCCGTTCTCGGCCCCTCCGGATGCGGCAAGTCGACGGTCCTGCGGCTGGTCGCGGGACTGGACACCCCGTCCGAGGGGACCGTGACGATCGAGGGCGCCAGGCCCGCCGACCTGGTCCGCGGGCACCGCCTCGGCGTGGCGTTCCAGGAGCACGCGCTGCTGCCGTGGGCGAGCGCGCGGGCGAACGTGGAGCTGCCGTGGAAGGTGGCGGGCCGCCCCGTCGACACCGCGCGGGTCGACGAGCTGCTCGAGCTCGTCGGGCTGACCGGGTTCGCCGACGCGCGACCGCGCCAGCTCTCCGGCGGGATGCGCCAGCGGGTCGCGATCGCCAGAGCACTCGCGCTCACCCCGGACGTCCTGCTGCTGGACGAGCCGTTCGGGGCCCTCGACGCGGTGACCCGGCGCCGGATGAACCTCGAGCTGGCGCGGATCTGGGCCGAGGAGCGGATCACGACCCTGCTGGTCACCCATGACGTCGACGAGGCCGTGCTGCTCGCCGACCGGGTCGTCGTGATGACCGGGCGCCCGGGTCGGGTGCGGCACACCGAATCGATCGACTTCCCACGCCCCCGCCGCACGGAGGTCACCCGGGATCCGGCCTTCCACGAGATCGTCGACCGGCTCACCCGGCTGCTCGACGAGTCGGACGAGCCGGGTCACTCGGACGCGGCCGCATGAGCACCCTGCTCGCCCGACCGTCCCGCCGGACCGTGCTGCCCGCGGTCGCGGGGATCGTCCTGCTGGTCGTCGCCGCGGACGCGATCGGCAGGCTGGGGCTCGCCGGGGCCGCGTGGCCCACCGTGACGGACGTCGTGGACTACCTCGCGAGCCCGACCGCGCAGACCCTGCTCGGCCGCGCCCTGGCGGCGACCGGCACGGCCGCGGCGATCGGCTTCGTCGTGGGCGGGCTCGGCGCCCTGGCGCTCGCGCTGCTCGGCGCCCTGCTGCCCGCCGCGGGCCCCGGCCTGGACCGGCTGGCCGCCGTCGTCCACGCGGTGCCGCTGATCGCGCTGGCCCCGCTGCTGGTCACCACGGTCGGCCGGGAGGGGACGTCCACGGTGATCGCCGCCCTGGCCGCCGGGTTCGCCGTGTTCGTCGCGGCGACCTCCGCGCTGGCCTCGACGGCGCGGGCGGGCCGGGACGTCTTCGCGGTGCTCGGCGCCTCCCGGCTGAGCACGGTCCTGCGGCTGCAGCTGCCCGCGGGCCTGCCGACGATCGTCGACGGGCTGACCCTGGCCGCGCCCGCCGCCGTGCTGGGCGCGGTGATCGGCGAGTGGTTCGGCGCCCGGCGCGGGCTCGGGGTGCTGCTGGTCAGCGCGATGCAGAACGTCCAGATCCCGCTGCTGTGGTCGGCCGCGCTCAGCGCGGCGGTCCTGTCCCTCGCCGCCTACGTCCTGCTCGTCGCGCTGCGCGGGTGGGTCACCCGGAGGTTCACGTGACCCTCGCCGAGGAGTCCGAGCGGATCGTGCGCGCCCGGGCGGCCGCGCCCGTCCGCAGGCCCGCGCCCCGGACCGGCGGGGTCGTGCGCCGCCTGGTGTCGCGGTACTGGACGATCGCCGCCCTGCTGGTCGGCTGGCAGCTGTGGGCGTCGCTCAACGGCTACAACCGGATCGTGGTGCCGCAGCCGGGCGAGGTGGTGGCGGACGTCGTCGGGAACCCGGGCGCCTACCTGCCCGATCTGCTCGCCACCCTCGGCATGTCCGCGGCCGGGCTGCTCACCGGGATGACGGCGGGGGTGGCCCTGGCGGTCGCGGTGTGGACCTCGCCGCTGGTCTCCGGGATGACGACGCCGATCGCGCTGATCATGCGGTCCGTGCCGGTCGTGGCGATGATCCCGGTGCTCGCCAGGGTGTTCGGCTACGGATGGCAGACCGTCCTGGTCATCACGACGATCGTGTCCTTCTTCCCGGCCTTCGTGTTCGTCGCCGCCCGGCTGCGGGACGCGCCCCGCTCGACGTCGGACGTCTTCGCCGTGCTCGGCGCCTCCCGGATCACCGTGCTGCGCAGACTGCTGCTGCCGCACGCGGTGCCCGGGCTGCTGGTCGCGTTCCGGCTGACCGCCCCGTCCGCGGTGCTGGCCGCCATGCTCGCCGAGTACCTCATGGGCGGCCGCGGGCTCGGCGTGCTGTTCGCCCAGTCGGTGAGCTTCTACCAGCCCGAGCGGGCGTGGGGCACCGCGCTCGTCGCGACGGTGGTGTCGGTGGCCTGCTTCGTCGGGGCCCGCGCCGTCGAACGCCGCGGCCTCGCCCGGATGACCTGACCTCCCCCACCAGACAGGAGCTCCCTCATGGTCGACCTCATCGACCCGTCCCCCTGGTCGCGCCGCCGACTGCTGCGCACCGCCGGACTCGCCGGTCTCGGCCTCGCCCTCGGACCCTCGGTGCTCGCCGCCTGCGGCGGGGGCGACACCGCGGGCGGTGGGGGGACGACCCCGGTCCGGGTCGCCCTCGGCTGGATCACCAACGTCGAGTTCGCCGGGTTCTGGATCGCCCAGGACCGCGGGTACTACGCCGACGAGGGACTCGAGATCGACTTCCTGCCCGGCGGCCCGAACGCCCCGCAGCCCACCGCCACCCTGGCCGCAGGCGGGGCCGACATCGCGGTCCCGGTGGCGATGCAGGCGTTCCTGTCCGCGGTGAACGAGGGCAACGACTTCGTGACCTACGGCGCCATGTTCCAGAGCGCCCCGTCCGCGGTGCTGTCGCTGGCCGCGCGGCCGGTCCGGTCGGCGGCCGACCTGGTCGGGGCCCGCGTCCTCGGCCAGCAGGGCGTCCAGCCCTACATCGAGGCCGCGATGCGGCTGGCGGGCGTCCCGCTCGACTACACCTTCATCCCGGCCGGGTTCGAGCCGAGCCCGCTGCTGGAGGGCCAGGGGGACGTCTACACCTGTTTCGCTACCAACCAGCCGATCTACCTGGAGCAGCAGGGCCTGGTCGCGGACCGGGACTTCTTCGTCACGACCTACGAGTCGATGGGGCTGCCGCAGTACGCCGGGATGCTCTGCAGCCAACGCTCCTGGCTGGACGCCAACCGGGACACCGTGGTGCGGTTCATGCGGGCCACCGTCCGCGGCTGGCAGGACAACGCCGCCGACCCGACCGTCGCGGCGAAGCTCGCCGTCACCGACTTCGGTGCCGACCTGGGCCTGAACCTCGACCAGCAGATCCGGGAGAACCAGCTGCAGATCGACTTCACCACCAGCGACCTCACCCGGTCCTCCGGGCTGATGCGCATCGACCCGGCGCGGGTGGCCGGGCCGATCTACACGGCGTTCCAGGCCGCGGGGGTCACGCCGCTGCCGGACGCAGGCCGGATCGTCGACACGTCCGTGCTCGACGACGTCTTCGCGGGAGGATCCACGGTATGAGCGCCGACCCTGCTGATCTGGCCGCGCTGCCGAAAGCGCACCTGCACGTCCATCTGGAGGGGGCGATGCGTCCCGCCACCCTCGCGGAGCTGGCCGCGACCGCCGGGGTCGACGTGCCGCCGATCCGCGGCTACCGCGGCTTCACCGAGTTCGGCGACCGCTACAAGGCGGCGTCCGCCCTGATCGACACTCCTCAGCAGCTGCGACGGCTGGTGACCGAGGTGGTCGAGGACGCGGCCGCCGACGGGGCCGCCTGGATCGAACCGCACTTCTACCCGCCGCGCTACGCGGGCCTGCCCGGCTTCGGCTCCGCCGAGGAGGCGCTGGAGCTGGTGATCGACGCCGGGCGCGTCGCGGCGGACCGGCTGGGCATCGGCTGCGGCATCATGGTCTCGGCGCTGCGGGAGTTCGATCCCGCCGAGGCCGTCGAGCTGGCGAAGCTGGCCGCGCGCTACGCCGACGCGGGGGTGGTCTCGTTCGGCCTGGCGGCGGACGAGTCCCTGTTCCCGCCCGAGCCGTTCGCCGAGGCGTTCGCCCTCGCGCGGGACGCCGGGTTGATCAGCGCCCCGCACGCGGGCGAGCTCGCCGGGCCCGCCTCGGTGCACGGCGCGATCGACGCGCTCGGCGCCCGGCGGATCTGCCACGGCGTGCGCGCCGTCGAGGACCCGGCCCTGGTGGAGCGGCTGGTCACCGAGGAGATCGTGCTGGACGTGTGCCCCACCTCCAACGTGATGCTCGACGTGGTGCCCGACCTCGACGCCCACCCCCTCGCCCGGCTGCTCGACGCCGGGGTGCGCTGCACGCTCAACGGCGACGACCCGCTGCTGTTCGGCCCCGGCGTGCTGGGCGAGTACGAGCTCGCGCGCACCGCGCTGGGCCTGTCGGACGCGCAGCTGGCGGGCATGGCCCGGACCTCGATCGAGGCGTCCGGCGCCCCGGCCGAGATCCGGGAACCCGCGCTGGCGGCCGTCGCGGCGTGGGGTCAATAGAGGTGGCGGAACTGGACGCTGATCCGGGCCGCGGCGGTGCGCACCTTCGGCACGCCGTGCTGCCAGGTGCGCTGGCAGGTCCCGCCCATGACCAGCAGGTCACCGGGGCCGGGTAGGAACCCGACGGACGCGCCGCCGCCGTGCGGGCGCAGCCGGAAGGGCCGCACCCCGCCGAGCGAGACCAGGGCGACGACCGCGGTGTCCCGCTCCCGGGCCACCCGGTCGCCGTGGTAGGCCACGCTGTCCGCGCCGTCCCGGTAGAGGTTCGCCCCGACCTGGGTGAACTCCACCCCGTACCGGGCGGACAGCAGGGCCGTGGCCTCCGCGAGCACCGGCTCCGGGGCCTGGCTCCAGCGGTGGGTCAGCCGGGGTTCGGGCAGCGTGCGGTCGTACATCCGCACCTCGCGCCGCCCCCAGGGGGTGTCGCGCAGGAGCCGGTCGAACAGCTCGTCCGCGCCCTGGAGCCAACCGGGCGCGATGTCGACCCAGGCTCCGGCGCCGAGCTCGTGGCGGACCAGGCCGCCGAACTCCCGGTCCACGGTGACGGCGGGGCCGTCGAGCAGCGAGGGCTGCCACGCCAGATCCATGGGACCGACCCTACGCGCACCAGTCGAACATCAGTTCGATATTTCACACTCTGGGATGCGTTTCCCGGATCCTGGTACGGCGCAGTACCGTGCCGTCATGCCTCCCTCCTCGCGCCGCTGGGCGGTGCTGGCAGTCGGCGTACTCGCCCAGACCGGCGCGTGCGCCTTCGTGTACGGCATTCCGTTCCTGGTACCGACCCTGCGGGACACCCTCGGCCTGTCGCTCGCCGGGGTCGGCGTCTACGTCGCGGCCCCGACGACCGGACTGCTGCTCACCCTGATCGCCTGGGGCGCCGCCGCGGACCGGTTCGGGGAGCGCCGCGTGATGGGGACCGGACTGCTGCTCACCGCGGCGGCGGTCGGCGCGGTCGCGACCGGGCCGACCGCCCCCGCCGCGGTGCTCACCCTGCTGGTGGTCGGGGGTGCGGCCGCCGCCTCGGTGTTCGCGGCGAACGGGCGCATGATCATGGGATGGTTCCCGCGCTCCGAGCGGGGGCTCGCGATGGGCATCCGGCAGACCGCGCAGCCCTTGGGCGTCGCGGTCGCCGGGCTGGTGCTGCCGGGGCTCGCCACCCGGGTGGGGCCGTTCGCGGCGCTGATCGTGCCGGCGGCGGTGTGCCTGCTGGCCGCCGTGCTCGTCGGAGTGGTGGTCCGGGACCCGGCGCGCCCGCCGCAGGACGCCGCCCACCCCGTCGGCACGCCCTACCGCTCGCCCGTGCTGTGGCGGGTCCACGCCGCGAGCGCGCTGCTCGTGGTGCCGCAGTTCGCCATCGCCGCGTTCGGGACCGAGTACCTCGTGCGCCAGCAGGGCTGGGGCGTGGCCGCGGCCGGGGCGTTCATGGCGGTGGTGCAGATCGCGGGGGCGTTGGGGCGCATCGCCACCGGTGTGTGGTCGGACCGCGCCCGGTCGCGGCTGCGGCCGATGCGACAGCTCGCCGTGGGTGCCACCCTGGTGCTGTTGGTGCTCGCCCTCGGGGACGCCGTCGCGCCCTGGCTGGCCGTGGTCGCGCTGGCGGTCGGCGGCGTGGTCACGGTGGCGGACAACGGGTTGGCGTTCACCGCCGTCGCCGAGATCGCGGGCTCGGCCTGGTCCGGCAAGGCGCTCGGGATCCAGAACACGGGGCAGAACGTCGTGTCGTCGCTGACCCCGGTCGTGCTCGGCGGACTGATCGGCGCGACGGGGTACGCCGCCGGGTTCGCGCTGGCGGCGGTGGCGCCGCTGCTCGCCGTCGGGATCACGCCGGTGCGGGACGAGACTCCGCCGACCTGGTGAGCGCGCGGGCGAGGAACCGCAGCTCGGTGGCCATGTCGACGCGCTGCGGGGCGTGCCGGTCGACGGAGTGCCGGTAGCTGACGGCCGAGGCCAGGAGCAGGGCCGCGCTGTCCACCTCGCCCGTGGCGCCCGCGTCGAGCAGGACGCCGCGGATCTCGCCGACGATCCGGTCGAACCGCTCGTGCAGGGCGTCCCGGACGGCCGGGTGGGTGTCGGCTTCGCGCCAGAGCAGGTGGGACAGGACGGCGGAGGAGTCCAGCAGGTCGTCGAGCGCGGCGACGAGGCGGCACAGGCTCTGCTCCACGTCGCCCGCCACCACCACGGCCGCCCGGTCCACCCGCTCCGCGGGAAGCCGCTCGACCAGGGCGGACAGCAGGTCCACCTTGCGGGCGAAGTAGTAGTGCACCAGCCCCTTGGGCACCTCGGCCCGGGCGGCGATGCGCGAGGTGGGCGTGGCGTCGAACCCCTTGGCGGCGAAGAGCTCCTCCGCGGCGTCGAGGATCCGGTCCCGGGCGTCGGTCATCGCGCTCCCTGGAATGACGGAAGGATCCCGCCCCCGGTGTCACCGGAGGCGGGATCCTTCACTCGGTCGCTGCGTCTCAGTGGGCAGTCACGCCGCGGTGCGCGGCGGTGGCCGCGGGCAGCGCGGTGGCGGCGACGATCACCGCGAGCGCACCCCCGACCCAGCTCGTCCACGACGCGCCCGTCAAGTCGCTGTAGCCCATCACCCACGGGGCGATGAAAAGCAGCACGCCGAGCACGCCGTGCCCGTACTCACTGGCCACCGAGCCCGGCTGCGCGAGCGACCAGAGCCCGGTCAGCGCGAGCACCACACCGAGCACGACGAGCGTCCACGCCGCCGCCGCACTGACGGTCACCACGATGGGCGACAGCGCCACCAGGACACCGATCACCAGAGCGACCCAGTCCTGCCACCGCGTCCACGCCTTCATCGCGATCACTTCCCTCCAGAGGTTCTTCCCTGATGACTCCGGTCTACGCCTGACTGGCCGCCCGGTCAAGAATCGTCGCAAGTTCGTGACAAGTGAGACCCAAGCGGGGTGTCGCACGCTTGCGACACCGACCACGAAGGAGCCCACCATGTCCTGCCCCACGACGACGCCGAACCTGCTGGGGCTGCGCGTGCTGCACCGGACGATGCGCACCGACCTGCACCGGCTGACCGCCCTGGTGGAGCGGCTCGCGGACCTGCGGGCCGCGATCGGGACCAAGCGCGCCAAGGCGCTCGACGCCTGGATCCGGGGGCTGTGCGCGGAGATCCACCACCATCACCTGGCCGAGGACGAGATCGCCTGGCCGGTCATCGAGCGGCACGCGGGTGCGGCGGCCGACCTGACCGGGCTCTCCGACGACCACGCCGCCCTGGGCCCCCTGCTCGCAGACGTCCGGGAGGCGTCGACGGCGCTGGTCCGCGGCCCGTCCGCGGAGCTGCCCGCGCAGGCGGGCGCGCTGGCGGGGCGGCTCGCGCGGCTGCGCGACACCCTCGACGAACACATCGCGGACGAGGAGCGGGAGATCTTCCCGATCATCGAGCGGTACGTGCCCGCCGCCGAGTGGGACGCGGTGACCAGGGGCGTCCAGCGGAGGGCGGGCGGACCCGGGGCCGCGTTCCAGGTCCCGCGGATCCTCGACGTCGCCACCCCGGAGGAGTTCGCCGCCCTCCGCGCGGAGGCGGGCCCGCTCCTGCCGATCATGGCCGCGGCCCTGCGCCCGGGCCACCGCCGCCGCGAACGCCTGGTCTTCGGCTGACCTGCGGCGCTCGTGCGTGGTAAGTGGTGCTCTGGCACCACTTACCACGCACGGGCGCCGGAGGCGCAGGTCAGCGGCGGGAGCGGGTGGCGGCCTCGGCGAGGATCGGCAGGTAGTCGTCGAGCACCCAGGGGATGGACAGGACCGAGGGGCTCGAGCTCGCCGCCACCCGGTCCGCCCCGACGATCGGCGCGTAGCCGCCCGCCCGCACCGCGGGCATGGTCGCGACGGCGGGCTCGGCCCGGAACGCGGCGTCGAGGTCCGGGGAGCCGAAGAAGCCGACGAGCAGGTCGGACTGCACGCGCGGGAGCAGCTCACCGCTCACCGTGTAGTAGACCGCGTCCCCGGCGGGCGCGTTCTCCTCGACGAACGGGGCCGACCGCAGGCCCATGTCCTCCAGCAGCCGCACCCGGACGTCGGTGGGCCGGAAGACACCCAGCTGCCCGGAGTCCATCCCGCCCGTGTAGACGAACGTGGCGCCCGCGAGCTGCGGGTACTCCCGGGTCGCGGCCGCGAGCCGGGCCTGGGTGGCGACGACGAGCTGCTCGGCCTCCGCCGTCCTCCCCAGGGCGCGGCCCGCGATCCGGGTCTGGTCCTGCCAGCTCGTGGCGTACGCCGCGTCCGGGTAGGCGACGACGGGTGCGATGCGGGACAGGGTGTCGTACTGGGCCCGGTCCAGCCCCGAGTAGGTGGCGAGGATGAGGTCCGGGGCCGCGGCGGCGGTCTCCTCGAACGCGACGGGCTCCAGCGCGCGGCCCGCGATCCGCGGCATCTCCTTGCCGCGCAACGCGTCCCGCACCCAGGGCAACACGCCGTCGGCGTCCCCGCCGTACTCGAAGAACGGCATCACGACCGGGACCACGCCCAGCGCGATCGCCACGTCCTGGTTCGCCGCGCTCACCGTCGCGACGCGCTGCGGCGGCGACTGAATCGTCGTGGACCCGAAGGCGTGCGGGATCGTCACCGGGTAGCCGGCGCCACCGGGCCCGCCCCCGGTCGTCGACCCGCCCGAGCAGGCCGCGAGGGCGAGCGCCGACGCGGCCAACGCGCCGGTGCCGAGGAACGAGCGGCGGGACAGGACGGACACGAGCGACTCCCCGATCGACGACGAAGCAAGGAGACCCTAACTCGGACATCTCCCCCACCGGCCCACCCGGGTCCCCGCCCCGGCCATACTGGGGAGGTGTTCGGACGCGGCCGGGAACGTGGCAGAGAGCGCAAGGCCGTGCAGGAGGCGCTGGACCTGCTGGAGCAGCGTGCCCTGTTCGCCGAGAAGGTCGACTGGAGCACCGTGCGGGGCGAGGTGACCGCCGTCGCCGAGGACCCCGAGCAGCTGGAGCTGAAGCTGTTCCACCTGGTCCGGGAGGTGGGCGGGCCGCACAGCGGGGTCCGTCGGCCGCGGCGCGCGCCGGGTGACCCGGAACTCCCGTCGGTCGAGATGCAGGGCGAGGCCGCGGTCGTCACGCTGCCCGCCTGTCACGAGCGGGACGCCGGGGTCTACCTCGAGGCGGGCCGGGCGGCGCTGGCCGAGGTCGAACCGGAGCGGTGGATCGTGGACCTGCGCGGCGTCGGCTCCGGCTCGATGTGGCCGCTCCTCGCGGTCGCCGCGCCGCTGCTGCGCGGGGACGGGGAGATCGGCGCGTTCGTCGACCGGGCGGGCGGGTCGCAGCCGTGGACGCTGGCCGAGGGCGTGCTCGCCCGCGGTCGGACCCCGGTGCTCCCGGTGGATCCCGTCCGGCGGCAGGGCGCGGTGTCGGTGCTGACCGACGGGTACACGGCGAGCGCGGGCGAGGCCGTCGCCGTCGCGTTCCGGGGGCTGCCGGACGTCCGCTCCTACGGCGCGCCCACGCTGGGTTTCAGCACCGGGACCGAGACCGCGCTCCTGCCGGACGGCCTGGTCCTCACCGTCGCCACCAGCCGCTTCGCCGACCGCACCGGCGAGGTCTACGGCGGCCGGATCGCCCCGGACGTGCAGACCGACGACCCGCTGAGCATGGCGCTCTGGGACCTCTGACCCCGCATTATGGAGCCATAACGGCCGTTTCGGGGCCTCAGAACGGCATTATGGTTCCATAGTGGCTGTTTTGCGGGCCTGGAACGACATTATGGTTCCACAATGCCGGGGCTGTCAGACGGGGAGGAGCGCCTCCACCACGTCCGCGAGCTGGCCCGCGGTGCGGCACTCGTGCATGGGGATGACGTCGGCGTAGCGCGTGGCGGCCGAGTCCCCTGTGCCCCATTGGCGTCTCGGCTCGGGGTTGAGCCAGTGCGCGTGCCGGGCCACGCCGATCATCCGGCGCAGGGCGGTGAGGTTCGGGTCGCGGTAGTTCGTCCGCGCGTCGCCCAGGATCAGCAGCGAGGTCTTCGACGTGATCGCCTCGCCCCAGTGCTCGGCGAAGCTGCCCAGGGCGTGGCCGTAGTCGCTGTGCCCGTCGAAGGCCGTGAGGTCGGCCTCGCGCAGCACCCGCTGCATGACGCCGGAGAGCTCGGCCCCCGGCTCGAACAGGTGCGTGACCTCGTCCGTCTTCTCCACGAACGCGAACACGCGCACCTTGGAGAACTGCTCGCGCAGCGCCTGGACCAGCAGCAACGTGAAGTGCGAGAACCCCGCGACCGAGCCCGAGACGTCACACAGGATGACCAGCTCGGGGCGCCCCGGGCGGCGGGTCCGGTAGGCGGGCTTCATCGGCACGCCGCCGGTGGACATGCTGCGCCGCAACGTGCGCCGCATGTCGAGCTGCCCGCGCTTGGCATGCTTGCGGCGCACCGCGAGCCGGGCGGCGAGCCTGCGCGCCAACGGGTGCACGGTCCGGCGCAGCTGGGCGAGCTGTTCGGCGTAGGCGGACAGGAACTCCACCTGTTCGGCCTGCTTCGGGACGGCGGTCTTGGCCACCTGGTCCCGCCCGCGCTGCTCGGCGGTCCGGCGGCGGACCTCGTCCTGCACCAGCTGCCGGAACCGGGCGATCCGGTCCCGGATCTCGCGGCGGCGGACCTCGTCGGTGAACGCGTCGTCCTCCGGCTGCGACAGCGCCGCCATGATCTGCGCGAGCAGCGTCTCCGGCGACATCAGCCGCAGCGCCTGGTACGCCGACCAGCTCGGCTGCGTGTTCATGCCCTGCACGCCGGTGCCGGTGGCCCCCGACGTGCCCAACGCGTCGACGGCGGCGCGGGCGAGCTCGCGCAGCCGCTCCTCGTCCCCGTCCCGGAGCAGGTCGGCCAGCAGGTCGCGGAGCCGGTCGACGTCGACCGGGCCGCCCTCGCCGTCCCGCGGGACCTCGATCGAGCCGGTCGCCGCGCCGAGCGCGGGGGGGAAGTACAGGTCGAAGAGCGTGTCGAAGACCTGACGCTGGCCGGACCGGCGCAGCAGCGCGGCGGCGAGCCCCTCGCGGAACTCGGTGCGGCGCAGCAGGTCCAGGGCGGTGATCACCTCGGCGGCGTCCACGGTCTCCCCCGGGCCCACCGCGACCCCGTGGGTCCGCAGGGCCCCGACGAACGCGACCAGGTGGCCGGGGATGCCGTGTTCGGGCGCCTCGACGGTCATCAGTTCAGCCTCAGCTCCGCGGTCGCCTTGGTCTGGTCCGAGTGGTGCTTGAGCACGACGCCGAGGGTGGTGCGCACGGCCTCGTCGTCGAGGGTGTCCATGCCCAGGGCCAGCAGGGTCCGGCCCCAGTCGATGGTCTCCGCGACCGAGGGGACCTTGCGCAGCTCCATGGCCCGCAGCACGCGCACGGTGCGCACGAGGGAGTCGACGAGGGACTCCGGCAGCTCCGGGACGCGGGTGAGCACGATCCGGCGCTCGAGGTCCGGGTCCGGGAAGTCCAGGTGCAGGAACAGGCAGCGCCGCTTGAGGGCCTCGGACAGCTCGCGCGTGGAGTTGGAGGTGAGCAGCGCGAAGGGCCTGCGGGTCGCGGTCACCGTGCCCATCTCCGGGATGGAGACCTGGTAGTCCGACAGGACCTCCAGCAGCAGGCCCTCGACCTCGACGTCCGCCTTGTCCATCTCGTCGATCAGCAGGACGGTCGGGTCCTCCCGGCGGATGGCCGTGAGCAGCGGGCGCGGGAGCAGGAACTCCTCGGAGAACACGTCGTCCCGCGTGGCGTCCCAGTCCTCGTTCCCCTGGCCCGCGGTGATGCGCAGCAACTGCTTGGCGTGGTTCCACTCGTACAGCGCGCGGGCCTCGTCGATGCCCTCGTAGCACTGCAGCCGGACCAGCCCGGACTCGGTCGAGGCGGCGACCGCCTTCGCGAGCTCGGTCTTCCCGACGCCCGCGGGGCCCTCCACGAGCAGCGGCTTGCCGAGCCGGTCGGCGAGGTACACGGTCGTCGCCACGGCCGTCGAGGCCAGGTAGCCGACGCTCGCCAGGCGCTCGGTGACCTCGTCGACGGACCCGAACAGCGGTGACTGGGTGGCCTTCACCGTCTCATCGTGCCTGGTGCACCCCGACTTCGCCCAGCGGATCCGATCGAGCGTTCAGTAATGGGCGTCACACCTTGACGCAACCAGTCGATTGCCATACTTTGAGTCGCAACCCTACAGTTGCTACTCGGAGGAGGTCCGATGGGTTTCCCGGACCGCATCGCCCGCACCGTCGACGTCGCCCGCCCGCCCGAGCGGGTCTGGACCGCGCTGACCACGCCCGAGGGGCTCGCGGCCTGGTTCGGCCGGCAGGCCCGGATCGACCTGCGTCCCGGCGGGGCGGGCAGCCTGAGCTGGGAGGAGCACACCACCGACTTCCGGATCGAGCGGATCGAGGAGCCGCACGTGTTCGGCTTCACCTGGCGCATTTACGGGCTGCCGGCGGCCGATCCCCGCCGCACGTACGTCGAGTTCACCCTCGAGCCGACCGGCACGGGGACCCGGCTGACCGTCGTCGAGACCGGGTTCGCGCAGCTCTCCCCCGCCGAGTACGAGGTCTCCTACAGCGGGAACGTCACGGGGTGGGCGGCCGAGCTGGACGAGCTGGTCGCCTACCTCGATGGTGTCTGAACCACGGGGCGAGCCCGACGAGAAGGTCGCGGAGCGGGTCTTCACCGCGCTCGCCGACCCCACCCGGCGGCAGCTGCTCGCCGAGCTCGCCGCGGGCGGGCCCGCCACCGCCACCGACCTCGCCGGTCGGCTGCCCATCAGCAGGCAGGCGATCGCCAAGCATCTCGGCCTGCTCACCGAGGCGGGCCTGCTCACCGCCGAACCCGGCGAACGCCGTCGGGTCCGGTACCGCGTGCGGTCCGCACCGATGCGGATCGCCCAGCGCTTCCTCGCGGCCCTCTCCCGGGACTGGGACGACCGCCTCGACGCGCTGACGAGGCACCTGGAGGAGTCATGATCGTCTCGACCCGGGAGTGGGAGACCGCTCGGCAGGAGCTGCTGGTGCGGGAGAAGGAGGTCATGCGCGCGCACGACGCGCTGGCCGCCGCCCGGCGCCGCATGCCCTGGCACGCCGTGGGCGACTACACCTTCGACGGACCGGAGGGACGGGTGTCGCTGGCGGACCTGTTCGCGGGGCGCTCGCAGCTCGTGCTCTACCGCGCGTTCTACGAGGAGGGGGTCTTCGGCTGGCCGGAGCGACCCTGCCGCGGCTGCTCGATGATCGCCGACCACATCGGGCACCTCGCGCACGTGCACGCCCGGGACACCACCGTCGTCTTCGCCTCGCGCGCCCCGCAGGCCGACATCGCGGCCATGAAGGCGCGCATGGGCTGGACGGTCCCCTGGTACACGATCACGGACTCCTTCGACCGGGACCACGGGGTGGACGAGTGGCACGGCACCAACGTCTTCGTGCGCGGCCCCGAGGGGGTGTTCCGCAGCTACTTCGTCCAGAACCGCGGCGACGAGTCGCTGGGCACCACCTGGAGCATCCTCGACCTGACCCCGACCGGGCGTCGGGAGGAGTGGGAGGACTCCCCCGCCGGGACGCCGCAGGGCAAGCCGTACGAGTGGTGGGACTGGCACGACGGCTACGTCGACGCGGCGCCGCCACCGGAGTGGCTGGAGAAGGTCGAGGGCGGGATCGCGGCGTTCCGGGGCTGTTCCTGTGGACGACCCGGGGGTTCCGGGACGGGCTGAGGCGGGACCGTCGGTGCCTGCGTGCACCATGGCGGGCATGACGGACCTACGGGAACGCGCCGAGGAGCTCCTGCAGACCCTGGCGGGCGAGGGCGCGCGGCTGCGCGAGGACCAGTGGACGGCCATCCACGCCCTCGTCGCCGAGCGCCGCCGCGCCCTGGTGGTGCAGCGCACCGGGTGGGGCAAGTCCGCGGTGTACTTCCTGGCCACGGCCCTGCTGCGCGAGCAGGGCGCGGGCCCCACGGTCATCGTGTCGCCGCTGCTGGCGCTGATGCGCAACCAGATCGACGCGGCGACCCGGGCCGGGATCGTGGCCGTCACGGTCAACTCCGCGAACCTCGACGAGTGGGAGCAGACCTACGCCGACATCGCGGCGGGCGAGGTGGACGTGCTGCTCGTCAGCCCGGAGCGGCTGAACAACCCGGACTTCCGGGACCGGGTGCTCCCGTCGCTCACGGCGTCCGCGGGCATGCTCGTGGTGGACGAGGCGCACTGCGTCTCGGACTGGGGGCACGACTTCCGGCCGGACTACCGGCGGCTGCGGAACCTGATCGCGGAGCTGCCCGTGGGCATCCCCGTGCTGGCGACCACGGCCACGGCGAACGACCGGGTCGTCACCGACGTGACCGAGCAGCTGGGTCTGCAGTCCGGGCAGCCCCTGGTGCTGCGCGGCTCGCTGGACCGGTCGTCGCTGCGGCTCGCCGTGGTCGACATCAAGTCCCCGGCCGAGCGGCTGGGCTGGCTGGCCTCGCGGCTCGACGCGCTGCCCGGCGCCGGGATCGTCTACACGCTCACCGTGCAGGCCGCCGAGGAGGTGGCGGAGTTCCTGCGCTCGCGCGGGTTCGCCGTGCGGGCCTACACGGGCAAGACCGAGGCGGAGGAGCGGCTCGACGCGGAGGGCGACCTGCTCGCGAACCGGGTGAAGGCCCTGGTGGCCACCTCGGCGCTGGGGATGGGGTTCGACAAGCCGGACCTCGGTTTCGTGGTCCACCTCGGGGCGCCGTCCTCGCCGGTGGCCTACTACCAGCAGATCGGGCGTGCGGGCCGTGCGCTCGACCGGGCCGAGGTGATCCTGCTGCCGGGCCAGGAGGACCGGGAGATCTGGGCGTACTTCGCCTCCCTCGCGTTCCCCCCGGAGCCGCTGGTGCGCCAGACCCTCGCGGCCCTGTCCGACCACCCGATCTCCACGGCGTCCCTGGAGACGCGGGTGGACCTCTCGCGGACCCGGCTGGAGATGCTGCTCAAGGTCCTGGACTCCGACGGCGCGGCCAAGCGGGTCAAGGGCGGCTGGATCGGCACGGGCGCCGAGTGGGTCTACGACGCGGAGCGCCACCAGCGCATCGCCGCGGCCCGCAAGGCGGAGCAGCAGGCGATGCTGGACTACCAGTCGACCACCGAGTGCAGGCTGGTCTTCCTGCGCCGCCAGCTCGACGATCAGGACTCCACCCCCTGCGGGCGGTGCGACGTCTGCTCGGGCGCCGTCTGGTCCGCGGACGTGTCGGCGGAGGTCGCGGCCGCGGCGGCGGAGCAGCTGCAGGAGCCGGGGGTGGAGATCGCGCCGCGGAAGATGTGGCCCAGCGGGATGAAGGAGCTCGGGGTGCCGCTGTCGGGCCGGCTCAAGGCGGGCGAGCTCGCGGAGCCCGGCCGGGCGGTCGGGCGGCTGTCGGACATCGGGTGGGGCACGCGGCTGCGCGAGCTGCTCGCGGGTCCCGACCAGCCCGTCCCCGCCGACCTGCTGGACGCGGTGGTGCGCGTGCTGAAGGGGTGGAACTGGGCGGAGCGGCCGGTCGGGGTCGTCGGGATCGGATCGCGCACCCGCCCCGGGCAGCTCGAGCACCTGGCCCGGCGGATCGCGGAGATCGGCAGGCTGCCGCTGCTCGGCACGATCGAGCCGGTGGGCGAGCGGCCCGCGCGGGCGGAGAACTCGGCCCAGCGCCTGGCCGCGGTGTGGCCCGCGCTCGGCCCGGCGCCCGCCGTCGAGGGCCCGATCCTGCTGGTGGACGACGTCGTGGACTCGGGCTGGACGATGACCGTCGCCGCCCGCGCCCTCCGCGAGGCGGGGGCGAGCGCCGTGCTCCCCCTCGCACTGGCCCAGACCGGCTGAGTGTCACGGGACCGCGGTCGCGACTGCGCTCCCGTCACGCTCGCCACGATCGGCGCCGGGCGAGGGGCCGTATACCGGGCGTGGGTCGCGACGTCGGGTACGGGGGGTGAGCGAGCGAATCACATCCGTGTACTACTTTCGCGCCGTTCCCCCCGTCGGACCGCGGCCCCGACCGCGGAGAGGAGAGACCCCGTGAGCCTCGAGACGATCCTGACCGACCCGGCCCGCCGCCCCGCCGTCGTCGCCGACCTGAACGAGCTGGTCGGGCAGGAGGTGAAGGACAAGGGCGGGATGTCCGGCGCCGCGGTCAAGCTCGGCTACCAGACCGTGTCCAAGATCCGCCCGGGTGTGGTTCCCGCCGCCGTCGACCGGATGCTGCCGCAGTTCGCGGGCGCGCTGCAGCCCTTCTACGCCGACTACCAGTCCGCGCCCGGCGCGGGCTTCGGCGCCTACCTGGTCTCGCGCGAGAGCGAGGCGGCGGACGCGCTGCTGGCCGTCACGGACCGGCGGGCCGAGGGCTCGTCGTCGGAGGCGCTGAAGAAGGCGTACGCGAAGCTGCGCCCGAACGCGCAGAAGAACGTCGCCGAGGCGCTCCCCCGCCTCGGCAGCCTGATCGAGAAGCACGCGGGCTGAGCCGGATCTCCGGAGCGTCGACGACGCCGCTCCGGAGCCCTGTCAGGCGGGGTCCGCCAGGAGCTCGGCGACCAGGCGCTCGCTGAGCCCGGCCGGGGCGCCCCGCCAGCCCTGGTCGGCGTAGGCCACCAGCGTGGCGGCGAGCAGGTCGCCGACCGGGCCGGGATGGCGGTCCACCGCGACCGCCGCGGCCCGCCGCACCCGGACGAGATGCTCGGACGCCACCGAGTCCGAGGCCGCCGGCTCGGAGCAGCCGGGCCGCAGGGCGCGCACGAAACCCGAGGTCCAGCCCTGCGCGGGCGGCTCCACGAGGGTCTCGGGGACGAGGCTCATGCCCGGGGGTCGGCACGTCCCGCACGGTCGTTAACCTGGCGCTCGTGCCGAGTGACCGATTCCTCAAGGCCATGAACGCGGTGCACCGGGCCGTGGTGCGGGTGAGCGGCGGTCGCGTCGGCTACTCGGCGGGCGCGATGCCCGTCCTGGAGCTCACCACGATCGGCCGCCGGTCCGGCGAGCCCCGCTCGGTCCTGCTGACCGCGCCCGTCGCCGAGGGCGACACCTTCGTGGTGGTCGCCTCCCGCGGCGGCGACGACCGGCACCCCGCCTGGTTCCTGAACCTCCAGGCCGACCCGACGGTCCAGGTCTCGGTGCAGGGCGCGCCCCCGCGCCCGATGCGGGCCGAGGTCGTCGGGCCGGGCGAGCGGCCCGCGCTCTGGTCGGAGATCGCGGGCCGCTACCGGAACTACGCGGGCTATCAGAAGCGCACGGAGCGGGAGATCCCGCTGGTCAGGCTCACTCCTGCGTGATCGCCGCGGCGGCCGGGCCGAGCGGCGGCACCCACTCGCGGATCTCGACGTTCGCGATCACGCCCGCCTCGGCGTACGGGTCGGCGTCGAGGAGCTTCTGCACGGCGGACTTGTCCGCGGCCCGGAAGATCAGCAGCCCGCCCGCGGGCTCGCTCGGCGACCAGGCACCGGCGACCACCAGCTCGGGGAGCGCGGCGAGGTAGTCGCGGTGCTTCGGGCGGGCCTGCATCCGCGTGTCGGTGTCGTCGGTGTAGGTGTAGATCACGGCGAAAGTGCTCACCGCCGCACACTAGGCCGCACGGTCGTGCGTGGTAAGTGGTGCCAGAGCACCACTTACCGCGCACGGGTGATGATGAGCCGGGTGTGCTCCTTCTCCACGACCACACCGGGCCCGGGGAGGTCCGCGCCGCTGGGGACGGCGAGGATCCGCAGGTCCGACGCGTGCGGGCGACCGGCGGCCACCCAGCCGTCGAGACAGCCGACGAGACGGCGGGCGACGGCCGCGCCGCCGGGCCCGAACCCGCGGACACCCGGCGGGTCGACGACGAGCGCGGCGCACCCGCCCGGCCCGGTGAGGGCGACGGTCGAGCGGCCCGGGCCGGTGGGCACGAACCAGGATCCCGGCGGGGCGTCGGCCCGGTCGGTGAGCAGCCGCACGGTGCCCGGCGCGGTCAGCATCAGCCACAGGCCGACGCCGTCCCAGACGTCCGCGCCGGTCAGCGGCTCGCCGATGGGCAGGAGGTCGCCGGGTTCGGTGAGGTGCCGGGCGAGCAGGCCGAGGTCCGGGGCCGCGCCCTCGGCGACCTGTGCGCTCCAGCCGGGCCCGATCTCCTCGGTCGCCGCGGGGCCCGCGCCGAGGCCGCGGAGCCGGATGAACGCGCAGCCGACCACGGAGTCGCTGCGCAGCACGCCGTCGGGCCCGAGGTCGAAGGCCACGGACAGCTGGCTGCCGCGGACGGTCAGCGGGAGCAGCAACCGGCCTCCGGGGGCGAGCTGCGCGACCCACTCGGGGCGGACGTCCCAGCTCCCCACGGTGAGCACGATCCGGTCGTAGGGGGCCGCGTCCGGCACGCCGAGGGCGCCGTCGCCGACCCGCAGGTCCACCTCCGCGATCCCGGCGAGATGGTCGGCGGCGGACGCCACGAGCTCCTCGTCGATGTCGATCGAGGTCACCCGGGCGCCGAGGTGGGCGAGCAGGGCGGCGTTGTAGCCCGTGCCGGTCCCGATCTCCAGGACCCGCTGCCCGGGCCGCACGTCCAGCTGGTCGAGCATGATCGCCACCATCGTGGGCTGGGAGGCCGAGCTGGTCGCGGCGCCGTCGACGATGCGGGTGGGCACAGCATCGTCGGCGTAGGCGACGGCGACCGGGTGGTCCGGCAGGAAGCGGTGCCGCGGGACCGCGGCGAAGGCGGCCAGGACGGCGTCCCCGCAGCCGGTGGCGCGCAGGGCCTCGACCAGCCCCGCCCGCGCCCGCACCGGATCCGTCATCCCGGCGAGTGTGTCACCGCCTCCCCAGTGCCCGCGACGCCGAGTCCGCGGCCCGCCGCAGCAGGCCGAGGTGCTCGTCGCGCTCGGACTCGGGCAGGTGGACGGTGAGTCCGCTGATGCTCAGCGCCGCCACCGTGGCCCCGGTGTGGTCCCGGATCCCGACGCCGAGGGCGCTCACCCCGAGCTCGACGTCGTCCTGGCTGGTCGCGTACCCGACCTGCCGGATCCGTTCGAGCTCGTCTCGCAGCTGCTCGGCCGGGACCCGGGTCGGCGAGGAGCGGCGCTGCAGCGGACCCGCGAGGTAGGCCTCGACCTGCTCGTAGGGCATCGCGGCGAGCAGCAGCCGCGGCCCCGCGCCGAGGTGCAACGGCAGGGTCCCGCCGACGCGCAGGGTGTGGGTGGAGGCGTACCGCCCGTCCAGCCGCTCGATGCAGACCGCCTCGTCCCCGCGCGGCACGAGCAGGAACACGGTCTCGCCGGTCGCGCGGTAGAGCTCCTGCATCGCGGGCAGGGCGCGCTCGCGCACCCCCATCCGCCGCGCCATCGCGCTGCCGATCCGGAACGCGCCGATACCCAGCCGGTAGGTGCCCGGCGCGGGCCGCTCGACGAACTCGCCCGCCGCCAGGGTGGTGAGGATGCGGTGGCAGGTGCTCTTGTTCAGCTCGAGCCGGGCCGCGATGTCGCCGAGGCTCAGCTCCTCGGCCTCCGCCAGGAGGTCCAGCACCGCCATCGCCTTGACCAGCACGCGGACGGGCTCGGGCCCTGCCTTCTCGGTCATGTCGCCCCTCCCGGACCCGGTCACGCTACCGAGGCGCCCGCGCCGAGCAGCCGCAGCGTCGACGGCAGGTCGACGATCCCGGCGTCGGAGCCGAGCCCCTGGGCGACCAGGGACGCCGCCGCCGTGCCGAGCCGCGCCGCGTCCGCGAGGGTCCCGCCGCGGCCGAGCCCCACCAGGTAGCCGGCGGTGAAGGCGTCCCCGCAGCCGGTGGTGTCGACGACCGGGACCGGGCGGGCGGGCAGCGCCTCGGCGCCCGCCGCCGAGACGACGAGGGCGCCGTCGCCGCCCCGGGTCACCACGACGGTGCCGACACCGCGCTCCCGCAGCACCGCGGCGGCCTCCCCCAGGTCCGAATCCGGGTCCGTCCGCCCGGTCAGGCCGCGCAGCTGGTCGTCGTTGGGCAGGAGGTGGTCGACCAGCGGCCACAGCGGGCCGAGCCGGTCGAGCAGCGCGGGGCGGGCGGTGCTGAGCAGGTCGACCGAGACGACCGTGCCGTGCGCGCGGGCGTGGCGGAGCAGGTCGGGCAGCACGTCGACGGCGAAGTCCCCCAGCACGTCCGGTCCACCGACGTGCAGGACGTCCGCCCCCGCGACGAGGTCCGGGTCGACGTCCCCGGCCACCAGCAGCGGCATCGCCCCGGGCGCGTGCAGCGCGGGCCTGCTGCCGTCCGGGCGGATGGGCAGCATCGTGGTCGGGGTGGCGGCCGGCTTCACCACCAGGCCGGAGGTGTCGACGCCGTGGTCCTCCAGCAGCGCGCGCAGCATCCGGCCGCTCGCGTCCGCGCCGACCGGTCCCACGCTGACCACGTCGGCGCCGAGCTTGGCCAGGTCGACCGCGGTCCCGCCCGCGGTGCCCGCCGCGGTGATCCGGATCTCGTCGAGCACCCGGCGGCCCTGCCCGGCGGGGATGTCGACGACCGGCCTGCCCAGCACGTCGAGGATGTGGGCCCCGAGGCAGACGACCCTCACGACCCCTCCATCCGCCGCACCACCGCGGCCAGCTCGTCGGCGCCGAGCACCCGGGGCGTGCCCAGGCGCGCCGCCTCGGCCCACATCGCGCACAGCCACTCGACGAGCTCGGCGCGGTCGTAGGCCTCCTCCGGGGTGGCGCCGTAGGCGACGGCGCCGTGGTTCTGCATCAGCGCGGCGCTGCGGCCCTCCAGCGCGGCCTGGACGGACGCGGCGAGTTCGAGGGTCCCGTAGGTGGCGTACCGCGCCACCCGGGGCGCCCCGCCGAGCTTCACCACGTAGTAGTGCACGGCGGGCAGCTCGTCGCACACGGTCGACACCGCCGCGCTGTGGAGCCCGTGGTGGTGGACCACCGCACCGGCGTCCGTGGTCGCGTACACCGCGAGGTGCAGCGGGGCCTCCGACGACGGCGGGTGCGGGCTGCCCAGGTCGGTGCCGTCGAGCCCGAGGACGGCCACGTCGTCCGGGGTGATGTCGGCGTAGGGCATGCCGGACGGGGACACGGCGACCAGCTCCCCGCTGCGCACGCTGACGTTGCCCGCCGTGCCCACGACGAGCCGGTCGGCGGCGAGCTTGCGCCCGAGGTCGACGACGGCCTGCTTGGCGGCGGCGAGGCTCATGCGGGCACCGGGTCGTCCAGGGACTGCGTCGCGGCGGCCCCGGGGGTGTCGGCGACGACCACCCCCGCCTCCGCGGCCCAGCCGACCTCGACCCGGTCCCCGGCCTGCACGGCGGTGGTGCCGGTGTCGCGGACCTGGCCGGTGCCGCCGGCGTCGAAGGCGACCAGGACGCGTCGGAACGCCCCCTGGTAGACGACGTCGGTGACCGTCGCGGACAGCGTGTTCTCCCCCTCCGCGCCGAGGTGCATCCGCTCCGGGCGCACCACCAGCGCGCACGCCCCGTCCGGCCCGGCGGCGCGCAGCTGCGCGGACCCGGTGTCCAGCAGCCCGCCGCGCAGGGTCCCGCTGAAGACCGTCGAGTCGCCGAGGAAGGTGGCGACGAACCGGCTCACCGGCGTCTCGTACAGCTCGGCCGGGGTGCCGACCTGCTCGATCCGCCCCTCCCGGAACACCGCGATGCGGTCGGACAGGGCGAGCGCCTCCTCCTGGTCGTGGGTCACGAACACGAACGTGATGCCCAGCTCGGAGTGCAGCCGGGCGATCTCCAGCTGCAGGGACTCGCGCAGCTTCTTGTCCAGCGCGCCGAGCGGCTCGTCGAGCAGCATGGCCCGCGGCGCGAAGACGAACGCGCGGGCGAGCGCGACGCGCTGTTGCTGGCCGCCGGACAGCTGGCTGGGCAGCCGGTCGCCGTGCGCGCCGAGGTGCACGAGCTCGAGCGCCTCCCGGACCCGCCGGGCGGCCTCGGGCTTGGCGACCTTGCGCTGCCGCAGCGGGAACGCGACGTTCTCGGCCGCGGTCATGTGCGGGAACAGCGCGTAGCTCTGGAACACCATGCCGAGGTCTCGCCGGTGGGGCGGCAGGCGCGCGATGTCGGTGTCGTCGAGCAGGATGCGCCCGGAGCTGACCGCCTCGAAGCCCGCGATCATGTTCAGCGTCGTGGTCTTGCCCGAGCCGCTGGGGCCGAGCAGCGTCATGAACTCGCCGGGCCGCACGTGCAGGTCCACGGCGTCGACGGCGGGCGCCGGGGCGCCCTTGAAGACCTTGGTCAGCGCCTCGGCGCGGATGCTCGCGCCGGTGGGGGTCTCAGGCATGGCGGCGGTTCCTCCGGGTGACGCTGGCGAGCCCGAGCAGGGCGGTGGACACGACGAGCACGACGGTGGAGGCCGCCGCGATGGTGGGGTCGACCTCGTTGGTCACCGAGGTGAACATCCGCACGGGCAGCGTCTGCAGGTTCGGGGACTGGAGGAACATCGAGACCACCACCTCGTCGAACGAGGTGACGAAGGCGAACAGGGCACCGGCGAGCACGCCCGGGCGGATGATCGGCAGGGTCACCGAGCGGAAGGTGGCCCACGCCGACGCGCCGAGGCTCGCCGCCGCCCGCTCCAGGGTCCGGTCGAACCCGCTCAGCGCAGCGGTGACGTTCACGGTGACGAAGGGCAGGGCGAGCACGGTGTGCGCCACCACGAACCCCGTCGGCGTGCCGATCAGGCCCCAGCCCAGGAACGCCGCGTACATCGCCACGGCCACCACGATGCCCGGCACGATCAACGGCGCCAGGAACAGCCCGTCGACGACACCCTTGGCCCGGAACCGGCTGCGGGCCAGCGCGAACGCGGCCATGGTGCCCAGGACGGTCGCCACCACGGTGACGATCACGGCGAGCTGCAGCGAGACCAGCAGCGCGGTCAGCCAGCTCTGTTCGGTGAAGAACGTGACGTAGTGCTGCACGCCCCAGCTGCGGGGCGGGAAGGCGAAGCTGTCCTCGCCGGAGAAGCTCAGCGGCACCACGATCAGCGTGGGCACCACCAGCCAGGCCCCGACGAGGACGCCGAGGACCGCCAGGGTGCGGCGCAGGACGGGCGAGCCGGTCACACCAGACCCCCCGCCACGCCGGCACCCGCGGACGACCGGGTGCCCCGGGTCCGGGTCAGCAGTGCGACCCCGCCGAGCAGGACGAGCGTGACCACCAGCAGGGCGACGGCCAGCGCGCCCGCGGCGCCGAAGTTCACCAGCTGGTTGACCTGCACCGAGATGAACTGCGCGAGCATCGACTGCTGCGGGGAGCCCACCAGCGAGGGCGTGACGTAGAAGCCGAGGGACAGCACCATGACCAGCGTGGCCCCGGCGGCGACGCCCGGGAAGGACAGCGGCAGGTAGACCTGCCGGAACGCGGCGACGGGCCGGGCGCCGAGGCTCAGTGCGGCGTCCACCAGCTTGCGGTCGATGCCGCGCATGGTGGTGTAGACGGGCAGCACCACGAACGGCAGCATCACCTGCGCCATCGCGACGGTGACCCCCGCCGTCGTGCCGAGCATCCGCAGCGGCCCGATCCCGATCGCGCCGAGCACCGTGTTGACCAGGCCGTTGTCCTGCAGCAGGACCACCCAGGCGAAGGTGCGGGCCATCAGCGACGTCCAGAACGGGATCAGCACCACGGCCAGCAGGACCGCCCGCCAGCGCCCGGAGACGATCGTCATCAGGTAGGCGTAGGGGTAGGCGACGAGCAGGCAGACGACCGTCACGATCGCCGCCATGCCCAGCGTGCGGAGCACGACGGTCAGCGAGACCTCGTCGGTGAGGATGGCGGTGTAGTTCCCGAGCCCCGGCTCGGGCGTGGTCACCGACAGCCAGAGCAGCCGCAGCGCGGGCACCACGAAGAACACCACCAGCACGACGACGGCGGGCACCGCGAGCAGCAGCGTCGCCCGGGCGAGCAGTCCGCGGCCACGACCCGGTGGCCTCGCGGACCCGGGCTCCGTGGGAGCGCGGGACGCCCTCCGCGGCGGGGTGCTGACGGCCATGACCGTCCCCTTCCGTCCTCGCTATTCGACACGCATTTCACGAAGCGAAATCACACGGTGGCGCCGATGGCCCGCCGCTGTCAACCCTCGACGAACAGGTGTAACACCCTGGAAATCGGACACGCGGCCGGTCGACCCAGGGCTTGACGGCACGGGAAACGAGTGTTCATGCTTTCTGCGATACGAAGTGCGTTTCATATTCTGAAATCCTCCTCCCCTGAAGGTGGTCCCTGTGCGATTCCCGAGAGGTCTTCTGCACGCCGTCGCCCTGGCCGGTCTGGTGGGCTTCGGCGCCACCGCGTGCTTCGGCCCCGTCGGCGAGTCCGCGGGCGGTGGCGCCCAGTCGGTCGTGTTCGCCAACACCGGCGGCGCGCTCGCCGAGATCTTCAAGGCCAACGCCTACGCCGACCTGGCCGCCGAGGGCGTCACGGTCGCCGAGGAGTCCCCGAACAACGAGGCCAAGCTGACCGCCATGGTCCAGGCGGGCAACCCGACGTGGGATGTCTTCTACTCCACGCCGTACACAGCGATGGGCAAGTGCGACGTGCTCTTCGAGAAGATCGACTACAGCCGGATCCAGACCGCGGGGCTCGAGCAGAGCCAGCTGTCCGAGTGCGGCGTCCCGATGATCAACTCGTCCTTCCTGCTGGTCTACAACAAGGACCGCTACGGCGCGAACCCCCCGACGAGCTGGGCGGACTTCTACGACACCACGCGGTTCCCCGGCAATCGCGGGATCATGAACTACGCCAAGGACGCCGGCATGGAGACCGCCCTGCTGGCCGACGGCGTGCCCGGCGACCGGCTCTACCCGCTCGACTACGACCGCGCCTTCGCCACGCTCGACGGCATCCGCTCCTCGCTGCGCTTCTTCGACACCGGTGCCCAGCAGACCCAGGCCCTGCAGTCCGGCGAGGTCGACATGATGCTCGCCTGGCCCGGCCGCGCGTACGACGCGCTCAAGAGCGGCGCCCCGCTCGCGGTGGTGTGGAACCAGCCGCTGAAGTACTACGACGTGGTCGCGATCGTGAAGGGCGCCCCGCACCAGGAGCAGGCCTACCAGCTGATCAACAGCCTGATCGCGCAGAAGAACCAGGAGGCCATCGCGAACCGGCTGCCCTACGAGCCCGCCAACACCCAGGCCGCGAAGAGCTCCGACCCGCAGATCGCCGAGTTCGTCGACGGACCCCAGTCGCAGGGCACCACCGTCGTGCGCGACAACGCCTGGTGGGCGGCGAACCTCGACGAGGCCACCCAGCGCTGGACGGGCTGGGTCAACCGGTGAGGCTGGTCGGGTACGGCGACCGGCTGTCCGTCGCGGCGGGCGGCGAGGTCGCCTTCCGGATCTCCGCGGAGCACCCGCAGGTGCGTCCGGAGATCGTCCGGCTCAGGCGGGGCGGCGGGCCGCGACACGGCTCCGCCCTGGTCGAGGAGCCCGTCGCGGCGGACCTGCCGGACACCGTGCCCGGCCGCGTCCAGCACACCACCTCGGGCTCGTTCGTCGAGACCGACCCGGTCCCCGCGCGGGCGCGGGTGGGCCTGGCCCTGTGGTTCCGCCCGACCCTGCTCGCGGACGAGCGGCCGCTGCTCGCGGTCGGTCCGCTGGTGCTCGCGGTGTCCGCGGCGGGGCTGGTCCTGCGCCACGGCGACACCGTGCTCGCCGCACTCGCCGCGCCCGTCGTCGAGCGGCAGTGGGCGTTCGCGGCGGCGGTGGTGTCGGGGTCCGGCACCCGGCTCACCCTGCACCGCCCCGGGGCACCCGTGGTCGAGGCGCTCGCCGAGACCGGGCCGGTGCCGGTCGGCGGCCCGCTGCGCGTCGGCTCGGCGGGCCCCTCCGGGCCCGGCCTCGGCCGGACGTTCAACGGCGGCGTGGCCCGCCCCGTCGTGGGGGACGCCTGGTCGGCTGAGGTCACCGCGGCGCTCGCGGGCGGGGCAGACGCCGTCGCCCTCCTCGACCCCGCCACGACCTGTGCACTGGACCTGGGCGCGGATCCCGGGGGCACGCGCGTGCCGGACCGCGGCGGCCTGACGACCGGCGGCACGGTCCACCACCTGCCCACGCGCGGTGTGCCGGGGCCGTTCTGGACTGGCGCGGAGCGGGACTTCCGCGCCTCCCCCGCCGAGTTCGACGCCCTGCACCTGCACGACGACGACCTCGCCGACGCCGGCTGGGACACCGACCTGACCTGGGCGGTCCCGGCCGCGCTGCCGAGCGGGGTGTACGCCCTCAAGATCACCGCGGGGGCGGACGTCGACCGGATCCCGGTGGTCGTCACCCCCGGAGCGCACCCGGCGCACACCGCCCCGGTGCTGGTCGTGCTGCCGACCTGGACCTACCTCGCCTACGCGAACTGGCGCACCTACGCCGAGTACGAGACCGAGCGGCTGACCCTCTACGGCGAGGACCGCGGCATCGACGAGCGGGACCGGTGGCTCGCGGCGCACCCCGAGCTCGGCCGCTCCCTCTACGACGTGCACTCGGACGGCTCCGGGGTCTGCTACTCGACCCGGCTGCGCCCGATCGTCAACATCCGGCCGGACTACTACACCCCGACCACCCGCGGGTTCCGCCACTTCGCGCAGGACCTGCTGTTGCTGGACTGGCTGGACGGGCGCGGGGAGGACTACGCCGTCGTCACGGACGACGAGGTCGAACAGCAGGGCCTCGCGCTCCTGTCCCGCCACCGGGTCGTGCTCACCGGCGGGCATCCCGAGTACTGCTCGGCCGGGATGTTGGACTCCTACCTGGCGTACACGCGGACCGGCGGGCGCCTGATGTACCTGGGCGGCAACGGGTTCTACCAGGTCACGGCCCGGCACCCGGGGGTGCCGGACGCGCTGGAGATCCGCCGCGGGCACGCCGGGGTGGCCACCTGGGTCTCCGATCCCGGCGAGGAGCACCTCTCCGCGACCGGGGAGCCCGGCGGGCTCTGGCGGATGCGCGGCCGCGCGCCGAACGTGCTGGCGGGCGTGGGGTTCACCGCGCAGGGGTTCGACAAGGGCTCGGGCTACCGGCGCAACGCGGCGAGCGCCGACCCCGCGGTGTCCTGGGTGTTCGACGGGGTGAAGGCCGGTGTCGGCGAGGTGTTCGGCGACGAGGGCCCCGGGCTCGGCGGCGCCGCGGGCGACGAGCTGGACCGCGCCGACGTCACCCTCGGCACCCCGGCGGACGCCGTCGTCCTCGCCTCCTCGGTCGGCCACTCGGAGAAGATCGCCCTGGTCCCCGAGGAGGTCGACCACGGCTACGCCGCTCCCCCGCCCGGGCTGCACCCGAAGATCCGGGCCGACGTCGTGCTGCTGCACCGCCCCGGCGGCGGCGCGGTGTTCTCCGTCGGGTCCATCGCCTGGTCCACGGCGATGAGCCACGCCGGCGGCGACAACGACACCGCCCGGGTCACCGGGAACGTCCTCGACCGCTTCAAGGAGTCCTGAGTGCCCACCACCCGCGAGCTCGCCGAGAAGGCGCGCTTCGTCCGCACCGAGACGGTCCGGCTCACCCGGATCGCCGGGGCGGGCCACTACAGCGCGGTGTTCTCCTGCGCGGAGATCCTCGCCGCCCTCTACTACGCCGAGCTGCGGCTCGACCCGGCCCGGCCGGACTGGCCGGACCGGGACCGGTTCGTGATGAGCAAGGGCCACGCGGCGATCGGCCTCTACCCGGTGCTCGCCGACCTGGGCTACTTCGACCCCGCCGAGCTGGACTCCTACACCCGGCTCGGCAGCCCGTTCGGCGACCACCCGGACATGAAGCGGATCGCCGGCGTCGACTTCTCGTCGGGGTCGCTGGGCCACGGCCTGTCCGTCGGCGTCGGGATGGCGCTCGCGGGCAGGCTCGCCGGGCGCGACCACCGCACCTGGGTGCTGCTCGGCGACGGCGAGCTGGCCGAGGGCCAGATCTGGGAGGCGGCGATGTCCGCGAGCCACTACGGCCTCGGGGACCTCGTCGCGGTCGTCGACGCGAACCAGCTGGGCATCGACGGGTTCGTCGCGGACGTCATGGGCGCCGAGCCGATCGACGCCCGGTTCGCCGCGTTCGGCTGGGGCGTCCAGCGGGTCGACGGGCACGACCTCCCGGCGCTGCTCGCCGCGTTCGCCGCGCTGCCCGCCCGCGGCGGAACGGTCCCGCAGGTGATCGTCGCGGACACGGTGAAGGGGAAGGGCGTGGCCCGGATGGAGCTGAGCCCGGACTGGCACGTCGGCAACCTCGCCGGCGCCGACTACGACGACGTCCTCACGGAGCTGGCCCGATGACCGAGACCCAGGCCCCGGCGGAGTTCTTCGGCTTCAAGGACTCCCGCTCGGTCGACGGCACCGACACCCGCGCGGTCCCCGCCTTCGTCTTCGGCGAGGAGCTGGCCGACCTCGCCGAGCAGGACGACCGGATCGTCGTGCTCACCGCCGACCTCGGCCGGTCCAACCGGGCCACCGACTTCGGGGCGCGCCATCCCGAGCGGTTCGTGAACGTCGGGATCGCCGAGAAGAACATGATCACGACGGCGGCGGGGATGGCCGCGAGCGGGTTCGTGCCGTTCGCGGCGACGTTCGGCTCCTTCGCGGCGCTGCTGTGCGCCGAGCAGATCCGCACCGACTGCGCCTACCCGAACCTCCCGGTGCGGGTGCTCGGGCACCACTCCGGCATGTCGATGGGCTTCTACGGCACCAGCCACCACAGCCTCGAAGACCTCGGCATGATGCGCTGCATCGCCGACCTCACGGTCGTGTGCGCCACGGACGCGAACCACCTCCGGGCCCTGCTGCGGCTCTCGCTCGACCATCCCGGCGCGATGTACCTGCGGCTGGGCCGCGGGCGCGACCCGCAGGTCTACGACGTGGTGCCGGACCTGGCGCTCGGCCGGGCGGAGACCCTGCGGGACGGCTCGGACCTCACGATCGTCGCGACGGGTTCCGAGGTCCACCCGGCCCTGCGGGCCGCCGAGGAGCTCGCCCGCGACGGGATCACCACCCGCGTGCTCGACATGTGGACGGTCTCGCCGCTGGACCGCGAGGCCGTCGTCGACGCCGCCCGCGCCACCGGCGCCGTGCTGACCGTCGAGGAGGCCAACGTGACCGGCGGCCTGGGGTCCGCGGTCGCGGAGTGCCTGCTCGACGCGGGCCTCGCCCCCCGCTTCCGCCGCCACGGCGTCCCCGACGAGCACGTGCCCGTCGGACCGCCCGCCGCGCTCTACGCCCACTACCGGCTCGACGGCCCCGGAATCGCCGCCGTCGCCCGCGAGCTGCTCACGAAAGGCACGCCATGACCATCGCTGACACGACTCTCGGCGCCCGGGAACAGGCCCTGCGCGGCCGCGCGGACAAGGTGATCCCCGGTGGGATGTACGGGCACATGGCGGTCCGGGCGTTCAGCAGCGCGCACCCGCAGTTCATCGTCTCCGGTGCGGGTGCCCGGGTCAAGGACGCGGACGGCCGCGAGTACCTCGACCTCATGTGCGGCTGGGGGCCGGTCGTGCTCGGCCACCGGCACCCCGCGGTCACCGCCGCGATCGTCGACCAGCTCCAGCGCGGCGACTGCCTGGACGGGACCGCCCCCGTCGCCGTCGAGTACGCGGAGCTGCTGGTGGACACGATCCCGGCCGCCGACTGGGCGCTGTTCTGCAAGAACGGCACGGACGCCACGACCACCTGCGTCACGACCGCGCGGGCGGCCACCGGCAAGCGGAAGGTGCTGGTCGCCCACGGCGCCTACCACGGCGCGGTGCCGGGGTTCGCGCTGCGCGGGGCCGGGGTCACCGAGGCCGACCAGGCCCACCTCGTGCACTACGAGTACAACGACCTGGCCTCCGCCGAGGCGGCCGCCGCCGAGGCCGGGGACGATCTCGCGGCGATCCTGGTGTGCCCCATGCGCCACGACATCAAGCGGGACCAGGAGCTCGTCGTCCCGGCCTTCGCCCGCGGGCTGCGGGCGCTGGCGGACCGGACCGGTGCGGTGCTGATCCTCGACGACGTCCGGTGCGGGTTCCGGCTGGACATCGGCGGCAGCTGGGAGCCGCTCGGCGTGCGCCCCGACCTGGCGGCCTGGTCGAAGGCGATCGCCAACGGGCAGCCGCTGGGCGCCGTCACCGGGACCGACGCCCTGCGCGACGCCGTCCGGTCGATCTACGTGACCGGCTCGTTCTGGACCGGCGCGGTGCCCCTCGCCGCCGGTCTCGCCACCCTGACCGAGCTGCGCACGGGCGAGGCGCTGCCGCGGATGGCGCGGTCGGGGACCCGGCTGCGCGAGGGTCTGGCCGCGCAGGCCGCCGCCCACGGGTTCGAGATCGCGCAGACCGGCCCGGTGCAGATGCCGATGCTGTCCTTCGCCGGGGACACCGACTTCCGGCAGGTCACGGCCTGGGCGGAGGCCTGCGTCGAGCGCGGGGTGTACCTGCACCCCTGGCACAACTGGTTCCTCTCCGCCGCCCACACCGACGCCGAGATCGACGCGGTCCTGGAGCGGACGGACGAGGCGTTCGCCGCGCTGCGTTAGACGATCACGAGGTCGTCGGCGTGGACGATCTCGCGGCGGTAGGCCCGCGGGAGGTCCTCCGAGCGCTTGCCGATGATGCCCGGGAGCTCGGCGGCGTCGTAGTTCACGACGCCCCGGGCGACCACGGCACCGCCGGGGCCGAGGAGGTCCACGACGTCTCCGGAGACGAAGTCGCCCTGCACGCCGTGCACGCCCGGGGCGAGCAGCGACCGGTGCCGGTCGACGACGGCGGCCACCGCGCCCGCGTCGAGGTCCAGGCTCCCCCGGACGTCCGCCGCGTGCTTCATCCAGAACCGGCGCGCGGACATCCGCCTGCCCGACGGCCGGAACGCCGTGCCGACCTTGGGCCCGTTCGGGTCGAGCGCGTCCGCGACGTCCTCGGCGGCGGCCAGCAGCACCGGGATGCCGGACGCGGTCGCCATCGCCGCGGCGGTGATCTTCGTGGCCATCCCGCCGGTGCCGAGGCTGCCCTGGCCGGGCTTCGCGACCGTGACCGCGGCCAGGTCCTCCGGCGCCGCCACCTCGGGGACCAGCGTCGACCCCGGCCGGCGGGGATCGCCGTCGTACAGCCCGTCGACGTCGCTGAGCAGCACCAGCGCGTCGGCGCCGACGATGTGCGCCACCAGCGCGGCGAGCCGGTCGTTGTCCCCGACCCGGATCTCGTCGGTGGCCACGGTGTCGTTCTCGTTGACCACGGGCAGGACGTCCAGGCCGAGCAGCCGCTCCAGGGTGCGTTGCGCGTTCTTGTAGTGCGAGCGGCGGATCATGTCGTCCGCGGTGAGCAGGACCTGCCCGATCCGCTGGTCGTGGCGCAGGAAGCTGGCCGAGTAGGCGTGCGCCAACAGCAGCTGCCCGACGCTCGCCGCCGCCTGCTGGGTCGCCAGGTCCCGCGGCCGCCGGGCCAGCCCCAGCGGTGCCAACCCGGCCGCGATCGCGCCCGAGGACACCAGCACCACCTGCGAGCCCGACGTCCGGCGCGCGGCCAGCGCGTCCACCAGCCGGTGCAGCCGGGCCAGGTCGAGCCCCCCGGCCAACGAGCTCAACGACGACGACCCCACCTTGACGACGACCCGCCGCGCCCCCGCGATCGCCGCCCGCGTCTCACTCACCGCGCCTCACCCACTGCGACCGTACGACTCGCGTGTCCAGGACGAGTCCCCCACTTCACCCACGCGAGTCCGACGGTCATCGGGCGCGGTCCTCGTCGGCCCAGACCTCCAGCTCGTCATCGCTGAGCTCGAAGTCCTCGTCGGTCTCGGCGTCGTTCGTCCACTGCGCCTCGTGCGCGTAGTTGGCGCCCTCGGCGAGCTCGGCATCGGAGAGGTGCTTGCGGCGGGCGAGCTTGGCGAGCTTGCGGTCCGCGGCGCTGACCCGGGCGGTCTGGTTCTCCACCCGCGCGTCGGTGCCCCGACCGGACATCACCCGGGCGATGCCCGCCGGCGTGCTGGGCTGCCAGTCGAAGGTGATGTCCCCGATCGTCACCGGGCAGCCGGGCTGGGCGCCCGCCTCGGCCAGGCCCTCCTCCACCCCGAGCCGGGCGAGCCGGTCGGCCAGATAGCCGACGGCCTCGTCGTTGTCGAAGTTCGTCTGCCGGATCCAGCGCTCGGGCCGCGAGCCCTTGACCAGGAACCCGCCCTCGAGCAGGGGGTCCGGCTCGATGGTGAAGCCC
The DNA here is from genome assembly GCF_021728735.1 of Pseudonocardia sp. WMMC193. Lineage (NCBI taxonomy): Bacteria > Bacillati > Actinomycetota > Actinomycetes > Pseudonocardiales > Pseudonocardiaceae > Pseudonocardia > Pseudonocardia sp. WMMC193. The sequence continues at coordinate 346,094 of NZ_JAKKDO010000003.1, read as the reverse complement.
TGGTCGTCCACGGCGGTGGGGCGCAGCACGATCCGCGTGGGCTCGAGGATCGGCTGGGCGGCGCGGTAGGCCGCCACCTGCTCGGCCATCGCGAACGACAGCTCCCGCAGCCCCCGGCGGGACGCGGTGGAGATCGGGTAGATCGGCCAGCCGAAGCGCTCGGTGAGGTCCGCGGTGACGATCTCGACGAGGTCCGCGGCGTCCGGCACGTCGATCTTGTTCAGCGCGATGAGCCGCGGCCGGTCGGCGAGTTCGCCGCCGAGCGCGGGGACGTAGCGGGCGAGCTCCTCCTCGAGGGCCTCGACGTCCGCGACGGGGTCCCGGCCGGGCTCGAACGTCGCGCAGTCCACGACGTGGACCAGCACGGAGCAGCGCTCGATGTGCCGCAGGAAGTCCAGCCCCAGGCCCTTGCCCTGCGACGCGCCCGGGATCAGGCCGGGGACGTCCGCGACGGTGAAGATCTCGTCCCCGGCGGTGACCACGCCGAGCTGCGGGACGAGCGTGGTGAACGGGTAGTCGGCGATCTTGGGGCGGGCCTCGGAGAGGGCCGCGACCAGGCTCGACTTGCCCGCGCTCGGGAACCCGACCAGCCCGACGTCCGCCAGCGAGCGGAGCTCCAGGGTCAGGTCCCGATGCTCCCCGGGCTCGCCGAGCAGCGCGAAACCGGGCGCCTTGCGCGCGGACGAGGCCAGCGCGGCGTTGCCGAGCCCGCCGCGGCCGCCCTCGGCGGCGACGAACCGGGTGCCCGGCCCCACCAGGTCGGCGATGATCTCGCCACGCTGGTCGAAGACGACGGTGCCGTCCGGCACGCGCAGCTCCAGGTCCTCGGCGTTCGCGCCGGCCCGGAACCCGCCCTGCCCCTGCTTGCCGTTCTTCGCGTCCGCGTGCGGGCGGTGGTGGAAGTCGAGCAGGGTGTGCACGCCCGGATCCACCACCAGCACGACGGAACCGCCGCGACCGCCGTTGCCGCCGTCCGGCCCGCCGAGCGGCTTGAACTTCTCCCGGTGGACCGACGCGCAACCATTGCCGCCCGCCCCCGCGGTGGCGTGCACGACGACCCGGTCGACGAACCGCGACATGTCCCTACTCCTTCACACACGAAACGGCGGACCCCGGAACCCGGGGCCCGCCGTGTCGTGAAACCGAGTGGTCGGGCCTCAGGCCTCGACCGGAACCACGTTGACGACCTTGCGGCCGCGTCGGTGGCCGAACTCGACAGCACCCTCGACCAGGGCGAACAGCGTGTCGTCGCCACCGCGACCCACGCCCTCACCCGGGTGGAACTTGGTGCCGCGCTGGCGGATCAGGATCTCGCCCGCGTTGACGGTCTGGCCGCCGAACCGCTTGACGCCCAGCCGCTGCGCGTTCGAGTCGCGCCCGTTACGGGAGCTGGACGCACCCTTCTTGTGAGCCATGGCGCAGGTCTCCTTACGCGCTGATGCCGGTGACCTGGACCTTCGTCAGCGGCTGACGGTGGCCCTGACGCTTGTGGTACCCGGTCTTGTTCTTGAACTTGTGGATGCGGATCTTCGGGCCCTTGGTGTGCTCGACGACCGTGGCGGTCACCGAGGCCTTGGCCAGCGCATCTGCATCCGTGGTCAGCTTGTCGCCGTCCACGAGCAGCACGGCGGGGAGGCTGATCTCGGCGCCGGGCTCACCGTCGATCTTCTCGACGGTGACCACGTCGTCCACAGCCACCTTGTACTGCTTACCGCCGGTCTTGACGATCGCGTACATCGTTGACGCACGACTCCTGAAACTCTCGGGGGACTCATGGGCGCGCTCCAGAGCACGCACGCCGAGGCATGAGCCACGGCTCCTTGACTCCCAGGGTACGGAAGGGGGATTCAGCGGGTCAAACCGGGTCCCCGGTCTGGTCCCCGCCCTGATCGGAGGCCTGTTCCGGCGCTCCGACGGTCACGGTGACGGCGGCGCCGTCACCCTCGGCGGGCGGGCCCGCGGGCCGGGACGCGGCCCGCCGCGACCGGCGCGGACGGCTCACGACGACGGTGTCCACCGTCGTGTCCGACTGCTCCGGCACCGCCGGCACCAGCGGCTCGGCGGGCTCCACCGCGGGGGCGGTGAGCACGACCGGCTCGGCCGCCGCGCTCGGCGCACCCGCCGACCGGGTCACCCGGCCGCGGCGCCTGCGCGGGGCGGGCGCCTCCTCCGGGGTCTCGACCGGCTCCGCCGGGGTCTCGACGGGGGCCGCCGAGTCCTCTGCGGTGTCCTCCGCGGTGTCCGTGGCCGTGGCCTCGGCGGTGTCCGCCGCGACCCGGTCCGCGGCCACCGGCGGGGTGCCGTTCGCGGGCAGACCCGTGGCGGGCTCGCCCGTCACGGCGGCCTGCCCGGCCTGCTCGGTCTGCTCGGTCTGCTCCTCGACCGCCTCGGGGGCGATCTGCGGGGCGACCGCGTCCGCGACGACCTCGGTCGCCACGTCTTCTGCCACCCCTTCGGTCGCCACGGCCTCGACCGCCACAGCCTCGGCGGGTGCCTCGGCAGCGGTGTCGGCAGCGGTGTCGGCAGCGGTGTCGGCAGCGGTGTCGGCCGTGGTGGCCTCCGGCGCGGCCGCAGCGGTCCCGCCCTGCGGCGCGACCGCCTCCGCCACGACGCTCTCGGCGGCCTCCGTCGTCACGACCACCGGCTCGGCCGACCCGGTGCCCCCGGCGGGGCGCTCGACCCGCCGCCTGCCCCGGCGGCGGGCGGGGCGGCCGGTGTCCGGCTCGTCCATCCCCACGGGGGCCTCGGGCGCGTCCGTGACCGGAGCGGGATCGGCGACCGCGGTGTGGCCCGCCGCCGCGGCGACCATGGCCAGGGCCGCGGCCGCGGAGGCCCGCTCGTCGGTCTCGGTCTCGGTCTCGACGGCGGACTTGTCGTCCCGGCCCCGCCGGTTGCGCCGACGTCCGCCGTTGTCCGCCTGGCCGCCGGCCTGCCCGTTGCCCTGGTGCCCGTTGCCGGAACCGTTCTGGCCGTGGTCGTGCTTCGGCTCGACCCCGTCGACGTTCACGATGACGCCGCGGCCGCGGCAGTGCTCACACGTCGTGGAGAAGTGCTCGAGCAGCCCGCCGCCGACCCGCTTGCGGGTCATCTGGACCAGGCCGAGCGAGGTCACCTCGGCGACCTGGTGGCGGGTGCGGTCCCGGGCCAGGCACTCGGTGAGCCTGCGCAGCACCAGGTCCCGGTTCGCCTCGAGCACCATGTCGATGAAGTCGACGACGATGATCCCGCCGATGTCCCGCAGCCGGAGCTGGCGGACGACCTCCTCGGCCGCCTCCAGGTTGTTGCGGGTGACGGTCTCCTCGAGGTTCCCGCCGGAGCCGGTGAACTTGCCGGTGTTGACGTCGATGACCGTCATGGCCTCGGTGCGGTCGATCACCAGGGTGCCGCCCGAGGGCAGCCACACCTTGCGGTCCAGCGCCTTGAGCAGCTGCTCGTCGATCCGGTACTCGGCGAAGACGTCCTTCGGGCCGACGTGGCGGTGCATCCGCTCGGCGAGCTCGGGGGCCACGTGCGAGACGTAGTCCGACACCGTCTCCCACGCGGAGTCCCCGGACACCACGAGCGAGGCGAAGTCCTCGTTGAACTGGTCCCGGACGACCTTGACCAGCAGGTCCGGCTCCTCGTAGAGCAGCGTCGGCGCCTTGGGGGCCTTCGGACCGGTCTTCGCGGCCTTCTCCTTGACGACCTCCCACTGCGCCTGCAGCCGTCGGACGTCCCGCTCCAGGGCCTCGTGCGAGACCCCCTCGGAGGCGGTGCGGATGATCACCCCGGCGTCGCTGGGGACGATCTCCTTGAGCATGTCCTTGAGCCGCTTGCGCTCGACGTCCGGCAGCTTGCGGGAGATCCCCGCCGCGCCCCCGCTCGGCACGTAGACCAGGAAGCGGCCCGCGAGGCTGATCTGGGTGGTCAGCCGGGCGCCCTTGTGCCCGACCGGGTCCTTCGTGACCTGGACGAGCACGCTGTCGCCACTGCTCAGGGCCTGCTCGATGCGGCGCGCCTTGCCGTTGAGACCGGCGGCGTCCCAGTCGACCTCGCCCGCGTAGAGCACGGCGTTGCGGCCGCGGCCGATGTCGACGAACGCGGCCTCCATGCTCGGCAGCACGTTCTGCACGCGGCCGAGGTAGATGTTGCCGACCATCGACTCGCTCTGCCCGGAGCCGCCCGCGATGAAGTGCTCCACGAGCACGCCGTCCTCGAGGACGCCGATCTCGTTGCGCTTGCCGGTCTGGCGGATGACCATCGTCCGCTCGACGGACTCCCGGCGCGCCAGGAACTCCGACTCGCTCAGGATCGGCGGGCGGCGGCGGCCCGCGTCCCGGCCGTCCCGGCGGCGCTGGCGCTTGGCCTCCAGGCGGGTGGAGCCGCGGACGGACTGGACGCCGTCGTCGCCGGTGTCCCGCTCGCGGGGGGTGCGCACCCGCGTGACGGTGTTCGGCGGGTCGTCGTCGCTCCCGTCAGCGCTGGAGTCGCCGGCGTCTCCCGAGCCCTTGCGGCGCCGCCGCCGACGACGACGGCGCGAGCCGCCCTCGTCCGCGGAGTCCTGCTCCTCGTCGGAGTCGTCGGAGTCGTCCGACTCGTCGGCGTCGCTCGAGTCGTCGGCGCCACCGGCCTCGGCCGACTCGGTGTCCTCGCCGCCCTCGGCACCGTCCTCGCCGTTCTCCCCGCGGCCGCGGCCGCGACCACGGCGGCCCCGGCGACGGCGGCGGCGACCGCCCGCCTCGTCGTCCTCGTCGTCGTCGGAGTCCGTGGCGTCGGCGGCGTCGGCGGTCTCCGTGGCCTCGGTGTCCGCCGTGTCGTCGGGCTGCTCGGTCTCGTCCTGGGCCGTGGCGCGCCCACGACGGCGGCGGCGGGGCCGCTCGGTCTCCTCCGCGGGCTCGTCGGCGGTGCCGGTCGACTCCGCGGCGGCGGTGTCCTCGGCCTGGTCGTCGGCGCGGCCCCGGCGGCGGGTCCGGGTGGGCTCGGCCGGCTTGAACAGAGGCGCGGGCGGGGCGAACAGCGGCGAGAGGCCGGTGTCGGCGGGCGCGGCGGGCGCGGTGGCGGAACCGGTGGCGGAACCGGTGGTGGGCTCGGCCAGGGCGGACTCCGTGCCGGTGCCGGTCGGGGTGCCGGTGGTGGTGAGCTCGGCCTGCTCGTCCGGGGCGCCGGCCTTGCGGGTGGCCTTGCGGCGGGTGCGCTTGGCCGGGGCGGGGGCCGGGGCGTCCGTGAGGGTCGCGTCCGTGACGGTCGTGTCCGCGGCGGTCGTGTCCGCGGCGGTCGGGGCCTCCGTGCCGTCCGCGCTGCTCGGGGCAGCGGCCGTGATGGGTGCCGGGGCGGACTCGGCCTGCTCGGCGGGCGCGCCCGCCTTCCGCGTCGCCTTGCGGCGGGTGCGCCGGGCCGGGGCCTCGGCCTGCTCCTGCGCGGGCTCGCCTGCGTCCGACTCGGCGGCCCCGGTCTCCGGGGTCTCCGCGGTCTCGGCAGGCGCGGGGGCGGCGGCCTTGCGGCGGCGGGTGCGCGCGGGCGCGGGAGCCGGCGCTGCGGCCGCCTCCGCCTGGGACGGGACCGGGGACGCCGGGTCCTCCCCCGCCTCGGCGGCCGTGCCGGGCGCCGTCTCCGCAGCCGTGCCCGCAGCCGTGCCCGCAGCCGTGCCGGGGGCCCCGAGCAGGCTCGTGACGACCTGCTCCGCGGTCTTGCGGTCGACGCCGGACTGGGCGCTGCCCACCGGGCTGCCGAGCTCCGCCAGGGCCGCGAGGACCTCCTTGCTGGTCCGGCCGATCAGCTTGGCGAGCGCGTGCACGCGCAGCTTCTCGGGCAGATCCGACACGGAGAACAGCCCGCCGGTCTCACCGGCGGGCGCATCGTTGACTGACATTCAACTCCTTCGCCCCCGGGCGCCCCGGGGAGGGGCGGCCGCGCAGGGGCCTGACTACGTCTCTCCCGTTCCACGGTGCGGAGCGGGCAATCCTGGTGCGCTGTGTGGCTCGGCGACGCGCTCTGCGAGGGTCCGCAGGCCCCGCTCCGCGGCGGTCAGGCCCGGGTGGTGACCCGGTCGGATCCGAGCGGATCGGTGAGGCGACCCGAGTCGTCGAGCAGGCCCTGGGCCAGCCGGGTCGATTTCGCGGGCACCGGCGGCTTCAGCCCTGCGACAACGTCGAGCGCGCCCAACACGTCGTCGGGTCGAACAGCGGGTGTCGTCTGCCGTACGACCGCCGTCAGTATCGCACAGACTGCGGCACCACCGGTCTCCTCCGGTGTGACACCGCCCGGCGAGTCCTCCCCCGCCTCGGCCCACGCCACCGCCGCCCGGACGTCGATCTGCCGCTTCCCCGAGGGCATGATGCGGTCCACGACCAGGGAGTCCTTCGCCATGAGCCCCTCGACGGCCGCCCTCAGATCGGCGCCCGAGACGCCCGGCAGCGCGATCCGCCACAGGCTCGCGTCCACCCGGTCGGCGAGCGCGGGCGGCGCGGCGACGACCGCGTCGAGGATGTCGAGACCGTCGGGGAGCACCGCGTCCAGCGCCGTTCGGACGACGTCCGGCTCCATCTCCCGGGTGAGCCCGATCTCGAAGTACTCGGCCTCGCTCGCGGTGCCCGTGGGCGCGGCGCCGATCCACGAGATCCTCGGGTGTGGGGAGAACCCGTGCGAGTGCGAGACGGGCACCCCGGAGCGCCGCACCGCCCGCTCGACGCTGCGCGCCACGTCCCGGTGGGAGAGGAACCGCAGCCGGCCCCGCTTGGCGAACCGCACCCGGATGCGCTGCACCGTCGGTGGAGCGGGGTTCGCAGCCTCGCCGGGGCGCACACGTGCCATGCCTCCAGCGTAGAACCCGTACCCGACACCCCGAACGAGGCGGGCTACTCCGGCTCGAGGACCAGCAGCGTCTCGCCCGCGGGTCGGAAGCCCGCGCGGCGGTAGAAGGCGGTGCTGCGGGCGGTCGGGGCGAGGACCAGCCGCCGGAAGCGGCGTTCCCTGGCGTGCGCCACGACCGCCTCCAGCAGCGCCTGCGGCACCCCGCGGTCGGCGAAGGCGGCCAGCACGAACGCGTTCCCGACCTGCCCGATGCTCGCGGCGCGCGTCCCCGGCCGGGGCATCGGGACGATCTCGACGACGTTGATCGACCCGATCGGCGTCCAGCCGGCCCGTTCGCTGCCGATCTCGGCCAGCCAGAAGGTGCGCCGTGGCTGCTCGGTGCGCGCCCACTGGGCGAAGGCGGCCTCGAAGGCCGGGTCGTCCACCGGGCGCCCCGCCCGCTCCTCGGTCCAGGCGCGGCGGAGCCTGCCGAGTGCCTCGACGTCCCGCTCGTCGGCGACCCGGACGGTGATCTCGCGCGATCCCGCCGAGGAAGCGGAGTCAGGCAAGCTCCCGCCCGACCGGGTTGACGACGGTGAGCGGGATCAGCGTCGTGCCGCTCGGGCCGACCTCGATATCCGTGCCCGTCGAGGGGCACACGCCGCAGTCGAAGCAGGGGGTCCAGCGGCAGTCGTCCTGCTCCTGCTCGGCCAGGGCGTCCTGCCAGTCCTGCCACAGCCAGTCGCGCTCGAGACCGGAGTCGAGGTGGTCCCAGGGCAGGATCTCGTCCTCGCCGCGCTCCCGCGTGGTGAACCACTCCAGCGAAACGCCCTGCGGCTCCAGGACCTCGGCGGCGGCGGTGACCCAGCGGTCGTAGGAGAAGTGCTCGGACCAGCCGTCGAGCCTGCCGCCGTCTCGCCAGACCCGCTCGATCACGCCGCCGACGCGCCGGTCGCCCCGGGCGAGCAGGCCTTCGATCAGCGAGGGCCGGCCGTCGTGGTAGCGCATGCCGATGTTCTTGCCGAGCTTGCGGTTGCTGTTCACGGCCTCGCGCAGCTTGCGCAGCCGGGCGTCGACGACGTCCGGGTGGGCCTGGGCGGCCCACTGGAACGGCGTGTGGGGCTTGGGGACGAACCCGCCGATGGAGATCGTGCAGCGGACGTCGTTGCGCCCGGAGGCGGCCCGGCCCGCCTGGATCACCCGGTGCGCCATGCCCGCGATCTCCAGGACGTCCTCGTCCTCCTCGGTGGGCAGCCCGCACATGAAGTACAGCTTGACCTGCCGCCAGCCCTGGGCGAACGCCTCGGAGACGGTGCGGATCAGGTCCTCCTCCGACACCATCTTGTTGATCACCTTGCGGATCCGCTCGGACCCGCCCTCCGGGGCGAAGGTGAGCCCGGAGCGGCGGCCGTTGCGGGAGATCTCGTTGGCGAGGTCGATGTTGAAGGCGTCCACGCGAGTGGAGGGCAGCGACAGCGAGGTGTTCGTGCCCTCGTACCGGTCGGCGAGGCCCTTGGTGATGTCCGCGATCTCGGAGTGGTCCGCGCTGCTCAGCGAGAGCAGCCCCACCTCGTCGAACCCGGAGGCCCGGACGGCGGAGTCGACCATCTCGCCGATCCCCTGCAGCGACCGCTCCCGCACCGGGCGGGTGATCATGCCCGCCTGGCAGAACCGGCATCCCCGCGTGCAGCCGCGGAAGATCTCCACCGAGGCCCGCTCGTGCACGGTCTCGGCCAGCGGGACCAGCGGCGCCTTGGGGTAGGGCCACTCGTCGAGGTCCGACGTCGTGCGCTTCTGCACCCGCTCCGGCGCCCCGTCGACCGGGGTCACCGACCGGATCTCCGGCCCGTACTCCACCTCGTAGCAGGAGGGGACGTAGCAGCCGTCGGTGTGCGCGAGCCGACGCAGCAGCTCGCGGCGGGTGCCGCCGGCGGACTTCCACTCCCGCACGACGTCCGTGATGTCCCCGACGACCTCTTCGCCGTCGCCCAGCACGGCCACGTCGATGAAGTCGGCGATCGGCTCCGGGTTGAAGGCCGCGTGGCCGCCCGCGACGACGACGGGGTGCGTCTCGTCGCGGTCCGCGGCGTGCAGCGGGATCCCGGCGAGGTCCAGCGTGGTCAGCAGGTTCGTGTAGCCGAGCTCGGTGGAGAAGGACACCCCGAGCAGGTCGAACGCGCCCACCGGGTGGTGGGCGTCGACGGTGAAGGCGGGCACCCGGTGCTCGCGCATCAGCTTCTCGAGGTCGGGGAAGACGGCGTAGCACCGCTCGGCGAGCGCGTCGGGCCGCTCGTTGAGCACCTCGTAGAGGATCATGACGCCCTGGTTGGGCAGCCCGACCTCGTAGGCGTCCGGGTACATCAGCGCCCAGTGGACGTCCACGGACTCCCAGGGCTTGGCCTGCGCGTTCAGCTCACCGCCGACGTACTGCACCGGTTTCGAGACGCGGGGCAGCAGGGGTTCCAGGGCGGGGAAGACGGACGCGGGGCTCACGCGGGTCAAGGGTAGGCCCTGTGCACCGGACCCGCGGCACAGGGCCGACGCACACGCTCCGGCACACGGTCGGCGCGCAGCCTGCTCGGCATGACCACCACAGACCCCCTCCGCACCATCGGACCCAAGCACCGTGCCCTGTGGGCCTCGGGCTCCTACGCGACCGTCGCCGCGGACCTCATCCCCACCCTCGGCGCGCGGCTCGTCGAGGCGGCCGAGATCCGGCCAGGCGAGCGGGTGCTCGACATCGCCGCGGGCACGGGCAACGCGTCGGTGCCCGCGGCGGCCGCGGGGGCGTCCGTCGTCGCGTCGGACCTCACGCCGGAGCTGCTCGACGTCGGCCGCGCCGCCCATCCCGAGATCGAGTGGGTGGAGGCGGACGCGCAGGCGCTGCCGTTCGAGACCGGGGAGTTCGACGTCGCGCTGTCCTGCGTCGGGATCATGTTCGCCCCGTTCCACGAGCGCGCCGCAGGCGAGCTGCGGCGCGTCGTGCGGCCCGGCGGGCGGATCGCGCTGCTCAACTGGACGCCGCAGGGGTTCGTCGGGCAGCTGTTCGCGACCATGAAGCCCTTCGCGCCGCCGCCCCCGCCCGGTGCCTCGCCCGCTCCGCTCTGGGGCACGGCCGACCACGTCCGGACGCTGCTGGGGACCGAGGTCGTCGCGACGACCGGCACGATCACGTTCGACGTCACCCGCGACCCGGTGGCCTTCCGGGAGTGGTGGAAGGCGAACTACGGCCCGACCATCGCCGCCTACCGGGCCCAGGAGGACCCGGCCGCGCTCGACGCCGCGTTCCTGGAGTTCCTGCGGCGCACCCAGGACCCCGCCGGGACCTGGACGGCGGAGTACCTGGTGGTGACGGCGGTGCGTCCCTGAGGAGCGCGGTCGGAGCCGGAGCAGGATCGCACACACCGGGGCCCGAACGGACGTGTCCGGGCGTATCACCCGGTGCCGTCCTGGGCTCTCTCCGTGAGGAGGGGTGATGGGGACCGTCGTCCGCTTGTTGGGGCCGCCGCGCGTGCTGGGAGCCGACCTGCCCGTGCCCCGGGGCCGCAAGCCCTGGGCGCTGCTCGCGCTGCTGCTCACGAGCACCGGCCCGGTCCCCCGCAGCCGCGTGCTGGAGCTCCTGTTCCCGGACGCGGAGGACCCCCAGGCCGCCCTGCGCTGGACGCTCAGCCAGGCGCGGCGAGCCGTCGGAGCGGCCCTCACCGTCGGCGGTGACCCGCTGACCTGCGAGATCGCCGCGGACGTGCGGGTCGACGTGCGGGACGTCCTCGCCGGGCGCGCGCCCGCCGGCTGGCCGCTCGGCGAGGCGACCCTGCCGTTGTTGGAGGGCGCCGAGCCGGACGTCCCGGAGTTCGCGGCGTGGCTGCACGGGCGCAGGCAGACCCTCGCGGTCGCCGGTGCCCGCCTGCAGCGGGCGCACCGACGGGGCACCCCGGCCAGCCGGGTGGCGGTGCGGGAGCTCGTCCGGGTGGGCGAGCAGGTCATGGACGCGGGGGCCGCGCGGGACGGGACGGCGATCCTGCGCGGCGCCGTCGAGCGGGCCCGGGGCCTGGGAGACGACGTGGTCCTCGCCGAGGCCCTGGCCCACTACGGCCGGGCGTACGTCCACGCCGTGGCCAGCACCGATCCCCGCGCGATCGCGGCGCTGCGCGAGGCGGACCGGCTCGCCACCCGCGAGGGCCGCGCCGAGGTGGCCGGGCTGGCCCGGCGTGAGCTGGGCTTCGTCGCGACGGCGACCGGGGACCAGACAGGTGCGCTGCGGATGTTGGCCCGGGCCGAGGCGGCCGCGGCGGACCTGCCCGACGACCTCGCCGCCGTCGCCTACGGGCGCGGGTTCGCGCTGGTGGACACGGACGGCTCGGCGCACGCCGAGGCGCAGCTGGACAAGGCCGTGGCGATGACCGGCGGGCGGGACCGACCCCGCGCGCACGCGGCGGCCCTGGCGATGCGGGGCCGGGCCCGGCTCGCCACCGGGGACGACGAGGGCGCGGCGGCGGACGTCGACGCGGCGCGCGCCCTGGCCACCGAGCTCGACTGGACCCCGATGCGGCCGTGGATCGACTCGTTGCACGGCGAGGTGCTGCTCCGCGCGGGCCGGGCGCGGGAGGCGGCGACGGTCCTGGCGGACGCCCGCACCCTCGCCGAGGTCGTCGGCGACGCGTGCTGGGTCGCGCTGACCAGCCGCGGCCTGGCCGCCGCGCAGGCCCGCCTCGGCACCCCCCGCGAGGCCGCCGCCTCCCTCGCGACGGCGACCGAGACCCTCGTCGCCGACGCGGACGTCTGCTGCTGGATCGAGCTGCACCTGCGGGACACGCTCTGCAGCATCACCGCCGAGTTCGACCCCGCCCGGGCGAGCCGCCAGGCCGAGTACCTGCACGGCCGTGCGGTCGCGACGGGTCTGACGATGTACGCCTCCCGAGCCCGCCCCCGCATCATGTCGTGAGGGCGGAATCGCATTATGGAACCATATTGTCCGTTCAGCGGCCCGAAACGCGCATTATGGTTCCATAACGCCTGTTCAGGGGCTCGAAACCGGCGCGCTCAGTTCTCGAGCAGGCCCGCCATGCGCAGGGCGGCGCGGACGTCCTCGTGGTGCCACTCGTCGAGCTCGACGAGCGGCAGGCGGATGCCGCGCTCGATCAGCCCCATCTCGGCGAGCGCCCACTTCACCGGGATCGGGTTGGCCTCCACGAACAGGGCCCGGTGCAGGCCCGCGAGGTCCGCGTCGATCGTCGCGGCCTCCTCGGCGTCACCGGCGACGGCGGCCTTGCACATCCGCGCCATCTGCTCGGGCGCCACGTTCGCCGTGACCGAGATGTCGCCGTGGAACCCGGCGAGCATCGAGGCCCGGGCCGTGGCGTCGTCCCCGGAGTAGAGGGCGAAGTCCGGCAGTCCCAGCGCGACGAGGTCCCGCACCCGGTCCAGGTCGCCCTTCGCCTCCTTGAGCCCCACGATGTTCGGCACCTCGGCGAGCCGCTCCACGGTCGAGGGGAGCATGTCGCAGGCCGTGCGGCCGGGCACGTTGTAGAGGTACTGGGGCAGGTCGACGGCCTCGGCCACCTTCGTGAAGTGCTGGAACAGGCCCTCCTGCGGGGGCTTGTTGTAGTAGGGCGTGACCAGCAGGGCCCCGTCCGCGCCCGCCGCGGCGGCGGCCTTGGTGAGGTGGATGGCCTCGTCGGTGTTGTTCGCGCCGGTGCCCGCGATGACCTGCACGCGCCCGCCCGCGGCGTCGATCGTCCGCCGGATGACGTCCGTGTGCTCGGCCACGGTCAGCGTGGACGACTCGCCGCTGGTCCCGACCGAGATGATCGCCGCGGTCCCGGCGAGCACCTGGCGTTCGACCAGGCGCTCGAGGGCCTCGAAGTCGATCGCGCCGTCCGCCTTCATCGGCGTGACGAGGGCGACGAGGCTTCCGGTGATCATGTTTCCGCCTTTCGGTGAGTGCCGACCGGAGACGGTAGCAAGTGTGGTGGTCGCACCACCCCGGTTTCGGATGCTCGCACGGGTCCGCCGCAGTCCGGCGGTCCCTAGCGTCGACCACCATGACACGTCCGCTGCAGGTCGGCCTCGGAGCGGTCCTCGTCGCCGTCGCGGCGCTGGGCCTGCCGTGGTGGTCCACGCCGGTCTCCGCCGTCCCGCTCGACGAGCTCGCGAGCTGGCACGCCTCCACCCTGCTCGGCGCGGAGCTGATCGGCGGCGTTCCCGCGCTCGTCCTGGTGCTGCTCGCGGTGGCCGCGCTCGCGACGGGTCTGCTGGCGGGCGCGGGCAGGCTGCCCTCCGGGGTGCACGCCGCCGTCCTCGCCGCCGCCGGTGGGGCGGCCGTGGCGGCGGGGGCGTCCGCCCTGCCGGGCGCCGGGCCGTGGCTCACCGCGGCAGGCGGCGCGCTCGCGGTGCTCAGCACCCTCACGGCGGTGACGCCCGGCAGGCGCGTGGCCCTGGCGTTGGTCGCCGCGCTGCCCGTCCCCCTGGTCCTCGCGCTGCTCGGCGCCGGTCCGCAGCCGCGCACCGCGGGCCCGTTCGTCCGACTCGCCCCGCTCGCCTACACGGGATCCCTGCGGTCGGGTGCGGTCGCGCTCGCCGGACCCGCCGGGACGGCGCTGGCCGTGCCCCTCGCGGGGACGGTCGGCTACGCGGGCCCGGGCGGCCTCGCGACCGTCGCCCCGGACGGGCGGGTGGTCGTGCGCGCCGCGACCGACGGCCGGGACCCCGGCCGGGACCCGTACCGGATCTCCGGGATGTGGGACGGGCACGTCGTCTACTGGAGCGGGCCCGACACCGTCACCGTCCGCACCCTGGACCGCGACACGTCCGCGCAGGTCACCGGCGTCTCACTGGTCACCCGCCCGGGCCCCGACGGCTCGGTGTGGCTGCGCCCCACCGCCGACCCCGACGCGATGCGCCGCCTCGACCTGCGGACCGTGCGCGACACGGTGGACGCGGCGGCCCTCCCCCGGCCCGCCTCCTCCCCCGCGCGCTCGGAGGTCGACCCGTTCGCGACGCTCCCCGTCGAGGGCGGCCTCCTCGCCCTCGGCGGCCTCGACGGGCAGTGGCGGCTGCGGCTCTACGGCCCGGCCACCCCGGTCGACCTGCCCGCCTGCGCGACGTCCGGTGGTCGGTTGGCCGCGGACGCGGACGGCGTCTGGTTCACCCAGGGCCGCGCGGACGGCAACCGCCTCGTGCACCTCGCCCCGGACGGCACCCGCACCACGGTCGACGCCCGCCTGCCCGGCCAGGTGGAGTCCCTCGCCCTCGGCGCGGACGGCACCCTCGGCCTGCTCGTCGGCCCGGTCGGCGGCGGCGCGGGCCTGTGGTCGCTGCCCGCACCCGAGACCCACCTGACGCCGGCGCCGTGCGCGTAGTTCAGCGGAGCAGCAGGGCGTGCAGCCTGCGGGCCGCGAACACCACCCCGACCAGGGCCATCACGACGAAGTAGGCGAGGTGACCGAGCATCCCCCAGTGCACGGCCCCGGTGGTGAGCCCGCGCATCAGCTCCACCGCGTGGTAGAGCGGCAGGCACTCCACCACCACCTGCAGTACGGGCGGGTACACGCTGAGCGGGTAGAACGTGGTGCCGAACAGGAACATCGGCAGCACCGCGAGGGTGACGAAGTCGAAGTCCTGCCAGGAGCGCATGAACGACGTCGCCGCCATGCCCACGGCGGCGAACGCGAAGGCCACCAGCAGCGCCACCGGCAGCGCGAGCAGCGCCCACGGCGAGGTGACCAGCCCGGCGACCGCCATCACGCTGAGGAACCCGGTCGCGTAGAGCCCGCCGCGCAGCAGCGCCCAGCCGATCTCCCCGAGCGCGATGTCCACCGGACCGAGCGGGGTGGCCAGCATCGCGTCGTACAGCTTGGAGTCCCGCAGCTTGAAGAAGACGTTGAACGTCGCGTCGAACACCGCGCCGTTCATGGCGCTGGCGGCCAGCAGCCCGGGCGCGATGAAGGCGGCGTAGCTCAGCTCCCGCCCGTCCGGACCGGGGAGGGTGCCGACCAGGGCGCCGAGCCCGGTGCCCATGGCGAGCAGGTAGAACACCGGCTCGGCGAAGCCCGAGACCACGGCGGGCCACGTCCGCCGCGACGCCGTGGCCGAGCGGAGCAGCAGCATGCGGGCGCGGCCCGCGTAGCTCCCGGCGGGCAGCAGCCACGCGAGCCCCGAGATCGGCGCCGTCATGCCGTCAGCCTCCGGGTGAAGAACCGCATGGACAGCCCGGTCCCGATCCCGACCAAGACCAGCAGATAGGCGAGGTGCAGGAGCACCAGGTCGGACGCGCCGACGCCCGCCGCCCAGCGCGCGAGCTCGGTCCCGTGCCACAGCGGCGACACCCAGGCCAGCGGCTGCACCCACCCCGGCAGGGTCGCGATGGGGAAGAAGGTGCCCGAGAACAGCGTCATCGGCAGCACGACGAACCGGAACACCGCGTTGAACGCGGTGCCCTCGTCCTGCCGGGTCGCCGCGAACGCCATGACCAGCGCCGCCACCGCGGCCCCGGTGAGCACCGCCGCGACCAGCGACCCGAGCACCCCCACCGACCGCACCCCGCCGAACAGCGCGATCACCACCAGCGACACCGCGCCGGTGAGCAGGGACTTCGCGGTGACGAACGCCAGCTGGCCGAGCGCGACCTCCCCGGGCTCGACCGGGGTCGCCGTCATCGCCTCGTAGGTGCGCCGCCACTTGAACCCGGCGAGCACGGGATAGCTCATCTCGAACGCGCCGGTCTGCACCGCGGACATGGCCAGCAGCGCGGGCGCGAGCCACACCAGGTAGTCCGCCCCACCCGTCGCCTCCTGCGCCCGGGCTCCCACCAGGCTCCCGAACCCGAGCCCGAACGCGAGCAGGAACAGCAGCGGCTGCAGCACCGAGGAGATCGCGGTGGCCCGCCAGTTCCGCCGGTACCAGCGCAGGTGGGCCTCCAGCACCCGCGCGACCCCGTGCACCCGGACCATCAGTCGACCAGCGTGCGGCCGGTGAGGCGGAGGAAGACGTCCTCCAGCGACGAGCGCCGCACCAGCGCCGACAGCGGCCGGACGCCCGCGGCGTGCACCGCCGCCTGCGCGCGCTCGCCGTGCGGCACGTAGAGCAGCACGCGGTCCGGCAGCAGTTCCACCCGCTCGGCGTGCGGCTCCAGCTCGGCGACCGGCGGGGCCGCGTCCGAGGGGAACCGCAGCTCCAGCACCTCGCGGGTGGACCAGCGCTCGATCAGGCCCGCGGGCGAGCCCTCCGCCACGATCACCCCGCCGTCCATCACCACGAGCCGGTCGCAGAGCTGCTCGGCCTCGTCCATGTAGTGCGTGGTGATGATCTGGGTGACGCCCTCGCGTTTGAGCCGGTAGAGCCGCTCCCACAGCAGGTGCCGGGCCTGCGGGTCCAACCCGGTGGTCGGCTCGTCGAGCAGGAGCAGGTCGGGGTCGTTGACCAGGGCGCGGGCGATGGTGAGCCTGCGCTTCATGCCGCCGGACAGCGCGTCCACCTTCGCGTCCGCCCGGTCGGTCAGCCGCGCGAACTCCAGCAGCTCGCCGGCCTTGGCGCGCACGTGCCGCCGAGACAGCCCGAAGTACCGGCCGTAGACCTCGAGGTTCTCCCGCACCGACAGCTCGATGTCCAGGTTGTCCAGCTGCGGCACCACGCCCAGCCGGGCCCGGATCCGCGGGCCCTCCCGGTCGGGGTCTCGCCCCAGCACGCTCAGCTCCCCCGCCGAGCGCGGCGACACGCACGCGATCATCCGCATGGTCGAGGACTTGCCCGCGCCGTTCGGCCCGAGGAAGCCGAACACCTCGCCCTCGGCGACCTCGACCTCGATCCCCCGCACCGCCTCGAACGCGCCGAAACTCTTGCGCAGCCCGCGCGCGACGACCAGTCCCTCCCCCATGCCCGGCACACTAACCACCTCCTCCGACACTTCCGGTGCCGTCAGAGGTCGAGCTGGAACCAGTGCTCGTCCCGCCAGTCCGCCGGGCCCAGGCGCAGGGCGCGGGGGAACCGGCCGACCTCCGTCCAGCCCAGGTGGCGGTAGAACGCGGGCAGGCCGGTGCCGCCCCGGGCGGAGAGCAGGAGCTGGGTCAGCCCCAGCGCGCGGGCCCGGTCGACGGCGGCCGCGAGCAGTAGCCTGCCCAGGCCGCGGCCCTGCCGCTGGGGGTGGACCATGAGCCGCAGCACCGTCGCCCGGTGCTCGACGACCGGTCCGCCGCCCGGCTGCAGGAACACCACGCCGTCGAGGTCTTCGGGGCCGCCGAGGGCGATCAGGTGCAGCCGCCCGGCCCGGACCTCGTCCAGCGAGCGGGCGGCGAGGCCGCGGATCTCCGCCTCGGGCGCGTCCGGGGCGAAGCCGACCGCCCCGCCCGCCCGGATGACGGCGACCCACAGGTCGGCGAAGGGCGTGTCCAGCCCGGCCGGGTCGAGCACCGGCCGGGCGGTCACGTCAGAGATCGGGGAACCAGAGCTTGATCTCGCGGGCGGACGACTCGGGCGAGTCCGAACCGTGCACCAGGTTCGCCTGGGTCTCCAGGCCGAAGTCGCCGCGGATGCTGCCGGGCGCCGCCTTCTCGACGGGGTCGGTGCCGCCGGCGAGCTGGCGCCACGCCGCGATCGCGCGCGGCCCCTCGGCGACGGCCGCGAGGACCGGGCCGGAGGTGATGAACTCGAGCAGGGACTCGAAGAAGGGCTTGCCGTCGTGCTCCGCGTAGTGCTGCGCGGCGAGCGCCCGGTCGACGGTGCGCAGCTCCACGGCCACGAGCTTCAGGCCCTTGCGCTCGATGCGCGCCAGGCACTCCCCGATCAGGTTGCGGGCGACGCCGTCCGGCTTGACGAGGACGAGGGTGCGTTCAGTCACGCCACGCAGCGTATCGGCGGGCTCAGCGGGCGAGATCGGCAGCCCCGAACGAGACGGCGAACCGCTCGCACCAGATGCTGACGCTGGTCAGGCCGGTGAGGTCGGTCCCCGGCGGGACCGGATAGTTCGCGCTGCCGAGGTTGCCCTTCAGGTCCCCGAGGTCCAGCACGCGGCCGTCGTCGAACACGTGCCAGCCGGCGCGCCCGGGCAGGACGGGGGCGTCGGTCAGCCACACCTTGAGCTTCGGGCCGTTGCTGGTGACCAGGTCCGCCAGCCGCACCACGAAGGTGCCGTCGGGCAGCTGCAGGAGCGTCGCCGTCCCCCTCGTCTCGTGCTCGTGGCTGATCAGCTCGCCGCGGGCGACGACGACGGGTTCAGCCGGTGCGGCAGGCGCGGCGGGCTGGGCGGGCTGGGCGGGCTGGGCCGTGGGGGCGGGCTCCGCCACGGTCTCGTCGACCACGAGCTTCCACGGCTGGAACCAGAACGCCGCGGCAGCGAGCAGCACGACGAGACCCGCCATCGCCGGGAGAACCACGCGACGACGGCGCCACCAGGACCGGGGCGGAGAGGAGTGCACGCCGGTCAGCCTCGCGAACCGGACGGACCGCCGCCAGGGGCACGGACCTGACGAAACGCTTACGGCTCGCCGCGCTGCGCGGGCAGCTCGCCGCGCGACATCCTCCGTGCGACGTCCTGGCGCATCCACAGCAGGGTGCCCCAGACCAGCGCGAAGAGCGCACCGACGATGAACAGCGAGAAGTGCAGGAACCCGCACAGCAGCAGCGCCACCTGCAGCCCGACGGCGACCCGCAGCCCGTACGGCCGCCGCTGCACCCCCGAGGCGAGGATCATCAGCACCCCGAGGACCGAGACCACGGTCAGCGCCAGCGGGGTCGCGGCGGCCCCGTCGAACCGGGCGACCACCAGCAGCGCGAGCACCACCACGATCGCCTCGAGGATCAGCACCCCCGCGCAGATCCCACGGAAGCCCTTCATGGGGTCGACCGGTGCGGGCCGGGCCGCGGGCTCGGTCATGCCGGTTCCTTCCCGTACAGGGTGCGGGTCTCCCCCGCGGTCACCACGGAGCCGGTGACGATCACGCCGACGCCGGAGTCCCCGGCCTCCTCGGCCAGCTCCACGGCCTGGTCGATCGCGGCCTGCAGGTGCGGCTCCACGCTCACCCGGTCCCGCCCGAACACCTCGACGGCGAGCTCGCCCAGCTCGTCGGGGTCCATCGCCCGCGACGACGAGTTCCGGGTGATCACGACCTCGTGCAGGGCGGGCTCGAGGGCCTCGAGCAGCCCCTTCGCGTCCTTGTCCCGCATCACGCCGATCACGCCGACCAGCCTCGCGAACCGGAACTCCGAGAGCAGCGCCGCCGCGAGCGCGCGGGCGCCGTGCGGGTTGTGCGCCGCGTCGATCAGCACCGTCGGCCGCCCGACGCCGCCGTCCATCGGCTCCAGCCTGCCGGGCGAACGCACCCCCGCGAACGCGGCGCGCACCGCCTCCGGGTCGAGCGGCTGCTGCGGGCCCGCACCGACGAGGGCCTCGGCCGCGGCGAGCGCGATCGCCGCGTTCGACGCCTGGTGCTCGCCGTGCAGCGGCAGGAAGATCTCGTCGTAGGTGCCGGACAGGCCCTGCAGGGACAGCCGCTGCCCGCCCACGGCCAGCTCCCGCTCCCGCACACCGAACTCGGCACCCTCGCGGGCCACCTGCGCGTCCACCTCGGCGCAGCGTTCGATGAGGACCTCGGCCACGTCCTTGTCCTGCGCGGCCAGCACCGCGACCGAGCCGGGCTTGATGATCCCGGCCTTCTCGCGGGCGATGCCCAGCAGGTCGGTGCCGAGGAACTCCGCGTGGTCCAGCCCGATCGGCGTGATCACCGCGACCGCGGCGTCGACGACGTTCGTGGCGTCCCACCGGCCCCCCAGCCCGACCTCGACGATCCCGGCCTCGACCGGCGCGTCCGCGAAGGCCGAGTACGCCATGGCGGTGAGCACCTCGAACTTGCTCAGCGGCGTGGGCTGTTTCGCGTCGATCAGCTCGAGGAACGGCTCGACGTCCCGGTACGTCGACACGTACTTCTCCGGGCTGATCGGCCGGTTGTCCAGGTTGATCCGCTCGGTGGCCCGCTGCAGGTGCGGGCTGGTGTAGCGGCCCGTGCGCAGCCCGATCTCGGACAGCAGCGCGTCCACCATGCGGGAGACGGACGTCTTGCCGTTGGTGCCGGTGATGTGGACGACCGGGTACCCCCGCTGGGGGTCGCCGAGCACGTCGACGAGGGCCTGGATCCGGTCCAGCGACGGCTCCATGACCGCCTCCGGCCAGCGCCGGTCCAGCACCGCGTCCACGGCGAGGAACTCGGCGTAGCCCGCGACGGTGGACTGCGCGGGCACGACGTCCGGCGACTCGCCGCCGCGGATCTGATCCAGGACCGCGGAGATCACCGCGTCCTCCGCGCTCTCCTCGGGCGAGCGGACCCCGCCCTCGCCCTCGGGCAGCTCCTCGGGGTGGTCGGGGTACTCCTCGGGGTACTCGCCCCGCTCGTCGTCCGGTCCCGTCATGACGCGGGCAACCCGGCCAACCGGGCCTCGACCCGCTCGATCTCCGCGACCGCGGCGGCCCGGCGCTCGCGGATCCCCGCGACCACCTTCTCCGGCGCCTTCTCGGTGAACTTGGGGTTCCCGAGCTTCTTGTCGGCCTGCTCCAGCTCCTTCTGCGCGGCCGCCAGGTCACGCCCCAGCCGGGCCCGCTCGGCGGCGACGTCGATCGCACCGGAGGTGTCCAGCTCGACGTGGACGGTCCCCGACCCGAGCGCGACCTCGACCGTGGCCGTGGGCGCGAACTCCGCGCCCGGCGGGTCCAGCCGGGTGAGGAACCGCGCCGCCCGCTCGTGGGCGGACAGCCCCGCCGCGTCCAGCCCGACCAGCCTGGCCTCGACCGACTTGCGGTCCGGCAGGCCCTGCTCGGTGCGGAACCGGCGGACCTCGGTGATCAGCTTCTGCACGGCCTCGACCCGCGCGACCGCCGCGGGGTCGACCGGGCGGCCCGCGCCCGTCGGCCAGGCCGCGGTCACGACCGTCTCACCGCCGGTCAGCGCCGTCCACAGCACCTCGGTGACGAACGGGGTGATCGGGTGCAGCAGCCGCACCAGCGCGTCGAGGACGTGCCCCAGGACCGCCCGGGTGCCCTCCGCCGTGGCCGGGTCGTCCAGCTGCGGCTTGGCCAGCTCCAGGTACCAGTCGCACAGCTCGTCCCACGTGAAGTGGTAGAGCCCTTCGGTGGCCTTGGCGAACTGGAAGTCCTCCAGCAGCGCGTCCGTCTGTTCGCGGACCTCGCGCAGCCGGCCGAGGATCCACGTGTCGGCGTCCGTCGGCTCGGCCGGGAGCGGCAGGGCCGGGTCCGCGCCGTTGGCGAGGGCGAACCGGGTGGCGTTCCACAGCTTGGTGGTGAAGTTGCGGGACGCCGCGACCCAGTCGGTGGACAGGGACATGTCCGTACCCGGGTTGGAGCCGCGCGCGATGGTGAACCGCAGCGCGTCCGCCCCGTAGGTGTCGATCAGCTCCAGCGGGTCGATGACGTTGCCCTTGGACTTCGACATCTTCTTGCCGTGCTCGTCCCGGATCAGGCCGTGCAGGTAGACGTCCCGGAACGGCGTCTCCCCCATCGCGTACGTGCCGAACATCATCATCCGGACGACCCAGAAGAACAGGATGTCGTAGCCCGTGACCAGCACGGAGTTCGGGTAGTACCGCTCCAGGTCCGGCGTGCGGTCCGGCCACCCGAGCGTGGAGAACGGCCACAGGCCGGAGGAGAACCAGGTGTCGAGGACGTCCTCGTCCTGGTGCCAGCCCTCGCCCGTCGGCGGCTCCTCGTCCGGCCCGACGCAGACCATCTCCCCGTCGGGGCCGTACCAGACCGGGATCCGGTGGCCCCACCACAGCTGCCGCGAGATGCACCAGTCGTGCATGTTGTCGACCCAGTCGAAGAACCGGGACTCCATCTCGGCCGGGTGGATGCGGGTGTCCCCGTTGCGCACGGCGTCCCCGGAGGCCTTGGCCAGCGACTCGACCTTGACCCACCACTGCAGCGACAACCGCGGCTCGATGATCACGCCGTTGCGCGAGTCGTGGCCGACCGAGTGCAGGTAGGGCCGCTTCTCCGCGACGATCCGACCCTCGGCGCGCAGCGCCTCGGTGATCGCCTTCCGCGCCTCGAAGCGGTCCAGCCCGTCGAACTGCGTGCCCGAGCCCGCGATGACGCCGGACTCGTCCATGATCGTGGGCATGGGCAGGTCGTGGCGGCGGCCCATCTCGAAGTCGTTCGGGTCGTGCGCCGGGGTGATCTTGACGGCGCCGGTGCCGAACCCGGGGTCGACGTAGGGGTCCGCGATGACCGGGATGTCCCGCCCGGTGATCGGCATCCGGATGGTGCGCCCGACGAGGTGGGTGTAGCGCTCGTCGTCCGGGTGGACGGCGATCGCGGTGTCCCCGAGCATCGTCTCGACGCGGGTGGTGGCGACGACGACGGAGTCCTCCCCGTCCCCGTACCGCATGGAGACGAGCTCGCCCTCGATCTCCTTGTGGTCCACCTCGATGTCCGAGATGGCGCTCTGGACGGCCGGGGACCAGTTGACCAGGCGCTCGGCGCGATAGATCAGCCCGTCGTCGAACATCTTCTTGAACACCGCGCGGACGGCGCGGGACAGCCCCTCGTCCAGGGTGAAGCGCTCACGGGACCAGTCGACCCCGTCTCCGAGGCGGGTCATCTGGCCCAGGATCGCGCCGCCGGACTCGGCCTTCCACTCCCAGACGCGCTGGACGAACGCCTCGCGCCCCAGCTCGCGGCGGGTGGGCCCGCCCTCCTCGGCGAGCTGCCGCTCGACGACGGCCTGGGTCGCGATCCCGGCGTGGTCCATGCCAGGCAGCCACAACGCGTCGAACCCCTGCATGCGGCGCCGCCGCGTGAGGATGTCGATCAGCGTGTGGTCCATGGCGTGCCCCAGGTGGAGGCTGCCGGTGACGTTGGGCGGGGGGATGACGATGCAGTACGGGTCCTTGCCGGACTCCGGGTGCGCGGTGAAGTACCCCTTGTCGACCCAGCCCTGGTAGAGGGCACCCTCTACCTCCGCCGGGCTCCACTTGGTGGGGAGTTCGGCGCGGTGTTCAGGCAGGGTCTCGGTCACGCCGTCGAGTCTACGAGGCCCTGCCGACGGGATTTCGCCCGCCCGCGGCCCCTGTGGATGGCGGACCCGGGCTGGGGATGAATGCGACGTGCAGGCGGTCGAAACCGAGGACCGGTCCGAGCGTGCCGGTACGGATGAGCCCGGGATCGAGGGCGCGGACCTGTCCGCTGGTGGGCTCGTAGACGCGCCAGGTCCCGTCGTCGGCGATCCGGAGAGCGAGGGTGTAATGGCGGGGAACCAGCGTGCCGACCAGCAGGGGCACCGGCCGCCGCGCGGCCAGCGCCGCCTCGACCTGTCGGATCACCAGGTCGGTGTCCTCGGCGGAGGCGTCGTCCACCCAGCGGAGCCGGTAGCGGCCGGCGTCCGGAGCGTGGCGGTGCAGCCAGCGCACGAAGCCCCACGGCGAGGTCCCCAGCGCCTGCGGCCACAGGCGGTTGGTCTGGCGGTGGATCTCCTTCTGCCGGGCGTCGAATCGCGCGGCGAACCCGCGGGTCAGCCCCGCCGCGTTCACCTCGCGCACCTCGAGCTCGGCGAGCCGGTCGGGGTCCGCCCAGGTCTGCATGGCCAGCAGCACCGCGGAGCCGCAGGTGGTGCCGTCCACCTGGTCCAGCCGGGCGCCCGCGTGCCGTTGCTCGCCGAGGGCCTCGGCGATGAGCGGGCGCCGCTCGCCGGAGAGCGCCGAGACCGCGGCCACCGGCACCACGACCCGTCGGGTCGTGAGCCGTTGCCAGGCCCGTCCGAGCGCCGAGACCGTCCGCATGGGGTCACCCTAGAGCGTGACGGCCCAGAGTTCCCGGCCGCGCTGGTCGCGCAGGGAGACCCGCGGGGATGTCGATCTCGCCGAAGTGCTGGGAGCCCTCGGCGGGCGAGGTGGTCGGGGCGGCGGGGGCGCTCACGACCACCTGCTCGGGCCCGACGGTCGCGTCCAGCGGCCACCTCCACCCGTCCGGATGAACGGACCATGACGAAAGGTCCGACCCGTCGGCGGTCGTGGGTGCGCTCACGCCACGATGGCTCTCATGAGCACCCCGAGCGCAGACCTGACCCCCGAGGTCGTCGAGTTCCTCAACCACGGCACCCGCACCGGCATCCTGTGCTGGACCGCCAAGGACGGACGGCCGCTGGCCGCGCCCGTCTGGTTCCTCGCCGAGGACGGCACCCTGGTCTTCAACACCGGCAAGGACACCGCGAAGGGGCGGGCGCTGACCCGCGACCCGCGGGTCGCGCTCGTCGTGGACCTCCCCGCGCCGCCGTACGCCTTCGTGCAGGTCCAGGGCACGGTGGAGCTGTCGGAGGATCCCGACGAGCTGCTGCGGACCGCGACCGAGCTGGGCGGCCGGTACATGGGTGCGGACCGTGCGGAGGAGTTCGGCCGCCGCAACGGGGTGCCGGGCGAGCTCGTGGTGCGGATCCGTCCCACGAAGGTGGTGTCCTCGCTCGACGTGAGCGGCTGAGGTTGCGCCGACGTGTTACCGGCGGTAACGTTACCGCCGGTTACACCAGCGAGCGCAAGGGAGCGATCTCATGGACGCCGCAGTGCGGGGCGATGTGCGGGGCGATGTGCAGAGCGAGCGGCGAGACGGTGTCGTCGACACCGAGTCCGTCGCGACGCGCCTGCTCCGCTCCTCCGAGCAGCTGTCGTACGACCCGGTCGTCGAGGTCGACTGGGAGACCCCGCTCGACCCGTCCTTCCACGGGACCAGCCCGGAGTGGTCCACCCTCTACGGCACGGCCTACTGGGACGAGCTGACCGAGGAGCAGCGCCGCGAGCTGACCCGCCAGGAGTCGGCCTCGGTCGCGAGCACCGGGATCTGGTTCGAGATGATCCTGCAGCAGATGGTGCTGCGGGACTTCTACGCGAAGGACCCCACCGACCCCGCCTTCCAGTGGGCGCTGACCGAGATCGCGGACGAGTGCCGCCACTCGATCATGTTCGCCCGCGGCGCGGCCAAGCTGGGCGCGCCCGCGTACCGCCCGAAGCGGCACGTCGTGGAGCTCGGACGGGCCTTCAAGACCCTCGCCGCCGGGGAGGCCGCCTACGCGGCGATCCTCGTCGCCGAGGAGGTCCTGGACGTCATGCAGCGGGACTGGATGCGAGACGACCGGGTGGCCCCGTTCGTCCGCACGATCAACAACATCCACGTCGTCGAGGAGTCGCGCCACATGCGCTTCGCCCGCGACGAGGTGCTGGCGCGGATGAAGGGCAGCGGTCGGCTCTCCCGCGAGTGGAACGCCTTCGTGATCGCCGTGTCCGCCTACGCCATCGTGACGAGCATGGTCAGCCCGGAGGTGTACACCCACGTCGGTCTCGACCGGGCCCGGGCCCTGCGCGAGGCGAAGGCGAACGAGCAGCACCACGCGATGCTCCGGTCGAGCTGCACCGGGCTGATGGAGTTCCTCGGCTCGGCGGGCCTGCTCACCAAGGCCGCCCGCGCGATCTACCGCCGCGCGCACCTCCTCTGAGCCGAGCATGCCCTACGCGATCACGCAGACCTGCTGCACGGACGCCTCCTGCGTGGCGGCCTGCCCGGTCAACTGCATCCACCCCACGCCGGACGAGCCGGACTACGGCAAGGCGGACATGCTCTACGTCGACCCGCGGACCTGCATCGACTGCGGGGCCTGTGCCGACGCCTGCCCCGTCGACGCGGTGTTCCCGGCCGAGACCCTGGTCGGCGGGCTGGCGGAGTACCCGAGGATCAACGCGGACTACTTCGCGGACAAGCCGGTGGCGCCGCGCTCGGGCCCGACCTTCCACCAGTGGGGCCCGCCCCGGTTCGA
This sequence comes from Pseudonocardia sp. WMMC193, assembly GCF_021728735.1. Classification (NCBI taxonomy): domain Bacteria; kingdom Bacillati; phylum Actinomycetota; class Actinomycetes; order Pseudonocardiales; family Pseudonocardiaceae; genus Pseudonocardia; species Pseudonocardia sp. WMMC193. The sequence continues at coordinate 320,529 of NZ_JAKKDO010000003.1, read as the reverse complement.
CCGGGTGCTGCCCGCGGACTTCCCCCGGCTGGACGTCGCGGTGGTCGGGACCGGGCCCGCGGGGATGTACACGGTGCAGGACCTGCTGCTGCACACCCCCGCCCGGGTCACGGTCTACGACCGGCTGACCGAGCCCGGCGGGCTGATCCGCTACGGGGTCGCGCCCGATCACCAGGCCACGAAGCGGATCGGCGAGACCTTCGCCCGCCACCACGTGCACGAGCGGGTGCGGATGCGGCTCGGCGTCGAGGTGGGCCGGGACGTGAGTGTCGAGCAGCTGCGCGCCCGCCACGACGCGGTGATCTACGCGACCGGTGCCGCCGAGTCGCGCGCGCTCGGCATCCCCGGCGAGGAGCTGACGGTGCCCGCCACGACCGTCGTCGGCTGGTACAACGGTCACCCCGAGGTCCCCGCCGACGCGCTGGACGTCTCGGGCGAGCGGGTCGTGGTCGTGGGCAACGGGAACGTCGCGCTGGACATCGCGCGCATCCTCACCGCCGATCCGGCCGCTCTCACCGGGGTGCCGCCTGCGGTGCGGGCCCGGCTCGGCGCCGTGCGCGAGGTCGTGCTGCTCGGCAGGCGCGGCCCGGAGTCCGCCGCCTACACGCGACCGGAGCTGATGGCGATTCGGAACCGCTCGGGCGTCGATCTGGTCGTGGACGACGCCGACCAGCGGGTCGGGCAGGCCGTCGAGGACGGGGCCGCGCCGCTGCTCGCGGGCGTGCGGCGGGAGCGCGTCGACTGGGCCGCCCCCGTTCCGCCGGGCCGCCGGATCGTCCTGCGGTTCCACTCGGCCCCGGAGAAGTTCACCGGGTCGCTGCTGCACACCGGCGGTGCGGACATCCCCGCGGACCTGGTGGTCAAGGCGATCGGGCACCGCGCCCGCCCGCTGCCCGGCCTGCCGTTCGACGAGGCCACCGGCACCGTCCCGAACGAGGCGGGCCGGGTGGCGCCGGGGACCTACGTCGTCGGCTGGATCAAGCGCGGCTCCACCGGCGGGATCGGCGCCAACCGCCAGGACGCCGCCGAGACCGTCGCCACCCTCCTGCAGGACGCACGGGCAACAAGATAACCGCACTATGGAACCACAACGCGCCTCAGTACCCCCAGAAAGCGCATTATGGCTCCATAACGCCCGTTCTGAGCCTCCGAAACGGCATTGTGGCTCCATAATGCGGGGTCAGGCGCGCTGGGACTGGTCGTTCGAGGCGACACCGCGTTCGGTGTCGGCCTCCCAGCCCTGGGCCAGCGCCGCGATCTTCCGCGCGTAGTCCGCGGCGGCGACCGACGGGTCGTCCGCCCGGCCCGCCGCGATCCCGATCAGGAACGCCGTCACGGGCGCGGCCGGGCGGCTGACGCCGTGCGCGACGTCCGACGTCAGGTCCAACACCGTGTCGACGACCGCATCGCCGCCGACCTCGATCCCCAGCTCCCGGGTCACGGCCGTGACCCACTCCGACATGGCCTTCGCGTCGTCACTCACGGCGCGAGGCTACCCACCGAACAGCGCGGGAATCTTCACGATCAGCTGGACCAGGCCGTAGAGGAACGGGATCCCCACCCACAGCCAGGCGAGGACCACCACCGCGACGGGCGCCTTGCCGGTCCGGTCCCCCTCGTGCGCACGCTCACTCATCAGTGACCCCCTTCCTGGGCCGCGGCCGGCTCGTGCCAGCGGTCGTTCACCGGCCGGACCAGCTCGTTCGCGACGAAACCGAGCACCAACAGCGCGATCATCACGATGAAGGCGGGGGTGTACCGCGCGGGCCCGGCGACGTCGGCGCGGGAGTCCGCGATGGCGTTGACGATGATCGGGCCCAGCACGCCCGCCGTGGACCACGCCGTGAGCAGCCTGCCGTGGATGGCGCCGACCTGGTAGGTGCCGAACAGGTCCCGCAGGTAGGCGGGGATCGTGGCGAAGCCCGCGCCGTAGAAGGACAGGATCAGCATCGCGCAGATCAGGAAGACGGCCTTGTTGCCCTCGCCGATGAAGGTCAGGGCGATGTAGAGCAGCGCCCCGACGCCGAGGTAGATCCGGTAGATGTTCTTGCGCCCCACCACATCCGACAGCGACGACCAGACGAACCGGCCGAGCATGTTCGCCAGCGACAGGATCGACACGAACGCCACGGCGGCGGAGGTCAGCGTCTCGGCCGTGGTGGAGTCGCGGAAGAAGTCCTGGTAGATCGGGTTGGCCCGCTCCAGGATCCCGATGCCGGCGGTCACGTTGAAGCACAGCACGATCCAGAGCAGCCAGAACTGCGGGGTCTTGATCGCGTTGGCCGCGGAGACGCCGGCGGTGGTGACCATCGCCCGCGTCTTCTGCACCGCCGGGTCCCACCCCGCGGGCTTCCACCCGTCGGCCGGGACGCGGATCAACAGCCACCCCATCGTCATGAACACCGCGTAGACGACGCCGTGGATGAGGAAGGCCAGGGCGATCCCGTTCGGGTCGGGGTCGTTCCCGCTCGCGCCGAACGCCGTCAGCATCGACGCCGTCCACGGGTTCGCGATGAGCGCGCCGCCGCCGAAACCCATGATGGCGATGCCGGTCGAGAGGCCCGGGCGGTCCGGGAACCACTTGATGAGCGTGGACACCGGCGAGATGTAGCCGATCCCCAGCCCGATCCCGCCGACGCCGCCGTACCCGAGGACGACCAGCCAGTACTGCCCGAGCCAGATCCCGAGCGCGGAGATGAGGAAGCCCGCGACGAAGCAGGACGAGGACACGACCATCGCCCACCGCGGACCGTTGGCGTCCACCTTCGTGCCGAACACCGCGGCCGAGAGCCCCAGCATCACGATGCCGAGGGTGAAGGGCAGTGCGGAGGCGACGCCCCCGATGTCCATGCCCTTCTCGAGCGCGCCCTTGAACGCGCTCCACGCGTAGACCTGACCGATCGCGAGGTGGATCGACAGCGCGGCAGGCGGGACGAGCCAACGGCTCCATCCCGGCGGCGCGACGATCCGTTCCCGCGAGAGGAACCCCGACATGTGCTTACCTCCCCGACATTCGCGGCGAACGTAAGCCGGGTCGGTCCGGTCCGCAATCGCTGGGTCGCCCGACTCGCGTGTCCGGAGTGGGGGACTCCCGGGAATGCGACGGCGCCCGCCTCCCGATCGGGAGGCGGGCGCCGTCAGGGCCTGCTCAGGCGGAGCGTTCGCCGCGCTCCCGGCGCTGCGGGCGACGCGGGACGATCGTGGGGTTGACGTTGTTGCGGACCGTCTCCCCCGTGACCACGACCCGTGCGACGTCGTCCCGGCTCGGGATGTCGTACATGACCGGGAGGAGGACCTCCTCCATGATCGCGCGCAGCCCTCGGGCGCCGGTGCCGCGCAGGATCGCCTGGTCGGCGACGGCCTCCATGGCGTCGTCGCTGAACTCCAGCTCGACCCCGTCCATCTCGAAGAGCTTGCGGTACTGCTTGACCAGCGCGTTCCGCGGCTCGGTGAGGATCTTGACCAGGGCCTCCTTGTCCAGCGAGGTCACCGAGGCCACCACGGGCAGGCGCCCGATGAACTCCGGGATCAGGCCGAACTTGATCAAGTCCTCGGGCATGGTGTCCGCGAAGGACTCCGCACCCTCGAGCTCGTTCTTCGAGCGGATCTCCGCGCCGAAGCCCAGCCCTCGGCGGCCGACCCGGTCCGAGATGATCTTCTCGAGACCCGCGAAGGCACCGGCCACGATGAACAGCACGTTCGTCGTGTCGATCTGGATGAACTCCTGGTGGGGGTGCTTGCGCCCGCCCTGCGGCGGCACCGAGGCGGTGGTGCCCTCCAGGATCTTCAGCAGCGCCTGCTGCACGCCCTCGCCGGAGACGTCCCGCGTGATCGACGGGTTCTCCGACTTGCGCGCGATCTTGTCGACCTCGTCGATGTAGATGATCCCGGTCTCGGCGCGCTTCACGTCGTAGTCCGCGGCCTGGATCAGCTTGAGGAGGATGTTCTCGACGTCCTCACCCACGTAGCCGGCCTCGGTGAGCGCCGTGGCGTCCGCGATCGCGAACGGCACGTTCAGCAGCTTCGCCAGGGTCTGCGCCAGGTAGGTCTTGCCGCAGCCGGTCGGGCCGAGCATGAGGATGTTCGACTTGGCCAGCTCCACGCCGTCCCCGTCGCCCCGGGACCGGTCGCCCGCCTGGATGCGCTTGTAGTGGTTGTAGACGGCCACGGACAGCGTCCGCTTCGTCTGCGCCTGCCCGACGACGTACTGGTCGAGGAACTCGTGGATCTCGGCGGGCTTGGGCAGCTCGTCGAGCTTCACGTCGCCGGTCTCGGCGAGCTCCTCCTCGATGATCTCGTTGCAGAGATCGATGCACTCGTCGCAGATGTAGACGCCGGGACCGGCGATGAGCTTCTTGACCTGCTTCTGGCTCTTCCCGCAGAAAGAGCACTTGAGCAGGTCACCGCCGTCACCGATGCGTGCCATGGCCCCAGTCCCATCCGGCGCGCCCGGGTCGGGCGAGCCCACGTCGTCACAGACGGTACCTGCCGAGACCGGGCCCCGCGACGGATCGAAGGTCCTGTCGCGAATCCCGTCGGCAGACGGTCGTTATCGGTGCGCCTTGCAAGAGCTCCGCCGGTGGTCGGGCGAGGCCCGACCACCGGAGGGTGATCAGCCGACTGCGGACAGCTTCCGGCTCTGGATGATCTCGTCCACGATCCCGTACTCCTTGGCCTCGGTGGCCGTGAGGATCCGGTCCCGCTCGATGTCCTCGTGCACCTGCTCGGGCGTGCGCCCGGAGTGCGAGGCGAGGGTGCTCTCCAGCAGCTTGCGCATACGGGTGATCTCCGCGGCCTGGATCTCCAGGTCGGACACCTGGCCGTAGAAGCCCTCGGTGGCGGGCTGGTGGATCAGGATCCGCGCGTTCTGCACCGCGAGCCGACGCCCGGGCGTACCCGCGGCGAGCAGCACCGCCGCGGCCGACGCCGCCTGCCCGAGGCAGACGGTCTGGATGTCGGGACGGATGAACTGCATGGTGTCGTAGATCGCCATCAGCGACGTGAACGAGCCGCCGGGCGAGTTGATGTACATCGAGATCTCGCGGTCCGGGTCCGCCGACTCGAGGCACAGCAGCTGCGCCATCACGTCGTTCGCCGACGCGTCGTCGATCTGCACGCCGAGGAAGATGATGCGCTCCTCGAACAGCTTGTTGTACGGGTTCGACTCCTTGACCCCGTACGAGGTGCGCTCCACGAAGGACGGCAGCACGTAGCGCGACTGGGCTCCCTCGTGGGCTCGCCCACCCGGCATCTGGAAACCACTCATCACGAGCTCCCGTTCTCACTCGGGTGCGGGAGGTCGCCCGCCCGCGACACGACGTGGTCGACGAAGCCGTACTCCAGGGCCTCCTGCGCGGAGAACCACCGGTCACGGTCGAAGTCCTGGGTGATCTTCTCGACGGTCTGGCCGGTGTGCCCGGCGATCAGGGCCGCCATCTCCTCCTTGTGGCGCCGGAACAGCTCCGCCTGGATGCGGATGTCCGACTCCGAACCGCCGACACCCGCCGACGGCTGGTGCATGAGGATCTGCGTGTGCGGCAGCGCGTACCGCTTGCCGGGCGTGCCCGCCGACAGGAGGAACTGCCCCATCGACGCGGCCAGGCCCATGGCCGTGGTCGACACGTCGCAGGGGATGAACTCCATCGTGTCGAAGATGGCCATGCCCGCGGTGACGGAGCCACCGGGCGAGTTGATGTACAGCGAGATGTCCGCCTCGGCGTCCTCCGCGGCGAGCAGCAGCATCTGCGCGGCGATCCGGTTGGCGATCTCGTCGTCCACCTGCTGGCCGAGCACCACGATGCGCTGCTGGAGCAGCCGCTCGTAGACCGAGTCCGACAGCGTCATGCTCGAGGGGCCCGAGCGCATCTGCAGCGCCCGGCGGTCCTCCACGAGACGGTCCGCGGTGGACCGCGGGCCGGTGTCCTGCTGGGTCACTTCACCCTGCCTTCGCATTGGTTGACTCGGGGTCTGGACCCGACCCTACGCGGACGCGGGGTCGGAGGACCCGCAACGGACGGCGTGTTCGCCGACAGCGCAGCGACCACCCGTCCGTGCAGGTCAGCGGGATGTGATCAGGACTTGGCGGGGGCGGGCTCGACGGTCTCGTCGGCCGGCTCCGCGGCGGTCTCCTCGACCGTGCCCTCCACCGTGCCCTCGACCGTGCCCTCGACGACGGCGCCGTCCTCCGGGGTCTCCGCCGAGTCGTCCTCACCCAGGAGGTCGGACAGGTCGACGGGCTCGCCCGCCTCGTCGGTCACCGTGGCCGCGCGCACCGCGACGATCAGCGCCTTGCTGCGCCGGACGTCCTGGTAGATGGAGCCGAGCTGGCCCGCCTGCTGGATGCGCTGGACGAACTCCTCCGGCGCCATGCCGTACTGCTGGGCCTGGTAGACGATCCGCTCGGTGAGCTCCTGGTCGCCGACGGAGACCTCCTCGGCGTCCGCGAGGGCGTCGAGCACGAGCCGGGTCTTGACCGACTTCTCGGCCTCCTCCTTGGTCTCGGTGTCGAACTCCTCGCGGGTCTTGCCCTGCGACTCGAGGTACTCGTTGAACTTCTCGTCGCTGTGGTCGAAGGCGTGCACCGCGTCGTGGTGGCGGGACTCGATCTCCGCCTCGACGATCGACTCGGGCAGCGGGACCTCGACGGCCTCGACGATCTCGTCGAGCACCTTGTCGCGGGCCTGCGTGACCTGCTCCATGCGGCGGACCCGGCCGAGGCGCTCGGTGAGGTCCGCGGTCAGCTCCTCGAGGGTGTCGAACTCCGACGCGAGCTGGGCGAACTCGTCGTCCGCGTCCGGGAGCTGGCGCTCCTTGACGGCGGTGACCTTGACGGTCACCTCGGCGTCCTTGTCCGCGTACTCGCCCGCGACGAGCTTCGAGGTGAAGGTGGCCTCCTCGCCCGCGGAGAGCCCGGTGATGGCCTCGTCGATGCCCTCGATCAGGCCGCCCTGGCCCACCTGGTAGCTGAACCCGGTGGTCTGGGCCTCCTCGACCTCCTTGCCGTCCACGGTGGCCGACAGGTCGATCTGGACGAAGTCGTCCGCGGCGGCGGGGCGGTCGACGCCGGTCAGCGTGCCGAACCGGGCGCGCAGCTGGTCGAGCTGCTCGGTGACCTGCTCGTCGGTGACCTCGACGTCGTCGACGGTCACGGTGATGCCGTCGAGCTCGGGGAGGGTGATCTCGGGCCGGACGTCCACCTCGGCGGTGAACGCGACCTTGTCGCCGTCGGCGAGCTCGGTGACCTCGATGTTCGGCTGGCCGATGGGCTTGACGTCCTCGGCGGCCGACACGGCCTCGCTGTACTTGGCCGGGACCGCGGCGTTCAGCACCTCGTCCAGCACGACACCGCGGCCCAGCCGCGCGTCGAGGATCCGGGCCGGGGCCTTGCCCTTGCGGAAACCGGGGATGTTGACCTGCTGCGCGATCCGCTTGTAGGCGCGGTCGAACTCGGGCTTGAGCTCGTCGAACGGCACCTCGACTGTGAGCTTGACGCGTGTCGGGCCGATGTGCTCGACGGTGCTCTTCACGGTGGGACTCCTCGGACTGCTGCTTCGCTTCTGGTGCCCACGGCATCGACCCGCTCAGGTCGTGCGGGAACGGGTTCCGGGCACGTGTCCGGGCGAGTCTAGGCGAGAGGCGGCGAACCGGTTTCGGCCGGTCTCACCCGCGACCGGTGTCGCGCTCGGTGTCGGCGACGGTGACCTCCACCTCACGCTCCCCCACCACGGCGCGCACCACGTCGACGATCTGCGCGGCCACCTCGGTCAGCGGCGCGGCCGACGGCCAGCGCAGCACCACGGCCACCTCGACCGGCTCCGGCGCCACCCCGAGCCGGACCCCGACCACGCGGTGTCCGGGCAGGTAGGACGCCACCGTGCCGAACGGTCCACCGTCGAGCCGGACGACGGCGGGGTGGGCGAGGACGGCGTCCGCGACCTGCTGGGGCTCCACGCCGCGAACGTAGCGGACGGCGGCACCCGCGAGGGGTGCCGCCGTCCGCCGAACGAGGGGTGGGGCTCAGCTCTTGAAGACGTCCTTGATCTTCTCGCCCGCCTGCTTGAGGTTCGCGCCCACCTGGTCGGTGCGGCCCTCGGCCTCGAGCTGCTCGTCGTCGGTGGCCTTGCCGGCGGCCTCCTTCGCCTTGCCCTTCAGCTCATCGGCCTTGTTCTCGAACTTGTCCGACGTGCTCATCGCTGACCTCCCGTGTCGGCGGGCGGACGGTGGTTCCGACCCACTACCGTTCGACTCGTGGGACGGGGTACCCCGGTCTCCGACCGGTACACATCGCGGCCGGACCTCGACGACACGACGCTGGTCGTCCGGGCCCGGGAGGGCGACGTGGGGGCGTTCGCCCAGCTCGCGGAGCGCCACCAGGCCGCGCTGTACCGCGTGGCGCTGCGCCTGCTGGGCAACACCGCGGACGCCGAGGACGCCCTGCAGGAGGCCCTGCTCGACGCCTGGCGGCGGCTGGACCGCTTCCGCGGCGACTCCGCGTTCAGCACCTGGGCCTACCGGATCGTGACCAACCGCTGCCTGGACCTGCTGCGCGCCCGCCGGGCGACGGTGGGCCTGGACGCGGTGGAGGAGCCCGCGGCGCCGGACACCACCGAGCACGCCGCCGAGCTCGACGCCGGGCTCGCGGCGGTCGGCGCCGCGCTGCGCACCCTGCCGGACGACCAGCGCGCCTGCTTCGTGCTGCGCGAGCTGGAGGGCCTGGGTTACGCCGAGATCGCGCAGATCACCGGGGCGTCGGAGACGGCGGTGCGCGGTCGGATCCATCGGGCACGGACGACGTTGGCGGGAGTGCTGCGCGCATGGCGATAGATCCGGAGCCGATCGAGCCCCTGGCCTGCGGCCGGGACGCGGCGCAGGTCTGGGACGACGCCGTCGCGGGCACCCTCGAGGAGCACGAACGGACCTGCCCGCACTGTCGGGCCGCGGCGGCGGACGCCCTCGGCCTCGACGGCGTCGTGCACCGGTTCGCCGCGCAGCGGCCCGCTCCCCCACCCACGGTGCTCGAGGCCGTGCTGGGCAGCGTGCGGGACCTGGTGGCCGCCGAGCTGCGCCCGCAGGACCTGATCCCCCTCGACTCCCCCGAGGGACCGGCCCGGCTCGCCCGACCCGCCGCCGCCCGGGTGCTGCGGCACCTGGTGGACGGGATGGAGGGGGTGCGGGCGCGCAGCTGCCGGGTGGGGACGACCGGTGTGACGATGACCGTGACCGCGCGGTTCGGGGTGGACCTGGCGAGCGTGACGGCGCGGGTGCGGCAGATGGTCGTCGCGGCGGCCGAGCAGACCCTCGGCCTGCCGGTGGGCCGGGTGGACATCACCGTCGTCGACCTCTGGGAGGAGGACCCGTGGGACGCGTGATCTTCGGGGACACGGCGGTCGCCCGGATCGCCGCGGCCGTGGCGGCCGAGGTGCCCGGCGTCGAGTCCCTGCGCCCGGACCTGAGCCAGGCCCTCCTGGGCCTGGTCGGCGCCGAGCCCGTCCGCGGGGCGACGGCGGCGGTGCGGGAGGGCCGCGCCGAGGTCGTCCTGACGGTGGTGACGACCCTGGGCCACAACCCCCGGGACCTGTGCGTCGCGGTGCAGCGCGCGGTGGCGGAGCGGCTCCGGCGGGAGACCGGCCTGGTCGCGACGGTCACGGTGACGGTGGCCGACATCCTCCTGTGAGCGGGTGGGCTCAGGTCAGGGCGCAGTCGCTGCACTTCCCGCCCGCGGGCAGGCGGTAGTAGAGGCAGCAGGAGCGGCGCCGGAAGGTCCAGTCGAGGTCGGGCCCGACGGGCGGGCGCCGCTCGCCCGCCGCCGCCAGCAGCGGGTGGGCCAGGACCTGCTCGACCACCGCCGTGGCGCGCGGGTCGGCCAGCACCCGCTTCGCGCCGGCGACCGACGAGGCGACGTTGCCCCACAGCAGCTTCGCCGACACCCGTCCGGCGGCCGCCGCGACGAGGGGTTCCGCCATCTCCTCCGCGACCAGGGCGGGCAGCTCGCCCGGGTCGCGGAACCCGTCGGTGTCCGTCCAGAGCGGCCACGGGCCGGTCACCGAGATCCGCCAGAACAGGGAGTCCGGGCTCAGCGCGGGCAGCGTCCCCGTCAGCGCGACGGCGGCGATCGGCGCCGAGACCAGCCGCGCGGCGAAACCCTGCACGGCGATCGACGCGGCCACCCGGTGCTCCACCGGCGACCCCGCCTGCTCGGACAGCACGCGCTCCACGTGCGCGATGCGGGCGTCGACGGCCTCCGGCAGGGAGCGCAGCGGCCGCCAGGTCGGGTCGACCTCCTCGGCGGGGTCGGTGGACACCGTGAAGAAGGGGCCGAACCGGCCGACCTCCGCGAGCACCGCCGCCACCGATCCCGTCACGCCGACCATGCCCGCATCCTCCGCCCGTCACCCGCCCGGCGGTACTCCGGGCCCCCTCCGGCACCTCAACCTCGGGTGGGGTCGTGGGTGCGCTCGATCACGTCGAGGGAGCGGCCTGCGTCCGACCGGGTGCCTCCGACCTGCCCGAACGGACGTGACGGCGATCTCGAAGGGCCGCTTTCGTCCCAGCTCACACCGCTGATCGCGGCTATCCCTGGCGAAATGCGGTCGTCGCATGTCACTCTTTGCGCGGCGAGTGGGCACCCGATGCCGCGTGCTGCGCGCCTGACGAGCACGACGAGCAAGCCGCCGGCCGGCCCCGCCCACGGGTACCGGCCGAGAACTGTGCGCCCGCACCACCACGAAGACGACAAGGCGCGACCGCGAAAGCGTTGACCCGATCGGACCAGTGACCAGGTTCCGACGGAGCATCGCTGTAGTCTGGACCCCCCTGTGGACCTGGAACCCCCACGGTTCACGTCGTCCCGATGCGAAGTCGGGGTGCGCACCGAGACGACAGGAGGAGCTGTTGGCTGCGACGAGCAACCGCCCCGGACCCACACCGCAGGCACCGGCACCCGGCGGGCTGTACGCGCCCGACCAGGAGCACGACGCGTGCGGTGTCGCCATGGTCGCCGACCTGCAGGGTCGCCGTGACCACGGGATCGTCGAGAAGGCGCTCACGGCGTTGTTGCGCCTGGAGCACCGCGGCGCCCGCGGCGCCGAGGAGAACACCGGCGACGGTGCGGGCATCCTGATCCAGATCCCGGACGCCTTCTACCGGGAGGTCGTGGACTTCGACCTGCCCGCGGCCGGGGCCTACGCGACCGGTATCGCGTTCCTCCCCCGGGACGAGGCGAAGGCGGCCGAGGCCGTCGAGCGGATCAACGTGCTCGCCGCGGAGGAGAACCTGCGCGTGCTGGGCTGGCGCGACCTGCCCACCGACCCGGTGAAGGCCGACCTCGGCCCGACCGCGCTCGCCGCCATGCCGAGCTTCCGGCAGCTGTTCGTGGCCGGCATCGAGACCGGCATCGTGAAGCCGCCGCCCACCGGCATCGAGCTGGAGCGGCGCACGTTCTGCCTGCGCAAGCGCGCCGAGCACGAGACGGGCACCTACTTCCCGAGCCTGTCCCCGCGGACGGTCGTCTACAAGGGCATGCTCGCCGAGCCCCAGGTCGAGGCGTTCTACCCCGACCTGTCGGACCAGCGCGTGACGAGCGCCCTGGCCGTCGTGCACTCGCGGTTCTCCACGAACACCTTCCCGGCGTGGCCGCTGGCGCACCCCTACCGGTACGTCGCGCACAACGGTGAGATCAACACCCTGCGCGGCAACCGCAACTGGATGAAGGCGCGCGAGGCGCTGCTGGCGTCCTCGAAGCTGCCCGGCAACCTGGACCGGCTGGTCCCGATCGTCACGCCGGACGCGAGCGACTCCGCCACCTTCGACGAGGTGCTGGAGCTGCTGCACCTGTCCGGGCGGTCGCTGCCGCACGCCGTGCTGATGATGATCCCCGAGGCGTGGGAGAACCACGCCGAGATGGACGCCAAGCGCCGCGCCTTCTACGAGTTCCACTCCAACCTGATGGAGCCGTGGGACGGGCCCGCGCTCGTCGCGTTCACCGACGGCACCCAGATCGGCGCGGTCCTCGACCGCAACGGCCTGCGCCCGGCCCGCTACTGGGTCACCGACGAGGGCCTGGTCGTGCTGGCGTCGGAGGTCGGCGTGCTGGACGTCGAGCCCGACCGCATCGTGCGCAAGGGCAGGCTCGAGCCGGGCCGCATGTTCCTGGTCGACACCGAGGCCGGGAAGCTGGTCGCGGACGAGGAGATCAAGACCGAGCTGGCCGAGGCGCTGCCCTACGAGGAGTGGCTGCACGCCGGCCGGATCACCCTCGAGGACCTCCCCGAGCGCCAGCGCGAGACGCCCTCGCACGTCGAGCTGACCCTGCGCCAGCAGACCTTCGGCTACACCGAGGAGGAGCTCAACATCCTCCTCAAGCCGATGGCGTCGACGGGCGCCGAGCCGATCGGCTCGATGGGCAACGACGCGCCGATCGCCGCGATCTCGGAGAAGCCGCGGCAGATCTACGACTACTTCATCCAGCTGTTCGCGCAGATCACGAACCCTCCGCTGGACGCCATCCGCGAGGAGCTCGTCACCTCGCTGCGGTCGCTGCTCGGCCCCGAGGAGAACCTGCTCGAGGCGGGCCCGGCGAACTGCAGGCGGATCGTGCTGCCCTTCCCGGTGCTCGCGAACGACGACCTGGCCAAGATCGTCCACGTCAACGACGACGGCGACATGCCCGGCTTCGCCAGCTACACCGTCAAGGGCGTGTTCAAGGCGGCCGACGGCGGCGAGGGCCTCATGCGCCGCCTGCAGGAGATCCGCGGCGAGGTGTCGGACGCGATCTCGGCGGGCGCGCGGCTGATCGTGCTGTCCAGCCGCGGCATCGACGCCGAGCACGCGCCGATCCCGTCGCTGCTGCTCACCGGCGCCGTGCACCACCACCTGGTGCGCGAGCGGACCCGCACCCGGGTCGGCCTGATCGTCGAGTCCGGGGACGCGCGCGAGGTGCACCACATCGCGCTGCTCATCGGCTACGGCGCCTCCGCGGTCAACCCGTACCTGGCCATGGCCACCGTCGAGGACCTCGCCGAGCGCGGGGACATCCCCGGCGTCGACGCGAAGACCGCGGCGAAGAACCTGGTCAAGGCGCTCGGCAAGGGCGTGCGGAAGACGATGTCGAAGATGGGCATCTCGACCGTCGCGTCCTACACCGGCGCCCAGATCTTCGAGGCCGTCGGCCTGTCGAAGGAGGTCGTCGAGGCCTGCTTCGCGGGCACCACGTCCCGGATCGACGGCGTCGGGTTCGACGTGCTGGCGGGCGAGGCGCTCAAGCACCACAGGCGGGCCTTCCCGGCGGACGGCACCCGTGCCTCGCACCGCGCGCTGGCGGTGGGCGGCGAGTACCAGTGGCGCCGCGAGGGCGAGCTGCACCTGTTCAACCCGCAGACCGTCTTCAAGCTGCAGCACTCGACCCGCTCCGGCCGGTACGAGATCTTCAAGGAGTACACGAACGCGGTCGACGACCAGGCCAAGCGCCTGATGACGCTGCGCGGGCTGTTCTCCTTCAAGGAGGGCGTCCGCCCGCCGGTGCCGCTCGAGGAGGTCGAGCCGGTCGAGTCGATCGTCAAGCGGTTCGGCACGGGCGCGATCTCCTACGGCTCCATCAGCCAGGAGATGCACGAGACCCTGGCCATCGCCATGAACCGCCTCGGCGGCAAGTCCAACACCGGCGAGGGCGGCGAGGACCCGGAGCGGTTCACCCCGCTGCCCAACGGCGACAGCAAGCGCAGCGCGATCAAGCAGGTGGCGTCCGGCCGCTTCGGCGTGACCAGCAACTACCTGGTCAACGCGGACGACATCCAGATCAAGATCAGCCAGGGCGCCAAGCCCGGCGAGGGCGGTCAGCTGCCCGGCGGCAAGGTCTACCCGTGGATCGCGAAGACCCGCGGCAGCACGCCCGGTGTGGGGCTGATCTCCCCGCCGCCGCACCACGACATCTACTCGATCGAGGACATCAAGCAGCTCATCCACGACCTGAAGAACGCCAACCCGCGGGCCCGCATCCACGTGAAGCTGGTCAGCCAGGTCGGCGTCGGCACGGTCGCGGCGGGTGTCGCGAAGGCGTACTCGGACGTCGTGCTCATCTCCGGGCACGACGGCGGCACCGGCGCCTCGCCGTTGTCGTCGATCAAGCACGCGGGCGGCCCCTGGGAGCTCGGCCTGGCCGAGACCCAGCAGACGCTGCTGGCCAACAACCTGCGCGACCGGATCGTCGTGCAGGCGGACGGGCAGCTCAAGACGGGGCGTGACGTCGTCATCGCGGCCCTGCTCGGCGCCGAGGAGTTCGGTTTCGCGACCGCTCCCCTGGTGGTCAGCGGCTGCATCATGATGCGCGTCTGTCACCTGGACACCTGTCCGGTCGGCGTCGCGACCCAGAACCCGGTGCTGCGCGAGAAGTTCGACGGGCGGCCCGAGTACGTCGTCAACTTCATGCGGTTCATCGCCGAGGAGGTGCGCGAGTACCTGGCGCAGCTCGGCTTCCGGACCCTCGAGGAGGCCGTCGGCCACGCCGAGATGCTCGACACGGACGCGGCCCTGCACCACTGGAAGACCCAGGGCCTGGACCTGCGCCCGATCTTCCACTCCCCGGAGCTGCCCGAGGGCGCGTCCCGCCACCGCACCCGCGGCCAGGACCACGGCCTGGACAAGGCGCTGGACAACACCATGATCCAGCTCGCGGAGGGCGCCCTGCGCAACGGCGACAAGGTCCGCCTGGACCTGCCGGTGCGCAACGTGAACCGGACCGTCGGCACTATGCTCGGCTACGAGCTCACCACCAAGTGGGGCGCCGAGGGCCTGCCGGACGACACGATCGACATCACGCTGACCGGCTCGGCCGGGCAGTCGCTGGGCGCGTTCGTGCCGAAGGGCATCACGCTGCGGATGGTCGGCGACACGAACGACTTCTTCGGCAAGGGCCTCTCCGGCGGCAGGCTCATCCTGCGCCCGGACCCGCGGGCGCCGTTCGTCGCCGAGGAGAACATCATCGCCGGCAACGTGATCCTGTACGGGGCCACGAGCGGCGAGATGTTCATCCGCGGCATCGTGGGCGAGCGGTTCTGCGTGCGGAACTCCGGTGCCGTCGCCGTCGTCGAGGGCGTGGGCGACCACGGCTGCGAGTACATGACCGGCGGCAAGGTGGTCGTGCTGGGCAAGATCGGCCGCAACTTCGCGGCGGGCATGTCCGGCGGCTCCGCCTACGTGCTCGACCTGAACGACGGCGTGCTGGACAAGCGCGTCAACCCCGAGATGGTCGACATCGACCCGCTCGACGACGCCGACCGCGAGTTCCTGCGCGAGGCCGTCGAGAAGCATCACGCGGAGACCGACTCCCCGGTCGCCCGCACCCTGCTCGCCGACTGGGACAGTGCGGTGGAGCGCTTCGGCAAGATCATGCCGAAGGACTTCAAGCGGGTGCTCAAGGCCCGCGAGCAGGCCGAGAAGGACGGTCGGGACGTGAACGTCGCGATCATGGAGGCGGCACATGGGTGACCCCAAGGGCTTCATGACCACCGCGCGGGAGACCCCGACGCGGCGCCCGGTCGACCTGCGCCTGATGGACTGGCGCGAGGTGTACGAGGACTTCCCGCGCGACCACGTGGAGAAGCAGGCGGGCCGCTGCATGAACTGCGGCATCCCGTTCTGTCACCAGGGCTGTCCGCTCGGGAACCTCATCCCCGAGTGGAACGACCTGGTCTACCGCCACGACTGGCGCGAGGCGATCGAGCGGCTGCACGCCACGAACAACTTCCCGGAGTTCACCGGGACGCTGTGCCCCGCCCCGTGCGAGGCGGCGTGCGTGCTGGCGATCAACAACGACGCCGTGACCATCAAGCAGGTCGAGGTCGAGATCATCGACCGGGCCTGGGACGAGGGTTGGGTCACGCCCGTCGTGGCGCAGACCAAGACCGGCAAGAAGGTCGCGGTCGTCGGTTCCGGGCCCGCGGGCCTGGCCGCCGCCCAGCAGCTGACCCGCGCGGGGCACGACGTCGTCGTGTTCGAGCGGGCGGACCGCATCGGCGGCCTGCTGCGCTACGGCATCCCCGAGTTCAAGATGGAGAAGTCGCGGCTGGACCGCAGGCTCGAGCAGATGGTCGCCGAGGGCACGCACTTCCGCGCCTCGGTGGACGTCGGGGTCGACCTGACCGTCGAGCAGCTGCGCTCCGACTACGACGCGGTGGTGCTCGCGGGCGGGGCCACGGCCTGGCGCGACCTGCCCGCCGAGGGCCGGGACCTCAAGGGCATCTACCAGGCCATGGAGTTCCTGCCCTGGGCCAACCGGGTCCAGGAGGGCGACCTGGAGGAGCCCCCGATCTCGGCGAAGGACAAGCACGTCGTGATCATCGGTGGCGGTGACACCGGGGCGGACTGCCTCGGCACCTCGCACCGTCACGGCGCCGCGTCGGTCACCCAGCTCGAGATCATGCCGACGCCCCCGGAGCACCGCACCGAGGGCATGCCCTGGCCGACCTACCCGATGGTCTACCGGGTCTCCTCGGCGCACGAGGAGGGCGGCGAGCGGCTGTTCTCGGTCAACACCACCGCGTTCGTCGACGACGGCACCGGCCAGGTCAAGGCGCTGCGGCTGGTCGAGGTCAAGCGCGGGGACAACGGCTTCGAGGCCGTCGAGGGCACCGAGCAGGAGATCCCGGCGGACCTGGTCCTGCTGGCGATGGGCTTCGTCGGGCCGCAGCAGGAGGGTCTGGTCGCCGAGCTGGGCGTCGAGCTCGACCCGCGCGGGAACGTGGCGCGCGACCAGGACTACATGTCCAGCGTCGAGGGTGTCTTCGTGGCGGGCGACATGGGCCGCGGCCAGAGCCTGATCGTCTGGGCGATCAGCGAGGGCCGCTCCGCTGCCGCGGGCGTGGACAAGTTCCTGACCGGCCGGGAGGTCCTCCCGCGCCCGATCAACCCCACGGACCGCCAGATCGCCTGACCCACCCTTCCCGCCCGAGCGGCACCGTGGGGACACGACGTGTCCCGACGGTGCCGTTCGTGCGTTCGGGGTGGGGGTTGCGTCCGATCTGTCCGCTGCGGTCTGTGGTCGCCCGGGCGCGTTCGGCGTGCCTTGTTGCCTGCTCACACACTCATCTACCGATCGTCGCGCCGTGTCCCACGTTCGGCGTGACGGGTGGGACTTGTGGTGATCGCACCGCACCTCCGGGCGGAGTCCCGCGTTGAACCGGACACCGGTACCGGTGGACTGGGGAGCCCCCACCGGTACCGGACAGCTTCCGGCCGGCAGGTCCCGGCCGATGTCCCGGCCGATGTCTCACGCGATACGGAACACCGGGAAGCCCGGCGCGACCGCGGCGAGCTGCTCGTCGGTGGCGTCCTTGTCGAGGCCCTCGAAGAAGCGGCCGACCTCCCAGCCCCACTTCCGCAGGTAGTAGCGCAGGATGGGCGCCTTGTCGGCGTCCGCCAGCTCGACGACGTCGATCGTCTCGGCCCGGCGCCCCAGCCGCAGCTCACCACCGCCCGCGGCCCTGATGTTGCGCACCCACTGCGTGTGGCCGCGCGGGGCGACGAGGTAGCGGGCGCCGTCGACGGTCATCAGGTTGACCGGCGTGGTCCGCCACTCCCCCGACTTCCGCCCGCGCACCGCCAGGATCCGGCTGTTCGCGATGCTGATGCCGCGCCGTGCGAGCCAGGCGACGGTGGCGTTGAAGGCACGGTCGGCGGACTGCGGGACCAGGTATCGGGTGGCGTCGTTCACGAGGACTCCTAGTGTGAGCACTGCTCTCTGTTGAGAACAGTGAACCGCGCGCACCGCACGGAGTCAAGAGCAGTGCTCTCGTTCTAGGTGTCGAGCTCCAGCTCGAAGGAGTCGTCCCCGATCCAGACGCGCAGGCCGTCGGCGTCGTCGGTGAAGAAGCCGTCCTCCTCCTCACCCAGCTCGCGGGCGGCGCCGAGCGCGAGGGCGCTGTAGCTGATCCTGCCGTCGCCCAGGTCGACCGGGCGGTACTCCCGTGCCAACCGGGCCGTTCGGCTCTCCGTGGCCAACCAGGCCGCGTTCTCGGGTCCCACCTGACCGGTCCACGCCTCGTCGCGCATCCCCCCAGTCTCGGGCCGCACGGGCCCGGGCGGGGTCTCAGCGTGAGACGGGATCAGCGGACGACGGGAGCGACCACCGCGTCCGAGGTGGCCTCCGACACGGCGATCAGGGCGGCCGCGGCGCGGCGGGCCAGGATCCGGCGCCGCACGCGCCGGGCGATCTCGAAACCGCCCGCGGTGATCCCGGCCATCAGGATGCCCGCGGCCAGGCACAGGATCGGGTTGCCCTTGGTGATCGGCCCGAGGATCGCCCCGACCAGCAGCATGTAGACGCTCCACACCGCGGAGCTGACCAGCGTGGTGGGCAGGAACATCCGCAGCGGCAGCCGCACCCGCCCGCAGGCGGCGGTGCTCACCAGGCGCCCGCCCGGGACCAGCCGGGCACCCACACAGGCCACGATCGGCCGGGTGTAGAGGTTCCGCCGGACCCAGGCGCCGAGCCCGTCCTCCTTCGTGCCCGCGCCCCGCAGGACCCGGTTGGAGGAGCGGCCGAGCGCGTAGACGAACAGGTCACCCAGGATCGACCCGGCGACGGCGGCCACGAACAGGCCGGACACCTCGACCACGTCCCCCGTGCCGAACGCGGCGGCCGCGGCGACGGTGAGCAGGGTTTCGCTGGGCAGGACCGGGAAGGGCCCGTCCAGGGCGATGAGGAAGGTCAGCACCGGCAGCAGCCAGACGCTGTGCAACACGACGTCGAAGAACGTCGTGATGGCGTCCAGATGGTGCACCGGGCCTCCTTCCGCGCTCGCGCGACGACGGGGTGTTCGTCGAGTACTCGTTCCACCCTGTCAGAACGTCACAGCGGGGTCACGGGGGACGTCCCGGAGACCGACTCGGGGGCATCCTGATGCGGTGAGCGGTCGACGCGGGTATGCGGTCCTGCTGCGCGGGGTCAACGTCGGGGGCAACCGGAAGGTGCCCATGGCCGAGCTGCGTTCGCTGCTGGAGGAACTCGGCTTCACCGAGGTCAGGACCCTGTTGCAGAGCGGCAACGCGGTGCTGCGCGGCTCCGGCGACGTGGCGGGGGACGTGGAGCGGGCCCTGGCCCGGCGCTACGGCGTCGAGATCCGCTGCCTCGCCCTCACCCGCGAGGAGCTGCAGTCCGCCGCCGACGGGGACCCGCTCACCGACCAGGCCGACAACGGCTCGCGCGCCGTCGTGCTGTGGCTGTTCGACGACATCCCCGAGCCCGCCCTCGTCGAGGAGCTGGACCCCGGGCGCATCGCGGTCCGCGGGCGGCTGGTCTACCAGTGGTGCCCGGACGGCATCTCGAACTCCCCGGACGTCGCCGCGCTGATCCGCAGGAACTGGAAGGTCGCCACGACCGCCCGCAACCGCAACACCGTGGCGAAGCTGCTGGCGGCGATCCCGGACTGACCGGGGTGCTACCCACACCCCGGACCTCCGTGGTGCCTCGGGTGTCTCGGCGCCCGTTCCCCGCGACCCTTGTCCGTCATGAGCACCCTCACGGCAATCCCCACCCGGCCCACCGCCCGGACCGCCGCGATCGCCGCCCTGCCCGTGTCCTTCGCCGGGCGCGCGGTGGCCGGGTGGGGGCGCCGGCTCGCGGGCGCCGACCGCGCGGAGGTGTCGGCGGAGGCCATGGAGCGCAACGCCGAGCAGCTCTTCGCCGTGCT
This sequence comes from Pseudonocardia sp. WMMC193, assembly GCF_021728735.1. Classification (NCBI taxonomy): domain Bacteria; kingdom Bacillati; phylum Actinomycetota; class Actinomycetes; order Pseudonocardiales; family Pseudonocardiaceae; genus Pseudonocardia; species Pseudonocardia sp. WMMC193. Next base: position 300,847 of record NZ_JAKKDO010000003.1, on the reverse strand, counting down.
CGGCAGGCTCAAGGGCGGCGCCATGAAGGTCGGCCAGGCCCTCTCGGTGTACGAGCCGATGATCCCGGCGGGGTTCGCCGGGCCGTACCGCGAGGCGCTGGAGAAACTGCAGGACTCCGCGCCGACCATGCCCGCCCGCGAGGTGCACCGGGTGCTCGCCGGGCAGCTGGGGCGGGACTGGCCGCGCCGGTTCCGGGAGTTCTCCGACACCCCGGCCGCGGCGGCGAGCGTGGGGCAGGTGCACCGCGCCGTCTGGCACGACGGGCGGGAGGTCGCCGTCAAGGTCCAGTACCCCGGCGCCGCCGACGCCCTCGACGCCGACCTGCGCACCCTGCAGCGCTTCGCAGGCCTGTTCTCCCTGCTCGCCCCCGCGCTCGACGCCCGCGCCGTCCTCGCCGAGCTCCGCTCCCGGATGCTCGACGAGCTCGACTACCGCGCCGAGGCCGACCGCCAGCGCACGTTCGCGGCGGGCCTGGAGGGCGACCTCGTCGCGCCGCGGGTCGTCGCCTCGGCGCCGACGGTGATCGTCGGCGAATGGCTGGACGGCGTCCCGCTGCGGGACGTGCTCGGCGCGGGCGGGTGCGCGGCGACCCGCGACCGGTACGCCCACGCCATCGTCGAGACGGTGGTGTCCTCCCCCGCCCGGTTCGGGCTGCTGCACGCCGACCCGCACCCCGGCAACGTCCTGGTGCTGCGTGACGGCCGGCTCGCCCTGATCGACTTCGGCGCCGTGGCCGAGCTGCCCGGCGGGTTCCCGCCCGGGCTGGCCCGCCTGCTGACCCACCTGGCCGACGGCGACGCCGCGGCGATGCTCTTCGAGCTCAAGGCGCAGGGCTTCGCCGGGCCGGGCGTGACCGCCGACGAGGTGCTCCGCTACGTCGGCGCGCTCGCGGACCCGTTGCGCCACCGGCACTTCCACCTGCACCGCGAGTGGCTGCGGCGCCAGGGCGAGCGGATGGTCGACCCGCGGGGCCGGGCCTTCTGGGAGACCGGGCGCCGGTTGGCCCTGCCGCCGGAGCACCTGCTCGTGGTGCGGGTGCTGTCCGGGTGGCTGAACATCCTGGCGCAGCTGGACTGCACCGTCGGGTTGCGTGGCCTCGCGCAGCGGTGGGTGCCGGGGTTCACGCCGGTGGCGTAGGCCGGGTCCCCCATCCCGACGCTGCCGTCGGTGGCGGTGTGGGCGCCGGGAGCGGTGGCGCCGGATCGGGAGACACGGCCAAGCGGTACGGTCCGAATCATGGACGGGGTTCCGCGCTTCGGGCGGTCCGCACGGCTCGCGTCGTTGCCGCTGAGCTTCGCCGGGCGCGCCGTCGGCGACTGGGGGCGGACCCTCGTCGGCGCGGAGGCGGACTCGGCGCAGACCTTGGCGCGCAACGCCGACCAGCTGTTCGCCGTGCTCGGCACGCTCAAGGGCGGGGCGATGAAGCTCGGCCAGGCGCTGTCGGTCTACGAGGCGATGATCCCCACGGAGATCGCCGGGCCCTACCGCGAGGCGCTGGCGAAGCTGCAGACCTCCAGCCCGCCCATGCCGACCGCGGACATGCACCGGATGCTCGCCGAGCAGCTCGGCCGCGGCTGGCGCGCCCACTTCCGCGAGTTCGCCGACGAGCCGACGGCGGCGGCGAGCGTCGGGCAGGTGCACCGGGCCACCTGGAAGGACGGCCGGGAGGTCGCCGTCAAGGTCCAGTACCCCGGTGCCGACCTGGCCCTGGACGCCGACCTGCGCACCCTCGAACGCTTCTCCCGGCTCTTCGCCGCGATCTTCCCCGCCCTCGACGCCCGCGCCCTGATCCGCGAGCTGCGCGCGCGCACGATGGAGGAGGTCGACTACCGCATCGAGGCCGACCGCCAGCGCGCCTTCGCCGCGGGCTTCGCCGACTGGCCGGGGCTGCGGGTCCCGCGCGTCATCGCGTCCGCACCGAAGGTGCTGGTCAGCGAATGGCTGGACGGGGCGCCGCTGCGCGAGTCGCTGGGCGGCAAGGGGTCCGTGGCCGACCGGGACCGCTACGGCACCACCGTCGTCGAGACGATGTTCGCCTCCCCCACCAGGGTCGGGCTGCTGCACGCGGACCCGCACCCGGGCAACTTCCTGGTGCTGGCCGACGGCTCCGGGCTCGGCATGATCGACTTCGGGGCGGCCGCGTCCCTGCCGGACGGCATCCCGCCCGTGCTCGTCGCGATCCTGCGGCTGACCGCGGACCGGGACGCCGAGGCGCTCGACGCCCTGCTGCGGGCCGAGGGGTTCCTGGCCCCCGGCGCCGAGTCCGCGGACGTCCTGCGCTGGGTGGGCGCGCTGGGCGACCCGCTGCGCGAGGAGTCCTTCCACTTCACCGAGGAGTGGATCGCCCGCCAGGGCGCCCGGGTGGCCAACCCGACCAACCGCGCCTACCGCGAGACCGGCCGCGCGCTGAGCTTCCCCCCGGAGTACGCCCTGGTCATGCGGGTCCTCTCCGGCTGGATGAACATCCTGGCCCAGCTGGACTGCACCGTCGCCGCCCGCGGGCTCGTCGAACGCTGGGTCCCCGGCTTCCGTTGAGCCTCATGATCCCTGCCCGGGGAGGCACGCGGTCAATCTCCGACCGTTCCGCTCCCGACACGGGGATCACCAGGGGAGGACGGCGGTGCAGCACACCGGTGACACCGATGCCCGACCACGAGCGTCGCGGAGCGCACCGCTGCTGCGGACCCGACGCCCGGCCACCGCGCCGACCCGGCGACGTGCGTCACGGGTCCCGTAACGAGCGCGCGCACGGTCCCGATGGTTCGGCGTGAGCACGCCGTCCGAGAGCACCACGTACCTGTCCATCCCACCCGCGGACGAGCCCACCCCCGCACCCGCGGCGTCCGAGACACCCGCCGAGCCCTCCCTCGAGCCCTCGGACGGGCCCTCCGACACGCCGTCCGACGCGGGGCGGCCCGAGCCCGCCGACGCACGGGAGGCCGGGCCCTCGACCGCCGTCCTGGAGCCGATCGCCCCGCCGCCCACGATCCCGGCGCTCCCCCTCGCCCCGCGCGACCCCGCCGACCGGCCCTTCGCGGCGCCGCAGCGCTCCGTGCCCGGCAGACCCGACGCCTGGTGGCGCCGCCTGTTCCGCCGCTGACCCGGCGAACGGCGCGTTCGCTCACACCTGGTGAGCCGACGCGCCGTTCGCCGTCGAGAGCCGGTCGTCAGGACGCGGCGAGGCGGCCCAGCCGTCCGTGCACCTCGGCGACGACCTGCCCGGCCTCCGGGTCGGTGAGCCGGGAGCCCGCGGCGACGAGCCGCCCGCCCACCCACACCTGTTCCAGGTTGCGCAGCGAGCAGGCGAGGACGTAGGTGCCGTAGGCGTCCCAGACCGGGCCGGTGTCCGGGTCCCGGGGGTCGACGACGAGGAAGTCCGCGAAGCGCCCGACCCGCAGCGACCCGACGTCGTCGGAGATCCCCAGGACCTCGGCCGAGCCGAGCGTGTGCAGGGTCAGCATGTCCCGCACCGGCATCACCGCGGGGTCGCGGTGCGTGGCCCGCAGCAGGTAGATCCCGAAGCGGCAGTTGGAGAAGGGGTCCGCGACGTCCGTGCAGGACTGGTCGTCGAGCCCCACGCCGACCCGCATCCCCGCCGCCCGGATCTCCGGGATCGACGCGACCCCGGACGCCAGGCGCCCGTTGGACATCGGCTGCCAGCTCATGCCGCAGCCTGCCGCGGCCGCCTCGGCGATGATCTCCGGGGTGGTCTGGATGAAGTGGCCGAACACCAGGTCCGGGCCGAGCGCGCCCGCCTCGCGGTACCAGGCGAACTTCTCCTGCTGCGCCTGCACGCCGTAGGCCGTCTCCAGCAGGTGCGGCTGGTTGATCAGCCCGTGCTTGCGCATGGCGGCGACCTCCAGCTCGGCGGTCGCCTTCGACTCCGCCCACTGCACCGTGCCGCTCACCGCCACCCCGAGGTGCAGGTCCGACTGCACCGACGCGGCCAGCGCCACCGTCTCGTCGACGTGGTCGAGCGCCTCGTCGAGGGAGAACGCCCCCTGCGCCAGCATCACCGAGTGCACGTGGCGCAGCCCGGCGTCGACCTTCGCGCGCAGCTGGGCGTGCTGGTACTCCACCGGCGGGATCGTGCCGACGTAGCCGGACGACGTGGTCGACTGCGCCTCGAACCGCAGCCCGACGTCGGTGAAGTCGTAGGCCGTGGTGATCCCGTTGCGCAGGAAGTCCTGCGCCCCGTGCCGGGTCGTCCAGTAGATGTCCTGCGCATCGGCCTTCTCGGTCACGGCGGTCATCGCCTGGATCCAGCCGTAGAGCGCGAGGTCGGTGCCCAGCCCGCGGGACCCGGAGGTGAACAGGTGGCTGTGCGCGGAGACGAAGCCGGGCGCGATGATCCTGCCCGTCGCGTCCACCACCTCGGAGGCGTCCAGGCCTGCGGGCGGCGGGCCCTCCTCGACCGCGGTGATCCGCCCGTCCGCGCCGACGGTGAACCAGCCGACGAAGGGGTCGGGCCGCGCGGGGTCGATCGTCAGCAGGGTCGCGCCGTGCACGAGCAACGAGGTCACCGCGACAGCCTGCCCGTGCAGCGTTACCCCGACGTGAAATGGTCCCAGCCCGTCGGCCCGGCGTAGGGCTCGCCGTCGACGAGCACGTCGGTGCCCTCGGCCACGACCCCGATCTCCACGAAGCCCTCGGGGAGCGTCGCGTCCGCCGGGAAGGTGGCGGCCAGCGCGTGGTCCTCGCCGCCGGTGAGGATCCACTCGAGCGGGTCGACGCCGAGCGCGGACCCCACCTCGACGAGCCGGTCGGGCACGGCGAAGGCCGTGCGCGACAGGGAGATCCCGACGTCCGAGGCGCGCGCCACGTGGGCCAGGTCGGCCAGCAGGCCGTCCGAGACGTCGATCATCGCGGTCGCCCCGGCCAGTGCGGCGGCCGGGCCCGCGGCGTACGGCGGCTCGGGCGACCGGTGGGCGCCCACGACCGCCCCCGGGGAGCGGAACCCCCTGGTCAGCACGGCGAGACCGGCGGCGGCCCAGCCCAGCCGCCCGCACACGGCCACCCGGTCGCCCGGTCGGGCCCCGGAGCGCAGGACGGGGGCCCGGCCCTCCAGCGAGCCGAGCGCCGTGACGGAGATCATCAGGGCGGGACCGGACGCCACGTCCCCGCCGACCAGCCCGACGTCGACGACCCCGGCCTCGGCCCACATCCCGTCGGCGATCCCGGTCAGCACCTCGACCGGCGTGTCGGCGGGCGCGGCGAGACCGCACAGCAGCCCGGTGGGGGCGGCGCCCATCGCCGCCACGTCCGCCAGGTTGGCGGCCACGGCCTTGCGCCCCACGTCCTGCGGGCGGGACCAGTCGAGCCGGAAGTGGACGCCCTCGACGAGGACGTCCACGCAGGCCACGACGCGGCCGTCCGGCTGGGCGAGGACGGCGGCGTCGTCACCCGGGCCGAGCAGCGTGGCCGCCCCGGCGGGCCGGTCGCGGGTCACCCGCTCGATCAGCCCGAACTCGCCGAGCGACCCCAGGCTCGGTGTGTCGCTCGCCTCAACGTGCGCCACGGAGGGGTCCTCCGGGACGCTCGACGATGGGGACACGGGCCCTCCTCAGGTACGTTGCCTTCCGACTTTCCTACCGGACGTCGCGTCCGGAGGACCGAGCGAGTGAGAAAGGGAGGCACGCCGTGGTGCAGGCCTACATCCTGATCCAGACAGAGGTCGGGAAGGCGGCGGCCGTCGCCGCCGAGATCGGTGCCATCGCGGGCGTGGTGAGCGCGGAGGACGTCACCGGTCCGTACGACGTGATCGTGCGCGCCGAGGCGGAGGACGTCGACCAGCTGGGCAGGCTCGTCGTCGCCAAGATCCAGGGGATCATCGGGATCACCCGCACCCTGACCTGCCCGGTGGTCGACCTGGGCTGAGCGGATCCCCGGTGAGCACCTCTGATCTGCGACGGCCGGCGGTGGTCTTCGCGATCGCGTTGCCGCTGCTCCTCGCCCTGGTCGTGGCCGGGCTGGCGCTCTACGCGCGGGCGGGCGGGTTCACCCCCGCCCCGCCCGCGCCGGAGACCGGCCCGCTCGCCGTCGCGCCGGTCGTCGCGCCGGATGCCGGGTCGCAGGCGTGCACGGACCTGCTCGCCGCACTCCCGCCCGACCTGCCCGGTGACCCCGCGCTGGTCGGGCGGCCGGTGACCGAGCCGGGGGTGGCGGCCTGGGCCGCCGCGCCGCGCCCGGTCGTGCTGCGCTGCGGTCTCCCCCGCCCGCAGGAGCTGACCCCCACCTCGACGTTGACCGAGGTCAACGGCGTCAGCTGGCTGACGATCACCGACGGCACCCCGGAGCCGAGCCTGGTGACCTACGTCGCCGTGGACCGGGGCGTCTACGTGGCCCTGACGACCCCGACCCAGGGCGGCAGCTCCCCCGTCCAGACGATCAGCAACGCGATCACGCAGACCCTCCCCGAACGCCCGGTCCAGGTCCGCTGACGCCCCGTGAGTGGCGATGGTCGCTAGGGCGACCATCGCCACTCACGACCTCAGCGCAGGCCCACTCCTCGTGCCAGGGCGGTGTCGACGAGGGTGCTCAGCAGGGTCGGGTAGTCGACGCCGGTCTGCGCCCACATCCGCGGGTACATCGAGATCGGGGTGAAGCCCGGCATGGTGTTGACCTCGTTGACGGTCAGCTCGCCGCCGTCGCCGACGAAGAAGTCCACGCGCGCGAGGCCCTGGCAGTCCAGCGCGCGGAAGGCGGCGATCGCCATCTCCTGCACGGCGTCCGAGGTCGCGTCGTCCAGCTTGGCGGGGATGTCGAACTCGCAGACGTCCTCGAGGTACTTGGCCTCGAAGTCGTAGAACTCGCTGGTCCCGCCGACCACCCGGATCTCGGCGGGCAGCGAGGCGCGCAGCGTGCCGTCCGGGAGCTCCAGGACGCCGCACTCCACCTCGCGCCCGACGACGGCGGCCTCCACCAGCACCTTCGGGTCGTGCTCCCGGGCGGCCCCGACGGCCGCGTCCAGCGCCGCCCAGTCCGTGACGCGGGTGATCCCGACCGACGAGCCCGCCCGGGCGGGCTTGACGAACACCGGCAGCCCGAGCCGCTCGCGGTCCGCCGCCGACAGCGACTCACCGCGCCGCAGGACCGCGAGGGTGCCCGCGGGCAGCCCCTCGGCCATCAGCAGCTTCTTGGTGAACTCCTTGTCCATGCCCGCGGCGCTGGCGAGCACGCCCGCGCCGACGTAGGGCAGGCCCGCCATCTCCAGCAGGCCCTGGATGGTGCCGTCCTCGCCGAAGGGCCCGTGCAGCACCGGGAACACGACGTCGACGCCCGCGAACACGTCCGCCGTGTCCAGGCGCAGCAGGCCGCCGCGGGTGGGGTCGCCGGGCAGCGCCAACGGGGTCGCGGTCGCGTCCACGGCGGGCAGGGCGCGCTCCCGGATCCGCAGCTCGGCGGGGTCGTCGGTGCCGAGGACCCAGGCGCCGTCCGGGGTGATCCCGACCGGCACGACGTCGAACCGCGTGCGGTCCAGGTGGGTCAGCACGCTGCCCGCGGACACGCACGAGATCGCGTGCTCCGAGCTCCGTCCGCCGAAGACGACGGCCACTCTGATCCGGTCACCCATGCCCGGGGACTCTAGGGCGTGTCTCCCACTCCGCCACCACCGCTCCCGGCGCCCACGTCGCCACCGGCGGCGTTGCCGGGCCGCCCGGATAGCCCGGTATGAGGGCGGCCCGGCTGCCTTGCCGGCGGCGACGTGGATCACCGGGCCCGGCGGCGCCGGAGTGGGAGACGCGCCCTGGTCAGCGGTACCGCTGCTCCAGCTCCCGCACCTCCGGCAGGCCCACCAGGTCGGTGAACTCGTCGAAGGCGGGCAGGCCGGGCAGGGCGGACGCCGGGGTGCCCTCCCGGCGCACGGTCTCGAGCAGCGCGCGGATCCCCGCGGTGGCCGCGAGCAGGGTGCCGATCGGGTACAGCACCAGCGAGAAGCCGAGCTCCCCCGCGCGCTCCAGGCTGACCGGCGGGGTCTTGCCGCCCTCCGCCCAGTTCAGGACGAGCGGCGCGACGCCGCGCAGCCCGGTCGCGACCCGCTCGAGGTCCGCCTCCGAGGTGGGGGCCTCGACGAACAGCAGGTCGGCGCCCGCGTCGGCGAAGGCCAGCGCCCGCTCGACGGCGGCGTCGACGCCCTCGACCGCGACGGCGTCGGTCCGGGCGATGATCAGCATCTCGGAGCGCGCGTCGGTCGCGGCGCGGATCTTCCCCAGCATCTCCGGTAGCGGCACGATCTCCTTGCCCGCCATGTGCCCGCACTTCTTCGGCGCCACCTGGTCCTCAAGCTGGATCGCGGCCACGCCCGCCTGCTCGTAGGTCTGGACGGTGCGGATCACGTTGAGCGCGTTGCCGTAGCCGGTGTCCGCGTCGGCGATCACCGGCACGTCGACGGCCGCGACGATGCGGCGGGCGTTGTCCGCCATCTCGGTCCCGGTCAGCAGGCCGACGTCCGGGCGCCCGGTCAGCCCCGCCGTCGTGCCGAACCCGGTCATGTAGACGACGTCGAACCCGGCCTGCTCGACGAGCCGGGCGGACAACGCGTCGTAGGCGCCCGGCGCGACCAGCGGCGCGGGCCCGGCGAGCAGGTCCCGGAGGGGGCGACGGTCACGGGAGGACAACAGATCGGCCACGGCCCGAGGGTACGAGGAGACTGCCCCCCATGAGCGTCGATCTCGAGCCCGTCCGCCGCATCGTCACCCAGGAGCACGGCCTGTGCTCGGTCACCGTGGTCCGCGCGGACGGCACCCCGCACTCCTCACTGGTCAACGCCGGTGTCCTCGACCACCCGCGGACCGGGGCACCGGTCGTCGCGTACGTGACCTACGGCCCGGTGAAGCTGCGCAACCTGCGCGCCCGACCCGCGACCTCGGTGCTGTGGCGCTCGGGGTGGCGCTGGGCCGCCGTCGACGGCACGAGCGAGCTGATCGGCCCCGGAGACGTCGACGCCGAGGAGCTGCGTCTGCTCCTGCGCGCGGTGTTCACCGCGGCGGGCGGCACGCACGACGACTGGGACACCTACGACCGCGTGATGCGTGAAGAGGGTCGCGTCGCGGTCCTCGTCGCCCCGACCAGGGTGTACGGCAACGGGTGACGCTTCCCACTCCCGGCGCGGGAACCCTCGGCTCGACCGATGCCTCATGCAACAGTTAGCCTGAGTCAAACAGTTTCGCCGCGCAACTGGAGGCTGGGTGTCCGTCGAACAGACCATCGCGCCGGGTCCGGGCTACAAATGGATCGCGCTGTCCAACACGACGTTGGGCATGCTCATGGCCACGATCAACTCCTCGATCGTGCTCATCGCACTGCCGGACATCTTCCGCGGCATCGGCATCAACCCCCTCGAGACGTCCAACACCAGCTACCTGCTGTGGATGATCATGGGGTTCCTGGTCGTCACCGCGGTGCTGGTGGTCGGCTTCGGCCGCCTCGGCGACATGTTCGGCCGGGTCCGGATGTACAACCTCGGCTTCGCCGTGTTCACGATCTCGTCGATCCTGCTCGCCGTCACCTGGCAACAGGGGGACGCCGCCGCGATCTGGCTGATCGCCTGGCGGATCGTGCAGGGCATCGGCGGCGCGTTCCTGATGGCCAACTCCAGCGCCATCCTCACCGACGCCTTCCCGGTCCACCAGCGCGGCATGGCCCTGGGCATCAACGGCGTCGCGGCCATCGCGGGCTCGTTCCTCGGGCTGGTCGTCGGTGGCCTGCTCGGGCCGGTCAACTGGCACCTGGTGTTCGTGGTGTCGGTGCCGTTCGGCCTGTTCGGCACGTTCTGGGCGTACTTCAAGCTGCACGACGACGGCCGCCGCACCCGCGCCAAGATGGACTGGTGGGGCAACATCACCTTCGCGGTGGGCCTCATCGCCCTGCTGGTCGGCATCACCTACGGCATCCAGCCCTACGGCGACAGCGTGATGGGCTGGGGCAGCCCGCTGGTGCTGAGCTGCATCATCGGCGGGATCGTCGTGCTGCTGGTCTTCGCGTTCATCGAGACCCGGGTGGCGACGCCGCTGTTCGAGCTCTCGCTGTTCCGCAACCGGCCCTTCACCCTCGGCAACATCGCGAACCTGCTGGCCTCGCTCGGCCGCGGCGGCCTGCAGTTCGTGCTGATCATCTGGCTGCAGGGCATCTGGCTGCCCCAGCACGGCTACAGCTTCGAGCAGACGCCGCTGTGGGCCGGCATCTACATGCTGCCCCTGACCATCGGCTTCCTGGCCTCCGCCCCGCTGTCCGGCGTGCTCTCGGACCGCTGGGGCGCCAAGTGGTTCACCACCGGCGGCATGCTGATCACGGCCGTCAGCTTCGTGCTGCTCGAGATCCTCCCGGTGAACTTCGACTACTGGGGCTTCGCGGCGATCCTGCTGGTCAACGGCATCGGCATGGGCCTGTTCGCCTCGCCCAACCGGGCCGAGATCATGAACGCGCTGCCCGCCGGGAGCCGCGGGGCCGGCGCGGGCATGACGGCGACGTTCCAGAACTCCGCGATGGTCCTGTCCATCGGCTTCTTCTTCAGCCTGATGATCGCCGGGCTGTCCACGAACCTGCCGTCGGTCATGCAGACCGGCCTGCTGCAGAACGGGGTGCCTGCGGCGGACGCCGCCCGGATCGCCGACCTGCCGCCCGTGGGCGTGCTGTTCGCGGCGTTCCTCGGCTACAACCCGATCCAGGAGCTGCTCGGGCCGGTGCTGAACCAGCTGCCCGCGAGCCAGGCGGACTTCCTGACCGGCCGCAGCTTCTTCCCGAACCTGATCTCCGGCCCGTTCTCCGAGGGCCTGACGGCGGCGTTCTGGTTCGCCGTGGTGGCGTGCGTCGTCGCGGCGGTGGCGTCCCTGTTCACCGGGCGGCGGACCGTCGCGGCGGCCACCCCGGAGACGGTCGGGGCGGAGCTGGCCGCGGAAGGCGGGGAGCTGGTCGAGGCGTCCGCGTTCGAGAGCGCGTTCGACGGGTTCCCGGACGTCCCGGCCGCGGGCACCGTCTCCGGCGCCCTGCGCACCCCGCACGGCACCGCGATCCCCGGCGGCGTCGTCACGGTCACCGCGCCGGACGGCCGCCAGGTCGGCCGCGCCGAGGTCGACGCGGCGGGCGGGTACTCCCTCGCCGGGCTGCCGTCGGGCGACTACACCGTGATCGCGACGGCCCCCGGGTTCCACCCCGAGGTCGCCGCCGTGCACCTCAACGGGCGCGGCACGGCACAGGACTTCGACCTGCGCGGCGACGGCGGCGTCCACGGCCGCGTCCGGGTGGGCGACCGCCCGGCGGCGGACGTCGCGGTGCTGGCCCTCGACCGGACCGGACGGCTGGTCGGGCGGGCGGTCACCGGGCCCGACGGCCGCTTCCGCCTCGACGGCATCCCCCTCGGCCCGACGACGGTGACCGCCACCCTCGCGGGCCACGAGCCCGCCGCCGTCACGGTGACCGACGGGCAGCCCGCCGACCTCGTCCTGGCCGCGGGTGGGGCGCTCGCCGGGACGGTCCACGGCCCCGACGGCACGCACCTGCCGAACGCCCTGGTCACGGTGGTCGACGGCGCGGGTGAGGTCGTCGCGACCACGACCAGCGGCCCCGACGGCCGCTTCGCCGTCTCGCAGGTCGCCCCCGGCTCGTACACGCTCACCACGAGCGTGCACCTGCCCGCGGTGGACCAGGTCGAGGTCAGCGGCTCGGGCTGCGCCGTGGTCGAGCTGCGACTCGGCGCCGTCGGTCCCGCCCACTGACCGTGAGTGGCGATAGTCGCCAGAGCGACTATCGCCACTCACGGGGGCTGAGCAGGGGGATCACGTCGCCGCGCGGACCAGGTCCGCGACGACCGGGAGCGCCGCCGCCAGCTCGGCGCGCGTCGGGCCCGCGTAGCCGAGGACGACGCCGTGGCCCGGCCACACGTCCAGCTCGACACCGCGGGCCGCGGCCGCCGCGCGGATCCCGTCGGTCCGCGCCAGCGGGACGACGACGTGGGCGCCCGCCTGGTCGCCGCGCACCGGCGGCAGGGCCTCGACGACGAGGGCCCGCCGCTCGCCCAGCTCCCGGCGCAGCCTGCGCAGGTGCCGCGCGAGGTCGCCCGCCTCGGCGAAGGCCGCGAACACGCGTTGCCCGGCGACCCCGGGCCTGCTGCCGGTCCGTTCCCGGGCGGCGAGCAGCGCGGCCCGGACCGCGGGCGGGGCCACCAGCCAGCCCGCGCCCAGGGTCGGCGTGAGGATCTTGCTGACCGTGCCGAGGTGGACGACGACGTCCGGGCCGAGCGCGGCGAGCAGCGGCAGCGGGGCGACGTCGTAGCGCAGCTCGCCGTCGTAGTCGTCCTCCAGCACGAGGAACCCCTCGGACCGGGCCCGCTCCACCAGCGCGATCCGCCGCTCGGCGGGCAGCCGGGCGCCGAGCGGGAACTGGTGCGCGGGCGTGCAGTAGACGGCCACGACGTCCGGCGGGATGTCGGACACCCGCAGGCCGTGCTCGTCCACCGGCACCGGCACGGTGTCCAGCCCCGCCGCCCGCAGCGCGCCGACCGCCCGCCGGTACCCCGGGTCCTCGACCGCCACCCGGCCGCGGGGCAGTACCCGGGCCACCTCGGCGAGCGCGCCGGTGCTGCCCCCGGTCGCGACCACGGCGCCCGGCTCGGCGGGGACCAGGCCCCGGTGGCGCAGCAGGTGCTCGGCCACCGCGGTCCGGAAGGCGGGCACCCCGGCGTAGACCGGCAGCAGGTCGGGCTCCGGTTCCGCCCCCGCGCGCCAGGCCCGCCGCCAGGCCGCCCGGTCGATCACCTCGGTGCACGGCACCCCCGGCCGCAGGTCGATCCCGCCGGGCTCGGCGGCCGGGCGGGCGGGCTCGGCGACCCGGGCCGGGGACAGGGCGGGCGGCACGGCCCGCACGAAGGTCCCCGCGCCCACCCGGCCCTGCACCCAGCCCTCCGCCAGCAGCTGGTCGTAGGCCGCGGCGGTGACCGTCCGGCTCACGCCCAGGACGGCGGCCAGTGCCCGGGTCGAGGGCAACCGGTCCCCCACCCGCAGCGCGCCGCCGACCGCCGCCGCGCGCAGCCCGTCCGCCAGCTGCGCGGCCAACGGCCGGGTGCGGTCCAGGGGCAGCGGGGGCAGCTCCACGAATGGCCTTCCGAGATCTCGTCGAAATGGCCGTTCCAGGATGCCACCCACGGGCCCGACACTCGACCCGTGACGCTCTCGACCACACCCCGCACCACGCTCGGCAGGCTCCGGGAACGGGGCGCGACCGACCGCACCGCCCTCCACGACGTCCTCGACGCCGGCCTGGTCTGCCACGTCGGCCTGGTCCGCGACGGTGCCCCCGTGGTGCTGCCCACCGGCTACGGCCGCATCGGCGACACCCTGTACCTCCACGGCTCCACCGGGGCGCGCTGGCTGCGCGCGGGGCCGGTCTGCGTGACCGTGACCCACCTCGACGGGCTCGTCTACGCCCGCTCGGTCTTCCACTTCTCGATGAACTACCGCTCCGCGGTCGTCTTCGCCGAGGCCCGCACCGTCACCGACGAGCAGGAGCGGTGGGCGGCCCTCGAGGCGATCGTCGAGCACCTCGCCCCCGGCTCCTGGGGGTACGCCCGGGTGCCGAACAGGCGCGAGCTGGCCGCCACCGTCGTGCTCGCCGTGGACCTCACCGAGGCCAGCGTGAAGGTCCGCACCGGCCCGCCCGGAGACGACCCCGAGGACGTCACGGACGCGGTGTGGGCCGGCGTCGTCCCGCTGACCGGCGGCTACGGCACCCCACAACCGGACGCGCACGTCCCCACCGGCACCGAACCCCCACCCCACGTCCGCACGCGCTGACGCACCCGTGCGCGGTAAGTGGTGCCAGAGCACCACTTACCGCGCACGACCCCGGGGCGGGGGCCGGGCCAGGCCGTGTCCCGTGGATCACCGGGCCCGGTGGCGGTGATCCACGGGACACGGCCTAACGTCGCGCGGCGTGAGCACGTCCTACCCACCCGCCGAGCGGCTCGACCTCGTCGAAGAGCTGCACGGTCACCCCGTCGCCGACCCGTACCGGTGGCTGGAGGACCCCGAGGACCCGCGCACGAAGGCCTGGTCGGCCGCGCAGGACGAGCTGGCGCGCACCGCGCTGGACGCCCTGCCCGGGCGCACCGCTCTCGCCGACCGGCTGCGCGGCTACCTGTCCGCGGGGTCGGTCTCCGTGCCGCTGTGGCGCGCGGGCCGGGCCTTCTTCAGCCGCCGTGCCCCCGGGCAGGACTTCGCCGTGGTGTACGTCCGGGAGGCCGACGGCTCCGAGCGCCCGCTGCTGGACCCCATCGCCTGGGACGCAGGCGGCCGCACCACGCTGGACACCTGGGTGCCGGACCTGGAGGGCGCGAAGGTCGCCTACCAGGTCAGCCACGGCGGGGACGAGCAGTCGGTGCTCTTCGTGCTGGACGTCGCGAGCGGCGAGATCGTCGAGGGCCCCATCGACCGGTGCCGGTACTCGTCGGTCGCGTGGCTGCCCGGCGGGGAGGAGTTCTTCTACGTCCGCAAGGTCGCCCCTGGCGAGGTGCCCGCGGGCGAGGAGGACTTCCACCGCCGCGTCTGGCGCCACCGGGTCGGCTCTCCGGACGACGTGCTGGTGGAGGCCCCGGGGCTGTACACGGACCACACCTACTACGGCGTGCGCGTCTCGCGGGACGGGCGCTGGCTCGTCGTCTCGGCGAACGTCGGCACCGCGCGCCGCGACTCCGTCTGGGTGGGCGAGGTCGGCGGCCCGCTCGTCCCCGTCCTCACCCAGGCCGACGACGTCCAGGCCACCTGCTGGGTCGAACGCGACGGCAGGCTCTACGTCCACACCACCGACGGCGCCCCGCGCGGGCGGCTGGCCGTGGCGGACCCGGCGGCGCCGCAACGGGAGCACTGGCGCGAGCTCGTCCCCGAGGATCCCGGTTCGGTCCTGCAGGGCGTCCGGTACCTCGAACCCGGCACCCTCGTGCTGGCCCGCTCCCGCCACGCCGTCGCCGAGCTGACCCTGCACGCGCTCGACGGCACGCCCACCGGCGAGATCCCGTTGCCCGGCACCGGGTCCCTCACCGGGCTGACCGTCGCGGACCGGGACACCCCGCAGGAGGGCGGGAAGGTCTGGATCGGCTGGACCGACCTCGTCACGCCCCCGCAGGTGCACCGCTACGAGCGGGGACGGACCGTGCTGGAGGCCACCGCGCCCGGCCAGGTCCAGCTCCCCGCGGTGCGCTCGCAGCTGCGCGAGTTCACCTCGGCGGACGGCACGACCGTGCGGATGTTCACGGTCACCCCGGACTCCGACGGTCCCTTCCCCACCCTGGTGACCGGGTACGGCGGCTTCGCGCTCGCCCGCGAGCCCGCCTACACGTCGTCCGCCCTGGCCTGGGTCGCCGCGGGCGGCGCCTACGTGCTGGTCGGGTTGCGCGGCGGCAGCGAGGAGGGCGAGGCCTGGCACCTGGCGGGCAACCGGGCGCACAAGCAGAACGTGTTCGACGACCTCCACGCCGCCTGCACGACCCTGCTCGCCGACGGCACGGCCTCACGCATCGCCATCCAGGGCGGGTCGAACGGAGGGCTGCTGGTCGGCGCGGCGCTCACCCAGCGCCCGGAGCTCTACGCCGCCGTCGCGTGCTCGGCGCCGCTGCTGGACATGGTTCGGTACGAGCGGTTCTCGCTGGGCCGCACCTGGAACGACGAGTACGGCACGGCCGACGACCCCGTCGAGTTCGGCTGGCTGCTCGGCTACTCCCCCTACCACCACGTGCACGAGGGCACCGCCTACCCGCCGACCCTCTTCACGGTCTTCGACTCCGACACCCGGGTCGACCCGCTGCACGCGCGCAAGATGTGTGCGGCGCTGCAGCACGCCACCACGGGCGGCCCCGTCCTCCTGCGTCGGGAGTCCGACGTCGGGCACGGGGCCCGCTCGATCTCGCGCACCGTCGCGCTGTCCGTGGACACCCTGGCCTTCCTGGCCCACCACACCGGGCTGGACCTGACCACGAGCGAGCGTGCGAGCGGATCATCGGCACAGCGCCCGCGCGCTCTGCCGAATCCCCCTGGGCCGGCCGAGCGAAGCGAGGACGAGCGGTGAGCGTGATCGCCCCGGAGGCACCGGCCTGTGCCGCGGAGGTGGGCTCCTGGTGCGCCCGCCTCTGGTCCTGGACCCACGTCGACTTCCTCGCCGACTCCGCGGACGCGCTGATCGGCGGCGGCCTGCGCATCCTGCTGATCGTCGTGATCGCGCTGTTCGTGCGCTGGCTGCTGCACCGCACCATCCACCGGGTCGTGGACGGCGCGGGGACCGGCCGGGTCTCCCGGCTGCTCGGCCGCGCCCCGAAACGGCTGCGGCCCAGCGCCCAGCTGTCCGCGCGCCGCGAGCAGCGGGCCAAGACCATCGGGTCGGTGCTGCGGTCGATCGTCTCGGCCGTCGTCCTGCTGGTCGCGTCGATCATGGTGCTCGCCGAGTTCGGGGTGAACCTCGCGCCGATCCTGGCCAGCGCCGGGATCGTGGGCGTCGCGGTCGGCTTCGGCGCCCAGAACCTGGTGAAGGACTTCCTGTCCGGCATGTTCATGCTGCTGGAGGACCAGTACGGGGTCGGGGACATCGTGGACACCGGTGAGGCGAGCGGCGTCGTGGAGGCCGTGGGGCTGCGGATCACCACGCTGCGCGATCACCAGGGCACGGTCTGGTACGTCCGCAACGGCGAGATCCTGCGCGTCGGCAACAAGTCGCAGGGCTACGCCGTGGCCGTCGTCGACCTGCCGCTGGCCCACCAGGCCGACATGGCCCAGGCGACCGAGCTCGCGGGCCGGATCGCCCGCGAGCGGGTCCAGGACCCCGAGATCGCCGCTGACGTCCTGGAGGACCCGGAGGTGCTCGGCATCGAGAAGGTGAGCGCGGAGGGCGTCACGCTGCGGATCACCGTGAAGGTCGCGCCGGGCAAGCAGTTCGGCGTGCAGCGCGCCCTCAACGCCGCGATCACGGACGCCTTCGACGAGGAGCACGTGCCGCGCCCCGCTCCGGTGTCGGGGAGGATGGGCTCGTGAGCTCTCCGCAGAACTTCTACGCCGAGGTGGGTGGTGAGAAGGTCTTCCACCAGATCGTCCACCGCTTCTACGAGCAGGTGGCCGAGGACGAGATCCTGCGGCCGCTGTACCCCGAAGAGGATCTCGGCCCGGCCGAGGACCGGCTGCGGATGTTCCTCGAGCAGTACTGGGGCGGCCCGCGCACCTACTCCGACCAGCGCGGACACCCGCGGCTGCGGATGCGGCACGCCCCGTTCAAGGTCGGGCCGCTGGAGCAGGCGGCCTGGCTGCGCTGCATGCGCGTCGCCGTGGACGAGGCGGATCTGGACGAGCCGCACCGCGCCCAACTCTGGCAGTACCTGGAGTATGCGGCGGCGAGCATGGTGAACTCGCCGTTCTGACCTACGATGGACAACCGTGCGTGCTGACTGGTGGGCGGAGGCCGTCGTCTACCAGGTGTACGTCCGCAGCTTCGCGGACTCGGACGGCGACGGCGTCGGTGACCTGGCGGGGGTCCGGTCCCGGCTGGGGTACCTGGAGCTGCTCGGCGTCGACGCGCTCTGGCTCTCCCCCGTCTACCCGTCCCCGGGGGTCGACCACGGCTACGACGTGAGCGACCCCCGAGACGTCGATCCCCTGTTCGGCACCCTGGACGACTTCGACGGCCTGCTCGCCGACGCCCGCGCCCACGGCCTGCGCGTGGTCATCGACCTGGTGCCCAACCACACCTCCGACCAGCACGAGTGGTTCCGGGCGGCGGTGTCCGCGGCGCCGGGGAGCCCCGAGCGCGCGCGCTATCACTTCCGCCGCGAACCGAACAACTGGCAGAGCGTGTTCGGCGGGCCCGCCTGGACCCGGGTCGCGCCGGACGACCCCGAGTACTACCTGCACCTGTTCACCCCCGGCCAGCCGGACCTCAACTGGGCCAACCCGGAGGTCCGCGAGGACCTGGAGAAGACCCTGCGGTTCTGGTGCGACCGGGGTGTCGACGGCGTCCGCATCGACGTCGCGCACGGGCTCGCCAAGGCCGACGGCCTGCCGGACGACCCGCGCCAGCCCGGCTGGACCGTCCTGGAGCAGGACACCCCGGACCCCCGGTTCGACCAGGACGGCGTGCACGAGGTCCACCGGGCCATCCGCGGCGTCCTCGACCAGTACCCGGGGCGGATGGCGATCGGCGAGGTCACGGTGCGAGACGACGCGCGCTGGTCGGCGTACGTGCGCCCGGACGAGCTGCACCTCGCCTTCCACTTCGGCCTGCTGCACTGCCCGTTCGACGCCGAGGAGATCCGGGCCTGCATCGACCGCACCCTGCTCGCCGCGGGCACCGCCCCCGCGGTGTGGACGATCGCGAACCACGACAACCCGCGCCCGCCCACCCGCTACGGGAGCCTGGAGCGGGCCCGGGCGATGGCCCTGATCGCCCTCGCGCTGCCGGGCACCGCCTACCTGTACAACGGCGAGGAGCTCGGCCTGCCGGACGTCGAGCTCCCCGCAGCGGTCGCCCGCGACCCGGGCGGGCGGGAGGGTTGTCGCGTCCCGCTGCCGTGGGAGGGCGAGGGCCCGGGGTACGGCTTCACCACCGGCGAGCCCTGGCTGCCCATGCCGGAGTCCTACGGCGCGCTGACCGCCGCCGACCAGCTGGAGGACCCCGACTCCACCCTGTCGCTCTACCGGCAGGCCCTGGAGCTGCGCCAACGGCACCCGGCCTTCCGGGGCGACCGGGTGGAGTGGTTCGGCGCTCCGGACGGCTGCCTGGCCTTCCGCCGCGTCGGCACCACCCTGGTCTGCGCCCTGAACGCGGGAACCCGCCCGGTCCCCCTCCCCCCGGGTGACGTCCTGCTCACCAGCGGTCCCCTGACCGACTGCGGCGACCTCCCCCCGGACACCGCCGCCTGGCTCGCCTGACCGCACCCCTCCGCGAGTCCCCCACCCCGACCACGCGAGTCCGCCGGTGGCCGCCGAGTCGTCAGGCCGCGGCGCGGCGGTGCAGCTCGGGGTGCGGCACGACCCGGTAGGCCTGCACGGACGCCACCGCCACCCAGCCGACGACCACCGCGATCCACAGCAGCGCGATCCCCGCGCCGCCCGGCGACAGCGCCGCCCCGCCGACGAACCCGAGCACGACGACCGACCCGGCCACCCGCGAGAACGCCGCACCGGGCGACGCTGCAGCCACGACCAGCGCGGACGCCGCGAGCGCAAGGAACCCGACCGCCCCGAACGCGAGATGCAGGATCCCGCTCGTCGACGTCTGCGCGGCCGCGCCGGGCGGGAACCCGTTCACCGGGTCGGGCGGGAAGACCGCGCTGAGCACCAGGCAGAGGGCGTACCCACCGAGCAGGCGCCCGGCGGTCCGACCGGCCCGCCCCCACGGCGCCCGGGCGAACCCGACCGCCGCCGCGGCGACCATGATCCCGGTGAGGACGAGGTTCACCGCTTGCAGCCACCCGCCGGGCCCGAGCAGCAAGGCGCTGAGCGGGTGCCTCGCCAGGTCGAACCCGGTCCGGGTCAGCGCGAGGACCAGGCCGAACACCAGGTAGAAGGGGCCTGCGACCACACCCCAGCCGAGCAGTGACCGCGTGACCGCGGCGCCGGCGTCGAATCCCTCGCGACCCATCAGACCCCCAGATCCTGCACTCAACGGTGCAGAAGTACACGCTAGAGTGCAGCAGGTGTCAACCGTCGAGGATCCGCGCATCACCCGCTCGCGCGCGCTCATCCTGACCGCGGCACACGGCCACTTCGTCGAACACGGGTACGTCGGCGCCAACGTGGACGTGATCGCCGCCGAGGCGGGGGTGTCCAAACGGACCGTCTACAACATCTACGCCTCGAAGGAGGCCCTGTTCCGCGCCGTGGTCGACCAGGCGATCGCGATCGCGGAGCGCTTCTCCGCGCAGCTCGCAGCGGACGTCGCGACCGACGACCTCGAAGGGATCGCGGAACGGCTGGTCGCGTCGGTGCTCAGCGAGCGGGTGATCCCGCTGCGCCGCCTGCTGATCGGTGAGAGCCGCCGGTTCCCCGAGCTCGCCCGCGAGTACTACGACCGCGCGCCCGGTCTGGTGCTCCGCACCCTCGCCGAGCACCTCCCCACCCATCCCGGCCTGCGCATCGACGATCCGGTGGCCGCCGCCGAGCACTTCGCCTTCCTCGTCCTGGGCCCACCACTGGACCGGGCCCTGTTCGACGACGAGGCCCCCACCCTGCGCACGCAGGCGGCCGTCGCCGCCTTCCGCCGCGCCTACACCCGCTGACCGACCGTCCGACTCGCGTGTCCGGACGAGGGACTCGCGGGATCAGGTCAGGAGGGGCAGGCTCATGACCCGGCGCCGCACCACGGCACCGAACCTCGCGTCCAGGCGCAGCCAGCTGCCGGTCGCCGAGACCCGGACCACGCCCGCGCCGTCCGCGCCGGTGTCGGCGCCGCCGAGGAATCCCATGCCCGACAGGGCGAACAGGGCGCGCATGGGGACCGTGACCGTGCCGGGGATGTTCCCGGACACCTTGAGCACGGTCTGGTCCAGCAGGGAGGCGGGCGGGCCGAGCGGGCCGCCGTGTTCGCGGGCGAGGGTCAGCCCGCGGTCGGTCAGGGCCTCGAGCTCACCGGCGGGCACGTCCTCGATGCGCACCCAGCCGTCGTCCGGCGGGAGCTCGCCGAGCCACGGGGCGCCGCCCGCGCCGAGGTCGACCTCCGCGGAGCGTTCGATCTCCAGCGCCGTGAGCAGCGCCGATCCGAGAACGGTGAGCTCGGCGGCGTCCAGCACCGCGTCGACCGACCGGGTGGCCAGGGTCTCGAACGGGGTCTCCGCCCAGGCCGTGACGCGGCCGCGGGCCGCCCGCAGCCGGACGGCCGCCGTGGCGTCCAGCCGCACCAGCCGCGCGGTGAACGCGCCGAGGTCCGCCCGGGCGGACGGGTCGGCGAACCGGAGCGTCACGACACCCGCTCCGCTCCGACGGCGGGCTCCGCGGCCCAGCGCAGCAGGTACTCCCGTTCGGCGGCGGAGACCCGCCGGGGTCGCCCGGCCGCCAGGTCGTAGAGCGCCATGCGGGTCTCGGCCGTGATCGCCACGGGGTCGTCCGCGTCCGGCCCCTCGTGCAGCACGTAGTCGATCGTGAAGGAGGCCGCCCGCACGTCCCGCACGGTCATGGCGACCCGCAGCGTGCCCGCCCGGTAGGGGATCTGCCGCCGGTACTCCACCGCGAGCCCCGCCACCAGCAGTCCCTCGGCGAAGCTCGACAGGCCGGACCCGGTGAACATCAGGTCGATGCGCGCCTCCTCCAGGAGCGTGACCGCGCGCGCGTGGTTCACGTGCCGGTAGGAGTCCTGGTCGGTCCACCGCAGCGGGACCTGCGCGACGAAGCAAGGCACGCCGCACAGCCTGTCAGACCACCGCGGCCAGCGCGGCGGCCACCTCCGCCGGGTAGGACAGCGCGTTGAGGTGACCGCCCGGGACCTCGACGACGCCGAGGCCGAGCCGCTCCCGCGCGACCCGCTTCTGCAGGGCGAGCGGGAACAGCCGGTCGTCCGTCGCGGCGACGACCGTGGTGGGCACGTCCGGCCAGGCGCGCAGCGGGTACGGCGCGGCGAAGGACCGGTCGGACTGCGGCCGTCCGCCCGCGAGCAGGTCGGCGCGCAGGAAGTCCGGGATGTCGTGCAGGAAGTCCCGCTCCATGTCGAAGCCCTCGTAGCCGGCCTCGCGCCGGGCCTGCTCCTGCCCGACCGCCTCCCACCACCGTCCAGCGGTCTCCCCGGGCGCGGGGATCATCGGGTTGAGCAGCACGAGGTGCCGCACGGGGATCTCCGCGGCGATCAGGGCGCCGGTGAAGGCCCCCATGGACTGCGCGACGACGACCGGAGACGGCCTGTCCCCCAACGCCTTCAGCGACAGGGCCACGTAGTCCGGCCAGTCGAGGGACTCGTCGTCCGCCGGCAGGTCCACCGCGACCGGATCGTGCCCCCGCGCGCGCAGCTCGGGCTCGACGCGGTGGAAGAACCAGGGTTCGCCGCCGGCACCGGGGATCAGCAGGAAGGTCGCCATGTCCTCACCGACTCCCCGGAGCCGGGAAACTCATCGCGCGAGGCTGCGCAGCTGCCGCGACACCACCGACAGCGTCGCCAGGTCGAGCTCCGGGGCGGAGGCGATCTCCTGCAGCGCGGTCCGGGCCCGCAGCAGCCGCGACGCGTTCGCCTTCTCCCACTGCGCGATCGTCTCGGCCACCGGGGTCCCCGGGTCCGCGACGCGCAGCGCGTCCAGGGTGATCGCGCGCAGCGAGCCGTAGAGGTCGTCCCGCAGCGCCAGCCGGGCGAGCTGGTGCCAGCGGTCCCCGCGGGGCAGCGCGTTGACCGAGTTCTGCGCGATGTCCACGCCCAGGTGGTCGCTGAGCGCGAAGTACACCCGCGCGACCTCCTCCGGCGGGCGGGGCTCGCCGTCCCGTTCGGAGAGCTCGACGAGGTCGACGACGTCGAGCAGCGCATAGGCCGGGATCTGCGTGGCCGCGCGCACGGCCAGCCACTCCGGCACGCCCTCGGCGACGAGGCGGGCGGCGTGCGCCCGCACCGCCTCGGCCTCGCGGCCGGCCAGCAGCTCGGTGAGCCGGTCCCGCAGCTCCCGCACCTGCGCCCCGAACCGGGCGGTCTCCGCCCCGACGGCCAGCGGCTGGGGCCGGTTGCCCAGGAACCACCGCGACGCCCGGTCCAGCAGCCGCCGCGACTCCAGGATCATCCGGTCGGACACCGCCACCTCGACCGGCGCCTCCCGCATCTCCCGCCAGCGGCCCGGCAGCCCGTACACGTCCGTCACGACGGCGTAGGCGCGCACCGCGTCGGCGGGCCCGGCCGCCGTCTCCTCGGCCAGCCGGAACGCGTAGGTGATCCCGGCGCCGTCGACCATCTCGTTGACGAGCATCGTCGCGAGGATCTCCCGGCGCAGCGGGTGCTCGCGGACCTCGGCCGGGAAGCGCTGCCGCAGCGGGTGCGGGAAGTACTCCGGCAGGCGCGCCGCGAACGCGGCGACGTCCGGCAGGTCGGTGTCCAGCAGCCGGTGGGTGAGGTCGAGCTTGACGTGCGCGATCAGCGTCGACAGCTCCGGCCCGGTCAGCCCCTGCCCGGCCTCCTCGAGCGCGGCGAACCCGGCCGCGGTGGGCAGCACCTCGAGCGCGCGGTCCAGCCCGGTGCGCTCCTCCAGGTCGGCGACCAGCCGCGCGTGCACGTTGGCCATCTCCGGGGCGTGGCTGCGGGCCACCCCGAGCACGGAGTTCTGGTCGACGTTGTCCGCCAGCACGAGGTCCGCGACCTCGTCGGTCATCTCGGCCAGCAGCGCGTTGCGGGCCGCGGGCTCCAGCGCGCCCGCCGCGACCGTGCGGTCCAGCAGGATCTTGATGTTGACCTCGTGGTCGGAGCAGTCCACGCCCGCGGAGTTGTCGATGGCGTCGGTGTTGACGCGCCCCCCGGAGCGGGCGAACTCGATCCGCCCCTTCTGCGTCAGGCCCAGGTTGCCGCCCTCGCCGACGACCCGGACCCGCAGCTCCCGCCCGTCGACGCGGATGGCGTCGTTGGCCTTGTCGCCCGCGTCCGCATGGGTCTCGGTGGAGGCCTTGACGTAGGTCCCGATGCCGCCGTTCCACAGCAGGTCGGCGGGGGCGAGCAGGATCGCGTGGATCAGCTCGGGCGGGCTCAGCGCCGTGACGTGGTCGGGGATCCCGAGCGCCGCCCGCATCTCCGGGCCCACGGGCACCGACTTCGCCGTCCGCGGCCACACCCCGCCGCCGGGCGAGATCAGCGCCCGGGAGTAGTCGTCCCAGGACGAGCGCGGCAACGCGAACATCCGCGCCCGCTCCGCGAAGCCGACCGCCGCGTCCGGTGTCGGGTCCACGAACACGTGGCGGTGGTCGAACGCCGCGACGAGGCGGATGTGCTCCGAGAGCAGCATCCCGTTGCCGAAGACGTCCCCGGACATGTCCCCGACCCCGACCACGGTGAAGTCCCGGGTCTGGGTGTCCACCCCGAGCTCGAGGAAGTGCCGCTTCACCGACTCCCACGCGCCGCGGGCGGTGATGCCCATGGCCTTGTGGTCGTAGCCGACCGACCCGCCGGAGGCGAACGCGTCCCCCAGCCAGAACCCGTAGGAGGCGGCGACGTCGTTCGCGACGTCGGAGAACCGGGCCGTGCCCTTGTCGGCGGCGACGACCAGGTACGAGTCGTCCCCGTCGTGGCGCACGACGTTCTCCGGCGGCACGGTGCGGCCGTCCACCAGGTTGTCGGTGACGTCCAGCAGCCCGGAGACGAACGTCCGGTAGCAGGCCTCGACCTCGGCCGGGTCCGGCGCGGGCGTCCGCACCACGAACCCGCCCTTCGCGCCGACGGGCACGATCACCGCGTTCTTCACCGCCTGCGCCTTGACCAGGCCCAGGATCTCGGTGCGGAAGTCCTGCGGGCGGTCCGACCAGCGCAGCCCGCCGCGGGCGACCGGCCCGAAGCGCAGGTGCACGC
Organism: Pseudonocardia sp. WMMC193; assembly: GCF_021728735.1. Classification (NCBI taxonomy): domain Bacteria; kingdom Bacillati; phylum Actinomycetota; class Actinomycetes; order Pseudonocardiales; family Pseudonocardiaceae; genus Pseudonocardia; species Pseudonocardia sp. WMMC193. The sequence continues at coordinate 276,366 of NZ_JAKKDO010000003.1, read as the reverse complement.
CCTCGACCCGCGGCGAGTACACGAAGATCTCGAACCGCGGCCGCGGCGCGGGCATGTCCGGCACCGCGGTCGGGTCGATCTTCAGCGACAGGAAGGGACGGTCGCGGAACCAGTTGGTGCGCAGCGTCGCGATGATCATGGCGAGGTAGCCGCGCAGGATGCGGTCGGCGTCGAGCCCGGTGACCTCGTCGATCAGGGCCGTGACCTCGGCCAACGCCTCGTCGGTGTCCTTCGCCCGCTCTGCGGCCGCGGGGTCGAAGCGGGCGCGGAACAGCCGCACCAGCCCGCGGGCGACGGCGGGCTGGCTGCACAGCGTCTCCGCCATGTAGTTCACCCCGAACGTGCTGCCGACCTGCCGGGCGTAGCGCGCGTACGCCCGCAGGACGGCCGCCTCCCGCCAGTGCAGCCCGGCCCGCAGGACGAGCGCGGAGAAGCGGTCCGCCTCCGCCTCACCGGACCAGGTGGCCCGGAACGCCGCGCAGAAGGCGAGCTCCAGCTGCGACTCGTCCGCGTACCCGGAGTCGCCCACGATCCGCAGGCCGAAGTCGTAGAGCCAACAGCGGCGCCCGTCGGGCCGGGTGAACTCCGACGGGTGCTCGTCGACGACCTCGACGCCGAGGTGCTGCAGGATCGGCAGGACCCGGGTCAGGGTGACCGGCTCGTCGAGGTAGAGGGTGAGCCTGCGCTCGTCGCCCGCGGGGTAGAGCCGCACGTCGAAGCCGTGCTCGGGCAGGGCGAGGATCCGCCGCAGGTCCTCGACGGCACGGTCCGGGGACACCCCCGCCTTGTAGGAGTCCGGGATGCCCGCGAGCAGGCCCGGGACCGTGGTCGCCTTCGGGCCCAGGCGCGCGACGAGCCGGTCGTCCCAGGTCCGCGCGGCCTCGGTCAGCGCGTCGGTCAGCTCCTCGGGATCGGGCCGGGCCGGCTCGGCGTCCGTGTGCACCGTGAAGTGCACCAACGCGTACGTGGCCTCCGTGACGCGCGCGGTGTAGTCCACGACCGACCCGTGCAGCTGCTCGCGCAGCACCGCGGCCATGGCCAGCCTGCTCGTGGTGGTGTAGCGGTCCCGGGGCAGGTAGACCAGGCAGGACACGAACCGCTGGTGCGGGTCGAAGCGCAGGAACGGCCGCACCGCGCGGCGCCCGGACAGGCCGAGCACGCCGACGGCGATGTCGTGCAGGTACTCCTCGCTCGCGCTGAACAGCTCCTCGCGCGGCAGCCCGGAGAGGATCTCCAGCATCTGCTGGCCGGAGAAGGACTCCACGGGGAACCCGGCGCGCTGGATCGCCCCCAGCACCCGCCCGGCGACGACCGGGATGTCCAGCACGCTCTCGTACAGCGCGGGGACGGTGAGCATGCCGAGGAAGCGGTGCTCGCCGGTCGGGGTGCCGTCCGGGGCGAAGGTCCGCAGGCCCACGACGTAGGGGTGCACCGCCCGCAGCACCCGGCTGCGCATGCCCGCCCGGGTGAGGATCAGCTGCTCCGAGCCGCCGTCCGGGGCGAACACGCCCGAGCCCAGCGCGTCGCCGCGCAGCACCCCGAGGCCGGACGCGGGCTCGGCGGTCAACACGCCACCCGCGGCCGTGTAGTGCCGGTAGCCCAGGAACGTGTAGTGGTCGTCTGCCAGCCAGCGCAGGAAGTCCGCGACCTCCCCCGGCGGGAGCTCGTCCGCCAGCGACAGGGCCCGCCGCTCCATCCGGTCGCCGTCCTCGACGACCTCCCGCACGTCGTGCAGCGTCTCCCGCAGCGTGTGCGCCAGGCCCTCTGGATCGGTGATCCCGTCCAGCTCGAGCCGGATCCACGACTCGGCCAGCGCCCCGGGCGGCGGCTGCGCGGGATCGGCCTCGGGGAGCACCTCGAGCAGGTCCCCCACCGCGTCCCGCCGCACGACGACGATGGGGTGCAGCAGCCGCACCACCGTGCCACCCGCCCGGTCGACCGCGGCGAGCATGGACCCGACGAGGAAGGGCATGTCGTCGGTGACCAGCTCGGCCACCCGGCCCTCGACCCGCACGAGCGGCTCCCCGGCCATCCGGCGGGCGGCCAGGGCGCGGTGGGCGCGGGCGACCTCCCGCAGCGGCACCCCCTCGGCCGTCCCGCCGTCGGCGGGCGTGTGCCGGGCGTAGACCTCGGTCAACGCGTCGAGTTCGGGATCGGGATCGGCCTGCTCGCTCATCCTGGGGCCACTTTCGTACTGCGCACGGGGGTGACGGACGGTGCGCAGGCCACCCTATCGAGCCCGGCCGCGGCCCCGGGCGGGCGCACCGCGTGCCCGGTCACGCGGCGCGCCCACCTCCGGGTCAGGCCTTGCGCTGCATGCTCTCCCGCGCGGGGTTGCCCTGCTCGGCGGCCTTCGGGTCGGTCTCCGAGGCCTTGGCCCGGACCCCGGCCTCGATCTTGTCCCCGATGCTCTTGTCGATGTTCTTCCAGTACTCGAAGGCCCGCTCGAGGATCGGCTCGGAGACCCCGTTGAGCAGGTGCCCGACGACGTTGTCCACCAGGCGTTCGCGGGCCGCGTCGTCCAGGACCTCCCGGACGAGGGTGCCCGCCTGGCCCCAGTCGTCGTCCTCGGCGTGGTCGACGTAGGCGCTGCGCATGATCGCGCCGTCCGCCTGCCAGGTCGGGACGTGCTGGGACGTGTCCGCGGCCGGGCCGCCGTAGGAGTTGGGCGCGTACACCGGGTCGGAGACCTTCTGCACCCGCATCGCCCCGTCCTTGGAGTAGGAGTGCACGGGACAGACGGGCGCGTTGACCGGGATCTGCTGGTAGTTGCCGCCGAGCCGGTAGCGGTGGGCGTCGGCGTAGGAGAACAGCCGCGCCAGCAGCATCCGGTCCGGCGACGGGCCGATGCCCGGCACGAAGTTGTTCGGCTGGAAGGCGAGCTGCTCGATCTCGGTGTGGTTGTCGGTGGGGTTGCGGTCGAGCGTCATCCGCCCGACCTCCTGCAGCGGGTAGTCGCCGTGCGGCCACACCTTCGTCAGGTCGAAGGGGTTGAACCGGTAGTCCTCGGCGTCCGCATACGGCATGACCTGCACGTACAGCGTCCAGGACGGGTACTCGCCGTCCCGGATGTGCTCGAAGAGGTCGCGGGTGTGGTAGTCCGTGTCCGCCGCGGCCATCTGGTCGGCCTCGTGCTGGGTGAAGAACTCCATGCCCTGGTCGGTCTTGAAGTGGTACTTGACCCAGAACTCCTCACCCTGGGCGTTGATCCACATGTAGGTGTGGCTGGTGTAGCCGTTCATGTGGCGCCAGGTGCGCGGGATCCCGCGGTCGCCCATCAGCCAGGTGACCTGGTGCGCGGACTCCGGCGAGAGCGTCCAGAAGTCCCACTGCATGTCGTGGTCGCGCAGGTTGTTGTCGGCGCGGCGCTTCTGCGAGCGGATGAAGTGCTGGAACTTCATCGGGTCCTTGACGAAGAACACCGGGGTGTTGTTGCCGACCATGTCGTAGTTGCCCTGGTCGGTGTAGAACTTCACCGCGAAGCCGCGGGGGTCGCGCCAGGTGTCGGGGCTGCCCCGCTCCCCCGCCACGGTGGAGAACCGGACCGCCAGGTCGGTGGTCGCGCCGGGCTGGAACAGCGAGGCCTTGGTGTAGGCGCTCACGTCCCCGGTCACGGTGAAGGACCCGAAGGCGCCGCTGCCCTTGGCGTGCGGCTGCCGCTCCGGGATGCGCTCCCGGTTGAACTGCGCCATCTGCTCGATGAGGTAGCTGTCCTGCAGCAGGATCGGACCGCCCGGTCCGACGGTGAGCGAGTGCTCGTCGCTCTCGACCGGGGCGCCGGAGTCGGTGGTGGTGAAGTGACGGGTCATGACGAGGGCGTACCCAGCCCGCACGCGTCGACACACTCGACGGTTGGGTTACTCGTGTCTCGGGTACCTCCGGTCAAGCATCGACCGAAGTGGAGCCACAAATGATCATCCTCGGACTCGTCCTGCTACTCATCGGGTTCCTCACCGGCTTGTCCCTGCTCTACTACCTGGGCGGGATCCTGCTGGTCGTCGGCATCGTCTTCCTGGTGCTGGGCAGCACCGGCCGGGCGGTGGGAGGCCGAAAAGTCTGGTTCTGACCCCGGTCCGCCACGAGGGCACCTCCGCACCGCGGGGGTGCCCTCGGCGCGTTCGCAGGGCCTCGGTCGGGAGACACGGCCTAGGGTCACGGTCCGACGACCGAGGGGGGAACCGTGAGCCTGCCCGTCCTGGACCTGTCGCGGCTCGACGCGGGCCCCGCGGAGGCCGCCGCCTTCCGCGCCGACCTGCTCGCCGCCACCCACGAGACCGGGTTCCTGTACCTCGTCGGCCACGGCATTCCGGACGACGTCGTGGCCGCGGCCTTCGCCGAGGCCGAGCGGTTCTTCGCCCTCCCGCTGGAGGACAAGCAGAGCGTCGAGATGCTGCGCAGCCCCCAGTTCCGCGGCTACACCCGGACCGGGGGCGAGCTCACCCGCGGCCGGGTGGACTGGCGCGAGCAGATCGACCTCGGGGCCGAGCGTGAGCCCGTCGCGGGCGGCCCGCCCTATCTGCGCCTGGAGGGCCCCAACCTCTGGCCCGCCGCCCTGCCCGGCCTGCGCCGGGTCTTCACCGACTGGGAGCGGCGGTGCACCGCCGTGGCCGAGCGGTTGATGCGGGCCTGGGCGATCGCCCTGGGTGGGCCTGCCGACCTGTTCGACGCCGCGTTCGGCGACCGGCCGTCCACCCTGATCAAGCTCGTGCGCTACCCGGGCCGGGCGGAGCGCGGCCAGGGCGTGGGCGCCCACTCCGACCCCGGGGTGCTCACCCTGCTCATGATCGAGCCGGGCAGGGGCGGCCTCCAGGTGGACACCCCCGCGGGCTGGGTGGACGCCCCCGCCCTCCCCGGCGCGTTCGTGGTGAACATCGGCGAGCTGCTGGAGTTCGCCACCGACGGCTACCTCAAGGCGACGGTGCACCGCGTGGTCTCCCCGCCCGAGGGCGAGACGCGGCTGTCGATCCCGTTCTTCTTCAACCCCGCGCTGGACTCGACGATCCCCCACGTCACCCTGCCGCCCGCGCTCGCCGCGCACGCCCCGGGCGTCACCCGGGACCCGGACAACCCCATCTCGGGCACCTTCGGCGAGAACATGCTCAAGGCCCGGCTGCGCGCCCACCCGGACGTCGCCGCCGCCCACCACCCCGACCTCTAGGCATCGTCCGCACCGGGTCGCCGCCGGGCATGCATGCCGAGCTGCGCGTCGTCGGCGACGGACCCGCCGCCGCCTACCGCGACCATCGGGGCGGTGGTTCCGTCCTGCTCGTCTCGAACGACGACGTGCCGCCCCACCTGCGCCCACCTACCCTGAGCGCGGCGCCACTCCCCTGACGCGTGCGGATCAGCGTTCCCGCAGGGTCTCCCGGGGCAGCTCGCCGAAGCGCTCCTTGTACTGCTGCGCGAAGCGGCTCTGGTGGAAGAAGCCCCACCGCAGCGCGACGTCGGTGACCCGGGTCGAGGCCGCGTCGCACCGCAGCAGCTCGGCGCGGACGTGGTCGAGCCGGATCCGCCGCAGGTGCCCCATCGGCGACTCGGACAGCTCCTGCTGGAAGGTGGCGTGCAGGGTCCGGACGCTCATGCAGCCCACCCGCGCCAGCTCCTGCGGCGTGATCGGCTCGTCCGCGTGCTGCTCCATGTAGTCCAGCACCGGCCCGAGCCGACCGCGGCGCACCGGGTCCGCGGGCGCGGTCAGCTCGTCGAGGTACTGGTGGTTGCCGACGTGCAGCAGCTGCGTCATCACGAACGCCTCGAGCTGCTCGCGGGCGATCGGCATCTCCGCGAGCCCGCCGGGGCGGTCCAGCTCGCGGACGAAGAACTCGACCGAGGACAGCAGGGTCCGCCCGGCCGCCGTGGTGAGGTCGATGCCGAAGTCGAAGTCCACGACGTCGTGCACCGGCCGGTTGAGCTGCTCGCTCAGGTGGGTCTCCAGGGTCAGTCGCGGGATCTTGAGGATCAGCTGCTCGGCGTCCGGCGACCAGCGGACGGTGTTGCGCTGGTCCGGACGGAGCACGATCCCACTGGCCCGCGCGCGGGTGGTGCGGCGCTCGCCGTCCGTGCGGTCGGCGGCCGTGCTCCCCCGGACGGTGAGGTTGACGTGGTAGTTGTCCTCGGTCGGGGGCATGACGAGGGTCGCCGCGGACTGGTAGGTCAGGTAGCCGAGGGTGAACATGCGGTCGCTGGTCGCGTTGAGCGTCATCGCGAGGCGGTCCTGCGGCGCGGTCAGCTCGTGGTCGAGGTACACGCGGGTGACCGCATCCCGCGCCTCCTCCAGGCTGCGTGTGTCGAGCACGGGGTAGCGGGAGAGGGGCTCCACGTCGACACCTCCTCGTGTCTCCGCCCTGCACACTAAAGCGGGGCACGCCGGGTGGGGAAGCGATCGTGCACTCAGCGGATCAGCGGCTGCCGTGCGCGGATAGCGAGGGCACACTCGGAGCCCCTAGCGTCCGGTGCCACACCCACGACAGGAGAGGTCGATGACGACTCCTCTGGAAGAACTCAAGCTGTTCATCGGCGGGAAGTCCGTGGACGCCCGCTCCGGACGCACCTTCGAGTCGCAGAACCCCTACACCGGCAGGCCCTGGGCGCGGCTGGCCGACGGTGGGCCCGAGGACGTCGACGAGGCCGTCGCGTCGGCCCGCGCCGCCTTCGAGGGCGAGTGGGGCTCGATGACCGGCTTCGCGCGCGCCGCGATCATGCGGCGGTGCGGGGACGCGATCGCCGCGAACGCCGAGCGACTGGCCCGCCTGGAGGTCAACGACTCCGGCAAGCTGCTGCGGGAGATGTTGGGCCAGCTCAACGCCCTGCCGCAGTGGTACTACTACTTCTCCGGACTGGCCGACAAGGTCGAGGGCCGCACCGTCCCGCCGGTGAACCCGAACTACTTCGGCTACACCACCCGTGAGCCGGTCGGCGTGGTCGGGGCGATCACGCCCTGGAACTCGCCGCTGCTGCTGCTGACGTTCAAGTTGGCGCCCGCGTTGGCGGCGGGCTGCACGATGGTGGTCAAGCCGAGCGAGCACGCGCCCGCCTCGACCGTGGCCTTCGCCGAGGTCCTGCACGAGGCCGGGCTGCCCGCGGGTGTGCTGAACGTCGTGACCGGCTGGGACCGCTCGACCGGTGAGGCGCTGTCCGGCCACCCGGGCGTCGACAAGGTCGCGTTCACCGGCTCGTCGGCCACCGGCGCGAAGGTCGCGCAGGCGGCGGTCGCGAACTACAACCGGGTCACCCTCGAGCTGGGCGGGAAGTCCCCGCAGATCGTGTTCCCGGACGCCGACCTCGACGCCGCCGCGAACGGCCTGGTCGCGGGCGTGTTCGCCGCCACCGGCCAGACGTGCATGGCGGGCTCGCGGCTGATCGTGCACGCCGACGTCCACGACGCCCTGATCGAGAAGGTCGTCGCGCGGGCGAACTCCATCGTGCTCGGCGACCCCACCGAGGCGGACACCGAGATGGGTCCGGTGGCGAACCGGCCGCAGTACGAGAAGGTGCTGGGCTACCTGCAGGGCGCGGCCGCGGAGGGCGCGACGTTCGCCTGCGGCGGCGAACCCGACGCCGAGCGCGGCGGACTGTTCGTCAAGCCCACCGTCGTCACGAACGTGACCCCGGAGAACACGATCGTCCGGGAGGAGGTGTTCGGCCCGGTCCTGGCCGCCTACACCTTCACCGAGGAGGACGAGGCCCTCAAGCTGGCCAACGACACCCCCTACGGCCTGGCCGGGGCGGTGTGGACCAAGGACGTGCACCGCGCCCACCGGGTGGCGAACAAGCTGCGCGCGGGCACGATCTGGATCAACGCCTACCGCGTGATCGCCCCCAACATGCCCTTCGGCGGCTTCGGCGCCAGCGGCATCGGCCGCGAGAACGGCGTCGACGCGGTCAACGAGTACACCGAGAACAAGTCCGTCTTCGTGGAGCTGACCGGCGGCACCCGAGACCCCTTCCAGCTCGGCTAGCCCCACCCCCCTGCCCGGCGAACGGCGCGCTCGCTCACACCTGGTGAGCGAACGCGCCGCTCGCTCCCCTGCCCTGCCCCGCCCTGCCCTGGAGGACCCATGACCGTCACGGCCAACGAGCGCCTCGGCCTCGCCCCCACCGACCCCCGCCCGGCGAGCGAGACCCGGCCCGCCGCGGACCGCACCACCACCAACCCGCTGTTCGGCGACCAGAAGATGAAGCTGGGCCTGTTCGGCACCAACACCAGCTACGGGCTGATCATGAGCCACGCGCCGTCGGGTTTCGAGATCACCTGGGAGCACACCAAGGAGATCGCCCAGCGCGCCGACCGCCTCGGGTTCGACGTCCTGGTCCCCGTCGCCCGCTGGAAGGGCTTCGGCGGCTCCACGAACTTCAACGGCAACTGCTTCGAGACCTACACCTGGGCCGCCGGGGTCGCCGAGGCGACCGAGCGGATCGCGGTCGCCGCGACCAGCCACCTCCCGACCATGCACCCGATCGTCGCCGCGAAGCAGGCGACCACGGTCGACCGCATCTCCGGCGGCCGGTTCGCGCTCAACATGGTGATGGGCTGGGTGCCGCCGGAGATGGAGATGTTCGGCTCCGAGCAGCGCGAACACGACGAGCGCTACGCCTACGGCCAGGAGTGGCTGGACTTCGTGAACCGGCTCTGGACCGAGGAGGGCACCTTCGCGATCCACTCGACGTACTTCGACGCCGAGCTGCTCGAGGCCTACCCCAAGCCCCACCAGGGCCCCCGCCCCGCGTTGATCAACGCGGGCAACTCGCCGTCGGGCATCGAGTTCTCCGCGCGCAACGTCGACTTCAACTTCGCCTCGCTGGACACCCTCGACAACATCAAGGCCTACACCACGGCGTTGAAGGAGAAGGCGCGCACCGAGTACCAGCGCACGATCCACGCGATGACCTACGGCCTGGTCGTCTGCCGGGACACCGAGGCCGAGGCGAAGCGGGCCTTCCAGCAGGTCGTCGACGAGGGCGACTGGGGCGCCGCGGGCAACGTCATCAAGATCGCCGGATCCGGTGCGAGCCAGTCCTTCGACCACGCGGTCAAGGCGATGCAGGAACGCTTCATCGCGGGCTGGGGCGGCTACCCGATCGTCGGCACCCCCGAGCAGGTCACCGAGGAGCTGGGCAGGCTGAACGAGGCCGGCATGGAGGGCATGATCTTCGGGCTCATCGACTACAACGAGGAGCTCAAGTACTTCGGCGAGAAGGTCATGCCGCTGCTGAAGGAGGCCGGACTGCGGCACTAGTGCCCCGGACCGCGCCCCGCCGATCACTGAGCCTACCCTTACCGGGTGAAAACGGACGACGGTCTGCGCAGGCGGGTGCTGCGCCGCCAGCGCAGACGGGTGCTCGGGGCGTCGCTGCTGCTGATGGGGCACCAGACGTGCGAGGCGCTGGTCCCGCTCGCGATCGGGTTCTCGGTGGACCGCGCCGTGGCCACCGGCGACGTGCGGATGCTCGTGCTCTGCCTGGCGGGGTTCGTCCTGCTGTTCGGGGTGCTGAATACCTGCTACCGCTGGTTCGCCCGGCTGGGGCAGGGCGCGGTCATCGACGAGGGCCACCTGCTGCGCACGGAGCTCGCGGGCAGGCTGCTGCGCCCGGGGGCCACCACCGCGCGGCGGCACGGCGAGCTGTTGACCATCGCGTCGTCGGACGCCGACCAGACGGCGCGGTCGGTCATCTGGGTGTCGGGGCTGTGCGGCTCGGCGGCCGCGCTGCTGGTCAGCTCGGCGATCCTGATCGGGATCGACCCGCTGCTGGGGCTGGGCCTGATCGTGACGGCCGTGGTCGTCACGCTGGGGCTGAACGCCCTGTCCCCGCTGCTCTCCCGACGGGTGGCGGGCCAGCAGGAGTCCCTCGCCGAGGCGTCCGCGCTGGCCACCGACCTGGTGACCGGCCTGCGCGTGCTGCACGGGCTCGGCGCCCAGCGCACCGCGACCGCGCGCTACCGCGAGGTCAGCAGGCGGGCCGAGAGCGCGGGCGTCCGCACGGGCACCGCCAAGTCGCTGCAGCTCGGCGCCACCGTCCTCGCCGCCACCCTGGTGCTCGCGGTGTCGGTCGCGTCCGCGGGCCTGCTCGCCGTCGACGGAACGATCACCATCGGCGCCTTCGTCTCCGCGGTCGGCGCGGCGCAGTTCATCGCCGAGCCGCTGACCGCGGCGGGCTTCTACCTGCAGATCGGTGCGGCCGCCAAGGCGAGCGCCGCGCGCGTCGGCGGGGTGCTGGACGAGGCGCCGGTCGCCGAGCCGGTCGAGCCGGTGCGGCTGGACCTGCCCGCCGGGCGGCTGACCGGGGTCGTGGCCGAGCCCGAGGTCGCCGACCGTCTCACCGCCGCGCTGCGCGAGCGCAGCGTGACCTTCGACGGCGCCGCCCCGGAGGCCGTGCACGTCGAGCCCCACCACGCCCACCTGTTCGCCGGGACCGTCGCGGAGAACATGGCGCTCAGCGGGGTGCCCGGTGACCTGCGGCCCGCCATCGTCGCGGCAGGCGCCGCGGACTTCGTCGACGCCCAGCCCGCGGGCCTCGACGAGCCGGTCCGGGACCGCGGCCTGAGCCTGTCCGGCGGCCAGCGCCAGCGGCTCGCGCTGGCCCGCGCGCTGCACGCCGATCCCCCCGTGCTCGTCCTGCGCGACCCGACGACGGCGATCGACTCGGTCACCGAGGAGGCCGTCGCGCAGGGCCTGCGGACGCTGCGCCGGGACCGGACGACCGTCGTGATCACCGACAGCCCCGTGCTCCTCGCCCACGCCGACCACGTCGTGCACCTCGCCGCCGAGGGCGTCCTCGCCGAGGGCACGCACCACGACCTGCTCGCCCACGAGGGCTACCGGAAGAAGGTCCTGGGATGAGCACGCGCCTCCCCCTCGCCACCGCGGGGCAGGTCCGCCGCGCGATCGGCGGGTACCTGCGGAGCCGGCGGGCGCTCGCCGTCTCGACGGTCCTGTTGGCCGCGCTCGCCTCGCTGTCCGGCCTGGTCGCGCCCTGGGCGATCGGCCTGATCGTCGACGCCGTGCTGCGCGGCACCACGACCGCCGAGATCGTCGAGCTGGTGGTGCTGGTGGCGGGCGCCGGCGTGCTGAGCGCCGTGCTGACCGCGATCAGCGCCGCCCTCGTCGCCCGGATCGGTCAGCGGGTCCTCGCCCGGATGCGCGAGGACACCGTCGGCACCGCGCTGCGGCTGCCCGCGAACGAGCTGGAGGAGTCCGGCCGCGGCGACCTGCTCAGCCGCGTGGGAGACGACGTCGCGGTCATCAGCGAGGTGATCACCGCCCTGCTGGCGCCGTGGGTCGGGGCCGCACTGACGGTCGGGCTGACGATGGTCGGTCTGTTCGCCCTCGACCCGTGGCTCGCCGTGGCGGGCCTGACCGCCATCCCGGTCTACGGCTTCGCGATCCGCTGGTACCTGCCCCGGGCGGCCAAGCGCTACGCCGCCGAGCGGGCCGCGTTCGGCGACCGCGCCGAGGCGCTGGTGTCCAGCCTGGAGGGCCTGCCGACGGTGCACGCCTACGGCGCCGAGGACCAGCACGTCGCGCGCATCACCGAGTCGTCGGAGCAGGCGCGGGCGATCTCGAAGTCGGTGTTGTGGTTCGCCACGGCGTGGGGCAAGTGGATGAACATCGCCGAGCTCGTGGGGCTCACGGCGATCATCGGCGTCGGCTTCGCGCTCGTCTCCACCGAGGCCGCCACGGTCGGCGCGGTCACCGCCGCCGCGCTGTACTTCCACCGGCTGTTCAACCCGCTCGGCCTGATCATCATGAGCTTCGACGAGATCCAGTCGGCCTTCGCCAGCCTGCAGCGGATCGTCGGGGTGATCGTGACCGAGGTGCCCGCCGTCGACCCCGCGCCGCGGCCGAACGGCTCCGTGACGGCCTCGGGGATCACCCATCGCTACGGCGCGGACCCCGTGGTGCGGGACGTGTCCGTGGCGCTCGCGCCCGGCGAGACCGTCGCGCTGGTCGGGGCGAGCGGGGCGGGCAAGTCCACGCTCGCGGTGATCCTCGCGGGGCTCACCGACCCCTCCGCGGGGACGGTGCACGTCGGCGGCGAGCCGGTGTCGCGGTTCCGGGCCGACGGGTCGGTCGTGCTCGTGTCCCAGGAGGCCCACGTCTTCGCGGGCCCGCTGGCCGAGGACCTGCGGCTGGCGCGGGCGGACGCCACGGACGCCGAGATCGAGAAGGCTCTCGCGACGGTCGGCGCGGACTGGGTCTCCGCGCTGCCGTCCGGGCTGCGGACGGTGGTCGGCGAGCTGGGGCACGCGCTCTCGGCCGAGCAGGCCGCCCAGGTCGCGCTCGCCCGCGCCCTGCTCGCCGACCCCGTGGTGCTGCTGCTGGACGAGGCCACCGCCGAGGCGGGCTCGCGGGACGCGTCGCGGTTGGAGGACGGCGCCGCCGCCGTGCTCGCGGGGCGCACCGGCCTGGTGGTGGCGCACCGGCTGCGGCAGGCGTCGACCGCCGACCGGATCCTCGTGATGGACGCCGGGGAGATCGTGGAGTCCGGGACGCACGCGGAGCTGCTCGCCGCGGACGGGCACTACGCCCGGCTGTGGCGCGCCTGGCGCGGGGAGTGATCACCGCGACTGGAGCAGAATCCGCGCTGAGCGCGGGTCGCGCTCCAGTCGCGGTGATCACCGGTGCGCCCGACGCTCACACTCACGCGAGCGGGAGCGGGATGGTCGCGGTGGGTGCGTGTGCCCGGGTGGTCGCCTGCTCCTCGAACTCCACCACGGCGTCCAGGTCCTGGCCCATCGCGATGTTCGTGACCCGCTCCAAGACCACCTCGACGACCACCGGGACCCGGTGCAGCGCCACCAACTCCTTCGCGCGGGCGAACGCGCCGGGGAGGTCGGCGGGGTCCGTCACGCGGATCGCCTTGCAGCCCAGGCCCTCGGCGACCTTGACGTGGTCCACGCCGTACTTGTCCAGCTCCGGCGAGTTGATGTTGTCGAACCCGAGCTGCACGCAGTAGTCCATGTCGAACCCGCGCTGCGCCTGCCGGATCAGCCCCAGGTAGGAGTTGTTCACGACGACGTGGATGTAGGGCAGCGTGAACTGGGCCCCGACCGCCAGCTCCTCGATCATGAACTGGAAGTCGTAGTCCCCGGACAGCGCGACCACCCCGGCCTCGGGATCGGCGACCCGGACCCCCAGCGCGGCCGGGACGGTCCAGCCCAGCGGCCCCGCCTGCCCGCAGTTGATCCAGTGCCGCGGCCGCTGGACGTGCAGGAACTGGGCCCCGGCGATCTGGCTGAGCCCGATCGTGCTGACGTAGCGGGTGTCGGGGCCGAACGCCTTGTTCATCTCCTCGTACACCCGGTGCGGCTTGATCGGGACGTCGTCGAAGTGGGTCCGCCGCTGCAGCGTCCCCTTGCGCTCGACGCACTCCCGGACCCAGGCGCTGCGGTCCGGCAGGGTGCGCTCGCGCGCGGCCTCGACCGCGGTCCGCAGGAACGCGCCCGCGTCGGAGGTGATCCCGTAGTCCGGCGCGAACACCCGCCCGATCTGGGTCGGCTCGATGTCGACGTGGACGAACCGCCGCCCGCGCCGGTAGACCTCCAGCCCGCCCGTGTGCCGGTTCGCCCACCGGTTCCCGATGCCGAGCACCAGGTCGGACGCCAGCAGGGTCGCGTTGCCGTACCGGTGCGAGGTCTGGATGCCGGCCAGACCCGCCATCAGCGGATGGTCGTCCGGGATCGCGCCCCAGCCCATCAGCGTCGGGATGACCGGGAGGTCCAGCAGCTCCGCCAGCTCGACGAGCTCGGCGCACGCGTCGGCATTGACGATCCCGCCGCCCGCCACGATGACCGGGCGCTCGGCGTCGGCGAGCAGGTCGAGAACCCGCTCGACCTGCGCGCGGGTGGCGGCGGGGCGGTGCACCGGGAGCGGCGCGTACGTCTCGGGATCGAACGCGATCTCGCCCTGCTGGACGTCGATCGGCAGGTCCAGCAGCACCGGCCCCGGGCGCCCGGAGCGCATGAGGTGGAAGGCCTGCGCGACCGCGCCGGGGACCTGGGCCGGCTCGCGGACGGTCAGCGCCAGCTTGGTGACGGGTGCGGCGATCGCCGCGATGTCGACCGCCTGGAAGTCCTCCTTGTGCAGCCGCGCGACCGGCGCCTGCCCGGTGATCGCGAGGATCGGGATGGAGTCGGCCATCGCGGAGTAGAGCCCGGTGATCATGTCCGTGCCCGCGGGTCCGGACGTCCCCACGCACACGCCGATGTTGCCCGCCTTCGCGCGCGTGTAGCCCTCGGCCATGTGCGAGGCGCCCTCGACGTGTCGGGCCAGGACGTGGGTGAGCGTGCCGTCGCGGCGGACGGCGTCGTAGAACGGGTTGATCGCGGCGCCCGGCAGCCCGAACAGGTGCGAGACACCCTCGGCCCTGAGGATCGCGACGGCGGCGTCGACGGCGCGCATGCGGGTCATCGTGCCCGTCCGGAGAGTGCCTCGACCTGCGTCAGCAGGGCGCTGTGGTCGAGCGAGCCGTGGCCTTGCGCGCGCAGCGCGCCCACCAGCTGGGCCACGTGCGCACCCAGCGGGATGGCGACGCCCGCCTCCCGCGCCGCCGCCGTCACGATGCCCAGGTCCTTGTGGTGCAGGTCGATCCGGAAGCCGGGTGCGAAGGTGCGGGCGCGCATCGTGGCGCCCTTGCGCGCGAGGACCGTGCTGCCGGCCAGGCCGCCGCCGAGGACCTCCAGCGCGGACTCGGTGTCGACGCCGTAGGCCTCGAGGAACACCAGCGCCTCGGCGACCAGCTGGATGTTCCCCGCGACGATCAGCTGGTTGGCGGCCTTGACGGTCTGGCCCGCCCCCGACGGTCCGACGTGGACGACGGTCCGGCCCACGGTCTCCAGGAGGGGTCGGGCGGCCGCGACGTCGTCGTCCGCGCCGCCGACCATGATCGACAGCGTGGCCTCGACGGCGGCGGGCTCACCGCCGCTGACCGGCGCGTCGACCGGGCGGATGCCGCGCTCGCGCTCGGCCTCGGCGATCCGGCGCGCGACGTCCGGCCGGATCGTCGAGCAGTCGATGTGCAGGGTGCCGGGCTTGGCGTGGGCGAGGATGCCGTCCTCGGAGAACACGAGCGCCTCGACGTCGGGGCTGTCGGGGACCATGGTGATCACGACGTCCGCCTCCCGGACGGCGTCCGCGGTGTCGGCGGCGGCGCGCCCGCCCCGCTCGACGAGCACGTCGACGGCCAGCCGGGAGAGGTTGTGGCCCACGACGTCGTGGCCCGCGTCGACGAGGTGGCCCGCCATCGGGCCGCCCATGATGCCGAGGCCGATGAATGCGATCGTGCTCATGCGATGACCTTTCGGGTGGGGACGTACTCCAGCGCGGTGCGGCCGGTGTAGCCGGCGGCCTGCAGCGCGGCGAGGACGTGGGGGAAGTCGATGTCGCCGGTGCCGGGTTCGTGCCGTCCCGGCGCGTCGGCGAGCTGGACGTGGGCGATGCGGTCCGCGTGGGCGGCGATCGCGGCGTCGAGGTCCTCGCCGTTGACGGCGAGGTGGTAGACGTCGAACAGCAGGCCGGTGTTCGACGCGCCGACCCGGTCCAGCACCGCGACCGCGTCGGCGCACGTGCGGATCGGGTAGCGGTCGGCGCCGCTCAGGGGCTCCAGCACCACCGCCGCGCCGATGCGCTCGGCCTCCTTCGCCGCGTGGGCGAGGTTCTCCAGCGCGAGGTCGTCCTGGCCGCTCGCGCCGTCGACGCGGTTGCCGTACAGGGCGTTGAAGATCGAGATGCCGAGCCGTTCGCCGAGCCCGACCGCCACCGCGACCGAGGCCCGGAACTCCGACTCCCGCCCCGGCCAGGACACCAGCCCGCGGTCACCCGCGGGCATGTCCCCCGCGGCGAAGTTGAGCCCCACCAGGTCCACCCCGGCATCCTCGACGGCGCGGGCGAAGCGGTCCACCTCGGCGTCCGACGGCGCGGCCGAGGAGAAGGGCCACCAGAACTCGACGGCGGCGAACCCGGCGGCCGCGGCGGCCGCGGGCCGCTCCAGCACAGGAACATCGGCCAACACGAGCGAACAGTTGAGCGCGTGCACGGTCTCTCCCAAGATCAGGGCATTACGGAGCCACAACTGTCGTTCTCGACCCGCGAAACGACAGCTGTGGCTCCATGATGCGGACGGGGTCAGCGGGCCGAGAGCCAGCGGGTTTCGAGCGTTCGATAGCCACCAGCGGTGGGGGTGCCCCACAGGCGTACTCGGGACAGGCCGCCGTCGGGGTGGATGTCCAGGCGGACGGCGGTGACGGGGGTCGGGTCGTCCAGCACGACGCGGTGGACGGTGTTCGGGCCGAGCTCGGACTCCATCAGGGTGCGACCGCCGCTGCGGAGCACCGCCCGCGCCGGCGCGTTGTGCAGGAAGTACCTCGTGTCCAGCTCGACGACGGCGAGGGACGACTCGACCGCCAGGCCGATCTCGACCCAGTCGTTCCCGGTGTCGCGGCGGCGGGCGGTCTCCCACCCCTCCCCCATCGACCGGGCGGGACCGGGGAGCAGCAGGTTGTGGGGCTCGCTGTAGAACCGGTTCGACACGTCCCGGATGTGCCCGCCGTTCTCGACGGCGGCGAGGTCGACGGTGCCCAGCGCCGCCACCAGGGCCGGGTCGGGCAGCGCCTCGCCGAACACCCGCAGGCGGGCGACACCGCCGTCCGGGACGATGCGCAGCCGGACCTCGTCGACGCGGCGGTCGCAGCGGACGTCGAACGCGTTCTCGCTGTCCCCCTTGAGGTCCGAGAGCGCGACCAGCTCGAACCAGTCCCCGTCCGCGCGGCCGTCGACCGCGGCCCGCGGCGGGTAGTTGCCGGTGAACCAGGTCGTGTCGACCACGATCCGCCGGACGATGCCGGGCGCGCCGAGCCGGACCACGGCCTCGTCCTCGCCGGGGGTGCGCCTGCGGCGGGTCTCCCAGCCGTCGTAGACCTTGCCGCGGTGGCCGAAGGTCGTCGGGTCGAAGACCGGCGGACCGGGGACGATCAGGTTCTCCTTGGCGGCGAACGACTCGTCGCTCGCCCGGACCACGGAACCGCCGACGGTGCGCAGCGCGAGATCGGGGTACATCAGCGCTCACCTCTCTCGATCAGTCGACCACGGGGGTCGGGACCCACCCGCTCGCCGCGCAGCCAGGTGCCGCGGACCACGCCGTGCAGCGTGCGACCGGCGTAGGGGGTGGTGGGGTGGCGGTGGGCGAGCGCACCCACCGTGAAGGTCTCGTCCGGCGCGACGATCGCGAGGTCCGCGTGCGCGCCGGGGGCGATGCGGCCCTTGTGTCGCAGCCCGACCAGGTCCGCGGGGGCCGTCGCCATCCGGTCGACGACGGCGGCGAGCGACCAGCCCCGCCGCCGGGCCTCGGTCCACACGACCGCGAGCCCGATCTGCAGCGACGCGATGCCGCCCCACGCCGACCCGAAGTCCCCGGTGCCCTTGAGCTCCGGTGTCGCGGGCGAGTGGTCGCTGACGACCATGTCGATCACGCCGTCCGCGAGGCCCTGCCAGAGCAGGTCGCGGTTGGCCTCCTCGCGCACGGGCGGGCAGCACTTGAAGCGGGTGTCGCCGTCCGGGATCTCCTCGGCCGCGAGGGCGAGGTAGTGCGGGCACGTCTCGACCGTGACCCGCACGCCCTCGGCGCGGGCCCGGGCCAGCAGCGGCAGCGCCGCGGCGGACGACAGGTGCACGACGTGCACGCGCCCGCCCGTCTCGCGCGCGGCGTCGAGCAGCCGGGCGATGGCCGAGTCCTCGGCCGCGGCGGGCCGGGACGCGAGGAAGTCGCCGTAGCGCGGGCCTCGGGTGGATCCGATGAGGGCGGCGTCCTCCGCGTGCGCCAGCAGCACCGCGTCCCCCAGCACCCGCAGCGCGGTGCGCGGGTCGGGCAGCGGCGGGAACTCCGGCACGCCGCTGTCCAGCAGGAAGCACTTGGCGCCGAACGCGCCCGCGGCGACCAGCTCCGGCAGCGCGTACTCGTTGCCGGGCACCGCCCCGCCCCAGAACCCGACGTCCACGGCGCACTGCCCGTCCGCGGCCTTGCGTTTGATGGCGAGGGACTCGGCGTCCAGCGTCGGCGGGAGCGAGTTCAGGGGCATGTCGACGATCGTCGTGACCCCGCCCGCGGCGGCGGCCCGGGTGGCGGAGGCGAAGCCCTCCCACTCGGTGCGGCCGGGCTCGTTGACGTGCACGTGGGTGTCGACCAGGCCGGGGATCAGCACCTCGTCCGCCGCAGGCCGGACCTCGACGGCGTCGAGCGGGGCGTCGATCGGCAGCACGGCGGCGATCCGCTCTCCGTCGACCAGGACGGCGGCGGGCCGCTCCCCACCGTCGACGATCGCACGGCCGCGGAAGACCGTCCTCACGAGCGGTACTCCCGCCAGTCGGCGATGTCCGAGATGTCCGTGCGCGAAGCGGTGTGCCCGGGGCGCAGGATCATCGCGAGCGAGCCGGACCCGTCGGCCAGCTCGATGACGCCGAGCTCGAGCCCGTCGGGCTCGCCGGGCAGGAGGACCTCCCGGAGCTGGGCGTAGGACAGCTCGTAGAGCTCACCCGCGACGGCGGCGGTCCCGCCGTCCTCGAGGGCCGGGTAGCGGCCCTCGACCGCGTGGAAGCGGTACCGGGGCGCGGTGGTGGTGCGGGCCACCAGCGGGGCGTCGCCCACGAGGTGGTGGTCGGGCCCGCCGGACATGGCGGTGCCGTTCAGGAACATCCGAGGCATTGCGGCACCTCCGGTGCTCGTGAGTGGTCAGTGGTGCCCTGGCACCACTTACCACTCACGGACGATGTGCTCGGGGCGGACGGGGACACGGCGCAGCGGCTTGCCGGTGGCGGCCCGGATGGCGGCGGCCACCGCCGGGCCCGACGAGATCGTCGGCGGCTCGCCGACGCCGCGGACCCCGTAGGGGGCGTGCGGATCGGCGTACTCCAGGACCTTCACCTGCATCGGCGGCATGTCCAGGATGGTGGGGATGAGGTAGTCGGTGAACGACGGGTTCTTCACGATCCCGTCCTGCACGACGATCTCCTCCATCAGCGCCAGGCCCATGCCCTGCGCGCTGCCGCCCTGGATCTGCCCGACGACGGCGTCCGGGTTCAGCGCCCGGCCCACGTCCTGCGCGGTGTCCAGCGCCACGACCTTGACCAGCCCCAGCTCGACGTCCACGTCCACCACCGCGCGGTGCGCGGAGAAGGCGTACTGCACGTGCGCGTTCCCCTGCCCCGTCTCCGGGTCGATCGGGTACGTGGGGCGGTGGCGCCACTCGACCGTCTCCTCGACGGGGTCGGTGAGGACCTCCGCCAGGGAGGCGACGACCTCCCCGCCCGCCGCGACGATCTTCTCCCCGTCCAGCCGGAGCTCCGCGCGCCCCAGCGCCTCCGACGCCCGACGCAGGACCGACGCCCGCACCGCCTCGCACGCCGCCTTCACGGCGCCGCCGGTGACGTAGGTCTGGCGGGAGGCGGACGTCGAGCCGCCGGAGCCGACGGTGGTGTCCTTCGGGTGCACCACGACCTGCTCCACACCCAGCTCGGTGCGGCAGATCTGCTGCTCGATGGTGATCAGCCCCTGGCCGACCTCCGCGGCCGCCGTGTGGACCGTCGCCACCGGCTCGCCGCCGACGACCTCCAGCCGCACGCGGGCGGTGGAGTAGTCGTCGAACCCCTCGGAGAACCCGACGTTCTTGTAGGTCACCGCGTACCCGATCCCGCGCCGCACACCCTCGCCGTGCGTGGTGTTCGACGCCCCGCCGGGGAGCTCGCGGATGTCCCGCTCGCCTGCGGGGTCCGCGGGCAGGGGCAGGTCGCGCACCGTGCGGATCAGCTCCGCCACGGGCGCCGCGGAGTCGACGACCTGGCCGGTGATGGTGAGGTCGCCCTCCACCATGCCGTTGAGCGCCCGGATCTCGACGCGGTCCATGCCGATCCGGTCGGCCAGCTCGTCCATCAGCGCCTCGTGCGCGAAGGCGGCCTGCACGCAGCCGAACCCGCGCATCGCTCCGCAGGTGGGGTTGTTCGTGTAGACCCCGCGGGCGTCCACGTGGACGTTCGGGATCCGGTACGGGCCCAGCCCGAGCGTGCCGCCGTTCCCGACGACGGCGGGCGTGGACGAGGCGTAGGCGCCGCCGTCGAACAGGATGTCCGCCTTGGCGTAGACCAGCTCGCCGGTCTCGCGGGCGCCGAACTCGTAGCGCAGCCACGCGGGGTGGCGGTGCACGTGCCCGAAGAACGACTCGTCCCGGGCGTAGCTCATCTTCACCGGCTTGCCGGTGTGCAGCGCGAGCAGGCAGGCGTGGACGTGCATCGACAGGTCCTCGCGGCCCCCGAACGCGCCCCCGACGCCGGCGAGGGTCAGCCGCACCTGCTCGGGCGGCAGCCCCAGCACCCGGCAGACCTGGCCCTGGTCGACGTGCAGCCACTGGGTGGCGACGTAGAGGTCGACACCGCCCTCGCCGTCCGGCACCGCCAGCCCGGACTCGGGCCCGAGGAAGGCCTGGTCCTGCATGCCGACCTCGAAGTCGAGGGAGACGACGACCGGCGCGGTCGGCGACGGGTCGCCGCGGCGGATCCTCAGGTCCCGCACCAGGTTGTCGTGGTCCGCGTGCACCCAGGGGGTGTCCGGGTCCAGCGCCGTGCGGGGGTCGGTGACCGCGGGCAGCACCTCGTAGTCCACGACGATCCGGGCCGCCGCGCGGCGGGCCGTCTCGGGATGGTCCGCCGCGACCAGCGCGACGGGTTCGCCCTGGTAGCGGACCACGCCGTCCGCCAGGGCCGGGGTGTCGAGGTGCTCCAGGCCCACGGCGTTCTCCCCCGGCACGTCCTTCGCCGTGAGGATCGCCGAGACACCCGGGACGCGCAGCGCGTCGGTGAGGTCGATCGCGCGGATCCGTGCGCTGGGGTGCGGGCTGCGCAGCGTGACACCCCAGACCATGTCGTCGTGCCAGAGGTCGGACGAGTACGCGAACTCGCCGGTGACCTTGAGGGTGCCGTCGGGGCGCGGCGGGGAGTCCCCCAGCCTGCCTGCCATGCGCGTTTCGGTCGAGGTCATGAGGCTTTCTCCAACAACGTGCGGTGGACGCGGACGCACTCCTGTGCCACGGCGTCGGTGTCCACGGTGGTGACCCGGTCGTGCTCGACGACGGGTCGGCCGTTCACGAGCAGCAGCTCCAGCGGCGGCGGGGAGCCGAGCACCAGGGCGGCCACGGGATCGGCGACGTCCGCGTGGCCCAGTCCGTCGAGCGCCCAGAGGGCCAGGTCGGCGAGCTTGCCCACCTCGATCGAGCCGATCTCCTGCTCGCGCCCGAGCACCCGGGCGCCGCCCATGGTGGCCAGCTCCAGGGCGTCCCGGACGGTCAGCGCGGTGGGGCCGCCGACGGCGCGGGCGAACAGCACCGCGTGCCGGACCTCCTCCAGGAGCGAGCCCGCCTCGTTGCTGGCCGCGCCGTCGACGCCGAGGCCGACGCGGGCGCCCGCGTCCCGCAGGTCGCGGGTGCGGGCGATCCCGGCCCCGAGCCGGGCGTTGGACGAGGGGCAGTGCGCCACCCCGGTCCGGGTGGCGCCGATCCGCTTCACCGCGGCGTCGTCGAAGTGGATGCCGTGGGCGAACCAGACGTCCGCGCCGGTCCAGCCCAGCGACTCGACGTACTCCAGCGGCGAGGAGCCGAAGCGCTCCCGGCAGAACTCGTCCTCGTCCGTGGTCTCGGCGAGGTGGGTGTGCAGCCGCACGCCGCGCCGCCGCGCCAGCTGCGCGGACTCGCGCATGAGCTCCCCGGTCACCGAGAACGGCGAGCAGGGGGCCAGCGCGACCTGGAGCATCGAGCCGGGCGACGGGTCGTGCCAGCGGTCGATCGCCGCCTCGGAGGCGGCCATGATCGCGTCCCGGTCCTCGACGACGTGGTCCGGCGGCAGGCCGCCGTCCTTCTGTCCCAGGTCCATCGAGCCGCGGCAGGGGTGGAACCGCAGGCCCACGTCGGCCGCCGCCCGGATCTCCGCGGCGAACACGTCCCCGCCCTCCCGGGGGAAGACGTAGTGGTGGTCGCTGCTGGTGGTGCAGCCGGTGAGCGCGAGCTGGGCCAGCGCGCCGGTCGCCCCGGTGTGGACGGCGTGCTCGTCGATGCCGGCCCAGACCGGGTAGAGCGTGGTCAGCCACTCGAACAGCGTGTGGTCGGCGGCGAGGCCGCGGGTGACCCACTGGTAGAGGTGGTTGTGGGTGTTGACGAACCCGGGGGTGAGCAGGCCGCCGCGCGCGTCGACGACCCGGTGGCCCTCGCGGCTCGGCGCCGGGCCCGCGCCCACCGCGGTGATCCGGTCGTCCTCGACGACGACGTGGCCGCCGGCGATCTCCGCGCCGGTCACGGTCACGACGTGGGCGTTCTCGATGATCATCGGTTCGCCGCCGCGGTCCGCACGGCGTCCAGGATCTTCTCGTAGCCCGTGCAGCGGCACAGGTTGCCCGCCAGGGCCTCCCGGATCTCCGGGTCGGACGGCGCCGGGTTGTGGTCCAGCAGGTCCTTCGTGGACATCAGGAAGCCGGGGGTGCAGAAGCCGCACTGCACCGCGCCCTTCTCCACGAAGGCCTGCTGCACCGGGTCCAGCTCGTCTCCCGCCAGACCCTCCACCGTGGTCACCTCGCGACCCTGCGCCTGGCCCGCGGCCACGAGGCACGCGCAGACGGGCGCCCCGTCGAGGTAGACGGTGCAGGAGCCGCACTCGCCCTGCTCACAGGCGTTCTTGGAGCCGGGCAGGCCCAGCCGCTCGCGCAGGGCGTAGAGCAGGCTCTCCCCCTCCCACACGTCGTCCGCCTCGCGGGCGACGCCGTTGACGGTCAGCTCGATCCTCATGCGGCGCTCCGGTTCTCGTCGCGGTAGGCGTCCCAGGCCCAGGTCGCGGTGCGACGGGCCATCACGGACAGGGCGTGGCTGCGGTAGGCGGCGGAGCCGCGGACGTCGTCGATCGGGGCGGCGGCGTCCCGGACCCGGCGGCCGAACTCCGTGGCCAGGGTCGCGGGCAGGGCGCCGCGGGAGCCCCACAGCCCCGCGGCCTCCAGCTCCCCGGCGAGGAACGCGGCGGCCTCGGGGGCGGGGCGCGGGGTGGGCGCGGCCGACCCGATGCCGGTCCCGACGGTGCGGGTGTCCGGGTGCAGCGCGAACCCGAAGGCGGACACCGCGATCACCATGGCGTTGCGGGTGCCGATCTTGGAGAACTGCTGCGGGCCCGACGGCGGGGTGACCAGCACGGCGGAGATGAGCTCGTCCGGCTCCAGCACCGAGCGCTTGACGCCGGTGAAGAACTCCGCCACCGGCACCTCGCGGGTGCCGCGCACCGAGCCGATCTCCACGGACGCGAACGCCGCGAGCAGCGCGGGGTGCGAGTCCCCCGCGGGCGAGGCCGCGCCGAGGTTCCCGCCGACCGTGCCGCGGTTGCGGATCTGCGGCGACCCGACCGTGCGGGCGGCCATCGCCAGGCCGGGCAGCAGGTGCCCCAGCTCGGAGATCACCCGGACGTACGGGACGCCCGCGCCCAGCCGCACCCGGCCGTCGTCGAGCGCCCAGTCGGCCAGCTCGGGGACCCGGTTGAGGTCGAGCAGGGCGGGCGGGCGTCGGTGGTCGAAGTTCAGCTCCACCATGACGTCCGTGCCGCCCGCGATCGCGACCGCGTCGGGATGCGCGGCCTTGCACTCGAGAGCCTCCGCCCAGGAGGTCGGCGCCAGGAAGTCCATGGCGAGAAGTACACCGTCGCTTCGTCACGATCAGGAGTCCCCGGTGCGACGAAGCCATGGCGGTCCCGCACGCCCGAGTTGTACGTTCCTCCAATGCTGCTGCGGGACCTGGTCGGGCGCGCCGACCTCCGGCTCCGGCTGCTCCACGGCGACGAGGCGGCCCTCGACCGCCCGGTGCGCTGGGTCTACACGACCGACCTACCCGATCCCGGGCGCTACCTGACCGGCGGCGAGCTGGTGATCAGCGGGCTGGTGTGGCGCCGGGGCACCGACGACGCCGAACGGTTCGTCAGCGCGCTCGCCAAGGCCCCGGTGGCGGCGCTGGCCGCGGGCGCCGCCGTCTTCCACGGCACCCCGGCGGACGTGGTCGAGGCCTGCGTCCGACACGGCGTCCCGCTGCTGGAGGTCCCCGAGGAGGTCTCCTTCGCGGCGGTGACCGAGTACGTCGTCGGCTCGGTGACCGCGGCGCGCGGCGACCGCCTCGCCGAGACCCTCGGCAGACAGCGCAGGCTGCTCGCGGCGGCCGCGAGCGGCGCCGGGCTGGACGAGCTGACCGCGCGGGTGGGGGCGGAGCTCGGCCGGACCTGCCGGGTGCTGTCGGCGACCGGGCGCGCGCTGGCGGGCCCGCCCCTGCCCGAGGACGAGCTGGCCGCCGCCGTCCGCACCTTCCTGACCGCCGAACGCCTGCCCGCCGAGGACCCGCAGCGATCCGTCTTCCCCGTCGGCCCGTCCTCCGAGCTGCGGGCGACCTCCTGGTTCGTCGTGGTCGACGGCGGCCCGGACCGCGAGCACACCGAGGCCGTCGGCGAGCTGGTCGCGGTGGCGGCGCTGGACCGGGCGCGGCGCGGCGAGGGCCTGCGGGTGGGCCGCGACATCGCCGACGACGCGATCGCCCTGGTCGCCGAGGGCGCCGACACGCGCCCGGAGCTGCCGGTGCGGCTGCGGCAGGCGGGGCTGGACCCGGCGGTGGAGCACGCGGTCGTCGTCGCCGCGTTCGAGGGGGCCGGGCGGGCGGAGACGGCGCGGTCGGTGCTGGTCGACGCCGCGGCGCACCTCGGACCACCGGTCGTCGGCACCCACGAGGGGCTCGCGGTCGCGTTCGTCCCGGGCGACCCGGCGGTCCTCGACACCGCGCTGCGCAGGCTCGCCCCCGGGTTCACCGCGGAACGGTTGACCGTCGGGATCAGCAGGCCCGCGGCGGTCGCCGCGCTGACCGGGGCGTTGCAGGAGGCCCGGCACGCCCGGTCGCTGGCCCAGCAGCGGCCCGGGGCGCTGCAGGTGGTGCGGGCCACCGAGGTGACCTCGCACGTCGCCCTGCTCGCCGCCGTGCCGGACGAGGTGCGCCGCAGCTTCGCGGGCCGGGTGCTCGCCCCGGTCCTGGCCTACGACGCCCGCAACGACGCGGGCCTCCTCGAGACGCTCGAGGCCTTCCTCGACTGCAACGGCAGCTGGAGCCGGGCCGCCGAACGCCTCCACCTGCACGTCAACACCGTGCGCTACCGCATCGGCCGGGTCGAGGAACTGACCGCCCGCGACCTGGGCGACTTCCGAGACCGCGTCGACGTCTTCCTCGCCCTGCGCTCCCGCTGACCCGGGGTCAGGCGCGGGCGTTCAGGCGCGCGGCCTGGCGGATCAGGTGGGTGCGTTCCGCCTCCGTCGGGGCGCGGTGTGCGGCGTCGGCGTACAGCCGGGCGGCGAGCGCGCGGTCACCGGCGCGCTCGTGCAGGTAGGCCGCCGCGGCGGTGTGGCGGGGCAGGTCCGGGTCGAGCTCCGCCAGCGCCGCCAGCCCCGCCGGGGCCCCGTCCGCCTCCCCCACCGCGACGGCGCGGTTGAGCCGGACGACGGGGCTGTCGGTGAGCCGGACGAGCTCGTCGTACCACTCCACGATCTGCACCCAGTCGGTCTCCGCGGCGGTCTGCGCGTCCGCGTGCAGGGCGGCGATCGCCGCCTGCGCCTGGAACTCCCCCAACCGGTCGCGGGCGAGCGCGGCCTGCAGGATCCCGACGCCCTCGGTGATCGCCATCGTGTCCCAGCGCCCCCGGTCCTGCTCGGCGAGCGGGACCAGGCTGCCGTCCGGCGCGGTGCGGGAGGGCCGCCGGGCGTGGTGCAGCAGCATCAGCGCCAGCAGGCCCGCGACCTCCGGGTGGTCGATGCCCGCCGCGAGCCCGCGGGTCAGCCGGATCGCCTCCGCGGCCAGGTCGACGTCTCCGGAGTAGCCCTCGTTGAACACCAGATAGAGCGTGCGCAGCACCGTCCCGACGTCTCCGTTGCGGTCGAACCGCACGCCGGACACCGTCTTCTTGGCCCGGCTGATCCGCTGCGCCATGGTCGCCTCGGGGACGAGGTAGGCTTGCGCGATCTGCCTCGTGGTCAGCCCGCCGACGGCCCGCAGGGTCAGCGCCACCGCCGACGCGGGCGTGAGCGACGGGTGGGCACAGCGGAAGTAGAGCTGCAGGGTGTCGTCCACCCCGGACACCGGGCCCGGCTCCGGCTCGGCGTCCACCCGGTCCTCCCGGCGGCGGCGGGCCGCCTCCGACCGGCTCGCGTCGAGGAACTTGCGCCAGGCCACCGTCACCAGCCAGGCCTTGAGGTCCGCGGGGTGCTCGGCCGCGCGGACCGCCTCGACGAGCGCCTCCTGCACGGCGTCCTCGGCCGCCGCGAAGTCGGCTCCGCGGCGGACGAGGACACCGAGGACCCCCGGCACGAGCTCCCGGAGGCGGTCCTCCATCAGTGGCAGTCCAGGTCGGACGACGGCGCGCTCAGGAAGGGCCGGACCTCGAGCCACTCGTGGATCGGCTTCCCGTCCTTGCCGGGCGCCGCGGACAGCTCCCCCGCCAGCGCGTAGGCGCGCTCCGCGCTGTCCACGTCGATGATCATCCAGCCCGCGATCAGGTCCTTGGTCTCGGCGAACGGGCCGTCGGTGACCGGCGGGCGGCCCTCGCCGTCGTACCGGACCCAGCGGCCCTCCGGGGCCAGCGCCTGCCCGTCGACGAACTCCCCGGACTCCTCCAGCGTGGCCGCGAAGTCCCGCATGTACTGGACGTGGGCCGAGATCTCCTCGGGGGTCCACTGGTCCATCGGGACGTCGTTGGCCGGAGCAGGCGCGCCGCGGTAGTGCTTGAGCAGCAGGTACTTCGCCATGGGAGGTCTCCTTCGTCGTCGCGGCCCATTCTGGCCGCGTTCGACCCTGGGACGGAGCCGCCCCCGGCTTCTCGACATCCCTCCCGAACTAGCTCCTGCCGACGGTCGCCCGGATCAGCCCGTAGGGCCGGTCCGCGGCGTGGAAGACCTCGTTCGGGTTCTCCAGGCCGAAGGGCGACAGGTCGACGACGAAGTGGTGCTTGTTCGGCGCCGACAGCGCGATCTCGGTGATCTCCGGGTGCGCCTCCAGGACGGCCCGGCCCATCTCCCACAGGGTCTGCTGCAGCGCGAGGGAGTGCACGGACGCGAAGCGCTCCACCAGGATCGCCCGCACGTCGGTCCAGGTCTTGTTCCAGTCGACGTCCGTGCCGGCGTAGGTCCAGGTGCCGACCAGGGACGTCGACATGATCCGGTCGTGGGTCTCCTGCAGGGTCGTGTACTCGTCGCGCAGGAACCCGGCGAACTCGGAGCCGGTGGACTTGAGCAGCACGAGGTCCTTGAGCCCGGAGGTCACCTTCTCGACCTCGCCCACCTCCACGACGGTCGTCCGGACCTCGGACTGCTTCCGCACCCAGGAGTGGTCGTTCACCCGCTCCCACGAGTACTCCTCCACCTCGACGCGGGCGCCGTCGACGGGCTCGACGTCCGCCACGAAGTGCCGCGCCAGGGTCAGCGCGTAGTCCTCGATCTCCCGCAGCCCGTGCTTCTTGGCGTAGGCGTACACGGTGTTCTTCTGGGTGTCGGTCGGCAGGACGCGGGACTGGTCCCCGGCGAGGTGGGCCGCGGTGAAGTCCCCGCGCAGCGCGGTCGAGACGGTCACGTCCCGGATCTCGTGGCGGGCGGTGTCGCGGTGGATGCGCACCACCCGGTTCTCGGCCTTGCCGTAGTCGTTGGCGCCCAGCGTGATCGTCATCTGTCAGCTCCCGCGGTAGGTGGAGTAGGCGAAGGGGGACAGCAGCAGCGGCACGTGGTGGTGGCGTGCCGGGTCGGTCACCGTGAACGCCACGGTGACCTCGGGGTAGAACTCCGACCACGCCGCCGTGGCGAAGGTCAGGGTGTGGACGCCCGCCCCGGGCTCGACGAGCCGGCCCCGGCCGTCGGCGTCGGTGACGATCCGGTCGCGCTCGCGCCCGCCGGTCCGCAGCACGACGACCATGCCCGCGGCCGGGGTGCCGGAGGTCGCGTCGAGCACGTGGGTCGACAGCGTCATCGCAGCACCCGGTCCAGGCGCAGCCGGTTGATCGCGGCCAGCTCGCCGAGCGCGACGGCCCGCTCGGTGTCCGCCGGGTTGGCGAGCCGGGCCCGCAGCGTGACCAGCAGGTCCTCGGCGCTGCGTCCCTCTGCGCAGACCAGGTAGACCCGGCCGAACCGCTCCTCGTAGGCCCGGTTGCCCTCGGCGAGCGCGGTCAGCGTCTCCGGGGGCGCGGACGCCACGCCCGCCTGCTCGTGGGCGGCCTGTCCCCGCGCGGTCGGGTCCCCGATGCGCGGATGTGCGGCCAGCGCGGCGTCGAGATCGGTGGGATCCAGCGCGGCCGATGCGGCCGCCTGCAGCGCCTCCACCGTCCCGTACGGCCTGCCCGCCACCACCTCCCGCGCCCAGCGGGGAGCCGCGCAGACCCGCAGGAGCAGGGCCTGCGCCTCGTCGTCGGGCAGGGTGTCGAAGGCGGTCATCGGGCGCTGGTCCCGAACGACGCGGCCCGCGCGGCCGCGATGGGGTTGGCCTCCGCCACGAGGGTCTCGAACCGCCGGTTGGCGACCTTCGCGATCTCGATCAGCGCGGCCGCGTGCTCCTGCGCGGGCGAGTTGCCCAGCCGCCGCAGACCCTCGGCGAGGATCGCCGCGCGGTCGGGGTGCTCGCGCACGCACACGATGAGCGGGATGCCGAACCGCTCCCGGTAGGCGGCGGCCAGGGACGCGAACTCGTCGCGGTCGGCGTCGGCCAGCCGGGTCAGGCCCGCACACTCCTGGTCGGCGAGCGAGTCGTCGTCGAGCAGGTCCCCGCCGAGGTCCGGGTAGGCCGCCATGAGCGCCTCCTGCTCCTCCCGCGGCGCGGAGAACAACGCCTCCTGGAACGCGGTCCGCAGGGCGCCGGTGTCTGCGAAGGGCTTGCGGTCGTACGCCCGCCCGACCACGTCCGTCGGGCCCTGGAAGAGCCTGCCGAAGGCGGCGA
The DNA here is from genome assembly GCF_021728735.1 of Pseudonocardia sp. WMMC193. Taxonomy (NCBI): domain Bacteria; kingdom Bacillati; phylum Actinomycetota; class Actinomycetes; order Pseudonocardiales; family Pseudonocardiaceae; genus Pseudonocardia; species Pseudonocardia sp. WMMC193. The sequence continues at coordinate 247,370 of NZ_JAKKDO010000003.1, read as the reverse complement.
CGAACTCGTCCCGGCCCATCCGGTTGATCGCGTTCAGCCGCAGCGTCGGCTCACCGGGGGCGCCCGCGATGGCGGGCCCGCGGCCGACGTGGTGGAACACGACGTTGAGCAGGATCGCCGTGATGCTGCCGAGCGTGATGCCCGAGCCGAAGATGATCTGCGCCCAGCCGGGCAGGGCCTTGGCCACGTCGGGCTGGGCGGTGACGAACATCGCGAGCCCCAGCGAGGTCCCGACGATCACGACGTTGCGGTGGTCGTGGAAGTCCACCCGGGAGAGCGTCTGCACGCCGACGACCGCGACGGTGGCGAACATCGCCAGCGCGGCGCCGCCGAGCACCGGGTGCGGGATGCTCGCCACCACCGCGCCCGCCTTGGGGATCAACCCGATGACGATCATGAACACGCCCGCCGCGGCCACGACGTAGCGGCTCTTCACCCGGGTCAGCCGCACGAGCCCGACGTTCTCGGCGAAGCAGGTGTAGGGGAACGAGTTGAGGACGCCGCCGATCGTCGTGGCGAGCCCGTCCGCGCGCAGCGCCCGGGCGACGTCCTCCTTGCCGACCCGCTTGTCCACGATCTCGCCGGTCGCGAACACGTCCCCGGTGGTCTCGACGGCGGTGATCAGCATGACCACGATCATCGAGACGATGGCGGCGCCCGCGAACCGCGGCCAGCCGAAGTAGAACGGGGTCGTCACGCCGAACCAGGACGAGTCCCCCACCGAGGAGAAGGAGACGTCGCCCAGCAGCCAGGCCACGGCCGTGCCCAGCACCAGGCCGATCAGCACGGCGACGGTGGCGGCGAACCCGCGGAACACCCGCTGGATCACCACGATGACGGCGAGCGTGCCCAGGGCGTAGGCCAGGTACCGGCCGTGGGTGGGGTCGGGGTTCGAGCCGCCGCCGACGGCGTCGAGCGCGGCGACCGGCAGCAGCGCGAGGCCGATGATCGTGATCACCGTGCCGGTGACGACCGGAGGGAAGAAGCGGATCAGCTTCGAGAACCACGGGGCGATGAGGAAGGTGAACAGGCCGGCGACGATCACCGAGCCGTAGATCACCAGCAGGCCGTCGGTCCCGCCGCCCGCGGCCAGCGCGATCGCGATCATGGGGCTGACGGCGGTGAACGTGACGCCCTGGAGCAGCGGCAGCCGCACCCCCACCTTCCAGAACCCCACGGACTGGATGATCGAGGCGATGCCGCAGGTGAAGAGGTCCGCGTTGATCAGGTGGATGAGCTCGCGCTCGGACAGCCCGATCGCCCCGGCGAGCAGGATCGGCACGATCACCGCGCCCGCGTAGAAGGCGAGCACGTGTTGCACGCCGTAGATCGCGAGCTTCCCCACCGGGAGGACCTCGTCCACCGGGTGCGGGCGGCGGGCGGGGGTCGAGCGTTTCCGGGTCGGACGGTCGGGGACGCGCACGGATCACCTCGTCGTGTTCGGCGGTGCTGGTCGGGCGTGAGCCGCCTCATACGGTGGCCCCGGCGCCGGGGAGGCGGGCAGGGGCGGACCGCACGAACGACGGCCGCACAGCCCCCGCGTCTTCGTGCGATCGCACAAGCCTGCCCGAAGGACTAGTCCGGACGGGCGGGCGGGCCCCGACTCGTGAGAGGGTCCGTCGGGTGTACCCCGAGCGTCCGGTGATCGCCTCGTCGTGGCGGCGCACCGAGCGGTACGGCCTCTCCCCGTCCAGCCGCGTCGACCCCGAGGACGTCGAGCCGGTCGACGCCGCGAGCAGGCTCCGCCGGGCCGCCGACCCCGTCCTCTCCCACCTGGCGGCGAGCCTGGACGGCGCCCCGTACACGGTGATCCTCGCCGACCACGACGCGCGGCTCGTCGACCTGCGGTTCGGCCTGCCCTCGGCGCGGGACGAGATCGAGGGGCTCGGGGTGGTGATCGGGAGCCAGTTCCTCGAGTCCTCCACCGGCACGAACTCGATCGCGACGGTGTTCGAGACCCGCACCGGGGTGGCGGTGCACGGCGAGGAGCACTACCTGGAGGCCTTCCGCGGCCTCGCCTGCTACGGCCTGCCGATCCTCGACCCGTCGACCCGGCGCGCCGCGGGCGTCCTCGACATCACCTGTCCCCAGGACCACGCGAGCTCGCTGCTGCGGCCGTTCCTGCTGCGCGGTGTGCGGGAGATCGAGGCGCGGCTGCTCGGGGACGTCCGGCAGGCCCGCCGCGGTCTGCTCGAGGCGTTCGACCTCGCCTCCACCCGCCCGGACGCCGCGGTGATCGCGCTGGGGGTCGACGTCGTGCTCACCAACGACGCGGCCGCCGAGCTCCTCCAGCCCGCCGACCACGCCGCGCTCCGGACCCTCGCCGACGAGATCCAGCGGGCGCGCGGGCGCGACTGGCGCTGCACGTTCACGCTGACGTCCGGCCGGGAGGTGGACCTGGAGGCGACCGTCGTCGACGGGGGGACGCTCGTCCGGGCCGAGCTCGCCCACCGGCGCGCCCCGGTGCCCCGACAGGTCCGCAGCGCCACCCAGTGGGAGGCCTGGCCGCACGCCGAGCTGGCCCGCTACCGCGTCGACGGCACGTCGGTGCTCGTCCGCGGCGAGTCGGGCACGGGCAGGCGGACCGTCGCCCGCGAGCTCGCCGGAGCCGCCTCCACCGAGCTCGACGGCACCACCGCGACGGTCGCGGACGTCGACGCCGTCCCCCCGGACGTGGCCACGATCGTGGTCACGGACGTCGAGCTGCTCGCGCCCGCCGCCGCCGTCGCCCTGGAACGGCTCGCCCGCGGTCACCGGCTCGTGCTCACCGCGGCCACCGGCACCCTCGATCCCCGCACGACCGCGCTGACCGCCCGCTGCCCCGTGCACCTGGAGCTGCCGACGTTGCGTTCGCGGCGGGACCGGATACCGGCGCTCGCCGCGGCCATGCTGGCCGAGGCGGGCCCCGACCTGCGGTTCACCCCCGGCGCGCTGGCCGTCCTCGCCGCGCAGGACTGGCCGGGGAACCTCGGCGAGCTGGCCGCCGTCGTCGCCCACGTGGCGCGGCGGCGGCAGGCGGGCGACATCACCGACGCGGACCTCCCCCGCGGCCACCGGGAGCCCCGGGCGCCCGTCGGCGGTGCGCTGCGCCAGGCCGAGCGCGACGCGGTGGTCGACGCCCTGCGGACCTGCTGCGGCAACAAGGTGCAGGCCGCCGACATGCTCGGGATCAGCCGGAACACGCTCTACCGCTACATCCGCCAGTACCGGATCGGGGTGTCCCACAACGGCACAGTTGAGGTCGCCGGTCCGCGGCCAGGCTGAGGGTCCGCCACTGTCGAGGAGGACATGTGAAGACCAAGGCCGCCGTCGTGTACGAGACCGGCAAGCCGATCGAGATCGAGGAGCTGGACCTGGACGGCCCCCGCGAGGGCGAGGTCCTGATCCGCTACACCTACGCGGGCCTGTGCCACTCCGACGTCCACATCTCCCACGGCGACCTCGAGGCACGCCTGCCGATGGTCCTCGGGCACGAGGGCGCGGGGATCATCGAAGAGGTCGGGCCCGGTGTCACCCGGGTCAAGGCCGGCGACCACGTCGTCTGCTCGTTCATCCCCAACTGCGGGGTCTGTCGCTGGTGTGCCACCGGCCAGCAGGCCATCTGCGACATGGGCGCCACCATCCTCGAGGGCTACCTGCCCGGCGAGCGGTTCCCGTTCACCGGCCCGCAGGGCAACTACGGCGCCATGTGCATGCTGGGCACCTTCTCCCAGTACGCCACCATCCACCAGAACTCGGTGGTCAAGGTGGACGACGACCTGCCCCTGGACAAGGCCGTGCTCGTCGGCTGCGGCGTGCCCACCGGCTGGGGCTCGGCGGTCAACGCCGCCGACGTGCGGCCCGGTGAGACCGTGATCGTCTCCGGCGTCGGCGGCATCGGCATCAACGCCGTACAGGGCGCCCGCTACGCCGGCGCCAAGAACCTCATCGCCGTCGACCCGCTGCAGAACAAGCGGGAGAAGGCCATGGAGCTCGGCGCCACCCACGCCGTCGGCTCCATCGAGGAGGCCGCCGACCTCGCCCGGTCGATGACCAACGGCAACGGCGCCGACAAGGCCGTCGTGACCGCGGGCATCGTCACCGAGGAGATCGTCACCGGCGCGTTCGACGCGATCGGCAAGGGCGGCACCGTGGTGCTGACCGGGCTGAACAAGCTCTCGACGCAGAACGTCAACCTGCCCGGCTCGATCATGACCCTGTTCAAGAAGACGGTGAAGGGCTCGCTGTTCGGCGACTGCAACCCCACCACCGACATCCCGAAGATCCTGGGGCTGTACCAGTCCGGCGACCTCAAGCTCGACGAGCTGATCACCAAGACCTACTCCCTGGAGCAGGTCAACGAGGGCTACGACGACCTGCTCAACGGCAAGAACGTCCGCGGCGTGCTCATCCACGAGCACTGATCCGACCCACTCCGCCTGCTGCCGTCCCCCCGCGGCCACGCAGCGTCCCCGGCCATCGGGCCGCGGCCGCGGCTCGGCCCGGGGGGCCGGTCGGTCACCGCCCCAGCTTCTCGTACAAGGTCACGACGGCGGCGCCGCCGAGACCGATGTTGTGCTGCAGGGCGACCGTCGCGCCGTCGACCTGGCGGGGCCCGGCCTCGCCGCGCAGCTGCCAGGTCAGCTCCGCGCACTGGGCGAGCCCGGTGGCGCCCAACGGGTGGCCCTTCGACAGCAGCCCGCCCGAGGGGTTCGTGACGACGCGGCCGCCGTAGGTGTTGTCGCCCTCGAGCACGAACTTCTCGGCGGTGCCCTCCGGGGTCAGCCCGAGCGCCTCGTAGGACAGCAGCTCGTTCGTGGTGAAGCAGTCGTGCAGCTCCACGACCCGCACGTCCTCCGGGCCCACGCCCGAGGCCTCGTAGACCTGCCGGGCCGCGGCCCTCGCCATGTCGTAGCCGACCAGCCGGATCGGGTCCCCCGCGAAGCTCGACGCCGTGTCCGTCGTCATGGCCTGGGCGGCGACGGCCACGTCGGTGCGCAGCCCGTGGCGGCGCGCGAACTCCTCGCCGACCACCACCGCGGCGGCGGCCCCGCAGGTCGGCGGGCAGCACTGCAACCGCGTCAGCGGCCCGTGGATCCGCGGCGAGGCCAGCACCTCCTCCACCGTGACCTGGTCGGTGAACACGGCGTGGGGATTGTGCGCGGCGTGCCTGCGCGCCTTGACCGCGATGTGGGCGAACACCGCCGGGTCCGCGTCGTGGCGCTCGCACCAGGCCGCGCCCGCGGCGCCGAAGTACCGCGGCGCCATCGGCGCGGTGTCGTCCTTCGGCAGCACCTCGTCGAACCGGTCGAACGCGCTCGGTCGGTCCTCCCACTGCGCCTTCAGCGCGCCGCGCTGCATCTGCTCGAACCCGAAGGCGAGCACGCAGTCCGCCGCGCCCGACGCCACGGCCTGCCGGGCCAGGAACAGCGCCGACGAGCCGGTCGAGCAGTTGTTGTTGACGTTGACGACCGGGATGCCGGTCATGCCGACCCGGTACAGCGCGTTCTGGCCGCTCGTGGAGTCGCCGTAGACGTAGCCCGCGTAGGCCTGCTGAACCTGCGCCAGCTCGATCCCCGCGTCGTCGAGCGCGGCCCGCACGGCCCCTTCGGCCAGCACGTCGTAGGTCGCGCTGCGGCTCGGGGTGGCGAACGGGACCATGCCCACCCCCGCCACCAGCACACGTCCGGTCACGAGACCTCCTCCTTCGCCACGGCCTCCCGCAGCAGGTGCTTCTGGATCTTCCCGCTGGGGTTGCGCGGGATGGGTCCGATGTGGAGCCGGTGGGGCAGCTTGTAGCCCGCGATCCGCTCGCCCGCCCAGGCGCGCAACGACTCCAGCGTGGGCTCGGCGCCCTCCCGCGGTACGACCACCGCGAGGATGCTCTCCCCGTAGTCCGGGTGCGGCACCCCGACCACCGCCACGTCCGCCACGTCCGGGTGGCCCGCGAGCGCGCCCTCGACCTCCACGCTGTAGACGTTCCGGGCGCCGGTGATGATCAGGTCCTTGAGCCGGTCGACCAGCGTGATGTAGCCGTCCGCGTCGAGCCGGCCGAGGTCGCCGGTGTGCAGCCAGCCGTCCCGGACCGTCTCGGCGGTCGCCTCGGGGCGGTTCCAGTAGCCCTTCATGATCGTCTCGCCGCGGAGCACCAGCTCGCCGACCTCGCCGGGTGCCACGTCCGCACCCTCGGCCGTGACCACCCGCGCCTCGGTGTTGGGCAGGGCGTACCGGCCGCTGGCATCGGGGCGGGCCCGCACGTCCTCCGGACCGGCGTAGATGCCGCCGGGCCCGGCCTCGGTCTGCCCGCAGAGCTGGTAGAGGTCGACCGAGGGCAGGGCCGCGGTCAGGGCACGGACGTCGTCGGGGGCCATCGGGGCGGCACCGAACAGCCCGATCCGCCATGCGGACAGGTCGCGGTCCGCCAGGTCCGGCACGCGCAGCAGGAAGCGGTACATCGTGGGGACGCCGAAGAACAGCGTGATCCGCTCGCGCTCCATGACGTCGAGCAGCGCGGCCGGGTCGAACGCGGGCGCCACGACCTGCGTCATCGCCATCGCGACCCCCGGGAACAGGACCAGGCACAGGGCCGCCGCGTGGTAGAGCGGCGCCACGTGCACGGTGCGGTCACCGTCCCGGAAGCCGGTGGCGGTGGCCATGTTGACCATGCACCACAGCGCGCGGTGGTGGTCGAAGAGCGCGCCCTTCGGGGCTCCGGTCGTTCCGGAGGTGTAGAGCAGCAGCGCGTCGTCGCTCTCGGCGGGCCGGTGCTCGACGGGCGGGTGGTCGGCCGGCGCGGTCGCGAGCCGGTCGAGGGTCAGGACCAGCTCCGCTCCGCCCGCCGCCGCGACGACGTCCGCGAACGGGGCGGCGTGCAGCACGGCCCGGGCGCCGGAGTCCGCGATCAGGTGCGCGACCTCGGGGGCGGCGTTCGCCGGGTTGCCCGGGACCAGGATCGCGCCGACGCGCAGCACCGCGTAGGCGGCGATCACGAACGCGTCGCTGTTGCCGGACATCAGGACGACGCGGTCGCCGGGGCGCACGCCGTGCGCCGCGAGGGTCGCGGCGGCGGCCTCGACCTCCGCCGCCAGCTCGCGGTAGGTGCGCCTGCGGTCGCCGAAGACGAGGGCGGTGCGGTCGGGGCACCGGGCCGCCGTGGTGCGCAGGGTGTCCGGGATCGAGGGCATCGTCGCTCTCCTTGGCACCGAAGTGAATCACGGTTAGCGTGTGGTCGCCAGTGAAGCAGGCGCAGAGCCAGGCCCAGCGGTAGTCGGCCAGCGAGGCGGGGTCGCGGACGAACTGGTCGGCTTCGGCGATCAGCCCGCGAGCCTTGGCCCAGGCGCCGAAGGCTCGGTAGTTGCTCTCCCAGGTGACCTGCACGAAGCCGCGGCCGGTGTACGGCGCGTACCTGGCGCCGCTGGCTCCGTACTCGGTCATGGTCCGGAAGTAGTCGGACTCCTGCGCACAGGTGGCGAGGAAGCTCGCGGCACCCTGCACGGTGAGGCCTGCCGGAGCGGCCCGCAGCGCTGCATCGGCGCCCGCGGCGAGCTCGTCGTACGACCGCACGGGCGGCCTCTTCGAGCTGATCGCGCCCAGGGCGGAGAGCACCCCGCGCAGGGCCGCTCCGGTCAGCGCCATGGTCGGCTCCTTCAGGGTTTGGTGCCGCCGGGCGAGGCCCGGCACGATCTACTTGCGACGAGAACTAGCTGGTCAGACCGCAACTCGGGCGCCCGAGTCTCGTTGGCCGAGCATCACCAGATCGGGCGCGGCGTGGCAGGCGGGCGAGTGCGGCTCCCGGCTGAACACTCAGTGAGGTGGCCGTGACTCTGATGGACAGACCGACCGAGGAGCTGCCCGCGCAGCCCTGGGAACCCGGGCGTCACCGGCGTCCGGCCCGTCAGCGCCGCGATCTGCGTCCGCTGCTCTCGGCGGCCTTCGGCGGGGTCGCGGGTCTGGGTCTGTTCCTGCTCGTGCACCGCGGGCTGGCCGACGACGCCTACATCACGCTGTCCTTCGCGCGAAACCTCGCGCTGCACGGCGAGTGGGCGGTCACCCCAGGCCTGCCGTCGAACACGGCGACGAGCCCGCTCTACGTCCTTGTCCTCGCCGCGGTGGCGGTGTTCGTCCGGTCGCCGCTGGTCGCCCTCGGGATCGTGCTCGCAGCCTCGACCGCGGTGATCTCGCTGGCGCTGACCGCGGTCGCCCGCCGCAGCGGCTGGGCATGGTGGGCGGGCCCGCTCGCCGTCGCCCTCCTGGTGTCCTCGCCGCTCATGGCGGCGACCGTGGGGCTCGAGTCCTTCCTGCTGCTGGCCCTACTCGCCGCGCTGCTGTGGGCGCTACAGGGGCAGCGGACCGTGATCGCGGGCCTGCTGTGCGGCCTCGTCGTCCTGTGCCGCCCGGATGCCGGGGTGTTCGCGGTCGCCGCGGCTGCCGCGGTGTTCGTTGCCGCGTGGCCGGACGCCCGTCGCGCGATCGGTCGGGTCGTGGCGATGGCCGGCCTCGCGGTCGCGGTGCTGATCCCCTGGGCGACCGCGTCGGTGGTGATGTTCGGCAGCCCGATCCCGGACACCCTCGCCTGGAAGACCGCCCAGACCCAGGGCCTGGCCGGGACCCACTACCACACGGCCATCCTGCTGTTCCTCGATCGCTGGACCTCGGCCACGACGCTCACGCTGACGCTCGTGGTGATCGGCATCATCGCGCTGCTCGGCTGGATTCAGCTGGCCCCGGCCCATCCGGCGACCATTCTCATCGGTGGCGGCGCGGTCACCCACGCCGTGGTCATGTCGATGCTCGACGTGCCACCCTTCGCCTGGTATTACGCGCCGGTCGTCGCCGGGTCGGTCATCCTCGCCGCACTCGGGGCGGCGGCGCTGCTCCCTCGTCGTCGCGGGATGCCCCGCTTCGGGATCGCCTTCGGGGTGCCGCTCGTGCTCATCGCGGCCGGGGCGAGCTCGTTCGTCTACGCACACCAGTGGCAGCAGGCCATCCCGTTCCACGCGAACTACGCGACCGCGGCGGAGTACGCCGCCATCGCCGCGGTCATCCCCGACGGCGCCACCGTCGAGACCGCGCACGGCGAGATCGGGGCCATCGCCTTCTTCTGCGCGGACCGCTGTCGCGCAGTCGACCCGCTCTCGGATCCCGGGCGGCTCGCCCCCGTCATCGAGCAGCAACTGGAGAAGCCCGGTCCGGGCGGCGCCGTGCTGCGGGTGCTCTACCGGAAGTGGTCGCCCAGCGAGCCCGCGCCCGCGCAGCTGCGCACCGTCTCGACCGGACCTGACGGGCCCGGCTTCCCGATCTGGTCGGGCTTCGGCGGGCCGGGGCACCTGAACTTCGAGCGGACCTAGTGGGTCACGCCAGCCCGATGGGAGTCACGGTGATCCGCTGCCGCGCGAAGAACCCGGTTCCGGCTGTGGTCCGGTGCAGGCCACGCACGTTGTACTGGGCACACGGGTCAGGCCGGTGACCAGGGTGTTCCTGCTCGCGTCGACACCTTGACCGTTCGCGGTCACCGTGAGGCCCACGGCGTTGATGTCGGCCGCAGCGAGGACGACGGTGCCGGATCCGACTGTGTTGCCCGTCCGGACCTCGGGGGCGTAGTAGGCCGAGGCGCCGGCGGTGTTCGGCGCAACGGACGACGACGCGTCGACACGAACGGACCCGGACGGCGGCGCGACGAACACCACGCCGGGTGATCCGGTCAAGGCCACGAAGGTCGTCGAGGTGGTGCTTACCCCGGAGGCGTTCTCGGCCTGGACAGCGGCGGCCGATGCGCCGGTGACCTCGGCGCGGACCAGCGCTCATCGGGGGGTGCCGCGGGTGCCGATGTAGCGGAACTCCGCGATGAGCACCTCGCCGGAAGGGACGAGGTAGGACATCGCTCGACCACCGGCGGGCACAACCGAGGTGGTGTCGAAGGTGATGGTGCGGTTCGCGCCCGAGGCGAGGAAGTGGGCCGTGACGACCTGATGGTCGGTCGGGTTGGACAGGCCGAAGGTCGCGTTGCCGGTGACGGTGAGGTTGATGAAGTTGCCGGGGGCGCTGGCGTCGGAGGTCAGCGCCGAGCTCACCGACCCGGCGCGGATCGCGGAGAGCACCGAGGGCATGTCCGCGCCGGTGAGGATGTCCCAGATGACGTCGTAGTCGGTGGCGCTGTTCTTCTGGGCGAAGCGGCCCGCGGCTCCCCCGGCGGGCAGGCCGGGGCCTGCGGGGCCGGTCGCGCCCTGAGGCCCGGTGGCGCCGGTGGGGCCTTGCGCACCGGTCGGCCCCTGAGCGCCGGTGTCGCCCTTGGGTCCCTTCAAGGAGGAGCCGGTCGCGTTCCACGGCACGGGGTCAGCTCAGCAGGTAGACAGCGCCGTCGGTCAGGTCCAGGTAGCGGTCCCCGACCTGAGACCCGGCGATCGTGCCCGGTGCCCCGTTCCCGGAGAACCACGTCGACCCGCGGACACCCTGCGGGCCGGTGTCGCCCTTCGGGCCCTGGGCGCCGGTGGCTCCGGTAGGCCCGGTTGCGCCCGTCGGGCCCTGGGCGCCTGCAGCACCGGTGGCGCCTTGGGGTCCGGAGACGTCGCCCATGTCCGTGAAGCCGGGCGTGGCCGAGTCGTATCCGGGGCCGGAGGTCGGCGCCTCGTTGCCCTCGTAGACGTAGAGGTGCTTGTTCTCCAGGACGACGTAGGCCTTACCCTTGGTCGTCACGTTCATCGCGACGAGCGCGGCCTTCGTCGCGACCGAGCCCTCGGGGTCAAAGGTGCGGCCCGCGGGTCCAGTGGCGCCGGTGGCGCCGGTCGTGCCCTGGATGCCCTGGGGGCCCTGCGCGCCGGTGTCGCCCTTCGGTCCCTGTGCTCCGGTCGCGCCCTGCGGGCCGGTGCGCCCTGGTCGCCCATCGGGCCCTTGACGCACCCGATCTGTCCCCAAGCCATGATCGTCCTTTCGTCAGCCGAGCTGGTAGAAGGCGCCCGAGTCGAGGTCGACGTACATGTCGCCGCGCTTCGCGCCCGGGATCACCGGCGGCGGTGCGCCGTGGCCCTGGAACCACTCGCTCGTGATCTCGTCACGCGGGACCGCCCGCACGACCCCGTCGCCCTGTCGCTCCAGCAGCCCGGCGACGCCGGAGGGAGCCTCGACGTCCTCGAGGTCGTCAAGCACGACCGCGCCGGGGCCCGGCTCACCGGGCGGGCCGGGCGGCCCGACCACCGGGACGACGACGGCGCGGGTCGCCGAAGGCGGGGCCACCTCGATGCGCGGCAGGATCGGCGGTGCGATCCGCACCCGCGTGCCCTCGCCGAGCACCAGCTCGGTCATCGCGAGTCCACCGGGCCGCTCGCCCACAGCAGCGTCGGGCCGTCGGCGCCCTCGCGGTAGTGCAGCCGGACCTGGGTCGGCCTGGCGGCGAGCACGGCAGCAACCTGCGCGGCCGGGACGTTCCACGTCATCGCCTCGCCGTCGAGGGTCGCCGCCCAGACGACCGGGTTCGCGCCGCGCAGCCGCACCTGCAGCTCGAGCTGCGCGCCGGGCGGCCAGCCGCCCTCGGCGACGATCGCGGTCACGAAGTCGGAGTCGGGCGCGAGCCGGACCTCGAGCGGCAGCGGGTCGAAGCCGAGGCTGATCGTCGACACGTCGGCTCTCCTCTCAGCCCGCGAGGCGGGCGAACACCACGATCTGGTCGACGTAGCTGCGTACGCCCGAGTAGAAGGCGCCGCCGCAGGTCACCAGACGAAGCTCCGGGCCGTCGGTGTCTCCGTAGACCGCGGCGGTGGCCGTGGCGCCCGGGTCGTCGAGGTCGGCCTTCGGGTAGGCCTCGACCCGGTAGACGGTGAACCACAGCGGCGGGGCGCCGTCCCGGTCGACGGTGATCTGCGCGCCGGGGGTGAGTGTGCGGATGCCGTGGAAGACCCCAGGCACGCCCCGACGGCCGTCCCGCTCGCCGTCCACGTGGCCGTACAGCACGGCCGGGCCGGGCTCCCCCGGCTCCGGGGACCACGACGCCCAGGAGGCCTGCTCGGGCGTGTGCACGCTGGGCACCTCGGGCGTCCCGTCCGGGAGCATGCCCGTCGCGATCAGCGTCGAGGTCACCCCCAGCGCGGGGATCGTGACCTTCGTCGGCGCCGCGGGCGGTGGTGCGGTCTGTGCGGGCGGGGTGCTCGGCAGCGGGGTGTCCCCCGCGGTGGCGCACCCGGCGAGCAGCAGCACCCCGAGGGCGACGAGCAGACGGACGGGCCTCACGCCTCGGGACCGCCGCCGGTCTCGGCCGCGCCGGACGGCACCCGGTCCAGCGCCGTCGCGCGCACGCGGGCGCTGCTCGCCGCGTCGCCGACCGACGCGGACGTCGCGGCCGCGGCGGAGAGCGCGGCGCTCGTCGCACTGGTCGACGGCCCGGACTGCCCGGAGGGGATCGCCGCGTTCCTGGCGCGCCGACCGCCCCGGTTCGCCGCGCGGGGCACACTCACCCCGTGACCGTCGAGGCGAGACGCCGACCGCGGGACCGGCGCGCCCACATCCTCGCCGCCGCGGCCCACCGTTTCTGGAGCGACGGCTACCACCGGGTGTCCATGGCCGCGATCGCCGCGGACGTCGGGATCGGGGCGAGTGCGCTCTACCGACACTTCCGGGGCAAGGAGGAACTGCTCCTGACCGTGCTGGACGCGCAGCTCACGGCGATCGAGGCGCTCGACGGCGACTTCACCGCCGCACTGACCGCGTTCACCCTCGAGCACCGCGAGTTCGGCGTGTTGTGGGAGCGCGAGGCGGGCCACCTCCCCGAGGCCGACCGGCGGGCGCTGCGCCACCGCCTGCGCGGGCTGGCCGAGCGTGTGGCGGCGCCCCTGGAGGCGCAGGCCGAGCTGCGGTCCTGGGCGATCCTGTCCGTGTTGGACAGCCCGTCGCACCATCACACCGACCTCGACCACGGCCGGTTCGCGGACATCCTGCGGGCGGCGGTCCGGGCCGTCGCGGCGGCTCCGCTCCCCGACGCCGTGCCGGTGCCGAGCGCGCCCCGACCGGCGGGCCTGCACCCGGTGTCGCGGCGCGAGGCGCTGCTCGCGGTCGCCGCGCGCCTGTTCGCCGAGCGCGGCTACCCGTCGGTGGGGCTGGACGACATCGGCGCGGCCGCGGGGATCGCCGGGCCGAGCGTCTACCACCACTTCCCCAGCAAGATCGAGGTCCTCGCCGCGGCACTCAACCGCGGCAACGAGGCGCTGTGGCTCGGGCTGCACCGGGCGCTGGCCCGGGCCACCGACGCGGCGGACGCCCTGGACCGGCTCGTCGCGCACTACACCGACTTCGCCGCCGAGAACGCGGCGATCGTCGGCATCCTGGTCACCGAGGTCATCCACCTGCCGGAGGAGCGCAGGCAGGACTTCCGCCGCGCCCAGCGGGACTACCTGGCGGAGTGGGTCGAGCTGCTGCGTCGGGACGACGCGGGGCTGCCCGAGGCGGAGGCCCGGGTGCGGGTGCACGCCGCGATCTCCCTGGTCAACAGCCTGTCCCGGATCCACCACCTGCGTGTCGTCCCCGGGCACCCGGCGCGGACCGCGGCGCTGGCGCGGGCGGTGCTCCACAGCTGAGCCCGACCACTCAGCCGACCACGACCTCGTCCCCCGCCCGGATCGTCCCGGTCCGGACCACGGTGGCGTAGCATCCGGCGCACGGCAGCACCCCGAAGCCGGGCACCTCCACCCGGTTGCGGTCGGCCGGACCCCGCAGGGCGTGGGGTGCGCGGCCGAGGTCGCCGTGCTGCAGCGTCGGCACCGAGCAGCGCGGGGTCGGCAGCGTGACCTCGAGCTCCACCTCCCCGATCCGCAGCCGCCGCCCGAGCCACGCGTTCTCGACGAACGGGGCCACGGACCCTGCGACCACCACGTTCGGGCGGTAGCGCAGCGCCTCCACGCCGAGTGACCCCAGCGTCGCGGCGGTGATCAGGTGCAGCGGGGAGTGGTCCACGAACCGCCCGCCCGGCGCACCCATCGCGATCTCCAGCTCCGGGGTCTCGAGCTCGGCGTCGAGCCCCTGGGCCAGCACCTCCTCCGGGTCCGGCCGCTCGACGAGCGCGCCGTCGGGCCTGCGGTAGGCCATCGCGACCGGGCGGCCGAGCAGCGCGGTCAGCGGCTCGTCGACCTCGTGCGCGCCGCGCACCTCGCCGCCCGGCAGGTGCACCCGCACCCCGGCGTCGGTCGACTCGGCGCGGCACTGCAGCAGGTCCCGCCACCAGCGCGGCTGTTTCGCCGTGGCCACCTTGCCCGTCGTCGGGTCGACCAGCGCGAGCGCGCGGTCGCCGACCACGCCGTGCGCGTCGATCTCGAGGCTGGGCAGGTCCTCGCCCAGCATGGACTTCACCGGATAGCGGTGGAGGGTGGACACCGTCGTCGTCACACCCCCATCGTGGCAGTGGGCTACGGTCTCTGCGCAGGTGCCGGTGCGACGACGGTGGGTGGAGTGGACGAGAGGCTGGACGGCCTGATCCGCCGGTTCATGGTTCCCGGGTCACGGGCCTCGCCCACGTTCGTCGAGGACAGCGAGTGGGAGCCGGTGATCGACGGCGAGGAGTACTTCGCCCAGGTCCTCGTCCTGCTGGAGAAGACCGGCCCCGGTGACTCCGTCTTCCTCACCGGGCTGCAGATCGACGCGGGCGTGGACCTGACCGGCCGCCCGCCCGGCGACCCGGAGTACCGCCCGCTCGCGGACCTGCTGGCCGCCAAGGCCGCCGACGGCGTGGACGTGCGGATCCTGCTCACCGCGGCGGTGTTCAGCGGGTCCGTCCCCGGCGTGGCGATCGGGCCGTTCCGGGCCAACGCGTTCGCGGCCCGGACCTTCCGCCGCCACGAGTCCCTGCGCGGTCGGGTGCTGATGGACTGGTCCGGCGCCGGGATCGGCTGCCACCACCAGAAGATGGTCGTGGTGGCGGTGGCCGGGGAGGTCACGTCGTTCGTCGGCGGGCTCGACCTGCAGCCCAACCGGTTCGACGCCGACCCGCACGACCGGCTCTCCCTCGGCGACACCCGCTGGGGCTGGCACGACGGGGCCGCGCGGCTGCGCGGTCCGGCCGCCGCGCGGGTCTGGGAGGTCTTCCGGGCGCGGTGGGCCGAGGCGGCGACACTCCCCCGTCGCTACACCTGGTTCCCGCCCGTGACGTTCGACGAGATGAACCCCCCGCCCTTCGACACCGAGCTGCCCCCCGCACCGCCGACCGAGCCCTACCCCTCCCCCGGCACGGCCGTCCAGGTGCTCCGCTCCTTCGAGGCGTGGCGGATCGAGACCCTGTTCCTGCTCTACCGCAGGCACTGGACCACCCTGCCGCGCCACGGCGTGCACGAGGTCTACCACGGGCTCGCCCACGCCCTGCGCGCCGCGAAGCGCTACATCTACCTCGAGGACCAGTACTTCTACGAGACACCCGGCGGCCGCCGCCGCTACGAGCTCTACGGCCTGCTGCGAGACGCCGCGGCCCGCGGGGTCAAGGTCATCCTCGTCTGTTCCGGCCGCAAGGACCCGGCCGACGCCGGCGTGAACCGGTTCCGGCGCCGGGTCACCCGGGACATCCAGCGGGGCGTCATCGACCGGCTGAAGCCCGCGGACCGGGCGAACGTGATGATGCACCGCATCGAGGACCTCACCGTCCACACGAAGCTGATGCTGGTGGACGACGTGTTCGCCGCCGTCGGGTCCGCGAACTTCTACAGCCGCTCGATGCGCGGCACCGACACCGAGCTGACCACGGTGTACGTCACCACCGGCCCCCAGGTCCGGGACCTGCGGGTGCAGCTGTGGGCCGAGCACCTGCGCACCCGGCTGACCGACGAGCTGCGCCCCCACCTCGAGGACCTCGACCTCGCGCTCGGGATCTGGAACCCGTGGTGGCTGCCGCCGGACGCGCCCGCGGGCACCTGGCGCACGGCGGGGTACCCCGCGGGCTTCGCCCCCGACGAACGGGTCCTGGTCCCGGTCGGCCCGTGGCCGGAGCCCAGCCCCCGGCCCCTGCAACGCGCCGCCGACGGCGTGCGCAAGGGTGCCCAGCTCGCCTCCTCCGGGATCCGCGCAGCCACGGACTCGACCCACCGGGGCTGACGGGCCGCGTCGACGGGCACCGGTGCCCGCTGCGAGACCGTCGCCGTTGTCACCGACACGGGCACGGCGGAACGTGACTGTGCGACTGACGGAGGCTGATTACGCCTGGGCGGTGGACTTGTTGGTCTTCTGGCGGAGCCTCTCATAGGGGGTTTGGCCGCCGAGCCCGCCGTGCGGGCGGTGGTAGTTGTCGTAGTCCTCCCACTCGCGCAGCTTGTCATCGAAGGACTTGCTGTCGTCGATGACGACGCCCTCGAGGAGGCGGTAGAACTCCTCGGCGTCGATGCGGTGCGAGCGCTCCACCTTCCCGTTCAACCTGGGTGTGCGGGGCTTGATGTAGACGTGCTGCAGGCCCTGGTCGAGGGCGTGCCAGTGGAACGCGGACTGGAACTCCGCGCCGTTGTCGGTCTGGATCACCTCGACCTTGAACGGCAGCCGGGCCAGGACGTGGTCGAGGAACGCGACCGCGGTCTTCTGGTCGGAGCGCGGGTAGACCTTGAGCACCCGCAGCCGGGTGCAGTCGTCGATCGCGGTGAACTGGTAGAAGCGGCGACGCCGGCGCGCGGTCAGCCCGGTGGTCTCCACGATGTGCTCCGAGCCCGACGCCGGCGCAGCCACGGCCGCCGCCGGGTCCTTGCCGACCTTCGGGCTGGTCGCGGGGAGGGCTTCGATGAACTTGACGTCGATCTGGACGCGGTGCCCGGGTTGGGCTTTCTCGTAGCGTTTCCAGCGCCGGTCGTGGCGTTGGTAGCGCTGCGAGGCGGGGAGCCGGTTGAGGCCGAGGCGTTTGAGGATGCGCCACACGCCGGACACGCTGATCGTGACGTCGTGGTAGCGGGCCAGGTACATGACGATCTTCGCCGGGCCGAAGTGGTAGTGGCGACGCAGGTGCACGATCTTCTCCACGACCTCGGCCTCGGTGGCGTTGGGGCTGTGGTGGGGCCGGTGCGAGCGGTCGCGCAGTCCTTCCGGGCCTTCGGCGTCGAAGCGGCGTAGCCAGGTGTAGTAGCACTGGCGGCTGATGCCGTAGTAGCGGCAGGTCATCGCGACGTTGCCGGTCACTTCCTCGGCATGGCGCAGGACCGCCAGGCGACGACGCACCTGGCGGTCCTGGAGGGGATCACTCACAGACGAGTCTCCTAATGATCAAGAGACCCAGGTGTCAACCATCCCCGTCAGTTTCACACGGCGAGACATGACGTGTGATGTCTCAGGACATGGGTGACAGTTCTGCATCAGGACATCGGTGACAGTTGGTGTGTCAGGACTTCGGTGACACTGCCGGGTTCTTGGGTCGTCGTCCGCGTGGGCGGCCGTTCCCGACGTAGCTGATGCCGGGGGCGGGTCTGGTGCGTTCGGCGAGGATCTCGCCGTCGAGGTCGGTGATGATGATTGTGTCGCCGGGCTGGTCACCGTCGCTGACGGCGAGGACTTGCTCGAACGCACGCTCGCCGCCGATCTTGTAGAACACCTTGTCGAGGTGGATGACTCCGGCGGAACTCACCGTTCTCAGCCGTGTGCCGGCGGGTAGAGCTGCGGGCGGAGTAGGCCGGGGCGTCGCCGAGGGCAGCGGCGGCCGATAGACGGGACGGTCGGGTTTCGGGCGGGGTGGATCGGCTTTCGGGGTGGCCTCCCACGCGGCCGCCGGTGTGGTTCGCCCGGGCAGTCCCTGGTGAGGGCGTTCGGTGTTGTAGATGTGGTCGAATGCGTCGATCTGGGTCTGGAGCTGGGTGAGCGTGTCGGCCAGGGGTTGCTTGTCGAGGTAGCGGAACAGGGTCTGGTGGAAGCGTTCGTTCTTGCCCTGGGTGGTCGGCTTGTACGGCTTGCCGGTGATCGCCTCGGTACCCAGCGCGGTGACATGTGAGACGAGTTGCCCGACCAGGCCGCGTCGCGTCGGGTTGAGCGCGAGCCCGTTGTCCGACAGCAGCCGTTGCGGGACGCCGTGTGCGGCCACGGCCTTGTCGAAGACCGCGATCGCGTCGCGGGCGGTCTCGCCGGGCGCGGCGTGAGAGGCGACCGCGTAGCGGGAGTGGTCGTCGATGAGCTGGAAGATCACACACCTTCGTCCGCCCGTGAGGACGTACTCGGTGGCGTCGAGCTGCCAGCAAGCGTTCGGTGCCGGGTAGACGAACCGCCGCCACGCCGAGCGGGGCTTCTTAGACGTCGTTTCAGAAGTGGTGGGCCCGATCCTGTCCGTGTCGGCGACGGCTGAGAGCATCGGCTGATGGCCGTGCCTCGTGTGTCTGGGAAGACGAAGATCCTCGAGTTGGAGATCGTCCTGGCCGGGGTGACGCCGCTGGTCCGGCGTCGGGTGCAGGTGCCCGGCGAGATCGATCTGGCGGTGTTGCACGAGGTGGTGCAGTCGGTGATGGGGTGGACGAACTCGCATCTGCACGAGTTCGAGGTCGCCGGGCGCCGCTACGGGATCCCGGACCCCGACTGGCCCTCCCAGGATGTCGCCGACGAGACCAAGGCCAGGCTGTTTCGGCTGGTCAAGGCCGGTGACCGGTTCGGCTACATCTACGACTTCGGCGACAACTGGACCCACGAGATCGCCGTGGAGAACGTCCTCGCCGCGCAGCCGGGGGTGCGCTACCCGCGCTGCATCGCAGGCCAAGGGGCGTGTCCACCGGAGGACGTCGGCGGGAGCTGGGGGTACGAGGACTTCCAGACCGTGATCGCCGACCCTGCCCATCCCGACCACGCCGAGCGCCTGGAGTGGGCGGGAGGGCCGTTCGACGCGCACCGCTTCGACCCCGACGAGGCCGACCGGGCCCTGGAGTGGCTGGCCTGGCGACCACTGGCCCCGACCTCGTAGACAACAGCGCAGCGAGCACCGGGGCCGACCGTCATACCGGCTTCGGCCGCGCCCTGGTGAGGTGGCGGTGGCAGATCAGGGCACAGGCCAGCGACAACAGGGCGGTGATCGTGGACTCGGCGCGGTCGTAGCGCAGCGCGAGACGGCGGAAGTCCAGCAGCCAGGACATGGTGCGCTCGACGACCCAGCGGACCCGCCCGAGCCGGGTGGAGTCCTCGATCCCGCGCCGCGCGATCCGCACCCCGATCCCACGGCGGGTCAGGTAGCGGCGACAGCGCGGATAGTCGTAGCCCTTGTCGGCGTGGAGCTTGTCCGGGCGCCGACGCGGCCGCCCCGGCCGTCTGGCGTGCTCGCGAACGCCGGGGTTGGTGTCCAACAGCGGGGCGAGCATGCGGCTGTCGTGGGTGTTCGCCCCGGTCACCAGGGCGTGCAGCGGCAGCCCGCTACGGTCGCAGAGCACGTGGTATTTGCTGCCCGCCTTGCCGCGGTGTCAACGGCCAGCTCGTTCTCCCCGTTGGCGGCCAGTAGTTCTCCCCACTGGTGGCCAGTTGGTTCTCCCCGACGGCGGCCAGATATTTCCCCGCCTGGGGTCGTGCCCGGGTCAGGTCAACGGGCTCACCCCCTTGCCAGAGGTGGCCTGGGCGAGGCGGTAGCTGTCGCCCTGGGTGACGACGATGTGGGCGTGGTGGAGCAGCCGGTCGACCGTGGCGGTGGCGAGGGTCTTCGGCATGATCTCGTCGAACCCTGAGGGGTGCAGGTTGCTGGAGACGGCCAGCGAGCGCCGCTCGTAGGCGGCGTCGACGAGCCGATAGAAGCCCTCCGCGGCATCCGGTGAGACGGGCAGCAGCCCGATGTCGTCGACGATTATCAGGTCGGTGCGGATCAGCCGGGCCAGCGCGCGGGTGATCGAGTCGTCGGCGCGGTGGCGGCGGACGAACGCGCCGAGGTCTTCGATGGTGAACCAGGCGACGGTCATCCCGGCCTCGACCGCGGCCTGCCCGAGCGCTTCGCAGAAGTGGCTCTTCCCCGTCCCGGACGGGCCGCAGACGCAGAGGTTCTCCCGGCGGCCGACCCATTCCAGGCTGGTGAGCGCGTCCTGGGTCGGGCGCGGGATCGTCGAGGCCGAGGCGTCCCAGTCCTGCAGGGTCTTCCCGGCGGGGAACCCGGCGCGGGCGCGGCGGGTCCGCAGGTTCGTCGCGTCCCGGCCGGCGGCCTCCTCGGCGAGCAGCACTCGGACCAGCTCGGCGTGGTCCCAGCGCTGGGCTCGCGCGGTCGGGATGAGCTCGAGCAGGTGGCGGCGGATGTGCGGGAGCTTGAGCCGGCGGGTGAGCTCGACCGCCTCGGCCAGCGGATCACCGGCCGAGCCGGCAACGCCCGCCGAGCTCGGTGTCGTGGTAGCGCTCATGCGGGCTCTCCAGTCGGTTGCGGCCCAGCGGACCCAGTGCCGGACTCAGTGCCGGGGTCAGGATCTGGTTCGGGGCCAGGAGTTAGGCCGAAGCCGGACCAGGCGGCGGTGCCCGGCTGGAGGCTGTGGGTCTCACTCGCCTGCGTGGCGGGCTTGGCGACGGTCTCCCCGGCTTGGTGGGCGAGGATGCGCAACAGGTCGTTCTCGGCGAACCGTCCCGCGATCGCCGCGGTGCCCAGGGCCTGGTCGACCTGCCCGGGCGGGTGCAGCTTGGCCAGCGCGACGGCCTCGGTCATCTTCCGCCGGACCCCGCGGGCCCCGGCCGCGGCCGCCTCGACCAGCCAGGCCGCAGCGCCCGGCCCGAGCGCGAGGAACGCCGCCTCCGCAGCGCTGGTGGCCCGCGGTGTCCGCTCGCCGTGCGCGTTCGCCGCGGCGGTGCGCGGCGGGTAGTGCGCGTCGTCGATGACCGGGCTGCCCGGGGTCGACCGTCCGTGCCGTGCGACCTGGACCGGCCCGTCCTGCCCGACGGCAGTGACGATGAGGTCGTCGCCGTGGAAGCGGACCCAGACCCGCGTGTCGACCAGCTCGTGGGGCACCGAGTAGCGCACGCCCTCGACCGAGACGGTGGCGTCCCAGTTCACCCGACGGGTGGTGCCGAACGCGACCGTGAACGGAGTGGAAGGCAAGGGGTGCAGGCGCAGGCGTTCCTCGGCGAGCATCTCCACCGGCGGCCGCCTCGTCTCGCGGTGCGGGCGGGTGTTGACCTTCTCGCACCATCCTCGGCAGGCGGCTTCGAGCTGGCCGAACACGCGGTACTCGTCGGCGAGGTTGACCTCGGTGGGGACGAGGTCGGCCTTGGAGATCCGCACCGTCGCCTCGCTGCCGCCCTTGGTCTGCGGGTCGGCCGGCACGCAGGTGCGGATGGTCATCCCGTAGTGGCGGGCGACATGAACGATCTCCGGATTGCGCACCGGCACTCCGGCGACGTGGTCGACCGTGCGGTTCCCCCATGATCGGGGAGGCATCAGCTATAAGGGGTAGCGATGCCAGAGGTACGGAAGCGATACGACCGGGAGTTCCGTGACGGGGCGGTCCGGATCGTCGAGGAGACGGGCAAGCCGATCGCCCAGGTCGCCCGCGACCTGGGGGTCAACGAGGGCACATTGGGCAACTGGGTGGCCCGCGCCCGCGAGGCCCGCGAGGACACCGAGGGCCTGTCCCGCGGCGACATCGAGGAGCTCAAGCGGCTGCGCGCGGAGAACGCCGAGCTGCGGATGGAGCGTGATGTCCTCAAGCGATCCGTGGTCCTGTGGGTCAAGGAGGCGACGAAGTGAGCGTGGCACGTTTCATCGCCGACCAGAGGACCTCCTACCGGGTGCCGCACACGGTCTGTTGCGCTCTGCTCGGGGTGTCGATCTCCTGGCTGTACAAGTGGCTCGGCCGGGCCAACGGCTCGAACGGTGGCACGACCGCGACCGAGCGGCGCCGGACCCAACTGGACGCCGCTGTCGCGGCGGCGTTCGACGATGCCCAGCGGTTGCACGGCTCGCCCCGGTTGCACGCCGATCTGCGCGAGGCCGGGTGGCGGGTGTCGGAGAAGACCGTGGCGGACTCGATGCGCCGCCAGGGCCTGGTCGCCCGCCGCATCCGTCGCCGTAACGGGCTGACCCGCCAGGACAAGGCGGCGCCGAAGTTCCCCGACCTGCTGCGCCGGGACTTCACCGCGGCCGAGCCGAACCGCAGATGGGTCGGGGACATGACCGAGATCCCCACCGCGGCCGGGAAGTTGTATCTGGCCACCGTGATCGACCTGTACTCGCGGCGGCTGCTCGGCGCGGCCACCGGACTGCACCCGAACGCCGAGCTGGCCTGTGAGGCGATCCGGATGGCGGTGGCGGCCCGGGGCGGCGCGGAGCAGATCCGAGGGGTGATCTTTCACACCGACCGCGGGTCGACCTACACCGCGGCCGCGTTCACGACGCTGTGCCGGCGGCTGGAGATCCGCCAGTCCATGGGCCGGGTCGGGTCGTGCTTCGACAACGCCGCAGCGGAGGCGTTCTTCTCCAGTCTGGAGTGGGAAGTACTGTCCCGCAACATCTTCGACACCACCAGCAGGGCGCGTGCAGTGGTCATCGACTGGTGCTACGGCTTCTACAACCACCGGCGACGACACAGCGCCGCAGCCGGGCTCTCACCGATCAACTACGAGAACACCGCCATCACCCGAGACGCGGCATAGGGAACCCTCCACGATTTCGGGGGAACCACAACCGAGACGGTGCGCTCGTTGTCGGTCAGCGCGTAGGTCGGCACCCCACCCAAACGACGCAGGGTGGTGTCCAGGCAGGCCACGATCGTGGGCAGGGTGCGGTCCCAGACCGCGAGCACGACCCGGAACCTCGACCAGGCCAGCCACGCGCACCACAGGTTCGTCCGGCGCCCGCCGATCCGTGGGCCCTCCGCCCAGTCCCACTGCAACCACAGACCCGGCTCGGGCACCCACGGCCGCAGCACCCGCCGCTGCCCGGCGCGCAGCCGCGCCTTCGTCTCGGCCACCGCGCGACGGGTGGTGCGCTCCCCTCCGGTGAAGCCCATCGCGACGATGCGCTCATGCACGATGTCGGCGCGCACCCGCCCGTTGGAGCGGGCCACCAGCTCCTCGATCTTGGCCAGGTAGGCGTCGATCGGTCGGGCCCGGTGCTCGCGGGCCACCACCGGCTCCCCGGTCGCGCGCAGCGCCACGTATCGGGCCACGGTGTGGTGGTCACACCCCGCCAGCTCGGCCGCCGCACGGTAACTGCCCGTGAGGTCGTAGGCCTCGAGAATCTCCACGATCTCCTCGCTCCGCTTCACCGGCAGACCCTCGCCGCCGGTCATCTGCTGTGGATCACCGGGGAGATATCTGGCCGTCAGCGGGGAGAACGCCGGCCATCACCGGGGCGGTAAATGGCCGCCTATGGGGAGCTTGGACTGGCCGCTGTCACCGCGGTCGGTCGGCGAGGGCCCCGTTAGCTCGCCGCGGCGTTTGGCCCGCACGCTCACGCTGTCCACCGCCGCGCGCGACCAGTCCAGCAGGTCCTGCTGGGCGAGGCGGTCGAGCATCACCCGGTGCAGCTCCGCCCAGACCCCGGCCTCCTGCCACTCGCGTAGCCGCCGCCAGCAGGTCACCCCGGACCCGCAGCCGAGCTCGGCGGGCAGAGCGTTCCAGCTGATCCCGGTCTTGAGCACGAACACGATCCCGGCCAGGGCAGCCCGGTCCGGCACCCGCGGCCGCCCCGTCCGTCCCCGCTTGGGCTTGCGCTGTTGCTTGGGCAGCAGTGGCTCCACCAGTGCCCACAGCTCGTCGCCGACCAATCGCTCGACACAAGATCGTCTCACCATTGCCGGACATGATCAGCTACCCGCGGCGATCCACACAGGACCGACACTCCGACTTCTGAAACGAGGTCTTACGCGGCTCGCGGCGGGCGACACCGGTCTCGCGGAAGATCCGCGCCAACGACGCCGTCGAGGGCACCGAGGCCAGGCCCATCGCGGCCATCTTGTCGTGCACGCTGATCGGGCCGTGGTCGAGCCCGGACGCCTCGAGCGCGGCCCGCACCGCGACCGCCTGGGCTTTGACCTGCTCGGTCAGCGTCGACGGACTCGACCGCGGCCGCCGCGACCGGGGCTCCAGCACGGCCGCTGGCCCCTCGGCTCGGACACGCTTGCGCAGCGCGTAGAACGACTTGCGGGAGATGCCGTGCTCGAGGCAGAACGTCGAGACCGCCCCGCGCGGCGCGTCGTCGGGCCACTGCGAGATCGCAAGTCGGACACGGGGATCGATGGGTTCCTGGGCGGGCACCGCCGCAGCCTCGCGGCCGAAGTGTCACCACCAAGAACACCCACAGTGTCACCGATGTCCTGATGCAGACTCGTCACCTATGTCCTGAGACATGGCACGGCGAGACATGACGACTGCTCCAGCTCTTCGAACATATGTTCGCTTTGTGTCGGTTGAGCTGCTATGATGGCTGCATGACCACGACCCTCGCAGACCCTCCGACGGTGGCGGGTGTCGTGTCGTCGCGCGAGGAGCGGGCCGCGGGGTTCGCCCGGATCGAGCGGCTGGTCGCGCTGCGGAACCGGATCGACGCCGAGATCGCCGAAGAGGTCCGGGCGGCGGCGCAGCGGGAGGTCGAAGCTCGGCTGGAGGAGGCGCTGGTCGATCCTGAACGGGTCGAGGCGAGCATCGTCGGGCAGCTCGGGCTCGCCCTGCGCATCTCGCCGACCCGGGCGCGCACCCAGTTGCGACTCGCCCGCGATCTGCACGCCGGGCTGGACAAGGTGCGGGAGGCGTTCGCGGCCGGGGAGCTGGACGAGCGTCGGGTCGCCGCGATCGTCGCCGCCGCCCGACACCTGAGCTCTGACGAACGGACCGAGCTGGATCAGGCGCCTCGCCGCGCACGATCTGCCGCTGCTCGGGGTGCGGCGGATCGCCGACCTGGCCCGGACGGTCGCGGCGGCGGTGGCGCCGGAGACCTTCGCCGAACGAGCCCGGGCCGCCCGCCGGGATCGGCACGTCACGATCTCTCCGGCTGAGGACGGGATGGCGGTGTTGCGGGCGCTGTTGCCGATGGAGCAGGCCATCACCTGTTATGCGGCGCTGCGCAAGGCGGTCACCGAACACTGGGTCGGCGCCGAGCCGGTCACCCGCACCCGCGGACAGATCATGGCCGACACACTTGTTGCCCGTCTCACCGGACAAGCCGCCACCACGCCCGCTCAGGTGGAGATCCAAGTCCTCGTACCCGTCGAGTCGCTGCTGGACCCCGACTCGCCGCTGCCCGCGGAGATCCCCGGGTTCGGACCCACCGACCTCCTCGACCACGCCACCTGCGTGGGGTGGCGGCGGCTGGTCACCCGGGACGGCATCGTGATCGGCGGTGAGTCCCGTCGCCGCGGCTTCGGCGGGGTGCTGGCGGACTGGATCCGGGCCCGGGACCGGGGCCGGTGCACCGAACCGGGCTGCGACGCCCCGATCGCCCACCTCGACCATCGCAGGCGCTGGTCCGAAGGAGGGCCGACGAGCCTGGGCAACGGCCGCGGTGCCTGCGCCTTCCACAACCAGGTGCGTGAACAACCCGGCTGGCACCTCACCGACCACACCACCACGACCCCCACCGGCCGCCGCTACACCCTGCGCTCATAGCCCGGCGCCCAGAGCGCACACCTTCCGCACGCCCACGTCCTCCACGTGGCGGATTCCGCAGCTGCCCGGGCACGGCTGCGCGCTCGTCGCCGCGGGCCTCGACGAGCCGGCGACCCTCTGGTGTGTACCGCGCAGGCCGGCAACGGCGCCCGCGTGCGACTGGACCCGCGAGTCCCCCACCACGGACACGCGAGTCGGACAGACTTCGAGGCGGCGACGTCCGGTCCGCGCGCCCTGGCGGCCGACTCGCGGGCCGTCAGCGTCCGGCTCGCCGGCGTCCGACTCCCGGGCACCCCGTCCGACTCGCGAGCCCTGGTGTCCGATTCCCGACCGCCCCGTCCGACCTGCGAGCCCTGGCGTTCGACACGCGAGCCCTGGTGTCCGACACGCGAGCCATGGTGTCCACATCGCGTGTCCATAGTGGGGACTCGCGGGTGTGAGGTGCGGGTCTCGCGGGGTCAGACCGTGTCGGGGTGGGCAGCGGCAGCGTCGTCGCCGGCGGTCTCGAGGACCAGAGCGGGGAGGCCGGGCGGTGGGCCAGGCCGGGACGGCCGCGAGCAGGCGGGCGGCGACCAGCCGGATCTCGCCGATCAGCGGGGCCGCGGAGCTCGGCGCCGAGCGCGACGAGCGCCGCGGTGCGCGAGCCCGGCTCGGCCCCGTCCTCCCGCACGCGCAGCCGCGCCTCGTGTCGGCGTCGGGCACTCGGGTGGTGCGGGACAGGCCGAGCGCCGCGCGCCACACCGCGCCGGTGCGGCACGGTCAGGCGGGCGCGCTGCTGGACAGGGAGCGGGCCGCCTGGATCAGGGCGGCGACTCGGCCGTCGTCGATGGTCTCCGGCATCCGGTTCACGGTGCCGACCAGGGCCAGGGTGGCGGCGAGGGCCCCGTCGACGCCGTAGACCGGTGCGGCCACGCAGCGCAGGCCGTCCGCCTTCGCATCGCTGAACGCGACCCCCTGCTTGCGGATCGCCGCCCGCCTGCCCAGCAGCGCCTCGCGCTCGGCCTCCGGCACCGCGCTCGTCGCCCGGGCGAGGGCGCGGTCGTCGGAGAGGTGGGCGAGGAAGAGCTGCCCCTGCGCGGTGCCGATCGGCATGGTCGACCCCACCGCGAGGGAGATCCGGATGAAGCGGCTCTGCTCGTCGTGCACCCGGGCGACGAGCGGCCCGCTGCCACCCCACACCGACAGGGTGGAGGTCTCGTGCACCGTCTCGGACAGCTCCCGCATCACCGGGTCGGCCCGCTCGATCAGCGGCAGCCGGTCCAGCGCCAGCAGGCCGACGCGGGAGAGCAGCGGCCCCAGCGAGTACCCCTGCCCGGTGGTGTGCACCAGCAGCCCGTGCTTCACCATCGCGGCCAGGTAGCGGTACGTCGTGGAGCGGTTGAGCCCGAGCTCCGCGGTGGCCGTCGGCAGGTCGATCAACGACCGCTCCCCGCTGAACATCCGCAGCACCCCGGACACCCGGGCGAGCACCTGGAGATCGCGGCCCTCGCCCGGGGCGGCGGCCCCTTCGCTCATCCTGCCCTCCGGTCCGACGTGACGATCCCCCCATCATCGCCTACGCCGCCCGCGGGAGACCCCAGGGACCCCGCTAGACGATCAGCCCGAGCAGCAGCACGAACACCAGACCCGCGACCGAGATCAGGGTCTCCATCACCGACCAGGTCTTCAGGTTCTGCCCGACGGTGAGCCCGAAGTACTCCTTGACCAGCCAGAACCCGGCGTCGTTGACGTGCGAGAAGAACACCGAGCCCGCACCGATCGCGAGCACCAGCAGCGAGGTGGTGGCCGGGTCCAGCGTGCTGACGAGCGGCGCGAGGATGCCGGACGCCGTCACCGTCGCGACCGTGGCCGAGCCGGTGGCCAGCCGGATCAGCACGGCGACGCCCCAGGCCAGGAGCAGGACGGACACCCCGCTCCCCGCGACCCAGCCCGCGATGAGCCCGCCGATCTGGGTGTCGACCAGGACCTGTTTGAAGCCGCCGCCCGCGGAGACGATGAGCAGGATGCCGGCGATCGGCGGCAGCGCGGTCTCCACCGAGCGGCCGACGCCGGCGAGGCCCATCCCGCGCCCCAGCGTCACCATCCCGACCAGCACCGCGAGGAGCAGCGCGATCAGCGGGGTGCCCACGAAGTCCAGCACGCCGCGGATCGGGGTGTCCCCGGGCAGGAAGATGTCCGCCAGCGCCTTGCCCATCATCAGCACGACGGGCAGGAGGACCGTGGCGAGCGTCGTCGCGAACATGGGCCTGCGGACCTCGGTGCGAGTGGTGGTACCGCCGCCGCTCGTGGGCTCGTCCGGCTCGTCGGACTCGAACAGGGCGGGCGGTGGGACGTCGACCCAGCGGGCGGCGTAGCGAGCGAAGAGCGGGCCCGCGATCGCGACCGTGGGGACGGCGACGATCACCCCGAACAGCAGGGTGATGCCCAGGTTGGCCCCGAGTGCGTCGATCGCGACGAGCGGGCCGGGGTGCGGCGGCACGAGGCCGTGCATCGCGGAGAGGCCCGCCAGGGCCGGGATGCCGACCCGGATCAGCGACAGCCCCGAGCGGCGGGCGACGAGGAAGATCACCGGCATCAGCAGCACGAGGCCGATCTCGAAGAACATCGGGAGCCCGATCAGCGCCCCGACCGCGGCCATGGCCCACGGCAGGGTGCGCGGGCTCGACCGCCCCACGAGGGTGTCGACGATCCGGTCGGCGCCGCCGGAGTCCGCCAGCAGCTTGCCGAACATCGCGCCGAGCGCGATCAGCGTGCCGACGCTCGCGGCCGTGCTGCCGAAGCCCTTGGTGAAGCTCGTGACGGAGTCGGCCAGGGGCATTCCCGCGATCCCCGCGACGACCAGTGAGCCGATCGTCAGCCCGAGGAACGGGTGGATCTTGAAGCGGGTGATGAGCACGACGAGCACGGCGATGCCGATCAGCGCCGCGGCGACCAGCCTGCCGCCCGAGGCGGTGGGGGCCGCGGCGTCGGCCGCGAGGAGGAGGGTGCTCATGCCGACACCGCCCCGGTCCGCAGCGCGGTGGCGGCGGTCTCGACGAGGACGTCGACCGGCTGGTCGAGGTCCACGGTGATGCCCCACTCCTCGGCGGTGAGGGGCTCGAGCGTGGCGAACTGCGACTCGACGAGCGAGGCGGGCATGAAGTGCCCCGGCCTGCCCGCCACCCGCCGCGCGACGACCTCGGGCGAGCCGTCGAGGTGCACGAACACGGTCCGGGCGGAACCCGAGCGCAGCACGTCCCGGTAGTCGTGGCGCAGCGCGGAGCAGCTCAGCACCCCGCCGGTGGGCTCGTGGGCCGCCAGCCAGTCGGCGAGCGCGTGGAGCCACGGGACGCGGTCCGCGTCGGTCAGCGGCGTGCCCGCCGCCATCTTCGCGACGTTCGCCTGCGGATGGAAGTCGTCGCCGTCGGCGAAGGGCACGCGCAGGCGCTGGGCGAGCGCGGCGCCGACGGTGGTCTTGCCGGACCCGGAGACCCCCATGACGGTGACCAGGGGTGGGGTCTCGCTCGCGGTGGGGAGTGGCACGTCGCTGTCCTCTCGGCGTCGTTCGTTGACGGCTTCGTCGAGCGTGAACGATAAGTAGTATTTATGCAACGCTGGATCGAATCAGATCCTACGAATTGGCGTTCGACCTGCTGCGAGTGTGATGATTCGCCGGTGTCGGAGCCGAGGGAGTCGCTGCACGGAGACGTGCTCGACCAGCTGGGCCTGCTCGTGACCGGCGGCGGGCTCGCCGCCGGACAGACGGTGCTCACCGAGGAGCTGGGTACCCGGTTCGGCGTGTCCCGCACCGTCGTGCGCGAGGCCGTGCGGGTCCTGGAGTCGATGGGACTGGTGACGAGCAGGCGCCGGGTCGGCGTGACCGTCGCCCCGCGCTCGCAGTGGCAGGTCCACGATCCGCGGGTCATCCGCTGGCGGCTCGACGGGCCCGGCCGCGAGGAGCAGCTGCGGACCCTCACCGAGCTGCGCGGCGGCGTCGAGCCGGTGGCCGCCCGGCTCGCCGCGACCCACGCGACGCCGCAGCAGTGCGGCGAGCTGACCCGCGCGGTGATGGACATGGCCGTGCACGGGCGGGCCGGCGAGCTGGAGCCCTACCTGGAGGCGGACGTCCGCTTCCACTCGACGCTGCTGGCCGCCTCGGGCAACGAGATGCTGGCCGCCTTCTCCGGCATGGTCGCCGAGGTGCTGGCGGGCCGCACCCGCCACGACCTCATGCCGAGCCGACCGGAGCCTGCCGCCATCCGCCTGCACGCGGACGTCGCCGAGGCGGTCCAGGCGGGTGACGCGGCCGCCGCGGAGACCGCCATGCGCGGCATCCTCGCCGAGGTCGACGACGCGATGCAGCGCACCGACTGAGCCCCCTCAGCCGGCGGGCGCCAGCCCGGTCACCGCGAGACCGAGGAGCCGGCGGGCGCTCGTGCCCGGGTCGGCGAGGTGCTCGGCGGCCAGCACGATCCCGACGACCAGCGTGATCAGCTCGGACACCGTGACGTCTGCTGCGACGGCCCCCTCGGCGACCGCCTTCCGCAGCAGCGGATCCGCCGCGTCGGCGAGCAGCACGGCGCAGCCGCTGCTCGCGGGCGAGTCGGCGAACGGCTCACCGTCGAGGAGCGCGGGCGCGAGGCCCCGCGCGGTGACCGAGTACTCGAGGAGCTCGTCGAGCCAGGTCAGCAGGGCCGCCCGGGGCTCGGGGGCCTCCGCGAGGGCGATCGCGCTGCGGCGCAGGGCCTCCACACGCTCTCGGGAGACCGCCTCCAACAGGGCGCGACGGGTGGGGAAGTGCCTGCGCACGGTCGCCGAACCGACGCCCGCGACCCGCGCGATCTGCTCGAGCGAGGCTCCGGCCCCGTGGGCGGCGACCTCGGCTTCGGCGACGCCGAGGATGAGCTCGTGGTTGCGCCGCGCGTCGGCGCGTCGGGGTGCGGACACGGAACCTCCTCGGGGACGCGGACAGGGTGGGTGCGAAACGGCGGGGTCCGCCGTATCGTAGCGTTCACCGAGAAACGGCGGGCCCCGCCGTTTCCGTGTCGAGGAGGTGTGCCATGTCCGTCGTGGAGCAGGCGAAGCGGTCCCTGGGCCCGGTCGGCGCCATGCTGCCGAACGTCCCCTTCGCCCCGCAGCCGACCGTGCCCGACCAGCGTGTGGCCGCGCGCGACCTGGAACGGGCGGGCTACGCGTCGATCTGGACGAACGAGGGGGTCGGCGGCAAGGACGGCCTGACCCAACTCGCGATCCTGCTCGCCGCGACCGAGCGCGCGACCTTCGCCGCCGGCGTCCTGAACATGTGGGCCCGCGCCCCGGAGACCGCGCACGGCGGTGCGACCTACCTGGCCCAGGCGTTCCCCGGCCGGTTCGTCGCCGGGTTCGGCATCGGCTACCCGTTCCAGGCCGAAGCGGTGGGCCGCGAGTTCCGTCGACCCGCCGCGACCGCGCGGGCCTACCTCGAGCGGATGCCCGTCGAGGTGCCCATCGCCCCCGAGCTCGACGCACCGTACGCCCGGGTGCTGGCGGCCAACGGCCCGCGCATGCTCGAGGTCGCCCGGGACGTCGCGGACGGCGCGATCCCCACGCTGCAACCGGTGGCGCACACAGCGCAGGCCCGGGCCGTGCTCGGGCCGGATCCGCTGCTGGCCGTGGGACTCCCCGCGCTCGTCGGCGAGGACCGGGACACCGCGCGCGAGGGCGCGCGGGCGTTCCTTCGGCAGGTCTACGCGGCGGCTCCGGCGTACGCGGCCACCCTGCGCGACCTGGGGTTCGCGGAGCGGGCCGTCGACGAGGTCGCCGACGAGGTGCTCGACGAGGTCGTCGCCTACGGCACCGCGGACGACATCGCCCGGCAGATCGCCGCGCACCGGGCGGCGGGTGCCGACCACGTGCGGGTGAGCCCGGTCGCCGCGGACTTCGCGACCGGGGTCGCGATGCTGCAGCACCTCGCCCCGGCGCTGACGGGCATCGGTCGGCCCGCGGTCTGACCGGGGCGGTGTGGGCGCGGGGCGCCCGGGTAGCACCCGGACATGAACTCCCCCGCACCCGCCGCTCGCCGTCGCCCGGCCGTCCTGCAGGCAGTCCCGGCCCTGGCGGCCGTCCGAGTGGTCGGCGCGTGACACCGGGCCGCTGCGGCCGCCGGGTCGGACACGGACGGTTCGAGCCGGGTCCGCGGGGGAACCTCTCCGGGGTGACAGGTGTCGACGGCGGCCCGGGACCCGAGGCATCGATGCTCTCCGCCCACGCGCTCCGCGCCGGTCTCGCCCTCAGCGACATGAGCATCACCGACCTGTGGCTCGCCTCGGTCGCCCTCGGCGCGACCATGACCCTCGACGACCTCGCCGCCACCGTCGCGCTGCAGCGCGAACCGGCGTGCCTGGAGCACGACATGGTCGCCGCCGCGCTCAACGACTGGTTCGTCGACCACTGGGGCCGCCAACCGGTCGCCTACTCCGACGAGCTGCGGCCGCCCTGAACCGCCCGCCTCAGGTCGGGAAGCCCCGGTGCGCGGCCACCCGGTCGGCCAGGTCGGCCAGCTTGACGTTGCGGTCCTGCGAGTACTGCCGCAGCAGCGCGAACGCCTCGTCCGGCCCCAGCTCGTAGCGCGCCATCAGGACGCCCTTGGCCTGCCCGATGCGGTCGCGGTTGGTCAGGGCGTCCCGCAGCTGTTCGATGAGCCGGGTCTGGGCGAGCGCGATGCTCGCCAGGGCGGTCAGCAGTGCCACCGCGGAGCCGTCGACGTCCCCGAAGGCCTCCGGAGCCTCGGCGTAGAGGCTGAGGGTGCCCAGCAGCCTGTCGTCCGCCGCGAGCGGCAGACAGAGCACGGACCGCACGCCCAGCCGCTGCGCGGTCTTGGCGTACGCGGGCCACCGGTCCTCCTCCACCGTGTCCCGGACCTGCACCACGACCTGGTCGGACGCCGCGGTCAGGCAGGGTCCCTCGCCCGTCTCGGTCTGGAGACGGTCCAGCTCCGCGGGGGCCGGGCCGGTCGCCGCCACCGTCGTCAGCCGGTGGCGGGCGGAGACGACGATGACCCCCGCCGCCGTCGCCGGGCCGACGATGTCCACGGCCTGGTCGCAGATGGCCGCCACCAGGTCGTCGACGCTGCCGCTGCGGGCGTGCAACGTCCGGGCGAGGGTCTCGGCCCCGCGGCGGGCCGTCGCGGTCAGCGTCTGCTCCAGGTGGTCGGGGCGCTCCGCCACCCCACCGGCGTCCGGTCGTTCCGCCACAGTGGACTCCTCATCACGGGATCGCGATGGGCGGTCTCGTGGCTGAACCCGCGCCGATGACGGGTCCTGTCTACCGAAGAACACCGGGGCGCGCAGCGCGGCGCCTGCCGGCGGGTTGGACCCGCGACGCGCGGGTAGCCCGCACTCTCGCCACCTCCACCACAGCACCAGGGACGACGCTCGTGATCTTGCTCTGCCCGCCCGGCGTGTACCGGGCCCAGTCGGACACCGACCTCCTCGCCGGCCACCTCACCGGGACCGCCACCGGACGCGACGTCCTCGATCTCGGCACCGGCACCGGGGCCCTCGCCCTGGCCGCGTGGCGGGCGGGCGCGGCATCGGTGACCGCGGTCGACCTCGCGCGCCGCTGCGTCGCGACCACGCGGCTCAACTGCCTGCTGCGCCGCGCCCCGGTCCGGGTGCACCGCGGCGACCTGTTCGCCCCGGTCGCGGGCAGGCGGTTCGGGATGATCGTCGCGAACCCGCCCTACGTGCCGTCCGAGGCCGCCGTGCTGCCGCGACACCGCGCCGCCCGCAGCTGGGACGCGGGCCCCGACGGACGCGCGGTCCTGGACCGGATCTGCGACGCCGCCCCGGACCACCTCACCGACGACGGGATCCTGATGATCGTGCACTCGCAGGTCTGCGGCCCGCAGGCCACCCTCGACCGGCTCGAACGCCGAGGCCTGCACGCGACGGTCGTGGACCGCTCCCGGATCCCCTTCGGCCCGGTGATGCGCTCTCGGGCGGGCCTGCTCGAGCGCCGCGGGCTGGTGGCGCCCGGCGACCGGCTGGAGGAGCTCGTCGTCGTGGAGGCCCGCCGTGGCTGAGCCGACGCACCCGACACGCATCACCCTCACCGAGGAGGGCCCCGCCCTGGTGACCGGGCCGGTCGAGCTGGCCCTGCCCGACGGCACCATCGTACGGTCCGACCGCGCCGTGACCGCCGTGTGCCACTGCCGCCGCAGCAGGCGCTACCCGATCTGCGACGCCTCCCACCGACGCAAGGAACGCGCATGACCACCGCCCTGGCGGGCCAGGTGCTCCCCACCGCCCGCGGACCGCTGTCCTCCGCGGTCCTCGACGCCCTGCGCGGCGGCCGACCCGCCGCCGTCGACCCGGCCGCCGCGGACCCCTACGGCGACGACCTGCAGCTCGCCCTGCACTGCTGCTACGAGCTGCACTACCGCGGCTTCGCCGGGGTCGACGACGCCCTGGAGTGGGACCCCGACCTGCTGGCCCTGCGCCGCGGCCTCGAGACCCGCTTCCTGGCCGCGCTGCGCGCCGACGTCCGGCCCGGCGCGGACGTCGACGCCGAGGTCGAGGCCCTGCTCGTCGAGCCCGTGGGGCCGCACGTGCGCGGGGTCTCCCACCACCTGCACCGCGCGGGCACCGTCGAGCAGCTGCGCGAGTACGTGGTGCACCGCTCGATCTACCACCTCAAGGAGGCCGACCCGCAGGCCTGGGCGATCCCGCGGCTCACCGGCGCGGCCAAGGCGGGCCTGGTCACCGTGGAGCACGACGAGTACGGCTCCGGGCGCCCCGAGCGCATGCACTCCCGGCTGTTCGCCGAGATGATGACCGAGCTCGGCCTCTCCGACCGCTACGGCGCCCACACCGACCGGGTGCCCGGGGCGACCCTCGCCGAGGTCAACCTGATGTCGCTGTGCGGCCTGCACCGCCGCCTGCGCGGCGCGTCGGTCGGCCAGTTCGCGATGGTCGAGCTGACCTCCTCGCCCGGCTCGGAGCGGCTGGTGCGCGCCCTGCGACGGCTGGGGTGCGGACCGGCCGCGATCCACTTCTACGACGAGCACGTGGAGGCCGACGCCGTGCACGAGC
This sequence comes from Pseudonocardia sp. WMMC193, assembly GCF_021728735.1. Taxonomy (NCBI): domain Bacteria; kingdom Bacillati; phylum Actinomycetota; class Actinomycetes; order Pseudonocardiales; family Pseudonocardiaceae; genus Pseudonocardia; species Pseudonocardia sp. WMMC193. The sequence goes on along the minus strand of NZ_JAKKDO010000003.1, from coordinate 212,871 downwards.
AGGTGGTGCGCCGCCAGGTCCTCGCCCCGCTGCTCGCCGCCGAGCCGGAGCTGGCCGCGGACGTGGTGTTCGGGATCCGCGCGAGCCTGTTCCTCGGCGAGCGGATGGGCGAGCAGGTGCTCTCCTGCTGGGAGCGTGGGGAGAGCAGCCTGCGGCCCGCGTGATCGACGCGCGGCGCTGGGCGGTGGACCGCAGACCGAGGCCGACCACCCCGTCCTCCGCGCCACCCGACGTCCGGGCGGACCGCGCTCTACCGGGGCGCGTCAGGCGCGGCGCAGCGCCGCGTCCGCGACGCAGTAGAGCCCGAACGCCCCGAAGCCCAGCGCCACGGCGACGACGAGGAACGGTCCGAGCGGGGTCTCGGCGAGGGCCCGCAGCGCGGCGTCGAGCCCGCCGGCCCGCTCCGCGTCCGAGGCCACCGCCGCGGTCACCACCAGGATCCCGACGACGGCCAGCGCCACCGCCCTGGCGACGTGCCCGAGCGCGCCGACCACCTCGATCAGGCGCCGCACCGCCGGGGGCACCCGCCGGACGTCCAGGTCGCCCATGAACGTCCGCCGGACCCCGGTGTAGGTCATGGTGACCGCGACGATCCCGATCACCACCCCGCCGAGCAGGACCAGCAGCCTGCCCGCGGGCAGCACCAGGACGTCGGCCACCGTCTCGCGTGCGCCCGCGTCCCCGGAGCGCCTGCCGGAGAACAGGAACGCCACCGTCACACCGGCGAGGGCGAGCATCGCGGCGGCCTTCGAGACGGCGCCGACCCGCTTGCGCACCCGCTCGCCGCCGGAGACCCAGCGAAACCCCCACCACGCCGCCGACAGCTGCCAGACCGCGAACGCGACGAGCCCCACGGCGATCACCACCAGGCCCACCGCCCCGGCCCCGGTCGCGGCGATCTCGGCGACCGCGCCCTGGGCGTCGGCCGAGCCCTCCGGCGCCCCCAGCGCCGCCCGCACGGCCAGCCAGGCCACCACGAGGTGCACGACGCCGTAGGAGACCAGCCCGATCCGGCCGAGCAGGTCGATCGCGGGGCCGGGCGCGTCGGAGCGGCCCGCGCGCACGGAGCGGCGGAGCCGCCGCAGGGAGAGGGTCACCCGCACACCCTGGCCTACCCGCGCAGCTCGCGGACGAGGCCCTCCTGCAGCTCGGGGAGGGAGTCGTACACCTCCCGGGCGCCCGCCTCCCGGAGCTCGCCCGCGGAGAACCCGCCGGTGCGCACGCCGAGACCGGGCCACCCCGCCCGGCCCGCCGCCACGAAGTCCCACACCGAGTCCCCGACCATCATCGCCCGCCGTCCGTCCACCCGCTCGACCGCCGCGTGGAGCAGGTCCGGCTCGGGCTTGGTCCGGTCGACGTCCTTGCTCGTCGTCCACGCGTCGGCCAGGTCGCGGCCGTCGAACAGGTCGAGGTAGACGTCGACGTGCTCGGGCGCACCCGAGCTGGCCAGGACCACCCGCACCCCGGTCCCGCGCAACGCGGTGAGCAGGTCGCGGACGCCGTCGAAGGCCCGGATCTCGGGGAGCTGGGCCTCGAACTCCTCGGCCCAGGCCGCGCGCACGTCGTCGCCGTGCTCCTGCTCGAACCGGGACCCGGCCACCGCGGGCACGATCTGGTCACCGCCCATCCCGATCGCCCGGTGCAGCCGCCAGACCGGCAGCACGACGTCGAACCGCAGGAACGCCCGGTACCAGCTCAGGGCGTGCTGGTAGTTCGTGTCCACGAGAGTGCCGTCGACGTCGAGCACGACGGTGTCGATGCGTTCCACCATGCCGCCGGGTACCCGGGACACGACCCGGTACTCGGCGGCCCGGCCCCGGGTGCGAGAGGCCGGATCGCGGGTAACCGACCGCCATGACCTCCTTCGGCTACACCCTGATGACCGAGCAGCGCGGGCCGCGCGACCTCGTCGCCGACGCCGTCGGGGCCGAACGCGCGGGCTTCGACTTCGCGGTGATGAGCGACCACTACTTCCCGTGGCTCGACGAGATGGGCCACGCCCCCTACGCGTGGAGCGTGCTCGGCGCGGTCGCCACCGCCACCGAGCGCCTCCCCCTGATGACCTACGTGACCTGCCCGATCATGCGCTACCACCCCGCCGTCGTCGCGCAGAAGGCCGCCACTGTGGCCCTGCTGTCCGAGGGCCGCTTCACCCTCGGGCTCGGCTCCGGGGAGAACCTCAACGAACACGTCGTCGGGCGGGGATGGCCCACCGCCGACGTCCGCCAGGACATGCTCGACGAGGCCGTCACCGTCATCCGCAGGCTCCTCGCAGGCGGGTACGTCACCCACGAGGGCCCGCACTACCGCGTCGACTCCGCCAAGATCTGGGACCTGCCCGAGGGCGGCGTCCCGCTCGCGATCGCCGTCTCCGGCGCCCGGTCGATCGACCGCTACGCCCCGGTCGCCGACGCCATGGTCGCCGTGCAGCCCGAGCCCGGCCTGGTCGAGCGGTGGGACGCCGCCGCCGGGACGGACCTGCCCAAGATCGGGCAGCAGCCCACCAGCTGGGGGCCCGACGCCGAGGCCGCCACCGACCGCGCCCACGCGCTCTTCCGCTGGTTCGGCGGGGGCTGGAAGGTCAACGCCGAGCTCCCCGGCACCGCCGGGTTCGCCGCCGCCACCGAGTTCGTCCGGCGCGAGGACGTCGCCGCGGCGATCCCCTGCGGCCCGGACGTGTCCGCCCACGTCGAGGCGGTGCGCCCGTTCGTCGACGCGGGCTTCACGCATGTCGCGCTCGTCGAGATCGGCGGGGAGATGCAGCCCGACTACCTGGAGTTCGCGCGGACCACCCTGCTGCCCGCGCTGCGCGAGGAGTACGGCGAGGCGAAGGACTCCGCGATCACCACGCGGCCCTGGGCGTAGCGGACGCGTAGCCCGCCGCGTCGTGAGGACGAGTCGACCACCATGTTCCCGGACCCCGTGCCCACGACGACGAGGCCGTGATGAGAAGACGCCATCGGCGCCGGGGTACCTCTCGCCCGGCCGCGACCCGCCGTCGTCCGGCGCGGTCCGGCGCGGTCGACCTGCGGCGCTCGTGCGTGGTAAGTGGTGCCAGAGCACCACTTACCACGCACGGGCTAGCCGCGTTGCGGGATCACGACGTAGCGGGGGTCCTTCGTGGACTCCACACCGGCCTCGAACACCCCGAACCGTTGCAGCGCGCTGCCGGCGAGGAGCGCCAGACCCGAGGCCGCGGCCCCGGCGCGGCCGCGCCGGGCCACCGTCAGGGTGCCGACCAGGCCGGCCGCGGTGAGCACCTCGGAGGCGCGGCGGAGCCGGGCGACGTGGCCCGTGCGGTAGACCTCGCCGACCAGCCCGAGCCGGTGTTCCATGATCCGCGACGCGAGCAGCTCGGTGGCCGCCCCGGCCGCGGCGAACCCCCGGGCGCCGCCGGCCTCGGCCACCGGCGCGGCCACCATGCCGAGGCCGCCGCCACTGGCCGCGGCGGACCCGGCGAACACGAAGGGCAGCTCGTCCCGGACCTCGTTCCACGCGGGAACGGCGGTGTGCGACAACAACACCGCGGTGTAGGACGCGACGCCCGGCGCCGTGGCCGCGGCGCCCAGCCCCGCCGGGCGCGCCAGCCGTTGCAGCAGACGGGCGGGCCAGGTCCGGCGCCACCGGCGCGGGACGAGCTCGGCGACGGCGGCGGCCCCGGCCCCGGGTCCGTAGGCGCTGAGGATCCAGGTGCCCACGCTCATCGGCGAGGTGGGCTTGAGCACCCGCAGCATGTGGTGGAACCGCGCGGGGCGACCCAGGTCCGTGACCAGGAAGTACAGGCTCGCCAGCAGGCCGCCCAACGACCCGAGCCGCGCGGAGCGGCGCAACGCGGCGCGGCCCGTCAGGTCCGCCCCGGCCGCGACGACCGAGGATCCCGCCGCGAGGCCCCCGCAGAACAGGTAGGCGGCGATCTTCCACTCCCACACCGGCGGCTTCAGGACGGGACGGCCGTAGTAGGACTCGAACTCCGCCTCGGGGACGACCGTCTGCTCCCCGCCCTGCCGCCTGCGGCCACCCTGGAACATCTCCGCCTCGCGGGCCGCGCTGCCACCCGCGTCGCTGGGCCGCTCCGCGACGACCCCGGCCTCGGCGGCGGTCCGCTCCTCGTCCGGACCGGTCACCGCCGCCCCTCCCCCAGGAACGCGGCCACGCCCGCGACCGCGAACGCCGCCGCGGCCAGCCCCGCCCGCTTCCACATCGCCGCGGCGTCCCGGGTGGGGACCACCGGGTTCGGCGGCAGGCCGTACACCTCGGGCTCGTCGAGCAGCAGGAAGAAGGCGCCGTCGCCACCCACGCCGTCGTTCGGGTCGTGCCCGTAGAGCCGCGCCTCGGGCACCCCGAGCTCGTGCAGCTGTTCGACCCGGCGCGCGGCACGTTCGCGCAGCTCGTCCAGCTCGCCGAACTGGATGGAGTCGGTGGGGCAGGCCTTGGCACAGGCCGGTTCGAGCCCGCCGGAGAGCCGGTCGTAGCAGAGGGTGCACTTCTGCGCCCGGCCGTCTCCCTCGCGGCGGTCGATCACGCCGTAGGGGCAGCCCGAGACGCAGTAGCCGCAGCCGTTGCAGATGTCCTGCTGCACCACGACCGTGCCGAACTCGGTGCGGAACAGGGCGCCGGTGGGACACACGTCCAGACAGCCCGCGTGGGTGCAGTGCTTGCACACGTCGCTGGCCATGAGCCAGCGGAAGTCCGTGCGCGACTCGGCGCCGGTCGCGTCCCCGGGCCGGTCGAAACCGGGCATGCCGAGTGCCTGCGGCTCCGTCCGCCCCGGCAGCGGGCTCGTGCCCAGCTCGGCCCCGCCGCGCGGCGCCTCCCGTAGCCGCGGCTCGACCGCGACCGCGGTCTCCGGGATGCCACTGGGTCCCGTCGGCAGGCCCGCGAACCCGGTCTCCTGGTGGCCGAGCCTGCGCGGCTGCTCGACGAACGCGACGTGCCGCCACGAGTCCGCCCCGAGCGCGCCGGTGTTGTCGAAGGACATGCCGAGCAGGTCCAGGCCGTCCTCGGGGACGGCGTTCCACTCCTTGCAGGCGACCTCGCAGGCCTTGCAGCCGATGCACACCGAGGTGTCGGTGAAGAAGCCCACCCGCGGTGGCGGGTCGACGTGCCCCGCGTCGGCCGCGACGTCGTGCAACGGACCCGACCACCGGTTGCTCATGAGTCCTCCTCGACGTGTGGCGTCCCGATCGCCGTGGCGATGCGCGTCCCCGTCTCGACGGTGACCCCCGCCGCGGCCCGGACCTGCTCCAGCAGCGCGGTCAGCGCCGCCCCGCGCGGCCGGGGGCCCGGCCGCACGTCGCAGGTCGCGACCTTGCTCTCCTGGATGAAGACGTTCGGGTCCTCGACGACGCCGAACAGGTCGTTCACGACGTCCCCGCGCACCAGGCCCGTGTGGCCGAAGTGGTAGGGCAGCCAGACCTGGTGGATCGTGCGGCCGTCGATCCGCAGCGGCCGCATCCGGTCGGTGACCATCACCCGGGCCTGCACCGCCGCCCGGCTGGTGACCACGTGCGCCTCCCCCAGGTGCTCGAGCCCGCGCTCGCGGGCCAGCTCGGGCGAGACCTCGACGAACAGCGCGGGCTGCAGCTCGGCCAGGTACGGCAGCTGCCTGCTCATCCCGCCCGCGGTGTGGTGCTCGGTGAGCCGCGCCGCGGTGAGCACGTACGGGAAGGCCTCGCTCCCGCCCTCGGGCGGAGCGGGGTTGGACGGGTTGTCCGGGCGCCCGTAGACCACGCGCGTCGGGTTCCCCTGCTGGGTGTAGAGCGGGTTGCGGATCGGCGACTCGTGCGGCTCGTAGTGGGTGGGCAGCGGGCCGTCGAGCACGCCGTGCGGCGCGAACAGCCAGGCCTTGCCGTCCGCCTGCATGATGAACGCGTCGTCGCCGCCGAGCGCGTCGGGCCCGGTGGACCCCTGCGGCGCGACGTGCCCGGGCGGGGTGTTCCGCGGGAAGTCCGGCACGTCGTGCCCGGTCCACTCGCCCCGCTCGGCGTCCCACCACACCAGCTTCTTGCGTTCGCTCCACGGCCTGCCCTCGGGATCGGCCGAGGCCCGGTTGTAGAGGACCCGCCGGTTGAGCGGCCAGGTCCAGCCCCACTCGGCGTCGTAGGGGCCCTGCTCGGTGTGGGGCGTGCGGCGCGCGGCCTGGTTGACGCCGTCGGCGTAGACCCCGGTGTAGATCCAGCAGCCCGCCGACGTGCTCCCGTCCGCCTTGAGCGGCAGGTAGCTCGACAGCAGCTCGCCGGTGGTCAGGTCGTAGCCGTTGATGCGGCGCAGGACGTCGTCCGCCGACGGCTCGTCCCACGGTCCGGGCCCGTCCGGCCCCGGCTCGGTCGCGTAGTCCCAGGCCAGCTTCTGCATCGGCAGGTCACGCTCGTCGGTGGAGTCCGCGAGCCGCTCCCGGACCAGCCTGCCCAGGTGGTAGGCGAACCACAGCTCGGAGCGGCGGTCGCCCGTCGGTTCGAGGGCCTTGGTGCGCCACTGCAGCATCCGCTGGGTCTGGGTGAAGGTGCCCTCCTTCTCCACGTGCGAGGCCGCGGGCATGAGGAACACCTCGGTGCGGCACCGCTCGGGGACGATCTCGCCGGTCTCGACCTCCGGGGAGTCCTGCCAGAAGGTGGCCGTCTCGATCTCGTTGAGGTCACGGACGACGAGCCACTCGAGGGCGGCCAGCCCGAGCCGCTGCAGCTTGCCGTGCGCGGAGCCGACGGCGGGGTTCTGGCCCAGCACGAAGTAGCCGAACACCTTCCCGTCGATCATGTCCATGACGGTCCGGTAGGTGCCGTGGTCCCCGTTGATGCGCGGGAGCCAGCCGAACCCGAAGTCGTTCTCCGGCGTGGCCGCGTCTCCGAAGTACTCCTTGAGCAGCGAGACGAGGTGGGCGTCGACGTCGTAGCCGTACCCCTTGTGGCCGCCCGTGCGCTGGTCGGCGATCCAGGCGGCGAGGTCGGAGTGCGAGTCGTCCGGCATGGCCAGGTAGCCGGGCAGCAGGTTGAACAGCGTCGGGATGTCGGTGGAGCCCTGGATGCTGGCGTGCCCGCGCAGCGCGAACACCCCGCCCCCCGGCCTGCCGATGTTGCCCAGCAGCAGCTGCAGGATCGCCCCGGTCCGGATGTACTGCGCGCCCACGCTGTGCTGCGTCCAGCCCACGCTGTACACCAGCGCCGTGGTCCGCTCGCGGTTCGAGTTCGCCGTCCAGGCCCGGCACACCTCGAGGAACTGCGCGCGCGGCGTGCCGCACACGCGTTCGACCATCTCCGGGGTGTAGCGGGCGAAGTGCCGCTTGAGGATCTGGTAGACGCACCGCGGGTCCTGCAGCGTCGGGTCGCGCGGGACCTCCCCCGCCGTGCCGCCCCCCGCTCCGCCGGCACCGGACTGCAGCGGCTGGGTCTGGGACCGGGCCCGCTCCTCGTCCTCGACGCCGGGCTCCGCCCCCTCGTAGAACCAGCTGCTGCGGTCGTAGGTGGCGGTCTCGGGGTCGTAGCCGGAGAACAGCCCGTCGAGGTCCTCGGTGTCGGCGAAGTCCTCACGGACCAGGAACGAGGCGTTCGTGTAGGCCGCGACGTACTCGTGGAAGGCGAGATCGTTCTCGAGCACGTAGTTGATCACGCCGCCGAGGAAGGCGATGTCCGATCCCGCGCGCAGCGGCACGTAGGTGTCCGCGACGGCGCTGGTGCGCGTGAACCGCGGGTCGACGTGGAACACCCGCGCGCCGCGGCCCTTGGCCTCCATCACCCACTGGAAGCCCACCGGATGGGCCTCGGCCATGTTCGAGCCCATGATCACGATGCAGTCCGCGTTGGCGAGGTCCTGCTGGTAGTCCGTCGCCCCGCCGCGACCGAAGGAGGCCCCCAGACCGGGGACGGTGGCGGAGTGTCAAATACGGGCCTGGTTCTCGATCTGGATCGCACCCATGGCGGTGAACAGCTTCTTGAGGAGGTAGTTCTCCTCGTTGTCCAGGGTCGCGCCGCCCAGCGCGGCCAGGCCCGTGGTGCGGTTGAGCCGGTTGCCCCTGCCGTCACGGTCCTGCCAGCCGCGGGCCCGCGCGTCCACGACCCGGTCGGCGATCATCTCCATCGCCTCGTGCAGGTCCAGCTCGGTCCACTCGGTGGCGTAGGGCGCCCGGTAGCGGACCTTGTCCAGCCGCTGCGGCCCGGTGACCAGCTGCAGGCTCGCGGAGCCCTTCGGGCACAGCCGCCCGCGCGAGATCGGCGAGTCCGGGTCCCCCTCGATCTGCACGACCTGCTCGTCTCGCACGTACACCTTCTGCGCGCAGCCGACCGCGCAGTAGGGACACACGGAGCCCGCGACCCGGTCCGCCTCCGCGGTGCGCGGCACCATGCCGCGATGCCGCGGCGACTGGGCCGCCGCCCCGCGGCCCAGCCGGTCGGCACCGGTGAGCTGCCTCAGGACCGGCCACGCGCGCAGGGACCTCCGCACCGTCATGATCCCCACCTTGCCACGAATCCGACGGCCCAAACCTCCGCGGCGGACGGGATCGGCGGGCGGCGCGGCTGGTACCGTCCCTGGCATGCGCACCCGGGACCTCCGCGTCTCGCTCGAGATCATTACTCGGCGCGCCGGCTGAGCCAGGAGGCCGGTGCGCGCGACGCGCCTGCCCGGGACCTGGTCCGGATCCCCCCTTCCCGCTCGAGGAGATCCGTCATGGCCGACACCCTGGACCGTCCCCTGCCCGCCGCACTCCCCCTGCACCACACCGTCGTCGCCGAGGTCACGGCCGGGCTCGACGGCGTCCTGCGGGTCACCACCATGCTCCGCGGCCGCCGCTACCGCGTGCGCGACCTGACCGTGGACGTGCACGAGGGCGCCCGGGCCAGCGAGCTGCGCACCACCGTGCTGCTCACCGCGGACGAGGCCACGCTCCTGCTGGAGCGGCTGCGCCGGATGCCCGCGGTCCTGGCCGCCCGCACGGTCTGATCGTCCGCGTCGGGCCCGAGTGCCCGGGCTCACACCGGCTCCGCCGGGGCTGTGAGGTGCGCGGAACATTCCGCAACCCCAGCGCAACGGTTCAAATACGCACCGGCAATGCGGATTCGCGAGCGTTCTCGCGTTCGCCGCGGAGCCGGCCCGCACGAGGGCGAGCACCACCCACTGGACACTGTCGACGCCATCGGAGCTCTCATGACCATCAACTTCACGATGTCCGACGAGCAGAAGAAGCTGCAGTACGACGTCCGCGCGTTCGCCGAGAACGTCCTCAAGCCGATCGTGGCCGAGGCCGACGCGGAGCCCGACCCGCTCAAGGGCTTCCAGATGACCAAGCCCGCCTACATCGAGGCCTACAAGGCCGGCATCGCGATGTGCATGCTGCCCGCGGAGTACGGCGGCGGCGGGGTCTCCTGTGTCGATCTGACGATCGCCGCCGAGGAGATCTGCGTGGTCGATCCCGGGTTCGCCTGCACGGTCCTGTGCAACGGGCTCGGACTGATGCCGGTCGCCTGGTACGGCACCGAGGAGCAGAAGGCGAAGTTCCTGGGCGCCGCGACCTCCGACCCGACCGGCGAGTACCTCGGCGGCTGGACGGCGAGCGAGCCCCCCGGCAACCCCGCGGGCACCGCGAACTTCGACATCCCGCTGCCCCGGCCCGCAGGCGTCGGGCTGATCGCCGTCCGGGACGGCGACGACTACGTGGTCAACGGCCGCAAGTACTGGCCCTCCTCGGCGGGCTGGGACGAGCGCGGCGTGAACGCGGGCACGCTGATCGTGCGCACCGACTCCGAGAAGGGCGGTACGGAGGGCCTCTCGGCCCTGGTCCTGGAGCGCGACACCCCGGGTGTCACCTACCGCCACCTCGACAAGACCGGGCACCGCCTGGCGTCCAACGCCGAGATCGTGTTCGAGAACGCCCGGATCCCGGCCGCGAACCTGCTGCCCGGTGCGGCCGGGAACGGCGACCTGGTCATCAACCGCAACTTCGCCTGGTCCGGCCCGATCGCCGCCATCGCCGCGGTCGGCATGGCCCGGGCCGCCTACGAGATGGCGCTCGACTTCGCCAAGGGCAACACCGCCGGCGCGCTCAAGCCCATCATCGGCTTCCAGAACGTCGGCTACGTCCTCGGCGACGTGGCGTCGAAGATCGAGATGGGCCGCTACTTCTCCTGGCGCGCGGCGGACTACCTGGACAAGCACGACCAGCACGCGGAGCTGGTCGGCGCGATGAACAAGATCCAGGTCACCGAGATGATGTTCGACTGCGTGTTCAAGTGCATGCAGATCGTCGGGGTGAACAGCCTGGAGACCAAGAACGGCTTCGGCAAGATCCTCCGCGAGGCCTCGGTGCTGCCGATCTACGACGGCGGCAACATGGGCATGCAGCGCCGCCGCGTGCACGGCATCCTCGCCGACCCGCTGTTCAACCCGCGGGCCATCATGGAGGACGACTACGTGAAGTTCGAGAAGCACCACGAGTCGATTGACACGATCGTCGCCTGACGGCGTCCGGGCCCGACCCCGCCTCCCGGGCGGGGTCGGGCCCCCTCGCAGGCGGGGGTGCCGGGGTACCGTTCGTCCGGAGAGCCGAGAGACGAGCGAGGGCATGAAGCACACGAGCCACGCGGACTACGCCCTGCGCGTGCTCCTCTACCTGAGAGTGGCCCCCGGACGGCGCGGGTCGGTGGGCGAGATGGCCGAGGCGCACCGGGTGTCCCGACACCACCTCGACAAGGTGGTCAACCGCCTGGCCGCCGCCGAGCTCGTCGAGACCACGCGCGGCCGGGGTGGCGGGGTGCGGCTGGTCCGCGACCCGGCGACGATCACCGTGGGCGCGGTCATGCGCGCGATGGAGTCGGACTTCGCCGTCGTCGAGTGCCTCGGCCCCGCCCGCTACTGTCGCGTGGCTGGGGTCTGCGGGGCGCGCAGCGTCTTCGCCCGCGCGCTCGACGCGTACTTCGCGGTGCTCGACGAGGCGAGCCTGGAGGACATCGCCGAGAACGACCTCGGCCTGCGCGGCGCGCTCGGTCTGCTCCACGGCGCGGGCGGCGCCTGACCGCGCCCTCCCGGGCCGACGCCCCGGCCCCGACGACCCGGCCCCGACGACGTGGCGTCCCGACCGACCGTGGAGGAACGCTGTGGCCGTCGACTTCGACCTGACCCCGGCACAGAGGAAGCTCAAGTACGAGGCCCGCGAGTTCGCGCACGAGGTGCTCCGCCCCGCGGCCGCGGCGGCGGACGCCCTGGCCGACCCGCAGCAGGCCTTCGTGGCGATGCGGCCGGTGTACGAGCAGGCCGCCGCCCGCGGCATGACGACGATGTTCCTGCCGAAGGAGTACGGCGGCGGCGGGGCGTCGAACGTCGACTTCCTCATCGCGATCGAGGAGCTGTGCGCGGTGGACCCGGGTTTCCCGACCGTCCTCCTGGTCAACGGCCTCGCCCTGCTGCCGCTGCTCACGTTCGGGACCGAGGAGCAGCGCGAGACCTGGCTCCGCAGGGCCACCGGCAACGAGCGGGGCGGGTTCCTCGCGGGCTGGGCCGTCAGCGAGCGCGGCGGCACGGCCAACTTCGACCACCCCAGCCCGCGCGCGGGCATCCAGCTCCTCGCCGAGCACGACCGCAAGCGCGGCGAGTACGTCCTGCACGGCGAGAAGCACTGGCCGTGCAACGCGGGCGGCTGGGACCTCGGCGGGGCGGACGTGACGCTGTGCGTCGTCCGGACCGACCGGCACGGCGGCGGCAAGGAGGCGCTCAGCGCCGTCCTCGTCGAACGGGGCACGCCCGGCGTGGAGTACGAGGTGATCGACAAGATCGCGCACCGCACCTGCCAGAACGTGACCATGACCTTCCGGGGCGCGCGGGTGCCGGAGACGAACCTGCTGGCCGAGGGCGCGGGCGACCTGCTGATCAACCAGAACTTCACGTGGTCGGGGCCGATCGCGGGGATCGCGGCCGTCGGCGTCGCCCGGGGCGCCTACGAGTTCACGCTGAAGTGGGCGCGCACCTTCACCGGTGGCGGCTCGGCGCCGATCATCGGCCACCAGGCCGTGGGCAACCTGCTCACCGAGATCGCGAGCAAGATCGAGGCCGGGCGCTACTTCTGTTGGAAGACCGCGCACTACATGGACGCCCACCCCGGCCAGGGGCACGCGCTGGGCGGGATGAACAAGACGTACTGCGGCGACCTCATGCAGAGCGTCGTGTTCGACTGCATGCGGGTCGTCGGGGTCAACGCGTTGGACCGCAAGTTCCCGATGGCCAAGTTCTACCGCGAGGCCGCCGTGTTCTCCCTCTACGACGCGGGCAACCTCGGGATGCAGCGCCGTCGGGCCTGGGGTGTCATGGCCGACCGCGCGTTCACCCCGGACACCTTCGTCGACGGCGCCGCCCTGCCGTTCACCCGCTCCATGGAGGGCTACGGCGTCATCGCCGAGCAGCACTGAACAGACCGAACAGACCGAGCAGCGCCCCTCACACCGGCACCGCGGCCGCGGTGAGGAGTTCTTGACCGACCGTAGCGTCCGAGGGGTGGTGTCGGTCTCGGTCACACGGCACGATCGCCCCCAGTCCACCGCGGCCCGGGGAGGCGAAGGCGATGCGTTACTGGACGACGAACGACCGCCCGGTGGCCGAGCAGTTCAGCTACTGGCGCGAGGTCATCTGCCAGGCCTTCACGCCCTTGACCTCGGACCGCACCGCCACGCACCGGGCGACCGGGCCGGAGGAGCCGGGGCTCACCAGCTGGGTGCGGTCCTCCCCGCTGACCTCGACGAACTGCGCCGAGGTGTCCTCCCGCACGCAGCTGATCCGCCACGGCGAGGCCGAGGTCCGGCGCACCGATTCCCACCAGGTCTTCGTCAACCTCCAGCTGGCCGGTCACTGCGTCGCCCGCCAAGGGGGTCGGACGTGCGTCGTGCCGACCGGCGGGTTCGCGCTGTTCGACACCACGAGCCGCTACGACCTGGAGTTCGTCGAGGATCCCGGTCTCCGGGAGTGGCGGGTCCTGTCCTTCCGGGTCCCCCGCGAGAAGCTGGCGCCGCTGCTCGCGGACCCCGAGGGGGCGACCTCGATCACCCACGACGCCCGCGCGAACGGCCTCGCCTCGATCGTGGCCTCGACGATGATCTCGACCTGGAAGAACCTCGACTCGCTGGACGTCGCCGGCATCGACGCCGCGGAGTCCGCCTACACCGCCCTCCTCGCGGCGGCCGCGAGCGGCAACGACCGGCTGCGCGACACCAGCCGGGACTCGCTGGACGCGACGCTGCGCGCCTCGATCAACCGGTACCTCGCCGCGAACCTCCGCACCGCGACCGATCTCTCGGCCGCGCGGACGGCGCGGCGGTTCGGCATCTCCGTCCGTAAGCTGCACAGCCTCTACGCGGGCGGCGAGCGCACCTACGCGCAGACGGTCATGGCGCTGCGCGTCGAGGGCTGCGCCGAGGAGCTGACCCGCGCCACCGCACGCCTCTCCCTGACCGACACGGCCACGCGGTGGGGGTTCTGCGACCTCTCGCACCTCAACCGCGTGTTCAAGGCCCAGCTGGGCTGTCTGCCCGGCGAGTACCGCGCGCGCAGGCGCGAAGGTGTGCACATCGGTTCCAGTCCGCTCGCAGTCTCGTCCAAGTAGGAGCGGCTCCCCTCGTCCGACACTGCGACCGTCGCTCCGGCCGGCCGGGCCGGAGCCGGTTCACGAGGGAATGGCCATGCCACTGGACTTCAGCCTGGACGAGCAGCAGCTGCAGGTACGTGCGGGTGCACGGCAGTTCGCCGACGGTGTACTGAGCGGGGTCGCCGCCGCACTCGCGGACATCCCGGGCCCGGAGGAGCGGTTCTACGCGATCAAGCCGTTCTACCAGCAGATGGCCGATGCCGGGTTTCTCAACGCCCTGATCCCCGACGAGTACGGCGGCCAGAAGTTCAGCTCGCTCGCCTTCGTCCTCGCCGCCGAGGAGCTCTCCCGGGTCGACATCAACACCCCGACGGCCATCCTCGCCACGGGGCTCGGCCTGGCGCCGATCATCCACTTCGGCACGCACGAGCAGAAGGAGCGGTTCCTCCGGCCGTTCACCGACGGCACCCCCCGGCTGGCGGCCTTCGGGTTCACCGAGGTCACCGGCGGCGCCAACTTCGACTCCGTCGACCCGAAGGTCGGCGTGCAGACCTTCGCCCGGCTCGAGGGCGACGAGTGGGTCATCAACGGCGCGAAGCACTACACGACCAACGGCACCGGCTGGAACCGGGAGCTGCCCGACATCCTCACCCTCGTCGTGCGCACCGACCCCGACAAGCCGCCGCACGAGTCCCTCGCGGTCATCGTCATCGAGAAGGGGACGCCGGGGATCGAGGTCACGGGGATCATCGACACGGTCGGGCACCGCGCGACCATCTCGCCGCGCCTGGAGTTCACCGACGTCCGGGTGCCCGCGGGCAACATCCTCGGCAAGCCCGGGGACGGGATGGAGATCGTCAAGACGGCGTTCTCCTGGACCTGTGCCCCGATCGGCGCCGCCTGCGTCGGCCGGATGCGGGCCGCGTTCGACTACGCCTACGAGTTCGCCAAGACCGACAACCGCTCCGGCCCGCACCCGGTGATCGAGTACCAGAACGCGGGCTACATGCTCGCCGACCTCAAGATCCGCATCGAGGCGGCGCGCTACCTGTCCTGGAAGGCCGCGGACCACTTCGACAAGACCGGCGGCAAGGACCGCGAGCTCGCCAACATCACGAAGGTGTTCGCCTCGGAGACCTCGGTGCAGGTCGTGTACGACGCCATGCGGCTGGTCGGCGTCGACGCCTACACCGACCTCACCCCGATCGCGGGGATCATGCAGGACGTCCTGTGCTTCCCGGTGTACGACGGCGGCAACATGGGCGTTCGCAGGCGGCAGCTGCACGAGATGTTCCAGCACCCCGGCTACGACCCGGGTGCCGTCGCGGAGAACCGTCTCTCCACGGGCTGACTCCGCCGCCGCGGCTCGACCTGCTCCCCCTCCTCAGCAGGTCGAGCCGCCCGGCGCGGCCAGCCACCGGATCAGCTGCGGGACGACGTCGAGGGCGATGGAGCCGTGGTCCGCGCCGGGGACCACCACGGACGTGAGCTCCGCGCCCGCGGCGCACTGTGCGGCGACGAACCGTGCGGTGGTGTCGGGGCGGACCAGGGTGTCCGCGCCGCCCTGCGCCACGAACACCGGCACCGGGATGCGGTCCCGACCCGGGGTGTTCTCGCGCAGCAGGCTCGCCCACGGCTCGACGGTCGCCGGGTCGGCCCGCAGGTCGTGCCCGACCAACGGCCCGGCGAGGGCGTGGAGCCGGTCGTTCTGGCCGATCAGGCACAGGGCCGCCATCTGCGGGACCGCGGCCGCGGCCTCCGGGGTCAGGATCGCGTCCAGCGGCGCACCGTAGTTCGCGGCGTAGGCGGCGAACGCGTAGGCACCGATCGTGACCCCCGAGACATCCCCGATGTCCGCGTCCAGCAGCCCGGCCAGCTCGACGGCGGGCGCCGCGGCCGCCACCCCGCGCAGCCGCAGCTCGGGCGCGTAGGTCGCGGCGCGCTCGGCCGCGAACAGCACGGCGTGCCCGCCCTGGGAGTGCCCCCACAGCACCAGGCCGTCCCCCGCGCCCGCCTCGGGCACGGCGCGGGCCGCGCGGGCGGCGTCGAGGACGGCCTGGGAGGACGTCGTGCCGATCAGGTAGGTGGGCGCCGTCGGGTAGTCGGTCGCCGCGACCACGTAGCCGGCGGCGAGCAGCTCCTGCAGCCCCTCGATCAGGCTGAACGGCGCGTCGCCCGCCGAGGGTGCGCACCGCGGCGCGGTCCCGGTCGTCGGGTGGGCCCACGAGACGACCGTCCGGCCGCCCGGGGGCGGGGCCGCGGTGGGGGCGACGACGACGCCCGAGACGGCGATGTCGGCGCCCCGGTCGTCCCGGGAGTGGTAGAGCACCCGCCAGGCCGCCGCTCCGTCCGGGGCCCCGAGCAGGCGTTCCGAGCGGATCAGGGTGCCCGGCGCGGCCTCGGGCAGCGGATCCGGAACCCGGTAGAAGGGTGCCGAGGTCGCACCGTCGGTCACCCCGTCGACGACGCGGCGCTCCAGCGTCGAGCCGCACCCCGCGGTGAGCAGCAGCAGGACCAGCACCGCGGCCGCGGCCCTCACCGCCGGCCCGATGGGAACTCGGCCTGCCGGTCCGGCAGAGCGACGGTGGGGCTCACTCCGGGGCGGTCGTCTCCGCGCCCGGTGTCGTTACGGCCCGGGCGGGTCGCCGTAGGCTCCCGGCATGGCCCGGCTGCTGCTGGTGGAGGACGACGACACGATCGGCCACGCGCTCTCGTCGAGCCTGGCCGCGCACGGGCACGAGATCGCCTGGCACACCCGTGGCCGCGACGCGCTCGCGGAGGCCGCCCGCGGCCCGCTGGACCTGGTGCTGCTGGACCTGGGCCTGCCCGATCTCGACGGCGTCGCCGTGTGCCGTGGGCTCCGCGCGGCCCAGCCCGACGCGGTGGTGGTGATGCTGACCGCGCGGGCCGAGGAGATGGACGTGATCATCGGCCTGGAGGCGGGCGCGGACGACTACCTGACCAAGCCGGTCCGGCTCGCCGAGCTGCACGCCCGCGTCCGCGCCCACCTGCGTCGGCGGGCACCCGCGACCCCGGGCGGACCGCCCGCGCTCGGTGACCTGGCCCTCGACACGGCGGCCCGCCGGGTCACCGTCGGCGGCACCGAGGTCACGCTGCGCACCAAGGAGTACGAGCTGCTCGCCCGGCTCGCCGCCGAGCCCGGCGTCGCCGTCAGCCGCGAGACGTTGATGTCCGAGGTGTGGGACGAGCACTGGTTCGGCTCGACCAAGACCCTCGACGTGCACGTCGCCGCGCTGCGCCGCAGGCTCGCCGAGGCCGGGGGCTCGGCGCGGCTGCCCACCATCGTCACCCTGCGCGGGCACGGGTACCGCCTGGACCCGCCCTGATTTTGCCGTCCGCTTGCCCCGCGTGGAACCGGCCCGAACCCTGCGGTTCCTACCGTCGACCCCGTGCAGACCCCGCTCGCCCCGTGAGGGCGACCGAGCGAGACCGGGAGCGGACGACCGCGGTGCGACCCGCGGCCGTAGCCTCGTCCCGACCGTCCGGCCGTGAGGGGGTGCCCGTGCGCAGGCGCATCGTCGTGCTCACCCTCGCCGCCGCCGCGCTGGCCGTCGCCCTGTTCGGCATCCCGCTCGCCGGGATCGTGGTCGCCTACGTCCAGAACGACGAGCGCGGCGAGCTCGCGCAGGTCGCGGACGTCGCGGCGCTGAGCGTGGCAGTGGAGCTGGCGAAGGGCCAGGACCCGGTCCTCCCGACCTTCGGGTCCGGTCCCGACGTCGCGCTGTATGCCCGGGACGGCACCCGTGTGCTCGGGCGCGGACCGGCCACCGCGGACCAGTCGGTCGCGGACGCGCTGGCGGTGGGCCGCGACTCCGACGACGACTGGATCGTCGCCGTCCCGGTCACCGGGGACGACCCGCGGGCCGGGGCGATCCGCGTCACCGTGCCCCCGACGGAGTCGTACGCGAAGATCGGGCTCTCCTGGGCCGCGATGCTGGCCCTCGCCGCCGCGGCGCTGGCCGCGGTCTGGTTCGTGGCCCGCCGCCAGGCGGGCAGGCTCGCGGGTCCCCTCGAACAGCTCTCCCGCGCGGCCCGGCGCCTCGGCGACGGCGACTTCACCGTCCGCTCCCCCGCCGTCGGCATCCCCGAGATCGACTCGGTGGGCGCGGACCTGGACGCCACCGCCCAGCGACTGGGCGACCTCGTGGCCCGCGAACGCGCCTTCACCGCCGACGCCTCCCACCAGCTCCGCACCCCGCTCGCGGGGCTCCGGCTGACCCTGGAGACCGCGCTGGAGGACCCGGACACGGACCCGCGGGCGGCCATGCGTGAGGCCGTCCGGGCCGCCGACGGGCTCCACCGCACGATCGAGGACCTCCTCGCGCTCGCCCGCGACACCGAGACGGTGCGGACCGCCCTCGACCTCCCGGCCCTGCTCGCCGAGCTCGACCGCGGGTGGGCGGGACACGACCTGCGGATCGCGGCCGATCCCGACCTGCCCGCGGTGTGGGCGTCCACGGCCGCGGTCCGCCAGGTGGTGGCGGTGCTCGTCGACAACGCCGTCCGCCACGGCCGGGAGCCCGTCACCGTCGCGGTGCGGGACCTCGGCGGCGCCGTCGCGATCGACGTCGCCGACCGGGGCGACGGCATCGTCGTCCCCGAGACCGAGCTCTTCGCCCGCCGCGCGCCCCACGCCGCGGGACACGGGATCGGGCTGGCGCTGGCCCGCAGCCTCGCCGAGGCCCAGGGCGGGCGGCTGGCCCTCACCCGCACCACCCCGCCGACCTTCACCCTGCTGCTGCCCGCGGACCCGGACTTTCCCGAGCGCTAACCGTCCCCTGGTCGGGCCCGCACCCGCCGGTTCGTAGCGTCGACGACATGACGACGCCGCCGTCCTCCGCCCCCTGCCGTTCGACCCGCGGACGGGCCCTCGTCGCCGGGACCGCGCGATGAGCACCGCGGACGCGACCCTGGTCCTCGGCCTGTCGCTGATGGCCGCCTGGCTGGTCGCCGTGGTCGCGCTGCGGCGCCGCGTGCCGCCCGGCGTGCTCGCCGGCCTCGGTGTCGCCGCCGTCTGCTTCGCGCTGTACGCCGGGGTCGTCGACGCCGTCGCCGACCCGGCACCGCTCGCCTGGGCCGACGCCCCCGTGCTCGCGTGGCTCGTCGCCCATCGCACCCCCGGGCTCGACACCCTCCTGCGCGCGGTCAGCACCGTGGGCGGCACCCTCGGCATGACGGTGCTGGCGGCGGCGGGGGCGCTCGTCCTGCTCGTGCGGCAGCGGATGCGCCACGCGCTCCTCGTCGTCGTCGCGGCCGCGGGCGCCGGGCTGCTCGTGACCCTCACGAAGAACCTCTACCAGCGCGAACGCCCACCGCTCGGGGTCCGCCTCACCGTGGAGACCACCTACTCGCTGCCCTCGGGGCACGCGCTCGGCTCCGCCGTCGTGCTCGGCGTGCTGGCCGTCGTGGCGGTCCTCGGGCTCCGCTCGGCCACCGCCCGGGCCCTGGTCGCGGCCTGCGCGGTCCTCGGCACGCTGATCATCGGGTTCAGCAGGCTCTACCTCGGCGCCCACTGGCTCACCGACGTCCTGGCGGGCTGGCTGCTCGGCGCGGCCTGGCTCGCCCTCTGCGTCACCCTCGTGCGTCCGCGGACGACCCGAGCGTCGGACCTGGAGGAGCAGGCGGTCGCGCGCTAGTTCACGCAGGGCACGCCCGCCGCCGTCAGCGGTGGGGTCGCCGGTGGGGTCGCCGCGCCCGGGGGCGCGGTGGGTGCAGTGGGCGCGGTGGGCGCGGTGTAGTCGGCGCCCAGCCGGACCACGAGCCGGTGTGCGGGCACCGAGGGGTCCGCGACGACCGGGATCCCGCCGAGGTCGCCCGCCAGCACCGCGGCCGCGGGGTCCGCGGCGGTGTGCGCACGGACGCTGGACGTGCGGGTCGCCCCCGTGGTGGCGGTGCTGCCCGCGGTCGCACCGTCGGCCACCGCCAACGCCTCGACCTGGGCGGCGAGGCCGGTGCGGGTGGTGCCGTTCAGCGTGTCCACGGTGGTGCCGCCCAGCCCGGGCGCCGCCGGTACCGGGTCGTCCGAGCCGGTGGTGGGCGCGGTGAGCCCCGCGACGAACGCGCGCACGGCCGACGGGTCGACCTGCACCGCCTCGCCGTCGGACGGGGTCCGCAGCGCGAGGCTGCCGGTGGGGATGGTGCGGAAGTCGATGTTCCCACCCGACAGGCCCTGGGCCTGGGTGGCGAATCCCAGCACGTCCCAGCCCTGGTCGAGGACGACGTACCGGTCCACCGCCGCGACCAGCCGCGACAGCGTCCCGGGATCGGCCAGCGTGTGTGCGGACAGCAGCTCGTGGGCCAGCCCCGCCATGAACGCCTGCTGTCGCACGATCCGGTCGAGGTCACCGCGCGGCAGGCCGTGGCGCTGGCGCACGAAGGCCAGCGCCTGCGCCCCCTGCAGGGTCTGCGGACCCGCGGGCAGGTCCACCCCCGAGTAGCTGTCGCGGGCGGGCGCCTTCAGGCACACCGGCACCCCGCCCAGCACGTCGGTGATCTCCGCGAACCCCACGAGGTTGATCTCGGCGAAGTGGTCCACCGAGGCGCCGGTGAGCTGCTCGACGGTGTCGACCAGCTCCCGCCTGCCCGCCTGGTCGGCCTGCGTCGTCAGGTCGGCGCCCTGGACCCCGGACGCGCCGAGCCGGGCGAGGGCGTCGGTGCGGGCCCGCGCGTAGGCCGAGTTGATCTTATGCCGGCCGTAGCCGGGGATGTCCACGTAGGAGTCGCGCGGGATCGAGATCGCGGTGGCCTGCGCGCCCGGGTCGTCCGGGATCCGCACCAGGATCAGCGTGTCGGTGTTCAGGGTGCCGGTGTCGCTGCCCGCGTTCAGCTCGTCGAGCACCTGCTGTGGCAGCGGGTTCCCGTGCCCGTCGGTGCGGCTGTCGAGGCCCACGAGCAGGATGTCCGTCGCGCCGTCGGCCGACCGGGCGCCGCTGAGCACGTCGCTGGTCGCGAGCGAGCCCGTCAACGAGTGGTACACCGACCAGCCGTAGCCGGTCAGGACCAGGACCAGCGCGGACAGCGCCGCGACCGCCACCCGCAGGAGGGGGACCCGGCGCCGCCCGCGCTCAGGCGGTGCCGGTGGCACGGCTGGTCCCGAACATCTCGTCGAGGGTCACCGGCGTGAGCCCCCGCTGCCGGATCAGGTCCGTGATCTGGTCGAACAGGCCGAGCACCGTGGAGTGGTTCGCGTGGCCGAGCACGATCCGCCCCGGCGTGAGGTACTTCTCCGCCTGCGACATCAGGAACTCGGGGGTGATGGTCGTCGAGTCCGAGTAGGAGCCGTTCCACAACACGGAGCGGGTCCAGCCGGCGTCCGCCGCGACGCCGTCGACCCGCGCGTCGTGCAGGCCGTACGGCGGGCGGTAGTACGGCCGGGTCGTGATGCCGAAGACCCGCTGCACCCAGTCCTCGTTGCGGGCGAGCTCGGCGCGGACGTCCCCGTCGGCCAGCGTGGTCAGCTTCGGATGGGTGAAGGTGTGGTTCATGACCTGGACCTGACCGGCCGCGACCAGCGGGGCCAGGACCGCGGCGTGCGGCTCCCACTCCCGCGCGTAGGTGCCGTTGGGGCTGAAGGTCAGGTGGGTCCCCGTCCGGCGCGCGAACTCGACGTACCCCGCCACGCAGTCCGCGCAGGTCCCGTCGTCCACGGTCAGGGCGACCCGGGAGCCGTCGGCCGGACCGGAGGAGACCGTCGTCGACCGACCGGGCACCGCGGCGGGGATCGGCGGCAGCGCCGGGACCGCCGGGGCCGCCGGTGTGGGGCCTCCGGCCGGCTGCCCGCCGCCGGTCGCGGGCGCCGAGCAGGCGGCCAGGCCGAGGCCCAGCAACCCCACGAACGCCCGCCGCGGCAGGCCGCGCCTGCTCCCGTCCCGACACCCGGACCCCATGCCCGACCTCCCGTCGCCGATCACCCGTGCCGGAGGGTAGGAGCGGCGTCCCCACCGTTCGGTCAGCGGCGGGTTAACGCACGGCAAGACGCGGCCGGGTCACGGCAGCGGGCGCCGGAAGCGGTCGGCGAGCTGCGGGTCGTCCTCCCACCACAGCCGCGACGGGACCGGGCCCGCCTCGGGCTCGGTCTCGGTCTCGGCTGCCGCGGCCGCCCGGTCCAGCTCGGCGTCCACCCGGCGGCCGTGGGCCTCGTCCTCGCGGGCCATCCGGGCGACCACGACGCCGATGAACGGCAGACCCACGACGTCACCACCCGCCCACAGCACGCCGGCCCCGAGGACCTGGTCGGTCCGCAGGTCCGGCCCCCACTGCCTGCCGAGCGCGGCGTAGAAGCCGACCGCGATCAACGGGCCGAGCCACACGACGAGCCCGAGCACCGCGTCCCCGATCATCTCGACGATCGTGATCGCCAAGGTGACCAGGTGCGACCCCGCACGCGGGACGGGATCGATGCGAAAGCGCGTCCAGAAGTACACGAACCCCGACAGCGCGAGCACGGTGCCCGCGACCGCCGACACGGCGGCGCTGCGCAGGGTCTGCTCGTAGAGCGGGCTGAGGTAGAGCACCAGGATGGGCACCACCAGCACCAGCGACACCACCGGCGGCAGGGTCGCCCACACCGCCGGTCGGGAGTGCAGCACCCGGCTGCACCGCCGCCGCGCCCCGGCGGGCATCGTGGCCGCCAGCAGGGTCAGCGGCGCGGCGGCGGCCAGCAGCATCGGGACGACCATCAGCAGCAGGATGTTCTGCGTGGCCCGCACCCAGAACAGCACGTCGGAGTACACACCGAGGAACGAGCACCCGATCACCAGCAGCAGCGCCACCGCCACCGCCGCGCACCACGACCGGGACCGCGGCCAGCCCGGACGCCGCCGCACACCGGCCGCGTAGCCGCCGCCCAGCACGGCCGCCACCGCGACGACGCCCGGCTCGAACCGCCACGCCGTCCCGACCCGTGCCCAGGTCAGCGGCGGGACCGCCGCGAGCGCACTCACCGCCGGGTCGTCAGCGCATCGCACGGCGGCGGACCGCCCCGACGACACCGGTCGCCACGAACAGGACGATGCCCACGATCGCGAGCCAGAACAGCGACTTCACGATGAATCCGACAACCACGACGACCAGCCACAGCACCAACAGCGCGACGATGATCCCCATCGTGACCTCCTGAGTCGAACGGTCGGCGCCCTCGTCGGCGCCGTCGCCGAGTCTGCTCCGGACGGGCCTGCGGTGCAGGTCGACGGGTCCGGCTCATCGGGCGGTCAGGTCGTAGACGGTCTGTCCGCCGACCGTGTCGGCAGCGTAGTGCTGCTGGACCCACTGGGTGATGGCCGCACCCACTCCGCCGCCCCGGGTGCCCCCGCCCTCGGGAAGGACGAGGTAGTGGACGAGCCCGGCCTGGACGTCGGCCTGGAACTCGGCCAGCGTGGGCGCGCGGTCGGACCCGGTGAACCCGCCGACGGCCATCACCGCGGTGCCGCTCGCCAGCTCCAGCGAGGCCGCGGCCGACGAGCCGACGGTGGCCGCCGACCAGCGCGTCCCCGCGGTCTCCAGCAGCGTCGCGACCTGTCCGTTCGGGACGGCGTCACCGAACCCACCGCCACCGGCGGCGAGCCGCGCCCGACCGGCGGCGGTCGCCGCTCCCCCGGCCGCACGGAAGGCGGCGCCGCCCGTGGCGACGGCCGGGCCCGCGGTCACGCCGCCACCGCGGTGGGGGGTCAGCGCCGTCTCGACGGCGTAGGCGGCCGGACCGGCCACGCCGACCACGACGGCGGCGGCCAGCACCGCGGCCCCGAGCCGTCCCCGCAGGGCCGACGGGATCGCGAGCACGATCCACAGCAGGAGCCCGACCACCACACCGAGCAGCAGGACCGTCCAGCGCAGCCACGGCAGGAACTGCGGGGTCCGGTCCAGCAGCACGAAGGACCACACCGCCGTCACCACGGTGGTGCCGGAGAGGACGAGCCTCCCGAGGAGCGTCGCCTGGGCGAGCCAGGCCTGCCTGCCGCCCACCACCACGAGCCCGACGATGCCGGGCACCAGCACGAGCGTGTAGTACGGGTGGAAGGTGCCCTGCATGAGGCTGAGCACCACCGCGCCGACCACGGTCCAGCCACCCCAGAGCAGCAACGCGGCCCGGGTGAGGTCGGTGCGCGGACTCCGCCGGGTGAACCACAGCCCGGCCACCAGCAGGATCAGCGCCGCCGGGAGCAGCCAGGAGACCTGTCCGCCGACCTGGGACTCGAACATCCGCAGGATCCCGGCCTGGCCCCCCATCCCACCGAAGCCGCCGAAGTCGCCGACGCCACCGCGGCCGCCGGGCCCGCCCGCGGCGTCGGCGGCGGCCTCGGCGGCCGCAGCGCCTCCCCCGCGGCCGCCGAACAGGCCCTGGCCGAAGATCCGGCCGAGGCCGTTGTAGCCGAAGGCCCGGCCGAGCTCGCTGTCGTTCGTCGAACCGCCGATGTACGGGCGGGCGGCCGCGGGCCACAGCGCGACCGCGAGCACCCACCAGCCCGCACCGACCACGATCGCCGCCCCCGCGCCGAGGAGCTGCGCGATCCGCCTGCGGAGCGCCGTGGGCGCCGCCCACAGGTAGGCGAGCGCCAGCCCCGGGACGACCAGGAAGGCCTGCAGCTCCTTGGCCAGGAACGCGAACCCGATCGCCAGCCCGGCGAGCAGGATCCACCGGGTGCTCGCCCGCTCCAGCGCCCGCACCATGCAGTACCCGGCCACGACCAGCAGCAGCACCAGCAGCGCGTCCGGGTTGTCGTACTTGAACATCAACGCCGCGACGGGGGTCAGGGCCAGCAGCGCCCCGGCGAGCAGTCCCGCACCCGGCCCGGCCACCCGCCGGACGGTCGCCCACAGCAGCGCGACCGCGGCGACGGCCATCAGTGCCTGCGGCACCAGCATCGCCCACGAGGAGAACCCGAACAGCCGGGTGGACAGCTCCATCACCCACAGCGAGGCGGGCGGCTTGTCGACCGTGATCAGGTTCTCCGGGTCCAGCGAGCCGAAGAACAGGGCCGTCCAGCTGCGCGTCCCCGCCTGCACCGCGGCCGCGTAGAACGAGTTGCCGTAGCCGGTGGCGCCGAGGTTCCACAGGTACAGGACCGCGGTCCCCGCCAGCAGCGCCCCCAGCACGGGCCGCTCCCACCGCGGTCGCCCGGGCCGGGCGGGCGGTGCCGCCGGTCCGGGCTCGTGCCGCTCGTCCAGTGTGACGCCCACCGTGACCACCTTCGACGCGTCGGGGAGCGACGCGGGGACCCGCGTGCCGTGGCACGAGCCTCGCCCGGCCCGGTGTCGATCCGTTGTGCCCCGGCTGTGGGTCTGCTGTGGAGATCGGCCGCCCGTCCCCTCTCCCGTGGACAGTGCCGCCCTCGCCTGCTGTCCCGCGGGGACAACGGCGAGCGGTGTCCCGCGCACTACCGTCGACGGTCAGGACGGACACGGCGGTCCGTCCGGCGAGCGCCGTCACCAGGAGGAAGATCGATGGCAGTCGAACGGCGGGCCGGTGGCGCCCTGGGCATGATCGAGACCAAGGGACTCGTGGGCGCGCTCGAGGCCGCCGACGCCATGGTGAAGGCCGCGAACGTGCAGATCGAGGGGTACCGCACGCTGCGCAACGGGCAGGTGTCGGTGCTCGTCCGAGGCGACGTCGGAGCGGTCAAGGCCGCGATCGACGCGGGCCGCACGGCGGCCGCGCAGGTCGGCGAACTCTACAGCAGCCACATCATCCCCCGCCCGCACGGCGAGACCGAGGGGATCGTGGCGCAGGCGGTGGTCCCGGTCTCGCCGGACGAGTGACCCCGGCCGGACCGGGGTCGGTCAGGTCGGCTCGGGCCGCAGGTCCGGGAACCCGTCGTCCGGCGTGCCGTCGGCCTGGACGGCCTGGTTGACCTGCATCAGGCGCAGCGCGAAGTCCGCCCGCATCCGGTCCTCGTGCCTGCTGAGGTCCAGGCCGGTGAGCTGGCGGATCCGCTCCAGGCGGTACCGCAGGGTCTTGTGGTGCACGTAGAGGCGCTCGGCGGCGACCCGTTGGGAGCAGTCCGCGTCGAAGAACGCGCGCAGCGTGCGGATCAGGGAACCGTCGTTGTCCCGGTCGTAGGCGAGCAGCGGGCCGGTGACCTCCTCGATGAAGGTCTGCAGGTCGGGGTCGTCCCCCGAGCCGAGCAGCAGCCGGACGATGCCCAGCTCCTCGTAGAGCAGGACGCTCTCGCCACCGAGCCGCTTGGCGGCGGCCAGGGCCGTCCGCGCCTCGTTGAGCGCGCTCGGCAGGTCGAGGACCTCGTGGTGCTCGCGGCTGATCCCCCAGGTCATCTCGAGCTGCGGCCACTCCTGGTGGACGGCCGTGGAGTAGGCGGTGACGAGCTCCTTGGCCCCGACCCGGTCCAGGTCGGCGGCGACGGCCACCACGGTGTCGCCCCGCAGGCTGGCCAGCGCCAGCCCGCGGCCCTCGAGGGTGCGCACCGTGCGCAGCACCTGGCGCCGCAGCCGGTCGGTCTGGGAGGTGTCCCAGCCGTGCTCGGCCGCGAGGTCCGCGACGTTCTCGACCCGGCCGTGCAGCACCCGGAGGCCGCCGCCGAGCCCGATGCCGAGCTGCTGGGCGCGGGTCCGGGCGGCGAGCCGGTGCTCCACCGGACCGCCCAGCAGGTCCCAGAGGACCTGCTCCGCCGCCTCGGCGCGGGCCCGGCTCGCCGCGCGCTCGCGCAGCAGCGCCAGGGAACACGCCATGGCCACCTGGGTGGCGACGGTGTCCATCATGTCGTCCGACTGGCCGTCCTGGAGCAGGATCACGTGCCCGACCTGGTCCCCGTCGGCGTGGACGGGCCGCGCCCACAGGGTGCCGCTGCGGGTCACGGTGCGCGGACGGCCGCCCCCGGCGACGGGCGGCACGCAGGCGGGGAGCGAGGTCACCAGGCGACGGCCGCTGTGCGAGGCGACCAGGCCGCCGTCCGGACCGTAGACGCCGATCTCGGTGTCCAGCTCCGCGGCGACGGTGCGCGCGATGGCGGGGAGCCCGCCGCCCCCGATCACGGTGCTCAGCAGCTCCTTCTGCAGCGCCGAGGTCCGGTTCAGGACGGCGACCTGCTGTTGGAGCGCGTCCCGGGCGCGGGCCGTCTCCGCGACGGCCTGGGCCTGCTCGTCGTGCAGCCGCGCGTTGTCGATCGCGATGGTGGCGAAGTCGGCGAGGATCACCATCCGCCGGATGTCCCGCTCGGTGAAGATCGACTCTCGGCGGCGCCAGACCTCGAGGACGCCGATCAGCTCGCCGTGCAGCCGCAGCGGGACCGCCAGCGCCGAACGGGCCTCCTCCTTCGCGGCCAGCGACATGAAGTCGCGGCTGATCGTCGAGTCCTCGAGGTAGCTGTCCACCTTGGCGGGTTCGCCGGTGAGGAAGACGAGGCCTGCGACCCCCTGGCCGCGGTGCATCCGCAGGCGGGCCGTCTCCGAGGCGCGGTTGCCCACGCAGGCCCGCATGCGGACGACGTCCTCCTCGCGGAGCATGACCCCGCAGATGTCGGACTCCAGCAGCCGCAGCGTCCGTTCGCTGATGGAGCGCAGCAGCTGGTCGACGTCCCGCTCGGAGAGCAGCTGGCGCGAGACCTCCTGGATGACCTCGGCCTCGACGGTGACCACGTCGGCCTCGCTGCCGGCCGCCTGCCCCATCACCAGCAGGCTCAACCAGACGCACCCCTGGCGGAGGGCGCCGCGCGTCGCGGCGTCGACCGGGTCGTCGGGGTCCCAGCAGAGGGCGACCGGACCCGGCCCGCAGGCGATGAGACCTGCGCGGTCGATCGTGGTGTCGACGCGTGGCGGCCCACCCCGAGGCAGGCCCGCGAAGCCGGTCCCGGAGCCGGCGAGCTTGCGCCACCGCCGGTCCATCCAGCCCGCGACCGTGACGGGCGTGCCCGCGAGCAGCGACGCGCTCGCCGCGAGGTCCCCCGCGGCCTCGGCCAGGTCGGTCGGGACGGTCTCCAGGAGCCCCAGCAGCCCCCGCCACGTCTTGTCGCTCGTCCGGTCACCCCGACCCGCGTCCGCGGGGAGGGTGACATCGGCGGACTCGACGGCCAACTCCACCACCTCCACGGGGCGGGTTAGAAACTGATCAGCGACTTGAGCGTACGGCGCTCGGCCATCCGCCGATACGCGTCCGGCGCCGCGTCCAGCGGCACGGTCTCCGAGGCGACGACGGTCGGGTCGATCGCGCCGGAGCGGACCAGCGCCACCAGCTGCTCGCCGTCTCGCATCAGGTCGCCGATGGCGAACCGCAGGGTGAGCTCGTCGGCGAAGGCCCGCCCGGCGGGCATCGGCCAGGTGTCGGTGTGCACGCCCACCGACACGATCCCGCCGCGGCGCCGGACCAGGGCGAACGCGGTCTCCAGGCCACGCGGTCCGCCGATCGCGTCGATCACGGTGTCCGCCCCCCGCCCGTCCGTGACCTGGTCGACCACGGCCCGCGCGGCGTCCGGCTCGGCGGTGACCGAGCCGTGGCGGCCCGCGAGCTCGCGGCGCGCGTCCACGGGCTCGACGAGCACGACCACGCCCGCCCCGCAGGCCTGGGCGGCCAGGGCGGCGAGCTGGCCGACCGGGCCGCCCCCGACCACGACGACGGTGTCCCCGGGCAGGAGCTCGGCGCGGCGCACCGCCGCGTACCCGGTGGCCAGGGTGTCCCCGAGGAACACCGCGGCGTCGAGGCCCACCCCGGCGGGGACCGGACGCAGCACCGTGTCGGCGAACGGCACCCGGACGAACTCCGCCTGCGCACCCGCCAGCGGTGGGCCGAAGCTCTCGCCGGTGCCGAAGAAGCGCCGCTCGGCGCACTCCCAGTGATCACCCCGGCGGCACCACCAGCACGTGCCGCACGCGGTGAAGTCCGCCCCGACGACGACGTCGCCGCGGCGATGCCCGCGCACCGCCGGGCCCACCTCGGCGATCTCGCCGACGAACTCGTGCCCCAGCACCGTCCCCCGCGGGACGTGCGCGGCGTGGGCCACCGTGTGCAGGTCCGTCCCGCACACGGCGGCCCGGCGGACCCGGACGACGGCGTCTCCCGGGTCGACGATCAGGGGTTCGCCGACCGACTCGACGGACACCCGCCCGTCGCCCGCGAACAGGACGGCCTTCATCACGAGGCCCGGGCGAGCTGCTCGAGTCGTTCGCGGATCCGCTCGGCCGCGTCCCGCAGCGCCGCCAGCTCCGCAGGCTGCAGGTCCAGCTGGACGATCTCCCGGACCCCGGCGCGGCCGAGCCGCGCGGGCAGGCCCACGTAGACGTCTCGGATGCCGTAGCTGCCGTCCGCGAGGACCGCGGCGGGCATGACCTCGCCGCTGTCGGCGTTCATCGCGAGCACCATGCGCGCCGCGGACATGCCCGGCGCCATGAACGCGCTGCCGGACTTCAGCAGGCCGACGACCTCGGCCCCGGACCCGCGGGCGCGGTCGACGATCGCGTCGAGCTCGGCGGCCGGGATCGCCGACGTGATCGGCCGCCCCTCGGCGGTGGCCTGCGAGAGCGGGATGACCATCTCCTCGCCGTGGCTGCCCAGCGCCCAGGCGTGGATCCGGTCGGCGCGCGCGACCCCGGTGAGGGAGGCCAGCGCCTGGAACCGGGCGGTGTCGAGCACCCCGGCCATGCCGACCACCCGCTGGGCGGGGAACCCGGAGGCCACCCAGGCGTGCTGGGTCATCTCGTCGAGGGGGTTGGTGACGACGACGATCACCGCGCGCGGGGAGGTGGTGGCCACCCGGCCCGCGACGTCCCCGACGATCGCGGCGTTCGTGCTGATCAGGTCGGACCGGCTCATCCCCGGCGTGCGGGGCCTCCCGGCCGTGATGATCACGTAGTCGGCGGGTCCGGCGGCCTCCACCGAGCCCACCCCGCGGACGCGGGTGGCGAAGCGGCCCAGCGCGGCGGTGTGGGTGAGGTCCAGGGCCACGCCCGCGGCGCGGCCCTCGTCGATGTCGACGAGGACGACCTCGTCGAACACGTCGGCGTCGGCCAGCCGCATGGCGGCGATCATGCCGACGTTGCCCGCGCCGACGACGACGACCCGTCCGGTGCCGCCGTTGCGTCCGGACGAGCCCCGTCCGCCGACGCCGTCCACCCGGACCGCCGCGGGCAGCGCCGCGCCGCGGCGGAACAGCGCACCGGACGGCGGCCGGATGGGCCGGGGCAGCGAACCCAGCCGGGCGGAGATCGCCACCGGGTCGGGGACCCGACCGACCGGCGACGGTCGGACCGGGGCGGGCGCCGCGCTCGGCGGCGGGACCGACGCGATCGCGCTCCCCGTCGGTTCCCCCGGCCGCGACAGCGGCTGTGACATCGGCTGCGACACCGGCTGCGGCACCGGCTGTGACACCGGCCGCGGCACCGGAGACCCGACCACGATCTCCACCGCCAGCTCCCGCGCCCGCTCCCGGGCCAGCGGGGTGACGACGTCACGGGGGCCGACGTACAGCGTGCCGTCCGCGGTGTCGGCGGCGCTGTCCACGGCGGCGGCCCCCCAGACGGTCATCGCCTGTCCTCCCGACCGTGCATGCCCTCCAGCGCGGCGACCGCGGCGTCCCGCGCGGTCTGCACCTCGCTCTCGGTCCCGGACAGGAACATCCGGCCGAAGCGCCCGACCGCGCGCAGCTCGATGACCGTGATGTTCGCGGCCTTCTCGGCCTCGTTCGCGGCGATGGAGATGTAGGCCGCCGGGGCGACCTCCATGACGAACAGGCTCTGCCCCGGCATCAGCATGGATCCCTTGCGCCACTTGTTGAGCAGCTGCGCCTGGTAGGGGTGCACGTTCGTGATGAACTGGGTGGAGGCGATGGACGGCTTGATCCGGTCCGCCTCGGTCATGCCCAGCTCGTCGAGGATGGCCTGCCCGGAGGCGAGCACCTCGGCCTGCTGCTCGGAGTGGATCTCCAGCAGGCCGAACTCGCGCTCGATGATCTGCAGGGCCGGGCGGACCCCGGCGGCCTTGAGCGCGATGTCCGCGGCCCGGAAGACCTCGTTGCCCGGGGCCATCTCGATGTAGAGCTCGGCCATCCCGGCGAGCGGGACGTCGCCCGGGCTGGTGGCGGCGATGTGCGCGGCACACTGCGGCTGCATCCGGTCGACGAACGCGTAGGTGCGCAGGGTGGGAGTACTCACGCCACCGACCTCGCGATCCCGATCGGGGTGATCAACAGGGCGTGCGGGTAGGTCACGACTTCTCGCTCCAGGTACTCGGCCAGCACGTCCCCCGCGCCGGCGATCATCAGTGCGCCGCCCGCCAGGTGCAGCGGCAGCTCCTCGTCGCCGACGGTCAGCGCGCGCACGTTCTCCGCGATGCGCTGCAGACCGGGCACGAGCAGGGGGAAGGTCTCGCGTGGATGGGTCCGCTTGTACGGTTCGGCGTCCTCGAGGGGGATGCCGAGCGCGCCGGCGAGCATGAGGTCGAGATGGTGGCCGCCGCCCGCGCGGTCGTCGAGGGCGACCAGCTCGCCGCCGCGGAAGACCCCGACCCCGGTCGAGCCGCCGCCGACGTCCACGACCACGCCGTCGACGACCTCGAGCGTGCGCTGCGCCGCGCTGACCTCGTCGACGAGGGTGACCTCGTCGAACCCTGCGGACTCGCAGACATAGGTGCAGGCGCGGGCGTCCTTGACCGGGATGCAGGGCGGATAGGCGGTCGCCGCGGAGCCGAGCTCGACGCCCAGCCCCTCCTCGGCTGCCTCCTTGAGCCGACGGACGGCGGACGTGGCCTTCGCGAAGTCGACCACCACGCCGTCGCGCAGCGCTCCGGACGGGTGGCTCCGGACCCAGACCGGGACGTCCGCGCCGTCCTCGTCCACGGCGAGGACGACGAGCACGCAGCTCGCCGTGCCGAGGTCCACCCCGACCCGCAGCCGCCCGAGGCCGGCGTCGGGGATCGCGGCCGAGCCGCGGTCGGCGAGCTCGGCCGCGGCGGTGAGCAGCGCGGCGGTGTCCGGCACGGTCGGGGCCCTCATCTCACAGCTCCACGGGGTCGTAGACGGTCCGCCAGGGCCGGACCTCGTGCGCGATCCGCTTGATGTTGATCAGGTGCAGGGGTGTGACGTTGTCCGAGCAGATCGAGCCGCTCCACGAACCGGTCCCCAGCTGGAACGAGGGGTCCACGTCGGTCGAGTAGCCCATCCCGCCGAACAGCGCCGGCGTGTTGATGACGATCCGGCCCGCGGGCAGCGCGCCGAACGGGGCGATCTCCTCGGGGTCGGAGGCGTGGATCGCGGTGGTGTGGCCCTCGCCGTCGAGCGCGAGGATCTCCCGGCACCGCGTCCATCCCGCCGCCGGGTCGGCGACCCGGTACACGGACAGGACCGGGCCGAGGATCTCCCGCGACAGCGGGGTGCCGACACCGACCGAGTCCAGCTCGCAGGCCAGCACCCGGGTCGAGCTCGGCACGGTGAACCCGGCCAGCTGCGCCAGCCTCGACGCGGTCTGCCCCACCGACGCCGGACGCATCGCGCCCCGCTCGTCGAACAGCAGACGGGCCAGCGCCTCCTGCTGTGGCACGTTCATCCAGTAGGCACCCTTGGCCTCGAACGCGGCGAGGAACTCGTCGGCGACGGCGTCGACCACCACGACGGACTGCTCGGCGACACAGGCGGTCCCGTTGTCGAAGGACTTCGACGTGATGATCATTTCCGCGGCCTCCGCGGCGTCGGGCACGCTCTCCCCGACGTAGGCGGGCACGTTGCCCGCCCCGACCGCGATCGTCGGCTTGCCCGACGAGTACGCCGCCCGCACCATGCCCGGCCCACCGGTGGCCATCACGAGGGCGATCTCCTCGCGCTGCATCAGCTCCCGGGTCGCGGGCAGCGTCGGGTTCTCCAGGCAGGAGACCAACCCCTCGGGCGCGCCTGCGGCGACCGCCGCCTCGGCCATGATCTCCGCGGCCCGCAGCGTGCACTTCGCCGCACGGGGGTGCGGGGCGTGCACGATGGCGTTCCCGGACTTGACCGCGGCCAGACTCTTGAACAGCGCCGTGGACGTCGGGTTGGTCACCGGGATGATCCCCGCGATCACCCCCATCGGCGTGCCGATCGCGGTCACCCGGGACTCGTCGTCCACCCACAGGACGCCGACGGCGCGCCGCTCCAGCATCCACTTCGCGACGAAGCCGGTGTTGTAGCGGTTCTTGTAGATCTTGTGCTCGTAGACGCCGTAGCCGGTCTCGTCGACGGCGAGCCGGGCCAGCTCCTCGGCCGCCTTCGTGCCCGCCAGCGCCATCGCCCGGACGTACCGGTCCAGGGTCTCCTGGTCGGCACCCTCGAGCTCGGCGAACGCGCGACGGGCCGCGCGGGCCTTCGCCCGGACGTCCGCCAACCCGGCCAGGTCGGCGTCCAGCGTCGCATTCTGGGATGCGGTCATCGTCTCACCTCAGGGTCGGCTCGCTCAGCCCTTCGGGCGGGTCAGGACGGCCAGGATCCCCTCGGTCTCGTCGTGCGGACGCGGGATCACGTGCACCGACACGACCTCGCCCGCCTTGCCCGCCGCGACCGCACCGGCGTCGGTGGCCGCCTTCACCGCCCCGACGTCCCCGCGCACCATCACGGTGACCAGGCCGCCGCCGATCTCGCGGTGTCCCACGATCTGCACGTTGGCCGCCTTGACCATGGCGTCGGCAGCCTCGACCGCACCGACCAGCCCCTTGGTCTCGATCAGGCCCAGCGCGCCGCGCAGGGCGGGCGCACTCGTGGCAGTGGTAGTCGTCGCCATGTCTGTCTCCCTCGGTCAGGACTTGCTGTAGGTCACGGCGCCGGAACGGATGACGGTGTCGGCGATGGCGACCACCGCGCGGTCCGTCGGGATCGCGGCGCCCGCCGCGACCCGGGCGGCCCCGCCGGTGGCGACGAGGACGATCTCGCCGACCCCGGCGCCGACGACGTCGACCGCGACGTAGCCGGGTCCGCTCGGCTCCTCGGTATCGCGCACCAGGAGCAGGGTGAGCCCCTCGAGGCCCGGCTCCTTGACCGTCGAGACGACCTGACCCAGCACTTCGGCCAGCTGCATGCCGGGGCCACCTCCGTCGGTCGGCTCACCGCGGCGCGCTCGGTGCGCCGCTGGTCGGGACAGTAGGGCGGGCCCCGCGGTACGGGCCTTATCCATGAGGGACAACATCGGCCGGTGCCGTTGTCCTCGACCGTCCTTCACCGGCGCGTCGGCGCGGGGCAGTGTTCTCCTGCGAAGTCCCGACCGAGGAGGTTCATCGGTGATCCGTCCCGAGGATGCCCAGTTCCACGCTCCGACCAGCGACGACCCGCTGTGGGCGGAGACCAACTACTTCGGCCTCTACGCGGGGCAGGACACCGACCGGCCGCTGAACATCGGCATCTACGGCCTGTTCCGGGAGCCGCTCGGCGTCGTGGGCTCGACGGTCTCGGTGAACGGCAGGCGGGTCCGGGCGCCGTGGGAGGCCGACTACTGGGACGCCTGGGAGCACCTGGTGGTCCCCCAGCCGTCGAACCTGCTCGACTACGAGCTGGCCAACGGTCTCAAGGTCGTGGCGACGGACCCGAACAAGGTGTGGGACGTCCGCTACTCCGACCCGGCCGCCGACCTGGAGATCCGCTTCCGGTACACGGCACTGCACGAGCCGTACGACATCAACGACCCCGACATGGACCCGATGGCCGCGAAGAAGGACATGTCCAAGACGTGGGGTCACGCCTACGCCGGGCACTTCGACCAGAGCGGGCACTACGAGGGCGAGATCCGGCTGCGCGGCGTGACCACCCCGATCGACTGCGTGTCCACGATGGACCACAGCTGGGGGGTGCGGGCCGAGCGGCAGACCTCGCGGCTGAGCTGGATGCACGCCCACGTCGGGCCGGAGCTGCTGGTCCACGGGCTGTTCGACTTCGACACCGAGAACGGGCCGGACGGCGAGTCGCCCCTGCGGCTCACCCACGGCTACGTGCTCGACCACGGCAAGCTCAAGGGCCTCAAGGCGGGCTCCGGTGTCACGCAGCGGTCGCACCTCTACCCGGAGCGGATCGAGATCTCCGTGACCGACACCGAGGACCGCACCTGGGAGGCCGCGGGCGAGGCGCTGACGACCTTCCCCTGGCAGTCGCAGCCGGGCGTCGTCGGCCACAACAGCCTGCTCCGCTGGACCCTCGACGGGCAGACCGCGTACGGCGAGTGCATGGACTTCGTGGGGATGGGCGAGCTCGGTTCCGTCTACGGCCGAGTGTTCGACCGCGTCCACAGGGGATCCTGACGTGGCGCCGGGCCTGCCGCCCGTCCAGGCGGTGATCTTCGACCTGGACGGGACGCTCGTCCAGACCCGGATCGCCTCCTGGGAGATCTTCGAGCAGGTCAACCGCCGCTACGACCTGGGCGTGGACGAGCCGGAGCAGTACTTCGACCTGTTCCGCGGCAACGTCTACGAGTCGATCGCGAAGCTCTGCCGCACCGAGGCCGAGGCCGACGAGGTGAAGGACGCGTTCCTGACGCTGCTGCGCAGCGACTACACGCCGCCCCTCGTGCCCGGGGTCAGCGACGTCGTGCGGCGGCTGGCCTCCCACGCGACGCTCGCGGTGATGTCGTCGAACGCGATGGGCGTCATGCGGCGGGTCCTCACCCACAACCACCTCGCGTTCTGCTTCGCGCACGTGTTCGGCGGCGACGTGACCCCGGACAAGAAGACCGCGATCCGCACGTTCCTCGCGGACTCCGGCAGCGGGTTCGGGCGCCGGTGCGCCGCGGACTACGACGAGGCGGGCGACCGCCCCACCCCGGACCCGGCAGGCACCGTGCTGGTCACCGACACCGCGGGGGACGTCCGGGACGCGCTCGAGGTCGGGATCCGGGTCGTCGGCGTCTCCTGGGGCATGCACTCCGTCGAGGCGCTGACCGCGGCGGGCGCGGAGTTCGTCGCGCTGTGGCCGCAGGAGATCGTCGCGCACCTGCTCGGCGACGCGGCAGCCGCGACCGGCGCCTGCGCCGTGCCGAGCAGCTCCGAGCCCGTGCGGGAGCCCGCCGACGTGATCGACGAGTCGCTCGTCGCCGCGGCCGCGCGGATCCGGCGCGAGCGGCGGCAGCAGGCCGCGGACGGGTTCGGCGACCGCACCCGGGAGGCCGCGGACCAGCAGCGCGATCGTGGCTCGTGGCCCGAGACCCGGCTCCCCCGGTCCGGCCCGGCCCCCGCGCCGCGCCACGAGTCCGACGGCGAGCTGCTCCGGGCGCTGGCGCGGATGATGCGCTGACACGGGCGCACCCGACCCGCGCGGTGGAGGGGCCGTTCCCCCTCGGGGATCCCGGTGGACTCCGCGCCGGGTCGGGCCTGCGGTGTCGTCGACATCCGCGGGCTGCGCGACGGACTCCTCGTTCCGGAGTGGCCGCGCAGCCGGCGGATCGGGGCGGTTCAGCCGCCCAGCGCAGCCTTGCCCAGCGCGAGCATCAGCGGCCGGGCCTCGGCGGCGTCGACGGCGAACCGCCGGAAACCCAGCTCGTAGAGCTGCGCGGCCGCGTCCTGGGGGACCTCGCCGGTGAGCCGGACCCCGACCGGGCAGGCGTCGGACTGCGCGGCGGCGACGGCGCCCAGCAGCTCCCGGACGACCGGATCGAGCGTCGTGCGCGGGTCGATCGCCAGGAGCCCGCGGCGCAGGTACTCGTCCAGCGGTTCGGCGGTCAACAGCTGCCGGGCGGGGATGCCGAACACCGCGGACTGCAGGGCACGGGCCTCCACCCAGACCACGCCGCTCGCCTCGGCGAGGCCGGCCGCGCCGCGGGCGGCGCGGGGGCTGGTGAGGTAGGGCCCGACGGTGATCCGGCCGCCCGCGGCCTCGGCGAGGTCGCGCAACGCCGCGGCCTCGGCCGGGTCCGAGAGGTGCCGGACGGCCAGGTGCACCCGGGCCGGGCTCAGCGACCGGTCCAGCGCCGTGGCCAGCCCGGTGAGCTGGGCCTCGATCAGCGCGGGCACCCCGAGGGGCACGGACAGCTGCGGGTGCCGCGTCGTGACCGCGGTCTGCTGCAGCAGCTCCCGGGACTCGTCGGCGACCAGGTCGATCGCCCGGACGCCCACCTCGATGTCCCCCGCGGCCGCGAGGAGGGGCGTGAACTCCTCGGCGATCAGCTCGGTGATCCGCTCGAAGCTCCCCTCCCCCTCCAGCAGCTGCTGGACCAGGCCGTCGAGGTGGCCGTTCGCCGCCAGCACGTCGTCGACCGCCGTGACCAGGCCGACCGCGCCCGCCTCTCGGGCCGTCGGCACGTCGCCGGGGAGCGTCACCCGGGCGAGGATCCCGCACCGCGAGGCGTCCGCGGCTTTCGCCAGCACCGTGCCCAGCGCCCCGGTGGCGGCGGCCGGGGTCGAGGTCGAGATGGTGCCGGTGAACAGCTCGCCGGACGCCCCGTCGAGCGACACCTCGTCTCCCTCGGAGAGCACCCGGCCGTCGACGGTCAGCGTGCGCGCCGCCTCGTCGACGACGATCGCCCCGGCGCCCACGACGCACGCGGTGCCGAGCGCGCGGGCCACGACGGCCGCGTGGCTGGTGGAGCCGCCGGTCGCGGTGACGATGCCCTGGGCGGCGATCATGCCGTGGAGGTCCGCCGGGCTGGTGACGGCGCGGGCGAGGATGACGTCGCGGCCGGCGTCCGCGCAGTCCTTGGCCCGGTCGGGGTCGAGCACGAGGGTGCCGCCGACCTGGCCGGGGCAGGCCCCGATCCCGGTGGTGAGGAGCCTGCCGTCGGCGCGCGCCTGCGCCACCTCGGCCTCGTCGAACCCGGGCCGCTGGACCTGGCGGACCTGGTCCGGGGTGACGGTGCGGAGCGCCGCCGCCGGCGTGACGTCTCCTTCGGCGAGGAAGTCCGCCGCGATCCGCACCGCCGCCTCCGGTGTGCGCTTGGCGCTGCGGACCTGCAGGAGGTACAGGACGGACCGCTCGACGGTGAACTCGATGTCCAGGACGTCCCCCTGGGCCTTCTCGAGGTCGGCGCAGGTGCTGCGCAGCTCGTCGAGCACCGGCGCCGCCAGTGCCTCGACGACCGGGTCCGGCGTGCGGGTCCCGGCGACGACGTCCTCACCCTGGCTGTGCGCGAGGTACTCCCCGAACAGACCGGGCTCGCCCGTCACCGGGTTGCGGGTGAACACCACGCCGGAGCCCGAGTCGGCCGACAGGTTGCCGAAGACCATGGACTGCACCACGACGGCGGTCCCAAGGTC
The DNA here is from genome assembly GCF_021728735.1 of Pseudonocardia sp. WMMC193. Taxonomy (NCBI): domain Bacteria; kingdom Bacillati; phylum Actinomycetota; class Actinomycetes; order Pseudonocardiales; family Pseudonocardiaceae; genus Pseudonocardia; species Pseudonocardia sp. WMMC193. The sequence goes on along the minus strand of NZ_JAKKDO010000003.1, from coordinate 175,168 downwards.
GTGGGGGATCGTGTGGAAGTCCCGGTAGGTGCGGGCGCGGCGGGTGTTCCACGAACGGAAGACCGCCTCGACGGCGCCGAGCAGCTGGTCTCGCGGCTCGGCGGGCACGGAGTCCCCGGTGTCGTCCGCGAGGGCCTGCTCGCAGGCCGCCCAGACGCGGTCGTAGACCGCGCCCGGGTCCTCGTCCTGCTCGACGGCGTCCACCAGGGCGCCGATCCCCTCCCCCGGGTCGAGCGCGCCCAGCACCGTCTCCGAGTACATGGCGTGGAAGCGGGCGATCAGGTCGGCGACGAAGCGGCTGTCTCCGGTGGCCTCGGCGAGCGCCACGGCCGCGGCCCGGTTCAGGCCGAGGTTGAGGATCGTGTCCATCATGCCCGGCATCGAGATCGGCGCACCGGAGCGGACGGACAGCAGCAGCGGGAGCGGCCCGCCGCCGAACGTCTTGCCCGCCTGCGCCTCCAGCGCCGCCAGCCGGGCGAACACCTCGTCCGCCAGGCCTGCCGGCATCGCCTTCTCGCGCAGGTAGCTGCGGCAGGCACCGGTTCCGATCACGTACCCGGGCGGCACCCGCAGACCCTGCTGCGTCATGCGGGCCAGGCCGCTCCCCTTGCCGCCGAGCCGGTCGACGTCCGCGGGATCGGCCTCGGCGAAGGCCAGGGTGAACGACGTGTCCGAGGGGCTCGTCACGGTCGTGCTCATTCCTTCCGTTCCCTGCCCAGCGTGCGCAGCAGGTCCTCGTGGAACTCGAACCAGATGTTGTGCACGGAGTCCAGCGTCGGCGAGGACACCAGCTCGTGGCGACCCTGGTCGATGCCGTCGACCGCCGTGGCGAAGCGCGTGGGATAGCGCGCGAAGCGCGGATCGTGCTCGGCGAGCGCATCGAGCAGCGGCCCGAGCCGGGCGATCAGCTTGTCGAGCCTGCCGATGATCTTGTCGTCGTACTCGGAGTCCGAGTGGTCGTTCGCGACCTTCCGGCCGCCCACGTCGATCTGCTGCCAGGCCGACATGGTGGTCAGGAACTGGGTGTTCACCGTCTCGAACCGGTCGACGAGCTCGCCGACGCCCGCGTCCTCGCGGACCACGCGGTAGTGCTCGTCGGCGGCCGCCTTCAACGCCGGCTCGGCCTCGTCGGTGGGCAGCGCCGACCCGGCGGCGACCACGACGAGTCCCTGGTCGGCGAGCCCGGCGAGGACCGCCTCGACCTTCTCCGCGCCGATGCCGGAGGCCGCGGCGACGACCTGCGGGGAGGCCATCTTCTTCAGCGCCACGACGTTGAGGACGTCGTAGTCGGTCTTGTCCAACACGAGTGGGGTCATGGGATGCCCTTCGGGACAGGACCGGACGGCGCGGCAGAGGGGGCTGCCGCGCCGTCCGGGGGAAGCGGACCTCAGAGCCAGCGGCCCTTGGAGCTGCGCAGGTTCGCCTTGTCGGAGAAGGGCAGGTAGCCGGCGCCGGAGAAGATCTTCGACGGCACGGTCTCCTGCGCGAACCCGCGCTTGGTGATGTCGTAGTAGTAGTTGGACACCCGCTGGTCGATCTCCCAGAGGTCGTAGTCCCGCACGGCCTTCTCGTACGTCCCGGCCTTGCGCAGGTGCGGCAGGATCATGTCGATGTAGTAGACGTACTGGCCGTTCCAGATCAGGTCTCGGCGGCACATCTTCGAGGTCTTGGTGTACAGCTTCAGCGTGGCCTGCTGCACGCGGCCGAGGTGCTCCGCCAGATCGTCGATCTTGATCGGGTTCACCTCGCCCATCGGGGTGTCCCACTTCCGGCGCGAGAACACGGCCCCGCCGATGATGGCCTCGATGTAGTTCTTGGGCCGGGTGAAGGTCGTGGAGATGTCGTTGACCCGGATCTCCTCGAGGCCCATCTTCTCCGGGTCGATGATCATGGCGAGGGTGTAGGAGTAGGGCAGGCCCGCGTCCTCGCTCACGTCCGACCAGTGGTAGATCTCCTCGTTGACGAACAGGTCCCGCAGGATGAGCAGGTTGCCGTCGGGCAGCTCGTAGGGGCCGGTGTCCCCCAGGCCGAGCCGGTTGTCGTAGTGGTGCAGGAAGGCCAGCAGCTCGGTGGCCGCGTTGAACTGGGTGAACGACTGGTGCTTCGGGCTGTTCGGCTCGAGGGTCTCGATCTGCCCGACGAGCTGGTCGAGGAAGTCCTGCTCGTGGATGCGGCAGCGGTAGCGGTCCTGGCTGTTGAGGATGAACCCGTCCTGCCGCTTGCCCCACAGCACGCGCTGCATGAACTTGAGGATCTCGTTGGACTCGGCGACGTAGTCGTCCGGCCCGATGGCCTCCAGGGCGAGCAGGCCGCAGCGCCCCATGCCGAACCCGACGGCGCCGATGCACCAGTCGTGCACGGAGTTGACCTTGGTGCCGATCTCCCGGCGCGCGGAGGCCCCGATGTCCAGGACGCCCTGCGCGCCGACCTCGTCGGTCGTCATGCGCAGGATCTCCGGCCACCGGTAGAACTCGTGCATGAAGGCCAGGATCTCGTACTCCTGGCGTGGGATCATGCCGCTCACGCCCTCGGTGGCGCGCATGACCAGCACGTCCCAGATGTTCCAGGCGAGGTAGTTGTTCAGGTCGTTGAGCTCGTCGATGCTGAACTGCGGGTTCAGCACGTCGTCCCTGGAGACCTTCTCGAGCACTTTGCTCCTGGCCCGGGCCTTGAGCATCTTGTCGCCCTTGATGCCGTCCGTGACGGGCTCGAGGCCGACGAAGTTGCCGGTGTAGGTGAGGTCCTGGAAGCGGAGGCCGTCGTCGCCGTCCTCGTACCGCTTCTTGTAGCTGGCGCGCTTGCCCTCGGTCGTCGTCATTGACTGGCTCCTGTGTCTCGGGCTCGGCTGGGTGGCGGGTGGGCGGCGGCGGTCAGTCGTCCGCGACGACGCGTCCGACCTCGTGGTCGGTGCAGTCCAGCCGGACCTTGCGCCCGTCGAGCGCCTTGGCGATCTCGTCGAAGTGCTCCGGCGGGGTGCTGCCGACGACGTAGCGCGACTCGGAGGAGGTCAGGTAGGCCGTCATCACGCAGGGGGTCTGGAACTCGCGCGACAGGATCCCGAGGTGGGACTCGGGCGCGCCGGACATCGTGATCACACCGATCGCGCCCATACTGAGCGCCGGGGCCAGGAAGGTGGTCGTCCCGCCCTGCACCAGGAGGATGTGCTCGGCGAGCTTGCCGGACTGGATCAGGGCGATCACGTCCGCGGGCGAGGACAGATACTTGACCGTCCCACTCGGGGACTTACCGGTGTCGAAGACGTTGTAGCCCTCGGCCAGCACCTCGGCCATCAGAGTTCCTCCTTGAACTGGGGTCTCACGTCGCCGCCCCGCGGCCGACACCGCGCCTTGGCGTTGCGCTGGTCACAGTGCCCTGAGATCACAGCCTCGCCGATGGACCGCGCAGATAAAACTCTCCGACGGCATTGTCTTGGCGGGACAGGTGTGTCTCCGACCGTCGGCCCGCCGACACGACGACGGCGTGCGGGCGATCCGCCCGCACGCCGTCCGCGTCGCGCCGCTCGTCAGGTGCCCGTGGAGAGCCGGTTCTCCGCGAGGGCGAGGTGGTCGTAGCTGGGCTCCATGAGCTGCTCGTGCAGCGCGCGGCGCCGCACCCCCATGTTGCCGCCGTCGTAGACCGGGAAGCACAGGACGTCCTGCATGATCCCCGCGATCGGCGTCTTGTCCCCGTAGCCGTCGACGCCGACCAGCCGCATGGCGTCGTAGACGGTCTGCACGGACAGCTCCGACGCGTAGACCTTGGTGATGTCGGCCAGCTCGCGGTCCTTGCCGTCGGTCTTGTCGAAGTGGTCCGCGGCCCGCCCCTCGGACCACCGGGTGCAGCGGGTCCGGAGATCCGGTTGCGCCCAGCCGCAGTCTGCAGTGGAGGGTGGGCCGCGACGAGGATCTGCGTGCGGGATTCCTTGTCTGTGTGTGCACGGTCGCGCCGTCGGCGGGCCACCCGGGCGCTCGCCCGACACTCCACCCTGCCGCGTTAGGCCATTCGGCCTAGTCTGGCGCCGGTTACTGCTCGTCCACTGCAGACAGGAGAAGCCGATGGCAGGCAAGTTCGAGATCTACCAGGACCGCGCCGGGAAGTACCGCTTCCGGCTCAAGGCCTCCAACGGCCAGATCGTCGCCTCCGGCGAGGCGTACGAGTCCAAGTCCAACGCCAAGAAGGGCGCCGAGTCCGTCCAGAACGCCGCGGCGGGCGCCACCATCGTCGAGGTCGAGTCCTGACCGAGTGCGGCGCGCCCGGCAACACGGGCGCGCCGCGGGGCTCGGCCGAGCGCCGGCCTCGAAGGCCGCGGTCGAGCACGGGGACCGCGGCCCGCTCCTCCTACGACACCGCGGCGCGGACCACGGCGGCGAAGCCCTGCGGATCCACGAGGTGGGCGAAGTGGTCCAGGCCGGGGAGGTCGGTGACGGTCGCCTTCGGGACGACGTCCACGAGGGTGTGCGCGGACCGGTAGAGGAAGGGCGTCGTCGCGGTGCCCGCGATGAGGTGGGTGGGCGCGGTGATCGCGGAGTAGTGGGTGAGGTCGGCGCCCAGCGCGTCGATCTGCTCGAGCTCGCGCACCCAGGTCGGGGTCAGCGGCACACAGGCCTCCCAGAGCGGGGTCTTGCGGATCTCGGGGATCGCTTCGGCGGGCACGCGGACGAAGTTGACCAGCGCGAACTCGAAGGCGGCGTCGAGGTCGCCCGCCTCGACCAGCTCCCGGTAGGTGGCGAGCCCCGCACCCGCGACCGGCCCGTCGACGGCGAGCGGCGGCTCGAAGAGCACCAGGGTGCCGTCCAGCCCGCGCTTCTCGGCGAAGGCGAGCGTGCAGAGGGCGCCGAAGGAGTGCCCGAGCAGGTGGGCGCCCGGCCCGGCCACCGCCATCATCGCGGCGATGTCCGCGACCTCGGCCGAGAGGTCGTAGTCGGCGGCGTCGCCCGAGTCGGGGGAGTCGCCGCGTCCGCGCCGGTCGTGGACGAAGCAGGTGAAGTCGGCGGCGAGGTGGTCGAGGGCGGGCAGCCACTGCTCCTTCGTGGCCACGCTGCCGTGGGTGATGACGAGCGCGGGACCCGAACCTCGGCTCAGGTAGCCGAGGGTCGTGCCGTCCGCGGAGGTCGTGGTGCCGGTCGTGAGGTCGGACATGGGTTCACCCTTCGTTGGGCAGTGCGGATGTCGGGAGACGAGCTCAGAGCCAGCGCGGCAGCGCGGGTCGGTCGGGAGCCGGGACGCGGCCGGTGAGCCAGCCCGCCAGCTCGGCGGCGGGGGCGCGTACGGCCACCGCCCGGTCGGCGCCGTCGGGCGCGCCGAGGGTCCACGTGCGGTCGCGGTCGGTCGGGGTGAGGACCACCGCGGGGCAGTCGTCCTTGGCGGACAGGGCCGCGCCGACGTCGTCGAGCAGGAGATCGACGACGCCGGGCGGAAGGTCGTCGACCGAGGCCCCCAGGTCGACGGCGTGCAGCCAGACCTCCCGGATGCGCATCCAGGGGACCTCGGCCGCCGGGATGGCGCGGCCGAGCGCGCTGCGCACCTGCGCCCGCCACTGGTCGGGGGTCAGCGCGTCGAGCGCCTCGTCGAGCCGCGCCGCCGTCTCGGCCAGGTCCCGGCGCAGCGTGGCGGCCGGCAGTCCGGCGGAGCGGTCGATCTCCGCGGCCCGCTGGGCGGGGTCGGCGTACATGGGTGTCTCGACGCCGGTCCGCGCCCAGGTGGCGAGCCGGGTCAGGGCCTCGGCGTTGCGGGCCACGTGCCCCACGACGTGCGCCCCGGTCCAGCCCGGCAGCGCGGTCGGGCGGGCGAGCTCGGTGTCCGTCCGCTTCTCGACGACCGCGAGCAGGTGCGCGGTGCCCTCCCGCATCCACGGCAGGGTCGCCGCGGTGTCGTGCCTGCCGCTCATGCGGGCGCTCCGCTGAGTCGGTCGGCGATGTCCGCGCGGAGGGCCTTCTTGTCGATCTTGCCGACCTTGGTCGCGGCCAGCTCGTCGACGAGCACCAGGTGCTCGGGCAGCTTGAAGCGGGCCACCCCGATCGCGTCCATCGAGGCGCGGATCTCCTCGAGGGTCACCGTCGCGCCGGGCCGCGGCACGACGTAGACGCAGACCCGCTCCCCCAGCTGCGCGTCCGGCATGGCGACGGCGGCGACCTGGGCGACGGCCGGGAGCTGGTAGACGAGGTTCTCGACCTCCTCCGCGGAGATCTTCTCCCCGCCCCGGTTGATCATGTCCTTGTCGCGTCCCTCGACGATCAGGTCGCCGTCCGGGGTGCGCCTGCAGATGTCCCCGGAGCGGTACCAGCCGTCCTCGGTGAACGCGCGGGCGTTCTGCTCGGCGGCCTTGTAGTAGCCCCGCGGGGTGTAGGGCCCGCGGGTCAGGAGCGATCCCGGCGCGCCCTCGGGCACATCGCGGTCGAGCTCGTCGACGAGGCGCACCTCGTCGTCGGGGCACATGGGCCTGCCCTGGGTCCCGCAGATCACGTCGGCCGGGTCGTCCAGGCGGGTGACGTTGAGCAGGCCCTCGGCCATGCCGAAGACCTGCTGCAGGGTGGCCCCCAGCTGCGGGGTCACCCTGCGGGCCAGCTCGTCGGCCAGGCGGGCGCCGCCGACCTGGAGCACGCGCAGCGTCCCGAGCTCGGCGTTGCCGTGCTCGGCGGCGTGGTCGAGCCAGCGTCCGGCCACGGCGGGGACCACGGCGGTGTGGGTGACCCCCTCGGCGGCGACGGTCGCGAAGGCGCGGCCTGGTTCCGGCGACGGGAGGGTCACGACCCGGCCGCCCGCCAGCAGCGCGCCGAGGATCCCCGGGCAGGCCAGCGGGAAGTTGTGACCCGCCGGGAGGCTGACGAGGTAGCGGGTGTCCGCGTCGACCGCGGCCAGCTCCGCGCTGCGGCGGGCGTTGTACAGGTAGTCGTCGTGGGTCCGGGCGATCAGCTTGGGCAGCCCGGTCGTCCCGCCGGAGAGCAGGAAGACCGCCACGTCCCGGCTGTCCGGGGGCGGCAGCGCGGTCGACGGCCCGGGCGCGCAGAGCGCGCGCAGGTCGACGCTGCCCGGGGCCACGTCCTCCCCCGCGACGAGCACGTGCCACGGCCCGCCGGTGACCTCCCGGACGTCCTCGGCGAGCTCGTGGGCGAGGGCCTGGTGGTCGAAGTCCCGCATCCGGTCCGGCACCGCGATCGCGGTCGCCTCGGCGTGCCGGGCGAGATACGCGAGCTCGGTGCGGCGGTGCGCGGGCAGGGCCATGACCGGGACGATCCCGGCCCGCAGGCACGCGAGGGTGAGGGCCACGAACTCCCAGCCGTTGCCCAGCTGCACCACGATCCGGTCGCCCCGGTGCAGCCCGAGCTCGAGCAGCCGGGTCGCGGCGGCGTCGGCCCGGTCGGCCAGCTCGCGGTGGCTCCACCGCAGCCCCGCGGCGGCGTCCACGAGAGCGGGCGCGTCGGGTCGTGCGTCCGCCACCGCACGCAGCGCGGTGCCGAGCGCCAGCCCCGCCCAGTAGCCCTTCGCCACGTACTCGTCGGCGAGCGGCGCGGGCCACGGGACGGTGTGGTCACGGATGGGGGTGGGCATCGGCGGCCTCCCTCGGGGTCGGACGGGTCACGACGACGGCGTCGAGCGCGAGCAGGCCGTCGGGGGTGAGTCGGAGCGGGTTGACCTCGACCTCGTCCAGACCGGGGTTCGCGACGAGGAGGTCCCCGAGGCGCGCGGCGGTCCGACCGAGCGCGGCCGGGTCGAGGACGGGTCCGCCGCGCCAGCCCTCGAGCAGGGCGTGCCCGGCGAGCTCGGCGGACATCTCCGCGGCCTCGTCGGGGCTGAGCGGCGCGAGCCGGATGGCCACGTCGGCCAGGGCCTCGGCGGTCGTGCCGCCGAGCCCGAGGAGCAGGAGCGGCCCGAAGACGGGATCGCGGCGCGCGCCCAGGACGAGGTCGACCCCGGGCGCGGCCATGGCCTCGACGAGGTAGCGGGTGGCGCCGATGCCGTCGAGCCGGTCGAGGGCGGCGTCGAGCCCGGCGGCGTCGGTGATGCCGAGGTGGACGCCCCCGATCTCGGTCTTGTGCAGCACGGCCGCGTCGAGGATCTTCACCGCGACCCGGCCGCCGAGCTCGGCGAGTGCGGCGTGCGCGCCCGCCCGGTCGGTGCAGACGCGCCGGGGCGGCGTGGCGATCCCCATCCGACCCAGCAGTGTCTTGGCCTGGTCCTCGTCGTGGGCGCCGGCGACGCCGACCGGACCCTGCGCGGGGATCGCGGCCCCGACCCGGCGGGCACGGGACCGGGCGTCCGCGAGCAGCGCCCCGACGGCGGCGGCCACCCCACGCGGTTCGCCCGCGACGGCGATCCCGGCGTCGAGCAGCGCCCTGCGGGCCTGCGTGACGGCGGCTCCGGTCCCGCCGACGCCGAGCACGACGGGCACGTCCGCGACCCGTCCCTCGGCGGCCGCCGCGACCAGGTCGACGGCGTCCGGCTCGTGCAGCGCGTAGCCCGCGACCACGTCCACCTGGGGATCGGCGGCCACGGCCCGGAAGACCCGCCCCAGCTCCGGGCCGGGGCGGCCCGTGTCGACGGGGTTGGCCTGGTAGGTCAGCGGCGGGAGCAGGGTGGCCAGCGTCTCCCGGGTCGCGGCGGTCAGCTCGGGGACCCGGCTGCGGCGTCCGCGCAGGTCGTCGAGCAGCAGCAGGCCGGGGCCCGCCTGCGCGGTGACCACCCCGACGCCCGGGTCCCGGGCGGGCCGGGCGCGGGTGACGGAGAGCGCCCCGACGGCGTCCACCAGCTCGCGCTCGTCGGCGACCAGCACCGCCCCGGCCTGCGCCAGCGCCGCGCGCGTGGTCCGCCAGGAGGTGGCCAGGGCGCCGGTGTGGGAGGCGGCGAACGCTCCGACGTCGTGGCGGCCCACGACGAGCGCGACCACGGGTGTCCGGGCGCTGAGGGCCCGCACGGCCGCCACCAGCCGCGGACCGTCCGCCACCGACTCGACGTGCAGGGCCACGGCGCCGGTGTGCGGGTCGTCCACGAGGTGCTCGAGCACCTCCGGGGCGGCCACGTCCACCCCGTTCCCGATCCCGACGGCGAGGCTGATCCCGTGGCCCGCCTCGGTCAGCAGGAACGCCAGGGCGTGGTTCACCCCGCCGCTGGCGGCCACCACGGCGACGCGACCCGGCCGGACCTGGGCCACCCCCGGGACGAAGCTCGCGGTCAGGTCCGCGTGCGGGGCGAGGAAGCCGCTGGTGTTGGGGCCGAGCAGCCGGATCCCGGTCTCGGTGACGATCCGGTCCAGCTCCGCCTGGTACCCGACGCCGGGGCCGCCCGCCTCGGCGAACCCGCCACCGCAGATCACGGCGGCGCCGACGCCCGCGGCCGCGGCGTCCGCGAGCACGTCCGGGCAGGCCGCGGCGGGGACGCACACCATGGCGAGGTCCACCGGGCCCGCCGCGGCCGCCGCGGCGACCGAGGGGTGCATCGTCTCGTCCCGGGCGTTGACCAGCGCGAGGTTCCCGCCCGCGGCGGCGAACCCGTCGAGCGAGCGCACCAGGGCCGCACCGAGCTTGCCCGGGTTGCGGGAGGCCCCGACGACGGCGATCCCGCGCGGGGCGAACAGCGGGGTGAGCCCGGTGGTGCCGGTGCGGGGCACGGTGCTCGTCACGCGGGCACCCCCACGAGGTCGGCGCGGCCGGAGAGCACCGTGGTGAGTGCGCGGTCGCGGGTGGCGTCGTCCGGCTCGGGTCCGACGGCGTCCGGGTCGACCAGCAGCGCCGGGATCCCGGCCCGCAGCCGGGCCTGCTCGCAGACCAGCATGCGGGTCAGGGCGGTACCGCCGTGCACGGCGACGAGGACCGGGTCCTCCTGGACCAGCGCGTGCAGGCGGGCCTCGACCGCGGGCAGGTCCGCCTCGCCCGCGGGGGCCTCGACGACCGCACCCCACGGCCCCGGGCCGGGTTCGCCCAACCGGAGCCCGGCCACCTCGGCCGGGACGCCGCCGTCGGATCGCACGGTCACGATCCGGCCGGGCGCGGACCAGCCGTGGTTGCGGAACGCGGTCTGCAGCGGCTCCGCGCCGTGGACGTCCACCCAGCCGCGGTGGCTGGCGGCGACGAAGTCCGGGGCGCGGTGGGCGAGCCGGGAGTCGGTGATGCTGCGGGACAGGAAGTGGTAGGCGAACTGCCACGGCTCGAAGGCGTCGTGGTATTCGCCGAAGTGCTCCCACCAGGCCAGACTCGGCCGGGCCGAGTCCTGGATCCGGCGGACCGAGGGCTGGGCGGCCGCCTCGTAGGCGGCCAGCGCGGCGGCGAGGTCGCCCGGGTGCTCGGCGAGCGCCGCGGACAGCGCGACCGCGTCCTCCATGGCCATCTTGGTACCCGAGCCGACCGAGAAGTGGGCGGTGTGCACGGCGTCCCCGAGCAGCGCCACCGGCCGCGGCGCGAGGGTGTGCCAGCGCCGCGTGCGGCGGGTGCGGAAGTTGCCCCAGCGGGAGTTGTTCGTCAGCAGCCTGCTGCCGTCGATCTGGTCGGCGAACAGCTTCTCCAGGTAGGCCTGGGTCGTCAGGTCGCTGGGCCCGGGCGGCTGGGTCACGTCGAACTCGTCGAGCCCGGCCCGGCGCCACGAGGCCTCGTCGGTCTCCACGATGAACGTCGAGACCTCGTCGGAGATCGGGTAACCGTGGACGGCGAAGACGCCGTCCGGGCTGCGCTCATGGACGAAGGTCAGCCCGTCGAAGAGGTAGTCGGTGCCGAACCAGATGAACTTGGCGGTGGCGGTCTCGACCTCGACACCGAGGTCCGCCTCCAGCTGCGTGCGGATCTTGGACCCGGTGCCGTCCGCGGCCACCACCAGGTCGTAGTCCGCGAGGTCGTCCAGGGTGACCTCGGTGGCGAAGCGCAGCTCGGCCCCGACGTCCCGGGCGCGGGCCTGCATCAACGCCAGCAGCGTCCGGCGCACGACCGCGGCCATGCCGTTGCCGCCGCAGCGGATGCGCTCGCCCTTGAGGCGGACCTCGATGTCGTCCCAGTGCGTGCCGTGGTCGGTCAGCGCCTGGCGCAGCACCGGGTCGGCCTCGTGGATCCCGGCCAGGGTGCGGTCGGAGAACACGACACCGAAGCCGAAGGTGTCGTCCGCCCTGTTGCGTTCGAAGACGGTGACCTCGACGGACGGGTCGGCCCGGCGGATCAGGGTGGCGAAGAACAGCCCGCCCGGGCCGCCGCCTGCGACGGCGACCCTCACGGCGTGCCCGCCACGAGCGTGTTGCGCAGTTCCCCCACGCCCTCGACCCGGGTGACCAGCTCCGAGCCCTCGGTGAGGTAGCGGGCGGGCGTGCGGGCGTGCCCGACCCCGCCCGGGGTGCCCGTGGCGATGACGTCCCCCGGCACCAGCGTGATGATCTGCGAGATGTAGGCGACGAGCGCCGCGGGCCCGAACACCAGGTCCGACGTGTCGGCCTTCTGCACGACGTCCCCGTCGACCTCGCAGGAGATCTCCCCCGGCTCGACGTCGGTGACCAGCCACGGCCCGACCGGGGTGCTGCGCTCGAAGGTCTTGCCCTGCAACCACTCCACGGAGCGGTACTGGAAGTCCCGGGCGGTCACGTCGTTGACCACGGTGTAGCCGGCGATCGCGGCGGCCGCCTGCTCCGGGGTGGCGTGCCGGACCTCGGCGCCGATCACCACGCCCAGCTCGGCCTCCCAGTCCACCTGCTGCGACCCGGCGGGCAGCTCGACCGGGTCGTACGCGCCGACCAGCGCGCGGGCGAACTTCGCGAACAGCGCCGGGTACTCCGGCAGCTCGCGGCCCATCTCCAGGATGTGCGTGCGGTAGTTCAGGCCGACGCAGAACACCTTCTCCGGCCGCGCCACGAGGGTGGCGTAGTCCAGGCTCCCCAGGTCGTGGCGGGGCCCGTCGGCGGATGCGGCGGCGGCCTTCCAGTCCGGCCGGGCGAGGAAGTCGCCCAGGTCCGCGGCGCCCAGTTCGACCGCGGCGCGGTCGTCGCCCTCGTCGTCCACCCGGACGGCGGCGGTCCCGGTGGCGGTGCGGATGGTCGCGAGCTTCACGAACGGTCCTCTCGTGCGGTGCGGGCGAGGCCGAGGGCCTCGAAGACGGGCTCGTCGGAGTAGCGGAAGGCGTCCAGCCCGGAGTCGGTGTCCAGCGCCAGGCCCGCCCAGGAGGGCACGCAGAACAGGTCGCCCCGCCCGACCTCGTAGCGTTCGTCGCCGACGGTGACGACGCCGGATCCCTCGAAGACCTGCCACACCGACGAGCCGGCGGTCCGGGTCGTCCCGGTGGACGTGCCCGCCCGCAGCCGGTGCATCTCGCAGCGCATGGTGGACAGGCAGTCCCCGGCGGTGGCCGGGTTGGTGAACCGCACCACCGCGTGCCCGGGCTCGACGACGCCGGGATGGCCCTCGGACTCGAGCTCCAGCTGGGCGGTCAGCGCCGCGTCGGTGTGCACCCAGCGGTAGGCCATCAGCGGGGAGGCCTTCGGGGTCGGCGCGCCGACCGGGGTGAGGCCGGGGTGGCCCCACAGCCGTTCGTTGCGGGAGGCCTGCGGGGTCTCCCTGGTGGCGAGCTCGTCCGGGCCGAACTCGAAGAAGGACGCGTCGATCGTGCGGACGAGCGGGATGTCCAGCCCGTCGATCCAGGCCATGGGCCGGTCGGTGGTGTTGTGGTGCTCGTGGAAGTGCATGCCCGGGGTGAGCAGCAGGTCCCCGCGGCGCATGGCGACAGGGTCGCCCTCCACGTTGGTCCACACTCCCTCGCCCTCGACGACGAACCGGAACGCGGTCTGGGTGTGGCGGTGCGCGGGAGCCTCCTCGCGCGGGCCGAGGTACTGGATCGCGGCCCACAGCGTGGGGGTGGCGTAGGGCGTGCCGGGCAGGCCGGGGTTGGCCAGCGCGATCGCGCGCCGCTCGCCGCCGCGGCCGACCGGCACCAGCTCGCCCGCCTTCTCCGCCAGCGGCAGCAGGGTCGACCAGCGCCACAGGAACGGCACCGAGTCCGGACGGGGCGTGGTCGGCATCAGCCCGCCGATCTGCGTCCAGAGCGGCGTCATGTGGGCCGCCGCGAAGTCGCGGTACAGCTCGTCGAGCTGCTCCTGCTCCTGCGGGGTGATCTCCGGGACGGTCGCGGTCATGCGGTCGTCTCCTCCTTCGTCGGGCCCGAGGTCGTCGGGCGGTCGGATGCGCTCGAGTCGGACGGCGCCGGGCGGCTCCGCGGGACGAGGGCGATGAGCAGGGCGCCGGCCAGGGCGGGGACCGCGAACCCGTAGAAGTTCCACTCGAAGCCGATGCCGGAGGCGAGGACCCAGCCCCCGAACAGCGGCCCGACGATGGCGCCCGCCCGACCGACCCCGAGGGCCCAGCCGAGCGCGGTGGCCCGGATCGGCGCCGGGTAGTGGACGGCGACGAACCCGTTGACCAGGATCTGGGTCCCGACGCTCCCGAGACCCGCCACCGCGACCGCCACGTAGAGCAGCCCGGTCCCCACCTCGACGCTCAGCACGAGCAGGCAGAGCAGGGCGGCGCCGAACGCGGCCACGGTGACCGGCTTCGGTCCGAACCGGTCCGCCAGCAGGGACGCGAGCACGCCACCGACGATCGCGCCGAGGTTGAGCACCAGCAGGAAGGACAGCGCCGAGCCCAGCGGGTAGCCCGCCTGCCGCATGATCTGGGGCAGCCAGGTGTTGAGCCCGTAGACCAGCAGCAGCCCGCAGAAGCTCGCCGCGCCGAACAGGATCGTCGCGCTCAGCAGGCCCGGTCGGAACAGGGCGCTCGGCCCCGGTCGCGCCACCCGCTGCTCCGCCCGCAGCGCCGCGAGGTCCACGCCGTACCGCTCCGCCAGCGCCGCGGCCTCGGCCGTGCGCCCCCGGGCCAGCAGGTACCCGACCGACTCGGGGAGGAACCGCCAGGCCAGCGGCAACACCAGCACCAGCGGCGCCGCGCCGATCGCCATCAGCGGCCGCCAGCCGTGTTCGGCGGCCAGCCCCAGGGCGACCACGGCGGCGAGTACGCCACCGACCGAGTACCCGACGAACATGAGCGCGTTGAACAGCTGCCGCCGCGCCCGCGGCGCGTACTCGACGGTCAGCGCGATCGCGCTCGGGATCACCCCGCCCAGACCGAGTCCGGCGAGGAACCGCACGATCCCGAACACCGCCGGGTTCGGCGCGACCGCGCACACCAGCATCATCACCGAGAACCAGGTGATGCCCAGCAGCATGATGCGACGACGCCCGATCCGGTCGGTCAGCACGCCGGCCCCGAGGGCCCCGATCAGCATCCCCACCAGCGCGTAGCTGCCGATCGCACCCACCTGCGCCGGGCCCAGGCCCCAGCCCGGCTCGGCGAGCAGGCTGGGCACGGCCGAGCCGTAGACGATCAGGTCGTAACCGTCGAACACGATCGTCAGGAAGCAGAGGACGACCACGACCAACCCGGAGCGGCGCCTCGATCCCGTCGGCTGCGACACGCGCACCACACTCCCCTCGGATCCGCTCGACGCCGCCGTGGCGGAGCGCCTCCCGAATCTACAACAGGTGCGCGCCGGTCGTCTAGATTCTGAAACTTATAGCTCCGCGGCGCCGGGGTCAGCCCGCGGCGGGTGTGGGCGTGGCATCGCCTCGGGGCTCCGCCGCGATCACCTCTTCGACGTGGGCGAACGCCTGCTCGCGCAGCAGGCCGTGTGCCTCGAGGAACACGTCGTGGGCCTGCCTGCCGTGCCATCCCCCGGGCAGCAGCTCGAGGGGCAGGTCGGGGTCCCGGAAGGGGAAGTGCCGGTAGTCGTAGACCAGGTGCATGCGCTGGACCAGCGCCTCCCGGGACGACAGCCCGGTGCGGTAGGCCGCCAGCCGGGGGGCGTAGTCCGCCAGCAGGGCGGCGTAGTCGCGGTCCAGGTCGTGCAGGTCCCACGCGCGGGCGGCGATGTCCCGATCGGCGACCGAGCCCTCCGAGCGGGAGTGGAACGTGTCCAGCCGGACGGCGGAGAAGTCGGCGAAGGCCTTGCGCACCTGGTCGATGCGGTCGTGCGGGCTCACCCACACCGAGGCGGACAGCGGCCCGAAGCCGAACCAGGCCAGCTTCTTGCGCAGCTGCTCGCGGGCCGCGCGCTCGGCCTCGGGCACCGAGTAGATCACCATGTGCCACTGGCCGTCCCACGGGCCGCGGGATCGGTCGAAGATCCGCTCACGCCCCTCGTCGAGGAGCTCCCACGCGGCCGTCGTGAGGCCGTAGACGGTCTCCCGACCCTCCCGCCTGCTGGTGAGCCAGCCCTCCTTGCGCAGCCGCGTGACGACGACCCGCACGGTGGTCTCGGGCACGTCGAAGCAGCCCATCAGCGCCACCAGGTGCCGCAGCCGCACCTCGCCGCCCCGGTAGCGCAGGTAGTCACCGAACAGGTCGAACACCAGCGACCGTGCCTTCACGCGCACCTCCCGATCACGGACCGAGTGTGCCACCGCCACGTGCGACACCTCCACGTCGGGCGACGGGAACTCGGCACACCGGCGGGCCGGCCCGGGAGACCCGGGCCGGCCACCGGTGGTCAGGTCCGGGGAGCCTCCTGGCCCCCGTCGCCGGGAGCGGGGTCCTGGCCGAGCTGGTTCGGCGGGAACCGCAGCGGCGGCAGGCCCTGCAGCGGCGGCTGCGGGGCGTTCCCGACCTCCGCGGGCAGCGGGGCGCCCCGCAGCGGCGCACCGACCGGGGCGAGCGGGTCCGTGGGCCGGAAGGTCTCCGGCTTCGCCAGACCACCGGAGTCGGTCCCGTCGAAGGACTCGGTGCGGTCGCACCCGGCGAGGGTCACCGTGAGCGGCCCGTCCGTCGCGACCCGCAGGTCGGCGTCACAGGTCACGCCGGCCCGGTCGGGGTCGACGGTCACCGACCCCACCCCCGCCGAACGGATCACCAGCGCGTCCTCGGCCGCGGCCGCCGTCGGGCCGCCGGGGTGCCGGAACTCGCGCAGGTAGGGGTTGACCGGGGAGAACGACCCCGCGGTGCTCCCGAGCTCCCGCCGGGCGGGCGACGCCGCCGGGTCGGCGAGGCCCCGACCCTCGGACACGACGTCGATCGTGCCCAGCTCGGGGCCTCGGCTCTCGATGTCGGACAGCCAGTACGCCCGGTCGGCGACCAGCCCGGACCTCGGGTCGTCCATCAGCGGGTTGCGCACGAAGGTCACGTGGTGCGGGTCGACGGCCCGGCCGTCGTGGCCGAACCACTCGGTCGCCTTCTGCCACATGCCGTTCTTGCACATCACCAGGTGCTCGGCCGCGGGCCCGACCCAGCTGTAGAACTCGTAGTCGTAGTCCCCCGCCGCGTAGGCGTCCGCCCGCTCGCGGGTGATGGCGTACGGGATGAAGTCGTCGTTGACCCCGGCCCACTCCATCACCGGCTGGTTGCGGCGGCTGGGCAGCATCGGGGTGAGCTTCGAGCCCGCCTCGTGGACGGTCAGCGTGTCCACCCCGAGCGTGTCGGCGGTCTTGTCCGCCACGCCGTTGAGGCCGGGGAAGGACGGCGCCACGTCGAGCCCGTCGCAGATGAAGGCCTTGCTGAACACGTCCGGGAAGGACAACGCCAGCTTGTTGGCCATGTAGGCCCCCGAGGAGAACCCGCCCATCGCGGTGCGGTCGGCGTCGAGGTCGTAGTGCCGCCGCGCGTCGGCGATCGCCTCGAACACCGCGGCCCCGGACTGGCCGTAGCCCCACTCGTCCTGGCCGCGGCCGTCGACGTCGATCACCATGGTCGGGTCGCCGGGCCGCTGCGCGAACTGCCGGTACAGGTCGCGGTCGCCCGCGACGTCGTCGCCGGGGCGCAGGGCGTAGCCGTTGGTCCACACGATCGACGAGTAGCCGGCCTCCGGTGCCGGCGCCTCCGGCACGTAGACCATGTACCGCTGCAGCCGCCCGGCCAGGTCCGGCACGCAGTCGTCCCGGCACGGCCAGCCGAACGCCAGGCTCGGCCGCCCCTCGCTGCCCGCGCCGGTGCCGGTCTGGATGCCACCCTGCTGCGTGCCGCTGCCCGCGGGGGGCCCGCCGGGGTCGCTCGGCAGCCGCCTGCCCTGCGCGGTCTCGAACCGTGAGGCGAAGATCCGGGTCAGGTAGCCGCTGGTCGGCACGCCGGACTCGTCGTCCGTCCCGGCGGCGAGCTTGCCGAAGTCCACCTCGGCGAAGAACGGCGACAGGTCGCCCGCCGCGATGGCCCGGCGCTGGTCGTTGTCCCGGTACGGAGCCTCGAACGGCTCGTCGAACCGGAAGGCGCTGTCGAAGAACGCGGACGGCCTGGCCTGCCCGACGATCGCGCCCCCGGGGTGCGTCTCGTCCGCGGTGACCTGCGGGACGAGGTAGGCGTCGTGCCCGCGGTCCCACAGACCCGCCGCGGCGGCGACGCGCGCGGTCCCGGTACCGGGGTCCCACGCGGTGTGCGGGACCGTGATCTGCACCTGCCTGCGCTCGAGGTCGACATCGACCTCCGGGCGCTCCGAGAGGGCTGCACCGGTCGCGGCGTCCGTGATGTCGCCCTCGGTCCCGTGCACGGTGACGAACCGCTCGGCGGGCATCACGGTGTTCGCGCCGTGCGGCGCCTCGCGCGGCGTGGCCGAGTCCCCCAGGGCCAGCGTCAGCCCCAGCAGGTCCGGATCGGTCATCGTGTTCATCGTGATCCGGAACGCCGTCGCGTCCGCCTGCGGCTTCATCCGGACCTCGACGATGTCGGCGGCGTTGCGCCGGTAGGCCGGGTCCTCGGGGTAGGTGTAGTTGCGCAGCAGCGTGTCGTTGGGCCAGCGCCACTGCGTGCCGCCGCCCTCGTCGTCGTACACGCAGCCCTGGTGCACGTACTCGCCCTGGCGGTACGCGCTGGTCATGCAGATCCCGATCGGATCGGCTCTCCAGATCCCGGTGTTCTGCAGCTGGGGCGCGTCCACCGCGGGCGCCCGCAGCAACTCCGGACCGGCGGTGTCCGCGGGCGATCCACCCTGGGCCAGCGCCGGTCCCGCCACGAAGGCCCCGGCCGCCAGCGCAACGGTCACGAGAACCGCGACCCCGACCCGCTTGCGAACGATCACGTGGGGCTCACCTCACCCTCCACCGCCCGGCGAACCGCCCGCGCCTCGATGCGCGGGGATCACGGCCGCCGACCGCGACACCCGCCCAACGAGCCGCGCGGCGAAGAGTTACGAAGATTGGGCGTCCGGCGAAAAGATGACACATGAGAGACCCGGCGGGATCCGCGCGGGACACTGATCGGTGCACCCCAGAGGAAGGACCACCGGTCATGCCGGACAGCACCACCCGCGGCGGCGACCCCGGCCCGGTCATCCGCGAGCTGGGGCGCCCCGGCGACCTCGGCTGGATCATCGGCGCCCACGCCGAGCTCTACGCCGAGGAGTTCGGCTGGGACGCCTCCTTCGAGGTCTTCGTCGCACGCATCGTCACCGATTTCGCCGAGGGCCACACCAGCCGCGAACGGGCGTGGATCGCCGAGCTCGCCGGCGAGCGGGTCGGTTGCGTCATGCTGGTCGACGGCGCCCACCGCCCGTCCGGAGTGGAGGGTGAGGCGACGCTGCGGGTCCTGCTGGTGCACCCGCGCGGACGGGGCCACGGGGTGGGGCGCCGACTGGTCCGGACCTGCCTGGACTTCGCCCGCGACCGCGGGTACCGGCGAGTGACACTGTGGACCAACGACATCCTCACCGCCGCCATCGCGATCTACCGCGACCTCGGCTTCGAGCTCGTCGGCGAGGAACCCCACCACAGCTACGGCCAGGACCTGGTCGGCCAGTACTGGGCCCTCGACCTCTGACGGGGCACTAGCCCGCGGCGGCGGCCCGTCGCGCGTCGTCGCGGAACTGGCGCGGCGACATGCCCACGACCCGGCGAAACGCCGTGCTGAACGCGCTCTCCGACTCGTATCCGGTGGTGGAGGCCAGCTCGGAGAGGGAGATCGTGTCGCGGCGGAGCGCGTCACGGGCGAGGCTCATGCGCCACTCGATCAGATACTCCAGAGGAGCGAGACCGACCTTCTTCTTGAAAGTGGCCGCGAAGACGGACCGCGAGAGATGACTGACGGCCGCCAGCTCGCGAAGGGTCCAGCGATGGGACACGTCGGCGTGCATGGCGCGCAGCGCCGCACCGATACCGTCGTGGGCGAGGGCCCCCAGCCACCCGGTGGGCTGCTCGGTCTGCGCGACGTGGGCCCTGAGCACCTGGACGAACAGGATCTGGGCGAGATGGTCCAGGACCAGCGACCGTCCGACCTCCCTGCTCTCGACCTCGATTCCCAGGAGCTCGGTCACGGAGGCGACGTGGCGGATGAGGGGATTCGTGGCCGGCACGTGCACGAGCGGGGGCAGGACCTTCAGCAGGAGTGGAGCGTTGGCGTCGTCGAACCACAGGGATGCCGAACAGACGTAGTTGACCTCGTCGACGGCGGCGCCGATCCGGGCGACGCCGCCGGAGGCCGTCTCGAACAGCTCCCCGGCCGGTCGGGGGGTGGCGGCCTGCGAGCTGCCGAGCACATGGGGGCCGGGTGCGTTCAGGAGATAGAAGTCGCCCTCCTCCAGGTGCAGCGGCTCGTGCCCGTCCACCGCGAGCCGACAGGCGCCGCGGACCGCGCAGCCGATCTCGACGAAGTCGAAGGCGTCGAACCGCACCGCCCACGGTGCGGCGGCATGCAGACCGGGGTGAGCCTCGGTCCGAGGTCGCAGGAGGCCGATCGTGTCGGCCACGGGATCGGACGGCGCCACGGCCGACCCCCCGGACGATCGGTAAGGAAATGCGGACGGCACGTTATGGATCATAGCGACGAGCGGGGGCACGCTGGCGGGACCAGCACGGTGCTGGACCACGCCGGACCACGTCGAACGAGGAACCATGACCGACACCGACCTGCGCGCCTTCTACAGGCGCTACATCGACACGCTCAACGCCCACGACTTCGCCGCCGTTCGCGACTTCCTGGGCGAGGAGCTCACGTACTTCGGCGACAGCGTCACGGCCGACCTGATCGTGTCGGCACTGACCGATCTCGGTGCCACCGTTCCCGACCTGCACTGGGAGATCCTGGACCTGTCCGTGGACGGGGACCACCTGGCCGCACGACTGGTGAACACCGGCACCCCCGTTCGGGAGTGGCTGGAGGTGACACCCTCGGGGGCCTCGTTCGAGATCCAGGAGTTCGCCGTCTACCAGGTCCGTGACGGCCGGTTCGCACACATGACGAACGTCCACGACTCGGACGCCCTGCGCCGACAGTTGGCCCCGTCGGACTGAGGCCGCCCTCATCTCAGCAGGGCACGCAGGACACGGGCGTTCTGGGCGGGGTCGGGGGCGCCGCCGGTGATGGCGGGGGTGTGCACGAACGACTCGACGATGCGCACCGTCGCGTAGGCGAGCTCCGCGGGCTCGAGCTCGACCGTGACCCGCCCGGCGGCGATGTCCTCGGCGAGCATGGTGGCGATCTTGTCGGTGATCCGCGACTGGAACTCGCTGGCGTCCTGGGTCAGGAGCCGGGCGAGCATCTCCGCCTCCGTGGCCTGCAGGTGCCGGATCCCCGGGTGCGCCACGACGTCCGCGGCCCAGCGGCTCAGGATCTCCGCGGTCCAGCTCCGCGCGGGCGCCTCCTGTCGGACGCTCTCGGCGAGC
The DNA here is from genome assembly GCF_021728735.1 of Pseudonocardia sp. WMMC193. Classification (NCBI taxonomy): domain Bacteria; kingdom Bacillati; phylum Actinomycetota; class Actinomycetes; order Pseudonocardiales; family Pseudonocardiaceae; genus Pseudonocardia; species Pseudonocardia sp. WMMC193. Next base: position 154,581 of record NZ_JAKKDO010000003.1, on the reverse strand, counting down.
CGGTCGAGCGAGCGCTCGGCGTTGAGCCACAGCACCTCCAGCAGCAGCTGCTCGCGGGTGCCGACCCACCGGTGCAGCGTGACCCGGCTGACGCCCAGCTCGGCCGCGATGGCCTGGATGTCGATCCGGCGGCCCGCCCGGAACCAACGGTGGGCGATCCGCAGCGCGTCGAGCGGGGTCGAGCGGGGTCGAGGGCCGCCGTCGCGGAGCTGCCGCGTCAAGGCACTCCCGCGCACGGAAGCACCGTTCGTCGCTCCCGATCGACCGCTCACCGTCACCTCGTCACCGGGATCGACCCCGCTCGTTCGCTGTTACAGATGCAGCCACGTGCAACATGCTGCACCGCAATGGAGCGAGTGTAACGGAGAACCCCATGTCCACTGTCCGTCGACGAGTCGCCATCCTCGCAGTGACGAGCGCCGCCGTGCTGGCGCCCCTCCTGACGGTCGGCCAGGCAGGCGCGGCGCCGACCGCGCCGATCCCGCCGCTGACGCCCTCACCGTTCCCGGTGGTCGCACCGGCCGACCTCCCGCTGCCGCCGCCGCTGCTCCCGGACGAGACCTTCGCGCCGGTCGACCGGCCGGGGCCCGCGCTCAGCGTGCCCGAGGCCGACCTCGATGCGGCGCTCACCTGCACCGCGAACGCGACCGACGCCGACCGGAACGTCGCACTCTTCGTGCCCGGCACCACCATGACCCCGCAGGTCAACTTCGGGTTCACCTGGTTCTCCGCACTCGACGCCCTCGGGCGGCCCTACTGCTCGGTCACCCTGCCCGACAACGCGATGGGAGACACGCAGACCGCCGCCGAGTACGTCGTGCACGCCATCCGCGAGATCCACCGGATCAGCGGCCACAAGGTCGACGTCCTGGGGCACAGCCAGGGCGGCACCGAGCCGCGGTTCGCCCTGCGCTTCTGGCCCGACCTGCGCCCGATGGTCGACGACTACATCGCCTTCGGCGCCACGAACCACGGCAGCATCCTGATCAACGCCGCGTTGTGCCCGCCCGCGACCGGCTGCGCCCCCGCGCTCTGGCAGCAGACGGCGAACTCCCACTACACCCAGGCGATCAACTCCTACCAGGAGACCTTCCCCGGCATCTCCTACACCCAGATCTACACCCGCACCGACGAGTTCGTGCAGCCCAACCTCGACGACACCGGGACCACCTCGCTGCACGGTGGCGGCGGGGACATCACCAACGTGGCCCTGCAGGACGTCTGCCTCACCGAGGTGGCCTCCGAGCACATCGCGGTCGGCACCTACTCACCCGTCGCCTACGCGCTGGCCATGGACGCCCTCGACCACGACGGCCCGGCCGATCCCGCCCGGATCGACCCCGCCGCCTGCACCGAGGTGTTCATGCCCGGGGTGAACCCGCTGACCTTCGCCACGGACTACGGCGCCGCCATGACCCTCATCGGCACCCAGCTGGCCCTCGCTCCGCGCGTCGCGAGCGAGCCGGAGCTCCGGCCCTACACCCTGGCGGGCTGACCCAGGGCGGGCCGGCGCCCCTCCGCACCCGACCCGGGGTGCCCACCGTCCCAGCGGTTCGGACGGCGAACCGACGGACCCTCGGCGCGCAGTGCCGCGCGCCTACGGTCCCGACCGAGCGACGACCCGCCCACCGTGCACGACCAGTCGTCGTGGTGGCCGGGCGACGACCGCCTCGGCGGGGACGGCGGCGTCGACCAGGACGAGGTCGGCGCGGCACCCGACGTCGAGGCCGTGGTCGGCGAGGCCCAGCACCCGTGCCCCACCCGCGGTGGCGGCGTGCAGGGCGAGGGTGATCTCCGGGTCGCTGCGCAGGGCGGAGCGGGTGGCGAGCTGGTGGGCGCGGTCGAGCATGTCGCCGTCGCCGTAGGGGGCCCAGAGGTCGCGGATGCCGTCGTTGCCCAGGGCCACCGCGGCGCCGGCCGCCGCCATCCGGACCAGCGGCGGGACCGGGCGGTCGTAGACGGCGGCGGTCGCGATCGCGACCCCTGCCTCCGCGAGGAGCTCGACCAGCCGGTCCTGGTCGGCGGCGTCCGCGCCGCAGAAGCCGAAGGCGTGGCTGACGGTCACCCGGCCCGCCATGGTCAGCGCCCTCGTCCGCTCGACGACCAGCTCGACCTGCCAGGTGCCGAGCGTCCCGGTGTCGTGCAGGTGCACGTCCACCCCGCAGCCGTGCCGGGCGGCGATGTCGAAGACGGCGTCGAGCGCGCGGACCGGGTCGCGGTCGTAGCTCGCGGGGTCCAGTCCGCCGACGGTCTCCACGCCGCCCGCGACGGCCCGCTCCATCAGCTCCAGGGTCCCGGGCCGGGCGAGCATGCCGCTCTGCGGGAACGCGACCTGCTCCACGCGCAGCGTGCGCGTGGCCGCCGCCGCGCGCACCGCCTCCACCCCGCGGAGGCCGACCTCCGGGTCGATCGACGTGTGGGTGCGGATCGCCGCCGTACCCCGTTCGACCATCCGGTCCAGCAGCCCGCCGATGGCCTCCACCGAGGGCAGGCCCAGCTCGTCCCGGCGGGCACGCTCGTTGTCGATCCGCTCGGCCAGCGTGGGCCCGGCCGTGTTCGGCACCCACCGGCCCCAGTAGGTCTTGTCGACGTGGCAGTGTGCGTCGACGAACCCCGGCAGCAGCAGCGCGCCGCCGCCGTCCTCGACGGGGACGCCCGGGGCGTCGAGGTCCGGCCCGGTCGCGGCGATCCGCCCGGCCCGGACCAGCACGTCCGTCTCGGGTGCGCCGTGCGGCCGGACCCGGCGCAGCAGCAGGTCCGCGCTCACCGGGCCGCGCCCGCGATCCGTTCGGCCGCGGCGACCACCGCCGGGGCGAAGCGGGCGGTCAGGTCCGCCACGTCCTGCCTGCCGCTGTGCAGCGAGACCGCGACCGCGGCGCTCACCCCCTGCGCCTCGGGCACCGGCGCCGCGACCCCGCGCAGGTCCTCGCCGAGCTCACCGTCGAGCACGCAGTAGCCCGCCGCGCGGATCTCCGGGTACTCCCGGCCGCGGTGCGCGAGCAGCACGCGACCGGCCGCGGTCTCCCGGGCCGGGAACCGGGTGCCGAGGTTGATCCGCACCGAGGTGAGCCGGGGGCTCATCGCGATCGCGACGTAGACGATCTCCTCGCCGTCGAGGATGGCCAGCCCGGCGGTCTCCTGCAGGTCCGCCGACAGCTCCTCGAGCTGGGGCCGGGCGACCTCACGCAGCGGCAGCGTGGACAGGTAGGAGTAGCCGAGCTGGAGCACCCGCGGGGTGAGCCCGAAGGTCTTCCCGTCCGGGGACTCGAGGAACCCGAGGTCGCGGAAGGTGAGCATGAGCCTGCGGGTGGTGGCCCGGGACAGCCCGGTGAGCTCGCCCGCCTCGGTGTAGGTCAGCCGCGGCCGGGTGGCGGTGAACGCCTGCAGGACCGCCATCCCCCGCTCCACGGCGGTGACGAAGTAGGGGGCCTGCTCGCCCTCCGGCTCGGTCATCGGTCCTCCTGCTCGCACACCGTACGTCTGTACGCTCACCGTACCGGCCCGGTGATCATGCGCTCGAGCCGTCCGGCGAGGATCGCGGCGAGCTGCACCCGGATCTCGGACAGCTCGGCGGCCGGGTCCCGCGCGATCCGGGTCCGCAGCGCCGCCAGGACGTCGGCGGCGGACAGCCCGGCGACCCGGATCAGGAAGACGGCGCCGACCCGCTCGCGGTAGAGCGCGTCGAGCCGCGCGATCTCGGCGAGCGTGTCCGGGTCGCCCGCGAGCACCGCGGCCTGCTCACCGCGCGAGAAGCCGTGCTCCGGGGGCAGCCCGATCGGGTCGTGCCGGTTCACGACCTCGCGCAGCCGGTCGTCGTCGAGCCCCGCGACGAACTCGTCGACGGCGGCCCGCGCCGCCTGCGGGGTGTGCGGCGCCCGGGCGGCGAGCAGGGCGACGAAGCCGGGATCGGGACAGGCCGCGGACCAGTCAGGCACGCGCCGCCGCCAGGGTGTCGAGGCAGATCCGCTCCGCCTGCTCCGCGACCAGCAGGCGCGGGTACTCGGGGATCGCGGCGACGGCGGCGTCGAGGGCGAGCCGGACCGCCCGGGCCTCCTCCGGGGTGGTCTCCTCGCCGATGGCCGCCGCCAGCGCGGCGGCCATCGCGTCGGTGGACAGGCTGTCCCACACCCAGCGGATCCGCCCGCCCACCAGGTCCGGAGCCACGCAGCCGGACACGGGCGGGAACTGGTCGACACCGCCGCGCAGGCAGCCGAGGACGTCCCCGGGCATGTGCTTGAGGAAGGCGTACTCCCCCACCAGCGGCTTGAGCGGCGGCACCGCGACCCCGGACTCCTGCGCGACGAGCTCGGCGAGCCCGGTCAGCAGCTCGGTGCGGATCCCGGTGTCCACGCCGTAGAGCACCTCCAGGCTGGTCACCACCTCCTCCAGCGGCGCGAAGCCCGCCCGGTAGGACATCCCGGCGACCGAGACGTCCGGGGAGGCGCCCGCCGTGGCGGCGGCGACCGCACCGGCGGTGGCGAGCCCGAAGTCGTCGTGCACGTGCATGGTCACCGGGACGTCCGCGAGGAGCGCCGCCCGGTAGCGGCGGACGAAGACCCGCATGGCGTCCGGCCCGAGGCTGCTGGTGGAGTCCATGAGGTCCATCCGGGTGGCCCCGAGCCGGATCGCCTCGTTCGACATCTCCACCAGCGTGTCGAAGTCCCGGCGGCCCGCGTGGGCGAAGGTGATCGTGGCCTCGGCGCCGACCTCGGCGAACAGCGCGAACAGCGCGGCGAGCTCCTCGGTCTGGCGCTTCTGCGCGTCCGCGGAGGGAGCGGGCACGATGCCCGGGGAGAAGCGGCGCACGCCCAGTCCGGCGAGCAGCTCCACGGTCTCGCGGGCGGTGACCGGCTGCCGGTGCTCGCCGTCGGAGAGCAGGGTGTCCGCGTACACGGTCACGGCCATCCCGTGGTCGCCGCCCGCGACGGTGCGGACGAGCTCGAGCTCGCGCGGGATCGGCGCCGACCCGCCACCCCAGTTGATGTTGAGGCACTCCTCGCGCACGCCCGCCTCGGCGAGCGCCTCGGCGATCCGGGCGAACCCGGCCATCGAGGTGACCGCGCCCGCCGTGAACAGCGTCTTGCGCAGGGTGCTGTCGATCAGCGCGAACGGCTCCGGCCAGGTGTAGGCCGCCTGGACCTCGGGGTCGAAGTTCACCGGGCTGACCCAGTGGGAGCCCTCGCGGCGGTGCGTGCGGTCGGGGTTGAGCATCAGCGGACCTTTCGGAAGCTCGGCGGGAACAGCCGGTCGGCCGGGCGGGCCTGCGCATCCCGCTCGGAGTACGCGGCGCGCATGCGCGCGAAGAGGGCCTGGGCACGGGCGCGGAGGTCCTCGAGGTCGACGCCGGGGACCCGCCCGTCCCGGGCGACGGTGCGCCCGTCGACCACGGTGAGCACCACGTCGCGGCCGGAGCCGTGCATCAGCAGCGTGCGGACGGGGTCGTCGACCATGCCCACGCGGGGGTCGGCCAGCGAGATCCCGACGAGGTCGGCGCGGGCGCCCACGGCCAGGCGCCCCAGGTCGGGACGGCGCAGGGCGGCGGCCCCGCCGAGCGTGGCGGCCCGCAGGTAGTCCGCGGCCGATCCCGCGTCCAGCCTGCCGTCGACCCATTTGGCCAGGTTGCCGCCGGTGTCCATGCCGCGCACCAGGTCCGGTGGGAACGAGTCGGTGCCCAGCGCGATCGTCAGGCCCGCCGCGCGGTAGCGGTCGAAGGAGTTCAGCACGCCGCCGTAGCGCGCCGAGGTGAGCGGGCAGTGCACGATCGCGACGCCCGCCAGCTCGGCCAGCGCCGCGGCCGAGGGCGGCGTGCGCGGCCCGTCCTCCAGGAACAGCCCGTGCGGCACCAGCAGGTGGGTGTCGAGCAGCCCGGCCTCGCGCAGCGCCGCGACCGGGGAGCGGCCGAGCAGCCTGCGCTCGTGCGCGCCCTGCAGCGCGTGGATGCGGATCGGCACGCCGCGCTCGGCTCCGACCTTCGCGGTGGCGGCGAGCAGCGCGGGGCTCACCGTCTCGATCCGGCACGGGAGCAGCGCACCCCGGATCCGCGGGTCGCCGAGGGCCTCGACGTCGTCGAGGAAGGCCACCGCCCCGGCGAACCCGCGCTCCCCCTCGGCCTCGTCCCAGACCACGTCGGGCCCGGTGACCGGCACCCCGGAGCGGTAGCTGGGCCCCAGGTAGGCGCGGATCCCGAGGCGCTGCGCCACGGCGGCCATGTCCTGCATGTCCTCCCGGGTCTCCGCCCACGCGCTGTGCGTCTCCGCGGCGATCGGCATCGCCGTGGTGATCCCGTGCAGCAGCAGCTGGACCAGCCCGAACTCGCGGATCACCGCGCGCTCGGCCCGGGTGAACACGTCCCGCCTGCGCGGCACGTACTCCCGGGACCAGCGAAGGTCCCGGCCGGACCAGGAGTCGAGGATCGCGTGGTCGAGGTCGGTCACGGCGTCGAGGTCGACGAAGCCGGGCAGCAGCAGCGCGTCGCCCAGGTCCTCCCCCGGGCCGGGGCGCCGCGGGCCGACGTAGGTGATCACACCGTCGGCGTGGGCCACCTCCCCGTCGGTGATCAGCACGTGGTCGCCGGACTCGTACCCCAGCACGTGCCGGGCGCGCAGGACCCCGCTCATGCCGCGGCCAGCCGGTCGGCGAGGCTCGGCGGCTCCCGGTCCGGGCCCGCCCACCCGGCCGTCCGCGCGAGGTCCAGGGCGGTGGCGGGCTGCGCCGCCAGCCACCGGGCGTCGAACGCCGGCATGGCCGGCTCGGCGCGGTGCAGGTCCACGCGCCGCGGCTCGTCCGCGAGCGCGGCGTCGATCCCCGCCCAGTCCACCACTCCGGTCCCGAGCAGGGCCGCCCTGCGGACGAACCCGCGCGGGGTCCGGGCGATCCGGGCGTCGTCGACGTGGACGGTGGCCACGGCCCCGGCCACCCGGCGGGCCGCGGCGACCGGGTCCTCCAGCCGGACGAGCACGTTGACCGGGTCGAACCCGATCGCGACGACGTCCGGGCCGACCTCCTCGACGAGCCGCACCACCTCCTCGGTGGTGACCTCCTCGTGGGTCTTCACGACGAGCCGGGCGCCCGCGTCCCGGAGCACGCCCGCGAGCAGCCGGAACAGCACGGCGGTGGCGCGCAGCTGCTCCGACCATGGCAGCACCGGGTCGAACCGGTCGCTCTCCGGGCCCAGGACCACGGCGAGCTCGCGGGTCCCGAGCACCGCCGCCGCGGCGAGCACCCGCGCCAGCCCGCGGGCGAGGTCGCCGTCCTGGGTCAGCGCGGCGGCCCGGTCGAGGTGGTGGGCGGCGAGGAACCCGCCGCCCACGGTGAACGACACGCCGTGCTCCGCACCGGCGGCCGCCAGCTCGGCCAGCTCGCCGTGGTCGAGGGTCGGGGAGGCGGCGTGCACCGAGGGGAGGTGCACGCCGCCGAACCCCAGCCGCGCCGCCACCGCGGCGGACGCGGCGGGCCCGGGGGCACCCGGGAGATCGCGGAGACAGATGCCCGCGCGGCCGGTCCTCACAGCCCGGCCTTCTCGCACACCGCCCGCAGATGGTCGGCGCTGCGCCCGATGTAGTCGACCGTCTCGGTGAACCCGAAGGGCCGGGCGGCGTAGGCCGCCCAGTCCGGCAGCTCGCCCGCGGCGATCCGCTCGTCGTAGCGCTGCACCATCTCCAGGTACGCCGCGAGCTCCTCGACCGACAGGTCCGGGTGCCCGGCGAGGAACTCCGGGTCGTAAGCCTCGACGAGCATCCGCCGCCGGGGACGGGGGGCGTCGGTGAGCGACTGGTCGTTCTCGATGGTCAGGTGCAGGTCCGGGTTGGCCGCGGCCAGGATCGGCACGATCTCGGCGAAGTCCACGACCCCCTCGCCGCAGGGCCGCATCTGGTAGAGCAGCCCGCCGTCGCCGTGCACGATGGCCGCGTCCTTGATGTGGCTCTGCCGCACGTAGGGCGCGACGCGGCGGGCGGCCCGCACCGGGTGCTCCAGGCGCTGCAGCACGTTCGCGGTGTCGAACACGATGCCCGTCACGTCCGGGCCCACCGCCTCGACGAGCCGGACCAGCTCGAACGAGGTGATCTCCTCGTGCGTCTCCAGGTTGAGGTGGATCCCCAGGTCGCGAGCGATCGGGGCGAGCACGTGCAGGAACCGCTCGGTGGCGGCGAGCTGCTCGGCCCAGGTCACGTCCGTGCGGAAGCGGTCGTAGGCGAGCCTGCCGGTGAAGGCCGGCTTGTAGTTCGCGGTGGCGACCCACAGCTCGCGGCAGCCGATCTGCGCGCACGCCTCCATCATCCGGCGGAAGCCCCGCACGATGTCGCCGTCGCCGATCGCGCGCAGCTCGGGCGCCTCCGGGGTGGCGTACGGGTTGACCTTGCCCAGCCCGGTCTCCAGGTACATCCCCAGCTCGTCGGCGCGCTGTCGGATCGCGCCCAGCTCGCCAGGGTCCAGGGTGGGGCTCATGTCCAGCACGGTGCGGAAGAACAGTCCGGCCAGCCCCAGCTCGTGGGCGTGGTCCAGGCTCCCCACCGGGCCGCGGGCGTCGGCCTCGGGGATCTTGCGGCCGTCGACTCCGATGCGCATCTACGCGGTCCTCTCGTACGGGCCCGGGTCGGGCACGGGCACCGCGTCGAGCAGTGCCCGGGTGTAGGGGTGGTGGGGGGTGGCGAGCACCTGCTCGCGGGGGCCGTCCTCGACGATCCGGCCGTCGTGGATCACCGCGACCCGCGGGCACAGGTGCCCGACGACGGCGAGGTCGTGCGCCACGAACAGCAGTGCCAGGCCGAGCTCGGCCCGCATCGCGGCGAGCACGTTGACCACCTGGGCCTGCACGGACACGTCGAGCGCGGAGACCGGCTCGTCGCAGACCAGCAGCCGGGGCCGGACGGCGAGCGCGCGGGCGATGGCGATCCGCTGCCGCTGCCCGCCGGAGAACGAGGCCGGGTACCGGCCCCCGTCCTTCGGGTCCAGGCCGACCATGGCCAGGAGCTCGGCGACCCGCTCGCGGCGCGCGGCGGCGGTGGGTTCGAGGCGGTGCACCAGGATCCCCTCGCCCACCAGCTGCTCCACGGTCATCCGCGGGTTGAGGCTGGCGTGCGGGTCCTGGAACACCATCTGGACGTCCCGGCGCAGGAACCGCAGCCGCTGCTCCGGCAGCCGGGTGACGTCCCGGCCGTCGAAGGTGATCGTGCCGGTGTCCGGCCGCTCCAGCCGCATCACGCACTTGAGCAGCGTGGACTTGCCCGAGCCGGACTCCCCGACGAGCCCGACGGCCTCGCCGTCGCCCACGTCGAGGTCCACGTCGGACAGGGCGGCGACCCGCCCGTAGCGGCGTCCGACGCCGCGCAGCTCCAGCAGGCTCACGACTCCTCCAGCAGGTGGCAGGCGGCGACCCCGGTCCACGCGGGGACCTCGGTCGCGCAGCGGTCCAGGGCGACGGGGCAGCGCGGGTGGAAGGCGCAGCCGCCGGGCCGGGCCGCGGGTGAGGGCGGGGCGCCCGGGATGGGTTCGAGCCGCTCACCGAGGCGGTCCACCCGCGGCACCGCGCGCAGCAGCCCCGCGGTGTAGGGGTGCGCGGGTGCCGCGTAGAGCGGGCGGATCGGCTGTGCCTCGACCGCGCGGCCCGCGTACATCACGACCACCCGCTCGGCGAACCCCGCGACGACGCCGAGGTCGTGGGTGATCAGCAGGACGCCGAGCCCACGCTCGGCGCACACGGTGTCTAGCAGCCGCAGCACCTGCGCCTGCACCCGGACGTCCAGGGCGGTGGTCGGCTCGTCCGCCACCAGCACCTCCGGCTCGCCGATCAGCGCCATCGCCAGCACCACGCGCTGGCGCATGCCGCCGGAGAACTCGTGCGGGTAGGCGCGCATCCGCTCGGCGGCCCGGTCCACGCCGAGGTCGTCCAGCAGGGCGCGGGCCCGCTCGTGGGCCTCGCGGCGGCGCAGCCCGCGCAGCCGCAGCGGCTCCGCGACCTGCTCGCCGATGGTCTGCAGCGGGTCCAGCGCGCCCATCGGGTCCTGGAAGACCATCCCGACCCGCCGCCCGCGCACGGCGCTCATCTCCTTGTCCGACAGCGCGAGCAGGTCGGTGCCGCCGAGCCGCACGGACCCGCCGAGGCGCAGCCCGCGGTCCAGCCGCAGCAGCGCCCGCGCGGTCACGGACTTGCCCGAGCCGGACTCGCCGACCAGCGCCACGCGCTCGCCCGCCCGCAGGCTCAGGTCCACGCCGTCGACGAGCCGGACGTCCCCGGCGTCCACGGTGAGCCCGCGGACCGCCAGCAGTGCGGTGTCCACTCCGGTCTCCTCCAGCAGCGCGGTCATCGGTTCCCCCTCTGCCTGCGGACCTGTAGCGCGTCCCCGAACAGGCCGAACACGGTGGCCGTCAGCGCGATGGCGAGGCCGGGGAACAGCGCGCACCACCACGCGGTGGCGATCGAGCCCTTCCCCGCGGCGACCATCGCGCCCCACTCGGCGGCGGGCGGCTGCGCGCCGACCCCGATGAAGGACAGCCCGGCCAGCACCAGCACGGTGACGCCGATGTCCCCCGCCCACTTCACGACGAGCACGTCGAGTGAGTTGGGCAGGACGTGGCGCAGCATCAGCCGGGTCCGGGACACCCCGAGCAGCCGGGCCCCGTCGACGAACGCGGACGTGGAGGTGGTCCGGACGATCCCGCGCAGCAGCCGCGCGGTCATCGGCCAGCCCGCGATGACCATCGCGATCACCGCGCTGCGCAGGCTCGGGCCGAGCGCGGCCGCGAAGCCCAGCGCGACGACCATCCCGGGCACCGCCAACACGACGTCGGTGAGCCGCATCAGGATCTCGTCGACCCAGCGCCCGCCGACCGCGGCGAGCAGGGCGACCGCAGTGCCGATCGTGGCGTAGCAGGCCACCACGAGCACCGCCGAGAGCAGGGTGTCCCGGCTGCCGGCGACCACCCGCCAGGCCACGTCGCGGCCCTGGTCGTCCGTGCCGAACCAGTGTGCGGCGCTCGGCGGTTGCAGCGCGTGGAGGATGTCGGAGCGGAACGCCGAGGCCGGCGCCACGAGCGGCCCGACGACGGCCACCGCGGCGATCAGCACCACGAGACCGACCACGACGGCGTCGAAGCCGGGGAGGCGGACCGCCCGCGGCAGCCGCAGCGGCACGGCGGCGGTCACGCCGGCACCGCCTGCAGCTGCGCGGACCGGATGCGCGGGTCGCGCACCATCTGGACGATGTCGACCACCAGGTTCACCCCCACCACGACCGAGCCGAGCACGACGACGCAGCCGAGGACGGCCGGGAGGTCGCGCTGGTCGACCGCGTTCTGCAGGTAGGCGCCGACCCCGGACAGCCCGAAGATCGACTCGACGAGGACGGCGGAGGCCAGCAGGATCCCGGCCTCCAGGCCGGTCAGGGTCAGCAGCGGCCCGGCCGCGTTGGGCAGGGCGTGGCGGCGCAGCAGCCGCCCGGTCGGCACGCCCTTGGCCGTGGCGACGAGGACGTGCTCGCGGGACAACACCGACACCAGCTCGGCCCGCAGCACCCGGAACAGCTGGGCGGCGACGGGCACCGCCAGGCAGGCCGCGGGGAGCAGCAGGTGCTGCAGGCCGTCGTAGAAGGCGTAGCCGTTGCCCGCGATCAGGCTGTCCACCAGGGTCATCCCGGTGACCCGCGGGACCTCCAGGTCCACCGAGAGCCGCCCGGAGATCGGCAGCAGCCGCAGCTGCGCGCCGAGCACCCACTGCAGCAGCAGGGCCAGCCAGAAGGTAGGTAGCCCGGCCAAGACGATCACCGCGATCCGGCTCGCCCCGTCCGCGGCACCGCCCCGACGGGCAGCGGCCACGGTGGCCAGCGGGACCGCGACGAGCAGCGCCAGGACCAGCGCGAACAGCGCCAGCTCGAGCGTGCCGGGCAGGACCGTCGCGATGTCGGTGGCGACGGGCTGGCGGGTCGCGGTCGACGTGCCGAGGTCGCCGTGGGCCAGCCGGGCGAGGAAGCGCCCGAACTGGACGATCCACGGGTCGTCGAGACCCAGCGTGGCGCGCATCGCGGCGACCTGCTCGGGCGTGGCGCCCTCACCCGCGGCGACCTGTGCCTCGTCGCCCGGGATCACCTTGAGCATGGCGAACACGATCGCGGCGAGCCCGAGCACGCTGAGCACGGCGGTGGCGAGCCTGCGGACGAGGTACCGGGCCGGGCCCATGCCTCAGCCCACCCGCAGGTCGGGGATCCAGGGAGCCGACCCGACCACGGCCGGGTGCACGCCGGACACTCGGGTGGTGTGCCCGAACGGCTTCTGCAGCGTGTACATCGGCAGCGTGACGGCGTCCGCGTCGATCCGCGTCTGCGCCTGGGCGTAGAGCGTGCAGGCCTGGGCCTCGTCCGCGGTGCCGATCGCCTCGTTCAGCAGGGCGTCCACCTGCGGGTTCGCGTAGCCCGAGCGGTTGGTGCCGGTGGCGGTGGACAGGAACTGCTTGGTCAGCATGTCGCCGGGCACCGGCAGCTGGGCGAAGTCCTCGAGCAGCATCATCTGCGGGATCCGGCTCCGGTCGCCGAGGCGCGCCAGGTAGTCCGGGAAGGCGATGGGCTCGAGGTTGAGGGTGATCCCGATCTCGGCGAGATCGGACTGCAGCAGCGTGGCCTCCTGCTGCCACACCGAGTTGGTGGGCTGGAAGTTCATCGTCAGCGTGGTGCCCGTGAGCCCGTTGTCGGCGACCAGCGCCCGCGCGGCGTCCAGGTTGCGGGACACGGTGGGCAGCTGCGGGCGGCACCCCATCGTGGTCGGCAGCGGCCCCGAGGCGAGCTCGCCGCCGCCACCGCGGATCCCGGTCAGGCCGCCCTGGTAGTCGTAGGCGAGCCGGATCGCCTGGCGCAGCGCCGGGTTCGTGGTGGGGCCGGTGACCATGTTGAACACCACGACCGACTCGGTGCGGACCGGCACGGTCTGCACCGCGACGCCTTCGGCGCCGTCGAGCGTCTTCGCGTCCGGCGCGGTGAGGGATGCGGCGACGTCGACGGTGCCCGCGCGCAGCTCGTCCCGCTGCGTGGCGCTCTCGGTGATCAGCCGGTAGACCAGCCGCTCGGGCCGGGCGGCGTCGAACTCCCAGTAGGAGTCGTTGCGCGCCACGGTGATCGTGTCGCCCTGGCGGGCGGCGTCGAGCCGATACGGTCCGCTGCCCGCGTCGTTGCCCGAGAGCCAGGCCTGGGCGTCGTCCGTACCCGCGTTCGCCGTGACGAGGGCGGAGTTGAGGACGTAGACCTGGCTGAGGCCGCCGAGGAAGCGGGAGTCCGGCTTCGTGAGCCGGATCGTGAGGTCGGCGTCGGAGGTGACCTCGGTGCCCGCGTAGTTGGCCAGGTAGCTCGCCACACCGACGCCGAGCCGCTTGTAGCGGTCGAGGCTGTAGGCCACGTCCTTCGCGGTGACCGGAGTGCCATCGTGGAAGGCCACGCCGCTGCGCAGGTGGATCGCGACCGAGGTCGCGTCCGCCGCCGGGGTGGCGGTCTCGGCGAGCCGCCCGACGACCCGGTTGTCCGCGTCGTAGGTCACCAGGGTGTCGTAGAGCCCCTGCATGACCAGATTGCCCTGCTGGTAGTCCGCGCGGACCGGGTCCAGCGAGTTGATCTTGTTGTTGTAGGCGACGACGACCGGCCCGCCGCCGCCCGCCGATCCCGCCGATCCCGCCGTCGACGCACCGCCCGCGGTGCAGGCGCCTGCGAGCGCCGCGACCGCCACGGCACCCGCCGCCCACCGGAGGACCCCTGCGGCCCTCGCTCGCTTACCCAGCATCGTGTCGCCCTTCTCGGTGACTATGTACGCCTGACGTACATCTGCACGTATCGCGTACCGGGAAGGTAAGTGGGGGCTCAGGCCGCGGTCAACGGCTCCGGCAAGTGGTAACCAGCAGGAAACACAGCCCTGCCGCAGCGACCACCACCCGGACGGGGCGGATCCCGGGCGCACCGGGCGACGGGTCGCCGGTCGCGTGGGAGGAGGACGTCGGCACCGCCCACACCCTCGCCGCCGAGCAGGCGTTCGAGGGCCTCACCGCCGCCGACCTCGCCTTTCCGGCAAGCCGGCTCAGCGCCCGCCGCACCCTGCGCCTGGCCGACCTGCGCGAGGAGACCCTCGTGATCAACGTGATCTCGGGGACCACCTCCCCCGATCTCTGGGAGGCGGGGCGGGGGCCGCGCCGGTCGGTCCAGGTGCACAACGTCGACGAGTGGCTCGAGGCGATCGCCGCGGGCCGCGGCGTCGGGCTCACCCCCGCCTCGACCGGGCGGCTCTACCGGCACCCACAGGTCCGGTACCGGCGGATCGTGGACGCGCCCCCGGTGCCCCTGCTGCTCGCCTGGCCACGCACGGCGCCGCACCCGCTGGCGATCGAGTTCGTCGCGATCGCCGAGCGCCGCCCCCGCTGAGTGGGCCGTCGCCACGCCGCGCGCCGGGCCGACATGCCCTAGGGTCGGGTCCGCACCGAACGAAGCGGGAGCTCGTCGCGACGGGCTGAGAGGGCGGAGCGCGTCCGCCGACCGCGGAACCGGCCGGGTAATGCCGGCCAGGGAGGACGTCCGTCCGTGTCTTCATCTCCTGCCGCCCCCGTCACGGCTGCGGTCACCACCGGTCCGATCACCGGCTCGGTCAAGGCCTACCTCGACGGTCCCGACGGCCAACGGGTCCCGGTCCGCCGGATCCGGCTGTCCACCGGGGAGCACCACGACTCGTACGACACCTCCGGTCCCTACACCGACCCGACCGTGCAGGTCGACGTGCGCCGCGGGCTGCCCGCGCGGCGCACACCCGGGGACCGGGGCACGACCCAGCTGACCGAGGCCCGCGCGGGCCGCACCACCCCCGAGATGCGGTTCGTCGCGCTCCGCGAGGGGGTCGACGCCGAGGTGGTGCGGGCCGAGGTCGCCCGCGGTCGCGCGGTGATCCCGGCCAACCGCCGCCACCCGGAGTCCGAGCCGATGGTCATCGGCCGGAGGTTCCTGGTGAAGGTCAACGCCAACATCGGCAACTCCGCGGTGACCTCGTCCGTCGAGGAGGAGGTCGAGAAGATGGTGTGGGCCACCCGCTGGGGCGCCGACACCGTCATGGACCTCTCCACCGGCCGGGACATCCACGAGACGCGGGAGTGGATCCTGCGCAACTCCCCCGTCCCGATCGGGACGGTGCCGATCTACCAGGCGCTGGAGAAGGTCGGCGGCGATCCGGCGCGGCTGTCCTGGGAGCTCTACCGCGACACCGTGATCGAGCAGTGCGAGCAGGGCGTGGACTACATGACCGTGCACGCCGGCGTGCTGCTGCGGTACGTGCCGCTCACCGCCCGACGGGTCACCGGCATCGTCTCCCGCGGCGGGGCGATCATGGCTGCCTGGTGCCTGGCGCACCACCGGGAGTCGTTCCTGTACACGCACTTCGCCGAGCTCTGCGCGATCCTGCGGGAGTACGACGTCACCTTCTCCCTCGGCGACGGGCTGCGCCCCGGGTCCATCGCCGACGCCAACGACGAGGCCCAGCTGGCCGAGCTGCGCACCCTCGGCGAGCTCGTCGGGGTGGCCCGCGAGCACGGCGTGCAGGTGATGGTCGAGGGCCCCGGGCACGTGCCGATGGACAAGATCGACGAGAACGTCCGGCTCGAGGAGGAGTGGTGCGACGAGGCACCCTTCTACACCCTCGGCCCGCTGGCCACGGACATCGCACCGGGCTACGACCACATCACCTCGGCCATCGGCGCCGCCCAGATCGCCCGCCGCGGCACCGCGATGCTCTGCTACGTCACGCCCAAGGAGCACCTCGGGCTGCCGGACCGGGACGACGTCAAGACCGGGGTGATCACCTACAAGATCGCCGCGCACGCCGCCGACCTCGCCAAGGGGCACCCGCACGCCCAGGCCCGCGACGACGCGCTCTCCCGCGCCCGGTTCGAGTTCCGCTGGCGGGACCAGTTCGCGCTCTCGCTCGACCCGGACACCGCCCAGGCCATGCACGACGAGACGCTCCCGGCCGAGCCCGCGAAGACCGCCCACTTCTGCTCGATGTGCGGGCCGAAGTTCTGCTCGATGCGGATCACCCAGGACGTCCGGGCGTACGCCGAGGAACACGGGCTGACCAGCCAGGAGGCGATCGAGGCCGGGATGGCGCAGGAGGCGACCCGCTTCCGGGAGGGGGACGGCACGCTCTACCTCCCCCTCGCCTGACACCCGCCCGGCCGGCCGCGACGCCGCGGCCGGCCGGGCCGGCTGTCATGCCCCTCCGGCCTCCTGCTCCGACGTGCCGGCCAGCAGTCGGCCCGCGCCGGCGACGGCGGGCGGGTGGCCGAGGGCGGCCAGCACCTCGTAGGCGGTCGCGGTCGCCGCGGTGATCACCGGCAGGCCCAGTTCGTCCTCGACCCGCTGCACCGCGGGGAGCGAGGGCATCTGGACGCAGGCGGACAGCACGATCGCGTCCGCGCCGCCCCGGCGCAGGCCGCGGGCGATGTCCGGGAGCCGCTCGGGGTCCAGTCGGCCGACGGCGAGGTTGTCCGGCACCTCGAGGGCGACGGCGTCGAGGACCTCGATCCCCTCCCCCTCGATGTACTCCCGCACCATCCGGGTCAGCGGCGCCATGTACGGCGTGACGATCGCGACCCGGGAGTAGCCGAGGCCCCGCAGCGTCCGGACCAGGGCCCCTGCGCTGCTGACCACCTCGGCGGGGTGCCCGTTCGCCCGCGCCGCGTCCGCGATGACCTGCTCGGACTCCTTGTGCGCGCCCGGGCCCTGCGCCATCACCGCGACCAGGCAGGCGTAGGCGATGGCGTCCACGGCGGCGTCGGACACCGCCGTCGCGCAGTCGGCGGCCCGGTCCACCATGGCGAGGAGCTCCTCCCGGGTGACCTGCTTCATCGCCGCACGCGCCGAGTGGAAGGTGTAGCGGTGCCCGGTGGCCTCGCTCTGCCTGCGGAACAGCTCCGGCAGCTCGGTCTCCATCGTGGTGTTGGAGCTGGGCACGATCAGCCCGATGCGGGAGAGCCCGTCGGGGGCGGGCGCGGCGCAGGTCGGAGCGTCGGGGTTCGCGGTCATCAGTACTCGACTCCTCCGTCGGGCAGGTCGGCAGGGGTGGGCGTGAGCTCGGGTTCGCCGTCGGCCGGGCGGCCTGCGAGCGCGCTCCAGATCGCCTCGGGCGTGATGGGCAGGGCGGTCAGCTCGACGCCGTGGTCGGCGAGCGCGTCGCACACCGCGTTGGCGACGGCGGCACCGGGCGGGATGGTGCCCACCTCGCCGACGCCGCGGACGCCGAACGGGGTGACCGGCGAGGGCACCTCGGTGTGCAGCAGCTCGACCTGCGGCAGGTCGGCGGCGGTCGGGACGAAGTAGTCCACCATGGAGCCGTTGACGAGCTGGCCGGTGTCGGCGTCGTAGCGCAGCTCCTCGCTCAACGCCGCGCCGAAGCCCTGGGCCAGCCCGCCGCGGACCTGCCCCTCGACGATCGTGGGGTTCACGACCGTCCCCCCGTCGTGGACCAGGACGAATCGCTCGATCTCGAACTCGCCGGTCTCCGGGTCCACCGCCACCTGGGCGGCGGCGGTGCCGAACGAGTATGCGGCGTCCGAGGGTTCGAAGTGCGCGGTCGCCTCCAGACCGGGCTCCTCCTCCGGGGGGAGCCCCTGGCCGGTGATCGCGGCGGTGTAGACCCTCGCCAACGGGACGGCGCGGGTGGAGTCGGCCCGCACCCGGGCCACCGAGCCGGCGATCTCGACGTCGTCGGCGGCGGCGTCGAGCTGCCAGGCCGCGATCCGCCGGGTCTTGGCGGCGAGCTCCTCGGCCGCGGCCCGCAGCGCCCCGGCGGCGGCGATCATGGTGCGGGAGGCGAAGGCGCCGGTGTTGAGCGGCGACGACGCGGTGTCCCCGGCGTGCACCCGGACCGCCTCGTAGCCGGTGCCGAAGACGTCCGCCACGACCTGCGCGAACGCCGTCTCGCTGCTCTGGCCCATCGTGGACACCCCGGTGTAGGCGTCGATCCCCCCGGAGCGGTTGGCCCGCAGGGTGACGCTCTCGTGGGCCCCGAACACCGAGCCGCGGCGGGCGAGGAACCGGGCGCTCGCGTAGCCGGTGCGCTCCACGAACGAGGCGAACCCGATCCCGACGAGCCGCCCGTCCGGCCGCGGGGTCCGCCCGCGGGCACGGTGCCCGGCCCAGTCCACGGCCTCGGCCGCCATGCGCAGGCACCGCTCGTAGTCGCCGCTGTCGTAGACGGCCCCGGTGGGGTTCTTCCACGGCAGGTCGGCCGCGGTGACCATGTTGCGGGCCCGCAGCTCGACGGGGTCGAGGTCGAGCCGGCGGGCGAGCCGGTCCATCAGCCGCTCGTAGGCGAAGTTGACCTCCGGCTGGCCGTAGCCGCGGTAGGCCCCGACCGGTGTCTTGTTGGTGAGGGTCACCCGGCGCTCGGTGTACCCGTCGTCGACCTTGTACGGCCCGTTGAAGACCACGCTCGACAGCTGGGCGGAGCCGAAGGGCGAGTTCCAACCGCCGATGTCCGTGGCGTAGACGTTCGTCATCGCGAGGATGCGGCCGGTGGAGTCCGCGGCGATGCGGTAGTCGTGCACCGACTCGCGCGCGTGCGTGCTCCCGCGGAAGTGCTCGGCGCGGTCCTCGGACCACTTCACCGGCCGACGCAGCGCGATGGCATGCAGGCAGGCCAGGACGTCCTCGGGGAACACCCCCAGCTTCTGCCCGAACCCGCCCCCGACGTCCGACGCCACGGCCCGGATCTCGCTCTCGTCGAGCCGCAGCGTCTCGGCGAGCTGCTTGCGGATCAGGTGCGGGACCTGCGACGAGCAGTGGACGGTGAGCTCGCGGGCGCCGGGGCGCCATTCGGCGACCACGCCCCGGGTCTCCATGGGCAGCGCGGTCACCCGGTTGATCCGGAACCGCCCCTCCACGACCACGTCCGCCTCGGCGAACCGGGCCTCGGGGTCGCCGCTGCCGTCGGAGTTCGCGGCGAGCAGGTTGGAGTCCAGCACCGACGGGTGCAGCACCGGGGCGTCGGGCTCGAGGGCGGCCAGGACGTCGACGACGTGCGGCAGCGGCTCGTAGGTGATGTCCAGGAGCTCGAGGGCGTCCTCGGCGACGTGCCTGCTGCTCGCGACGACGCTCACGACCGGCTGCCCCTCGTGCGTGGCGACGTCCTGGGCCAGCGCGTAGTACGGCAGCGTCGGTGCGCCCGGCACCGGACGCAGCACGGTGAGCGCCTCGGTGTCCCGGCGGACGTCCGCCGGCGTGAGGATGTGCTCGACCCCCGCGAGCGCGGCCGCGGCGCTCGCGTCGACGTGGGTGATGCGGGCGTGCGGGTAGGGGCACCGGGCCACCGCCATGTACAGCACCCGGGCCGGTTCGACGTCGTCGGTGAAGCGGCCGTCGCCCCGCAGCAGCCGGTCGTCCTCCTTGCGGAGCGGCGAGGTGCCGATCACGCGCGGACGGCCGCCCGCCTCGTCCGCACGGGCGCCGGTGGCCGGGTCTTCGAGAATGGTCATGTCAGCCTTGCGTCGCGATGGGGTCGGTGACGGCCTGCGGGTGCTCCGCGAACCAGCGCTCGATGGCGGTCACCACGGTGTCGTAGCCGGTGCACCGGCACAGCACGCCGGCGATCTCCTCCCGGATCTCGGCGCGGTCGGGCCTGCCACCCTGGTGGGCGAGCGCCGTCGCGGTCATCAGGAACCCCGGGGAGCAGAAGCCGCACTGCAGCGCGTGCTCCTGTTTGAACGCCTGTTGCAGCCCGTTGAGCTCGTCGCCCTCCGCGAGGTCCTCGACGGTCCGGACGCTCCGGCCGTCGAGCTGGCAGGCGAGCATCAGACAGGACTTGACCGCCTCGCCGTCCACGATCACGGTGCACATCCCGCACGCGCCCTGCTCGCAGCCGACGTGCGTGCCCGTGAGCCCGAGGTGCTGGCGCAGGAAGTCCGCCACGTGCAGCCGGGCGGGGACGCTCGCCCGAACCTCCCGTCCGTTCACGGTTGTGACCGTCTCGACGAGCAACTCGGAGGTGTTCTCCACGCCGGTCATCGCCTGGCCACCGGCTTCATCTCCGGGACGGTGAGCTCGCCCGCGTCGACGATCAGCTCGTCGTCGAGGTAGAGGCTGTTGCCCCGCATCGGGATGTCGAAGTGACACGCCGTGTCGTTCGGCCCACCCAGCTCGTTGTTCGGGCCGATCGAGAACATCACGTTGCCGTAGAAACTACGCAGCTCCATCCCCATCCCACCCCCGAACTGGGTCAACCCGTGCCAGTGCGCACGCTCGTCCAGACCCCACCCCACATGCGACATGCCATAGCCACGCGGATCGTCGAACGAACGGATGTAGGAGCCGAGCAGCTCCGCGTCCAACCCACCCCGGATGTCACGGATGAACCCCTGCTCGATCGTCAACTCCACCGGCGCCTGCACATAGGTGTTGAACGGCAACAACACGTCCCCGGGCGCGAGGACGATCTTGCCGTCCACCCCGTCGTCCGCCCCACCGGTGAACACGAACGCCGCGGGCCAGTGATCCCACCGACCCGGCTGGTCGGTGTAGCCGTACTCGCTCAACGTCGGGTACACACCCAGCCGGTAGGTCACGTCCGTGCCGTGCGGACTGGTGATCCGCATCGTCTGCGCCTTCGCCAACAGCTCCGCGCCGATCTCCACCCGCTCCCGCAGCTCACGAGTGGGCATCAGCCGGGCCAGCAGCGGGGCGGGTTCCACCGCGGTCAGGATCCGGGTTCCCGCCCCCTGGATCTCGAACTGCTCCGGGCTGAACAACAGGAACGTGCAGTCCACCACCATGTCCACACTCTTGAGCGCCTCGACCGCGAGCCGGTTCTGCGCCAGCCCGGAGTCGCCCACCGCCCAGGCGCCGGAGGCGCTCGTCGGCGCGGGCAGCCGCAGGTGGAAGCCCTGCGCCCCCAGCTTGCCGATCGCCCACAGGAAGGCGTCCGCATACTCCGCGCGCTCGTCCCCGCGGGTCAGCACGGCCACGGTCTCACCCTCGTGCACCGCCGACAGGGTCAGCTGCTGCAGGCAGATCTCGTTGAACAGGTTCTGGTCCATGGCTGGCTACTCCTGGGGATCGAGGAACGAGAGCAGGTGCGGGCGGACGACGGTGAGGAAACCGGTCAGGTCGTCCCAGGGCACCATGTGGCCGGTGCCCGGCACGGCGAGGACGGGGAGATCGGGACGGGTGCGGCGCAGCTCCTCGGCCGTGTCGTCCGGGACGACCGGGCTGTCCGCCCCGCGCACGAGGACGACCGTCCCCCGCAGCGCGGTCCAGTAGTCGAAGAAGTCCTCCGTCTCGAAGCCCTCGTGGGTCTCGACGACCGCGGTCTCGTCGCAGGTGGCGAGGAAGCGGGCGCGCATCTCCAGCTCGCGCTCGGGCCAGCGCGGGTAGAACGCGCGCACGCCGTCGGCGTCCGTGCCCCGTCGGGCCTGGTGGAGCTGGTCGAGGAACGCCTGCCTGCCGGTGGGGTAGGGGGCCCGGCCTGGGCCGGAGGTGGGTGGGTCGACGAGCAGCAGCGGCCCGTGGTCGTCGGGTGCGTGGAGCACCGCGTAGGCCGCCGCGATGCGCGCGCCCATCGAGTGCCCCACCAGCACCGGCATCCGCAGGTCGAGCCCGTCGACGAGGCCGGCGACGTCCGCGGCGTAGTCGGCGAGGCGGTAGGCGCCCGACGGAGCCCGGTCGCTCTCGCCGCGTCCGCGCACGTCCGGCACGGTCACGCGGTAGCCGAGCGCCGCGAGCCGGGCGGCGAGGAAGTCCGCGCACACCGCGGGGCTGGTGATGCCCGGGACGAGGAGCAGGTCCCGGTCGCCCTCCCGGCCGTAGCGCAGGACCCGGTGCCGCAGCCCGTTCGCCCGCACGGTGACGCTCGTGCCCGCGATGTCGAGTGACGTCGTCATCGGTGTGCCACCTCCGCGGGGAGCAGGTCGATCGCCCACTCCAGCAGGGGCGCCGCGTACTCGGTGGCGGCCGGCAGACGCACACGGTCGGCCATGTAGCGCAGCTTCCGCTCGGCCTGCAGCCGCGAGCACACGCCGGACCGGACCCAATCGCGGGTCAGACCGGCGAGCGTCTCGAGGAAGGACAGCGAGTCCGCGGCCTGGACCTCGTCGGCGCCGTCGATCCCGCCGACCTCGTGCAGCCCGACCAGGCGCCGGATCTCCGCCGGGTCGACGGCGGCGGCGACCGCCCCCAGGCCCCCGAGCCAGACGGTGACGGCCTCGGCCGAACGCAGCGAGTGGGCGTAGAGGTAGACCGGGTCGTCCCAGCGCTGGTCGGCGTGGCGCAGCACCGGTCCACCGGGGAACATGCGCTCGACGTCGTGGGTCAGGGCCGCGATCCGCATCTCGGCGGTCGCCGTGGGCGCCAGGTGCACCAGCCAGTCGCGGGCGCGCACCAGGTGCTCGGCCTGCCCGTACGGCGCGATCCACTCGGCGGCGAGCGCCTCGACCTCGCCGCCCGCCTCGACCCGCGGCGCCGTCCACGGCTGCGGCGCGGTCACCGGGACCGCCGGTTCTGCCAGACCGCGATCCCGCTGAGGACGGCCGAGACCGCGCTCAGCACCACGGAGGCGAGGGTCCAGCGGTCGGGTCCCGGGCGGGCGGCGGGCGCCGGGGCCACCGCGGACGGGGCGGACGGGGCGGATGCACGGTCGCCCAGGTGCGCGGTCCCGATCGCCGGGCGACCGGCAGGCACCTCGGCGCCGCCCAGCGCGGCCTCGAGGTTGCGGGAGAAGGCGGCGGTCACCTTCCCGGCCTGCTTCGCGACGACCTTCTGCCCGACGCTGCCCAGGGCGCCCGCGAGGACCACGTCGCCGTCGACGGACACGGTGGTGCGGTCGGGCCCCGCGGCCTCCACCTGCACGGTGACCGCGGCCCGGACGTTGCCCATGGCCCCGCGCACGGTCTTGCCGGTCGCGGTGAAGGCGATGAGCTTCTCCGGGACCCGCTCGACGATCGTCACCGCCGCGGCGAAGGTGGCGGACATCGGCCCGACGCTCTGGGTGATCCGGACCTCGATGTCGTCCGGACCGCTCTGCGTCAGGCCCTCGACGCCGGGGACGCACGCGGCGACCCTCTCGAACTGCTCGAAGAAGGCCCACACCGAGGCGGGCGGCCTGCCGACCTCGAATTCCTCACGGAGTTGCATGATCTCTCCTCCACCCGCGCAGCGGTCCGCGGGTACGTCGGGTCACGGGCACGCGGCCCGCAGGTCGGTCAGCGCGCGGCGGAGGTGGACCGGGACCAGGTGGCGCCGGTAGGCCGCGGACGCGCGCACGTCGGAGGGCGGGTCGATGACCTGCGCGGCGGCCGCGGCGGCCGCGTCGAGATCCGCGTCGGTCAGCTGCGAGCCCTCGAGCGCGGCCGCCGCCGCGGTGGCGAGGACGGGGCTGTCCGCCACGCCGCCGAGGGCGATCCGGACGCCGTGCCAGCGGCCGTCGGCGCCCCGGTCGCCCGTCGCCACCACGCTGACGACGGCGAAGTCGTTGTGCTTGCGGCAGTACTGCCGGAACGCGGCGTGCTGCGGGTGGCTGGGGAAGTCGACCGTGACGAGCAGCTCGTCCGGTTCGAGCACCGTCGCGTACGAGCCCGTGTACAGCTCCGCGACGGGGATCCGCCGCACGCCGCCGGGTCCCACCGCGACCACGGTCGCGCCGAGCACGAGGCAGGCCAGGGGCAGCTCGCCCGTCGGGTCGCCCTGGACGAGCGAGCCGCCGATCGTGCCCCGGTTGCGGACCTGCCGGTCGCCGACGCGGGTCACGATCCGGGCGAGCAGCGGCAGCCGCTGGGCCACGAGCGGCGAGCGCTCGAGGGTCGAGTACCGGACCAGCGCACCGATCTCGGTGCGTTCCCCGTCGACGCGCAGGTCGTCGAGCTCGTCGATCTCGTTGATGTCGACGAGCGCGTCGGGCCGCCAGAGCCGCATGTTCAGCATGGGGACCAGGCTCTGCCCGCCGGCGAGCACCCGGGCACCGCCCGCGTGGTCACGCAGGTGCGCGACGGCCTCGGCGACCGTGGTCGGCCGGTGGTAGGCGAAGCGGGCGGGCTTCACGAGGGCCGCTTCCCCGTGGCGACACCCGTGCCGGAGAACCGGGCCAGCACGTGCCCGACCGCCGACTTCGGGGCGGCCACGAGCTGCTCGGCGCGGCGCTGCGCCCACACCGTCTCCGGTCGCACCTGCAGGACGTGCACGTCGCCCGCCTCGGAGACCGCCCACTCGATGTCCTGCGGGGCGCCGCGGTGGCGCTCGATCCGCTTGGCCAGCGTGGCCAGCTCGTCGATCTCCTCGTCGGTCAGGCAGGGCAGCTCGCGCCGGTCCTCGGCGACGGGCACCAGACCGACCACCCCGGTCGCGGGGTCGACGCCGTACGCCGACTCCTGCGGGGCGAGCTCGCGCCGGACCACCTCGAAGGTCACCTTGTCGACCACGAAGCGGCTGGGCGTGACGCCGCCGCCCACCACCCCCTCCCCCAGGCCCCAGCAGCCCTCGACGACGACCTTCGAGCGGTCCCCGGTCACCGGGTCCAGGGTGAACATGACGCCGGCGGAGCGCGCCTCGACCATCTGCTGCACGCCGACGCAGATGCCGTGGTCGTCGAGCACCGCGTCGGCGGTGGCCTCCGGCTTGTAGGTCAGCACGGCCGGGCCGAACATGCCCGCCCAGCACCGCCGGACGTGCGTGAGGACGTCGTCCGCGCCGCGGATCCACAGGAAGGTGTCGTACTGGCCTGCGAAGCTGGCCCCGGCGAGGTCCTCGGACTCGCCGCTGGACCGCACGGCGACGGGCAGCCCGGCGCTCCCGGCCTCCTCCTCGAGCCGGGCGTAGGAGGTGCGGATCGCGTCCTCGAGGGCCGCGGGCACGGTCGCGTCCTCGATCCGCGCGGAGAACTCCGCGCTCAGCTCCTGGACGCGCGCGAGGTCCGCCCCGCGGGCCTCGGTCCGCACCGCCCTGGCCGCGTCCGCGAGCCCGGACTCCGCCAGGAAGTAGCGGTAGGCGGAGGTGGTGACGCCGAAGCCGGGCGGCACGGCGAACCCGGCCGCGGTCATCTCGGCCAGGCTGCCGAACTTCCCGCCCAGCAGTGGGCTGGCGACGGCGGCGGGATCGTCGATCCGCAGGACGAAGGGGGTCTCCGTCGTGGTCATGCGGTCACGTCCTCGAGCACACGGACGACGCCGTTGCCGCCGTCGACCTCGATGAGCTGTCCGGTCTTGATGGTGGTCGTGGCGAAACCGGTGCCGACGACGGCGGGGAGGCCGTACTCGCGGCACACGATCGCCGTGTGCGCCATGATGCCGCCGACGTCGGACACCGCGGCCGAGAGCCGGGAGAACACCGGCGCCCAGCTGGGAGCGGTGATCCGGCAGACGAGGATGTCCCCGTCCTCGACCTCGTGGAGCTGCTCCGGGTCGAGGATCACCCGGGCCCGGCCGGTCGCCTTGCCCGCGGAGGCGGCCACGCCGTTGAGCCGGTTCGGGTCCTGGTCCTCCGAGCCGAGCCACTCCTGCACCGACTCCTGGTTGATGCCCCACAGCATCACCGTCAGGGGCTCGGTGATGTACTCCGGCGGCACGCCGAGCGCGGGCTGCGGCGGGTTCGCCTTGAGCACCTCGCGGATGCGGCGCCTGCGCTCGACCTCGGGCCGCCAGTAGGTGACACCGCGGGCCTCCGTCCCGGTCGCCCACCCGATGTTGAGGTCGTAGAGCGCCGAGTAGATCTCGTTGCGGTGCAGGTAGAAGATGTCCTCGCGGTCGTCGAGGAAGCCGTGCGCGACGAACACGTCACCGAGCTCGCGCACCTTGGACCAGAACATCGAGTGGTGCCAGTGCTCGACGTAGAAGTTGTGGTTCTCCACGAACGGGAAGACCTGGCGAGCCAGCTCGACGAGCCCGTCGAAGGACTCCCGGTCGGCCTCGGTCGGCAGGTAGGTGCGGTACTCGTCGGTGACCCGGACCCGCTCGGCGAGGATGGCCTCGAGCGGGCGGTCGATGTCCTGGCCGTCGAGCAGGTTCTTGATGTAGCCGCGCAGGGCCGTGAACGGCAGCCGCAGGTCGTCGATCCACGCCCGGTCGCTGTGCTGGTATCCGGCGCCCGTGGAGAACCAGAACCACGGGTCCTCGGCCTTCTCGAACGCCTCGACCCAGCGGTCCCCCGAGGGCGCTCCGGCGACCGCGGCCAGGGCGGCCGCCGGGTCCTCGGTCCCGAGCAGCGGCTCGGTGACCCCGAGCTCGACGGCGAGGCGCGCGAGGGCGCGGACCTCGTCGTCCGGCCGGAACAGCATGATGTCGATGCCGGAGACCATGCTCGCGATGGTCTGGTCGGTGATCCCCGGGAAGGCGGCCTGACAGAACTCGCGGAAGGTGAGGTAGGCGCCGTAGCCGAGGTTGAGCATCTCGAAGTGGTAGGAGCCCATCTCGAACAGGTTGTGGATGAGCTCGCTGTACCGGGTGAGCAGGTCGTAGCTGGAGTACAGGCCGCGGTGGGCGAACACGGCGGACTCCGGCTCCTTGTCCGGCAGCGGCGCGAAGTGGATGCCCTTCAGCCGCTCGATGCAGTCGGTCGCCTTGGCCACCCACTGGGCGTAGATCTCGTCCCAGTTCTCGTAGTAGTGCCCCGCCCGCACCGCGAAGTCCTCGGCCCGCGCGGCGATCTCGTCGGCGTCGGTCACCGCGTTGGGGCTGATGTAGAGGTAGCCGTTGATGATCCGGTGGTCGATGCCGCCCGCGAGCGGGATCGGCCAGACCCGGGTGGACATCTGGCTGACCGCGACCCACCAGTTCTCGGTCATGATCGTGTCGAACGGGTACAGCGGCTCGGGGTTGTGCATCCCGTCGAAGAACCAGAACTTGCCGTCCTCGAGCTCCGCCCGCTCCGTGCTGAGCAGCGCGTAGTACGGATACATGCTCTCCCACCCCTCGGCGCCGGGCGGCGTGGTGACCGCGAAGGGGCTCGCGAAGCGCTTGCCGGGCACCGCGCGGGCGGGCTCGAAGGGCAGCGGACCGGGGCTCGTGGGGGTCATGCGGGGACCTCTGACTTCGGTTCGGTGGTGGACGGCGGTGCGGTGTCGGGGACGCCGGCGCGGGGGAGGTAGTCGAGGACGTCGGCGAGGTCGACGACGTCTCCGTACTTCTCGTCGATGTCGAACAGGTTGGCGGCGTGGGGACCGGCCGCCCGGTCGGCGACGCACTCCCGCGGCACCAGGGTCGGGAAGCCGTACTGGACGGCGTCCACCACGGTCGCCCGGACGCAGCCGCTCGTCGTCGCCCCCGTGACGACGAGCGTGTCGACGCCCCGCGAGACGAGGTAGGCGGCCAGGTCGGTCCCGAAGAACGCCGATGCACCGGTCTTCACGACGAGGTGCTCCTCGGGCCGGGGGGCGAGCCGCTCGTCGATCTCGACGAGCCTGCTGCCCGCCGTCAGCGCCGCCATGCCGCGCGCCTTGCGCAGCCAGGTGAGCGACTCGATCTGCCCCGGGTCGTAGGCGATGGTGGTGAACACGACCGGCGCGCCCGCGGCCCGTGCGGCGTCGAGCAGCCGCGCGGTGGCGAGGACCGGACCGGTCATGTCCGCGCCCGTCGGGTAGGAGGGGTCGGTGAAGCCGTGGCTGAAGTCCACCACCACCACCGCGGGCCGGGCGCCGCGCGGGACGGAGTGACCGAACCCCGCACGGTCGTACACACGGGCGGTCTCGGGCTCGTGGTCCACGGGTACTCCTCTCGCGACTGTCGTCTCTCGACCGACGTGGCATACATGTATACCAACTACGTCGAGTTTCGGCGGATGGCCGAGCGACACGAACTCTGCCTCACCGACGACGCGAACGGAACCCTTCAGCGGCAGGAAACATGACTGAAAGCGGGAGAAACGCGTCTGTTACAGCACGTATCCTCGCAGCTCAGTTGCGGCACGGCGACCTCTTGTCTCAGATTGCATACCGGTATACGTTCCTGCCGCGGTCCACGCCCCGACCCTCTCCACGGGTGCTCAGGGACGCGCCGCCGACGCTCGTCGCTCCTCCCCCGCTGCGGGTCCGCAGCACTCGGCACTCCTCGACCGGAGATCCTCATGCCGCAATTCCCCGAGCAGGCCTCCACCGAGTGGATCCTCTCCACCTTCATCTACACCGTGGGGGCCATCGCGGTCCTCCTCGTCGTCGTGGGCCTCGTGTTCATCGACGTCGGGCTGGTCCGGCGCCGCAACGTCCTCGACACCGCGCTGCAGAAGATCGGCGCCGCGATGGTCGGCGGGCTCGGCACCCTGCTCGTCGGCTATCCGATCTGGCAGTGGCAGTTCAACCAGGCCTTCGGCGTCCCCGACCCGTTCCTGCAGGCGATGCGGGACTGGTGGCTGGGCGGTGCGTTCACCACGACCGCCTCCCGGCACATCGATCCGTCGGCGCTGCCGGAGGCGGACGTCCTGCAGATCTTCCTGGTCTTCTTCGTGACCTTCACGATGGCGACCGTCGCGCTCATCCACACCGGGGTCGTCGAACGCATCAAGGCGGTGCCGCTCTACGTGATGTCCTTCGTCGTCGGCGCGGTGCTCTCGCCCCTGGTGGGCTACCTGTGCTGGGGTTCGCTGTCGCCGCTCACGCTGCGGGGCACGCACGACTTCGACGGTGTGTTCCCGCTCTACATCACCGCCGGGACGTTCGTGCTCGTGCTGGCCTGGCGCGTCGGGCCCCGGCTCGGGGCCTTCGGCGCCGCCCACCGCACCGGCGCCCGGCCCGCCGCCCAGAACCTGTCCTTCGTGGGCATCGGGATGCTGCTGATCCTGCTCGCGCTGCCGTTCATCACCCTCGGCAGCGGCTACATCGTCCCCGACGTCGGCTTCTTCGGGATCTCGTTCACCGAGAGCGGGATGGGCCTGGTGATCGTCAACCTGGTCGCGGCCATCCTCGGCGGCGCCGTCGTCGGCCTGCTCCTGGCCCACCGCCGGCACGAGCCCACCTGGGCCTTCCTCGGGCCGATCTCCGGCGTGGTGATCACCGGGACCCTGCTCGACATCGGCACCGCCTGGCAGTGCCTCCTGATCGGCGCCCTCGGTCCGCTCGTCGGGCTGGGCACCGCAGCCCTGCTGCGCAGGCTCCGCATCGACGACCCCAAGGTCGTGCCGCTCGCCCTCGGCCCCGGCGTGGTGGGTGCGGTGCTCACCGGCTTCCTCGAGTGGGGCACCCGGACCGGCGGCTACATCGGGCTCGAGGGGCCGTACGCGGTGGGGGTCGCCCAGATCACTCCGTGGTGGCAGCTCGCGGGCGTCGCGGCGACGATGCTGGTCGCGGGCGTCCCGGCCCTGCTGATGTGCCTGCTCTTCGAGCGGTTCGGCGGGCTGCGCGCGGACGCCGCCGCGGAGGTCGCGGGACTGGACCGCACCCGGTGGGGCGTCGAGAACTCCTCGGACGACCTCGATGCGTCCGCCGCGCCCGCCCTCCCCGCGGTGGGCGCCTCGCCGGTGGAGCAGGAGGAGTCCGCCGC
The DNA here is from genome assembly GCF_021728735.1 of Pseudonocardia sp. WMMC193. Classification (NCBI taxonomy): domain Bacteria; kingdom Bacillati; phylum Actinomycetota; class Actinomycetes; order Pseudonocardiales; family Pseudonocardiaceae; genus Pseudonocardia; species Pseudonocardia sp. WMMC193. The sequence continues at coordinate 125,129 of NZ_JAKKDO010000003.1, read as the reverse complement.
GGTCACCTCGGCGTGAGCGCACCCTCCGTGGCGTTCGGCGGCGCGGCCGGCGCCACGGAGGGCCACGGCCGGTGGGCCGACCCGTATATTCGGCGGGCAGGCCTACCGTGGTGCTCCGCGGCCGCGGGCGGGAGCCGGCGGGCGTCCGCGGGGATCGCTCAGGATGGAGACCGGTACATGCAGCTCGTCGGGCGAAACGCTGTCCCGCTGGCGCAGCGCACGAGCGAGGGCGTCGCCCGGGTGCTGCGGGACGAGATCCTGGCCGGGGGTCTCAAGCCGGGGGAACCACTGCCGGAGCGCGCCCTGGCGGAGAGCCTGGGGGTCAGCCGGACACCCGTCCGCGAAGCACTGTTCACGCTGCAGAGCGAGGGCCTGGTCGAGCTCACCCCGAACCGGGGCGCCAGCGTGCGCACGATCACCGCGCGGGACATCCTGCAGATCTACTCACTGCGCACCGTCCTCGAGGCGTACGCGGCGGGCGAGGCGGCCCGCACCCGCACCCGCGCGGACCTCGACGCGCTGGTCGACGCCCAGGCCAAGCTGGAACGGGTCGGGAGCACCGGCACCGCCGTCGAGCAGGCCCTCGCCGACCTGGCCTTCCACAACCTGATCAGCGAGGCGACCGGGAGCCGGATGCTGCAGTCCGTCATGGGTCAGGTGCTCGCCTTCACGGTGAGCTACCGCTCCCGGTACGCCTACCCGGCCGATCAGTCGGCGCTGGCCGTCGAGCAGCACCACGGGATCCTGGATGCGTTGCGCGCCCAGGACGGTCCGCTGGCCGAGCGCCTGATGCGGGAGCACGTCGAGTCCTCGAAGGCGTTCGCCCTCGCACACTTCGACGAGAGCGAACACGCCGTCGTCCCCTGAGCCGGGCTCATCTCCTTCCGCGCTACTTCAGCAGGAAACCGGCGTCCACCGGCACCGTCGCGCCCGTGATCCACTTGGCCGCGTCCGAGCAGAGGAAGGCGACGACCGCCGAGACGTCGGCCTCCGGCATCGCGTCGACCGGCATCAGGTTGAACCGCATCGCGTCGCCGAGCTCCTTGTGCTCGTCGAGCCACTTCGGGAAGAAGTCGTTGTTCGACATCGGCGAGTCCACCCCGGTGGGGTGCAGCGTGTTGACGCGGATGTTCTCGGGTGCGAGCTCGCGGGCGAGCGTCCGCATCAGCCCGACGATCCCGTGCTTGGCCGCCGCGTAGTGGGTGCAGCCCGCGACACCCTTCAGCCCGGCGATCGACGAGGTGATGACGACCGACCCGCCCCTGCCCCCGGCCCGGATGTGCGGGACGACCGCCCGGCAGGCCTTGAACACACCCGTCAGGTTGATGTCGATCATGTCGTCCCACTGCTCGTCGGTGAGCTCCCACGTGGTGTCCGACAGGCTGAGGATCCCGGCGTTCGCGAGCAGGAAGTCGACGCGCCCGAACTCGCTCACGGCGGTGTCCGCGAGCCGGGTCATGTCCGCGGTGCTGCGGACGTCGGCCTGCAGGGCGACGCAGCGGCGGTCGAGCTTCTCGACCGCGGCCACGGTCTCCTCGAGGTCGCCGGGGCGTCCGGTCGCGAACGGCACCGATCCGACCTGCTCGGTGATGTCGCAGATCACGATGTCCGCGCCCTCCTCCGCGAGCCGGACCGCGTGCGAGCGGCCCTGTCCCCGGCCGCCGCCGGTGATCACCGCGACCTTCCCGTCCAGCTGTCCCATCTCAGTTCCCTCCGTACTGCGCCAGCGCGCGGCGGTTGTGTCCGGTGATCGCGTCCGTGAGGTCGCGGTAGGGCTCGTCCCACGGGTCCTTGAGGCCCCACCCGCGGCCACCGGTGTTCTCGACGTAGCCGCACCAGTGCCAGCCCACCAGCCACGGCTCGTGCCGCACCGCGTCGAGGGCGGCGCCGTAGTCGGCGCCGCGCGCGGCGTGGTCCGGCAGGCCCTCCCGGTGCGGGTTGAGCTCGGTGGGCGTCCAGTTGCCGACGTCCGCGACGATCACCGGCTTGTCGCCGCACTGCGCGCGCCACGCCGCCAGGTCGTCGTGTAGCCGGGTGCGGGACTCCGCGGTCGGCTCGGTGAAGTACTGCACGGAGAGGACGTCCACGTGGGGCGCCATCGCCCGCAGGACCGGCTCGGGGATCCCCTTGTTGCCGTTGAACCGGTCGCCCAGGATCAGGTGGTCCGGGTCGTAGCGGCGGATCGCGGCCGCGACGGTCTCGTAGTAGCGGCTGGCGACGTCGTAGAGACGCTTCTCCCGCTCGGCGGCGTCGAGCCCCGCCAGCTCGGCGAAGTCCCGGCCGGACGCGTGCGGCAGCCAGGCCGGGATGTCCACCAGGAAGTACCCGAGCAGGTTCGGCGACTCAGCGTGGTCCACGACGATGCTGCGAGCCAGGTAGTCGCACCAGACCTCGAAGTCGTCGTCCAGCGGTCGGAACGCCGGGAAGCCGTTCCAGTCCTCGATCTCCTGCACCGGCAGCTGCGCGACGTAGGGCATCCCGGCCCCGCGCAGCTCGGCGGCCGACCAGGGCGTCGAGTGCTTGAGGTCGATCGGGTCGCCGAACCAGTCCAGCGCCTCGCCCCAGCCGCCGCCGACGTACTCCTGCGTCCAGCCGAGCGTGGTGAAGGACCAGCTGCGCAGGTCGGCCACCACACCGTCGCGGATCCAGCTCTCCCGCGAGCCGTACCGCTCGCGCCAGAGGTCGACGTTGCGGGGGAACTTCAGCGCGGTCTCGTCGGCGTGGTTGAGGCCGAGGGACAGGAAGGGGGCGCCGTCGGGGTCGACGAGCCGTCCGTCACGGATCGCGAAGGCGCTCACGCCGACTCCTCCCCGGCGAAGAACCGCAGGTAGTGCCCGGCGAGCTCGTCCGGGGACTCCTCGGCCAGCTGGTGGCCCCAGGGCAGGATCACCCCGCGCACGTCGTCGGCGACCTCCCGCATCTGCCGCTCGTTGTCGGCTCCGATGAAGTGCTCGCTGCCGACGGCGAGCACCGGCATCGGCAGCCTGTTCTTCGCGGACTCGCGGTTCTGGTCGCCGTCGGTCAGCGTCGCCCGGTAGATCTCGCACATGCACCGCACGCCGCCCGGCGAGGAGTAGCACCGCACGTACTCGTCGAGGGCGTCCGGCGTGATCGCCGACGGGTCGTGGGTCTCGTGCTTCATGAAGTACGAGAAGTACTCCCGCTCGTGGCCGTTGATCAGCATCTCCGGGAACTCGGGCACCGAGTAGAAGTTGATGTGCCAGAGCCAGACGTAGCTGCGGACGTTCTCGGGGGTGAGGAACGAGTAGTCCTCCAGGCCGAAGCCCGGCAGGATCATCTCCTGGTAGACGAGCTGCCGGACGCGCTCCGGGTAGGCCGCCGCGAGCTGGTAGGCCGCGGCGGCACCCCAGTCCTCGCCGACGAGGCGGAAGCGCTCGTGGCCCAGCTCGGTCATCAGCTGTGCGAAGTCCTCGGCCACGGTGCGCATGTCATAGCCGCTCGTCGCGTGCTCGGAGTCGCCGAGGCCGCGCATGTCCGGGACCACCACGGTGTAGTGCGGCGTGAGCAGCGGGATCACGTGGCGCCAGTGGTACGAGGTCTTGGGGACGCCGTGCAGCAGCAGGACGGGGTCGCCGCTGCCGGCCGTCAGGTAGTGCAGCCGCACTCCGTTCACGGTCGCCCGGCCGTGCCGGACGGGGGTGCCCTCGTGGTCGACGATCGTCATGGTGCCTCCTCAGGCGGGGATGAGCGGGCGCAGTGTGCGGTGCGCGATCTGCAGCCCGGTGTGGATCTTGTCGTCGGTGCCGCCCCAGACCGGGTCCTCGTGCTCGACGGACAGCACGCCGTCGAAGCCGCCCTCGTAGAGCGCGTCCACGACGCGGCGCCAGTCGACCTCGCCCAGTCCGGGCACGCGATAGCGCCACCACCCGACGTCCCACGGGTCCTCGCGCGCGACGGCCTTGCCCGGCCAGCCGTAGCGGTTGCGCCGCTCCGGGAACAGCTGGACGTCCTTGGCCTGCGCGTGGGGGATCCGGTCCACGTACGGGCGGAGCGCCTCGACCGGGTCGATGCCCATCCACACGAGGTGCGAGGGGTCGTAGTTGAGGTAGAGGCCGAGGGAGAACATCCACTCCCACAGCTCCGGCGAGTACGCGAGGTTGCCGGGATACCCGTCGGGGTGCCAGCCCTCCATCACGCAGTTCTCGACGACGATCGTGACGCCCTGCTCCCCCGCCCGGTCGACCAGGGAGGCGAACACCTGCTCGGCGTCCGCCAGGTTCTCGGCCACGGTCCGGCCCGGGTGACGGCCGACGAAGGTGCCGACGGTGGGGCAGCCGAGCAGCGCGGCCGCGTCGATGCAGGCGGCGACGTGGTCGTTGACCGCCTTCCGTTCGGCGGGGTCGGGATGCAGGTTGTTGTCGTAGAAGGCGAGCGAGGACAGCGTGAGCCCGTGCCGGTCGAACAGCGCACGGGTCTCGTCGGCCTCGCGCTCGCCGAACCGGGCGGCGTCGAGGTGCGTGGCGGTGAACGGCCGGGCGCCGAGGTCGGGCCAGGCGGCCACCTCGAGCGCCTCGTAGCCGTGCTCGCCCGCCCAGGCGGCGATCTGGTCGAGCGGCCTGCCGGGCAGGCAGGCGGTGAGGAATCCGAGTTTCATGCGGGACGAACCTCCACCCAGGCTCCCGAGGAGCCGGCGTCGATCACGGCCTCGACGAGCGCCGCGGCCCGCAGGCCGTCGGCGAACGTCGGAAGACCGTCGGGGACTGCGCCGGCGATCGCGCTGTACGTATCGCCGACGAACGCGTTGAAACAATCCTGGTACCCCTGGGGGTGCCCCGGCGGCAGCAGCGAGTACCGCGCCGCGGACGGGGAGAGGGCGGGCGACCCCCGGTGCACGGTCCGGTTCTCGGTCAGGCCACCGACGTGGAGGGTCTCGGGCTCCTCCTGGTCGAACCCGTAGGCGGCCTCCGCACCGTCGAGGGAGAAGCGCAGCGCGTTGCGCCTGCCCGTGGCCGTCTGGCTGATCACCGTCGAGCCCGACGCTCCCCCGTCGGTCTCAAAGAGCACCGTCGTCGAGGTGCCCCCGCCCGAGGTGCGGGCCGCCAGGCGGCTGATGCGGTGCCCGGTGGTGAACTCGACGAGGTCGCACCAGTGCACCCCGATGTCGGCAAAGGCGCGGTGCGCCCCGCCCTCGGTCGCCTCGCCGCGCCAGCCCGCGGGCGCCCCGCCCGCCTGCCAGTCCTGCAGGTAGCAGCCGTGCAGCAGGTGCAACGGACCCGCCTCGCCTGCCGCGATCCGGGCCCTGGCCTCCCGGACGGCCGGGTAGAACCGGTAGACGAAGGGCACCGTCGCCACCCGGTCCCCCGCGGCGGCGACGAGGTCCGCGGCGTCTGCCCGGGTCGTCGCGAGCGGCTTCTCGCAGATCACCGCTTTGCCCGCGGCGAGCGCCCGGCGCGCGAGCGGGACGTGCAACGAGTTCGGGGTGCAGATGTGCACCACGTCCACGTCGTCGGCGTCGATCAGCTCCTCCGCCGTCCCCGCCGGGGCCCGCGCGCCCAGCCTCCTCGCCGCCTCCGCCGAGCGTTCCGGGCTGGACGCGGCGACCCGCGTCACCACCGCTCCGGCCGCCCGCACGGCGTGTGCGTGCACCGCCCCGATGAACCCGGCTCCGATGACTCCGGCCCGTACCTGGTCGCCCATCACTTCTTCCTGGCCAGCGCGACCGCCACGACGATGATCAGGCCGCGGATGATCTGCTGCTGGCTGTTGTCGAGGCCCGCGAGGATGAGGCCGTTGTTGATCAGTCCGATGAGCAGCGAGCCGACGAGCGCGCCGACCACGCTCCCCGCGCCCCCGAAGAGGCTCGTGCCGCCGAGGATCACCGCGGCGATCACCGACAGCTCGTCTCCCGTGCCCCACTGGTAGCGGCCGGACTCCAGACGCCCGGCGTAGAGCATCCCGGCGATCGCGGCGACCACCGAGGACACGAGCATCACCGTGAAGGTGATCCGCCGGGTGTGGACGCCGCTGTACTCGGCGGCCACCCGGTTCCCGCCGGTCGCGAGCACCTGCCTGCCGTACCGCGTCTTCGCGAGCACGACCGCGCCGGCCGCGACCGCGACCGCGGTCCACACGAGCAGGCCCGGCACCGGCCCGATGTTCCCGCCGCCGAAGATCGTGGTGAACGTGTCGTCGAGGATCGGGACCGGCGCCGACGCCGTGATCAGCTGGGCGAGTCCGAACGCGATCCCGAGCATCGCCAGCGTGACCAGGAACGACGGCATCCCGAGGAACGTCACGAGCCCGCCGTTGACGATGCCCACGACCAGACCCGTGCCGAGCCCGGCGAGCACGCCGAGCAGGGTGCTGCCGGTCGACCCGATCGCGAGGGCCGCCGCCACGCTCGCGAGCCCCGCCACGGACCCGACGGACAGGTCGATCTGCGCCGAGGCGATCACGAACGTCATGGCGACGGCCATCACCGAGATGATGGCCGTCTGGCGGACGATGTTGAGCAGGTTCGTGCCGGTCAGGAAGCCGTCGTCGGCCAGGAAGACCGCGAAGAGCGCGAACACGACGACGAAGCCGATGTAGATCGCGTAGTTGCGCCAGTCGATCCCGCGCAGCCCGGTGCGGGCGGCGTCCGGGTCCAGCGTCGTGGTCATGAGCGGACTCCTTGGATGGCGAGCTGGAGGGACTCCTCGTCGGGGATCTCGCGACGGTCGAGGTCGGCGGTCACGGTGCCGGCCCGCAGCACGAGGACCCGATCGGCCACGGCCAGCAGCTCGGCGAGCTCGGAGGAGATGACGATGACCGCCGTGCCCGCGTCGGCGAGCTCACGGATGCGCTGGATCATCTCGGTCTTCGTGCCGATGTCGACCCCGGCCGTGGGCTCGTCGAGGATCAGCACCTCGGGATCGCGGGCCAGCCACTTGCCGAGCACGACCTTCTGCTGGTTGCCACCCGAGAGCAGCCGCACCGGCCGCGCCGGGGAGGCGAGCCGGATGCGGAGCCGTTCGACGAGCCCGGCGACGATCCCGTCGCCGCGGCGGTCGTCGACGACGCCACCGCGGGTGAGCCGCCCGAGCACCGGGAGCAGGAGGTTGTCCCGCACCGAGTGCTCGAGCACCAGCCCCTGCAGGCGCCGGTCCTCCGGGACGAGCGCGATGCCCTTGGCGATGGCGATGCGCGGGTTCGTGATCCCGGCGGGCTCCCCGCGCAGCAGGATCGCACCCGCCTCCGGCCGGTCGATGCCGAACAGGAGCCGAGCCAGCTCCGTGCGCCCGCTCCCCATCAGCCCGGCCAGCCCGAGGATCTCGCCCGCGCGCAGGGTGAACGAGACGTCCTCGACGACCGTGCCGGAACGCAGCCCCCGCACCTCCAGCAGCGGCGGGGCGTCCGGTCCGGGGGCCGCGGGGCGCTCCCGCCACTCCAGCGCGGTCTCCATCCGCCGCCCGACGATCGCCTCGACGACGGTCTCCGGGGTGAGGTCGGCCAACGGCTCCGACAGCGCCACTCCCCCGTCGCGCAGCACCGTGATGCGGTCGCAGATCCGGGAGATCTCCTCCATCCGGTGCGAGATGTAGACGATCGCGACCCCGCGGTCCTTCAGCCGCCGGATGAGGGCGAACAACGCCTCGGACTCGGTCCCGGTCAGGCTCGCCGTCGGCTCGTCCATGATCAGCACCCGGGCGTCGAGCGCGAGCGCTTTGGCGATCTCGGTGAGCTGCCAGTAGCCGGTGGGGAGGCCGGCGACCTCCCGGCGCGGGTCGAGATCCACGCCCATCCCGTCGAGGATCTCCCGCGTCCGGCGCACCATCGCCGCGTCGTCGATCAGCCCGCGACGGAGCGGCTCGTGGTTGAGGAAGACGTTGCGCGCCACCGACAGCGTGGGCACCAGGCTGAACTCCTGGAACACCATGCCGATGCCGGCGGCCTCGGCCGCGGCGGTCGAGGTGAGGGAGACCTCGCGCCCGCCGACGGCGATCGTCCCGCCGTCGGGCCGGTGCACGCCCTGGAGGATCTTCATCAGCGTCGACTTCCCGGCGCCGTTGCCCCCGGCGAGCGCGTGCACCTCGCCGGGAGCGAGGGTGAGGTCCACACCGGTCAGCACGGGGGTCCCGCCGAAGGACTTCTCGATCCCGCGCATCTCGACGGCGGGCGGCGCTCCTCCGGTCGCCGTCATCGCGCGCCCCCCGCCACCGACTCCGCGACCGCGGCGGGCGGTTCGGACCGGTACACCTCACGCCAGGCGTCCAGCACGGTGTCCCGGGTGACCGGCAGGGCGTCGAGCGCCACGTAGGGCGGGGCCTGCTTCCCGAGCAGGGCGTACGCCGCGAGCGTCGCCTCGGTGACGCCCTGGTCGAACGGCCGCTGGGCGCCGAGCCCCGCGACCAGCTCGCCGGAGGCCAGCGCGATCGCGACGTTCGGGCCGAGGTCCTCCGTGGTGACGACGAGGTCCTGGCGGTCGACGGACCGCGCGGCCGCGATGATCCCCTCGGTCGGCACGTCCCAGACGCCCCAGATCCCGGCGAGGTCCTGGTGCTTGACCATCATCGCGATGGCTGCGGCCTGGGCCTGACCTGCGAAGTCGGGCCCGGTCACGCCCTTGCGGTCGACGATGTGGATGTCCGGGTAGTCCCGCTCGATCGTCTGGGCGAAGCCCTCGTAGCGCTGTCGGGTGACCGTGAAGTCGGCTTCGTGGTACACGACACCGATCTCCCCCCGGCCGCCCAGCGCATCGGCCATGAGGTGCGCGGCGACCACGCCGTTGCCCACGTTGTCGGCCGACACCGCGGACACGTAGTCCCGCCCCGCGACCATCCCCGACGGTGCGTTGTCCATGAACACGAGGCGGACCCCGGCCGCCGCGGCCCGTCGGTAGGCGCCCGCGGTGGCCACGGGATCGGTCGGGATCGACACGATGACGTCCGGCCTGCGCGCGAGCACGGTCTCGATGTCGGAGACCTGCCGATCGGGCTCGAACCCGGCGTCGGTCACGGCGATGATCTCGATCCCGAGCTCTCCGAACCGCTGCCGCAGGCCGGCGATCTGCGCGTCGGTCCAGCCGTCCCCCGTGTAGTGCATGACGACGGCGGCGGTCGCCCCCTGCCGCCGGACCTGCGCGATCTCCTCCTCGGTCAGGGTCACCGAGTCGGCCCTGGCCGGGGCCTCGCCGCCCGGCCCCGTGGCGAGCACCCGGCCGTGCAGCGCGGCGAGCGCCTCCCGGGCGGGCGGGTAGCCGCCCTGCGGCCGCTCCCGCACGGGCGCGCCGGTCCCGCACCCGGCGAGGGTGAGTAGGAGCAGCGCCGCGACCGCGCAGGCACGCCGGACCCCGGTCCGGCCACTCACGCGAGCGCCTCGTCGAGGAACGCCTTGCTGATCCGCGCGGCCTCGGCCGGATCCCCGTCGTAGCCGTCGAGCTCGACGAGCAGCCACCCGTCGTAGCCCACCTCGTCGACCGCCGCCAGCACGTCGGCGAAGTCGATGTCGCCCCGCCCGAGCGGCAGGAAGGTCGTGGTCGCCCGGTCCAGGTCCTTGAGGTGCACGTGGCGGACGCGGTCGGGGAAGCGCCGGATCAGGGCGGCCGGGTCACCGCCGCCCGCGGCGAGGTGCGCGGTGTCCGGACAGAAGCCGATGCGCGAGCGCGACAGGATCTTCTCGACCTCGTCGGGGCTCTCCACGATCGTCGTCAGGTGGGGGTGGTAGCAGGCCGTCAGGCCGTGCTCCTCGGCGATCGACGTCACCCGGTCGAGCGCCACCCCGAGCCGGTCGTAGTCGCTCTCGGGGGTGCCCGCGGCGCGGCGCGCCCCGCCGCCGACCACGAGCTGCTGCGCCCCGAACGTCGCCGCGAGCTCCGCCGCGCGGCGCACCCGGTGGAGCTCGTCGGGAAGGATCTCGGAGTACACGAAGTTGGCGCCGGTGTAGACGCTGACCAGCGTCAGCTCGGTCTCCGCGAGCAGGTCGCGCAGCTCGGCCGGGTCGGCGGCGTAGTCCGCGACGTTCCCGTCGAACATCTCGACGCCCGCGTAGCCCGCTGCGGCGATGTCCCGCACCGCCCGGTCCATCGAACCCGGTACGCGGTAGACGAGATCCTTCACGCTGGTCACGCCGGTCGCGTCGCCGGTGACACCACCCCAGGTGATCGTGTGATAGCCGAGCCGCATCCTCGTCCCCCTTCGGACTGGTGTGGCCAAACTATTGCTCATCACGCACAGAAGTCAATTGCTCTACGCTCGGATCTCGTCGCGCAGAGGGACACGGAGGGAGCACCACGTGGTGGCGCCGCTCGATCGGGGGTTGGGTGCCGAGCAGCTCGACTCGCTCGTCGCCGTGCTCGACCTCATCCGCTTCCGCACGGCGCTCACCAGACCCGAGCTGGTCCGGCGCAGCGGCCTCGGACGCACGGTGGTCACCCAGCGCCTGGCCCAGCTGACGAGCAGCGGGCTCGTGACCGAAGGCGCACTCGGCCCGTCGACCGGCGGCCGCGCCCCGCGCGAGCTGCGCTTCCGTGCCGAGGTCGCCGCCGTACTGGTGGCCGAGCTGGGCGCCACGAGCATCAGTGTCGGCCGCACCGACCTCGCCGGGCAGCTGGTCGCCCAGCACGACGAGCCGTGGGACATCGGCGTCGGCCCGGAGCAGACGCTCTCCCGGGTCGAGGAGCTCTTCGACCGCCTGCTCGCCGAGCACCCCGACACGCCGGTGTGGGGCATCGGCATGGGCGTCCCCGGCCCCGTGGAGTTCGCCTCCGGACGCCCGGTCGCCCCGCCGATCATGCCCGGCTGGGACGGCTACCCGATCCGCGACCGGTTCGCCGCCCGCTACGACGTCCCCGTCTGGGTGGACAACGAGGTCAACATGATGGCGCTGGGCGAGTACCGCGCCGGACTCGGCCGCGCCGCCGAGGACCTCATCCACGTCAAGATCGGCACGGGTATCGGGGCCGGGCTGATCTCCGGCGGCAGGCTGCACCGCGGCGCCCAGGGCTGCGCGGGCGACATCGGCCACGTCGCACTGGTGTCGGACGTTCCCGGCGCCGTCCAGCAGGTGTGCCGGTGCGGGAAGGTCGGCTGCCTCGAAGCGCTCGCCGGCGGCTTCGCGCTCGCCCGGGACGCCACCGACGCGGCCGACGCCGGCCTCAGCCCGGCCCTCGCCCAGCGCCTGGCGGAGGCGGGCGCACTGACGGCGACCGACGTCGTGCGCGCCGCCGAGTTCGGCGACCGGGTGTCGATCGAGCTGCTCCAGCGGGCGGGCCGCCTGGTCGGCGAGACGCTCGCGGCGCTGGTCAGCTTCTTCAACCCGTCCATGGTGCTGCTCGGTGGCGGGGTCGGGATGTCCGGCGACCTCGTGCTGGCGACCATCCGGCAGACGATCTACCGACGCTCGCTCCCGCTCGCCACCCGCGACCTGACGATCGTCCGCTCCGAGCTCGGCGACCGGGCAGGCCTCGTGGGCGCCGGCCTCATGGTCGTGGAGGAGCTGTTCTCGCGCGCCCTGCTGGGCCGCTGGCTCCTCGGTGGCACCCCGGTCGGTCACCCCGCCCTGGCCGGGCGACCCACGCCGGCGGAGTACTGACGGTCCGCGGCCGGCTCGGGACGTCGGGCGCCCCTCCCGCGAGCTCTTCACCGCCCGCGCAGTCCGACTACGTCGACGGCGGCGCCGACCTCGAGCTCACGATGGCCCGCAACCGGGCGGCGTTCGAGCAGGTGGCGCTCGTCCCGACCTACCTCGAGCCGGTCGCGGACCCGGACCCGTCCACCACCGTGGGCGGGGAGCGCCTCGCCCTGCCGCTGGCGTTCGGGCCCACCGGCTACACGCGGATGATGCACCACGCCGGGGAGGCCGCGGTCGCCCGCGTCGCCGCCCGCAACGGCATCCCCTACACCCTGTCCACGGTGGGCACGACCACGATCGAGGACGTGGTCGGCGCCGCCCCGAGCGGCCGGAACTGGTTCCAGCTCTACCTCACCACCGACCCCGCCACCAACGACGCCCTCGTCGATCGTGCCCTCGCCGCGGGCGTCCGCACGATCATGCTGACGGTGGACACCGCCGTCGCCGCCCGGCATCTGCGGGACATCCGCAACGGGCTCACCATCCCGCCGACGCTCACCCCGCGGACCCTGCTCGACATGGCCCGTCACCCCGGCTGGGTGGCGAACAAGCTCACCACGCCGCCGATCACCTTCGCCTCGTTGGCCGGCCTGGCCGACGGGTCGGTCGACGCGGTCCGGGTCGCCGACCGCATGTTCGAGCCGACGTTGAGCCTGGACCACCTCGCCTGGCTGCGTCGCCGCTGGCCGCACACCCTCCTGGTCAAGGGCGTCGTCAGTGCGTCGGACGCCCGCCGCGCCGTCGACACGGGAGCAGACGGCGTGGTCGTGTCCAACCACGGCGGCCGCCAGCTGGACCGCACACCCGCCACGCTCGACGTCCTGCCCGAGATCCGGGCCGAGCTGGGCACCGGGCCCACGGTCCTGCTCGACAGCGGCGTCCGGCACGGTCAGGACGTCCTCGCCGCCGTCGCCCTCGGGGCGGACGCCGTCCTCGTCGGGCGCGCGTACCTCTACGGGCTCATGGCGGGCGGCGAACGCGGTGTCCAGCGGGCCCTCGACATCCTCCGCGAGGAGTACGTGCGCTCGCTCCAACTGGTCGGGGTGCGGAGCACCACGCAGCTCGGGAGCCGGGTGGTGCGCTGACCCGACGAGCACCGTGACGGTCGCCATCGTCGCCGCCGCAGCCCGGCACGCCCGTGCCGTGAGCGGTCGGCGCGCCGCCTCCTCCGCACTGACGCGCCCCTCCCGCGCCGACTGAGTCCGCGGTCTTCTCACCCGCCCGGACAGCTCACCGCTCGGGCCCGGCGACGAACCGGCCCAGAAGCTCCTCGAGGGCGCCCGGCGGTGCGACTGCCGCAGCAGCAGACCCAGCCGGAGAGCGACTGCGCGAGTCGTGCTCTTCGACCAGGCCGTCTTCGCAGGCCGTTTCCTCGACGGGAGCTACGACGCCCTCCAGCTGCACCGCGACAACGCGACCTACGCCGGGGTGACGGTCCTGGTCTCCGCATCCGCAGGCCTGCTGGTCCGCCTGCCCGGGCGGGGGCCACGGTGGCCGCTCGTCGGGTCGCTGATGGTCTTCGGGCTGGTCGCGCCGCAGATCGCCGTCGGCTTCGCCCGGCTGATCGGCGTGCACATCCCGCTCGGCGTCGCGACGATCCTGCTCGCCGCGGCGCTCGCCGTCCGGGCCTGGGCGAGCCCGTGGCCACGCTGAGCAGGCGTGGGCGTGCCGTTCGCCCTGGGCGTGGGCGGGTCGTCCTCGACCGGCACCCTGCCGAGGAAGCGGCGATCATCCTCCGGATCGGAGACCACCCGGGCAGGTACGTCCTTCACTGCCACAACCTCGACCACGAGGACATGGCCATGATGGCCGACTTCGACGTCGGCACATGACGTGCGGCAGTGGGAGACCGGCTCGGCCGCGCGACCCTCGGTGGTCGCCGGCGTCGGCTCGACCTGGTGCGCGGCGGCCTCGGCCTCGACCTGGCCCAGCCTCACGCTCGCGCGGTGCAGCTCGGCGTCATGCTCCACGGTCGAGGGCGGGTTCAGCATCGACGCTCCACCGCCGCCCCCGTCACGGTGCGGGCGGCGACGCACCCGCCTGTGCCGAGGCCACGGCCCGCAACCAACCGGGATCGAGCTCGCGCTTGAGCAGCTTTCCCGTCGAGCTCGTCGGTAGGACGTCGACGAGTGCGACGATGCGCGGGTACTTGTAGCCCGCCAGTCGCGCGCGGACGAACTCACGCAGCTCCTCCGCGCTCACGGTCGCCCCCTCCCGCAACGTGACCGCGGCGGCGACCTCCTCGCCGTGCTCGTCGTCCGGGACCCCCACCACGGCGGCCTGCTGCACGTCGGGGTGGGCGTACAGCACATCCTCGACCTCGCGGGGATAGACGTTGTAACCACCGCGGATGATCACCTCCTTGAGGCGGTCGACCACGAACAGGTCCCCGTCGGCGTCCAGGTAGCCGATGTCCCCGGTGTGCAGCCACCCGCCGCGCAGCGCGTCCGCCGACTGCTCCGGCATCCCGTGGTAGCCCGCCATCACCCCCGGTCCGCGAACGAGGATCTCGCCGCGCTCGCCCGGTGCCAGACCCCCGTCGGCTGAGCCGATGCGCACCTCGGTGCCCCACACGGGTTCCCCCACCGATCCCGGTTTGCCCGCCCGGTCCGACGGGGTGGCCGCCACCGCCGAGGACATCTCGGAGATCCCGTAGGACTCGATGAGATGGCAGCCGAAGGTGTCGCCGAACTCCCTCATGACATCCGGTGGCGCCGATTGCCCGCCGAGCAGCGCCACCCGCAGCGCGGGCAGCGCGACCGGGCGTCTGCGGTGCGCGGCGAGCAGGCCGATCGCCATCGCGGGCACGCCGGGGAAGACCGTCACGCCGTACTCGGCCGCGAGCCCGAGCGCCCGGTCGGGCTCGAATCGGGGCTCGAGCACCAGCGTCGCGCCGCTGAGCAGGGTCGCGTCGAGCAGGGCGTTGAGCCCGAAGATGTGGCTCAGCGGCAGCCCGCAGTAGACGACGTCGTCCGGGGTCAGCCGGAAGATCCGGGTCGCGAGCACCTCGGCGATCCAGGCGAGGCCCGAGTGTGTCAGCCGCGCGCCCTTCGGTCGCCCGGTCGTGCCGGAGGTGTAGAGCAGCACCGCCACATCGTCGGCCGCGGTGGCCGCAGGCTCGGCGGCCGGATGGTCCGCGGATCGCAGACGGTCATAGGTCTGGTCTGCGGCGTCCTCGGGACCGCCGACGATCACCGTCGTCTCGACCCCCGCCGCGGCCGCTGCGGTGTGCACGCCCTCCTGCTCCTCGACGGCGGCCGCGGGGTCCAGGAGAAGAACCAGCGCACCGGAGTCGGCCAGGCAGTGCTCGATCTCTCCCGCTCGCAGCGCGGGGTTCAGCGGGAGAGCCACGCCCCCGATCCGCACCGTCGCGAGGTACGCGGCCACGAACTCCGGCCCGTTGGGCAGGAGCAGGCCGACCACGATCCCCGGCCCGACTCCCGCGGCCGCGAGCCCGGCGGAGACCCGCTCGACCTCGGTGGCCAACTCGGCGTAGCTCACTCGTCGCCCGTCGCCCAGGAGCAGAGCGGTCCTGCCCGGGTCTCGGCGCACCGGTTCGGCGAGCAGCATGCTCAGGTTCAGGCCCATCGTGCGCACTCCT
The DNA here is from genome assembly GCF_021728735.1 of Pseudonocardia sp. WMMC193. Taxonomy (NCBI): domain Bacteria; kingdom Bacillati; phylum Actinomycetota; class Actinomycetes; order Pseudonocardiales; family Pseudonocardiaceae; genus Pseudonocardia; species Pseudonocardia sp. WMMC193. Next base: position 109,957 of record NZ_JAKKDO010000003.1, on the reverse strand, counting down.
CGATCGTGACATCGTCGACACGGAGACCCCGGGGTCGCGGAGGTGACGCGCCGGACGCGGTCCGCGCCCGGCGCGTCGGCCGGTCAGTCCTGCCAGAAGGTCTTGGAGACCTTGCGCCGCTCGGCTCGCGAGGCCGGATCGGCGAAGTCCTCCATGCCGTCGGTGGCGAAGCGACCGGGCTTGTTCGCGAACGGTCGGATCGGCACCTCGAAGGCCATCGCGCCGGACAACGGCAGGTCCGCCCCCTTGTTGAGGACGAACTTGGTGCGGCGCACGGTGATCGGGTTCTTCTTCGACATCACCTCGACCAGCGCGTCGACCTCCGCGTCGAGCTGCTCGGGGGCCACGATCCGGTTGATCAGGTCGTGCTTCTCGGCGGTCGCGGCGTCGAACAGCTGACCGATGAGGTTCCATTCCTTGGTCTTGCGACGCCCCGCGAACCGCCCCAGCCGCGTGACCCCGCCCCAGCCCGGGGTGATGTCCCAATCGATCTCCGGCATCCCCCACCGGCTGCGATCGGTGGCGACCACGAAGTCACAGGTCAGCGTGAGCTCGAGACCACCGCCCGTGCACACCCCGTCCACCGCGGCGATGGTGATCGGGGTCAGGTCCTCGATCAGCTGAGCGGTCTCCTGGTACTGCCGCGCCTGCCAGTACGGGTCGTCGTCGCTCCAGGTGAGGAAGTCCTTGATGTCGTCCCCCGCGCAGAAGGTCTCCCCGGCCCCGCGAAAGATGAGGAAGCGGCAGTCCCGGTCCCGCTTCACCTCACGGACGGCATCCGCGAGTTCGTCCGACATCTCCTTGTCCAGCGCGTTGTGCGCCTCCGGCCGGTTGAACGTGATCGTACGGATCGGACCGTCCTGTTCGAACAGGATCTTCTTGTAACCGGGCATCGGATTCTCCTTCGAACGAGTGCTCGTTCAGAACGTAGAACCTATGAACCCGAGCCGTCAATGGCGTCATCTCCGCACGTAGATCAGCCACGGGTGGAGGTCGCTGTCTCGGAACGAGTGTTCGCTTCACGGCTCGACCTCGCGGCGCACCCGCTGACGTGTTTGCTAGGGTCGGACCATGTCGTCCGCGTCCCCTCCCGCCCGCCGACGCGCCAAGCGCGCCGGCCACGGTCTCGGGGACGTGCAGGATGCAGCCCTGACCCTCTTCGCCCGTACCGGCTACCGGGCGACGGGTGTCCGCGACATCGCCGACGCACTGGGCATCGGCCCCACCAGCGTCTACAGCCACGTCCGGACCAAGGGGGAGCTGCTGCGCGAGATCGTGGTGACGACCCTGCGCCAGGTGCTCGCCGGACAGCGGGACGCCGTCGCCAGCACGTCCGACCCGGTGTTGGCACTGCGCCGCTCGGCCGAGAGCCTGGTGCGCTACTTCCTGGCCCATCCGCGGGAGTCGATCGTGACGATCCGCGACTTCGCCTGGGTGGACGACGCGGACCGGCCCGAGATCACCCGCCTGCGCCACGAGTACCGATCCGGGATCGAGGAGGTGCTGGCCCGTGGCGAGGAGGCCGAGCTGCTCGTGGTCGAGGACCGCAAGCTCGCCGCCTTCGCGATCATCGAGCTGTGCGAGGCCGTCGTGGGCTGGTACCGGCCCGACGGTCCGATGTCGGCCGAGCGGGTGGCCTTCCTCTACGGCGAGTACGCGGCGCGGATCGCAGGCGCGCGGCCGAGCTGACCCGGCAGACCTCGCCGCGGCGTCGACGGTCCTCCACCACTCGGGCAGCGCACCGTCCGGACCGAGCCTCGTGCCACCGACCTCTCTCGCCGGTCCGCCTACTGCAGGGCGAGGGTGCGGATCGCCAGCCGGGCGGCCTCCCCACCGGCGTCGACGGCGACGTCGAGAGCGGTGGTGACGTCCAGGTCGTCGCGCAGCGCGGCCCGCACCCGGTCGACCGCGGCGTCGGAGCCGGTCTTGCGGCCTGCGGCGACGTAGAGATCCTCCAGCCGGCCGGCGGCGGGCGCGACGTCGTCGGCCCGGTACTCCCAGGGCTGCGACCACGGGCGGTCGAGCAGCAGCAGCCGCAGCGCCGCACCGGAGGTCTCGGACAACAGGTCCTGCACGAGAACGAGATTGCCGGTGGACTTGGCCATCTTGGCGCCCTCCGCTCCGACGACCCCGACCCGGAACCCGCGCCTCGCGAACCGGCCCGCGCCGGTGGCCGCGGCGACCATCGCGGACTGGTACGCGTGGTGCGGGAAGGTCAGGTCGGCCCCGCCGGCCAGGACGTCCACCACCCCGCCCAGCGTCGCGACGGCCATGGCCGCGCACTCGGCGTGCCAGCCCGGCCGTCCGGGCCCCCACGGGCTCGGCCACGCGGGATGCGCCTCGCCCGACGGCTTCCACAACGGGACGTCGAACGGATCGTCGCGGGCCGGGTCCCCCGGTTCGTCGCCGTACTCGCTCGACAGCACCAGCGCGGCGTCGCGGTCCAGGCCCGCCGCTGCGGGAACCCCGGCGCCACGGAAGTAGACGGTCCCGGCGCGCTCGTAGGCCGCCCCGGTGGCCAGCAGCGTGCGAGTCAGCGCGATCACGTGCTTGACGTGGTTCCGCGCCCGCGGGGCGTGGTCCGGCGGACGGATCTGCAGCGCGGCCATGGTCTGGTCGAACAGGAACTCCTGCCGCAACCCGAACTCGTCATAGTCGATCCGGCGCTCCGCCGCGGTGCGCGTCAGCACGTCGTCGACGTCGGTGATGTTGCGGGTCACCACCACCGGGGTGCCACTCATCCGCACCACCCGGGCCAGCGTGTCCGCCCACACGAACGTCGCCGCGTGCCCGAGATGGGTCACGTCGTACGGGGTGATCCCACAGACGTAGAGCCGTGCGGGGACGGTGAGCGGCAACGGCTCCCCGTCCAGCACGATGCCGGCCTCGCTCCCGTGCAGCGTCATGTCCGCATCCTCGCAGCTCGCGTCCGCGCGGGCGTCGTCAGGCAGGCAGGAACAACCTGCCGCGCAGGCTTCCGCAGGCGGTGCGGACGGTGACGGTGCCCCAGGCCGCGACGAGGGCGGCGTAGAAGGCCACGGCGAGCCAGGCCACGGCCTCCAGGCCCGTGTGCACGGCCAGCGCGCTCGTGCCCGTGACCACCGTCCCGACCGGGAACGTGAACGACCACCACGTCAGCCCGAAGGGCAGCCCGACACGGGCGGTCCGGACCGTCACGGCCAGCGCGACGGCGATCCACAGCAGCGCGAACCCGAACACCGGAACGCCGTAGACCAGCGCGAACGCCTCGAAAGCCGTCGAGTACGGCGCCGGCAGCGCGAGGTGGGCCTGGTCGCCCAACAGGTTCACCGCGGTGATCGACTGGCCGAGCCAGCCCAGCACGATCCACAGCGTCGGCACCCTGGCGGGCGGACCGGGCTCGTGCCGGGTCGACCGGAACCAGATCAGGGTCGTCACGATCATCGACGCGAGCAGGCTCAGCCCGAACATGGCGTAGCAGCCCAGCAGCAACAGCGTCCGGAGCTGGCCCGATGGGGCGTACGGGACCAGGAGTGCGCCGGTCGCCGCCGAGACCATCGGCGGAACGACGGGCATCAGCCAGCCGCCGAACACCGAGTCGGTGCGCAGGTCGTGGCGGGTGAACATCAGGTACGGGACCGCGACGGCGCTCGCCAGGCCGGTCAGAGTGCCCAGGGACCACAACACGACGTCCACGTGCAGCGCGACGGTCTCCCCGAGCACGTCCTTGCCCAGCAGCAGTGTTCCCGCGCCGACCGTCAGCAGCGCCATCGGCGGAGCGCCGTAGAACTGGGCCATCACCGGATCGGCGCCATGCCCGCGCGCGGTGCCCGGGTGGAGGACCCAGTGAGCGGCCCAGGCCACGATCAGCGCCACGAGGAGCAGGACGGCCGTCATCCACACCACGAGCGCGGCCGTGTGCAGGCCCGGGACCCGGAGCGGGAGGGTCGCGGCGGCGGTGGCCACGATCCCCGTGCCCATGATCGACGCGAACCAGTTCGGGCCCAGGTGCGCGAGCACCTCCCGCGGGTGCGCGAGATCCCGGAACAGGCCCAGCCGGTGCAGCAGCGGGGGCGCGAGCGGGGCGGCGGGTCGATCCAGGATGCCTGCGGACATGACCTCACGGTGCTCTCCGCAGAGCCCGGCGAGTACCCGCCACTCGCTGGTGGACCCACAATGAGTCCTTGTGGCTGAAGGTAGGTTGTGCTTGTGGCTCTGTCCTCGCACGTTCCGGAGCTCGGCGCACTGGAGTTGGTCCTGACGGTCGCGCGGACCGGGAGTCTCGGCGCCGCCGGTCGCGAGCTCGGACTCAGCCAGCAGGCCGTGTCCGCCCGGATCCGGACCGTCGAGCGACAGGTCGGCGTGCGGCTGGTCGACCGCGGCGCGCGCGGCAGCACCCTGACCGATGCGGGCGCCCTGGTGGCCGACTGGGCGGCGAAGGTTCTCGACGCCGCCACCGAGCTGGACACCGCCATCACCGCGCTGCGCGCCGACCGCGACGATCACCTCGACGTCGCCGCCAGCTACACCGTCGCCGAATACCTGCTCCCCGGTTGGCTCGTCCGCCTCCGCACCGAGCTGGGGCCGACGACCGGAGTCAACCTCGTCGTCCGCAACTCCGATCAGGTCGCCGCCCTCGTCCGCGACGGGCGCGCCGACCTGGGCTTCGTCGAAGGACCCGACCTCCCGGCGGGGCTGGGGGCGGCGACCGTCGCGACCGATGAGCTCGCCGTCGTCGTGCCACCCGGCCATCCGTGGGCCCGCCGCCGCGGCCGGAGCGTCGGCCCGACCGAACTCGCCGGGACCGCCCTCGTCGCCCGCGAGGCAGGCTCCGGGACCCGGAGGGTGCTGGACCGAGCGCTCGACGAAGCCGCCCCCGGGACCACTCGACCCGCGCCGGCTCTGGAACTGGCGGCCACCACCGCGATCCGCCACGCCGTGTTGGCCGGAGCCGGTCCCGCGGCCCTGTCGCTGCTCGCCGTCCGAGACGACCTCGCTGCCGGACGCCTGGTTCGGGTCAGGGTCGCCGAGCTGGACCTTCGACGCGAGCTGCGCTGCGTCTGGCCCGACGGCCCCGCGCCCGCCGGGCCCGCCCGTGAGCTGCTGCGGATCGCCTCGGCCCGAGCCGGTACACGACGCTGAGTGCAGCGGTCATGGGGAGGGCACCGGTGGGTGACCACTCCGCCGGGTCGGGTCGACACTCCAGCCGAAGTTCATCCGCTCGCGCAGGGCTCTGCCTCAGGTCTGGCGTTCCATCCCGACCAGATACTTCACATCGAAGGTATTGCCAAACGGAGATATTCACGTAGGTTAGGTGTGGTCGAGGAGGAGAGGAGGCAGGCATGCCGTCGCACGATCCGAGATCACGACGCCGCGGCGAGGTGGACGTCCTCGTAGTCAACCAGGCCGTTCCGGCGGTGCGCTCGCGCTCCGAGGCGCGGCTGTCCTTTCTGAGGACGGCCGACCTCGTCAGCGGTCTCGCGAGGAGCTACCGCGCCGACCTCCTCGTGTTCCCGGAATACGGGCTCCAAGGCACCGCGCTCCACGACGCCGGGGACGCGCCACTGGCGTTCCCGGAGGAAGCCCTCGACATCCTGGCCCCCGTCTGCCGTGCGGCGCGCGTCTGGGTGGCGGTCTCGGTGAGCGGAGGAGCCACCCGGCCGGACCGCCGTCACCAGGTGGTGCTGCTCGACGACCGCGGGGATGTCGTTCTGCGCCACCGCACTGGACCGGTCGATCGCTCTGGTGACGGCCCTCGGGTGGTCAGCGGACCGAAGGGGCTACGAACCGCTCTGGCCTACGCCGACGGGCACCGGTCGGCCCTGACCGACCCTGACCTGTGGGATGCGGAGCTGGTGATCCAGCACTGGATCAACCCCGGTGCCACCGCCGGGCGGATCGTCCAGACCGCGCGAGGTCTGGCCTGGACCAATACCTGCTTCGTCGTCTCGGCGAACGCGGCAGGCTCCATCGGCCCGTACCACTGGGCCGGACATTCGTCGCTGGTCAACCATGACGGCGTCCTCCTCGGCCTGTGCGGCGAGGAGCAGCAAGAGCTGCAGTACGCGGAGCTGTCGGTCGATGACGTCCGTCGAGCCAGGTCGGCGCGTGCTCGTGCCGCACAGGTGGCCGCGGCTGCTCTGCGCGGCCGCTCGACTCGGCGTCCTGCGGCGATGGTCAGCGCAAACACCCCCGGAAAGGGAGAAACCTATGTCCGATGATCACGGACACGAACACGGCCACGGGCACGGGCACGAGACGGACACCGCACTCGCTCGGATCGAGGCGCTGAGCAAGGAGAAGGTCCACCACGCCGGGGACCACGAGGGCCCCTTCTCCCTGCACGTGCTCGGTCTGGGCAAGACCGGGGCCGAGGTCGTCTCAGCCGTCGCCGGCATCGCCCCCGCCGGGTTCAGCGCCCTCGCCGTCGACATCGGGGCAGGCAGCCTGAGCGGCGTGCCCGCCGGTAACCCCGCCGTTCGTGCCGTCGAGCTCCCCATCCCGAGCCGGGCCGATCTGTCCTCGGCGCTGAACCGGTATCGCGAGTTCCTCAAGATGGAGTACCCGAGGTACTACTGGAACCCGAACTACGAGCCGTGGCTGCCCGGCGACCTGGAGATCCCCGGATCGAGCGCGGAGATGTCCCGAGCGGTGGCCAAGGCGATCTACGGTGCGGAGTACTACCAGAACCGCGAGATCACGAAGGCGATGGACGAGTTCGCCGAAGGCGTTCTCGCCAGCGAGGAGACCCCGCTCGTCGTCGTCGCCTTCTCGTTGGACGAGGCCGTCGGCAGCGGAATCGTCGTCGAGATCGCCCGTCACCTCTCGTCGATCAAGCTCGGTCGCCGCCCGTGGGTGATCGGCATGGGAGTCCTGCCGCAGCAGGCCGACGCGACCTTCTTCCCCGTGATCAACGAGCTCGACTGCATGATCGACACTGAGAAGAACAACGGTGTCATGGCCGTGTGGGGCGACCTCTACAAGAACCCGTTCACCGGTGGCTTCTTCGCCGTCCCCGACGACGGCGCGCACAGTCCCGTCGACACCATCGCCTCCTTCAGCACCGTCGATGGCGGCAAGGATCTCTACGAGACCCTCAAGGCGCTCAACTGGCTGGCCGTACCGGGCGATCAGTGGCACCCCGCCATCCGTGGCGAGCAGAGCGACCGGTGGATCAACATCCTGGCCACCCGTCCGCTGGCCGAGGCCGAGGAGCTGACCGGGCTGGGTCTGACGAAGGGCTTCGCCACCGAGTACGCCGAAGCACGGGTCTTCGGCACCGGCAAGGAGGCCGCCGCTGCGGCGGCGGCGGTGGCCAAGGCCGTCCCGGGCGTCGCCGCGACCCGCGTCGAACCGGTCGTGGAGTCCGTGGAGACCGCCGGGGGCGACTTCGTGAGCGTGGTCCTTCCGAGAGCGTCGAAGCTCGACCTCGAGCTGTTCGTGCCCTCACGCGATCTCTACGACCCGCTCGAGTGGGAAGACCACCTGCTCATGCATTCGTGGCTGCTCGACCTCGGAGTCATGCTGTGCGAGCCCTCCATCCGATTCGACGGGATGGGCGGCGAGTGCATCTGGGGTTGCGCCTGCTGGGTCGTCGTACCCCACGCGGCGATCCGCGGCGAGGGTGTGGCTTCGCTCATCAGCGACGAGGACGTGGCCGCGATCGCCGAGACCGGCGCCGGCGTCGCGGCGTCGGGCTGAGGCTCGGAGATGGCCACCGAATGGTCGAAGATCGTCGCCCGCTACGAGAAGGGCGCCCAGCTGCCCTCCATGCCGGGTGCACGCACCCTCGAGGTGACCGGCGCCGACGACGGATACATCTACGTGTCGCACCGGCTCTGGCAGGACAAGATCACCCGCGCCTATCTCGAGAAGGCGATGAGCCTGCTCGACGAAGGCAAGATGACCAGCAACTACGGCGACGTCGTGGACTACTACCGGACCTACATCGCCGACGAACGGCCGACCACGGCCGCGACCATCCTCAAGGACCTCGGCTACGTCAGCTAGGCCTTCACAGAGGCCGCCTCGCCCGACGGACACAGACCGCACTGCACCAGCAGTTCCCAGCACCTCTGTCCAGCGCACGCACCGCACGGGTCGTGCGGCGATGACGCAGGACCGACACCAGGAGGAGGCCAGCAATGGCTCTGTCCATGTACCACAGCGCCACCGGCGCGCAGTCCCCCCACTGCATCCATGCCATCGGCATCGGCAAGACCGGCGCCTACATGGTCGAGGCTCTGCTTCGTACCGGCGAGATCGAGGACATGCTCGAGGACCCGCGGGCCCGGTTCACCGGCCTGTCGATCGACATCGGCGACCAGGACCAGCACGAGCTCAAGGAGTACATGGGCGGCTTCAACCAGCGCCTGGAAGAGCGTGCGATCCCGACCGACCGGGCGCAGGTGCGCGCCGTCTCGCTGGATGTCCCGGAGAAGAAGGACCTCATGACCAGCCTGAACCGCTGGCGTGAGTACCTGAAGATGGAGTACCCGCGGTACTACTGGAACCCGAACTACGAGCCGTGGCTGCCGGGCGACATGGAGATGCCGAAGGCCGGCGAGTCGATCCCCCGCGCGGTGTCCAAGGCGATCTACGGGCACTACTACTACGGCGAGGACAAGTCGCTGGAGAAGGAGCTCGACGACTTCGTCGCCTCCATCAACGCGACCAAGCTCCCCTCGATCGTCCTGATCTTCTTCTCGATGAGCGGTGGCACGGGCTCCGGGATGGTCGTGGACCTGGCCCGGCACCTGTCGAACGTCAAGCTCGGGCGCCGCATCCCCGTCGTCGGCGTCGCATCGATGCCGTTCTCCGGTGACGAGGAGCATGCGGGCGGCGACGCTGCGCTGTTCCCGACCATGAACGAGATCGACTGCATGCTCGACGACGCCAAGAACCAGGGCGTCATGGCGGTCTGGGGCGACCTCTACAAGAACCCCTTCACCGGTGGCTTCTTCGCCCTGCCCCAGGAGCACTCCTGGCAGCGGCTGGGCTCCTACACCAAGGCCGGCAAGCCCGCGGTCCGTGACCACCTGCGCAAGATGGTCACCCGCAAGTTCGTGAACGACTCGTTCACGCGCTTCGTGGTTCAGGACTACGGGCGGCTGTTGTTCAAGATGCTGCGCCCGGCGGGCTTCACCGGCGCACCACACGAGCGGAACATCTCCGGTGACCGGACCTGGACGGTGTTCGACGTCGCCAAGTTCACCCACCCCGGGGTCGAGGTGCTCCCGGGCGAGCCGCGGAGCAAGTGGCGCGAGGTCGTCGGCAAGTGGATCGGGTACATCCCACAGTTCTCCGGCCTGCGAGAGGGCTTCAAGACCGACTACATCGAGGCCCACACGGTCTCGCCTCGCGAGCTGTGGAACGAGACCCTGCAGAAGAAGCTCGAGTCGACTCTCGGCGAGTACGTGCTCGACGGTGAGGACGGAACCGTCAACACGACCCTCGGCGAGTTCTTCGACGAGTTGACCGCCTACTCCAACATCGTCATCCCCGGTGTCGCGAAGAGCGACTTCACGGCCTTCTTCAAAGCGCGCGACGCCTATGACGCGATCGAGTCGTGGGAGGACAAGCTGCTGATGCACTCCTGGCTGCTCGACCTCGGGGTCATGCTCTCGGAGCAGTCGATCCGCTTCGACGGCATGGCCGGGGAGTGCATCTGGGGCTGCGCCTGCTGGGTCGTGGTGCCACACGAAGCGATCCGCGGTGACGCGCCGGCGTCCAAGGACCTCACCGTGGTCCAGGCCGAGCACATCGCGATGATGACCAAGACCGTGGTGCCCACGCCGTGACACGACGGGGCGGGCGGCCGCCAGGTCGTCCGCCCCGCGTCATCACAGCGCACTCCACGCGAGCCGTCGACCCGCCTTTCACCGACCGCTCACCACGACGGTTTCGGAGGGCCCGGAGACCACCATGTCCGCCGACGCCACGCGCGAGTCCACGGTGAGCGACGACCGAGGAGAGTTCACCGACTGGCTGGAGCGCGTCCGCTCCACCTACGAGGCGGTGCTCTACACCTGCACGCACCGACTGACGAATCCCAGACTCGCCGGCCAGGTCGCGGTCCAGGTCGCCGCCGGGCTCGTCTCCCGGCCGACGGTGTTCCGCTACTTCGGCCTGCCCTACTCCGGGCGGATCGCCTCGCTGGCCGAGGCGCGCATCGCCGAGGCCGAGGCCGGCGAGCTCGCCACAGTGTGTGAATGGCAGGAGTTGCAGTCGCGGCTTCACGACATCCCCGGCGACCACCGCGAGGTGCTCGTTGCGGTGTGTGTACGCGGCGAGGATCTCCACACGCTCGCCGAGGTGCTGGGCTGTGACGAACGGACAGCGGCTCAGCGCAGGGCGTCGACCTTGGACTACATGAGAGCCGTCGCGACCCCGGGGCTGCCCGATGCGTCGGATCCGGAGGGGCAGGACTGATCGAATGCCGCTGAACTGGGCAGATGTCGAGAAGAGGTACGACGGTGGCGCGCAGGTCCCCACCGTCGCCGGAGGAAAGACCCTGCAGGTGACCGGAGTCGACGCCGAAGGCGTGCACATCCGAAACGCACTGTGGCGCGACACGCTGCGGCGTGGCGACCTGGAGAAGGCCGTCGACCTCGTCGAGGCCGATCAGATGAGCCGGCACGCGGGACTGTTCGTCGAGGAGTACCGGACGCTCGTCGCCGACGTACGCGCCACCTCCGCGGCCCACGTCCTCAAAGACCTCGGCTTCCTGGAGTAGGCCATGCGACCTGATCGGGATCTGCATCACGGGCTCGGCGCCGTCCTCTGCCGCGGAACTCGGACATGATCACGCGCGCCCGCGACGACGGCGCCGGGGCCACCTGATGGCCCCGCAGGGATCGCCGTCCACGGCCTCCGCCGCTGCCGGCTTCGCGCCACCACCGCCTGTCGCCGCCCAGCTCGCGGCCGTCTGCGAGGTCGACGGGCCGGGGTGGCGCCCGGCGAGGACCTTCCTCGACGAGGACCTTCCGGCGTTCATCGACGCTGGTCGCCGAGTTCGCGGCACCAGCACCGGGGTGTCGGGCTCGCTGTTCGTCCTCGCCTACGCGCGCCGGCTCATCTGGCCGGTGCTGGGCGAGTACCTGCTCCACGGGCGACGGGTCGATCCGACCTGGCCGAACGTCATGGTCGACGCGGACGAAGAGGGCGGTTCCTTCCGCATCGGGTTCCGCACGGCGACGGTGCCCTCCACGACCTCCACGACCTCCTCGGCCATCGAGGAGGTCGTGTCGGCTCTGCTCGACGGCCACCTCGAGCAGGTGGTCGAGCAGGTCCACCGGGAGACCCGCGTGGGCAATCGCGTCTTGTGGGGCGATGTGGCCGTCGCCTTGGCGCAGGTCTTCATGGCCCTGTCCTGGTCGTCGCCGGACCGCAGCATCCTGCTGTCCACAGCCCGAGAGGCCCTGGACGCCCGACCACGCCTGCGCGGGTTGGTCGAGCTCGACACCGTGAGACACCCCTCCGGGCTCGGCACACCGTGCTGGATGGTGGTGTGGCGACGCACGTGCTGCCTGGCCTTCCGCTGCGGAAGCGAGCACGACCGGGCGCCGTACTGCGGAACCTGCCCCCTCGTCGGCCTCGACGATCGACTGGCGAGGTTCCACGACGCCGCGCGCCGCTACCTGGACCTGACCGCAGGAGATTCCCGTTGATCGCATGGCCGGAGATCGTCGCCCGCCTCAAGCCCGGAGACCGACTGAGGCCCCTCGTCGGAGCCTCACAGCTCACCGTCGACAGCATCGACGACGAGCAGATCTGCATCCGTCAGCGCCTGTGGCGCGCATGCCTCACCCCGGCCGATATCGAGACGGCCAACCGGATTCTGGCGGATGCGCCCGCCGGGGTGTCCGGGGTTCGGTTCTCCGAGCTGCTTCGCGCTCACTACACGTCCGGCTCGGACGTCACCACCGAATGCACGAGGATCCCCAACCTGGCAGCAGTGGTCTTCCTCAACCTCGGAGCGGTCTCGAGGGCTGCGGCGCCTCGCGAGAGCGGACCCGGCGCATGAGCCGTTCGGGCACTGACACCGCACCCGGCGGCTCCGAGGACCCGGACAGTCGACCGACTCCCCCACGTGAGTCACGAGACTTCGCCACTCGGTTGCCGCCGACCGGTCCTGATCAGGGTCGCACCGACACCCGGGCGATACTCCTGGTCGGAATGATGATCATGAGCTTCGGAGGCGTCGCGGGTTCCGTGCCGGTCGCGTTCACGGGGATCGCGCTGTGCCTGCTCGCCTTGGCGCGTGCAGTGGTCGGATCCTCGCGAGGACGGAGCTGAGCCCAGCCCACCGAGTTCGAAGAGCGCACGAGCCCCCAGTAGCTTTAGACTGACAGTGTTTACAACGACAGCAGTGTCTCGGCGCCCGCTCGTCTGGTCCGGGAGGCGTTCGCACGGTCGCCCGACGTGGGGCGACCGGGTGGTACGGATGGTGAGGAGATCCGATGAGCAGGACTCGGCAGGGTGCGGCTCGCACGGGGCGCGCTCCCCTCGCGCCGATGAGCAGACTCTTGGGACAGGTCGAGCGACAGATCGCCCGGCTGCTCGAGGGAGCGTTGTCCTCCGACGGGCTGACCCTCGACCAGTGGCGAGTGCTGGACCTGCTCGCCGACGGCGAGGGGCACCCGATGTCGGAGCTCGCCGGAGCCATCGTGGTGCCGGGCCCGACGTTGACGAAGATCGTCGACAAGCTGGTGGACGGCTCCCTGGTGTATCGCCTGGTCGATGACCGCGACCGCCGCCGGGTCCTCGCCTTCCTCTCCGACAAGGGACGCAGTCTGCATCGCACGGTCGAGCCGAAGGTGACCGCTGCGGAGGCTGAGGCGTTGGCCGAGCTCGGTGACGACGCGTTCGTCCTCGCCGACCTACTCGCCCAGCTCGCGAAGGTGCACAGCCCGGCCGGCCCGCGTTCTTGAGCCCGCGGGAGCCGGTCGCCGTCCGCTTCGGTCCGATACCGCAGGCGGCCGGCGCACCTAGGCGCCTCCGTGTATCTCCGCCAGCACGTCGAACTCGAGACCGTCGGCACGGGCCAGATAGATCCGCTGGACGAGGTGCTGGTTGCGCACCCGCACCGCGCCGCGCGGCCCTTCGTACGACACCATGTCGGCCACGGTGGTGATTCGCGGGACCTCGGTGGAGCCTGCCGCCGACGCCAGCTGCGCCAGGAGTGCGATGCCTTCGAAGCAGGACTCGCCGGGCGAGGCCAACGCGGGAGCCGTCGGGCCGATCGCCTGCAGGTAGCGACGCTCGAAGTCCAGGCCGTACGCGGTGCCGAGAGACTCGAAGTAGCCCGCCGCCGAGTAGAGGTCGTGGGTGTTCGCCGCGCCCGTGGCCATCAGCATGTTCTCGTCCATCAACGGGCTGAGCCGGATGCAGTGGTCGTGCATGCGCATCTCGGTGAAGGCGCGGTTGAAGCGCACCGCGTCCGACCCGAGGAGGAACATCAGCACGCCCTGCACGTGCGCCCGTTCGACCCGTCGCAGAACCTGGCCGAAGTCCTCGGTTCCCAGCGGGATGAATATCTCGTCTCGGATCTCGGCCCGAACGTGCTCGGCGTAGCTGCGGGCGTACCGCGCCGATTCGCGCGGCCAGACGTAGTCGTTGCCGACGGTGACCCAGCTCCTGACCCCCATCTCCTCCGACATCCAGCGCATCGCCGGGAGAAGCTGGTCGGTAGGGGTCTCGCCGGTGAGGAAGACGCCGGGCGTGCGTTCGCCGCCTTCGTACACGGCCGTGTAGATGTAGGGCACTCGACCACGCAGGCGAGGAGCGAGCATCTCCCGGACGGCCGAGGTGTGCCATCCGGTGACCGCGTCGACCACTCCGGCGTCGACCATCGCCCCGACCTGATTGGCCACCTTGTCCGGGGACTGACCTCCGTCCACCGTGCGCAGTCGCACCTCGCGGCCGAGGATTCCTCCGCTCTCGTTGATCTCCATCGCGGCGAGACGGCCGCTGGCCTGGCACGAAGGTCCGTAGATGCCCGACGGTCCGCTGTCGGGAACGACGAATGCGATGTCGATGACATCTGCTGACATGCGACCCTCCGTCTCGCCCACCCCCGAAAGATGGGCCGAGTCTGCACCTGTCGTATTGCCTGCATGTTGACGGTCCGTGGGCCGATCGGGTGAGCAGATCGGCAAGGCGACCGCACCGTCCTCGGTTCGCGCCCTTGACACAACCATATCATCGGAAATATCTTCATTGTGAAACGTCGTCGAGCAGGTCTGCTCGAGAACTCGCCGGTCGAGCGGGCGGCGGGGCACGACGGATCCGTAGCCACCCGAACTCCGCATCGGTGCCGCACCGCATCGTCGCGGACGCTCCGGTCGGCCGGCCCGTCCTTCGCCAGGAGGCAACATGCGACACGGAGACATCTCCTCGAGCCCCGACACCGTCGGTGTCGCGGTGGTGAACTACAAGATGCCCCGGCTGCACACCAAGGCCGAGGTGCTCGACAACGCCCGCCGCATCGCCGACATGATCATCGGCATGAAGCAGGGGCTACCCGGCCTCGACCTGGTCGTGTTCCCCGAGTACTCGACCATGGGAATCATGTACGACCAGGACGAGATGTACGAGACCGCGGCCACCGTCCCGGGCGAGGAGACCGAGATCTTCTCCGACGCCTGCCGCCGGGCCGGGACCTGGGGCGTCTTCTCGATCACCGGCGAACGCCATGAGGACCACCCGAACAAGCCGCCGTACAACACCCTGGTCCTGATCGACGACGACGGCGAGATCGTCCAGAAGTACCGCAAGATCCTTCCCTGGACCCCCATCGAGGGCTGGTACCCCGGCGAGACGACCTACGTCACCGACGGCCCCAAGGGCATGAAGCTGTCATTGATCATCTGCGACGACGGCAACTACCCGGAGATCTGGCGTGACTGCGCCATGAAGGGCGCCGAGCTGATCGTCCGCCCGCAGGGCTACATGTACCCGTCGAAGGAGCAGCAGGTCATCATGGCCAAGGCCATGGCCTGGGCGAACAACTGCTACGTCGCCGTCGCCAACGACACCGGATGGGACGGGGTCTACTCCTACTTCGGACACTCGGCGATCATCGGGTTCGATGGGCGCACCCTCGGCGAGTGCGGCGAGGAGGACTACGGCGTGCAGTACGCCCAGCTCTCGCTGAGCGCGATCCGCGACGCCCGCCGGAACGACCAGTCCCAGAACCACCTGTTCAAGCTTCTCCACCGGGGCTACACCGGTGTCCACGCGGCCGGCGAGGGCGACAAGGGCGTCGCGGAATGCCCGTTCGACTTCTACAAGCTCTGGGTCACCGATGCGCAGAAGGCACAGGAAGCGGTCGAGGCGATCACACGCTCGACGATCGGGGTCGCCAGCGCACCGGTCTACGACCTGCCCTACGAGAAGACGAAGAACGCCTGACCCACGGACGCGGACGACCCTGTGCCCTATCTCAGCGACCGGTTCCACGACCAGAGCCCCGAGGGACGCCCAGCCGACGTGGCCTCCCCTGCCGGGCCACTGAATCGGACCGGGACATTCGATGCCGCTGCTGCCACTGCGGCGATCGGGCAGCGCGTGCTCGGCCAGGCTCCGGCACTCGCCGCGGTCGAGCACGCGCTCGTCATCGCCCAGGCCGGGCTTCACGACCGGGAACGGCCGATGGGCTGCGTGCTGCTCGTCGGCCCGACCGGCGTCGGGAAGACCGAGCTGGTCCGCCGGCTGGCGGCGGAGATCCGTTCGGGACCGGACGACTTCTGCCGCATCGACATGGGCCAGCTCGCCCAGGAGCACTACGCGGCTTCGCTCGCCGGCGCCCCACCGGGCTATGCCGGGAGCCGCGAGAGCTCGAGCATCTTCGACAAGGCCACCATCGAAGGCACCACCTTGACGCCCGGCATCGTGCTCCTCGACGAGGTGGAGAAGGCACATCCGCTCGTCCTCCGGGTCCTGCTCGGTGCCCTCGACCACGGTCGCCTGACCCTGGCCAACGGTGAGCAGACGATCTCCTTCCGCAACACCTTCGTCTTCATGACCTCCAACCTGGGCTCCAGAGAACTCGCCCGTCGGCGGGGCCGCCTCCGCCGTCGAGCGCTCGACTCGATCTCCAGGACCGCGGGGATCGGCCGTGCCGGGCCCCGCGCGGCGGCGATCCTCCTCGAGAAGCGGGACCGCGCGGTCGTGGAGCGCGCCGTGAAGGACTTCTTCGAGCCCGAGTTCCTCAACCGGCTCGACGAGGTCGTCTACTTCGACGAGATCTCGCCCGAGACGGCTGAGGAGATCGTCGCGCTGCGCCTGCAGGACGTTCGCGAGCTCTTCCGACGGCGCGATGTGGAGATCGTCATCGGCGACGGGGTCGTCGATGCGCTGGTCGAGCTCGGTTTCGACCCCGTCAACGGTGCGCGCAGCCTCGCCCGGAGCGTGCGCAAGCACCTGGTCACACCGGTCGCGGAGTCCCTGGTGCGCCACCGCGGAGCGACGGGACCGGGCGTGCCGGTGCTGACCCTGCGGGTCGATGCCGTACCGACGGGGAGAGCCGCAGCTCGGTTGGTCGTCCGACCGTGCTCCCCCGACCAGGCGCGGGTTCGAGCCGGATGAGGTGCGTTCGACGGGCCGGGACCTCGCCGAGCGTTGCCGCAGTCGACCGGACCGGCGCACTGCTGTGGCGACGACACGGCGGCCTCGACGCCGGGCGGCCTCGACCGTCGTAATACTTCACTCAGAAGGTATTGCCGAACGACACTATTCGCGTATGTTGCTTCTGTGGTGGCAGACACTCCCCCGGACCGGGTCGGCTCCTCCATCGAGAACCGGCCCGCCTAGTGAGACAGGTGATCTCCTCATGAGTACCGATGTCGACACGTCTGCCGCCGAGACCGCGGACTCCGAGGCGGTCGCACCCGACACCGCCGACCCCGTCCTGCTCGGCGTTCCCTGCGCCGTGATCGGAGTGCTGGCCCTCGGCCTCTTCCTCCTCGGGTACGCACCGGCCGGATCCGCCGGAGCGGTCGTCCCGCTCTTCGTCGCCCTGAGCATCGGCCTGTTCGTCGCCGCTCGATGGGCGATCGCCACCGGGATCGGCCCCGTCGCGGGCATCTTCGGCCTGTTCGGGGCGTTCTTCCTCAGCTTCGGGCTGCTCTACGTGGGCTACGTCCACAACTGGTACGGCACCTATCCTGCGGGGACCGACGAGGCCACCGCAGGGGTGGCGCTGACCGACACGTTCAGCGTCTTCGCCCTCTGCTGGGCGATCGGAACCACCGTCCTGGTGCTCGGCGCCCTGCGACTGCCGCTGAGCGTGTTCCTCGTACTGGCGTTCTCCGATCTGGTGTTCGTCTTCGTCTGGCTCTCCTTCATCAGCGACACCTTCGCCGACCTGGGCGTCTTGCGCGTTCTGGCCGGGTTGTTCTGCCTGCTCACGGCCGTCGCCGGAGCCTATGTGTTCTTCGCGAGCCTCACCGCCGCCCTGGGCGCGAAGCCCCTGCCGCTCGGCAGGCCCGCTCGATCCTGACCGCCCGACGGGGCCGCCGCGCCCCCACTCGGGTGCCGTGTCGACCAACCGGAGGCCTTTCCCGTGCCGACGTACACGTTCCGTTGCCACTCCTGCGGCCACTTCCACCGCACCCGGCCGATGAGCCAGGCGACCGCGACCGCGGACTGCCCGGCTTGCGGGCAGTCGGCGCGACGCGTCTACGACGCCCCGGCCGTTCGGCAGCTCGACCCCGGCATGCGCCGAGCGCTCGACACCTCGAACCGCAGCGGCGACACACCCGCAGTCGTCGATCGGGTTCCGGGACGGAGCCGGGCCGCCCTGCCGACGAGCACCGATCCGAGACACGCCCGACTGCCCCGCCCCTGACACCGATCCGCACGCGCGATTCCCTGGAGGTTCCGTGCCCGACGTCGTCTTCAGCGTCGACCAAGCGAAGTCCATGCGCGACCAGACAGTGCCCGGCCACAACCGCTGGCACCCCGACATCCCACCGGCCGTGACCGTCCGGCCCGGGAGCAGTATCCGGATCGAGTGCCGCGAGTGGACCGACGGACAGATCGGCAACAACGACTCCGCCAACGACGTCCGCGACGTCGACCTGAACGGCGCACACATGCTCTCCGGTCCCGTCGCGATCGAAGGCGCCGAGCCCGGCGACCTCCTGGTCGTCGACATCCTCGACCTCGGTCCCGTCCCGCAGGAGACCGGCGACAAGCCCGGCCAGGGCTGGGGGTACACCGGGATCTTCTCGAAGCAGAACGGCGGCGGTTTCCTCACCGACCGGTACCCGGACGCCTACAAGGCGATCTGGGACTTCGCCGGGCAGGCCTGCACGTCTCGCCACATCCCCGGGGTGAGGTTCACCGGGATCACGCACCCCGGCCTCTTCGGAACGGCCCCCTCGCCGGAGCTGCTCGGCCGCTGGAACACGCGCGAGCGCGCACTGATCGCCACGGAACCGGACCGGGTACCGGCACTGGCCCTGCCCCCACTCGAGGACCAGGCCCTCGGCGGAACCGCGTCGGGAGACCTCCTCGCCGCCATCGCCCGCGACGGCGCCCGCACCGTCCCGCCGCGTGAGAACGGCGGCAACCACGACATCAAGAACTTCACCCGCGGCTCGCGCGTGTTCTATCCCGTCCACGTTCCTGGAGCCCTCTTCTCCGGCGGTGACCTGCACTTCTCCCAGGGCGACGGCGAGATCACCTTCTGCGGCGCCATCGAGATGGGCGGCTTCATCGACTTCCACGTCGACCTGATCAAGGGCGGCATGGAGACCTACGGGGTGACCACCAACCCCATCCTGATCCCCGGCAACGTCGAGCCCCGCTACACGGAGTTCCTCACCTTCATCGGCATCGGCGTGGACCACACCACCGACACGAACCTGTACAACGACGCGACCCTCGCCTACCGGAACGCCTGCCTCAACGCACTCGCCTATCTCGAGAAGTTCGGCTACTCCGGCCCGCAGGCCTACCTCCTCCTCGGCGCCGCCCCGATCGAGGGCCGTGTCTCCGGCGTCGTCGACATCCCCAACGCGTGCTGTTCGCTCTACCTGCCGACGGCGATCTTCGACGACGACATCC
This sequence comes from Pseudonocardia sp. WMMC193, assembly GCF_021728735.1. Lineage (NCBI taxonomy): Bacteria > Bacillati > Actinomycetota > Actinomycetes > Pseudonocardiales > Pseudonocardiaceae > Pseudonocardia > Pseudonocardia sp. WMMC193. Next base: position 90,904 of record NZ_JAKKDO010000003.1, on the reverse strand, counting down.
GCCCCTCCGCCACAGGTCCCGTATGGAAGGACCGCGGCCACTGCGCGATCTCCTCCTGAGCACGACGAGCCGGGGCGGACCGGCACCGACGGGCTCCGCCGGGTCCGGTCGTCCGCGCTGTCCGCAGGGTCGAGATCCACCCAGCCGAGATATTTCACAACTGAATTCTTCACTCTTGAATCCATGACGACGAGGTCATAGATTGAGCACCTGTTCATGTATCGAGTCACTCAGGAGGAATCATGGCGCAGGGCGCTGTTCTCCCCGCCGGTTCGGTCGGCGTCGTTCCCGTCGTCCCGATCAAGGAGCTCGTCCCGTGGGCGGTGTTCGCAGGAGTGATCCTGCTGGCCCTGCTCTATCTCGTCGGCATGGACCAAGGTTCCACCTCGGTCTTCTCCGGGTCGATGATCCACGAGTTCGTGCACGACGGCCGTCACCTCCTCGGCTTCCCCTGCCACTAGCCGAGCGGGGACGAGCAGATGGTCAGATCGTTGTTGGTCCGCGGCATGCTCGCCGGGGTGGCCGCCGCAGTGCCGGCGTGGGTGTTCGCCTCGCTCGTCGGGGAACCGGCGCTGAACGGGGGCATCGCCTACGAGGACGTGCTGGCCGCCGCCTCCGGCACTGCGGGCGAGGAACCGATGGTCAGTCGGGGGATCCAGTCGACGCTGGGCCTCGGCGTGGCTCTGTTGATCTATGGCATCGCCGTCGGCGGGATCTTCGCGCTGGTCTACGCCGCCGTGCACGGCCGAGTCGGCCGTCTGAGCCCACGCGCGACATCGGCGGTCCTCGCCGCCGGCGGCTTCATCGTGGTCATCCTGGTGCCCTTCCTGAAGTACCCGTCGAACCCGCCGGCATCCAGCGCCGACGACACCATCGGCATGAGGACCGGCACCTACCTGCTGATGCTCGTGCTGTCCATCGGGGTCGCCGTCGCGGCAGCGTGGGCCGCACCCAGGCTCGTCGCCCGGTTCGGCCCCTGGAACGGTTGGGTGCTCGCCGCGCTGGGCTACGTGGTGGTCATGTCGGTGGTCGGGGCGCTTCTGCCGACCGTCGCGGAGACCCCTGGAGACTTCCCCGCGGTGGTTCTCTACGACTTCCGGCAGGCGACGCTGGGGATGCACCTCGTCATCTGGGGCGTGCTGGGGCTGTCGTTCGGGGCTCTGGTCGACGGCGACGGACGACGGAGCAGGGCGCGGACAGCCGCGCCCGCTGTTCCGCTCTGACGGTGCGATCGACCCGTCCGCACGATCCGGAGAATCCCCATCCCGTGCGGGCGCGAGCATCGGAGCCTTCCGCACGCTGCGACTCCTCGGCTCACCGGCAGGCCGCCGTCGTAGCCGACGTGGGCCTGCTTCCCTCGCCGCCCGGCCCACCGCGCGCACCGCGGCGTCGGACACGGAGTTCCAGGTTGCCCGATGTCAGACCACCGACCTCCGGCCCTCCGCACGGAGGCGAGACGCCGCAGCGGCGCGCCGCGCGGCCGTGTCCACCTTGTGCGGCTCGGGGGCGGCGGAGCTCTCCCGCTCGGCGGCGACCATCTCCTCGATGATGCGGCGGGCGCGGAGCGGGCCGGCGTCGACCTTGATGTTCAGCTCGAGCGGATACGACGGCTCCCAGGCGGCGATGATGTGCTCGATGGCCTCGCAGGCGGCGATGTCCTGCTGGAACACCTGGCTCACGGCCTCCACCGCGAAGTCGGTCACCCCCGGATCGTTCAGGGCGAAGTTGCGGGCCACGCCCCAGAAGTAGTGCGTCGTCGTGCGGGTCTCCGGCGTGATGGCGTGCATGACCATCTGCCGGAAGGCGGGGACGTCGTCCCCCGACCCGGCGGGCCGGATGTGGGTCTGGGAGATGTGAAAGGCGGGAGCGAAGTACTCCGCGACCTGCCCGCGGTCGATGGCGCCCTCCACCTGCATGATCTTCTGGAAGAAGGGTGGGCACGACACGTCGGTCATCGTCCGGTGGACCCGGACGACGCGCTCGTCGTAGCTGGTGTGCACGGGCGCCTCGGCCACCTCGGGAGAGCCGATGGACTCCGGGTGCAGGAAGGTGAGGTGGGACAGGTCGAGGAGGTTCTCGTTGAGCAGCTGAGCCCGCCCGGCCATGTGCAGGGTGCCCTCGGCGGTCGCCCAGCAGTCCGACCGGAACCAGTGGTGGTCGGGCACGAGCGCGGGGTCGGCGAGTTCCGGGTCGCCCATCCAGATCCAGACCAGCCCGTACTCCTCGTAGAGAGGGAAGGCCTGCACCCGGACCCTGTCCGAGATGCGGGAGGAGCCGGGGATGCGCACGCAGGACCCGTCGGTGTCGAACGTCAGGCCGTGGTAGCCGCACTCGATGCGGTCGCCCTGCAGTCGCCCGAGCGACAGCGGCAGCTGCCGGTGGATGCAGCGATCGACGAGTGCCACGGGCCGCCCGTCCTCACGCCGGTATAGCGCGACGGGGTCGCCCAGGAGCCATCGCGACAGCACGGAGCGGGTCACCTCGCGGCTGCGTGCGGCCACGTACCAGGCGTTGCGGGGAAATCGGTCGGGGTACACGTCATTCGTTCCTTCAGTGAGCGGTGCGGCGCGGTCCGGTCGAGGTGGGACGAGGTGTGTCAGGGGGTGTCGGGTCGGGACGCGGCGGGCAGGAAGACCACGGCGACGAGGCTCACGAGGGCGGTGGCCATCGCGTAGAGGGCGACCGACGTCGAGCTCGCTGTGGAGTTGTACAGGGCGGTGGCGATGATCGGGGCCAGCCCGCCGCCGAGAACGGATCCGGCCTGGTAGGCAATGGACGATCCGCTGTAGCGCACGGCGACGGGGAACATCTCGGCGATGAGCGCGGCCTGGGGGCCGGCCATCGCGGCGATGGCGAGAGCCGCGACGACGAACGCGACGACCATCGCCGCGGTGTGAGTGCTGTCCACCAGGAGGAAGAAGGGGAACGCCCAAGCGGCGGCCAACGACGCTCCGATCACGAAGACCCGCCTACGGCCGATCCGGTCGGCGAGCAGCGCGCTCCCCGCGATCGCGACGAGCCAGACGACGGCGGCGACGAGGGTCAGCCAGAGCATCGTGCTCCGTGGCAGCTTCAGCGCCGTGGTGCCGTAGGCGAGCATGTAGACCAGGACGAGGTAGCCGAGCGCGGTGGCCGCGACCGTGGCTCCGGTGCCGACGAGGAGCTCGCGGGGATGCTGCACGACGACCTGCACCAGAGGCCTGCGGTTCTGCCTCCCACGGGAGGCCGCGGCCTCGGCGAAGAGCGGACTCTCGTGGATGGAGAGTCGCACGAGCAGGCCGATGACGATCAGCACCGCGCTGAGCAGGAACGGGATGCGCCACCCCCAGGACGCGAACTGGTCGGGGCTCACGGCGGCGTTGAGGACCAGGAAGGCGACGCTCGACAGCACGATCCCGGCAGGCACTCCCATCTGCGGGAAGCTTCCGTAGAAGGCGCGCCTGCGGGGCGGGGCGTGTTCGACCGCCATGAGGACGGCGCCGCCCCATTCCGCGCCCACGCCCAGACCCTGCACGAGCCGGAGGACGACCAGCCCGATCGGCGCCCAGATCCCGACCTGCTCGTAGGTGGGGAGCAGCCCGATGAGCACGGTCGCGGCGCCCATCGCGAGCAGGGAGGCCACCAGGACCGACTTGCGCCCCCTGCGGTCGCCGAGGTGGCCCGCGATCAGCCCACCCAACGGGCGGGCGACGAACCCCACGGCGAAGGTGCTGAAGGCGGCAAGGGTGCCTGCTGTCGCCGAGAGCGAGGGGAAGAACTGGGGGCCGAAGACGAGCGCTGCGGCCGCGCCGTAGATGAAGAAGTCGTACCACTCGACGGTGGTGCCGAGGAAGCTCGCGGCGAGGACCCGGCGCTGCTCGGCGGGGGTCGAGGCGTGGGCCGAGTGGGTGGGTCGTTGTTCGGGCGTCGTGGTCATCGTTGTCCTGACGTCGTCGTCGAAGTGGTGGTCAAGAAGGCAGGCGAGCGTCGTCGATCCGTCGTTGGAGCAGGGCGGGGTCGCCGAGGTCGGCGGCGAGCAGCAGAACGAGCCGGGCCAGATACTCCGGGGTGTCGGCACTACCGGTCTGCTCGAGGGCGCGGGTGAGTGCGAGGTAGACCGTGTCGAGGTCCTCGGCCGACAGGGTCATGGCGACTCCGGAGGTGAGAGGCGGGCGAGGGCGGTCTCGAGTTCGGTGTCGTCCGGTCGGGCCCAGGCGCCCGCGACGTGCCCGTCCGGGCGGACGAGGACGACATCGCCGGGCCTGGCCTGCCAGCGTTCCTGTGCGCGGCCCGTCGGGTCCACGAACACCCGTCCCGGAACGCCCACCGGGGCCTCCGCCCCCGCTCCCAGAACGGTGAGCACGTCGAGGTCGTGGTGTGCCGGGACGGCCGAGGGCGGACTGCCGAAGCAGACCAGCGCGGCGGCCCGTCCGAGGTGGCGGCTCAGGTGCGTCGACCCACCGTCGGCGGCCGTCACGAGTGCGTCGGGGAAGACCTCGCCGACGGTGGGCCCGGTGGCGGGCGCACCGGCCCGAGGTACCGCGTGCAGGTCGGAGTCCGGATGGCCCACCGTGCCCGTCTGCCGGGGATCGATGACGGCGCGCAGGTGCGTATGGCCCTCGGCGACCAGCCCGAGCAGTGCCCGCCGGACGAGGTGGTGGGCCGGCGTGGGCGGGGCCATGAACAGCGTGGACCGGGTTGCGAGCGCGAGGTTGCTGCGCGCGGCGGCCAGGCGCTCGGTCGAGTACGTCTCCAGCAGGTCCGCACCGGCCCGGCCGTCGAGGACGGCGGCCAGCTTCCACGCCAGGTTGTTCGCGTCCTCCACGGCCGAGTTCAGGCCGCGGATCCCGAAGATGGGGATCAGGTGGGCCGCGTCGCCCGCGAGGAGCACCCGACCGTAGCGGTAGCGGGGAGCGGTGAGGGCTCGGGCCTGGTACGTCGAGGCCCAGACGACCTCGAACGGCCCGGCCTCGCCGATGTGGTCGAGGTGCTCGCGCACCCGTCCGACGACGTCGGCGACGAGCTCGTCGGGGTCAGCGGCCGGGTCGCCGTCGATCTGGTAGTCCAGCCGCCAGACATCCGCTGGTTGGCGGTGCATGAGAACCGTGGAGCCGGGGTTGGAGGGCGGGTCGAACCAGGCCCGTCGTTCGGCGGGGTGGTCGCTGTGCAGGCGGACGTCGACGATGACGTAGCGGGTGTCCCAGCTCTGTCCCTCCAGCCGGACACCGAGCTGCTCTCGAACGGTGCTGCGGGCGCCGTCGCACGCCACCAGCCAGCTCGCCCTCGCGGTCGCACGCCCGGCGGCCGTCCGGATCTCCACCCGGACGTCATCGGCCGTGGAGCTGATCGCGGTGACCTGGCATCCCCAGCGGATCCGGACGAGATCGGGCACGGTCTTGTGGATCTCCTCGAGCAGGATCCGGGTCACGTCCTCCTGGGCCAGGTTGAGCATGGCCGGGAAGGCCTCGTCGGGCTCGTCCGGCAGTTCCAGCCGGAACACCTCGGTGTCGCGGTAGAAGCTGCGCGATCCGACCCAGGGCGCACCCTTCTCCAGGCAGGTGTCCGCCACGCCGAGGGTGTCGAAGATCTGCAGGGTCCGCCGCGAGAGCCCCAGCGCGCGACTTCCCGCGGCGACGTCGTCGGCGGCGTCGAGCACCTCGCTGCTGATGCCGCGCTGGGCCAGGCCGAGCGCGGTGACCAGTCCGGTGGGTCCGGCGCCCACGATGACGACGGCGGGCGTCGTGCTCGTCATCCGGTCTCCCGTGCCCACCGGACGATGTGCTCGCACATCTCGCGAGCGAGCTCGGGCTGACCGCGGAAGTAGTGGTCGGCGCCCTTGATCACGGTGAGCTCGCGCCGGTCGTGGGTGATGGCGTCGAACATCGCCGAGGCGTGCGAGGGGAAGGCCGCGGTGTCCGCCGAGCCGTAGACGACCTGCACGGGTGCCGAGACGTGGGGCAGCTCGGCCGGGGCGTTGGCCCGGCTCTCGTCGACGCTCCACTGGCTCAGCCAGGCACGCAGACTCGTCAGGTGACCGAGCGTCGCCGGCTGGTAGTTGGCCACCCAGGGGTGGCCCCACAACGTGGTCGCCTGGCGGTCCGACGGGTCCAGGGTCAGGTCCAGGAACCGGGGGTCGGCCGCCGTGCCGTGCACGACGAAGGGCAGGTTGTCGATCCGCATACCGTCCGGCGTGGTCGGCGACTCGGTGCGCAGCCACTCCAGCCGCTCTCGCACCCAGCGGGTGATCCGACGGTTGCGGGCGAGCTGGGCCTCGCGGTATCGCACGACGAACTCCCTCGAGTACGCGGGCCCGTTCCTCGGGTCGAACATGTCGAGGTCGGGGTCGCGGTCGAACGGACGAGCCTCGTCGACGATGGCGGGGTCCAGGTACTCGGTGAAGACCGTCGCCCTGCCGGGATGCGCCATGGCCATGACGAGCGCGTCGGCAGGCGGAAGGTCCGCGGCGGTGAGGTCGGGCGGGTCTCCGGCAGGGGTCGCGGTGATCGTGGGCCGCTCGGCCTGGCTCTGGTACAACGCGGCCAGCCCGCCGCCACCGGAGTTCCCGACCAGCACGACCCGGCGGTAACCGAGGTCCCGCAGGTGCCGGATGGCGGCGCCGACGTCGACCACGCAGTCCTCCATGGTCAACGAGGTGTCGTTGCCGATGAACCGCGTGGTCAGGCCGACGGCGTCGACCCCGAGCTCGGCGAGCGGACGCAAGGCGTAGTGGCCCAGGAAGTTGGACGTGGGGTGCACGATGAGCACGACCACGTCCTGCTGGAGCGGCTGGGCGCGCCAGCGGCTGGCCCACAGGGTCTGGCTCAGCCGAGCGACACCGGAGTAGATGTCGACGCGGTCCGGCGACGCGGCGCAGGGGATGGCGAGGGTGTCGCGGTCGACCATGTCGTTCTCCTTCCGTTCAGGCGACGGGGGCCGGCAGGGGCAGGCCCCGCTCGTCGCACCACCGCTGGAGCGACTCCAGCCCCTCCGTCCGGTCCTGCTCGCCGAGCTCGCGGGTCTGCACGGTCAGCTCGATCCGCACGCCGTTCGGATCGAAGACATAGATCGAGAGCCAGGTGCCGTCGTGGTCGACCACGCCGACCGGTTCGATGTCGTGATCGAGGAAGTGCTGCCTCCACTCGTGCAGCTCGTCCACCGTGGCCACGTCGAGGGCGAGGTGCCGGATCCACGTGGGCACCCCGTCAGGCTGGGGGGTGGGAAGACCGTCCACCTCGAAGAACGCGACGCAGCCACCGTCGGAGAGGCCGTAGAAGGTGTGCAAGAACGGCGTGGGGTCCCCGGTCGAGGGCACCTGGTCGAGCTGGATCGCAGCGACGAAGGGGCACCGGAGCACCTCCGTGTAGAAGCGGTAGGTCGCTGCGGAGTCCCACGTGGGGTAGGCGATGTGGTTCAACGAGATCGGCTGCACGTCACTTCCAGACTTGACACAAAATCGGACACTGTGACACATTGCTGAGGCACCCGACTGTGCGGCAGCCGGCACCGTTCGTCAAGGGCTCGAGCTGGACTGCGACCCGCGAGCAGGAGCACGTGATGGACGAACCGGGCTCGACCAGCAACGACCGGGCGAAGACCCTGGACCGGGGGATCCGCGTACTGAAGCTGCTCGCGGTCGCCGACGAAAGCCTCTCCGTCGCCGCCATCGCGGCCGAGCTCGGACTGCATCGCCAGGTCGTGTACCGCCTGCTCGGCAGCCTCGAGGAACACGGGCTGGCGCAGAAGGCGAGCACGGGTCGCTACCGGCTGGGGTTCGGCGCCGTCACCCTCGCCGGAGCCTGGATGCCCCGCCTCGAGGAGTCGCTACGCCCGGTGCTGCGCGACTTGGCCGAGGCCTGCTCGGCGACGGCGTTCCTGATGGCCGAAGAGGCCGAGGACGCGGTGGCACTCCTGGTCGTCGAGCCGGTCAACACCCAGTTCCACCTCTCGTTCCGGGCGGGCAGCCGACACCCGCTCACCCGCGGCGCGGGGGGTGTCGCGATCCTCGCGGGTCACCCCCAGTCCCCTGACGACCCGCCCGAGGTACGGGCGGCGCGGACAGCCGGCATCGCCATCAGCAAGGAGCAGGTAACGTCGGGGACGCTCGGCGTCGCCGCCCCGGTCCGGCTGCACAGCGGACTGGGGTCGATCGCGAGCATCGGCGTCATCGCGGTTCTCGGTGGCGCGGACGTGGACCGCCTCGCCCGCGAGGTGCGGGCCGCCGCCCGACGCGTCCACGGCGGCTGAGTGGACGAGACACGCCGAGCCCCCGGCACGTCACGGGACGCGTGCCACACTGGTGGCGATGACCGCGAACCAGCATGGTCCGGCCGCGGGCGCGCCCCTTCCGACGCTCGAGCTGGCCCGCACGCCGGGCCACCTCATTCGCCGGGCGCAGCGTGTGCACGGTGTGCTGTGGGCTCGCTACGTCGGCCCCGAAACCACGAGCCCGCAGTTCGCGGTGCTGTCCACCGTCGCAGGTCGGCCGGGGTTGGACCAGACGACGGTGGGTACGCTCGCCTCGCTGGACAAGTCGACGACGGTCGACATCGTCCGCCGCCTGGTCCGGCACGGCTGGATCACCGCGGGCCCCGACCCGGAGGACCGCAGGCGGAAGGTGCTCGATCTGAGCAGGCCGGCCCGAGCCGCGCTCCAGACGCTGACCAGCCGCGCCGCGTTGGTCCAGCAGGCGTTGTTGGCTCCACTCGATCCCCGACGTGCCCAGGCCTTCGTGCGAGACCTCGCCACGTTGGCCTACGAGGGAGCCTACGAGCGGACAGCGGTCGACGACGCCCGACCGATCGAGCTCGGCCTCGAGCTGTCCACGACACCAGGACACCTGATCCGGCGCGCCCAACAGGCGTACACGGTGCGCTGGACGCAGCGCTTCCACGGCACCCTCACCGGACCGCAGTACGCGGTCCTCTGCGCCCTGGCCCAGCAGGAGCCCAGTGACCAGGCCCGCCTGGGCGAGGCCGCATCCCTGGACAAGTCGTCGACGGCCGAGGTCGTGGAGCGTCTCGCGTCCCGCGACCTGATCACCGTGATCACCGACGTGAGCGACCGACGCCGCAAGAAGCTCCTGCTCTCCCCCGGCGCCCGGAAGGCCCTCCCCGGGCTGACCGCCACCGCCGCCGAGGTCCAGGCGGAGCTCATGGACCTGCTCCCGGCCGAGGCCCGTTCGGCGTTCCTCGCCTCACTCGCGTCGGTGGCGTACGCCGAGATCACGGAGGACGCCGCGCCTTCAGACGCCGGATCCGACCGGACGGCACCACGCGCCTGACCGCACCGTCCGTTGACAGCGCGACGGCGAGCTGCCACTCTCATATGAGATTAGTGCGTACACGGAGCAATCTCCACACATCGCCGTGAGAATCGAGGCCAGCCTGTGTATCCCGACGAGTTCCCCCGCAATGCCTGGTACGTGGCGGCCCGCAGCGCCGAGCTCACCGAGGGTCGCCTGCTGCCCCGCTTCCTCCTCGGCGACCCGGTGGTTCTGTACCGGACGGGCGACGGCTCCCCGGTCGCGATGGTGGACCGCTGCGTGCACCGGCAGCTGCCGCTGTCGCTCGGGCGACTGCAGGGCGACCGCATCGAGTGCGGCTACCACGGCCTGACGTTCGACACCGACGGGTCCTGCGTGCGCATCCCCGGCTCCTCCCGCATCTCCGACCGGGTCCGGGTGCAGACCTTCCCGCTGATCGAGGGCGACGGGCTCGTCTGGATCTGGATGGGCGAGCCGAACAGCGCCGACCCGGGACAGATCCCCGACCACCAGTGGTACACAGCCGAGGGCTGGACGACGGCGGCGGGCACGCTGCACATGGACGCGCGGGCCCAGCTGCTCAACGAGAACCTCCTCGACCTCTCGCACCTGTCGTTCCTGCACCCGGAGTCGATCGGCTCCCCCGAGATCGCCGAGATTCCGGTCTCGGTCAGCTTCGACGAGCGGACCGTCACCGTCCAGCGCGATATGAGAGCCGTGGAGTGCCCGCCGTTCTTCACCCGGGTCACCGGCATCGACGAGTCGATCGACCGCCGGCAGATCGCCGAGTTCTTCGCACCGGCCTTCCACATCACGACCACGACACTCAAGCCCGCGGCGGACGGCGACGACTCACGGATGGCTCGACAGAAGACGATGCACGCGATCACGCCCGAGACCCGCACGACGACGCACTACTTCTGGTCGGTGTCGCGCGACTACGCGGTCCAGGACCAGGCGGTCACCGACTACACACTCGACGCCGTCGCGGGCGTGTTCGAGCAGGACATCCAGGCCTGCGAGGCGATCGAGCACATCATCGCGTCCTGGGAGCCCTCGTACCCGCTCGAGCTGAACATCAAGGTGGATGCCGGACCGCTGCAGTCGCGGAAGATCATCGAGAAGATGCTCACCACCGAGGGTGCGCATGCCGGGGCGCGTGCCCAGGACCGGTTCACCGACACCGCAACCCGCGCCGCCGCCAAGGCCTGGACCGCACGCGCGGAGACACTCCGGGCCTGAACGACCGCTCCACGCCTTCACGTTCATTGATGCGTACACGGAGGAATGACGATGACGTCTCCCGCCCCGTCCCCCCACCAGACCGCTCTCGCCCGCCGCGTCGCCCGCGCCAGCTTCATCGGGACGACGATCGAGTGGTACGACTTCTTCATCTACGCCACCGCCGCCGCGCTGGTGTTCGGCCCGCAGTTCTTCCCCACCGGCTCGACGTTGGCCTCGACGCTGGCGGCCTACTCGACCCTGGCCGTCGGCTTCATCGCGCGACCGATCGGCGGCATCATCATGGGGCACTTCGGTGACCGGGTGGGCCGCAAGCAGCTCCTGGTCTTCTCCCTGTTGCTCATGGGCGCGGCGACCTTCCTCATCGGGCTGCTGCCCGGCTACGCCACCATCGGCGTCTGGGCACCGATCCTGCTGGTGCTCCTGCGCTTCGCCCAGGGCATCGGTGTGGGGGGCGAGTGGGGCGGGGCCGTGCTGATGGCAGTCGAGCACGCACCCCCGCGCAAGCGCACCTTCTACGGGTCCTTCCCCCAGATGGGGCTTCCCGCGGGCATCATCGTCTCCAACCTCGTCTTCCTCGTCATCAACCAGTTCGTGAGCCAGGCCCAGTTCGCGTCCTGGGGTTGGCGGATCCCGTTCCTGCTCTCGGCGGCGCTGGTGGTCTTCGGCCTGATCATCCGGCTGCGGATCATGGAGTCGCCCGAGTTCGCCGCGATGAAGGACGACGGTCGGGTGGCCCGCCGGCCCCTGATCGAGGTCGTTCGTCGCCACCCCCGGCAACTGCTGCTGACCAGCGGGGCGAGCATCGCCGCGCCGGCGCTGGGCTACCTGGTGCTGGTCTACCTGCTCGGCTACGGGACCACCCAGCTCGGTCTCGGCCGCAGCACGATGCTGACGTTGATCATCATCGGCAGCGTCACCTGGATGCTCGCCATCGTGGGTTCGGCCGCACTGGCCGACCGGGTCGGTCGCAAGCCCGTGTTCCTGGCAGGCGCGGCACTCGCCACGGTGTGGTCGGTCCCGTTCTTCCTGCTTGTCGACACCGCACAACCGGTGATCATGGCCGTGTCCATCATCATCGCGACCACCGGCGTGGCCGTCATGGCCGGCCCTCAGGCGGCGCTGATCGCGGACGTCTTCCCCGTCCACATCCGCTACAGCGGCACCTCGACCGCCTACCAGGTCGGCAGCGTCCTGGGCGGGGCGGTCGCCCCGCTGGCCGCCACCGCGCTCTTCGCCGCGTACGACTCCTCTGCGCCGATCGGCCTCTACATGGCGGCGATGGGGCTGATCACGTTGGTCTCCATGGCCGCGCTGTCGGTGCCTGCCGCCGCCCGGTCCACGTCCTCCTCCCAGGAAGCTCTGGCATGAGTTCTCGTCGCTTCACCTCCTCCGATCCGGATCTCGACCTGCTGTACCGGGACCTCGACGAGCAGCAGCTGCAACCACTGTGGGAGTTGCGGGGCCTGCTCACCCCGACGCCGAAGGTGCGGTCGGTGCCGTTCCGGTGGCCCGCCAAGGAGCTGAAGGGCCTCGGCGAGCGGGCCGGTCACCTGGTCACGATCGACCGCGGCGGCGACCGCCGCGTGCTGGCCTGCGCCAACCCGGGTCTGGGCGGGGCGCCGTACGCGGTGTCCACGCTGTGGGCGGCTGTGCAGTACCTCGGCCCCCACGAGGTCGCCCCCGCGCACCGGCACACCCCGGCCGCACTGCGTTTCGTCCTCGAAGGCGCAGGGGTCTGGACCCTCGTCGACGGCGATCCGCTGGCGATGTCGGCGGGAGACCTCATCCTGACGCCGAGCTGGACCTTCCACGAGCATCACAACTCGTCCGATCAGCCCATGCTGTGGATGGACGTGCTCGACCTGCCCGTCGTGGCGGCGCTGGAAGCGGTGTTCTTCGAGGAGGGCCCCACCGACGAGGGCGAGCGGGGCGCCGCACCGGAATCACGCTCGGAACGCGACTACGGCACCGCCGGGCTCCTCCCCCCGCCTGGCCGGCGGGCCCGGCCGCCCTACTCCCCCCTGCTGGCCTACCGCTGGGCCGACACCGATCGGGCGCTCGGCCGACGCCTGGAGGCGACGGGTGCCGCCGCCGCGACGATGACCTTCGTCGACCCGACCCGCGGCACGGACGTGATGCCCACGATGCGCTGCGAAGCCCACCGGATCCGTGCAGGCGGACGCGGCGTCCGCAGCCGGCAGACCGGATCCCGGGTGGCCACGGTGTTCCGTGGCAGCGGCGTCGCCGTGCTCGGTGAGCAACGGTTCGACCTGGCTCCGGGCGACATCATCGCCATCCCGTCCTGGACGAGCTGGCACCTCGAGGCCGACGACCAGCTCGACCTGTTCAGCACGAGCGACGCCCCCGTGCTCGCGGCGCTCGGTCTCTACCGCGAGGAGGAGCTGCCGTGACCCGGGAGCTGCACGTGCCGCTGCTGATCGTCGGGGGCGGGATCGGCGGCCTCGCCACCGCGCTGGCCGTGGCGCGCACCGGACGGCCGGTGCACCTGATCGAGCAGGCCCCGGAGTTCACCGAGATCGGCGCGGGACTGCAGATCGGCGCCAACGCGACCCGGATGATGCATCGCCTCGGGGTCCTCGACGCCGTAGAGCGCGCCGCCGTGCACCCCGAGCGGGCCACGATGCGCGACGCGAGGACCGGGGAGAAGCTCACCGGCCTGACCCTGGGCAGCACCTACCAAGCCCGCTACGGCTTCCCCTACCTGGTGATGCACCGCAGCGACCTGCTCCAGATCCTGCTCGACGCCTGCACCGCCGAGCCGTCGATCACGCTGGAGAACAACCGCACCGTCACCGACGTCGTGGTCGACGCGGACAGCGTCCGCATCGACTGCGCCAACAGCTTCCAGTACCGCGCGGACGTGGTGATCGGGGCCGACGGGCTCCGCTCCCGGCTGCGGCGGCTGTTCGTCGACGACGAGCCGGTCTGCAGCGGGTACGTGGCCTACCGCGGTACGATGCCCATCGCGGAGGTGCCCACCGACGTCGAGTCCAACGACGTCGTGCTGTGGGTCGGCCCGCGGATGCACCTGATGCAGTACCCGGTCCGGGCCGGTGCGCTCTACAACCAGGTCGCCGTCTTCCACAGCGAGAGCTTCGCGAGCGGCCGCGACGAGTGGGGCACGCCCGAGGAGCTCGACGCGGTGTATGCGGACACGGTCGAGCCCGTCCGGCGCAGCGCCGGCTCCGTCTCGCGGGCTCGGCACTGGCCCCTCTACGACCGCGAGCCGCTCGACTCCTACGTCCGGGGCAGGGTCGCGCTGCTCGGCGACGCCGCGCACCCGATGCTGCAGGTCCTCGGGCAGGGTGCGTGCCAGGCCCTCGAGGACGCCGTCTGCCTCGCCGACCAGCTCGTCGCCCACCCGGAGGACGTCGAGAAGGCGCTGGCCTCCTACGAGGAGGCGCGACTCCCCCGGACCACCGAGTGCCAGCGCGCAGCGCGTCCCTGGGCCGAGATCTGGCACCTCACCGACCCGCTCGCCGTCGCACTGCGCAACCGGATCCTCCGCGCTCGAGCCGACGACGACTACGACGACGTCGACTGGCTCTACGCCGAGCTCCCGGCCTGACCCGCACCCTGTTGGAGAGAACCTCATGAAGCTGTGCAGTTTCCTGGACCCGTCGGGCGCCCACCGGGTCGGTGTGGTGACCGACCAGGGCGTCGTCGACGTCACCGAGCAGATTCCGGCCGACGGCGCGGGAGGCCCGATGCGGCGGCTGCTCGCCGCCGGGACCGACCTGCGTGAGCTGCGCACCGACGGCTCGGTCGTGCCTGCTCCGCGGCTGCTCGCACCGGTCCCCGACCCCACCAAGATCGCCGCCGCGCCCGTCAACTACCGCGACCACCAGGTCGAGATGACCCAGGACAGCCACATCGACTCCCTCGGCGTGTTCCTGAAGGCCCCCAGCTCGTTGACCGGTGACGGTGGGCTGGTCGAGCTCCCCTACGACGACCGACGCTTCGACCAGGAGGGCGAGCTCGCCGTCGTCATCGGTCGCCGCGCGACCCACGTGCCGGTGACCGAGGCACTCGCCCACGTCGCCGGCTACACCTGCCTGCTCGACATGACCATGCGGGGCGGGGAGGACCGTTCGCTGCGCAAGAGCTTCGACACGTTCACCCCGGTAGGGCCGCACCTGGTGACACCGGACGAGGTCGGACCGCTGGCCGAGCTGGAGCTGCACACCTGGGTGGGCGGCGTGCTGCGGCAGCGCGCCGACATCCGCGACCTGATCTGGGGGATTCCGGAGCTGATCTCGTACGTCAGCTCGGTCATGGTCCTCGAGCCGGGCGACATCGTGACCTCCGGCACGCCCGCCGGGGTCGGGCAGGTGCACGACGGCGACGACGTCGTCGTCGAAGTCACGAACATCGGCCGGCTGAGCGTCACCGTCACCGACAAGGGCGCCGTCTCCTGCCCCACCCGCGGCAAGGACAAGGGACCCAAGCCGCCCGCCGAGCTCACCCCCGTCGCCGAGCGAACCTGCGTCTGACACCCCGTCGCCGCAGGAGAGGAGTAGATCGTGCACGTCACCCACGACGAGGTCGACCTGCAGCTGGAGGTGGTCCGACGCCACGACGCGGCGGAGGGCGTCGTCGTCCTCGAGCTGCGTGCACCGTCCGGTGACAACCTGCCGGAATGGTCTCCGGGCGCACACATCGATCTCGAGCCGGCCCCCGGCATGGTGCGCCAGTACTCGCTGTGTGGCGATCCCGCCGAGCGCGACGTCTGGCGGATCGGTGTGCTGCGTGAGCCGGCCGGCCGCGGTGGCTCCGCATTCGTCCACGACCGGCTCCACCTCGGCACGCTCGTCCCCGTCCGCGGACCACGCAACAACTTCCCGTTCGAGCCGGCCGGGAACTACGTGTTCGTCGCCGGCGGCATCGGGATCACGCCGCTGCTCCCCATGCTCTCCGCTGCCGACGGCGCGGGAGCACAGTGGCGGCTCCACTACGGCGGGCGGACCCGGGGCTCCATGGCCTTCGTGGACAACCTGCAGAACGCGCATCCCGACCGCGTCGCCGTACACCCGCAGGACGAGGTCGGGCTCTTGGACCTGCCGACGATCCTGGGCGACCCGCAACCGGACACCCTGGTGTACGCCTGCGGCCCCGAACCCCTGCTCCAGGCGATCGAGCAACGGTGCGCAGCCTGGCCCGAAGGCAGCCTGCACGTCGAACGCTTCAGCCCCAAGGCCGTCGGCGAACCGGTACGCACCACGAGCTTCGAGGTCGAGCTGACGACATCGGGGATGACCCTCACCGTGCCGCCCGACAAGTCCATCCTCCAGGTCGCCGCGGAGGCCGGCGTCTCCGTCCTGTACTCCTGCGAAGAGGGAACCTGCGGCACCTGCGAGACCAACGTCCTCGCCGGCGAGGTCGACCACCGCGATTCCCTGCTGTCCCCGACCGAGCAAGCCGCCCACGACACGATGTTCATCTGCGTCTCCCGCGCCGCCGGACCACGCCTGGTGCTCGAGTTGTGACTCGATGTTGCCGCGAGCGCGCCTGGTGCCGGTGCCCGGTCGACCTGTCATCGCACGCGAGTGAGGGCGGCTGGTGCCACGATGTCGGTCCCGGCGATCATGGAGTCCGACGTTCGTGCTGGTCAGGGTGTGGAGCGGGCGACGGGAATCGAACCCGCGTAGCTAGTTTGGAAGGTATTCAATCGTTACGAACAGCATGCTCTACCTGCGCAAACGTTCACAAGATCGTGCTCATGAGCAACTGCGGGCGCCTCGCTCGGTCACCGTTTCGCACCCCGTTTGATCCCCCGGCCTGCTTCTCGGACCCTCCAGCCGTCGACCGAGACAGCTAACTCGACCCGGCGCAGTCGGGCCCTGAGTCTCGGCATCCGCGGCGGACACGAGCAGGTCGCGCGTCTCGGCCTCGTTCCCGCGCGTTACGACCTCGCCCAGCACGCCGTCGCCGTCTCGGCGAGACAGTCCCGAGACCAGCACACCACCGAAGCCGGCGCGTCCGAAGCCGCGTTGACGGCTTCGTTCGCCCGAAGGCCCCCGAGGCCCCCGAGGCCTCGCCCGGCCGCCCAGCTCACAGGATCCGCACCGTCTCGCACACCCAGGAGTCCACACCGAACAGAGCGAACGACGCCGCCATCGCCCGACGCCGCCCCGCCAAGCGCAGCGACGCGGCGACCTCCACCGCGCCCTCATGCGGCTGATGCGGATGCACCGACAGCAACCTCACTCCCCCACACGACCCGGACCGACCAGCGGGCACCGCCGCGAGATAGCGCAGCACCCGCGGCGCCACCACACCGGTGATCTGACGCGCCGGGCGCCGCCCATCGAGCACCTCCACCACCAGCACCACCGTCCACGCCGCGGACAGCAACGCCGACCGGTCCGGGCGCACGTCCTCGACCAGCGGACCCGACGGCGGCGCGGCGAGCTCCTCGAGGTGCTCCCAATGCCCACAGCTCGGGCACGGCTCCAGCAGCTCGGTGTTGTCCCACACCACGTTCCGCAGCCGCGGCAGCCGCAGCTGCTCCCGCAGCCCATCCCGGGTCAGCGCGCCACGACCCTGCACCACAGAGCCGGTCTCGGCGACGATCTCGGTAACGGTCTCGGGCCTGGGCTGGGTGACGGTCATGGCGGCCTCCGTTCGACCGGAGCCGGGTCTGTCGGCCCGACCCCTTCAGGGGTGGCGGGGTGCTGTCCCCCGCCGCCGTGAGGCGCACCGGCACGGTCGAAGAGGCTCGCGGTCCACGGGCGGCCCTCGGGGCCGTCGCCGCAGGCGATGCGCAGCGAAGCGGAGCACCCTTGACCGGGAGGCGACCGTGCTACGCCAGGGCCGACAGGCCCCGCCCGAAGGGCGCCGACCAGCACTGTCGCGGCCAGCGCGGCCCTGAGCGCCTACGCCACACATACCCCGCCCCAGCCGGATCCGGCCAACAGTTGACAGTGGTCGCCGAAGGCGATGCGAAGCACATTCGAATGGGAGTGAGGCGTGCTAAGACCTCGTTTCAGAAGTCGGAGTGTCGGTCCTGTGTGGATCGCCGCGGGTAGCTGATCATGTCCGGCAATGGTGAGACGATCTTGTGTCGAGCGATTGGTCGGCGACGAGCTGTGGGCACTGGTGGAGCCACTGCTGCCCAAGCAACAGCGCAAGCCCAAGCGGGGACGGACGGGGCGGCCGCGGGTGCCGGACCGGGCTGCCCTGGCCGGGATCGTGTTCGTGCTCAAGACCGGGATCAGCTGGAACGCTCTGCCCGCCGAGCTCGGCTGCGGGTCCGGGGTGACCTGCTGGCGGCGGCTACGCGAGTGGCAGGAGGCCGGGGTCTGGGCGGAGCTGCACCGGGTGATGCTCGACCGCCTCGCCCAGCAGGACCTGCTGGACTGGTCGCGCGCGGCGGTGGACAGCGTGAGCGTGCGGGCCAAACGCCGCGGCGAGCTAACGGGGCCCTCGCCGACCGACCGCGGCAAGGCGGGCAGCAAATACCACGTGCTCTGCGACCGTAGCGGGCTGCCGCTGCACGCCCTGGTGACCGGGGCGAACACCCACGACAGCCGCATGCTCGCCCCGCTGTTGGACACCAACCCCGGCGTTCGCGAGCACGCCAGACGGCCGGGGCGGCCGCGTCGGCGCCCGGACAAGCTCCACGCCGACAAGGGCTACGACTATCCGCGCTGTCGCCGCTACCTGACCCGCCGTGGGATCGGGGTGCGGATCGCGCGGCGCGGGATCGAGGACTCCACCCGGCTCGGGCGGGTCCGCTGGGTCGTCGAGCGCACCATGTCCTGGCTGCTGGACTTCCGCCGTCTCGCGCTGCGCTACGACCGCGCCGAGTCCACGATCACCGCCCTGTTGTCGCTGGCCTGTGCCCTGATCTGCCACCGCCACCTCACCAGGGCGCGGCCGAAGCCGGTATGACGGTCGGCCCCGGTGCTCGCTGCGCTGTTGTCTACGAGGTCGGGGCCAGTGGTCGCCAGGCCAGCCACTCCAGGGCCCGGTCGGCCTCGTCGGGGTCGAAGCGGTGCGCGTCGAACGGCCCTCCCGCCCACTCCAGGCGCTCGGCGTGGTCGGGATGGGCAGGGTCGGCGATCACGGTCTGGAAGTCCTCGTACCCCCAGCTCCCGCCGACGTCCTCCGGTGGACACGCCCCTTGGCCTGCGATGCAGCGCGGGTAGCGCACCCCCGGCTGCGCGGCGAGGACGTTCTCCACGGCGATCTCGTGGGTCCAGTTGTCGCCGAAGTCGTAGATGTAGCCGAACCGGTCACCGGCCTTGACCAGCCGAAACAGCCTGGCCTTGGTCTCGTCGGCGACATCCTGGGAGGGCCAGTCGGGGTCCGGGATCCCGTAGCGGCGCCCGGCGACCTCGAACTCGTGCAGATGCGAGTTCGTCCACCCCATCACCGACTGCACCACCTCGTGCAACACCGCCAGATCGATCTCGCCGGGCACCTGCACCCGACGCCGGACCAGCGGCGTCACCCCGGCCAGGACGATCTCCAACTCGAGGATCTTCGTCTTCCCAGACACACGAGGCACGGCCATCAGCCGATGCTCTCAGCCGTCGCCGACACGGACAGGATCGGGCCCACCACTTCTGAAACGACGTCTAAGCCAACGGCCGGCAGTCCCTGCCACAGGCGGTCCGTCATTCGTTCCTGGCCGCGCGGGCCTGAGCGCCTACATTCCTGACCTGGTCTGCTCGACGAGGCCGGAGCACACTGCTCGGGTGGAACGGCAGAGCGCTCACTCCGAGATGGATCGAGCTCGCAACACGTTCCGGCGCCTCGTCGAGGCCGCATCCGACGAAGAGCTGAGCCGTCGCTCCGAGGGCACGATGTGGTCCAACCGGCAGCTGCTGTTCCACATGCTGCTCGGGTACGTCATCATCCGAGCACTTCGCCAGCTGATTCGACTGTTCAGCAGGCTCCCGCCGTGGGCGAGCCGTCGCTTCGCGCAGCTGCTCGCCGCAGGGACCAGACCCTTCGACGTGGTGAACTACGCAGGTTCAGCACTGGGCGGGTCGACGTTGACGCGGCGGCAGATGACCACGATGTTCGATCGCACGGTCGCGGGACTGCACCGCCGACTCGACGCCGAGTCAGACGCCGATCTCGCCCGCGGCATGCACTTCCCCACCCGATGGGACCCGTTCTTCGCTGACTTCATGACCCTGGCCGATCTCTACCGATTCCCGACACAGCACTTCGACTTCCACCTCCGCCAGCTCACCCTCAGAACCCGAAACGAGAACGCCGATGACTAGTGCAGCGTCCGTGCGTCCTGATCAAGCACCCGTCGGGTGTTGGTGCTGCGGACAGCCGATCCCCGACGACGCGCTGGTACGGCTGGGCGCTCACCCGGAGGTCGGCATCTGCGCGGACTGTGCCCGCTTCGTCAAGCGCCGGGCTGACGCGCTGCACGACTCCGGACGCAGCACTCCTCTCGGGCTGCTGCGTCGTGGCGTCGGCGCTGCTCGAGACTGGGTCATCGCCCATGGGTGGCACACCCGCGGCCGACTCGGCGCCGTGCTGCGCCGGATCGACCGCCACCTCCCATGACTCCGCCAGGCTCCTCGAGAGCGTGGGAGCGGCCACCCCATCCTCGGGTCGAGCTGCTCCGTCACGAAGGCTGCCCGCTGGCTCCGGCGGTTCGCGAGCTGATCACTGCATGCCTGACGGAGCTGAACCTGGCGACGACCGTGATCGAACGCGTCGGCCACTACCCGTCGCCGACAGTGCTGATCGACGGCCGGGACGTGACGGGTGCGCACGACTACCAGGACGTCGAGGCATGTCGTCTCGACTTGCCGACTCGGGCCGATCTGCTTCGGGCTTTGTCCGGCGGACGACCGCCCGCCTGATCATACGCCGGTCGGTGACGCCGACCACTCACAGGCCTCGCTGGTTCCGTGGGCTGTCGACTGTCGACGAGCTCCTTGTGGTGCCGGCGAGGCGACTGGCGATGTTGTCGGGGATGTGTGGCGCATGCGCTCCAGCCCCTCGATACCGCGCTCGGACGGATGCCCACAGCTCGGCCAGTCGCCGGATCACCGGCTTGGGCTCGGACGAAGGTCAGGCGCAGTGGCAACCGGCGCGGGGGGTGGTACTCCATCGGGACACCGCGCGCGTCGAGCGTGAGCTCACAGCAGCAGCCGTTCAGCTCGGCGAGCCGGCGCCGGCCGCGTTGCACCCGGGACTTCATCCCGGACACCGACACGTTCTCCCGACTGGCCGCGTCGGCCTGGGTCAGCCCCTCCAGATCCGACAGTTGCAGCGCGCGGCGCTGTTCGGCCGGGAGCTGCTCGACGAGCGGTCGCATGCAGGCGGCGAGCTCGCGAAGCACGGACGGCTGCTCCTCGCCCTCGAGCTCGGCCGCCTCCTCGGGCATGTCGTCGAGCAGGGCGCCTTGTCGCGCGCGGTCCCGCTCAGCGCGGCGGTACTCGTCGATGATGGCGTTGCGCGTGATCCGGTAGACCCACCGGGTGAGGTGGTCGTGGTCCTCGACCCTGTCGAGGCTGCGGTGGATCCGCAGCATGATCTCGCCGAGGACGTCGTCCGCGCGGTCGGGGTCGACGATGCGGCGCCGGACGAACGCCCGCAGCTGTGCGCCGAACTCCCGCCAGACCTGCTCGGTCGTGGGATCGTCCGTGCCGGAGTGGGTGTCGCTGAGGGTGGCTGTCATCTTGGCTCTCCGTTGACCGTGCCCGTACTTGCCGAGACTGACGACGGACCCGGCGGAAGGACGCACGTTCTCCCGTATGCGTAGGGCAGCGCCTCGGCGTCGCCCTCTGCCCATTCCAGCTCGACGCCCTGCGGTACCGTCCTGCCCCCGGGCCGGTGTGGGACCGACGGCGGCGGCGGTTCAGACGCCCTGCAGGTGGATCTGCCCGAAGGCGACGGCATGGCGCGCGCTGATAGCCGGGCCGGCCATGGCGGTGATCCCGCGGACGAACTCGTCCGGGTCGAAGTCCCGGCCGAGCCCGCGCAGGTAGGCCTCGTGCGCCTGCAGCGACGCGATCCCGGCGTCGAGGTGGTCGGTGACGTCGACGGCGTGGGTGGGCGGGCTGGCGCCCATCACGTAGACGTGCCGCACGCCGGTCCACGGCTCGTAGCCGTCGTCGAGGAGCTCCGGGAAGATCCACCGATTGCCGGCGTCGCGGGCCGCGTCGAGCACGGCGATGCCGACCGCGCGGTGGTCGGCCTGGTTGACGGTCTGCCTGCCACCCATGCGGTAGGTCGGCTCGTAGGTCGCCGTCACGAGCACCTCGGGCCGGTAGCGGCGGATCTGGCGGGCGATGTCGCGGCGCAGGCTTAGCCCGTTCTCGACGACACCGTCACGGTGGCCGAGGAACGTCACGTCGTCCACCCCGACGATCCCCGCACTGGCCACCTGTTCCTTCTGTCGCAGCGGCCCCGCGTCGGCAGGATCGAGACCGTCGATGCCGGCCTCCCCGTCGGTGACGATCACGTAGCCCACCGAGATGCCGCGGCGGGTCCAGCGGGCGATGGCGCTGGCCGCTCCGTACTCCAGGTCGTCGGGGTGCGCGACGACGGCCAGTGCACGGCCGAAGTCATCCTGCAGGATCTCCATCTGTCGAGTCATGACCCTACCTACGGCGCCCCCGGCCGGAGGACGCAGCTGTGAGGCGACCAGTGGCCCGCTGCGTGGCGCTGCGTCCGATCGGCGGGTCCGACGTCAGCGAGGAGGACAGCTCACTTCACTCGAGGAGGAAGTCCGGATGACCACCACACGGATCCAGCTCGCGCTCAACGTCGACGACATCGACGAGGCGACGACGTTCTACACCCGGCTGTTCGGGGTCGCCCCGCACAAACGCCGCGACGGCTACGCCAACTTCGTGATCGCCGACCCGCCGCTCAAGCTGGTGCTGATCGAGCGGCCGGGCGCCGGTGGCGGGCTCAACCACCTCGGCGTCGAGGCGCAGACCCCGGCGCAGGTCGATGCGTCGCTGGCCCGGTTCTCCGAGGCCGGGCTGCCCACCCGGGTCGCCCGGCAGGACGTGTGCTGCAACGCCGAGCAGCACAAGGTGTTCGTCGACGCACCGGACGTGCCGTTGGGCTTCTGGGAGTTCTACGCCGTCACCGAGGACAACCCCGCCAACCCCGCCAACCCCGACGGCGCGCCCACCTCGGTCTGCGAGCTGACCTGCGCCGCGGGCGGCGACCAGACGATCAGCTGCTGCGGCTGACCTGCCCATGAGACCGATGGCCGGCTCTCGGGAGGGAGCCGGCCACCGGACGCTCCCGCTTGGGTGGTGTGGTCGCCCCTGAACCCGTCCGCTCAGCTACAGCCACACCCACAGCCGGGGCCTGTACGGGGCACATAGTCGATCGGGACACCCCGCGCGTCGAGCGTCAGTGCGCAGCACTGCCCGACCAGCTCGGCGAGCCGGCGCCGGCCACGCTGTACCCGCGACTTCATCCCCGACAGCGAGAGCCCCTCGCGGCGGGCTGCCTCAGCCTGGCCGACACCGTCGAGATCGATCATCTGCACCGCTCGACGCTGCTCGGGAGGCAGCCCTTCGAGCAGCGGACGCAGGCACTGGGCGAGCTCGTCGAGCACGCTCCCGGGGTCGTCGTACTCCTCGACGACCCCGTCCTCCGGCACCGCGACGAGCTGCTCGCGGCGCCGGCCCGCGCGCCGGTACTCGTCGATGACCGCGTTGTGGGCAACCCGCGACACCCAGTGCGCCAGCCGCTCACGATCATCGACCGATCCGAGGTTCTGGTGGATCCGCACCAGAATCTGGGAGACGAGGTCCTCGGCCCGGTGAGGGTCCGCGAGCCGCCGCCCGACGAACGCACGCAGCTGCGCGATGACCTCACGCCACATCTGCTCGGTGACGGGCATCGCCGGCCCCGCTCCGCTGGTGGTCATGTTCCCGCCGCTCCTGGCTGCCCCGCGACCCTGCCGGAACCGTCCACGGTAGCGCGGTGCGGACACCGGTGATCGGAGATCAGGCCGGGGTGGTGAGTTCGGTGCGGAGCCTGTCGACTCGACCAGCGATATCGTCGCGGATCAGGCGCATGCGCTCGATCCCGTCGATGCCGCGCTCGGACGGCTCGTCGGTGTCCCAGTTGCGCAGCTCGACGCCGTCCGGCACGTCGACCCGGGCCTCGCGACCGAGGGTGACGACGAGGTCGACGCGGCGGAGCAGTTCGGGATCGATGGCCTTCGGGGTCTCGCCGGACATGTCGGCGCCCACCTCGGCGAGAGTCTCGGCGGACAGGGCGTTGATCTTCTCGCCGGGGTCGGTCCCCGCGGAGTGCACCTCGACCCGGTCCCCGGCGGCGTGCCGCATGAGCCCGGCGGCCATCTGAGACTTGCCGCCGTTGCGGACGCAGACGAACAGCACGGACGGCACAGCCGGCTCCGCGGCGGTCACGAGGCGCCGGCCGGGGTGGTGAGCTCGGCGAGCAGCTCGCGGACGCGACGGTCGATGTCGTCCCGGATGGGACGGATCTCCGCGACGCCCTTGCCGGCGGGGTCGGTGAGGTCCCAGTCGAGGTAGCGCTTGCCGGGGAACACGGGGCAGGCGTCGCCGCAGCCCATACTGATCACGACGTCGGAGGCCTGGACGGCGTCGGTGGTGAGCTTCTTCGGTACCTCGTGGGAGAGGTCGATCCCGATCTCGGCCATGACCTCCCGGACAGCCGGGTTGACCTCCTCTGCGGGAGTGGAGCCTGCCGAGCGGACGGCGACCGTCCCCTGGGCGTGGTGGTGGAGCAGCGCAGCGGCCATCTGGGAGCGCCCGGCGTTGTGGACGCAGACGAACAGGACCTCAGGGATGTCGGACATCGGGCTTCCTTGTCGAGGAGTGAGCAGGCTCGGCAGATGCGCGCTCAGCGGTCGATGGATGCTCGCGCACCCCACCAACGGCGGCGCAGAGCCAGCGAGACGTAGACCAGCCCGATGAGCACGGGCACCTCGATCAGCGGGCCGACCACACCGGCGAGGGCCTGACCGGAGGTGACGCCGAAGGTCGCGATCGCGACGGCGATGGCGAGCTCGAAGTTGTTGCCCGCGGCGGTGAACGCGAGCGTGGCGGCTCGTTCATAGCCGAGGCCGATGGCCTTGCCGAGGGCGAGCGAGCCCAGCCACATGATCGCGAAGTAGGCCAGCAGCGGCAGCGCGATCCGGGCCACGTCGAGCGGGCGGGAGGTGATCGCGTCGCCCTGCAGAGCGAAGAGGATGACGATCGTGAACAGCAGCCCGTAGAGCGCGAACGGGCCGATGCGCGGGATGAACTTCTCCTCGTACCACTGCCTGCCCTTGGCCTTCTCCCCGAACCGTCGGGTGAGGTAGCCGGCGACCAGCGGGATCCCGAGGAAGATCAGCACCGAGTTCGCGATCTGCCACGCCGAGACGTCGAGGTCGGCCTGGGGCAGGCCGAGCCAGCCGGGCAGCACGGACAGGTAGAACCAGCCGAGTCCGGCGAAGGCGACGACCTGGAAGACGGAGTTGATCGCGACCAGGACGGCGGCGGCCTCGCGGTCGCCGCAGGCGAGGTCGTTCCAGATGATGACCATGGCGATGCACCGGGCCAGCCCGACGATGATCAGGCCCGTGCGGTACTCGGGCAGGTCGGGCAGCAGCAGCCAGGCCAGGGCGAACATCAGCGCCGGGCCGAGCACCCAGTTCAGCACCAGCGAGCTGATCAGCAGGCGCCGGTCTCCGGTGACGGTCCCGAGGCGGTCGTAGCGGACCTTCGCCAGCACGGGGTACATCATGATCAGCAGGCCGAGAGCGATCGGCAGGGAGACGCCGTCGACCGAGATCGCGTCGAGGGCCTCGCCGAGGCCGGGGATCAGCCGACCGGCGCCGAGCCCGATGGCCATTGCAGCGAGGATCCAGACGGCGAGGAACCGGTCGAGGGTTGACAGCTTCTTGGCGACCGGTTCGTCGGCCTGGGTCTCAGGGGTGGCGCTCATGCGGGGAGTTCACTCTCGATCGGGGTGCTGTTCGGGGTGCGGTCGTCGCGTACCGCGCACGCGCTGGGCGGTAGCGAGTCGGTGGGCACGAGGACGTCGGCGAGCAGCGCGACGGTCTCGGGCCGGACCCGGTAGTAGACCCAGGTGGCCCGCCGCTCGCTGGTCACCAGTCCGGCCTGGCGGAGCACCTTGAGGTGGTGCGAGATCGTCGGGCCGGTCAGGTCGAAGGCGTCGGAGATGTCGCAGACGCAGGCCTCGCCGCCCTCGTGCGCGGAGATGAGCGAGAGCAGCCGTAGTCGGACGGGATCGCCGAGCGCCTTGAACGCGGCGGCGAGCTCGACGGCCTCACCCACGCTGAGCGCTTGGTGCGTGGCCGCCGAGGACACCAGCAGCGGCAGGGGTTTCGACACGCGTCTATGTTGACGTCTCTCGAAGCAGCACCGCAAGCGAACGGAGGATGAACTTCGAGGCACCCCGAGCTCAGCCGGCGGCCGGGACCTTCATCTCGTCGAGCAGTTCGCGGACGCGGCGCTCGATCTCGTCACGCAGCGGACGCACGTCGGCGACGTCGAGGCCGGCGGGGTCCTCGACGGGCCAGTCCAGGTAGCGGCGGCCGGGGAAGACCGGGCAGGCGTCGCCGCAGCCCATGGTGACGACGACGTCGGCGGCGCGGACGACCTCGTCGGTCCACGGCTTGGGGTATTCGGCGGCGATGTCGATGCCGCGTTTGGCCATGGCCTCGACGGCGGCCGGGTTGATGCGTTCGGCGGGGTCCGAGCCGCCGGACCAGGCGATCGCACGGTCCCCTGCGAGCCGGGAGAAGAAGCCGAGCGCCATCTGGGAGCGACCGGCGTTGTGGGTGCACAGGAACAGCACGACCGGCACCCCGTCGTCGTGCTTGCCCTCGACCTTCGCCAGTGCTGTGAGCCGCTGGCGGGCGAACCGTTCGGCGAGCAGCGGCAGGAAGTTGAGCACCGCCGCGCGGCCGGCGAACTCGTCGTAGGAGCTGTGCAGGAACCGTTCGATGGTCTCGGTGCCGAAGATCCCGTCGAACCGGCGCTGCAGGTTGCTCGCGGCGGTCTTGAGGGCGAGCTGCTGGTCGATGGACAGGTCGGAGTGGCTGTAGGAGGTGGTCACGAGATGCTCCGATCGTCGGCGGTGGTTGCGTCCGCGAGGTGGACGGAGGGCCGTAGGCGGGTGATGCGGTCGGCGAGCTCGTCGACGGCCCGGTCGAAGGCGGCGGGTGCGCCGTCGCGGACCGGGTCGGGGATCGACCAGTGCAGCGTCGGGCCGTCAGGGGGTGTGAGGTGCTCGTGGGCGCTGTCGCAGACCGTCACGATCAGATCCGCCGGGGCGACGACGTCTCGGACATGGCGTGGCGGCGCGGGAACGAGCGAGAGGTGTCGGCGGCGGGCGACGGCGATGGCACCTTCGTGCACCTCCGGGGCCGGGTCGGTTCCGGCGGACGTGGCCGGTACGGGGCTGGCGTCGTTCCACATGGCCGCGGCCAGCTGGGAGCGGGCCGAGTTCTGGGTGCAGACGAACACGACGCGCTGCGCGGCCACCAGCAGGCCGACCGGGCGCAGATCGTCGAGCCGCTCACGGACCAGGGCGACGTAGGTCCGCCGCCGGTCGCCCTCGGAGCGGTGACGGGTGAGCAGCCCGATGTCGGCGAGAACCTTCAAGTGGTGGGCGACGAGGTTGGACGGCATTCCGAGCCGCTCGCCCAGCTCGCTGGGCGAGGCCTCCCCCCAGGCCAGCACATCCACGATCGCCAGTCGCCCGGCGTCGCCGAGTGCGGCATGGAGAGCGGCACGCCGCTTCAACTCGGCGAAATCTCGCTCGGTGCTCATTGACTCAATTATGATGGAGCAATTAGTCGTCCGTCAACCTGCGCGGTCGACGAGTCGCGGTGTATCTCCCGGGACGGTCCGGCGCTCTGCTCGAGAAAGAAGATCGAACAGGAGGTTGCCGATGCCTGAGTCGTATCCGCCACGGGCGCCGATCCCGGCGAACCAGCTGTCACCCGAGCAGCGCGAGAACGTGGAGAAGCTGACCGGCATCGGGGCCGCGGTGAACGCGGTCCTGCAGGAGCGTGGGCTCGACGTGCGGGTCTACGGCATCCAGTTCGGGCCGCCACTCGACGCTCCCGCGGCCGTCGCGTTCGCCGAGCCTCCGATCGTGGCCGAGCCCGAGCCGATCGGCTTGCCGCCGCCCGGTGGCTGCTACTGCACGGACTGCGACGACCAGGGCCGGTGCTGGAGCTACTGCTGCTGACCGGCCGAACCCCCGCCAGCCTCGGCGAGGTCAGGGGTTCACGTTCAGGACGGTGCCGGTCTCGGGCGTCCGCGATTTCTGGCCGCGTGTCGCTGCTGGCCCGTCTGCATACTTCTGGTCACGGTGGCCTCCCGCGCTTGGGTCTGTCAGCCCGTCTCTGGGTGGCTGGGTGTTGTCCCCCTCCGCTGTAAGGCGCACCGGCGCGGCTTTGGAGGCTCGCGGTCAACGGCAGCCCGCAGGGCTGTCGCGCAGCGCCAGCGGAGCACCCCTTACCGGAGTGAGGCCGCCAAGGAGACAGGCCCGCCCGTCAACCTCCCCTCTAGGCCGCGCGGCCCTGAGCGCCTACGTCGCCGGAGCGGTCGGATTGGGCTCGATTGGCCCGCCGTGAGCGGTTCCTACTCGTTGCGCGGCTTGCGACGAATGCCTTCGCCTTCGGCCCGCGAGGAGAGCGGCCACCACTGCCGCCAGCGCAGTGACGGTGATGAGTCCGATCGTGGCCGAGGTGGCGTTGACCTGGTTGATCTCGGCATGCAGCACAGCGGCTGCCAGGACACTCGCGCCCGTACCGCGCATCGCCAGGCCCAGAAGGAGGCGGACCGCGATGGCGAAGACGATCGTGAAGGCAGCTGTCTGCCAGATCGGCCCGGCGGCAAGGGGCAGTAGCGGAAGGTGAAGGAGGGCGAACGGTAACGCCGTGAGGATGGCCGCGGTGACGAGGCCGTGGCGCTGCTCGAGGCGGGTCTGCAGGAAGCCGGCCCACGCCAGCTCCTCGGCGAGGTTGATGATCAGTACTGCTGTGACGAGCTGGAAGGACTGGCTGAGCAGCATCCATGGAAGGTCGGCGAGGACCGGCCGAAAGCCCGTGAGCAGGTGCGCGACAAAGGCGAGTAGGGGCAGGGCTGCCACAGTCACGGCCCACCACCCGACCCCGAACCGCCACCGCAGCGCGCGTCCGAGGAGCGAGCGAGCGGCGGCGCGTCCCTCGACGACAAGGGTGATCAACAGTGCTGCTGGGAGGAGCACGAGCAGGGTGGCTGCCAGCGCGAAGGGCTCAGTGGGGAGGGGGCCGCCCCTTATCCATCCATACTGCGCGAGGGCGGGGATCGAGAGAATGGGCCAACCGAGCCCGAGGACCAGTGTCACGAACACGACAAACGGGTGACGGGTGACGAGCCCGCGGATTCGGTGGTGGGACGGTTCGAGGCGTTGTTGCGGGGTTGGGTGCAGGGCTTTCCGGTTCATCGTGGTCTCCTGAGAGGTGGGTGAGACGTGCGGGCGGTGCACGCGGTCGACCGGATCTGCGCACGCCGGTAGGGCGAGGCGAAGTTCGAGTGCCGGCGGGCGCGTTCCGGATCACGCGGCGGGCACGGCGGGCGTGGAGGTCTTTCAACGGGTCACGGGCTGCACGGGCGTGCCCTCCTCGGGAGCCGGAAGTTGCTCGGCCGGTGGCTGGGGCAGTCGTAGGCGCTTGAGCAGCAGGGCGTTGACGGCGACCAGGAAGCTGGACCCGGACATCGACAGGGCCGCGATCTCGGGTCGCAGGACGAGGCCGAAGGCGGGGGCGAAGACGCCCGCGGCGATCGGCAGGGCGATGGCGTTGTAGCCGACGGCCCAGGCGAGGTTCTGGCGCATCTTCCGCAGGGTGCCGCGGCCGATGTGCAGAGCGGTGGGTACGTCGAGAGGGTCGGATCGCATGAGTACGACGTCGGCGGTCTCGATGGCGACGTCGGTGCCTGCGCCGATGGCGATACCCAGGTCTGCCTGGGCCAGGGCGGGGGCGTCGTTCACGCCGTCGCCGACCATCGCGACGCGATGGCCCTCGTCCTGCAGGCGGCTGATCTGGGCGGCCTTGTCGCCGGGTAGGACGTCGGCGAGGACGGTGTCGATGCCGAGCCGGTCGGCGATGCGGCGGGCGGTGGCCTCGTTGTCGCCGGTGAGCATGACGACCTGCACGCCGAGCTCGTGCAGGGCCGAGACGGCCGCGGCGGCAGTGGGTCGGGGGGCGTCGGCGAGGGCGATCACCCCGACGGCGCGGCCGTCCACGGCGACCAGCACGGTGGTGCGCCCCGCCCCGGCGAGCTCGTCGCGGAGGCGGTCGAGGTCGTCGAGGGCGATGCCCTCCCGGTCGAGCAGCCGCCGGTTGCCAACCGCGACGCGGTGGCCGTCGACTGTCGCGATGGCGCCATGGCCGGGCACGTTGGTGAACTGCTCGGCCGCCGAAACGACGGTGCCGCGATTCTCGGCGTGGGCGACGACGGCGCGGGCCAGGGGGTGTTCGGAGTTGCGCTCCACCGCCGCGGTCAGGGTGAGCAACTCCTGCTCGTCGATCCCGTCGGTGATCAGGTCGGTCACCTCCGGCTCGCCCTTGGTCAGGGTGCCGGTCTTGTCCATCACCACGGTGTCGACGCGTGCCGAGGACTCCAGGGCGGTGGCGTTCTTGAACAGCACGCCGCGGCGCGCGCCGAGCCCGGTACCGACCATGATCGCGGTCGGAGTGGCGAGGCCGAGGGCGTCGGGGCAGGTGACGACGACGACGGTGATCGCGAAGAGCAGGGCCATGGTGAGCGGCTCTGTGGAGAACAGGGCCCACGCCGCGAAGGTCGCCGCGCCGCCGAGCAGCGCGACGAACACCAGCCAGAAGGCCGCCCGGTCGGCCAGGCGCTGTCCTGGCGCCTTGGAGTTCTGTGCCTGCTGTACCAGTGCGACGATCTGGGCCAGGGCGCTGTCGGCGCCGACCTTGGTCGCGCGGACCCGGAGGGTGCCGTCGGCGTTGAGGGTCGCCCCGACCACGTCGCTGCCGGGCTGTTTGTGCACCGGCAGGCTCTCGCCGGTGACCATGGACTCGTCGACGTCGGACTCACCGTCGGTGACCGTGCCGTCGACCGGGATCTTTGATCCGGGCCGCACCAGCAGTAGGTCTCCGACGACGACCGCGGAGGTGGGCACCTCGACCTCCCGGCCGTCGCGCAGCACGACCGCGCGGGGCGGGGCCAGGTCGAGCAGCGCGCGGACGGCGTCGTTGGCGCCACCACGAGCACGCATCTCGAACCAGTGCCCGAGCAGCACGAACGCGGTCAACACGGTCGCGGCCTCGTAGAACACCTCGCCGCCGCCGGTCAGCGTGACTACCAGGGAGTAGCCCCAGCCGGCGCCGACGGCCACGGCGACGAGCACCATCATGTCCAGCGTCCGGGCCCGCAGCGCCCGCACGGCGCCGTCGAAGAAGATCCACGCCGAGTAAAAGATCACCGGCAGGGTGAGGACCAGTGAGAAAACGTCGTCGCGCAGCCCGAACGGAGCCGGCGCCGCGAAGCCGAACACCTCGCGCCCGATCGGGGACCACAGCAGCACAGGCACCGACAACAAGGCCGCGACCAGGAACCGGTTGCGCATGTCGGCCACCATCGCCGCCATCGACATCTCGCCGTGACCGCCGTGGCCCATCCTCTCGTGCGGGGACACCACCGACCCGGGCGTGGCGGCGGTGTCGTGCGCGGTGTCGTGCGTGGCACGAAGCTCGGCCTGCGTCTGCCCGATGACCTGCCCAGTGGGAGAGTCACGGGTGACGGCCTCGGCGAGCGGATCGCACACGTGCTCCGGCACCGAGCGCCCCTCGCAGGCGTAGCCGCAGTCTCTGATCCATCCCGCCAGCTCGGCCACCGTGGTGCGGGTCGGGTCGTAGCTGACCGTCGCGCTCTGCGCGACGGGATTCGCCTCCACTGCATGAACGCCGGGCCGTCGACCGAGCACCGTCTCGACGACGGTCTTCTCGCTGGCCCACTGCAGACCGCGCACATCCAGCACCGCGGTCTCGACCGGGTCGGTCGTGGTGCGCTGTGTCGTCATCGGTGCCTCCTTAAGGTCGACCGACGGCGACTGTATACCCCTAGGGGGTAGGTGTATAGCGGTAATCGGCCTGCTTGCGTCGTCGAAGGAACAGCGAGCCCTGGAGTAGGTCGGTCGTCTGGGGTGGGTTCGGGTCAGTCGTCGTCTTTGACGAGTTCGCCTTCCCAGGCTTCGCGGCCTTCGTGGATGGCGAAGGCGGCGATGATGAATCCGGCGACGGGGTCGAGCCAGGCGGCTCCGGTGAGGGCGTAGAGGCCAAGCCCGGCGAGGGTGGAGATGCTCAGCAGGACGCAGATCTTGGTTTCTGCGGCATCAGCGTGGATCAGTTGATCGCCGCCGAGCTGGACGCCGACACGATGCTTGGCGTGGGCGAGTAGCGGCATCACCACGACGGAGGTCGCCAACAGGACGAGTCCGACGATGGAGGTGTCGGGCTCCTCGCCGCCAACGAGGCCGCGAACGCCTTCGATGATCACGTAGGCTGCCAGCACGAAGAACGTGACGGCGACAGCCTTGAGCGCGCGGCGCTCCTTGGCCTCGTCGGCTTCACCGTGACGCAGTCGGGCCGCGAGCCGCAGTCCGACCAGGATGGATGCGGCCGATTCGATGCCGGAGTCAACGCCGAATCCAACCAGCGACACCAGACCGGCCAGCAGGCCGGCAGTGATCGCAACAGACCCTTCGACGACGTTGTAAGCGACAGTGAACTGCGCCAAGCGCAGCCCGCGGCGGGTCAGCCGCTCGGCTTGCTCAACGCTCGGATAGCTGGCGGGCGAGCCGGGGCGCTCACTCACTGGACTACCTCGCGGCCCGGCGTGACGGGGTTGTCCGCAGAGGACAGCGCTGCGGTCTCCGTGGTGGAGCCACCGTAGTTGGGACAGAGGGCGACGGCGTTCCCGGTCGCGGCGAGCAGGGTCTCGGCGGCGGCGAGCAGGTCCAACAGCTCTGACTGGGCGAGGGAGTAGAACACCTGCCTGCCCTGAGTACGGCCGATCACGAGACCGCAGTCGCGCAGACACGCCACGTGTGCAGAGACCGTCGACTGGGCTAGGTCGAGTTCAGCAACCAGGTCGGCCACCCGGGTCTCGCCGTTGGCCAGGCGACGCACGATTCCGAGCCGGGTGCGGTCGGACAGGCTGTGGAACAACGCCACCGCCGCTCCGAGCCCGCTCTCGCTCTCAGAGCCGGTCGAGCTCGACGCTAGACACCGATCGGAATTATCAATCGTCATACGACGATGATATCGCTACCAAGCGATGAACTGGAGGGTGGCCCGGCCACCGTCTTAGCCAGGGCCCGAAGGATCGTCGACGCCGCGCGCCGCCCGTCTGGCGCACGCACCGCCGGAAGACCGCGTCGGACCTGGCCTCACTGGCGGCTGCGGGCGCTCGACATGGCCATTCTCATGCCGCCCGTCCCCCGGGCATCAGCATGGCGCTCGCGCGCCGACGGTCGTTCTGCATGGTTGACGAGCGGGCGTTGGCTGGCACCGCGCACCGCGTCACCTGCTACGGGCGCGCCGCAGGCTTTGCGCTCGTGCCCTCGTCGTCGGCGGGCCCGGCTACGGCCCTTCACCACCAGTAGCGGCGTCATCGTCGCGGCCCCGACGGCGATCCCGAGGTGCTGATAATGATGCCGTCGAGGCGGTCCCTGTTGAAGCGCGATGATCCACTCACCCGGCGCGAACCAAGCCTTTGGGTTGGCGGCCGTCCGACGTTCTCTACCCCGACCGTCGTGCTGCGACGAGGAAGAACAGCGACAGTGCGGCGCGGGCGAGGAGACGCCGTCCGGCGCGGATCAGCCGGGCCGGTGGGCTGGCGAGCCGGATCCACGACCAGGCCAGGTGGGCGCGACCTCGTACCCCGGTGGTCGACCCGGCCCGGTAGATCCACACGCTCGCGTCGATGAGGTCGACCCGCCGGAAGCCGGCTCGGCTGATTTCCCAGCGCAGCGGCAGGTCATCGGCGTAGAGGTGCCAGGCGTTGCGGCGGGAGGGCCTGCGCACGTCGAATCCGGTCACGAACAGCCCGCCGGGGCGCAGGGTCGCGTGGATCGTCTCCACGGTGGCGCGGAGCTCGGCCGGCGGTATGTGGGCCAGGACGTCGAGCGCGGTGACGATGTCGAACTCACCCGGCGGGAGCTCGGCAGGCAGGTGGACGTAGGAGGCCTTGACCCCCCGTGCCTCGAGCCGCCAGCGGGCGAAGTCCAGGAGCGGTCGGGCGACGTCGGCGAGGGTGACCTCGCAGCCCAGGGCGGCGAACAGCTGGGCGGTGACCCCGACCCCCGATCCGTAGTCGAGGACCCGGCTACCGGGCTCGGGGTCGAGGTGGTCGGCGACGATGACGGACTTGGGGTAGCCCGTACCGCTGACCTGCAAATAGTTGTACCAAGACAGGTCGAAGGCCCACGACGTCGCCGCGTCGTAGAAGTCCGCGATGCCCTCGGGGGTGTCGCGGGGGCGCGCTTCCCACTCCTCGAGGCTGGCGCTCTCCCAGTCCAGGCAGCGAGCCAGGGCCTCTTCGGGGGACATGCCGAAGTAGCGGGCGAGGTCGTCGAGGACCCCGTCGCGCTCGCCGCCTCCACCGACCGGCCGCAGGGCGTCGCGGAACAGGGTCATCGTCGGACTCGTGACAGCGCGGGTGTGCGCGGGGCTCCACCGCGCGGTGGCTGGGGGCGGCGTCCCGGGGGCGTCGGGATCCACATGGTGTCCCTGCCCGCCCGTGTCCTCGCGCAGCAGGACCAACGCGACCCGGTTCAGGACACGGGAGATCGGCGCGATCCGGCGCAAGGCCGCCTGCGCCTGCTCGCGGCGGGTCATCGCAGGCCGATCGCGGTGGAGCGACGGGCTCGATGGAACGGTGAAGCGGTGGGGTGCGCAAGGCGCATGGTGGCGGGTCTCCTCTGCGGGTACGGGAACAGGTCGGCACGGCCGCGTGGGCCGTGTCGATCACGTCCGGAGGACGCAGAGAGACGCGAGTCGCCGGGCATGGGAGGGCGGCGCCCGTGGCGCAGCGACCCGTCGCCGGACCCCGCTGTGCTGCGCGGCGACCATCCCGGGCACCACGCCGAGAACGGACAGTGGATGTTCTGAGGCCGCGGCGTCGGAGTTGAGCACCGCAGCCCGCTGCAGGAATGTGCCCTCGTCACACGGCATGTCCGACACGGCGGCCTCGGGCACGGTCCCACTGGCGGTACTCGACAGGCCGGTGACGCCGAAGGTCCGGGCCTGCGGGTCCGGCTCCTGACAACACGCGGTCGCGCCGTGAGCCGCCAGCAACGCCACCACCACGCCGATGACCAGCACCCAGCCACGGCGATGCTCGGGTCGGCCGACACCCGTGTGGGCCGGCAGACCGGCTGTGCGCATCATCCATCCCGTCCCGGATCCCGGCAGCGGCCCGAAGGAGCGTCGGCGCCTCGCGCCGTCCATCGGGACATATCGGCACGGCGTTACGGCGTCCAACGCCAGACACGGGTACCTGCCTCCTGACGGGGGCAGTCGGAGAGGTCCGGGGCGGCGGCGAGGCCCCCACCCCGGACCAGCCCGTCAGACGGTCGAGAGCAGGTTCTGCATCTCGGTGATCTCAGCCTGCTGCGCCTCGATGATCTTCTGGGCGAGAGCCTTCGCGTCCGGGTTCTGGCCGTCCGCGAGCTCTGTCTTCGCCATCTGGATGGCGCCGTTGTGGTGCTCGACCATCATCTGCAGGAACATGCGGTCAAAGCTCGTCCCGGTGGCCTGGCCGAGCTGCTGCATCTGCTGGTCGGTCATCATGCCGCCCATGCCCTCGGGCATCGGCATGGCGCCGGCACCGTGGCCCATGCCGCTGTGGTCCATCCCGCCGGCGCCGGCAGAAGCGGTCTCCGGCTCACCCCAGGCCGCGAGGAAACCCCGCAGCTGCTGGATCTCAGGTCCTTGTGCCTGCTGGATCCGCGTGGCGAGTTGCTTGACCTGGTCGTTGCCGGCCTGCTGGGCGGCCATCTCGGACATCCGAACAGCCTGGGTGTGGTGCGGGATCATGCCTTGGACGAACGCCGTGTCGGCGGCGTTGTGTGCGGCCGCCGTGACCGACGAGGTGGGCGCTGCGGTGGACGTGGCGGGTGCTTCGGTCGCGGCGCCGTTCGAGCCGCCACAGCCGGCGACGAGAACCACGGTGGTTGCGGCGGTGCCGAGCACGCCGAGGACAGACTTGCGCTTCATGATCGGGAGTACTCCTGTGTGCAGACGGGTGTGATCGGACCAGCGCTCTTCCGCGCTGGAGGCCGATCAGTTCCGCAGCACGCAGAGTTGCGCGAGCCTGACCGATGTCGAGGGCGGAGCCCGCGGGCCCGCCGTCGGCCGCGCACCGCTGAGCGGTGTGCCCCGCTTAGTCGCGCTGCCTACGAGGACCGCGAACAGCGCCGCGGCGGCCAGCACGAGTAGGCCTGTCAGTACCGCCAGGCACAGGTGGAGAAGGTCGTGCAGGGCCGAGTGCTGTCCGAAAGGTCCGACGCCGGCGGCATGCATGACCGGCGCTGCGAGGGCGATGACGAGCTCGCGAACCATCCCGAGGTCGGAGGAGGAGCCGGCGAGCTCGTCACCGGCGGGGGTGATGGCTGCGGCCGCGGCAGTACCTGCGGTACGTCCGTCGCCGGATGCGACGGCCGCCCGCGCTGTCAGTGACGGGGCGAGGGGGCGCTCGGTGGCCATGGAGTCACCGACGGACGGCGCCGCGTGCTGGGCGTGTCCGGTGTCGTCGTGGCAGGCGACGGTGGAGTGCATCGTCACGACGCCCACTACCAGCGACAGCATCAGCAGGAGCTGCTGAAAACCGCGTCGCCGGACCACGTTCACGGACGCCACGATAGCGACGGGTTCCGCCCTGCGCCTGCGGGCCCCTGTCGGGACGGACGAGCGGCGTGTCGCGGCCCGATCCGATGCGCGTCGGGTCCAACCCCTTGCCCAGATACCCCCGGGGGGTGTAGACCTGACTCTCCGTCAAGAATACCCCCTAGGGGTATCGATCGAATCGGGCTGATCAGGAGGTCGTGATGGTGGAGAGTTCGCGTCGGTGGTGGGCGTTGGGGCTCATCGCCCTGGCGCAGTTCATGGTGATCATGGATACGTCGATCATCGGTGTGGCGTTGCCGCAGATGCAGGCGGATCTCGGGTTCTCGCAGGCGGAGCTGTCGTGGGTGTTCAACGCCTACGTCGTGGCGTTCGGTGGTCTGCTGCTGCTCGGTGGGCGGCTGTCGGACCTGCTGGGTGCGCGGCGGGTGTTCGCCGCGGGCTGGGCGGTGCTGCTGGTCGGCTCAGTGGTGTCCGCGGTGGCCGGGCAGGCGTGGGTGGAGCTGGCTGGGCGGGCGGTGCAGGGTGTCGGTGCCGCCTTGATCGCGCCGGCGGCGTTGACGCTGCTGATGGTGCTGTTCGGGTCCTCGCCGCGGGAGCTGCCGAAGGCGTTGGCGCTGTACGGGGCGGCCGCGCCCGCCGGCGGCACGGCGGGGGTGTTCCTCGGTGGGGTGATCACGCAGTGGCTGTCGTGGCCGTTCGTGTTCTGGCTCTACGTGCCGATCGCGGTCGCGGTGCTCGTGGCCGTTCCGGCGCTGTTGCCCGCACCACCTGCCGGGCGGGGGCGGGTCGACGTGGTCGGGGCGCTCACGGTCACCGCAGGACTCGGGCTGGGCGTGTTCGGGGTGGTACGCGCCCCGGAGATCGGCTGGTCCAGCCCGGCGACGATCGGGTCGCTGGCCGGTGCCCTGGCCCTGCTGGCGGTCTTCGTGCTGGTGCAGGCGCGGAGCCGGACTCCGCTGATGCGCCTGGGGATCTTCCGGTCCCCGAACCTCGGCGCGGCCAACCTCGCGCAGCTGCTGCTGGGCGCGGCGTGGATCCCCATGTGGTTCTTCCTCAACCTGTACCTGCAGCAGGTGCTGGGGTTCCAGGCGTTCGCCTCCGGCGCGGCGCTGCTGCCGATGACGGTGGCCATCATGGTGCTGATGGTGGCGGTGGCGCCTCGACTGATGACCCGGTTCGGCGCCAGGCCCCTGGTCGTCGCCGGCCTGCTGGTCCTGAGCGTCGGCCTGGTGTGGTTGTCCTTCGCCCGACCCGACGGGTCCTTCGCCGTCGACGTGCTCGGTCCGTCGCTGCTCGCGGCCACCGGCATGGCGCTGGCGTTCATCCCCTCGCTGAGCACGGCGCTCTCGGCGGCCCGCCCCGAGGAGGGCGGTCTGGCCTCGGGCATCGTGAACACCTCCTACCAGGTCGGGTCCGCCCTCGGGCTGGCCGCGATGACCGCCCTGGCGGCCGGCTACGGCGCCACACAGCTGGCCGACCCGGTCGCCATGACCACCGGCTTCAGCGCAGCGTTCCTCGGGGCGGCCGGAGTCGCGCTGCTCGGCGCGGTCCTCGCTGCGGCGACCCTGCACACCTCACGCCCCGCAGCACAGGCTCAGTCCGATCCCGCCGCAGCCGCGGCAGGCGAAGGACGGGGCGACGAGCGGTCTCGAGCCGCCTGACCCTGACATGGGACTGGGTGACGGTCTCCGCGCGAACCGCTCGCGTACGGTACCCCCCTAGGGTATAGTGAGGGCGAGTCGGACCGGGAGGAGTCGCCGTGAACGGGTACGCGGACAACAAGGACAGCCACCTCAAGCGGATGCGTCGGATCGAGGGCCAGGTCCGGGGCATCACGAAGATGATCGAGTCGGACAAGTACTGCATCGACGTGCTCACCCAGGTCGCCGCGGTCAACAAGGCCCTGGAGGCCGTCGCGCTGAACCTGCTCGACGAGCACCTCAAACACTGCGTCACCGACGCGGTCGCCGAGGGCGGTGCGGTGGCCGACCAGAAGGTCGCCGAGGCCAGCGCGGCGATCGCCCGGCTCGTCAAGTCTTGAGTGAGGCGAACGCGTCGTCGGCGTCACCGTCGGTAGGGCTCAAGAGCACGACTCGACGGGGGCGGGCAGCCTCCGCACGGCAGCGACGGCTCGTCGACTGCCCCGGTTCGTGCTGCCCGCACCCGGCCCACACCACCTGAACCACACAAGACCGGGCCCACGACAGGTGGGCTCGCCCCAGAGAGGAACCACGAGGATGAGCACCAGCACCTACTCCGTGAACGGCATGACCTGCGCGCACTGCGTCGCGTCGGTCACCGAGGAGATCGGTGAGCTGCACGGCGTGCGCTCGGTCGCGGTCGACCTGCCCACCGGGGCGGTCACCGTCGACAGCGACACCCCCCTCGACCCGGCCGCCGTGCGCGCCGCGGTCGAGGAGGCCGGCTACCAGCTCGCGGCGTCGTAGCCGCACCACCTCCGACCCCCGGCCGTCGAGGCCGGGGGTCCACGGCAAGGGACGGATCATGAACACTCTTGCGAAGCTCTCCGCCTACGGCGCGGCGCTCGCCCTGCTCACGCTCGGGGCGTACGCGACCGGATCCGCTGTCGGTCCCCTCACCGGCCCCGCACCCGCCGCACCCGCGGCCAGGCACACGGGCCCGTCCGGCGGCGAGGCAGCCGGACATGGGGACACCCACAGCGGCGCCGTCCCGGAGACCGCAGACCAGCCCGCCGGGCTGGCATCGAGCAGGGGCGGCTACACCCTCACGCCCACCGCCTCGACGCCGACCGCCGGAACCACGAACGACTTCACCTTCCGCATCACCGGCCCCGACGGGGCCCCGGTCACCGCGTTCGACGAGGAGCACACCAAGCGGCTGCACCTGATCGTCGTGCGGCGCGACACCACCGCCTTCCAGCACCTGCACCCGACCATGGACCCCGACGGCACCTGGCGGACGAGCCTGCGGCTGCCTGCGGGAGGGGTCTACCGGGCCTTCGCCGACTTCACGCCCACCGGCGGTGCGTCGACCACCCTCGGGGTCGACCTGTCCGCGGCCGGCGCCTACGAGCCGGTCACCCACGAGACGAGCCGGGTCGCCCGGGTCGACGGCTACGAGGTCCGCCTCGACGGCGAGCTCGCCGCCGGGCACTCGTCCCCGCTCACGGTGACCGTCTCCAAGGACGGTCTCCCGGTGAGCGACCTGCAGCCCTACCTCGGCGCGTACGGGCACCTCGTCGCGCTGCGAGCCGCGGACCTCGCCTACCTCCACGTGCACCCCGACGGCAGTCCCGGGGACGGGCGCACCTCAGCCGGCCCGCAGGTCCGGTTCTTCGCCGAGGTGCCCTCGGCCGGGACCTACCGGCTGTTCCTGGACTTCCAGCACGCCGGGGTGGTCCGCACCGCCGAGTTCACCCTTCCCACCGGGCCCGCGACGACGGTGCCAGAACCGGTGCCGGCCGCGCCCGGGCCGGGTACCCCACACGACGACGACCACGGCGACGCCACCGGCAACGCGGGAGGGGGGCACTGATGTCCACGACCTCACCCGACGCCGCCGACACCGTGACCGAGGTCGAGCTCGCGATCAGCGGGATGACCTGCGCCTCGTGCGCGAACCGGATCGAGCGCAGGCTCAACAAGCTCGACGGGGTGAGCGCCACCGTCAACTACGCGACGGAGAAGGCCAAGGTCAGTGCTCCCGACGGGGTCGCCGCCGACGAGCTCGTCGCCACCGTCGAGGCCGCCGGCTACCATGTACGGCTACCCGAGCCGCCCGCTGCCCGATCCGGCGGCCCGTCGGGGTCGGACACGGGCGACGACTCGGGCCGGGAACCGGAGGAGCTGCGCGCCGCCCGGCAGCGGCTGTGGGTCTCGGTCGGGCTGTCCGTGCCCGTCGTCGTGCTCGCGATGGTCCCGGCGCTGCAATTCACCTACTGGCAGTGGATCTCCCTGACCCTGGCCGCGCCGGTGATCGTGTGGGCGGCGGCGCCCTTCCACCGGGCGGCGTGGGCGAACCTGCGCCACGGCGCCGCGACCATGGACACGCTGATCTCGCTGGGCACCCTCGCGGCGTTCGCGTGGTCGCTCTACGCGCTGCTGTTCGGCACCGCGGGCACCCCCGGGATGACGCACCCGTTCGAGCTGACGATCAGCCCCTCGGACGGGGCGGGGAACATCTACCTCGAGGTCGCCGCCGGGGTGACCACCTTCATCCTGGCCGGGCGGTACTTCGAGGCCCGCTCCAAGCGTCGCGCCGGCGCGGCCCTGCGTGCCCTGCTGGAACTCGGCGCTAAGGACGTCACCGTCCTGCGCGAGCAGGGCGGATCGACCCTCGAGGAGCGCATCCCGGTCGGTCAGCTCGCCGTCGGAGACCGGTTCGTGGTCCGCCCCGGGGAGAAGATCGCCACCGACGGGACCGTCGTCGAAGGCGGCTCCGCCGTCGACGCGTCGATGCTGACCGGGGAGTCCGTCCCGGTCGAGGTCGGCGTCGGCGACGAGGTCGTCGGGGCCACGGTCAACGCAGGCGGACGACTCGTCGTCGCGGCCCGCCGGATCGGGTCCGACACCCAGCTCGCGCAGATGGCGAGGCTCGTCGAGAACGCCCAGACCGGCAAGGCGCAGGTCCAGCGCCTGGCCGACCGGATCTCCGGAGTGTTCGTGCCGATCGTGATCGCCCTCGCCGCGGTCACCCTCGGGTTCTGGCTGGGCACCGGATCCGGTGCCGCGGCGGCGTTCACCGCCGCGGTCGCGGTGCTGATCATCGCCTGCCCGTGCGCGCTCGGGCTGGCCACCCCGACCGCGTTGCTGGTCGGGACCGGGCGCGGCGCGCAGCTGGGCATCCTGATCAAGGGCCCGGAGGTCCTCGAGTCGACCCGGCGGGTCGACACCGTGGTCCTGGACAAGACCGGCACCGTCACCACCGGCCGGATGAGCCTCGTCGGCCTGCACACGGCGGAAGGGGTCGACGAGCGGGAGGTGCTGCGGCTGGCCGGGTCCCTGGAGGACGCCTCCGAGCACCCGATCGCGGCCGCGGTCGCCGGCGCCGCCCGGGACCGGGTGGGTGCCCTGCCCGAGGTCGAGGACTTCGCCAACCACGAGGGCCTCGGCGTGCAGGGCGTCGTCGACGGGCACGCTGTGCTCGTCGGGCGACCGCGCCTGCTGCAGGAGTGGAGCCACCCCCTGACCGACGACCTCGCCGCGGCCGCCCGGGAGGAGGCCGCCCGCGGCCGCACCGCGATCGCGGTCGCCTGGGACGGCGAACCCCGTGCGGTGCTCGCGGTCGCCGACACGGTCAAGGACACCTCGGCCGAGGCGATCGCCCAGCTGAAGGGCCTCGGGCTCACCCCGCTCCTGCTCACCGGCGACAACCAGGCCGCGGCCGAGACCGTCGCCCGGGAGGTCGGCATCGACGTCGGACCGGACACGGTGATCGCCGAGGTCATGCCGCAGGACAAGCTCGCCGTGATCGAGGACCTGCAGGCCCGCGGCCGAGTCGTGGCGATGGTCGGCGACGGGGTCAACGACGCCGCCGCGCTCGCCCGCGCCGATCTCGGCCTCGCGATGGGCACCGGTACCGACGTGGCGATCGAGGCCGCCGACATCACCCTGGTCCGCGGGGACCTGCGCACCGCGGCCGACGCGATTAGCCTGTCCCGCCGCACCCTCGGCACGATCAAGGGCAACCTGTTCTGGGCGTTCGCCTACAACGTCGCCGCACTGCCCCTGGCGGCGCTCGGGCTGCTCAACCCAATGCTGGCAGGCGCGGCGATGGCGGTCAGCTCGGTGTTCGTCGTGGGCAACAGCCTGCGGCTGCGCACGTTCAGCCCGACGGCACGGTAGGCGCTCGACCGGGCCGGCTCGTCCCTTTATGGACGAGCCGGCACGGGCCCGCGGGCGGCTGGCTCGATCACCAGGGTCAGGCCTTCGAAGTCGGTCGGCGGAGCTCACCGCGGGGCTTCCAAACCCCCAAGATGGTGATCCCGACCAGCACCAGGGCACCGCCGCCGCCGTGGACCAACAGCGACGCCAGTTGAGCGTGCGCCTCGACCACAGGCGCCTGGCTCGCTCCCGATGCCAAGGCGCCGGCGTGGGCGGCCCCCAGGGCTGCGATGGGCCGGATCTGCAACAACAGCACGGCGGTCGCAGCCAAGGTCAGTACCAGCTTTGTGATCACCCAGTAGTGCCGCCACAGCCCCCACGGACTCACCAGCGACGACACCACCCCGGAGACCGTCGACGCGAGCGCCAGGGGGACGATCACGGCCTCGGTGAGCACGGTGGCCGCGATGAGCATGGCCGATCGGAACACGCCGTCGCCGAGCGCCGCGGCCACCGCGAGGGCCATGAACCCCGCGACCGCCCCGACCCACCCCACTGAACACAACACGTGAACAGTCAGCGCGGTGCGGCGGACGCCCCGTCCGGCACCCGCCCGCGCCGGCGGCGCCATCCTCAGCCCCACCCCGGCGGGCGCATCACTGCGCCGCGACCGGGTCGACGAGTGACATCCCGGGCGTCTGCCACCTGGTCAGCTGTCCCGCATGGCGACTCGGGCCGTGCTCACCACCCACACCGGTCACTATCACCAGCACGACCAGGAGTAGTAACACCGCGATGACCAGGACCAGCACCTTGACCCATCGGGGCACACCTGCGAAACCGGCCATCGACCTTCCATCCCTCGTGTGCGTGACAGTGTGTCTTGAAGGAGACAGTATGTCTAACTGGTGTCGCTCTGTATGGTAGTGGGGTGCCACAGCTGTGGACCGAGACGATCGACGCCCACAAGAAGGCGGTGCGCGAGGCGATCTTTGCCGCCGTCGCGGACACGATCGCCGAGGCGGGGCCGGCTGCGGTGACGATGTCCGGGGTGGCCGCCCGTGGCGGGATCAGCCGAGCCACCATCTACAAGT
Source organism: Pseudonocardia sp. WMMC193 (assembly GCF_021728735.1). Classification (NCBI taxonomy): domain Bacteria; kingdom Bacillati; phylum Actinomycetota; class Actinomycetes; order Pseudonocardiales; family Pseudonocardiaceae; genus Pseudonocardia; species Pseudonocardia sp. WMMC193. Next base: position 47,620 of record NZ_JAKKDO010000003.1, on the reverse strand, counting down.
ACTTCCCTGACGTCGAGGCGCTCCTGCTCGCCTGGCACGAGCAGATCGTCAGTGCTCACCTCGAGCACGTCGAACGGGCGCTGATGCCTATCCCGGACGACGCCGCAAGTGAGCTCGGCGCGCTCCGCTCGGCGCTTCAGGCCTATGCCCACCAGATCGCGCACGGCGCGCCGGGATTCGGCGGGGAGTTCGCTGCCCGCCTACACCGAACCGATCACGTGCAAGGCGCTGAACAGCGGCTCGTCGCGCTCCTCGCCGAGCACCTGCACCACGGCCAGAGCCTCGGTGCCGTGCGTGGCGACATGCCGCCCGCCGAGCTGGCGGCCTACTGCCTCTCCGCGATGAACGCGGCCCGCCGGCTCCCCGAACCGGCCGCCCTCGACCGGCTACTGGACGTGGTGGTCGGTGCGGTGCAACCGGCCCTCCGCTGACCATCGTCCTTCTCGGCGGCGGAGCCGAGCGGTGTCGACCCGCCGCCGGTGTAGCGACGAGTCAGCGGGCGAAGCTGACGTGGATGTGGTCGTAGTGCCCGCCGACCGCGTCGGTGGGGTCGTAGACCCCGCCGCCGCTGTACCGGCGACCCCAGCCGCCCTCGTCGGGCACCCCCGGGGTCCAAATACGGCCCTGCCAGATGATGTAGGAGACCTCGAGAGCGTCGGCGTTGGTGCGGAACCAGTCCGCTGCCCGCCAGCCGTTCGCCAGCTCGATGCCCTGCGCGCCCAGACCCGCGGTGCCGGGGAAGAAGTCACAGCCCTTGCCCAGAGGGTGGTCGCTGGTCGGGTTGGACGGGCGGGTCGCGTGGCACCCGGTGGACCGCATCAGCTCGCCGCGGCGCAGGCCACCGAAGGCGCGTTCGGCCTGGTCGAGGGCGTAGCGGGTCACCGGCGTGACACAGCCGTTGGTGGTGGGGTCGTCCTCGGTGCAGCCGTTGCTGTTCCCGGCGAACGGAGCGGCCGGATCGACGTCCTCGGACTCACCTCGACACGGGCCCGCTGCGCCGGAGCTCCCGGGCGAGGGTGAGGTGGCCGGCCGGGCGCGCGGAGCGGCGGCGGGGCTTTCGGCGACCTCGGCGAGGGCGTCGGCGGCGGTCTGTTCCCACTTGGCGTAGGCGAGCGGGAAGGCTGAGCGCTGCACGGTCTGAGCCGCCTGCCACAGCGGCATCTCGGTCCAACCGGGCACGGCGAGCAGCCGCTCGAAGAACCGCTCGGCTGCGTAGGTGGGGTCTCGCACCTGGGCCGGGCTGCCCCAGCCCTGAGAGGGCCGTTGCTGGAACAGCCCGAGTGAGTCGCGGTCGCCGTAGTCGAGGTTGCGCAGCCCCGACTCCTGCAGCGCCGTCGCCAGTCCCACCCAGAGCCCCCGCTCCGGGACCTCCATCGCACGGCCGGTCGAGACGATGGCCGCCGCATTCGTCAGCTGCTCGCCGGTCAGTCCGCTCGACCCGGATGCCTCGACCGGCATCCGCTCGGGGTTCGGCTCACAGCTCCCGACGCCGCGGGTGGGGACGCTCATCAGGAACGTCACCCCTACGAACGCGACGGCCCCGGCCGCACCCACAACCCCGAGGACGAGCAGGACCACGAGGAGCCGGCGCCCGAGGCGGCGGGCCGCGAGCTGAGCATGCTCGCGCCCGGTCAACACTCCCGCTCCCCCGTCCTCGTCTCCGACGGCCCCACCTCGGCGTGTCCGGTCGTGGTGTGGCGTGGGCCGGGGCGGATCACGGCATCACGGGCGCCAGCGTGGTCCAGCTGCGCCCGGCGTCTTCGGAGGAGACCACCGCCTCGGCGGTGGCGGCGAGGTAGCGGTCCGGGCCGACGACGGCCAGAGCGGTCGGTGTTGCTCCGAGCTCGCCGGTGACCTGCCACCCGCTGCGGTAGCGGCCCCACACCTGCCCGGTGGAGTCGACCCCGACGAGGTCCGGTTCACGGTCGCCGTGCAGGTCGGGCACCGTCTCCACTAAGACCAGCGGAGCGTCCATGGCCGGGATCGGCGGCATCAGGGCGAACGTGCGGGCCCCGTCACGGCTCTCGGCCAGGCCCTCGGTGGTGGTCGCCCACAGATGGTGCGGGTCGGCGGGGTCCACGGCGAGGTCGGCGAGGCTGCCGCGGGCGCCGGGCTGCCATGTCGCCCCGCCGTCCTGGCTGCGCCGCACCATCGCGGTGACCGAGTCCCACCCGTACACGACGGGCCCGGCGACGGTGATGGCGTGCAGGTCCGCCGCGCCCCGCAGGGACACCTCCGTCCAGCTCCGCCCGCCGTCGGTGCTGCGGACCAGCCCCAACGACGACCCGGACGCGGGCGGTCCCGCCGCGTCGTCGTGCGGACCCGGGTGGCCGGAGGCCAGGAACTCCGCCGGCCCGACGACGGCGAAACCCATCAGGTCGTGGCCGGTCTCGCCGACCCGGGCCGGGCCGTCAATCTCGAGGCGCAGCAGTCCGTGGTGGGTCGCCACATACACCAGTCCATCGTCCGGGTTGATACCCAGACCATGCACGTGGCCGGTCACCGCGTCCCCGGCCGGCATGGCCGCCGCAGAGCCGGCGCCGGACGGTGCGGGCTGTGCACAGGCTCCTGCTAAGACGGTGGTCAGGGCGACCGCGGCGACGAGCGCCACCATTGACGTCAGCCGGAGTGTCCGGGGAGCGGGCCTCACCGGACCTCGACCCCCTGCGCGGTCTCCGGTGGCGACTGGAGGTCCCAGATCGCGCATCCGTTCTGCTCGGTCGTGCGCAGCGGACGGGCGTTGTCGCTCAGCCAGTTCGCGAGCGGACCATCGCTCGGGACGAGCTGCCGGTCGCCCACGACCAGGAACCGGGCCCCAGCCGTACGCAGCGCTTCGACCTCGTCCGGGATGTGGTGATCCGCGGGCAGGCTCCAGCCCTTGCGGTCGGCCAGGAAGAACACCACTGGTTCCTGGTAGTTGTTGGCGACCGCGCCGTCGGTGGTGCGGCTAGTGGTGCTGACCACGACCAGGTCGTCGGGGGCCGAGACCGCGTCGAGCTCGGTCGCGCACACCCCGAAGACCCCAGCCTGGTCGGGCAGCGACTGGACGAACACGTTGACCGACTGCGCTCCGAGCAGCAGAACCGCCGCGCCCGCCACAGCCGACGTCACCGCGCCGCCGAGGCGGCGTCTGACCCAGCCCAGCACGGCCGCGGTCCCGACACCCGTGGCCACCGCGGCATAGGGCAGCGAGTAGACGTGGTACTGAATGCCCATGTCGGTGCTGGTGTAGCGGCCGGCGGCGAAGTAGTACACCGTCAAGGCGATCGCCCCCGCGGTCAGCAGCGGTAGCGGCGAGGCACCCGGCCGGGCCCTCTGATCGGCGGCGCGGCGGCGCCGCCACAGCCACACGACGCCCAGCACCGCCAGGGGCGGGCCGATCAGGCCGTAGATGAAGATCGCCTCGGAGCGGAGGTTGCCCAGGTAGAACTCCGGGCTCAGCCACATCGACAGGCTGCCCCACTTGCTGTCCCCGCCGGAGATCACGCCGAAGGTGTTGCCGTAGGTGGCATGCATATCGGCGGCATGACGCAGCCACAAAGCAGGCGCCACCAACGCGGCGAGCCCAGCCATATACAGCGAAGGCCTGCGCAGCCGCTCCCACGCCGTGAACAGCACCCACAGCCCGATCACCAGGCCGATGTGCAACGACGTCGGTTTCACCAGCGCCGCCACCGACGTCGCCGCGCCCGCCCACACCAGGAACCGGGGCCGGTCCTCCTGCAGCCAACGGCAGAAGCCGAGCAGCGCGAGCAGATAGAACGCCAGCACGGTCGCCTCGGGCATGAACGCCGTGCCCCACCGCATGAACGCCGGGGACAGGAAGAACGCCGCCAGCGCCCACCGCGCCGGTGTAGCGGGTAGCAGCCGTCGAGCCAGGCCCCAGAACGCCGCTGCCGCGACCAGCATGAACGCCAGCGAGAGGAGCCGGCCGAGGACGACGTGCTCACCGAAGACCAGATAGGTGGCCGCGGTCAGCCACGGCAACAGCTGAAACTCGGTCTCGACGTAGCCGGGCCCGGCTCCGCCCCAGTTGATCTGAGGGAAGAAGATGTTCATGCCGTTGGCGGCGAAGTTCCTAGCGATGGTGGCGGTGTCGCTCTGCCGCCAGATGTCGCCGGGATAGGTCATCGGAGCGAACGCTCGCACCACAGACAGCGCGACGACCACGGCGCCGATGGCCAACACCCACCACCGCAGCCGTGGCAGTGGGGCAGGAACGCGGAACTTTCGGGTGGCCTCGCCGTCAACAGACGGTCGCCACCCAGCACTCTGCTGGGAAAGCACAGCTCAACTCACTTCGCTGGAGCGCACTGACGCGCTGGGACGAGGCCTGACGAGGACCTCGGGAATGCCGGCGCACGAGGAGGCGCCGTGATGACGGGTCGTTCACCCGCCCCGAAGAAGCGAAGAGATTGAGCGGCCTACGTCCGCATCACGCACAACAAGTGGGTGGGCGAGCCCGGGAGCTCAACCGCCGAGGACCGCAGCAACACAGGAGCAGTAACCGTCGCGATGGGGACCGTCGCACCGTCGAGCGTGACCCCGGGCAGTCCGTCTTCCACTGCCCGCGGGGACGCCGGAGCGGTGACCGCCGTACGCACAGACTCAAGCACACACTGCTGAGGAACGAACCCGGCGTCGACAGGGCTCTGGCTCGTGCCCGTCCGTCGCTCGTCGGAAATCTGCAGCCCGACCGGCGTGGCGGTGGACGGTGTCGCTGAGCGCCCGAAATGGTCGATCTGCTCGATCCCGGCCGTGACAGGCCCAGGCTGCGCGATCACGGCGTCGTGGTCGTCGCGGCAGCAACACAGCGCCACGACACCGCCCACGACCAGCAACGCCGCGAACAAGACCAGTCCCCGGAAGGAACCCCGAGCACGCCCCAACACGACGGCCGTACGCCGATCGCGGTTAGACGAGGCCCCCAAACGGGGCGCCGCAGCTCGAGTCACGACACGGAAGCGTAACCGCCGGTGCTGTGAACACGCTGAAATAGGTGGCCCACGACGCCTCCGACCTCGCGTCTCCGAAGCCCCCTGCTGGAGGGGCACCGCTGCTGTTGATCCGGTGGTCCGCCGACCCGACCCACTGAGCCCACACGATCATCTCGCCGTAACCCCTCGCGCCGTCTTCGATGAGGACGCGAAGCGGCCAGCCCGATCAGGGAGTCGGCCGTGTGCGCCCAGGTCGGCTCAGCTGCGGTGCTCCGCCCGCTGGAGCGCCGGTCGCACGGCCTGAGCGCATACGCCACGTGCTGCCGGAGATTGATCGACCACTAGGCCTTGTTCGAACAGGTGTTCGAGTGTGGGATGGCAGGATGTCCACGAGAACGGCCGGGGTGATGTTCCGTGTAGGACCCTGTCAACCGGGCGGCGATGTCGTCGCGGATCAGGAGCCTGTCCGCGCCGACCTCGGCGAGCGAGTCTGCCGACAGAGCGTTGATCTTCTCGCCGGGTTGAGTGCCGGCGGACTGGACCTCGAGCCGGTCGCCGGCGGGCCGCGCGGCGATCCGGCTCGCCGCCGCAACCGCAGGCGTCACTCACCGCGCACCCCCGACGTGCCGGCCTTGAGGTCGGCCTCGGCGCGGGCGTCGGCGCCGAAGTTCGGGCACAACGCTACCGCCGACCCGGTCGCGGCCAGCAGCGTCTGCGCCGCCGCCAGTAGGTCCAGCAGCTCCGGGCGGGTCAACGAGTAGAACATCTGCCGACCCTGCGGCCGGCCGGTCACCAGGCCACAGTCCCGTAGGCACGCCAGGTGCGCCGACACCGTCGACTGCGCCAACCCCAACCGTTCGGTCAGATCGACCACCCGAGCCTCACCCGCGGCTAGGCGCTGCACGATCGCCAACCGGGTCGTGTCCGAGAGGCTGTGGAACAGCGCCGCCGCCGGCACCAACTCCCGGCGCGGCGGCGCCGGCAACTCGCCTGACATCGTCATGCAGCGATGATAGCGGATCCAGCCAATGCGTAACCAGGACCGTGCACGATCCACCCATCGCGAGGCGGATTGAGCCACTGGGCATTCATCGTCGCATAGCGATACCAACAGTGAAGCGATGATGGGCCCGGCGGCCGTGCCGATCAACCGGGTGGCGACGGCACCGGTGAACAGCCCGCGACGGGAGCGTTGCAGCGGTTCTACGAGACACCGGCGTTGTTGCGCGTGGGGGGGCATGTCGGCGCCGGGTGCCCGCGTGCTGGAGGTCGGCTGCCGCGCCGGAGTACGGCACCGAGCCGATCCTTCGACGGTTCATCGACGGGATCGACGGGATCGACCCTCGACCCGCAGATGGTCGCCCGCGCCGGGCGGCGGCTGGCCGACTACGGGATCGGGTGCGGTTGGCCGCCGATGAAATGACCGACCTGCGGGCGGCCGGCAACGAGCTGTGGCATCTGCTCATGGTGCTAGCATCTGGACGTAACGCTAGCATCGTCATGTGGCGATACTAGAGTTGATCGCGCAACCCGTGCGATCCGCACCGCCCGAACAGCTGCGTCACCCCAGCGTCCCTCCCCCGGCTCGCCATGGCCCCACCGCTGACACCGCGCGGGGTCATGTCGGCCCATGTGCTGGCGAGAACGGCGCAGCGCCGAGGGCCTTGTGGCGGGTGGCCAACCCTCAGCCGGCTGACCGATATGCCGGTGATCGACCAGAAGGCAGTCGTGGAACTCTTCACCTTGACCTTGCAGGCCATCGGCCTGTTCATGGTCACCAACATCGATGATGTCATCGTGCTGTCGCTGTTCTACGCGAGAGGTGCCGGCACCCCGGGCACGACCGCGAGAATCCTCGGTGGCCAGTACCTCGGTTTCGGCGCGATCCTGGCCGCGGCGGTGATCGTCGCCCTCGGCGCGCGCAGCTTCCTGCCCGAGGAGGTCATCCCGTACTTCGGGCTCATCCCCCTGATTCTCGGCCTGCTCGCGGCGTGGCGAGCCTGGCGAGCTCGGCGCGACGACGATGACGATGACGACGAGGGCAAGGTGCGCGGCAAGGCGCTCAGCGTGGCGACCATCGCCGCGGTCACCTTCGCCAACGGCGGTGACAACATCGGGGTGTACGTGCCCGTTTTCGCCACCATCGGCACCGCCGGCATCATCGCCTACTCGATCGTGTTCCTCGCCTTGGTGGCCGTGTTGGTTGTCGCAGCGCGCTTCGTCGCTACCCGCAAGCCGATCGCCGAGGTGCTGGAGCGTTGGGAGCACGTGCTGTTCCCGATTGTTCTGATTGGTCTGGGCATCGTCATTCTGGTCGAGGGTGGCGCCTTCGGCCTGTAGCGTCGGCGCGGACCGGAATCATGTTCCCGCTCGCGTCGCAGTCGGCGGATGAGTCGGACGGTCAGGACGAAGTCCTCCATCGGGTTGTGGTGCGCGTGCCGCGCCCACCGCGGCGGGGCACCGGGTTTGACAACTGGGCCCCCGCCGGCCGCGCAGGCCGCGCTCCTAGAAGTCCAAGAGCACGCTGAGCAGATCGTTGATCATGCGGCGTGGTCCTGGCCGAGCACGGGTTTGCCCGTTTGCGACACCCCGAACCCGGCACGGCCGGTCGGCGCCGCTGCGGGTTCGGGGTGTCGCGCAGGTGCTCGACGACTGCGCGGACGTCGACCCGGTCCGCCCGGTCCCAGGCGTTGATGTCGGGCGGCCCACGGCGTTTAGCGTGCCGCTGATCCGCCCGGCCCCTGCGTTCAGTTCGGAACCGGCCAGGACGCGCCATCAGGGTTGCAGATGTCGGCATCCTCGGAGTGGTGCTCGTGGTTGGGGCGAGCCGGACGAGGCTGACCTGGTGAAAGCTTGTCAACGCGGGCGGCGATGTCGTCCCGGATCAGGCGCATGCGTTCCATACCCTCGATACCGCGCTCGGGAGGGCTCGTCGGTGTCCCAGTTGCGAAGCTCGACCCCGTCGGGGACCTCGACCTGAGCTTCGCGTCCAAGAGTGACGACGAGGTCGACTCGACGGAGCAGCTCGGGGTCGATCGGCTTGGGCGTCTCGCCGGACATGTCCGCGTCGACCTCGGCGAGAGTCTCGGCGGAGAGGGCGTTGATCTTCTCGCCGGGGTCGGTCCCAGCGGAGCGCACCTCGATCCGGTCCGGCGGCATGACGCATGAGACCAGCGGCCATCTGGGACTTGCCACCGTTGCGGACGCAGACGAACAGCACAGACGGCTTCGGGGCGATCACGAGGCGCCGGTCGGGGAGGTGAGCTCGGCGAGCAGCTCGCGGACGCGCCGGTCGATGTCGTCGCGGATGGGTCGGGACCCGCCACCACGGCATCTGGCGCGAGACCGTCTTCCAGGTGCGTCGCCGCGCCTTCGGCCCAGCTGAGCGCTTCGCCGGGCGGCCTGCAACGCTGGTGCGCGCACGGCTGACGAACGGATCCTGGAGCGCACGTGGTGGATTGGGGCAACGTCCCGAGTTGGATCTCAGCGGTGATCGCGTTCCTTGCGCTCGTCAGCGCGGGATGCGCCGCCTACTTCGCGTATCACCAACTGGTTCTTGCTCGGACGCTCCGCGAGGAGAAAGCGCGGCCGTTCGTCGTCGTCGACGTCGTGCCCGCTCAGCACCCATTCACCGAGTTGATCATCAAGAACGTCGGTGAGACGCTGGCCCGTGACGTGAAGGTCGTCTTCGACCCACCGTTGGTGACCACCCTCGACGACGAGAACATGACCATCGGAGGCTCACACGCCCTGCAGAGCGGCATCCCCAGCCTCCCCCCGGGGCGTGAGTACCGGATGCTCTTCGAACACATGCCGGACCGCTACGCCCGCGAGGATCTGCCTCGCCGCTACGAGGTCACCATCAACGCGTCTGGCCGACGCGGACCAGAGGAACCCCTTGTCCAGGTCCTCGACCTGGACGTCTTCTACGGCTACCAGAAGCTCGAACAGTACGGAGTGCACCACATCGCCAAGTCTCTCCGCGCCTGGGCGAAGAAGGACGGAGTCAAGAACTTCTAGTCGGTGCTCGAGTTCACGCCCGATTTGACATGCAACTGTCGAAGAACGCCCCGGACGATTGTGGGCTGAATCGTCGGCACCGAGTGAGACTATTACGGCATGGGGACGGTGACGGATCGCGACATCGCGCGGATACCGGCGGGGAATCTGCGGGTGTCGCGGGATGCGTTTGGTCAGCTCTGGCGCGAGGTGGAGGCACACGCGGCGGCGGAGACCGCTCGCGGCGCCTCGACGCCCCGGACCGCAGGACTGGTGCTGACGTGCCGTTGGCTGGCCTGTTCGACGACGGACGTGAACGGGCGCCGCCTTCTGGCGGTCCGACCGGTCGGGCGGGGCTCCCCACTGGCGTACGCGGAGCTCATCGAGGCCGAGTATGTGGCTGCGGAGACCGCGATCGTGCGTAGCCCGGGCAGCGGGCGGTTCGCGGCGAAGCCGGGGTACGTCGAGTCGGTGTGCGCGGTGCTGCGTTGGGCGTGGCGACGCAATGGCCCGCGTCCAGAGGTCGACCCGACGCCGGCGGGTGCCACGAGCTGACTACTCGCGGCACCCGCTGATCGATGGGGCTGGGTCAGAAGTCGGCGTCGTCCGTCACCGACTCGTCGCTTCTGCTGTCCTCAACCTCGGCTGTGTAGTCGTAGTCCTGGGTCCGCCAGCGATGCAGCTCGTCGGCGCGCTGAGCGGCCGCCTCGGCCTCGTCGAGCGCCTGCCGAGCGGTGATCTCGGCGAGCGCCCGTCGGGCCACGTCGAGCGCATCGGCGGTTTCCGACGCTGTGGGTACGCGGACCACGTCCTCGTCGACCGGAGCCGGCTCGCCCGCCGCGATCTCTCGCACGTCCGGCTCGATCCCGGCATCCGCCGCGTTGTCGCGGTGGTCGTCGGCGCCCAGGTGGTTCTGGTCGTCGCGGTAGAGGTCGTGCTCGGCGATCTCGCGGTGAGGGTCGTCCTCGGCGCGTGCGGCGGCGTCAGCGGCGAGCCATTCCTCGGCGGTGACCTGCGGTTCTGGTTCGAGGTCGTTGGCGTGCCGCAGCGCGAGCTCGGCCTTGGCGCGCTCGCCCCGGGCCCGGGTCTCTGCGGTGTGCACAAGCCATTCCGATCGCGCGTCCTCGAGGTCCTCCAGCGCGGTGGCCTGCTGGTCGAGCAGGCAGGCGAGCGCGTCGGCGTCGCGCGCTTCGCCAGCGAGCCGGAACTGCTCTGCGGGGTCGTGTGCCGCGGTCGCCTCGGCGCTGCGCAACGCGGCGGTCTGGCGTTGGTGCGCGGCGGCCTGGCGGGTCCCGGCGAGCTCGTTGGCGACGTAGCGCGGGCCCCATGCCTCCTCCCTGTTCGCGGACCGGACCCGGACGTGGAGCTGGCCATTGGACAGCTCCTGCTCCTCGCGGTCGATCTCGGGCCGGCCGAGCGTGCGCCAGGCGGCTCGGTAGGCGGCGAAGGCCTCGGTTTGGCCGGGCGCCGGGGCGGGGCCGAGGACGTCGGTGTCGCTCTCGTGCCCGCTCAGTTCACGGTAGCCCGCGACGGTGCCGACCTGGTCCTGCCACGTGCGCAGCTCGGCCTCGTCGAGCGGGGGCGGCCCGAAGGTCTCGATCGCCCACGCGGGCGGCGCTTCGGCGGCGTTCGCCCCGAGCTCCGCGGTGCGCTCGTCCGCGGCGACGGCGAGCCGGTCAAGGTAGGCCTGCCAGTGCGGGTCCGCGACCTGCGGGATCCAGTCCGCCCAGCTGTCGCCGCGGGGGTCGAAGCGGTCGTGTTCGGTGATGCGGGCGTGTACGACGTTGGTGACGTTGCGCGCTCCGGCCAGGGGCCGGTCGGCGATCGCGTCGTGCAGGACCTGGCAGGCATCGCGCCCGGCGAGCTCGGCACGGCGCAGTACTCGGGTCAGGGAGGCTGCGCCGTCCTCGGCCGCGATCCGGGTCCGTTCGGAGATCGAGAGGGTTCCGTCGGCGGCAAGCTCGTCGAGCCAGGTCGCGGTCCGCTCCGTCGCCGCCAACTGGGCGGCGTCGGTGAGCAGCTCGGCCGGTGTTCGTACCGCCTCGGCCTCGGCGGCCGACTGGGCGGCGGTAGCCAGGGCGGAGCGGGCCCCGCTGATCTCGTCCGGGTCCAAGAGCCCGGCCAGAGCGGCAATGGGGTCGCGGTGGACGGTCTGGTCCTCGCGCCCATGCGCGGTGTCCTCGACGGCGCTGACCGTGACGACGTGGGCGGTGTTGGCGTCGCGGCCACGAGACATCCCGACGTACAGGGCCGCCGGTCCGGTGCGGGTGGTCACCACGGTGTGTGCGGTGTCGACCGTGGTGCCTTGGGCTGCGTGCACAGTGGTGGCGTAGCCGAGCGCGAGGTGGTGAGAGACGTACTCAGGGGGCAGCACCATTCGGACACCGCCAGCGCCGTCCGCGTCATCGCGGGTCGTCGTAGTGGCGACCTCAAGAGAGCCGTTCGGGCGGATGGCGGTGATCTCATAGGTCTCACGGTTGATCGGGCCGCGGCGGTTCCCGTCGTGTCCGGCCAGGTGCCAGTCGTTGCGTCGGGCCTGGACCAGGTCCCCGACGCCGGCGGTCGTGCCGTCCAGCCCCAGCACCACCCCGTCCTCCTGGACCCGGCCGAGGCGGACGAGCTCGGCGCGCAGCTCCGCGGACAGCCGCGCGGCCTGATCGTTGGTGTCGACTAGCAGCAGCGACCGGCGACCGGCAAGGGTGTCGGCGAGCCAGGCCCGGGCGGCGGACTGCTCGGCCTGGGTGGCGGTGCCGGAGTCGAGGAGTCGGCCGTGGCGGTGGTAGTCGCGCAGCACGGTCTCGTCCCCGGCGCGCAGCCGCAGTGACGCCTCCCGCTCCCAGCTCTCGGTGAATCGGCGGGCGTCGGTGAGCTCGTAGCGCGGGCCGGACTTCGCGAGCAGGTCCATGCCGCCGCCGGCGCCGACGGCGGCGAGCTGGCGGTGATCCCCGACCAGCAACAGCTTCGCCCCCGCAGCATCCCCATAACGGTGGATCGCGGCCAGTGCATTCGTGTCGGTCATCGCGGACTCGTCGACGACGACCAGGTCCCCGGCGTGCAGCCGCCACAACCCGTCCTGCGGCACGGCTTGCCCCTCGGCGACCGGAGCGGCGAGTCGGTCCTGCGTGGCCAGCCAGCGAGCCACGTTACGAGCCTGCAGGCCCTCACCGGCGAGAACGTTGGTCGCGACCTGAGAGGTGGCGAGCCCGAACACCCGTCGCGGCGGCGCGTCGACCAAGTCAGGGGCGAGGTCGGGGTCGGTCCAGGCGCGGGCGAGCGCCCCGACGACGAAGGACTTGCCGGTCCCGGCCGGGCCGACCAGCGTCTCCATCCGCGCCCCGGAGGTGAGGACTCCACGGATCGCGGCGCCTTGGTCGGCGCCGAGAGAGATGCCCTGCTCGGCCAGCTCGGTGAGGAAGCGGTTGGCGATGTGCAACGGGAGCGCGGTGCCGCCGCTCTGGGTGGCGGCGGCGGTGAGGAGCTGCTCGATCTTCACGTGGTCCGGTGTGGCGTAGAGGCGGGCGCCTGGCTGCTGGTAGACCGACTCGCCGTTGGCCAATCGCAGCGCGGCCGGCAGGGCGTCCTCGCCGGGGCGGGCGGCGTCCATCGGCGTGGCGAAGGTCAGCGCCCGGTCGGTGAGACCGTCGAGCAGCTCGGCGACCCCAGCGCCGTCGGCGAGCCCGAGATGATCGGGCAGCGCGGCGTTGATCGCGGCAGCCAGGTCCGCGCGGGTCCAGGTCGACTTCCGCGCCTGCACATCGGCCAGCGCGGTCTCCATCACCGCGGTCGGTGACCACGCCTGCGCTGCTGGGGCCGCGGGTCCGCTGTGACGGGCCGCGAGCGCCGCGTCGGCGACCCCGGCGAGCCCACCTGCGACCTCGGCTCGGATGCGTGCATCGATGCGGTCCAGCAACTGTGTCCGCGTCTCTCCGTCGTGCGTCTTGGCCTTGCGGGTAGCCAGCGTGGCGGCCTGGTTGATTCGCTCGCGCTCGTAGCTCGTCGGGGCGCGCCCGTGCCGGGCCTCGAATGCAGACGCCAGCTCGGCGGCCTTCGCGGTGAGCTTGTGGCGCCGCGTCGAGATCAGCGCCATCGCCTCGGCCGGCACGCCGACGACCTCGCGGGCCTTCCCATCCGGGCGGGTCGCCAGCACCATGCCCAGGGCCGAAGTGATCCGTTCCTCAGTGGTGCGCTCGGCGACCGCGGCTCCGGCGGCGCGCCACCGGTGCAGGCTGCGACCGTCGAGGGTCCGCCACGCGCCGTCGGGGCCCTCGACGCGGTTGAGGATCGTGTTGTGGATGTGCAGCTGCGGGTCCCGCTCGCGGGAGTCGTGCTGGAAGAACGACGCCACAGTCCAGTCGTGCGCGTCCGCGTGGCGGCCCGCCGCGCCGCCGTGATGGCCGATGCGGGTGTAACCGGCCTTGTCCTGCAGATAGGTCAGGCCGGCGTTGTTGCCGGCCCAGATCGCGTCCTCGACCGCCTCACGGAACCGGCCCCACGCCGCAGCGGTCTCCTCGTCCCCTGCTGTGCGGGCGGCGACCTCCTTGGCCTCGAACGCGGTGTGCAGCAGTGTCACCGACTTCTGAACGCTGAACGTGGCGTCGTAGAACGCGACGTTCCGCCGGGCTTTCTTGCCCGCCTCGACCCGGAGCTCAGCGCGGCGTTCAGGGCTGGCATCCGGCTCCCGTTCAATCGCCTCGTCGTACAGCTGATCCTCGGACTTGTACGCCCGGCCCGTGTGCCCCAGCGTCGGCACCTCAGCCCACCGCCGCGGGTCGGAGAACCCGTCCGCGCGCGGGTCGAGGAACCGTTCGTAGACCGCGCGCATGTCTCCGGCGTCGACCAGTCCGCGCAGGCCGAGTTTCTCGGCGCCGGCACCCCACCAGCGTCCCGGCGGCTCGCCGTCAGCGACGGCGCCGGTGTAGTAGTTCTCCCGCCCGGTCGCGACCTCCTTGAGCAGGTACTCCGGGCTGTAGCCGTTGCTGATCCTCAGCACGAAGCACGCACCATCCTCATCACTCGGACCGACATCTCAAGATCAACTGGCCCCGGGTCGGCCGAAGGCCGGACCGCACCCGAGGATCGTGATGCAATGGTGTGAGTCATTTGATCTTGGTCGTTGAGTAGTTCGTTCGGAGTAGTTGCTGTGGCTGCGGTCGTGGTTCTCGGTTGTGGTCATGGTGTGGTCTTCTGGCTGGTGTCGGAGTAGGTGGCGTCGGTCGTGCTGGTGATGAGATGCAGGGCGATGGGTGCGGTCTCGGGGCTGTTGTCGTCGTCGCGGAGCGACTTGAGCGCGGCGGAGGCGGTGCCGCGCGAGACCGCGGCGGCGTCCTGGAGCTCGGAGACGGTTGGCCAGGTGCGGTGGCGCTCGAAGTGCGCGCGGGCAAGGTCTCGGGCTTTCTCCCGGGCGGGCGCCGGAGCAGCTGCGGACGACTGCTCCGGGGACGGCGCGGTCGCACGTTCATCGGTGGCCCTTGGCGGATTGTCGGCCTGTCGCGGCCCGGCGGCAGCCGGGCCGATAGCGTGCGCACTGACGGGCTGGCTGAACGCCGTTGATGGCGCAGGCTGAACAGGGTCGGCTGAACGCTGTACACCGTCGTTCGCTGTACGGCCGCCGTCGGCGAGCAGGTACAGCAGATGCGCGACGACCGCGGCGGCGACCGCGGGCCAGGCCCCGATCCCGAACCGCAGCCACGCCGGAGCGGCGAGCGCGCCCGCGTCGCCGGCGAGGAACGCGGCCTGGGCGAGCCCAGACATCCCCGCGGCGACCACCACGACGGTCCAGGCGTAGCGGGCCGCCGACCCGTGCAGCCGCGCGGTCGCCGTGTAGGCCACGAGCGCGAGACCGTCGGTGATCAGCGGGTAGAGCCACGCGAGGGGCTCCGGTACCCGGGAGGCGACCGCGACCTCGTAGAGGCCGTGTGCGGTCGCGATTGCCGCGCCGACCGCCACAGCGAGGCCGGGCAGCCACACCGCCGACCGCTTCCAGCTCATCGCGCACCTCCACGCAGCGCCTCGCCGATGCGGTCGGTCCGCGGCGGCTCGGGTGCGGACTCCTCGCGGGCGTCCGCCCACCACCGCCCGATCTGGTCGAGTTCGGCCTCGGACGGGACGGTCGGGGCGCCGGTGACCTGGTCGGGCCAGCCTGGGCGGGTCTGGTGGTTCTCGCGCGAGCACACCCCGGCCGTCGCCTTGATCCGCCGGACCACTCCGGGGCGTTGGCGGTCGTGCCAGTCCCCCGCCAGCGCCACCGACGCCGCCGGGCCTTGGTAGGCGGCGGCCCAGGCGTGCATCAGCCAGAGCAGCTCCTCGACCACGTGCGGGTGCCAGCACCAGCAGTCCGGGAACGACTCGACCGCGTCCGGGTAGCGTAGGTAGACGACGGCGAGCCAGCCCGCGAGCTCGTCGAGCAGGCGCCCGGTCACCTCGGGATCGGTCGGGGCCATCAGCCAGGACGGCGCTGGAGTCGGCGGCTTGCGCGCGCTGAGGGCGGCGACGGTCTCCCCCAGCTCGGCGAGCAGACCCGACAGTGCGTCCACCCGCGCCGGAAGCGGGGCCACCTGGCGGCGCAGCGCATCGACGTCCCGGGCGAGGCCGGCCATGGCGGCGTCGGGCTCGGTGGGATTGGGCGGGATCATGCCGACCACCAGTCTTCGGCCCGCTCGGCCCACTCCAGCGCCTCTCGATCGCCGCGCGAGGCGTAGCCGGGGCTGTGCTCGCGATCGACCTCGGCGGTGACCTGCGCCCACCCGGCGGCATTGACGGCGGCCCGGGCTCGGGCGTCGGCGGGGGTCTCGCCCTGCTCGTAGTCGACCCACTCGTAGTCGCGGCGGATCTCCGCGACGTCACCGGAGTCGAGGCCCCAACGGTGCACCGAGTAGCCGAGGCGGGCGCTGGTCTCGTCGAGATAGTCGCGGACCATGGTCTCGGCGACGTCGCGGGAACGGCCGGTCTGCTCGGCCAGCAGTTCGACGGCCTCGCCGCGAGTCAGCGGCACCAGGTCCTGGTCGGGCTCGGGCAAGTCCGCCGAGGAGACGGCGTTGTCGGACATGACTACTCCTCCCTCACGGGGGTCGCGACGATCTCGCCGTCGATGACCAGCACGTCGCCCGGTAGCGCGGGTGAGGCGGGTCGGGTGAACTGCGGGCCCGGCCATCCGGGCACCCACCGCCGCAGGACCCAGCGGGCTGCGGGGACCTTGTCGGCGGTGCGGACGACCCGGCCCGCGAGCTGTGGCCGGCGGCGGGACAGACGGGTCCATCGCACGTCACGGCGCCGCCACGCCATCTGCGCCCACCCGACCACCGGCGGCATCCCGCGGCGGATCACCAGCACCTTCCCTGCGGGCAGGTTCGCGATCTGCGCCGGAGACAACACCGAGGTCTTTCGGGTGCCGCGGGCGACGGTGTTGCCGCGCGGGTCCAGGGTGTCGGCGGGCTCGTCCCGCTCGCCGGTGAGGGTGGACCAGAACTGGAGGTCGTCGCGGTCTCGGGTGCCGCCGAAAACCATCACCTGACAGCGGCCAGTCCAAGCTCCCCATAGGCGGCCATTTACCGCCCCGGTGATGGCCGGCGTTCTCCCCGCTGACGGCCAGATATCTCCCCGGTGATCCACAGCAGATGACCGGCGGCGAGGGTCTGCCGGTGAAGCGGAGCGAGGAGATCGTGGAGATTCTCGAGGCCTACGACCTCACGGGCAGTTACCGTGCGGCGGCCGAGCTGGCGGGGTGTGACCACCACACCGTGGCCCGATACGTGGCGCTGCGCGCGACCGGGGAGCCGGTGGTGGCCCGCGAGCACCGGGCCCGACCGATCGACGCCTACCTGGCCAAGATCGAGGAGCTGGTGGCCCGCTCCAACGGGCGGGTGCGCGCCGACATCGTGCATGAGCGCATCGTCGCGATGGGCTTCACCGGAGGGGAGCGCACCACCCGTCGCGCGGTGGCCGAGACGAAGGCGCGGCTGCGCGCCGGGCAGCGGCGGGTGCTGCGGCCGTGGGTGCCCGAGCCGGGTCTGTGGTTGCAGTGGGACTGGGCGGAGGGCCCACGGATCGGCGGGCGCCGGACGAACCTGTGGTGCGCGTGGCTGGCCTGGTCGAGGTTCCGGGTCGTGCTCGCGGTCTGGGACCGCACCCTGCCCACGATCGTGGCCTGCCTGGACACCACCCTGCGTCGTTTGGGTGGGGTGCCGACCTACGCGCTGACCGACAACGAGCGCACCGTCTCGGTCGACCACGTCGCCGGAGTGCCGGTGCGCAATCCGGAGATCGTTCATGTCGCCCGCCACTACGGGATGACCATCCGCACCTGCGTGCCGGCCGACCCGCAGACCAAGGGCGGCAGCGAGGCGACGGTGCGGATCTCCAAGGCCGACCTCGTCCCCACCGAGGTCAACCTCGCCGACGAGTACCGCGTGTTCGGCCAGCTCGAAGCCGCCTGCCGAGGATGGTGCGAGAAGGTCAACACCCGCCCGCACCGCGAGACGAGGCGGCCGCCGGTGGAGATGCTCGCCGAGGAACGCCTGCGCCTGCACCCCTTGCCTTCCACTCCGTTCACGGTCGCGTTCGGCACCACCCGTCGGGTGAACTGGGACGCCACCGTCTCGGTCGAGGGCGTGCGCTACTCGGTGCCCCACGAGCTGGTCGACACGCGGGTCTGGGTCCGCTTCCACGGCGACGACCTCATCGTCACTGCCGTCGGGCAGGACGGGCCGGTCCAGGTCGCACGGCACGGACGGTCGACCCCGGGCAGCCCGGTCATCGACGACGCGCACTACCCGCCGCGCACCGCCGCGGCGAACGCGCACGGCGAGCGGACACCGCGGGCCACCAGCGCTGCGGAGGCGGCGTTCCTCGCGCTCGGGCCGGGCGCTGCGGCCTGGCTGGTCGAGGCGGCCGCGGCCGGGGCCCGCGGGGTCCGGCGGAAGATGACCGAGGCCGTCGCGCTGGCCAAGCTGCACCCGCCCGGGCAGGTCGACCAGGCCCTGGGCACCGCGGCGATCGCGGGACGGTTCGCCGAGAACGACCTGTTGCGCATCCTCGCCCACCAAGCCGGGGAGACCGTCGCCAAGCCCGCCACGCAGGCGAGTGAGACCCACAGCCTCCAGCCGGGCACCGCCGCCTGGTCCGGCTTCGGCCTAACTCCTGGCCCCGAACCAGATCCTGACCCCGGCACTGAGTCCGGCACTGGGTCCGCTGGGCCGCAACCGACTGGAGAGCCCGCATGAGCGCTACCACGACACCGAGCTCGGCGGGCGTTGCCGGCTCGGCCGGTGATCCGCTGGCCGAGGCGGTCGAGCTCACCCGCCGGCTCAAGCTCCCGCACATCCGCCGCCACCTGCTCGAGCTCATCCCGACCGCGCGAGCCCAGCGCTGGGACCACGCCGAGCTGGTCCGAGTGCTGCTCGCCGAGGAGGCCGCCGGCCGGGACGCGACGAACCTGCGGACCCGCCGCGCCCGCGCCGGGTTCCCCGCCGGGAAGACCCTGCAGGACTGGGACGCCTCGGCCTCGACGATCCCGCGCCCGACCCAGGACGCGCTCACCAGCCTGGAATGGGTCGGCCGCCGGGAGAACCTCTGCGTCTGCGGCCCGTCCGGGACGGGGAAGAGCCACTTCTGCGAAGCGCTCGGGCAGGCCGCGGTCGAGGCCGGGATGACCGTCGCCTGGTTCACCATCGAAGACCTCGGCGCGTTCGTCCGCCGCCACCGCGCCGACGACTCGATCACCCGCGCGCTGGCCCGGCTGATCCGCACCGACCTGATAATCGTCGACGACATCGGGCTGCTGCCCGTCTCACCGGATGCCGCGGAGGGCTTCTATCGGCTCGTCGACGCCGCCTACGAGCGGCGCTCGCTGGCCGTCTCCAGCAACCTGCACCCCTCAGGGTTCGACGAGATCATGCCGAAGACCCTCGCCACCGCCACGGTCGACCGGCTGCTCCACCACGCCCACATCGTCGTCACCCAGGGCGACAGCTACCGCCTCGCCCAGGCCACCTCTGGCAAGGGGGTGAGCCCGTTGACCTGACCCGGGCACGACCCCAGGCGGGGAAATATCTGGCCGCCGTCGGGGAGAACCAACTGGCCACCAGTGGGGAGAACTACTGGCCGCCAACGGGGAGAACGAGCTGGCCGTTGACAATCACCGCGCCGGCGTTGTTCAGGATCGTCGCCGCCCCGTGCGCGCCATAGCGGGCGAGCAGCTGCGCGCGGGACTGGACGACCACGAGGATCGACACCCCACGCCCGCCCATGTCCGCGGTCCACGACTCCAACGGCACAGGACAGATCAACGCGGCCTCGTCAAGCGCGAGCCGCAACCCCGGGTCGAGACGCCCGCTCGGCTTGGTGGCCGCGATCCGGCGGGCCTCGCGGGCGATGAAGCCGGTCAACGCGCACACCAGCGGCGCCGTCGGGGACTCCTCCCCGCCGAGTAGGAACACCGTCCCCCGCACCATCAGCAGGTCACCGACGTCGAGCGGGCGCGCCCCCTCGGGCCCGAGAGCGGCCGCTGCCCTCGCTGGTGCGGAGGTGAGCCAGCCGAGCGCGGGCATGATCGTCGAGGTGATCGAGGTTCGGGTGCGGTCGTTGGTGGTCACGAACTGCTCGAACGACACCCCGAACCCCGGCTCCGGCGACCGGCGCAGCAGCGCGGTCACCTCCTTGCGCGCGGTCTCGGGGTCGGCGGTCCAGTCCATGACCTCGCGCATCGACCTGTGCCCCAACGCCGCGGCGTGCAGCAGCGCCTCCAACACTCGGCGGCCCTGCAGCTCCCAGTACTCCCGATCCCCACCACTGGACGACGACACGGCCGAGAGCAAGTCCGCCGCACGCTCCGCTGCGGCGACGGGGTCCTGGCAGCCGGTCAGCGGGTCGAAGGTGACCGTCGAGACGACCTCACCGAGACCGGCCGGGTTGAACACCAGGACCGGGCCCTTGCGCTCCCGGTACGGGGTGCACAGTTCGAGGAGGTCCAGGCGGGTGCTGGTGGCCAGGACGGCGCCGGGGGCGTCGATGATCTGCCCTGCCAGCCAGCCGGACTTCCCCGACCGCGGCCCGCCAACGGAGACGACGACGTCCTCGTTGGACGACCACACCCACTGCCCACCCGAGCGGCACAACCGCACCGCCACCTCGGGGACCGGGAGGGTCATCAGCTCCCACCGCGACAGCACCTCCAAGGACGGGCGCACCGTTGGGGCGCGGCGCAGCATCGCCGCAGACCCGCCGAAGCGGACAATGTCCATCGTCGAGGCGACCCCGGACTTGCGACGGGACCGAGCGCCCCACCGGGAGACGACCGATGCCGACCGCGTCCACCGGTACCGAAGGAGGACCAGCAGACCGAGGGCGGGCACGAGCAGTAGCGGCCACGGCAGCGCTTTGATGATCGTGAACGCCGGCAGCAGTGCGAGCAGCCCGAGGCCGAGGGCGATTCCTCGAGCCCGCCGGGCCCAGGCCAGCACCGCGGCGGCGATCAGGCCGAGCAGGAGGAGCGGAGTCGGGCTCAGCAACACATCCATGAGTCAGTCCTCCCAACCCGTGCGCTCGCGCCATGCCCGCACGTCGGGTAGATGCCGCGCGCAGTCGTCGGCGTGGCCGGACTCGTTGTCGACCGGTTGCGACTCGAACGGCCCGCGATCGCTCACCAGCTCGCCGCACGAACCGCAACGCCACGAAGTCGAGGGCACGTGAAACAGCTCGCGCGGTCGCTCCGGCTCGCGCCGCTCGACCACCAGGGCGAACGCCACCTCGCCAACCGGGTCACCGTCATCCGGCAACCCGAGCGCGGCGCCGACCTCGTCCCACGAGCGGCCCGCCGCTCGCGACGCCTCGACGGCGTCGACCAGCACGCGGCGGGCGGCGTCGCGAACCACCGCCGCGGCCCGTACACCGGGCAGCGGGTCGACCAGCCGTCGCCGGGTCAGCATCTGATAGCCCTCGATCGGCTCGATGACCACCTGGCCCTCGAACTGCTCGACCGCGACCTCCTCCATCAGCGTCTGAAACCGACGCGCGATCGCGCTCATCGGACACCTCCGCAGGACAGACCGGCAGCCCAGCGGTCGACCGTCCGACGCGACACCCCGAACTCGACCGCGACCCGCGGACGCGGGATCCCGTCGGCGAGTGCCCGGCGACCGGCGGCGATCACCTCACCCCGCTCGCGCGGCGGCAGGTCCCTCGCTCCGACCGGCACGACGATCGTCGGCCGCATCCCGTCCGGACGCTGGATGCGCCGGCCGCGGCGAAGCTCGGCGCGCTCGTGCTCGTCGAGACCGCCCGCCACCCCGTGTGGGAGGGACACGATCGCCCAGTCCAGGCACTGCGCCCGCACCGGGCAGCCCGAACAGATCACCTTCGCTCGCGCCACCTCCCCCTCACGCACCGGGCCCGCCTCCGCGACGGGGAAGAACACCTCCGTGTCCACGTCGCGGCACCGTGCACTTGCCGGCCGGGCCTGCCCTTCGTCTGCGTCTCGCCCTACCATCGGAACTTCTCCTGCCGTCTGCTGATGTGCGGTGAGAACGGCCCGGCGGCTGTGTCCCGCCAAGAACCCGTCGCCGGGCCGACCCACCCCTGAGTTGTTGTTCGTCGTCCTGGCCGTCATCCACCGGCTCCCGCCTCGTCCGGTTCGCGATCCGTCAGGGCAGGTGTTGCTGCGTCATCGACGACGTCGAGGAACGTGCCGATCGCAGCCGGCAGGCCTTGGCCGACCGGAGTCGCGATGAACAGCACCAAGGCCAAGAGCGCGAACGCGATCGCACCTCCCGCCGACCGTGACCTCGCGCAAATGAAGGCGCCGACGATCGCCACGAAGATGAGCACTCCGACTGCCTGCACGGCTCACCCATCCGTCGCGACGGGGAACGACCCGGACCTGCATCGCGGCTCGGCCACCGCTCGCCTGCGCCAGCACGCCGCCTGACGTCGAGCTTCCTGCTCAGCGACAAGAGCTGCCCGCCACACCGGGCGGAGGTCGGCAACCTCGAATAGCTGTGACCACACCCGGGCTTCCGACTCGAACAGCGACGCCAGGCGCTCTGCGCGGTTCTCCGCGGACCGATCAGCCAGGAGGCCCGCGCGCAGGCGCCCGATCCGCTCGACGGCCATATCGATCTGCTTGAGGCCGCCGTTCATCGCGGCTGGGCCGGAATCAACGGATGGACTGCGGGCCGTTCCGCCGCGGACGACTCAGCGGCAGCGACGAGCGCGTCGATGACCTTGGCCGGAACGATGTAGCGACCGCGAATACGCACGGCCGGAAGCTCGCCGTCCCGGATGGCGCGGTAGACCGTCATCCGCGACATCCGGAACATCTCGGCCACCGCCTTGACGTCGTAGAACAACGGTGTTCCCGTGGACTGCTGTAGAGCCATAACTGCTCCTCCAGTTCCTGGTGAGTACGCCCCCATGGAACCGAGGAAAGGCCAGCTCAAGGAGGTCTCCCAGCTAGTCCGCAACTAGTCCACAACCTGGTCCGTCCTGGCCAAATAGTCGGAGCTTCCCGCTACTCTCAAGACCGAGATCCAGTGAAGCTGAGGGGGCGAGATGACGAGCAGGAACCAGGCGAGCCAGCTTCGTCAGCTACGCGAACAACGCGGCTGGACCCAGCAGGACGTCGCCGAGCAGATCGCCCGCCTCGCCTGGCTCCGCCGCCGCAAGCAAGTGGGCGTCAACGGCGACATGGTCGCCAAGTGGGAGCGCGGGGTGAAGACGCCCAGCCGCCCCTACCGGGAGCTGCTCGCGCTGCTGTTCGGCGTGCGCGCCAGCGAGCTCGACTCACCGGTGGAGGTCGTCCCGCAACCGACGTCGGGAGAGAGCGACCACCTCGCCGACCTGACCGTGATGGCCGATCTGTTCGGGCAGCTCGGCCCAGCCGGGATCGTGCTGCAGCCGAAGCTGTTCGAAGTCTGGAAGGAAGAACTCATGCGCCGCCGGGTGCTACTTAAGCTCGCCACGTTGGCCCCCGCCGCCGGGATCGCACTTCCGGCGTCATCGGGTGGACTGCGAGCGACGCCTGATCTCGTCGCAGGCTTCGATGACCTGGCCACGCGCTACCAGACCCTCTACCACTCCGCCGCGCCGAACGTTCTGATGGCACCTGTCGTAGCTCATCTGGGAACCATCCGCGACACTCTGACTGCGAGCGCCACGCCCGGCCTCCGCCGCAAGCTGCTCGCGAACCGTGCACGAGTGGCCACCCTCGCCGGCCGCATCGCCTTCTTCGACCTGCACGACCCGATGCGAGCCCGCGGCTTCTACAACCTCGCACTCGAGTCAGCCCGCGAAGCCGGCGACCACCTGCAAGCGGCCTCGGCCCTCGGCCACACCGCATTCATCCCGGCCGCGGAGCTCAGTTACCGTGCCGCGCTCGACTACCTCCGCGGAGCCGCCACGCACATCGCCCAGCAGCCACACGGTCCGGTCTCCTCGTGGCTCGCCGCGGTCGAGTCCGAGATGCACACGAACGCTGGCGCCGAAGGCGCCGCCATGGCGGCAATCGACCGCGCCCGCGCAGCGATGTCCGCCCCCGGGCTGTCGGCGGAGTTGCCCTGGTTCGACTTCTACGACAGCACCAGGCTCGACGGCTTCGCCGGATACGTTCAGCTCCGTGCCGGCCGCTCGACAGACTCACTCCGCACCCTCGAAGGTGCCCTCGGCCGCCTGCCACCCGAAGCCGTCAAACAGCGGGCGGTGTTCCTCTGCGATCTCGCCACGGCACACCTGCACAACGGCGACCTGGACCAGGCCTGTCGAACCGCCGCAGACGCAGCCGATCACCTCCACCGAGCCGGCTACGCCACGGGCTCCGACCGTCTGCGAGAGTTCCGGGCAGCCGTTCAACCCTGGAACGCCTCACCTGCCGT
Organism: Pseudonocardia sp. WMMC193; assembly: GCF_021728735.1. NCBI lineage: Bacteria > Bacillati > Actinomycetota > Actinomycetes > Pseudonocardiales > Pseudonocardiaceae > Pseudonocardia > Pseudonocardia sp. WMMC193. Next base: position 23,823 of record NZ_JAKKDO010000003.1, on the reverse strand, counting down.
TCGTGCACTGGACGACCAGCTCACGATGATCGCCTGACCGGAAGGACCCTCGCTCGTGCCCATCCGCGCCGTCTGGTTCGACGTCGGCGAGACCCTGATCGACGAGTCCCGCGAGTACGGGACCTGGGCAGACTGGCTCAGCGTCCCCCGACACACCTTCTCCTCCGTGTTCGGAGCCGTCATCGCCCGCGGCCAGGACTACCGTCAGGTCTTCCAGCACTTCCGCCCCGGCTTCGACCTCGACAAGGAACGACAAGCCCGCCTCGACACCGGACTGGGCGAGTACCTCAACGCCCAAGACCTCTACCCCGACGCCCGCCCATGCCTGCAACAGCTTCGGGACGCCGGGTACTTCGTCGGCATCGCCGGGAACCAGACCCTGCGAGCCGGCACCTTCATCCGCGAGCTGAACCTGCCCGCTGATCTCATCGCCACATCCGACGACTGGGGCGTGAACAAGCCGTCGGAGGCGTTCTTCGACAAACTCATCGCCGTCTCCGGTCACCGACCGGAAGAGATCGCCTACGTCGGGGACCGCCTCGACAACGACATCGCGCCCGCCGTGCGGCGCGGCATCAATGGAGTATGGGTCCGTCGCGGCCCTTGGGGCTTCGTTCTCGAACCGGGCGGCACGGCCCCCACAACGTTCGACGACGCACCGCCCACCCTCACGGTCGACCATCTGTCGGATCTTCCTGCGCAGCTCGCAGAGCTCTGATGTGCCATCCTGCACCAAGACGACCCGGGCCTGAGGGTCGTCCCCGCACTTCGCCGACGACCCTCCAAGGTGGCCTGCCGCACCACTGGAGTGATGCTCCCAGAGCGAACGGCGTTCATCGACGAGTCGTTCAATGAGCACCCCACCGAAGCTTCTATGTGCTCACCGCGTCCCGGTTCGACGCAGGAGGCCTGGAGCGTGGCAATCTGACTCTCGACGAACCCAAGCCCGACGAGGCGTACGTACCTCATCGGAGCCTTGATCAGCTACGCGGGTCGCTGCCCGGAGCGTAGCCCGGACAGTGCGGCTACATCGTCCAGGGCGACGTGACGAAGGTCAGCAGCGGTTCGGACTCGCCGGGCACCTTGACGTCCATCTCGTAGTCGCGGATGTTCGTGTCGTCGCCGCCGGCCCGGCGGACTGCGGCCGCAAGGATGCGGTGAAGGGCGACCGGGTCCGTCGGGTCAGCAGCGGTCGAGAACTTCGCGACCTCGCTCCCCCGGTGCCGGACGATCAGCGTGAGCAACCTGATCGCCGGTGGAGCAGAAGGGGCGGCTGGCACCGACGGCTCGGCTGCTGGCACAACGGACGCCAGCTCCTCTGCCGGCCCAACAATACGGAGCTGGCCGCGGCCCTCTCGCGCCAGCATGCCCCACTCGGTCAACAGGACAAGAGACCGCTTTGCCGTCGGGAGCGAGACTCCGTGCTGCTCGACAAGATCTGGAGCGGAGGGAGCCGAGTCACCCGCAATGAGGCGCCCATCCGCGACGTCTCGAGCCACGGCCGCGGCGACGCGCTGGTACGGGTACCGGGGCGAGGCCCTGATCCACTCGGCGTCGTCCATCTCCGCCGGGCGCTGCGGCATCCCCGCACCGAGCCCCTTGGCCGCCCGCTGGTCGGCCTCCGAGACCCACGCGGTGTACGCCTTGAGCGTCGTCGTCCCGCCTCCGCCGTGCCCGAGCCTGCCGGCCACGGTCCGCGGGTCCACGCCGCCGGCGATCAGCTCGGTTGCTGAGTAGTGGCGGAGCTTGTGGATCGTCGTCTCGATGCCAAGGCGGGCGACCATGCGGTCGTAGCGCTGGGTCACGCTGTCCGGGGTCAGAAACGTCGAGCCGTCCGGCGCCGCCGAGAACAGGTAGGCGTCCGACCGGTACTCGGCGCCCACGGCGGTTGCGCGAGCCCTACAGCGCGCCAGGTGGTCTCGCAGCACCGCGACCGTCTCGGCGTCGAGCGCGATCCGACGCTGCTGGTGCGTCTTCAGGTCCGCCTCGGTCCAGCCGGCCCCGGGTTCGCGCCTGATCGCTCGGCGAAGCCAGATGGTCTCTCGACCTTCGTCGAGGTCCACAGCCGAGACCCGGATGCCACAGAACTCGCCGCGGCGCGCGCCCGTCGTCATGGCCGTCCAGACCAGCGTTCCCCAGTCAGGGTCTCGCCACGACTCGTTCACGATCCGCGCCGCCTCGGCGGCCGTGGGCGGCTGCGGGTTCGGCCTCGGCGGCGGAGGAGGCTCGGCCTGCGCCATCGGGTTCACGGCCAACCACCGCCACCGGACGGCACGCTTGTAGGCGCCGGACAGGATGAAGTGGATGTGCCGCACGGTCGTCGGTGCGAGGGGCCTGCACTGGTGGGGGGTGCAGCGGTCATTGCAGTCGTGCGGCTCGGCAGAGTGGTGATCGACCCTCCGTCGACCTGCGCAACGGGAGCGGCACCGCAACAGCTCTCCGTAGAACGAGTCGAGCGTCTCGGGGTCGAGCTGGCTGACCCGCAGGTGTCCGAGCACGGGCTTGATGTGGTTGCGGACGTGCGTCCGGTAGAGGTCGAGCGTCGTCGGCGAGCCGGAGAACTGGTCGAGGTAGCGCTCCAGCAGCTGGTCGATGGTCGCCTTCGTCCGGGGGTTGCGCTTGGCGGACACCTCGGCGAGCAGCCGGGTCTTCACGTCCTCGGCCTCGCGCCACGCCTTCGGACCCGCAGGGACCGACTCGCGGAGGTAGTGCCGACGGCCCGTGACGGGGTCGATCCCCGCGTACACGGACACACGCAACGAGCCGTTCGCCCGGGTCTCGATGGACCCCCGAGCACGGTTGTCACCAGCGCCGGAACGTCGTGGCATGGGGGCAGGATAAGCGAGGTTCGCACCCCGCGTGATCCCCCGAGATTGGCCTGACCCAGCTGGCTGGAGCTAAGAACCGCTGGTCAGAGGTGGAGCGGGCGACGGGAATCGAACCCGCGTAGCTAGTTTGGAAGACTAGGGCTCTACCATTGAGCTACGCCCGCATGCCCCTGGATCGCTCCGAGGGCCTCGCCAGGATAGCGGATCATCCGGCGGGCTCCGGCAGGCTCCCCGCCGTCTCCCGTCTAGACTTCGGCGGCACGGGGTGTGGCGCAGGTTGGTAGCGCGCTCGGTTTGGGGCCGAGAGGCCGTGGGTTCGAATCCCGCCACCCCGACCAGTCAGTAGGCACGGTCGCTCGGGCCGTGGTCGAGGATCTCGATGTAGCCCGCGGAGCCGTGCACGCGGATGCGGGCGCCGTCGGGGATGCGGGTGGTGGCGCCCTCCACCCCGACGACGGCGGGGAGGCCGTACTCGCGGGCCACGACGGCGCCGTGGGTCATCAGGCCGCCGACCTCGGTGACGAGCCCGGCGACGGTGACGAAGGCCGGGGACCAGCTGGGGTCGGTGTAGGCGGTGACGAGGACGTCGCCCGCCTCGAGGTCCGCCGTGGCCAGGTCGAGGACCACCCGGGCGCGGCCCTCCGCGGTGCCCGCCGAGACCGGGAGGCCGACCAGGGCGCCGGGTGGGACGTCCCGGCCGCGGTAGCTGCCGGAGAGCGTCTCGCCCTCGGAGGTGAGCACGCGCGGCGGGGTGAGGGCCTGGTGTGCACGGAAGGCGGCCCGCCGCTCCTCCAGCAGTGCGGGCGAGACCCGACCCGTGCGCACCACCTCGGCGAACTCGTCCAGCCGGAGCAGGAACAGGTCCGCGCGGTCGGCGAGGACCCCCGCGGCCACCTGCCGGTCCGCCTCGGCCAGTAGCGCCTCCTTGTAGAGCAGGTACCGGCTGACCATGCCGAACTTCGGGTACTCGCGGTACCCGATGAAGGTCCGGAGCCGGGCGATCGCCGCCGCGGTCCGTGCGGCCTTCGCCTCGCCGTCGGGCAGCGCGCGCAGGCGCGTGAGCAGGTCCTCCTCCATCGCCCGCGCCTGCGCCAGGCCCTCCTCGACGCGTCGGCCGCGCTCCCCCGGCGCCATCGTGTCGACGTTGCCGAGGATCAGGGGCAGCAACGCCGTGGGCTGCTCGCGCCACCGCGGCCGGGCGATGTCGATCTCGCCGACGCAGCGGGCGCCGTAGGCGTCGAGGTAGTCCTCGATCGCCCGCCGGGCCGTCGCGCCGCCCTCGAGCGCGGGCAGCCGGTCGAGGAAGTCCTCCCGGGCGGTGCGCAGGAACTCCACTATCTGGGGGAAGGGGCGGACGGCGTCGGCGACGTCGAGCAGGGCGAGACCCATCTCGGAGGTGACGTTGTGCGGCGCCGACCGGGTGAGGACGTCCGCCGCCCCGGTCTCCCCGAGCCACTCCCGCATGTGCTCGTCCAGCCAGGTGGCGGCGTCCATGCCGGACAGGAAGGCCCGGGCGCTGCGGGGGTCGTGGAGCACGCGGCGGAGCTCGGCGAAGTCGGCCTCGACGAACTCGACGAGCGCGGTGCCGGTCAACCCCGCCAGGCCCTTCGCGGTCGCCGCGAGCGAGGCCCGGGTGCCCGCGATCAGCTCCTGCACCAGCGCGGGGTCGGCGGCGATCGGCGGTGGCCCGCCGCCCAGCACCGGGGGCACCGCGGCGCCGTCCTCCTCGTCCAGCGGGATGAACCCCCTGTCCAGGACGGTCTCCAGCGCGTCACGCATCAGCGGGTCCGAGGTACCCATGACGCTCAGGAACGCGCGCCGCAGGGCGGGTGAACGCAGCCGCGGGGTGGCGTCCGCGAACAGCCTGCTGCCCGCCTCCGCCATGGGCATCGGCGTGGTCCGCTGCCAGACGGAGAGCCCGAGCGGCGTCATCGCGTCGGTCATCATCTGCTGGTGCCCGACGGAGAGGTACACGTGCGGGCCGCCGTCGTTCGGCGGGACGGGGAACAGGGTCGTGATCGGACGGCTCTGCACCACGGAGAACGCGCCGTCCCCCGCCAGACACCACTCGATGTCCTGTGGGCTGCCGAAGTGCGCCTCGATCCGCCTGCCCAGCTCCTCCAGCTCCCGCACCTGTGCCTCGGACAGGGTGTCGCCCGAGCCGGACACCGCGCCGGCCCGCACCGCGTAGACGTCCGGGTCGACCCGGCCGGACACCAGGGCCTCACCCAGCCCGTGGACGGCCTCGATCCGGGTGACGGTGCGGTTGGACGTCAGCGGGTCGGCGGTGAACAGCACGCCGGACACCTCGGCGGCCACCATCTCCTGCACGACCACCGCCATGGCGACCCGGCCCTCGTGGATGCCGCGCTCGGCGCGGTAGGCCACGGCACGGTCGGTGAACAGCGAGGCCCAGCAGGTGCGGACGCGCTCCACGACCTCCCCCGGCGGGACGTCGAGGAAGGTGTCCTGCTGGCCCGCGAACGAGGCGTCCGGCAGGTCCTCGGCAGTGGCGCTGGACCGGACGGCGTACCCGCCCGTCCCGAGCGCCCCGGTGATCTCGGCGGCGAGGTCCGCGGGGACGGGTGTCCCCTCGATCGCCGCTCGCAGCGCGGCAGCGGACCCGGGGAGCCCCTCGACCAGGGCGGCGAAGCCCGGCACCGCGTCGACGAAGCGGCGGTAGTCCTGCACGGGCACGACCACGCCCGGCGGGACGCGCACCCCGGTGATCCGGGCCAGCTCCCCCAGGTTCGCGCCCTTGCCCCCGGCGACGGCACCCGCCGACCGGTCCACCTCGTCGAATCCCAGCACCATGCGATCCCCCGATCCGCGCAGCTCACCGCTCCGGCGGGAGATCTTGCGCCCCCACCGGGGGCTTGCCGCAAGTCCCCCGCGGCGCTATACGTTGAGAGTGGCCGGGACGCTAGGGTGTCGCGGTGGACGAGCATGACGACGCGCCGGACTCCATGGCGTTCGTCGTCGAGGCGGACGGGCTGGTCCGGCTGAGCTGGCGCCAGGGCGTCGCGATCTCCGGCGAGCTGGCCGAGCGGGCGATGCGCCGGGTGGACGAGCTCAACGGCGACACCGAACACCCGCTGCTCGTGGTGATGCGCGGGACCGGGTCGCTCAGCCGGGAGGCCCGCATGGTGTTCGCCCGCCGCTGCACGGCCAGCCGGATCGCGCTGCTCGGCAGCTCCGCGGTCGACCGGGTGCTGGCGAACTTCGCCCTGGGCGTGCGCAGCCAGCCCGTCCCCACCCGCTTCTTCACCGACGAGGACCTCGCCCTGGGGTGGTTGCGGGGATGACCGACCCGGCCGACGCCCGGCTCGACCAGCTCGTGGACCTGGTCGTCGAGCTGGCGTCCGGGCGCCTCGACCGGCGGATGCCGGTGTCCGACGCCGGGGACCGGATCGACGCCGTCGTCATGGGGCTCAACATGATGGCCGAGGAGCTCGCCGCCCTCAACGAGGATCTCGAGGCGCGGGTCGCGGAGCGCACCCAGCAGCTCCACACCGCGCGGCAGGAGCTCGAACGGGTCGCGCTCTACGACCCGCTGACCGGGCTGGCGAACCGCTCCCTGCTGGGCGACCGGATCGAGCGGGCCATGGCGCACGCCGAGCTCGGCGCCGCGCCGCCCGCCGTGCTGGTCCTCGACCTGGACGGCTTCAAGGCGGTCAACGACACGTTCGGCCACGCCGTCGGCGACCTGCTGCTGGTCGAGGTCGCAGAGCTGCTGCGGCAGGTCGTGCACGAGACGGACACCGTCGCGCGGCTGGGGGGCGACGAGTTCGCCGTGGTTGTGCTCGACGGCGAGGTCGAGCCGGTGATGGAGGTGGCGGACCGCATCCTCGCGGCGCTGGCCCACCCGGTGCACGCGGGCGGGCACGCCTGCTGGGTCGGGGCGAGCATCGGGGTCTGCTTCGCCACCCGCGGACAGCGCGCCGACACCCTGCTGCGGGATGCCGACACCGCGATGTACGCGGCCAAGGCCGAGGCGCCGGGGACCGTGCAGATCTACGAGCCCGCGATGCACGCCGCGGCGCTCGCCCGGCTCCGGCTGGCCGAGGACCTGCGCGGCGCGCTCGCCGAGAACCGGCTGGAGGTGCACTACCAGCCGATCGTCGAGCTGGCCGGGCGCGGGCTGGCCGGCGTGGAGGCGCTCGCGCGCTGGAACCACCCGGTCCGCGGGCCGCTGCCGCCCGAGGACTTCGTGGCGGTGGCGGAGGCGACCGGCCTGGTCGTCACGCTGGACACCTGGGTGCTCGACGCGGCCGTGGCCCAGCTGGCGCGGTGGCGGGCGACCGTGCTCGGGGACCGGCCGTTCGGGCTGCACGTGAACATCTCACCCGTCGGGTTCCGGTCGCCGCGCTTCGCCGACACGGTCGCGGCCTGCCTGGCCCGCCACGGGGTGCCTGCGCGGGACGTGCTGCTCGAGGTCACCGAGACGCAGATGATGGGCGAGGACGCGCAGACGCTGCAGACGATGGAGTCGCTGCGCGCCGCCGGTGTCGGGGTGGCCATCGACGACTTCGGCACGGGGTGTTCGTCCCTGACCTACGTGCGCAGGCTGTTCGTGGACCTCATCAAGATCGACCGCTCGTTGATCACCGGCCTGGACTCCGACGCGGGCACGCACCGGGTGGCGGCGGCGCTGCTCGCCGTCGTCGACGCGTTCGGGCTGGCCGCGGTGGCCGAGGGGGTCGAGACCGAGGCCCAGGCCACCGCCCTGGAGAAGCTCGGCTGCCGGTACGGGCAGGGCTGGCTGTGGGGAAGACCGCTCCCCGCGGCCGAAACGGAGCAGCTGCTGCGGACGACCGTCCACCGGTGAACGTCCGTCGGGCCCGGCTCCTCCTCCACGTCATCCGGCTCAGCCTGCGCGCCCCCCGGGACCGCTCGACCCGCTGGGAGCGCTACTGGGCCGAGACGGACGAGGTCCTGTGGGACGCGCAGGACCCCGCCGAGGCCGCGCACTACGCCGCGCTGCTGGCCCGGCACGCCGATCCCGCGCTGCCGGTCGTCGACCTCGGCTGCGGCAGCGGCCTGGTGACCCGGGCGCTGGGCGACCGCGTGGTGGGGGTGGACATCGCGCCCGCCGCGGTGGCGCGGGCCGGGGCCGGGGACTTCCGGGTCGGCGACATCACCGACCCGGCGCTGGGCCGGGCGCTGCACGCCGAGCTGGGCGACTGCACCGTGTTCCTGCGCGGCGTGCTGCACATCCTCGACCCGGCCGCCCGACGCCGGGTGGCCGAGACCGCGGCCGCGCTCGTCGGGCGCCGGGGGTCGGTCCTGATCGCCGAGACGGACTTCCCGGGCCCGCTGCTCGGCTACCTCGAGAGCCTGGGTGCGGGCCCCCACGGCATCCCCCGGCCGCTGGCCAGGGCCCTGGAGACCGGGATCCCGCGGCCGCGGCCCTTCGGCGACGCCGAGCTCGCCGACGCGTTCCCGCCCAGCCGCTGGGAGCGGGTCGTCGTGGACCACTCGGCCACCATCGCGGCGGTGCCGATGCGGGCGGCGGGCGTGCGGGAGCAGATCCCCGGGCACCTCGCGGTGCTCCGGCCGGTCACAGGCGCCGCACAGCAGACCCACAGCCCGACTCCCTAGCGTTCGTCCCATGCCGAACGAGATGTCGCACTCCCCGGCCTACCGGGGCCGCCGCCTCCCCCGACCCGACGAGGAGGTCGTCGACCAGGGGCTCGCGTTCGACATGGGCACGCTGCTCGGGCGCAGGCGGATGCTGCGCGTGCTGGGTGTCGGGGCGGCCACCCTGGGTCTGGCGGCCTGCGGGGCGGGCACCACGACGTCGAGCGCCGCGACGGCCACCACGAGCGCGGGCGAGATCCCCGACGAGACCGCGGGCCCCTATCCCGGGGACGGCTCCAACGGGCCGAACGCGCTGGCCGAGAGCGGGATCGTCCGCAGCGACATCCGCTCCAGCATCGGCACCGGGTCGGCGACGGCCGAGGGCGTTCCGATGACCCTGGAGCTGACGGTCGCCGACCTGGCGAACGGAGGCTCGGCCTTCGCGGGTGTGGCCGTGTACGTGTGGCACTGCGACCGGGAGGGTCGCTACTCGCTCTACTCCGAGGGCGTCGAGAACGAGAACTACCTGCGCGGTGTGCAGATCGCGGACGCCGACGGCACGGTGCGCTTCACGAGCGTCTTCCCGGCCTGCTACCCGGGCCGGTGGCCGCACGTGCACCTCGAGGTCTACCCGGACGGGGCGAGCATCACCGACTCCGCGAACGCCGTCGCGACCTCGCAGGTCGCGCTGCCGCGGGACGTCTGCGAGGCGGTCTACGCACAGTCCGGCTACGCGTCCTCGGTGCCGAACCTCGCGGAGCTGAGCCTCGACACCGACGGTGTCTTCGGCGACGACGGCGGCGCGTCCCAGCTGGCGACCGTCACCGGCGACCCGACGGGCGGCTACGCCGTCTCGTTGCCGGTCCGGATCGACACCCGGACCACCCCGTCGGCCGGCGGTGGGGCTCCGGGCGGACCACGTCGCTGAGGATCAGGCGGCGTTCGGCTCGTCCCAGACCCACTGGGAGACCATCGGGCTCGGGCAGTCCGGGCACTCGACGGCGAAACCCGCCGTCTCCTCGCCGGACATCTCGGCATAGGAACCGCATTCCGGGCAGCTCCACCACACGGTGTCACTCATGACGTCCGAGGGTAATCACATGTGTGTGATTCGCAAGTCCGGAGCATGATGAAATGGTCCGAACGCGCCGTAACACGGCGTGAGAGCCCGGCGAGTCTCCCCCCGAGGCGCCGAGTACCCGAACGGGTGACCGGGCGGACACGGGGCGCCCCTCCCGCGGCCGGGAGACACCCCTCCCTCACCGGCCGCCGGTCCACGCCGGCGTGCCCGCCGGCGTGGACCACCTGGGCCGACCGCTACACGTCGTCGACCAGCTCGGCGATGGACGAGACCACCCGGTTCGGCCGGTACGGGTACCTGTCCACCCGGTCGGCACGCATGATCCCGCTGAGCACCAGCACCGTGCGCATGCCCGCCTCCAGGCCCGCGACGACGTCGGTGTCCATCCGGTCCCCGATCATCACCGTGGTCTCGGAGTGGGCGCCGAGACGGTTGAGCGCGGCGCGCATCATCAGCGGGTTCGGCTTGCCCACGAAGTAGGGGTCCACCCCGGTGGCCCGGGTGATCAGCGCGGCGACCGAGCCGGTCGCGGGCAGCGACCCCTCGTTCGACGGCCCGGTGGCGTCCGGGTTGGTGGCGACGAACCGGGCGCCCGCCTCGACCAGCCGGATCGCCGTCGTCACCGCCTCGAAGCTGTAGGTGCGGGTCTCCCCCAGCACCACGTAGTCCGGCGCGGAGTCGGTGAGCACGTACCCGATCTCGTGCAGGGCCGTGGTCAGGCCCGCCTCGCCCACCACGTAGGCCGAGCCGCCGGGGCGCTGCTGGTCGAGGAAGGTCGCGGTGGCCAGCGCGGAGGTCCAGATCGACTCCACCGGGACGTCGATGCCGGTGTTGCGCAGCCGGAACTGCAGGTCGCGCGGGGTGTAGATCGAGTTGTTGGTGAGGACCAGGAAGGGAGTCTCGGTCTCGCGCAGACGCTTCACGAACTCGTCGGCGCCGGGGATGATGTTCCCCTCGTGGACGAGCACGCCGTCCATGTCGGTCATCCAGGCCTCGACGGGCTTGCTCTCGGACACCCTGGCAGGGTAGCCCCGGGAACGGACGCGGGCTTTCGTCCGTTATCTCCGTAGACGATTCGGAGTACAGGGAGAGAGACCCGTGGACCTCGTGACCATTCTGATCCTGCTCGCCGTGGTGGGTGGTGTCATCTGGCTGGTCCGCAACCGTGGCGCGGGCCAGGCCGCACAGCTGGAGGACGCCAAGTCCGACGCGCGCCGCTGGCTCGAGCGCCTCGGCGGCCAGGTGCTGAACCTGATCGGCACGAACGAGGCCGCGAAGCAGGCGCTCGCCGACGCGTCCGAGCGCTACAACGCCGCGGGCTCGCAGATGGAGCAGGCGAAGACCCCGGCGCAGGCCCGCGGCGTGACCGAGACCGCCTACGAGGGCCTCTACTACGTCCGGGCCGCGCGGCTGGCCATGGACATGGACCCCGGCCCCGAGCTGCCGCCGCTGCCCGGTCAGCAGCGCGCGGGCGCGGTCACCGAGGAGCGGAACGTCGACGTCGAGGGCCAGAGCTACAGCGCCTCGCCGAACCCCTCGGACCGCAACTCGCACTACTACCCGGGCGGGAACGTCGCGGGGCGGCCGGTCCCGGCGGGCTGGTACTCCGAGCCGTGGTGGAAGCCGGCGCTGGTGGCGGGCGCCTGGGGTGTCGGGTCGGCGCTGCTGTTCAGCGCGATGTTCTCCGGCATGGCAGGCAGCGCCTACGCGGGCGGCTACGAGCAGGGCCTGGCGGACGCGCAGGCCGAGGACATGGGCGGCGGTGACATGGGGGCCGACGGCGGCGACATGGGCGGCGACGGCGGTGGCGACTTCGGTGGCGGGGACTTCGGCGGAGGCGACTTCGGCGGGGGCGGAGATTTCGGCGGAGGGTTCGACTTCTGATCATCGGGGGTTTGCGAATCCGATGATCGGGTAATCCATGCTCGGAGCAGACCTCGGCCGGCACGACCGGCCATGCGACACAGACCGGCCCGGAGCGCTCAGTCCCGGGCCGGTCAGTGCTTTCCGGGGTCGTCCGCCGCCTGGCACCGGGGGCACCAGAAGAGGTTGCGGCCCTGGTGGGTCGTGCGGGCGATCGGGGTGCCGCACACCAGACAGGGGCGCCCGGCGCGGCGGTAGGTGTAGACCGCGCCAGCGCAGGCGCTGTTCCCGTCGTCGCCCCCGGGCACGCAGGTCGTCTCGATCCGGCCCGCCCGCTCCCCCGCCCGCAGCATGTCGGTCAGGTCGGCCCACAGGGCGTCGAACCGCTCGCGGCCGAGGTCACGGCCCGCCCGCTGCGGGTCGAGGCCGCACCGGAACAGGGTCTCGGCCCGGAAGACGTTCCCCAGCCCGGCGATCACGCTCTGGTCCATCAACAGCGACGCCAGCGGCGCGCGGGAGCGCGAGATCCGGCGCCAGGCCTCCTCCGGGTCCGCGTCGGCGCGCAGCGGGTCGGGGCCGAGGCGGGCGCGGATGGCCTTCACCTCGACGTCGGTGAGCACCGCGCAGGCCGAGGGTCCACGCAGGTCGGCGTAGTGGGTCTCGCCGACCATCCGCATCCGGACCTGGCCCCGCGGCTCCGGCAGGGGGAGCCGCCGGTTGGGGAACCGACCCCACAGACCCAGGTGGACGTGCACGACGAGATCCGGGCCGTAGTGCTGGAACAGGTGCTTGCCGTGCGCCTCGACGGCGGCGAGCACCCGGCCGTCGACCAGCTCGGCGTCCGTGGCGAAGCGGCCCTGGGGGCTGCTCACCGCGACCGGCGCCCCCGCGAACCGGCGGCGCTGCAGGCGGGCCATGCGGTGCACGGTGTGGCCTTCGGGCATCCCCCGAGCCTGCCCGCACCCCGCCGATCCCGCGCGTCGACCCGTGAGCGGCGATGGTCGCCAGGGCGACCATCGCCGCTCACGAGGGTTGGCAGGTGGGGCACCAGAACAGGTTGCGGGCCTGGTGGGTCACGGTCAGCACGGTGGTGCCGCAGACGTGGCAGGGCAGCCCGGCCCGGCGGTAGACGTACACCTCGCCGCCGTGGCGGTCCTTCCGCGGGGCGAGCCCCTTGCGCCGGGGGTCGTCCTCCGGTCGCACCGTGTCGATCCGGCCCTTCCGCACGCCGTCCTTCATCAGGGCGACGAGGTCCGCGGCCATCGCGTCCCACGTGCCCCGGTCCAGCGCCCGGCCGGAGGTCTGCGGGTCCAGGCGGTGGCGGAACAGCAGCTCGGCGCGGTACACGTTCCCGACGCCGCTGATCACCTTCTGGTCCATCAGCAGCGTGGCGAGCGGGCTCGAGCTCCTCGCGAGCCGGGCGTACACCCGGTCCGGGTCGAAGTCCCGGCGCAGCGGGTCGGGGCCGAGACGCTCCCGGATGGCCTTCACCTCGGCGCGGGTGAGCAGCTCGCACGCCGTGGGGCCGCGCAGGTCCGCGAAGTGGGTCTCCCCGACCAGCCGCATCCGCAGCTGTCCGCGAGGCTCCGGCGCGGGCAGCTCGCCCTCGTCGAACGTGCCGTAGAGACCCAGGTGGACGTGCACCACGAGGTCCGCGGCGAAGGTGTGGAACAGGTGCTTGCCGTGGGCCTCGGCGCGGGTGAGCACCTGGCCGTCGAGCAGGGCGGCGGAGTCGGCGAAGCGGCCCTGCGGACTGGTGACCCGCACGGGCCTGCGCGCGAAGAGCTTCTGGTGCCTGCGGGCGAGCCGGTGGAGGGTGTGGCCCTCAGGCACGTTCGTACGCGGACACCTGGTCGATGCGCCGCTGGTGGCGCTCGCCGTGGCTGAACGGGGTGGCGAGGAAGGCCTCGACGATCGCGAAGGCCTCCGCCTCGGTGTGCTGGCGGGCGCCGATCCCGACGACCTGCGCGTCGTTGTGCTCGCGGCTCAGCTTCGCGGTGTCGACGTTCCACGCCAGGGCGGCGCGGATCCCCTTCACCTTGTTCGCGGCGATCTGCTCGCCGTTGCCCGACCCGCCGATGACGACGCCGAGGCTGCCCGGGTCGTTCACCACCTTCCGCGCGGTGTCGATGCAGAAGGCGGGGTAGTCGTCCTCCGGGTCGTAGGTGAGGGCGCCGACGTCCACGACGTCGTATCCCTTGCCGCCCAGGTGCTTCACCAGGGCCGCCTTGAGCTCGAAACCGGCGTGGTCACTGCCGAGGTAGACGCGCACGACGAGAATCCTGCCTCATGAGGGTCGCCGGTGTGGACGGGGTGCCCGGAGGGTGGGTCGTGGTCCGGCTCGCACCCGTCCGGTGGGACGTCGTGGTCTCGGCCGCCGAGGTCGTCGCGCTGACGGCGGGCTGCGACGCGGTGGCGGTCGACATCCCGCTCGCGGTGCCGGTGTCCGGGTGGCGACCGTGCGACGGGCTGGCCGCGGCCCGGCTGGGCCGGGCCCGGTCGTCGATCTTCCCGGCGCCCCCGCTGCCGGTGCTGCAGGCCGCCTCGCACGCCGAGGCCGTCGCGGTGGCGCGGCGGCTCACCGGCAAGGGCATCAGCATCCAGACCTGGAACATCCGGCGGCAGATCCTGGACTGGCTGTCCGTCGACCTGCCGCCGACGGTCGTGGAGGCCTCGCCCGAGCTGGCGTTCCGCGGGCTGCTCCCCGGTGATTTCGCCTCGAAGAAGACGGCCCGCGGGGTCGGCAGACGGCTCGCCGCGCTGGGCACCTGGGTGTCGCCGTCGGTGTTCACCGACCTCCCCGCAGGCGCCCGGCTCGACGACTGCCTCGACGCCCTGGCCTGCGCCTGGACCGCCGAGCGGGTCGCGGCGGGCGAGGTGGAGATGCTGGGCGGGGAGCTGGGCGCGGACGGGCGGGTGATGCGGATCGCGGCTCCGGTGGTGGGTGGCGGCTGACGCTTGGGCGTCCCAAGCGTCGCTGAGCGGTGCTTGGGCGTCCCGAGCGTCAGGGCCGGGCCGGGCAGGAGCCTGCGGCATGCTGGCAGCCGTGCGGCGGGGCGACGACAGGGGGAACCGGGTGCGGGCGGCGGGGATCGTGCTGGCGGGTGGACGCTCGTCCCGGATGGGCCGGTCGAAGGCGTGGTTGGACTGGCGCGGCACGCCCCTGCTGGCGCACGTCGTCGCGACCGTCGGCGGCGTCGTCGGGCCGGTGGTCGTGGTGGGGGCGCCGGGGCAGGACCTGCCGGCGACCGGCGCCGAGACCGTCGCCGACCCCGTCGCGGGGCGCGGGCCGCTGCAGGGCATCGCGACCGGGCTCGCCGCGGTGGCGGGCCGGGCGGACGCCGCGTTCGTCGCGTCGGTGGACCTCCCGCTGCTGCACCCGGCCTACGTCCGGCGGGTGCTGGACCTGCTCGGGGACCACGACGTGCTGCTCCCGGTGGCGCACGGCCACCACCAGCCCCTCGCCGCGGCGTACCGGGTGGGGCTCGCCGCGACCGTCGCCGACCTGCTCACCGCGGGCCGCAGCCGACCGCCCGACCTGTTCGCGACCGTCGACGTCCGCCGGGTGGAGGCCGCGGAGCTGCTGGCGGATCCCGCGCTGGCCGCGGCCGATCCCGCGCTGCGGTCACTGGTCAACGTCAACACCCCCGACGAGTACGCGACGGTCGTCGGCGAGACTTGATCCCCGTGTCGTTCTCCGAAGAGCTCCGCAGGACCCACGCCGAGACCTGGGCCGCCGCCGTCGGGCACCGGTTCGTCGACGAGCTGTGGGCGGGCACGGTGGACCGGACGGTCCTCGCCCGCTACCTCGTGCAGGACTTCCAGTTCTGCGACGCGTTCCTCGCCCTGATGGGCGCGGCCGTCGCGACCTGCGACGATCCCGCCGCGCGGGTGGTCCACGCCCGCCAGGTCGGGCTGGTCGCGGGCGACGAGCACGAGTTCTTCCTGTCCTCGTTCCGCACGCTCGGCGTCTCGGCCGAAACCGAGGCCACGGCCGGGCTCGCCGCCCCGACCCGCGGGTTCGTCGAGCTGATGGACACCGCGCGCGCGGACGCGAGCTACGCCGAGATCCTCGCCGTGCTGCTGGTGGCCGAGTGGCTCTACCTCGACTGGGCGGCGCGCGACGCGCCGACGCCCGCCGACCCGATCGCCGCGGAGTGGATCGACCTGCACCGGGGCCCCGCGTTCGCGGCGTGGGTGGACTTCCTGCGGGCCGAGTTCGACCGGGCCGCCGCGCACTCGTCGCACGTCGTCCGGGTGAGCAGGCGGTTCGGCGAGGCGGTGGATCTGGAGCTGGCGTTCTTCGAGGCGGCCTACGGCTGAGGGGGCGCCGGGGTGGGTACAAGCGGGTGTGGCGGCCGTCTGGGGGCTATGCGCCCGTAACAATTCGCACCTAGCGTCACTCGCATGAGTGCCGCCGGGAGACCCCTTCTCGGGGTCGAGGAGGAGTTCCACGTCGTGGATCTCACGACCCGGCGCGCCGCGCCGGAGGTCGACGTCCTGCTCCCCGAGCTCGACGGGGCGGAGTTCGCGCGGGAGCTGCAGCGTTCGCTGGTCGAGACCAACACCCCGGTCTGCGAGACCCTCGACGAGCTGGGCGGACACCTCCGCAGGCTCCGCGCCAGGCTGGAGTCGGTGGCGAGCCCGCGCGGGCTCGGGATCGTCGCGGCGGGCACCGTCCCGCTCGTCGACCTGACCGGGGACGACATCTCCGCGGGCGCCCGCTACGAGAAGATGCAGCACGAGTACCAGATGCTGGTGCGCGAGCAGCACATCTGCGGGGCGCAGGTGCACGTGGACGTGCCGGACCGGGACACCGCGGTGCAGGTCGTGCGGCGGGTGGCGCCGTATCTGAGCATCCTGCTCGCGATCTCCGCGAGCTCCCCGTACTGGCGCGGGCACGACACGGGCTACGCCAGCTACCGCAGCATGGTGTGGTCGCGTTGGCCCACGGCGGGGCCGCCGGCGATGGTCGAGACGGGCGCCGAGTACGACGCGATGGTGGCTCAGCTGATCGCCAGCGGCACCATCTCCGACCCGGGGATGCTCTACTTCGACATCCGGCCCAGCGCGCACGTGCCGACCGTCGAGCTGCGGGTGTGCGACGCGTGCACCGAGGTGGACGACGTCGTGCTCATCGCCGGGCTGTTCCGTGCCCTGGTCTGCCGGGCGCGCGAGGAGATCGACGCGGGGCAGCCGCTGCCCGCGGTCAGCCAGGAGCTGCTGCGGGCCGCGGCCTGGCGGGCCGCCCGGTCCGGGCTGGAGGGCGACCTCGTCGACCTGGCGGGGCCCACGCTCGTCAGCCCGCCGCTGCTCGTCGGGCAGCTGGTGCAGAGCCTGCGCCCGCAGCTGGAGGAGCTCGGCGACTGGGAGCAGGTCCTGGAGCTGTCCCAGGGCACGCTGCTGCGCGGGTCCGGGGCGGCCCGGCAGCGGCGGATGTACGGGCGGCGCGGCGAGCTGGTGGACGTCGTCGACGCCCTGATCGAGAACACCCAGGGCAGGCTGCTGGCGATCGACCCGCCGGTCGAGGCGCCGCTGGCCCAGGCCCTGCTGCAGGACTACCACCCCGCCACCTTCGACGAGGCCGTCTCCGACGGCGGCACCGTGCTGCCCGCCTACGGCTGGATGTTCCGGGCGCTCGACCGGCTCGGGCCGCGCGGCCTGGTCGCGGCCGAGGCCGCGCTGGCGACCGAGCAGCGCGCCCGCGGCGTCACCTTCGGGGACGACGGTCGGCTGTTCCCGCTGGACCTGGTCCCGCGGATCATCACGGCGGACGACTGGCAGACGCTGGAACCCGGCCTCGGCCAGCGCGTCCAGGCCCTCGAGCACTTCCTGCGGGACGCCTACGGCGACCGCCGGATCGTCCGGGACGGGATCGTGCCGGCCGCCGTGCTCGACAACGCACCCGGCAGGCACCGCAACGGCGAGATCGTGCCCGCGGACGTCGTCCGGATCGCGGTGGCCGGGATCGACCTGGTCCGAGACGCCCCGGACCACTGGCTCGTCCTGGAGGACAACCTGCGGGTGCCCTCGGGCATCGGGTACTCGATCATGTCCCGGCGGCTCGTGCGGTCGGTGATGAGCGATCTCGAGCCGCCCACCGGCGTCGTCGGGTTGGAGGACGTGCCCGGGCGGCTGCGGGCCGCGCTGCTCTCCGCCACCGAGACCGGCACCCCGGGGCACGACGAGGTGGCGCTGCTCTCGTCCGGCCCGTCGGACTCCGCGTTCTTCGAACACGAGCTGCTCGCCACGCAGATGGGGGTCCCGGTGGTCACCCCGCGGGACCTGCAGGTCACCGACGAGGGCGTCTACCTGGTGTCGGTCGGCAGCAAGCGGCGGCTCTCCGCGCTCTACCGTCGGATGGACGAGAAGGACCTCATGTCCTCGCGCGGCGCGGACATGCGCCCGATCGGACGGGCCCTGGCCGCCGCCGTCGCCAAGGGGCGGGTCGCGCTGCTCAACGCCCTGGGCAACGGGCTCGCGGACGACAAGCTGGTCTACGCCTACGTCCCGGACATGATCCGCTTCTACCTCGGCGAGGAGCCGCTGCTCGACTCGGTGCCGACCTACCCGTGCGTCGACGACGCGCGGCGCGCCGAGGTGCTCGACCGGCTGGACGAGCTCGTCCTCAAGCCGGTCGACGGCTACGGCGGCAGCGGGATCGTGATCGGCCCGCACGCCGAGCGCTCCGAGCTCACCGAGGTGGAGAAGCAGATCCGCGCCGAGCCCGCGCGGTGGGTGGCGCAGGACATGGTGCAGCTCTCCACGCACCCGACCTTCTCGGGGCGCCGGTTGGAGCCGCGCGCGGTCGACCTGCGCGCGTTCGTCTTCCAGAGCCAGTACGGCGGCAACGCGCACCTCGACGTGGTGCCCGCCACCCTGTCCCGGGTCGCGCCGGCAGGCTCACTGATCGTCAACTCGTCGCGGGGCGGCGGGGCGAAGGACACCTGGATCTTGCGCTGAGGTCGTGCGCGGCGAGTGGTGCTCTGGCACCACTCGCCGCGCACGGGTAGGGAGTGGCACATGTGCGGTATCGCGGGCGAGATGCGGTTCGACGGGGAGGCGGCGGATCCGGCGGTGGTCGCGCGGATCACCAAGGCCCTCGAACGGCGGGGGCCGGACGGGACCGGGGTGCACGCCGCGGGGCCGGTCGCGCTGGGGCACCGCAGGCTGAAGATCATCGACCTGTCGGAGCGCGGGGCGCAGCCGATGGTCGACTCGGCGCTCGGCCTGGCCGTGGTGTTCAACGGTTGCATCTACAACTACCGCGAGCTGCGCACCGAGCTGGAGGCCGCGGGGCACACGTTCTTCTCGAACTCGGACACCGAGACCGTGCTCAAGGCCTACGCGCACTGGGGCGCGGCCTGTGTGGAGCACTTCAAGGGGATGTTCGCGTTCGCGGTGTCCGAGCGGGACACCGGGCGGCTCGTCCTGGGCCGCGACCGGCTGGGGATCAAGCCGCTGTACTACTCCCCCGGCCCGCGCCGGATCCGGTTCGCCTCCTCGCTGCCGGCGCTGCTGGCGGCGGGCGAGGTCGACACGTCCATCGACCCGGTCGCGCTGCACCACTACATGACCTTCCACTCGGTGGTGCCGGCGCCGCGGACGATCCTGAACGGCGTCCGGAAGCTGCCGCCCGCCACCGTGCGGACCTACGAGGCGAACGGCACGTTCTCCGACCACGTCTACTGGACCCCCGTCCACGAGCGACGGCTGTCCGTGCCGGACTGGACCGAGGCCGTGCTCGAGGGGCTGCGCGCCGCCGTCCGGCGCCGGATGGTCGCGGACGTGCCGGTCGGGGTGCTACTCAGCGGCGGCCTCGACTCGTCCCTGATCGTCGCGCTGCTGGCGCAGGAGGGGCAGCGGGACCTCAAGACCTTCTCCGTGGGCTTCCACGCCGCCGGCGGGGAGAAGGGCGACGAGTTCGAGTACAGCGACATCGTCGCCAAGGAGTTCGGGACCGACCACCAGCAGATCCTGGTCGACCCCGCCCGGATGCTCCCCGCCGTCGACGACACGATCACGGCGATGTCCGAGCCCATGGTCAGCCACGACTGTGTGGCGTTCTACCTGCTCAGCGAGGAGGTCGCCAAGTCGGTGACGGTCGTGCAGAGCGGGCAGGGCGCCGACGAGGTGTTCGCCGGCTACGACTGGTACCCGCCGCTGGCCGCCACACCGCGGGACCAGGCCGTGGAGGCCTACCAGGCCGTGTTCACCGACCGGCCGCACAGCGACCTGGCCTCCATCCTCGAACCCGAGTGGCTGCTCGACCACGATCCCAGCCGCGCGTTCATCACCTCACATTTCGCGCAGCCGGGGGCGGAGCGCACACTGGATGCGGCACTGAGGCTGGACAGCACGATCATGCTCGTGGACGATCCGGTCAAGCGCGTCGACAACATGACCATGGCCTGGGGGCTCGAGGCACGGGTCCCGTTCCTGGACCACGAGCTCGTGGAGCTGGCGGCGGCGTGCCCACCAGAACTGAAACTCAGCGAAGGCGGCAAGGGGGTCCTGAAGAAGGCGGCCCGCGGCGTCGTCCCGGACGCGGTCATCGACCGGCCGAAGGGATACTTCCCGGTACCGGCCATCCGGCACCTGGAGGGGCCGTTCCTCGAACGGGTGCGTGCCGCCGTCACCGATCCCGTGGCCAAGGCCCGGGGGCTGGTCCGCAGCGACTGGCTGGAGCGGATGCTGGCGGATCCGAACACGCAGCGCACCAACCTGGGTTCGAACGCGTTGTGGCAGGTAGCACTGCTGGAGATGTGGTTGCAGGAGAGGGGGATATGAGTGGAGAGCTTCACCGAACGGCGGCGCGCCCAACTGGCCGGTGACCTCGGCGATCAGCTGATCGTCCCCTCCTACCGGTCCCCGCTGCCGTCCCCCGACGGCACGCTGCTGGCCTGGATCTCCGACCGGGACGGGCGGCCGCGGGCGTGGGTGGCGCCGTTCGGCGAGGAGCCCGCCGCGCCGTTGGACACCGAGGTGGACCCGACCGTGGCCTGCGACGTCGTGGCCCTCTCGTGGTCGCCGGACGGCGCGTGGCTGGCCGTGCAGATCGCCCCCGGCGGCGGGGAGCGGACGCGGGTCCTGCTGCTGTCGCCGAACGGGGTGGAGCGCCGCGAGATCGCCGCCGGGTCGCTCGCGGTCACCCTCGGTGCGTGGTCGCCGAGCGGACGCCAGGTCGGCGTCACGATCTACGGCCCGGACGGGGACGGCACGGCCTGCCTCGTCGACGTCCGGGACGGGTCCTCGACGGTCCTCGCCTCCGGGCCCGCCGCCGTGGTGTGCGCGGTGAGCCGGGACGGACGGATCGTCGTGGTGCGGACCGGGCGGCGCGGCCGCCGCGGCCTGGAGCTGATCGACCTGTGGACCGGGCGTCGGGTGGAGCTGCTGCCCGGCCACGACGCCACCGTCGCGGACGCGCGGTTCGGCGTCACCGGGTCCGTCCTCTACCTGCACACCGACGCCGGTCGGGACCGCCCCGCGCTGCTCGCCTGCACCGTGTCCGACGACGACGTCTCCCTGGCCTGGGAGGTCGCCGCCCGCGGCGGAGACGATCTGGACGCCTACGCGCTCGACCCCGCGGGCGCCCGCGCCGTGCTGTCCTGGAACGTCGACGGACGCAGCGAGCTGGAGCTCGTCGACCTGCGGGACGGGCTCTCCTCCCCGGTCTCCGACCAGCCCGGGGACGTCGTGACCGGGCTGGCGTTCACCCGGGACGGGCACACGCTGCTCGTCGCGTCGGAGGGCCCCACGATGCCGCCGGGCATCACGCGGATCGCGCTGGACGTGCCCCTGGCCGAGCCGGTCGCGGTGCTCCCCGGCGAGATCGAGGTGGTCGAGGACTTCGTCGAACCCACGCTGCACGAGTTCCGCGGCGAGGACGGGCTCGGGCTGACCGGCTGGCTGTTCCGGCCCCACACCGCCTACGGCGCGGCGCCCACGCTGATCTGGCTGCACGGCGGGCCGGAGGCGCAGGAACGGCCGGTGTTCCACCCGCTGTTCCAGGCGCTGGTCGCGGCCGGGGTGCAGGTCTTCGCGCCGAACGTCCGCGGCTCGGCCGGGTTCGGCCGCGCGTTCTCCCAGGCGGACGACCTGGACCAGCGGTTCACCGCCATCACCGACGTGCGGGCGGCCGTCACGTTCCTGCGCACGTCCGGGCTCGCGGACCCGGACCGGATCGGGGTGTCCGGGCGGTCCTACGGCGGGTACCTCACGCTCGTCGCACTGGCCTGGTTCCCGTCGCTGTTCGCGGTGGGTGTGGACGTGTGCGGGATGAGCGACCTCGAGACCTTCTACGCCGAGACCGAGCCGTGGATCGCGTCGTCGGCGACCACGAAGTACGGGGACCCGGTGGCGGACCGCGAGCTGCTGCGCTCGCTGTCGCCGATCCACGCCGTCGACGAGATCCGGGCCCCGCTGATGGTGGTGCACGGGCGCTACGACACGAACGTCCCGCTGGGCGAGGCGCTGCGCATGGTCGCGGCCCTGGAGCAGCGCGGCGCCACCCCCCGGCTGCTGCTCTTCGACGACGAGGGCCACGAGACCCACGCCGTCGCCCACCGGGCGCAGTTCGTCCGCGAGGTGGTGGGGTGGGTCACCGCGCACCTGCAGGAACCGGCCTCCCAGACGGCGTGAGGCGGCGGTCCGCTCAGGCCCGCGAGAAGGACTGGATCAGGTCGTCCTGCACGGTGAACGTGTAGGGCTCGCTGCTGGTGGAGCCGTCCGCCCTGGTGAAGACGATGGTGGCCGAGACCTGGCCGTTCCCCGAGCTGCGGGCGTTCTGCACCTGCACGTCCCGGATGCCCGCGTAGAAGTTCCGGAAGCCGGAGATCCCGCCCGAGGCCGCCTGCGCCTGCGGGCTGAGCCGTACGAACGCGGCGTCCGGGTCCTCGGGCAGCAGCCCGTAGTAGTCCTGCACGAAGGCCACCGCGCCGTCGCTCGCGGGGGTCGTCGTCGGGGTCGTGGTGGTGGGGCGGGGCGTCGTGGTCGTCGGCGCGGCGGTGGTGGTGCGCGGCGCGGCCGTGGTGGTCGGCCCCGCCGCGACCGGCGGCGGGTCCTCCTGCTGCCCGGTGTTCGCGCGCAGCGCACCGATCAGGACGCCGGCGCCCACCACCAGCACGGCCAGCACGCCGACGAGGATCGGGACCCACCGGCGGCGGGTCGGGGGCGTGCTCGGCGGGGGCGCGGCGGGCAGGTCGGTGAGGGTGCGCGGACCCTCCGGCGGCGGCGGGGACGCTACTGCGGCGACCTGCGTGACCGGCGCCGTCGCCACCATCCCGGCCGCGGACCCGCCCGCCGCGATCGCGGACAGGGCGTCCCTGGCCTGCGACGCGGTGGGCCGGTCGCCGGGCTCGTTGGCCATCAGGCGCATGAGCAGGGCGGTCAGCGCGCCCGCGTGCTCCGGCGGGCGGATGCGGCCGGTCGCGACCTTGTGGAGCAGGGCGTAGGCGTTGTCGTCCAGTCCGAACGGCGGCTCGCCCTCGACCGCGGCGTAGAGCGTGGCGCCGAGCGCGAACACGTCCGACGCGCTGGTCGGCTCCTGGCCGCGCGCCACCTCGGGGGCGAGGAAGGCCGGGGTGCCCGCGATCATGCCGGTGCGGGTGAGCTGCACGTCGTCCACGGCGCGGGAGACGCCGAAGTCGGTGATCTTGGCGCGGCCGTCCTCGGCGATCAGGACGTTCCCGGGCTTGATGTCGCGGTGCACCACCCCGGCCGCGTGCGCCGCGGCCAGCCCGTCCGCGATCTGCACGCCGACGGCCGCGGCGTCCTTCGGCGTCATCGGGCCCTTCTCCCCCAGGACCACCGCGAACGAGCGGCTGGGGAGGTACTCCATGACGAGCCAGGGCCGCTCGTCGTGCACCACGACGTCGAACATGCTGATGACGTGCGGGTGCTGCAGACGCGCCCCGATCCGGCCCTCGCGCAGCAGCCGCTGGCGGGACTCCTCGGCGGCGTCGTTCCCGTGGCCCATCGGGGCGCCCGCGACGATCAGCTCCTTGATCGCGACGGTGCGGTTGAGCAGCTCGTCCGTCCCGCGCCACACCGCGCCCATCGCCCCGGCGCCGATGCGCTCCTCCAGGCGGTAGCGGTTCCCGATGCGCGCGCCCCCCTCGGACGACGGCGCGGGGGGCTCGGGCGGGGTCATGACCCCCAAGGGTAGGCGGGGCTCGGCGGGGCGCTGCTCCCAGGTGCGGGGGTCATCGTGGGACTCATCGCGGGGGTGCTCGCGAGGGTCTGTTCGGGGGTCGTCGCGGGGGTCATCGCGGGAGTCCGAGCTTGCGGGCGCAGGCGGGCCAGCTGCCGTAGCCGCCGCGCTGGTCGCGGACCTTCGTGGCGACCGCGATCTGCTGTTCCCTGGTCGCGGCGTCGGCGCGCGGGGCGTGCGCGGTGCCGCCGAAGTCCTCCCAGGTCGCCTGGCTGAACTGCAGGCCACCACTTATCTGGACATCTCCTACGCCACGACGG